>NZ_JAAIYA010000021.1 GCF_010894405.1 Pyxidicoccus caerfyrddinensis
AGCCAGGATCAAACTCTCCAATTGTATTTTTTTGAAGAATTGAACCGGCGTCAGTCTCGGCCCGCTAAAGGGCTTTCGACTCGCTGATTCATATCGGTGCTGCCGGCTGCGCTTCTCAGCGCGACCTGGCTGGCACCGTCAAAGAATTGACTGCGGTTTCCGCAATCTGTCTTCTACTTGGGCTTGCTATTTGGTTTTCAAAGACCGAGTCGCTTGTACCATCCGCGACTTTTTGTTACCGTTGCTGCTCTTGCCGCCTGCCGTTTCCAACCGGCGGGGCCGCATTCTTTATTTGAGTCCGCATCCGTTGTCAACTTCGACTTTTGCGTCCTCTTGGCCTCTCGAAGTCTTCAGCGCCGCCCAGTGGCTTCCGCTGTTTTCTTTCGAGGGGGCGCGGCTTCTACCGCTTCGCCGCCGTCCCTGTCAACCGCTGCTTCGTTGACTTCCCCAACCGAACCGCCCGTTCCACTTCTTCCCGGGCTTTTCTTTTTCGTCGGGGAGCGGCTTCTACCACCGCCGCATCTTCTGTCAACTCGCTTCGTCGACCGCCGTATTCAGTCTGTCGGTGCTGCTGTCCCGCCTCCGAAGTGCCTTCCGCGCCAGTGCGCGGGCTTCGGTGCGAGGGGCGCGGCTTCTACCACCACCGCGCTTCGAGTCAACCGCTACTTGCTGACTCTTTCTACCGTCCTGCTCCCGGCGAATCCTTCTGGCTGCTGCTGCCCGCCAGCGAGTTCGTCGAGTGGGGCGCGGCTTCTACCACCGCCGCTCCGTGGATCAACCTATTTGGTCGAACCTTCGAATTTCTTCTGTCCGCCCCGGCGAGCTGCTGAGATCAGCCGTTCGTTCGAGGGGGCGCGGCTTCTACCACCACCGCGTTCAGGGTCAACACGCTTCGTTGACCTTTTTCTTCCCCCATTCGCCACCCGGCAGAGGCACCAGGGCGTCGAGCGGAGGTTCAGTTACTAACGCTTCGTGACGAGGGCGTCAATTCCTCATGATCGAAGCTGCAGGTCACGCCGTCGCAATCGGGGATTTATGCAGCCCCTTCAGGGGTGTGAACCCCCTCCCCCAGAAAGCCCCTTCCTCCAGCAAAATCCCCGGTTTGCCGCTCGGACAGCGACCGGGCGGGCCTTCTCAGGAGTCCAGTCCGGCCCGGGGGCTCGAGGGCTCCGGCTGATCTACCCCGCTGGGAGCTCCCGGCCGCCATGTGGTGCCGAAGAGCCAGTCCGAGAAGGGCACGGTGATGTTGAAGTTGTACCGCTGCATCTTCGAGGGGTCGTGGTGCGCCTGGTGGTGGCGCCGCAGCCGCGCCATCAGCGGCAGCCGCGCCACGGGGTGCTCGGGCGGCAGGTGGTGGCAGAAGTGGAGCCACTCGTAGGTGAGGTAGTAGCCCACGGCCGAGGCCGCGAAGAGCCAGCCCACGTTCGGCGTGACGAGCGCGAAGCACAGCGCCGCCAGCGGCGTGGCGATGGTCCCCAGGAAGAAGAGCAGCAGCACGGGCGGGAAGAGCACCATCTTCACGTCCCGCGCGGACTCGTAGGCGAGCGCCTCGTGGGTGAAGAAGCGGTGGTGCTGCTCGGTGTGTCGCTGGAAGAGCAGCCTCAGCCCCCGGCGGCGATGGTGCATGGGCCCGCGGTGGCCGAGGAACTCCACGACGTTTCCCAGCAGGAAGACCGCGGGCACCGTCAGCCACTCCAGGGGCCGCACCGCATCCAGCCGGGAGAGCGAGAAGCCGATGGCCGCCAGCGCACCGAGGCTGGTGAAGGCGAAGTGCGCCCTCCCCGAGTAGCGCGGGCCCACGTACTTCCGGCGGTACTCCTCGCGGAAGGTCTTCACCCGCTCGGGAATGGTGTGTGTGGCCATGGCTTCCCCCCGGTGTCCCGGTCCTAGTCCTTCTGCTGCCGGGCCTTCGCCTTCTGGAGCTTCTGCATCCGTCCCAGGATGAGCGTGCGCTTGAGGCTGGACAGGTGGTCCACGAAGACGTGCCCGTCCAGATGGTCGATTTCGTGCTGCAGCACGTGGGCGAGCCGACCTTCCGCCTCCACCTCGTGCCACTCGCCCGTCCTGTCCTGGTAGCGCACCTTCACCCGGTGGAAGCGCGGGCACTTCTCCCACTCCCGGGGGACGGAGAGGCAGCCTTCCTCCATCGTCACGGGCTCCTTCTTCTCCAACAGCTGCGGGTTGACGATTTCGAAGGACGTTCCGTCCTCGCGTCCCACCAACGCCACGCGCAGCGGCTCGCCGACCTGGTTGGCGGCGATGCCGATGCCCTCTGCTTCCTTCATCGACTCGGCCATCTCCTCCAGCAGCTTCTGGAGCGGGGGGCCAAAGTCCGTCACGGGCTTCGTGGGCGAGGTGAGTACCTTGTGGGGCCAGATGACGATGTCGCGAGCCATGGGCCCGAATCTGCCATGCACGCTCGCCCGCCGCCGCGCCATTCCGCATCCCAACGGTCCAGCGGCATACACCCCGGGGCCCCGGAATGCCGGGCCCCCAAGCCCTCCCCCGGGGCGCCGGGCCGCCTCCCGCATCCCTGGATGGCTAGCGGGCCTCCGGGAGCAGCGCGCAGTAGAGGGACGAGAAGGGCAGCGAGGCCCGCCGGTACCGCACCGAGTTGCCCGACTCCGCCCACTCCAGCCACACCACATGCGCCTGGGTTCCACACCTCGAGGCGGCGATGGACGCCTCCCCCGAGTCCCCCGCCGCCGTGCGGCTCAGGTTCTCCGCGGCCCCCAGCGCCAGGCCGAAGCCCGCCGTGGCGCGCGTGTACACGTCCCGCTCGCCGAAGTAGCCCTCCGTCCAGACCAGCCTGACGCCCGTGCCCGCGGGAATCAGCCGCGCGTCCCGCGAGTCCGCCGCCGACGCGCTCACGTTCACTGGCATTGCGAAGGTGGCGCCCCCGTCCAGGCTCATGGAGAGGTACACGTCCGACTCGTACCGCTCGGGCGTCTGGCCCACCCAGGACACGAACACCCTCGAATCCCTCACCACGACTCTCGGGTCGAAGGCCGTGGCCGGGGCGTGGCTCACCTTCACCTCCGGGCCGAAGGTGGCGCCCGCGTCCGTGCTCCTGCGCAGCCGCACCTCGCACGTGGGGAAGTCGCACTCGCTCCACACCACGTAGACGCTGTTGCCCAGCACCGCGAGCTCCTGCTGGTCGGACTCGGCGTCGGTGTCGGTGAGGCGGAGGATGGGGCCGAAGGTGACGCCGCCATCCGTGCTGCGCCGGAAGAAGAGGTCCGAGCCGTCGTTGGAGCCACCGTCGTCCCACAGCGCGTAGACGTTGTCCCCGCGCGCCGCCAGTTCGACGCCGCCGTAGCGGCGGTTCTCGCTCAGGACGTCGAGGTCCGCGAAGACGTGCCCCGCCACCGGGCTGCGGATGAAGAGGACGTCGCCCACCTCGTCCTCGGCCGAGCGGTACCAGTGAATGTAGACGTTGTCGCCGCTGGCCGCGAGGCGCAGGCCGCCCTCGGAGTAGCTCGTCAGCTCCAGCACCGGGCCGAAGGTGGCGCCGCCGTCATCGCTCGAGCGGAAGCGCAGGCCGCCCTCCACCCACGTCAGGTAGACGCGGCTGCTCTGCGCGAGCACCCGCACGTCATGTGCCTCTTCCTCAGGGGTGATTCCGTCCTGGCTGAGGTTCCGCACCGTGCCGAAGGTGGCGCCGCCGTCCGCGCTGCGCCGGTAGTACACGTCCCCCGCCCCCGTGGCCGCGTCCACCCAGGCCACGTGCACGTCTGCGCCGAGCGCGGACACCTGGGGCTCCTGGTAGCTCGCCGCCGTCGTCGTCAGGGTGCGCGCCGGCGAGAAGACCTGCGCCCATGCGCTTCCGGGCAGCACCGCCATCACCGTCACCGCCGCAGCCAGCAGCGCCCCCACCGTGCCGCCGCGCTTCGGACTCCCCATGTGCCCCACCCCTCCCGACGCCACGCCATGCGGCGCTGTGTCGGGTGAGGTAAGGACGTGCCAACCTCCTGACAGCGTCCCCCGGAGCAGCCTCCCGCCCGCAGGTGAACGCCGGACAGTTGGCGCACTCATACTGACAGGTCTGCTACACCTGTCTCATGCACCCGCACTCCCAGCTCATCACGGACTTCTACACCGCGTTCCAGAAGCGCGACGCGAAGGCCATGGCTGCCTGCTACCACCCCGACGCCGAGTTCTCCGACGAGGTCTTCGTCGGCCTGCGCCACGGCGGCGTCACCTCCATGTGGACCATGCTCTGCGAGCGCGGCAAGGACCTGGAGCTCACCTTCCGCGACGTCCAGGCCGATGACCGCACCGGCCGCGCCCACTGGGACGCGCACTACACGTTCAGCGGCACGGGCCGGAAGGTCATCAACCGCATCGACGCCGAGTTCGAGTTCCGCGACGGGAAGATTCTCCGCCACCGCGACCGCTTCAACTTCCACGCGTGGTCACGTCAGGCCCTCGGGCCCATGGGCCTGCTGCTCGGGTGGACCCCGCTGCTGAAGAACAAGGTCCGCTCCCAGGCTCGCGCGACGCTGGACAAGTTCATGAAGGAGCGCGGCGTCCAGGGGCCGTGAGTCACCGCAGCGGCGCCACGTCCGGCGGCACCCAGCCGGCCCGCGCCGCCGGTGAGTCCAGCGTCTCCTTGCGGTAGTGCCGGTCCAGGAGGCGCGAGTCCGTCAGCTCCGGCCTCGCCTCCAGGAAGGCGTCGAAGGACGTGAGGCCCGGGGCCGCGTCGAGCCCCGCCTGCACCAGCTCCGCCCAGGCCCGGGTGAGCGTCTCGTGGTACTTGCCCGTCGCTCCGAGCGCCGCCGCGTAGCGCTGGATGAGGCTGCGCACCCGCTCCAGGCCGGACTCGAAGCCGTGCTCGCGCAGGCACAGCCAGGCCAGCCGCACGTGCTCGCGGTGTCGGAAGTCCGCGCCCGGATAGGTGGCCGCATCCACCGCCGCGAGGAAGTCCGCGTCCGTCATCTGCTCCTGCTTCTTCGCCGCCGGTGCGCTCATCCGCCACCTCCCCTGGTGCGTGACTTCCGTTTCGGCGGCTCCGCCTCCCCCGCTTCCGCGAGGGCCGCGAGCCCCTTCTTGAGGGCCTCCACGTCCCTTGCCGACAGCCCCTCCAGCGCTGCTGCCTCCAGTGCTTCCAGGTGCCGGTGCACACGGGTCGCCAGCGTCCGGCCCGCCGCCGTCAGCGATACCTGGAACGAGCGCCGGTCCTCGGGCCGCAGCTCCCTGCGCACCAGCCGCTTCGCCTCCAGCCGGTCCACGTAGCTGGTGAGCGTGGAGCGCTTGTGCGCGAAGGCCGCGTGCAGCTCGCCCAGCGAGGTGTCTCCCACCTCCAGCAAGTACGCCAGCAGGTGTGCCTCGCCCTGGGACACGTCCAGCGGGGGCTCGGCCTCTTCGAGGAACAGGCCGATGCGGTGCGTGGCGCGGTGCACGTCCAGGACGAGGCGGAGCGGCTTCATGCTCCTTTGCATAACACATGCTCCGATTTCGGAAGTTCCGAATTCGTAATAATCCACCTGGCGGACCGGGTTGCTCTATCCTCAGGACCATGACGCCTCCCGAGAACGAAAACGTGGACGTGCTGGACCTCTGGCTCCTGGAGGTCGCCATGGAGCTGCCCACGCCCCTGCACATGCTCGCGGAGCCGAATCCCCACGTCGCGCTGCACATGCCGGATGACCCGCGCTTCTCTCGCGAGGAGCTGTGCGAGCGGCTGTCCTTCCTCTCCGAGCGCGGCTTCATCCGCGTGCACGAGATGCCGGATGGACTGGAGGAGCTGTACTCCCCGGAGCAGATCTCCCGCGCCATCGACGCGCGCCGGAACCGCTCCTATTTCGGCTATTCGCTCACCCCCGAGGGAGGCGCCGCCTGGGAGCGGCAGGCCCGCCCCGACTGGAGCCGCTACGTCAACGCCGGCGAGGAGCCCACTGCCGACGGGGCCGCGGACGCCTGGGTCATCGAGGCCGCGAGCCTCGAAACCGCCGAGGAGGAAGTGCGCTTCCACGAGACGCTCGGCGATGGGAACCAGCCCGTGCACGCTTCGAAGCGCGGCGAGGAGCTGGTTCCGTGGCAGGTCACCTACTGGAAGACGCTGCCTCGCGGCTACCGGCTCCACTACACCACCGTGCCCGTGCCTCGCGACGTGCAGCGGATGATGGCCGTGCCGGCGCGGGCTCCCTGGTACACGCGCGCGCGGGTGTGACTCCGGCTCGCAGCGTGCTCACGCGTCTCCGAGCTCGAGGTGCTGGATGAGCAACGGGCCGTGGCCCTCTTCACGGGCCAGCCTCGCCTTGCAGCGCAGGTTCCCCATCCAGTCGAGGAACCGCAGGTCCACCGCTCCGTCCTCGTGCAGCAGCAGCGAGCCGTAGCCGTTGTTGCCCAGCTCCGGACGGACTCCCGTCCACTCGGGGAAGCGGGGGTTGGACTCCAGGAAGCGCAGGGGCGCGGGGGCGGTGTGTCCCGGCTCAACCCTGGGTATCGGCAGGCCTCCGTGTCCGAGGCTCGCTCCGACGAAGGGCAGCCCCGAGCCCCGGTCGAAGAGGGCTCCGTACGGTGTGCTTCCCCAGCACCACAGGTCCACTCGGGACGAGTCCACCACCAGCGACTTCAGGTCTTCCAGCAGGGGCGACGTCGTCTTCGCTCCGTACCGGTACGGGGCTCCGTGGCTCAGCAGGATGTTCACCGCTCCCCGCTGGCGTCCCTCCGCGAGCACCGTGTCCAGCCAGCCCAGCAGCTCCGCGTCGCGGTGCCGGCCCGGCTCGAAGTACGCCGTGTCCAGGCCGATGAGCTGGAAGCGCTCCGAGGCGACACAGAAGTAGCTGCCCTCCTGCACCTGGCGGGTCCTCGCGGCGCCCCGGCGCTCGTCGAGGTAGCGGAAGTAGGGCGAGCCTCCCGAGCGCATCTCCGCGCTCGCGTTCAGCGTCAGCAGCGTCGTCACCGGCAGGAGCGACTCCAGCGGCTCGGCCACGTGCGCGTCGAACTCTCCCTGCCGGCCCGCGTAGTACACGCCGCCCAGGTGCACCGCGTACTCCAGGCGCTCGCCTCGCATGAGTAGCTGCCGGGTCAGGTAGCGCGCGGGGTATTCGCCCGTGCCGAAGTCGGAGAACAGCGCCAGCTCCACGGGCTTCCCGGGCGCGGGCTCGCGCAGCGGGTAGCGGAAGCGGCTCGGGTGGCGCTCGCTATCGTGCCTGCGGAAAGGGGCCTTCGGTACGGTGGCGCCTCGCAGCCACGCCTTGCCCGTGAAGAGCAGCCAGCCTCGCAGGTCCGCCACCGGCTCGAACTTCGTGCGCGACGGGTCGATGGGGATTTCGTCCGTCATCAGCGGGAAGCGGAAGTCCGGGGGCAGCCGCACCGACGCCTTCGCTTGAAACGGCGGATGCCGCAGCGCCTGGAGCGCCGCCTCCGGGTCGCGGAGTGCCTGCTCCGCTTCCTGGAGTACGCGTGCGAAGTCGAGCTCCGATATCGGCGAGCCCAGGCTCGCTCGCGCCAGGTGCAGCACTTCGTCGGGCTCGCTCAGGAAGCGGGCTCGCAGCGCATCGAGCTCTTCCGGCTCGAGCGGTGACAGTTCCTGCGCTTCCGCCTCGGGCTGCGACACCGTGCTGCGCCCGAGACGTGAGGCCGTTGGCGCCCGATACCCGAGCGCCGTGTAGAGCTCCATCCGCTTGCGGTCCATGGAGCGCATCATCACCCGGTCCACCGACAGGCGGGAATGGTGCGCCCATCACATCCGGCGCCTTCGCGGCGGGCCGGAAGCCTGGGCCTACTGCTCGGCCGCGGCGGTGCGCTCGGCGGCCTCCCGCTCGTCCCACTCCTCACGCTCTTCGCGCGCGTCGCGGCGGCGGTCGTCACGGAAGGCGTACAGCGTGTAGTACGAGCCCGTCGCGTACCCGGGCAGCTGGAACGGGTTGAACACGCTGGTGCTGGACACCGTGCCTCCCACGAAGCCTCGCGGCACGTCCACCAGCTTCAGCGCGCACCCGGCCAGCACCAGCCCCGCCTCCGGCACGTTGTTGCTCACCAGCGTGCACGTGCCCGACGCCGTGAAGCTCCCGTCTGGCAGGTTGAAGCGCGCGTAGAAGGGCACCTGCTGCCCCGGCGGGAAGGTGAAGTCCGTCAGCCTCACGCACGCCGTCGCCGAGCCCACCCGCTTGCGGCCCTCGAACACCACCTGCCCATCCCGGATGCTGTGCAGCGGCACGTAGACACTCCCGCCCAGCCGCACATTCACCGCGAAGGGCGCCGCCGCGCACACCGCCAGGTCCGGAGGCGACGCCGGGTCCTCCTCCGTGCGGAACTGGTACACCACCTCGCCGGCCTGGGCCTCGGAGGCCACCGACACCAGCGCCAGCATTCCCAGCACCACCACTGCACCACCCTGCATACGCGACATGGAGTTCTCCATCCGGACCGCGGGGTTGTTTCAGTCGCCTACCGCGACACCTCCAGCGCACGGACACACCTCTCCCGTGCGCCCGCCCCTCCCTTCATGGGAAGTGGGACGTTGAAGCCTTCAAGCACCAGGGCCGCCCCAACGCTCCGGGCAAACCCCTCCCACCTTCCGCCCCTTTCAGGGCGGGAGCCGCGAGCCCTCGCGGGCCGCTACTGCCAGGACAGCGTGTACTCGGTGTCCAGCGGCCCCGTCTGCCGGCCGTGGACCTCCACCTGCTTGCCACCCACCGCCTCGATGGCCGCCTGCAGCGTGCCCTCGTGGTAGGCCGGCGGCATGAAGTCGCGCTTCATGAAGAAGACGCCCGTCTTGTCTCCCGTCCACGTCACGCCGCGCTCGCCGTAGCTCACCGCCGCGCGGTAGCCCGCGTGCAGGTTGCCCACCAGCCGCTTCGGGCTGTCCGACGCCAGCAGCAGCAGCGTCTTGCCCGCCGCCGACGACAGGAAGTCCTGCGTGGCCACCACGCCCATGCGCCGCAGCGCCCCGTTGAAGCCGCCGTACTTGGGCCCCATCAGCTGCGCCGCCGAGAAGGCCAGCCGCAGGAACGCCGCCACCGGGTAGTTGAAGAAGTCGATGAACTTCTTCTCTCCGCTCGCCGCCAGGCAGCGCTCCACCGCCGCGTCACCGCCCAGCACCTTCACCGCCGCCACCACGCCGTTGAAGAACAGCCCGCGCGCGGTGTCGTCCTTCGTGGCCATCGCCAGCCGCGTCTCCAGGTCCTTGGAGACGCTCACATCGAGCCCTTCGACGGGTCTGCCCTTGTCGGTCATAGCCTCACCAATTGCGCGCCGTAGTGGATGTTCGCTCCCACCGCCGCCACCACCACCAGGTCACCGCCACCCAGCTTCACCCGCCCTGCTTCCAGGTCCTCCGCCATCAGGATGAGCATCCCCGCCGCGGAGGTGTTGCCGTACCGGTCCACGTTGCACGCTACCGCCTCGGGGGGCAGGCCGGCGCGGTCGACGAAGGCGTCCATCACCCGCTTGTTCGGCTGGTGAAAGTAGTAGCGCTTCACCTGCGAACGCATCTCCGGACGCGGGTCCAGAATCGTGTCCAGGCACTTCTGCATGTACTCCGGGTAGCTGCGCGCCACCTTGAAGCCGTCCACCACGAAGGCCATGTCCGCCGGACGCATCCGCCCCGGCTGGTACGGCAGCTTCAGCACGCCGCCACCCTTGCGGATGACCAGGTCCCCATGCGCATTGCCCGAGAAGGAGGCGAGGATGCCCTCGCTCCCCGCCTCGCCCGGCTTCGACTGGAGCACCACCGCGCCCGCTCCGTCGCCGAAGACGTACATGGACAGGTAGCCCTGCAGCGCCCGGCTGCGCCCCGGGCCGGGAGGCAGCTCGTCCGTGTACACCTCCCGGTTCACCAGCGGCGACGTGAAGGCCGAGGCCACCACCGCCACCGTGCGGAAGCGCCCGCCCTCCATCATCTTCTTCACCAGGTCCAGCACGTACGGCGTACCACCGCAGCCGTCGTCCACCAGCAGCGCGAAGGCGTCCTCGCGCAGCTCCAGCCGCCGGTGCAGCTCCATGGCGTCGTGGTTGAAGTGCGGCGCGTCCGGCGTGCAGGTGACGACGAAGAGCGCGTCCAGCTCGCCCGCCGCCACTCCGGACTGCGCCAGCGCCTTCTTCAGCGCCACCTCGCACATGTCCGTGTTGTTCGCCGGGTAGATGTGGCCGTCGTTCTCCGGCGGCGGCACCGCGCGGCCCGTCACCTCGTCGATGTCCCAGAGGAAGCGGCGCTCGCGGACGCCAATCTTCTCTTCGATTCGCTCCGCCGGCCACCCGGGGATGGCCTTCGCGATGCGCGCATTGCTCACAATCCGTGAAGGAACGAAGGCACCGGCTCCAACAACACAGACATTGGATGTCATTTCATGGCCCCGTCATTCCACAGCCAGACTGGATGGAAGGAATTCCCTGCCTTCATGCGGTTGAGCAGGATCCAGGCCACTTTCGAAGTCATTGAAATGACATTGATTCGGCACTGTCGGGCGATTCACTCGTGAAGCATCCTGTGTCCGGATGGTCCGGTAAATGGCCGTACTTCCTGAAATGGACATCGTACTTCAAGATTGAAGTATCAGGGGATGAGAATGAAGCACGGCCTGAGGGGCTTTCCCCTCTCAGTGGGCATCTCATTCACCCCAGGTGTCGGTCCTCACTCGCGAGGCCGCGATACACCGGGGTATTCGGGACGCTGCAGCCGTAGCGACTTCCCACGTGGCGGCCTGTCGGCTTCCACATGGAGTGATTGCGGCGAGGGGCCCCGGGTGGATCTCCCCCGGGCCAGGATGGCTCCCGCCCCTCAGTTCGCTTCCTGACGTGCGGGCCCCGTGCAAGGCTCGGCGGCTCGGCAGTGGCTCCGGGCACGGCCCCCCGGAGCGGGAGTCAGGCGGAATCGCGCGCGTGCTCACGTCCAGGCTCAACTCGCGCAGGTGGTGGCCGCTCGCGCGGCTCGTGCTCCTCGCCGTGGCCTACGGGGTGTCCGCCAGGCTGGGCGGGCTGCTCGTCCTCCCTCCCGAGAATGTGTCCGCGATGTGGCCCCCGAGCGGCGTGGCGCTCGCGGCGCTGCTGCTCACCCGGTACCGCGAGTGGCCCGCCCTGCTGCTGGCGTCCCTGCTCACGGGCACCATCGCCTTCCACGAGGTGTGGGCAAAGTTGCCCGACGTGCTGGGCATCGCCGGGGGGAACCTCATGGAGGCGGCGGTGGGGGCCCTCCTCCTGCGCAGGCTGGTGCGCTTCCGCCCCTCACTGGACCGGGTGCGGGACGTGCTCGGGCTGGTGGGGCTGGCCGCCCTCGGCAGCTGCGCGCTCGGCGCCACCGTGGGCGTGGGCCTGCTGATGACGCGCGTGCAGCTGGCGCCGCAGGGCTTCTGGTCCACGTGGCGCGTGTTCTGGATTGGCGATGCCATGGGCGTCCTGGTGGTGGCGCCGCTGCTGCTCACCTGGCTGACGGGCGGAAAGGCCCGGTGGACGCTCCGGCGCGGCGGGGAGCTGGCGGCGCTGCTGGTGTGCCTGGGCATGGCCACGCACCTGGTGTTCCGCACCGCGCCCCCCACGGCCCCGGACACCGTCGCCTTTCACCCGATGACGTACCTGGCCTTCCCCTTCCTGCTGTGGGCCGCGCTGCGCTTCGAGGTCCGCGGCTCCGCCCTGGCCACCGCCGTGCTGTCCACCGTGGCCCTCTGGCACACCGCCCACGGCTGCGGCCCCTTCGCCCTGGCTGCATGGCACAACCTCAGCCTCGCCTACCTCCAGTCGTTCCTCGCCGCCGCCAGCATGTCCGGACTGCTGCTGGCCAGCGCGCTCGGCGAGCGGCGCCGCGCCCAGGACGAGGTGAGCCACCTGAATCAGGAGCTGCGCGACTCACTGCGCACGCTGGCGGCCACGCAGGCGGAGCTGGTGCGGAGCGAGCGCATGGCAGCGCTCGGAGAGCTGAGCGCCACCGTGGCCCACGAGGTGCGCAACCCGCTGGGCGCCATCTCCAACGCCGTAGCGGCGCTGCGCCGACTGGCCCCCAACCTGGTCGGCCCCGCGGGCACCATGCTGGACGTCATGGACGAGGAGGTGCGGCGGCTGGACCTCATCGTCAACGATTTGCTCGACTTCGCGCGCCCCATGGAGCCCCGGCTGCAGCCCCAGTCGCTGCCTCCCGTGGTGGAAGGCGCGCTGAGCGCGTCCCTGCGCTCCGGCCCCTCGCACATCACCGTCTCGCGCACCCTTGACGAGAGCCTGCCGCCCGTCGCCGTGGACCCGCAGCTGCTCCACGTGGCGCTCACCAACCTCTTCACCAATGCCATGCAGGCCATGCCCGGCGGCGGCACCCTCACCACGAAGCTCGAGCCCGACACGCGCGCGGGCGCGCCGCATGCCCGGCTCACCATCTCCGATACCGGGCACGGCATGGCCCCCGAGGTGAGGGCGCGCATCTTCGAGCCCTTCTACACCACGCGCGCCAGCGGCACCGGGCTGGGGCTCGCCATCGTCCGGCGCATCGTCGACAGCCACCATGGCGAGGTGTCCGTCCACAGCACCGTGGGCCAGGGCACCACCTTCACCGTGTGGCTGCCGTATGCCGGACAGGTGCCCGTGCCGGGGTGAGGGCTGCTGACCTTCGTGGGGGTGCGCGTTGCGCACCGCGGGAGCCTGCCCGGGAGCCTCACTCCCGAGGGAACGGGCTGACACCCGCGCGAGGACCGGTGCTACCCGCGTCCCCCTCCTTCAGCCGGAGAGGGACGCGCCAGTTCCACTCCGTGACTCAGAACGGGATGTTGTCGTCGTCGCCCGGCGGGGGGATGTCGTCGTCCCCGAAGCCTCCGGCACCACCCCGGCCGCCGCCACCACCACCGCCGTAGCTCTCGCCGCCGCCGCCGCCACCGCCGCCCTGCTGGCGCGCCATCTCCGCCTCGATGGCGGCCAGGAGCTGGCGCTCCTTGTCGTGCCAGCGCGACTTGCTCGGGTCGTTCAGCGAGCGCCGCGCGCCGTTGGCGTAGAACTCCAGGTCGCCCATGCTCGCGCCCGAGACCGGGGCGCCCTTGCTGCGGCCGTAGTTGGGGAAGACCATTCCGTCTCCGCCCCCACCACCGCCGCCGCCCGCCGGAGCCGCCGCACGGCGCGGAGCCGCGGCCGCCGCGTCCGGCGCGCTGCCAATCGACATCTCTCCCAGCTTCAGCGTGAAGCCCTCGGCGTTCTTGAACGCCGTGCCCACGCGCACCTGTTCCACACGTCCATCGGGACGCCGCACCGCCACGGTGACCGGATAGCCTTGCTCGCTCATGCGGCCCGAATCCCATTCTGACCGGGCACTGTCAACGACGGCGCGCGCCCCGATGTCCGGCATCTGGCCCGCTCGCCTGGACAGGAACGCGGGTTTCCCCCGGCCGCTTCACGGAAGGTCACTTTCGGCGGCCCGGCAGGACGGGATGACGGCCCTCGGGTGACGGCCTGGACTGGATGCTCCAGGTCCAGCACCACCGCAGGGACGTGGCCGGCGCGACGCGCTGCCTCACCCCCGGTGGGCAGCGCTCACGGCACGGCGGCGCCTCAGTGCAGGGACACCCTGTCGCCCTTGCCCTTCTTGCGCACCCACGCCTTGGGCTTGGGCGGCTCGGCGGCCTTGGGCGGCGTCTTCGGCGTGGCCGCCTGGAGCGCCTTGCTCGCGGCACGCCCGCGCGGCAGCTTCACCTCACGCACGGACTGCGGCTTCGCGTCGTCCACCCACTCGGCCGGCCGGCGGTTGGTGCGCATCAGCAGCCGCAGCTTCTGGTAGTGCGCCGAGCAGTAGCCCTTCGAGCGGCTCGGACGCTTGCAGCCCATGACGGCGCAGGCCCGCGTGCCCTCTTCCACTCGCGCGCGCTTCACCGCCGCCGGCGCCTTCGCCAGGGCGGCCCGGCCCGCGGCTCCGGAGCCCGGCGGCCGGCCGCGCTTCGCCGCGCCCTTCTTCGCCTTCGCCTTCGCCGCGACCCGAATCGCCGCGAGCTCCGGCACCGCCGACGGCGTCCGCACTCCCGCCATCGCGCCAAGGCGACTGGTCAGCGGCGCCAGGCGGAACGTCGCCGAGCGCAGCAGTTCCAGGGCCTCCAGGCCGTCCTCCATGCGCCGCACCGCTGTCTGCAACGGGGCGAGCTTCGCCTGAAGCTCGAGCCGGAAGAGTTCCCCAAGGGCTTTCGCAAGGTCCATTGCCCACAGGATACACGCCGACCCATGTCTCGGGCGTGAAATCCATTGCAGACCTCACGTCAACGGTTGACCAGCGGGCGAAGCCATACACATCCCGCCCGGTCGGGCTGTGACAGGAGCAACGCCCTCAGCCCCGAACGCTGGGGGCCTTCGGAGCCACGGGCCGGGTCTCCGTCATCGAGTCCGCGGGGTGCGCCGCCGGACGCTCGGGCGGCAGGGTCGCGGCCGTCACGCCACAGGCGCGCAGCGCCATGGAGAGTGCCCACACGAGCAACAGTGTCGGAACGAACGGGTGACCCACGACCGCCTCCCAGGAAAGAACCTGCCCGACTCCAGAACGCGCCTGATGGGTTTCCTTGGAAAACGCCATCAGGCCGCTTCCTTCTTACGTACGAGCCTACGGGTTCGGTCTGACGTGCCCGAGAGGGCAGGACGCCCCCTGGCGAGGCTCGGAGAAGGCCCTCGGGAGCCCGGTGCCCGGGCCGGGCGGCAGGCGGCCCCCCGCGGCGGCGGCGTGGATGTTAAAGGAGGCGGGACATGACTCCGGTTCCCAACCCCGTCCGCTTCCGAGGCACCGATTCCTACCTGACCAACGAGGGCCTCCAGGCTGCCGTCAACTGCGCGTTGACGCTCCAGCGACCGCTGCTCGTGAAGGGGGAGCCCGGGACGGGCAAGACGCTGCTGGCCGAGGCCATTGCCCAGTCCCTGGGCCAGCGGCTGCTCACCTGGCACGTGAAGAGCACCACCCGCGCGCAGGACGGCCTCTACGTCTACGACACCGTGCAGCGCCTGTATGACTCGCGCTTCGGCGACGGCGACGTGCGAGACATCCGCCGCTACATCAAGATGGGCCCGCTGGGCGAGGCGTTCTCCGCCCCCGAGCGCGTCGTCCTCCTCATCGACGAGGTCGACAAGGCGGACCTCGAGTTCCCCAACGATTTGCTCCACGAGCTGGACCGGATGCGCTTCCGCGTCACCGAAACGGGCGACGAGGTGGCCGCGAAGCACCGCCCCGTGGTGGTGATTACGTCCAACAACGAGAAGGAGCTGCCGGACGCCTTCCTGCGCCGCTGCGTCTTCCACTTCATCGACTTCCCTGACGCGGAGCTCATGCGCCGCATCGTCGCCGTGCACCACCCCGGGCTGGAGGCCACGCTCACCGAGCAGGCGCTGAAGGTCTTCTACGAGCTGCGCGCCTTCACCCGCCTGCGCAAGCGGCCCTCCACCAGCGAGCTCATCGACTGGATTGCGGTGCTCAAGTCCCAGGGCGTCACCGACCTGAAGCTGGATGAGAACCTGCCCTTCCTGGGCGCCCTGCTGAAGAAGGAGCAGGACCTGGTCTCCGTGGCGGAGGCCTTCGGGCGCGGCCGCCGTCCCCGGGCCTGAGAGAGGGAGGCGCCATGTTCCTGCCATTCTTCTACGAGCTGCGCAGGCGCGGCGTGAAGGTCGGCGCGCAGGAGGCACTCGCGCTCGCGGGGGCGCTCCAGGCGGGCCTGCACGACAGCAGCCTGGACGGCTTCTACCATGTGGCGCGCGCGCTCCTGGTGCACTCGGAGACGCAGCTCGACACGTTCGACCAGGCGTTCCTCGCGCACTTCAAGGGCGTGGAAACGGCGGGCCTGGAGCTGACGCAGGAGCTCTTGTCCTGGCTGGAGGAGGCTCGCGAGCGGCAGGACTTGAGCCCCGAGGAGCTGGCGCTGCTGGAGCAACTGGACCCGGAGGAGATTCGCCGGATGTTCGAGGAGCGCCTGCGCGAGCAGCAGGAGCGCCATGACGGCGGCAACCGGTGGATTGGCACCGGGGGCACGTCTCCCTTCGGCAATGGCGGCTTCGCTCGCGAGGGCATCCGCGTGGGCGGCAAGGGTGGCCGGCAGGGCGCGGCGCTGATGCAGGCGGGCGCGCGGAAGTACGCGGGCTATCGCGATGACCTGGTGCTGGACACGCGGCAGCTCGCGGTGGCGCTGCGCAAGCTGCGGGCCTTTGCTCGCGACGGCGCTCCGGACGAGCTGGACGTGGACGAGTCCATCGCCGCCACCGCGAAGAACGCGGGCGAGCTGGAGGTGGTGGTGCGCCCGCCGCGCCGGCCCAACACGCGCGTGGTGCTGGCCATGGACGTGGGCGGCTCCATGGACCCGTACGCCGCGGTGATGAGCCGGCTGTTCAGCGCGGCGAGCCACGCGACGCACTTCAAGGAACTGCGCATCTATTACTTCCACAACTGCGTCTACGGAAAGCTCTACGCCACGCCCCAGCTCACCGGCGGCATGACGGTGCCGGAGCTGACCGCGCAGGTGGGCCGGCACCACAAGCTGGTCATGGTGGGCGACGCCTCCATGGCCCCGTACGAGCTGTCCATCCGCACCGACGCGGACGGGCATTACAAGGCGGACGGGCTGGAAGGCCTGACGTGGATGATGCAGCTCGCGCAGCACTTCGAGCGCAACGTGTGGCTCAACCCCGAGCCGATGGGCACGTGGCGCTCGGGCACGATTTCCGTCCTGGCCCGCGTCTTCCCCATGTTCCCCCTCACCGTGGAGGGCCTGGGCGAGGCCGTCACGCACCTGACGCGCGGGCGCACCGTGAAGGGCGTGGCGGCACGGAGGTAGAGCGGCGGGGTGCATTCCCCTGCCCCACGGGGCAGGAATTCCCCGTGCCCCGTGGACTGCCGGACGGCCGGGTGGGCGGGCTCGCGTTTCGTGCGGCGTTCTGGCGTCGGTTACGGCATGGTGCGCCGCACGCGAGCGGGAACGCGAGGACACCCATGACGACCGACAAGCAGGACGTGCTGGCCATCAACACCATCCGCACCCTGGCCATGGATGCGGTGCAGCAGGCCCACTCGGGCCACCCGGGGGCTCCCATGTCCCTGGCCCCCGTGGCGTATCAGCTCTGGCAGCAGGAGCTGCGCTATGACCCGTCCCACCCCATCTGGCCGGACCGCGACAGGTTCATCCTCTCCAACGGCCACGCCTCCATGCTGCTGTACGCGCTGCTCCACCTCTCCGGGGTGAAGCGCGTCACCCGGGAATACACCGTCGAGGACGCGCCCACCGTCTCGCTCGACGACATCAAGAAGTTCCGCCAGCTCGACTCCGCCACCCCCGGCCACCCCGAGTACCGGTGGACCAGCGGCGTGGAGACCACCACCGGCCCCCTGGGCCAGGGCGTCTCCAACAGCGTGGGCATGGCCATCGCCAGCCGGTGGCTCTCCGGGCACTTCAACCGCCCCGGCTTCGAGATGTTCAGCTACGACGTCTACGCCATCTGCGGTGACGGAGACTTGATGGAGGGCGTCGCCTCCGAGGCCGCCTCCGTCGCCGGCCACCTCCAGCTGCCCAACCTCTGCTGGATCTACGACTCCAACCACATCTCCATCGACGGCAGCACCGACCTCGCCTTCACCGAGGACGTGGGCCGCCGCTTCGAGGGCTACGGCTGGCGCGTCATCCGCGTGCCCGACGCCAACGACCTCACCGTCATGGGCGAGGCCCTGCGCACCTTCAAGACGCTGCGTGGCAAGCCGACGCTCATCATCGTGACGACGCAGATTGCCTTCGGCGCACCCAAGCTCCAGGGCTCCGCGAAGGCCCACGGCGAGCCGCTGGGCGAGGAGGAAATCAAGGGCGCCAAGCGCAACTACGGCTGGCCCGAAGACGCGAAGTTCCTCGTCCCCGACGGCGTGCGCGAGCGCTTCCAGGAGCGCATGGGCAACCGCGGCAAGCAGCTGCGCACCGAGTGGATGCAGCGCTTCGAGGAGTACCGCAAGCAGTTCCCCGACCTGGCGGACCAGCTGGAGCGCATGCAGCGCCGCGACCCGCCCCAGGGCTGGGACTCGGAGCTGCCGACGTTCCCCGCCGACGCCAAGGGCATGGCCACCCGCGAGTCCAGCGGCAAGGTGCTCAACGCCGTCGCGAAGCACTACCCGTGGATGGTGGGCGGCTCGGCGGACCTGAATCCTTCCACGAAGACGTACATCACCGGCTCCGAGTCGATGAAGCCCGGGGAGTACTCCGGCCGCAACATCCACTTCGGCGTGCGCGAGCACGCGATGGGCTCCATCGTCAACGGCCTGTGCCTGAGCAAGCTGCGCGGCTACGGCGCCACGTTCCTCATCTTCAGTGACTACCAGCGCCCCGCCATCCGCCTGTCCGCGCTGATGGAGCTGCCCGCGCTGCACATCTTCACGCACGACTCCATTGGCCTGGGCGAGGACGGGCCCACGCACCAGCCGGTGGAGCAGCTCGCCAGCTTGCGCGCGATTCCGGGCATCATCGTGATGCGCCCCGGTGACGCGAACGAGGTGGTGGAGGCGTGGCGCGTGATTGGCGAGCAGCGCAAGCACCCGGTGGTGCTCGTGCTCACGCGGCAGCCGGTGCCCACGTTCGACCGCTCGAAGTTCGGCGCGGCGTCCGGCGTGAAGCGCGGCGGCTACGTGCTGGTGGATGCGGAGGGCGGCAAGCCGGAGGTCATCCTCATCGGCACCGGCAGCGAGGTGTCGCTGTGCGTGGACGCCTACGAGAAGCTCAAGGCCCAGGGCATCAAGGCCCGCGTGGTGAGCCTGCCCTCGTGGGAGCTGTTCGAGCAGCAGCCCCAGGAGTACCAGGACAGCGTGCTGCCTCCGAGCGTGAAGGCCCGCGTCGCGGTGGAGAAGGCCGCCGCCTTCGGCTGGGAGCGCTGGGTGGGCCACGCCGGCAACGTCATCGCCATGCGCAGCTTCGGCGCGTCCGCCCCCATCAAGGACCTGCAGCAGAAGTTCGGCTTCACCGTGGACAACGTGGTGCAGGTGTCCAAGGACACCATCGCCAAGGTGAAGGCCCGCTCGTAGGCCCGCGCTCCGCGGACAGGCGCTGATGAAAGAAGGGCCCCGGACCGTCCCCCAACGGTCCGGGGCCCTCGCATTTCATGATGCTGAAGCAACAAGGTGTCCCGCCCCCCGACAGCCCGGGCACCTCTCGAATCCCCCCAATCACAACTCCTGACTCGCTCACGCCGCGGGACTTGCGGCCCCCCGCATCCCGGCCCCCGCCGGGTTCCCGCGACGTGAGTCCGCCAGGAAACTCAGGCCACGATGTGCGTGGGGCGGTGCACCGGCTCACCCACGCGGCTCATCTCGCGCAGCATCCGCTGGAAGTCCGAGTTCGCGATGCCCGTGCTGCCCGAGGCCATCGCCTTCGTGGCGTACTTCTCGTAGATGTCGAGCACCTTGCGCGCGTCCGGCCCGAGCCGGCTGTAGTTGTCGCGCACCCACTTCTGCAGGTCCGCGAACTCCACACCCGCCGCCTGGCCGTCGTGGTCGGCCACGCCCTCCTTGATGGCCGCCGTCAGGTCCTTCCCGGAGATGCGGCCGTTCTTCACGTCCAGCTTCTCCAGGGCGTTGCGCATGGAGTCGTCGCGGAACGTCTTGAACTGGCCCGCGTCCTTCACCATCTTGTCGAACTGGCCCTGCGACAGACCCGCCGCGCCCGCGCTCTTGGCGTACTTCTCGTAGGTGGCGAGCACCTGCTTCGCCTCGGGCGTGAGGCGGTCCTTGTTCTTGCTGGCCCAGTTCTGGAACTCGCGCAGCTCGGACGTGGTGGAGTGGCCATCCGTGTCGGACACGCCCTCCTTGATGGCGTCCAGCATGTCCTCGCCGGAGATGGAGCCGTGCTCCTTGTCCAGCTTCGCCAGGGCCTTGCGCGCGCTGGCGTCACCGCCCACCTCGCGGAACTCCTTCTTCATCTCGGCCCACTCGGCGCGGGAGATGTCCTTGTTGCCGGTCGCCAGCGACTTCGCCGCGTGCTGCCCGAAGACGTTCAGCACGTCCTTCGCCTCGGGAGACAGCTTCGCGCTGTTCTTCTTCGCCCAGTCGCGGAAGGCGTCGAGCTCGGCCTTGGTGTTGCCGTCCTTGTCCTTCGCGCCGCTCTCGATGGCGCGGGCCATGTCGCGGCCGGAGATGGGCGCGGGCAGCTTGTCCAGCTTCGCCAGCGCGCGCTTCGCACCCTGGTCACCGACCTTGGCCATCTCCGCGAGCATCTTCGCGTTGTCCGCCTGGGAGATGCCCGTCTCGCCGCGCGCCTGCGACTGGGCCGCGTACTTGGAGTAGATGTCCATCACCTGCTTCGCCTCGGGCGTGAGGCGGTCGGAGTTCTTCTGCGCCCACTCGGAGAAGGCGCGGTACTCACCCGAGGCCGCCTGGCCGTCCAGGTCCGCCGTGCCGTTCTTGATGGCGTCCGCCATCTCCTCGGCGCTGACGGGGCCCTTCGTCTGGTCCAGCTTGTTCAGCTCCGCCAGCGCGCCCAGGTCCAGCGGCTGCCAGCAGCCGGTCGGCTTCGTCGGCACCGGCGTGCCGCAGTGGCCACCGGGGAA
This sequence comes from Pyxidicoccus caerfyrddinensis, assembly GCF_010894405.1. Lineage (GTDB taxonomy): Bacteria > Myxococcota > Myxococcia > Myxococcales > Myxococcaceae > Myxococcus > Myxococcus caerfyrddinensis. The sequence goes on from NZ_JAAIYA010000021.1 coordinate 20,449, forward strand.
CGGCGACGGCGGCGGGAAGGGGAACGGCCCGGGGTGGTGCGGGAACGGCGAGGGCTGCGGGAAGGGGAACGGCGACGGGTGGTGCGGGAGCGGGTGCGGGTGGTGCGGCAGGTGGCCGCCCGGGAAGTGCGGCAGCGGGTGCGGGTGGTGCGGCAGCTGCGGGAAGTGGCCGTGGTCGGGCGGGAAGCAGCCGCCGGCGACGATGCCCTGGCGGGGCTCCGGGAGGGCCGTCTTCACCGGCTCCGTGGTGGGCTTCGTGAGCGCCTGCGTGGTGCTGGTGACAGAGCCGCGGACGGCCGGGACAACGAGGTTCGTGGGGATTCGGGTGGTCATTTGGATCTCCGTGTTGGAGCGTGGTGACCATCCCCATTGCGCGCAGCGTGCCACACACCTGCCCCCGTGGCCTCACCTTTACTTCATCGTCTTTTCAGGGGGTTGGACGCGCGGGGGTGTGTCCCGGAGGCCGCGAGGGGGTGGTGACAACAGTCACCACCGGTGACACCTGTCATCACCCCGGAGTCGGGGGGTGGTGACGGGAGTCACCGGATCCGCGCCAGTGTCCGGGACGTGCTTGAAGCCATGCTCCTGGATGTCGAGGTCCAGGGACATCACAGCCCTCCGCGAAGCTCCATCTCACTCCAGAGCGCGCCGTCTCGCTCGCGGAGGAGGAAGGTGAGCCGGCCTTGATGGAAGCCTCGCACCGGCGCCTCCGGGTCGGGGAAGCCTGGCGGCAGCCTCCAGTCCGGGGGCTGGGTGGCTTCCATGGGGATGCCTCGCTCGCGGCGCAGCTCGCCGACCTCGTGGTCCGTCAGCAGGCGTGCGCGGCTCCAGGGAAGAAGCTCGCGTCCGTGCATGCCGACTCGCTGCCCTGGCGGTGGGTCTTCCCATGGGCCTATCGCGGTGCGCTTCAGGGCCGACAGGTGCGCGCCACAGCCGAGCACCTGGCCCATGTCCCTTGCGAGGGAGCGCACGTAGTAGCCGCCTCGGCAGGTCAGCAGCAGCCGGCTCGAATGCGGCAGTGCGTGGGAGAGCCAGCGCGCCTGGTGCAGGTACACGCGGGACGGTGGCAGCTCCACCACCTCGCCCCGGTGGGCCTTTCGGTAGGCGGGCTCTCCTCCCACCTTCTTCGCGCTCGTCGCCGGTGGCACCTGCTCCTGCCAGCCCACGAAGCGCGCGAGCGTTGCGTCCAGCAGCTCGGGCGTCAGCGTGGACGTGCCACCTTGATGCACCGGCTTTCCGTGCAGGTCTCCGGTGTCCGTCTCCGTGCCCCACACCACGTCGGCCTCGTACGTCTTGGGCACGGCGTGGAGCAGCTCGAACAGCCGCGTGGCCCCGCCCACCAGCACAAGCAACAGCCCTTCCGCGAACGGGTCCAGCGTCCCGCCATGGCACACCGGCACGCGCTTGCCCGGCTTCGCCCGCGTCTCCTCCAGGAACGACTGCACCACCGAGAAGCTCGTGGGGCCCACCGGCTTGTGGACGCGATAGATGCCGGGAGTCATGCGACCACCTCCCTCCGGGCGGAGGGCTCGCGGAATGAACGTTCCTTCCGCTCCTGCCGGCGGCCGGGCGGGGCGGACGCGAGGCGGAATGAACGTTCCTTCCGCGCCTGCTGGCTGCCGGGCGGGGCGGACGCGAGGCGGAGCGCCCCGGCCAACATGCCCTTTGTGAGGACGAAGGGCCCGCCAGTCACGGTAGCGGCACGCAGGCTGCGTTCCACCGCGCCTGCGCTCCTCGCGCGCTCACGCCCAGCCCATGCATGCTCCACCCACTCCCTCACTCAGTCCTCCTCACCCATCGACTGCTCCGCCACCTCCGTGGCGCCTCCGGGCTTCACCAGGTGCACCGGCGCGCAATGTGAGCGCTCCGCTACCACCCTCGCCAGGGGCTCCGCGTGTGTCGTCACCCATATCTGACTGTGCTTCGCCGCGCGCGTGATGAGCCGGCCCAGCGGCTCCAGCAGGTCCGGGTGCAGGCTCGTCTCCGGCTCGTTCAGCGCCAGGAAGGGCGGCGGCCTCGGGCTCAACAGCGCCGCCAAGAGGCACAGGTAGCGCAGCGTCCCGTCCGACAGCTCCGCCGCGCCCATCGGACGCATCAGCCCCGGCATGTGCAGGTACAGGCTGAAGCGCCCCTCCGGTGAGCGCACCTCCAGCCGCGAGCCCGGAAACGCATCCTCCAGTCCCTGCTCCAGCGCGCGGTAGTCCCCAATCTCCAGGATGGTCATCAGCGCCGCGGCGAGGTCCCTGCCGTCATGTGACAGCACCGGCGTGCGCACGCCCACCTGCGGGTGCCGCATGGGCGCGTCCGGGTCCGTGCGGAACTGGTGGTAGAAGCGCCACGCTCGCAGCGTGCGCTGCACCTCCGCGAGGCGTGGGAAGCGGTGCGGCTCGGCGAGCTGGTCCATCACCGACTCCGCGCTCCAGAGCTGCGTGGGGAACGTCACCCGCGTCCCCTCCGCATCCCGCAGGAAGGCCGTGCGGTCCTTGCGCTCCATCAGCACCACCTTGCGCCCTCCCGAGAAGGCCCACAGGTGTTCCTCCTTCACCTCCGGGTCCAGCGCGAAGTGTCCCGCCTCGCCCGGCACCGGCGGGACGATGCCGCAGCTCAACTCGTACGCCACGTCCCCCAGCTCCACGCCCACCGTCATCCGCACGGGCTTCTTCCCCTCGCGAGGACCCGCCCACAGCACGCTCGGCGTGCCGCCCTCCTCCGCCAGCGTGCGCGCCAGCCGTCCCTCCGCCGCCGCCACCAAGAGATACAGCGCTCGGTACAGGTTCGTCTTGCCGCTGCCGTTGGGCCCGACAATCACATTCACCGGACCCAGCTCCAATGACAGCCTTCGCACCGAGCGGTAGCCGGCGATTTCCAACCGCGTGATGGGCATCACCCGTCAACCATCCTTTCCAGGCGCCGCAGTCCACGCCTTACGCTGGTCAGTTCACCCGCTCCCACTGGCAACGGGCGCCTTCCTTCTGGACCCACCTCATGATGCTCCCGACTCGCCTCTCCCGGGCGCTGGCGCTCGTCTGCTCCATCGCACTTTCCGGTTGTGATGACGACCCCCAGCCCGCGCCCGACGCGGGGACCGATGCCGGCGCCGAGCCGTGGGATGGCGGCTACACCGTGCTCGAGGAGCGCGGTGACTACACCGAGGACCCGGGCGTGCTCGCACCGTGCGCCTTCCTGCCCGCCGTCGGCGCCGAGCCCGAGGTCTGCCCCGAGCCCTCCCAGTTCGACCTGTCCACGTGCAACCGCGCTTCGCTCGGCGCCCTGCCGGACGACGCCAGGTACCAGGTCCTGTTGCGCGAGGAGCTTCCCCTCGATGACGGCGGCGTCGAGGGCAGCCCCAACTACACCGCCTTCGCCCTGCGCTCGGACGGTGGACCCGACACCCTCCTCGATACGCCCATCACCTCGAAGGTGAAGGACGCGGAGAACCTCCGCCTCTACTCGGAGGTCCTGCTGGCGGACGGCGGCACCAACCGCCGCCTCCTCGTCGGCTGCCAGGTCACCGCGCCGGACCGCTTCACCGGCTGCTACGCCCGCTGCGTCAACGGCCGCGTCCGCACTCGCGCCACCTTCGAGGCGTACCGCATGACGTTCCCCGACGGTGAGGCCGAGTCTTCTGGAGGCCTCGACCTCGTCTCCGAGTCCCGCGTGGAGCAGGGCCTGCCCGTGGACATCTACGTCGCCAAGGAGCACGCGTATGTCGTCTCCATCAAGTACAGAAGCCGGGGGAGCAGGGACGGAGGCCTCACCGTCTTCGACGTGAAGGACCGGGCGCGTCCCGTCCTCAAGAAGGTGATGAACCTGCCCGCGGACACCTACTGGAACGGCGTCTGGGCCAGGGGAGATGCCCTCTATGTGGCCAGCGAGGCCACCGGGGTCCTCGTCTTCGACATCTCCAACCCCGCCGACCCGGTCTTCCTGCGCAGCCTGCCGGCCGGCGCCGGGCACCTCAACATCCATACCGTGCTGGTGGACGGAGACCGGCTCTATGGCATGGCCCCCTCGCCCGAGAGCGCCACGTTCGTCTTCGACATCTCCAACCCGCTCAACCCCGTCCTGCTCCAGCGCATCCAGCTTCCACTCGTCGCGTCCTATGACGGGCCGCATGACGCCTTCACGTACGGCGGCCGCCTCTACGTCAGCCACTCGAGCGGCGGGTACTACGTCGTCGACGCCAGCAACCTCGACGACGTGAAGCTGCTGGGCATCTACGCCTACACCTACAGCTTCAGCCACCACAGCGCGGTGGGCACCTTCGCCGGGCGCACCATCGCCTTCGAGGGCAGCGAGGGCCCGAGCACCCATCTGCGCATCCTCGACGTCACCGACCCCGCGCACATCGTGAAGATTGGCGAGTACAAGAAGCGCCCCGTCTCCTCCATCCACAACATGCTGCTGGTGGGCTCGCGCCTCTACATCGCCTGGTATCACGAGGGCGTGCGCGTGCTGGACGTGTCCAACCCCACGAAGCCGCGTGAGGTGGCGCACTTCAACACCTTCCGCGAGACGGACCCGGAGCGCAGCGACGACAACTACGAGGGCGCCATGGGCATCCGCGTGCCGGGGGATGGGTACGTGTACGTCGTGGACACGTCGCGTGGGTTGATGATCTTCAACCAGCCGTAGTCACGCCTGCCCCGGGCCGGGGCGCTTTCCACCCCGGCCCGCATGCTTCCGCGGGGCCGGTGCGCCCGTGCAATGACAGGACCATCCCGGGCCGGGAACGCGCTCGGCCGTGCTCACGGTGGAGTTCCTGCTCACGGCGCAAATATTTCCATCGGCGCACCGCTATGCCGAGCTCGCGGAGACGTTTCCGGACAGGCGGCCCGCGACTCGGACGGGACGCCCCATTCGCGAGGCCCACGTCCATGACGTCCCTTCCACGCTCGCCGTGGGCGCTGCTGTGCACCGGCGTCCTCTGCCTGTTCGCGCTCTCAGGCTGCACCGACGACCCGCCCGACCCGGACCCCGTGAAGGACGCGGGGACGTCCGACTCCGGGACTCCAGACGACGCGGGCTCCGACGACGCGGGCTCCGAGGACGCGGGCTCCGACTCCGGCACTCCCGACGACGCGGGCTCCGGCGACGCGGGCCCGGAGGACTCCGGCACTTCCGACGCGGGACCGGAACCCTGGGATGGCGGCTACACCGTGCTCGCGGAGACGGGGAACTGGGTGGACCGCGGCTCGTATGCGCCGTGTGCCTTCAACTCCGTGGGAGCCCCGGACACCGTCGCCTGCGATGACCTGTCCCGCTATGACTTGTCGCAATGCTCGCCGGACGCGCTCGCCGCTGTCGAGCCGCACGGCATCTACATGACCGACCTGCGCACGGAGCGGCGCCTGGCCGACGGCGGCACCCGCATCAGCCCCGCCTCCGCCCGCTTCGTGCTCCGCTCCGATGGCGGCCCGGACATGATGAGCAGCGCGCCCCTCCTCCAGCGGCAGACGGACGGCGGGACGTTCTTCGTCGTCGGAAGGAATCCCTACACCGGCATCGTGACGGCGCTCGCGGGCTGCCAGGTGCCGTTGCCCGGAATCATCACCGGCTGCTTCAGCCGCTGCGTCGACGGACTGTTCGCGGGGACGGGCACCTTCGAGGCCCACAACGTCGCGGTGCATCCGGGCGAGCCGGAGTCTTCCGGCGGACTCGAGCTGCTCTCCGAGTCCTTCGTCGCCCTGGGCCTGCCCGCGGACGTCTACGTCGCGAAGCACCACGCGTATGTCGTCTCGTTCAACGAGGCCGGCGTCGACGGTGGGCTCACCGTCTTCGACGTGAGCGACCCGCGACACCCCATCTTCAAGGCGTCCATCAGCCTGCCCGGCGACAGCTACTGGAACGGCGTCTGGGCCAAGGGGGATGCCCTCTACATCGCGAGCCTGAACTCGGGCGTCCTCGTCTACGACATCACGGACCCCGGAGCGCCGGAGTTCGTGCGCAGCTTCGCCGCGGGCCCCGAGGGCGTGCACACCGTGCTTGTCGACGGCAACCGGCTCTATGCCATGTCGCTGGACAGCTCGACGCTGGTGTTCGACGTCTCCAGCCCGCTCAGCCCCGTGCTGCGCCAGAGCATCTCCTTGCCGGAGGAGTTCTCGTCCGCGGGCCCGCATGATGCCTTCGCGTACGAGGGCCGCCTCTACGTCAGCAACGGGTTTGGCGGCCTGTCCGTCATGGACATCACCGACCTGGAGAACGTGCGGCACCTGGGCCAGTTCGTCCACGGCGACGGCGCCTACGCGCACCACAGCGAGGTGGGCACCTTCGCCGGCCGCACGATTGCCTTTGAAGGCGGAGAGGCGAGCGGCGCACACCTGCGCGTGCTCGACGTCACCGACCCCGCGCACATCGTGAAGATGGGCGAGTTCCGCCTCCGGCCCGTCACCTCCATCCACAACTTCATCCTCCGGGGCACGCGGCTGTACGTCGCCTGGTACCAGGAAGGGCTGCGCGTGCTCGACGTGTCCAACCCCACGCGGCCGCGGCAGGTAGCCCACTACAACACCTTCCGGGAGAGTGACCCCGGACGGACGGACAACCTCACCCAGGGCGCCTTCGGCATCCGCGTGCCTGGTGACGGGGCCGTGTACCTCGTGGACTCCTCGCGCGGCCTGCTCATCTTCAACGAGCCGTAGACGCGCGGCGGCGTCGCTTCCCAACACACGCAGAAGAAAGAGGACCCACCCATGTCTGTCCGTGCCGCGCGCCTGCTGCTCGCGCTCGCCTGTGCCACGTCGCTGTCCGCCTGCTCGACGGAGACGGGGGATGCGCCGCCGCTACAACCCGACCCGGACACCATCCTCTATGACGGCCCCTGGACGCCGCTGCAGGAGAACGGCGAGTGGGTGGACCCCGGCCCCCTGGCCGAGTGCTCCGTGCTCTCCAGCAACACCACCGTGTGCGGCTCCGAGTCCTCCTTCGACCTGTCGCACTGTGACAGCGCCTCGCTCGCGGGGCTGGAGCGCGAGGGCGCCATCTACCGCGCGGAGATTCGCTACCAGGTCTCCAACAGCGCGGACGGCGTGGATGGCACTCCGGACAACGGCGGCTTCCAGTTCGACGCCGACGGGCAGCTCCTGAGCGTCATGGGGTCTCTGCCGACCTCCGCGTCCCGCGAGGACACCGGGACGTTCTTCGTCTCGTCCGGGCTGGTGCGCTCCTCCAAAGGCCTGGGCCGCTTCACCTTCGCCGGCTGCAAGGCGACGGGGCCGCGCACGCTCACCGGCTGCGTGTCCATGTGCAGCAGTGGCCAACTGCGCTACCGCGGCACCTTCCGCGCCGAGCGCATGACGTGGCGCGAGGGCGAGTCCGAGTCCTCCGGCCTCCAGCGCGTCTCCGAGACCTCCGTGGACTTGGGCCTCCCCGTGGACGTGTACGTCACCAGGGGCCATGCCTACGTCGTCTCCCATCCCACCGAGGACTGGAACGGCGGCCTCACCGTCTTCGACGTGAGTGACCCGCGCAAGCCCGTGAAGCGCACGGCGCTGAACCGGCCCAATGACAACTCCTGGAATGGCGTCTGGGCGAAGGACGACGCGCTCTACATCGCCAGCAAGGTCGCGGGGGTGCTCGTCTACGACATCACCAACCCGGCCCGGCCCGCCTTCGTGCGCAGGGCCAACGTGCCCGGCATCAACGGCACGCTCAACGTGCACACCGTGTTCGTGGAGGGGAGCCGGCTGTACGCCATGGCGCCCACGGCTCGCGAGACGCTCGTCTTCGACATCACCCGTCCGCTCGAGCCCCAGCTCCTCATGCGCTACGCCTACCCCGGCGGGACGGGCTACCCGCATGACGCCTTCGCGTACGGTGGCCGGCTCTACATCAACCACACCGAGGACGGCTTCCTCGCCGTGGACGTCACGGGCACGACGCCGACGCTGCTGGGCAAGTACACCTACGGGAATTCGTACAGCCACTCCAACGCGGTGGGGACCTTCAATGGCCGCACCGTCGCGTTCGAGGGCGGCGAGACGCTCGGCGCGCACCTGCGCGTGCTGGACGTCACCAACCCCGCGAGCATCGTCAAGGTGGGCGAGTACAAGCTGCGCGGCCTCACCTCCATCCACAACATGGTGCTCGTGGGCACGCGCCTGTACGTCGCGTACTACCACGAGGGCGTGCGCGTGCTCGACGTAGCGGACCCCGCGCACCCCCGCGAGGTGGCGTACTTCAACACCTTCCGCGAGTCTGACCCGGGCCGCGCGAATGGCATGTACGAAGGGGCCATTGGCATGCGCGTGCCCGGTGATGGACACATCTACGTGGTGGATACGGCACGCGGACTGCTCCTCTTCGACGAGCCGTAGACCGCCGGGCTTCCCGGCGGCGCACCGTCGCCCCTACACTGGCAGCCCTGGTGGCCCGTGGGCCGGCGCGGGCAGAAGAGGACCCCATCCATGTCTGTCCGTGCCGCGCGACTGCTGCTCGTGCTCGCCTGTGCCACGTCGCTGTCCGCCTGCTCGACGTATACGGGGGACACGCCGCTGCCGCCGCTGGGCGAGCCGGTCTCCGTCCCCTACGACGGCCCCTGGACTCCGCTGGAGGAAAAAGGCGAGTGGGTGGACCCCGGCCCCCTGGCCGAGTGCTCCGTGCTCTCCAGCACCACCGCCTCGTGTGGCACCGAGTCCTCCTTCGACCTGTCGCGCTGTGACGGCGCCTCGCTCGCGGGGCTGGAGCGCGAGGGCGCCATCTACCGCGCGGAGATTCGCTACGAGTTCCCCATGAGCACGGGCGGCGTGAATGTCGCCCCGGACAACGGCGGCTTCCAGCTCGACGCAGCCGGGCAGCCCCTGAGCGTCATGGGGCAGCCGGCCTCCTTGTCCCGCGTGGACACCGGGACGTTCATCGTCTCGTCCCAGCGGGCGGTCACCGGCAACACCACGGACCGCATCACCTTCGCCGGCTGCAAGGCGACAGGGCCGCGCACGCTCACCGGCTGCATGGCGACGTGCCGCAATGGCCAACTGCGCTACCGCGCCACCTTCCGCGCCGAGCGCATGACGTGGCGCGAGGGCGAGTCCGAGTCCTCCGGCCTCCAGCGCATCTCCGAGTCCCACGTGGACCGTGGCGTCCCCGTGGACGTGTACGTCACCAAGGGCCATGCCTACGTCGTCTCCGCTCCCAGGCAGGGACGGCCCGGCGGCCTCACCGTCTTCGACGTGCGCGACGCGCGCAACCCCGTGCAGCGCGTGTCGCTCGACCGGCCCAATGACTCGTACTGGAATGGCGTCTGGGCGAAGGACGACGCGCTCTACATCGCCAGCGGCGCCGCGGGCGTGCTCGTCTACGACATCACCGACCCCGCCAACCCCGCCTTCGTGCGCAGGGCCAACGTGCCCGGCATCGCAGGCACCCTCAACGTCCACACCGTGTTCGTGGAGGGGAGCCGGCTGTACGCCATGGCGCCCTCGATTCGCGAGACGCTCATCTTCGACATCACCCGTCCGCTCGAGCCCCAGCTCCTCATGGGCTACGCGTACCCCAACGGGCTGGGCTATCCGCATGACGCCTTCGCGTATGGCGGCCGGCTCTACATCAACCACACCGAGAACGGCTTCCTCGCCGTGGACGTGACGGGCACGACGCCGACGCTGCTGGGCAAGTACACCTACGGGTACTCGTACAGCCACGCCAACGCGGTGGGGACGTTCAATGGCCGCACCGTCGCGTTCGAGGGCGGCGAGACGCTCGGCGCGCACCTGCGCGTGCTGGACGTCACCAACCCCGCGGGCATCGCCAAGGTGGGCGAGTACAAGCTGCGGGGCCTCACCTCCATCCACAACATGGTGCTCGTGGGCACGCGCCTGTACGTCGCGTACTACCACGAGGGCGTGCGCGTGCTCGACGTGGCGGACCCCACGCAGCCCCGCGAGGTGGCGTACTTCAACACCTTCCGCGAGTCTGACGCGGCGCGCGCGGATGGCCTGTACGAAGGGGCCATTGGCATGCGCGTGCCCGGTGATGGACATATCTACGTGGTGGATACGTCGCGCGGACTGCTCCTCTTCGATGAGCCGTAGACAGCCGGCTTCCCGGCGGCGCACCGTCGCCCCTACACTGGGAGTCCTGGTGGCCCGTGGGCCGGCGCGGGCGCCACTCGGAGGATGTGTCGATGCTGCCTGCTCGCGCCGCGTGGACGGTCCTGCTTGCCTGCGCCGCGTCCGTGCTCGGATGCAGCCCCTCCGTGGAGCCGACCTGGGATGGAAACTACGTCCCGATGGAGGAGCGGGGAGACTGGGTGGACTCCGGCGCCCTCTCCACCTGTCGGGTGCTGGAAGACGCCTCCGTGCCCTGTGGCTCGCTGGAGTCCTTCGACCTGTCGGCGTGCAAGCGTCGCTCGCTGGAAGACCTGGAGCGCCGGGGCGTGTTCCGGGCGGAGCTGCGCTACGAGCCGGGGGGCGCCCCCCCGCAGTCCCGCCTTCCGGTCGCGCCCGCCGGCTTCAAGCTGGGAGTGACTGGAGCGCCGGAGCTCGTCATGGGGGCTCCGCCCGTGGCCGGCGTGTGGAACTCGCGGACGCTCTTCTTCTCCAGCCGCGACGGTGACGCGTTCTCCACCTTCGTGGGCTGCAACGCGGTGAACGAGCGCGTGCTCACCGGCTGCTTCTCCGTGTGCAGGAACGGCAAGCTGGAGGCGTCCGCCACCTTCCGCGCGGAGCGCATGAGCCGCTTCCAGGACGAGGACGAGTCCGGAGGTGGACTGAAGCTCCTCGCCGAGTCCTTCGTCGACCTGGGCATGCCCGTGGACGTGCTCGTCACGCAAGAGCATGCCTTCGTCATCTCGGAGAGCCGGCCGGGCCGCCCTGGAGGCCTCACCGTCTTCGACGTGAGCGACCGGCGCGCGCCCGTGGCCGTGGGACGGTTGAGCCCGGAGGGGAACGCGGACTGGAAGAACGCCACGCTCATGGGGGACACGCTCTACGTCGCCACGGACGCCGGCATCGCGGTGGTGGACATCACCGAGCCTTCACGGCCGGCCCTCGTGCGCACCGTGCCGGAGGGGGGCTTCCAGGTGAGCGGCGTGAGCGTGGAGGGTGAACGGCTCTACGCCACGGTGGAGGCGCCCGAGCGCGAGACGCTGGTGTTCGACATCTCCACGCCCCGCGAGCCGAGCCTGGTGGAGAACGTCACGCTGTCGGCCCGGAATGAGGACCGGCCCTCCGCGGGCCGTGGGGCCGTCACCCATCAGGGACGCCTCTATCTGAATCAGCAGCAGGATGGCTTCAAGGTCGCGGACATCAGCAACCCGAACCACCTGGCGCTGCTCGGGAAGTATACGTACCCGTATGGAAGCAGCGCCGCGAGCGCGGTGGGCACCTTCGCCGGCCGCGCCATCGCCTTCGAGCTGGGCCGGGGCCTGGGCGCGCGGCTGCGCGTGCTGGAGGCCAGCGAGCCGTCCGCCATCCAGAAGATTGGCGAGTACGGCCTGCGCCACGTCGTGTCCCCCCGCAACCTGGAGCTGCGGGGCAGCCGGCTGTACGTGACGTATCACCAGGAAGGACTGCGCGTGCTGGACGTGTCCATCCCCACGCGCGTGCGCGAGGTGGCCTGGTTCAACACGTACCGCGAGACGGACGACGGCCGGGGTGATGCGCTGGAGGAAGGCGCCACCGGGCTGCACGTGTCGGAGGACGGATACGTGTACGTGGTGGACACCGCGCGAGGGCTGCTCATCCTCGAGGAGCCGTGAGGCACCGCGGCGCTTTGCGGCGCCCGTGGTGACGCGGGTATACCGGTGGGACTTCGCGCGCCCACGGCCGGGGGGCGCGCTCCGTTGGGGGGATATCGTGTCGCGAACTCTGCGTGGGATGGGTGCGGCTGCCGCGGTCTGGGTGCTGGCGCTGGCCGGCTGTGGCTCTTCGGACGAGGACACGTCGAAGCCGTGGGACGGACGCTACACGGCGATGGAGGAGTGGGGGGATTGGATGGACACCGGCCCCTATGCGAGCTGCTCCGTGGCCAGTGCGGACCCATGCACCTCCTCCGTGGAGTCCTTCGATTTGTCCTCGTGCAAGCGCTCGACGCTCGGCGCGCTGGACCGCGAGGGCATCTACCGCACCAAGCTTCGCTACGAGCTCCCCAGTGAAGATGGGCTCAGCACCCTCGGCGCTGGCGGAGGCGGGAGTCTCCGGTTCGATGCGAACGGCAGGCCTTGGAGCGTCCAGGGATATTCGGCCGTCGACCCGCAGCTGGATGGCCAGACGTTCGTCGTCACGGGGCTCAAGCCTGGGACGTCCGGACTGGACTCCACGCGCTATACGCTCGCGGGCTGCGAGGCGCCCACGCCGTGGGTACTCACGGGGTGCTTCTCCTTCTGCTCCGGCGGCAGGCCCCTCTGGTCCGGCACCTTCCGCTCGGAGCGGATGACGTGGGGCCGCGCGGAGCGTGAGTCCTCGGGCGGGCTCAAGCCCGTCTCCGAGTCGCGGGTGGAGCTGGGCTTCCCCGTGGACCTCTACGTCGCGAAGGACCACGCGTACGTGGTGTCCGTCAACCTGCGCGGTACCGACGGCGGGCTCTCCGTGTTCGACGTGAGCGACCGGGCCCACCCCATCTTCAAGACGTCCATCAGCATGGCGGGGGACAACTACTGGAACGGGGTGTGGGCGAAGGGGAATGCGCTCTATGTCGCCAGCGCGGATACGGGCGTCGTCGTCTTCGACATCTCGAATCCCGGCGCGCCCGTCTTCCTGCGCAACCTTCCGGGCGGCCCGGCCATCAACGTGCACACGGTGCTGGTGGACGGGGACCGGCTCTATGCCATGTCACCGTCGCCCAACGCGGAGACGCTCATCTTCGACGTCTCCTCGCCCCTGGAGCCCCGGCTGCTGGGCAGACATGTGCTCGGGGTTCAGGGCTATCCGCATGACTCCTTCGCGTTTGGAGGACGGCTGTATGTCAGCCATGCGCAGGGCGGGTACCAGGTGGCCGACGTCAGCGACCCGACCCGGATTCAGCGTCTGGGTGGCTACACGTTCGAGAACAACTACGCCCACCACAGCGCGGTGGGCACCATCGCGGGCCAGACGATTGCCTTCGAGGGCGGAGAGCAGATGGGCGCCCACCTGCGCGTGCTGAAGGTGGATGACCCGGCGAACATCGTGAAGATTGGCGAGTTCAAGCTGCGCGACGTCGCGTCCATCCACAACATCCTCCTCAAGGACGAGCGGCTGTACGTCGCCTGGTACCACGAGGGCGTGCGCGTGCTGGACGTGTCCAACCCCACGCAGCCTCGGATGGTGGCCCACTTCAACACCTTCCGCGATACGGACTCGAACAGGTCCTCGGGCCTGTACGAGGGTGTCATCGGCATCCGCGTGCCGGGGGATGGGTACGTTTACGCCGTGGATGATGTGCGCGGGCTGTTCATCTTCAAGGAGCCGTAGCGCGGCGGAGGCGTCACCTCCGGGGGGCGGGGCTGGACTCCCGCGCCTTGAGCCGGGCCACCTCGGCTTTGAGCTGCTTCAGTTGCCGCTCTGCCACTTCGCGGCGCCGTGACTCTTCCTGGCGCTGCCGGGTCTCCTCCGCCAGTCGCTGCTGCGCGTCTTCGCGGAGCCGGGCTTCCTTCTTCAGGCTGCGCACCCGCTTCTTCGCGCGCCGTTGCAGCCCCTCCGTCAGCTTGTGCAGCTGGTCGATGAGCTCCGCCGACTCGGGAATCTGGACGTTGTTCTCGTAGAAACGCAGCCGGTCACCCTCGGCCTGGATCTCCAAGCCAAGCCGCTTCGAGGGCAGCCTCCCGTCCACCGGCTTGATGGGGACGTACTTCCCCGCTTTGGAGCTCGCCAGCCGGTATCCCCACAGCGTCTGCCTGCCACCGTCGTAGATGAAGTACTCGGGGATGCGCAGGCGGGCGTAGCGCGCCACGTTGCTCACCGCGTCCTTCTTGCGGGGACCACCCACGTGGACCTCGAACACGACATCGAGGCCCTTGCCCTCGGCACTCACCATCCACTTGTCGCGCACGTGCGACTCGGCATCCAACACGACCAGGAGGTCCGGTGCGAAGCGGCGCTCGTCGGGGTAGTAGACGGGCAGCTCGCACGCCAGGTAGACGCGGCGGCGCTCGCGGCCGAAGTGGCCTTTGAGCGTGTCTAGCGCGCGCACCTTGGGGAGGAAGTGCCGGTCTCCCTCCGGCGGAGACATCTCCGCGTCCGTCACCACGCCCGGAATAGCGGCGTACACCCGAGCCTGCTCCTCGGGCGACATCGCGTCCCACTCCGCCTGGGAGGGAGCGCGGGGATATTTGTCTCTGCGTTTCCCCGAATTGACCCTCATGGGAGGAGCGTGCGGCATCCTACCCTGGAGGTCAATTCCCCGCCGTGTGACTGTCTCCCTCTCGACCTGCTCGCCCGCGACTTCCTCCGTCCTCGCTTCCGCCATGCGCGCTCCCGCCCTGCTCCCGTCCTTGTGGAGCGACGAGGCAGAGCAAGAGGTGGGCCGAGGTGCGTACCTGCTGGGTCGCGAGCGCGGTGCGGCGGCGATTGGGCGTTCGGGTGTTTCCAGATGGAGACGGCAGTCCACGTCGAGCTGGACGCCGAGTGCGGTCCTGACGTGATTGTCGGGGCTTCATGGAGGTCCGTACACTGCCGGGCATGTCAACGCATGGGGGGCGCTCGCGCCGCGTCGATGTGGTCATCCTGACGGCGATCCCGCTGGAGTACGAGGCGGCGCTTCAGGTGAGCGCGGGTGCAGTCGAGGGGAGCCAGTGGGAGGAGGAGCGACGCCCGAACGGCCTCCGGGTGTCGTTCCGCTCGTTTCACGGCAAGAAGGGGGCTCGCCCGCTGCGTGTCGCGCTGGCGCTGGCAGGCGGCATGGGCGCGGTGGAAGCAACCTCCGCGTTACTGCCGCTGGTCGAGGAGTACCACCCGAGGTGCGTGGCGATGTGCGGCGTCTGCGCGGGACGCCCGGGGAAGACGAACCTGGGCGATGTCATCGCGCCTGACAGGCTGTTCTTCCATGACACGGGCAAGCTGCGCCCCGAGGGCACTCAGCAGGACCTCACGACTTACAACCTGCGCTACGACTGGAAGGAAGACCTCAAGCACTTCGACTTCCTCAAGCAGTTGAAGGGCGAGGCGTGGTGGAACAACCGTCCGGTGCCCTACGAGTGGCAGGAGAACTGGGCGCTGCTGAAGCTCCATGAAGGCGTTTCGAAGCCGTGGACGCTTCCGGAGTGCGAGCAGTACTGCCCTCACTGGGAGAAGATCGTCGACGCGCTCGTGAAGTCCGCCCACGTGTCCGACAGCGGGGAGCTCACCGACGAAGGACGCAAACGGGTCAAGGCGCTCCTGTTCCGGCACAAGGGGCGCCTCCCTGACCTTTCTCCCACGGGAGAGCTGTTCCCCTTCCGCGTCCACCTTGAGCCCATGGGCAGCGGCAGCCAGGTCATCGAGGATGTGGCCTATTGGGGCGAAGTGACTGAGTACATGCGCAAGGCGCTGGGGCTGGAGATGGAGGCCGCCGCAATCGGAGCGATGGCCTATACCCAGCCGCACCGGAAGCTCGATGCGTTGGTGATGAAGAGCGTGATGGACTTCGCCAACTCCGGGCGTGATGACCACTTCAAGAAGTACGCGGCCCGGACGTCGGCCGAGTGCCTGATGGCGTTCCTCCGCGAGCACCTCGACCCGGAGGTGGTCCCCGGAGTTGATGACCTTCTGAGCACGGGAAGCATCGGTGAGCCCCCTGAGAGCGCGCCTCCGTCGGCGCTCCTCAATGCGCACCATGAGGTCGTACCGTTCCATGGGCGAGAGCCCCTCCTCGCGGAACTCGACCAGTGGTGCGACGAGGGTCCCTCTGTCGCTGTTCGACTGCTTCATGCCGAGGGTGGGGCGGGCAAGACACGCGTAGCGATTGAGTGGATACGTCGGCGCAGGGAGCTGGGGTGGGCCGCTGGCTTTCTGCCGGAGAGCGTCTCCAGAAATGCCGCCCAGGACTGGCTCGAACAGCTCTGGTCACTTGGACAACCGTTACTGGTGGTGATCGACTACGCGGAGAGCCACCCGAGGCTGCACGAGATGCTCTCACGGCTGCACCGGTACGCGCAGCAGGGTGCGGAAGGGCTTCGCTCGATTCGTCTACTGCTGCTCGCACGGAACAACGGTGACTGGTGGAAGTCACTGCGCGAGCGGGACTCATCGCTGGCGACTTGGCTCGACTCGATGCCGGTGCGCCAGCTGCCGTCGCTCTCGAATTCCCTGGCCGACCGTGTCCTGGTGTTCCACGAAGCGGCGAAGAGGTTCGCCGAGAAGCTGAGCAAGACCTACGTGCGGCGGCCCGTGGAGACGCTCCTCGGCGACGAGTGCTTCAATCGCTTGCTCTACGTACACATGGCCGCGCTCGCGTCGGTAGAAGGATTGGCGTTCGAGCCGAACACGCTCATGGATGTCATCCTCGACCATGAAGAACACTTCTGGGAGGTGCGTGCTGGACAGGCGCACGTTGGGCACGCGGTGCAGCGATCACTGGCCCGCCAAGTGGTCGCCGCTGCCACGCTCCGAGGGGGGTTCCCGGAGAAGGAGGAGGCGGAGCTCGTGATCGGTAGGCTCCTACGGCGTCCTACGACCGAGAACGACGCGATCTTGTTGCGACTGCTCCACTGGGTCTACCAGCGCAGTGCTGAAAGTCCCGCACTCTTCCTGCCCCCTCTGGAACCAGACCTTCTCGGCGAAGCGATGGTGCTGCGAGTCGCTTCCTTCAGCCCTTCGTCTGACGAGCGCGTGCCTTCTGATTGGATAGACCGGGTCTTTTCGTCGAACGAGCGTGAGCAGGTCGTCGGAACGGGACTGAGGGTGCTGGGGCGTGTATCCGCGGTATCGCCTGCGTTGACGCGGCCGTGGATTGAACGATTCCTCGCGGGCTCACTGCTCGACGCGCGCGCAGTTCTCACACTGGAGGCTGCGCTGGCTGTTGGACAGCGAACCGCCTTCTCCGTGCTGGGTGACGTTCTGGCTGACAGGCTTGAAGTGGCGGGCACCATCGAACAAGCGCGCCGACTTGACGCAGTGGGTATTCCTTTCCCCACGGTCTCGCTTGACCGGGTTGCCGAATGGACGGCCCGTATGCGTCTGCAGGTCCTTCCAACTCCGCCTAGCGACAAGGTAGGCGCTGAGCGAGCAGGGCTTCTTGGCAATTGGGGCACCAGACTGCGCGCGCTCGGCCGGCGGCGGGAGGCGCTGACGGCGACCGAGGAAGCCGTGTCACTCCATCGGGGCCTCGCGGCACGCAACCCGGACGCCTTCCAGCCCGCCCTAGCCATCAGCCTCAACAACCTGGGCTCCATGCTGAGCGCGCTGGGCCGGCGGCAGGAGGCGCTGACGGCGGTCGAGGAAGCCGTGTCTCTCTACCGGGTCCTCGCGGCACGCAACCCAGACGCCTTCCAGCCCGTCCTCGCCACAAGCCTCAACAACCTGGGCACCATGCTGAGTGCGCTGGGCCAGCGGCAAGCGGCGCTGACGGCGACCGAGGAAGCTGTGTCACTCCGCCGGGGCCTCGTGGCACGCAACCCGGACGCCTTCCAGGCCGACCGCGCAATGAGCGTCAACAACCTGGGCACCATGCTGAGTGCGCTGGGCCAGCGGCAAGCGGCGCTGACGGCGACCGAGGAAGCTGTGTCGCTCTACCGGAGCCTCGCGACGCGCAACCCGGACGCCTTCCAGCCCGACCTCGCCATGAGCCTCCACAACCTGGGCACCATGCTGAGTGCGCTGGGCCAGTGGAAGGAGGCGCTGACGGCGACCGAGGAAGCAGTATCACTCCGCCGGGGCCTCGCGGCGCGCAACCCGGACGCCTTCCAGCCCAACCTCGCCACCAGCCTCAACAACCTGGGCTCCATGCTGAGCGCGCTGGGCCAGCGGCAAGCGGCGCTGACGGCGATCGAGGAAGCCGTGTCTCTCTACCGGAGCCTAGTGGCACGCAACCCGGACGCCTTCCAGCCCGACCTCGCCATGAGCCTCCACAACCTGGGCGCCATGCTGAGTGCGCTGGGCCAGCGACAGGAGGCGCTGACAGCGACCGAGGAAGCCGTGTCGCTCTACAGGGTCCTCGCGGCACGCAACGCGGACGCCTTCCGGCCCAACCTCGCCACCAGCCTCAACAACCTGGGCACCATGCTGAGCGCGCTGGGCCAGCGACAAGCGGCGCTGACGGCGACCGAGGAAGCAGTATCACTCCGCCGGGGCCTCGCGGCACGCAACCCGGACGCCTTCCAGCCCGACCTCGCCATGAGCCTCCACAACCTGGGCACCATACAGAGCGCGCTGGGCCGGTGGCAGGAGGCGCTGACGGCGGTCGAGGAAGCCGTGTCGCTCTTCCGGGGCCTCGCGGCACGCAACCCGGACGCCTTCCAGCCCAACCTCGCCACCAGCCTCGACAACCTGGGCACCATGCTGAGCGCGCCGGGCCAGTGGAAGGAGGCGCTGACGGCGACCGAGGAAGCAGTATCACTCCGCCAGGGCCTCGCGGCACGCAACCCGGACGCCTTCCAGCCCGACCTCGCCACCAGCCTCAACAACCTGGGCAACAGGCTGAGCGACCTGGGCCGGCGGGAAGAGGCTGTTCTCGCAGTCATTGGAGCCATCGAGACGCTCTGGCCATTCTTCCTGCGCTTTCCAAAGCCCTTGGAGCACAACACCGGCGTCATGCTGGCTCACGTCAAGCAACTCCATGAGCATCTCCAGCGCCCGATTCCCTCCGAGCTCCAGGAGCGCATCGACACCTTCAAGCGCCTCACAAAATCGTGAGCCCCTGAAGCCCCTCACGTCTCGATACGGTTCCGCCCGTTCGCCTTGGCGCGGTACAGCCGCGCGTCCGCGATCTTCAGCAGTTCCTCCACCGAGGCACCGTCCGTCGATGACACGGAGATGCCCGCGCTGAACGTGATGTGGAAGGACTCGCCCGCGTCTCCTTCGAACGTCATCCCCGCGAGCTCCGCCGCCGTGCGTCCCAGAATCTCCTTCGCGCTCGCCGCCGTCTCTCCCAGCAGCGCCACCACGAACTCCTCGCCGCCCCACCGTCCTCGCACGTCCTCGCGACGGAACCTCGCCCCGAGCAGCCGACCCAGCCGCGTCAGCACCCGGTCTCCCGCCAGGTGCCCGAACTTGTCGTTCACCTGCTTGAAGTGGTCCACGTCCAGGAAGCACAGCGCCAGCGGCTTGCTCTGCCGCTGCGACTCGGCCAACCGCGCCCTCAACCCGTCGATGAACGGCCGCCTCAAGAGCAGCCCCGTCAGCGCATCCCGCTCCGCGCGTTCCTTCGACAGTCGCGCCCGCTCCAGCCTTGCCTGCACGCGCGCTCGCAGCTCCTCGCGCAGCACCGGCTTCGACAGGTAGTCGTCCGCCCCCGCCTGGAACGCCGCCAGCCGGAACTCCAGCCCCACGTGCGCCGTAATCAGCAGCACCGGCAGCTCCTGCCACTCCGGCGTGGAGCGCAGAATCCGGCACAAATCGAACCCGCTCGGCCCCGGCATCTGCACGTCCAGCAACAACAAATCAGGCCGGTGCTCCGCCAGCGCCTCCATCAACCCGTGCGCATCCCCCAGCCCCACCACCTCGATGTGGTCGCTCGCCAGCGCGTGCGTCAGCGCCGTAATCGCCTCCGGGTCGTCGTCCACCACCAACACCCGCGCGCGCTCCGGACGCCGCGCCGCCACCATCCGCTCCGCCGCCGCCGTGAAGTCCTGTGACGTGAAGGGCCTCGGCAGGAACAGCGACGCTCCCGCGTGCGCCGCCGCCACCCGGTCCTCCAGCGCCCCTCCCGCCCCCGTGAAGGCCAGCGGCAACATCCCCAGCCCCTCCTCCGCTCGCAGCGCGTGCGCCACCGTGATTCCGCCCAACGGGCCGTCCAGGTGCATGTGGACCAGCACCCCGTCCACCCACTGCCGACGTGCTACCGCGAGCGCCTCGTCCGCCGTGCGCGCCGTCAGCACCCGCACCACGTGCGCCTTCCCCAGCCGCTCCGCGTCCGCCAGCACCGCCGCGTCCGCGTCCACCACCAGCAGCACACCCTCCGTGGGCAGCAGCGGCCCCGGGGCCTTCACTGCGGGCGCCGGCTTCACCGACACCGCCGCCTTCGCCGCCAGCGCGTGGAAGGCCTCCTCCATCGCCCCCACGTCCAGCGCTCCACCCTCTCGCGCCGGCTTCAGCACCAGCTCCAGCCGGCCCGCCGCGGTGCTCACTTCCGCGTAGCCATAGCTGCCCGCCGTGCCGTGCAACTTGTGGACAACCGTGTACGCCTCATCCATCGCCGCCGTCTCACCCGCGCGCACCCGGCCCAGCAATGCCTCCAGCCCGGACACCTTCTCCCGCAGCTTCGCGCCGTACTCCGCATTCAGCGCGGCGAGGCTCGCGGCCAGGTCGTCCCCTACCGCCTCCACCTCTTCCAGCGCCTCCGGCGGCGGGGGCGGCGGGATGGATGCGAAGAGCTGCGCCACCCAGACGAGCAGCTCCTCCGGCCGGTACGGCTTGTGGATGATGCGCGCCACTCGCAACTGCCGCGTGAGCAGCTCGTGGCTCTTCAGGTCCTTCCAGAAGGCCGACGCGAAGAGGATGGGCAGGTCCGGCTGCGTCTTGCGCAGCTCGCGGATGAAGTCCGCGCCCGTCATCCCCGGCAGCAGGCCATCCACTATCGCCGCGTCCACCGGCACGCGCGCTATCACGGCCATGGCCTCGGCGGCGGTGCGCGCGGGCTCCACGCGGTAGCCCTTCTCCCGCAGGAAGGTGCATACCAGCGACTGCAAATCCTTGTCGTCCTCGAGGAACAGGAGCGTCCGAGTGCTGCTCATATGAAACCCTTCAGACCTTTCTCGCCGCCGCCGTCACGGCATCTCGCCGCGCCAACAGGCCGTTGAGGAGCTCGCGCACGGAGGACACCAGCTCGTCCTCCGAGGAGCGCGCCTTCGTGAGGTGCCGGGTGATTCCCAGCGTCAGTTGCCGCTGGTCCGTACGGGACAGCTCGCGGCCGGTAAACACTATCAACGGCGTGGTGCGCCCCTTGCCCTGGCGCAGGATGTCCACCACCTCGAAGCCGTCCAGCCGGGGCAGGCCCACGTCCAGGACGATGAGGTCCGGCGTCGTCTCGCGCGCCAGCGCCACCGCGCTCTCTCCGTCCGCCGCCTCGAACACCTGGACTCCGCCCAGTCGCTCCAACTGCGCGCACAGCACGCGCCGGGTGGCGGCGTCGTCGTCCACCACCAGCACGCGCGCCTGCCCGGGCTGCCGCATGGCGTAGCGCAGCGTCTTGAGCAGCCGCGTCTCCTCCAGCGGCTTCGCCATCCAGTCCACCCACATCGGCATGCCCACGCCCTCGCCCTCGGACGAGCGCCCGGACAGCACCAGCACCGGCAGCTCCCGCGTGCGCGGCTGCTCGCGCAGGCCCCGCACCCAGTCCAGCGCCTGCCCGTCCGGCATCTGCGTGTCCACCACCAGCGCGTCCGGCAACGACTCGTCCAGCGCCTTCGCCGCCTCCGTGAGGGTGGCGGCGCGCACCACGCGGTAGCCCTCCGCCGCCAGCAGCCCTCGCAGCAGCGTGGACAGCTCCGTGTCCGCCGTCGTCACCAGCACGTTGTGACGGGACTCATCGCGCGGCACCGACGCGGGCGCCGTGTGCACCTCGGGCTTCATCGCGTCCAGCGCGAAGGTGAAGGTGGAACCCTTCCCCTCTTCGCTCTCCACCTCGATGCGGCCGCCGTGCTGGTCGACAATCGCCTGCGAAATCGCCAGCCCCAGCCCCGTGCCTCCCTTGGAGCGCGTGTCCGAGCCATCCAACTGCTGGAAGCGTCCGAAGAGCCGGCTGCGCTGCTCGGGCGGAATCCCCGGCCCCTGGTCCACCACGCTGAAGCGCACCCGGCCGCCCTCCACGTCCAGCGCGCGCACCACCACCGGCGAGCCTCGCGGAGAGAACTTCACCGCGTTGGACACCAGGTTGGTCAGCACCTGGATGAGCCTGTCCCGGTCTCCGCGCACGCGCGGCGCGCCTTCCACCTCCGAGCGCAGCGTCACCCCAGCCGCGTCCGCCATGCCCTGCACTCCGGAGAGCGTGGCCTCCACCAACTCCGTGCACTCCAGCGGCGCCAGCTTCAGCTCCAGCTTGCCGGCCTCCATCTTTTCCAAGTCGAGGATGTCGTTGATGAGGCGGATGAGGCGCTCGGTGTTGGTGCGGGCGATGCGCACCATGTCCAGCGCCTGCGGGGGCAGCTCGCCCATGATGCCGCCCTCCAGCAGACCCAGCGAGCCGCGGATGGACGTGAGCGGCGTGCGCAACTCGTGGCTCACGGTGGAGATGAACTCGTTCTTCATCCGCTCCACCGCCTTGCGCTCGGTGATGTCGCGCACGAAGACGGTGAAGCGCGGCGGCCCGTCCCCGGGCACGCGGGCCAGCGTCAGCTCCGCGGGGAACACGCCCCCGTCCGCGCGCTGGCACTGTGACTCCAGGCGGGTGGAGCGGCCCGCGGGCGCATCCAGCGCGGCGGCCACGCGCTCGCGCTCTCCGGACGGCAGCGACGCGGGCAAGGCCAGCGTCAGGAAGTCGCGGCCCACGCCCTGCCCGGACTCCAGCCGCAGGGTGCGCTCCGCGGACGGGTTCACCTCCAAGAGGCGCCCTTCCCCGTCCAGCAGGAGGATGCCGTCCGCCGAGGCCTCCAGAATCGCCGCCTTGCGCGCCTCGCTCGCGCTCAGCTCGCCGTTGGCCATGGACAGCGCGGCGGTGCGCTCCTCCACCCGGCGCTCCAGCCCCTCGTTGAACGCGGCCAGCTCCGTGGTGGCGCGCGACAGCCGCACCAGCACCACCACCACGTAGGCGCCCAGGGCCAGCGACACCACGAAGAAGGCCACGCGTGAGCGCTCGTTGCGATTCTGCGCCCGCTCGTAGAGCTGGAGGTAGGTGGAGATGAGCCGCTCCGCCTGCACGCTGGCGGTGCGCTCCAGCAGCGCCTGCAGGGCCGCGTTCGCCTCGCGCCGCTCGCCGCGCGTGTCCGCATCCCGGGCGCGGGCCAGCAGCGCCTGCGCATCCCCGAGCGCGCGCTGGTACGCGTCCAGCGACGCGGTGAGCGTCTGGCGGTCCTCGTCCGTCAGGAAGGAGGGAAACTCGCGCAGCGCCTCCGAGCGAGCCCGCAGCGCCGCGAAGTCCGACGCGCCCGAGCCGTGCACCTCCGGCAGCCCCTGGCGCGAGCGCAGCACGTCCAGCTCCAGCTCGGCGCTGGCCACGCGCAGCTGCCGCAGGGCGGTGCGGTAGCGGTCGTTCTGCGACACCTCCCACGGGCGGCCCACGATGAACAGGCCACACAAGAGCACCAGCGCGCCCGCCGCCATCACCACCGACCGCTTGGACAGGCGCGAGCCCCTCCTCATGCCGGCACCAGCTTCCGAATCTCGGCGGGCAACGTCATCGGGTCGAACGGCTTGCCGATGACGCCCAGGGCGCCCAGCTCCAGGTAGCGCGCCACCTCCTGCTTCTGGATTTTCGCCGTCATGAAGATGATGGGCGTGTGCGCGGTGGCCTCCTGGGCGCGCAGCCTGCCGAACGTCGTGGGCCCGTCCATGCCGGGCATCATCACGTCCAACAGGATGAGGTCCGGCTTCTCCGCGGCGCCCTTCTCCAGCGCCTCGGCGCCGGACGCGGCCAGCACCGTCTGCCAGCCGCCCACCCGGCTCAGGCTCAGGTTGCCGATGGTGCGGATGTCATCCTCGTCGTCGACGAGCATCACCTTGCGTAGCGTGGTCATGGATTCGGGCCTCGGTCCGGGGTGCGGGGCGGGGTACGGCTGCCGCGATTTAGCGGATTCATTTCGCCTCCGGCGGGCACTCGGGCAGATCGAACCAGAAGGTGGTGCCGCCGCCCGGGGCGGAGGTGAAGTCCAGCGCACCACCCATCCGCTCCGTCAGCGCGCGGGCGATGCTCAGCCCCAGGCCCGTGCCGCCGCGCCGCCGCGTGTCCGAGCCGTCCGCCTGGGCGAACTTCTGGAAGATGCGGGCGCGGAAGTCCTCGGGCACGCCGGGCCCGCGGTCCTCCACGCTGACGCGCAGCCGGCCCGCGTCGCGGACCAGGCGCAGGGTGACAGCCTGGCCGCGCGGAGAGAACTTGATGGCGTTGGACAGGAGGTTGGCCAGCACCTGCGCCAGCCGGTCCGCGTCCACCCGGGCCCGGGCTCGGGGCGCGTCGTCCAGCACCACCTCCACCCGCACACCGTACTCGCACGCGTAGCCCTGGTGGGCCTCCGCCGCGTGGTGGAGCAGCGGGGCCAGGTCCGCCGCCTCCAGGTAGAGGTCCAGCTTGCCGGCCTCCACCTTGTCCAGGTCGAGGATGTCGTTGATGAGGCGGATGAGCCGCTCACTGTTCTTGTGGGCGATGTCCACCATCTCCGCCACCGGCCCGGGCAGCGGCCCGGCCACGCCGCCCGTCAGCAGGCCCAACGAGCCGCGGATGGACGTGAGCGGCGTGCGCAATTCGTGGCTCACCGTGGAGATGAACTCGTTCTTCAGCCGCTGCTGTTCTTCCAGCGCCTCACGGGCCAGGCGCACGGTGACGGCGTCCAGCTCCAGCTCCACCCACACCGCCAGGTCCGCGAGCGCGGCGCGCTCCGCGTCGGAGAACTCGCGTGGCGTGGAGTCGAGGATGCAGAGGGTGCCCACGCGGCTGCCGTCCGGGGCGCGCACCGGGTGGCCCGCGTAGAAGCGGACGAAGGGCGCTCCCACGACGAACGGGTTGTCGTGGAAGCGCGCGTCGTGCACGGCATCCGGCACCACGAAGGTGCTCGAGCCGAGGATGGCGTGGCCGCAGAAGGAGGTGTCGCGCGCCGTCTCGGAACCGTCCAGGCCGACGCGCGACTTGAACCACTGCCGGCCCTCGTCCACCAACGACACCA
This sequence comes from Pyxidicoccus caerfyrddinensis, assembly GCF_010894405.1. Classification (GTDB taxonomy): domain Bacteria; phylum Myxococcota; class Myxococcia; order Myxococcales; family Myxococcaceae; genus Myxococcus; species Myxococcus caerfyrddinensis. Next base: position 45,308 of record NZ_JAAIYA010000021.1, read on the forward strand.
GCGCCATGGGCACGCGGAACAGCTTCGCCGCAGTGCGGACGATGCGGTCGAAGCGCTCCTCCGACGGCGTGTCGAGCACGCAGAGACCGCGCAGGGCCTGGAGGCGGTGGGCCTCGTCCGGGGGCATAGAAGGGGGAATCATGGGGAGCGCCCCAGTGCTAGCCCACATACACCCGAAATGGGAGAGGTCGACGGCAGTGGCCTGCCTTCCAGCGGGTCCAGCGAACAGGGAGGCGGCGGCCCCTTGCGTCTTGGGGGGCGGCGGCCGAGCAAGCAGCCGGGACATGCACCGGGTGGGCTCGGGGAGTGCTGCTCCCGGTACAGCCCCTCGCGAAGGCCTTGCCATCAAGTTGCAATTGACACCCTGGACGGGTCGACTTCACCATCCGTCGCATATGAAGACCCAGCCAGCGCGACTCGTGAGCGTCCTGCTCGCCTGCCTCTCCATCTCCCTGACGGCGTGCGGGGACGACGACGACCGCAAGCCCGACGGCGGCTCGAACCCGGACGTGCTGGATGCCTCCACGCGGGATGCCGGCACCGATGCGGGGACGCAGCCTGATACCGATGCCGGTCTGGACGCGGGTGCCGACGCGGGCACCGATGCGGGGACCGACCCTGGCACCGATGCGGGGACGGACGCGGGGACCGACCCTGGCACCGATGCGGGAACGGACGCGGGGACAGAGACGGGCACCGATGCGGGGACGGATGCCGGCACCAGCGTATGTGGCGATGGCGTGAGACAGCCCCCCGAGACGTGCGACGACCGCAACACCACCTCGGGCGACGGCTGCAACGCCGAGTGCACCGAGGAGCCCGGCTGGAACTGCCCGCAGTCCGGTGGCCGCTGCCGCGCGGCGCAGTGCGGTGACGGCATCATCGCGGGCGACGAGGAGTGCGAGGACGGCAACGCCACCGCGGGCGACGGCTGCAGCACGCAGTGCCGCCTGGAGGAGGGCCACAAGTGCCCCGACCTCGGCAAGCCCTGCCAGACCACGGTCTGCGGCGACGGCGTCATCGAGGGCACCGAGCAGTGCGATGACGGCCCGGTCAAGGTGCACGACATGGGCGACGGCTGCTCGCCCCAGTGCAAGAAGGAGCCGGAGTGCACCAACGGCATCTGCACGGCCGTGTGCGGCGACGGGGTGATGCTGCCCAACAGCACGGCCGAGGAGTGCGACGACGGCAACACCCGCGCCAACGACGGCTGCTCGCCGACGTGCCACCTGGAGGCGGGCTTCGCCTGCACCGTCATCACCGAGGCCCCGCCGTCGAAGGTCTCCATCCCCACCGTCTACCGCGACTTCCGCGGCTATGACCTGGAGGCGACGAGCAGCCTGCCGCGCGGCCACATCGACTTCGAGAACGCGAACGGCGCCGAGCTGGGCATCGTCGCCACGACGCTGGGGGCCGACGGCAAGCCCGTGTACGCGAAGGAGGGCGTGAGCTCCACCACCACCCACGGCAAGGTGAGCTTCGACCAGTGGTACCGGGACGTGGAGAACGTCAACAAGCCCCTCGTCGGGACGCTGGAGCTGACGAGCGCGGGCGACGGCTCGTACGTGTACGACAACCCGAACTTCTTCCCGCTCGACGGCAAGGGCTGGGTGGCGTCCGGCGACGAAATCACCCGCACCAACGGCCACAACTTCAGCTTCACCAGCGAGGCCCGCTACTGGTTCGAGTACAAGGGCACCGAGGTGCTCACCTTCCGCGGCGACGACGATGTGTGGGTGTTCATCAACCGGAAACGGGCGCTGGACCTGGGCGGCGTGCACACCGCGCAGGAAGGCACCATCAACGTGTCCCAGAGGGCCTCCGAGCTGGGCCTCCAGGTGGGCGGCATCTACGAAGTCGTGGTGTTCCAGGCCGAGCGACGCACCAGCGGCTCCTCGTACAAGCTCACCCTCAACAACTTCGTCACCCGCCGCACCGAGTGCACCGCCACCTGCGGCGACGGCATCGTCGACACCTCGAAGGGCGAGGAGTGCGACGACGGGGTGAACGACGGCGGCTACGGCCAGTGCGCCCACGGCTGCGTGTGGGGCCCGCGCTGCGGCGACGGCACCACCCAGGCTGAAGCCGGCGAGGAGTGCGACGACGGCAACACCACCAGCAACGACGGCTGCAGCTCGGTCTGCAAGGTCGAGATTGGCTGAGCGCCACGACGCCCGCCGGGCTCCCTCCAGTAGGAGTGGAGCCTGGGGGCTGGAAGGAGCAAGCCTGCCGCCCCGGGCGGCCCCCTACCCGGTCGCCCGGCGCTTGCGGACGGGGCGCGCGGCGACCGCGGCCCCGGGGCGGGGCATCACGGTGACGACGGCGTTCACCACCCGGGACACCGCGCGGAGCTGGGCGGGCTCCAAATCCCGGAGCTTGCGCGTCATGCGGCGCAGCTCCAGCGGGTCCTCCTGGGTGGACTTGCGAGGCGCCAGCGGCACCGGGGCGCCGGAGCGGCCCACGCCCAGCAGCGTGTCCGCGGAGACCTGCAGCACGTCACACAGCCGTCGGAGCGTCTGCGCGCGGGGCAGCATCTTCCCGCGCTCCATGCGGCTGTAGACCTCCATGGCCATGCCCATGCGCTCGGCGACGTCACCCTGGGTGAGGCCCAGGCGCTGGCGGGCCTCGCGAGCGGCCGCTCCCAGGAGGACCGCGAGCTTGTGGTCGACGGGCTCACGCATGGCGGACGAGCGTCGCACGGGCTTCCGGCCACGCAAGTTTCCCGCCCTGCTTCAAGGGAGCGACGACCGGCGCAGCAGACCGAGCGCGCCGTGGACCACCTGGGACACGGCGCGGAGCTGCTCGGCGTCCAGCGCCCGCAGCGCGCGCATCAGCCGGCGCAGGCGCGGCGGGTCCTCTCCGGGGGCGGTGGTGACGGGGGCCTCCTCCACGGGGGCCTCCACCCGCGCTTCAGCCTCCAGACCCAGGAGCGTGTCCGCGCCGATGCGCAGCACCTGGCACAGCCGGCGCAGCGTGGTGACGCTGGGCAGCACCTTGCCGCGCTCCATGCGGCTGTAGACCTCCATGGCGATGCCCACGCGCTCGGCCACGTCCGCCTGGGTCAGCCCGAGCCTCACCCGCGCGGCCCGCGCGGCGGCCCCCACGGTGATGGCCAGTTCCTCGTTCATCGTCCTCGCGCCTCTCCCTGATGGGAACCGTCACGTCCCATGTCCGGAACCCTACCGTCCAAGGCAGGAGACTACCCCAAGAGGTGGCTCGCGTGCTATGGACCCCAGAGGTTGAATCTCCATGCCACGTACGATGCCATCCGCCCCGACCTCCAGACGCATGCAGGACCTCCAACATCCTCCCGCTGCCGCCCCGCGTGCGGGGAGAGGAACGCTTCCGGACCGCCTCGCCCCGGCCGGGCTCCGGAGGTGCGCGGGCCCGCGCGCCGGGCTCTGGAGGTGCGCGCGATGAACCCCGACCAGGACGTGCACCCGCTGATGTTGCGCAGCTCGGAGGAGATCGGCGCCTTCCGCATCATCCGGAGGCTGGCCACCGGCGGCTATGGCGCCATCTTCCTCGCCGAGTCGGAGACGCGCCGGCCCGTGGCGCTCAAGTTCGCGCTGCAGGGGCCCTCGCAGGAAGACGAGGCCCGCGTGGACGCTCGCACGAAGAAGGAAGCCAACGTCCTCATGCGCCTGGAGCATCCCAACGTCGTGGAGCTGCTGGGCTACCGCCGCTGGCCGGACGCGCATGACGGCTACATGGTGCTCATCCTGGACTACGTGGAGGGCCCCACGCTGTCCGAGTGGGCCCTGCGCTCGAGCCCCACGGCCCGGCGCGTGACGGAGGTGTTCTCGCAGGTGGCGCTCACGCTGGACTCCATCCACCGCGAGGGCGTGCTCCACCGCGACATCAAGGGCAGCAACATCATCATCCGCGCCTCGGACGGGCAGCCGGTGCTGGTGGACTTCGGCTCGGGAGACCACGCGTGCTCGGCGGCGATTACCGAGAACAGCCTGCCGCCCGGCACGCCCAGCTACCGCAGCCCGGAGGCGCTGCGCTTCTGGATGGGGCCGCGCGTATCGGGCTCGCGCTACCGCTTCGAGCCCACCGATGACCTCTACTCACTGGGGCTGGTTCTCTATGAGGTGCTCACTGGAGGGTTCCCCTACCCGGCCAGCCTGCCGCCCACCGTGCTGCTGGCCAGCATCGAGTCCTCGGAGCCGGAGGCACCTTCGGTGGTCAACCCGCGCGTCCCCCCGGCGCTGGACCCCATTGCGCTGCGACTGCTGCACAAGCTCGCTGAGGGCCGCTACCTCACGGGCGCGGAGCTGTACGGCGCGCTGAGCGCGGCGCTGGAGACGGCGGATGCGTCGTGGGACGAGCCGCTGTTTCCGCCGCGCCCGCTCCAGGACGCCGTCACCGAGGAGGCCGAGGAGCTCTTCGATGGTGACGAGGATGCACGCGACCTGCGCCGGTGGATGCGCGCTCCGGAGCGGCGCGGTGGGGACTGGGATACGGACACGCTGCCACCGCCCCGGCGACGTACGCCTCGCACGGAGCCTGGGACCGTGAAGCCGTCGCTGTGGCAGGTGTGGCTGCGGAAGCGGCTGAGCACCTTGCGGCGGGGACTGGCCGCGCTGCGCTCGCGGCGCCGAGGCTGAGCGCACCGTGACCCTCGTGGAACTGTAGCGCCGCATCCCTTTCAAACCCTCCAGGTCCACTCTACTCCATCCAACGTAGGAGGTTCCCTGCGGGCCTGCATTCGTGTTACCTCACGAGTCGAGCAGTCCCAACCCGACTTCACAGGTCCAGAGGCAGGAGATGACGACGCCCGACACCACGACGGAGGAGGTTCCTGGAGTTCCTCGCCGGCCACGGGTGCTGTTCACCGTGGGCGGCACGGCATTCGAGTTCGTCCGCAAGCTGGAGGTGCGCTCCACCGGCGAATTGCTGATGCTCGCGAGGCGGCGCTACCGGGGAGGACTCGGAGGCCCGGTGGTGGTGAAGCGGCTGAGCAACCCCGCGAGCTTCGTGGAGCGCCGCCGCCTGGTGGAAGAAGTGGAGCTGACCTTCCGCCTCAACCACCCGGGCATCGCCAAGGTGCACCATCTCAAGCTGTACCGGGGCGCGCCCCATGTGGTCATGGAATACGTCGAGGGCCGCTCGCTCGACACGGTGCTGAACCTGGCCGCCATGCGGCGCAGCCCCATGTCCCCGGCCTTCGCCGCGTACGTCGTCGCCGAGGTGGCCGAGGCCCTGCACCACGCGCACTGCCTCACGGACGACCTGAACCGGCCGCTCCACATCGTCCACCGTGACGTGAGCCCGAGGAACATCCGGGTCGGCATCCACGGCGAGGTGAAGCTGACGAACTTCACCGCGGCGGCGTCCTCCCTGACAGGCCGCGAGGTGACGAGCCGCCCGCTGGTGAAGGGCGACATCACCTATGCCTCGCCGGAGGCCCTGAAGAGGACGGCGGTGGACGCGCGCTCGGACCTGTTCTCGCTGGGGCTGGTGCTGCTGGAGTTGCTCACGAGCCGGCACCCGCTGATGGTGGAGGACACGGTGCCGGTGCCCACGGAGGCGAAGCCCCTGGAGGCACAGGGGCCCACCTGGATGCCGGTGAACGAGGTGGCCGCGCGGATGGTGCGCCTGGGCTCCGAGCAGGTGGCCCTGCTGGCGACGAGCGTCCCGGAGGACCTGCGCGCCCTGGTCATTCGTGCCCTGCGCCAGGAACCCTCGGAGCGCTTCCAGTCGGGCGCGGAGATGGCGGCGGCGCTGCGCACCTGGCTGCGTGCTCACGCACCGAGCTACGGACGACACGAGGCAGCGGAGGAGCTCGCCCGCGCGGCGGTGGAGGCCACCGGCCGGCGCAACCAGGCGGAGCTGCTCGAAGGCGGACTCCATCCGGAGGAGCTCACGGCCGACGAGGCCGCCATCGCGCTGGAGCCCGAGTCCCCATCAGACAGCGCCCCGAAGGAGGCCAGCGACCCGTGCGCGGCACAGCCACCCGCCGTCACTCCCGAGCAGCCCGCGGATGAAGACCCGGGCGCTCAACAGCACCAGGGCACACAGGGTCCCCCGGAGGACCCCGAGGACTCCGAGCCCTGAGCAGCTCACCGTCCGAACACGCCCATCACCAGCAGCACGACCAGCAAGAGGACGAGCACCCCTGCCACCACCGCCGCCACACGCCATCCGGAGATGGGGGTCTCGCCGAGGACGACTCCGGCGTCCTGCCCGTGCACCACCACGCGGTACGCCTTGCCCTTGTACCGGTACGCGAGCACGTACGCGGGCAGCGCGAGCCGCGTGGTGTGCAGGCTGGAGAGGGCCACGGCGACATGCACGTTCCGGAAGCGCCGTCCGGGAATGACGCCCTGCTGGAGCCGCTCACGCGACAGCCGCTCCACCGCCTCCAGCACCGTGCGCCTCGCCCCCGAGCGCGTGGCCTCGAAGCGCTCCACGTGCGCGCCCTCCGGCCCTCTCGGCGCTCCCTCCGCCGAGCCGCGCTGGTAGTGGGGCGCCAGCGCCTCGCACTCCTTCACCTTCAGTCCCTTCGAGGCCGGCACGGGGATGTTCTCGAAGTCGAAGCGCGTGCGCCCCGCATGCGGCGCCCAGCTCGAGCGTCCCGACCCCGCATCCGAGTCCGCCGTCCAGCTCGCATCCACGCCCGCCTGGAAGCTCCACGCCGGCCACCACAGCGGCTGCAGCGACTCCACCGCGGCCTCCTCCGCCAACCCCGACGGACGGAAGAAGCCACCCTTCCCCAGGAAGCCCATCAGCGCGGCGCGCGCCGCCGCCGGGTCCACGGTGAAGGGCAGCCACACCTCCGCCTGCTCCACCGGGTCCGCCGTCGTCTCCACGCGCGTCACCGAGCCGCAGAAGTCGCACCTCGGCGCCTTCGCCTCGGCCGAGTACTCCATGGCCGCGCCGCAGTTCTCACAGCGCACCACCCGCGCCGTCTCGCGCTCCACCGCCCCGTGCACCGGAGGTGGCGTCGTCAGCCCGCAGATGGGGCAGCGCAGGTCCTCCGCCTCCAGCGCGCTCGCACAGCGCTGGCACGGCGCCACCGTGGGCACGGCCGTGCTCACCGTCCACCTCCCTGCGCCAGCAGCCACCCCGCCACCACCAGCACGAGCAGCACGAGGACGGCGGCCACCACCTTCCACACGGAGATGGGCGCCTTGCCGTGCACCTCGCCCGTCTGTCCGTTCACCAGCACCCGCAGCGGCGGCGCTCCTTCCGCGTAGCGCACGGCCAGGACCCAGACGGGCAGCAGGCACACGTCCAGCGCCTCCCACTCCAGGCGCGACTCGTGCTCCAGCTCACGGTGCGAATCCCCCGGCATGAACTGCCCCAGGCGTCCTCCCACCCGTTCCTCCGCCTCCTGGCGCGCCTGCGCGAGGCACTGCTCACGGGTGAGGGAAGGCTCCTCGGCCACCCAGCCGGAGATGAGGGCCGGCGTGTACCGCGCCAGCCCTCGCAGGTCGAAGGGCTCCAGCGCCTCCAGCTCGTCGTTGCGCAGGCCGGTGGACGCGGTGACGAGCACGTCCGCCACGTACCCCTTCAGCTCACCGTTCAGCGAGCGCCACTCGGTGCGCGTCACCGTGCGAGTGCGCGTCACCGTCTTCCCGTTCTCCGTCGTCGTGTACGTCTCCTGCTCCTGGTAGTCCTCGCCGATGGACGCACGGAAGCGCGAGTGCGCCAGCACGCTGTAGAGGTACGCGGGCACGTAGACGCCGCGCACCTCGCCGGGCTCGGCGGAGCGGATGCCGGAGCGCGTGAAGCGGCTGCGCGTCTTCAGCCACCGCGCCACGTGCTCCTTCGCGGCGACGTGGGTGAGCGCGAAGCCCAGCGCGAAGACGGGCTCCGGTACACCCGCGGCGGGCGGCCGCTCCACCACGTTGGGCGCGGCGCAGTACGGGCAGCGCATGGTGCGCAGCGAGGCCTCCACCACCAACTGCGCGCCACACGACGGACAGCCCAGGTGGAGCCGGGGCCCGGATACCGCGACGGTCGTCTCCTCGAACTGCTCGGGCATCAGCGCGCTCCCCGTGAAGGCCCTTTGCATGAGTCTGGCCCGACCAGCCGCACGCTTCCAGGCGCCGGAAGGTAGACATTTCGCGGCAGTCGGTTCGAAGACACCGGGGCCGTTCGGACCGCAGGTCCCCTTTCTTCGCTCGAAGGCAGACAGGAAGCGCCACTGACAATTCCTGTCACCCGCAGGTCAGGAACGACTGACGCACCCCGCACCCGGGCCGGCCCTCCAAATCAGACACGGTCCACTATCAATTACTTGTAAAATATTGATGACAAGGCGCGAGCGTCCCTGGTAACAACCGGCCGTCGAAATGTAGAAGGCAGACAGTCTCCAGCACCGCTGTCACCCCCCATGCTCCTGGGCGGCTAGGGCCTATCGGTCCCCCGGAGGAGCTTCCCCTCGATGGCATCTGAGGCCGGCCCCTCGCACTCCCGCGACACGGGAGTCGTGTGCCCGGGCAGAGCCCCCACTCCCCCTCCCCGGACCGCGCTCGCGGTAACGGGAGACGTGTACCCCGGATGGCCTTCGAAGGCCGTCTGTCCAATCGTGCCACAACGCAATGCAACACAAGGAGAGCGAATGAAGAAGCCATCACGCCGTCCGGTGCTGTCTCGTGGAGTCCTCGGGGCGCTGCTCGCCCTGCTGGCCACCCCCTGGTTGGGCACGGGCTGTAGCGAGTCCTCTACCCCCCAGCCGCCGCCCGTGAGTCAGGACGCGCAGACGTCCGAGGCCCGCTTCGCCATCAACATCGACGAGGACTCCGGCGCCCCGAAGCCGGGCTTCGTCTCCGCCCAGGCCTTCCGCGCGCAGGACGTCACCCGCATCACCATCGACGTCTGGGAGCAGGGCCAGCAGGAGACTCCCCTCTTCCTCGCCTTCGACCTCACCCGGACTCCGAACACCACGCAGTGGTCCGGCACCCTCCCCTTCCTGCCTCGCGGAAAGACGCTCACCTTCTTCGCCAGGGCCTACGGCACCGCCAGCGCCACGCTTCCGCTCTTCAGCGGCAGCACGGACCAGCAGCTCACCACCGACTTCTCCGACGTCACCATCCGCCTGGTTCCGTCCAATGACGGCGCGGAAATCACGCTGCCGCGCATCAGGCGCATCAGCATCCCCAGCGCCTTCACCTCCGGTCAGGCCGGCAACATCAGCTTCCTCGTCGAGGCCAACACCGGCGAGCACCTCACCTACTCCATCACCGGCTCCTCGGCGTCCGGCGGCGGCTCCTTCTTCCCGGTCAGCGGCGCCATCACCCTGCTGGCCACCAGTGGCACCTTCGTCAGCCAGTACGTGCCGGGCGCCGTCACCACCGAGTCCGAGTTCGTCCACACCGTCAAGGTGACCAACGAGGGCGGCCACTCCGTCACCACCACCTTCAAGACGCGAGTGAAGCCGGCCGGCTCCACCCCCAACGTCGGCGACACCGACATCCTCGTCCTCTTCAACCCCGTCATCAACGGCCTGGATGCCAGCCGGCTGGTGGGCACCGGCAACGTCACCTTCACCGCCACCGTGGACGATGACGGCCCCGCCGAGGCGCTCACCTACGCCTGGGGCTTCGCGCCCGGCGAGACCTATAACCCGGTGCCCGCCTTCACCACCCAGACCAACCCCACCACCCTCCAGAACTACACGACGAGCGTGCGCGGCCTGCTGACGCTGGCGGTGACGGACGGCAACAGCGGCACCACCACGCTGGAGTACGCGCTGACGCCGGACCAGTTCCCGGACAACCCGGCCGTGGACGGGCCGCTCACCGGCATCAACAGCATCCGCGCGGGGGAGAACCACACCTGCGCCCTCTTCAACAACGGCCTGCTGCGCTGCTGGGGCCGCAACCACCTGGGCCAGCTCGGCTACGGCAACACGCTCCCCATCGGCACCACCTCGTCCAACCTGCCCTATACCGCGGGGGACGTGCCCCTGCTGAGCGCGGCGACGAGGGTCGCCACGGGCGGCAATCACACCTGCGCCCTGCTCGACTCCGGCCTGGTGCGCTGCTGGGGCAACAACCAGTTCGGCCAGCTCGGCTTCAACAGCACCGAGCACGTGGGCGACGGTGAGGCCATCGCCAGCTTCGGCTACGTCAACCTGGGTGGCAACGCGGTGAAGCTCGCCGCTGGCTTCGAGCACACCTGTGCCTTGATGGACACGCAGAAGGTGCGCTGCTGGGGCCGGAGCCAGTACGGCCAGCTCGGCTACGGCAACACCAACAGCATTGGCGACAACGAGCAGCCCTGGCGCGCGGGCGACGTGGACGTGGGCGCTCCCGTCCAGGACCTGGTCGCGGGCGGGTACCACACGTGCGCGCTCCTGACAGACGGCAACGTGCGCTGCTGGGGCCTGGGCACCAGCGGCCAGCTCGGCTACGGCACCACCGCCAACGTCGGCGACAGCCAGAACCCCTCCAGCCGGGGGAACGTGCCGGTGGGCGGCCCCGTGCGGCAGCTTTCCGCGGGAGGAACCCACACGTGCGCCCTGCTCAACACGGGCCGGGTCCGCTGCTGGGGCCTGGGCACCAGCGGCCAGCTCGGTTACGGCAACGGCACCAGCGTCCTCCAGCCCACCGTCGCGGGTGACGTGAACCTGGGCACGCCCACCACCCGGGCGCTTCAGGTGGCCGCGGGCGGCGCCCACACCTGTGCCCTGCTGGATGACGGCGCCCTCAAGTGCTGGGGCGCCGGCGCGGACGGACGGCTGGGCTACGGCAGCTCCGCCACCCAGCTGGCGCCTCCCGCCGCCACGGTGAACCTGGACGGCGCCACCGCGTACCAGATTTCCGCGGGCGGAGCCCACACCTGCGCCCTGCTGAGCACCGGCAAGGCTCGCTGCTGGGGCAACGGCCTCTACGGCCAGCTCGGCATCGGCAGCATCCTGGACATCGGCGACACCGAGCTCCCCACCCAGGACGTGCAGCTCCTGCCAGCCACGCCGTAGCCCACGGCTCTCGAGCGGGGGCCCGCGTCATCGGGGCCCTCGCTCTCTGTCGTTTCGAGCCCGGTCCTCGGACCTTCGCGGCGAGGTGTCACCGCGCCACCGTCCGGCACCGTGACACCCGGCCGCGAAGGCCGCCGAGCACCGGGCTCGCTCCACGTCTCAACCGAAGGAGTTGCCCCGTGATGAATCCCGCCGTCTCCCGCCCTCGCGCCCGAAGTCCGCTCGTCGCGCTGACCGTCCTGCTCGCCGCCACCTGGGCCGCCACCGGCTGCAGCACGCCAGCAGAGCCCGAGCCGTCATCGACCTCCTCCGTCACGGTCCTCATCGCCGTGGACGAGACCTCCTCGGAGGCGCTGCCCTCGGGCCCGTCCGCCATGTCCCTGCGGTTGGGGGCCGGAACGGTGTCCGCGCTGGGCTTCTCCTTCGCGGACGTCACCAGCATCCAGGTCGACGTGAAGGACGCGTCGACGGGCAATCCCCTCTTCGTCAACGTCGACCTGGCGCCCACCGCCGCCGGGTGGGCGGGCGTGCTGCCCACGCTGCCCCAGAACAAGCTGCTGACCTTCATCGCGCGCGCTCGCGGGGTGAATGCGGACGCGGATGCCGGCGCGGGTGACTCGGTGCTCTTCAATGGCAGCACGACGGTGGCGCTCACCTCCGCCGCGGAGACGGTGGGCATCACCCTGGTGCCCATCAACGATGGGGCCACCATCGAGCTGCCGCGCATCAAGAAGATCAGCATCCCCGGCGAGTTCGCCCTCGGGCAGAGCGGCAACATCACCTTCTTCGTGGAGGCGACCGCCAACAGGGCGCTGAGCTACAGCCTCACCGCCGCCGCCTCTGGCGGCAGCTTCCAGCCCGCCTCGGGCAGCTTCACCATGCCGGGCGCCAGCGGTGCCTTCGTCGTCCGCTACGCCCCGCCCCTCACGCTGGCGACCACCACCGAGTTCACCCACGAGCTCAAGGTCACCAACCAGGAAGGCCACTCGGTGAGCACCACCTTCAAGACGCGGGTGGTGCCACCGGACGGCACCGGCGGCTCGCCGTCGAACACGCCCACCGTGCGCGTGGTCTTCAACCCCGTCATCAACGGGCTCGCCGCCAGCCGGACGCTCGGCACGAACAAGGTCACCTGGACGGCCAACGTCGCGGACGACAAGCCCCTCGATGCGCTCGCCTATGCGTGGAGCTTCACGCCCACCGGCACCGTCACCCCGGCTCCGTCCTTCACCGCGCAGACCAACCCCACCGTGCTGCAAGGGTACGCGCCCACGCTGGAGGGCACGCTGACGCTGGAGGTGACGGACGGCGACGCGGGCAAGACGACGGTGAAGTACCTGCTGGCGGCGAACCAGTTCCCGGACCAGCCGGGGCAGACTGGCGGCGGCACCGACATCGCGCAGCTTCGCGCGGGTGACACGCACACCTGCGCGCTGCTCAACGACGGCTCCGTCCGCTGCTGGGGCACTGGCAGCCTGGGCCGGCTCGGGTACGGCAACACCGACACCATTGGTGACAACGAGCTCCCCTCCTCGCGAGGAGCCGTCCCGTTGCCGGAGAAGGTGTCACAGCTGGCCACGGGCGGGGCGCATACCTGCGCGCTGCTCGGCAGCGGCCTCGTGCGGTGCTGGGGCAACAACCAGTACGGCCAGCTCGGCTACAGGCACACCAATCACATTGGCGACACCGAGCCCGTCACCAGCATGGGATACGTCAACCTGGGGACTCCCGCCGTGCGCATCACCGCGGGCGCCAATCACACCTGCGCCCTGCTCACCACGAACAAGGTCCGCTGCTGGGGCCTCAACGGGTCAGGCCAGCTCGGATACGGGCATACCAACAACATCGGCGACGACGATGAGCCCTCGTCCGTGGACGTGCAGGTGGGCGCGCCGGTGCAGGACGTGTTCGCCCGGGGCAACCACACCTGCGCCCTGCTCCTCTCCGGCAAGGTGCGCTGCTGGGGCGACAACTCCCTGGGCCAGCTCGGCTACAGCAACGGCGGCAGCGCTGTTGGAGACAACGAGCATCCGTCCTCCGTTGGCGACGTGAACCTGGGAGGGACGACCATCCAGCTCGCCCTGGGAGGCAACCACACCTGCGCCTTGATGGACACCGGCGCCATGAAGTGCTGGGGCTACAACGCACAGGGCCAGGTTGGAAACGGCAGCAGCGGCGCCACCTTCAACCCCGTCGTCTACGACGTGGGCCTCGGCGCGGGCAACAAGGCCATCCAGGTGGCCGCGGGTGCAAACCACACCTGCGCCCTGCTCGGCTCGGGCCTCATCAAGTGCTGGGGCGCGGGGAGCAGCGGCCAGCTCGGCTACGGAAACACCAACCAGTTGCTTGCGCCACCGGGCAACTACACGGGGCTGAACAACATCCCCGCCTACTTCCTCACCGCGGGCGCCAATCACACCTGCGCCCTGCTCACCAACGGCAAGGCGCTCTGCTGGGGTGTGGGAAGCAGCGGCCAGCTCGGCTACGGAAACACCAACTCCATCGGCGACGACGAGCAGCCGTCGACCCAGGACGGAATCTCCCTGCTGGCGCCGTGACACAGTCGCGGTGAAGCCGCGAAGGGAAGGGCAGGGGCACCGTCCCCGGCCCTTCCCTCTCGCACGAGCCCCACGCCCTCAGTCCCCCAGGAACTCCGCATGAACAGGCGGTCCCAGCTCCGGACGTGGGCCCGGCGCGTGCCCGGCGCCCTGCTGTCCCTGTCGCTCCTCCTCGCCTGCACCCGGCAGGACAGCTCACCCCTGCCACCCTCGCGGGCCGCCGAGGCCCGCTTCGCCATCCACATCGACGAGCCCCTCACGCGCACCCCGGCCGCCACCGCCCTCGAGGTCTCCCGCCTCCAGGTCGACGTCCTCGAGCAGGGCCACACCGACACGCCCCTGCTCAACGGCGTCGAGCTCACCGCCACCGCCGGAGACTGGTCCGGCGCCCTCGCCTCCCTGCCGCGCGGCGAGGCGCTGACCTTCTTCGCCCGCGCGTACCACTCCGACGGCTCGATGCTCTTCAGCGGCTCCACCGACCAGCGACTCACCACGGATTCCGAGCAGGTCATCATCGGGCTCGCCGCTTCCAAGGCGGACGCTCCCAATCCCATTCCCCGCATCAAGCGCATCAGCCTTCCCCCGGAAATCCACTCCGGTCACGACGGCGGCAACATCAGCGTCTCCGTCGAGGCCGCTCCCGGCGAGCGCCTCACCTGGTCCATCACCGCCGACGCCGCGCCCGACAGCGGCGTCTTCCTGCCCGCCAACGGCACACTCACCCTGCTCGGCGCCGCTGGAACCTTCGTCAGCCGGTACGTCCCACCCGACGTCGCCGTGAAGACAGACTTCGTGCACACGGTGAAGGTCACCAGCGCGTCAGGCCATTCCGTCACCGCCACCTTCACGACGAAGGTGAAGCCCCGGGGCCCCACGGACGGCGTGAAGGAGACCACCGTCACCGCGCTCTTCAACCCTGTCATCCATGCGCTCGACGGCCGGCGGCAGACCATCACCGGCGACGTCGCCTTCACCGCCACCGTCACCGATGACACACCCGAGGACCGCCTCACCTACGCCTGGAGCTTCGAGCCCGAGGGCGACGACGCGCCCCGCCCCTCCTTCTCGCACCAGACCAACCCCACCACGCTGCGGCCGTACACCCCTGCCCTGCGCGGCCGGCTGAAGCTCGCCGTCACCGACGTGGACGGCGGCACCACCACGCTCGAGTACCGGCTCGCTCCCAACCAGTTCCCCGACGAGCTGGTGTTCCCCTATCTGCTGAGCAGCCTGCACACCGGAGCGAGCCACACCTGCGCGCTCTTCGCCCACGGCGCCGTGCGCTGCTGGGGCGACAACACCTCCGGCCAGCTCGGCTACGGCAACACCCTCGCCGTGGGCGACGACGAGCCGCCCTACACCGCGGGCGACGTGCCCCTGCGAGGCAAGGCCGTCCAGCTCGCCCTGGGAGGCCACCACACCTGCGCACTGCTCGACTCCGGCTGGGTGCGCTGCTGGGGCGACAACACCTCCGGCCAGCTCGGCTACGGCCACACCCACCCCGTGGGCGACGATGAGCCCATCACCAGTCAGGGCTTCGTCAACCTCGGCGGCAGCGCGGTGAAGCTCGCCGCCGGTGAGTCGCATACCTGCGCGCTGCTGGACACGGGACACGTGCGCTGCTGGGGCCGCAACAACGTGGGACAGCTCGGCCATGGGCACACCCGAAGCGTCGGTGACGATGAGCAGCCCTGGGAGGCGGGCGAGGTCAGCCTCGGTGGCGCCGTGCAGGACCTCGTCGCGGGCTGGCACCACACGTGCGCGCTGCTCACGGACGGACGCGTGCGCTGCTGGGGCGACGGGGCCCATGGCGCGCTCGGCCTGGGGCATACCCGCAACATCGGCGACGATGAGCTGCCTGACTCGGCGGGCTTCGTGGAGCTCGGCGAGCCCGTGTCGATGCTCACCGCCGGCGCCCTGCACACGTGCGCGCTGTCGAAGCGCGGCGCCGTGCGCTGCTGGGGCAGCGGCCTGGAGGGACAGCTCGGACATGGGGGCACCTGGCCCGTGCCGCGCGCCTCCGACGCGCGCGACGTGGACCTCGGCTCCCCCTCGGCCATCGCGCTTCAGGTGAGCGCGGGAAGCCGCCACACCTGCGCCCTGCTGAGCACGGGCGCCGTGACGTGCTGGGGAGACAACGCCTACGGCCAGCTCGGGCAGGGGCACCGGAACACGCTGTACGCCCCGCCCGTCGCCTCCGTGGACCTGGGGGACGCCACTGCGTGGCGGATGGCGACGGGCGCTCACCACACCTGCGTGCTCCTGAGCACGGGCGGTGCGCGCTGCTGGGGCGCCAATACCTCCGGACAGCTCGGGTACGGCCACACGCGGCACCTGGGTGATGACGAGCCGCTCACCCGCGTGGGCGACGTCCCGCTCACACGTCCGTCCCCGTAGTGCTCGCACCCCGTCCCGGCCGCCGCCCGCCCGCCTGCCCTCCTGGCGTCACGGCAGGACCACGGGCCCCATTGCGGCTTTCATTCCCAGTCACGACCGTAGGGTGACGGAGGTCTTCATCATGGCCGAGCGCGACAAGAAGCAGCCAGGCATCCAGCCCTCGGAGGACTACTACGGGCGCGAGACGAGTCCCCGGCACGGGGAGGAGGAGCAGCGGACCCCGCCCCCCGACGAGGAGCACGAGCAGGACAAACACGCGCACACCATCGACCCGACCGAGCGCACGCCGGGCGCCATCCTCGACGAGATACCCGACGGCGACGGCCCGCGCAGCGACGCCGGCACCAACCCGCTGCCGGACGTCTACTGGTCCGCATACCCGGACCGTAAACCCGAAGACTGAGTCCTCACCCGGCGGGCGCTCCACGCGCGGCGAAAGCCCGGGAGCGCCCGCCTGCCCCACGTCTCGAGGTCTCTCCCACCCACGCTCGTCCGACGCTGATCCGCCCCCAGTACCGCGCGGACTCACGCGAAGACCTCCCGAGTCCTCTGCCTCCCCCTGAACCCCGAGCCCGGAAGCCCCTGGACCCGACGCCGGGTTTCCCTCTGGGAGTCCGCCTCGCGAGCCCGCCGCGCCCCACGCTCCGCCCCGGGAGCCGAGCCCCTGCTCGCGGCCGCCGGGCCCCGCCCGCCTCGCGAAGTCAGGTCTCCCAACCGCGACCTACGCGGCCCGTCTCCCCCGTGTTTTCAAGCACTCACGCTGTCTCATGAATGTCAGACCCCTTCTGTACTGTGAACCCAATCGACAGCACCCAGGGGGAGCAATCCATGGCGGAAATCCGTGAGCTGCCGCGCGTGTCTGTGAACAAGCTGGGTGAGTACCTCACCGCGACGCCCGCGCGCCGAAAGCGCATCATCTACGACCAGAAGCACCCGCCGGAGCAGCAGTACCTCCGCTATCCCGAGGCGTCGCACGCGATTACCGACTTCCTCTGTCGCGGGCTGGACCTGTCCATCCTCCGAGACCACCAGCGCCGCTTCGCGTGCAGCGTGCCGCAGACGGAGTTCGAGGCCCAGCGCCTGCACCTGTGCTCGGAGGCGCTCGAGCGCTTCGCCGACCTGGTGCCGTGGCTGGACTTGAATGAGACCATCGTCAGCGCGGTGGGCGCCGAGCCGCCCGTGCTGGAGATGGCGGGCGTCACCATCAGCGTGCGGCCGGAGGTGGTGCTCCAGCGCATGGACAAACACGGCAACGCGCGCGTGGGGCTGATGAAGCTCTACTTCGCCAAGCACACCCCGCTCGACGAGAAATCCGGCCAGTACATCGGCACCATGCTCCAGCGCTTCGCCGAGCAGCACCTGTGCCAGCTCGGCCCGTGTGACCACCGGCTCATCCAGGTGGTGGATGTGTTCGCTGGCACCATCTTCACCGCGCCCCGTGCCCACATCCGCCGGCTGAGCGACGTGGTGCTCGCCTGCGAGGAAATCGCCGAGCGCTGGTCCGTGCACTGAGCACCGCAATCCAGTTTCAAATACATGATGCTGCCCCGCCAGGAGTTGCAGGACCTGGCGTGCGTGCGGCAGCGTCTTCTCGCATCGGTTCTCGCAGGCGGCCTGCCGGGCATCCGGGCGACTGCGCGCCAGCGGACGGCGCGCGGGGGCGGCGGTTGTCTCGGCGCACCACCTTCCTCACTGTGAGCTGACGGCGCCCTCTGGCGCGCGACAGGACGGTGACCGGTGCTCGGAGCACTGTGGGACAAGCGCGCCCTGCTCGTATCGGGCAAGGGGGGCGTGGGGAAGACCACGCTGGCGGCGGCGCTCGCGGTGGCCGCCGCGCGCGCCGGGCACTCCGTGCTGCTGGTGGAGATGGCTCCGGACGAGGGCGGCCCCTCCGCGCTCGGCACGCTGGTGGGCGCGAAGGACACGGGCTCCCAGGTGACGCAGGTGCGGCCAGGGCTGCGCTTCGTGCGGCTGGCCGCGTCGGAGGGACACCGGAACTTCCTCCAGGACACCCTGCCCCTGCGCTGGCTGGCGGACGCCGCGCTGCGCTCCCGCGCCCTGCGCCGCTTCCTGGAGGCGGGCCCGGCGCTGCGGGAGATGGGGCTGCTGTACCAGCTGCTCGCGCTGGTGCGGCGCACCCTGCCGGATGGGCGCTTCGAGTACCCGCTGTCCATCATCGACCTGCCCGCCACCGGCCATGCGCTGGCGATTGCCTCGCTGCCGCGCACGGTGCTGGCGCTGATGCCGGGCGGGCCCATCGGCCGCTCCGTGCGCGAGGGGCTCGACTTCCTCCAGGACCCGGCCCGCACCGCCGTCCTCCTCGCGAGCCTCCCGGAGCCGCTGCCCGTGAGCGAGGCCCTCACCCTGGCCTCGGAGCTGGAGCAGCTGGGGTTGCCGCTGGCCGCCGCCGTCCTCAACCGCATGCCCGAGGACCCCTTCACACCCGAGTCGCACGCCGCGCTCCAGCGGCTGCTGGCGGCGCATGGGCCGCACCAGGGGACGCGTGCGCTCGGGCGGCTGGAGCGCGCACGGACCGCTCATGCCCGGCTGGCCGCGGGACTGCGCGTGCCGCTGCTCACCCTGCCGGAGCTGCCTACCAGCGGCGCGGAGTTGGTGGAGCGCCTCGCGGACGTCTTCACTTCGCCGACCGCCGGAGACGTGGCGCGGGAGGCAACACCATGAGAGCAACGGACCAGCGCCACGGCTCCTCCCGGAATGGCACACCGGGCCGCGCCGTGCGCCAGCGCCCGGGCGCTGGCGCGTTCGCGCGGGAGTCCACTCCATGAGCGCCCTCACCATGCACCGGCTGCTCCGCGACAAGCGCGTGCTGGTGCTGTGCGGCGCGGGAGGCGTGGGGAAGACCACCACCGCCGCGGCCCTCGGCGTCGCCGCCGCGCGCGCCGGGCGCCGCGTGCTGGTGCTCACCATCGACCCCGCGCGCCGCCTCGCCGAGGCCATGGGCCTGCCGGAGAATGGCCCCGAGCCCACCACCGTCCCCACCGAGCGCCTCTTCGCGGACGGCGCTCCCGGGCCGGGCCGGCTGGACGTGTGGATGCTGGAGCCGGGCGTCGTCTTCGAGCGGATGATTCACCGCCTCGCGCCCTCGCCCGAAGCGGCGCGCGCCATCCTCGAGCACCGCATCTACCGCTTCCTCTCCGAGCTGGTCGCCGGCGTGCAGGAATACGCCGCCACCGAGGCGCTCGACGGCTTCCTCCACGATGACCGCTACGAGCTCATCGTCCTCGACACGCCCCCGAGCCGGCACGCGCTGGACTTCCTCGACGCCCCCGGGCGCCTGTCGCGCTTCCTCGACGAGCGCATCGTCTCCCTCTTCGGCCCGGAGGAACCGGCGCGGGGTGCGCGGCTGTGGAAGGGCGCGCAGGTGCTGGTGGGCCGCGTGCTGGATGGCGTGTTCGGCGCGGGCTTCACGCGGGAGATGCGCGGCTTCGTCGGCGCCTTCGGTGGACTGCTCGGCGGCATCCGCCTGCACACGGAGCGGCTGCGCGCCCGGCTGGCCTCTCCGGAGGCGGCCTTCCTGCTCGTGACGTCCCCCGAGTCCAACGCGCTGCGTGAGGCCGCCTTCTTCCGCGACACACTCGTGGAGCGCGGCCTGCCCTTCGCCGGCTACGTGCTCAACCGCAGCTGGGCGCGGGATGACGCACTCGCGCATCCGGAGGCCCTGCTGGAATACGTGGGCGAAGACACCCACGCGGAGCACGGCGTGGCCGCGCTGTCCCGCCTCGCCGCCACGGAGCACGCGCGCGCCGAGTCCCACCGCGCCCTGCTCGCCCGTCTCACCGAGCAGCTTCCCACCGGCGCCATCGCCGTTGCCGCGCCGGATGCAGGTGCGGAGCTGGAAGAGTTCAGCGGGCTCGTACGATTGGGCGATGCGCTGGCGGTGGGATGACGCCCTCCTTTCCGCGCTCGTCTCAAGTGTCTACGCTCTGTATTGCCGGTCGAATCGGCGACCGGTTTTCCCCCCTCACAGGAGCCGCACGATGAAGACCACCAAGGTGAAGTCCATCAAGGAGCTGTTCGTGAAGGACCTGGCTCGCGTTCGCGGTGGCGAGGGCACGACGCCCACCACCTCGACCAACCCCGAGGCGCAGACGTGTAGCGCCCCGCCCACCACGCAGGCCTGCTGCGAAGAGGCCCACGACAACTGCTGCTGAGCCCCGGCTCTCGCGGTGGCTGAACCAGCGCGTGTCCTCGCTCGAGGGCACGCGCTTTTTCGTGTCTCACCCATACACGGTGTCTCACCGCGCCCGTGCGGGTGGAGTGAAACGACCGGAAAAATCGGCTTGAAACGTATCTGTTTCAAGCCGCCGATGACTGCAACACGCGGTCGGCCGGCACCCACCACCCGACGAGGGGAGCACACCATGAAGACCACCAAGACGAAGACCATCAAGGAGCTGTTCGTGAAGGACCTGGCCCGCGTTCGTGGCGGCGAGGGCTCCACCGAGACGTGTGAGCCCCAGAAGCCGATGCCTCCGAACACCACCCTCGCGTGCTGCGAGGAGGCCGACGACGGCTGCTGCGTGGTGGACTGATTCCGGCCACGCACGGGGCGGGCCGGGCCGTCTTCGCCTTCGGGGGAAAGCGCTGACGAGACAGGGGTGTCTTCACCCGTCCAGCCAGGCGTGAACGAGGCGCGTGCTTCCCAGCCGGGGAGCACGCGCTTCGTCTTTTTGAGCGCAGTGCCACGCGCCAGTGTCGGCCACGCGGCACGCCCGGTGTCCGCTCGCGAGCGACTGGCACCTCCCCCCGCCCGGGACAGGACAGTGCCTCCGGGGTTGGAGGCCGGGCCCCTTGGTCAAATCCGGGGACGTCTCCACCCTTCGCGCCCCAACCCGACGTCGCCGGAGGCAATCGCATGGCCCAGAGAACCCTGGACAACGGCAAGGACGACAACCGCGCGCAGCGCTCTCCACCGCCGGAGTCCGGCACGCCGCGGAGCGCCGACGTGGCCCCGCCCGGCTCGCGCGAGCGCGGTGAGTCCGACCTCACCGGGTGGAATCCCGCCCGCGACGAGCAGCCCGCCGCGCGCCAGGGCCGCTTCCACCGCGCCGCGTCGCTGCGCATGGCCCAGACCCGCACCAACGTGGACGACAGCGGCACCGACCTCCGGCGCATGGAGGACCGCGACGCCGGCTGGGAGGGCACCGAATACGGCACCGGCCCCTACGGCCGCGACAACCGCGACGGCCGCAGCGCCACCGGCCGCGGCGACCGGCGCGACATGGGCATGCTGGAGAATGAACTGCCTCCGCAGCGCGCGGACTACCGTCCGTGGAACCGCTACGGCTACGGCGCCGAGGAGCCCCATGAGGCGCAGGGCCCCCGCGCGGAGCCGTACCGCGACGAGCGCTCGCGCTACCACGAGGGCGGCCCGCGCGGCGGGGAGCGCTACCGCGAGGAGCGCCATCGCATGGAGGACCGCCTCCGCGAGGACCGCGGCCGGGCCTACCCGCCCGGCCCCACCGTCCGTGCGGAGACGGGCACCGGGCGCCAACGCTGGCAGCGCGAGCCGCTCACCGCGCGCGAGGTGATGACGCGCGGCGTGCGCACCGCGCGGCTCGACAGCCCCGCGCGCGACGTCGCTCAAATCATGAAGGACGAGGACTGCGGCGTCGTCCCCGTGGTCGACGCGCATGGCGCGCTGGTGGGCATCGTCACCGACAGGGACCTGGTGGTGCGCGGCTTCACCGGCGGCAAGTCACCGGACCAGCTCCGCGTCTCGGACGTGATGACGGACGACGTGGAGGCCGTCACGCCCGGCGACAACATCCACGCCGTCATCGCCCTGATGGGCCGCAAGCAGATTCGCCGCATCCCCGTGGTGGAGCGAGACGACCGCGTCGTCGGCATCATCTCCATGGGCGACATCGCCAACCGCGCCGACTACGACGAGGAATTGCAGGAGGCGCTGGACCGCGTCTCGTCCAAGCGCTCCTTCTGGAACCGGCTCGGCTAGCGCGCGCACACGCGGTGGGAAGGGGCCCTCGAAGGCCCCTCTCCGTCCCGCGCGAAACTCACCGCACGCCGCTGACGATGACGGCGTCGGCCGTCTCGGACACCGTGAACTTCTTGAGGGGCGGGTTCGGCAGGCGGGTCCCGTTCGGCTCGAGGTGGCCGCGAACCATCTCCCCCTGCCGGCTGAAAGCCGAGTCATGGCAGGGGCAGACGAGGTCAGCCCCGGCCGCGTTGAACTCCACCTCGCATTGCTGGTGCGTGCAGGTGGAGTCCACCGCCGACAGCGTCCCGTCCTCCAGCCGGAAGACGAAGATGCGCAGGCCGTAGCCGGAGGGCACTCCCGTTACCGAGCTACCGTTGTTACGCAGGTCTGGGAACTGGCTGAACGGCAGCGTCAGCTGTCCATTCACCACCGACGGGAAGCTGGTGTCACCGCCCAGCACGTTGACGCTCACCACGCGGGTGCCCGGGTTGTAGGTCGTCTTGAACGAGCGCAGGGGTGTCGTGGCCGGCCGCTGGAGCACCGAGCCGTCCCGGGGGTTGAACTTCGACAGGTGGCACGGACACACCACGTCCTTGCCGTCGAAGCCGAGCGGGCAGCCCACGTGCGTGCAGATGGACGACACCGTGGAGAAGTCGTCGGACCCGCCGTCGTTCTTCGTGTGCGCCAGGAGCAGCGGTGTCGGCTGTCCCGGCACGCGCAGCGTGAGCGCGCCGCCCACCGGCTCCAGGTCCGGGTAGCGCGTCACCAGCAGGTCCACCGTGCCGGCGGCGCTCGCCGTCACGTCCGTCACCGGCGCGGGGTTGATGTCCGGCGCGCACCCCGGCAACGCGACGGACGCCGCGCCCGCCGCACCCGTGCCCAGCACTCCCTTGAGAAACCCTCGACGCGACGTGCTCACTTACCCTCCACCACGAAAACCAGCTTCGGCTCCAGGATCAGCTTGTCGTCCACCTTCACCATCAGCAGCGACGGACGCTCGATTTTGTACGACTCCAGGCTGATGTCGAAGGCGCCCTCGGCGGTGGCCTCCTTGTCGGAGGTGAACGTCACCTTCATCGGCACGCTCACGTCCTGGGTCACGCCGTGGAAGGTGAGCTGGCCCTTGAGGGTCACCGGCACCGTGGCCGGGAAGCTCGTGGGCGCCGTCACGCCGCTGGCCTTGCCCTTGAACTCGATGAGGGGGAACTTCGCCGCCTCCGTCACCTCCTGCATGTGCGCGTCGCGGTTGGAGTTCTCCGAGTCGAAGTCCTTCACGTTGGCGCGCACCTGCACCTGCAGCGTCCCGTCCGGCTTGAGGACGGCCATGCCGACGCTGGGCTTCGCCTTGCCCACCACCTCGTGCAGCTTGTGAATCAGCTTGTAGGAGAGCGAGCTGGCGTCCTTCTTCACCGAGTACATCTTCGCCGGGACCTGCGCGGCGGCGGGCAGCGCGAGCAGCAGGGTGGCAAGCAGGGCAAGTCGTCGAGCAATCACGTCAACCTCCAGGAACCTTCGATTCAGGGCCTTGCGAAGCCGAACGGCGGCGGCGCGAAAAGATTCAGAAGAACAGGGTGACGACACCCGCCGACACCGCACCCAGCGTCGTGTAGCCGACCACCTGGTGTGCCATGGCGTAGTCCCGCTCGGACAGCCGGCCGTAGTGGTGCGTGGACATGATGCCCAGCACCACCTGGGCAATCATCCCCACGGTGGCCACGGACATCAGCAGCTTGTGGATGGTGATGGTGTCCCACTGGAACTTCTTCTCGTAGGGCTCGGGCGCCAGCAAGCCCAGCAGGCCCACGGAGGCGAAGAGCGCCGAGGTGCCGATGGCCAGGCCCCGGTGCAGCCCCAGCAGGTTGCGGTCATCCCCGCCGCCCCGGAACGAGTCGTTGAACTGGAGCTGCCCCACCACCGTGGTGGTGAGCAGGCTCGCCGTCAGCGCGAAGCCCAGCCCCTGGTGCAGCTTGAGCATGGTGCGGCGCCGGCTGATTTTCCTCTCCAGCTCCGGGTCCACCTTCGCGGCCGAGGCCGACTCCTCGCCCCCCAGCAGGTCGAAGTCCATCGACGAGGAGTCCCCCGCGGACGGCGGCGTGGACTGCGGCTCCTGCGGCTGCCTGGGCGCGTCCTGCGCGGGCTGGGCGGGCTTCGGCTCGGCCTCCATGGGCGTGGGCGCGGCCTGCTCCTCGTCCGAAGCAGAGGGCGCAGGCGTGGGAGCCGGCGCGGCCTTCGTGCGCTTCGCGGGCTTCTTCTTGGAGTATTGCGTCTTCTTCGTGGGCGCGGTGCTCCGCTGGGCCCAGGCGGTGGAGGAGGACGACAGGGACAGGATGACGGCGAAGACGATGAGGCGGGTCATCAGTTGTTTCCGTGTGAGCGCGAGGCAGGCATCCGGGTTCGAGGCGGGCAGGTCATCCCCATCCCTCACCGTCCCGCAGGCTACCGCGTCCCTGCGGGGCAGGGGGGTGTCGGAAACGGAACGCAATGGACGGGGCCGCCGGAGGGGCGGCTTCGTGGGACCGGCGCATGACCTTCCTGCCAGTGAAGCCCGGCTTGACTGCTCCGGGACGGCGTCGAGCGACGGTAGCGCTCCGCCGCGCGGGACGGAAGCCGCATGCGAGTCACGAACATCTGTCGCACAGCGGGCCCGCGCGCCCGCACCCCACCTCCGTGGTCTGTTCACTGGCGGCCGAGGACTGACGTGCGCAGGACAGTCGTCGCGTCCGGGGCCGGCAATTCGGCTCCGGATGCGTTTTGGTTGTCCCCGTCCACGCGCCCCATGCGCGGTGGGCACCGGATATGGAGAAGCGCTGGCAGGGCACGCTGCTGGAGTTCCCGACCCACGAGCGCCGCGCTCGCGCCCGGGCGGAGCTGGCCACCACGCGCATGCAGGGCCTCCAGGCCCTCACGCTCGCGCTCTCCGGCGCGCTCACTTCGGACGACGTGGCGCGCGCAGTGGTGGAGGAGGCCGTGCGCGCGCTGCCCGCGGACGCCGGCATCCTCTTCCTGCTGGACGCGGCGGGCACCACGCTGGAGCTCGCGCACACCGTGCGGTACGAGCGCGCCGTGCTGCCCGCCCTGGCCCGCGTGCCGCTGACGGCGCGCATGCCGGTGACCGAGGCGGCGCGCACCGGCGCTCCCGTCTGGCAGGCAGGCCCGTCCCTGTCGGCGGCGGAGTCCCCCGAGATGGCGGCCCTCGTCCGCACCGTCTACGCCGGGGACTACTCCTCCGCGTCCCTGCCGCTGTTGGCGCGAGGGCGCGTGGTGGGCGTGCTCGCGCTCACCTGGCTGGAGTCGCGCGGCTTCGACGCCGAGGAGCGCGCCTTCATGGACATGCTGGCGCAGCAGGCCGCCATGGCGCTGGAGCGGGCCCGGCTGCTCGCCGCCGAGCGCCGCCAGGCCGAGCGCGCCGGACTGCTCCAGCACGCCACCGCCACGCTGGCCACCTCGCTGGACACGGGGCAGAGCCTGCGCGGTGTGGCCCTGGCGCTGGTGCCCGCACTGGGCGACTTCTGCATCATCGACGTGCGCGGGCCGGACCAGGAGGTGCGCCGCACCTTCCACGCGGTGACTCCCGAGTCCGCCGCGCTGCTCGCCGCCAGCCGCTGGCAGCCGTCCGCGCCCGCGGCGCCTTCCATCTGGGCGCTCGACTCCGGGCAGCCCACGTTCTTCCCGCACGTGGACGCCACGTGGGGAGAGGGTGCCGACTCGCAGCACGCGCTGCCGCGGGCGCTGGCGCCGTGCTCGTGGCTCTCCGTGCCGCTGGCGACGCCGGAGGGCGTGCTGGGCTCGCTGACGCTGGGCCACTCGCTGTCCGGCCGCCACCACACGGAGGAGGACCTGGCGCTGGCCCTGGAGCTGGCCCGGCGCGCCACCGCGGCGGTGCAGAACGCGCACCTCTTCCACCAGACGCAGCAGGCCTTGCAGCTGCGCGACGACTTCCTCGCCATCGCCAGCCACGAGCTGAACACGCCGCTGACGTCCCTCAAGCTCCAGCTCGCGCGCCTGCAGCGGGGCCCACGGGACGAGGACGTGCGCACGCGCGCCTCGGCCGCGGTGCAGCAGGTGGACCGGCTGGGCCGGCTGGTGCGCGAGCTGCTGGAGGTGTCCCGCCTGTCCGAGGGCCGCCTGCACCTGGACCCCGAGCCGGTGGACCTGGTGGAGCTGTGCCGCGAGGTGCTGGGCCGCTTCGACCACGAGATGGTGCGCGCGGGCACCGCCGTCCACCTGCACGCCCCCGCGGCCCTGCCCGGCCGGTGGGACCGCGCGCGCGTGGACGGCGTGGTGACGCACCTGGTGTCCAACGCGCTGAAGTACGGCCAGGGCCAGCCGGTGGAGCTGGAGGTGACGGCCGCGCCGGAGGACTTCGCGCGGCTGGTGGTGAGGGACCGTGGCATCGGGATTCCTCCCGAGCAGCAGGCCCACCTCTTCCAGCGCTTCGGTCGCGCGGTGCCGCTGCGCCACTACGGCGGCTTCGGGCTGGGGCTGTGGTTCTCCCGGCAGGTGGTGGAGGCCCACGGCGGGCGCATCCACCTGGAGAGCGCGCCCGGCGTGGGCACCACCGTCACCGTGGAGCTGCCCCGCGAGCCGGCGCCGACGTGACGTGTCTCACGCCGTCCGGTGCGGACGGTGGGGAGTCGGAGGAGCCTACGCGGGGGTGGTGTCAGGCACCTGCGAGCGGGGCCCGGTGTTCTGCGACAGCTCCTGGCCGAGCGCATACGGGTCGAAGTACGCGTAGAACCGGCGGATGCGGTCCCCGTCCCACTCGATGATGGACACGCCCTCGTACGAAACGGCCGAGCCGTTGTGCGCGGTGCCCTGCGTTTCCCACTCGAGGGCCACGCGGTCCCCCGCCTCAATCATGTTCCGGAAGGTGGACCTCACCTGGGCCAACGTGCCCTTGTATTCCTTCCAGAACCGCCGGGCTCCGTCCGGCCCGGAGAAGACCCGGGCAGAGGCCGCGTTGCTCACCTGTGCGTCGTCGCTGAAGAGGGAGACGAGGCCATCCACGTCGCCGTGCTCCTCCAGCTTCAACAGCGCGTCCACGAACCGCTGCGCTCGCTCCATCGCCATGCGCTTCCTCGCTCGTCGTGAAAGGGGCTACCCGGGGTAAGGGTGCACATGCGGGTCAGGCCCTGCCCCTTCCCGGGCCTGCTCCCCTACCCCCCGGCCGACGGCAGCGAGCACCAGCCGCGCGCCCTGGCGGTAGACTGTCCACCCGCGTCCCCGCCCACCATGGCCTCCTCCCGAACCCGCTCCGCCTCGCTGGCCGCCGCCTCCTCCTCCTCGTCGGAAGAGGCCTCGCTGGCGCCCTGGGCTCCTGCGCAGTCCCTGTCCGACTTGAAGGAGGCGATGGGCTCGCCCGGCGTCATCCAGGCCGAGGTGGATGCGCTCCTCGCGGCGATTGCCCGGCCGCCCGCCCCCGACGAGACGCCGCGCGCACGGGCCGACCTGCTGCTGGCGCTGATGGACCTGCCCGAGGAGGC
Organism: Pyxidicoccus caerfyrddinensis; assembly: GCF_010894405.1. Classification (GTDB taxonomy): domain Bacteria; phylum Myxococcota; class Myxococcia; order Myxococcales; family Myxococcaceae; genus Myxococcus; species Myxococcus caerfyrddinensis. The sequence goes on from NZ_JAAIYA010000021.1 coordinate 72,641, forward strand.
GCGGGACAGGACGGGGAGCAACGGGAAGACGGTGCGCGTCGCGGCGCTGGAGGCCCTGCTGGAGCTGGGCTACCCGTACGCGCTGGAGGTGCACCCGGAGGTGCTGGAGGCCGTGCGGCAGCAGACCGGAGGGCGCAAGCGGGACGCGCGGGAGGGCGGCTCGACGGTGGGCGTCATCCTCACGCTGCTGGCCCTGGTCGTACAGGTCTTCCTGGCGATGTTGCTCTCCTCGTCGAGCATCTACAGCAGCTCGAGCTTGGAGATGTTCCAGCTGGTTCGGCTGGGCCTGGTGGTCGGCCCGCCGCTGCTGGCCCTCTTCGGGCAGATGGCGGAGTCGAAGGGCCTGCGCTCCCTGGGGGCCCGGGGCATGACGCTCCAGGGGCTGGCGTGGCTGGCCTTCAGCGGGCTCGAGTCCCTGCGGTCATCTTCCGGCGGACTGCTGCTCCTGCTGATGATTCCCTGGTACCTGCCCCTGCTGGCCGCGTACCAGATGCGCGCGAAGTCCGAGCCCGGGGACGAGGCTCCCGCCCTCGCGACGACGACGCCTCCGCCTCCGACGGAGCCGTCATGAGCCGCCGCACCGGCCTGCGCACCCGGGCCGCCACGCGCGAGGACTGCGCGGCCATCGCGAACATCTACAACGCCGGCATCGCCGAGCGCCGCTCCACCTTCGAGACCCGGCCGCGCACGCCCGAGGACATCTCTGGCTGGCTGGGAGGACGCCACCCCGTCATCGTGGTGGAGGACGAGGGCCGCGTCGTCGCCTTCGCCTCCAGCGGCGCGTACAGCCCGCGCGAGTGCTACGCGGGCATCGCCGACTTCAGCGTCTACGTCGCCCCGGAGGCGCGGGGCTTGGGGGCCGGACGGCTCGCCATGGAGGCGCTGCTGGAGGCCGTCGAGGCCGCCGGCTTCCACAAGCTCACCTCGCGCGTCTTCGCCACCAACACGCGCAGCCGCGCCCTGCTCGCGAGCCTCGGCTTCCGCGAGGTGGGCATGCATGAGAAGCACGCCCCCATGGAGGGCGTGTGGCAGGACATCGTCGTGGTGGAGAAGCTGCTGCCCGCGAACGTCCGCTGAGGGTGCGTGCTACCGGGGCTTGCGCTGCTCGCGGGCCAGCGTCTGCGTCCACTCCTCGCGGGTCCAGTCCTGCTTCCCGTAGGCCGCGCGCTGCTTCTCGGTGAGGGCATCCCAGGACGTCCCGGCCTCCAGCTCGCGCGGGAGGTCGAAGAGGCCACGGTGGTCCTTGTCGAAGGACTCGCGCACCCGGTCGGCCGCCAGGGCCTTCATGTTGAAGCCCGTCTCGCCCTCCAGCTTCTTGTCGCCGGCCTCGAGCTCCGCGATGACACCGCCGCCGAGCTCCGCCTTCTTCTCGTTGAGCGTCACGTACACACTGGCGGCCTTGCCCGCGCCCAGCTCCACCTTCTTCGTCCCCTCCGAGTCCACGCTGAGCTTCAGCAGGCCCAGGTCCAGCGTCGTCTCCGCGTTCTTCTCTCCGGAGCGGCTCTGCGTCAGCTCGACCTCCAGGGGTCCGCCGCTCAGCACCACCCCGGCCTCCTCCTTCATGCCGACCTTGCCCCGGGTGTCGACCTGCACTTCGTCGCTCAGCTTGACGCCGTGGGACGTGAGCGAGCCCTTGCCATGGAGCTGGATGCTGCCTCCGGGCCGCTCGTCGGTCAGCTCGCGCATCCGGGCGTTGACCGTCTGGTACGCGCGGTTCACCGAGTCCGGCGGCCCGAGCGCGCGCCGCCACTGCGCCGCGTACGCCTCTCCCGCCGGGTCCTTCCGGCCGATGCCGAGGACGTTGTCCTTGAGCTGCGCCTGCTGGGGCGGCCCGAGCGCCCGCAGCGCCCGGAGACTCTTCGCTCCGTTGACGGCGTCCACATAGCGGCCGAGGTACTCGGTGTGGGCCCGGTAGAAGGCGGAGCCCACGTCCATGGCGTGCTCGTTCACCGCGCCGCGCATGGACTCCGGCAGCTTCGCGTCGTTGCGGAAGAAGTCCGGCTCGGCCGGGTAGCCCAGCGGACCCGCGGGCGCCGTGCCCTTGCGGCGCTCGAGCATGCCCTTGGACTCGGCCTGCTCCAGGAAGGCCGTCCGTGTGGCCGGGTCCTGCGCCTTCACGTACTCGCCCAGCAGACCGTCGCGCTCCATCCGCTCCAGTGCCGCGCGGTAGGCCCCCGGCTGCAGCGTCCCCAGCGCCGTGTGCACCGCCTTCACGTCGCACCCACTGACGCGCCAGTCGACGAGGTTGCGCGTCAGGTGCGAGCGGACGTCCGAGTACATATTGGCCGGCACCTCGGCGGAGGACGAGGACGCGGGCGGAGGCCCCAGCCTGCCGCCCCGTAGCGTGAGCTCTCCCGCGGAGATGGCCGGGCCGGAAGAGGCCGGTGCCGGCTGCGAGGCCGGGCCCCGGGGTGCGCGGGCGGAGGGCCCGTCATAGGCGCGCACCTCGTTGCGAGCGGCGGGGGTCGGCGTGTCCTTCGAGCGTGACGGGGCCGGCGAAGGGCCGGGCTCCGTGGGAGTGTCGATGGGGACGGGGGTGCTGCTGGACGGGTCGATACGGGACATGGGCGCGCTCCTGTGGGGAACGACCTGCCCATTGCAGCGGGCGCACCAGTCCCAGGTGCCTGAGATCAGGCCCGAGGTGCGGCGGGGCATCGCATTCGCGGGATGCCTCCGTCTCCCGCGCGAGACCCGGGCGAAACACGACGAGGACCGCGGCCCTACCGGCCCACGGTCCTCGCGTCACTGCCGCGTCATGTCGGGGGAGCGGCTCAGAACACGTTCTGCGCGCGGTGGTAGTAGGCCTCGCGGCTGGCCATGCCGTTGTAGCCGCCGTTGATGCGGCGGGTGACCTCGCGGAAGTTGCCCTGGTCCGCGTAGCTGTTGAGGTTGCGCGACTGCCAGTACCAACCGGCGATGCGGAAGGCGACGTCCGGGTCCTTGGCGCGCTCGGGGTGGCCTTCCAGGTCGATGCCCAGCGCCTTGCCTGCGGCGCGGTAGTTGGCGCGGCCGGTGAGCTGGATGGGGCCGCGGCCCTTGTAGCGCTTGCCGTCGCCCGGCTGCGTGTTGCCCAGGTCCTTGCGGCCCTCGTACGCCGCGCCCGAGGCAATCTCCTCCATGTAGCGGAGCTCGCCGCTCTCGTGCGCGAGCTGCGCCAGGAACATCTCCTTGCGCTGGGGCGTGGTGATGTTCGCCTCGGCCATCGCCTGGTTCAGGTAGGGCAGGTACTGCTTGGCCTTCGCCTCCGACAGGTTCGGCATCACCCCGCGCAGCTGCGCCACCGTCACGCCGGCCGAGCCGCCCGGCGCCGGCTTCGGCCCGTTCACCCCACCCACCGGCGGCGGGTTCGACGGCTTGCCCGGCGCCGCGCCCCCGCCCGGAATCGTGAGCTTCTGGCCCACGCGGATGAGGTTCGGGTTGGAGATGTTGTTCGCCTTCTGCAGCGCGCTCACGGACGTGCCGTACCGGCCGGCGATGCCGCTCAGCGTGTCACCGGACTTCACCGTGTACGAGCCACCACCGCCGGAGGACGGCTTGCTCGGCGCGGCGGCGCCGCCGCTGCCCGGAATCGTGAGCTTCTGGCCCACGCGGATGAGGTTCGGGTTGGAGATGTTGTTCGCCTTCTGCAGCGCACCCACCGTCGTTCCGTGCCGGCCCGCGATTCCACTCAGCGTGTCGCCGGACTTCACCGTGTAGCTGGAGCCACCCGAGCCCTTGCTCGTGGCGCGGGGCGCGTCGAACCCGTCCACCACCAGCTTCTGGCCGACGAAGATCTTGTTCGGGTTGGAGATGCCGTTGGCCTTCGCCAGCTTGTCAGTCGACGTGTTGAAGCGTCGGGCCAGGGCACCGAGGGTGTCGCCGCTGCGAACGGAGTAGGTCGTCACGAGGAAGGGCTCCTGGGGGGAGGAGAGATGAACCGTGCCCACATTTTCGGCGGGGATGAGAAAGTGTTTCGTCCGGGCCGAAGTTATTTGATTCTCGAATCAGTCCGCTCTCACTGCACGGGCACGGTGGAGGCGCGGAGGCGCTCCTTGAGGGCGCGGGCCTCGTCGGTGTCCCTCACGCGGACCAGCGTCTGGACGTAGTACGCGAGCGCCCAGAGGTTCTCCTCGGGAATGGCGCCCTTCCACGTGGGCATGGCCGCGCCGCCCACGCCCGCGGCGATGACGCGGTAGAGGTCCTCGCGCTGCCGCTCGGCCGTGTAGGGGGTGCCTTCCACCGTGTCGCCCTCCTGCCAGACGGTGCGCAGCGGGTGGAAGAGGAAGTCCGGCGGCAGCAGCTTCGCCGTCTGCGTGGGCTCGCCCTGGGCGTCGACCGCTACCGGGTGCTCGGAGTCCCTGGGCTGCGCGGTGTACGGGTCCATCCGGGACAGGTCCACCTTGCGGCCCAGCGCCTTCTCCATCAGCACGGCCAGTTCCGCGCGAGGCAGGTACGCCACATGGCAGCTCGCGCAGCCCGCGTTCCCCGAGCCCGCCACGTGGTACGCGACCCTGCCGCGCTCCACGGCCTCCGACTCGCGTCCCTTCCACGGGTCCGGAGTGGGCATGAGCGGCTGCCCCGGCGCTTCGTCCTTCCAGCGCGGGCTGAAGGTCTTGAGGTACTGCACCACGGCGTCCAGGTCGGACTCGGGCACGTCCCACGCGAACATCGGAGTGCCGTGCAGCCCCCGGCGCAGCGTGCGCTTCAGCGCGTCGTCGGTGGGCAACTCTCCCGCGGCGACTCCGCCGAACTTGAAGAGGCCCTGGCGGAAGCTGCGGGGCACCGGCCGCATCCCCCGTCCCGACGGGCCCTGTCCGTCGCCCTGCTCGCCGTGACAGGACGCGCAGTAGTGCGTGTAGACCGCGTGCCCGCGCGACAACGTCTGTGCGGGCACGGTGCGTCCGTCGGCGAGCTTCAGCGGCTCGAAGGTGGGCGCGGGCTTCGAGCGACAGGCAGCCACGGTGAGCAGCAGTGCCGCGAGGCAGACGCGAGGAGCGTGAATCTTCATGGGAGGTACACCGCCAGGAAGAGGAGCAGCCACATCACCGAAACGAAGTGCCAGCCAAGCGCCTGACGCCGCACGGCGTCCCGCACGTCCGCGCCCCGCTTGAGGCGCACGGCGGAGAACAACGCGCCCGCGAGGACGGCGAGAACGTGCAGCCCATGCAGCGCCGTGAGTCCGTAGAAGGCAGAGGCGGGCACGCCGTCATCGGGGATGCGCAGGTGGTGATTCCACCAGGCGAGGTGCGTCCACGCCGCCTGCATGGCGACGAAGGCCGCGCCCAGCACCAGCGCCACCTTGAGGCTGCGCAGGACTCGCCGCGCGTCGTCGCGACGACGTGCGAGCACCGCGCTTCCCAGGATGAGCGGCAGGCCTGGCAGCGCGAGCAGCCACGTGGAGATGGGCAGCGGCGGCCACGGCTCGCGCATCCGGTACCAGCCGACCGCGAAGGTCAGCGAGACGAAGAACATCGTCCACGCCGCGAGCCCCAGCACCGTGCCGAGCCACCGCGTCGCCACATCCTCCCGCGACGCCTCTTCCTCGTGCGGCGCGCGCATGGACACCCTGGCCCTCACGCGGCACCTCCCGACGTGGACACGCGGCCCGGTTCCTCCGCGTCCACCGGGCCCGGCTCCGTCTCGGCGGCGTCCGGCATCGGCTCCGCCTGACCCATCCAGTCACGGCCCAGCTGCGCGAGCACCTCGGGTTGGGACAGCGCATGCGGCCCCCGCAGGACCTCGGGCACGGGGTCATAGTTCCACGCGGGCGGCGGGCTCGGGGCACATGTCCACTCGAGCGTCCCCACCTTCCACGGGTTCGCGCCCACGGCCCTGCCCCTCGCCAACGTCCAGACGAGGTTCACGATGAACAACACCTGCGCCGCGCCGAGCAGGAACGCGCACGCCGACGTCCACTGGTTCAGCGGCAGCAGGTGCTTCAGGTACGTGTACTGGTACGGGTCATACAGCCGCCGCAATTGGCCCGCGTAGCCCGCCGCGAGCTGCCCGCCGAACACGCCGAGGAACAGCACCGCGCTCGACAGCACGTGCGCCTTCGCGAGCCCCTCGTGCAGCGCCCGCCCGAACATCTTCGGGAACCAGAAGTAGAGGCCCGCGAAGACGGCGAGGAAGCTCGCCGCGCCCATCGTCAGGTGGAAGTGGCCCACCACCCACAGCGTCCCGTGCAGCGGCACGTCCGTGGCCACCGCGCCCAGCGACAGGCCCGTGATGCCGCCCAGGCCGAACACAATCATCGTGGACAGCGCCGCGAGCATCGGCGACGTCAGCCGCACGCTGCCCCTCCACAGCGTCATCAGCCAGTTGAGGTACATCACCTCCGCGGGCAGGGAGATGAGCAGCGTCAGCACCATGAACGTGCGCCCGAGCAGCGGCGACATCCCGCTCGTGAACAGGTGGTGCGCGTACACGAGCCCGCTCAGCGCCGTCACCGTGCCCATGGCCCCCGCCGTCAGCCGGTAGCCGTGCGCGGGCTTGCGGCTGAAGAAGGCCACGAAGTCACCCACCATCCCCCACGCGGGGAGAATCAGGATGTAGACCTCCGGGTGGCCGAACAGCCAGAAGAGGTGCTGGTACACCACCGGGTCGCCGCCTCCGCCCACCGCCGCCGCACCCGCGATGAAGAACTGCGTGCCCAGCAGCCGGTCCATGAGCAGCAGCGCCGTGGCCGCCGCCAGCACCGGCACGAACAGCACGTTCAGCACCGAGGCGAAGAACAGCCCCCACACCGTCAGCGACAGCCTGCCCCATGTCATCCCGGGCGCGCGGCACCGCACCACGGTGACGATGAAGTTGAGCCCGTAGAGGAACGCGGATGCCCCCGCGCACAGCACGGCCACCGTCACCAGCGTCTGCCCCAGGCCCGGAGTGAAGGCCGGCGTCGACAGCGGCGGATATGACGTCCACCCCGCGCTCGCCGGGCCGAGCCGCACCGCGAACGAGCCCAGCACCAGCGCTCCGCCGAGCGCGTAGAGCCAGAAGCCCACCACCGACAGCCGGGGGAACGCGAGGCCTCGCGCGCCAATGGACAGCGGCAGGACGAAGTGACCCAGCGCCCCGAAGAGCAGCGGTGTCACCGCGAAGAAAATCATGATGAGGCCGTGCATGGTGAACACGGCCGTGTATGCCGGCGGAGTCAGCGCGCCGCGCGACTCGGGGAGCGCCCACGCCAGCCCGGGCACCGGCTGTCCCGGATATGCCCACTGCCAGCGGATGAGCAGCGCGAGCAGTCCTCCGAGCAACAGGAAGCCCAACCCGCTCCACAGGTACCGCCGCGCCACGGCCTTGTGGTCCGAGGAGAAGAGGCTCATGGCGCCTTCCACTCCCAGCCCCAGTGGGCCGCGAGGTCCTCCGCGTCGTACGCCTGCGTGGCCTGCTTGCCCGCCTCGCGCAGCCAGGTGGCGTAGGACTCCGGAGACATGGCCGTGAGCACGCCGCGCATCCGGTAGTGGCTGGTGCCGCAGTGCTGGTAGCAGGCCGCCTCCCACGCACCCTCGCGAGCGGCCTGGAACCAGGTCTGGTTCACCCGGCCCGGAATCGCATCCAGCTTCACGCGGAAGTGCGGCAGCGAGAAGCCATGCACCACGTCCGTGGACACGAGCTGCACCCAGACGGGAGCACCCACCGGGACGCGCAGGTCGTTCCACGTCACCACATCATCGGGAGTGCCGAAGCGGCCGTCCGCTCCGGCGTACCGCGCTTCCCAGGACCACTGGTGCGCGTTGATTTCGATGCGCACCGTGCGCGGGTCCTCTGCGGGCACGTGGAAGTTCCACAGCACGTCGCGCAGGTAGCCCTCCGAGCCCAGCAGCAACGACCCATCCACCACAGCGAACGCACCGAGCGCCAGGCCCAGCACCCACGCTCGCGAGCGCCGCGTTCCTCCGTCGGATGCGGCCTGCTTAGCCTGGTGGAATCGCCAGACCGCCAGCACCAACCACCCGAGTGCCACCGCGATGAGCACCGCGTCGAAGCGATGGCTCGACGCGAGCAACTCGTCGATGCGGTGTCCGTGCGTGCTTGCGTCCTCGGGGAGCGAGAGCGTCAAGGCGTCGCGCGGAGTGTCCGTGGTTGAAGTGCCCGGAGCGACGGCCGGGACCAGGGCGTCGCGCGGAGCATCCGTGGTCGAAGTGCCCGGAGCGACGGCCGGGACCAGGGCGTCGCGCGGAGCATCCGTGGTCGAAGTGCCCGGAGCGACGGCCGGGACCAGGGCGTCTCGCGGAGTGTCCGTGGTTGAAGTACCCGGAGCGACGGCCGGGACGTGAGCGGGTGGGGGCGACGACGGCGGCACCGACGCGAACAGCGCGCCCGAGCTCGAGCCAGCGGGCAGCACCTTCACAGGCGCTCCTCGCGCATCGCCCGCCGTGCGGCCCAGACACCGACCCCCACGAGCAGGAACGGCGCGAGCACCAGTGCCCCCAATAACAGTGCCGAGCGCATCGTGGACTCAGGTGCCCGCAGCGTGCAGGAGGGACACGCGAGCACATCCGTCGGGAGCACCCCCAGGAGCATCGCGAAGAGCGAAGCCATCATGGGGAACGGCGCCCTGCCCTTCGCGTATGGAAGGTGGGGTGTCGTGTCACTGCCGGAGGTGGAGCACTCGGCGGGCATCACTCCCTCTCGGGTAGCACGCGGCCCCGGTCCCCTCAAGACACCGGCGACTTCCACCCGCCCCCTGCTTCGCCGCCTGGCGTGCCGCGCCTCGGAGGAGCTGGGCGGGCAGCGGGGGGGCACCCGCGTTGCCTCCGCCAACGGAGGCGCCTGGTCTTGTGTGCACAGCAGGGAGCGGGTCGGCCCGCGCCCGCCTTCGCCGAGGGAACGCGCCGGACCTGCTCGCTCTCCGCGAGCCTGCCTGCCCCCGAGACGGACGTGCGCCACCTACATCCCGTGAGAAGTCATGATGTCGCAGGGGGGCCGCCCGCGCTTGTGCCGGCCCCGGGCTTCCGTTACCTGGGGGCCATGTCCGCCGAATCCACCCTCGCGGCCCCTCCGGTCCGTCTCACCCAGCGTCCCGGTTTCTGGGCCGGCATCGCCGTCGTCGCGCTCGGCATCACGCTCGCGGCCGGTGTCGCCCTGATGCGTGGCCGGAGTGAGCCACTGCCCCAGCTCGGCGCCATGCCGGAGTTCACCTTCACCCGTCATGACGGCCAGCCCTTCGGCAGTGCCCAGCTCCGGGGACGGCCCTTCGTGGCCAACTTCATCTTCACCCGCTGCCCCACCATCTGCCCCGCTTTCACGCGGAAGATGGTCGGCGTGCAGGAGCGCACCGCGTCGCTCGGAGCGGGGCTCCAGCTCGTCTCCTTCTCCGTCGACCCGAAGTACGACACGCCCGAGCGACTCGCCGAGTACGGCCAGCGCCACGGCGCCGACTTCACCCGGTGGAGCTTCCTCACCGGTGACTACGAGCAGCTCAAGGACACCATCGTCCACGGCTTCAAGATCAGCATGGGCCGCGAGGCCGGCGCGCCCGAGGACGACCTGCTCTCCATCTTCCACGGCACCCACTTCGTCCTCGTGGACCGCGACGGGCAGATTCGCGGCTACTACGACAGCGCGGACAGCGACTCCACCGAGCGCCTCATCCGCGACGTCGAGCGGCTGAACAGCGAAGGGCACTGAGCGGAGCAGCGACCTCCGGGACAGCAAGCCCCGGCGGCGCGAAGAGGACGGCCGCCGACCCAGGGCTCTCCTGGGTGGCGTCGTGGGCCTGTCTCCCGCGGTGCTTCCATGACCGGCGGCCGGAGCCTTGTGGCGCTCGGGCTATCGCGCTCCGTCTTCCATCCGCCCAGCCCGCGGCCGATCGGCGTGGAAGAAACCTTCACTCCATGAGTCCGCCCTGCCCGGCGACCGGCCGACGCGGAAGGAACCTTCATTCCGCGAGTCACCCCCAGCCCGGGGCCAGCCGACGCGGAAGGAACCTTCATTCCGCGAGTCACCCCAGCCCGGAGACCCGCCGGCGCGGAAGGAACCTTCATTCCACCAGGTCCGCCCTGCCCGGAGACCCGCCGGCGCGGAAGGAACCTTCATTCCGCGAGTCGGCCCCACAGAACCCAGCCCCCCGCAACGCCAAAGGGCCGGCCCCGTACCTTCACGGGAAGCCAGCCCCTTCGGAACCCGGTACCCCGCAAAGCCGGAGGGCCGGCCCCGCACCTTCGCGGGAAACCGGCCCTCTCGTTTGCTTCATCGCGCCAGGGGCGCGAGTGCTCACTCCACGAAGCGGGCGTGGTTCTGCGCGATGATGTTCTGGAAGTTCTGGAGGCCGAACGGGTTCTCCGAGAACGCACCGACCTTGTCCGCCGCCGTCTTCACGCTCTGGGCGATCTTGGTCAGGTCCTCCAGCTTGGGGGCCAGCTTCGAGAGGAAGCCCAGGCCGCCCAGGGGACCCTCGCCCAGCAGGGACGACGCGCCCTTCTTCACCAGGCCCTCCGCGATGGGGCCGAGGAACTTGCCCACGAACGGGAGGTTGCCGACCTTCTCGCCAATCTTCTTGGCGATGGGGGCCACCAGCTCGCCCACCGGCTTCTTCAGGAACTCGAGCGCCTTGCCGCCGATGTTCGCGATGCCGCCAGCGACCTTGCTGACCGTCTCCGCGACCTTGCTAACCGTCTGAGTGACCTTGCTGACGATCTTGCCGATGCCGCCCATGGTAGTACCCCTTGGATTTCTTGAAGTTTGAGGAGGATTTTGTGCCGGAGATGAAGCTCGAAAGGATTCTCGGGACAGCGGCCGAATTGTTTCCTCAGTGATTTATCGGCCGAATTTCATTCCCGGCACGTCCTGCCCGAGACGGGGTTACGCGCGGTTACCACCGCTCCCGCCCCGCTTGAGCTGATCCAGCAGCGCCTTCTGGGCGGCGGGGTCCTGCGGGGCGACGGCCTGCTCCTGCTGCGGTGACAGCGAGGGCTTTCCGGCGGACCCCTTCTCCTGGGTGAACTTGGACGCCTCGAAGTCCGGGGGTGAGCCGGGCAGCTCGCCCTTCATGCCCTTGACGATGAGGGTGGCGACCTCGTCGGTGGACATGGGGGTGAAGCCGTTCTTCTTCAGCTCCTCGTCGGAGACGACGGCGAGCTCGGGCTCCTTGTCCTTGTCCTGGGCGTACTTGAGGACCAGCTCCACGTAGTCCTCGAGCTTCATGCTCACGGCTTCGGCGATCTTCTTCGTCTCCGGGTCCTTGAGCAGCTCGGCACGGACCACCTCGACGGGCCGCTTGAGACCCCGCTTCGGCTTGTTGGCGTTCTCCTGCGTCATGTCTTGCTCCGGGATGGGGGTGGGAGAGGCAGTGCGTCAACCTTAACCCAGTTTTCCCGGTTCACACATTCCCGCCCGGATTGGACTCCGGCGCCGCGGCGAGCGCGCGCTGGTACACCGCCAGGTCCCCGGCCGAAAAGAGCACCACCGTGACCTTGTCGAGCTGAGGCAGCCGCGCCAGCGCCGCCTGCATCTCCCGCAGGGCGATGGGCGCGGCCTTTTCGATGGGGAAGCCGTAGGCGCCGGTGGAGATGGAGGGGAACGCCACCGAGCGCAGCCCGTGCTGCTCCACCAGCGCGAAGACGCTCTTGTAGCAGCGCGCGAGCACCGCCTCCTCGGACTGGTTGCCGCCCCGCCACACCGGGCCCACGGTGTGGATGACGTGGCGCGCGGGGAGGCGGTAGCCCTTCGTCAGCTTCGCCTGGCCTTGCGGACAGCGGCCCAGGGTGCGGCACTCGGCGAGCAGCTCCGGGCCGGCCGCGCGGTGGATGGCGCCGTCCACGCCGCTGCCTCCCAGCAACGAGGTGTTGGCGGCGTTGACGATGGCGTCCGCGGCGACCTTCGTGATGTCTCCCTGCACGAGCTCCAGCTTCACGTTCCCTCCCGCGTGGATGCGGCGCACCGGGGACGGCACGCCAGCACACCGGCTGACAGGATGGGAGACGATGGCGAAACACACCGCCACGAGCTTCGGGCCGCGAACAGACGCGCGGGCGCGGCGCCCTCCCTCACGGGTGGGCACCGTCCTGGTGAAGCGCGGGCCCCCTCACAGGTGGGCACCCCGTTTCGGTGAAGCGCGGACCCCGCCCCGGTGAGCCGCGCCGCGCCTCGGTGAAGCGTGGGCCCCCGCCTCAGCGGACCGCGCACCTCGCCTCGGTGAAGCGCGGGCCCCCGCCTCAGCGGACCGCGTTCCTCGGAGCCGCCTTGCGCGAGACGGTGGAGACGACCTTCCGCTTCGGCGCGATGCGCGTCACCGTGCCGGGGCGCCGCGCATCCGCCGCCGCGCGGGCCTTCTCCTCGGCGGCCTTCGCCACGGCCAGCTTCGCCGCGAGCTGCTCCGCCTGACGCGCCCACCGCTGCCGCAGCAAGTCGCGCAGGCCGTCCTTCTGCAGGTCCACCTGCGCCTGATGCAGCCGGTAGTGCAGGTCCTCGCGCAGCGTGCCGCGCGTCAGCGCCGCGTCCGCCGCTCCGGACAGGCCCACCACCACCTTGGGCCGCTCCTCCTGCATCTGCAGGCAGCGCAGCAGCGCGAACTGCGCGTCACGCCCCAGCTTCGCCACGTCGGGGATGAACACCACCCCGTTGGGCTGCTTGAGCGCTCCGGGCAGGTCCGCCGCCTGCCTCACCTCCACCAGCTCCACGTCGAAGCTGCGCGCGGCCTCCTGTGCCCAGGAGCGGCGCTCCTCCTCCGTGCCGCCATGGATGAGCAGCGACGAACGGTTACAGACGAGTTCCTCTTCACGATACCCGCGCGGTGTCACCGGATGACCCCCTGCTGTCTGGAAAATCGTGTCTGAGGGAGTCTAACGCCCTACCGGGTCCTCCGTTCAATGGGTGACGCGTCTTCACAGGTATGTCACATCGCATCCCACCTGAAATCCCTTTCACGTGAGACAAGGTGGGCTGACAGGAATTACCCTCAGGCGGTGGGCACCACCATGACGGGCCGGCGGCAGCGGGCCACCAGCTCACGGGCCACCGCGCCCTTGAGGGCATCCGGCTCCCGCGAGGGCTCCGGCGACGTGCCCACGCACACCAGGTCCACGCCTTCGCGCTCCGTGGCCTGGCAGATGGCCAGCGTCACGTCGTCCCCGGTGACGCCCTCCACGCTCCAGTGCACCGTCTGCGCCCCCGCGTCGCGCGGCACCAGTCCCCACAGCCGCTGGAGCACCCGGTCCTTCTCCCGCGGCGGCTCGGGCAGCACGCCGTAGTAGTCGTGGAAGGCCACCTCCCCCGAGCGCCGTCGGTGGACGTGAAGCAGGTGGACGCGGCCTCCGGGCCCCACCAGCGTGCGCGCCTGGGAGATGGCGCGCGCGCTGGCCTCCGAGAAGTCCACCGGCACCAGCACGCTGCGAGGCGCCACGGCCGGACGCGGTTCGCGCAGCGAGGGCGGCACGCACACCACGGACTGCTCCGCGTGCCGCAGCACCCCCGCGGACACCGAGCCATGCCACAGCCGGCCCAGCCCGCCGCGCGCATGCGTGCCCACCACGACCAGGTCCGCCCCGCGCGCGTGCGCCACGTGCAGCAGGTGGTCCGCCGGCCGCCCGAAACCGGGCTCCAGCACCACCTCCAGGCGGCCCTCTCCCTCGAGCATCCCCACGCGCTCGCAGACGTCGCGCTGCAGCACCCGCTCCACGGCGGGGTCCAGCGCCTCCATGTTCCGCACCGTCGGCTCCAGCACCTCCACGTGCACGGGCGTGTGGATGCCCAGCCGCTCACGCGCCTCCAGCGGCGAGCACACGTAGGTGGCCAGCACGTCGCACGGGCCCACCCGGCGCACCTCGCGGAGGAACGTCACGGCGGCGTCGGAGGTGCCCGAACACGGGTCCACCCCCACCATCACCAACAGTCGCCTGCGCCCGCGCAACCAGTCCACCAGGGCCGCCTCGCGCCGCACCGCCAGCACCGGGGCGCAGCCGTGCCTCGCCAGCCGCTCGGGCATGGCGGCGCGCCGCCACGCCGGGGTGCGCCAGCCGTCGGCCGCCACCACCACCCAGCGCCCGTGCCGGCACTCCTCGTCGCTGAGCACCTCCTCCGCCGCGGTGCTGGCGCGCAGCACCGGCCGCACCACCCCGGCCACCGGCCTCAACCGGGCGCTCTCTTCCTCCAGCCGCTGGAGGGCACCGGCCTCCGCGTCCCTCCCCATGGGGCCGGGCGGTTCACCGTCCAGGATGCCGAGCAGCAGCAGGGGCTCGTTCAGCCTGGCCGCCAGCGCCGCCGCCACGTTCGCCGCTTCTGCCGACTCGGGGGAGAGGTTCGTCGCACAAACGATGGCCATGGCCGCCCTCCTTCATCGGGGTTGCGGGAGCCACCCCGTGAGGGAACAGATGCACACGGCCTCGCCGGGCGGCAGACGCCTTCGCTCGCCCGCCCCCCTGCTTCGAGGGACGGCCGGGGCGTCACTTCGCGCGCGGCGTGCCGTGCCCGTCGGAGTTGGTGTGGTCCTGCTCCTCGCCCTTACCGCCCCGCAGGTCGTCCTGGCCCAGGGTGATGAGAATCACCCGCTCGCCATTGCTGGTGTAGCGGTACGGATGGCCCCACGGGTCCACCGGCAGGGACGGGAGGTACTTCGGCACCAGCAGCTGCTGGAGGTCCGCCTCCTCCGGCAGCGTGTTCCCATCCGCGCGGTAGCGCTCCAGGGCGTCCTCCAGCACCGCGAAGTCCTGGTGGATGCGGTCCGCGTAGATGGCCCGGGAGCGGAAGAGGGCCGAGCCCAGCACCGTGCCGATGAGCCCGAGCGCGAACACCAGCCCCACCCAGAGAATGGGGGAGCGTCGGGAAGGCGGCGGCAGGACGTCCGAGGTGGGGCTCATGGACGCCCTTATAGCGCGCGGTACAGCGGGACGGGCTGCTGCTTGCCCTTCAGCCGCACCGGCGGCAGGTCCTCGAAGGCGGTGTCATTGGCGTTGACCAGCTCGCGGGTGCGCTCGCCGACGAGGATTTCCCCCGGGCCGGCCAGCGCGCACAGCCGCGCGGCCACATTCACCGCGTCGCCAATGCAGGTGTACTCGGCGCGCACCGTGCTGCCGATGTTGCCCGCGACGACGACGCCCGAGTTGATGCCGATGCCCAGCTCCAGCACCAGCGGCCGGCCCTCGCGCCCGTTGGCGGCCCACTCCGCCTCCGCCTCGATGCGCAGGTCCGCCATGGCGTCCATCATCATCTTCGCGCACTGGAGCGCGCGCAGCGCGTCGTCCGTGCGGGCCACCGGCGCGCCGAAGACGGCCATCAGCCCGTCGCCGAGGAACTTGTCCAGCGTGCCGCCACACGTGAAGACCGCGTCCGACAGCCGCCCGAGCACCTGGTTGAGCACGCCCACCACCTGCTCTGGCGGCAGGCTCTCCGCCAGCCCGGTGAAGTTGCGGATGTCCGAGAACAGCACCGTCACCTCGCGCTTCTCACCGGTGAGCACCACCGCGTCCGCGCTCTTGAGGATTTCGTCCACCACCGCATCGGATGTGTAGCGCGCGAACAGCTTGCGCATGCGCTCCGTCTCGCCGGTGCGCCGCACCACGCTCTCGATTCGCGCGGCCAGCTCGTCCATGGAGGCGGACTTGTTGACGTAGTCATCCGCGCCCGCGCGCAGGCCGCGCACGCGCTCGGCCTCGCGGTCATTCGCGGTGAGGATGATGACCGGCACGCCGCGACTGGGGCCTTCCTTCAGCCGCCGGCACAGCTCCACGCCGTCCAGGCCGGGCATCTCCAAGTCGCTCAGGACGATGGCGGGCTGCAGGCGGCTCATGCCCTCCAGCGCCTCGAACGGGTCCTGGTAGCAGAGCACCTCGTAGTTCAGCGCGACGAGCCCCTCCTGCACGAAGGCACAGGCCAGCGGGCTGTCATCCACCACCACCACGCGGCGGCGGCCGTCGATGAAGGGACGCGGCGCCTCCTGCCGTCCGGCGATGCGGTTCTGCAGGCCGAGCGCCTCGTAGATCTGCTTGTACGTGCAGTGGCCCAGCTCGACGAGGATTTCGCCCAGCTTGCGGCCGTCGCGGCGCTGGCGGGCAAGTGCTTCCTCCAGCTGCGCGAGCGTCACGTACTTGAGCCCCACGAGCAGCTCGCCCAGCGCGGGCTGGAGGGGGCTCTTGTCCTGGTGCAGCCCGAGCGCCTCGCCCAGCGCGTCCTGAATCTGCTCGCGCGTGACGTAGCCGAGGGAGATGAGGGCCTCGCCCACGCGCTGGCCGGTGAGGGCCTGCAGGGCAAGGGCCTCCTGCACCTGACTGGGCGTGACGATGCCCAGCTTGAGCAGCAGGTCACCGAACAGGGGGCTCGAAGCACTCATGGAGGCAGATCCTACACCGCACGCGAGGCGTGTGGCGGGGGTCTCGGCTGACACGGGCCGTCAGCGGGAGGGGCTCTTCGGGCGGGGGCCGGGGGCGGGGAGCAGCAGCTCCACGCGGCGGTTGGCCTCGCGCCCCTGGGACGTCTCGTTCGACGCGATGGGTCTGTCGGCCCCATGACCCTGGGCGTCGAGCCGGTCCGCGGGCACACCCTGCGCCACGAGGTACTCGCGCACCGCCTCCGCCCGGGACTGGGTCAGGGCGCGGCTGACGTCCGCATCGCCGCGGTTGTCGGTGTGGCTCGCGATGACGACCGGGGACAGCTCGGGGTGCACCAGGAGCACCCGGGCCACGTTGTCCAGCAGTGGGAATGAGCGAGCCTGCAGGGTCGCCGTGCCGGAGTCGAAGACGATGCGCTCGCGCAGCTCCAGGCGGCCCTGCCGGATGAGGACGAGCTGCTTCTGCTTGGACGGGCAGCCCTGGTTGTCCGCGGCGCCCCGCTCGCGAGGGCAGTTGTCGCGGTGGTCCGCCACGGAGTCCCCGTCCGCGTCGCGCTCGGGGCAGCCGCGCAGTGAGGGGAAGCCCTCCTCCCCGGGGCAGGCGTCGCTCTCATCCGGGACGCCGTCGTGGTCCGCGTCCTGCTCGGGGCAGCCGTCGCGGGAGGCAGGCCCGGCTTCTTCGGGGCACCTGTCCGCCGCGCCCTCCAGGCCATCCCGGTCCAGGTCCTCCACCGGGCAGCCCTGGCGCTCCAGCACGCCGACGACGCGGGGGCACGAATCCTTCGCGTCCTCCACGCCGTCCCCGTCCCCGTCGCGCACGGGGCAGCCCTCGCGGGACGCGGGGCCGGCGAGGCGCGCGCACTTGTCCACCGAGTCGTCCACGCCGTCTCCGTCCGTGTCCTTCGGCGGGCAGCCGCGCGTGGCGGAGGAGCCCCGCGCTTCCGGGCAGGCGTCGTCCGCGTTGAGCACGCCGTCCCTGTCGTCGTCGGCGCCGGGCCGGTCCTCGGGAGCGTGGCGGCAACCGAGCGAGAGCGCCCCCAGCGTGAGGGTGAGCAGGGTGAGTCGGAGGCGTGCGTGCGTCATGTCGGCGGCAACAGAGCGCAGGGGGGGCGGGCTGTCCAGGAGCCGTGCGGTGTGACGGGCGGTGAAGCGCGAGCCTACGTGCCGAGCGGCAGCTCCACGGTGAAGGTGGAGCCCTCGCCCGGCTTGCTCTCCAGGCGGATGCAGCCGCCGTGGGCCTCGACGATTCGGCGGGTAATCCAGAGCCCCAGGCCCAGTCCCTTGAAGTGCTGCACCGAGGCCGAGCGCTCGAAGCGCTCGAAGATGCGCTCCTGCTCCTCGGGCGCGACGCCGATGCCCTCGTCGCGCACGGCGAGCCGCGCCACCGGCCCCTCCATGTCTACCGTCACCTGCACCGGACGGCCCGCGCCGTACTTGGCCGCGTTGGACAGCAGGTTGACGAGCACCTGCTCCAGTCGCAGCCGGTCCCACTTGCCCGTCACCGCGGCGTCCAATGAGAGCCGCACCTCGCTGCCGGCACGGGCCAGCTCCTCGGACATGCGCGCCACCAGCTCGCGCGTGAGGGCCGCGAGGTCCACCTCCTCGCGCTGGAGATTCAAGCGCCCGGAGCTGATGCGCGACACGTCCATCAGGTCATCGATGAGCAGCCCCAGCCGCTGGCTCGCGCGCGCCGCCTTCTCCGCGCGCTCCGCCAGCCCGTTCGCCGCCATGGCCTCCTTCGCCATGCGCGCGAGCAGGTGAATCTGGAGCTGGAGCGCGTTGAGCGGGGACTTCAGCTCGTGGCCCGCCACCGAGAGCAACTCATCGCGCGCCTTCACCGCCTGCGTGGCCGCGCCGTACAGCCGTGCGTCCTCGATGGCGAGCGCCGCCCGCGCCGCGAGGCTCTCCAGCAGGGCGCGCTCCTCCAGGGTGTACTCGCGCCCTTGCGCTTCACGCATGACGCCCAGCGTGCCGAGCACGCGGCCTCGCGCGCCCAGGGGGACGACGATGACGCTCTGCGGGCCGTAGCGCTCCAGGAAGGACACGCCCTCGGGAAGCTGGTCGCCGTGCAGCTCCTGCGCTTCCAGCCGGGGCACGAAGAGCGTCTGCCCGCTGGCGGCCACGCGGCCGGCCAGTCCCTCTCCGAGCCTCGCGGGGAAGCGGCGCAGCGAGTCCTCCAGCACCGCGCGGGCCTCCGGGTCCGGGTGGTGGACCGACACGACGTCCAGGTGTTCCCTGTCCGCGGCGAGGAGCTGGAGCACGCACGCATCGCCGATGGCCTCGGACACCTTGCGGGCCAGCACGTCGAGCACGCTGGTCAGGTCCAGCCCGGCCTCCGCGATGAGCTGGCTGACCTGCACCAGCACGTGGAGCCGCGCGGCGCTGCGGCGGCTCTCCTCCTCCGCCGCGCGAGCCATGCGCAGCAGGCGCGCGTTGTCGATGGCCAGGGCCGCGCGGCCCGCCAGCTCCTCCGCAAGCGCGAGGTCCGCGTCGTCGAAGGGCGCGCGAGCCTCACTCCGCACGAAGGTGAGCGCGCCGAGCGTGCGCTGGCGCGCGACGAGCGGCGTGACGATGAGCGAGCCCACCTCGGGCGCCTGGGCGCCTTCTGTCTGCCGCGGAGGATCCACGTGCATCACCAGCACCTTCGCCAGCGCGCCCGTCGGCTCACCTCGCGGCGCATCGTGGGGCACATCGTGAGAGCGAGCCCCCGAGGCCATCGCCCGTGGGTGCTCCTCGGCCCCCACCTCGGACAGTTCCGCCCTTCCTCCCGCGGCCTTCCCCGCCGCGCGCGTCATCATCCGCGAGCGCCCCGTGGCCAGCACCTCGGTGAGCAGCGACGCATGCCACGGCTCTCCCCGCTCCTCGGGAGCCTTCAGCGGCTCCGAGGGCAGTACCGCCAGCCGCCGCACCACGCCCTCCTCGTACGAGTCCACCGTGCACCCGTCCGCGAAGCTGCCCAGCGCGAGCCGCGCCACGCCCGCCACCGTCTCCTCCCACTCCAGCGAGCCGGCCACCAGGGCACTCGCATCCGCGAGCAGCCTCAGCCGCTGCCCCGCCGCCTCCGCCTGGAGCCGCGCCGAGCGCTCGCGCTCGTACAGCCGCGAGCGCTCCAGCGCCTGCCCACACTGCCGCGCCAGCCCGGCGATGGACGCCCGCTCCAGCGCGGAGAAGCGCTTCGCCTCCGAGAAGCCGAAGCCCAGCGTCCCGAAGATGTGCCCCTCCACGTACAGCGGCAGCAACACCAGCGAGCGCATCCGCCCCGAGGCCACCAGCGCCGCCAGCCGCGGGTAGCGCGCGCGGACCTCGTCCGGACTCTCCAGCCACACCGGCGCGCCCGTGCGCACCGCGTCGTAGCCCGGCAGGTCCCTGCCACCCTTCGGCAGCACGCGCATGGGGGCCAGCAGCTCGTCCGGTACGCCCACCGACGCCGTCAGCTCCACCGCCTTCCCGCCCGCGTCCACCAGGTGCACCATGCCGCCCATCGCGCCCACCGCCGGCAGGCCCAATTCCAGCACCACGCGCGCCACCTCGTCGCGGGTGAGCGCGCGGCCGAAGGCCTCCGTCACCGCCTGGAAGCGGCTGAGGCGCAGCACCTCCGTCTCCTCCACCTCCGCGCGCGCGTGCAGCACCGACTGGCGCGTGGTCTCCGCCATGCGCTCACGCTCCAGCGCCAGCCCCGCCAGCCGCGCGTAGAGGCCGAAGCGCTTCACGTCCTCCTCCGTCGGCTGCCGCGCCTCGCGGAAGAGCACCGCCAGCACGCCCGCCGCTCCCCGCCCCGACGAGAAGAAGATGGGGATCGAAAGGAGCGAGCCCGCGTCCAGCCCGCGCAGCGCCTCGGGCTCGTCCGCCAGCAGCGCGTCCCGCTCCAGCTCCGCGGCGATGTAGGGCGCCGGCGTCTCCGAGGGCCCCGGCGCATGCGCCAGCAACCGCTGCGCGCAGATGGTCGCCGCGTCCTCGCCCACCCCGGGCGTGACGAGCGTGCGCAGCCGTCCCCCGTCACCCCACCAGCAGACGAAGGCACCGGGCGCGCCCAGCGTGGCCGCGGCTTGACGTAGGAGTTCCTCCAGCACCGCCACAACAGGCGGTGCCGCCGCGAGCCGCTCCAGGGTCCGCGACATGCGGTCCACCGCGGCCATCAGGCTGCTCTCGGGCACCTTCATGCCCCACTCCCCCCGGCACGGGCCTGCGACACCCTGCCTCGGGCTTCAGTCTCCCACGTCCGGGGAATCCGCGAAACCCGCCACACCCTGTCCGAGGGTACAGGGTGTGGATTCGACCTCAGTGGTCCAATACCCGGAAGAAGGCGAAGACGATTTCGAGCGCGATGAGCAGGATGACGACCACCTCGAGCGTGTGCGAGCGGTCGATGTCGACATCCCCCTTGAGCAGGGCATACGTCTGGGCCAGCAGCTCCTGCTTACGCGTGACGGAGTCCTGCCAGTTGGGGATGCGCATGCGGCGCACCGCGCCCTCGTAGACCTTGGCCAGGTAGAAGTCGCCGATGACCTTGAGGCTGTTCTCCACGCGCTCGATGAACTCGTTGAGGTCCACCAGCGTGCCGAGCGTCTGCCGCGTCAGGTTGCGATACGGGCTGCGGAACAGCCGCGTCCACTCGTGGCGCTTGGCCTGCACCTCGTCGTGGATGCGGGCGATGTGCTCGTCCAGCCGCTCGTCGTAGTAGCGGAACTCCAACAACTGCGCGTTGGCGATTTCGAGCAGGTCCGGGATGTCTCCGGAGCCGGACGGCTCGTAGACGAAGGCGCTGTTCCAGTCGATGACGACCAGGTCGTTGACGGTGTAGCTGAAGCGCGCCTTCGTCACGGACTCGCTCTCGCCGGAGGACAGCGGCACGGCGCCGTTCTCCCCCAGCAGCAGCCGGGCGAGGTCCATGCGGGCGAACAACTCCTCCGCGCTCGGGTTGCCGCGGACGCTCTCCGCGAAGATGACGGTGTAGCTCTCGCTCTGGTCCCACAGGTGCGGGTTCTGCACCGCGGTGGCAATGGTGCGGCGCACGCCCTCCACGAGCTCCAGTGCCAGGTCTTCCAGCGCCTGGCTGTCATAGAGCTCGTCGGCCACGCGCGTGAGGTGCTCCACCGGGGTGCCGGGGACGACGGGGACGCGGAGGATGATGGACGCGGCGCCGTGGTCGAACAGGCGCGCGGTGGCATCCACGGTGACGGGGCCGTCACGCAGGGCCAGCGGCTTGCGGCCCAGCTCATAGGCCAGGGGTGGATTGGGGAGCTGGATGTACTGACTGTTCTCGCGTGACAGCTTCAGTCGGCGAGCGTCCTCGGTGATGGCCTTGCGCGCACGCTCGAGGTCGATTTCCTCGGCGATGTCGAAGGTGCGGTAGCAGAGGACGTGGGCCTTGTCGAAGAGCAGGGGGACTTCGGCAGCCATGGTGACAGGAAGCCTAACCGCTAGTCCTCCCAGAGGACTCGAAGTTCGAGCGCGAGCGCGTCGAAGGGTTCGGCGCGGACGGTGGCCTCGCCCGCCCAGGTGGCGAGCCGCAGGTAGTGCGCCCCTTCGAGCCGCAGGACCTCCAGGGTGCGGGGCCGGGGGTCCACGAGCCAGACGTGCCGGATGCCTTCGCGCGCGTAGACGGTCAGCTTCTTGTCGCGGTCCAGCGCGGCGGTGGAGGGCGAGAGCACCTCGCAGACCCAGTCGGGGGCCACCGTCATGCCTTGAGCATCCGGAATCCGAGGCATGCGCTCCCGCCGCCAGCCCGCGACGTCCGGCACGAGCACGTCGCCTCCGAGATGCAACTCCGACATGAAGAGGAAGAGCCAACCTCCGGGGCCACCACGGCCCTTGAAGAATGGGTGGTACAGCTCCCCGAGCAAGTCGCCTGTGGCCGCCGACTGCAACATCGAGGGCCGGGGGCTCGCGTACAGCACGCCGCCAATGAGCTCACCTATCTTGTCGGGAGGGAGTGCCTCCAAATCGGCGTAGGTGGCAGGTAGCTGGGTCGTCTTCCAAACTAGCAACCCTGGAGGTAGGCTCATGGCCGGACCCTCTCACGCCGGTCCGACATTGCAAGCCGATGTAACTGGAGCGGGGGCCGGCGGAAACCAGGCGCCCCGACTCAGGCCCATTGCCTGTCAGTCGATGGGCTCATGCGGAGGAAACACCACGGGCTTGCCGGGGCCGGGGCTGTCATCCGGCAGGTGGCCGATATGCCCTGGCGTGGGGAGGGGACGGTCTCCCGCCTCGCGCTTGAGCGGTGTCTCGTCCTGGGGAAGCCGTGGGTCCTTCTTGGGAGTCTCGCGCTCGGCCATGGTTCGCTCCTTCCGTGAGGGAATGAAGGCGGGTTCAGTCCCTTCAAGTTAGGGAGCGGCACGGCCACGGGCAGACCTCACGGGCCGGACGCAGGGCTGCCGTCCGAGCCGGAGCGAGCCCGTCAGGTGGGCCTGCCAGGAGCCAGGATGTTGCGCTCCAGCGGCCGGGAGGACCAGTGCTCCTCGATGGCCTGGACGAACTCGGACCGCACGAGTTTCGCGCGAGCGAGCAGGAAGTCCCCTTCGTCGCGCCGCAGGTACACGCCTTCCATGGGCGAGGGGCCGAGGGAGGATGGCCCGAACAGCTTCATCACCTCGTCCACCATGAAGTGCCCCTTCGCGACTACGGGCACCCGCGCGAGCCCCAGCGACTCCGTCAGCGCATCCCGCCGAGCAGAGGACCAGAAGCGCCCTTCCCTCTTGTCGTAGACGTCGAAGGCGAGGAACCAGTCGGGCAGCGCGTCGTAGCGGACACTGTGGACGGCGAAGCACCACTCGCCAAAGAGCATCAGGTGGTCGCCGAGAGCGTCGACGAGTTGCTGGCGCCGGGCCTCCAACCATGGCCAGAGCGGCTGGAACTGAGGCGAGGCGCGAGTGCCCAGATAGGAGCCGCGGTTCTGCGCGCGCAACTCCCCGCCCGGCCCCACGGAGATGCCGAGGTTGGCGCCGTCCACCTTCTCCTCGACGAGTACCTCGCCACGGAGGAACTCACGAGCCTCGGCCGGGGAGAACACCTTGTCGTGGCGCACGGGTGCGGAGGAGAGCCAGTCGAGATGCGGGGTGTGCGGGAACTTGAAGAAGTCGTCCGCCATCACTGGCCGCCCTTGCGCTCGTGAATCTCCTCGATGTCCTTCGGGCAGAGGAACTGGACCTGCACACCGGAAGTATGGAGGGCCTTCCGCAGGCCCCACCACTTGCTGTCCGTGGCCTGGAGGATGACGGGCCGCAGAGGGTGGGCGCAGCTCACCGCGACGAACTTGCGGTCCATCGGGTCGAAGCTGGAGAGCGCTTCGTCACGCGGGAACTCGTCGAAGTCGCGCGGGTCCTCCTTGCGCGGCGTCAGCCGGACCATCGAGACGTGCTTAGTGTTGGCACGGTTCGTCAGCACCCACTTGAGGAATCGGTCTCCGATTCCCGGCTGCCCCGTAGGGGACAGCTTGTTCTTGTACTCGTTGATGATGAGCCAGTGTTCGTCCAAGACGAGGTGTCCCGTCGTCATCACGGCCTGGAGCGCATGGACACAGGCCAGCACGCAAGCAGGACTCGGGGCATCCTTCTTGTTGGCCGTGAGCGGGACGTTGGTATCGACGACGGAGGGAGGAACTGACGCCCTCATTCCTTCTCCTGCTCTGTCTGGCGCCTCACCGCGGCCTCGGTCATGGCGACGAGATCGCCCATCTCGTCGCCGAAGAAGTTCTCAGGCCAGTTGGCGATGTTGCCGTCCTCGTCGAGCCTGAGTTCTTCGATGCGCGAACCATCCGGGCCGGGCGAGCAGAAGTAGAGTGCCGCGTCCTCGCGCTTCAAGCGCCCTTCTGCGATGCGCCGTTGGATGCGCCGCAACAGGTGCTCAGAGTGGCTCTCAATGAGGAACTGTACGCGACGAGTACTTCCTCCCTCCTTCGCATCCAGGGCTTCAATAAAAAGGTCCCCAAGCTCACTCTGGGCGTGTGGGTGGAGGTGGAGTTCAGGCTGCTCGAAAATGACTGTGGAGCCCGGTTCCGCATAGAAGCATTGAACCAGCACGGGCAGCACCTGGGAGACACCAAACCCAACGTCCACCAAGCTGACGTCTCTGGCGCTTCCGGGCGTCCTAACGAGCAACTCGTACTCTTTGCGACGCTCAGCGACGACGCGGGCCTGGAAGGACTCAAGCAAGCCCATGTTCATGAGGTGCCTAGCGATGACCTCCAAGAAGGGGCGATCCTTCTGACCTCCTGATGTAACGAGACGCTCCTGCGCCGCTAGCAAGGCGGGCACTGTCCGTTCACCCGCACTTCCCACTTCTTTTGGGGCTTCACCCGACCAGGAGTAGGTGCGCCAAGGTTTCTGACGAAGAGGTCCCAAGTACTCGATCGCATCGAACTGCTGCTCTAGGTCGTATGCGAGGTCATCAATGCCGCTAAGGATGGCGTTCCTCCGGTAGAACAGCTTGATCGCATGAGGAAAGCCGTAGAAGTGAAGAGGCGGCGGAAGCGGTGCCAGCTCCCGACGGAGAACGGGAGGAGGTTCAGCAACCAGCATGTAGCCATCACCAGCTACCTTCTGCATGCCCAGCCGCGTTGGCAGGCGCTGTGCCCCTGCTTGGTGGACAACGCTGCGGTCAAAGCGAAAGGAAAAACTCTTTACTTCGACACGCTCTGTCGGTCCTTCAGCGCGTCCGATGGAAGCCTCGAAAGTGAGCCGAGGCCGACGGAGAACGATCTTTCCTTCTTCGTCCGCATCCATTGCCCTGGACAAGCGGTGCTTCCACTCCACCTCAAATCGGAGCACCGCTGCCGGGTCATGGTTGAACACCATCTCTGGCCATACCCCTAGCTCCACGAGCGAGTCTGCATCGCCGAAGTGTAATACGCGGCGTTGATCACGAGACTGGGCCGTCTGCTTCAGCATCAGCAGGAACTGCTGGAGGCTCGTCTTCCCGGAACTGTTCTTTCCGAAGAAGACCGTCAGCGGCGCGAGTCGGATGTCCCCCGTGTCCTTCCACGCCTTGAAGTTCTGGATGCGAAGCCGCGTGAACATGTCCCCTTTCTACCTCACTCCCACAGCCTAGGTTCCGACCGAACAGCGATGAGTTCGGCACGCTCCCCGTCCCTGAGAAACGTGGCAGCCAGAGTCAGCGCGCACTCCGCAGCCTCAAGTTCCTCCTCCCACTCCAGTTCCGCATCCTGCCAGGCGTGGACCAGGTTCAAGGTGGCCTCCGGGTCCATTAGCTTCTCGTGAGGTACCGGCTTCCTCCCCCGGACCTTCAGCCCCGTGCGCGCCACCCGCACCACCTCGGCCGCCCACATCGAAGGCAGTGGCACCGGATGCAGTCCGCAGAACACCGATAGCCCCAGGTACTCCACCACCCGCCCCAGCACCGCGTCGCGAGCCCCGAGTTGCATCGAGCCCAGCACCTCCCGCACGAAGCACTCGTCACCCCGCAGCAGGTCCTTCACCCCGAGCCCCTCCCCCTCGTAGACCTCGCGCACCTCCCAGACGGACACGACTGCCGTCCTCTGGGCCTCCAGCCACTTCCGCTCGGCTCCCTCCAACCTCACGCCGGCATCCTCTAGGAACCACTCGCGCACGGGGCGGCCCTCCGTGGGCCAGTGGTGCACTGCCCAGGGGACGAAGAGCTGCAGGTCTTCCGACTCTCCAGCCATGTCCTCGAAGAAGGCCTCCATGGCATTCGGGAGCCACCCTTCGCCGAAGCGGCGCCGCGCGAAGCGCAGCATGTCCTCCGCCAGGTGCTCGTCACGCCGATGCACCCCGACTCCCGGGGGCGTCCGCCTCGAAGCAGCCTTGCCAGCACTACGCCGCTTGGACGGTTGCCCGCTTCCACGCGGGCATGACTCGCGCCTTCCGGAGCGACTCATCGGAACCTCCACTGCACGTCCTACAGGTCACTTGGAGTGTAGGCCGTGCCCCTGCATGAAGTAGGACGCCAGGGTCGCCTCGGACGAACGAAGCTCAGCCTGCCACCGCAGAACCCTCCACCGGGCACTCAAGTGCGAGTCGGTCACCAGCCCGGCCTTCTGCAAGAAGCGCGAGGTCAGCAAGTGGCAATGAGGGGCACCGCCCGAGCGCCCCTCTCCAGCCAGCCCCTCACGGCCCGCGGTGCCGCGCCGACGGCGGCGCCAGCTCCGTGCGCACGTCCCACAGCTCCGGGAAGAAGCGCAGGTCCAACGCCTTGCGCAGGAAGCCCACGCCCGACGAGCCGCCCGTGCCCTGCTTGAAGCCGATGATGCGCATCACCGTCATCATGTGTCGGTAGCGCCAGAGCTGGAACCGCTCCTCCGTGTCCACCAGCTTCTCGCACATCTCATACGCGTCCCAGTGCGCCTCGGTGTCCTCGTAGATGCGCCGGAACACCTCCACCACCTCCGGGCTCTTCTCATACGGCTGGCGCCAGTCGCGCTGCACGTGGCTCTGCGGCACCTTGTGCCCCATGCGCGCCAGGTGCCTCAGGAACTCGTCGTAGAGGCCGGGCGACTCCAGCAGTCGCTCCAATTCCGCATGCACCGCCGGCACGTGCTTGAAGGGCCCCAGCGCGTTCGGGTCCTTGTTGCCGAGCAGGAACTCCACCTGGCGGTACTGGAAGCTCTGGAACCCCGACGCGCTGCCGAGCGTGTCCCGGAACTCCAGGTACTCATTCGGGGTGAGCGTCTCCAGCACGCTCCACTGCTCGAAGAGCATCCGCTGGATGTGCGCCACGCGTGCGAAAATCTTGAAGGAGGGCTCCAGCCGGTCCGCCTGCACGTAGCGGATGCATGCGCCGAGCTCGTGGATGAGCAGCTTCATCCACAGCTCGCTCGTCTGGTGCTGGATGATGAACAACAGCTCGTCGTGGTGGGGAGGCTGCGAGCGCGTCACCTGCGCAGACAGCAGCCGGTCGAGCTGAAGATAGTCACCGTACGTGGTCCTGCCGGCCAGGTCGGTGATGATTCCAGGCTCCAGGTCTCGTTTGTTCATGGGCCCGGGCATACATGCTCCTGCGAACCCCCGCGAGCAAGTCTCTCTCGCACGGGCATACCCCGAACCTCCTCCCGACGGCATGGGAGCTCGGTAGACGGGGGCGCGGTCACATTCTGCCCGGGCCGGGGCAGCGTGCCGCTAGGCTAACCTGCGTTTCCAGCCTGGGCGGCCGCTGCCAGCGCCTTGGACGCGGCGCGTCCACGGGGCAGCTTGATGTCCTCGACGCTGTTGGAGTCGGCGTAGTCCTTCCACGCGGACGGGCGGCGGTTGGTCTTCTCGAGCATCCGCAGCTTCTGGTAGTGGGCCGCGCAGTAGCCCTTGGTGCGGCTGGGCTTGCCGCAGTTCTTGATGGCGCACTCGCGGGCGCCCTCGTTGCCCGCCGCGGGCTTGCGGCCCCGGCGCTTGCCAACCGCCGCCGGCGCGGCCACGACGGCGCGCGAGGGAGGACGGCCAGGGCCACGACGGACCGCCTTGCCAGCCGGCGCCTGCGCGCCGAACAGGGGGCCTACCACCTCGGCCAGAGGGGCCAGCCGCTCGGCCACGTTGCGAAGCGCATCCAAGTCTGCCGTGCCCGCCTCCAGGCGCGACACCACGTCGCGGAGGGGCTTGAGCTGCGCGTCAATCTCGTTGCGGATCATGTCCCGAAACGCTTTATCTACGGACATTCGTTGAATCCTCACCTGGGAAACGAAGGGGGGTTGCTGATGGAAGACGAGGGGTGTCTTGTGATGCAGGCATACCCTTACCTTCCAAATTAGGATTTGTCTAAAGGAAGTGATAAAAGTTGTGACTGAGCAACGGAGCCCGGCCCCTTTGTCGCAGGTCTCACCTGTTTCCCGGCGCTCGGCTCCAGGGTCAGCCGTCCCAGCGGAGGGTCTCCAGCAGGGGGCCGCGTCCCGGGACGTGGAAGGCGTGGGCGCGCGCGAGCAACTCCTCGCGGGTGGACGATAAATCACGCCTCAAATCATCCAGTTGCTGCGCATCCAGCGCCATCCTCAGCCTTGGCAACATGGCACTCTCTTCTTCTTGGAAATGCGCCACGACCAGGTCTTCGAGGGCGAAAAGACGTGCCTGCCACTCGGGATGACCGGGGGGAAGCTCTTCCAATTCGTCCATCAGCTCCCGCATGGCGAGGTGGTCTTCGGCCTCCTCGCGGGCCCGGGAGCGGCCCTCCACCTGCATGAGCAGCGGATAGAAGCAGCGCTCTTCCAGGCGGGAGTGGAGTCGGAGTAACTCCAACAATTCAGCTACTTGAGAGCGCAGGTCCTCGGAATCTCCTCCCGAGCCCAGCCGCTCGAAGCATTCCTCCAGCTCGCGGTGCTGGTCGATGAGGATGTCGAACGGATTGCCCATGTCCCAACGTTCGACATTGTAGAGGAAGCAGACAACCGGAGCAGGGCTTCAGCCTGCCATTAATCCTGCTCACGCAAAGCACACCGCCCTGCCAGGTGGGGTGCGGAAGGGTGTCTCAGGAGACAGGCGCCTGCCCGGCAGGGCGCCCTCCGGGAAGAGCCCGGGTGGCGGAGCGCGGGGGCGTCTCCATCTTTCTTCCCCGTGGAAGCCTCGCTCGCCAGCCTGCGCCGGGCCGTGTACCGCTTCGCCGAGGGGGGCGCGGCGCTGTCGGCCCTGTACCACCGCGCGAAGCTGGTGGGCACCGAATACCTGCCGCGGACCGGGCCCGTGCTGCTGGTGGGCAACCACGGCGTCTGGGGCTACGAGACGCCCGCCTTCTTCCACCTCCTGCACAAAGCCACCGGCCGCCATCCGCTGGGGCTGGCCGAGCGGGGCTTCTTCCGAATCCCGCTGGTGCGCACGGTGCTGCCCTGGCTGGGGGGCGTGGAGGGCACGCGGGAGAACGCGCTGGCATCGCTGAAGGCGGGGGAGCTGGTGGTCTGCTACCCCGGCGGCGCGCACGAGACGTTCAAGCGCAGCCACGGGCGCTACCAGCTGCGCTGGGAGCGGGCGCTGGGCTTCGTGCGGCTCGCGGCGCACGCGGGGGTGCCGGTGGTGCCCTTCGCGGGCTTCGGCGTGGACGACACCTTCTTCTGGCCGCCGGGCGAGGAGCGGCTGTGCCTGCGCCTGGCGGCGGGGGACAAGTACCGGATGCCGCTGGTGATGGGACTGGGGCCGCTGCCGCTGCCCGTGCAGCTCACCTTCGCGGTGGGCGCGCCGCTCGAGCCGCCCCCCGCGGACGCGTCCGAGTCCCGCCTGCGCAACTTCAGGGACCGCGTGGCCGCGAGCGTCCGGCGGCTGCTGGTGAGGGCCTGTCATGCTTGATGCCTCGTCGCTTCCGCCCGTCAGTCACCGCACGCCGCCGCTCGTCCCGGACGTGGAGGACATCCAGTCCGGCTACGAGCACCTGCTCCACGAGGAGCGCCTGGTGCGGGGCACGCCGGTGCGCCTGTTCACCTTCCCTGGCAGCAACCTGAGGGCGACGCACACCGTGGTGTGCCTGCCGGGGCTGGGCGCCAGCGGCCGCTCCTTCGCGCCCATGGGCCCGCTGGCGGATGAATTGCGGCTGCTGCTGTGGACGCCGCCGCTGCGCACCCCGGCCACGCACTCGCCGCTCCAGTGGAACCTGGCCGTGCTGGACCACTCGGAGGCGGGGCTGCCGGAGCGCTTCGCGCTGGTGGGTTCCTCGTACGGGAGCCTGCTGTCCATTGCCTATACGCTGGCGCACCCGGAGCGGGTGAAGGCGCTGGTGCTGGTGTCGCCGGTGGCCAGCGTGCACCGCATCCGCCGGCTGGCGCTGACGCTGTCCACGCTGGTGCGCTCGCCCAAGCCGCTGGCGTACCTGATGGCCCCCACGGTGGCGCGGGTGCTGGGCGGCCCGCATCTGCCGCCGGAGGGACGCGCGGAAATCGTCCGCGAGGCGCGGCGGCTGTCATCCATGGAACTGCTGCGCCGCCTGCGCGACGTGCTGGCGGCGGACTTCATGCCACGGCTCCATGAAATCAAGGTGCCCACGCTCATCATCCAGGGCGGCAGGGACCTGCTGGTACCCACGCGCGCCGCGCGGGACGTGGCCGAGCACATTCCCGGGGCCCGCATGGAGGTCCTCCGGGAGGCCAGCCACCTGCCGTACATGAGCCACGCGCAGGCCTTCAACAACTTCGTCGGAGACTTCCTCCTGAAGCACGCGGACTGAAAGACGCCGCATCGCCAGACATCCATGACCACCGCCGCCGCCCACCTGTCCCGCTCCGCGCTGCTGTACCTCTCCAAGCAAGAGAACCTGAAGGACCTGGCCACGCGCCTGCGTCCCTTTCGGGAGATGGCGTCACGCTTCATCGCCGGCGAGACGCTGGAGGAGGCGGTGGACGCGGTGAAGGCCCTCAACGCCAGGGGGCTGACGGCGTCCTTCGACCACCTCAACGAGGCGGTGAAGACGCCGGAGGAGACACGCGACGAGGTACACCAGTACCAGCGCCTGCTGGCCCGCATCGACCAGACGGGCGCGAAGGCCAACGTGTCGCTGAAGCTGACCCAGTGCGGCCTGCTCATCGACCAAGCGCTGGCATTGCGAAACGCGCGCGCGGTGGTGGCGGACGCGACGAAGCGTGACTCGTTCGTACGCATCGACATGGAGCAGAGCGCGGTGACGCAGGCGACGCTGGACATCGTGCGCCAGCTGCACGCGGAGTTCGGCGAGCCGCACGTCGGCGCGGTGCTGCAGAGCTACCTGCGGCGCACGGAGGAGGACGCGAAGGCGCTGTGCAGGGAGCGGGTGCGCATCCGGCTGTGCAAGGGCGCGTACCTGGAGGGCCCGGACGTGGCCTTCCCCGACAAGGCGGACGTGGACGCCAACTACGTGCGCTGCATGAAGGTGCTGCTCGACAGCGGCGTGTATCACGGCATCGCCACGCATGATGAGCGCATGGTGGACGCCACGCTGGAGTACGCGGCGAAGCAGCACCTGCCGCGCGGCGCGTATGAGTTCCAGATGCTCTATGGCATCCGGCGGGACTTGCAGGAGCGGCTGGTGAAGGACGGACACCCGGTGCGCATCTACGTTCCGTATGGGCGGCACTGGTACCCGTATTTCATGCGCCGGCTGGCCGAGCGTCCGGCCAACCTCTGGTTCGTCATGCGCAACCTCGTTAGAGGGTAGCGCCGGGGCGCCGGGCGGGTATCCTCCGCTCCGCCCATGAGTCTCGCGAAATCACTCTTCCTTGGCGGCGCGGTGCTGGTAACGGCCGGTTGCGCTTCGTCCCGCTCCGCGACTTCGACGGAGGCTCCGCACGGACAGCTCAGCTCGCTGAGCGTGGCGTCGAGCCCGAATGCGGAGCTGTGCGAGCACCGCGTGCCCCGCGAGACGTGCACGCGGTGCAACCCGCACCTGGTGGAGAAGTTCAAGGCGGCGAAGGACTGGTGCGGCGAGCACGGCGTGCCCGAGTCCCAGTGCCACACCTGCCACCCGGACCTGTCCTTCGACCCACTGCCGGCGCTCGCGGAGGGCGCGGACCTGCGCAGGCTCTCCGAGGCGGGTGAGGACGTGCCGGAGCTGGGCTCGCACGCGGTGAAGGGCAAGGTGACGGTGTTCGACTTCTACGCGGACTGGTGCGGCCCGTGCCGCTCGGTGGACGCGCACATGTACGGGGTGCTCAACGGGCGCACGGACGTGGCGTACCGGAAGCTGAATGTCGTCTCGTGGGACACGCCGGTGGCGAAGCGCTATCTGGGCGGCGTGCCCAACCTGCCGTTCCTCATCGTCTACGGGAAGGACGGGCGCGAGGTGGCTCGGGTGACGGGGCTGGATTTGGACGCGCTGGACAAGGCCATTGCCGACGGAGGCTCGCGATGAAGTGGCTGGCGGTGGCGGCGGGGCTGCTCGCACTGGCGGTGCCGGGCCGGGCCGCGGCGTGCGCGGGTTGAAGCAATCCCAACCTCCCGGTCGGGGGGAATGCACAGACGGGCTTGAAGGCGGGGCAGACGGCGGTGTCGCTGGCGCTATTGGCCACGTCCGTGCGCGTGGTGCACGAGTCGTACTGTCCGGACATCGGCCCCATCTGCGCGGAGCGCGATGAGCCGCCGCAGCTCCATGACCAGCGCTTCTCCCTGGGCGAGCTGCGCGCGCGGGTGGAGTACGGACTCACGGCTTCGTGGGGCCTGGAGCTGCAGCTGCCGTTGCGGCTGAATACGACGACGGTCCAGTTCCGGCGGCTGGATGGAACGCCGGCGTCGCTCGACTACGTGAACATCCACCACCGCGACGAGACGCTGTTCGGCCTCGCGGACCCGTGGGTGCGGGCGCGGTATGCGTTTGGCATCGGCGAGGTGGGGCTGGTGGCGCGGGCGGGCTTCTCGGTGCCGCTCGGTGGGACGGTGGAGAATCCGTTCGCCCTGGGCGAGGCCGGGCAGGCGCACCAGCACGTGCAGTTCGGCACGGGGACGGTGCAGCCGCTGCTCGCGCTGGAGGCGGAGCGGCTGTGGGACGGCGGCTGGAGCGCGCGGGCGTGGGGCCAGGCGCAGCTGTCGCTGTTGGAGAACCACCACGGGTACCGCAGCGGGCATCGCTTCGCGGTGGGCCTGTCGGGCGAGGTGCCGGTGGTGGGTGCGCTGCGGCTGAGCGCGGGCGCGGACGTGGCCAACGAGCAGCCGGAGCGGTGGGACGGGCGCGTGCAGCAGGACGGCAACCTGGGCCGCACGGATGTCCTCGTGGGCGGCGGGCTGACGTACCCCGTGGGCCGCGTGCAGCTGGGGCTGACGGTGCGCGTGCCGGTGTATCAGCACATCATCGGCCACCACGGACAGCTCACGTACCCGGGGCTGCTGGGGCTCACGGCGGAGACGGTGTTCGGAGACTGACGCGCGCCCGCCGGGCGTGTTGGCAGGCATCAGGTGCGCTTCGGAGCGCAGTTGTTCCGGTCGCCTGATGCCTCGGTGCCGTCGTTACTGTTGCCTCCGCGTGCGCCGCGTCGGCGCCACCTGGAGGAGCGCCATGTCTCAGCAGCAGTGGACGGCGGTTGACCGCTACATCACCGACCAGCTCGCGCCGCATGATGAGGCCTTGGAGGAGGCGCTCCGGGCCAGCGACGCGGCCGGGCTGCCTCCCATCCATGTCGCTCCGAACCAGGGCAAGTTCCTGCACCTGCTGGCGCTGCTCCAGGGCGCGCGCAACATCCTGGAGGTGGGCACGCTGGGCGGCTACAGCACCATCTGGCTCGCGAGGGCCCTGCCTCCGGGCGGCCGGCTGGTGACGCTGGAGATGGACCCGAAGCACGCCGAGGTGGCACGCGCCAACCTCGCCCGCGCGGGCCTGTCCGAGGTGGTCGACCTGCGCGTCGGGCGGGCCCTGGACACGCTGCCGCTCATCGCCGCCGAGAAGCGTGGGCCGTTCGACGTCGTCTTCATCGACGCCGACAAGCGCAGCAATCCGGACTACTTCCAGTGGGCGCTGAAGCTCACGCGCAAGGGCAGCCTCATCATCATCGACAACGTCGTGCGCAACGGCGCGGTGGTGGACGCCACCAGCACGGACCCCAACATCCAGGGCGTGCGCAGGCTGTATGAAATGCTCGCCGCCGAGCCGCGCGTGAGCACCACGGCGGTGCAGACGGTGGGCAGCAAGGGGTATGACGGCTTCGCGATGGCGCTCGTTACGGGTGACGCGTAACGCCTGACGGACCTCGCGGGTTGTATCGCCTGGTGGCTGGCCATCAGGAGGCGGAGGGCCAGAGGCTCGCCTCGCCGCCTGTCCTCGCTTGAGGAACGCCGTGCCCACGCCGCACCTTGCGGACATGCGCGCGACGCTCTCCCAGGCCCTGGTCGCTGGAGCCGCTGGCACCGTGGCGCTGCGGGCCTTCGTGGCACTGCGCAACCGGGTGCTCGGACGGACACCACCGTATGCCGCACGGCACATCGCCGCGCGGCTGGCCCGTTCCGCGCTCCACCGGGAGTTATCCCCGCTCCAGGCCCGTCGCTGGGGCGATGCCATGCGCGCGGGGTATGGCCCCCTGCTGGGAGTGGCGTGGGCGTTCGTTCGGGAGACCGCGTCCGGGGGCCGCATTCCACCGGGCTTGCTGCTCGGCGTGGGAGTGCTCGGCTTCGAGCTCACGGCCTTCCCCGTGCTGCGCGCGACCGAGACACTTCACACGTGGAGCGCCGCCGAGCACGGCTGGCTCGTGGCGCAGACCGCGGTGTATGGCCTCGTCACCGAGGCCACGCTCGCCGCGCTCGTGCGCCCGTGAGTCCCCTCAGGGCGCGGACACCGTGGCAGGGAAGGCGCGGCGAAAGCGCGCGGGCGCCTCACAAGCCGCCGGCCCCTCGCAGGAGAGCACCGGTATCCGTGAGGCGGCGTCCAGGTGGCCCACCACCTCACCCGTGCGCAGGGACGCTGGCAGGGGCACCTCGAACTTCAGGTCGCTCGTCAGTGGACGCTCGGTGTGCTGGAAGCGGGTGAGCTGGCTTCCCTTCTCGAGCAGCGTGAAGGTGGCATGACTGGCGTCCGGCGCATCGCCGAAGAGGTCCGTTCCGGGCTTCCAGTCGTACACCAGCGTCTCGCCCGCCTCGAGCGGACTGGAGGGGAGACGGACCTCCAGCCGGGAGGGACCGTGGTTGACCAGGAGGTCCTGGAGGGTGGCGCGGAACACGTCCTGTCCGTCACTCAGCTCCACGACGTCCTGGCTCGGCCCCCGTCCGGAGAGCTCGGGCGCCTGGCTCAACTGGAAGCGGAAGGACGTCGCCCCACAGGACTCGCGCGTCCACTCGCCGGGGTCGCGCGTCATCTCGTAGCCCGCCACCGTTGCCCGCACGTCAGAGGCAAAGGTGTAGCAATCCGTGGGAGCGCCCAGGAACGTCACTTCCACGCGGCCACCGAGCCGGTCGCTTGGGACAACGACGTCCGCCTCGTAGATGAACGCCACCTGCATCGTCGCGGCCTTCAGGTCCGAGAGGTGCAGCACGGGCTGCTCCGGAAGCTCCGCGCACGCCACGCCGCCCAGCACGATGGCTCCGCCCAGGAGCCGCAACGCCTTGCGTCCCAACGTCTTCATGCGCACCCCATGGTCACAGCCCTCGTGGGAAGGGCCGGCCTCCCTTCCACGTGATGCAACGATAGAAACTCTATTCGCCGGGTGTCCACCGCGAGCGCTCCGAACCCGCGCCGCGCTCGTCCCGTGGGGACGCGGTCTGTCACGCCGTCATCAAACAGCGCAGTGACAGGACGGCGCGCGCGCCTCGCTTCCGCGAAGCGAATCTCTATCAACCACGCCAGCATCCACGGACGGGCGTGACGGAATGGACAATCACCCGAGACTCGCGTCGCTGCCCGTCAGTGCGGCACCTGCGTGAGCGTCCGTACCTCTACGGAGCCCTGTCAGACCCGTCTGAGACATTGGGCTCATGTCACCCGGGCACAGCTCGCCCGGAGGGGGTGTGGCATGTCGGGGCGTCTCGTTCGCTGTCTTTCCACGGCTCGATTCCTTTCGTGTGCGGTGTTGCTGCTCGCCCTGACTTCGGGCTGCGCGAGCACGCCTCCGGGCACGGGCGGCTCGGGGAGGGGCGACCTGGACCTGGGGCGTCCACCGCTCCTGGACACGAAGGCGGGCCGAGAGGAGGCCGCCCAGGTCGCCGCGCGCGTGTGGGCCGTGGCCAGCGGCGTGCGCGACGTGGACGCCGAGCTCAAGTTCACCTTCTGGTCCGAGCAGGGCGCGTTCACACTGCTGGGCTACGTGGCCGAGAACCGGGGCGGGCGGCAGGGAAAGCCGGCGAACGATTCAGAGGGCACGCAGCGTCGGGTGACGGACGCGCTCGTGGCCGCGATGAAGCACCCCGGCCGTGAGGTGTCGCTGACGCTGCGCCGGAGCGAGTCCGGCTGGCGCGTCGAATCGACTGACTTCGCCCAGTCCTTCCGTCCCATCGGAGCCCGCACGCTGCCCGGCCGACAGGGCGCCCTGTCTTCCGAGCAGACCGCTGACGACGTGGCCTCGGCCGTCCGCGAGCTGCTCAAGTCCGTGCAGGTGCCCGCGGATGGAACGGTGAGCGTGGACTTCAACGCACGCGTGCGCAACGGGCGCATGGTGGGGGTGGAGCTGGCGCGCTCTCACGTCATCCTCTCCGGCCGAGGCGGCAAGGCACGCGCGGTGTCGCCGGACGTCGCGACCGAAGTGGCTCGCCTCATCCTCCTCTACGCTCCCTGCACCGGTCAGCGCGTGGTCCACCTGGGCGCGCGACTGTCCCACCGGGGCGACGCCTCCATCGCGAGCGGCGGCGTGGAGGAGACGCGCGTGGACCAGGCCCTGCCACCGGAGGATGGGGAGTTCGCGGACCAGCGACTTCGCTGAATCCCGCTCGCGCCTCCGAGCGGGCACCTTCGCTGAGCCGCGCCCGCGCCACCGAGCCCGGGAAGCGCGCCAGGTCCGCGGCGCGCTTCCCGGAACGGTGCCCGCGCTTTGCCCCCATGCACCTCGGAGGCACGGCGCCTTCCCCGCGAGGAGCGCCGCGAGCCCACGCGCCTCGCAGGCAAGGCACCTTCCCTGGGAAGCAGGGCGAGCCCCTGCACTCTCCCCTGCTCGGGTAGCCAGGGGCAGGGAGGCCGTCGCCGGGCTCCTTACCTTTCACCGATGGCGCTCCCCCTCGAAGCGTACGCCCTCGTCGGAGACACCCAGAGCGCGGCCCTGGTGGGCACGGACGGCTCCATCGACTGGCTGTGCTGGCCGCGCTTCGACTCGGACGCATGTTTCACGGCGCTGCTCGGCACAGGGGACCACGGCCGCTGGCGCATCGCCCCCAGCATCCCCGTGCGCGACGTGCGCCGCCGCTACCTGCCCGACACCCTCGTGCTGGAGACGGAGCTGCACACGGACGCCGGCATCGTGCGCCTGCATGACTTCATGCCCGTGCGCACCGGCACGCCCGAGCTCATCCGCATCGTGGAGGGCGTGTCCGGCCAGGTGCCCGTGCGCCTCGAGCTCGCCCCGCGCTTCGGCTACGGCGACCGCACACCGTCCCTGCGCGTGCTCCCGAACGGCGCCAGCGCCCACGCCGGGCCAGATGCCCTCTTCCTGCACACGGACCGGCCACTGCGCGTGGAGGACGCGTGCCTCCTCACGGACCTCACCGTCCGCGAGGGCGAGCGCGTGTCCTTCGTCCTCTCCTGGCACCCCTCGCACCTGCCGCCGCCGGAACACTCGGAGCCGCTCGCCGCGCTGGAGGAGACGCGCGGCTGGTGGCGGCAGTGGGCGCAGCGCTGTGTGTACGACGGGCCCTGGCGTCCCCAGGTGATGCGCTCGCTCATCACCCTCAAGGGGCTCACGTACTCGCCCACGGGTGGGCTCGTCGCCGCGCCCACCACGTCCGTCCCCGAGCGCCTCGGCGGCGTGCGCAACTGGGACTACCGCTACTGCTGGGTGCGCGACGCCACGCTCACCCTGCTCGCGCTGCTCGACGCCGGCTACACGCAGGAGGCCCGCGACTGGCGAGACTGGCTGATGCGCGCCGTGGCCGGTGAGCCGGATGAACTGCAAATCATGTACGGCGTGGCCGGAGAGCGCCGCCTCACGGAGCTGGAGCTGCCGTGGCTGCCCGGCTACGAGGGCTCGCGCCCGGTGCGCATCGGCAACGCGGCGGTGAATCAGCTCCAGCTCGACATCTTCGGGGAGATTGCCGACTGCCTCTACCAGGCCCGCCGCCACGGCGTGCCCCCCGACGACGAGGCCTGGGACGTGGGCGTCCACCTGCTGCACTTCGTGGAGCAGCACTGGGAGGAGCCCGACGAGGGCATCTGGGAGGTGCGCGGCGGACGGCAGCACTTCACGCACTCGAAGGTGATGGCGTGGGTGGCGCTGGACCGGGCGGTGAAGGCGTCGGCGCTGCGCAACCTGGACGGCGACCAGGTGGCGCACTGGCGCGCGCTGCGAGACAGGATGCATGCCGACATCTGCGCGCGCGGGTACGACGCGAGCCGCAACACCTTCACCCAGACGTATGGCGGCTCCGCGCTCGACGCGAGCCTGCTGCTGCTACCGCTGGTGGGCTTCCTGCCTCCAGAGGACCCGCGCGTGCGAGGCACCGTGGATGCCATCCAGCGTGAGCTGTGTCACGGCGGGCTGGTGCGCCGCTACCACACGCACGAGACGCGCGACGGCCTGCCCCCGGGCGAGGGCGTCTTCCTCCCGTGCAGCTTCTGGCTCGCGGACGCGCTGGCGCTGCTGGGCCGCGAGGCCGAGGCGCGCGAGCTGTTCGAGCACCTGCTCTCTCTGCGCAACGACGTGGGCCTGCTGTCCGAGGAGTACGACCCGGAGCAGCGCCGGCTGCTGGGCAACTTCCCCCAGGCCTTCAGCCACCTCGCGCTGGTGAGGACCGCGCAGAACCTGTCGCGCGCGGAAGGCCCCGGCCGCCACTGAAGCCCCCGGACATGACGAGCCCCGGCA
Organism: Pyxidicoccus caerfyrddinensis; assembly: GCF_010894405.1. GTDB lineage: Bacteria > Myxococcota > Myxococcia > Myxococcales > Myxococcaceae > Myxococcus > Myxococcus caerfyrddinensis. Next base: position 111,214 of record NZ_JAAIYA010000021.1, read on the forward strand.
CGCGACGGAAGAGGCTTCCGTCACGCCCGGGGCTCCTGGTGCTTCACGGCCCTGAGACTGCTTCCGGCCTAGAAGTAACCGCCGAGCGTGGTGGCGACGCTGAACGCCACCTCCACGTCATCGCCCAGGCCGAAGGCCAGGCGCGGGCCACCGCCCACGAAGAAGTGGTCCGTCACGTGGAACAGGAAGGGCGCGTAGCCCTCCAGGATGACGGTGACGTCGGCGGGGAGAGCCTGGTTCGCGAAGGGGAGGAGGCTGTCGCCCAACTGCAGGGAGATGATGCCCTTCGGCCACACCGACACCTTGTCGGTGAGCGGGATGTTGTAGCCGATGCGCGCGTTGAGCCCGAAAGCGACCGGGTCATCGCCCTCGGAGAAAATCGCCCGCAGCTGCAGGCCGCTGCCGACCGACAGGTTCTGCTTGATGAAGTAGTCCGCGCCCGGCTCCAGGAAGATGAAGCCCGCACCGCTGCCCTGCGTGGTGTAGCCCAGGCTGCCGGAAGCGTCGGTGCTGATGACCAGCTGCCCGACATTGCCGAAGCTGCCGCCGCCCGTCGAAGCCGTCGTCTCCTGCGCGCCCGCCGTCACCGACACCATCAGCCCGGCCACCGCGGCCAGGGTCTGCCACTTGTTTGCATTCATGAAGCGTCCCTCCGGTTCGTGAGCCCGGCTGAGACATCCCGGGCGCTCGGCGGCCCCTTCTAGCGAAAGGGCACGGAGGAACACCTGTTTTTTCGTCATCCGTGTGAGCAATACCGTATCAGCGGACAACTCGGGCGAGCCCGCGCGCGCCCAGGGCCGCTCCGCCCAGCACCCCGCCGGCCAGCGCCGCGAGCCCCGCCGCGGCCGTGAAGCGCTTCCACCGGGGCGTCGGCGGCACGCTGCCGTAGGCCCCCACGCCCTCGGGCACGGGCTGGAAGAGGTTGCCCTCGGGACGGTGCACGGGCTGCTGCTCCATCTGCATCCGCACGCCGTAGCGGCTCAGCACGAAGCTGCCCACGAAGGGCGCCACCCGGTCCATCCACAGCATCAGCTTGCCCTGGAGGAAGGCGGGCACCTCCGTGCGCCCCGGCCGGAGCGCGCACTTCACCACCGCGCGCGCGACGAGGTCCACGTCGTACGTGGGCGGCACCGGCACGGGCTTCTTGTCGAACTGCGTGGGCGCGTGGTCGAACATCGGCGTGGACACCGACGGCACCAACACGTTGGACACCTGGATGCCGGTGCCGTGCAGCTCGAGCGTCAGCGCCTTCGCCCAGCCCAGCGTCGCGTGCTTCGCCGCCGTGTACGCGGACAGGAGCGGCGCGGCGCCCTTGGACAGCATCGACTGGATGTTGAGGACATGGCCGCTGCCCTGCGCGCGGAAGTGCGGCAGCACCGCGTGGGCGAAGCGCAGGAAGCCCAGGCAGGTGACGTCCACCGTGCGCTGGATGTGCTCCCACGGGAGCTGGTCGAAGTAGCCGTAGGTCTGCACCCCCGCGTCATTCACCAGGAGGTCGATGCGGCCGTAGCGCGCCAGGCACTCGCGCACCACGCGGTCCACGTCCTCGCCCACCGTCACGTCACCGGGCACCACGAGGCACTCGCCGCCCGCGTCCTCCACCTCCTTCCGGAGCGACTCCAGCGCCTCGCGCCGTCGCGCGGTGACACACAGCCTCACGCCCTGCTCCGCCAGGCGCACCGCGGACTGCCAGCCCACTCCGCTGGAAGCTCCAGTGACGATGGCGACCTTCCCTTCGAGTTGCTCGCGGCGAGCCATGTGCGCACGTCCCCTGTTCCGTCAGACTCCTGGGACGATGCGGCGGGCCGCCCGGCGCGGTAACCGGCCCGCGCCCGCCAGCCCGTTCGCCTGCCTGCCCCTCGCGGGGAAGGAGGGCCCGAAGGCGGGCTCGGGAAACACGGACAAGGGGGACGGCCGGTGGAGGAGTAACAAACCGGCCGACCCCCTGCCCGCTCGCCCCGCGCTCCCGGCGGGCGCTTGCCGCCGGGGAGGAGTGCTCGGGGCGTATTCCGTTCGAGGGGCCGCCCGTCCTGAAGGGAAGGGGCGGGCGCCTCGTGACACGGGATGTCATGTAGCAAGCGACGCGCCATGGCAAGTTCTTCGCGGAACCAGCTGAATCCTGGAGTTTTGGCGCTTCCTGGAAGCCCCTTTGTTCCCGGGCTCGGGACCCGGGCGTCCCAGCGGCGGACAATCCCCGTCAGAAGCCCGCGCGCGCTCCCGTCCGCGTCGCGGCCCTCCATGCACCCGACTCCGACCCACACGCTCCCTTCCGACGCGGACGCCGCCGCCCGCGTGCCGGTGCCCGCCCCCTTCGCGCGCCTGCGCCGCTTCCCGCTGGATGGGGCGCTGCTGCTGTTCGACCGCGACAGCGGGACGAACGTGCGCTGCGAGGGCCCGGAGACGGCGCACCTGCGCCAGCGCGCCCCGAGGGTGGTGCAGTTCGGCATCACCAACCGCTGCAACCTGGCGTGCACCTTCTGCTCGCGTGACACGGAGGCGCGCAGCGAGTGGACGGCGGACAGCGCCTTCGACGTGCTGTCCGGGCTGGCCGCCGCGGGCGTGCTGGAGGTGGCCTTCGGCGGCGGCGAGCCCTGGGCCTTCCCCCGCTTCGAGGAGCTGGTGTGCCGGCTGCACGGCGAGACACCGCTCGCGGTGAGCTTCACCACCAACGGGCTGGCACTGACGCCCCGGCGCCTCGCGGCGGTGCGCGGGCGGTACGGCCAGTGCCGTGTGTCCCTCTACGACGACAACGCGTGGCGAGACACGGTGGCGCGGCTGGCGGACGCGGGCGCGCGCTTCGGCGTCAACTACCTGGTGACGCCGGAGCGGCTGCCCTCGCTGGAGACGGTGGTGCTGGAGCTGGTGGCCCTGGGCTGCCGGGACGTGCTGCTGCTCAGCTACAACGGCGCGGACCGCGCGCTGCACCTATCCCCGGACGAGGCGCGAGGGCTGGCGCGGCGCGTGGCGCTGCTCGGCCGGGCGCTGGGCAGCCGGTGCACGCTGAAGCTGGACGTGTGCTGGGGCGAGCGCATGGAGGGCGTGCCGCGCCTCTTCGACCGCGCGGACTGCGGTGCAGGGCGCGAGTTCCTCGTGCTCACGAGCGACAGGAAGGTGATGCCGTGCAGCTTCCACCACGTCGCCATTCCGGCGGCGTCGGCGGACGAGGTCATGGCGGTATGGCGTGGGCGGCGCGAGGCGCTGGCGTCCGCGTCGCGGCTGCCGGGGTGCGCGCGCACGCCCGGCTTCGGGCTGGAGTCCCCGGCCTCGGGAGGTGCGGCATGAAGGTGCAGGTCTGGAATGCGTTCGCGAGCAACAACAGCGGCAGCTACACGCTGGTGGGCCGCTTCCCTGAAAAGACGCTCGCCGCCGACGTCGCCGCGGAGCTGGCCCGGGTGGCCGCCGAGCACACCACGTGGATGGAGGAGCGCCGGGAGAAGGGCTGGGATGACGCGCCGCCGTCGCCGCTGGAGGTCTTCATGCAGCGCCACGGCCTGGGTGCGCCGGGCGGCTTCGGGCCGGAGAGCGACTGGCCCCAGTACAGCGAGGACAACACGCCCGTGGTGTGGGCCCAGGGGTATCAGGTGCTCATCCACCACGGCTACACGACGACCCTGCCGCCCGCGCTCGGCGAGTTCTTCTACAAGCGCGGCGGGCGCGTGGAGACGGAGCTGGAGCACTCGCACCACCCCGTCGTGGGCGTGTTCAACTTCTGGGTGGACTACCGGGGTCGCGCGGGCCAGGACATCCCGGCGAGGGCCCTGCGGCTGCTGAATGCCCTGTACGCGGAGGACGGCCCGCTGACGCAGCTCACCGCCCCGGAGCCGCTGCCCGCCTGGCGTACGGGCGGGCGCCCCGATGATGGCGACCTCACCGTGGGCGCCGTGTTCGACGACCTGGCCCAGGGCTTCGCCGCGGTGGGCCGTCTCGCCCGGGAGCATGGCTTCGAGGTCCGGGTGACCATCTTCGAGACGTGGGACGAGACGCGGGACGCGCTCGACTTCCTGAGGCCGTGCCAGCCGCCCCGGCTGTCGCCGTAGCCTCCATTCCCAGACACGCCTTCGTGCAATTCCAATCAGACCCCCGCCCGCCCGGTGGCGCCCCGGCTGGGAGAGCGGGGCTCCCGCATGTCATCCTTGGCAAAAGGCATCAGCGGACTGACCGGTTGGAGGACCATGTCTCGTGTGCGACTTCCCGCCGCGGCGGGCTCCTTCTATCCCGCCAGTCCCTCTGCCCTGGCCACCGCGGTGGACGGGTGGCTCGAGCAGGCCACCGTCGATGCCCCGGAGCGGCCCTCGGCGCTCGTCGTTCCCCATGCGGGCTATGTGTACTCGGGCCCGGTGGCGGCGACGGCCTATGCCACGCTGCGCGCGTATCAGGGCCGGGTGCCGCGCGTGCTGCTGCTGGGGCCATGTCACTTCGTCCCGCTGAGGGGGCTCGCGTATCCGGACGTGGACGTGCTGTGTACACCGCTGGGCGAAGTGCCGGTGGATGAAGACCTGCGGCGGCGCGCGGCGGCGCTCCGGCAGGTGACGGCTTCCACGGAGGCCCATGAGGCGGAGCACTCGCTGGAGGTGCAGCTGCCCTTCCTGCAGCGCGTGCTGGGGCGCTTCCGGGTGCTTCCCCTGGTGGTGGGCACCGCACGGGGCGAGGAGGTGCAGGAGGTACTCGACGCGCTCTGGGACTCCGACGTGTTGCCTGTCGTCAGCTCGGACCTGTCGCACTACCTGCCCTACAAGGACGCTCGGAAGGCGGACCGCGAGACGGCCGAGCGGGTGCTCACGCTCGACGGGCCGCTGGACGCGGGGAGCGCCTGCGGCGCGGCGGCCATCAGCGGGCTGATGCTGGCGGCGCGCAAGCGCGGCCTCCGCCCGAGGCTGCTGGACCTGCGCAGCTCCGGCGACACGGCCGGCGGACAGGACGAGGTGGTGGGCTACGGCGCGTTCGCGTTCTATCCGCCCGGAGAAAGCGTCTCCGGCACGCTGTCCTGAGCCATCCGGGAGATGTGCACACCCGGGCACTCCGCCACGCAAAGTCGTTGCGAGCCGGGTGCATCCCTCGCATGACGAGGGCGCCCACGCTGGCGGCTCCTGCCGCCGGTGATGAAAGGACGCCCTGCTTGCTCCGCCGCGCGACGCTGCCCGCCCTGCTCCTCACCGCCCTGCTTCCTGGCGCCGCCCTCACACAGGCACAACAGCCCGCGGCCCCGCCCTCGCGCGAGCCGCCACCCGCCTCGCGCCTGCGCACCGAGCCGCTGAAGCCCACGCCCATCCACGTGAAGCTGGACGCCCTGCCGAAGCCCTTCGCCACGCAGAGCGCGAGCAAGAGCCCCGACGTCGTCCCCGTGCCCGAGGGCGCCACGCTGCGCGTCCCCGAAGGCTTCTCCGTCAACCTCTACGCGGACGGCCTCCAGCAGCCGCGGTGGATGACGCTCACTCCCGAAGGCGACGTGCTCGTGGTGGAGAGCCGCGCCAACCGCATCCACCGCCTGCGCGATGCGGACGGTGACGGCGTCGCAGAGTCGCGAGAAGTCTTCGCCGACACGTCCAACGCGCTCAACCTCCCCTTCGGCATGTCCTTCAGCACCACGCACTTCTTCGTGGGCAACACCAACGGCGTGCGCCGCTACCCGTACCAGCGCGGCCAGGGCCGGCTCACCGGCAAGGGCGAGGAAGTCACGAAGCTGCCGGGGCTCGGCTACAACCAGCACTGGACCCGCAACGTGCGCGTGGCACCGGACGGCAAGCGCCTCTTCGTCACCGTGGGCAGCGAGAGCAACGTCAACGTCGAGGAGTCCCCGCGCGCCTCGGTGCTCGTCATGGGGCTGGACGGCTCCGGGCGGCAGGTCTTCGCCAGCGGCCTGCGCAACCCGGTGGGCCTGGACTTCCACCCGCGCACCGGCGAGCCCTACGCCGCCATCAACGAGCGCGACGGCCTCGGTGACGACCTGGTGCCGGACTACTTCACCCGCGTGCAGCAGGGCGCCTTCTACGGCTGGCCCTACGCGTACCTGTCGCCGAAGAACCTGGACCCGCGCCGCCTGAAGAACGGCAAGAGCGAGGCGCCCGAGCTCGCCGCGAAGACGGTGACGCCGGACGTGCTCTTCACCTCGCACTCGGCGGCGCTGGGCGTCACCTTCTACCGGGGCTCGGCCTTCCCCGAGCGCTACCGCACCGGCGCCTTCGTCGCCTTCCGCGGGAGCTGGAACCGCTCCGAGGGCACCGGCTACAAAATCGTCTTCGTCCCGTTCGACGCGCAGGGCCGGCCGACGGGCGGCTACGAGGACTTCCTCACCGGCTTCCTCTCGGACCCGAAGGGGCCCACCACGTGGGGCCGGCCCGTGGGACTGCTGGAGCTGCCGGACGGGAGCCTGCTGCTGACGGAGGACGGCAACGGGCGCATCTACCGCGTGCGCCACGGCGCGAAGTAGCCCGCGTGCCTCAGCTGTCCCAGGCCAGCGTGTACTCGCTGTCGAGCAGCGACGTCTGCCACCCGCGCACCTGGATGTCCTGCGCGCCCACGGCCTGCAGGGCGCCCTCGAGCATGCCCTCGTTGTAGGCGACGGGGGTGAAGATGCGCCGCATGTGGATGCGGCCGGCGCGCGGGCCGGTCCACTCCACCTGCAGCTCGCCGAAGTTGATGGCCATGCGGTAGGCCTCGGGCAGCATCTCCACGAGGCGCTTCGGCTCTCCGCCCACCTGCTGCCGCACCTCGGCGCCGAACATGGAGTTGATGAAGGCCAGCGTGCCCTGCACGCCAATCTGCCGCATCGCCTCCTCGAAGCCGCCGAGCTGCGGTGCCAGGTGCCGCGCCGCCGCGAAGAACAGGCGCATGAAGGGTGGCACCGGGTACAGCTCGGTGGGGTCCAGGTCCGCCGGGAAGCCACCGCCCTCGACGATGCGCGCCACCGCCTGCTCGCCGCCGAGGAACCGGACGGTGTCGAGCACCGCCGCGAAGTGCATGCCGCGAATGCCCTCCGTGGGCTCCACGAGGGCCAGCCGTGCGCTCAGCTCGCGCTCCACATCCTCAGGCGTTTCCCACCGTCCGCGCTCCATGGTCGTCAGCCCCCGGTGCGATTTCCGGGTGGGGAATCTGGCACGCCTTCCCGGCCCGTGCGAACTCCTGGCGGCCCCAGGCCCGGCAGGTCTGCTCCCCCGAGCCCGATGCAGCACGTCTGCTGCGTCAGGGCGCGGCCTGGACGACGGCTTCCGATTCCTCACGCCGCAGCCGCGCGTCGAGCACGAAGGTGCCGAAGGGGACCAGCGACGAGACGAAGGCCCCCACCACGCGCACGAGCGACCAGCGGTACGCGATGGCCACCTCCATGAGCGCGAAGAGGAACAGCACGAAGAGCAGCCCGTGCGCCAGGCCCACCACCCGCACCGCCAGCGGCAGGCCCGCGAGGTACTTCAGCGGCATCGCGACGAAGAGGAGGAGGATGAACGACAGGCCCTCCAACAGGGCCACCGCGCGGAAACGTCCAAGGGCTGTCTTGAGCATGGGGCTCTCCGCACCCTGCTTCTCACCCCTGGCGTCCCAGGTCCATGCGTCAGGGTGACGCACCCTCCGAGTCGAATGCGCTTCAGCCGCGCGTGCGGGCTCACGGTATGCTGCGACACACGCGGCGAGTGAAGCCCGCGACTCCATGCAGCGAGGGGGAGCACCATGGCGGACAACGACAAGCTGTCGGGGACCATCCAGATTGCGCGCGCGGACCGGAAGGGCGCGAAGCTCGTGCTGGAGCGGCCGGTGGGGACGCTCAACACCGTCGCCATGCGGCTGGTGGTGAGCGGCAAGGTGGCGGGCCAGGCGCGCCGGCAGTTCCACAACGCCCTCTTCACCGGCCCGGAAACCGTCACGCTGCCCGATGACTTCCTGCCCGGCGCGGCCCAGGGCTGGGTGCAGGCCACCTTCGCCGTCGCGGACGTGACGGGGGCCGGCGCCACCTTCGTGCAGAAGGGCACCCTCGTGCTTCCCAACGGGCAGAAGGAGCTGCTCTGGGACGAGTTCAACCTGCCCGCGGGCGCGCAGGCGGACTACATCAACCTGGTCTGGACGGTGACGGAATGAGGGCAGCCCTCGCAGTCGTGTTGCTCCTGTGCGGCGCGGCGGCCCGTGCGCAGGGCTCGCCCGACGCGGGCACGGCCGAGTTGGACTTCCCCAGCTTCCTGCGCGGAGGCTCCGAGGCCGCCGCGGGCCTGGACATCGCCACCGCGGGCGAAATCGTCCACCCGTCCAACCCCGCCGCGCTGGTGGCCAGCCTGCGCAACGCCGGGGCGGTGCTGAAGGGCGGGCAGACGTCCTTCGTGCTGCAGTTCAATCCCTACCTCCTCACGAAGGGCTACGAGCAGCTCTACCCGGAGGCGCGCGCGGCGCGGAAGCAGCGCCTCAACCGCTACCTGCAGGACAGCGCCGTCACCCTCGCGCTCGCCGACGACACACCCTACGAGGGGCTCACCTTCGACAAGGGCCGCTTCGCCACGGTGATGGCGGGCGCGTCCGTGGACGTCTTCGGGGAGCGGAGCATCTACGGCGACGCGTACAGCACCTGCCTCGACAACGTGCTCGTGGACCCGAGCCTCTACGAGCTCCCCGGTCCGCCGCTGCGCGACGACTTCGCCAGCGACGCCGAGTTCCAGAAGGCGGTGGCCGACCACCCCGCGGCCCTGGAGCGCGCGCGGCAGGACGGCATCCAGAAGATGCGCCTGGGACTCACCTCCTGCGCGCGGCAGGTGCGCGCGTCGTCGAGCGCGCTGTTCGTGTCGGTGGGCGGGCGGTGGGTGACACCGGGCCTCAAGTCGCAGGAGGGTGACGGCGTCGCCATCCAGCGCGGCTTCGGCGCGGCCACGCTGGAGCTGCTGTCCAGCGGCGATGCGAGCGTGGAGGCGACGCTCCAATTGCGCGCGCTCTACGAGCGGCAGAGCCCGGGCGTGCCGATGAGCAAGTGGCTGGACGTGGGCTTCTCGGTGGGCATCGCCTCGCCGCGCTTCCTGCTGCGGCTGGAGGCGACGCAGTCGTTCGCGAAGCTGGAGGACACGGACACGAAGCGGGCCAGCGTCGTAGGCTCCACGCGCATCGTGCTGGCGGACAACTGGACGGTGGGCATTGGCGTGCAGGGCACGGGGGAGGACATGAGCGATGCCATTGGCCAGATTCACCCGAGCCTCACCGTCAACTTCGGGGACTTGCCGAAGCTGCTCCAGCCGCTGCCGAAGCCGCCGGGGTGACCCGTCCGCTCGCCGCGCGGACGGCCGGGCCGGCGCGGCGCAGTGGAGTCGCGTGCGTTAGCGATTGTCCTTCGAGGTCCCGCCGAGGGGCCGGGGGGAGGACATCGCCATGAGCACCGCGTTTCCCGCTCGCTGGTGGCACAAGCTGGAGGACGGGCGTGTGCAGTGCGACTTGTGCCCGCGCGACTGCAAGCTGAACGAGGGGCAGCGCGGCTTCTGCTTCGTGCGCCAGCGCGTGGGCGAGGGGATGGTGCTGGACACGTATGGACGCTCGTCGGGCTTCTGCGTGGACCCGATTGAGAAGAAGCCGCTGAACCACTTCCACCCGGGGAGCAGCGTGCTGTCTTTCGGCACGGCTGGCTGCAACCTGGGCTGCCGCTTCTGCCAGAACTGGGACATCTCCAAGTCGCGCGAGCAGGACACGCTGGCGGACGAGGCCTCGCCGGAAGCGATTGCGAAGTACGCGGCGCGGCTGGGCTGCCGGAGCGTGGCCTTCACGTACAACGACCCGGTCATCTTCGCCGAGTACGCCATGGACGTGGCGGATGCATGCCATGCGCTCGGGGTGGAGACGGTGGCCGTCACGGCGGGCTACATCCACGCGGAGCCGCGGCGGGAGTTCTACGCGAAGATGGACGCGGCGAACGTGGACCTGAAGGCCTTCACGGAGGACTTCTACCGGCGCGTCACCTTCGCGCACCTGCAGCCGGTGCTGGAGACGCTGGAGTACCTGAAGCACGAGACGCGCGTCTGGTTCGAGGTGACGACGCTGCTGATTCCGGGGCAGAACGACTCGGAGGCGGAGGTGACGCGGCTGTCGGAGTGGATGCTGGAGCACCTGGGCCCGGACGTGCCGCTGCACTTCACGGCGTTCCATCCGGACTTCAAGATGCTCGACGTGCCGCCCACGCCGCCGGAGACGCTGAGCCGCTCGCGGAGGATTGCGCGGCGCACGGGACTGCACCACGTGTACACGGGCAACGTGCACGATACCGAGGGCGACACCACGCTGTGCGCCGGGTGCGGCACGGCGCTCATCGTCCGGGATTGGTACCGGTTGCTGTCCTATCGCGTGACGCCGGAGGGACGGTGTCCGGACTGTGGAGCGGAGGTGCCCGGAAGGTTCGACGCGGCACCGGGAGCGTTCGGGGCACGGCGGGTTCCGGTGCGGATTGGCACAGGCGTGCCGCGATAGACGCACTCTCTGCCCTGCATTAGCGTCCGCGGGCAGAGATGCTTCGACTCGGAGCCAGATTGCAGGTCCCTGCACTGCTCCATCTGCCGGAGTTGATGAAGTGCGGCACTCTGTACGCGTGTCTGGCACTCCTGGCTCTCAGCCTGGCGTGCACGGGGACTCGGCGCTCCTATTCGAAGGCGGAGCTGCCCTGGCTGGAGGACAACGACGCGCTCATCGTAGCGCCTGGACCATGGCCGGAAATCCCTTCCGTTGTCGCGGACACGGCCAGCATTCCGGACGACCTGGTGCTGCCCACCCTTACCGCCCTGATGGAGCTGCCGAGTGCCGCGGATGCGTGTGACCCGAGTACCGGCAGGCCCCGGCCCGATGCTTCCGAATACTGTGTCGCAATCTATCGGACGCCAGAGGACTGGCGCGTGTCATGGCCGATTCGGAACGTGATGAGGTCATCCAGCGCGTGCTCTCCCCCGCTGGGAGGAGTCGATGATGCGGACTTCGGGAGGGACCTTCCCGTCTTCGGCTATGCCCACAACCATCCCTGTGCATCCAGCGTCAGCAGCAAGGACCTCGCGGTCTGGCCCCTGGTGAAATCCGATGAAGGGGTATGGGTCATCGTCGCGTATGGGACCAGCCCGAGTGGAAAGCTCGCCCGCGACTCCCGAGGGCGAGTCATTCCAGCCTGGGGATGGCTCGCCACGGGGCACCGAAACGCGCCGCTGTTCTACAAGTGGAATCAAGCGGGCGAGGTATTCAGATGGGATGGAGACAGGAAGCATTGGCAGTTCCAGATGACCTGTCGCCCCCGTCCGCCCAGTCCTTTCAGGCCACAGGGCGGCCCTCCAGATTGCGCTCCAGCCCTCGTCCCGTAGAAGGCCTCAAGGTGCCGCATGTCGAGACCTGAATCCCTGCTCCTGCTCATCTCCCTCCTCATGGGCGGAGCCACTGTTCCGCCTCAGGTGCCTGCCGCGAAGCCAGATGCGGGGTTCATCGCCCCGGGCCCTGATGCGGGTACCGTTGTTACGAGTTCGGATGCAGGGGCAGCCCCGGCACAGGCCAGCACATCGGCGAAGTCCATCCCATGGCCCGAAGAAGAGTTGGCTCCCCTGGCCACGCTGGAAGGGCCCGCCATCCTCGCTGCCCACGCGGCCCTTGAGCAGGTCATGAAGCGCTTTCCCAAGGAAAGCACGCGACAGTGCGCCTTCTCGCCCAAGTCCCTGGAGCTCATCATCGGCTATCAGGCGGGGTGGTACTTCATCCGAGTGAATCACCGCGTCGACCAATGTCCGGGCTGGGGACCCGGTGTCACCCTGGAGTTCGATTGGTTCGAGCTGTACGCCTACTCTCCAGATGGCCGCCTGGAGCGCTATCCGTACATGCCCTGAATCGCGTCACCCCCGAGGCAGCGTGACACCGTGCCGCGCGAGGTCCTCCGGCGTGTTCACATTCACGAGGGAGCGCAGCTTCGGGTCCACCATGCGCAGTGCATCCTCGGGCAACAGCCGCGCGCGGGCACGGGACAGGAGCTGGCGCAGCGACGGGTCCTCCTCCAACGACGCACCCCACCCCGCCGCGAGCGCCGTCCGGTAGGCCGCGAGCAACGGCTCCAGCCGGCCCGCGACCTCGAAGCACACCGCGTCCACCGCCTCATCCCGTGCGCCCAGCAGCACGCGCAGCGCCTCCGGCGAGACGAAGGGCATGTCACACGCCACCGCCACCACCCACGGCGTACGCGCCGCCATCAGCGCCGCGTGGACTCCTCCCGGCGCGCCCTTGCCCGGCACCGTGTCCGCCACCGTGCGCAGCCCGAAGTGCGCATAGGGCTCCGGCACGTTCGCCACCAGCAGCACGTCCCCGAAGCGCGGCGCCTGCGACAGCAGCCGCTCCAGCACCGTGCGGCCCGCTACCGCCAGCAGCCCCTTTGGCACGCCGGACAGGCGGCGGCCCTGGCCTCCCGCGATGATGGCCAGCGTCACGTCGGGGAACTCAGGTCCGGCTGCATCCATCGCGCGCTCCTGTTCCTGACGTGAGCAGCGTACCCCGCTTCCGTGCACTCCTGCCGCCGTGAGCCCGGGCACACGCTCCTGTGCTAGGGGGTGCACACCTCCACCCATGTACCGGGGCGTTCCGACGGGCACGTGGGTTGCCGAGACACGGTCCACCATGCCCAACGCGCCCACGCGCCACCCTTCGCCTCGTCCCTCGGCCGCCCGCGTTGGCTTCATCGCCCTCCTCGTCGGCCTGCTGCTTCCTCCCCTGGCGGGATTCGTGCTCGACATCCTCTTTGGGGCCTCGCCGGCAGGCTGGGTCCAGATTTCCATGGCCTATCTGGGCTTCTTCCTCGGCCTGTTCACCGGGCCCATTGCGGGCGCCGGGGCCCTGCTCTTCATGGGGCTTCGCGCCCTGCTCCGTGGAGAGCACAGGAACACCTGACGGCCTGTCGCCCCCTCGCGAGGTCAGCAGCCGGACGGACGGAGGGGCCCCGTGGACAACGGCCAGGGCCCACGGCGTAGGCTGCGCGGCCACGCATGCCGCTCACGCCCCTCTCCACCGCCAGGCAAGCCGCGCTCGACGCCGTTGCTCCGGCGGCACCGGAGCGCGTGTCGCTGCTCGAGGCTCACGGCCGCTTCCTCGCGACCGCCGTCACCGCGGCGCGCTCGCTGCCCGGCTGCGACAACTCCGCCATGGACGGGTGGGCCGTGCGCGCCGAGGAGACCCGGGGCGCCAACCGAGACCGTCCCGCGCGCCTGCGCATCGTCGACGCCATCTACGCCGGCGCCCTGCCCTCGCGCCCGCTCCAGCCCGGCGAGGCCGCGCGCATCTTCACCGGCGCCCCGCTCCCCTCCAGTGCCGACGCCGTCATCCGCCAGGAGGCCGCGCGCGCCAGTGACGACGGGCTCCACGTGGACGTCTTCATCACCGTCCCGCCCGGTAACGACATCCGTCGCACGGGAGAAGAGGTGGTCGCCGGCACGCCCCTCTTCGCCCCCGGGCAGCGCGTGGGTGCCGCGGTGCTCGGCGTGCTCGCGTCCATGGGAGAGACGGCCGCCTGGGTGCGTCCCTCGCCGCGCGTGGCGGTGCTCGCGACAGGAGACGAGCTCGTCTCGCCCGGCACGCCCGCGCTGCCCCACCAGGTCTACGAGAGCAACCTCATCCTCGTGGCCGCGCTCGCCCGGGAGGCCGGCGCCGACGTGCGCCACCTCGACCGCGCGCGCGACGACGAGGGCGCCTTGCGCGACGCCATCTCACGCCTCGCGCCCCAGGTGGACGTGCTCATCACCACCGGCGGCGCCTCCGTGGGCGACAAGGACCACGTGAAGCGAGTGCTGACCGCGCTCGGTGCGCGCTTCCATGTGGACGGCGTGGCCCTCAAGCCCGGCAAGCCCGTGGCCGTGGCGCGCCTCGGTGACACCGCCGTCGTCGTGCTGCCCGGCAATCCTGGCGCGGCCACCGTCGCCTTCGACCAGTTCGCGCGCCCGCTGCTCCTCAAGCGCCAGGGCGTCCTCGAGACACGCCGCCGCGTCCGCGCCCGCCTCTCCGAGCCGCGCCACAAGCAGGCCGGGCTCACGTACCTCATCACCGCCGCGCTGGAGCACTCCGGCGACGGCGAGCCCCTCGCGCGCCTCCGTCCCCAGGGCGCCGGACAGATTCTGCAGAACGTCCACGGCGAGGGCTGGGCCGTCCTCCCCTCCGGCCGCGCCGACTTCGCCGAGGGCGACTCCGTCGACGTGGAGCTGTTCCACGACTCCGCCTACGTCGCGGCGGACACGACTCCCGGGGTGCCGGCATGAGCGCCGTCCCTACCGTCGCGGGCATTGCTGGAAACGACCTGCGTCTCCACCGCGCCGACACCACCAACTCGGGTGCCCTCGCATGAGCCCCGTGCCCGCGCTCAGCATCGTCGGCTGGTCCGGCTCCGGGAAGACGACGCTGCTCACGAAGCTCGTCCCGGAGCTCGCCGCGCGCGGCCTGCGCGTCGCCGTGGTGAAGCACTCCTCGGACGCGCACCCGCTGCACCGCCCGGGCAGCGACACCGCGCGCTTCCAGGAAGCCGGCGCCGTGCTCACCGGCTTCGCCACGCCCTCGGGCGTACAGCTCACCACCAGCGACGCCCCCGCTGACGCACTGCCTCCGCTGTTCCGCCGCTTCTCCGGCGCCGTGGACCTGATCCTCGTGGAGGGCTGGAAGGACGGCCCCCTCCCAAAGCTGGAGCTCTGGCGCGAGGGCCTCGGTCCGCCGCTCGCCCCGTCGCGCCCGGAAACCCTCGCCCTCCTCACGGAGTCCTCCACCCGGCCCACGGGCGTCTCCCCGGAGCTGCGCCTCCTCCATCCCGACGACGTGCGCGCCGTGGCCGACCTCCTCCTGATGCACCTGCGCCCGGGCCGGCGCGGGCCGCTGCCTCCCGCGGACTCGCGCGGCGTGACACGGCGCCTCGTGCAGCGCTGGGACGGTGCCGCCCTCTCCCGCCCCGAAGAGGACGACGTCGCCGTGGAGGAGCCGCTGGAGATTCGCGTCAGCGGAGACTCCGTCGCCATCACCATGCGCACCCCCGGCCACGACCGCGAGCTGGCCACCGGCTTCCTCTTCTCCGAGGGCATCCTCCAGAGCGTGGACGACCTGGGCACCCTCGCCCACTGCGGCCGGCCCGGCGAGGAAGGCTGGGGCAACGTGCTCGACGTGACGCCCGCCTCCGGCGCCGTGCTCGACGTGGAGCGTGTGCGTGCCGCGCGCAGGGGCACCCTCACCACCTCCGCATGTGGGGTCTGCGGCCGCCGCAGCGTGGAGGACCTGCTCGCCGTCTGCCCGCCCGTGCCGCCCGGCCCCCAGCTCCCGCCCGAGGCCGTGGCCCGCGCCACCGAGTGCCTGCGCGACGTGCAGCGCATCTTCGCCCGCACTGGTGGGGTCCACGCCGCCGCCGCGCTCGACGCCGACGGCCATGTCCTCGCCGCCTATGAGGACGTCGGCCGCCACAACGCCGTGGACAAGGTGGTGGGCGCCCTCGTCCTCGCCGGGGCCGTACACAACGTGCGAGTCCCTCGCACCCCACTGACACGTCAACCGGCAGTCCTCGCCGTCAGCGGACGCGTCAGCTTCGAAATCATCCAGAAAGCAGCGGTGGCTCACATCCCCGTGGTCGCAGGAGTTTCTGCAGCGAGCTCCCTGGCGATTGAACTGGCCCTGCGTTCTGGAATGACGCTGGCGACGTTCGTCCGGGACGGGCGCTTCAACATCTACACCGCCCCCGAGCGCCTCCGCCTTCCGTAACCCCGCGAATCTCCGTCGGCCCCAATCATGACGCCCCGCGTTCCAAGCCTCCGCGAGATCCAAGGTCAGACCGGCACCGTAGATGCACTCTCGCGGCGCGGCGCCACGAATGATTCGGGGAGGCGTGCGCGTCAGGGAAGCGAATTCATGGGGCTCAATCGACCCGGGACCAAGGTCGGGACGATCCCAAGAATTCACCTCCTGTCACGTCTTACTTGCAGAGCGACGGTTGCAACGCGTCGCAGTATCGATGATAAGTAGTTCTTTCCGACTTGAAGATTTTTAGCCTCAACGGCATCCTCTGCCTGAACTGAACAAAAGCATGCACTCAGCGCAGAGGGGGGTGGAGACGATGAGCAGCGCAACGGCAAGTGCGGCGGTCGGGGCTCCTGGAACGGCGTCCTCCCAGGGCGAGGGTCTGGCGGAGGTCCAGGCGCCAAAGCTGGCGCCGGGGTTCGCGGCGAAGCTGAACCTCACGGTGGACCTGGTGTTGATGACGGCGGTGCTGGTGGTCGCCTCGTGGCTGGGCGGCATGCTCACCCCGGAGTCCGGCTGGGTGGTCACCGGGCTGGTGGCGGCGTCGCTGGTGACGTGGATCATCACCGGCACCGCGCTGTGCCTGTACGACTCGCGCTTCGCCGAGCGCAGCAAGCTGGACCACGTGGCGCTCGTGTCCGTCACGACGCTGGCGGTGGTGACGGTGCTGGCGCTGGTGGGCGTGGCGCTGCCGGACCGCGTGACGATGACGGGCGTGGCGCCGCTGCTGGTCGTCTTCTGGCCGGTGGCCCTGCTGCTCCGCCTGTTCGTCTTCCGTCCGGTGGCCGCGCAGGAGCGCCCCATGGACTCGGTGCTCATCGTGGGCACCGGCGCCATGGGCCGCTACACGGGCGAGGACCTGGTGAGCCGCGGCCGCCGTCAGGTGCTGGGCTACGTGCGCTTCCCGGAGGACACGGGCTCGGGCGAGCTGCCCGCGCGCATCATGGGCTCCGTGGAGGACCTGGAGCGCATCCTCCGCAACACGGCGGTGGACGAGGTCTACATCGCGGGCAACACGCTGAAGCAGGGCGAGTCCATGCAGGCGGCCATCAAGCTGGCCGAGCGCTTCGGCGTGCCCTTCGCGCTGCCGGCGCACAGCTTCCGCCTGGACCGCGCCCGCCCCATCGAGCGCCGCGCGGTGTCCGACGGCTTCCTGCACTTCGCCGCGGTGAGCCCCAAGCCGCACCAGATGGCCATGAAGCGCCTGTTCGACATCTGCGTGTCGGCCGTCGCGCTGTGGATGCTGCTGCCGCTGCTCGCCGCCGTCGCGGCCGTGGTGAAGCTCACCTCCAAGGGCCCCATCTTCTTCAAGCAGCTGCGCGTGGGTCAGAACGGCAAGCCGTTCTACATGCTGAAGTTCCGCTCCATGGTGGTGAACGCCGAGGAGCTGAAGGAGAAGCTGGCGGCGATGAACGAGCAGACGGGCCCGGTCTTCAAGATGAAGAACGACCCGCGCATCACCGGCATCGGCCGGTTCATCCGCAAGTTCTCCATCGACGAGCTGCCCCAGTTCATCAACGTGCTGCGCGGCGAGATGAGCATCGTCGGCCCGCGCCCGCCGGTGCCCAGCGAAGTCGCCAAGTACGAGACGTGGCAGCGCCGCCGCCTGTCCGTGCGCCCGGGCCTCACCTGCATCTGGCAGGTCTCCGGCCGCAACCAGATTTCCTTCGAGGAGTGGATGTACCTGGACATGCAGTACATCGACCACTGGAGCCTCACCAGTGACTTGACGCTGCTGTTGCAGACCGTGCCGGTGGTGCTCACCGGCCGAGGGGCCAGCTAGCACTCCAGGCGCGGGGCCCACCAGGCTTCCAGGCAGCCAGTCTCACGCGGGGGCGGCATTGACGTGCCGCCCCCGCTCGTCTTCTATGCACCCGGGCATGACCGGCCAGGGCCGGGGGGGCCCGCTTCCACCGTGAACAGTCCCAGCCATTCCATTCCGCAGGACGCCGAGGCACGCGACTCCGCGTCCTCGCACGAGGCAATGGGCGCGGTCCGCAACGGGCTGCAGCTCGGCGGCTCGCTGCTGGTGACGTACGTCATCGCCATGGGCGTGCGCTTCCTGCTGCCCAAGCAGATGGGCGTGGAGCGCTTCGGCAGCTTCAACTGGGCCGACAGCTTCTCCGCCGTCTTCTTCGTGGCCACGCACCTCGGCCTGGAGATGTACATCCGCAAGGAGGTCACCCGCCGGCCGGAGCACGCCAGCGACTTCTTCGGCGCCACGTTGCTCATCCGCATGGCGCTCACCGCGGTGCTGATGGGTGCGCTGGCGTACGTGATGGCGCACGACAGCCACTCGCCCGAGGTGCGGCAGCTCGTCTACGTCTCCGCGGTGGCGCAGTCGCTCATCATGGTCAACGCGACCATGGCCGCGCTGCTGCACGCCAAGGGCAAGGTGGCGGGGCTGTCCATCTCCAACGTCGTCACCAAGCTGGTGTGGGGCGGCGGCCTGTTCCTGGCCGTCGTGCTGAAGGCGTCGCTGCCGTGGTTCGCGGTGTCGCTGGTGGCGTCGGAGGCCGTGAAGCTGGGCGTGGGCTGGTACCTGGCGAAGCAGCACATGGGGCTCACCTTCAAGGTGGACCTGCCCGCCACGTGGAGGGTGCTGCGCAAGAGCCTGCCCTTCTTCATCACCGGCGCGGCGCTGGCGACCAACGGGCGCCTGGACGTGATGATTCTGGGCCTGAAGGCCTCCCACGAAGAGGTGGGCTACTACGGCGCCGCGTGGAACATCGCGGGCCTCACCTTCTTCCTCAACCCCGTCTTCACCTGGGTGCTGATGCCGCTGGCGTCGCGCGCGGCCGAGCGCTCCGAGGCGGAGCTCACCCGGCTCATCCGCCGCGCGCTGGAGGGCACCCTCGTCATCACCGTGCCCCTGATGATGCTCATCGTCCTGGGCGCGCCGCTGTGGGTGGGCCTGCTGGGCGGCAAGTTCGGCCCGTCCGCCATGGCGTTGCGGCTGATGTCGCCGCTGTTCGTGCTCGCCTTCGTGACGATGAACGCGGGCATGTGGCTCACCATGACGAACCGCGAGTGGTGGGTGACCATCACCAACGTCACCGGCAGCCTGCTCATCATCCCCGCGCTCAACCTGGTGCTGATACCGGTGATGCACTCGGCGCTGGGCGCCGGCGGCGGCGCCGCGGGGACCGCGCTGGCGATTCTGCTGATGGAGGTGCTCGTCACCATCAGCCTGATGGGCCGCATGAAGAGCGCGGCCTTCGACGCCCGCCTGCTCGCCATGATTGGGAAGACGGCGGCGGTGTGCATCGCCATCGCCGTGCTGGACCAGACCGTCTTCGTCCCGCTGAATCCGTGGGTGCGGTTGGGAATCGAGGCGGTGCTCTACGTGGTTGGCGTGCTCGCCACCGGCGCGGTGCGCCCCGCCGATGTCATGGAGGTGGTGCGCGTGGCGCGCCGCCGTGGCAACCCCGCGCCGGAGGCGGAAGCGGTCCCCACCGTGTCCATCTCACCGGCCCCCTAGAGGAAACCTTCGCCGCATATGCCGTCCGCGCTCCGCAAGTCCCCGTCCTCCTCGCGCCTCCCGCTTCGCGCGCTCGCCTGCGCCGCGCTGCTGCTCGTGGCCGCCGGCTGTAGCGGGCTGGGCAAGTACACCTGGGTGGACGAGTACCAGGAGAAGCCGCCCCCGCCGGACGCGAGCTACCGCATCGCCGCCGGCGACCTGCTCAACATCCGCGTGTGGAACCAGGAGGCGCTCACCACGCAGGCCCGCGTGCGTGACGACGGGCGCATCAGCCTGCTCTTCCTGGACGACGTGGAGGCGGCCGGGCACTCCCCCGCCATGCTGTCGCAGCAGATCAGCACGCGGCTGAAGGACTACATCAACCACCCCGTCGTCACGGTGGCGCTGGAGCAGGCGCGCCCCATCAAGGTGACGATGGTGGGGGAAATCAACAACGTCGGCCCGCTGGAAATCGAGACGGGCGCAAGCCTCCTTCAGGCGCTGGCCGGCGCGGGCGGCTTCACCGAGTACGCCCACAAGGACCGCGTCTTCGTCATGCGGCAGGAGGACGGCGTCCCGGTGCGCATCCGCTTCCGCTACGAGGACCTCATCCGCGCCGAGGGCAAGGCCCCGTCCTTCCGCCTGCACCCCGGCGACGTCGTCGTGGTGGAGTAGCCCGTGCTGGGGGCCGCCCTCACCGCCGCGCTGCTCGAGGTGTCCGCCGCCTCCGTCACCTACGACGTGGCGGCGCGGGTCGACTCGCGCGTGCGCTCCAACGAGGACCCGGCCGAGGACGCCCCCAGCATCGCCGGGGACACGGACATCACCCCCACCCTGGGCCTGGCGCTGCGCGACGGCAACACGGCCCTGATGCTGGACTACGCCCCGCGCATCAGTCTGCGTGAAATCACCGCGCAGCCGCGCACCGAAATCCAGCACATCGGCCGGCTCGCGGCGGACTGGCGCCCGGAGCGCGGCCTGTCCCTGCGCCTGAGCCAGGACCTGGTGCTGGGCGCCGTCAACCTCTTCACCACGGACGTGCTGCCGCTGCCGGACGGCGACGGCTCGGACCCGGACGGCCCGCTGCGGCCTCCCGAGGGCGGCGGCCCGCTGCAGCCGCTGCCGGAGGCGGACACCGTCTACTTCCTGTCCTCCGCGACGACGCTGACGGCCAACACCAGCTGGCTGGGCCGGGGCTGGCAACTGGGCGGCTCCACCGGCTTCTCCATCAGCGGCGGGCTGGACGGGCCGGCGCGCGAGGCGGTGCCCATGCAGTACGGCCCGCGCTTCGACGTGTCGCTGAGCCACGCGCTGTCCTCGCTGAGCGCCATCACCACGTCCGTCTCGGTGAACCACTCGCGCTTCTCCACCGGCGCCAACAACACGGTGGTGACGCTGACGGAGGGCTGGGGCCGGCGGGTGAGCCGGCGCACGTCCCTGCAGGCGGGCGCGGGCGTCAGCGTGGTGAACTCCCTGGAGGCCCCGACGGACGAGGAGGACCCGCCAGAAGACCCGGTGGGTGGGCCCGCCACGGAGGTGCCCCGCCTGGAGCTGCTCCCCAACCTCACCTTCTCGGTGGGCCACCACATCCCCTCTCGCACGGCGGACTTCAACGGCAGTCTCGGCACGCGCATCACGCCCTTCGTGGACCGCCTGACAGGTAGGGTGTACCCGAGGGCCGACCTCACCCTGACGGGCAGTTGGATGCTGGGGCCGCGCGTGCGGGTGTCCAGCACGGCCGGCACCGCCTTCGCCGTGGGCGGGGCCACCGGGGACCGAATCATCAACGGTGGCGTGTCAGCCTCGTGGTTTCTCACAAGATGGGTGTCTGTGGATGCCGATACGCGGAGTACGTGGAGCCGCTCGCCCGAGCTGCCAGCGGCCCGCCTGAACTGGGCGGCCTCGCTGGGCCTGTCCGTACGGCAAACTGGTATCCTCTGAGGGCTGAGACATGGCGAAGCTCATCCTGATGTCCGTGCTCTTCCTGACCATCACCCTGCCGGCGATTGCGGCGAGGGACCCGCACCCCGTGCGGGGGTTGAAGAAGGCCATCCTGTGGATCGTCCTCTTCAACGCGGCATACACGTACGGCGTCCTTGTCTGGGTGCCGAGGCTCGGGTTCGGCTGAGCGAGTTTCCGAAGAAAGGCTGACGACGGATGGAGCCCCAACTGCAGACCGTTTTCCTGGTGGAGGACGCCCCCTTCTTCCGGAAGATGCTGGGCGACTACCTCCGGGACATGGGTTTCGAAGAGGTGGTGGAGCTGCCCAGCGGACGCGCGGCGCTCAAGCACCTGGAGACCGCTTCGTGCCCGGACCTGGTGTGCCTGGACCTGACGCTGCCGGACATCTCCGGCTACGACCTGTGTGAAGTCATCCGCCGCACCCCGGCGATGAAGGACGTGCCGGTGCTGGTGGTGAGCGCGCGTGACTTGCCCGAGGACAAGGCCCACGCCGAGGAGGCGGGCGCCAACGGCTACCTGGGCAAGCCCTTCACGCAGGAGGAGTTCAGCCGGCGCGTGCAGCAGGTGATGAAGGGCTACGGGCCGAGGAGGAAGTCGTGACGATGTCCGCGCCCGGGCCTTCCGGGCCGCGCCCGCAGCCGCAGCCGGTGCCGCATCCCCACCCGATGTTCGTTCCGGAGCGCCCGGAGACCTACGCGCCCGCGGACCTCATCGACTGGGGAATGCTCATCGACTCGGTGGGCTACCTGAAGAACTCCATCCTGCGGCACTGGTTCCTCGCCCTGGTGGTGACGGCGCTGGTGTCCGCCATGGGCGTGGGCGTGAGCAAGATCATGCCGCGCAAGTACCACGTCGAAACGCGGATGCTGACGCAGCGCAACTTCATCATCGCCTCGCTGGCCAACCCCGGGCGCTCCATCCCCGTGGACGCGGACCAGCCCACGCGCGCCGCGTGGGAGATGATCATGAAGTACGACAGCCTGAAGACCATCGTCCACAACGCGAAGCTCGTGGAGTACTGGGAGCTGATGCGCTCGCCCATCTCCCGGCTGAAGGAGAAGGTGACGAAGAAGCCGCCCGCGCCCATGGAGGACAAGGCCAAGGAAGACGCGCTCATCGCCATGCTGGAGCAGGCGCTGATTGTCGGCGTGGAGGGCGGCAGCGGCACCGTCACCATCGGCGTGGACTGGGCGGACCCGCAGCTCGCGCTGAACATCGTGGAGGCGGCGCAGAAGAACTTCCTCGACATGCGCCAGGCGGCGGAGATGGGCGCGGTGCAGGAGGCCATCACCATCCTGGAGAAGCAGGTGGTGGAGGAAGCGGAGGGGGTGAAGAAGGCCGTCGCGGATTGGGAGGCGACGGTGAAGCGCCTCGAGCTCAAGCGCCGCAAGGAGGAGGAGAAGTCCGGCAAGAAGAGCCTCCCCGCGGCGAACGGCGGGCTCATCAACACGGACCACATGCTGGCGCAGATGCGCTTCATGATTCAGACAAAGCGCCGGGCCATCAGCGACGTGGAGGAGTTCCGCGCGAGGCGGCTGACGGAGCTGCGCAACCAGCTCTCCGAGGCGCGCGTCATGTACTCGCCGCAGCACCCGCAGATTACGGACATCGAGCAGCGCATCGTCGCGCTCACGGAGGACTCGCCTCAGCTGGTGGCGCTGCGCTCGGAGCTGACCGAGCTCATCAACGAGTACATGCGCAACGGCGGCAACCCGGCGGAGCTGGAGTCGGGCCTCTCCATGACGGGGCTGGCCGCGGGGCCGATGGGAGGCCCGTCCATCGGGGACAACCCGGAGGTGTCGGTGGCGACGGACCGCATCCGCATGCTGGTGGCCCGGTACGGGGAGAAGATGCGGCGGCTGGACCAGTCGAGGACGGAGTTGGAGATTTCGCGCGCGTCCATGAAGCACCGCTTCAGCGTGCTGGCGCCGCCCACCTTCCCGGAGAAGCCGTCCAAGCCGAAGGTGCAGCTCATCATCGCCGCGGGCGTGGTGGGCGGGATTGCCTTGGGCATCTTCGCGGCGGTGGCGCTGGACATCATCCGCCGGCGGATTCTGGAGCGGTGGCAGGTAGAGCGTTTGCTGAAGCTGCCGGTGCTCGCGCAGCTGGAGCGGCGCTAGAACGCGCGCTCGGGGGAGACAGTCGTGACGGTGTGGACCTGGGTGGACCTGGCGCTGTGTGTGGGGCTGCTGCCGGTGGCGGTGGCCTGCGGTTACCTGCTGCTGTTGACGCTGCTTTCGTGGCGACGGACGGCACCGGTGCCTCCGGCGCCCACGCGGAAGTTCGACGTGGTGATTCCGTCGCACAACGAGGAGCTGGGCATTGCCCGGACGGTGGCGAACCTGTCCGCGGTGGACTACCCGAGCGCCCTGCGGCGCATCCTCGTGGTGGCGGACAACTGCTCGGACGCGACAGCGCAGAAGGCGCGCGAGGCGGGCGCCACGGTGCTGGAGCGGCACGACACGGAGAAGCGCGGCAAGGGCTACGCCCTGGCATACGCCTTCGAGTTCAGCCAGAAGGATGGCTTCGCCGACACGGTGGTGGTGGTGGACGCGGACACGGTGGTGTCCCCCAACCTGCTGCACGCGTACGCGGCCCGGCTGGAGCAGGGCGCGCACGCGGTGCAGGCCCACTACGGCGTGATGAACCCGACGTCGTCGTGGCGCACGCGGCTGATTACGATTGCCCTGGGCATGTTCCACAAGGTGCGCTCGCTGGGCCGCGAGGCGCTGGGCGTGTCCTGCGGCCTGCGCGGCAACGGCATGTGCTTCACGCACGCGGTGCTGCGCGAGGTGCCGCACGACGCCTTCAGCGTGGTGGAGGATTTGGAGTACGGCATCCGCCTGGGCAAGAAGGGCCACCGCGTGCACTACGCGTGGGAGGCGGAGGTGCTCGGGGAGATGGTGTCCGGCGAGAAGCAGAGCCGCTCGCAGCGGCAGCGCTGGGAGGGCGGGCGTCGGCAGATGCGCAAGCTGCACGGGTGGCCGCTGCTGAGCACCGCGCTGCGTGAGCGCAGCGGGCTGCTGTTCGACTTGTCCATGGACGTGCTGGTGCCGCCGCTGAGCCAGTTGGTGCTGGCCGCGGTGGGCGGCGCGGTGGCGGCCGGAGTGGTGGCGTGGCTGTCCGGCGGCACGGCGGTGCTGGCGTCGAGCGTGGCGGGCTTCGGCCTGGCGTCGCTGGGCGCGTACGTGCTGCGCGGCTGGTGGGTGTCCGGCGTGGGTCCGCGTGGCCTGCTGGACCTGGCCTGGGCGCCCGTCTACGTGGTGTGGAAGGTGGGCCTCATGCTGCGCGGCCCCGGCGCGGAGAAGCGCGGCGAGTGGGTGCGCACCACGCGCGAGGCAGAGCGCCGCTGAAGGCTGACGGGCGGGTGCCTGCGGGCCCCGCCGCTCGAACATGCACGTGGCGCCGCGATGCCGGGCGGGATGCGGCGGTGCTGACGGCCGCATCAGCTCCGGACATTCGCACCGCCGCACCGTGCAGGCCGCTGCGGCGCGTTCTCCGCTACCCTGCCGCCGCCGTCCGTTGCAGTGCGGCCGACTCCAGCACCTCGCACGCCTCCAGGTACTGCTCCTCGGTGAGCGCGCCCGTCGTCAGCCGCTCGACGATGGCCTGCGGCTCCACCGAGACGTCGTCGCACGTCATGCGCAGGTACGCACCGGGACGCAGCTCGGGAGTGAAGCCCCGGTGCGCGAGCGCCGAGCTCAGCCACCCCACCAGCAACTGACGCACGCGCTGCCGCTGCCCCTCCGGTGACAGCAGCTCGATGCCCGGAGGACGGATGCGCTTCCAGAGCGCCTCGCCCTCCTTCAGCAGTCCCGGCAGGTCGCGCAGCGACATGCGGCTCGGGTCGATGGCCGAGCCCGCCCACTGCTTCTGCATGTCCGGCACGAGAATCTTCTCCGGCAGCTCCTCCCACCGCAGCGCCACCAGCCCCTCGCTGACGGCGCGCTCGAACCACGCCTCCTCCGCCGCCTGCTCGCCTCCGAGCAGCTCCAGGCACCCATTCAACGGCAGCGAGGGAGCCGCGGCTCCGGAGCCTCCAGAGTCCCCGGAGCGCCCCAGCCCGCGCAGCCGCTCCTCCAGCGGCGGGTGCGAGTCCCACGGAGAGGGCGGACGCTCCAGCACCTCGCGCAGGCCCTCCTCCACGTCGCGGCGGCGGCGCTCCTCGGCGACGAAGCGGCGGAACCCCTCCAGCATCGGCACGCGCACGCGCTGCTCGAAGAGCGGCACCAGCTCATGCGCGAAGTACGCCCCCCACAGGGGCCCCAGCACGTGCACCTTGCGCAGGGCCTCGGCCGTGGGCCGGGGCCCGCACACCGATGCCGCGAGCGCATCCGCCGCCAGCTCCTGCTGCCGGGACACCGTGCCCGACATGCGCAGGAAGAACCGCCCGTAGAGCTGGAAGGGCACGTCCAGGAAGAAGGCCGAGTCCTCCAGCGAGTCCACCGCCAGCGCGATGGACCTGCGCGTGCGGTACACCCACGGCCCCAGCGAGAGGTCGCCGCCCGTCTGGTGGCCGTACTCGTGCGCCAGGACGGAGGCCAGCTCCTCGCGGTCGAGGAAGGCGAACAGCGGCAGGCCGATGCCCACCACCGGCTCGCGCTTCAGGCCCAGCCAGCGCCGCTCCATGCCGATGAAGGCCGTGGCCTCGCCGGACAGGTACACCTTGCGCGGCGCGGCCGTGCGCGCCCGCGTGGCCACCTGGTCGAGCAGCTTGAACAGCTCGGGGAACTCCTCGCGCGACAGGGGCTTCGCGTCGTTCTTCTGACGGCTGAACCAGCCTCGCGGGCGCAGCGCCCACAGCACCGTCACCGAGCCCAGGGCCGCCATGATTCCAGCGAGCCCCATGGAGCCGGTGTAGCGCGTCTCGGCCACGGGCACCCAGAGCAGCGCCCCCGCGACGGCGAGCCCCAGCAGCCAGAAGCCCGCCCAGAGGACCACCGTCAGGGCCGCGCGCCGGGCCATGCCCGGGGGATTCACAGACTCCATGACGAAATCGCCTCGCTGACCGGTCCGTGGAGCCAGTCCTCCTGTCGGGCCTGCTCCACCAGCCGCTTGCGCTCGCCCTCCGGCAGCGTCTTGTTGCGCGAGCGGAGGAAGTACGCCGCGGCGCGGAGGTCCGGCGTCAGCTCGGTGGTGTCCAGCGAGCCGCTCTCCCCGAGGATGAAGCGTCGGAACCCATCCATGTCCTCGGGCTGGAGGAACGGAGCGCCGGCCAGGGCGCGCTCGCTGTCCGCCGCCCCGGTGCGTACCGCCTCGCCATAGGCCAGCGCCCAGCCCTCCCCGGAGAGCCTGATGAGCTCGAACATCGCCACGCGCGGAGCCACCGCCAACGCCGCCTTCGGGTCCTTCCCAATCAGCTGCATCAACCGGGTGCCGGGCAGCTCGGGCTCCGACTTCACCGGCAGACGGGCACGCACCCGCAGCCAGTCGAACCCCTCCTCACCTTCACCTTCACCTTCGCCTTTGCCCTCGCTCTCGAGCGCGGCGACGAGCGCGTCCGGTTGGCCCTGGCCCGAGCGCGCCGCCACGAGCGCGTAGAGCTCGGCGCACTCGGCCCGCGTGCGCGCATTGTCGGACTTGAAGACCTGCTTCAAGAGCTCCAGCGCCTCCGCCGGGCGCCCGAGCGCCACGAGCGCGGTGGTCTGTGCCTCGAGGACCTCCGCCGCCGTCTTCTCGTTCTCGGCGCGCAGCCGCTCCCAGCCTTGCGTCGTTCCCGTCCAGTCCCCGGCGAGGTAGCGACCATGCGTCACCGCCCGCAGGACGTTGACGTCCTTGGGGAAGCGCGCGACGAGCTGCTCCATGGCGCGCAGGCCCTCGCCCCCGCGCAGCAGGCGGGCATGGAGGTACTGGGCGGTCGCCGAGTCCGGGGCCGCGCGGGCGCGCTCGGCATACTCGGCGGTGATGGCCTCGAGCTGGCCATTGCGCTGGGCGGCCCACTGGTACGTGCGGTGGGTGTCGGAGTCATCCGGGTGCGCATCCCGCCACGCCTTCGCGACCCGTGCGGTCTCCGCCGGGCCCGCGGCCATCGCGGCCTGGAGCGCGCGCCCGGCGTCCTCTTCGGCCCACCCCGACACATGGGCGGCCGCCTCGGTGAAGGGCAGCGCCTTGCCCGACTGGTCATTCGCCGCCAGGTAGCTGAAGCACACCTGGAGCGGGGGCTCCGCCGGCACCGCGATGCCCAGGTGGCTGCGCGCGACGTGGCTGCTGCCCTTCGGGATGCTGAGCGACTCGGGCGGCTCGGTGAGGACGTAGTCCACCTCGCCCAATTCGACGACGCGCTGCCCGCAGAACACCGTCGGCTTCTCCCCGCTCGCATCCGGATTGGGCCGCTCGGTGTAGACCACCCGCGCCAGGTAGAGCGGCATGGCGCCCGCGATGTTCCACGCCAGCACGCCCGGATGTGTCGTGACGTTCAGCTCCGTCACGTCCACTTCCGCGCCGCCGCGCGTGACGGCGCGCACCGGCTGCGTGCCCATGGGCACGGTGATGGAGACCACCTGGCGCGAGGGCACCTCCTGCGTGCTGTCTCCCAGGGTGACAGTCAATGGCTCCTCGAAGCCGTTGGCCACGTACACGTCGCGGTAGCGCGAGGCATGGAAGGCCCGCGCCGCGCCGGTGGCCACCAGGGCGATGACGGAGAGCGCCACCGCGCGGCTCCACATCCACGGCAGCGTGCCCAGCGGCACGCGCGCGAAGAACGTCCAGGAGCGGCTCATCGGACCGCTGCCCTCGCCCGGGCGCACCACGTAGGCGCCCAGCGGGAGCAGCGGGAGCACGAAGATTGCGACCAGCGCGTGCGTCGCGATGGACGTGCCGTCGTGCGGGTCCGGCTCCGCGTCGCCCAGCATGGTGGCGCCGAAGCCGTTGATGGTGCCAAGGAAGAGGCCCTTGTCCTTGAGCGGCCGGGCGAAGAGGCGGCGCCGGCGCAGCAGCGTGTCGAGCACCTCGCGGTGCGAGCGCAGCCTCCCGAGCCACCGCGCCCACATGAGGGCCCGGTACACCTTGAACGGGTCGCCGCGCTCCACCGCTCGGCGCACCTTCGCGTCCTCGCACAACGCCCTCAGCTCCGGAATGCGCTGGAGCAACCCCGATGGGTCTTCAATCATCATCACTGACACTCTCTGTCTGCTGATTCCCTGGCACGCGTACCGCGCCGCCGGCACCCAACGCCAGACTACCCACAAAGCAGGCCCTCTTGAGGAGCCCCCCTCCCCACGAGGCCAGGTGCTGTGCCCGGTAATTCGTGGACTACCCGCCATGATGGAACGGTGATGAAGCGCGGAGCGCCCCGTGCGGACCGGCGCGGGCGTCTTCCTGAAGATGGCCACCTCCCGATTCACCGAGGTGGCACCGATGCAATCCCTCTCTCGCAGCCTGCTCTGCGGTCTCCTGATGTTGGCCGCACCCGCCGTGGCACAGCCGGATGCCGGCACGGGCGTAAGCGTCATCATCGGCACCGTCATCGAAGTGCAGTCGCGAAAGCCCCTTCGCGACGTCGTCGTCACCGCGACCTCTCCCAAGCTCCAGGGGGAGCAGACCGTGGTCACCGACGCGCAGGGCAACTACCGGATTCCGCAGCTCCCGCCGGGCGTCTACACGCTCCGGTTCGAGGTGGAGCAGCACAAGCCGTACGCGCGCGCCGACATCCAGCTGCGCCCCAACCGCACCATCCGTGTGAACGTGGAGCTGCTCCCCGATTCGCTCGGTGTGGATATGGAGCTCATGGGCGCCCAGCCGACCATCGACGTGGGCTCCACGACGACGGGAGTCCAGGTGGACCAGGAGTTCATCCGGCACATCGCCGCGGCCCGTCCGGGCGGCAAGGGCAGCTCGGCCCACTCCTTCGAGTCCCTGGCCGAAGTGGCACCCGGGGCCCAGACCGACAGCTACGGCGTGTCCATCAACGGTCCGACGTCACCGGAGAACGGCTACGTGGTGGATGGACTGTCCTCGTCCGACCCCGCCTACGGCATCAACGCGAGCCCCCAGGTGACGGCGCCCCCCGCCGCGCCCGCGTCCCGGGTTCGCGCCTCTGAGCGCAACGTGCCGGCCAGGGAGGGCTCCTTCTTCGACATGTACTTCAAGGGGTACGGGGTGAATCCGACGGTGACGACGGAGGAGGAGCGCTTCTCCACGTTCTCCGTGGACACGGACACGGCGGCGTACACGCTGACGCGCGCGTACCTGGAGCGCGGGGCGCTGCCGGACGAGCAGGCCGTGCGCGTGGAGGAGTTCGTCAACAGCTTCGACTACGGCTACGCGGCCGAACCGGATGCGCCCTTCAGCGTCCACGTGGAGGGCTTTCCGTCCCCGGCGCGCAAGGGCTACCAGGTGGTGCACATCGGCGTGAAGGCGCACGAGGTGAGCGCGGAGGAGCGCAAGCCGAGTCACCTCGTCTTCGTCATCGACGTGTCCGGCTCCATGGACGGAGAGGAGCGGCTCGGGCTGGTGAAGCGCGCGCTGCGGCTGCTGGTGCACGCGCTGGACGAGCGAGACAGGGTGTCCATCGTCGTCTACGGCTCGCAGGCGCGCCTGGTGCTCGGGCCGACGAACGCGACGCAGAAGCAGAAGCTGCTGAGCGCCATCGACAGCGTGTCGAGCGAGGGCTCCACCAATGCGCAGGAGGGGCTGGAGATGGGCTACGCGCTCGCGGCGAAGCACCTGGTGAAGGGGGGCATCAACCGCATCATCCTCTGCTCGGACGGGGTGGCGAACAACGGCATCACCGACGCGGACGGCATCTGGGCGCGGGTGAAGGAGCACGCGGTGCGGGGCATCACCCTGTCCACGGTGGGCTTCGGGATGGGGAACTACAACGACGTGCTGATGGAGCGGCTGTCGCACGTGGGCGAGGGGAACTACGCGTACGTGGACCGGCTGGAGGAGGCGCGGCGCATCTTCGTGCAGAACCTCACCGGGACGCTGCAGGTGGTGGCGAAGGACGTGAAGCTGCAGGTGGAGTTCGACCCGAAGGCCGTCGTGCGCTACCGGCTGATTGGCTACGAGAACCGGCTGCTGACGAAGGAGCAGTTCGCGGATGACCGCGTGGACGCGGGCGAGGTGGGCGCGGGGCACGCCGTCACCGCGCTGTACGAGGTGAAGCTGCGCGAGCCCGCCGCGTCCTTCGGCACGCTGCGCATCCGCTACAAGGCGCCGGAGGGTGGCGAGTCGAAGCTGCTCGAGAAGCCGCTGCCGTCGTCGCTGGTGCGTCCGGCGTATGGCCGGGCCGCGCCACCCACGCGGCTGTCGTACGTGGCGGCGGCGTTCGCGGAGAAGCTCCGCGGCTCGTACTGGGCGCGGCCGCTGACCTGGGACGGGCTGGTGTCGCTGTGGGAAGAGGTCGGCCAGCCGCTGAAGGGCCGGGCGGATGTGACGGAGCTGGGGGAGCTGATCCGCAAGGCCCGCGCCCTGGACAAGCGCGAGGACCGGTTCGAGCGCTTCGCGCCCGTGAGCGCCATGGACTTCGACCGGGTGCCCACGGTGCCTTGAGGTGGGAGCAGGTGGGTGAACGCCCCTGCCCGGGTCTGCACAAAACTAAAATGGGGTTTTAGTTTCGTGCGGGTCCGGGGTGGTTCCTTGCACGAAACTAAAATGGTTTTTAAGTTTCGTGCGTGGAGAGCGAACAGGTACGACATGGACCCAGCTGGGACCAGCTCTTCGAATTCGCCGTGGGGCAGGCGGGCCTCTTCACGACGAAGCAGGCGGCGGAGGCGGGGTACTCGCCGCAACTGCTGGTCCACTACGTGCGCATCAAGCGCATCGTCCGGGTTCAGAGAGGGGTGTACCGATTGGTGCACTACCCGCTGGCCGAGGATGAGGAGTACGTCACCCTGTGGCTCTGGTCGGAGCACCAGGGCGTCTTCTCCCACGTGACGGCACTCTCCATGCAAGGGCTGTCGGACGTGC
This sequence comes from Pyxidicoccus caerfyrddinensis, assembly GCF_010894405.1. Taxonomy (GTDB): domain Bacteria; phylum Myxococcota; class Myxococcia; order Myxococcales; family Myxococcaceae; genus Myxococcus; species Myxococcus caerfyrddinensis. Next base: position 142,265 of record NZ_JAAIYA010000021.1, read on the forward strand.
TGCCTTCACGCTTCCACATGACCCTGCCCCTGGCCTGGAAGAAACGCCGGCTTCGGGTTCCTTCCAACGTCATCCTCCACTACGCCAATCTCCCCAGTACCGACCGGACCTGGTGGGGCTCGGTGCCTGTGACGAGTCACCGCAGAACCCTGAGCGACTGTGCCGCCTCGCACCTGTCGCCCGAGTTCCTGCTTCAGGCCTACTACCAGGCCCTCCACCGCGGACTGGTGACCCGGGCAGACATCCCCGACGTGGAACAGGCCCTGAAGCCCTACCTGGAACCCGCATGACGGCGCGCGGGTATGTGTCCCCAGCGGCGTTCAAGCAGGCCTTGGAGCAGCGCCTGCGATCCACCTCACGCGATGGAAAGGAGTTCACGCGCCGCCGCCAACGGCTGGTCTTCGAGCGCTTCCTCGCGCGCGTGGGCCACGTCTTCGGCGATGCCGTGACGTTGAAGGGCGGTCTGGTCCTGGAGCTCCGCATCGAGAACGCACGCGCCACGAAGGATGTCGACCTGCGCCTGACCGACACGCCGGCCGGACTGCTCGCGCGGCTCCAGCTGGCAGGACAGCTCAAACTGGGTGACTTCATGCGGTTCGACATCCATCCCGATGCGAACCACCCCGAGCTCCAGAACGAGGGCATGAAGCACGAAGGCTTTCGCTTCCGTGCCGAGTGCAGGCTCGCGGACAAGCGCTATGCCGATGTCTTCGGCGTCGACGTGGTGCTCGATGACCCGCGCCTGGATGAGCCCGAGTTCATCGTCGCACCGGACGTGCTCGGCTTTGCGGGAGTCGCGCCGCCTCGCGTACGTCTCTACCCGGTGGCGGCGCACATCGCGGAGAAGCTCCATGCATATACGCTTCCGCGCTCTCGCCCGAACACTCGCGTGAAGGACCTGCCAGACCTCGCGTTGCTTGCTGGCGTCGGAGTGATGGAGGCATCCCGGATTCGGGCCGCCCTCGCGGAGACCTTCGGCATCCGCGACACGCACGCGCGTCCGTACTCCACTCCGGCCCCGCCTGATGCGTGGCTCCAGCCCTATGCGGACCTGGCGCACGAGAACAAGCTTCCCTGGAAGACGCTCGAAGAAGTCACGGCGGTGGTCCGTGCCTTCCTCGACCCGGTGCTCGCGGGGGACCACGACCTGCTCTGGGAACCGGACTCCTGGTCCTGGCGGCACCGGCCCTGAGCGCGGCCGTCAGTCCGCCAGCGGCATGCCCCAGTCCGGCTGCCCGCGCTCGTTGAGCAGCCAGCGGTACACCTCCAGCACCTGCTCGGCCTTCGCCTTCCACGTGAAGTACTTGAAGACGCGCTCCCGGGCGCGCTCACCCATGGGACGAATGACGGACGGGTCCGCCACCAGCTTCGCCAGCACCTCGCGCACCCGCACGACGATTTCCTCCGGCGTCCCCATCGGAATCGCGAAGCCCGTCGCCGGGCTCACGATTTCTCCCGGCCCGCCGTAGTCCATCACAATCGGCACCAGCCCCAGCGCCATCGCCTCGCACACCACCGCGCCGCCGAACTCGCGCACGCTCGGGAAGCCGAAGACGTGGTTCTTCGCCAGCCGCCCCTGCAGCTCCTGGTGCTTCACCCACCCGGCGAACGTCACCCCCGACTCAATCCCCTCCCGCGCCGCCTGCGCCTTCAGGTTCGGCATCTCCTGCCCGTCGCCGATGTACTCCAGCACCACCTTGCCCTCGCGGATGAGCGGCGCCGCCGCCTCCATCAGCATGGCCATGCCCTTGTACGGCACGAAGCGCCCCACGAAGGCCACCCGCAGCGGCAGTTCCACCGGGCCCTCCGACTTCGCCGAGCCGAAGCGCCGCGTGTCGATGGCGTTCTCCGGGATGTACACCGTCTTCGACTGCCACTTCTCCGCCACCTGCCCGCGCGTCGCCCGCGAGCCCGTGAGGATGGCCGACGCGTTCTCCCGCGTGGACTTGTAGAAGGGCATCAGCTTGTAGACGTCACGCACGTAGCTGAGCCACTCCTTCTCCCGCCGCCGCGCACCGCCAAAGCCCTTGGGCCACGGCAGACCGCCGTTCATCGGGCCCATCAGGAAGGGCACCCCGGCCGCCTTGCAGCGCGCCGCCAGCGTGCTCGGCGTGGTGGGGCTGATGGGCGTGTAGCGGTGCACCAGGTCGAACTCCTTCGCCTGGATGCGCGCGCCGAAGCGCTGCCAGAGCACCTCCTCGAAGTAGTAGTACGGCAGCGCGCTCAACGCCGTGGCCGTCGTCCAGCCCACGCCCGCGCTGCCGCGCAGCAGCTGCCCCACCTTGTCGAGCGGCTTCTCCACCGGCGTCGAGTCCAGCGCGGTGAAGCCCGCGCCCTCCTGCACCCCCTGCTTGAGGATGTTCTCCCGATTGCGCACGTGGGTGACGAGGTGGACGTCCGCCACCTCGGTCAGCGCGCGGTAGAGCGACCACCCTTCCAGCGGGACGCTCACCCAGTCGGGGTTGCACAGCTCGGCAATCAGGAGGACACGAGGGCGGGAAGCAGGCATGCGTGCCGCTTCATCTATCCCAACCCGACCTCCAGATGTAGCCTCCTCCCGCCCACGATGTACTCCCCCGAGCGCCCACCCTACCTGCGCTACCTCGCGCTCCTCGGCTTCCTGGTGCTGGCCACCGTGGGAGGGGGCATCATCCACCCCATCGTCGCCCTGGCCCCCGTGCTGGGCGTCGCCGTGGTGTGGGTCATCCTCAAGGTGCCCGTCCGCTACCCCGTCTTCGTGGTGACGTACCTGACGCTGGCCGTGGACTACGTGGCCGAGCGCCCCCAGTCCGGCCTCTGGGAGTCCCCGCTGTACCCCATCGGGGAGCTGCTGTTCGCCCAGCTCAGCTACATCACCAAGATTGGGGCGCTGCGCTTCCCCCTCATCGACGTGCTCATCGTCGGGCTGATGGGGCTGGCCATGTACCGGAAGGTGGTGGGGTCCAAAATCGACCCGCCGACGCCGCCCATGCCCCGGCCGCTCATCGCCGTGACGGCGCTGTCACTCTTCGCCCTCTTGTTCATGGAGGTGCGCGGCGTTGTCCGGGGTGGGGACTTCAAGCAATCGCTCTGGCAGTGGCACCAGGCCGCGATGATGCCGTTCATCGTCGCCATGTATCACTACGCCCTGCGCGGTCCGCAGGACTGGCCCATCATCGCGAAAATCGTCATCGCCGCCGGCATCACCAAGGCGCTGGTGGGCAGCTACTTCGCCCTCGTCATCATCCCCGCCCTGGGCATCTTCGTGGAGTACACGACGTCCCACTCGGACTCGATGACGTTCATCTTCTGCCTCCTGGTGGTGCTGGTCCGCTTCATCGAGCAACCCAAGGCGGCGCACCTCATCCGGGGCCTGGCCGTCATCGCCATCATCATCACGGGGATGGTGTTCAACGACAGGCGTCTGGCCTACGTCAGCCTCGTGGGCTGCCTGCTGGCCGCCTTCCTCATCAACCCGTGGACGCCGCTCAAGCGCTTCCTCGTGCGGACGTTGCCGTTCATCGCTCCCTTCCTCATCGTCTACATCGCGGTGGGGTGGAACCGGCCCACGGGCATCTTCGGGCCGGTGGACACCATCAAGTCGCTGATTGAAGGCCAGGGCGGCGAGGGCAACCTGGACTACCGGGACATCGAGAACCTGGACCTGATTGCCACCTGGGCCCAGTTCCCCCTCCTGGGCACGGGGTACGGCCACGAGTTCCTGCTGCCGGTGCCGCTGCCGGACATCGCCTTCGTCTTCCCCCAGTACCGCTTCCACCCGCATGACTCGCTGCTGGGGCTGTTCGCCTTCGGAGGGATGCTCGGCTACACGGGCGTGTGGCTGTACCTCGTGGTCACCGTGTACATGGCGGTGCGCGCGTACCACCGAAGTCCCGTCTCCGAGGACCGCGCCTGCGCGCTCATCATCGTCGGCATCGTGGCCGCGTACATCAATCAGGTGTTCGGGGACATGGGCATCATCTCGTACATCTGCACGTTCCACATCTCGGTCTGCGTGGCCATGGCGGGCAAGCTGGCCGTGCTGTCGGGGGCATGGCCCATGCCGAACAGCACGCTGCTCTCGCTGTCGCCAGCCGCCCCCGTCCCGCCGCCCGGCGCCATCTCCTTCCCGAACCAGGAGGGGACCGCGGCGACGTCCGGCACCAGCAAGGCGTCGTGAGCGAGCGCTAGAGCAGCGTGCCGCGGAGGACGACCTCGGCGGTGGTGAAGTAGATGACCAGCCCGCTGACGTCCACGAGGGTGGCCACGAAGGGCGCGGAGGCGCTCGCCGGGTCGAAGCCCAGTCTGCGCAGGGCGAACGGCAGCATGGAGCCGGACAGCGTCCCCCACATCACCACGCCCAGCACGGACACGCCGACGGTGATGGCCACCCGCGTGGCGTGCTCGCCGTAGCTGTGGAAGATGGACTGCCACAGCAGGATGCGCAACAGACCCACCACGCCCAGCACCCCGCCGAGCGCGAGCCCCGACAGCAGCTCTCGCCGCATGACGCGCCACCAGTCCCGGAGGCGCACCTCGGTCAGCGCCAGCGAGCGGATGATGAGCGTGGAGGCCTGGCTGCCGGCGTTGCCTCCCGAGGAGATGATGAGCGGCACGAAGAGGCTCAACACGACGGCGCGGGCAATCTCCGCCTCGTAGCGGGACATGGCGGTGGCGGTGAGCATCTCCGACACGAAGAGCACCAGCAGCCAGCCGGCGCGCTTCTTCAGCATGGCGACGAAGCCCACCTCGAAGTACGGCGCGTCGAGCGCCTCCATGCCGCCGACCTTCTGGATGTCCTCGGTGGCCTCCTCCTGGACGACACTGACGATGTCGTCCACGGTGACGATGCCCTTCATGTGCCGCTGGGCGTCGATGACGGGGATGGCCGCGAGGTGGTGCTCCGCGAAGAGGCGGCCCACCACCTCCTGGTCCGTCTCCTCCGTCACGGTGACGAGGTCCGTGCGCATCACGTCCCGCACCACCTTGCCCGGCGCGGCCTGGAAGAGCTGGCGCAGGGAGACCACGCCCAGCAGGTGCTGCTCGGGGTCCAGCACGTAGCCGTAGTAGACGGTCTCCACCTTCTCGCGGGCCTGCTTGCGCAGGTAGCTGAGCGCCTCGTCGATGCTCGACTCCGGGCGCACGCGCACGAAGCGGGGGTTCATCAACCCACCCGCCTCGTCCTCCTCGTAGGCCAGCAGCGCCTGCACCTCGCGGCGGGAGGTGTCATCGAGCAGCCCCAGGAAGGTGCCGCGCTCCTCGGGAGGCAGGTGCTGGATGACGTCCGCCGCGTCGTCGGGCGCGAGCACCCGCATCCACGTGCGGCGCTCCCCGGGCAGCAGCGCCAGCAGCAGCCCGGCCTGCTCCTGCGAGGACAGGGAGAGGAAGAAGTCATCCGCGCTCGCGGGGGGCAGCAGGCGGAAGCCCTCCACCCTGTCGCGTGGAGACAGCACCGGCCAGGCGTCCCGCAGCTCGTCTTCGAGGATGGGCTCCGTCTCGGGACTCAAGGTCGCCTCCCTCCACCCGCGCGGCCGGACGGCGCCAGCGCATGTGGCGCCTTCAAGCACGGCGGGCACCGGGAGGGAATCGTTTCGCGCCGTGCGGCCCCGCTATGTCCTGATGGGGACGGACAGCGCGGGAAGGGTGGAGTCGTTGGAGCAGCGAGCAGGCAGGCAGGACGCACGCCGGGGGTGAAGCCCGTCCCCGCGCTCAGCCCCGCGGCAGCACGACGTGGAACGTGCTGCCCTCACCCTCGCGACCTGTCGACTCCGCCCAGATGCGCCCGCCGTGGCGCGCGACGATGCCTCGCGAAATCGCCAGCCCCAGCCCCAGCCCGCCGTAGGAGATTCCGTGCGCGCGGCTGAAGCGCTCGAAGATGTGCTCCAGCTGCCCCGGCGGAATCCCCAGCCCCCGGTCCGTCACCTCCACGTGCACCTGCCCCGGCTCCTCGCGCACCGTGAGCCGCACCGGCCCGCCCCCAGGGGAGTAGCGCAGCGCATTGGCCACCAGGTTGGTGAACACCTGGTCCAGCCGCTCCCGGTCTCCCCGCAGCACCAGCGACTCCGGCGCCTCCACGTCGATGCGGTACTCCTCCGGCAGCGGCTGGAAGTGCTCCACCACCTCGCGCAGCAGGGCGCCCAGGTCCACCTCTCCGGGCTCCAGGTTCAGCTCGCCCCGCTGGAGCCACCCCACGTCCAGCAGGTTTTCCACCAGGCTCGCCATGCGATTCACGCTGCGGTGGATGCCGCGCAGCGCCTTGTCCACTCCCGGCTCCAGCTCCGGCCCCGCCTTCACCTTCGCCAGGTGCGCGTAGCTCCGCGCCGCCTGCAGCGGCGTGCGTAGCTCGTGCGCCGCCATGGTGAGGAACATGTCCTTGGCCTCGCTGGCCGCCCGCAGCACCTCCACCGCCCGCCGCGCGTCGTCGATGTCCGTCGCCGTGGCAATCCAGCCGACGACCTGGCCCTCCTCGTCCCGCTCGGGCAGCGTGCGGCCGAGGAACCAGCGGTACTCACCGTCCTTCGCGCGCCGCAGCCGGTACTCCGCCTCCAGCGGCTGCCCGGTGCGCAGCGACGCCGACCAGGCGTCATGGACGCGCGGCAGGTCCTCCGGATGCATGAAGCGCCGTGTCTCCTCGCTCCGCCGCGCCTGCTGTGGCGTCAGCGCCGCGTACTCCAGCCACCCCCGGTTGGCGTAGCTGATGGTGCCGTCCACCAGCAGCGCCCAGACGAACTGCGGCATCGAGTCCACCAGCCGCCGGAAGCGCAGCTCGCTCTGCCGCTCCAGGATGTGCCGCTCACGCTCCCACAGCGCCGCCTCCTGGGCCTGCAGGCGCTGCTGCTGGCGGTACAACGCGACGAAGGCCTCCACCTTCCAGCGCAGCACGTCCGGGTTGAACGGCTTCACCACGTAGTCCGCCGCGCCCGTCGCGTAGCCGTGCACCAGGTGCGCCTCGTCGCGGCTGTGCGCGGTGAGGAAGATGATGGGCGTGTAGCGCGTGCGCTGCCGCTGGCGGATGAGACGCGCCGTCTCGAAGCCGTCCATCCCCGGCATCTGCACGTCGAGCAACAGGAGGGCGAAGTCCTCGCGCAGCAGCCACCGCAGGGCCTCGGGCCCCGAGGACGCCTTCACCAGCCGCTGGCCGAGCGGCTCCAGGATGGCTTCCAGGGCGAGCAGGTTCGCCTCGTGGTCGTCGACCATGAGGATGCTCGTGGGAGCCGGCTCGGCCTTGACGGAGGCATTCGCGAAGAGTTGCTGGGAGCCTTCCAACGACCTCGCCTCCTTTCTGGCTGTGAACCCTCGCGGTAATCAGCGCCGGGCCTTCCGACAACGGGCCCCCGAGACTCCGGCCCGGTGGCGGACGAGGCGGGAAGGACTGCCCCGGCCAGGTCCCCCAATCATGACGCCAGCCTCCGACCGGGGCCAGTCCATGACCGCATCCCGGCAATCCCACCGAGCCTGCCGCACACCGGGAGCAGGAAGCCTCCGCGGGAATGCGGCCCCTTCCCCGAGAGACCGCACCGTCGCGAGGCAGCACCCACCGTGCGGGGAGGCAGCCACGCCGCGCTTCACGGATTCGGGATGACCTTGAGGACTCCCTCGGGCCTGGGCGGATTCTCCGCGAAGAAGAAGGGCGCGGCGGCCTCGTCCCGGGCCGGATGCTCCCGCCTCCACGCCTGCTGGGACGCGTCCCACTTCTCGACGAGGTCCAGCAACGCCTCCAGGCGCCCCCGGGCCTCCGCGCACCAGCGCGCGTCCTTGCGCCGGTACCACGGCTCGTGCCCGGGGGTCTGCGCCTCCAGCTGGGCCGCGAAGAGCGCGTCGAAGCGCTTGAGCAGGGCCTGCTTCCAGAGGTCCTTCGGGAACAGCCCGCGGACCTCGAGGAGCTGGCGCTCCAGCTCGGACATCAGCACGTGCATGCGGACCCAGCGGTGCTCGAGGAAGTGGACGCTGTCGAGGGTGTCGTAGCGCGTGAGCAGCTCCCGCGCCGCGCAGCGGCCCTTGGCCTGGATGTGCTCGATGACCGCGGGCTCCATGTCCAGGTTGAGGCCGCCCTCGTTCGAGTCCATGAAGAGCTGGAGGATGCGCTCGCGGTAGCCGGGCATCCCCGCCTGCGCGTTGTCGCGGTAGCTCTGCGCCGTCTCGAACACGGCGCGCAGGAAGCCGAGCACGTCGTGGATGGCCGTGCGCTGCGGCCGCGCCTGGTCGAAGTCCCTCGGGTGCGGCAGGAGGACGGAGTCCCTCGGGTCCTTCTCGCCCTGGTGTCCCTCGCGCTGCTCCAGGACGCGCGTCAATGGCGAGTCGTAGAGGGTGATGCCGAACGTCGGATGCTGGGGCACCCAGGCGTCGAAGACGTGGATGGGGAAGTTGCTGGTGATGCCCCCGTCGCTCAGCCAGTGCTCCTCCACGTCCTTCGTCAGGTCGAGCGTCTGCGGCTTGCCGTCACTCCCCTTGCGGTACTTCTCCGTCTTCACCGAGTAGAGCCGCACCGCGCTCAGCAGCACCGGGAAGCTGAGGCTCAGCCGCGTGGCCACCACCAGGGGCATGTCCTCGCCCATGGGGAAGCGCAGGAACTCCTCCGCGTCCTCGTCGCGGATGCGCACGGAGCGGGTGGGCCGGTTCTGCTGGCCCCACGTCACCAGCGCTTCGAGGACCGGCGCCGGGAAGAGGCGGGCGAGGTCGCTCCTCCGGAAGAAGAACGAGCGCGTGCTGCGCGTCATCGGCAGCGTGTAGGGCTGACCGAGCGTGAGGTTGCTCGTCACCAGCTTGAAGTGGATGCCGCCGCCCTTCCGCAATTCCCGCACGGTGATGGGCGCGTCCAGCGGGCCGCGACCCGCCAGCTCGTTGAGGCGCACGTGCAGCCAGTCCGTCAGCGCCAGCCCCGAGTCCTTCGCCAGCGGCGCACCGGCGCCGTCACTGCCGGGACAGATGCCAAACTTCTGCGTGTCCTTCTGGTTCAGCCGGCCGACGACGCGCAGCAGGGTGAGCACGCTCGCGAGCAGTCCGCCCAGCACGGTGCTGACGCCGCTGATGCCCAGAGCCAGGAGCACGACGAGGCTCCCGAACACGCGGGGCACACCTTCGCCCGTCATCCACCACGCGAGGGCCCAGAGGACACTGCCGCTGACGAGCACCGCCGCGAGGACGAGGCCCAGCACGCCCCCGAGGACGTAGGAGCCGGGGACGGACTTCAGGCAGACGCCGTTGACCCGCGCCACCTGCCACAGCCGGTGGACCTGTCGCGCGGCCCAGCTGGGAGGGGGCGGCGGCTGCGCGGGCGGCTGCGCTCCTGCGCCGGTCTGGCTGCGCTCACGCTCCTGCTTCTCGCGCGCCCGCTTGCGCTCCTTCGCGTTGCCCTCCTGCCAGGCCAGCACGGACCTGTAGAGCGGACGGCAGGCGTCGGTGGGCTTGAAGAGGTCTCTCACGAAGCCCGGCCGCGTCAGCTCGTCGTTCATCTCCGCGAGCCGGATGAAGCCGTGGGACTTCGCTCCCCTGGACGAGACGGTCTGCCGGCCGTACTCCGCGGCGGCGGCGGCCGCGGCGGCGATGGCTCCCGCGGAGGCGCCGCCAATCGAGTGGAAGCGGTACTTCCCCGCGAGCTCGAGGATGGCGGGCGGGTAGACGACGCCGCTCGTCACGCCTCCCTTCATGATGAGGTCGCACGCCTGGCCCGGCCTGTCGTTCAGGTGCTCACGCTCCACCGTCGGGGGACAGGCCTCGCCGCTGCCGCTCTCTTGCATCGTTTGCCTCGCTCGCCTCGGCCCTGGGGACCGGGGCGGTATCAGGCGGAGGAAAGCAGAACGGCGTGCACGGAGCGGGAACAGATGGGGCGCTGGTCACGCAGACGACGCACAGGAGCGTGCCCCGGCCGGCGGGCACCACCGGCCTGCCAGCCCGAAGTCTCAGGGCCCCCGAGCCATGGGGATGATGCATCCGCCGGCTTCCGTCGGCCCGGTTCCAGGGTCGCCACGGCCACTTGCCCGATGAACCTTCCTCGCCGTGCTCTCGAAGATTCAGGTGTCACTCCATTGCGGGGGTGACACCGAAGAGGGGGAACAGCCATGGGAAGCACCATCACTGGACCGCAGGTCTCGTCATTCACGTCGGGGGACGTGACCCGGCGCGCGGCGGAGGAAGCCGCCCGGCGCGCAGCGGAGGAAGCAGCTCGACGTGCTGCCGAGGAAGCCGTCCGGCGTGCCGCGGAGGAAGCCGCTCGGAAGACGGGCCAGCCCCAGGACGCCTTCACCTCGCGACGGCCGCTGTCCCGAGCGCCCGACCTGGGCTCGGAGCCCGCCGCCACCACGCTGCGCTCGGAGAACACCCGCGACTCGCAGGCCAACTGCCTGGACCTGGTGGGAGACCAGCTCGCGGCCGACCCCCGGCTGCTCGCCGAGGGCGAGGTGGTCTTCCTGCGCGACACCCGGTCCGGCGCCGAGGGCGACTCCGGCCATGTCGTCATCCGCAAGGGAGACCAGCTGTGGGACCCCGCCACCGGCCAGTGGTCCTCCGTGGGCGACTTCCTCCAGCAGAACCGCCATTACCAGGTCGCCGGCACCGCCTCCGGGCAGGCCGTCCACGACATCCTCTCCGCGCCGCCGGGCCCCGAGCGGGACGCCGCCATCGCGCGCTCGAACATCGACCCGGCGCTGGTCTCCATGTCCGTGGCGGACGGCTTCAGCGGAGACCGCGCCCGGTCCGCCATCCGGACGGCCGCGCGCGACAACGCGGTCATTCCCCAGGGCGCGAACATCGCCGAGGCCAACGCCCTCCGCGAGGAAGCCGCCACTGCCGCCCTCGCGAAGTATGACGCCTACCTCGCGACCCAGCCGGCGGACCTCCCGTCCGACGAGCGCGCGCGCCGCGCCGCCGTCCTCACCCGCGCCGACCTCATCTCGGAGCGCGCCATGGCGGGCGTGACGGACTTCTCCCGCAACGAGTACCTCATCCTCTTCGAGGCCGTGGAGCTGCGCACGGGCGTCCCCGCCGAAATCCTCAAGGCCTACACCTTCGGCGAGTCCCAGGCGCGCTACTACCAGGACCCCTACCCGCGTCAGTTCCTGGAGCCGGAGGACCAGTTCCGGAACATGAACGGAGACGGCTACCCGCAGCTGTGGACCCAGGTCCAGGGCAAGAACGGCTGGCCCACCATCCAGGTCAACGGCCAGCAGGTGCCCGTCAACATCGGCTGGGACGCGGGCGTCAAGCAGGGAGACCGCACCACGGGCGACACGCTGGGGCTGGGAATCACGCAGCTCACCTTCCCCACGGTCACCATCGCCGCGGCCGTGGAGGTCTACCAGAACGGCGAGCGCATCCAGGGCACGGCCGCGGACCCCTTCCCGACGGACGCCAACCTCACGCTGCAGATGCCGGACATCGACATCGCCCGCGCGGTGCAGGACCCGTATTACAACCTGATGGTCTTCGCGAACCTCACGCTCTACAAGGCGCAGCAGGTCTACCCGAATGCCATGCCGTCGGCGGAGGACGCCGCGCGGGGCGTGGGCACGCAGCAGACACCCTTCGGCCCCATGCTGACCTCGTGGCCCGGGCTGGAAGCCGCCCAGCCCGACTGGGCGCTGCTGGTGGCCTTCAACAAGGGCTGGACGGAGGACCAGTCCCGCGCGTTCAACAACGGCACCAAGACGGCCGCCCAGATCTACCGGGAGATTGCCGACAACTTCCTCACGCTCATCAACAACCCCGGCAACACCAACGGACTGATTGCTCCCGTGCGAGCGGACCAGCCGCCCCGGGACCACTCGTTCATCTCCCAGTCCCCGGACCTCTACTCCGCGGGCTGAGACAGGGGCGCCGGGCGCCCACGCGGCGCCCGGCCGGGCCCCTCCCCCCCGCCAGAACCCCGCGAAATCCCTGGGAGCAGGGCAACCGACACCCGCTCCCCTGCCCGCCCGGGCAGGTCGTTGGGCCACCGCCACGCGTTGCGCTATACCGGGCGCCTCCCCTATGGCCGCCGACTCCAGCGCACCCTCCAGTCCCGCGGATGCCACTCCGCCCGACAGCTCCGTGCCCTCTCCGGAGCTGCAGCGGCTGTGGTTCGCGCTCGAGCGCCGCGCCTGGTCCTACCTCACCATCGTCCCCGCCCAACCCGGAGGGCCCGCGCTCGAAGCCGCCACCGCCATCCTCGAGGCCGGCGCGCCCTACGCGTACTCGCAGAAAATCCACCTCCAGGACGCCACCGGCATCACCCCCGGAGACGCCACGCGCCTCGTCGTGCAGCTGCGCGAGCGCATCGCCCAGGGTGAGCGCGTCGTCGTCGTCCTCGACTCCCTCCTCACGCACCCCGCCAGCCTGCCCCTGGCCCTCGCCTCCGACGGCGTCCTGCTCTGCGTCGGGCTCGGCGACACGGAGTTCAGCGCCGCCCGCAAGACGATGGAGTACGTGGGCGCCGAGCGCTTCGTGGGCAGCGTCATCTTCCCCAAGGCCAAGAAGAAGAAGGCCAAGGCCGCGCAGGACAAGAAGAAGAAGCCATGACCGCCGCCGCCTCCACACCCCGCCTCAGCGTCGTCATCGCCACCTACAACCGGCTGCCGCTCATCACGCGCCTGTTGTGGCAGCTCGCCGGGCAGACGCTCCCGCCCGAGCAGTTCGAAGTCGTGGTCGTGGACGACGGCTCGAAGGAGCCCGTGCGCGAGCCGCTGCTCGCCCAGAAGCTCCCGTACCCCCTGCGTGTGGAGGTGCAGCAGAACGCCGGCGCCGCCGCCGCGCGCCACCGGGGCGTGATTGCCTCGCGCGGCGAAGTCGTCCTCGTCACCGATGACGACATGCAGGTGGCCCCGGACTTCCTGGAGCGGCACCTGGCGCACCACCCGCCCGGCTCGCGCCACGTGGTGCTCGGCCGCATCCGCCCGGACCCGTCCATTGGCGACATGCCGCTGTTCGAGCGCTGGTACGCGTACCTCAACGGCCGCATGGCCGACGAATTGTCCGCTCCCGGCGCGCGCGCCCGGGGCACCAACCTGTACACCGGCAACGTGTCCTTCCCCCGCGCCGACTACGTGGGCGTGGGCGGCTTCGACAAGTCCCTGGGTCAGTCCGAGGACGTGGAGCTCGGCGTCCGCCTGGAGAAGGCCGGCTGCACCTTCGTCTTCGCCCGCGACGCGTACGTGCTGCACGGCAGCGACCACGTGTCCTTCGAGCGCTGGCTCAAGCGCGCCAACCGCTACGGCATGTTCGACACGCAGGTGGCGCGCAAGCACCCGGACGTGCGCGGCCTCAATCCGTGGCGGCTGCTCTTCGAGACCAACCCGCTGGCCCGCCCGCTGCTCGCCGCCACCATCGTCGCCCCCGAGGCCACGCGCGTGCTGACGAACACGGTGATGAACGTGGCGAAGACAGCGGACAAGCTGGGGCTGGAGAAGGCCGCCTTCGCCGGCACCTCCGTGGTGTACGGCATGGAGTACCTGCGCGGCGCCCGCAACGAGGCCGGCGGATGGACGGGCATCGCCCGCGAGGTCGCCCGCTACCTGCAGGGGCGAAAGGACTGAGTGGGCACCATGAAGCTCAAGACTTCGATGATTGGCTCGCTCGTCACGGACGCGCTGGAGCTGGCGAAGGCCGCCAACGGCACCACGGACGCGAAGTCCATCGCCAAGGTGGTGCTGACCAGCGACTCGTACCGGATTACGGCGCTCAACCGCGCTCGCGAGGCGGCGCTCGCGTTCCGGATTCCCCTGGTCAACCACGTGCTGCGCGTGACGCAGACGGCGGTGATGGGGATTGAAATCGGCAAGGACGTCACGCTCGGCAGCGGCGTGTACTTCGTGCACAGCCTGGGCGTCGTCATCGGCGGCGACTCGAGGATTGGCGACCGCGTGCGCTTCTACGGCAACAACACCGTGGGCACCGCCAAGGACAACGGCTACCCCGTCATCGAGGATGACGTGTGGATTGGCGCCGGGGCGCGCATCCTCGGGCCGGTGCGCATCGGCGCGCGCTCGCGGATTGGCGCGAATGCGGTGGTGCTCCAGGACGTTCCTCCCGACAGCGTGGCCGTGGGCATTCCCGCCCGCATCTTCCCGCGCAAGGACCAGGACGACGTCGCGCTCTGAGGCGCCGCTGCCGTGCATCCGGGGGAACGAGGCTCATGGAGGTTGATGTGAAGCGTGCGCGGATGAAGGCTGGCGCGGCCGTGCTGTCGTGCGCCCTGCTCGCGGGCGGGACGGTGGCGGTGGCTCGCGCCACAATGGGCACGGACGCGGAGGGCACGGGTGGCTCGGGCGCGGAGGCGCAGGCTCCAGCGACGGACACCGCTCCGAGCGCGCCGGCGGCCCCGGCGGCCCCGTCCACCGCGCCCGTCATGGTCTACGACGGCGGCCTGTCCGCCGGTTGGAATGACATCGGCTGGTCGCCTCGCGAGCTGCCCAAGGGCGCTCCGGCGCGCATGCGCCTGTTCAACTACGGCGGGTGGATTCTCTACCGGCCGAAGCTGGAGGGGGCCTTCGGCGCGCTCGCGTTCCGCTTCAGCGCCCCGGAGGCCTACGGCGAGTTCCTGGAGGCGCGTCTCGACGGCCCCGGCGCCATCACCTTCCCGCGCATCCCGGTGACTCCCGAGCTCAAGGTCAAGAAGGACGGCGAGTGGACGGAGGTCGTCATCCCCATGGACCTGCTCAACCCGCGCGGCGAGGCGTTCGACCGCGTGGTGCTGCGCGCGTCCAAGGACGTGGGCCGCGACTGGGTGCTCTTCGACAAGGTGGCGCTCGTCCCGCTGCCGCCGGAGGTCGCCGCCGCGCTCGCCGCGGGAGGCGGCAAGGCCGGCAAGGGCAACGGCCGCGAGGCGCGCATGTCCATCGACTGCACCGCGCCGAGCCACCGCATCAGCCCGCTCATCTACGGCATCGCCTTCGACGGCCTGCACGAGAAGCAGGACACGCACCAGTTCCGCATGGGCGCCAGCGCGCGCCGCTGGGGCGGCAACCCCACGTCCCGCTACAACTGGAAGCTGGGCGGCGCGTGGAACACGGCCAACGACTGGTACTACGAGAACGTCGACATCGGCGTCTCCTCCGACGACTTCCTGGAGACGAACCGCAAGCGCGGCATCCAGTCCGCGCTCACCGTGCCCATGCTGGGCTGGGTGGCCAAGGACACGAAGTCCGCCGGCTTCCCCGTGTCCCGCTTCGGCGCGCAGCAACGCGATGACAACGGCAACGGCAATGGCACCAGCCGAGACGGCACCCCGCTGAAGCCCGGCGAGCCCTCGCTCACCAGCGTGGAGGCCCCGCCCGAGTTCATCGCCGAGTGGATTGCGTCCATCCGCGAGAAGGACAAGTCCCGCGGCCAGCGCGGCGTCCAGATGTACATCCTGGACAACGAGCCGATGCTCTGGAACTCCACGCACCGCGACGTGTTCCCCGAGCCGCTCGGCTACGACGAATTGCTCAAGCGGACGATTGCGTATGGCACCGCGGTCCGGAAGGCGGACCCCGAGGGTGTCATCGCCGGCCCGGCCGAGTGGGGCTGGACGAACTACCTCTGGTCCGCGGCCGACTTCGCGCCGGGGAAGATGAACCATTCGGACCGGCTCGCGCACGGCAACGAGCCGCTGCTGCCCTGGTACCTGCGGCAGTTGCGCGAGCACGAGAAGAAGACGGGCACGCGCATCCTCGACGTGGTGGACCTGCACTTCTACCCGCAGACCAACGTGGGCGTGGGGCTGGACGGCAACACGGACAAGGAGACCAACGCGCGGCGCATCCGCAGCGTGCGCGGCCTGTGGGACCCGACCTACAAGGACGAGTCCTGGATTGGCGAGCCCGTCCGCCTCATCCCCCGGATGAAGGAGTGGATTGCGGAGAACTACCCCGGCCGGGGCATCTCCATCGGCGAGTACAACTTCGGCGCCTTCAAGCACATGAGCGGCGGCCTGGCACAGGCCGAGGCCCTGGGCCGCTTCGCGCAGGAGAACATCCTCTCCGCCTTCTTCTGGCAGTACCCGCCCGACGCCTCGCCGGTGTTCTGGGCGTTCCGCGCGTACCGCGACTTCGACGGCAAGGGTGGCCGCTTCCAGGACAACTGGGTGCCGGCGAAGGCGGCGGAGGGCACCAGCCTGTTCGTCTCGCGGGACGACTCGGGGAAGAAGCTGGTGGCGGTGGTCCTCAACTTCAACCCCGACGAGGCCGCGCAGGCCCAGATTGAGCTGAAGGGCTGCGGTACGCTCGACAGCGTGCGCGTGCTGGGTTACTCGGGCGCGCCGGGGGGCTTCGCCGAGCAGACTCCCGGTGCGAAGGCGGAGGGCTCGCTGACACAGCGGCTGCCGCCCTATTCCATGACGGTGCTCGATTTGACGGTGAAGAAGCCATGAACGCCGCTTCCACTTCGACGTCCTCCTTCTCCACCGGCAAGCCGCGCCTGCGCATCGGCCAGCTCGCCATCGACCAGCTCACCTTCGAGGAGGCCATCCGCGAGATTGGCCGCCTGGTGGACTTGCACCAGGGGGGCTACGTCTTCACGGCCAACGTGGACCACGTGGTGCTGGCCGAGGACAACGCGGAGTTCCGCGAGGCGTACTCGCGCGCCACGATTTCGGTGGTGGATGGGATGCCCATTGTCTGGGCGTCCAAGGCGATGGACGTGTCGCTGCCGGAGCGGATCGCGGGCTCGGACCTCATCCTGCCGCTGATGCAGGCGGGTTCAGAGCGCAAGTGGCGCGTGTACCTGATGGGCGCGGGCCCGGGCGTGGCGGAGAAGGTGGCGAACACCGTCCGCGAGAAGTACGGGATTGAGGTCGTGGGCTGGGACTCGCCCATGGTGAAGCTGGACGCGGGCGACGCGCAGAACGACCCGATTGTGGCGAAGATTCGCGAGAAGGACCCGCACCTGCTCTTCGTGGCGCTGGGGAGCCCGAAGCAGGAGGTGTGGATTTCGCAGGTGGCGCACAAGCTGGGGCCCACCGTGGCGATTGGCGTGGGCGCGGGGTTCGACTTCATCGCCGGCACCGCGAAGCGCGCGCCGCAGTGGATTGCGAAGGCGGGGTTCGAGTGGCTGTACCGACTGGCGAATGAGCCGAAGCGGCTGTGGCGGCGGTACATCCTGAATGACTCGCGCTTCGCCACGATTCTGCTGCGTGAGTTCTGGCAGCGGACGGGTGGGAAGGCGGAGTAGCGCCGGGAGAGGGCTACACCTCCGTGAACTTCACGCCCGTGGCCTTGATGCGCTCCAGGGAGGTCTTGAGGTCCTCGGAGATGATGAGTGCTCCCGTCCAGCCCTCGGGCCGGAGCACCCTGACATCACCCGCCTTCGCCTTGTCGATTCGCAGGCCGCGCACAGAGGCGTACTGCCCGACCTTCTCGGGCACTCCGTCCTCAGGCGTCCAGCGCTGAATCCGGGACGCCTGCTCATCGATGCAGCGGATGAGGCGGGTGGCCACCAGAAGCAGGTACTGGTCTGGATGTCCCTCGATGTCCACGGGGATGAGTTGTACGTCGTTGGAGGCCAGCTCCGAGAAGAGCGTCGCCACGCGGACATGGACGACGGGGATGCGCAGCCCCGCCTCGGTGAAGTCCAGGGGGCGTCCCGGTTCTTCAATGGGGATGCGCAGCCGCCCCTTCACGTGGACCGGAGTCCCCTGCCTGAACCTGTCAGGGTCCTTCACCTCGCGGCCCCTGCTGTCGGTAGGCGCGTCCAGGTGCCAGCGCCCGGGGACCTGGACGTCATCGTGTAGCTCGAAGAAGCGCCGGGACATGGACGAAACCTACGGGGTTGCCCCGTGGGTGACGAGCAGGTTCAGCTCTGTTCCGGGAGTGGTCACCTCCCTGGCCAGGCGCTTGAGTGCAGCCTCCAGGAAGGCACGACACTCCCTGACCCTTCGGCAGTGGGCCGTTGCCGCATCCAGCTCCTCGAAGACCAGCTCGTGGTACCGCTGGGGGTGAGGCCCCAGGTGTCCCTCGACGGGCACGACGTTCTCGGGGTCCTTCAGCTCCATCCCCGCCTTCCTGAAGATCTTCTGGAACCTCGGCGTCCAGGGGCCGCCGCGCGCGGTGGAGACGCTGTTCTTGTTGGTGGCGAGGTGATGATCGTGGGTGCGGCGACTCTTCGTCCCTCGGATCGACATCGCGACCGCGTTGGGAGCGAGCGCGATGGTGAAGCCCTCGGCCGTCATCGCCACCGACTCCACGCCTCCGATGGCCACATACGAGTAGCCCGCCTGGGCCTCCACCATGAGGGCCGCCTGGGCGGAGCCGGGCAGTCCGGAGGCCTTCACCGCCAGTCCCGCCGTGTTCCCGATGGCAGCGGTGGTCAACATGATGAAGACGCGCGCCGCGCTCTCCCCCAGCACCGCGCCATACTCCTCACCGACTTCACTGAGCTGCTCGAAGGAAGTAGCACGGTCCACCTTCCGCACCAGCGATACCCACCCATCCAGCAGACGCCACACGGTGTCCACGCCCAGGTAGGCGATGGCGGTGGCCGTCAGGAGCGCCGCCAGTCCTTTGCTCACCGGCTCAGGGAGTGCCCAGAGGAGCATGTACATCGTGACAGAGGCCGTGACGGTGGCGAGGAGTGCCTCGGGATTCGCCACGGCCTTCAGGGCATCCGCTGTCTCCTGCCACACCGAGTCCATGGCAATGGCCATGGCGAGTGCGTACTTGCCGTCGCTCGCCAGCAGGGGCCCCTCATCCAGCAAGCGCAGGCAGTCTCCGGGCTGCTCCCTGCGTTCGCACCATCGGCCATAGTCACGTGTCAGCTCATCATCCGCATACGACTCCAGCAGGCGCGGGCCGTCCGCACCCGCGTCCTCACTCAGGGGGATGAGACGATGACCGCGTCCCTCATACCAGTACACGCCACCACGTCTGGGAACGCCGAAGAGAGCTCGGGCCTCGCGTAGTGGGTTGGAGAAGGGCCGCACGTCTCGAGCGAGATCCACCATGACCTCCTGGAACTCGGCGTCATCGACTTCGGCCTCCTCCTGCGCAGTGCCTTCTTCCTCGCGTGGGGTGACGAGCGTGACGTCATGGTCCATTTGGAGGCGCACGAGTCGGGCCGTCGAACAGCCCGTCCCAACGAACAGCAGGAACAGTGGCACTGCCCAACGTCGCGTCATCGGCGTTACCTCTGCGGGCGCTCGCAATTGTCTCCGCACTGCGTAGACAATGGTCGTGGATGCGGTCCACGCAGCACAATCGTGGATTGCCGCTGGCGGACCCATCCGACACATGCCTCGCGAGCCCCCCATCGTCCTGCCCGTCACCCTGCCGTTGCTCGGGCACGCCAACCCGTGGGCACTGCTGCTCGCGAAGGAGGAGGGCCACTCCCTCTCCTCCGCCTCGCTCCTCTCCGAACGCTACGCCCTGAAGAGTGACGAGAAGCCCTTCGTGCGGGAGCTGCTCAGCCGCAAGCGGAACATGTGGGTCTTCCGCTGTGACCAGCGCCGCTTCGCGGGAGACTTCGTCGTGGTGGACATGTCGGAGCCACGCCCCGCGCGGCGTTGGGTCGTCGTTCTCGACCTCAAGCTGGGTGCTCCGCTCGTGCTCGGCGGGGGTGGGGCCGGCATTCAGCTCACCCAGGCACAGCAGGCCGTGGACGCCCTCGCCGCACGTCAGGGCGTCATCGCCCCGGGCACACCGTACGAGCTGGCCACGGGCGACAAGGCCGCCATCCTCGCCTTCCTGCGCGCGGGACGGCACCAGCGGCGTCCCGAGTAGCCCCACTCCCCTGGCCCGGAGCCACTCAGCCCGGGTGCTATCCTGGGCACCTCGAAGCCATGTCCCAGGAGCCCTCCAGCCCGCCGGTGAAGGCGCCACACGACGACGACTTCGCCGTGTCCCTGCCCCGGCTCATCCTCATCCGCCTGTGGTCCATGGTCCTCGAGCTGCTCACGCGGCTCGGGGACCTCGCGGTGCTGATATGGCGGCCCCGGCTGCTCGGGCCCTACCTGGGACTGTGGCTGCGTGAAGCCCTCGTGTCCCCCTACCGGCTGCGCCGCTCCTTCGAGCTCACGCGTCTGCTCCAGGCCAGCGGGCAGACCTTCAACGAATTGATGTACGGCGAGACGCCCGTGCACACCGCGCTGTGGCTCTTCCGCAAGGCCGGGCTCGGGAAGGACGGGCACCTGGTGGACCTGGGCGCGGGGCGCGGGCGCACGCTGCTCGCCGCGCGGTGGCTGGGTGCTCAGGCTCGCGGCGTGGAGCTGCTCCCGGGCCATGTCGCCATTGCCGCCGGGCCGCTGCAACGCGCGGGCGCACAGCTCGTCGTCGGTGACGCGACGCTCGCGGACCTCACGGATGCCACCCACGTCTTCACCAACTGGACGGCGCTCACCCCGGAGACGCGCGCCCGGCTCGTGGAGCGCTTCCGCACCTGTCGTCCCGGCACACGCATCCTCACCGTGACGCGACCGGTGGAGGCCCAAGGATTCACCGTCCTCTCCCAGCACCGGCTGCTCTTCACCTGGGGCCTCGAGCACGTGTGGATTCACGAGTACCGCGGCTGAGCCTCCACGGGTGTTGCAGTCCGCCGCGAGTGGTGACTACATCGGGACGACTTTCGCAGACGGGGGCACTGCGTGGGCTACGGCTTCATGGTGTGGTCGGTGGACACGAACAAGCTGCGGCAGGCGGCCGGCTCGAAGGACGAGAAGCTCCGCCGCATGATTGGCGGACGCTTCAAGCGCGACCTCGCCAGTCTGGATGAGCTGTTCGAGCACTCCATCGCCTCCGGCGGACCCAACACGTACGAAGCCCTGCGGCAGATCATCGACGGCACCGTGCCGGACGGCGCTCGCGGCGGCATCTACTTCTACGCCTTCAAGCTCCTCGTCGAGCACTTCGGACGCTTCCTCGACAACGGCGCCGTGTACCCGTGGAGCTCGCCCGACTTCGCCCCCGTCAACGCCGTGCTGAAGAAGCTGGGCGTGCCCTTCGAGCTGGACTCGCTCCACGGCTCCAGCCTCCCCGTCAAGCTCCCCTACCCGGACGACTTCCCCCTCACCGGCTGGGTCGACGAGGCCGAGGTGAAGAAGGTGGCCGCCGCCTTCGAGGGCGCGAAGACGCCGAAGGGCGAGGAGGCCGCTATCGTGGAGTGCGTCCGGGGCTGGTTCCGGGACGCGGCGGCCCAGGGGCGTGGGCTCGTCAGCTACTATCACTGAGTCACGCAGGACTTCCGGGCCCGCGGCACCGTGGGCCCGAGACAACCAGGAGCAGGACAGATGAAGGCATGGATGGCTGTGGCGGCGCTGGCGGTGGTTCCCCTCGTCGGGTGCGGTTCCTCGCGCGAGCTGAACAAGGCCCGCATCGAGGCGAACACGGCGCGCAAGGACGCGGACTCGCTGCGCGCGGAGAACAAGGCGCTCAAGGACAAGGTCACCGAGCTGGAGGGTGAGGTCGCCTCCGTGACGAAGGAGCGCGACGAGCTGAAGGTCGCCGCCGAGGAGGCCGCCACGCCCGCTGCCGTGCCGGCCTCGGGCAAGAAGCGCGGGAAGAAGTAGGCGCGAGGAAGCCCAGGGAATGAGCGGGACACAGCGCACCACCGCGGTCCACGTGCACGACGGCTGTGACGTGTACGTGGGCCGGGCCTTCCGCGCCTACGCGAAGCCGAGCCCCATCAACCCGGTGCCCGGCCGCTTCGGCAATCCCTTCAAGCCCGGAGGCGTGCGCACTCCGGGCGCGATGTTCCGCACCTACTTCGCCCCGTGGCTCGCGGCGCTGCCGGAGGACGAACAGGCGCGCATCCGCGAGGAGGCCCTGCACCGCATGGGCCCCGACGAGGACGCCTTCGAGTCCTTCCGCTGGTACCTGGAATTGCGCGCCCGGCACGACGCGGACTACCGCGCCGCCGTGCTGGGCCTGCGCGGCAAGCGCCTGGGCTGCTTCTGCAAGCCCGGCCCCTGCCACGCGGACGTCCTCTCCGAGTGGGTGGACGCCCTCAGCGCGACGAGAGGAC
This sequence comes from Pyxidicoccus caerfyrddinensis, assembly GCF_010894405.1. GTDB lineage: Bacteria > Myxococcota > Myxococcia > Myxococcales > Myxococcaceae > Myxococcus > Myxococcus caerfyrddinensis. The sequence goes on from NZ_JAAIYA010000021.1 coordinate 164,144, forward strand.
GAACTGGTTGCCGTCCGGGTCCTTGAACTTCAGGAAGGTACCCCAGGGCTGCTTCTGCGGTGGCCCGTCGAACTCCACCCCGCGCGCGCTCAGCGTCTCGTACGTCTTCATCGCGTCGTCGCACGCGAACGAGCCGTTGAAGAAGCTGCCGATGCGGTCCTCATGGCCCTCGGGCGTGAAGAGGACGACGCCCGTCTCGGCGCCGGGAATCTTCAGCTCGATCCAACGCTGCTTCTCGTTGAACCGCTGGTCCGTGGCCACCTTGAACCCGAGCTTCTCCGTGTAGAACGCGAGGGCCCGGTCCTGGTCGCTCACCGGGATGCTGACGAACTTCACCATCTTGATCATGTCCGCTGTCTCCGCGCGCACCACGCCCGGGCACGCGGAACGTCAGGTAGCGTGGATTGAGCGCCAGCGGAAGGCGCCGCGTATGCACTATAGTGCGAGCAACTATAGCGATAGGGACTACAGCACATGAGCACCGTCCCCGTGGATGCCTATGTCCTCCAGACGCTGATGCCGGACCTGGTGGGGCATGACCGCTCGCCCTCGGCGTTCCTCGTGTACCTGCACCTGTGGCACCGCACGGCGGGTACGAGGGACAGGTCCGTCTCCGCGAGCCTCGCGCAGGTCGCCGAGGACACCGGTCTGTCCAAGAGCGCCGTGCAGGGCGCGCTGCGCCTGCTCAAGCAGCGCAGGCTCGTGAAGGCCGAGCGCGCCAGCCTCACCGCCGTGCCTGTCTACGAAGTCCTCCGGCCGTGGGTGCGCGGGAGGTAGTGACCCGACACGCTTCCGACATGTCGGCGCGCGGCTCCCGACACGCCGCACACGCGCGCCCGACATGGCGGGACGGACGGAAGCACGCGGCGTCAGAGGAGAAAGCGCAGCGGCGGGTCATGGCACACGCACTGCACAAGGGGAGGGCAGGCACGAACGGAGAGTCGCTGGCTCCGACGCGCCCCGCCCACCCACGCGAAGGAGTCGTGCCATGCCGACCGTTTCCGTCCCCAAGCCCACGAACGAGCAGCCCTCGCCGCAGACGACCGAGAGCCTCAAGGCCACGCTCATGAACCAGACCTCGGGGGTCCTCACCCTCGTGAAGTCGGCCTCGGCCCTGACGTGGGTGCAGCCGCCGCCGGGCACCATCGCGGCCGGCCAGTCCGGGCAGTTCACCAGCCCGGGCGACTTCTCCAACGCCGCCAACGGCTACGTCGTCTACCAGGCGACGAACGGCGCGACGTTCACCCTCCAGTGGGCCATTCCCTCCGTGGGCAAGAACAGCATCACCTGGCAGGCCGACGGGGGTCTGTCCGCGCAGGAGAGCGGCTCGCTCGACGGCTGGAACGTGTCGGCCGCGTGGTTCATCTCCTGAGCGCAACCGGGCCTGCTCGTGGTGCTGGAGTAGAGTGAGCCGACTGGCCCCGAGGCCCCCCATGTCCCGCTCGCTCGCCGATGTCTCCACTGCCGCCCTCCCGAAACGGAGTGGCGGCCCGAAGGAGCCCCGCGCCGTCCCGGCGCTGACCGTCGTGTCGCATCCCCTGCCCCGGCGCGTCGGCGAGCGACTGCTGCTCGACGCCATCACCGCCGGCAGGGCGGTGGACCTGTCTCGCAACGGCCCGGACTTCACGCGTCCCGGCTCCGCGCTGGGCGAGCCGCTGTTGGATCCGTTCATCAGCCGCAAGCCGCTGCACCTCGCCCCGGGCTCGCTGCCTGGCAGCGTGCGGCTGACCAACAGCGACGGCGGCACGCAGGTGAGCATCGCCGGCACGCCGATGCAGGGCTCCTGGGAGCTGACCCAGGAGGAGCTGGCCGACGGTGTGCCGCTGGAGCTGGGCGGGCACGTGGTGGTGCTGCTGCACCTGACGGACCTCGCGGAGGAAACGCCCACCGCCGATACGCTGGGCATGGTGGGTGAGAGCACCGGCGTGCGGCGCCTGCGCCGGCACATCGAGCGCGTGGCGGACCTGGACGTGCCGGTGTTGATTCGCGGCGAGACGGGCACGGGCAAGGAGCGCGTGGCCCAGGCCATCCACCAGCGCAGCCGGCGCCGGGATGGGACGTTCCTCAGCGTCAACCTGGGCGCCATCCCCAAGGAGCTGGCCGCCGCCGAGCTGTTCGGCACACAGAAGGGCGCGTACACGGGCGCCACCCAGGGCCGCGAGGGCTTCTTCCGCGCCGCGCACGGCGGCACGCTGTTCCTCGACGAGGTAGGCGAGGCCCCGCCCGAGGTGCAGGTGATGCTGCTGCGCGTGCTGGAGACGGGCGAGCTGTACCCCGTCGGCGGCAGCACCCCCGTCACCGTGGACGTGCGCCTGCTGGCCGCCACGGACGCGAACCTGGAGGAGCAGATTCGGGACGGCCGCTTCAAGGCGCCGCTGATGCACCGGCTCGCCGGCTACGACATCCACGTGCCCCCGCTGCGCGAACGGCGCGAGGACATCGGCCGCCTGTTCCTCCACTTCGCCCGCGAAGAGCTGGAGACGATTGGAGAGGCGCACCGGCTGGACAACGACGATGCGTACGCGGAGCCATGGCTGCCCGCGCCGCTCGCGGTGCGACTGGTGCGCTTCGCGTGGCCGGGCAACATCCGCCAGCTTCGCAACCTGGCGCGGCAGCTCGTCATCGGCAGCCGGGGTCAACCTGGCCTGCTGGTGGAGCCCCGGCTGGAGCAGGAACTGGAGGCCGCGGCCCGGAAGGCTCCGGCCAATGCGATGCCCGCGCCCAGGCACCCGGAGGCGGCTGCCGCTCCTGTTTCCTCCGAGCCCTCGCCCGAGAAGGCGGCGCCGCGCCGGAAGGCGTCGCAGCTCACCGAGCAGGAGCTGCTCGCCGCGCTGCGGGAGAACGACTGGGACCTCAAGGCCACGGCGGAGGCGCTCGGGATTGCGCGGCCCTCGCTGTACGACCTCATCGACAAGAGCCCCAACCTGCGCACCGCCGGGGACCTGAGCACGGAGGAAATCACCCGCTGCTTCGAGGAATGCGACGGCGACCTGGACACCATGGTGCGCCGGCTGGAGGTGTCCCGCCGCGCGCTGGGCCGGCGCTTGAAGGAGCTGGGCCTCACGCCGCGGAACGCCTGATGCGTCCCACGGGCGCGAGCCCGCGCCAGTCCGTCAGCGCTTCACACCGGCGACGGGCGTGAGCGCGTAGTGGCGCATCTCCTCGATGCGACCGACGTAGGGACGAATCTCCGCGAAGAAGCGCGCGAACTCCGGGCTCTTGCGGAAGCCCTGCATGTGCCCCTCGGCCGAGTCCCACTGGATGCGGAGGATGAAGCGCGTCGCATCCTCCGTGCAGCGCGACAGCTCCCAGCCCAGGCAGTGGGACGACGCGAGGAGCGCGTCCTGCGCGCGGGTGTAGCTGGCGATGAACGCCTCTGCTTCGGACTCGGGAATCGTGTAGCGGATGTATTCGACAATCATGCGGTTTTCCTTCGGGGTGCGGGTCGGGGTGCTTCGATACGGGCGCCCACTTCATCGGCGAGGCGCAGGCCCCAGTCGTAGAGCGCCTGGAGCGTGGGGCGCGCGGACTCGCCCCGGGGTGTCAGCGCGTAGAAGACCTGCTTCCCCGCGCCCGGCCGCGTGACGCGCTGGATGAGCCCCTGCTCCTCCAGCTCGCGCAGCCGCTGGGTGAGCATCTTCTCGCTCATGCGCGGCGTCAGTCGCCGCAGCTCCGCGTACCGCAGCGGCCCTTCCTTCAGCCGCGCGAGCATCACGACCTTCCACTTGCCCCCGAGCACTTCCAGCGCGAGCTCGACGGGACAGTTGAAGGTCCGATTCAGGGAAGAAGCCATGTCCGCCCTTCCCTATCCCCCGCCCTCTCCGCAATCAACGAACCATCCGGTGCGTTGACGGCGCGGGAGGTGCACTGACACGTCCCGGACGCGGGTGCACCGGGTCGCACGACTTTCGCGCGGGGCGCACACAGGGCCCTGTACGCTGGTGCCTCGCCGTGAAACGGGAGGGAACCGCACATGCACAAGCGATACGCCGTGGTGGCAGTGGTGGCCGTGGTCTGGGGAAGCGCCTGCGCGACGCGCTCGAAGGGCGCGGAGGCCGGTGAGCCGGAGACCGTCACCATGGAGTCCCAGGGCGCTGGAGCGCGAGATGGGTCACTCTGCAAGGACAGCCTGTCCATCAGCGTGAAGCTGGACGACTCGGGCAGGAAGAAGTTCGACCCGGCGCCCGGCTCCGACTGGCTGCTGTGCAACACCGGCACGATGACCGTGACGAACGACCTGACGTACACGGCCTGCGTCGCCATCGTCGACTCCGAAGGCAAGAACGCCGTGACGCCGAAGAGCGTGTCCTCGGGCGGGAAGACGGACGTCAGCGCGCCCGCGGATGGCCTCTACACGCTCGGCGTCTGCCAGCAGAAGGGCAGCGACTGCACGAGCGGCTGCGCCAACCTGACGGACACCGGTGAGGGCGGCGGCGTCACCGACACCATCAAGGGCAACCTCAGCGTCGTCACCTCCGGGTAGCACGGCCTCCGACGCACGCCGACGTGTCGTCTCGTGCCGCCCGACGTGTCGGCACGCCGGCGCGCAAGCCGTCTCTCCAGGACATCACTCGACACGCCCCCCCGGGTTGCATGGCATGCCACGTGCTCGATGCGCGGGGCATCACGGTGTCGAACCTGGAGGGCAGGTCCATGAAGAAGGCGTCGAGGTTCCTGGCGGTCATGGTGGCGGCAGCAGGTCTGGCCCACGCGGCGCGGACAGATGAACCCCGGGCCGCCGAGCCCAGCGGAGTGTCAGAGGCCTCCGACGACAAGGCGTGCAGGCCCGGGAAGTCCATCGACATCGAACAGCCCGACGGCGGCACCCAGAAGGTGTTCTCGAAGCCCGCCCCGTGGCAGGTCGCCACCCGGAAGAGCGTGACGTTCACCAACAAGACGGGCTCCAACATCTGCCTCGACCTCGTGGGCCCCCACGGCACGAAGCGGCACTTCCTGTCCGCCAGAGGCGGCAGCTGGAATGACAAGTGCAAACTGGCGGAGGCGACCTACACGGTCCGCGCATGCTTCACGTCAAAAAGCAGCTGTCCGGCGGACTGCACGTCCCCGAACGACGAGCAGAACGCCCTGGGCATCACCGAGACCATCAAGGGCGAGCTCGTCGTCGTCACCTCGGGGTAGCGCGCGTCAGGCGGGCCTGCTCGCGCACCAGGGCCTGCTTGCGCGCGCCCTCACCGGCGAGGATGCGCGTGAGCTCCTCGCGGGCCGCGCGCCACTGCTCCTGACGCCGGGGCGCCGGCGGGCCGGGCTGCTCCACCCGCTCGGCCAGCAGGGCGGCGCGCACGGCCAGCGCCTCCGCCCACGAGGGCCGCGCCGCCACCGCCGCCTCCGCCAGCGTCAGGCCCCGCTCCAGCACCGGCGTGGCGTCCCGTCCGGCCTGCGAGCGCCACGCGCTCCACGTGAGGCAGAAGCGGGCGAAGGCGGTGCGCGACTCCGGTCGCGCGGGCTCCAGGTCCAGGGCCTTCTGGAACGATTGGGCCGCGGCGTCGAAGTCCTCGTCGCGGCCCTGGCCGTTGCGCGCACGCCAGCGCGCTTCCACGGCCTGCGTCTCACCGAGGAGCCACCACGCCTGGGCCAGCCCCGGGTTGAGCGCGAGCGCCCGGCGCAGCGCGTCCGTGGCCTGCTTCAGGGAGCGTGTCGTCTCCTGCCCGCGCCGCAGCGCCTCCGCGGCCTCCACCCGATGCACCGCGCCCAGCCACATCCATGGCTGCGGCACGTCCGGCAGCAGCGCCACCGCCCGCTGGAGCGCCGCTTCCGCCGCGCGCACGCTCGGCAGGGGAGACCCGGCGCCAGCAAGCAGGACCTCCGCATGCCACGCGTGGACCTCTCCGACGTTGTTGTAGGCGAAGCCCTGCGTGGGAGCCACGGCGATGGCGCGCTCGAAGGCCTCCACCGCCTGGCGCAGCAGGGGCTCGGCGTCGTCACCCCGGTCCCAGGCCTCCTTCGCCTGCTCGAAGAGGATGGTGCCCACGCCGTTGTGCAGCGGCGGCAGCTTCGCGTTGATGGTGACGCCTCGGCGGTATGCCTCCAGCGCGCGCGTCCACTCGGGCCCCGCGTCCCTCCCCGAGTCCCGCAGGCGCCGGGCCCGCGCCTCGTACATCTCGCCCGCGTAGAACCAGGAGGAGACGAGGCTCGGGTTGAGGGTACACGCGCGCTCCATGGCCTCCGCCGCGCGGGCCAGGTCGCCGTCCGCGTCCGGCGCACGCGGGTGCGAGGCGCGGGCCACATAGGCCTGTCCCAGGTTGGTCCACGCCTCGGCGCGGCGCGGGTCCAGGCCCACGGCGGTGCGGAAGGCGTCCACGCTGCGCCCACGGTACGGGAGGGCGTCCGTGCCCGCGCTGTCCTCGGAGTCGGCCCACACCTTGAAGACGAGCCCGAGGTTGATGTGGAAGTCGAAGTCGCGCGCTTCCGTGGGAATGCGCGCGAAGGTGGCGGCGGCCTCGCGGAGCAGCTCGCGCACGTCCTGGCCCCGCTCCTGGCGGAAGTTCGCGCGCTGCCATGAGGCCAGTGCCAGCTCCGTCAGCGCATCCGGCTCCGACGGCGCAAGCGCCACGGCCTCGCGCGCCGCCGCCAGGGCCTTGTCCAGCACCGACTCCACCTCTCCGCCCTGCCGGGAGCGTTGCTCGGCGAGCCGGCGGTGGAGCGCGGCCTCCAGCACGTGGCTGAAGGTGTCGTCGCGAGCCGCCGTGAGCGCTCGCCCCACCGCCTCCACGCCGCGCGTGTATGGAGGCAGCACGTCGCCCTGCCCGTAGACCTCCATGATGAGTGCCTCGTACTCGAGCAGGGTCTGCGCCCGGTAGACGGCGGGCACGCTGCGGCCGATGTCCACCGCGGCGGCATAGGCGAGGCGGCCCGCGTCGAAGTCGGCGCGCGCGCCCTCACGGTCTCCGGTGCTTCGGCGCCGCACGGCCCGCGCCAGGTGGATGTCTCCGCGCAGCAGCGGGGCCTCGTGGAACCAGGGCAGCCGCGTGCCGAGCGCATCCAGCTTCGCGAGCGCCTCGTCGGTGCGGCCCTCGTAGAAGGCGAGCAGGGCCGCGACGTACTCGGGGGCGGGCACCTCCGCGCCCTCGCTGCGCCGCAAGAAGTCCAGCGCCGGGTCGCGGTAGCGGGCCTCCACCTCGCGCAGGCGGGCCTCGCGGCGGGTGGCATCCCGCAGGCGCTCCGCCTCCAGGCGCTGCTCCTGGTAGAGGTGGCCCAGCACCAGCGCCAGCGCGTACGCCACGCGAGGCTCCTGGTAGCCCTGCGCCCATGCGGCCTCCAGGTGCTCGCGGGCGCGGGGTTCGTCTCCGAGCGCGAGGAAGCCGCGTCCCAGCGCGTAGTGCCCTGGCCCTTCCGCCACCGGGCCCGCGTCGCGCATGGCGGACTCGATGTCGCGCATCCGCGCACGGAGGGCCTCGCGGTCCGCGCGCGTGTCGTGCAGCGGCGCGGTGCCGGAGTAGCGGGCCTGCGCTTCGATTCGCTCCACGCCCTCCGTGAAGCGGCGGGCCAGCGTCTCGCGCTGCGCGACCTCGCGGCGGGCGAGCACGGCCTGGCCCAGCGCGAGCGACACGGCCAGCAGCGCGACGGACGCGGTGGCCACGGCGCGGCGGTGCCTGCGCAGCCACTTGCGCGCGCGGTAGCCGGGGCCGGTACGCGCGAGCACGGGCTCGCCGTCGAGGAAGCGGCCCAGGTCCTCGGCCAGTTCGCGCGCCGAGCCGTAGCGAGCGGAGCGGTCCTTCTCCAGACACTTGAGGGTGATGGCCTCCAGGTCGGCGGGGATGTCCGCGTCGAGCGTGCGAGGCGGACGGGGCTCGGCGGTGGCGATGTTGCTGAGCACCTCCAATCCGTTGTCACCAGGGACAGGGGATTGTCCGGTGAGCAGCGCGTAGAGGGTGGCACCGAGGCTGTAGACATCCGCGCGGCGGTCCAGCCGTGTGACTTCGCCCCGGGCCTGCTCGGGGGACATGTAGTGCGGCGTGCCAAGCACCGTGCCGGTGGCGGTGACGCCCTCCTTCCAGTCGCGGGCGAGGCCGAAGTCCATGACGTAGGGCTTCAGGTGGCCTTCGGGGGTGCGCTCGACGAGGACGTTGGAGGGCTTGATGTCGCGGTGGATGAGGCCGGCGCGGTGGGCGGCGTGGACGCCCTCGGCGGCTTCGCGGAGGACCAGGGCCTTCTGCTCCACGGTGAGCGCGTCCACGAGCACGTTGAGCGGCTGCCCGTCCACGTACTGCATGGCGATGTAGACGCGGCCGTGGACTTCACCGACCTCGAACACACGGCACACGTGCGCGTGGTCCACGCGGGCCTGGGCGCGGGCCTCGGAGACGAAGCGGCGGGTGAGCTCGGCGTCGTCGTCACGGACGAACTTGAGCGCGACGTGGCGGCGCAGGCGCGGATCCCACGCGAGGAACACGCGCCCCATGCCTCCCTGTCCGAGGAAGCGCACGGGTTGGTAACGGTCCCAGCCGGGGACGGGGAACGCGGGCTCGTCGGCGCGAAGGGTGGTCGGTGCCAATGCGACTTCGGACTCACGGCCCGTGGTCGCGGCGGGTGGGGGCTCGGCGGCGGTGCCCGGAGGGGGCGTGTCTGCGAAACGAAGGTCCGCGTGCGGGGACTTGGGGCCGACGGCGGCAGGCGCGAGCGTGTCCGCGCCTGCTGTTCCAGAGGCCTTGCCCGCATCAGCCCGGGCTTCACGGCGTAGCGCGATGAGCGAGTCCTCGGAGAGACGTCCCTGCTCCCGCAGCAACTCCAGTGGTCCCAGTCCCCTGCGCGCGGCCTCCGTGCGCAGGGCCTCCACCTCGTCGCGGGACAGCACTCCCTCCGCGAGCGCATGGCGCAGCTCTGCTTCGTATTGCTCGCTCATGAGTGGATGGCGCCTCCACCCGCGAGCGTACCGGAGCGCCCTCGGCGCGCCCAACCCCTGCAAGGCACGCCGTCCTCACCTCACACCGGAATGTCCTTCCACGGCCGCACGGAGTGCAGGCGGTTCCGGAAGGACTCGATGCGCTCGGACACCTCCCACATCGTCCGCGTGTCCCGCAGCGCCTCCAGGTACAGGCACCGCCTTGCCAGGGCCGTGAGGTCGAACGCCCAGTACATGCTCATCAGCGGGTTGATCCACAGCTTGCTGCCCTCGGTGCGCACCGTGCGGTGCACGTCGCCGTACTCACCCTCGACGGCCGTCACCACCGACAGGGACACGATGCTCGGCGCGCGCGGCATCCGCCGGCACACGGAGTCCACCGCCTCTTTGTACAGCGCCACCTCGCCCATCGGCTCCAGCAGCGCCGTGACGCCCAGGTATCCGCCCTGCTTGCTGAGCGCCGCCACGGACTCCAGGAAGTGCGCGTGGCAGACGCCATGGTGGAAGTCCACCCCGAAGCCCAGACACACCACGAGCTTGTCGCGCAGCGCCAGCGCATCCACCGCGGCCAGGCTGCTGAGGTCCTCCTCCGGTGTCCCCAGCCCGACCTCATCCCCGCGCATCAGGATGTCCGTCCCCCCGTCCACCAGCACCACCGTGTCGAAGCCCAGCGCTTCCCGCAGTGCCTCATACGCCGTGCGCAGCGGCACCACGCCCGCGCGCTCGAAGCAGTACACCGGGACATGCTCACCCCGGGTGTCGAACCATTGCGCCAGCAGTCCTTCCGGGAAGTAGTGGACCGGACCTGGCGTGTGGCCATCCACCTCCACGAGTCCCGGCGCCAGCCTGCGCCCCTCCACCTCCTCCAGCCGCGTGAAGCTCAGGTTCGCCAGCGACACCTTCTTTCCCAGCGCCCGCAGCCGGAAGAACAGCGGCAGCCCGCTGAACACGTCAAAGCCTCCGCCCGCGCCCGCGATGAGCACGTGCTCCGCCCCCATGAGCCGCTCGAACAGCGGTGAAGTCGACAGGTCCACGTCACGACTCCCTTCCTGGCACCAGCCCTCGCTATATAGCCGCGCCATGCCCACCCTCATTCTCAGCGCGAAGGACCTGCGCGGCCTCTACACCGTCGAGCTCGGCCTGTCCGCCGTCGAGCGCGCCTTCCGCGCCCACGGCCTCGGCGAGGCCCTCATGCCTCCCAAGGTCTACCTCTCCCTTCCCAAGTACGACGGCGACTTCCGCGCCATGCCCGCGTTCCTCGACGGCTCCGCCGGCGTGAAGTGGGTCAACGCCCATCCGCGCAACCCCGAGAAGCACAACCTCCCCACCGTCCGCGCCCTCTACATCCTCAGCGACCCGGACACCGCCTCCCCCCTCGCCATCCTCGACGGCACCCTCCTCACCGCCTGGCGCACCGGCGCCGCGGGCGGCGTTGCCTCCAAGTTCCTCGCGAAGAAGGCCCCGCGCACCCTCGGTCTCGTCGGCTGCGGCGTGCAGGCCCGCGTCTTCATCGACGCCCACCGCGCCATCTACGGCGAGTTCGAGCTGCTCCTCGCCGACGCCTCCGAGGCCGCGGCGAAGGCCCTCCAGGCCGAGAAGGGCGGCCGCATCGTCAGCCTCCAGGAGGCCTGCGGCGCCGACATCGTCTGCACCTCCACCCCCGTGCGCTCCCCCATCGTGAAGCGCGAGTGGATCCGCCCCGGCACCCACATCAACGCGATGGGCGCCGACGCCCCCGGCAAGCAGGAGCTGGACGCGCGCATCCTCACCGACGGCCGCGTCTTCATCGACGACACCGAGCAGGCCACCCACTCCGGCGAGGTCAACGTCCCCCTCCACGACGGCCTCTTCAAGGAGGAGCAGATTGCCGGCACCCTCGGCGAAGTCGTCGCCGGCAAGAAGCCCGGCCGCGCCGGGGACGAAATCACCGTCTTCGACTCCACCGGCCTCGCGCTCCAGGACGTGGCCCTCGCCCGCGCCCTCTACGACGTCGCCCTCAAGCGCGGCGTCGGCCAGCAGCTCGACATCGTCGGAGGCTGAAGCCTCGCCCCAGCGCGGCCCAATCCCTGTCACAGACGCGTCTCGGGATAACGGGGTCAATCTCAACCCCAAGCGACCAGGGAAGTGTCCGAAATCCGGCTACTGGACACTTCCAGCTAATCTAGAGTATTCCGCAACCACGCGCTGACTGAGGGGGAAGTCCTTCCATTTCGCAGCAACCGCACCCGTCGGAGGGAGACCGCTTCTCCCCCGCGAGGGCCGTGCTGCGTCTTGTAGACCGCCCCGGAGGATTGGCGCGCGGTGTCAATTCCTGACACCCGGCGTTCCTTCGGAGAGTCATGCATCCCAATTCCTCACGTCGGCTCGCGCCGCGCCACACCGGCCTGCTCGGGCTGGTGGCGCTGGTCGTGTCCGTCCTTGCCCTTCCCGCGTCCGCCCAGACGCAGACCAACACCCAGGCCACGCAGCGCGCCATCAACTTCCTCAGCGCGGACGTGACGAACTGGACCAACGCCAACAACTGCGTGGCCTGCCACCGCCAGGGCGCCGTCGTCTACGGCATGGCCAACGCCAAGGCCAACGGCTACGACATGAACGTCGTCGTCGGAAACAACCGCACCAACACCCAGAACCTGGAGTTCCTCGCCCAGCGCATCAAGGTGGACCAGCTGGCGAACGGCTCGTGGATTCACGAGGGCACGTCGTTCCGCAACGAGAAGACGTCCTTCTCCACCTTCGGCCTGGCCGGGTACGACCAGAACGTCTCCACCCAGTACAGCGCGGGGCTCACCGCCGCGGCCAACTGGGCGCTCACCACGCAGGAGGCCAGCGGCCGGTGGCCGTCGGACCACGCCAACTTCCCGGTGGACCACGGCAGCGTGCCCACCACCGCGCGCGTCATGACGGGCATCGCCCAGGCGAAGCAGCGCGTGGACCCGGCGAAGGCCGCGCAGTACCAGGCCGCGCTGGACAAGGCCGCCGCCTTCCTGCGCGCCAACCTCAACAACGGTGACACCTCCGCCACCGGCAACGGCATGCCCTACACCTTCGAGGTGGCCTGGGCCATCGTCGGCCTGAAGGTCGCGGGCCCCGGCCCCAACGGCGAGAACACCGCCGCCATCAACACCCTGGCCGACCGCCTCATCGCCCGCGCCTCCACCGCCGGCGTCCCGGGCTGGGGCAACCTGGCCAACGAGGCGGCGAACGACTTCGCCACCGGCAGCGCCATCTACGGCCTGTGCCTCGCCGGCCGCGAGCCCGCCACGGACCCGCGCCTGCGCAGCGCGATTGAGTGGATGAAGACGCGCCAGTCCCCCGACGGCAGCTGGCGCACCGGCTCCGCGACGTTCGACATCCCCACCACCTTCGCGGCCCTGGGCCTGTCCTGCTTCGGCGACTTCAGCGTGAAGGTGTCCGTGGTGGGCTCGGACCGGAAGGAGCTGCTCATTGGCCCCAACCCTTCGCAGACGGCGACGTTCACCTTCCGCGTGAAGAACCACGGCTACCAGGCGGACACGTACACGCTGAGCACCCAGGGCGGCCTGCCGGGGTGGACGTCCGTGGTGAGCCAGCCCACGCTGTTCCTCGCCGCGGGTGACGAGGGCACCGTCAGCATCACCATCACCGCGCCCCCGGACCTGTTCCCGGCGCTCACCTCCGAGTTCACCCTCACCGCCGCCTCGGGTGGCGCGCCGGGCGTGTCCGACAAGGCCCGCGTCAACGCGTACACCCCGCCGCTGCCTCCCGTGACGGGCCGTCCCACCGTCACCGCCATCCAGACGCCCGCCACCAACGCGCACGTCATCATCGGCCAGGGCGCCACGCTGTCGGCGCGCGTGACGGATGCGGGCACTCCCGTCTCCGGCCCGGGCAAGGGCGTCGTCACCTTCTACGTCGCGGGCGTGCCCGTGGGCGCGGACCAGGACGCGGACGGCGACGGCCTCTTCACCACCCCGTGGAATCCCGCCGTGGACAGCTGGACGGTGACGGGCACGCAGGACTACCGCGCGGTGTACTCCGGCGTGGAGCTGCAGGCGCCGCTGGCCAACCTGCTGGGCAGCACCGACGCGCGCACGCTCATCATCGACCCGTTCCCGCATGAGACGCCGATGGTCACCATCGGCAACCCGCCGGCCTACACCCGCGAGACGACCCTGGACATCTGGGGCTACGCCACGCCGCGCGCCCCTGGCGCCTACGTCACCTACGCGGCCTTCATCGTGAATGGCGGCGCGCCCATCGTCCTGACGCCGGGCAACGGCGGCCTCATCTTCACCACCATCACCCTGGTGGAAGGCCCGAACATCATCACCATGACGGCGCGCGACAGCTTCGGCGGCGTCACCACCAAGCAGGTCAACCTCACGGTGGACCGCGTGGCCCCCATCCTCACCATCGTGTCGCCCGCGGAAGGCGCGGCCATCGGCTCGTCGGTGATTGCGGTGACTTCGTCGGTGCAGGACCAGACGCCGGTGCGCGTGGAGACGCAGTGGGCCAACGTGTCGCTGCTCGAGTTCGGCAACGGCTCCGTCACCCACAACGTGACGGTGAACTACGGCGACCAGGGCATCATGGTGCGCGCCACGGACAGCGCGGGCAACGTCACCGAGAAGTTCATCATCATCTGGTCGGACCCCGGCACGCCGGTGGTGAGCACCAACTTCGCGGACGGCCAGCTCTACGGCCCGATGCTGAATGACACGTTCAACTACGCCATCAACGTGCAGACGATTTCCGCCACCACCGTGCGCGTCAACGGCGGGCCGGTGATGAACCTGCCCCGCGGCGGCGGTCAAATCCAGACGACGGCGGCGCTGCTGCCGGGCGTCAACACGTTCAACATCACCGTGACGAGCGAGACGGGCGTCACCACCACCACCACCCGCCGGGTGAACTACGACGTGGCGCCGCCCCAGGCCACGCTGCTCAGCCCCGTCGCGGGCAGCACCGTCAGCGGCACCATCACCCTGAGCGCCCGCGTCACCGACAACTACGGGCCCATCGGCTTCGTGGGCTTCAGCCGCGACATGTCCGGCATCCGCTCCGGCACGCTGCAGCCGAACGGCACGTGGACCGCCGAGCTCGACACGCGCGAGCTGGTGGACGGCGCGCACACCGTGGACGTCTGGATGAACGACGGCGTCAACAACTTCACCGTGCAGAGCTTCAACTTCAACGTCGACAACTGACGCTGACACGGTGAAGTGAGAACGGGGCGCCGCGGAAGCTCGCGGCGTCCCGTTCCGCGTTTCAGGGGGCCGTGCGCGGGCGTGCGCCACTGTCCACGGGTGACGCGGGTCCGCTTCGGAGACGTCACTCCGGGGACCCGAGGGGACGCGGGAACGTCCGTGAGCGACACCCGGCGACATGGGTGGGGGACAGCCCGTGAAGGAGGTGGCAGTTTCAGCCGTGCCGTTCCTGCCTCCCCGCGAGGCGACCGGGCGGCCCCAGGTACCCGCCTGGGGGCTGGCACCCTCTGACTTGGAGTGACGTGAGCCGCGTCGACCCACCCAACGACGTCCACCAGCCTCCCGGCGTGGACGTCAACCGCCGCTTCTATCACTCGGTGCTGGGCTTCCTTCAAGGCCTCACCGGGATGGAGAAGCGCTTCTGGATTCTGGTGGTGACGGTGGGGCTCATCGCGGGGCTGGGCGCGGTGGCGCTGCTCAAGGTGCTCCGCTTCACCCAGCAGCTCTTCTGGCGCAACGGCGGGGAGGAGTTCCTCGCCGGCGTGGCCGCCGCGCCCACCTGGCGCCGCGTGCTCATCCCGATTCTCGGCGGCGCGCTCGTCACCCTGGTGTCGCTCGTCGTCGGCCAGCCCCTGCGCGGCCACGGCACCGCCGGCATCATCGAGTCCATCTGGGTGAAGTCCGGCTGGCTGTCGCTCCCCCGCGCGCTGCTGCGCGGACTCGTCTCCATCATGGCCGTGGCGCTGGGCGCTCCACTGGGCCGCGAGGGCGCGCTGCTGTCCACGGGCGCCGCGAGCGGCTCGGCGCTGTCGCGTGTGCTGCGGCTGGGCCCCGGGCAGGCCCGCCTGCTGGTGGCCTGCGGCGCTTCGGCCGGCATGGCGTCGGCCTACAACGTGCCCATTGGCGCCGCCCTCTTCGGGCTGGAGGTGCTGCTGGGCAGCTTCGCGCTGGAGATGTTCGGCCCCATCGTCGTCTCGTGCGTGGTGGCGACGCTGGTGTCGCGCGTGCTCATCGCGGACCACCCCAGCTATGTCATTCCCCACTACGCGCTCACGCACCCGCGCGAGCTGGTGCTGGCCATCGTGCTCGGGCTGGTGATGGGCGCCGCCTCCGCGCTGTACGTGCGGGGCATCAACGTGCTGTCGGACCTGCTGGACCGCGCGTCCGGAGGGTTCTCCGCCTTCCTCCCGCTGGTGGCCATGACGGTGGTGGGCGTGGTGGCGGTATGGCTGCCGCAAATCATGGGCAATGGCTACGACGCGGTGAACGCGGCGCTGCTGGGCCACGTGCCCCTGCTGATGCTGCTGCTCCTGCCCCTGGCGAAGCTGGCGCTCACCTCGCTGTGCGCGGGCGCGGGCGTGCCCGGAGGGCTCTTCACCCCGTCGCTCTTCTTCGGCGCGCTGTTGGGAGGCGCCTTCGGTGTGCTGACCGAGCAACTGGCGCCGGGAGGCGCGCCCAGCGGGGCGTATGCGCTGCTGGGCATGGGGGCGGTGCTCGCGGGCACCACGCACGCGTCGGTGTCCGCCGTGCTCATCATCTTCGAGCTCACCGGCGACTACCCGCTCGTGCTGCCGCTGATGCTCAGCACGGTGGTGGCCGCGGCGGTGAGCCGCAGGCTGGAGCCCGAGTCGCTCTACACGTCCGTGCTCAACCGCCGCAACGTGCGCATGCCCGCCACCGTGCCCCAGTGGCTGCGTCAGGAGGGCGCCCGCGCGCTGCTCATGCCCGTGCACCAGCGCGTCTCACCCGCGGCCCCGTTCCAGGAGGTGGTGGCGCTGCTGCTCGAGCTGCCCCCGGGCGAGGACCTCTACGTCACCGACGAGCAGGGCCGGTACCGCGGCGCGCTGGTGCTCGACTCGCTCAAGGGCCACCTGCCGGACCACACGCTGCTGCAGGCCACCATCGCCGAGGACATCCTCGACACGCGCGTGAGTCCCATCACCCCGGACCTGTCACTCGCCGAGGTGGCGCGGCGCTTCTCCGAGACGGCGCTCGAGCGGCTCCCCGTGGTGGATGGGGACTTCCGGCTGCTCGGCACCATCTCCAAGCGGGACGTGTTGAAGCAGGGAACGTTCTAGAGGAGGCACGACGTGGAAACGAGGCAGATGCCCCAGGGCCCGGCGCGCATCTGGAGCATCGCGCTCATGTCACTGCTGTGCACGGTGCTGACGGTGGTGCTGCTGCGCCACCCGGGGCCGCCCACGCCGCCGCCGCCCGACGTCCCCGAAGCGGCGGACACCTCCAAGCCCCTCACCGACGAGCAGCGGCGCGCCATGTACCGCGCGTGGCCCCTGTTCCAGGGCTGGCCACTGCCGCAACTTCCCGCCGGCCCGGGACCGCGCGACGCCGGCCAGGCGCCTCCCGCCCCCGACGCGCACCCCTGAGGCGTGCGCCGTTGGTTTTTGACAGCTCGCGGCAACGCGCGAGTGACTGCCATTTCCGCATGAGCGACGCGGGTTCGAGGTGGGTCCGAATGCACCGGTGCGCCTCGCTGAAGGCATGTGAAGACGGAGAAGCCTTGCAGGCGTGCGAGGACCGCACCTCCTCGAATGTCTGTCTCTCACGCTGGGTAAACACAGACATCCCGGCTCTGGCGCGGCAATGACGCAGCGCTCTCACGCCACACAGTGGACAGCCACTCCACGCGTGCTACCGAGGGAGGACGCGGGTCACCTCTGCCCGTGCTCGTGTCGAGAGTGCCTCGGGGTGGACATGGACTCGCATGGCTCGCCTGGGCGGCAGGTGCACAGGGCGGCAGGCATGCATATTTCTTCGCGGCCCTTTGCTCGTGTCTGGACTCGCGGCGGTATCCTCTCATTCCAGGCAGTCCGTCTCATGAGCGCGGGGGGCGCGCACGGGACGCCAACGCCACCGTGCCCCCATGCCCTCAAGCGTCGAGTCATTGCCATCACCTCGCACCCTGCTCACGCAGAGTGGGTGCCTCCTTGCCGCGCTGCTGGTGCTGCTCGTCGCGCCGCCGGCGCGGGCCGCCACCAACGCCGAGGCCGCGCAGCGGGCCATCAACTTCCTCAGCGCGGACGCCGCCAACTGGGCGACGCAGTTCGGGTGCACGTCGTGCCACCGCCACGGCGCGACGATGTTCGCGCTCTCGACGGCGCGCGCCAATGGCTATGACCTGGATGCGCTGACGTACAACCAGCGCACCAACCGGCAGAACCTGGAGGCCATCGCCGCGCGCATGCAGTCCGAGCAGCGCCTGGACGGCTCGTGGATTCACCAGGGCAACTGGTACCCCTACGCGAAGACGAGCTACTCCGCCTTCGGCCTCGCGGGCTACGACGCGAACGTGGGCACGCAGTACTCGGACGCGCTGGTGCGCGCCGCGGACTGGGCCGTGAGCACGCAGGCCGGTGGCCGCTGGAAGGAGGACTTTCCCTTCTACCCGGTGGGCTACGGCAACGTGGGCGCCACCGCGCGGCTGATGACGGCCATTGCGCAGGCGAAGCAGCGCGTGGACCCGGCGAAGGCCGCGCAGTACCAGGCCGCGCTGGACCAGGCCGCCGCCTACGTCATCGCGCACATGAATGATTTGACGGACGGCCCGGACAAGGACGGCCAGCGCTACACGCACCAGGTGGCGTGGGCCATCGTCGGGCTGAAGGCCGCGGGGCCGGGGGCGAGCGGGCAGCACACCACGGCCATGAACACGCTGGCCGCGCGGCTGCTCGCCACGCGCGCGCTCGGGGACGCGCCGGGCTGGGGCGGGCTGGCGGGCGAGGCCCCGGACGAGTACGCCACCAGCGTCACCCTGTACGCGCTGTGCGTCGCGGGCCGGAAGCCCGGCGCGGACGGGCGCATGGCCGGCGCCATCGACTGGCTCAAGTCGCGTCAGGCGTCCAACGGGAGCTGGGGCGCGGGCACGCGCTACCCGGACATCCCCACCACCTTCGCGGCCATGGGGCTGGCGTGCTTCGGGGACTTCAGCGTCGGCGTCTCCGTGGCCGGGGCCGCGCGCAAGCCGTTCGAGCATGACCTGCCGCGCGCGCAGAGCACCACGTACGTGCTCACGGTGCGCAACAATGGCTACAAGACGGACGCGTACACGCTGACGACGCAGGGCGGGCTGCCCGGGTGGACGGCGGCGCTGAGCAGGACGACGCTGGAGCTGGGCCCGGACGAGTCGGCCACCGTCACCCTCACCGTCACCGCGCCCGCGGGGCTGGCGGCGTCGCTGACGTCGGAGGTCATGGTGGTGGCGTCGTCGGTGGGCGCGGCCAGTGTGAAGGGCTCGGCGCGGCTGACGACGTACACCACCCCGCCGCCGCCCACCGAGGGCGTGGCGACGACGACGACGCTGCTGACGCCCGCGGACGGCACCCAGCTCACGGTGGCGCTGAACAACCCGCTGTCCGCGCGCGTGGTGGATGACCGCGGCTGGCAGGCGCAGGGCCCGGGCATGGGCGTCGTGACTTTCGTGGTGGCGGGCGTCACGGTGGGCGCGGACAACGACGCGGACGGGGATGGCGTCTATTCGATGGTGTGGCGGCCCACGACGGCGACGTGGGACGACCTGGGCCTCCAGGACGTGCGCGCGGTGTACTCGGGTGTGACGCTGCAGCCGGACCGGGACAACCGGCTGGGCAGCACGGACTCGCGGCAGGTGGAGGTGCTGGCCTCGCCGTTCCCGAATCCCTCGGTGACGCTGTGCGGGCTGCCGAGCTTCACCGAGGAGACGTCCATCGACGTGTGCGGCTTCGCCACGACGCCGGCCTCGGGCGCGGGCATCGAGTCCGCCGCCTTCATCATCCACGGGCAGCGCTACCCCGTGGTGCCGGACGACAACGGTGGGCTGGTGACAGAGCACCTTCCGCTGACGGACGGGCCCAACTTCATCCAGCTGGTGGCCGTGGACACGTTCGGTGGCATCGCGAGCGGCGAGGCGATGGTGATGGTGGACAGCACCGCGCCGGAGCTGACCATCGTCTCGCCCACGGAGGGGCTGGGGCTGACGGGGTACAGCGTGGACGTGCGGGTGGCGGTGCAGGACTGGTCGCCGGTGCGCGTGGAGACGAACTGGGTGAACGTCAGCGATGTTCCCGCGGGCGGCGGCACGGTGACGCACACGGTGTGGCTGGGCCCGGGGGAGAACGTCATCCTGGTGCGGGCGACGGACTCTGTGGGCCACGTCACGGAGAAGGAAGTGAATGTCTGGGTGGATGCCCAGGCGCCGTTCGTGGGCACGGGGCTGCCGGACGGGTGGCTCGTGGGGCCGCAGCCGGGGGATTCGCTGTGGTACAGCATCGGCGTGTACGCGGCGTCCGCGACGGTGGTGGAGGTGTCGCCGGGCGGGACGTACACGCTGCCTCGCGGCGGTGGCGGCGTGAACGCGATGCTTCACCTGGTGCCGGGGGTGAATACGTTCACGATTGATGTGACGGGCGAGACGGGACTGAAGACGTCACTGACGCGCACCGTGCGCTACGACAACTCGCCTCCGGAGGCGGAGCTGTTGGTCCCTGTGCCGGGCGGGATGTACAGCGGCGCGGTGACGCTCACGGCGCGGGTGACGGACTCGCTGACTGGCGTGCGGAGCGTGGCGTACACGCGGGATGGCTCGGGCATCCGTGGAGCGGAGCTGCAACCGGATGGCACGTGGACCGCCGAGCTGGATACGCGGGAGCTGGTGGACGGGGAGCACACGGTGGAGGTGTGGATGACGGATGACGCGGGGAACTTCGTCATCCGCTCGTTCCCGTTCTCCACGAGGAACCGGTAGTCACAGGAGCGCGGTGGGCTACACCGGTTCGAACTTCGTGCCGGTGATGCCCACGGCTTCCATCGCGTCCTTGAGGTCCTCGGAGACGATGAGGGCCACGTTCCAGCCCCATGGGCGGAAGATGTCGGCGTCGCCCACTTTCGTGGGGTCGATGCGCATGCCGGAGACGACGTGATATCGGCCCACCTTTTCGGGCTGGCCGTCCTCGGGTTTCCAGTACCGCACTTCCTCGCAACGGGCGTCATCGATGCAGCGGATGGTCCGCAGCGTGTTGAGGATGAAGTAGGGCCCCTTGTGGCCTTCGACCTGCACCGGGATGAACTGGACGTCCTGGACGCGTTGGTGCTGGAAGAGGTCGACGACGCGCTCGTGGACCACGGGGATGGCGAAGGAGGCCAGGGTGAAGTCCAGCGTTACTCCGTCAGGCCTCACGGGGAATCGATTGGTTCCCGCAGACTCAATCCGCTGGCCCTTGCGAAACAGCCAGGGGTCGTCGAGTGCATTCCCTCCCTCATCCACGGGGCCTCTCAAATGCCACCGGTGACGGATCCGCATGTTGTCCGTCAAGTCGAAGTAGCTGGGCATGGCGGAAGCTCTACATCCACTTCAAGGTTGAGTGACGAGTTGATGGAGTCGTGAACCTGGGGTGCAGACCTCGCCCTTGAGTCTCTTGAGCTCCTCCACGAACAGGGCCCTGCATCGAGATACTGTTCCGCAGTCTTGCAACACATCATCGAGCCGCTGGAAGACCTCCGCATGATACGCCTCGGGATGCGGCCCTTGATGATTCCTGAGATAGGCAAGGTTCGCAGGGTCATCCAAGGTCATCCCCACCCTTTCGAAGAGTTCCTCGAACCGGGGCGTCCACGGTCCACCGCGAATCTCGGAGGTGTCGTTCTTGTTCGTGGCGAGGTGGTGCCACTGGTGGTCGTCCTTCTTCACCGAGCCGTCCGTGCACGCGCTGCCCGCTCCGCCCGACGCGGAGGCCGTCGCCGTGCCCACCGCCACGCCGCTGACCACCAGCGAGCCGTCCGCCACCATCTGCACCGTCGTCGCGCTCTGCCACGTCAACCCTCCGGGCATCGCGTACCGCGACGGCGTGAGCAGCGACCACAGTCCGCCCTCGGGCACCTTCGGCAGTGCCTTGCCCACGCCGAAGCTGGCCACCAGCACCACGGCCCGCAGCGCCGTGCCTCCCATGGCCCGTCCGAAGCGCTCGGCCACTGCTTCCAGCTCTTCCACCGTCCTTGCTGCTTCCGCGTCCTTGTAAAGCTGGTAGCAGGCCAACCCCAGGTTGCGCAGTTCCAGCAGCCCCACCGCAATCGCCAGCCTCACCGTCAGCGCCGCCGCGAAGGCCTTGGAGAACACCGGCTCTGGCAGCGCCCATGCCGCCAGGTACACGACGACTGACAACGTCACGCTGGCCAGGAAGACGGGGGAACGGAACAACTCCTCCGCCGCGTCCCGGATGCCGGGGCCCATGTACCGAGGGGAGCGCTGCAGCGCGAGGAAGAGGCGGCTGTGCTCCAGCGAGCCCGGCAGCGGCAACCGCGAGGGGCCGTACTTCGCGAGGAACTCCTGTCGGAGCCGCAGCTCCCACTCGGCGGGTGCGCCCTCACTCGCGAGCGCTCGCTGGAAGCGGGGCACAGGCGTGTGGCGCAAGGCCTGGTGGAAGCCGGCCAGCACCGCGCGGGCTTCTTCCGGGCTCAGTGTTTCCCACGCAGGTGCGGCCTCCAACGGAGTGAAGGACAGCCGCACGCGGTCGCCAGACAGCCGCGTCGTCCGCACGACTTCGGGCCGGGACGGACTGCCTCCGTCATCCGCGTGCCCGTCCGGTGACGAAGCGCACGAGGCGAACACTATCGAGCAACAGAGCAGGGCCATGCGCAACAGCGGGGAAGCTGTCCTCATGCGCGGGCAGCTTGCACGACACGATGCCTGCGCGCACTTGGGCAGCGGACCTTCATGGCGTGGGCACAGCCGCTCCGGAATTTTCGAGCACCGCGAAGCGCCGCCGCGTCCCTACACAGCCTTCGCGAGCTGCCGCATCAGCTCCGCCTGCTCGGGGTACAGCTCCACCAGGGACTCCGCGGACGGCATCTCCCAGTCCGCGAAGTCGAAGCCCGGCGCCACGGTGCAGCCCACCAGCGTGTACTCCCCACGAGGCACCGCCGCCTGCAAGACGCCCGCGTGCACCACCACCTGCGGCTGCTCGCCCTTCGTCACATCCCTCCCGAGCACCACCGTCTCCACCCGGCCACTCGCGCCCACGAGGAGCAGCTCCAGTGGATGCCCGTCGTAGAAGTGCCACACCTCGTCCGAGGTCACCCGGTGCCATGCCGCGAACGAGCCTCTCGGCAGCAGGTAGTAGATGGCCGTGCCCGCCGAGCGCACGCCTCGCGGTGTCTCCACCGCCAGCGCCGCGCGATAGGTCTCCTTGTAGAAACCACCCTCGGGATGCGGCACCAGCCCCAGCCTGCGCACGAGCTCATCGACCATGGCCGCGCAGTGTATGCGCCCCGTGCCTCACTCCGGCAGCGGCGTGGCGACGTAGTCCCGGCCGCTGTCCTCATGACAGCCATGGCACGTCGAGTGGCCCCGGCCGTAGTAGTTGTCGCCGTAGTCCGGCCCCAGGCCCTCGAAGAAGATCCACGTGTCCTTCCCGGCCCCCTCGGACACCTTCACGTCGAGCGCATGGCCTCGCAGCGTCTTCCCCTCCGAGTCGTACAGCTCCTTCACGGTGATGCTTCCCGGGGGGTGCGTGGCGTTGCCCGCGCGCATCGACTCCGCCAGCACGTCGTTGAAGAACACGCGGACCTTCGGGCCATGTGAGCGCACCGAGTCCCTCGGCGCGGACTCGGCGAGCCACGTCGTGTAGCGCCCGTCGCGCACGAAGGCGGTGATGCCCGCCTCCGACGTGTCCAGGTCCCCCACCACGCCTACGTGCTCATCGACAGAGGACGAGGGACCACAGGCCGCGAGCAGCACGGTGACGGCAACGAACGACAGTCGCATGGAAGGGACCTCGTGACGGAGTACGGGCGCACGGCCCGCGATGGCGGCTGTCCCCGGTACGCCACGAGCACGACCCCGGTTACGGCGGAGCCGCTGGCCGTGCCCACAGCCACCCGCGCCGGTACGCACAGCGCTCGTGTCCGCGAGCCCGACCTCAGGGGCCGCGCATGACCATGCCCTCGCCCAATCGCAGGAAATCCCTGTCTCTTTCTCCGTGCTTGCGGGCCTCCAGCGGCCCGTCCGCGCTCCAACCTCGCGGGTCCCCGCGTGTCGCCCCTCCCTGTTAGGGTAGCGACCCAGGAGGTAGTCAGGGCTTGCTCCAACCATTTCCTCGGGTCATGCTGGTGCTGACCACCTTGGCAGGTATGACGGCGGTCGCGGGAGATACCGGGGTGGAGCGGCAGATGCGTCAGCGGCACATCACCCTCTCCGCGGAGAACCCGGCGACGATGCACGGGTTGCATGTCGCCGCGGGCACCGCCACCGTGCTGCTGTTCGACTCGCCCGTACTCCCCGCCAGCCTGGAGCTGGGTGCGTCGCGCGAGCGCTTCGAGCGCATCGACATCACCGAGCGCGCCCTCATCCTCCTGCCCCGACTGGAGCTCGCGCCCCACGAGCGCATTCCCCTCACGGTGCGCTTCGCGGACGGGCACTTTCCCCACCGCGCAACCTTCGCCCTCACGACCGAGCCGGGAGAGGTGGACCTCCAGGTCCGCGTCTTCCGCACCGCGCTCGCTCCCGAAGCGCTCGTGGAGCAACTGGGCGCCGTGCAGGCCCGCTGCGAGGACTCGGGACGCTTCTCCAACCTGCTCTTCACCCGGGACCTGGGGAACGGCATCGTCGTGAAGCGGCTGAACCCCCGTGTCGTCGTTGACGACGGCCCACCGCCCCTCAACGTCGTCGGCATGCGGGTCTTCGTCGCGCCGGGCCTCCTGGCCTTCGAGGTCATCCTCCTCCTCGCCGAAGGTCAGGCTCCCTGGCAGCCCGGAAGGATTGAGGTCCACAGCGAGACGACGGAGGAGCGGGTCCCGGTCCGGGCGGTGGACCTGGATGTCCAGACACTCCATCCCGGAGTCACGGGGAGGCTCGCCCTGGAGCTTCGAACGCGTCCCGCTTCGCCAGCCGAGCTGCTCCGCATCGACGTCCACGAGCAGGGTGGCGCACGCATCCTGCACCTTCACGAAGTGCGCATTCCGCTGCCCCCACCCGAGGTGACGCATTGAGTGCGGAGCACCCACTCACGCTCCGTCCGGGAATGACGGTGGGCCCCTGGCGCATCCTCGCTCAGGTGGGCTCGGGCTCCTTCGGCATCGTGTTCCAGGTCGAGCACGCGGGGCAGCGCCATGCCCTCAAGTTTGCCCTGCGAGGTCCGGGCAGCGACGACCTCAACCACACCGACGCTCGCGCGGCGCGGGAGCTGGCCTGTCTGCTCCAGGCCGTCCACCCCAATGTGGCGCGAGTCTGGGCGCATGGCCGCTGGCCGGATGCGCGGACGGGCTACCACTACGTGGTCATGGACTTCGTGGAGGGCCCCACCCTGGATGGTTGGATGAAGCGAGCGCGTCCGTCGGCCCGCGGGGTCGCGCACCTCTTCGCCCGGCTGGCGCGGGCCCTGGGTGAGCTGCACGCGCGCGATGTCTTCCACCGCGACCTCAAGCCGTCCAACATCCTCGTGCGCGACGCCGACGCACAGCCCGTCCTCGTGGACTTCGGCAGCGCGGACCATGCCGAGGCACTCCCGCTCACCGAGGGCACGCTCCCTCCCGGCACGACGCAGTACCGAAGTCCAGAAGCCCTCCGCTTCCACCGCGAGCACTCCGACCGGCCCGACGCGCGCTACCCCTTCCGCGCGACGGATGACCTCTATGCCCTGGGTGTGACGCTCCACGAGGTGCTCACGGGTGCTCCCACGTTCTCACCGACGCTGCCCCGGGAAGTCCTCATCGAGCACATCGAGGAGCGTCCGCCTCCCCTGCCTTCCGAAGTGAATCCCCGAGTCCCTGCATCGCTGGAGGCCATCGTCCTTCGGCTTCTCCGGAAACGGGCCCGGGAAAGGTACTCCCACGGCGAGGCCCTGCACGCGGCCCTCGAGGAAGCGCTGCGCACCGCCGGGCCCGAGTGGGACGAACCCCTGTTCCCGGAGGCGCAACCCCATTCGACAGTGCAGGCGAAGCTGGACCGCGCCAGGCTCGCTCCGCGCCCGCCCCCTCGCGAGCCCCCTCCCACGGCAGCCTCCGCCCACGTCTCCGGTCCAGCTCCCGCTCGCGACACGCCCGGGTTCCAACCTCCGCGTCCCGCTTCGTGGCGCCTGCTGGGTGCGGGAGTGCTCCTCGGGCTGCTGGCCATGCTCGGGTGGACGAGCGCGGGAGCGTCCCACACTCCGGGACGGCCGCTGGCTTCGGTGTCCACCCCGCCTCCAGGCGCGGACGGCTCTACCGGTGAGACTCCCTCGCTGGCGGATGCAGGTATGGATGTGGGGATGAGCGAAGAAATGGTGACGAGCCCGATGACACCTGGAACACCCAAGCCTTCCGCCGCGTCCCCGGGTGCATTGAAGCGCGCGCTGCCGGTCTGCCTCGCGGGAGTCGCCGCGGCCGCCAGCCTCCACTGCGCGAGCACGACCTATGCGACGCCCGTGGGAGAGCATCCCCGCAGGAACCAGCCCTGCTCTCCCAATGCCATGAGGAACATGGACAAGCTGCTACGGAAGTTCCGCGGCTCGTACAGCCTTCCGCTGATAGGCACCGCCCAGCTCGACTACCACCAGGACTACGTCGACGGCGACGTGCTCATTGGCGGCCTGAGGACGGGCGCCATCAGCAGCATCGTCCGGAATCCCGGTGCCTTCCCCTCCGGCACCGTCCTGTATGGCTGGGTGTGGGTGGACGGAGAGGATGCGGAAATCCAGTGGTTCGAGGCCGACGTCCCGCGCTTCGGGAAGGAGTACGCCAGCCGCATCACCGTCTGCGCCCGGGTGGGGGACGAGCAGCGCCGGACGGTGCGTCACGCACCGGGCTCCACTCCGAAGGCCCCCATCTGGGTGCGAACCGACGACTACGTGGTGGTCGACTCATGGTGACGCGAGCCACCTCCTCGGCGGCCCGCGCCCCGCTACTTCTTCTTCTGGTGCATGGCCGAAGCCACCAGGTTCATCAGCTTGAGCTGCACCGGCGACAGCTTGCGCAGGTTGCGCATCAGCCGGCGCATCTCGGGTGTGTCGTCCTCGCGAGTCTTCGCGACATTGGGCGCCACCTTGTCCTTCGCGGGCGGCGGGGCGGACAGGTCCTCGCCCAGGCCGAGCAGTTCGTGCGGTGGCACGTGGAGCACCACGCACAGCCGACGCAGGTTCTGCACGCTGGGCAGCATGTGCCCGCGCTCCAGCCGCCCGTACACCTCCGACGCCATGCCAATCCGCTCCGCGACATCGGCCTGCGTCAGTCCCATGCGCACCCGGGCGGCCCTCGACGCGGCTCCCAGCATGCTCGCCAATTCTGTGTCCATGCGTGTGTCAGTCCACGAAAGGAGGGGCCCCGCTCCAGGCGCCTCGGAGGCCCATAGATAACCCTCAAGGTCGGGTACTTTCACCATACCTTCAGCGTTTTTTCAAACAAGGCTCGGCCTTGCACCACGCCACTTTGCGGGCGCTGCGTGCCTTGCGCGGAGTCACGCGATTCCAACGTCCGCCCGTCGCTTTTTCCACGGACGGCGCCGCGCACGCTTCCGCGCGGAGCGGCGCGTGTCCACGCTCGCGGCGCCTTCCACTCACTCACGCACGGAGCCGCACGCATATGGATTCCATCGGACGCCGCAGGTGGGCCATCGCCGAGGGCTGGATTCCCAGCCAGAGCACCGGGCCCGCTCCGACGATGACGAGCCACGAGACGGCCTGCCTCCTCAACACGGGAGACCGCGACGCCCAGGTGGAAGTGACGCTCTTCTTCAAGGACCGTGAGCCCGTGGGGCCCTACCGCGTCACCGTGCCCGCGCGCCGCACGCTCCACCTGCGCTTCAATGACTTGAAGGACCCGGCGCCCGTGCCCCGCGACACCGACTACGCCAGCGTCATCCTCTCGGACGTGCCCATCGTCGTGCAGCACACGCGGCTGGACTCGCGCCAGGCGGAGAACGCGCTGATGACGACCATCGCCTTCTCGGAGTGACGCCCGGCGCCGCGCTTCACGTGTCCACGCCGCGCGCCTCGGCGGTGGCCGTGTCCTCCGCGTCCAGCAGCGCGCGCCTGCGCTCGGCCGCGGTGAAGAGCATGCCCAGCGGCAGGCCGAGGAAGACGGCGTGCAGCACCACCTGGGGGAACTGTGGCACGTCGAGGAACCACGGGTAGTAGCCGCGCCCGACGAACTGGAAGTTCAGCAGCCAGATGAACATGCCGAAGAGCATTCCCACCGCGGCCTGGAACTCCCAGCGGCCCCGGCCGTCCGGCGTCAGCATCGCGTCCAGGAAGGAGTAGAGCAGCCCGGAGAGGGCGGACAGCAGCACGTGGACGCCGAAGCCCACGAGCAGCGCCGTGCCGGCGGACACCTGCGGGGTGAAGGCCGCCGGCCCCAGCACCACTCCCGCGGACATGCGGACCGGACGCATGGCGCTGTCGCCCGCCGCCACGGCCAGCACCACCTCCGCCAGCGCCAGCACCACGCCCGCGGCGACGCCGAAGAGCAGTCCATTCGTCGCCGACCAGGGGGTGTACCTCCGCCGAGCCATCGCGCCTCCTTGTCGGGGCCGCCGCGCGCTCGGCCCCAGGCGTCAACGTGGACATGCGGCGCGCGGGCGGGCAGCCAGTGCGCGGCGGGTGCTCGGGGCTCTGCTTCCCCAGCGGCCGCGCGGGCAGTCCGCTGCCGGACGCGAGGCGACCCCCCCGACCAGTGACGGCCAGCGCCCCCGCTCCGCTATCCGGGAGGCAGGCGAGCCCTCCCCCGCTCCGGGTAACCGAGTGCCCGCCAGAGGAGACCGTATGTCACGCCTGATTGGCTGCATGGCCGCGCTTGCCTGCCTCACCCTCGTGCCCGGCTGCGACGATGACGACGACGATGACGGGGGCAATGACGACACGGTGGAGTGCCCGACGGGAGGCACGCAGCTCACCGAGCAGAACTTCGGCCGGGCCTTCCTGGACACCTACTGCACGCGCTGCCACAGCTCCACGCGCACCGGCGCCGCGCGCAACGGAGCGCCCGTGGGCTTCGACTGGGACCTCATCGCCTCCGTGCGCGCGCACGCGGAGGAGATGAACGAAGAGGCCGGCGCCAACGCGGATGGCAGCGTGAATACCGAGATGCCGCTGAACGACCCGCGCCCGTCCGACGCCGAGCGACGCCAGCTCTCCGAGTGGCTCGTCTGTGGGGCGCCCTGAGCCCGCGGCTCCGGCACGACGCGCGTCGAAAGGTCTCCGAGGGGCGCGGTGCCTGAGAGGTGGAGCGGCGCCCGCACGCCGCGCCACCTCGGAATCGGCACGGGCCTTCCGCCGCACGGCGCATGGCCACGGCTTCGCCCCACTGACGGCATCGCCGCACATCGTGCTCCCCGCCACCCGGAGCTTGGCCACGGCTTCGCCCCGCTGACGGCATCGCCGCACATCGTGAGCTCCGCCCCCCGGAGCATGGCCACGGCGTCGCCCCGCTGACGGCATCGCCGCACATCGTGCTCCCCGCCACCCGGCACAGGGCCACGGCTTCGCCCCCGCTGACGGCATCGCCGCACACCGTGCTCCCCACCACCCGGAGCGTGGCCTCGCGCCCACACCCCGGGGGCCGGCCTGGGGGCACGGCCCCCCACTCGGACTGCCCCTCCTGTCGTTTCTTCCGCGCCTCCGCGCCGCGGCCTGTAACTCCTTCACCCTGAGTCGCCGCACACCTGGGCATCTACCCGGACTCCCAGCGAGAGCGGGCAGGCACGCCATTGGCAAGGAGCGGACCCGGGAAAGGAACGACGAAACCGGGCATGCCGCAGCTCCGCCACCACAACCAGGGTCCGTACCGCGTGCACTATGCGCCCCAGGCCTGGCGCGAGGTGGGGCGCATGTCGGCGGAGACCTTCCTCGCGCTCCAGAAGGTGCTGGAGGGGCTCGGTGAAGCCACCGGGCGCGCTCCCGAGGCCACCAACGGACTTGGCCGGCATGCCCTGCCGGAGCACGGACTGGAGCTCGAGTACACCTGGGACGAGCGCTCGCACACCCTCACGCTGCTGTCACTCGTACGCGTGCCGCGCAAGCCGTGAGCGGCCCCGGCCGAGCGCTCAGGCCACCGTGCCGCAGAGGTTCTGCACCGCGTCCAGCAGCTCCTCGACGATGAACGGCTTGCGCAGCAGGCCGCGCGCGCCCGGCGGCGCCTCCGTGGAGACAGCGGTGAGCACCAGCACCGGCACGCCCTGCATGCGCGGCGTCTCGCGGATGCGCGCGAGGAACTCGTGGCCGTTCATCACCGGCATCATCAAGTCGAGCAGGATGAGACACGGCCGGCGCATGTGCTGGAGCTCTTCGAGCGCCTCGCTGCCATTGGCGGCGATGACGACGTCGTAGCCCTCCCCCTCCAGGATTTCCGCGATGGCGGCCCGGATGTCCTCGTCATCCTCCACGACGAGCACGGACCTGCGCGGCGCTGCGGTGGCCATGTGCGAAAGCATAGAAGCCCCGCAAGCCGCACCGCGACCCGCAGCGCCCCCCGAGCCAGCATTAGTGGACAGAAATCCGCCGCCTGGACGCTGAGATCAGCCCCCCTGGCGGACATTTCCGCTGAGCCTCGAAACGACGCTTTTTTGGTTTGAGGTCGAAACGGAAGAGAGGCTTGTTCATCCAGAAGGCCACGCCGGGATCCGGGGAGCGTGCAGTCCCTCACGGGAGGCTCGGGCGGCGGTGGGCCAGGGGTTACCTCCGCGTGGGGCGCCTCCCTACCTTGGAGCGGTCATGTCCCGAATCGCAGAGGGAACCAGGGTCCGAGGACAGGGAGGCGGCGAGGCACGGCCGTGGAAGGCACGGGCGTGGGCCGAGCTGGAGACGGCCCGGGCGCGCGTGCTGGGCATGCTCGCCGGGCTGCCCGAAGCCGAGCTGCTGCGCCAGCACTCGCCGCTCATGTCGCCGCTCGTCTGGGACGTGGCCCACGTCGCCAACTACGAGGAGCAGTGGCTGCTGCGCGCGCTCGGCGCCCCGGCCCTCACGGACCCCGCCTTCGACGCCATCTACGACGCCTTCCGGCATCCACGCGCCACGCGCTCGGAGCTGCCGCTGATGGGGCCCGGGTCCGCCTTCGCCTACGCCGCCCGCGTGCGCGAGGCGGTGCGCGAGCACCTGGACTCGCTGCCCGACACCAGCACGGACCCCCTGCTCGTGGGCGGCTACGTCTTCGGCATGGTGGCGCAGCATGAGCAGCAGCACGCGGAGACGCTCGCCGCCACGCTGCAGCTGATGACGACGGTGGAGTACCGCATCCCGTCACCGCGCGCCCGCCCGCGTCCCGGCGCGGTGCCGCTGTCGGAGGTGTTCATCCCCGGCGGCCCGGTGCGCCTGGGCAGCGACCACCCGTGGGCCTACGACAACGAGCGCCCCGCCTTCCTCACCGACGTGCGCCCCTTCCTGCTGGACGCGCACCCGGTGACGAATGGCGACTACCTCGTCTTCGTCGAGTCCGGCGGCTACGAGGACCCGCGCTGGTGGCACCCGAAGGGCTGGGACTTCGTCCAGAAAGAAGGGCTGCGCCACCCGCAGTTCTGGCTGCCTCAAGGTGGCCATGTCTGGCTTCGGCGGCGCTTCGGCCTGGTGGAGCCGCTGCCCAAGGACGAGCCCGTGCAGCACGTGTGCTGGTACGAGGCGGACGCGTACTCGCGCTGGGCCGGCAAGCGCCTGCCCACGGAGGCCGAGTGGGAGAAGGCCGCGCGCGGCAGCGACGGCACGCCGCGCGAGCACCCGTGGGGAGACGCGGCGCCCACCGAGGCGCACGCCAACCTGGGCGGAGACACGTGGGGCCCGGCGCCGGTGGGCAGCTACCCCGCGGGTGTCAGCCACGACGGCGTCTGGGGCCTGCTGGGCGATGTCTGGGAATGGACGGCGAGCGACTTCCGCCCGTACGCGGGCTTCGCCGCCTTCCCCTACCGCGAGTACTCCGAGGTGTTTTTCGGAGAGGACTACAAGGTGTTGAGGGGAGGAGCGTGGGCCAGTGCGCCGGTGGCGGTGCGCAATGGCTTTCGCAACTGGGACTTCCCCCACCGCCGGCAGATTTTCGCCGGCTTTCGCTGTGCACGTGACGTGAGGTGAGGCGATGCGGGTGAGGACGGCGCAGACGACGACGGGGACTCCGGGCGGCGGCACGCAGGGCGCCCCGGGGGTGAGGGTGGACGTGTACGTGCGGCCGGGCGACGCGAAGCGCGCGCTCCGCGCGGAAGCGCTCCAGGGGCTGTGCGGCAATCCCAAGGAGCTGTCTCCGAAGTGGCTCTACGACGAGCGCGGCAGCCAGCTCTTCGACGACATCACCCGGCTGCCGGAGTACTACCCGACGCGGCGCGAGCGCGAAATCCTGCTCGCCCACGCGGGCGACGTGGCGCGGCTCAGTGGCGCGGACACACTGATTGAGCTGGGCAGCGGCACCAGCGAGAAGACGCGCCTGCTGCTGGACGCCATGGAGGAGGCGGGCGCGCTGTCGCGCTTCGTTCCCTTCGACGTGAGCGAGACATTCCTCCGGCGCGCGGCGGACTCGCTGGCACGCGAGTACCCGGGCATCAGCGTGCACGCGGTGGTGGGCGACTTCGAGCGGCACCTGGGCCAGTTGCCCGGCGGCGGTCGGCGGCTGGTGGCCTTCCTGGGGGGCACCATCGGCAACTTCAAGCCGGCGCAGCGCGCGCTCTTCCTGCGCGAGCTGTCCGCGGGGCTCCAGCCGGGGGACGGGCTCTTGCTGGGCACGGACCTCATCAAGGACCGCGAGCGGCTGTACGCCGCGTACAACGACAGCGCGGGTGTCACCGCCGAGTTCAACCGCAACGTGCTCAAGGTCCTCAACCGCGAGCTGGGCGCGGACTTCGAGCCGGACGCCTTCGAGCACTTCGCGCCCTTCGACGAGAAGAACGCGTGGATCGAAATGCGCCTGGTGTCCAAGCGCGCGCAGGCGGTGTGGCTGTCCACGCTGCGGCGGCGCGTGGACTTCTCCGAGGGCGAGGTGCTGCGCACCGAGGTGAGCTGCAAGTTCGAGCGGCGTCAGGTGGAGGCGGAGCTGGCGGAGGCCGGCCTCACCCTCACCGAGTGGTGGACGGACACCGCGGGCGACTTCGCGCTGTCCTTGGCGCTCAAACGTTGAGATTCGAGAAAAATCTCGCGCGGGCGTCGCAACTTGGCGACGCTCGGGCCGAGAATCGTTTGATGCCGGACGGGTGTGGCCGGCAATCGGGGTCCAGGGCCGGGGACCCTTCTGGTCGCCTTCCTGAAGTGGGTTCGCGCGTCGGGGTGACACTCCTTCCTCCTGCCGGAGAGGGAGCATCGGGAGCCTGACGTTTTGCCTCCTGGCAACGGAGGCTCCCGGGGTCTTCTCGACCCGTTCGCGCACCACCGAGGGAAGGATGGGCCAACACATCCCGCCGGGGGGATGCATCGGGCGGGTGGCTGGGGTTCAACCCGCCGCCACGCCCGATGTCTTGCGGGACTGCCGGGTGCACGCGTCACGTTCCACGGAAGGACTCACGCGGAAGGCGCGGGCTGCGTGCAGGACTGACGAACCGGGGACTGACTAGCGACGCGGCGGGTTGCGGCGCGACGGTGCGCGCACGGGCACCGGCACGGGCTGCGCGTTGGGGCGCGTCCACGCGGCCCAGAGCCCGGCGACGACGGTGGCGATGACGCCGCCCGCGACAATCACCTGCTCCCCCAGAGGTCCAAGGTCCACGGTGGCGAGTGGGAGGGGGAGCATTCCGGAGAACGACATGCGGGGACTCCTGGCAAGGCACTGCGTGGGAGGTCCTGATGGGTCCGGGAGGGCACCCAACGCGGGCCGGGGAAGTGCAGGTTAAGTAACCGTGACAGAATGTGGAAGTCCCTCAGCGACGATGACGACGTGGCGTGCACGGAAGTGCACCCCTCGTCCTGTCCCGCAGGGCTTGCTCCCCGTCACGAATTTCATAATCGGTTGGACACGCGGCGCACGCCGGATGTTCACGCGGGCGCCACGCCTGCCTGCTCGCGCTCACGCTTCATCAATTCCACCTTCATGCACCGGTCCTGCACCACGCGGATGCCGGCGCGGGCCAGCTTCTCCGCGGCCGCGTCGTTGCGGATGCCGAGCTGGAACCACACAGCGCGCGGCTTCTTCTCGAGCAAATCCTCCACGTGCCCGTCGATGTCCTCGGGCTTGCGGAAAACCTGCACCACGTCCACCGCCCCGGGCACGTCCGCCACCGCCGAGTACACGGGCTGGCCGAGAATCGGCCCCTTCTCACCGTGCACCGACACCGGGACGATGTCGTAGCCGTGCGCCTGCAGATAGTGCGGCACCGCGTAGGCCGGCTTGTGCGCCTGGCTCTCCGAGCGGATGCCCAACACCGCCACGCGCCGGCTGCTCGCGAGGACCTCCTGTACTCCGGCATCGTCCTCGACGAGGTTGTCCTTCCAGTCCATGGCTGCCTCCTCGACGGAAGGTTGCCACGACCAGACCCGGCGGCGAGGGAGCACGTCACCCGTGCCCCCAGGCGGGACCTACTTCGGCGCGGGTTGGACCTCGATTTTGCGGCACGCCTCGGTGGCCTCGAGCACGTCCTCCGGCGAGGCACCGGGCAGGCTGGCACAGAGGAACAAGTCGTCCCCCAGTCGCCGCGCGCCGAAGAAGCCGGGCGTCTGGAGTCCCAGGCCACCATCCGCCAGCTTCGGCGCCATGGTGATGCGCAGGAGGGTGTAGCCCTCCGTCTCCTCCTCCTGGTCCAGCGACACCTCGAAGCCCTTCAGCTCCCCGCGAACGCGGTCCGCGAGGTCATCCGCCGAGGGCTTCTGCGTGCCCTGCCCGCGCCGCAGGTCCACCCGCAGCACCGGGCGGCCGGGCGGGCCCGCCTGGAAGCTGTCGTCGGGCGCCACCTGCGCGGACCAACCGTCCGGCAGCGGCACCTTGATGCCCGAGCGCATGGACGAGCCATGCGCCGAGCCATCCGGAGCGGCGGCGGCCGGCGCGGCGTCCTCCTGCTTGCAGCCCTTGCAGCCGGGCAGGAGGCCGAGCGCCAGCACCCACGCGATGTGCTTCCGCGAGCGCACTACTTCTTTTCGCCACCCGGGGGAGGCGGCTTCCCGCCACCGCCGATGTTCTCCATCTTCAGCGAGCCCTCGAAGATGACGCCGCGGTCCATGGACAGCGACGGCGTCTCGAGGTTGCCCTTCACGCGGCCGGGCGTCTTGAGCTCGATGACCTGGGTGGCCTTCACGTTGCCTTCGACCTGACCGTTGATGATGACGGTGCCGGCCTGGATTTCAGCGTTCACCTTCGCGCCGTCACCGATGACGAGCACGTCCTTGGTGACAATCTGCCCGTTGAACTTTCCGTCGATGCGGACCTGTCCCTCGAACGTGAGCTTCCCCTCGAACTCGCTCCCCTTGCCCAGGAGCGTATGCACCTCACCGGAACGCTGCGACACGGATTCCTCCTCCCGCCTGAACAAAGGCTTGCTGGGTGCTTCGTCTTTTTTGCCGCCAAGGAGCGCCACGTCCTACTCCTTCCTGAGAAGCTTCAAGAGCCGGTCGAGGTCATCGTACGAAAAGAAGTCCACCTCGATGGTGCCCTTTCCGGGGCTGCGTTCAGTGAGCCGAACCTTCGTCCCCAGTCGCCGCTGAAGCTCCTCCACCAGTGACTTCACCTGCGGGCTCTGCTTGGGCGGCGACTTGCCCGCATCCTTCTTGCCCGAGGAGCGACTCTGCTGGACGAGCCGCTCCGTGTCACGCACGGAGAGCTTCTTGTCCGCGACCTGCTTGGCCAGGTTCTGCAGCTCCGGCAGGCGCGGCACCCCGAGCAGCGCCCGCGCGTGGCCCATGCTCAGCGAACCGTCCGCCACCATGACCTTCACGTCGTCGGGCAGCGCGAGCAGCCGCAGGGCGTTGGCCACCGTCGAGCGCTCCTTGCCCACGCGCTGGCTGACCTGCTCCTGCGTGAGCTTGAACTCCTCGACGAGCCGCTTGTAGCCCAGGGCCTCTTCAATCGGGTTGAGGTCCGAGCGCTGGAGGTTCTCCACGAGGGCCAATTCGAAGGCCTGGACCTCCGTCACATCCTTGACGATTGCGGGCACTTCCTTGAGGCCCGCGGCCTGGGAGGCGCGCCAGCGGCGCTCGCCGGCGATGATGCGGTAGCCGTCACCGTCCTTGCGGACGAGGATGGGCTGGAGCACGCCCTGAGCCTTGATGGACTCGGAGAGCTCCTTGAGCTTCACCTCGTCGAAGTGCTGGCGCGGCTGCTCCTTGTCGCGGTGGATGGACTCGATGGGCAGCTTGAGGACGCCGGCCTTGTTGGCGGCCTGCTCGGCGGCCTTGTTGTTGGTCGCGGGGGAGGCCTGGGGGATGAGGGCGGAGAGCCCTCGGCCGAGCGCCCGCTTCTGCGTGTCTGCTTTCACCACGTCGTGACTCCAGCGCCGCGGCGACTTTCACGGCGGCCATGAACGACAAAGGCTCCCCGGCAACCTCGGAGAGCCCCCGCTGCTTCCGGAAGACTTCGGCTCACTTCAGGCCACGCGCCGGCGCGGCGACTTGGGAGTGTCGCGCTTCATGAGCTCGCGGCCGAGCGCCAGGTAGCTCTCGCAGCCCTTCGACTTGATGTCGTAGAGGATGATGGGCTTGCCGAAGGACGGGCACTCGGACAGGCGCACGTTGCGCGGGACGACGACTTCGAAGACCTGCTTCTTGAAGTAGCCGCGCACCTCGTCGACGACCTGGTGGGCGATGTTCGCGCGCGCGTCGAACATGGTGAGGAGGATGCCCTCCATCTGCAGGTCCGGGTTGAGGCCCTGCTTCACCAGGTCGATGGTGTGCGTGAGCTGCGAGAGGCCCTCGAGCGCGTAGTACTCGCACTGCAGCGGGATGAGCACGGAGTCCGCGGCGGCGAGCGCGTTGAGCGTGAGCAGGCCCAGCGACGGCGGGCAGTCGATGATGACGTAGTCGTACTCGGCGGCCAGGGGGCGCAGGGCATCGCGGAGGCGGAACTCGCGGCGCTCCTGGTTGACGAGCTCGACTTCGGCGCCAGTGAGGTCCGGCGTGGCGGGGATGACCTGGAGGTAGCGCAGCTCGGTGGGGTGGAGCAGCTCCTTGACGGGGCGGCCGTTGAGGAGCGCGTCGTAGATGGTGCCGTGGAGGTCGTCGCGCTTGAGGCCGAGCCCGCTGCCGGCGTTGCCCTGCGGGTCCATGTCCACCAGCAGCGTGCGGCGCTCGGCGGAGGCGAGGCTCGCGGCGAGGTTGATGGCGGTGGTGGTCTTCCCCACGCCGCCCTTCTGGTTGGAGATGCAGATGATACGACCCACGTGGCCCATCCTCTCTCTTCCCCGGCCTGTGCCAGGGCCCCGCGCGTGAAGCCGTGCACGGTTGCGCGCTGATCCACGCTCCTAGCACCCGCTTCGGGGGAGGATCAAATTGTCGGCGCCCCTCGCCTCCCTGCTCTCTTCGCCGTGTTTCCGCGAGGGAGGACGCGGACGGCGCGAGGGCACCACGGGCACGGTGGATGGGCACGATTCGGTGACGGCGTCATCGCGTGAGTCGGTGGGGTGGAGCTGTCCGCGGCAGGGGGCCGTGTGAGCACGGTCGCGGTGCCCGACTCGGGTTGAGTGCTCGCGTGTCCCGGGGTGCGGTGCCGAGGGCCCGTGGCTGGGCGGGGCCGTGGGTGCCGAGGCGGGTTGGTTCCCGCTCCCTATATAAAGGAGGTGGCGCCCGTTCCCGTCCTTGTGGCTAGAGGCAGGGTTCCACGGGTCGCTGGCCTGGGTGCTGGGGAGGCTAGGGGGAATTGGGCCGGGAATGGGCGGCTTCATTCCGGTCTGGTGGGCTTGGCTGCTTGGACCGGGAGGGCTCTCATGTCAGGCCCCTCTATGAGGATGCGGACATGCGGTCTGCTGCGGATGCGGTGGACCCTGGGCTGGCTCGCCGGCTGTGGGTCCGACCAGGGAAGCAGGCGAGTTCCTGTGAGCCGTGGGTGGTTCAAGGCGTCCGAGCGCGCCGCTGAGCAGCCGCCCGATGGACGGCTGCGTCGCACGGACTCGCGATGGAGGGGCCGCCGCGCAAGGAATCGCCACTGAGGAGCTTCATCGCAGCGGGTCTCGATGCGTGGCACCGGAGGTCGGGTGTACCGGGCCAGCTCGCGGTCGAGTCGGTTCGATGGACCGAGTGAGGCTCGGCTCCGTGTGATTCAAGCTTCGGACCTGTGAGACCTGCGCAGCATGCGGACCGAAGTGGAGGCGTGATGGCCCCACGCTGTTCCTGGCTGCCGGTGGGACCTGTGCGGTCTCGAGTTCGAGCGCGCGCGGTGAAGCATCGGCGCGTGGCCTGGCAACAGCCGCGCCTCCGCGTTGTCCGCGCGCAACGAGTTCCGATGAAGCTCGCGTCTCCCGGGCTATCGGGAGCGACTTCCATGCGTGGACTCGGGCGCGGTGATGCAGGTCATTGCCAGGCAGCCCAAGGTTTCCGGCCAACTGCCGGGGAGCCCATGCCCGGCAGTCCCCGCGGTTCCCTTCCCCATGCAGTGAGCCGCATGGGCGGACACGGATGGGATGCGGCTGCACCTGGACTTCGGTGAAGCCCGCGCTCCGGGTCGCCGCAGTGGCGTCACGTCGTGGCGGTGACGGCCATGTGAGCCGTGTTCCAGTCGCGGCATGCGCCCCAGTGCTGGCTCCTGCTCGCGGACCGCTCCCTGAGCAGAGGCATGCGCTGCCGGCATTCGGTCGGGGACTCCCGCCCCCTCCCCTCTGGTTCCGGCTCGCGTGCGACCACTGCCGGCCAGCGCACGGGGCTGAGCTTGAGCCGCGCGCTCCATTGGTCAGCACCCTGCCCATGAGCAGGCTTCCCGCCACGCAGTGCCGAAGCGACGTCATCCCCGGTTCCATGCGAGCCGCGTTCGCGCGCCGGACCGGGTTCCCGCGAGCATGAGGGTCAAAGGCCGACGCATCCGCAAGCCGCACGGCCCGAGATACCCAGGCGCAGTCCCCAGCGTCGACAGGGATGGACCGAGCCACCGCTGATGCGGGCACCACGGCGACGGAGGTCACGGAGTTCCTTGCCTGGAGGCCCCGGACTCAGGCTCGAAGCGCATGCTCCGGTCCCGGGTGAAGCGAGCTTCCGCCACCACGCATCTCCGCCCCGCCGCCTTCCCACCATGGGACGTCCGCAGGGCACTTCGCGCGGACTGCGGACCACCGTCGCTCTCCGGCAATGACTGACCATGCGCATGCGCGGTTCTCTCCCGCGAGGGCCCGGTCGTTGCGCTTGCGAAGAGCCCGAGGTCGAACGCGGCGTCAGCGCCTTCACTGCGCCGCACGACTCCGCCGCAAGTCGCGGTCGCTTCCTGAAAGCACCGCATGCCGTGCATCCATGTTCGGCGTGTCCCGCCTCGGGCCCCATGAGCCCGCGCAGCGATGGGTTGCGTCCCTTGGACGGCATCCGCGCGGAAACAGCCTGCGGCATGCAGCCCCCACCGCTTCATGCGGACCGCATGGCGGATGAGGCACGAATCTCGGAGCTTCACGGTGGATGGCTCCGCCTTCCCGAGATGCGGCATGCAGTGGTTCGGTAGCCACGGACCTGTCGCCCTGCGCGGGAATGCGGTGCCTCCACGTTCCACGTGGAACGGGTCAGTCCCCATCGGCGGCGCAGGCCTCGCTTCTGCGCGACAGGGGCCAGTGGCTGGGGGCACCCGGGGCATGCCGGAAGCCCTTGATGGAGTTCCTTCATCCGTCGGTCGGGGCGCGGCACCGAGCGCCTCGCCCCGACCGCAACGTCAGCGCCGTGGACGCGATGTGCTGGCAGGTGCAGGCGGATGGGCTCCCGTTCCACGTGGAACCCGACTCCGCCTTCCACGCCACCGTGGTGGCTCCGCCTCCAGACTTCGCGCGAAGGCGTCCACGGGACTCAACCAGCACCGCACGTGGACCGCTCCCTGTCCCGCCAACACTGCAGGGAGCGGCTGCGGCAGGACCCCAGGTTCCACGTGGAACGGGTCGCCGCGCGGTGTCTGCGTCAGAAGCGGCTGCGGCAGGACCCCACGTTCCACTTGGAACGGGTCGCCGCACGGTGTCTCCATGCAGAGCGACTGCTGCGGGACCCCACGTTCCACGTGGAACGGGCCGCTCGCTGCACGGTGTCTCCATGCAGAGCGACTGCTGCGGGACCCCACGTTCCACGTGGAACAGGCCGCCGCACTCTGCCTGCGTCAGATGCGGCTGCGGTGGGACCCCACGTTCCACGTGGAACGGGTCGCTGCACGGTGTCTCCGCGCGAACTGCCGGCGCCAGACCTTCACGCTCCAGGTGGCACGCCCCCAGACCTCTTGCCGCTGCACGGCGCCTGCGCGAAGCGACAGCCAACGGCATCCACGTTCCACGTGGAACGCTTCCGACATCTCGGCACCACGCGGTGTCTCCGTGTGAAGCGACGGCCAACGGCGTCCACGCTCGACGCGGCACATGCCCCGGACTGCTCGCCGCCGCACGGCGCCTCCGCGCAAGGCATGAACTGCAGGCCTCCAAGCTTCACGTGGACCGCTTCGTGCCCGACTGCCAGCGCGCGGTGTCTCCACGCGACGCGACCGCCAACGGCATCCACGTTCCACGTGGAACGCGCCCTGACCTCTCGGTTCCGAACCAGGCCTCCGCACGAAGCGGCGGCGTCAGGCTCCCATGCTCCAGATGGAGAGCGCCTCGCCCTCACCACCGCGAGCCGTCTCCGCGCATGAGTCGATGGCGAAGGGACTCCCTGTTCCACGTGGAACCAGACGCCGTGCACATCACTCTTCCCGGCATCGTGAGCACCAGCCCGCCTCCACGACAGTGCCGGTGATGAGCCATCGCGATCCACGTGGAACGTGCCCGCGTCGCTCCCCTGCTCCGCGCATGGGCTCCACAGGTCCGCATGAAGTCGCGACCACGGAGCACCGAGGTTCCACGTGGAACAGCCCCATGTCCTCAACCACGAATCGTGGCCGCTGAACCTGCTCCTGGCTGCCTGACAGCGTGGTTCAGGGGCGCGTCTGCGTTCCACGTGGAACACGACCGCGCTTCCGCAGGCCATGCCGCGAGGCCATCGCTGACTTGCTTCGGTCCGCGTGAAACTCGAAGTGAAGCCATCCACGTTCCACGAGGAACACGACCGCGCTTCCGCGGACCGCGCCGCGAGGCCATCGCTGACTTGCTTCGGTCCGCGTGAAACTCGAAGTGAAGCCATCCACGATCCACATGGAACGGGATGCCGCGAGGCTCAGTTCAGCGGCGGTTCGAACCAGCGTCGCCTTAGAGCTTCATCGCGCAGCTCACGCTCCACATGGGATGCCTCGCCACACCGGTCAGCCCCGCGGCGGTCTGAACCGGTAGGCGCAAAGCACCACGTGACGCTGACCACGTTCCACGTGGAACGCGAGGTCACACGGCCCGGGTTCGCGGGTAGCTGGCGTCGGTGCGCATGAAGCACTCGTTGAAGCGCATCGCGCTCCGCGAGGCTCGTGCTCCCGCACGATCCAGCCCAGCGAGAGGCTGGACCGGAAAGCACAACGCACGTGCTGAAGCCGGTAGCGCGGTGCCTGGAGCCCATGTCGTGCGGGTGGGCGTGATGACGGCTTGAAGCGATGCGCATGAAGCACTCGATGCACGTGGCCGTGTTCCACGTGGAACGTGATGCCGCGCGAGTTGATGCGGTGGTGGTTTGAACCGGCAGGCTTGAGTCCTCACCTGTCCGGCTGTGCGCCCCTGCACCTGACACCGCGCATGGCCGGCCGGAAGCAGTTCGCGGTGGATGGACTGAAGGACTGAGTGAAGCCGCCCGCGTTCCACGTGGAACACGCGCGGTGCTCGCGCGAACGCGGTTCGAACTGCTGTGCACGAAGGAGCGGATGGGCCACCTTCGTTCCACGTGGAACGCGACGGCGCCCGCGCGCGTGCGAGCGTGGTCTGAACTGCTGCGCCTGGCGGTGCGAATGGAACGGCCGTGTTCCACGTGGAACCTGGCGTCGCTCACGCCAGTGCGCACGCGGTCCGAATCGCTGCGCATGAGGGACCGGATGCGTCGCCGCGTTCCACGTGGAACCTGGCGTCGCTCACGCCAGTGCGCACGCGGTCCGAACCGTTGCGCCTACGGAACCGGAGGGGCCTCCGTGTTCCACGTGGAACCTGACGGCGCTCACGCCTGAGAGACCGTGGCTCGGAACCGGCGTGCTTGATGAAGCCACCCTCGTTCCACGTGGAACTCGCGGCTGCGTCGTTCAACTCAGCATCGGTTCGACCACGTGCTCTCGAGGAACGGGCTGGAGCCATCGCGCTTCACGCGGGACGCGATGTCATCCGCGCCCGTGGTTCGAACCGAGGTGCTCGAGGACGGAGCCGCCCGTGTTCCACGTGGAACGAGAACACGGTGCGGCGCAGTCACCGCGGACGCGCCCACTGCCGCGCATGGACGCGCTGGACCGGGCACCTCGTTCCACGTGAAACACCGTCCCTGCGCCGCGGCAGTTGAGCCATCTCCTCCGCCGCGCTCCGCCGGCCGCATGCTTCGCCGCACCAGGTTCCACGTGGAACAGCAGGACGCCATCGGCCGCGCGCATCCATGCGCTCGCCAGGAACACCTCCCAGTCCACGACGCGCCGTGGCCTCTCGCCATCAACACGCCACGAACACCTCACCGTCCACGCGCCTTGGACCGCCCGCGCGTGCCACGAAACCCTCACCACTCCGCGCGCCTCCCCTCCCGCCGCGCCAACGTCTTCTCCCTGACGGGCGCGCCCGGGCCTGTCGTTGACGGAGGTGCTCGCGTCGGGTCACCTCGAAGCCCAATGCCTGAGCGCTCAGCCCCGCCCGAACCTCCGACAGACGACGAGCTGCACTTCCGTACCTTCGCCGCGGCCATGCCCCAGATTGTCTGGACCGCCACCGCCACCGGCGAGACGACCTACTTCAACCCCGCCTGGCACGCCTTCACCGGACTGCCCACGCACGTGCTCGGCGCGGCGGCCTGGGATGCCGCACTTCATCCCGATGAGCTCACCTCGACCGTGGCCATCTGCAGGCAGGCCGATGCCACGGGCTCGCCCTTCTCGCTCGAGCTGCGCCTTCGCCGCGCGGACGGCACCTGGCGCTGGCACCACACCCAGTCCATGCCCGTGAAGAACCCGGACGGCTCCGTCCGCTTCCGGCTGGGCACCGCCATCGACATCCACGAACAACGGCTCGTCCGCAGCCGGCTCGAAGAGAGCGAGCAGCGGCTGGCCCTGGCACTCGAGTCCTCCTACCTGGGTACCTGGGACTGGGACATCGCCACCGACTCGCTGCGCTTCGACCCGCGCTGCGAGCAGGTCTTCGGCATCGCACCGGGCTCGTTCCGCGGCACCTTCCGTGCGGACTTCATCCAGCTCGTTCACCCCGACGACCGCTCCCGCGTCGTCGCGCATGTCGAGGCCAGCATCCGCGAGCACTCCTCCTACCGCCTCGAGTACCGCACCGTCTGGCGCGACGGCGGCATCCACTGGGTCCAGTCGCTCGGCCGCGCGTACTACGACGCGGTGACGGGCCTGCCCACGCGCATGGCCGGCACCGTCACCAACATCGACGAGCGCAAGACGCAGGAAGCTCGCTTCGAGCACCTCGTGCAGACCGCCGGACTCGGGCTCTGGTACTGCGACCTGCCGCTCGACGTCATGGACTGCAACGCCATCTACCGCCAGCAGCACGCTCTCCCCGCCGAAGGCCCGGTGACACGAGCGCGGTTGCACGAGTGCGTCGCCCCGGAGGACGTGCCCCGAGTGGCCGAAGCCTTCCAGCGCGCGCACTCGGAACGGGTGCCTTATGACGTCCGCTACCGCGTGCTCGTGCCCCGCGACGAGGGCGGCGGCGTCCGGGTCCGGTGGGTCCACGCCCAGGGCCGCGTCTCCTTCGACGCGCACGGCACGCCGAAGCGGTTCGACGGACTCACGCGCGATGTCACCGCCGAGCAGCAGCTCGAGGAGTCCCTACGCCAGACGCTGCAGGAGAAGAACGAGTCACTCCAGACGCTGGAGCTGGTGAACTCGACGGGCCAGGCGCTGGCCGCGGAGCTCCAGCTCGAGAAGCTGGTGCAGGGCGTGACGGACGCGGCGACGCGGCTGACCAAGGCCGCGTTCGGCGCGTTCTTCTACAACGTGCTCAACGAGCGTGGTGAGTCGTACATGCTGTACACGCTCTCCGGCGTGGCGAAGGAGGCGTTCTCGAAGTTCCCCATGCCTCGCTCGACGCCCGTGTTCGAGCCCACCTTCAAGGGCACGGGCATCGTCCGCAGCGATGACATCACGAAGGACCCACGCTACGGCCACAACCCGCCGCGACGCGGAATGCCCGAGGGCCACCTGCCCGTGCGCAGCTACCTCGCCGTGCCCGTCATCTCGCGCTCGGGCGAGGTGATGGGTGGCTTGTTCTTCGGCCACCCCACCCCGGGCACCTTCACGGCTCGCGAAGAGACGCTCGTCGCGGGGCTCGCGGCCCAGGTCGCCGTGGCCATGGACAACGCCCGGCTGTTCCAGCGCGCGCAGGAGGCCATCGCTTCACGCGACACGTTCCTGTCCATCGCCTCGCACGAGCTGCGCACGCCCATCACCTCCATGAAGATGCAGGCGCAGTACGTGCGCAAGCGCATCTCCGCGGGCGACCCGGCCGCCTTCGAACCCGAGCGCGTCACGCGGCTCGTCGAGCAGACGGAGCGCTCC
Source organism: Pyxidicoccus caerfyrddinensis (assembly GCF_010894405.1). GTDB lineage: Bacteria > Myxococcota > Myxococcia > Myxococcales > Myxococcaceae > Myxococcus > Myxococcus caerfyrddinensis. The sequence continues at coordinate 207,812 of NZ_JAAIYA010000021.1, forward strand.
ATCGGCAGGCTCAGCCGGCTCGTCGAGGACATGCTCGACATCTCCCGCATCGCCACGGGGCGGCTGAACATCCAGCCCGAGCCGGTGGACCTCGCCGAGCTCACCGGTGACGTGGTGGAGCGCTTCCGGCAGCAACTCACCGAGGCCGGCCATGGGCTCGAGCTGCACCTGGCGTCCGGCGTCGTTGGACGGTGGGACCGCTACCGGCTGGAGCAGGTGCTGACGAACCTGCTCACCAACGCGCTCAAGTACGCGCCGGGCACGCCACTCAAGGTGACGGCGCAAGCGGTGGGGAGCTCGGCACGGGTGGAGGTGCAGGACCGCGGACCGGGCATCCCTCCCGAGTTCCAACACCGCATCTTCGAGCGCTTCGAGCGGCTCGTCGGCGCGAGCGAGGTCAGCGGGCTCGGCCTCGGACTGCACATCGCCCGGCACATCGTCGAGGCACACGGAGGCACGTTGCGCGTGCGCAGCGCGGTTGGCGACGGCGCAGCCTTCATCGTGGAGCTTCCCGTCGCGGGGCCTGCGGACTTCGCGGCCCCGACTCAGGAGCGCGGCGCCACGAGCTCCGCGACGTAGGCCTGCTCGTGCCGGGGCTTCGGACGTCGAAGTGCTCGCTTACGCGCGCGGCGTCACGGGCTCCACGAAGTACGCCTGCTTGTGCCGGGGCTTCGGACGTCGAGGTGCTCGCTCACGCGCGCGGCGTCACGGGATTCATGAAGCAGTCCGCTTGTGCAGGGCCCCGGTCGCCGCGGCTCCGACTCAAGAGCGCGGCGCCACCGGCTCCACGAAGTACGCCTGCTTGTGCCGGGGCTCGGCGTCGTACGCCGCGGCGAGCTTGCGCGCGACGTCCTCGCTCGGATGCACGGCCACTTCCACACGGTTGCCGTGCTCATCCTGGCGGATGACGGCCCAGCCACTTCGCGGCGGCTTCGACTGCGACTGCGGCGGCGGTGTTCCACGGGCCTCGACGGCGTACCACTGCTTGTGGGCCCGGGCCTCCATCAGCCGCGCGAGGCACTCGGCACGGGCGCGGACCTGCATCACGCAGACGTCATGGCGATTGCCCGTGTCGTCCTGCCGGTAGACGGCCCAGCCGTTCCTCGCGCGAGGCTTCCCCTCATCCGCGCGCCACTCCACTTCCGCGCTCCACCAACCGAGGTGCGCGAGCGCGTGGTCGATTTCCTCCGCGTCCGTGAAGACCTGGAACGAGTCAGTACGCTCGCGGTAGAGGGCCACCACCGTCAGGCCGCAGTCCGCGCGCCAGAGCCAGAACTCCGTCGGCCCGAGCCCATCACCTTGCGCATCCCTTCCGTGCGGCGGCCCGAGGCGTCGCTCGAAACCGGCACGCGACTCGCGCGCGAGCACGTCGTGGTTGCGGTCGTACATCCAGACGAGTGGCCCTTCCGTGCGCAGCGGCTTCATCCGTGGCACCCCCACCACGAAACTAACGGTGGGCCCGCGCCGCGCCACTCGCGCGGCGCTCCGTCACGCCCTTCGCTGAAACGTGCCAACAGTTCCGCGAACGGGCACAGCGCCGCACCTCACCTGTCACTTCCCCGCGTGGAACAGATAGCCGGCCGCGAGCTGGTACAGCTCCCGCTCCAGCAGTCCGCCCTTGAGCAATTCGGGGCGCTCGGTGACGGCCTTGTGGGTCAGCGCTTCGAGTGCAGTCTCGAGAATCACCGCCGCGACCGCGGGCTGCATGCCCCTGGGCAGACGCCGCGCGTGGGCGCGGAGGAACCGCTCAATCAATTCCGTGATGCGCCGATTCGTGTCCATCACCTCCGCGATGCGCCCCACGCGCGGCACCTGCTCGAAGAGGATTTTGTGGAGCGAGGGAGAGATGCGGTGCGTATCCACGCCGAGACGGATGATGGCGCGCAGGCCGTCCTCGAGCGATGCACCTCCCAATCCGGCGAAGGCTTCCTCCGCGACCTGGACCATCTCTCCGGCGTGACGCTCGATGAGCGCGGCGACCAGGGCCTCCTTGCTCGGAAAGTATTGGTAGAGCGAGCCCACGCTCACGCCGGCCCGCTCGGCGACTCGCGCGGTGGTCGCCTTTTCGTAACCGTGTTCCACCAGAACCTGAGCCGCCGCTTCGAGCAACGCGTCCACCGTCGCCCGTGAGCGCGCCTGACGCGGCAGTTTCCGAGGGGTTGTCTCGACGGACGTCATGCGTTTCGGGCGCTCCTGAATGCGAATACCGAATGTGACGAAACATTCGCATATTGCTTCCGCGTCAACAACGGAGGCACGCATGGAAGGTCGAAGCACTTCGGAAGCTCGGAACAACAACGGCAAGGTGGTCCTGGTGACGGGCGCATCCTCGGGCCTCGGCCGGGCCACGGCGGCGCGGCTCGTCCAGCGCGGCCACCGCGTCTACGGCACCAGCCGGCAGCCGGCGGGTGAGACGGACTGGCCCATGCTCACGCTCGACGTGTGCTCGGACGGTTCGGTGGAGGCTTGCGTCGGTGAGGTGCTCGCTCGTGAAGGGCGCATCGATGCGCTGGTGAACAACGCCGGCTACGCCTTCATCGGCGCGGTGGAGGAGACGCGCCTGGAGGATGCGCGCGCGCAGCTGGAGACGAACTTCTTCGGCGCGCTGCGGATGATGCTGGCGGTGCTGCCGACGATGCGCGCGCGGGGCTCGGGGCACATCGTCAACATCAGCTCGCTGTCGGGTGCGGTGGCGGTGCCGTTCCTCGGTGCGTATGCGGCGAGCAAGCACGCGCTGGAAGCCATGTCGGAGGCGCTCGCGCACGAGCTGCGCGACACGCGGCTCCGAGTCACGCTCCTCGAGCCCGACGGCATGCGCACGCGCATCGGCTTCCACCATCCCCACGTCGAGCACCCGGAGCTCGCGCCCCGGCGCAAGCGGCTGGTGTCCCTGCTGGAGCGGGCGACGCGCGAGGAAGGGAATGACCCCGACCTGCTGGCCCGCGTCGTGGAACAGGTCATCGAAGACAGTGCGCCGCCGCTACGCATCGCCATCGGCGAGGGGGCGAAGCGGCTCATCGAGGCCCGCCGCACCTTGTCCGAAGCTGAGTTCAGCAAGCTGCTGGCCACGGCCCTCCAGCTCGACACCGACACGGTTGCAGCTTGAGGAGGCGGTGATGACGGGCCTGTGCTTCACCATCGCCACGGAGCTCGCGGCGATTGCCGACCCTCGTCATGCCCGGATGCTCGGTGACTTCGCAGCGCCGCGCGACGCGATGCTCGGCGTCATCCGGATTGGCGTGGAGGGAACGGAGGGCTTCTGGGAGCGCCATGACGGAGGGGACGAGCTGCTCGTGCTCGTCTCCGGGCGCATGACGATGACACTGCGTCCGGCGAGCGGACCGGACCAGGCGCATGACCTCGGTGCGGGAGACGCGCTGCTGATACCGAGAGGCGTGGCCCACTCAGGGCGGCTGCACACGCCCGAGGTCCACATCCTGTTCGTCACGCCCCGCGACGGGAACGAGGCGTGGACCGAACATCCCGAGGGAAAGCGCCGGCACTGAGCGGCGCACCGCGCGGGGGAGCGGCCCGGGTCCTCGCTGTCATGCGAGGGCCCGGGTCTGTTCCACGGAGCGGGCATCCGCGAGCCTCCGGGGCGGAGTACCTGGTTGGCGCCCCCCTACCCTGCTCTGGCGTGCGCACCGGAAGGAACGTTCCTTCCACGACGGGCGCCGCCGCCCGGCCCTCCTCCGACTCGGGCACCGGAAGGAACGTTCCTTCCACGACGGGCGCCGCCGCCCGGCCCTCCTCCGACTCGGGCACCGGAAGGAACGTTCCTTCCACGACGGGCGCCGCCGCCCGGCCCTCCTCCGACTCCGGTACCGGAAGGAACGTTCCTTCCGCGACGGGTACCGCCCTGCCCTACTCCTTCGCGAACACGGCGACCTGCCGCTCCGCTCCGGAGAACGGCAGCCGGTACGCCCGCGCGGACACGACGCGCAGCTGCCGCTCCGCCGCGCGCGCCGCCAGCTCCGCATCCGTCTGCGCCTTGCCGAGCATCGCCACCACGCGCCCGCCCGGCGCCACGTACCCCGGCGCCAGCGCGAGCCAGTCCGGCAGGTCCATGAACGCTCGCGCAATCAGCAGCTCCGCGCGCGGAATCCCCTCCGCCTCCGGCTTGCCCTCCGCTCGCGCGTGCAGCCCTCGCACGCCCTGCAACCCGAGGCTCGCCGCCGCCGCCTTGATGAACGCCACCTTCTTCCCCACCGCGTCCACCAACGTCACGCCCAGCGCCGGCAGCGCCAGCTTCAACGGCAGCCCCGGGAAGCCCGCGCCCGCGCCCAAATCCAGCAGCGTCGCCGCGCCCGTCACCTCCGGCAGCACCGCCAGCGAGTCCAGGAAGTGCTTCTCCAGCACCTCCTCCGGCGCGGTAATCGCCGTGAGGTTCACCTTCGCGTTCCACTTCAGCAGCTCGGCCATCAGCCGCTGCAGCTGGGGCCCCACGCCCTCCGGCACCACCACGCCCAGCGCCCGGCTCCCGGATGCCAGCAGATCTACGAACCGCGCGTTATCCACAACGCCTCCACAGCCAACAGGCCCACAACCCCCCGGAATCACTCAGGTGGCGACGGCCCTCAAAGTTTCCCACACGTTATCCACAGCCCGGTTCCTGATCACTCCACCGGCTGTCCACAGCCGCCAGACGCCCCACTGCCCCGCTTCAGCGCCACCAGCAGCAGCGACACCGCGGCCGGCGTCACCCCCGGAATCCGCCGCGCCTGCCCCACCGTCCCGGGCCGGTGCGCCGTGAGCTTCTCCACCGCCTCCGAGCTCAACCCGCGCACCTCCCGGAAGGCGAAGCCCTCCGGAATCCGCCACCGGTCCGTCGACTCCGCCTCGCGCGCCGCCGCCCTCGCCGCCTGGGCAATGTAGCCCTCGTACTTCACCTCCACCTCCACCTCGTCGGCCACGTCCTCCGGCAGCGCGGGCCAGTCCGCCCTCCCCTCCCCCAGCTGCGCATACGTCACCTCCGGCCGCTTCAGCCGCGCCGCCAGGCCCGAGCGCTTCAGCCGCGCCACCTCGTCCGCCACCGCGCGCGCACGCGCCTCGGCCCGCTCCAGCGCCTCGCGAGGCAACAGGCCCACGCGGTGCCCGTGACAGGCGAGCCGCAGGTCCGCGTTGCCCTCGCGCAGCTTCAGCCGGTGCTCCGAGCGGCTGGTGAACATGCGGAACGGCTCGTCCACGCCCTTCGTCACCAGGTCGTCCACCAGCACCGCGCCGTGCGCCTCGTCGCGGCCGAGCAACAGCGGCGGCTCGCCCTTCACCGCGAGCGCCGCGTTGATGCCGGCCCACAGTCCCTGGAAGGCGGCCTCCTCGTAGCCCGAGGTGCCGTTGAGCTGCCCCGCGAAGTACAGGCCCGCCACGGCCTTCGCCTCCAGCGTGGACTCGAGCTGCGTGGGCGGCGCGTAGTCGTACTCCACCGCGTAGCCGTAGCGGACCACCTCCACCTGCTCCAGGCCCGGAATGGTGCGCAGGAAGGTGAGCTGCACGTCCGCCGGCAGGCTGGTGGACAGGCCCGCGGGGTACACCAGCGGCGACGTGGGCCCTTCGGGCTCCAGGAAGACCTGGTGACGCTCGCGCGCGGCGAAGCGCACCACCTTGTCCTCCAGCGACGGGCAGTAGCGCGGGCCCCGGCCGACAATCTCCCCCTGGTACAGCGGCGAGCGGTGCAGGTTGTCGCGCAGCACCTGGTGCGTCTGCAGCGTCGTCGCGGTGATTCCGCAGACGACGTCGGGCTGCCTCGGGAACGGCGCGCCCGCCGCGACTTCCCCCTTCGTGCGCCAGGAGAACGGGCGCGGTGGGAAGTCCCCGGGCTGCGGCTCCACCGCGTCCCAGTCGATGCTCGCGCGCGCCAGCCGCGCCGGCGTGCCCGTCTTGAAGCGGCCCAACGTGAAGCCCAGCGCGCGCAGCGAGTCAGACAGGCCGCGCGCGGCGTCGTCACCCAGGCGCCCGCCGACCTCCTTCTTCTCGCCCACGTGCATCAGCGCCTGGAGGAAGGTGCCCGTGGTGAGCAGTACCGCGGCGGCCTCCACCTGCGTGCCGTCTCCCAGCACCACGCCCGCCACCCGGCCGCCCTCGGCGACGATGGCGGACACCTCGCCCTCGCGCACGGTGAGGTTCGGCTGCGAGAAGAGGACGGCCCGCATCCCCGCCGAGTACGCCTCGCGGTCGCACAGCACGCGCGTGGCCTGGACGGCCGGGCCCTTGGAGGCGTTCAGCGTCTTGAAGTGCGTGCCGGCCGAGTCCGCCGCGCGGCCCATCTCGCCGCCCAGCGCGTCCAGCTCGCGCACCAGGTGGCCCTTGGCGGTGCCACCCACGGCGGGGTTGCAGCTCATCACCGCCGCGCGGTCCTTCTTGAGGGTGAGGCCCAGCGTGGCCAGTCCCATCCGCGCGCAGGCGAGCGCCGCCTCGCAGCCCGCATGGCCCAGGCCCACCACGATGACGTCGTATCGGAGTCCCATCGCTCACGAGGGTCGCCGAGGGACACCGGCACCTGACAGCGCCCCGGCTTCCGTCCTGGCGCCCGAGCACCCTGGCTCCGCGCGCCGCGACCTTTCGCGCCTCCGTATGTCTCCGGCGCGAGCCCTTGGCAAGCAAAGGCCCTACTCCAAGGGGCGTCCGACGGGACGAGCGCCCCACCCTTCCCTCTCCTTTGGGATTTTACGGGAGCGCACGAGGCAGGCAGTGGGAGGGGTTGAGGCCTGCCTGCCTCGCGCGCACCGGCCACCCTCCGGAAGGCCGAGCCAGAACTGCTGGCTTCGGCCCCCCGGCCTGGACGGCGTCTTGAAATGTCTCGCGGGACGGTCCGGGTGCGCGTCGCCCTCCCCCGGTGGGCGACACACCTGCCGTCAATGCGGCCCCGAGGGTCCGCCCGCGCTGGCACACGACGCTCCGGGGTCCCCCCAAGGACCGGAGAAAGACGTGCGCCGTCTCCACGCGAGGCATCCCCGGCCCGCGCGGCGAGAGTCTGGTGTCGCGCGACACGGAAGGCGGACCAATCCGTGCGGTGAGGGCGCAAGGGTGGACGCGAGCTCGGGCCTCTAGGGTCCGACGCCTCCGTGTGCGCGACGGGGATATGAATAGCCGAGGGGTCTGACATGCCGGCTGGCGGGGGGCCGGTGCCCCAGGGGAATCGCATCTTCATCCGCGGGGTGGGGCAGGCTTCCGCTTGGAGGGTCTGGGGGTGTAGGCGCCCTTCACCCCCAGCAAGTGGACCAGGTAGCGCTCGTCCCAGCCGGCCTTCTTACGGCG
>NZ_JAAIYA010000022.1 GCF_010894405.1 Pyxidicoccus caerfyrddinensis
TGACGGAGGTGATGACGAAGTCCGGCCGGTTGCCAACGCCGATGCGGTAGCCGGAGGAGGAGTTGTTGTCCTCGATGAGCTCCTGGCGGTTGTTGGACGGGTCCACCACGGCGCCCAGGTGGTAGGCACCCTGGAAGCCCGGGGGAGGCGTGTAGGCCTGGCCCTGGATGGGGACGGTGGCGCACTGGCCCTGCATGAGCCAGCCGGTGGGGGCGTTGCCCACGAAGGAATCCTCCAACGGCCCCGGCCCGGTGTTGGGCTGGATGTAGCCATCCTCGGACAGGTAGAGCTCCACCTGCGAGTCACCGGAGTTGGTGCCCTGGTTGCAGACCGTCACCTGCGCGGTGAGGGGCTGGCCGTCCTGGACGCTGGTGGGCCCGGTGACGGAGGTGATGACGAAGTCGGGCGCGCTGCCCACGCCGATGCGGTAGCCGGACGAGGTGTTGTTGTCCTCGATGAGCTCGTCCTGCACGTGCTGCGGGTCCACCACCGCGCCCAGATGGTAGGCGCCATCGGTGCCCGGGGGAGGCGTGTAGGCCTGGCCCTGGATGGGGACGGTGGCGCACCGGCCCGGGAAGAGCGTGTCCGAGGGGGCGCCGCCCACGAGCATGTCCTCCTGCGGCCCCGGTCCGCCGGAGGGCTGGATGAATTCATCGGCGGACAGGTACAGCTCCACCTGGGGGTTACCCGGGCTGGTGCCCTGGTTGCAGACCGTCACCCGCGCCGCGAGGCTCTGGCCGGACTGCACGCTGGTAGGGCCCTCCACGGCGGTGACGAGGAAGTCCGGCCCGTAGCCCACGCCCATGGGCCCGCTGAGCCGCGAGTTGTTGCTCTCGTCGGACTCGAACTCGATGTCGTAGGGGTCGGCGAGCGCCCCCAGGTACCACGCGCCTTCCGACGGCGCCGGGCTCACCGAGACGGTGCGCGTGTCGCACACTCCGGGAGGCAGGTAGCCCAGGTACTCGTTCCCGCCCCAGAAGTCCGTGGCGATGGACAGGTTGCTGTCATCCGACAGCACCAGCGCCACCTCCGTTCCGCCTCCCGTGTCGCCCCGGTTGCACACCGTCACCGTCGCGTTGAAGAAGCTGCCCGGCGTCGTGCTGGTGGGGCCGCTCAGCGCCGTCACCACGAAGTCGGGTCCTCCCAGCCCCTGCTTCGCGCCCTTCAGTGAGTCCGTGGAGGGGTCTCCCGAGCTACACCCCACCGCCACGGAGGCCAGCGCGAGTGCGCCGGCCACCGTTCGTCCGAAGTTTCGTCTCATGCGTGTCTGCTCCCTGGCTGTCTCTACTGCAGCCCTACAAGTCTGCTGGATTGCCCGCGAAAGCGGTATGCGCAGGTTTTTCTCCAGGCATGAACCGCAGCCTCGGGCCCACGCGGGCGAGCAGGGCAGGCGCAGTGGGATCGGGTTCTGGAATTGGCGGCCATGTCAGGTTGTCCCCGACGGGATTCGAACCCGCAGACACGGCGATGGAAAACCCCAGGCAGGACGCGCTGTTACCCGCTATCGCCTTGAGCTCACGTCGGTTCGTTGTGCCGCCCCATCCCGTCGCGCCCCGTCTTGTCCCGTTCTCCTCCCCGCTGGAGGATGGGGGCGTACCGGCGGAGGTAGCCGGAGGGGACGGTGCTGTACGAGGCGGTGAGGGAGAACCTCGCCACGCTGCTGGCGGAGGCGAGCGAGGTGGGGCGCGGACTGCCCCAGTACGTGGAGCGGGACTTCGCCAGGTACCGGCCGTATCGCCTACCGGATGAGGCGCCCGCTGCCGGAAGGCACGACGCACCTGCTCTTCACCGGGCTGGAACCTTTACGGCGTGTGGCGTCCCTGGTGCCTCCGCCTCGGGCAAACCTCACGAGGTTCCACGGCGTCCTCGCTCCAGGCGCCAGACTGCGGCCATTTCTGGTCCCCCAAGCAGGTGAGGAGGAGGCGAGCGGGGGGCTTGAGGCAGCGGCCAGGAAGCAGCGGATGAAGGAGAGGACGCCGCGAGTGGACTTTCGCGGAGCTGCTGAGGAGGACGTTCGACGTCGACGTGTTCGCCTGCGTCTGTGGCTCCAACTCGAGGACAGACGCCAGGCGCCACCCACCGCGGCTGCCAGGCACGCCTACTCGATTGAGGCAGCCCCGATCCGGCAGACGCCGCTGACGACATTGGCATGAATCGAAATGCTCGCACTGGAGAGCTTCGCAGCGGTAAAGAGACTGAGCTGCGCCCTCACCGCATCCGCATCCATTCCCTGCTGGCCGGCAGTCACCCAGGCGCTCGTTGCACCGTTGTTGCACAGCGCGGGGTTACCCACCAGCCCGACGCGGAACGAATTACCCCACAGCTCAATGATGGCAACCTTCCCCTTCGCCGCGCCATCCGGGGTCGGATAGTCCCAGGCCGCCGCCGCGGTTGAAATCAGCATCGCTGCCCCAGTGATTGCCAAGACCTTCGAGCGAGACATTCTTCGTCCTTTCAGGGGACTGCCAAGGAATTCTGTTGCAATGAGATGACCGCCTGACAGCCATCGCCGATTGTCGCCATGAATCCAACGCGAAGCGGCTTGATGCCAAGGCCTGTATTCCAAAGGCTAGCTGGTGGGTTTTGAGCAGTCAAGGCGTTTTGAGGTATGGGTGACAAATCATCGCTCACGCGGTCGTTCAAGCCTTGCCGGATCGAGCGCAAGGTTTCTAGCGGAACCCAGTTGTTGCAGTCGCCCGAGAATCGGCATTTTGCTTTGACTTGCAGATCCCAGGCCTATAGGTTCACAGCCCAGCTGCCGTCCAGGTCAGTGGAAAGTCATATTGACTCGCGTTGAATTGGAGAGAATGTCTATATGGGACGACCTTATTGTCTTCAATTCGCGGCAGCGAGTATTGCCAGTCTGTTGTCGCTCGCAGCCTGCGGGCCTGCGATTGACGGCGCTGTCGCTGATGACTCCACTGCGATGGCTGCTGGCGAAGCCGAGTTGTACTATGATGAGTACGTGCTCTGGTGGAGTCGGGCCAGTGGTGAAACACCCATCACCGTGTGCTGGGAGTCACCTGGCTTCGCTCGGGAAAAGGAGCTGGTCCGGGAGGCTGTGAACAGAACCTGGGGCTTCTATGGTTATTTCGACTTCAAGGAATGGACTGATTGCACTTCGGATTACTCTGCGATCAGGATCAAGATCTCGGATGAGCAGCCGCACACGAAGGGGCTCGGCACCCACATCCAGGATGTCAGCAATGGGATGGTGCTGAACTTCACGTTCGTTCACTGGAGCGACTCATGTCAAGACAGCCTTGATTCATGCATCAGATCAATCGCGGTCCATGAGTTTGGACATGCGCTGGGGTTTGCCCATGAGCAGAACCGTCCCGACACACCTCCCTCGTGTGATGATACTCAGGGGTCGAATGGCACCGCCACTGTGGGGGCATGGGACCTTTCGTCGGTCATGAACTACTGCAATCCCGAGTGGAGCAATGGTGGCCAGTTGAGTACTACCGACATCATGGGCGTTGGAACCGTGTATCATGTCGGCCCGTCATATCTCGCCGCGATTGCCGTCACGACGGCTCTCTGACCGGCGGTGGGGCTGGCGTCGAATAGCGTTGCCTTCAGCGACATCCGACAGGGCTTGGAGCACCGAATCAAGGCACGCCGACACGAATTCAAATCGATTCGGATGGGCACTGGCGGACAGGACGGGCACCGACCCTGCAGATGACGGGCTCAGCCCCAGGCGTCGTTTCTACCCGACGCGAGGTCGAGCTCGACGGTGGCGCCCACGGTGAAGGTGCCGGACGCCGAGCCCATCAAGTGCCCCCCTTCGCCGGAGCCGAGACTCCACGAAACCGGGTTCACTTCACGCCCGGGATGGCCCCCTTCAGCATCGTCTCCACGTGCTCGCGCACCGTCCCCAGGAACGACTTCAGGGACTCGATGCCTCGCGGTGGGCCCAACGGCGAGAGGAGCGGCAGGACCAGGGGCTCCAGGTGGAGCACGTCCCATACGTGCGGCAGGCCCGCCGCGAAGAGCTTCGCGTCCAGCTCGCGCAGGGGCACCAGCTCGGCCAGCTCGTGCTTCTCGGGGTCCCAGATGCGGCAGTACTCCCCGATGGGCGTCATCCGGAACCCGGGGGTTCCCGTCAAAGAGCCCTCGTTGCCGTACTCGGGCACTGTGGACCGGAAGCTCGCGCCAGCCGGGGGCGGAGGCGCATGGGGCTCCGCGACGTGATGGAAGGTGAGGTAGTGGTCGATGATGGCGTTGACGGCATGGCGGGCGGACTCGTTCGCCGACTCCATGGTGGTCATCCGCGTGAACGTCTTGAGATAGGTGCCGGCGAAGACGAGCTTGCCGAAGTGCACCTGGTAGCCCCCGTGCGGCGCCTGCCACAGGTCGGGATGGCTCTTCGAAGGCGGGACGCTCCCGGTGGAAGGCACCATCGGGTCCCAGGGGTCGGCGCCGGGCCTGCGTTCCCAGTCGCCAACGATGGGGATGAGATAGGGCGTCCGGTTCTCGACGGGGCGCTCCTTGCCGTCCGGGCCCGTCTCGAAGCGGATGGACCGGTCCAGGTGGTACCACGCGGGCTCCGGCAGCTTGAATCCAGGGTCGACCGACTGGGGGAGCGGCGCGTTGTGCTGCTCGGTGGCGCGCTTGATCTGCCGCCACACCTCGTGAGCAATCTCCTCGCGAGAGCACGTCGAGGGGCTCTTCAACCCGGGCTCGCGCACATACCAGTTGCCGATGTCCACGCTGAGCATCGCGCCGAAGCCGTCCTGCCAGAAGGCGGGCGGCGAGGCCCAGTACTGCTGGCTGTTGATGGCGGACAGGCCCCAGGGTGCGTCGAGGAAGTAGATGTAGCCCTCGGCGAGGCGAACGGACCAAGGAAAGAAGAACTGGATGCCGGTGAGCGTCTGGAAGCGGTCCCACGCCACGTGGCCGGGGAGCACGCCCTCAGGGCGCGGCTGCTCCGGCGCGGACCCGCGCGGGTTGGGTGGAATGTTCGTGGTGAAGCCGCGGAGCTTCTCGATGACGCCGATGCGCAGCAGGTCTTTCGTCACGAGCTCCGCGGTCGCCGCGTCGGTGGCCACGAGGTAGTAGTCCACCGGCTCGGTGCCTCCCTCGAACGCCTTCGGGTCGTACCACTGCGTGTCCTGTTGCTCTGCCTCGCCGAGCGGGCGCCACCAGGCGACGAGCCGGTCCTCGACGGACTCGAACCGGGTCAGCCTTCCCGAGGTGAACTCGACGCCCAGGTAGCGCTCCAGGTAGCGGCGCCAGGGCCGGAACCAGGCCAGGGTGGTGGGCCCATTGAGGGTGCCATCCGTCTTGGGCATGGGCAGCAGGTTGTTGAGGTAGAGCTGCGCGAGCGTGTTGCCATTGGTGTGCGCATCCCCCCATTCCCCATCGAAGGCAGCCAGCACCCGTGGCGCGAACTTCATGTCTCGCTTGAATGCCGCGCTGTATGTGTAACGTCGCGTGCCTGTCTTTGGCTCGTAGCCCTCCAGGTATTCCCACCAGGAGAGCTTCTCGTACTCGGCCTTCCTGCGCTCGGAGCTGGTGCACAGGTAGCGCCAGATGCGCAGGGTGAACTGGAGGGTGTCCGTGGGCGGGTAGCCGGAGTCGGCCAGCTCCCAGAGTTCCTGGAGCATCTCCACGGGACGGGTGGCGGGAGCACGGCGCAGGAAGCGGATACGGCGGCCCTGTGAGGCGATGCCGTAGAAGCTGGAGGGCACGAGGTTGTCGAAGACACGGCGAGGGGTGAGGTTGCCGTGCACGTCCAGGAGGGGCGTCTCCACCATCGTCGAGGCGAGATGGCGATAGGACGACGGGAAGAAGCGGAAGCCGTGCTCGCCGGGCAGGAAGTGCAGGAACTCGAACCACAGCCCCTCCTGGTCCTCGAGCTTGCGCAACGGCGCCTCCAGCACGGCCTCGAGCTGCCGGGCCTCCTCCTCATCGACGACGACGACCCGCTCCGGCGGGAAGGTCCAGTTCGCGTTGTCGAGCAGGAACTTGCGCATGTACTCCGCGTTCATCTCGCGGTTCGCACCGCGCACGGGGCTCGGGGGCGTACGAAGATGGAGCACGCCCACCTGCTTCGAAGTCGTGTAGCGGCACTTCGCCATGATCATGGGAAGCCGGTTGTCATCGCGGTCGCGGTAGTAATAGTAGGGATCCTTGTCGGTCGGCACGAAGGACGGGTCGTACGCGTAGAAGAAGCGGTACTCATCACTGAGCGCGAGCCCGCCGCCCTCCTGGAAGTTGCCCTGGGCGCCCTTCTCCACGCGCACGAACTGGGTCCGGGCCATTCCCCCCACGGCGACGCCACGACCCGTGTCCCCGCCCGCCTCGCCATACGACTTCACCCTTCCCATCTCGTCGCATTCCTGGGCGCTTTCGATGACGCGTACCCGGAAGCCCCGGCGAGCCAACTCGTGGGCGGCCGTTAACCCGGCGATTCCCGCGCCGTAGATGTGGACGCGCGCGAGCCTCCGGGTCTTGTCGAGAGGGAGCTCCCCACCATCGCCGCGTACCGTCATGGCCGCCTCCAGATGGCCGCGGGTCCTCGCCCACGGAAGCCATCGAGATGGCTCCGCCTGACCGCATTGCCGGAGGCAGAGGGTGACACCTTGCCCCCGGCAAGCCAGAAGCCCGGAAGCGCCGGTCACCGTCTGAAATCGCGCAGCCCCGGGTCTCCTCCTGCCGCGCCCCTCGAGTGGCGTGAGGATGGAGCGGCGCATGGCTGTCGCCTCCTGGTGCTGCTGCCCGGCCTGACTCCTGGACGGTTGCATCCGGCCAGGTGTCCTCGGTGGGTTTGTGTCCCTGGCGGGCCTCGAATCCACCGGAGTCAAATCCGTCGAGGATGGCCATGCATGTTCATGACCTGGACGTCTCGAAAGGAGTGACGCGATGCGAAGTGCTGTCCGGCTCGCCGTGCCCACCGCGGTGTTGTTATCGACGGTCTGTATCGTGTCATCCGCGAGTGCGGCGACCAGCGAGGCTATTGCCTACCGGAACGGCCGCCCGGTCGCCAGGGCCTGGTTCAACAGCGGAGGGACCCCGTGCCTGCCTGAGCTCCGCAACTCCTTCACGTTCAAGGTGGAGGAGGGCGCTGAGTCGGCTACGGTCTATTGGGAGATGGCCGGCATGGAGGACAGCGGAACCTGGAGACCCCTCCCTCCTGGAGCCGATAGTGAAACATTCTCGGTGTCCGGACAGGTCAATCCCAGAGTGCAAATCTGGTACAAGGTGTGCGGCCAGATCGGTGGGAAGCGGTACTGCGGTCCATTCCAGTTGGACTGGATTCGCTGACTCTCTGCGACTGAACAGAGAACCGGTCTCTCCCTGAACTACTGGCAGTGGCCGGAGAGCGGCTGCGTCGCGGCCGTGTAAAGGACCCCTCGGTACTCGATGACTCCGCAAGCGGAGATGCACTTCCCTTTGGTGTCGTGCTGGAGCACCGGCCCGGCGTACTGCTTGTAGGAGCCCTTGTCCTCGTTCGCTGGGCCGTCCTCATCGCATGTCGTGGTACTGGAGAACTTGCACTTGGCGAGATGGACCGTCATCAACTTGGGCTCGTTCGTTTCCACGGTGGCGACGGTGGCGGCACAGTTGGTCCCGTTGCGCTCGGGGGAGTAGTGGACGACCAGCTTGCCCACCTCCTTGCCCACCTCGCCAATGGGCTGGGTTTCGATGACCGCTCCAGGGCATGGGTCCGTGCCCGCCGCATGGGCAGGCGCGCTTCCGATCACCAGCGCAACGGCGGCCAGAAGCGTGGCGGCTCCCCTCATGACCGACCATTCCCCGTTATGAGCCAGGCCGCTCCACGTCCGCTTGAAACGCGAGTCGAACGGGGTGTCCCTCATCGTCTTGCCCTCCCAGCCTCAGCGGAGTATCCGCACGATGCCGCACACGTGCCATCCGCCTTCAGCGAGGAAGTGGGCGGCCACGCCTGCGATAGTCGCACCGCGACAGCCAGCCGCTCACGCACAGGCCCTCGCACCCCACCGGGTGCCGTGACGTACGCCTTACGGTGGCGCTGTTCCCGGTGGGGGCGCCTCCGCGTTCCATGCGTTGAGTCTGCGCACGCGCGGCCACGGCGCGCTTCAGACTCGACTTTCGCCATGTTGGCCTGGGTAGGCCGAGCAGGAGGGTATCCGGTCGCTGACTACCTGGAGCATCTTGCTGTGGGACTGAGGCAGCAGTGCGCGAAGAAGCAGCGCGAGCCGAACCCACGGCCCGCAGACAGGCGCGGTGCGCCTGAAGCCTGTGGGGCAGGCCTTCTTGTCGGCTCTCCGTCTCGCGCACGGCGCTTCACCCGCCTTCCTGGCGCCCGCCCCAACCCCACTGCGTCCGCCCAACAGAGGCCCAGTCCTTCCTTCTGTGAAGCGGCCACCAGCGTGTGATGCAAGCATGAGGACTGACGATGCCTTGACGAGATCTATTCCCTGTGTGGTCATGAGTTCGCTTGATGGCGTTCGGCATGAAGGGTGCCGACATTGGGGGCACATGGTTCAGGAGAAAGAGCGCGGGGATGGCTATACCGTCGTTACGCCCGCGAACTGTGCGATTGGCCCTGGCGCCCTCGTCATCAACAACGTCGGGGCACTTCCATTGGAGTGGAAGCGCCCGCTCGAGATTCCGCGGCAGTATCTGGAGAGGCCGGTCATCCGCTCGGCTGAGCTCACGCGGGTATATGAGCATCTTCAAGCCGGGACGAGCGAGGCGATGTGGGGGGCTCCAGGGGTAGGCAAGACCACCCTGGCCGCGATCTACGCAGAGCGCTACCAGGCGCAATATCCCGGCGGCATCTTGTGGCTCAGCATGGGGCCCGAGATGCGCGGGGCCGAGAGCGTGAATCCCGTGCTGAAGCGGGTGGCTGCCTACGCCTATCGCGCGGATGCGCAACTCCAGTCCCACCTTGGTGGCATCGTCTTCTCCCCTGAGGTTGTTCGGTCACTCCTCGAAGGGCATGGCTCACTCCTGATCGTGGTGGATGATGTTTGGGACCGCGCTACCTTGGAGCCGCTGCGTAGAGCACTTCCGGTGGGGGGGCACCTTCTGGTCACCACCCGTGAAGCGCGAGTAGCCGGCGAACTTGGCGAACCCGTGGAACTGGACGTGCTCAAGCCAGAGGATGCGCTGGAGTACGCAAGCCGCCCCTTGTCCACAGGATCGGATGGACAGCAGCGCAGGCTGACCCGAGAGCAGCAGCAGGAACTCATCAAGGCAGTGGGGCGTCACCCCTTGGCGCTGGCGATTGCTCTTGGCGACCTCGCTGTTCGTGGTGACGACAGTTGGTCTGAATGCATCGCGCAGATCGACCGGATGGTGGCGGAAGGGCAGGGCTTCGGCGACCTACCACTCCTTGACGAGGCTGATCGCGAGAGCCGGGTGGAGGCAGCACTGCGCCTCAGCTACGTGGCCATGGGACCGGAATTCCAGCGCCGTTTTCGCGCACTGGGGTGCATGGCGCAGGAGGCAAGCTTTGACACAAGAGCAGCAGCGGCCCTATGGGGTGATGACGAGCGGCGGGCACAGGAGTATCTGGATGTGCTGGTGGCTCGTGCCCTGCTCAAGCGTCAGCAACCACAACGTTGGCAGCAACACTCCATTCTCAGGGCATATGGGCTGAGCCTGCAGGCTGCTGCGGAGAAGCAGGAACTGCCCTTGATGCATGCGCTGCACTACCTGTCGGTAGCACGCGCCTGCCATGAGGCCAGGCCTCGCGATTACGACCGGCTGGAATGCGAGTTCTCTCAGGTTGCCCACGCCTTTTCGCTGGCCCAGAAATGCAGTCATGTATGGGGAAGCTCGCTGGTGCATTTATGCAATGATTTCCTGAGCACTCGTGGTCGTCTGCGCCTGTTGAGAACATGGCTGCAAGCTGCCCAATCGATTTCAGTTGCCCACAAAGATCGCACCGCCGCAGCCAATACTCTCAAGAACCTGGGCGACTTGGAGAGCCGCCTGGGCCACGTGGAGGAGGCCCGCAAGCACTACGACGCCGCGCTGCCCCTCTTTGATGCCGAGCAGGCCCGGCTCGGCAGGGCCAATACCCTCCAGAGCCTGGGCTACTTGGAGAGCCGCCTGGGCCACGTGGAGGAGGCCCGCAGGCACTACGACGCCGCGCTGCCCCTCTATGAGGCCGAGCAGGCCCGGCTCGGCAGGGCCAATACCCTCAAGAGCCTGGGCGACTTGGAGAGTCGCCTGGGCCACGTGGAGGAGGCCCGCAGGCACTACGACGCCGCGCTGCCCCTCTATGAGGCCGAACAGAACCGGCTCGGCAGGGCCAATACCCTCAAGAGCCTGGGGGACTTGGAGAGCCGCCTGGGCCACGTGGAGGAGGCCCGCGAGCACTACGACGCCGCGCTGCCCCTCTATGAGGCCGAGCAGGCCCGGCTCGGCAGGGCCAATACCCTCCAGAGCCTGGGCGACTTGGAGCGCCGCCTGGGCCACGTGGAGGAGGCCCGCAAGCACTACGACGCCGCGCTGCCCCTCTTTGAGGCCGAGCAGGACCAGCTCGGCAGGGCCAATACCCTCCAGAGCCTGGGCGACTTGGAGCGCCGCCTGGGCCACGTGGAGGAGGCCCGCAAGCACTACGACGCCGCGCTGCCCCTCTATGAGGCCGAGCAGGACCGGCTCGGCAGGGCCAATGCCCTCCAGAGCCTGGGCGACTTGGAGCGCCGCCTGGGCCACGTGGAGGAGGCCCGCAGGCACTACGACGCCGCGCTGCCCCTCTATGAGGCCGAGCAGTCCCGGCTCGGCAGGGCCAATACCCTCCAGAGCCTGGGCGACTTGGAGAGTCGCCTGGGCCACGTGGAGGAGGCCCGCAGGCACTACGACGCCGCGCTGCCCCTCTATGAGGCCGAGCAGTCCCGGCTCGGCAGGGCCAATACCCTCCAGAGCCTGGGCGACTTGGAGAGCCGCCTGGGCCACGTGGAGGAGGCCCGCAAGCACTACGACGCCGCGCTGCCCCTCTTTGATGCCGAGCAGGCCCGGCTCGGCAGGGCCAATACCCTCCAGAGCCTGGGCGACTTGGAGAGCCGCCTGGGCCACGTGGAGGAGGCCCGCAGGCACTACGACGCCGCGCTGCCCCTCTATGAGGCCGAGCAGTCCCGGCTCGGCAGGGCCAATACCCTCAAGAGCCTGGGCGACTTGGAGAGTCGCCTGCGCCACGTGGAGGAGGCCCGCAAGCACTACGACGCCGCGCTGCCCCTCTATGAGGCCGAGCAAGACCGGCTCGGCAGGGCCAATACCCTCCAGAGCCTGGGCGACTTGGAGCGCCGTCTGGGCCACGTGGAGGAGGCCCGCGAGCACTACGACGCCGCGCTGCCCCTCTTCGATGCCGAGCAGGACCGGCTCGGCAGGGCCAATACCCTCCAGCGCCTGGGCGACTTGGAGCGCCGCCTGGGCCACGTGGAGGAGGCCCGCGAGCACTACGACGCCGCGCTGCCCCTCTATGGGGCCGAACAGAACCGGCTCGGCAGGGCCAATACCCTCAAGAGCCTGGGCGACTTGGAGAGCAGCCTGGGCCACGTGGAGGAGGCCCGCAGGCACTACGACGCCGCGCTGCCCCTCTTTGAGGCTGAGCAGAACCGGCTCGGCAGGGCCAATACCCTCCAGAGCCTGGGCGACTTGGAGAGCAGCCTGGGCCACGTGGAGGAGGCCCGCAGGCACTACGACGCCGCGCTGCCCCTCTATGAGGCCGAGCAGGATCCAATCGGTCCGCTCAATGTCAGCCTGAGCCTCGCACGACTTGAACGCAACCTAGGGAACATCAGCAACGCCAGTGTGTTCTACGAAAATGTTATCAGCCACGCCCGGCAGTTACCTGGCTTCGCGGAGCATCCAGTGATTCAGGCGATTCGAGAAGAGTACGAGGAGATGATGAGGACAGCGCAGAGGACAGATTAGATCTGGGCAGCAACAATCCCACAGCAACCCCCCATTCAGTTGAGAGCACAGCCGCACGGAGTCGCCCATGACCAAGGTCTTCCTCTCCTACGCCCGCAGGGATGGATCGACAGCCGCTGCCCGGCTACGCATGGAACTTGAACGAGCGGGGGTCGTCGTCTGGCGGGACATCGAAGGAATGCGCGGCGGAGCGGACTGGAAAGCACAGCTTCGTGCCCAGCTTCGCGAAACGGACGCTGTTCTCGTGCTGCTCACCCCGGGCGCAGTTGAATCCAAGATGGTCACCTGGGAGTGGGAGAATGCGCTGACCTTGGAGAAGCAGGTCATCCCATTACTGGTCCAGCCTTGTGAGGTTCCTGCTGATCTGGGCCGACTGCACCACCACCCGCTTCACAAGCCCGAGGAGTACGCCCTATCGCTCATGGCGCTCATCCGCGACCTGACCGAGTTGGTGCGGAGCCCCACGAGCAATGAACCTGCGCCTTCCCGCGGCGATGGCTCCACATTCTACGTCCACGGAGCAACCCACAGCGCCATCGGACCATCGGCGACCGTCATCAACAACGCAGTTCAGCCGCAAGCGACGTCCCAGAACCTCGCGGCGTCCGACGCAACCGCCAAGAAGCCCTCCTGACAACCCGCTGCGCGAGCTCGCGGTCCAGGTCCGCCTCGGAGCCGAGCGGGTCCAAAGACCCAGACCGCAAGACTGATACAAAGCAGGCCCCGGCCGTCAGGACGCGGTGCCGGGCTCCTGCTCGGAGGCTACCCCCAACAGGGCTCCTGTCCGGGCGAGACGGTGGTGCTGGAGGTGCGCAACGCGGGGGTGCCCGTTCCCGCCTCGGCGCTGCCCCACCTGTTCGACCCGTTCCGGCGCGTGTTCACCGACGGGCACGGCGGCCTGGGGCTGGGGCGCTACATCGTCGAGCAGGTGGTGAAGGGCCACGGTGGCCGCATCGACGTGGTGTCCACGGAGCCCGACGGCACCACCTTCCGGGTCACGCTGCCGCGCGGGTGAGCTGAATCGCCGCGCGCCGCGGCCTCAATCCCTCTTCCGTCCTCAGCGGACCTCCGCCCGTTTTCTCGCGGTACGCGCTTGCCTCTACGGCGGGGGGCCCATCGAGCCGCTCGCGGGCTGGGTGGTGGCGCCGAGTACGAAGCGCTCGAGCGCGAGCGCGAAGCCCTCCTCCTCCGAGGAGGCCGTCACCCGGCTGGCCTGCGCCTGCACGGCCGCCGGTGCGTTGCCCATCGCGATGCTCAGCCCGCTCTCGCGGAACATGAGCACGTCGTTGGGCTGGTCCCCGAGCGTGGCGATGCGCTCGCGAGGCACGCCGAGCCACACGGAGAGCCGCCGGGCCACCGCGCCCTTGTTCGCCTGGGCGTGGGTGATGTCCAGGTAGTAGGGCTGCGAGAGCTGCGCGCTCACCCCGCTTCCGCAGCGGGCCGCCACGTCCGCGCGGGCCGCCTCCATCCTGCCCGCGTCGTCACACACGCCCACCAGCTTCACCACGCCCTCCTCCAGCCCTCGGAACTCCGCCACGCGCTCAGGCGCGAACTTCACCGTCCATTCCTCGCGCGCCACGTGCGGGGCCTCCACGTCGCGTACGAGCCAGTCGAGGCCGCGGTACAGCCACGCATCCAGGCCGTGTGCCGCGAGCACCTGAAGCAGCTCGGGCACGAGGGCGGGCGGGAGGGTGTGCGCTTCGAGGATGGCGAGGTCCGTGGGACGGCAGAACATGCCGCCGTTGAAGGCGGCCACGGGTGTGTCGAGTCCGAGCGGCGGCAGCAGCATCCGCAGCCCGCGAGGAGGGCGCCCGCTGGTGAGGGCGAAGCGGATGCCCCGTGCCCGCAGCCCCTGCACCGCCGCCACCGCGCGCGGCGTGAGCTGCTTGTCGTGGGTGACGAGGGTGCCGTCCACGTCCGCCAGGACGAGTGAGAGGGTCGTGGGAAGCGGCGCTTCGGAGGTGGGCACGGCGCGGTTCCTTCCACTGTCGAGCATGAGGCGTACGGCCCGCCGTCGCGAGCCGGAGCCTGGTGTGGCGCGCGGTGGCTGCCCCCTCAGCGGGCGCCGTGACGAGCGCCGCGGCACCCATCAGGGGCGCGGCAGGGCGCTTGGGTTGCTTCTTCGGCTCCTCCCGGGCCCGGGTGAACGGCGCGCCGGGTCATGGCGCCCGGCTGCCCGCGCCGTGGACCGTGAAGTCCCGGCGACCAGCTCGTCCGCGCCGCCGAGGTCTTGTCGATTCCGGGGTGGCGCCGACGCCTTCGATGCGCTTGATGGAAATGATTGACGTTGTGGCTTCGCTTGAAGTGGGTCCGGTGAGGGGGTCCATGGACCCGCGAGCCAGGCGATGTGGTGGCCGAGCTGGACCCGTCATCACAAATGGTGCGTCGAGGCTCTTCAGGAAGCGGCCAATGACGGCCGCTCATCCAAGGAAGACGTCACGCCCATCATCAAGCTCGAGGCCGCGCTCGCGCAGCGGCAGCCGGCGGACCCCGCGGCACGTCGGGCAAGCAGGCCGCGTGCCGTCATTCCCTCTCAGGTGTGAAACGAAAAGGAGGAAACGCATTGTCAAAGACTGAAGAGAACAAGGCGCTCATCCGGTATTACGTGGAGGAGGTCTTCAACAAGGCGGACTGGTCCAAACTGGAGGGCCTGGTCGCCCCGGGCTACATCAACCATTCCCCCGTGCCGGGAGCGCCCCAGGGAATCGAGGGCTTCCGGCAGGTCGTCGAGTCGCTGCACGCGGGCTTCCCCGACGTGCAGAACACCATCGACGACATCTTCGCGGAGGGCGAGTTGGTCCTCACGCGCTGGACGGCCCGCTCCACCCATACCGGTACCTTCATGGGGATTCCCCCCACTGGCCGGAAGGTCACGGTGTCCGGCCTCAGCATCGACCGGGTGGTCGATGGCGAGTGGGTGGAGGGCTGGGCCGAGTTCGACCAGCTGGGCCTGCTGCGGCAGCTCGGCGTCCTTCCCCCCGCTCCAGGAGGCTCGAATGACAATTGAAGAGAACAAGACCCTGGTTCGCCGCTGGCTGGAGACCCGGCTGGAAGACGCATCGGTGGCGGTGGATGGCTTTCTGGCTCCGGGCTACGTCGACCACAACCCGGTGCCCGGAGTCCCCGCGGACAGAGAAGGCGCCCGGCGGATGTATCGCATGCTCCGCGAGGCGATGCCGGACCTCCGCTGCCACGTCGACGTGATGATGGCGGCGGCGGACCAGGTGGCGGTCCTCCTGACCTGGGAGGGCACCCATCGGGGTGAGCTGATGGGCATTCCCGCGACGGGGAGGCACGCGACCTGGACGGAGATGAACGTCGTCCGGGTGGACAGCGGCAGGATTGCCGACGTCTGGGGCATCTCCAACCAGATGCTCCTCATGCAGCAGCTCGGCGTCATCCCCGCTCCCGGCTCGCGGTGAAGAAGGAGGGGCCACGTCTCCACCAGGAGACGTGGTCCCTCTGCTGGGTCCATCGCCATCGGGGTGAGCCTGCTGGAAGGGACGCCATCCTCGCGATGATTGCCGACACGATGATGCCGGAAGCCGCCGAGGGCACCACGACTTTGCGTGCCTCATCTCCGTGCTGGGCTCCCTCGCGGCCTTCGTCCGCCGCAACCTGGAAGGCCGAAGCGGGTAGGGTGGAGCGCCATGCGCGTTCTCGGTGTCACCGTGTCCGAGATGCTGGGCCGCTACCTCGATGCCGAGGGGCGGCTGAAGGGCTGGCCCTCGATATCTCCAGGGGGCTGCACCGCCGTTCCTGCTCCCCCCGCATGACCGCGCGAGCCGTCTGCCCGGCTGACTGACGGGCACCCTGAGTGTACCCAGGAGCACATCACCGGTGCGGCCTCGCACCGCGCCATGCCCCCGGGTTCCACCGGGCGCTCGCCGTTTGGTACACAGTGGGGCATGGGCGAACCTAAGACGCGGCTTCCCCCCGGGCTTCCCTCGGGCGTGTTTCTCCATCCGCTCACCACGCACCGGGACTCGCGCGGGGGCTTCACGGAGGTCTTCCGCGAGAGCTGGGGCGTGGGGGTGCGCCCGGTGCAGTGGAACGTCCTTCAGTCGGGGCCGGGCGTGCTGCGCGGAGTGCACGTCCACGCCGTGCACGACGACTACCTGCTGGTCCTCCAGGGCCGGGCCAGCATCGGCCTTTGCGACCTGCGCAAGGACGCGGACCCGGAGCGGCGCTCGGCGCTGGTGGAGCTGACGGGCGAGGACCTGGCCGCGCTCGTCATTCCGCACGGGGTGGCCCACGGCTTCTACATCCACGGCCCCACGGTGATGCTGCTCGGCGTGAGCCATGACTTCGACCCGGCGGACGAGCTGGGGGTCCGGTGGGACGACCCCGAGCTGGGCATCCCGTGGCCGGTGGACCGGGCGGTCCTCTCACCGCGAGACGCGGCGCTTCCTTCGCTGCGCGAACTGCGCCGCGCGTTCGCGACGACCGCGGGCTGGAGCGGGCTGTGACGACGGCCCCGCGCCTCGGTCTGGTGGGGTGCGGCCGCTGGGGACGCAACATCCTGCGGGACCTGCTCCAGCTCGGCTGCCAGGTGACGGTGGCGGATGCGTCCGAGCCGGCCCGCGCGGAGGCGCTCGCGAGCGGGGCGCGGGCGGTGGTGGGCGCGGCGCATGCGCTGCCCGAGGTGGACGGAGTGGTGGTGGCCGTCCCCGCCACGCGGCATGGAGAGGTCATCGACGCGGTCCTCGAGCGCGGCGTCCCGGTGTACTGCGAGAAGCCCCTCACCCCGAGCCGCGCCGAGGCACACCGCCTGCTCGCGCGCGCCGCTGGACGCGTCTTCGAGATGCACAAGTGGCGCTACCACGGTGGCGTGCTCGCGCTCGCGGAGCTGGCCCGGAGCGGCGAGCTGGGGCCGGTGGTGGGCCTGAAGACGACGCGAGTCGGCTGGGTCGCCTCGCGCCAGGACGTGGACTGCACGGCGTGGCTGGCGCCGCATGACCTCTCCATCGCGCTGGAGGTGCTGGGCGAAGTCCCGGAGCCGCGCGCCGCGGTCGCGGAACGGGAGGGGGACCGCGTCACCGGGCTGTTCGCACTGCTGGGCGAGCGGCCGTGGGTGAACCTGGAGCTGTCCGACCGTCGCCGCCGGACCTTCCGCGAGGTGCGCCTGGTGTGCGAGGGCGGCACGGCCATCCTCGGGGGAGAGGCCGAGGAACTGCTCGTCCTGTCCGCCTCGCGGGAAACCACTCCTCCCGCTCCGCTGCGTCGCCCCTTCGACCCGGAGCCGCCGCTGCTGCGCGAGCTGCGCGCGTTCGTAGCGCACGTGCGCGGGGGGCCGCCACCGCACAGCAGCCTTGCCGATGCGGTCCGCATCGTGGACACCCTCACCCGCATCCGCGAGCTCGCCGGCCTTCCTGGCGACGCGCGCCTCTGAGGAACCGCACTCCGTGAGTCCCATCGCCACCGTCCTCGTCCCGACCTTCGACCACGGTCCGCTGCTGCGCTTCTCGGTGGAGAGCGCGCTGCGACAGACCGTGCGGGACCTCGAAATCTTCATCGTCGGAGACGGCGTGCCTCCCTCCGCCCGCGAGGTCATCGCCGAGCTGATGGAGCGCGACCCGCGCATCCGCTTCTTCGACTTCCCCAAGGGAGAGCGCAACGGCGAGGCGTCCCGCCACGTGGCGCTGCAGGAGGCGCGCGGAGAGATTGTCTGCTACCTGAGCGATGACGACCTGTGGCTGCCCGAGCATGTCGAGCGCATGCACCGCACGCTCCAGCGCCACAACTTCGCCAACGTCATCGCCATGCGCGTGGACCTGGACGGCACGGTGGGGAGCTTCCACGGAGACGTGGGCCACCCCTTCTTCCGCGAGCGGCTGCGAGGCAAGTGGAACTTCATGCCGCTCACCACGTCCGCGCACCGCCTGGACCTGTACCGCAAGCTCCCGCACGGCTGGCGCCCCGCACCGCCGGAAATGTGGAGCGACCTGCACATGTACCAGCAGTTCCTCGCCCACCCGGCGGTGGAGCCGGTGACGCTGTTCGAGCCCACGGTGCTCGTCTTTCCCACGCCGCACCGTCGCGCCTGGACGATGGCCGAGCGCATCCGCGAGATGGAGACCTGGACGCGCCAGCTCGCGACGGAAGAGGGCCGGCTCGAGCTGCGGGGCCGCTTCCTCCAGTCGGTCCTCCGCGAGCGCGCGCACTACGAGGCGGCGATGGAGTCCGGGCTCGCCACGCTCCGCGCCGACGTCGAGCGCACCACGGCCGAGCGCGATGCGAGGACACGGGAGCGGGAGGGGCTGACACAGGAGCGGGCCGCGCTGGCACGGGAGCGGGACGCGCTCGCGGGAGAGCGGGATGCGCTTGCACGGGAGCGCGATGCCTTGCTCGTGCAATGCCAGACGCTCGGGACGGAGCGGGCCCACCTGGCGGCGCGGCTCCAGGACACCGGGGCCCGACTCGCGGCGAGCGAGGACACGCTGGCGCATGTGCGTGCCCACCTGTCGTTGATCCTCAACTCGGCCACGTGGCGCGCGCGCGAGCGACTTGCGGCGCACCCGCTGCTGCGCCAGCCGCTCACGCTGGTGGCCCGCGCGCTGGGCACCCGGCGCAGGCCCTGAATGCCCCGCCCGTGTTCCCTGCCTCACATGGTGATTGTCTTGCCATGGTCGGGCATCTCCGGCAGGTATTTGCGGATATCGTCGTCCAGCGACAGCTTGCCTTCTTGCACCAGCAGCCCGATTGAGAATGCGGTGAACTGCTTGGAGATGGAGGCGATGTGGAAGATCGACTGCGGCGTGATCTTTACGTCGTACTCCAGGTTCGACATGCCGTAGCCGCGCGCGTAGTCCTGCGCGCCATCGCGAGAAATCCCCACGGCGCAGCCCGGCGTGGTCTTGCCGCTCCATGGTGCGAAGAGGGCGTCCACTTGCTGATGGCGGTCGGTGGGTAGGTTCAGGCGATTGTCCACGCGGGCCTGGGGCGAGCGCGAGCCCTGGCGAGACTCGGCGCCTTCTCCAGCGGCGGCCAACGTCAGACAGAGGAACAGGAACGACGACGCGAGCGACTTGCGCTGCATGGGGTGCCTTCGGGCAATGGGGTTGCAGGAGGCACAGTGCCCGCGCGAGCACCGCGCGGGGGAGTGTTCAGCCGGTGAAGCCGGGCATGCGGCGAACGGGCACCCCCGTGCGGTGGTCGCGCCGCGCTACCACCGCCACAGCGCGAACGAGAGCAACTGGAACGTCGCAAGCCAGGTGCTCAGGCACACGACGGCCGCGGACCCGAGGAGGCAGCGCCACCTGGCCACGGCCGCGGGCTCCTCCCGCCAGGTGCGCACGCTGAGGACGAGGCCGGCCACGCCGAGGGCAGGGAAGAGCACGGATGCAGCCCAGACACCCACCGTCTGCCAGTTCATGTGCCCGAGCAGCGTCAGCTCCAGGTTCGCCGCACAGACGATGCCGAGCACCAGCGACAGCAGCGCGAGCGACGGCAGGCGGCGCACCCAGCGGTTGCGCAGCGACTTGCGTCGCCCGAAGGGCGTACTCAGCAGGAGGACGAACGACAGCAGCACGCTCGCGAGCGGAAGGAGCGCAGCCGCCATCGAGGTGCGCTGCAGGTAGTCGCCCCCCATCTCGAGTCCCACGGCCGCGCCGCCCCCATCCCGGACCACGATTCCGTTGACCACGTCGCCGTAGTCGACGTCGGCGAGCCGTCCGTCGCCGTGGTGCTTCAGCATTGCCTGATAGCCGAACCCCGGCAGGAAGGGCTCGATGGTCAGCGTGTCGGCCTGCGCCTTCACGTGGCTCGCATCGAGCAGGTAGGTGGGGAGGCTCAGCAGTGAAATGCGCGGGTTGACGAGGCGGTACCAGCCGTCGACGTCGCCTGCGATGGGGTGGTGGGCCGGCGCCGGCGGCTTCCACTGCGTCTGGTGGGAGATGAAGGCGGCGAGCGGCTCTTCGAGCTGGCGCATCGCGTTCTCGCTGTTGAGCAGCAGCACGTAGCCCATGCCCTGCTCGACGTGGAAGTGCATGCTCGCCCTCGCGCCCAGCACGCCACCGGAGTGGCCCTGCCAGAGCGCGCCGCTGACGATGCGGTGGTGCAGTCCCAGCCCCGCGCCGTAGGCGAGGCCACCCCGGGTGCCCACCGTCGACTGGGGCTGCTTCATGGCACGGACACTCTCGGGCCGCAGCACCCCGGGGGCGGAGGCGCCGTCAGTGAGCACGAAGCGGCCGAGCCTGGCCAGGTCCGTCGCCGTGCACCACAGCGCACCGTCGGCCTGGGTCTGCTCGAAGAACACCGGGGTGCGGTGCATGTCGACGCCGCTGTGGCCCTCGGCGTGGTCGCCTTGGGCGGCTTGCGAGGAGAGGGCGGCGACCCGCGTGATGCCCAGCGGCCCGAGGACCCGCTCCGAGACGACCTCGTCCCAGGGCTTCTGGTAGTGGGCCTCCAGGATGGCGCCGAGCAGTACGTATCCGGGGTTGCTGTAGCTCTCGTGCATGCCGGGCCGCCAGCGCACCGCGAGCGGCTCGGGGTGCTGGAGGCTGCTCTCGAGGTGGCGCCCCCGCCGCTCGACGGGGCTGAAGAAGGCCTTGGCGTGCGTGTCGTCGAAACCCGCGGTGTGGGTGAGCAGGTGAATCACACGGACCGGGTCGGTGGCGTCGAACGGGTTCCGGATGGGCGCTTCCGGCAGCAGGTCCGAGACTGGGGTCTGCAGCCCGAAGTGGCCCTGCTCGATGAGCTGCATGATGGCGATCGCCGTCACCGTCTTCGTGATGGAGCCGATGCGGAAGAGCGTGCCGTCGGTGACGGGGACCCGCGTGTCGTTGTCGGCCAGCCCGATGACCCCGCTGAGCACGGTGCCCTGGCGGTCGAACACCGCGTAGCTCGCGCCCGGGATGTGGTGCTCCGTGAGCAGCTCGGTCAGGGACTGGCGCAGCTCGGCCGCCGTCGTCGGCTCCGGCTTCGCGGGAGCGGTCGTTGCGAGGCCGAGCGTCGGGACGAGCAGGGCGAAGACCCACAGGGGGGCGAGGCACTTCATCGGTTCTCCGGGGGAGCTGGGGGGGAAGGCTCCGCGCGTCCGGCTTCCGGAGGTGCTCGGAGTCCGAGCACGCGCTCGTTCCGCGCTGACTACGATGCGGCCGCCGGCCCATTTCGCGGCGACGACCGAAAAGCTCGAGAGGCGCGCGCGGGCGAGCCCGCCTGCACCATCGGGCTCACCTGTGCGGCCCGGGACCTGGGCTCGGCGGGGGCGTCCCTGGCTTGGAGACAGAACCCGGGGAGCACGGAGACTTTTCTGCGGGGCCGTCCTCGTTTAGGAAACGCGGCCATGCACAGACCGGCTTCTTCATCCCGCGCGTTTCGCAGTCCGCCTCCCCCGTTCCCCATGTCCCGTCCGACAGGAGTCCGCCTCCTGGCGGCGCTGGCGCTCACCCTGATGGCCGTGGGCTCCGTGGGCTGTGGCTCGGAGGATTCGCCGTCCAACCCCACGCCGACGCCCTCGCGGGATGCCGGCTCGACGCCTGTGGACTCGGGCGTCACCGAGCCGGACGCTGGCTCCGTGGAGACGGACGCGGGCGTGACGCCGGCCGCCGTCACGCTCCAGGCCTGGTCCGAGCTGACGCTCCAGTTCTCCCCGGACGCCTCGGTGGCGCTCCCCGTCCAGGTCCTCCGCCAGGCCCCATTCGCCGCGGACGTGACGCTCTCCGTGACGGACCTGCCGCCGCACGTGAGCGTCGCCTCCGTGCTCGTGCCTGGGACGGAAGCCACGAAGACGCTCACCTTCACCGTGGACGAGTTCGCCGCGTATGGACGCTTCTCCGTGAAGCTGGTGGCTGTCGGCGGTAGCGAGCAGGCCGAGCTCCCGCTGACGCTGGACATCCAGCACGGCCGGGCCGCGCTGGACTCGTCCTTCGGCACCGGTGGCGTCGCGGTGCCGGACCTGGGCTACCCGGCGGTGCGCATCAACGCCATGGCCGCGCAGCCGGACGGCAAGTGGGTGCTGGTGGGCTCCACCGGCTCTACCGGGCTCCGGGACGTGCTGGTGGCCCGGCTGCTCGCGGACGGGACGCCGGACCCCGACTTCGGCACGAAGGGCGCCGTCGCCACCGACGTCTGCGGTGGAGATGACTACGTCGACGCCGTCACCGTCCTGTCGGACGGGAGGATTCTCGTGGCGGGCGGCGCCATCTACGGCGCGGGCAGCTGCTCGGGCACGAAGTACCAGGGCGCGCTCTTCGTCCGCTACACGGCCACCGGCGCCCTGGACACCACGTTCGGCGGCACGGGCGTGCGCGCCTTCCAGATCTCCGCGGGCGTGGCCACCCTGCACGCTGTCACGGTGGACTCGCAGGGCCGCGTCGTCGGCGCGGGCACGGTGCAGAACAACGACCTGGACCTGCTGGTGATGCGCCTCACGGCCACGGGCGCCCAGGACACCACCTTCAGCGCTGACGGGCTGGCCTGGCTGGACCTGGGCGACGACGAGGACGGCCTGGGCGTCGTCACGCAGGCGGATGACGAGGTGGTGGTGGCGGGGACGTCGACGGGCAGCACGAACCTCCTGGCGCTCGTGCGCTTCAACATCGATGGCACGAAGGACACGGGCTTCTCATACTCGACGGGCTTCGCGTACCCGAAGATGACGCCCCGGACCCTGCACCTGCTGCCGGACGGCAACCTGCTGGTGGGGAGCAGGGGCGTGTTCGACTCGGGCGGCACCGAATCCGCGGCGACCCTGCTCCGCGTCACTTCGACCGGGGCACCGGACACGACCTTCGCGACGACGACGGGCATCCGCAGCTACTCGGCGGTGACGAACCTGGCGAAGGACGCGCTGGTGGGGACCGCCATCCTTCCCGGTGGGGAATTCGCCATCACCACCTGGAGCAAGGACGCCGCGGGCGTGTCCGGAGTCGGCGTCATCCACGTGTCGGCGGACGGAAAGACGGTGCTGCGCCAGCACCGCACCGACCTGCCCGGTGAGGAACGGCCGGTGTGCGCTGCCCTCGGCGCGGATGGCGTACTGGGCGTGGCCGGTATGCGCAAGGAGTCAGGCCAGTCCGCGGAGACGCCCTTCGTGACGCGCTTCTGGCCGTACTGACGGGCGAGCCCGGCTCGAGCCGGCGCGGCGGCCTCCAGACGGGTAACATGCGCGCCCGGGGGTGACCACATGACTCCGGGCGTTGGCATTGCGGGCGGACACAATGAGGTGCTGTTCCCTGGCAACCGTGGCTGCGAGAACTTCTTCACGCTGCTGGAGCAGGAACGCCTGCCGATGCGTCTGCTCGACGGCCGGCTCACCCCCGAGTCACTGGAGGGCCTCGAGCTGCTCCTGCTCGGAGGCCCCCGACTGGACCTCGAGCGCGAGGAGGCTCGGGCCATCTCGGACTGGGTCGAAGCCGGAGGCAGCCTGCTCATCACGCTCGATGACGTCCAGCCCGGCCAGGTCCTCGCATCCCTGTTCGACGGCCTCGTGTACACCCAGGTGGGGGGAGAGGTTGGAAAGCCGTTCGCGGGATGGTGGCTCGACCCGGTCCAGTCGGACCGCCCCGTCCGCTACGAAGTCCCGCTCGAGCCCGGAGTGCCCGCTGGCCTCCAGCTACAACGGTCCGTCATCCAGTGGCGCCGGGGTGCGGGCGCGGTCTGTGTCTTCGGCCGTGGCTGGAGGCTCATCGGTCCCATCTTCTCCGCGCGCTTCGCGTCCTGGCTGGTGACGCTGTGGCGCCACCGCACGGCGGCCGAGGTCGCTCGCCGCCGCGCGCTGCCCCAGCGGCACCGCCTGCTCCAGGGCTATCCGATGGCGCCCCAGCTGCGGAAGGACATCGACGAGGACATGCTCGCGCACCTCGAAAACTGGCTCGGACTGGAAGAGGGAAGGCCTTGCGTGGTCGGGGTGCTGCCGCACCCGTTCTGCAATCCGGCCGTCAAGGGGTGTGGGTTCTGCACCTTCCCGCAGGAGGCGTATCGGAACACCTCCGCGGAGCAGGTTGCCGCGGAGGTCGCACGCGAGCTGATGCAGGGAACACGGTGGGGGCGGCTCACGAACAAGCCCGTCGAAGCGCTCTACTTCGGGGGTGGCACCGCCAACCTCACCCCACCGGAGTCCTTCCGCGCGCTGTGCCGGGCCGCTCGTGCCGCGCTGCCCCTGGCCGAGGACGCGGAAGTCACCCTGGAGGGCGTGCCCATCTACTTCAGCGCCAGGAAGCCCTCGCTGCTGGAGGTGCTGCGCGAGGAGCTGCCCGACAAGTACTACCGCATCAGCATGGGCATCCAGACCTTCGATGACGTGCAGCTCGCGAGGATGGGCCGTACCGCCATCGGTGGGCCCGTGGCGGTGGAGAAGGCGGTGCGCGCCGCGAGGGACCAGGGCTTCTCCTGCTCCGGCGACCTGCTCTTCAACCTGCCCGGCCAGAGCCGCGCGCAGATGCTGGCCGACGTGGACCGGGCCATCGACCTGGGACTGGACCAGGTCTGCGTCTACCACCTGGTGCTCTTCGAGGGGCTGGGCACCGAGTGGAGCAGGCAGCCCGCGCTCCTGTCGGCGCTGCCCTCCAACACCGAGGCGTGCGCCAACTGGCTGGCGGTCCGCGAGCGGCTGCTGGAGCAGGGCTTCATCCAGACCACGCTCACCAACTTCGAGCGCGCGAAGTTGCAAGGGACGCCGCGCTCCTTCCGGTACGAGCCCTACGGCTTCTCCCCCGAGACGTACGACGTGTTCGGCTTCGGCCCCGCCGCACTCAACATCTTCGACGCGCAGTTCGGGTGGCTCAAGACGGCCAACCCCGAGGGCGCGGGTGACTACCTCGCGGCTCGGGCCCGGGGACGCACCGCCGAGCGCATGCTGCTATTGGGCGGCTGGGACAAGCGCCTGCTCTACCTCACCCGGAAGGTGGCGCTGCTCGGCATCGACACCGCGGCCTACCGGTCCTGGTGCAAGACGGAGATTTTCGACGACTTCGGCCGCGAGCTGACGGCCCTGCTCGACGCGGGCCTGCTCGCGCAGGTGGGCGAGCGGCTGGAGCTCACGCCGGAGGGGATGTTTCATGGCGACACCATCGCCGGCACGCTCGCCTGGCGGCACGTCCGCTCCGTGCAGGCCCTGGACGTCGTCGCACCCACCCGGCACCGGCTCTCCTACGACGACGCGCTCGACGCGTCCGTCTACGGCTCCATGGGCTGAGTGCACTCCCTGTTCCACGGAGCCCACACGCGAGGACTTCAAGAGGGTGCTCGAGGCCTGGAAGAGTGCGACCGGCGCTGCCGTGACTGTCCATGATGCCGCTCGGGTGCATGGACTTTCATTTCGTTCTCTGGCAGTGATTTGCATGATTTCCCATACCCATACCCAGCACGCCGTGCCGGAAGGCGTGCCACTGAAACCATGAACTCCAGACAACCTCTCCCCTCAGCCTTTCATTTGCTGAAGAGCGTCGTTCCCCGCTTCGTCGTCGACCGGATTCCCCAGCGCGTGAAGGAATCCGTCCCCCGGAGCCTTGGAGAAGCCCTGCCACTCGTGAAGGGCCTGGTCCCCCAGTCGGTCCGGGAGCGGATTCCCCCCGCAGTCAAGGAGCGCATCCGGAACCTGCTCGGAGCCACCGTCTCCCCGTTCCCCTCCGTGGAGGACGACTCCACTCCCGTCACCGACATCCTCGCTGCCCGGGGCATCCAGCTTCGGCGGCTCACGGCGTACCGGCGGGAAAACTTCCCGGAGGACGGGCCGGGGATGTGGCTCGACGCACCGGATGCCGAGCTGCGCATCGACGCCAGGCTGCGCGCCGGCCTCATCACCGCCGACGAGGCCGAGCAGTGCCGCAAGTTCACGCGTGATGGCTACATCATCGTGGAGAAGCTCTTCGACGATGCGTTCCTCGACCGGCTCTGGGACGCATTCCTGCGTGACATCCAGGCGGGACGTGTTCCCTTGGAGCCGGAGAAGCCGGGTGAAGACCGCTCCGAATGGGGGCGCGTGCTCAACATCCACAACTACGTGCCGGAGATGAAGGAGCTGCTCTTCCACGAGCGCCTGAAGCAGCGGGTTTCCCTGCTGGTGGGGCGCGAGGCGATTCCCTTCCAGACCATCCCCGCGTTCCGGGGCTCGGAGCAACTGCCGCACTCGGACGCAATCCACATGACGACCTACCCGCTGGGCTTCCTGAGCGCGGCGTGGGTTGCCTTCGAGGACATCCATCCTGACTCGGGCCCCCTCGTGTACTACCCGGGAAGCCACCGGCTGCCCTACTTCCTCTCGAAGGAGGTCGGCATCGGGCCCTCCGAGTTCAAGGAGCAGGGCCGCAATCCGTACACCAACAGGTACGAGCCGTTCATCCAGCGGAAGGTGGAGGAACTGGGGCTCAAGCCCGCCTACTTCACCCCGAAGAAGGGCGACGTGCTCATCTGGCACCACAACCTGCTCCACGGCGGCTCGCCGCGCCGCGTGCGCTCGCACACGCGCAAGTCGGTGGTGTGCCACTTCTACGCCAGCAACGTCATCTGCTACCACGACCTCTCGGGCGACCCCGCGGGCGTCGGCGTGAAGGCCTGAGGCACTCGCTGGCCGCGCCGGGTGCGTTGAAGTGGGAACAGCCCGGCGGCGTGCACGGCCCTGTCCACGAAAGCTGCGTTGACCGGTTTATCAAGAAAAGCTAATTCAACGGCCTGTGCGAGGGCTTCCGAGTCGGTGCCCGCACGTTCCCCGAGAGGCCGAATGAAACTGAAACTGACCCAGGCTGTGAGTGCCATCTTCCTGCTGGCCGCGGCATGCGGCCCGATGCCCGAGGCACAGGAATCCGACAGCGAGCAACTCGGTCAATCGGCGCAGATGATCCGCCGTGCCCGGGCCGTCCCCAACGAGTACATCGTCGTCCTGCGCGACTCCTCGCAGGAGGTCCGGCAGCAGGGGGCGGCGAGCATCTCCCAGGAGCTGGTGTCCCTGGCCGGGGGCAAGGTGCTGCGGACCTATGAGCACACCATCCACGGCTTCCTGGCGAACATGAGTGAGGCCGAGGCGCAGCGCCTCCTGTCCGATCCTCGCGTGGCGTATGTGCAGGAGAACGGCCTGCTCCACGTGTCGGCGACGCAGACCAGCGCGACCTGGGGCATCGACCGCATCGACCAGCGTGATCTGCCGCGCAACAGCTCCTACACCTACAACGTCGACGGCACCGGCGTGCATGCGTACGTCATCGACACCGGTATCCGGCTGACCCACACCGAGTTCACCGGTCGCACCGGCAACGGCTACGACTTCATCGACAACGACAGCGACCCCACGGACTGCCATGGCCATGGCACGCACGTGTCGGGCACGGTGGGCGGAACGACGTGGGGCGTGGCGAAGAAGGTCACCCTCCACGGGGTGCGGGTGCTCGACTGCACGGGCTATGGAAACGACGCGCAGGTCATCGGCGGCATCGACTGGGTGGCGGCCAACCACGTCAAGCCCGCGGTCGCCAACATGAGCCTGGGCGATGTCGGCATTCCGGCCATCGATGACGCGACGGAGCGGTTGATTGCCGCGGGTGTCACGACGGTGGTCTCCGCCGGCAACGACAGCGACAACGCCTGCAACTACTCGCCGGCCCGTACGCCCAACGCCATCACCGTGGGCTCCACCACCAGCAGCGATGCCCGCTCGTCGTTCTCCAACTACGGGACGTGCGTGGACATCTTCGCGCCGGGCTCGAGCATCACCTCGGCCTCGAACTCCGGCAACTCGGCGAGCACCTCGATGAGTGGCACGTCCATGTCCTCGCCGCACGTGGCCGGCGCCGCGGCGCTCTACCTGAGCGCCAACCCCACCGCGACGCCCGCGCAGGTGCGTGACGCGCTGGTGAACAACTCCACGCCGAACAAGGTCACCAGCCCGGGGACCGGCTCGCCCAACAGGCTGCTGTACACGCTCTTCATCACCGGTGGTGGCAGTGACACCACCGCGCCCACGACGTCCATCACCTCGCCCGCGGGCGGCGCCACGCTGAGCGGCACCGCGAGCGTGAGCGCCAGCGCCTCCGACAACGTGGGCGTGTCGCGCGTGGAGTTCTACGCGGGCACCTCGCTGCTGGGCACGGCGACGGCTGCGCCGTACAGCATCTCGTGGAACACGACGACGGTGGCCAACGGCACCTACGCGCTGACGACGAAGGCGTATGACGCGGCGAACAACGTGGGCACGTCGGCCACGGTGTCGGTGACGGTGAACAACGGCACGGGCACCTGCTCCATCTCCGAGCAGCTCCTGGCCAACGCGGGCTTCGAGAGTGGCAACACGGGCTGGACCACCTCTTCGGGCGTCATCGACGGTACGACGTCGGGCAATGCGCCGCGCACGGGCACGTACAAGGCCTGGCTGAACGGCTACGGCACCACGCGCACCGAGTTCGCCTACCAGGACATCACCATCCCCTCCACGGCGTGCAGCGCCACGCTCAGCTTCTGGGCGCTCATCACCACGTCGGAGACGACGACCACGACGGCCTACGACAAGCTGGCCATCCAGATTCGCAACAGCGCGGGCACGGTGCTGGCGACGCTGGCCACCTACAGCAACCTGGACAAGGGCACGGCCTACGTGCAGCGGACGTTCGACCTGGCCGCGTACAAGGGGCAGACCATCCGCGTCTACTTCAACGGCACGGAGGACGCGTCGCTGAAGACGAGCTTCTTCATCGATGACACCGCGGTGAACATCGTCCGGTAGTCCTCCGGACGGCGTCGACACCGGGACGCCAGGCTGAAATTCAAGGTTCAGGAGCCCAGCAAGCCCACCCGGTTGCTGGGCTTTTTCTTTGTCGTTCGCGAAGCGGGTCTACCTGTTCGTGCACCGTCTCGCGGGAATCGAAGCTGAGGACACGTCTCCTGGAGGATTGGCCAGGCCCGTCGTCCGGTAGGCCTCAGCGCGCCGACATGCCCTTGCGGCGCGTGACCAGCAGCCAGAGCAGCAGCCCGACCGCGCTCATTGTCGAGCCGGGCGCCGCCGAGGCGCAGCCCCCCTGCCCATCATCATCCCCACGCGCCTCCGGCTGGGGAGGAGGCATCGGGGCCGCCGGCGGCACGGGCGAGGGCACTGCGAGGGACTGCTTGAAGCGCAGCAACGCCTCGACGAAGTAGTAGTCGCCGTAGATGAGGCTCTCGTCGATGGCCTCGCCCCTGGGCTTGATGGGCGTCCGGTAGAACGCCACACCATGCAGGAGGATGCCCGGGCTCTGGGTGCCGACGGCCAGGTACGCCGGTGAGCTGAGGCTGTCGAGCATCGCCAGGGCCGCCGAGTGGTACCGCTCCTTCACGGCCGCGTCCGTGACGTAGGTGTGCAGCTCCAGGAGCGCCGAAGCCACGGCGGCCGCCGCCGACGAGTCCTTCACCTGCTGGTCCGCGGGCGCGTCCATGTCCCAGTACGGAATGGAGTCCGGAGGCAGCCGGTCCAGGTAGTAGTCCGTCACCTTGCGGGCCGCCTCCAGCATGCGCGGGTCCTTCGTGTACCGGTAGGCCAGGGTGAAGCCGTAGATGGCCCAGGCGTGTCCGCGGGACCATGTCGAAGGGTCGGAGTGCCCCTGGAAGGTCTCCCTCGAGCGGATGTGGCCCGCGTCGTCGTAGTCCACGACGTGAAAGGTGCCGCCGTCCGGGCGGACCATGTCGCGCAGGGTCACCAGCGCATGGCTCAGCGCCATGTCCTTCCAGGCGGGGTCGCCACCGTTCTCGGCCGCCCAGAAGAGCAGCTCCAGGTTCATCATCGTGTCGGTGACGAGCGGAACCTTCCACTCCCGGTTCCAATCACAGCAGTTGATGACCCCCGAGGGCGCATGGAAGCGCTGCGCCAGCGAGCCGGCCGCCGTCAGCA
Organism: Pyxidicoccus caerfyrddinensis; assembly: GCF_010894405.1. GTDB lineage: Bacteria > Myxococcota > Myxococcia > Myxococcales > Myxococcaceae > Myxococcus > Myxococcus caerfyrddinensis. Next base: position 29,672 of record NZ_JAAIYA010000022.1, read on the forward strand.
GCACGTCGCGATAGGATGCGTCCCCCGTCAGGCGGTACGCATTGCCAAAGCTGGGGACGAACTTGAATCCCAGGTCATGCGTCTGGGTATTGGTCTTCTGGACCTCGAGGGGGCGCGTCCTCGCCTCCGCCCGCTCCCGCCAGACCGGGTCTTCCGCCGACTCGTACATGAACCAGAGCAGGCCCGGATAGAAGCCCTGGATCCAATCGACGCGGTTGTCCGCGGGGACGAGCTTCCACGTGCGGTTGTCGACTGTGTTCTTGGGGTACTGGTCCAGCGGGATGTCCGCGCTCGTGGACGTCCGGGCCAGCTGCTCCCGGGCGAACTGGAGGGCCCGGTCCGCCGCGGCTTCATCGAAGGCCCAGGCCTGCCCCGCCGTGAGGGCACAGGTTGCCGCCACCAGAAAACAGCTCCAGGTTCGATTTTGCAGCCTTCCCATCATTGTCCTGCCCTCCAGACAAACCTCTGGGGAACATGGGCAAGGGGGCAGGGAGGGGCGACCGGCCTTCAGCAGGCGGCCGGGCGTCCGCCTACCGGCCTGGCCGGGGCCCCCACGCGCTGGAGCCTGCAGCAGGTTCCGCGCGCTGGAACCTGCTGCAGGTCTCGCCGTGAATCAGTCCAGGAAGCCGTCGAGAAGGGGGAAGTAACCCCACAGCTCGAAATAGAGGACGTTCCCGGGCACGACACCGGTGCCATGGTCGAGCAGCATGACCTTGCCCTCCGCAGGCGTCCGGTTGATGGTCAGCAGCTGGCTGTGGCCCTTGTTTCCGAAATCACCCGCGAGCTGGAGGTCGTCCTGATCCAACCAGTACGTCAGGTTCCCCGGTGTGCTCCAGGGCTCCTGATAGACGGCGGTGCCAAGCTGGGTGGGTGTCACGTTGAGGGAGTAGTCGAGCACCATCAGCTTGCCGCCAGCCCCACCGCGGTTGATGAACATCACCTGATCGTGGCCCAGGCCCCTGAAGTCACCCACGAGCCGCAGGTCGTCCTCGTCCAGCCAGTCGCCCGACAGCCACGAGGCGCTGGTCCACGTCTCGGAAGCACGAGCGACGCCGCCCAGCACGCCGGTCGAGTAGTCCACCACCGCCACCTTGCCGCTCTCGCCGCTGCGGTTGATGAACAGGAGCTGGTCGTACCCCAGGCCCATGAAGTCACCGGCGAGCTGCAGGTCATTGGCATCCATCCACCCACTCAGCAGCTGGGACTGGCCCCACTCCTCGCGGTAGGCAATGGAGCCGAACCGGCCCGGCGCTGACGGCGTCTTGAAGTCCATCAGCATCAGCTTTCCCAACTGGCCTTCGCGGTTGATGAACATCACCTGGTCATGCCCCCGGTTCGCGAAGTCACCCACGAACCGCAGGTCCTCGTCATCCAGCCACCCACCCAGCAGGGTGCTCTCCGAATACGCCTCATAGCCTCGCATCAGCCCCGGGACCTGGGTGGACTTGAAATCCAACACCATCAGACGGCCGCTTTCACCGCTGCGATTGATGAACAACACCTGGTCGTAGCCCAGGCCCATGAAGTCACCCACGAGCTGGTCGTCGTCCTCGTCGATCCACCCGCTCAGCAACGGGTGCTGCCCCCACTCCTCCGTATAACCAGACACCCCCGGCATGGCGAGGGCCCCGTAGTTGACCACCTTCACCTTGATGCCAGCACCGTCCGGATTGATGTACATCATCTGGTCGTAGCCCAGGCCCATGAAATCCCCCTTGAGCTGGATGTCCGAACCGTACTTCACGTGGTAGCCGGCTTTCGGGTGCCAGGTGATCGTCCCCCCTTGGAAATGATTGCGCATCAGGCCACTCGGAAGGGTCTCCGTATCGTCCACGGGATAGCCCAGCGCACCGTTCTCATAACCCAGTTGCGCATACCGGGTGGCGATCTCTCCCCGGACGATGTGCGCGCCCGCATCCGGATGGAAATAGATGAAGCCGAGCGCATAGTGGCGGTAGCGCCCATGGTTCTTCGCGGCCCCCTCGGGACCGACCGGATACCCCAGAGTGGCGACACCCAGGAATCCATACTTCCGGCTCACATAGCTGCCGTACATGGAGGTCAATCCACCGATGTCGCCGTCGCTCAGCTCGATTCGCTGGCCAATCACCACACCGGCGGGAACGGTCTGCGTGACGGTGAAGAGCGGCAGCCGGTTGTGGGTGGTCGGGTCCTCCTTGGAGCAGCTCTCGCTGAGGCGCTTGTAGTGCATGATGGAGCCATAGTCATAGGGACCGTTGACCTCCTCCTGCACCTTGTCGAATTCATCCAGACAGTCAGCGAAGTTCGCCGGGTGCACCTGGATGAACTGGTCACGGTCCTGGCGGCTCTGCTCGTGGTACAGCCCCATGGCATGACCCAGCTCGTGGAGGGCACGCCCACGATCGCATTCCGTTCCCAGGTACAGCGGCTGCGGGTTGGAAACGATAATCCGGCCGGAGAGCCTCCCGACGACGGACTGGCACTTGCCGGAGTCGCTCGGCTGCTTGATGACGACACAATCACCGAGGAAGTCGCACTCCGCCTGCCACTTGAAGCGGATGACGGTGTACCTCTCCCACTGAGCCATCGCCCACCACACGTCCGCTTTACGAGACTCGGGGAAGTCATAGGCAAAGGTGTAGGTCACCTCCCCGCCAGGCCAGAGGTTGTCATCGTCGTGGTAGCCCACGCTGGAAGCACTCACCCCGGACCGCGCTCCGGGCCGTGCTTCACGCAGGCGCTGGCTCTCCGCTTCGACCTGCTCCACGGGGCCCAACAAGACATCGCCGAAGGCGACCGCCCAGCCATCCTTCACCCGGTAGTTCACGTCCTGGGGCGTCTGGCTGCGCCCCAACGGAAGGAACGCCGAACCCCGCACTTCGTTTTCTTCGGCCGGGGGCCGGGCCACTTCTGCCGGCGTGCCTTCCGGCACGTCCTGCACCTCACGCCCGCAGCCAGTCCCGGCCAGCGCCAGCAGGAAGAAGCCCCCCGCCAATGAGAGGGCGCCCCGCGCCCCGCGATGGTGCCTTCCCATGTTCATTGTTTCCTTCGTCCAGTTCATCAATGGTCTCCTTCGAGGTCCCGCAGGCACACCGGGCGCAGCAGCCCCAGCGCCCGCCCCAGCAGCGCGAGCGACTCCAGAGCCTCTCTGCGCTGGTGATGGACCAGGAGTAGCGGACGGGGGCCCGCGGCCGCGTCATCCCAAAGGATGACGGGCCCCGGAGCGCGGGCCTCAGAGCAGGTGCAGGGCGCGGGCGCGGGCGGCGGCCTCGGTGCGGCTGGCCGCACCCAGCTTGGACAGGAGGCGCGCCACGTGCGTCTTCACCGTGGGCAGCGACACACCCAGCGCGGTGGCCACCTCCTGGTTTCCCAGGCCCCCGGCCACGAGGCGCAGCACCTCCAGCTCGCGCGCCGTGAGGGCCAGCCCCGTGTCCGGCACAGCCACGCCGCGCCCGGCGCTCAGCGGGGCGAGGGCGCCGGCGAGCAGCTCCGCTCCCGGCGCGCGGCTGCCGCGCTCCAGCGCGAGCCGCAGCACCGGCAGCAGGCCAGGCCCCTCCAGGCAGAGCATCCCCGGGATGCCCAGCGCCGCGTGCGCGGTGAGCGCCGCCTCCAGCGCGTGCAGGGCCTCCGCGCCGCGGCCGGCCTCCAGCTGGGCCCGGGCGAGCAGCGCGCGCGCGTCCCCGAAGACGAGCGAGAGCGGTGTGCGTCCCTGCAGCGCGACGGCCTCGCGCGCGTGGCGCACCGCTTCGGCCACCTGCCCCTCGGCCAGCGCGAGCGCTCCGGCGGCCATGGCGCGCGCCGTGGGCGCCACGGGCCACTCGCGCGCGGCCGGCCCGCCGATGCGCGCCGCCAACGCCCGCGCCTCCGGGAGCCTTCCCTGGGCGAGCCGTACGCGCGCGTGCACATAGAACATCCCGGCGCGCCACTCCTCGAACTGCTCCACCACCAGCGCGTGCTCCGCGAGCCCCCGGTCCGCTGCCGCGCCGTCGCCGTGCAGGGCGAGCAGCGCGCTCGCCAGCACTCCGGTGTCCACCATCAGCCAGGGCGGCCCGCCCAGGCGCTCGCTCGCGGCCAGCGCGCGCACGGCGGCCGCGCGCGCCTCCCCCAGCTCCGCGCGCACCAGATGCAGCACCATCGCGTGCGACTCGGCGCTCGCCGTCACCACCGGGGCGGACGAGCGGGCACACATCCTGCGGAAGCGCTCGAGCAGCGCCACGGCGCCGGGCGCGGGCAGGAAGGTGGCGCGCAGATGCATGGCGCAGATGTGCAGCGCGCCTGCGTCCCCCGACGCCTCCGCGACGTCCAGCGCGGCCTGCACCTCGGTGACGGCCTCGGCGAACGCGTCCCGGCCCAGCGCCAGGAAGCCGCTCCCCATGTGCAGCTGCGCACGGCTGCGCGGGGACAGGGGGCGCGCCCGCGCCTGCACCACCATCGCGTCAGCCCGGGTGAAGTCTCCCCGCGTCTGATGGAGGATGGAGAGCTGCACGAGCGCCTCTCCCTCGCCCGCTGCATCGCCTGCCGCCTCGAAGCCCTCCCGCGCCGCCTGCTGCAGGGCCGCCGCGCGAGGGAAGTCGCTGCGGCTCCACGCGTGCACGCCGAGGAAGTGGAGCAGGCGCGGGTGGCGTGCCCGCACCTTCCCGGGCAGCGCCTCCAGCAGCGTGCCCAGCGTCTCGAGCAGCCCCTGGCTGAAGAGCGCGGGGGCCTCCCGCTCCAGCAGCGCCGCGGCCGGCTCCACGTCGCCTGCGCGCAGCAGGTGCCCGACGGCGCGCACGGCCCAGGGGTGCGCCGCGGCCGCGCGCCGGTGGAGCTGCGGCACCTGCTCCGGATGCAGCTGCGCGAGCCGGTGGCGCAGGAAGTCCGAGAGCAGCGCGTGCAGGCGGTACACCGGCCCCAGTTCCTGCATCGCCGGGTTGCCGACGGGGGTCTGCTCCTCGGCGGAGAGCAGGAGGTTTCGCCGCGAGAGCTCCTGTAGCAGCGGCCCCGCGCGTGCGTGGCCGGTGACCGCCTCGCACAGGCCGGGCGTCAGCTCCTCGAGGATGGCGCTGCGCAGCAGGAAGTCCTGCACCTGTGGCGGCTCGTGTCCGAGCACCTCCTCCGCGAGCAGGGCGAAGACGGCGTCCATCTGCGCGGCCGGCACGCGCGCGGTGCTGGCGCCCGGCGCGGCGGTGCGCGCGAGCGACTGGGCGCGGGCCTCGGGGGTCGGCAGTCGCTCGAGGCCCGCGGCGAGCAGGCGCAGCGCGGCCGCCCAGCCGCCCGTGCGCCGCTCCAGGGCCACGAGCGCCTCGGGGGACAGGCCCAGCGCGAGCCGGCCATTGAGCAGGACCTCGGCCTCGTCGGGAGTGAAGCGCAGGTCCTCGAGCCGCAGCTCCGCGAGCTCGCTCCGCGCGCGCAGCCGTGCGAGCGGCAACGGCGGCGCGTGGCGCGCGGCGGCCACGACGTGGACGGTGGGCGGGAGCCGCTCGAGCAGGACCTCGAGCACTTCCAGCGCGGCAGGGTTCGTGAGCACGTGCAGGTCATCGAGCACCAGCACCCGCGGGAGCGCGGGGGCCTCCAGCAGCGCATTCGCCAGCACGCCCGCGACGCGACGGGGCGCTCCCGCCAGGGCGCCGAGGGCGGCCTGCACGCGGTCACCGCAGCCGGGCACCCCCCGCTCGAGCGCGCCCGCGAGGCCCAGCAACAGCGCGGCGGGGGCGTCGTCGCCCGCGTCGAGGGAGAGCCACGCGAAGTCCGCCGCGGGCAGCGCCGCCGGGAGCGCGGCGAGCAGCGTCGTCTTGCCCGCCCCGGCCGGAGCGGACAGCAGTGTGAGCCGATGGGTGGGGACCGCCTTGATCAGCACCTCCAGCAGGCGAGGCCTCGGAAGGTGGTCCGCGCGCAGGCGCGGGAGTTGCAACTTCACGAGCGGGAGCCAGGAAGGAGTCACCCGCGGAGCATGCCACCCCCCGAGAGCGTCCGGACGCCTGTGTTCCACAACGGAACCGCGCGACGGCATGCGTTTCGAAATCGAGGCCGCCGCCGTCCTTCCCGCGTGAGCCTACTTCGCCATCGTGCCCCGTGTCGGCAGCGGGCCGCGCACGAAGTCCGCGAACACCGCCTGGCGCAGCAGGTCCGGCGGCAGCAGGCCCTGGGCGAGCACGAAGTCGTGGAAGCGCCGCGCGTCGAAGCGCTTGCCCACCGCCTGCTCCACCTCTGTGCGCAGCTCGTTGAGGCGGGTGAAGCCGTAGAAGTAGCTGGTGGCCTGGCCCGGCATGCGGAAGGTGTAGCGCTCCACCTCCAGGGTGGCCATTGCTTCGGACAGCACCAGGTCTGTCATCAGCAGCTGCTTCACCTGCTCCGGCGTGGTGCGGCCCAGCTGCAGCTCCGGGTCGCAGAAGGCGCGCGCAGCGCGCATCAGCCGGTGCTGCAGGCTGATGAGCTTCCCCTCCGGCGGGAGGAAGGGCAGGGTGATGCGCTCGGCGTACAGCCCCCAGCCCTCCGCGTTGGTGCTGTTGAAGGCGAAGATGGCGCGGGCGTTGGACACGCCGGCCTCCAGCATGCGCGCGAACTGCAGCTCGTGGCCGGGGCGCGACTCGTGCGCGGTGAGCGTCCAGCTCGCGGCGGCGAAGGTGAAGTCGTCGAGCTTCTTCGCCCCGCCGGGCGCAGTGGACGGCAGGTTGAGCGGGAGCACGAACTCGCCCTGCTCACCCGTGTTGCCCAGCAGCCGGGGAGGGACCATGTACGGCCCCGAGGACCGGGCGCTCTCCGCCTCGCTGGCGAGCCGGATGCGCGCGGGGCGTCTGGGCAGGGTGAGCAGGCGCTCACGGCGGATGATGGCCTCCAGCTGCTTCAGCCTTGACTGGTAGTGGGGGAGGATGGCCTCGCCCACCAGCTGCTCCTTCTTCAGCTCGCGGATGACGGCGCGGTAGTCGGCATCCTTCCAGCCGCGCGCCCTGGCCACCTGCGCGGCCACCTGCTGCATCTGCGCCTGCAGCTCGCCGAAGGCCTTGCGCGCCATCGCTGCCAGTTCGGCGGGCGGCACGTCCACGCCCAGCTCCACCAGGTTGTGCGCATAGACCTCCGGCGGCAGCTGGAAGTCCGTGCGCGCGCGCGGCAGCAGCTCCGTGCGCACGAAGGTGTCGTAGTCCAGCAGCTGCTTCTTCAGCGCGGCGAGCGGCTCCTCGTAGCCCTGGAGGCCGTACTTCTGGAAGAGCGGGGCGAGCCCGTCGAGCAGGAAGGCGTTGTTCTCGAGGTGGCGCTCCAGCTCGGCCTTCATGGGAAGGAGCAGCCCGGGCTTCGCCAGGTGCGCGCGCGTGTCCGCCAGGGCCAGCTCGGCGATGGGCGCGTAGCCCTTCTCCAGCCCCGCGTATCTGCGCAGGCGCACCAGCGCCGCCTGACGCCGCTGCGGGGCCACCTGCTCATCCAGCAGCAGGCGCACGCCGTTGAACACCACCTGCGCCACGCTCGCGTAGGGCACGAAGTACTGCTGCTCGAGCGCGGCGGCCTTCAGCGCGCGCTCCTGCGCCTCGATGAGGATCTGCAGGTCCTGGCGCACCTTGAGGTCCTGCTCCGCGGCGAGCCGGGTGCGCAGCTCCGCCAGCACGGCCTCCCTCGCCTGGCGCATGCGGTCGCGGTAGCCGGGGGTGCGGTCCAGGATGGCCTCGTCCAGTCCCTCCACGCCCGCCCTGGCCGAGTCCTCGGGGTCGAACTTCGACAGCGCGTCCAGCACGTACTTCGTGTGGACGTTGCTTCGCTGCACCCACGCGGGCAGCTGCTGCGGCTTCGCCTGTACCTGGCCCTTCGCGCGGGGTGTGGACTGCGCCAGCGCCGCCGCGGGCGAGGCGAGGGCAAGGGACACGACCAGGGCCAGGGACCTGCTGCGCATGTGCACTCCAGGGGACGGGACGGCGGCGTGAACCCGAGGGGTAACAGGGCATTCCGGACGTGGCACGCGTTTTCACGCACGACCCGACGCCGTCCGTATGCTCCACGCCGCCCTCCTCCCTGGTGCCGCCAGTGGCCGTGACCCTATGGTGCCTCTTCGCACCAACACGAGGGGGCTACAGGATGTCCGAAGCGAGCTGCATGAAGTTCCGCGACGCGGTTGCGCCGCATGAGCTGTTCGCCGTGGCCGGAGGGTGCAGCCGCGTGCAGTCCCTCGCCCTGAACGCAGCGCTCCTCGCGGTGCTGGCCCTCGTCGCCGGCTGCAAGACGCTCCCCGGATCCACCCCGGTGACGTACCGCGCGCCGATCCTCGAGACGGTGGCGCAGGTGAATGCCGGCCTGCGCAACGTGCCGCAGGGCCCCGACGCCGCGTACACCGTGCTCGGCGACGGCGGGCTCCTGCACTTCCGGTTGCAGGGCGACGTCAACGTGAAGGTGCTCATCGACGGTGTGGAGCTCCCACGCCGGACCCCGTCCGCCACGGACGAGTCGGGCTGGCAGGAGCCGGTGGCACGGGTCCTGCGCTCCGGAAGCCGGAACTTCTTCTGGGACATCGCCGTGATGCTGCCCGCGGCCGTCCGCGCGCCGGCCGTGAAGTCGTTCCAGGTGACCTTCGCGTACGACGTGGTGGGTGACGCGACGCAGCCCACGACGGAGGTGAGGCTGCGGGTGAAGGGGGCAGACCCCTTCTACGAGCAGGCCACCCCGGCCCCGAGCGCCGTCTTCGTCGGCAACACGGAGAACACGAAGTGGGAGGACCGGATGGAGACCGCCATCGTCGCGCGCGGCGTGACGCTCGGGGGGTGGCTCACCGTCCGCCCGTATCGCAACAACGGCAGCTTCGCCCCGAAGCAGGCCAGTGAAGACTGGCACTTCGACATCCACCTCGACCCCGACTTCATCGAGCGCAACTACGGCGCGGCCTCGGAGAGCGAAGGCCCCACCGTCCTGGTGGAGCCCCTGCGCAGTGCGCTGCTCCCCGGGAACGTCAGCCCGGTGGACCGCGCCACCACCACCCGCATCCCCCTGCTCTCACCGGACCCCTTGCAGGAGACGCGCCTGCCGACGGCGTCGGCGTTCACACTGCCGGGCAACGGCGACTTCGCCGTCGAGCTCAACGCCTGGCACACCTGGCCGTCCGCGCGCGGGCCGAGGCCGCTCAGCTGGCTCGACGACCCCGAGTCCTCAAGCTACCCGGGCAACGCCTGGCCGTTCAGCCCGATACGGGGCGTGGCACCTCCGTCTCAGCGCGACCTCGCCGCAGGCGACTACGTCATCGTCAGCGGGACGCTATGGGAGGACACCGCCCACGCGCCCGTGGCGCCCGTGCTGCCGGCCGACAGGATTCGCAGGTGCTTCGAGGACCGCTTCAAGGGCCACGGGGGCTGGCTGGAGATCCACCCGGTGGACGCCGTGCGGCGCGTGGACCCACCCAGCCTGCGGAAGCACGCCGTGGGGATGTCGGCCTGCAGCCCGCTCCAGCCGAGCATCGACTCCCACATCCGCCATCCGGAGCCGCCCCCCGGCCCGACGTACGCCCTCAGGTTCCAGGTGGTGGTGGATCCGCGGTTCACGTCCACGAACGCCACCCACTCGGAGGAAGTCTCGTGCGAGCCGCCAGTGCTGCGCGTACGCGCAAACGTGCCAGGGCCGGGGAGCTACAGTGCGCTCTATATCCTCTGGTGGGAGAAGACGGACGTCGAGCGCCCGCCTGGCGACATCTGCATCCCCCAGGCGGGTCCCATCCTGGGTGGCGCGACCGACTGACGGGGCACGGAGGCTCGGGGCGCCCGACGTGCGGCGGAGGCTTGCCAGCCCGGCCCCACGTCAATGACAGGTCATGGGCGTGTCAGGCCGAGCACCTCGTTCCGGAGGTGCTCCAGCCAGCGCAGGAGCCGTGCCTCCGGGAGCTGCTGGGAGCGGCTCTTCCAGAGGGCCCGCTCCAGTCCCCGAGGTGGCTGGAGTCGCGCGAGCAGGGCCCGCAGGACGTCTTCGCGTGCGTACGCCCGGAGGAACGCCGCCGCGAGCCCCTCAGCCGGGCCCTCGGGCGCGCGTCCCACGAGGTCGAGCAGGAAGACGAACAGGTCATCCGCGTGGCGCTCCCCGGCGGGCAGCCTCGCCTCGTGCGGTGTCTCGAAGTCGATGAGCCACGCGCGCTGCCCGCCCGCGTCGTAGAGGATGTTCTTCAGGTGCGCGTCTCCGTGCGACCACGGCCGGGACGAGCCGGGGAACGTCAGGCCATGCGCCCGGCGCAGTTCGTGGGCCGCGGCCTCCACCATGGGCGGGGTGAGCTGCCCGCGTGCCAGCAACAGGTCCAGGCGCTCTCCGGGGAGCGCCTCCAGCGCCACGCCACACCCCTTCCAGCGCTCCGCCATGCGGCCCGCGTGCAGCAGCCGGAAGGAGCCCAGCTCCCAGTCCCGCCAGCGCGAGCACGAGACGAACATGCGGATGCGGCTGCGCGACAGACGGAGGAAGACATTGCCGGCGGCAATCACCGCACCCATGCCGGGCCGCCGTCGCTTGACCCAGACCGCGACGTCCCGCCGCGTCTCCAGGCGCACCGTGTTGACGCGCACGGACTCAATCGCGAGCCCCAGTCCATGGCTCCACAGCTCGGCGAGCGTCCCGCCCCGCTTCACGCCTTCAACTCCTCGTACCAGAGCACCACGGCGAGGCATCCCAGGCACCAGCACCGCACCAGCCCGCGTCCCGCCAGCCCGCCGAACACCATCACCGCCGCGAGGACCAGCACCGTCCCCATGGCGCCCGCCGTGCCTCCCGCCTCGCGCAGCAGCGCGCGCGCGCTCCGCCAGGGGTGCGCGGCGCCATCCAGCGCCAGGGGGAAGAGGAACAGCCCCTGGACCTCGACGGCATAGAACGCGGGCACCGCGAGCAGCAGGCCCACCGCGTGTGGCAGCCCCAGGAAGACGGCCATGCCCCATGCACCCACGGCAGCCAGGAGCGCGAAGGCATACTTGAGGAGCCCCAGGGTCTGCGCGCCGGGCAGCACGGCCCGCACGGGCTGGCCGCGTACATGGGCCATGGCCCCGGCCATCCAGGCGGCGCCCCCGCGAAAGCCCCCAGGCCAGACGCTCCGGGCCTCACGCGCCAGCGGCGAACCGGGAGCGTCATACAGCGCCGCCGCGCGCATCAGGAGCGCGCGGGCCCGCCGCACCGGAGACGGAAGGACGCGGGTGAGGACCTCAGCCGCCATGGAGCCGCTCACGGACGAAGCAGAAGTGCGCCCAGGCGAGGAACGCGAGCCCGTGGCCTCCCAGCAGGGTGCGGTGCAGCAGATTCTCGAACCGCCCGCACCGCCGCCGGTGGAAGACGAACTCGTCGTAGCAGATGAGGACCATCGTCCCCATCAGGACGGCGAGGACGGGCAGCAGGAAGACGTGTGGGCGAGGAGACACCGAAGCGGCGCACATCAGCAGGAACAGCGGCAGCCCACCGCCTGCCAGCGCGAGCAGCTCCGCCTTGTGCTCGTTGGGCCCCACACGGAGCCCGGCCGCGCGGTGATAGACCCAGTCCGCCACGCCGGCCACCGTCGCGGTCGTCCCGGCCATCGCCACCACCCACAGCTCCCACGGGTACAGGGACGGCAGGGCGAGCCACGCGAAGCGCGGCGTCCGGGACAGCGCCACCAGCGCCACGCCGAACAGCACGCCCGGAGCGAGCGAGGCCAGCAGGTTGGCGGCATCTCGCAAGCGCGGCTTCGGAGCGCGAAGAGAGGTCTGGAGGGCGGGGGCGGAGGTGGCGGGCATGGACGGTGGGCTCGTGGCCCGGGACGCTTCCCGGGACACCAGGATGGCACAGGCCCGTTCCCCGGCGTGTCCCGCGGCTCGAACGGCGCAATCCCCTGCGTCAACAGTCGCGGGCCGCACCCGACCATTCAGGGTGCACCGTCTCGGACGGCCCGCGTGTGCTGGCGCGCCGGGATTCAGACGCGGCGGCGGAGGCCAGGTAGGCATGCAGCTGCGCGACCACGGCCGCGCCCTCGCCAATGGCCGCGCCAACTCGTTTGACGGAGTCCGAGCGCACGTCGCCGATGGCGAACACGCCGGGCAGGCTCGTCTCGAACGCGAACGGAGCCCGCCCGGTGGCCTCCCAGGTTTTCGCCTGGAGCGGCTCCTCGCCGAGCGCCGCGCCCGTGCGCACGAATCCCTTCGCGTCCAGCGCCACACCGCAGCCCGCGAGCCACTCCGTGGCCGGGTCCGCCCCGATGAAGAGGAAGAGGTGGCGCACGTCGTGCTCCTCCTCCCTCCTGCTGGGCCGGTGCCGCCAGCGCACGCGCTGCAGGCCGCGCTCGTCCGAGCCCGCCAGCCCCACCACCTCCGTCTCCATCATCAGCTCGATGCGAGGGGACGCGGCCAGGCGCTCGACGAGGTAGCTGGACATGCTCGCGGCGAGCACCCGGCCGCGCACGAGCACGCGGACCCGACGCGCGTGGTCCGCGAGGAACACGGCCGCCTGGCCCGCGGAGTTGCCACCGCCGACGAGCACGACCTCCTCGCCGTCGCACATGCGCGCCTCGATGGGGCTGGCCCAATAGAAGACCCCACGGCCCTCGAACTGGGCGAGGTTCGCGAGCGCGGGACGGCGGTAGCGTGCGCCACTGGCCACCACCACGGTCCTCGTGCGCACCTTCCGCCCGTCGGTCAGCTCGAGCGTGAGCGGTGCGCCGGAGGCCGCGCAGCGCAGGGCGGCGGCCTCCGCCGGGATGGCTATCTCCACGCCGAACTTCTGCGCTTGCACATAGGCGCGGGCGGTGAGGGCCTGGCCGGTGATGCCGGTGGGGAAGCCCAGATAGTTCTCGATGCGCGAGCTCGCGCCCGCCTGCCCCCCGAAGGCCCGCTGATCCAGGACGAGCACCCGCAGCCCCTCGGAGGCCGCGTACACGGCGGTGGCGAGCCCCGCGGGACCCGCCCCCACCACGGTGACGTCATAGAGCGTCTCGAAGGCCCCCTCCGGGAGCAGGCCAAGTGCTCGGGCGATGGTGCTCTCCGAGGGGTTCTTCAGGACCGAGCCATCGGGGCACACCACGAGCGGGAACTCCTCCGCGCGTGGCGAGTAGCGCTCGAGCAGCGAGGCCGCCTCGCCGCCCTGCGCCGGGTCCAGCGCGAGGTACGGGTGGCCATTGCGCGAGAGGAAGCCCTCCAGGCGAACCCTGCCCGCGCCCTCGGCGGGGCCCACCAGGACGGGCCCACCGGCACCTGTCTCGATCAGGCCCACGCGGCGCAGGATGAGGGCGCGCATGATGCGCTCACCGAGGTCCGCCTCCGCCACGAGCAGCGCACGCAGCCCGTGCGGGGGGATGACCAGCGCCTCCACCTCGCCCACCGCGTGAGCGTCGACGAGCGCGGGGCGTCCGGAGAGCTGGGCCACCTCACCGAGGAACTGTCCCGGGCCCTCCTCCACGATGGGAATCGAGTGCCCCAGGCCATCGCGGCGGGAGAGGGCCACGCGGCCCTGGGCGAGCACGAGCATCCCGGGGCTCGGCTGCCCGGCTGCGACGAGGCACTCTCCATCACGGAAGTGCCGGACCTCACCGAAGCGCTGCATGCGCTCGCGGTCCCGGGCGTCCAGGACGGGGAACACCTGGGAGCGGCGCGACTCGAGGTTCGGGGGCAGGGGAGGAGGATTCATGACCGTGCCCAATGCATGGGCACGGGACGCGCGAGTGACACGAGCACGAGCATCCACCTGAGCCTTCGCCCGGATGCGCCCCTCAACAGTCCCACCGGCTCATCGGAGAGGGCCCCGGTGCAAACGCCGGGGCCCTTTCTGTTTTCGGCGCTCAGGCGTTCGGCTGCGCGGGTTGCTGCTGCCCGCTGCGGATGGTCTCCATGTAGAGCTCGTTGCCGCGCTCACCCGCCACGCCGCGAGCCGCGCGGTTGATCTCCTCCAGGTCCTTCGCGTCCAGCACCACGTCCGCGGCACGCGCGTTCTGCTCCATGTTCTTCGCGTGTCGGCTGCCGGGAATGGGGACCAGGTCGTCCCCCTGACGGAGGATCCATGCGAGTGCGAGCTGCGACAGCGTGAGGCCCTTCCGCTTCGCGATGGCCTCCAGGGCGTCGACAACCTGGAGGTTGCGCCTCAGGTTGTCGCCCTGGAAGCGCGGCACGGTGTGGCGCCAGTCGTCCGGCTTGAGGTCCTCGGGGCGGCGGATGTGGCCGGTGAGGAGCCCCCGGCCCAGCGGGCTGTAGGGGACGAAGCCCACGCCCAGCTCGCGGCAGGTGGGGAACAGCTCGGCCTCGGGCTCGCGGGAGAACAGCGAGTACTCCGACTGCACGGCGGTGATGGGGTGCACGGCCTGTGCGCGGCGCAGGAGCGCGGGGGAGACCTCGGACAGCCCCAGATAGCGCACCTTGCCTTCATGCACCAGGTCAGCCATGGCGCCCACGGTCTCCTCGATGGACGTCGTGGGGTCCACCCGGTGCAGGTAGTAGAGGTCCACGAAGTCCAGTCCCAGCCGCTGCAGGCTGCCGTCGATGGCTTTCCTCACGGCGTCGCGGCGTCCCAATCCACGCACGTGTGAGCCGTCCTCATGGATGTTGGCGCCGAACTTCGTGGCGAGCACCACGCGGCCGCGGCGATCTCGGATGGCGCGGCCCACGAGGCGCTCGTTGTGGCCGTTGCCGTAGATGTTCGCCGTGTCGATGAAGTTGATGCCCAGGTCGAGCAACTGGTGGATCGTCTCGATGGACGCCTCGTCATTGACGGGGCTGTAGATGCCGGGAGAGAGCACCATCGCGCCGAAGCCGATGGCGGACACCTCCGGCCCATTCCTTCCAAGGGTGCGAGTCTTCATGACGGACTCCTGTGGTGGGCGGCCATCGTGACCGTGCCGCGGTTGCACCCGGGAAGGTGCGCACGGGCGCGCCGTGTCCGAGGCCACGCCTGCTCGGCCGTGCCGTACCTCCGGTGCACGGAGACACGCCGAGCCGGCGCCCCAGCCACACGGGTGCGCGGGCCTGATTCCGTGCGGTAGAGTGTCTGGCTTCCGCAGCAGGGGGGATTCATGAGTGGAGAGCAGACCGCGAGAACCGAGGCCATCCTCCGTGGCGAGCAAGCCAGCGCGACGGAGATGCTCGAGCTGGCTCGCCACCACAAGAAGAAGGATGAGTTCAGGCTTGCCCAGCGCCTCCTCGCGCTGGCACGCCAGCAGCGTGAGGCCCAGCAGGATGCGGACCTGAGGCGCGAGCTCGCCCAGGAGCACGCCCTCTGCACCTACAAGGACCCCGACCTCATCCCCGACGAGAAGCTCGACTGGGCTCTCGAAATCCTCCGGGAGGGCGACAACCTGAAGGAGACCCAGGACCAGGAGTCGCTGGGCCTGGCCGGTGCCATCTACAGACGCAAGTGGGAGGTGGATGGCCGCACGGAGTACCTCGCGCACTCGGTCCACTATTACCTGCGCGGCTACCAGCTGAATCCCATCGCGAAGCAGGGCTACACGAGCATCAACGCCGCCTTCCTGCTCGACCTTCTCGCCGACACGGAGGTGGTTCCCCCGGCCGGGCTCCTGCGACCGGAGCTGTCCCAGGGCACCCAGCAGCGGGCCTTGGCGCAGGAGATCCGCCAGAGGCTCATCGAGGACCTCCCCCGGTGCGCCCAGGATGAGAAGGGCAGCCCCCTGGCCAAGGACTACTGGTTCCTGGTGACAGTGGCCCAGGCCTATTTCGGCAACCGGCACTATCAGGAGGCCGAGCCGTGGCTGCTCAGGGCCCGCGCCATCCCGAACGTGCCGGAGTGGGAGTACGAGACCACGGCCCGCCAGCTCGCGACGCTCGCGCGCCTGCATGGTGTCAATCCCCTGGAAGAGGGTGCGGAGCAGCAGCCGGCCTGGGTGGCACTGCAGAGCTTCCTCGGCTCCCATGCCGCGGCCGCGCGGACGGCCTTCATCGGCAAGGTGGGCCTGGCGCTCTCGGGAGGCGGGTTCCGAGCTTCTCTCTACCACCTGGGCGTGCTCGCCAGGCTTGCCGAGCTGGACATCCTCCGGCACGTCGAGGTCCTGTCGTGTGTCTCCGGAGGCTCCATCGTTGGCGCCCACTACTACCTGGAGCTCCGAAACCTCCTGCAGACGAAGGAGGAGTCCGAGATCAACCGCGATGACTACGTGAAGCTCGTCCAGCGGCTCATCAGCGACTTCCTCGAGGGAGTCCAGCGCAACATCCGGACCCGGGTGGCCGGCGATCTGCTGTCGAACCTGAAGATGATCTTCCAACCCCGCTACTCCCGGACCGCGCGCGTGGGAGAGCTCTTCGAGCGGGAGCTGTATGCCAGGGTGCGGGACGGGGAGGGGAAGGAGCCCCGGTGGATCAGCGGGCTCTTCATCCGTCCGAAGGGGGAGGGGACCTTCGAGCCCAAGCGTCACAACTGGCGGCGCAAGGACAAGGTCCCCATCCTCATCCTCAATGCCACCACGCTGAACACCGGGCATGTGTGGCAGTTCACGGCCTCGTACATGGGAGAGCCGCCCGGGTGTATCGACCCCGAGGTGGACGGCAACCGCCGCCTGCGGCGCATGTATTACGAGACGCAGGCCCCGGTGCGGCACAAGAAAGTGCGCCTGGGTCATGCGGTGGCAGCCTCGGCCTGTGTGCCCGGCCTCTTCGAGCCGCTGGTGCTCGAAGGGCTCTACCCCGGCATGACGGTGCGGCTGGTGGACGGAGGAGTCCACGACAACCAGGGCGTCCAGAGCCTCATCGACCAGGGATGCTCCGTCCAGCTCGTCAGCGATGGCAGCGGGCAGATGGCGGTGGAGGAGAACGCGAGGGCAGGACTGGTCGCCGTTCCAGTGCGCACCAACAGCATCCTCATGGCCCGGGTTCGGGAGGCGCAGTTCAAGGAGCTGGAGTCGAGGCGCCGCTCGCGGGTGCTGCGGGACGCCGTCAGCGTGCACCTCAAGAAGGACCTGGATGAGGACCCGACCGACTGGGTGGACTGCCAGGATCCGCATGATCTGTCCCGCAGCGCACGCCCGGCGGTGCGCCGCACCCCGTTCACCCGGTACGGAATCCTCAAGGGCGTGCAGCGCCGACTGGCCGACATCCGCACGGACCTGGACTCCTTCTCGGATGCGGAGGCCTTCGCGCTGATGACCAGCGGCTACCGAATGATGGAGCTCGCGCTGAAGCACCGGGGGCAGATGCTTCCTCGCTCGAAGGAGCCTGCTCTCGAGTGGGAGTTCCTGAAGATCGAACCGCCCATGAAGCTCCTGGATGCTCCTGAGGCCGCACACCCCCGGCTGATGAGCTTGCTGGGGGTGGGAAGCAACACGGCGTTCAAGGTCTGGAGGCTCTACCCGGCGCTGCGCGTGATGGGGTTCGTGCTGCTCAGCCTGCTGGCGGCGGGGCTCCTGTGGCTCGGCTGGCGTTACTGGAACACGCCCTTCCCGACGCTGACGGTGCAGCGGATCTTCCTGCTGCTGCTGCCGGTGCTCGTGGGCGCCGTCCTGGGCAAGTTCTTCGTCCGGCTCATCTGGCTGCAGAACACGCTGCAGCGCATCGCCATCGGGGTGGGGATGGCCGCCGTGGGATGGCTCCTGGCCCGGGTGCACCTGCACGTCTTCGACCGGCTCTACCTCAGGCATGGACGCCTGAAGCGCTTCCGGTAGCTCGCTGGGCTGCACGAGCCGCACGGCCTGGCGGGTCTGCTCCTTGATGAGCAGGCCGCCGAGCCAGCGCTCCAATCACATTCATGAGCCATTCCGGTCCGGGCCTGACCACAAATATGTCATCGAGCAGCGGCAGCGCCTCCTTTCAGTCGTTGACGTTGGCAGCGGTCAACGACTGCGCCAGAGGCAGGCCTCGGCCATCTACCACCAGATGGTGCTTGGAGCCCTGCCTGCCGTGGTCCGCCGGGTTCGGGCCGGTGAGAGGCCCCCTTTTTTCTCCGGCGCGCTGAAGGAATCAACGGAGGCGCGGCTCCAGTCGATACAGCCCTTCTCTCCCAACTCATCCTGCAGGGCCTGCTGGAGCGCCCCCGCACTCCTGCCTGGGCGCAGTCCCGCGGTCGACGCCAACATAACTGCGCGTAGTTGAGCGCCACCGGCGCGGAGTCGGAGCGATAGCCCTCGTAGAGGCCCTGCGCGAGGACCGCGTCGGTCGCCCACGGTCACGCTCCTCCAGACCCCGCCGCTATCGGCGACGTTTCCGCTGGCCGGCGTCTTCGGCGGGTTCTCTTCGACTTCATCGAGGGTTGGTACAACCCCACCGGCGGCGCTCCGCGCTCGACTACGAGTCGCCCGCCAACTACGAAAGAAGTACCGGGCTGCTACTTGGTGGCGAAAGCCCAGAACGCTCTGCGGAACCAGGCCCACTTCACTCAAGCAGCAACGCTGCCCCAGAAGCTTTTCCTGGGTGTCGGCGTGACGAAGCTGCGGGTTGCTTGTCATGGCGCTTGAGTTGCGGGATTCTCGGCCCTGGTGGCGTGATAGCAGTACTATGGAGGGGGGATCCAAGCGATGACTGCAGCTGGCCCGAAACGGCGAATTCCTTTGTCGCCAAGCGATGCCTCCCGTGTGCGGGAATTCCAGGACGTGCGTGGGGACATCGAGCGGGTGAAAGCCCGTGATGATGTGCGTCACAGTTACGAGACGGCCCTCGCCCTCCACGAACAGACGCACGATGTCCAGGGCCAGCTCGACACCCTCCTGAAATTGGGTGAGCTGGAGTACGACGCCAACAACTTCGATGCCGCCCGCCGCCACTACAAGATTGCCATCTCCCTCTCGAAAGAGGCAGATGATCCGCAGGCGGCTCATGCTTTCATGAGTTTGGGTGACGTAGAGGACGCCGCTGGCAATTCCGATCAGGCGGGTCGCCATTTTGAGAAGGCACTCGTGCTCTGCTCTGACGATCTTTCCGCCTTCGAGGACGAGGAGGATACCGAAGGGCAGGTGGACACCCTCCTGATGATGGGCGACCTGGAAGCACGTCTCGGCAATATCGAGGGCGCGCGTAAGCGCTACAAGGCCGCCCTGTCTCTATTGAAGGAAGAGGATGACGTTCTTGGCCTGGCGCAGGCCCGTCTGAAGCTGGGCGATCTGGAGATGGAGGGAGATGAAGCAGGCCTCGACGTGGCGCGCGGGTACTATGAGAGAGCCCTCTCCGCCTTCGAGGACGAGGAGGAACTGCAGGAGCAGGCGGAGACCCTCCTGAAGCTGGGCGATCTGGAGCTGGAGTACGACGAAGCAGACCTCGACGAGGCGCGCGAGCACTATGAGAAAGCCCTCTCCCTCTTCGAGGAGGAGGAGGCGCTTCAGGGACAGGCGGAGACCCTCCTGAAGCTGGGCGACCTGGAGAGCGAGTACGAAGGAGAAGACCTCGACGAGGCGCGCGAGCACTACCTGAAGGCTCTTTCCTGCTACACGCAAGCGAAGGACCCTGAGGGACGGGCGGAGACCTTCATGAAGCTGGGGGCGCTGGAGGTCGAGGCTGACAACCCTGATGATGCACGCGGCCACTACGAGGCTGCCCTTTCCATCTTCAAGGTCCTACGAGACCTGCAGGGTCAGGCGGACGCTTTCGGGAAATTGGGCGATCTGGGGGGATTATCCAAGCCATCCGTGCCTTCCGCGGCTCCGCGCCTCAAGACCCGGGCGGCTACCCGCCCGACAGGTAGCACCATCTTCATCTGCTATGCCCATGCGGATAATGCTGGGTCCGAGAGTAGCCGGTGGTTGGATCAACTGAAGACCCACCTGAAGCCGCTCGCTCAGCGGGGTCTCCTGGCCTGGTCGGATCAGCGCATCGAGGTGGGCCAGGAATGGCACGAGCAGATCCAGGATATATTGCAGCAGGCCAAGGCGGCCGTCCTCCTGGTGAGCCCGGATTTCGTGGGCTCCGACTACATCCGGGAGCACGAACTCCCCCAACTGCTGCACAGAAAGGAGCAGGGGCAACTTCAGCTCATTCCGCTCCTGCTTCGGCCCGCTCTCCTCGACGTCGACTTCAAATATCCCCATCATGAAACAGGCCCCCATTCGCTGCGCCTCGGGGATCTTCAGTTCGTCCATGGCACAGACCAGGCGCTGAATGGCTTGGACCAGAACGCCCGGGACAAGGTCCTGCTCGACGTGGCGAAGAGGTTGATGCGGATCGCTGACGAGAACGATTAGCCCGGACGGGGCGGCGTCAGGACTCGTTGTGCTTGCGGCGCAGGGCCTCATTGCTTGAACGCCGGCTTGGTCCCCGCGCGCTCACCTTGGAGCGCGCGCAGCAGGGGCCTGCGACGCAGGCGGTGCGGCGTGCTGGGGACGCGGGGATCAAGCGAAGAGCCGATCGTGCAGCCTGGCCTCGAAAGCCGTGAACCGGTCCTGAAGCTCCCTGGCAGCTCCTCTCGACCACTCACGGATCCCATCCATGCGCATCGCCACGTCGCCGAGAGCTTCGAGCAACCCGAGGCGCCACCACGTGAACGAGGACTTCAGGTCATGCGGCTCGAGTTCTCCACGCCACAGAGGATGCCAGCCCGGGCGGTGCCACCACGACCTGTCGTATTGAAGATGATCGACCACTTGCAAGCGCGGCTCGTACCACTCGACAGCGGCATGGCGGTGCTGGCTGAGAGCGCGCTCCCAGCGGTCGGAGAAGACGTGCTCCGCGCGGCGGACCCGCTCATGGACATGGGCGGCGTCTTGCGGGTGCGGCATGGGCAGGAACGAATGGAAGTCGTAGCGCTCGCGGTCGAGGACGAAGCCGTGTCCCTCGAGCAGCCCGTTCGGGAACGTCTCGGCGGCGTTCGCGAGGCTGTCCACGACCGCATCGAACTCTGGCCGAAGGCCGAGGCAGTCAACCTCCTCCAACAGAAACGCGGACGCCCCTTGGACCTTGCCCGCGAGCATCCGGAAGGCAGAGGCCGACCAAACGTCGACCGCGGAGAGTTCGCCGCGCGCCCACGCCACGAAGCGGAGCAGGCGCCGCCCCCAGTCACGCACCCCTTCCTCGCGGCTGCCGGAGGCGCTCGTGGACGCGAACCGCGCGAGGAGCTCGCCCGATACGCGGGCGATTTCATCGTCGAGTGCCGCCTCCGAGCCGTATCGCGAGCACCCTACGCCGAGGATGTCGGATGGCACGCGGAAGGGGTCGTCGCGGTCGCCGGCGAGCGGCAGGAGCAGGTGCGCTCGTTCCTTGCCGAGCCTGCCCGCGAAGAGCCCGAACTCGAGCAGGACGTTGTCGCGCATCGCAACCTGGCGCGTGCCGCGGATCTCAACAGGGTCATCACGTGTCGCGACGAGCACGGCGAACTCGACCTGGCCGAGTTCGTCAAGGAGCACCCCCAAGGGTGGAAACCGATTTGGGAACATCCCCTTTTGCCACCAGGGCGCGACGCGGCACGTGGCAGACAGCGCAGTCGCGATACGCTCGGCGATCGGTCGTCCTTCGGTCGAGGAGCCGATGAAGACCCGAGGCCTCGATGCGTCGCTAGCTGGGCGCATGGAGGTCAGCCTATCGGCCACTCCTGTCGCTGTATAGAGCTCATGGGAAGCGCAATACGGCGGTTGGGCATGGCCGGGCCCGTACACCGGAGTCGAAGCTGTGCGAAGTATCCTCTGCCTCGGGAATGGGCGACTTCGCTGCCCGCCGCCAGGGCAGCGCCGCCTGGAGGGGACTCAATCTTCGTAGGTCCTCTCCGTGCCGTCTCGCAGCCGCAGACGGATGGTGCGCACCTCGTCGAAGTCGAGCCTGAAGCTGGATCCATCTGGCAGCAGCACCCCCACGATGGGGAAATCGTCTCCGAGCGCGTATATCCGAGCGCGGCCCGAGAAGACCCTTCCATCCAACAGGACCACGGTCACATCCTGCGCGAAATGGGAGAGGCCGGCGTTCACCAGGTCCAGCCCGAACTGATTCGCGGTCTTGACACTCATGCCCTGGATTGAGGCCAGTGAATCGAGTCTGGTCTCGATCTGGCGCGCTTGCGCCATGAGCCCAGCCTCCCTGAAACACCGGAGCGCATCCGTCAGATGTTGCCGGGCCTCGTCACGGCGCCCCTCACGCTCTGCAATATCGCCAAGGTTCGCGCTGAGCTTTCCTTGCTCGTCCAGGCTTCCCGTGGCCCGGTACAGCTCCAGCGCCTGGAGGTAGTAATCGGTGGCGCTCGAATAGTTACCTTGCAAGTGCTTCAGGTTCCCGAGCGATCCGAGTTGCAGCGCGCGGGCCTTCCGTTCGGAGAGCTGGCGGGAAAGCTGGAGCGCCTCCAGCAAGAAGCGCTCGGCTTCTGCATGCTCTCCTGCTTGCATGTGGGCAAAGCCAATATTGCCCAGCGCGAGTGACTCTCGCCATGCACTGTTCAGGGCTCGAGCCATGGAGAGGGCCATGCCGAATTCACGGATGGCCTCTTGGGGACGACCCTCTTCGAGCTGCTTGTTGCCGCTTTGGATTCGTTCCCGAAAAGGTGCGCCCAACCGGAGCAGCTCCTGGTTGTGGCGCATTTCCTCCGCCTGCATGGGTAGCGCGAGGGTGCGGTACAGCTTCTCCACCTCGGCGTAGTGGCGGAGTGCCTCCTCTATTTCGTCGCGTTCGGCGTGGATCTTGGCGAGTCTGTTAATTGCCGTGGCGATCATCGGCGGCGATTCGAGCTCGCGAGCGAGGGCTAGCGCGCGCTGACCGTACTCCAGCGCCAACTCCCGATTCCCGACGGATGAATACACACTTGCCAGGTTTCCGATACGAGCCGCCAGGCGGGACCGGCTTCCGAGCTGCTCCGCGAGATCCCTGGCCCGCTGCAGATGGAGCAGGGCTCGCGGGTGATCCCCGAGGGCCGCGTAGCTGTTTCCGAGATTGCCAGTGAACGTCTCCAGCTCATCCAGATCTTGGATCTCCGCCAGAATTGCGATAGCCCGTTCGTAGAGGGTAGTGGCTTTCTCGTGCTTCTCCTGGTCAGCGTATGCGATCCCCAGACTGCCGAGGCTCGTCGCTTCACCTCTCCGCTCCTTGAGCTCTTGGAAAAGGCGCAGGGCTTGCTCAAAGTAGTCGATTGCCGCCGTGAAGTTCCGGCGTTGCAGGGAGACGTTGCCCAGGTTCTGGGTATATCCGGCCAGGAGTCTGCGCTCTCCCAGGCCTCGTGCGAGCTCCTCCGCATTGCGATACCAGTGCTCGGCCTGCTCCAGATCACCGGATTCGTACGCATAATTGCCGCGGTAGTTGAGGAAGTCCGCCTTCCTGCCGACGTCTTGCTGTGAATCGACCCACGCCTCAGCGGCGACCAGCCAGCGGAGCCGCTCTTGTGGCGTACGGCGCAACTGCAGGAAGGCGAAGGCGCGCACAAACAGCAAGAAGCTCAGCGCCTTGTCGTGAGCTTCATCAGCCGCCCAGGTCTGAGCCGCCTTGAGCTGGCCCCAATCCCGTTCGAACTCCGTGATCGCTTCGGCTCTGCCTCCAGTCTCGTACATCTGTGCCAGCCGCCCGATCTTGTCGATGTAGATCGTGGCATGGCGAGTCCTGGCCTGATTCAACGAAGCCATGGGTCACCACCGGATGAGAGAGGCTTCTGTCATGGTTCCAGAAGGGATTTCGCGTGCAAGACCAACAACGCATGCATCTGGAACCGCCCTACGCTCACGAGCGGCTCGAGCAGTCCCCGGTCCACCAACTGGCGGATGGTGGGCAAGGCGTCGTCTATCTGCCACATCTGTGCCATCGCCTCCCGATCGAACGTCGCTGGCTTGGGCGCGAATACTCCGAGCAAGGCAAAACGCTCTCGCATCTCTGGAGCGAGGCGATCGGTACTGCTCTTCAAGAGCAGTTGGATGGTCGGTGTTGTACCGGTTCGCGGGTCGAAGCGGTCGTCGGGGGCGGTGGAATCGAGCAGGCAATGACTCTCGCGCAACTCCTGCATCAGTGCGAGCACGTCTGTTCCGAGATTGGCCTCTGATTCCAACAGACGGCCGGCGACGCGAAGCGCGAGCGGCAGGCCTTCCAGGTCGCGTACCAGGTCAAGCGACGGTTGCGGGTGCTGCAGTACTACCGTGGGTGCCAACCTCCGGAGCAATTCAAGCCCCTTCTCGTCCGACAGGACGCCCAGTCGGTAGATCTGCTCTCCCGGCACGTCGGCCAACTCTCGCGCCACATCACCGAAGCGGGTGGTCACCAGAAGGGCGCATCCGGGGCCAACCACTTGCTTGAAAGCGGCTGCATCATCCGAGCGCCAGGCGTCGTCCAGTATGAGGAGCGCCCGCTTCGCGACCAGGGCGGACCGCACGCGCAGAACGAGTTCCGGCAATGCCAGCGCCCGGGCTTCCTCGCACGCACCGAGTTGCTGGCAGAGCGTCGCCATTCCGGACTCGGCGGTCGTGTTCTCGCCGAGGGTCATCCAGAAGACGCCGTCCTTGAAGTGCTTTAGCATCTCGGGGTCATGCGCGAGGGCGTTGAGCAGGGTCGTCTTTCCGACTCCAGGCCAGCCACGAACGATGGTTGTGTGCTGCCCTCCGCGGGAGGCTGCATAGGCGCGCTCCCGGAGTTCCCGTATCTCGGTCTCTCGTCCGATGAACAGCGGTGGAGCGGGCGGCACCGAGGGAACTGGCCCGGTGGCGGGCGGTTGCGCTGGAGTTCCGCCGGGATGGCGCTGGAGCCAGCTATACAGTGATTGGAGCACCTTGGCCCGCAGATCATCTACCGTCGTGAATTCATTGCAGATGGCAGAGGTCCGGATCCGTCTCTTGAAGCGCTCCAGCTTCTCATGATGTTCGTAATCGATGGCGTCCGGAGTCCAAGCATAGGTCGGCTTGACCAGAAAGCAGAGCCGCTCCAGGCCGCGCGCCTTCGCGTGGTCGAACTCCTCCTCGGTGATGGATTTCTCCCCAGCTTCGATGTAGCCGTAGCGATGGGCGAAAATGCCGAGGTACACGTCGGCTTCATCCAGCTTCAGATTGCTGCCCTCGGTCGCGCCGGCCCCCATGGACTCGAAGAACTCCATGGCGATGGGGACGAGGCCCGCGCGATTGCAGACCTCGATGACCGCAGCTCGATAGTCCGCCAAGTCGAGCCCCGTGCTGCTGATGAACACCGTGGCCATGACATCCCCCGCTTTGTCTGAGGGAGTCTACAGCCTGGGGGCGCATGAACGTGAGTAGGCCGCCGAGTTGCGATGGACCGGTCTGCCGGCCAGTCGACGCAAGGTATGATGTTCCCTCAATCAGGTGCGGAGCCGGGGCCGGAGGAGGCGCGCGCATTCGTGGCCGCGAAGCCGCGCAGCTACGGCCAGATGCGTCTGGGCCGTGTGTCCACAGGGCTCAGGTTTTCATCAAGCGGGTGGAGTGATCCCATCCGCCGAAAGCGGCTCCTGGGCCATGTGCGGAATTGTGGCGTGCTACTTCGACTCTTGAAGCGCTCGCAGGCCCGGCATCTTGGGTGCAGGCTCGCCTGGGTTCCCTCGGCCTCGCAACATGCGGCCCGAGGCGCCGCGGCGGCCAGCGTCCGCGTCACCACCTTCTCGAACTGCTCCAGCTCCCCGGACTTGGGGAGGAAGGCCAGGACGCCAGCGATATGGGGATTGCCGGAGGCACTCTGCATGATGATGGGGAGGCCCTGGAATTCCCGCGCCCCGGTGAGCGCGCCACACAGCTCGACGCCGTTCATGCGCGGCATCATCCAGTCTGTGACCACGAGGTCCGGGCGCCGCTGCCGGGCCAACTCCAGCGCCTGCGCTCCGTCATGCGCGCGAATGACCTCGTGGCCCATCATCTCCAGGATTTCGGAATAGACATCGAGGACTTCGACTTCATCATCAACAAGGAGGATGGTGCTCATGGTGTTGTTATCCCTTTTCGCGAGGTGACAGCGCGAACCGCGCTGCGTCCCTTCAATAGAAAGACCCTGGCCTCTCGTACTGTGATTGGCGCTGACGGTGGGCTCACCTCCGACGCCGGGATGCCGTCACAGCGACACCGGCACCACTCCCTCCTGATGGAGTGTTTCTCGAGCGAAAGGGAAGTCCCGTGCGAGTGGAAGAAAGAGACCAATGGGAGAGTGAGATCCAGGACCTCTGCAAGCGCGGAGAGATGAACCGGGCGGTCGAGCATGCGCTGCGTGGCTATGGGCCGGAATTTCGCCGACTGATGGCCGCCATCCTCCGCGACGAGGGGCGCGTCCAGGATGCCTTCAGCCTCTTTTGTGAGTGCCTCCTGAAAGGGCTGCCGGATTTCCGGTGGGAGAGCTCCTTCCGCACCTGGGCCAACCGCATGGCGCGCAACTGCTGCTACAAGGTGGTGAACGCGCCCGCCGTCCGGCACAAGCACGTCAGCCTCTCCGCGCTCCCCGAGCGGCCCGTGGCCCGGCATTCCTCGACGAACCCGTGGCTGCGCACCACGATGAAGGACCGTTTCCGGAGCCTGCGGGAGCGGTTGGACCCCCAGGAGCAGCGGTTGTTGGTTCTCCGGGTGGAGCAGCGGCTGCCGTGGCCGGAGGTGGTCCAGATGATGTCTGAGCCCGGCGAGTCGATGACCTGCGAGATGCGGACCCGCAAGGCGACGGCGATGCGCCAGCAGTTCCAGCGGATCAAGACCCGCTTGCGCAGCCTGGCCATCGCGGAGGGATTGCTCGCGCTCGAGGAGACGGGCTCGTAGACGCGCGGCGAGCTGCTGCCCGGGTCTTGTGTGAGGGCCCTCAGTCGGGCTCTCGTTTTGGCGTCGGCCGGGGCAGTGCACGCATGGCGAGGAGCACGAGGGCGGTGAGCAGGCCCGCGCTCCCAGTCATCAGGAATGGCCGCAGTCGAGCGCCCTGTGCGGCGATGAGAAGCATCACGCCCGCCGACGCCGACAGCAGCGTTGGCCGGGGTTGCCGCCGTGGCCGCTGGGGTGCCAACGGGGCCGTGGCGAGCAGGATGGCACCGAGCGAGACAAAGCAGCTCGCCGTGGCGGCACAGAAGAGCCACCGCGCGGAGTCAGCGACGGGTTCACCGGGAGGGGAGTTGATGAGCCGCTCGGCGCCCGCCCCGCTCGCCGTCAGGCCCATCATCAAGATGAGATGCATGTACACCCAGGTCTGTCCGGAGAACCGCGTCCGGTGGACGATGGCGTGGCTCACATTGTCGAAGTAGAGCCACCAGATTCCGAAGGCGAAGCAGAAGGCCAGGACCGCTGTCAGCACGGAGGCGGGGGACTGGTGCTGCTCGGCCACGCCGCCCACCACCGCGACGAGCGACTCGCCCAACACGATGATGGTGAACAGGCCGAAGCGCTCGGGCAGATGGGATGGGCTCAGCGGAAGGGCCGCCTGCTGAGAGCGCGCGGTGAGGGGGGTGACCAGGTCGATCATGAGGCCGGCCGCCCAGAGGGCGAAGCGGAGCGGGGGCGCGACGAAGATTGACGCCAGCCACGGCAGCACCGCGAGCGAGAAGCCCGCCATGTACCTGCGTGCCAGCGGCCGGGCGGCGGGGAGGCGCCAGTGGACACGCGCGTACTGGAGGATGAGCAGCAGCCGCAGCACGCCGTAGACCAGCGCGAAGCCGGGGGCATTGACGCCGGTGCCCTCGTGAAGCTGTACGGCCAGGGCCGCCACGACGAGCATGTGCAGGGCGAGCAGCAGGCGGTCGACGACGTTGTCCGAGTCGAAGCGGTCCGCGTAGAAGGTGATGCCAATCCAGGACCACCAGACCGGCACGAAGAGGACGGCGAACGCGGCGACGCCCGCGGCCGTCGGGGCCTGCTTCAGCCCATGCGCGAGCTGGGCGACTGCAACGACATACGCCAGGTCGCAGAACAGCTCCGACCACGTGGCCCTGCGCTCCTGATGTGCCGTGTCAGTGGCGGGGAGCGTGGGGCCTGAGGGCGCCTTGTCGTGGGACTGGGGTGGGGCTGCGAGACGTGGATGCACCTGTGGCACCTCCCGGGCCCTCCATGGAGCCAGGGGAAGGGCGCTGTGACGGGCCAGGCAGCCGGGGGACCTCCGTCACATCCGGGGGCCACGGCGCTCTGAGCCCTGCCACTCCTCTTTCCCCAAAGGAAACCCGTATGCCCATTCCCGTCCAATTCGAGTACCGCACGGGGTTGAAACAAGACGTCTTCCGCAACGCACGGCTCACCGGAAGCTGGGACTCCCAGGGACGTGCCTCCGACACGTGGTCGGTCATCTCCATGGTCCCGGCCACGGCGGAGGACGGGTGCCCGTGTTTCCGGGCGACCGTTTCCTTCGATGACTCCCAGGTGGGGACGCGGTTCAAATGGGGCGTCATCGTGGACGGCCCCTCGGGCCCGTCGCAGTGGGCCATTCCCACCGAGAGCAATGACCCGGGCTCGTATGAGCGGGTGCGCGGCTTCGTGCTCGGCGCGGAGCCCTCGTGCGAGCGCTACTTCCTGTCGCAAGGGCGCCGGTTCGGAGCGCAGCAGCACTTTCCCCCAGGGGTGGCCCGCCCCCGGGCGCGCTTCGCCGTCTGGGCTCCCCATGCTCGGCAGGTCGAGGTGGTGTTCGGAACCCAGGACCGCGGCTTCATCGCGGACGACGGCACGGGCCTCTCGCCCTTGCTCCCCGTGCTTCCCATGGTGCGCAGGGAAGGGGGCCTCTGGGAGACGGAACCCGAAGGCGCCGGTGCCGTGGAGTTCGAGGAGCTCCGGTTCCAGCCCTACATGTTCAGAATCACCAAGGCGGACGGGCAGGTTGCCTACAGGACGGACCTCTACTCGCGCTGCCAGCTTGGAGAGGGCACCGCCAATCCCCAGGGCGGGCCGTATGAGGGCGGCCGGACGGAGGTGAACGCCACCGTGAGCTGCTCCGTGGTGGTGGACCCAGAGCAGGTGACGAAGCACTTCTCCGAGCCGAGCTGGCCCGAGAGGGAGTTCCTGCCAGTGGAGGAGTTCTGGCGTGACGAGTTCCGAGCGGACAGGCCCGTGCCTGGCCGCGTGGAGGACCTGGTCATCTATGAGCTCCACATCGGAGCGCTGGGTTTCGGGAAGGACAGGCCGGGCACGCTGGAGGATGCGGTGGCACTGCTCGACCACCTCGAGGACCTGGGGGTCAACGCCGTCGAGTTGCTGCCCATGTCCGAGTTTGGTGGGCTACCCAACTGGGGCTATGCCACCACGCATTACTTCTCCATCGCGCGCCGGGGCGGAGGCCGCGACCAGCTCAAGCACTTCGTCCGGGAGTGCCACCGTCGCGGCATCGCCGTCATCATGGATGTCGTCTACAATCACTACCATCCCGACTCCGAGCGGGCCGAGTGGATGTATGACTCCAATGCGCACCCGGAGAACCTCTACTTCTGGTACGAGGGGCAGCCCCACGACTATCCAGCCTATGAGCGCGCGGCGTCCCTCCCCGGTGCGACGGCGGTGCCAGGGCACGGCGGGTACATCGACAACCAGTCGACCGGGTACGCGCCCCGTTTCCACGAAGAGCAGGTGCGCGCGCTGTTCATCAGCAGCGCGGTCGCGTTGATGGAGGAGTTCCACATCGACGGGTTCCGTGTGGACCAGACCACGTGCATCCACAGCTACAACGTGCTCCACGCCGATGGGAGGGAGGCCTCGCGGGCCAACATCTCCGGAGCCCGGTTCCTCCGGGAGTGGTGCCGCACCCTGCGGCTCATCCGGCCGGGGGTGATGCTCATCGCGGAGGACCACTCCGGCTGGGATGCGGTGACCACGCCCGTGGCGGAGGAGGGCCTCGGCTTCGACGCGGCCTGGTACTCCGACTTCTACCACCACCTCATCGGTGACACGGGGAGGGGCGTGGAGTCCGCCCGGCTACTCTGGACCGCGGGCAGGGGCGAGGGCCAGCCGCTGGCAATGGGCGTCTTCGCCGGCGTGCTCGCCCGGACGGGGCAGAAGAAGGTCGTCTACCACGAGTCCCATGATGAGGCTGGCAATGGACAGAGCACGCGGCGCACCCTCGTCACCGCCGCCAACGACACGGAGCCACGGGGCGAATTGCTGCAGGTCGCCGAGGCACGCTGCCGGACGGTCGCCGGTCTCTCCCTGCTCTCGGCGGGCACCCCGATGTTCCTCATGGGCGAGGAGGTGGGGGCCGCCAGGGACTATCGGTACGACACCTTCGTCGAACACCGCGAGGACCTCCTGGGCCTGAGGGCGGGAAGGGGCCAGCACCTCTTCCGTTACTACCAGGAGCTCATCCGCCTGCGCCTGTCCTGGGAGGGATTGCGGTCTCGCGAGCTGGAAGTCATTGCCGTGCATGACGTCAACCGGGTCCTGGCCTTCCGGCGATGGAGTGGCTCGGAGGAGTTCCTGGTGGTCGCGAGCCTCAACGACAGCCCCTTCTCCCAGGGCTATGAGCTCGTGAATCCCCGGCTCGGCTCGGGCGCCTGGAAGGAAGTCTTCAACAGCGACGCCGAGCGGTACGGGGGGCGCAACCTCGGCAACCTCGGAGCGACGCTCTCACCGCGAGGAGATTCGCTGCGGGTCGTCCTCCCCGCGCGAGGACTCGTCGTCTTCCAGCGGGTGGGACCGGTGAGCGGCCGCTGATTCGCGGCGGGCGTGCGCGAGGCACTGCGGCAACGCCTCATGGACGAACCACCTGGGGGGGCATCCCCCCCAGGTGGGCACCGCATCACTGACGGGGGAGCACCCAGTCGATGAGGAACGGCCCGGGTGTCCCCAGGGCTTGGTCGAGCGCGGGGCCTATCTCCTCCACCGTGCTCACGCGCGCTGCGGGCACCCCCAGGGCGCGGGAGAGCTCCACGAACTGCAGCGGCGGCGAGGACAGGTCGAAGGAGCTGGGGAACGGGTGCTCGGGGATGCCGCGCTCCTTCCAGTACTCCAGGATGTTGGCGTCGAGCAGCCGGTAGCCCCCGTTGTTGCACACCACGAACTTGGCGCCGATGCCGTGTCGCACCGCCGTCCAGAGCGCCTGGAAGGTGTACATGCTCGCGCCATCCCCGGTGAAGCCGATGACCGTCTTCTCCGGGTGGGCGAGCTTGAGCCCCAGCGCCCCGGGGATCCCCACCCCGAGCGAGCCGCCCCGGGACTGGAAGTGGTGCCCGGGCTTGCGGCCGGGCAGGGCCCGGTTCACGTCCGGCGAGCGCGTGACGGCCTCGTCGAAGATGATTGCCTCGTCGCCCACACGGCGGGCCAGCTCCCGCAGGAAGAGGGCGGGCATGCCCGCCTCCACCCGGGGCGAGGCCCGCTCCCGAGCGCCGCGCAGGCGCCCGGCCGCGGCCTCCCGTTGGGCGGGCGTCATGCGTGCGTCCAGCTCCTCCGCCAGCGCCGCGAGGGTGCGCTTCGGATCCGCCACCAGTCCCAGGTCGACCGGGAAGTTCTTGGCAATCTCATACGCATCCAGATCGACATGGGCCACCCGGGCTCCGGGCCGGAAGACGCCGGACAGGGCCGGAAAGACCTCCGGAAACACATACGTGCCGACGATGAGCACGGCGTCCGCCTGGGAGACGACCGCCGTGCTGTCCTTGCCGAACATGTGCCCCAGCGGGCCCCGGTACAGGGGATGCGTCGCATCCATGTTCACCTCGGAGCTGTTGGCACCCCACACCTCGGCGCCGAGCCGCTCCGCGACCCGGGTCAGCTCCTCCTGTGCCCCCGAGGCCGCCACGCCGTCCCCGATGATGAGCAGGGGCCGGTCGGACTCCGCGAACATGCGGGCCAGCGCCTCCACCGCGTCGGGCTCCGGTGAGACCCGCGTGTCCAGCCGCGGCGTCGGGAACACGCGCTCGTCGTTCAGCGCATCGAGCACGTCCATGGGCAGGGAGACGAACGTCGGTCCCATGGGTGGCGTCGAGGCGATCTTGATGGCCCGCCGGAGGACCCGCAGCACCGAGCCCGCGTCGACGACGCGCGTTGCCCACTTCGTCACCGGGCGTGCCATGGCCACGAGGTCGCACGCCATCTGCGCATCCATGGCGTCATAGGCGAGCCCGGCCTCGCCCGCGAGCACCACCAGCGGGGAGTTGCCTCGCTTCGCCTGGTAGAGCATCCCGATGCCGTTCCCCAGCCCGACCCCGGAGTGGAGCTGGACGAAGGCGGGCCGCTGGGTCGCCCGCGCATGGCCGTCCGCCATGGCCACGGCCACGGACTCCTGGAGGCAGAGGATGTATTGGAGCTCCGGCACGTCGCGCAGGGCGTCGAGGAACCCCTCCTCGACCGTGCCGGGGTTGCCAAAGACATACGTTGCGCCTTCGGCGACGAGCTGCTCGAGAATGGCCTGACATCCTGTTCTCTTCATGAGAACCCCCACTTGCGCAGCCCCTGCTCCAGCACCTCGACGAGCTTCTCGCCCGTGAGCGTGGAGTCCGGGGTGGAGCGGCCGGTGATGAACGGGTAGTCGACGATGACCGAGCGCTCCTTGCCGAAGTTGCCGTGGTACTGCCCTTCCGGCGCGGTCGCGTCCCGGAGGATGTACTCGAGCGGGTAGGGCGGCGGGCCCATGTTGAAGTCGGTCCCCACGAAGCCGGTGCCGTCCTTGTAGTCGTATTCCAGGCAGTGGCCGGTCACATGCTTGTTGCGCAGGATGCTGCGCCGGTCCTCGATATCTCGGGCGAAGGCGAGACACGTCACCGCGTAGCACTCCGCGGCGATGGGCTTGTCCATCCGCAGGAAGCCGAGGATGAGGTCGTGCACCCGTTGGTTGTTGGCCATGTCCGCGATGGGGCCGCTGCCGCCCACCAGCAGCAGCGCGTCGAACCGCTCGAACGCGCGCAGGGCCTGGTCGCGCTCGCGGTAGTAGGCCTCCAGCCCGCGCACCAGCATGGGGTGGCTGAAGTAGGGCCGCTCGGGCAGCAGCGCCGACAGGTTCAGCGGCGTGTCGAACAGGCGGGCCAGCTCGGGCCGGTCCGGCCCCATGTCATCGAGCTTGCGCACCGCGCGGGCCATCTCCGGGCTCGTCACCGGCCGCCCCAGGGGCGGGTCGATGAAGCTGGCGTCCATGCTGGGCGGCAGGGCCACCGGCCGCCGTCCGTCCGGCGTGGCGAACTCGACGTGGTAGCCCTCGCGCTCGAAGACCTCCAGTGGGCCCACCAGCTCCTCACCCCAATAGCCGTGGTTGGAGAGGACGACGAGGATGCTCCGGGGGGACGCGGTCCGGGGGGGAACGCCGGGAAGGGGCCGCGGCGTCTCGTGGACCTCGGCGGGCGGAGCCGAGTCCACCGGCGCCCGGGCCACGAGCAGCTCCTGGATGCGTGCGATGAACTGGGGGACCTCGTGGACCGAGCGGCCCGTCACCAGGTCGCCGTCCACCACCACGCCGGAGTCCGAGGGCGTGTAGTGGCCGCCCGCGTTGGCGATGTCCGCCAGCACGACGTCGTGGCAGATGACCTTGCGTCCCGCGAGCAGCTCCGGCGTGGGCGTCAGCAGCCAGAGCCCATGGCACAGCGCGCCCTTGATGATGGAGGGGTTGCGCATGGCGCGGCCGAAGAACTGGACGGCGGGCGGCGAGCGGACCATGTCCGGGGTGATGGGCACGGGCCTGCCATCCGGTCCGTTGGGCGGGATGAAGTGGCGCAGCCGCACGCTGGGGTAGTTGGCCGCCACGATGACGGCCGCGTAGTCCTCCGGGTGGGCCTTGCGGACATCCCCGGTGACGGTCAGGAGCCGGGGTGTGTTGCCGGGCTCCTCCACCTCGCTGACGAGCTGCAGGAAGGCATTGTCATACAGGTTCGCGAGGAAGTGGACGGTCGCCCCGGCCTCCTCGAACCGGTCCCGGTACTGCGCGATCTCCGAAGCGATGTACTGGCTTTCGACGAGGACGGCGATCTTCTTGCCCTGCAGGGGTTGGATGCTCATGGCTTACTTCCTCCGGAATTGGACGATGACTTCGGAATCCAGGTCGGCCCGCTCCAGCGGGATCTGGAATCGATTGGGGTCGAAGTCGGCCCGACGACGGCCGTTGATGGAGATGCTCGCGATCTCGATGGAGCCGGGCTTCATGAAGTCCGGAAGCACGTTGATGGAGCGGAAGCCGCTGTTTGCGGAGGGATGGAAATACAGACAGAAACTCGCCTGCGCGTTCGCGGGGGGCGCGACGTAGGCCCGCGTATAGACGTGGGCCAGGTAGTTCAGCTCGAAGGAGTGGTAGCCCGCGATGGCATACCCGCCCTTGTTTGCGTGCGCCCCGTCGAGCAGGGGGATGCCGTCCTCGGAGACGCGGAAGAAGACACCCTGGTTGTCGCGGTCCAGGAAGAACATGTTCCAGAACGCCGACATGGCGCGCGCCTGGTCCAGGTACTCCGGGTCTCCAGTATTCCCGTGCAGGATGAGGTTGGCGAGGATGGCCTGCTCCTGCTGCCAGAAGTCCTTCGTGCTGCCCCACGGGAACTCCATGGGCTGGCCATTCGTGGGATGTCGCTCGACCGCGTCGAAGCACCCGCCGCGGAGGGGATCGGCGCCGTGGGTGATCATCGCCCGCGCCAGCCGCTCGGCGAGCGTGAGCGCGCGCTGGGCCTCCGCCTCCTGGCCCGAGGCGCGCAGGTAGTGGGCGATGCGCGTCATGTTCCAGGCGATCTTGTAGTTGTGGCCGACGACTGCGCGGTCCTGTTGCCAGCCCCACTGGTGCTCGGGCTTCCAGTCCGCGAAGAAGCGCTCGTTCACGTAGATGGAGTCGTCATCCGGGAACCTGTCGAGGATGAGGCGGGTGGTCCGGTCGAGCATCTGCTTGCACGTGTTGAGGAAGCGGGAGATGCCCTCGTCCGCGCCCTGGGGCAGCGGGTCGAGCGCGAGGATGACGTTGATGAGGTAGGCCGGGAGGTGGTCGCCAATCGAGTTCCAGTTCTTGCGCGACTGGAGCCGCCCGAGCGCCGGTGAGTCCGGCCGCAGGTTGGCCGGGTCCAGGTGCGTGAAGTAGCCGTCGAGCCCCGGGAACTCGGGGTTCACCTCCTTGAGGTCCAGGAAGAGCGTGTTGAACGTGTTCACGGTGCGGCGGATGTCTTCCAGCACCTCCGGGTCCCCGGTGATGCGGTAGTACTGGGACAGCCCGGCCAGGCCGTAGATCTGCTCGTAGATGGCGATGGCGCCGGCGTCGTCGCTGCTCTCCGAGGGGAGGAGGGTGACGGTGCCGTTCACGCCCTTGCGGCGCCCATAGGCCCAGAGGCAGCACTGCCCGTCGTGGCTGAGGATGCGGAAGGAGGACCGCTGGAACTCGATGCCCGCCCCAGCCGCCTTCCGGTAGCGCGGGTCTCCCGTCAGCAGGTACGCGGAGGACAGCCCGTAGACGAGGCGGGAGAGCGTCGCCATGGCCTGGAGGTTGTCGTCCGTGGCTCCGCCGTAGATGTTGAGGTTGGTGCGGTAGAGCCGGGCGAAGTCGTCCTCGCGGTAGTTGCGTGAGTCCCCGAAGAGGTCATCCAGCCAGGCATTGGCCATGTGCGTCGTCTGGGTCAGCCACCAGTGCTGGTCCTCGAAGACGAAGCGCTGGGGCGTGGAGTGCATCAGGCAGACGGCCCGCACGTCGAAGCGGCGCTGCCCGGCGTGCTCCATCTGGATGGCCCGGACGAAGACGGTGTCGCGGGGCCGCAGGTAGCGGGCCACCTTCCGTTGCAGCTCGCCACCCTCCGCGCCCGGTGCCTCGGGGACGCGGTCATGCGAGACGCCGTCGATGTTGGTGAGCACCGAGAACGTCGTCTCGGCGCCGAAGTGGAGCGTTACGGTGTCTCCGTTCCGCAGGTGGAGGTCGCACTGGAGTTGCTGGGGATCGACGGACGCGACGATCCCCTGGAGCGTGAGGGTCTGACAGTAGTTGTTCATGGTGCTCGCGAGAGGGTTTGATGATGATGGCTGTCTTTGGAGCCAGGAACGGCGCGGTGTGACGGGCCCGTGGCGGCTACAGCTCGTCCACGTAGCCCTGGCTGATCTCGATGATGTTGCCCTCGGGATCGGCCACCCACGCGGAGCGCCAGCCAGGGATGAAGTCATCGAAGTCCAGGGGCTTCAGCGTCACCCGAGCGTCGTCGCCCAGCGCGGCGAGCGTGGCGTCGACGTCCTCGACCCGGAAGGCGAGGTGCCGCCAGCCCGGGTACCAGGGGCCATCCCCTTCCGCGGGGAGGGCGGGCGCGGGCTGCCGCGCCTGGAAGAGCTCCAGGGTGAGGGGGCCCGCCTTGATGAAGACAATCTGCTCGTTGCCCAGGGGCACGAGCCGGACCCGGCGGAACCCGAAGTGCTTCGTGTAGAACCGCTCGAGCGCCAGGGGATCCCGGCACGCCAGCGCGAAGTGCAGGAAGGTGGGAGGGTTCATGCCTTCGCGCCCCCCGTGCCCGCCTGAAGCCCGTGCGCGGCCTTGAGCAGGTCGGCGCACTTCTCCGCGATCATCACCACGCCGGTGTGGCAGTTGCCCGAGGGCACCGACGGCATCACGCTGGCGTCCGCCACGCGCAGCCCGTGGACGCCGAAGACCCGCAGCTCCGGATCCACGACGGCCAGGGCATCGAGCCCCATCCGGCAGGAGCCGGCCTGGTGGTGATAGGAGTCCGCGCTCCGCTGGACGAAGGCGCGCAGCTCGGCCGGCGTTCGCACCCCGGGGCCCGGCATCCGCTCGTCCCGCACCCAGCCGGAGAACGCCTTCGTGGCGAAGAGCTCGCGGGCCAGCTCGACGCCCTTCATCAGGCGCGTCAGGTCCGCCTCGACGCCCAGGTAGTTGGGGTTGACGAGCGGCTTCGCCAGGGGATCCCGGCTGGCCAGACGGACCCAGCCGCGTGACAGCGGTCGCACCACGCCGGGCAGGATGCTGATGCAGTTCGGGTGCTGCTGGCCAATGGCGCCATCGAAGGGCACATGGACGAACGCGAGCTGCAAGTCAGGCCCCACCCAGCCGGGAGTGGACTGGCAGAAGAGGGCGCTCTCGGACAGGTTCAGCCGAGGGGCGGGGACGGCCGGGGCACACTCCCGGATGACGCCCGTGAGGACATGGTTGTGGAAGTTCTCACCGACGCCTGGGAGGGCGACGCGCGTGGAGATCCCCGCCTGGTCGAGCTGGGCTTGGGGGCCAATGCCAGACAGCATGA
Source organism: Pyxidicoccus caerfyrddinensis (assembly GCF_010894405.1). Classification (GTDB taxonomy): domain Bacteria; phylum Myxococcota; class Myxococcia; order Myxococcales; family Myxococcaceae; genus Myxococcus; species Myxococcus caerfyrddinensis. Next base: position 66,473 of record NZ_JAAIYA010000022.1, read on the forward strand.
GCAGCTTGGGGGACTCGAGCGCCCCGGCCGACACGACCACCTCCGCCGTGGCGTAGGCGTTCGTCCGCTGCCCCTCGTGGTGGTACTCCACGCCCATGCAGTGATTGCCCTCGAAGAGCAGGCGGGTCGCCTGGGCCTCCGTCACCAGCGTGAGGTTGGGCCGCGCGAGGGCGGGCAGCAGGTAGGCCGCGGTCACGCTGTGGCGCTTGCCATCCTTGATGTTGAGGTGGTGCCAGCCCGCGCCCTCCATCCTGGGCCCGTTGAAGTCCTCGGTGCTGGGGAAGCCCAATTCCTGGCAGGCCTCGATGAAGGCCAGGGACGTGGGGTTCGGCTCGTGGTTGCGCGCGTTCGTCACCGGCAGCGGCCCACCCCGGCCCGCGGTGGGATTGGTGTCGTCCTCCTGGTCCTCCAGCTTCTGGAAGTAGGGCAGCACGTCCTGGTAGGCCCAGCCGGGGCAGCCCTGGTGTGCCCAGCGGTCGTAGTCGGACGGGTGCCCGCGGACGTGCATCATGATGTAGAGGTTGCTGCTACCGCCGATGAGCTTGCCGCGCGGCTCGTGGGTTTGACGGCCCCCGAGGCTCATCTGGGGCTCGCTGGTGTAACCCCAGTCAATGGGCGAACCCAGCAGGCGCGGCCAGGCCGCCGGCTGGGTGACGTCCTCCGGAATCCGGGGACCGCCCGCCTCCAGGAGCAGCACCCGGACCTCGGGGTTCTCCGTCAACCGGCTGGCGATGACCGCTCCCGCCGAGCCCGCGCCAATCACGATGAAATCATAGACATTCATGTCACGCTCCCTTTCTTCCGCGGACTCAGCGCGGCCTCGACGGGGTGAGGATGGGGGCGAAGGGCGCGGTGTCGTGGAAGTTCGCCAGGTACGTGATGCGCCCGTTCTGGATGCAGAAGTAGTTGGCGACGTCCGCTTCAATGGGCTCGCCGCGGGCACTCGCCGCGGAGATATGGGACACCACGCAGGCCTGCTCACCGTCGATGACGACGTAGTGGGGGACGTTCTGGAAGCGCGAGTAGATGCGCTTGAGACCGGCCACGGCGCCGCGCAGCACGACCATGCCTTCGAGGTGGCCGGCGAGCTGCTCGTCCATGACGAACCGCTCGTCGAAGAGCGCGAGCCAGCCCTCCCAGTCCCCCGCGTTGACACACTCGTAATACCGGTCAATCACTTGACGAACACTCATGTCTCACTCCTTCGACGTTGGGAGCAAAACTAGAGACAGGAATGGCGGGGTGTGACGTGCCGTCACAGTGGGTCCCTGAAGTCTCTTCAGAGAGTCCCCTTTCCAGAAGGTTTCATGACGACCCCCATCACCGAGGAGCAGGTCCAACACTTCGTCCGGGCCTGGTACCTGGCCCTGGATCAGCACGCGCCCGTGGAGGAGTGCTACCGCCTCCTTGCCACCGAGGGGCTGCACATGCGGTTTCCGGATGGCGACATCCACGACTTCGACAGCTTCCAGCGCTGGTACGACCGCGTCACCCACCTCTTCTTCGACGAAAACCACCACGTCCATGAGGTGGAGGTGCGCGTCCAGGGGGAGTCGGCGGAGGTCCGGATCTCCGTGGGCTGGCAGGCGAGCTGGTTCGAGCCGCCCGCCGCGAAGAGCAAGCGCCTGTCACTGGACGCCACGCAGCAGTGGATCGTGCGGCGGTCGGCCCGGAACGCCTTCGGGCTGGAGCTCGTCTCCTACGACGCCACGGCCGAGCCCTTCCGCTACGCGCCCGGCTTCGCGCGGCTGTGACCCGATTCAATTCCACTCATCCCCCGACCCCAGAAAGCCCCCTCAATGTCCGAAGAAACCCGCAACGATAATGTCTGCTGCTACCTCGTCGATGGAGATCCGGCCGTCGGCCGTTGGATCGGTCGTGACTCCCATTCCCAAGGCCCGCTGGCCTCCCTCGTGCTGCGAGCCGACACGGTGGGGCGCTACTTCGGCGAGCTGCTGAGCGAGGGCCGGCTGGAGCTCATCGACGAGCGGATGGCGCCCGACGTCGTCTTGCACCTTCCGAACCGGCCCGAGCCCATCCGCGGGCGGGAGGGCGTGCGGCAGCTGGTGACCGAGCTGCGCGCGTGCTTCCCCGGTGCCCGTTTCAGCATCGAGCGTCGCATCGCCGTGGGCAACAAGGTGGTGGCGCGCTGGCACCTGGAGGGCACGCACCCGCGGCTGAAGGAGCAGGGCCCGGACGTGTTCATCTTCGAAGGAGACAAGCTGGCCGGAATCTGGATGAACGCCAGGTTCACGCACGCGCCGGAGCAGGCGGGGAGGAAGGCGCCTCCGAGAGCCCGGCGAGCCAGGCCCTCGCTTCCATGACATCAGCGAAGTCGAGCCGCCCATCCCAGCCCGCATTGCGCCGCGCGCGCATCGACGTCATCGAGTCGCGCGCGGCGCCCGAGGGGCGCTACCGCACCCACGCGCTCGCGACAGGGTGCCCCCCCATGCAGATCCGCCCGTCGTAGAGCAGGACCTCCGCCAGGGTGATGCGTGCGAAGTGGCGCACCTTCAAGTTCTCCTGGGTGGAGAGGTAGCGGGTGATTTCGGAATAGTCAGGCCGCCAGTCCGAGGTCCAGGTCCTGCGAGGTGACAGCGGGCCCGAGAACTCCTGGGAGTAGGTATACCGGCGCATCCGAGCCGCCTCGATTTCAATCCGCCACCTGAAATAGGCCGCCCTCCCTTCCACGGTGAAGCCAGTCTTGAACTGGTACAGGTCCTTCTGGGGGACGTCGCGAATCGCGATGGAGGCGGAGCCGCAAGTCCAGCGGGTGGCGAGTGCGCGGGGGGCGTGCCCCTTCCATGCGGTGACTTCGCTCTGTTCAAAGGCCCAGGTGACGCCGGCTTGCGGATCTGCGGGAGTCCGTGCCAGCTCCCTTCCGGTCCTGCCGTCGCTCAGGACCTTGTCATGGCCATCGAACCGCACGGTGTTTCCGGCCCGGGCTGCCTGTTGGGCGTCGATGCCAGAGAGAAACATCTGCACGCCGGCAACGTCCTCGTCGCCGGTCTGGGCCCTGGCTGAGGGGCCCAGACTCAGGACCCCGCATGCGATGAGTACGGAACCCGTGACCTTTACCGTTGTTCCAGACATGCGCACGCCACCCTTGTTGGCTGGGGCCTGCTCCCCAGTGCAAGGGCTTGGACCTCTCTGTGCCTCGTTGTGAGGGGGAGGGGGCACCGTCACATTGCTCCAGTCCGGGGTCCAAGGAGGGCTTCACCAAAGCCACCTCATGCGGAGTACAGATGCCAATCATTTCCATCAAGTTCATCAAGGACGTCGTCGCGACCCCGGAGCAGAAGGAGGAGCTGATCGGCCGGGTCACGGAGGCCTTTGTCGGTGTCCTCGGCGAGGTCGTCCGTCCCTTCACCTACTGCCTCGTCGAGGAGGTTCCCGCGCGCCACTGGGGAATCGCTGGCGTGCCCATGCCGGACCTGCCCTTCCTCACGGGGGAGAAGTACGCGGGGATCTACAAGACCTCGAGCGACATCATGAAGACCGCCATCGAACAGATGAAGGCGGCCAACGACAACGGCCCTTCGGACGGCTGACGCCCACCTCGCGAGCGAAAGGACGGATCCGAATGGGAACTGAGACAAACAAGGCCACGATGCGCCGCTGGCTGGATGAGGGCTGGTGCAAGGGCAACGTCGATGCCGCGGACGAGTTGATTGCCGGGGACTTCGCGCTCCACGGGGCGGGTGGCCAGGTGATTCAATCCGGGCGACAGGGCGTCAAGGACCTGGTGCGGGACTGGCGAAGGGCCTTTCCAGACGGCCAGATGCAGGTCCTGGATGAGATTGCCGAGGGAGAGCTCGTCGGCGTCCGGCTCCTCTGGACGGGGACCCACCTGGGCCCGCTCTACGGGGTTCCTCCCAGTGGCCGGAAGGTCTCCTGTGTCTCCATCGGGATCGACCGGGTGCGAGACGGGAAGATCGCCGAGGGATGGGGTGAGCTGGACATGCTCGGCCTGATGCAACGGATTGGCGGCATGCCGGAGACACAGTTCCGCGTGTCCGTGGATCCGGCACTGGAGGCGCCCACCCGGCCGGGGCCGGACCCGCTCCCGGTCGCGGCGAACAAGGCGGTCGTGCTGCGGTTCCTGCGCATGCTGGAGTCCGGGGACCTCCCTGGGGCGCGGGACGCCTGCGACGCGGGCACCTACGTCGAGCACGACCCGGACACGGGCGCCCTGAGCCTCGACCCTGCGATTCAAGCCGATGTGCAGCTCCGGGCCTCGCTGCCGGATCTCACCTTCACCCCCGACGCGGAGCGGCTCCTCGGGGAGGGAGATCGGGTCGTCGTCCGCGGCTCTTTCTCCGGGACGCACTCGGGCCTGCCCCTGTTCGGGGCTCCCGCCTCCGGGAAGAAGCTCGTGTGGGGCGGCATCGACATCTTCCGTGTCAGCGCGGGCAGGCTCACCGAGCGCTGGCGCTGCTCGGACACCCTGAGCCTGCTGCAACAGGCTCGCGCGTCGGGCCCCTACGGGTAGCCATCACAACGGCCCCGTTGGCGGTCCAAGAGCCTGCGCAGTGCAACCCCCACCCCAACACAAGGAGCAGTGATGTCGCGTTCAAACCTGGCGCTCGTCGAGAAGATGTACGAGTGCTTCAACCGCGGTGACCTCGAGACCATCAAGCGCGAGGTCTTCGCCGAGAACATCGAGTGGCGGCTGCCGGGCCACCATCCCCTCTCCGGCACGAAGTACGGCGCGGACGAGGTGATTGCCTTCTTCTCGCAGTTGACGAAGTCCGGCATCAAGGTCGACCTGATTCGGATCGACTCCTTCGGCGAGGACTACGTCGTCGAGGTGCATCGCGGCTATGGCCAGTCGGGCGACGCGAAGCTGGATGCAAACAATTGCACCCACTACCACGTCGTGAACGGCCGGATCCAGGACGTGCAGGTCTACATCAGCGATCAGCACACCGTCGACCTGTTCTTCCACCACGCGTACGCGCTCGCGCCCATCCCGCGCCGCCTCGCGGAGTGACCCCGCGGCTCATCACCCACCCCAGAGGAGGAGAAGCGCAGATGCCGAAAGTCACCCCGGAGTTGGTCGCGAAGGCCTATGCGGCGCTCGCGACCGGGCAGCAGGAGAAGATCGCCGAGTACTGGGCGGAGGACCTGCGATGGCTCGTGCCCGGCCACAACATCCTGTCGGGCTGGAAGGAAGGCCGGGCAGCGTTCCTCGAGTTCATGGGCCAGGTGGCCGCGCTGTCAGGCGGCAGCTTCCACATGGAGAACCTCAGCACGACCACCAGCGATGAGTACTCGGCGGACGTCACCCGGAACGGCGGCCACCGCGCGGGCAATCCGAACAAGACGCTGGACATCATCGCCGTGCACGTCCTGCGCTGGCGGGACGGCAAGGTGATCGAAGGGCGCGGCGCCATCATGGAGGACGGCACGACCCGCTTCGACCAGTTCTGGTCGCCTGTGTAGTTCCACGCGGCCCGCCAGGCATGAGGAATGCCTGGCGGGCCGCGGCGGCGAACTCCCATGACTTCACGAAACATTCATCCCAGGCAGATAGGAGCGACCGTGAGCGACGCGAACAAGAGAGTCGTCATCGAGTATGTGAATGAGGTCAACAATGCCAACTTCGACGCGTTCGACGCGTTCGTCGACCCCGCGTTCGTCGACCACGACCCCATCCCGGGGCAGCAGCCGGGCATCCCGGGGCTCAAGGACGCCTACCGGATGTTCCTGGCGGGCTTCCCGGACGTCCACTTCATCTTCGAGGACGTGTTCGGCGAGGGGGACCTTGTCGCGGGGCGCGGCGTCATCCATGGCACCCACCGGGGGACGTTCATGGGGGTGCCCGCGACCGGGAGGCGGGTGCGTTGGACGGGGACCCGCCTGTTCCGGGTGCGCGACGGGAAGGTTACAGAGGGTTGGCTCAACCTGGACCTGCTCGGACTGCTGACCCAGCTCAGGGCGCCTGAAGCCCCGCAGCTGCTCCCGTATGTCGGGCCAGGCGACATCGACCTCCTCGCCCGGCCGACTCCGGCCCACGGCGGCACGCCGGAGCGCAACAAGGTCGTGTTCCAGCGGATGCTCATGGAGCTGTGGAACCAGCAGAGGCTGGAGGTGGCCGACGAGCTGTTCACACCCGGCGCCACGAGCCCCACCGCGCCAGGGCTTCCCCCCGGCCCCGCCGGCGTGAAGCAGCTTGCCCGCATGTTCCTCGGCGCCTTCCCGGACCTCCGCATCGAGGTCGAGCAGGTGGTGGCGGAGGGAGATCGCGTGTTCGGCAGGCTGATCGAGACGGGGACCCATACGGGGGACCTGGTCACTCCGGCCGGCGTCATCCGGGCCACGAACAAGCCGGTCCGCTTCACGGAGATGGCCATCGTGAGGCTCGAGGACGGGAAGATCGCGGAGAGCTGGTACGACGTCGACATGGCGGGTCTGCTCATGCAGCTCGGTGTCGCTCCCACGCCCGGTCAGGGTTAGCGCCGCGGCCCTCGGGCCCCGGTGAGAGTTTCCACTTCACATCCCAGGAGCACATTCAATGTCTGTCGAAGAGAACAAAGCCATCTACCGTCGCTTCGTGGAAGAGGTCATCAACCAGGGCAACCTGGAGCCCATCGATGACCTCTTCTCGCCCGACTACGTCGACCACAGCCTTCCGCCCGGCGCTCCGCCGGGACGCGACGCCGTGCGGATGATTCCGTCCCTGTTTCGCGGCGGGTTCCCCGACGTGCACTTCTCCATCGAGCGGCTGGTGGGAGAGGGGGACCTGGTCGCTTCCCACGTCATGGGCCGGGGCACCCACCAGGGCACGTTCATGGGCGTTCCGGCCAGCGGCAAGCAGGCCACGTGGGCGTCCCTCGGCATCTTCCGAGTCGTCGGCGGAAAGATCGTGGAGCACTGGGGCGTGCCTGATCTGGCGGGCCTGATGCGGCAGATCGGCGGGCAGCCTCCGCCGGGCGCGCGCTGAGGTCCTGACCGCGCTCCGGAAGGTCAGCGTGGAGCGGCCCGCTCTCCGCTGAGGAGTCCTTCCTCCATCCCCAGGGTCCGGAGGCGGGTCTTGATGTGTTGGAATTGCCGCCGGAGGGCGACGGCCTTGTCACCGAGGGCCTCGTCCGTGAGCGGCTCGTCCCCCTCGAACATCACCCGCGCGACCTCCCGCCAGGGCAGCCGCTGGTCTACGCGCAGCAGCAACAGCAGCCGTTCCCGCGGGTCCAGGCTCTCCCGGAGTGCGCGGAGGCGCTCCCTGACAGACGTGCGCTGCCAGGGACGCGCCTCCGCGCGGCGCCGAGGCAATTGGTCCAGGAGGGCAGACACGTCCACCGCCCCCGCAGTGCTCGACGGGGTGTGCATCACCTGGGAGCAGGCCTTGCACGCGAGTTGGTACGCCCAGGTGCGGAACGAGCCCTCCCAGCGAAACTCCGGAAGCCGGTGACGGAGGTCCTCTAGAAAGAGGCCGAACGCCGCATGACTCCGTCCATAGTCGTCGAGCAACGTGGCCATCAGCCGCATGACCTCCGGGCCATAGGCCGCCAGCGCCGACGCCAGGGCCTGTTCCACGTCGCCCTGGGCGCAGGCTTCGCGGAGGTTCCGCTCCTGTTGTTTCTCGCGTTCGTCCAGCCGCATGGCGGCGTGCCTCGGGCCAGGCCCCTCCGCTTCGGTGCCCTCTTTCTTCACCATGGCCGTGAGCCCTCCGCTCGCATGTCCAGCTCGGGCGGTCGTGGGCCCAGGGCCTCCAGCGCGTGCTGCTCGAAGCCGTATGCGGCCTGCGCCCGTGCAACGCGCGCTGCCAGGAGGAAGCAGTCGCGCGCCTCCTCCTCCCGGCCCAGCGCTCGCAGGGCCTGGCCTTCGATCCGGTGGAGCTCGGACTCGTAGAAGGGCTCTGGCACCGCCGCCGCCCACTTCAATCCCTCCCGTGCCACGGCCCGTGCTTCGTGGGGCTGCTTCAGGCGCAGGTGCACCTCCGCGAGCATCGCGAGGTTGAGGGGCATCCCGGCTCGCACACCCGCGATGCGCCACTGTCCCAACCCGCGGCGCATCCACGCCAACCCTTCGTCGGGATGCCCCAGCTCGGAGACGGCCCAGCCGCGGAGCAGGCCCGACCATATGAGCCACAGCCGGAACCAGTGCTCACGCGAGAGTGCCTGACACTCCTCCGCCAGCGCCAGGGTGCCGGGCGCGTCCCGGCGCATCAGTCGGCCCACGCTCGCGTACGTCAGCACGAAGCTCAGGGTGTGGGGGTGGCCGATGCGCCGGGCCAGCTCCAGCGCTTCCCTCTCGAAGTACCGGGCGCGCTCCTCCTCGCCGCTGGCGGTGTAGATGACGTCCGCGTAGACGAGCGCCATGGCCCGCGGGTTCGCCCAGTGCCGCACAGCCTGGGCCCGGTGCTCCTCGAGGGTGAAGTCCGAGCACGCCAGCGCGTACTCCACGTACTCCCTCGCCTGGGTCATCCGCCCCCAGGTGAAGAAGTCGGTGCTCATCATCCGGTAGCCCAGCGCGAGCAGCTCCCGGTTGCCCTGGCGCTGGCCCAGGTCCACCTGTTGCTCCGCCAGCTCGTGCGCCAGGGGGGACTCGGCTCGCGCGAAGTAGTAGGCGTAGGGGCCCCAGTAGGAGAGCTCCAGTTGCGGCAGTGCTTCGCCCACCTGCTGGAAGAGCTCACGTGCCCGGGAGTACGTCTGCTTCACCTCGGGTGAGCGGTAGCCCTGCTCCTGGGACAGGGGAATTCCCAGTGCGATGAGCAACTGCAGCTCCTCGCGGATGTGCTGTTCATTGTCCGGCAGGGTGCGCAGCAGCTTCAGCGCGTGCTGCAGGTGATTCACCGCCTCGCGGTTGGCCGAGCGCAAGCTGGCGCGAATACCGGCCTGAGCCCAGTAGTGCACCGCCGGCTGGTATTCGCCGGCCTGCGTGTAGTGATGGGCGAGCACCTCCGGCTGTGTCTCCACCCGATCCGGGAAGTGCTCCACCAACGCCTGGGCGATGCGGCGGTGGTGCTGCCGGCGGGTGCTGCGCAGTTGGGACTGATAGGCCGCCTCCTGGAGGAGCGCGTGGCGGAACTGGTACGAAGGTTCGGCTTCGTCGACCTGCTGCAGCACCCCCGCAGCCACCAGCGCATCCACGTCTCGCGCCAGCGCCTGCGAGCCGCGCCGGGTCAGTGTGGCGAGCAGCGCCTGGGAGAACCCGCGCCCGATGACCGCGCAGAGCTGGGCCAGTGCCTTCTGCTTCGCTGGCAGCATGTCGAGGCGTGCGAGCAGCAGCTCATGCAGGGTGACGGGAATGGAGTGCAGGAGTCCCACGGACGGCGGGCCGGCAGGGGCGGTGCGCTCCAGCACCATGTGCGTCATCTCCTCCGCGAAGAGCGGGATGCCATCCGTATTCGCGACCAGTTGGCGCACCGTCTCCTCGGACAGCCCCTGCGCGCCCGCCGCCTCCCTCACCAGCTTTCCGGTGAGCTCCGCCGACAGCCGCTCCAGGACGAGCCGGTGCAGCCGCGCCTCTCCCTGCCAGTGGGGCTGAAAGCCGGGGCGGGCGCTGAGGACGAGGAGCACTCGCGAGTGTTCCAGTCGCTCCAGCAGGTAGCCCAACAGCGCCAGGGTGGACGGGTCCGCCCAGTGCAGGTCCTCGACCACCCCGAGCACCGGACGCTCCCGCGCCATTCGCAGCAGCAGGGCCGCCAGCGCCTCGAAGGTGCGCTCCTTCTGCCGTTCCGGCGAGAGCTGGAGGACGAAGAGGTTCTCCGTGACGGGCAAGGAGAGGAGGGCGGCGATGAGGGCCATCGACTCCGGGTCCAGCGCGAACGCCCCCAGCTGCGCATCCAGCGCGCGCAGGTTCTTCTGCGGCGAGCCCTCCGGGTCCAGGTGGAAGAGGTGCTGCAACATCTCGATGATGGGGAAGAAGGCGCTGTTACTGGATTGCGACCAGCACTGGCAGCGCAGGCGGATGCTGTGCTGCGGGGACACCTGCTCGCGCAGCTCCTGGATGAGGCGGGACTTGCCAATGCCCGCCTCGCCGGTGACGAGCACGAGCCCGCCCTCGCCCTGCTCGGCCTGCTTCCACACGTCGAGCAACCGACCCAGCTCCTGCTCGCGGCCCACCAGGGGGGAGAGGGCGCCGGCGGCCAGCGCCCGGTCGAAGCGGAACACCGCTTTGCGTGCGCGCAGCACCCGCCAGACCTCGATCTGCCGTGCTCCGGCGAGGCCCTCGAAGGTGCGCGTCCCGAGCCGCTCGGCCTCGAAGGCTCGTTGCACCAGCGTGTGCGTGGTGTGGCTGAGGATCATCGAATCGCCTCCGGCCTGCCGCGCCAGCCAGACTGCGATGCGCGGAGCCTCCCCCTGGATGGTGGGCGTCCGGCCGCGCAGCTCCGGAAGGATGTCATCGAACGTGACCATCTCCGTGTGCAGGCCCGCGCGGACGGCCAGCGTGCGGAGGGGCAGGTGGGCCAGCCGCTTGCGCAGCACTTCCGGCAGCGAGTGGGTGAGCTCCATCGCGGCCTGCGCCGCACGCTCCGAATCCTCCTCCCGCGCCACGGGGTAGCCAAAGCACGCCAGCACCTCGTCACCCACACACGTCGTCATGGAGCCGCCGTGCTGCTGGATGATTTCGGAGCAGCACTGGTGGAAGGCGGCCTCCAGTTCGCTGAGGTCCTCCGCCTCCAGTGCTTCGGAAAGTCCCACCAGGCTGGCCAGCTTGCAGGACACCAACGTCACTTGTCGCCGCTGGGGGGCCACCGTGCGGGGCTCCTCGCGCCAGCGCCCCAGCCGCTCCTCGAGCAGGTGCAGCCGCTCGCGCAGCGCCTGCGCGGAAGGCAGGCGTCGCCGCGCGTCCTTGAGCAGCGCCTCGGCCACCAGCGCGTCCACCTCCTCGGGCAGCTCCGGCCTGCGCGAGCGCACCGTGGGGACGGGCTCGGCGGAGAGGACCTTTGCGCGCAGCTCCTCCAGGGTGAGGCTGGCATAGGGCAGCTCCCCGGTGAGTATCTCGAAGAGCATGACGCCGGCCGCCCACACGTCCGTGCGCGCGTCCTGCTGCTCGCCGCGCCATTGCTCTGGCGCCATGTAGGGGGGCGTACCGGCCGTGGGCAGGTGGGGAAGGATGGCGCCCCCCACGCTTGAAAGGTGGGCCAGCCCGAAGTCGAGCAGCTTGGTGGTGCCCTGCCGGGTGAGGAAGACATTGCTGGGCTTGAGGTCGCGGTGAACGATGCCGCGCTCGTGCGCGTGTGACAGCCCCGCGGCCACGGCGCTCATGATCTCCAGCGCGCGCCCCGGGCCGAGCCGCTGCTCCCGCTGCAGCAGTGCCTCGAGAGACTCACCCTCCAGACACTCCATGACGAGAAAGGGGATGCGCGGCTCCCACGGGGCGCCCGCCCACTCGGACACGTCGAAGATGCGGACGATGTTCTCCTGGTCCAGGTGCGCGATGGCCCGGGCCTCCCGCCGAAGGAGCGAGACGAGGGGGGCCTCGCCCGGGTCCTCGGGCGGCCGCAGGAACTTCAGTGCCACCTCCCGCTGCAGCTCCTCGTCCCGGGCGCGAAACACCTGCCCCATCGCACCGCCGCCCAGTGCTTCGATGATTTCGAAGCGCAGCCCGTCCGTTCCTCCCAGTCGCTCTCCCACCGCCGGCTTCCGGAAGGGTGGTGGCGTGCGTGCGATCTCCTTCAGGAAGGAATCGCCGAAGTCCGATTCCACGGTCCGAGGTGCTTGCGTAGGGGACGAGCACTCGCCGAACAGCTCGTCGTCGGTCTCCGCATGCATGCCGCCTCCCAAGCCTGGGCGAGGCCGTGGCGTGAGGGCCCCGTGCCATCAAGCTATGGAGCTTTCTTCGTGCCGCCATCACGAACAGGACGTCGAGGGTCTTGGTAGTGCGAACTCCGGCCAATGAAGGCCGCTCATCCTGGAGACCCGATGCCCATCATCCGAATCGAGTTCATCAACAACCGCATCGCGAGCCCGGAGCAGAAGCGGGAATTGCTCGCGAAGATGACGGAGACGTTCGTCGGCGTGCTCGGAGAGGCCACCCGACCCTTCGTCTATTGCCTCATCCAGGAGACGCCGCCGGGCGATGGGGCGATCGCCGGTGCGCCCATGCCCGATCCCTCCTTCCTGACGGGCGAGACGTACGCCCGCATGAGCAAGACAGCGCTGGACATCATGAGGGCCGCAATCACGCCGCCGGTGCCGGCCGACACCGGCGAATAGTCGGGCGCGTAGTCCTTCCGCGTCGAGAGGGGCCACGTCCCGGAAGGCCGGGACGTGGCCCCGCTGCTTTCATGCGGCTTGCTCCAGGGAGGGACCGGGCGCGCTCTGCACTCCCGCACGGACGCACCGCTCGACCTGGACAACCCCGACCACCCGGCTGCGCTCCTGCGGGCCTATGCGCGCTTTCTGGAGATCGGCAGTCGCTCGTCGCCTTGACGCCTCCAGTTCGCGACGCGGGCGAGAGTTCGCTCATCGTTCAAGCCACGGAGGATCTCCGGACTTCTAGTCGACCGTCATTGCCTCAAGTGGCAGACTCATCCTCCATGGGAACGTGGCTGAACGTGGCCTTCATTCAGTGTGAGGATATAGCCCGGGTAGAGAGAGAACTCTCACGCTTGTTGGTGGAGGGGGGGCGGCGATTGACAACACCCAAGCCGCGCACCCCGGAGCTGTACGATCGCATGCAGTACGGGCTGGGTGACGAGGTGCAGCGCTGGGGATTGGCGGGTTTCCACGGCGCCCCTGGGTGGACCGTCCTGCGCACCGCACCCTTCGAGCTCCTGATGCAGGGAACTCCGCCGCTGCTCGTACGCCTTTCCTCACGTCTGGGCGTGCCCGCCTTTCAGTACAACATCTATGACTCCACCCCAGAGTTCCTGATGGAGGTGGATGCCGGTGGACGCGTCGAACTCTCGGGGTTCGTCGGTCAGGAGATAACGCGCTATTGGAACAGCGAACCGCCGATTGAGCGTTTGGAGACACGATTTCGTATCATCGATCCATCATCAGTGGCCGCATGGGCAGAGTCGGCCATGCCGGCGGCGCGTGTTACCGGATGGCTCTATAGCCCCCGCGCCAATCCCCCCCAGACGGACTTCGACAAGCTTCGTGAGGCACAGCGGGCGGATCTCTTGCGATGGCTCGGCCAGCCAGGCACCCGAATCGACCCCGAGAGCCATGAGTGGAGGGTTCATCCCGCGCACATCGTTCGCAGGCTCGCTCAAGCTGGCAGCGCGTTTCTTCCCGCTGAAGAGTGCGTGGAGCCGGCCATCAAGACTGTATTTGGCGGGCCGAACTCCAAGCACTGCGACAACCTCTTTCTCGTGGAGACGCTCCTCCCCCATGCACCCATGCCCGTCGATGGGTTCGTGCTGTATGCGGAAGCGAGCAGCAAGTAAGAGTGGTGCTTCATGCCCGCTGGCGCGCTGCCCTGATGCCGCTGCTCTGCGGCTTGCGCCGCCGCCCGTGCCGGAGCGCTCCGAGCCCATCGGGCTGGTTCCTGTGAAGCTGCGCAGGCTCCCTACCATGTCCCTCCGCGCCCGAGTTTCATCGCGTCGCTGGTGCGCTCCGGGCCATGCTGCCGTGCCTCGGTACGCTCCGGGTATCCCAGCTATTCGCAGCTCCTGGCATACTCCACATGCTGCCAGCCTTGACCCGCAGCTCGCTGGCTCGACGGAAAGGACGAAGCAATGCGACTCCGCGCCTGCGCCGCACTCCTGCTCTTCCTCTCGGCGTGCGCCACGTCGGCACCGAGCCCAAGAGAGCGCGCGTCCCGGAACCCGAGGATCGCCAACCTCCAGCGAGCGGCGACGCTGCCATGGACTGACGGGGGGCGGTGCGCTGTCCGTGAGGCGTCCCAGCCTTGGCCCGTGTTAGCGGAGCGGTGCTTTGCAGCCCTCGACCACGACCGGGTCCGGTTCAACGACCGGACGGGGCGATGTGCCGTTGCCTCGGCGGGCGCGGCTGCCCTGGGAATCGGCCTCTGTGTCTTGGCTGCTCCCGAGATCGTTGCAGGCGCGGTGATTGTCCTTGGCGTTGTGGTGGCGGGAGTCGTCATCAAGGAAGCGCTAGATGCGTATGCGCTGAGAGGGAGTAGTTCGGACGAGGTAGAACCCGCGCCCCGGACGAAGCCCGCCTCGCAGGAATCCTCAGAGAATCGAAGGCCCAGGCCGGAGCCAACAGGGCAGGATTGGTTCCCCCCGGTGCCGACCGAGCCCCTAGAGCGAGAGCGCCGCCCTGAGTGCAGGCCCGTCCCGGTGCGACACTTGGGCGGCAATGACCCCCACAATGAATGTGCTGACAAGATTCCGAACAACAGCTTCCCTGGCTGGGATGTGCTCGTCAATGGGAAGAACTTCGACGGACTGGCACTCGCCACTCGCGCGCTGTGGGATGTCAAGACAGATGACTTTGAAAAACAGCCGCTTCGCTCTCAAAGGTTCTTTGTCAGGATGAAGCTGCCTGGGCTGAGGCTCGAAGCCAAGCTCGCCAGGGAATGCGGGTACGACTTCATCATTGGAGTGCGAAGCGCCGCGCATAAAGCTGTGCTGTTCGACGAAGACCCCACTCTCAAAGTCGTCGTCATGGATTGGTGTTGAAATGACGACCGCTCAAAGAACTCTCCTGGTTATCGTCCATGCGCCTGCGCTTAAGGACCATGACGACCGCCCGACCGCAGTTGTTCATGCAATGGAACGTGCGCTTCCCGGCTTGTGCCTAGTGTGGACGATGTCGGAAAAGGGAGACCTTATCGCATTGCCTCGACGCGACGAGTGGTTCGCGGCCAGCACGACAAACGGAGGGTTTCCGTTCCTCTGCAACGATGATGATAACCACCTCGTGACGGTTGCCGGACTGGAAAACCCAAACGGTCTTGCCGCAGGAAGTCCGCCGCATCTTGAAGTCCATGCGGACCTGCCACTAGACGCAGCCGGCATCGCGGGGGCTGTCGATGTGCTTGCAGGTCTAGCGGAGGGCGCTCGCGCGGTATGGGGGCATGCGACGCCGAGCGGCTATGGTGGGATTGTGGCGCAACAATTCCGCCACCCCAGCGATGAGCCGCACGTTCCTCCTCACGGGCTGCCGTCGCTCAAGCTCCCATGGGACAAGTCCACGCCTGAGATTCCGCACTTTCTCGGGTGGCTGAATTATTGGTCTGGCGCTGCCGCACGCGCCATCGGGTTCCCGGACCTGGCTCGGGATGCGGACCTGCTTTCACGGGCGCGGCGCACGGCATCGGGCGGCTGGGTCGTGCAACTCACGGACGCGCCGCTTGACCTGGACAACCCCGCCCATCTGGACGCGCTCCTGAGGGCCTACGAGCGCTTCCCGGCGATAGGAGAGCGCTCAGCGCCTTGACCACTCAGTGCCGGGTAGACGTGAAGGCGGGCACCATTACCTGCCCGGCCGGCCAGGTGGAGTCCTTCGAGCCCGGACAGGTGGTGCAGTTCGACCCGGAGGTGTGCGGCGCGTGCGCGCTGCGCGCCCAATGCACGCACGCGGCCTCCGGACGAGGTAGGAGCGTCCGCCTGGGCGAGGACGAGGGCCTGTAGAAACGACTGCGACGGCTACAATGCACCCGCGCGGGACGGGCGAAGCTGCGCGAGCGGGTGCCCGTCGAGCACCAACTCGCCCACCTCAGCCAGCGACAGGGCTCGCGGGCCCGCTACCGCGGAACCCGGAAGAACACCTTCGACCTTCGCAGGCTCTGCGCGCTCCAGAACTTGGAGGGCATCCACCGCCGCATCGACGAGCAGCGGCGGCTTGCGGCCTGAGGTGCCATTAACCTGTTCGGCGTTCTAGAGATCGTCGCGGACCGAATGCGGCGCTACGACATCGCGATGAACTTCACTCGTGGGAGAGGGCGATGACCGACGGACGCTCCTGGTAGGGCAACTGGAAGGTTCGGCTCTATGAGCGCGTCCGCGAACGGGGGGGATGGCTCACTCACGGCCTTTGCCGAAGCGCGTCCCACGGCATCTCTTGTTCAACTCGCGCGGTTGGAGCGAGGACAGCTGGTGCGCGAGTTGTCAGAGTGCCTTCCTGATGGATGGCCGGCCGTGTTGGACGATGCCAACCGATTTGCCGTTGCCAAGGCCCTGAGCGCGTGGATTTCGTTCACTCCTGACTGTCATGAGGGGAGGGCAAGGCAAATCATGGGATCGCTCCTCGCGAATCCGCCATCCGCAGGCTGGCGCCCGCTCGGCCCTGATGACGAGTTGCTCCTCACTCTCCTGCCGGACCACGCAGCCTGAGCAGCAACAAGGGAAGGGGGAGCGCTGCACTCCAAGGAGCGGCCAAAAACGAACGGGGTTGGACGGTTTCAACCGTCCAACCCCGCGTTCTTACTTGTCCCCGACGGGATTCGAACCCGTGTTACCGGCTTGAAAGGCCAGCGTCCTGGGCCTCTAGACGACGGGGACGGCTCGACTTCTCTACTACGCCATGAGTCGCGGGGGGCTCGAACCCCCGACCCTCGGCTTAAAAGGCCGGTGCTCTACCAGCTGAGCTAGCGACTCGCACTATTCTTTTTTCGTTACCACGCCCAACCGCCCCGTCAGCCCCCGGGGCAGGCGCTTCCTACCAGCACTCCCCAGCGCTTTCCACTGGCGAGCACACGCCCTGCTTCCTGACATCCGGCCCCCGACTTCCGGTGAACGTCCGGCCCGCCGTCCGCACTCCGCCGTCACCGTCCGGCGGTATACAGGGAGCATGTCCCAGGACGCACACCCCGACATGGATGACCTCGAGGACGACGAGGAGAAAGCCCCGTTCCGCCGCTACCTCACCCGCTCGGGCGCCGAGCGCATGCACCGCGAGCTGGTCCACCTCCTCAACGAGGAGCGCCCCAAGGTCACCGCCGAGGTCTCCGCCGCCGCCGCCCAGGGCGACCGCTCCGAAAACGCCGAGTACATCTACGGAAAGAAGCGCCTGCGGGAAATCGACCGGCGTCTCCGCTTCCTGACGAAACGCCTGGACACCGCCACCATCGTCACGCCCGCTGAACAGACCGAGCGTGAACGAATCTACTTCGGGGCCACTGTCACCCTGGAGGACGAGGACGGAGCGAGGACCACGTACCAGATAGTCGGCTCCGATGAGATCGACGCCGCCGGAGGCCGCATCAGCGTGGAGTCCCCCATCGGCCGTGCGCTGCTGCGCAAGGTCGTGGGTGACTCCGTCGAGGTGCGCCGTCCCCGGGGGGAAATCGAGCTCACCGTGGTCGACATCCGCTACGAATAGGAGGCCGTCATGCCTCGGACGCAGCCCATCAACACCCGCTACCGCCGCATCTACGAACACCTGAGCGGGGCGGACCTGGCTGTCTCCGAGGACGATGAGCTCTCCCTGGAGGACCTCGGCCTGGGCGGGGACTCCAAGCAGTCCCGCGTGGACCTCGTCTTCGGCACCTACAGCCCCGAGGGCCTGGAGCGCGCCCTGCGCGCCTACGGCCTGCTCCAGCGCGTGGAGGAGCGCGTGGGCCCGCTGGAGCTGCGTGTCCAGTGCGATGACCCGTACCGCCCCCGCCTCGTCCTCTGGAGCCGCCGCTTCTACGCCCCCGTGGCCGACGTCAGCCTGCGCAAGAGCATTGGCGCCGAGGTGGGCCTGGACGACGCGCTCGCCACCGCGCCGCTGCTCTACGTGGACTCGCTGCTCCTCCAGAACCCGGGCCGCGCCTTCGACTGGAACCGGCCCCCGCTGCCCGGGCAGAGCCACCCCGGCCTGGCCCTCTCCGGGCAGATTCTCGACCTGCTCCTGCTCATGGCCCGCCGCATCGGCGCCGAGGCCCTGGCCCTCATCCCCGCCACCTTCGCCGCCGCCTGCGTCTACGAGCGCCGCTTCTTCTTCGTGGACGGCGCCGCCCAGGGGCGCTTCCTCGCCCTCAAGGGGGCCGGGCAGCAGCGCCCTCGCTGGCTGCTCGCCTGGGCTGTGGAGCTTGGCTGCATGCGCGACGCCCGGGCCCAGCCCGTCCCCTTCATGCCCACCCCCATGCTGTCCCCGCTCAGCCGCCGGCTGATCCACCACTTCGACGCACGGGAATGGGACGACGCGCTGCAGATCAACGCCCGGCAGCCGCTCGTCCTGGACGAGGAGGCGCTCCAGCAGCGCTTCCCGTGGGAGCGCATGCCTCCGGGCCCGCCGCCCGAGCGGGTGGCGGAGCTGCTCGGGTACGATCCGCTCGCGCCCGTCGCCGCGCACTGACTCGCCACAGGGCGCTACAGCCCTGTGGCGGGACGGGAGTGGGGGCGTGGGCCCCGGACGTTCAATGGCCAGGGCCCGAAGCCGCCGTCAGGAGTCGAGGCTCGCGGGCGTCGGGCGTGGGGTTTCGGACAGCCGGCCTTCCAGTCGATATGCTGGCTGATTCCCCCGGGGGCGGTGTCTATATTGAGTGAAAAGAAGGCCCCGTCGCACGGTCCCGAGCGGTCGCACCCGAACCTTCAGGTCGCGCAACCCACGATGCGAAAGAACTTCATCCTCGACACCAACGTCCTCCTCCACGATCCGCGCAGCATCTACGGCTTCAAGGAAAACAACGTCATCATCCCCATCTACGTCATCGAGGAGATCGATCAGTTCAAGCGCGATCTCTCCGAGCTGGGGCGCAACGCGCGACTGGTGGCCCGCTACCTGGACTCGTTCCGCGCGGAGGGCTCGCTGAAGGAGGGCGTGCCCCTGCCTCACGGGGGCATGCTCCGAGTCAACTTCACCGACCGCGAGCTGCCGCTGTCCATGGCGGACAGCAACCTGATGGACAACCGCATCCTCGCGGTGGCCATCGACCTGATGGAGAAGGAGCCTGAGACCCAGGCCGTCTTCATCACCAAGGACACCAACCTCCGCATCCGCGCGGACGCGCTCGGCCTCATCGCCGAGGACTACGACGCCGAGCGGGTGGAAATCACCGAGCTGTACACCGGCTTCACCGAGCGGCTCGTCCCGCGCGACCTGGTGGACCAGATGTACAAGCAGGGCGCGGAGGTGGAGCTGCCCGACGCGGACACGCTGTCCCCCAACCAGGTGGTGCTGCTCAAGGACGAGACGAACCCGTCCCACACCGCCATGGGCCGCGTCCACGGCACCAAGGGCAAGTTGGTGCCGCTGCTGCGCTCCATCAAGGACGGCACGTGGGGCGTGCGCCCGCGCAACATGGAGCAGACCTTCTGCCTGGACCTGCTCCTCAACGACGACATCAAGCTGGTGACGATTGTCGGCAAGGCGGGCACGGGCAAGACGCTGCTCGCCATCGCCGCGGGCCTGCAGAAGGTGACGGAGGAGGGGCTGTACCAGAAGCTGCTGGTGAGCCGGCCCATCTTCCCGCTGGGGCGCGACATCGGCTACCTGCCCGGCAGCGTCGAGGAGAAGCTCAACCCCTGGATGCAGCCCATCTTCGACAACGTGGAGTTCCTGATGAACCTCAGCCGCTCCGACAAGAAGGCCGGGCGCGGCTACCACGAGCTGCTGGACCTGGGGCTGATGGAGATTGAGCCGCTGACGTACATCCGCGGACGCAGCCTGCCCAACCAGTTCATCATCGTGGACGAGGCGCAGAACCTCACGCCGCACGAGGTGAAGACCATCATCACCCGCGTGGGCGACAACACGAAGATCATCCTCACGGGAGACCCGTTCCAGATCGACAACCCGTACGTGGACTCGACCAACAACGGCCTGGTGCACGTGGTCAACCGCTTCAAGAGCGAGAAGATCGCGGCGCACATCACCATGGCCAAGGGTGAGCGCAGCGCCCTGGCCGAGCTTGCCGCCAACCTGCTCTAAGCGCCTGCGCCCACGAAACCGACGAGACGTGCCATGACGAAGGAAGGCCCCGAGAAGACTCCTCCCGTGGAGGAGGAGAAGAAGCCCCTCATCGAGTACCCCACCGTCTACACCTTCAAGGTGATGGGCAAGCAGGAGTCCGGCTTCACCGAGCACGTGAGGGAGCTGTTCCGGAAGCTGATGGGGACGGAGATCTCCCCGGACTCCATCCACGAGCAGCCCAGCACCAAGGGCAAATACGTCTCGCTGAGCGTGTCGGTGTACCTGCTGTCCGAGGAGCACCGGCGCGCCATCTACGCCCAGCTCCATCAGGACGAGCGGGTCGTCTATTACCTCTGAGGACGCCCCCCCGCGCCCGCTGGGCAGGGCGCGGGTGCGTGGCTGGAAGTCCGGACGGGGCAGGTATATGAGGAATCCCATGACCCCCGCAGAGCCCTTCCCCCTGTTCCACCCCGCAGGAGTCCGGCGCGCCTTCGGCTCGGATGAAGCCACGCGGCGCTTCGCGAAGGTGGCCCAGCTGGAGCCGGGTGCGCGGGTGCTGGTGCTCGGCTGCGGCCCGGACGGCGGTGCCGCGCTGCTGCTGGTGCGGGAGCTGGGCTGCTCGGTGGTGGCCGCGGACACGGACGAGTCCCTGCTGGCCCCGCTGCGAGAGCGCGCGAGGGCCCAGGGGCTGGGCGACCGGCTCGAGGTGCGGCGCGTGGCGCTGGACGCGCTCGGCCTGCCCGAGGGCAGCTTCAATGCCATCCTCATCCAGGGCCATGTGCTGTATCCGCTGCGGCCTACGCTGGCGGGGATGCGGCCATTGCTGGCGAAGCGCGGTCGGCTGGGCCTGACGTTCCCCGCGAGGGTGGGGCGCTTCGCCCCCAAGGCCACGCTCGACTTCTGGGAGCGGCGCGTGGGCGGGCCGCTGCTGCTGCCGCGCGAGCTGCTCCAGACGCTGGAAGGCTCCGGCTATGAGCCCGAGTCCGCGGAGACGCTCCACGACACGGAGCTGGACACGTACTACCGGGACGTCGAGGCGCAGCTGGCGTCGGCCCCCGCGGGCGCGCAGGCGGCGGGGCTGCGCGAGGAGCTGGCCCTGCACCGCGAGAGCAACGGCAAGGCGAGCGTCAGCTATGCCTTCGTCGTGGGCCGCCGCAAGGAGCCGGGCGAGAAGCCGCCGGCATCGAGAGACCGCGGGTAGGGCAGGAGCACGGCGGCTTCACCGTCCGGCCTTCGAATCCCTCGCGAGACGCAAGGGGCCGGTACCCGGACAGCCGTTTCCGCTCGCGTCAGTTCATCGCGCCGTTGAAGTCCACCAGCTCGATGGACTCGGGGGCGACGGACAGCGTCACCTGGTCGCGGTAGCCGGCCGCGTCGCCGCCCACCTGGAAGGGCATGGGGCGGGCGAAGCGAATCGTCACCTCGCGGGCGTGGAAGTCGTGGAGCCCTTCCGGGAACCAGCGGCCGTTCCACAGCTTCGGCAGGTTCGCCAGCACGGCCCCGGGCTTCACCTGGCCCAGACGCAGCTGCATGAAGCCGCGGCGCTCGCCGGCGAAGGGGAACATGCGGAAGCCATAGCCGTAGAAGGGCATGGTGCCCGCCGCCGCCATCATCAGCTTGCCGCGGAACAACGTGGCACCGGGGGCGAGGGCGTCACCCATCGCGCGCCCGTCCGCTCCCAGGCGGTACGCCTCGCTGGACGGGCCGTTGACGACCTCGCACTCCACCCAGGTGGAGTGGGTGAGGTAGTGCGGCACCGTCTTGCAGGCCACCGCGGAGAAGTAGCCGCCGCTGCCGGTGAGCATGCCCTTCAGCAGACCCTTGCCCAGGTTCTCCTTCACCCAGATGTAGTCGTTGAGCACCTTGCCATCCACGCCCAGCCCGGCGAACGGCGCGCGCTGGCCGTCCACCATCAGCAGGTCCATGGGGCGATAGCCCGGCACCTCGCCGGTGCGGGCGCGCAGCACGTCGTTGAGGATGCCGTCGCCGCGCGTGCTGGAGGCATTCACGTGCGCGGCGATGCCGTTGCCCGTGCCCAGCTTGAGGATGCCGAAGCGGGGCGCCGTCTGGCCCGCGAAGCGGCCGCGCGGTCCCACCTGGTGCAGCACCTCGTTGACGAAGCCCATGAAGGTGCCGTCACCGCCACCCGTGAAGGCCATGGGGTAGCCCCGCTCCAGCACCGTCTGGACGATGCGCCGCGCATCCAGCGGAGAGCGGGAGAGGAACAGGTCCTGCTCCGGCACCACGTGCGACAGCGACTTCACCACCCGTGCGTCCACCTTGCGGGCGTTGGCGTTCAGCAGCACCGCGACCTTCGGCTCGGCGGTGGTGTCCGACGCGGGAGCACGACCGAAATCCGGAGAGCGGAGGGGCTGGACGAGCATGCGGCAGGCTCCTGGGTTGCTCGGGCTGGGGGGGCCCGATGGCGACGGCTGCCCGAGTGTGCACTTTTCTCGCCAAGCCCTGACGCGAGGCGTCAGCAGGCAGGCGAGCATGTCATTCCAAGGGGTTGGAGCGTTGGCTGCTGATCGCGAGGTCGCCCGGTTGCTACCGCGGGGTGACAGAGGTGTAGAGCGCGTTACGCACCCGTGCCGCGTTGGTGGCGCGGGCGTGACGCGGCGCATGCCTGCCTGCGCACTGCGCTACGCACCGGGGGTTGCCACCTTCACTTCGACGGGCCCCGCGGGCACCTGCCTGGTTTGACACGAGGGGGTGGGTGGTTACGTTGGGCGTACATCAGGAGCTTTTGAGAAAAACGCAGTCTTTTCCGGAGGATACGAACCGTGGGCAAGATTATCGGGATCGACCTGGGCACCACGAACAGCGTGGTTGCGATCATGGAGGGTCGCGAGCCCAAGGTGATCGTCAACGAGGAAGGCAGCCGCATCACGCCCTCGGTGGTCGCGTTCACGAAGGATGGGGAGCGTCTGGTGGGCCAGGTGGCCAAGCGCCAGGCCATCACCAACCCCGAGCGGACCGTCTACTCCATCAAGCGCTTCATGGGCCGGCGCCACGATGAGGTGACCGAGGAGGCCAAGCTGGTCCCCTACAAGGTCGCCCGTGGCCCTCACGGCGACGCGCGCGTGGACATCGACGGCAAGCAGTACAGCGCGCCGGAGATCAGCGCGCAGGTGCTGCTGAAGCTGAAGCGGGCGGCGGAGAACTACCTGGGTGAGAAGGTGACGGAGGCGGTCATCACCGTCCCGGCGTACTTCAACGACGCCCAGCGCCAGGCCACCAAGGACGCGGGTGAGATTGCCGGCCTCACGGTGAAGCGCATCGTGAACGAGCCGACGGCCGCCGCGCTCGCGTACGGCATGGACAAGAAGAAGGACGAGAAGATCGCCGTCTATGACTTCGGCGGCGGCACCTTCGACGTGTCCATCCTCGAGGTGGGCGAGAGCGTGGTCGACGTGCTCGCGACCAACGGTGACACGCACCTGGGCGGTGACAACATCGACCTGCGGATCATGGACTGGCTGATCGCCGAGTTCAAGAAGGACACCGGGCTCGACGTCACCAAGGACAAGATGGTGCTCCAGCGCCTGAAGGAGGCGGCGGAGAAGGCGAAGATCGAGCTGTCGAGCGCGATGGAGACGGACATCAACCTGCCGTTCCTCACGGCGGACGCGTCCGGTCCCAAGCACCTCAACGTCAAGCTCACGCGCGCCAAGTTCGAGGCGATGATCGACGACCTCATCGAGCGCTCGCTGGAGCCGTGCCGCAAGTGCCTCAAGGACTCCGGGTTGGACCCGAAGGACCTGAACGAAGTCGTTCTGGTGGGCGGCACCACCCGCATCCCGAAGGTGCAGGAGGCGGTGAAGCGGCTGTTCGGCAAGGAGCCGAACCGCTCGGTGAACCCGGACGAGGTGGTGGCGGTGGGCGCCGCGGTGCAGGCGGGCGTGCTCTCCGGCGAGGTGAAGGACATCCTCCTGCTGGATGTGACGCCGCTGAGCCTGGGCGTGGAGACGCTGGGTGGCGTGATGACGAAGCTCATCGAGCGCAACACCACCATCCCCTCGCGCAAGTCGGAGACCTTCTCCACGGCCGCGGATGGCCAGACGCAGGTGGAGATCCACGTGCTGCAGGGTGAGCGCGAGATGGCGGGCGACAACCGCAGCCTCGGCCGCTTCCACCTGACGGGCATGCCTCCGGCGCCGCGCGGCGTGCCGCAGATCGAGGTGACGTTCGACATCGACGCGAACGGCATCCTGAACGTCAGCGCCAAGGACAAGGCCACCGGCAAGGAGCAGAAGGTCACCATCACCCACTCGTCCGGCCTCGCGAAGGACGAGGTGGAGAAGATGGTCTCCGACGCCCGCGCCAACGAGGCGGCCGACAAGTCCCGCCGCGAGCTGGTGGAGGTGAAGAACCAGGCGGAGAGCCAGGCGTACGCCGCGGAGAAGCTGCTGAAGGAGAACAAGGACAAGCTCTCCGCGGACGTGGCGAAGCCGCTCGAGGAGGCGGTGGCGGAGCTCAACAAGGTCCGCGACGGCCAGGACAAGGACGCCATCAAGTCCGCCCTCGATAAGCTCCAGGCGGCCAGCTACAAGGCGGCGGAGGAGATGTACCGCGCCACCGGCGGCGCTCCGGGCGCCGAGGGTGCTCCGGGTGCCGGCCCATCCGCGGCGCCGGGCTCGCAGGCCACGGGCAAGAAGGACGACGTGGTGGACGCCGAGTTCCGGCAGTCGTAGTGCCGGGGCGGTGAGCCGCCTGCGTTGAGCTGTTGCAAGAGGGCCGGTGCTTCCGCGAAGGCGGGAGGCCGGCCCTCTCGCTTTGAGGGCGGGACGGACCCGGGGATTGTCTTTGATTCATGTTTGGGAAGAAGCTTTGGCCCTTCATGCTCCCTTCGGCCGTCTGGCTCCGCTCGCTCCTCGGGGTTGTCGTCACCCTGTCCCTGCTCTCCTGCCGGTCGTCCTCCGTCGAGGAGAGTGCCGCGCCTCTTCCCGCACCCGAGGCCGGTGCGTCGTTCGATGTCTCCGCCGTCATGCGGCAGGTCCACTTCGCCTGGCGGCCCGAGGGCTCGGGCTGGCGCGGTGGCCACTCCACATACGACGCGCGGGCGAGCGCCGATGGGCTGACGCTGACGCCTTTCTTCCACCCCCGGGTGGACGCTTCTGGCGTGGAGGGGGCGCCGCTCACGCTGGGCGCCGTGCAGGTGCGCCGGGGCCTTCGAGAGACACGGGCCACGGAGGCCCGGGTCCGGGTGGAGAAGGGTGGACACCTCTTCCTGTCGCGAGAGGGCTTCACCGAGCACCTGCGCAACGCGGAGGACGGCGTCCAACAGGAGTGGGTCTTCGAGGCTGCACCGGTGGGCACGGGAGACCTGGTGTTGAACCTTCCCGTCCGGGGGTTGGCCTTCGCAGAGGGCAGCGAGCAGGGCCTGCACTTCAGGGATGCGAAGAGTGGCCTGGGCTTCCGCTATGGCCATGCCGCCTGGGTGGATGCCACGGGGCGGAGCACTCCGCTCCAGGCCCGCTACCGCGCGGGGGCCATCCAGTTCCAGGTCCCCGAGGCGCTGCTGGAGGCGACCCTCTTTCCCGCGACGCTTGCCCCCACCATCTCACCGGAGATCGGCACGAACCAGCCGGTGCCGGAGCCGCAGATCTACAGCCAGCAGGCTCCGTCGGTGGCTTCCAATGGCTCGGGCCAGCTCGTCGTCTGGGAGGACTTCCGCGGGCTGGCCTTCGAAATCTTCGGCGCACGGGTGTCGAGCGCAGGAGTGGTTTTGGATGACTGGGGCCTCCACATCTCCCGTGAGTCCGAGTTCCCGAGCAGCCCCTCGGTGGCCTCCAACGGGACAGACTACCTCGTCGTCTGGGAGGACACGCTCTCCGGGAGCGAGGCCTCCATTCGTGGGACGCGCGTGAGCGGGGCGGGGGAGGTCCATGATGTCACCGGACTGGCGCTCGGGACCTCCACTTCAGGGCAGCACGCTCCCGACGTGGCCTCCAACGGGACGGACTACCTCGTCGTCTGGTGGGACATGCGGAACGGGAACCCGGACATCTACGGCACGCGGGTGGCGAGCACCGGCGAGGTGGTGGATGGGGCGGGCCTCGCCATCGCCAGGGCCGCTCAGGCTCAAAGCCTGCCGTCCGTGGCCTCCAACGGGACGGACTACTTCGTCGTCTGGGAGGATGCGCGCGCTGGCAATCCGGACGTCTTCGGCACGCGGGTGACGAGCGCGGGCGCGGTGCTGGAGGACTCGGGGCTTGCCATCGCCTCGGAGTCCCATTCGCAGGTCACGCCGTCGGTGGCTTCCAACGGCACGGACTACCTCGTCGCGTGGGAGGATGCCCGCCTCGAGTCGGCGGGCGACATCTTCGGCGCACGGGTGACGAGCGCGGGCGTGGTGCTGGACGCTTCCGCGTTCGCCATCTCCACGGAGAGCCAGTCGCAGGAAACGCCGTCGGTGGCCTCCAACGGGACGGACTACCTCATCGTCTGGGAGGACGCGCGCCTCAATGATGCGGGCGACATCTTCGGCGCGCGGGTGACGAGCACAGGCGCGGTGGTGGACGCTTCCGGGTTCGCCATCTCCACCATCTACAACGGCCAGACCCGCCCGTCGGTGGCCTTCAATGGCACGGACTTCTACGTGGCCTGGCAGGACGCTCGCTCGTCCCTGGATATCTACGGTGCGCGCGTGACGACCACGGGGGAGGTCTTGGACTCCTCGGGCGTCGTGCTCTCCACCGCGGCCAATGGACAGTCGTTTCCCGAGGTGGCCTCCAACGGGACGGATTATCTCGTCGTCTGGTCCGGACACCGGCAGCAGGACAACTCGGCGGCCATCTTCGGCGTGCGCGTCTCGGGCTCGGGCGAGGTGCTGGATGCCTCCGGGCTCGAAATCTCACCCGCGGGCAATCACCTCTTTCACAAGGTGGCCTCCAACGGGACGGACTACCTCGTCGTCTGGGAGGACGTCACCGAAATCGAATCCCGCGTCATGGGCGCGCGAATCACGGGGGGCGGAGTGATTCTGGATGCCCAGGGACTGGTGCTCTCCGCGCCCACCGTACGGTCCTCCAGTGCTCCCTCGGTCGCCTCCAACGGAACGGACTACCTCGTCGTCTGGAATACGAGGCCCGGGGAGACGTCGCTGTCCACCATCTCCGGCACTCGGGTGACGAGCGCGGGCGCGGTGCTGGATGCCTCGAGGCTGACCATCTCCGGGCCTCCCGCGCTCGTGGACGCCCCCGCGGTGGCCTCCAACGGAACGGACTACCTCGTCGTCTGGCAGGACTACCGCAACGACAACAGTGACATCTACGGCGCGCGGGTGACGAGCGCGGGCGCGGTGCTGGAAGCCTCGGGGTTTGTCATCACCACCGCGGTCGATACGCAGCGGGACCCTGCCGTGGCCTCCAATGGCACGGACTACTTCGTCGCCTGGGGGGACTTCCGCAGGAGCAGCGCCTCCGACGTCTACGGTGCGCGGGTGTCGCGCGAGGGCGCGGTGCTGGACCCCTCCGGGGTCGCCATCTCCACGGCCGCCCGGTACCAGCAGTTCCCCTCGGTGGCCTCCCTCGGCGCGGAGTACGTCGTCGTCTGGCAGGACCACAGCGTGAGCACGCCCAATCCCAACATCTACGGAGCGCGCGTGACGAACGCGGGCGCCGTGCGCGCGCCCATGGGGTTTGTAATCGCAGACACCGCCGACACGGAAGAGGCTCCGTCGGTGGCGTTCGCCGGCTCCGGTCGGACGGCCTTCGTCGTGTATGACCGCTTCGACCTTTCGGCGCCCTACTGGAACCATCGGGTTCGCGGGCGGTTCATGACGTTCAATGACAACCAGCCGCCCAGCGCGGTGTCCCAGGCGGTGGGGGCGGTGGAGGACACGCCCCTGGAAATCCTGCTCCAGGGCAGCGACCCAGAGGGGCAGGCGCTCACCTATGACATCGTCACGCTGCCCCAGCACGGCGTCCTGAGCGGCACTGGCGCCCGCCGCACCTATGCACCGGCGGCTCGGTACAGCGGCCCTGACAGCTTCACCTTCCGTGTCTCGGATGGAGAGTTCGTGTCGGCGGTGGTCAGGGTGAGCATCCAGGTGACGCCATTCAACGACGCTCCGTCCATCCCGGTGCTCGTATCGCCCGCGCAAGGGGCGCGCCTGGAGAGCGGGCTCGTCGCCTTTCAGTGGAATGCCTCCACGGACGAGGAAGGGGAGGCGCTCACGTACCAGTTGGAAGTGCTCCAGGGCGGTGAGGCCGTTCGCACGCACAGCACGATGACGACGACGTGGGCCCTGGCCGCGAGCGAGGCCCTTCCGCCGGGCAGCTATGCCTGGCGCGTGAAGGCCACGGACGCGCGCGATGCAGCCAGTGCCTTCTCCGCCGAGCGGACGTTCACGGTCGCGGAAGTCCCATTGCCGACGGATGGTGGCGTCCCGGACGCGGGCGCGCCGGATGCGGGCGAGCCGGATGCGGGGACCGGAGTGGACGGCGGAGTCGCGGATGCGGGGACCGGAACGGACGGCGGGACGGTCCCTCCTCCAGACGACTCCGACACCTCGGGCTGCGGCTGCAACCCGATTCCCGGCGCGGGCCCGGGTGCGCCGCTGACCCTCACGGCCCTCGGACTGCTCCTGCGGAGTTCCCGGCGCCGCCGCTGACCCCGGGGCTTTCCGAAGCGGTGGACGGGGGTACGAGAAGCGGGACGCGCGGGTCCGGGCAAGTGCTTGATGGGACTGGGGCGGCGGTTGGCGGCGAGGGTGCAACCGGACAGGGCACCCCGTGCCAGTGAAAGGGCGCCCGCATGTCCCGTATCGAGTCCCCGCCGTCTTCCCTCCATCCCGGCCTCGTCGACACCGAGGCGACTCCGGCCACCCTCGCTCCGTCCTCGCAGCGGACGTCTCCGTCCCGCCCGGCGGCCGCCGCCCCGGTCAGCACCGTGGAGGTGTTCCGTGGCGGGGAGGGGGGCGCTCGTGAGAACGCCCCGGTGACGGGCCCCCGCTCCGGCCCCATGACGGGGAAGGACAACCGGTTCGACTTCGCCGTGGGCGGCTCCTTCCCCCCGAAGCCCACGGGCAACCTGGCCGAGCAGATGAAGCAGCTGACGCTGACGGCCGCGCAGTCCGAGGCCGCGGCGGCCAGCGTGGTGATGGGAGGTGGCAGCGTGGTGGACGCGTACGCGCGCCAGCACCTGAAGCGGCTCGATGCGAGCCCGCCCATCCAGGGGGCGCCGACGTCGCTCACGGACTACACCAGCTCCATTCCGGGCGTGTCGCCGGAGAAGGCCTACGCCTATTTCGTGCGCAACCCGGGGGCGGTGTTCGAGTCGGCGGGCATCCAGGTGCGGCCCTCCGTGGGCTCGCTGACGGACGGGGCGAAGCTGTTCCTGGAGGAGAAGGGCCCACCGCCGGTGTGGGCGCCCATCACCGTCCGGCTGGAGCCGGGGGCGAAGACGCTGCACATCACCACCCTGGACGGGCACCCGCTCCGAGGGACGAACCGCTTCGTCTTCCAGGACGACGGCCAGGGCGGAACGCGGCTGCGCCAGTACTCCGCCTTCCAGGGCAGCTCCCCGGCCACGGAGGTGGGGATGAAGCTGATGGACCCGATTGAGCGGCAGCACGGAATCTGGCGCAGCGTCCATGCGCACCTGCACGACACGCTGCGGGAGCGATGACGTTCATGCGGTGAGGGCCTCGGTGCACTTCTAATGGGGCGACGGCGGCGGATAGCATGGGCGCATCCCCGCTACCTCTGGGTTGTCCGTGCTCCCTCAACCGCCACCGTACCTCCAGGCCGCCCGGGCCTTCCGTCACTTCTTCGGCGAGCTCCGGGACTCCTACCTGGAGCGAGAGACGCTCTTCACGCAAATCGAGCTGGCGCTCCTGGGGCGGGAGCACGTGCTGGTGGTGGGGCCTCCGGGCACGGCCAAGAGCGCCATCGCCAGCGCGGTGCTGGGGCGCATCATCGACGAGCGCACGGGCCAGCCGTCGCTGTTCTCCAAGCAGCTCGCCGAGTCCACCGTGCAGACGGACCTCATCGGCCCGGTGGACTTCAAGGTGCTCACGGAGACGGGGCGCACGGAGTACCTCACGGACGAGGGCATGCTGGGCTCGGAGCACGCCTTCCTGGACGAGGTCTTCGACGGCCGCGACATGCTGCTGCGCTCCATCCTCAACGTGCTGTACGAGCGCGAGCTGAAGCACGGGCGGCGGGTGACGGCGGGGCGCACCGAGTGCGTCATCATGACGAGTAACCGGTACCTTTCCGAGGTGCTGGCGCGCTCGCCGGAGCTGCTGCTGGCCTTCGCGGACCGGCTGAGCTTCATCTGCTTCGTGCCCAAGTCCTTCGCCCGGCGGGAGAGCCGGGCGGCCATGCTCCAGCGCTTCTCGTCCGGCGCGCGGCCCGACCTGCGCGCCCAGCTCACGCTGCAGCAGCTGGATCTGCTCCAGGATGCGGTGACGAAGGTGAAGGTCCCCAGCCACGTGCTGGAGGGCGTGGAGCTGTTGGCGGACGCGCTGGAGCGCGCGCTGGCGGCGCAGGTGTCCAAGCTGCCCGACTACGTGCCCACGAAGTACTTCTCCCAGCGCTCGGCGGTGAAGGCGCTGTGGGCACTGAAGGCGGCGGTGGTGAGGGACCAGCTCTACCGGCGTCCGGACCGGCCGCTGGAGGCGACGGTGGAGGACCTGGACTCGCTGCGCTGGTTCTTCCTGCTGGGCGGCCCGCCCGCGGCGGAGACGGAGGCGCTGCTCAAGGCGGTGGTGGACCCCCGGGAGCGGGCGCAGCTCGAAATCGTCCGGCTGGAGCAGCGGGCCTTCGACGAGTCCCTGGCCAAGGTGCGGCAGGAGCTGGGCGGCGGCGTGGAGCGCGAGGCCCAGGCACTGGGGGCGCAGGACGAGGTGACGGCGGCCGAGGCGCTGGGGCGCAACTGGCAGCCGGGTCTGGTCTCCAACACCGCGAAGGCGCTCCTGGCCAAGCTGGTACCCGGGCCGCGCCATGCGCAGAACCGGGCGCCACTGCTGGTGGCCGCCCGGGCGCTGGTGGCGGCGCTCGAGCAACGGCTGGCACGCGGCATGTCGGGGCAGGGCGAGGGCCGGGGTGGGCTGGCGCTCTTGTCCTCCTTCCGGGATGCGTTGGAGCTGTGCCGCACCATTCCCGAGCTGCGCGCCAACTTCGCGCCCCTCTGCGAGGCCACCGCCCGCTTCCTGGGGGGCGCGCTGGAGATGATTGCCCTCTCCGCGGAGAGCGTGGACTTCGAGGACGGGCTGAAGCTCGAAGGGCTCGTGGGGCTGGCGGACAACCTGGAGGAGGAGCTGTCCCAGACGACCGAGCTTGCGGGACAGCTGGCGGAAGGGGCACCGGCCGCGCTGGAGCGCCTGCGCGTGGCGGAAGTCGCCGTGCGGCGGCGCGTGGTGTCCGCCCTGCGTCGGCGCGCGGCCCTGGCCTTCCAGGGCTCCACGGGGCGCTCCCGGAAGGAGCCGCTGGAGGCGCTCTCCGCCGACTCGCGGCGCCTCACGCAGCTGGAGCATTCCCTGGCCGCGCTGGACCCGTCCCAGGCGGGCCTCAAGCAGGAGCTGTTGCTGCCCCTGGGGCTGGCCTACGCGCGCGACGTGCTCGGCACCACGCCCTTCGAGCGAATCGAACAGTACGGCCGCGCGGTGCAGTCCGTGGCGGAGAACCTGCGGCGCGAGGGCCTGTCCGCGGAGCTCGTGATGGCCGAGTGCCGCGACCTCATCGAGACCCGGCTCCGCGAGCACGCCAGGCTGCTCACGCGCGAGGTGGCCAGCCCTCCGCCCCAGGCCACCGCGGTCCTCAATGGCGACGCCTACGTCTTCTACCGGGGCGAGTTCTCCGCCCGGGCGCCGGACGGGGAGCTGGCGGCGCTGCTCGGACTCGACGGGCAGCTCACCGTCACCCGTAGTGGCGCCGCGCCGGGCTTCCTGTCGGAGAACGTGCGGGCGGCCGTGGCGCAGGCGGAGCTGTCCTTCGTCCACTCGCGCGTGAAGTACCTGCGCAGCTGGCTGACGCAGCTCCTCACGTCGCTGCCCGCGCCGGACACCCTCTCTGAGAAGGCCGAGGCGGAGCGCACGGTGGACCGGCTGGTGCGCAGCCGCTTCCCCATGCTCGCGCTGAAGGAGGGCGAGCTGGTGCGGCTGCGCGGGGTGCTGTCGCTCCTGGGCTCCATGCCCGGCGACCTGGGCGAGAGCGCGCGCCGGCTGGAAGGGCAGCTGCGGGGCATCGACGAGGACTTCGGGCGCTTCAGCCGGCAGGTGCTGGAGCGGCGGTCCGCGTCATGAAGCGGCGTCTTCCGGGCCCGGGGTGGGCGCCATACCTTCGGGCAGGGACTGAAAGGGGGCGCTGAGCGTGCTGTCCCGGCGGCTCACGGACCTGCGACGGCGCCTGGACGCCCTGCACCAGCCGGCACCGCCCGCCGGTGGCTGGCGCGGGTGGACGTTCGGCCGCCGCGCGCGCGGGCCGGAGGACCTGGCCCTGCCGGTGCTCACGGCGTTGGACCGCGAGCTGGACCGGGTGGGCGTCCACACCGCGGCGGACGCGCAGCTCCTCCGCGAGCTGGGCGTGCGCAAGGGGCGGGCGGGGACGCTGGCCCAGGGCCTCCAGACGCGGGCCCAGCAGGCGCTCGAGGAGGTGGAGGAGTGCGTGCTGCGCGTGGAGCGCGCGTGGCGCGCGGGCGAGCCTCCGCCGGGCGCGCTCACCGTGCTGGAGCGGGCCTTCGTACAGCTCGCGCGGGCGGTGAAGGTGGCGGACCTGTTCTCCCGGCCTCCCGCCGAGGGCACGGACGCGGACTTCGAAATCTACGTGCGCCAGGAGACGACGCGGAGGGACCGCCCGCCCACCAGCGCCCGCATGGCGGCGGCCGAGTTCTTCGCCAGCCGCGCGCGGGAGAACGTGGCGGACGTGGTGCAGAAGCGCAGGGATCTGGACCTCGCGCACGAGCTGCTGCTGCGCCTGGGCGCGGACCATGACCGGGAGCGCGGACTGACGCTCCGTCGCCAGGTGGTGGAGGCCCGGGAGCGCGTCCGCGCGGTGCCGGCGGTGCGCTCGCTGGAGGAGTTGCTGCGGCACGTGCGGCACGCGGCCCGGCGCGAGCCGCAGGTGGCGTACCGCTCGCTACGCGGGCTGTACGAGCGGGCGCTGGAGGCGGGCGACACGCAGCTGGCGGACGCCGCGCGCACGGCCCTGAATCCCCTGCTGCCCTCGCGGCCGAGTCTGTCGTCCCTGGTGGAGACGGCGGAGCGGGACTCGCTGGCGCACTGGTTCGGCGAGGAGCCGGAAGAAGGGAAACCGGAGGCCGCGGCCCCGCGCTCGGACGAGCTGCTCGCGGACCTGGCCTTCTCGCTCAAGCCCGAGCAGCTCTCCACCTTCGAGCTGGCGGCCGGGTGTGCCCGCTACTTCGACGTGGAGGATGCGCTCTCCGAGGAAATCGTCCTGGCGGATGCCCAGACGCAGCGGCCCGTGCCCCGGCGCGTGCCGTACCCCACCCAGACGATGACGTACGAGACGACGGGCAGCCTGCACGAGGTGCACAACTTCGTGCTGAGCGACCCGCGCATGCTGCTGCGAGACCTGGCCGCCAACCGCCAGCTCGTGCGCGCGTACCTGGAGGAAGAGCCGCCGCCGCGCCCCAAGAAGGTGAAGCGCACCGCGGTGCGCGTCTACGTGTGTGATGCCTCCGGCTCCATGCACGGCGGGCGCGCGCGCTTCCGCGATGCGCTCGTCATCGCCGAGCTGAACAACCTGCGCGTCAAGGCGCGCCGGGGCGAGCCGTTCGACCCGCTCTACTTCAGCTTCTTCAACGACGTGCCCACCGAGCTGGCCCGCGTGGACACCGCCGTGGAGGCCACGCGTCAAATCGAGAAGCTGTTCCGCGAGTCGCCCGCCGAGGGACAGACGGACATCACGCTCGCGCTGATGTCCGCCTTCGACTCCATCCGCGCCGCGCAGGGGAGGGACCCGTACCTCGCCCGCGCCACCGTGGTGCTCATCACCGACGGCGAGGACCGCGTGGACCTGGATCTCATCCGCCGCACCCGTGCGCCCATGGGCGCGCTGGACATCGCCCTGAGCTTCATCTCGCTCGGCGAGGAGAACCCAGACTTGCGCCTGCTGGTGAAGGAGCAGCGCGCCGCGGGAGGCCGCGCCTTCTACCACCACCTCTCCGACGAGGAGATTCTGTGGGCGCGCACCGAGTTCGACACCCCCTGGCGCACGCTGCTGCCGCGCGACGTGCCCGCCACCGCGGATGCGCTGGAGCAGCTTGCGCCCCACCTGGACGCGCTGGAGGCGGTGGCGGCCGGGCGCGGCTCGACCGCGCAGGTGGCGGTGGATGCGTCCTTCGACGCGCTCTTCCCGGAGGCGTCTTCCACGCCCGCCGCCCGCGAGGTGCCGGGCCCGGACGTGGTGAACCGCGTGGTGGACATCCTCGCCGCGCTGGTGGAGGCGGCGTCGCTGGCCCCGGCGGAGCGGCGGGCCTCGGAGAGCGTGGTGCTCCTGCAGCACCTGCTGTCGGTGTATGGACTCACGCCGGCGCGCTACCTGTCCGCGCTGTCCGCCGGTGGGCTCCCGGTGCGCGAGGCGCTGGAACGGGTGCGGTTGTTGTGCCGGCCCTTCGGGTAGGCTGCCCTCCACGCCATGTTCTTCGGCCTGCTGCGGAAACGGAAGAAGGAGCCCACCCGGCCGGCGGACCCGCTCGCCGCGCTGGACCAGCTCATCGAGAACCTGGAGCGCCAGGCGGCCGAGGTTCGCAAGTCCGCGGCCACGCTGCTGGCCCTCAAGGGAGACCTCACGCGCGCGGTGGAGCGCTACACGCGCCGGCTGGAGGACATCGGCTCGCGCCGCACCACCGCCGAGTCACGCGGGGACGGCCGGGCCGTGGCCGTGCTGGCGAAGGACCGGGAGCAGGCGGAGGCGTTGCGGGCCTCCACGCGGGATGCGCTGGAGCGCGCGGACACGGACGGGAAGCTCCTGCTGGAGGCCGCGGGCGAGCTGGGAGACCGGGTGGCGGAGCTGCGCCGCGAGCGGGAGAGCGCCTCCGCGCGCCTCACCGTGGGCGGCATCGTCACCGAGGCCATGCGCGAGCGCGTGGCCCGCTTCGAGCAGGCCCTGGTGGTGGACGCGGCCCGCGACGAGGTGGAGCGCGCGCACGCCCTGGCCGACATCTACCGCGAGGAGCTGCGCGAGCAGGAGCGCTGAGCCCCCGCGCGCCTCAGGTGCGGCGCGCCGTCTGGTGCAGCTCCAGGACGATGTTGCCGCCCTTGAAGAGCCGCACCGCGCCGGACGTCTGGCTCACCACCAGCGCGATGCAGTGCGTGGTGGAGGTGATTCCCGCGGCGGCCGCGTGCCGGGCGCCCAGGCCGAGCGGAATCTTCACCATGTCGTCCGTCGCGGACAGGTAGCGGCCCGCGGCCAGCACCACGCCGTCCTCGCGGATGATGAAGGCGCCGTCCAGCACGGAGAAGTTCTTGATGGCCTCGCGAATCTTCGGGTCCAACACGTTCCGCTCGGCCTCGGACAGGCCCTGGAACGGGTTGATGGTCATCTGCCGGCTCTTCTCCAGCACCGTCGTGTGGTCGCCGATGGTGATGATGGTGCCGATGGGATGGCCCTCGAAGCCCTCCTGGCCAATCTGCAGCGCCAGCTGGATGAGCGCGTCCACCACCTGCGAGTTGAACTCCTCGCCCAGCTTCACGCCCTCAATCGCCAGTCGGTCGTCCAGCGAGCCACCGATGCGCATCTGCATCAGCGTGTCCGGTGCGCGTCCCACCTTGCCCGTC
This sequence comes from Pyxidicoccus caerfyrddinensis, assembly GCF_010894405.1. Classification (GTDB taxonomy): domain Bacteria; phylum Myxococcota; class Myxococcia; order Myxococcales; family Myxococcaceae; genus Myxococcus; species Myxococcus caerfyrddinensis. The sequence goes on from NZ_JAAIYA010000022.1 coordinate 101,924, forward strand.
ATGCACAGCACCAGGTCCCCTTCCTTGAACGCTCCCTGGGACAGCGCGGACACGAGCGCCACCTTCACGCGCTCGGTGCGAGAGTAGTCGTAGGCGGGGATGACCAGGGCGCGTACCTTCTTCGCCAGGTGCTCTTGCGCCAGCTTCTCCATCGTCACCGCGTACACGAGCTTCTTGCGAGCAGGCCGGCCCCGAAACTCGTCGGGAGGAATGGGCGTGTCACAGATGTAGAGGAAGTGATCCACTTCGCTCTTGCCCGCCAGCGAGAGGGCCGAGCGAAGGAACTCCCGATCGAACTTCGTGTTCTCGGTCAAAAGCCCCTCCCTTCACCCACAGTGTGCACCCAGGTCAGCTTGACACTGAAGGTTACATGAATAAAGCTTTCGGGCCCTTTTTTTGGGGCAGGGCCCAAACCCTCGCTGGACTGGAGCGAAGTCTGTGAACCAGAAAGATCTCAAGCGTTACAAGAAGATGCTCGAGGACAGCAAGACGAGCCTGCTCGAGAGCGCCAAGAAAACCCTGGTGGAGGAGTCCAACTTCGACACGGACGACCTCCCGGACGAGATCGACCTGGCCTCTTCCGAGTATGCGCAATCCATGGTGTTCCGCCTGCGCGACCGGGAAAAGTTCCTCTTGCAGAAGATCGAAAAGGCGCTGGCCCGCATCGAGGACGGCACCTTCGGCATCTGCGAGCGTTGCGAGGAGGACATCTCCCCGAAGCGGCTGGAGGCCCGTCCGGTGACGACGCTCTGCATCCGCTGCAAGGAGGAGCAGGAGAAGAAGGAGAAGTCCTACGGCTGAGCGCCGGGAGACAGGGCCGCGCGAGGAAGCCCTCGTGCGGCCCGCCCTGGAGTCATGACCGGACCGGGCGCCCTCAGGCCGCGGGCGCCTGGATTTCGACGCGAAGCAGCTGACGGCCGATGAGGAAGTGGTCCCCGTTGTCCACGAAGGTGGGGCCCGCCAGGCGGATGAAGGTGCCGTTGGACGAGCCCACGTCACGGACCTGGAGCCGGTCCTGCCGCACCTGCAGCACCGCGTGACGCCCGGACACGAAGCCGTCCGTGGGGAAGGTGAGGTCGCCCTGCTCGCGGCCCAGCAGGTTGTCGCCCTCGCGCAGCGGGAAGGCCGCGCCCCTCAAGCCCCCCTCCAGCAGCTGCACCAGCCGCAGGCGGTAGCCGGGATCCGGTGAGCCCCACACCTGGGTGCCGCCCGGGCCGTTGGCCGCGGCGGGGATGGGCTCCAGCACCAGTCGCTGCCGTCCCAGTCGCAGCTCGCCGCCGGGGGACAGCTCCCGCTCCTGGCGCAGGCGGACGAAGACGCCGTTGGCGCCGCCCACGTCCTCCACCGCCAGCCGGGCGCCGGAGAAGAAGAAGCGCAGCTGGACGGGCATGATGAACGGGTCGTCCGGGAGCTGAATCTCGCCCTGCTGGCCGCAGGTGAGGGTGTCGCGCTGCATGCGGACGACGGACTCGGGGCCGCCGTCGGCGCGCACCACGCGGATGGAGACCTGCGGGCGCGTGGCCAGGCTGGCCACGGCCATCACCATCGTCCCGGAGCGGATGGGCGAGCCACACGCCCGGCAGACGGCGGCGTCCCGGGCATTCTCGGCGTCACAGCGGGGGCAGTATTCCACGGCGTCCATGGCGATCTCCGGGTTCTACCAGGGGTCGAGCCTGGTTGCTCGCCTTGTGCATGGCTTGCCCGTCACCCGAGCGACGTGGTGAAGTCCGGACCCCACCCCACTGGGGAACGTTGCCTTGCTCTGCCCCTCCTGCGGCGCCGACGCCCAAGAAAAAAGCTCTCGTTACTGTCCCGCTTGCGGCGCGACGCTCGTGCGCGCGGCCGACGCGGACGAGTACGTCGGCAAGACGATTGCCCACAAGTACCGCGTGGAGGCCCTCATCGGCGAGGGCGGCATGGGCAAGGTGTACCGCGCCCGCCAGCTGGCCCTCGACAAGGTGGTGGTGCTCAAGGTGCTGCGCCACACGCTGCTGTCGGACGAGCGCACCGTGGCGCGCTTCCAGCGCGAGGCCAAGGCCGCCAGCCGCCTCAACCACGCCAACTCCATCAGCGTGCTGGACTTCGGCCAGGCCGAGGACGGCGCGCTCTTCATCGCCATGGAGTACGTGGCGGGGCAGGACCTGCATCAAATCCTCAGCCGCGAGTGGCCGCTGGGGGAGGCGCGCGTGGTGCGCCTCGTCAGCCAGGTGCTGAGCGCGCTGTCGGACGCGCACGGCGCTGGCGTCATCCACCGGGACCTCAAGCCCGAGAACATCATGGTGGAGCAGCGCCGCAACGAAGGCGACTTCGTGAAGGTGCTCGACTTCGGCATCGCCAAGATTACCGACTCCACCGACGACGGCCCGGCGCTCACCCGCGCGGGCTTCGTGTGCGGCACCCCCGAGTACATGTCGCCGGAGCAGGCGCGCGGCGCGCCCTTGGACCACCGCTCGGACCTGTACGCGGTGGGCGTCATCCTCTACCAGTTGACGACGGGGCTTTTGCCCTTCGAGTCCGACTCGGCGGTGGGCTTCGCCACCAAGCACCTCACCGAGGAGCCGCCGCCGCCCAGCCGGCGCCGGCCGGACGCGCGCATCTCCCCGGGGCTGGAGAAGCTCATCCTGCGCGCTCTCTCCAAGAGCCCGGATGACCGGCCCGCCAACGCCGAGGCCTTCAAGGCGGAGCTGGCGATGGTGGAGAAGGAGCGCCGCCGGGCCGAGGCCTCGCAGCGCGGCGCGCGTCCCTCCGCGGTGCTCGCGCCGCTGCCGCGCAAGTCGACCGGCGGCCCGCTGAATGACGGCCGGGACGTCACCGTGCCGGGCTGGGACAGCAACGAAGTCACGATGGAGGCCACGGTGCGCGCGCTGCCAGGCGTGCTCTCGCCCCTGCCGGCGAACGCGGACGACATGCCCGCCACCCGGGAGAAGACGGACTCCCTGTCACCGACGAATCCGGGCTCGGGCGGGGGCGGGTTCGCCTTCTTCTTCAAGTCGCTGACCATCCTCCTCGTCGTGGCCGCGGTGGGCTTCTTCGCCTACTACTTCAGCGTCGGCGCCGGCAGCGGCGCGCAGGACCTGCCGTACGCGCTGCCCAAGAACGCGCCGGTGCCCGGCGCCGTCGGCAGCGCGCCGAGCACCGAGGTGCCCCTCTACGAGCGGCAGATCTCCAATGCGGAGCGCGATGTGGAGGCGGCCGGCCGGAAGACGCGAGAGGGAGACCGGGCCCTGCAGCGGCTGGACATTCCCCTCGCGGCCTCGAGCTACCGCGAGGCCTTCAGCATGAGCGGCGACCCCGACCTCGCGCTGAAGCTGGGTGACATCTACTGGAGCCGACCCAATCCCGACCTCCAGGAGGCCCGGGGCTGGTGGGAGCGCCACCTGCGCGAGATGCCCAACTCCAAGGCGCGGGAGATCATCGAGCAGCGCCTGGGTGCGGCCATCGCCCGGCCCTCCGCGCCCTGACGGCAGGCGCGGCGGCAACCCCCGAAGCGAGACTCAGCCCAGGTTCTCCACCTGGAGCACGTGCTGGCCCAGGCGGACGCGGTCTCCCGGACGCAGCGGGCGCTCCACGCCCGAGGCGAGTCGCACAAACGTGCCCAGTCCGCCCGACAAGTCGCGCAGCAGGGCGCCCGTGGGGGTGGGGGAGAGTTCGCAGTGGCGGCCGGCCAGGCCCTCGTCCCCCGGGAAGCTCAGGTCGCAGTTCGCCTGTCCGATGGTGAGCAGCGGCGCCGCCGTCACCACCGCGCGGCCCGCGCGCCCGCCCACCAGGACTTCCTCCACCCCGTACACCGCCTGCCCCAGCGGCACCGGTGCGCCGTAGACGTGGGGGCGGCCCGCCACGGGCGCCACCGGCTCCAGCCGGCCCGTGTAGCGGAACAGCCGCTGGCCCGCGCTGAAGAGGGTGCGCGGGGCGAGGGCCTCGGTGCCGGCGACGGCGACGAAGACGCCCGAGGCGCTCGACTCGTCCCGGACGAAGAGGGCGCCGTCCTTCACCAGGAAGGTGGCGTGCAGGGGCGACACGTAGGCGTCATCCGAGAACAGGATGGCGCCGCGCTGCCGGCCCACGACGCAGCCGGTGACGGGCAGCTTGTAGCGCTGGCCCCGCGTGGAGCCGGCGATGACGGCCAGACCGAAGCGGGACGCCGCCGGAGGAGCCGGACGCGGGGCCCCGGGAGCCGCCGCGGCGGGAGCCCCGGGCCGGGAGGGCATCGCGCTGTCCGGAACCGGAGGGGGAGGCCGGGTGACGGCGGGGCCCGGAGGCACCGACGCGGGCCCCCCGGCGCCCGCCCGCGGGGTGGCGACGGGCGGCACCGAGGCGGCGCCACCCGCCGGAGCCGTCACGCGGGCCCCGGGGCGCTCCACGGGGAGCCCGGCGGCGGCGGTGGGCGGAGGCGTCCTCGCCGAGGGGCGCAGCCCGGGAGGGATGGCGCTCGGCGGAGGCGGCGTGGTGTTCGGGACGCCCGTTTCCCCCCTGGGACCGGGGAAGGTGGACACGGCCACGGGACGGCCGGGGGGCGGCGCTACGGGACGGGGAGTCGCCCCGGCGGGCCGGGCGGCGGGCGGCCGGGCCGCTTCCTCCAGCGCCTGGCCGCACAGGACACAGGCGGCCGAGCGAGGGGGGTTGTACCCGTCACAGTTCGGGCAGACCACGGCGAGAGCGGACAGCAGGAGCTGTGACATGGGAGAGGGCGAATCTAGGGGCCCTGAAAACGTCGGGTCAACGAAAGCGAACGCGACAGGTGGGATAGTCCCCCCGGCCCCGTACGTGAACTGGAACACCCAGGTGTGGGGCGACGTTGCCCCCCCAGGGGGGCAAAGTTACGATTGCCCTTCACTCGATGATTCGCCTTAACGACATCCTCCAACGGGTCTCCTCGTATCACCCGGACCCTGACCTGGACATCATCAAGAAGGCCTACGTCTACTCAGCCAAGGTCCACCAGGGCCAGCTGAGGAAGTCAGGCGAGCCCTACCTCGTCCACCCGCTCGAGGTCGCGGGCATCCTGGGAGAGCTGAAGCTCGACGAGGCGTCCATCGTCACCGGCCTCCTCCACGACACCATTGAGGACACACTCGCTACCGCCGAGGAGCTCACGGAGCTGTTCGGAGCAGAAGTCGCCCAGCTCGTCGACGGCGTCACCAAGCTGTCCAAGTTCTCCGCGTCCGCCAGCCTCTCGCAGGAGGAGAAGCAGGCGGAGAACTTCCGGAAGATGATCATCGCGATGGCGCAGGACATCCGCGTCATCCTCGTGAAGCTGGCGGACCGCACGCACAACATGCGGACGCTGGACCACATGTCCGAGGAGAAGCAGGCGCGCATTGCCCAGGAGACCCTGGACATCTACGCGCCGCTCGCGAATCGGCTCGGCATCTCCTGGATAAAGACGGAGCTGGAGGACCTGAGCTTCCGCTACGTGAAGCCGCAGGAGTTCTTCGCGCTCCAGGAGAAGCTCAACAAGCGCAAGAAGGAGCGCGAGAAGTACATCGAGGACACGTGCGACCTCATCCGCTCGAAGCTCGCCGAGCGCGGGCTGAAGGGCGAGGTGTCCGGCCGCTTCAAGCACGTCTACAGCATCTACAAGAAGATCAAGGCGCAGGGCATCGACTTCGACCAGATCCACGACATCATCGCCTTCCGCATCATCGCCCCCACCGCGCCCTCCTGCTACGAGGCGCTCGGACTGGTGCACGAGATGTGGAAGCCGGTGCCCGGGCGCTTCAAGGACTTCATCGCGATTCCGAAGCCCAACATGTACCAGTCACTGCACACCACGGTGATTGGCCCCTTGAGCGAGCGCGTGGAGGTGCAGATCCGCACCTCGGAGATGCACAAGATCGCCGAGGAGGGCATCGCCGCCCACTGGAAGTACAAGGAGGGCAAGGCGGTCATCTCCAAGGATGACGAGAAGTTCGCCTGGCTGCGCCAGCTGATGGAGTGGCAGCAGGACCTGAAGGACCCGAAGGAGTTCCTCGAGACGGTGAAGGTGGACCTCTTCACCGACGAGGTCTTCGTCTTCACGCCCAAGGGCGACGTGCGCTCGCTGCCGCGCGGGGCCACGCCGGTGGACTTCGCGTACGCCATCCACTCGGACGTGGGCAACCGGTGCGTGGGCGCGAAGGTGAACGGCAAGATTGTTCCCCTGCGCTACAAGCTGAAGAACGGCGACACGGTGGAGGTGCTCACCAGTCCCCAGCAGCACCCGTCCAAGGACTGGCTCACCTTCGTCAAGACGAGCCGCGCCCAGCAGCGCATCCGCGGCTTCATCAAGCAGCAGCAGCGCGACAAGAGCCTGCAGCTGGGCCGCGAGCTGACGGACCGCGAGCTGAAGCGCTTCCAGCTCAACTTCAACCGGCTGCTCAAGTCCGGGGAGATGAAGAAGGTCGCCGAGGAGCTGGGCTTCCGGATTGAAGACGACCTGCTGGTGGCCGTCGGCTACGGCAAGGTGACGCCGCAGCAGCTCGTGCATCGGCTGGTTCCGCAGGAGAAGCTCGCCGCGGCGGAGACCGCTGCGCGCGCCGACGGCGGCGGCAACAGCCTGTCCGGAGGCAACTCCGCCAGCTCCTCCATGCTGCCCGGCCTGTCGCGCGTCACGGACCTGGCCAAGCGACTGGTGGGCCGCAGCAACCGCAGCGGCGTGCAGATTGGCGGCGTGGACGACGTGCTCGTGCGCTTCGGACGGTGTTGCAACCCCGTCCCCGGCGACCCCATCGCCGGCTTCATCACCCGGGGACGGGGAGTGACGGTGCACACGGTGGGTTGTGAAAAGGCGCTGGCCACGGACCCCGAGCGCCGCGTGGACGTGAACTGGGACGTGCGTGGGGACTTCAAGCGCCCCGTCACGCTGCGCGTGCTGACGGCGGACCGGCCGGGCCTGCTGGCGGACATCTCCAACACCTTCTCCAAGAAGGGCGTCAACATCTCCCAGGCCAACTGCCGCGCCACGGGGGATGACCGGGCGGTGAACACCTTCGAGGTCACCATCTCCGACCTCAAGCAGCTCACCGACCTGATGCGCACCATCGAGCGTCTCAACGGCGTCTACTCCGTCGAGCGAATCTAGAGCGCCGTCTTTCGTGGTAGAGCGCCCCGGAAACCCGGGCGGCCCCAAACGGGGCCGCCCCACTTCCGAGGTGTGCCGCATGGCTCGCAAGGCAATCCACTCCGACCAGGCCCCCAAGGCCATTGGCCCGTACTCCCAGGCGGTGCAGGTGGACGCGGGGAAGATGACCTTCCTCTCCGGCCAGATTCCCCTGGACCCCTCCACCATGGAGATGGTGCAGGGTGACGTCGTCGCGCAGGCCGAGCGGGTGATGGAGAACCTCAAGGCCGTGCTCACCGCCGGCGGCCTGGACTTCTCCCACGTCGTCCGCTGCACCATCTTCCTCACGGACCTGGGTGACTTCGCGCGCGTCAACGAGGTCTACGGCCGCTACTTCACCGGCGCGCCCCCGGCCCGCGCCACCGTGCAGGTCTCCGCGCTGCCCCGCGGCTCCAAGGTGGAGATCGACGCCATCGCCGTCTCCTGAAAGCAGCACGGAAGCCCCAAAAGCACAGAGGCCGCCGGACCCCGAAGGTCCGACGGCCTCTCGTGCTTCAGGCCCGGGGGGCCGGAGCGGGGACTTGAACTACTTGGCGTCCGCCGCCACCGCGCCGCCGGCCTTCTTCAGCTCCTCGTCGATGACCTTCTTGAAGGCCTCGAGGGGCAGGGCGCCCACGAGCGTGCGGCCGTTGATGAAGAACGTCGGGGTGCCGTTGGCGCCCAGGCGCGTGCCCTCGGCGGAGTCCGCCTCGATCTGCGCGGTGTACTTGCCGCTGTCGAGGTCGGCCTTGAACTTGCCGACGTTGAGGCCAATCTCCTGCGCGTACTTCTCCAGCGAGGCGCGGTCCAGGGCGCGCTGGTTGGCGAAGAGCTTGTCGTGCATCTCCCAGAACTTGCCCTGCTCGTGCGCGGCCAGCGCGGCGGCGGCGGCCGGCTTGGCGTTGGCGTGGAAGGGCAGCGGCTGGTTCTTGAAGGCAACCTTGATCTTGCCCTGGTACTGGTCCTCGAGCTGCTTCAGCGTGGGCACCACGCGGCTGCAGAACGGGCACTCGAAGTCGGAGAAGGCGACGATGGTGACGGGGGCATTCTTCGCGCCCTTCACCGGGGCGGTGCCCACTTCCACCTTCTGCACCGGCGGCTCGGCCGGGGCGCCGTCGGCGCCGCCCGCGGGGGCGGCAGGGGCGGCGGCGATGTTCTGGGCGAGGATCTTCCCGAACAGCTCCTCCGGCTTGGTGCCGGCGGCCAGCAGCTTGTCGGCCTTGGCGATCTCCTCGTCGATGACCTTCTTGAAGGCGTCGAACGGCTGGGCGCCGACGAACTCACGGCCGTTGATGAAGAACGTGGGGGTGCCGTTGGCGCCCACCGCGCTGCCGGCGGCCATGTCCGCCTCGATCTTCGCCTTGAACTTGCCGCTGTCGAGGGCGGCCTTGAACTTCGCGACGTTCAGGCCGATCTCCTGCGCGTACTTCTCCAGGGAGGCGCGGTCCAGGGCCTTCTGGTTGGTGAAGAGCTTGTCGTGCATCTCCCAGAACTTGCCCTGCTCGTGCGCGGCCATGGCGGCCTCGGCGGCGGGCTTCGCGCTGGCGTGGAAGGGCAGCGGCTGGTTGCGGAACACCACGCGCACGTCCTTCGCGTAGTCCTTCTTGATCTGCGTCAGCGTGGGGACCACGCGGCTGCAGAAGGGGCACTCGAAGTCGGAGAACTCCACGATGGTGACCTTGGCGGTCGCCGGGCCGAAGGAGGGGGAGTCCGACGGGATGTCCACCTTGCGGACGGCGGCGGCGGCCTGCTGCACCGGGTTCTGCTTCGGGGCGGCCTTCTCGGCGCCCTTCTCGATGGTCTTCGCGTACACCTGCGAGGCGGGGACGCCGCCCTTCACGAGGGACTCGGCCTTCGCCAGCTCCTCGTCGATGAGGGCCTTGAAGTTGTCGATGGGCTGCGCACCGGAGAGGAAGCGGCCGTTGATGAAGAAGGCCGGGGTGCCGCTGGCGCCCAGGGTGCTCGCCTGCGACTGCTCCTTCTGGATGGTGTCCTGGAACTTCGGGTTGGCCATGTCGGCCTTCCACTTGGTGATGTCCAGGCCCAGGTCCTTCGCGTAGCCCTCCAGCGAGGCCTCATCCAGCTTCTTCTGGTTGGCGAAGAGCTTGTCGTGCATCTCCCAGTACTTGCCCTGCTCACCGGCCGCCAGCGCGGCGAGGGCCGCGGGCTTGGCGTGCGGGTGGAAGGACAGCGGGTTCTGCTTCATCACCACGCGGAGCTTGTTGCCGTACTGCTCCCGCAGCTTCTCCACGGTGACGTGCGCGCGGCTGCAGAAGGGGCACTCGTAGTCCGAGAACTCCACCAGCGTGACGAGCGCGTCAGGGCTGCCCTTCACCGGGGCCCCGTCGATGTTCACCTTGAAGACGGTGGGGTCCACCGGACGCCGGCCGGGCGCCTGGGCGGAAGGGGAGTTCGCGGCGGGCTTGGCGGCTTCGGTCTTCGAGGACGGACCGCTGACGACGCGGCCGCCAAAGAAACCGAGGACCAGGCCCACGATGAGGGCCACGATGACATTGGGCTTCATGGGTTGGCTATGCTCCTTCGCCATGGGTCCGACTCCGGGCCCGAGCGTGGGGTTTTTTACAGGGGCAGGGGCGGGGTACTTAACAGACGGAATTCCAGACACGCAAGCCAGTGCGTCTGGCTTCCACGGGGGTACAACCCCCCCTAGGGGCCCGGAAACTGGGGAGTTTTTGAAAAAATTCCGTCAGAGTGAGGATCATGGAAGCCGCAGTCCGCCTGGACACCTCGGGGGCACTCTGCCCCATGCCCATCCTCGAGATTGCCAAGGCCATGCGGAGGCTCGCGCCGGGCAGCGTGGTGGAGCTCATCTCCACCGACAGGGGGCTGGAAGCAGACCTCCCCGCCTGGTGTGAGGCCACCGGCCATCCGCTCCTGCGGATGGAGCGCCGGGGGACGAGCTACGTGGGGTGGGTGCGCAAGGCGGGCTGAGCTGCCTCCCGCCGTGCGGTCGCTCTGCTGGCAGCTCCCTCAGAGGAGCTGGAGGACGCGGTCTTCCAGGCGCTGTCCCCGGCTGACGCCGAGGATGAGGACGCCGTGCTGGAGCAGGTGCCCCACCACGCGGCTGATGACCTCTTCGGGCTTCACGCCGCCCTTGATGCGCACGCGCAGCACGGACTCGCCCTCCATGCGCGCGTCGGTGACGTCGGCCATGGAGGCAATCTCGGGGATGAGCACGTCACCGCGGGCAATCTGCACGCGGAACTCGGAGCCCTGGCCGGTCAGCTCGGACATGGTGCCGGCCTGCGCCAGCTTGCCCTTGTCGAGGATGGCGGCCGCGTCGCACAGTTCCTCCAATTCCTGGAGGTTGTGGCTGGAGACCACCACCGTCTGCCGGGCCTCCTTCATCCCCTTGATGACCTGGCGCACCTGGGCGGCGATGCGCGGGTCCAGGCCGGCGGTGGGCTCGTCGAGGAGCACCAGCGGCGGGCGCCCCATGAGGGCCTGGGCCATGGCGGCGCGCTTGGCCATGCCGTGGCTGAGCGCCTGCGTCTGGACGTTCCACGCCTCCATCAGCCCCACCTGCTCCAGGGCCTCGCGGGCCTCGCGCTCGGGCTCGGCGAGGGCGGACAGGCGGGCCCAGTACGTCAAGAGCGCGCCCGTCTCCCAGCCGGGCGGGAGCACCGCGTCCTGGGGCAGCGCGCCCAGCCGGCCCTTGAGGGCGCCGGGCGTGGCGGGGTCCACGTCCATGACCTTCAGCGTGCCCTCGGTGGGGTAGAGGTACCCGCACATCATGGAGAAGGTGGTCGTCTTGCCGGCGCCGTTGGGGCCGATGAGGCCGAACACCGAGCCCCGGGGCACCGAGAGGCTCACGTTGCTCACAGCCACCTTGGGGCCGAAGCGCTTGGACACTCCGAACAGCTCAATCGCCAGGTCGCTCACAAATCCCTCGCGCGCAGGACGGCGTAGGCGCCCAGCAGGAAGACCATCGCGAAGCCCGCGTACGCGGCTCCGCTGGCGGCGAACTCGGCCAGCTTCGGGTGCAGCAGGTTGCCCGCGTAGTACGAGGGCGACAGGTAGCGCAGGAAGCGCAGGAAGGGCATCATGCTCGGCTCGCCAACGGCATAGGCATCGACCACCTGATAGGCCGAATAGGCGGTCTGGGCGGCCCGGCCGATGGTGTCCATCAGCCAGAAGACGAATAGCAGGATGAAGTTGAAGACGAGGCTCACCGCCGGGCTGCGGAAGAGGCTGGAGCACAGCGTGGTGAGGGACACGTAGGCCAGCGAGAAGACGATGGCCGCCAGCCAGAACTTGATGAGGTTGATGACCACGTCGGCGAAGCCGAAGCCCGGGTTGGCGATGCGGGCGTAGACGAAGATGGCCATGTCGATGATGAGCACCAGCCCGAGCAGCAGCGTCGCCTGCGAGAGGAACTTGCCCAGCAGCACCGATGAGCGGCGCGCGCGTACGGTGAGGTAGCGCATGGAGCGCGGGCCCACCTCGCCGCTGAGCTGGTCGAAGCCCATCAGCGCCACGTAGGCGGGCAGGAAGAAGAGGGTGATCTTGAAGACCACCAGGACCTCGAGCGGCACCCGCGAGAGCGCCTCCATCATCGCGCTGTCGTCGCTGAGGAGGAACCCCAGCACTCCTTTGCGCATCTCCTCGCCCACCTGCGCCGAGGCATCCGCGCCCGCCCCTGCGGTCTCCAGTTGCTTGTTCACCGCTTCGCGCACCTGGCCGGCGAGCCAGCCGACCACCAGCAACACCAGCGCGGAGAACATGCTGTAGAGGCCGAGCAGCACCACCGCGCGCCCACTGCGCACGGCGCGGCGCAGCTCCGCGCTCCAGATGACCAGGGTTTCTTTCAATCCGTCCAAGGTGTGGGGGAACCTAGCGGAGTTGCGCACCCCTCCGCCAAGTTTCTGACGCCAGCGGCCGGACGAAGCGACCGAGGAAGCGTCCGTGGACAGCGCGCCGCCAGCCGGTAGAGTTCGCGCTCAGCTCATCTCCGGCGACTCCTCACGGAAGCGCCGGAGCCCCCCTGGAGCCCCTGCGCAGCAATGACGATCCGCCGCCGTCTCCTGTCCGCCGCAGCGCTGTTCCCCCTCGCCCTCCTGCTCGGAGCGAATGAGCCCCAGCCGGGAGCCACGGCCCCTGTCACTGGGGCACTGGCCGACTCCGGAACGGAAGGTGTGGGCCCCGCCATCGCCGTGAGCCCCGCCGACGCCGGCACTCCCGAGTCCCTCGCCACGGCCAGCGCCGCGGTGCTGGGGGGCGCGTCCCCGGATGGCGGGCTCGCCGCGCTGGCCGCGGAGCCGGGGCTGGTGCCTCCGGTGCCGGTGCCCTCGCGCGAGTCGGCGCCTCCGATTGCGAAGCTTCAGCCCCTGCCTCGCGCCGCGGACCTGCTGGCCCGCGCGAAGCTGGAGGGTGAGCGGCTGGTGGTGAAGGAGAAGAACGGCCACAAGCAGGTGCTCACCATCGACCCGGTGCTCCAGACGCAGCTGACGAACATCATGCGCGACTACGGCGTGCCCTACGGCGCCGCCGTGGTGCTGGAGCCCTCCACGGGCCGCGTGCTGGCGCTGGCGGAGCACTCGGCGGCGCAGCCGGAGATGCGCGGCCTGCCCGTGCGCGCCGTGTTCCCCGCGGCGAGCATCTTCAAGATCGTCACCGGCAGCGCGCTGCTCGAGGCGGGCGTCCCCCCGTCCGTGGAGGAGTGCTTCCACGGCGGCAAGCGGCGGCTGTCCGAGAAGCACCTGGAGGACAGCGAGCGCGACGGGGCCTGCATCTCGCTGGCGCTGGCCATGGGCAAGAGCGCCAACGTCGTCTTCGCCAAGCTGACGCACAAGCACCTCAACGCGGACGTGCTGCGCCGCATGGCGGCCCGCTTCCGCTTCAACCGCGAGATTCCCTTCTCCGTCCCCATGGACGTGTCGCTCGCGGCCATTCCGGAGGAGCCCTTCGGCCTGGCCAATACCGGTGCGGGCTTCGGCGACGTGTACCTGTCCCCGCTGCACGGCGCGCTGATGGCGTCGGTGGCGGCCAACGACGGCCGGTGGGTGGACCCCGTGCTGGTGGAGCCGGAGTCCGGCGCGCTGCTGCCCCCGGAGGGCGAGCCCGTCCTCACCCCCGAGGCGGCGAAGGACCTCACCGCCATGATGGAGGAGACTGTCACCCACGGCACCGCGCGCGGCGTGTTCCGCGAGCGCGCCTTCCGCGTGGACGACGCCGTGGGCAAGACGGGCACGCTGGCGGACCGCAATCCCTTCCGCGACTACTCGTGGTTCGTGGGCTTCGCGCCCAAGGACAACCCCCGCGTGGTCGTGGCCGCCGTCATCGTCAATGACCCGAAGTGGCGCATCCGCGGCGCCTGGCTGGGCCGCGAGGCCCTGCGCCTGGGCCTGCTGCGCGTGCCGGCTCCCGTGGAGATGACGGCCCCGGCGTCCGCCGCGGGCAAGCACTGAGGCAGGGCGGAGGCGGCCTCAAGCCGGGCTCCGCCGGAGTGGTGGGCGCGCGCTGGCGCCTCGCCGTCACCGCGCGGTGAGCTTCACCAGCCCCCGGTCCACGAAGCCCTGGAAGAACTTCAGGGCATCCAATTCCTGGAGCGGGGACACGTGGACGATGGCGGCCACGTCGCGCCGGCCGTCGATGCGCGACAGGAGGTAGCGCTCGGGCGCGGTCAGCTGCAGCGTCTTCAGGTGCGCGGGCGCCACCTGCAGCGCGGGCACCCGGGGCGGCTCCACCAGCTCCCGGCGCAGCTCCACCACCAGTCGCTCCTGCGCCTTCTTCAAGAGCTCCGCCGTGCGGGGCGAGGGGCCCAGCTCGTGCGCGCGCTTCGCGAGGGCCTCGGCGTCGCGCACGTTGCCGGCGTCCAGGAAGAGCTGCGCCGCCTGGAGCACCTCGTCCGCCGAGGACTCGGAGCCGATGACGCTCGCATCCTCTTCCTCCTCCACCACCACGGCCGTCTCGGGCTCGGGCTCCAGCTCCGACACCTTCACCGCGTCCAGCCGGTAGAGCGCGTACAGGCGCTGGTAGAGGAAGAAGTCCGTGGCGTGCAGCGCCAGGGCCATGCCGTCGATGTTGAGCCCGTCCTTGATGAGCTGGACGATGCGCTCGTCCATGCTGCCGGGCTTGCGCTCGGGCAGCTTGCGCTCGTCCACCGACAGCCGCACGACCCCGGAAGGGAAGACGGCGCGGATGGCCTGCCAGGCCGTCTCGCGGAACTCGCCCTCGCGGTGGATGTCCAGCAGGTCCACGCTGACGTCCAGGCCCGCCACCTCCGGCGCCGTCTCCGAGGACTCGAAGGCGAAGCCGCCCTCGCTCCAATGGAAGGCGTCCAGCAGCATCTCCCGGAACTTGTGACTCAGCGCGCTGCGGACGGTGGCCTCGGCCACCAGGCCCGTCATCACCAGGATCTTCCCGAGGAAGACGCGCGTCTGGGCCTGGGTGGCGAAAGCCTTTTCGAGCTGGTCCTCCGTCAGGTGCCCCATGTTGATGAGGAATTGACCGAAGAACTCGCGCGGCTGGTTGGAGCTGGCGCTCACCACGTGGCCGTCGCGCAGCTCCAGTTGCTTGCGCACGTCCCCACGCTCCACCTTCAGAGAGCCGGTGACTCGCCGGTTCCCAAGGTAGACGACGAGGTCCTTGAGGGGCATCGTCGAGAAGTCACCAGACAGACCACGCATGGACCGGCCATCCTGCACCGCATGAGAGTCGATATCTACTCGAAACCCAACTGCTCGCTCTGCGACAAGGCAGCCGCCGTCGTGGAGTCGGTGCGCGCTCGCATCCCCTTCGACCTGCGGATCATCTCCATCCTGGAGGACGCGGCGGCCTTCGACGCCTGGCGCTACGACATCCCCGTGGTCGTCATCGACGGGGTGCCCGCCTTCAAGCACCGCGTGGAACCAGCCGAGCTCGAAGCGCGCCTGCGTGAGGCCCAAGGTGGCACAGCCATTGCTAAATCCGCTGCCCAGGATGGGTAGTTCAGTGCCCTTTCCCAGTAAATCCGAGGAGTTGTAGAGGTCAGGGGAAGGCTCGGGACTGTAAATCCGGGTGCGGGGCGGAGGCGCGGTGAAGAAGAAACTTCTGGCGGGGAGGGTGGAGCGGTGGGCGTGAGACGGAAGCGGGTGGGCAAGGCGGGGCAGCCTCCCACCGTACTCGTGGTCGAGCCACGGGCCGAAGACCTGGAGCGGACCCGGTTGCTCCTGGGGGAGGCCGGCTTCCGGGTGGTGCCGCTGACGCGCTTCGACGCGGCGATGCCACTGTTCGAGGTCATCCGTCCGGACCTGGTGCTGCTCGCCGCGCAGTCGCCGGACTACGCCGCGGTGCAGGTGGCGCGGCGGCTGCGGCAGGCGAGCCGGGGCACGGTGCCGGTGTTCTACCTCGTGGATCCGCACGACATGGAGGCGTACCGCTACTGCCTGGAGAAGGGGCAGTGCGTGGACATCGTCTCGCGCGGGTGCAGCGAGGCGGAGCTGTCCATGAAGCTGCATGCGCAGTTGAAGCTGAAGGCGGCGGTGCTGCGCGCGGCGGCGGGCGAGGAGTCCGGCACGGCGCTGGCGCTGCATGACCCGGTGACGGGGCTCTACAACCGGGCCTTCCTGCTGTCGCTCATCGGGCTGGAAGTGCGCCGCGCGGAGCGGTACGGCGGGACGTTCTCCGTGGTGGCGGCGGAGGTGGGGGGCTACGGCGCCTTCCGCAAGGAATTCGGGCGCGGCATGGCCGAGCGCCTGCTGGTGTACAGCGCGGTGGTGCTGGGACAGACGGTGCGCGAGGCGGACGCGGTGGCCCGGGTGGGCGACAGCGAGTTCGCGCTGCTGCTGCCGGGCACGCCGGCGGAGTCGGTTGCGGAAGTCATGGCCCGGGTGAGCGCGCGCTTCGAGGCGGCGCGCTTCCAGGTGGAGGGCCGGGTGGTGCGCACGGCGCTGGAGCTGGGCGCGGTGAGCTTCCCGGACGCGGTGGGCACGCCCACGCAGCTGCTGGCGGCGGCACTCCAGGAGCTGAGGCGGACACGAGAATTTCGTCGCACGGTCGGGGGACCAACCCGACTGTCGGTGTAAGGGATGGGTGGAGGTTCGATGCACAGGGCGAGCGGAGGCGTGGGGATGGATCGGATCGCGGTGCTGGTGGTGGATGACGAAGAATCGGTGCGCACGTTCCTGTCCGAGTTGCTCGGCAGTGCGGGCTACCAGGTGCGCAGTGCCGCGGGCGGCGCTCAGGCACTGGAGATGCTCTCGGGAGGTTCCTTCGACGCGGTGCTGCTCGACGTGGTGATGCCGGAGATGAGCGGTCTGGAAGTCCTTCGCCGCTACCGGGGCGCGGGAGGCTCCGCGCCGGTCATCGTGCTCAGCGCGCTGTCGGGCGCGGACGACGCGGTGCGCGCCATGAAGATGGGCGCGAGCGACTACCTGTCCAAGCCGTTCGGCAATGACGAGCTGCAGGACGTGCTGGCCCGTGCCCTGGGGACGCGCGCCCCGGAGCGCCAGGCCGTGGCGCCGAGCCTGCCGCCTGCTCGCGTGACAGCTCCGCTGATCGACCCCACGGCGGACGCGCGGGTGCTCATCTCCTCGTCTCCGTCCATGCGCCGCGCCCGGGCGCTGGTGGAGCGCATCGCCGACACGGACGTGCCGGTGCTGCTCCTGGGAGAGTCCGGCACGGGCAAGGAAGTGATTGCCCGCGAAATCCACGCGCGCAGCCAGCGGCGCGGCAAGCCGTTCATCAAGGTGAACTGCGCGGCGCTGCCGGGCGAGCTGCTGGAGAGCGAGCTGTTCGGCCACGAGCGCGGCGCCTTCACCGGTGCCACCGCGGAGAAGCCCGGCAAGTTCGAGCTGGCGGACCAGGGCACCATCTTCCTGGACGAGATTGGCGAGATGGCCATCCGCCTCCAGGCCAAGCTGCTCCAGGTGCTGCAGGACGAGGAGTTCTTCCGCGTCGGTGGCAAGAAGAGCGTGCGTGTGGACAGCCGCGTGGTGGTGGCCACCAACCGCGACCTCGAGAAGGAGATTGCCCTCGGCAACTTCCGCGAGGACCTCTACTACCGCCTCAACGTGGTGGCCATCCGCCTGCCGCCCCTGCGCGAGCGCCGCGAGGACGTGGTGCCGCTGACGGACCACTTCCTGAAGAAGTACGGCCGCAACTTCATCAACGGCGTGTCGGAGCTGCCCCGCGAGGTGCTCCAGGCCTTCGCCGACTACGACTGGCCCGGCAACGTGCGCGAGCTGGAGAACATGGTGCGCCGCCTGTGCGTGCTGAAGGACGCCACGCTGGTGCTCGACGAGCTCAACGCGGCCGGCCGCAGCCCCGCGAGCGCGCCGTCGCTGCCCACCGCGTACGGTGGTGACGACGGCACCTATGGCCGCTCGCACGAGGAGCCGGTGCGCTCGCCGCCGTCCTCGTCCGTGCAGGTGCTGGAGATGCCCTCGCGTGGGTCCGCCCAGGCGATGGTGTCCGCCACTCCCACGCCGGCTCCGGTCATGCTGGAGCCCGCCAACTCGGTCATCCCGGCGCCCCGGTACATCAATCCGTTCGACGTGCCGCAGCCGCCTCCGCCTCCTGCTCCGGCGGGGGAGCCGTCGCTGAAGGACATCGGCAAGCGGGCGGCGATGCTGGCCGAGCGCGAGGCTATACTGTGCATGCTCCAGCGCACGGCCTGGAACAAGCGCCGCGCGGCCACCAAGCTGCGCATCAGCTACAAGGCGCTGCTGTACAAGATCAAGGAGTGCGGAATCATCGACCCGCGCTCCAGTGCCGAGCTGTAATCCTTCTGCACCGGCACTTGCGTTGCCCCCCGCAGTCCCGCTATCGCGGGGGGTATGACGCCTCCACTCGTCCTCCTGGGCTCCGGGTACACGCTCACACGGCTCGCCGTGGCGGAAGCCCGCGCGGGCCGCGACGTGCTGGCGGCCACGAGGGATTCCGCGCGCCGTGAGGCCCTGGAGCGCGCGGGAGCCCGCGTCACCTCGCTGGACGAAGCGCTGTCCCTGACGGACGGGGCGCGCGTCGTCGTCTCCGTCCCGCCGGACGCGGGGCTGGACTCGCGCATCGCCGAGGCGCTCGCGCGGCACCCGCCGTCCCGGCTCGTCTATCTGTCCTCCACCGGTGTCTACGGCGGCGCACGCGGCCTCGTGGACGAGGACACGCCGGTGGAGCCGACCTCGCCCACGGCGCGCGGCCGCATCGACGCGGAGTCGCGCTTCCTCCCGCTGGGCGCGGTGGTGCTGCGCATCGCCGGCATCTACGGCCCGGAGCGGAGCACGCTCGCGCGCCTGCAGGCGGGCGCCGTCCGGCTGCCGGAGGGTGGGGGAGGGCGCATCTCGCGCATCCACGTGGATGACCTGGTGGAGGCCATTCGTGTGGCGCTCCAATGGGGTGAGCCCGGGG
The DNA here is from genome assembly GCF_010894405.1 of Pyxidicoccus caerfyrddinensis. GTDB lineage: Bacteria > Myxococcota > Myxococcia > Myxococcales > Myxococcaceae > Myxococcus > Myxococcus caerfyrddinensis. The sequence goes on from NZ_JAAIYA010000022.1 coordinate 120,348, forward strand.
CCTTCTACTGCGTCGCCGATGACCGGCCCGCGCCCCAGGAGGAGACCGTCACCTGGCTGTGCGCGCGGCTCGGCCTGCCGCTGCCGCCCCGTGTTCCGCTGGAGAGCCTCCACGAGTCACTGAGGGGCGACCGCGCGGTGTCCAACGCGCGCCTCAAGGAGGTGGGCTGGCGGCCTCGCTACCCGGACTACGTCGCCGGCTTCACCGCGCTGCTGGAGGCCGAGGGCCGCGCCGGTGGGCCCGAGCCGCTCACCGTCCGGAGGCTTCGCCCCGACGAGGCGGAGGTCTTCTGGGCGCTGCGGCTGCGCGGGCTGAAGGAGCATCCGGAGGCCTTCGGCGCGTCGCTCGAGGAGGACGCGGTGCGGCCGATGGACGTCGTCCGCGCGCGGATGGTGGGGGACTCGCAGGTCGTCCTGGGGGCCTTCGACGGGGGGCGACTGGTGGGTGTGGCGGGCCTGCGTCAGGGGCCGGAGCTGAAGTCGGCCCACAAGGCCTGGGTCTGGGGCATGTACGTGCTGCCCGAGGCCCGCTCTCGGGGCGTGGGCCGGCGGCTGCTCACCGGCGCCATCGAGGAGGGGCGGAAGATGGCGGGAGTCGAGCGCATCCTCCTGTCCGTCTCCGTGGGCAACAAGGCGGCCCAGCACCTCTACCGGGCCCTGGGGTTCCGCACCTACGGCGTGGAGCCGGCCGCGTTGAAGATTGGCGGGACCTACATCGACGAGGAGCTGATGTGCCTGCCTCTGTGAGTCAGGCCCACAGAGACGCACCCGGGAGCGGCTCCAAAGCGGGCGTCACGGAAACGTGGCGTGATCCGGTGACAGTTCCCACCAGCGCCGGTGTTCGATGGTAGGCGCGTCGTGCCGCGCTGGAGGCTCCCTGAGCATGGCCCTGTGTATCCCCCACTGGTTGCTGGAGCGAGTCGCCCTGGGCGAGCTGTCCCCGGACGCCCTGGCCGACGCCCGCGCGCGGCTGGAGCACGAGCGGGATGGGGACGGGCGTCTGGCCCGGCTGGCGGAGGACTCGCGCCGCACCCTGGAGCGCCACCCGCCCGCCGCCGTGGCCGCCGAGGTGGAGCGCCGCCGCGCCGCCCGCGCCCGCATGGACTCGGCCCGTGAAGCCGCCGGACGTGGGGGCTGGCACGGCCTGTCCCTGGGCATGCCGGTGGCCGCGTCGCTCGTGCTGCTCGTCCTGTCCACGCAGCGGGAGCTGCCGCCGGAGCCCGCCCCGGCGCGCGCGCCCATCATCTGGAACGTCTCGGAGCGCATCAAGGGCGAGCCCATGCTGCGCGTCCACCGGCAGGGGGCCACCGAGCCGGAGCCGCTCGCCAACCACGCGCGGGCCCGCCGTGGCGACGTCCTGCAACTCAGCTACGTCTCCGGGGGCAGCCCTCACGGCGTGGTGGTGTCGGTGGACGGGCGCGGCGGGGTGACGCTGCACCACCCGGCCACGCTCACCGGCTCCACGGAGCTGGCCCCGGGCGAGGCCGTGACGCTCGGCCATGCCTACGAGTTGGACGACGCCCCCGGCTTCGAGCGCTTCCTCTTCGTTACCTCGGACGCGCCGCTGGACGTGGCCACGGTGTTGGAGGCGGCGCGCGTGCTCGCCCGCCAGCCCTCCGAAGCTCGCACCCGGCCGCTCCCCTTGCCGGATACCCTGGCCCAGACATCCTTCACGTTGGAGAAGGTGCCGTGATGACGCGGTCGCTCCTGTTCTCGCTCCTGCTGCTCCCCGCCCTGGCCTCGGCGGCCCCCGCTTCCAATGCGGGCTCCTCCCAGCCGGTGCGCCGCTTCGCGCTGCTGGTGGGCGTCAACGACGGAGGCCCGGGCCGCGCGAAGCTCCGCTACGCCGTCACCGACGCGCGCTCCTTCGGCGACGTGCTGGAGGAACTGGGCGGCGTGCAGCCGCAAGACAGGATGATGCTGATGGAGGGCGGCCGCGCCGAGCTGGAGGGCGCGCTGGCGAAGTTCAAGGCGATGATTGCCGCGGCGAAGACGTCCGGTGGGCGCACCGAAGCGCTCGTCTACTACTCGGGCCACTCGGACGAGGAAGGGCTGCTGCTCCAGCAGGACCGCTTCGGCTACAAGGAGCTGCGCCAGGCGCTGGAGTCGCTGCCGGCGGACGTGCGCATCGCCATCCTCGACTCGTGCGCGTCCGGCACGCTGGCGCGGCAGAAGGGCGGGGTTCGCCGGCCGTCCTTCCTGGTGGACGCGTCCACCGCGGTGCGTGGCCACGCCATCCTCACGTCCTCGTCCGAGGACGAGGTGTCCCAGGAGTCCGACCGCATTGGCGGCTCGTTCTTCACGCACAACCTGGTGTCCGGCATGCGCGGCGCCGCGGACGCCACCGGCGACGGCCGGGTGACGCTCCACGAGGCCTACCAGTTCGCCTTCCACGAGACGCTGGCGCGCACCGAGCAGACGCGGGCCGGCGCGCAGCACCCCGCCTACGACATCGAGCTGGCCGGCACCGGCGAGCTGGTGATGACGGACCTGCGCTCCACCGCCGCGGTGCTCGTGCTGGGGGAGATGCTCGACGGGCGCCTCTACGTGCGCGACGCGCCGGGACGGCTCGTGGTGGAGCTGAAGAAGTTCGCCGGCCGCGCCACCGAGCTCGGCCTCCAGCCGGGGCGCTACACGGTGATGCGTGAGTCGCTCGGCGTGGGCTCGCAGGCGGAGCTGGTGCTGGACCAGGGGGGGCGCTTCGTGCTCGCGGAGACCGCCTTCCGGCCGGTGGGCCTGGAGATGACGGCCATGCGCGGCGGAGGCACGCCGCGCCTCGACGGCGTGAAGCCCGCGATGGGCGGGAGCACCGTGGAGGGGCCCGCGCACCAGCACCGGCCCATCAACCTGGGCCTCTTCCCGTCGGTGCAGACCAATGACCTGTTCGGCGGCACGGTGGACAACAACTTCTCGCTGGCGCTGGCGGCGGGCCGCACGGCGAGGCTGAACGGCGTGGCGCTGGCGCTGGGCGCGAACTGGGCGACGGACTCCGTCACGGGCCTCCAGCTCGCCATCGGCGGCAACGTCGCGCGCGCGGACGTGACGGGCGGCCAGTTCGCCGTGGGCGGCAACTGGGCCTCGGGCGCGGTGGGCGGCGTGCAGGTCGCAACTGGCCTCAACATCGCGCAGCAAGGCGGCCTGGCGGGACAGCTGGCAGTGGGCGGCAACCTGTCTCGGGCTCCGTTGAGCGGCGCGCAGCTGTCGGTGGGCACCAACTGGGTGCAGGGCGCCTTCGACGGCGTCCAGGGCACCGTGGGCCTCAACGCCGTGCGGGGGCGCATGGAGGGCGTGCAGATGTCCGTGGGCATGAACTGGGCGGACACCGCGCGGGGCATGCAGCTGTCGCTCCTCAACGTCGGTGACGACGTGAAGGGCATGCAGCTGGGGCTCATCAACATCGCGGGGAAGATGAGCGGCCTGCAGCTCGGCCTCGTCAACGTGGCGCGGGAGATGGACTCCGGCCTGCCGATTGGCGCGCTGAGCATCGTGAAGAACGGCCAGTTCCACATCGAGGCGTTCGGCAGCGACATCAACTTCGCCAACACCGCCCTCAAGGTGGGCAGCCGCCACTTCTACACGACGGTGGTGGTGGGCATGGGCCATGTTTCGGGCGCCCAGGGCCCGAGCCACTGGACGCTGGGCTTCGGCCTGGGAGGCCACATCCCCGTGTCCGAGCGCTTCTTCGTCGACGTGGATGGGGTGACCCACTCCGTCTACGACTGGGACTCGAGCTTCACGACGACGCGCCTGCTGCACCAGGTGCGCGTCATCGGTGGGTTCCAGGTCGCCAAGAGCTTCACCCTCATCGGCGGGCCGACGATGAACCTCCTGCACGGCGTGGACGGCGATGCCATCACCGCGCTGAGCACCTTCTCGCGGCAGGGGCCCAAGCACTTCATCTGGTGGCCCGGGATGCAGGTCGGCGTGCGGCTGTGACGCGCGGGATAAGGCGTCCTACGCGGTCCCTTCTGGTGGACCGATGGTTCCCATCAGCGGGACGCAACCCGCCCTGACGGACGCCTTTCCACGCCCTCCCTCGCGGTGACAGGCTCAGCCCCGAGCCAACACTGCTTCGGGGGCACGATGTCAAAGTTGCTGTTCGCGGCATTCAACGAGGGCGTCAAGCTCTCCATGACCGGCAACCTCGAGGCCGCCATCCTCGCGTTCGACAAGGTCCTCGCCGTGGACCCGAAGCACGTCCCGGCGCTCACCGCCCGGGGCTCGGCCCTGGCCGAGCTGGGCCGGACGCAGGAGGCGCTGGCCTGCTTCGAGCGCGCCCTCGAGGTCGACCCGAACGCGGCCGACCCGCACCGCGACGCGGCCTTCTGCCAGCTCGAGCTGGGGGAGCCCGAGGCCGCCGCGCAGCTCATGCAGCGCGCCGTGCAGCTCAACCCGGAGCCCGGCTATCGCGAGGCCGCCGCCGTGGAAGTCTATTCGCTGGGCAACGCGCTCCTGACGCGAGGCCCGCGCCGTCCGGACAAGGCGCGCTACCGGCACGCCCGCCACGTCTTCGAGTTGGCCCTGGAGCTGTCTCCGGCCTACGTCGAGGCCGCCAAGGCCCTGGCGGATGTCTGGGAGCACCTGGGGGACACCGCTCAGCGGGACCACTACGCGCAGATGGCCAGCCGCCTGCGCCCCGTCGGGGGCTGAGCGGGCGGGCAGGGTGCCGAGCGCCCCACGCGCTCGACGGAGCCTCACGAAGGGGGCCCGCGGTGTCAGTCCAGACACATGGACGCGATGGCCTGGTCCGGGGTGTTACACCCCGCGCGGCCTGATGCGTTATTCTTCACGGCAGGTACGACAACGCCGCGCGGGAGAACCAAAAGATGATCGTCATGCTCGAACCGGACTCGCCTGAGTCCGTGGTGTCCGCTGTCCTCAAGGTCGCTTCGCAGTACAAGGGAGTGACCCCTCGGGCGCACGTCATGGAGGGCGCCGAGTACACGGTCACCGAGGTGTATCTGCTCGGCCCCACCGCGCAGGTCCCCACCGAGCCCTTCGAGCAGATTCCGGGCGTTCGCCAGGTCGTCCGCGTGTCGCAGAAGTACCGCGTCATCGGGCGGCACAAGGGCCAGGTGGCCTCGTCTGGCTTCGAGTACAACGGCGTCACCTTCGACGAGAAGTCGGTGCAGCTGTTCGCGGGCCTGTGCGCCGTGGACAACCGGGAGAACGTCGACACGATGATGGCCGCGCTCGCGAAGTGCGGCATCAAGACCACCCGCATGGGCGCGTACAAGCCCCGCACCAACCCCTATGAGTTCCAGGGTCTGGGCGCCGCGTGCCTCCCGTGGGTGTTCGAGTCCGCCGGCAAGCACGGCATCAAGGTCATCGCGATGGAGGTGACGCACCCGCGTCACATCGACGAGATTCGCGATGCGCTGGAGCGCTCGGGCAGCGCCACCGGCGTCATGCTCCAGGTGGGCACGCGCAACGCGCAGAACTTCGAGCTGCTCAAGAGCATTGGCCAGCAGCGCACCTTCCCCGTGCTCTTCAAGCGCGGCATGGGCATCACGCTCGAGGAGTCCCTCAACGCGTGCGAGTACGTGGCGAGCGAGGGCAACCCCAAGATCGTCTTCTGCCTCCGCGGCGTGAAGACGCACCTGGGCGACCCGCACCGCAACATGGTGGACTTCGCCCACGTGCCGGTGGTGCGGCGGCTCACGCGCATGCCCGTGTGCGTGGACCCTTCGCACGCCATCGGCCAGGCGGCTGCTCCGCCGGACGGGCTGCCGGACATCTTCCACGCCATCGGCCAGGGGCTGATCGCTGGTGCGTCGATGGTGCTGGTGGACTTCCACCCGCATCCGGAGGCCGCCCTCTGCGACGGCCCGCAGGCCCTGCGCCTGGAGCAGCTCCCCGCGCTCCAGAACTACACGCGCATCATCCGCGACGCGTACACGGCCGCCGTGAAGAACGGCGACGGCAGCAAGCCCGCCGCGTCCTGAGCCTCACGGGCGTGAGGCCTCACGAGAGTGGGGCCCACTCCGCGCCTTCGCCGCCGTGAAGCACGGTGGCGAAGGCAACCTGCTCGCTTCTCGAGCCGTACGGGCGTGAGGCCTCACGCGAGTGGGGCCGACGCCGCGCCGCTGCCGCCGTGAAGGCCGGTGGCGACAGCACGCCGGCCCCGGGGCTCACGCCACGCCGTAGCTGCCGAGCACCCGCAGGGTGATGCAGGCGCCCTGGGCGGCCTCCACCGCTTCGCGCACCCGCGGGTCCTCCAGCGCGCCGTCCACGTCCATGCACCAGACGTACTCCCACGCGCGCCGCTGCGGCCGGGACTCCAGCCGCGCCACGTTGAGCCCGCGCGAGGAGAAGGCGCTCAGCACCCGGTACAGCGCGCCGGCCGTGTTCTCCACCGTGAAGGCCAGCGCCGTCTTGCGCCGCGTCCACGCGCGCTCGGGCGCCGGGCCCAGGGTGACGAAGCGCGTGTGGTTGTCCGGCGAGTCCTCCACGCCCACGTCCAGCACCGCCAGTCCATACAGCTCCGCCGCCATCCGGCTGGCGATGGCCGCCGTGCGGGGCGGGGCCTCCTCGGCCACCCGGCGCGCGGCGATGGCGGTGTTCGTCTCCGGCAGCGGGAGGATGCCGCGCCTGCGCAGGTAGCCCGCGCACTGCGCCAGCGCCTGCGGATGCGACAGCACCCGCTCGATTCCGTCCAACGTCCGCCCCGGCGGCGCGAGCAGGCAGTGGCGGATGCGCAGCGACAGCTCGCCCGTAATCTGCAGGTCGTGCTCCAGCAGCAGGTCCACGTTCTCCGCCACCGGGCCGCCGAGGCTGCTCTCCACCGGCACCACGCCGCCCTGCACGCGTCCTTCCGCCACGGACTCGAAGACGGCGCGGAAGGTGAGGACGGGGACGGACTCCACCTGCGGGCCGTGCAGCGCGCGCACCGCTTCCTCGCCGTACGCGCCGTGCTCTCCCTGGAAGGCGATGCGGCGCTTCGGCTCAGCCATGAGGGCCCTCCGCGCGCTCGTACGTGCCCAGCACGCGCAGCGACGAGGTCAGCGGGCGGATGTCGTCCAGCGCCGCCATCAGTGGCGCCGAGGCCGCGTGGCCCTCCACGTCCAGGTAGAAGCGGTACTGCCACGGCTGGCCCGGAATGGGGCGCGACTCCAGCTTGCTCACGTTGACGCCGCGCAGGGTGAGCCGCTGCAGCATCTCCCCCAGCGTCCCCGGCTTGTGCTCCAGCACCATCAGCAGCGACGTCTTGCACGGCACGCCCGGCGCCAGCGGCGTGGGCTCGCGGCCCACCTCCACGAAGCGCGTGTAGTCCGACCCGGGCTGCAGCTCCCTGGCGAGCACCTCCAGCCCGAAGCGCTGCGCCGCCGTCTCGCTGGCGATGGCCGCCACCGCCGGGTCATTGCGCTCGCGCACCTTCTGCGCCGCGCCGCCCGTGTCCGCGTCCGGCACCGCCCGCGCCCAGGGGACCTTCGCGCGAAGAAACGCCTCGCACTGGGCCAGCGCCTGCGGGTGGGAGAGCACCTCGCGCAGGCTCTCCAGCTTCGCGCCCGGCAGCCCGAGCAGCCGGTGGTCCACCTGGCTCACCAGCTCCGCGGTGATGACCACGCCGCCCTCGGCGAGCAAATCGTACGTCTCGTTCATGCTGCCGGCGGTGGTGTTCTCGATTGGCAGGAGCACCAGGTCCTGCTCGCCGCGGCGCAGGGCCTCCATGGCCTCGCGGGACGCGTCGAAGCCGGTGAGCAGCACGCCACCGGGCCGCTTCGCGTAGCGCTGGCGCGCGGCCAGGTGGCTGTAGGAGCCCTCGACGCCCGGGTAGCCCACGCGCAGGGGCGTGGTGTCCAGCCGGGTGACGAGCGCCTGCTGCCGCGCCACCGACATGTCGATGAAGAGGCGCCAGGCGCGCTCCACCTCGTGCGGGTCCAGGCCGTGCTCGGCGGCGCGGGTGCGGATGCGGCGCAGGAGCAGGTCCTCGCGGCGCTGGTCTCGGAAGGGCGCCGCCGCGGCCAGCTTCGCCCGCGCCACGTCGTCCGCCAGGTCCATGCGCCGCCGGAGAGCGTCGAGGATTTCCTCGTCGATGTTCTCGATGGCGACGCGCACTGCCTCCAGGTCGGGGATGGTCATCGAGAAGACTCTAGGGCTCGCCACATGAAGTGGTGGAGGCCGATGCCGGGGAGCTCGAAGGGGTCCCCCTTCGGCGAGAAGCCGAGCGAGCGGTAGAAGCCCGCGGCCGTCGCTCGGGCGTTGCACCACGCCAGGGTGCCGCCCTGTCCACGGGCGTGCACCATGCATGCCTGAAGGAGGGCGGCGCCATGGCCGGAGCCCCGGAGGGTGGGGTCCACCGCCATGCCCCGCAGGCGCCAGGCCGTGGTGGTGCGCAGGGCGTCCGGCGGCGGCTCCCGGTAGAGGGAGGCCACCCCCACGAGGCGGCCCGCCGCGTACGCGCCCAGGTGGACGGTGTCCACGTCCTCGTCCCCGGGGTAGACGACCAGGTTGGGCGACTGGTGGGGGCGGAGCACGGCGTGGCGGAGAGGTCGGGTCTCCACGGCGGGAATGCGGCGGATTTCTGGGGCACTCACGGATTCGAGTATGCCGGTTTCCCCACCCGTGCGTCCTCATTCGCGTGGAAGTCGATGGGAGGTCGTTTCACCGTGAAGGGCACCGCCATCCTGGACGAGCCGACGAGCCCGCCGCGCGCCACGGCCGCGCGGGACTTCGACGCGCTCCTGGAGGCGGAGCAGGGCGGCCTCTTGCGCCTCGCCCGGAGGCTGGTGTGGGACGGGGAGGAGGCCAGGGACCTGGTGCAGGCCACCCTGGCGGACGCATACGAGAAGCGCCACGCGCTGCGGGACGTGAAGGCCGGCCCCGCGTGGCTGCGCAGCATCCTGGTGTCCCGCGCCATGGGCCACCTGCGTCGGCGCCGGGTGTGGACGCTCGTGCGCGAGGCGCTCGACTTCGGGCCGTCCCATGACCTCTCCCCGGAGGAGCACTTCGCCGGAGCCGAGCGCTGGCGCAGCTTCGGCCGCGCGCTGCGGACGCTCCCCGCGCAGCAGGCCACCGCCTTCACCCTCCGCTACCTGGAGGGACTGGATTTGGACGCCATCGCCGGGGCGATGCGCATCGGCCGGGGCACCGTCCGCATCCACCTCTACCGCGCCCTCAAGAAGCTGAAGGCCGCCGACGCATTGGAAGGAGACACCCCATGAGATGCCACGACGCGGCCACCGCCCTCATGGAGGACGGCCGTCCCCGCGAGCTGCTGGCCCACCTGGAGACCTGCGACGAGTGCCGGGCCCTGGCCGCGCTCCACGCCTCCGCCTCCGCGCTGCGCCTGCCGTCGCCTCCGGCACTGCCCCCCATTTCCCGCGACGCCGTGCTCGGTGAGGTGCGCCGCCGCGTCATCCGCCGCCGCGCCGCTGCCGGGGCCGTGGCCTCCCTGTGCCTGGCCGGGCTGGTGCTGTGGACGCGCCCCCCCGCCCCGGAGGTGGAGCAGGGGACGGCTCCCGAATTCGCCGAGGACGCGCTCACCCCCAGGGCCGAGCTGGGGATGACCGGTGCCCCTCGTGAGGATGCTTTTCCCGAGGAGGCCCCCACCCGCGCAGTGCTCGCGGGGCGGGGCTCCCTGATGAACCTGATGGGCGAGGTGCGCGGCTACACGCGCCGCGACCTGTTGGTCCACGACGAGACGTACCGGCCCTACGGAACGCTCGCTGTGTGGCTGCGCCCTCCCGACTCCCGCGCGCTGGAAACCCCGCCGTTCCGAACGGCGGTCATGCCTCTCTATCCTCAGGAGTGAAGCGATGAAGACTCGCGTTTCGAAGCTGTGGAGCACCACCGTGGCCGGCCTGCTGCTGGCGGCACCCGCGCTGGCCCGGGCCCAGGCGGACGACGAGGACGTGGTCGTCCAGTCGAACGGGCCCGGCGGACATAGGATGCTGGTGCTCAAAGGCGGCCCCGGGCCGATGCCGCTGGGTCCGCTGCCCGCGGCCGCCAATGGCATCCCCCCGCACCTGGTGGAGAAGCTGGGCGTGCCGCGCGACGTGGCGCAGAAAATCAAGGACCTCTCCTTCGAGTCCAACGAGGCGCTGATTCCCCTCGAAGCGGACCTGAAGCGCGCCCAGCTCCGGCTGGAGCGCCTGCTGAGCGCGCCCACGCCGGACGAGCGCGCCATCCTCACCCAGTCCGACGAGGTGGGCCGCGCGGAGACGGCGGTGCGCCGCAACCGCCTGTCGTTGATGGTGCAGATCAAGAAGCTGCTGGGGCCGGACCTCTGGCAGAAGCTGGAGGCGGAGATGGGGCCGATGCGCGTCGAGAAGCGCATCGAGATTCACCGGGGCGCTCCCGGTGAAGAGGGCGACGCGCGCCCGGGGACGCCTCCGCCGCCTCGCAAGCCGTAGCGTTCCGGACAGACGCGGGCCCGGGAGGCTGTCCCCTCCAAGGTCTCACCCCCGGGCCCGCGTATCCTTTCGCGCCATGGCCACCACTCCGGACCGTGAGCGCCAGCTCGAGGAGGACGCCGCCCAGCTCCAGCGGCTGGGGTACGCACAGCAGTTGCTGCGCGACATGGGCGGCTTCTCCAACTTCGCCGTCTCCTTCTCCATCATCTCCATCCTCACCGGCGCGGTGACGCTGTATGGCCACGGGCTGCGCTTCGGCGGGCCCTATGTCATGGGCGTGGGCTGGCCGCTGGTGGCGGTGATGACGCTCGCGGTGGCGGCGAGCCTCGCGCAGCTCGCCTCGTCCTTCCCCACGGCGGGCGCGCTCTACCACTGGGCCGCCATGCTCGGCGGGCCCCGGGTGGGCTTCTTCACCGCGTGGCTCAACACCGTGGGCCAGTTCGCGATTACCGCCGGCATCGACTACGGGCTGGCCGAGTTCCTCGCGGACATGCTCGGCCTGTCCCGCGAGCGCGGGGACGTGCTGCCGCTGTACGCCGCCATCCTCGTCTCGCACGCGGTGCTCAACCACGTGGGCGTGCGCGTGGTGGCGTGGCTCAACGACTTCTCCGCCTGGTACCACCTCGTCGGCGTGGCGGTGCTCATCGGCGCGCTCGCCGCGCTGGCGCCGAGGCAGGACGTTGGCTTCCTCCTCACCCGCGTCAGCGCGGAGAGCCCCTCCTGGTACGCATATGGCTTCCTCATCGGCCTGCTCCAGGCGCAGTGGACGTTCACCGGCTACGACGCCAGCGCCCACATCTCCGAGGAGACGAGAGACCCGACGCGCAACGCGCCCTGGGGCATCTTCCTGTCCGTGGCCGTCAGCGCCGTGGTGGGCTACGTGCTGCTGGGCGCGGTGACGCTGGCCATCCAGGATTTGCCGGCCGCCGTCGCCGCGCCCAATCCGTTCCTGTACGTGCTGACGAACGCGCTGGGCCCGTCCATTGGCGGCGCACTGGTGTGGGTGGCCATCGGCGCCATGTGGTTCTGCGGGCTGTCGTCGGTGACGTCCAACTCGCGCATGCTGTTCGCCTTCGCGCGGGACAACGGGCTGCCCGGCTCGCGGTGGCTGAAGCACGTGTCGCCGCGCTTCCGGAGCCCGTCCGTGGCGGTGTGGGTGTCCGTCGTGGCCGCCTTCGTCGTGGCGCTGTGGGCGCAGGCCTACGCGGCCATGGTGGCGCTGAGCACGCTGGCGCTCTACGCGTCGTATGCGCTGCCCATCTGGGTGGGCTGGCGGGCGCGCCGCTCCGGGACGTGGTCCCACCAGGGGCCTTGGGACCTGGGCCGCGCGTCGCCCTGGGTCAACGCGGTGGCGCTCGCCTGGTGCGCCGTCATCATGGTGCTCTTCGTGCTGCCGCCCAACCAGCTCGCCGGCTACACGTTCGCCGGCGCGCTGGTGCTGCTGGGGCTCTACTGGGGACTGGTGCAGCGGCACACCTTCAAGGGGCCCCAGGTGACACTGCTGCGGCCCCCGGCGGCGCGCACTACTTCGGAAGCGCGGTCTTCCCCATCTTCAGGATGAGCTTGAAGTGCTCCGGGGTGATGGGCACCACGCTGATGCGGCTGCGGGTGAGCAGCTGGCAGTCCTTCAGCGCGGGCGTGGCCTTGAAGGTGGCCAGGTCCACCGGTTGCTTCAGCGCGAAGGCGGGGCCCACGTCGACAGAGGCCCAGTCCTCGCCCGGCGCGGTGGGGTCCGGACCGGCGGCGGCGAGCACCTTCGCCACGGCCACCACGGCCTTGCCCTCGTTCGAGTGGTAGTAGAGGCACAGGTCGCCGGCCTTCATCGCCCGGAGGTTGTTGCGCGCCTCGTAGTTGCGCACTCCGGTCCACTCCGTCTTCCCGTCCTTCTCCAGCTGGGCATACGCGTAGACAGAAGGCTCGCTCTTGATGAGCCAGTACTGGGGTTTCGCCATGGCGGCGGAACATAGAGCAGGGGAGGGCGCGGGAGGCCAGCGGCGAATGTGTCGCCATGCGCGCGGACGCACCGGACCGCAGGCCCGGACCGGAGATCGGACACTCGCGGTGAAAGCGGCGTGCGCGCCCGGAGCTTCCAGGACAGGCTGCGTCCCTCCGCACGGGAGGCGTGCGCCCGGCCCTGGGCCCCGTTAGAGGGTGCGGCCAACTTCGGGAGTGGAACGCATGGACCTGGAACTGAAGGACAAGGTTGCGCTGGTGAGTGGCTCCACGGCGGGCATCGGCTTGGCCATCGCGGAGGCCCTGGCCCAGGAGGGCGCGGAGGTCATCGTCAATGGCCGCACGCAGGAGCGCGTGGACGCGGCGCTGAAGGAGCTTCGTGGGAAGCAGCCCGGCGCGAAGCTGCGCGGCGTGGCGGGTGACCTGGGAACACGCGACGGCGTGAATCGGATGCTCAAGGAGGTGCCCCGCGTGGACATCCTGGTGAACAACCTGGGCGCGTTCGCGCCGCACGCCTTCGAGGAAATCACCGACGAAGATTGGTTCAGCATCTTCGAGGTGAACGTGATGAGCGGCGTGCGGCTCAGCCGCCACTACCTCAAGGGCATGCGCGAGAAGAACTGGGGCCGCATCCTCTTCATCTCCAGTGAGTCCGGCATCCAGATTCCGGTGGAGATGGTCCACTACGGCGTCACCAAGACGGCGCAGATTGCGCTGGCTCGTGGCATCGCCGAGGGCACGATGGGGACGAACGTCACGGTGAACTCCATCCTCCCCGGCCCCACGCGCTCGGAGGGCGTGGAGGGCTTCCTGGCGAACCTGTCGCGCCAGCAGGGCGTGGACGTGGCCACGGTGGAGCGCGACTTCTTCAAGAACGCGCGTCCCTCCTCGCTGCTCCAGCGCTTCGAGCGGCCGGAGGAGATTGCCGCGCTGGTGGCCTTCGTGTGCAGCCCGAAGTCCTCCGGCATCAACGGCGCCGCGCTGCGCGTGGACGGCGGCGTGGTGCGCGCCATCGCCTGACGCGGCGGAGCGGGCCGGAGGGCTCCCTGTTCGGAAATGTCGGGGGGTTGCGCCCGCCCCTCAAATGTCCCGATATTTCCGAACAGCACGGTCCCCGAGGCCGCCCCCGGCAGTGCTCGGCCGCGGGGCGGGTGACGGGCCACGGCCCGCGTGCGAGCATCGACGGAACGCTCCTCCACGGAAGCACCCGCGCCCATGGCTTCACCGTCCACCTTCCGCCGTGTCCTCCAACATCCCTTCACGCGGCTCGTGCTCTGCGTCGTGCTCTCGGTGGTGCTCGCGCTGCTGCTGCATGGGCTCGGCCGGCTTCTCGGGCTGCAGCGGCTCCTGCCCGGCAACCCCGGCCTTCTGCTCTTCGCGGTGTTCAACGCCACCGGTGTCCTGCTGGCGATGTGGCTGGTGGAGTGGGGCACAGGACGCCGCACGCTCGCGCAGCTGGGCTTGGGACGGCATCGGGCCCTGCGCGACCTGGGCCGGGGCCTGCTGCTGGGCCTGGCGTTGCTCAGCGCGGTGGTCGGAATCATGGCGCTTGCCGGCTGGTACCACCTGGTGGACGGGCCTCCGGAGACGCTCCAGGACGAGGCCCGCGACGCGCTCTGGTGGGCGGCCATCTTCACGGCGGCGGGCTTCTTCGAGGAGGTGGCCTTCCGCGGCATCGCCTTCCGGCTGCTGGAGGAATGGTTGGGCTCGGCTGCGGCGCTGCTCCTCAGCAGTGCCTTCTTCGGCCTCGTCCACGCCATGAACCCGAATGCCACCTGGTTCGCCACGCTGGCGATTGCCCTGGAGGCGGGAGTGCTCCTGGCCGCGGCGTACATGCTGACCCGCTCGTTGTGGTTCGCCACCGGAGTGCACGTCGCCTGGAACTGGACCCAGGGCGCGCTCTTCGGCGTCGCCGTCTCGGGCACGGACGTGGCTTCACTGCTGGAGAGCCGGACCGAGGGCCCCGCGGCCTGGACGGGCGGCGCGTTCGGCGCGGAGGCGGGCGGCGTGGCGGTGTTGTTGTGCACCACCGCCGGAGTCCTGCTCCTGGTGTACGCGGCGCGCAGGGGGCAGTGGGTTCCTTTCCTGCCCCGGCTCCGAGCGCGGCGAGACGCCGAGATGCCGGCGCCCGAAGCCGCGCCGCCCGGCCTGACGCCGTGACGCCGTGAAGGCGGGCCACGCGTCGAAGCGCGGCCCTCCGCTCACGTCACATGCGTCTTCATGAACACGCGCAGCGCCTCGGCCACGCTCCACGCCTGGGCGATGCAGCCGCGCGGCCGGAAGGGCTCGCTGGCATCGAAGATTTCGCTGATCTGCCCGATGCCCGTGTTCAGCAGATGCTCCTCCATGCCCCGCAGGAGCGCGCGCGCCGCCTGGACGTCCGGGTTCACCTTCAGCGTCGCGTCTACATAGTGGCCGATGAGCCAGCCCCACACGGTGCCCTGGTGGTACGCCGCATCCCGCGCGCGCAAATCACCATCGTAGTTCGCCTTGTAGTCCGCACTCCCCGGCGCAAGGCTGCGCAGGCCCACTGGCGTCACCAGGTCGCGCCGCACCACCTCCAGCACGGGCTCCCAGCGCTCACGGTGCAGCACCGGGTGCTTCAGGGAGATGGCGAACACCTGGTTGGGGCGGATGGCCGCGTCCTCCTTCGCGTGCTCGCCGTCCACCACGTCGAAGAGGCACTGGAGCTTCTCGTTCCAGAAGCGCCGGTTGAAGCTGCCGTACGCCTTCTCCGCCGCCGCGAGGTAGGGCCGCGCGTCGTGTCCCAGCCGCTCCGCCCAGGTGGCCATCAGTCGCAGGGCGTTGAACCACAGGGCGTTGATTTCCACCGCCTTGCCCCGGCGCGGCGTCACCACCCAGCCGTCCACCTTCGCGTCCATCCACGTGAGCTGATAGCCGTCCGCGCCCTGCCGCAGCAGCCCGTCCGCCGGGTCCACGCCGATGTTGAAGCGCGTGCCCTTCTGGTGGTGCTCGATGATGGAGCGCAGCGTGGGGAAGAGGTCTTGCAGCAGCTCCGCGTCCTTCGCGCTCTCGAGGTAGCGGTCCACCGCGTGGAAGAACCACAGCGTCGCGTCGGCCGTGTGGTAGACGCCCTCGCTCTCGCCGTCCGGGAAGTAGTTGGGGATGAGGCCGTCGCGCACGTAGTGCTGGAAGGTGCGGAGGATGGCCGCCGCCTCGTGGACGCGGCCCGTGCACAGCGTCAGGCCGTCGAACGAAATCATCGTGTCCCGGCCCCAGTCGGTGAACCAGTGATAGCCGGCGATGACGCTGCGCGCGTCCTGGCCCATGGAGCGCGCCCACGCGTCGTCCGCGGCGCGCATCGGGGCGATGATGAACTGGTCCGCCGCCAGCACCAGCCGCGCGGGTACTCCGGTCCGTGCTTCCGGCGGGGCGCGGCTGATGAGTCGCTGCTCACGCTCCAGCTCCAGTGTGAAGACCTCGGCCGGGTCGCGCTCCAGGCAGCTCCAGGCGTCCGTGGTGATGCCCAGCGCGAGCGTCTCGCCCGGTGCCACCTTGCAGTCGAAGTAGCCCGGGGAGTGTTGCATCTCCGTGTGCTCGTACCCCCGCGCCTTCTCCACGCGGTAGCGCTGCACGGCGGACGTCTCTTCCAGCCCCACGAAGGGCGAGGCGCGGCTGCCGTACATGCGCAGGCGCACGGGCGGCGCGTCATCGCCGATGCGCAGCTCCACATGAGGGCCCTCGAGGACGACTGTGGCCTCCAGGTGACGGGAGGGAATGGGCCTGTCGTGCGGACGGTCCACGGGGAAGGGGCGCAGTCGCAGAGACACTTCCGGCCCGGACACGTGCTCCCAGGCGATGAAGACGGTGTTCTCGCCGTGCGCCATCACCAGCTTGCGCCGCAGCCGCGCCGGGCCGAGCTGGTACTCCCAGACAGGCACCAGGCCGTCGAGGTGGAAGTCTCGCAGGTGCAGCGCCCCGTCCTCGCTCGAGGTGCCGTCCGCGCGCTCCTCGGAGCCGAGCGCGTACGTCTTCCCGCCCACGTCCGCGTGCTCCACCAGACGCGCCAGCAACACCGTGCGGCCGCGCTTCTCCAGGTTGGGAATGAACAGGCCGTGGTAGCGGCGCGTGTTGCAGCCCACCACCGTGCCGGACGCGTAGCCGCCGCGGCCGTTGGTGACGAGCCACTCGTCGTGCAGCGCCTCGCGGAAGTCCGGGCCTGTGGGCCACTCGAAGCCAAGGCGGGGGAGAGAAGGGGAGGAAAGGTCCACAGTCACGCCGTTTTCTCCTCGGTGCTCGTCGGCACCCGCGCGCTCCGTCCGGGGACGTGCCGAGGCGACGTTGTGCATGCGGACCGTGCGAAGAAAGCACTGGGACGCGTCGCTGCACGGGGAAGCGGCCTGGCGTGCGGACGAGACATCTGTTGTCTCCTCGGCCGCCGAGCAGCCTCGAAATGAAAAGGGGCCCGGCCCTTTCTACAGGCCGGGCCCCGGACTCCTGAAAAGACTACGCCTGCTTCGCCACGCTTCCGGTCGGCGCCGTTGCCGTCGCCTTGCCGTTGAGCAGCGAGCTGCTCGCGTAGAGAGCCAGACCCACGACTCCCAGCACCGCAGCTTCCATATGAGACGCGAACGACACGCCCATCAACGTCATGGCCCCAGTGCCCATCGCGAACGCCGCCGCCACCGCCCCCGCCGCCTTCCTCATCCGCCTTCTCCCGGGCCCCCCGGCCCCTGTTGTGTGTACCGTGTTGCCTCGCCCGTCTTCCTTATCAAGACGCGTGCCACGCACGGCACGTGCGGAATGGGAAGGCGTGTGGCCTGGGGTGGGTAAACCTCTTCTCTGATCTGACCCCTCCCTGCAGAAATCACTGGATGAGACGCCAGTACGATGCCGGAAAAATTTCCTGGAGCCGGGGACCTCTCCAGGTGGGGCACTTCGTAACCCACGACGATCCATGGACTTTCCCTCCCCACGTCGCGTGGCACACCCGCTGCTATGGGACTGCCGCCGGAAGCGTGGCGCACGAGACTTCGAGGCCACGTGCGAGACATCCGCAGCGAGGGAGAGCAGACGATGGGCAAGACGAGCGCGGGGTTCTGGACGGTGTTGGGCGTGATGCTCCTGGCGGGCTGTGCCCACCAGCCGAATGTGAAGGTGGACAACTCGGAGCAGCCCTACCGGATTGGTCGTGAGGATGTGCTGGACATCGCCGTGTGGCGGGATCCGGAGCTGTCGCGGACGCTGCCGGTCCGTCCCGATGGCTTCATCTCCATGCCGATGGTGGGCGAGCTCCAGGCCGCGGGCAAGACGCCCACGGAGCTGGCCGAGTCCCTGAAGCACAGCCTGCAGGCGTATGTGCAGGAGCCCCGCGTGACAGTGATTGTCCGCGAGGTGAACAGCAGCCGGGTGTTCGTCACCGGTGAGGTCCACAACCCCGGCGCCTATCCGCTCCGGGGTCGCGTGTCGCTCCTGCAGGCGATTGCCCTGGCGGGCGGCTTCACGGACTTCGCCAACTCGGACGGCATCGTGGTCATCCGCACCGACTCCAACG
This sequence comes from Pyxidicoccus caerfyrddinensis, assembly GCF_010894405.1. Taxonomy (GTDB): domain Bacteria; phylum Myxococcota; class Myxococcia; order Myxococcales; family Myxococcaceae; genus Myxococcus; species Myxococcus caerfyrddinensis. Next base: position 138,170 of record NZ_JAAIYA010000022.1, read on the forward strand.
GCGGACAGATTCCGGTGCGCTACAGCGACCTGATCTCGCCCGACGGTGGCCAGGAGCTGTTCCTGCGGCCGGGTGACACCATCGTCGTGCCGTGAGTGGTTTCGCGTGTCGTGACGGGTTTCAGAGGTATGGGCGTCGTGGTTCGGGACGGTGGGTGGCGTGTGGGACGGAGGGCGACGGTGAAGGGCAACTGGAAGAAGTGGCTGCTCACGGGCCTGATGCTCGTCGCGCCAGCCGCACGGGGCGCGACGGTGTGGGAGCCGAAGGTGCGGCTCACCGCGGAGGAGCGCTACGACGACGACCTGCGGCTGGGTGATGGCGCGGCCGGCGGCCAGCTGATGACGAAGCTGACCCCTCGGCTGGGCGTGGAAGGTGGAGACGGGCGGCTGAAGCTGGACGGCTTCTACGCGGCGGACCTCCTCATGCGGCACGGCTCCGGCAAGGTGACGCTGGACCACCGCGCGGGGCTCGAGGCCCACCACGTGCTGACGCGCCGGCTGAAGGTGGACTCGGCCGTCCGGGTGTTCCGCGTGACGGACCCGTCCTCGCTGCCGCGTGACGGCTTGGCGCGCTCCACGTCGCCCACGTTCTTCACCCAGGCGAACCTGAGCGCCACCGCGCGCACCACGGAGCGGCTGGACGTGCGCGCCGGCTACAAGTTCGAGGCGGTGCGCATCCTCGAGTCGGGGCAGCAGGCGGGCTACGCTCACACCCCGTCACTGGAGGCCTGGTACCGCTCCACGCGGCGGCTGAGCCTGGGCCTGGAGTACCGGTACCAGGGCTTCCTCTACCAGGGGGACCTGGCCCAGGCGAACGGGGTGGCGGCGGGGCTGCGCTACCGGCTGACGCGGCCCACGACGCTGCTCGTCCGGGCGGGCCCGGTCTACTACGTGGGTGCGAATGGCCTCGAGCGCGGCTGGGTGCCGCGCGTGAATCTGGAGTTGCAGCGGGAAGGCGAGCTGCTCGACGTGGGCGTGGCGGTGGGCCACGACCTGGTGGGCGCGAGCGGCTTCGCCAACGCGGTGTGGGCGGACTATGCGTCGCTGATTCTGGCGCGGCGCTTTACGCAGCGGTTCAACGCCTTCGGCGCGGCCAGCTTCTTCCGTAACGGCCGTGCGCCGGACCAACAGTGGGGCGTCTTCAGCGGTTCGCCGCTGGTGTCGCAGGGGTATGCCTTGAGTGGTGGGGTGGAGTACCGCATCAACCGGCGCGTAGCCGCGCAGGGTGCGGTGGACAGGATTGCTCAGGTGGGTGTGGCGGAAACGGCGGGCGCGGCGGACCTGACGCGCAATGTCTTCGCCGTCCGACTGGTGGTGACGCCTTGGTAGCTACAGCGAGAGGGATGGAGGAGGAGCGGAACATGGAGCGAGGGATGACGGCGGACCAGCTGCTGGCTGCCCTGTGGCGCCGCAAGGCCTTGGTGGGAGCCATCGCAGCGGCGGTCTTCGCGGTGGGCGCGGCCATCGTGATGACGCGGCCGAGCATGTACGACGCGTCGGTGGTGGTCCGCGTGGAGCCGCAGCGGCCGGGCGAGGAGATGGTGCAGCGCACGGTGAGCGAGCTCATCGAACAGCGGCTGCTCACGGTGAGGCAGGAGCTGCTCGCCCGCCCCGTGCTCCAGAAGGCCATCGAAGAGATGAACCTCTACCCGGACATCGTGTCCGAGAAGGGCATGGAGTCCGCGGTCGCCCAGATGCGCAAGGACCTCACGGTGCGCATCGAGGGTGACACGGCCTTCGAGCTCACCTACTCCAACCGCGACCCGCAGGTGGCCGCGCAGGTGGCCAACCGGCTGCCGGACATCTTCTCCGCGGAGACGCTGAAGATCCGCCAGACGCAGGCGGCGCGCGCCACGGAGCTGTTCAACGACGAGATGGGCAACCTGGGCGTCGCCGTCTCGTCCTGGGAGCGCAAGATTGCCCAGTTCAAGGTGGACCACCTGGGTGAGCTGCCCGAGCAGATGGAGATGAACATGCGCGGCCTGGAGCGCGTGTCCCAGCTGATGCAGACCAAGTCCGAGGAGCTGCGCGCCGCCGAGGCCCGCCGCTCCGACCTGGCCCGCGCCCGCAACGCGGTGGACAGCGAGGCCGGCCGGCTCGAGGCCGCGGAGAACGGCCTCACCCGCGCCCTGGTCAACGCCCGCACCCAGTGGACGGAGGACCACCCTGAAATCAAGCGGCTGTCCAGCGAGCTCGACACCATGACGAACAAGCGCAAGGACGCGGAAGGCCGGCTGTGGGCCGAGCGCGCCGAGCGCACCCGCGTGGCCCAGCTCATCGAGTCCGTGCAGAAGGACATCGTCGACCTGCAGAAGCAGGCCGAGGTCTACCAGGCGCGGCTCACCAACACCCCGCGCTGGGCGCACGAGCTGGCGGTGATGAACCGCGACTACGAAATCACCCGCACCAAGTACCAGAGCGTGGTGAGCCGCAAGGTCGAGGCCGAGCTGGCGCAGGAGCTGGAGGCCAAGAGCGCCAAGAGCCTCTTCAACGTCATCTCCCCGGCCGGTGTGCCGGGGGTTCCGGCCCGGCCGGACCGCGTGACGGGCATGCTCATCGCACTGCTGGTGGCCCTCGGCCTGGGCATCCTCACCGGTGCGGTGCTCGAGATGCGCGACGACAGCCTGCGCGACGGCACCGAGGTGCGCGAGCGCCTCACGCTGCCGGTGCTGGCGGTGGTCCCGGATATGCATGGCAAGACGGAGCGGCGGATTCTGATGCCGTCTTCGGGGGCTCGAAACAGCGTGTCTTCCCCCACGTCGTTGAACTGAGTCGCCGAAGAAAGGACGGAGGACCAAGAGATGGATCAGACGATGGAGCGGGCGGGCAACTTCCTCCCCCGAGTGGATGACAACGCGACGGGTGGGAACGTGGTGGACCGTCGCGTGGTAACGCTGACGGCACCGGCTTCGGCGGCGGCGGAGCAGTACCGCAGTCTTTATTACCGGCTGGAGCGGATGCGGGATCTGCGGCCGATGAAGGTGGTGGCGCTCACCTCGGCCATGCCCGGCGAGGGCAAGACGGTGACGAGCGTCAACCTGGCGCTCGCCGCGGCCCGGGCGAACCCGGAGCGCCGCATCCTGCTGGTGGATGCGGACCTGCGCCGGGGCGGCGTGGCGGCCATGCTGGGCATGCGCAACAAGACGGGCCTGGCGGAGCTGTTGGCGGGTGAGTGCGAGGTGCGGGACGTGGTGCGGCGCTTCAACTCCACGCGCCTGGCCATCATCCCCGCCGGCGCCACGCCGGAGGAGCCCACGCAGGTGCTGGCCAGCGCGCGGATGAAGCAGTTCCTCAAGGCCGTGCGCGAGGGCTTCGACGAGGTGTACGTGGACCTGCCGCCGACGCTGCCGTTCGCGGACGCGGCGATTCTGGGCCACCAGGTGGACGGGGTGCTGATGGTCATCCGCGCCAACGTCACGCCGGGCAAGTCGGTGCACCAGGCGGTGGAGAGCCTGGGCGGCGCGCCCATCCTCGGGTGCGTGCTGAACGGCGCGGAGACGCAGGCGACTCCGTACCTGAAGAACTACGAGAAGAAGTAGCACCGGGCGGCCTTCGCCCCTCGCCCCCTGGCAACGGGGGGCGGGAGGCTGGAGGCGGATGCGAGGTTGGTCGGGCGGGTAGGTTGGAGGGGCACGTGCTCCGCGTTTTTCACCACTATTTCTCTGCAAAGAAACTGACGTTCTTCCTCGCCGAGAGCTCGGCGATTGCGTTGGCCTGTGTGATGGGCGCGGCGGCCTGCGCGGCACTCTTCGCTCCCGCGGGGACTCAGCCCCCGCTTTCCGAGATGTGGCCCACGTTGCTGGGACTGGGCGCTTCGTTCGTCGTCACCTTCCAGTTCACGCTGTACCTGTTGGACCTGTACGACTTGCGTGTGGCGGCCGAGGACCGGGTGCGGGGCTACCGGTTCCTGAAGGCCGCGGGCGTCACCGCCATGGTGGCCGGCGGGGTGATGCTGGTGGTACCGCTGGTGCTGCCGGTGGCGCTGCCTCCGGGCACGCTGCTGGGCGGGGCGATGGGCGCCCTGGCCGGCACCCTGATGGTGCGGGTGTCCATCCGCGCCGTGGTGGGCGCACCGGACACCGTCCTCCTGGTGGGGGATGGCCTCAAGGCCCGCGCGGTGGCGAGCGCCATCGAGGCGGGTGGCGAGGGCAGCTACCGCGTGGTGGCCCTGGTGGACCCGCGCGTCACCTCCGAGCCGCTGGAGCAGATGGCGGCCCGGCTCAACGCGTCCTATGTCGTGCAGGCGGCGGACGACATGCGCGGGGCGAACTGGGTGGAGTCCCTGCTGAGCTGCCGGCTGCAGGGCCGCCGGGTGTACGAGGCGGCCGGGTTCTGCGAGCGGGTGCTGCGCCGCATTCCGGTGCAGTTCCTCCGGGCGAGCGACTTCGCCTTCGCGGACGAGTTGACGGTGTCGCCGCTGCGCCGCTCGCTCAAGCGCGGCTTCGACATCCTGGTGGCCTCGCTGCTCTTGCTGGCCGCCTCGCCCTTCCTGCTGATTGTCGCGGTGGCCATCAAACTGGACTCGAAGGGGCCCATCTTCTACCGGCAGGAGCGCACCGGCCTGGCGGGCAGCACCTTCCACTTGTGGAAGTTCCGCAGCATGCGCACCGACGCGGAGAAGGACGGCGCGGTGTGGGCCCGGGCGAATGACGACCGCGTCACGCGGGTGGGGCGCTTCATCCGCCGCACGCGCATCGACGAGATTCCCCAGGTGTTCAACGTGTTGATGGGGGAGATGAGCTTCGTGGGGCCCCGGCCGGAGCGGCCGGTCTTCGTGGAGCAGCTGAAGCAGCAGATTCCGTTCTACGGGCTGCGCGAGGCGGTGAAGCCGGGCCTGACGGGGTGGGCGCAGATTCGCTACCCCTATGGGGCCTCGGTGGAGGACGCGCGCAACAAGCTCGAGTTCGACCTGTACTACGTGAAGAACGGCTCGTTGTTCCTGGATGTGGGAATCATCTTCCACACCGTGAGGCATGTGCTTCTCGGTCGTGGGGCTCGGTAGAGCGTTGCTGGCAGTACCGCTGCGTTGGCCTCTTTCTTGGATGAGAGGCCAGCGCGGCGGGCCCGCCGGGTGTTGGGTGGCGGGTCTTGGGCGTCGTGGATGGGGGTCGGGCAATGATGGGGATGGACTTGGATTCGTCGCTCCCGGAAGGTTGGGAGGACACGCGTCGCCGGCTGGAGCAGGAGCGCGAGCGCAACGAGATTTTGCAGCCCCAGGTGGAGCGGCCCACGCGCATCGTCGCCATTGGCGGCGGGACGGGGCTGCCCATGGTGCTCCGCGGCCTGGCCCGGCGCGCGCTGCCCAGGCCCGGGGATCCGGGCGTGGACATCACCGCAGTGGTGGCCATGAGCGACGACGGAGGCAGCTCGGGCCGCCTTCGCCGCCTGCACGGGGCACTGCCTCCGGGCGACATCCGCAACTGCCTGGTGGCGCTCGCGGGTGGGAAGAATGCGATGAAGGACGTCTTCCAGTTCCGCTTCGGCGGGGCGCGCGGCCTGGCCGGGCACGCGGTGGGCAACCTGCTCATCGCCGCGCTGGCGGAGCTGAAGGGGGACTTCCTCGAGGCGGTGCGCATGTCCGGTGAGCTGCTGGGCGCGCGGGGGCAGGTGCTGCCCTCCACGCTGTCCTCGGTGCAGCTGGTGGCGCAGATGCATGACGACACGGAGGTGGTGGGCGAACGCAACATCTGCCGCGCCCACGGCCGCGTGCGCCGGGTGTCGCTCAGCCCGCGCTCGCCGCCGCCGGTGGAGGGGCTGCTGGAGGCCATCTACACCGCGGACCTCGTCGCCATTGGCCCGGGCTCGCTCTACTCGAGCGTGCTGCCCAACCTGCTGGTGGACGGCGTGTCCCAGGCGCTGAAGGAGACGCGCGCGCTGAAGGTCATGGTGTCCAACCTGATGACGCAGCCGGGTGAGACGGACGGCATGACGTGCCTGGACCATGTGCAGGCCGTCATCGACCACGTGGGCCCGGTGCTGGACGCGGTGCTGGTGAATGGCACCTCGCCCACGGACGAGTCCATGAAGCGCTATGCGCGGCGTGGCTCCTTTGTCGTCCCGGTGGACCGCCGCGACTTGATTGCCGCCGGCGTGGTGCCGGTCCAGGCCGACCTCCTCAAGGAGGGGTCCAGGATCCGACACGACAGCCGCAAGGTTGCCTCCTGCCTCCTGAAGATGGCCCGCAGCGGCTTGTAGCCGCGCGGAGTCGTCACCACCTTTGGCGCCCGATAATGGAAGCTAGACAACTCAACGCCCGGCCGTCCGTCGTGGAAGTCAACGACCGGGCGGCCTTCATGACCCTGGAAGCCGAGTGGAACGCGCTCGTGGAGGCCACCTCCAACGAGCTGTTCTACCGGCACGAGTTCCTGCGCATCTGGCTGGACAACTTCGCGCCCGGTGCGCGCCCGCGCGTCCTCACGCTGCGCGACGGCGACGGCCGGCTGACCGCGGCGCTGCCGCTGTGGGAGGAGCGCACCACCCTGTACGGGGTGCCGGCGCGGCAGCTCTCCGCGATGGCGAATGTCCACTCCTGCCGCTTTGACTTGCTGGCCAGGGAGCCGGACGTCGCCGCGGCGGCCTTCCTCGCGCACCTGCGAGAGGTGGGCGGGTGGGATGTGCTGCGGTTGACGGACGTGCCGGACGGCGGCGCGGCCTGGCGGCTGCATGCCCAGGCGCGTGAGGCGGGAATGCCGGTGGGGGAGTGGGAGTCACTCCAGTCGCCCTACATCCCCCTGCCGTCGAGCCGGGACGCGTACCTGGGCAAGCTCCAGTCCAAGTTCAAGGCCAACTGCCGGCGGCGGCGCCGCAAGATGGAGGAGCGCGGCCGCGTCACCTTTGAACGGGTGGACGGCGGGCTGGGCCTGGAGGGTACGCTGGAGGAGGGCTTCCTCCTCGAGCAGAGCGGCTGGAAGGGCGAGCGCGGCACGGCGATGGCGCAGGACGCGCGCACGCGCGGCTTCTACACGGAGCTGGCGCGGGACGCGGCGTACCGCAAGCGCCTGGCGCTGTACTTCCTGCGGGTGGACGGCAAGCCGGTGGCCTTCCACTACGGGCTGGAATACGGCGGGCGCTACTTCCTGCTCAAGCCCGGCTACGACGAAAGCCTGCGCGAGTGCAGCCCGGGGCAGCTCCTCATGGAAGAGGTGGTGGGGGACTGCATCGACCGGGGCCTGGGCGAGTTCGACTTCCTGGGGCCGGACATGGTGTGGAAGCGCGACTGGACGGACAAGGCGCGCCGGCACACCTGGCTCTACGTATTCAATGACTCCGCCTTCGGCCGGGCGCTGTGCGCGGCCAAGTTCCGGTGGGGACCCGCGATGAAAGAGGTGGTGGCGAGATGGAAGCGATGAAGCCCACGGGGAAGCTGTTCGTACCGTCCCTGCCGACGCTCTGGCCGCACATGTTGATGTCGCGGCCGAAGCCGGGGGCGCTGCCCCCGTTCTCCTCGCCCAACGTCCGCTACTTCTACTTCGCCCGCAACGCCATCTGGCTCACGGTGAAGATGCTGGGCCTGGACGCGGGTGAAGTCCTGATGCCCTCCTACCACCACGGTGTGGAGGTGGAGGCGCTGGTGGACGCCGGCGCCACGCCGCGCTTCTACCGCGTGGGCAGCCGCTGGGACGTGGACCTGGAGGACGTGGCCCGCCGCATCGGCCCGAAGACGAAGGCCCTGTACCTCACGCACTACGCCGGCTTCCCTGGCCCCGTGCAGGAGATGCGCAAGCTGGCGGACGAGCACGGCCTCATCCTCATCGAGGACTGCGCGCTGTCGCTGCTGTCGTCGGACGGCCCGGTGCCGCTGGGCACCACGGGCGACGTGGGCATCTTCTGCCTCTACAAGACGCTGCCGGTTCCCAATGGTGGAGCGCTGGTCGTCAACGGCCCGCGCCAGTACAGCCTGCCGGAGCCTCCGGCGCCGCCGTCCGCGTCCACCTTCAGTCACACGGTGTCCGCGCTCTTGCAGAACCTGGAGCTGCGGGGCGGGGCCTTCGGCCGCTCGCTGCGCAGCACGGTGCGCGCGCTGGGTCACGGCACGGTGAAGGCGGCCAGCATCGAGCGCGTCGCCACGGGCACGCAGCACTTCGACCGCAAGCACGTGGACCTGGGCATGAGCCCGCTGACGAAGCGGATTGCCCAGGCGCAGGATCTGGAGTCCATCGTCGAGCAGCGCCGGCGCAACTACTTCTTCCTGCTGGGGCGGCTGCGGGACGTGTCTCCGCCGCTGTTCAACCAGCTGCCGCCGGGGGCGAGCCCGCTGTTCTACCCGATGGTGGTGCAGGACAAGGCGGAGGTGCTGGCGAAGCTGCGGGCGCAGGGCATCGACGCCATCGACTTCTGGAAGCGCTTCCACCCGGCGTGTGACGCGTCGGCGTTCCCCGAGGTGGCGCAGCTGCGGCGGTCGATTGTGGAGATTCCGTGCCACCAGGACCTGTCGCCGGAAGTCATGGCGGACGTGGCGGCGGCGGTGCGCGAGGCGCTGAAGTCGGACCGTCGGACGAAGAAGCGCGCGGGCTGAACAGGACACAGGGTACAGGGGAGGGACATCGTCCCTCCGGGAGGGCGGGGCGGTGATTCGCGAGGAAGAGCTGACGCAGGGGCCGCAGGTCGCGCAGTGGCTGGAGGTGGGTGCCGTGGGCAGCCCCTCCGCGCTGGCGGGCATGCGGAAGGAGTGGGACGCGCTGCTCGACGCGAGCGACGCGGGCCCCTTCAACGCCTGGGAGTGGCTCTATCCCTGGTGCCGGCGCATCGCGACGAACCGGCGTCCGCTGGTGCTCACGGCGAGGGACCGTACGGGGGCGCTGGTGGGGCTGATGCCGCTCTCCGTGGAGTACCGGAGCGTGGCGGGCGTGCCGGTGCGGCGCCTGAGCTTCCTGGGTGAGACGCACGTGGGCAGCGACTACCTGGACGTGGTGGCGAAGCGCGGCCACGAGCAGGAAGTGGCGCGGACCTTCGCGCGGATGCTGTACGCGCTGCGCGACGAGTGGGACGTGCTGGACCTCACCGACTTGCGTGAGGGCTCGCCCACGGTGGACGTGCTTCGCGAGGCGTTCCCCGGCGGCGACGTCCGCGTGGCGGAGCGCTACGTGTGCCCGTACGACACGCTGGACCCGAAGGAGCCATTCGACGCGTTCCTCAAGCGCACGGGCCGGCGCGACAACTTCCTGCGCCGGCGCAAGTGGCTGGAGAAGCAGGACGGCTACCGGATTGAGCGCACGGAGGCGCCGGGCGAGCTGGCGGCGCCGCTGACGGACTTCTTCCGGCTGCACTCGGCGCGGTGGGCATCGGACGGCGGCTCGCAGGGCATCAAGGGCAGCGGCGTGGAGGCGTTCCACCGGGATGCCACGCAGCTGCTGGCCGAGCGGGGCCGGCTGCGCATGTACACGATGAAGGTGGGTGGCCGGGCGGTGGCTTCGGTGTACGGCATCCTCCACCGGGACAGCTTCGTGTACTTCCAGTCCGGCTATGACCCGGAGTGGCGCAACCGCAGCGTGGGCCTGGTGCTGGTGGGCGAGACGTTCCGGGACGCGCTGGCGTCGGGCTGCAAGGAGTACGACTTCCTGCGCGGCACGGAGACGTACAAGTCCGACTGGGTGTCGAAGCTGCGGAACACCGTGTCCGTGCGCGTGCACAGTGGCACGTGGACCGGGCGCTGGTTCACCCAGTCCGAGGAACTGGCGCGCAACGTGCGCAACGGCGCCAAGGCAGTGATGCCGAACACGCTGGTGGAGAAGGTGCGCCGCTTCCGTCGGCGTCAGGCCGCGGTGGAGTAGGGCGCGGAAGCCATTCGCTCACCGCGGCGGAAGTCCAGCAGTTGTAGCGGCGCGGCTCAGGCCCGCGCCTGTTGCACCAGGACTGCGAGGGCGGTCTCCGAGTCCTCCAGCCACTGAATGCACCTCTCTGGATTGACCTCGATCCCACGCCCGACGTGTCCGACGAAGGCCGCGGGCACGTAGGCCAGGAGATAGCTCCGTACCGTTGGACCGGCGGGCTCATCGTGGAGGTCCGTGAAGAAGCCCACCCAGGTGTCCCATGGCGGGGTGTTGTGGTCGTCGAAGAAGCCCTCGCTCTGGACTTCCGCTCCACCATCTTGCGTCTCCTCGTCGGGAAAGAAGACGAGGAGACGGCCTGGCAGGGCTGCCCACTGGATGGTGGGGACGGTGAGCCTGGCCGCCTTCAGCTCTTCATCGCGGCGCCAGCTTGTCGTCCTCACGAGGTTCGCCGGGGTTAGCCCCAGGAGCCCCAGGTGCTCGACATCGACCGGGTCGGGAAGGCGACGCAGGCTGCCTCGAGGGTCGTCGGCCCTCGCTCGCGACTCACACCAAGCGACCGCCTCCGAGAGTGAGGCGCGGAGCCGCTCCAGCGACGAGGAACAGTAGGGTTCGGAGGCAATGAGCTTGTGGGGCATCGGGAGGGGCGCCGCGCGGCGAGGTGAGCATCATCCATGTCCGAGGCCTGGATGGCTGACACGGACCCGTGGCAGCGCGGTCGCGCCGCCACGTCGTCCCGTCAGTCTACCGCCAGCACCGCGTAGCGACCGCTCAGCTCAGGGAATGACGATCTCCGACTGCATGCTGCGGCCGTCATAGGCCGTGGCGCCGCAGCGGGCGTGGGCCCAGTCCCCATTCACGGCGGAGCAGATGCGGAACGCCTGGATGTTGGAGTACGGCACGTTGATGCCCGGCGTGTCGCAGCGCCCCTGGTAGGTCCACGAGAGGCTCTTGTTCACGGCCGTGACGCCGATGCACGGGCCAATCCACGCCCCGGTGTCCCGCCGCTGCACGTCGATGGAGTACTGGGCGGTGGTCTCCTCTTCGCTCCAGCTCAGGTCCACGAAGGGCGTGTAGCCACCCGGCAGGTTGAGGGCGACGTCGTCGGAGATGCCGTCATAGGCTGTCTCGACGAAGGGTCCCCAGGCGCCGTTGTTCGAATAGAAGATGCGGAACGCGGCGATGTCGCCCTTCGTCACCACGCGGTCGCCCGCGCTGCGGCACACGCCGTCAAAGACAGTCTTGTTGGACTGCCCGAGGATGCCCACGGCGAGGCACGGGCCAACCACCGTGCCGTCGCGCAGCACGACATCCAGCGAGTAGCTGTAGCCCGTCAGCTTGTTCCACCGCACGTTCACCTGGTTGAGCGAGTGCATCGAGCCGTCCGGCTTGAAGGCCACGCGTTGCTTGTACGTGCTGCGTGAGGTGAGGTTGCCCGCGGCGTCGAAGGCACCGACGTGGAAGACGTTGAAGACCTCACCCCGGCGCTCGACGAGGACGTTGTGCCCGTGGCTCTGCACCAGCCTGCCCGCGGAGTTGCGCAGCGGCTGGGAGAGGCGCCGCACCGCCCGCGCCCGCGTGAGCTGGGGAATGGAGTCTCCCATCACGTAGTACATGGCGTACTGGCTGTTGTACCAACCGCCGCTGAAGAGCAGGTAGTACTGGCCATTGCGCTTGAAGAGCTCGGGGGCCTCGTTGATGCCCTCCTCGTAGGCGGGCGTCGCGAACACGGCCGGGCCCGCGTGGTTGTAGACGGTGCCGGGCGCCGCGGTGTTGAACGAGGAGATGTTGTTGCCCCGGTCGAACCACACGTAGAAGAACCAGCGGCCCGACGTGTCGTTGTACGTGGCCGAGTCGATGCGGATGTTCCGGTTGCAGCCCTGCGGCAGGCACGCCGTGCCCGTGGAGGTGCGCGGGTACGTGGTGTTGGCGTTGATGGGCTGGGGCGCGCTGAAGTTGAAGTTCAGGTCTGGCGCCGTGGCGACGAAGGTCGTCACCTCCTGGCCAGCCGGCGGGCACGCCGCGCCATTGGGCACCCGGTGCGCCGAGAAGTAGAGCTGGTAGGCCCCGTTGTACTTGCCGAGGTCCGGCGCCCAGAGGAAGCAGTAGTCGTAGACGGGGTCCGCCGCCGACGGGTTGTAGTCCTTCTTGAAGTTGAAGGTCCGCAGGTCGTTCGACTCGTAGAGCGGCAGCAGCACGCCGTTGCCGGTGCCGGTGAGGAAGAACAGGTCGTCGTTCTCCTTGTAGATGTCCGGGTCGGCCAGCCACGGCATGAGCAGCGTGCGCGCGCCGAAGTCCGCGCCCCGCGCGGCGCAGGTGCCTCCAGTGAAGCCCTCATCACAGACGCAGACCGCGCTCCCCGCGTTGTCCTTGCAGACACCATGGCCACTGCACGTGACGCCGTCGCACACCCCGGCGAGCGCCTGCGGAGTCGAGACCTCGTCGGGAGCGGATTGCGAACCAGGAGATTGCTCATCTCCGCAGCCGGCGAGGGCCGCACAGAGAGTGGACAGGAGCACGACCATCCGGAGCGGCTTCATTGGGGGCCTCTTTCTCTGAAGTAGGAAATGCAGAATTTCCCGACAAATCAGAGGCGGCACAAGCGCGCTGTTGTCTTGGGCGACCCGGTTGCGCTCATTGGCGCATTTGAGGTTCCTTGCGTCGCATGGACGAAAGCCTCCTCCCGGACATCCTCGACCAGGTGGGCCGCCAGCCGCGCGAGTTCGGCACGGTGCAGCTTCACGTGGACCCGGTGGTCCGCTCGCCCGAGGGCACCCGTGCGACCGCGAGCATCTGGCTGCAGGGGGCCTTCACTCCGATGGCTCCGGACGCGAGCCTGCGAGTGCTCGACGCCGAGACTCGGCGGGAGCTGATGCGTGCACCCTTGCCCTCGCTGGAGCGCGGGCAGGTCCTGCGCTGGTCGCTGCCACTGAGCCTCGACGTCGAGGTGCGCGAGTTGCTCTTCCAGCCCGTGGCCCCTGTCCCCGAGGGCGCCGTGCGCGTCCGTCCGCCGTGGCGCCTCTTCGACACGCTGGAGTTGGTGAAGGAAACGCGCGCGGTGGGGAACACGGACTTGCTGGCCGCGGGCGCGGCGGTCTCCCTCGCCATGGGGCGTCTGCCGGTAGGTGCCCTGCTGCGGGCTTCCAGCGCGTCGGTCCAGGAGGAGATTCGCACGAAGCAGCACGCGGCCCGGGCCATGCCTGATGGCTTCGTGGTCGAAGTCACAGCGGGTCCGGCGTCGGAGGCACCGACTGAAGCGCCGGCTGCCATCACCGTCTGGGAGCCCGGCCAGCCGTTCGACGCGGCACCCTGGCGTGAGAGTTCTTCGGCGCTTCGTGAGGGAGACTCCCGCCGAGTGCAGTGCACTTGCGGCAAGGTGTCGCCTCGGGGGACGGAGTTCTGCCCGAGCTGTCTCGCGTCACTCGCGGGCGTCGCCGTGGCCGTGGAGGCCGTCGCTTCGCTGCCGCCCGACGGAGGCGCGGTGGGCGGACCGGAAGCAGGGCGTGTGGCCGCGGCACAGTCCGCCGACACGGGCCCTCGCTGTCCCCGCCATCCACAGGTGGAGGAGACACGCACCTGTCCTCGGTGCGGCGGCTTCTACTGTGACGGGTGCCTGCCGGAAGCCCTCGAATCCGAGCGGACGCACTGTCCTGACTGCCTGGATCGCGACAAGGTGATGGACCCGGTGCGCCTGCGTCGCGCGCTGATGCGCGACATGGCACTCGTCCATTGTGGCGTCGCGGTGGTGCTGGTCGTCGTCGGCGTGCTGGGCGCCCTGAGTGCTCCCTCCGACAAGGAGCTCTATTTCCTCGCGGGCGGCGCATGCTTCGCAGCCGTGTTCCTCGGCTTCGCGGGACTGCTGACACTCACCCGGAACACCGCGGTCGGCTGGGGCGTCTTCGCGCTCGATGTCCTGCTCGGCGGCGCGTTCTTGTTCCTGGGCGGCATCCTGGATGGCGGCGCCATGCTCATCGCGGCCGGCATCTCCTGCATGCAGCTCGTCCGGGCGCGGGGCCTGTCGCAAGCCCACGAGCCGGCCTGAAGCGCCGGACCTCAGGAGTTGTCGGCAGGTGGCGAGCCCGCTGACGGCACACGCCTCAGCACGAGCTTCGTAGGCGAGGACTCGAAGGATAGGGCAGGGTGCTCGGTCGTTCGTAGGAACCACGACTGCGGGTTCGCTAGAACGGGCTGGAGGTCGTGGATGATCGCGTTCGCGGTGAGCGGCACCCGCGCGTCGATGCAGCGCCCGTCGGGCTTGAACGTGACGAGGGTGTGCCAGGGCGGAGTGGCCGCACCCGTCTCGGGTGACCGAGGCTCTCCCGCGTCGAAGCGTTGACGGTACAGCCGCGTTGGCTGATGGACCTCGATGGCGAACCACTCACTCATGAGGTTGACGAGGCACAGCCCTGATCCGCGTTGGCTGAGGCCCACGCCCGCCATGAGGTACGAGAGCAGGTGCTCGATATGGGGCCCGCCATGCGGGCGCGCCCCGGTGTCCATGCTTCCGTCGTCATCGACGACCTGGATGACGCCGTCGGAGGTCCAGGAGACCTCGACTCGGGAACACTGCGCTCCGGTCGCGAAGAAGGGGTCGAGCACGGCATGGGCGACGAGGAGCGAGCAGCGCCTCTCCGGCCCGAGGTACATCTCCGGGCGGCGACGCACGGCCTCCGCGGGGGTGAGCTTCTCGATGTGCTCGGCGGTGTATTCGGGAAGTGGCTTGTCGCGCTTCGTCCGCTTCCCCATGACCGAGCCCTCCCCGTCACCTCACGGCGTGCCGCCACCCGTGACTTCGGAGCGCAGCTGCGCAATCGCGGGCCCGAGCTGCGGAGGCTGCATGTTGCGCGGCACCTCGACGGAGAAGCGCTCGAAGTGCTCCAGCGCCCTCGCCTTGTCGCCGCGCCGCAGCGCGAGGCTGCCCAGGAAGATGAGCGCCTCCTGCGCGTCCGGCCACGTGTCCACCAGCGTCGTCAGCTCCGTCTCCGCGCCCTGCAGGTCTCCCTGCGTCGCGCGCAGCACGCCGCGGTGCACGCGCAGCTCGACGTTGAACGGGTCCGCGGCCAGGCCCTTCGCTGTCACCTTCGCGGCCTCCTCGAACTCCTGCCGGCGGATCAGCTCGTGGCTCAGCAGCGCCGCGGACTCGACGTCCCCGGCGTTGGACTGGAGCCGCGCCCGGGCCTCCTGCATGTCCTGGCCTTCCTCCTGCCCGCCCATGCCGTCGCCCTGCTGCTGTTGCTGTGCCTGCTGGCCACCCCCCGGCATCCGGCCCGTGGCCTCGCGGCCGTCCTCGCGCGGCTGCTGCTCGGAGACGAGCAGGTAGCCCAGTCCGCCGAAGAACAGCACGATGCCCGCGCCCCACAGCGCGCCCGCGAGCTGCGGATTGCGCGATGCCCAGCCCGTGCCCACCGGGGCCGGCGTCCGCGCCTTCGCGCCTTCACCCGACGCCTTGCGCTTGAGGTGCTCGTCCTTCGCGCGCAGCGCACCGGCGGCCTCGCGCTCCAGGCGGGACTTCTCCGCCGCGTACTGCTCGGCGCCCAGGTTGTGCTTGTCGGCCTCCAGCGAGCGGAGCTGGTCGATGAGCGACTGCGCCCGCTGCGTCAGGTCGTCCAGCGCTCCGTCGCGCGGCTCGTTCGTGGTGAGCGCGCCGCGGCTGCGCTGGAAGATGAGCCAGGCGGCGGCGGCCACGAAGGCGACAGCCAGCACGATGATTCCGGGCAACCAGTTGGTCGTCTGCTGCATGGCTCAGCGCTCCATTTCCCGGCGCACGGCCTGGAGGTACGGGTCTTCTTCATCCGCCGGCGGGGTTCCCGCCGGTGTCGCCGGGGCGGCGGTCGTTGTCTTCGCGAGCTGCGTTTCGGGAGGGCCGCGCTGGAGCTGTCTCCAGATGACGAAGCCGCCCACCGCGAGCAGCGCCACGGGGCCCAGCCACACGAGCCAGTTGAAGCCCTGCGCGGTGGGCTCCAGCAGCACCCACTCGCCGTAGCGGGCGACGAAGTAGTCCACGACCTCCTCGTCGGTCTTCCCCTCGGCCACGAGCGAGCGCACGGTGTCGAGCTGGGCCCGCGCCATGGAGGCCGGGCTGTCCGCGATGGACACACCCTGGCACACGGCGCAGCGCAGCTGCTTGCCGAGCTGCTGGACGCGGGCCTCCAGTTTTGGCTCGAGAGGTTGGCTTCCGCCCTGCTGGGGCGCGTACTGGCCGGTGAGGAGGCTGAAGGCGAGGGTCAGCGACAGGAGGGCAGCGGTCATCGGACTCCCTGGAACCGTCCCTACGTAGCGCTACCGGGCCCATCTTGGACAGCGAAACCTGCGCGCCGGGCGCCCGTCCCGCCGCCCGCCCTGGAGGTGTGGGGGCGTCAGCGCAGTTGCTCGAAGGTGGGGCCCAGGACGGGGTCGGCGCTGAGCAGGTAATCGTCCCGGCTCAGGAACAGCTCGAGAGGCACGGCGGCGGGGTTGCGTGTCTTCATGGGACCATGGGAGTCGTTGGAGTCCCTGTGAAGGACGCGACCGTCCTCCAGGAGGATGGCCCAATACGGCTCACCGCCACGATGAGCGTCGATGCGGTAGCGAGCCACCGCGGCGCGTGGGGCGTCCGGCAGCAGCCCCAGCGGTGTCACCCGGGGGGGCGCCTCCATCCGACCATCCGCGCGGTAGCGTGCCTCCACGAGGAGGGCCCGCCGGGGGTTCTTCGGCGACGCCGCCACCAACAGCGCATGCAGCCGCCCTGCGGTGTCCATCCACAATCCGGGCTCGGACCCGGGCAGGGCGCGCGCGCCTCGGACCAGGGTGCTGGCCACGCGGGTCAGCCGCCCCGTGCTGGTGGTGCGGACATGATGGAGGTCCAGCCCTCCCAGGGATTCCTCCACCAGCAGCACGCTGACGCCATTACCGACCGAGGAGGGCTGGATGGTGGCACGTGCGGCTACGGGAACACCGGGCAGGATGACGCGTCCCACCTCGCGTCCCGGGGTGACTTCCGTGGCGTCGTTCGAGGTCTGGAAGCGGATGAGCCGCAGCGTCCTCCCGCCGGCGCCCACCACGGGGACGAAGAGCTCTCCGGCCACGGATTCCAGGGGAGGCCGGACGATGCGCTCGGGCGTTTCGCCCAGGTCGAAGCGGAACGGCTTGAGCGTGGTCGCCGCCATCCCCCCCACCGCCACGAGCGAGGTGCCGTGACGCCACATGAGCCAGTGCACGGAGAAGTCACCTTGAGCGTCGTTCGACCAGGGGACCAGCGCCTCCGTGGAGCCGGGCTCGACAGGGCCCTGGAGCGTCGCCGCCCGCATCGTCACTCCGCCTTCGGTGTCTTCCGCGTTCTGGTCGTCATAGCCGTTGGCCATGAGCATCGGCTGTCCGTCGACATCCTGGATCCACGCCGCCATGGCGGCATCGGCATAGGAAGCGGCCACGACGAAGCCCAACGAGGGGACCCCCGCGGAAGAGGACACGATTTCGAATTCGACCGGAGCGGCGCTCACGGTGAGCTTCTCCTGCTGCAGTCGGGCACCCAGGCGGTAGCGCCCGGGACGTGTGGCGGGCAGCCACTCATGCAGATCCACCACGAACTCAATCGCCTGCCCTGCGCCCAACCGGATTCGTGGAGCCTCGTCCATCGTGAGGACGTAGGCGGGGTTGCGCAGGACGAACGAGCGCCAGGTGACGCTCAGCCCGTCAGGGAACTCCGGTCCGGTCAGCGTGTAGGCCAAGGACTGGTCCGCGTCCCGGAAGGGATCGCGCAGCTCCAGGGGCTCGGTGCCCTCGTTGCGGAGGATGATGCGCGCGCTGCGGGCCTCCGCCGCGGTGAAGCGCTCCTTGGGAAGCCGGAACTGGATGCTCAAGGAAGGACCTCCGGTGAGGGGCATCTTGCGGGGAGCCGAGGGGACTGGCGGAGGGCTCGCGCCGCCCGCAAGCGAGAGGACCAGCAGCAGCGCCGGACACGACAGGACGAGCGCGCTCATGGGTGGGCGTTCCGGCTTCCATCGCTGCTCAGCAGCGTCGCGTTCCAACCCCGGAGCCGCAGGAGACAGAGGCCGCACAGCCGCCGCTCCACGGAGTAGTCGTAGCCCATCAGGCAGTCGCTCCCATCCTGGTCATGCAGTGCCGCGCGCGCACCGGCTGGAACTCGCGGCACCGGGAAGGGCGCATGGGGAAGAAAGAGCTGGTGGCCGAGCTCATGGGCGATGGTCTGTTCCAGCGAGTTGGCGTTGTGGATGTAGTTGGCGGCCGAGCCGCACTGGACGACGGCGCAGCGGTTCCGGGGGTTGGAAGGGAACTCCTTGGAGAACCCGTTGACCGAGGCGCCACCCGGCTGCCGTTCCAGATTGTAGAGGCCGCAGAACTGGAGAAGCAGGATGCCCTCCCTCAGGCCCGGAAGCGCGTCGAAAGCCTTGACGAGAAGTTCCTTTGACCAGTCCTTGCACTGCAGGTGGTAGGCCTCCTCCTTGAGGAGCGGGACGGTGACCCGTGGAGGGCTGAGCCACTTCGCAAGCGCGGCGTCGTCACAGCGCTTCTGGCGCTTCACCTCCTCCAGGAACTCCGCATACGCGCGGAAGGTGAACGCGTGGTCTCCCGAGGCGTGCTGGTCCACCGTGGGGTCGACGGCCGCGCGCAGCTCCCACGAGCGGTGCGCCTTCACCGCCGCCGCGATGCGCGCGTTGTACTCCGCCGCCGGGAGGTCCGTGACGCCGCCGCTCTTGTCCACCAGCCTGAGGAATGCGCGCTCGAGCTGCGCCTGCACTGCCGCCAGTGAGAAGCCGGCGATGCCCGCGTGCTTCCGGACCACGCGCGAGATGTGGACCTCGCGCCAGGTCTCGAAGGTGCCGGTGGTGGCGCGCACGGCCGCGGGCAGGGGCGCGGCGTCCTCCACGTCCAGCGCCACGGCCCCGTCCTTGCGCCGCTCGTACGCGAGCTGCACCGTCACACGCCACGCGTCCCCCGCGATGCGCGAGGGCTGGAACATCACGCCCGTCCGCCCCGCATAGGCGCCGGACGTCCACGCCTCGGTGAAGGCCGCCCACTTGCGATGGCCACAGGGCACGACTCGAAAGGGAAACACGCCGTCGCGCGGCGTGTCGCGGGGCGCGTAGCCCGCCTGTTTCGGGAACACGGCGGACGAGGGCAGGCCCCGCTTGCCACCTACGTCCCGGTGCGCGTTGTCCCCCGTGGGCCGTGAAGCCGTGCACTCGCGGTTGAGCGCCTGCTCCAGGAAGGCGCGCGCATGTGGCGTGTGAGGGGTGAGATCCTCGGCCACGTCCTCCCAGTCCCAGAGGAAGCGCACCCGTCCCAGCGCCTTCGGCGCATCCACGCGCCGGCCCGCCGAGTCCTTCAGCCACGCGCGCGCGAAGATGGGGATGTCCGGCCCACTGCCCCACATGGCCCGGTACTGATGGAAGTCGATGTCCCTTTCCATCTCGACCGAGCTCGTCTTGAAGAGGTTGCTGACGAGCCGCACCTCGGCCTTCTCCCCGCGCGCGGGCAGCTTTCCCAGGGCAGCGGTCAGCTCGCGGTCCCTCTGCCGGGACAGCACGCGCGAGTCCCCCAGCTCCAGGTCCATTCCATCCACCAGCACGTGGAAGTACGTCCACGCCACCGGGCACTCCGCCCAACCGCCCCCTTGCAGCGTGAGCTTCAGCTTGTAGGGCGAGTGCTCCACGGTGACGACGCCGTCCGGAAAGGCGTCGCACTCCGTCACGCGCCCGTCCCAGCGCAGCCGGTGGTCGCCCGCGGCGACTTCCGCGGCGGACAGCTCGCGAGACCACAGCGGCGCCTTCCGGTGGCGTGTGAAGAGCTCCAGCCTTCCGGCGCGGGCCAGGCCCGCCGTGTTGCTCAACCGGTAGGCGAGCTCCACCGGCTCGACTTCGGGTGCGAAGTGGAAGCCGTCCTCTCCGCCGCCGGGAGCGCGGAAGGGAGCGGGCAGGTGACAGCGGGACGACGTCCCGCCAGGGGTGGAGAGCCGGAAGTCCGCCACGCTATAGCTGGCGGGCCGCAGCCGGTTCCGGTTGCGCCCTCCCGACGAAGTGAGGGCGACACAGGCCGTAAGTGCGATGCGGGGCATGGGCGTGCGTCAGGCGTCGTGTTGCCGGATGAGCTCTTGCTGCACGTCCGCGAGCTGCCCCGTGTCGGGCAGGCCGTGCGTGCGCTGGAAGGCGCGCACGGCGGCACGGGTGCGGGGGCCGGGGGTGCCGCGCTCGCCGTCAGCGGGGAAGCCCAGGTTGTGCAGCCGCTCCTGCGCGGCACGCACCGCGTCCGCGTCGAAGCTCACCAATGACTGGAGCTGGAGCGTCCAGCGCAGCGTCACCGGCTCGGGCGTGGAGGCGGCGGGGGGGTCGGGGAAGTCGGCGTCGCGGACGGGGGGCGGGTAGGGCGGTGGCGCTCCGGGTGGGGCGACGGAGGCGGGCTCGGGCGCGGAGGCCGCGTCGGGCGCGGGGAGCTTCAACACCAGCTCACCGCCGGGCAGGCCCGGCACCTCATGGGAGAGCGAGCCGTCCGCGGCGGTGCGGCCGTGGTGCTCCGTCCTTCCCACCGTGAGCACGTATTCCTGTCCGGCGTAGGGCGCTTCTCGTGGGTCCAGCAGGATGATGTGCAGGCGCTTCTGCTTCAGTGTGAAGGTGCTCGTGCTTCCCGTCTGAATGGGTGCCGTCCTCGGGCCAACCATGCCGCGCTCCCCCGTGCCTGGACTCGCGATGGTGCCTGTACCGTGTTGTTGGCGGGGCCAAGGTACGCCAGGGCCGTGGAACCACGAGCGTCGAAAGCACGTGAAATTTCGCGGAGTGTTGGTTGGGTTGACGAACCTCAACCTCCCGGGTCGGAGAGGCGACGCTGCTCCGGCCAGCCGTCCAGCGGGATTGATCGCTGCCGGACGCGCACCAGCCCCGGCGAGCGCTCAGTCGCAGGCCGCCGGCGAGTCCATGGCGGCCAGTGGGCGGAGGCTCTGGGGCAGGCCCCCAGGATGACCAGTCCGCGACACCCTTCGTAGCAGGTGAGGCTCGCGAGGACGTAGGGTGAGACACCGGATGGCGCAGGAAGGGGGCTGCCCGGGCGCGGCGGCGAAGGCCCGCCTCTGGCGGACGTAGCAGAGCCTCCCGAGCCCTGGCAGGGCCTCCGTGCACCGGACGTCGTCGGGCTCCCGCTGCTCGCTGGGGAGCTCCGACGCATCGGCGACGTCGCGGGCCCCCGTCCCCAGCACGTGTGCCTGGGGCACGCAGGTGCCCGCCGAGGCCTGCTCAGGGGGCCGGGCCTCGGCGCCCATGAGCCCGTGCCCCAGCGCGAGGACGACACAGGACTGGAGGAGCTTCGTGAAGGGACGGGACATGGAGGCTCGGAGTCGGGTGGGTGCACCTGGGGACGTCCGACGGCCCTCAGTGTATCGGCGGCCCCACCCCGCGTCCCTGGTTCGCAATTCCTGTCATGGCTCGATGTTTCGCCTCGCGGAACTCCAGGTGGCAATGTTTCGCATTGCGGAACAAAACCAGAAAAAGCAGCTATTCGGCAATAAATGGTATGGACAAACTTTCGGGCTTGAGGTCTAAGAATGTATCAACAGGCATCCGCTGGATGTCTGTCCATGCGACCCCCAAACATCGAGGAGCAGTCATGAAGACGGTAGGCGCGAGCTTCCTTCTTGGCGCATTCCTGGCCCTGGCGTGGGCCCCCGCGGCTGGAGCGCAGTCGCTGAGCAGCTTCACGGCGACGTACTCGGGCGGCAGCGGGCTGGTCTGTGGAACCACGTACAACATCCGCGGCCAGGAGCCCGCGGCGACGGGGAAGTATCCCGTGTTCATCTACACGGTGGGCACCACGGAGCAGTATGACCATTCGTCGGCGCTGGCCGCCGTGTCTGAGATGGCGGCCCGCGGCTACGTCGCTGCCACCGTCGAATATGACAACGCCACCTTCGGCTCCTGCTCCACGATCTCGAGCCGCGCGAAGTGCACCTACGACGCGAGCCGGTCCACCAGTGCCATCGGCCGGCTCTGCGCGCGGGCCAAGGCGGACTGCTCCAAGGGCGTCGTGGTGGCGGGCTTCAGCCAGGGCTCCATCATGGCCACCCTGGCCAAGAACTATGACTCCCGCGTTCGCGCCGCCTACGGACTGGGCTGCGGCGTCCAGTACTCCATCTACGACCTCAGCTCCTGCGTCGCGGATGGCAACCGCGCGCTGCCGAGCGACCGCCTCCGCATCATCAACGGCGAGCAGGACGTCTTCGTCGGCCCCACCGAGTCCGCGGTGCGCAGCCAGAACACGCAGACGACGGGCCTGTCCTGCCCCCTGGCGACCTCGTGCTTCCGGAGCAACGGCAGCGGCTGGTACATCATCGACGACTTGCAGGTGGCCGACCTCCAGGCCGACCACTGCTACATGCGCACCGGCACCTGCATCGGCCTGACGCTGGACTCGACGTGGCGGAGCGGCACCGCCCCGTGGTCGCTCAAGACGAACCTGGACTGGCTGACGCAGTTCACCACGCCGTAGCCGAAACGTGAGTCGGAGCGGGGCTACCCCCGCTCCGACTCGTCGTCGGCGAGGGGCGACAACGCAGACTCGTCGTCGGCGAAGGGCGACACCTCGGATTCGTCGTCGGCGAAGGGCGATACCTCCGACTCTTCGTCGTCGGAGGGCAGTGGCTCCGCGTCCATGTGCGGGCCCATCCACTCGCGGGCGGCGAGCATGCCCACTGCGCCCAGGCCCACGAGGAAGCCGAAGGGGCCGGGCACGAGTCGGATATTCAAGGCCACCCAGACGAGGCTCAGGCCCACCGCGCCCGCGGGCACGAAGCGCGCCCAGGACGGACGCTCTACCTCCGGGCGCAGCGCCAGCATCGCGAGCACGACGAGCAGCGCCAATTCCGCCACCACCGACGCCGGCAAGTCCCAGCCGGAGAGCAGGGTGACGTCACCGCCCCGCGAATAGAGCACGTCATCCGTGGGGCGAATCGTGCGGACGACCCGCAGCTCCGGAGGCCCCTGGGGCACCGGTGCGTTGTCCGGCACCGCACCCAGCTCCGAGCGCAGCGTGGCCCACGGGGCGAACAGCGACAGCAGGCACACCGTCACGCCCACCAGCGCCGCCAGCCGGGGCATCATCAGCAGCCGGCGCGGCTCGAAGTACCGGCCCACGCCGTCCTCGCTGAAGAGGCCCTTCTTCCACTGGTCGTAGCCGACGAGCCCCACGCCCGCCACCCAGAGCAGCGGTGTGAGGCCGAAGCCCAGTGTCCGAACGGCGATGGCCGCCAGCACCACCGTGGAGGCCGCCATGGCCTCGGGGCGCAGCAGCACCTCCGGCACCCGCTCGGTGAAGCCCGGGGCCTGGCCGGCCGCGCGCAGCTCGCGCGCCACCAGCACCGCGCCGGCCACCAGCGCCAGCAGCGAGCCGGGCACGCCCGCGCCAGAGAAGAAGGGGAGGATGGACAGCACCAGCGCCACCGCCAGCAGCCCCACGCCCGCCACGGTGGGCGAGTGCGCCGGCACGTGCTCCAGCCACTTCGGGCCCTCATACGGCGCGCGGGCCTGCCCGGGGTCCGTCTTCTCCTCCGGGTCCAGCGGGGGCGCGTCACCGACGGCGTACGGCCGCGAGCGCTCCTCCACCTCCTCGAGGATTTCCGCCGCGTAGGCTGGCTCCTCCGCCTTGCGGCTGGGACGCGCGGGGCGGACCGCAGGACGCGCGCCGGTGGCCTGGGGCCGCTCCGGCATCTTCGCGCCGCAGTTCTCGCAGTACTTCAGCCGCGCATCCGAGGCTTCGCCGCACTCCGGGCACCGCATGCGTCCCACCTCGTTGACTCGGGTTGCTAACGCGTGGCCTCGGCGGGGGCGGCGGGGGCCTTGCCCGTCAGCTCACGGATGCGCAGCGCCAGCGTCTGCGGGTCGATGGGCCCCACGTGCTTGCCCCGGATGATGCCGCTCGGGTCGATGAAGTACGTCTCCGGCACGCCCGCCACGCCGTAGTCCACCGCCATGCGCGAGCGCGGGTCCATGAGCTGCGGGAAGCTGGCCCCGTGCCGCGTGAGGAACTGGCGCGCGTTGTCCTCGGTGTCCTCGAAGACGACGCCCAGGAACACCGCCTGCGAGCCGAACTCGCGCGCGCCCCAGTCCAGCACCGGGTGCTCCATCTGGCACGGCCCGCACCAGGACGCCCAGAAGTTGATGATGACCGGGCGGCCCTTCAGGTCCGCCAGGCTCACCCGCTCGCCGCTGTCCAGCGCGCGCAGCGTGAAGCCCGGGGCGGGCTGGCCCTTCAGCATGAAGGGCACCTCGTGCGGATCGCGCCCGAAGCCCTTGTAGAGCACGACCAGCAGGCACGCGCTCAGCACGGCGAAGCCCAGGGTATAGCGCCAGCGTCCCATTTAGGCCGCCCCCCGCTCCGCGTCGCCACCGGCCAGCGGAGGCGCCGCACCCACGTCCGTTGCCGCCGACATCGCCATCGCCGCCTTGCGGCGCGGCCAGATGGAGATGAGCGTGCCCAGCACCAGCAGGGGGATGCTCCACCAGATCCACCCCACCAGCGGGAAGACCCAGACGTTGAAGCTCGCCGTGCCGGCCTGCTCGGAGAAGGCCATCATGGAGATGTAGAGGTCCTCGGCCGCCGTCTCGCGCACCGCCGGGGTGCCGATGGGGTCCGTGCTCCGCTCGTAGTAGTTGAGGCGCGGGCGCTGCTCGGACTGCGTGCCGTTGGGCGCCGTCACCTCCAGGCGCGCCGCCACGTAGGTGCGGTGCGGCTCCTCGCCGCTGACCAGCCCCAGGTACTTCATCTGGTAGCCGTCCAACTGCAGGCTCTCGCCCTTCCGCACCGTGCCGGACGTGTGCTTCACGTACGCGGACGACGCGGCCACCGCGACGATGATGAGGACGATGCCCAGGTGCACCACGTAGCCGCCGAAGCGGCGCTGCGCCTTGGTGGCGCTCGTCATCAGCGCGGTGACGAGGCCTTCCTTGCGCTCGGACATGCGCACGCGCACCGGCGCCACCAGCTCCCGCAGGGTGACCACGGTGACGAAGCCCGCCAGGCCGAAGGTCAGCAGCGGGTAGCCGCCGCGCAGCCCCGAGGCGTAGCAGGCCGCCGTCACCAGCAGGCCCACCACCGCGGGGATGATGAACTGCCGGCGCAGCGTGGCCTTGTCCGGCGTGCCCCACGGGAGCACCGGGCCCACGCCCATCAGGAAGAGCACCGCGATGCCGCCCGGCACCGCCATCTTGTTGAAGTAGGGCTCACCCACGCTGACCCGGATGCCGCGCACCGCTTCCGACACCAGTGGGTACAGCGTGCCCAGGAGCACCGTGAAGGTAATCGCCACGAACACCAGGTTGTTCACCAGGATGCTCGTCTCGCGGGACATGGCCGAGCTCAGCCGCCCCTCGGGCACCAGCAGGTGGCCGCGCGATGCCAGCAGGCCGATGCACACCACCAGCAGGATGCCGAGGAACACCAGGAAGGTGGGCCCGATGTCCGACTGGGTGAAGGAGTGCACCGAGTTGAAGATGCCCGAGCGGGTCATGAACGTGCCCAGAATCGTGAGCACGAAGGACGCGAGCGCGAGGCTGAGCGTCCACAGCTTCAGCATCCGCTTGCGCTCCTGCACCATGGTGGAGTGCATGAACGCCGTCGCCGTCAGCCACGGCAGGAAGGACGCGTTCTCCACCGGGTCCCACGCCCAGTAGCCGCCCCAGCCGAGCACGGCATACGCCCACCAGGCGCCGAGGATGATGCCGACGGAGAGGAAGACCCACGCCACCAGCGTCCAGCGACGCAGGGGCGCCATCCACGCCTCGCCAATCTCGCCGCGCAGCAGGCCCGCCACCGCGACGCCGAAGGGCACCGTCATGCCCACGTAGCCCATGTAGAGCATGGGCGGGTGGATGACCATGAGGATGTGGTTCTGCAGCAGCGGGTTGGGGCCGGGGCCGTCCGCAGGTACCGGGAAGACGGCGCCCCACGGGTTGGCCGGGCCGGCGATGAGGAAGGCGAAGAAGACGCCCACCGCCAGCATGGTGCCCAGCGCCAGCTGCATGTACCGCGCGTGCTCGCGCCGGTGGATGAAGGCGAACGCGGCGATGTAGCTGCCCATGATGAGGCCCCAGAAGAGGATGGACCCCTCCAGGGCGCTCCACAGCGACACCACCTTGTAGAGCAGCGGCGTGTCGAGGCTGCCCACCTGCGTCACGTACTTCACGCTGAAGTCGTTGGTGACCAGCGCGTGCACCATGGTGAGGTTCGCGCCAATCATGCAGGCGGCGAAGCCCCACACCGCGCGCATCACCCACGGGTAGCCCGCCTCGCTGCGGCGCAGCCCGCTGGCCAGACCGACAATGGCGCCGAAGGCCGCGAACGCGAGCCCTCCGAGCACCAGGCCGTTTCCGAGCGTCCCGTTCACTTCGCCCCCGCGCTGGCCGTGGTGGCGTCCGACAGCGTCTCACGCCACTTGTTCGGGTCCTCGCCCTCCTTCGGGGCGCGGTACTCGTTGGAGTGGTTCACCATCAGCCGGTTGGAGCTGAAGACGCCGGACTTGTCGTAGGTGCCTTCCACCACGACGCCAATCTTGTCGCGGAACATCTGCGGCGGCGTCTCCGTGGAGCGCACCAGCACGCTGGCCGCGCCTTCCTTGGGGCCGTCCGCCACACGGAAGTGGAGCGTGGTGTGCTCCGCGTTCCACTGGATGCTGCCCGGCTGCACCACGCCGCCCAGGCGGATGGTGGCCGTGTAGGCGCGGTCCCCCTGGCCCAGCATCTCCGAGGGGCTCCAGTAATAGACGAGGTTGTTGCCGATATCGCCAAAGGCGACGAAGGCAAGGCCGGCGCCTGCCACGAGCAGGGCCCCCAGGGCGATGAGTCGGTTTCGGGCGACGGGCGTCATGGGATTACTCCTTGGCGTCGGGCGAAGCCCCGGGCCGGCGAACCCAGAGCGACACAGCGTAGAGGGCCAGCATGGCCAGCGTAATTCCGTAGCAGGCCCAGACATAGCCCCACCCACCCTGGATGCGGCCGCTGCCCACCTGTCCCGGGGCCGCCTGGGCCAGGAGCATCAGCGAAGAGAGCGTCATCATGTTCAGGCCACCTTCGAGGAGTTCTGGGGCAGGGAGGAGGGCACGTCGCCGGGCAGCGCGTCGGGGAGGGCCATCTCGGCCCGGCGCTCGGCCATGGCCTGCCGGTAGCGGTACCCCAGGAAGACGAGCAGGAGGGCGAGCATGCCGAACGCGGAGATGCGCAGCGGCAGCACCATGGCCGGGTCCACCGTCCTCGGGCTGGACTGGACCTGGTGCAGGCTGCGCCACCAGCGCACGGAGAACCAGACGATGGGCAGGTTGATGGCGCCGAGGATGGCCACCGCCGAGCTCCACGTGGCGCGCTTGTCCGGGTCCTCCACGAAGCGCCGCAGCACCAGGTAGCCCATGTACGTCACCAACATGATGGCTTCCGAGGTGAGGCGCGGATCCCAGGACCAGTAGACGCCCCAGGTCGGCCGGCCCCAGATGGAGCCGGTAATCATCCCCGCGGTGCCCAGCACCAGGCCGATTTCCGCGGAGGCCTCCGCCACCGAGTCCAGCTTCCAGCCGGACTCGTCCTGCTTCGCGCGGGCTTCGTCCTCCTTCGAGCCGGGCATGAGCAGCCCCCAGCCGGACTTGAGGATGTGGGCCACCCACGCCATGAGGTTGACGACCAGGGCCAGGAGGCTCACCAACGGGCTGGAGCTCCGGGGCTTCGCGCTGACCGTGCCCACGTTCCCGCCGCTCGACAGGAGGTAGGCCACCGCCGCCACGAAGTTGATGAACATGGCCATCATGGCCATCCACTGGAGAGGGACATGCACGTACATGATGCGCTGTACGTCCCCCATCTCCCGGTCTGGCGGCGCCACCGCGAGGCCCACGTACCAGCCCGCGCCCAGCAGGACCACTGCCGCCACTGGCAGCACCCACTTCATGAGTCTCTTCATCCTTCAGTCCTCGATGATGCGCGGGAACAGCACGAAGCCTACGCCCCAGTAAATCAGATTGAATCCACTCAAAAGCCCCAGCCATGAGCCTAGCTGATTCATGGGGTCACCCTGCAGTACCAGGGTGGTCGCCTTGGTCGCGGAGAGGAGGGCCGGGATGACGAGCGGGAACAATAGCAGAGGCAGCAGCACGTCCCTTGCCCGGGCGTTGCTGGAAATCGCCGCGTAGACAGTGCCCGGAGCGCTGAGGGCCAGGCAGCCGAGCAGGAGGATGAGGCCGAGGTCCGCGGCGCTGGTGGCGATGTGGACGCCGTACAGGGCCACCATGACGGGGAAGATGAGGGCGCCCAGGGCCGTGAGCAGCAGCGTGTTGCCCACGGCCTTGGAGAGGAAGATGGCGCGCGCGTCGGCGGGGGCGAGCCTCACGCCGTCCAGGCACGCGTTCTCCGACTCCACGCGGAACGACTCGCCCAGGGACAGCACGCTGGCGAAGAGGATGGCCAGCCAGTAGTAGCCGCCCGCGTTCTTCTCCAGGAGCTTCGTGTCCGGCCCCAGCGCGAAGGAGAACATCAGCAGCGTGGCCAGCGCGAAGAAGATGATGGCGTTGAGGCGCGCGCGCGTGCGCCACTCGATGAGCAGATCCTTGCGCAGGAGCGCCACGGTGGCGGTGATGAGGCCGACGGGGCGGGGGCGGGGCGGGGTGCTCATGCGGCCACCGCCCGCCCGTCCTGCAGGTGGAGGCGCTCCTCGCACAGGGACATGCCCTGCTCGATGAGGTGCGTGGCGAGGATGACGGTGGTGCCGCCGGCCTTGAGCTCCGCGATGATGCCCTCCATGTCGTGGATGCCCTGCGGGTCCAGCTCGCCGAAGGGCTCGTCCAGCAGGGCGAGGGCGGGTGTCTTCATCAACAGCCGGGCAATGGCGAGCCGCTTGCGCATGCCGGCGCTGAAGCCGCGCACCGGGCTGTCCGAGCGGCGGGTGAGGCCCACGCGGGTGAGCAGCGCGCTGGCGGCGTCCTCCGGCGAGGGGATGCCGAGCAGCCGCGCGAGGACGGTGAGGTTCTGCAGCGCGGTGAGGTCCTCGTAGAGGAAGCTGGCGTGGGACAGCAGCGCCACGTCGCGGCGCACGGCGTCCCGGTCCGCCACCGCGTCGCGGCCCAGCACTTCCACGCGGCCCGCGGTGGGGCTGAGCGCGGTGGCCACGAGGCGCAGCAGGGTGGTCTTCCCGGAGCCGTTGTGTCCGGTGAGCAACAGGGAGCGTCCGGCGGGGAGCGCGTAGGTGAGACGCGCCACGGCCCAGCGGCGCCCATAGCGCTTGCTGACGTCGTGCAGCGCGAGCGCGGGGGCGGAAGGAGCAGGCATCGGCGCCGTTGTTCGTATCCGGAAATGGAAATGTCCTCCAGTGAAACAAGGAGGGACGGCCGGTCAGTGGAGGAGCGGGCCACCGGATCAGGAAAGCTTTTCCCCTTCATGTGGTCTGAGGTGCCCGTGCGCTCCGTCCGGTTTCCACCGGAGGGCGTGTCCACCGCTCGGCAGCTCACCAGGGCTGCTGGGCTTCCCCTCTGCGGGAGCCCACCGGGTGCCTAGCTTCGGCATGGCATTCCCCCTGCACTGGCGCGGCCCCGGGTTCTCTTCCCGGGTGAGGGTGGAGGCGGGCGGGAGGTTTCTTCTCCGCGCGGAGGGCGTGATGGCGACGGGCAAGGTGGTACGCAGGGCAGTCAAGGCGGCGGCGGCGGGAGTGATGCACTACAGCGGAGTGCGCAAGGCGATGGCGGCCTACCGCCGCGTCCAGTCCGGCGGGCGGCGCATCCTCATCGTCAGCTACCACCGCGTGGTGAGCGACTTCACGGGGGAATTGCAGCGCTCCATCCCGGGGCTGCTCATCTCCCAGGAGACGTTCCGCAAGCACCTGGAGGAGGCGAACGCGGCGGGCTACGAGCTGGCCTCCATCGGTGACGCGGTGGACGTCATGGCCGGACGGCGCACCACGAAGAAGGACCTGTGCGTCGTCACCTTCGACGACGGCTACCGCGACGTGTACCGGTACGCGTACCCCGTCCTGAAGCAGATGGGCGTGCCAGCGATTACGTACCTGCCGACGGCGTTCATCGGCACCGACAAGCGCTTCAACCACGACCGGCTCTTCCACCTGCTCCACCGTGTCCAGCAGCGCCGCTTCCGGCCGGAGTACGACGCGCTGCCCGGCCCGTCGCTGGAGCTGCTCGGGCCCATCCTCTCCGGGCAGAAGACGGTGTCCGCGGCGCTGGACGACTTCATCGGCGAGTACCCCACGCGCGTGCTCACGGACATCATCGACGCGCTGGAGCAGCAGCTCGGCGGCGGCAAGGAGCTGGTGCCGGAGCAGGGCGACGTCATGAACTGGGACGAGGTGCGCCGCATGGCGCGCGACGGCTTCGAGTTCGGCGCGCACACGCTCGGCCACACCGTGCTCACGCTGGAGCCGCAGGCGGTGGTGGAGCGCGAGATTCTGGAGTCCAAGCGCACCATCGAGCGCGAGGTGGGCATCACCGTCCGCGACTTCGCCTACTGCAACGGCTGGTACTCGGACGAGGTCATCCGCGTGCTGTCGTCCAATGGCTTCCGCTCGGGCGTGACGACGGAGGAC
The DNA here is from genome assembly GCF_010894405.1 of Pyxidicoccus caerfyrddinensis. Classification (GTDB taxonomy): domain Bacteria; phylum Myxococcota; class Myxococcia; order Myxococcales; family Myxococcaceae; genus Myxococcus; species Myxococcus caerfyrddinensis. The sequence continues at coordinate 168,483 of NZ_JAAIYA010000022.1, forward strand.
TTCCCCAACCGCATCGGTGGGGACCCGTTCACCCTCAAGCGCAAGGTGCTGTGGGAGAACTTCAGCCTGGGCATGACGGGGGACTACTCGCCGTCGCTCACCGCGTGCCAGTTCGACGACTGCTTCGGGGTGCTCGGCATGAGCCACCCGGTGCCGGGCAAGCGCCCGCACCACCTCGGCAACTCATCATCCGGGGTGAGCCCGGCGGTCGCCGCCAACATCATCAGCCCGGAGGCGGCGACGTCGCCGGTGAAGGAGGCTCCGTGAGCGGCAGTTCCACGCCGGCGGCGTCCGGGGGTTCGTTCCTCGGCCGCGCCGGCCCCCTCGTGTTGGCCCGGCTGTTCACCGCCGGGCTGACGCTGTCCATTCCGCTCGTGCTCGCCCGGGTGCTGCACCTGGACGAGTACGGCACGTACTACCAGCTGTTCCTCATCGCCACGACGCTCTACTACGTGCTGCCGTTCGGCGTGGTGCAGAGCCTGTACTACTTCCTGCCCCGCGCGGAGGCGAAGCGGCCCTACCTGGGGCAGACGCTCCTCTTCATGTCCGCGGCGGGCCTCGTGGGCGCGCTGGGCGTGTACGCGAGCCTGGGGTACGTGGCGGGCTGGTTCTCCAACCCGGCGCTGGCGGAGTACCGGCTGCCGCTGGCCGCGTATACCGCCTTCCTGCTGGGCAGCTTCCCGCTGGAGGTGTCGCTCACCGCGCAGGGGCGCACCAAGGCGTCCGCGGGCGTCTACCTGGTGTCCGACGCGGTGCGCGCGGCCGTCATGGTGGTGCCGCCGCTGTTGGGCGCGTCCCTCTATTGGATGATGGTCGTCGTCGCCGCCTTCGCGGGCCTGCGCTACGTGGCGACGTGGCTGGTGTCGCTGCGCGGTGTCACCGGGCCGCTGGTGGACCGGACGCTCTTCAAGGAGCAGCTCGTGTACGCGGCGCCCTTCGGCGCGGCGATGCTGCTGGCGATTCCCCAGCAGAACGCGCACCTCTACATGGTGGCGGGCGCGGTGGCGCCGGCGATGTACGCGCTCTACCGGGTGGGCTGCTTCCAGCTGCCCGTGGTCGACCTGCTCTACACGCCCACCAGCGAGGTGCTGATGGTGCGGCTGGGCGAGCTGGAGCGGGAAGGGCGCCTGGAGGAGGGCGTGAATGCGTTCCGCGAGGCGGCGGGGAAGCTGGCCTATGTCTTCCTGCCCTTCGCCGCGTTCCTCTTCGCGGCGGCGCCCGAGTTCGTCGGGGCGATGTTCGGCGAGAAGTTCCTGCCCGCGGTGCCCGTGTTCCGGGTGAGCGTGCTGGGCGTGGTGCTGTCCATCCTGCCCATGGATGGCACGCTGCGCGCCCGGGGCCAGACGCGCGCCATCTTCGCCTCGTACGCGGTGAAGGCGGCGGTGACGGTGCCCATGGTGTGGCTGGGCGTGAAGCACCTGGGCCTCATGGGCGGCATCGGCTCGTGGGCCGTGGCGGAGGTGGTGGGCAAGGCGATGCTGCTGGCGCGGGTGCCGGCCGCACTGTCGACACCCCAACTCAAGCTGCGGGTGGTGGACGTCATCCCATGGCGGGAGCTGGGCAAGGCCGCGCTGTCCGCGGTGGCCGCGGCGCTGGGCGTCTTCGTCCTCAGGGCCGCGGCGGAAGGGGCCTTCAGCCACCTGCCGGAGGGCTTCGTGTGGCGTGTGTTGCCACTGGCGTCGGCCGGGGTGCTCTTCGTCATGGGCTACCTGGGCGTGCTGTACGCGGCGGGCGTGCGGCCCTTGAGCCTGCTGGCGGGGCTGCGTCCGCGCCGGGCGGGTTTGAGCGTCGGGAAATAGACGCGTGGGGAGCACTTCCCTCCCCACGGTTGGGTACCTAGTTTCCTCGCCGTCGGGAAATCGGGGTCAGGGAGGCGTGATGGGTGTCGACGCGATGACGTTGTACCGGCTCGCGCACGGACTGAAGAAGCGGGGCGTACCCCTGCTTCCGGCCGTGCTTCGCAAGGCCATCTATTATCTGCACAGCTCGTACATCCCCGAGGATGCGGAGATCGGGGAAGGGACGCAGCTCGGCTACGGCGGTATCGGCGTGGTCATCCACAAGGCGGCGAAGGTGGGGAAGAACTGCCTCATCTCGCAGCAGGTGACCATCGGCGGCCGCTCGGGTCTCGAGGGCGCGCCCATCATCGGTGACTACGTGCGCATCGGCGCCGGGGCGAAGATTCTCGGCAACATCCGCATTGGCGACTTCGCGGTGATTGGCGCCAACGCGGTGGTGCTGAAGGACGTGGCCTCGGGCTCGGTGGTGGCGGGCGTTCCGGCGAAGGTGATTCGCCAGGACCCGGATCCGCTCACCACGTACCAGCGGGAGATGGGGCTCTTGCCCCAGCGCGCGCCGCTGTCCGCGGTGCCTCCCCCCGCTTCCATGCGGCAATAGGGGAGGACTTCATGAAAGTGCTCCTCGTCGGGGACTACCCGCCTCCGTATGGCGGTGTAGCCATCCACGTACAACAGCTACACGGTTACCTGCGCGGCTGCGGGGTCGAAACGAAGGTACTGGACATCGGGAAGGGCGGCCGGCCGGCTCCGGACGTCATCCCGACGCGCAGTCCCGCTTCTTTCGCCCTGCGGCTGGCGGGGTTCATCTCCTCGGGGTGGACGGTGCACGTCCACACGAGCGGCAACAACCCGAAGGCCTGGGTGCTGGCGGGCATGGTGGGCGGGCTGCCGGGGTCCCGGTCGGCCCGCATCATCACCCTCCACTCGGGGCTGCTGCCGGACTACCTGGCGGCGTCCGCGGCCCGGCGCAACTTCGCTCGCATGGCGCTGGCCGGCTACGCGCGCGTCGTGGCGGTGTCCCAGGCGGTGAGGGACTCCATCGTCGCGTGCGGCGTGCCGGAGGAGAAGGTCGTCGTCCATCCCGCCTTCCTGTCCTCGCAGGTGAGGCCGGGGACGGTACCGGCGGTGGTGGACGCGGCGCGGGCCCGGCGCAGGCCGCTGCTCGCCATGGCGCACCACCCTTCGCCCGTGTACGGGCGGAAGCTGGCGTTCCGCGCGCTGAAGCTCATCGCGAAGGAGCACCCGGACGTGGGCCTGGCCCTCTTCGGGCCGGGGACGGATTCAGAGGAGTTCATCCGCGACGCGCGTGAAATGGGCGTGGCGGGGAACCTCGAGGTGCTGGGGGAACTGGAGCACTCGGCGGCGCTGGGGCTGATGGCCCGCAGTGATGCCTTCCTCCGGCCCACCACGCACGACGGAGACTCCATCTCCGTGCGCGAGGCGCTGGCCCTGGGCGTGCCCTGCGTGGCCAGCGACGTGTGCACCCGTCCCGAGGGGACGCGGGTGTTCGCAGCAGATGACGCACAGGACCTGGCCCGCGCGGTGCGCGAGGCCGTGGCGGTGGGCCCGGCGCTGCACCCGACGGTGGATGCGGGGCCGGAGCTGCTCGCCCTCTACACCGACGCAATTCCTTTCAAGAAGTCAGACGACGAAGCCTTCGATACAGGAGAGACGAGACATGCGGCGCAGTGATGACATGGACCTGTCGCGGCGGGCCCTCCGCGGGCGCGACCTGGTGGTGTTCTCCAATGACTGGGATGGGGACCCGCTGTCCAAGGTCCACATCATGAAGATTCTCTCGCGGGAGAACCGCATCCTCTGGGTGAACAGCATCGGCAACCGTGCGCCGCGCGCCAACGCTCACGATGCGAAGCGCATCTTCAACAAGCTGGAGAAGTTCACCGAGGGCATCAAGGAGGTGCAGCCCAACCTCTTCGTGCTGTCGCCGCTGGCGATTCCCTTCTATGGCTCGGAGCTGGTGCGCAACGCGAACCGGCACCTGCTGCGGCTCCAGGTGCTGCGGGCGATGAAGCAGCTGAACTTCAAGAAGCCCATCTCCTGGAGCTTCCTGCCGGCGTCCGCGCCGGTGTCCGGCACGCTGGGCGAGGAGTTCGTCGTCTACCACTGCGTGGACGAGTTCGCCGCCTTCGCGGACACCAACGGCAAGCACATCGCGGAGCTGGAGGAGCGCCTGTTGCGCCGCGCGGACATCTGCATCACCTCGGCGGAGCGCCTGCGGGAGAACAAGTCGAAGATCAACCCGCGCACGGTGCTGGTGCGGCACGGCACGGACTTCACGCACTTCGTGAAGGCGTGTGATCCGGCCACCACGATTCCGGCGGACATCGCCAACCTGCCCAAGCCCGTCATCGGCTTCTTCGGCCTGGTGGCGGACTGGGTGGATCAGGAGGCCATCATCGCCACCGCCCGCGCCCATCCGGAGGGCTCGGTGGTCATCATCGGCAAGACGACGCCGGACTGCGATGACTCGAAGCTGCGCGCCGAGCCCAACATCCACATGCTGGGCCGCAAGCCGTACGCGGACCTGCCGGGCTACAGCAAGGCCTTCGATGTGGCGCTGATGCCCTTCAAGGTCAGCGAGCTGACGCTGAATGCCAATCCGCTGAAGGTGCGCGAGTACCTCGCCTCGGGCCTGCCGGTGGTGTCCACGGACCTGCCCGAGGTCCGCAAGGTGGGCCTGTGCAAGATTGCCTCGAACACCGAGGACTTCGTGCGCAAGGTCGACGAGTGCCTCGCGGAAGGGCCCGGCCCCAGCCGCGAGCGCGCGGACAAGATCTTCAACGAGAGCTGGGACGCTCGCGTCGAGGAGATCCGCCACCACGTGGGCGCCGCCCTCGTGGCCGACGGGAAGGACCTCTAGGCCGCGTCCTCGCGAGCCTCTGACTCACGGCCCGTCACCACGCGCTCCAGGTGCGCGTAGTGGCGGGCCACGCGCGCGTAGTCGGACGGACGGATGTCCGGCTGCGCGAGCGTCTGCGTGAGGTCCGCCTTCGCATCGAGGTAGTCCTTCCCCCCGCGCTCCATGAGGCGGGCCGCGTCCGCGTCCGACAGCGCGAGGGGGATTCCCAGCCGCTCCTGCATGAGCTGCCGCAGCGTGCGGTCCAGCTCGGGGAGCAGCTCGCGCTCCACCTTCGCGCGGCGCATCAGCCAGCCCATGCTTCGCACGTACTCCAGCGCCGAGCGGTGTCGCTCCTGGCGCAGGGGCCGGGCCGCGCCGAAGCGCGTGCCCCGGGACACGGCGTAGAGCAGGCCCACCAGCAGCACCTGCGCGACGAATACCCAGATGCCGCGAGACAGCGGCGGCGGGGGCGCGAGCTGGTGGTGGTACTCGTCGAACAGCAGCGGGCCGCGGGCCGCGAGCTCGTCCCAGAAGCGCAGGTTGTCGAGCAGCTCCAGTCGCCGGTTCTCCGCGAGGTCCGCGCCCGCGAGCACGTACACCTCGCCCTTGCCGAGCGGCCATCGCCACACGGCCACTGCACCGCCCAGGCCCGCCAGGGGCACGGCGTCGTCGTGGAGCATGCGCAGGCCCCGGTCCTGGGACACGCGGAGGCCGGAGAGTCCGCGCAGGGGACCCGCGGCGAGCCAGATATCCACCGTGGTGCCGCCCGCGTCCGCCAGCGTGGAGTCGAGACCGCGACTGCTCGCCGGCATCAGTGGGCCCGAATCCAATCGGAGCCAGTCCTCCAGCGCGGCCTGGTGTTTGCCCAGCTCGCGCGGGGACAGGTAGACGAGCGTGCCGCCGCCCCGGGTGAACTGCTCCAGCGCGGAGACCTCTTCCTGTGACACCGGCCGGCCCTCCGGTGACGCCAGCACCAGCGTGCGCGTGCCGGAGGGGAGCGACTCCAGCGAGGCGGTGTACGCGTCGACGGGGCGCCCGCCCTCGCGCAGGTAGAGGTAGAGCGCGCGGGCGCCCTGGGCGCCGGTGTTCTCCACGGTGGGCACCACCGACTCCGGCGAGTCCGCGCGGGTGGACAGGCCCACCGCCAGCGCCAGGGCGATGAGCACGCCGAAGATGGCCGTGATGCGGAGGTTCTTCACCGGGAGACCTCCGCCGGCAGGGTGCCGTTGAGGTGCTCCACCGCCGCGACGAAGCTCGCCGCCTCATCCGGCGGCACCGGCGCGAGCGAGTAGAAGGCCCGGTCGTACCAGCCCACCAGTCGCTCCACCTCGCTCACCACCGTCGCGGGCGCGCCCCGCGCGGGCAGCTCCGCCGCCAGCTCTCGATTCGTCTTCACCCGGTCCGGCCGCGCCAGCCGCCGCTGCTCCAGCGCCGACAGCAGTCCCAGCAGTCCCTCGCGAATCGCCTCGCGCGCATCCGCGCCCAGCGCCGCGCGGGCCCGCCGCAGGTGCTCTCCCGGCGAGTCCAGCACCAGCGGCGCCTCGGCCAGCGTCGACGCGAGAGGCGCCGCGGCCTTCCCTCTCCGGCGCGCGGCCAGCCGTAGCGCGCCCCACAGCACCAGCGCGAGCGCCAGTCCCAGCATCACCGCGCGCGTGGCGACCGCGAAGCTCTGGGCCTCGTTGGACTCGAAGAGGCCCTCCATCCAGGCCTCCAGCTCGCGCATCAGCCGCTTCACCAGGTCGCCGTGACGCTGGCGGGCCCGCGAGAACTCCGGCCGGTCGAGGATGGCCTTCAGTCGCGCCGGCTCACCCGGTGGCAGCGCGGCCGGTGCACCACGCTCCGCTTCCTGCAGTGCGCACGCCCGCTCCAGGAAGCCCGTGAGCTGCTTCGCGCGCTCGGTCGCGGGCGCGTCCTGCTCGGGGGAGGGCAGCGGCATTCCGCCCATGCTCGCGGCCAGCCCGTCCACCACCGCGGGCAGATCCGAGGGCCGTGTGGCCGCCGTCTCCTCCAGCAGCCGCGCGGTGCGCTCACGCTCCGCGCAGGGCAGGGTGGCCAGCAGCATCAGCAGGGACAGGCTCGTCGTCACGGGAGGCTCGCGGGGCGAAGGCGCGTCAGACGGCCAGCGTCGGCGTGGCCGGCGGCGAGTCCATGCGCCGCTCCAGGTCCAGGGCCTCCCGGCGCACGCGCATGTCCAGATAGAAGAGCGAGCAGAAGACGAAGTAGATGGGCGTGAAGCACGACTGCGCCACCACCTGCACCAGCTCCGCGGGCACCAGCATGAGCTGGGGCGTGCGCGCCATGGTCCCCGCGTCGAAGGGGTTGCCATACGGCACCATCACCAGCCACGACGGGATGCTGGAGACGAGCTGCACCGAGATGAGGATGAGGCTCATCACCGTGTAGAGAATCATGGCTCGCACCACCACCCGGCCGAGGAAGCCCGGCTCGATGCGGCCGGACAGCAGCTCCCCGGAGCGCTTGAATGAGTCCCACGCTCCCAGGTCCTCCATGGCCATGACCGGCGGCAGCAGCAGGAAGCGCAGGAAGTACCAGAGCATCGCGGCGATGAGCCCGAGGACCGCGAGCAGGACGCCCACCACCGCCAGCACGATGGCCAGCGTGTTGGAGCCCATGATTGACGCCGCGGCGGCCATGCCGCCGACGATGGCGCCCGGCGCCAGCAGCAGCACCGTCATCAGCCCCGCCCACGCCATGGACAGGAGATATGCGCCCGTCATCGAGCCCACGCGGGAGAAGGCGCGGCGCAGGCCGTCCGCCGGGCTCACGGGCTCGCCGAGCTGCGCGGACACCACGTACCGGGACGCCGCCAGGGTGGCCAGCCAGTAGCTCCAGAAGAGGAACATGAGGAGGACCATCCACAGCCCCATGGAGAGGCCCGCTTCGCCCATGAGGCCCATGGGGTCCTTCTGGGCCTGGGCCTGCGCGTCGCTCGAGTAGAGCATCGGCGTCAGTCGCTGGCCCGAGAGGACGGTGGCCTTCATCGCGATGTAGTTCACCAGCGAGAAGCCGAAGCTCAGCACGAAGAGCGGCTTGAGGTGGGCACGCCAGAAGGTGGCGGCACGGTCGATCATCTCCCCCATGGCGAGGGGGCGCAGCTCGGGAACGGGTGTGGGGCTCACGGAAGGCGCAGCATAGCCTGCGCCGGGCATGCGGCCAGCAGGGCTCGGGCCTCCGCCTTCGGGTCCTCCGCCTCCAGCACCGAGGAGATGACGGCGAAGCCCGCCGAGCCCCGCACCTCCCGCGCCCGCTCGGGGGTGATGCCGCCGAGCGCCAGCGCAGGGCAGGCGAGCACCGCGGCCAGGGCCGCGAAGCCGTCGGGGCCCAGCGTCGCCCGGGTGTCCCCGGGCTTGGAGCCGGGAGCGAACACCGGGCTCACCAGCGCCAGGTCCGCGCCGCGCGCCGCCCGGGCCTCCGCTTCGTCATGGACGGCCACGCTGACGAGCCGGCCCGCGGGCAGGTGGGGACGCACGTCCTCGGGTGTTGGGCCGTGGGCGGGCAGGTGCAGGTGCGCGCCCACGAGGAGCGCGACATCCATGCGGCCGTTGATGAACAGCGGATTGCCTCGCGCCGCGCAAAGCCCGGCGAGCAGGCGGGCCTCTTCGAGGAACTGGCGCCCGCTGGCCTCGGGGTGGCGGTGCTGCACTGCCACCTCCGGGCCCGCCTCCAGCGCACGGGCGAGTGCGCTCAAGAGCCGCTCGCCAGGCAGGCGCCAGTCGGTGATGACGACGAGCCGGGGGGACAGCGCGACCACGGGCCCAGGCCTACTGGTGGTGGATGCCGTCGAGGGGACTGGACGCGGAGCCGTAGGCCTTCCGGGGGATGCGGCCGGCGAGGTACGCGTCGCGGCCCGCCTCCACGGCCTTCTTCATGGCCACCGCCATGCGCACCGGGTCCTTCGCCCCGGCGATGGCTGTGTTCATCAGGATGGCGTCCACGCCCAGTTCCATGGCGATGGCCGCGTCCGACGCCGTGCCCACGCCCGCGTCGACGATGACGGGGACCTTCACCGTCTCCATGATGAGGCGGATGTTGTGCGGGTTGCGGATGCCCAGCCCGCTGCCGATGGGGGCGGCCAGCGGCATCACCGCCGCGCAGCCCGCGTCCTCCAGCTTGCGCGCCGTAATCGGGTCGTCGCTGGTGTACGGCAGCACGGTGAAGCCTTCCTTCACCAGGATGCGCGCCGCCTTCACCGTCTCCTCGACGTCCGGGTAGAGCGTCTTCTCGTCGCCGAGCACCTCGAGCTTCACCCACTTGCTCATGCCCAGCTCCTCGGCGAGCCGGCAGGTGCGCACCGCGTCGTCCGCCGTGTAGCAGAGCGCGGTGTTGGGGAGCAGGCGCAGGCGGTTGCGGTCAATCCAGCTCATCAGCGACGCGTCGCCCGTGGCCTTCAAATCCAGCCGGCGCACGGCCACCGTCACCATCTCCGTGCCGGACTGCTCGTGGCACTGCTTCATGATGTCGTGGCTGGGGTACTTCCCCGTGCCGAGGATGAGACGCGAGCCGAAGGTGACACCCGCGAGGGTGAAGGGCTTGTCCTGGATGCTCATGGAAGTCTCCTAGCCGCCGCCGACGAAGGTGACGATTTCGACACGGTCTCCCGCCTGGAGGTGATGCTCGGGATGGCGGGCGCGGCGCACCACCTCCGCGTTCACCTCCACGGCCACACCGGGACCGCCCACCTGGAGCGACTCCAGCAGCGCCGTGAGGGTGGTGCCCTCCGGCACTTCGCGTGTCTCTCCGTTGACCCAGACCTGCACGGCGTCACGGCTCCTTGCGACGGGGACCTGGGCACGGACTACAGGGGGGCCTCCACGCTGTCAACGCGCTCTCTCATGGACGTGTTCGCCCGCGTCACGCCTATACTCGGCGTCATGCTCATGGCTCCCAGCAGGCTCGTCGCCTCCGTGCTGCTGTTGACGCTCGCCGTGCCTGCCAGCGCCGCCCGAGCCGCCGAGCCCGCCGCGGTGGACGCGCCGGTGCGTGCGCCCACGCCCGTCCTTCATGGCCACCGGTATGCCTTCGTGGCGGGGGGCGTGCTGGCGCTGGGCGGGCTGGGGCTGGGCTTCTTCGCGCAGGGAGAGGCCCGGCGGGCCCAGAGCCTGGAGTCCGCTCACGACGCGCGCGTCACGCTCGACAGAGCGCGCACCGCCGCGGCCTCCGCCAACCTCCTCTACGCCACCGCGGGCGCCGCCGTCCTGTACGGGCTGGTGCTGGAGCTGCTCCCCCAGCCGGCCGCCGAAGCGGCGAGCCTCACCTACCACTTCTGACCGAGCCCTCCTTGGCTGCCCGCCTTCCTCCTCGACTGCTCGTTCTCGCCACCACGCTGGTCGCCACCGCCTGCTCCATCGACGTGGACGAGGTCGCCGACCGGCAATGCGCGGACGACACCGGCTGCCCCGAGCTCTACCGGTGCGTGGACGGCTCGGAAGGGAAGGGGCGCTGCGAGGTCATCTACCCGCCGTCGTCCACGTCGGATGCCGGCGTGGACGCCGGAGCCACGCCATGAAGAGACTCCTCGCGAGCGCGTCGCTGTCCCTCTGCGCGGCCCTGGCCTGCACCATCGACGTGGCGGACTTCACCGGCAAGAAGTGCGAGGCCGCGTGGGACTGCCCGGGCACGCACTCCTGTGTCGCGGTGCGGCCGGGTGAGGGGCGCACCTGCGAGGTGCTGGGCCTGCCGGGACTTTCCGACGGCGGCGAGGAGGACGCGGGGCCGGTGCCCACGTGGTGCGCGGACATCCAGCCCATCATGGCCGCCAGTTGCGTCAGCTCGTGCCACGGCGCGGACACGCGCGACAGCAACCAGACCTCGTTCCGGCTGGACTACTACGCGCCAGACGCGGGCGGGCTCCCGGGCGCGCAGGCGAAGGCGGAGCGCATCCGGCAGCGGGCTTCGGTGACCCAGGACATGCCGCCGTCTCCCAGCACCGTGCCCCTTCCCACGGCGGAGCAGCGCGCGCTCATCGCCCGCTGGGCGGCGGGCGGCGCTCCGCTGTGCTTCGACGGTGGGGTTGACGCGGGCGTGCCGGACGGCGGCGCCGACGGCGGTTCCTGACGCATGGTGGGAACTCGCGTTCCCACCCGCCGTGTGACTGCCGACATTGTTCCTTCGGAAGCGGCCGGGCGGCCGGGCGCCGAGTGGCCCGGAGGCTTCCCCTGTGTCCGTGAATCGCCAGCGGCAAGCCCTGTGCAAGGAGGGGAACGACGCTCACTTTCTGCCCAACGCCGGAGGACATGGTCCCCGGCTCCATGGGAACTCCAAGGGAAAGGGAACGAACTATGCGCAAGCTCATGATGGCGGTCACCGCGGTGGCGGGTCTGGCGATGGTTTCTGGTTGCAAGCGTGACAACGTCGAGTCCGAGCGTCGCGACGTTGCCGAGGCCCAGCAGGAGGCCGCGAAGGAAACGGCCGAGGCCCGCCAGGAGGAGTCGCGGGACATCGCTGGCGCGCGGCAGGACGCGAATGAGGAAGTCGCCGACGCGCAGAAGGACGTCCGCGAGGAGCAGCAGGACCTCGCCGAGGCCCAGGCCAACCGTCAGGAGGACCTGAACGAGGACGCGCGTGAGCGTCAGGAAGACGTGGCGCAGGGCGGCTCCGGCATGGCCGGCACGTCCGCCGCGGCGGCCGCCAACGTCCAGGGCCGCGTGCTCTCCACGAGCGGTGACTCGCTCACCCTGGTGGACACCACGAACAACAAGCAGCTCAAGCTGAAGACGAACGACCAGACGCGCATCCTGCAGAACAACGTGCCGGTGAAGCTGGACGACATCACCGAGGGTACCCAGGTCCGCGCCTCCTACGTCATGGACGGCAAGGACATGGTGGCCCGTGAGCTGACCGTCACGAAGCCGGTGCAGAAGAAGCAGTAGCACCACGCAAGGCGCAGTGGCCGGTCCGTTTCCTCACGGGCCGGCTCGGACGGCTCCCGCTCCGGCGGGGGCCGTTCCCTTTTATTCGCGAATCCGTGTTGGGAGGTTGGGAGGGTGTGTCGGACGTGGGTGGTAGGAGGAACCCGTGAGGTATTCTCACGCCTTCCCAACCCAGGGGAGGACTTCCTGCCCAGGAGCCTATGACCACCCATCACCCCGAGCACCCGTCTTCCAAGCCCTTCATCCTCTTCACCACCGGGGCCACTTCCTATGAGCTGGTCCGCTTCCTCGGCCCCCGGGGCCCGGGGGAGATGCTGCTCGCGCGCCGGCACTACGCGGACACGCCCGGTGACCTCGTGGTCGTCAAGCGGCTGCAGGACGCGGGGGACACCCACGGGCGCGCGCGCCTGCGGGAAGAGGTGAAGCTGCTGATGCAGCTCAGCCATCCCGCCATTGCCCAGGTGTTCCTGGTGCGCGTCCATGAGGGCTCGCCCCACCTCGTCATGGAGTACGTGGAGGGCCACAGCCTGGAGACGCTCACCAGCTTCGCGGCGCTGCGGCGGCGGCCCTTCTCGGAGGCCTTCGGCGCCTACGTGGGCGCGGAGGTCGCGGACGCGCTGCACCACGCCCACTCCCTGGAGGACGCGCGGGGCCAGCCGCTGGGCATCGTCCACCGGGACGTGTCCCCGCGCACGCTGCGGCTGGACGTGCACGGCCGGGTGAAGCTGGCGGACTTCGCCATGGCGTGGGCGAAGCTGCCGGGGCGCGTGGGCACGGAGGGCCACGTCGTCCGGGGGGACCTGGCGTATGCCTCCCCGGAGGCGCTCGCGCGCCAGCCCCTGGATGGGCGCTCGGACCTGTTCTCCCTGGGCGTGGTGCTGCTGGAGCTGCTCACCGGGCTGCACCTGCTGGATTTGGAGGACGTGGAGCGCGCGGCGCTGGCGGCGGGGCCCGTCCCGGAGGCGGAGGCGCTCCTCGCGGAGGTGCCCAGCTGGCTGCCGGCGCCCATGATGGCCGCGCGCATGGCGTGCCTCGCCCCGGAGCACGTGGAGCGCGCCACGCGGGGACTGTCCGGCCCCATGCGCTCCATCCTCGCGCGGCTCTTGCGGCGTGAGCCGGCGGAGCGCTTCCAGTCCGGCCTGGAGCTGCGGGACGCGCTGCGCGGCGTGCTGGGCGGGCTGGGCTACAGCTACGGCCCCCGTGAGGCGGAGCGCGAGGGCGCCCAGGTGCGCCGTGACGCCCGCTCCCGGCGCAGGTCCGCGGACGTGCTGCGGTGGGACGACTCCGCGCGGCCGGACTCCAGCCGGCGGGCGGACTCCCCGCGCGACGCGTGAGCGGGCGGTGGGCAGGCCCGGGGCCCTCGGGCCTGTCGGGCACGGGCACCCGCACGCGGGTGGTGCTTGTCACGCGCGCCCGGCCGGGCAGACTGCCGTGCATGGGTGACGTGACTGAGCTCCACCAGCGCTGGTGCATCGCGGACGGGCATGCGGATTCCCTGATGTGGAACCGTGACTTGACGGCCCGCTCCGAGGAAGGGCACGTGGACTTCCCCCGCCTGCGGGAGGCGGGGGTGAAGCTGCAGTGCTTCACCATCGTCACCCGGGGCTTCCCCTTCATCGGCGGCTTCCCCGTGTTCGCCGCGTGGCGGGGGTGGCCTCGCGAGGCGCGCGCGAGCGAGTGGACGCGGGCGCTCTGGCAGATTGAGCGCATGGAGGAGTTCTGCCGTCGCTCCGGGGACGCGGCGCGCATCACCACCACCGGGGCCGCGCTGGAGGACAACCTCGCGCACGGGCGGCTGTCCGCGGTGCTGGGCGTGGAGGGCGGGCACGCCATTGAAGGGAAGGTGGAGCGGCTGGCGGAGCTGCACCGGCTCGGGGTTCGCTTCATGGGGCTCACCCACCTGTCCAACAACGACTTGGGCGGCTCCTCGTTCCCGATGATGGGCAACCGGGGGCTGACGCCGCTGGGCCGCGAGGTGATGGAGGAGATGGCGCGGCTGGGGCTGAGCGTGGACGTGGCGCATGCCTCGGAGAGCACGCTCGAGGACCTCTTCGCTCACCCCACGGTGCGGTACTTCTGTTCGCACACGGGCGTGCGGGCGGCGGGGGGCGGCTGGCGCAACCTCTCCGACGCGGCCCTGCGGCGCATCGCGGACCGGGGTGGGGTGGTGGGCATCATCTTCGCCCCCGTGTACCTGGGCGGCGACTCGGTGGCCGACGTGGTCCGCCACATCGAGCACGCGGTGGACGTCATGGGCGTGGAGGGCGTGGGGCTGGGCTCCGACTACGACGGCATGGTGGCGCTCCCCCGGGGCATGAAGGACGTCACGGACCTGCGTCTGCTCACCGAGGCGCTACTGCAACGCCATCCAGAGTCCTGGGTGGAACGTGTCGCCGGTGGAAACTTCCGCCGTTTCTTCCAGGAGACACTGGGTGGTTGACCGGGAGCGGTACGCTCGAAATATTGGCCGCACGCTCATGAACCGCTCTCTCCTTGTCGCCGTGTCCGTCGTTGGCTCCCTCCTCTTCGCCGGCTGCAGCCAGGGTGCGGGAGACAGCTGTGAAGGGAGTGGTTTCATCTGTCAGGAAGACGTCCTCGCGCTGGAGTGCCGCAGCGGCACCTGGCGCGAGGTGCCCTGCCGCGGCCCGCTGGGCTGCCGCGAGACGGATGACGCCGTCCGCTGCGACACGTCCAACAACCGGGCCGGCGACGCCTGCGCCTCCAGCGCCGAGGGCAAGGGAGTGTGCCGCTCGGACGGCCTGGCCGTCCTCGAGTGCCGCCAGGGCGTGCTGGAGGAGACGTCCACCTGCTCCTCGTGCAAGGTCGAAGGTGACGAGGTCACCTGCCAGCCCTGAGCCTCGCAGCCCGAGCGGGTCCGGGCCGTCAGGATTCTCCAGCCGTGGCGTGTGGTAGCGTGGGAGTGCCGCTCGCGGGACTCCGATGCGACTTCCGATTCAAGCCTTTGGAGCCTGACACGCTGGTCGTATCCCTCTTCCCCGAGCGGCGCTTCCATCCCAGCCCCGGAGCCCGGGGAGGAAGTGCGAACGATGGCCGCGGTGATGGAAGTCCGCAGCGAACAGGTCGCCCGCGAGGACCTGGTGATGTTCGTCAACGCGTGCTTCTCCTGCACCGGACAGCGGGAGTTCTACGGCGACGCGCGCGGCCAGTCCGTCTCCATCGAGTTCCTGCACCAGTACATCCTGGGCAACTACCGCCGCCTCTACGCGCGTACGCTCGCGGCCGGCATCAACCACTTCAACCAGGCGCAGATCGTCCTCAACCTGCTGGCCAGCGGCAGTCCCGCTGCGCCGGAGGACCGCGAGGAGGAGGGCGCCCTCATCGCCGCCACCCTTCGCGCGCTGCCCCCGCCGCGCGCCTTTCGCGTGCTGGAGTCCCTGCGCGCGCGGCGCATCAACAACCGCCGGGCCCGCGCCATCGTCCGTGAGTACCTGGAGGGCCGCGCCGACCTGGCCTTCGACGCGGTGAAGTACCGCTCCAAGCTGCGCGCGGCGGTGGTGCACGGGCACGTGAAGCTCCCCGGCGAGCTGGGCCCCTTCCTCATCCACGGCTGGAAGAAGCGCACGTACACCCAGCCCTTGCTGGAGGCCTTCCGCCAGGCCCACTACACGCAGGACGCCGTCTATGCGCTGCCGTACACGGTGGCGGAGGGACTGGCCGCGAAGCACGGCATCCCCCGGGATGTGTTCCTCCAGCGCATCGAACCGCGCCTCACCCCGGCGGAGCGCCTGCGCCTCCAGGAGTCCGCGGCGCGTGATGGAGGCAAGGCACCCGCGGTGGACCTGGAGCGGGCCCCGCTGACGAAGCTGGCCCTCTACATCCTGTCGCTGAAGCAGGAGGAGCGGCGGACGCGGCGCGACGCGCTGCACACCGCGCTGGAGCGAGCGGCGGCGCGTGTGCTGGGCCGGGCGCCCGTCTCGCTGGGCCGGGTGGCCGCGGTGCTGGACAGCAGCTACTCCTCCTCCGGCTCGCTGGAGAAGCGCCGCCGGCCGCTGGGCGTGGCGTTGGCCGCGCACTACCTGCTGTCCGCCGCGTCGCGCGACTACCGCGCCTTCTGGACGTGCCCGGTGGAGGACGTGGTGCAGGTCCAGGCACGAGGGCAGACGGACATCACCACGCCGCTGTTGGAGGCGCTGGCGTGGGGCGCGGAGCTGGTGGTCATCGTCTCCGACGGCTACGACAACGACCCGCCGAAGGCCGTGGCCGAGCTGACGCGCGTCTACCGCGCGAAGCTGGACCCGGCGCGCCGCACGGCGCTGGTGCACGTCAACCCGGTGTTCGACGCTGAGGAGTACGCACCGCGCTCCTTTGGCACGGCTGTGCCCACCGTGGGCGTTCGCGACGCGGAGGACCTGCCCACCGTGCTGGGCTTCGCGCGCTTCGCCGAGGGCACAGCCCCGCTGTCGGAGCTGGAGGGCTACCTGTCCGCACGCGTGCGGGGACTGCGGGAGCGCGATGCCCGCAGGCGGCAGCGAGACGCCGCCGTCGCAGCCCCGGTGGAACCGGTCGTGGCAGAGGAGGGCGAGGGATGAGGGACGCGCGACTGCTCGCGAAGCTGGAGCCCGCCGGGCTGCGGCTGGCGCCCTCCCAGGTGTGGGGAGGCATCCGGCTGGTGCCCGTGCTGCGGGACTCGGTGCGGGATGACCTTCGCTTCAACCGCCGGACCTATGACGACCACCTCACCGTCGTCTCGCTGGAGGGCGAGCTGAAGGCGCCCGGCCTCAAGTACTGCACGTACGTCCCGCACGGGCTGGTGGTGACGTGGGGCCAGCGCCAGGCGGATGCCGTCCAGGGCACGCAGCTCCAGGCGCCCGACGGGAAGCGCGTGAAGGTGGGCCCCTTCTCCGTCCGGCTCCTGCACCGCATGGTGCACCGCGAGGACCGCAACCAGCTCCGCATGCTGCCGCTGCACCTGGCCATGGAGGGCTTCCTGGCCCTGCACTTCGGCGGGCCGGACGTGGCGTGGACGGAGTACTCCCGCGAGGCGCTGTCCCACGGACTGAGCCCCCGCATCGAGAGCGCGGTGCCCGGCTGGGCCAGCTCCGCGCTGGACGGCGCGCTGCGCACCTTCGAGGTCCACGAGCGGCAGGTGGGCCTGCTCCTCTTCAACGCTGACGTGCTCCTGTCCGCCTTCGTCGTCTCGCACCCGGACGACTACCGCGTGCTGCACCGCACGCTGCTGGAGGACTTCTACGGCGAGCTGCTCCTCCAGTACGGCTTCCTCGGCGCGGCGCCCGAGCTCGGGCTGTCCCTGGACGACGCGCGCATCTCCAGCCTGGATGACTTGCGCGCGGCGGTGACGCGCATGCGCGATGACTGGGCGGACTTCCACGCCTTCATGGCGGGCGGCCTCTTCGGTACGGACGTGACGTCCGAGCGCATCTACGAGGCCGGGCCGTTCCTCCTGCAGCGCTTCCACACCAGTCTCAAGCCCTCGGAGGAGAACCACCTGGGCGAGGCCATCGTCCGCGACGACGGCACGCTGGAGTACCTCAAGACGTACCGCCTCTCCGCGGCCCAGACGCGGCGGGCGTACCTGCTCCAGCAGCTGGCCCTGTCCGGCTGGAAGCTGGAGGGCGCCGCCGAGCGCTTCAACACCACCCGGGACGACCTGGTCCTCCGCCTGCGCAACGCGGGCTTCGGCTACCTCCTCAAGGAGCACGTCCTCGAGGAGGCCACCCGCCGCGCCCGGCGCGGACGCTGAAGTCCCGCGCGCTACTTCTTCGGCGGAGTCAGGGGCGAGTCGACGTACCCGCCCTGCGCCAGCCGCTGCGCGTTGCGGTGATACATCTCCGCGGGCATCCCCTGGACACCGGTGCCGTCAATCCAGCGGTTGTAGAAGTTGAACAACGCGCACACCGAGATGGCGTCGTAGATGGCCTCGTCCGTCCAGCCCACCGCCTTCAACGCGTCGATGTCCTCCTGGCGAACCTGCGCTGATTGGAGATTGAGCCTGTCCACGAAGGCGAACAGCGCCTTCTCGGCGTCGGAGATGGGCGCCGAGCCCACGTCCTCCAGCACCGCCTTCACCACATCCGTGCTGCCCAGCAGTTCCGCCGCGACCGCGGCGTGAGAGCCCGTTCAAAACAAACATTCGTTGCCGCGCGAGGTGTACGCGGCAATGAGCTCCCGGAGGCCCGCTGACAGGGGAGAGGGGCCGCGCATCACCTCCTGGGTGAAGACGGAGAGTGCCTCCGTCATCCGCGGCTTGAAGGCGAACAGGTGCCAGATCTGCGGGACGGGTGCGCCCGCCTCACGCATCTTCCGGATGAGCCGGCCGTAGTGGCCGTCCGACTCGTGCGTCTCCACGTCCTTCAGGTACATGCGCTCCACTCTCACACTCCCGCGCGGAAGAGGCCCACTTCGTGCGGGATGCTCGCACGCCGGGTGGACCCGCCGCCAGTGCGAGCCTTCAGAGCGAAGAGAGGAATGCGTCCAGGACCGCGTTGAAGCGCTCGGGCTGCTCCTGGTTGGGCAGGTGCGCGGCGCCGGGGATGACTTCCAGCTTCGCGCCGGTGATGAGGTCCGCCATCGCCATCGCCTTCTCCGGCGGGGTGATGGCGTCATGCTCGCCCACCACCACCAGCGCGGGGCCCGCGTAGCGCGCCAGCATGTCCTTGCTGTCCGGCCGCAGCGCCATGCCCCGCTGCGCGGCGGCGAGCCCCTCGCGAGACGCCGTGCGCATCAGCGCCGCCACCTCGCGCCCTACCGGAGAGTCCGGCCCCGCGGCGACCAGCTTCGGCAGCAGGGACTGGATGAGCGGGTCCGCGCCCTTCTCCAGCGCCTCCTGCGCGGAGGCCTCGCGGCGCGCCTTGCCGGCCTCGTCATCCGGCGTGGCCTGCGTGTCCACCAGCACCAGCCCGCCCACCCGGCCCGCGTCCTCGCGCAGCAGCGCCATGGCCGCGTAACCGCCCATGGACACGCCGCCCACCACCACGGTGTCCAGCTTCAGCGAGTCCAATAGCGACAGTGCGTCCCGCGCGATGCGAGACATCTCCGTGGGGCCGTCCCCCAGCTTGCTCTGCCCGAAGCCCCGGTGGTCCGGGATGATGAAGCGGTAGCGCCCCGACAGCGCCTTCACCTGCTTGTCGAACGCATCACCGCTGAGCGGGAAGGCGTGCAGCAGCAGGACGGGCCGCCCCTGGCCCACGTCCCGGTAGTGCAGGGGGATTCCGTCGACGGTCACCGTCAGCATGCGCTTCCTCCGTGAAACGTCGGAGACGTCAGAGCCACTGCTTGTGCCTGAACCACAGGATGAGCGCCACCGGGAACCCGATGAGCATCGCCCACATGGCGTAATACCAACCGCGCGAGGTGATCTGCTCGAAGTTCTGCCCGAAGAACCCGACGATGAAGGACAGGGGCAGGAAGAGGGTGGCGAAGATGGTGAGCTGCTTGGAGATGTCGTTCGTCTTGTTGGCCACCATGGAGAGGTAGCCGTCCATCACGTTGCCCACGATGTCCCGGCCCGCGTCGATCTGCTCGTACAACCGCACCAGGTGGTCGTACACGTCGCGGAAGTAGAGCGTCGTCCGGTCATGGATGTTGGGCAGGCCCCGGCGCGACAACAGCCCCACCACGTCTCGCTGGGGCGACAGCACCCGGCGCACCGTCACCAGCATCCGCTTCATTTCGAAGATGCGTTGCAGGTGTGACTTCTCTACATTTTCGAAGATGGCGACCTCCAGGTCCTCCAGCTCGTCGCTGAACGTGTCCAGGATGGGGAACTGCGCATCCACCAGCCCGTCCGCCAGCATGTAGAGGACGAAGTCCGTGCCCCGCTCCAGCGTCGCCTTCGGGTCGTCCAGCACGCGCTTTCTCACCGCTTCCAGCCCGGCGAAGGGGAACTCGTGGACGCTGATGAGCCAGTCGTGAGACAGGAAGAAGTGGTGCTCGTGCAGCGTCAAGTCACACACGTCCTTGCTGTCCACGGAGAAGCCTTGGAGGACGATGAACTGGTGGTTGGGGTATTCCTCCAGCTTGGGTCGCTGGTCCAGGTGGAGGCAGTCCTCCACGGCCAGCTTGTGCAGGCCGAAGCGCTCCGCCAGCCGGCCCATGATTTCCTCGGTCGGCTTCTGCACGTCGATCCACTTCCGGCCGTCCTGGGAGAGGAGCTCCTCCCCTCCGGTGACAAGCTGACCGTCCTTCATCAGACAGACCTGAATCATCCCGTAGCGCTCCCGAATCAGCGGCCGTGCCTGAAGGCGAGTGCTAGAACTCCCCCGCGCCGAAGTCGAGCGCTAGTAGAGTGTGTGTCCCGTGTCCGAAGCCGCTGAAAATGCCCCGGCCTCCCTGTCCCCGAGGCTCGAAGAAATCCTCAAGTCCGTCCCCGACCGTGCGTTCGCCGGCCGCCTGCGCAAGGTGTATGCCGCCGCGGCCCAGGCCATCGCCCGGCTGAGCGACATGGACCTGGTGAAGTACGAGACGCCCGTCGTGGACTCGTCCCCGGACCTGTCGCTGTGGGAGGAGATGGCGCCCGTCATCCGCGACACGGTGATGGACGTCAACGCGCTGCTCAACGTCATCCGCGAGCAGTTCCCCGTGCAGCCGCTGGGCGGCATCGCCGACACCGTGAGCCGCGCGGCGGACGAGGTCGGCAAGGGACCGGGCGGCGTGGACGACCCCGCCAGCCTGCTCCGGGAGGCGATGAGCCAGATTGCGCAGGGCGTCACCCAGCTCGGTGAGGCGATGCGCAACCCGGCCGTGGTGAGCGACCGGTGGACGCTGCTGTCGGAAATCCAGCGCTTCCGCGCCCGCTTCCGCGAGCAGATGAGCAACCTCGTCTACGAGTCGGTGAGCACCTTCGGAGAGGTGACGCGGGCGCAGGTGGTGCCCGGGTACGAAGCCGAGGTGAAGGCCGCGGTGACGGTGCGCGCGATTACCTCCGACCTGGCCCGCATCATCTCCGCGCGGCTCAAGAAGGTCCGCGAGGCCGAGCCCGAGGACGTGCAGTGGAACGCGCAGCAGCTCCAGACGGAGCTGGACGCCTTCGGCCGCACCGCCGCGTACCGGAACCTCCGCGCGCAGGACAAGCGCCACATCGTGGAGATGCGCGCCGAGGTGGGCCGCCTGTCCATCCTCCCCAACCCCTCCCGGCCGGAGCTGGTCGTGGTGGTGGAGCAGCTCGAGGAGTTCGTGCGCGGCCTGTCCGCCGTGAATCAGCGTCAGGTGCTCATCATCCACGACCGTGAAGTGTGGGCCTCCTGCGGCGTGCGGCTGGAGCGGGCCCTGTCGCTGGTGGGCTCGGACCCGGCCGGTGCCGCGCGCGCGCTGGCGGAAGCGGCAGGCAGCGCCCAGTCCCTCTACGGCCGGGACTCCGAGCTGGACGCCTTCCTGCGCAAGGCGCGCAAGCTGCAGATTGGCCAGCTCTCCCTGGCGGACCTGCGCGCCACCATCGAGTCCTTCCAGGGGCTCCTGGCCCAGCTGGACGTGATGTGATGGCGGCGTCCAGCAAGGTGGCCACGCCGCGCCCGCTGCGCGAGGCGGACCTGTCCCGCGTGGAGGGAATCTTCACGGACGTGGACGGCACGCTCACCACGGGGCACAAGCTGCGCTCGGACACGGTGCGGGCGCTCGAGCGCCTGTCCGCCGCCGGGCTGCACGTGGTGCTGGTGAGCGGCCGGCCGGCGGGGTGGGGTGAGGCGTGGGCGCGGCAGCTCCCCGTGGACGGCGTCATCGTGGAGAACGGCGGCCTGTTCTTCCTGAAGGGGAAGCACGGGCGCATGCGGAAGGTGTACGCGGAGGCCCCCGCCCAGCGAGTGGCCAACCGGAAGCGGCTCCAGGCGGAGGTGGCGCGGGTGTTGAAGCAGGTCCCCGGGGCCCGGCTGTCGCTGGACAGCGCGTACACCGAGGTGGACCTCGCGGTGGACTACAACGAGGAGGCGCGCCTGGGAGAAGACGGCGCGTCTCGCATCGAGTCCCTGCTGACGGCGCGAGGGGTGACGGCGGTGCGCTCGTCGGTGCACGTCAACTGCTGGCTGGGCCGCTTCGACAAGCTGAGCGCGACGCGGCGCTTCGCGAAGGTGGCGTGGGGCGAGCGGCTGGAGCCGGCGGACGGGCGCTACGTGTACGCGGGGGATTCTTTCAACGACGCCCCGATGTTCGCAGCATTTGCACTGGGCGTGGGCGTGGCCAATGTTCGCTCCGTCCTGGACCGGATTGACGCGCCGCCGGCCTTCATCACCCGGGCGGCCGAGGGGCGGGGCTTCGAGGAGCTGGCAAGAGCCATCCTCGCCCGCCGGGCCCGCGCGGCCCTTTGAGGAGTGACACCGTGAATGTCGTGAAGCTGGAGCTGGCGCGAGGACTGGGGCGCCACCTGCGCGCGGGGCACCCGTGGGTGTTCCGCAAGGCGCTGGAGCACGTGCCGAAGATTCCGGCCGGCTGCGTGGTGGACCTGACGGAGAATGGGAAGTTCGTGGCGCGCGGGTACTACGACCCGCACTCCGCCATCGCCGTGCGCGTGCTGACGAGAGACCCACGCGAGGCGGTGGACGCGGCCTTCATCACCCGCCGGGTGCGGCAGGCACTGAACGCGCGCACGTCCCTCATCGACCTGACCGACACGGACAGCTACCGCCTGATTCACGGCGAGGGCGACGGGCTGCCGGGCGTGGTGGTGGACCTCTACGCGGGCTGGGCGGTGATGAAGCTGTACTCCGCGGGGCTCACGCCCTACCGGCCGCTTATCCTCGAGGCGCTGAAGGCGGGCGTGCCCGGACTCAAGGGCGTGCTCGGCCGCGACGAGGTGGGGCGCGACGACGTGGACGAGGACGAGGGCCGTGGCTCCGGGAAGATGCTCTACGGCCACGAGGCGCCGGAGCTCATCCCCATCCGCGAGCGCGGCGCGACGTTCATGGTGGACGCGTGGCGCGGCCAGAAGACGGGCTTCTTCCTGGACCAGAGGGAGAACCGCTACCTCATCCGGCGGCTGTCGAAGGGCCGCGACGTGCTCAACTGCTTCAGCTTCAGCGGCGGCTTCTCCGTCAACGCGGCGCTGGGCGGGGCCAAGAGCGTGTTCTCCGTGGACCTGGACCCGGACGCCATCGCGCTCGCCCGTGAGAACTTCACGCGCAACGGGCTGCCCGCGGAGAAGCACGACTTCCTGGCGGCGGATGTCTTCAAGATCATCCAGTCGTTCAAGGAAGAGGGCCGCACGTTCGACTTCATCATCCTGGACCCGCCGGCCTTCGCGAAGAGCCAGCGCGCGGTGCAGGCGGCCATCGACGGCTATGCGTCCCTCAACCGGCAGGCGCTGGGCATCCTCCGTCCGGGCGGGCTGCTGGCCACGGCGTCGTGCTCGGCGCGCGTGACGCCGGATGACTTCATGGGCGCGGTGCGCGAGGCAGGCTTCAAGTCGGGCGTGGACCTGGCGCTCGTCGAGGAGCGCTACCAGCCGCCGGACCACCCCGTGCGCCTGCAGTTCCCCGAGGGGAAGTACCTCAAGTTCTACGTGCTGCAGTCGGTGTAGCGCGGCCCGGAGACACGGGTGGCGACGAGGTCCAGCACCTCGTCGCCCTCGGGTCCGGCGCGCCGCTGGCTACTTCTTGGCGGGAATCACCTTCGCGGCGACGCGCTCGAAGACCGGGCCGCCCCAGGCGAGGCTCGCGGCCATCAGCTTGTTCATGCCGAGCTCGAACGACTGGTCCGGCGGGACGGTGCCGTACGTGCGGCTGAGGAAGAGGCTCTTGCTCTCCTTCTCGAAGTCCACCTTGCCACCGCCGGTGTCCGTGCCGGCCTTCTCCTCGGCGAGGAAGCCGTCGAGGACGCCGGGCCGGGGTGCGTCGCGGAAGCGGTAGATGAGCGCGCTGCACTTGAGCTCGCCCGACGTGGGGACGAACTCGAAGTACAGCTGCGCCTCGCCCTTGGCGAGACCACCGAACCCCTGCGGGTTGAGGCCCGGGCTCTGCTGCTCGCCCTGGGTCCGCATGAAGGCCTGTACCAGTCGCTGCGCCTCTTCGATGTTCATGAGCGCCTACATACCATGACTCGCGTTAGAAGCGGCCGGCCCGGCCCTCCTCGAAGGGCACGCGGTGCTTCAGGTACGTGTCCGCCAGCGCGTGCGCGCCGCTGAACGCGCCCTTCTCGGAGAAGTAGTGCACCTTGGCGCCGCGGCCCGCGTCGCGCAGCAGGTCCGCCGGGCTCTTGCCGCTCCCGCCGAGGCCGAAGAGGGTGGGGACGAGGTCCTTGTCGTTGACGTAGTGCACGTAGTTGGGGCCGTCCGGGTAGGTGCAGGCGGCGGCGCCGAACGTCTCCACGTTGAGGCGGCTCATCGTCTGCTCCACCTGCGGCTTGGACATCCCATCTTCGATGCGCAGCCGGCGCGCCACGTCGTTGAGCGCCCGCGAGGTGATGAGCCCGCCGTGGCTGTAGCCCATCAGGTTCACCGAGCGGCCCGCCTTCAGCTCGGAGTAGATGGTGTCCGCCAGCGTGTCGACGGCGGGGTTCTTGCCCTTGTCCAGCTTGTCCTTCACGCACTGGAGGAGGTCGGAGACCATGCCCTCGGTGGCGTTGTGGATGCCGATGGCGCGCATGCCCGACTTGTCCGCGATGGCCTGCAGCTCCGCGGACTGGCCGTTCTTGTCCGTGGAGATGCCGTTGACGTAGATGACGGTGGTCGTCGCGTTCGGGTTGTTGCGCGGCGTGACGGCGGGAATCTGGCTCAGCGGCGTGCCGGGCTCGAACGTCTGGCCCCCCGCGCCCACCAGCTTGCCGTCGTACGCCTTGTCCTTCGCGCCCGCCGGAGCGGTGAAGACGCCGGCGATGGTGTTGACCGCCTGGGCGCTCTTGCTCTCGAAGCCGTCCACCACGGTGGCGACCTTCTGGCCCACGTTGGACGCCGTGGTCTTCACCGTGTTCGCCGCCGTCTGGGCGGTATCGACAGCCTTCTGGGTGCCGGTGCCAATCTTCGTGATGAGGTTCCGGCCGCGCTCGATGAGGCTCATGCTGGGGGCTCCTGCGGGGTGCTCAGGGGTGAGGACGTGGACGTCGGTGTTCTCCATTCTCACCCGAGGACCCGGGAAGTTGCGTGGGGCTGGATGATTCAAGTGTGGGGAGATGTGCCCACGCGCCTGGGCCGGGCCGCCGCGCACCTGGAGGGTTAAGGTGGGAGCATGGTCCAGAAAGGTCAGTTCCTGGAGCGTGCCACGCTGGTTCCGGTGGGCCGCGAGGTGATGGAGGGCACCGCGCACCGGGGCACCCGCGCGCCGCCGCTGCTGGTGATTCCGCCCCGTCCGGACGAGGGCGGCGGCATGGACCACGTCATCGCGTCGGAACTGGTCTGGGCGGCGGCCAACGCGGGCTTCCCCACGCTGCGCTTCAACCACCGGGGCGTGGGCGCCAGCCAGGGCACGCGGGGCAAGGACCTGGCGCTCCTGGAGGACGCCGAGGCGGCCATGCGCATGCTGATGGAGAACGCGGGCACGTCGGCGCTGGCGGTGGCCTCGCTCCATGGCGGGGCGCAGGTGGCCCTGGCGCTCCAGGCGAAGCACCCCTCCGTGGGGGGCCTGTGCCTGGTGGCGCCCGCGGACGTGGCCCCGGACGCCCTGGGCCGGGTGGCGTGCCCGCTCCTGGTCATCCAGGGGGAGCAGGACGCCCGACTGCCCCGGGCCAGGGTATCCGCCGCTGTCGCCCAGGCGGGGGGCGATTTAGAGGTCATCGACGATGCCGGGGCGACCTTCCAGCGCAACCTCCCCCAGGTCGGACGGGCCGTGGCCGCCTGGCTGCGCCGGCTCTCCGGCGGATGACCGATGCCCGTGCAACCCCGTGGACTTCTTCACGTTTCTTTACCTCCGGGCCCTTGCACGCCGGGAGAGGGGGCGTACAGACTGTGAGTGCAGACCCAATCGTTTCGTCGTTCGTTCGTAGGGGTCTTCTGGAAGAGCCTCGTTCCTCAAGGAGTAGCCCGATGCGGATGGTGCGATGGACCCTGGGTGGCGCGGTGCTGGCCGTGACGCTGGCGACCGCGTGCGCATCTCGCTCGGATGAGCAGGCGCCGCCACCGGCGGAAGCGGAAGCCGTCGCGGCCGAAGCGCTCGAGCCCATGGACGTGGTGGATGGCGCCATCGTCGTGGACTTCAAGGACGGCACCACCAAGGCCGAGTTCGACGCCTGGGAGGCCGACTGGGGCGTGGACCTGGAGCTCAACTCCGTGGAGAGCGCCGACGAGGCCCTCACCCTGGCGGTGGGCGTGGATGACGTCGAGGGCACCCTGGCCCGCATCCGGCAGAACCCCAACGTGGAGTACGCCGAGCCGCTGATGGAGGTCCGCGCGAGCTTCACGCCGAACGACCCCAAGTACTCGGAGCAGTGGAACCTCCGGATGATCGACATGCCCAAGGCGTGGGATCGCAACCACGGCAAGGGCGTGGTGGTGGCGGTGCTCGACACCGGCATCGCCTACGAGGATTACGACGAGTTCAAGCAGGTGCCGGACCTCAAGGGCGCGAAGTTCGTGAAGGGCTACGACTTCGTGAACGACGACGAGCACGCCAACGACGACCACGGGCACGGCACGCACGTGGCGGGCACCATCGCCCAGGCCACCAACAACAAGGAAGGCGTGGCGGGCGTGGCCTTCGAGGCGACGCTGATGCCGGTGAAGGTGCTCAACCACTTCGGTGGCGGCACCACGGCGGACATCGCGGACGCCATCCGCTTCGCGGCGGACAAGGGCGCCAACGTCATCAACATGTCCCTGGGCGGCGGCGGCTACTCGCAGGTGATGGCCAGCGCGGTGGAGTACGCGCGCAAGAAGGGCGTCACCGTGGTCGCGGCGGCCGGCAACGGCGGGCGCGCGCGCGTGGAGTTCCCCGCGGCCTACCCGGGCGCGGTGGCCGTTTCCGCGGTGGGGCCGGATGGCGTGCTCGCGCCGTACTCGTCCTATGGCAAGGAACTGGACATCGCCGCGCCGGGTGGTGACAAGCGCCGCGGCGACCAGGGCGGCATCCTCCAGAACACCATCGACCCGCGCAATCCGGCGCAGTCCGTCTACGCCTCCTACCAGGGCACCAGCATGGCCACCCCGCACGTGGCCGCGGTGGCCGCGATGCTGTACGCGGCCGGCGCCAAGGGCCCGGACGAGGTGGAGAAGGCGCTGTACGCGGGCGCGAAGAAGGTCGCGGACCAGGCGTGGAGCGAGCAGTACGGCCACGGTCTGCTCAACGCGGAGGCCTCGCTGGCGTCGCTGCGCGGCGGGCTGTCCCAGTGGCCGCCGCTGTACTGGGCGCTGGCGCTGCTGGCCTTCGTGCTGCTGACGCTGCGCGGTGGCGCCCGTCCCGGCTACCTCAACGTGCTCTTCAAGCCCGCGTTCATCCTCCCGCTGCTGCTGTCCACGGTGGGTGCCTTCTTCCTGAAGAACTGGTTCGGTGGCGCGGAGGGCGCGGCGGGTGACGTGGTGAATGTGGCCTCGCTGCCCATCCCCGACTGGGAGCGCATCATCTTCGGCCGTGGCAAGACGGTGAACCCGCTGTTCTACAGCGCGCTCATCCCGCTGCTGCTCTCGCTGCCGTCCATCAAGTGGCGCGGCCTGCGCGCGGCGACGGGTGGCCTGGCGCTCGGCTTCGCGGGCTTCCTCGCGTACTCCGCGTGGGCGGGGGCTCCGGCGCTGGCGTGGATGCCCTTCACCTTCCTGGCGAAGCCGTGGCTGGGCTTCAACACCGTCCTCTGCCTCATCATCGCCCGCGCGATGCTCAAGAAGGAGGAGGCGTGAAGCTCACCGGACGCGTCGTCTTCCGTGACATCGAGACGGGCGTTTGGGTGCTGGAAGGCGACGACGGCACCACGTACCAGCTCGCGGGTGGCGACCGGAAGATCAAGAAGGACGGCCAGCGAATCGAGGCCGAGGGCCGCGTGGACAAGGACCTGCTCACCAGCGCCATGGTGGGCCCGGTGTTCCACGTCAGCTCGTACCGCTTCGTCTGACGGCGGGGCGCTGCCGCCGGGTCAGGGCTCCTTCTGGAGGCCCAGGGCCCGGCGGTGTGCGCGGGCCTGCCGCTCGCGCTCCTCGTAGTAGGCCTCCATCGGCGACTTGCCCCGGCGCGCGGCGTCGCGGAGCACCTGGAGGGCCTTTCGCTCGGCCTGGAGCCCGGGGGGCGAGTCCTTCTCGAGCTCGGGCAGCGAGTGCTGCGCGTCGTAGAAGTTGAGGGAGATGCCACGGGCATCCACCGCGGCCAACGCCACCAGCGACAGCGTGGCTGCCACCACCCACGGCAGCAGCAGCCCCGCCAGGGAAGGGTGGGGCTCGGGCGCGCGTGACTCCTCGTCGGTGGCCCGGGCCTGCCCACCCAGCAGCCCCGGGTAGTGGCGCGCGGCGGTGAGCAGCGCGGACAGGCCGATGAAGCCCAGGCCCGCGAGCGCCAGCACGGCGCGAGGGTCCGTCTCCGAGTCGGTGCCCTCCTGTCCCAGTGCCTTCGCCACGAGGAAGAGCACGGAGGACACGAGGTTGTTGGCCGCGTGCGCCGCGATGCTCGGCCAGAGCGAGCCGGTGCGCAGGCAGAGCCACCCGAAGAGCAGCCCCAGTTCCACGCGCGCGGCGAAGCCCACCGGGTCCAGGTGGAACGCACTGAACACCACGGCGGTCACCACCAGCGCGCGCACCGGAGAGGCCGGAGGCGCGGGCGTCAGCCCCCGCTGGAGGATGCCGCGGAAGAAGAACTCCTCGCACAGCGGCGCGGCCACGGACACGCCGGTGAGGAGCAGCGCCAACTCCACGGGCGACTGGCCCTCGAAGAGGCGCGAGCTGTCGAACAGCTTCGTCAGCCACTCCGGGGCGAGGCTCTGGGCCCCGTACTGGATGGGCACCACCAGCGCGAAGAAGTTGGCCACGCCCAGCACGAAGCCGAAGAGGGTGGCCGCGCGCGGCGCTGGCGTCAGCCCGGTGTACTCACGGGGCCGCCAGCCGTTGAAGCGCAGCATCATCCAGCCCAGGCCGAGGAAGACGAACAGCTCGGTGAACCAGATGCCGAAGGCCGGGTTGATGAACTGCACGAAGCCGCCCACGGTGAGGAAGAGCGCCAGCGCGAGCGCGGTGCCCGCCACCGCCATCGTGCGCGGGCTCGTCCGGGCCTGCGGCGGCGCCGGAGGCTCGGGCGGCTGCGGAGGCTGTGAGTCGCTGGGAGCAGAATCTTCCACCGTTTCGTCTCCTTGCTGCGAAAAGCCGGACTGCCCGCACTGCGGCTTCCTATACTGTCCGGACGTTGACGTCCTTCATCCTGGCTCGAACAGCGCGGCGGACGTGGTGCAGGTGCTCACGGACCCTGGGGGCCCTGGGCACCCTGTGGCTCGGCCTGGGAGCGGCGACGTCGCACGCGGCGGCGTTCCAGGTGGAGGCGCGCACCGAGGCGCAGGCGTACCAGATTCGCGCGTGGCGCGGCACCACGCCGGAGGACCCGGTGCTGCTGCCGCGCCGGCGCATCGTCCAGTACCTGGGCCTCAACGCCTTCGAGCTCGTCACCGGCCAGGACATGGGCTTCGAGTCCAACCTGCGCGTGTGGGCGGACTTCGGCCTGCCGCGCGGCGAGGCGGCGTTGGTGGACGGGCTCAAGTCCGAGGACGCGGAGCTGCTCCACGCCTACGTGCGCTACGCGAAGGGCGGCTTCGAGGGCCGGCTGGGGCGGCAGCTCTACGCGGACGTGACGGACATCCTCGCGTTCGACGGGCTGCGCATGCGGTACGTGAGCCGGCTGGGGCTGGGCGCGGAGGCCTTCGGCGGGCTGTGGGTGAAGGGCGCGAGCGTCCTCGGCTCGTCGGTGTATCAGCTCGACGGCACGCGGGAGGGTGACGCGACGCTGGACGCGCTGGAGCCGCTGTTCGGGGCGAAGCTGCTGCTGGAGGACCTGGGCGGCTTCCACGCGGCGGCGGGCTACCGGAAGGCGATGGTGGAGGGGAAGACGGACCTGGAGCGCGCCACGCTGGAAATGCGCTACGTGCACGGGCTGGGCGTGAGCGCGGTGGCCGGCGTGGACTACGACCTGTTGCAGCGCAAGCCGGCGCAGGTGCGGGTGCAGGCGCGGTGGGACAAGACGCGCTTCGCGGTGAGCGCGGAGGCGATGCGGCTATCGCCGGTGCTGTCCGCGGACTCCATCTGGTACTACTTCGCGTGGGCGCCAAGGGATGAGGCGCGGCTGCGCGTGGACTTCCTCCCCGTGGGCGCGCTGCGCTACTACGTGCAGGGAATCGGCAGCGTGTACCACGAGGACCTCAACCCGGCGCTGGGGCTCGCGTCGCAGGTGGACGGAGAGGGCGCGCCGGAGTCGCGCAGCGTGGGCGGAGCGGTCGGTGCGGCGCTGCGCAAGGGCGACTTCCGCTCGGCGCTGGACGTGACGTACCGCACGGGCTTCGGTGGGGACCAGCTCTGGGCGGACCTGACGGGTGGCTACAGCTTCGGCCGTGACGGCCTCACGCTGGACGGGCGGCTGTCCTTCGCGCGCATCTTCGACAGCTTCAACCCGAGGCTGGGCGGCAACTTCTACGGCGCGCAGGTATGGGCCAGCCGGCCGCTGTCCCGCGCGGCGCGGCTGTCGCTGGTGCTGGAGCAGAACATCAATTCCTTCACCGACTCGGACACGAAGGGCTTCCTGCTCTTCGACCTGAAGGCGAGCCTGTAGATGCCGCACCGTCCGAACCGCACCGTGCTGCTGGGGCTGGCCGCGCTGTCGCTGCTGGTGGGCGCTGGCGTGGCCTGGGCCGCCACGGGCCGCGAGCGCAGCCTGGCCGTGTACCCCGCGCAGCACATGCCGCTGCGCTTCGACCATGCGCAGCACCTGGAGGCCGGCGCCGAGTGCGTCACCTGCCACGACGCCGCGCGCACCAGCCAGTCCCCGAAGGACCGCAACCTCCCCGGGCACGAGGAGTGCGAGACGTGCCACGACATCGACGCGGCGAGGAAGGGCAAGCCCACGGACCCGCCGTCCTCGTGCACGACGTGTCACCCGGGCTTCGACCCCACGGTGCGCATGGAGCCCGCGAAGCTGCTGGTGCCGCCCGCCAACCTGCGCTTCAGCCACCAGCAGCACGTGGAGAAGAAGGTGGACTGCACAGTGTGCCACGGCGAGATGAAGGACGTGCAGCTCGCCACGCGGCAGCAACTGCCGAAGATGGCGACGTGCTTCACGTGTCATGACGGCAACGTGGCCTCCAACACGTGCAAGAGCTGCCACCCGACGGAGGCGTCTGGACGGTTGAGGCTCACATTCGACTCGGGGCTGCTGCGTCCCATGCAGGGCAACCCGCTGGGGCTGGACCACGGGCCGCGCTACGAGTTCAACCACGGCCCCCGCGCGACGGTGGACCGGCTGACGTGCCAGCAGTGCCACAGCGAGAGCTACTGCCAGACGTGCCATGACGGCATGCAGAAGCCGCTGTCCGTGCACCCCAATGATTTCATCACGCTGCATCCGGTGCAGGCGCGCGCGGGCACGACCCGCTGCGAGAGCTGCCACCGTGCCCAGTCCTTCTGCGTCGCGTGCCACGAGCGCACGGGCGTGGGCATGGACGCGGATGCCTCGCTGCGGCCGCGCAACCTGAAGGTGCACCCGGACTACCAGGCGTGGGTGGAAATCATCGGGCCGCAGCACCACGGTATCGCCGCGTCGAGGGACATCGGGAGCTGCATCTCCTGCCACCGCGAGGAGTCGTGCACGAGCTGTCACTCGTCGCTGTCCACGCGCCGGCAGGTGAACCCGCACCCGGCGGGCTTCGCACAGGCCTGCAAGCGGCTGGCGGGGGCCAACGACAGGGCCTGCCTCAAGTGCCACACGCCGGAGAGTCTGGCGGAGAAGGGGTGCCGGTGATGCGGCGGCGGCTCACGAGCGAAGCGCCGGCCCTGGAGCGCGGCGGCACCGCCCTGACGGCGGGCTCCGGGCGGGAAGGGCGCCTCCGTCGCTTCATGCTCGCGGCGCTGGCCGTGCCGGTGCTCACCGGACTCCCTGCCTGCCTGGAGCCCGGAGACCCCATCTACTCACTCCGCGACACGGACCCGCCAGAGGTGCTGTCCACGACGCCCATCGCGGGAGGCACGGTGGCGCCGGGCGGGACGCTGCGCATCACCTTCTCGGAGACGATGGACCCGCGCTCCCTGCGCCCGGGCATCGCCGTCTTCGCGGGCCGGGACGAGGTGGCGCTCACCGTGGCCGCGCCAGCCGTGTCCGACGTGGACGCGGACGTGGAGCGGGGAGACCGGCCGTACATGGTGGAGGCCACGGCGGCGGAGGGCAGCCCGCTCCAGCCGGCCACGGCCTACACACTGGTGCTGCGAGACAGCCTCACGGACCTGGAGGGCAACCCGCTGACCGGCGAGGTGCGCGTGGCCTTCCGCACCACCACCGGGCCGTGAGCTACATCCGCGTGTAGAGGAAGTCCTCCGCCACGGCCTTGCCAGCTTCGTCACCCTCGATGCGCGCGGTGAGCCTGTCCGCCGACTCGCGCCGGTAGAGGATGCGCTTCGGGTGGTCATGCTCGGGGTTCTCGAAGAGGGCTTCCCCCTCCGAGCAGCGCACGAGCTTGAACTCGACGCCCGGGCGGGCCTTCGGATGGGCGATGTAATAGAGCCCGTCCGGCCGCGCCTCGATGCGCAGGTACTCGAAGAACACCGTCCTGCCCTGCGACACGAGGCGGCTCATCCCGAGCATGGAATCCCCCGACGCCTGGGTCCAATGCTCATCGACCGTTCCCGCACCTGACGGGCCCTGCCAGTCGCCCGCCATCCACGCCACGTCGGAGATGGACGAGCCGCAGGCGTGCGCACGCGCGTCTGGAGCCGTCGGCGGCGTGCTCCGGCAGGAGAACAGCAGGGCCGCGGAGCAGAGCACCCCGGGAAGGAGGGACCGCGGCGGCACACTCATGCCCGCTTGAGGTACTCGCGGATGTCGTCGGCGAGCTGCTTCCGGTTGCGTTCACCCTGCTCGGTGGTGGCCACCTCGAGCTTCTTGTCCTTCTCGACGAGGTACTTCTGGTCGAGCAGATAGGCCACCGCGTTCTCCAGGGTGACCTTGGCGAGAGACTCGGCGGCGGTGATGCGGCCCGCGTGGTACTCCGCGCGGCCCGTCTCGAGCGCGAGCTTGATGAAGGCCTTGCGGTCCTGCGCCACACCCGTGGCCACGTCCTCCAGCGTCATCGCCGCCAGCAGGTACGCCTCCAGGTAGTCGCGCAGCAGGTCCGCCAGGAACTCCAGCTCCGGGCGCGCGTGGGGCTCGGGAGCGAGCGTCAGCGTGCCACCCTCGTGCATCACCAGGCCCATGCGCACGAGCCGCTCCACCGTCTCCGCGAAGATGGTGTCGAAGGTGAGGCCCACCCGGTAGATGAACTCGACCTTGAAGAGGCGCGACAGGAACAGCGCCCGGTTCTTCACCGAGTCGTACGGCGCGGGTGAGCCGCTGGCGAGCAGCGCGTTGGCCACGAGGCTGCGCGCGGCCATCAGGTTCATCAGCGTGTTCTTGTAGAAGGACATCTCCGGGCGGCGGGCGTCCTCCACCTGGTAGATGACCTCGCCGCGCGCCTCCTGCGTACGCACCATCTCGTCGGAGATGAAGGTGCGCATGGCGTCCTGGATGGGGCCCATCGTCTCGGGGTTGCTCGGGGCGTTGCGCAGCTCCACGGACAGCGGCGAGCCGTCCTCCAGGGCGATGCGGCGCAGGACGCTGATGCGGTCCGCCAGCTCGCGCTGCGTGAGGCCGCGCCGGCGGTGCGCCAGCAGGGACGTGCTCACCAGTGCGTGCGGCGTGACGGTGGACACCTTGCTGATGCCGTACATCACGCGGTTGCCCAGCGCGCGCACCAGGCTCTTCTTCTGCTCGTCCGTCACCGGCTCTTCGGGGTTGAGCCCGCGAGCCTGCATGAACTCCTGCAGGGAGATGGGCTCGTCGAAGCTCAGGTGGATGCGCCCGTAGCGCGCCGCCAGCACCTTGGGCGTGCTCAGCAGCGCCTTCAGGTCCTCTGGCTTCTTCTCCCCGCCGGCCAGCTCCTTAGAGTAGCTGCCGGACTCCACGACCTTCTCGTAGTCGATGGCCACCGGCACGAACATGAGGTCGTTGCGCGCGCCCTCGAGCACGGACTCCACCTGCCAGGTGAACATGCCCAGCTTGGGGGTCAGCAGCTTGCCCGTGCGCGAGCGCCCGCCCTCGGGGAAGAACTCCTGGTGGGTGCCGTCATGCACCAGCTTGCGGACGTACGCCTTGAAGGCCGCCGAGTAGACCTTGTCGTCCTTGAACGAGCGCCGCAGGAAGAACGCGCCGCAGCGGCGGAAGATGGAGCCCAGCGGCCAGAAGGAGAGGTTGGCGCCCGCGGCCACCAGCGGCACCGTGTAGCCGCGGCTCCACAGAATCCAGCTCATCACCAGGTAGTCGACGTGGCTCTTGTGGCTGGGGCATAGCACGAGCGGTGCCTTGCCTGCGGCCTTGAGTGCGCGGTGCAGGCCCGCCTCGTCCACCTCGATGCCGTCGTAGATGCGGTTGAACACCCACTCCAGCACGGGCGCGATGAAGGCCAGCGTGGTTGGGCTGGGCCGAGCGGCGATGGCCTCCAGGTTGCGCCGGGCCTCGCGCAGCACGCTCTCCTGCTTGCGGTTCGTCGAGGCCGCGTGCTCGTCCAGCACCTTGCGCAGCGCCCTGTCGCGCAGCGTCTCGTCGATGACCCGGGCGGCGGGCTTCACCGGCGGGCCGAACACGGCGCGCGTCTCGCGGGCCAGGTGGACGTGCAGCGTGCTGCGCACCTTGCGCGCCAGCACCTCGTCCGAGTCCTTCGGGTTCTCCTCCACGAAGCGCCGCAGGTCGATGGGCTCGCCCACGCGGAACTGCGCGCGCTTGTAGTTGCGGAAGAAGGCGAGCATCGAGTGCAGGAAGCCCGGTGCCTCCGGGCTCCCGAACACGATGTCCACCCAGTTGGGCTTGAGGCGCGCGGTGCGCTTCTCCCAGATGAACAACTCCGGCACCAGGTACACCGGCCGGTCAGACTGGCGCGCCATGGCCACCAGGAAGGGGAAGGGGTCCTCGCGCGTCTCCTTCCCGGAGGGGGCCAGCAGCGCAGTGCGGCGCAGGAAGACGAGCCCGCTGCCGCCCGTCTGCCGTGCGTACTCGAACCGCTGCGCGTAGTCGCCCTGGTGCTTCGTCTGCCGCCAGGGGCGGGTGAACCACGGGCGCAGGTTGCAGACGGCCCGCACGGGCGGCAGCGCCCGGCGGACCATGGCCCAGGTCAGGTAGAGGAAGTTCACCCACGCCGTGGAGCGCATGACGTGCACCACGAAGCCCTTCGCGTGGAGGGAGCGCAGCTCGTCCTCGGTCTCCGCGGAGAAGTGGACCCCGTCCAGATAACGGGCTCCCAGCGCCCGGCCCATGGGGCCGAACTCTTCCTTCAGCGAGGCCTCACCCTGATTCCCAGTCTGAGTCAGCACGGTGTCCACGGTAGCCCCCCGGCTACATGTTGTCCGGCGTCGGAATGCCCAGCAGCGTCAGGCCCGCCGCCAGCGTAACCCGGGTCGCGTCCGTCAGGGCCAGTCGCGCCGCGCGAAGTGCATCATTGTCCTCTACGAGAATGCGCTTCTCGCGGTCCTGGTTGCCCGCGGTGAAGTAGCGGCTGAAGGCCGCGGCCACGTCCAGCAGCAGGCGCGCCACCAGGCTCGGCTCGTACTGCTCGGCCGCGTCGGTCACCACCTCGGGCAGGCGCATGATTTCGCGCAGCAGCGCCTGCTCCTCGGGCAGCGTCAGCAGGGCCGCGTCGTAGCTCGCGGGCGCGCCGCCCCCCTTGCGCAGCACGCTGACGGTGCGCGCGTGGGCGTACTGGAGATAGGGGCCCGTGTGGCCCTCGAAGCTGAGCACCTCGTCCCAGTCGAAGGTGTAGTCGCTGGCGCGCTTGTGCTTGAGGTCGCCGAAGGCGATGGCGCCCAGGCCGATCTGCTCGGAGAGCTGGTCCGCGTCGCCCGTGTGGATGCGGCCGGCCTCGATGTTCTCCTTCACCTTCGCGGAGGCGCGCTCCTTCGCCTCGTCGAGCACCTCGCTGAGCTGCACCACCTGGCCCTTGCGCGTGCTCATGCCGTGGATGCGGCCGAAGGCCACGTGCACGACGCGGTCCGCCCAAGGCTGCCCCATCTCGTTGAGCGTGCGGAACACCTGGCGGAAGTGCAGCGCCTGGTCCTGCGCGACGACGTAGAGCGACTTGTCGAAGTGGAAGCGCTCGTACCTGTCCTGTGCCGCCGCCAGGTCACGCGTGGCGTACAGCGTGCTGCCGTCGTTCTTCTTCAGCAGGATGGGCGGTTCGTTGTCGGCGTAGGGCAGGTCCACGATGAGCGCACCCTGCGACTCCTTCACGCCGGGCTTCTTCGCGATCTGCTCGATGACCGCGTCCATCTTCCCCTGGTAGCGGCTCTCGCCCTCGATGTGCTCGAACTCGATGCCCATCCGCGCGTAGATCTGCTTGAAGCCCTTGATGCTCGTCTCGCGGAACTGGTTCCAGAGCTTGAGCGCCTCGGCGTCGCCGGCCTCCATGCGCCGGAAGAACTCGCGGGCCTTCTCGTCGAACTCGGGCTCCGCCTCGGCGCGCTTGTTGGCCCGGACGTACACCTCCACGAGGTGCGCCATGTCGTCGATGCGGGCCGGGTCGCCGTACTCCTGGAAGCCCACCGCGACGAGGCCGAACTGCTTGCCCCAGTCGCCCAGGTAGTTGATGCCTTCCACCTTCCAGCCCAGCGCCCGGTAGATGTTGGCGATGCAGTGGCCGAGGAACGTGGTGCGGATGTGGTGGAAGCCGATGGGCTTGGCGATGTTGGGCGACGAGTAGTCGATGGCCACCGTCTTCCCGCGCCCCGCGTCCGCGTCACCGCCGTAGGCCAGCCCCGCCGAGCGCGCCGCGTCGATGACCTCGGCCGTGAAGGGGAGGGGAGCGAAGCGCGCGTTGACGTACGGGCCCACCGCCTTGATTTCGAGCCCTGGCACGCTGAGCGACTGGGCGAGCCCGGCGGCGATGGCGGGGGGCGCCTTCTTCTGCGCCTTGGCGAGGGGGAAGGTGGCGAAGCTCAAGTCACCGTGCGCGGGCTCGGCGGGCTTGATCTGCGCTTCAATCTCGGACGCCGGCACACCCAGGGCCGTGGCGAGGCCCTGGGCGAATGCGGCGCGGTATCGGGAGTAGACGGAGGAGCTCATGGGAACGCGGCGATACTAGACAAACCGAGAGGCCTTCCGGCCACCTCTTGTTCGCGCCCAGGCTCATTCCGTCACTCAGGGTACGGCTGGTGCCCGACGGCTGGGCCGCACCACCGCGGACACCGTGTCCAGCAGCTTGGGCAGCTGCAGGGGCTTTTCGAAGAAGCCGTCGATGCGCTCCAGCCCCTGGCCCGAGGTGAGGGACGCCACCTCGCTGGCTCCCGAGATGATGTACACGACGATGTCGGCCAGCGACTCGTTGCCCCGGATGAAGCGCAGCACCGACTGGCCGTCCTCCTCGCTCAGCCGCAAGTCGAGCAGCACCATGGCCGGGCGGATGTGG
Organism: Pyxidicoccus caerfyrddinensis; assembly: GCF_010894405.1. Taxonomy (GTDB): domain Bacteria; phylum Myxococcota; class Myxococcia; order Myxococcales; family Myxococcaceae; genus Myxococcus; species Myxococcus caerfyrddinensis. Next base: position 205,517 of record NZ_JAAIYA010000022.1, read on the forward strand.
GACAGGATGGAGCGCGCCTCCGAGGCCCCCGAGGTGGCCATCACCCGGTAGCCCTCCTGCTCCAGCACCTGCTGGAGGACCTCGCGGCAGTCGGCGTCGTCCTCGACGAGGAGGATGCCGCCGGACTTGGGCGCCGCCTGGTTCATCTCCGGCGTGCTGACGGCCCCGGCGAACATCGGCAGCACCATCTGGAAGGTGCTCCCCTCGCCGAGCACGCTGGAGGCATCCATGCGTCCGCCGTGCAGGGCGACAATCTTGCCCACCAGCGGCAGGCCCAGGCCCGCGCCAGGAGGACGGGGCATGCCCGGCTGCGCGCGGTAGAAGGCGTCGAAGACGTGCTCCAGCGCCTCGGCGGACATGCCGGGGCCGCTGTCCTTGACGGTGAAGGTGGCCAGCCCGTCCTCGGCGGACACGCGCACCTCGACGGTGTCGTCCGCCTCGCTGTGGTGGATGCCGTTCTCCACGAGGTTGTGGATGGCCTCGGCGATGCGCTCGCGGTCTCCACGGACGAAGACCTCGGGGCAGGGCGGAATCACGACGCGCACCTTGCAGTGCTCCGCGAGGGCGCCCAGCGCGCGCACCACCTCTTCGGCCACGGACTTGAGGCCGAAGGGGCGCTGGTTGAGCTGCATCTTTCCGGACTGGAGCCGGGACATGAGCAGCAGGTCATTCACCATGCGCAGCATGCGGTCCGAGTTCCGGTCGCAGATCTGCACCGCGCGGCGCTGGGAGTCCGTCAGGGGCCCCAGCTTCTCGCGCCCCATCATCGCCAGGTAGGACTTGATGGTGGTGAGCGGGTTCTTCAAGTCGTGCGAGACATTGCCGAGCAGCTCCTCGCGGTTCTGCTCCAGGCTCTTGAGGCCGGCGATGGCCGTCTGGAGGTCCTTGTTGCGGCGGGCGCTGTCATCGCGCAGGCGCGCCACCTCGTAGGCCGCGGTGAGCTGCGCGGCCAGCGACTCCAGCAGCGTGTCGGACGGCTCGCGCCGGGCCCCGAGCACCACCAGCACGCCGGTGACGCCCTGGGGACTCTCGAGCGGGACGGCCACGGTGTCGCCCTCGCGCAGCAGCGTCTTCGTGGCGAAGGCGCGCCCCACGACGCCCTCGCCCGGGACGGCGGCGGTGACGCGGTCGTCGTAGCGGCCGCGCACGTGCTCCACGTGGAGCTGCTCACGGGAGGGGAAGTGGCGGGCCACGTAGCAGACCTTCGGCTTCAGCAGCGCGTGGATGGTTTGCAGGTGGGAGCGCAGGGCCTCCGTGGGCCCCGCGTTGTCGGTCAGGTGCCGCGCCATCTCCAGCAGGGCACGGTTGGCGACATCGGCATCCACCGGGGGGGCAGGCTTCACCGTCCGCCGGGTGGGCTTCTTGACAGTCTTCGCAATGGGACGCAGCGGTACGACTTCGGCCAGCGGCCCCTTCTTCTTCGAGCGCACGTGAGGATCCTGCTCCATGTTCCGCGCGCGAGGGAACGGCCCTGACTCGCAGGGCCTTCCGGAGGACAGTGGCCGTGTCGTCTGCCCGACAGCCCGGACCTCAGGCCCGGCGCTGGATGCGGCCGTCCTGACCCAGGGCGTACGGCTCCACCAGGAGCGGCTGCACCTTCGTCTGGTAGCCGTCCACGGAGAAGCCGCCTTCGGCCAGCGCGGCCAGGGCGGAGGTCTGCACCCGGCGGGCCGTCTCGTCGGCGGTGAGGAGCTTCAGCATGGGCTCGCGAGCCGGCTCGTACTTGAAGGAGCCGAGCGCCTTGAGTGCGGCGATCTTCACGTCGTCCGACATGTCCTCGAGGAAGGGCAGCACCACCGGGGCGATGCGAGGGTCCGCCTTGCCCGTGACGTGGTGGAGGAGGACGACCTTCTTCTCGGGGTTCTTCGTGTAGTGCGCGGACAGGTGGCGGAGCGCCTCCACGCAGGCGCCGAGCACCTCGTCCTCCGTGAGGAGCTCACCCAGCAGCCGCAGCGCCCACGAGGTGGCCGCCTCGTTCTTGCCGAGGAACTCGGTGATGGGCGGCACGGCGTCCTTGCCGAAGCTCTTGACGAGGTCGAACGTGCGCTCCTTCTCGTCGGCGTCCGTGGTGAGCGGGTCCACGGTGATGGTGAAGCGGCTGAGCAGCACGCTGACAGCCTCGGGGAACTTCATGTCCCCCAGCTGCTCGATGGCCTTCTGCCGTGTCGCCGGGTCCCCGTACTTCTGGGTCACCTTGGACTTGAGCTTGAGGGCTTTGTCGGGGCCCGAGCCGCCCGTGAAGATGTCTAAGAGGCCCATGTGCGCGTGTGCTCCGTTTCCTGCGACAGCGTGAAAGTAGGAGGTGCCGTCTATGCCGAGGCGGCGCCTGGGACAAGAGACAAGAGGGTCAGAGCGTCAGCTCGCGGCGGACATCGTCGCGATAGGCGCGGGAAAGTGTCTCGGCGGCGGCACGCGCCTCGGCGCTGGCGTCCTCGGGCACCTTGACCTGGAGGTGCAGGTAGAAGTCTCCAGGCGCCCCGCCCTTGAGGGAGGGCACCCCGCGGCCCTTCAGGCGCATGCGCCGTCCGGACTGGGAGCCCGCGGGCACCTTCACCGTCACCTCCCCCTGGAAGGTGGGCACGCGCACGTCCGCGCCCAGAATCGCCTCCGGCACGGTGACTGGCAGGTCGATGTGCAGGTCGTCGCCCTCGCGGCGCACCAGCGGGTGCTCGGCGACCTCGGTCTCGATGTAGAGGTCGCCCGGCGGGCCGCCCCGGGGGCCGGCGGCGCCCTGGCCGGACAGCCGCACCTTGGAGCCCGTCTGCACCCCGGCCGGTATCTTCACCGTCAGCCGGGTGGTCTCCTCCTTGATGCCCGAGCCGCCACACTGGGGACAGGGCTCCATCGCCCGCCCGGTGCCCTGGCAGTTGGGGCACACGCCGCTGCCGCCGAAGAGGCCCGCCCGCCGGGGCCGGCCGGTGCCGTTGCAGGTGGGGCAGGTGCCCATGCGCCCCGAGTCGCCCCGGCCGCTGCACGCCGAGCAGCGCCCGGGCCGGGAGATGGAGAGGGTGCGCTCCGTGCCGGCGACGGCCTCGTTCAGGGTGAGCTGCACGCGGGCCGTCAGGTCCTCGCCGCGCTCCGGGCCTGAAGCCCTGCGCCGGCCGAACATGTCGGCCGCGTCGAAGCCGCCCGCGCCACCGCCGCCGCCCCGGCCGCCAAAGAGGTCGCTGAAGAGGTCGCCCAGGTCGAAGCCCTCGGCGCCGAAGGGCATGCCGCCCGCACCGCCGCCGCTCGCGGCCGCGGACTTGTAGGCGCGGTAGGCCTCCGCCTTCTTCTCATCGAAGCCAATCTTCTCCGCGTCGGGGCCGAACTCGTCGTAGAGCTTGCGCTTCTTCGCGTCCGACAGCACCTCGAAGGCGGAGCTGACCTGCTTGAACTTCTCCTCGGAGGCCTTGTTCCCCGGATTGACGTCCGGGTGGTACTTGCGCGCGAGCTTGCGGTACGCCTTCTTGACGTCCTCCGCCGAGGCCCCCCGGTCCACACCGAGAATCTGGTAATAGTCGTCCGCCATTTGTTCCCGCCGTGATGTACCTGATTGAACGTAACCAGCCGGTGGGAGCGCGCCAGCTTGGAGTGCCCGGTTGGCGGGAGATGTATAAAGTCGCCGGAAGATGAGGGAGGCCATGGAAGCGCCGCGCCAGGCTGGAGCGGGAACCCTGTGGCTGGTGGTCTGGCTCCTGTTCGTGCCCGTCGCGGGGGCCCGGGCCGCGCCCCCGCCAGCCCCGGACGCCCGGACCGCATCCGCGCCAGAAGCCGACTCCCGCGTCATCGACCGGGTGGTGGCCATCATCGAGGGCCAGGTGCTCACCCTGAGCGAGCTGCGCTTCGAGGCCCGGGTGGCGCTCGTCCAGCGAGGGGGCGTACAGGCCCTGGAGGCCCCGCTCGACGAGGACACGCTCCGAGGGGCCCTGGAGCTCATCATCAACCAGCGGCTCCAGGTGCTGAACGCGGACCGGCTCCAGGCGTTCCCCGCCGAGCCGGCCGAGGTCCAGGCGCGGCTGGCCGCGTTCCAGGCTCGCGTGGGCGGGGAGGCCGCGCTGCACCGGTTCCTCACGCGACACGACATGGATCAGAACGCGCTGGAGGGCGTCCTGGCCCGGGGGCTCCGGGCGGAGCGCATCCTGGACAGCCGCATCCGCCTGCGCGCGCAGGTGGGAGAGACGGAGGTCCGCCGCTACTTCGAGCAGCACGCGGCTGAGTACCCCTCGGACTACGAGGCGGTGCGCGCGGCCATCCGGGAGAAGCTGGTGCGAGAGCGGTACGGGGTACTGGCGGCGGAGGAGCTGACCCAGGTCCGGGCCTCGGCGCAGGTGCGCCGGGTGGCCCCCTTCGCGCGGGAGGCGCGGCGATGAGGCGGATGCGCGAAGACTCCGTGCCGCACGGGAAGCCCGACTTCGTCATCCGGCAGATGACGGTGGCGGACATGCCCGCGGTGATGGCGCTGGAGAAGCAGGCCTTCAGGAACCCCTGGTCCCCGGAACTGCTCCAGCGCGAGCTGCAGCACGAGTGGTCCACCATCCTCCTCGTGGAGGAGGAACTGAAGGAGGGCGGCCCGCTGCTGCTGGGGCTGGCCATCTTCTGGATCGTCCACGACGAGGTGCACGTGCTCAACGTGGCCACCGCCCCGGAGCACCGGCGGCGCGGGGTGGCCCGGGCCGTCATGGACGAGGTGCTCGCCCGGGGAAAGAACCGGCGCTGCACCCTGGCCACGCTGGAGGTGCGCCGCAGCAACGAGGGCGCGCTCCAGCTCTACAAGTCGCTCGGCTTCCGCCCGGTGGGCATCCGGCCGAACTACTACGTGGACGAGGGCGAGGACGCCATCGTCATGGTCCTCGACTTCTAGCCGCACGCGGAGTAGACGACCGCCCCGCCGTATACCTGCGGTGCTCTGGCGCTCCGGGCGTTGGGGAATGGACCTCCGGGGCCTTGCCGGTTCATAGGCAGGGTCCAGGCCGTGCTTGACACGGAGGGGTCCCTCCCTATACTCGCGGCCCTTTCCGTAGTCCTGTAGGTAGATATGCGCCGCCTGGTGTGTCTGGCGGTGGCCAACCCCGAAGAAGAGGTATCAGTTGCCGACCATCAGCCAGCTGGTTCGCAAGGGCCGCGAGAAGCTCGTCGTCAAGGGCAAGAGCCCGGCCCTCAAGGAGTCCCCCCAGAAGCGTGGCGTCTGCACGCGCGTGTACACCACGACCCCGAAGAAGCCGAACTCGGCCCTCCGCAAGGTGGCCCGTGTTCGTCTGACCAACGGGATCGAGGTCACGTCCTACATCCCCGGCGTGGGTCACAACCTCCAGGAGCACTCGGTGGTCATGATCCGCGGTGGCCGTGTGAAGGACCTCCCGGGCGTCCGCTACCACATCATCCGTGGAACGCTGGACTCCGTGGGCGTCGCGGGTCGCAAGCAGAGCCGCTCCAAGTACGGAGCCAAGCGTCCGAGCTGATCGCTCGTCACGCGGACCACCTTCGTCGCGCAGTGTTTCCGGACGTCTTGCCCCACACCCTGGGGAGCGTCCCTGGCAGTTCCTCCAGCAGCTCATGAAGCCCCGTTGTGATTGCTCTCCAAGTGGGAGTGGGGCGTAAGGGAAGAGAGAAGAGATGCCTCGTCGTCGCGTAGTCGCCAAGCGCAAGATTCTGCCGGATCCGAAGTTCCAGGACCGCCTGGTCACCAAGTTCGTCAACGACCTGATGCGGAAGGGGAAGAAGTCCATCGCCGAGGGCGTGTGCTACGGCGCCTTTGCCCTCATCGAAGAGCGCGCGAAGGAAGACCCCCTCAAGACGTTCAAGAAGGCCCTCGACAACGTCAAGCCGGTGCTCGAGGTGAAGAGCCGCCGCGTCGGTGGCGCCACCTACCAGGTGCCCGTCGAGGTCCGTCAGGATCGCCGCGTCGCCCTCGGCATGCGGTGGATCATCAGCTACGCCAAGGCGCGTGGCGAGAAGACCATGCAGGAGAAGCTGGCCGGCGAGATCATGGACGCCGCCAACAACCGCGGCAACGCGGTGAAGAAGCGTGAAGACACGCACAAGATGGCCGAGGCCAACAAGGCCTTCGCTCACTACCGCTGGTAGGCCCTCGAGGCTTCGCGGTTGCCGCCCGGATGCAGATGCTGCATCCGGGCGGTTTTGTTAGATGGCGCAGGTTCTCTGAAATCGTCCGGTCGGTGGGTGACGCGGCGTGGAGGCCCGTCCCGCTTTTTGGAGAGGTATTGAGTCATGGCCCGTGAGCATCCCCTCGAGCGCTACCGCAACATCGGCATCATGGCGCACATCGATGCCGGCAAGACGACGACCACCGAGCGGATCCTCTTCTACACAGGCGCCATCCACCGGATGGGCGAGGTGCACGAGGGGACCACCACCACCGACTGGATGGTGCAGGAGCGCGAGCGCGGCATCACCATTACGTCCGCCGCGATTACGGCCTTCTGGACGCGCAACGATCAGCGCTACCGCGTCAACATCATCGACACGCCGGGACACGTGGACTTCACCATCGAGGTGGAGCGCTCGCTGCGCGTGCTCGACGGCGCCGTCGCCGTGTTCGACGGCGTGAATGGCGTGGAGCCGCAGTCCGAGACGGTGTGGCGCCAGGCGGACAAGTACAAGGTCCCCCGCATCTGCTTCATCAACAAGATGGACCGGGTGGGCGCGGACTTCGAGATGTCCGTGGGCACCATCAAGGACAAGCTCGGCGCGCGCGCGGTGCGCATGCAGCTGCCGCTGGGCACCGAGGACAAGCTCCGCGGCGTCATCGACCTCATCAAGATGAAGGCGCTGGTGTTCCACGACTCGGAGCAGGGCAGCCGCTACGACGAGGTGGACATCCCCGAGGAGTTCCGCGAGGCCGCCGAGGCGGCCCGCGGAGAGCTGCTCGAGGCCGCGGCCGAGCAGGACGACGCGCTGACGGAGAAGTTCCTCGAGGGCCAGGAGCTGACCGAGGACGAGATTCGCGGCGCCATCCGCAAGGGCTGCGTGGGGCTGAAGCTGTTCCCCGTGTTCTGCGGCTCGGCGTTCCGCCACAAGGGCGTGCAGCCGCTGCTGGACGCGGTGGTGGACTACCTGCCCAGCCCGCTCGACGTCCCGCCCATCCATGGCAAGACGCCCAAGGGCGACGACGCCATCCGCGAGACGAAGGACGACGCGCCCTTCAGCGCGCTGGCGTTCAAGATCATGAACGACCCCGCGTTCCAGTCGCAGACGCTGACGTTCTTGCGCGTCTACTCGGGACGGCTCGAGGCGGGCACGGCGGTGTGGAACTCGGTGAAGGGCAAGCGCGAGCGCGTCAGCCGCCTGGTGCAGATGCGCGCGGACAAGAAGGACGAGCTCACCGAGTGCTTCGCCGGCGACATCTGCGCGGTGGTGGGCCTGAAGCTGGCCAGCACCGGCGACACGCTCTGCGACGACAAGCAGCCCATCATCCTGGAGCGGATGGAGTTCCCCGAGCCGGTCATCGACATCGCCATCGAGCCGAAGTCGACGGCGGACCAGGACAAGATCATCCAGTCGCTGCAGCGACTGGCGATGGAGGACCCGTCCTTCCGCGTGAAGACGAACGAGGAGACGGGGCAGACCATCATCGCCGGCATGGGCGAGCTGCACCTGGAAATCATCGTCGACCGGCTCCTGCGCGAGTTCAAGGTCGACGCGAACATCGGCAAGCCGCAGGTGGCGTACCGGGAGACCATCACCACCCAGACGCAGGCGGAAGGGAAGTACATCCGCCAGACGGGCGGCCGCGGCCAGTACGGCCACATCTGGCTGCGCGTCATGCCCAATGAGCCGGGCAAGGGCTTCGCCTTCGAGAACAAGGTGACGGGCGGCGCGGTGACGAAGGAGTTCGTGGACGCGGTGCGGGACGGCGTCGCCGAGTCCATGCAGAACGGACCGGTGGCGGGCTACCCCATGGTCGACGTCAAGGTGGAGGCCTACGACGGCTCCATGCACGACGTGGACTCCAGCGAGATGGCCTTCAAGATCGCCGGCTCCCTGGCCTTCCGGGACGCCGTGCGCAACGCGACGCCCGTGCTGCTCGAGCCCATCATGAGCTGCGAGATCGTCACGCCCGAGGACTTCATGGGCGACGTCATCGGCGACCTGAACGGCCGCCGCGGGAAGGTGCTGGGGATGGTGCCCCGGCCCGGTCGGGTGCAGGCCATCCAGGCACAGGTGCCCCTGGCCGCCATGTTTGGCTACTCGACCGACCTGCGCAGCCGCAGCCAGGGAAGGGCGACGTACACCATGCAGTTCAGTCACTACGCGCCCGCGCCGAAGACGGCGCTCAACCGGTGACCGCGGTACGTCTGGCGGAGTGCTCGCCGGGCGATTTCAGTTGACGTTGCGGCACGTTTGGAGCAGGACGCAGCACCTTCGCAGTTGTTTTCCGAGATTGAGACGCGCGCCGGGTCCACTGACCGGCAGCCCCGCGAGGAGAGGTCATGGCCAAGGAGAAGTTCGAGCGTAACAAGCCCCACGTGAACATCGGCACGATCGGACACGTGGACCACGGCAAGACGTCGCTGACGGCCGCCATCACCAAGGTGTTGGCGAAGTCGGGCGGCGCCACGTTCATGGCGTACGACCAGATCGACAAGGCGCCGGAGGAGCGTGAGCGCGGTATCACCATCTCCACCGCGCACGTGGAGTACCAGACGAAGAACCGGCACTACGCCCACGTCGA
>NZ_JAAIYA010000023.1 GCF_010894405.1 Pyxidicoccus caerfyrddinensis
CCGGCGCCCGCCGCAGCCAGGACAGGTGAAGACGTCGAAGTCGAAACTGCGCTTCAGTAGCGTCGCCCAGTCCAACCGCGCAACGCGCTGCTTGCTCTGCACCTCCGCAGCGCCAGCAGGGGCCTCAACGGAGCACGACGGCCAGGTAGAGGAAGCCGCTCCACGCGGGCACATAGGTGATATCGGCTACCCAGAGCAGGTCGGGCCCGGGCGCCTCGAAGTCGCGGTCCACGAGGTCTGGAGCCGGCCGCGCCCGCTCATCCCGCACCGTGGTGGTGCACCCCTTTCGTCGGCTCGCCCCTGAAGGCAGGCTGCTCGCATCAGTCGAGCGACGCGCTTGCGGCCCACGCAGACGCCCTCGGCGGCCAGCTCGGCGTGGATGCGCGGTGCCCCGTACGTCTCGCGGCTCTTGGAATGGATGGCGCGGATACGTCCGGTCAGCTCCGCGTCGGCTACCGCCCGCTTTGAGGGCAGGCGCGTGCGCCAGGCGTGGTAGCCGCTCTCGGAGACGCCCAGCACCTGCTACCCGCCTGCTTGCTCCAGTTACGTACGCTCTGCTCGGTGCAGCCGAACTCGGCAGCCAGGCTCTTCGCAGACCACCCAGCCCGGTGCAGCTCTACCATCCGCTGCCGGAACTCCGGGTCATACGGTGGACGTGTCTTCGGCATCGTGGGGTCCTTTTCGCACAGCGAGTGGGACTCCGCGAAAACGGTACAACTTCACTGAGGAGCAGCGCCGCGTGCGCGGAAAACAGGTGCGCTTGTGCGGCGCTGCAGGAAGCGCCTTCATTCGCTGTACGGCGGCGCCTTACAGATTTCCGCGAGTTCCGCACGCGAGGAGTGAAGGCTGGGCGCATACAAGAGCCATCCAGTTCCGCATTTGAGTCGCCAGAATGAAATCTTCTCATGGCGGCACCGGTCGCCGCCCTTGGGACACATGGCGTCAAGAGCGCGTTGCAACGGCCCCTGCGACGCTTCGGGCTCGGCCCCCTGCCTCTCTCGAAGAAACACTCGTGTCAGAAGCTGCTCATCACCGGTTGAGTTAACGCTGAGACGATAGGTATCTGAGCCAAAAATCCTGGCGGAAGCCCAGAATCCGTCTTCTTCAGATTGATTCAACCACCCAGCCTCCATGAGACTTGCAACCGTGTGTCCTGGAATCGGAAGGCAGAGTCCAAGAATCGCGAGTCCCCCACAAAGAATGTTCATCTGGGATTAAACCTTTCAATCCAGTAGAAGTTCAGGTCCTGATACGTATACGTATAGGCGGAATGGGCGGCCACTTTCACCTCGGCGTCCGGTAGCCGCTCTGTGCGCTCCCTCGGACGCAGGCGGGCCGTGGCCCTCGAGGGGTGCGCGGCCCCCCGCCACCTGCCTGCGCGCGCACTCCTTGCCTGTCCGGCGGCCTGTGTGGCCCAGCCGGTGCCGCTGAAACCGAGGTGTCGGGGGGCCTCTGCCCTTCAGTGCAGCCACTCGCCTTGGGGAGGGCCCCGTGCAGATGCCAGGGGCAAGGGGACGGAGGGCAACCCCAGGTGCCTCAACACCTCCTTGACGCCGGGGCCTTTGAGCACCGCCAGTACCCTCCGGCGCCCGCCGCAGCCAGGACAGGTGAAGACGTCGAAGTCGAAACTGCGCTTCAGTAGCGTCGCCCAGTCCAACCGCGCAACGCGCTGCTTGCTCTGCACCTCCGCAGCGCCAGCAGGGGCCTCAGCTGAAATTGGCGCTGGCGCCTCGGACTTGGGCACCACCCGGGGCCGCAGCGCCGCTCCCGGGGCAAAGAGGCCATGGAAGCGGACAAGGTTGCTGCCGGGCGGAGGTACCAGCGCGGCCAGCCGCCGCAGGAAGGCGTCCACCGGCAGCACCAGGTGCCTGGTGCCGTCCGGCAGCGGCCGCTTCATGCGGTAGGAGAGGCGCCCATCCTCCAACCTCGTCAGCCTCTCCATCGCCAGGGCCCCTCTCGCCCCGTAGCGGCACAGCCTCTCCAGCCCCTCCCTGTCATTGGCATGCAGGTGGGTGTTGGCGTGCAGGGAGAAGCCCTCCAGTTGCGCGCAGCGAGGGCGACTCCTCGGCGGCGCTCGCACCTCCGCCTTGGCCCACGGCAGCAGCTGCTGCAGGCTGGCGGCTTGCAGGGCCTCGAGGGCGTTTTCGGGCCCCTCCGCCGGCAGCACGCCCCGCCTCTCCAGCAGCCGCAGCACCCGGTGGCGAACCACCGCCACCAGCCGCTCCACCTCCTCTTGCGTGGGGGGAGGCAGCGGCACGAAGCGCGCTCCCTCCCCCTCCTCCACCCAGACGCCGTCGGGCACCACCGAGTGGATGTGCGGGTTGAGGGCAAGGGCGCTGCTGAAGCGCTGCAGGAAGGTGACGGCGCCCGCCTGCGCCCCCCTCACCCCAAGCCTCCTCGCCCGCCTGCGCTGCAGGGCAGCCAGCGCCCGAAGGAAGATGGACAGCACCGCGGAGAAGAGGCGGGCGTCCCTCGCCAGCACCCACCGCACCCGGAAGGGGAAGGAGAGCGTCCACTGCCGGTAGGGCGCATGAGGCAGCACCCGCTCCACAAGGTGCGCCGCCGTCACGTGCGCCCGCCTGGCGTTGCAGGAGGGGCACAGGCCCCGCCCCTTGCAGCTGAAGGCCACCAGCAACTCGTCCTTGCACCCCTCGCAGCGCACCCGGGCGAAGCCATGGGCCAGTACCCCGCACTCCAAATAGCGGGCAAACTCCCGCTCCACGAAGCGCGGCAGGCCTCGGCCCACCGCCTGCGCCTCTTCGAGGAGGGTGGCCAGGCCCTCCCGCACCGCCCCGTGCAGCACCGTCTCTTCCGGCCGCCGACGCGCGTACCCCCGCCCGCACGGCCCCGCCTCCTGCACCCCCATCCCCACCACCGCCCCTCCCCCCAACGCCTAGCCGCCACCACTGCCTTCGTGAGGCACGTCTTCCCAAGCAGCGGCGCGACGCGGGAGAAGACTTCCTGCGAGGCGATGGCGACCTTCGCACCGCTGTCGGTGACGTAGTGCTGAAGCTCCCCGGTCAGCAGCATGGGATTGACCGGGACGACCATCGCGTCGGCACGGAGGATGGCGTAGAAGGCGATGAGGAACTGCGGGCTGTTCTGCATGTCCAGCAGCACGCGGTCTCCGCGCTGCACGCCGCACTCGTTCTGCAGGTAGCCCGCGAGCGCGAGCACCTCCTCGTGCACCTGCGCGTAGGTCCGCACCGTGTCGTAGAAGACGACGGCGGGCCTGTTCGGGTAGCGCAGCGCGGAGACCTGCAGATTCACATACAGGCTGGTGTCGGGGGTGGAGATGGAGTGCGGCAGGCCCACCGGCCAATGGGCGTGGTGGGCGGTGTTCATCGCCTTCGCGTCTGGATTGGGAATCATCATCGGGCCGGCGCCCTCCTGGAGTGGGTCGTCATGGCACGAGCGCGATGGCAAAGACCCCTCCGAAAGAAGGGGAATGACAGGCATCGGAACAAACGGGCACCGCCCGGAGCCAACGGGCGGGTCACCATCGAGCGTTACGACCCATGCCTTTCAGTGGACGGTACAGCTGTCCTGCGTTGAGGCACTCCCCTCGGGTTCGAGGAGGGGAGCGCCCGCTCACCGCGCGGCGGTTCCGGAGGACTCGGCCCGCGCCTGCCCCAGCGTGGAGGGCGTGTCCGACTTCGGCGTGAGGGAGAGATCCACCCGCTGGTTGAGCTTGAGCGGTGTGGGCTCCGCCAGCGCCACCTTCACCAGCAGCACCCGCGTGTCCACCGGGCGGCCTGGGTCCTGGGGCTTGAGGCGGCGGTCCACCACCGCGTCGGGAATGTCCTCGACCCTCCCATTCCAGGACTGGTCATCGAAGCCCTCCGCGGAGACCTCCACCCGCGTGCCCACCTCCACCCGCCCCGCGTCGAACTCGTCCACCTCGGCCTCCACGCGCACCCGCGAGAGGTCGGCGATGGTGAGCAACGGCGTGCCCTCGGAGACCGTCTCTCCTGGATGCACCATCCGGGAGATGACCACCCCGTCGATAGGGGCCACGATGCGCGCCTTGTCCAGCACGCTCTCCAGCGTCTTCACCCGGGCCCGGCCCATCTCCACGCGCGCCTGCGCCACGTCGCGGTCCCGGTGGGCCAGGTCCAGCGCCTGCGCCGTCACCACGCCGGCTTCCTCCAGGCGCTTCTCGCGCTCCAGGTCGACCGCCGCCTGGCGGAGTAGCGCCCGCGCCTCGGAGAGCTGCGCCCGGGACTCGGACAGCGCCGCGCGCTGCTGGGTGGTGGAGAGGAGCGCGAGCACCTCTCCCTTCTTCACCACGCTCTTCTCCTCCACTCGCAGCTCCGCGATGGTTCCCTTCACCTCGGTGCCGACGGTGACCATGGCGCCCGGATAGGCCACCACATGCCCCTCGGCGCGGATGCCGCCGGCTTGCCGGGCCTCCACGACGGGGGGCGTCGCGGGAGTGGCGTCGGCGGGAGGCCGTGTCTGCACCAGGAACAGCACCACGGCGCCCACCCCCACCATCGGCGGCAGGCCCCGCATCATCAGTTTCGACAGCTTCATGCGCGTTCCTCAGTTGGCCAGCAGGCCGTCGGAAATGTGGAGGACCCGGTCCGCGAAGGCGCGGACCCTCGGGTCGTGCGTCACGATGAGCAAGCTGCGGTCCTCCTTCTTGGCCAGGTCGTGGAAGATGCGGAGGATCTGGCCTCCCACCTCGGAGTCGAGGTTGGCGGTCGGCTCATCGGCGAGGAGGATGGGCGGGTGGCCCGACAGGGCGCGCGCCAGCGCCACGCGCTGCTTCTGTCCGCCCGACATGTCCCGAGGCAGGAATCGCAGCCGCTCCGCCAGTCCCACCGCGCGCAGCACCCGCTCCGCCTCCTGCTGCGCTTCCGGCCCCCGGCAACCCTTGATGTTGAGGGCGAACTCCACGTTCTCCAGCGCCGTGAGCGCGGGGAACAGGTTGTATTGCTGGAAGACGAACCCGATGGAGCGCTTGCGCACGTCCGGCAGGAGCTCGGGCCGCCGGGGGTCAATCTTGCGCCCATCCACCTCCAGCTCCCCGCCGGTGGGCGTCAGGATGCAGCCGAGGATGGACAGGAGCGTCGTCTTCCCCGAGCCGGAGGGCCCCTCCAGCACGACAATCTCCCCTCGCTCGAGGGTGAGGTCGATTCCCCGGAGCACGTTTACCGTCTCGCGCCCCTCCTGGAAGGTCTTGATGATGTGCTGCGCTCGAAGGACAGACATGGTTTTCACGCTCCTAACCCCGGAAGACGAGTGCCGGGTCGATGGCGGCGACCTTGCGGAACGAGAGCATCGCGGCCGCGAGACACAGGACGACCGTCCCCACGAAGGTCCAGACCATGAGCAGCGGAGTGATTTGCAGCTCGAGCCCCCCCAGCCGTGACACCAGCGGGCGCAGGGCCAGGGAGGGGATGGCGCCGAGCACGAACCCCACGACCGAGGAGATGAGCGCCTGCCGTGCCAGGATGCCGTAGATGTCCCGGTTGCTGCCGCCAATGGCCTTCACGGTGCCGAACTCCTTGAGGTGCTCCATCGTGGACGTGTAGAGCGTCAGCGCCACCACGACGACACCCACCAGGCAGCCCAGGAAGACCGTCAGCCCCAGGTTGAAGCCCAGGCCGGTGCTGACGATCCAGTAGTTGCGGGAGCGTGTGGCCCACTCGTCGCTCGTGTAGACGTCGTTGTAGGGCAGGCGCTGCTTCATCTCGGCGCGCACGCCCTCCACGTCCGCGCCGGGGGCGAGCTTGACGAGGATGTACATCGTCTGGCTGCCGGTATTCGAGCGCAGGAGCCGCTGCGCCAGTTGGTAGTCCATGAACGACAGGGGCGTGGTGGTAAAGGAGCGCGCCTCGGTGGTGCGCCCGATGATTTTCAGCCGGGTGCCCAGGTACTCGCGGTAGTCCCCGACGGCGAACGGGCCGAAGCGCTTCGCCGCGGACTCGTCGATGAAGACATAGTTGCCGCGCCGCAGGTCCTCCGTGTCACCCTCGAGCACATGCCAGGGGAAGTTCCACGCGCCAAAGTCTTCCATGGCGTAGACGAGCGTCCCCTCCTCAGCTCCGCTCGGCAGGTTCACGTTCATGAACGCGACGATGAGGTTGTCGGCGCGGGCCACGCCGGGAATGGAGCGCACGCGCTCCACGCGGGACTCGGAGAAGGCGTGCGCGAAGTCCACGTTGGGGGTGTTCCGCGAGGTCACCCAGAGGTCGGCGCCGAGCCGCTCGATGGTGATGGTGGCGTTGCGCATCAGGCCCAGGAACAGCCCGACCTGGACGAACACGAGCGCCACCGCGAACGCCACGCCTGAGACCGTAATCAAGAACCTCAACTTGTCGTGCAACAGATTCTTTCGCGCCAGATCCACCATCAGAAACTCCCGCGACGGCCATCAGCCGTCTCCGCTCCCAGACAGAGAACAAGCGACGCGGACGTGACGTGCCGCGGTCCCCCTGGAGTGCCGTCAGCCGCTCGGTAGCAGGCGCCTGTCCCCGTGAGCAGCGGAGCGGGCGACCTCTGTGGTGCAGCGGGCGGCGAAGGCGCGGGAGCTGCTCACGAAGCTCTCTTCCACCTCATGCGGGAACGGGTAGCCCACCATGTATGTCTTCTTCGACGTGGATGGGACGCTCCTGTCCTGCAAAAGCATGGTCCGCTTCCAGGACTTCTACCTGCGCAGGGACGGCCCCTGGCCCCGGGGGTTGGGGCCGCTGCGGAGCGGGCTCGGCTTCGCTCCATTGGGCTTCTGGCAGGTGATGAGAAGGGACCGCTTCTTCATGAACCGGGCCTACTACCGCACCTTCCGGGGCCGGGCGCCGGACGTCGTCCGGGCGCGGGCCTCGGAGTGGTTCGAGCATGAGAAGCGGCGGCGGCCCGACCTCTGGACGTATAGGCGGAATTGGCGGCCACTTTCACCTCGGCGTCCGGTAGCCGCTCTGTGCGCCCCCCTCGGACGCTGGCGGGCCGTGGCCCTCGAGGGGGTGCGCGGCCCCCCCGCCGCGTGCCTGCGCGCGCACTGCTTGCGTGTCGGGCGGCCTGTGTGGCCCAGCCGGTGGCGCTGAAACCGAGGTGTCGGGGTGCCTGTGCCCTTCAGTGCAGCCACTCCCGTTGGGGCGGGCCCCGTGCAGATGCCAGGGGCAAGGGGACGGTGGGCAATCCCAGGTGCCTCAACACCTCCTTGATGCCGGGGCCTTTGAGCACCGCCAGTACCCTCCGGCGCCCGCCGCAGCCAGGACAGGTGAAGACGTCGAAGTCGAAACTGCGCTTGAGCAGCGTCGCCTGGTCCAAGCGCGCAGCGCGCTGCTTGCTCCGCACCTCCGCAGCGCCAGCAGGGGCCTCAGCAGCGGGCGCAGGTCCGGGTGAGACGCCAGCGACACCGCGCGGGCGCCGCGTCCAGCCGCGTCCCTCATCCCCAGCGAGTCGAGCAACGGGGCGAGGCGTTCCGGCAACCACCCCGCTGCCTCCGCCACCACCTTGCCGCGCAGCACCACGGGCCGGTTCTGGAAGTAGTACCGGTCGAAGAACTCCTCCCGGGACAGGGACTCGCGGCGCTCGACCCGTGCATGGCCCTCCGCCTGCCGGTAGAGGTCTCCATAGAGGTCCAGCAGCCCTTCGAGCTTCCGGTGCAGCCCGAGCGCCTTCCGGGTCCCCTCGAAGCACGGGTCCTCCAGCTCGGCCTGCACGGCCGCGCGCGCCAGCCCCGCGTCCACGCTGGCGCCTGCGAGCACCTCGACGAGGTCCGGGGCGTCCGCGCCTCGCAGCAGGTTGTCCACCACCCAGCGCCGCCACTCGGGCGTGAGCCGCGCACCGCCGTTGCCTTCCTTCATCGCGCCATCTTCTCCGACCGAGGCTTGGTGCAGGAAGACTCTCTTGGCGAGCCGACATCCGGGACTTCTTGCGCCATAGGGGCCCTCCCAGCTTCGCATTCAGGCACAGCGCAGCGTGTCGACGGCGCAGCAGCTTGCGGTGCGCGTGACCTGACCGCCATGGGACTTTGTCAGATCACACCCAGCGAAGTAGAGTCACGACCATAACGCTGAGCATCCAGGAAAGCTCCATGCCCGAACTAACAATTCGAAAGCTGCTAGAGCAAATACACAACGGACAAATTCGCATCCCAGCATTCCAGCGCGGGTTTGTCTGGAACGAAAAGCCCGACATGGTGGCGTTTTTTATGGATAGCCTCTACAAAGGATATCCATTCGGCACGCTATTGCTCTGGAGAACAAGGCAATCCCTCAAGGTTGAACGAAAGCTAGGGCCCTTCGATCTCCCTCCTCCCGACACTGACTATCCCATTGACTACGTTCTAGATGGTCAGCAGCGAATTACATCGATTTTTGGAGTATTCCAAACAGACATTCCAGAGCCGGAGCCGGCTCCTTGGACCCATATCTACTTCGACTACAAAGCCAGCCCCAGTGCGCAAGAGTCGCAATTCATCGTTCTAGATCCGGCAGCGGCAGATCGAAGCAGACACTTTCCCCTCAAGTGCCTATTTAACACGGTCGGGTACCGCCAAGCCACCGAGGGCTTGCCCGACGACGCAATTCAAAAAATCGACGAAATGCAGTCCAGGTTCAAAGAAGCCCAGCTTCCTGTCCAAATGATCACCACGGAAGACAAGGCTACGGTCGCAATTGTATTCGAGCGCGTAAACCGTCGCGGCGTGCCCTTGGACACACTGCAACTCCTCGCAGCCTGGACTTGGAGCGTGGAATTCGATCTCACCCAAAGATTTAAGGGCCTAACCGAAGAACTCCAGCCATTTGGCTTCGAGGAGGTAGGCGAAGATACCAATCTCCTACTTCGCTGCGCAGCAGCAATAATAGCCGGGGATGCGTCGCCAGAGACTCTACTCAATCTAAACGGAGCAAGCGTCCGCGAGCGATTCACAGAGGTGCTCAACGGCGTCAAAGGCGCCATTGATTTCCTTCGCACAAACCTGAAGGTCGAGTCACTTCAGAATCTGCCATTCCACACCATTCTAGTTCCGTTGTCCGTATTCTTTTCGGTTCCGGGCAATCAGATTGCGACGTATATGGATGCCCAACGCCAAATACTTGTTCGTTGGTTCTGGCGCACTTGTTTCTCCCGCAGATACAGCAGTGGCGTGCTTCGAAGCTTAAAGACCGATATCGAAGAAGCTGCAAAGCTCAAGAGTGGCGCACATTCAAATCTTGATTCATTCACAACAACCGTTACGCCAGATTTCTTTGAGAGCAACACATTTACAATAGACACAGTCAACACCAAGACAATGATTCTGATGCTAGCTCAGAGGAACCCATTGAGCTTTGTCTCTGGCGCGCCAGTAGACCTTGCCAACGTCCTTAGGGCTGGGAATCGCAATGAGTTCCACCATGTCTTCCCCCGCGCCTTCCTAAAGTCGCGCGGATTCAGCACAGACAACATCAACCCCCTGGCAAACTTTTGCTTCCTGTCTAGCGCGGACAACAAAATCCTCGGCGGTGAAGCACCAAGCATATATCGAGCCAAGATGCCGACTAGCGTTTCGGATATTCTTCAGAGAGCCTTCTGTCCCGAGTCCTTGCTCTTTCGCGACGACTACTTGGCTTTCCGGTCGGAGCGTGCGCGTCTATTGGCAAAGTATGCAAATGACTTGATGAAGTAGCACCGCCGTTGCCTTCCTTCATCGCGCCACCTTCTCCGGCTGGGGGCCGAGCCAGTAGTCCCGCCACTCCGTGTTCCGCGAGGCCCGGTCGAAGCTCACGAACGTCACCGACAAGCTCACGTCCAGCGCTTGCACCGCGTGCCACCACTCCACCGGGATGAGCAGCACATCCCCCGGCCCCACCTCGCACGTGTGCACCGTGGCGCGAGCGAAGTCCGGGAGGCGCGCCACGTCCGGCGCGAGGATGTCCACCGCGCTGTAGAGGCCCCGGTCATTGTAGAGCCAGGGTGTCTCCCAGGAGGGCACCAGCCAGAAGCGCTTGCGCCCCAGCACCTGGCAGAACAGGACGTTGAGATGGTCGTGGTGCAGATTGGACAGCGTGCCCGCCGGGCCGAACCACAGGTGCACGCTGTCCGGCGCGGAGATGTCCGGCTGGATGTAGCCGGCCGGCGCCCGCAGGTCCGCGAGCAATGGCCGGAACGCCTCGCGCAGCAGCAGGCTGTTGCGGGCCACGAGGTACACGTTGTTCGTCTCGCCCCCCTCGCGCATGCGGGCCACCAGCTCGCGCAGGGACAGCGAGCGCCGCAGCCGCTCCGCGTTTAAGTCCGGGTCCGCGTCCGACTCGCGCCCCATCGAGGTCGCCCGTCACGTACCGCAGTTGCGCGCGCAGGAAGAGCTCGGCGCCATGGTCCAGCGCCTGGTGCCGCAGCAGCTTCGCGGGGCCGTCCACCGCGTGGAGAAACGCGGCGGCGCGCGCGAGGTCCGCCGCGAGCCGCTCCGTCAGCTTCGCTTCATCGGTGCTCGCGTCCACCCTCCAGGAGGACGGAGCCCCCGCGACCAGGTGCTCCATCCGCTCGCGGAAGTGACACTCGTGCTCCCGGGGCGCGTCGGGGACGGGCTGTTTCTCCAGGCGGTAGAGAGCGTCGAAGGCGATGGCCACATTCACGTAGCAGCTCGCCTCGCTCGCGGTGTTGCCGTGCGAGCGCTGCACGTTGACCACCTGGAGCGTCTCACCATGACGGCGGCGCCAGGTCAGCTCCTTCTTCTTGAAGCCGCCCACCTTGGCGAGCGGCTTCATCGCGGCGGTGGCAATGGAGGTCAGCGTCTTGATGGCATCCATGGTCATGCGGATTGCTGTGAATGGGGCGCTACACGCGCGAGTGAGTCTCGGACCGCCGCGCACAGCGCCGTCCGCTCGGTGAGGATGGCGGAGACATGCCCGGCGTTCACCCACCGCAGCTCGCTCTTCTTCCAGTGCGCGTGCAGGGTGCGCGTCTCCGCCGCCGGGACGAAGCCGTCCTTCCTGCACGCCAGGAGGATGGCCGCGCCGGGCTGTCGCGGGGGCGGGAACTTCGTCAGGTTCGCCAGGTCGAAGATGCGGCCCAGCCGTTGACGGGCCTGCTCCGCGTCACGCCGGGCGCCGTCGAGCTGTGCGAAGGAGATGGACCACGACAGCAGGCCCCGGGTGAACACGGGCACGGGGGACGCGCCCGCGGCCAGCGCCGCCACGGCGAGCGGTCCCGGGAAGAGCACCGCCGTGAGCGCCGCCATGTACCCGCCCATGCTGTATCCCGCGATGCCCAGGCGCGCGTAGCCGGCGTCACGCAGCCACGTGAGCAGCGCACGGGCCTCCTCCACCATGCCGAGGTTCATCAGCACGTGGTCGCTGACGGTGCGCAGCGCGCCGCCCTTCTGCCCGAGCGGACGGCGCACGCCGTAGTACGGATTCTCCAGCAGGAAGAGGTCGATGCCCTCGCGGACCAGCGGCGTGTAGAGGCGCTCGCGCAGCACGTAGCCCTCTTCGCGCGAAGCGGCGAGCACCACACAGGCCGAGCGCCCACGGGTGTTCTCCGCGCTCAGCCAGCGGACATGTGCCGTCTGGACGGGTGGGGCCAGGAGGGGCAGGGGAGAGGTGAAGGTGCCGTCGCGAAGCCACGTGCCCCGGTGCGGCCTGGCTTCACCCCAGACGGGTGAGACGCGGGCCGGCTCCGGGAGGAAGGAGGTCCCCACCTCCACCTTCTCCAGGAGTTGCTCGTCGCCCCAGCCGTTGGTGAACAGCCGGGCGCGGCGGGCCAGCCCCGCGAAGAGGACATCCACGACGTGCGCACCGAGCGGGGACCAGGACTCCACGCGCTCATCCTATGCGCCCGGCCCTCACCCCTGGCGGCCTGATGCACACCCTGCCTCCAGGACCTGTTCGAGGTTCACCCCTGTGTGCGGGCCGGCGTTGTCCTCTTACGGGCGTTTCGCCGTGGCCGCCGCCGCGACACAGGCGCGCAGGCGGCGAAGTCCCTCGTCGATGTG
Source organism: Pyxidicoccus caerfyrddinensis (assembly GCF_010894405.1). Classification (GTDB taxonomy): domain Bacteria; phylum Myxococcota; class Myxococcia; order Myxococcales; family Myxococcaceae; genus Myxococcus; species Myxococcus caerfyrddinensis. The sequence continues at coordinate 11,927 of NZ_JAAIYA010000023.1, forward strand.
GGTGGTCGCCACCGCGCCATAGCCGAGCACGAAGCCCGGCTGCGCGGGCCTGCTCGCGCAGTAGCTCGACAGTCCCTCGATGCCCACCCCGGCCGCCTGCGCACGCTCCAGGGTCTCCCGCTCCAGCTTCAGGCCCCCCCGACGGAGCGTCGCGCTCAGGTGCAGGCCCGCCACGGACGGCACCGGCCGGAGCCAGTCGCCGAAGTCGCGCGTCAGCCGCTCCAGGATGCGCTCGTGCCGGCTCTCGTACTCGCGCCGCATCTTGCGGATGTGCCGCGCGAGCAGTCCCTCGTCGATGAAGCGCGCGAGCGCGGCCTGCGCCGGCCACTGGCTGTGCCAGTCACTCACCTGCTTGGCCACCCGCAGCTCCCGTTGGATGGAGGGCGGCGCGATGAGGAACCCCAGGCGCAGCGCGGGGAGCATCACCTTCGAGAACGAGCCGACGTAGATGACCCGGCCGGAGCGGTCCAGGCTGAACAGCGTCTCCAGCGGGCGTCCGCCGAAGCGGAACTCGCTGTCGTAGTCGTCCTCGATGACCACCGCGTCCCGCTGCTTCGCCCAGTCGAGCAGCGCCGTCCGCCGCGCGGGCGACATGGGCATGCCGAGAGGGAACTGGTGCGAGGGCGTCACGTAGACGAGCCGCGCGTCGTCCGGCAGCGCGCGCACGTCGAGCCCCTCCGCGTCGACGGGGACGGACACCACGCGCGCCCCCAGCGACTGGAACAGCATCCTCGCGGGCGGATAGCCCGGCTCCTCCACGGCGACGCAGTCCCCCGGCTCCAGCAACACCCGCCCGATGAGGTCCAGCGCCTGCTGCGCGCCGTGCGTGACGAGGACGTCCCCCGCGTCCGCGTGGACGCCCCGAGCGACACCCACGTGCCGGGTCACCGCCTCGCGCAGCCCGAGGTGGCCGGCCGCTTCCGCGTGCCCCGACGGCGCCGTGGCGGCCCGGAGCTGCCGCGCCAGGAGCCGGCGCCACGTCTCGAAGGGGAACAGCCGCGCGTCCGGAATGCCCACGCGAAAGTCATGGGCCATGGGCGCGTCGGGGGCGCGCGGGTCGGGCAGGGTGCTCCAGATGGCCCGGGCGCGCAGCCGCATCGCCGAGGACGCTCTCACGCGGCCACTGCTCCCGGGCGCTTCACCCTGCACGAAGCTGCCTGCCCGGGTGCGGCCCGCCAGCAGGCCCTCGGCGGTGAGCCACTCATAGGCCACGCTCACCGTGTTGCGCGACACCGAGAGGCGCTTCGCCAGCTCGCGCGTGGGCGGCACCCGCTCTCCGCGCCGCAGCCGGCCGTCGAGGATGGCCGCGCGCAGCTCCCGGTATATCTGCCCGGCGATGTCGCGGCGGCTCTGGAGGTTGACGTGCAGGTCCATACCGCCCGCAACCTTGGATTGGCCCAATGAGATTCGTCAATCCTGGCTCTGCCATCGGGACATCGCGGAGGGCACTCTGCCGTCGTTTCAAGACGCCAGGAGACACCCATGACGCCCGTTGCCCTCGCCGCCTCGCACCCCGTCCACCCCGACCGCATGCCCTGGATTCCCATGGGCCGCCCCGGGATGTCCTTCAAGCCGCTGCGCTTCTTCCGCGACGACAGCGGCTGGACGTACCTCTTCCGGCTCGAGCCCGGCACCGTCATCCCCCTGCACCGCCACACCGGCGAGGTGCACGGCTTCAACGTCTCCGGCAGTCGCAAGCTCCTCGACACCGGCGAGGTGATTGGCCCGGGCACCTACGTCTACGAGCCAACCGGCAACGTCGACACCTGGATGGCCGTGGGCGACGAGCCGACCGTCCTCCTCATCACCGTGCGCGGCGCCATCGAGTACCTCGGCAAGGATGGCGAGGTCACCGGCCGGGTGACGTCCGGCGACCGACTCAAGACGTATCAGCGCTGGTGCGAGGAGCACGGTGCCGCGTTCCTCGCCACCGTGGAGTGACGCCCATGCACACCACCGCATCGAGCCATGTGGCGGCCTCCCCGCGCGTCTGGACGCTGGAGCGACTCGGGCTGCTGTATGCCCGCCTCGCGCTCGGCGGCGCCTTCCTGTCCGCCGTCGCCAGCCGCTTCGGCGTCTGGAAGGCAGACCCGGGCCTCGGGTACTTCGACAACTTCATCCGCTACACGGGCGAGGTGAACGCCTTCATGCCCGCGGCCACCATTCCGTTCCTCGCGTGGGCCGCGACTGTCGCCGAAGTCTCCCTGGGCCTCCTGCTGGTGCTCGGCTTCCGGCGGCGCCAGGTGGCGCTGGGGGCCTCCGCGCTGCTGGCGCTGTTCGGCACCGCCATGGCCCTCTCCTTCGGGCCCAAGGAGCCGCTGGACTACTCGGTGTTCTCCGCCTCGGCGGGTGCGCTGCTGCTGGCGCTGTATCCTGCCCGGCCCGGCGGAACCCACATGTCGGTGTAGCCCGGGAAGAGCGCTCGGCGGGCCGCATGTTTGGAATGCGGCCTGGGGTCGATGGGCTTATCTCCACAGGGGTGCCCCCAATGACCGCTCAAGAACGTGTCGAGCGCGCCGCCAGCGCGCTGAAGGTCTTCCCGCTGCCCTCGGCGGTGCTCTTCCCGCACACCGTCATCCCCCTCCACATCTTCGAGCCGCGCTACCGCGCCCTGGTGAAGGACGCGCTCGCCGGGGACCGCGTCATGGCGCTGGCCCAGCTCGAGTCCGGCTGGGAGGGCGGCTACGGCGGCAAGCCCCCCATGCAGCCCATGATGTGCGCGGGCATCATCATCTGGGACGAGCAGGTGGAAGAGGGGCGCTACAACATCCTCCTCCAGGGCGTGTGCCGCGTCCGCCTGGACAGCGAGCTGGCGGGCGACAAGCTCTACCGCGAGGTCTCCGCCCAGGTGCTGCCGGACCTGCCCTACCAGGGGCCCGAGGAGGAGCAGCTCCGCCAGGCCGTCTTCGAGCTGGCCGGCCGGGTGCCTCCCTCCTTCGCGGAGAACCTGCTGCCGGTGGCCGCGCGCGCCATGGGCGGCACGCTGGCGGACGTGGTGGCCTCCGCCGTCGTCCCGGAAGCCGAGCGCCGCCAGGAGCTGCTCGCCGAGCTGGACGTGAAGCGGCGCCTGGGGGCGGTGATGGAGGACATCGGCGAGCTCATCGGTCGCCTCCAGCCCGTGCGGCCCTCCGGGCCGCTGAACTGACCGCGGGCCCCCCTCTGGCCCGCGGGTTGGACTTGCCTTGAGCGGCGGGCCGGGCATTGCTGGACCCCACACCGGTGCCGGACGGCGGGCCACTCCCGGGCGCGTCCGGCCGAAAGGGGACTGGAACCACCATGCGGCTCGTGAAGCTTGGGCTTGCCAGCGTCAACACCACCGTGGGCGCCTTCAGCAAGAACACGGACAGGGCCCTGGCGCAGGCGAAGAAGATGGCGGCGGACGGGGTGACGCTCGGGGTCTTCCAGGAGCAGCTCATCGCCGGTTATCCGGCCGAGGACCTGGTGCAGTGGCAGGGCTTCATCGACCGGCAGTGGCCGGAGCTGGAGCGCTTCGCCCGCGAGACGGCGTCGCTGCCCACCGTGTTCGTCGTGGGCGTGGGCATCGCCTGGCAGGGCCTGCGCCTCAACTGCGCGGCGGTGGTGGCGGGCGGGCGCGTGCTGGGGCTCGTGCCCAAGGAGAAGCTGCCCACCTACAGCGTCTTCTACGAGGCCCGGACTTTCGGCCGCGGCCAGCCGGGCATGGCGGAAACCCATCGCGGCGTGCCGCTGGGCGACTACCTCTTCCAGTTCGACTTCGGCCTCGTGGCCCCGGAGGTGTGCGAGGACATCTGGAGCGCGGACGGCCCCATGCGCCGGCGCACCTATTCCGGCGCGGAGCTGGTGGTGAACCTGTCCGCCTCTCCCTTTCGTCTGGGGTTCGTGGAGACGCGGCGCGAGCTCATCGCCACGCGCGCGGCGGACCACCAGTGCACCATCGCCTACTGCAACGGGCTGGGCAGCAACGACGGCCTCATCTTCGACGGCGGCGGCTTCCTCAACCAGAACGGCCGCCACGTCATGGAGACGCCGCGCTTCCAGGAAGGCTACGCCGCCGCGGTGGTGGACCTGGACCGCACCCTGCGCCTGCGCGGCGAGGCCACCACCTGGCGCGTGGACCGCGAGGCGTGGGTGACCAACGGAGGCCAGCGGGTCCCCGTGGTGGACTGCACCGCGGCGGTGCGCACGCGCCGCGAGGCCCTCACGTATCCGGTGCCCCCGCATCGCAGTTTCTTCCTCCCGGGGCCGGACCAGCGCCGGCCCGGCCGCGAGGCCCTGTGCGAGGACCTGCTCGACGCGCTGGCCCTGGGCGTGGGCGACTACTTCGAGAAGACGCGCGCCTTCAAGGTGCTGGGAATCGCCCTGTCGGGCGGGCGTGACTCGCTGCTGACGCTGCTCATTGCCCACCGCTACGCGAAGAAGGCGCGGCGGGAGGACCCGGGCTCGCTCATCCGCGCGTTCTACATGCCCAGCCGTTATTCCAGCGACGCCACCAGCGACGCGGCGGAGACGATTGCGCGCGAGCTGGGGGTGCCCTTCCAGGTCGTCTCCATCGACGAGGCCTTCGAGCGCGAGCGCGCCGTCGCCCAGAAGATGCTGGGGGACAAGCCCGTCACGGCGATTACCGAGCAGAACATCCAGGCCCGCCTGCGCGCCCAGCGCATGTGGAACTGGAGCAACTCCTGCGGCGGCCTGTTCCTGCAGACAGGCAACATGAGTGAGAAGTCGGTGGGCTACACAACCATCGGCGGAGACCTCATGGGGGCGCTGGCCGTCATCGCCAACGTACCGAAGACGGTGGTGATGTACCTGCTCGACTACCTGCAGGAGACGACGGGCTACGAGGGCATCAAGAAGGTGCTCGCCAAGCCCGCCGGTCCGGAGCTGGCGCACAACCAGGTGGGGGAGGAGGAATTGATGCCCTTCCCCGTGCTCGACGCCTGCTTCTACCTGCACGCGGGCGAGAAGCTCACCCCCGCGGAGATGCTCCAGGCGCTCACCGCCATGTTCCCGGAGGTGGAGGCGGCGCGGCTGGGTGGCTACGTGGAGAAGTTCGTCCGCCTCTTCCACCAGTCCATCTACAAGTGGGTGCAGTCCCCACTGTCGCTGCACATCGGCAACCTGGACCTGGACCGCGAGCGCGCGTTGCAACTGCCCGTCGTCACCGGCACCGAGTGGCTGCGCGAGGGTTAGCCTCGCGCAACCCCTGTTGCCTCCACACCACGCCCGGCAGCCCCACGGACGGACGGCCCGTGCGGCGATCCGCCCTTGCCGGGTGGCGCCTTGCCGGATGTCACTTCGCAAACAACCTTCAGGTCAGCCACTCGACGATGGAGGGTTGGATGAAAGCGAAGATTCTGGCGGGCGCCATCGCGGCGCTCATGTACGGCACGGCGGCTGTTGCTGCTGACGGCGACTGCCCGCCTTCACGGGCAAGCGCTGACGGGGCGTCGCAAGGGGTGATGCTGGCCCAGTCGCAGGATGAGATGCCCGTGGAGGGAGACGTCCAGCAGGAGGACACCACCATCATCGAAACGGAGCCGGTGCCCGACACGGGCGTGGCGCAGGACCCGCTGCTCGAGGAAGGCGTGGGCGGCAGCGGCAACGTGGGACAGGAGGAACAGGGCACCGGCGGCAGCGGAAAGCCGGGCGAGATGATGCTGCGGTGCGAGCCGGTGAAGGAGGGTACGGGCGGCAGTGGAACGATGCAGGCCCCGCCGTCCCAGGAGCTGACCCCGCCGCCGTCCCAGGAAGTGATGCCGCCGCCGCAGACTGCGCCGCAGACCCAGGAGCAGCCTCCGCCGCAGACCGAGGTGTACCCGCCGCAGGACCAAGCCACGGGCGGTAGCGGCGTTGCCACACCTCCTCCCGACTACCGGCCCTCGGCCGAGGCGGCGGCGGAGCCCATTGAACCGCTGGAGGTGAAGGAGAAGGACAAGAACGACATGACAGGCCTGTCGCTGCTCATCGGAGCCGGCGTGGAGGGCTACACCGGTGAGCTGGCGCCGCGGATCAACCCAGGCGCCACGGCGGGTGTGACGGCGGCCATCCGGCCGTCCAAGGTGTTCGGCATCGAGCTGGGCTACAGCGGCGCGGTGAACAACATCGACATCCCGACCGAGGGCGGCGCGGTGGACGGCCCGGACCTCGTCCGCAACGGCGGCACGGCCGTGGCGACCCTGGGCCTGTTCGCCACCCCCTGGCAGCCCTATCTGCTCGGCGGCATCGGCATCAACGACTACAACTTCCGCGGAGGCGAGGGGCTCGGCTTCACGGACGACACCGTGGGCAGCGTGCCGGCGGGCGTCGGTCTCCGGGGCGCCATCGGCTCATTCCTCGCCGTGGATGCGCGCGTCAACTACAACTTCCTCTTCGACAAGGAGTTCGCCACGGGCGTGGAATCCGGCGGCGGCGACTTCAACGAGGGCGGCAGCTACCAGGGCACCGTGAGCATCGGCGGTAACTTCTGAGCAGCCTGTCGTGGAAGTGGATTTCGCGAGCTGACCTGGTGGCGCGGTGCCCGGAAGCGAACGGGCCCCGCGCCACCGCGCGTTTTACGGTGCGGCGCGTGCACGGCTGGCGCGTTAAGGTGTCCCACCCCCGCGGCAAGAGGAGAGGTGAATGAGCCTGAAGGTGGAAGACGTGAAGGTGGGAACCGGTACAGAGGCGACGGCCGGCAAGTCGGTGACGGTGCACTACGTGGGCACGCTGACCAGCGGCTCCAAGTTCGACAGCAGCCGGGACCGGGGCCAGGGCTTCACCTTCCGGCTCGGCGCGGGCCAGGTCATCGAGGGCTGGGACAAGGGCGTCGCCGGCATGAAGGTGGGCGGCGTGCGCAAGCTCACCATTCCCCCGGAGATGGGCTACGGCGCGCGCGGCTACCCGCCCGTCATCCCCCCCAACTCCACGCTCCTGTTCGAAGTCGAGTTGCTGGAAGTCCGCTAAAGGAAGCGAGGCGCGTCATGGCGGCGGTGGAAATCACGAAGGACAACTTCAAGGAGACGGTGTCGAAGGAAGGCATCGTCATCCTGGACTGGTGGGCGGCGTGGTGCGGCCCGTGTCGGGCCTTCGCGCCCACGTTCGAGGCGGCCTCCGGCAAGCACCCGGACATCGTCTTCGGGAAGATTGATACGGACGCCCAGCCGGAGCTGTCCGGCGCGTTCGAGATTCGCTCCATCCCCACGCTGATGGTCTTCCGCGACGGCATCCTCCTGTTCGAGCAGCCCGGAGCGCTTCCGGCCGCCGCGCTGGAGGACCTGGTCAAGCAGGTGCGTGCGCTGGACATGGAGCAGGTGAAGAAGGAAGTCGAAGCGCGCCGCAACGAGCCGCCCCAGGCCTGACGCGGGGCGGAAGTTCGCCGCGGCCACGGGCGGGGCTCCTTCGCAGGAGCCCCGGCCCGGCCGGCGGCGTGGCGGGGCTACCAGCTCACCAGCAGCGTGAAGGACGAGTAGGGCGGCTCGCCGGACTCCAGCTCCACCCGGAAGGTGAGCTGGGGGTTGCCCTTGAGCAGCCCGCTGAGCGCCATGCCGCGGCTCCACGCGGGGCCGAAGAACTCGTCCCGGAAGATGAGCCGGGCCGAGCGGTCCGACACGCGCTCGTACTCGCGCTCGCCGAAGGTGGAGGTGGCGCCGGCCATGCCCTGTGTCACGGACAGGCCCTCGTTCGGGTCCTTGCCGGCGACGGAGAGCACCATCTCCCCCACGGGCGCGGAGAAGATGATGTTGGCCGCGTGGAAGGAGAGCTTCTCCACTGCGTCCGAGTACGTCATGCCCTGGGCCACCAGCGCGGTGGCGCCCTCGTGGAGCATTTGGAGGTACTCGCGCGCGGAGCGAAACGCCGGGGCGCCCCGGGTGGAGGCGCCGCGCGGGGGCACGTCTCCTTCCACGTCCAGGCGCTTTCCCGTCAGCTCGGCGATGCTCTGCCGGAGGCTCTGGAGGAAGAGGTCCAGCACGGTGTGTTGGGGCTGGCACAGGGCGAGGCGGGCTTGGAGGAGCTCTGGAGAGTCCATGACTCCTATGTACCCCAGCGCGCGTACGTCTGGGGAGCGGGCAGCGGGGCAGGAAGGGTGTCGCGGGGAGAGGGAACTCGCCCCCATGGCGATGTGTTCAGAAAGGGCGCTTCGCAGCGGGCTGACCCTCGGGGGCCCGCTCCGCTGCTCGCTCCCCTCCCTCCTCAAGACGCGGCGTCGCCCCGCAGACGGATTGAAAGGTGCCCTCCTCGCTCTCTCATCTCCCCGCCGTCCCTCCCATGGCCTCCACCGAGCCCGAGTCGCCGCACGCGCGCATCCTCCTGGTGGACGACATCCCGGCGAACCTGCTGGCCCTGAGGGCCATCCTGGAGTCACTGGGACAGGAGCTGGTGACGGTCCGCTCGGGGGAAGAGGCGCTGAGGGAGCTGTTGCGCGGTGACTTCGCCTGCATCCTGATGGACGTGCAGATGCCGGGGCTGGACGGCCTGGAGACGGCCCGGCTGATCCGCGCCCGCGAGCGGACACGGCACGTGCCCATCCTCTTCATCACCGCGCTCAGCCGCGAGGCGGCATACGTCACCCAGGGCTATGCGCAGGGCGCGGTGGACTACCTGCTCAAGCCGGTGGACCCGAACATCCTGCGCGCCAAGGTGCAGGTGTTCGTGGACCTGTACCTGCGCGGCGAGGAGGTGAAGCGCCAGGCGCTGGAGCTGGCGGAGCAGCGGCGGGCCGCGGAGGAGCTGCGGCGCGCGGCGGAGCTGGAGCAGCAGCTGGTGGGCGTCGTCGGCCACGACATCCGCACGCCCCTGTCCGTCATCCTCGCCACGGCGACCGCGCAGCTCGGCACGCAGGCGCTGCCTCCCGCGCAGCGCAAGGCCTTCGAGCGCGTGGCGCGGGGCGGTGAGCGCATCCAGCAGATTGTCGACCTGCTGCTGGACTTCACGCGCGCCCGCCTGGGCGGCGGCATTCCTGTCGTCCCCCAGGCTGGAGACCTGAACGACTTGTGCATCCGGGTGGTGGACGAGCTGCACGTGACGCGGCCGGGCCGGGTCATCCAGTGCGACTTCGCGCGCGACAGCCTGCACGGCGCCTGGGACTTGGAGCGCATGGCGCAGGTGCTGTCCAACCTGCTGGACAACGCGCTGAAGTACAGCCCGGAGGGCACGCCGGTGCGCCTGTCCACGTGGGAGAAGGGCGAGGGCGTCTACCTCGAGGTCCACAACGAGGGCGCGCCCATTTCCCCGGAGCTGCTGCCGCACCTGTTCGAGCCCTTCCGTCGGGGCGAGGGCTCCTCCGAGGCCATGGCCCGCGAGAGCCTGGGCCTGGGCCTCTACATCGCGCAGAGCATCGTCCAGGCGCACCGGGGCACGCTCGGCGTGCGCTCCACGGAAGGGGAGGGCACGGCGTTCCGCGTCTGCCTGCCCCGCCGCATGGACCACCGGCAGGTTGCTCCCTGTGTGGAGTCGGAGTCGCCGGAAGCACTGCCCATGACGGCGTGACGCCGGCTACCCGGACGAGCCCTCGGGCTGCACGTCCACCTGCTCGAGGCGCTGGACGGTGAGTGCCCGCAGGTTGGCGTCGACGGAGAAGAAGATGAGGGCCGCTCCCACGTTGGCGACGAAGCCGTCCTCCACCCGCTGCAGCCGCGCCAGCAGCTGCTCGGGCGCGCCCTGCTCCAGCGCCGAGGCGAGGTTCTCCAGGTGCGTCTCGATGTGGAGTCGCACGTCCTCCGGGAGTCGCTTGAGCTGAAACTCCGCGGATTGGGCGATGAAGATACGGCCGGGGTGCATGTCGGGGGGACTCGGTGAGGGGACCGTTCCAGACTGTGTATCCCGAGTGGGAACGGCCAGTCGCCAACAGTTCAGTGCGGTGGACGATTGTTCATCCCGCTACACACCGTGCACCCGGGGCGCCCCTCGTGCCTCACCTCGCGACGGTGCAGACGCCTCCGCCGTTGAGGTGCGCCTGGTCGACGATGCTCTGGGCGATGAACTCCTGGAGCGTCCTCACGTCATATGCGCCCGGGAGGTAGACGACGGGTTGCCCGCTCGAATCCCTCAGCTCCCGGCCCTGGCCGTCGCGCAGGTCCGTGAGCTGCTGTGAGGCGAGGCTCTCGGGGGTGATGGTGCCGTCCTCGCCGGCGGTGGCGGCGATGGCGTCGAAGCGCAGGCGCACGCCTTTGTGCGTGCCCAGCCGGTCATAGAACATGTGCTCGGCGTGGATGGTGACCTCGGCCTCGGCCACGGAGGCCTCGGGCACGATGATGCCCCGGGTGCCGTCCACGCCGTTGATGCAGTCCTTCATGCGTGCCTCCACGGGGAAGCCCATGCGGAAGGTGAGCACGCCCACGCCGGCCTTCACCGCGCGCCCCTCCACGAAGTAGCTGAAGCCGCGCTCGCGCATCATCGCCGCGTCCTCCGCGGACACCTGCCCGTCTGGGAGTTCGGTGTCGTCCCGGGGCGGGCTCAGCCGGAAGCCCACGTCCCAGCGGCCCGCGGGCAGCCCCTTCAGCTCCGCCAGGGGCACGTCGCCCTTCTGCACGTCCACCAGCACGTGCCGCGCGCTCGTGTGCACCTCTCCAGCGGCGGAGGTGAGGGTGAAGTCCCCCAGCGACACGAGGTAGCGGGTGAACTGGATGGACCAGCCGTCCTCGAAGAGGGTGTCCGGCAGGCCGCGCTGGGTGCCGTCGCCTCCGCTCATCGTCACCTTCACGTCGCCCGTGGCCACGTTGTCGCAGGCCGCGCCCGCGAGCACCCAGGCCGCCAGCGCCGCGCACCACGCCGCCCGGGACTTCCATTGTCGTGCGTTCATGTTTCGTGGATGTAAATGCAACTATGTTGCAAGTCAATCCAGGGCTGGGGTATCTGGGTGTGCAGGTGCCTCGGAGGTCTGGCTCACCCGATGGGTGGGTGGAGTCCGGGGCCCGTGCCATCTGGAGCGAGGTCCTCATCCGTGTGGATTCCGACGCTGGTGCTCTGTGTGCTGAGCGCCACGGCCGAAGTGCCCGTGACGCCGCCCGTGCCCCTGGACGCACCGCCCCCGGTGCTGCCGGTGGGAGTGCCTCCTCCCGAAGTTCCGGCCACGGTGCTCCTGCGAGTCACCATCGATACGGCGGGAGAGGTGTCCCATGTGGAGGTGCGGCAGTCGGCGGGCGTGGCGTTCGACCGGGCGGCGATGGCCGCCGCCGTGCGCTGGCGGTTCCAGCCGGCGCGACGGGGCGAGGAGCGGATTGAAGTGCGGGCCGATGTGCCCGTCACCTTCGTGCCTCCGGTGCACGGACATCACCTGGAGCCCGTGGACGGCACGGAGGACGGGGCGGCGTCGGGCACGGCGGCACGGAATGAGGAGGTAGCGGCGGAGGAGCAGGGCGCTTCACGCTCCGCGGAGGCGGCGGCGGAAGAGCAGGGCGCTTCACGCTCCGCGGAGGCCGTGCGAGAGCCTGCGCTCGTGGACGGTGGTGCCGCACAGGCCGGCCCGGACTCGGAGGCGCCGGCCTTCTCCACCACCGTGCGCGGCACGGCGAGCGCGCCGCCTCCCGTCGCCGTCGGAGACCTCTACATTCCCGTGGGGCAGCTCGCGGACGTGCCGCGCCACTCGGCGGCGGACCTGATGCTGCTGGCTCCCGGCGTCATGCTCGCCAACCACGGCGGCGAGGGCCACGCGGAGACCCTCTTCATCCGGGGCTTCGACGCGGGCGAGGGCAAGGACGTGGAGTTGCGTCTCAACGGCGTGCCCCTCAACGAGGTCTCCCATGCGCACGGCCATGGCTACGCGGACACGTACTTCATCATCCCGGAGTTGGTCGAAGCCCTGCGCGTCACCGAAGGCCCCTTCGACCCGTCTCAAGGCGACTTCGGCGTGGCGGGCACGGTGGAGTACCAGCTCGGCCTGGAGCGTCGGGGCCTCACCGCGTCCGTCGCCTACGGCAGCTTCGCCTCGCGCCGGCTGGCGCTGGTGTGGGGCCCGCCCGAGTCGAACAGCGCCACCTTCGTGGGGCTGCTGCTGCGCCAGGGCCACGGCTTCGGCCCCAACCGCGCGCACGCCAGCGCGGGCGCCATGGCCCAGGTGGAGCTGCGCCTGGGCGACGAGACGCGGCTGCGCCTGTTCGGGACCAGCTATGGCACGCGCTTCTCCTCGGCGGGCGTGGTGCGGGAGACGGACGTGGTGGACGCGCGGCTGCCCTGCGCCGCCGATGCGGACTCGCAGTTCTTCTGCCTGTACGACGCCAACCAGGGCGGCGCGGGCCAGCGCCACCTCCTCTCCGCCGAGCTGTCCTCCCGCCTGAAGCGCGGGGGACGCTTCGTGCAGCAGGGCTACGTCGTCCTCCGGCAGACGCGCATCCGCGACAACTTCACCGGCTTCCTGCAGGACACGCCGCCCGGAGAGGAGGCCCAGCGCGGAGACAACACCGAGGGCTACTACCAGGGCTCCACCGTGGGCCTGCGCGGGCGCTACACGCCGGGGCTCACGTTGCTCGGGCAGCCCCGGCCGCTGGAGCTGGGCTACGAGGCCCGCTTCGATGACGTGCACACGCGCTCGCGGCGCCTGCGGGACAGCGGCGGTGCGCCCTACACCACGCGCTTCGACAACCGGGTGCGCACCACCCACCTGGCGGCCCATGCGTCACTGCGCGCCGCACCGCTGTCCTGGCTCATCCTGCGCGGCGGCGTGCGGCTGGACACCTTCCTCTTCGGCGTGGACGACGAGAACCGGCCCGCCGTGGACCGGGACGGCACGCGCATCCCCGAGGAGTCGCTGGAGGCCTACGGCTTCTTCGCCAGCCCGCGCGGCACCGCCGAGGTGCGACTGTCGCCGCGACTGAGCTGGCTCACCAGCGTGGGCCTGGGCGCGCGCTCCAGTGACGCGGCCGCCCTGTCCGACTCGGAGCTGGCACCGTATGCGCGAGTCACCTCCGGCGAGACGGGGCTGGGCTGGCGGCTGGAGGGCGAGGGGCGGCCCTACACCCTGGAGGCGCGCGGCGCCGTCTTCGCCACGCGCGTGTCGCAGGACTTCGTCTTCGACGAGAAGGCCGGTCGCAACCAGCCCATCGGCGCGTCGCAGCGACTGGGGGCCTTCGTCTCCGCGCGGGGGACGTGGCGGGAGCGGGTGGACGTGCAGGCCTCGCTCGCCTGGGCGCGCGCGACGCTGCCGGTGCCGGGCGGCTCCGCGTGGAAGCTGTGGGACGGCACGGTGATGCCGTACATCCCCCAGCTTCTCGGTCGGCTGGACGCGTCCGTGCGAGGCACCGCCACCGTGGCGGGGGAGCAGCTGGGGTGGAACGTGGCGGTGGGGCACAGCGCCGTCGGCCCCAGGCCCCTCCCGCTGGACCGCTTCAGCGAGTCCGTCTTCCTCTTCGACGTGGCCACGCGCGCGCGGTGGAAGGCGTTCGAGGTGGGGCTCACGGTGGAGAACCTGCTCGACACGCGCTGGAGGGAGACGGAGTTCAACTACGTCTCCAACTTCCGCGGCCCGGATGCGCCCGCGTCGCTGCTGGCCACGCGGCACTTCTCCGCGGGCGCGCCGCGCACCTTCTCGGGCACCTTCACGCTGTACCTGGACCTCCAGGAGGACACGCCATGACGTCCCCGCTGCGCACCACCCGGCGCGCCTTCTCGCTGATGTTGGGCACGGCGCTGGTGGGAGGCGTTGGCGCCTGCGGCCTGTCCGGCACCGGAGGCCGTGGCATCACCTTCCGAATGGGCCTGCGCACCGCGCTCGCGCCCGGTGAGACGGTGCCCGGCGAGCTCACCACCGACACCGGCTGGCGCGTGCGGCTGTCCTCCGGGCGGATGGTGCTGGGCCCCATCTACCTCTTCGAGAACGCGTCACCTCTCCAGGCCCGGGCCACCGGGTTGCGCCGCCTGGGGGAGTGGTTGCTGCCCTCCGCGCGAGCGCACGAGGGAGACTTCTTCTCCGGAGGCCGGGTGCTGGGCGAGTGGGACCGTGAGGTGGTGTTCGACCTGCTGGCGGACGGCGGCGAGGCGCGGGTGCTGGGACGCTCGCCGGGCATCGCCGGGCTGGCGCGCTCCTTCTCCCTGCTGCTCCAGCCTCCCTCGAAGGCACTGGGCGCCGAGGGCGCGGCATTGAACGGTCGCTCGGTGCTGCTGGAGGGCACGGCCTTCCGCCAGGAGCAGCGCGTGCCCTTCCGTGTCGCGCTGGACTTCCCTCCACCGCTGGAGCTGCAGCGCGTGGACTTCGTGCCCATCGAAGCGGAGCTGGATGACGAGGGGCTCTTCGTCGTGGAGGTGCAGCCGCACCGCTGGTTCGAGGGCGCGCACTTCGACCGGCTGGCGCTGCCCCCCGGCGGAGGCCCCGTGGACCTGACGCCGGAGACGCAGGTGCACCGCGCCCTGTCCGTCAACCTGCGCCGCTACACGGCCTTCGCCGGGACGTGGGAGCCTGCTCAGGACATCCCGCGTCAATGACGGGTGGGGTCGGCCCCGCCGTTCGAGGCGCAAGGCCGACTCCGTGCACTCGCTGCTCCCGCGGGGCTGGGAACAGACGTTGAGCGACAGGAGCACTTCCCCTGAGGCCGGGGCAGCCGACCCGTACAGGGCGCGGTGGCGCGGCGCTCCAGAGGGGAGGTCCTAGCTTGAGCGGCGGGAGGGGTGAGCCGTGCGAGTCCTCGTCACCGGGGCCACCGGGTTCCTCGGAGCCTGGGTCACCCGGGCCTTCGTCCAAGCGGGACATCGGGTGCGAATCCTCGTCCGTGCCACGAGCTCGCGTGAGGTCTTGAAGGCCCTGCCTCTGGAGGAGACCGAGGGCGATGTCCTGGACCGGAGCGCCGTTGCCCGGGCCCTGGAAGGCGTGGAGGCCGTCGTGCACTGCGCCGGTCTGGTGGCGCTGCGTCCACGTGACCGGGAAGCCTTGTTCCGGGTGAATGTGGAGGGCAGTCGCTACGTGCTGGAGGCGGCCCGGGCCCGGAGCCTGCGGGTGCTGTTCACGTCCACGGTTGGCACCCTCGGTTCCACGACGCTGCCCGTTGCTCGCGACGAGTGCGCCGGGGCGGACGCGCGCGTGGGAGGCTCGGCCTACGTCGAGTCGAAGCGGGCAGGGGAGGAGCTGGCGCTGGCCATGGCGGCACTGGGCGCGGACGTTGTCGTGCTCAACCCGGGCAACGCGCTGGGGCCGGGCGACGCGCGCCTCACGGGCACACGCTTCGTGTCGCACTATCTCCAGGGCTCCCTGCGTTTCTACCTGCAAGGGGGGATGTCCTTCTGTGACGTGCGAGATGTCGCCGCCGCGTACGTCTCCGCCCTGGAGCGGGGCCGTCCGGGAGAACGGTATCTGCTGGCAGGTGTCAATCTCAGCTATGGCCAGCTCTTCTCCGAGCTGTGGCGGCTCACCGGCCTCCACCGGCCCTGGCCGCTGCCCTGGCCCGCCGCGCTCGGGATGGCCTTCTCGTCCGAAATGGCCTCCGCCTTCTTCGAACACCCGCTGGAGGAACTGAACCTCTCCGTCGTCGGGTCCGGGCAGCGCTTCACCTTCGCCAACGTGGGCAAGGCGGTCCGCGAGCTGGGCTACCGCGTGCGGGACTTCCGCGCCACGCTGGCCGACACCCTCGTGGACCACCTGTCCCGCGGCTCATTCCCCACGATGACTCCCCGCCTCCGCGCGCTCCTGGCGCAACACGTCCCCTGAAGCCCGCACCCCTCAGGCCCGCTCCAGGACCCACGCGGGGAGGGCCTCCAGGAGGCGCTTGTCGGGGGAGTCCCGCAGGTCGCCGTACGCTCGTGAGAACTCGTGCCGCGCGGCCCCGGCGAGCCCATGGGCCACCTGCCTCGCGAAGGTGATGGAGCCATGGTCGTCCATGCCGCCGCGCACCCAGCGCAGCTCCTCCTCCCGCCGCTCCGCCCGGGGCTGGCTCAGCAGGCGTGACAGCCGGCTGCGGCCCTCCGGGTCCTGCGCGTGGAAGAAGTGGAGGAGCATCAGCGTGCGCTTTCCCTCCAACAGGTCACCGGCCAGCTCCTTGCCGTAGCTCGCCTCGTCGCCCACCAGGTTCAACAGGTCGTCCTGAATCTGGAACGCCGCGCCCACGAAGAAGCCGAAGCGCAGGTACCGGTCCAGGTCCACTCCGTCCCGGGTGCCGATGAGCGCGCCCACTCGCAGGGGATAGATGGTCGTGTACCAACACGTCTTCTTCAGCACCATCCGCAGGTAGTCGCCCTCGTGCAGCTCCACCACGTTGTGCTGCCGCCACCAGAGCTCCAGCGTCTGTCCCTCCACGGACTCGCGGGTCATGCGCTCGGCCTCCTGGAGCACCCGCAACGCGAGCCGGGTGCCCAGTGTGCCCACGTTGTCCAGCAGCGGCTGGAGGCTCAGGGCGGTGAGTGCATCCCCCACGTGGACGGCCAGCGGAGTGCCATGCCCGCGGTGCAGCGTGGGGCGCCCACGCCGTTGCTCACTCTCATCCTCCACGTCGTCGTGCACCAGGAAGGCGTTGTGGAGCAGCTCCAGCGCCACCGCCGAGTTCAGCGCCTCCGTCATCGACGCGCCGAACGCGCGCGCGGTGGCCAGGCACAGGCCCGCGCGCAGCGAGCGGCCTCCGCGCTCGGGGTAGTCCGCGACCAGCTCCTGGAAGGCATGGTCGGAGGGCCTGCCTCGCAGGTAGTGCCGCATCCTCTCCCGCGCCGCCGTCCCGTACTCCGCGAGCTTCTCCCGCACATGGGCCGCTTCAGGGGTGCTCATGGAGTGTTCCTCCTCAAGGGGCGAAGAGGCGCACGCTGATGGTGCCTCGCGGCATGCCTGTCCGCTCGTCCAGGATGAGGCCGCTGTAGATGCCGGGAGGGTGGTCGTCCGGAATGCGCAGGCGGAGGGTGACCCGGTCCTCTTCGGGGGCTGTCTCGAGGCGCGCTCCCGTGAGGCGAGGCACGTCCGGCTCGGGCGCGCGCAGGTCGTGCACCCGCAGGGGTATTCCGACCGAGCGCATGCGCAGGTCGATGGACACCTCCGCGCGCCGTCGGGTGTCCAGCTCCAGCGTGACACCGGGTGCGGCCAGGGCTTCCGGAGCCGTCGCCACCGGCGCCGGTGCCGGCGTGGTGGGAGGGGGCTCTGGCGCAACGACTCCCGCGGAGAACGGGCCCGCCGTCCCCAGCGGCGACGCCATGTCCGGCGCTCGCGGGGGGAAGCCCGCGGGGCTCATCGTGCCCAGCATCTCCATCCACAGTCCCGCGAAGTCCGCGAAGCTCCGCATCAGGGTGGCCATGCGCTGGGGCATCCCGTCCCCGGGCCCGACACCCCCGCCCGCGCCCGCGTACGGAACCCCCATCATCCGCGCGACGTTCTGGCCCTGGCGCATGTACTCCTCGATGACCCGGTACCCCATCTCCACGCCCCGGGAGACCGGGTCCGCTGGGGGAATCGCCGCTCCCGCTCCCGCTTCCGCGGAGGGTGGCTGCGCCCCAGGCGGGCCGAACATCGTCCACCAGTTCCGGATGGGTTGCGTGCGCCCCGGCTCCGGCCTCTTCACGCGCTCGTCTGGATTCATCACAGGCTCCTGGAAGAAGGGGACTGGCAGCGCCGCTCACGGGTGGTCGAAGCCGACGACTTCCTCGAGCCGGGGCGTGCCGGAGAGCGCGTGCGCCGCCAGCCGGCCCGACATCACCGCGGCCTCCACGCAGCCTTCGTTGAAGCCGCAGTCCGTCCAGTCGCCAGCGACGGTGAGGTTGTCGTAGGTGTGGTCGAGCGGGGAGATGCGGAAGCGCAAGCTCCCCGGCAGCGACAGGGTGTAGCGCTCCGTGGGGCTCACGTTCGCGGTCCAGTACTGTGAATCGAAGCGGGCCTCGCCCTGGGGGCCGGCCTCCGCGGGCGAGGCCGGGTCCATCAGCACGTCCCACCGGAAGCCACCGGCGGCGCCCTGACACCGCGGCCACAGGTGGACGAGGTCGCGCTGGAGGAAGCGCACGGCGTTGCGGCGGACCCGCTCGTGCTGCTCGTCCGGGAAGGCCGGGCGTTGCCGCTCCGCCTCGGGCGTGTCGGGCAGCACGCTGCAGAAGTAGGCGATGGCGCGCGGCGGCCGGGGCCAGCTCTCCTCCGAGGCCAGGTGTGTCATGTCCGCCCAGGTGTCGAAGGGCTTCACGAAGCCGGAGATGTTGATGGGGCCGTCATGCCAGCCCAGCTCCCGCATGCCCGTGCCGAGCCAGAGCTGGAACGCCTGCGTGGGCACCGTCTTCACGCGCTCCACCATCGCGCGCCAGCGTGGGTCCTGGTCCACCAGCTCCCGGCAGACCCCGCGCACGGCGCCTCCGCCCACCGCCAGCACCACCAGGTCGAAGTCCTGGCCCACCCGCAGCACGCGCGTGCCCGCCTTGCGCAGGTCCCACGCGGATTCGAAGCGCCACCCCTCGCGCTGCAGCCTCTCGCCGTCCACGAGCTGGCTCCAGTCCGGCGCCGCGGGCCAGCATGGCAGCCCGCGCACGTCCACGAGCGGCTGGTACTCGCCGCCGCCCGCCACCTCGGCTTGCACGTCGAACTCCAGTGCCTCCACGTGGGGGCGCTCACCTGGAGCCCGCCGGGCCGGGTCCGACAGCCGCACGGACTCCAGGCGGTGGAAGAACGCGAAGCTCGCGCCCCGCCGCTTCAGCACCTCGTAGAAGGGCGCGAAGACGATGTCCCCCATGCCCGAGCGCATCTTCCAGAAGAAGGCGCCGCGGTACGTGAAGAACGCCCGCAGCGCCCCTCGCAGGGCCTGCCCGGCGGCGATGCGGGGCCGCCGCGCGTCGCCGTCCTCGTAGGCGAAGGCCAGGTCGTACAGCGCCCGAATGAAGGCGCTGTTGATGGAGCGCTCCGAGGCGCCGTTGAGCCGCAGCCACTCGCGGCAGTCATAGTCGTCGATGGCGTCGAAGCCGCGCGGGTCCGCCAGCAGGCGGAAGCGCAGCGCGCCCCGCACCACCGCGAGCACCAGGTCCGCGATTTCCCAGAGCCGGCGCAGCTCGTCGTCGGCCGCCACCTGCTGCTCCATCAGCCCGCGCAGCGACGACGCCACCATGTCGTGGAAGCGCAGCAACAGCTCCATGGGGTAGCGGCGCAGCGTCCCGAGCGCGACCTCCAGCAGGTTCAGCGCCTCCACCACCGCGGCCAGCGAGGCGAACCCGCCCAGCTTCAGCAGGCGCGCCATGGACTCCAACAGGGCCTCCGGGCTGCCCACGCCCGGTGCGCTCCCGGACGCCTCCGCGCCGGACGCGGACGGCGGGCTCCCGGGCGCCTGGATGGCGGACAGCAGCGTGCGCAGCAGCTCCAGGGCTCGCGCCAGGTACTCGCCGACGGTCCACCGCGGGAGGGTCGCGCCCGGCTCCCCGGGCAGTCCCTCGAACGGCGGCAGGTGAACCTTCCACGGCAGCCAGCGTCCGCTCGGAGAGTAGTCCGCGACGCCGTTGAACGGGTCGGGCGTGAAGGCATCCCGCCAGTCCGCGATGGGGCAGGTGGCCGGGTCGCGCCGCAGCTCCGCGTAGCACTCGCGCATCAGCCGGAACGCGTTCTCGTAGAACCCCATCCACAGGTGCAGGCCGTGCTCCTGGATGCGGTCCGCCGGGCCCCGGCCGGACGCGCCCTTGCCTCCCAGCCTCCAGCCGAGCTGGTACATCGTGACGTGATAGCGCCCCTGGTGCTCGGGACGCGTCAGCTCGAAAGCAGCGCTGACGCCCGCGCAGCCACCCCCGATGATGGCGACCTCGATGGGCCTTCCGCGTGTCATTGCCCGCCATTGCACGAGCGCGCGCGCATTGCGTCAATGCGACCCGCGGTCGCCGTCCTCGCGCCGACGCGGGCTCACCCCCGCGTTCAGGGTCGCGACTGCATCAGGGGAAATCCCGTACCACGCCCGGGAAGGCGAGCACGAACTCCGGCCCGTACACCCGGGCGGGAGTCTGGAAGCCCGCCTCCACGTCTTCCGCGAGCACCCGCCGCGCGAGGGCCCAGGCGGTGGTGCAGGAGAAGCCATAGACCTCCGGCGTGCGCAGGCGGCCGCGGAGGCACCGCCCCGCTCCGTCCTCCACTTCGCACACGATGACGGCCTGGCGCCCGGCGCGCTGCTCCTCCGTGGGACCTGGCGGGAAGGCCTGTGCCTGCAGCTCCAGCCACAGCTGCCCCAGGGGCGTGGACAACAAGTTACCCAGGGAGCGGTTCGCCAGCATCAGCATCCGCAGCGCGGGAATGGCCTCGCAATACACCTCGATGTCGGGGATGCCGGTGGAGGCATGGGCCGTGGCCACGTCCGCCCAGCTCAGCGCCACGCACGGCCGGGGGCCCGCGCCGAAGTCCAGCTCCCGCATCCGGGAGCCGGGAGGAATGCCCACCACCTGGTTCCCCTGGCGGATGAGGACGGCCTGGCCCGCGCCTTCGGCAAGCGTGCGCAAAGAGCCGCGCGAGATGAGCTCCAGCCCGGAGATGCCCAGCACCAGCTTGCGCGCGCCCGGAAGCTGGCGCGCCAGTCCCAGCGCGAGGCAGTCCGAGGGCACCACGTCGAAGCCCGCGCCGCACAGGAGCATCACTCCCCGCTGGCGCGCCCGTGCGTCGTGCGCTCGCACGGACTCGATGGCGGCGACCTCGCCGCTGAGGTCGAGGTAGTGGACGCCCGTGCGCAGGCACGCCTCCACCATGGGAAGGGACGTGGCCGAGAAGGGGCCCGCCGCATGCAGCACGGCGCGCATGCCGTGCAGGGCCGCGTCCAGGCTGGCGCCTTCCAGGCTCGCCACCCGGTGCTCCAGTCCCAGCTCCGCGGCCACTTGTGCCAGGCGGGCGCCATCCCTGCCTCCCAGCACCGGACGCAGCCCGTGCTCGCGGGCGGCCCGCGCGAGCAGCCGGCCCGTGTACCCGGTGGCTCCGTAGAGCAGCAAGGGCGTGGATGGTGCCATGGCGTTCACCCCCACGGCAGCCTACGACGGGACGCCTGTCCCGCCGCGCGGCCACGGGTTGAGTTCCGGGGAACTGACGCCAAGTTGTCAGGAGCAGGGCCTACCGCTGGAGGCACGCCGTGTTCCTGGGGACCGAGTTTCCCTTTCCATGGAGGCGTGGAGCACCGGCCACTCTGGAGGAGGAGCGCATCGCCAGCCGGGCCGCGGCGCTGAGCCTCTTCCTTCATGCGTCCGGTGCTCCCGGGGGCGTCCTCGACGGAATAGAGCCTGGCCCTGGCAACGATCCCTCGTCCATCTCGTCCTTGACCGCCGTCTCGCCCTACACGGTCGTCACGCCCATCCAGGAGGCCTTTGCCTTCCTGCGCGGTGCTCGCGGACCGTACGCGCGACGGGCCTTCAACATGGCCAGGGCCCGGCTGGCCGCCGCGACCTATGCGGGGAGCAAGGAGCAGAACGCGCTGTTCAGACCCGCTCTCGTCGGGTTGATGGGGCAGCAGGAGGTAGGACAGCTCGAGAAGGCCTTATTCAAAGCCACCGATTCGTCGAGACTCTACGAACTGGTTCCAGATGCGGTGCGGCGGATGACGTATGGACTGCGGCCCATTGGCAATGCTCGGCAGGATCGGGAGGAGGCTCCACCCTGCCGCGGGGCGGAGCGGTCCCTGCTGAGGGCGCCAACGACCGTTCCCCAGGGGGATTCTGTCGTGTTCGACCCTAGAAGCCTCATCACGACAGTGCAGCTCTGTGGGAGCACGCGCCTTCCCTTCGGTGAGCTCAAGAGGCTCGCCGACCCACGACAGTGGGAAGTCGATTCCCTGTTCTGGACGTGTTCCAGGCAAATCGCCCGGGATGCCCTGGGGGGATGGGGGCCAGCGCCCACCGCGATGGCGGCGCCCCTCGGCTGCGAGTGGAAGGGCAACCTCTTCGAGGAAGTTGAATGGAGCTGGAACGTGGATGTGGGCCGGGTCGCCGCGTTCGACGTCATCCTGGACATCAACTACCAGATCAATACAGCGGCTCCGTCGTACAACATGGAGTTCTCCCTCAACCGGAGTCTGGGCAGCATGTTGTATGGGACTGCAAGGGCGGGGGGCATCGAGGTGGACGAAGGCTTCGAGCGCGTCATGCCCCATTCCCAGTCCACCTCTGATGCTCCTCAATTCAGCATCTGCCTCAGCAAGTGCTTGCGGTACTCGAGCCTCGCGGACCGGCGCACCTACCAGGGGCCTGCCATGGCCGGGGCCTTTCTCAACCTCATGGCTCCCGCCCTGGTAGGGCTCTGGCTCTACGAGCTCTTCGATACATTCTATTCGCATGAGCCGTGACGTGAGCAGGTCCCCGCGTCCTCCTGGCGGCCATTCATTCGCTCGGGCCGCGCTTGCTTCCCAATCGTCAGGAGCCGATGGACCGTAGGGACTGGGGGAAAGACATGTCAGGGATTGGCTGTGGCGCGGATTACGGTGGCGCGGCGTCCTCGGGCGCCATGCAATTCTGGGCTTCGTGGGCGATGGCTTCCAGTTCCACCTACACGAACATGCTGCTGCGAGGGTCGACGTGGCTCCAGTCGATGTTGATGGGAGGGGGGAGCCCGTGCTCGTGCCAGTGCTCAGGGCAGGGAAAGGGTCCACCATGTTCTGAGCCACCGCTGAGGGGCTTCATGGAGGACTGGTACCAACTGGCTTCCTTTCCCTTCGAGTGGTGGTCCCGTTGCCGGGGCGACGATATTCCGGTGGTGGGCATCGTCCTGGATACCGAGGCCAAGGCCTCCAGCAAGGGTCCGTACCAGGTGATGACCCCCTACTGCGTCCGCGACTTCAACCTCCAGACGACGCCACTCCTCAAGCTGGGAGACGCCAACAAGAGCATCCTCCCCGATAACATCGAAGTGGAGCTGAGGCCGGATGGCAATACGCTCTCGGTCTCGTTGGTCGAACTCGGCAATGCCACTATCGAAAATGGGTATTACGCCGGCATGGTCTGGGCTGTGGCTGGGACTGAGCTCCGGCCCCTGGCCATCCTCAATGTGTACGTGACGTAGGCGGCGCGGGCGGGAGTCCGCGGCGGTCCCTGGGGGGGAGGCCGAGGTGGACGAGGCACAGGGCGTCAACGACACGGGGCCACCCGGAGTGACGAAGCCGCTCGCTCCGGAGGACGCCTCCGACTTCGGAGGCCCGCTGCTCCAGGCCGTGGCCCGTCGGCTTCAATCGGCGCCGGTGCCTGCTCCGG
The DNA here is from genome assembly GCF_010894405.1 of Pyxidicoccus caerfyrddinensis. Lineage (GTDB taxonomy): Bacteria > Myxococcota > Myxococcia > Myxococcales > Myxococcaceae > Myxococcus > Myxococcus caerfyrddinensis. The sequence goes on from NZ_JAAIYA010000023.1 coordinate 34,949, forward strand.
GGCAGTGGCTCGGCGGTCTGGACGGGCATCGCTACGAGGTGCTCGCGGTGCTGGGCAGCGGAGGCATGGGCCGTGTCTTCCGCGCGTGGGACCACGCGTTGCACCGAACGGTCGCCTTGAAGTTCCTCCACGCGGAGCCCGGGGCCGACATGCCGAGGCTGCTGGCATTGTTGCGCGACGAGGCGAAGTCCATTGCCCGGCTGGACCACGAGAACATCGTCCGCATCCACGACGTGGTGGAGTGGGACACCGGCTTCATCCTGGCCCCGGGAGAGGGCCCATTGCACGTGCCCTTCCTGGTGATGGAGGCCCTGGACGGCGAGTGCCTGCGGTCACTTCTGCGGCGCGGGAGGCCGGGCCCGCGCCGCTCACTCGACATCCTCATCGGTGTGGCTTCCGGGCTCGCGCACGCGCATGACCGCGGGGTCGTCCACCTGGACCTCAAGCCCGGCAATGTCTTCGTCCTGGGCGACGGCAGGGTCAAGCTGCTCGACTTCGGCCTGGCCCGCCTCATCTCCGACAGCGCTCCCGTGACGGGCATTCCAGGTGGCGGGACTCCCGCATACATGGCTCCGGAGCAGTGGCAGGGAGGCCCGCTGTCCGCGCGCACCGATGTCTGGGCGGCGGGGCTCCTCTTCTTCGAGCTCCTCGTGGGCGAGCATCCGTTTCCCACGGCGGGGCCCGAAGAGCTGCGCGCTCGGGTCACGTCTTCCACCCCCATGCCCTCGGTGCGCGAGCGACGGCCGGAGTTGCCGGAGGCACTGGACCGTCTGGTGGCGGAGGCCCTGTCCCTCCGTCCCGAGGAGCGCCCTGCGGATGGGCACGCGCTGCTGGCGCGGCTCCACGCACAGGAGGCACGGTTGCCACCTCCGCGCGAGCGCACGGGGATTCTCGTCGCGGAGCGCTGGCTGTTGACGGTCGTTTCCTGCTCCCTGTCGCTGGTGGAGCTCGGGGACGAGGACATCCTCGATGGTGAGGAGCTCCATGCGCTGGAGGTTGGCTTCCATTCCGCGTGTGCGCGCATCATCCGCCAGTACGGCGGGGTGCTCGCCACCTGCATGGGCGCGGAGGTGCAGGCGTGCTTCGGCTATCCCGAGGGCAGGGAGGACGCAGCGGTGCAGGCGGTGCGCGCGGCGCTGCGGCTGAAGGACGCGCTTCCGCGGGAGCTGGTTCCCCTGTTGTCTGGCGGAGGGGTCGTCGCGAGGGTGGGCGTACACACGGACCTGGTGACGGTGGCGGACACCGCCCCTGAGCCGCACGGCTTGATGTCCGCGATTCGGGGCGAGGCGCCGCGCGTGGCGGCATGGCTGGCCACCCAGGCGGCGCCGGACACCGTCCTGCTGAGTGAAGGTACGCACACGCTCGTGCGAGGTGTCTTCCAGACGCACTTCCTGGGGACGCGCGCGTTCGCGGGGCTGCTGCGCCCCACGCCCGTGGGTGTCCACCAGGTGGAGCGGGAAAGGCGGGGAGGAAGTCGGTTCGACCGGGCGCTGGTGACGGGCAGGCTGACGCCGTTGATAGGACGTGAAGGCGAGCTGCGGCGGCTGGTGGCGCTGTGGCGGGGCGCCCGCGAGGGGCAGGGCACGTATGTGCTGGTGAGCGGGGAGGCGGGCATCGGGAAGTCCCGCCTGGTGCAGGAGCTGTACGACCGCGAGTCGGGGCACGTGGGCACGTGGGCGCGATGCCAGTGCTGGCCGCAGCTTCAGGGCAGCGCCTTCTCTCCGCTCGTGGACTGGCTTCATCGCTTCCTGGAGCTGGTTCCAGACGAGCCGCCCACACGGTGGAGGGAGCGACTGGAGGCGCGGTTGGGCGCGCTGGGCATGCTTCCAGAGCACGCGGACCCTCTGGCCTCCTTCCTCGCGCTGCCCGTGCCCCAGGGGGCGCAGTTCCTCCAGCTCTCGGTGGAGCGCCAGCGGGAGTGGATGATGGAGAGCCTGGCCACGCTGCTGCTGCGGCTCGCCGCCGTGGCGCCGCTGACGTTCTTGCTGGAGGACGTGCACTGGGCGGATCCGTCGACGCTCCTGTTCCTGGATGTCCTGGTGGGGCGACTGGAAGGGATGCCGCTGTGTGTCCTGCTCACCGCGCGACCCGAGTTCGAGCCGCGGTGGGCGGACCGCGCGGGCTTCCAGCTGTTGCCGCTGGGGCGGCTGTCCCCCGCGTGCACGGTCGACCTCGCGCGCGCGGCGGCGGGAGGAAGGCCGCTTTCCGAGGGCGTGGTGGCCCAGCTCGTGGCGCACACGGATGGAGTTCCCCTCTTCATCGAGGAGCTGACGTGGATGCTGCTGGCGCAGGGGGCCCCGGAGGGAGCCTGGCCGGGGGAGCCCCTCAAGACCCTCCCGGCCACCCTGCACGAGCTGCTCCAGGCCCGGCTGGACTCGCTTCCGCTTCCGCTCAGGGCCCTGGTGCAGCAGGCGGCCACGCTGGGGCGCGAGTTCCGCTACGAGATGCTGCGCGCGCTGTCCTTCCTGGGCGAGGACGAGCTGCTGCGGGAGCTGGACGCGCTGGAGAAGGCCGGGCTGCTCTTCCAGCAGGGCGAGTCCTACGCCGCCACGTACACCTTCAGGCATGCACTGGTGCAGGACGTGGCCTATCAGTCGATGCCGCGGGAGGTGCGCCAGCGCCACCACGCCCGGGTGGTCGAGATGCTGAGCCTGGTATTTCCCGAAGTGTTCGAGGAGCAGCCAGAGCTGCTGGCGTGGCATGCCACCCAGGCGGGACTCGTGGCACAGGCAGTGGGCCTGTGGCACGACGCCGGCCACCATGCCGAGGGAAAGTCCGCCTTTCCCGAGGCCATCAGCCACTTCTCCCGGGGACTGAAGCTGCTGCGGCGGCTGCCGGCCACCCATGAACGAGACCAGCGGGAAATTGCCCTGCAGGTGGGATTGGGAATGGCGTTCATCTCGGTGCGGGGCTTCGCCGCTCCAGAGGTGGAGGCCGTGTATTCGCGGGCGCGTGTCTTGTGCGAGCGATTCGGTGACGTGCCCCTGTCCGTGCTCTGGGGCGTCTGGGTCATCGCGCTCGTGCGGGGAGACCGCGAGGGCACCGACCGGCTCGCGGTCCACTTCGAGCGCATGCTCGAGACGAAGGAAGACCCCATCTGCCAGGTGGTGGTGGGCGCCGCGCTCGCTTCGCGCGCCTTCTGGCGGGGCGACCTGGCCGATTGCCAGCGCCGATGCGTGGAAGCACAGGTCCCGCTGGCCCGGCGTGACCTGCAGGAAGTGCCCATGCTCATCCGAGGGGGCGCTCACAGCTACGTCATCGAGCAACGGCTCAACGTGTACATGTATCGCGCGTTGAGCGCCGTGGTGATGGGGCTGTCGGACCAGGCAAGGACGGAGTACCAGAAGGGGCTGGTGCAGGCCGAGCAGATGCACCAACCCTACGCGCTGGCGACGGTGCTCATGTTCGGGGCAGCCATCGCACACGAGACGGGGGACCTCCGGGCGGCGCTGGACGACGCGGCGCGCACCATGGCCCTCTCCTCGGAGTATGGCTTGCCCTACATGCTGGCCGTCTCCACCTGCCTTCATGGCTGGGCGCTCGCGAGACTGGGGGAATCGGAGCGGGGCCTCGACACGGCCCGACAGGGACTTGCCGCGTTGAAGGCCATGGGCGCCTGGGTGGTCTTCCCGCTCTACTCGGAGGCAGTGGGCTGCGCGTGCATGCTCGGAGGGCACCTCCAGGAGGGACTGGAGGCGGTCCGCGAGGGGATGGAGGTGGCTGACTCGGGACTGGCCCGTCATGCCCTTCCAGAGCTGTGGCGGCTGCGGGGAGAGCTGCTGCGGCGGAGCGGGGATGAGCGGGGTGCCCGGACCTGTTTCCTTCGGGCATGCAAGGAGGCACGCGCGATGGGCGCCCTGCTTCACGAGCTGCGCGCGTCGCTCGGCCTGGGAGGGTTGCTTCGTCGTGTCGGAGAGGAGGTGGCGGCGAGGGACCTCGTCGCGGCGGTCTACGACCGGTTCACCGAGGGGCTCGACGTCGCGGACTGCGAGGCGGCTCGGCGGTTCCTGGGGCGGTAGCGCGGGGTTTCAAGTCACCGCCGCGGACATTTTCACGGGCTCGAAGCGGATGGCCGCGGGCCCGGGCGAACAGCGGGTACGGGTCCCGGCGCATCTCATCGGAGAGAAAGTCCAGCATGGCTCATGGCCTCCGTGGCCCTGGCGATGGGGAAAAGGCGCGCAGGACGGCGTCGACGACGCCGCGCGCGAGCCGCTCGTCGACGGGGCCGCCGGTGATGAGGAAGCGGTAGAAGAGCGGGCCACCGAGCAGGTCGAGCGCGAGCTCCTGGTCGAGCCCCTTTCGCAGCTCGCCCCGCGCCACGCCGCGCTCCAGCACCTGCCGGAGGGCCTCGCGGCGCACCCCGACGATGCCGGAGCGGACGGCCTTGGCGATGAGCTCGCTGCGGGCCATGGCGGCGACGAAGCCGGACAGCAGGGCGCCTGACGATGGGTCCCGGTACATGCCCAGGGCGTCGCGCATCATCCGCCGCAGGTCACCCTCGACAGTCCCGGTGTCGGGGACGGGGATGGCGCGCATGACGCGCTCGACGGCCTCGGCGGCGAGCGTCTCCTTCGTGGACCAGCGGCGGTACACGGTCGCCTTGCCCACCCCGGCGCGCGAGGCGATGGCGTCCATGGTGAGCGCGTCGTAGCCCACCTCGCGGATGAGCTGGACGGCGGCGTCGAGGATGGCGCCGTGCGCCTCCTCGCTCCTCGGGCGGCCGGGGCGGCGGCTCACGTTCACTTCCGGAGCGGGCGGCGGTGGGCTCGCGGCGGTCCGGGGCTGTCGCTTGGATACGAGACGACGTCGTTCCATGAATCCAGGCTAGAGAGCTGGATTACGGAACGCAACCGTATCGAAACAAGGCGACAGGCCGGGTGGTATCGTCTGTTCAGGACTGGTCGTGCTCCGCTCCGAGGTTCCCCGATGGTGCAGTCCCTCTGCCTGACGCTGTTGCTGCCAGCCATGCTGCTGGGCGGCATCCCCGACCTGCGCCGGCCCGTCACGGACCCGGACGGGTTCCTGTCCCGCGAGGACACGGGCGCCGTCGCGGACCGCCTGGTGCGTCTGCGCTCGGAGACGGGCGTGCAGATGGCGGTGCTCGTCGTGGCCACGACGGGGAGGGTGCCCATCGAGGACTATTCGATTCAGGCCGCGGAGGCGTGGAAGGGCGGCGAGAAGGGCCGGGACGACGGCGTGCTGCTGGTGGTCGCCGTGAAGGACCGGCGCATGCGGCTGGAGGTGGGCTACGGGGTGGAGGAGCACCTGCCAGACGGGACGGTGCGGCGCCTGCTCGACGCGCAGGGCCCGCTGATGCGCGTGCGCGACTACCGGGGCGCGCTGCTCGCCATCATCCAGGGCGTGGGGGAGCGGCTGCCGGGGAACGTGTCGGCCGGGACAGAGGTGGCTCCGCGGCCTGACGCCGTGAGCGGGCAGACTCCCGGCCTCCCGACTTCCGGTAGCGATGCCGTGGCCACGCCCACCGCCGGGCTTCCGGGCGCGGAGGGTGGCGCCATGGCCGAGACGACGGCCGACCTTGCGAACGCGGAGCGCGGCGCCAGGAGTGAGCCGACCTTCCTGGACCCAAGCGCGGGGCGTCAGCCCCGGGTCGAGCCGCCTCCCTCGTATGAGGGGCGCGATGCGTTCCTCGCCCTGGTGCTGTCGGCGCTGGTGGCGGTGCTCCTGGTCGTGGCGCTCGGACCCTGGAGTGAGCGGCTCGGCTCCACGCTCCTGGGCGTCGTGAAGGGCGCGCTCTTCCTCGTTCCACCCATCCTCATCTCGCTGCTCAGCCCGGTGTCCGGAGTCGCCATCTTCCTCGGTTACGCGGGGCTGTTCGCGGCGCTGCTCGTGGGCATCCGGGCCTGGCAGCAGGGGCGCGGCACGGGGGCGCGGACCATGGGCGCCATCCTCTTGGGATGTGTCGTCGTCGGCATCGGGGCCGCGCTGGTGAAGGCCAACCCCGCCAGCCTGCCGTCCTTCTTCGACAAGACGTTCCTCTTCGGCCTGATGGCGATGGTGCCGGTCGCGCTCTCGGTGCTGGGATTCAACGTCTTCACCGCGCCGCCGGCCGGTGGGGAGGCCTACTCCGGCTCCACTCCCCGCTCGCATGACACGGACTGGATGTCATCGTCCTCATCGTCCTCATCGTCCTTCGGCTCCGACGACTCGTCGTCTTCCTCGTCCTCCTCGAGCTCGAGCTCCAACTCCAACTCCAACTCTGACGACTCGTGGCGTGGCGGAGGCGGCAGCTTCGGCGGAGGCGGGTCCAGCTCATCCTGGTAGAGGAGGGGCTCGGCGTGTGGAGTCACCGACTCAGGGTTTCTCCTCCTGCATCTCGTTCAGGAACGCGACGATGGCGTCCACCTCGGCGTCGCTGAGCATCTCGTCGGTGAAGGCGGGCATGGCGCCCACGCCTCGGCGAATCTGCGTGCGCATGGCCACGGACGGCAGGGGCTTGTTGTTGAGGCTCGGCCCCAGGCCCCCGGCGCCGCCCGGGTGACAGGGATTGCAGTTGCGCATGAAGAGGATGCGCCCCTCCTGCTGCTGCGCATTGAACTGGCGCGGCGTGCCGAAGGCGGGACCCCGGCGCGCCGGGCCGCAGGCCGCCACCAGCGCCAGCACGGCGAGCATGGCGGTCCTCATGGCTTCTTTGCCTCCGGCGCCGCGCGGGTGATGCGCCAGAGCACGCCCGTCTTCTCGAAGGGCTGGATGACGCCCTTGGCCTTCACCAGCATCACCCCGAAGTCGACGATGTAGAGCGCCCGGCCGCTCGGGTCGAAGCGCGCGTCGATGGGCCGCTCCAGTCCGCCCTTCCCGAGCTTCGTGGCGGGGCCGCCGCTGCCCTCGCTCTTGTTGGCGACGAAGTCCTCGATGACGCCGTTGGACACGTCCACGCGCACCACCTTGAAGCCCACCGGCGCCAGCGTCTCGCCCGTGTCCGGGGACTGGTCTCCGAACTGCGCGACGAAGGCCTCGCCCACGTGGCCGAACTCCGCGCTGCGCGAGAAGTCCAGGTGGTTGGAGGACGAGTGCACGCCGAACAGCGCCACCGGCCTTGGCGGCGTACCCGGGGCCTCCTGGAGGACGCGCTTGGGTACGTCGCCACCGGGCACCTTGAACCACTCCTGGTCCACCGGCTTGCCGCCCGCGAAGTCCGGGAAGCCGTACCACGCGCCCTGCTCCACCTCCCAGAGGTAGTCCGCCACGCCGAACAGCGGCCGGCTGCCGCGCACGTCATGCCCGTTCTCCGTGACGTACAGCCGGCCGTTGGGTGCGAAGGCGAGGCCGAACGGATTGCGGAAGCCCCACGCCACCAGCTCCGGGTCGGTGGAGCCGGGGACGAGGCGGAACACGGCGCCGCTGCACGGCATGGCGCCCTTGATGACCTGGCCCGGCTTCGTCTCCGTGCCGAAGGGGACGAATGCGCCCGTGCTCACGCGCCCCGTCTTTGGCGCGAGCGGGTTGTCGCTGGGGTAGTTGACGCCCGCGAGGGTGATGTCGCGGCAGGGCAGGTCATGGAACGCAGGGTTGCGCTCCAGCCAGCCGAGGCTCGCGTTGTCCGGGCCCACCACGCCCGAGTTCGTCGCGGTGCCCACGCTGAAGTAGAGCGCACCGTCCGGCCCCACGGCGGGGCCGTTGGTGTGGTGGTCCCCGAGGCCAGGCAGGTTGGACACGAGCGGCGTGGTGCGGCCGTCCGGGGTGATGCGGACGATGCGGCCTCCGCCCTGCACGCCGCCCTCGGCCACGTAGAAGGCGCCCTGGTGCCAGGCGACGCCCGTCCAGGGCGGGTGGTCTCCCCGGGCGACCTCCGTGAGGCGGCCGTCCTTCTCCACGCGCACCAGGCGGGACTGGGCGAAGGCCTCGCCGTAGCTGTAGCCGGACTCGGTGACGTAGGGCGTGCCGTCCCCGTCGAAGGCGACGCCGGTGGGGTAGGTGAGGCCGGTGGCTACGACCTCGACGCGGTAGTCCTCCGGCACGGCCACGTCCGCCGGATTCACGCGCCGGGGCGGTCTGAACTCCGTCGAGCCTCCGCCTCCGCCCGCGAAGAGATGGAAGCAGCCGGGGAGCAGCAGCAGCGCGCACGCCGCCAGGAGCGGACGCGCGAGGGGGAGCAATCGCATACGCGGCGCGGGGACCTCGGGTGGGGCTGCGTGAGGGCCCGACGCTAGGAGTCGCCTCGGCGCGCGTACAACGCGGGTCGGAGATGACGGTTGCCTGCGAGACAGACGGCTCCTGGTGCGCGGTATCCGTGGGCTGCCTGTTGGGCGGGCGCAGGCGGGATGCGGTGGGCCCCGCGAGTTCCGCCCCTCCCGTCGGGAGGAGGGCTCGCGGAAGGAACGTTCATTCCGCGGCGGCCGGCCGCCGGGGGGGCACCTCGCTCCCCCTCGTCGGGAGGAGGACTCGTGGAAGGAACGTTCATTCCGCGGCGGCCGGCCGCCGGGGGGCACCTCGCTCCCCCTCGTCGGGAGGAGGACTCGTGGAAGGAACGTTCATTCCGCGGCGGCCGGCCGCCGGGGGGGCACCTCATTCCGTGCAGGCCGCACCCGCTTCGTGGGTCAGTACCGCTCGAAGACGAAGGTGAGCGTCTCGTGCTCCGTCGGTCCGAAGGTGAGCCGCAGGAAGCGGTCTCCCGAGGGGGCGGTGAACTTCAGCACGTGGGTGATTGCGGGGAGGCAGACCGGGGCTGCGGGCTCCAGCGTGGAGGCCACGAGCGTTTCGCCCTCGGTCGTGTCGTGCACCGCCACGGGGACGGACTGGCTCAGGTAGAGCGCCACCGTCTGCTCGCGGTCGGGGTCCGTCACCACCTCCGTGTAGCCCCGAAAGGTGGCCCCGTCCGCCGGCAGCGTCAGGCCGTAGAAGGTGTGGCCCGTGTCCGTCGCCGGGTAGAAGCTCGTTGGTGCACTGCCCGCGGTGATGGCCTGGGACGGGTTGAGCAGGGCATGGGTGCACGCGTGCTCGACGTTGGCGTCGCGCCGGCCGGTGGTAAAGTCCAGCTTCCCGTCTCCGAGCCCGGCGTGGGCCGTGTCCACCGGTTGGTCCGTGGCACTCCGCAGCGCCGTGACGTCCAGCGTGTACCGGTTCTCCTCCTCCAGCGGAGGCAGGTCCGACTCGGGGCGGGGAATGGCCACCGTCAGCGTGAGGCCATCCGAGGACCAGGTGCCTGTCAGCGTGCGCGGTGCATTGGCCGGCGTCGTCACGTCCCGCAGCGTCACCTGAGTTGAAGACGCATCCATCGGCTCGTTGAAGGTGAGGGTGAGCACCTTGCGCAGCGCGAGATTGGTGGCGTCGGCCTTGTAGAGCTCCACGGGCAGGATGCCGGTGGCGCCCTCAGCGGGCTGGGACGCAGTGACGTGCGGCCGGGCGGCGGCCGTCCCATGCACGGTGAAGTGGAAGGTGAGCGGGGCCGCGAGCCGGTTGCCGGCCAGGTCCTCGAAGTCCGCCTCCACGGTGACTTGGACCCGCGCGCCCGCGGAGAAGGGCTCGGCGGGGTGCACCATGAGGGCGCGTCCCTCCTCGTTCCAGTGGCTCATGCCGAGCGCCCACGCTGCTCCGTCCACGGCCACGCGCACGGTGCCCCGGTCTGACTTCATGGGCTCGCCGAAGCGCACGGTGACGGCGGAGTCGGCGGACACGTGCGCCTCGTCCGGGGCGGGGGTGGTGCCCGTCAACGTGGGCGACGCCGTGTCGCCCGCGTCCGGCGTGTCAGGCGTGTCGTCGGAGTCGCAGCCTGTCAGGGCGAGCGCGGCGCAGGTAGCGAGCAGGGCGGTGGTGTGGACGAGTCGCATCGGTACTTCCTCCAGAGGGGCGCTGGCGGGGGCGCCAGCAGGGTGCGTGGGAATCGGCGTCGGGGGTGCCCCTGCGTGGAAGGGCGCTCCGGCGGTGGGCGCAAGCAGGGAAGGTTCACGGCGGTGCCGGAGCGCCCTCGCGTGGAAGGGCACTCCGGCGGACGCGTTCGCGGCTAGCAGTTGAAGATGGCCGGGTCGTTGTCGTTGCAGTCGAAGCGACGGTTCACGTAGCCGGACGGCGGCTCGCACGCGGTGAGCACGGAGTTGGTGCTGGTGCCGTAGGTGTCGCCGTCCGCGTCGCGGTACCAGCGGACGCGGTTGTCATCCAGGTACTCCGGCACCACGCGCACCTGGTTCCCGGTGACGGGTCCCAGGGCCAGGATGTACGTGCTGCCCACCGTCAGGTCGTACGTCACCACCTGCGACAGCCCGCAGCCGGAGGTGATGCTCTCGCTGAGCCCCGGCGTCACGGTGGCGCCGCCGGAGGTCAGCAGGGTGAAGGTCGCCGAGGGCGACAGGTAGAACGCGACGGACTCCGTGGTGTCACCCGCCGTGGTGGCCGAGGGGACATATGTCACCGAGCCCTCCGCGCCGGCCGGCAGCGTCACGGTGTAGTGCTTGTGCTTCGTGCTGATGGCCGGAGCGCTGGTCGTGCGCGTGGCGTTCGCCGTCACGTTCACGTTGTCGGCGCTGTTGCCGTAGTGGACGCAGGCGTGGTCCGTCATGTTGGTGTCGTCCACCGACGTGCAGCCGGCGGGCAGCTCCTGCTCCTGCTGCCCGGGGGACTCCGTGTCCCCCTCCTCCATGGTGCCGCAGGCCGCCAGCGACAGGCCCAGCAGCGCACTCCAGAGCTTCCTCTTCATCCAATTCATGTGGGGTTCCTTTCAATGTGATTCAAGTAACTGAGTTGCAATTTCGGCCCGGTCGTTTCCCGTGCCCGCGAGCGCGGTGGCCGTCACGGAGGAGTGATGGGGGTCAGGGCAGGTGCTCAATCACCATGCCCAGCTCGGGCAGGGCGGTGGGACCGAGCGTGAGCGTGTACTGGACGCGGTCCGTCAGCTCGTAGCCAACCATGTGCTTCAGACCGTCACAGTGGTCGTCGGTGGCACGGGTGCCGGCCGGCATCACGGTGGCCTGGATGGCGGTCTCCGTCAGCGAGACGGGGACGTCCGGCGTGCCGAGGTAGATGACGAAGTTGCCGGTGGCGAAGGCCTTGTAGCTGAAGGTGCCCACGTACTGGCCGCCCTCCGGACGCAGCTTCACCGTGTAGTACGTGTGGAAGTCGTCCACGCGCGGCACGCGGGTGGTGGAGGCGGTGACGGTGACGTAGGGCCCGTTGGAGACATGCCAGCAGGCATGCTCGCCGTTGTCGCCGAAGCTGAAGCCCTCGCTGGGGACGTAGTCGGGGTCCGGCTCGCACGCGAGGCCCTCGGCCGTGGCCCTGTAGCCCCGGTTGCAGTGACACCAGTCCCCGCCAGGCTCCCGGTGGATGTGGCCGGCGGGCGCGCAGGGGTCCGTGGTTGCGGGAGTGTCGTCGGGTGGAGGGGCGATGACGGGCGGAGGCCCGTCGCCGCCACAGGCGGAGAGCGCCATGGCACACGCGGCCAGGGCGAGGGCGCGGAAGGGTGGGGACATGGCTTCGTGGGCGCGACTACTCCTCGGAGTGGTCGTGCGCGGCTTCCTCGATGACGAGGGTGAACTCCGAGTTGCGCTCCGCGATGGCCAGGAACTGGAGGTGGTACTCCGTCCCGCCCTCGAGGTCCGCGACGATGGCGGTCTTCAGGTCGCCGCACACGCTGGTGGGCACGCTGTAGCGGCACTCGCGGGTCACCTCGGCGCCGGTGGCGGCGTCGTAGATGCGCACGCCGCGGTGGCGCGACAGGAGGAAGGCGAACTCGCCGGACTCGTCGGGAATGAAGCCGACGCGACCACCCCAGCCGCAGAAGCCCGTGGCGGGCAGCGTGACGTTGTACGCGGTGTGGGGGAGGCTCACGTCCACCAGCACGGGTGCGCCCAGGGTGGCGGCCGTGACGGACTCGAAGGGACCGAGCTCCGCGTGGACGCAGGCGTGCTCGGCCACCTCACCCAGTTCCACCGGGTCGCACGAGGCGAGCAGCCCCTGCTCCTCCGACGTCAGGGTGGCTTCCCAGTCCTGCTCGGCGGCGGGCTCCTCGGCGGGAGCGCCGCAGGCGGTGAACAGGGCCGCCGCGCCGGCGGTGAGCAGGGACTTCTCGAACAGCTGCCAGGTCTTCATGGATGGGTTCCTCGTCGGGACTGCTGGGGGACTGCCGCTGCGACAGGCGTGCGATGGCACGCGCGCAATATGTATCTGAGATGTAGATGCAATCAAGTTGCGTTTACTGGGCGGTCGACGCGCGTGCATCGGCCAGCCGACGTCGCCATTCGACTCAAGGGTGGGTGTGTTTGGACCTTGGGGATTTCTTACGTTTCGAGAACGTTTGTTGCCCCTAGCACCTCGAGTCCACTACGACGCACTTCGCGCGTGGTGCCCCGCGCGTGCGGCCGTCCCCCTCGGCCGCCCCCCCCTTTCGAGGTGCCTGCATGAGACTGCCGTCCTTCCTGCTGCATGCGGTGGTGCTGGTCGCTGTCGCCGTTCCCTCGCTGGCGCAGGCGGCTTCCTACCTTCGGGTGGTGAGCTGGAACCTCCGTCACGAAGGCTGGGCCGCGGAGCAGACGTACACGGACGATGCGAAGCAGATCTGGAACCAGTTCGGCTCCAACAGCACGTCCAACAACGGCTGTGACCTGGTGTTCCTCCAGGAGGTGATGAACACCGACGTGATGCCGGCGCTGGCCCAGGCGCTCACGCAGGTGTCCGGCGTGTCGTGGAGCTACGCGCAGACGCCGCTCATCGGTCGCTCGTCGTACAAGGAAATCTACGCGGTGCTGTACCGGACGGACACGGTGTCGCTGCTGTCGTCCTCGGTGTACAGCGACTCGGGCGACAAGTTCGAGCGCGAGCCGCAAATCGTGAAGGTGCGGCACACGCCCACGGGCGCGGACTACACGTTCATCAACTGGCACGCCATCTGGGGCACCGCCGCCGAGCGCGACGTGGAGGTGCGCAACATCGACACCGTGTTCAAGTCGGTGCAGGACGGCAGCACGAGCGACCAGGACGTCATCCTCGTGGGCGACCACAACATGGCCTGCAGCGGCGCCTCGTGGGTGGAGTTGACGGGGCTGTCGCCGGCGGTGTCCTGCAAGCTCGACGTGGCGACGACGCTCAACACCAGCGGTGGCTTCGCGAACGCGTATGACCACTTCTGGATGCAGGCCTCGTACGTGACGGAGTTCTCCTCCTCGGGCCGGGACTACATCGCCAGCACCACGGACTACGTCACCCGCCTGTCGGACCACGCTCCCGTCTACGTCTCCCTGTACTCCAGCAGCGACACGGATTGAGCCGCACGCTTCACAAGGCAGGCTGGAGCCTGGCCGCCGCGCTGGTGGTGGCCGGGCTCGTGCTGTGGTGGGTGTGGCCTCGGACTCTCGAGGCCGAGGCCGTACCCGCGCGCCCGGCCGATGTCGTGGAGGCGGTGACGCCAACGCCTGTCGTCTCCGAGGTGCCCACGCGCGCGGAGCCGGAGGGCCCGAGGTTGCGCGCGGTGCTGGAGGGTGAGCATCCGTTCCACGGCGAGGCGCGCGTGGGCGCGGCGTTCATCTCCGAGGAGGACCGGCGCACGTGGGAGGCGGCGAAGCGCGAGGGCGGTGGCGGCGCGGGGCCGGAGCGGCTGGAGGACCTGGCGAACGTGGCCGAGTGGCGTCCGGCGGTGGTGACGCCGTCTGCTTCAGGCGGGACGCTGGGGCCGGAGCCGGTGCCGGTGGCGAACCGCTACCGGGTGCTCGCCTGGGAGCCGGATGGGACGTTCTGGTGGGGCGACGGGGTGCCGGAGTCCGTGGAGGGCCTCGTGGACCTGGGCGTGCTGCGCGCGCGGCGGCCCACTGGAGTCCGCGTGCGGCTGGCCGGAGCGAGGCCGGAGCAGGGCCCGTTCTCCGTGCGGTTGGAGCGCGTGGTGGACGCTGACTCGCGAGTGGCCGAGCGCGCGAGCAAAATCCTCCCGGTGGTGGCGCACGCGGCTCCCGTCGTGGCGGCGGCGCTGCGGGATGGCACGCCCGTGCCGCTTCAAGAGGGAGTGCGCGCAGCTCCAGCGGACACGGCGGCGCGGAGCGAGGGTGCGCTCGTGCCGTCTCGAGCGGGAGCGCATGTTGCTCCGGTTGGTGCGTCGGCTCGGAGCGAGAACACATCGGTGTCGCTGATCTCGGGGGCAGGGGAGACGCAGTTGCTGCCATTGCCGCCGGACCCCGCGGTGCGGCTGTGGCTGCGCAGCGCCTCGGGACGCGAAGGCGGACCCGTGGAGGTCGCGCTGCGCGAGGGGCGCGTGGAGACGGTGGTGCTCGACGTGGACGCGCTCTTCCCTGGAGGCGTGGGCGGCACGGTGACGCTGCGAGGGCGGGTGTTGCTGGAGGGCTCGGACCGGCCTCCGCCCGGCGCGCGGCTGCTGGGGCCGGAGGGTGAGGCCGTGGCGCTGGAGCCGGATGGACGCTTCACCGCGCCAGGGCTGCCGTCATGGCAAGCCTCGCGCTTCACCGTGCAGCTGGAGGCTCCTCCCTCCGGACGCCCGGTGTCGCCGGCTCGACATGAATTCGAATTCACCCCCGAGCCCGGCGCGACAGACGCGGAGGTGACGTGGCGCGTGCCGGTGTACCGGTGGCTGGTGCTGCGCATGGAGGGCTTCACCCGGGCGCAGCTCCAGGCGCGGGCGCGGAGGCCCTACCCGGTGTTCCTCCTGCAGCGGCGGGACGGAGACGGGCCGTCATGGCTCACGCACCCCGCCGACGTCTTCCAGGACGAAGAGGACGGCGTCGCCGTGTCGCTGCTCCAGCCCGGGACGTATCGCGTGCTGGCCGCGGCCTCGCCGTACGAAGTCCACGCCAGCACCTCCGCGGAGCTGGGCGGAAACGCCACGGAGCGCACCGTCTCCGTGCAGGTAGATGAGGGCGGCGTGCCCTGCGAGGTGCACGTCACGGTGGCGGGAGCGCCGGTGTACGGAGCGCTCGTCACCAGCGCCAGCACCCTGGGCTCACTGCCTCCCGCGCGGGGCCGCACGGACGCGGAGGGACGCTGGCGGCTGGGCCGCGTGCGCGCCGACTCGCTCCACCTGGAGGTGGAGGCGGACGGTCATCCTCCGTGGGCGGGCGAGGTCGCCGCGGCCTGTGAGGCGTCGGGCGTGGTGGAAGTCCGGCTGTGATGCCGCTGGGAGCCCGGGCCCATCCCCGGGCCCCCAGCGCATCAGGCCGCGTTGGCGGTGATGGCGGGGGGCTCGGCGCGAGTGAGCATGGGACGCGGCGCGCGCGGCTCGGGAGGCACCACGACGGCGGCCGGCTCGGTGGCTTCCGGCTCGGTCTCCTCGGCGGCGGCGGCCTGCTCCTCGGCGCGGTTCCAGCAGCCCATCGCTTCCACCCAGCCCTCCAGCATGTCCATCAGCGCGCTGCGCTGCTCCCCCCCGAGAGGCAGCAGCAGCTTGGCCATGCGCTCCTGGACCACGGAGTCCGCCTGTTCCGCCAGGGCGCGGCCCTGCTCGGTGAGGCGCACGCGCACGCGGCGCCGGTCATGCCGCACGGAGCGCTCGCGCTGGACGAGCTTCGCGTCCTCCAGTCGGTCCAGCAGCCGGCTGAGGCGGGGAAGGGCGATGCCGCCCAGGCGGTCCGCGAGGACGTTGACGGGCAGGAGGCTCTCGGCTTTCAGCCACCAGATGGCCTGGACCTCCATGGGGTCCAGCTCGGTATGAGGCAGCGAGCCCAGCGGGCTGCTGAGCGCGCCGCAGCGCGCTACGTCGATGATGAGATTCCGCAACCTCGCGACCTGCACTCGCACTTCCATCGAGAGTTCGGACATCTGCACGCCTCCGCTATCGGGGCCGCGGCTTCTCCGGCCGAGAAGTCCGCCCTGCCACCTGGCTTCGATGGGGCTTCCGCCCCGGCTGGGAAAAACAACGTCCGGCGCGAGAGGGCATATCGGACCCCTCTGAATTCATCCGGGCCCGCGCGGTGGATCACCCCCTGGCGCGTCGGCCAGAAGCGCCTCGTGCTCACCGGGAGCCGGTGCCGGGCAGGTCCTCCCTGGAGGGTGGGGAGGTGTCCAGGGCCGGGCACGCGCCGCCCCTTTCCGCCAGGAGTCCCGACGTTGCGGCGTCCCCACCATGGAGGGACGGGGGGACGGCACACCATGGCTCGCGGGTTGGTTGTGGGGGACTCGGGGCCCGAGGTGCGGCGGCTGCAGGAGTTGCTCACCCAGCGGGGCTACCCGCTGGCCGTGGACGGCGACTTCGGCGAGGTCACGCGCGCGGCGGTCGTCACCTACCAGGCGCAGAACCTGGACTCCAACGGCGAGCCGCTGGTGGCGGATGGCCAGGTGGGGCCGGCCACGTGGTGGAGCCTCACGCACCTGCGGCCCATGCTCCTGCATCCTCCCGTCATCGACTTCACCGTCATGCCGCTGCCGGAGCTGGGCGGCAGCGCGCGCGGAAGGCATGCGCTGGAGGCGGCCATCGGCGAGCTGAAGGCGGGCGCGGGCGAGGTGGGCGGACCCAACGCGGGGCCGTGGATTCGCAAGTACCTGCACGACCTGGCGCCCGAGGGCAGCACGTGGTGCGCCGGCTTCGTGAGCTGGTGCTTCTGGCAGGACCCGGGCGGCCCGCCCTTTCCCTATACCGTCAGCGCGCGGAAGCTCTTCGGCGAGCTGGGCCAGCGCGGCTGGGCCCACCTGTCAGGAGAGCCCTACATGCCCCAGCCGGGGGACCTCGTCGTCTGGTCTCGCTTGGATGCGGACGGCCGCGAGGACCACGTGGGGCTGGTGCACCACGTGGCGTACGGCGTGCTCTACACGGTGGAGGGCAGCCACGGCCCGCGCGTGCAGGGCTTCAGCTACGCGCTCAACCACATGGACCGGCTGCTGGGCTACGCGCAGGTGCCCGGGCCGTGAAGGCGGAAGCCCTGAAGCCGCGTCAGCTCCCGCTGGCCTTCTGGCGGTGGGCCTTCGCCTTGGCGTGTGCCTTGTCGAAGCCCTCGTAGAAGCGCACGGCCTGCTCGCCCACCATCTGGATGTGCTGGTTGTTGAAGTAGGCCGTAATCGGCGCGGCCACCAGCGGCATGGCCCGCCCCAGCGTGTGCATGCCGCCCTTCTCCAGCAGCATCGCGGCCAGCTTCCCCATCACCTTGGGCCCCGCGCGAGGCAGCGGGCCAATGCCGTTGGCGTAGCCGAAGAGGTCCAGCATCTCCCCGCGGGCGCGCTCCGTCTTGAGGTTCGCCTTGTAGAGCGTGGCCACGTCGGTGAGCAGGATGATTTGCAGGTACGCCATGAAGAGCAGGTCCGCCGGCAGCGCCACCAGGCCGAAGACGCCGCTCACCCCGCCCACCATGCTGGCGAGGTTCTTCTTCTCGTCGATGAGGCGCTGGGCCAGGTCCTTCGGCTGCGACTGGGGGTAGCGCTTCTCCAGCTCGGCCACGCGCACGCGAGCGCGCGCCACCTCCGCCATGACGATGTCCGAAAGCTTCGCCGAGCTGAGCTTCTTCAGCTCGCTGGGGGTCAGCATCTTCATGAAGGCCAGCCGCTCGGCCACGCGGTCGTAGATGCCCATCCGTCACTCCTCCTTGTCCCGCCTGTCCTCTAATAACCCCGCTCGGACAGGTAGAGGTCCACGAGCGCGCCTTCTTCGTACCAGGCGTGCCGCATCTCCACGTTGAACCAGCGCGAGTCCGGCTTCGCCCCGCGCACCTCCAGCTTCACCTGGTTGGGCGACGTGTCGATGACGGCCGCGCGCGCCTTGCACGCGGAGCCCGGCTCCTCGCCATAGCCACCCTCCAGGCACACCTCGTCACCCACGGACAGCCGACGGGTGTACTCGGTGGCGAGGTACATGGCTTCGTCGCACGCGGAGCGCGCGCCGGAACTGCCATGCACCTGACAGCGGTCCTTGGAAGGAGCCTTCACGACGGGGATGGCCCCGTAGATGGGGTCCTCGTCGTTGGGATTGGGGCGGAACGAGCCAATGGCCTTGCAACCCGAGAGCACCAGCGCCAGCGCGCAGGCAGCCGTCCACATCCGCCTCATTGTTTCAACGCCTCCGGGGCCATCCGCCCCTCCCTTAAGGATGGGCGGAGCATGGCAAAAGCCACCCGGTGGGGCAAAGCGGCCAGGCCTCAGGCCGAGCGGCGCTGGGGGCCCGGAATCTCTTCCTTGATGCCGGGGACGATGCGGTTCTTGCCGTCCACGAACACCACGGTGGGCTTCCAGCCGGCGAGCTCCGCCTCTTCCACCTCGGCGAAGGTGGCGAGAATCACCAGATCACCGGGCTGGTTGAGGTGCGCCGCCGCGCCGTTGATGCAGATGACGCCGCTGCCCGAGGGGCCCTCGAGCGCGTACGTCTCCAGGCGCGTTCCCCGGGTGACGTTCCAGACCGCCACCTTCTCGTAGGGGAGGATGTCGGCCGCGCGCAGCAGGTCCACGTCGATGGTGACGGAGCCCTCGTAGTCCAGGTCAGCCTGGGTGACGGTTGCGCGGTGGATCTTGGCCTTGAAGAGGATGCGGCGCATGGCGGAAGTCCGGGAACCTGAGGGGGGCGACGACCCACCGTAACGTCAAGGGTGCTCCGGGACAACCCTGGGGTTCAGTCCTCGTCGCCCGGGGGGCAGGCAGGCGTCATTTCACGAAGTTGAGCAGTTGGCTCAGGTTGAGCGGCACGGACTGGGCGTCCGAGGTGAGCTTTCCATCCAGCTTCACCTGGGCGTTCCCACCCGAGCGCAGCGCCATGGCCGCCGAGGCCGCGCTCAAGAGGTTGATGGTGAGCGGCAGCGTCACCTGCTTCGTTCCGCTGCCGTCCAGCAGGCCCAGGTTGCCTGTGGACAGGTTGCCCACATTCGCGCCGCCCACCTTGAGCGCGCCGGTAATCCCGGCCACGGGCAGCGGGAAGCTGTTGCGGTTCTTGATTTCGAGGGGGAACTCGATGGTGGCGCTGGTGCCGCTGATGCCCTTGATGCGGGGCGACTGGAAGGAGACCTGCGGAATCTTGGGCACCTCGAAGGCGCCCTCCTTCGACAGCGGGAAGTTGAGCACGCCGATGGGCGTCTTGATGCCCACGCTGCCCTCGGCCTTGTAGGCCGCCTTGTCCTTGTTGAGGAACGTCTCCACCACCGGGACGATGTCCGCGAACTTCACGTTGGCGGGGAAGACGAGCTCGCTCTTGCCGTTCTTCTTGAGCGACAGCCCCTTCTTCGGCTTGCCGGCCACCACCTGCTTGCCCTCGACGAAGAAGGAGTAGTCCACCGAGGCCAGGTCCAACCCGAAGCTGTTGGGGTTGTTCACCTCGTACACGAGGTCCACGGTGGCGTCGGACAGGGACGCGCTGGAGAGGCGGGCCGTCTTGAAGGTGAGGGTGGGCTTCTTGAAGGCCCCCTTCAGGAGGTTCTGGAGGGCGGCACAGCCCGTCAGCGTGGTGAAGGACAGGACTGCCAGGACGAGGAGGGCGCGTTTCATCTTGGGCATGGGCGTATCACCGGACGCGGATTTGTAGCGCGGATTCAATGGCTCCGTCCGGACGTGGAGGATGGGTGTACCGCGTTGCGGGCCGGGTGGTATGTGGCAGGTCTCCCCGCACCATGATGGAGGCACCCTTGCCCGGGGTCCGGACACACATCCCCTCCTTTGCTCCGCACCGGCTCCATGCCCTGCGCTGGCTGGCCCTGGGGCTCGCGGCGCTGGCGCTGGCGGGCTGCTCCCGGGGCGGGCCCTCCGGCGCCGAAGGCCAGAAGCTGGCGCTGAGCCCCTGCCGGCTGGAGGGAGTGGCCAGCCAGGCGCTGTGCGGCACGTACGAGGTGTTCGAGGACCGCGCGGCGAAGGCGGGCCGGAAGATTCCCCTGCGCGTGGTGGTGGTGCCGGCGCTGGCGGCCCAGGCGGAGCCGGACCCGCTGGTGCTGCTGGCAGGCGGCCCGGGCCAGGCGGCGTCGCGTGTGCCGCAGGTATTGCTCGCGCTGGAGCGCATCCGCCGCAAGCGAGACATCGTCCTGGTGGACCAGCGCGGCACCGGGGGCTCGAATCCGCTGGAGTGTGAGCCGCACCCGCTGGAGGAGGGGCTGGCGGCGCGCTTCGATGACCGCGGCGCGGTGGAGAAGCTGCGCAAATGCCGCGAGGGCTGGGCCGCGGACGTGCGCCAGTACACCACGCCCAACGCGATGGATGATTTGGACGAGGTGCGCGCGGCGCTCGGCTACGACAAGGTGAATCTCTGGGGCGTGTCCTACGGCACGCGCGCGGCGCTGGTGTACATGCGCCAGCACCCGGATCGGGTGCGCACCGCGATTCTGGACGGCGTGGCGCCCATGAGCCTGTACCTGCCGCTGAACGCGCCGCGCGACGGGCAGCACGCGCTGGATTCGCTGCTGGCCCACTGCGGGAAGGACGCGGCGTGCGCGAAGGCGTACCCGGACCTGCGGCCTCGCGCGGAAGGACTGCTGGCGAAGCTGACGGCCGAGCCCGCGCGCGTCCACGTGCCGCACCCGCGCACCGGCGTGCCGGAGGAAGTCACCCTGTCGCGCGCGGCCTTCGTGTCCGAGCTGTTCAGCCAGCTCTACAACCCGGAGATGGCGTCGCTGGTGCCGCTGACGTTGGACAGGGCGGCGCACGGCGAGTGGGCCCCCTTCGTGGCGCTGAGCGTGGGCCAGTCGGAGAGCGCGGGCCACACCGTGAGCCACGGCCTCTACTACGCCGTCGTCTGCGCGGAGGACGCGCCCTTCTACGACGCGGCGGCGGTGGAGCGCGAGGCGAAGGGGACGTGGTTCGGCCCGGAGATGGGGCTCGAGACGCTCGCCATCTGCGCGGACTGGCCGAAGGCCACGCTGCCCGCGGGCTACCGCGAGCCGGTGGTGTCGGACGTGCCCACGCTGCTGCTCTCCGGAGAGCTGGACCCGGTGACGCCGCCCGCGTGGGCCGAGGACGCGAAGCGCACGCTCAGCCACAGCCTTCACGTGGTGGTGCCCGGCGTGGGCCACAACACGGTGGGCGCGGACTGCGCACGCACGCTGATGAACGACTTGCTCACGCGCGGGAGCGTGGAGGGGCTGACGCCGTCGTGCGGCACGAGCCTCACCCGGCCGCCCTTCTTCACCTCCTTCGCCGGCCCGGTGCCTTGAGATGATTGAAGCCAGGAACCTGCACAAGCGCTTCGGCGCGGTGACGGCGGTGGAGGACGTGTCCTTCACCGCGCGGGACGGCGTGATTACGGGCCTCTTGGGCCCCAACGGCGCGGGCAAGACGACGACGCTGCGCATGCTCTACACGCTGGTGCGCCCGGACGGGGGCACCGCGCTGGTGGACGGCGTGGACGTGGTGCAGCGGCCCGAAGACGCGCGCCGCGCCCTGGGTGTGCTGCCGGATGCGCGCGGCCTCTACCCGCGCCTCACCGCCCGCGAGCACGCGCGCTACTACGGCGAGCTGCACGGCCTGTCCGGCGCGGTGCTCGACAAGCGCGTGGACGAGCTCATCGAGTTGCTGGACATGAAGGACATCGCGGACCGGCGCGCCGAGGGCTTCAGCCAGGGCCAGCGGGTGAAGGTGGCGCTGGCGCGCGCGCTGGTGCACGGGCCACGCAACGTGCTGCTGGACGAGCCCACCAACGGACTGGACGTGATGAGCACCCGCGCGGTGCGCACGCTGCTGCGACAGTTGAAGGCGGAGGGACGGTGCGTGGTGTTCTCCAGCCACGTCATGCAGGAGGTGGCCGCGCTGTGTGACCGCATCGTCGTGGTGGCGCACGGCCGCGTGGTGGCGGACGGGACGCCGGATGAGCTGCGCGCGCGCACCGGCAAGGACAGCCTGGAGGAGGCCTTCGTGGCCACCATCGGCAGCGAGCAGGGGCTGATGCAATGAGGCACCTGGCCGGCACCGTCTTCCGCAAGGAATTGAAGGACCACCTGCGCGACAGGCGCTCGGTGCTCACCGCGGTGATGTTCCCGCTGTTGGGCCCCGTCGTCTTCCTGGTGATGTTCAACCTGCTGGCCTCCTGGTACCGGCAGGACCGGCCGCTGGAGCTGCCGGTGGTGGGGCGCGAGCATGCGCCCAGTCTGATGGCCTTCCTGGAGCGCTACGGGGCCACGCTGAAGGAGGCGCCAGCGGACTACGAGGCGCTCATCCGCTCGGGCACGCTGGACGCGGTGCTCATCGTCCCGGAGGACTACGGCAAGGAGTTCTCCTCCGGGCGCACCGCCGAGGTGCAGCTCGTCGTGGACAGCTCACGCCAGTCCGCGCGCCACTCCACCCTGCGCGCGCGCCGGCTGCTGGAGGCGTATGCGGGACTCCTGGGCAACCAGCGCCTCTACGCACGCGGCATCGCGCCGGAGCTGGCCATCCCCGTGCGGGTGGAGGAGCTCGACCTGTCCACGCCCGAGCGCACCGCCGCGGGCGTGCTCAACATGGTGCCCCTCTTCCTGGTGCTGGCCGCCTTCGCGGGCGGCATGCAGCTGGCCAGCGACACCATGGCCGGCGAGCGCGAGCGCGGCTCGCTGGAGCCACTGCTGCTCAACCCCGCGCCGCGCGGCGCGGTGGTGGCGGGCAAGTGGATGGCCACCGTCACCATGGCGGCCGGCGCGGTGCTGCTGACGCTGGTGGGCTACCTGCTCGTGGTGCGGCGCGTGCCATTGGAGGATTTGGGCGTGAAGGCCCGCTTCGACGCGCCCGCCGCCCTGGGCATGGCCGCGGCGGTGCTGCCGCTGACGCTGGCCGCTTCGTCCGTGCAGATGTGGGTGTCCACGTATGCACGCTCGTTCAAGGAGGCGCAGACGTACCTGTCGCTCCTCATGGTGGTGCCCATGCTGCCGGGCATGGTGCTGGCGCTGTCACCGCTGCAGACGAAGCTGTGGATGTTCGCGGTGCCGGTGCTCGGGCAGGAATTGCTGGCGGGCGAGGTGATGCGCGGCGAAGCGCTGGGGCCGCTGCCCTTCTTCATCGCCGCGGCCTCCAGCCTCGCGGTGGCGGCGCTGGCCCTGCGCATCACCTCTCGCCTGCTCACCCAGGAGCGCATCATCTTCGGCCGCGGCTAAGGGTCGGCACGCACCCGCGTGGCTCGGCGCGCACCCGTGTGGCTCGACCGCCCGCCTGCCCTCGCACGCCTTCCGTTTCCTTCCGGACGGTGTGAGGCTGTCGTGCAGATGCCCTCCGAGCCGATGACCCGCGCGATGGTGTTCGACCTCCTCTTCATCAAGGGCCTGCGTGCGGACGGTGCGCTCGTGGAGTTGCTGCGGGGCGAGGGCGTGGAGCTTCGCTCCCTGAAGCCGGAGTACCCCATCCGGGTGCTGAACCGGTGCGTGGACGCCACCTGCGCGCACCTGTATCCGGATCTGGAGATTGAAGACGCACGGCTGCGGCTGGGCCGCGGCTTCGTGCAGGGCTTCGTCCAGACGCTGCTGGGCAAGGCGGTGGCGGTGGGCCTGCCCATGCTGGGCCCGGTGCGCTACCTCAAGCGCTTCCCGGACTACGTGTTGATGGACGACTCTCCGCTGCGGGTGACGCTGGTGCAGCTGGGGGAGCGCACCTTCCGCATGGAGTTCCGCAACGAGTTCCAGGTGCTGTCGGGCTTCATGTCCGGCGTCCTGCTGGAGTGGCTGAAGCTGGCGCGCGCCGAGGCGACCATCACCACCGAGCGCCACTCGCCCATGAGTTTCGATCTACACATCAGCTGGTAGCCCCCTGGGGCGGCAATGTCGGCGGGTGGCCCTTGGTGGGCGACGACGGGTGACATCCGCCCGCGGTTGTCCTCCAATAGGGGCAGATGACGCCCGAGCGAGAAGCCTCCCTTCCCCCCGCACCGGCCTCCGTGGCCTCGGCGCGAGGTGAGCCCCGATTTGGCACATACCAGGGCGAGCTGCCCGAGGTGGACCTCCCCAAGCTGCAGGGGCAGTGGTCCCCCACGCGCACCACGCGCCTGCTCAAGCGCAAGCGGTGGCACTACACCTTCGCGGCCACTCCGGAAGTGGCTGCCCTCTTCGCGGTGGTGGACCTGGGCTACACGGCCAGCGCCTTCGCGGTGGCGCTGGACCTCAAGGAGCGCCGGCCGCTGTGTGACGTGAGCTTCCTGGGCGCGCCCGGGCCCATGGTGGAGCTGGGCGACAAACCGGGGGCGGGGCTCAACGCCCGCTTCCGGACGCTGGGCGGCCGGCTGTCGGTGCGGCGCGGCGAGGAGGACGAGCGCTACCACGTGGAGGTGGACGTCAGCCGGCTGCGCACCGGCAGCCTCCAGTCCTTCCAGTGGGCCGGAGACTTGCTGGTGGCTGGTGGCCCGCCCGCGCTGACGGTGATTGCGCCGGTGGCGGGCGACGGGCTCGTCAACGTGACGATGAAGCGCAACGGCCTGCTGTCCTTCGGCAGCCTGGAGGCGGGCGGCAAGCGCTTCCGGCTCGACGGCGGCGTGGGCGGCATGGACTACACGCAGGGCTACCTGGCGCGGCACACGGCGTGGCGCTGGGCCTTCGCCGCCGGACGGCTGGCGGATGGGACGCCGATAGGCGTCAACCTCGTGGAGGGCTTCAACGAGGGCAACGTCGAGGCGAACGAGAATGCGCTGTGGCTGGGGGACAGGCTGTACCCGCTGGCGCGGGCGCGCTTCGAGTACAACCCGAAGGAGCTGATGGAGCCGTGGCGGCTGACGACGGTGGATGGCGCGGTGGACCTGCGCTTCCAGCCCTTCCACGTGCACCGCGAGGAGCGCGACTTGCGCCTCGTGGTGAGTCACTTCGCGCAGCCGGTGGGCTTCTTCCAGGGCACGGTGAAGGTGGGCGGGCGCACGCTGGAGCTGTCCAACGTGCCCGGCGTCACCGAGGACCAGGACATGCTGTGGTGACGGAGCGGCTTCAGGCCGGACTCTCCCTGGTCCGGCCCAGCCGCAAGAGGCCCAGCATCATGGCGTAGATGGCGGCGTCCACGAGCAGGGCCAGCACGAGGTGCATCGTGCTCTCGTGCCAGTCCATGCTCCAGCGGCCCCAGCCCTGGTTCAGCTCCTCCGCGAGCAGCAGGAACGACATGCCCTCGAACAGCGCGAAGCGCAGCCAGCAGCGCCACGGGACATCGTCGAGCAGGCGTGAGGAGAGCAGGGCAATCAGGGCCGCTGGGACGACCATCATCAGCCTGAGGGCCCAGAAGTCCCCCTTGGTTCCCTCGTACATGCCCCAGAAGGCCATGAAGGCGAGGAAGCCTCCGCCGCAGAGGCATGCCACGTCGAACAGAATGCTCAACCCGTGTCTCAACCACTTCCGCACGGCCACCCCCTTGAAGAAGGCGTGAACCTACCGGCAGGGGTCGCTCACGGCACGGAACAAGCCCGGGGCTCATTGATAACTACTGGTTATCGGTGAGGACGAGCGTCAGGGCGACGTGTGCATGAGCTCGGAGGTGAGTTGTCCCTCGGGGCGGACCTGCTCCAGCCACTCCAGCAGGCCCTGGGCGTTGGCTCTCGCCCGCGCCATGTGAGCCCCGACGGTCAGCGTGAGCGCGCCGGCGGAGGGCTCACGGCGCAGCGTGAGCTCCGTCGGAGCGGTGGCGTCGTCGCCCGGGCGGTACACGTCGAGCACCACCTCCGGCCTGTCTCCGGACAAGAGCCACCTGTGCACGGCGAGGCGCACGTCGTCGTCCGTGGCGAGTCCCCGCTTCGAGGTGAAGGTGCCCTTCAGGACGCGCGGACCCTGGCGTCCCTCGTAGCGGTAGGTGGTGCCGGGGACGGTGAGCCCCTCCGGGCTGGAGGGCTGGGCGTTGGAGGCGGGCGGCTCCTTCTCGCGCCGCAGTGTCACCTGCAAGGCCAGGGCGCCATCCTCCGCGCGAGCATGACGCAGCTCCGTCAGGTGGCCCCGCTCATCGGTGAGCGTGGTGGTGGTGACGTCCTCCGCGCGCAACGTGCCATCCGCACCGGGCAGCAGCAGGCTGGTGGTGGACTCGGTGCGCGTGCGGCCGGGCGCCTCGCTCCTCGACGTGCGCCACTCGAAGCCGGCGAGCCTGCCGTCCAGCTTCAGCACGTGGAGCTCTTCGCCTCGCTCGACCGGACGCGGGTGGCCCGGCGACTGGAGCGTGCGGGCCAGGTCCAGGGTGATGCGGCGGAACGTCCGCGCGTAGCCGGGCTCGTCGTGCGCGCACAGCAGCGGCAGCTCCCGGCTCGTGCTCACCATCAGCTTCATCTGCCCCGGTGCGGTCGTCTCGTAGTCCACGCGGAAGAACAGGGCCGGCGCTCCGTCCACCACGGCAACCTCGGTGGGCAACATGCGCCGCACCGTGACGCCCGGGCCTTCCCGCACCGCCTTCGCCACCGCGAGCAGCGCGCCCGCGGCGTCGAGCGGCCGCTCATAGACGAAGCACGCCAGCGCGGCCCCGGTGCCCAGCGGAATGTCGATGCGCGTGGAGCCTTCATTGCGCGCCAGCGTGGGCGCGGTGCTGGCCTCCACCTCCGCGGTGAAGACGCGCTCGGGTGAGTCCACGCGGTGCTTCGGCAGCGGTGGCAACTCGCGCGCGAAGGGGCCCGTGGGCTCGGGCTCTCGCGGCCCGGTAGAGGTCCCCGTCGTGGCCCCACCCTCCGGGGCCCCGGGTCGCCCGGCTTCCGGCCGCGACATCCGTGTCGGGCCGGCACAGGCGGTGGCGAGGCACAGCAGGAGGGCGAATCGCCGCATCGATGGACTCGGAGCACGGAATGGCACCCGCCAAGAAGGCGCGCGGGACGACGCTATCCCGGTCTGGCGGCGCCTCGAGGGCGCCCTGTTCGGAAATGTCGGGGGGTTTGCGGCGACAAATGTCCCGACATTTCCGAACAGGACGCTCCCGGACCCGCTCACCCGCCCGTGGCGCGGCCCCGGCGTGACTCGACGATGGCGCGGAAGGAGCGGCTGCGCAGTTCCTCCAGGGTGAGGCCCGCGGCGAGCACCTCGTCCTGGTTGAGGGCGCCGCAGCTCAGCCCGCGCAGGAAGAAGTTGAGCAGTCCCTGTCCGGTGGCCGCGTCGTCGAACACGTCGCCCACCAGCGTGGCCTGCGCGGCCTTCTCCAGGAACGCCTTCAGCCGGCGCGAGGCGGCGTCCAGCCCCTCCAGGAAGAACGCGTACACCGCCGCGTAGCGCACGGGCAGCTGCCCCGGGTGCAAATCCCACCCCTGGTACCACGCGCGCTCCAGCGAGTGCCGGATGTGCCGGTACGACAGCTGCCACACCCGGTGCACCGCCTCCATGTTCTCCCGCCGCTGCGTGGGCAGCACCGACTCCTCGCCCTCCGCCCTGTGCGGGGGAATCGGCATGACGTGGGTGGCGCCGTCGGCCAGCAGGATGCCGGTGCCGGCGAGCGACACCTGCACCACGTCCCGCAGGAAGTCGCAGGCCGGGTGCAACATGCTTTGCACGTGCGCGCTGACGCTGAGGGCCGCGGTGTAGTCGTACACACCCAGGTGCACGGTGGTGCAGCGCCCCGCGCCCGCCGCCACCAGCCGGGGCAGGTGCAGCCGTCCCTCCCCGTCGAAGAGGGCCTGCGGCGTCTCCACCATCAGCTCCAGGCCCAGCGCGCCCGGCGTCAGCCCCTTCTCCGTCTCGAACACCTCCAGCATGCGCGCGAGCGCCGCCACCTGCTCGGGCAGTGACACCTTGGGCAGGGTGACGACGAAGGACGGCGGCAGCTTCCCGCCCGTGCGCTCCAGCAGGGTGGTGAGGAACAAATCCAACGTGCGCGAGGAGCGCTCGAACAGCTCCTCCGTGAAGGACTTCACCCGGATGCCGATGAACGGCGGCAGCGTGCCCTGCTCCAGGCCGCGCGCCATCTCCTCGGCGGCGGAGATGGCGTGCCCGTCCTCCTCCGCGTCGGGGCGGTGGCCGTAGCCGTCCTCGAAGTCGACGCGCAAATCCTCCACCGGCTCGCGCTCGAGCTTGTCCACCACGCGCCCGTAGACGCGCTGGGCGAAGCGGCCGCGCTGGGGCAGCCCCAGGCCGTGGGCCAGCTCGGCCGCGTCCGGGGCGTACTCCTTCAGCGCGGCGAGCGCGAGGTCCCCCAGCTTCCGCGCCGTCGTCGCGCGGAAGAGGTGGGCCCCGCCGTACACCACATGTACAGGTTGCCGTCGCGGCGACTCGCCGGGGTACGTCCGCTCGAAGGCGGCGTTGGCCCGGCGCAGGGCCTCGCGGGCGCTGGAGAGACTGGCGGGCGTCAGCGTCGTCTTCACGGCTGCTTCTTCAGCCACGCGGACACCTCGGAAGCGCAGCGCTCACGCAGCGCCACGTCCTGGGACAGCCGCTCCAGCGTCTGTGCGGTGGCTTGCTGCGCCTCGGGCACGGGGTTGGCCTGCAGGAGCGCCTTCATCTGCTCCAGGTGCTCGCGCGTGCGCAGCATGCCCAGGGCCTCGACGATGCGGCGCAGCAGCATGGGCGCGCTGCCCGTGCGGGCCGTCACGTCCTTCCACCGCTTCTGCATCTGCGCCCACCAGTTCTCCCGGCCGGTGCGGTTGCCCAACAGGCCCGCCACGAAGCTGGCCACGTCCTGCGTCTTCACCGTGTCGGTGAAGAGCAGCCCCTGCGCGCGCTCGGCGAGCGCCGGGTTCTCGAAGCCGGTAATCGCCATCAGGTAGCGGCGCTGCGTGGCCGGGTCTGGCTCCTTCGGCATCCGCTGGAGGAAGGTCTCGAAGAGGGCCGTGTCCCCGGCGCGCGCCACCATGGCCACCGCCGCGTCCAGCAGGTTGGGCTCCAGCGCGTCCTTGTCGCCGTCCAGCATGCGGGCCACGCGCGGGCGGGCCTCCGCGAGCGCCTCGGGGCTGCGCGCCAGGCCGCCCACCGCGCGCACCAGCGCCGCGCGCCGCAGCTTCACCCGGTCCGACTCGCCCTTCGCCGCCTGCCAGCCCATCTTCTTGAGGCCGGGGCCGAGCAGCCGCTCCACCCACCGCCGGAAGCGCTCCTGCTCCTCGCCGTCCACCAGCCGGCTCTCCACGTACGCCAGCCGGCCCACCAGTTCGTCCAGGACGGAGTCGTCCTCCTCGTCGCCGAAGCGGCCGGCCAGGTCCAGCAGGTCCGCAATCGACGCCTGCCCGGAGCGCACCAGCGCCCACTGGTCCGCCAGCAGGGAGATGCGCTCGGAGGGCGCGAGCACCTTCACGTTGGCCGCCAGCTTCTCCAGCGCGGGCTTGTCGTACGCCACGCGGTAGAAGCCAGTGGAGCCGGCGTTGGCGGTGAGCCACTTCACCTCGCCCGAGCCCTCCAGCTTCACCGCGGCCTGCGCGTCACGCAGCAGCACGCGCTGCTCGCGCGCGCCCGAGCCGTCCTCGAAGCGCAGCACCATGGGCACCGGCCACTTCTCGCCGCTCTGCACGCCGGGCTCCGAGTAGAAGCGCCGCTGCGACAGGTGCAGGGTGCGCCCGTCCAGCTTCGCCGTCACCAGGGGGAAGCCGCTCTGGCCCACCCACGCGGTGGCCAGCTCCTCCACCGGCTGCTTCGCGGCCTCGCCCAGCGCGTTCCAGAGGTCTTCCTTCACCGCGTTGGCGCGCGCGTGCTTGCGCATGTACTGGCGGATGCCCTCGCGGAAGGGGCCCTCTCCGAGGAAGCCCTCAATCATCCGCAGCACCGCGCCGCCCTTCTCATACGTAATCGCGTCGAAGCTCTCACCGGCCTCGCCCGCGTTGCGCACCACCCCGTGGATGGGGTGCGTGGACTTGAGCGCGTCCAGGTGCAGCGCGCTGGCCCGGTGCGCGTCGAAGTCCAGCCACATGCGCCACTCGGGGCGCCACTGGTCGACAATCTTGAAGGCCATCCACGTGGCGAAGGCCTCGTTCAGCCAGAGGTCGTCCCACCACACCATGGTGACCCAGTTGCCGAACCACTGATGCGCCAGCTCGTGCGTCACCACCTCCGCCACGCGCTTCTGCACGGACAGCGGCGCGGTGGCCGGGTCCAGCAGCAGTGCCACCTCGCGGTAGGTGATGAGGCCGGCGTTCTCCATGGCGCCGGCCTCGAAGTCGGGGATGCCCACCTGGTCCACCTTGGTGAAGGCATAGGGCAGACCGAAGTAGTCCTGGAGCCGGGGCAGCACCGCCAGCGCCGCGTCCTGGCCGAAGCGCGTCAGGTGCGCCTTCTCCGGCAGGGACCAGGTGCGCACCGGCACGCCCTCCACCTTCTGCTCATCGGTGCCCACCAACGGGCCGACGACGAGGGCGATGAGGTAGCTGCTCAGCACCTCTGTCTCCTGGAACGTCACCTTGCGCAGGCCAGCGTCGGGCTCGTCCTTCACCACCGGGCTGTTGCCCAGCACGGTGAGCCCCTGCGGCACGCGCACGGAGAGGGCCCACTTCGCCTTGAAGGCCGGCTCGTCGAAGCAGGGGAAGAGGCGGCGTGCGTCGGCGGCCTCGAACTGCGTGGCCGCCACCTTGCCCGCCTGGTAGAGGCCGCGCAGGCCTTCGGTGAAGCGGCCCGTCCACGACACGTCCAGCGACGCGGCCCCGGCGGGCAGCGGCGTGTCGAAGCGGAGCACCACCGTCTCGCTCTGTGCCATGGGCTGGAGGGAGGACGGCTTGCGCTGCTCGCCACCCGCGCGGAACGTCACCTCACCCAATTGCAGGGCAATGGCGTGGAGGATGATTTCCTTCGACGGCTCGGCCAGCTCCAGCTCGATGGTCTGCTGTCCGGAGAAGGCCCGCGCGTCCAGGTCGAGCGTGACGGTGGCCACGTGACGACGGGGACGGATGGTGTTGGGCAGGCGGAAGTTCTTGTCTTCGGTCGGATGCGCCATAGGGAAGTAGGAATGTATCGTCCGGGCCGCTTCGTGCCTGGACTTAAGTGGCGGGTGTCAGCCGTCACACCCTTGAAGTGCGGGGGCGGCGGCGGGAGGGGGAGGTGGTCGGCCGTGGGACGAGCTGGTGGAAGAGGCTGGACTCGCGCTTGAAGAAGCCTTCCGTATGGAAGGAGTGGGGCAGCTCCAGGAGCAGGAAGTCCAGGTGATGACACAGCTCGTGGAGGAAGGTGCGCAGGTACGTGCGGAAGGCGACCACGCGCGCGTGTCTCGCCGTGCGCATCCACACCTGGAGGCGGGGGCGGCGGCCCGGCGCCCGCGTGTAGAGGCCGTGCAATTCGCCCGTCTCGAAAGAGGGCCGCACCTCCAGCACCTCCACCTTCGCGGGGGCCACGTCGAGCCGCTCGCACAGCGAGTCGCTCAGCCGGGCGGTGGCGTCTTCCAGGGGGGCGCGCTCACCCGAGGCCAGGGCCAGGCGCAGGGCCTCCACGTGGGGCGCCAGCGCGTGGGGCTCGCGCACCCGCAGCGCGGCGACGCCGTCGCTCATCCGGTAGACGCGCTGCTGGGCCGTGGAGAGGTTGTCGTAGTAGTCGAAAGTCACAAGGGTCGAACTCCAACGGCCTGAAGCTAGGGACGCCCCGGACCGCGGGGCACCCTGTGCCGCCCACCTGTCGGGTGGGGCCGGCGGGGGAGCGGGGACGGACGTGCGCTCCCTTGCACCGCCGCCCTTCCTAGCACCCGGCCGGGCACACCCGTGCTGCATACCTTCGCCTGGGGGTTGTCCATGGCACGTCGCGCCATGTTGCTCGCACTGTGCTTCGTGGCGCTGAAGTTCCTCAGCCTGCGCTTCGTGTACCCCCCTCTGATGAGCGCGCTGCTGTGGCTGCCCGCGGGGGTGAGCCTGGCCTTCCTGCTCCGCTCCCCCACGCGCATGTGGCCGGCCCTGCTGGCCGCCATCTTCGTGGCGGAGGCGGGGACGGTGGTACTGGAGGGCATCCCCGTGTCGGTGGCGGTCATCTGGGGGGTGGGCAACGTGCTGCGCGCCCTGCTGGGCGCGGCGCTGCTGCGGCGCTTCGTGGGAGGGCCGGTGCTCTTCCACCGGGTGCGCGACGTGGCCGGGGTGCTCGTCCTGGGGGGCCTGGTGGGCACGCTGCCCAGCGCTCTGCTGGGAGCGGCGGGCGCCGGGCTGTGGGTGGGCACCATGCCCTTCTGGAACGAGTTCCTGGCCTGGTGGCTCAGCGATGCGCTGGGCACCGTGCTGGCGGCGCCGGTGCTGCTGACGTGGTGGCCGCTGGGCCGTGAGGTGCGGGACTCCCGTCGGCTGGCGGAGCTGGGGGCGCTGCTGGCGCTGGTGGCCGGCATCACCGCCCTCATCTTCCAGCGCTCCGGAGCGGCCCCGATGGGGCTGCTCGCCACGCTGCCCTATGCGGCCTTTCCGCTCGTCATCGCCGCGGCGCTGCGCCACGGGCCGCGGGGGGCGTCCAGCGCCATCCTGGTGATGGGGACGCTGGCGGTGGCGTACACGAGTCACGGCCGCGGCCCCTTCGGGGTGCTGCCCATGTCGGTGGCGGAGCGGGTCCTCGCCGTGCAGATTTTCGTGGCGGTGCTCAGCCTGTCCGCGCTCACGCTGGCGGCGGTGGTGGCGGAGCGGCACCGGGCGGAGGTGGCCCAGCGCGTGCTGGCCACCGCGGGCGCGGAGCTGGCGTCGTCGCCGGACTGGGGCGCCACGCTGCCGCGCGTGGTGCGGCTCATCGTCCCGGAGCTGTGCGTCGGCGCCGCCATCTGGATGGTGGACACGCATGGCCTGGTGCAGCGGGTGGCGGCGGCGGGGTGGACGCCCGGGCGCGAGGCGGCGCTGCGCGGCCAGCTGCCTCCGCTGCCCTGCGAGTCGCGCCGCTGGCGGGGGCCCCTGGGCTCGGGGGTGCTGGTACCGCTGCGGGTGCGCGAGGCGGTGGTGGGGGCGCTCGCGCTGGTGGCGGACACCGACGACCACCCACTGGGCCGGCGTGACGTGCTGCTGGCGGAGGACCTGTCGCGCCGGTGCGCCATGGCGATGGAGAACGCGCGGCTGCTCGATGAGGCACACGAGGCCATTGGCGCGCGGGACGAGTTCATCTCCGTGGCGGCGCACGAGCTGCGCACGCCGCTGGCCACGCTCACCCTGCGCGTGCAGAGCCTGATGTCCCAGCTGCGCCGCGCGGGCGAGGGGGACGGGGTGATGGAGCGGCTGGGCTTCATCTCCCGGCAGGTGGCGCGGCTGACGGCGCTGGTGGAGAGCGTGCTGGACGTGGGCCGCGCCAACGCGGGCACGCTGGAGTTGCGGCGCGAGCAGGTGGACCTCACCGCGCTGGTGGAGGAGTGCGTGGACCGCCTCGCGGACGAGGCCGGGCGCGCCGGCTGCGAGCTGCGACTGCGGACGGTGGCCCCGCACGTGTCGGGATATCTGGACCGGGGGCGCGTGGAGCAGGCGCTCACGCACATCCTGGGCAACGCCATCAAGTTCGGTATCGGCGCGCCGGTGGACGTGGAGCTGGCCCAGATGGACGGCCGTGCGCGGCTGACGGTGACGGACCATGGCATCGGCATCCCTCCCGAGGCGCTGAAGCGCATCTTCGGGCGCTTCGAGCGCGGCGTGTCCTCGCGCCAGTACGGGGGACTGGGGCTGGGACTGTTCTTCAGCCGTCAGATTGTCGAGGCCCACGGCGGCTCCATCCACGTGGAGAGCGAGGCCGGCGCGGGGGCCACCTTCGTGCTGGAGCTGCCCGTGCTGCCGGGCCAGTCGCTCCAGCAGGAGCCGGCGCGGCCCCAGCCCGGAGCGTGAGACCGCTTCCGGGGGACTGCGTGGCGCCGCCACGGGCTTCGGCGGGGCCGGATGTTTCCATCATGGGTCGCCCCACAGTCCCGTGTGGGAAATCAATTCCACACAGGGGCAGCCCCGCCGACCCGGGCAGGTGTCGACAGCTGGACGAGCCAGCGGCCGTGCGGGCGCGGCACGCGGGTTGCTCTGACGCGCGGGCATGCATCGTGGAGTGTGGCTGGGGGCGGTGGTGGGGATGCTGCTGTGGGGCGGTGAGGCGGAGGCCGTGCGCAGGAGCACGCCGAAGCGTCAGACAACCGTCTCGCTGGCGGAGCGGGCCGTGTGGCGGGCGAAGGCGTGGGTGGGGCTGAGCTCGCTGCGGACCGTGAGTACGACGGTGAACGACGACTGCTCGGGCTTCACGCAGCTGGCCTACCGAAAGCCGGGGCTGAGCCTGATGCCGGCGGTGACGTTTCCGGGGGAGAATGGCGTGAAGGCCATCTACCGGAAGGCCGTGGACCTGGGCACGGTGCGCGAGACGCCTCGGGCGGGGGACATGGTCTTCTTCCGGGACACGCATGACCGGAACAAGGACGGCAAGCTCAACGACGGCCTCACGCACATCGGCATCGTCGAGCGCGTGTCCGAGGACGGCACCGTGACGTTCGTCCACAAGGCCGGCGGCCTGGTGAAGCGCGGCCGGTTCAACCTGTCGCATCCGGATGAGCGCAAGGATGAGCAGGGCCGCGTCCTCAACGACTGGCTGCGGCGCCGTGACAAGCGCAACCGCGGGTATCTCGCGGGAGAGCTGGTCGCCGGCTTCGCCTCCGTGGACGACCGCTGGGCGGACACGCCGGCGCCGAAGCGTGCGTCGACGAAGCTCGCGTCGGCGAAGCGCCGGTAGGACTTCCGGGGTCGCCTGCCTGCCTGCTGAAGCCGGGTGCGCCCGGGTGGAGGGGTGACGTCAGGGCCGGGAGGCGGTATGCACGGGCCCGATGTCCCCATCGGATGGTCGGCCAGCGCCGGGGCCCGCGGAACCCGAGCACGCGCACACGGCACCCGCGACGCCCGAGCGGGGCCATACCTCTTCCAGCACGGTGACGCCGCTGGCTCCGGTCTCCGGCGCCGCTTCGACTCAGGGGCGCAGGTCTCCGCGCCGCAAGGTGCTGCTCGCGCTCGCCGTGCTGTTCGTCGCGTTCGCCGTGTACGAGTACGTCACGCTGCCGGACGCCGCCCAGTTCGAGAAGGAGAACCCGAAGACCACGGCGCTCATCGAGAAGCGCGCGGAGGAGGCGCGGGAGGCGGGGAAGAAGGTCCGCCGCCGCCAGCAGTGGGTGCCGCTGACGGCCGTCTCCAAGCACGCGGTGGCCGCGGTGCTCATCTCCGAGGACGCGGGCTTCTACGTCCACGAGGGCGTGGACACCTCCGAGGTGCGCAAGGCGCTGGAGGAGGCGTGGGAGAAGGGCCACCTGGGCCGGGGCGCTTCCACCATCACCCAGCAGCTCGCGAAGAACCTCTGGCTGTCCACGGACCGCAGCCTGCTGCGCAAGGCGAAGGAGCTGGTGCTGACGCGCAGGCTGGAGGACGCGCTCACCAAGAAGCGCATCCTCACGCTGTACCTCAACGTCGCCGAGTGGGGGCAGGGCGTCTACGGAATCGAGGCCGGCGCGCGCGAGCACTTCGGCGTGTCCGCGTCGCAGCTCACGGTGGCGCAGGGGGCGATTCTGGCCGCCATGCTGCCAGCGCCCCGCAAGCGCTCGCCGTCCTCCGGCTCGCGGGCGCTGTGGAAGCGCGCGCACTGGATTGTGGACCAGCTCGCGTCGGTGAATCGCATCAACGCCGCGCAGGCGGACGAGGCGCGCTCGGACATCGACCGGCTGCTGGGGCGCAAGCCGGCGGCGGACAGCGCCGCCGACGATGATGACACCGACGAGCGGTGAGGCCGCTCACCCCACCCGGGGCCCGGCGAAGCGCTGGTAGACGAGGGCGCAGACGGCGACGGCGGCCACCCAGGCGATGAGTGTCCCCACGAAGAAGAACACCGCCGTGCAGGCCACCAGCGACAGGATGGCCGCGTGGGACATGGGCCCGCGCAGCAGCTTCACGGCGGCGGCCATGGACAGCACGTAGGTGGCCAGGAACGATGAAGTGGAGAACGGCAGCAGGTCCGCGATGCGCAGCCGGCCCAGCCACGTCACCGAGAGGGCCACCAGGACGACGGCGCACAGCGCCGCGAGCGCCCGGTGCGGCGTGCCCGACGCGGACGTGACGCCGAGCCACGAGGGGAGCTGCCGGCGCTCACCCAGCGCGAAGGCGAGGCGGCTGGTGCCCGCGACGTACGCATTCACCGGGATGAACGAGAGCAGCAGCCCGGCAATCCCCACCACGCGCGAGGCGCTCGGCCCGAAGACCTTCGCCGCCAGGAGGACGAGCGGCGTCTGCGCATGCGCCGCGTCCCCGTGCCCCGTGGCGCCAATGGTGACGATGGCCAGCGGCAGGTAGACGAGGGCGACGATGCCCACCGCGAGCATGCTCGCGCGCCAGATGTCGCGTGGGTCCTTGAACTCGCGGGCCAGCGGCGTAATCGCCTCCCACCCGACGAAGGCCCAGAAGAGCTGCACGGACGCGAGCCCGACGGCGACGGGCCCCTTGGAGAAGAAGGGCGTGAAGGCCCGGGGCTCCACCTCCGGGAGCGCGCGTCCGACAATCAGCGCCAGCCCGACGACAATCACCGCGAGCGTCACCAGCTGCGCCGTCGCGCTGACGCGCAGGCCCACGAAGTTGAGCGCATACGCGGTGACGACCATCGCCGCGCCGAACGCGAAGGCCAGGTCCTGGCCTCCGCCGACCACGCTCGCGCCGTACTCCCCGGCGATGAGCGCCACCACCGAGGTCCCCATGGGCACCTGCGCCAGGAAGAGCCAGCCCGCGACGGCGCCCCAGCGGGGACCGAAGGCGCGTTCAATCGCATCCGAGAACCCGGCCGCATCGGCCCGCTGCCGCGAGAGCGCGGCATAGGTGAGCGCCAGCGGCACCGACAGCAATATCAGCCCCAGCCACGCCAGCACCGACGCGGGGCCCGCCGTGTCCGCGGCGATGGCCGGCAGCACGAGCACCCCGGACCCCAGCACCGAGCCGACGTAGAGCGAGACGCCCTGCCACAGCCCCAGCGTCCGCCGCAGCGACGGGCTCTCTGCGTGGGCAGCGGGAGGGATGTGGGTCGCAGTGACGCTGCTGGATGACATGGGACCTCTCTTTCACGCGCACGTATTCCTCAATGCAGTGGTCGGTACAATGGCCACTCCACGTCGAATCGATATGACCACTGCTCACGCTGCTACGGGCAGAGGAGCTAGCATGCGGCCATGGGCCTTCCCTCCCGTGCGCTCCTGCTGTGTCTCTCCGTGCTGCTCGCGGGCCTGCCCGCCGCCGCGGAGCCCGCGTCACCGTCCGCCGAGCCGGTGGTGGCCATCCTCCCCCTGGGCAAGGTGGACCAGGACGTGCTGGACCGGGTGGCCAAGGAAATCCAGGCGCGGCTGCGCGTGCAGATACGCTTCGAGTCCCCACGCGAACTGCCCAAGGCCGCCTGGTACGCGCCCCGCAAGCGCTGGCGCGCGGAGAAGCTGCTGGAGGCCATCGACGCGGACCCGCCGAAGGGCGCGTGGAAGGTGGTGGCCGTCACCGAGGGCGAAATCTCCACCACCAAGGGGGACATCCACGACTGGGGCATCGCCGGGCTGGGCAACATGGGTGGCCTGTCCTGCGTGCTGTCCACGCACATCTACCGGAAGCACAGCAAGACGAAGGCGGTGCTGCTGCGGCGCGTGGGGGACCTGACCATCCACGAGTTCGGCCACACGCTGGGCTTCGACCACTGCGAGACGGACGGCTGCGTCATGGCGGACGCGAAGGGCAAGGCCATCAGCTCCGCCGACCACAGCTCGGGCAACTACTGCGGGCGGTGCCTCGGGCAGCTGTCACCCGAGGTCCGCGCGTGGATGAAGGAGGAGCGCGCCGCGCCCGCTCCCCACTAGCAGCGCTACAGCCCGCCCACCTCCAGCGCACCGCCCAGCCCGGGGAAGGGCTTGGTGAGGACGGCCTGGAAGATGATGTCCTCGAGCAGGATGTTCACCGGGAACACGGGCGCGCCGATGCCGCTGCGCACCACCGTGTTGCTGACGATGAACCAGACGCGGCGCTTGCCGATGGCGTCCTTCAGCGCGGGCGAGTCGATGCGCACCGCCGTGCGGGAGCCAGGCGCGAAGTCGCGCACGGCGAGGATTTCCGCCGCGCGGTTGTAGTAGGCGGGCCGGTTCACATCCGTGTACGTCTTCGGCTGGTCCGGCGTGGCGGTGCCCTCGAAGGACAGCCGCGCGGACGTGCGCAGCGTCAGGAGGTTCGACGGGTTCACCACGGTGAGCGTGGCGGCCACCTCGTCCACGACGATGTCCAGCCCCTCGGTGTCGACCGTCTCCTCGGGCAAATCGAGCGCCACTTCCGCGTAGGCGGGCTCGAGGACGGAGGTGACGGGGACCGTCGCGTCAAAGGGCTCGGTCTG
The DNA here is from genome assembly GCF_010894405.1 of Pyxidicoccus caerfyrddinensis. Classification (GTDB taxonomy): domain Bacteria; phylum Myxococcota; class Myxococcia; order Myxococcales; family Myxococcaceae; genus Myxococcus; species Myxococcus caerfyrddinensis. Next base: position 72,880 of record NZ_JAAIYA010000023.1, read on the forward strand.
CACGGAGATTTCCGCCGAGCACGAGGTCAGCAGCAGGAAGCACGAAGCGAAGAGGGCGCGGGTCATCATCGGAAGGTCCAGGAGAGGTCGAGGACGGGAAGCACGGGGAGGCTCTCACCAGGGAGGGCCGGGTCGCTCAGGTCCACGTAGGCGGCGCCGAGCCCGAAGCCCAGGCCGTCACCGCCGTAGCGAATGCCGGCCGCCGCGCGGAAGGCGGAGCCGCCCTTCACGCGCACGCCAGCCTCGGCCACCACGGACCAGTGGCCGGCGAAGTTGAGCCCGGCACCGCCGGTGAAGGAGAGGTAGTCGGTGGTGTAGTGGCCGTAGCGCGCTTCGCCCTGGAGCTGGAGGGGCCCCAGCACCAGGCCATACACGCCGTAGAAGGACGGGCCGGACAGCTCCGGCTCGAAGCTCTGGATGGCGGGGGCCTCGGACTCGACGGTGTCCGAGTAGACGGAGGCACCCACGAAGTGCGTGTAGCGCGCGCCGAGCACGATGCGGTGCGGGCCGGCGGCCAGGGCCCAGCGCAGGCCCAGGTTGGGGGCCAGCAGCGCGTCCGCGTACAGCGACGTGTCTACCGCCACTCCGGCGAACAGCGGTATCGCCGTGCGCTGGAGGCCGAGCACCGGCGCGTCGATGACCTCCGCCGCGTCCGTGGTCATCAAGCGCGCGGTGTTGGTGCGCACGCCCACGGGCTCGGCTTCGGCGGATGCGAGGACAGGGGAGAACAGGGCAGCGAAGGCACAGGCCAGGCGTGTGGATTTCAAACCACGTGCTCCTGAGGAGAGGGGCGTGACTCTTATTGCGGAATCGTGCCACCGGTGGCTCGCCGCCGCTTGATGTGTCGACTGCTGGTCGCCGCAAACACGCGCGCGGTCATGGGGGACCTCGGGGAGATGCATCAGTCCTGGTGATTCACGCCGGAAGTCCGGGCAACCGCCTGCCTGGCCGGCCCCGAGCGTTTGGATTGCGACCGCGTTTCCATGCGCGTACCTTCCGCGCAAGTTACATGGGTTCCCATATAAATCGCGGCGCGGGCGTGGAGCAGGGCGAGGTGCGGGAGGTGATGGACGGCGTCCGCCGCCTCGTGCGGCTCCTGCGCGTCTCCGCCCGGGCGTCCGAGCGGCTGGTGGGCATCAGCGGCGCGCAGCTCTTCATCCTGCAGCGACTGGCGGAAGCCGGGCCCTGCTCCATCAACACCCTGGCCGAGCACACCCTCACGCACCAGAGCAGCGTGTCGGTGGTGGTGGCGCGCCTCATCGAGCGGGGGCTCGTCACGCGGCGGCCTTCGCCGGAGGACGGGCGTCGGGTGGAGGTGGCGCTGGCGCCGGCGGGCAGGGCGCTGCTGCGCGAGGCCCCACCCATGGCGCAGGCCCTCCTCATCAACGGCCTGCGGAAGCTGGAGCCCGGTGTCCGTGAGGGACTGGCGCGCGGACTGTCCGCGCTGGTGGCGGAGCTGGGACTGGACGGAAACGAGGCTCCACTCCTCTTCGAGGACGAGCCGAAGCCGCGCAAGCGGCGCAAGGAGAAGCTGAATGGAGCGGCCTGAAGTAACGCGCGTCGAGGAGGGCCTGGGCACCGGCCCCGAGGCGCGGGAGAAGCTGCCCGTGGCTCCTTCCATGGGGCCCACGCTCGCCGGGGTGCGCGCGCCACGGGTGATGGAGCCGGTGGACCGGCGGGTGGTCTACATCAGCGCCCTCGCGGTGGTGCTGGCCGTGGCGGCGGGGCTGGTGGCGCAGCTGCTGGGCTCGCTCATCTACTTCTTCACCAACCTGGCCTGGTTCGGCCGGCTCTCCGTGGCGCCGGTGTCCCCTGGGGACAACACGCTGGGCGTGTGGGGCATCCTCGTGCCGGTGGTGGGCGCCGTCATCGTCGGCTTCATGGCGCGCTATGGCTCGCGGGCCATCCGCGGGCACGGCATCCCCGAGGCGATGGAGCAGGTGCTCTACAACCAGAGCCGCATTCCACCGCGCATGACGTTCCTCAAGCCGCTGTCGTCGGCGGTGGCCATCGGCACCGGCGGTCCGTTCGGCGCGGAAGGGCCCATCATCGCCACGGGCGGGGCGCTGGGCTCGCTGCTGGGACAGTTGCTGCACGTCACGGCGGACGAGCGCAAGGCGCTCCTGGCCTCGGGCGCCGCGGCGGGCATGGCGGCGACCTTCGGCGCGCCGGTGTCCGCGGTGCTGCTGGCGGTGGAGCTGCTGCTGTTCGAGTACCGGCCGCGCTCCGTCATCCCCGTGGCGCTGGCCACCGCCACCGCGACGGGCGTGCGCCTGGCCTTCGTGGGCGGCGCGCCGGCCTTCGCCATGCCGGACCTGGCGTCGCCGAGCGGCGCCGCGCTGGCCTTCTACGTCGTGCTGGGCGCGGTGGTGGGCGTGGCGTCCACGCTGGTGACCCGGGCGGTGTATGCCATCGAGGACGCCTTCGAGAAGCTGCCGCTGCACTGGATGTGGTGGCCGGCGCTGGGCGCGGTGGTGGTGGGCGTGGTGGGCTACTTCTCCCCGCGCACGCTGGGCGTGGGCTACACCAACATCGAGGACATCCTCTCCGGCCGCTTCGTGGGCACGGCCATGGTGGTGTTCTGCGTCCTGAAGTTCATCTCCTGGTCGGTGGCGCTGGGCAGCGGCACCTCGGGCGGCACGCTGGCGCCACTGTTCACGCTCGGCGGTGGGCTGGGCTCCGGCCTGGGCCTGCTGGCGACGTACGTGGCGCCGGGCCTGGGCGTGGACGTGCGCGTGGCGGCGCTGGTGGGCATGGCGGCCATCTTCGCGGGTGCGTCGCGCGCGCTGCTGGCCTCGGTGGTGTTCGCCTTCGAGACCACGCGCCAGCCCATGGGTCTGCTGCCGCTGCTGGGCGGGTGCGCTGCGGCCTACCTCGTGTCCGCGCTGCTGATGCGCCACTCCATCATGACGGAGAAGCTGGCCCGGCGCGGCGGGCGCGTCCTCACCGAGTACGGCGTAGATGCGCTGGGACAGGCGCTGGTGCGCGACGTGGGGCTGCGCACGGTGGTGTCGTTGGAGGCGGACCGGCCGCTGGACGAGGTGCGCGCGTGGCTCGCCACCGGTGTGCCGGGCACCACGCACCAGGGCTTCCCGGTGGTGGCGGGCGGTGAGCTCGTGGGCGTCATCACGCGGCGGGACCTGCTGGACGGGCGGGAGGCCACGGGCCGGCGTGTGCGTGAGTTGGTGAAGCGTCCTCCGGCGGTGGCGTACGCGGACAGCTCGCTGCGCGAGGCGGCGGACCTGATGGTGGAGGAGGGCGTGGGCCGGCTGCCGGTGGTGCACCGCGAGGCACCCACGCGCGTGGTGGGCATCCTCACCCGCAGCGATTTGCTCGGCGCCAACCGCCGCCGGCTGGACGAATCGCGGCGGAAGGAGCGCGGCGTGGGCGGCCCCCGGCGGACGGGGCCGCAGCCGGCATGAAGCGGAAGCCCACAGAGGCGTCGCCCGAGGTGGCCGCGGCCGAGCGCGCGCGGGTGCTGGAGCTGCTGCGCCAGTACGGGTGGAACGCCACGTCCTTCCAGGTGCTCCAGCCGGGCTTCTGCTACTGGTTCGACCCGGCGGGCGACGCGTGCGTGGCCTACGTGGACACGGGCGGCGCGTGGGTGGCGGCGGGCGGGCCCATCGCCTCGCCGGAGCGGCTGCCCGCGGTGGTCGCCGGCTTCCAGGAGGCCGCGCGCGCGAAAGGGCGGCGCGTGTGCTTCTTCGCCACCGAGCCGCGCTTCACGCAGCTGGTGCCCATGCAGGCCCTGCCCGTGGGCGAGCAGCCCGTGTGGGACCCGACCCACTGGGACGAGGTGGTGCGCGGCAGCCGCAACCTGCGCGAGCAGCTGCGCCGCGCCCGCAAGCACGGCGTGACGGTGCGCGAGGTGCCCGCGCCCGTGCTGGAGGACCCCACGCACCCCACGCGCCGCGCGCTGGACGGGCTCAAGTCGCGGTGGCTGGCGTCGCGCCGCATGGCCCCCATGGGCTTCCTGGTGCAGCTGCGCCCGTACGCCTTCGCGCGAGAGCGCCGCGCCTTCGCCGCCGAGGTGGAAGGAAAGGTCGTGGGCTTCCTCGCGGTGTCCCCCGTGTACGCGCGCGAGGGCTGGTTCCTTCAAGACTTGCTGCGAGACCCGGAGGCGCCCAACGGCACGGCGGAGACGCTGGTGGACGCGGCCATGCGCGCGGCGGCGGCGGAGGGCCGGCGCTACGTGACGCTGGGGCTGGCGCCGCTGTCCGGGCCGGTGCGGCCCTGGCTGCGGCTGGCGCGCGTGTGCGGGCGGCCGCTGTTCGACTTCGAGGGCCTGCGCGCCTTCAAGGCGAAGTTCCGTCCCGACACCTGGGTGCCCATCCACGTGGCCTGGCCCGAGCCGAGCGGCGGGCTGGCCGCGGTGTACGACGCGCTGCGCGCCTTCGCGCGGGGCAGCCTGGTGCGCTTCGGCGTGGCCACGGTGCTGCGGCGTCCCCGGCTGCTGGTGCATGCGCTGGCCCTGCTGCTGGTACCCTGGACGGCGCTGCTGGCGCTCCCCCTCACCCGGCGCTGGTTCCCCTCCCTGTCGGTGCAGTGGGGCTGGGTGCTGTTCGACGTGGGGCTGTCGGTGGGCCTCTTCTCGCTGGTGCGGCGCTGGCGCGACTCGCTGGCCACGGCGCTGGGGATGCTCACCGCGTCGGATGCGTGCCTCACCTTCGTGCAGGCCGCGACGTTCAATGTGGCACGGGCGCGCGGTCCGGTGGACTGGGCCGTCATCACCGCCGCGGTGCTCGCGCCCGCGACGGCCTCCGCGCTGCTCTTCCGCTCACGAGACTTGCGCCTGCCCGGGCGTCAGGCCTGAGCGGGGGCGCCCGCCTCTTCGCTCTCGACGGGGACTTTGACGCCGTGGCCGGGGTGGAGGAAGGCCTCGCCGTGCTCCACGCGGTCCACCGCGTGGAAGCGCACCATGAACTCGCGCTGCGCCGGTGAGCCCTGCTCCAGTTCGAAGTGCGTGTCTCCCACGTGCACCACCGTGCCGAGCCTCCGCCCCTCCAGGTCCTTCACGGTCATTCCCTCGCGCAGCTCTCCCGGGTCCACCATCTGACGCCTCCTGCATGGGCAACCCTTCAGTGGCCGACACTCGTTCCCCCCAGAGTCTGGACCCGACCCGGGGACAATGGTTTTTTCCGGGAAGACTCGTTCCGGCCCCCGCACCGTGAACTTCTCGCGTTGCGCATGTGGTCGGTAGGGAGGGACTCGATGCGAACGCCGCCCGGCGTTGCCCTGCCGCTCGCCGTCCTGCTGTATGCCCTCACCGGGCACGCGCAACCGCCCCCGAAGCAAGCCGTCCCACCACCCGCCGACCTGCCGCCCGGTGTGTCGCCCGTGCTGTGGAAGCTGGCGGTGCCCGAGGGCGCCGCGCCCACGCCGGAGAGAGTCTCCCTGGGCCAGAAGCTCTTCAATGACAAGCGCCTGTCGGTGGACGACTCCACGTCGTGCTCCACCTGCCATGACGAGAAGTTCGGCTTCACGGACGGCAAGCCGGTGTCGGAGGGCGTGAAGGCGCAGAAGGTGACGCGCAACAGCCCCACCATCCTCAATGCCATGTTCAACGCCTCGCAGTTCTGGGACGGGCGCGCGGCCACGCTGGAGGACCAGGCGAAGCTGCCCATCCTCAATCCGCGCGAGATGGGCCAGCCCAATCCGGAGGCGGTGGTGGCCAAGGTGAAGGCCATCCCCGAGTACCAGGCGGAGTTCCGCAAGGTCTTCAACCGGGACGTGAATTACGACGACCTGGCGGCGGCCATCGGCGCCTTCGAGCGCACGCTCTACTCCGGCAACGCGCGCTTCGACCGCTTCATCATGGGCGACGCGAAGGCGCTCAATGACTCCGAGCGCCGCGGCTGGGCCCTCTTCAACGGCAAGGGCCGCTGCAACACCTGCCACGCGGGCAACGTCGTCTCGCCGCTGTTCAGCGACCAGAAGTTCCACAACATCGGCATCGCCGCGCACAAGCAGGACTTCGTGAAGATGGCGCGCGAGGCGCTCAAGGTGGTCCGCACCGGCGACGAGAAGCAGATTGACGAGCTGGCGCTGCAGACGAACTTCTCCGAGCTGGGCCGCTTCCTGGTGACGAAGCAGGAGAACGACGTGGGCGCCTTCAAGACGCCCACGCTGCGCAACATCGGCATCACCGGCCCGTACATGCATGACGGCTCGCTGACGACGCTGTGGGACGTGATGGACCACTACAACAAGGGCGGCGTGGCCAACCCGTACCTGGACGGGGGGATGCAGCGGCTGGGGCTGACGGAGGGCGAAATCGACGACGTGGTGGCCTTCCTCTTCACGCTCACCGACGAGCGCTTCGCCTCGCAGGGCACGAAGCGCCTGGCCGAGCAGCGCGCCCGCAAGGGCCAGCGGCCGGAGCGCGATACCGCCGTGGCCATGGGGAAGAAGGGGAACCTGGGCGACCTGGCTCCCAACCCGGACCTGGACGTGAAGAACCCCGCGGCGATTGGTGTGTACGGCACCGAGGCGTCCGTGAAGCCCGCTTCGACGAAGAAGCCTTGAGGAGGTGGTCGCTTATGGGCAACAAGTTCCGCAGCATCGAGACGAAGCACCACGAGGAGCGCGACGCCTTCTTCGACGACTTGAAGAGGCTGGACCGCCGGGCCTTCATGCGGGTGGCGGGCATCTCCGCCGGCATCGTCGCCGGCATGGGGCTGAGGACGCCGCAGAGCTTCCAGCTGGTCAACGTGGCCGAGGCGCAGGGGACGAAGCCGCGCTTCTCCTTCGCGTACATCTCCGACACGCACCTGTATGACCAGAAGCTGAATGACCGCTTCGTCCGCTCCATCCTCAAGGCCGTGGACGACGTGAATGCGTTGGATCCGCAGCCGGACTTCGTCCTCTTCGGAGGAGACCTGGCGCAGCTCGGGCAGGCCGTCGAGCTGAAGCTGGGCGCGCAGATTCTGAAGAACCTGAAGGCGCCCGTGAAGATGATGGTGGGCGAGCACGACTGGTTCCTCGACATGGGCGAGCTGTGGCGGGAATTGTTCGGTCCGCCGAACTACTCGTTCGACCACAAGGGCGTGCACTTCGTGGTGCTCAACTCCATCCTGGAGAAGGACTTCTGGACGGAGCGGAAGCTCACGCCGATGGAGCGGATGAAGATTGTCGCCGGCCTGGACAATGGCATCCAGTCGCGCTTCGAGGTGGGCGGCGAGCAGCGTGCGTGGCTCCAGCAGGACCTGGCGAAGGTGGACAAGAAGACGCCGCTCATCGTCTTCAGCCACTCGCCGCTCTACAAGTACTACCGGCCGTGGAACTTCTGGACGGACGACGCGGACGACGTGCAGGCGCTTCTCAAGCCCTTCGAGAAGGTCACCGTCATCCACGGGCACACGCACCAGCTGCTGAGCAACCAGATTGGGAACATCAGCTTCCACGGCATGTTGTCCACGGCGTGGCCGTGGCCGTACGCGCCGGAGGGGCTGCCGAAGCTGACGGTGCAGATGAACCGGCCGGACCCGTTCAGCCAGTTCGACGGGTGCGGCAACGGGCGCATGGACGTGCTGGAGTCGGGGCTGGTGGACAAGCTGTACAACCTCTGGGAGCGCAACCCCATCACCGTGCGCGCGAGCTACCTCGCGTCGGGTGGGAAGCAGGACGCGCCGCCCCGAACCAAGCTGCCGAGCTACTGAGCGCGAGGGGACACCATGACCATCCGGATGAAGCTGCTTGTAGGCGCGGGAGCGCTCCTGTCCTTCGCGGGCGGTGTGGCGCTGGCCGGTGAGGACTCCGCCGCCCCCGAGGTGAAGAAGCACGCGGTGCCGACCTCGAAGGACGGCGACCTCGTGGTGGGGCTGTGTGACGGCGTCACATCATTGGAGGTGGACGGCGTGAAGGAGGGGCAGAAGCTGACGCGCGAGCAGGCGCTGCGCGTGTCGGGGGCCCTGATGGAGCAGTGGCTGAAGAAGAACCCGGACGCGAACTGGGACCCGGCGCCGGCCGTGGCGCAGGCGCCGCCGCCGACGAAGACGCCGGAGGCGCCGCGCAGTCCGCCGGCGGTGCCCTCCACGCCGCAGAAGCCGTCGTCCGGAGGGACGATGGTGGGCGGTGGAGTGAAGCCGGAGAGCGGTGGGAAGGACGTGAAGAAGCAGCAGGGTGCCAACCTCCAGGACGGGCACACCTACGGCGCGTTCTCCCAGCGGGACGAGGCCATCTGGGCGGCGTCCACGCAGGCCTTCGTGGAGGAGGGCAACCGCGTGTTCCACGACGCGGAGCTGCTGGGCGGCACGGTGGCCGTGTCGTGTGACATGTGCCACCCGGACGCGTCGAACACGCACCCGGAGACGTATCCGAAGTACCAGGTGCAGCTCGGTCGCGTGGCGCTGCTGCGCGACATGATCAACTGGTGCATCGAGAACCCGGTGCGCGGCAAGCCGCTCGCGGACGACGACCCGAAGATGCGCGCGATGGAGGCGTATATCTACGCGAAGCGGAAGGGGACTCCGCTGGAGTACGGGAAGAAGTAACCGGGTTGCAGTGCCTGATATGACCTCCGGCCGGCCCTGATTTCGGGCCGGCTGGGGGATGACGGATGTTGCACAGGGTTCAGTGGTTCTTGCTGTGCGCAGTGCTGTGGTCGTGCGCGTCGACTCCGGCGTCCCCTGTCGAGCGGGACGCGGCGGAGTACCGGAGGCGTACACCCGGCTGGATGAGGGCGCGTGGTGCGGACGCGGGGCACGTTCGTGCTCCCTCCGAGCGCGGTTCAGTCACCGCAGCGGAACTGGGGCTACCCGTGGGTGTTGCCCGGGCAGTCCGAGCCTGTCTTCGTCATCCGCTGGTATGGACGGGAGTTGCTGCCGAGCCAGAAGCGATTGCTGCAGATGGCACAGGCGTTGGCGACGAAGCCTCGGGAGAAGCACCACATCTTCCCGCGGCAGGAGGACCTCAGGAAATGGTTTGAGAGCCGGGGCATCAACATCCATCAGGAGACGATGCTGCTCGACATCGACACCCATCACCGCATCCACAAGGGACTGATGGGTGGACCCTGGAATCAGGCATGGCAAAGCTTCCGTCGGGCGCATGAGGGCGCAACCAGGGACGACATGTATCGATATGCGCGAGAGCTCATCATCCGGTTCAACCTGATTGGTCCCATCCTGCCCTACCATCTGCTGGTAGGTCCCTCCATCGAGTACTGATGACCATGCCGCGCTTCTTCACCCTTCCTCTCCCGGACTACAGCACCCAGAAGGGCAGCTACAACGCCGCCTATAAGTGGGGGCTGCCAGGAATCACCTGTCCCCTCTGCAAGGCAACGTGGGCCAGGAGTGGGCTCAACTACCCCGCGGTGGACCTCTCCGCTCTTCCTGTCGCGAAGAAACTATCGAAGGCCTACCTGGAAGAAGACTTCGAGGAATACGAACGGCTGCGCGACCAGGTCCGACCTCTCCTTCCCCCGGACTATCCGATCGAGACCGGGGCCATGTTCGGCCCCTTGGTGGGAAAGGCCAGGGGCCCCTTCTCCGCGTTCATCATCCAGGCCGGAGATGTCTTGCTCGTCCAGCCCGACGTTCTGACGTTGTTGCAGGCAGAAGGACTCCGCGGCCTGCGAGGCTGCCGCACGGAGATCCTCTTCCGCCCGAAGGGCGTCCCAGAACTCCTCGACCTGCACATCGAGCCACGCGGGCTCCTGCACGCGGACTGCATCCCCAAGAGCACGCCCCCGCCGTGCCCGAAGTGCGGCCGGCATGGCTTCAGCCTCCCGAAGGAGCCCATCCTCGACGGAGCCTCCCTCCCCCAGGACCTGGACCTCTTTCGCCTGCGCAACTTCGCGACCGTGCTCATCGTCACCGAGCGCTTCAAGGACGTCGTAGAGCGTTTCGAGCTGGACGGCCTGACCTTCCGCGAGCTGCCGGTGCGCTGATGCAATCCCGTCACCGGCAGGCCGCCGTGGAAGCGCCTCGCCCTTCCCAGCAGGCCAGGGAAGGCACCGCCCGCCCACAGCACCGCGCGTCCTGTCTTCCTACCTTCATTCCCGAGAGTCCGTAGCCCTGCTCGGGAGGAAGCCGTGGCCGAAGCACAGGCGCAGACACCATTGAGTGCACTCCGCATCGACCGCTCCGCCTCGCCCCTCAAGCGGCACCGTCGGTTGCGCTGGCTCATCCCCGCGGTGCTCCTGCTCGCTGTCCTCACCCTGCTCGGCGTCTCCTTCTCCCGCCGCGCTCCCACCGTGCGCGTGGCCGAGGTCCGCGAGCCACTGCCGGGGGAGCAGCAGACCGAGCTGTCCGCCGCTGGCTATGTCGACTCGCGGCGTCGCTCGGTCATCGCGCCGCAGCTGCCCGGCCTCCTGGTGGACGTCACCGTGGAGGAGGGCGAGCCCGTGAAGCAGGGGCAGGTGATTGCCCGCCTGGACGACCGCGATGCCCGCGTGGCCCTCGACCGCGCCGATGCCGAGGTCCTCGCCGCGAAGGCCCGCCTCGCCGCCGCGCGCGCCCAGGCAGAGAATGCCCGGCGCACCACCCAGCGCACCCGCAACCTCGCGAAGCAGGGCGTCATCCCCAGCGCCGAGCTCCTGGACGTGGAGACCGCCGGCAGCGCCTCCCAGGAGGAGCTCAATGCCGCCAGCGCCCAGCTCGGCGTCGCCGTCCGGGCCCGCGAGGGTGCTCGCCTGCAGCTCTCACACACCGTGGTGCGGGCGCCCTTCGCTGGCGTGGTGGCACGCAAGCTCGCGGACGAGGGCGCCATGCTCGCGCCGGCCGCGCTCGAGGGCACCGACCTGGGCGGCATCATCGAGCTGGTGGACCTGGACGCGCTGGAAGTCGAGGCCGAGGTCAGCGAGGAGCAGCTCTCCCGCATCCAGCCGGGACAGCCCGCGCTCATCTTCCTGGACGCCTTCCCCGACCGCGCCTTCTCCGCGACCGTGGCCACCGTGCGTCCCGCCATCGACCGCTCCAAGGCCACCGCCACGGTGATGGTCCGCTTCCAGTCCGTTCCCAAGGGCGCGCTGCCGGACATGGGCGCCAAGGTGTCCTTCCTCCGCGAGCCGCTGCCCCCCGACGCGCTGGACCCGAAGGCCCAGACCTCGCGCGTGCCCTCCAGCGCCGTGGTGCAGGACGGCAACGGGTCCGCGGTGTGGGTGGTGAAGGACGGGCGGCTCGCGCGGCAGCCGGTGCGCCTGGGCCCGCGCGTGGGAGAGGAAGTCTCACTGGTGGAGGGGCCTCCGGCGGGGACGCAGGTGGTGGTGGCGCCGGACTCACGGCGGCTGCGGGAGGGCCGTCGCGTGAAGGTGGAAGCGGGGAGCGGATGAGCCTCGAAGCTGTCCCAGCCGCGCTCCCCATGGTCCGTCTGGAGGGCGTGTCGAAGACGTACCGGCGCGGCACCGTGGCGGTGCCCGTGCTGGAGGCGGTGGACCTGTCCATCGCCACCGGCGCCTTCGAGGCCTTCATGGGCCCGTCCGGCTCCGGCAAGTCCACGCTGCTCAACCTCATCTCCGGGTTGGACAGGCCCTCCACGGGCATCGTCGAAGTGGCCGGCCGCAACCTGGCCGAGCTGGACGACCGCGAGCTGAGCGACTGGCGCGCCGCGCACGTGGGCTTCATCTTCCAGCTCTACAACCTCATCCCCGTGCTCACCGCGGCGGAGAACGTGGAGTTGCCACTGCTGCTCACGCCGCTGTCGCGCGCCGAGCGGCGCCGGCACGTGGCCGCCGCGCTGGACCTCGTGGGCCTGTCCCACCGGGTGAGCCACCGCCCGCCGCAGATGTCCGGCGGCGAGCAGCAGCGCGTGGCCATTGCCCGCGCCATCGTCACCGACCCGGACCTCATCATCGCGGACGAGCCCACGGGGGACCTCGACCGCAAGGCGGCCGAGGCCGTGCTGGACCTCTTCGGGGTGCTCCACCAGGAACTGCACAAGACGCTCGTCATGGTGACGCACGACCCGCACGCCGCCGAGCGGGCCGGGCGGGTGCACCACCTGGAGAAGGGGGTGCTCCAGTGAACTACGTGCGGCTCGCGTGCCGCGACTTGCTGCGCAATCCGTTGCGCCTGACGCTCACCATCCTCGCGGGCGCGGTGGGCGTGACGGCGTTCATCTTCCTGCGCACCGTCATCGACATCTTCTACTTCGGCGCGGAGGCGGCGCAGGTGGACCGCCTCATCGTCCGCAACAAGGTGTCCATCACCCAGCCGCTGCCGCTGTCCTACTACGCGCGCATCGCCGCGCTGCCGGGCGTCACCGCCGTGACGCACCAGGAGTGGTTCGGCGGAACGCTGGGCGAGACGCAGAAGGACTTCTTCGCCAACTTCGCCATCGACCCCAGCACCTTCCTCGACGTGTTCCCCGAGTTCCTCACCACGCCCGCGGAGCTGTCCGCCTTCCGGAGCGACCCGTGCGGCGCGCTGATAGGCGAGAAGCTGGCCCGGCGCTTCGGCTGGAAGACGGGAGACCGGGTGACGCTCAAGGGGCAGATATACCCCGGCGATTGGACGTTCAACGTGCGCGGCATCTACACGGGCGCGCGCCCCAGCACGGACACCACCGCGCTGGTGTTCGGCTACCGCTGCCTCAACGAGAGCCCGCAGCTGCCCAAGGCTATGAAGGACCAGGTCGGCATCTACGCGGTGCGGGTGGATGACCCGGCGCGCTCGGCCCAGGTGGCGGCGGCCATCGACGCCATGTTCGACAACAGCCCGTACCCCACGAAGACGGAGAGCGAGAAGGCCTTCCAGCTCGGCTTCGTGGCCATGTCATCCGCCATCCTCACCTCGGTGAAGGTGGTGTCCACCGTCATCCTGCTCATCATCCTGCTGGTGATTGGCAACACGCTGGCCATGGGCGTGCGCGAGCGCACGCGCGACATCGCCACCCTGCGCGCCATGGGCTTCCGCCCGAGCACGGTGGTGATGCTGGTGCTGGCCGAGTCCTCCGTCATCGGCTTCGCGGCGGCGGCGCTGGGCGTGCTGGCCGCGCCGTCGCTGGTGAATGGCTTCGCGCGCCTTGTCGCCTCGCAGTTCGGCCAGCTCCCGGACAACGTGATGCGGGGGCGCACGCTCGTCGTGTCCGCGCTCGCGGCGGTGGTGGTGTCGCTGCTGGCGGGAATAGGGCCCGCCCTGCGCGCGGTGCGCCTGCCGGTGGCGGAGGGCCTGAGGAAGGTGGCCTGAGCCATGGTGCCGCTCTTCTACAACGCACGCAGCCTCTGGGCGCGCCGGCTGTCCACGGGCCTCACGGTGGTGGGTCTGGGGCTGGTGGTGTTCGTCTTCTCCGCGGTGCTGATGCTGGCCAATGGCATCGAGTCCGCGCTCGCCTCGGGCGGGGATGCGTCCAACGCCGTCATCCTGCGCAAGGGCGCCACCGGCGAGCTGGTCAGCGGGGTGGAGCGGGACGCGGTGCGCATCCTCACTACGGACCCGGCGGTGGCGTCCGGGCCGGACGGTGCACCGCTGGTGTCCGGTGAGTTGGTGGTGCTGGTGACGCTGCCGCGCGGGGGGACGCAGGAGATGAACACCACCGCGCGGGGTATCAGCGCGGGGAGCTTCACGGCGCGGCCAGAGGTGCGGCTCGTCTCCGGACGCAAGCCCCGGTCGGGCACGAATGAAGTCGCGCTGGGCAGCGCGCTGGTCGGCTCCTCACCGGACGCCACCCTGGGCGGCGAGCTGCACTTCGCACAGCAGCGCTGGCCGGTGGTGGGCGTCTTCGAGGCCCGGGGCGGCGCCTTCGAGTCCGAGCTGTGGGCAGATGCCACGCGCCTGGGGGCGGCCTTCGGACGGGACGGCTTCAGCTCCGCGCTGGTGCGGCTGCGCTCGCCCGTGGCGGTGGCGGACTTCGTGAAGCGCGTGGAGGCGGACCCGCGCTTCACGCTGGAGGCGAAGCCGGAGCCCGAGTACTGGGCGGACCAGGCCAGCGGGCTGGCGACCTTCATCCGCGTGCTGGGCCTGTTCGTGTCCTTCGTGTTCAGCGTGGGCGCGGTGCTGGGGGCGATGATTACGATGTACGCCCAGGTGGCGACGCGCATCGCTGAGCTGGGCATGCTGCGCGCGGTGGGCTTCCGGCGGCGCAGCGTGCTGGCCAGCGTGGTGGCGGAGTCCGCCATGCTCGGCGCGGCGGGCGGAGTGCTCGGCGCACTCGGAGCGCTGGCCACGCGGTGGATTCACATCCGCACGCTGAACTTCCAGACCTTCGCCGAGGTGAGCTTCGGCTTCACGCCCACGCCGGGCATCGTCGTGGGCGCGCTGCTGTTCGGCACGCTGATGGGGCTCCTCGGGGGACTGTTGCCCGCGCTGCGCGCGGCGCGCCTGTCCATCCTCGACGCGCTGCGCGCCTGAAGCGCGGGGCTCACGCCGCCTTGGAGACGTGCACGGTGAGCGGCTCCGGTCCCCGGGGCAGCGCCGCCGTCACGGGCCGCCGGGTCAGCGCCTTCCAGAACAGCTTCGGCGAGAAGATGGACGTCGGCGGCCGGAGCATGTGCATCACCTCCATGAAGGTCCGCACGGCCTCGTCGTCCGTCGACGTCAGCTGCTGGAACCGCTCGCCGTACCAGTACAGGAAGCTGCTCCCCAGGGGCCGCATGGCTCCCAGCTCGGGCAGCCGGAAGTCCTCGGTGGTGGACAGGGCCCAGGGCACCTTCAAGAGCTGGCCGGCGCGCTCGAAGTAGCGGCGCGACAGCCCGTCCAGACCCTTGCGCAGGCACTCGCCCAGCGCCTCCACGAGCAGCGCGCTGGAGGTGATGCCCTGGCCGTAGATGGGGTTGAACGAGCAGAACGCGTCACCCACCACCACCAGCCCCTCGGGGACGCGGGGCAGCCGCTCGAAGTGGCGCCACTGGCTGTGGGAGTAGCGGTAGCTGAGGATGGGCCCGAGCGGCTCGGCCTGCTTCAGGGCCTCGTACAGGTGGGGCTGCGCGAGCGAGCGCGCATACGCGAGGAAGCCCTCCTCGTCCGTGGGCGGATAGTCCTTGAGCCAGCCGCTGAGCGTCACCGTCCACCGGCCCCCCTCGACGGGAACGATGGCGCCGAAGCGCCGATTCGTCGGGAGCTCGGCGGAGACGATGAGTGACTTCCACCCCGCGTCGAAGCCCGGGGGAATGCGGTACAGGCGCGTGGCGTAGCCGACGTCAATCTGGATGCGCGTCTCCTCCACGCGCGGCAGGCCCAGGGCCTCCAGCCACTGCGGCATCCGGCTTCCCCGTCCGCTGGCATCCACCACCAGGTCCGCCTCCAGCCGCGTCTCCTCGGTGCTCCCGGGCGCGCGGACCTTCAGGCCCGTGACGCGGGTGCCGTCCGCGACGTGCAGGAAGCCCGTGACGTCGTGCCGGTCCAGGATGCGCACGTTGGGGAGCGCCGCGAGCATGGTGCGGACGCGCCACTCGAAGAGGGGCCGCGTCTGCGAGTACATGGTGACGCCGCTGGGGACGCGCTTGCGCCAGACGCCGGCCACGTGCCACGCGCCGTCGGCGGCCATGTCCAGCGCCTGGGCGCCAGCGGCCTGCAGGTCCTCCATCAGCCCGGGGAAGATGGCCGCCGCGATGTCCATTCCGCGCTTGAGCAGGATGTGCGTCTGCGTGCCCTGCGGGACGCCCTTGCGTACGACAGGGGTGTTCTCCAGGCCATCCCGCTCCACCACGGTGACGCGCTCGAAGTACCGCGCGAGCAGTCCCGCGGTGAGCAGTCCGGCCATGCTGCTTCCGCACACGATGGCGTGGCGGGGAGACACGATGGGGTTGGGGGGAGGACCCATGACGACACCTCGCGCTTGGGAAATGCGGGGACGCTACGTACCGGAAGCCCGCATCCTTTATACACGCGCACAGACCGGGTCCTTGCGGACCACCGGTCTGTCTCACACCCGACCGAAGAGTCGCCGCGGCTCCCAGAGTGGGCGTGTGACACCCACGACGAGCGGGTGGCTGAGCAGCAGCGCGAGGACCGCGCCCCCGGCCAGCGAGAGGAGGACGCCGGGCACTCCGTGCAACAAGGAGAAGCCACCGGCCTTCTCGATTCCACGCACCACGAAGCCGTGCAGCAGGAACGGCGGCAGGCTCCGTCCGCCCAGAAGGGTGAGGACACTGTCGCCCCGGGGACACACCCGGAAGAGCGCCCAGGTGAGCGCGAGCGCGCAGCCGAGGAGCGCGAGCCGTGTCGCCATGCCCGTGAGCGGGGCCACGCCGAGCGCCGCATAGCTGGCGCTGCCGTACAGCCACTGCGGGTTCGGAGCAGCGAGCGTCCCGGAAGCCATGGCCCAGACCGCGCCGCCCAGCGCGACGAACAGGGCCCCGGCAAGTACGCGGTGGCGCGGGCCTTCACCCAGCAGCCATTCCCTCCGCGCCAGGTAGCCGGCGACGAAGCAGGGGAGGAAGACGAACGTCCGCGAGAGGCCGAAGAGATAGCCCACCCATGGCAGCAGGCCCGCTCCGACAGCGATGAGGACGGACACCAGGAGCGGCATTGGCAGGCGGCGAAGCAGCGGCAGCACGAGCCGCCAGCACGCGAGGCTCCACAGGAACCAGAGCAGCCAGTACGGCTGCACCAGCCACGTGCGGCTCGAGCCCCTGCCGAGCACCCACGCGTCGAACGCCACGTACAGCACCTGGAAGATGACGAGCGGCGCGAGCAGCGACCACGCGATGCCGGCCAGCGCCTTCCGGCTCCACTCCGCGCGCGACAGGTGCCCGGAGAGGAACGCGAAGGCGGGGATGTGGAACAGGTAGAAGGCCGTGTAGAGCGCCCGCGCCAGCGGCTCGCGGGCGATGAGCGGCTCCAGCGAGTGCCCCATCACCACGAGCGCGATGAGCACGCCGCGCACGTTCTCCAGCAGGGACACTCTTCCAGGGGTCGTCACACCGGGGTCATACCGGTGCGGGCGGGGCTTGGACAAACTTCCCAAGCGACGACTGCCCATGCTCAGGGGCCCTGGAAGCCCTTCGCGCGGAAGGTGAGCACGAGCGTGTCCCGGTGTCCGGTGCCGCCCAGCGGCTGGATGGGCGTGCTCTCGTGAATCACGCGCTCGTCGTCGAGCAGCAGCGCGGACCAGGGCTCGGTGAGCGTGAAGCGGATGCCGCTCGGTCCGGCCGCCTCGAACACACGTGTCTCGCCGCCCTTGATGCCTTCGCGGCCCGTGAGCAGCACGGCGACGAAGTCCACGCCGTCGCGGTGCGCGCCCTCGGGCGTCGGCCGGCCGATGCCGTCCGTCGTGTCGATGCGGAACTGGTGCGCTTCCACGTACCAGGGCCGAGCCCCTTTCAGCCCGGAGCAGCACGCACCCAGCTCGCTCAGCAGTCGCGACCACGCGGGCTGCGAGATGACGCCCGGGGAAATCGGCTCGAACCAGCGCTCCAGCCCGCCGTGCAGCGCGTTGTATTCGACGGGCTGCCAGTGCGCGCGGTGCGGCACCTGGGAGACGGAGGCGCCGTCGACGACGAAGCACGAGTGCCGGCGCGAGCGGTAGCGACCACCGTCTCGCAGGTACCCGTCGAGCGGCAGGTCGTTCCACGTCGGCAGCAACGCATCGAGCTCGGGAGCCGGCGTGTGCACCAACTCGCATAGGCCCGCGCGACTGAGGACGGCGTAGCCGCGCTCGCGCAGGACGGAGAGGACATCCGAAGGAGAGGTGACGGGCGGCGAGAAGCTCATGGGCGTGACGGGGAGGCAGTGCTGGCGCGGACCATGACGGCAGGGCGTGCACGTTGCAAGCGCGTGGGCACCCGTGCGCACCGCGGGCTGCGATGATGGCGCCACGCGAATTCTCCGCGTCACTCGCGTGTGGGAACGGCCACGGCGCATTGCAGCAGAGATTCCTGTGACTTCTGGGAATCCATGGAGGTGTTACCGTCCCGCCGCTGTCCGGGTCTGTCGCCCGCGCACGTGCGTGCCGGCGCGGACGGGCCCGTTTCCCGAGGAGAAGACTGTGAGCCGACCTGTTGAAGCGCGCCCGGCCCCGGGCGCCGTGCGGTCCATCCGGCATGCCTCCCGTGCACTGGGTGCTTCGTGTGTGTTGCTCGTCCCATTCCTCGCCTGGTGCGCCGGCCCCGACGCCTCGAAGGGCACGCGGCTCGCGAGCGCCGCACCGGTGGAGTCGGCGCAGGGCCGCGACGACGAACAGGCAGCAAGGCCGGTGCCGCGCGACGTGCGGGAGATGCTGCGCGAGATGAATGCGCAGAACGTGGAGAACACCATCCGCACGCTCGTCTCGTTCGGCACCCGCAACACGCTCTCCGTGCAGGACGACCCGGCGCGCGGCATCGGTGCGGCGCGCGACTGGCTCCGCTCGCGCTTCGAGGCCATCGCCGCCAACTCGGGTGGGCGCATGACGGTGGAGCTCCAGAGCTACGTGCAGGAGCCCGCCTCGCGCATCCCCGTCCCCACCGTCATCACCAACGTCGTCGCCACGTTGAAGGGCAAGCAGGCCGCGTCCGAGGGCCGCGTCTACGTCGTCAGCGGCCACTACGACTCGATGTGCGGTGACCCCATCAACCCCACCTGCGACGCGCCGGGCGCCAATGACGACGCCTCCGGAGTGGCCGCCGTGCTCGAAATGGCGCGCGTCATGGCCACGCGCGAGTTCGACGCCACCATCGTCTTCATGGCCGTCGCGGGCGAGGAGCAGGGGCTCTACGGCTCCACGTACTTCGCCACGCAGGCGAAGGCGGCGGGGCGCAACATCGCCGGCATGTTCACCAACGACATCGTCGGCAGCTCGCGCGCGGATGACGGCTCGCCGGACCCGTTCACCGTGCGCGTCTTCGCGGAAGGCGTGCCCACGGCCGAGACGGCCACGGAAGCCAACACCCGCCGCTCGGTGGGTGGAGAGAACGACTCGCCCTCGCGCCAGCTCGCGCGCCTGGTGAAGGACGTCGGAGAGAACAGCGCCACCGGCATGCGGGTGAACATCATCTACCGCAGGGACCGCTACCGCCGGGGCGGGGACCACATCCCCTTCCTGCAGCAGGGCTACGCGGCGCTGCGCTTCACCGAGCCGCACGAGAACTACGCCCACCAGCACCAGGACGTGCGCAGTGAGAACGGCACCGTCTTCGGCGACCTGCCCGAGTTCGTCGACTTCGCGTACATCACCCGCGTGGCCCGGGTGAACGCCGCCGCGCTCGCGGCCCTCGCCCGTGCGCCGGCCGTCCCCGCCAACGCGCGCATCATCACCGCGAAGCTCACCAACGACACCGAGCTGGCCTGGGACGCGAACCCCGAGCCGGACGTCGCGGGCTACGAAATCGTCTACCGCGAAACCACGGAGGCGCTGTGGACGCACGTGCTCCCGGTGGGCAACGTGACGACCTTCACCGTGCCGGGCCTGTCCAAGGACAACTTCTTCTTCGGCGTGCGCGCCGTGGACAAGGACGGCCACCGCAGCCCGGTCGCCTTCCCGAAGCCCGCGCCCTGACGGACGCTACCGGCTCGTGGCCGCGGTGGTGGGCGCAGCGTCGTGCCGCACCACCCGGCCCTCCTTCATGACGAAGAAGACGCGCTCGGTGGCGCGCACGTCGCGCAGCACGTCGCCGGGCACGGCGATGACGTCCGCCACCTTGCCGGGCTCCAGGCTGCCCAGCTCCTGCGAGAGCCCGAGCAGCTCCGCATTCACGGTGGTGGCGGCGCGCAGCGCATCGGTGGGGCTCATGCCGTACTCCACCAGGATGCCGAGCTGCTCCGCGTTGCGGCCGTGCGGGATGACGCCCGCGTCGGTGCCGAAGCCGATGCGGACCTTCCGCGCCAGTGCGAGGCGCATCGACTCACGACGGGCCTTCGCGGCGATTTGAATCTTCTCCCAGACGCGCGGGTGGAACTTCGCGCCGCGCGCCTTCTGCTCGTCGTAGATGCGCTGGTTGAGCGGCGTGGGGATGAGCACGGTGTTGCGCTCGACCATCATCCGGAACGCCTCGTCGTCCAGGAAGGTGCCGTGCTCGATGGAGTCGGCCCCCGCTTTGATTGCGCGCTTCGCCCCGGTGGCGCCGTGGGCATGCACGGCCACCTTCTTGCGGAGGCTGTGGGCCTCGTCCACCGCCGCGTCCATCTCCGCCTGCGTGAGCTGGGGCACGTCCACGTCATCGCCCTCGGAGAGCACGCCGCCGGTGACGCACACCTTGATGACATCCGCCCCGTACTTCAGCGCCTTGCGCACCTGGCCGCGCAGGGCATCGGGCCCGTCCGCGACACCCCCGGCCGACTCCTCGGCGAGCGCACCCTCGCGGAAGCCGTGGGTGTCGCAGTGGCCACCGGTGGCACCCAGCGCGGCGCCGGAGGCGATGATGCGCGGCCCTTCCAGCATCCCGCTCCGTGCCGCGTTGCGCAGGCCGATGTCGATGACGTGCGCGGAGCCCAGGTTGCGCACCGTGGTGAAGCCCGCACGCAGCGTGCGGCGCGCATGCTCGCCTGCCTCCAGCGCCAGCTCCGCCACCGGCTTCTGGAGCGAGTCCAACTGGTCCTGCCGGTAGTCATCGCTTCGCTCGGAGTCCAGGTGGACGTGCGCGTCGATGAGGCCGGGCAGCAGCGTGGCGTCTCCCAGGTCCACCACCTCCGCGTCCTTGGGAAGGGCGGCCCCGGAGCCCACGGCCTCGATGCGCCCGTCGCGCACCAGCACCACTCCGGGTGACACCACCTTGCCCGAGCGGGCGTCGAAGAGCCGCTGCGCGCGGAGCACGGTGGGACGTGCGGCGAGCGCGGCGGAGGGGAGGAGCAGCAGGAGCGCGAGGAGGCTGGCGGGTCGGGTCATCGCGGACAAGACTCCCGGTGTGCTGGCGGGGCGTCAAGCCGTGGGAATGGCGGGCGTCGCGAGGTGTTGCCGGCCCGCCTTCGACTCCAGGGAGATGAGGACATGCACAGGGTGTTCATCGCGTCGCTGCTGACCGGGCTGCTGACGGCCCCCGTGGCCCTGGCCGAGGAGGACCCCTTCCTCTGGCTGGAGGAGGTGCAGGGGACGCGGGCGCTGGAGTGGGTGCGCGCGCAGAACGCGAAGACGCTGGCGGTGCTGGAGAAGGACCCGCGCTTCGAGACCTTCCACGCGGAGGCGCTCACCTTCCTCACCGCCACCGACCGCATCCCCACCCCCGACTTCCGGGCGGGCGGCGTGGACAACTTCTGGCAGGACGCGTCGAACCCGCACGGCGTGTGGCGGCACACCTCGCTCGACAGCTACGCGAGCCCCACCCCCGAGTGGCGGACGGTGCTGGACCTGGACGCGCTGTCGAAGACCGAGGGCACGAACTGGATATGGAAGGGCAGTGACTGCCTGCCGCCCGCGGACCAGCGGTGCCTGCTGCGGCTCTCCGACGGCGGCAAGGACGCGGTGTCGGTGCGCGAGTTCGACGCCGCCGCCGGGAAGTTCGTGGACGGCGGCTTCCGGCTCCCGGAGGGCAAGCAGTCCTCGGAGTGGCTGGACGCGGACACGCTGCTGGTCGGCCGGGACTGGGGCGGCGACACGCTCACCGAGTCCGGCTACCCCTTCGTGCTCAAGCGCTGGAAGCGCGGCACGCCGCTGGCGGAGGCACAGGAGGTCTTCCGGGGCGAGCGCAAGGACGTGCAGGCCTCGCCCCAGCTGCTGCGGGACTCCGAGGGCCAGCTGCGGGGCGTGCTCGTCAATCGCGCCGTGACGTTCTTCGAGTCCGAGTTCTATCTGCTCGGCGACGCGGCCCCCATGCGCGTGCCCCTGCCGGGCAAGGCGTCGTTCCAGGCCTACGTGGTGGGCCAGGTCCTCTTCACGCTCGAGGAGGACTGGGGCCGCTTCAAGCAGGGCGCGCTTCTGTCCTACGCCCTCGCGGACCTGCGGAAGGACGCCGCGTCGGCGCGTCCCCGGCTCGTGTTCCAGCCCGGCCCGCGTCAGGCCATCGACGGTGTGGCCGCGATGCAGACCCGGCTGCTGGTCAACGTGTACGAGGACGTGAAGGGCTTCATCGACGTCTATGAACCCATCAAGGACCGCTGGTCCCACCAGCGGCTGGCGCTGCCGAAGAACGCGTCCGTCGGCATCACCGCGACCTCGTCGGCGCATGACCGCTTCTTCGTGAAGTCCCAGGGCTTCCTCGAGCCGACCGGCCTGTGGCTGGGAGACGCCACGAAGGCGACGGTGCAGAAGGTGAAGTCATTGCCGGCGCGCTTCAACGCGTCCACGCACCGGGTGGACCAGTACCAGGCGGTGTCGAAGGACGGCACGCGGGTGCCGTACTTCGTGGTGCGCTCGAAGACGCGCAAGCTGGACGGGACGGCGCCCACGCTGGTGCACGGCTACGGCGGCTTCCAGGTGTCGAAGACGCCCGTGTATCAGCCGGAGGTGGGCAAGCTCTGGCTGGAGCGCGGCGGCGCGTACGTCGTCGCCAACATCCGGGGCGGCGGCGAGTTCGGTCCCCGCTGGCACCAGTCCGCGCTGCGTGAGCACCGCCAGCGCGCGTTCGACGACTTCGCGGCGGTGTTGGAGGACCTCGTCCGCAGGAAGGTCAGCTCACCGCGCCGCATGGGCATCTACGGGCGCTCCAATGGTGGCGTCCTCACCAGCGTGGCGTTGACCCAGCACCCCGAGTTGTTCAACGCGGCCGTCATCGAGAGCCCGCTCATCGACATGCTGCGCTACCACAAGCTGCCGGCCGGCGCGTCGTGGGTGGGCGAGTACGGCAACCCCGAGGTGCCCGAAGACGCGGCGTTCATCGCGAAGTACTCCGCCTACCAGAACCTGAAGCCAGACGTGCGCTACCCCAAGCCGTACATCACCACCAACACCAAGGACGACCGCGTCCACCCGGGCCATGCGCGCAAGTTCGCGGCGAGGCTGGAGGCCATGGGACTGCCGTACCTCTACTTCGAGAACACCGACGGCGGCCATTCCAACGACGCGGACCCGCTGCTCAACGCGCGCCGCTGGGCGCTGCACCACGTGTACCTCGCGCAGCAGTTGATGGACTGAGCGTCACGTCCTCCGCAGCAGCCGCGCCAGCACGAGGCCGTGGGTGATGAACACCAGCGGCACCACGAACAGCGGCAGCAGGGAGAAGGGGAAGCGCGTCAGCGTGGCGGGCACGAGCAGGTTGCCCTCGGAGAAGATCATCCGCTGGGCGTTGCCCACGACCCAGAGGATGTCGACCAGGCCCGCCACGCTCCAGGCCAGCACCACGCCGCGCTTCAGCGGTGTGTCCGCGGGCAGCGCGAGAGCCGCCACCACCGGCGCCGCGAGCCCGACGGCGATGTCTCCCCAGCCCGCCTGAAGAGCAAAGGCGCCTGGGAGCTCGCCCCGCTCGTACTGCACCAGGAAGCCGATTCCCGCCACCACGCGCACCACGTGGTAGTGCACCGCCAGCCGCGGGTCCACGGTGAGCACCGCGGCGCGGAAGTCACGCGAGGCGGCGCAGGCAATACAGAAGGCCAGCACGCTGCCGCCGATGAGCATCGGGATGATGAAGGGCGGCACGAACCGCATCACGCCGGACGCGGAGATGAGCAGGGCCACGCAGGCCCAGACGAGCAGACCGGTGCGAAGCCCCCGGTGCATGGGCAGGCGCGGCTGGGAAGACGGTGCCGCGGGCACAGGGTCATTCATGAGGGCCCTCCACGTGTCACACCTCGGCGTGTGGGCCGGATGCTCGCACTTCGTGCCCGGTGATGGCTCTTCACCCCATCCGGCGCCGCCGCCGCGCGTCTCCCGCGTGACGCTCTCCGACAGGCCCTCGCGGTGCAACGCACCCGCGCGGAGGGCATATCGCCCACCGTCGAAGTCCTTGCGCCACGCGTGGCATCCGGGGCGCACGGAATAGTGCCGGGAACCTCGTCGCACGACTTCGTTCCTCCAACGACGGGCCCCGCGTCGTGCGCGGTCCGCACCTTGGAGTCACTCATGTCGAGAAGTCGGTTCCCCCTGCATCGCTCGTGGTTGGGCGCGGCATCCCTGGCCGTGGCGCTGAGCACCGCCTGCGGAAGCCCCCCGGACGTTCCCACGCCGGAAGTCCCCGAGTCCCCCGCCGACGCCCTGCCCATCTCGCTGGATTCCGCCTTCGTGGCCGTGCCCCGGGCGGTGAGCGCGTCACAGAAGCAACAGGTGGAGCAGCAGCTCCAGGGTGTGGTGGACGACTCCGGCACCAGCTTCTACCTGGCCATCCGGCGCAGCGAGCTGGCGCAGCGGTGGTTCATGTCTTCGTACCTCAAGCAGGCCCACCCTGGCGGCGTGCTCTACGACGCGGCCACCTCGCTGGGTACGCGCGTGGTGAGCTTCAAGGAGCAGAACGGCAAGCTCTTCGTCCTGGACGTGGCGGACGGCAAGGCCATCAGCGACGTGTTCGACCCGGACATCCTGGTGGAGGCGTACCCGGTCGTCACCGACTACGGCCCGTTCAACCGCACGCGCGGCTCGGACCAGTACGTGCTCATCGACCCGACGGCGGGCCTCAACCGCTTCGGCGTGGTGGGAGACCTGCTCGGGCCCCGCCGCATCCCGTTCAACATGGAGCTGAGCTTCGCGCAGCGCTTCCGCACCCTGGCGGACGGCGTCGCCTTCGAGCAGGTCTACACCGGCTACATGGACGTGCCGGACGACCTCGCGTTCTACTTCCTGGAGAACAACCCGTACCGCTACTCCGGCACGCTCGCCCTCTCCCTGCGCAAGTACAGCGAGGGCCCGGGCTTCACGCCCACCCCGCGGCCGGACACGGACCACTACTTCCTGAGCGACGAGCGGTACATCCCCAACACCGGGGGCTACACCGAGCAGACGCCGATGAAGTGGAACATCCGCCCGGGCATGAAGCCCATCCGCTGGTACATCACCCCCACCGTCCTCACGCTGCAGAACGACCCGCGCTACCAGCAGTACGACGTGGCGGGTGCGGTGAAGCGCGGCATCGAGGGCTGGAACCAGGCGTTCGGCTTCAAGGCGCTGGAGGCTGTCGTCGCGGAAAACACGCAGAGCTTCGCGGACGACGACAAGAACTTCCTCATCTTCGACACGGATGAAGGGATTCCCTTCGCCTTCGCGAACATGCGCACCAACCCCAATACTGGCGAGATTCGCGGCGCCAGCGTGTACCTGCCCGCGCTGTGGCTGTTTCTGGCGGACCTCGACTACAGCGACGACCTGAGTGGGGCCGCGCTCACCGGGGCCCAGGCGCCGCATACGTCCCTGCGCATGTCCTGGGCCGGCATGTCGGGCGGCTCGCTGTGCGACCTGGAGGTGCCGAAGGCGGGCGCACTGTCCGCGTCACCGGCGCTCGCCTCGCTGACCAAGAAGCAGAAGGTGGAGGCGAACCTCACCAACGTGGTGCTGCACGAGATTGGCCACACGCTGGGCCTGCGCCACAACTTCGCGGGCTCGCGCGTGTACGCCGGTGGCCCCTCGACAGTGCGCTCCACGTCGGTGATGGACTACATCGTCGAGGAGGACACCGTGTACGGGACCGCGCCCGGGCCGTATGACGTGGAGGCGGTGCGCTACCTCTACGGGCTGTCCACGGAGGTGCCCACGCTGCCGTTCTGCACGGACGGGGACACCATCGTGGACCCGCTCTGCAACCGGCATGACCGCTTCGATGACCCGCTCACGAAGTGGTACGTCCCCGAGTTCCACGACACCATGACGCAGCTGATGTACAGCACGGCGAACCTGGACCGGCTCAAGTCCCTGGTCGGCTTCTACATGAACCCCGTGCTGCAGTTCGTGCGCGCGGGCAATGCGCAGACGCAGGTCACCGCCTACCAGCTCGCCATGGCCCAGTTCCGGCCCCCGCTCCAGGTGCCCGCGGGCTCGCCCCCGCACTACGCCGCCCGGGCGGATGAGCTGGCGCGGCGCACCCTGGCGCGCCTGTACCTGGACCCGGCGGCGGACCGCGGCTCCTTCAAAGCCAACCCGCCCAACTCGTCCACGCTGCTGCCGCTGGTCATCGCCGACGTGAGGGCCATCCTGCTCAACGTGGACGGCGTGCGCAGCTATGCCTCGCGCCGCACCATGGTGGACATCCTGAAGAGCCAGCAGGCCCTGGCCTCGTACTCGGCGCTGCGCGAGGTGCGGGACATGCTCACCGCGCAGCTCCCGTCGCTGAGCGGTGACGAGCGACTGCAGGTCGAGGACCTGGTCGCGCGCATCTCCGAGGCTGTCTCGCCGTACTACCTCTGACGGAGTGTCGCCGGCCGGTGGTCTGTTCTGGCCACCGGCCGCGCGCTTCGGGCGCAATGCGGCGACGGTACTAGTGGTGTTACATGGGAGCGTCCGGTACCCCACGCCGTCGCTGTCCCGCGCCCGACGCTCACCTGCACGGAAGTCGGGGTGGCGAATTCCCATCGAGTGCCAGCGCGAAACTCTTTCAAGGGGATTTCACCGGACAGCTCGACAGCACAGCACGACCCGGATGTCCCCGGAGGCCTCCGCGGAGGACTCAGCAGGTGACGCCAACGACTCAAGATGGGGGGAGCGCATGCGGTCCAGACATGTGGAGTGCCTGTTCGCGGTGGCGTTGCTGGTGGCCGGGGTGGGCTGTGGCCCGGTGGAAGACGTCGGCGCGGACACGGCCAGCGTGATGGCCACGGCCGAGCAGGAGTTGGGCTCGGCGAATGGCCTGTCCTTCAACGGCCTGTCGTTCAATGGGATGTCCCGCAACGGCCTGTCCTTCAATGGGCTGTCCTTCAACGGGCTGTCCACCGCGGGCCTGTCGTCGTCGCAGTTCGGCACGTGGTTCCAGTCGAACCCGGCGCTCGCGGACATGGTGATGCGGTACGTGGTGCGCTGCGCGGTGCCGGCAGGCGAGGTGCGCGGCTACACGGACCCGCGCAACGGGCGGGCGTATGCGTGGTTCGGGTTGCTCGGCCTCGCGCCAGACTGGGCCCACGGACAGAAGGCCACCACGGCGGAGCAGCAGGTGGTGTCGGCCTGCCTGGCCGCGCACACCAACAAGCGGGGCATCACCATGGCCATCTCCGTGCTGGGGGAGAACAGCCGGGGCCAGCCCATTCCCTACAGCGGCGCGGAGTTGGCGGCGTTCTCCGAGCACGAGGCCTGCTTCTTCGGCAACCTCTTCACCGGTGAGGGCGTCTACGTGGGCAGCGACCAGGGCCTGCTGTCCGGGCGCAAGAGCTCCCTGCGTGAGTGCGCGCTCTCACCGGGCCCGCTGCAGATGGAGGACAACTGCCCGCCAATGGTGCCCGTGGGGAACTGCGAGCTGCACTGTGACTTGCGACTGCTGAGCCCCTACTACGGCTCCTGCTATAGGAACGGCATCCGCTACAAGGCCCTCACCACGAGGATGCTGGCGTCGGACGTCTACCAGTGCGGTGACGGCAGGTGCCAGGTCACCGAGTCGTGTGGCCTGGGGGTTGGCTACCGGGACTGCCTGCTGGACTGTGGGCTCTGCACCCTATGAAGCAGGCCCTGGGCCCGAGCCTCCGCGCGGCGTAGTGTTCCGGGCCTCATGCGCACACTCTACGGACTGCGGTACTCGAGCTGGACGGAGAAGGTCCTCTGGGCGTTGGACCACCACCGGGTCTCCTTCCGCTACCGCGAGCACATGCCCCTCATTGGCGAGCCCCTGCTGCGCTGGCGCACGCCGAAGGGCGTGCACCCCTCCGTCCCCATGCTGCTCGACGAGGACGGCGCCATCACCGGCTCGTTCAACGTCGCGAAGCGCGCGGAGGCCATGGGGTCGGGCGCGCCGCTCTTCCCTCCCGAAGCGGCGGAGCTCAACGCCCGCTGGGAGGAGACGGGGGACCGCGTGCTCAAGGTGGCCCGCGCGCACGTGCTCATGGGCCTGCTCCACAACCCGCGCGCCCAGCGCGAGAGCCTCCCTGGCTTCGTGCCCGGCTTCCTCCGGGGCCTGATGGCGCCGTCCGCGCGGATGGGCGCGCGCTTCATCGCCCGGAAGCACCAGGCCGCCTCCGACGTGGAGGCCGCCATCCAGGAGACTGTCGTCCCCGCCCTCGAGCGGCTCCGCGCCGAGCTGGGCGGCCGGCCCTACCTGGCCGACGGCTTCACCTACGCGGACATCAACGGGGCAGCCATGCTCCAGGTCCTGCGCGCACCCGATGACCGCTACCTGCCCCTGGGCCCCGGCACGCGCGAGGTGTGGAGCCACCCGGCGCTCGCCGAGCGCTTCCAGGATTTGCTCGAGTGGCGCGACGGCCTCTACGCGAAGCACCGTCTGCGCTGAGGCGCGCTACCCCAGCCACTCGGGGTTCTTCACCGTGCCGTCGAAGTGGTGGCTCGTCTTGTACTTCTCGAACGCGCCATCCTTCGCGGCCTGCTGCGTCTTCGCGAGCAGCCCCTTCACCTGCGCCTCCGACAGCGGCTTGAAGCCCCGTGCCACGGACAGCGCCTGCTCCAGCCGCTCTTGAGAGTCGATGCCGGTGATGACCACGCTCACTGGCAGGGACAGGCTGTAGCGCAGGCACTCCGGCGCGGTGACGGTCTTGCTGTCCAGGATGAACGGGTCCCCCATGGGCTTCATCCCGAGCACGCCGATGCCCTCGCGCACCAGCACGGGCAGCACCTGCTTCTCGAAGCTGTCGTAGTGCGCGTCCATGACGTTGAGCGGCAACTGCACGGCGTCGAAGCGGAAGCCGTGCTGCTTCGCCGCCTCCAGCATCTTCAGGTGCAGCGCCGGGGACTTGTGTCCCGTGAAGCCCAGGAAGCGCGCCTTGCCCGCCTTCTGCGCCTCCACCATGGCCTCCATCGCGCCGCCCTTCGCGAAGGCGCGCTCCGGGTCATTCGCGTGGATGACCTCGTGGAGCTGGAGCAGGTCCACGTGGTCCGTCTGGAGCCGCTTCAGCGACTCGTCAAGCTGCTTCGCGGCCGTCTTCCTGTCCCGGCCGTCGAGCTTCGTCATCAGGAAGGCCTTCGCGCGGTAGCCGTCCCGCAGCGCCTGGCCCATGCGCACTTCGCTCTGCCCGTCGTTGTAGTCCCAGCAGTTGTCCAGGAAGGTGATGCCGCCGTCGAGCGCACGCCGGATGAGCTGCACGCTCTCCGCCGCGTCCTTCTGCGTGCCGATGTGGAAGCCGCCCAGGCCGATGCATGACACCTCCTGGCCGGTGCGTCCCAGCTTCCGCCGGGACACCGTCTGCACCTGGGACGCTGCCGGTGCCGCCGCGCCGGCGAGGCCCGGGGCCGCCATCAGCGCGAGCGTCGCATCGAGGAACTCTCTTCGATTCATGAGCCGGGCCTCCCGCCCGCGCGGAGCGCCAGTGCGCCCACGCGCGGGAGCGAGGTTGCCCACGCCGTCAGGTCCCCTCAACCGAAGGCCCCGGGGAGTGTGAAGGAGCCACCGCTCAGCAGCGGAGGCTCAGGGCTTCTGTCCACCACCCTGCGGCGGCGGTGCGCCCTGGCTCATGCGCTGGCGAATCAGCTCCTGAATCTGCTCGGGCGTCTTGCCCTGGAAGTCCTCGCGCTTGAGGCCGCCCATGGGGGCGCCCGAGGGCGAGACCTCCATCTTCCGGTAGTCGGCGGGCACGGTGAAGAGCGAGTCGGGCTGCTTGCCCTCCTGGATGTTGGTGAGGTTGAGCTCCGTCACCTGTCCATCGGCGCTGAAGGTCTGCGCGCGCACGTAGGGGACCTGGGGCAGGTCCGTGGGCCGCCACAGCTTCTGGCGCATCGGCTTGCCATCCACGCTCGCGGGAGAGCCCTCGTACACGGTGGCGGCGTGGCCGTTCACCTTCTCGGTGCCCGTCTTCTTGTAGCCCTGCTCCAGGAAGCAGGCGTCGTAGTCCTGCGTCTTCCCCATGCAGGAGCCGGGGAGCTTCATCGGCAGCTCATCCAGGCTCCGCACCGATGCAATCTTCTGCGCGTGCATCAGCGTGGTGCCGGTGCGCTTGTCGAAGTCGAACAGGATGGACATGGCCATGCCGGTGCCCTGGGGCGGGGCCGGTACCTGCGTGTCCATGCGCAGCAGGCCCGTGCGCCCGTAGATGCGGCCCTTCATCTCCGGCGGGGCCTTCTGGCCGGGCGGCGCCTTCTGGCCGGCGGGTGCGGACACCTTCGTCGTGGCATCCGCGGACCAGTCCGCGAGGGCGGGGGAGGCCACCAGCAACGCGGCGGCGGCGAGTCCTGACAGCGTGTGACGCAGGGTGGATGGGCTCATACGCGCCACCACAGTCCACGGCCCGCACGCCTGTCAAACCGCCACGGGTACGAGGACGGAAAAAGCGAACGGCGCCGGCCCTCGCGAAGTGTCGCGGGAGCTTGGGCGCCGTGGCCGTGAAGCACCGTGCTGAAGCTCAGCCCGGCTGGCAGACCTGGCGGAGGATGTCGAGCGACTCCAGCGCCTTGCCCGCGCCAATCACCACCGCGGACAGCGGGTCCTCGGCGAGGAACACGGGCAGGCCCGTCTCCTCGCGCAGGAGCGTGTCCAGGTTCTTCAAGAGCGCGCCGCCACCGGCGAGCACGATGCCGCGGTCGGCGATGTCACCGGCGAGCTCCGGCGGGGTGCGCTCGAGCGTGAGCTTCACCGCCTCGACGATGCCGTTGACGGGCTCGGCGAGCGCGTCGCGGACCTCGTCGCTGGACACCGTCAGGGTGCGCGGCACGCCGGCCACCAGGTCGCGACCCTTGATCTCCATGGTCATGACCTCGTCCGTCGGGTACGCGGTGCCGATGCCCATCTTGATGAGCTCGGCCGTGCGCTCACCGATGAGCAGGTTGTACTTGCGCTTGACGTACTGGATGATGGCTTCGTCCAGCTTGTCGCCGCCGATGCGCACGCTCTTGGCGAACACGATGCCGGCGAGGCTGATGACCGCGACGTCGGACGTACCACCGCCGATGTCGACAATCATGTTGCCGCTGGGCTCCGTCACCGGCAGGCCCGCGCCAATCGCCGCGGCCATCGGCTGCTCGATGAGGTAGACCTCGCGGGCGCCCGCGTTCGCCGCCGCCTCGCGCACCGCACGGCGCTCCACCTCGGTGATGCCCGAGGGGATGCCGATGATGATGCGCGGGTTGACGAGCGTCTTGCGGTTGTGGGCGCTCTGGATGAAGTAGCGCAGCATCGCCGCGGTGATTTCGAAGTCCGCGATGACGCCGTCCTTCATCGGACGGATGGCCACGATGTTGCCCGGGGTGCGCCCGAGCATCTCCTTGGCCTCCTTGCCCACCGCGAGGACCTTCTTGCCCCCTCGCGCGTCCTGCTGCACGGCCACCACGGAGGGCTCGTTCGACACGATGCCCTGGCCGCGGATGTAGATGAGGGTATTCGCCGTGCCCAGGTCGATGGCGAGGTCACGCGAAAAGAGGGTGTGAAGCCAGTCAAACATACGAGGGCGGGAACTTTCGGGGAGGCGGCGGAATTTCCCCAGAGCGTGAGGGGGAGTCGCGCGGAAGGTACTACGCACCGCAACACGGAGGAAGAAAAGCCGGAAGCAGCTTCCACTTCAGGTTGGAGAGCAGTCGGCCAGCGGACGCGCGCTGCCCCGGGTCTCAGTGCAGGGAGGCAGACTCAGCCTGGGCCTGCTCGAAGCGCCGGGCCACCACCCCGGCCTCCTCGGGCGTCCCCTCGGGCAGCGCCCCCTCGGGCAGCGTCCCCGCCTCCTCGGCCTGCCGGTACTCGGGCGTGTGGCGGAGGGCATCGCTGGTGACGTGGAGCAGGGCGTCGCGCACGGGCTCGAACAGCAGCGCGGTAAGGTACCAGGCGGGCGCGTAATCCAGGCGGATGAGGCCGTGCACGCTCCACCGGTGCGGCGAGTAGTCCCACGGGCAGCGGCCGAGCAGCCGCTTCAGGGCCCAGCCCGTGCCGTACTCCGCCGCGAAGATGAGGGCGGTGTAGGCCAGGGCGCGCAGGGGCCGGGGCAGGGGCTTGAGCCGGGCGGAGACCTCTTCCAGCGCCAGCGCCGTGCCTCCGTAGATGGGGTGCATCCACAAGTAGGTGCGCGCGGTGGCGCTCCTGTCCCGCTTCATGGCGGCGCCGGTCCCCGTGAACAGGACCTCCAACACCCACCCCGTACACCCGTAGAGCAAGAATCGTGAAAGCACATCCGGAACCTAAGAATCGCTCGAAGGTTGGGGCAGTGGCTTGACGGTGACCCCTGGCCGGCCGCCGTCAGACTGAGACTGAGGGGCGGGGCAGGTGTGCTCCATCGAACGGGAGACCTGTCCGATGAGGCGGGGCGGACATGAACCTACAAAGGGTACGGGAGTGCTTTACTCGCCGGAGGGCCGCGTAATAACTGGAGGGGTGAAGCGCGCCCACGGCCACAGCTCGCGAAGGACTGGCGCCGGGAGCGGAGCGCGCGGGCCGTGGCTCGTCGCCATGGTGGGTGTCTTCCTGACGCTGGGGCTGAGCCTCGGGAGCGCCGCGCTCGCGGAGCCGGGGTCGCGGCTCGAGGTGTCGAGGCCCGGGTCGGGTGGCGGGGCCGAGGCACCGTGGCTCGCTCCGGGCAGCCAGGCCGGGGTGGTGGGGCTCCTCGTGGGCGACGCGGCCGTGGGTGCGGGGGCGCATGGCCTCCGGGGCGTCACCGAGGCCCCCGCGCGAAAGCCCCTCTGCCTGCGCTTTCATGGCGCGGGCTTCGACACCTGGGCCGCCCTCGAGGGCGCGCCGTCCTTCTTCCCCGCGCACCCGAGCTGGGGCGCGGCGCGCGGGCGCGGAGCCTTCCCGGCCGCCTTCGCGGTGCCGCGCTGGAGCCGGGCGCGACAGGCGCCCTCGGACACGGCCATCGCCCGCCGGGTGCGCTACCCGGTGGCGTCGGTGTCCGCGCGCAGCGGCCTCGCGGACCAGCCGCCCCTCGTCACCCGACCCCTGCGCGGGCCTCCCGCGCGCGGCTGATGGCGAGCACTGCCCCGGTGCGGGCGGTGCCCTCCTTCATCTCCCAGGTGTCCTCGCCGGGCCACCGCCCCGCGAGCCTCCTCCTCCCAGGTGCCCTCTCGCAGCCGTCCCGGTGACGGCGCCGCGCGAGTCCAGCCAGCCGTGTGCCCCGGAGGGGTCGTCCACGTGACGCTCCGTCCCCGGGTCCATGGCCCCCATTTCCCTTCTGCTCGTACGCGCCCATGGTGGCGCGGAGGTGTCTTGATGCACGGAGCCCACGAGGTCCTCCAGGCCATCGCCATCGTCCTGTGCGTGGCGGCGGTGACCACCGTCCTTTTCCAGCGGCTGCGCCAGCCCGTCGTCCTCGGCTACATCCTGGCCGGCCTGGTCGTTGGCCCCTACGTCCCCATTCCCCTGGTGGCCAACCCGGAGGTGGTGACGACGCTCTCGGAGCTGGGCGTCATCCTGCTGATGTTCTCGCTCGGGCTGGAGTTCAGCCTGCGCAAGCTGTTCTCGGTGGGCCTGACGGCGGGGCTCACCGCCGTCATCCAGTGCGCCATCATGATCTGGCTCGGCTTCGTGGTGGGCCGCGCCTTCGGGTGGACGTCCCGCGAGAGCATCTTCACCGGCGCGCTCATCGCCATCTCCAGCACCACCATCATCGCCAAGGCCTTCGACGAGCAGGGCATCAAGGGCCGCCTGCGCGAATTGGTGGTGGGCGTGCTCATCGTCGAGGACCTCATCGCCGTGCTGCTGATGGCCACGCTGACGGCCATCTCCACCGGCGCGGGCCTGTCCATGGGCGCCCTGGCGCTCACCACGGGACGGCTGGTGGCGTTCCTCGTGGGCCTGGTGGTGGTGGGCCTCTTCATCATCCCCCGCGCGGTGCGCGCCGTCGTCCGGCTCAACCGCCCGGAGACGACGCTGGTGGCCAGCGTGGGCATCTGCTTCGCGGTGGCGCTGCTGGCGCAGGCCTTCGGCTACTCGGTGGCGCTGGGGGCCTTCCTCGGGGGCTCGCTGGTGGCGGAGTCCGGCGAGGAGAAGGTGGTGGAGCACCTGGTGCAGCCGGTGCGCGACATGTTCGCGGCCATCTTCTTCGTGTCGGTGGGCATGCTCATCGACCCGGCGCTGGTGGCGAAGTACTGGGCGGCCATCCTGGTGCTCACCGTCGTCGTCGTCTTCGGGAAGATTCTCGGCGTCACCCTGGGCGCGTTCCTCACGGGCAACGGCACGCGCACGTCCGTGCAGGCGGGGATGAGCCTGGCGCAGATTGGCGAGTTCTCCTTCATCATCGCCGGCCTGGGGCTGTCCCTGAAGGCGACGGGGGACTTCCTCTACCCGGTGGCGGTGGCCGTCTCCGCGATTA
This sequence comes from Pyxidicoccus caerfyrddinensis, assembly GCF_010894405.1. Lineage (GTDB taxonomy): Bacteria > Myxococcota > Myxococcia > Myxococcales > Myxococcaceae > Myxococcus > Myxococcus caerfyrddinensis. Next base: position 106,902 of record NZ_JAAIYA010000023.1, read on the forward strand.
CGACGCTCACCACGCCCATGCTCATCAAGGCCTCCGGCCCGGCGGCGACGTGGGTGGACCGCAAGCTGCCCAAGCCCCTGCAGACGTTCGCGACGCTGTATGGCACCTGGGTGGAGCGGCTGCGGGAGGCGCCTCCCAGCCAGACGCGGGGCGCGGTGGTGCGGCGGGTCGTCCGGCTGCTGCTGGTGGACGCGGCGCTGCTCATCCTGCTGGTGATTGGCACGTCGCTGGCCGCCGCGAAGGTGACCCTGTTCGTGGAGGAGCGGACGGGGGTGGACCGCTCGCTCGCGGGCCACCTCATCATCGCGGGGGCCGTCGTCCTCGCGGTGCCGTTCCTCATCGGCATCATCACGCTGGCGCGCCGGCTGGGGACGCTGCTCGCGGAGGCGGCGCTGCCCCAGCGGACGGATGGGAAGGTGGACCTGGCGGCGGCGCCCCGGAGGCTGCTGCTCGTCACGCTGCAGGTGGTGACGGTGCTGCTCATCGGCGTGCCGGTGGTGGCCATCACCCAGCCGTTCATGCGGGGCGCGACGGGGCCGCTCATCATCCTCGCGCTGCTGGTGACGCTCGGCATCGCCTTCTGGCGCGGCGCCACCAACCTGCACGGCCATGTCCGCGCGGGCGCCCAGGTCGTCGTGGCGGCGCTGGCCGCGCAGTCCCACTCGAAGGAGCCGGGCTCGGAGGAGCACGCCCTGGACGACGTTCCGAAGCTGCTACCCGGCCTGGGCGAGCCGGTGCCCGTGCGGCTGGAGGACGCGAGCCCCGCGGTGGGCCGGACGCTGGCGCAACTGAACCTGCGCGGGCTGACGGGCGCCACGGTGCTCGCCATTCAGCGTGGGGAGGAGAGCGTGTCCGTGCCCACCGCGAGCGAGGTGCTGCGCGCGGGCGACGTGCTCGCGCTGACAGGCACCCACGACGCGGTGGTGGCGGCGAAGGGGCTGTTGGAGGGCGGCGCCGTGCTCAGCGCTTCACCGCATACTTGAAGATGACATAGAGAGCGCGCACGCCGTCCTTCCAGCCAATCTTCTTGCCCTCTTCGTAGGTGCGCCCGTGGTAGCTGATGGGCACCTCGAAGACGCGCCAGTTGCCGCGGGCCACCTTGGCGGTGATTTCCGGCTCGAAGCCGAACCGCTCCTCCTCCACGTCCACCGAGCGCAGCACCTCGGTGCGGAAGGCCTTGTAACAGGTCTCCATGTCCGTGAGGTTCAGCCCGCTCGTCATGTTGGAGAGCGTGGTGAGCGTCTTGTTCATCACCGTGTGCCAGAAGTACAGCACGCGCCGCGGCGTCCCCGTGAAGCGGCTGCCGAAGACGACGTCCGCGTCCCCGTCGAGGATGGGCTGGATGACCTTGGGGATGTCGCGCGGGTCGTACTCCAGGTCCGCGTCCTGGACGATGACGATGTCCCCGGTGGCCTCGGCGAAGCCGCGGCGCAGCGCCGCGCCCTTGCCCTGGTTGTTCTCCTGGAACAGCACCCGCACCTCGTTGCGGTTGTGGGGCGTACCGCCCAGCACCCCCACGCCCTGCTCGGCGAGCTGGCGCAGGAACTCGCGGCTGCCGTCCTTCGAGCAGTCGTCGATGAGGACCAGCTCCTTCGGGAAGTCGACGGCGATGCAGCGGCGGAGCAGCTCCGCGAGGGTGGGAATCTCGTTGTAGACGGGGATGACGAGCGACACGAGCATGGCGGCTCGCGCCTCTACCCCATTTCCCCGCCGGGGGCGAATGTCCTGCACCCACCGTGCGAAGACGCGTGGGGGTGACGCACCTTGCCCGGTTTGCATGAAATTCCTCCGCTGCCTCGGCAGAGGGTCCAGGGGGGGCCTTCTGACCGTGTGGCAAGGGCGGAGCGCGCCATGAACGACCCACTGGAACATGTGGGGCACGGAGTCGTGTTCGCGGAGGCCCCGGCGGGGGCCGCGGAGGGGTTGCTCTCAGGGCTAAGGGAAATCCTCTACGGCGCCTGGTACATGCCGCACGGCCACTGCTACCAGTGGCAGCCGGACCTGGTGGCGCTGCACGTGCTGTCCGACGCGCTCACCGGCGCCGCGTACCTCTTCATCTCCCTGTCGCTGTTCGTGCTGGTGCGGCGCATCCGGCTGCCCTTCGGGGGGATGATTCTCTCCTTCGGCGTCTTCATCGGCGCGTGCGGGCTGACGCACCTGATGGAGGTGTGGAACGTGTGGAACTCGGCCTACTGGCTGGCCGGAGGCGTGAAGGGGGTGACGGCGGTGGCGTCGGTGGCCACGGGGCTGTACCTGGTGCCGCTGCGCCGCCAGGTGGCGGCGGTGGTGGCCTCCGCGCGGCTGTCCGAGGAGCGCCGGGTGCGGCTGGAGACGAGCAGCCGGGAGCTGGAGGGGCTCTACGCGAAGCTGAAGGCGTCCGAGGCACAGCGCACCGGCTTCTTCGCCAACGTCAGCCATGAGCTGCGCACGCCGCTGGCGCTCATCCTGGGCCCGGTGGACCGGCTGCTGGAGCGCGGCGGGCTGAGCGCGGAGGACCGCCGGGATTTGGAGGTGGTGCGGCGCAACACGCGGGTGCTGATGCGGCACGTGAATGCGCTGCTGGACGTGGCGAAGCTGGACGCGGGGAAGATGAAGGCGTCCTACGCGGAGACGGACCTGTCGCGGCTGGTGCGCCTGTGCGCGGAGAACTTCGAGGGGCTGGTGGCGGAGCGGCGGCTGGGCTTCTCGCTGGAGCTGCCGGGCATGCTCCCCGCGCAGGTGGACCCGGAGCAGGTGCAGCGGGTGGTGCTCAACCTGCTCGCCAACGCGGTGAAGTTCACCCCGGAGGAGGGCTCCATCCGCGTGGCCCTGGGCGCGGAAGCGGGGTGGGGGCGGCTGGTGGTGGAGGACAGCGGGCCGGGCGTGCCGCCCGAGCTGCGCGAGGTCATCTTCGAGCGCTTCCGCCAGGGCGAGGGCGGCACCACGCGCGAGTTCGGCGGCACCGGGCTGGGGCTGGCGATTGCGCGCGACTTCGTGACGCTGCACGGCGGCAACCTCCGCGTGGAGGAGCGGCCGGGCGGCGGGGCGCGCTTCGTGGTGGAGCTGCCGCTGCTGGCGCCCTCGGACACGCAGCTGCGCTCGGTGCCGGAGCCGGACACGCTCCCGCTGGTGGCCCGGGCGGAGGTGGACGTGCTGCGGACCCCGGAGGACGGGCCGGTGGTGGTGCCGGAGGACCCCTACCGTCCCCGGGTGCTGGTGGTGGAGGACACGCGGGAGATGCGGCGCTTCGTGGCGGAGACGCTGGCGCAGGACTTCCGGGTGGCCACCGCGGCGGACGGCGAGGACGGGCTGCGGCAGGCGGAGGCGCTGCGGCCGGACGTCATCGTCAGTGACGTGATGATGCCGCGCATGGGCGGCGACCTGCTGGTGCGCGAGGTGCGCGCGAGGGAGGGGCTGGAGTCCACGCCCATCCTCATGCTCACCGCGCGGGCGGACGACGCGCTGCGGGTGGACCTGCTGCGCGCGGGGGCGCAGGACTACCTGGTGAAGCCCTTCCTGGCGGAGGAGCTGCTGGCGCGGGTGTCCAACCTGGCGGTGGTGAAGCGCACGCGCGAGGTGCTGCAAGGGGCGCTGGACGCGCGCACGTCGGACGTGGAGCTGCTGGCGCGCGAGCTGGGGCTGCGCAAGCGCCAGCTGGAGGCGGCGCTGGAGACGACCAGCTCGGCGCGCGAGTCGGCGGAGCGGGCCAGCGAGTCCCGGTGCACCTTGCTGCGGCTGGTGTCCCACGAGCTGCGCACGCCGTTGTCGGTGCTGCAGCTCACCCAGCACGCCTTCCTGCGCGAGGTGGGCCCGCTGAAGCCGAAGGCGTCGGAGATGTTCGAGCGGATGGTGCGCTCCACGCTGCGGCTGCGGGACATGACGGAGATGGTGCTCCAGTACAACCAGCTGGAGCAGGGGCGACTGGTGGTGCGGCGCGAGCCGGTGGACCTGGTGGAGCTGGCGGAGGAGGTGCTGGGAGAGGTGCGCGTCGAGGCGGACCGCAAGGGGCTGAAGCTGGCGCTGGCGCGGCCGGCGGGGAAGGCCCTGGCGCAGACGGACCCGCGCATGGCGGAGCTGGTGCTGCTCAACCTGGTGATGAACGCGGTGAAGTACACCCAGGAGGGCGGCATCCACGTGGCGGTGGAGGTGGTGGCGGACGCGCGGCGCATGCGGGTGCGAGACAGCGGCCCCGGGATTCCGCCGGAGGCCCAGGCGCGCGTCTTCGAGCCCTTCCAGCAGCTGGAGCCGCTGGACCACAAGTCCAAGCCGGGCATGGGGCTGGGGCTGACGCTGGTGCGCGAGCTGGTGTCCGTGCTGGGCGGGAAGGTGTCGCTGAAGTCGGAGCCGGGCGTGGGCAGCGAGTTCGTCGTCGAGCTGCCGTCCTGAGCGCGTTGGATTCTCAGTTTCTGATAATTCAGGTTGATCTGTCAAGGAAGAGTTTTCTACCCTCGCAACGCTTCCTGAGTGCCCACCCGCTTCACGGAAACGAGAACGAGATGAAGAGGCTCTTCCTGTGTGCAGTCGCGCTGTCGATGGCAGTGGCCTGTTCGAACGGGCCGGCGGAGCAGGCGGAAGAGGCGGAAGGCTTCGCGCTCCTCCAGCATGACGAGACGACGCTCGAGGCCACGTACCGCGCGGGTGGAGCGTCCGTGCGCGCGCTGGTGGTGGAGACCGAGTCCAAGGTCGTCGAGGTGACGTACGACTTCGGAGACCCGGTCATCGGGTTCCACATCGACTACAACCAGGGCGTCGGCAACTTCATGCCGAGCGGCGCCCCGCTGGATGCGGCGCAAGCCCAGCTGATTGCCCCGCTGCTGGCTGGCATCTCGGCCATCGTCCCGCAGACGGAAGCCACGCCGCGCACGCGCGTCGAGGACGCCGCCATGCGCCAGACGAGCTTCATGCAGATTGTCCCGGTGGGCGAGACGCTCACGCCGTACGAGTACGTCTCGGAGCGCGGCTGGGTCCACCTGTCGTGCAGCTGCGGGACGCAGTACATCGGGTCCGGCTACTACCGTCAGGCGGGCATGGGCTGCAGCTGCAACGGCGGTGACAACGGCTGCAAGGGGCGCTGCGGTCAGGGCTGCGGCATCACCAGCACCCCGCCGTGCGTGGGCACGACGGCGTACACGCAGGACTGCGCCAAGCACGACTACGGCCTGGGTAGCTTCGCCGCCGCGTCCGACGACTACTCGTTCGCGAGCAACAACTGCAGCTGCAGTGGCGTAGGCACCTGCTACTGAGTTGTGAAAAGGCGCTGACGAGCGCGAAGCAGCAGCCGCCTGGCGTGGGCTCCGCCCCTCAGAACAGGGGGTGGTGTCCACCCCATGCGCCCGGCCGCTCCCGGCACGAGGTGCGCGTCTTCACAGGGACGGAGCGCACGCCTCGGGGCTGGTCTGGTGGTTGCACTGCCGGCCTTGATGAAAATTCTCGTTCGCAAGGAAGGCTGGCTGACGACGGCCGTCGCCTCCCTGCTCCTGCTCGCCTGCACTGGCAATGCGCCTTCCACCGGAAAGCCTGACGACCCTACCCCGGCGGGTACGTCCTTCCAGCTGACGCTCACCCGTACCGGGTCCGGCACCGTCACCTCCAGCCCCGCCGGCCTCTCGTGCGGCAGCACCTGCTCGGGCTCGTTCGCCAGCGGCACCGCCGTCACGCTGACCGCGGTGCCCGAGGCGGGCTACAGCTTCGGCGGCTGGAGCGGAGGCGGCTGCACCGGCACGTCCGCATGCACCACCTCCCTCACCGCCGACACCACCGTGGAGGCCCACTTCACTCCGGTGGTCGTCACCGGGACCCAGTACGTCCCCCTGAGCCTCGCCGCGGGACCGACGGCCGAGAAGGTGCCGCTGCGCACGGGTGTCCCCCTTCCCCGAGGAGCGCTGTCCGACCTCTCCGCGCTGCGGTTGGAGACCGGCGATGGCAGCCAGGAGGTGCCAGCGCAGTTCGACGCAATCTCGCGCTGGCCGGATGGCTCCATCAAGGTGGCCCTCACGCACCTCGTGGCCGACCTCGGAGAGGCCCGCTCCTACCGCGTCGCCTACGGCCCTGGCGTGGTACGCGCCGCGCTGCCGCGCAACGTGGCCGTCGCTGGCAGCCCGTCGACCGAGCTCACCGTCGATACCGGCCTGGTGAAGTTCGCCGTCAGCAGCAAGGGCGTCCTCACCCGGCTCTGGCGCGATGCCAACGGCAACGGCACGTTCGACGCCGGTGAGCAGCTCATCGACGCGGGCGACCTGTTCATGGTCAACGCCTACGACAACCTCGAGTACACCGCCTCCGCGGCCACCGACGCGGTCGTCACCGTGGAAGAGAGCGGGCCGATGCGCGCGGTCATCAAGGCCCAGGGCTCGCTCACCAACGGCAGCGGCGCCAGGTTGATGAAATACCTGGTCCGCTATTACGCGCACCAGGGCTCCGACAAGGTCGACCTGGAGGTTTCCGTCATCGACGACCGCCTCGAGGCCAACGTCGAGAACACGCCCACGTCGTTTGCCATTGCGGCCAGGGCCCTGGGGATGCGCTGGCACTACCTCTCCGACAGCGCGGCCGACTACCGCTTCGGGGGTGAGGGCGGCGCGGCGTACGGCGCCAAGGTGTCCGGCGAGCACTACCTCCTGCAGAAGGGGCAGTTCCACTTCGAGGACGGCAACGACCTGGGCCACACCTTCAGCTACAGCGGCGTGGGCACGGGGGCCAAGGCGGCCGGCTGGGTGGCGCTGGATTCCGGCAGCCGTCACCTGGCCCTGATGGTGAGGGACTTCTGGCAGCAGTTCCCCGGCGAGCTGAGCGTCAATGGCAATACCCTGACGGCCTCCCTGTTCCCGGCGCGTGCCGGTGGTACCGAGACCGCGCAGCCGGTGTTGTCGGGTGTCAGCTACCGCCGCGCGGAGAGCATGTACTTCGCGCGCCCTGGCGGCGCGAAGACCTGGCAGCTGCGCCTGGCTTCCAGCGGCGGCACGCCCACCACCAGCACGCTCCATGCGCTGAACGACAGCTATCAGCGCCACCGCCTGGAGTTGATGGCCTCGCCGGCCTGGTACGCCGCGTCGGGCGTCTTCGGCGACCTGAACGTCGGCACCGCGAGCGGGGCCGCCAAGGGGTACGACGCCCACCTGATGCAAGGCATCTACGAGAAGAGCATCGACCAGTCAGATGGCAACGCCACCATGTTCGGCTGGCGTGACTACGGCGACCGGCTGCGGCCGGGCTGGGCGCTCGAAATCAACGACGTGCGCGTGCCCAGCTTCTACAATGACACACACGTTGGTGCGAATAACTTCTTCACGCAGTTCCTGCGCAGCGGGGACCCGCGCTGGTTCCAGCTGGCAGACATCAGTACCCGTCACTTCATGGACCTCGACGTGTCCCATGGTCCTCGTGCCGGATACTGGGCCACGGGCGGTATGCCGCAGCCGGCTGGCGAGGTGCACGCCATCAACCATGAGAACGTGGACCACCAGGTCCGCAACCTGCACTGGGGGCACGCGCACGTGAGCGGCCTGAGCCACAGCTACCTGCTCACCGGTGACAAGCGCGCTCTGGACGTGCTCACGGAGATTGCGAACTGGTGGAAGTTCGTGTCGCCGTACTTCTTCAAGCGCCCGTTCAACGCGGCGGACAGGTACCGCGAAGCCGAGCGCGACTACAGCTGGCCCCTCTACGTGATGAACGAATACGTGCGCGTGACGGGGGATGCGACGTACCACAAGGACGTGGCGGGCGGCCTGGTCAGCTACCTGATTCAATGGTTCAAGACTCCGCTCAACCACGTTGGCTACAACCCGGCCACGGGGAGCGTCTCCAACACCGTCCTCGGCGTGAACGATGCCGCCCAGGGGACGGGCTACTGGACCATGACGAAGATGGACAACAACGCCGGGTACAACGCCACCGGCACCAACCCCTGGATGGCGGGTGCGCTCATCGCGAACCTCATCAAGTTCCGCGAAGCGGACGCGCAGTTCTCCGCGGCGGGCAAGGCGTCGGGGGTGAGCGAGCCGGTGCTCATCGACATGTTGCTGCAGGGCCTGAACTACGTGGTCAAGCATGGCTATGACAGCAACAAGAAGTACTTCGTGTACTCGGAGGTGACGCGCGACTACAGCGGCGGCGACAACCACATCATCTATGCGCTGGGCTACCTGGACCGCCTGTACAAGCAGGAGCTCGCGGCGGGCCGCCTGGCCAACCCGGGCTGGTACGACACCCGGAGCACGTGGAGCACCATCGCCGCCCGTCGTTACGATGAATTGCAGGACATGGTGGCCACGGCGGATACCCAGTCCTATGGCTTCTATGGCTATGAGATTGTCTATCCGGCCGACTTCTTCACCGTGATGAAGGACACGCTCGGGCGGTAGGACGGAGGGCGCCTCAGAGGCTCCGCTCGAGCTCCTCGATTCAGGCGACGCGAATGCCTCCGCGTGCGGCAGAGTGGGCTCTCGAACCCCTGAAAGGACAGCGACGCATGGCGCAGCCCTACTCCGTATTGTGGGTGGAGGACCCCGAGACCGGCTACCGCGCCCGGCTTCACTACACGCGCGACCATCCCTTGCGCAGCTGGATGACCGGGGTGGCGTTTGCCGCGCCGCCGCCCACGCCCATCGCGCTGGGGCTGCGCGGCACGGATGAAGAAGGGTGGGTGCTGGGGGATTTGTGGCTGACGCCGATTACCGTCATGTCCCGCCGCCTGCACACGGCGCTGGTGGAGGCGGGGGTGGATAACCTCGCCGTCTATCCGGCCACGTTGCGCGACCCCCTGACCGAAACTGTCCATACCGATTTCGTCGCGTTCAACCTGATTGGCAAGCGGCCCAGGGCGGATCCAGGTGGGGCCTTGTTGTTCCGTCTGGCGGAGGCGGTCAATGTCATCTGGATTCATGACTCTGTCCGCCGCGCGGTCGAGGGGGCGGGCATCGACACCCTGACCTTCATCGACCCCGAAGACTTCGCGGGCTGAGGAGGAGCGCCTGCCCCTCCCATGCGTTCGTTTTGACAACCGCGAGCCGGTCACCGATGCTCCCCACACCAGGTGAGGGGAGTGTGATGAGCCGACCGGCGCTGGACCTGATGCAGGGCACGCTCGACGTGCTCATCCTGCAGACGCTCACGTGGGGGGCCACCCACGGCTATGGCATCTCCGAGTGGATTCGAGAGCGCACGGGCGGAGTCCTCGCGGTGCAGGACGCGGCGCTCTACAAGGCGCTGCGCCGGCTGGAGCAGCAGGGCCGCGTCGTGGCGGAGTGGGGGACGAGCGAGAACAACCGCCGCGCGCGCTTCTACCGGCTCACTCCCGCGGGCCGTCGCGCCCTGCGCGAGGATGCGGCCTCCTGGCGCACCTATGCCGAGGCCATTGCCCGCGTGCTCGACGCCGCACCGAGGGAGGCGTAGGTGGTCGCGCGGAAGGACGGGCCGCATGGGCGGCGCTGGACGTGGCCATGGCGGAGCCGCATGGAGCTGCAGTCCGACGTGGACGAGGAGATTTCCTTCCACCTGGACATGCGCACCGAGGCGCTGATGCGCGGAGGACTTGCGGAAGCCGAGGCGCGCGAGCGCGCGCTGCGCGAGTTCGGCGACGTAGGCGAGCTGCGCGAGGCCCTGGGCGCGCACGACGCTCGGGCACAGGCGCGCCGCCGCGTGTTCGCGTGGCTGGATGCGCTCACGCAGGACCTGCGCTTCGGGGTGCGCACGCTGTGGCGGAGCCCCGGCTTCACGCTGGTGGCGGTGCTCACCGTGGCGCTCGGCGTGGGTGCGAACACCGCCCTCTTTGGCGCCGTGCACGCGGTGCTGCTGCGCCCGCTGCCCTACGCCGAGCCGGACCGGCTCGTCGCCGTGGCGATGACGCCGGAGACGAGCGCCTCCCAGGCGACGCTGCTCTTCCTGCGCGGGCGCACCCGTACGCTCACGGACGTCGCGGGCTACTTCCGGCGGACCGTCACCTTCACCGGAAGCGGAGAGCCCGAGGTGCTCAGCGGCGCCTTCGCGAGCGCCGAGCTCTTCTCCGCGCTGGGCGTGGCGCCCGGGCCAGGCCGCGCGCTGCAAGCCGCCGACAACCAACCAGGAGCCGAGCGGGTGGCGGTGCTGGGCCATGGCCTGTGGCTGCGACGCTTCGGAGGGGACCCGGGCGTGGTGGGTCGCACCGTCACGCTGGATGGCATGCCCTTCGTGGTGGTGGGAGTGATGCCTCGGGGCTTCTCCTTTCCCGGGGATGACGTGGAGCTGTGGCTTCCCCTGCGGCTGGACCCGACGTCGGGCGACAGCGACATCGGCTACCTCACGCTCCTGGCGCGGCTCGCGACAGGCACCGGGATGACAGAGGCGAGCGCGGAGCTGCGCACGCTGGGCACCGCCCTGCGCGCCGAGCGTCCCGACGTCTACCCCCAGGGCTTTGGTGACCTGTCGCGTGTGAGGCCGCTGCGAGACGTGCTGGTGGGGGAGGTGGGCCCCGCGCTGCTGCTCCTGCTGGGCGCGGTGGGCTGCGTGCTGCTCATCGCGTGCGCGAATGTGGCCGGGCTGTTGCTCGCCCGGGTGACGGGCCGGCGCGCGGAGCTGGCGGTGCGCGCGGCGCTGGGCGCGGGGGCCGGACGGCTCGCGCGCCAGATGCTCACCGAGAGCGTGCTGCTCGGGCTCCTGGGTGGGCTCGCGGGCCTGGTGCTCGCGCGCTGGGGAGCGGATGCGGTGGGCGCGGCGCTGCCGGGGACGCTGCCGGATGCAGGGCGGGTGGGACTGGACGGGCCCGTGCTCGCCTTCGGCCTGGTCCTGTCGCTGGGGGTGGGGCTGCTCTTCGGGCTCGCGCCCGCGTGGCGAGTCGCGCGCGGAGACCCGCACGCGGCCCTGCGGGCGGGCGGCACTGGCGGGCTGGGGCGCGGGCAGCGACGGCTGCTCGGAGGACTCGTGGCGGGGGAGGTGGCGCTGGCGCTGATGCTCATGGTGGGCGCCTCGCTGATGCTTCAGACGGTGTGGAAGCTGCGGCGGGTGGACGCGGGCTTCACCACCGAGCGGGTGCTCACCCTTCGCGTGGAGCTGCCGGACGCCAGCTATGGAGACGGAGGCCGAGGCGCAGGCTTCTTCCGCGAGGCGCTCGAGCGCGTGCGAGCGCTGCCGGGCGTCGAGTCCGTGGGCGCCATCAACCGGCTGCCGCTGGAGAGCGCCAACGTCGGCGTCACGCTGCGCATCGAGGGCCGGCCGACGCCGCTGGACGGCTCGGCGGAGGTGGACCGGCGCGTCGTCACCTCCGACTACTTCGACACGCTGCGGGTGCCGCTGCTGCGCGGAAGGGTGCCGGATGCGAGCGACGCGAGGAGCGAGGTCCGCGTCGCCCTCGTCAACGAGGCGCTGGCGCGGCGGTTCTTCCCTGGAGAGGACGCGCTTGGCCACCGCGTCTGGACGGACTTCGAGGGAGAGGGAGGCTGGACGACCATCGTCGGGGTGGTGGGCGACACGCGCAACGAGGCGCTGGGCGCCGCGCCGCGCCCGCAGTTCTACCGGCCGCACGTCCAGATCCCGGCCATCGGCATGACGCTGGTGGTGCGCACCCGAGGCGAGCCGCTGGGGCTGGCGCGCGCGGTGCGGGAGGCTCTCTGGGCGATGGACCCGGACGTGCCCGTGGACCATGTGCGCACGCTTGAGCAGGTGGCCGAGGGCTCCATCGCCACGCCTCGGCTGGTGCTCTCGCTGCTGGTGCTCTTCGCGCTGCTAGCGTTGGTGCTGGGGGCGGTGGGGCTCTATGGGGTGATGAGCTACGCGGTGGGGCAGCGCACGTACGAGTTCGGTGTGCGGCTCGCGCTCGGGGCGAGTGGCGCGGACGTGTTGCGGCAGGTGGCGGGAGAGGGCCTGGTGCTCGCGGGGACGGGTATCGCTGCCGGGCTGGTGCTCGGCGTCGCTGCGGGCCGCGTGCTGTCAGGGCTCGTCTTCGGGGTGGGCACCACGGACCCGCTCACGCTGTTCGGAGCGTCGCTGGTGCTCGCCACGGTGGCGCTGCTCGCGAGCCTCGTGCCCGCGTGGCGCGCGGCGCGAGTGGACCCGGGACGAGTGCTGCGTGGGATGTGAGGCTTCTGCGCCCGGGCCTCCTCAGGAGTCCAGTCGATCGAGCAGCTCGCGAATCAGTATCTCGAAGACACGCGGTTGCTCCAGGTTGGGCAGATGCGCGCAGCCCGACATCATGCGTAGGTCCGCACCCGGGATGCTGCGTGCCAGCAGTGCGCAGCGCTCCTGTAGGTGCGGCACGTCGAGGTCGCCGCACACCACCCGCGTCGGCACGCGCAGTTCGCCGAGCCGCGGCAGTGCAGATGGAGGCACGCGCTCCTCTCCGGGAGAGTGTGCGCGCAACGCCACGCCGTTCATCTCCAGGAAGAGCGCCCGCGCCGCGCCGCCCACCCGACCCTCGGGACCCTGCGGCCCGTCCAGCCACAGGTGCGCCTCCAGTGCATTGACGCGCTCCACCTCTCCCCGGGCCTCCGCCTCCTCGATGCTCGCGTAGAGGCGCGCCACAGAGGGCGCGGGCGTGGCGGGAGCAGCTGCGCCACTCACCGCGGGCGCGACGAGCACGAGACCCCGCACCCGCTCCGGATGCGCCAGCGTGAAGTCGAGCGCCACGCGTCCACCCTGCGAGCACCCCACCAGCACCGCCTGCCGCTCGCCCAGCGCGTCGAGTACCGCGCGGAGGTCGTCCACGTGGCTGAAGGACTCGGCCACCCCGTGGCTCTCCCCGAAGCCGCGCCGGTCATACGCGAGCGCATGGTGCGTGGGCGCGAAGGCCGCGAGCTCGGCGCGCCACATCCTCCGGTCCGCCACTCCCGCGTGCAGGAACACCAGCGCCGGCCCCCGCCCCGCGTGCTCTCCCGCGAGGCGCGTCTGCCCCTGTGCGACCTCGAACCGCTCATGCGCAGTCATGGGGCCAGCATATGCGGCCGGCGCTCGGCGCTCCGTCACCCGGCTGCTGGCACGCGACGTGCTTTGGGGCGGTGCCGACGTAATCACCCCCGCAGCATGAGAGGACCTGAAACCCATGAGCCGTCACTCGAAACTCACGAACCTCGCGGCGCTCGCCGTGGGATTGCTGGTGCTCGCGGCCGCCCCGCGCGCCGAGGCGCAGCTGACGCCCACCGTCGCACAGGTGCCGGCGAGTGCGCCGCCTGCCATCCCCCCCGGAATGAAGGTGACGTGTACGCCGGGACCCGGCACCGGGGCCGCGGCCGTCAACTGTCCCGTGCTCAAGTGGCACGGCTACACCTACTGGGCCTTCAGCTATGGCGACAATCGCGTTGCGATGGGCATCGTCGTCTATGACGCCGCCGGCAAGGCCGTGGCGCAGTGGGAGAAGCCCGGCTCCCGCTACGTGTACGCCATCACCGTCGACACCGCCGGCAAGAACGTGACGTTCGCCGGTCAGTCGGACGCGAAGATCACCATGACGTGGGATGCGCTGTTCCCGCCCCCCGTCGTCGTGCAGGTCCCGGCCAACGCGCCGCCCGCCGTTCCCGCGGGCATGAAGGTGACGTGCACGCAGGGGCCCGGCACCGGCGCCGCGGCCGCCACCTGCCCCGTGGTCAAGTGGGGCGGCTACACCTACTGGGCCTTCAGCTACATCGACAACCGCGTGGCCATGGCCATCGTCGCCTATGACGCCGCCGGCAAGGTCGTCGCGCAGTGGGAGAAGCCCGGCTCCCGCTACGTGTACGCCATCACCGTGGACTCCACCGGCAGGAACGTGGTGTTCGCCGGCCAGTCGGACGCGAAGCTGACCCTGAAGTGGAGCGACCTGTTCCCGCCGGCCCCGCTGCCCGTCACGCCGCGCTGGGACCTGGTTGCGGGGCCCGTGGGCGCCACGCTCAAGCAGGTCTCCGTGGGCAACGCCAACGCCGTCTGGGGGCTGGATACCCAGGGGTTCCCCTGGAAGTGGAACGGCTCGGCCTGGGAGAAGAAGGCCGGCACCGTCAGCACCCTCGCCGTCACCGCCGACGGCACCGTGTGGGCCACCAACCCTCCCGACTCCCTGCGAGTGCTGAAGCTGGACGTCGCCAACAACAAGTGGACCTGGAACATCCCCACCGGGATGAAGCAGGTGTCCGCCGTCAATGCCGCCACCGCCTGGGGCCTCGACAACGGTGGCTCCCACTACCTGCTGAACGGCGCCACCTGGGAGAAGAAGGGCTGCTGCGTCAGCCAGATTTCCATCGGCTCCGATGGCGAGCTGTGGGCCACCAATCCCCCGGACTCCAACCGCGTCCTCCGCTGGGACGGCAGCAAGTGGACCTGGAACATCCCCGCGGGGATGACCTACGTGTCCGTGGGCAACGCGAAGAACATCTGGGCCCTGAACGGCTCGGACCAGATCTTCAAGTGGACCGGCTCGGCCTGGCAGTCCATGCCCGGCGCGCTGCGGAACATCTCCGTGGCCGGTGATGGCACCGTATGGGGCATCAACGCCACGGGCATGGTCTACAAGTGGGTCCCGTAGTCGCGAGCGCGTAGGCGGCGACCTGACGTGTCAGCCTGCTCGCTGACACGTCAGGGAGGAGTTGCTCCTCCTCCTGTTCCGGCAGGAAGAACTGCTCGCCAAAGGCGTCGCCCACGAAGAGGCCGAGCAGGGAGAGTGCCGCGCGCTCGCGGGGGGAAGGAGCGAGGTCCATCGAGGGACGGACTCTACCGTCGCGCGCGTCTGACAGCCGGGTGCGGACCTACCCTTTGCGCATTCGCTGTCTCCGGCGGAAGCTCACCGCGTCGCTTTGTCATGGGCCGCGAGGGTGGAGAGGACGTGGGCATGAGCCAGCTCGAGCTGAGATTCGGCCCGCCACATCACGGCTGGCTGCATGTGGAGCTTGCCGACCGCGAGCGTAGCGTGTTGCTCGATGTGTCGGACGTGCCGGGCGACTCGCTCGCGATGCTGGCGGTGGCGGCTCTGGACCTCGTCGCCGGGCGGCGAGAAGCCCGCGTGGTGTGGTTCCTGGAGCCGAGCGAGGCCATCTGGGACTTCCAGCGTGAAGGCGACCAGGTCGCGGTGCGGGCCACCACTCAGGGCGCGGCGTCCGTGCTCCTGGAGGGAGGCACCGCTGAAGAACTCGCGCTCGTCATCTGGCGAGCGCTTCGGCGTCTCGAAACAGACCCGGCATGGAGCGCCGTGAGCGATGGCCGCGTCTGGTCACACCCTTTTCCGCACCGGGAAGTGGCTCAGCTGGGAGCCGCGCTCGGCCGCGCGTCAGCGCCTCAACGGTCCTGAGTCGGACCCCCAAGCAAGGGAGCACCTCCATGCAACGCAAGGTCGTAGGTCTCGTCGCCGTGGCAGCACTCGTGTCCCTGGGCTTCCGTGACAGCCCGGGCCCGGAGAAGGCGGGTGGAATCTCCTTCGACCTGGACGCCGCGAAGAAGCACTTCATCCCGATGGACGTGGCGGCGGGCTACACCCGCCACTTCCGTGAGACGCGGGATGCACTCCATGGACAGCATCCGGGAATGAAGGCGCGGCTCGCGCTCGAACAGTCGGAGAGCTTCAACCGCGACGCCATCGCCGCGCTGCTCAACGCGAAGGACGCCAGCGGCAATCCGGCGGCCGGCGTGCGCATCTATCAGGGGTTGGATGCGGCGGGGCAGACCCGTCTGGTGCTGGTGCCCTACGACGCGCGCGGCAACGACATCCTCACGAAGCTCTCGTCGCCAGGGGGCGCCGCCGTGACGGGCGTTTCCGCGGAGGCCGTGGAAGATGGCATCCGGTGTCCGCCCTATTGCGGCCCAGAAGACGAGAGCCCTCTCAGCGCGGATTGAGCCCGCGCTTCCGCCAACGAGTCATGCCCTGTCCCACGAAGGAGTGCCTCGGAACTGCGCGGCGAGGAAGTCGATCATCAGGCGAACCTTGGCACTGAGGTGTCGGCGGCTGGGATAGACGGCGAGGATGTCGATGTCCGGGAGCGCGTAGTCCGGCAGCACGCGCACCAGGCGTCCGGCACGCAGGTCCTCGCCAATCAGGAAGGTGGGCTGCCAGATGAGCCCACGGCCCGCGAGCGCGGCGGCCCGGACGGTGTCGCCATTGTTCGCCTGCATCACGCTGCGCATGCGCACGACGCGCGTATTGCCGGCGGCGTCGGTGAGCGGCCACTCCTCCGCCATCGACGAGTTGCTGTAGGCGATGCAGACATGCGCGGCCAGGTCCTCCAGGCGCTTGGGCCTTCCATGGCGCGTCAGATAGGCGGGAGCGGCGCAGACCACGTTGCGCGACGTGGAGAGCCGGCGCGTGACCTGGCTGGCGGCGGCGCCTCCGCGTGAGATGCGGATGGCGAGGTCGTAGCCCTCCTCGACGAGGTCGACCACCCGGTCGGACAGGGAGACGTCCAGCTCGACGTCGGGATGCAGCGCCATGAAGCGGGGCCAGAGCGGCGCGAGGTGGAGGATGCCGAAGCTCAGCGGCGCGTTGAGCCGCAGCCTGCCGCGCGCCTGGACGGTGCTCGCGGAGGCCAGCGCCTCGGCCTCGGCCACGTCGTCAAGGATGCCGCGCACGCGCTCGTGAAGCGCCTGGCCGCTCTCTGTGAGCGACAGGCGGCGCGACGTGCGGTGGAGCAGGCGGGTGCCGAGATGGCGCTCCAATTCGTTGACGTAGCGGGTGACGTTGGCGGCGGAGGTGTCCAGTGCGTCCGCCGCGCGGGTGAAGCTGCCTCGCTGGACCACCGTGGCGAAGACCTCGAAGGCACGCAGTCGGTCCATGCGCGGGCTCCAATCATTCAGGAAAGCTGAATGAGCAAAGCAGGTTCAGTGCCTTTCTCCAACAGATGCTGAGGAATACATCTCTCCCATCGGCCCGGGCATCTCGCCTCGGGCCTCGACGGGAGCAGGCACATGGAACGGCTGAACGGGAAGGTCGCAATCATCACGGGCGCGAGCGCGGGAATCGGACGGGCCACGGCGAAGCTGTTCGCGGCCGAGGGCGCGAAGCTGGTGGTGGGGGCGCGGCGCAAGGAGGAGCTGGACACCCTGGTCGCGGAGATTGCCGCGGCCGGAGGCGAGGCCGTCGCACTCGCCGGGGACGTCCGCTCGGAGGACTACGCCCGCGCGCTCGTGGCGCTCGCGCTCCAGCGGTTCGACAAGCTGGACATCGCCTTCAACAACGCCGGCATCATCGGCGAGGGCGGGCCCAGCACCGAGGTCTCCGAGAAGGGCTTCAGCGACGCGCTCGCGGTGAACCTGACCGCCGCCTTCCTGGGCGCCAAGCACCAGCTCGGGCCGATGGTGAAGCAGGGCGCGGGCTCCATCATCTTCACCTCGACGTTCGTCGGGTACAGCTTCGCCTTCCCCGGCACGGCCGCGTACTCCGCCAGCAAGTCCGGGCTGATTGGCCTGACGCAGGCGCTGGCCGCCGAGTACGGACCGCGCGGCGTGCGGGTGAACGCGGTGCTGCCGGGCGCGGTCGAGACGCCGATGTACCAGGCGGTGAACGCCACGCCCGAGGCGAAGACGTTCGTCACCGGGCTGCACGCGCTGAAGCGGGTGGGCACGCCCGAGGAGCTGGCCCGGGCGGTGCTGTTCCTGGCCTCCGACGACGCCTCCTTCGTCACGGGCACGGCGACGCTGGTGGACGGCGGTGTGTCGATTACCCGGACGTGACGTGGGGGCCCGCCTCGGGACGCGGCGCTACTGCCGGCAGGACGGCGTGGAGACGCAGTTGCAACCGTTGGACTGGCCCGCCTGCAAGTCCCTCAGCTTCTCGTCGTAGCAGGCGAGGACGGAATGGTCACAGACGCCGAAGCCGCCCGGGAGCTCGGCGAAGTGGCTGTTCATGGCCACCGCGTTGTCGAGCGCGAGGTACAGGTCCGAGCAGCTCGAGTTGAGGTTCTGCCAGTTCTCCGTCTGCACGCCCCGGGGCCCGCTGTAGTCGCGGAGGTAGCAGAAGTAGCTGGTCAGCCCCGTCGCGCCACCCGTGCACCGGTCTGTGGCCACCTCGCCGATGCCGTTGTTCTGTACCTCCAGCAGCAGCTCGCCGCCGAAGGTGAGCTTCGGCTTCGCATGATTCTCCAGCAGCTCGCGCACGCCCCAGGGGGAGGCGTTGGACCAGACCTGGGTGCGGCACTGGTCGGACGGGCTGCTCACGGTGCAGCCCGGCTGCACGACGTCCCACTTGTTGATGGCGAGCGCCGTGCGGCGCGACGTGCCGAAGACCTCACGGTGCACGTCGATGGCGCGCATGTGGCAGTCCAGGTCCGTCTGGTGGGACAGGCCGGCGTTCGCCAGCCGCTGGTGGGTGTAGCCCTTCTGCTGTGCCCGGTAGAAGGGCTCGGCGTACGCCGTCATGCAGGCGGAGTCGACGACGGTGCTGACGAGCTGGTCCAGCGTCCTGCCTCCGTACAGCGTGGAGTTCGTCAGCAGCTCGTCCTGGAGCGCGCTCATCAGCTCCCGGTACTGGGCCATGTATGCCTGCGACCAGAAGAACGGCACGCAGTTCGCGCCCGCCGGGTAGTAGCCGCCCACGCCCCCTTGTGTGGACACGGAGCAGTCGACGGCCGCGCCCTCGGACGTCGCCG
This sequence comes from Pyxidicoccus caerfyrddinensis, assembly GCF_010894405.1. Classification (GTDB taxonomy): domain Bacteria; phylum Myxococcota; class Myxococcia; order Myxococcales; family Myxococcaceae; genus Myxococcus; species Myxococcus caerfyrddinensis. Next base: position 125,387 of record NZ_JAAIYA010000023.1, read on the forward strand.
GAGCATTGACGTACTGAGGCCCCGCGCCGTCGTTCGCACGCTTCACGAAAGCAGGAGCGGCGATGCCCGCCATGATGCGGAGCTTCACGTTGGTCACCCCCGTCCCCGTGGTGACGCTGGAGATGGCCTGCCGCAGCGGCTGCCAGTTGAAGACCTGGTCCGAGGTCTCCAGGTCCGCCCAGTCCAGCATGACGATGGCGCTGGAGACGTAGGTGGCGCTCGTCGGCGGAACGCCGGAGCGGGTCATCGTCCCCGCGACGGCGGCCGGAGGCTGGCGGTACACGAGGTTGACGGAGAGCCGCGCGAGCTTCACGGCGCCCGAGGTGTTGGTGAGCGTCACCTTCACGCGCAGTGGGCTCAGCTCCGTCAGCGTGCGCGACGTGGCGACATTGCTTGAGTAGTCCGCCGTCGTCGTAACGCCGGCGAGCGTCTGGGTGACGGTGCCGAGCTGCGTGGCACCGTCGAGGACGTCGAACCGGAGCGTGCCCGAGGCGGAGGTGGTTCCCACGTTGCCCGTCCGGGCGATGATGTCCACCCGGCTCAGCGTGCCCGCGGGCGCGGCGGGGAAGCCGAAGGTGATGTTGCCCGTGGTGAAGCCGCTCTTGGCGCGCACGAAGCTCTGGTCGGATGCATCGATGACCTTCGCGTAGAGGTCCGCCGTGGTGCCGTCTCCCGCCGTGACGTTGGAGATGGCCACGTCCGACGCCGGGCTGAGCGGCGCATCCGCGATGAGGGTGGAAGTGACCTGCGCCGTCTCCTCGCTCGGAGACGTCGTGCCGCCACATCCCAGAAGGGCGAGCAGGGGAAGGAGCCGGAAGGGAGCGTGCGTCATGCAGTGACGTCCAGGAGTCAGGGGGAGGGGAAGATTTCCAGCCCGCGTCGTTGGGCCCTCATGAGTCTACCTGTCTCTTCTCTCCGCGCATGGCTGGGCGCCCTGACGCTCGGCTGCTGCTCTCTCTGGGCCCTGCCAGTGCGTGCCATGTGCACGACGCAGGTAGGTGCCTCGCTGCGCATCAAGACCTGGAACCTCAACCTCCAGGTGGCGCCCAACAACACGGAGCTCAACTACGGCAGGTCTCACGTGGACCGGGCCAAGGACATCGCGCTGCAAATCCTGGCCGAGGACCCGGACGTCGTGGTGCTCAACGAGGCCAACGACGACTCCGCGCGCGACGTGCTGGTGAAGGAGCTGTTCACCCGCTACCCGCACTACATCTACACGCTGGACGAACACGACACCGACAACGACAGCGGACTGATGCTCTTCTCCAAGTACGGCTTCGCCGCGCTGGACAAGACCATCAACGACGAGGGCTTCCAGGAGACGTGGCACGACGGCTTCTACGACGAGAACATCGCGAGCTGGGACATCTACACCAGCGACAACACCAACGGCGCGGACGCCTGGGCCAACAAGGGCTTCGCGCTGGTGCGCATCCTCAACGAGTGTGACGGCTCGCTGCCCTTCAACGTCGGCTTCACCCACATGCAGTCCAGCCTGCCGGACACGGAGGCGTGGCGCTGGTTCGAGGACTTCGACGACCGCCGGGGCCAGCTCCAGACGATGCGCAGCATCATCGAGGGCTCCATCAGCGCCTCCAAGCGCAACGTCCAGCCCATCTACGTCGTCGGCGACCTGAACATCAACGGCAGCCGCCACCACGAGAGCTCCAAACGCCCGCCCTTCGTCCCCGTCTGTGACTACGACGTCGTGGGCAACCTCTTCTGCACCGGGGACCCGGACCTGGACGCGGTGACGTGGAACCCGTACACGGAGTGGCAATACATCTTCCGCGACACCGGCAATGACCATGGTGGTTATTGGGCCTGCCAGAACAAGCCGTGCACATACGACGCTGGCTCCACCAGCGGCACCTTCTTCGTCGACAGCTGGGCGTATGAGACCTCGCCGCTGGACGTGGGGCAGACGCACTCGTCCTCCAACAACGGCGGCGCCACCGAGTTCACCGGCCCCACCGACGGCGAGCGGCTGGACTACATCCTCCACAACAAGACCGTCCCGGACAAAGCCAACCGCGAGCGCGAGTACTGCACCCAGCACCTCACCCGCGCGGTGCAGGGCAAGGAGTGGTCGGACCACGTCTCCATCACCATCGACGTGAACCGCGTCGCGCCCCGGTGCAGCCCGCACCCGCGCAAGGTGGACGACGCGAGCAACCCCACGCCGGGCGTCACCAGTCCGAATGGGCCGGAGCCGGTGGCGTTCAACCTCCAGGACCCCAACTCGCCGCTGGCCAAGACCGTCACCTTCACGGATGGCCTGCTCACCTTCCCCGGCAGCATGCAGTGGTACGTGCTGGACCAGGCGGAGCCCTTCCGCGTGACGATGACGGGCTCGCACGTGAGCTGGGCGGTGTATCAGGGCAGTGATTTGTCCCGGCCGCTGGCTCCCTTCGACGGCGAGTGCGAGGAGGTGAAGGAGACCCGCTCCTTCCAGTGCACCTATCCCGCGTCCAAGCCGCCGTACTTCGTGCGCGTCTTCGCGGTGGACACCCAGGCGGTGGACCCCGCCGCGAAGCCGGACCGCACGCTGGGGAACCTGCCGTACAAAATTGCCTTCCATCGCTTCGACTGCTCGTCCCCGGCGGAGGCCTGCCCGCTGGAGCCCGCGGTGGCCCTGACGCGCATCTGGCCCGAGCAGCTCCTCGGGGCGAACGACACCATGTACTTCAAGTTCGTCACCGAGCACGACCGGGGGAACCAGCCGCCCAAGATGACCTTCCATGTCCACACGGCGCTGTCTCCGGTTTCGACGGACCCGGTGGTGTTCAACCCGTCGCCCTTCAGCGCGGCGCTGGCGGACAAGAACAACGTCTTCATCTCGGGCGGCATCGCGTCCGTGGAGCCGTGGAGGAGCGCCCCGGGTGGCAGCGTGCTCGTCCATACCGCCGCGGCGGGGAAGCTGCCCGGCACCGCGAATCTCCTGCCGGAGAAGTACCTGCTGCGGGTGAAGCGCGACAGCGTGTACCAGACCAAGGCCCTCGACCTGAAGGTCTGGTTCGAGACGTCGCTGAGCTACTTCCACCCGCTGCAGCTCGCCTGCGAGGTCGAGGAGACCGACGCGGGAGGCGATGACATCTGGACCCGCTTCATCTTCGACGGGCCCGACGCGAGGTCCGACTGCCGCCAGTCCAGCAGCGCGGCGTACCCCGACTGCCTCTGGGTGTCCCGCTGGTACGACGGAGACGGGTCCGCGGATGAGGCGAACGAGATGTATGACGGCTCACTGCTGAACGAGGCGGGCACCGGCAACCCCGACCGGGCCCTGCCGCACGCGCTCACCGGCGCCTTCCAGAAGGCCGTGGTGCCCAACCTGTGGCAGGACGGCGAGGGGATTGGTGGCGAGCAGTACTTCCAGCCCAAGCCCAACGTGCTCCAGATTCCGGCGCTGTCCGTCTCACTCGCGGACAAGGACGCGGCCCCCGCCGGGAAGTACAGCTGGCGCGCGGACGACGACGAGTACTGGTACGACATGGTGTACCGCGTGAGTCACTCGCGGCCCGCCTGCCACGTGGGCCCGGATGACGGCTGCCCGTCCGGCACCTCCTGCAAGGCGGGGAAGTGCCAATGAGCCCTCCGCGCCGCTCTCCGCTCTCCGTCTCGCACTCTCGCGCTGTCCCCAATCCCATGCGAACCGTCCTGCCGTGGTGGGCCCTTGCCCTGTCGACGTTGCTCTCCCTCCAGGCCTCCGCCGCGACGCGGATGCCTGTCATCGACCGACGCGTGGAGCGCCCGGCCGCCATGGTCAACCAGCACGGGCAGATCTCCTGGCTGGAGCGCACCATCGTCTTCCCCGCGGGCACCAACGCCATCGAGTTCGACTACTTCGTGGACTCGGAAGCGGGGAAGGACTTCTTGCGCGTGTATGTGAATGACCTGGTCAATCCGGTGTGGTCGCTGTCCGGGCTGAACCGCCGGGGCCGCCAGCGGCTCAACGTGGCCGCCAGCGGCAGCGTGACGGTGCGCTTCGCCTACCAGAAGGACGCGGCTGGCACCGAGGGGACGGACACCGCCTGGGTGGACGACGTGGCGGCGTTCTCCTCGGGGGGCAAGGGCCGCTTCGAAATCCACCGCTTCGACGCGCTGACGACCACCGTCCCCACGGGCTGGGTGGCGGCGGGCTACGGCGGCGGTTGGCGGCCGAGCACTCCGCCCGTGCAGCAGAGCGCCGTGCGGCCGGTGGTGCAGCTGGGGCGGCATGGCACCACGTCGTTCATGGAGCGCACCGTCACGTGGAGCCCCATCCTGTGCAATCCCACCTGTCCGCCCTGGAAGGGCGCGCTGGAGTTCGACGCCTTCGTGGACTCGGAGGCGGGGGACAAGCTCAACGTCTACATCTACGACGCGGCCGCTCCGGCGCCGGGCGCGCCGGTGTGGTCGTCGTCCGGACGCAACCAGGCCCACCACCTCCGGCTGAACGTGGGCATGGGCACGAAGAAGGTGCGCTTCGAGTACGCCAAGGATGGCAGCGGCACCGCGGGCCTGGACACCGCGCGGGTGGACCGGGTGGTGGTGCGAGCGGGCACGGGCCGCGTGGTGGAGGAGCACGACTTCTCCGGACGTACCCCGGACACGTCGCCCATCCGCGTGGGCAGCGGCCCGGTGGAGTGGACGGGCGGAGGGACCTATGGCGGCTGGACGGTGGTGCGCGCCACGCCGAATACCGCCTATGTCCCCTCACAATCCGTGGGGCAGGCCTGGGCGGGGGATTGGGCCGTCTTCACGGAGCCGGTGATGGATGGCGTGGTGCGCGGCGCGGACCTGAAGAACGCCACGCGCTTCCAGGTGGTGGATTACGGCAACCCGGTGCACGCCCCCACCCAGGTGTCGCTGGTGCACTCGAAGGACACGGGCGCGCTGTACGCGTCGCTGAAGCTCGCGGGCAATGGCGCTGCCGCGGGCCTCGAAGGCGGCACGGTGACGCTGTGGCTGGATGATGGACGGCTCACCACGCTCCAAGGGCGGGGCTGCACGGCCAGCCCCGCGTCGCCGGGGCCGGAGGACCGGCGCATCCGCTTCAGCTACAGCATCCCCTCCGGAGGGACGGTGGCGACGGTGACTCCGCAGGACCAGGGGAAGGGGACGTGCGCGGGGACCTTCAACACGGCCCTCAGCCCAGAGCTGTGGGGCTGGGAGGCGCGTGTCTCCGAGCCCTCGAACGACCTGGGCACCGTGCATGTGGAGGTGCGCGTGCAGCTCCCTCCGGGGGCGCTCACCGAGCAGCGGGTGGGCCTGGGGCTGAAGCACGAGCCCACGTTTCCGGGCGGCGCGCTCGTTCGCCTGCCCTTTGGCGACGACGGCGTGGGGCCCAGCGAGGGGGATGTGCGGAGCTGGGAGACGGTCAGCCTCGCATACACGGAGGGCGTCCCCGAGCTGTCCGAGAACCCCTATCCGGCCTGCTGCTACCCGTACCCGAGCCGGCCCGGCATGGCCGGGTGGTAGAGCCGCCACCGGGACCCCTGGGGCCCGCCCCACCGCGTGCGCGACGATGGCGCGCGGACGTGCTACCCCAGGCCCATGGACCGCCCCCGCCGACCCGCCGCCGCCCAGGAGGGGCCGAAGCCCGCCGCCGCGCCCTTCGAGTTTCCTCCCGGCGCCGCGTTCACCTGGCACTCGGAGAGTGACGAGCCCGCGCCCACGCGCCTGTCGCCCGTGGATGACCGGCTCAGCGCCGACACCGCCCTCAAGCGCGTCCGCCGGGGCGAGTTCCTCCGCTACACCGGCGACTTCCACAACGCGAAGCAGCTCCTCGGCGCGCTGGGCCGGCGGCTCGAGAGGCCCTCGCAGGCTCGCTCGCCGCTGGAGGCGTTCCGGGCCGAGCGCCGGGCGCGCCAGCTGGAGCACGCCACGTTGTCGCGCATCGTCGTCGCGCTCGACCGGAACTACCGCATGGAGCTCGCGCGCGCTCCGGATGTCTCCCAGGCGTGCCGGCAGGTGTGGGGCGAGCCCACGGAGGACTTCACCGTCGTCCCGCTCAAGCAACTGTTCGGCATGCTCGGGGCCGCGGAGTGGCGGCGCAAGGGCTTGGCCGTCCCCGGTCTCAAGGGCCTGCTCCATCCGCACTACGGCGTCTACCTGCCCACGCGCACCGACTACGTGGAACTGCTGGCAGCCGTGCCGGACGTGAAGGGCAAGCGCGTGTTCGACGTGGGCACCGGCACCGGCGTGCTCTCCTTCCTTCTCCTGCAGCGTGGCGCGGCGTCCGCGCAGGCCACGGACTGCGACTCCCGCGCGGTGGCGTGCGCACGGGAGAACGCGGAGCGGCTGGGCCTCTCGCAGCGCTTCCAGGTGGCGGAGGCGGACCTGTTTCCCGAGGGAAAGGCGGACCTCGTCGTCTGCAACCCGCCGTGGATTCCGGAGCCGCCGAAGAATCGCGTGGACCGCGCGGTGTTCGACGAGGACAGCCAGTTCCTGCGGCGTTTCCTCGAAGGTCTCCCCGCCGTGCTCACCCCGGGCGGCGAGGGATTGCTGATTCTGTCGGACCTCGCGGTGCTGCTGGGCCTGCGTCCGCCCGGGTGGCTGGAGGAGCAGTTCGCGCGCTGCGGCCTGACGGTGGCGTGGAGAAAGTCCACCCCGGCGCGGCACTCCAAGGCGAAGGACGCGGCGGACCCGCTGCACGCCGCGCGCTCGCGGGAGGTCACCACCCTCTACGGCCTCGTGCCCGCTTCCAGGTAGGCGCATGGGCACGCCGCGCTCTCAGGCGCGGCGTCCCGCGTGCCCGGTTCAGGCCTTGATGTAGCGCTCGAACACGGAGCCGAAGTCCTTCACGTGGTACTTCTGCTGGGCGCCGCTGAGCCAGGCGAAGGCGGCCTGGTTGAGCTCCTTGAACGCCTCCACGGTGGGCGTGGCACCCGCCTGGCCGCGACCGAGCGTGGCCGAAGCGACGTCGACGCTGGCCTTGGCGTGGCCGAGCAGGATTTCATTCTCGCGAATCAGCTCGGAGATGCGGAACAGCGCCTTGTAGAGGTCCTTCACCTGCTCGAGGTGCTTCTTGTGCACGTCGATGGAGAAGTCCTTCGTGCCGAGGTGGAACTTGATCTCCACGTCCATGTCCATGTTGCCGGCCGTCTCCAGCATCACGTTGGAGATGGGATGGGAGCCGTAGCTGTAGCGGCGCAGCATGCGCTTCTTGCTGGCGGCGCTGGTCCCATCCAGGTGGACGAGCGCCTTGTTGGTGAAGCAGTACTCGTCGGACTTGGACTTGATGAGGAAGAAGATCTTCTCCTGGTCCTCGTGCATCACGTAGTCGTCGGAGTCCACCTTGTCGTAGTCCGCCGGAGCGATGACGGAGCCGATGTCACTGAGACCGAGGGCATCCGCGGCGAGCTTCCCAAACATGTCGTTCTCCCTGAGGGTGTAGACCCGGTTGTCGTGGTGTGGGCGTGAGGCCCACGCCACCATGGACGAAGCATGCTCCTCCTAAGCGTGCCTTCGGAGCGACGAAAATGGCCGGGTTCCTGATCGGTCCCCCGGGCCTGGAGGGCGAGGGCACTTTCCTTCAATACGCCCGGGGCGCCAGTCCCTAGCTTCGTCGGCCATGAGCATCGTCCTTTCCATGTCCGCCTTTGCCCTGGCCGCATCGATTTCTCCGGGGCCCGTGAATCTGGTGACGTTGAGCACCGGCGCCCAGTTCGGCTTGCGCCCGGCCATGCGCTACGTGACTGGCGCCACGGTGGGGTTCACCCTGTTGCTGGTGCTGTTGGGCCTGGGGCTGTACGAGCTCCTGGAGTTCTGGCCGTTCTTGACGAGTGCCCTCCGCCTGGGCGGAGTGGCGTTCATCCTGTACATGGCCTGGCGGCTGGCGGTGGATGACGGCGCGCTCGGCAATGCGAAGACGGGCGCCGCGCCCACCTTCTTCCACGGCGCCACCATGCAGTGGCTCAACCCGAAGGCCTGGCTGGCCTCGGTGGCGGGCATGGGCGCCTTCGCGGCGAACGGTGAGCCGAGCCGGGTCTGGCAGTTCACGGGGGTGTACTTCGTGGTCTGCCTGGGCTCCATGGCGTGCTGGGCCTACGCGGGGACCTTCATGCGCGGCTACCTGGACCACCCCGCGCGGGTGCGCCTGTTCAACCGGGTCATGGCCGCGCTGCTCACCGGTTGTGCCATCTACCTGCTCCTGTCCTAGCGAGCGCCTGGGGCTGGCCCTGGTAGTGCCCTGGCGTGGCGGCCAGCAGCTGTTTGAACGCGCGCTGAAGGTGGGCTTGGTCCGCGAAGCCCGCCTCATGGGCAACGTCGGCAATCCGGTGGCCCCGCTTGAGCTGGGCTCGGGCGAACTGGACGCGGCGGTTGACCAGGTAGGCATGGGGCGTCATGCCGTAGCGCTTCTTGAACGCACGGATGAGGTAGGACGCGGACAGCTCCGCGGCCTGGCAGATGTCCTCCAGCTTGAGGGGGCGCGTGCAGTTGTCGCTGATGAAGTCCGCGGCACGCTCGAGCCTCGCGTTCACCTGCCGCAGCGGTGAGGCCGAGGGATTCAGGTGCTGCTGCGCCTGCGTGAAGAAGGCGACGGCGGCGCTGTGCTTCCGCAGGGACTCGGCCTCGGGGGCGGTCAGCACGTCGTAGAACCGATTGAACGCCGCGTAGAGCCCGGGCTCGGTCGTCAGGATGCGGGCGAAGGGGTGGTAGCCCTGATTCACGCTGAGCCCCAGTTCATGCTGGAGGCCGGCCAGCCAGCGTGTGTCCACGAACAGCATCCGGTACGACCAGGGCTGGTCATGGATGGGGTTGCAGGCATGCACGTCGCCCGGATTCATCACCACCACGGCCCCGGCGCCCACCGGCTCGCGGGCGGCCTGATTCAGATAGGTGCTCCGCCCGCCGGTAATCACGCCGATGGAGAAGGTCTCGTGGAAGTGCTTCGCGTAGCAGACGGTGCGCCCGTCGTGGACCTCCCGCGCCTCGATGAAGGGCAGCCGGTCATCGCGCCAGAAGCGGGAGACGGCCGCCGTCTTCGACACCCGGTTGCCACGGCTCACCTCGTTCATCCTGACCTGCTCCCGGGCTGGCGGGGTTGCGATGCGCCATCGACGACATCGTGCACCGATTGTCGCTGCTCAGCAGATCCTTTTATGCGTGACGCCGATGCCAATCTCGCTTGCGCCGTGAGGGTGACGCTGCAAAAGCGCCCTCATGAAGCTCAAGGCAGCTCGAGGCTCGAGCAGCCAAGAGGCCCCTGGCTCTTCTCCAGTGCCCCTCATGCGGAGGGCGACCTGGGCAGGCGTGTACCCCAAGGGGGCTCAGCGGCCCTCCTCGGCCCTCGTGCACCAGCCCTCACCTTCAACAGGCCTCCCATTCGGCCTCTGCGTCCTCGGAGCCCGCCGGCTCCCCGCGACGGAGAAGCGCCGCCCCCGGCACGCTATAGTCCGCGGCCTCCCGAGAGAGGTGCGGATGCGGTGGTTGAAGAATCTCTACGTCCAGGTGCTGCTGGCCATCGCGGTGGGTGTCCTCCTCGGATGGCTGCGGCCGGACCTGGGCGAGTCGATGAAGCCCCTGGGTGACGGCTTCATCAAGCTGGTGAAGATGATCATCTCACCGGTCATCTTCCTCACCATCGTCGCGGGCATCGCGAAGATGGGCGACCTCAAGCACGTGGGCCGCATTGGCCTCAAGGCGCTCATCTACTTCGAAGTCCTGACGACGGTGGCGCTCGTCGTGGGGCTGGTGGTGGTGAACACCCTGAAGCCCGGCGCGGGGATGAACATCGACCCGGCGCAAATCGACACCTCCGGCATCACCCAGTACCGCGCGTCCGCGTCTCAGCAGGGCACCATCCCCTTCCTCCTGGACATCATCCCGCATGACTTCCTGTCGGCCTTCACCGAAGGGAAGCTGCTCCAGGTGCTGCTCGTCGCGGTGCTGACGGGCGTGGCGCTCACCCGCCTGGGGCCCATGGGCCATCGCGTGCTCAGTTTGTCGGACGACCTGGCCCAGGTCTTCTTCGGCATCGTCGGGATGATCATGAAACTGGCGCCGCTGGGCGCATTCGGCGCCATGGCCTTCACCGTGGGCAAGTTCGGCGTCGAATCGCTCAGCTCGCTGGGACGGTTGCTCATCGCCGTCTACGTCACCTGCGCCCTCTTCGTCTTCCTGGTGCTGGGGCTGGTGGCGCGGCTGTCCGGCTTCTCGCTGTGGAAGCTCTTGCGCTACATGCGCAGCGAGCTGCTGCTCGTGTTGGGGACGTCGTCATCAGAGTCCGCGCTGCCTCGGCTGCTCAAGCGCCTGGAGACGCTGGGCTGCGACCGGGGCGCAGTGGGGCTGGTGCTGCCCACCGGGTACACGTTCAACCTGGACGGGACGTGCATCTACCTGACGATGGCGGCCATCTTCATCGCCCAGGCGGTGAACATCGACCTCACGCTGGGCGAGGAGCTCACCCTGCTGGGCGTGCTGCTGCTGACGTCCAAGGGGGCCGCGGGCGTGACGGGCTCGGGCTTCATCACGCTGATGGCCACGCTGGCGGCGCTCAATGGCAAGGTGCCCGTCGAAGGCGTGGCGCTGCTGCTGGGCGTGGACCGCTTCATGTCCGAGGCCCGGGCCATCACCAACGTCATCGGAAACGCCGTGGCGACGCTCGTGGTGTCCAAGTGGGAGGGCGTGCGTGACGACACCGTCATGCACGCCGAGCTCGACAGCGGGCCCAGGCCCCTGGAAGGGATGAGCCTGGGCCACGGCACCTGAGCGCGCGGCGTTGGAATCCGTTACTTGCATTCGCAGACAATGGTGTTCGTGCCGTCCTCCATGTTGACGATGTCCCGGGTGGTGCAGGGCGCCGAGCAGTACTGCACCAGGCTGTACCGCAGCAGAATCGAGGCCTCACAGTCGCTATCGGGAATGCCGGCGTAGGTGATGTCGGGGTCGAGCTCGCAGCCGGCCATGTTCGAATAGCGCTCCTTGTACCGGACCTCCAGGGGGTCGAGGTCGCTCAGCAGCTCCAGGGACATCCATCGCCGCGTTTCCGGACAGTCGGAGACGGCGACACGCTCGGTCTCGACGGGAGCGTCCTTCATGACCTTCGCACCGTGCACGCCACGGACGGGGGCGTCCTCGCCGGCCAGGACGTAGAAGACCCAGAAGCTGTCGGTATCCTCGATGATGTTCACCTGGCCGATGTGCCCAACGGCTCGCTTGGGTGTACAGGTGTCGTACTCCCTCACCATCTCAAATTCGTAGATGCCACTCCGGGTCTTCGCTTCCTCTTCACCGCCACCGCAGCCATTGAGGACGAAGGCCGCGAACGCCAGGGAGACGGCATGTTGCCAGTTCATTGAGGGCACCAGGAAATGAGGGGGCACACCGACGTGGAGCCACGGGTCCGCCCTCCGTAGGGAGAACCGTGTCTCCAATGAGGAGAGGCGCAAAGTCGAGAGCCGTCCCAGGAAAGAATTTCGAGGGATTTTCCGTATGGGAGGGCGGCCTGGCGCACAGCCCACACGGCCCCTTCAGCGGCTGGGATTTACCTGGTGACGAGGGGCGGGCTCCATCCAAGTTGAATTGCGCTCATGGGTCCTCTCTGGGAAGTTCCCGGGCCCTCTCGGAGCGTGAACATGAAGTGTCCCACTTTCGCAGCCGTGGTCGCCATCTGGGGTGCACTCGTTCTGGGCGGCCTCGCGCACGCGTCCGAGAAGGGCACGGCGACCCGTGCCGATGGGTTCGTCGGTTGCCCGGACGCGAAGGAGGATACCGCTCTCGCCGGTTCCCTCTGCGCTCGCTTCAGCGCGCCGTTGGACTACGCGGACCCGAGCCGTGAGCAGATCGAGCTTTTCGTCCGCAAGTTCCCGGCTCCGGGGCGGTCGGCCGGGCAGGTCTGGCTCGTGGCGGGTGGGCCCGGCGAGTCAGGGGCTTCGTTCTACCCGCTGCTGAAGACCCTGCGGGCCGCCTTCCCGGGATATGACCTGCTGGTGCCCGATCATCGCGGGACGGGTTTCTCGAGCCGGCTCTGCCAGAAGGAGGAGGCCGCCGACAGTGAGGGGGGCGCCGCGCTCGAAGGCGCCGAGTGGGCGACCTGCTTCGAGGCGCTGGAGTCCGATTCCAAGCGCACTCGCGCCTTCACCATCACCCACTCCGCCCACGATTTGCGCGCGCTGATGGAGCGATACTCCGCTGGCCGGAAGACGTGGCTCTATGGGGTCTCCTACGGCACGCAGCTGGTGTTGCGCATGATGACGGTCGCCCCGCCGCGGCGCCTCGACGGAATCGTGCTCGATTCCCTCGTTCCTCCGGAAACGACCGAGCAATGGGACCTCAGTCATCGCTCGGCCGTCGTCGACGAGGTGGGCCGCGCGGTTCTCGCGCATTGCGACGCGGACCCGGGCTGCCGTGCGCGTCTCGGGGACTCGGCGGTCACCGCCATGCAGGGGCTCGTCGACGATCCGAAGGTGTCCGCTGCCGTCCCCGGGGGGCGTCCGAAACTCTTCTTTGGAGCACTGCTGGACAGCCCGGAGCTGCGGGCGCGGATTCCCCTCGTCCTCTCAGGCCTCAGAGGCGGAGACCTCGAGCCATTGCGGAAGGTCGAGCAGGACCTGGAGGCACTGGGCGACCAGTTCGGCCGTTTCCCGCAGTCATCGCTTTCCATCCCGCTCGTCAGCGTTATCAGCGCATCCGAGAACAACGCCCGGCCGGGCCTCACCCAGGCCCAGGTGGAGGCCGAGGCCGCCCGGTTCCTGTTCGTCAGCAGCCTGCCGGGTCAGCTCGTCGGTCGAACGTCACTGGCCTATCCGCGCGACGAGTGGTTCGGCCGGTCTCCCGCCACTCTTCCGCCGGTGCTGGTTCTCCAGGGCGACATGGACCCCAAGACGCCCCTTGCTGGCGCCCAGGCCCATATCCGTCTCCTGCCCGAAGCCGCTGGCGTCAACCTGTTCACCGTCAAGGGTGGGCCGCACTTCCTGCTCTTCACGGCGCCAGATTGCTTCAAAGCCGCGGTGAGCACCTTCGTCCAGAAGCGGCGTGCTCCTCGTGCGGCTTGTTCGATTTGACCCCGGGCTTCGTCTCCGACCCCCTGGTCGAGGGCTCCGAAGATGCTGCCGGCCTCATCCCGCATCTCGATACGCACCCGGTTGCCACGCTTGAGGAACGGCGTCTTGGGAGCGCCGCTGCGGAGGGGCTCGACCGTGGTCGGTCCAGAACGTCTCCGGCATCTCCGCCTTGCGCACCAGCTCGACGTGATTCACGTACGCCGAGCCGTCCGTCCACTGATAGGCGCGAGGCAGCGGCGCCGCGCACCGCTCGGGGTCACCGCGCCGCGCGGCCTCTGCCAGCGCGAGGTCTTCGGGGTGGTGGGGTGACATGGTGCAGGGTCCGCCCGGGTGGATACCTGGAACCCCCACGAGCCGCCCAGTCTCAGCAGTCGAGCCGGACCAGACGGATCTCCTCGCGGCGGAGGGACTGCCTCGAGCCCTGGGCGAAGGTGAGGTGCAGCTTCGACCGGTCTTCCGATAGCTGAACGTCCCGGGCCCTGATGGGCTCGCCCTCGTGGCGTGAGATGACGAAGGAGCAGGCTTGGCGCCGCTGATGCTCCACCTCATTCGGAACGGTGGGCTCCTCGGAGCCGGTGCCCCCGGTGGCTGTCTCGCCCGTGTCGAGCAATGACTCCGGCAGAGAGTCGCCAGAGCCGCCGACGCCTGCCGCGTCGTCCTTGGTGATGTAGTTCTCGCAGTCGGAGTCGAACTTCACCGACGTCCAATCGTGGATGACCGTCATCCGGGCGTCGTCACAGGCGGAAGCAAAGCCGACGCCGGTCTTGTCGATGGAGACGACTCTTCCCTTGTTCACCCCGGTCAGGGTTCGAACGGAGTCTGCCCGCGCTCCACCGGTTGATGCCAGGGCTCCGAGCAGGAACAGGTAGGCGCTAAGGGTCCGTCGTAAGAGTCTTGAGGGTTTCATTGCTCACCCAGTAGAGAGTGGGGCGGAAGTCATCCTTCCGGCTGGGAGTTGCCTGCTTTGCGCCAGCGTGTGCGGTAAAGACAATCATGAAGTCGTCTCCCGAGAGCAGGATGCGTGTTCGCTCATCCTTTAGGATGAGGCCCTGGGTGACCGTCGCATCCGGACCCTCGAGCGCCAGGACGCGGGGGAGCACGCTTGTCTCGTCGTACATGTCGCGGAGCGCGGCGCGGTACCCCGTCAAGTACGCAAGCCCGCCAGATGCGGCAATGATTGCCAGGATGCAAGTGTAGGCGAGCAGCTTTCGAAGCGTGCCTCGCCCGGTGGACCCCGCGCCGAAAAAGGCGACGACTCCGAGTGCCGCCACGTACGGCAGCAGTAGCAAGGGCTGCTCCACGACGGTCGTAAGTCCTCGGATGACGAAGTGGGGCAGGTCCAGGGACTGGTATTTGACGCCGAAGGTTCCGTAATAGGCGCGCGACGATACGAGTCCTACCAGCAGGACCAGTAGACCGATGAGAAGCAGCTCTTCCTTGAGGATCCCCGCGGCGGCTTCCTTGGCGGAGGGCCCAGCGGGGGCCGGCATGGGTGGAGATGGCGCAGGCGGGTGGCCAGCCACCGGAGTTCCGGTCTGGCTGGCTTGCACAGCATGGACACTGCTTTCTGGTTCACGCCGCTCCATTCGGAGCCCCCATTTGGAATGCAAGCTGTCACATGAAATATACGATAAATGTCTCGAGCCGGCGGCGCCGAGCCAGGCTGCATCGGCCTTCAAGGGCTGGTTGCCCGGTCTGGCGGGCGGTTGTGAGCCGCTTCCCTGCCTCGTAGCGCTTCAGCGGAGCCAGGCGAGCGCGCGCTCGATCCGGGCCGTCGTATCATCGAGGTCAGCAACCCGCCTTGCCCTGAGCAGACGTTGGGTAAGGTTTTGGTGTGCCCCAAGTCGGCTGCACGGCCGCTCAGCCCGCCCGGCTCACGGCCCGGGGGCCCCAGTCAGCCCCTCCGCTGCCGCACCATGCCCTTCCCTCGCACGCAGCAGTGCCCCTGCCCCTCCTATGCGTGACGCCAATGCCGATCTCGCTTGCTCCGTGAGGGGCGACGCTGCAAAAGCGCCCTCATGAAGCTCCACGAGATTGTCAACGCGCTGCTCGCCAGTGGGGATGGCAAACCTGCGCGCGCGTTCGAGGAACCCAGAGCCGAGGGTCCGGATGCGTTTGCGGCGCGGGGCATCGATGCCTCGCCGGAGCTCATCGACTACGCGACGGCGGCCGCCGAACTCCGTTTTCGGAAAGCGGTCGGCAGCCTCCTCGAGGAAAGCGGTACGTCGTGGAGCATTTGTGCGGTACGTCCGCCGAGACGTCTACTCTTTCGAGAGATGCGCGAGTCGGTCGTCGCATTTCTATGCGGAGCGGTACCGATTGGAGTCGACCCCGATGCGGGCGCCTATCTCGTCGCCGGTTGGGGGATCGGCGCGAAGACCTCGCCCGTCGCGTCCTTTCTCTTCAACGACGTGTCGCCAGCCGACGAGGAGCCCGGCGATTTCGCGTGGGAGGCTCCGTCGATTCGCGCCTTGCTGAAGACCCGGGGTGCTTCCGAGCGAGGCGGCAAGTCGAACGCAGCCGCGAACGAGCTCGCACGCCTCTACCGGCGTGGAATCTGGTTGGCGCAGCTCGTTCACAAAGTCGATCGCGAGGATCACGACGACCCGGTTGACGCGATCGTGCTCACCGCCCGCGACGCTTCGCCGATGCGCGTGTACACGAAGGAAGCAAAGCACTTCGTTTCGCACCCGCATTGGGCAGCGTATTGGCTCCTCGCGCACGCGATGGTCGGAAACGCCGAGGCGCTCTCCGATGCGCTCGAACGCGTCGAGGCGATCGACAATCCGGTAATTGTCGAGTTGCGAACGACATTGAAGAAGAAGGGCAGGTTCGAAGCCTTGCTCGAGAAACACCGGCCCGAGCTGAGCTCGCGCGACCTCGAGTCGATTCGAAGACGAGCGCGCGCCGTAGGTTGAGACGCGGGGTGTGCCGCCTCCTCTCTCGAGGTCGCTCGGCTGCATGACCTTCTCGGAATCTGACCCGGTACGAAAATCCGGGGGACGTGAGCAATGGGATGAGGTCTCGGGTCAGCAGCTGCGGTCGAGACGCCGGAGCATCCACGCGCCCTGTGATGCCCTGGCCTGTCCGCACCTGACGGGAGCAGGGGAGGAGCGTGGCCCACGAGGCGCCGCGCTAATGGACGAGCCCCGCGGCATGAATTGCGCCGCGAGCGAATTCAGAAGCGCGTCGGAGGGAGACGGTAGGGTGCTCAGTCCCGGGCAGTGCTGCCCGGCAGCACCCTTCATCGAGGTCCCTGATGCATTTCGCTGTTCCCTCGCGCACGCTGCGCACCCTGTCCCTGGTGGGCGCCTGCTCGCTGTTCGTCGCCTGTGACTCCAACGATGACCCGCCTCCCACTCCGACCCCGGTGGACACCTCGCCGCGCACGTTGACGCTGCTCCAGACGAGCGACCTGCACACCAACATCTTCCCGTGGGACTACTTCACCGGGAAACCGGACGCGAAGCGCGGCCTCGCCAGGGTGGCCACGCTCGTCAAGCAGGAGCGGGAGAAGAACCCGGACTGCACGCTGCTCGTCGACACCGGTGACACCATCCAGGGCTCGCCGCTGGGCACCTACTACGCCCTGGTGGACAACGCGCCCAAGCACCCCATGGCCACCGCCATGAACGAGCTGGGCTACGTCGCCATGGCCCTGGGCAACCACGAGTTCAACTACGGCCAGGGCGTCCTCAACAAGTTCAAGAGCGAGGCGAACTTCCCCCTCCTCGGCGCCAACGTGCGCAAGAGCGCGGACGGCTCCGCGGCCTTCACCCCGTATGTGATGACCACGGTGTGCGGCGTGAAGGTCGGCATCCTCGGCCTGGTGACGCCGGGCGTGGCGACGTGGGAGCGCAAGGACAACATCACCGGGCTGCGCTTCGATGACCCGCTGGAGACCGCGAAGGCCTACGTGCCGGAGATGAAGAAGGCCGGCGCGGACGTGGTGGTGGTGGCCATCCATAGCGGCCCGGACAAGCAGCCCGTCGGCAGCGCGACCAGCCCCGAGTCGTGGCTCGCGGACTACGCGGACGCCACGAAGTGGACCGACCGGGGCAACCTCCCCGGTGAGAACGAGGCCGTGCAGATCGCCCAGCAGGTGGCGGACGTGGACGTGCTCCTCACCGGCCACACCCACCAGCCCATCCCGAAGATGCTGCTGAAGAACCAGGACGGCCGCGAGGTCCTCCTCACGCAGCCCAACCGCTGGGGCAGCCACCTGGCTCACGTGCAGCTCAACGTCACCTGGAACGACGGGCGCTGGGGCGTGGACACGCACGACTCGCAGCTCCTCGCGGTGGACGACAAGGTGGCGGAGGATGCCACCGTCAAGCAGCTCACCCAGGCCTACCACGACACCACGGTGGCCTACGTGAACCAGAAGATCGGCAGCACCACCGCGGCCTTCACGGGCGGCTTCGCGGGACGCTACGTGGACGGCCCGCTGGCGGACCTGCTCAACACCGTGCAGGAGGAGGCCGCGGAAGAGGCCGGCTTCCCCGTGGACCTGTCCGCGACCGCCCTGTTCAGCAACAACGTCGCGCTGCCGGCGGGGGACGTCACCCTGCGCGATGCCTACAGCGTCTACATCTACGACAACACGCTGTACGTGATGGAGATCAACGGCTCCATCCTCCGGCGCGCGCTGGAGATGAACACGCTGTACTTCAAGCAGCTCGACGCGGCCAACCTGCCCGCGAAGCCCGAGGACGCGAAGGCCACCATGCCCGTCGTCGCGGACTACAACTGGGACCTCTACTCGCGCATCGAGTACGGCTACGACCTGACGAAGCCCGCGGGCTCCCGGCTCACGCACCTGCGCTTCCAGGGCCAGGACGTCCGGGACGACCAGGTCTTCCGCATCGCCGTGAACAACTACCGCGGCGGTGGCGGCGGCGGGTACAGCATGTTCAAGGAAGGCCTCCTGCTGTGGTCCTCCGCGGACGGCGTGCGGGATTACGTCGCGCGCTACATGCAGGAGCACCAGGGCCTGTCACCGGACGCGGTGAACACCTGCAACTTCACGCTCGCGCCCGACCTCTACACGCCGTACTTCCAGGCCACGCTCGGCCCCGCGAAGTGCCTCACCGTGAAGTGACGTAGCCACCAGGGAGGCCCGGTGGACAGCCCTCCTCCCCGGAGGGCACGTCCCACCGGGCCTCCCGTGTTCCCCACGAACATGAACTTCAACGAGGTCATCGCCAACCGGGGCCTGGAGCAGGCGTTCCGCGACATGGGGCAGGAGTTCGCGGGCATCGTGAAGATTGGACGCACGCAGCTGCAGGACGCCGTGCCGATGACGCTCCAGCAGGAGTTCGAAGGCTTCGCCGTCACGCTGGCCGAGGAGCACGCGAGCCTGACGGACGTCACCCGCCGCCTGGGGGAGATCAACCTGGGGGCGACGGCGATTGGCACCGGCATCGCGGCGGACCCGCGCTTCGCGGAGGCGGCCCGCAGGCACCTGGCGGACATCACCGGGCGCCTCATCGTCACCGCGCCCGACCTGATTGAAGCGACCACCGACGTGGGCGTCTTCATGGAGGTGTCCGGCACCCTCAAGCGCAGCGCGATGAAGCTCTCGAAGATCTGCAATGACCTGCGGCTGCTCGGCTCCGGCCCCCAGGCGAGCTTCAACGAAATCAACCTCCCGCCCCGGCAGGCGGGCTCCAGCGTCATGCCGGGCAAGGTGAACCCGGTCATCCCGGAGGTCGTCAACGAGGTGGCCTTCGTGGTCGCCGGGGGAGACGTGACGCTGACCATGGCCGCGGAGGCGGGACAGTTCCAGCTCAACGCCTTCGGGCCGGTCATGGCTCACGTGCTGTTCGAGGACCTCAAGTACATGACCGCCGCCATGGCGACGCTGCGCGTGAACTGCGTGACGGGCATCACCGCCAACAAGGAGCGGCTCGCGCGCCAGGTCGACTCCTTCGTGAGCGCCCACTCCGAGTGGACTGGGCCGGGCTGCTACGTAGGGCGTTCGCCCTGGACGTGTTCGGTTGCTTGAGGTGCGGAGGCAGGCTTGAGGGTGTTGGCGTCCGTGAAGGGAGCAGGAGGGGTGAGAGCGATTGTGGAGCACCTGGGGTTGCCCACGGCGAGTACGCGGTGGGCCCCCTGAGCGAGGGCCACCCCCGGCCGCGGGGTGTTGAGGCTCAAGACAGCTTGAAGCTCAAGACAGCCAAGAGGCCCCTGGCCCCCGCCGCGCCCCTCATGGGAGGGCGGCCTGGGCAGGCGTGTACCCCGAGGGGGCTGAGCAGTCTCTCCACCGGCCTGGCGCACAGCCTACACGTCCCCTTCAGCGGCTCTCCTCGACCCCTGTACACCAGCCCTCACCTTCAACAGGCCTCCCATTCGCCCTTCTGTGAAGCGGCCCCCGAATCAGGCACCTTGCCTCGTCTCACTTTCAACAACAGACGCTTTCAAGCAATACTTTCCTTCTGCCCCGCGCCACCGCGGAGGCCCAAAGGCAATCGCCTCCTGCGTGCCACCTGACTTCAAGCCCCTCTCCGCGAGGTTTCTTCAGCCTTCTGTTCGCGCTCGACTTGGGGCGGGCGGTGCCGCCGACGCATGGGGAGATTCGAAAGCGGGGGCGCCCTCTATACGGCGGCCCTGAGTTGCTGGCCAAGGGCGAATACGCGCTCACCCGCTCATCGAAACCTATGGGAGAGGTCGCTGCTCGTCAGGCGGCTGACGGGGACGACCTCATGCAGCGGCCTCCATCTCTGCTGGCTTCGGCGGTTGGTACTCCGTCCCATCGCGCATCATCGCGAAGAGGATTCCAGCCAGCCGTCGCGCCAGCGCCACCACGGCTGTCTTCTTGCCGCGCCTGGCGGCAATCCGTTCGGCCCATTCTCGCAGGTGCGCCGTCTGGGGGTTCTTCCCCCACAGCAGCGAGAGGGCCACCTGGACCAGCAACCAGCGCACCCGCTCGTTGCCTGCCTTGGTGATGGGGCCTTTGTGCTGCTTCTCCCCGCTACTCCTCTCGCTGGGGACCAGGCCCAGGTACGCCTCCACCTGATGCGGCCCCGAGAAGCGCGTGGGGTCATCCACCGCGGACGCGAAGGCACACGCTGTCACCGGCCCCACTTGGGGCATCGTGCACAAGCGTGCCACCTGCGCATCCTGCCGGGCCAGACGTCCGAGCACTCCGTCCAGAAAGGCAATCTGCGCGTTGAGGTGCAGCATGAGGCTCAGCAGCGGGGCGACCTCCGCCCTCAGCCTGCCCGGCAGGGCCAGCGCCGCCACCCGTGCCACGAACGCCTCCGCCCCGCCGTCCGCCACTCGCAGGCCCTCGCGCCTCACCCGCGCGCTCACCAGGGAGATATACCGGGTGCGCGTGCGCACCAGGGCTTCGCGCACGGCCAGCTGGGCTCGCTGGTGCCGACTCTCGTCCGAAGCGCGGTGCGCGGGCCGGTACGCCCCCAGCTTGCACGCCTCCGCCAAGGTCCGGGCGTCCCGCTTGTCCGTCTTCACCCGGCGGCTGCGGGTGGCGTACATGGCAGCGTAGTTCGGGTCGGCCACCACCACCTCGTGCCCCAGCTCTTCCAGGCACCGCGCCACCCACTCGCTCTCGGTCGAGGACTCCAGCAGGACCCGTGCCTTGGGGCGCTTGCCCAGTAGCTCGCCCAACCGCTCCCGTTGCGTGCGCAGGCGCTGTTCCAGCACCACCTCGCCCTCCTCCGACAGGATGCATACCTGACTGTCCCGCTTGTGCACGTCGGTGCCGATGAACTCCATGGCCCACTCCCCCTACCTCGGCGGTCTTGTTCCGCCGCGGCAATCTAGGGCTCGGTGGGCCTCCCTCCACGTCTGTGGCTGGCCGGCCGCTTCATCTCCTCTATGCTCAGCTGCGTGCGGAGACGCTGGCGGACATCGCGGACGTGGCGGGGGCCATGACGCTGGAGGGCCTGCTGGGCAGCCACAAGCCGTTCATCCCCGAGATTCACGACGTGCGAGCGCACCCGGGCCAGAAGGCCTGCGCGGCGCACCTGCGGCAGATTCTGCTGGGCAGCGAGCTGGTGGAGACGCACGTCAACTGCAGCAAGGTGCAGGACCCCTACTCGCTGCGCTGCATGCCGCAGGTGCACGGCGCGGCGCGCGAGGGCATGGCCTTCGCGCGGCGCATCCTCGAGGTGGAGGTGAACAGCGCGACGGACAACCCGCTGGTGTTCACGGAGACGGAGCGGATTGTCTCGGGCGGCAACTTCCACGGGCAGCCCATCTCCCTGGCGATGGACGTGGTGGCCATGGCGCTGACGCAGCTGTCGTCCATCAGCGAGCGGCGCGTGGAGCAGCTGGTGAACCCGTCGCTGTCGGGGCTGCCGGCGTTCCTGGCGAAGAACTCGGGGTTGAACTCGGGCTTCATGATTGCGCAGGTGACGAGCGCCGCGCTGGTGGCCGAGTCCCGCGTGCTGAGCCACCCGGCGTCGGTGGACTCGATTCCGTCGTCTGCGGGCCGCGAGGACCACGTGTCCATGGGCATGACGGCGGCGCTCAAGGGCAGACAGGTGAGTGATTTCACCCGTTCGTGTTTGGCCATTGAGGTGCTGTGCGCGGCGCAGGCGCTGGACTTCCGGCTGCCGGTGAAGCCTGGCAAGGGCGCGCTGGCGGCGTATGAGCTGGTGCGCAGCAAGGTTCCTCACATGGACCGGGACCGCGAGCTGCACAAGGACATCGAGGCAGTGAGCAATCTCATCGATTCGGGCGCGCTGCTCCCGGCGGTGAAGTCCGCCACGGCCTGAGGCCACGGGTTCAAGTCCCGTACTCCTCGCCATTGAGAGCCCAGCAATCCTCAGGGGTTGCTGGGCTTTTCTTTTTCCTCCGTCCCCTCATGTGCCCTCAGTGTGCCCCTCCGGCGTCGTTGGCTGGAGCGGCGTGGAGCTGGTGGGGCACTGGCCGGTCGAGCTGCTGCACCGCGCTCTCCCGGGCCTCCGGCGCGAGGTGGGCGTACCGCATCGTCATTTCGATGGTGGCGTGGCCCATCAGCTCCTGGATGACCTTGAGCGGGACACCCCTCATGGCGAGGTGGCTGCCGTAGGTATGGCGCAGGTCGTGCCAGGTGATGCGCCCCTGCTCGCGGCTGATGCCCGCCCGGCTCACCGCCCGCGAGAGCCGGTGCTCCGTCATGCTCGCGGTGAGCGGCTGGCCGTCCGGCTGGCAGAACACGTAGGGGCCGCGCAGGTGCCGGTGCCCCTTGAGTGCGCCCACCACCGAGCCGGGAAGGTCCACCGTCCGTCCCCGTCCGCCCTTGGGCAGCCCCGTCACTCCTTGCCAGATGGAGCGCCGCACCTGGAGCTTGCCGCGCTGCAAGTCCACGTCGCTCCACTGGAGCCCGATCAACTCCCCATGCCGCAGCCCCGTCTTGAGCGCCAACAGGACCAACGTACGCCACTCCGGCTCGGCGGTGTTGAGCAGGCGCTCGGCTTCCTCGAAGGTGAGGAAGTCAAAGGCGGGCTTGTCCGTCTTGAAGAGCTTCACGCGCGGGACGTGTTGGAGCACGCCCTGTTCCTGGGCCAATGCGAGCAACTTGTGCAGCACGGTCAGGACGTTGTTGATGGACTTGAGGCTCAGGAGCTTCACCCCGGCCCCCTTGCGCTTGCGCAGGGCATCCTTCGAGGGGGCGTCCTTCCTTCCGGGAATGCCCGCAGGCTTCTTCCGCATCGCGGCCTTGAAGTCTTCGATCTCCGCTGGACCGATGGCGTCAAGAGGCATGTTCCCGAACACGGGGAGCAGGTGGTCATCAAGAATTTGCCGCTTGGTGACGACGCTGGAGTGCTTGTTGTTGTTCTCGCTGTACGTGATGAAGCGCGGGACGAACTCTCCGAGGGTGAGGACCCAGCCCGGCTCGCTCTGCTTCTCCTTCCCGAAGGTGCCGGTCAGGAGGGCTTGGCGGACTTGACGCTCGTACTCTTCAGCGCCCCGGCGGGTGTTGATGGGCGATGCCTTGCGGACTCGCTCCACCCTCCCGTTGGGGTGCTGGTACTTCACGTCCACCCACCACGCCTCCTGCACCTTGCCCTCCTTCGTCTTCCACTTCCGCAGCCTGACGCTCATCGCTTCTCTCCGAGCGCAGGACCGCTGTGACCCGGCATCCAACGTAGCAAGACGACGCGGCGGATGCGGATGGAACGTCCGAGTTGGAGGACTCCGGGCACCTGTCCGAGCCGGATCGACTCGTAGAGCGTCTTCCGGTTCACGCGCAGGAGTGCTGCGGCCTCTTCGACGGTCAGGAACTCGGGCGCGCTGGAGCCCGCTGCCGTGGGCACGTTCATCGTGTGGCTCCGCTCCCGTTGGTGGGCGTAGCGTGGCCCGGCGTGGGCTCCGCTGACGAGTGCGAGGCGCCAGCGCTCACCCCGGCAGCGCTACGTGGTCCCGTGAGAGGAACGACCTTCGTTGCGAACGCCGCTGCATCGTCGCCCGTCTGGTGCCACGGAGGTAGCCAGCCCCGCGTCTTGCTGTCGCGCTGCTCAGTCCAGCCCGCCGATTTCAACGCGGCCAGGAAGGTTCGTTTCTGAGGCGGATGCTTCTGCCCCACCACACGGCAGAAGCCGCAGACCGCCGCGTACAGCGCGTCGTTCGTGAACGCCTTGGTCTTTCCCACCTGAGCGCCGCCCCGGTGCATCACGTTGGCCTGCGGGCTGTTCATCGCCCAGTCGCGAAGCTGCCCATCCCCATCTGGGCTCTCTTTGAGTTCGCGCAGGAACTGCTCCGTCACCGGCTCGCTGAGTTGCTGAAGCTCCATGCGGGACTCGTTCGCGTGAGGGCGCCTGACTCGCCGCAGGTCCACGGCGCGGATGCCCATGGCGTGAGCAAAGGCGGCCACCTGACGCATGAACTCCGGCGTAAAGGCGTCGTCCTCACCGGGCGCGTGCAGCGATTCCAAGAACTCCCGATGCGTCATGCCGAGGTCCGGGTGCTGATACTCGGCGGGCTTGTTCTTGTTGTGGAACACCGTCCAGCGGCGGTCGTTCTCCTCGATTTCGATGGGCTTCGTTCGGTTGGTAGCGGCGAGGAGCCCGGCGCGGTTGGATGCTGGGGTTCGGGGAACGCCCTTGCTCTCCAGGAAGACCTCGCTATCGGTGATCATCGCCTTGAGCCCGTCGCCGAGCGAACCGCCACGCTTGTGGTTGTCGAGCAGCTCGTTGGCGAAGATGAGGAGCTTCGTAGCGAAGTGGAGGTTGTAGGGCTTGGCCAGGTCCGCCTCGCCAATCTGGACGCAGTTGGAGGGCCCCAGCAGGTGCGCGAGCACGCGATAGAGCACGTTCTTTCCGGAGCCCGGGGGCCCTTGCAGAAGGATGGCGGTGCCCGGCCTGGAGCCCGGATTCTGCACCTTGAACGCGATCCAGTTGAGCAGCCAGTCAAGGCCGGCTTCGTCTTCGGCGAGCCAGAGCAGAACGCGGCGCACGTCGGACCAATCGCCCGAAACCGGCACGAGCGTAGGAGCCTCCCAGGTGTTGACCGCGAGCGTCTCGTCCTTGCGCATGAGGAGATCGGGCGCGTTCGGCTTGCACTCAATGGCCATGACGCCCGCGCAGAGACCCGGCACGTTGGGTGAAGCGGCCAACGGGCTGACTCCACGCGGCCACATATTTCGCGGGTCCACCAGCCCTCGCAGAATCAGGTAGTCCTCGGCTGCCTTCTGCGTCAGGAACTCCGGAGCGAAGCCGCGCCCATCGTGGCGCCGTGCAAGGTAGCGCTCCAGCGGAACGACCTTCACGAGCGGCAACTTAGCGACCTGGGCAAGCGCTGCTTCCGTGTCGGCTGCGTGGGCCAGCGCGTCACCGGGATGGATGGTCGTGCTCATTGCTCGCCCCCATTGCGATGGCCCGCGCTGGCCGCCAGCCCCAGAGCACGGCGCCATTCCGCGTACTCCGCTTCCCGTTGGGCCACTCTCTGGCGGTCCCATTGCGTGAGCTTGGCGCGAGCCCCACGCAACCCTCGCAGCGCCTCACCCCACACGTCACGGGAGGGCTCCAGCCGCACGAGCGCATCGAGCGAGCGGCGCGCGATTTCAAGGAGGCTTGCCGAACTCTCCTCGGGCGTGGCCACGCGGGCGAGCATTTCGGTCAGCTTGTTGATGCCCAGGTGCCGCTGCCCGTCGAGCATGAGCACTTCGCCCGCGTCCATCTGCGCGAGAACCGTCACGGCGTCGGGACGCTTGAAGCGCCGGAGCCGCTTGCGCACATCCTTGAGGTCAGCCATCCGCGAGCCGTCCACCTGTTCTTCGTTGGGACGCTCGGCGTAGCGCGCGAAGGGCTGCCGCAGCAGGGGACCGAACTCGGCCTGCACGTCGAGCGGCTGGCCCTGGTGGTGCTCCGGGGCTGGACGTGGCAGCGCATTGGAAGGGTCCCAGCTTGGCAGGTAGTAGAGCCGCGCAACGTCCTTGCAGGAGATATCGGCCTTCAACGTGGCTTCCGTCAGGCCCCCGAGCCCCACGCACTGCATGAGGCGCGGCCAAAGGCGCTCGGACCAGCGGCTCGCCGAGCCAACGGGCACGGGTTCACTGAACGGGAAGACGACGCGGTAGCGGATGGGCTTCGCGGTGCGCCCGTAGGAGTGCGTTGGGTAGGCGAGGAACCACAACCTGCGGCGGCGCAGGCTCGCAAGCCATGCATCCAGCGCGGCCTGCGTTTCACCGTCGAAGTCCACGATGGCCAGGGTAATGTGAGAGAAGTTCGCGTTGCGGCGGTAGGGCGCTGGCGTCGGTTGCCCGTCCTTGCCCTCGTAGAGCCCATCGGCGCGGGGCGGATGCGGCTTGGCCGGGATGATGGCGCGGCCGTCCTTCTCCGGGCGCACGAGCGGAGCGGCGGCCACCTCGTAAAGAGCGGCCATCAGCTCGCCCGCTGAGCTGAACTCCACGACATCCAGACTCCCGGGCGTGAAGCGCGAGTCAGTCAGGCAGACCGTCCAGGAAGCGGGCACCTGCACAGGCCCCGACGCGAGGTTTCCCTCGTCAACATGGGACGGCATGGGGGGAGCTGTGACGGAAGTCCCAACGCGCTGGGGCTCCGTCATTGCTCCGTCACTGGGGTTTTCACTCTGTACGTGACGGAGTGACGGAACTCTCTCTTCCTTAAGGAAAATAGAGAGAGAGGGGAAGGAGATACGAGTTGCGTCAGTCACTCCGTCACCCCCTCGCGACGTGGGACAGGCGTAGCGACCGGCGTCAGCGCGTTGGGGTCGCCGAGCATGTAGACGCGTGGCACCGCACCGCGCACGCCGGGCCTGTGACGATGGGACACGCGCACCGCTCCAGTGGCCAGCAGAAGGGTCAGGGCCCGTCGAGTGAACTGCTCACCCGCTCCGAGGTGCCCCCGCAGCTCCTTCACGGTGAGGCCATCAGGCCCGGTTTGGGTGAGCGCTGCGATGACGTGAGGAATGGACTTTTCGAGAACTTCAATCATGTTTGTTTTTTGTTGTTTCTCCCATCGCGGTAAATGCGTGCGTTTTTTGGCCGGTGGTTCACGGGCACTGGCACCGATGGGCGAACGTGCTCCGCTCGCTCGCAACCCAAAGGGCCTAGCATTCCGCAGCCTGCTCTCGCGGTGGACGGACCTGGAGACCCCCCCCGGTTCCGATTTCCGCAGCGAGGCCACCTGGGACCGTGCTCGGCGGTCGTACACACTGGGAAACTTTCCCAGAAAAACCGTGGACCCTGCTGGTTTCGCCGTTCGTACCCCACGAAACCTTGCCGAAACGGCCCCCTTCGGTGGGAGGTGCGAAGGCGCCCGGAACTCGCGTCACCTGCTAGGTTGGGCGAAGTTCTTCGGAGGTAGTCTGCCGGTGCCTTCTGTCCCACGTCGGCTCGTTCTGCTGTCTGTCCCCCTGCTGGGCGCGAAGGCCTTGGCCCAGGACGCCACACGCGGGCGCGAGCTGAAGCGGCGTCGCGTGGCGCTCTCCGTTGCCACGGCCGGCAAGCCGGTGGAATTGCACGTCGCGCCCGACTACCTCACGACCCTGGAGTTCGATTCGCCCGTGGACCGAGACTCAGTGACGCTCAATGCTCCCAAAGAGCGGTTCGCGCTGTTCGAGGTCACCAGTCGCACCGTCGTGCTGCGGCCGGCGATGGAGGTGGCGTCCGGGCAGAGTGTGGAGCTGACCGTGCCTTTTGCGGACGGATTGGCCCCGCCCCGCGTCGTGTTCTCGCTCGTCACGCACGCCGCCGAGGTGGACGGCCAAGTGATGGTGTCGCGTCTGCCACGCACGGCAGAGGCGGTGCAGGCTGAGCTGGACGAAGTACGCGCCGCGTGTGCAGCCAAGGATGCTGAATTGGAAGCGCTCCGGGTGCGCAGCGCGGCGAGCGGCCCGGCCGGAATGATCTTCGCGGGCCTGTTGAACTCGAAGGGCGTCCAGACTGGGAAGATTGACCCAACGAAGGATGAGGGCAGCGACCGTCTGATGCCCGAGGAGGTTGTCACCCACCGGGCGAGCGAGTGGGCCGCCGTGGCGTTGCGCGTTCGCAATACCGGCGCGGGGCCCTGGACGCCTACGGAGGCGCGGCTCGCCACGGTTGCGAGCGGCGAGCGCATCAACGTGCTCGCAGTGCGAATGCGGGAGCCGCGGATTGAGCCGGGCGGGACGGCCCTCGTGGTGGTGGAAACCGGAGCCCCAACCTGGCCGGATGGTGCGGCCCTACGATTGGAGCTGCGTGACAGCGAGGGCTCCCGGCGCCTTCTCATCCCACGCTTCGCGTTTTAGAACCGACTCCCATGTTGACCGCGATAAGTCCGGCGCACCTGCAACCCGGGCAGATGATAGACGGCTGGCGCCTGCTGCGACTGCTGGGCTCGGGCACCTACGGCGCCGTCTACCTCGTGGAGAAGGACGGCCAGCGCTTCGCGATGAAGATCGCCATGCACCGCGCCAGCAGCGGGGACGCGGAGCAGGCGGATGCGCGGCTCATGCGGGAGATGGTGTGCCTCGTCCAGGTCAGCGGCCATCCCAACATCGTGCGCGTCCACGCCCACGGGCGCTGGCCTGACCTGACGAAGGGCTGGCTCTACGTCGTTCTCGACTACGTGGAGGGCTACACGCTGGGCGAGTGGCTGGAGAAGATGCACCCGACGGCGCGCGAGGTGGTGCGCGTGTTCGCCAAGCTCGCGGCAGCGCTGGCCCACCTGCACGCTCGGGGCGTCTTTCACCGGGACTTGAAGCTGGGCAACATCCTCGTGCGCGCCTCGGACGGCGAGCCCTTCATCCTGGATTTCAGCGCGGGAGACTACACGCTGGCGCCGGAGTTGACGGACACGCCGCTGCCGCCCGGCACCCGTCGTTATCGCTCTCCCGAGGCGTCGCGTTTCCTGCGCGAGCATGGGGATGAGCACGGCGCGCGCTACGAGTTCAAGGCGACCGATGACGTGTACGCGCTGGGCATCTGCCTCTATGACGTGCTGACGAATGCGCAGCCAGCCAGCGAGCCGCCGCGAGTGCTGGTGGGGGGGCAGTGGCCGCCACCCGCGCCACACACCCTCAACCCACGAGTGCCTGAGCCGCTGAGCACTGCGACCCTGCACTTCATTGCCCGCCAGCCGGAGAAGCGAGCACCCACGGCCGAAGTCATGCGCCGGGAGCTGGAAGCGTTGCTGTCGCAACAGGGCGGTGAGTGGGTGGTGCCCTTTCATGTACCCGCGCCGCACCTCCTGCTCGCTCCCGACGCGCCGCAGGAGGAACCGCAGGTGGCGCCCCGTCCCCCACGGCGGCGTTGGGTAGGTGCGGTGGCTGCGATGGTGCTCGGCGTGGTGGCGCTGGCGGCCTACGCGCTGCTGCGCCCCTCTACGCCTCCAATGACGCAGGCTCCGGATGTCCGAGCACCCGCCCCGCCTTCCGTCGCGCGGGACGCAGGCACCGGCGCGATGGCCGCCACCGCGCCTCCGGTGCCCGCCGCATCGCCCCCTGGGGTAGCTTTGCCCCCTCCCGCACCTGTCCAGAAGGAAAGCCCTCCCGTGAAGCGCGCTCCATCACCCATGCCCCTCCCCGCTGAATCCACCGTCGGGAAGCCGAAGATCCCCGCCGCGCGTCCGAGTTGGCCCCCGTCGCCCTGGGCGACCTTCCTCAAGACGTGCGCGGGTGCGACTGCTGCCGCAGCTCTCCAGCTGGGCTGCCCGGGGGCCCAGGTGAGGCCCGAGCCCGCTGACTGCCCCTCCGAGGCGCGCGATGCCATGTTCAACTGGGAGCGCAAGAACGGGCTGCGCTTGGATCCAGGCGACTCGGTGATGCTCACCCTGGATAGGCGCCAGCCCGGTGCGATGGGGGAGTCGGGAGTCTACGCCGATGGCCCAGTGACCGGGGTGGTGCGCCTCAGCGATTTGAGAGGGCTGCCGGTGGGCACGCTGCTCTCGGGCTATCTGTGGACGAGTGGTGAAGTCGCCGTGGGCCGCTACACCGAGGCGCAGCTCCCCAATGGTCGCACCGTGCCGGTCTGCATCGTCCTGGGGCGCAAGGGCTACTTGGAGAAATGGACCGGCTCTCAACCAGGAGCGACGCAGCTCCCCCGAACCTCCCCGGCCTATGCCGTCGAACGCTGGCCGTAGCTCTCTCGGAGAGTGTAAAGCCATTTTGCAAACTGGGGCCTCTTCTCTTCACTCAGAGCGAATCGGATTTCCAAGTTTTTTGACCTATCACGTCGTTCCTCCCGGCATGGGCTGGCATTACCTTGTGCGTGCCTTTGCGCGAATCCCTCTCGCGCGGGCACCGGAGCCTCCCGCCTATGTCCAATCCGTCTGACTCTCGGCGTGCCGGGAGCGTTGTCCTATTCACGAATGGCGACACCTCCTACGAGTTCTTCCGGGACCTGGGGCAAGGGCGTGTCGGCGAGCGAATCCTCCTCGCCCAGACCCGCACGGGACAGCGGCTGGGCCCCTGCGTGGTGCTCAAGTGCGTGCCCGTGCCGCACGTGGCGAACCTGACCGAGAAATACCGGCGCACCCGTGCTCGGCTGGATGAAGAGGTCAGGCTGGCGCATTACCTCAAACACCCGCGCATCGCTCGCGTCCACGGCCTTTTTGAAATGGAGTACGGCCTGTGCGTGGCGATGGAGAACGTCGAGGGGCTGACGCTCAACACGCTGCTGAGCGTGGCCCAGGCGTGCGGGCGCTACTTCTCCGAGGCGTTCATCCTCTACGTGGGCGCGGAAGTCGCGGCGGCCCTGGACTACGCGCACACGCGCACGGATGACGCGGGCGTGCCGCTGGGCATCGTCAACCGCGACGTGAACCCAGCCCGCATTCGCATGGGCCCGCACGGCGAGGTGAGGCTGACGGACTTCGGGGTGGCCCTCTCGCACTTGGCGGGCCGACTGGCGACCTCGCTCCCGCGTCCCCAGGGCGAAGTCCTCTACGCCGCGCCGGAGATGTTGCTGGGAGAGGTGGTGGACGCTCGGGCTGACCTGTTCTCCCTGGGGCTCACCCTGCTGGAGTTCGCCACCGGGCGGCACCTCTACGACCCGGGCCACCTGCGCATTGAGGAGGTGGAGGCGCGGCTATCGAAAGAGGAACGGGAGCAGGCACTCGCGGCCTCGGTGGCGTCCATGGTGACGGAGCTGCCGCCATTTGCCGAGGACGCCATCTGGTGCGCCATGGCCTACCGCTCCGGGGACGTAGAGCGCGCGGCGGAAGGTTTGCCCGTGCCTCTGCGCGACATCCTCCACACGCTGTTGCGGCGCAACCCCGCTGAGCGCTTCGCCACGGCCGCCGAGCTGGAAACCGTCATGCGTGCGCGACTGGCGCAGTTGGAGTCCTACACGGGCGAGGACGCGGTGAGGGAGGTCCAGCGAGCACTCGTAGAGGCAGGTGCCAGGCTCTGGGATTTGGAAGTGCCGGAAGACGAGGGCGGCATCACCCCGCCCGTGATTGAAGCCGCCAGCGCGGACGAGCTTTCGACAGAGACCGAGCCCACCAATAGCGCGCGGACGATTGCCGCTTCGACGCGCCACCCGGACGAGGTGACAACCGCGCCCGGTGGAGGGCCTCACCGCTCGATCAAGCAGCCGCCAATTTGAAGAATGCCCAGGAAAGATGGAGCACTTTAAAGTGGCGAGCCGGTACACCGGGGCCGAGGAGGGCCGCTGACGGGGCAGCCCGAGCAGTGCGCCCGGCCGGTGGACAGGCCTCTTGAGCCCCTTTGGGGTACACGCCTGCCCAGGGCAGGGCTGGTGGATACCCGCTGGCACGCGCCCGAGGAGACCGGCTTCTACCAGCCCATCCTCACCGCGCGCAGACCCTGAGATGGGCTGGCGGTGGCCGCGCCCAAATCCAGGTAGGATTGCGTGGATGAGGCTCATCGTCCTGCTGCTGGGAAGTACGCTGTTCGCCCTGCCGTCCTCCGCCGATGCCTGTAGCTGTGGCGGTTGGACCGACCTCCCGACCGAGCTTCGCACGGCACGCGACGGGGCCGGCGTCATCGTTCATGGCCGCGTGGTCTCGGTGGCGTCCGGGCAGGTCCGCATCGAAGTCATCGAGGCCTTCAAGGGCGCCACCGGAGGGGCGAAGCTCGTCGTGGACCCGGACGGCGGCGGCGGCGGTGATTGTAGCTACTCCTTCGAGTCCGGAGAGGAGTACCTCGTCTACGCCCATCTGCATGAAGGGCGCGTCGCAACCTCCATGTGCACCCGGACCCGGATGGTCTCGAAGGGAGATGCCGAGCTGGACTGGCTCAGGACGGGGAGGCTGCCGCCCGTTCCCGTGGCGCTCTGGCGCGAGCAGGACCAGTGCACGCCCAAGGAGCCCCTCACGGCCGCCCGGTGCGAGTGGATCACGGCCGACCGCGCCATGTGCATCCTCGGCAAGGAGCTTCAGCCGCTCGCTCCGGAGACCGCCACACCGTGGGTGCTCGCCTGCAAGCCTCAGGACGGCTTCGAGCGGGTCTACATGTGCCAGGTCGTGCCAGGAGACGCGATACGCTGACCCCATATGCCCGCCTCCACCTCCCGCCCGGCCAGGCCTTCGACACGTGTGGTCTAGACCGTCATCGGCGTCCCGGTCCTCGTGCTGGGCTTCCAGGCCTGGGAGCGCATCCGGCTGAGCATGAGCGGCGCGACCCGGGCCGCGCTGAAGCAGCTCGAGGAATGCGAGGAGGCGCGGGAACTGCTGGGTGAGCCCATCGACACCGCGTGGTGGGGCTGGTCCCATGGCCGCATCCGGGTTCCCCGGTCGAGCCAGACCTGGTCCGCCACTTCCGGCACCGTGGACTGGTCCATGCCCGTCGCCGGGTCCAACGCCCGCGGCGTGCTCCACTTCCAGGGCAAGAAGGCCGGCGATGTGCCCCCAATGTGCCCCTCCAGCGGGGATGAGAACGGGACAAGATGGGGCGAGACGGGACGGGGCGGGATGACGAACCCGAGGAGAATCAAGGCGATAGCGGGTAACAGCGCGTCCTGCTTGAGGTTTCCTATCGCCCTGCCCACGGGTTCAAGTCCCGTACTCCTCGCCAATAGAAGAGCCCGGAATCGCAAGGTTCCGGGCCCTTCGCTTTTCCGGCGCCCGCGCTGCTCCGTCGGCCCGCTCCCGCCTCCACGAATCCAGGGGGCCACCCCATCCAGCAGGCCGGTGGCCGCGTCCGTGGCCCCCGGAGACAGGTGCACGTGGCGCGCTGGGTGGTGGCGAGGTTCTCGTGCCAGGCCAGTTCCTGGATGGCCTTTGCGGGCGCTCCTCGCATCGCCAGTCGCGATCAGAAGGTGTGTGCTGGAGGATGTGAAGCTGCCCCGGTGACCGGCAGCCATGCCCATGCCTGCGCCTTTTCATCCAGCGGACGACAGAGGCCCTGGCCACCGGCTTGCCGTGGTTACGGTAGCGCATCTGGGACAGCGCCCAGGGTGGGTGTGCGCCGCAGGTGGGCTTCAAGGCCGGTGGGCGACTGGTTCATCGCATGCGTAGTACTTCGAACTTCTTCCTGCCCGGCACGGCGCTGGCCCGCTCAAGCGGCATCTGGGAGAGCATCGCGCTGGCGCTGGGAGACGCTTTCGACCTCCTTCACG
This sequence comes from Pyxidicoccus caerfyrddinensis, assembly GCF_010894405.1. Lineage (GTDB taxonomy): Bacteria > Myxococcota > Myxococcia > Myxococcales > Myxococcaceae > Myxococcus > Myxococcus caerfyrddinensis. The sequence goes on from NZ_JAAIYA010000023.1 coordinate 158,348, forward strand.
GAGAGCTTCGGAACGCCAACCGCTACGCTCTCAGGGCCGCTCGCCGCGTGGTGCCTCGTGTTCGCGTCGATGCAGTGGTGTGCCTGGTCGCCTTGTTCGGATTCGTCCTTCACCAACCCAACCGTGACCACCGCTGGCTCCGCTGCCTCATGGAGGCGGCGTTCTCAGTTTACATCCTTCACCAGAGGCTGATCGTGCTGTTGACAGAGTTGCTGCGGCCGATGGCGTGGCGGCCGGCCGTGGGGGGAGGGGTCGGTGCTTGTGGCAGGCACCTTGCTGATGAGCCTGGCGGGGTATGAGCTCGTGTGCCGAGTGAACGTGGTTCGGTCTGTCTGCTGCGACGGCGGCCGCACCGGCGCGAACCGGTGCGGATCTAGTTGGGCTTGTGAAGCCGGATGCCGAGACGTAGCAGGTCGGGCGAGCGAGCCTGCAGCCATCGATTGCGCCCTTACGGCCACCCCTCTCAAGGTGATGGAGGAGGCTCCCTGGCGGGCGGGGCGGCAGGAGAGGTAGCGGTGGCTTCGGGTAGCGGCGCCTGGAGGGGCCGCCGAAAGCATCTTTCAGGGTGGATTGGCCGGAGGAAGAGTCATGGCCCTGGAAGCCGTCTTCGAGCGCTTCGTGCGCCAGAGCCCCTTGCCCGTCATGGCGCGGCTGCTCATGCAGCGGGCGTTGAGTCCCGAGTGGCTGGATGCCTTGTTCGAGCAGCACCGCCAGCGGCAGTACACCCGCGAGCTACTCTTCTCCACCGAGGTGGACCTGATGGCGCTGGTGGCCTTGGGCCTGCGGCCGTCGCTTCATGCCGCAGCCCAGGCCGATGATGCGCTGAAGGTGTCGCTGCAGGCGCTCTACGAGAAGGTGCACCACACCGAGCCGCAGGTGGTGCGGCAGTTGGTGCAGGGCTGCGGGGAGCGGCTGCGGCCCGTGGTGGAGCAACTGAAGCTCCAGCAGTCGCCCTGGGCGGCGGGCTATCGCGTGCGGGTGCTGGATGGAAACCACCTGGCGGCCAGCCAGAAACGGCTCAAGCCGCTGCGGGGCTTCCGAGGAGCGGCGCTGCCCGGACAATCGCTGGTGGTCTACGCGCCAGAGTGGGACCTGGTGGTGGACATGTTCCCGGCAGAGGATGCGCACGCGCAGGAGCGGACGCTGATGGGGCCGGTGCTGGAGCGAGTGCAGGCTGGGGAGTTGTGGCTGGCGGACAGGAACTTCTCGACGACTCGGATTCTCTTCTCCCTCGAGGACAAGCAGGCCGCCTTCCTCATCCGCGAGCATGGCCGCTCCCCGCACCCGGCCGAGGTGGGGCCGCTGAAGAAGGTGGGACGAGTCGAAACGGGAGTCGTCTTCGAGCAAGCCGTCGAGGTGGAAGACGAGCAGGGACGGCGCTCGCGGCTGCGGCGAATTGAATTGCAATTGGAGGAGCCGACCGAGGATGGCGATACCCGTATTCGGCTGCTGACGAACGTGCCCGCCGAGCGCATGGGGGGCAAGGAGGTGGCGCGGCTGTACCGGCGGCGCTGGAGCATCGAAGGGATGTTTGGCCGACTGGAGTCGGTGTTGAAGAGCGAGGTGAAGACGCTGGGCTACCCGCGAGCAGCCCTGCTGGCCTTCGGTGTGGCGGTGATGGCGTACAACGCGCTGGCGGTAATGCTGGCGGCAGTCGAGACCGAACACCGGTTGGAGTCGGCAGAGTTGTCCAGCTATTACGTAGCAGACGAAGTGAAGGCCACTTATGGCGGGATGATGATTGCCATTCCCGAGAAGCTCTGGCGCAGCTTCGAGTCTCAGACGGATGCAGGGAACGAGGCGCCTTTCACGAAGCCGCGGCACGAAAAACCTGCTCGCGGGGCCCAGAGAAACGCGGACGAGGGCTCGCGTGGCTCCCGACATGATTCCTTACATGCCCTGCCAGGGAGCGACATGCTCCCAACACCTTGAGAGGGGTGGCCCTTACGGCCTGACCTTGACGAATGGCAAAGGCGCGCGCGAGCGCCGATACTTACAGCAGGTGTGGCATCGGAGGCATGGTCATGGGAGCGCATCCTTCCGACTTCGGAATCAGTCCGCACAACCCTATCCGCGTAGGCGGCGGGATCCTGTTCGGCCCGTTCAATGAACGACAGTACCTGGCGCGCTTGCGGTGTCGCGATGGACAGCCACCGGAATTCGAGCGGCGCGGCAGTTTCACGCCGGAGGGCGCGGTGGGTCCCCTCGATATCTACGAGCTGCCAGGGAAAGGGCTCGACGGACCGATTCAACTCTTATTCGACGTCTACACCTTGCCTTCTTCTTTCGAGGCGCCAAGCGGGTTTGTGATAGACAGGCCGGACGAACCCTTGCGCCTTCCGATATCGTTGGTGACCAACTTTAGAGAGAATGGCGACGCCGAACCACAGCAACTACCGCCCCGCCGTTGGCGAATTCTTGGTGCGGCCGGCGAAACGCTCGGATTCGCGTCTTGGGACGGCCTGACCACCGTTGACATCGACCTGCCCAAGAGCACCGGCGAACTCGTCCGCCGCCATGTCGATCACTTCTTGGCAGTGGCACCTGTGGACCAGTTCAAGGCGGTACTGGAGGACTTCTTTGAGCGCTACCTTGTGTTGTCGAGCGAGGGGCTCGTTCGCGGAATACCGGACGACGAACTGGAGGGCCCTGGCGAATGGACGGGACACTTGTGGGGCGATGATGTCCCTGCACAGCCAAAGAGAAGGAAGTTCTGGCCGTGGTCGCGCACGGAGCCTTTCGCCGCTGACTCCGGTGGCGCTTCGCCGCGCCGGATCACGCCATGGGCCGAGCGAGCAGGAAGCGTCGTTGCGGCCGCTGTGTTGCCGCTTGCCCTCGTGTTTGGGCTGACTGTCCTTCTGCGTTTGAGCCGTCACGTACAGCCCGATGGCCCGTGGGCCGTCTTGTCACACGCAGCTCTGCTGTTGCTCGGCGTCTACCTGACCTTTCGCTGCGGGCGAGCCTTTGTCCGCTTGCAGAGCGCACCGATCTATCCGAGAGAAAACTTCTACGGCAAGGCCGACATCGCTCCGGAAGAGTCAGGGCGGCATGAAGTCGAACGCCGTTGGCTCATGAGCGCGGGATTGCTGCTGCTGGTCGCGGACCTCATCCTCGCGTGCACTGTGACCGCCGATCAACTTGTGCCCGCCTTGGGGCTGGCCACAGGAGTGTTGGTGGAGGCCGTGCGGGCGTGGCGGATGCTGAGGCCCGGGCACACCCCGACGCTGGAATCCGAACTGCGAGGCCAGTACATCCTCTACCTTCGCAACTTCTGCAAATCTCGAGCGTCGGTAGCCTTCGCCACCTTGATGGCTGCCCGGCCGTTCAAGATGGTCATGATCGTGAGTCCTCGACGAATCGAATCGCGGTCAGTGTCCTGGTACGTGCTTGCCACGCTACGCCCCCGCGACTTCGACCGCCTGCGGCTTTGGTCGACGATCGACACGGAATGGGACCGCGTTGTCGCATCCTGTATGGCTCGCTCTCGAGGCATGGTCATCGACTACACCGGCGTCTCGTCGAGAATGGTTGGAGGAAACGGATTGACGCTGGAGATGGGCATATCCATCGGCTTCGCCCCGGAGCATCCGGTCGCATACGCGATCGACCCTGACAAACCTCTTCCGCTGCTTCTACCTGGGCCTGCGCTGCTCAAGGTCGGCTTGGGCTTGAAGTGGAATCTTCGGTATCACAGCAGACTCGTGCAGCGCCTGCGCGGAGTCCTCACTCGCACGCTCAGCGAGGACGAAAACCGCTATCTTGCGGCGCACTACGCCCACTTCGTGCAGTCCTTTCAGTCTGCCAGGATCCGCGACAGCAATCTGGCACACCGAGGAGATCGCGAGGATCCGCATTCCATCCTGATGAAGCGCAGGGATGAGTTGGGCAGGTAGGGGCCGTGTCGTTCGTCCAGTTCTGCTGGTATCGCTGCTCATGATTCATTCGTCGGGGTGAGGTCGGAGAACCGGGAGGTGACGCGCTCGGTGGATAGGGAGTGGGAAGAGAGGCTGCACCCGTTACAAGAAGTGGAAGCGGCACTACGCCGAAGCTAGGTGCAGCCAACACGTCTGGTGTCTCAACAATCCGGTGCGGTACAGAGGGCCGCATTCGCAGCTTCCCGTCCACGAAGCGCTCCCCCAAGCAGGTGCGAAGCCTGAGCCGGGGGAGGGGAGTGCGACCTTTGCCGGGACGGTGGAGGAGGCGAAGAAGGAGCGCCCACCCCGAGTGGACTGGGCCGGGCTGCTACGTAGGGCGTTCGCCCTGGACGTGTTCGGTTGCTTGAGGTGCGGAGGCAGGCTTGAGGGTGTTGGCGTCCGTGAAGGGAGCAGGAGGGGTGAGAGCGATTGTGGAGCACCTGGGGTTGCCCTAGGCCTTCGCGATGACGGGGCCGAGCACCTTCAGCAGTTCCTCGGGTGCCTCGGAAACCCAGGCGGGCGGGATCTCCACATATTCGTCGCGCAGCACCTTCACGAGGCGGTCCGCCAGCGCGCGCTCCTCCGGCCAGGCGGGGACGAGGTACTCGCGGACCAGCAGCTCCACCGTGGCCTGCTGCCGCCAGATGACCTGGGACAGGCGCTCTAGCACCCCGGGCGGCTCCACTTTCATGCCCCGCGCCAGGGCGTGGTACGCGGCCGGGTCCTCCACCTTCGACAGGCAGGCGTAGAGCTGCCCTCGCACCGCGTCGTCCTGCTCCGCTTCCAGCCCGGAGAAGAGCAGGGGCCGGGTCTTCTCCGGCCAGCACTTGAACAGCACCGGGTACAGCGCGCTGCGCACCGGGGCGAACCCGGGCCCCGCGTTCTCCGGGGCCCGCAGCGCGGCCTCGAGCTGCTCGAAGGCCTCGGGAGTCTCCACGAAGGTCCTGTGGCCATACTCGGCGCGGCTCATGACGGTGGCGTCCTGGACGCTGTCCATGCGCGCCTTCAGCGAGCCCGTGGTGAAGGGCCGCTGGGGGTCCCTCTTCGAGCCGCCCCGGGCCCGCTCCTTCTTCGGACAGGGCTCGAAGGTCCCCGGCGCCGGAGTGCCCACCGCCGAGCGCATGAGCTTGCGCACCTCGCCGTCCTCCACCCAGGGGTAGAGCGGCGCCAGGGTGACGCCCTTCTTCCGCTCCAGCGTGGCCACGAAGTAGTGCCCGGCGATGTCCACGAGGACCTGGAACTGCTTGGGCTGGAGCACCGCGGCGACCTGCGCCAACACCTGCCGTGCCTTCGGGCGCTCGAAGAAGCGCTCGGGCAGGCGCAGCAGGTGCTCCTCGGCGGAAGCATCCTCCGTCGCGCCGTCGAAGAGGTCGAGCAGGCTGTCCGCGTCGACGGAGAGCGGGACCCGGGCCTGCTCCCCTTCCGGCACCTCGAACCCGGCCAGCTCCTCCTCCTTCAAGGACCAGGAGACCTGCACCTCGTCGAGCCCGATGTCGGAGGCCAGGAACACGCCGTGCTCGAATTCCCAGGACGTGTCCTGGAACACCACGCAGATGAGCGCCTCCGGAAATTCTTCCAGGGCGTCCAGCAGCACCTGCTCCACCTTCTCCTTCTCGTGCAGCTCCGGGCCCGCGGTGATGCCGTGCCGCTGGAGCGTTGGCTGCACCTCTTCCGGAGCCTGGCAGCCACGAATGATGACGTAGTCGACGTGGGGCATGCCGGGAGGATAGCCCCTAACTCCGCGACGCGATGAGCGCGAGGTTGCGCGGAGACAGGCGCGGATCGAAGAGCTGGAGGAGCTCGACCTGGAAGCCCAGCTCCTCCAGGAGGAGCGCGCGATCCAGCAGGAGCACGACCTCCAACGCCCTCGCGAAGCGGTCCCTCAGCAGATGGCAGAGCAAGAGCTCCCGCGTCTCGGCGCGAACGGACACCTCGAAGGCATCCAGCTCGGCGTCCGTCATGCCGGGCTCGAGGCCCAGGCGCTCCAGGCGGTCGAGCGCGTAGACGGCGAAGCGTCCGTCATAGAGCGCCCGGGGCGCGTCCCCTGCCCTCACGAAGCCACGCTCGGGAAAGTGCCGCCTCGATAGGAGATGGAACGCGAAGCGCCACGCGTACACCCGCTTCATCCGCGCGAACTCCACCTCGGTCTTGTGATGCCGTCCCCGCGTCGTCAGCGCCAGGGCATGCGGGGTGAAGGGCAGCGGCTGCGCCCCCCCGAAACGGGAGACGGGGTAATCCCGCGGGGCCTCCAGCTTGTCGTAGCAGCAGCCGATGTTCAGGACGAAGCCCGCCCCCTGGCTCTTGCGAATCTGCGTGAGGGCGAGCGGCCCGCAGGTGTGCAGACCGATGGAGGCCCGGTCCCGGCCGGAGAAGAGCGGATCGAGCCGCGGTTGGAGCCCGTCCTCGACGGAGGCCTGGATGAAACACAGGGTGTCCCCGCCCGAGGGTTGGGTTCTCGTCAGCCACCGCCGGCCCTTGTCCTGCAGCGCGGCGTCCCTATCGATGCTGTGGAAGGTCCACCCGAAGGTCCGCGCACAGAGGCGGGCGAGATGTCCCATGCCGCCGCCGATATCGACCGCCTGGTGGATGAAGCGCGTTCTCGGCGCGAGCAGGGCGAGCACCCGCTCGAGCTCGTGGGTCTTCTTGGCGCTGAGTCCCTGCGTCTCCGGGACTGTCAGCGCGTGAAGGCCCTCGTGCCAGGGCAGCGCCGTCAGTTCCTGGAGCGCGCCCAGGAGCTCGCGCAGGGCCGGAGGCGGAACGCCCACGAGCACCCCCTGGTCCAGCCGCCGCTCGCCCGCTTCATCGAGCGACCGGGCATAGGCCAGCCAGTCCTCGGGATAGGCGGCGCCGGACCCGGGCCAGCCCTGGAGGATGGAGCGGGACCAGAGCGCGGACCAGGGCCGGAGTTGGTGCGTGAGCGCCTCGAGTCGCGCCTGGAAGTCCATGTCGGCGCATCCTATGCGCCGCCGCTCCGCCGGTGGGTCGCGAGCGATTCTGGAGCAGCTGGGACTGCCCCCGGCGAGTGCAAGGCGGGCCCCGGCAGCGGCCCTTCTCGGCCCCTCCGCTCCAGCCCTCACCCTCAACATGGCTTCTATCCTGCCTGTACGCCCGGCCCTGGATGGGGTTGCCTCGTCCGCTGAAGCGCTTCTCGCAGGCGAGGCGCTACGTTCGTGGCCAGGGGGGTGTTGCAACCCCTTCAGAGGAGACGCCTCACATGCCGATAGACCCGGAACATCTGCCAGTGGAGCTCCGCGAGCTTGCACCGGCCATGAGCCTTCGCATGCCGCGTGGAGGGTCTCCCAGCCGGCCTCCGCCGGGCGTCCCACCGGGCGACCCGTCGGGCAAGACCGCGTCCTGGGTCGAGCTCTTGTTCGACCCCGGGTCGCCGGCGCTGCCTGAGCCGGTGCGCGCCCGTCTCGCGGCGGCGCTGGGCAGCACCTCCGTCGTGCGCATTGTCGAATACAGCGAGCGTTCGATAACCGCCAACAAGGAGGTCGCGGTCGAGCAATTGAAGGCGCGGCTTGGCCCATACCTCGCCTCCGGGGGCTGACGGCCCCGGCCGTACCCAGGCTTCACGGCTCCGGCATGCTGCCTGACGGAGCACGAGCGTCGTGAAGACGGGGTGGGGGCTCGTGGAGTGCGCGCGGAAGGAACGTTCCTTCCACGGGGGCCGCCGGGCGGGGAGGGGACCTGCCTCGTCCCTCATGCCGCTCTCCGCCCGCGTCCCGGATGCACGACGTGGAGTCCGGCCCGAATCGCTCAGGTGCGGACGCTGGTCTTGCGCGCGCCCCGGCCCTTGTAGGCCTTGCCCGCCTTCAGTGGCGTCGTGTCCCCTTCGCCGGGCTGGTGCTGCTCTCCTGCGCCGTCTTCGAGGCGCTGGTGGCGCGCCTGCGCTGCCGCCGCCGAGGCGGAGGCCTCGAAGCCCCGCCGCCGCGCTTCCGACAGTAGTCATTGAAAGACACGAGGACACCGCCTCCACCCGGTGGAGAAGGTCGAGACGTGAGACTGCGCGCGTGCCGCGCCCCACCGTGCGAACCCCGCTACGGCTCCCGGAAGATGAACAGCCCTCGCACGTCATCCACCGCGTAGACGTACCCATCTCCGGGCACGCGGATGCCGAGGACGCCCTCGTACTGGTCCTCGTGGGTGTTCGGGTCCGTATCGCGGAAGGTGTTGAAGTGCGCCACCTTGCGCGGGCTCGTGGGATTGGACACGTCCAGCACGCGCACTCCCTCCTGGTACCAGGCGATGTACAGCCGCTCGCCTTTCAGGATGATGTTGTGGATGGAGGTGACGTCGCGAAGCTTGAACTCGCCAATCTTCACGATGTTCGCCGGGTCATCCACCTTCAGCACGCGCAGGTGGGCGCCGATCCGCTCTCCGCCCTCGAAGGCAATCGTCTGACCCGCGATGGTGCCCACCGCGCTGTGGTGGGCGAACTGGCCCGCGAACCGATAGCCGCCCAGGTACCGGACGTTGGCCGGGTCGCTCGCATCGACCACCTTGTACCCGCCAACCCCGTGGCTGAGATAGAGCCGGCCGCCGAAGGAGAAGGCATCATGCGGAAAACCAAAGGACTCCACATGGCGCCCGAGCAACTGCGGCGCGGTGGGCGTGGAGACGTCGAAGATGAGCGTCTCCCGGTTGGGAGAGGGCGACATGGCATAGAGCCGATCCCCGTCCACCAGCACGGTGTGGACGTCGATGGGCCCGCCATCCGGGTAGCTGCGCAGGAAGACCGGCGCGCCCGGGTTGGAGATGTCGAAGACGAGGAGGCCCGTGTTGGCGCTGGCGACGTAGAGCGCGTCCCCCTTGGCCCAGACGCCGTTCCAGTAGCTGTTCCCGGGCATGCTGATGGACGTCTTGAAGAGAGGATGGGCCCTATCGGTCACGTCGAACACGGTGAGCCCACCCGTCTCGCCATGGCGGTTGATGGACACCACATAGGCATGGTCCTTCGCCACATAGACGTCCGTGGGCGAGCCAAGCTCCACGCGCGACTCGGAAATGGGCCGGAGGTTGCCAGAGGACTCGCGCTCGGCGCGGCCCCAGGCCATCCGCTCCGCGCGGAAGGTGCCGGCATAGCGGAGGTAGCCGGAGCCGCAGGTGGTGAAGCAGCCCGTCAGCACGCGGGACGTGGGCGCCTCGCAGCCCGAGAGCGCGAACTCGATGGCCTCCTGGTCTGTTGCGACATCCTCGGCCTCGGTTGCCACGGTGAGGAACGTCTGGCCATCCATCTGTGTGCTGGAGACCGGGGCCCCGTGGACCTTGACGGGCTGCCCATCCTCGCCGAACCGGAGGCTGCCGCCACCCACGGTGGCGTAGGGCTCGGAGTCCCAGTCGCCGGGGTTTTCGTAGCGCAAGGTCATGCGGTAGATGCCCTTGCGGTCCAACGCGCCGAGCGTGGAGCGCTTGCACCCGGACAGGTCGAAGGTCTCCTGTGCGGGGCGGCATGGGTCATAGACCGACGTGAGCACCTTGCAGCTCGCGTAGGGGCCGGTGTCCACCCAGTCCCCTTGCTCTTCCATCGCCGTGTAGCTCCCATCCCACGGCTTCGGCGCATCCTCGGTCGAGCCGCAGCCAGCCATCGCCAGCAGGCACGCCGTCACGGCGGCCTCCAGTCCCCGCATCACTCGCGACATCTTCGACCCCCGGCATGAAGCGCGCTCCCCGGCCATGGGCGCACCCCGTTTCGTCCCCGGTATACCCGCGGCAGACGTGGCGGCAAAAAGACCGTTGCGCTACGGCTTGTTCCGCATGAGCAGCCCGCGCGCGGTGTGCATCATCGGTACAACTGTCATGGGACGGAGTGTTCTAGGCTCATGGCCCCCCCACCTCACGGAAGGGCGCCATGCTCTCTCGGACACAGCGGTGTCTCGCGTCGCTCGCTCTCATCGGTGTCTGCTTCACGGGCTCGGCCTGTGACAACGGTGACGAGCCAGACCCGCCAGACCTGCCCGGCAACATGCCTCCCAAGCTCACCGGCCCCACCGCGCAGGTCGCGCGGGTGGCTCCTGGCGACACCGTCGCACTGACGCTCGAAGCCACGGACCCGGAATCCGACGCGCTCACCTACGCCTGGCGCCAGATACCCGCCGAACCCTCCGGTACCTTCAGCAGCACCACCGAGAAGAGCCCCCGCTGGACGGCGCCCACGGTGAGCGAGCCGCGGTCGTTCACGCTGGAAGTGACGGTGAAGGATGCCAAGGGCGCAACCTCCTTGGGACGGGTGTCGGTTTCGGTGGTGCCGCCAGCCGTCCCCGGCAACACCGCTCCGACCCTGACGGAGCGCCCGTCCGCGACGCCGTCCACCGTGGCGCGCAAGGAGGCCACCACCCTCGCCGTCACCGCCACGGATGGGGACGGAGACTCGCTCACCTATTCGTGGGAACAGACGTCGCCCGCCTCTCCCGCGGGCACGTTCAGCAGCACGTCGGCGGCAAGGCCCACGTGGACGGCGCCCGACGTGCGCACCAGTGGCACCTTCACGTTGCGCGTCACCGTCTCCGACGGCCGGGGCGGCAGTGTGCAGGACACCGTCGCCGTGAGCGTGCAGGCGGTGAACCAGCCGCCGGACGTGTCCGCCAATATCACCGCGCCAGAAACGCTGACCGCGGGCACCATCGGCACCTTCTCGCTTTCGGCGACCGACCCGGACGGAGACACCCTCACCTATTCCTGGCAGCAAGATGAACCCGCTCTTCATCAGGGTACCTGGGTGGGTGACCGCACCCTCGCCAGCGCGGAGTGGTACTCGCCGGTGATACCGGGGCCTGTGTATTTCACCCTGAGCGTCAGAGTCACGGATGGGCGCAGCGACCCGGTGGCCCGGAACGTGAGGTTTTCAGTGACGGTGCCGCGCTACGGCACCGACATCCAGCCCATCTGGCGCGATGCGGGCTGCACGGGGTGCCACCCCTCCAACGGCTACCTCACCCTGACGGCGGGTGACAGCTACAGCAGCCTGGTCAACTCCTATGCGAACGTCGCCGCCTGCAACACCCTCAGGCGGGTCGCCCCGTTGGAGCCCGACAACTCGGTGCTGGTCCGCAAGCTGGAGGGCACGACGTGCGGCAGCCGGATGCCGCGCAACAACCCGACGTACTTCGACCAGAATCCCGGTCTCCTCGTGCGGGTGCGCTCGTGGATCGCCGCGGGCGCGTTCAACGACTGATTCGACTCGCCGGAAGCCGCGCCAGGGGCCCCCTCGGGGCGGCGGACTCGCGGAATGAACGTTCCTTCCGCGGTCCCCTGCCCCCGAGGCGCGCGCCACCTGTGCGCGCGTCGTGCGGTGGGCCGCCTCGCCGGACGAGGCGATGCTGCTGGTCAAGCTGGGACTGGCCAGGCTGCCGCCCGCCGCCGCGGCGCAGGTGCCCGCGATGGATGCTCCTGCCTCCCCCTCGTTGAGTGGCATCATGCCGGCATGAGCGCCCAAGCCAGCCCGCCCGAATCCGTCACCTCCATCTACACGCTGGTGCGTGGCGAGGATTGGCGGGCGGCCGAAGCCGTGGGCGAGTACCGCGGCAGCGCCGATGATCAGCGTGACGGCTTCCTGCATTTCTCCACCGCCGCGCAGGTGCGCGCCAGCGCCGCCAGACATCGCGCCGGAGAGCCGGACCTGTTCCTGGTCGAGGTGGACGTCGCCGCGCTCGGAGACGCCCTGCGCTGGGAACCGGCTGCCAGCGGCTCCCGCCCCGGCCTGTTCCCGCACCTCCATGGCTCGCTCCCCCTCGGAGCGGTGCGGAGCGTCACGAAGCTGGGGTTGAACCCGGATGGGACGCACGCCTTTCCGGTCTCGATCGCCTGACGGACCTCGGGGCTGGAGATACGGAAATGGAATCAAGCCTTCGCCTTGACTACCAAAGAGAGGGGTTGGCGGGAGGCGCGTCCTCCAAGAAAGGCGTCACCATCGATAGGGTACCAACCGTCCTTACGATAGGTGGCGGACAGCGAGACGAGCTTGTTGACGAGCGTGGGGTGACGCAACGCCAGCTGCAGTGCCACCCCTCCACCCTGGGAGTAGCCCATCACATCCGCGCGCTCCACCTTCAGGGCCCGCAGCAATGCCGCAGCGTCATCGCCGAACTGCTCGTAAGACATCTTCCGCGACGTGTCCGCGGTTCGACCGTGGCCCTGTTGATCAAAGACAATCACCGAGCGCTTCGCAGCGAAGGCCGCCACCCAGGGCTTCATTGAGTCGGTGGATAGGAAAGCCCCAGGAATCAACAGCAACGGAGCCGTCTTGGACTTGCCCAGCTCTCCGTACACTTCGTAGTAGAGCTTCAAGCCGTTGATGGGCAGATGGCCACTGCGTGAAGGGCTCGGTCCTTGCGGCTTGGACGGTGGAGGCGACGACTCCTCAGCCCACGCCGTCACCCCGATGGCAACAAGCCCCATCACCACCATTCGTCGAAACATCCGGCTGGCCTCCTCGAAAGAGAGCGCCGCTTATGCCCCAGCAGACACGGAGCGTCGACGACTCACTTCTGCGATGTGGAGCACTTCACATCCAAGGCAATCGGGTAAAAGACAGCGCTCGAGGAGACGTGCATGCCGAAGAAGATGACGCTGTCCCAGGTGATGAAGCAGCTCGAGGATCAGGGCAACGAGAAGGTGCGCCAGCGCTACGTGCGCGATGGCGTGGGGGACAACGTTTTCGGCGTGCTGCTCGGCAAGATCCGTGGCCTCGCAGAGGCGCTCGGGACGAACCACGGGCTCGGCATGGAGCTGTGGGCGACGGGCAACTACGAGGCGCGCATCCTCGCGTGCATGCTGCTCGAGCCCGCGGCGCTCACCGAGAAGGAGGCGCGCGCGCTCCTCGAGCCGCTCTCGAACCCGACCCTGGTCGACGAGCTCGTCGGGCGCGTGCTCGTGCATGCGCCCATCGCCGAGGCGCTGCAGGTGCGGTGGATGGACGGCAGCAAGGAGCTTCCCCGCCGCGCCGGGTGGAAGCTCCTCGCCGGGCGCATCGCGCGCGGGCTCGCGAAGGACTTCGACGTCCGCGCGACGCTCGCGCGCATCGAGCGTGAGCTGCCGACCGCACCGTACCGGGTGAAGGAGGGCATCAACTTCTGCCTCGTCTGGGTCGGCATCCACCTGCCCGCGTACACCAAGGAGGCCATCGCCATCGGCGAGCGCCTCGGCCGCTGGGACCCGAGACCAATCCCGAAGGGCTGCACGTCGAGCTACGCGCCGGAGTGGATCGCAGCGTCGCTCGCGCTGCGTCGAGGCGAGAAGACCGAGGCACGAAAGGCGATGGAGGCGGCCGCAAAGGCGAAGGCCGCTCCGGTCAGGAAGAAGCGCGCCGGGAAGAGGCCCTCTGCCCGGAAGGGGGCGCGCTGACATCGCGCGCCAGGCTCGGCAGGACTTCGGCCTGCTCAAATGCGATGGCCGTATGCGGAGAGGCGGAGGAGGGGACAACACCCGATGCTCCCGCGTGGTCCGAGAAGCAACAGGCGGGTCGGGTGGGCGCCGCGAAAATAGGGGGTGCCACTTTTCGCCGCTGCTCCGGTCCTGGGAGCGATGTGACGCATTTTTCCCGGAGCCACCCGATGAGACCCACCTCCAGATGCCCAGGCCGCGCGTGGGCGCTGCCCCTGTCCTGCCTGCTGGCCCTCTTCTTCCTCACGCCCACGGTCCAGGCCTCGACGCTGATGTCCCTGGATGTGCCATCGCTGACGCGGGGCTCGGACCTGGTGGTCCGGGGCCGGGTGGTGCGCGCCTCGAGCCGCTGGCTCCCAGGGACGGGGCGCATCGTCACGGACGTGGAGCTCGCGGTGGACGAGACGCTGATGGGGGCCGTGGCGCGAGACGCACTGTCCATCGTCCAGCCCGGAGGCACCGTGGGCGGGGTCCGCCAGCAGGTCAGCGGCGCCGCGGGGCTCTGGCCCGGTGAGGAGGTGGTCCTCTTCCTCGTGCGCGGCCTCGACGGGCTCCAGGTGGTGGGGCTGTCCCAGGGACGCTTCCGGGTCGTCCGCGCGGCGGACGGAGAGGGCCTGCTCGGCACCGCGGTGCTCCCCGAGGGCCTGACGCTGCTGGACCCGCTGTCGCTCCAGCCGGTGTCCGGAGCGTCGAGGACGCTGGACCTCCAGGTGCTCCGGGCCCAGGTGCGCGTGGCGGGCGGGGGCACCGTGCCCTCCCAGGTCCGCTCCGCGGGGACACAGGAGGAGTCCGCTCCGGAGTCGGAGCCCGTGACGCCGCCGGGCTACAACCGGACTCGTACGCCACCAGACGACGGGGCCAGCGAGGGCCACTGTCTGTGGTGGACCGAGAACAGCACGCTCACCTTCCACCCGCAGCAGTGCATGCCCACCGAACCGGACTGCACGGCGCGGCAGGCCGCGACGGGCCTCGCGCTGAAGAGCTGGGATGACGTCCTGGTGTCGTGCGGCAGCCTCCGCGTCATCGAGGGCGCCGCCACGGCCTCGCGCGAGGTGGGCTACTCGCGCAGCGGCCCCAACGAGAACGTCATCCTCCTGCGGGAGGGGGCTTGCACCTCGCCAGCCCAGACCGACTGCTGGGCGCACGCGCCGGAGACGGTGGCGCTGACGACGGTGACCTTCGAGCAGCGCACGGGGCGGGTGCTCGACGCGGACATCGAGCTCAACGCGGTGTTCTTCTCGTCGGCCCCCACCCAGGACCTCCAGGGCACGCTGACGCACGAGCTGGGACATGCGCTCGGCCTGGACCACACGTCCGACCCGGACTCGACGATGTATCCCACCCCGGCCTCGGGAACGGCGACGCGGACCCTCGATGACGACTCGCGGCAGGCCATGTGTGACATCTACCCGCCAGGAGCCCCCGCCCAGGACTGCATCGAGGAGGAAGAAGACCCTCACGGATGCAGCAACTCAGTGGCTGGAGCGACACCCGTGATATCCGGTCTGCTGGCCCTGCTGGTGCTGTTGCGCCAGCGTGCCCGACGCGGATGACCCCCTGAACGGAGAACGTCTCATGCGCCATCCCCACGCTCCCGTGCCACTGCTCGCCCTCGGACTGTCCCTCGCCGGGAGCTCGCTGGGAGGGTGTTCCGGCGAGTACGGGCTCGCGGATGAGACGTACCCCGTCGAGCCCGTGGCCATCCTGGAAGGGGAGCTGCGCGCGGAGCTTGGCAGTGGGCAGGGGCCCACGGCGATGGCCCTCGCGTGGGCGCCGGACCTCGCCGCCACGGAGCGGCTCGCCGCGCTGCTGCGGGAGGGTGGCACCGCGTGTGGGGTGGAGCAGGGCGCCATCGTGCAGCCGCTGTCCTTCCAGCCGCACTTCCCCTCCAGCTTCGTGCTGCCCCTGGACACCACGCCGGCTCCGGCCGTCCAGCATCCGCTGGGGCCGCTCGGTGGAGCGGGCCGCGTCGCGCTGGGCCATGTCGTGTCGTTCCTGGACCGGAACCGGAACGGGGCGCTGGACGTGGGAGCGGAGCGCGTGCTCGCCACGTCGCTCGACTCGGGGTTGGCGGTGCTCTTCCTGGATGGTGCGCCCCCTGGCGAGCGCACGGGGACGTGGAGCGCGTGGCCGCGCGAGCTGCCCCAGGGATTCAGCTTCCTGGGGGCGCGCTCGACAGAGGGCGGGGCACGCGAGCTCACCGTGCTGCCGGCGCAGACCACCTCGCTGTCACTGGAGGCTTCGCGGCACGTATGCCCGTGAGCAGGTGAATGGAAGCGGCGACGCTGGAGCAGTGGTACGCGCTGTACGGCTACGCCGTGCACCGACGCTGCGTCCGCCTCCTCCAGTCCGAGGCCGAGGCGGACGATGCGCTGCACGAGGTCTTCCTGCGTGCCTGGCGCTACGCCCACACGCTCGAGGGCGAGGAGCCGCTGCCGTGGCTGTATCGCATCGCGGACCGGCACTGCGTGGACCTGCTGCGCCAACGCGCGCGCCACGTGTCCACCGAGGAGGTCCGCGCTCCCGCTGTCGACGAGCCCGTCGCTCCGGGTTCCTCCGAACAACTCCACCTGTTCGGGCAGGTGCTCGCGGCCTGCAAGGACCCCGTGCGCGATGCGGCGGTGCTCTACTATCTGGATGAGCTGACCCAGGACGAGGTAGCGGAGAGCCTCGGCTGCTCGCGCAAGACGGTGAAGGAGCGGCTGGCCCGCTTCAAGGCCGTGGGGCTCCAGCTGCTGACGGGTGGCCGGAGAAAGCGAGGCACGGGATGAACGACTTCGAGTCCCTCCGCGCCTCGCGCGAGGCGGGACACCCCTCGGCCCAGGCGCTGGAGGTGCTGGCCTTTGCGCCGCCCGGTGGGGGCTCGCAAGCACCGGACGTGGAGGCGCACGTGCGCGGCTGCGAGTCCTGCCAGGCGCGGGTGTCGCTCTTGCGCGAGGAGCGGGCCCGGTTCCTCCAGGCCCGGCCGGCGCGAGCCTTTTCGGCCCGGGTGCTGGAGTCGGCGCGTCGCCCTTCGGTGTGGGAGCGATATCGGCTGTGGCTGTTCGGGACGCTCCCCGTGGCGGTGGCCGCCGCGGTGGCGGTGGTGCTGCTGGTGAGTCCGGGAATGAGGTCCGGGAACGGAGACCGGCCCCAGGTCACCTTCAAGGGGGCGACACCGGTGCGTCTCGAGGTGCTCGTGAGCCGGGAGGGGCAGCCCGCCGCGCCGTTCCGTCCTGGCGACGTGCTTCGGGCCGGGGACGTGCTGCGCTTCCGGTCGTTCGTTCCCGAGGCGGGCCATGTCTTCATCGCCAACATCGACGACGCGGGGCAGGTCACGACGTACTTCCCCGCGAGCGGCGCACGCAGCGTGCCCGTGGAGGCAGGGGAGCAGGTGCTTCCGGGAAGCGTCACGCTGGACGACTGGACGGGAGATGAGCGCATCACCCTGTTCTTCAGCCCGGAGCCCTTGGAAGCGCGGGAGGTGGAGGCGGCGCTGCGCCGGGCCTTCGAGCGGGCCGGGGGGCTGGACTTCGAGGCCCCCGAGTTGCCGGGGCACTCCGTGTCGCACGTGCACCGGAAGGAGTCGCGGTGAGGTGGGGGGCACTGCTGGGGTTGGTGCTGAGCGTCGGAGCGGCAGCCGCGCCGGCGGCGCCACGTGGAATGAACGTTCCTTCCAACGACTGGGGACCGGGAGAGGAACAGCGGGTGGCGGTGGTGGTGGGCAGTGACGAAGGGCTGCCTGGAGAGACCCCGCTGGAGTACGCGGAGGCGGACGCGAGACGCTTCCACCAACTGCTCCTGCATGCGGGGAAGGTCGCTCCCGAGCACGCCTTCCTGGTGACGGAAGGTGGCGCGGACGGTGTCCGGCTCGCGCTGGCCCGCGCACGTGAGTTGCTGGCCCGTGCGCGGCCGAAGCGGCCCGGAGCGCTGGTGTTCTACGTCTCCGCTCATGCGGACGCCGAGGCACTGCACCTGGCGGGGACGCGCCTGCCCCTGGCCGAGCTGAAGCAGTTGCTCGCGGACATGCCGGCCACGCTGCGCCTCGCCCTCGTCGACGCATGCCGGACGCCTGTCATCACCCGGGCGAAGGGCGGGACGCCGAGCGCCGCCGAGGTCGCCGTCCGCCTGGAGGCGCCGTCCGAGGTGGAGGGCACGGTGCTGTTGATGGCCGCATCGGACGGCGAGCCCGCCCAGGAGTGGGCCTCGCTGCGTGGCGCGCTCTTCACCCATCACGTGCTGGGGGGCCTGCGTGGACTTGCGGACGTGAATGAAGATGGGGCCGTCACCCTCGCGGAGCTGTACTCGCATGCCTGGCGCCACACGCTCGCCAGCTCCACGCAGTCGGGCGCCGGAGCGCAGCACCCGAGCTTCGACATCCACCTGAGTGGCTGGGGCGAGTGGGTGCTGGCGCGTCCGGAGGGACTGGGTGCCAGCCTGGTGCTGGGAGAGGACGTGGAAGGGAGCCTCTGGGTGGCGGACCACGAGCAGGAGCTGGTGGCGGAGATCCGCAAGGCCCGAGGCACCTCCACCCGGCTGGCGGTGCGGCCCGGCCGCTACCGGGTGGTGCGTCCGGACGGCATGTTCGCGGAAGCAGCGGACGTGCTGCTGGGCTGGCGGGCGGAGCGGGTGCTGACGCGCTCCGACTTCCTGCGTGTGCCCGGCCAGCGTGCTCGGCTGAGAGGAGGTGCACCGCTGGCGCTGCGTCCCTGGGAGGCGAGCGTGGGCTACGCGGTGTCCTCCGGCTCGCTGCAAGGACTGGGGGCCGCGCACTTCGGCGAGGTGGGCCTGCGGCACCGGTGGTCGCGGACGGTGGTGCGCGCCCGGCTGGGGCTCACTCGCGCTGGCATGGAGCGCGAGTCCTTCTCCCTGTCCCAGACGGAGCTGCAGGTCGCCCTGGGGGGAGGGCTGTCGTTCCCCGCGGGGCCGGTGGAGCTGACCGCGGGAGCCGAGGCCCGGGCCACGTGGGTGTGGCAGTCCCTGCGGCGCGTGGACGAGGAACAGGCAGGACGCATCTTCGGCGTCGGAGAGGCAGGGCGCTGGGGCATCATCCCGGGCCTGGGGCCATTCGTGGCGGCGACGTACCCGCTGGCGGAGCGCCTCCAGCTCGGACTGGAAGGCGCCGCGGGTGTCACGCGCGCGCCTCGCTACGACGGAAAGGCCGAGCTCCAGCCTTCCGTCCAGCTCCGTGCCGCCGTGCACTGGGCGCTCTGAGCCCTCTCCAGCTTCATCGCCTCCAGCGTGACGAGCGGCGCGCCGGCCTCCACACGCGCCCCGGGCTTCACGTGCAGCGCGATGACCGTGCCCGGCATGCTCGCCGCCACGTGGTTCGGGTTGCCACGGTCCGCCTGCCGGCGGGCCTCCACCTTCGCCGCGCGGCTGCGGTCCCTCACCAGCACCGAGCGGTTGTGCCCGTTCAGCGCGAAGTACACCGTGCGGCACCCGTCCTCGTCCGGCTCGCCCACCGCCGACAGGCTGATGACCCGCGTCTTGCCCGGCTCCAGGTCGACCCAGATCTCCTGGCCCACCTCCCTGCCGTAGAAGTCGTTCGGCGTGGGTAGAGCGCGCTGGAGCGCCTCCAGGTCCAGCGGCGCCATGCTGGCCGATGGCCGGCCTCCACGCGCGGCAGACCCTTGATCACCGCGGCGCGCGGCCTTGCTGGCCCCGGCAGCGGCCCTCCTCGGCCCCTGTGCACCAGCCCTCACCCTCAACAGGCTTCCCATTCGCCCGATGCGTATCTCCGCGCGGCTGTTGCGCGCTTGAGCTGAAGTAGGGGCCCGGTCGATGAGAAGACGAAGGGTGGAGCACCTGAATCCTTAGAGGCCGCCGAGGAGCCCGTCGGCAACGTCGTCCGGGACCCAGCGTGCCCAGTCGACGGCGACGACGTCATCCTCTCGTCGTGGGGCTCCGGCCAGTGTGCCGGACGCGACCAGCACGGCCTGAGGCCATCCGCTCATCCACCTCGCATACTCGAGTCGATAGAGGTGCGCCTCGTGGAAGCCGGCCAGGAGGGTGTCCGGCTCTGCCGAGTGCTTGATCTCCACGACGGCACTGCGCTCCACCCCGCTGGGCAGCGCCACCTTCAGCGTGAGGTCTGGTCGCATCCTTCCGATGTGGCCGAAGTAGTGACGCGAGCCCGCTTCCACCGGCCCCGGCTCCAGGACCGTCTGGTTGTAGAAGAGCTGCACCTGTGCGCCATCGTCGCGCATGAGGATGGCGAACTCCTTCCGGCCACGCATCACGAGCGTTCGCTGCAACCTCCAGCGCCCGGGCTGACGCACCTCCAGCCGTGCCTCCAGGCACTGGAGGAGCCGGATGGCCACGGCGAGCTCGAAGCGCGTGTGGTCCTTCATCGGGACGAGCGCGCCCTCGGAGAGGAGACGCGCCAGCCGCCCGGGGTCTTCCGTGTTCAGCTTCTCCAACTGCAGGTGCCACCGCCGGGCGAGCCCATAACAGGGGTGGCGGGCCAACTCCGCAGCACGGAGATGGAACGCACCGGGACGCTCCTGGGGCACCTCTCGCAGGACGGTGGACTCCAGCAGGTGGCGGAGTTGGGCCTCACAGTCGCTCGCGTCCGCGCTCCAACCGTAGGACTCTGTAATCCTGGCGGAGCGCAGCTCGGTGAGGACGTCGATGAGTCGCTTCACGGTGGCGCGCACGAGCACCTGCTCCGGAAGGTCGAAGCGTCGACGCCGGGCACGCGTTACGAAGCGCGTGGGTTCGCCAGCGAGGTGGCGGGCCAGGGTGGCGCGCACGTCCAGGCGCCCTTGATAGCCACCCTCCCAAAGCCTCGGGTGCACCTCGGCGCGGGCCGTGAGCGTCCGGATGAGCCGGGGAAGTTGCTCCAGCGCCATCTCTCGCAGCGCGTCCATGTTTGCGGCCAGCAAGCTGGCGGCAAGGAGGAGGCGGAGCTGCTGGGGCCTGCCCGTCAGCCGCTCAAGGAAACGCGCGGCGTCGGCCGCATCGATGCGTTGCCGCTGAGACTCGGGCAGCAGGTAGCCCGGGAAGTGCCCTCGGAGGAACTCCTCCCACGCCGTACCCATGCTCAGTCCTCGCCGAGGTAGTCGGGAGGCCAGATGTCCGCGCAACGCTCACGCAGCTCGGTGAGTGCCGCATCCGCCGTCCAGCCCGTGAGCGCCTCGCGGAATAGCGCATCCACCTTGCGTGCGCGCTCCACGTCGAGGCCTTCGAGCTGGGGAAGGAGGAACATCCCCAGCGCTTCAGCGAGCGCGTCACCCGAGGCCGAGCGTCGGCGCATGTAGCGGACGATGTCGAGCGCCACAGCAGGGCCGATGTCGCGGTGCTCAAGCAACCCCTTGCGCTGGAACAGCCGCGTGAGCCGGCGCACCGCAGCCTCGTCGAGGGGCGAGTCAGGTCCCGGACCGAGTGCGGCGTGGGAAACGAGCCGCGCGTAGGCCGCATCCTCGGGGAGGCCCAGGTGGACGATGGCGAAGCGACGCTGCACCGCGTACGAAAGGCGGAAGAGCGAGGTCTTGTCCCAGGTGTTCATCGTCGCGATGACGCGGAACGTGCGAGACACCCGGTGTGAGCGCTCGCCGTCGAAGCCGATGGACACGCGGCGCCCCGCCTCCAACTCGAACGGAGTATCGGTTCCCTTGCCCGAGAGCACGGTCATCAGCTCGCCAAATGCCTTGTCCACGTCGGCGCGGTTCAATTCATCCACGAGCAGCCACTGCCAGCTCTCGACAGCGCGGAGGAAGGCACCCGGCCGGAAGCGCAGGGACTGATCACGCTCCAGCGCATAGCCACCGATGGTCTCGTAGGTCGTCCAGTCCGCGGAGGCGGTTGCTTCGAAGATGCCGTGGCAGTACCCCTCAGAGCTGGCGGCCCTGGCCAGCGCGTGTGCCAGCTCCGTTTTACCCGTCCCGGGTGGTCCGACGAGCAGCAGATGCTTTCCGGAAGAGAGCGCCGCGCAGACGCGGTCCAGCACTCCAGGCGAAAGCTCCAGGGAGCCGAGGTGCGGCTGTACGAGGGCCGTCGTGAGGTCCAGCCGGTCCGCGAGCCAACCCGCCGGTGCGGCGACGTCGGCCTTGGGAATGGATGCTGACTGCGGGACGTCCTCCACAAGCGGCTCTTGCCGCACATTGCGCCCGCGGGGTGGCGCCTCCGCGCCAGGTTCCTCTCCCATCACCTCCCGGAACGTCCGATCCTTTTGCTCCGCCTCCTCGAGAATGTCCGCGAGCTGGGCATTGAGCTGGGCGGATTCATCGGAATGCCGCTTCAGCGCCTCGATGCCCCGAGCGGTGATCACGTCGCCCTTGGACGTGCGGTCCGTGAGCCCGAGCGAGAGCAGCCAGTTCCGCCGGAAATTCGTCTGGTTGGCGGACTTCCACTGTACATCGAGCAGCCTTTCGAGCTGCCACTGCACCTCGTCAGTCCGGGTGCCCTCGCCGACCTCGACGATGACGAGCGTCGCCAGCACGCCCTCGTAGGTCTCGTGGAGCCGGTCGAAGAGGCGCAGCGGATCACCCGAAGCGCGGTATTCCTCGCCGCTGCTGGTGATGTCGAGTATCCCTCCGCTCTCCGTCGCGAAGCGCAGGTTCGTCAGCAGTCGTCGGTAGCTCACCCGGGCGGATTCACCTGACACCTCATAGCGCTCCAGGAGATAGCGCTCGAAGTCCTCCACGGTACGGGGCTGGACGGCGAGCCATTCCAGCAGTTCGTCGAGGGTCGCCTTGTACTGGCGTACGCCGCCCGGCAGTGGGAAGAGGCCCGCGAACTTCCCGGTGGGTGGAGCTTCCTCAGCCGCTTCGCTGTCATCGACTGCCGAGTCACGGATTCGAAACGGCATGCTCCCCTCCGAAGCGCCATCGTCCGTGCGCATCAGGAAAGGGAGCTTGAGCAGCGCGAGGTGGACGAGCCGCCGGAAGGCTTCAGCCGGGCTGGGACGCACCTCTGCGGTGGGCACCTGAGAGCGGAACACCTCCACGCGGGCCCTGGAGAGCAATGGGAGTCCGGACCTGCCCACCACCGCCTTCAGTGCCGCGTGGTCTCCCTGCTCAACGTATTCCTTGCGTTTGTAGATGCTGGCGTTCGCGAAGAAGGCACGCTCCTCGCCGTCTTCCGCGTCGAGGAATTGGCTGCACAGATTCATCCAGATGAGGTCCCTTGTCCGCTCCACGGGACTGACCCGGAGCGCGACATGGTGTCGATACACGTTGGCGGGCCGTGAGTAGTCCGCCTGGACGAGGAGCGTTCGCGAACCTTCCTTCCAGGAACACTCGACTTGGACCGCGCCCGGCCAGGGGCCGTCGGTGGAACCTTCCAGTACCTCTTGCCCCTCCGCGTTCAGCGTCGGGAAGAGCGGAGGAGGCAGGCGCTCGACCTTGATGTCGATGGTCGTGCCCTCGATTTCGAGCCGCAGGTCGGCTGCCGCGTCGACGATACTGCGTGCCGTGCGCAGCGCGAGGCGGTTGGCGTCTTTTCGAACCGTCATGAGTGGTCCGGACTACATCGCCGTCGCCATGCCGGACGCAATCCCGAAGAGGTAGGGGCCGGAGAAGAAAAAGAGCCCGGAACCTCTCGGCTCCGAGCCCTTCACTTCGTAGCTCGAACTCCGGGACTCGGGCCGTGGCGGACTTCACCGCCGCGAGGATCTCCCCCAAGCAGGTGCGAAGCCTGAGCCGGAGGAGGGGAGTGCGACCTTTGCCGCGACGGAGGAGGAGGCGAAGAAGGAGCGCCCGCCCCGAGTGGATTGGGCCGGGCTGCTCCACAGGAGGAGGGCGAGCCGCTGGCGCAGCAGACGGCGCGACTCACGACAGCGACCTCCCAGGGCTGTGACTACTCGGTGGCGTCGGTCCAGATGTCCGTCTCGCCGCCGCAGTGGAACATCGTGGTGACCCGCACGGGCGGCACGGCCTGCACCCTGACGACGGGCGTCTCACAGGTGGTGCAGAGCGTCCCGTTGCGCGCGCCGGCCGACGTGGCGATTGTCGGCTCGGACCTGGGACTGGCCGTGGGCCTCGTGATGCGCAATGGCTGGCGCGGCTCCGCCGCGTACATTTACGCCCTGCGCCACGTGAATCCGACGACGCTGGCCACCGTGCGCAACGCGGACATCTACTGCGACTACATGATGGGAAACATCCTCACTGGCCTCCTCAGCATCGGCTCGGCCGGCACGAGCGTCAGCGTGTACGGCACGAAGAACGGCAAGATCAACGGCCAGTCGGGCACCCGCTACAACGCGAGCTTCGCCAACGTCTTCACCAGCACCACGCCGCCGTCCATCTTCGTCTTCTGACAGCGCCGTTCTCCTGAAGAGACTCCCGCCGCCCCACGGGTTCATCCGGGTGGAGGGTGGGACCTGCGGGACGCCCGGCCCCCGCGCGGGCCTGGGCGATGCGAGGCGGGGCCACGCGTGATGCGGGTCTATCCATGTTCGGGGGATTGGGGGCGGCCCCGCCTCGCCATGGGCCCGGCGCTATTCGTACCAGGTTGGCACGATGCGCCGGATCTCCGGCAGCGCCGCGAGCCGGCAGAGCTCGTTCCACGCGGTGTCCGTCAGCGAGCCGTGGCGCGAGGTGCAGGCGGCCTCGTTGGTCGGATAGAGGAACAGCGTCTCCGTGGCCGTGTCGCAGCCCACCCGCCCGCGTGACGCCATGGTCGACACCGATGGGGCGAGCCGCTTCACCTCGGCGTGCGCGGCGGGTGCGTCCTTCGGCATGCAGAACTCGACCGCCCCATCATTCTGGCAGCCAGTTTCTCGCGTGAAGGCGAGCTTGTAAGTGGGGCAGCCGGCCGTGCCGCGCGCGGCTGCCGTGTCCGGGGAGGCACCCGGAGCCTCACCAGCGGGGATGCTGGTGCGAGACGTGCCTCAGGCCAGCAGCGCGAGCAGCGCCAGGGACGAGACCACCGACTCGCGGGGACGACGCACGATGACCACCATCCTTCGAGCGGACGGCCTCCCTCCTACCATGCCCCGCGCGGGCGAGCCCCTGGCGCTCGCTTGTCCTCCGTTGGTGAAAGCACCCTTCACCTCGTCCCATCGGGCGGCGGGGGTTGACTCGATATAACGATAGCGTTATATCATGAAGTGGCGGTCCATTGGGGATTGCCAAATGGTTGTTGGAGCGCATCCCATGGATGTCGCTACGCGACAACGCGGGAGGTAGCTCTCCTGTTCGTGCCACTCATCCGCGAGCATCGTCACCAACGAACGCTGCTCGCGTATCAGTGGCACCCACAGGAGGCACCCCTCGTTCGGGAATGCCGCTCTATGAGCTGCGCTTCCGATAGAACAGCGCGGATGCCGCCCAGCAGGCGGCACCCGGCCAGGGTTGCCATCGTTCTGCGGTGAAGCCCTGTCAACCATCGTGACCGGGAACGTGTGCAACGCTTACCTGCGGCGATCCATCGCTCGTTGGACGATGAATCGCCCCAGGTAATCACTGCACACGCTCCCTGTCAGGAGGTCACACCAAGCCATGATCCATCACCTGAAGCGCGTGAGCCATGAAACCGAGAATCTCCTTTTACGAGACGTCAGGCGGCGGCCGCCCCGTACGGAAGTACCTCCACGCGCTGGATGAGCAGGAAGCAGCGCCACTGCTGGTCGCCCTCAGGAACATCGAAACCCACGGCTTCAAGGGAACGACCGTGGTGCGTCGAGTCGTCAAGGGCAAGCTGTGGGAGCTGAAGCTGGGCAGGCACCGCATCTTCTATGTCCTCGCCAAGGGGCCAGAGTTGGTGCTGCTGCACGCCTGCAAGAAGCAGGGGCGGAGGGCACGCAAGCAGGACGTGGAGGTTGCCAGCGCCCGGATGAAGGAAGTGCTTGAGGTCAAATGAGCAGGTGTCCCGCGGTGCATCGCGCCATGGACGCGGTGCCCTGAGATTGGATGCCATTGATGCCTAGCAAGAAACGAAACCCTCACGTTGGAGGGAGTCTCCAGGAGTTGATTGAGCAGCGGATGGCGGAAAGCCCGTCCTTCGCAGCGCTCTATGCTGAAGAGTTCAACAAGCAGGCCCTGGCGTGCCAGGTCAGGGAGCTGAGAGAGAAACGGAAGCTCAGTCAGGCGGAGCTGGCCGAGTGGGTGGGGACGAAGCAGCCCGCCATTGCCCGCCTCGAAAGTGGGCGCGTCATTCCGCGAATCGACCTTCTACAGAAGATCGCGCAGGCGCTCGGCATGCGGCTTGAGGTTCGCTTCGTGAAGGCTTCTTGAGTCCGCTGCCGCCGCAAGGTTGACGATGACGGTCACGGGGCGTTGTCGTTGCGCGCTGGGGTGCTACCAGGGCACCAGCAACTCGGCAGCCGCAGCTCGGGCAGCGCGGATCAGGCCAGGGTCGGCACTCGCGGCGTGACACTTGGCACCAGCTCTCGGGGAAGCCAAGGCGCCAGGCCGTGGGCAAGCCCCGGTGCTCCAGAATCGCCCGCACCCCGGGGGCCCCCTTCACGTACGCCAAGACCCGCCGCCTCCACTGAGAAGAACGAGCCCCGTGGCGCCAGCAAGGCGTCACGGGGTTTTGTATTGCGCGGCCGAGCTCCCGCTCAGAGGTCGCTGGGGCCCTTGTGCAGAGGCGTGCTTCCCTGGCGGAAGTGCTCGCCGACAGGAGCGGCGTGTCGTGGATGGCGCCGTGGCTAGAGCCGCAGGTACAGGCCGAGCAGACCGCTGAAGTACTGGTCCATGGCGCCGCTGGCGAAGACCGGGGCCCCCTCCTGGGCGTTGGTGGTGAAGGAGTAGCGCCGCAGCTCCCCGCCCAGCCGCAGGCCCAGCATGCGCGTCAGGGCGAACTCCACCGCCAGCTCGGCATCCAGTCCGGAGCCGCCCAGCTCCGGGAAGAAGCGGTCCGAGGACAGCTCGCCGCCGCTCAGCACATGCTGGTAGCCCACCCGCGCCGCCACCGCCCACCGCTCCGTGAGCGCCTTGTACAGGCCCAGCTCCACGTGCGCGAAGCGGTAGTCCACGTCCGGCAGGGCATCCATGCCGGCCTCCGGCGTGAACTCCACCCCGAAGGTGTGGATGCCGTACAACACCCCCGGCGTCACCTCCAGCCACCGCAGCGGCAGGCGGAAGCGCAGGCCTCCCTCCAGCAACTGCGCGGTGGTGGCGTACTTCCTTCCCTCCGGGTCCAGCGAGGTCAGCCCGATGGCGCGTGAGCCCCGCACCACCACTCCCAGGTTGCGCACCATCCCATCCGTGAAGTGAGCGAGGGGGAAGTAGCCCACCGCGAGGCTCGCCGCCGCGGCATGGTCGAGGCGGTAGTTCGGCAACGAGGCGGAGCGGCCACCCGAGAAGTCGAAGCGGCGGAAGAGGCCCTGCCCGGACAGCAGCACCTCCAGGCGCGGCCCGTCCGGGGGACGCGGGCTGGCCACCTTCACTTCGGGCTTCACCGGCGCTTCCTCCTTCGCGGTGGGCTCCTTCGCGGCGGGAGCCGGCGGCTTCACCACCGCCGGACGCGGGGCCTCCGCGACGGGGGCTGGGGGGGCGACCTCTGGCTCCGGCGAAGGGGCCGGAGGAGTGACGGCGGCGGGTGGAGGCGGAGTGCGCCGCTCCCGGGCCTCCCGCAGGGCATCGCCCAGCCTGCGCTCCAGCTCACGCCGCACCTCGGGAAAGGCGCGGTTGGGGCGGATGCTCCAGCGCTCCTCCGCCAGGAGGGTGCCGTCCTTGCCGGCGTAGACGCGGACCTCCACGTCCCAGCGCTTCGTCCCCTTCACCGAGGCGGTGAGCAGCGCATCCGCGCCGAGCTTCTCGGCCAGCGTCTGCCGCTGGTCATCCGTCTTCGGCCCGCCCCGGATGCGCCGCACCTGGGCATCCACCTTCCGTGCGGGCAGCACCTCGCGCCCACGTCCCTTCTTGCCCAACTCCTGCACCAGCACCTTGCGCAGCGCCTCCGCCTGGAGGCCCTCCGGGCGCAGCACCGCCACCCGGACCTTCTGCTCCTGCGCGGCCTCGGCCGGGCGTGACAGCACCAGCGCCACCGCCAGCAACATCCACCCCAAGGCGCGGCTCACAGGGCCACCTCCTGGGAGCAGACAGGCTGGGGCGCGACGGGGAGGACACGGACGAAAGAGCAGGGACGCATGAGTGCTCGGCTTGCAGTGGCGAGAGCTGGGAGTGCTCCGCTCTCGTGGACAGGTTGACGATGCCGCTGCCCTTTCGAACCCGGCCGGCGCAGCGTAGCCGATTGCCGAGTGCATGCGCTGCTGGTTGTAGAAGACCTCTTCGCCCGATGCTCTTCGTCAGCTACGACCTTTCCAGGGCGCATGGTGGTGCGGCAGGAGACATGGCTCCTGGCCCCTTTGACGAAGCACGCTGAAGGCGGATATCCCACGCCATCCCATGACCGCCTCGGTGTTCATTTCGTATGCACGGGCAACGAGCAGTGCCTCGGCGGAGGCGTTGCATGCGGAGCTGACCCGCGTGGGGATTTCAGCGTTCCTGGACCGCGTGGAGCTCAGCGTGGGCGAGCGCTTCCCGGCTGCCTTGATGGAAGCCCTGCTCTCCTCGCACCTCGTGGTCATCTTTGCTGACGCGCTCTATTTCCAGCGCTGGTACTGCCTGGCGGAGCTACGGATGGCGCTCGCCCCCGCACTGGCGCTGCCACCGGGAGCGCCCCGAAAGGAGGTGGAGGCAGCGCTCTCGCCCCTGGTGCTGGCTCTGCCCGCCGAGGGGCTCCCGCAGCAGGAGCTGGAGCGGCTGCCTCCACCGCTGCGCACGGTCCATTGGCCTGCCGCCGGGAATACCAGCGCCTTGGTCACCCTGGTGCGTGAGCGGCTGGAGCTGTCCCCTACGAGTCTCGGCCAGCGTCTCGAGGCCGCTGGCGTCCTGGAGGAGCTTCGCTCGAAGTTCCAGCAGGAGTCCGCGGTTCCTCCACCGGGCCAGCTCGCCGGGAGAATCCTCTATCCCCTGGACCTGGAGCCATCGCTCGGGAGTGCGTTCGTGGGCCGGGCCGATGAGCTGTGGCGGCTCGACTTCATGCTCTCCACGGTGCGCGGCGAGGCCAGCACGAACACCGCCCCCGCCGTGGCCCTGGAGGGCGGCGGAGGCTTCGGGAAGACACGGCTCGCCCTGGAGTATGTCCACCGCATGGGAGCCTCGCGCTTCCCGGGAGGCGTCATCTGGATTGACGCCGATGCGGGCGAGGCCCGGCTGGATGCGCAACACCACGAGGTCCTGCGCACCTTCCGGCCAGGGGTCCCGGAGCTGCGCACCTTCCACGAGCAGGGCCGCAACGTGGCCAAGGAGCTGGCGCAGGCACTCCATGCGCTCCCAGCACAGAAGCCTGTGCTGTTCGTGGTGGACAACGTCCCGGAGCCGGAGCCAGGCAAGGCGCCCCACCCGCTGCGCCGGTACTGCCCCGCGATCGGCAAGGTCTCACTGCTGGTCACCTCGCGAAGCCGTGTCTCGCTGGGAGAATCCGGCGTGCAGTTCCTCCCGGTGGACACACTGACCCCCGAGGCCGCGGTCTCCCTGCTGAATCAGGGCCTGGAGAACACCCGGGTGGCTCAGGAGACATGGCTGCGGATTGCGGACTGGGTGGGCAACCTGCCCCTGGCACTGGAGCTGCTCAACCGTGTGCTGGTCCTGGGAGGACTCACGGTGGATGAGTTGGTGCGGCGCACCGAGCACGTGCGCCCGGCGGCGGAACTCGACAAGCAGATGGATGCGCTCCGGGGGCAGCTGCCCGAGGGCCGGCTCCGAGGCATCACCGAGGCCTTCACCCTCTCCTACCAGCGCCTCACGGAGAGAGAACGCGAGGCGGCGAGGCTCATCGCACAGCTGTCGCCCGCGCCCATCCTTTTCGAGACACTCAAGGCGCTGGATGCAGAGGGATTCCCGCCCGCGGTACGGAACGCGCTGGTAGCGCGCTCGTTCGTGACGCGGTTGAGCGGGCGGGAGAAGCACTGGCTGGGACGCATGCACCGCGTGCTCGCGGATTTCCTCCGCAGCCAGGCGTCGGCTCCCATCGCGGAGGCAATGCGCGTCTGCCAGGGATTCGTGAAGCTCCTGCCGCCGGGCTTGGGCAAGGAGCCGCGAGTCTGGGGGCTCATCGATCTGCACCTGCCCCATGCGACGTGGGTCTTCCACACCTTGAGCCAGGCAGAGCATCTGAGTGACGAGCCCAGCTTCGTGAAGCTGGGACTGAGCATCGGGGAGTTCCTGCTCGCCACGGGAGATCTCCAGGGTGCGTTCGAGTACACCGATTGGCTTCGCGAACGGGCACAGGGGGCGCTGGGCCCGGAGCACGAGCTGACGCTCGCAGCCACCTCGATGCTGGCCCAGGTGCTCCAGGAAGGAGGACACGTCTTGAGTGCCCGGCAGCTGAAGGAAGAAGTGGTGGAGCTCCGCCGCCGCACGCACGGAGACGAGCACCCGACAACCCTGGCAGCACTCCACAACCTCGCGGTGGCGCTCCAGGACGAAGGACGGTGGAGCGAAGCCCTTGCGCTTCGCGAGCAGGGCCTGGCGACGGCGCGGCGCACCCTGGGACCGGAGCACCCACAAACCGTCTCGGCCATGAGCGACCTGGCCGCCTCGCTCCTGCGCGTCGATGAGCTGGCCCGGGCCCGGGCGTTGTTGGAGCAGGTGCTGGAACTCCTGCGCCGCAACGAGGGAGACGATTCCCACAAGATTCTCTCTGCGAAAGGCAACCTCGCGGCGGTGCTCGAAAGGCAGGGCAACGCCCAGGAGGCTCGGGCCCTGGAAGAACAGGTGGTGGAGGGCCGCCTCAAGCTGTTTGGCGAAGAGCATCCGGCCACGCAGCGCGCGATCACCAATCTCGCTGTGACCTTACGGGCCCTGGGGGAACTCCACCGCTCCCGGGAGCTGCTTGAGACAGTCCTGGAGGTGCGCCGCCGGCTGCTTGGTTCAGAACATCCCGACACCCTGAACACGATGAGCCACCTCGCCACTGTTCTCCACGACCTGGGGAACCTCGCGGCATCCCGGAAGCACAAGGAGGAGGTGCACGAGACCCTCACACGAACCCTGGGAGAGGACCACCCCACGTCGCTCATCGAAATGAACAACCTGGCGGTGACGCTCTGCTATCAGGGTGAGCCTTCCTCGGCGCGTCCCCTCGCCCAGCGGGGCCTGGAGCTGAGCACCAGGAGACTCGGAGAAGGGCATCCCATCTCCGTGGCCCTTCTGGCCACGCTCGCCATGTCGTTGGAGAGCTTGGGAGAGTTCTCCGAGGCGCGGAGCCTCCGCGAGCGGGAGGTGAAGAGCCTCCGAGACACGCTCGGAGCGGAGCACCCAGAGACCCTGGTAGCCACAACCCTGTTGGCCAGACTCCTCTCCGAGCAGGAACAACTGCGCGAGGCCGCCGAGATGCTGGAACAGACCGTCCCAGCCATCGTCCGGGCACGAGGCCCGGAGCACCCTCAGACGATCACGGCGATGAACTATCTGGCTGTCGTCTACCGCAAACAGGGCCACATTCAGCGCGCGCGGGAGATGTACGAGCGGCTGCTGGAAGTGAATCAGCGGGTGCACGGTGCGGAGCATCTCGAGACGCTCACGGTCATGCACAATCTGGCGGAAGTGATGCAACAGCAAGGAGAGTCCCCTCGGGCCCGGGCTCTGTACGAGAAGACGCTGCGAGCTTGCATCCAGACCCTGGGACTCGAAAACCCATACACCGCGATGACCGCCTGGGATCTGCTGTGGCTGCTCACGGAGACGCATGCCCCTCGGCCCGCCATCGAGGAGCAGCTCCGGAATCTCCTGTGGGTCCTGGACCGGGATCCTCGGAGCCTGATGCCCTCGTTGCGAACCATCCAGCAGGGGCTGTTCAGGATGATGGATGAAAGCCCGCACGGCGGCTGAGGCCAGGGCCCCTCGCGAGAGAAGTCCGGGGACACCGCCCCCGCCCGGCCACAGCGGGTGGAAGCGGTGTCCTCGTGTTTCAGGGCTACAGACGGAAGCGCGGCTCCATGCTGCGCTCCGCGTCCAGCTCGGCCTCGAGCGTCAGCGCGCGAGCCCCCGCGGCCGACACGTCCAGCCCCATCCACCGGTAGAGGTGCTCCACGGCCTGGGTGCGCTCGGGCTCGGGCAGGCGGCTGATGCGCGAGCCGTGCTCGCCACCCGGGACGATGAAGCGGAAGGAGTCATTGCGCTCGCGCACGGAGAAAGCGCCGGAGGACCAGGGGTCATTCTCTCCGTAGATGAAGAGCATCCGCTCCCCCTGGCTGCGCACCCAGTGCTCCACGCGGTGCATGAGGTCGTGGTCGAACCGCTCCCTCACCGGGAAGGACAGGTACGCGCGGGGCTCGTCCTCGCCCGGGTAGCGCAGCAGCCCGTGCAGGTGCCGCGTGGAGAAGCGCGTGAAGCCCAGCTCCGTCGCGGCCTGGTAATAGTAGGCCGCGTAGTAGTCGAGCCACACGTCGCCGTAGGTGAAGGCGATGGCGACGATGCCGTCCAGGAAGCCGAAGAGCTCCGCCGCCGGCGCGTCGGGCGCGGGGACGTCCTCGCAGTAGGGCGTGCCCCAGTATTGCCAGAAGTAGAAGGACGCCTCGACGACGGCGAACTCCAGGGCGCGGTCCCTTCCGCCAATCACGTGGAAGTCCGTGCCCCCGAGGACCACCAGCTCCTCCATGAAGGGCATCATCTCCGCGCGGTGCAACAGCACGGCCTGCTGGAAGGCCTGGAGCTTCGCGCGGCAGTCGGCGTCCCCCACCTGCTCGACGAAGCGGGCGTAGCGCCCGTCATCCAGCCCGTGGCTGTTGGGCGCGACGTACGGCACGGTGACGTCCACGTCGTCCGGGTAGAAGTAGCGGTGGTACACGGCCGCCATGCCGCCCTTGCTGCCGCCGGTGTTCAGCCAGCGCCCGGAGTACAGCGGCTTGAAGGCCTCGACGATGCGGTGGTAGTCGCCCGCGGCCTGCCGGATGTCGAGCAGCTTCCAGTCATTCGAGGCCGGTCGCGAGGTGCCGAAGAAGCGGTGCTCCAGCGAGAGCTGGTTGGCGCCGAGCAGCGCGGTGGGCTCGGCCCGCGACGGGTTGTCCCCCAGGCCATAGCCGCCCCCGTAGAGCACCATGGGCGCGTCCACCGAGCGGTGCAGCAGATTCACCCGGAGCTGGAAGCGCTCACCCAGGGGACGCCGGTGGTCCGCGGGCTGCTCGAACACCATCCGGAAGAAGCGCGTGCCCGCGTAGGGCGAGGGCCGCTCGTCGAGGACGGTGAGCCCGGGGATGGACTGGAGTCGGGTGAGGATGTCCTCCGAGTCCGCTACCGCCTCCAGCGCGCCCACGGCCCGCGCGGGAGGCTCCGCCCCCGAGGACTCCGCGAGGGCGGTGTCCCCGCAGGACTGAAGCAACACGGCAACAACGAGCCACCCTGCACCCTTGAACACGCCAACGGCTTCTGACCGCTTCATTCAATCTCCGGAAGTAGGTACTTCGCGCGCGAGCGCCCATGCACGGAAGAGCCGCTCCATCGCGGCGCATCCCACATTTTCGGCGCACGGAGCTGAACGGCGAAGTTCCTTCTTTATTGCACCTGCAACGTCGCTACGGCGTTACACGGCGCGGCGGCGCAGCCGCGTCACCAGCGCCTCGAAGACGGCGTAGGTAGGAGAGCCGCGCCCGCCCAGTGAAGAGGAGGGCGAGGCGCATCAGGTGCGGGGAGGCTTACGCGTTGACCGTCTAGCCTTTGAGCGCTGCCTTGATCTTGGCGACGTCGATCTTCTTCATCGTCATCATCGCTTCAAACACGCGCTTGGCGGCCGCCTTGTCCGGATTGCCCATGGCTTCGAGGAGCACGCGCGGCGTGATCTGCCACGAGAAGCCCCACTTGTCCTTGCACCAGCCGCATTCGCTTTCCTGGCCGCCATTGCCGACGATCGCGTTCCAG
Source organism: Pyxidicoccus caerfyrddinensis (assembly GCF_010894405.1). GTDB lineage: Bacteria > Myxococcota > Myxococcia > Myxococcales > Myxococcaceae > Myxococcus > Myxococcus caerfyrddinensis. The sequence goes on from NZ_JAAIYA010000023.1 coordinate 191,436, forward strand.
TAGCGATCGGTCTCTGCCTGGTCCTCGGTGATGACCATCTGGCTGACCGATTCATTGGCCTTGAAATTGGGGCCGCCATTGAGCCCGACGAATGGCCGGCCGAGCACGGTGAAGTCCACCGTCAGCTCCTCGCCTTTCTTCCCGCCTGGGAAGTCGGACGTCGCGTCATGGGCCGGACCGACTTTGCTGTCGGGGAAGACGGAAGCGTAGAATTCGGCGGCCTTGCGGGCCTCGCCTTTGTCGTACCACAGGCAGGTAACCAGCTTGTCGTGTGCCATGAATACCTCTCCTTGAGATTTCCTTTCACAACCTCACTCCGCGAGGCGTGGCCCCAAGGGGCGGCCCCACTGCGCCGGGTTGTGAAAGGAGGCGCAGGTTAAGTCTTGCCGACCCGGGCGAACCCGGCGCCCCGCGGGTCGTGTCCGATACTGTGAAGTATGGGCGGAATGGGGGCCCTCTTGCTCGGCGGTGGGCTGACCTACTCCGTCTGTGCCGTCTGCTGACGCTTCTTCGCCTCGGCCTGCGCGGCGATATCGAGGTCGGCGAGGCCCTGCTCCATGCTCTTGCCGATGAACCCGTCCATGAAGGGCGACATCACCTTGCCCATCAGCGTGTTTGGCCCCTCCATGCTCCAGGTGACGCGAGTGCCCTTCTCGTTCGCCTCGAGCTTGAAGTTCGCCTGGTTCGTGGCCGGGAAGGGCTCGATGAACTCGAGCTTGATGGAGACGAGCTCTCCGGGCCGGCTCTCCAGGATGGTCATCCGGCCCTCGCCGATGTTGCGGTTCCCCTTGTACGCGTAGACGGCGCCGGGGCCCGAGGCGGGGCCCTCGAAGGTCCTCGCCAGGTTCGGGTCGAGCTTCTCGTAGGGCGACCACTGCTGCCACTGACGGAGCTCGTTGATGAGCGCGAACGTGGCATCCGCGGGCGCACTGAGCTGGACGCTCCGCTCGACGTGGAAGCGGTCCGGGCGCGTGGCGACGAAGACGACCAGGGCGGCGACGAGGATGGCGGCGGCGATTCCGAGCTTCTTGAGCATGGTCGGGGCTCCTGTGTGATTGCTGCCTTCAACACGGCGACGAACAGGGCCCGGGGAGATCGACACTCCGGTGATTTATTTTCGCCGCCCGCCCAACCCATTGGGATTCCACGCCAATTTCCCATCCCACCGGTCCGGAAATAAAAAAGCCCCTCCGCGCGGAGTGCACGGAGGGGCCGGATTTCGAGGCTGCGTCAGGCGACGAGCTGGGAACCCTGAATCACCAGGCGCGCACGAACTTCAGGCGCCAGCCCTGCTCCCACAGCTCGTCGTGACGGTCGGAGAAGTCCTCGGAGTTCAGGTCGTAGACCTGGAGCTCGTCCGTGGTGTCCTGCCGCAAGACGGCCGTATAGGAGACAAGCCCTCGCACCACGTAGGGCTCCAGCAGCTTCAGCCTCCAGCCCTCCCGCCTGAGCGCGTCATAGCGGGCGCGGAAGTCCGCGGGGCTGGCACCGTCGAGCAGGAGCTCCGGCTCGGTGCTCGGCCGCCACACCGCCGTGTAGAGGACCTGGCCGTCCACCACGTAGGGTTGCAGGAGCTTCAGCCGCCACCCCTGCGTGGAGAGCGCGTCGTGACGGGCGCGGAAGTCCCCGGGGCTCACTCCGGTGAGCAGGACCTCGGCCTCGGAGCTTGGCTGCCACACCGCCGTGTAGAGGACCCGCCCCTCCAGCACATAGGGCTGCAGGAGCTTCAGCCGCCAGCCCTGCGCGGAGAGCCCGTCATGCCGGGCACGGAAGTCCTCGGGGCTCGCGCCGTAGAGCGGGAGCTCGCCCTCCGTGCCCTCCTTCCAGACGGCGTTGTAGAGGAGCTGCCCGTCCACGACGAAGGGCTGCAGCGTCCGCAGCCGCCAGCCCAGTCCCCGAAGCTGTGAGTCCTTCTCCTGGTAGTCCTCGAAGGTCGCGCCAATCAGCTCGATCTCCGAGTGAGTGGAGGGCGCCCACGCAGCGGTGAAGTTGCCGGGGCCGAGGAGAGGCCTGACGCCCGAGAACTGGGTGATGCGGCAGCTCGCTGAGTCGGGCAGGGGAACTTCGTTCTTCCGCAGCGCACAGGCCTTGATGGCCGCGGCGGCATCCGCGCTGGCCTGGCTGAAGCTCACCTGGCCCGGCATCATCCAGATGGGGGAGTCCGGGGAGTGGGGGTTCTTGGCGTCTTCCGAGACGGCGGTCGCGCGGATGCCCAGGTCCAGGGCGGTTCCCCGCGTCCCGTTCGTGTGGTTCGTCGCCATGCGGTGGCAGCCGAGGCATGGATTGCCGGCGACCTCGACCTTGTAGGCCTTCCACGACGCGAAATCCGCGCCGATGAAGCGGTAGGGCTGCTTGCTGTTGAAGGTGTAGTCGCCCTTGCCAGGGAGTGCGTTGGCGCCGGTGACCTGGGTCAGGTATGGCGAGCGGATCAAGGGCCCGTTGTCATGGCAACCCGCGCAGTTGATGTTCGCGGTCTGCGAGGGCGGAAGCCAGGTCCAGGCCGCCGTCCCCTGGGAGGGCGCCTTGACGTTGCCGTCGAGGTCGCCGAGTGCCTGGTAGAAGCATGTTGCGCCGTTCTTCTTGTTGTACTGGATGACCGCGATGTCGCCGTAGCGGCCCGCGCCAAGTCCCCGCTTCCGGCAGTGGGCCACGACGAACGCGGTCGTCGTGTTGGACAGCACCTGGAAGCGGCTGTTCGGGTCACATTCGCGGTTCAGCCGGTTGGGCTGGTCGCACTTCCCAGCCACGTGGTGTTTCGTCGGGACGATGGTGCCGTTCTCACAGCTGAAGTCGGGCACGGTGACGCCGATGGCCTGGTCGCACTGCTGGGCATACTCCTGCAGCGCGTCCGGCAGCGCGAAGGTCCGTGAGCCCAGGGACGCATCTTCACCGGGCGCGGAGGTGTCCCGGGTGCTGCTCTCACAGGCGGTGAGGCTCAGGACAAGGACGGCCATCAGGATCGCCCGGACGGCAGGTGGAGCTCTCCTCATCACAATTCCCTTTCGATTCCGCCCGGAAAGCCCAGGACGCACGAAGGGAACGGAGCTGGCCTGTCCATTCCCTCAACCGGGAAGGAGGATTGCCGCCGGCGCGTGGACGCGACCGGCTCCTGCGTGTGCTTCTCCTCCACAAGAAGTGAGCGGTGGGTCCGGCGAGCCTCGCCGTGACCTCACCGCACGCTCACGCGGGTCACCGCCTGCAGGCGCTCCTTGAAGAGTCCGCCCCGCTCACCCCGGGATTCCACTTCCACGAGGGCGTCCAGCCGCGCCTGGCCCTGGCGGACCTTGAGAGGGTCGTACCGCCCCGTGAAGGTCCACGCCTGTCCCGGCTTCAGCGCGTGCTCCCGGCTCGGGTCGTTGCGCTCGGGATAGGTGGAGGAATCCGACCTTCCGTCGAGCAGCATCAGGACCAGGCCCGGGAGGGGCTTTCGCGGCTCCGCCCCGGCGACGGACAACATCAACACGGGGCCGGGGCCCGGGGCCTTCCGGGGCGGCTCCTCATACAGACGCAGGTACTGCACCTCCTGGCTCACGTTGCGCAGGGTGATGCGGAAGCTGGAGTCCTGCTTCAGGGGCTCCACCGAGAGTCGGAGCGGCGCTCGCAGCTCCTCTCTCACGCGGTGGGCGAGCTGCGCGGCATCGCCGTTGAAGTCGAACATGTAGGGGACGTCGGGTGCGCCGATGCTGTCGTCTCCCAGCTGCTCGAGCCGCAGCAGGAAGGGGGCCGCTTCCTCCGGACGGCCGAGGTGCATCAACAGCCGGGCGAGGTGGAAGAGCACCTGGCCCTGACTGGCGACGATGCCATCGGCGGAGCGGGGCAGCGCCGCCGCCTCGCGATAGAAGCGCTCGGCGCGCGTGAAGTCACCGTGACGCTCGGCATGGTGGGCCAGGAGGAAGAGCAGCTCTATCGAGTCCCGTAGGGGGCTCTCGGGGCGCTCGGCCATGGCGGTCAGCCGCGCGTAGGCGGTCGCGATGGGTTCGGAGTGCGGGTGGACGTTCGAGCCGGAGGGCTCACCCCCGTCCAGGATGGTGTAGTGCAACGCGGTCGCCGCCGTGAACCGCACGCGCTCGTCGGGCTCCCGAAGCGCGGCCACGAGCTGCTCGAGCCGCCCGGGGTATTTCGCCGCCAGGGAGACGGCCATGGCTCGGATGCCCGGCTCCGGGGCCGCGAAGCCCCGTTCGATGAGCGTCTCCTCGGGGACCTCCCCGCTCGCCACCAGCGCACGGAAGGCGGTGGCCCGCATCGCGGAGGACTGGCCGGAGTCCTGGAGGATGGATTCGATCCGCTCGCGCCCGGGCTTCCACACTCCATCCGAGGCGTAGTCGAGCAGCTCCTCGGTCCATCGCGGGCTCCGGCCCCACTGGGCTTGTGCCAGGGCGGGGCCCTGGGGGGACCGGGACATCATGAGCAGGTGCGCGAGCAGACGGACCTCGTCGTCCCTCAGGTCGTTGCTCGCGACGAGCCGCTTCAGGAGGGGAAAGAGACTCGCGTCCGTGCTGTAGAACAGCGCGCTCAAGGCCGGTTCCCGCGTCCTGGGCTCCTCGGCGAGCTTGCGCAGCACGGCGAGGGTCGCCGGCGAGTGCCGCTGGGCCGAGAACTCACTCCAGGGGTCCCCGACCCCACAGGTGCCACCGGAGCGCCGTGCCCAGACCTGGAGCACCTCCTCCGCCGAATAGTCCCGGGCTACCGGACGTGATTCGTCTGGCGTCTCCACCTTGGGAGGTGCGCCGTCATCCCCGGCGCTGACCGTCGAAGGGATGAACGACGTACCCATGAGCAGCGCGGTGGTGAGGACCAGGGCTCGGCGCATGGACGCCACGGTAGCGCAGGTTCATGGCTGCGCCTCTGAGAGAACGCCGCGGCGCAGCCAGGCAACCTGGTGGACTTCTACAATTCCGGCTCACTCCTGACCCCGGAGCTCATCCTCGAGTACGAGGCACCCCAGGCATCGCCGTGGGTTGTAGCGGCGGACACCTGGTACCGGAAACGAGGGTAGGTCACCACGAGATGCGCGTGCCCAGTCCCAGGGATTGGGAGTTCGGATAGCCCGTCAGTGAACCCGTGACGGGACGGTAGATGCGCGCGTCGAGCGACAGCGGCACCCGGCCCAGCATGAAGGTCAATTGTGCTCCCAGGAAGTAGAAGAGGTCTGTGCTGGAGCTGCCCATGGCAGCGGCTGGTCCCACGAGGAAGGCGGGTCGGATGACGCCCTTGTCGAAGCCCACGCGCAGCACCCCCGCGAGCTGTAGGAGGGGGCCCTTGCTGGTGCTGTAGGTATCGCCATGGGAAGGGTCGAAGCGGACGATTCGCTCGGAGCCGGCGTCGAGGTAGAAGGCCAGCTCCGGACCCGCGGCGATATACGAATTGAACCGGGCGAGCAGCTGGACCCGGGCTCCCGGCCCGCTGTGCTCACCGCCTTCGATGTCGTTCGTGAAGGCGTAGCTCAGCTGGAGGCCCAGCTCCGGCCGGATACCTTCCCTCAACCGGGACTCCCTCGAGGCCTCGTCGGCACCCGGTTCGCTCGGAGCCGCCTCCTGGGCCAGGGCCCCACCCGCCGAAAGACAGAGCAGCACGGCCGCACAGAACATGCGCGTCATCATTCCCCCCATTGCAGGACGTGCGTGCCGGCCCGTCCACCCGCGTCGCGCGCGGGCAGTCTACGCGGGCAGGCCCTGAAGGCAATGGGACGGCTCTCGCTCGCAATGCCGCTCACGGCGCTGGCGGCTCGCTCAGCACGAGCAGCCCTCGCGCCGTGTCCACCACGTACACGTGGCCGTCGCCGGGCACGTGGAGGCCGGTGGCGCCCTCGCCCGGGCCGTCGCCCCGGCCCGTCAGCCGAGGCGACAACATCCCTGGCACAGGGGGCCCGGCACCTCTCGAGCGTGCGGGTGACGTAGGTACCCGTCAGAGGCTCACGCTACCCGCGGGTGTGCGGCGGGTCTTGAACTCGATTGGGGCGACCCGCCGACTGCCGTCGCAGCGTCCCCGGCGGGGCAGGCACGGCCGAAGCATCTTTTTTGCGTCATGTTACAGGTGCAACACAGTATTTCTCGACACCACCCACTCCGCATCGGGCGGCTGGGTCATGCGGCTCGCGGACGCGCGGCGCGACGCCATCCTCGACAGCAACCTGCGCTTCTACGCCGGGGTCTGGGCTGGGCGTGGGCCTTGCCTTCGTCACGAGCCGGATGCTGGGCAGCCTGCTCTCCGGCGTGGAGCGCACCGACCCGCTCACGTACGTGGGCGTGGTGGCGGTGCTGGGAGGCGTAGCCCTCCTGGCCAGCCTCCTGCCCGCGTACCGGGCGACCCGCATCGACCCCATCATCGCGCTCCGGCACGACTGATGGAGTGACGCCCTATCTCAACCAGCGGCGGACCTCGTCCAGGTACTCGCGCGGCAGCGCGTGCCCGCTGTCGAAGGTCCGGCGCGTCTTGCGCTTGGAGGGCGCGGCTTCGAACAGCTTCTGGGTGTTCTCCTCGGTGGAGAATGGATCGCGGTTCGCGGTCAACAGCAGCCAGGCCTGATGAATCCCGTCCATCCGGTTCACCGGTGCGGCGTCGCCCAGCACGGGGTCGACGTGCGGTGGCACCATCGTCACCAGATGGGTGACGCGAGGCTCGCGCGAGGCCAGCAGGAGGCCCACCTGGGCGCCCATGCTGTAGCCGGCGACGAGCACCCTCGGCGGCTTCTTGCGGGTGGCGAGCACCTTCGTGAGGAGCGCCTGGGCATCGCGCACGGTGTCGACAATCATCGCCTGATAGGGAGCGGGCTCACCGGCGTGCGCTCGCTTCGCGAGGGCTCCGGGCCGAGCGTCGGGAGTCGCCCGCGCGCCGTGCCGCCTCGCGTCCATGAGGTAGACCCGGTAGCCGGCACTCCGCAGCTGCTCCGTCAGGGCGCCACCGAAGGTCGGCTCCGCATCGGACAGCCAGTCCTCCTTGCTCCGGGTGAGTCCGTGCAGCAGGACGGCCACGGGCGGATTCGCCGCGCCTCCTTCCGGCTCCAGCACCAGCACGGGAATGCGTTGTCCATCCTCCGCGTGGACCTCCATGGGGACCGCGGGGCTCGAGGCATGGGCCACGGAGGTGGCCAGGAACATCAGACCCAGCAACAGCGAGCGCTTCATGACGGGACTCCTCCAGTGAGAGAGGTCCCGGAGCCTGCGGGAGCGAGGGTCAGCCGGGCGTCACTCCCCAGCTGACATCCGTTTGACGTGACTGCGGGTAGCATCCCGGTCACTCCCATGCGCGTGCTCGTCATCGAGGACAACCGAGACCTCCAGGCCAACATCGCGCGATTCCTGGAGCCGGACTTCCTGCTGGACTTCGCGGGCACCGGACCCGAGGGGCTCGCGCTGGCGCTGGCCAACCCGTACGACGTCATCGTGCTGGACCTGATGCTGCCCGGCATGAGCGGCCTCGAGGTGTGTGAGCGCTACCGGCAGGCCGCGCCCCGGCTCGTCCCCATCCTGATGCTGACCGCCCGGGACACACTCGAGGACAAGGAAGAGGGCTTCCAGGCGGGCGCGGACGACTACCTCGTCAAGCCCTTCTCGCTCCGGGAGCTGCGCTGGCGCCTGGAGGCCCTGGCACGCCGGCCCGTCCCTCCGAGCGGGCGGAAGCTGACGCTGGGCGGGCTCACGCTGGAGCCGGAGAGCGGGCAGACGCGCTGGGGTGGGCGCACCGTCCGGCTCAACCGCACCGAGGCCCTCATCCTGCGGCTGCTGATGGAGGCCGCCCCCGAAGCCGTTCCCGCGGCGACGCTGGCGGAGCGGCTCTGGGGGGACAACGCCCCCGAGTCCAGCGCGCTGCGCACCCACGTCTATGCCCTGCGCAAGGCGCTCGCCGGGCTGGGGCTCGACAATGCCATCACCACCCGGCGCAACGAGGGGTACCTCCTGGATGCGCGCTAGGGCCAGGTCGCTGCGCGTCATGCTCCGGCGCGCCATGGGGCTGTCCGCGGCGTTCGCACTGGTGCTGATGGGCGGGTTCTTCACGCTCTTCAGCTACGACCTCGAGGACGTCATCTTCAACCGCATCGTGGCAGCGGAGGCGGACCGGCTCGAGCCGGGACACTTCCCCGGAATCACCCTGTATGACGGGCACTCCGCGCTGCCGCCCTGGCTCGGAGAGCGGCTTCGCCCCGAGCTGCTCCCGGGCGAGTACGAGGTGCCCTCCGGGGGCCACGGACACTTCCACGTCGCGGTGCGCCCCGGCATTGGCGGAGACAGCCGGTACTTCGCGTTCGACGTGACGCGCCTGACGAGCACGACGGACCACCTGAAGCGGACCGCCGGACTGCTCCTCGCCAGTGCCCTGTTGGCGCTGCTGGCCGCCGCGCTTCTCGCCCGCCTCGTCGCCCGAAGGCTCGTCCGGCCGCTGGAGCGGGTGGTGGAGTGGACACGGGCCGAGGGGGCTCCGCCTCCCGAGGATGACGGTGGAGTGGCCGAGGTCCGCGCGCTGGTGGACGCGCTGCACGCGCGGAACGCGCGCATCCAGGAGCAGCTGGAGCGTGAGCAGCGGTTCAACCGCGACGCCAGTCACGAGCTGCGCACGCCGCTGGCCGTGGCCCAGGGCGCGGTGGAAATCCTGGAGCTCGACCCGCCACGAGACGCGGAGACGTTCGACCGTCTGCGCCGGGCCGTGAGCCAGATGGGCCTGCTGACGGAGGGCATCCTCTGGCTGGCCCGGGAGCGCCGCTCCGAGGAGCGCTGCGACCTGCACCGTGTCTCGCGAGAGCTGCTCGCAGCTTACGGGCACCTCCGGCGGAGTGACGGCATCGAGCTCGTCATCGAGTCCGCCGGTGAGGTCCACGCACCCATCCCCGCTTCCGTCGCCAGGGTGATGATGGGCAACCTCCTCAAGAACGCGCTCGCCTACACGGATGAGGGGCGCATCGTCATCGCCATCGAGCCCTCGGCGTGGACCCTCTCCGACACGGGGGCCGGCTTCGGCCGCGCCGAGCCAGGGAGCGAGAGCCATGGCATCGGCCTGTCACTGGTGGAACGGCTGGCTCGGCGCTTCGAGTGGGCGCTATCCATCGACACCCTGGAACCCCGAGGCACCCGCGTCCGGCTGAGCTGGCGCGTGAAACAGCCTGAAGCGCCCTGAACCGCGTCCCGGCGAAGCCCTGGGTGCTTCCGCCGGCCTCGCGGTCCGGGCGACAACTCCGCTGGCACAGGGGGCTCCTCGGCCCCTGTGCACCAGCCCTCACCCTCAACAGGCCTCCCATTCGCTCTATGCGTTGTTGTCGTTCGCCCACTCCGCGCGGATATTGGCGACCATTTGCAAGGCATCAGCATCAGAGGAGGACTGGGCCATGGATTCGGCTTTTGCCAAGCACAAACGTGCGATGTCAGCTTGACCTGACCGCCAGCGTACGCCCGCCAAGGCGAGCAGCGGGAGTGGATCGCGATCCGCGGTAGCGACTGCTTCTTCTGTACCGCACCGGATTGTTGAGACACCAGGTTGGTCGTAATCAGGCCGCTTGCTTCTGCCTCAGCTCCCGCCGGGCCTGACTCGGCGAGAGGAAGTTGTGGCGCTCCAACAGCCAGTGCTCGTTGTATCGGTGAGCCCACTCCAGCAGGGCCAGCCGGAGTTCCTCCACGGTGGCTTCGGCTCTGCCCCCGCTTGGGGAGCTCGCGTCGGCTTCGGCCGTCTCCCCGCCGCACTCGCGCCGTCCTGTCCCGGCGGCCGGAAATCGAGCCGCTGCGGACGTCCTGCTCCGCAATCGTGTGAGCCGCGCATCGTAGGGGCTCTGGAAATCCCGCGTCGCATCCACGAACTCCAGCCCGGCCAGGACGCCATGACCTCCAGACACTTCTTCCACGGCCCGACACCCGCCTCCGCGGCCAGAGCGCTCTCCGCGCTGGCGTTGACTGCCGCGATGGCGCTCACCGTGCCCGCCGCCGCGGCCGCGCGCGCCCCCTCTGTCGCGCCGCCGCCGTTCTCCCAGGTCATCGAGCGCGAAGTGCCGGCCATCATGAAAGAAGCCCGTATCCAAGGCGTGGCCGTGGGGCTGATTGTCGGCGGCAAGCTGGTCTACGCCAAGGGCTTCGGCTACGCGGACCACGCGGGCAAGGTGCCGGTGACGCCCGACACGGTGTTCGTCGCGGCCTCGCTGTCCAAGCCGATCGCCAGTTGGGTGACGATGCGTCTGGCCGAGCAGGGGCGCGTGCAGTTGGATAAGCCGGTGGCCGAGGTGCTGTCGCCGTGGCCGCTGGCGCAGAACGAGTTCGACCATCGCCTCATCACGATCCGCCGCCTGCTGTCGCACACCGCGGGCACGACCTTGGGCGGGTATCAGGGCTGGCTCGAGTTCAAGGAGCTGCCGAGCCTGGAGGAGTCGCTGGCCGGCAAGACCAACGGACGCGGCGCGGTGGAACTGTTCGCGCCGGTCGGCGCGAAATTCCAGTACTCCGGCGGCGGCTACACCCTGATGCAGCTGGCCATCGAGCGGACCACGCAGCGCAAGTACTCGGACCTGGCGCGCGAGCTGGTGTTCCGGCCGCTGGGCATGAAACACAGCAGCGTCGCCATGACGCCGGAGGTGCTGGCCGGCGCAGCTCAGGGACACGGCGACGATGGCAAGTCGGTGCCGATGCGTTTCTACGTCGAGCAGGCGCCTTCGACCCTGACCACCACCGTCCACGACTTCGCCCGCTGGATGATTGCCGGCATGGCGAACACCGCCGGCGCGCATCCACTGACCCAGGCGCAACTGGCCCAGCTGTATACACCCGCGGAGCTGAGCACGCCGCGCGCGCCCGATGAGGCGGTCTACGGCCTGGGCCACTTCATCGAACGCCTCGGCGACGGCAGCACCGCCGTCGGTCACGATGGACGCAACCAGGCCGGCTTCCGCGCCAAATTCTTGATGCGTCCGCAATCTGGCGACGGCATCGTCTTCTTCAGCAACTCCCGCAGCGGCCTGGCCCTGGACCGCGTCGTCTGCCTGTGGGGCGCCGACGTGGCCAAGGTCGATCCGGTGACGACCTGCAAGAAATAGCGTTGCGGTCTACCGGGTGCCCGAATGCGCGGTGAAGCCAACCCGTTTTCGCGGGGCAGCTTCATGAGCGGATTGATTGGGGTGACGCGCAGGAACACGCCCTTTGGCAGCTTCGTCCGCACGCGGTAGAAGTCCCGCGCGTGAGCCCCTTGAAGACGTCGATGACGAACGACCCGCCGAGAACCTCGCCGGGCCGGGCGGCTGTCCTGTTCGCAGCCGCCTCGGGCGGCGCGGTCCTCGTCGGCTGCATCGTGGCCGCCGGTCATGCCGTTCCGGCAGCCCTGTGGGCGCGCAACGCTGGCGCCTGGATTGTCGGCGCCCTCCTGGCCACGGTGCTCGCCAGGACCACCACACAGCGCGCGGCACGGGTCATCCTGCCGTTGGCCGCGGCGGCGATGGCGGCCACGCTCCTCAGTGGTGGGCTCTCGGGCGTGCACCGCTGGATTGGCTTCGGCCCTGTGAGGCTCAACGCCGCTGAGCTGTTGCTGCCGATGACGCTCGTTGCGTGGACGTGCGCGGCCGAACGACGGCGTCCGCTGTGGCTCGCGGCGCCGGTGATTGCCATCATCCTGGCGCTCCAGCCCGATGCCTCGCAGGCGGTGGCGCTGGCTGGCGCCGTCATCGCGGTGCTGCTCGCCCACCCGTTGCCCCCGTCCTTCAGGTTCATGGCGGCGGTCATCCCCGTGGCGGCGGCGGTGATGGCAGTCTTCCGTCCGGACCCGTTGCAGCCCGTGCCCGAGGTCGAGGGCATCATCGGCCTGGCCCTGGAGACGTCTCCGGCCCTGGCGCTGCTGGCGGTGCTGACGCTGGCCGGCGCGGTCCTGTCGCCGCTGGCAGCGGCTGGTGCCTCCCGTGCGGCGGCGATGGGGCTCACCGTCTACCTCGCGCTCTCCGCGCTGGCGCCCTGTCTCGGAGCCTTCCCCGTCCCGCTCGTGGGCATGGGAGTCAGCCCCATCCTTGGCGCGTGGTGCGGCATCGGGTTGTTGGTGGGCCTGGGCCGCTCATCGGGCCACGAGCGACATGGAGGAGAGCCCTCCAACGTTTCCGCGTCGAGCGGGTGACGCGCACGCTCGTAGACGGTGTTGCATTGGCATGTCCATCGTCAATGCTCGGAGTCTCGAAGTCAGACAAAATGCTTCGCGTGAGGGTTTGCTCGCGCGACGGTCGAAGGCTCGTCCTCATACGGAGGGCGCCAGCAGGACACGGCGTCCGTCTCTGGGGCGCGCGGTGTTTTCCCTCGTCCTGCTCCTCGGGATGGTCGGAGCAGTCAGCGGGTGCAGTGACGACGACGAACCCACGTCGTCGCTGCACGCCGACCTGCAGGCCACGCTCGATGATGTCGTCGCCAGGGGCGTGACTCCCGGCGTCGCCCTGGTCGTCTCCTCGCGCAATGGCCAGTCCTGGTCAGGAGCGGCCGGCCTCAGTGATGTCGAGCGGAAGGTGCCCATGTCCGCGCAGGACTCCTTTCGCGCCGGCAGCATCCTGAAGACTTTCGTCGCCACCGCCGTGCTGCAGTCCGTCGAGCGGCGCGTGCTCGCGCTGGACGACACCCTGACGGAGCGGCTGCCGGCGAGTGTGACGGCCCATATCGCGAATGCAGAGTCCATCACCCTGGCCATGCTGCTCAGTCATCGGTCGGGCATCCCGGAGTGGGTCACGGACGAGACCACCCAGGCCATCTTGTCCAACCCGGAGCACGTCTGGACGCTCGACGAGATTCTCGGCATCGTCGAAGCGCAGCCGCCGGTCTTCGCTCCCGGAGCGTCGTACGGCTACTCGAACACCAACTACGTGCTCCTCGGCGAAGTCCTCTCGGCCGCGGAAGGTCGCAGCTGGCGCGAGGTCGTCCGCGAGCGGGTCATCGCGCGGGCCGGGCTCTCGCACACGCGTCTGCCCGAGCCGGGAAACACGGACTGCCAGGCGTCTTGCGCGCGGGGGTACGTCCCGTTCGACGACGAGCTGATGGACTTCACCGACGTCGACCCTTCGATGGCCGGGGCCTCCGGCGGTCACGCCCTCGTGACCACGGTCTTCGACCTCGCTTCCTTCTGGAAACAGCTCCGCGCTGGTGCGCTGTTCGAGCGCGCGGACACCCTGGACGCCATGCTTTCGTTTCAACCGGCACCCGAGCCCGAGTCCCGCCTGGTCGGATACGGGCTCGGCGTGATGCGGCTGGAGTCCCAGGGGACTGTCGCCGTCGGACACCTGGGCACCACGGCGGGCTACCAGAGCTTCATGCTCTATGTGCCCGCGACAGACCGCTACGTCACGGGGTTCACCAACGTGATGGGTGACCTGGCCGCGGTGCTCGTGCCCATCCTGGACCGCGCGTCCCGGCCCTGAGCCTCAATGGGCGCAGGAGGTCGAGGCGACACCATCCCTGACACAGGGGGATGACCTGCGCCGGACCAGGAGCTCCCTGGCCCGCACGGATGGCGCCCGGAAGGACATCCTCGCTCTTCATCCCGTCCTACCCCGCACCTTCTGCCGCTCCCGTGGTTCGGACCTGGCAGGACTGGCTGCTAACGTGCGTGGTGGGGTGGGACACACATGACCGAAGCATCTCCGCTTCCGACGCTGACCGAGCCGGCAACTTCACGGCCCCAGCGGAAGCATGTCCTCAACGTGTTCATCTCCTCGCCGGGGGATTGCGGAGCGGAGCGCCGTATCACAAAGGCTGTCACCGAGCGGGTGAACAGCTCCCCAGCCGCCGCTTCGAGAGACATGGAGCTTCGGCCTCTCCTCTGGGAAGAGCTCCCTCCAGGCCAAGCGGAGCCAGGTGATCTTCAAGCCCGCGTCAACACGCTGCTAGAGCAGTATGGGCTGAAGCGCTACGACATCTATCTTGGGATGATGAAGTCGCGCCTGGGGACACCGACGCCCCGGGCGCGGAGCGGAACGGTCGAGGAGTTCGAGACTTCGCGCGCGCTGCATCGGGGCGGCGGAAGGCCTGAAGAAGTTCTCTTCTACTTCATCGGTACAGATGCGCCCCCCGAGGTCGTTCAGCTCCGGCAGGAGCTGGATGGGGAGGGCTTCCTCTATGCCTCGGTCGCCAACACGGAGGAGTTCGAGCAGCGCATCGAAGCCCACCTCTTACGGATCGTGGAGGAGTGGTTCCGCTGGAGGCGCCGGCTCTGGCGCCTGCTGCGGGCCCTGATGGGGTCGGCGCTCGTTGCCTTCCTCCTCCTCTCCATGGTTGCGCTGGGAGCCTACGTGCACTTCGACCGCGGCCAGTTCCAGCGGATCCACGAAGTGCTCGTGCAAGAAGGAGCGCTCGCGGCGGCGCGGAACTGGGGCGAAGCGTCGGCCTATATGCCGTTCCACGGTGGGGCCATGCGGGAGGAGATCAACACCGCCATGATCGCAGAGTTCGGGCGGCACGCGCAGGCGGGAGACGCACTGGCGCTGTTCGAGCGCTGGTCCCAGTTGCCAGTGGCAACTCCGCGGGCGCTCGAGTCTGCGGCAGCCATCCTTCGCGAGCGCACCTCGGGGGAGATCGAGCGACAGCTCGCCGGTCCAACGACGACCCGGCCTGGCAGGTTGTGGCTTCAGGCTCAGCGAGCGGGGATATGGAGCGGAGCGGAGGCCACCTCGGTCGAGGTGCTTGGGAGCGTTGCCGGGCGGAGTCTGTTCCTGGCGCTCCAGGCCGGGCAGGGAGACCCCTTCACATGGGCTGCCCAGCTGAAGCCTGTCGAGCGTGATGCGCTCGTCGCATTTGCCCGCCGGGTGTCAGGGGACAAGGCCTGGGGGACCCCTGCGGAACGGGTGGCCGTGGCCGCACTGCGCTCGGACTGGAAGACACTGGAGGTGCTTGCCACCGAGGCCGCCGGAGATGCTGGACAGCCGGCCCAGCCTCGCGCCGACCTGGCGTTCATCCAGCATGCCCCGGCGGGTGAGGTGTCGAAGTGGTTGCGAGCGGTCGTGAGTGACCAGGTTGCACGGCCGGTCCTCGCGGGTTGGGTGGATGCGGTGGGGCTCCGAGGCGCTCAGGAGCCAGCGGATGCATTGCTGGAGCTTGCCGCCGACGGGCGCCTCCCCGGAGAACTCCTCGCGCGGAGCGAATCGTCGGAGAGTTACCAGGGGTTGCTCAAGACGCTCCAGGCGAAGCCCGGAGTTGCAGCTCAGCTCCTGCGTCGGTACGCCGAGGGGCACACCCTTTCCGTGCATCTCTTGCAGCTCCTGCTGGCCGTGGTGCCCGCCAGTACCGTTCCCGAGGCAGCGCAGCGCCTGCTGGTGATGCGGCTCATCCAGCTGGTGGGGGAGAGTCCGTCGGACACGGACATGTCTCCCGAGGCATTCCGGTTCCTCGCGGGCACACGGGACGCGGCAGCCTGGAGCTTTCTCGATGGCAAGGTGCGTGACTATGCGGAAGACCGCATCTCGTTCGGAGTCGCCCACCGCGTCGCACTCATCGATGGAATGTGCGGCAGGGGCGGCAATGGCGGGGCGCTGGCCTCATTGAAGCTCGCCCTGGCCACTCGTGCGCAGGCCGCGAAGTACCATTCGACGGACAAGCTGTTTGGCTTTGATGATCGCCCTGTCCAGACGGCGTATCTTCGCAGTCTGGACCGGTGTGGCATGCCTTCGTGGGAGCGGCACCTTTCCTTCGTGGACGCGCTCATCACCTCCCGGCTCAAGGACGCCCAGCCACAAGCAACTCCTCTTGGCGGGCCGTTCTATACTGCCCTGGTCTTCAGAGAGTTTGATGCCGCGCTGTTCTCCGTGATGGCGAAGCTACGGGAGGACGACCTGCTGAAGCTCCTCCGATTTCCAGAGTCGGTATTCATCAAGGGGGATCCCACGCAGAGCCGTGAACGCTGGTGGTATCTGCTTGGCATGTTCGATCGTGCTCAACGGGAGTTGCCTCCGTCCATCTTCCGGCACACCGCGACCTGGTTCCCTGGAGGTCAGGTCACCAAAGCCAAGCACCTGGAATTCCTCGCCCGTCGCGGCGGACGCCTCGCGCGAGAGCACTTTCGGGGCCAGGTTGAAAAGGGTGATTGGGAGGCGCTTCCTTTCCTCTGGCTGGAGGAGGACACCGAGCGGCTCGCCAAGGATGCCGGGCGGTGGCAGCCGCAGCTCGAGGCCTCTGTCCTGGAGGGGACGATGCTCGCGGCACAGCGTCTTGCTCCCGCGCGGTATGCAGACATCGTTCGCACTCTTGCCCAGGTGCTGGGCGCAAGCAGGCCGGACATCTTCTGGCCCCGGGCCGCCGAGGCCAGGGTGCTTGATTCGCAGCTCGTGACGGCCGCAGAGTCCGCGCTCCAGCAAGCGCAAGAGCGTGCGCGGGTTGCCCTGGCGCTCCGCTACCTTGGGAGCGTCGCCCCCGAACGTCTCCACGCGCTGCTCGCGCAGCCTGTCATCGAAGCCCGCCTCAAGCAGTTCTTGGAAGCCGACGATGCTTTTGACTGGATGAGCATTGCCCAGGAGCTCTCACTCCCAGCCTCCTTGCCCTATCCCTCATGGCTCGAGGATGCAGCCTTCCGCCGTGTGGTGCTCCTGGCCACTTCTCGAAGCAAGGAGAAGGATGAGGCAGATGAGCGCTTCCAGATGGAAGAACAGGTACTTCAGGGCCATCTGCTTGAGCACGTTGCCGCATCCGGTGGTGTCGAGCGATGCAAGCAACTGCTCACCGTCAGCGAGGAGTCTCTCCCGGTGACTGTTTATGGGCCCTTGCGCAAAGAGGCGGCCTGGAGGCCCTACGCTCTCTGGTTGGCTGCCAGGTGCTTTGCCCGCCATTCCGCAGGAGTGAGGGACGCCATCGCGAACGCGAGCTGGCTCACAGCCCTCGAAGGCGCCGAGCCCACGCTCCAGCGCTCCGTGGCGGCGGCCGTCCTTACCGCCGTGCCTGCACGCTCCGAGCCTTCAGCCCGCTAGTCGTGCCGGGCATCAGGAATTCCGCGCACCCGTACCCCAGCATGAATGGCTGCGAATCCTCCCGATTCCGGCGGAGCTCTTCGCCCCGGTCATGCATGAGCTGATCGAGTACGGCGCTCACGCCACAATTCGTGACCGCCTGTCGAAGCACCTTGCGGGATGCAGCGAGCGCCAGGCCGAAGTCCATGCGGACTTCCTCGCGCTGCCGGGGAATTGGGAGGGCCGTCTGAACTACTGGGCGAAGATGATGACCGCGTTCAGTCCAGTCGGTGGGTTTCTCAATCATGTCCCAGGCATCACCGACGCGGAGAAGCAGCGCCTCCGGTCCGAAATCGAAGACCGGGTGTTGCGGATGCGGCGCTTCGATGAGGAGGAAGCAGCTCACCCGCATCTCTACGATGTTCCCGCCGATGCGAATACCCGAGCCAAGCGTGAGCTGATTCAGGGAATCGCGCCCGCTCATGGGGAAACATTGCCGAGGCCGTCGAGCACCTGCGACGTGTCATCAGTCATGACCCGTTCAATGCTGCCTACCACTACGACCTGGGCTGCCATCTCGGAGAGTTGGTAGCGAACGGAGAGCTCAGCTATCTGGAGGAGGCGATTTCCGAGTGCCGGAACGGCTCGCTCCTGACTGGAACTCACCGCCTACGGAGGTTGCCATCATCCTCTCGAACATCGGCATGCTCGAGGAGGCAATCCAGGCACTCATCGAAGCTGAGCCTGTGGCGAGGGGCTGGGCACACTTCCACTTCACCCGAGGCAACATGCTCATGTGGTTGCGGCGCTACGAGGATGCCGCTGAGGCCTTCCGCCATACACTGAAGATAAAGCCGCAGTTCGTTGCTGCCATGGTCAATCGTGCCGTCGCGCTCACCGCTCTCGGGCGGTACAAAGAGGTGGCGAAACTTGCGCCGCAGCTCGCCCACCATGGAGGCCCGCGATGCGCGCGGCCCGAGCAATGGTTGGAGTACTTCCCGAGGATGTCCGAGCTTGCCGTGCGACGTGCGAGCGAACCCAAGCGCTCTACTGTCTAGCGGAATGCTGCATGCTTCTGCGGTAGTGGAAAGAAGTCCAAGTACTGCTGTGGGACGGCTCGTCGGTGAACCTCCATTGTGAAGCTGGAAGTGAGTCCGGGGAAAGGACCTTCCGTGCCTGTGTGATGTGTAACCAAGGACCATTTACCGGCGGAGACAGCTTGAGGAGTCAGTAATTACCCGGTGGATGTCAGTCGTCACTCGTCCCTCTCGACAGCTGCTGTTGCCCATGTGTTAGGGTTTCGCCACCATGGCGCTAATGGCAGAGCACCATCGGCGAAGGGGGCAACATGTCTCGCAGCAGTTCACCCGCGTTCTCGGTGCAGGTCGGTGCCTACGGCCCGGAGGCGCTGAGTGTCTCGGGGGTGTCCGGCACGGAGGGCATGAGTCGGCTGTATGACTTCCGGGTGGACTTCTTCACGAAGGATGGCGAGCCGCTGGTGGTGGCGGACCTCGTGGGGAAGGACGCGCTGGTGACGCTGTCGGTGCGCGACGGCAGCCCGCGCTACGTGCACGGCCAGGTGCGCGCCGTTGAGTCGCTAGGCGTAAAGACGGGCCGCCAGCGGTACCGGGCCCACCTGGTGCCCAGGCTGTGGCGCCTGTCCCAGGTGCACAAGAGCCGCATCTTCCAGAACCAGAGCGTGCCGGACATCCTCAAGGCGGTGCTGGGGGAGGGAGGGGTGGAGGTGCGGCTGGCGCTCTCGGGCAGCTACGCGGCGCGCGAGTACTGCGTGCAGTACCGCGAGAGCGACTTCGCCTTCGTCAGCCGGCTGATGGAGTGGGAGGGCATCTTCTACTTCTTCGAGCACACGGACTCGGGACACACGCTGGTGCTGGGGGACAAGCCCAGCGCGCACGCGCCGCTGCCGCAAGGGC
>NZ_JAAIYA010000024.1:0-145875 GCF_010894405.1 Pyxidicoccus caerfyrddinensis
ACCATCCGCTTCACCATCTGCGCCTTGAATGCATCCGTGTACGGCACCGCGTTCTGCCTGCTCTCGCCCCCAGGGCGTCGTCAACTCGGCACGTCAGCCGAGGCGACATGTTCCCTGACACAGGGGGTGACCGTCACACTTGCTCGTCGTCGGTTTTGCGCACACTTCGCCGGTGAGGAGGGCGGAGAGCAGGGTAGACTTGCGCGTACCAAGTTGCTCGACGGCAAACTTCACCTGAAGCTCACGGCGAATGTAGCTTCTCCGGGTTGGACGCGCCCGACTGGGTACGCCATTCTGAAGCACTTGGAGTTGCCCTTGCAGCCTGCTCAGTTGGATCCAGCGCAGGCGCTCCCTCCAGAGCGCGTGGTGTTGGTCCCCAAGCCGTCACGCTGCCCCAGAAGCCTACGTCCGTGCTGCGCATCCATGCGAGAGCCGCCTCCGCAACGTGTGCCTCCAAGCTTGGCACCGCCCCCCCTGTGTCAGGGATGTTGTCGCCTCGGCTGACGGGCCGAGCTGACCACGCCCTGGGGGCGAGAGCAGGCAGGTTGCCGTGCCGTACACAGACGGATTCAAGGCGCAGATGGTGAAGCGAATGGTGGGCCCGGGCGCGGTGAGCGCCTCGGTGCTGGCTTGCCAGGTGGGGGTGTCCCAGCCGACGTTGTCGCAGTGGCTGCGCGGGGCGAATAGGGTGGCGGCCATGCCGCCCCCGCCCGAGGAGAAGACGCCCACGCCCCCCGCACCGAAGAAGTGGACGCCCGAGGAGAAGCTGCGCGTGCTGGTCGCGGCCCAGGGGATCACCGCCGAGGAGCTGGGGGCGCTGCTGCGACGCGAGGGGCTGCACGAGGCGCAGCTGAAGGAGTGGCGGCAGGCCGCGGCCGGAGCCCTCTCGGGCGCCGCTGGGGAGGCCCTGCCCTCCAAGGAGCGCAAGCGGTTGGCCGCCGCCGAGAAGCGGGTGAAGGAGCTCGAGCGCGAGCTGCACCGCAAGGAGAAGGCGCTGGCCGAGACGGCCGCGCTGCTGGTGCTCGAAAAAAACTTCAGGCGATGGGTTGGGACGAGAGGCACCTGGAAGACGAGGACGACGCAGCGGACGAGAAGAGCGAGAAATGACGCTCGCCCACGTCGATGAGGCACTGGAGAAGGGCGTGCGCCTGGAGGCCATCTGCGAGCGGCTCGGGGTGTCCCCGCGCACCATCCAGCGCTGGAGGAAGCATGCAACGGCCGAGGACCGCAGGTGCGGGCCGCGTACCCAGCCAGCCAACCGGCTGTCGGACGTGGAGCGGCGCCGCATCCTGGCGGTGGCCAACAGCGAGGAGTTCCGCGATGGTATCCGTCCGGCACGGCGTTCACCGGACGGATACCTACGCTCTGCATGGTGGCCCATGGATTCCTCGCCCTGCACCGAGCGCTTTTCCCCCGGAGCAGGAGGCGATGGACGCTGCCGCAGGTGCGGCGGCAGCTCCAACTCCTGCTGCTGCGTCGCA
Organism: Pyxidicoccus caerfyrddinensis; assembly: GCF_010894405.1. GTDB lineage: Bacteria > Myxococcota > Myxococcia > Myxococcales > Myxococcaceae > Myxococcus > Myxococcus caerfyrddinensis. Next base: position 1,482 of record NZ_JAAIYA010000024.1, read on the forward strand.
TCGGCTACTATCCCCTGTGCCTGCGACAGGTCAACGCGCGCGCCTCCTCGTGGGTTGTCACGCATGTGACCGGGTAGTATTGGGCTCCCAACGCAGACTTCTTTAAGAGCCTGCTAGGCTGTGACCAGGGACATCTACAGTCACCCCACGCGAAACTACCGACGGCGTGTCGGCGAGAGCAGATACGAGTCCAAATCGCTGTCCCGCTTGGTCGGCGTGACGTCACGGGTATCTCGCGTAAAGAAGTACTTTCCACCAATCGGAACCAGACGAGGTACACCAACGAAATCCCCGAGCACTTTTTTGACATCGCCATCGGCCGGCGCAGCAGGCTTTGACTTGTCGATGACGTCGTCTACCTGCTCGAAGAAGAATCCCCCTACCTGATCTTTATAGGCATTCGTAGAGGCACCAATTGACTCGAGTTGATATGCGCCACTGCTATCAAACAGTGTTCCGCCTTGAAGTGTCGCATCAACGGACACCTTGGAGGCTTTTCGATACGAAATTACGTAATCATTAAAATAGTGAACACTCCTGACGAAGGCTACGACGTAACGCTGGTCCGCAAGGTATCTGTCGAGTTCGGCGTTTACGCTTTTTGCCACATCGGAGGTGGCAAGCGCCAACTTTGCCTTGGCGGATGCAAACGTGTCGTTGTGCTTCAGGGTCATGATGTCAATGTTGACGCCGTATTCATAGAGATCTTGATCGGTATATCCGGCCTTGGCCTCGAACAACGCGACTCCACCAGACACTTGGGCCGTCGTTGTCCGATTCAACAGCACGGTCTGTTGAATCCTTGCGGAGGAAGAGCCCACGTTGGCTTTGACCCAGTTGAGATCCTTGACTCCTCCATAGTGTCCGGGGGCCACGATCGTACGCCAGTCCTCGGTCGAGTCTTTCCGGCGAACGACGAAGCTACCGAAATCAGTCTCTAGGACATTAATCAGCGGCCGATATCCTTTAACAGGAATCAACTCTTTAAACTTCTTGTCGGTCTCCATTAGTTCTTTCGCACTTCCTTCTGGATCGACCCTTCTAATGTGGCTCGTATCGATTGTCACGATGTCGCTACGATCGCGGTCTAGCCTATAATCGGGAGACTCCCAAACTACATAATTCGCCTGTCGTGCCTGAATCTTCACATTCGAATTATTGGAAAACTTCTCAGAAACCGTTTGGTCTTGGTTGGCGCCAATCGTTCCGATGTCATTGAGGGTCGGGGCTTTACCTTCCTCCCTCACCGACACTCTCAGGATGTAGGATGCCTTATCGGGGTTGCTGACCTTCACATTCAACGTTTTCACGCAGCTTGCGCTAAATGCCAGAGCAAGAAAAATAAGAATAAATCTCACAATATTCTCCAGTGGAAAATGGCCTAACAACGCGAACAGGTTACGGCACCACCTTGGGGCGACGGGAAGGCTTGTCAGCTGTGGCACTTGGGGCTTTATCTGCCGAAGCCTTGGACGACACAGAGCGGGAGACTCTTTGCCAAAAGTCCGCAGCGACGAACCTGTTTTGGTTGAGTTCGCGAGCGTTATCGGCGGCTCCGTTCGAGCCCGCCGCTATGCCAATCGTTTCACCAAGCCAGAGCTTGTTCGGGTTTGACCAGATTGGCTGCCGAACGCAGGGCGCGGCCTCTGAGACTGTTTCACACTTGTATGACATGACACAGCGGAACTTCCGGCTCGGAACAACATAGCCGAAGTTGTATGCCAAATCCGTCGGGTCGCCTTCAACTTCACGATTGTGTTGCGCTCCCAAGTTATGACCGACCTCGTGAGCAAAGGAGAAGTTTGCCAAACCGCACAGCCCGTGGACCACGCTGAATGCGTAACGGCCAAATGACTTTGGGGGCGCATTGAGAAGATAAGCAAGTCCGCAATTGGACGGCTCGGTGACATTGGGACTCTCGGCGATCCACAGGCTCACAAGGTGCGCGTTGTGTTGCGCCTTCAGGTCTGAAATACCACTAAAAATGCCGGCGCTCTCACTCAGTTCGCCTAGGGCTGCAGAAAACGGGTCTCCACCATTCGTTTCCATGTAGGCCGTTTCCTGTACCGCCACGATATTGAGTGCGATTCGAATCGCACTGTTCTCAAATGACTGATTTGCAACCTCTACCGCCAAGCGGATTTCGTCTTCGATAGATTTCGTGCGGCCGACCAGTTTGCCCTGTGTCTCGACAGCCTTTTTTGCGTTCGCTGTATACAGAACCAGCACGTTGAGTCGCGCAATTTCGTCCGGTGCGTGCTGAACGGTGCTCTCAGGCCCATCGGATTGAGTTTCCTCCACCGACGCGGACTGGCCGGAGTCATCATCATCGCCAATGTCATTTTCGGAGCTTGTCGCTCCTGCGGGATTGGTCGTATTTTCAGACGAATTCCTGCGGGATTGATTATCCACGGATGATGGCGTGTCCGCAGGTGCGGGAGGCGCTGCGGCGCCCGACCGAGGCTCGATTGTCGAGTTGGTATCGTGAGCGCGCGTCATGCCGTTGATATCTTCGCCGTGCTGACCTGGCGTCGACTGCTGTGTCGGCAATGCAGGCGAGCGCTCGTCGGGAAAAACTTGAGGTTTCAACCTCTGGATTACGTGGCTTCCATTCTCGACGACCTTGCCGTCAGCAGCCATCGCTGGGGAAATCTGAAATGTACGTCCGTTGCTATCCCGTACGTTGCCCACAAGGGACTTAGGACCCTTTCTCAAGAGAACTACGGTGCTACCGGGTTGATTGTCGATGGTGCCAGACAGGGAGCACCCACCATCCGAACACGACTGCCTTAGCGAAGTTTTGAACTTCGCATCGTGGAAAAGCTCCAAATAAACGGGCTTTTTAACGGCAATCGTAGAGCCGCCCGGCTTATCCGGAACGATGCTCGCGTCAAGCCGCACGGCGCGTGTATTCAGCGCAGGAGCATTTGCGTCGCGCGCGGGAAGCGGTGTTTTTACTAGCGGCAGGTATTGTTTCGCAGCTGCTTCACAGATGCCAATGGATGCCAAGAGAAACGCAACGGCAATTGCAAGGCGAATATTCTGGACGGCCAGCACGTGAGTCCCCCCTCCCCTTTCGGAGTTATGGCGTAGTTAGAAGTGCTTTTTCTACGTTGTCAATCAGACAATATGTATTCATATGTGGTCACATGAATGACAATGCATGTCCTGTCCCTCCATAGTCGCGCCGATTGGATAGGTACCAAGCATGAGGTTGCGTCAGCTTGGATTGATCTGTTTGACGTTGTAACTCATGCGTCGCGTGACGCATGGATAGGATGAAGCAACAGAACACTGCCATGTGATGGTTCGGAAGCCCCACAACTCAGAATGGGTTGCGGCTCGAAGTGGCGTTCATCAGCATCGATATACATAAGAGGGGATGCAGGTCTCGGCGAACTGATGCAAGCGGGGCATCCCGGCAGCATGAACGCGGAAGGCAAGCCTCCGCTCGACAAGGCCATCTACACCGTCGAGGAGGTGGCCTGCCTTCTCGGGCGCCCCCCAAGGCCGTGTACGAGAAGGCCTCGCGCGGCCAGCTTCCGGGCGTGTTCTGCATGGGCCGCTCGCTGCGATTCCGTGGGCGCGAGTTGTTACCGTTCATTCTCGAAGGGCGTGCGCCGTCGCCGAGGAGGTCTCTGTGATGAGCGTGAAGGCAAGGGAGTACAAGCAGCGCGGCAGAAGCGGATGGGTGGTGGACATCATGTTCAAGTGTCCCGATGGCGAGCTGAACCGCGAGCGCGTGAAGACGCCGGTGGGCTCCAAGTCAGGCGCGAAGGCGTGAGGTGAGCAGCAGCAGTCCGAGCTGCTCTCACGAGGGCCGCAAGGTCGTGGAGAAGAAGGCGGCGCCGACGTTGAAAGAGTTCGCGCCCCACCACCTGGACGAGGTCGCAAGGGCCGACATGCAGCAGCCCAGCACCCTCATCCAGAAGCAGCGCACCCTCGACTTCTACCTGCTGCCCCGGTTCGGTGAAGTGCGACTGGAGGCCATCAGCAACGCCGAGACGGGCGAAGCTCAAGGCGGAGCTAAGTGCACCGCAGCCCGAAGACGGCAACAACGTGCTGGTGGTGCTCAACACGGTATTCAAGACCGCGCTCAAGTGGGACGTCATCGGGCAGATGCCGGCCACCATCGAGCTGTTGAAGGTGACTCCCTCCACAATAGAGTTCTACGAACCGCGCGAGCTCAAGCGGCTGGTGGAAGCGGTGGCCAAAGTGGACCACCAGCACCCCGTTTTCATCCTGCTCGGCAGAGAGGCGGGGCTGCAGTGCGGCGAAATCATCGCCCTGGAGTAGACGGGTGTGGACTTCACCCGTAGCGTCATCCACGTCCGCCGCTCGGAGTGGGAAGGTCACGTCACTCGGCCCAAGGGCGGACGGGCCCGGCAGGTGAACATGACCGCCCGGCTGGCAGACGCCCTCCGCAAGCAGCGGCACTTCCGGGGCGAGCGCATCCTCTGGTGGGTCGATAGCCACGAGAAGCGGGACCCCCAGCGAAGGCCATCCAGGAGCTGGCCGGGCACGAGAACCTCACCACCACCCAGCGCACATGCACCTGAGCCCGGCGGCCAGGCCAGCGGCCACCCGGACGATGGAAGGGCCAAAGCAGGAAGCCCCAAAATGAAACGGGCTGGAGACCTTGCGATCTCCAGCCCGCTTCAATGACGTGGTCGGGGAGACAGGATTTGAACCTGCGACCCCTTGGTCCCGAACCAAGTGCTCTACCAGGCTGAGCCACTCCCCGATATGTCCGTCCGCCGGTGGTTGCCTCTCGGGACCGGCGAAGTGCGGCCGGTAGTACCCGAGCCGCCCGGCTGAGTCAACGTCCTCGGATCACCTTTTCTTCCTCCCCCTCCCCGCCTCCCTGCACCCCGTCCGACCCTGCCCCGCAGTCCGCCCTGACCCCATCTCCCACTTCCAAACTCCCTGACATTCCGGTACTTCCGGACTGCAGCCCCCCTACCCCGCTGAAAAGGCTACACTGCATTGCAGCAGCACGACCCCATGGCGCCCCCCGTCGTTCTCATCTCCGATGACGAGCCCCTCATCGTCTCCGCCCTCGCCCGTGAGGCGAAGCGGTCCGGGCTGACGTGTATCTCGGACACCACCTCGGAGCGCGTCCTGGACCTGGCCCGGCTGCACCGGCCCGCCGTCATCATCCTGGACATCAACCAGCACCAGGACGGACGAGACCTCCTCGCCCAGCTCAAGCAGGACCCCGCCACCCGCGAGTGCAAGGTCATCATCCTCAGCGGCGTCGAGGACCAGTTCACCCGCCACGTCTGCTTCGAGCTCGGCGCCGACGACTACGAGGTGAAGCCCTTCGACCCCACCTTCATGACCCGCGTCGCCCGCCTCGCCACCACCGTGGCCCGCACCCGCGCCTGACGCCTCAGGGCCGCAGCGAGCGGATGGCCTGCGCGTAGTCCTTCGAGCCGAAGACGTAGCTGCCCGCCACCAGCACCGTGGCCCCCGCCGCCACCACCCGCTTCGCCGTGTCGGCGTTGATGCCGCCGTCCACCTCGATGTCCGTGTCCAGCCCGCGCGCGTCGAACATCGCCCGCAGCCGGCGCACCTTGTCCACCGTCGACTCGATGAAGCTCTGCCCTCCAAAGCCCGGGTTCACGCTCATCAAGAGCACCATGTCCACATCGCCCAGCACCTCTTCAATCGCCGACAGCGGCGTGCTCGGGTTGAGCACCACCGACGGCTTCGCCCCCGCGGCGCGAATCGCTTGCAGCGTCCGGTGCAGGTGCACGCTCGCCTCCACGTGCACCGTCAGCACGTCCGCCCCCGCCTTCGCGAAGGCCTCCACGTAGCGCTCCGGCTCCACAATCATCAGGTGCACGTCCAGCGGCTTCGTCGTCGCCCGTTTGATCGCCTCCACCACCACCGGGCCAAGCGTGATGTTCGGGACGAACCTGCCATCCATGACATCCACGTGAATGAGGTCGGCTCCGGCGGCCTCCACGGCGCGGACCTCCTCGGCGAGGCGGCCGAAGTCCGAGGACAACACAGAGGGAGAAATGCGTACGGGGCGGCGGCTCATGCGGCGCTTCATACCCGCTTCGCGCGCGCCGGGTGTGGGGAACGTGGCCGCCAACGTCTACCGGGAAGCAGGTGACCGAGCAGGTGGGCCCCCCCGGGCAGCCTGCCTGTCGCCCGTGCTACAACCCTGAAGCCCTCGCGGCCGCTGGCCGCTTCACCCGGAGCCGCCCCGGTGCTTTCCCAGCCCGCCCAGCCACAGACCCCTGACCTGAGCCGCCGCCTGGCGAAGCTCACGTCCATCCTGGATGTCGCCAAGGCGATGAGCGCCGAGCGCGACCTCGACCTGCTCCTGCCCCTCATCCTCTTCGAGGCCACCAAGGTGGTGGAGGCGGACCGCTGCTCGCTCTTCATCCTGGACCGCGAGCGCAACGAGCTGTGGAGCAAGGTGGCCCAGGGCTCCAAGAACGAAATCCGCCTCCCGCTGGGCAGCGGCATCTCCGGCCAGGTCGCCCAGACGGGCGCCGTCATCAACATCCCGGACGCGTACTCGGACCCGCGCTTCAACCGCTCGTTCGACGTCTCCAGCGGCTACCAGACGAAGACCATCCTCTGCGTCCCCATGCGCGACGCCAACGGCGAAGTGACGGGCGTCATCCAGGCCCTCAACAAGCTCGACGGCGGCAGCTTCAACGCCGAGGACGAGGAGCTGCTGCTCGCTCTCGGTGCCCAGGCCGCCGGCGCAATCGAGAACGCCCTCCTCCACGAGGAAATCAACCGCCTCTTCGAGGGCTTCGTCTCCGCGTCCGTCGTCGCCATCGAAGCCAGAGACCCGACCACCGCCGGCCACTCCGGCCGCGTGGCCGACCTCACGGTATCGCTGGCCCAGGCGCTCGAGCACCTGTCCACCGGGCCCCATGCCCACGTGCGCTTCTCCCCCGTGGAGCTGCAGGAGCTGCGCTACGCGTCGCTGCTGCACGACTTCGGCAAGGTGGGCGTTCGCGAGCCGGTGCTCGTCAAGGCGGAGAAGCTCTACCCGCACGAGCTGGAGGGACTGCGCGCGCGCTTCCAGCTCGCTCGCAAGGACCTGCAGCTCCAGAGCTACCGGCGCCGGCTGGAGGCGGTGAAGGTCCGTGGCGACAAGCACCTGCCCGAAATCGAGGGCGAGGAGCAGGAGCGGCTCACCATCGAGCTGAAGAAGCTCGACGAGGTCTTCGAGTTCATCCTCACCTGCAACCGCCCCACCGTGCTCGCGCAGGGTGGCTTCGAGCGCCTCCACGAGCTGGGCCAGCTGCGCTTCGACGACGCCAACGGGCAGGCCCAGCCCCTGCTCCTGCCCCGTGAAATCCAGTCGCTCTCCATCACCCGCGGCACCCTCTCTCCCGAGGAGCGCCGCGAAATCGAGAGCCACGTCGAGCACACCTACCGCTTCCTCACCCAGATTCCGTGGACGCGCACCCTGCGCCGCGTGCCGGAAATCGCCTACGCCCACCACGAGAAGATGGACGGCACCGGCTACCCGCGCGCCGAGAAGGCCATCCCCATCCAGTCCCGGATGATGTCCATCTCCGACATCTACGACGCGCTCACCGCCAGCGACCGGCCCTACAAGAAGGCCGTGCCCCATACGCTCGCGCTCGACATCCTCAAGCGCGAGGCGGACTCCGGCCAGCTCGACAAGGAGCTGTTCACCGTCTTCGTCGAGGCCGAGATTCCCCGCCGCGCGCTCCACGAGAAGAAGCAGGGCTGAGACACGACAAAGGGGCCCGCGGAAAACCTCCCGCCGGCCCCTTCTATCTACTTCGTGCTCAGGAACGTCCGCTTCAGCCGATGGTGTGCAGGCGGAGGCTGTTGATCTTCCCGGGCTGGCCCACGGGCGCACCGAAGACGATGACGATGCGGTCGCCCTTGCGGCCCAGGCCACGCGCCAGGAGCTCTTCCTCCACGCGCCGCACCATGGCCTCCGTCTCCTGGATGGGCTCCAGCACTCGCGGCACCACGCCCCACAGCAGCGCCAGCCGGCGGCGCACTTCCTGGTTGGGGCTGAAGGCCACAATCGGCACCGGCGGCCGGTAGTGCGCCAGCAGCCGAGCCGTCACACCCGACAGCGTGAAGGCCGCAATCAGCGTGGCGCCGCTCGCCTTGGCCGCCTCGCATGCCACGCGCGCAATCACGTCCGGGAAGTGCTGGGGCAGCCCCAGCGGCGCGTCGATGTAGCGCGGCACGTTCTGCACCCGCGCGGAGGACTCGGCCGCGAGGATGATGCGCTCCATCATCTGCACGGACTCAATCGGGAACTTGCCGCTCGCCGTCTCACCCGAGAGCATCACCGCGTCCGCGCCGTCGTACACGGCGTTGGCCACGTCGCTCGCCTCGGCGCGCGTGGGGCGCGGGTTGTCAATCATCGAGTTCAGCATCTGCGTGGCCACGATGACGGGCAGGCCGCGCAGGTTGGAGCGCCGGATGATGTCCTTCTGGACGGCCGGCACCTCCTCGGGGGGAATCTCCACGCCCAGGTCGCCACGCGCCACCATCACCCCGTCCGTCTTGTCGAGGATGGCGTCCAGCCGGGCGATGGCCTCCGGCTTCTCCAGCTTGGAGATGATGGGCACCGTGCGGCCCACCTCGGCCATGGCCTGGCGCGCGGTGTCCAGGTCCGACGGCTGGCGCACGAAGGACAGCGCGATGAGGTCCACGCCCGCCTTGAGGCCGAAGACCAGGTCCTCGCGGTCCTTGGGCGTCAGCGCCTCCGCGCGCACCGCCACGCCGGGCAGGTTGATGCCCTTGTTGTTCTTCAGCGTGCCGCCGAAGATGACCTGCGTCTTGATGAGCTTCTGCTTGTCCGTCTCCAGCACCTTCAACTCCAGCAGGCCGTCATCCAGCAGGATGCGGTCTCCCGGATTCACGTCCGCCGCGAGGAAGGGGTACGTGGTGGACACGATGTCGTCCGTGCCCGGCACCGTCTCGTCGGTGGTGATGTGGAAGGTGCCGCCCTCCTTCAGCTCCGTGCTGCCCTTCACGAAGCGGCCGGTGCGAATCTTGGGGCCCTGCAAGTCACCCAGGATGCCCACCGCCTTGCGCACCTTCAGCGAGGCGGCGCGCAGCTTGGCGATGTTCTCCGCATGGTTCTCGTGGCTGCCGTGGGAGAAGTTGAGGCGGGCCACGTCCATGCCGTTCTCCAGGAGCGCTTCGAGCATCTCCTGGCTCTGACTGGCGGGACCGAGGGTGCAGACAATCTTCGCTCTTCGCATAGGGCTCGCGAGAATGGGTGGACCTCATGGACGCGTCAAGCACGCTCCACGGGTGGTTTCGCTCGGTAAAACGGTAAATGAGCCAGCGAGCAGCGGAGCGTTGAAGACGTCAACCGAGCGCCGCCAGCCGCGCGCTGTCAGCCGCGCAACAGCACGCCGAGGTTCTCCCGCTCCCAACGCAGCGCGGCGGCGTAGTGGGGGTACGTCCGCTCGCGCTCCCGGAAGGCGCGCGGGTGGTGGACGCGGCGCCCGCCCCTCGCGTTGCTCGGGAAGAGCTGGTGGAGCATCTCGTGGAAGACGATGAACTCCACGAAGAAGGCCGGCACCTCCGGCCTGTCCAGTGCCGGGTGGATGCGAATCTCACGCGTCTGGTGGTCATAGACGCCCAGGCGGATGGACTTGCGGCGCCGGCGCGGCGGCATCCGGCCCCAGCCGATGCGGGCCTGGATGAGGCCTTGAAAATGGGCGTCGTTGACGCCGTCGTAAAGCGCCTTCAGGTCAAAACAGCGGCCGCGCGGGTTGAGGTCGGCGTCCGACTCGCGGCGCATCTGGCGGATGCGCGGCTGCTGGCCGCGGATGTACTCGTCGAGCACGCCGCCCGCGCCGCGGCGGCCACGGCCGGCGTAGTCCGCCACCGCGCGCACCACCGGCTCGGGCGCGTCCAGGAACATGTGGTGCAGCCGCAGCTGCAGCACGCTGGCGCCCCGGCGGAAGGACACCATGGTGGAGCGGTTGTCCGTCACCGACAGCCGCACCGGCATCCCCAGCTCCGCGCTCAGCCGCCAGGCGAGCGCCTCTGCACGCGTCCACAGCTCCTCACGCGTGGGCGTGAGGTCGAGCATCCGCGGGGCCTCCTCGGCCACGCGGTTGCGCGGCGGAGGGGGCCGGGGCTGCGGCGGCACGGGCGCGGGCGTCGCGTCCCCGGGCTGCGACTCGGCGGCCGTCGCGGCACGGTTGGCCGCGGACATGCCGCGCGGGAAGAAGGTCATCTGCTGGCGGAGGTGCTCGGGGGTCACTCGGCTACCCATCGTACCCGCCAACCCTGGGGACTCAAGGCCGGCGGCTGCCGCCTGCCTCCCCTCCGTCAGCCCGTCAACCGCGCCGAGAGTCAACGTCCCGGGATTCCACTGGACTCACGGACAGGCGTGCGGCACTCGCGCGTGACAAGCCCGCCTGCCAGGGCACTCCCGGGGTGACTTCAGGACGTGGACGTGGGCGCTTCCGCATGGCGCGACTTGAGCAGCCGCTCCAGCCGCTCCGGCTCCATGCGCACGACGAAGGTCTTCTCGCGGGTGAAGGTCACCTGCCCGTGCGCGCCGCCCTTCACCTTGCGCACGAACTTCACCGGCACGTAGCTCACCTCGCCGCGAGGCTCGCCCTTCGCACCCGAGTGGTGCAGCGCCAGGTGCGCCGCGTCCAGCAGTACCTCCTGCGCCACCTCCTGCCCCTTCTCGAGCGGCAGCACCACGTGGCTGCCCGGCACGCCGCGCGCGTGCAGCCACAGGTGCCACGGCCTCGCCACCTTGAAGGTGAGCGTGTCGTTGTCCTCCGAGCCCCGCCCCACCCAGATGCGCGCCCCGGCATGGCCCAGGTACTCCTTGAAGGGCCGCCCCTCCTGCGTGCCCTCGCCGCCCGTGGCGAGGTGGAGCACCTCGACCTGCGCCAGCAGCGCGGCCTCGTCCATCTTTTCAATCTGCGCGAGCGCGCCTTCCGACTGCGCCACCTCGCGGGCCAGCTCCGCCTCGCGGTGGCGCGCCTGCTCCACGCCGCGCAAGAGCCGCCGGTACTGGTGGAAGTGCCAGTCCGCCTCCTCCTTCGGCGTGCGCTTGGGGTCCAGCGTCACCTTCACCTCCTGCTCGCCTTCTTCCGTGTACGCGGTGAGCGTCACCTCGGTGGCGCCGCGCTTGAGGCGGTAGAGGTTCTGGGCCAGGAGCTCGCCCAGGCCGCGGTGCTTCTCCGCGTCGGGGCCGCGCGAGGCTTCGGCGCGGACCTTCTCCAGCGTGCGCGAGGAGCGCTTGAGGCGCGCGCGGTACGGCTGCGCCAGGCGGCGGCGGATGCTCTCGGCGCGGCTCGTCTTGTCCCGCGCGCCCAGCAGGCGCTCCGCGGCCCGGGCGTATGGGAGGTCATCTCCCTCCACGGGGACGAGGCGCGAGGGCGCGCTCCGTGCCTTCGCCAGCGCGTCGGGCGGAATGGGCTCCGGGGGCGTCCACGCCGCGCCCGGGTAGAGGTTGCGGCGCTGCGCGAAGCCTTCTCCGGAGTGCATCAGCACGCGGCCGCTGTCGCTGAGCAGCAGCAGGCCACCCGGAGCGCCCAGCTCCATGACGAGGCGGCGGCGCACGTCCTCGCGCTCGAAGTCCAGCTCCACCACGCGCTCGGCCTCGCGCCAGCGGGCGCCCTGCAGCTTGAAGCCGGTCAGCTCGTGGCGCAGCCACCGCTGGAAGGGGGCGGGCTCACCCGGGGTGGGGAAGCGCTCCTCGGCCACGGACACGCGGGCCAGGTCTCCCTCCGCGCACAGGCACAGTACGACCGAGCGGCCGGGCACTCGCAGCTCCACGTAGGCCAGCCGGGGGAGCGGGCACCAGGACTTCTGCGCCACGGCTCCGGTGAGGCGATCTCCCACCTCTGCCACCACCTGCTCCAGCTCCACGGGACGCAGCGACACAGGGCACTCCAGCGCAGAAAATGAAAACGGCCCGGCGGGTTTCGCCGAGCCGTTCACCGGACGTCAACTCACGTCCGCTCATGACTGCGTACTGCTCAGGACTCCGGGGTCGCCGGGGCCGCAGTCGTCTTGCTCGCGCGCTTGCGGGCAGGCGCCTTGCGAGCGGCCTTGCGAGCGCCACCCTTCTTGGCCGCCGCCTTCTTGGTGGCGGTCTTGCCCGCGGTCTTGCGGGTGGTGGTCTTCTTCGCCGCGGCCTTCTTGGCAGTCTTCTTCTTGGCAGCCATCAGAACCTCCAGGTTCAGTGATTTTGGCCCCGTCAACCAGGACCCTGCACTCTTCTTGATGGGAGTGAGTGCTTGAAGTGAAGAGTACGGGCGCCATGCGCGTGTGTCAACGCATGGTGATGTATTGCAACGCGCTTCAAGGCCGATTTTTCGGCATCGGGCGCTGCCGGAGGCCCGAAACGGTGCCTCGCGGACACTCCGAGGCGCATTCGCGCGTCGCGCGCGAGGCCGAATTTCAGGCTCCGGACGCGTCGGAGCGACTTTCGAGCCGCCGCCGCGCCGGGCTTCGCGGCATGTGAGCGACCAGGCACGCGGCGCTTTTCGCGTTGGGAGGTGGGGTCTACGTTGCGCCCCCACCATGAGCACCGACGCGCTGACCTTCCCCGCGGACTTCACCTTCGGCGTCGCCACCTCGGCGTACCAGGTGGAGGGCGGCATCGAGAACGACTGGGCCGAGTGGGAGCGCGCCGGGAAGCTGAAGGAGCCCCACGCGCGCTGCGGCCGCGCGGTGGACCACTGGCACCGCTACGAGGAGGACTACGCCCTGGCGCGCGCGGTGGGCGCCACCGCGTTCCGCATCTCCCTCGAGTGGGCGCGAATCGAGCCGGAGCGGGGGCGCTACGACGGGGGAGCGCTGGAGGCGTACCGGGAGCGGCTCCTCAAGATGAAGGCGGCGGGCTTGAGGCCGGTGGTGACGCTCCACCACTTCACCCACCCGACGTGGTTCCACCGCGAGACGCCCTGGCACCAGCCGGCCAGCGTGGACGCCTTCCGCCAGTACGCGCGCCAGTGCGCGGCGCTGCTGGAGGGGCTGGACGCGCTGGTCATCTCCTTCAATGAGCCCATGGTGCTGCTCCTGGGCGGCTACCTGCAGGGCGCCATTCCGCCGGGCATCGCCGACGGTGCGAGCACCATGCGGGCGATGGAGCACATGGTGCGCGCCCACGCGGCCGCGCGCGAGGAGCTGCTGTCCCGCCTGGGCCGCGTGGAGCTGGGCATCTCCCAGAACACGCTCGCCTTCGCACCGGACCGGTGGTGGCACCCGCTGGACCGGGCCCTGGTGCGCCTGGGGGCCCAGGCCTACAACCACGCCTTCCACGAGGCGCTGGCCACCGGGAAGCTGCGCGTCAGCATGCCGGGCGTGGCCTCCACGCGCGTGGACATCCCCGCGGCGCGCGACTCGGTGGAGTTCATCGGCGTCAACTACTACACGCGCGCGCACCTGCGCTTCGTGCCGCGCCCGCCCTTCATCGAGTTCAAGTACCGCGACACGCACGGCCGTGGCCTCACCGACATCGGCTGGGAGGACTGGCCCGAGGGCTTCCTCCAGACGCTGCGCGAGGTGAAGCGCTACGGGCGGCCGGTGTGGATTACCGAGAACGGCATCGATGACCGGAGCGGCGCGCGCCGGCCCCACTACATCCATTCCCACCTGGCCCAGGTGCTGGCCGCTCGGCGGCTCGGCGTGGACGTGCGCGGCTACCTCTATTGGAGCCTGCTCGACAACTTCGAGTGGCTGGAGGGGTGGGGCCCGCGCTTCGGCCTCTACCACGTCGACTTCGACACCCTGCAGCGCCGCCCCACCCCCGCCTGCGACTACTTCCGGAGCGTGGCCACCGGCCGCCGGCTCGTGCCCCCGGGGCCCTGAGCCGCACCGGGCACCCCGGGAAGGGGTGCCGACAAGCGCCCGGAATCCATCCGGAAACGGGCGCTGGGACGCGTCAGCCCAGGGCCGCGCGGTAGTCCACGTCCTGCTCCTCGCCGGGGCCCTCGAGGTCCGCGTCGGCGGCGGCGAAGAAGCGGCGCACGCAGGCCTCCACGGCCGAGGGCACGTCCAATGTGTTCACCTCCGCGCGGAAGGCGGCGGCGCCGTACAGGCCGTGGGCGTACCACGCCAGCTGCTTGCGGAAGGAGCGCACGGCGCCCAGCGGGTCGCCCATGAAGTCCAGGTGCGCGCGCAGGTGCTCCAGCACCAGGGCACATCTCTCCGCCGGCGTGGCGGGCGGGCCGCCCAAGAGCTCGCGGAAGATCCACGGGTTGCCCAGCGCCGCGCGGCCAATCATCACGAAGTCGCAGCCCGTCGTCTCCAGCATGCGCCGGGCGTCCTCCGGCGTCTTCACGTCCCCGTTGCCGATGATGGGCAGCTCCGGGAAGTGGCGCTTCAGGTCGGCGATGACGCTCCAGTCCGCCTGGCCCGAGTAGCCCTGCTCGCGGGTGCGCGGGTGGATGGCCAGCGCCGCGCAGCCGGCCTCCTGCAGCGCGCCCGCCATCTGGAGGTAGTTGCGGTTCTTCGCGTCCCAGCCCGAGCGAATCTTGCAGGTGACGGGCAGCCCGGTGGCCGCGCGAATCTCGCGGACGATGCTGCCGGCGCGGGGCACGTCGCACAAAAGGGCGCTGCCGGCGCCGTTCTTCGTCACCTTCTTCACCGGGCAGCCCATGTTGATGTCGATGATTTGCGCCCCGGACTCCTTGCCCACCACCGCGGCGCGGGCCATGGCCTCGGGCTCGCCGCCGTAGATTTGGAGCGAGTACGGCCGCTCCACCTCGGCGTCGTAGCGCAGGTACTTCAGGGTTCGCTGGTTGGCCCGCATCAACCCCTGGGAGCTGACCAGCTCCGTGGGACAGAGGGCGGCGCCCAGGCGGAAGGCGATGACCCGGAAGGGCATCTCGCTCACCCCGGCCATGGGGGCCAGGATGTAGGGGTTCGGCAGGGAATAAGGACCGAGCTGCGGCATGAAGGGCGGGGAACCTAGCGGAACATCCAAGAGCTTGCAGGCCGTGCGCATGAGCCTGCGCGGCCAGCACCTAACGGTTAAGGTCCGTCCCCATGTTCCGCTTTCGTCTCGGGAGCATTCCCGTCGAAGTCCAACCGAGCCACCTGCTGGTGTCGGCCATGATTGCCTGGACCTCCATCGAAGGGGCCCAGGGTGGCTGGCCCTTCCGTCAGGTGCTGGGTGCGCCCGCGTTCGGCCAGGTCAGCGCGAAGGTCATCTACGTCCTGTCCTGGATGTTCATCGTCTTCGTGTCCGTGCTCATCCACGAGCTGGGCCATGCCCTGGCCAGCCGGCTGTTCGGCTACCGGCCGAGCATCGCGCTCGCCTGGATGGGGGGACACACCCTGCCCACTGACCAGCCGGGCCCCCTGCCGTGGAAGCGCAACCTGGTCATCACCGCGGCCGGGCCCTTCTTCGGGCTGATGCTGAGCCTGCTCTCCGCGGTGGGCCTCGTGGTCTTCCAGGGCCACACGCCCGCGCTCGACTTCTTCCTGCGCACCTTCATGTGGGCCAACCTCTTCTGGGCGGTGCTCAACATGATGCCGGTGCTGCCGCTCGACGGGGGGCAGATCACCACCACGCTGGCGACCCGGGTGTTCGGCCCCAGGCGCGGCATCCTCCTGGCGCAGGGGCTGGCCCTGCTGGTGTGCGTGGCCGCGGTGGTGTTCGGGCTGAAGACGGGCCTGGCCATCTTCACCATCATCTTCGCCATGTACGGCTTCCAGGCCTTCCGCCTGATGACGGACGTGCTGCGCAGCACCAGCAAGGGCGCGGACGCGGCGAGGCTGCGGGGGCCGCTGGCGGAGAAGCTGCACCAGGCGCAGGCCGCGCTCAAGGCGGGCCAGCTGGACGACGCGCGCCGGCTGGGCGCCCAGGTGCTGGAGACGCCAGAGGGGCTCACGCCGCAGCTGGCCAGCCACGTGCACCACCTGCTGGGGTGGGTGGCGCTGAAGGAGGGCCATGGCCGGCCCGCGCTGGACCACTTCTCCCAGGTGCAGGGCGGCGTCGCGGTGGAGCCGCACGCGGTGGCGGCGGCCTTCTCGCTGGTGGGCGACGACGCGCGCGCGGTGGAATGGTGGAAGCAGGCGTGGCAGACGTCGTCGGACCGCACGGTGCTGCACGAGTACGCCGGCACGCTCATCCGCCTGGGCCGCGAGCAGGACGCGCTGCGCCTCCCCGGGCTGGACCCGGCGGCGGCCTACACCTGCGCGGAGCGCGTGCTCTTCATCCGGGGCGCCTTCTCCGAGGCCGCCGCCGTGGGCGAGGCCGCGCTCCGTCATGCGCCCAACGCCACCATCGCCTATGACGCGGCGTGCGCCCATGCCCGTGCGCGCAATGCGCCGGAGGCCATGCGGATGCTGCGCCGCGCCACCGAGCTGGGGTTCACCGACGGGGCCTACGCCGCCTCGGACGCGGACCTGGCGCCCCTGCACGGACACCCGGCGTTCGAGGCCTGGCTGGTGGAGCTGCGCCAATCCGCCGCATCCTGACAGTGCCATGACAGGAGGGGGTGTTGATGCTGGGTGGGACCGAGCAGGTTGTGCCTGCTCCTTCCCAGTCCTGCTCTCACGAGGCTCCCTTGCAGACACCCTCCCCTGCCCTGTCCGCGGACAACGAGCGTCTCAACTGGCTGTCCTCCATCCCCTTCTTCGCCGTGCACCTGATGTGCTTCGCCGTCATCTGGGTGGGCGCGAAGCCGGTGGACGTGGCGGTGTGTGTGGGGCTGTACATCGTCCGCATGTGGGGCATCACCGCGGGGTACCACCGGTACTTCTCGCACCGGGCCTTCAAGACGGGCCGCGTCTTCCAGTTCATCCTGGCGCTGGTGGGCAGCACGTCCACGCAGAAGGGCGTGCTGTGGTGGGCGGCGAACCACCGGCACCACCACCGCTTCTCCGACCAGGCGGAGGACATCCACTCGCCCATTCAGCGTGGCTTCTGGTGGAGCCACATGAACTGGATTCTCTGTGACAAGTACGGGGAGACGCGCATGGAGGCCATCAAGGACTTCGCGCGCTTCCCGGAGCTGGTGCTGCTCAACCGCTTCCACCTGGTGCCGCCGGTGCTGCTGGCCGTGGCGCTCTACTTCATCGGCGGCTTCTCCATGCTGGTGTGGGGCTTCTTCGTCAGCACCACCCTGCTGTGGCACGGCACCTTCACCATCAACTCGCTCAGCCACATCTTCGGCAAGCGCCGCTACAAGACGACGGACACCAGCCGGAACAACTGGCTGCTGGCGCTCATCACCCTGGGCGAGGGCTGGCACAACAACCACCACTACCACCAGAACACCGCCAACCAGGGCTGGTTCTGGTGGGAAGTCGACTTCAGCTACTACTCGCTGAAGGCGCTCTCGTGGGTGGGCGTGGTGGAGGGGCTGCGCACGCCGTCCGAGGCCACGAAGTACGCCTTCCGGAAGTACACGGACGCGGAGCGCGCGGAATTGGCCACCCCCGCCCGCTTCTGGGGTGCCAGCGGGGCCCGGGCCCAGCTCGTCGCGGCGCGCGCGGCGGCCGGGGACGCGGCCAAGGCGGCGGGAGATGCGGCCCGCGTGGCGGGCGACAAGGTGCGCGAGGCGTTTGCCGCCGCCACCGACCACCTGCCCACCTCGGCGCCGTCCCCGCAGGCCCTGCTCAAGCGCCGCTGACCGGGGCAGGCCGGAATACCCCGGGGCATTCCTTCCCGGGGTAGAGTCCCTCGCGCGTGCCCCTGCCGCCCTCCTCGCTGAAACCCGATTCCCCGTCCGCGCGTACCGGAGAGGACCCGGCACGCGAGCCCGTCGCCGCCAGGTCCGACGAGGTGCTGATGGCGCGGTTCTGCGAGGGTGATTCCGCGGCGTTCGACGCGCTCTTCCAGCGCTACGCCCGGCCCGTGCACGGCTACCTCACCCGGCTGACGGGCAGCCCGTCCACCGCCGAGGACCTGGTCCAGCTCACCTTCCTGTCGCTGGTGCGCGCCCGCGGGCGCTTCCAGGCCGGCTCGCGCTTCAAGCCCTGGCTCTACGCCATCGCCACCAACGCGGCGCGCGACTCGCAGCGCCGGGGCCGGCGTCCGGAGGAGCTGACGCCCGAGGGCGAGCTGCCCGCGAGCATCCCCGCCGACACCCCGGGCCCCCGGGACAGCGGGCTCGAGAATGCCGTGCAGCGCGCCCTGGCCCAGCTGCCGGAGGGCCAGCGCATCCCCATCCTCCTGCACCGCTTCGAGGGGATGAGCTTCGCCGAGGTCGCCGACGCGATGGGCCTCACCGAGAGCGCGGTGAAGGTCCGCGCCCACCGCGGCTACGAGCGCCTGCGCGAGCTGCTCGCCGCCCTGCATCAGGAGACCCAGGAATGAAGCCGGAGTGCTCGCGGGTGATGGACTCGCTGGGAGGACCGCTGCCCGCGGAGCTGACGTCGCACGTGGCCACGTGCGAGGACTGCCGTGCCCTGGTGGGCGGCTTCGACGCGCTGGGGGGAGTGCCGGTGGCGCCGCCCTCCGAGGAGGCCCCGGCCCCGAAGCTGGAGGCCGCGCACCAGCTGGCCCTGAAGGAGCTGGCCGCGCACCCGAAGCCCACGCCCTGGTGGCGCGAGCTGCTGGTGCTGCTGGCCGTCTACGCGGCCGTGCTGGGCGGGGCGCTGGCCTGGCTCGGCCGGGACGGCATGGTGGGCAACCGGGCCCCGCCGATGGTGGTGGCGGCGGTGGCGCTGCTCACGCTGGTGCTGGTGGGTGGGGGCGCCGTCCTCGCGCTGGCGCCCTCGCGGCGGCGGCTGCCGTGGGGGCTGGTGGCCCTGGCGGCGGTGGGCGTGGCGGCGGTGCAGGTGCTGGGCGGCTCCGGACTCCAGATACGGCCGCCCATGCGGGGCATGCTGGGGTGCATGGGCTCGGAGGTGGCGATGTCCGTGCTGCCGCTGGCGGTCGCGCTCGTGCTGCTGTGCCGCTCCGCCTTCCAGCCCGTGCGCGCGCTGGCCGCGGGCCTGTCCGCCGCCGGGGTGAGCCTCCTCGTCCTCCACCTGCACTGTTCGGACGGGACGGTGAGCCACCTGCTGTCCGCCCACGTCCTGCCGTGGCTGGTGCTGGCGGGGGTGGCGGTGCTGGTGCGCTCGCGGCTGCCCACGCGCAGCTACGCCCCCTGAGCGGGCGGGCTCGCGGTGTAACCCGGGCCCTGGCGGGGGCGTAACCAGGACATGACCTCCGTGCTCCTGGCCCTGCCGCTGGTGCTGCTCACCGCCGCGCCCGTCTCCCGCACGCCCGTCGTGGTGGAGCTGTACACCTCCGAGGGCTGCTCGAGCTGCCCGTCCGCCGACGCCGCCCTGTCGCGGCTCGCCCGGGCCCAGCCGGTGGAGGGCGTGGAGCTCATCCCCCTGGGCTTCCACGTGGACTACTGGGACGACCTCGGGTGGAAGGACGCCTACGCCTCGCCCGCCTTCAGCGAGCGCCAGCGGCGCTACGCGCTCAACGGGGACGACAACCGCGTCTACACGCCGCAGATGGTGGTGGACGGGGAGCGCAGCTTCGTGGGCGACGAGGCGAAGGCGCGCGAGCAGGCAGCCTCCGCGGCGAAGCGGGCCAAGGTGCCCCTGCGCGTCGGCGCGCGCGTGGACGGGGACGCGGCGGTGCTCACCGTGCGGCTCGACGCGGCGCCCCCGGCGGGCACCGAGCTGTGGGCCGCGCTCACCGAGGACGGCCTGTCCTCCCGGGTGACGCGGGGGGAGAATGCCGGCCGCACGCTGGAGCACGCGGCGGTGGTGCGTGCCCAGGTGGCGCTGCCCGCGCCGAAGGCAGACCCGGCGGGCGGCTTCGTGTCCGAGGCGCGCGTGCCGCTCGCCAAGGGGTGGAAGCGCGAGTCCCTGCGCGCGGTGGCGGTGCTCCAGGAGTCACGCGGCCCGGTGCGCGGCGCCGCAGCGGTGGCGCTCGCTCCGAAGTCGTAGGCGCGCGTGCGTCGCATGGCCGGCTGCTCCCCTGACGGGCGCGCGCTCCACGGCCGGAACGGAGTGCCACCCGCCCGACAACCCACTCACGGGACTTGAAGGCACCTCCCACACCTGCTTAGTGGGAGCACAAATGAAACCCGCTGTACCCATACCCGACGCGGCGCAACGGCGCGCGCTCTGGGGTCGTCTACGCGCGGCGCTGAGCCGGCTGATTCACGACCTCCTCCAGGCCTCGAACCGGCTGCGGCTGCCGGGGCCGTCGGTGCTGCCGGTGGCGGGTGCGGTGGTGGGGCTCTACAGCGGGCTGGCGGCGGGCATCTTCGCGAACCTCATCGGCCTGATGACCGGAATCACCTTCGGCGCCGCCGAGCTGACGCACACGCTGCGCCGGGGCCAGCTCAAGACGCTGATGGAGGCGTTCTCCACCGCGCACTGGCACTTCGAGTACGCCATCATCGGCGCGCCGCTGGCGCTGGGCGCGCTGGTGGTGGGCCACTTCATCCAGCCCGGTGGCCCGCGCGACGAGGTGAAGCGCCGGCTGAAGCTGCTGTCGCTGCTGACGCTGGGCGCGCTGTCGCTCTACTACCCGCTGGTGGCGCTGGCCGCGCTCAACAGCGTGTTCGGCCACTCGCACAACCTCCCGGAGACGCTGGCGGACCTGCCCTGGTGGCTCATGCTGCTGGCCCCCACGCTGGGCGGCATCGCGGTGGGCCGGCTCCTGCGCGACAGGCCGGAGACGCACGGACATGGCGTGCCGGAGGTGGTGCGGGCGGTGAAGAGCGGCGCCAACGTGGTGCCGGCGGACCGCGGGCTGCTCAAGCTGGTGGCCTCCGCCATCACGATTGGCAGCGGCGGCTCCGCCGGACGCGAGGGCCCCATCGTCTACGGCGGCGCGGCGTTCGCCTCCACCGTGGGCCGCGTTCTGGGCTTCAGCCGCAGGGAGCTGTCCATCCTCCTGGCCTGCGGCGCGGGCGCGGGCATCTCAGCGTCCTTCAACGCCCCCATCGCCGGCGCGGTGTTCGCGATGGAAATCATCCTGCGCGAGTTCGAGCTGCGCGTCTTCTCGCCCATCATCCTCGCCAGCGTGGCGGGCACCCTGGTGAGCCAGGGCGTGCTGGGCGAGTCGCCCATGCTCCGCCGCGTCCCGTACGAGCTGGTCAGCGGCGGCGAGGTGCTGGCGTACGCGGGGCTGGGCATCGGCTGCGGGCTGCTGTCCTTCACCTTCGTGCGGCTGTTGCACGGAGTGGAGCACTTCTTCCACGGGCGCGGCGGAGGCCAGCTGTCGCCCTGGCTGTCCCGGAAGCCGCTGGCGATGCGCGCGGGCCTGGGCGGGCTGTGCACCGGCCTGCTGGCCTTCATCAGCCCCGCGGTGTGGGGCAGCGGGCACGACTTCATCAACCTGGCCGCCATCGGCCGGTTGCCGTTCCTCTTCCTCGTCACCGCGTGCGTGCTGAAGCTGGTGGCCACCGCGCTCACCATCGGCTCGGGCGGCTCGGGCGGCACCTTCTTCCCCACGGCCGTCATCGGCGCCATGGCAGGCGGCGCCTTCGGCACGCTGGTGCACTACTTCTTCCCCGCCAGCACCGGGCCGAGCGGCGCGTACGCCCTGGTCGGCATGGGTGGCGCCCTGGCGGCGCTCAACCGCGCCCCGCTCACCGGCATGATGATGCTCTACGAGCTGAGCGGGAACCACGACATCATCCTCCCGCTGATGGTGACGTGCACCATCGCCTCCGCGCTCTGCCACTACCTCACCGAGCGCAAGGCGCCGAAGGTGCAGAGCGACACGGACCTGCTGGAGGCCACGCCCGTGCGCGCGGTGATGGCGCACCTGCCCCCCGTGCCCGCGGGGACGCCGCTGCGCCCGCTGACGGACCTGCTGCTCACCTCCGAGGCGGGCGCCCTGCCCGTGCTCGACGCCGACGGACAGGTCTACGGCACCGTGCACGTGGAGCAGCTGCGCGAGGTGTGGCGCGACGAGTCCATGTACCCGCTGCTGGTGGCCAGCGACCTGGCACGCAAGCTGCCACTGCTGACGCCCGACCAGGACCTGGCCCACGCGCTGCGCCTCATGGACCAGGAGGACGTGGACGCGCTGCCCGTCACCACCCCGCCGGGCAGTCCCACCTGCGGGCTGCTTACCCGCGGCGCCGTGCGGCGGTTCCTCTCCGCCCAGCACGCGTACGCGCACTCGCACGGGGACTACCCCGTCAGCCCCACCGAGGTGTCGCACTGAGTCGGGCTTCCGAGCCCCACCCCTGACGGGGAGCAGAGCCCCACCCCTGACGGGGGGCGGTTTGTCAGGAACGTACGGGCCCGGGCATCCTTCGCGCCATGCCCGAGACCCGCCTCCCCGAGCTGCGCGCCGAGCTGTCCGCCACCCACCACGACGCCCGCGTCCGCCGCATGGTGGAGCTGGGCCGCCGCGCGCCGAAGGACCCGGACGCGAGCACCGTGCTGGAGGGGCTGGCCCGGGGAGACGCGTACGAGCGGCGGCTGGCCCTCGCCGCCCAGTTCACCCGGCGCGACGGCGCCCACGTGCTCCACGCCACGTCCGACGCCTCCGGCCGCATCCGCGCCCTCGCCTTCCGGCTGGTGCCCCTGGCCTGTGACGACGCCCAGGCGCTGGAGGCCCTGAAGATGGCCTACGCCATGCGCCGCGAGGGCTCCATCCTGAAAGGCCTCGTGCGCAAGGAGCGCCAGGCCGTCATCGACGCGTACCTGGACTGGCTCGCTTCCCGCACGGGCGTGCCCGACTTCGCGGACGCGGTGCCCCTGGGGACGCCCGGCGCCATCCGCCGCCACCTCGCCCGCGCGCTGGAGAAGCCGAGCCTGCGCTTCTGGAACCGCCTGTCCCGCTTCGCCCCCGGCATCCTCGCGGAGGTGCTCGCGGCGCGCCTGCGGGCCGTGCCCGGGGAGCCCGACCCGGTGACGCGCTGGCAGCTCCACGCCTACCTGCCCCGCATCGCCGACCAGGTGCCCGACGCGGCGCTGGAGCTGTTCGAGCTGCTGCTCGCCCGGCGAATCGACCCGGACACCGCGGCCTGGAACTGGCTGGCGATGCACCGGCCCGAGGCCGCGCTGACGCTGCTGCAGCGCCACGCACACGCCACCGCCTTCTGGAAGCTGTTCGCCCGGACGGCCTCCCGCCTGAGCCCGGAGTCCCTGGCGTGGCTCGTCCGCCGGGCCCCGGGCTCGCTGGGGAGCGCGAAGACGCTGCTGCCCCAGCTCTCCGAGCCCGCGCGCCGTGCCGTCGTCGACGCGTGGTGCGCCGCCGTGGACGTGGACCCCGACTGGGGCACGGAGCTGCTGCGCTCCATCTCCGATGCGCAGGTGCGCGAGCGCGTGTACTCGCGCTGGAGCGTCGCCTCGCGCGACAAGGACGGCGTCATCTCCCTGGGCGTGCTGAGCATCCTCCCCATCGGCCTGCGCGAGCGCGAGGCCCGCCGCCACCTGCACGAGGTGGTGGCCCTGGGCACCCGTCCGCGGCAGCGCATGGAGTACGCGCGCCTGCTGCCCTGGGACGAGGCGCTGTCCGTCCTCCAGTCCTACCTGGGCCACCCCGAGGGCGACACGCGCGGCGCGGCCCTGACGACGCTGCTGGCCATCCCCGGCCTGCGGCCCGATGACACCGCCCTGGTGGACCGCGCCCTGCCCCTGGTGCTGGCGCGAAAGAACGAGCAGGACCCGGTGCGCGCGGCGATGCTGGGTGCGCTCGTGAGGTGGCCCCGCGCAGTGTGGCGCCGCGAGCACACCGAGGCCGTGGGCCGCATGCTGCGCGACGCGCTCGACGCGGCGGACCTGTCCCACGGGACGGCGCAGCTCGCGGAGGCCCTGCTGCTGCGCGTCTTCGCGCGGGACGCCGCCTGGGGCGCGACGTGGCTGGCCACGCTCATCAAGGAGCGCGGCGTCCTCCACAACCCCCGGCTGGGCGAGCAGCTCAGCGACGACGAGGTGCGCACCGCCGCGCCCCAGCTCTTCGACATCGCGAAGGCCTGGGCGCAGCGCGAGCGCGGGGGCCCGCTGCTCCAGCTGGTGAACAGCCTGGGCGAGCGCGTGGGCCTGGTGCCGGGTCTGGAGGACCTGCTCGTGGGCCTCCGCGACGAGACGCCCTGGGCCTGGATGGCGCTGGGCATCAGCCAGTGGCTGTCCGAGCACGGCCGCGCGCGCTTCGAGGCCACGCTGGGCGTCACCGTGCGGCGCTGGTACGACCGCGGCTGGCACTCGGAAATCATCACCCTGGCCTCAGCTCAGGAGCAGGGGGAGGAGGGCGAGCCCCTCCACGTCGAGCTCGTCTCCGGCCTGGAGCGCGTGGCGCTGCGGCTGGGCAAGGAGGCGCACTCCGCGCTCACCGTGCTCTGGAAGAAGGACTGGCGCGCCTTCGACCGGCTGCTGCCCGCGCTGCTGAAGGCCGACGCCAGCGTCATCTGCTTCCCCGTGGTGCACCACTACCTGCACCGCCGCCGGCAGGACCTGCTCACCCCCTACCTGGGCGCTCCCGTCATCAAGGGCCGCTTCGCGACGGGGAACACGGGCTGGCTGTTGTCCTTCAGCGACGACTTCTTCCGGTGGACGTCGGAGCAGAGCGCCACCTACTCGCACGCGGTGGGGCGCATGCTCGACGACCGCGAGCGCGACACGCCCACGCTGCTGTGGGCCACCGCGCTGCTGGCGGCCATCGACTGGGCGCCCATGGACCGGCTGTGCACGCTGGCGGACGACACGCGGCTGGCCGTGCAGGAGAAGGCCCTGCGCGTCATGGCGCGGTGTGACCAGGGCCAGGGCGTGCCCACGCTGCTGCGGTGCCTGGAGGACGCGCGCGCCCGCATCGCCATCTACGGCCTGCGCCGGGCCTTCAAGGGCATGCCGGCCTCGCGCGTGCTGTCGCTGCTGGCCTCCGTGCCCCTGACCAAGGTCACCGTGGCCAAGGAGGTGGTGCGCCTGCTGGGCGAGCTGCGCGCGGACGCCGCCTACGAGCGGCTGCTGGAGTTGGACGGCCTGGCGCTGCACCGGGACGTGCGCATCGCCATGCTGCGCGCCCTGTGGGACCACCTGGACCGCGAGCCGACGTGGGAGGTGTTCGCCCGCGCGGTGGACGGCACCGACTGGGTCATGGCCTCGCGCCTGGGCGACATCCCCGCGGACCGGCTCACCGAGGCGTCGGACCGGAAGCTGGCCGC
Organism: Pyxidicoccus caerfyrddinensis; assembly: GCF_010894405.1. Lineage (GTDB taxonomy): Bacteria > Myxococcota > Myxococcia > Myxococcales > Myxococcaceae > Myxococcus > Myxococcus caerfyrddinensis. Next base: position 26,528 of record NZ_JAAIYA010000024.1, read on the forward strand.
GCTGTTGGGGCGCGTGCTGCGGCGGCCGGAGCCGGAGGCCCGCATCGACCTGCTCAACCGCGCGGCGTACCTCGCCGTGAAGGACTCCGAGCGCACCTTCCTGTCCGCCTGCGGCGCGCGGCTGGGCTCACCGTATGACGACGAGGTGGTCGCGGCCATGCGCGCCGTCCTCCACCGCTCCGACGAGCGGGATTTGGAGCGCCTGGAGGGCATGCTGGACGCGGTGGCTCCGGACCGGCGCGCGCTGAGCGTGGCCCTGGGCCAGCTGCTGGCCCTGCCGGTGAAGTCCCGCGCCAGCTACATGCAGGCGGCGCTGGCGGCGGAGCAGGTTCTCTCGAAGGACGCGCGGCTGGCGCCGCTGCGCGTGCGGTGCGCGGGCGCGGCCCTGGCTCCGGTGGAGTGGGCCGCGAGGGTGGCGCACATGGGCGAGGCGGGCCACCTGCACACGGACGCGCTGGAGGCGTGCCGCGGCGTGGTGGGCGCGCTCCCCGTGGGCGAGCTGGAGGCCGTGGAGGCACGGCTCACCGCGAGCCCGAGCGCGGAGGCCCGCCGGGTGGCCGTGTGGTGCCTGGTGCAGGACGCGGCGCCCGGGCGCGGGTGGACGCCGGAGCGGCTGGCGCGGCTGGCCCGGCTCCAGGCGGATTCCTCTCCGCTGGTCTCCGGCGCCGCACAGGCCGTGTTCCCGCCCCGGGAGATGGTGTCCAAGCCCGCCTGAGCACGGCAGAGGCTTCAGGCGGGCCCGTTTGCGCGGAGGGAGGGCTACGCGCGGCCGATGCCGTAGTACGTGAAGCCCTCCTCCCGCACCTGCGCCGGGTCGAAGATGTTGCGGCCGTCGAAGATGACGTGCCCCTTCATCAGGCTCTTGAGCTTGCGCAAGTCGGGCCGGCGGAACTCGTTCCACTCGGTGACGAGGAAGAGGCCCTCCGCCCCTTCCGCCGCCGCGTAGCTCGACGGCGCGTACAACACCCGGCTGCCGAAGTAGCGCTCCGCCACCTTCGCCGCCACCGGGTCATGCACCTGCACCCGAGCGCCCTTGCCCAGCAGGCCCTCGATGAGCTCCACGGCGGGGGCCTCGCGCATGTCGTCCGTCTTCGGCTTGAAGGCCAGGCCCCATACCCCGAAGGTCCGGTCCGCCAAATCACCGTAGTGCCGCAGCGCCCGGGCCAGCAGCGAGCGCTTCTGCCGCGCGTTGGTGCGCTCCACGGCGCGCAGCAAGTCCAGCTCCAGGCCGAACTCGCGCGCGGTGGCCACCAGCGCCTTCACGTCCTTGGGGAAGCAGGAGCCGCCGTAGCCACAGCCGGGATGGAGGAACGGGTAGCCGATGCGCCGGTCCGAGCCCAGGCCCTTGCGGACGAACTCCACGTCCGCGCCCACCTTCTCGCAGAGCGCGGCGACGTCGTTCATGAACGAGATGCGCGTGGCCAGCATCGCGTTGGCGGCGTACTTCGTCAGCTCCGCCGAGCGCGTGTCCATGTACAGGATGGGGTTCTCCGTGCGGACGAAGGGCCCGTAGAGCTGGCCCATCACCTTGCGCGCTCGCTCGGACGTGGTGCCGATGACGACGCGGTCCGGCTTGAGGAAGTCCTCCAGCGCGGCGCCCTCCTTGAGGAACTCGGGGTTGGAGACGACGTCGAACTCCACGTCCGTCACCGCGCGGATGGTCTCCCGCACCTTGTCCGCGGTGCCCACCGGCACGGTGCTCTTGTCCACCACCACCGTGTACTGCCTCATCGCCCGGCCGATGCCCTCGGCGGCGGCCAGCACGTACTGGAGGTCGGCGTCACCACTCTCCCCTTCCGGTGTCCCCACGGCGATGAAGACCACCTGCGCGGGCGCCACCGCCCTGGCCAGGTCGGTGGTGAACTGGAGCCGGCTCGCGGCGGCGTTGCGGTGCAGCAGCTCCTCCAGCCCCGGCTCGTAGATGGGGACCTTCCCCTCCTGCAGGGCCTGCACCTTCCGCACGTCCACGTCCACGCAGGTGACCTCGTTGCCCGACTCGGCGAAGCACGTCCCCGCCACGAGCCCCACGTACCCCGTACCCACCACTGCAATCTTCATGACTCCCCCCGTCCTTCCCATTCAGCTCAGCGCTGCGACATGAACCCGGCCATTGCTGGCCTCCCGTGCGTACTCCTCCAAGGCCAGGGCCCGGTGGGCCGCCGTGTGCTCGGCCAGCACCCGCGCCCGGGCCTTCGCCCCCAGCGCGCGCCGGTCCGCCTCCGACATTTCCCGGAGGTGGCCGAGCACGTCCTTCGCCGTGCGCGCCAGGAGGACTTCCTCCCCGGGCACGAAGACGCTCTCCAGCCCGTTCCACGCGTCGCTGAGGATGGGCACCCCACAGGCGGCGGCCTCGAAGAGGCGCACGTCCGGCGAGTACCCCGCCAGCACCCGGTCCGCGCGCGTGACGTACAGCGTGAAGCGCTGGGCGCAGTAGAAGTCCGCGTGCACGGGCGGCGGCAGGTGCTCCACCCGCTCCACGTTGGAGGGCCACCGCACCACCGCCGGGTACTGGGGGCCAGCGACGACGAAGCGTCCCTCCTTCCACTGGAACGCGGAGTCCAGCAGCAGCCGCGCCAGCGTGGGCTGCCGGCTCGCGCTGTAGGTGCCCAGGTAGCCCAAATCCCATTCGGGCGCGCGCGGCCGGGGCAGGTACAGCTCCGGGTCCACGCTGCAGTAGAGCGGGCGCGCCGCGGGCGAGCCCAGCTCGCGCTCGAGGCGCCGCAGCAGGGGGCCACCGGTGATGGACAGGTACAGCCGGTAGCCGGGGACGAGGTCCGGGGAGAGGTACTCGAAGTCCGCGCGCGCCAGCTTCGCGAGCGTCACCGGCGTGTCGAGGTCATAGAAGGCCGGGATGCCCCGTGCAGTCGCCTGCACCCAGCGGCCCACCTCCACGCCCTGCGGGACGTACGAGCCCACCACCACGAGGTCCGCGTCGCGCACGTCCGCGGCGAAGCGCTCACGCAGCTCCGCCAGGTCGGCGTACAGCTCCGTGCGGCCCCAGGGTGGCCGGGGCAAGTCCCGGTGGGCCGCGTACCAGGGCACGTCCCGCTCCAGGAAGAGGACGTCGTGCCCCCGGCGCACCAGCTCGCGCACGAGGGCGCGGAAGGTGGCGGCGTGCCCGTTGCCCCAGGACGAGGTGATGGACAGGCCGAGGATGACGATGCGCATGCACTGAGGCTCCATCACGCCATTCCCCCCAGGGCCCGCGGCAGCGCCGCGCGGGTGTCGACTCCCAGCTCGCGGCAGATGCTCAGCAGTTCGTCCACGCGGTGCGCGCAGGTGTGGCGCGACAGCACGGTGCGCCGGCCCTGGGCGGCCAGCGCATTGCGCGCGTCCTCGTCCGCCAGCAGCGTGCGCAGGTGGCGCTCCATCTCCGCGCCGTCGCGCGCGACGAGGAAGTCCCGGCCCGGGGTGAAGAGGCCCTCGGCGTCCTCCCATGGTGCGCTCACCAGGGGGAGACCGCACGCGAGCGCCTCGAAGACGCGGATGGTGGGGATGCCCGGCAGCGCGGAGGCATACGGCCTGCGCGGCACGTGCACCGTCAGGCGCGCGCGGGCGAAGGCCAGCGGGGCTCCAGGGTTGGGCAGCCAGCCGTCGTACTGGATGCCCGCGTCGGCCAGCGCGCGCTTCGCCGCGTCGGGGTAGCGCACGCCGTGGACGCGAGCCTTCAGCCCGAGCGACTTCACCGGGCCGAGGAGGAATTCGTGCAGCTCCGCGGTGCGCTCGTCGTCGCCCCAGTTGCCCACCCAGCAGAGGTCATCCTCCCGCGTCACCGAGGGCAGCGGCCGGAAGACGCGCGTGTCGGCGGCCTCGTGCCACGTCCAGGCACGGCGGGACCAGCCATGGGACAGGTAGAGACGGCGGATGACGTCGCCGAAGGCCAGCACCCCGTCGTAGTGCGACAGGTCGTATCCGGCCAGCTCCCCCGGCGCGGTGACGCTGCGGTGGTGCGTGTCGTGGAAGAGCAGCCGGAAGCGGCCGCCCCGGGCGCGCTGCTCGCCCACGCGCCGCACCAGCTCCGGGGTGCTCCACTCGTGGACCAGCACCACGTCCGCGCCGTCCAGCGCGACGCCCAGGTCCAGCGTGCCCGCGTCATACCGGTGCGGCCGCACGCGCGGGTAGACGGCGCGGACCGCATCGAGCGCCTCCTGTCCCCGGGGCTCGGCCAGGAGGTGCTGGAGGCTCCACGCGTCCTTCGGCTCCCAGACGCGCACCTCGTGGCCGCGCCCGGCCAGCTCGGTGACGATGCCGCGCAGGAAGTGCGCGTTGCCGTGGTTCCAGTCGGACAGCAGGGAGTGACAGAAGAGGACGACTCTCATGGCGAGGGGCTCCAGGACCCTCCAGCGTGGGTCTCAAGCGGCACTGGCTCCCGTGGCACGGTCGGGCGGCCCCGCAGCAGCTCCTCCAGCCAGCCGAGCAGTCGGGTGAGGCCCTCGCGCACGCCCACGCGCGGCACCCAGCCGGTGGCTGCCTGGAACTTCCGCGTGTCGGACACGTAGTAGCGCTGGTCTCCGCTGCGCCAGTCCTCGTGGCGCACGTCGGGCCGGTGCCCTACCAGCTCCTCGAGGAGCTCCAGCAATTCCAGCAGGCTCACCGTGCGCGTGGGGCCGCCGCCAATGTTGAAGGCCTGGCCGGAGACGGTGTCCAGCTTCGCCAGGGCGAGCTGGAAGGCGCGCACCAGGTCGTCGACGAAGAGGAGGTCACGCACCTGCAGGCCGTCGCCGTAGAGGGTCAGCGGCTGGCCCTTCAGCGCGCGGAGGAGGAAGTGGGCCACCCACCCCTGGTCCTCGGTGCCGAACTGGCGCGGGCCGTAGACGCAGCTCATGCGGAACACCGTGGCGCGCAGGCCGTAGCTGCGCGCCCAGTCCAGCACGTACTGGTCCGCCGTGCCCTTGGAGCAGCCGTAGGGGCTCTCGAAGTCCAGCGTGCGGCGCTCGCTGATGCCCTGGGCGCGGATGTCCGGGTCCAGCGGCTCGTAGCGCCGCGCGCCCGCCACGAAGCGCAGGCCGGGCAGGCTGCCGTACACCTTGTTCGTGGACGTGAAGAGGAGCGGCGCCGGCGTGTCCATGGCGCGCAGCGCCTCCAGCACGTTGAGGGTGCCGCGCGCGTTGACCTCGAAGTCGTGCGTGGGTGCGTCCAGGCTGGTGGTGACGGCCACCTGCGCGCCGAGGTGGAACACCTCTCCCGCGTGGCGCACGGCGCCTCGCACCGAGGCGGCGTCGCGGAGGTCCGCCACCTCCACGTCCAGCCGCGCCCCGTGACGCTCCTTGAGCCAGCTCAGGTTCTTCTCCACGCCCGGCCGGCTGAGGTTGTCGTAGACGAGGACGCGGCGGCCTTCCTCCAGGTACGCGTCGGCGACGTTGCAGCCGATGAAGCCCGCGCCGCCGAAGATGACCACCTGCCGCTCCGGGCGCGCGCCACGCGCATGTCCGAGCCGCCGGAAGCCCTCCGCCAGTCCCGCGAGGCCGCACTCCTCCCACAGGCGGTAGAGGAGCTTCGGGCTCCCGTCGGCGCGCTTCAGGCCCAGGAACGCATCCCGCTCGTCGGTGCCCTCGTCAGGCACGTCCTCCTCCGAGCCCGCGTCGCACAGGCCGTCCCAGTACATGCGCGGCACCTGCGCCGAGGCCGCGTCGAGGAACTCCGCCACCTGCCGCCGCTCTCCATGGCGCCACGTGGAGTAGCCCGCGGAGGTAATCCACACCTCCGCGCGCGAGCCGCGCCGCGCGAGCACGTCCTCCACCGGCTCCAGCCACGCGCGCCAGCCCGTCCACGGCGAGTCATGCGTGTCCGGCCAGCCGTGCACGCCCACCGCGTCGAGCGCGTCCGGGCCCAGCCGCTCCAGCAGCCCGTCCAGCCACGGCGGGTCCACGGGGCTCATGCCGCCCAGCACCACGCGCTTGCCTGCCGCGTGCGCGCGCTTCGCGCCCTCGGCCACCATGGCGGTGAAGGTCTCCCACGCCGGGTCCAGCCTCCAGTCATACGAGGCGAGGTTGCGCGGCTCGTCCCACAGCTCCACCCACTCCACGAAGCGCCCATGCTCGGAGAGGAACCGCTCCACGAAGTCACCGTAGGCCCGCGGCTCCCTGGGCGGCGCGCTCTCACGGCCTCCGCCCACCAGGCAGGGCAGCACGCACACGTCGTGGGACAGCCGCTGCATCAGCCAGCGGTGCCAGCTGGCGCCTTCCGGTGTGGCCGCATGGGCCCAGGACACCCGCGTGCGCAGCTCGCGCACGCCCAGCACCTTGAGGTCCGCGAGTGCCGCCTCCACCGAGGCGTGGTCGCCCGGCGTGAAGTCCCGCACCAGGCCCACCCGCGAGGTGCGAAGCCCCGCTCCGCTCCGAAGCCTGTTCCGTGTCATCCGGTGAGCCTCCACGCCCCCAGCTCCGCCCGCGCCGCACCGTGGACGTGGGGCTGGAGGCAGGCGAGCACGCGGACGCGGTGCCCCCGTTCGAGGAACGGGTCCGCCAGGTGAGCGTCGATGAAGCCGGCTCCGCCCATGATGAGAACCTGCCTGCTCTTCATTGCCCGCCCCCCTCCACCGACACCGACAGAACCTTCGGAGGCCGCCCCCCAGATGCCTCGTACCCGGGTCGTAGACCGGCAGGGTGACCGAGCCCCCCGGCTCGCGTGGGCAACGTAGGTCGAGGCAGATTCCGCGGGGAGTGCCGTGCCACGTCGCCGTCCGGACCGCGCACCGGGTTGGAGTCACGTGGCTCCCTGCGAGACGCGCACGCGCGGCTACCACCACGCGACATCCACCCCGTACCGGGGCCCGGGCGTGACTCGACATGCGCCCCCGACTCGGGGACGAGTGGGCACATGCCCGGGTTGCCGCATGCGCCACACAGACGGCGAAGCGGCCCGCCAGTGGAGTGTCCTCGATTGGATTAGCCTGTATCCCGGGGGCGCACTCGAGGTCGGACGCGGCGCGAACAAGAAGGCGCTGGAGCTCCGAGGACAGAAGGTGAGCAGATGACGCATCAAGAAGTGACCGGGGACGCGATGACCGCCCAGGACTGGCTACTTGCTGCGCACGGCCTCGTCACGACTGCCTTGCTCGCATTCCTCGCGGTCTTCGTTCTCCGATTGCTGTACCGCGGCCGCGTCGAGCGGTTGATGCATTCCGGTGGAGCAACGGGTGACGACAAGGCGTTGCCACAACCTGTGAGCCATGGGCGTGCGGAACTCACAGTCCAGGAAGAAGGACGCGGTGCCGTCGGCGGCATGGAACTGGCGCGTTACGCAGCCGTGTGCGCGAGCTCGATGGTCGTGATGGCGATGGTGCTGTCGCTCAACGCGTTGTGGGTGAACGACGGACCTGCCTCGTTCGGCGCATGGGCCGAGGGGATTCCGGTGGCGTTCTTGTTGGCAGCAGTCCCGCTGGTGCCGCTCGTACTGGGTGCAGCGGCGTCATTCATGGGGCGTGGCGCCCCGGGCATCTGGCCCCTCGCGTTCATCATCGGGCTTCCGCTTGCCGCGCAGCTCTTCGTCAGCCTCGCCTCGGCGGCCGCGGACCCTTCGTCGAAGCGGAGCTGGTTCTTGTTCACGGTCGTCCAGTCCGCCTCGTTCTTCGCCGTGCTCGTGGTCACGTTCGTGGCGACGCGCCTCTATCTCGCGTGGCAGCGGTGGCGCGAACGCAACTCGAAGTGGAGCGCCAGGGCACGGACGATTGCGCTCGCGTACGGCATCTGGGTCGGACTCATGGCGCTGATCACGCTGCGTGGCACGCCCGCACTCGCGCCCGCGATGCTGGTCGCCCCGCTCGCGGCGTTCGCGATGTCGCGCAACCTGTTCTTGAAAGTGGCTGAACCGACGACACCGCCACTGCGGCTGCTCTTCCTGAGGACCTTCGGCCGGAATCAGGCGTCGCAGCGACTCCTCTCGTATGTGTCGCATCACTGGACCCGGGTCGGCCCCGTTCGGCTGATCAGCTCTACAGATGTCGCGTCCGTCACGATGAGCGCGAGCCAGCTCGCGGACTTCGTCACCGGCCACTTCGACCAATCACTGCTTCGAAGCGAAGCGGAGATTGAAACGCGGCTTCGATTCGAACCGCGGCGCTTCCTCGACGGCCGGTATCCAATCACCGAGCTCCTTTGCGACGCGCGGACATGGCAGTCGTGCGTTCTCCGCGTCGCGCGCGACTCCGACGTCGTGCTGATGGATCTGCGCGGCTTTACGCGGAGGAACGAGGGCTGCGCGTGGGAGCTGGCGCAGCTTGCCAGGCAGGAGCAGGGCAAACAGCTGTGGCTGCTGGTCGACTCGACGACCGCAACCGACGACGTTATCGACGTCGCGTCGCGCGGGGTCCCGTCAGGCGAATCGGTCACATTGAATGCACTCCGCGTGAGCGATGACGGCCGAAACGTCGCGCCGACCATCCTGCAGCGAGTAACGCGGGCATAGTGCCGTTGCCCGCTACGAATGCGTTCGTCTCCGCCTCACCGCGTTTGGGTTACTCCGCCCCGGGGACCGCGAAGGGAATGGCCACGCTGAAGGTGGTGCCAGCCTCCTCCGTACTCACGACGCTCACGGAGCCGCCGTGGGCTTCCGCAATCCCCTTCACGAGCGTGAGCCCGAGTCCCCAGCCCCCTTGCCGTGATTCCCGCGCCGTGGACGCCCGGCGGAACCGGTCGAACAGCGTCGGAAGCTCTTTCGCTGGAATCGCCGCACCGCGGTTGTGGACCGACAGGTGCGCGCTCGCCTCGTCACGCCACACCGACACGGTGATGGGCTCGTGAGGCGCCCCATACTTCACCGCGTTCAGGCAGAGGTTCTCGAGCACCCTGCGAAGGCCATTGCAATCCCAGGATGACGTCACCGCGTCCTGAGCGCGGAGCACGAAGCGCTCACCATGAATGGTGCCGAGCTCCCGCAGCACGTCATGAGCGAGCGTGCCCAGGTCGCAGGCGCTTCGAGCCACCGCCAGCTTCTGTCCCGCGCGGACCCGGCTCGCATCCAGCAGGTCGCGCATCATGGAATCGACCCGCTCGACACTGGCCTCCACGCGGGCCGCGAACCTCCGCACGGCGACAGGGTCCTCTGCCTGTGCACTCGCGAGTTGCGCACCGAGCCTCGCGGCGGTCAGGGGCGTGCGGACATCGTGAGTCAGCATGGAGATGAACTCCTCGCGCAGCTCCCGCTCCCGCTCCAACACCCTCCTCGCGCGCTCCTCCTGCTCCCTGCTGACCCGGAGGGCTTCCTCGGCCCGCTTGCGCTCCGTGATGTCCGTGCCCGTCGCGATGAAGCCTCGCACCGTGCCATCCGGCGCGAAGTCCGGAGCGTAGGTGTTGAGGAAGTATCGCGTCGGACCCTCTCCCGGCTGAAACGGGGATTCGTAGACGACGCTCTCTCCCGCGAGCACCCGTTCCGTGAACTGGAGAAGGGCACGCTGAGCGTCCGTCCCCAGGACCTCCGCGATGGTCTTCCCAATCATGTCGCCCGGCGCGAGGCCCCATAACCCCGCCGCGGCCTGATTGGCGAAGAGGATCCGCTCCTCGGTGTCGAGGAGCAGCAGGTGCACAGGCACCGAGTTCGCCACCACCAGCAGCGCGTGGACGCTCTCACTGAGCCGGTACTCTTCCTCGAGGCTGGTACCAACCTGGAGCCACTCGGAGACGACTCCGCTTGAGTCCTGCACCGGAACGACCCGGAGCTGGAACCGCGAGTAGCCGCCGGACGCGCCGTGCCGGAGCCGGCAGGCCACCTCGACGCGCTGGCTGCCCGCCGCACTCGCCGCGTATGCCGCCGCGAGCGCCGCCGCATCCTCGGGATGGACGAACTCCGCCGCGGTGCGCGGTTCACCCCGTGTGCCCGCGACAAAGCCCCACCAGGCCTCGTTCGCGTAGGAGATGGAGCCATCCGCGCGCGACGACCACGCGAGCTCGCGCATCGCGTTGGCCATTTCCCGGAAGCGCTGCTGTTCGAGCTCGGTGGTCACGCGCCCCTGGGAGTCCAGCACGGCGCGCCCCCCAGGGCCCTGAAGAAACCCGATGTGGCAGAAGGGCTCTTCAGGTGTGAACAGTTGCCCGGGAGCTGTCACTGACGATGTGTTTGAGAACCAAGAGTCCCACCTGCCCGTTCCCGTGGGTGCCCGCCCCCAACACCCACATCAGAGCGTTCTGGCCGGGAAGAAGCCGCCCGGTCATGCTGCGGGCCCGGGAGGTGCTGCATGGACATTCTCCGCGCGGGCCCCGCCGAGCACCCGCTGCTTCGCCACCTGTACCCGCTCTACCTGCATGACCTGAGCGAGTTCGGCGTGGAGTATGTGCTGGACGAGCAGGGCCTCTGGCGACCGGACTTCCTGCCCACGTGGCTGAGCCGCTCGCCCGACGTCCACCCGCTGCTCTTGCGCCACGAGGAGCGCACGGTGGGCTTTGCCTTCGTGGGCGAGGCGCCCTTCCCGTACATGACAGCGGGACGCGACTTCCGGATGAGCGAGTTCTTCATCCTCCGGGGTGAGCGACGGCGGGGGCTCGGCCGGCTCGCCGCCCGCGCCATCTTCGACCGCTTCCGCGGCGTGTGGGAGGTCTCCCAGCTCCCCGGCAACCGCTCCGCCATCGCCTTCTGGCGGAGCGTCATCGCCGAGTACACCGGCGGCGCCTTCGAGGACGCGCGGGTGGACGGCTCGCCGGCCCAGGTCTTCGACAGCCGGCGCCCACCTGCCCGCGCCCAGGGCCGGTAGACGCAGGCCCAGCGGGTCCGCCTCCGACTGGACGAGAGCAACGCACCGCGGGGCAGACCACGGGCTCGCCGTGTGGTGCTGAACGCGGAGAGTGCCGGGCAACGGATGCGGCCGTGCGGCATGCGTCCAGGAGGCGACCGTCCCCGCCACCCTGCCCCGCGGAACGGCTACCCACCCTCGCGCCCGCGCGGAACCTTGGCGCGCATGAATGACTTCAAGGGCAGGCGAGTCGTCGTACTCGGGGGCTCGGGGTTCCTCGGCTCCCATCTGTGTGAGCGGCTTTTGCGCGACGGGGCCAGCGAGGTCATCAGCCTCGACAACCTCATCACCGGCAATGAGCGCAACCTCGTGGACGTGGCCCCGCTGGGGAACCTGCGCGTGGTGGTGCACGACGTCACCGAGCCCCTGCACGTGGACGGCCCGGTGGACTGCGTCTTCAACCTGGCGTCGCCCGCCTCGCCCAGCGACTTCGCGCAGCTCCCCATCGAGACGCTGCGGGTGGGCTCCGTCGGCACGGAGAACGGCCTGCGGCTGGCCCGCGAGAAGGGGGCCGTGTTCCTCCAGGCGTCCACCTCCGAAATCTACGGCGACCCGCTCGTCCACCCGCAGCGGGAGGACTACTGGGGCAACGTGAATCCCGTGGGCCCGCGCTCCGCGTACGACGAGGCCAAGCGCTACGGCGAGGCGCTCGTCACCGCGTATGCGCGCATGCACGGCCTGAAGACGCGCATCGCGCGCATCTTCAATACGTATGGCCCGAAGATGCGGCTGGAGGATGGCCGCCTGGTGCCCGTCTTCGTGGGCCAGGCGCTGCGCGGCGAGGACTTCACCGTCTTCGGTGACGGCACGCAGACGCGCTCGTTCTGCTACGCGAAGGACCTCATCGACGGGCTGGTGCGTCTGGCCCTCTCGGACGTCACCGAGCCGGTGAACCTGGGCAACCCACGCGAGCAGACGATTCTGCAGTTCGCCGAGGCCGTGCGGAACGTGCACGGCGGTAACGGTCGCATCGTCTTCAAGCCCCTGCCCAAGGATGACCCCCGGCAGCGCAAGCCCGACATCAGCCGCGCGCGGACGCTGCTGGGCTGGGAGCCGCGGGTGTCCCTGGAGGAGGGACTGGTGGAGACCTTCGCCTGGTTCCGGAAGGTGGTGACGCCACGGGCACCGGCGCCGCGCACGGACGCCACGCGCCAGCCGACGCGCCATGGAGAGCGGGAGCGCCGCGGCTGAGGGACTCGCGGCCTCCTTCCATCATCTACAGCGCCGGGGGCGTGTATCCCGCCCTCGTCAGACCGACTTCATCCATTCGCGCAGGATGGCTTGCAGCGCGGCGCCCCGGGCCTGGATGTCCTTTGCGTCGCTGAACGTCACGAGGCAGCGGTCCTTCGCGAGCCACTCCAGCAGGCCGGCCGGGTCGTCGACCTTCACGCCCGTCTTCGCGGTCTCCTTCGTCTTGGCGCCCGTGTGGAGGATGAGCCGGATGCGGTCCGGGGTGCGCAGGTTGAAGGTCGCGAAGTGCTCCGTCGTGTAGAAGCTCGGCGCGTTCCACTTGAGGCCTTCGCGAATCTCGGGGCTGACGGCGAGGATGAGCTGCCGCGCGGCCTCGAGCTCCTTCTTCAGCGGATGCTCCAGCTCACGCAGGAAGGTGATGACGGCGGGGTCCGTCTGGGAACCCTCCGAGCCCTCCGCCTCCGCCTCGCGAGGCTTGCGACTGGCGGGGGCCTTCTTCGCGGTCTTCGCCTTCGGCTTGCTCGGCATCCGGGAGTCCTCGTCAGCGTGCGGTTCGTGGAGCGGAGAGCGTCTGGAGGACCTCTTCCCGTCCAGACCCTAGCGTTCCCCGGCACGCCCCGCATCTCCGGCTTGACGGCGCGACACCCGTGGGCGCGAATGGGCGCCCCGCGATGCCGCCTCCCGTCCGACTCCTCCGCTCGTCGTCCCGAGCGCTCCTCATCGGGGTGCTGGTCGCGGTGTTCCTCGCGCCGCTGGTGGTGATGTTCACCGGCTCACTGCGCCCTCCGGGCCTGCCACCTCCGCGCGGAGTGGAGTTGATTCCCCAGGGCGCCGGGCTGTCCGCGTACGCCGCCACCTTCACGCTGGTGCCCTTCGGCCGCGCGCTCCTCAACTCCGTGCTGATTGCGGCCTTCATGGTGCCGCTGAGCGTCGTCACCGCGTCCTGGGCGGGACTGGCCCTGGCGCAGTCCAGCGGGTGGCGCTGGCGGACGCTGGCCGGCACGGTGCTCCTCCTGGAGATGGTGCCCGGCACCGCCGTGTGGCTGGCGCGCTTCGCCGTCTTCAAGGTGCTCGGCCTCACCGGGACGCCTGTGCCGCTGGTGGCCCCGGCGCTCATGGGCGGCAGTCCCCTCTTCGTGCTCCTCTACGCGGTGGCCTTCCGGCGCCTGCCCCCGGAGCTGTTCGAGGCCGCGCGGCTGGAGGGCGCCGGCCCCGTGCGGCTGTGGCGCTCCATTGCCCTGCCGCTGGTGAGGCCCACCACCGCGTCGGTGGCGCTGCTGGCCTTCGCGCTGTCGTGGCGCAACTTCATCGACCCGCTGCTGTACCTCAGCGGAGAGGACGCGCTCACCGCGCCCCTCGCCCTGCACGCGCTGGAGCTGCTCGGCTCCACGCAGTGGCCCGTGCTGCTCGCCGGTGCCGTGGTCGTCACGCTGCCCGCCGTCCTCGCCTTCCTGGGCGCGCAGCGCATGTTCCTGGGCGAGGAGAGGGGAAGCGGATGGCTCGGACGATGAGGTGGACCGCGGCGCTCGCGCTGGCGGGCATGACGTGGCTGGGCGGCTGCAAGCGCGAGGAACCGACGACCCAGGCCCCGGAAGCCGTGGACGCGAGCGCCCCCGCCGCGCAGGCCACCGAGGTGACGCTCCAGCTCTTCGGAGACCCGGCGGAGGTTGCGGGCTACCGCCAGCTCGTCACCGCCTTCGAGGCGAAGAACCCGGACGTGAAGGTGCGCCTGGTCCCCATCGGCAAGCAGAAGGACCACATGGCGAAGCTCACCACCGCCTTCTCCGGTGGCACCCCGCCCGACCTCTTCCTGCTCAACTACCGGCGCTTCGGCCAGTTCGCCGCCAAGGACGTGCTGGAGCCGCTGGGCCCCCGCATGCAGAAGAGCGCCGTGCTCAAGGAGCAGGACTTCTACCCGCAGGCGATGGAGGCCTTCCGCTACGAGGGCACGCTGGAGTGCATCCCCCAGAATGTCTCCAGCCTCGTCGTCTACTGGAACCGCGGCCTCTTCAAGAAGCTGGGCGTGCCGCCGCCGAAGCCGGACTGGAACTGGGACGACTTCCGCAAGACGGCGCAGGCCCTCACCCGCGACGAGGACGGTGACGGGCGCACCGACATCCACGGGCTCGCGTTCGACCCGAACCTGTCCCGCCTGGCGCCCTTCATCTGGCAGGCGGGCGGCGAGCTGGTGAATGACGTGAATGACCCGCGACAGCTGGAGCTGCTCACCCCGCCCGCGCAGGAGGCGCTGCGCTACGTCCTGCGCCTGCAGCGCGTCTTCAAGGTGACGCCCACGCTGGAGGAGGCGAAGTCGGAGAACGCCGAGGCGCGCTTCGCGGCCGGGCGGCTGGGCATGCACCTCAACAGCCGGCGCCTGGTGCCCACGCTGCGCGAGGTGCCGGATTTGGACTGGGACGTGGCGCCGCTGCCCCGGCACAAGCAGAAGGCCACCGTGCTGCACTCGGACGGATTCTGCATGTCGCGCGCGTCGAAGGTGAAGGACGCCGCCTTCCGCTTCGTGGAGTTCGCGCTGGGCCCGACGGGCGCGGAGTTGCTGGCGCGCAGCGGGCGCACCGTGCCGTCGCTGCGCGCCGTGGCGGAGGGGCCCGCGTTCTTGGACCCGAACCAGCGTCCCGCCTCGGCCCGCGTCTTCCTGGACTCCATCCCCATCATCCGCCGGCTGCCCAATGCGCCGGTGTGGAACGAGGTGGAGACGCGCGCGGACGTCATCGTCGAGGAGTGGTTCTACACGGTGCCGCCCGGGGGCACGAAGCTGACGCAGGCGGACTCCAAGGAGGTGCGGCCCGGGCAGGAGGCCGGTGGCTCCATGAAGCGGCTGCTGCGCCAGCGCGACGAGGTGAACACGCTCGGCCTGGAGGTGAACGAGGCCGTGCAGGGCATCCTCGACTCGGCGCCGAGGCCGGATGCCGGAGCCCCTTGAAGGGAGCCCCATGAAGGCACGCGCCCCGCGCGGCAGGGAGGCCATGCTGTGGCTGGCGGCGCCGTTCCTCGCGGCGGCGGCGCTGCTGGTGGGCCTGCCCGCGCTGCTCGCGCTGGGCTTCGCCTTCACCGAGTACGACGCGCTGAGCGCCCCGCGCTTCGTGGGCATGGCGCACTTCGTACGCATGTGGAACGACCCGCTCTTCTGGACGGCGCTGGGCAACTCGCTGCTCTTCGCCGGCCTGGCGGTGCCCCTGCGGCTCGCGGTGGCGCTGGGGCTGGCGCTGCTGCTGCACCGGGGCGGGCGGCTGGCGCGGGCGGCGGTGTTCCTCCCCACGGTGGTGCCGGACATCGCCTATGCGCTGCTGTGGCTGTGGCTGCTCAATCCGCTGTATGGCCCGCTCGCGCTGGCCCTGAAGGCGGCCGGCGTGACGAGCGGCGGGTGGCTGCTCACGCCGTGGGGCGCGCGCGGGGCGCTGGTGGCGCTCACCGTCTTCCAGCTCGGCGAGGTGTTCGTGGTGCTGCTGGCCGCGCGGCGCGAGCTGCCGGAGGAGCTGTACGAGTTGTGCGAGCTGGAGGGCGGCAGCGCGCTCACCGTCTTCCGCAAGGTGACGCTGCCGCTGATGGCACCCACGCTGGTGCTGCTCGCCGCGCGCGACGTGGTGGTGAGCCTGCAGACGACCTTCGTCCCGGCGCTCGTCATCACCCAGGGCGGCCCGCGCTACGCCACCACGTTCCTGCCGCTCTACATCTATGAAAATGGCTTCGAGTACCTGCGCATCGGGTACGCGTCCGCGATGACGTGGGTGATGTTCCTCGTCACCGCGGCCATGGTCGCCGCGCAGCTCTGGGTGCTGCGCGAGTGGCGGGCCTCCACCACTCGCCAGGCCTGAAGGCCCTACTTCGTCCCGGCGTCCGGCGCCGCCGAAGGCTTGCGCAGGGGGCACGACACAATCGCTCCATTCGGGTCGATGGCGTCGCTGCCGGTCTCCACCTTCAAAATCTTCCGTCCCTCGCCAATGACGAATGTGAATCGCTTGGGCACGGAGAGCAGCGGCATCTTCACGTCATACGCCGCGACGACTTCTCCTTTCGGGTCGGGAATGAAGGGGAAGGGTGCTTTCAGCTCGGCCTTGAAGCGCGCGAGCGTCTCCGCGTCATCCATGCTGACGGCCAGGACCTGGCCGTGGAGCTTCTCGATGTCCGAGTACCTGTCCCGGTACGCCGAGAGCTCGCGGGTTCAACCACCTGTGAAGGCTTTGGGGAAGAAGGCCACGATGACGGGCCCCTGCTTCACCATCTCCGACAGGGTGTACACGTTGCCGGCCGTGTCCTTCACCGTGAAGTCCGGCGCCGTGTCACCCACCTGCGGAATAGCCCCACTGAAGAGGCCCGCGACGAGCACTGGGATGAGCATGGCGCGGAATACTACTTCGCTTCGGCCAGGCGTGCCCACACCGCGGCGGCGGCCTCGCGGGCCTGCTCCGCCACCACCGTGGGATTCACCGACAGCGGCCGGCGCGCCCACATGCGCCAGACGCCGTCCACCATGACGGCCTCCACGTGGCGGCTGCCCAGGCCGAACACCACGTGCCACGCCAGGTTCTCCGCGGTGAGCGGCGTGGCCGGCAGGTAGTCCAGGATGAGCAGGTCCGCCAGCGCGCCCTCGCGCATGGGGCCCACCGGCGTCTCGAAGAGCTGCGACACCAGCCGGTGGCCGTTGGCGAGGTAGCGCAGCACGTCGATGGGCTGCCCCGCCTCGCGCGAGCGCAGGTACGCCGCCTGCGCCTCCGCGAAGAGGTCCGCGGACACGGCGTCCACGCCCAGCGTGGCGCGGTGGCCGAACTTCAGCGCGGGCGCGTAGCCTACCTCCAGCCCCTGGTTGGAGCGCGGCGTGTGGACAATCCACGCGCCGGTGGCAATCACCTGCGCCAGGTCCGCCCACTCCAGGTGGCCCACGTGCGCCAGTTGGCTCTTCGGGGACAGCAGGCCCGCCTCCAGCAGCCGGGCCACGGGCGAGGCGCCGTAGCGCTCCGTGGAGAGGCGCTCGTCCAGCGGGTCCTCGGCGAGCGGCAGGTGCAGCCCGGCGTTGCCCAGCGTCTTCAGCGCCTCGGCTAGGCCTTGCAGGCCGTCCGGCCCCAGCGTGAAGCAGGGCCCCGCGCCCACCTGCCCGCGGAAGCGGCCCTTGGCCTTCTTCGCGAAGGAGACTGTCTCTTCCAGGCCCTCCTCGCGGCCCAAAGCGCCCAGCCGGTCCGACACCGCGTAGGACAGCACGCCGCGCACGCCCACTTCATGGAGCCCGCGCGCCAGCCGCACCAGCGAGCCCGACACGGCCTTGGGCGAGGAGTGCAAGTCACAGACGGTGGTGGTGCCGCACTGGAGGGCCTCCAGCCCGCCCGCGGTTCCGGCCACCTGCACCGCGTCCAAATCCAGCGCGCTCTCGTAGGGCCAGAGCACCTTCTCGAGGAGGTCCTGGTACGTCTCCAGCGTGGGGTGCGGCATGCCGCGGCCGAGCACCGCGTGCAGGCGGTGGTGCGCGCTGACGAGCCCCGGGAAGACGAGCTTGCCGGAGAGGGCCACGACTTCGTCGTCAGGAGCGGGCGTGAGGTCCGGCCCGCGAGCGACGATGCGCTCTCCTTCGATTCTCAGGTCCACGCGCTCGACGTGCGCGGGTTCCAGCTCGACGACGTAACCACCCTTGAGGACGGTGCCCAACATCCCTCCGGTCGCAGCGTGTGCGTGTCAGGGGCCCTCCTCCCGTGGGCCAGG
This sequence comes from Pyxidicoccus caerfyrddinensis, assembly GCF_010894405.1. Taxonomy (GTDB): domain Bacteria; phylum Myxococcota; class Myxococcia; order Myxococcales; family Myxococcaceae; genus Myxococcus; species Myxococcus caerfyrddinensis. The sequence goes on from NZ_JAAIYA010000024.1 coordinate 44,151, forward strand.
AAACGGGCCAGAGGTTAGCACTCCCGTCCAATTGCGCGAGCCAGCAGGTAGAGCACCCACACCCCACGTAATGACCACAACACTGTGCGCAGCCAGTTGGAGGAGACCAGCCGGCGGTGCGCCTCCGGGTCGAAGCCGCCCCGGAGCGCCTCATGCTTCGGCACCTGGAGGAAGAAGGTGGACCCCCAGATGGCGAGAACGGCCACGAGCCCCGCCCACGCCATCCACGCGGGCACGCCCGGCGGCAGGGGCCGGAAGACGAGCCACACGGCGGTCGCCAGCTCGACGAGCATGGGGCCGCCCACCACCCAGGTGATTCGCCGGGCGTGCTCTACGGCATAGGTAGGGAAGCTGGCGGCGCCCACCCGGGCGAAGAGCGGGTAATGCACCCCCTGGATGACGGCGATGACGCCCACCATGAAGAGGGTGGACGCCGCGTGCGAGAGCCACAGCAGCCTGTCCATGCCCGCCTCCTCTCCACGACACCGAACCTCCCAGGGTGGGCTTCAGTCGGGAGCAGGGCAAGTTTCCACGAGAAGTCCCGTACGGGAATGTCGTGAAGGCCGGGCGAGCGGCCAGCGTGCGCGACAGGAGCAGGACGCGGGTGGGTTCCTACACATAGACTGCCACCACCTTGGAGCCGGAGCAGAACCCCTACTGGATGGGCCGCTACCGACTGTCCGCGCGCATCGCGACAGGCGGCATGGCGGAGGTGTATCTCGGGCGGCGCATCGACGAGGACGGGACGCGCGGGCCGGCGGTGGCCGTGAAGCGGCTGATGCCGCACCTGGCCTCGGACCGACGCGTCGTGCAGATGTTCCTCAACGAGGCGCGCATCACCGCGCAGGTGCGGCACCCCAACGTCGTCACGATTCTGGAACTCGGGATGGAGGGCACCGAGCCCTTCATCGCCATGGAGCTTCTGGAGGGGCGCTCGTTCGCGGAGCTGCGCCAGGAGGCCGCGGAGCACGGCCAGCGCGTGCCGCTGGGAATCACGTTGCGCGTGCTGGTGGATGCGTGCCGCGGGCTGGACGCCGCGCACCGCGTCGTGGACGAGGCGGGCCGGCCGCTGCGCATCGTCCACCGCGACTTCACGCCGGACAACATCCACGTGGGCGTCAACGGCGCGGTGAAGGTCATCGACTTCGGCATCGCCAAGGCGGACGCGCTCGGCAGTGGCACGGAGCCCGGCGTGCTGAAGGGGAAGTTCTTCTACATGTCGCCGGAGATGATCGCCGGCAAGCAGGTGGACCACCGCGCGGACCTGTTCGCCGCGGGCGTCATGCTCTACGAGCAGCTCTGCGGCCGGCGCCCCTTCACGGGCCTGACGGCGGAGGAGGTGCTGGGGCGCATCGCGGAAGGGCGCCCGAAGCCGCCCACCGCCTTCGACCCGTCCGTGCCCGCGGCGCTGGAGTTGGTGTGCCTCACCGCGCTGGCGAGGGACCCGGCCGCGCGCTTCGACAGCCTCGAGTCCTTCATCGACGCGATGGAGGCCATTGGCGGCGCGGCGGAGGTGGCCACACACGAGCAGCTCGCCGCGTACGTGGACACCCTCTTCCCGCCCGACAGCGACTCGAAGCGGCAGGCCCTGCGCCGTGCCCGGCTCGCGGACCCGTCGCATGGGGGCACGCCTCCGGGCATCAAGCGGCCGCAGTCCTGGCTGGGAGACCCGGCGCCCGGCTCCGAGCAGGGAGCGCCCGCGCACGGGGCGGGTGAGCTGGCACCGCCGCTGCCGCAGCAGGGCACGCCGGGCGCGAATGCCAGCCCGGCGCCAACGGGCGTGTCGCGGGCGGCGCCCGATTCCCATGTGACGAAGGGAGCCTCCACCGGCCGGAAGCCCTCGCGGTGGGGCGCCATCCTCGCGGCGGTGCTGGTGCTGGGCGGGCTCGGCGGCGGTGCGGCGTGGTACCGCATGCGCCCGACGCTGCCTCCCGCCGAGCGGCTGGCGAAGGCCGAGGCCGCCTCCACCCCTGAGGCGAAGGTGTCCGCGCTGGACGGGCTGGGCGCGGACGCGCGCGCGACAGCCGCGGAGCTGGCGCGGGCCGGCGCCGTGCTGATGGCGGCGGGGGCCCCTGCGAAGGCGCTGGAGCTCTCGGAGGTCTACACCACCCGCTTCCCGAAGGACGTGGAGGCGCACCTGCTCGAAGCGCGCGCCGCCACGGAGCTGCTCCTGGGCAAGCGGGCCGAGCGCGCCATCGACGATGCCACCGCGCTGGCGCCGAAGGACCTCCGTCCCCTGCTCGCGCTGGCGGAGCTGCGCGAGCGACAGGGCGACGTGCCGGGAGCCCTGGCCGCGCTGGCGAAGGCGTACGCGCTGAAGCCGCGCTCCGCCGAGGTGACGCCGCGCTACGGGCGCCTCCTCTCCCAGAGCGGACGGCTGGACGAGGCCGCCACCGTGCTGGCCGCGTGGACGCGCGAGAATGACGACGACGCGCGGTGCATCGCCGAGCTGGGCTTCGTGCGCTTCCGCCAGCAGCGCGTGGACGAGGCCGCCAGCCTCCTCAAGCGCGCCATTCGCAAGGACGCGCGGCTGTCCGTGGCGCACTACTACCTGGGCACCGTCCTCTTCCGTCAGGGAGACACCTCGGGCGCCGAGCGCGCCTACCAGGAGGCGGACCGGCTGGCGCCGGAGGACCCGCGCGCCCTCACCGCCCGCTGCCAGCTCCACGCCCACACGGGCAACGCGGCCGCAGTGGACGAGGTGAAGCGCGCGCTGGCGGAGCGCTTCCCCGAGCGCGCGAGTGTCCTCGCGACGGAGTGCTCGACGGGGAAGTGAGCGCGGCTACCCGCCCCCGGGCCGCACGACGATGGGCTCCACGACTTCCACCACCAGGGCCCCGGGCGGCACGCCTTGCCGCTCCGCGCACTCGCGGACCGCGCCCCTGTCGGAGGCAGCGCTGACTCCCACGACGCCGCGGCTGCGTAGCTCGCCCGCGTCCAGGGTGGAGAGGCTTGAGGCCACCGCGCTCCCCATGCCCCCCATCACCGGGATATAAGCCCCGACCGACATGGCATCGGGATTCAGGGACAAGTGGGCGAGAGTTAGAGAGGGGAAAGCCCCTAGAGTGCTGGATCTCTTCTCCGGGTGTGGGGGACTCACACTCGGATTCGTTAGCGCGGGCTGCGCCAGCATTGGAGGCATCGAAATCGACAGGGACGCCTCCCGCTCCCATGCGCTGAACTTTCACCCCCAGAAGGACGGCTCTCCCGACGAACGGCACGCCTGGCCCAAGGACATCCTCAAGCTGCCCCCTCGCGAGCTTCTCAAGGAACTTGAGGCCCGCTCAGCGGAGAAGGGCGTCGACCTCATTGTTGGTGGTCCCCCGTGCCCTGCCTACACACGGGTAGGCCGAGCCAAGCTACGCGAGGTGTACCGGGACCCGCGGGCGTTCAAGAACGATCCCCGGGCCACCCTGTACGTCCAGTACCTTGAGTACGTCCGAGCCCTCAAGCCGCTGGCCTTGGTGATGGAGAACGTCCCGGAGATCCTCAACTGGGGTGGACACAACCTGGGTGAGGAGATCTGCGAGTCACTGGAGGATATGGGGTATCGGTGCGCCTATACCCTCCTGAACGCTGCCAACCATGGCGTGCCGCAGATGCGGGAGCGATTCTTCTTGATGGCCATCCATCACACGGTCGGCGGAGAACCTGCTTTCCCGAAGCCGACGCGCAAGGTGCTCTTCCCTCCGGGCTACAAAGGCACTCGCAACTTCGCACTGCACAATGTTCTGCGGGACGGGCAGGGGAAGGAAGGTTCCAGGTACGTACATCCTCCCGTACCAGACGAGGATGCTCCTCCTCCGGTGACAGCGCAGCAGGCGCTGGCAGACCTTCCTCCACTCTTGGACCACACCCGTGGACTGGATCGGCGTGGCCCCCGCAGCCTTGATGGGGATCTGTCGTACGGAGAAACACCACCCAGTGACTATGCGCTCTTCATGCGCAGATGGCCGCGATTCTCCTCCGATAGCCGGTTGAGGGACCACGTCACGCGCTGCCTGACCGAAAGGGACTATCGCCTCTTCGCCAAGATGGCCCCTGGAGACGACTACCCCAAGGCGCATGCTCTCGCGACTTCGCTGTTCGACAAGGAAGTGGAGAGGCTCCGAAGAGCTGAATCCTCTCCCTGTGAGGGAACGCGCGAATACGAGCAACTGCGCGCCAGCTTCATTCCGCCCTATAATCCAGGAAAGTTCCCCAACAAGTGGCGCAAGATGGAATCCGATGCACCTGCGCGGACCCTGATGGCCCATCTTGGCAAGGACACGTACAGTCATATCCACTACGACTCAGAGCAGAAGCGTGTAATTTCGGTCAGGGAAGCAGCGCGGCTCCAGTCCTTCCCGGACGGCTTCCGCTTCTCGGGGAAGATGAATGCTGCCTTCAGGCAGGTTGGCAACAGCGTCCCCCCGCTCCTGGCATGGGCCATCGCAGATGACCTGCTTCGCTGCCTGGGAGCTGCTGGCAGGGTTCCCTTTCGGGATCCGTCGCATGCGCTCGGTACATCAGTACCGGCCAGGGTCGCCTGAGCCAAGCGGTGCCGATCGCTAAACATTGCAGGGCCAGAGGTGGTGTTCATGAAGCCCGAGCCTGAAAGACGCTTCTTCGTCTTGAGAGAGTTGCAGTCATCCGAACTCGGATGGTTCGCTGAAGTCAGGCGCCAAAGGCGTGAAACAGCGCGGCAGCGCGGCATCAACTTCAACTCCAGCGTCATCCGCAAACTCTTCCCAGAGGGCATTCCAGGCGAGAGCATCGCCGTTATCTCCCGGCGTAACTCTGACGGGATAGTGACCCAACGACCTCTGAAACTCCAGCAGAAGAACTGGCGGCTTGTTGGAGATCAGGTTGAAGGCGAGAGACTGGGCTCCGTATATGCGGGAGACTACTTATGGGCTCTCATTGCCGTCGGCTCAAGCTCGACAGTGGAAATGACCTGGGACGTCGTCAGCCGCCAGCAGGAGCCTGAAAAGCACGAGGCCCTGCGCAAGCTCTGTGCGACCGAGCTCCCCCAGCGAATGGAAGCGTGGGAGGCATCCCACCCGCTGGCGCTACAACTCCAGGAGGCCGTCGGCTTTTCTGAGAGGAGCAATAGCCTCCGCACAGAGCGCACCTATGACGCGACTCCATTGGAGGTGCCTGCCGCTGCGGATGATCGCCGGGGAGTCAAGAAGAGCATACGACAGGCATTCAAGCCGCGTGCACGGCTTCTGCAACTGCTAGGCGATCAACTCATAGGGTCGCCACGACTCGCAGTGTTCGAGTTGGTGAAGAATGCATATGATGCAGATGCCAGTTCTGTAAAGATATCGCTCTCCGGCTTGGGTACCGACGAAGGGACCATCACGGTCAGCGACGACGGGCATGGCATGTCGCTGCAAATCATCCGGGACGTCTGGCTCGTCCCGGGCGACGACTATCGCGAACAGCAACGTGCCCAACAGATCCGAAGCCGGAAACACAAGCGGCTACCACTTGGTGAAAAGGGGGTCGGCCGCTTCGCGGTGCACAAGCTTGGCGACCAGATTCTGCTGACGACACGCGCCAGAAAACAGAAGGAATGCGCCGTTAGCATTGATTGGCGCGAATTGCTCAAGAGCCATTTCCTGGACCAGGCGCGAGTCAAGGTCACCGAGCGCAAAGCCCGCATCTTCAAAGCTCCCGCGACCGGGACGCTGATTCAGATCTCCGCGCTCAGGGAGTCAACCTGGACGAGAAGAGATGTTCGCGAACTTCATCGCCAAGTCACATCCATATCATCCCCGTTCGGGAGACATTCCGACAAGTTCCGGGTCAGTCTTGAGGTACCTGATCATCCGGAATGGATCGCTAATCTCCCGGATGCCGAGTTGTTGCTGCGGAGAGCGCCATGGCGGTTCAAGTTCAAGTTCGACGGCGGAAAGCTCTCCTACTCGTACAACTTCCGCGGGGTGCCTGGAATCAAGGTGGCCGCGCGCAAGCTGAAGCAGTCACAACCGTTGCAGATCCTTGCTGATCTCGAACCTGACGATCTGGATCCAACGGAGGGGCCTCGCCGGAAGAAGCAGGTGAAGCTAGTTGCCGACAAGGACACCATTGAAGGCATCGGACCTGTCGAAGGCGAGTTCTACGTTTTTGATCGTGACCGCGACGTGCTGTCCGGGCTCGCCGATTCACGCTTGATCGAGCGATATCTCGACCAGAATGGTGGCGTACGCGTCTACCGCGACGGGATCCGGGTCTACAACTACGGTGAGAACGGGGACGACTGGCTTGGCCTTGACCTGCGGCGGGTCAACACGCCAACCCGGAACATCAGTCGCAACATCATTGTTGGTGTCGTGGATCTGAATCTAGAAGCAAGCCCGGACCTTCGCGAAAAGACGAATCGGGAAGGATTCGTCGAGAACGAGGCCTATTCAAGACTCAGGCAGGTTGTCCTAGGAGCACTCTCTGTGTTCGAGGTTGAACGCAGGCTGGACAAGCAGCGCCTCCGAGAAGCCACTGGCAAGCCTACCGATTCGCCCAAGGGAGTGGAAACCCCGGTAGCTGAGATTCGCAGAATCGCCAAGCAGCACGGCATCGGTGACCAGATAGAGCACGCCTTGACTCGCATTGAGTCAGACTACAATACCTTGCGCGACAACTTCTTGAGGGCGGGGCTCTCGCAGGTGGGCCTTGCAGTTGTCTTCCATGAGATCGAACGTGGTGTAGCAGTCCTGCACAAGTCCATCCAGGGCGGTCAGAGCATAGATCTGCTCAAGGCCCAGACAGGTCAACTCCAGCGCATTCTCGAGACTTCAACCCAGTTGTTGAAAAAGGCGGACAAGAAACAGAACTCGCTCCGCCACTTGATAAAGACTGCTCGTGACCTGAACCAAGTGCGCTTCCGCCTCCATCAGGTGCGGCTTGTGTGTCCCGCGCTAGAGGAAGGGACTCCGGATGCCGAGGCCATATTTGCTTTCTCATTGGCCCTGGGCGCGTTGACCAATCTGGTCGACAACGCCATCCATTGGATGCGTGTGGCGCGTCCGGATGATGCGCCAGAAGCCGAGGCTCGCCGCCTCTTCATCGACATCGTACCCGACTTTCCGGATGGCCCGGCAGTGGTCATCGCCGACAATGGGACCGGCTTCAGTGATGATCCCCAGCAACTACTCCAACCTTTTTTCAGTCGAAGGCCCGACGGAATGGGGCTTGGCTTGTATTATGCCAATCTGGTGATGCAACTAAATGAAGGTCTCCTCATGTTTCCCGGGCCGGACGAGTTCGAGATCCCCCCCGGATTCAACGGCGCCGTCATTGCTCTCGTCTTCAAGAAAGATTGACATCCTCCATGTTCACTCCTGGGCGCTACATCGTCGTTGATGACTTGATCGAGGATCTCAAACCACTCGTTGATGCCCTGAATCAAATCGGCGCGCCGTGCCTGGGCATCCATTACGACGTGGCGAGGCCACTTGAACCAAAGTTCTTCGCTGGCGTCCGGATCCTCTTCTTCGATCTCCATCTCGTGCCCGGGCAAGGCACTACGCCGCATGCGCGATATGGCCATATCGTCCAGATACTGGAGCAATGCATCAATCCGTTGGGCGGGCCCTATATCATGGTGCTCTGGACTTCGCATGTGGAGGAGCAAGACAACTTCGCCGCGTATGTCGAGAAAGCGCTAGATGCCAGCCTTCGCCCGCTAACCATCCTGGGACTCGACAAGAACAAGTACAGGGCCGTCAACGGAGGCTTCGCTGGCCACATGCTGCGGACTGATATCGAGCAGACTATCGCCCGCCATGTCCAACTCCAGGCATTGCTGTCCTGGGAAGCAGACGTGCTTGCCGCTGCTGGTGCGACGCTTGCCACGCTCGGCGATCTGGTTCCCAAGAGCGATCGGTCGTTGGAGAAGTATCCTCAGGCGCTTGATGGAATCCTGAGCCGTCTTGCTGTTGCTGCAGCGGGACAGCAAAACGTGGCCAAGGACGTTCGAGGAGCAGTCAACTCGGCGCTCGCGCCTGTTCTCCTCGACCAGATCTTGAACCAGCAGGTCAACAAGAACGCCAGCGACCTTTGGACAAGAGCTGTCACTCAGCTCGACCAACGCTCGAAAATGGATCCGCAGCAGTCAGGACGCATGAATCGCATGCTGCACCTTGCCATGCCTCCGCCAGAGGGAATAAGGCCTACTGCCTGGGGGGCGGTTGTAAAGCTGTCCGAGACTGCGGCTGGGGATGAGGCGATGAAGCGGCGCTTCGGATTGAGAAAAGTGGAAGTCCTCAAGGAGTTCCGGCTCCAAGAGGCTGATCCCGCCAGCTGCACACCCTTCCTGCTGCGAATCGGGGCAGTATGCGACTATGCCCAGAGCAAAATCGGTCCAATCCCCTACGTGCTTGGGTTCATCGTCCCGAAGTCCGTCAAGCGTAGCGGAAAAGCCCCTGATGCGGAGTTCGACAGGAACAATCCGTTCTTCGAATTGCTCGACCAGCAAGAGCCAGTCCAGCTGGTGGTCAACGCTCGATTTCAGGTGAGTCTCGTTCAAGAGGACGTTGAAGGCTGGGAGGTGCTGTTCCGCATCCGTGAGCAGTTCCTCACCATGGTGGTGGCGCACATATCCGCATACGTAACGCGCCCAGGCATCCTGAGTCTTTGAACAGTGGCACCTTCCTCTGGCGGAGGAGAAGGTGAACCGGAGGAGGACTCGCCGCCGAGGCAGCAGCCAGGGCGGAGCCGAAGAGGGACCAGACGCTGCGAGTGAATTGGGCCGGGCTGCCCCGCAGCAGCTCCGCACTGGATACGTTCGCGTGCGTCAGTTAAGAGGAGCAGGAACAGGGAGCTAGCGTGCAGGATGACCCTGGTGGGGTGCGCGCGACTCCGGAGCACATGAAAACCCAGGTGGCTGGGGCATATAGGCCATGCTCCCCAGGGTCGCCCACTTACGAGCGCCCCTGGGCCCGCATCACAGACCGCCGCCACTTGCGTGTGCTCCGCTGCGCAACCACGGAATTGCGCGTCAGAGGGTTCCTCAGATCCTCCATCCAGCGCTGCTCCATATCTCCCTCGCCAGGGAGCGCATCGACCTGTACGACCCTCCACGAGGTGGACGGGTTCCACTGCGGGCCTTGTAGGGCAGCGCGGACGCTGTCGATGACTTCGGGCAGTGAGTCGAAGACTTCATGTTCCCAGAAGCGGCAGATGCGCCAGCCCTCGGCTTCGAGCTGGAGCGTCTGCCGCCGGTCCCGTCCAACGTTCTCCAGCAACTTTGCCGACCAGAAGTCATTACGCGTCCGCGGACGGACATAGTGCTCGGGGCACCCGTGCCAAAAGCACCCGTCGATGAAGATGGCCACGCGTGCCTTGGAGAAGACTACGTCGGGCCGGCCGTGAGGCGTCTTCGACTGCAGTCGAAAACGCAACCCCGCTCTCCACAGGGCCGAACGCAGCAGCAGTTCGGGAGAGGTGTCCTTCCCACGGATTCTCGACATCTGCTCGGAACGAGTAAGCGCCATACACTCCCAAACCTTGAGACACCGTTCGGCAGGCCGACTGGGTCATCGGTCGCCCAACTTCGAAGGTAAATGGCCTCGGAGCCAACCTATTGCATCAGAAGGCAATTTCGGCAACTGCTATAGTGTAAGCCCGGTGACATTGAGCGGGCGTGCAGTCGGGCGGGAACCTCCTTTCACAGGCAACCGATGACAGATACAAAATGGTTCTTCCCCTCCACTCAAGGTGGGGAAGAGAGCGGGCTCAACGAGGCAGGCATCGAGTTCTTCAGGCACTCCGGTGCGCTTGCGCGCGAAACGCTCCAGAACAGCGGTGACGCATGGGATGGAGGTAGCCACCCTGTAACGGTCACCTTCGAGTTGCTCGAACTGCCCATCGAGCAATTCCCAGGGTCCGACCGCCTGCGTGAGATCATCCAAGCATGCCGCACCTACGTGCTGGCACCCTTCAAGGACGACTCCCAACAGATTGAAAATGGTCGCGAGTTCTTCGATGAGGCGCTCAAGCTTCTTTCCGGGAAGCACATTCCTGTGTTGCGCATCCGCGACGAGAATACGACCGGCCTGGAGGGAGACGAGCACGAGGAAGACAAAGCTTGGTTCCGCCTCATCAAGAAGCAAGGCAGCGCCGCCATGCATGGTGCGGGTGGTGGCACCTATGGCATCGGACAACGCGCTCCATTCGCATTCTCGCGCCTTCGTACAGTGTTCTACTCCACTAGAACGCGTACTGGGCAGAGTGCATTTATCGGCAAGACGATCCTCAGTTCATTTCGTGAAAGCAACGAGGTCTTCCGTCCCATTGGATTCTGGGGAACGGAAGTGCAGAAGGGGCGAGGCGTCAATGCCGTACGCTCTGCGGAGAAGATTCCCGAGCCGTTCCGTCGCACTGCTGTCGGCACGGACCTCTACCTCATGGGCTTCAATTCAGATGGGTGGCGAACCCGGGTGGTGGACTCCGTATTGCGGAACTTCTTCGCAGCCATCCATAACCGACGACTGGTTGTCCGGCTTGTTGGAGGAGGAACCCCAATCGAAATCAGTGCGGGAACAATCGAGCAGGTGGTCGAGGCGCGGCTGAAGGAAGCCCTTCAGATTGCCGGGACACGCAAAGGAGCACAGAAAGAGGTCCGCGACACACTTGGGGTCACACGCTACTATCTGAAGGCACTTGCCAATCCGGTCAAAGGGAAGCCTTTCGAGCTCACGCATCCCAAGCTGGGCCGTATGGAGTTGTATGTCGCCCTGGATGATGAAGCGCCAGCGCGCACCGCGTTCATGCGCAAGCCGCGCATCCTCGTCTACGAACGAACGAGGAATCTGCTCGAGGGCTATGCCGCCGTCTTACTGTGCGAAGACCCGATGGGAAACAGCCTGCTCGCTCGGATGGAAGACCCCGCGCACTCAGAGTGGGATAGCGAGCGCCTGAAAGGTGGCGACCGCATCCTCTCCGACATCAATGCATTCATCCGGGACTCCTTGAAGGAGTTAGCCGAGAAGGACCCCGAGGTTCCGCAAGACCTTCCCGACCTTGGCCGCTACCTGCCCGAGGACAACACTATCCGGCCTGGTTCTCGCCAGAAGGGCTCGCGTGTTCGCACCGACCGCGTCACCGAAGCGGAAACTGCCCGACGCCAGCAACCCACGGGAACGAAGCGCGCGACCAAGAACAGCAAGCCACCAGCTGGTCCGCAGGTGGTACTCCTGCCGATCGATTCGGCAGACCAGGGAGAAAACGACGGTATTTCGGCCTCGCCATCTGGTGAACTGGTAGGGGCAGAGAAGTCCGGAGTTCCGCTGGGGAGTTCCTCCCGGAACGGCTCGAAGCAGCCTGAAGACAGTATGAACACGGCAGGAATCGGGAACACCGGCCAAGAAGGCCCGGGAGCGCAGCTCGGTACACTCGGCACACATACATCCGGTCCAGGGGACCGGCAGGGTTCCCGCGGAGGACCAGGTCCGTTTGGCCCAGAGGGCACAGGTTCGGTCGAATGGCAGGGAACGGTTTCAGGAAGCGCGCCTTCCTCTGGGGAGGGTGGCAGTCCCGCAGATCAGGTGTACGGGAATGACTCCACGACAGCCTCCGTGTCGACTTCGGCGAGCAGCACTGAGGGTCGCCGAGCACTGTCGCCCTCGCGTGTATCTTTCCGCGCGTGGTTCTCACCGGAGGACCGAACGACGCACCTCCTCTTGCGCTCAACTCGCCGGGGCCGTGCGACATTCAAGCTGACTGCCTCTGGTGAGGACTCTGATTACGAACTGCAGATTGCATCCGCACACGACGTGAGTACAGGGGCGGCACTCAAGTGCACGGGTAACCGCATCCTCGATGTCGTCCTTGAAGCGGGCCAGAGACGCGAGTTGCGGCTCGACCTGCGCCCCGCTCGTCGTGTCGCACTCTCAATAGAGGTGGACCATGGCGCGTAGTCTGCGGAGCATCTCCTTTCCTCATCCGGTCGTAGGCGTTGGGGACGATGTTGCTGGAACCCTGAACTGCAACGCCCCCGAGCTTGACTTCGGCGTCGACAACACGACCCTGAGTATCGATGGCCTTGAGGTAACGGACCCGACCATTGCCGTACTCATCCAGCAGCGGGAGGCCGCCTTCACTATTCGCGTCACCTGCGGAGCCACTTACTACCGAGAGACCTTCCACACCCACGATGCGCAGTTACAGCACGTCCTCCCATCCGCGAAATTGGTCGGTGAAGTAAAGCTCCAGGTTCGCGTGTGCACGATGAGGCGGATCGATGACTATCGCCCCGCCGGACTGCACCCGGATTACGAGGGGCGATCCTTCACAGTGCAGGCGGGAGATGTGCTCGCAGTCGGGGACGACTTCACTGTGCACGCGGTGAAGCAGTTCGACCCTCTCGCGACGGACATCCCTTCCATCATGCGCATTGTCCGAGGCAGTCACCTGAAGGGGCCCTTCAAGGTGAACTTCTTCTTGGATCAGATCGTCATCGCCCTATCGCACGAGGACCACGCCCGCTACGGATTGGCTTGCCATATAGCCCCCGGAGTCATCCACGCGTCCATCGTTCTTCCGGTGCTGTGCGAGGCGATCTGGCTGGTTCAGAGAGGAGCCAAGGAGGATGACATGTTAGCCGAGGCGCAGTGGTTCAGGCGGTTGAAGGACATGTTGGAGACAAGGGGCATCGACGAAAGCGGAAGTTCCCTGGATGCCGCCCAGAAACTGCTTGATGCGCCGCTCACCCGGGCGTTCGCCGACACTCTCAAAGGTCGCGAGGAAGACTGAGATGCCACGTATCTATGTGCTTCGTGAGGATGCACTCAAGGAACTGGAGAACCGTGTGCTCATCGGCGAGGGCATTACGAGGTATCTGCAGCCCGGTCCTTTTGAGTTCGCTCCCGGGCAGTTGCTGGAATTCCCACACGAGCCTGCACACGACGCACCGTCCCTCACGATGGGGGACTCCCGTCGGGAACGAGCCTCCACAGACTTTGAGAATGCACTCAAGATCTATGAATGGCTTGGGCCCCTGACAGAAACAGAGGCTCGTGACCCACGTTTATGGGCGTGGCTGGCCCATGCGCCGTTTGCGGACTACACGCGCTCACGCTGGCCGATTCCTACCGACGCCAAGAAGACCCGCGAGTCCATCCGCGATCATTGGTTCGTATATCACGAGGGCCGAGCGTCGCTGCGCCGCCACTCTATTGCACGCCTCTGGTGGGCGGTCCACCTGACGCGCACGCCCTGGGAGAACGATGATGCGCTTTCACCTCTGCGCAACGAAGACCCCTACACATACACCCGACTGCTCCTCGGTAACCAAGAGGTCTTCTTCCATACGCTTGAACGTGAGTTCGGAAGCAACAGGCGAATTCTCATCGCGATGCTTGAAGTGATTTACCGCCTTCGTTCGCGCCGCAAGCCCACTCCTCTCGTCAAATGGTTGGCGAAGGAGGTCAACCTAGCCTGTCGATACCGTGAACTTGACCTCCTCCCCATCGGTGAACTCATCGAGTTCATGGAGTCGCTCGCAGCGTTGGAGGTTGAGAATTCTGGGGGAATCTGAATGGAGCACCTGCGACGGCGGCACGGCTCCCAAATTCGAGTCTCACAAATTTGAGCGGCTGCAAAGCATGCAGTCGGCACGCGGTGGGCCCATGCGCAGCGGCGCCTCTCCTACGGTTTCGAAACAGCCCGAGATAGGAGGACCGCTGGTTCAGAAGGCCAGGGCGCTATCAGCCGCCACCCCAAGGATGGGATGACCAAGCTGCGGCCGGTGAAGCCCCCATTACCGATACCAAGAAGCAACCCTGAGGGAGCCTCCCGCTGAACACAGGTCGAGTATTAAACCATGGGGCTGGTGCAGCACAGGGCAGCAAGGGACGCCTCCGTCCCGCCGCGCTTCGCGTAGGATGACGTGGCCCAGTTCATTTCGCCAAGCGATACGTGCAGGCCTCCGCACGGCCCCGGCATTTCGCCAAGCGATACGCAGCGATCCTAACGCAGCGCGCGCAATAGAATTGCGCTGTCCGCCGCGCCTCCGACGCGTCGGTCCCATTACCCTCCCCGCCATGCACCACCCCCGCCTCACGCTCGCGCTCACCGCCCTGCTCCTCGGCGCCGCCGCGTGCGCCTCGTCCCAGCCGCATGACACCCACCGGGACGCTCCGGCCGCCAGCGCTTCCCCGGAACCGCCCGTCTCCGAGCGCACCGCCTGCACCGGCCTCACCGTGGGGCCCGGCACCTACGCGTGGACGGTGAAGCACGAGGGCCGCACGCGCACCTACCGCGTCCACGTCCCGCCCGGCTACGACGCCACCCGGCCCGCGCCCGCCGTGCTGGCCTTCCACGGCTTCGGCTCCAACGAGCTCAAGATGGAGACCTTGACGGGCCTGTCCACGCTGGCCGACACGGAGGGCTTCGTCGCCGTGTACCCGCGCGCGCTCAGCCCCGCGGAAATCAGCGGTACCGGCACCCAGGACTCGCCCCGGAGCTGGAATGCCGGCGGGTGCTGCTTCCCTGCCCGGGGCGTCGTGGACGACGTGGGCTTCGTGGACGCGCTGCTGGCGGACCTGGATGCGCGCGTGTGCGTGGACCCGCACCGCACCTACGCCATGGGCTTCTCCAACGGCGGCTACTTCACCTACCGGCTGGCCTGCGAGCGCGCCAACCGCTTCGCCGCCGTCGCCCCCGTGTCCGGCCCGGAGAACGTCAGCCCCTGCACGCCGTCGCGCCCGGTGCCGGTGCTGCACTTCCACGGCACCGACGACGACCTCATCCACTACGCGGGCGGCAACAACCTCGGCCGCTATGGGGAGGTCTACCCCGGCGCCGAGGAGACCGTGCGGCGCTGGGCGAAGCGCAACGGCTGTGGCGATACCGCCGTGCAGACGTACCAGCAGGGCGACAGCACCTGTACCGCGTACACCGGGTGCACGCCCCAGAGCGCCACCGCCTCGCTGTGCACCGTGCAGGGAGGCAAGCACGCGTGGCCGGGATACCCCACCTTCAACAACGGCACGCTGAACCTGGACGCCACGCGTGAGGCGTGGCGCTTCTTCAAGGAAAGAGCCCGTCCATGAGCGCCCGCGCCCTCATCATCAACGCCGACGACCTGGGCTACGACCCGGCCGTCACCCGAGGCATCCTCCGCTCCATGCGCGAGGGCGTCGTCTCCTCGGCCACCTTCATGGTGAACACGCCCTTCTCCGAGGCCGCCGCGCGCGAGGCCCGGGGGCTGTCCATCGGCCTGCACCTCAACCTCGCCCGGGGCACGCCCGTGTGGAGCGGCTTCCCCCGCGCGCTGCTCGGCGAGGACGGCGGCTTCGTGGAGGCCCGCGCCGCCTCCCTGCCGCCGGACGTGGTGGAGGCGGAGGTCTTCGCGCAGCTCGCGCGGCTCGCGGGGCTGCTCGGCCGGCCCGCCACCCACGTGGACGTGCACAAGCACCTGCACCGCCACCCGCACGTGCTGGAGGGCCTGGCCCGCGCCGCCCGCGCTTCGGGCCTGCCGGTGCGCTCCATCGACCCGGGCATGCGGCGCGCGCTGGAGTCCCACGGCGTGGCCACCAACGCGCACTTCATCGGAGACGCGGGCACGGACGCGTACTGGACGCTGGAGCGCTTCGAGCAGCACCTGGCCTCGCTGCCCGCGGACGGCGTCATCGAGCTGATGTGCCATCCGGGCTACCGGCCGGAGACGCTGAAGAGCGGCTACGCCGCCCAGCGCGAGGTGGAGCTGGAGACGTTCCTCCACCCGAAGGCCCGCGAGGTGCTGGCGAAGGCCGGCGTCGTCCCGGCGGACTTCCGCGTCCTCACACCCGGGGGCTGAGCCCCGCGAGCGGTGCCTCGGGCGTGGCCAGCTCACCGGGCCGGCGCCGCTCCACCATCAGCACGTTGCGCACCCGCGCCACCAGTTCGTCGGGGAGGTACGGGCGGGTGCACAGCGAGGTGCCCTCCTGTGCCCACCAGGGCCGCTCGTCGCCGGCCAGCAGAATGGGCACGGGCCGCGCGCGGGGCAGCGTGGCGAAGGTCTCCAGGAAGACGCCCGCCTGCCCGTGCGTGGCGCTGGTGGACAGGACGATGAGGTCCACCGGCAGGTGCGTGGCCCGGCGCAGCGCCTCCGCGCCGTCGCGCGCGGTGAGCACCTCATAGCCCTCCGCCAGCAGCACGCGCTCCGCCACCGACTCCTGCGCGCGGTCCTCGTCCAGCAGCAGCACCCGGCGCGGCAGCCGCTTCACCTCTTGCGACGACATGCGCGGCAGGCTCACCGTGAAGGTGCTGCCGTGGCCCTCCGAGCTGGACAGCGAGAGCGCGCCCCGGTGCAGCTTGGCAATGGAGTGGCTGATGAAGAGGCCCAGCCCCAGCCCGCCGAAGTTGCGGTGCGACACGTTGCGCGCACGGTAGAAGCGCTGGAACACCTGCGACTGGTCCGCGCCCGGAATGCCGATGCCGTGGTCCTGCACGTGGATGCGCGCCTCGCCGTGCGCCCGCTCCACGGAGATGGAGATGGGCTCGCCCGCGGCGCTGTACTTGTGCGCGTTCTCCAGCAGGTTGACGAGCACCTGCTCCAGCCTGTCCCTGTCGCCCTGCACCCAGACGCGCTCGCGCGGCACCTCGACGGTGAAGGGCCGCTCGAAGGCGGCGCGGAAGTGGTCCACCACCTCCGCCACCAACTGCCCCACCTCCAGCGGCGCCAGGTTGAGCGCCAGCTTCCCGGCGTCCAGCCGCGACGCGTCCAGCAGGTCATCCACCAGCCCCGCCAGCCGGTCCACCTGCCGCTTGGACTTGAGCACCGAGCCCAGCTCCACCGGCTGCCCCGCGGAGATGCGCTTCTCCATGGTGTACAGGCTCAGCTTCAGCGGGGTGAGCGGCGTCTTCAGCTCGTGGCTGGCGATGGACATGAACTCCTCGCGCACCTGGAGCGCCGCCTTCGCCTCACGCAACAGGCGCGCGTTCTCCACCGCCACCGCGAGCTGGTTCGCCGCCGCGCTCCACAGCTCCAGCTCGCGCACGGAGAAGGACGTGCCCTGCTCCTTGTAGAGCAGCAGCAGGCCCACCGTGCGGCGCGGCGCGCACAGCGGCACCGCGGCGAAGATGGAGCCCATGGCATCCCCGTAGCCGCGCTGGATTCCGAGCTGCGGCTGGCGCGAGGCCAGCGCCTGCCGGAACGGGTCCTCCTCCACGTCGAAGGTGTCCTCCGGCGAGTCCGCGCCCGCCAGGTCCGACACGGCGGCCCGGCGCAACTCCTTGCCCTCCTCGCAGAGGAAGACTTCGGCGCGCCGCACCTGCGCGCAGCGCACCAGCGCCACCACGGCCGCCGCGCAGACGCTGTCCACCTCGAAGGTCTCCCCCACCGCGCGGGCAATCTCCTGCACCGCCTGGGAGAAGGCGCCCTCGTCGTCCACGCCGGAGGGCTCGACGACGAGCCAGGCGCCCGGCTGCTCGCCCGCCTTCGCGGGCCGCACCTGCACGCGCACCTGCCGGAGCGCGCGGGTGATGACGTGGCCGGTATGGGCCCGGCCCTCGCGGATGGCGCGCTCCACCGCGTCCAGGCTGCGGCCGCGCTCGAGTGCGTCCAGCAGGTCGCCCCCCGCGCGCAGCTCCACGCCCGTCTTGTGGGAAAAGCCGTCCTCACACCACTGGACGCGCAGGTCCGGCCCGACGCGAATCAATGCGAGCGGAAGGCACGAAAAGGCATCTTCGACGTCGGAAGGAAGCGGCATGTGCTCAGGGCGGGGGGAGAGACCCACTGGGGATTATGAGCCCCTCCCCTGGCTGGCAACCGGCCCACCCCCCGGATTCCCCGCTGGTGGACGCCGGGCACGTTGGGGGGCCGACAGATGCCCCCCGGGGCAGCCGGCAAGGCGACATCCACGCGACGGATGACACTCGGCGTCGGTGTGGTAGACGACATCGTCATGCCCTCGCAGCCGACCAAGGACATCCAGACCTTCCCCAACCCCGCAGCCGATCGCGACTACGAGATTGCCTTCGACTGTCCGGAGTTCACCTGTCTGTGCCCCCTGACGGGCCAGCCGGACTTCGCCCGCTTCAAGATTACGTACGTGCCCGACCAGCTCTGCGTGGAGCTCAAGAGCCTCAAGCTCTACATGTGGGCGTACCGGAACGAGGGGGCCTTCCACGAGAAGGTCACCAACACCATCGCGGACGACATCATCAAGGCCATCCAGCCGCGCAAGCTCACCGTGGTGGGCGACTTCTTCGTGCGCGGCGGCATCGGCACCATCGTCACCGTCACGCACGAGAAGAAGAAGGGCTGAAGCCGCCGCCCGCGGGCTACTGCTGCTCCTGCGGCTGCTGGAGCAGGTCGTCGGCCCGCTTCTGCATGTCCCCTTCAATCCGGTCAGCGGCCTTGCGCGCGGTGTCCAGTCCGCGCGCGGCGGCCGCTTCGGGGTCCATGCGCGCGGGGCGGTACAGGGCGTACCAGACCCCCGCGGCGACGATGCTCATGCCCAACACGAAGGTGACGATGCGTCCCATGGGATGCCTCCTGCCTTTTTTCAGCGGAAGAGCTGCTCTATCAACGGGGCCCACTGCGACTGGCTGAGGTAGAGCCCCGCGCCCGCGGCCGTGACGACCGCGGCGGCGGCGGCCAGCACCCACTTGAGGCTGCCACCGGAGCCGGAGCGGGGCATGTCGAACACCTCCACCGCGGCGTCCAGCTCCTGCGGGCGCAGGAGCTGCTGGGCCTCCGTCTCGGTGAGCTTGTTGCGGTGGCGGAGGAAGGCCACGAGCAGCGCCGCGTGGGAGATCTGCACCTCCTGCGCGAGGAACACGTCCAGCTCGCGGCGCATGGCGGCGGCGTCCGGGAAGCGGTCCTCCGGCTTCACCTCCATGGCGCGCTGGATGATGCGGGCCAGCGGGGCGGGCACGTTGGGCGCCACCTTGGAGAGCGGCGTGTACTTGCCGTCGCGAATCTTCGCGAAGACCTCGCCGGCCGTCTTGCCGTGGAAGGGCCGGGCGCCGGAGAGGGCCTCGTAGAGGAGCACGCCGAGCGAGAAGATGTCGGTGCGCCCGTCGAGCGGCGCGCCCGTCACCTGCTCCGGTGACATGTACGAGGGCGTGCCCACGGCCATGCCCTGCTGGGTGAGCGCCTCCAGGCCCACGTCCTTGGCGATGCCGAAGTCCATCAACTTCACCTCACCGGCCTTGGTGAGCATGACGTTGGCCGGCTTGAGGTCGCGGTGGATGATGTGGCGGAAGTGCGCGTGGTCCAGCGCGCTGGCGATGCGCGCGGCGATGACGCCGGTGACGTCGGGCGGCAGCGGCCCCTCGCGGATGAGCGTGTGGAGGGTGGGCCCGTCCACCAGCTCCAGAATCATGAAGAGGCTGTCGGCCTTCTCCACCAGGTCGTAGAGCGTGACGATGTTCTGGTGGCGGAAGGCGGCCAGCGCGAGCGACTCGCGACGGAAGCGCGACAGCGTCTCCTTGTCGCGCTGTCCCGACGGGAGCAGCTCCTTGATGGCGACCTCGCGCTGCAGCATCTCGTGCAGGCCGCGATACACGACGGCCATGCCGCCGCGGCCCAGCTCTCCGAGCACGCGGTAGGCGCCAATCTTCCGATGACGTGTGGCTTTTTCTGCGGGGGGCACGGCGCGGAGGGTAGCGGACCCTACGCGCACCGTCGATGGGCCGTGTGGCCACCCACCGGGCAGGCGAGTCCAAGGGGGGATGACTCCACGGTGGAGTCCGCTACCCTGCGTGCCCCCCATGAAGAACCTTCGATTCCTCGTCCCCGTCCTCGCCCTCTTCGCCCTTCAGGGTTGCATCTACCACCGCGGCCTCAAGGAGGCGCAGTCCTCTCCGTCCAAGTCGAATAAGTCCAAGTCCAACAGCAAGCAGTGCCACCCGAGCCAGTACTGGGATGGCGACCAGTGCCGTCACAAGGGCAAGGGCAAGGGCGCTCGCAAGCACGACGACTGAGTCGGTCGCGTGTGAGACGGCCCCCGTGTCACCCGGGGGCTGTCCCGCTTCCGCTCCGGGAGCGGTAGGGTGAGGGCGTCCATGCGCACCGAAGCCACCCTGCCCCCGCTGACCGTTCCTCCCCTGCCTTCCGTCCGGGAGGAGGCGGCGGAGCGCATCACCCTGCTGGATGGCGGGACGGAGGCGTACCCGCGGATGCTGGAGGCCATCGCCTCCGCGAAGCAGCGGGTGCACCTGGAGGTCTACACCTTCGAGCGCGAGGGTGTGGGTGCGCGCTTCCTCGACGCGCTGGTGGCGGCGGCGCGGCGGGGTGTGACGGTGAAGGTGGTGGTGGACGGCTGGGGCAGCATCAAGGCCAGCAGCCACCTCACCGAGACGCTGAAGGCCGCGGGCGCGAAGGTGCGCGTGTACAACCCGCTCACCTCGCTGTGCACCGGCCGCTCGTGGCGCAACCACCGGAAGATTCTCCTCGTGGATGACGCGGTGGCGTTCCTGGGTGGCATCAACATCGGGGATGCGTATGCGGCGCACGGTGACGAGCCGGGGTGGGCGGACCTGGCGGTGGAGCTGCGCGGGGACATCTGCCGGCAGCTGGGCGCGAAGCTGCACGCGGGCGCGTCCGCGCTGGTGTCGGGGCCGGTGAGCCTGTTCCTGTCGGGCCTGGGTGGTGGGCACCGGCTGCGCAAGCGGTACCTGTCCGCGATTGATGGGGCCCAGCGCGAGGTGGTGCTGGCGCACGCGTACTTCCTTCCGGACATGCGCTTCGTACGGGCGCTGAAGCAGGCGGCGCGGCGGGGGGTGAAGGTGTCCCTGCTGCTGGCCGGGCGCAGCGATGTCGTGTTTGCCCGGGCGGCGACGATGCGGCTGTACCGCGAGTTCCTGCGCGCGGGCGTGGGCATCTACGAATGGACGGCGTCCACGCTGCACGCGAAGGCGGCGGTGGTGGATGGGGAGAAGCTGCTGGTGGGCAGCTTCAATCTGGACCCGTTGTCGCTGGTGAATCTGGAGACGCTGGTGGAGGTGGCGGAGCCGCGCGTGTCGGCGCAGGCGTCGCTGTGGCTGGAGAAGCACATGGCGGTGTCCCGGCGCGTGCTGCTGGAGCAGTGCGGACGGTCGCCGTTGCAGCAGTGGTTGCTGGATGTGGTGGGGCTGGCGGTGGCGCGGTTCGCCGAGCGGTTCGCGAGCTTCATTGGCCGGCGGCGGAAGCGGTAGCAGTGCGCGGTTGCGGGTTCCCCTCATTCTGGAGGGACGGGTCCGGTTCGTAGAGTCCCCGCTCCTTGCGGAGGGGACATGCGACTGTGGCTGGTGGTGGTCTGTGGCGTGCTCGTCGGGTGCGCGGGGACGCAGGAGCGGCGGGGACAGGCGGAGGGGTACCGTCTGGACTCGGCTTCGGCGGGATGCCGGCAGAGTCCGACCGCGTGTGCCGCCGCGACAGGGAAAGAGGCGGTCACTCCAGGGATGAAGGCCGCGAAGGTGGTGGCCACGGCCGCTGCCGTGGCTGCCGAGGTGCTGCGGCTGTTCGAAGAGCAGCGGGGCCCTCTTGAAAAGGCTCTTGAGGAGTGCGCGGACCTGGCGCGATCCAAGGTACTGCTGGAGCAGTTCAGCGGGAGGGTTCCCACTGCCGAGCAGTGCAGAGCCGAGGTGGAGAGGGACGCGAAGGGCCGACCTGTGACCCTGGCCATGAAGCTCGGCACGGAGATGCACAAGGTGGCGCTCGAATGCGCACAGCCGAAGCTCGCGAAGCTCCGCCCCGGGGGCTTCAGCCTGGAGCCGCGCTACCTCTACGACCCCACTACCGGGAAGTGGAGCCTGACGAGCCGCGAAAAGGAGCAGTCACTGCTCACGGACGGCCCCTTGAGTGAGCTGAAGAGCTCTCTCGTGCCCGACATCGTCATCCACACGGGCGACCCTCGCCGCGCATTGACCGCCTATGACTTCAAGTTTCCTTGCGCGGACATCACACGCATTGTTCCGTGGACTGACTATCCTCCAGGGCCGCCTCATTTCGGTCGCACCCAGGAGAAGGCGTACCTGAAGGAATTGGAGCTGACTGCATCACCGGTGCGCATTCAACCCAGGCTTGGGGTCATCCGATGAACGAACATTTCCCGAGGATTCGGCTACGAGCGCAGAGCGGATACATGCTTGTTCGTGATGGTCTGAGCCTTTGCTTCTTCATGAAGCGCCTGCACTCCGAAATCGCTCCAGGTGTCATGCGCTCACTCGAATATTACCTTCAGGCTCTCGGCCCCTCGGCACTTGATGCGTACGCAGACTCGAACGGAGAGTGGCAGCCGCTCGATGAAGGTGGATGGAGGCACATCCGCCAAGCCATCTTGAAGCCGATCTACGCGAACATTCATCTGGTCGATGCAGCCGGCGGGGAGGAGCGCTACCGCTTCGACTATCGAGGGCGAGAACTCGGCGATCCGTCCCTTCGCTCCGATCCCACGGAGGTCTGCTTCGTTTCCTATTGGTTGCCCACGGAGCTCCTGGAAGAGCGTGGGCCGCAATGGGTCCGCGAGCTGATACTGGGAGTTGCCGCCCCCCTGCCCTTCGACTCAGGCAACGCGGGACTCGCCTTCAACTGCGAAATGGACCTGTTGGGCGTGGCGCGAGAGGTCCATAGATACTGCTTCCGCCATCCCGGCATGGATGTGCTCCATCCGAGCTTGACCACCTCGAACATTGGCACCCAGGTCCACGGCCCCTCCTGGCTCACCTTCCTGGGCCAGCCCGTGCTCGGTGAATTGGGTGGCGCCGCCGGCCTGCGCTCCAGGCTCAAGACGCCTGGAACCACCGTGCAGGAGATGGAGGGCGACCGGGCCGTCGTCACCCTGGGCCTCTGGCCCGAAGCCGGCGACACCGAGCAGGGCAAGGACCTGCCCGCCTACCGCGAGCTGGCCCGCGTCCTGGAGCCGTGGACCCTCTTTGGCGATGCCCGAAGCTTCCTTCGTCTGGACCCGGACGAGGCCCGCCGCTGGGAGCGCCGCTTCCTCGACTGAAGCCCTGCTCGCCACACGGCCGTCACACGACGCTTGCGTGCGGTTCCCGCTGCGTCCACGTGCCGTCGCGCCCTACACTCGGCGGCACGCCATGCCCACTCCCACCCTTCAGCCCGTCCTCGCCGCCATCGACGTGGGCACCAATGCCGTGCGCCTGGAGCTGGCCCGCCCGGATGCCGACGGCTCGCTCGAGACGCTGCACCAGGAGCGAGACCCCATCCGCCCCGGCGAGGGCGTCTTCGCCACCGGCGCCATGCCGGAGGAGACCGCCGAGCGGCTCCTGTCCACCCTGCGCCGCTACGCCGCCCTCTGCCGCCGCCACAAGGCCCAGGTGCGCGCCGTCGCCACCAGCGCCCTGCGCGAGGCCCGCAACAGCAGCGACATCGTCCGCCGCGTCCGCGAGGAGGCCGGCCTCACCCTCGAGGTCGTCAGCGGCAAGGAGGAGGCCCGCCTCATCTGCCTCGGCGTCCTCCACCGCAAGCCCCCCGGCACCCGCTCCCTCCTCATCGACATCGGCGGCGGCAGCACCGAGGTCGCCACCGCCGTGGGCGAGAAGCCCGACAACCTCTGGAGCCTCTCGCTCGGCTCCGTGCGCCTCACCGAGGTCTTCGAGGCCTCCGGCACCGTGACGGCCAAGCAGCTGCGCCTCATGCGCAGCTTCGTCTACGAGGCCCTGCGCAAGACGCTCCCCGAGCAGCTGCCCAACCTGCCCCGCGTGGCGCTCGGCTCGTCCGGCACCATCAACGCCGTGGTGGCCTTCGCCTCCAGCGAGAGCAGCGGCAACGCCACCGTGCGCCAGCTCACCCAGGCCGTGGACACGCTCGCGGACATGCCCCCCGAACGCCGGCGCAAGCGCTTCGACCCCAAGCGCGCGGACATCATCGTCTCCGGCGCCGTCATCCTCGAGGCCGTGGTCCGGCACCTGGGCGTGGAGTCCGTCAGCGTCGTCAACCGCGGCCTGCGCGACGGCATCCTCGTGGACCTGCTCTACCGCCAGGACGAGGAGCGCGAGGACCACAGCCTCGCCGACGCCGCCATCGTCATGGGCCAGCGCTTCTTCTTCGACGAGAAGCACGCGCGCCAGGTCTCCCGCCTCTCCCTCTCCCTCTTCGACGGGCTCGCCGCCCTCCACCAGCTCCCGCTGTCCGTGCGCCCCTACCTGGAGGTCGCCGCGCTGCTGCACGACGTCGGCCACGCCGTCAGCTACGAGCGCCACCACAAGCACACGTACTATCTCATCCGGAACGCGGACATCCCCGGGCTCGCAGACCGAGAGCGCGAGCTGGTGGCCCGCATCGCCCGCTACCACCGGCGCAGCCCGCCGGAGCTGGCCCACTCCGGCATGGTGGGCCTCAACCCGACCGAGGCCCGCACCGTGCGCAAGCTGGCCACCCTGCTGCGCGTGGCCAACTCGCTGGACTTGAGCCACCACCAGCCCATCAAGGACTTCAAGGTGACGAACGGCAAGGACGGCGTCGCGCTGCACCTGCACACGCGCCAGCCCGTGGACCTGGAGCTGTGGAACGTGGAGCACGAGGTGGTGAACTTCCGCCGCGTCTTCGGCAAGCGGCTGTCGTTCCACGTCCACCACGCCGGCTCGCGGTAGCGCTCGCCCGTCCGGCCGCTGTCCGGAAGAGGAGGCGGCGCTCGCTTTGCCCCCACCCCGGGCGATGCCCAGCCTCCAAGGCGCACGGGTCCGCCCTCTCGCTGGGCCCGTCCGCCTTGGGACCAGGGCCCCACGAGGGGCAGGAGCGCGCGCGATGAAGGCTGTCGTTTTCCATGGGATTGGGGACATCCGGCTCGACGAGGTGGAGGAGCCGAACATCGAGAAGCCGACGGACGCCGTCGTCCGGCTGAGCGCGAGCGCCATCTGTGGCACGGACCTCCACATGATTCGCGGCACCATGCCGGGCATGAAGCCGGGCACCATCCTCGGCCACGAGGGCGTGGGCTATGTCGAGTCGCTCGGCGACGACGTGCGCAACTTCAACGTCGGCGACCGCGTCGTCATCTGCTCCACCATCGCCTGCGGCAACTGCTCGTACTGCCGCGCCGGCTACTACGCGCAGTGCAACGACGCCAACCCCAACGGCCCCGCCGCGGGCACCGCCTTCTTCGGCGGCCCGGCGACGACGGGGCCCTTCCACGGCATGCAGGCGGAGAAGGTGCGCGTGCCCTTCGCGCACGTGGGCATGGTGAGGGTGCCCGAGGGTGTCACCGACGAGCAGGCCATCCTCGTCTCCGACATCTTCCCCACCGGCTACTTCGGGGCGGAGCTGGCGGAAATCAAGAACGGCGACACCGTGGCGGTGTTCGGCTGCGGGCCGGTGGGCCTGTTCGCCATCGCCAGCGCGAAGCTGATGGGCGCCGGCCGCGTCTTCGCCATCGACTGCCACGAGGACCGCCTGGACCTGGCCCGCACGCAGGGCGCCGAGGTCATCAACTTCGACCAGGAGGACCCCGTCGAGACGCTCAAGCGCCTCACCAACGGCATCGGCGTGGACCGCGCCATCGACGCGGTGGGCGTGGACTCCATGCACGCCCACCACGGCCCGGCGGAGAAGGCCGCCAAGGCCGAGAAGGCCGAATTCAAGCGCGAGGTGAAGGAGGCCGCTCCCAAGACGAACCCGGACGGCAACAACTGGGTGCCGGGCGATGCGCCCGCGCAGGCGCTGCTGTGGGCGGTGGACGCGCTGGCGAAGGCGGGCACGCTGTCCATCATCGGCGTCTACCCGCAGCAGGTGCGCACGTTCCCCATCGGCATGGCGATGAACAAGAACCTCACGCTGAGGATGGGCAACTGCAACCACCGCAAGTACATCCCCAAGCTGCTGGAGCTGGTGCGCACCGGCGTCGTGGACCCCACGTCCATCCTGTCCCACGTGGAGCCCATGGGCAGCGCCATCGACGCCTACCGCAACTTCGACCTGCGCAAGCCGGGCTGGGTGAAGGTGGAGCTGGAGCCGTCGCAGATTCAGTGACGGCCTCCGAGGCTCCAAGCCTCGGAGCCTTGGGGCCCTCACGCATCCAGCAGGAGACACGAGTCGCCGAACTCGTGCCCCAGGTAGCCGCTCGCCTCCGCGTGGGCGGCCGCGTCCTTGAGCAGCGGCAGCGGCGCGAAGGACTGGAGCAGCGCATGGTGGCTGCTCCCCGGCTCGTGCACGCCGGTGAGCAGCCCGTGCACCACGCGCGGGACGTAGCCGGGGCCCAGCAGCAGGTCCGTCGTGCCTTCGCCCGCCACCAGCTTCCCACCGTGCTGCGCCGCGCGGCCCTCCAGGGCCCGCACCACGGTGGTGCCCACCGCCACCACGCGTCCTCCCTGGGCCCGGGTGCGCTCCACCGCCTCCACCGTGGCGGCGGGGATGTCCGAGCGCTCGGGCCGGGGCAGCGCCGCGTCCAGCACGTCGTCTCCCGTGGAGGACAGGCCGGCGGCGTGGGTCAGGGTCGCCAGGTGCACGCCGCGCCGGCGCAGCGCCAGCAGCAGGCTCCCCGTGAGGGGCAGGCCCGCGGACGGGGCCTCCATGGCCCATGGCCGCGCGCCATACACCGTCTGCACGTGCCACAGCGCCAGCGGTCCCCCGGTGTACGCGTACTGCACCGGCCGCCCGCCCCGGTACAGGGCCGCCCACAGCGCCGCGCCTTCTTCCGCGAAGGCCACCCGCAAGAGCCTCGGTGAGGGGGGCAGCACCTCCACCACCCGCGTGTTCAGCCCGCCCGCCACGAAGCGCGTGCCCACCGGCAGCACCGGCGGGGGCGGCCGGTCCTCGGTGCGCTTGCGCCAGTCACCCGCGCCGAAGAGCACCGCCGTCCAGGTGCCGTCCGGCTCTCGCGACAGCAGCCGCAATTCGATGCGCTCTCCCGACTCGGTGCGTCCGGACAGGGAGGCGGGCAGCGTGGCGGCGTCGTTGAGCACCAGCAGGTCTCCCGCACGCAGCAGCGACGGCAGGTCCGCCACGTGGGCGTCGGAGAAGCGGCCCGCGCGGGGCTCCACGTGCAGCAGGCGTCCCGTCTCTGGACGCTCGTTGGGCCAGCGCGCGGGCTTCATGCGGCCTCCAGCTTCGCCGCCTCCAGGCGGGTGCCCGAGGGCAGCGACTCCGCCCGCTTTTCCACCAGCGTGACGATGCGCGCCGCCACCGACTCCGGCCGGGCGAGCTTCGAGTAGTCCGCGTCCGGCACCGCGTCGCGGTACATCCGCGTGTCCATCTCCCCCGGGTCCACGTTGAGGAAGCCCACGCCGGTGCCTTCCAGTTCCGCGGCCCAGATGCGGCCCAGGTGCTCCAGCGCCACCTTCGACACGCTGTACGCGCCCCAGCGCGGGTAGGCGGACACCGCAGCGTCCGAGGTGAGGTTCAGCACCAGCCCCTGCCCCCGCACCACCATGCTGCCCGCCACCGCCTTGGTGAGGCGGAAGGGGCCCACCACGTTGACCTCCAGCACGCGCTGCAAGTCCTCGCACGCGGTGTCCAGCAGCAGCGGCAGCGGCGTGGGGCCCAGCGTGCTCGCGTTGTGCACCAGCACGTCGATGGGCCCCACCAGCGCGGTGGCCGCGCCCACCAGCGGGTGAATCGCCTCCTTGTCCCCCATGTCGTACGCGAGCGCGTGAACCTCCAGGTCCTCCGCGCGCAGGGCCGCGGCGGCGGCCTCCATCTCTCCGGCGTGGCGCGCCACGCCCACCACCCGGGCACCCCGGCGGGCGAACGCCGCCATCAGCGCCTGGCCCAGCCCCCGGCTCGCCCCCGTCACCAGTACGGCCTTTCCGACCAGCTTCATGCGTATGTCCTCCATGCCTGGAGGGATACACGGCTCCTGCCAAAGGATTGGTGCGGCGGCCAATGCCTTGGCAGATTGCCAATCCATGAACGACGAGAACCTGCCGGACAGGCTGGCACGCAACATCCGGACGCTCCGCGAGACGCGCGGCGCCACGCAGGCGCAGCTCGCGAAGCTGGCGGGCGTGCCCCGGGCCACCTGGGCGAATCTCGAGTCAGGAGCCGCCAACCCCACGCTGACCGTGCTGCACCGGGTCGCGAGCGCATTGCAGGTGTCCCTGGAGGAGCTCATCGCGAAGCCCCGGGCGAGCGCCCGGCACTACCCTCGCGCCAGCCTCCCCGTGCGCATGCGCGGCGCGGGCATGCTCCGCAAGCTGCTGCCCGACCCGCTGCCCGGCATGGAGTTCGACCGGATGGAGCTGCCGCCCCAGGTGCGCATCACCGGCGTGCCCCACACCCCCGGCACCCGCGAGTACCTCGCCTGCGAGTCCGGCGAGCTGCTGCTCATCGCCAGCGGCGAGCGCTTCCACCTCCAGCCCGGCGACGTCGTCGTCTTCCGGGGCGACCAGAAGCACTCGTATGAAAATCCGGGGACGAAGACGGCCGTGGGCTACTCCGTCGTCCTGCTGGCGCCCGCGGTGTGATCAGCCCGCGTCGCGCCCGTAGTACCAGGCGGTGAGGGCGAGGCGCGGGGCGAAGGCGGGCAGCACCTCGTGCTCGATGCGCTCGCTCAGGAACACCACCAGCCGGTCCAGGGAGGGCTCCACGTCCACGGGCGCCGAGTCCTCCGGGTACAGGCGCAGCACGCCACCGTGTGCCGGCGTCCAGCCCGCGTTGGCGTACCAGATGGCCGTGGCCCGCCGGTTGGACTGTCCGGGGAACGCGTCGCGGTGGCGCGCGTAGTGGGCCCCGCCGCCCGGGTAGCAGGCGAGCTGCAAGTCGAAGCGCCCGAGCCCCAGGTACGCACTGGCGGACAGGGCCTCGCCCAGCTCTCGGAAGGACTCCCACAGCACGCCGAGCGGCGTGCCCGGCTCCGGCAACACCCAGTCGATGAGGTCTCCGCGCACGGCCGTGTCGCGCGTGCGGTCCGCGCCGCGCCGGATGGCCGCGGGCCGCAGGCCGCAGGAGTCCGCGCGGGCCAGGGCCTCGTCCCGCGCCGCGTGCGCCCGTGCCTCGCCCAGGAACGCGGGCCGGATGAAATATCCGCGCGTCCCCAGCGCTTCGACCTCGTCGTCCGTCAGCTCCACCCGGCTTCCTCCACGCGACACGGCGCTCACGCGCACACACCGTGCCCCAGACGTCCCCTCCAGGGAAGGAGGTACACTGTCCCCATGGCGCACCTCTCGCGAGTCCTCACCATCCTCCTGGGTGCCACGCTCGGCGCGGTGGGCGCCTGGCTGCTCCTCCGCTCGCCGCCCACCTCCCTGCCGGACACGCCGTCCGTCGTGCAGCAGATGCGCGACGTGGCCCGGCTGGAGACGCTGGACGTGTCCCTCTACAAGAAGGTGGCCTTCACGCCCCAGCCCGAGACCACCGACGCGCTGTGGAAGGACGTGCTGAGCTGGGCCGCGTACACGATTCGCAATCAGCACGGCCGCGCCATCGTCTTCGCGGACGCGCGGCTGGGCTTCGACTTCCAGCGCTTCGATTCGTCCCACCTCCAGGTGGCCGGCACGCGCGTCTACGTGGTGCTGCCTCCGCTGGAGGTGAAGGTGGAGCTGCGCCCCGGCGAGACGGAGGTCATCGACTCCAACCTGGACAGCGCGCAGACAGCGCAGCTCCTGGAGAAGGCGCGCGTGGCCTTCGAGCAGGAGGTGCGCGCCGATTCACGTCTGCGTCAGCGCGCCCGGGACTCCGCGGAGCGCTCCCTGCGCGCGCTGCTGCTCACGCTGGGCTACCGCGAGGTGCTCTTCGTGGAGAACCTGCCCACGGCCACCGCCGGCTGAGTCGGCGCCTCACGCGGCGGAGAGTCCCTCGGCGGTGAGGGTGAAGACGCCGGGAATCCCATCAGGAGACGGCACCAGTCGCTCCAGGGCCTCCCGCGCGGCAGCGTCCGACTCGCGGCAGACGAGCGCCAGCTCCCTCCGGCCCAGCGACACCCGCAGCGGTTCTTCACCTGCCTCGCGGGCCAGCCGCTCTCGCTGCGACGCGGTGAGCAGGCGTGCTCCGTCGTGGCCATCCCCCGCGACGACGGCCCACAGTCCGGAGAAGGCCTCGGCGAGCCGCACCTCTCCCTGGTCGATGAGGACGGGCCGCACCGGCGCGGGGCTCGCCTCCAGGTTTCGCCAGGCCGCCGCGTCCACCGCCTCGGCCGTGAGTCCCACGAGGGCCAGCGCGGACTCCGGCAGGTAGCGCACGAAGTCGGTGTCCTCCAGCACGTAGAAGACCTCCAGGCCCGCGGGGCCCGGCCGGTGCAGCGCGCCCACCGCCCGCGCGGCGAAGTCCGCCGGCCGCAACACCGGGCGCAGCCGGGACTCCAGCGCGGCGCCCTCCGCGCTCAGGCCCGAGGAGAGGCCTCCCAGCCGTGCCGCCAGCGCGTCCACGTGCGCGGTGAGGTCCTCCGGGCCCGGCGACTCACGCCATGCCGCGTACAGCGAGCCCACGTCCACGCGCCCCACCCCACCCGAGGCGAGCTTCACCAGCAGGTCCTTCCCCTGCCGCCGGAAGGTCACCCGGGCCCGGCCCAGCGCGGCGGCCAGCGCCGTGGTGAACTCCGGGCGCAGCACCTGCTCCTGGGGCATAGGCGGAGCCGGCAGGTCGGCGGTCTCCAGTTCCTCCTTCAGCAGCCGGGCCTCGGCGTCGAAGGGGTCTCGCTCGATCGCCTCCTTCACATACGCGCGGGCCTTGTCGGCCTCACCGCGCCGCAGCCCGAGCACCGCGAGCACCTTGAGGACTTCCGGGTCACTCGGCTCCTGGGCCTGCACCTCGCGCAGCAGTGCTTCCGCGTCGCCGTGGCGCTCCAGGCCCAGCAGCGCCCGGGCCAGCCCCAGGCGCACGGGTACGTCCCGGGGGAAGTCGCGCCGCAGGGACTCCAGCAGCGGCAGGGCCTCGCGCTCGGCGCCCGCGTTGATGAGCGCATGGGCCACCGCGAGCCTCGGCGTGGGGCCGGGAGTGCTGCGTGCCTCCGCGCGCAGCAGGTCCAGCTCCGCGTCGCTGAGACTCTCGCCCGCCTCCACCTTCCGGCGGACGCGCTCCAGTTCTTGAGGGGCGCTCACCCGCGCGACTCTAGTGCCGCGCCCAGTCGGGCCCAACTCCTGGAACAGGGTCGTCAGCTCGCCCGAATGGCCTTCCGGAGCCGTCGCACCGCTTCCGGAATCCGTCCGGCGTCCGTGCCGCCGTAGCCCAGCACGAGCCCCGGACGGGAGGCCTTCTCCAGGTAGCAGGACGACAGCGGCATGGCCCAGATGCCCTCCTTCGCGGCGCGCTCGGAAAGCTGCCGGTCCTTGAAGCGCTTCGGCAGGGCCGCCACCAGGTGCATGCCCGCCTGCGCTCCGAGGACCTCCACCGTGTCGCCCAGCTCCCGGGTGAGCGACTCCACGAGCACCGTGCGCCGCTCGCGATAGAGCTGCCGCATCTTCCGCAGGTGACGCGCGAAGTGGCCCTCGGTGAGGAAGTCCGTCAGCGCCGCCTGGAAGAGCGTGGGCGGGAAGATGTCCATCGCGTCCCGCACGCGCGCGAAGCGCGGCACGAGGTCTGGCGGGAGCACCATGTAGCCCACCCGCAGCGCCGGGAAGAGCACCTTGCTGAAGGTCCCGATGTAGATGACGCGCGCATCCCTATCCAGCCCCTGCAGCGCGGACACGGGGAGGCTCTCGTAGCGGTACTCGCTGTCGTAGTCGTCCTCCAGAATCCAAGCGCCGCTGCGCTGCGCCCAGTCCAGGAGCTGCAGCCGGCGCGACGCGCTCAGCGTCACCCCGAGCGGATACTGGTGCGAAGGCGTGACGTATGCGGCCCGCGCATTCGCGCAGCGCTCGATGCCCGCGCTCACGTCCAGCCCTTCCTCGTCCACGGGCACGGGCACCATGCGAGCCCCTGCCATCGTCAGCACGTCCTTCGCCCCGGGGTAGCCCGGCTCCTCCATCCAGACGGGGCTGCGCGCGTCCAGCAGCACGCGGGCCGACAGCTCCAGCGCCTGCTGCGAGCCGCTCACCACCATGATGTGGTCCGCCTCGCACCGCACCGCGCGCGACGTGCGCAGGTACGCGGCGAGCGCCTCGCGAAACGGCCGGTACCCCATGGGGTCGCCGTAGGTCAGCAGGCTCCGGGTGGGGTTGCGCGAGTGTCGCGCGAGCAGCGCCGACCAGACCTGGAACGGGAAGTGGTCCACCGCGGGCTGGCTCACGCGAAACGCGCCCCAGCCTCCGTGCCAGGGCTCGGGCGTGAGCCGCTCTCCGAGGACCGCGCTCCCCTGGGAGAGGACGCGCCGGCCCGGCGTGCCTCGCACCGGGGCGTGGGCATCGGCCGGTGGCGCCTCGTCGGGGAGCGAGCGGGCGACGAAGGTCCCCGCCCCCACGCGGCTCTCGAAGTAGCCCTCGGCGAGGAGCTGCTCGAAGGCGCCCAGGATGGGGATGCGGGAGATTCCCAGCTCCGTGGCCAGGCTCCGCGTCGAGGGCAGCCGCTCCCCCGCGCGCAGCCGCCGGTCGACGATGGCCTCGCGATAGCCGTCGTAGAGCTGCCGGTACAGCGGCACGGACGAGCGGCGGTCCACCGCGATGATGGGGACGATGCCCGACGGAGCTCGCTTCATGCGCCCAGGATAATGGCCATACGGTAGCCGGCCAAAGCGGTCATTGAGGATGGCCACTCCAGCGTGGACATTGCGCCCATGCCACGGCCTCAAGTCTTCACACCCGCCCTCCTGCTGCTCTCGCTGGCCTGCGCGGGCTCACGGCCCACCACGGACGCGCCCTCCATGCCCCACGACTCCTGCTGCGCGATTGTCGAGCTCCGCCAGTACACCCTGAAGCCCGGCCAGCGGGACACGTTGGTGGACCTCTTCGAGCGCGAGTTCATCGAAGGCCAGGAGGCCGTCGGCATGGCCATTCCGGGGGAGTTCAGAGACCTCGACCGGCCGGACCGCTTCGTCTGGCTCCGCGGCTTCTCCGACATGGCCTCGCGGCACCAGGGGCTCACCGCCTTCTACGGCGGCCCCATCTGGAAGGCGAACCGCGAGACGGCGAACGGCACCATGCTGGACTCCTCCAACGTGCTGCTGCTCAAGCCCTCCCGCCCCGGCTCCGGCTTCGGCCACCCCCTGGCCGAGCGTCCCCCGAAAGGTGCCACCGCCATCCCCCCGAGCGTCGTCCTGGCCACGGTGTACGCATTCGACGCGCCGGTGGATGAGGACTTCGTCCGCTTCTTCGAGCAGGAGCTGAAGCCCGCGCTGGCCGAGGCCGGCCTGCCCGTCTCGGCGTACTTCCAGACGGACGACAGCCCCAACACCTTCACCGCGCTGCCCGTCCGGGAGGGTGAGCACGTCTTCATCTGGTTCTCCGGCGCGCCCGGCGCCGAGGCCCTCCAGGAGCGCCTGTCACGGCTCACGGCCTCGCCGGCGTGGAGCGCGCGCGTCGAGCCAGAGCTGAAGCGCCGCCTCAAGTCCGCGCCCGAGGTGCTCCGGCTGTCGCCCGGTGCTCGCTCACGCCTGCGGGTGTGAAGCGCGACGCCCCGGCTACCGCGACTCGCACCTCGTGAAGGGGCTGAGCGTCGTCGCGGCCTCCGTCGCAACTGACCGGCTGCGAGGCTCGTTCGCGCCGTGGCGCTTCACGGCCCTTGCAGGCGTGCATCCAGGTAGCGCCGCGCCGCCTCGAGCGCGGCGTCGATGCCGGCGGCGCGCGACCCACCGCCCCAGGCCACCTCCGGCGCGCCACCGCCCTTGCCGTCCACCGCGGGAGCGACGTGCGCCATGAGCTGACCCGCGTCCACACCGCGCTGGAGCAGTGCCTGCGTCACCGCGGTGACGAGCACCACCTTCTCGCCGCGCGTAGCGGTCAGCACCGCGGCGGCACAGCCATCATGCGCCCTCAGGCAGTCCACCAGGGCTCGCAGGTGCTGAGCGGGGGCCTCTCCCAGGTGCCGGGACACCAGGACGGTGTCTCCCAGCCGCACCCCGCCTTCGAGCAGCTGGCGAGCCTCCTCGGCGGCGGAGGCCCCTGACGCCTGGGCCCGGGCAGTGGCCTCGCGCCGCTGGCGCAGCTCCAGCGCTTCCAGCCGCCCACGCAGCTCCAGCACCCTCCGGGTGGGCTGGGGCCAGTTGTGCAGCTTCGCCGACAGCGGGGTGACGGCCCGGGCCAGGGCTTCGCCCTCCAGCACGGACGCCGCCTCCAGCGCCCGCTCCAGCGAGGCCAGCTCCTGACGCAGCGCCTCCGCCGCCTCGCTCGGGCTCGCGCCGGTGGGCGTCGTGAAGACCTCGGGCATTGCGTCGAAGCCCAACACGGCGTCACCGTCGATGGTGCGCAGATAGGACCGGGACGACGGCATCAGCGCCTTGTTGGCGAAGCGCTGCAAGAGCCGCCACCCCGTGCGCCGCCACGCGGGCAGGTGGCGGGTGTAGACGGCGGTGAAGCGGGGCACCGGCCTGTCGCCGCGCAGGCTCTTGAACCCGTCGGCGCCCGCGCCCAGCTCAATCGTCAGCCCGTGGTCCAGCGCCTCCTGCATGAGGTGGTACACGAGCCCCCGGTAGAGGCCGAGCTCCTGGGGAAGGCTCACGTCGTACCCGAACAGGGGCGAGAAAACGACGTCGTCGCTCACGATGAAGGCATAGAACCCGTCGATGCGGCCGTCCTTCACCGCCAGGCGGAAGCGCAGCGTCCCGTCGCGCAGGGCGGACTCGAAGAAGGCGACGGACAGCTGCATGCTCGTCGAGTACTTCTCCTCGTTCAGGGAGCGGTACAGCTCCAGCAACCGGGGCGCGCAGTCCGGCACGTCGGCGCCGTCCACGAGCCGGTAGCCGGCCGCCTCCAGCAGCCGCGCGTCCCGGCGGCGGTTCTCCCGCACCTGCCGGCTCACCTCGTCCCGGAAGGGCAGGAGCATGCGGGTGTGGAAGGCATAGACGAAGTCGTAGCCCCCGTCCCGCAGGTGGTTGAGCAGGGGCGCGTGCGTGGCCGGGTTCACCGACGAGAAGACGATGGCGTGCCCGGGGAAGCGCTCAGCCAGGAAGTCCGTGAGCCGCCGCACCTGCTCCGAAGACAGCCGGGCGCCCAGGTTGCGCAGCACCAGCCAGTGGTCCACGTAGACACACCGGTCGATGCGCGCCGACTTGAGCAAGAGCCCCAGACTCTGGAGCACGCGACGGACGGCCCACCCGGATGCGCCGCCCCACTTGCGCGCATCCATCATGGCGAGCTGCGTGCTGACGTAGCGGGCGAAGACGGAGAACAGCGGCGAGTTGTCATACTCCGCGTCGTTGACGGCCACGGGAATGAGCAGCCCGTCCAGGCCGACGAGCCGCAGCGTCGTCCGGTCCGACACGAAGGCGGTGCTGCCCTGCCGCAGGAGCGGGCCCAGGAAGTCGCGCGCGAAGCGCCCCTCCGAGGTGTCAGGCCAGGGGACTCGGGAGAGGGTGCTCTCGTCGTAGAGAATCATGGGCTTGGAGCGCCTGATGCTACACGCTCAATGCTGCAACCCCGAGGGCCCCACATCCGGCGCTGCCGGGCCCGCGTCTCCGGCCGACCCGCCCTCGCCCTCGCCGTGCTCGGACTGCCCGAGGAAGTCGTCCAGCGCGCCCACGTCGATGGGCTTGCGGAACACCGCGTCCACCAGCGCCAGGTTGGCGCGGTTCTGCCCGCGCACGTCCATGCCGGTGACGATGGCGAGCAGCGTCTGCGGTGAGCGCTGCCGCAGCTCGCGCGCCAGCTCCCACCCGCTCATCTCCGGCATGACGGCGTCCAGCAGCGCGGCGTCGAAGCGGCGGCGGTCCCACATCCCCAGCGCCACCTCCGGGCTGTGGGCCACCTGCACCTCGTAGCCCTCCTCGCCCAGCACCTCCGCCATCATCCGCGCGTTGTCCAAGTCGTCGTCCACCACCAGCACGCGGCGCGTCTTCTGGAAGCGCCGGGGCGCCTCCGGCCGCGTCACCTCCGCGCGCGAGGCCTCCGGGCGGGGCGCCTGCGCCGCCGCCTCATGCACGCGCGGCAGCCGCACCACGAAGGCCGCGCCCTGCCCCGTCGTGCTGTTCTCCGCCGTCAGCTCGCCACCCCAGCGCTGTACCTGCGCGCGCGCCACCGCCAGGTACAGCGACAGCTGCGGCGCCCCGGTGTCCCTCCGCAGCGGGTCGAACAGCTGCGTCAGCTCCTCCACCGCGTAGGGCGGGCCCTCGTCCTCGATGCGCAGCGTGAGCCACGGCTCGCCATTCGCGCGGGTGGTGACGCGCAGCCGGCCGCCGTTCTCCATGCGGTCTCTCGCGGAGAGCAGCAGGTTGACGATGAGCTCGCGGAAGAAGCCCGCGTCCGCCCGCACCTGCCCCGGGCCGCCCAGGTCCAGGTCCACATGGACGGGGTGCTCGCGCTGCTCCAGCTCGCCGCGCGCCAGCTCCAGCGCCTCGCGCACCGTCTGGTCCACCGGCACGTCGGTGGGCTGCTCCTGGGTGCGCTGCACGTTGAACTCCTGCAGCCGCGCCACCAGCTCGCCAATCTGACCCACCGTCTTGTCGAGCGCCTCCAGGTGCTCGGCCTTGAACTCACGCTGCAACAGCGTGATTCGCAGCCGCAGCACGTTGAGGAAGTTGTTGAGCGCGTGCGCCGCGCCGCTGGCCAATTGCCCCAGCGCCTGCTGGCGGGTGCGCTGCAACAGGCGTCCCTGCAGGCGGCGCAGCTCGCCGTGCGCGCTCTGCAGCGCCTTCGTCTTGTTCACCGCCTCGCTTCGGTCGGTGAAGGTCTGGATGGCGCCGGCCAGCTCGCCCTCCTCCTCCCAGACGGGCGTGGCGCTCAGCTCCAGCGTGGCCTCGCCGCCGCTGGGGCGCTCCACCACCATCATCACCCCGCGCACCGGCCCCTTCTCCTTGAGCGCGCGCAGGAAGGGCATGTCCGTCACCTTGAACGGCTCACCCGTCAGGTGGCGCGCGTTCACCTGCGACAGCACCGGACTGAGCGTGTTCGACGCGCGGGCGCCCAGCACCGCGCGCATGGGCAGCCCCATCAGCCGGCTCACCGGCGGCGTGACGAACGACACCGTGCCGTCCACCTCCGCGAGGAGGATGCCCACGTCCACCTGGTTGAGCACCGACTCCATCACCGCCGCCTCGCGGAAGCGCACCTCCTCCGTCTTCAGCACCCGCGCGTAGGACGCCTGCGCCGCCGCGTGCGCCTCCCACACCAGCTCGGCGATGAGCTCCGCCACCTCCGGCTCGATGGAGTCCCCGTTGCGCCGCCCGTAGACGTACAGCAACACCTCTTCCAGGGACTTGAACTCGCGCGTCAGGTCCTCGGGCTCGAAGTTCTGGCTGTAGCGATAGGCGCCGTGCGAGCGCACCACCTCCGGCCACAGGCGCACCGCATCATCCCCGCGGTCCCTGAGCAGCCGGGCCAGCTCGTCCAGCAGCTGGCGCAGCGGGGCGCGCAAATCCCGCCCCGGGATGTCCACTTCATACGTTTCGGCGCGCAGGCGCTTTGCCCAGAGGCGCGCCACGCGCTCGCGCTCTTCCTGGAGCAGGTCGGAGAGGGCCTGGATGGGATTGACGGCGGACACTTTCAAGACGGGAAGGTGTGCACGCCCGCCCGCCATGGCCACCCTGCGCCTGCCTGGTTGCTCGCCGCCCCGCTCCCGCGTTGCATCTGGTTACCAGGCGGCCCACCTTGCAGGGACGGATGGCAGGCACCGAGCGCAACAAGAACGACTTGATGGAGCCACCCTGGCTGTCGCAGCAGGCCATGGCACAGCTCTTCCGTGGCGAGCTGAGCCGCTCCGACACGTGGCGCACGCGCCTGGACACCACCACCAACTGGGCGCTCACCACGACGGCGGCCGTCATCTCCTTCGGCTTCGCCACGCCGCAGAGCTCGCACGTCACCTTCCTCGTGGGCATCTGGATGGTGGTGTCGTTCCTCCTCATCGAGGCGCGGCGCTACCGGTACTACGACTTGTGGAACCGCCGCGTCCGTCTGCTGGAAGACGGTTGGTGGGCGCCCATGCTCCGGCGCGAGCCGTTGGACCCGGACGCGATGCGCGAGTTGGCGGTGGAGATGTCCCGCCCGCAAATCCAGCTGTCGCTCTTCTCCGCCATCTCCACGCGGCTCAACCGCGCCTATGGGCCCATCCTGATGGTCCTGATGGCCACGTGGTTCGTGAAGGTCTACAGCCACCCCAAGCCGCCGAAGGACTTCGCCGAGTTCCTTTACCGCGCCCACGTGGCCTGGCTCCCCGGCCCCGTGGTGATGGCCTTCCTGGTCTTCCTCACCGTCGCCGCCACCTACCTGTTCATCTCCTCCTTCTTCATCCGCGCCCCCATGGGCGAATTGCGCACACGCCCCCGGGGCCGCCGCGCCGCCCTCTGGGAGTCCTTCTACCGGCCCTACGCCATCCACAAGCGCCGCGCGCCCACCCGCCGCCGCGCCCCGGTGCCGCGCCCGACGTCCACCTCCGAGCACTGAGCGGTGGCACCGGACGGAGGCCCTCCCGCCCGGAGAGGGAGCGGGCAGCCCGCGCCCGGGCCTTCCGGACTCATGGCCGCCATGCCCCCCGCTGAAACGGGGCGGTTTTCGTCCTTTCGGGCCCTGGGGTTTTGTGCTGTGAATCCGCACCCATGGCGAACACCCGTACTGTCACAATCATCAATGGCGATGGCATTGGCCCCGAGGTGATGGCGGCCACCGTGCGCGTCCTCGAGGCGCTCAAGGTGCCTCTGGAGTTCGAGCACAAGGACGCCGGCACCGAGGTGGTGGCCAAGTACGGCACCAACCTTCCCCACGAGACGGTGGAGGCGGTGCTGCGCAGCGGCGTCGCGCTCAAGGGCCCCACCGGCACCGTGGTGGGCGGCGGCCTGCCCTCGGCCAACGTCGGCCTGCGCAAGCGGCTGGACCTGTACTCGTCGCTGCGGCCCGTGAAGAGCGTGCCCAGCGTGAAGACGCGCTACGAGAACGTGGACCTCATCGTGGTGCGCGAGAACACCGAGGACCTCTACGCCGGCCTGGAGCACATCATCGTCCCGGGCGTGGTGGAGTCCCTCAAGATCATCACCGAGAAGGCGTCCACCCGCATTGCCCGCTTCGCCTTCGAGTATGCCAAGCGGCACGGGCGCAAGAAGGTGTCGGCCGTCCACAAGGCCAACATCATGAAGCTGTCGGACGGCCTCTTCCTGGACTGCTGCCGCAAGGTGGGCCGCGAGTACCCCGAAGTCACGTACGAGGAGGTCATCGTCGACAACCTCTGCATGCAGCTCGTCAAGGACCCGACGCGCTTCGACATGCTGGTGACGGAGAACCTCTACGGCGACATCGTCAGCGACCTGTGCGCGGGCCTGGTGGGCGGCCTGGGCGTGGTGCCCGGCGCCAACATCGGTGAGCGCACCGCCGTCTTCGAGGCCGTGCACGGCACCGCCCCGGACATCGCGGGCAAGGGCATCGCCAACCCCACCGCGCTGATGATGTCGTCGGTGATGATGCTGGACTGGCTCGACATGCGCGAGGAGGCTCGCCGCATGGAGAGCGCCATCCACAAGGTCTACAGCGGCGGCACCGTGCGCACCGGCGACCTCGGTGGCGGCGCCACCACCCGCGAGTTCACCGACGCCATCATCGCCGCGCTGTAGCCGGCACGGTGAAGTAGCGCATACGGGCCCGGGGCGCTTCGAGCGGCCCGGGCCCGCTGCGTTTTCAGCCCACCGTCACCTTGCGCACGCCGCGCGCCTCCAGCAGTGCCGGCAGCCGCTCGCGCTGGTCGCCCTGGAGCACGAGGGCGTCATCCTCCACCACGCCCCCGCAGCCCAGCGAGTTCTTCAGCGCCTTGAGCCACACCTCGCGCTGGGGCGCGGGCAATTCCAGGTGCTCCACCACCGTGACTTCCTTGCCGCCACGGCCCTTGCGCTCCATGCGCACCACGGCGCGCGCGGGGCCCTTCGGCTCGGGCTTCGCGGGCGGAGGCCGCACGGGCGCGGCGGGCGCCTGGGGCAGCTCCTCGCGCTTGGAGGACAGCGCGGCGAACGGGTTGTTGAACGGGGCTGCCGGGGCGGCGGGCGCCTCGGCCTTCTTGTCGCGCTTGCCCATGGCGTGGCTCTCGCGTCCCGTCAGTGGTTGTGGCCCGCGTGGTCGCCCCCGGCCGGCATGGGGCGCGGCGGCGGCAGCACGTTGAAGGCGGGGGCGCTCGGGTTGCCGCCCGCCATCACCAGCGCGTAGAGCAGCGGCGCGGACGGCGGCGCCTGGCGGCCGTTGACCACCACCAGCGGCGTGCCGCTGATGTGGTGCTTCATCGCGTAGGTGGAGTCCTCCTGGAGCTTCGCCGCGGTGGCCGGGCTCGACATGCACGCGTCCAGCTGCATGCGCGACACCGAGCCGGAGGAGGCAATCTCCAGCACGCGCTCCGTGTCGAGGAAGGCCTGCGCGGCGAAGAGCTTCTCGCGCAGCTCCCAGTAGTCCGACGCGCCCTCCAGGCAGATTTGCGCCCGGGCCGCGGTGCAGCGCACGCTGGGCGCATCCGGGCCGCGGCGCGGAATGGCCGGGTTGCACGCGCCGTCCAGCGGGAACTGGCGGGCCTCCAGCGACATCGTCCCCTCGGGCACGCGCTTCTTCAGCACGGACAATTCCTCCACCAGCGCCTTGCAGTGGGGGCACTTGCTGTCCGTCCACTCGACAATCTTCACCGGCGCGTCCGGCGGCCCGTAGAGCTTGCGCGCGGGGGCCACGGCGGGCAACGGCGAGCTGGCGCGGTACTGCGCGAGCCCGTCCGCGATGAACTGCTTCTGGTCCGCGCTCAGGCTGCCGAGGAACTCCTCCAGCGACGCGGGCGGCTTGCTGGCCTGTCCCGAGCTCTCACTGCCCTGGCTGCTGACGGGCGGCGGCGGCAGCAGCGCGCTGATGTTGTCGGAGGCCTTCGGCGTGGCGCGCCCGGGGAGCAGCAGCGCGAGGAAGGCCGCGATGGTGATGCCCACCGTCCACTGCAGCGTGGAGCCCCACTCGCCGGAGGCCGGCGCCACCGGGCCGGGCAGTCCGCGCCAGGCCACGCCCGCGAAGGCCAGCACCAACACGTAGGTGCCCAGGCACGTCGGGCACACCGCGCCCGTACTGAAGCTGGCCAGGCCGAAGACGAGCACGGACACCGCGCCCGCCAGCGCCACCAACCTCAGGCCGTTGGCGGCGGGACGCACGGAGCGGCCCGCGCGGGCCCACGCGAGGTACA
This sequence comes from Pyxidicoccus caerfyrddinensis, assembly GCF_010894405.1. Lineage (GTDB taxonomy): Bacteria > Myxococcota > Myxococcia > Myxococcales > Myxococcaceae > Myxococcus > Myxococcus caerfyrddinensis. The sequence goes on from NZ_JAAIYA010000024.1 coordinate 85,147, forward strand.
GCGCGGACAGGCCCACCGCGACGAGGCCCCACAACACGCCCAGGCCGGCGACGGGGATGCCGAGCACCTCGTGGACGCGGCTGGCGAAGGGCGAGTTCCACACCGTCTCGCAGTTCACCGTCTCGGAGAGGCCGCACACGGTGGCGCCGCCCCCGCGCAGGGTGAGCAGCTGCATCCACTGGAAGATGGCGAGCCCGCTCTCGGCGAGGCCCAGCACCAGCAATGCCAGTGCGCCGCGGACGGGAGCCGTGGGAGGGGGGGCCTTGGAAGAGGACTTCGGGCTCATGCGTGCTCCGGGGGCGGGGTCATCAGGACGAGGAGTCGGGCGGGTTCCGGGCCGTCATTGACGACGCCGTGCTCGGAGCCCGCGGGGGCGAAGATGGAGGCGCCAGGGCCGTGCACTTCCTCCTCGGCGCCGACGCGGAAGCGGCAGCGCCCCTCCAGGACGACGTACACCTTGTCGGAGGTGGCATGGCGGTGCGGCTTCTGGGCCTGGCCGGGCGCGACGCAGTACACGTCGAGGAAGAAGCGCTCGGACTGGAAGAGGTTGTGCTTCTGGAGCTTCTCCGGGGAGAAACCCTGGAAGGTGGACAGGTGCTTCACATCCATCGTGGCATTCGCTCCTTCGCCTCTATATAGCGACGGACATGGAACCGCTGTCTCTGCATTTTCTTCACGAGGCGACGGGCGCCCGCTTCATGGACGTGGGCGGCCGTGAGGCCGTGGCCGGGTATGGAGACGGGGAGGGAGAGTACCGGGCGGCACACGAGGCCGTCGCCCTCCACGACGCCTCCTACCGCGAAATCCTCCGGATAACGGGGGAGGACCGCGCCTCCTTCCTCCACGGCATGGTGACCCAGGAGGTGAAGAACCTGCCCGTGGGCTCGGCGGCCTACGCCGCCATGGTGAACGCCAAGGGGGCCATGGTGGCGGACGCCCGCATCCTCAAGCGGGAGGCGGACCTGCTGCTGGAGCTGGAGCCCGGCACCGGCACCAAGGTCCGGGAGTTCCTGGACAAATACCTCATCTCCGAGGACGCCGAGCTGCACGAGGCGACGGGGGAGCATGGCCTCCTCCGGCTGCTCGGCCCCCGCTCGGCCGGGGTGCTGGCCGCCGCCCTGGGCGGCCCCTTCGAGGTGCTCGCCCACCATGCCACCCGGACCGCCTCGCTCGCCGGGCAGGACGTCGTCCTGGTGGGCAACTCGGCGGTGGAGCCCCATGGCGTGGACGTGTGGGTGCCGCGCGCCGGACTGGAGCCGGTGTGGCGGGCCCTGACGGAGGCCGGCGCCGCGCACGGACTGAAGCCGCTGGGCTTCGAGGTGCTGGAGCTGCTGCGCGTGGAGGCCGGGGTGCCCCGGTACGGGCAGGACATGGTGGACACCACCATTCCCCTGGAGGCGAACCTCGCGAGCGCCATCTCCTACAACAAGGGTTGCTACATCGGGCAGGAGGTCATCGCCCGCGCCACCTTCCGCGGACACATGAACCGGAAGCTGACGGGCCTGTTGCTGGGTGACGCGGACGTGGCGCCGGGCACGGAGCTGCGGCGCGGGGAGAAGAAGGTGGGCTGGCTCACCAGCGTGGTGCGCTCGCCGGTGAAGGGGCAGCATGTGGCGCTGGGCTACGTGCACCGCGACTCGCTGGAGCCGGGCACGGAGCTGACGCTGGCGGGAGGCCCCGCCACCGCGAAGGTGGCCGCCCTGCCCTTCACCCCGGCCTGAGTGGCGCGGGGCGCGTCCCTTCGGGCACAGTAGGACGCGGTCGCCGGGCCGTGCCGGCGAGAACGGAACGGACTTCATGGCCCCGCGCTCCACGCCCCGCCCGCCGTGGCTGCTCGCCACGCTGGTGCTGCTCACGCTCACCGGCTGCTTCGACCTCGTGCAGGAGGTGTGGATCAACCCGGACGGCTCCGCGCGCGTGGTGCTGGACCTCGCCATTCCCAAGGGGCTGATGGCGCTCGGCGAGACGCGGGGCGGCAAGAGCCTCCTGGACCAGGTCCGCGAGGAGCAGGAGGCCGCCCGCGAGAAGGTGGGCAAGGACCCCAACGTCGAGAAGCTGGAGCAGCGGACCTACGAGGAGGGCGACAAGGTCCACCTCGTGCACGACTTGACGGTGAGGGACGCGACGAAGCTGCCGGAGCTGTACCGGCAGCTCGCGGACGACGCGGCCCGCGAGCGCAAGGGCAGCCCGGGCCACTGGGACTTCCGAATCGAGCGCGACGGTGGCGACTACGTCTTCACCCAGCGCTTCGCCCCGGACAAGGCGGCGGCCCCCGTGAAGGACCGCGAGGACCCGGCCGAGCTGGCGGCGAAGGAAATCGCGAAGGGGATGGCGAAGGCCCTCTTCGCGAACAACCACGTCACCGTGCGCGTCCACGGGCCGGGCATCGGCGAGACGAACGGCACGGTGAACGAGAAGAAGGACACCGTGGAGTGGAAGGTGCCCCTGGCGGAGCTGGTGGACGCGCCCGCCGACGGACGCGAGTTCCGCGCGGTGGTGCACGGCGGCGAGCCGCTGTGGCTGTGGCCGGTGGTCATCGGCGTCCCGCTGGCGGTGCTCGGGCTGGCCATCTCCGCCGCCCGGAGGAAGCGCGCCGCGTCCGCGCGGTGACTCAGCGCGCGCCCAGCAGCATCCCCACCGCGCCTCCGCCCAGCACCAGCCACGCGGAGTTGACGCGGAAGCGGATGAGCAGCACCGCGGACACGGTGGCGAGCCCCACCGTCCACGCGTCCACCAGCGCCGCGCGTCCGAGCTGCCACGTCACCACGGCCATCAGCGCCAGCGACGCCACGTTGACGCCGTCCAGGAAGGCCCCCGCCACCCATGAGCGGCGCAGGCGCGGCACCAGCGGTCCGCTGAGTGCGACGAAGACAAAGGCGGGCAGGAAGATGCCCACCGTGGCCAGCACCGCGCCGGACGCACCGCCCAGCACGTAGCCGATGAAGGTCGCCGTGGTGAAGACGGGCCCGGGCGTCACCTGCCCCACCGCCACCGCGTCCAAGAGCTGCGCCTCCGTGAGCCAGCCGTACCGCTCCACCAGGTCCGAGCGCAGGAAGGCCAGCAGCACGTAGCCGCTGCCGTACAGCACCGAGCCCACCTTGAGGAAGAAGAGGAAGAGGCCGGACAGGGAGAAGGGCACCGCCGTGGCGAGGGCGCCCGTCACCGGGACGGGCCAGAGGGGAAGCAGGGCTGCCGTGGTGGAGCCTCCTCCGCCGGGCGACGCCGGAGGGGCCTCACGCGTCGCCGCCCGTGCAGGCACCTGCTCCGGCGCCAGGGGCGGCCCGGGCGGCCTCCGCCGACTCCGCTCGCCCGCGCGCCACAGCAGCACGGCGAGCCCGGCCAATAGCAGCAGGAGCAGCTCGTCCACGCCCAGGAAGGCCGCCGTCACGGAGGCCACGCCCACCCCGGCGGCGAGCCGCGTCTTCACCACGCTTCGCAGCAGGCCCCACAGCGCCTGGAGCACCACGGCGATGATGACGGCCTTCACGCCGTAGAGCAGCGCGTCCACGCGGGGCAGGCTGCCGAAGCGCGCGTACGCCCAGGCGATGGTGCCGACGATGAGGAAGGCCGGGAGGATGAAGCAGACACCCGCCACCACCAGCCCGGGCCAGCCCCCACGGCGGTGGCCGATGTGGATGGCCAGCTCGGTGGAGTTGGGGCCGGGGATGAGGTTGGCGGCGCCGAGCAGGTCCACGAACTCGTCGCGAGTGAGCCACTGGCGGCGCCGCACCACCTCGTCCTCCATCATCGCGATGTGGGCCGCGGGGCCGCCGAAGGCGGTGGTGCCCAGCCGGAGGAACAGGAGCGCCAGCTCCTTCAACGCGGTGGGCTCGGGCTGGGAGGACTTCGGGGACGCCATGGCCCGTACCCTACCCGGCACGGGCCCGCGTGGCGTGCAACGACGCGGCGACGCTAGATGCGTCCCTCGGTCTGCTGCTGGCGCTCGATGCTCTCGAACAGCGCCCGGAAGTTGCCGCCGCCGAAGCCCTGGTCACCCTTGCGCTGGATGATTTCGTAGAAGAACGGACCCGCCGACGGCTCCTTGTAGAGGCTGGCCGCGTCCTTCATGAAAATCTGGAGCAGGTAGCTGTGCTCCTTGTCCCCGTCGATGAGGATTTCGAGGTCCCTCAGCGTCTTGATGTCCTCATCAATCTTCTTGATGCCCAGCTTCTGGATGCGCTCGGGCAGCGCGTCGTAGTACGTGCCCGGCGTGGGCATGAACTCGATGCCCGCGGCCTGCCGCATGTCCTTCACCGCGGTGAGGATGTCCTTCACGGTGAGCGCCAGGTGCTGCACGCCGTCGCCCCGGTGGTCCTCGTTGAAGATGTTGATTTGCGAGGACTTGAAGAAGGGCCGGTAGGGCTCGTTGTTGGCGAACTTCACGCCGCTCCTCGGGTCCCACACCACCTCGGACTTCAGGCCGCTGCCGTGCGCGCGCTTCTCCTTCGCCGCCACGTCCTCGGTGTGGAACTCGATGTGCCAGAACTTCTCGAAGCCCATGACGTGCTCCATCCACAGGAGCATGGGGCGCATCGTCTGGAAGTTGGACGTGACGTGGTCGATGCGGCCGAAGCCGTACTTGTTCTTCCCGCCCTGGGGCGTCGCGTGGCGGATGTAACCCGGATACAGGTCGCTGTAGCCGTCGCGCTGGACGAAGCGGAAGGTGGTGTCACCGAAGGGCGTGGTGATGGAGAACATCGCCAGCTTCCCGCCCCGCGCGTCCGTGAAGCGCAGGATGTCGGTGATGAAGGTGGCCCCCCGCTGGTCCAGCAGGCGGAAGGCCTTCTCCGCGTCCTCCACCTCGAAGTTGAGCGTGCCCACGCCGTCCGGGTGCTTGCGCAGCCAGCGGGCGGCGCGGCTCCCCTCGCCCACCGGCTGGCTCACCATCAGGACGACGTCGCCTGCCTGGAACACCGCCGACTTCTGCCGGCCCTTCGTGTCCAGCTCCGGCGACGACACGCCCAGCTCCGAGAAGTCCAACCCCTTCGTGTAGAAGGTGCGGCTCCGCTCCAGGTCATGCACGTACCAGTGGACGCTCTCCAGCGTCTTGATGCCCAGGGATTCAGGTCTGGCCATGTCGTGACTCCTTCACGGTGCCGCGGGTGTCAGGCCGGTGCCGCGTCGGGCTGCCGGTCCGGGTGGGCCGCCTGGAAGGCGGCAAGCTCGTTACATGCCGCTTCGATGCGAAGCAGCGTGGGGTACGGCGTCAGGTCTACCGCGAAACGCCGGGCCCCATAGAGTTGGGGCACGAGGCAGATGTCCGCCAGCGACACCTCGTCCCCCACACAGTAACGGCCCGCCGTGGGCTTCACCGCCGCTTCCAACGCTTCCAGGCCCCGCGCATTCCAATGGGCGGCCCAGGCCTTGTCGTCGGCGTGCAGCTCGCCCTTGATGCGTTGCAGCACGCCCAGGTTCTGCAAGGGCTGAATCCCGGAGTTCACCATCTCCGCCAGCATGCGGGCCCGGGCCTGGAGGTAGAGGTCCTTCGGGAAGAAGGAAGGCGCGGGGTGCCGCGCTTCCACGTACTCCAGGATGGGGAGCGACTGGGACAGCCGGCGCGCGGTGCCGTCGTCCTCGGTCCACTCCAGCGTGGGCACGGTGCGCATGGGGTTGAGCGCCCGGTAGGCCTCCGAGTGCTGCTGCCCGCCGTCCTTCAAGATGTTCACCGGCACGTACTCGTACTTCAGCCCCTTGAGGGCCAGGCCGAGGCGCACGCGCCACGACGCGGACGAGCGCCAGTAGCTGTGGAGGCGCAGGCTCTTCATGGCACCTTCCGCACCGTCTGGGAGATGCGGCCGAAGACGCTGTTGCCTTCCGCATCCAGCATCTCGAGGTCGATGGTGTCGCCCGGCTTCATGAAGGGCGTCTTCGGCTTGCCCTCTTCAATCGTCTCAATCATGCGGCGCTCGGCGAGGCAGGAGATGCCGCGCGCGCGGTCCGCGTTGGACACGGTGCCGCTGCCGAGGAGGGTGCCGGCGGTGTAGCTGCGCGTCTTGCACAGGTGCTGGATGAGGTCGAAGAAGGAGAAGTGCATCTCCGGGCCGGCGTCCGTGTCGCCCACCTGCACGCCGTTGAGCACGGACTGCAGGCGCAGGTGGATGCGGCCGTCATGCCAGGCGGCGCCCAACTCGTCCGGCGTCACCGCGAAGGGGCTGAAGGCGGTGGCGGGCTTGCTCTGGAAGAAGCCGAAGCCCTTGGCCAGCTCGTCGGGGATGAGGTTTCGCAGGGAGACGTCGTTGGCCAGCAGCAGCAGCTTGACGTGCTTCTCCGCGTCGGCGGCCTTCGTGCCCTGGGGCGTGTCGCCGAGGATGGCGCAGACCTCGCCCTCGAAGTCCAGGCCCCACGCCTCGTCGGCCAGGGGGATGTCGGCGGTGGGCGCGAGGAAGTCACCGGAGCCGCCCTGGTAGACGAGCGGGTCCGTCTTCAGCGTGGGCGGCGGCTCGGCGTTGCGGGCCTTGCGCACCAGCAGGACGTGGTTGAGGTAGGCGCTGCCGTCAATCCACTCGTAGGCGCGGGGCAGCGGGGCGTGGAGGGCGCGCACGTCGAGCGGGCGGCTCTGCACCGTGCCCGCCTCGAGCTGCGCGGCCAGCGCGCGCAGCTGCGGCTCCTTCGTGTCCCAGTCGTCCAGCGCGGCTTGCAGCGTCAGGGCCACGTTGGTGGCCAGCGCGTAGGCCGTGTTGTCCCGCTTGACGACGATGAGCCGGCCGTCACGGGTTCCGTCCTTGAGCGTCGCGAGCTTCAATCCCGGGCTCCCCGGCGGCCCATGGGGGGAACGGCGGAGCCGCCATCTGTGGCCCGGCTTTTCCGCCGGGGGGCCGGGGGTGTCAAGCGTGACGATTCGCCCGACACACCATCTAAGGGATTACCAGCAGGACGTCCTAAGGGATTACCAGCAGGACGTCCGCGCCGGCAGGCGGGCGTAGAAGTTCGCGCCCGTGTTGCTGTCCCACTCGCCGTTGGCCGTGGCGGCCACGTAGAGGTCCCACGCGTTCTCGTTGCCGTACTGGTCCCAGCCGTACAGGAAGATGCTGTTCTCGACGGCGGAGGGCTGCTCGCACACCCACACGCCCTCCTGTCCGCCCGCGGCGAAGTGCGCGTTGCACAGCGGCGTGTTCATGTAGCGCATGCACTTGGTGCAGTTGCGCGGGCCCGCGTTCAGGTAGATGTACGCGTCGGCATTCGTGCCCGCGCTGGCCCGCAGCGTCGTGTACTGGTTGTTGAGCTTCACGAAGATGCTGATCTGGTCATCCCGGTACTTCGTGCGCAGGTAGCCCCGGTAGGACACCGTCAGCGTCGCGAAGCGGCCCGGCAGCTTCGACGTGTGACGGATGACCTCGAACGGCCCCGTCACCTTCGAGTCATTCACGTTGCAGACCGGGTAGTCCGGCGGATAGTCGGAGGCCTCGGCCTGGGGGGAGTTCAGCAGCAGCGCGAGCGCGAGCGCCGCAGCGAGCGTGGTCAGGAACTTCATGGGGTGTGTCCTCGTGGTGTCGCCCGGGAGATGGGTGGGAAGCGCGGCCGACTCCGGGCTGAGGCCCCGCCGCGCCGTTGGCCCCCGCGCCCTCGTAGCATGCTCGCTCGCTCGAAGTCGCCGCCCCCTTCCCGCCCAGGGTTCACTCGGTGGACGCGCCCCGAGGTCCCCTTCACCCCGCCTCTGAAGGTGCCCAGAGACGGGCCCCGGGAGACCGCTCCGCGATGCGCCGCAACAGGCCCTCGGGTTCTGTGTAGCGCTCCAGGTGGAGGACTCCACCGGGCCGGTGTCCGGTGAGCAGCTCGCGGGCCACCTCGGCCGCCACCTCGCCCGTGAGCACCGCCTCCTGTCGGCCTTTGAACGCGGCCTCCCGCACCCCGCGCCGTCCCCCGGGGAGCAGGCCCTCCGCCCGGGCGAGGACGGCGCAGACCTCCGACCCGGCCTGGACACGGTTCGCGAGCCCGATGAGCGCAGCACGCACGCGAGGGACGCGCAGCCATCGTGCCGCGCCGAGGCGGACTGCGAGCGCGACCAGCGAGGTGAGCAGTGGCGGCTCGAAGCGCAGCCACGTCGACACAGTGGGGAGCGACAGCGTGCGGGCCACGGTGCGCTGGTCGGGGAAGTTGAGCCGCCACGCGCCACGCGCCCGCGCCTCGTCCGGGAAGCGGACGTCGGTGCGCTCCCGGAAGCCGTGGACGCGGTGGAGACGGCCGTCGCGGTAGACGTCGAAGTCCACCGCCAGGTTGTCCAGCGTCCACTCCAGCGCCGCCGCGCCGTGCACGTCGGCCGCACCCGTCAGCACGAAGAGGTCCAGTCGCTCCACAGTCTCCATTCCCGACACGGCCCAGGCGCCCAGCAGGTTCGTCATCCCCGGCGCCACGCCCACGCTGAGCACGGCGGTGCTACCCGCGGCGCGCGCCACCGCGTCAAGCCGCTCGAAGGCGTCCAGCGACTCCTGCTTCGCCGTCACATCCACGTAGTCCACCCCGGCCTGGAGGCAGCGCTCGACGAAGCCCGTTCCCCTCGGGTCCAGACACATCACCACCGTGGCGGCCTGTGCGAGCAGCGCCCCCGCGTCCTCCGCGTCCACGTCGAAGCGGAGGCCCCTCGCACCATGGCCCAACATGGCGGCGAAGGACTCGGCCCGGGATTGGCTCCGCCCCGCGACCACCACGCGGCCGGGGAAGGTAGGAGCCAGCGCCCGGGCCACCGCCTGGCCGACCTGTCCATAGCCTCCAATGACGATGATGCGGCCTTTGCGCGAAGGCATGTCACGGCACCTCCGGAACGGAGCTGCCCACCCGTTGTTCGCCGCCCTGTCGCCACTCACGGAAGGCGTGGAGGAGCGCGCGGAACGCGAGCACCGCAGGGACGACCTGGAGCACGCCGGTCAGCTCGAAGAAGAAGTCGTTCGGCAGCTCGTAGGTCGGCGGCGGGAAGAGCTGCTGCAACAGGGCCCCAGATGCGCCCCCGAAGTAGAAGATGTTCTTGAGGACGTGGTTGTAGAAGCCCTCGAACACGCCAATCATCCCGACAGGCACCGCGAGCGTCGTCAGGGCGAAGAGGGCGAACGCCCCCCATCCTCCGCGCCTCGCGCGCAGCACGGCGAGCGTCCCCAGGAGGACGGCGGCGGTGACGGCGGCCACGCCCACCATGTGCAGCCGCCACGGCGTGCGGTAGATGAAGGCGCCATAGGCATGGTGCACGCTCGTCAGCAGCAGCACGGCGAGCGAGGCCACGGCGGAGCGGCCCGCGGCGCCCCGGAACATCGACGGTTTCACTGTATCCATCACGCATTCCTCCTCAGGTGCACGGGCCCGTCGGTGGGCCTCGTGACTCACGAGGAGGGATGTGCCGCGCGCTCCGGTTGAGTGCGAGCGAGGCTCCGGCACATCATCCGTGCGTCCCTCGCATCAATCCCGTGCCCGCATGTCCATGCACTCGCTCGCCAACATCGATGCCTTCGTCCGCACCGTGGAGGTTGGCGACTTCACGCGCGCGGCACGCAGGCTCAACATCACCGCCTCCGCGGTGAGCCGGCGCATCGCCCGGCTGGAGGAGGAGCTGGGCGTGCGCCTCTTCCAGCGGACGACACGGGCGCTCCGGCTCACCGAGGACGGTCGAGACTTCTACGCCCGCTGCCAGCGCATCCTCGCGGAGCTGGGCGAGGCGAAGGAGTCGCTCGCCCGCTCCCGGAGCCGGCCCACGGGCCTGCTGCGCGTGGAGACGCCCCAGGTCATCGGACAGCTCGTGCTCACCCCGGCCCTGCCCCGCTTCTTCGAGGCGTACCCGGGCGTCGAGCTACACCTGACACTGCGCGACGAGGTGGTGGACCCCATCACCGAGGGCGCCGACGTGCTCATCCGCATGGGACAACTGACGGACTCGCGGCTGGTGGCGCGCAAGCTGGCGGTGGCGCGGCTGATGGCCGTGGCCTCCCCCGCCTACCTGCAGCGCCACGGCACACCGGCGACTCCCGCGGACCTGGCCCTGCACCAGTGCCTGGGCTTCCTACGCCAGGGCGTGACGGGGGAGTGGCGCTTCAAGGACGCCCGCTTCGTGCCGCGCGGCGCCTTCCACGTCAGCCAGGGCGCCACGCTGCGAGATGCCGCGGTGATGGGGCTCGGCATCGCCTGGCTGATGGACTTCATGGTGGCGCGCGAGCTGGCCACGGGCGCGCTCGTCACGGTGCTCGACGCGCACGCCTGCGAGGAGCGCCCCATCCACGCGCTCCATCCTCCCAACCGACACCTGCCCTCCCGGGTCCGCGTGTTCCTCGACTTCGTGAAGACACTCTTCCCCGACTCCAGGGCACCCTCGGCCCAGGGCAGCCAGACATAGCGAGCCACCGTCCCCTCACCCGGGCTCCGAGCCACCTTCACCTGGCCAGCCGAGCCGGTGGGAAGCGAAGCGTGTACGACTGTTGATGTCCAAGGCGGTGCATGGAGGGCGTGCGCCTGCCTCCCCCTTGGCACCGTCCATTCCGGCACCCAAGGTTGTTGGAGGGACGCACGGCCGACCGTATCGCAGGGAGCGATTCGTTTGGGGGCGAGGGCACTGAATGGCTGAGGGCTTCCAATATGCCGGCGCCGCTCCCGGAGAGCCGCAGCCAGGCAGGCGTCTGGGGAACCGCTTCGAGCTGGTTCAACGCCTGAAGACCGGCCGCGGCATCTCCACGTGGGTGGGTGATGACTTGCGGACCGGCGAGCGCGTGGTCGTCAAGCTGACCTCCACCGTCGCGCTCGCCCCCGCGGCCCGGCATCGGCTGGAGCACGAGGCGTCCGTCCTCTCCCGCCTGGCCTCTTCCACCATCATCCCCGTGCGCCACCTGGGCACCTCCGGCGAGTTGCTCTACCTCGTGACGCCCTGGCTGGAGGGCGAGACACTGGAGGAGCACCTGTCCGAGGGGCCCCTCTCCGTGCCGGAGGCGCTCATCCTGGGCCGCTGCGTCCTCACCGCGCTGGCCGAGGCCCACCGCCACGGCGTCCTCCACCGCGACGTGAAGCCCTCCAACATCCTCGTCTCCGGCGAGCCCCTCTCCCACGCCGTCCTGGTGGACTTCGGCCTGTCCCGCAGCGAGCGACTGGACCCGTCCCTACGGGACCTACCCGTGGGCACCGCGCGCTACCTGTCGCCGGAGCAGGCGGGGCTGCTCAACCGGCCGGTGGAGGCCACGTCGGACCTGTACTCGGTGGGCATCGTCCTCTTCGAGGCGCTCTCCGGCCGTCCCGCCTTCGACGGCACCTCCGTGGGCGAAGTCCTGCGCCAGCACCTGGCGACGCGGCCCCGGCTGCGCGCGGTGGGCGTGGAGGTGCCGCGCGCGCTGGAGGAGCTCATCTCGCGCCTCCTCCAGACGGACCCGCCGGACCGCTACCAGTCCGCCGAGTCCGCGCTGGCGGACCTGCGCGACATCGAGGAGGCGCTCGCGCACGGGCAAGCGGAGCCGGAGCTCATCACCGGCGCGCACGACCAGCGCCGCAGCCTCACCGAGCCCTCCTTCGTCGGCCGCCACGAGGAGGTGGCGACGCTGGAGCGCGAATTGGAGCGCACTCGCACGGACCCGGGCCGGCTCGTCGTGGTCGAGGGTGAGTCCGGCGGCGGCAAGAGCCGCCTGCTGGAGGAGTTCTCCGCGCGCGCCCTGCAGCACCGCGCTTGGGTGCTCCAGGGCCAGGCGCTGGACCAGGCCGCGCAGCGCCCCTTCCAGCTCTTCGCCGGCGTGGCCTCGGGAATCGCCACCGCCATGAAGGAGCGGCCCGCCCTGGCGCAGCTCTTGCGCGAGCGGCTGGCGGGCCAGGAGGCCGGGCTGTGCACGGTGCTGCCGCAGTTGGAGCCCGCGCTCTGCCCCATGCCCCAGAGCACGGCCCAGGGCCTGGGGCCGGAGTCGCTGGGTGAGAGCCGCAGCATCTGGGCCCTCACCGCGCTGCTGGGCGCGCTGGGCACCGAGGACGAGCCCGCGGTGGTGATACTGGACGACTGCCAGTGGGCGGATGAGCTGACGCTGCGCGCGCTGGAGGGCTGGTCGCTCGCGCGCCGCCAGGCCCGAGGCCGGGTGCTCGTCGTCGTCTCCTTTCGCAGCGAGGACATCTCCTCCACGCACGTGCTGCGGCGGCTGGCCCCCACCGCGCATCTGAGATTGTCCGCCTTCGGCCCCGCGGACGTGACGCGGCTGGCGGAGTCCATGGCCGGCGCGCTCCCGCACGAGGCCACCGACCTCGTCACGCGCCTGTCCGAAGGCAACCCCTTCATGGCCAGCGCCGTGCTGCACGGCCTCGTCGAGGACGGCGTGCTGGTGCCCGGCCCGGACGGCTGGCAGGTGCAGGCGGAGGCCATGGCGCACGCGCGCTCCTCGCGCCAGGCCGCCACCTTCCTCGTGCGGCGCCTGCGCCTGCTGCCCCCGGACGCGCTGCGCCTCATGTCCGTGGGCGCCATCCTGGGCAAGGCCTTCGACCTGGGGCGCATGGCGGCACTGGCCGGCAACACCCCCGCGGACGTGGTGCGCGCGCTGGACGAGCCCCGGCGCCGGCACATGCTGTGGGCGGACGGCTCTCGCTACACCTTCGTGCACGACAAGCTGCGCGAGGTGCTGCTGGACATGCTCACGCCGCAGGAGCGCCGGGAGCTGCACCGGCTGGCGGCGCGGGCCGCGGCGAAGAGCGTCCCGCAGGACTCCTTCGAGCTGGCGTACCACTTCGACGCCGCGGGCGAGTACCAGCAGGCGCTGCCCTACGCGCTGGCCGCCGCCGAGCAGGCCCGCCAGCGCTTCGCCCTGGAGACGGCGGAGCTGAACTACCGCATCGCCGAGCGCGGCGCGCCCGGCGCCGACGCGGGCACCCGCTTCCGCATCTCCGCCGGCCTGGGCAACGTCCTCATGCTGCGCGGCCGCTACGAGGAGTCGCGGCAGCAGCTCGAGCGCGCCCAGTCGCTCGCCCATGACAGGCAGGAGCAGGCGCGCATCCTCGGCCAGCTGGGGGAGCTGGCCTTCAAGCGGGGAGACTTCGGCCAGGCCAACACGTATCTGGAGCAGAGCCTCAAGCTGCTGGGGCGCTGGGTGCCTCCGCGCGGCCTGCTCACCGGCGCCAGCTCGCTGTGGGAAATCCTGTCGCAGGCGGGCCACACCGTGGCCCCGCGCGCGTTCCTCGCGCGCCGCCCGCTGGAGCAGGGCGAGAACGACATGCTGGCCATCCAGCTCTACAGCCGCCTCGCCTACGGCTACTGGTACCGGCGCGGGCGCATGGCCGTGCTGTGGGCGCACCTGCGTGACTTGAATCTCGCCGAGCGCTACCCGCCCACGCCGGAGCTGGCGCAGGCGTACTCGGCGCACTCGCCCGCGCTCACCACGCTGCCCTGGTTCAGCCGCGCGTACGCATACGCGGAGAAGTCGCTCGCGCTGCGCCGGCAGCAGGGCGACGTGTGGGGCCAGGGCCAGTCGCTGCACTTCTACGGGCTGGCCTTCTACGCCTCGTCGCGCTTCCGCGATTGCATCGAGAAGTGCCGCGAGGCGGTGCGCCTGCTGGAGCGCACCGGCGACCCCTGGGAGGTGAACAACGCCACCTTCCAGATTGCGATGTCCCTCTACCGGCTGGGCCGCCTCAAGGAGGCGCTGGAGACCAGCCAGCGGCTGCACGCGGCGGCGACGGCGCTGGGAGACCGCTACGCGCAGCGGCTGGGCCTGGAGGCCTGGGCCAAGGCCGCTGGAGGCCGCATCCCCGGCTCGCTCCTGGAGGGCGAGCTGACCAACCCGGACCAGCCGGACCCGCAGAGCTACGCGGGCGTCCTCCAGGCCGAGGCCATCCGCCTGTTGCGCCTGGGCGACGCCGCGGGCGCGGTGGAGGTGCTGGAGCGCGCCGAGCGGCTCGTCGATGAAGCCCACCTGCGGCAGGAGTACGTGGCCCCGATTGCCCCCTGGCTAGCCACCGCGCTGCGCCAGCTCGCCGAGGGCACCTCCTGCCTGCACCCCGCCCGCCGCGACGCGCTGCTGGAGCGCGCGGACGCGGTGGCGAAGCGCGCCCACCAGACGGCCCGCACGTACCACAACAACCTCCCCCACGCGCTGCGCGAGCGGGGCCTGCTGGCCGCCATGCGCGGCCACCCCCGGCGCGCGCGCCGCTTCCTGGAGCAGTCCCTGCGCGTGGCCGAGGCCCAGGAGATGCGCGAGGAGCGCGCGCTGACACTCAAGGCGCGCGGCGAGCTGGGGCGGGCGCTGGACTGGCCCGGCGCCGTGGAGGACGTGGCGGAGGCCACCCGCGAGCTGGAGGCCCTGGGGGAGGGCGTCACCCCCGAGGCCGAGCGCGACAACGGCGGCGTGGGCACGCTGTCGCTGGTGGACCGCTTCCCGCGCGTGCTGGAGGCAGGCCGTCGCCTGGCCTCGGCCCTGTCGCGCGAGGCCGTCATCGAGGCCGTGCGCCAGTCCATGCTGGAGCTCTTGCGCGCCGAGCACTGCGTGGTGCTGGACCCGCAGGTCCTCCTGCCCGACGAGGAACTGCAGGCCCAGGGCGTCAGCCGCACCGCGCTGGCCCGCACGCTGGAGACGGGCCGCATCGCCGTCATGGGCCAGGGGCTGCCCGGCGGGGTGAGCGAGAGCATGGAGCTGCTCGGGGTGCGCTCGCTCCTGTGCGCGCCCATCCAGGTGCGCGGCAAGACGGTGGCCTGCGTGGTGGCGAGCCACCGGCAGGTGGGCGCGCTGTTCGGCGAGGACGAGGAGCGGCTGGCGGAGTTCGTCACCGTGCTGGCGGGCGCCGCCCTGGAGAACGCGGAGAACTTCGCCCGCATCGCCGCCCTCTCCGAGGAGCAGGGCCGCCTGTACCGCGCCGAGCAGGAGGCGGTTCGCCGGCGCGACGACTTCCTCTCCATCGCCGCGCACGAGCTGAAGACGCCGCTCACCTCCCTGCAGCTCCACATCCAGGGGCTCCAGTCCCAGGTGCGCGCGGGCACGCAGAAGCCGCTGGCTCCGGAGAAGCTCGGCGCCAAGCTGGAGTCCGCCTACTCGCAGACGCAGCGGCTGGGGCGGCTGGTGAATGACTTGCTGGACATCTCCCGCATCGCCCAGGGCCAGCTCCACATCAAGCTGGAGGACGTGGACCTGGTGGCCCTGGTGAAGGGCCAGCTCGAGCGCAGCCGCGAGGCGCTCACCCGTGCCGAGTGCCCCGCGCGCCTGCACACCTCCGCGCCCGCCATGGTGGGCCGCTGGGACGCCATGCGGCTGGAGCAGGTGGTGGGCAACCTGCTGGCCAACGCCATGAAGTATGGCGCGGGCAAGCCCATCGACATCGACCTGGAGGAGAGCGACGGCGTCATCCGGCTGAAGGTGAGCGACTTCGGCATCGGAATCGCCGAGGAGGACCGCGAGCGCATCTTCGAGCGCTTCGAGCGCGCGGTGTCCGTGCGCCACTACGGCGGCTTCGGCCTGGGCCTGTGGATTGTGCGCGAAATCGTCCAGGCCCTGGGCGGCACCATCGACGTGGAGAGCACCCCGGGCCAGGGCTCCACCTTCACCGTCACCCTGCCCCGCTCGGGGCCGGTGCACTGAAATCCGCGTGCCGCGCGCGCGTCAGCGCCGCGTCAGCTCCAGGTAGATGACATTGTCCTGGCTGTCCCGGTACAGGCGCACGGAGGCGAGCTGGTCCAGGGGCACCTCGCCCAGCAGCGCGCGCATGCCGTCCTCGTCGCGGTAGATGAGCCACCAGTCCATGAAGGCCTCCATGTAGCCCGTCTCCGGCGGGTACATGGCGAAGTTGGCCACCAGCATCCGCCCGCCCGAGCGCAGCATGCCGAACAGGAGCCCGGTGAGGCGCGTGGCCACCGCGTCCGAGAGGTAGTCGTAGAGGCCCGCCGAGTAGACGAAGTCCATGTCCTGGAACTTCGTCTTGCCGGACAGCAGCGCGCGCACCGAGCCGCACACCGGCTTCACCACGTCGAGCGGGTTGTGGTGGGAAATCTCCGCCAGGCTCAGCGGGTCCTGGTCGAAGGCGATGAGCTCGCCCACGCGGTGCTCGGCCACCGCGCGCGAGGACTCCGCCTCGCGCAGGTGGCCGCACGCCACGGAGAGGATGCGCGCGCCGCCGGGGACGCGCTCGGCCGTCTCGTCGATGGCCCGCGCCAGCAGCAGCTTCCGCTCGCGGACGCTGAGCGAGCTGGGTTGCTGGTGCATGTACTTGTAGATTTCACGCCCCGCGTGCAGCTCGTCCGCGGCCCGGTCCATGTAGAGGTAGTCGATGAGGACCGCGTCCCCGGCGTACCCGCGGGGGCGCTCGAACGCGCGGCGCGTGAAGGGGCACTGGTGCAGGAAGGGCCGCAGCGGGTGCTTCTTCGCCGTCTCCTTGCAGAAGCGCCGCCACTGCTCCGGGCTCCACCGCCGCCGCAGGGTGATGAGGCCCAGGTGCAGCGAGTGCATGTTCTGCCGCAGCACCTCGTCCGGGCCCCCCAGCATCCGCTCGTGGACGTTGTCGAGCCACTCCCTCGCCTCCTCGAAGGCTTCCCGGAACGAATCCTCGGGCACCGGGACGACCAGCTGGTTGCGCTGGACAGGGAGCAGGTTCGGGGCGGTGCTGGTGGGAGTGGTCTGGGAATCGTGCATCGCCAACACAACGCGGAAGGGGATGGCTTTCACTTCCCCAAGAGACGGCCCTCGCCCGCCCCGCATTTCAGGCGACCGGACGGGCGCGGCCCTGGTGGCTCACTCCAGGAAGGCAGGCAGGTTGGGGCTAGAGCTCACCTCCCCGAGTGATTTCCAGGGCGGGCCCGTCGTCGGGCGCCAGCTCGAGGGGGACGATGCCCCGCGCGCCAAACAGGCCATGGTGGCGCAGCGTCCGCTCGATGTCGTCCGGCAGGGCGAGCACCGGGCGTACGGTGAAATTCGTGATGAAGGACAGCTCGTCCAGGGCAGGCAGGTTCTCTGGCTGGTCGGTGGCCACATACAGGATGCCGCGCGAGCCCTGGCGTTCCACGCGCAGCGGGCACACCCTCAGCCGCGTCAGCACGCCCGCCGGGACGCTCCTCACCACCGCGGCCGGCACCTTCTCCATCTGCTCGCCCCGGACGAAGGGCACCCTGAGCTGGCTGGACAGCGCTCGCTGCACCTGCTCCGGCGTGAGCAGCCGCAGGTGCACCAGCGCCTCGCCCAGCCGGCAGTGCCACCGCGAGTGGTACGCCAGCGCCGCGTCCAATTGCTCCCGCGTCACCAGTCCCAGGTGAAGTAGCAGCTCCCCCAACCGCATGCGCCGCACGACCCACCCCCACGGCATGCTTCGAGGAGTGGGAACTGCGTACGCCGTGCCACACAGTGGCCCAGTGCTTCCGCACGGTTGCACCGGGCCTTCACAGCGCGGGTGAAACCTTTTCCACCGTCAGGCTTTCGGAATGACAGCCCGGCCATTCCCGCGTGACGGGGAGTGTCGAGAACCTCGCCTTGCGTGAGCCGTTGCGCCAGATTCGCGGCCCTTCCTGGCCCCACCTTCTGGAGAGCTCATGCCGTCCTGGCAGGCCGTGTCCCGCGCACTCACCCTCCTGGCGCTGTTCCCCACCCTGGTATGGGCAGCGCCGCCCGTCACGCGTCCGTCGAAGCAGTACACCATCGAGCAGTTCATGGAGACGACGGACGTGTTCGGCGCGTCCTTCTCCCCCGACGAGAAGCGGGTGCTCTTCACGTCCAACCAGACGGGCGTGTTCAACGTCTTCTCCGTGCCGGTGGCGGGCGGCAAGCCGACGCAGCTCACCCGCTCCACCACGGACGCCACCTTCGCCGTGGGCTACTTCCCGAAGGACGAGCGCGTCCTCTTCACGCGAGACCAGGCGGGCAACGGGCTGACCCACCTCTACGTCCGCACGCCGGACGGCAAGGAGCAGGACATCACCCCCGGCGACAAGGTGCGCGCCGGCTTCCAGGGCTGGAGCCAGGACGGCTCCGCCTTCTACGTCTCCAGCAACGCGCGCGACGAGCGCTTCATGGACCTGTACCGCCACGACGCGAAGATGTACGCGTCCACCCTCGTCTTCCAGAACGACGGCGGCTTCGACCTGGGCAAGGTGTCCCCGGACGGCAAGCGACTCTCCCTGGAGAAGTCCCGCTCCCTCTCCGACAGCGACGTGCACCTGTATGACTTCGGCACCCAGGAGGTGAAGCACCTCACCCCGCACCAGGGCGACGCCAGCTGGAAGACGGCCACCTTCGCGCCGGACTCCTCCGCGCTGTACCTGCTCACCAACGAGGGCTCCGAGTTCACCCGCGTGGTGCGCTACGTGCTGGCCACCGGGAAGCGGGAAGAGGTGGAGAAGGCGGACTGGGACATCACGTCCACGGCCTTCTCGCGCGACGGCGCCTGGCGCGTCACCG
This sequence comes from Pyxidicoccus caerfyrddinensis, assembly GCF_010894405.1. Lineage (GTDB taxonomy): Bacteria > Myxococcota > Myxococcia > Myxococcales > Myxococcaceae > Myxococcus > Myxococcus caerfyrddinensis. The sequence goes on from NZ_JAAIYA010000024.1 coordinate 103,446, forward strand.
GCATCAACGAGCACGGCCGCGCCCTGCTCCGGGTCCACGACGTGAAGGCGGGCAGGCCGGTGGCCCTGAAGCTTCCCGAGGGCAGCATCTCCGACGTGGAGCTGGCCCGGAGTGGCAAGCGCATGGCCTTCCAGCTGACGGATGACCGCGCCCCCAACAACCTCTACGTCCATGACTTCGGCACGAAGAAGACCCGGCGGCTGACGGACACGCTCAGCCCTTCCATCGACGCGAACGACCTCGTGGTCGCCGAGGTGGTCCGCTACGCGTCCTTCGACGGGCTGGAGATTCCGGGCATCCTCTACAAGCCGCTCCAGGCCACGCCGGAGCACAAGCTGCCCGCGGTCGTCTGGGTCCACGGCGGCCCCGGCGACCAGGCGTACCGGGGCTACATCAGCTTCATCCAGTATCTCGTCAACGCGGGCTACGTGGTGTTCGCGCCCAACAACCGAGGCAGCTCCGGCTACGGCAAGACCTTCGTCACGGCGGATGACCGGAAGCACGGCAAGGAGCCGCTCCGCGACGTCGTGGAGGCGAAGAAGTACCTCACCGGCCTGCCGTACGTGGACGGCGCCCGCGTGGGCGTCCTGGGCGCCAGCTACGGCGGCTACATGGCGCTGGCCGCGCTGGCCTTCCACCCGGACACCTTCGACGTGGGCGTGGACGCCTTCGGCCCGTCCGACTGGGTGAGCATGCTGAAGAACATCCCCCCGTACTGGGAGTCCTTCCGCCAGGCGATGTACCAGGAGCTGGGTGACCCGGAGAAGGACGCGGAGCAGCTGCGTGCAATCTCTCCCCTCACCCATGCGTACAAGATTCGCAAGCCGCTGCTCGTCATCCAGGGCGCCAATGACCCGAAGGTACTCAAGGCGCAGTCGGACCAGATGGTCTCAGCCGTGAAGAAGAACAACGTCCCCGTCGACTACCTGGTCCTCCCGGACGAGGGCCATGGCTTCAGCAGCAAGAAGAGCGAGCTGGAGAGCTCCACCCGCATCCGCACCTTCCTGGACACGTACCTCAAGCAGCCCCCCGCGACGGCTCGGCCGGCGAACTGAGCCGTCCCCCCACCTCCTCCCGGAGATTCCCATGTCACCCTGGTCCAACCTGTCCCGAGCGCTCGCCGCCGCGGCGCTCGTTCCCACCCTGGCGCTGGCCGCGCCGCAGACGCCGCCCGCCGCCCCCGCGAAGGCGCCCGTCGCGAAGCCCACCGCGCGCCCGTCGAAGCAGTACACCGTCGAGCAGTTCATGAAGACGACCAATGTGCGGGGCGCGTCCTTCTCCCCGGACGAGAAGCGGGTGCTCTTCTCGTCCAACCAGACGGGCATCTACAACGTCTTCTCCGTGCCGGTGGCGGGCGGCAAGCCCACGCAGCTCACGCGCTCCACGACGGAGAGCACCTGGGCCGTGGGCTACTTCCCGAAGGACGAGCGCATCCTCTTCGAGAGGGACCAGGGCGGCAATGAGCTGACGCACCTCTACGTCCGCACGCCGGACGGCAAGGAGAAGGACCTGACGCCGGGCGACAAGCACCGCGCCGGCTTCCTCGCGTGGAGCCATGACGAGTCCGGCTTCTACGTCTACAGCAACGAGCGCGATGAGCGCTTCATGGACCTGTACCGCCACGACGCGAAGACGTACGCGCGCACCCTGCTCTTCCAGAACGACGGCGGCTACGACGTGGGCGACGTGTCCCCGGACGAGAAGTGGGTGGCGCTCGACAAGTCCCGCACCACGGCCGACACCGACGTCCACCTCTACAACGTCGCCACGAAGGAGCTGAAGCACCTGACGCCGCACAAGGGCAGCGCGGCCTGGAAGACGGCCACCTTCGCGCCGGACTCCTCCGCGCTGTACCTGCTCACCGACGAGGGCTCCGAGTTCACCCGCGTGGTGCGCTACGTGCTGGCCACCGGGAAGCTGGAGGAGGTGGAGAAGGCGGACTGGGACGTCATGTATACGGCCTTCTCGCGCAACGGCGCGTGGCGCGTCACCGGCATCAACGAGGACGCCCGCACCGTCATCCGCATCCACGACGTGAAGGCGGGCAAGCCGCTCGCCCTGCCCCCGCTGCCCGAGGGCGACCTCACCGGCGTGGTGGTGGCCCGCAGCGAGAAGCGCATGACCTTCTTCGTGAAGGGCGACCGCGCGCCCACGGACCTGTACGTCTACGACTTCGGCACGAAGAAGCTCACGCGGCTGACGGACTCGCTCAACCCCGAAATCGACCCGAAGGACCTGGTGGACTCGCAGGTGGTGCGCTTCAAGTCCTTCGACGGGCTGGAGATTCCAAACATCCTCTACAAGCCGCACCAGGCCACGCCGGAGAACAAGCTGCCCGCGCTCGTCTGGGTGCACGGCGGCCCGGGTGGGCAGACGCGCAAGGGCTACAACCCCTTCATGCAGTACATCGTCAACCACGGCTACGTGGTGCTGGGCATCAACAACCGCGGCAGCTCCGGGTACGGCAAGACGTTCTTCACGGCGGACGACCAGAAGCACGGCAAGGAGCCGCTCCAGGACTGCCTGGAGGCGAAGAAGTACCTCGCCAGCCTGCCGTACGTGGACGCCTCGCGCATCGGCATCATCGGCGGCAGCTACGGCGGCTACATGACGCTGGCGGCGCTGGCCTTCCACCCGGACAGCTTCAACGTGGGCGTGGACATCTTCGGCGTGTCCAACTGGCTGCGCACGCTGAAGAACGTGCCGCCCTACTGGGAGTCCTTCCGCGAGGCGCTCTACCAGGAGATGGGCAACCCGGAGACGCAGGAGGAGATGCTCCGCGCCGCGTCGCCCCTCTTCCACGCGGACAAGATTCGCAAGCCGCTGCTCGTCATCCAGGGCGCCAATGACCCGCGCGTGCTGAAGGTGGAGTCGGACGAAATCGTCCAGGCCGTGAAGAAGAACAAGGTCCCCGTCGAGTACGTCGTCTTCCCCGACGAGGGCCACGGCTTCACCAAGAAGAAGAACGAAATCGAGGCCTACTCGCGCACGCGCGCCTTCCTGGACCAGTACCTCAAGCAGGCCAGCGCGACGAACTGAGCACGGGTGGCCCTTCAGCGCAGGCGGAAGGGCACCTTCACCACGCGGTAGACGGCGATGGGCCGGCCCTCCAGCAGGGCCGGCTGGTAGCGCCAGGTGCCCACCGCGCGCACCGCCGCGGAGACGAAGGGCTCCTCACCCCGGAGGACGCCGACGTCGCGCACCTGGCCCGTCTCGGTGACGACGACCTTGAGGATGACCTGTCCCTCCCGTCCGGCGGCGCGTGCGGACTGGGGGAACTCGGGCGGCACGTTGGAGGCCAGCTCCACCGGTGGCTTCGCGTCCTCCGGAAGGTTGATGGGCCCCGAGGGCCGCGCCGGCACCACGGCGGCGGGCCGCGCCACCGGAGCGGGCGCCTCCAGGAGCGTCGGGGCGCTCAGCAGCTCCGGCGCGCTCAGGGCCCCGTCGCCGGGCGCGGCCGCGGGGGAGGCCGCCACGGCCACGGCGGGCCGGCTTCCTCCTCCACGCTGGCGCTGCAGCCGCTGGGTGAAGTGCACCTCTCCCGAGCCGCCCGCCACCACGCGGTCCGTCGCGTAACCCTCCAGCACGAAGGTCAGCTCCACGGTGGCCACGCCATCCGCCCCGGGGGACACCTCCAGGAGCAGCGGCGTCACGCCGCGCTCCTGTCCCCTCCAGAAGACACGCGCTCCCACTGGCTCGCTGGAGACGCGGAAGCGCACGGGAGCACGGGGCGCCCCGGCGGCGGCCGGCGCGACGGGCACGGGCGCGGGGGTTACGGGCGCGGCGGCCACCGGCACCCCGGGCGCCACCGGGGCGGGAGCACCGCGCGCGCCCAGCAGGTACACGCCCGCCCCGAGGCCCAGCAGCGCCACCAGGCCCGCGCCCACCCACGGCACGGCACGGCGAGGCCGGCGCACGGCGTCCTCGTCCACGCTGATGTCCAGCACCATGGTGCCCTGCTGCTGAGCGTGGGGCGCGGTGGACAGCGCGGCGTGCGGAGAGCTGACAGGGCCACTCCCCGCCTGTCCGGAGGCTCCGTGCAGCGCGTCCAGCACCTCGTCCATCGTGGCGTAGCGCTGCTCGGGGAGCTTCTCCAGACAGCGGCGCACCACGGCCTCCACCGCCTCGGGGATGGCCAGGTCCGGGCGCAGCGCGCGCAAGGACGGGGGCGCCTCCTTGTGGTGCGCGAAGATGAGTTCCAGCGTGTCCGTCGACACGAAGGGAGGCCGTCCCACCAGCGCGTGGAAGAGCAGCACGCCCAGCGAGTAGATGTCGCTCCTCGCGTCCGCCACGTTGCGCGCCTGCTCCGGCGCCAGGTACGTGGGCGAGCCGAGGAAGGTGCCGCCCTGGGTGATTTCCGGCACGTCCAGGCGGCCCTCCCGCGCGACGAAGGACTTCACCAGGCCGAAGTCCAGCACCTTCACGTGCTCGCGCTCCCGGCCGCCCTCCTCCGCCACCAGCATGACGTTGGCGGGCTTGAGGTCTCTGTGCACCACGCCCAGCCGGTGCGCCTCGCGCAGCGAGCGGCAGATGCCCTGCGCGATGTCCACCGCGCGCGCCCAGGGCAGCGGGCCGGAGGCGAGGTGCTCCGCCAGCGTGCGGCCCTCCAGCAGCTCCATGGCGATGTAGAACGTGCCGTCGTCCGTCTTGCCGTAGTCGATGACGGTGACGGTGTTGGGGTGGCGCAGCTTCGCGGTGACGCTCGCCTCCAGGAGGAAGCGGCGCTGGAAGTCCGGGTCCAGCGCCGTGGAGAAGGCGGGGCTCAGCACCTTGAGCGCCACCACGCGCTCCAGCGGGAGCTGCAGCGCCCGGTACACCCGCCCCATGCCGCCGGCGCCCAGCGGCTCCAGCACCTTGAAGCGGCCGTGCAGCACCTGGCCGATCAACACATCGGCGGAAGGGTCCACGATGACGCTGGAAGATGCACGCGAGTCTGTCTGCATGGCGATGACCTCGAGGGCACCGTCGCACATGGCCGTCACGGCACCGTCGAGGGGCCGTCACGGCGCCGCCAAAACCGCGCAACATGGCTCCCGGAAAAAACACCGGCGCGGTGGACCGGCCCCTCCGCTTCAGGGGCCCGCCCACCGCGCCAGTCACTTCGTGGCGCGGGCGGAACCGGCCGCCCGCGCGCTCATTCGTGGATCAGGACCGGAGCGGACTCACGACCTCCGGGCACTTCCAGTACGTGTACTCGCAGGTGGCCTTCGACGCGTCGCAGGGCACCTGCATGATGGTGATGAGCTCGCACGGGTGACGCGGCACCTCCGCGTCGCTCGCGTTGCGCGTCGTCGCGCCCGTCGCGCGGCCTCCGCGGCTCTTGCGCGAAGCCCCGCGCGAGTCGGGACGCGACTCCTGCGGTGGAGCCACCGGGGCCGACAGCGCCTCCGGCGGCAGCCCCGGCGCGGCACCCAGCACCGCACCCAGGACGTAGAGCTTCGTGTTCATGAGACCCCCTTACCGGGCACCTCCGCCGCCACGCCCCCTCGGCGCGGCGGTACCGGGGCAGCCGGAAGGACGTAGGTACCACCCGGATCTGACATTCCCCGTACTCCCGGACAGGGCAGGCGACCCACCCTCCAGGGAGGGTGGCGCGCCGTCAGGTATCGGTTTGTCACCGGCTGCGGCTAGGATGGCGCGCCCGTCCGGAGCCGTCACCGCATATGCCCTTCCAGATCACTGTCCACGCGCAGGACCGCATCCTCGAGGTCGTCTATCCCCCGCAAGTCACCGCGGAGGACCTGGCCGAGTACCTGGCCGAGGTGAAGAAGGCCATGGCCTCCTTCGACGGGGAGTGGTCCGCGCTGGTGGACCAGTCGCAGCTGCGGGTGATGCCCGGTGAGGTGGTCAGCGCCATGGCCAGCCTCAACGCCTACGCCCAGCTGAAGGGCATGAATCGCTCGGCGCGCGTGGTCATCGACCCGCCCTCCGGCCTCCAGGCCTGGCGCATGACGAAGCGGGCCATGCTCACCATCCCCACGCGCACCTTCGAGACGCGCGGCGAGGCGCTGGCGTGGCTGAAGGACCCCGAGGCCGACTGAGCCCGGCTTTCTGACGGCACTCCAACTTTTCACCTATAGTGGGCTCGCCTGCCCCCGGACAGGCGTCTTCTCTCCCCGCTCGTAGGAGTAGTCGTCCCATGTACCTCCCCTGGACCGACGCCCGCAGGAAGCTGCTCGGCGCGCTGTTGTGCACCCTCTCCGTCGCGGCCTGCGGGCCGACTCCGGGGGCCGAGCCGGCCGCTGGCGCGCCCACGGGCACGGGGAAGCAGCCCGTCGTCTACGGCACCGACAACCGCACGGACGTGTACGCGCACTCGGACGCCACCCTGCGCGACCGCGCCCAGCAGGCCACCGTGGCGCTGATGAACCCGGCGGACTTCAACGCGACCAACCCCAACAACGTCACCTTCAACGCGCCCACGCTGAAGAGCGCCTACAACCTGTGCAGCACCGAGCGCTTCCTGACGGACCTGACGCCGGCGTTCTGCTCGGGCACGCTCATCGACGACAACCTCGTGCTCACCGCGGGCCACTGCGTCACCAGCGCTTCGTCGTGCAGCAACACGCGCTTCGTCTTCAACTTCTACCGCACGGCCGCCAACGCCATGCAGACGGTGACGACGGCGGACATCTTCTCCTGCCAGGCCATCGTCGCGAGGCAGCAGGCCACGGTGAACGGGCGCAATCTGGACTACGCCATCCTCCGGCTGGACCGCGCGGCCACCCCGCGCTTCACGCCGGCCCCCATCCGCGCGGGCAACAGCGCGCTGCCGGTGGGCACCAGCGTGACGGTGATTGGCTCGGGCAGCGGCATCCCCTTCAAGATTGACTCGGGCGGCTCGGTGCGCGACGCGCGCGAGGCCACGCTGGACTACTTCGTCGCCAGCACGGACACCTTCGGCGGCAACTCCGGCTCGGGCGTCTACGAGAACGGCGGCTACACGGTGGCCGGCATCCTGGTGCGCGGCGACACGGACTACGTCTCCAACGGCAGCTGCTACATCGTCAACGTGTGCTCGGAGACGGGCTGCGGCGGCGAGGACATCACCTACGTGCGGCCCGCCATCGACGCCTTCTGCGCGGCGTCCACCAGCACCCGGCTGTGCTCCAGCACGCCGCCCCCGGCGGGCAACAGCTTCACGTACACGGCCAGCAACACCAACGGCGCCACCGTCGGCACCACCAACAAGGTGGTGGCCCTCACCGCGGGGCAGAAAATCACCGTGGGCACCTGCGGCGTGACGGGCTCCAGCTTCACCGGGGACACGTACCTGCGCCTGTACGGGCCGGCCACCACCGAGGTGAGCTCCAACGACGACGCCTGCGGAGGGCGCGGCTCCAGCCTGACGTTCACCGCCGTCACCGCCGGCAACTACGAAATCCGCGCGGGCTGCTACTCCACCGGCAGCTGCGGAGGCACGGTGGCGTGGACGCTCCAGACGGGCACCCCGCCGGCCGGCGGCTCGCTCACGTTCAACGCCACCAACACCAACAGCGCCCAGCAGAACACCACCAACCGCGACATCCCCCTCACCGCCGGCCAGAGCATCGCCTTCGGCACCTGCACCGTCGCGGGCGCCTCCGGCACCGGGGACACGTACCTGCGCCTGTACAACGCCGCCGGCCAGCAGGTGGTGGTCAACGACGACGCCTGCGGCTCCCTGTCGTACGCCACGTACACCGTGCCCACGGGTGCGGGCGGCACGTACCAGCTGCGCGCCGGCTGCTACGGCAGCACGAGCTGCGGCGGCACCGTGGCCTGGACAGTCCAGTAGCCGGGGACACCCACCGCGGGCTCACCTGACGGCGGGAGGCCGGTCTTCGGACCCTGGGCTCCCGCCGTTCTCACGTCCGCCTCCGGGGCTTCGAGAGGGGGGTGTCCGCGCCCCCCGAACGACCGCGTGCCGAGGGGTGCCTTGGGTCCCTCCTGGGCCTGTTGGATGGTCAACGTCGGACACCCTCGCCCGGGGTTGCGACCCCGCGGGACGCTCCCTATATGCCGGGCATGCAAACAAGCCCGCGACCGACTGCTGGGGCCTCGCCCCACTGCGCCGAGCGAATGAACGTATCGCCTCCCGGCCATGTTGGCTGAGTCCATCCGACCGAGGAGGAGCTCCTTGCGTAGGTTCCAGGACCCGCTTCCGTTCGAGGAGTTGTCGCATGACGACGCGCTCGTACTGCTGGAGGTCGTCCGTGAGCTCGCCCATCTCCGGGAGCTCGACGACATCATGGCGCTGGTGCGTCGTGCCGCCCGCCAGCTGAGTGGCGCGGACGGTGTCACCTTCGTGCTGCGCGAGGGGGACTTCGTCCACTACGCGGACGAAGAGGCCATCACCCCGCTGTGGAAGGGCCGCCGCTTCCCCATCCACGCGTGCATCTCCGGCTGGGTGATGCTCCACCGCACGCCGGCCATCATCGAGGACATCTACGCCGACGAGCGCATCCCCTCCGACGCGTACCGCTCCACCTTCGTGAAGAGCCTGGCCATGGTGCCCATCCGCCGCGCGGAGCCCATTGGCTCCATTGGCGCGTACTGGGCGGAGCGCACCGCGCCCGGAACGCGGCAGGTGGCGCTCCTGCAGGCGCTGGCGGACTCCGCCGCGGTCGCCGTGGAGAACGGGCGGCTCTATGCGGCGGAGCGCGCCGCGCGACAGGCCGCGGAGGCCGAGACGCGGCTGCGCAAGGAATTGCTGGCCATGGTGTCCCACGATTTGCGCAACCCGCTGGGCGTCATCACCATGACGACGTCGCTGCTGGCCCCGCTGCTGGCCCCACTCAACGGGCGCGCGCGCAACCACCTGGACACCCTCAACCGCTCGGCGCTGCGCATGGACCGACTCATCCATGACCTGCTGGACTTCGCGGCCATCGAAGCCGGCTCCTTCCGGCTGGCGCCCGTGCCGCTGGCGATTACGACGCTGATGGAGCAGGCCGCGGAGCTGGGGCCGCTGGCGCACGAGCGCGGCATCGGCCTGGAGCTGAGGCCGCCCGAGCGGGACATCGCCGTGCGGTGCGACCCGGACCGCATCCACCAGGTGTTCTCCAACCTGGTCGGCAACGCCGTGCGCTACACGCCGGCGGGAGGCCTCATCCAGCTCGCGGCCACCATCCGGGAGAGCCAGGTGGAACTGAGCGTGTCGGACACCGGCACGGGCATCGCCCCGGACGTATTGCCCGTCCTGTTCGACCGCGTCCAGCGGCCGCCCGCGCGCGTGCCCGGCAGCGGCGTGGGGCTGGGACTCTCCATCACCCGCGGCATCGTCGAGGCGCACGGCGGCTCGCTCCGGGTGGTGAGCGAGGTCGGCAGGGGCACCACGTTCCTGTTCACCCTGCCCATGGCCTGAAGGGGCACGGCGAGCCACCTCGCGAGTGCCCGCCGCGCCCTCCTTGGGAGCCCCTACTTCTGCACGTGCAGAAGCAGGGCCCCGGAGCCACCTCGCCGGACCCCTCACTTCTGCACGTGCAGAAGTAAGCCCCGGAGCCACCTCGCCAGGCTCCTCACTTCTGCACGTGCAGAAGTACGCCCCCGGAGCCACCTCGCCGGACCCCTCACTTCTGCACGTGCAGAAGTAAGCCCCGGAGCCACCTCGCCAGGCTCCTCACTTCTGCACGTGCAGAAGTACGCCCCCGGAGCCACCTCGCCAGGCTCCTCACTTCTGCACGTGCAGAAGTAGAGCCCCAGAGCCACCTCGCCGGACCCCTCACTTCTGCACGTGCAGAAGTAGAGCGCCTGGGCACAGCCGCCACGCTCGAAGATGCAGAACGGCGGCCAACCGTCTCGCGAATGAGATGACACGACGCGCTGCTGGACGCAGCGCTGCCCGGCATGACGCGTAAACATCCTCAATCACGGGCTTTCAGCGCTGGCCCGGTGCCTGCTCTCGCCTGCTGCGTCGCAATCACGCGGCACATCAGAGAAAGCACCCATGGAACACCTCAACGGCAACACCCCCGCGCGCTCGCCTGACCTGACGCTGGAGCAGGTGCACAAGCGCATCCTGACGCTCATCGAGAAGGGCCACCGGAACGGCCATCAGATTGGCCGGCTCTACAACTACGTCATCGACAGCGAGCTGGCGCAGAAGGGCGGCTTCAAGGATGCACAGGACTTCTTCAAGCAGCGCGTCAAGGTGGTCAGCCAGGCCGTGCTGTCGCTGAACGGCGCGGTAGCCCGCTCCTTCACCGAGGACGTGGCGGTGAAGTACGGCATGCGCAACCTCTATACGCTCCTGGCGTACGCGAAGCTGGAAGGCCTCACGGTGGAGCAGAGCGACCCGGGCGACCTGCCCATCGCGGTGCCACAGAAGGATGGAGTGGTGCAGTCCAAGCCCTTCGCGGACTGCTCCGTGGAGGACTTGCAGAGCGCGATGAGGCACAAGCGAGCGCCGCCCCAGTCGCTGCCGGAAGCCGACGCGGCCCGCGTGCAGCACTACCGCGACAACCTCCAGCGGCACTTCACCGACCGGCTCAGCATCCGGGTGGACGCGCGCAACCACCTGGGCGAGCTCTTCATCACCCTGCGAGACATCCCGGAGAAGGAGATGAAGCGGCTGGCCGCGGCATTGGTGGACGAGCCCACCCATGCCCTCATTGCGCCCGAAGCACGCGGTGCGGAGCGCAACGACGCCCCCACCCCTGCGGCGCCTACCGCGGCGCCAGCCCAGGACATGGCTCACAACGACAACATCGCCGTCCCGGCCAGCCCGGCGGCGCAGCTGCAGGGCGCGGGGAATGACGCCCCCCACATTCCGAATGTCCCCGCCGCGAAGGAGTACCCGGCGGTCGTCGCTCCCGTGGTGAAGGCCCAGGGCCCCGAGGAGCGCGGCCCCAGCACTCCCGTGCCCGTCGCTCCGAGCCAGGGCGGGCCGAGCAACAAGACGCAGGGACTGGGCGGCCTTTTCCGGCGCATGACGGGTGGGTAGACCAACGCCAGTGCTGACGACAGACAGCACCTGCATCGAGACGTACCCCTGACACCCTCAGCGTGTCAGGGGCACGTCCATCTGTACCCAGCGCCGTGCGCCTACGCCTACGGAAAGTGGCGCCGCGAGTCAGTGAGACTCCAAACGCTCCACCGGCTGCCGCGGCAGGCTCACGACGAAGGTGGTGCCCTGCCCGGGAGCAGACTCCACCTCGATGTGGCCCTGGTGCGCCTCGACAATCGACCTCACGATGAAGAGGCCGAGCCCCACGCTGCGGCCCGTCCGGTCCGCAGCGTCGCTGCCCCGCTGGAGGGGCTGGAAGAGCGTCGGGAGCTGCTCGTGCGGGATGGGCGTGCCCTCGTTGTGCACGCGGAGCGTCACCTGCCCGCCGTCACCCTCGGTGGAGACCTGGACGGGCCTCCCGGGCTCGCCGTACTTCACGGCGTTCGTCACCAGGTTCTGGATGACCTGGGAGAGACGGTCCGCGTCCCACAGGCCCTGTCCGTTGCCGCTCGCCCGGACCTCCAGCCTGACGGAAGGATGGGCCGCTTCCACCTCGTCCGCCACGACCCGGCTGAGCGCGTGGAGGTCCGTGGGGGCGCGCGCGATTCGGATGCCGCCGCCGAGCCGTGCCTGGGTGAAGTCCAGCAGGTCGTTCACCATTCGCACCGTCCGTGCGGCGGACGACTCGATGCGCGCCGTCACCCTGCGGGCGCTCGCATCCAGGTCGTCTCGCTGATTCAGCCGGGCGGCCCCCAGCAGGATGGCGCTCAGGGGGTTGCGCAGGTCGTGGCTCACGATGCCGATGAGCTGCTGCTCGACCTCCGCTTGCCGCTGCTGCTGCTGGATGTATCGCTCGCGCTCCTTCTCCAGCGCCCGCTGGAGCGTGATGTCCTGGAGGAGTGCGACGTAGCCCTGCACCGGCTTGCCCGGCTCCTGTTGCGCGATGAAGGTCATCTTCACGTCACGGGTGCCACCCAGACGGTAGGGCACATCGTGCTGCTCGAACGAGAAGCTCTCTCCACTCAGCCCCCGCTTCACGTAGGGGCCGAGCACGGCATACGCCGCCTCCCCGATGACGTCCCGGAGCTTCCGGCCGCGCAGGTCGTCTTGCGATATCCCGAACCAGTCCTCGTACGACTTGTTGACCCGGCCGTAGCGCTCGTCCACGGTGACGAACGACACGAGGACGGGGATGGCGTCGAGCAGGACGCGCAGCTCCGCCTCGCTGGCGCGGACCTGGGCCGCGAGGCGCTCTCTGTGCAGTCGTGCCTGGTTCTGCTCGGTGACGTCACGGAAGACGAGCACGGCGCCGACGAGTTCGCTCGCTCCAGCGCGGATGGGGGCCGCGCTGTCATCGATGGGAACTTCCGAGCCGTCCTTGCGGATGAGCAACGTCGGGGTGGCGGGCCCCTGGCTGGTGCCGAGCGCAAGTGCCCGGCTGACGGGGTTCTCCATGGGGGTCCGGGACGAGGCGTCGATGAGGCGGACGACCTCCGTCACAGGCCGCTGTCGGGCGTCGGCGTCACTCCAGCCGGTGACGCGAGCGGCCACGGGGTTGAGGAAGGTGATGAGCCCGGCCCGGTCCGTGGTGATGACGGCATCGCCGATGCTGGAGAGCGTCGTGGCCAGGTACGCCTCGCGCTCGCGCAGCCGCTGGCCCTGCTCGCGGATGCGCAGGAGGCTGGCCACCCGGGCGAGCAGCTCCGCGTCGTCGTACGGCTTGGCGACGTAGTCGCTGGCCCCCGCCTGGAGCCCCTCCGTGAAGTCCGCGTGGGCTCCGCGAGAGGACACCATCAGGATGGGGAGCGTGACGTCATCGTAGAGGTCGCGCACGTAGCGGCACGCGTCCAGGCCGGAGACGCCCGGCAGCTCCCAGTCCAGCAGCAGCGCGTCGGGCGGCGGCCCATCGGCGAGCCGCTCCAGCATCTCCTCCGCGTCGCGGAAGCTCTCGACCGCGTAGCGCTTCGTGAGGAGCTGGCGGGCTCGCTCCAGTTGCATGGGGCTGTCGTCGACCACCCACACCCGCGAGGAACCCACCGCGCGAGGGGGAGCAGCCTCGGGTCCTGGGCCGGGCATGGGCGCGCTCAAGGGGAGGGACGAAAGGGGGCCAGCGCAGGGACGGCGTTCCGGCCATCCCCGGTGAGGGCCGAGGCTACCCCATAAGCCGGGTAGGCAGTCGAGTTCGAGAGGCGGGACGCAGGGCGCTCCATGCTGGGAGCGGGTGGGCGAGCCCTCCTGCGTTCGGCACGCGGCTCGACATAACAGGAAACGTGTCGGGATGGCGCGGTCCCCGGCTGGCGGCGAGCGCCCATCCCCACGCCCGGAGAGCCTCCAGCCAGGCGTGGGGCACCAGCCCGGACAGGGCCCGCTCCCCCGTCCGGGCGGCCCGCCAGGGTGATTCATAGGTTGAAGGGCCGAAGCCAGGGGGCGGGCGTGGACGAAACACGACAGCTGCGTCTCTGGCGCAGGGCGGGAAGGCTGCCTCGAGTCGCCGTGGCGCTGGTGATGCCCCTCTGCACGGTGGTGCTCGCGGGCTGGGTGCTCCAGGGCGAGGACGTGCTCTCGCCCCCCGGCGTGCCCCCCATGGTGCCCGCCTCCGCGACATGCCTGATGCTCGCGGCGGTGGCCACCACGTGGCTGCTGAGGGGAAGCCCCACCCGCCACTGGCTGGCGGGAATCGCCGCGGCGCTGGTGACGGCGGCGGGCCTCTTCACGCTCGTGTCGTACGTCTGGCGCCCGGTGGGCGTGGAGCTGTCCGGCATGCTGTCCGGTCGCCGCATGTCGCCCCACACGGCGTCGGCGCTGACGCTGCTCGGGCTGTCGCTGCTCACCGTGGACCGCAGGGGCCGGTGGGGCACGGCCCGCTCCCAGCTCCTCGCGCTGGCCGCCATGCTCATGCCCCTGACGGTGTTGCTGGGCTACGCCTTCGCGGAGCACCGCATCTACCGCCTGGGCGGCGGCAACATCGGCGCCGCCCCGCACAACGCGGCGGCGCAGCTGCTGCTGGCGCTGGGCATCCTCTTCCTCCGTCCGGACCAGGGGCCCGTGGCGACGGTGACGTCGGTGGCGGCGGGCGGCGTCATGGCGCGCCGGCTGCTCTTCGCGGGCCTGCTGCCGCTGGTGGTGGGCGTGTTGGTGGACCTGGGCGCGCGGCGGGGCTTCGTGGAAGCGCGGCTGGCGTGGCCCCTCTTCGCGATGGCGATGATGCTGGCCCTGACCACGGTGGTGTGGCGGGCGGCGGGAGAGAGCAACCGCCTGCACCAGGAGCAGGTCCGCGCGTGGAGGCAGGCGGGCGAGGAGGCGGCGCAGCAGCGCCGGCTGGCGGTGGAGAACGCGCGGCTGGCCCGGGCCGCCGAGGCCGCGGCGCGCGAGCGGGAGGATGTGCTGGCCATCGTCTCGCACGACTTGAAGAACCCGCTGGCCACGGTGCGGCTGAGCGCCGCGGTGCTCCAGCAGAAGCTTTTGCGGCTGCCCGGCGGCGAGGGGCTGGCGGGCCGGGTGGCCGCCATGGACCGGGCCGCGGTGCACATGCTCGGCCTCATCACCGAGCTTCTGGACGCGGCCCGCCTGGACGCGGGCCAGCCGCTGGCGGTGAAGCCCCGGCCGGAGCCGGTGGGCGAGCTCCTCGGCGAGGCGCTCGCCCTGGTTGAGCCCCAGGCCACGCGCGCGGGGCTCCGGCTGGAGCAGCACCTGGCCCCGGGGCTGATGGCGCTGTGCGACCGCGAGCGCATCCTCCAGGTGCTGGCCAACCTGCTGGGCAACGCGGTGAAGTTCACCCCCGCGGGTGGCACGGTGACGGTGGAGGCCCGCTCCGAGGCGGGCGAGGTGCGCGTGGCCGTGCGGGACACCGGCCCGGGCATCCCCGAGCACGAGCAGCCCCGCCTCTTCGTGCGCTACTGGCAGGCCCGGGGCACCGCGCACCGGGGCAGCGGCCTGGGCCTCTACATCGCCCGGGGGCTGGTGGAGGCCCACGGCGGCCGGCTGTGGGTGGAGAGCGTCCCCGGCGCCGGCAGCACATTCACTTTCACGCTCCCGCTGCCACCCGGGCGGCGGCTCGCTCACCCCACGCTTGACAGCTCCGGGGCCGAGGTCTAACGCAAAGCGCCATGAACACTGCCCGGTTCCCCTCGCCCACGCGTCCCATCAGCAACACGGGCCCCTTCCGCGCCCTGCTGCTGGAGAACATCCACCCGTCCGCGGAGGAGATGCTGGCCGCCGAGGGCTTCCAGGTGGAGCGGACCTCCTCCGCCCTCAAGCCGGAGGAGCTGGCGGAGCGCCTGAGGGGCGTGCACCTCCTGGGCATCCGCAGCAAGACGACGGTGCCGGCCTCCGCGCTGGTGCACGCGGAGGAGTTGCTGGCCATTGGCGCCTTCTGCATCGGCACCAACCAGGTGGAGCTGACGGCGGCCAACACGCACGGCATCCCCGTGTTCAACGCCCCGTTCAGCAACACGCGCAGCGTGGCGGAGATGGTGCTGGCGGAAGTCGTGGTGCTGACGCGCCAGCTCTTCGACCGCAGCCGCGAGGTGCACGCCGGCCAGTGGCGCAAGGTGGCCACCGGCAGCCGCGAGGTGCGCGGCAAGACGCTGGGCATCATCGGCTATGGCCACATCGGCTCGCAGCTGGGCGTGCTGGCCGAGTCCTTGGGCATGCGGGTGCTGTACTACGACGTGATGACGAAGCTGCCGCTGGGCAACGCGCAGTCGGCGACCACGCTGGACGAGCTGCTGGCGGTGTCGGACTTCGTCACCCTGCACGTGCCGGCGCTGGCGTCCACGCACATGATGATGGGCGCGGAGCGGCTCGCGCGGATGAAGAAGGGCGCGTGCCTCATCAACGCCAGCCGCGGCACGGTGGTGGACATCCCCGCGCTGGCGCGGGCGCTGCGCTCCAAGCACCTGGGCGGCGCCGCGGTGGACGTCTACCCGGAGGAGCCGGAGAGCAACTCGGACGGCTTCGTCACCGAGCTGCAGGGGCTGCCCAACGTGGTGCTCACGCCGCACATCGGCGGCTCCACGGAAGAAGCGCAGGCGGCCATCGGCAAGGAGGTGGCCACCAGCCTGCTCAAGTTCTACCGGGCGGGCGCGACGACGGGCGCGGTGAACTTCCCCAACGTCGAGGCGCCGCTCATCCCCGGCACGCACCGCATCCTCAACGTGCACCGCAACATCCCCGGCGTGCTCCGCGACATCAACCGCATCGTCTCGGACCTCAACGCCAACATCCACGCGCAGGTGCTCAGCACGGACGCCAACATCGGCTACCTCGTCATGGACCTGGACCAGGACGTGTCGCAGCCCGTCTGCGACGCCATCGCCGGCCTGCAGACGGACATCAAGACGCGCATCGTGTCCTGACGTCCGGTGCGCCTCACGCGTCGATGACCTTCCCGGGGTTGAGGATGCCCTGGGGGTCCAGCGCCCGCTTGAGCGCGCGCAGCAATTCCAGCTCCGCCGGGGAGCGCGAGTAGCCGAGGTAGTCCTTCTTCAACAGGCCGATGCCATGCTCGGCGGAGATGCTGCCGCCGTGCTTCTTCACCAGCTCGAACATAGTGGGGTCCGCCTGCTTGGTGCGGGCGAGGAACTCGGCCTTCTCCATGTCGTCCGGCTTCATGATGTTGACGTGCAGGTTGCCATCGCCGATGTGGCCGAAGAGGCAGATTTCCCAGCCCGGGTAGCGCGCGGCGAAGACGGACTCCAGCTCCGCGCAGAAGCCCTCCAGCCCCGCCACGGGCAGGGAGATGTCGTTCTTGTGCGGCATGCCGGTGGCCGACAGGCTCTCGCTGATGCCCTCGCGCAGCGCCCACAACTCCGCCGCCTGGGACGCGCCCTGGGCCTGGGTGCCGTCCGTCACCAGCCCGCGCTCGAACAGCGAGCCCAGCCACGCCTCCACTGCCGCCGCGTCGCGGGGCTCCGCCTCCAGCAGCACATAGCAGCCGCTGGACGCGTCGAAGGGTGAGCGCAGCTTGCGGTGGCGCTGCAGGCGCGCCAGGCACTTGTCGGTGAAGAACTCGTAGGCGGAGATGCCGAAGGCCGTCTGCTGGCGCGCGTCGCGGAACAGCCGCAGCACGGCGGCCACGTCCGGCACGGCGAAGAGGAACACGTCCAGCTTCCCGGGGAGCTGCGTGAGCTTGAGGGTGGCCTCGGTGATGACGCCCAGGGTGCCCTCGCTGCCGATGAAGAGCTGCCGCAAGTCGGTGCCGGTGTTGTTCTTCTCCAGCGCGCCGTTGAGCTCCAGCACCTGGCCCTGGGCCGTCACGACTTGAAGGCCCAGCACCCACTGGCGGGTGAGGCCGTACTTGATGACCTTCACCCCGCCCGCGTTGGTGGCGATGTTGCCGCCCACGGTGCTGGAGCCCTTGGAGGCGAAGTCCACCGGCCAGGTGAGGCCGTGCCCGGCGCAGTGGTGGTGCACGGCCTCCGTCACCGCGCCCGCCTGCACGCGCACCGTGTTGCCGAGCAGGTCCACCGGCCCCATGCGGGCCATGCGCTGGAGCGACAGCACCACCTCGCCCTTGGCCGCCACCGCGCCGCCCGCCAGGCCCGTGCGGCCTCCGGAGGGCACCACCGCCACGTGGTGCTGGTGGCACAGCGCCAGCAACCGGGCCACCTCGTCCGTGCTGCGAGGCAGGGCCACCGCGCTGGGGGCCGGCGTGTAGACGCGCGTCCAGTCGCGGCCGAACTCCTGCAACTCGCCCGGCTCCCGGGTGAGGAAATCCGGGGGGAAGCCCTCGGCGATGGCGCGGAGGAAGTCGGCGGGGAGCACGGAGGAGGACATGCCTCCAGGCGTATTGCAGGGGCCGCGCCGTGACAAGGCACAGCATGGCCCCAGGCGGCGGCTTGCGTCGGGAGGACGCCGAAAGCGCCTGGAAATGGTCAGGAAAGTCTGCTCGCTCCGTATACGAGGCGGCGCCTCCAGGCACCGGCTTCGCCACCGTCCCCCACGAGGAATTCCGCGATGTTGAAGAACCGCTCCCTCCGTTTCGCCGCGCTGCTGGCCGTTTCCCTGGGGCTGGCGCCTTCCGCCTTCGCAGCGGCGGAGAGGCCGCAGTCGGACAAGCCCTACGTCTTCGAGACGGTGGACAGCTACCTCATCGTCGACGACAACCGGGTCGAGGTCACCGGCATCCTCCAGGGCGAGAGCGCCCCGCGGACCTTCGTCTTCCGCGGCACCGTCAGCACGGCGGGCGCGCAGTTCTCGCGGTGCGACCGGATGGCGCTGCTCTCGATGAGCAAGCCGGGCCTCTACCTCTTCACGATGGTGCAGGCGCCCGAGACCTGGATGGCCTCCACCTGCCAGCTGACGCGCCGCTAGCCGCTCCCCGGCCCCTCGTCGGGCCGGGATGACGGAGTCCTCTCATGGGTACGATGCGAAGCACATGGCTGGCCCTCGCGCTGGTCCTGATGGGACTCCAGTCCGCGTGCTCCGGCCGCGGCGCGGAGGGCCGTGGACCGGACTCGGACGGTGACGGCGTGTCGGATGCCGAGGACTGCGCCGGCGGCTCCGCGCGGTTCTGGCAGCCGCTGCCGGCATACCGCGACACGGACGGAGACGGCGTGGGCACGGGGCCCCAGGAGACGCTGTGCACCGATGGGACGCTGCCCGACGGCTGGGCCGCGGGAGCGGGCGACTGCGACGACGCGGACTTCACCCGGTGGAGACGGGTGGAGGGCCTCTACCCCGACCTGGACGACGACGGCGCGACGGGGGCGGGGCCGGTGACAGCGTGTGTGGGCAACTCCCTGTCGGGTTACCACGAAGCGCCTGGCCCTCCGGACTGCGATGACGCCGCGCCCCGCTTCCAGCAGTCGACCCAGAGCTGGCTCGACGCGGACAGGGACGGCGTCGGCAGCGGAGCGGGTGTGTCCTACTGCCTGGGCTCGCATCCTCCGCCGGGCTACGCAGCGCTCGACGGCGACTGCGCGCCCGACGACTCCACGCGCTCGGTGCCGCTCCCCTACCTGTACCGGGACAGGGATGGGGACGGTGCCACCGTGCCCGAGTCGGGCACGCTGTGCGCCGCGCTGCTGCCCATTGGCTACACCACCCTGGAGAGCGGCCTCGACTGTGACGACACGGACCGCACGCGTTGGGCCCTGCGGGACACGTACGTGGACACGGACGGGGACGGCTTCGGCGTCGGGGCGCATGCGTTGCGGTGCATGGGCGCCACGCTGGACCCGGGCTACGCGGCGCAGGGAGAGGACTGTGCCCCCGAGGACCGCACCGTCTGGCAGTGGCATTCCTATTCGCACCGCGACCACGACGGCGACGGGGCCACGGTGCCGGAGAGCGGCGTGCTGTGCACCGCCGGGACGCTGCCGGAGGGCCACCATGAGTGGCCGCTCGGCCACGACTGCGACGATGGGAATCGCGACGTCCGGGTGAGCTGGAGCCTGTACCCGGACACCGACGGAGACGGCGTGGGCTCGGGGGCGCAGGAGACGCTGTGCGCCGGTCCCCAGCGGCCCGGGGGCTACTCCTTCGTGGACACCGACTGCGCGTCCACGGACGCCACCGTGTGGCAGCTGCTGTCCTATCTGCACCGGGACGTGGACGGCGACAGCTACACCGTGCCGGAGTCGGGCCTGTTGTGCTCGGGCGCCGCGCTTCCGCCCGGCTACCTCACCGCGTCCAATGGCTTCGACTGCGACGACGCGGACCTCACCGTGTACCTGCGCCTGCAGGCCTGGGCGGACACGGACGCGGACGGTGTGGGCGCGGGCCCCGCGACGATGCTGTGCACGGACGGCACCGTGCGCGCGCCCTGGTCCACCACCGGGACGGACTGCGCCGCCGAGGACGGCGCACGCTGGCAGACGCGCACCTACTTCCACGTGGACCGGGACGCGGACGGCCACACCACGCCCGAGAAGGGACAGCAGTGCGTGGGCGCCGCCCTGCCCGCGCCCTACTTCACGCAGGCCACGGGCAATGACTGCGACGACACGGCGCCGGACCTCTTCCGGTGGGCCGTCGTCTACCGGGACGAGGACGCGGACGGCGTGGGCACGCCGCCGCGAAGCATCTCGTGCCTCGGCCAGTCCCTGCCGGCGGGCTTCTCGTTCAAGGGGTACGACGTGGACGACGCGGATGCGGCCGTCCAGGAGGATGAGGACGAGGACCTGCTCGTGGAGCTCATCCTGTCGCCCTAGACGGACTCACCCGGGGTGGGCCGGGGCCACGAGCGGAGGATGCGCTCGGTGACGCCCTGCCGGGACCAGTCCACCCCGCCCGTCAGCACCGCGGGGCCCCGGGTGATGCGAACCTCCTTCCAGACGGGCGCTCCCGGGCGGTAGCTCGCGTCCCAGGCCGACCAGCGCTGGCCGCCCGTGTCCTTCACCACGCGCGCCATGTACGCGTCGAACTCCGTGTCCGGGAGCCAGCGCAGCTGCTCCAGCACCCACTCCGTCTCCACCGGCAGGTCCGCCGCGCTCCCCGTCACCGCGCGCAGCGCCGCCCGCCCGGCGCCCTCGGGGATGAAGGACACGCCGTCCGGCCGCAGCACGGCATGGCCCTTCCGTGGCCCGGTGGCCTCGCCGCGAAGCTCGGCGGGGTAGATGGCCACGTCCGCCAGTCGCACCCCGGCCCGTGCCACGCCGCGCAGCGGAGGCTGGCGGTGCAACTCCACGAGCACGCCGAGCTGGTGAGCGTCCTGGAGGTGGCGCACGTGGGCCCGGCGCTCCCCCTCCACGCGGACGTTGAGCAGCTCCGGGTCCACGTGGACGCCGCCCGAGGGAATGGATGCCAGCGGCACGGACACCGCCTCTCCGAGCACCGGCTGCCACAACAGCCGCTCGCTGGTCAGCCACGCCCGCCCGGAGCGCATCGCCACCACCATCCACGGCACGACGGCGGCCATCATCAGCAGCACGGCCACCCCGCCGCCCATGCCGATGAGCTTGTCCACCAGGATGGCGGAGACCACGAGCGTCCCGGTGCCGAGCAGCAGCACCGTCACCAGCGGAGAGATATGGGGCGAGGCCTGCCACTTCTGCTGGCCCTCGAAGACGAGCACCTCCCCCGGCTCCAGCGTGAGCGCCGCCTTCTTGCGCACCAGCGCGTCCAGCCGCGACAGGTCCTCCTGGAGCGACGCAGCCCCGGACACGGGCGCAAGCGCGGCCAGCCGGCTTCGCGCCAGCGCCGACAGCCGCTTCCCGCCGTCCACCAGCTCGCGCGCGGCCACCAGCACCGGCGTGTCTTCGGGCCAGCCCTCCAGCTCCGCGCGGCGGCGCGTGCGCTCCAGCGCCTCGGTGACGGCGGGCGCGTGCTTCAGCCACTCCGGAATCAGCTCCGGCCGGGCGCGGAGCTGGTGCCTCCACCGCCGCGCGCCCAGCACCGACTCCAGCGTGGCCTGACGCGCGCGGGCGGCCTCGAGGACTTCCGCCCGTCCCTCCAGGCGGCGGTGGATGTCCTCGGTGGAGAGTCCCTCTCCTGTGGCGCCGCCGGTGCGGGTGCGTTCAGCCATGTGCGGGCGGGGAGCTTAAGCGCCGCGCCTGGGCGGAGAAACCGTCTCGGGTCCGCCCCAGGACTCGAGGATGCGCTCGATGGCCGCCAGGTCCCTTCCCGGTGCCCGGCCCGCGAGCACCTCGTCCCCGTAGGTGAAGTGGAGTTCCTGCTCCAGCGGGACGCCCCGGGAGTGGCGGGCGAGGTCCGAGGGCCAGGCGACGCCACGGCTCGCCTTCACCGCCCGGAGGAGGTACGCGTCGAGGTCGGACTCGGGCTGCCAGCGAAGCAGCTCCAGCACCCATGACGGCTCGGCGTGGAAGTCCAGCGTCCGCCCCGTCGCTGCCCGCACCAGGGTCGTGCTGGCGTCCTCCCCGGGGAGGAAGAAGAGCATGCGCCGCAGCAGCACCGCCTGTCCGGGCTCCCACATCTTGTTGCGGCGGAGGAGGGCCGGAAAGCAGACCACGTCCACCGGCCGCTCCACGAGCGCGGTCCGCTCCCGCAGCTCCGGCCGCCGAACCAGCAGCTCCAGCCACAGCCGCAGCTTCTTCGTGGGAATCTCTCCGAGCCCGCGCAGGTGCATCAGCCGGCCGCCCTCCACCCGGAGACCGTCCCACGTCAGCTCGACGCCCCCTTCCGGGATGGAGTCCAGGCGCAGCTCCACGGGCTGGCTCCGGGAGGGCGCCCACACCAGGCGCCGGGGCGTGAGCCAGAGGACGCCCGGGCGCAGCCGGCGGAAGGCCAGGATGGCTCCCCCGGTCAACAGGAACGGTGCCGGGCACAGCAGCCACGCCAGGCCGTTCACCGACGACCACCGAACCAACGTGAGCAGGGCAAGGCCCATGATGCCCACCAGCGACAGCAGGTAGGTCACGGCCGTCAGGTTCTGCTTCCACGCATCCAGCGTTCCGCACGCCAGCGAGAAGGACTCCCCCGGCTCGCGCACCAGGGACACCGGGACGCGGACGATGGACTCCAGCCGGCGCAGCGCCTCCTCCAGCGAGAGCGGGCCGCGCACGGTCTTCACCGAGCCCAGTCGCTTGCGCACCCGTGTCTCCAGCCGCGCCCGGCTCGCCGTCACCTCGCGGGCGAGCCCGAGCACCGGCGTGTCCTCACGCCAGCCCTCCACCTCCGCGCGCTTCCCCACGCGCTCCACCGCTTCCAGACACGCCGCGTCCCGCTCCAGCACCTCCTGGATGAGCGCCGGCTGCGCCCGCAGCCAGTCCTCCCAGTCGCCGCCATTCAGCGCGTCATCGAGCCACCGGTAGCGCTGGAGGCCGGCCTCCAGCAGCTCGACGCGCCCCTCCAGCTTGCGGCGCGTGTCCTCGTCCGTGGCGAGGAGCTCCGCCCGGACCTCCCTGCTGGCTCGTGCGCGTTCGGACATTGCTTCCGCAGCATACCGGCAGCGCACGGCCCTCCGGGAGGAGACCCGGTGCGACGCCGGACACTCCGTCCCGCCCCGCCGGGGAGCCGGCTGGCGCCATGCCTATCCTCCCCGCGCGCGACTGCAACGCGCCGGCCGGGGGGACGCCGCATGGGTGGCTTGCGCAAACCATTCTTCATCGCCGCGCTGGTGCTGCTGGCGCTCTCGGTGCTCGTGGAGGTGGGCTCTCCCGTGCTGCTGCCGAAGGCGCCGCCGGACTGCTCGGCGCTGCGGGGCACGAAGCCGTGCGCGCCTGTGCCCGCCGCCCTTCCCGAGGAGTGCCTGCCTCTCCACAAGTCCGTGTGCGAGGGCGAGGGCGTGAACCCGGACGACGTGCTCCGCACGCAAAAGGAGAACCCGCCCACGCCTGGAATGGGCATCCCCTACCTCGCGCTGGTGGACGGGCTGTTGCTGCTCACCCTCGCGCTGATGGGGGCCAGCCTCATCATCCCCGAGCGCGTCCACGGGCGCGTGCAGGGACTGGCCACGCTGATTGGCGCGGTGGTGGCGCTGCTCTCGGGGATTGGCCTGCTCATCGCGGCCATTGCCCTGCTCATCACCATGGTGAGCCTGCTGTGCGCCGTGCCCTTCGGCACGCTCGCGTATCTGGCGGTGTGGGGCTTCTTCAACCGGGGCGGCGCGGCGGGCACGCTGGGGCTGCTGATGACCTTCAAGCTGGTGGCGGGCGTGTGCCTGGTGCTGGCGCACCAGCGCTTCCTGCAGAACAAGGGGCTGGTGCTGCTCTACCTCACCTCGCTGCTGGCCAACGCCGTGGTGTCCTTCCTCCACGGCCTCGTGCCCGGCATCCTGGTGAGCATCACCGACGCGGTGGGCGCCATCATCGTCGCCATCCTCGGGCTCATCTGGGCCGTGCTGCTGCTGGTGGGCGCGCTGGTGTCCATCGTCAAGGTGCTGCGCCTCAAGCGCATGGCCACGGCGTGAGACACGGCCTCCAGGGCGCCTGCCATCCATACATATACATCGACGCATTGCTGATGTAACACAGACGCAATGCTCAGCGAATGCGCCGGGCAGACCCCTCGGAGATTGTGATGACATTGAAGGTCTTCAGGCTGAACGCCACACGTCTTGCCTGCGCGCTCCCGCTCCTCGCCCTGCTGGGCTGCGGGCCGGTGGAGACGCAGGAGGCACCCATCGAGTCCGGCTCCCCGTCCCAGGCCCAGGCGCTGACGACCATCGGCTACCGGAGCAGCGCCACCGCCAGCGGGAAGAGCATCACCTCGCTCGCCATCAACAAGCCGGCCGGGACGGTGCAGGGAGACGTGCTGCTCGCGCGCATCATCAACCGCAACAACGTCGCCGCCGTGCTGACGCCGCCCACGGGCTGGACGGTGCTGCGCTCGGACCAGAGCGCGTCTCAAATCAAGGCCTGGGTCCTCTACAAGGTCGCCGGTGCCGCCGAGCCCGCGAGCTACAGCTTCACCATCGACCTCGCGAGCTACATGGCCGGCAGCCTCTCCGCGTTCTCCGGCGTCGACACCGCCAATCCCATCGACACGCAGAGCGGCCAGAAGAACGGGCTCACCGCCAGCTTCATCACCCCCGCCATCACCACCACCTCGGCCAATGGCCTGGCGGTGTGGTTCGGCTCTCAAATCTGGATCGGCGCGGCCTGCCCGGCGAGCCCCATCGTCCCGCCCACGGGCTTCACCGAGGCGTTCGACACGTGCCTCGTCTCCTCGTCCACGGGGCTCCTCTTCGACGCGGCGTACCTGGCGCTGGGCGCCGCGGGCGCGCAGTCGGCGTTCAACGGCAGCTCTCCGTACGCCGAGACGAACATCGCGCAGGTCGTCGCGCTGCGGCCGGCGGGCGCGCCCACGTGCACCGTGGGTGACACGTACGCCAGCACGTACACGACGGTGGGCACCGTGGCGGCCACCGCCATCGTCGAGCCGTCGGGCCTCGCCGCCAGCCGCCTCACGCCGGGCGTGCTCTACGTGCACAACGAGGACACCACCGCCGTGGTCGCCATCAGCACCGCCAACGCGAGCACGCTGGGCACCTTCAGCGTCGCCGACGTGACGCCGGCCGACTGGGAGGACGTTGCCACCGGCCCCTGCCCCGCCGGCCAGTGCATCTACATGGGAGACATCGGCCGGGCGAGCGCGAACTTCCCCACGCCTCCGTCCACCTTCGCCGTGTACCGGATTCCCGAGCCCAACATCGGCGCCGGCCAGACGAGCGGCAGCCTGACGGCGGAGAAGTTCCCCTTCCAGTACCCGGACACGCCGAAGGACGCAGAGACCATCATGGTCCATCCCACCACCGGCGACATCTACGTCATCACCAAGTCGAGCACGGGAGCGAGCAAGGTCTACAAGTTCCCCCAGCCGCTGCCCGCGCCGGGCACCATGTCCACGCTCGTCTTCGTGTCCAACCTCCAGCTGCCCACCACGACGGACCCGAACTTCTCCTACGCGACGGCGGGCGCCATCCACCCCTGCGCCGACCGCTTCCTGCTGCGCACGTACCGCGTCGTCTATGAGTTCCGCGCGCCCGCGGGCAGCGGCTTCGAGGCGGCCTTCGCCGCCGCGCCGGTGACGCTGACGGACACCGTGGAGGGCCAGGGCGAGGCCATCGAGTACGAGGCCAACGGCGCGAGCTATTTCACGATGAGCGAGAGCCCCTCGCCCTTCAAGCTCAAGCGCGTCGTCCGGCAGTAGCCGTCCCGAGGAGTGGCGCCCCCGAGTCTCATGACGGGGACGCCCGACAACTCTTCCAGGGGTCCTGACAGGCCCGTCCGCCGAGGGACTCCGCGCGCGTGCCAGGGCTGGCACGTTCCCCCTTCCGCCACCCGCGGAGGAGACGACGGCCTGGAGCGAGGCGCCGCTCGTCGGGCAGCTCGCGTTCGTCGTCGAAGACGCGACCTGCAAGCCGGGCACGTACCCTGATGCCCGTCCAGGTGGCTCGCGCCAACCAGAAGTCCCTCTGCTACCGGCTCGCCCCGGGAGACTTCGTCCGGCTGTCCGACGGCGGCTCTGTCCGGGGCGTCAACCATGGCCAGAGCTGCACCGTGAGTGAATGGGACACCAGCCCCGCCACCAGGTCGCTCTGCCAGTCGATGTATTGAAAGTCACTGCCCGTGACGTGGGGCACTCCCGACCTCGCGCGGGGGTGCCTCGGGGGCTCGGAGGGTTGCGGCGCGCGCCGCTCGCGGGCGAGCATCCCGGTATGAGCGGAGTTTCTGGACAGGCGGGTCTCGCGGCGGCGCAGGGGAAGCTCGACTCACCGGACGTGCGGGACGTGTTCAAGGGCCGCACCCTGGGCGTGGCCATGGTGGACGACGTGCTGGTGATTGCGCACGACGCGCAGCCTCCGGCGCAGGAGGAGTGGGTGCGCTACTGCGACCTCATCTCCCGGTACCTGCCCACCCTGAGGGCGCAGTTCGTGCTGGCGGATGGGCCCGGTCCGAACGCCACCCAGCGCCAGCAGGCGCTCAATCGGGGAGCGCTGGGCGCCGTCATTCCGCCCACGGCCGTCCTCACCCGCTCCGCCATGGTGCGCGGCATCGTCACCCTCTTCAACTGGTTCACCCCGCGGGCGATGCGCGCCTTTCCTCCGGAAGACCTGCAGGCCGCGGCCTGGCACCTGAAGATGACCGACGAGCAGGTACGGCGCCTGATGGACATCGCCCAGGCGCTGCTGCCCTGAGCGTCGCGGGCCCCTCGGGGCTCACTGCGGGCGCCCTGCATCCGCGCGCGAGGCTGCCGAAGGAAGCAGGCGCAGCTCGCAGAAGGGAAGCGGTGGCGCGGGGAAGAGACACGTCACCTTCAGGTCCGCGCCCTCCTTCGTCACATCCAGCTCCTTCGCCTCGTCGAGCGTGTCGAAGGTCGCCGGCACCGACGGCTTGCCGCGCGGCACCCACTCCACCTTGAGGATGGACGGCAAGCGGGGCACCAGCTCTATCGAGCGGGAGCGTGTGTCCGACTCCTTCACGTCCACGGTGCACGTCGCCGCGCGAGTCACGGCCAGCGCGCCGTCCTCGAAGGGGCACGCGGTGGCCAGGTCCTCCGCCGTCACCGGGCGGGGCTTCAGGAAGCGCTCCTTCATCCGCCCCGCCACTTCCGACGGGTCCACCGCGCGCGGCGAGTCGCTCGTCGCGCCCAACCCCACGCCGAGCACGTACAGCGCGACAATCGCGATGATGGCGAGGATGAGCACGGCATGGATGGGCTTCAGCTCGGGCATGGCACGTGGCTACTGAGGGAAGTTCTGCTGAAGCTGCTGCTGTTGCCGTTGCTGCAGTTGGATGCTCTCGCGCGTCTTCGGCGCGCCCATCAGGACATCCTGGTTGATGGTCTGCCCCGCCACCGGGACGCACCTTCCGAAGCTGCACGCGGAGAAGGGCGGGCAGCCGGCGGGACACAGAGAGCCAGCGGGCGCGGGCTGGCAGGTGCCCGAGCAGAAGCCAGACAGGCACGTCTCGTTGCGCGTGCACTGCTGCCCGTCGGGGAGCTGGCAGAGCTTGGTGGGGCTGCACGTGGACGGCGTCCGGCACTCCGCGTTGCTGTCGCAGCGCCCGTCGTCCCGGTTGCACTTGTTGTCCGGCCGGCAGAAGAAGCTGGAGCAGTCGCTGTCCCGCTCGCAGGGCGCGTCCGGCTTGAGCAGGCAGATGCGGTTGCCGAGCACCTGGGTGCAATTCAATGGACCCTTGCAGCTCGCCTCGCTCGTGCACGCCTCACCCAGCGGCAGCTCGCACACGCTGCCGCGGTTGCAGAAGCCGGTGTAGCAGATGGCGCCGCCGTCGCACGGCTGCCCCGCCGCCAGCAGGCATACGCCGCCGTCCTGGCCCGTGCAGGCCAGGCCCTTGTCACACTCCCCTTCCGGGCACGGCTCCTTCAGCTCCGGCGCGCCCCCGCTCGAGGCGATGATGCCAATCACCGTCCCGAGGATGAGGACGATGCCCGCCGCCAGGGCCACCCATATCCACGGGAAGGGCTTCTTCGGCACCGGCGCGGCCACCACCTCGAAGCCGGTGGAGGGCCCCTCCGCGTAGCTCTCGTCCGGGTTGAGGACGTCCACCACCAGCACGTGGAAGGTGAGCCGGCCCGGCGGCGTGCCCGGCGGCACGCGGACCTTCACGGTGAGCTGCTGCGTGCCATCCGGAGGGAAGTCCCGCTCCGCTTCGCCGTCGATGGTGAACCACTCGGCCTTCGCGCCGGGGCCGGGCACCACGGAGGCCCGGGCACGCACGGCGGCGCGCAGCGCGTTGGAGACCGTGAAGGCCACCTCCCCCTGTCCCGCCGCGTTCAGACGGATGGAGTCCGTCACGGCGGTGATGTCGAAGGCGCGTGGCATCAACCTGCTCCTTTGGGCGGCTGCTCGAAGTGCAGCTCGTAGGTGACGTAGGCGGGCTTCTCCCGCTCGATGATTCGCTCCAGCAGCAGCCGGTGGGCCGCGACTTCCGCGGGCGCCCGCACCCGCACGTGGAAGGGACGCGGCCGGCCGTCCGGCCCGGGCACCTGCTCGTCCACCGCGAAGTCCGTGCGCCCGGTGGCGGTGGTCAGGAACAGGAGCAGGCCGCGCGCCGTGCCGCGCCACCGTGAAATCTCCACCGCCGCGGCCACCAATTCGCGCAGCCGGCCCAGGCCCGTCGTCACCGGCAAATCCATGCCCACCCAGCGGG
Source organism: Pyxidicoccus caerfyrddinensis (assembly GCF_010894405.1). GTDB lineage: Bacteria > Myxococcota > Myxococcia > Myxococcales > Myxococcaceae > Myxococcus > Myxococcus caerfyrddinensis. The sequence goes on from NZ_JAAIYA010000024.1 coordinate 131,889, forward strand.
CCAGGAAGGGCACGAAGCGGTCCGGCGCCCGGCGCGGGTCGAAGTGTGCCTCCAGGTGGGACAGCACCTCCTCGCTGGGCGCGTGCAGCGCCTCCATCACCTCCAGCAGCGCGGCCAGGGGGGACTCGGGCTGCACGGTGCGCTGGAAGACGCCCGGCAGCAGGCGCTCAATCTCAGGGCTCCGCATTGTCCGTCACCACCTCCAGCACGTGGGCGCCGGAGCAGAGGAGCCAGGTGGGCGGCAGCGTCACCTTCTCGGTGAACTCGCGCGTGGAGACGGGCTCGTAGCGCTCGCTGCCCGAGGGCCTGCGGAAGACGCCGTCCGGGCCTCCGGCCAACAGCGGCGCGCCCTTCGGTGACGTGGCCAGCGCGTACACGGGCTGGAAGAGGCGCTCGGCCTCACGCAGCGGGAGGCCGCTGCCCACCTCGGGCCGCTTCCACGTCGCGCCCGGGCGGCTGGCGTCCAGCCACAGCACGCCCACACGGTGGCTGCCCGCGTACACGGTGGAGCCGCTGAAGGCGAGCGCGAGACAGCTGCCGCCGTCCCACCCCTTGTCGAAGGGCCGCCACCCGTCCGGCGGGTCCGCGGAGCCCATGAGCTCCCAGCACAGGCAGCCCTTGCCCGGGTCCGCGCCGCTGGCGGCGGCAAGCCCCGCCCAGAGGAAGGAGCGCGGCCCGTCCTTCTGCACCTCCAGCACGCGCACGTCCGCGCCGCGCGGGCCAATGGGGCGGAAGGTGCCGCTGCGCCCGCCTCCGGCGGAGAGGAAGACGCCGCGCGTGCCCATGGCCGCCACCGCCACGTTGACGGCGCCGCGCGCGTCCGTGGTGGCCGCCACCGCGAAGAAGCCCAGGTCCTGACTCGCCGGGTCCACCAGCACCTGAATCGGCGTGGCGCCCGGGCGGACCATCAGCTCGAAGAGGCCCACGCGCGTGGCGAGCAGCAGCACGGGCACCCCGTCCCGCTCCGCCCACGCCATGTCCTCCACCGCGTCCAGCGTGTGCGTGGCGGACTCCCACGTCTCGCCGCAGTCGAAGGAGACGTGGATGCGCGAGCGCTTCGCGTCGCTCGCCAGCCGCGCGGACACGGCCACGTAGCCCGCGCGCTGCGGGTGCGCCTCCACCGCGTCCACGTCCTCGCCGGGGAACAGGCCCGCCTTCTCCCAGCCGTCCGCGTCATTCACGGTGCGGAACAGCGTCTCGCCGCCGCCCGCGTAGAAGGTGCCCGGCTGGAAGGTATCCGCGGCGAGGGTGCGCACCTCGCGCGGCACCTCGTCCACCATGAGGCGGACCTTGTCCAGGTAGCTGACGCCCGGCTCGGCCAGCAACGCGTCGTACACGTGCGAGGCCCGCAGCGCCTGACCGAAGCGCCAGCCCTCCGGCTGCAGCGGCGAGGGCAGCGGAGTGAGGGTGCGGTGCAGCCGCTCGATGAGGCGCGTGCGCAGCGCCGCGGCGTCCTCCTCGCGGTGCGCCACCACGCGCGCCTGCACGCGCACCATCTTGTAGCGCGCCCACTCCACGTGGCACGCGGTGCCCAGCGGCCGGCGCACGTCCAGCTCCGCGAGGATGCGGGCGCGCGCCTCCTCCGTCTCGTGCACGCGCAGGGTGGCCTCGGTGATGCCTTCGCCCGCCGTGCCCTGCACGTCCGGCGGCAGGTGGGGCACCAGCAGCACCTCCACCGTGCCCGCGGGCGCATGGGCCCACAACTGCGCCAGGGTGACGGCCTTCGCGCGCGCCACCGCGCCGGAGCTGCGCAGCGCCAGCAGCTCGAAGTCGCCCGCCGTCACGGCCCGCCGCAGCGAGTGCAGCTCCTGCGGTCCGCGCAGCAGCGCGTTGTCCAGCGTCTCCGCGGGCCTGCCGCCGGTTGCCGGGCTGGGGTTCGTCACCTTCACGCCCGGAATGGGCACCTTGAGCAGCTCCAGCGTGCCAGCAGGCACGTTGCCCCGGTCGCCTCCGCCGCGCCGATACCAGAGGAGGATTTTGCTCCCATCGCGCGGAGTCCCGGCCAGCGCGCGCGGCGCGCCCAGCTCGCCGGCCTCGTTCGCCAGCCGCGCGGACGGGGCGAAGGTAATCGTGCCCGTCATCCGGTCCACGACGTAGGCGGGCTCGTCCGGCGCCAGCGCGGCGAAGTTCTCCGCCTCGCGCCAGATGCGGTAGGTGCGGCCGTCATGGCGGCGGGCCGGGGCGCGTGAGTCCAGCTCTCCGGGTGACGCCTCCACGCCCACCACCAGGTCCAGGGAGTCACCGGTGGGCGCGACAATCGGCGGCCGCTTCGCCTGCACGGTGAGGCCCGGCTGGCCGGTGCCCTGCCCCGCCACCTCTGCGTCCACCTGCTCGCAGTGGTAGGCGAGCACCTCCACCTCCGTGCTCCCCACCGGAATCGTCACCGAGTCCGCGGTGTGGAAGACGACGGGCTCCGCGCCCGCGCCCGCCCGGGCCAGGGTGACGGGGGTGTTGCGCGGGACTTCCACGGGCCGCTCGGCCGGGCGCGCCAGCGAGAAGCGCAGGCGCACCGACGCGGCGGCGGGCGGCTGGAGGCGCACGCCCAGCAGGCGCAGGAACTCCACGTACGCCTTCTCCGGCAGCCGGTTGAAACGGTAGAGCATGGTCTCCGTGAGGTGCGCGAACACCTCCACCAGCACCATGCCCGGGTCATGCGGGGAGAGGTCCGTCCAGTCCGGGCACGACGCCTGGACGCGGGCGCGCGCCTGCTCCACGAGCTGGGCGAAGCTCCGGTCATCCAGGCGCGGCGACGGGAGCGAGGTCATGTCGGGCCTCCCGTGAGTGAGAAGGGATAGGCGAGCCGCTCGGTGCGTCCGGTGGCGCGCACGCGGTACTCCAGGGAGATGTCCAGCCGGTGCGGCTCGTCCGGGCTGCGCGTGGCGTCCAGGTGGAGCACCACGATTCGCGGCTCCCAGCGCTCCAGCGCGCGGCGCACGTAGTGGATGGCGAGTCCGGCGGTGGTGTCGTCATTGCTGGCGAACAGCAACCGGTGCAGCTCGCAGCCGTAGTCCGGGCGCATGACGCGCTCGCCGGGCGTGGTGGTGAGCAGCAGCAGCACGGCCTGGCGGATGGAGGCGTGCTCCTCCACCATCTCCGCCCTTCCGGTGGGGGAAATGCGCAGGCCGGACAGCTCCGCCATCTCGAAGTCGGGATGCGCGAAGCGCCAGGTGCGGTAGCGGGGTGCGCTCATCCGGCCTCCGTCACCAGCGTCTGCCCGGGGGCGTTGACCTTGTACTTCACCATGCCGGGCGGGGTGCCGTCCGTCAGCCCCGTCAGCGAGTCCAGGCACACGGGCTTCCCGTCAATCGTCACGAACGGGGAGTAGCCCTTCTGCACCGCGAGCGTGGAGGTGCAGGGCTTGATGGTGGGGCCGATGTTGGGACACCCGCCAATGGGACGTCCCTCCGGGTCCGCGCGCACGAGCACGGGCCGGCCCTCCACCGTCACGAAGGACTGCGAGTGGACGAGCCCCACCCGTCCCAGCTCATGGGCACACACCACCAGCGCATCCACCGTCAGGACCCGCATTACCCTCTCCGGAAGTCGATGGAGCGCCCACGGATGACCACGTCCTGGCCGGGCGCTTCGATGTCGAGCGACACCTCCGAGTGCAGGCGCACACCCTTCGGCGTCAGCTCCAGGTAGCTGCCCGTGGTGTCCTCCAGGCGCAGCGTGCGGCCCTCGTCGTCCAGCCGCAGCTTGTGCCCGCCCGCCGTCAGCAGCGTGTAGCGCCGCACCGCGCCGCCCTCCACGCCCGCGTCCGGATACCCGCCGCCGCCGTACAGGCCGCCCACCACCACGCCCCGCGCCGGGTCCTCGCCGCCCAGCGCGAGCAGCACCGTGTCGCCCACGTCCGGCAGCAGCATCAGCCCCTTGCCGGAGCCGCCGCCCGCCGCGAGCACCTGCATCCAGTCCGTCTCCACGCCGCCATAGGCCGGCAGCGTGGCGCGCACGCGGCCCTTGCCGTCCGGGTCGTCCACGCGGCTGACCACGCCCAGCGTCACCGCCGAGGCCCGGGCCCGCGCGCGCCGGGGCGGAGGCATGGAGGACAGCTCGGAGATGAAGCCGTGGCGCGCGTCCACGCGGTGGGTGACGGCGGTGAGCACGTAGCGGCCCGCCACGGCGGCGGCCACCCCGCTCACCTCCACCCGCGCGCCCGGCCGCAGCCGCGCATCGCCCTCCGCAGCGGCGGTGAGCACCACCTCGCGGGCGGCGCGGTGGTCCAACTCCGCCTGGGCCGCGGCGTCGACATGGGGGATGCCCTCCGCCGCCTCGTCCACCAGCGAGCGCCGGTCCTCGCCGCCCACGCTGCCGGGGGACACCTCCGCGTCCACGCGGCGCCCCACGCGCGGCGACTCCGCGTGGCCGGCGTGTGACTCCGCGCGCAGGGCGTCCCAGCCCTCCGCGGACACCTCGCGGCAGGAGCCGTCACCGTTCATCTCGACGGTGGCCTCCAGCAGCGTCTCGCCCAGGAGCAGCGGCACCGGCGTGCCCTCGCCCTCCAGCGTCACCAGCTTCAGCGTGTCCCCATGCAGCACGGGGTAGAGGCCGCAGCGGTCCGCGCGCTCCACGAGGAAGTCCAGGTCGGACTGGCCGTGCTGGATGAGGTGACGCCACAGCGGCCCAGGCGCCGCCGCGTCGACGGAGAGCCCCAGCCCCGACGCCAGCTCGCGCGCCAGGTCCTCCAGCGTCACCTGCACGTGCGCGCGCACCGGCTGGCGCTTGCGCAAGCGGTGGAGCACGTCATAGCCGCGCACCCGCACCTCACGCGCGCCGCCCGTGGCGTGGACGAATTCGACGGCCGTCACCTCGCCGATGAAGAGGGCTTCCGTGCCCGCGCCGGCCGCCACGCGCAAGGAAGTCCCCGGAGGAAGTCCCGACGAGGCCAGGGTGCCGCGCGGGTCCGTGAAGGTCAGCTCGCACTGCGCGGGCGCCGCCAGTCGCTGCTGCACGCGCACGGAGGAGAGGCTGCGCAGGTCCGCCACCGTGAGGGGCGAGCCTCCGGCCTCGATGCGCAGCTCTGGCAGTCCGCGCATGCGGCTCACATCACCCTCCGGAGCGCCTCGGCGGTGGGCAGTCGCAGCACCTGGCCCGCCGGAAGGTTGTTGGGGTCCGCCACGCCGTTGAGCCCGGCGACGAGCCGCCACAGTGACGGGTCGCCGTAGCGCTGGTAGGCGATTTCATCCAGGCGCTGCCCGCCGGGCGCGCCCTCCTCCTCGCTCGCGCCGAGCACCGTGTGCGCCTCGTAGTCCTCCGGCCCCAGCGCCGCCGCCACCGCGTCCGCGTCGGGCGGCTCGCTCGCGAGCACGGGCTCCTGCGGGCCCGTCTCGTCCTCCACGCGCAACAGGCGCATGCGCAGCCACGAGCGGCGGGGCGCGCCCGTGGAGGTGAACTGCTCCAGGCGCTCGGCCACCGCGGCCACCACGCCGAGGTAGTTGAGCCACTTGCCCCAGACGAGCCGCGCCAGCGACGGCCGCATGCTGCCGTCCTCTCGCAAGCCGTTCTCCGCCAGTCGCCACAGCGGCTCGGTCAGCTCGCGCACGTCCTCCGTCTGGAGCGTGGAGTCGGAGAGCGAGACATCGAAGAGCAGGTCCAGCGTCAGCTCCGTGCTTCCTCCGCCGGTGAAGAGGAGCGGGTCGTCCCCGGGTCCGCCCCACGGCAGCGAGCCGCCCAGCGCGCGCCTCGGCTGCAGGCCGGCCACGCGACGGATGACGAGCGTCTCCGGGTTGAGGAGACACCCGATGCGCTCGCCGCCGGGCTCGATGAGGAAGGCCACGCGCTCCATCACTCGCCTCGCTGTTCACGGTCCAGCCGACGGCGCCGCTCCCACTGCCGCAGCTCCACCACCGTCTCCGTGCTCTCCGGAACCGGGGCGGGAGGCAGCTCGGGCCAGGGACTCGCGGGGCCCGCTGCGGGCTCGTCGTGCATGGCGGAGAGCGCTGCTTCCGTGGGCGGAGGCGCCTCCACCAGGCGGGGTCTCCACGTGAGGGGGGAATGGCCACCGTCCCAGGCGCCTTCGTCCACCGGGGAGGACACCTGATTGCGCGCAGGCTCGCGAGGCGCGAAGCGGGGAGCGGAGTCCTCTTCCGCCCAGGGAGCGTGCACCCGGGGAGGGGCCGGCCTCGGCAGCACCTTCACGTGTCCCGTGGGCGCGAGCGGTTCCTCCTCGGCGGGTGGAGACATGGGAGGCGGCACGCGCGTGGGCTTCCGCATGGCGCGCCCCTCGCTCGCGAAGGGCGGGAGGTCATCCCAGGGAGAGCGCCGGACCGGAGCGGCGGCCTCGGGCGAAGGAGGCGCGCGGGGCGCGGGGACGGGCCAGGGCTCGGCGCCGACGGGAGGGTGCTCTGGAGGCGACGGCGCGCGGAAGGCGGCGCGCGGCTCGGGGCGCGGGGGAGTGGCCGGCGCGCTCCGGGCGACTTCGGCTTCCGGCCGGGGCGGTGGCGCCGCCGTCCAGAACGGAACCGCGGGCGGGGGTGACGGCCTCGAAGCGCTGGAGGCGTGGATGGCTGGAGGGGACTCGCGGCGTGCGTGCGCCTCTCCGGCCTCCGCCTGGAAGTCGGGCGGAGGCGCGGGCGGCGGAGCGGGAGGAAGCGCATTCGGCGCCGTCCACGCGGGAGGCGGTGGCCCGTGCGCCGTGACAGTTGGCCGGATGGCTCCACGAGGCGGAGCAGGCACGAGCCCGTCGCGCTGCACGTCGTCCAGAAACCGCGGCGCGCCCCGGCGCACGCGAGCCACCCAGTCCCCGAGCGGGACGCTCCGGCGCGCCTCGAGGTCGCGGAGCCAGCGCGCCTCCAGGTCCTCGAACGTGGGCTCCGGCGCCATCGCCGAGGGCGCGGGAGGCGCGGCGCCGTCCGTGCCTCGCGGGCCCGCCACGGCGGACTCCCGAGGCTCCGGAGACTCCGGACGCGGAGCCGTCGCGGCGGGAGCCGGCTCCTCGGCGAGCACGGCCTCCGCCCACGCCTTCATCCGCCGGGCCACGGCGCGCACCCAGGCGGCGCGCCAGGGTGTCTGGGGCATCTCAGCCACGGGTGAGCGACTCGTAGACCATCGTGAGCGACGCGATGGCAATCTCCTGGCCGAGCGCATCCAGCGGGTGCACCTTCCACTCCGACGGCCAGCACTCGTTGAGGTTCCAGCGCAGCCGCTCGGTCACCCCGTCGACGTCGAGCATGAGGATGGAGACGTTCTTGCGTTGTGGCAGGCCGCTCATCGACGCGAGGAACCAGGTCCACAGCTCCGGCGACTGGGTGAAGCCGCAGCGCAGCGTCACGTCCGCGTGGGAGACGGGGCCCGGCAGCCGCCGCACCACCGGCCCGGCGCCGGCCTCGCGGTAGCGCAGCGCGGCCACCTTCACCTGCAGCTCGGAGCAGAACAGGAAGTGCCCCGCGTTGATGCCGTCGATGAGCAGGTTGAAGTTGTAACCCCGGAACATCTCCAGCTGCCCACCGGGCTGTGCGCCCGCGGGTTGCTCCGGCGGCGCCTCCTCGGGAGCCTTGGCCTCAGCCATGGGTCACCTCCTCCACTTCCGCGCCGCCCGCGTGCTGGCCGATTCGGAAGACGATGAACTCCGCGGGCTTCACCGGCGCCAGGCCGATGACCGCGAAGAGCTGCCCGGCGTCGATGGTCTCCTTCGTGTTCGTCTGCTCGTCGCACTGCACGAAGAAGGCCTCCTCCGGGGTGCGCCCCATCAGCGCCCCGTCCCGCCACAGCCGCAGCAGGAAGGCGTGCGCGTCGCGCGCGAGGGACTTCCACAGCTTGGAGTCGTTCGGCTCGAACACCGACCAGTTGGTGCCCAGGGCGATGGACTCCTCCACGAAGTTGAAGAGCCGGCGCACGTTGATGTAGCGCCACTCGCTGTCGTCACCCGCCACCGTGCGCGCGCCCCACACGCGGATGCCGCCGCGCGGGAAGTAGCGGATGCAGTTGACGCCCACCTGGTTGAGCTCGCCCTGCTCCTCCGGCGTCACGTCGCGCACCAGCCGCAGGGCCCCACGTACGACTTCGTTGGCCGGAGCCTTGTGAACGCCGCGGGTGATGTCCGTGCGCGCGTAGATGCCCGCCATGTGGCCGGACGGCGGCACATTCACGAGCGTCTTGCCGTCGCCCAGCGGGTCGGGCGTGGAGAACCACGGGTAGTAGAAGGCGCCGTAGCCCTGGTCTGACGTGCGGGGGCGGAGACCGCCGCCCGCGTCGCCGGTGGCCACCTTGGTGAGGCGTCCCACGTCGTCCACATCCTCGGGTGCGTCGAGGATGGCGAAGCGGTCTCGCATCTTCTCGCAGTGGGTGAGCAGCGCGTCCCAGGCGGGGGCGGTGGCGAAGCCTGGGGCGGCGACCATGGACACCTCGCTGATTTCCTCCAGCAAGGCCACGCCCTGGCGACGGCGCGCGTCGCCCACCAGGCTCTCGCTATCGCCGATGTTGACGATGAAGCAGCGCCGGCCGCCGTTGGCGAAGTAGCCGTACACGGCGCGCGCGAGCGGCGTGCTCGGTGTGCCGGGTGGGGCGAACTCCTTCACGAACTGGGCCCAGCCATTCACGGCGACGGCCTGCTGGAAGCGGGCGTCCGCGGCGGGTGCGCGGCCGATGAAGGCGGCGGTGGTGGTCCCCACGCCCTGGATGGAGCGGGACCCGCTGGGGACCTCCTCCACGTAGACGCCGGGTGTCAGGTAGTTCGGCACGTCACTCCTCCTTCAGCAGCGGCAGGCGGATGAGCAGCGGCTGTGGCTCGGCGGCGAGCGCCTCCGGTCCCAGCGCGAGCACCTCCCCCTTCGCCCGCACCTCCAGCCGCCCCAGCGTGGCCACTGGCGGCACGCGGGGAAAACGAAAGCAGCCCTTCGCGTCGGTGCGCGTGGTGAGCTTCAGCGACGGCAGCTCCACCAGCGCGCCCGGAATGGGTATGTCGCCGGGGCCCACCACGCAGCCGAGCAGCGCCTCGGCCGGGACGGCCGTGGTGACGACGGGGAAGCGCACGCGGTGCACGACAGGCTGCGGGCGCTCGCGGCGCACGGGGACGCGCAGGCGGAAGCCAGGGCGCGGCGCGGCGCGGAGGCCGGCCCACACGGTGGTGGGGACGGGGGTGAGCTCCACGTCGAAGTCGGACTCCTCCATGGCGGCGAAGACGAGCTCGCCGAGGAGGCGATGGGCGCTCTCGGGGGACTCGCCGCCGGCGGTGACGAGGTAGCAGACGGAGATTTGCAGGGGCGGACGGCCGCCGCCGCGCGCGGGCGGGGCGGGGCCCAGCTCGAGCAGGTACAGGCACACGCCGCGCTCGAGGGACTCACGGTCCGGCACCCCGAGGAACACGGGGACGTCACCGGCGATGCGGCCCACCCACGCTTTCATGCGTTGATCGACTTCGTCGATCATCCGGTCCCCCCCAGGGTCCTGGGCCGGAGCTCACGGGCAGCGCCTCGCCGCCCGTGATTTCCGGGAGGGCAAGGTGTCACCCGCCACCAGGGCGCAGGTAGTGACCCGCGGGGTCGAGGGACGTCGGGACTTCAACAGGGAGGCGTGGGTGGGTTCACCCAGGCAAGGGCTGAAGCGGCTCCAGCAGTCCCGATTGCGCCAGCAGGCCCTGAACATGTGCCGCGAGTGCGACATGCGCCGGGTTGCTGGCTGTGAAGCGCTCGGGGGTGAGGATGACCAGTGTGCCCAGATCCTCAACAGGCTCGATACGAACAGGAGCGGGCAATGGAGGCACGCTCCCCCGCTCTCTCGAGAAGTACATGCCCCATCCCACGAATGTGCCTACCGCCGCGTCTTCCGACACCATGTCGCGATGAACCTCGGATGTGGCAACGCTCCACTCGGGCTCCCACGCAAGGGCCATGGCACGCAATACCTGGGCAACCATCGATGCGGAAAGGAGTCGTTCTGCAATCGGCCCCCGCATGGGAGGCGTCAGGATGCAGCAATCGACGACATAAGGTGAAGGAGAGCCGCAAGAGACGCTGACAACGCTGCTGGACTCGGACTCGCCGTTCCAGGCAGCAAAGGACACGTCCCCCCCACCTCTTCGGTACTTTTGCTTGTTGAAGAGCCCCAGCAGCGTCTCCGTGTCCGTCGTGAATTGACTCCGGAGCGCCGCATCCCTGGAGTTTGCCTGCTCGAACCATCGGACAAGGGTTGGGTCCAGCGCAGCCAGGTGCCTCATGAAGACGGAGGCGCGCCGAGCGTACTCCTCCAATGGTTCAGGGCGCCCGGGCCAATACGCTCCAACATAATAGTTCTCGACCATCTCACTCAGTCCCTACGGAGCCGGCGGGGTGTGCACGACCTTGATTGCGCCCAGGCCCTCTTTCCTGAAGAGCGCTCGCACGAAATCCGCGACCTCTCTCTCGGCGAAATGCCACTGCAGGGGTGTACCGCGTGCAGCTCGGCTCTGCCTTCTGGCTTGATTCACAATCTCCCGGAACCCCTGAAACCACCCTCCATTTTCCGCGGCATTGGGGATGAACTCTGAGTAACCGGGCCCTTTGGCCTCCAGCAAGACGCCATTCTTGAACCCATCGAAATCCACGTCGTCGATGACATAGACCTGCCCCTTGGGCGCCTGTGAAACTTGAGCCTGGTACTCACGTGCCGGCTCCTTCATGTATTCCTTGGCGGCCTTCCATTCTCCGGGGCCCCCAGAAGATGCAGTCCCGCCTCCGCCCCCCATGTTGGTCTGCTGAAGGATGATGGCCGCGCCGGGCCCGCCTCCCAGCACCGTGGCCGCCTGTCCCACCGGCAAAGAGATTCGCTCCATCACCAGCGCGCCCTCGGCGGACAGCGACAGCACCGGCACGGTGGCCTCCGCGCCGCGCAGTGCTCCCGTCAGGGTGCGTGTCACTCCGGAAGCAGCGCCCCACGTCGCGATGAGGTTGGTGGTCAGCTTGGACAGCGCCTTCACCTGCTCGCCCCGCGTCATGTGCCGGAAGCGCGCCAGGTACTCCGGTGACGAAGCCACCAGGGCCGCGAGCCCCGCCGGCAGGCTCCGTAGCCCCACGACACTGTCCGTCGGATACGTCAGCAACTGTCCCAACGCGGCAACCAGCTCGACGAATGCCTCCTCCGCGCCATCCAGCGAGCGCCCCAGGTAGTCGGCGTCGTCATACACCTCGGCCAGCGCACCTCCGCCCGCGTCCTTCAACCGGTCGTCGAGAACGCGGAACGCCCCACCCTTCCCAGAGTAGAAGCGGCCCAGCTCGAACGGGCCCGCGCGGAAGCAACCGTCATTCCACTGCACCGGCTCCACGCGCTGCTGGGTACGGCCACTGCGAACCCAGGCCAGGCAGCCATCCGGCCGCAGCACGGCCACGTTGGCGAACCGCTCCACCCTTCGCAGCAGCTCCTCCCGGGACACCTCTCCGCTCGCCAGCACCTCACGCAGCAGGTGGCTCGCGGCAAGCCTTGGCGGAAAGGCGTCCAGCGTCACAGGCCGCGTTAGCAGTACCGCCAGCAGTCGCGCCGCCCCGTCCGGAGTCAGGCCCTCACCGCGAGGAGGCAGCGCATTCGCGGAGTCCAGCCCGGCAGCCACCAGCAACTGCTCGAAGGCATCCAGATTCACGGCAGCGAGCCTGGCCGGGCCCACCGAGTTCGCCATCGCCACCAAACTGCCTCGCTGGCGCGTACCGGCCCCATACCGAAGAACCCCATCGGCATCAGGCGTCGTGGGGACCGAGGCACAGCCCGCGACAGCGCACGCCACCAACAGGCTCCATCCACACCGCATCATGAAGCCTCCGTGCTTCGTCCTGGCGAACGTAGCAGGCCCGGTGGCGGCCTCGGCGCTGCTTCGTGAATGCGCCGTTCCGGAAGATGAAGCCCCCTGGCTTCATCGCCTCGCTGTCGAAGCAGGCATTCAACCGGAGTGTCGTCGCACGTCCCGACCTGCCCTGGGTGAGCGACTCCTCGCATGGGTCCTGCGTCTCGTAGAGCGTGTTGATATTGACTCCGCACCGCCGCGCTGAGGTGGGGCCTTCACACAGGTGCCGCTAACGGACTCAGCGGCCCGAGCAATCCCGCCTGCTCCAGCAGGTCCTGAACATGCGCCGCCAGCTCGACATGCTTCGGGTTGCTGGCAGTGAAGCGCTCGGGAGTGAGGATGACCAGTGTGCCCTTGTCGCCCACGGGCTCCATGCGAACAGGGTCGGGCAACGGCGGCAACGTCCCCCGGCTGTGTGCGAAGTACATGACCCAGCCGACAAAGGTCCCCGCCTTGGAGCGCTTCAAGACTTCGTCCCTGTGAACCTGGGACGTGGCAATGCCCCACGCCGGCTCCCAGGCCAGGGCCATGGCTCGCAGGACCTGCGTGAGCATGGCGGCCGACAGAACACGCTCCCGGGAAGCGCCCTCCGTGGGAAGGCTCAGGGTGCAGAGGTCTCCCAGGAGCGGGGAGGCAGAGCCACAAGCGAGCCTGACCCCACTGCTGGAACCATCCGGCGCGCCATTCCAGGCGGAGAAGGCGATGCCGGCCTCATCGCGCCGGTACATCTTCTTCTTGAACAGGCCCAGCAACGTTTCGGCGTCGGGAGTGAAACCCAGCTTGAGCGCCGCCGAACGGGAGTCCGCCTTTTCGAGCCACCGGGTAAAGGTCTCGTCAGCGGCGGCAAGCGAGCGAAAGAAGTGCGCGGCGCGCTGAGCATAAGACTCGAGTGTTTCGACCCGGCCGGGCCAGTACGTGCCTGCGTAGTACGTCTCAATCATGCTTCGGATGACCCCTGTCATCGGACTGGCGTGAAAACCACCTTGATGTCGCCGAGCTCGCTCTCGCGAAGCATCGCTCTGACCGCGTCAGCGACCTCACGCTCCGCGAAGTGCCACTCGATGGACGCGCCCATGGCTGCCTTGAACTGGCGTTCCGCCTGCTGAAGCATTCCGTCCGCACCTCGGAACCATGACCTGAAGCTCCCATTCTTGAGGAACTTTGCGTAACCCGGCCCCTTGGTCTCCAACAGCACGCCATTCGCATAACCATCGAACTTCACGCCCCGGACATTGTAGGCCAGCCCTTCGGGGGCTCCGGTGACCTGGGCCTGATACTCGCGCGAGGCCTGGCTCATGCTCTCGTTCGCGGTCTCCCACCGCCCTGGCCCCTCGGCAGGAGGCGACGCTCGGCTCCCAGTACGCGCCCGCTGAAGGATGATGGCCGCGCCGGGCCCACCGCCCAGGACCGTGGCCGCCTGGCCCACCGGCAAAGAGACCCGCTCCATCACCAGCGCGCCCTCGGCGGACAGCGACAGCACCGGCACGGTGGCCTCCGCGCCGCGCAGTGCGCCTGTCACCATGCGTGTCGCTCCGGAAGCCGCGCCCCACGTCGCGATGAGGTTGGTGGTCAGCTTGGACAGCGCCTTCACCTGCTCGCCCCGCGTCATGTGTCGGAAGCGCTCCAGGTACTCCGGTGACGAAGCCACCAGGGCCGCGAGCCCCGCCGGCAGGCTCCGTAGCCCCACGACACTGTCCGTCGGATACGTCAGCAACTGTCCCAACGTGGCAACCAGCTCGACGAATGCCTCCTCCGCGCCATCCAGCGAGCGCCCCAGGTAGTCGGCGTCGTCATACACCTCGGCCAGCGCACCTCCGCCCGCGTCCTTCAACCGGTCGTCGAGAACGCGGAACGCCCCACCCTTCCCAGAGTAGAAGCGGCCCAGCTCGAACGGGCCCGCGCGGAAGCAACCGTCATTCCACTGCACCGGCTCCACGCGCTGCTGGGTACGGCCACTGCGAACCCAGGCCAGGCAGCCATCCGGCCGCAGCACGGCCACGTTGGCGAACCGCTCCACCCTTCGCAGCAGCTCCTCCCGGGACACCTCTCCGCTCGCCAGCACCTCACGCAGCAGGTGGCTCGCGGCAAGCCTTGGCGGAAAGGCGTCCAGCGTCACAGGCCGCGTTAGCAGTACCGCCAGCAGTCGCGCCGCCCCGTCCGGAGTCAGGCCCTCACCGCGAGGAGGCAGCGCATTCGCGGAGTCCAGCCCGGCAGCCACCAGCAACTGCTCGAAGGCATCCA
>NZ_JAAIYA010000024.1:145975-195885 GCF_010894405.1 Pyxidicoccus caerfyrddinensis
ACAGGCCGCGTTAGCAGTACCGCCAGCAGTCGCGCCGCCCCGTCCGGAGTCAGGCCCTCACCGCGAGGAGGCAGCGCATTCGCGGAGTCCAGCCCGGCAGCCACCAGCAACTGCTCGAAGGCATCCAACCGCATGGCGCCATGCGTGACGGCGCGTACGGCCAGGTCCGCGGGGCCCACCATCGCGACCTGCGCGCCCCGGTGCGACGGGCGTCCTGTTTCTCCCGAGCCGGGACGCGAGCCGTACCCAAGAACCCCTTCGGAACCACGAGTCGGAGGCACCGAAGCGCAACCCGCGACGAAGCACGCCAGCAGCCAGCCCCAGCCCCGCGCCATCCAAACGCCTCCAGTCGCCATCATTCCGCATCGGCGCGTGAAGCCCGAGGCTACACGACAGCCCCGGAAAACGTGGCCCCCAGGAGCACAGGCAGGTCTCCCACGGCAGCCCCTGTCCGCACACCACCACTCGCGGGTCATTTCCCTCGACGTGGCTTCTCTTTTCCGCCCCGTCGCGCGAATGATGGCCACCGGGCCGGAACCACGCTGGAACATCCCTATGACGATGGCGACATCCTCGACGAGAAGACGCACGGCACTCCCCCCAAGACAGCAAGGCGCCGCCTGGGCCTGCCTCCTGGTGCTCCTGGCCGCATCCCCGGCCCTGGCGCAGGACGGCGCCGGTGAGCCGCAGCTGCGCCGCTTCGGCGTCCTGCTGGACGCGGGCGCGCCCCACGGCGTCGGCGTGTCCGCCGTGCTCCGTCCGCTGCCCTGGCTGCGGCTGCAGGCGGGCCCCACCACCAACACGCTCAGCTTCGGCCTGCGCGGCGGCGTCAGCCTCCTGCCCTTCCAGACCTTCGTCGCCCCCTCCCTCAACGCCGAGGCGGGGCACTACTTCGGCTCCGACTACAACGACGTCGTCGACTGGCTCGGCTCCAGCCCCAGCGCCGCGGCCGCCGCCATCCGCGACGTCACCTACGACTACGTCGGCGGCAGCGTCGGCCTGGAAATCGGCTCGGCCAGCCGCTTCAACTTCTTCCTGCACCTGGGCCTGAGCTACGTGGCCCTCAAGGTGGACGACGCGAGCGCCCTCATCCAGGACGCCACCGACGACCCCAGCGTCACCGCCCGAAACCTCTCCGTGCGCGCCACCATCCCCTCCGTCAAGGTGGGGTTCCTCCTGTACTTCTTCTAGAGCCGGAGCCCATCCACCATGCGAACGACTTCCTTCCGCGCCCTGCTGCTCTCCACCGCGGCGCTCTTCGCCACCGGCTGTGACTCGCTCTTCTCCATCGAGGCGGAGGCCGAGGAAATCTGCAAGACGGAGCCGGACCTCTCCTTCCCCGCCGCCTTCCCCGGCACCGCGAGCGTCCAGCAGACCCTCACCTTCCCCCTGGGCGACTTCGCCGACCCGCTCCCCGAGGAGGCCGACCTGGAGACGGAATTGCGCCTCAAGGTCTTCGAGGTGACGGCCGACACGGACATCAGCGGAATCGAGCGCGCCAGCGTGTCCGTGCGCAAGCCGGGCAGCGAGGACACCATCCTCATCGGCGAGTTCCGCCGCACCGGCTCCGGGGGGCCCACGCAGACGCTGCGCCTGTCCGGCAGCGGCGCCGTGGACCTGCTGGACCTGGCCCGTCAGGACGAGCTGGACTTCGTCTTCGACGCCCGGGGCTCGCTGCCCACCGAGGAGTGGACGGCCACGCTCCGGGCGTGCGCCGGCATCCGCGCCAGGGCGAACTACTTCGACCTCGTGTTCTGACGCTCCGGGGCGCAGCCCTTGCGCCGCCCGTATCCCCGGCACGCAGCGGCTGCGCGCCCGCCGCCATTGCTCCCGGCGAGGGCCCCGGCCCGGCCCGCATCAGGGCTGGCCGGGGCATTGCTATCTCCCCGCCTGGAGCCCATCTCCGGGCCAGGAGGAGTGCATGGACACCATCGACAGCTTCATGACCCGTTCCGTCCACACCATCGGGGTGAAGAGCCCGCTGGTGGAGGCACACCGGGTGATGAACGAATACGGAATCCGCCATCTGCCGGTGCTCGAGGGCGGGCGCCTGGTGGGGCTCGTCTCCCAGCGGGACCTGCACCTCATCGAGACGCTGAAGGACGTGGACCCGAAGGAAGTCAGGGTCGAGGAGGCCATGTCCCAGGACTGCTACACGGTGGAGACCGGGACGCCGCTGGCCGAGGTGGCCCGGGAGCTGGGGCGCCACAAGTACGGCTCGGCCGTCATCACCCGCGGCACGCGGATGGTCGGCATCTTCACCACCACGGACGCGATGCGGGCCCTGCAGACCGTCCTCTCCCGTGCCGCCGCTCCGGCGCCCGCGCACAAGCCCGCTTCACGCAAGGCCGCCTCGAAGGAAGCCGCGCGCAAGGCGAAGCCCGCCGGCACGCCCGCCGCCCGCAAGGCCGCCGTGAAGAAAGCCGCGAGCCGCCGCACGCGCTGAGCCGCCCGCACGCCGCCACCCGCGCCGTCCCTCAGGCCACGCTCACCGGAGCCACCGCTGGAGTCATGGCGGTGTGCAGGGAGGCGGGCACGGCCTCGGAGGAGGGCGCGGCCGGCTGGATGCCGAGGAACTCGCGCCGCGTGCCCAGCACCAGGTCGAAGAACGGGTGCGTCACGCACCAGTTGGCATTCTGGTTGCGCCCCATGTGGTGGTCGTAGTGCCAGGGCAGGTGCTCGCGCGCCCACGCCGGGTCCAGGTGCGCGCGCCGGTGCACGCGGTAGTAGTTCGCCGCGCAGGCCCACACCGTGCCCACGAAGAAGGGCGCCACGGGAAACAGCGGCGCGTGCGCCACCGCCAGCGCCGCCAGCGCCAGCAGCTCCTTGGTCTTCGCCGACCAGGTCCACAGCGAGCGCAGGTACTGGTCATCCACCATGTCGTGCCGCCGCGACTTCTGGTGGTGCTCGTGCCAGTGGAAGCTCCAGAAGCTCTGCCGGTGCTTCCCCAGGCCGTGCAGCACGTACCGGTGCAGCACCCATTCCCCGAAATTGGAGTACGCCCAGCCCAGTGGAATGCCGATCATCGTTGCTCTCTCCGGCGGGCGCCCGGCCGACGCCACGCTGCGAATAATGACTATTTGGTCACTCTTTTTCTATAACGCAAGAAGACGGAGTGCACGCGAATGGCGACCAGAGCGGGCCCACGGAGCGAGGGAGGGGACACGTCCGCGGGGGCGGGCAGCAGGCCCGGGCGTCCGGGCGGGCGGCGGGAAGCCCACCGGCGAGAGCGGACGAAGGAGCTGGAGGACGCGGCGCTGAAGCTCTTCGTGGAGCGGGGGCTGGACGCCGTCACCATCGACGACATCACCCAGGCGGCCGGGGTGGCCAAGGGGACGTTCTACCGGTACTTCGACGACAAGGCCGCCCTGGTGGACGCGCTGCTGGCGCCGGTGCGCGGCGAGCTGCTCGCGGGGATGGAGGCGTGCGGACGCTCGCTCGCGCAGGCGCGTGACGTGGAGGCCATGTTCGACGCCTACCGCGCGGTGGCGGCCGTCATCGTCGGCGCGCTCCTCCAGTACCCGGGCGTGGTGCGGCTGTACCTCCAGGAGAGCCGCGGGCCGGCGGTGGGCGCGCGCACCCAGGTGGCCGAATTGTCCCGGCTGGTGGCCCGGCACGCGGTGGACATCACGCAGAAGGCGCACACGCACGGGCTGCTCAGGCCCATCCGCCCGGCGGTGAGCGCGCTCGCGGTGGTGGGCGCGGTGGAGCGGCTGCTGCTGGCGGTGCTGAGCGAGGAGGACATCGGCAACCTGCTGGAGCTGCCGGACGCGCTGACGGCGCTGGTGTTGGACGGGCTGCGGCTGCCTCCCGGAGTCAACAAGCCCGGGCGCCGGAAGTTGGACGGAGGCCCCAAGCGCCCTTAATGGTGGAGCGTGGCAAGCAAGCGGGCCAGGAGCGGCGGCGGCGGGTTCGGCATCCCCGGGTGGGCCTGGCTGGTGCCGTGCGCGCTCGTGCCGGTGGTGCTGCTCAACGTGGGCATCTCCTGGCTGGGCGGGACGACGGTGTCCCCGCTGTCGTTCTCCTTCCTGGAGGCCAAGGCCGGGGCGCTGCGCGCGTACGCGGAGCACCGGCCCTCGTGCCTGCTGGATGGGCACCCGGAGCTCGAGCCCCTCATCGACGCCGCCGAGCGCCGGCACCGGCTGCCCGCGGGACTGCTGCGGGCGCTGGTGCAGGTGGAGTCGGAGACGCGCGTGCACCGGATTTCTCCGGCGGGTGCCATGGGCCCCGGGCAGCTCATGCCGACGACGGCGTCCATGCTGGGCGTGGAGGACCCGTTCGACCCGGCGCCCGCCATCGACGCGAGCGCGCGCTACCTGGCCGAGCAGCTCCGGCGCTTCGGGGACGTGCGGCTCGCGGTGGCCGCGTACAACGCGGGCCCGGGCGCGGTGAATGGCCGTGTGCCTCGCAACGGAGAGACGGAGTACTACGTGCCCAAGGTGCTCGCGGCCTGGAAGCACACGCGGCCGGCCGCGCCCGCCGTGGCGGCACGGGCGACACCGAGAGCACCCGTGCCCACGACGGTGCGCGTGAGTCCCCGGCCCGCCGTGAAGCCCGCTCCGACAGCGAAGCACGCGACAGTCGCGAAGCCCGCCACCCGTACGAAGCCACCCACGAAGGCGCCTGCATCCGCGGACGCGCGGGCAAAGCCGGGCGTCACCGCGAGCGCGCGGCGCGGCTGAGCAGGGCCGGCCTCACTCCCAGGAGAACAGGTGCTCGCACTGCGTCAGCGCGAGCTGGCGTCCCCGCACCTTCGCGCCCTTCACGTTCCCCGCCGCGAGGACGGCGTCCATGATGCCGGAGTTGGTGGGCTCGGGCATGAGGTCGCCGTCGAGGAAGAAGCGGCCGCTCTTCGGCCCCGTCCACTCCACCGTGTACTTCCCGTAGTTGATGGACGCGCCGAAGGCCGTGGGCAGGCTGTTCACCATCTTCACGACGTCCCGCGCCGTCAGCGCCAGAATCGTCCGGCCCGCCAGCGAGGCCATGAAGTCCGCCGTCGCCTGCCGCCCGAGCAGTCGCAGCGCCTCGTCGAAGCCGCCCACCCTCGGCGCCATGAACTCCGCGGCGACCCAGGTCATCCGCAGCCGCGCGGACATGGGGTAGTTGGAGAAGTCGGTGATGCGCTTCTGCCCGCCGGCCTCGAGGCACCGCTGCACCACGTCCTCGTCCCCGTACGAGCCCACCACCTGGAGCACGCCCTTCAGGAACATGCCCCGGCACGTCTTGTCCGGCGTCGCGAGCGCCAGCCGCTCCTCCAGGTCCCGGACCCGGTCCACCGTGCCCTGCCCTGTCGTGGTGTCGTTCCATTCCATGTGACGCCCCATCAGATTCCGAAGCACCCCATCCGACCACCACGCCGCGCGCTCCGATGCCCGGATGCCCCGAGCATTGCGCGCCACGGCACGTCCTCGCCGCCCGCGGCCCCTGCGTAACACGGTCCGCGCCATCCTCCCATTGACCGACCTCCGCCCATCGACCGACCTCGGGCGGATGACGGACGCGCGGCCTTCGAGGCCCATGGGACAAGGGCGCCCTCACCGCGTTTCCCGCCACTCTCCCGAGGCGTCCATGAGCAGAACCTTCACCCGCGGCTGCATCGCCCTGCTGACCGTCCTTGGAATTGTCGGAGGGGTGACACTGTACGGCGACCACGTCCGCAAGCTGTTCGGCGCCTCCGCCACGTCCCTGGCCGGTACGCCCGACGTGGGCACCTCGCGCAAGACGCTGCGCTCCTTCGGGGTGGAGTCCTCGGGCGGGCAGCCCGTGGCGGCGAGAAAAGCGCCAGAAGCGTCCGAGTCGCTGGCCTCCGGAAACACGCACACGCGGCATGAGCCCAACGCCTTCACGCTCACCCGGGACGACCGCCTCTCCACCTTCGCGGTGGACGTGGACACCGCGTCCTATGCGCTGTTCCGCCGCGCGGTGCAGCAGGAGGACCAGCTGCCGCACCCGAGCTCGGTGCGGGTGGAGGAGTGGGTGAACGCCTTCCGCTACCGCCTGCCGGAGCCCAGGCCCGGCGAGGGGGACTTCCACGTGGACCTGGAGGCGGCGCCATCGCCCTTCACCCCGGACCGCCACCTGCTGAAGGTGTCGCTCCAGGGACGGCGGGTGGCGAAGAGCCAGCGCAAGTCCACGCACCTGGTCTTCCTGGTGGACACCAGCGGCTCCATGAACGGAGAGGACCGGCTGGAGCTGGCGAAGAAGGCGATGAAGCTGGCGGTGGGCGGGCTCAACGAGACGGACACGGTGGCCATCACCACCTACGCGGGCGACGTGCGCACCGTGCTGGAGACCACGCCGGCCTCGGAGCGCGGGCACATCGAGGACGCCATCGACTCGCTCTGCTCGGGCGGCGGCACGGCCATGGGAGACGGCCTGGAACTGGCCTACCAGCACGCGGTGCGAATGGTGGGCGCGGACAACGTGTCGCGCGTGGTGGTGCTCACGGATGGGGACACCAACCTCGGGAAGAACCTCACCGCGGACGCGATGCTGGAGAGCGTGGCCCGCTACGTCCGCGCGGGCGTGACGCTGTCCACCATCGGCTTCGGCATGGGCAACTACCGCGATGACCTGATGGAGCGGCTGGCGGACAAGGGCAACGGCAACGCCTTCTACATCGACTCGGAGCGCGAGGCGCGGAAGGTCTTCCAGGAGCAGCTGGCCGGCACGCTGGAGGTGATTGCCCAGGACGTGAAGGTGCAGGTGGACTTCGAGCCGGACGCGGTGCGCGGCTACCGGCTGGTGGGCTATGAGAATCGCGACGTGGCGGACAAGGACTTCCGCGACGACAAGGTGGACGGGGGCGAGATTGGCGCGGGCCACGCCGTCACCGCGCTGTACGAGGTGGAGCTCACGGGTGAGGGTACGCGCCTGGCCAACGTGCGCGTCCGTGCGAAGCGCCCGGGCGGCGAGGAAGCGGCCGAGCAGCGCTTCACGCTGGAGCGCCACCAGGTCCACGCCTCGCTGGCGGAGGCGTCAGCCGACCTGCGCTTCGCCGCGGCGGTGGCGGGCGCGGCGGACCTGCTGCGTGGAGCGCACCAGGCCTCGGGCATGAGCCTCGCGACGGCGGAGTCGCTCGCGGAGGATGCGCTGGACGGCCAGGAGGACCGCGAGGAGTTCCTCTCGCTGCTGCGCCGCGTGCGCTCGATACTGCCCCGGTACAACTGGGCCGAGGCCGCCAGGAAGTACTGAGCTGTGCTGCAGCCGGAAGCGATGGGGCGGACCCGCACCCGGCCCGGATGCCGCTCCGGAATGAACGTTCCTTCCGCCCGGTCTCCGCCCACCGCTGGGGGCAGTACGCCGGAATGAACGTTCCTTCCGCCCGGTCTCCACCCACCGCTGGGGGCAGTACGCCGGAATGAACGTTCCTTCCGCCCGGTCTCCACCGCCGGGGGCGGTACTCCGGAATGAACGTTCCTTCCGCCGGGGGCTCGCGGCTCAGGGCCGGGCACGCGCGGACACGAGTCGGCCGGCCTCGGGGTCCACCCACACCTCCGCGTCGCGGTGCAACTGAAGGAAGGACGCCGGGCAGCGTGGCGTCACCGGGCCCTCCACCATCGCCGCCACCGCCTCCGCCTTGCCCTCGCCGAACGCGAGCAGCACCGCGCGCTTCGCCTGGAGGATGGCGCCCATGCCCAGCGTGAGCGCCTCCAGGGGCACGCGCGTCGGGTCATCCCCGAAGAGCCCGGCGTTGGCCAGCCGCGTCTCGCGCCCCAGCTTCACCCGGTGACACGGCGCCAGCAGGCTGTCCCCGGGCTCGTTGAAGGCGACGTGCCCGTTGCCTCCAATTCCCAGCAGCACCAGGTCCAGCCCTCCCGCCGCGGCCAACTCCGCGTCGTACCGGGAGCACTCCGCCTCCGCGTCCGGCGCGCTCCCATCGAGGAAGTGGATGCGCTCGCGAGGCAGGTTCACATGCTGGAAGAAGTGCCGCTCCATGTACGCGCGGAAGCTGCCCGCGTCCTCGGGCGGCAGGCCGAAGAACTCATCCAGGTTGAAGCTGCTGGCGCGCGACAGGTCCAGCGCCCCGCGCGCGGCCAGGGCCACCAGCTCGCGGTAGACGTTGAGCGGCGTGCGGCCCGTGGGCAATCCCAGCACCAGGGAGGGCCGCTCACGCACCGCCTCGGCGAGGTGGGCCGCGCAGGCAACGGCGGCGTGCTGCTCGGAGTCGAAGACGCGCAGTTTCACGGCAGCGGACCATAGGGAGCCCCGGCCCACGCGGAAGCGCGGAAGTGCCCGCCCCGTTCACTTCAATGCGGCGCGACCTGGCCTGTCTGTCCATGACGGACAGCCAGCCCGCGCCCCGGAAGCGCTAGAGTTCCGCCATGGACCCCTTTGTCAGCCTCGACGCGACGGCCCAGGCGGAGCTCGTCCGCCGGGGCGAAGTCACTCCGCTGGAGCTGGTGGATGCGGCCATCGCCCGCATCGAGCGCCACAACCCGAAGCTCAACGCCGTGACGCAGCAGCAGTTCGACACGGCCCGCCTGAGGGCGAAGGGTGCGCTGCCTCGAGGCCCCTTCACCGGCGTCCCCTTCCTGCTCAAGGACCTGCTCGCCGCGCAGCAGGGCCAACCGCTCACCGGTGGCTCGCGCTTCATGAAGGACTTCGTGCCCGACCACGACAGCGAGCTGGTGAAGCGCCACCTGCGCGCCGGGCTCGTGGTGCTGGGCAAGACGAACACGCCCGAGCTGGGCCTGTTGCCCACCACGGAGAGCGAGCTGCTCGGCCCCTGCCGCAACCCGTGGAACCTGGAGCGCTCGGCGGGCGGCTCCAGCGGCGGCGCGGCGGCGGCGGTGGCCAGCGGCATGGTGCCCTTCGCCCACGCGTCCGACGGGGGCGGCTCCATCCGCATCCCCGCGTCCAGCTGCGGCCTCTTCGGCCTCAAGCCCACGCGCGGCCGCAACCCCACGGGGCCGGACTTCGCGGACCCGTACCACTGGCTCGTCGCGGACCACGCCCTCACCCGCTCCGTGCGCGACAGCGCCGCCCTGCTCGACGCCACGGAAGGCCCTGATGTGGGTGCCCCGTACATCGCCCCGCCCAAGGCCCGGCCCTATGCGCTGGAGGCGGGAGCCCCGCCGGGGCGGCTGCGCGTCGGCCTGGCGCTGCGCAACTCCGTGGGCGCGCCCGTCCACCCGGAGTGCCTGGCCGCCGTCGCCGCCACCGCCCGGCTGCTGGAGGGGCTGGGCCACTCCGTCCTCGAGCTCAGCCTGGAGGCGCCCGGCGACGAGGCCCTGGGCCAGCACTTCATGACGGTGTGGGCCGCGGGCGTCGTCTACACCATCGACCGGATGGCGCAGCGCTCCGGCCGTGCACCGGACGCCGCGCACTTCGAGCCCTTCACCTGGGCCCTCTACCAGTTCGGCCTGGACCAGGGCCTGTCGGCCTACCTGCTGGCCCAGGCGGAGCTGCAGCGCTTCAGCCGCCTCATCGCCCGCCGCTTCGAGGACGTGGACGTCTGGCTGCTGCCCACCGTCACCGAGCCGCCCGCGCCGCTGGGCACCTTCGCCGCGCCGCCGGACGAGCCGCTGGCGCCCCTCTTCCGGGCCGCCGCCTTCACGCCCTACTGCCCGATGGCGAACATGACGGGGTGCCCGGCCATGAGCGTGCCGCTGCACTGGAGTCCGGAGGGGCTGCCCGTGGGCGTGCAGTTCATCGGCCGCTTCGGGGACGAGGCCACCCTCTTCCGGCTGGCCGCCCAGCTGGAGTCCGCCCACCCGTGGACGCACCGCCGCCCGGCCGTGTTCGGGTAGCTCGGGTAGGCGGAAAGTCCCCCGGTGAGCGCTCAGGCGCAATTGAGGGGTTCCGTCCGGCGCCGGGCGAGATAGAACATTCCCCCTATGAAAGTCGCTGTCCTCACTGGTGGGGGTGACTGCCCCGGTCTCAACGCCGTCATCCGCGCCGTCGTCCGCCGCGCCGCCGAGCACGGCTTCGAGATGATGGGCCTCCGGGATGGCTGGAAGGGGTTGCTGGAGGACAACCACTTCCGCCTCACGCGTGAAACCACGTCGGGCATCCTCCACCGCGGCGGAACCATCCTCGGCACCTCGCGCGTCAACCCGTTCAAGGTGGAGAACGGGCTGGAGCGCGTGAAGCGCGCCGTGGAGCGCAATGGCATCCACGCCATCATCGCCATCGGCGGCGAGGGCACGCTGTCCGCCGCCACGCGCTTGTCGCAGGAAGGCCTGCGCATCGTCGGTGTGCCGAAGACCATCGACAACGACATCAACGCCACCGAATTCACCTTCGGCTTCGACACCGCGGTCATGATTGCCACCGAGGCCATCGACCGGCTGCACTCCACCGCCGAGTCCCACAAGCGCGTCATCGTCTGCGAGGTCATGGGACGCCACGTGGGGTGGATTGCGACGTACGCGGGCATCGCCGGCGGCGCGGACGTCATCCTGGTGCCGGAAATCCCCGCGGACCTGACCAAGGTCGCCGAGCACATCCAGCGCCGCCACGCGAGCGGGCGCACGTTCTCCATCGTCGTGGTGGCGGAAGGCACGCGCATCAAGACGTCCCCGGACGAGAACGAGCACCTCGTCACCACGGGCTCCCTGGACGAGGCGGGCCGGCCGCGCCTGGGCGGCGTGGGCAACATCGTCGCGTCGGAAATCGAGCGGCGCACCGGCTTCGAGACGCGCGTGTCCGTGCTGGGCCACATCCAGCGCGGCGGCGCGCCCACCGCGCATGACCGCGTGCTGGCCACCCGCTACGGCGTCCACGCCTGCGACATGGTGGCCCGAGGCGAGTTCGGGAAGATGGCCGCACTCCGGAGCAACGAAATCATCACCGTGGACCTGGCGGACGCCACCCGCGAGCTGAAGAAGGTCCCCAAGGAGTTCTTCGAGGTGGCCCAGGTGTTCTTCGGCTGACGCAACGCAACATCACCGGGAGGCCCTGAACCGGGGCCCCGGGCTTCCGGTAGCATCGTCACCTTCACTCCTCACGGACAAGGGATGGTGCCGATGCTCGCCGGACGGATGATGGACTTCCCGCTCACGCTGACCCACTTCCTGGAGCGCGCGCGCACGTACTACCCGCGCTCGGAAGTCATCAGCCGCAATCCCGACAAGTCGCTGCACCGCTACACGTTCGCGGACTTCTACAAGCGCACGTGCAGGCTGGCGAACGCGCTGACGCGCCTGGGCGTGAAGCCCGGTGACCGGGTGGCCACGCTGAGCTGGAACCACTACCGGCACCTGGAGACGTACTACGCCGTGCCGGCCATGGGCGCGGTGGTGCACACGCTCAACCTGCGCCTGCACCCGAACGACCTGGCCTACATCGCGCGGCACGCGGAGGACTCGGTGCTGGTGGTGGACCGCTCGCTATTGCCACTGTTCGACAAGTTCTCCGCGCAGGTGCCTGGCTTCCGCCACGTCATCGTGGTGCCGGACGCCGGGCCCGCGCCGGAGGGGAAGCTGGACTACGAGCAGCTCCTCGCGGCGGAGTCCGACACGTTCGACTTCCCGAAGCTGGAGGAGAACACGGCGGCGATGCTCTGCTACACGTCGGGCACGACGGGCAACCCGAAGGGCGTGCTGTACAGCCACCGCTCCATCGTCCTGCACACCATGGCGTGCTGCATGACGGACGTCACGGGCATGCGCGAGGCGGACCGGGTGATGCCGGTGGTGCCCATGTTCCACGCGGCCGCGTGGGGGCTCGCGTTCGACGCCATCTTCACCGGCGCCACGCTGGTGTTCCCCGGGCCCCACCTGGACCCGCAGTCGCTGCTCGACTTGATGACGGAGACGAAGGTCACCATGGCCGGCGGCGTGCCCACCATCTGGCTGGGCATCCTCGCGCTCTTGGATGCGACGCCGAAGCAGTGGGACTTGAGCACGGTGCGCTCCATGCTGATTGGCGGCTCGGCGGCGCCGCCGTCGCTGATTGACGGCTTCAAGCAGCGGCACGGGCTGGAGGTGGTGCACGCGTGGGGCATGACGGAGCTGAGCCCCGTGGGCACCATGGCGAAGCTCAAGGGCGACTTGCGGGACGCGTCGCAGGAAGCGCAGCTGGCGGCGCGGGCGTCGCAGGGCTTCGCGCTCCCCTTCGTGGAGACGCGCGTGGTCAGCGACGACGGGAAGCAGCTCCCGTGGGACGGGGAGACGATGGGCGAGCTGGAGGTGCGGGGGCCCTGGGTGGCGAGCTCGTACTTCGGCGACGAGGGGAAGGACCGCTGGGCAGCGGATGGCTGGTTCAAGACGGGGGACGTGGTCACCCTCGACAAGGCTGGCTACGTCCGCATCTGCGACCGGGCGAAGGACGTCATCAAGTCCGGTGGCGAGTGGATTTCGTCGGTGGAGCTGGAGAACGCGCTGATGGCGCACCCGGCGGTGCTGGAGGCGGCCGTGTTCGCCGGCAGGCACGCGAAGTGGGACGAGCGGCCCCTGGCAGCGGTGGTGCTCAAGCCGGGACAGACGGCGACGAAGCAGGAGCTGGCCGCGCACCTGGAGAAGCGGTTCGCGAAGTTCTGGATGCCGGATGACTACCTCTTCATCCCGCAGATTCCGCGCACCTCGACGGGCAAGTTCCTCAAGACGAAGCTGCGCGAGGAGTTCGGCGACCACCTGCTGAAGAACACGGGCGTGAGCTCGGCGGGGTAGTGCCGAGGAGCCCGGCAGACCCTGTGCTCAGGCAGTCGGTAGCCCCCTCTCCCGATGCTTCTGAAGACGGCCCTTCACCTCCATGGTGAGTCTGGGGACGGGGCTCGTGCCGCTTCGCCCTGGGGAGGGTCGTTTGTTCCAGGTCCCTGGCTACCGCGACTTTCTGCAAATCCATCAGGGGCGCCAGTACGTCGTATTCCGTGTCCGTGAGGAACGCACGGGCGGGCCCCGGGTCATCAAGCAGGTCCAGCCAGGGCCGCACGCCGCCTACGCCACCGCCGCGCTCCGCCACGAGCACGAGATGCTCCGTGGGTTGGACCTTCCAGGGGTGGTGAAGCCCCTGGAGCTGGAGGAGGTGGCGGGAGTCCTGGCGCTCGTCCTCGAGGACGCCGGCCCGTTGGACCTCGAGCAGCGCCTGGAGCAGGCGCCGCTGGAGACGGGGCTCTTCCTGGAGCTGGCCACCCAGCTCGTGGACATCGTCTGCAATCTTCACCAGCGCAGCGTCATCCACCGGGACATCAACCCGTCCAACATCGTCGTACGGCCCGACACCCATCGGCTGACGCTGATTGACTTCGGCACCGCGACGAAGGCCGCGGGCCTCGTCGGCGCCTCCGAAGGCACCCTGTCGTACATCGCGCCCGAGCAGACGGGGCGGATGAACCGGCTCGTCGACCACCGCGCCGACCTCTACGCCCTCGGCGCCACCTTCTACGAGATGCTCACGGGCGTGCCGCCCTTCGTCTCGGCGGACCCGGTCGAGCTCGTCCACGCCCACCTGGCCAGGCCCCCCGTCCCCCCGGACCAGCTCAACCCGTCCATTCCCAAGGTCCTCTCCGACCTCGTCCTCAAGCTGCTCGCGAAGATGCCGGAGCAGCGCTACCAGAGCGCGGAGTCGCTCGACCTGGACCTGCGCGAAGCCTGTCGCCGGTGGAAGGACTCCGGCGCCATCGCGCCCTTCGCACTCGCCTGGAATGACCTGGCGCGCGAGCTCGTCATCTCCACCCGGCTCTATGGGCGTGAGCACGAGCTGGCCGAGCTGCGCGAGGCCCTGAAGCGCGTCCGCGCGGGCCCCACCGAGGTCATCCTCGTCACGGGCGAGGCCGGCTCCGGCAAGTCCTCGCTCGTCCACGAGCTGCACCGGCGCTTCGCGCGAGGCGCCCACTTCCTCTTCGGCAAGTTCGACCACCTCCACGGCAACGTGCCCCATGCCTCCCTGGTGAAGGCCCTGGGAGGGCACGTCCGCGGCCTGCTCCAGGAGTCCCCCGCGGTCCTCGTCTCCTGGCGCCAGCGCCTGCGCGACGCGCTGGGCTCCAACGCCAGCGTCATGACCCGCTTCATCCCCGAGCTGGCACGCCTCCTGGGAGAGCAGCCTCCGCCCATCTCCCTGGGCGCCGCCGAGACGCAGAGCCGCTTCCAGTTCGCGTTCCAGACCTTCATCCAGGTCTTCGCCACCCGCGAGTGCCCGCTCATCCTCTTCATGGATGACATGCAGTGGGCGGACACGGGCTCGCTCCAGCTGCTCCAGAGCCTGGCCACGGCACCGGACCTCCGCCATGTGCTGCTCGTCGGCGCCTGGCGCGCCAAGGAGGTGGGGCCGGACCATCGCCTGGTCCGGGCGCTCGGGGTGATGCAGTCGCTGGGGGCCACCCTCCGCACCCTCGAGCTGCCCCCGCTGGACCTCCTCGCGCTCACCCGGCTCTGCGCCGACACCCTTCACAGCGAGCCGGAGCGCGTCGAACCCCTGGCGGAGCTGCTGCTGCGCAAGACGGCGGGCAATCCCTTCTTCGTCAAGCGGCTCCTGCGGTTCCTCCAGCAGTCCGGCTTCCTGGCCTTCGAGCCCGAGCAGGGCGAGTGGCAATGGGACCTGGCCCGCCTCCAGCAGGTGGAAGTCACCGAGAATGTCATCGAGCTGATGCTGCTGGCCGTGCGCCAGCTCCCCGCGCTCACCCAGCAACTCCTCCAGGTGGCGGCCTGCTTCCGGGACAGGGTGGACCTCTGGCTGCTGTCCGCCGTGGCGGGGAAGTCCGCCGAGGACACGGCCGGCGCGCTCTGGAGCGCCATCCAGGAGGGGCTCCTCGTCCCGGAGAGCCAGGGCCCCCGCTTCACGCGCGAGGTGGGCCGCGCTCCCGAGAGCCCCGCGGCGCCGGCCGCCACCTATCGCTTCGTGCACGACCGCATCCAGCAGGCCGTCTACTCGTTGCTCTCCGAGGAGGAGCGGCGCCACATCCACCGGCGGATTGGACGCCGGCTGCTGGAAGGTGTCTCGGAGCAGGAGCTCGACGAGCGCATCTTCGAGGTGGTCGACCACTTCGACATGGGCCAGGAGTCGAGCCAGCGCCTGGCGCCCGCCGAGCGCCTCCAGCTCGCCGAGCTGTACCTCCAGGCCGGCAGCAAGGCCGAGGAGACCTCGGCCTTCAGCTCCGCGCTCGTCTACCTGCGGCATGGCGTGGAGCTCCTCCCGCCGGACGCCTGGCACTCACGCCCCGAGCTGGCGCTCCGGCTCCACCGGCAGGCGGCGGAGTGTGCCCACCTCACCGGCGACCCTGCCTTCGCCGAGGCCCTCATCCAGGCCGCGCTGCCGCATGTCACTTCCGACCTGGAGAAGGTGGGCCTCTACGAAATCCACGTCATTGCCTACACCCTCGGGCGCAACTACCTGGAGGCGCTCCGGTGGGGGAGGGAGGGGCTGCGGCTCTTGGGAGAGGAGCCCCCGGAGCGCGAGCTGGAGCAGGCCGTCGCGGACGAGTCCGCCGCCGTGGGCGCGTTGCTGCGGGGCCGTACCCGGGAGGAGCTCCTGGCCGCCCCGTCCACGAAGGACCCGCGGCTGCTCACCCTGATGCGGTTCATGTCGAGCGTCGTCATGGCCGCGTACTTCGCGGACCAGCACGCGCTGTTCGCCTTCTTCCAGACGCGGATGCTCCACCTCTCCCTGGAGCACGGCCACAGCCCCCACTCCGCGCATGCCTACCTGACCTACGCGATGACCCACTGGGTGGCCGCGGGTGACTACGACACCGGCATGAAGCTGGGAGAGCTGGGAGTGGAGCTGAGCCGGCGCTACGGAGACCCGAGGCAGGAGTGCCGGACGGTGACCACGTTCGCCGGAAGCGTGAGTCATTGGCGGGCGCCGTACCGGACCAACATCCCGTTGCTGCGGCGGTCCGTCGCCGTGGGGCTGGAGGGCAATGAGTTCCTGTTCGCCAGCTATGCCGCCACGCAGCTGGTGGAAGTCCTGTTCGCCATGGGCACCGAGCTCTCCGTCACCCACGCGGAATGCGAGGCCAGCCTGGTCTTCACCCGGAGGCTCGGGCATCGGGACATGGCGGGCCTCCTCCACGCCTACCGTCAGGCCATCCGGTGCCTCCAGGAGCGGACCCACCAGCGGGCGCGCTACGAGGACGACACGTTCTCCGAGAAGGAGTACCTCGAGTCCATCCGCGACAGCCCCCTGGTGCTCTGCGAGTACCAGATTCTGCGCGTCCAGACGTCGTTCCTGCTGGGAGACCTCGCCGACGCCCTGGAGATGTCCCGCGCCGCGCGCACCAACCTCCACCTGGTGCGGCCCCTGCTCCCCTCGGTCGACTACGCCTTCTACACGGCGTTGTTGCTCGCGGCGTACCACCCCGCGGCTCCCTCCTCCGAACAGGACTCCCTCCTGGCCGAGTGCCGGGAGCACCTGCGCCAGCTCGAGACCTGGGCCCAGGGCTTCCCCGGGAACTTCCGTCAGAAGGCGCAGCTGGTCGCCGCCGAGCTCGCCCGCCTCGAGGGCCGCCAGGACGAGGCGATGCACCTGTACGACGCGGCCATCGACTCCGCGCACCAGAACGAGTTTCCGCAGGACGAGGCGCTCGCGCATGACCTGGCGGGCCGCTACTACCGCGCCCTGGGCCACCGCCGCATCGCCGCCCCCTACCTCCAGGCCGCCGTGAAGGGGTTCTCCCGCTGGGGCGCCAGGGCCAAGGTCGCGGCACTCGCGGAGGAGTTCCCGGACCTCGCCCTCGGCGAGGCCATGCCCTGGAAGACGCCCACCACGCGCGATGACGAGGAGGCGCGCGGGGCCAGCCTCGACCTGCTCGGCATCCTCAAGGCCGCGGAGACGCTCTCCGGGGAAGTCGTCCTCGACAGGCTCCTGGAGAAGCTGATGACGGTCTGCATCGAGGTCGGCGGCGCGCAGTGCGGCGCCCTGGTCCTCCACGAGGAAGGCGCCCTCTTCGTGCGCGCTCGCGGCTCCACCACCGAGCCCGTGTCGCTCGACCGCACGCCGGTCCACGCCTCCCAGCACGTGCCCCCGTCCATGGTGGCCCGGGCCTTCGGCTCCGGGGACGCCATCGTCCTCGCGGATGCTCGGCAGAGTCCCTTCGCCTCTGACGCCTACGTCGTCGCCCACGCCCCCAGGTCCGCCCTCGCCGTCCCCATCCGCCGTCAGGCCTCCACCGTCGGCGTGCTCTACCTGGAGAACAACCTCGCCACCCGCGCCTTCGCGCCCGACCGCGTCCGGGTCCTCCAGCTCCTCTCCAGCCAGATGGCCATCTCGCTGGAGAACAGCCTCCTGTTCGAGAAGCTCCATGTCGAAGTCGAGGAGCGCCGCCGGGCCGAGCGCGCCGTCCGCTTCCTCGCCGAGTCCTCCGCGGTGCTCGCCGAGTCGCTGGACCATGAGATGACCCTCCGCAGTGTCACCCGGCTCGCGGTGCCCTTCCTCGCCGACTGCTGCCTGGTGCACGTGCTGGACAAGCCCGAGACGCTCCACTGCATCGCCGTCGCCTGCGCCTCGCCCGCGAACGAGGCGCTGCTGCGCGAGCTTCAGCGGAGCCATCCGGTCCGGTGGGACTCACGGCTGCCGGGGGTGGTGGCGATGCGCACCGGGGAGCCGCAGCTGGTGACCGAGGTCTCCGAGGAGCAGCTGCGGACCATCAGCGAGGATGCCGGACACCTGGCGCTGCTGCGCACCTTCGACATGCGGGCCATCGTGGCCGTGCCGCTCATCGCGCAGGGCAGGAGCCTGGGCGCCATCAGCCTCTTCCGGGTGAGGCCCGGGCACGGCTATGGGCCCGCCGACCTCGCCCTGGCCCAGGAGCTGGCGCGCCGGGCCGCCACCTCCATCGACAATGCCCGGCTGTACCATGAGGCCCGCGAGGCCATCCTCCTGCGCGACGAGTTCCTCTCCATCGCCGCCCACGAGCTGTACACCCCGCTCACCTCGCTCACGCTCTCCCTGCAGGGGCTGGAGCGAGGCAACGCGCCCGCCGCGCCCGAGGTCGTCTCCCGCGCGTCCAAGAGCGCCCGGCGGCAGATTCGTCGCCTCACCCGCCTCATCGACGAGCTGCTCTCCGTCGCCCGCCTCCAGAAGGGGCGGGTCCACTTCCAGCTCGAGGAGTTCGACCTCGCCGCCATCACCCGCGACGTCGTCGAGTCCTTCAGCGAGGAGTCCGCCCGCTCCCAGACGCCCCTCGTCATCCACGCGGAGGCGCCCGTCAGGGGGTGGTGGGACAGGACGCGCCTCGAGCAGGTCATCACCAACCTCGTCGCCAATGCCCTCAAGTTCGGCAACCGCAAGCCCGTGGAGCTCTCCGTCACGTCCGAAGCGGGCATCGCGCACCTGACGGTGAGGGACCACGGCATCGGAATCGCCCCGGACAGGCTTCCGCACATCTTCGAGCGCTTCGAGCGCGCCGTCTCCTCGCGCGAATACGGCGGGCTCGGGCTCGGCCTCTACATCGCGCACGAAATCGTCTCGGCGCTCGGAGGCCACATCCATGCCGAGAGCACGCCAGGCGTCGGCACATGCTTCACCGTCCTGCTCCCGTGCTCGGGGCCGCCCGCCGCCGGAGTCGAGGCCATGCAGGCCGCCGGGTATGCCTGACGGTGCGGGCCCGGATGAACCGGGCCAGAGCGAGGCCCGGTAGGTGCTCTCAGCCGTCCGACGAGTCGATGAGCCGGATCTTCCTGCTCACGCACACATCCTCGAAGTCATCTCTGTTGAAGGTGATGAGGGCGTGCAGGCGATGCTTCGGGTTGAGCAGCATCAGCCTCATGACTCTGTCGACCAGGCTCAAGGCGCGGTAGCTACTCCCTCGCCGTTTCAACTCGTCGAAACATTCACCCAGCGCCTGTTCGCGCATCTTCCTGTCGAACAGCATCAGCAAGCGGTTCTGCCGCCGAAGGTGCGTCAGGTCGCGTTCAAGGAACTCCATCGACTCGCGCCGGCGTGTCATGCGGGTCGAGACCGTCTCGTACAGGATGGGCCAGGGAACGACGAGTTGATGGGACGCCGAGTCGAAGAGTTGCTGAAAGAGCTCTGTCGCGACCTCGTGGTGTCCGTCCTTCTTGTCGTACAGCGCGAGCATGAAGCAGGCATCCACGCAGACGTTCATGCCTCGTCCTGCTCCTCGTCCGCGACCTCGGCATAGCCAACCCACGGGGCTGGCCTCCTGTTGCCGAAGAGCCACTTGCCACTCCACTTCCCATCCTTGCCGGCGCCCACCAGATAGGCGCGCCCCTTCTTCCCTACGATGGACTTGAGCGCTCTCTTGATTTGCTCGGGCGTGAGGTCCGCGGTGAAGGTCGCGACGCCGTCCCCACACTCCCTGGCATCCTGTTTGGCAAGCCACCTGTAGAGGTCGTCGTAGTTACCGCGCAGTCCCAGGTCATACGAGAGCCAGTACCTGGCCATGCTGCCTCCTTTACCGGCCCCGGGCACACCGTGTCGGGCATCCGAACGAGCAGGAGCAACGTCCCACCCAGGTCGCGAACCGTCAACACGGTGCTGCCCTCCATTCATGGCCGTCCGTGGAATGGACGAGCGTGCAGGTCCGGAGCGTCTCTTTCGGGGTCGTTGCATGGAGTCTCACTATCGAGATGGCCGCAGCCGTTTCGAGGTGCTGGACCTCACTCCATGCAACGCACACACCAGGGGACTGTGAGCACTCCCCCGAGAACTCGATTTTCGTGACCTGCCGCGCCCACTCCCGCCCGAGCAGCGCGTACAGGAGCTGGTCGCACCAGGCGCTCACAGCGCCTTGCGGTCGAGCCAGCTCCGGATGGCCTGTGCAATCGCATCCGGAGCGTCTTCAGGAGCATGGTGGCCCGCACGACCGAGAGGGACGATTTCGAGCGCCGGGAGCGTGCTTCGCACCCACTCGATGATCTTCGGCGCGCCGAGCCCGGTGTCCCCGAACGTCAGCAGGAGCGCCGGCTGCGAGGGTGTCCGCGCGAGCCACGCGTCGTAGTGCTCGATGACCGCGGCGACGTCGGCGGGCTCGCCATCGATGGGAATCTCACGAGTCCACTGCAGCACGGGGCGGCGCGACGCCGCATCGGGGTACGGGGAGTAGTAGACGTCGCGGTCGCTCTCCGAGAGCCCGTGCCGGACGCCGTTCGCGAATGAGCGCGCGAGGAACTCGTTCTGCTCAAGCACCAGCTTCTCGCCGACCCCCGGCGTGCGCAGGGCGCGGAACAGCTGCTCGCCCTGGGGAGGCCAGTCACTCCAGTGCATCGGCCGGAGGAACGTCTCGAACACGACCACGCCGCGCACGCGGTCGGGGTGCCGCCGCGCCCAATCCAGCGCGAGCACTCCGCCCCAGTCGTAGCCGACGAGCACGACGTCACGCAGGTCGAGCGCCTCGAACCAGGCATCGAGGTACCGAGCGTGGTCCGCGAACCGGTAGGAGCTGTCGGGCTTGCCCGAGCTCCCCATCCCGATGAGGTCGGGCGCGAGGCAGCGGCCGCGGTCGGCGAGCTGAGGGATGACGTTGCGCCACACGTGCGAGGACGTGGGGTTGCCGTGCAGGAACACGATGGGCGAGCCAGTCCCGGCCTCGCGGTACGAGATGAACGAGTCGAGGACCTTGATTTGCTGAGTGGTGGCCATGGGAGTGCTCCGGGGACGAAGAGGAGTGGAGGGGTGGCACGCGACGAGCGCGAGCGCGACGAAGCAGCCGAGCAATCTGTGCATGCCCGGCAGGATGCGTCCGTGGAGTCCTCTCTGGTAGTGATGATTGGTGAGGCGTAAGCTCACCAAGCGTGAGCATTTCGATTGCGGCCCTGGACCTCAACCTCCTCCTGATGCTCCACACCGTCCTCTCCGAGCGGAGCGTGGCGCGCGCGGCGGAGCGGCTCCACGTCACGCCGTCGGCCATCAGCAACGGCCTCGCGCGCCTCCGCTCCGCGCTGGGGGATCCGCTGGTGACGCGCAATGGCCGCGGAATCGTCCCCACGCCGCGAGCGACGGCGCTCGCACCCGCCATCGCGCGCGCGATGCGTGAGCTGGAGCTCGCGATTCACGAAGCCCCGTTCGACCCGACGCGCTGCAAGCGCACCTTCACGCTCGCCGTCGCCGATGCGGGTCAGCTCACCTGGGTGCCGAGAATCGCCGCCTTGATGACCGAGGAGATGCCGAACGCGCGCCTCTCCGTGATTGGCATCGCCTCGCTCGTCTCGCTCGGCGACCTGACCTCGTCCCACATCGATCTGCACATCGGGCTCGCCGGGAAGGGCGCGGGCCTGCACATCGAGCCGCTGCTGGAAGAGCGCACCATCCTCGTGGCGCGCGGAGACCACCCGGCGCACGGCAAGCGCCTGTCCGCGAGGGCGCTCGGTGCGCTCCGGCACGTCGGTGTGGAGATGGTGCCGGGCAAGGGCTTCCGTGACCTCGTAGGGGCCGCGTACGCGCGCGCCGGCATCCCCCGCGAGGTCGCCATGACGGTGCCCTCGTTCACGACCGCCGCGGCGGTCGTGGCCGAGACCGACCTCGTCGCGACGCTGCCGGAGTCGCTCGTCGCCGCGCAGGGCACACGCCTGGGCGTGCGCCCCGTCAACGCGCCGTTACCCGCGCACACCGTCAAGATCTCCCTGTGCTGGCACGAGCGCACCCATACCGACCCCGCGGCGCAGTGGTTTCGCGGGCTCGTCCGGCGTGCAGTCCTGGCAGCGTGACAGGCCTGAAGACCGGCTCCTCCGGCGAGCTTGGCGCGGCGAGCTGGAGTCAAACCGCGCCCGTGGGCTCACTCCCCTCAGGCCACACGCCACAAGCGCCGCGCCTCCTCGGCGATGACGTCAGGGAACTCCTCTGGAAAGAACAGCTTCCCTCCAGGCACGAAGCGGACGCCTTGGGACTGCGGAAACGTGCGGTCGAGGTAGTTGGCGTCCGCTGGCGAGAAGATGTCGTCGTCCGCACCCCACACGATTCGCACCGGGACCTTGCTGCGCTTGAGTTCCGCTTCGATGCCAGCCAGCGGGTTGGGCTCCAGCGCGAGGTGGAACGCGTGGTACTGCGCCCTGCGCAACGGTGAGCTGGCGAGCGGCCTGGCGTAGTACTCGATGGTCTCGTCAGCGAGGCGGCTGGGGTCGCGAAAGACGGCCGCGCCGAACGTGGAGCGCGCCAGCGCCTTGTCAGTCAGCCACTGGGCGGTTGCATCCGCGAGGGTTCCGGCGCGCGCCATCTCAATCACCGGCATCACCTTGGGCGGAGGGCTGTTGGGCTCGGTGTCGCAGTTCGTCAGGAGCAGCGTCCGGACACGCTCGGGATGACGGACCATGAACAACTGCGCGACCGTGCCGCCGCTATCGCTGGCGACGATATCGACCTTGGAAATCTCGAGCGCGTCGAGCAATGCCACGAGCATCGCGGCCTGGGCGTCGGCCGCCAGCGACTGGTGCTCGGGAACCTGCGAGTACCCGAGGCCCATGAAGTCGGGTGCGACGCATCGCCGGTATGCGGACAGCCGGTCCATCGCGCCGCGCCATTGAAAGCCATTGAGTGGAGCGCCGTGCAGGAACAGCGCGGCCTCGCCCGAGCCACGCTCGACATAGGCAATCCTGCCGAACGGGAGGTCGGCGAAACGCCGCGCCGCGCGGAAGGCCTCTGCGTCTGTCGGTTGTGACGGGGCCGTGCCCACCGCGCCGCGGCCGGTGTCCACGCGCGACACGCACGCGCTGACGACACCGGCGGCGAACGTGGCACCGGTCAACATCAGGAACTGTCTACGTCTCATTGCGAGTCTCCAGGCGACGAGTGCTGCTGCCTGCGAGAATGCTTCCACCGTCGCCGCCGCCGCGCGCGCACGGACGGACGGTGCCGAGCACAGACGGATGATTCTCGGCGCTTGCACAAGAGCGGGCCGCGTAGAAGGTTCAGGCGATGAGCGACAGACCCTCCTGCTACCCAGGCCCTCCAGCCGCGTTGCTGTCGAGCGTCGGGAAGGAGCGCCTGCCGCTCCTCGACGTCCTCACCTCTCCGGTGCCATCCGGATTGTTCAACTCGCCGGTGGATGACCGTCATGTCCTCTGCCTGCACCTGGGAGACCCGGTCCCGGTCTCCTACCGCGTGGGAAACCACGAGCGGCAGGGGCTTCGGATCAACGGTCAGTTCTGCGTCGTGCCCGCGCGCTCGAGCACTCGCTGGACGGTCTCGCGGCCCGCGCGCTCGCTGCTGCTCCGGCTGACGCCCTCGCTCCTGCTGGACACCGCGGAGGCCATGGGCCTGGGCTCGGGAGGTGCCGAGCTCGCGCCTTCGATTCACATCCGCGACCCGCAGGTCGAGCGCATCGGCTGGATGATGCAGGCCGAAGACCATGACGGCTATCCGGGTGGCCGGCTGTTCGCGGACAGTCTCGCTTCCGCGCTTGCCGCGCGACTCTTCGCGCTGCAATCGCGCAAGGACGTCACGACCTCCAAGCCAGGTCGCGCGCTGCCTGCCTGGCGGCTGCGCCGTGTGCTCGAGTACATCGAGGCGCACCTCGATGAAGACCTCACGCTCGCCGAGCTCGCGCGCGTGGCGGAATTCAGCCTGTCGCACTTCAAACCGCTGTTCAGGCAGGCCATGGGGATGCCGGTGCATCGCTTCGTCCTCGAGCGGCGCGTGGAGCGCGCGCGGCTGCGGCTGCTCGAAGGAGGAAGGAGCCTGACGGAAATCGCGCTGGAGGCGGGCTTCTCGCACCCGAGCCACATGGCCCGCTGCATGCGGCGCGTGTTGGGGCTGAGCCCCTCGCAAATCGCGGGTTCGTCCCGATGAGTAGATTCAGTCCAGGTGACGAGGTCCGACCGGCCGCCGCGCGCCGGGGAGGTCGGTGAGTAACTGCTCGGCCAACGTCGTTACGGCCCGAGGGTCGTCGCCGCCGAGCCGCAGCGTCAGCAACTCGTAGTTCTCGTTGACCCGGGCATCCACGCTGAGCGGCCCCGCCTGTAGACACGCCACGCGGCCCGATAACGACAGGACAGGTGCGAACCCGGCGCGTTGCAGCAGCACCAGGGCCCGCTGTAACGCGGCACGGCCTTCGCCGGCCTGCAGCGTGCCGCCCACGGAGACCACGTCGCGTCCAGCGAGGCGGCGCAGCGCGAAGTGGTTGAACACGCTGGCGGTGATGCGTTCGCCGAAGGTTTCGCTGATCTCGACCGGCGTCTGCCATTCGAGGTCAACGCCCGGTTCCAGCATCACGAGCGGCGCGTCATCGCCATCACCGCGCTGCAGGTCGAGGCAGTAGTCGTATAGCGGATCCAGCGATTCGTCGGTTTCGATGGCCACCGGGAAGAAGCGACCGGACGGCGCAGCGTCTTCGTCGTCGAGGCGCTCGGCGATGGCGGCGAGGCCGTGGTCTTGCGTGGGGCCAAACGGGGCATAGCCGTTGCTGTTGCTGCCCATGCGCCGCAAGAACTCCACATAGGAGGCAGGCAACGTGACGCCGCGGCCGGCAGCCAGGGCTGCGACGGCGGCGGCCGGCACCCCCTCCACGCGGGACATGAACGCCGGGTCACGCTGCCGGATGAACTCGATGACAAGGGGCCAATCCATCAGCGGGTTCTTTAGCAGGGCCCACGTGCCAGCTCAGCCCTTCGTCCACGACAAAGGGGTCATCGACGCGACCGCGACACCGAAGGCAGAGCGACCATCCTCTTGCCTCGATGGGCAGATGACCTGCTAGGTTCTCAAGCACCATGGTTACCTCACAAGCCACCTGGGTGGTGAAGGCCGCAATGGGCTTTCTCCTGCTGTCCATTCCAGCCGGGGCCCAGGGCATGGAGTGGAAGTCCTTCGCCGACTTGCCGAAGCCGCGGAACCTCTTCGTGGCGAAGGACGCGAAGTCCCCGGTGCCCGAGATTCTCGTCGCCGGGGGTGTGGCAACCACGCTCCGATTCGAGTCGGAGTGCGACCCGCTCCGGACGAGGCTACTGGGCTGGGAAGGCCGCTTCGAGCCGCTGCTCGTAGGAGGCCGCTCCGTGCTCATCGTCCCGCTTCGCGGTTTGGCGGACGGCGAGCGCTTCCTGCTTCAAGTGACGCTGGCGGACGGAACATCCCTCCCCTTCACCGTGACCTCCAGCGAGCACCTCGTGGACGGACAGGTCAACGTCTACCCCGACCCGGAGTCACCGGAAGCCGTGCGCAAGGCGCTGGCGGAGAAGCGGAAGGAGAATGAAGCACTCGCCGCCGAGAACCAGCGCCAGCGCGAGGAGCAGACCTCGGTCGACCACGCTCTGGCCGCGCTGCTCGCCAACGGTCAGCTCCGAATGACTCCGTTCAGGGAGCATGAGACGTGGAAGCTCAACGAGGACGGAGTCGTTCTGGAGGTTTCAATCCTCGGCACCAAGGCCAAGGAGCCGATGCAGAAGGCAGCCGTTGTCTTCAAGGTCACGAACAAGAGCTCGGCAGAGCCCTGGGAGTTGCAGGAAGCACGGCTCATGACTGCCGAGACCTTCAAGCAACCTCCCTTCGCACTCCGGATGGCTCCCGCATCCATCGCCCCAGGAGCCACCGGCCGAGTGGCCATCGTCACCGACCTGGCGTCGTTCGGCCCGGATACGAACGACCCTCGCCTCATCCTGGAGCTCTTCCGAACCGATGGACGCAGACAGGCCCAGCTCGCGTTCACTCCTCCGAACTGGCGCTGACCGCCCTCGCCGCTGCAATGTCGTCGTGCGCCTTGGCGAACAGGCTCGCGACAAGTAAGTGCCGCACCATGTGCTCGACAAAAGCCACCGCCCTCACAGCTCTCGTCGCCGCCGCACTCTTGGGCTTCGGCTGCACGGGTTCCGGCGTCTCACTGCGCGCGGATGGGAGCCCGGGGCCGGAGGACTGCCCGAAGAAGGCCCTGGAGGCGATGAGAATCCTGCAGCTGCGGCCTGGAGACAGCTCCAGGGCGGAGATCGACGCCAATCAGAGCAGACAGGAGCCGCTGACGGTTTATGAGGGCCCCGTCGAGAGCTTCCTGACCGCGGAGCTCGGCTTCTTCGTCGCGGGGACGCGGCTCTATGGGCGCATCTGGACCCGAGGGCCCAACGTGGTCATCCGGTACTACGAGGCGCGTCCCTTGGAAGGGGAGACCGTCCCCATCTGCGCCGTGGCCCGCCTGAGCTATGGCGGTCTTCGGAAGCAATCGAGCCCCTCGCCGGGAATCGCCGTCCTCGAGTTCTCCAACACGCCCATCTACATCGTGGACTCATTCCGCTGAGCAGCAGCTCAGGCAGGAGCTTCCTCTCGAAGGCTCTACCCGCCCAACGAACCAACGGGCCGATTCACGCATCACGGTCCCGCCTGCTGGGGCCCTATTCGACCGCTGCTCAGCTCCACAAGGGCGGGGCCTGGTGATTGGAAAGCGAGAGGAGAAGCCGTGTAGGCTGCCGCCACTGACTCCTCCCCATGTTCACTGACTTCATCTTTCCCGAATCGCTGGCCAACTCTGTTGGATTGAACGAGGCCGAAGCTCGCAACTGCAAGTCGCTGGTGGTGCTGGCTGGGCCCAATGGCGCGGGTAAGTCGCGCTATCTCAAGCTCGTACCGACGGTCGTAGAACGATTTCTTTCGCTTCCATCCCGGCTTGAAGCCCAGGAGCGCGAGCACAAGAACTTCGAAGAACTGCTGAAGGCTGGGCTATCAGATGACACCCGCTCCGACTACGAGCAGAAACTCGTTAAGCTCGCGCGCGCGATTGCCACGCTTCGGGCCATCAAAAAGACCGTGAAGTGGGTTGGGCAGAGCCCAAGCACCGTGAAGACCATTCCTCTCCGCTACAGGCTCGCCGAGACGTCGTTCAGTGGGGGTGAGAGCTTCATGAGCGCACGCCCACACAATCCTCACGGGGTCCCCCCGGAATCGGTGGAGAAGCAGGCGCTGGCGGGTACCGAGGAGGGATTTGACGGCGCAGCCACAAGTGTTCCCGCCTACTTCCATGAAGTTGCACGCGCGATTTACGACTCCGAGCATCCTCGCCAGCGGGAGTCCACATTACTCGCGAAGCGACTGGAGGACGCGCACGCCTTCAACCTGTTACTGGAAAAGTTTTTTGGAGCAGGGGTCGAGCTCGGCCTGGACAAGAGCGGCAGGCCCCTTGCGTACTTTCGGGGGCGCCCCTTCAAACCACAGGAACTCTCCGAGGGAGAGCAGATCCTCATCATCTGGACGATCCTGCTGCACCGCCAGAAGGAACGCCTTCGGGGGGCCGTAGTCACCATCGATGAGCCCGAGAACCACCTCCATCCGGATGCCTGCATCCGTGCGCTTGACGCGCTGAGGTCGGACGACATCCTCGGCCCCGATGGCCAGATCTGGCTGGCCACCCACTCCGTTCCCCTGATCGCCTACGCCGGACTCGACTCCGTCTATCTAGTGGATCACGGCAACATCGAGTACGCGGGAAACAAGATTGAGAAAGTCATCGACCGGTTGATGGGTGGCGATGGGGGACGTACCCGTCTGCGCACCCTGCTCGCGGACGCGGACGACCTGGCCTTCGAGACCTTTGCAGCGCAGTGCCTCCTTCCACCCACCGTGGCGGCTCCGCGCGAGGACGACCCGCAGCAGAAGCAGATGGCCCAGGCAGCCCGCGAAATCGGTGCCGGCAAGGAAGACGTTTACATCCTGGACTACGCCGCAGGCCGGGGGCGACTGGCTGTGTCACTCCGAGAGGAGGGGCTCAAGCAGGGGAGGAAGTTCACGTACTTTGCGTTTCAGGACGAGGGCTACACCACCGCGGACGAACAGCGTGACTGTCTGGCACACATCCAGGAACTCGGGCAGCCCCAGCCCGCCGAGTCCTACCTCGTCCACCGGCTCGACCGTCTCTGCGTGCCTGGAAAGCCCCCCATGGATCTCGTGGTGATGAGCAACGTGCTCCATGAGCTTCCCGTACGGAAGTGGTTGGAGTGTTTCAGGCAGATACACGAGGTCCTCGCTGCCGACGGTCAGCTCGTCATACTTGAGGACCAACTCCTCCCAGTGGGTGAACTCCCTCACGCGAACGGCTACCTCGTATTAGACGACGTCGCCTTGATGTCGTTGTTCAACTCCGACAAGGCCATCCAGTTCCAATCGACCGCCAGAGGCGACCGCCTCACGGCTTACGGTATCCCCAGGAGCTACCTGCTCCAGGCGACGACGGAATCCATCGTGAACGCGCTGAAGAAGGTGCGGAACATGGCGAAGCAGCAACTGCTCCTCCTTCGCAAGGACAGCCCGGGCGAGCGCTCTTTCCAGTCAGGACGCCGCCATGCCCACTACGCCCTGCTCCACACCAATGCCCAGCTCGCCCTTGACGAATATGGGGCAGCGTAGCCAATCCCGTATTCGGCGCGAACTGTGACTGATGGGGTCCGGCACGAGCACGACCGCGCGGAGGCGGTGGGCGAATCGGCGAGAGGCTGACAGGCGCAGTCACCCACTTCGAGGCTGAAGCAGTCCCTCATCCGAATCAGATGACTCCGAATGCATATCGAGCCCGGCCCCGGCTCTCCCTGAGGCCGGGCTCCACCTTCGCGAGCTTCACGCGCAACTGCGGAGACAGCTACCCGCAGATGTCGTCAATCAGCGACAAGCAGGCACTGACGAACTGCTGAAGCGTGCACTGGCCGTTCTGGGTACAGACGGCATCTCCGGTGCCCGGCTCCGAGCACCACTGGAGCGTCACCCAGCAGCCCTGGGCATTGACGGTCCGCTCTCCGTCGATGTCCTGGGCGCTCGCCAGGCTCTCGCCCGTGGCATCCCGAATCGTCACGAGGCTGCCGTCCGCACGGGTGGCGACGTAGCGGGGCCCCTGCGTGGCCTCCGCTTCCGCCGGCTGCGCATCCTCCGGACCGCAACCCGCGAGCAACCCCAGCGCCAGCCCCGCCGCCACGACCAACGATAGCGTCTTCATGTTGTTCTCCTGGGTGATGGAGTCCACCGGCCGGACTCCGCCGCCTATGTGCAGCCTTTCGCGGCCCCTTCGCTATCGTGGAGAACCGTCTCGTGGATTGTGGCTATGAGGATGTGTAGTCAGTTGTTACAGCATCTCAGTATCGATATAGCCACACGGGTCTGTCGCCGCCAGCGCTGAAACCTTCCGAGACATGCGGACGCGCCACGGTGGATTACGCGACAGTTGGGTTCAGCGCTTCGCCCACTCCCGCCCAAGCAGCGCGTACAGGAACTCATCGC
The DNA here is from genome assembly GCF_010894405.1 of Pyxidicoccus caerfyrddinensis. Classification (GTDB taxonomy): domain Bacteria; phylum Myxococcota; class Myxococcia; order Myxococcales; family Myxococcaceae; genus Myxococcus; species Myxococcus caerfyrddinensis. The sequence continues at coordinate 174,992 of NZ_JAAIYA010000024.1, forward strand.
CCCAGGCGCCCTTGAAGAAGATGTTCTCCAGGAAGTGCCCCTCGCGGCGCATCCCCACGCGCTCCAGCACGGTGGCGGCGGCGGTGTTCTTCGCGTCCGTCACCGCCATGACCCGGTGCAGGTTCAGCGTACCGAACACGTAGCCCAGCAGCGCCCTCACCGCCTCCGTGCCCAGTCCCCGCCCCTGATGCTCCCGCGACAGCGTGAAGCCAATCTCGCCCAGCCGTGTGTCGTACTCATCCGTCCGCAGCGCGCAGTCGCCAATCAGCGCGTCCGTGTTCTTCAGCGCAATCGCGAACTGGAACCAGCCGGGCTCACCGGGCTGGCGCCCTTGCATCGACTCGATGAGCTTCCGTCCCCGCTCGGCGTCGTAGTCACTCCAGCTCTGATACCGCGCCACCTCGGGGTCGCTCCGGTAGGCCACCAGCGCGTCCAGGTCCTCCGCGCGCAGCCGCCGCAACACGAGCCTCGGGGTCTCCACTGTTTCGAACTCCGGTACCGCCATGGTCATTTCTCCTCGGCGACGCGGACGCGATGCGGCTCCAGCTTCCTGACACCTGCGGACAGGTGAAGCCTCAGAGGATTTCCTCGACGTGCCGGCGGATGTTGGCGCTGATGCGGTCTGTCGGCAGGTCGTTGGCATCCGTGCCGAACGGGTTCTCGATTTCCTCCGCGATGAGCTCCATCGAGGCGAGCACGTAGAACGTGAAGGCCACCGCCGGGATGACGAAGTAGCCCAGGCTGAAGGCCAGGCCGAACGGCAGCGTCATCACGAAGAAGAAGATGAACTTCTTCAGGAACACCGAGTACGAGAACGGAACCGGCGTGCTGAGGATGCGCTCACACGCTCCACAGACATCCGTGAACGACTGGAGCTCCGCGTTCACCGACAGCAGCTGCTCCCCCGTCAGCACGCCCTGCCTCTGCAGCGCGTAGGTCTTCTGGACGAGCACGGAAGCCAACTGGTTCGGCACGTGCCTCGCCGGGTCCAACTGCTGGAGCTCGAAGCCGCCCGCCGCCACCAGTTCCTCCGGACGGTGTTGCCCCTGGAGGTGGTTCTTCAGCGCGAAGGCGTAGTTGGGAATCATCGCCCGGAACAGCCGCCGGCTCTCCACATCCTCCGCGGGCAGCAGGGCATGCAGCTTCAGGGCGAAGTTCCGGCTGCTGTTGACCAGCGAGCCCCACAGCTTCCGTCCCTCCCACCACCGGTCGTAGGCGCTGTTGGAGCGGAAGGCGAGGAGCAGGGAGAGGACGAACCCCAGCAGGCTGTGCAGCACGGAGATGTTCTTCACGCGGCTGTCGTCCGGCAGCTTCCAGACCGCCTGCTCCAGCCACGCCACCAGCGCCGAATACACGCTGATGGCGACAATCATCGGGAACAGCTTCCGGACGGTGTCCGCCTGGTGGAACCGGAAGATGAAGGTGAACCAGTCCTTGGGATTGTAATCAATCATGGCTGTGCGGGTCCTGCGTATAGCAAGGACCCGCGAGCCCGGGTGACGCCGCGCGCCCGTGACATCCGGCACGCGACGTCAGCCCCCTACCCCGCCCTCAGTTCCCGCCCCGGCAGATGCCGGAGCACGTGACCTCCACCTGCCCGTCCGGCCGCAGGAAGCGGTCCACCTGCTCGCGGCCCTCGTCGTCCCGGCGGACGCCCTCGTGCACGGCGTTGTCCTGCGCCGGCAGGTTGGCCTCCGTCCCCGGCAGTGGCGCGGGCAGCCCGAAGTCGAACTGCACCAGCCCGGAGCCATCAATCGCCCCTTCCTGCGCGAGCAACTGGGGCACGCGCCATGTCGCGGGGAGTTGCTGTGTCAGTCCCATGGCCCGCGCGTGCAGCTCCGTCGCCACATTGGGCACCGAAGCGTCTCCCAGGCCATACTGCGCCAGCACCCGGCGCGACGCCGGTGCTCCCGGGTACAGGTCTGTCAGGACGTGCGGCGCGTACGTAATCGGGTCGATGCGGTCGAAGCCCGTCTGCGTCAGCGCCGCGAACTTCTGCTGGTCCAGCGCGTCCGGCACCGTCTGGGCGATGGTGTTGAGGAAGGGGCTGAAGGGCCTCGCCCGGAACATCATCAGCGAGAAGTCCGCCCCGCCCACGCTCAGCACCGCCCGCGAGACATGCGGCGAGAGCGCCACGTACGTGCCGCCCAGGATGTGTCCCTGGCTGATGCCGTAGAAGTACGTCTGCTCCGGGTCATAGACGAGCACGCCCTTGTCCTGCAGCTCCGCCACGTCCTTGAGCGTGGTGCGCGCCGCGTAGGTGACGGCGAGCTGGTTGGCCATGCCCTGGTGCACGCGGTCGGTGAAGCGCAGCGTCTGGGTGGGATTGCTGCCCATCGCCTGCAGCACGCCCGGGGCGTCCACGTTGGACATGCCCCACCAGTCCACCGTCAGCACCACAGTCTGCGTCGCCTGGATGAACGGCCGCACGAACGAGCCATCCGCCTCCGACTGGCTCCCGAAGAAGCCGTGTCCGTACTGGATGAAGCGCACCGGAGCCACGCCCTGTCCCCAGACGCTCCGGGGAATCTGCAGCGTGAAGGGCACCGCTGCCTCACCGTTGCGCCGCACGCGGCCCTCCGAGTCCCGCGTCAGCAGCGCTCCAGGCTGGGTGCTCTCCAGGAAGAGGGGCACGCGAAGCGTTCCCTTGATGCGGCGGGCGACATTCGCGTCCACGTCGTCCTTCACCTCCGTCACCGTGACGGCGGGCGGAGTGGCCTCCAGCGCCTCCATCGCCAGGCGCCGCACGTCGAGCATGTCGCGGGTGACGTTCTCCTCCGACTCGGTGGTGAAGTCCCACGCGAGCTGCAGCTCCGCGCGAGGCACGCCCGCGGCCGTCAGTGCCGGGAAGATGTCCTCCTCGTACCGCGCGGCCATCGGTGCCAGGAGCGGGTCTCCCGCCGTCTGCGCATCACGGATGCGGCGGAAGCCCTCGGGCACGGGCACCAAGGTGCCGTCCTTCGCCTTGAGCCCGCGCAGCGCGACGATGTAGCGAGCCCCGTTCCGCAGCCGCACCAGCGGCCTCACGAACAGCGCGCGGCGGGCGTCGCTCGACGCGCGCGGGTCCAGCTCCGCGAAGTGGAGCACGCCCTCGCCCCGCTCCGCGTCGAGCAGCACCGTGCTCCCCGTGGTCGCCGCCGTGGGGCTGGTCAGCGACGCGAGGTTCGTGGCGTCCACGCCGCCCGGGAAGAGCGCGAGCACCTGCGTGCCATGGGACCAGCCGTCCGCCGGGTGGAGGTCCGTGAAGTCGAACGAGCCGCCATCCGTCATCTTCAGCTTCGCCGCCTCGGTGAGCCGCACGCGGTGGCCCGAGGGCAGCGTCGCGTCCTCCGCGAGGAAGTAGTCGGAGGGGAACGGCAGGAGGCAGTCGTGCTCCGCCGCAATCGGGTTGCAGCCCTGCGTCACCTCCAGCGGCGGCAACTGCGTGCCCGCGTCGTCACCCGCGTCAACCGTGCCCGAGTCCTCCCCGGACGTGCCCGCATCGTCGCCCGCGTCAGCGGTGCCCGAGTCTTCCCCGGACGTGCCCGCATCGTCACCCGCGTCAACCGTGCCCGAGTCCTCCCCGGACGTGCCCGCATCGTCACCCGCGTCGGCGGTGCCCGAGTCCTCCCCGGACGAGCCCGCGTCGTGGCCCGCGTCCCGCACCTGGGGCCCTGCGTCCTGCTGGGGCACCTCATCCGGGTCGTCCGAGCACGCGGGCACCACCAGCAGCATCGCCACCAGCGCCAGCGCGCTGTACTTCCGCCTCTGCTCACTCATGTTGTCGCTCGCTCCTGTGTCAGCACGGCGGCGGGCGCACCTGAAGCCTCCCCCCGGACACAGGACCTCGTGACACCCACCCGGCCCCCGGGGCCTCGCGACGCTCCGACAGGCCCCAATTCACCCCGCGCACGGCTGGGGCGCCCACTTCGGAGACACTCGCGTGACACGGATGTAACCGGACGCACCCAGCGAGGGGAAGCACCCGCGAGGCCCACGCTCGCGACGCGTCGCGCCACACGGTGACACCCGCCACCCGTGCTCCCATGAACGGGCCACCGGCGTCCCGCCAGATGCAGCGGCGGCCCTCACCGTGGAGCCTGCTCCGAGCGCTCGAGCAGGAAGTCGTGCATCGCCTGGCGCAGCTGCGACACGCCGGGCTCCTCCACCGGGAAGTGGCCGGCGTTCTCCAGCATCACCCGCCGCTTCGGCACGCGCAGGCGGTCGAAGAATGGCGCGGACACGGAGACCTGCGTCCACCGGTCCGCGGCCGGGTGTGCCATCAGCACGGGGCACACGTCGAAGGACTCGGGCGGAACCAGGGGCTCGGACTCGAGGAACGTGCGCAGGAACCGCCCGGGCATCCACGTGCCTCCCGACAACGGGTCCCTGGCGATGGCGCGCGACAGCTCGGCGGAGTTGGCGATGGCGAGCATGTTGCCCGCCAGCCGCATGGGCACCGGCAGCGGGTCCGTGAGGAAGGGCAGCGCCGTGAGCATCGGCCCCGAGAGCCCCGCCATCCACGGCCAGCGCACCATGCCCCGGCGCACCACCGGGTCTCTCGGCGCCAGGAAGCACGTCCCCACCAGTCCGGAGGGGATGCGGGTGCGCGCCGTCACGTCGTACGCGAGCATGCCGCCCATGCTCGCGCCAAACATGACGAGCGGGCGCCGCGAGCGGCCGGCCTCCGTCTCCACCACGGCGGACAGGGTGTCCCGCCAGTCCTCGTAGACGAGCGCGCGCTTGTGCTCCACCCGCGTCAGCCCATAGCCCGGCAGGTCCGGGGCGACGACTTCGTACCCGAGCCCGGCGAGCATCGCCCCGAAGGGCGAGAGCAGCCGTCCGTTGCCTCCACCGCCATGCACCAGCACCACCGTGGCGGGTGCATCCGGCCTGCGCCAGCAGTCCAGGTGGACGCGGAAGGCGCCCACGTCGAGCCACGCCTCCTCCGGCATGGGGGCCTGGGCCTCGCCGAGCCGCAGGGCCGGAGGCAGCAGCGCCTGGATGTGGCGCCAGCCCGTCTCATGGGTCGCATACGTCGGCAGGGGCGTTGGAGTCCGGGACATGACGACTTCCTTACGGCCCGCTCGCCATGAGGGGCAAGAACCACGGGCCCCGGGGTAACGTCACCCCACCATGCCGTCCGTGAAGCAACTTCGCCCGTTCGCCCTGGCAACGCTGGAGGCCTTTCTCGAAGCCTCCGGCCCGGTGGTCCTCGTCCAGCAGCCCCCCGAGCCCGTCTTCCAGCAGGTGGCCATGCGGCTGGGGGAGGCCCGCACCGTGGGCATGGCCCACCGCACCCGGCTGGTGGACCGGCTCCTGGTCATGCTGCGCGGCTTCGACGCCCTGGAGGTGCACTTCCTCCGGCCCGAGTCCGACGGCCAGTCCTTCACCGTGGGCCGCATCGAGGGCTGCACGCTCGTGGTGCCGGACCCGTCGGTGTCCAAGCACCATGCGACGCTGCGCTGGCACACGGAGGCCCATGACTGCTCCATCCGTGACGCGGGCTCCATGAATGGCACCTGGGTCAACGCCCAGTCCCTGGGGCCCGAGCAGGAGCGCATGCTCAACGACGGCGACGCGCTGTCCTTCGGCGACGCGCAGTTCCTCTACCTCCGCACGGAGACGCTGCACGCACACCTGCGCATGGCGTCCCCCGGCCGTGGGTGAGGACTGGGGAATGCGCCCCTCCCCCGGCGTGTAGGGCAGGCCCACGGCCAGGCGAGGGCCCGGTCCTCCGACTGGCCACGGCCGCCTTCCGCCCGTTCACGGCTCCGGCGGTCCCACTCACTGCATTCGTACGGCAGCGCCCGCCCGGCCCCGCTATGACTGGCCCCTTCAACCGCAAGGGAGCGTCGTAGATGGTCAGGCTGCTGCTGTTCCTCGGGGTCAACGTGGCCGCCTGGGCCGTGCTGCGCTCGCTCTGGCCCGGACTGCTGCGGAGGTGGCGGCTGGGCGTCTTCGTCGCGGGGACGGTCCTGTCTCTCACCATCCTGGCCTTCCCGATGCTGGCGGGCCACCAGGCCGAGCTGCCCGTGGGCAATGCCCTCTTCCGAGTCCTCGCGGCGGGGTGGACGCTCACCGCCATCATGGTGGTCCTCTTCGGCACGCCCGTCGTACTGGTGCGCGCGTGGGTGGAGCGCCGGAGCGTCAGACGCGCCGCCTCCCCGAGCGCTCCCGCGCAGGGGGTGAACCTGAGCCGTCGCAGCCTGCTGACGAACGTGGGCCGCGCGGTGCCGGTGCTGGCGGCGACGACGAGCTCGGCGGGGCTCGCCAGCGGCGTGTCCGGCTTCACGGTGCGCCCGGTGGAGGTGCGGCTGCCCGGACTGCCCAAGGCGCTGGACGGCTTCCGCATCGGCCAGATTACCGACGTCCACGTGGGCACCTTCATCGACACCGAGTACCTGCACGCAGCGGTGCAGGCGATGAACGACGCGCAGGTGGACCTCCAGGTGATGACGGGCGACCTCATCGACGACCTGGACCAGCTCGACGGCACCATGGCCGCGCTGTCCGCGTGCAAGGCCCGCCACGGCATGCTGGCGGTGCTCGGCAACCACGAGCACTGGCGGGGGCTGGGCCCCATCCGCAGCGCCTATGCCGACCTGGAGGCGCGTGGCGGCCCGGTGCGCCTGCTGGTGGACGAATCCCACGGCTTCGAGCACGAGGGCCAGCGCGTGCGCGTGGTGGGCGTGGACTACCCCATGTCCCGGGGCAGCCGCACCCACAGCGTGAAGACCGAGCTCATGAAGCAATCCGCGGAGCAGTCCTTCCGCGACGCCTCGGCGGAGGAGGTGCTGCTGTGCCTCTCGCACCACCCGGACTTCTTCCCGCACGCGGCGGAGCGTGGCGCACGGCTCACGCTCTCCGGGCACACGCACGGCGGACAGGTGGCCTTCCTCGGCGTGCCGGCCTTCTGGTTCGCCTTCAAGTACATGCTCGGCCGCTACCGGCACGGCGACCACCAGCTCTACGTGTCCGGCGGCACGGGACACTGGATGCCCTTCCGCCTGGGCGTGCCCACCGAGGTGACGATTCTCACCTTGCGAGCGGCCTGACTCGCGGCGCGAGAAGACACCGCACCGCCCCCCTTCCGGGCAGCCGGCTCAGGTGGAATGAACGTTCCTTCCGCTCCCCCCCGGCAGCCGGCCGGCTCAGGTGGAATGAACGTTCCTTCCACGTCCCTCTCGCGGACGGCCAGCTCATGGAATGAACGTTCCTTCCACGTCCCTCTCGCGGGCGGACGGCTCGTGGAATGAACGTTCCTTCCGCGTCCCTCTCGCGGGCGGACGGCTCGTGGAATGAACGTTCCTTCCGCGCTCCGCCCGGTAGCCGGTCGGCTCAGGTGGAATGAACGTTCCTTCCACATCCCCCTCGCGGGCGGCTGGCTCGTGGAATGAACGTTCCTTCCACCGCCATCGGCCGCCGGGGCGGGCCCGGGCAGCCCCTGCCGTGAGCCCTACCGCTGCTCGTCGCCGGGGCCGGGCTGCTGCCCGTACGTCTTGAACTTGTCGATGACGCGCTCCATCTCCGCGCCGTCGAGGAGCACGGGCTCGCCCACCTGGAGCGCGCGCCAGTACATGGCCGCGAGCGTCTCCACCTCCACCGCCAGCTTGAACGCGCCCGGCAAATCCTTCCCCAGCGCGAGCATGCCGTGGTTGGCCAGCAGGCACGCCTTGCGCCCCTCCAGCGCGTCCAGCGCGCTGCGAGCCAGCTCCGGAGTACCGAAGGTGGCATAGGGCGCGCACCGCACGTCCGAGCCCCCCGCCGCCGAAATCATGTAGTGGAAGGCAGGGATGCCCCGGCGCAGGCACGCCAGGGTGGTGCAGAACATGGAGTGCGCGTGCAGCACCGCCCCCGCTTCCGGCCGCGCGGCCAGCAGGTCGCGGTGCAACTGCCACTCCGACGAAGGCCGGCGCCGTCCCTCGTGGCTCCCGTCGAAGCGCATGAGGACCAGGTCCTCCGGGACCAGCGCGTCGTACTCCATGCCGGTGGGGGTGAGCAGGAAGCCGCCCTCCACCCGGACGCTCAGGTTGCCGGAGGTGCCCTGGTTGAGCCCCGCCGTGTTCATCTTCCGGGCGGTGGCAATCATCGCCTCGCGCAGCGCCCGGTGCTCCACGCTCACGCCGCCTTCCCCCGCCGCTCCGGGAAGAGGGACAAAAGGCCCTCCTCGGTGGCCGGGCACACGCCGCGCTCCGTGACGAGCCCCGTCACCAGCCGCGCGGGCGTCACGTCGAAGGCGTAGTTGGCCGAGGGGCTGCCATCGGGCGTAATCCGCACCGTGGCGATTTCCCCCGAGCGCAGGCGCCCGGTGACGTCGCTGAGCTCCGTGCCGTCACGCTGTTCGATGGGGATTTCCTTCACCCCGTCCTTCAGCGTCCAGTCGATGGTGGGCGACGGCAGCGCCACGTAGAAGGGCACGCCATTGTCCTTCGCGGCGAGCGCCTTGAGGTACGTGCCAATCTTGTTCGCCACGTCCCCGTGCGAGGTGGTGCGGTCGGTGCCGACGATGCACAGGTCCACCTCGCCGTGCTGCATGAGGTGGCCGCCCACGTTGTCGGCGATGACGGTGTGCGGGACGCCGTGCTGTCCCAACTCCCACGCCGTCAGCACCGCGCCCTGGTTGCGAGGGCGCGTCTCGTCCACCCAGATGTGCACGGGCAGGCCCGCGTCGTGCGCCAGGTACATGGGCGCCAGCGCCGTGCCCCAGTCCACCGTGGCCAGCCAGCCCGCGTTGCAGTGCGTGAGGACGTTGAGCCGCCCCTTGCGGCCCTTCTTCTCCCACGCCGCCTCGAAGAGCTTCAGCGCGTGCTCGCCGATGGAGCGGTTGATGGCCACATCCTCGTCGCAGATTTCGCCCGCGCGGCGAAGCGCGGCGGCCACACGCTGGCCCGGAGGCAGCGGGGCCAGGGCGCGGCGCATCTCATCCAGCGCCCAGTGCAGATTGACGGCGGTGGGCCGCGTGCCGCGCAGCACCGTGAGGGCCTTCTCCAGCGCGCCGTCGGAAGCGTCCGCGCGAAGGGCCAGCCACACGCCATACGCCGCGGTGGCGCCAATGAGCGGGGCGCCGCGCACCAGCATGCTGCGGATGGCGTGCGCCGCCTCGTCGAGCGTGGACAGACGCACCGTGACGAAGGCGTGCGGCAGGCGCGTCTGGTCGATGACACCGGCGGCCTGGCCGTCGGGCTCGACCCAGATGGAGCGCATCGGCTTGCCGTGGACCTTCATTTGCGGAGCACCCGGCCGGCCACGGCGGACAGCTTCTCCAGCAGCGCCGGGTCTCTCGCTTCCGGCGAGGTGATGAGCGCGTGGTCCAGCGCGTTCTGGCAGCCCTTGTTGCACGGGCCCGTGTGCGCGCCGAGCAGCGGCACCACGTTCTTCACCAGCCCGCGCGCCTTGCCGGCGTTGCCCAGCAGCACGGCGATGACCTGGTCCACGGTGACGGCGTCATGGTCCGGGTGCCAGCAGTCGAAGTCGGTGACCATGGCCACCGTCGCGTAGCAAATCTCCGACTCACGGGCGAGCTTGGCCTCCGGCATGTTGGTCATGCCGATGACGTCGCAGCCCCAGCTCCGGTACATGCGGCTCTCCGCGAGCGAGGAGAACTGCGGCCCCTCCATGACGAGGTACGTGCCGCCGCGCTTCACGTTGACGCCCAGGCCCTCGCACGCGGCCACCAGCGCGTCACCCAGGCGCCCGCATACGGGCTTCGCCATGGACACGTGGGCCACCATGCCGGTGGTGAAGAAGGACTTCTCGCGCGCGAAGGTGCGGTCGATGAACTGGTCCGTCACCACGAAGGTGCCGGGGGGCAAATCCTCGCGCAGGCTGCCCACGGCGGACAGCGAGAGCAAATCGGTGACGCCGCTGCGCTTGAGCGCGTCGATGTTCGCCCGGTAGTTGATTTCGCTGGGCGACACGCGGTGGCCCCGGCCGTGGCGCGGGAGGAAGACGACGCGGACCCCGTCGAGCGTGCCGAAGCACAGCTCGTCGGAGGGCTCGCCGAAGGGCGACGACACCTTCTTCCAGGTGACGTCCTTCAGACCGTCAATCTGGTACAGGCCGCTGCCGCCGAGGATGCCGATGACGGGCGTGGTGGGGGTGGACATGGTGGGGACTCCCGGCTCGGGGGTTTAGAGGGCGGACGGGTCCAGCGTGGCGAAACCGTGAAACGTGGGGTGGCCATGCCCGGCGGGGATGACGGCTTCCCCCCGGTCCAGACAGGCCGTGCGCAGGCCGGCCGAGCGAGCGGCATCCAGCTCCGCGACGCTGTCCGACAGGAAGAGCACCTCGCCGGAAGGCAGGCCGACCTCCGCGACGATGCGCGCGTACGAGGGGCTCTCCACCTTCGGCCCGGTGGTGGTGTCGAAGTAGCCGGAGAACAGCGGCGTCAAATCCCCCCGGGCCGTGTGGCCGAAGATGAGCTTCTGCGCCGCGATGGAGCCCGACGAGTAGACGTACAGGCGAAAGCCCCGCCCGTGCCAGGCGCGCAGGCCGTCCACGGCGTCGGGGTAGACATGGCCCTGCAACTCGCCGCTCTTGTAGCCGCGCTCCCAGATGAGGCCCTGGAGCGACTTGAGGGGCGTGGCCTTCTTGTCCTCGTCAATCCACTGGCGCAGCAGCGCCACGGTGTCCGCGTCGGACAGGCCCGGGGTGCCCGCGAGCGAGCGCGCGCCGTCCAGGCACTCGCGCACCTGGGGCTCGTGGGCGTGAGCGGTGACGAAGGCCTCCAGGTTGCGCTTCGCGAAGGGGAACAGCACGTCCTTCACGAAGGAGATGGAGCTGGTGGTGCCCTCGATGTCGGTGATGATTGCGCGAACGCCGCTCATGTCTCGTAGCGGGGGAAGCCGTCGGCGATGGCGTCACCGGTGAAGTGGCCCACCCAGCCGTCCGGACGGATGAAGAAGCGGATGGCGGCGAACTCGGGGCGGGGGCCCATGTCGAACCAGTGGCGCATGCCCTCGGGCACGCTGATGAGGTCTCCGCGCGTGCAGACAATCTGGAACACCTTGCCCTGGGTGCGCAGGTAGAAGCAGCCGCTGCCCTCCACCATGATGCGGGACTCGTCCTCGGTGTGGGTGTGCTCGGAGAGGAACTTCTGGCGGGCCTGCGCGGCGTTGGGGGCGTCCGGCTTGATTCGCGCGACGTCCACGGTGTTGAAACCGTGCTTCGCCTTCTCCGCATCCACCACGTGCTTGTACGCGGCGAGCACCTCGTCCTGCCCGGCGCCGTCGGGCAGGGGGATGGAGGCGTCCACGCGCTCGAAGCGCACGCCAACGGCGTTCAATTCGCGGCGGATGTCGGCGGCTTCGGTGTACGTGCCCACGGGGGACTCGGGGTGGGCATCGGGGTAGATGGTCAGCTGGCTCATCGTCGCACCTTCATCGTTTCGAGCTCGTACTGCAGCAGGTGTTCCAGGGCCACCGTGTGGCGGCGGGCCTCCGCCATGGAGCGGCCCCAGGTGTAGAGGCCGTGGCCGGCGATGAGGTAGGCCACGCACTCCGGGCGTCTGGCCAGGGTCTCCGACGCGCGCGCGGCGAGCCGGGGCACGTCCTGGTCATTGGGGAAGATGGGGATGGAGACCGTCGTCTCGTGGGTGCGGGTGTCGCCCAGGGCCTTGAGCAGCTCGTAGTCGCTCAGGGGCAACTCGCCCTCGGCCTTGCGCAGGTTGGACAGCAGCGCGGAGACCATGGAGTGCGTGTGCAGCACGGCCTGCACGTGCGGGCGGTCTCGGTAGAGATGCAGGTGCAGGTGCGTCTCCGCGGAGGAGCCGGGCGGAGGCGGGGCGTGGATGTCCAGGGCCCAGATGTCGGCCTCGGTCAGCTCACCCTTGTCCACGCCCGAGCGAGTGACGGCGGCGGTGCGGGCGTCCAGGCGGCGCGAGAAGTTGCCGCTGGTGGCGGGGACGAAGTTACGGACGCTGAGGAAGCGGCCCACCTCGACGATTTCCCGCGCGGCATCCGCCAGCGCGGTGGAGGTGGGGGTGGAAGCGACTACCGGGGCACTCATCCGTACTCTCTTGGGGGCTCCCCGGAAGACGGGAGCGGGGGGAGGTTCCGAGGAGCCGAAGCGTAAGGGCCGCCCCTCTCCCGCGCAAGCGAGGCCACGGGGGGAGCCGGCCTCGTGGGCGCGGTCACTCCCCACCGGGCAACCGAGTGGGTAGCGGCTACACTGCGCGTGGGTGGGCTCTCGGGACCTGCTCTCGCGGGCGCAGCGTGCCGCTGGGACGTCTTCAACTTCGCGTTCCACGTCCACCAGGATGTCGAACGGGCCCACGAAATTCGCGGCGCGCGGGTGTATCCCGCTCGCGGCCCGTCGCCACTCTGAAGTACGCAGGGGGTGGTGAGCCTCATGGCAAGACCGCGTCATCCCCGGCGCACGTTCCTCGTCGCGCTGGCTGTCTGCTTCGCGGTGCTCGCCGCGTGCAAGCCGCGCGGTGACACACCGGCGGGGCCGCGTGCGACGCGCGTGCTCTTCATCGGCAACAGCTACACGTACTACAACAACCTGCCCCGGGTGCTGGAGGCCCTGGCCGCCTCCGCGTCCCCGCCCCTCCAGCTGGAGACGCGCGCGGTGGTGGCGGGAGGCGCGCGGCTGAAGACCCACTGGGACGACGAAGCCGCGTTGGAGGCGCTCCGCGAGGGCGGCTGGGACTACGTCATCCTCCAGGAGCAGAGCACGCTGGGCGGGCTGCTGGTGGACGGGCGGCTCGACATCAATGACCCCGAGCGCGTCTTCTTCCCCTACGCGCGGAAGTTCCACGCGGAGGCGGAGAAGCGTGGCGCGCGGACCGTCCTCTCGCTCACGTGGTCTCGCCGTCGGGCCCCGGAGGCCCAGGCCCTGCTGAACCACGCGTTCCTCTCGCTGGGCCGCGAGCTGAAGGCCACCGTCGTCCCCATGGGGCCCGCGTGGCTGACGGTGCGCGAGCAACATCCCGACCTCGGCCTCTACCTCGCGGATGGGAGCCACCCCACCCCCGCCGGCACCTACCTGGCGGCGTGCACGCTGTACGCGGCGCTGTTCGGACGCTCCCCGGAGGGACTGACCTCCATCGTGCACGGAGTCCCCACGCCTGACGGAGAGCCACGCGGAAGCGAGACCACCCTCGTGTCGCTTCCCGAGCCCACCGCGAGGCTGCTGCAGCAGACCGCCTGGAGGAGTGTCGAAGCGCTGAAGGCCCGGGTCGACGCCGTCGAGCCGCTTCCTCCGCGCACGCTGCCATCGCTCCCGGCGGGCGCGGGCGGGCGCTGGGACACGCTCCCCGGCGTCTGGAAGGGCGAGCTGCGCTTCTACTCCGAGGAGGCGGGCCAGTCCCCCGCGACGATGCGGCTGGAGCTGTCGCCCGACGGGGAGCGGTACAACGGCGTGCTGCGCATCACCTTCGCGGACGGACGCGGCGAGGGCCCCTTCGACGTGCGAGCGGAGCGCTCCCCGAACGGAACGCTGCGCTTCACCGCCCCCTTCAGCGGGAACGACCCGGGCGAGGTGCGCTACGAGGCCGTGATGTCCGGCGATGGAAGACTGGTGGGCACGGCGGCGCAGGAGGACGGCAGGTCGCTTGACCGGATGCTCGGCTCATGGCGGCTGTCGCGCTGAGCCGGGTGCACGGCGAGGCCTCCTTCCGAGCGGAGTCCAGACCGTGCGTCAGCGCCCCGGAAGGCGCCTTCACGCCCGGCCGGGCGCCCGTCGTATGAGCTCCCGGCTCGCCCAGGCATCCGAGCGGGCCACCGCGTCCGTGAGCGCCGGGTCGCCCGGGCGGCGGACCCCTGGGACGGCCTCTGCCGTCTTCACGCGGGCGCCCCACCTTGAATGGGCAAACCCCTCACTTCCGGAGAAGGCCCATGAAGGTCGAAGAGGTCATGACCGAGAACCCGGTCACCTGCATGCCGGACACGAGCATCCAGCAGGCGGCCCGCTGGATGGTCGATGGAGATTGCGGCGCCCTGCCCGTCATCGACATCGACAACAAGCCGCTGGGCGTCATCACCGACAGGGACATCACCTGCCGCATCGTCGCGCAGGGGAAGGACCCCTACTCCCTGCACGTGGACGACGCGATGACGCACTCCACGGCCACCGTGTACAGGGATACGGACCTGGAGGACTGCCGCGACCTGATGGAGGAGAACCAGGTCCGCCGGATGATTGTCATCGACGACGACGGCACCGTCTGCGGCATGGTGTCCCAGGCGGACCTCGCCCAGCACATGCAGGCCGAGGACACCGCCGAGCTGGTGCGCGAGGTCTCCTCGCACACGCGCACGCCGTCGATGATTCACTGAAGCCCGGGCTCGCGGGAGGACCCGGGCCCCCGCGAGCCGGCCGTGCCGCTCACGGGCCGCCGAGCGCGAAGGCGGCCATGCGGTCCACGCGCGCCGGGCCGGAGCGCTCCAGGACGTCGTTGTGCCCGGCTCCCGCGACTGTCTCCACCGTGGCGTGCGGGAAACGCGTCCCGAGCGTGCGCCCCATGGCCACCGGGATGAGCGTGTCCTCTTCGCCGTGGATGATGAGCACCGGCAGCTTCAGCTCGGGCGCCTTGGAGAAGGTGTCGAAGCGGTCCCTCACCAGCAGCCGGGTGGGCAGGAAGGGGAAGCTCAGGCCCGCCATGGCCGGGATGGAGGTGTAGGGCGACACGAGCATCACCCGCGAGCCGTATCCCCGCCGCGCCATCTCCACCGCCACGCCGGTGCCGAGGCTTCGGCCGCTGAGCACCGTGCGCTCCGGCGGCACGCCCTGGGCCCGCAGCCAGGCGAGCGCCGCGTCCGCCGCGGCGTAGATGCCGTCCTCGGTGGGGCTGCCGGGCGAGGCGCCATAGCCGGGGTACTCGACGGCGAGGAAGCCCAGGCCCCACGTGTGCATCCTGGCGCCGAGGTCCAGCTGGTCCAGGAGCTGCTCGCCGTTGCCATGGAAGTGCACCACCGTCGGCGCCCCGGGAGGCGCGGGCAGATGGTACGTGTCCACGTAGAGGTCGCCGCTCAGTGGCAGCCGGCCGAACCCCTGGCTCTTCGGGAGGTCGATGGCTGCCCGGGGCGCGGGGAAGAGCATGGGGCGCTGGAGCGCGAAGGCGGCCACGCACAGCACCACGTAGAGAGTCGCGAAGACGGAGAGCAGGAGGGTGAGCATGCGGCGGAGCCGGAGCATGAAGGCCCCAGTCTGCCTCATCCAGGCCCGTGCGTGCGGGGCCCTCCCGCATCCGCCTCCGGAAGTCCTCGCGTAGCCGCTTTGGTGGCCCGGCCATCGAAGTCCCCATGCACCGGAGGTCTCACCCATGTCGCATTCCACGTTCCACCCCGCGGGCCTCGTCGTCGCGGCCCTCGCGTTGCTCTTCCTCCTGCCAGACACCGCGCGCGCGCAGCAGAGCTGTGACGCGCTCACCCCCAGCGGCGGAGACGACGCGCCCACGCTCAATGCCTGTCTGGCGAACACCGGGCGCGCCACGCTGGGCGAGGGTGTCTTCCGCCTGTCACGCCCCCTCGTCTTCCCCCGCGCTCCGGGCGTGCGGCTCTCGGGCGCGGGCGCGTCGACGGTCCTCAGGCCCACGTACACCTGCGGCCAGAGCTCGCCCTTCGTGCTGTCCGGGCAATACCAGCCCATCATCACCGTGACGCGCGCGCCGGGCGCGGTGCTGCGCGACTTCCGCCTCAACCTGCAGGAGCTTCGCCGAGACTGCGGCCACAAGGGCGCCTACGCCATCATGGTCGACAAATCGGACGACGTGCAGGTGCTCAACCTGCGCCTCCGGGGCTCGCAGTTCGGCGCGCCCGACTACACCAGCGGCTGGGCCAACGGCGGCGGCCTCCAGTTCACCAACTCCGCGCGAGGCCTCATCCGGGGCAATGACATCCGCGACGTCGGCTTCACCGCGGACCCTGGCACCGCCTCGGCGGGGAAGAACGGAATCGCCATCGAGAACTCGGCAAGCACGCGCATCGATAGCAACGTCGTCGAGCGCGTCTCCTTCCAGGTCTCCGTCTCCAACTTCAGCCCGGCCTTCGGCTTCACGGGGGACTCCAGCGGGACCAGCGTGACGGGCAACACGCTGGTGGGGGCGGCCAACATCAACTGCCCGGACTGCTCACCGGGACGCGCCATCAAGCTCCAGGCGTGCGGCCGCACGGACGTGCAGGACGAGTTGCCGCTGCGCAACCTCGTGGTCCGCAACAATGACGCCCGCGACTTCGGCGGGGCCAATGGCCAGCAGGGTGGCTCCGGACTGGACCTGGTGTGTGGCGTCCAGTACGGCACCTTCGAGAACAACCGCCTCATCGGCGCCGGCACCGCCGAGTTCGCCGGCCAGGTGCGCAGCTCCTTCCAGTCGCTCGTCAACCCGAGCCACCACAACACGCTGAACTTCAACACCTTCACCTCGGGCCGGGGCAGGCCGGGCTGCGATGGCTCGTGCGTGGATGTGAACTTCAACGTGGACGCGCCGGACCAGATTGGCCTGCGCCGGGGTGTCGCGGGCACCAATGTCGCGAACAGCTTCCGCCCCGGGAGCAGCAGCTGCGGCGACTACAGCCACGCCTTCTTCAACTACCCGGCAGGCCAGGTCTTCGTGAACCGGGGGCAGAACCTGCTGCTCGCCGCCGCGGGCATGCGGCCGGGCAGCTCCACCGTCTTCCGCTTCAAGCGACAAGACGGCTCCCAGGTGGCGGCCTTCACGTCCCAGTCCGCCAACGGCAACTGCGTGGTGAACGAGCAACTCTTCGGCATCAACGCCGCGCAGTTCGCTCCGGGCCGCTACAACCTCTTCGCCGAGTACTCCGACGGCAGCAGCAATGGCGTCTTCATCTCCAATGACCCCATCGGCACCGTCGACGTGCGGTGAGCCCTACGCCGCGAACAGCCCCAGCGGCGGGGGCGGAGTGAAGCCTGGGAACACCTTCGCCAGGTCCACTCCAGGGCGGCACGCGCGCAGCGCCTCCGCGAGCGGCGCGCGCACGTCCGTCCACGAGGGCACGTCGCGCCCGTCCTGCAGGTGCTCCGGTGCCAGCGAGTCGAAGCGGCCGTACACCTTCCCGCCCCGCACGCCGCCGCCGAGCACCAGCATGGCGCTGCCCACGCCATGGTCCGTGCCCCGGCTGCCGTTCTCCCGCACCGTGCGGCCGAACTCCGTGAGCACCACCACGGTCACCTGCTCCAGCTTCGGCCCCAGGTCCGCCGCGAAGGCCGACAGCGCACCCGCCAATTCCTGGCACCGGTTGGCGAAGACGCCCGCCGCCGCGCCCTGCGCCGCGTGCGTGTCCCAGCCGCCCATCTCCGTGGCGGCGACCTCCACCCCCACGTCGCCCCGGAGGAGCCTCGCGATGTCTCGCAGCCGCTGCCCCAGCGGGCCTTTGGGGTACTCCACCGTCGAGGCCGGAGCCAGCCGTGACAGGCGCTCCTCGTCCAGCCGCGACAGCGCCTCGAAGGCGCCCTGCCCCGTGGTGCGCAGGGCTTCATCCACGGCGCCAGCGTAGAGCGCGCTGAAGCCACTGGCGGCCTCCTCGCCGCGCCTGCCTCCGCGGAGCCGGAACTCCTCCAGGCGTCCCATGGCCAGCGCGCCCGAGCTCCCGAACAGCGCCCGGGGCAGCGTGGGCTGGAGAGCCACCGCGCGCAGCGCGGCGCTTGTCTCCTCATCCTCCAGCGCGCGGTTGAGCCAACCGTCCGGAGTGGACTTGCGCCCTGGCGTGCCCGACTCCACGAAGTCCTGCGCATCGAAGTGCGAGCGCACCGGCTCCGGCAGCCCCACCCCGTGCAGCACCGCCAGTCGCCCTTCGCGCCACAGCGGGAGCAGGGGCTCCAGCTTCGGGTGCAGGCCGAAGCGCCCGTCCAGTTTCAGCGCGGCATCCGGGCCGCTGCCCGGCGACTTCAGCGCCAGCGAGGGGCGCGCACGGTGGTACGCCGCGTCCTCCACCGGTGGCACCAGGGACAGGCCGTCCACGCCACCGCGCAGGAAGACCGTCACCAGCGCACGGCGAGCGGGCACGTTCGCACTGGCGGCCAGCGCGCGGCCCAGGAAGCCCGGAGCGAGCACGAGGCCCGCGCCCGAGACTCCCAGGGAGCGCAGCAGGTGGCGGCGAGAGAGCAAGGAGCTCATGGGTTCGTGACCTCTGGCACACGGAGCAAGAGCCCGGCGAAGGGGCGAAAGGGGCGTCGCGCGCTCATTCTTCTGGAGCTCCGTCGAGCCGAGCAGCAGCCAGGAGAAGTCGCGCGCTCATTGTTTCTGGAGCTCCGGCGAGCCGAGCAGCAACCAGGAGAAGTCGCGGGCTCATTGCTTCTGGAACTCCGGCGAGCCGAGCAGCAGCCCGGCGATGAGAGGAACGTCCACCGGGCCCGGCTCGCCCTCGGCGCTGGCGGCCTCGGCCCGCTTCGACAGCGCGGCGAGGATGGTGGCCCGCGTCTCCGCCGAGGGCGGCGCTCCCAGCAGCGAGTGGCCGAGCGCATCGACGGTGTCTTCCGCCGTGCGGGCGGCCGGCGTCGTGGCCAGTTGCGCCAGCGCCACGCGAGTCCCCGGCAGCCTCCCGGAGACCAGCTCCAGGCTGAAGTTGAGCCGGGCCACCAACGCGCCGCTGTTCACCCAGGGCGCGGCGACTTCCGGGAAGCCCGTGGGCGCGGGCGCGCGGTAGAGCGGCTCGCCCATCCGGGCCAGGGACTGCACGAGCCTCGGCCGCACCGTCACCTCCGCCCCCGTGGCCCGCAGCGCCGACACCACGAACTCGAAGGGCGTCTTCACCTTGGCCCCTCGCGCCTCGTGCGCCCAGAACTCCGGCGACTGGAAGAGCGCGCGGTACACCGTGCGCAAATCTCCATCCGAGTCGAGGAACGCCTTCGCCACCCGCTCCACCAGCGCGGGCGGTGGCGTGTCCGAGACGAACCGCCGCGCCAGCTTCGTCGCGAGGTGCCGCGCGGTGGCGGGGTGACGCGCAAGCAAATCCAACACCTGCTCGCCGTCCTCCAGGTTTCCTCCCGAGGCAATGCGCTGCCCGAGCACACGCTTCTCGTCCGGGTCATGCGCCCTGCGGCGGAAGATGAACTCAGGCTCGCGACGCGGCCGGCGGATGCTCCAGCCGGTGAAGCAGCGCGCCACCTCGCGGACGTCCTGCTGCGTGTAGCCGCCGTCCACGCCCAGCGTGTGCAGCTCGAGCAGCTCGCGCGCGTAGTTCTCATTGAGGCCGGGCCGGGGATCCTCCTCTTCGTCCGGCTCGTCCCCGGGCATGTCCGCGTTCGCCACCGCGGACTGCGCATCCCGGCGCAGGAGCCTCGGCATGCCGTCGCGGGTGCTCCGCCAGTTGTCCAGGTAGAAGAGCATCGCCGGGTGACGGGCCGTCGCTCCGAGCAAGTCTCGGAAGCGGCCGAAGACATGCGGGCGGATGGCGTCGCGCTCGTAGGACGTCACCATCCACCGCGCCGCACCCTTCTCCGCCGACACGTTGAAGTGGTTGAACCAGAAGTCCACCAGCACCTCTTCGAGCTGGCCCGGGCTCTCCACCGCGCGCAGCACCTTGGCGGCGGACAGGTCGTAGACGATGAGCGCGGGACGCTGCAGCTCGCGCCCGTCCAGCAGCGCCTGCTCCCGCTGCTTCTTCGGCGGGAAGTCACGCGCGAGGTCGGCCATCGACATCGTCAGCGTGGGGAGCGCTTGCAGCTTCGCCTCCAGCTCCGGCGACGGCTTTGAGCCCGAGCGGGCCAACTGCGCCTCCACCCAGCCCTCCACGCCCAGCCGCCGCACCTCGCTCATCTCCCTGGCGGAAGGTCCGAAGGCTAGGCGGCGGAGGACGTGCACCGCACGCGCCTCGTCGAAGGGGGGCGGTCCGGAGGGAGATACGACTGGCGGGTGGGAACTGCTCGCACACGAGAGCAGGGCGGCCACCATGGGCCAGAGGGGCAGAAGACGCATGGCAGAGGATTCAACCCGGGAGGCGACCAGAAGTTACGCCGCGCCTCCCGAAAAGCCGGCTCATTCAGGACGCGGGAAGAAAATGGCACACGTCCGTCCAGGCCCGTGCTGGCGAGGCGCCCGCCATAGCCCGACCATGGTCGAAGGAAGGGTTCGCCCAGGTTCGCCAATCGCCATCCAGGCTGAGCGCTTTGCTCAGGTCTCGGTGGACTCGAATGGCGCGTAGGACTGTTGCTGGCCATTCCCACGGCACGAAGCCGGGGTTGGCGTGCGCGTTGGCGGCACCGAGGGTTCGGGCCGGGTGCTCCAGGAAGAGGAGTACCGCCCTCGAGGTAGACGACGGAGCACTCCGCCGACGTCCGTGGTTCTGGCCGTGCGACGCCACGCGAAGTACCGCTCCCACGAAGCCTGTTGGAATCGTCCACCGGCACCCGCGGCTCTTGCTGCTCGGCACCAGGAGAGATGCCGCCATGGCGTGGCTCGTCGGAGTCGTCCTCCGTCGTCGGTGACTCTCGCCGAGCGACACCAGGAGAGATGCCACCGTCACGTGGCTCGTCGGAGTCGTCCTCCGTCGTCGGAGACTCTCGCTGAGCGGCACCAGGAGGAGTGCCGCCCCCGTGGGAGCCGCCTGAGTCCTCCGGCTTCGCCAGCGCGCGCCAGAGCGCCTCGGCCGACTCGCGGAGCTCCTCGCGGTACACCTCCTCATTTCTCTCCGTCAGCACGCGCACCCACTCCGCCAGCGTGCCCCACACCAGGGCTTCGCCCACCCGGGCGCAGCCGCGCACCAGCGCCCCGTCCTGCTCTCCCTTCAGGAGCACTTCGCGCACCAGCGCCCGCGCCGCACTGCCGGGCGCCGGCTGCCCTTCGACGTCCGGATGCCGATGTAGGAAAGCGAAGGCGAAAGGGCCGGGCAGCCCCAGCGCCCAGTTCGTCAGCGCATCCCAGAAGGTGAAGAAGGCCTCGCGGAAGGTGACGCCGTCCGCGCCGTGCTTGCAGAAGAAGGCCCAGTCCACCTCCCGGCAGAAGGTGTCCTCGT
>NZ_JAAIYA010000025.1 GCF_010894405.1 Pyxidicoccus caerfyrddinensis
CCGGAGATGAAGATGCCCGTCTGCCCGGTGGCGCGGAAGTCCGCCTTCAGGCCGCGCGCGCGCATCTCCTTCTCCAGCGCGAGCACCGTGTACTTCTTGCCCACCGAGCAGTCCGTGCCCACCGTCAAGAGCCGCAGGCCGGGGCGCTTCGAGCCCTTGCCGGTGGCGAAGTCCATGTCGGGGATGCGCACGTCGTGCAGCTTGCGGCCATTGCGCGCGGCCGCCGCGGCGATGGCGGGGAACGCGCTCAGCCGCTTGTGCAGCCCGGTGGCGATGTCCATTCCCGCGTCGAGCGCCTCCACCAGCTTGCCAATCCAGTGCTCCGGCAGCACGCCGCCCGCGTTGGCCACGCCGACGATGAGCGTCTTCGCGCCCTTCGCCTTCGCCTGGGCGATGTCCAGGTCCGCGAGGCCGCAGTCCGCCTTGCAGCCCTCCAGCCGGAGCTGACCCACACACCAGTCGGGCCGCCAGTCGACGATGCCGTGCGCCGTCTTGGCGGCGAGCTGGTCGGGAACGTCACCCAGAAACAGAAGGTACGGCTTCTCGATCTCCACCACGGACCTCCGCGCCCCATGTCCAGGGCTGTGGGCCGGGCTTTTCAGCACGCCCTCGGGGCTCGGGCAAGGTCGCTGGAGGCGACGCGCCGGCTCGGAGGGGGCCGACCTCACCCCTCAAGGCCGCGTCCCGCGCGAACGCGCGCGCGTTCCACCGTGACGCGCGTGCGTCACGCGGCGACACATGCCGGACGCCAGGGGGCCTGCATTCCCCCTGGGACTTCGGGACGCGCACCGAGGCGCTCCGTGGGCCTGACCGAAGCCCCGGCTTGCTGGCCCATGGCTTGCTTAAGGGCGCGGCGCGCGACCCCATCCAGCGGGTAACGGTGGTTTGGCGGTATCCTGGCGCGCGTTTTTCCACCCCCAAGCCAGGACCGTGAGGTCAAGCGATGCCAGACAATACCGTCGTGCCCGGGCTCTACCAGTTGCTCAACTCCCTCGAGGAGGAGGACCCGACGAGCCTCGAGAAATGCGAGTGCACGACCAAGCGCCAGTCCCTGCTCGACCGCTTCGACGTGCCCTATCCCAACGGAAGCCCGGGGTTCAACCTGCTGAAGTACGAGCAGGGCAACAACTTCAACACCTTCATCCAGCAGATCATCAACGGCTCGAAGCAGGTGCTGGTGGGAACACCCGCCGAGGAGCCCTTCGGAGACCGGCAGGCCATCCAGCCGTGGGTGACGACCGAGTTCTTCAACTTCCTCTACACGCTGACCCAGGACGCGGCCCTGCTCCAGAGCCTGCGCGACGGGACTCAGGAACAACGGCAGCAGATCCTCGTGGCCCACCTGCAGCACAACGCCTACGGCGAGCGGGAGGCCATCCAGCAAATCCTCGCCAACCCGACGAAGGATGAGGCCTTCTCGACCGCCGTGAACAAGATCTCCACCACGTTCCAGAACCAGTTCAGGTTCTGCTGCTGAGCCGCCGTGAGAGCCACGCCCGTGCACCCGAGGGACCATGCAACTTCGTGAGCCCTTGATAGCGGCCCTCTCGGACGCGGCGTGGCTCGAGCACAGCCTCACCTGCCAGTACCTCTTCGCGGCCTTCTCCCTGAAGACGCACCCGGAGGAGGGCGGCGTCGACTGGCCGGGGCTGGAGCGCATCCGTGGGTGGAAGACCGAGCTCCTGAGCATGGCCCGCCAGGAGATGGCCCACCACGGCATGGTGTGCAACCTGCTGATTGCCATCGGCGGGGCGCCGCGCTTCCTCGACACCGGCTTCCCCCATCCCACGACCTATTGCCCGCCGTACCCCACGCTCCAGCTCCTGCCCTTCTCGGAGGAGGCGCTGGAGCGCTTCGCCTGCTACGAGCGCCTGCACCAGCCCACCGACGGCAAGCTGTCCCCGGAAGGCGGCATCGGCACCCTCTACGCCGCCATCCGCCAGGCGCTGGAGCGCGCGGACCGCGCCAATCCCCGGCTCTTCATCGGGCCGCTGGAGCACCAGGTGGGCAACCCGGAGCTGCGCATCCGCCCGGGGCAGTTCGACGTGGACCTGTCCAAGGCCCACGACCTGCGCTCCGCCCTGGCGCTGGTCGACTCCATCCGCGAGCACGACCACCACGCGCGCGTGGTGGCCATGCAGCGCGAGCTGGCCGAGTGCAAGCGCGCATCCCCGGGCTTCTCGCCGGCGCGGCCGGTGGCCCCCAACCCCCGCCTGCGCGCGCTGGAGGACTCCGCCGACCCGGTCTCCCTCATCCGCCACCCGCGCACCCGCGCCGCCGCCGGGCTGTTCAGCGCCGCGCACGAAACCATGGTCCTCATGCTGACCCGGCTCTACGGGCGCTCCAGCGAGACGGACGCCGAGGCGGAGACACTCACCCGCACCGCCTTCTTCCCGCTGATGACGGCCGTCATCCGTCCCCTGGGCGAGCTGCTGACCCGCATGCCCCTGGAGGAGGGCACCGACGCGCCCACGGCGGGCGCTCCCTTCGGGGCCACCTTCGGCCTGCCGCTGCAGCCCTTCAAGCGCGGCGCCTGGGTGCTCCTGCACGAGCGGCTCCTGGACCACGCCAGCGCCTGCGCCCGGCTGTGCGCGGAGCTCCAGTCCGCGCAGGAGCCCTGGGCCACGGCCATCCAGCCGCGACTCACCATGCTCCAGGAGAACCTGGAGCGCATCGCCCGGAACTTCGAGCAGTCCCTGCACCTGGACCGCGACTCCCTGCAGCACCTGCTGAAGAGGGGCCTCTGAGATGCTGGCCATCGACTTCGAGGGCTGGTTCCAGTGCCGGCTCGCCACCGACCCGGACCCGTCGGACGAGCCCCGCGGCGCGAGCGGCTTCACCTTCGCGATGCCCGGTGAGCCGGACCTCGACCGCGTCCTCCGCTTCCACCGCCCCGTCGCCCCGCGCTCGCACGCGCCCGAGGTGGGCGTCTTCGTGCGCACCGTCTCCGTGGACGGGCGGCCCGTGGATGGGCATCCCCTGGTCGGCGCCCCCGTGGAACTGCTGGGCGAGCCCAAGTTCGAGTCGCGCAACTACGTCCTGCGCGATTCCAGCCAGGGCCCCATCGTCCCCTTCCACCTGCGCATCGCCGGCGCCGGACTCCGCGTGGAGCGCGAGGACGTGCTGTACCCGCCCGACCCGGGTCGCAAGCTCCACCACGTCCCGTCCGCGGCCCTCGAGCGGCGCGGCTCGCATATTCCGCTCACCGTCGACCTCTTGAAGATTGCAGACGCGACGGGCATCCGAGACCCCGGCGCGTACCGGCGGCAGCGCAAGGCCCTGCTGGAGGCGGACCTGCGCGAGGAGCGCGACGCCACGGCGCGGGCGGCCCTGGAGAAGCGAATCTCTGAGCTGTCCATCGCCGGCCGCGAGCGGCTCCAGGTGGTGACGCTCACCGTCTACAACGACTATCGCTTCGATGTCCGAGGCCCGGCCACGCTCGTGGACCCCGAGCGCCGCCTCGGCTTCGAGCCCGCGCTGGACAGGGACTGGCCCCTCGCCTTCTGGATGGGGGCCTGGGACAGCGACGCGCTCTGCGGCTTCGTACGGGGAATGCTCTCCATTCCCCGAGTGGGGGAGGAACCATGACGAGATGGAACGGAGTCACCTTTTTGTTCCTCGCGGCACTGCTGGCGGGAGTCGTTGCCTGCACGCCCGAGCCCGCCACGGGGGACGCCACGGACTCCGGGGTGGCCCAGGCCGGAGTGAACGCGGCGCAAGCGGATGCCGGCCACGAGGATGCGGGCAGCGGCGGGGAGGCCATCGTCGACCCGTGTGCCATCCCCCTGCAGCCGCTGGACGGAGTCATTCCCTTTCCCCGAAAGGACTGCCTGTCCATCGCCCAGCTCAGCCAGCTGATGTGGAAGAGCTTCATCGCGGTCAACTGGCCGGCGGACCCGCAGGCGGGACGGGGCGTGGCCGCCAATCCCCAGGACTCCTCCGCGATGGCCCGGACCGGCGTTCCCCGCGTCTGGGAGACGTGGAAGGCGGACTGGGAGATAGACCCCAAGCTGGGCCCTGCTTCCGAATGGAACAGCTACGCGGTGGCCAGGCCCCCCTGCAAGGTGTTGCAGACCCGGGAGGGCAAGCGACTGGAGGTCACCGCGGAGAACTGGCCCACGCTCTACCCGCAGTACGGCGGCATCCTGCAGGACAAGATCAACCTCGTGAAGCAGGGGCCGGACGGCGGGGCGCCCATCCTGACGGGTCCCCTCATCGACTCCGCTCGCGAGTACCTCCGCTACGGCACCCACTTCAGCCGGGAGCTCTACGACTGTGCCCGGAGCGGAGTGGGCGCGGGGTGCGTGAAGACGCCCACCTCCTTCGAGTTCCCGGCGGGCAGTGAAGGCGCCATCGGCTCCATCGCGGTGAAGGCGTCCTGGCGCAAGCTGCAGAAAGACGACGAGAAGGACCGGTACCACACCCGCGACGTCCTCGTGATCGACTACGAGGGGGCGCGCAAGCCCTACACCGCCGTGTGCCGCCAGGAGACGATGGTCCTGCTGGGCCTGCACGTCATCTACAAGAACAGCTACATCTTCGCGCCCGAGCGCGGGCAGAACCAGTGGGTGTGGGCCACGTTCGAGCACCGCGACAACGCGCAGGTGTGCGGGCAGACCCAGTTCGGCTTCAACAAGCCCCAGGGCTTCAGCCACGAGCCGCAGACGCTTCCCGCGGAGACGCCGCTGCCGCCCCAGGACAAGCGCATCCCGGTGATGCTGTGCCGGACCACGGCCATCCCCTCGTTCGGCGTGCCGACGGTGAACAGGGAGGCCCAGGCGGCCCTGCCTTCCCCGTGGGACCACTATGAGATGGTCAACATCCAGTGGTTGCTGGGCGGCCAGCCCTCACCCACGACGAGCGTGGCCAACGTGACGCTGGAACCCTACTCACAGTCGGATAGCTGCATGGGCTGTCACGGCTCCCAAGCCGGGGAGCAGGCCAGCAAGGCGGACTTCATCTGGGCCCTGGCGCTCGACTCGCTCAAACAAACCCCCACCCGGCAGTGGGCGATGCCCCTGTGGCGGTAGCGGTCACCGCCCCTTCGAACGGACAAGGCCATGGCGAACATCTCCGGCTACCAGCTCCTCGACATGCTGCACGAGAGCAGCAACTCACGCGTCTACCGCGCACGCGGCGAGCAGGACGGGCGGTCCGTCGTGCTCAAGCTGCTCGGTCCCGCGTACCCCTCACCGGAGAGGATTGCCTGGTTCCGGCGCGAGTATGAGACCACGCGCGGCCTGGCCGACGTGGAGGGCGTCATCCACGCCCATGCCCTGCTCAACGAGCAGCAGCGCTGGTCCATGGTGCTGGAGGACTTCGGGGGCACCTCGCTGGCGCAGCTGTCGCGCCAGCGGCGCTTCACGCTCGACGAGCTGCTGGGCCTGGCCTGCTCCCTCACCGCCATCCTGGGCCGCCTGCACGCGCGGCACGTCATCCACAAGGACGTCAACCCCTCCAACATCGTCTTCAACCCCACCACCGGGCAGCTCAAGCTCATCGACTTCGGCATCTCGTCCGTGCTGACGCGCGAGAGCGCCGCCGCGATGCCTCCCCGGAGGCGCGAGGGCACGCTCCCGTACATGTCGCCGGAGCAGACCGGCCGCATGAACCGGGCGGTGGACTACCGCACGGACTTCTACTCCCTGGGCGTCACGCTCTACGAGCTGGTGACGGGGCAGCTCCCGTTCTCCAGCCTCGACCCGCTGGAGCTGGTGCACTCCCACCTCGCCCGCCAGCCGCTGCCTCCCCACGAGGTGCGCGAGGGCGTGGACCGCCCGCTCTCCGACATCCTGATGCGGCTGCTGGCCAAGAACGCCGAGGACCGCTACCTGTCCGCGCACGGCCTGCTGCATGACCTGGAGCAATATCGGCGGCGGCGCGCCGAGGGACGGACCGACGCCTTCCCGCTGGGCCGCGAGGACGCGTCGGACCGGTTCCAGCTTCCGCAGAAGCTCTACGGCCGCGGGCACGAGCAGCAGCTGCTCCACGAGGCCTTCCAGCGCGTGGCGGACGGCGGCAGCGAGGTGCTGCTCATCTCCGGGTACTCGGGCGTGGGCAAGTCGGCCCTGGTGCGGGAAATCCACCGGCCCATCACCCGGCAGCGCGGCTCCTTCATCTCCGGCAAGTTCGACCAGCTCCAGCGCGACGAGCCCTACGCGCCGCTCATCCAGGCGTTCCGCGGGCTGGTCCGGCAGCTGCTCTCGGAGGATGAAGAGGTGCTCTCCGCCTGGCGCGTCCGGCTCGTCGAGGCGCTGGGGCCCAACGCGCGCGTCATCACCGACGTCATCCCCGAGGCGGAGGTCATCCTGGGCGAGCAGCCGCCGCTCGTCGAGGTGGAGCCGAGCGAGGCGCGGCACCGCTTCCACCGCGTCTTCCAGGGCTTCATCCAGGTGTTCGCCCGGCGCGAGCACCCGCTGGTCCTCTTCGTGGACGACCTCCAGTGGGTGGACGGCGCCTCGCTGGACCTGCTCCACGCCCTCATGACGGGCCTGGAGCGCCCGCAGCTGCTCCTCATCGGCGCGTACCGGGACAACGAGGTGGGCGAGGCCCACCCGCTCATGCTGGCCCTGGAGCGGCTGAAGAAGGCCGGCGTGACGGTGGGCGGGCTGGCGCTGCAGCCGTTGACGGAGGCGAACGTCCTCCAGCTCGTCTCGGACGCGCTCTCGCGCGAGCCCGGAGAGGTGCGGCCCCTGGCCGCGCTGGCGCATGCGAAGACGGGGGGCAACCCGTTCTTCCTGGGCGAATTCCTGAAGCTCCTGGCCGCCGAGTCGCTCGTGCGCTTCGACTTCCAGCGCGGCGGCTGGCAGTGGGACCTGGAGCAGATCTCCGCGCGCGACGTGACGGACAACGTCGTGGACTTCATGGCGGGCAAGGTGCGCCGGCTCGGCGCGGCCTGCCGCCAGGCGCTGCAGATTGCCTCGTGCATGGGCGGGGTGTTCGACCTGCGGACCCTGGCGCTCCTCCTGGAGAAGCCGCCCCGGCAGGCCGCCGCGGACCTCTGGGACGCGCTCGCCGAGGGGCTCATCCTCCCGGTCGACGACACCTACAAGCTGACCGGCCTGGACATGCAGGGGCTGCTCGACACGGTGGACGTGCGGTACCGGTTCGCGCACGACCGCGTCCAGCAGGCGGCCTATTCGCTCATCGCCGACGACGAGCGGCGCCGCGTCCACTGGAGGCTGGGCCGGCTGCTGCGTGAGAGCACGCCGGAAGCGGAGCTGGGCCAGAAGGTCTTCGACATCGTCCACCAGCTGGACCATGGCCTGGTGTTCGCGCTGGACCGCGCCGAGCGGGACGCCCTGGCCCGGCTGTACCTGCTGGCCGGACGCAAGGCCAAGGCCTCCGCGGCCTATGGACCGGCGCTGCGCTACCTGCGCACCGGCCTGTGGTTGCTGACCGAGCCGGAGGTTCCCCGGGACGACGTGGGGCCCTCGGCCGAGCAGGTCCGCGCGGCCTGGACCCGTCAGTACACGCTCAGCCTGGACCTCTTCGACGAGGCCGCCGAGACGGCCTGCCTCATGGGCGAGTACGCGGAGACGGGGCGGCGCATCGAGGTGGTGCTCCTCTTCGCCAGGACGCTGCTGGACAAGCTGCGCAGCTTCAAGACGGAGATCCAGTCCCACGCGGCGCGCAAGCAGCTCCTCGAGGGCGTGAAGGCCGGGCTCCGCGCGCTGGCGCAGTTCGGCGTCCACATCCCCGAGTCACCGGTGCCGGCGGACCTCGGGGGGCCGGGCGGCGCGGCCGCGGCGGCGTGGGCCGGGCGGGACATCGACGGCTTCATCGACCTGCCGGAGATGACCGACCCGGAGAAGCGGGCCGCCATGGAAATCATGGCACGGCTCTACATCCCGGCCTTCAACTCCAGCCCCCTGGTGTTCCTGCTCGTCGTCTTCAACCAGGTGCATCTGTCCCTCACCCATGGCGTCACCGCGAGCAGCTCGCCGCGCGCGTTCGCCGCCTATGGCTTCATCCTGTGCACGAATGGCGACGTCGCCTCCGGCTACCGCTTCGGCACGCTGGCGCCGCGCCTGGCGGACCGCTTCCATGGCAGGGACCGCTCGAGCACGCAGTTCATGTTCAACTTCTTCGTGCGCCACTGGCGGGACGACTTCCGCGACGGCGTCGACCCGTGCCTGGAGAGCTACCGGCACGGGCTGGAGAGCGGCGACCACGAGTTCGCGGCGCTGAGCCTCATCGGCGCGCTGGGCATGTCCTTCTGGAGTGGCCGCGAGCTGACCGCGGTCGCCGCGGAGGGGGCGACGTACAGCCGCACCATCCGCCACCTCAAGCAGGAGCTGCCCCAGGAGACCAACGACATCCACTGGCAGACGGTCCGCAACCTGATGGGCGTGAGCGCGGACCCCTGCATGCTGGTGAGCGAGGTGTACGACGAGCGGGAGAAGCTGCCCTTCTACGAGGCGACCCACAACGTCACCGAGCTGGCGTTCCTGCACACGAGCAAGCTCTTCCTCCACTACCTCTTCGGGAACATGGAGCAGGCAGTCGCGCACGGGCACGAGGGGCTGAAGAATGCCCCGGGCATCACCTCCATGGTGTCGCTGGCGGGCCTCCATTTCTACGACGCCCTGGCCTGCCTGGCGCGCTACGTGGAGCTGAAGGGCGAGGGTGCCGCGGGCCTCCTGGAGCGGGCGGACGCCGACCTGGAGCAGCTCCGCGTGCGCGAGCGGACCGCGCCGCACAACTACACGCACAAGGTGCTGCTGGTGGAGGCGGAGCGCGCCCGGGCGCTGGGTCAGCCGGGCGAGGCGCGGGAGCGCTACGACAAGGCCATCCGCCTGGCGCAGCGTCACGGCTTCATCCAGGAGGAGGCCCTGGCGCACGAGCTGGCGGCCCGGTTCCACCAGGAGCAGGGCCACGCGCACCTGGCCCGCAACTACCTGCGCGACGCGCACTACGCCTGGCAGCAGTGGGGGGCGCAGGCGAAGGTGCAGCAGCTCGCGACGCGCTTCCCGCAGGAGCTCTCCCGCGCGGCGCTCCGCGTCGTGCCCGTGCGCAGCGGCCCGCGGGGCACCACCACCCAGCAGCTCGAGTCCGCCGGCGCGCTGGACGTCCTCAGCGTGCTCAAGGCCTCGCAGGCGCTGTACGGCGAGATTGCCCTGGACCGGCTGCTGGCCAAGCTGCTGACCACCGTCATCGAAAACGCGGGCGCGCAGCGGGCCTGCCTCCTGCTGCAGAAGCAGGACGGGCTCTTCATCGAGGCGGAGGCCTCCGTGGACGGCGCGGAGCCGCGCGTGCTGCAGTCGGTTCCCGTCGCCGCCAGTGACGGCGTGCTGCCGTCCATCGTCAACCTGGTGGCGCACCTAGGCGGGCCCCAGGTCACCGACAATGCTTCGGAGGACGACCGGTACGCCCACGAGCCGTACGTGCGCCATCACGCGCCCAAGTCCATCCTCTGCATGCCCCTCATCAACCAGGGGCGGCCGTCCGCCATCCTCTACCTGGAGAACAACCGGGTCGTCGGCGCCTTCAACAGCGAGCGCCTGGCCCTGCTGAACCTGCTCTCCTCGGGCATGGCCATCGCCATCGACAATGCCCGGCTGCTGCGGCAGGTGGAGGTCGCGAACAAGGAGCTGGAGGTCTACAGCCGCACGCTGGAGGACAAGGTCGCACTGCGCACCCGCGAGCTGTCGGAGAAGAACCAGGAGCTGCAGCAGACGCTCGGGCAGTTGCGCGAGACGCAGGAGCGGCTCGTCCTCCGGGAGAAGATGGCGTCCCTGGGGACGCTCACGGCGGGCATCGCGCACGAGATGCGCAATCCGTTGAACTTCATCAACAACTTCGCCGTGCTCGCGAAGAACCAGGCCGAGGAGCTGGCCGGGGAGATTGCTGTCTGGCTGGAGAATCCCGCCCCCAACCGGCTGGCGTACATCCAGGAGGTGCTCGGGGATTTGACGAGCAACGCGGCGCACATCGAGCAGCACGGCAAGCGGGCCAACGGCATCGTCAACAGCATGTTGATGCACGCGCAGCCCTCCAGCGAGCGGCGCGTGGCAACGGACGTGAATCACCTGGTGAATCAATCGGTCGAGCTCGCGCGCCAATCCATCAAGGCCCGGGAGCCCTCCACCGGGATTGTCCTCACGGAGGACTACGACGCCACGCTGGAGTCCCTGACGGTGCTACCGCAGGAGCTGAACCGCGTCTTCATCAACATCCTGGAGAACGCCTGCTACACGATTTCGAAAAAGCGCCAGCAGCGGGGCGCCGGCTACGAGCCGCACGTCTGGGTGCGCACGGTGCGCCAGGAGCGGGCCCTCGAGGTGGTCATCCGGGACAACGGTCAGGGCATCGCGAAGGAGCACCTGGACAAGATCTTCCAGCCCTTCTTCACCACCAAGCCACCGGGGGATGGGACCGGGCTGGGGCTGGCCATCTGCTACGACATCGTGGTGCGCAAGCACCAGGGTGACATCCGCGTCTCCACCCACGAGGGGGAGTACACGGAGTTCACCGTCGTCCTCCCCTGGGAGCAGCCGTCGAAGTGAGTCCGTAGCGCGAGCCGGACGTCGTGCGGAGCAGAGCACTCGCATCACCCCCGAGTGCTCTAACCCGGCGGGGTGCCAGTCCCCAAGATGGACGCAGCCAGGGGTGTATCCGGGCGCTGGCGGCGGGAGGGCTGGATGAGAATCGTTTGTGTCGGCGGGGGCCCGGCGGGGCTGTACTTCGCAATCCTGGCGAAGCTGGCCAACAGGGGACATGACATCACCCTCCTCGAGCGCAATCCGGCGGGGGTGACGTATGGCTGGGGCGTCGTGTTCTGGGAGGACCTGCTCGAGAGCCTCTACCGGAGCGACCCCGAGAGTGCCCGGGAGATTGCGGAGGCAGCGGTCCGCTGGGACCAGCAAGAAGTGCACATCCGGGGACAGACGGCGCTCCACATTGGCGGGTACGGTTTCAGTATCGGGCGAGACCGCCTGCTCGAAATCCTGACCCGGCGGGCGGTGAGCCTGGGGGTCGACATCCAGTTCCAACGCGAGCTGGGTGACGTGTCCGAGCTCGCGGACGCGGACCTCATCGTCGCTTGCGATGGCGCGAACAGCACCGTGCGCCGGCTTCAGGGCGCCCACTTCCAGACGAACGTCGAGGTGGGGAGGAACAAGTACATCTGGCTGGGGACGGACAAGGTGTTCGACGCCTTCACGTTCGCCTTCGAGGAGACCGCCGCGGGGTGGCTCTGGTTCCACGGCTACCGCTTCTGCGGCGACGCCAGCACCTGCATCGTCGAGTGTCCGCAGGAGACCTGGGAGGGGCTGGGCTTCGACACGCTGGGGCCCGATGAGACCCTGAGGCGCCTGGAGGGAATCTTCCCGCGCCAACTGGCGGGCCATTCGCTCTTCAACCAGCGCAGGGACCTCGACAAGGCGCCGTGGCTCAACTTCAGGCGCCTCACCAACGAGCGCTGGTACCACGACAAGGTGGTGCTGATGGGCGATGCCGCCCACACCACGCACTTCACCATCGGCTCGGGGACGAAGCTGGCCATCCAGGATGCGATTGGCCTCGCCGGGAAGTTGGGCGAGACGCAAGACCTCCAGGCCGCGCTGAAGGCCTACGAGGAGGAGCGTCGCACCGCGCTGCTCCCCATCCAGGACAAGGCGCGCAGCAGTGCCGAGTGGTTCGAGAACGTCCCGAGCTACGTCGGACAACCCACCATCCGGTTTGCCTACTCCCTGTTCAATCGGCGCGGGGGCACGTCCTGGTACTACCCCTTCTACCTGGCGAGCCAGACCGCGGCGCTGAGGGGACTGGTGCGTTCGCTCCACTCGGCCAGGAGGTGGGTGCGCCAGGGCGGGACGTGGGCCCCTTCGCGTCGGATGGGCACTGAGTTGAGATTGCCGAGCTCGTTCCGGTGAGTGCGTGCGCGCCGACGGCCCCTCACCGTCGGCGCCGCCTCCCGTGCGCAAGCCCCTGGGGCGCGTTCACGTCTACTGACCAGGCGCTCCTGCGGGGTCTTCGCGACTCACCCCTGGCCGGAAGTGGCCCTGCTCGATGAGCCTTCGGGCTTGTCGCGGGCGCAGGCCGCGGTGAGAGACATCCGTAGAGCCAGCCGTCTTGTGTCGGTCCGCACCGTCACCTCGGGCGAAGGCGCATGTCACCCTCCGCTCGTAGTGTGCGATTGGGCGTAGTGCGTGAGCGGAAGACAACGGGTTGGAGACATCAATGCACGTCATCAGCTGGTGTCGCCCACGGCGGGGGCCACCGTGCGGCAGAGCTACGCCCTGTACGCCTACGCGTCCGACAACGTGGGCGTCACCTCGGTGGAGTACCTCCTGGACGGCGTCCTCCTCGGCACCGCCTCCCAGCCGTTCCCCACGTCGGGCCCCACGTACTACTCCCTCACCTGGAACAGCACCTCGGCGGCCAACGGGGCGCACACGGTGACGGCCCAGGCCCGGGACGCAGCGGGCTTCGTCACCTCCGCCAGCGCGAGCGTGACGTTGGACAACGACTACACCCCGCCCACCGTCGCCCTCACCGCACCCACCGAGGGCTCCGTGCTGGCCGGCATCGTCACCGTGACGGCGGATGCCACGGACAACGTGGGCGTCACCCAGGTGACCTTCTACCGGGGTAGCACCGTCCTGGGGACGGACACCACCGCGCCCTACAGCGTGACGTGGGACACGCTCGGCACCGCCAATGCGAGCTACACGCTGACCAGCAAGGCCTTCGACCCCACGGGGAATGCCACCACCTCCGCGGGCGTCAGCGTGACGGTGAGCAACGCCGGTGCGGGCGGGCCGCTCGTCAATGGCGGCTTCGAGGGCTCCTCCAGCCCGTGGGCACTGTTCGGCCAGGCCGCCTGGTTCGCCAACGGCACCCTCCCGCACGGCGGCAACGGCTACGTGGAGCTGGGGCGCATCAACAGCGCCACGAGCAGCATCGAGCAGCTCATCACCGTGCCGGCCAGCGCGCCTTCGCTGTCCTTCTGGATGTACATCACCACCACCGAGACCACGACGTCGGTCCAGAATGACCAGCTCTTCGTCGAGGTGTTGACCTCCTCGGGCACGCTGCTCGGGACGCTGGCGACGTACAGCAACCTCAATCGCGGCACCCAGTATTCGCTTCGCTCCTTCAGCCTGTCCGCCTATGCCGGGCAGTTGGTGCGCCTGCGCTTCCGCACCACCATGAACGGGTCGCTGGCGACCACCTTCCGCCTGGATGACGTGGCGGTGCAGTAGCGCCCGCTCGCCGCATGGACACGGCTCCGAGGCCCATGCCAGCCTCCCCGTGTCCATGCATTCCAGTCCAAGCGCTTCGCTCCTTCGTCCCCTGTGGCTGCTCCCGTTGCTGTCGACGCTGGCCCTCACCGCCTGCCGGGAAGCGTCGAAGTCAGGTGAAGCCGCCACCGAGGCGCCGCGTGACACGGGGCCGAAGCTCTACGTCCTCGGCTCCAGCATCCACCTGCGCAAGGCGCCCTCCCCGGAGGGGGAGAGCCTGGCGAAGGTGCGCATCGGCACCGCGTGTGTCCCGCAGGGGCCCGCCCAGGGCGAGTGGCGCAAGGTGCGGTGTGGAGACCAGGAAGGCTTTGCCTCGGTCTCCCTCCTGGGCCCGGAGATGCCCTCGCTGGAGAAGCTCAAGGCGGAGGCGCGCGACACGCACCTCAAGCTCGCCCAGCGCCATGACAGTGCCCTGCGCGCGTCGTCGCTCGCGCCCGAGGATGCCGGACTGCGCAAGGAATTGGGCGAGCTCTTCTTCGAGCGCAACTTCGAGCTGCTCGCCGGGCTGAAGAAGCCGCTGAAGGGCCGGAAGCTCGAGCTCCCGTGTCCCGGCGACAGCGTCACCCACTGCATCCGCGAGAGCGCGGGCTTCGTCCGGGGCGTGAAGCGCCGGGCCGTGACGAAAGGACAGACCTTCGTGGTCGCCGTCGGCGACGCCGAGCAGGTCGTCGTCTACCGGGGCCGCTTCCAGTACGACCAGAAGCGTCAGTGGCTGACCGAGGAGGTGCAGGAGCGGACCCGCTTCGAGTCGACCGACCCGGTGCTGGTGCAGGCCCTCTTCGACGGCATCAAGGCGGATGACCCGGAAGACACCACGGTTCCGCGCCTCGGACAGCTCGTCCTGGACGCATCCGCGCAGGCCCTCCTGGCGAAGCTGCCTCCGGCGTGGGAGCTCCTGACGCGCTCGGAGGAGGGCGCTCCCGCGGTGCGCATCAACGGCTGCAACCAGCGGCCCTACCTGCTGCAGCTCTCGGCGGACCTTCACGGGCGCTGGCTCGCGGAGATTGACCGGCCCGGGGCGCCCTTCCCCGAAGAGCGCTGGGTCACCGCCGCTTCGAGGACGGAGCACGGCACGAAGCTGACGCTCGCGAAGAGCGCGGAGGACCCCTCGCCCCAGGTGTTCGAGATTCCGGCGGAGGACGCCGCGCTCGCGTCGCTGGGGGAGGCGCTCTACTCCTACCAGGAGGCAGACCATCCGGATGCCCCCGAGCCCTGCGGGAGTGGCGAGGGGCCTGCCTTCAGCGGCGAGTTCGTTCCCGTGAAGGCCATGATCGCGCTGTACGGAAACTTCGACTCGGCGGCGGGCTCCGTCCGGTGGGCACCGTCCGGCACGGAGCGGTTGCGAATCCAGCGGCTCGAATCCTTCGGGGCCTCCCGCTTCCAGGCGCGTCCCTGGAAGTGGGCGACCTGGCGCGAGGGTGAACAGGAGAAGATGCTGTTCCTCACGGAGACGCCCTCGGAGGGCCGCTCCCACGGGTCCCCGGCGCTCATCGGCGGCGGCGTCTTCGCCAGGACGGAGGACGGCTGGAGGTTGGAGCGGGCCAACCGGGTCATCACCGAGGCGGGCCAGTTCGGACAGGCACCGCTCCGTGACATCTCCGTGCAGGCGGCAGGAGAGAGAGGGTTCATCGCCGTCATCACGGAGGCGTACGCCTTTCCTCCCGAAGTCTGGGATGAGCTCGAGCTGCTCTCCGACCTGGGGGGAGAGGAGAGCATCGACACGGTGGGCGACATCGGGAGGGTCAAGGAGACCGACGCGTTCGCCTGTTCGTCCGACGAGGAGCACGATGCCGACAGGTGCTTCTCCTACGACTCCGAGTGGAAGCTCGTTCCGAACCCCGAGAGCCCGCTGCCCGACTTCGTCGTCACCACGAAGGGGACCCGCATGAAGGACGAGCAGAGCAAGGGGGTCGAACCCTTCCACGAGGTCCGCACCTTCTCCTTCCGCTCGGGTGGGTACACCCTCTCCTCCCGGAAGGACGTGCCCCGGTAGCGGCCCGGCCCCGGGAGGGAAGGGCACGCCGGGGTGAGCCCCTGTCCTGTGTTCGACATTCACCGGCAGTGCGGGGCATACGTGGAGTGCGGGGTGTTCTGTTTTTCACTACCTTGCCATGGGTGTGCCGGGGCCATGTCTGCCTTTGGCTCCAGCACACATCACCCGCACCCCAAGAGGTCGTGTCATGGCAACGATGAAGAGGTGGTGGCTCGCGATGCTGGCTCCGGCGATGCTCTCGCTCGGCTGCCTCGAAGGACCTGACACCCAGACCTCCGAGCCCGTCCCGGCGGAGCTCCGCGAGGGTGAGGCGGCCCTGGCCACGGTCGTCTTCACCGGCACGGTGAAGGACGTCCAGGGCAAGGTCCTTCCTGGTGCCACCGTCAGCATCAATGGCATCAACCGGACCACCGACTCCGCCGGCAAGTACTTCGTCTCCCTGACGGCCGTGCCCGCCGGCTACATCCTCAACGTGAACAAGGCGGGCTACGGGCCGGTGACGCAGTTCCTGGCCGCGGGCAAGCTCAACGCCATCCACGTTCTTCCGACGGCCACGGTGCGGCCCATCAACCCGGCGGTGAACAACGTCATCGAGACGGCGGACGTCCAGATTTCGATTCCGGCGAACTCGCTGGTCAACGCCTCCGGCCAGACGGTGACGGGCACCGTGAATGTCTCCGTCGCGGCCTACGCGCCGCTCAGCATGCCGGGTGACTTCACCGCGGTGAACAACGCTGGGAAGACGGTGGCCCTGGAGTCCATTGGCGCCTTCTTCGTCGGTGCGGCCACCAGCGAGGGGGCCGCGGTGAACCTCGGCCAGAACAAGACGGCCCAGGTCTTCCTCCGCGTTCCCGCGCAGGTGAAGACCATGCCGCCCTGCGTGCTCACGGGGGCCTGCCGCGCCGCCATGTGGCGGTTCGACAACGCGACGAACCGTTGGGTCGAGCAGAACGCCAACTTCACCGCCACCTCCACGGGCACCAACTTCACGCTCATCGGCGGCCCGGCTTCCCGGCCCGGCAACCTGGTGCCCACCAACGGCGGGCTCGGCACCTGGAACGCGGACATCGAGAAGGTCACCCCCGCGTGCACCATCGTCCAGTTCGTGGGCTTCGACCAGACCTGCTACGACCTCATCGTCAACCTGCAGCTGATGAACGCCGCGGGCACCTTCATCCCCAAGACGGACACCGTGGGCTCGGACGCGCTGTTCATCGCCCTCTACAACACCCGGCCGAACGTGGAGCAGGAGGTGGGCATCAGCTTCCCGGCGGGCGCGCCCGCCAGCTGCAATGACTTCACCATCACCTCGACGCCCGCGCCGGTGGGCGGCTACCCCGTGTACACGCCCTCGGGCGGCTTCACCCGGTTCGACTCGGGGGCTCCCTGGGGCGGCGTGGGCTTCCCGAAGGACCCGATGGGCAACAACATCGACCTGACGGACGTCCTCAACTTCGACGACCCGTGCAACTCGCGAGTGGTGTTCCAGCACAACTAGCGCCGTGAAACACCGGCGCGACCGCTCGTGAGTCCGCGGTCGCGCCGGAGCCGTACCCGTGGCTAGAGCGGCGTCGCGCAGGTGCAGGTGCTGGCGCGGCCGTAGCAGGCGTTGGAGCTGGCGGGGACGATGGAGTAGCAGTACTGCCGGCCGCTCATCACCTCGCCATCCGTGTAGGCCGTGCCGGTGACGGTGGCGGCGCGCACCTTGCCGTAGCTGCACGCGGCGAAGCCCTCGGACTTCATCACCCAGTACTCGCTCGCTCCGGCGGCCGCGGTCCAGGTCGCGGTCACCTGGCCGGTGCCGGCCGTCACGGTGAGGGTGGGCGCGGCGGTGGGGCCGGCGGCACAGCCGCTGTTCACCGGCGCGGGCGCGGTACAGGCGATGTTGTGCCGGTTGAAGGCGGCATGGATGGCCGTCATGTGCGGCGTACCGTCGTTGATGTTGCCGTTGTCGTCATCCGCGGCCAGCCACTGCTTGTAGCCATGCGTGGCGGCGCAGCCGTCGGAGGTGCCGGCGGTGCAGCTGCACGCGTGCCAGGCGCCGACGTTGCCGCTGCCCTGGTAGAAGATCTTGTTGCCGATGATCTGCGCCGTGTTGGCGTCGTAGCTGAAGGGCGCGGCCCGCAAGTCACGGGCGATGAAGTCCCAGGCCGCCTGGCGGACGGGGGACGCCGCGCAGTGGACCTGCTTGCCGCAGGGGCCCGAGCCGGCGCTGCAGCTGGTACAGACGAAGTTCTGCGGCGTGGAGGGCGTGGCGGAGGCGTGGGCCCCCCAGTCCGCGTCGCGCACGCCCGAGCAGCGGGTGGTGCACTTCGCGGCGCCCACCTGGGCCTCGTTCACGTTGTAGCCGGTGCCGTCCGGCGTCATGCCGCAGCCCTGGTTGATGGTCTGGTAGAAGCCGTAGCCCACGCAGGAGGACGGCAGGCGGTAGATGGCCGCGATGTCCGCGTAGGCCTCGCTGGAGTTGCTCAGCACGCCCGCGGCGTCGTTGTCATCCAGGCCGTGGCCCCACTCGTGGTCGAAC
Source organism: Pyxidicoccus caerfyrddinensis (assembly GCF_010894405.1). Classification (GTDB taxonomy): domain Bacteria; phylum Myxococcota; class Myxococcia; order Myxococcales; family Myxococcaceae; genus Myxococcus; species Myxococcus caerfyrddinensis. The sequence continues at coordinate 17,765 of NZ_JAAIYA010000025.1, forward strand.
ACGGCGGCAATCTCGCCCGTGTTCCGGCAGCCACCGCCGCTCCGGTAGAAGTTGACCGTCGAGCCGTTCCAGAAGGCGTTGCAGGTGCTGACGATGTTCACGTTGGCGGTCATCTGGTTGTTGAGCCACACGTTGGTGGGCAGCCAGCTGCGGGCCACCTCGGCGATGCGGTTCAGCTCGTAGAAGGAGCTGCGCGACGCGGCCGTGTTTCCGGGGGAGGTCCCGGGGGGCACGGTGCAGTCATGGTCCCCGTTGGCGCCCCCCAGGTCGATTGAGCCCGAGGCGGAGACGTTGATGGCGCCGCAGCCATCGCTGACCCGGATGTACTTGCCGTTGAGCGTGGTGGTGGTGGTGCCGGAGGTGTAGTCGAAGACGCCCGCGCCGTCGGTGAAGTTGTTCGGCAAGGCGAAGCCCGTGTTGGCCCACGGCATGGGGGTGTTGGAGAACATGGCCCCGCATGTCGCGGTGCCGGTGCAGGTGCCGGTGTTGGTCAGCGGGTAGACGCCGCCGCGGATGTTCTGGTCGAGGTAGTGGTTGTCGTCCTCCAGCGCGAGCACCTCGCCGGTGGTGGCGTCGACCGTCACCTTCCAGTGCTCCTGCTCGTTGGGGAGCTGGAAGCCATAGGTCCAGACGAGCTGGTGGCCCTGGCCCTCGCCGAAGGCGGCGTCCTTGCGGGCCACCGGCGCAATCTCCAGCGTGGGCGGCATCCACTGCTCGGGAGGGCTCTCGTAGAGGCCGAAGTGCTCGCTGCCCGCCAGCACCGCGCCGTCCGCGGACACGAGGGGCAGGGGAGCGATGTCGACGTTGCTCCACGACTCGGTGCCCAGGAGGATGAGGTTGCCGTGGCTGATGGTGGCGGCCAGCCGCCCGTGGCGCACGGGGATGCCCTTGAGCTGCTGGGGGACGGAGACCTGCCACAGCTGCTCCGTCACCTGCGTCACCCGGGGCTCGCCGAGCTGGAGCAGGTCCACGCCGATGACCGCGTGGTTGGCCTGGACGAACTTGACGAGCAGGTCGGCCACGACGGCCTCGTCGACCTTGCTGACGGAGCGCCCGAGCTGCTGGCGCACGGTGGAGAGCGTGAGCTTGTTGCCCACGCCGTCGCCGGGGATGAGGGGAATGGCGCCCTGGATGTTGGTGACCGCGCCCGTGTAGCTGTCGACGTAGACCTCGAAGCCCTTGCCATTGCGCGCGAAGAAGTCGTCCCAGGCGCCCGCGGCGTCGCGGCTCATGCGGGGCAGGGCGTCCTGCAGGGGGAGATGCGAGCTGGGCAGGGACAGCTCCGGCTTGAAGAAGGCCTGGCTCGCCAGCGAGCCGGAGGTGCGGGGCGTGGGGGGCTCGATGGCCAGCGCCGGGGTCGTCAGCAACAATGAAAGACAAACGGCTGATTTCAACAGTCGTCGCATGGGTGCTCCTTTACGGGAGAGGACTTTCGGGAGTGGGGATGGTGGATGTCTGGGAGCAGATCAGAAATCCCCGACTTACTTATATTTCCGGTTCACTCCTGGTATGTGCCCTAGAGCCTGGGTAAGTGTTGGTTGGCGGACATCCTCCAGGAGGGCGCGTGCGAGCTGGCGGCGTGTCCCGCCTGGCGCCGTCCTGGGCCGCACCGCGTCCCCCGTGGTACCTCAGGCCGTCATTCGGGCACCCCGCGTGCCGCCCACTTCCGAGAGACCTTCATGACTCGCGCCCTCCTCGACGTGTTCGGCCTGGCCGAGCGCACCCCCGGCACCTACCTCGGCAACGGCGAGTGGTCCGGAACCTCTCCGGACACGGACATCGAGGTCTTCAACCCGAGCAACGGCCAGCGCCTCGCCCGGGTGGCCTCGGCCAGCGCGGAGGACTACGAGCTGCTCGTGCGCAGGGCGCAGCAGGCCTTCGTGGCCTGGCGTGCGACGCCGGCACCCCGGCGTGGCGAGGCCATCCGCCTGTGCGGTGAGGCCCTGCGCAAGCACAAGGACGCGCTCGGCTCGCTCGTGTCCCTGGAGATGGGGAAGATCAAGCCCGAGGGCGACGGCGAGGTGCAGGAGATGATCGACATCGCCGACTTCGCCGTCGGCCAGTCGCGCATGCTGTACGGCCTGTCCATGCACTCCGAGCGCCCCGGCCACCGCATGTACGAGCAGTGGCATCCGCTGGGCGTGGTGGGCGTCATCAGCGCCTTCAACTTCCCGGTGGCCGTCTGGGCGTGGAACGCGTTCATCGCCGCCGTCTGCGGCAACATCTCCATCTGGAAGCCGTCACCGAAGACGCCGCTGTCGGCCATCGCCTCCATGCGCATCTGCAACGAAGCGCTGAAGGCCGGCGGCTTCCCGGACGTGTTCTTCCTGCTCAACGACGGCGGCACCACGCTGGCGCAGCGACTGGTGGATGACCCGCGCATCGCGCTGGTGAGCTTCACCGGCTCCTCCGCCGTGGGCAGGCAGGTAGGCGTGCGCGTGGCCCAGCGCCTGGGTCGGAGCCTCCTGGAGTTGGGGGGCAACAACGCCATCATCGTGGACCGGAGCGCCGACCTGAAGCTGGCGATTCCCGCCATCGTCTTCGGCGCGGTGGGCACCGCCGGCCAGCGCTGCACCACCACGCGCCGGCTCATCGTGCACGAGTCGCTCGTCGACGACGTCGTGGCCCGGCTCACCGCCGCCTACAAGCAGGTGGAGGCCCGCATCGGAGACCCGCTGCAGCCGGGCACCCTCATGGGGCCGCTCATCGACGATGCCGCGGTGCGGCGCTTCGAGGCCGCCGTGGAGAAGGCCCGGGCATCCGGCGCCACGGTGCTCAGCGGCGGCAGGGCCCTGGGCGGGCCGGGGAACTTCGTGCTGCCCACGCTCATCACCGGCGTGCGGCCCACGGATGACGTCGTCCAGACGGAGACCTTCGCGCCCATCCTCTACGTGCTGCCCTACCGCACGCTGGAGGAGGCCATCGCCATCCAGAACGGCGTGCCCCAGGGGCTCTCCTCGGCGGTCTTCACCCAGGACCTCCGGGTGGCCGAGCAGTTCCTGTCGGCGTCCGGCTCCGACTGCGGCATCGCCAACGTCAACATCGGCACCTCGGGCGCCGAGATTGGCGGCGCCTTCGGCGGCGAGAAGGAGACCGGCGGCGGCCGTGAGTCGGGCTCCGACTCCTGGAAGGCCTACATGCGGCGGCAGACCAACACCCTCAACTACTCTGACGCGCTGCCTCTAGCGCAGGGCATCAGGTTCGACGTCTGAGGCGGTTTCATGACGAAACCATGACAAAGAGGCGGAGGTCTCATGACCCATCGACCTCCCCTGGCTCTCTAGGCTGACTGTCGACGTTGCGCCGCACGTGGCGCAACTTCCATCCCTGGAGCACGCCCACATGCGCGTCCTCACCGCCTCGTTGCTCGTGGAAGCCGTCATCGAACTCTCGAAGGGCACGCCGTTGGTCAAGGCGAGAGACGTCTTCGCCTGGTGCCAGCGCAACGGCGTGGACTACCAGGGCGAGGGGCCACTCCATCAGGCGCTCTGGGATGCGGACCGCGAGGAGGCCCGGGGCCAGCGGCGCCTGCTGCGGTTCAAGAGCGGGGAGTGCAAGCAGTCGCGCGTGGGCTGGTCCGTGGCCGCTCGCGGGGTCCGGGCGCGTGAGGCCGCGGCGCGCCTGGGCTGGGACGAGATGTTCTGGAACGGCGAGCAGTGGGACTGGATGCACGGGCCCCACCCGAAGGCGATACCCGGGCTCATCGAGGCCCCGCGAGCGGCCTGAAAGCGCCCCGCGCCGGGCCTCCCGGAACGCGGCTGAATGTCAGACCCGACACGTATGGTTCTCCTCGTCGGCACACACGAGGGGGCCATACGCATGAGCGCGTCAGTCATTGATAACCGCGTCGAAATCGCCTTCAGCTTCGATACCACCGGCAGCATGTATCCGTGTCTCGCGCAGGTGCGCAAGAAGCTGCGGGGCACGGTGTCCCGGTTGATGAAGGAAATCCCCGGCATCCGCATCGGCATCATCGCGCACGGGGACTACTGCGACGCGGGCTCCACCTATGTCACCAAGGTGCTGGACCTGACGGATGACGAGAACGCCGTGGTCCGCTTCGTGGACCGCGTGGGACAGACGGGCGGCGGCGACGCGCCCGAGTGCTACGAGTTGGTGTTGCACGAGGCGCAATCCCTCTCATGGACGACGGGCTATACGCGCGCCCTCGTGCTGATTGGCGATGACGTGCCGCACCCGCCGAACCAGAACCCGAAGAAGCTGGACTGGCGCAAGGAAGTGGACGCGCTGGGTAGGATGGGCGTGCCGGTGTACGGAGTGCAGGCGCTCGCGCGCCGCCACGCGACGCCCTTCTACAGGGAGCTGGCGGAGAAGTCGGGCGGCTTCCACCTGAGCCTGGACCAGTTCGCCCACGTCACCGACATGCTGCTGGCCGTCTGTTACAAGCAGTCGTCCGACACGCAGCTCCAGGCCTACGAGGCGGAGGTGGTGAAGGAGGGCCGCATGAGCCGCGGGCTGAACACCATGTTCAGCACGATGCTCAAGCGCAAGACGCCGTCCATGTTCGGTGCGGCGGACCTGCGCGCGGTGCCGCCGGGCCGCTTCCAGGTGCTGGACGTGGACCGGGCCATGCCCATCAAGGACTTCGTGCAGGAGAACGGCCTGGGCTTCAAGACGGGCCGCGGCTTCTACGAGTTCACCAAGACGGAGACCATCCAGGGCCACAAGGAGGTGGTGCTGATGGACCGCAAGACGGGCGACCTCTACAGCGGCGAGCGGGCGCGCGAGCTGCTCGGCCTGCCCGAGGGTGAGACGGTGCGCATCCGCCCGGCGAACCTGGAGAAGTACGCCGTCTTCGTGCAGAGCACGTCCGCCAACCGCAAGCTGATGGGCGGCTCGAAGTTCCTCTACGAGGTGGAGGACTGGGACGGCGAGAAGGCCGCCGCGGCGTAGTCCCCGCGCATCGTCCCCCGGCCCGGGGACGGTGTCCCGCAGCAGATGTGGCGCGTGCGGCTCCACCGCGCCCTATCGACTTGTGGCCACCGCGGGTTGAAGGCGGAGCGCCGCGCCACTAGCTCGCAGCCCGTGCGCTGCTGGGTGCCATGGCTGCTGCTCTGCTCGGGCTGCGGCGTCTTCGAGCTCCACCCCTATGAGCTTCGCGGGGGGACACGGACCGCCATGCCCGGGCGCTCGAGCGGCTGCGAAGCGAAGCGGTGGACGGCCCGCTGCGCTTCGCGGTGCTTGGCGACATCCAGCTCTTCCTGGACGACGGCGCCGACGCCGTGGAGGACCTGCGACGGCGGGACGTGGACTTCGTGGTGCAGCTCGGCGACCTCACCGAGTACGGCTCCGCGCAGGAGTACGCGTGGGTGGCCGAGCTTTTCGACAGGCTGCCGGTGCCTTCCTTCGCGGTGCTCGGCAACCATGACGTGCTGGGCACCGGGGCGGACATCTATCGGAGGACCTTCGGGCCGCCGTTCCTGTCCTTCCAGCACGCGGGCAGCCGCTTCGTCCTCTTCGACTCCAACTCCCGCGAGTACGCCTTCCCGGGCAACGTCCCGGACCTGGAGGCCCTGGGCGAGGCGCTCGCGCCGGAGCCGGGCGTGGACCACCGCTTCACGTTCTCCCACGTGCCGCCGTGGAACGGCGACTTCGACGCCGCGCTGACGGGGCCGCTGGAGCAGCTCCAGGCGGAGCGTGGCGTCTCCGCCTCCTTCCACGCGCACCTCCACCAGTTCGAGAGCGAGGTGCGGCGGGGCGTGCCGTACTTCGTCGCGGACTCGCTGGAGCATCGCAACTACCTGGTGGTCGCCGTCGACGGGCCCGTGGTGCGCGTCGAGCGGGTCTTCTACTGATGGCGGCGGCCTGGCACGTGCGAGGGCTCGTCCTGGCGCTCCTCCTCGCGGCGGTGGAAGGCCGCGCGGAGCCACCGGAAGAGGAGTCGCCCTGGTTCGTCCCGGACCATGCGGCGCTCCAGCTCGCGGGCTCCATCGGCCTGCTCTCCGCGGGGCCGGGCTGGGGCTTCCTCCGCGATGGCGTGGACGCCGAGCTGCTCCTGGGCTGGGCGCCGCCGGCCGTCGCCGGAGAGGACTTCCTCACCGTCACCCTCAAGGGACAGTGGCACCCGTTCCGGCCAGCGTGGCGGGGGTGGACGCTCCGGCCGCTCACGGTGGGGCTGCTGCTCAGCTACACCTTCGGCGACGCATACTTCGTGGGGCTGCCGGACCGCTACCCCGACGGGTACTACTGGTTCAAGACGGCGCTGCGGCCCGCGCTGCTGCTGGGCGCCGGCGCGGGGCGGCCGGTGCCCGCGCTGGGCCTGCGACTGCAGGGGTACGCGGAGCTCGTCGCCACCGACTACCGGCTGCTCCACTTCCTCCAGAGTCCCGCGACGGCGGGGACGGGGCTCTTCTCGCTGGCCCTGGGCGTGAGGGTCCGGTTCTGACGCGGGGCCTCACTGCGTGGCGGCGGACGTTTCCCCGGGGGCCGGTTGCTCCGTCCCACCGCGCAGCCGGCGGAGGATGCGCGGGGCCTCCACGGCGAAGCGGGCCTCCGCGTCGGGCAGCGGGTTGTCGTGCAGGTCGGTGATTTCCGTGCCGGGCAGCCCCGCCCCGAAGCGAATCTTGAGCTGCTGGCCGATGAGCGCATAGCGGGGCTCCCAGCCGATGGTGGTGAGCAGGTAGCGCGACGAGTCCGGCCGAGTCATCGGGATGCCATCACCCAGTCGAGCCGGGTCATGCGTGTCGCCGAGCAGGTCGAACAGGGTGGACACCACGTCGATGTGTCCGGTGACGGCGTCCACCTCGCCGGGAGGAAGGCGCTCGTCGAAGATGACCATGGGCACGTGGAGCTGTGACTCCGTCACGTCGCTGGCGTGGCCGACGCGGCCGTGCTCGCGGAACTCCTCGCCGTGGTCTCCGGTGAAGAGGACGAGCGGCCGCGTGCCTCGGACGGACTCGATGCGCGACAGCAGCGCCTCCACCTTCGTGTCCACCTCGTAGGCGGCATTCCAGGCGCGGGCCTTCAGGTGCTCGGCGGGCACGCGCGCGGTGGCGAGTCCGCCGCTGCCATCCCACGCGGGCTGGAAGACGTCGGAGCGGGGCGGGTAGTCGTAGTCGAAGTGCGTGCCGGCGAAGAACAGGAAGAGGAAGAGCGGGGTGTCCCGCGGCGCCGTCTCCACCACGGAGAGCGCGTCCTTCACCATGGCCGCGTCGCGGAGGTGGCTCCTGCCGGCGTAGTCGGTGCGCAGCCCTCCCTGCACGTCGCGGAACACGGTGTCCTTCAGGCCCATCCAGTCGACCGACGACGCGGCGAAGAAGGCCTGGTGGTAGCCATTCTCCCGCAGCGCCGGGAAGAGGAGCGGCGCCCGCCCCGCGCCCACCACCGCGTCACGCCGCTGGGCCTCCAGGCCGAAGAACAGGCTGAAGAGGGAGTAGTCCGTGGAGCTCGCCCCGCTGTGGTGGGCCAGGTAGCGCGTGCCGCTTCCGGCCCGCCGCCACAGGTTGGGCATCACGTCCTCGCGGAAGAAGTCGTCGCGCAGGCTCTCCACCAGGATGATGACGATGTCGGGCCGGCGGGTGAACCGCACGGCGGCGGGGTCGATGCTCGCCGCGGGGACGCCGGCCTCGGGGCTCACGCCCAGGCGCAGGCCGGAGGCGGACGGGGCGCCGGTGAGGCGCGTCAGCAGCGTGTTCATCCGCACCGGCGCCTGGAGGGGCAGGGTGGTGGCGGCGTGCTGGACGGCGCCACCGTGGGTGAAGATGAGGTACGCGCTCAGCAGCCGCTCCCCGGTACAGAGCACGACGAGCACGAGCGCGAGGCGCAGCACCCGGCGCGGGCCGGGGAGCCGCCGCATGAAGCGGACTCCCGCCCACACGTCGAGCCCCAGCAGCGCCGCCGCTCCCGCCGCGGCGAGGAGGACCTCTGTCTGGGACAGCCCCGTCTCGGCCAGGGCGCGCGGCTGCAGCGCCACCGCCAGCACGAGCCCGTTGATGTGGAAGCCGAGGGACGACAGGACGAGCGAGTCCGCCCCGAGCATCGCCACGGCCAGCGCCGCCACCCCCGCCACCGCCGGCACGTAGTGACGGCCGAGCACCACCAACGGCAGCGCCGCCGCGAAGGTGAGCAGCCCGAGGAACAGCGCCTGGACGACGCCGCCCGCGAGCACCAGCGGGCGCACGGTGGGCGCCAGTCGCTCGACGGCGGACAGGAGGGAGGCGCCAAAGAAGCCGAGCGAGAGCAGCCCATGCAGCACGCACCAGAGCAGCGCGGGGCCCAGGAACGGCCGGGCCTCTTCCAGCCGGCGGCGGAGCCCAGCCGCGGCGGGAGGGGCGTGAAGCAGTCGTGACATCGCGCTTCCTGCTAGCCCGCCCCTGGCGGATGTTCAAGAAGTGACGAAAGCCCGGCCGCTCCTCCACCCAGGGGGCGTGGAGCCGGCTTGTACCCTCCGCCGCCTCCGGGGCCAACAGTCCCTTGCGGCCTGACTGCGACGTCGCGGGCGCCCCGGAGCAGCGTCGTGCCGGAAGCCGGCGTGTCGCACGTGGCCGGCGGTGCGAGGATGGCCGCATGCCCCCGCGCAAGCTCGTCCGGCACCTCGTCTGGTTGGAGTCCTTCGCCGCCGCCGTGGAGGCCGGCAGCATCGAGGCCGCCGCCGAGCACCTGGGCGTGGCCCGCTCGGTGGTGAGCGAGCACATCCGCGCGCTGGAGATGGCCCTGGCGGAGGGGGCCTCACTCCTGGAGCGCGGCCCCGGCCGCCGCCTGCAGCTCACCGCCCGGGGCGAGCGCCTCTTCGCGGGCACGCAGACGCCGCTGCACCAGCTGGACATGAAGCGCCTTCAAGATCTGGCCAGCGCCGAGCCGGTGGTGCGCCTGGGCCTCAACCCCACCCTGTCCCTGTCCCTGCTGGGGAACGTGGCGAGGGAGGCCGCCGCCCGGGGACTCAAGCTGGTGCTCAGCTTCGGCGGCCCGCACGAGCTGACGCGCCAGGTCAAGACGCGGCAGCTGGACCTCGCCCTGGACTTCACGCCCCTGCCTCCCCACGAGGGTGTGGAGTCCGAGTCCCTGCTGCGCATGCCCTTCGTGGTGCTGGCCGGGCCGGACAACGCGCTGGTCCGCGAGGCCGCCTCCCGTCGGGCGCTGCATGTGAAGGAGCTCGAGGGCCAGCCCTTCGTGGACTGGCTGCGGGACGACCCGTACGGAGGCGCCAACAGCGCGCGCTTCACCACCCACAAGGTGACGGTGGTGGAGGTGGCCCGCGCGGAGAGCTTCCTCCTCATCTACGAGCTGCTGCGCGCCTTCAAGGCCTGTGCGATTGCGCCGGACCTGCGCCTGATGCACCCGTTTCCGCCCGACATCCGCGCCTGGCCGCTCCGGGAGGAGGAGCCCCAGGCCGTGGAGGTGGTCGCCCTCTGGCCCGCCGGCTCGCTCAGCCCCGGCGCCCGCACCCTCCTCGACGGGGTGCGTCACATCCACTCGGCTCGTCGTTAAAACGACGAAGCCGTCGGATTCTGTCGGATTTCCGTTTTGCCCAAGAAGGGATATCTTAGCAGGGTAGAAGATTATGCCAGGGGTGCACAACGATGACTCCCACGGAACGAACGATTGCCCGCCTCCCCGCCCACCTGCGTCGCTACGTGGTGGGCCAGGACTACGCGGCGTACACCGCTCGGGACCAGGCCGTGTGGCGCAACATCCTGGGCAAGCTGCGCGGGCACCTGGCGGACAAGGCGCACCCCGTCTACCTGGAGGGCCTGGAGGCGACGGGCATCGGCTCGGAGTGCATCCCCAGCCTGGACGAGATGAACGAGAAGCTGTCGCGGCTGGGCTGGGCGTGCGTGGGCGTGCGCGGCTTCATCCCGCCCGCCGTCTTCACGGAGCTCCAGGCGCTGGGCGTGCTGGCCATCGCCGCGGACATCCGCACGCACGAGCACATCGAGTACACACCGGCGCCGGACATCGTCCATGAGAGCGCGGGCCACGCGCCCATCATCGCCAACCGCCGCTACGCGGAGTACCTCAAGGCGTGCGGGCTGGTGGGCTTCAAGGCCATTGCCAGCGTGGAGGACCAGGCCGTCTTCGAGGCCATCCGCAACCTCTCCGTGGTGAAGGAGGACCCGAACGCCAGCGAGGTCGAAGTGGCCCATGCGGAGGCGCGGCTCGAGGCGGCCAGCGCGAGCCGCCGCTTCGTCAGCGAGAGCACGCGGGCCAGCCGCCTGTACTGGTGGACGGCGGAGTACGGCCTCGTGGGTGACGTGGAGCACCCGCGCATCTACGGCGCCGGCCTGCTGTCCAGCATCGCCGAGGCGCAGCACTGCCTCACCCCGGCGGTGAAGAAGCTGGCGCTGAGCATGGCGTGCGCGGACACCGAATACGACATCACCCGGATGCAGCCGCAGCTCTTCGTCGCGCGCGACTTCGAGCACCTGTTCGACGTGCTGCGCGAGTTCGAGTCCACGATGGCGTGGAAGCGCGGCGGGGACTTCGGGCTGGCGGAGGCGCTGCGCTGCCGCACCGTCAACCACCTGGTGCTGGCGGACGGGCGCGAGGTGACGGGCCGGGTGATGGAGATGGTGGCCGCGCCGAAGCAGGTGGCGCCGGGGCTCACCACCGCGCTGGTGCGCCTGGATGGCCCAATCGTTTCTTCGCGCGGCGGGAAGGCCGAGGACGGCAAGCCGTGGAGTGGCCCGGCGCTGGTGGCCTTCGGCGCGGGGAAGCTCCCGGATCGCGGCCCGTTCCGGCTGGTGATGGAGAGCGGGCTGGAGCTGGAGGGCTTCGCCTCGGACGGCGGCGAGGTGCTGGCGCTGCGGGGCCGGCTGGCCGGGCGCGAGCTGGACCTGCCCGCGGTGGCGAGGCTCTTCGTCAGCACGCACCTGCCCTCGGTGGCGGGCGGGCCGGCGGACCCGGAGTCGTGGGACCAGTGGTTCGGCGAGCTGAGCGCCTTCTCGGAAGGGGACGGCGAGTCCAAGGCGCGCTCGCGCAAGGCCCTGGCCCTGCACCCGTCGCTGGCCGCGCTCTACCGCGAAGTCCGCCAGATGCGCGAGGCGCACAGCGTGAAGCCCGAGCGGCTGGCGCAGATTGCCGCCGCGGCCACGGACTTCCCCGACGACTGGCTGCTGCGCACCGAGGTGGACGAGCTGCGCGCGCCCCGCGCCTGAGCGTCCCGCACGGCTTCTTCGAGTCACCCGGCGCCCTCTGCTCCTTCGTGAGCGGAGGGCGTCGACGTTTCGTGCAATGCGCCGGGCCGAGTGCCCGGACTCCGACACTCCGGAGCCCTGAAAACGCCACGGGCCCGACCCCGCGGTTTCCCGCGCGGACAGGCCCGAGGTTGGCGTCAGCTCCCGCGAAGGAGCGTCTGCTCACTTCTCCTTGGAGGCAATCTTGCGCAGCGCCTTCTGGTCGCGCACGCAGAGGATGCGGCCGACGTTGCCGAGCACGCCCTCGCGCTTCATCTCGTTGATGAGCGTGGACACGAAGGAGCGCGAGGCGCCGACGAGGTCCGCGAGGTCCTGCTGGGTGATGCCGCGCAGGTCCGTCTCACCGCCGTGCGGGCAGCGCTCGCCGTGTGCCTCGACCAGGGTGAGCAGGGTGTCCGCCAGGCGGGCCGGAACTTCCTTGAACGTCAGGCCCAGCACGCGCTTGCGCAGCGAGCGGACGCGCTCGGCGTAGGCGCGGACCACGTCCACCGCCAGGGCCGGACGGGCCTCCAGCTGGGCGCGGAAGTCACGGCCCTCGATGCTCCACACCTCGGCCTCACCGGCGGCGACGGCCATCTCCTCGATGGGCGTGCCCTCGGGGCGGAACAGCTCGCCGAACAAGTCACCGGGGCGGAGGATGGACACCACCGAGCGGGTGCTGTTCTTGCCAATGCGCATCAGGCGCACGCGGCCGGACTTGAGCAGGTACACGCGGTCCGTGTTGTCGCCGGGGCGGTAGATGGTCGAGTTGTGCGGGAAGGACTCGACCTTGAAGTACCCCTTGAAGTCGATGGCCTCCTGCCCGGGGATGAGCTTGTTGGCCGTCACCATCATCCCGGAGGAGGTCGTCTGCAGCGGCGCCACGACGTTGGAACCGATAGGGCCGAGGGGGCGATTGAAACCGTGCATGGGATTCACTCCGGGGAAGGAAGGAAGAGGAAGACTGGCCGCTTGCCTCAGCGGCGGACGGGGGTTTCCTTTTCCAAGTTACGTGCCAGCCGGGAATGAAGTGCCACCGGGGGAACACATTGAGTAATGCCGGGTACTTAGCGCTACAGGACAGGCTCACCCGGGATTCTGTGTCCAAAACCTGAAACAGAACGTTCAAACAGTCTGATCAAGTTGAACGAAACGTTGAATCCGGGCACCCCATTGTCGCGCCCGCGACAATGTTCAGGAAGCGTCCTTCACGGGGAAGGTGTGCACCTGGGGACCCTGTCCCTGTGTGAGACCGTACTTCTGGAGCTTGCGCTCCAGGGTGGGGCGGCTGATTCCAAGAATCTGGCAGGTGCGACCCTTGTGCCCCTTGGTGACGGCCATCGCACGGGCGATCAGCTGCCTCTCGGCCTCTTCCAGGGTGGGAATGAGGCTGGCGTCATCCACGGCCGGGGCGGCGAACATGGCGCCGGCGGGGATGGGGCGGCCGGCGTCCAGGCTCGGGGGGGCCTCCAGCGCGGGCAGGTCGTCCCCGCGCAGCACGTCGCCGGGGGCGAGCACCACGGCGCGGGTGAGCACGTTCTCCAATTCGCGCACGTTGCCGCGCCAGGGCAGCCGGGTGAGCCGCTCCATGACCTCCATGGGCACGCGGGTGACGCGCTTGTGGACCTTCTCGTTGATGCGCTCGAGCAGGTGCTTCACCAGCAGGGCGATGTCCTCGCGCCGCTCGCGCAGCGGGGGGATGAGGAGCGTAATCACCTTGAGGCGCTGGTAGAGGTCCTCGCGGAAGCGGCCCGCCGCCACCTCCTCGGAGAGGTTGCGGTGGGTGGCGGCGATGACGCGCGCGCGCAGCTTGATGCGCTTGACGCCGCCCACGCGCTCGAACTCGCGCTCCTGCAGCACGCGCAAGAGCTTGGACTGGAGCATCAGCGACATGTCGCCAATCTCGTCCAGGAACACGGTGCCTTCCTCGGCCACCTCGAACTTGCCCAGCTTGCCGGAGGTCGCGCCGGTGAAGGCGCCCTTCTCGTGGCCGAACAGCTCGCTCTCCAGCAGCGTGTCGACAATGGCCGAGCAGTTGATGCCGATGAAGGGGCGGGGCTCGTCGTACGAGTAGTTGTGGATGACGCGGGCGATGAGCTCCTTGCCGGTGCCGCTCTCGCCGGTAATCAGCACGGTGGCGTGGCTGCCCGTCACCTTGCCAATCTCCTTCACCAGCTGCTGCATGGACGCGCTGGTGCCCACGATGTCGCCGAGGCGGGCGGCGGCATTCTCGCGGTTGACCTCGTCCGCGCGGCGCGACAGCTGGCGGTACTCCAGCGCGCGCTCCACCACCAGGTCCAGGGCGGCCGGGTCCGGGAAGGGCTTGTGGATGTAGTCGAAGGCTCCGGCCTTCATGGCCCGGATGGTGGTCTCCATGTCGTGGTAGGCGGTGACGAGGATGATGCGCGCGTCCCCGCACAGCCCCTTCATCTCCTCGATGATTTCCAGGCCCGTGCGGTCCGGAAGCATCATGTCGAGGATGACCACGCTGGGCATGCTCTCCTGCGCGGCGCGCAGGCCCGCGGCCGCGCTGGTGGCCGTGGCCACGTGGTAGCGCGGCTGGCCGTCGTGCTCGATCTCCTCGAAGTGCATCTTCAGCGTTTCGAGGAGCGAGACGTCGTCGTCGACGATGAGAAGGGTCTCCATGGCGTCGTCTCAGGTGGCGAACGTCAGTGTGAAGACCATGCCGGGCTCGGCGCTGCCCTCGGCGGCCAGGTCTCCGTCCTGGCCCGTCATCACCCGGCGCAGGGCCGCGAGCGACAGGCCGGCCCCTCTCGCCAGGCGTGAGCCGAAGGGCTCGAAGAGGGTGCCGCGCTCCTCGGGGGGCAGCGCGGCGGCGGGGTCCTTGAGCACCATCAGCACATGGCCCGTGCCGTCACGGCGCAGGGCGACCTCCACGGGGCTGTCCTCGGGCTGTCCCATGGCGACGTTGAGGAGCACCTGCGCCAGCACGGGCCGCAGCCGGTTGGGGTCCACGCGCACGCGCGGCAGGTCCTGCTCCTCGTCCACGCGCACCTCGATGCGGCGCTCGGCCAGCTCCGGGGCCACCATGGCGGTGGCCTCCTGGAGCACCGAGCGCAGCGGGTGCGCGTCCAGGTTCGGCGTGGTGTCCCGGCCGTACTCGGACAGGAGCCACAGCATCCGCTCCATGGTGCGAATCTCGCGGTTGGCGATGGTGAGCCGCCGCCTGTCGCGGTCCGACAGCCCGGTGTTCCGCGCCAGCGTCTGCACCGCCATCTTCACGGAGGACAGCGGATTGCGAATCTCGTGGCTGAGCGAGGAGGACAGGCGCGAAATCTGGACCGGCGGCGCGCCCTCCAGCACCGTGTTCAAGTCGAGCACGCCGGCGCAGGCCTCGCCCGCGTCCAGGCCCACCGTCAGGCGCAGGGGCGTGGGGTCCTCGCCGCCGAGCTGCGCGGAGATGAACTCCACGGCGCGGCGGTCTTCACGGGCACGGGCATCCAGCTCCCGCGCTCGCTCGGCCGTGACGCCGAGCACCACGTGGAGCGGGCGCTCCAGCAGCTCCGCGGTGGGGCGGCGCAACACGGTGGCGGTATCGCCCTCGACGCGGGTCACCCGCAGGCTTGGAGACCAGGCGAGCAACACGGCTTGCAGAAGGTGGGCGTTCATTTGATGGGCCTGAAACATACCGAGTAAGGTCGCGCGCTGTCCTTATGTCCATCACGGCACGTCTTCCGAAGAACCTTGTGGCCTGTCTCCTGTTCCTGTCCGGGTCCACGGCGCTGGTCTACGAGCTCGTGTGGTCCAAGTACCTCGGTAACGTCCTTGGGAACAGCGGACAGGCGCATGCCGTGGTGCTCGCCACCTTCATGGGGGGACTGGCGCTGGGGGCTTCTGTCTTTGGGAGGACAGCCGACCGGGTGAAGAACCCCCTGGCCCTCTACGGCCTGCTGGAGCTGGGCGTGGGCCTGTACGCCCTGGCCTTTCCGTACGTGCTGGACGCCCTGGGGGCGCTGTGGCTGATGCTGGCGCCCGGCGTGCCGGACGGCTGGCGGGTGGCGCCCCGGCTGCTGGTGGCGTCGCTGTCGCTGGTGGTGCCCACGCTGCTGATGGGCGGCACGCTGCCGGCGCTGGTGCGGCACTTCGCCTCCAGCCTGGCGGGGGTGCAGCGGGAGCTGGCCCGCCTCTACGCCGTCAACAGCCTGGGCGCGGCGGTGGGCGTGTTCCTGGCCGGCACGCACCTGGTGCCGGCCTTCGGCCTGGCGGCCTCCGCGAAGGGGGCCGCGGGGCTCAACGTGCTGCTGGCCCTGGCCGCGCTGGCGCTGGCGCGGCGGCACCCGCCGACGCTGGCTCCGGGCCAGTCCGCGCCTGACGCGGAGGGTGGGGCGGAGGTGGCCTATCCCCGGACGGCGGTGCGGGCGGCGCTGGTGGGCGTGGCGCTGTCGGGCTTCACGTCCATGCTGTACCAGGTGACGTGGATCCGCCTGTTGTCCATCGTCCTGGGCGCGTCCACGTATGCCTTCACGCTCATCCTGACGGCCTTCATCCTGGGCATCGGCCTGGGCAGCTTCTGGCTGATGACGCGCGGGTCCAAGGTGGACTCGCTGCGGATGTACGCGCGCATGCAGGTGGCGCTGGTGGTGAGCCTGTGCGTGGCGCTGCCGCTGTACGTCCGGCTGCCGTACTACTTCCGCACCGCGCGCTGGATGCTGACGGCCTCGCTGGAGACGTGGCCGGTATTCCAGTTCATGACCTTCGGCTTCTGCTGCGTGGTGCTGCTGGTGCCCACCTTCTTCATGGGGGCGGCCTTCCCGGCGGCGGCGCGCGTGGCCACGGCGAAGGTGTCCGAGGTGGGGCGGCAGCTCGGCGGCGTGTACCTGTGGAACACGGTGGGCACCATCAGCGGCTCGGTGCTGGGCGGGCTGGTGCTGATGCCGTGGTGGGGCATGGAGGGCAACTTCGTGGCGGGGGCGGTGGTCAACCTCGCCGCCGCGGCGCTGGCCTTCTCCGCGGTGCCAGGGCGTCCGGCGAGCCCCGCTCGCGCCCTGTGGCCGGTGGCGGTGGCGGCCGGGCTCACCGTCGTGGTGCTGGGCGGCATGCGGGGCTGGGCGGTGCGGCTCAGCAGCATCACCTCGCCGCGGGTGCACTCGCCCACGGAGAGCTACGCGCAGCTGGTGGCCGGCACCGAGCGCAAGACGGTGCCCGTCTTCTACAAGGACGACACCTTCGCCACGGTGCTGGTGGCGGACATCCCGGGCAAGCACCGGTACATGAAGCTCAATGGCAAGGTGGACGCGTCCACCGGCAGCGACGTGGAGACGCAGGTGGTGGCCGGACATCTGGGCGTGCTGCTCCACCCGCGGGAGCCGAAGAACGTGCTGGTGGTGGGGGCGGGCGCCGCCATCACCGCGGGCAGCGTGCTGGCGCACCCGGTGGAGCGGATGGACCTGGTGGAAATCTCCCCGGCCGTCATCGACGCGGCCCGGCTGTTCAAGGCCGACAACCGCAACGCGGTGGATGACCCGCGCACGCACGTGCACGTGGACGACGCCAAGACGTTCATGGCGCTGGCGCCGCGCAAGTACGACCTGGTGGTGAGCGTCCCCTCCAACCCGTGGGTGTCGGGCGTCTCCGGTCTCTTCACGCGGGACTTCTTCCAGGCGGTGGACCGGCACCTGACGGACGACGGGGTGCTGGTGCAGTGGATTCACGTCTACGAGAACCGCAAGGAGCTCATCCAGCTCGTCATGCGCACGATGCGGGACACCTTCCCGCACGCCACCACGTGGCTGGGGCCGTATGACCTGGTGATGGTGGCCAGCCGCAAGCCGCTGAACTTCGACGTGCAGCGGCTGGCCGAGCGCATGGGCCGCCCGGACGTGAAGGCGGACCTGGCCCGGGTGGACATCCACGACGTCTTCGCGCTGCTGTCCAAGCAGGTGCACAGCGAGCAGGGGCAGCTCGAGTTCGCCGGGCAGGGGCCCATCAACACCGACGACGACAACATCCTGGAGTACGCCTCGCCCATCGCCTTCTTCGTGGGCAGCCTGGACCGCTACCATGACGAGCGGCGCGCCCCGGACGGCGGCCCGCGGCTGTTCGTGCACGACTACGTGCGCCAGCACCCTCCCACCGCGGAGCAGCTGGAGCGGCTGTACCGCAACATGGCGCGCTACCACCGGCCGGATGACCCGCTGGTTCGCGGCGTGGCGGCGCGGTGGCGCGCGGCGGCCCCGGACAGCCGCGACGCGGCGTTGGCGGTGGCGAAGGCGGCGCTGGCCCAGGAGGACCTGTCGCTGGCCGTCTCGCTGCTGGAGGCCGAGGTGGCGCGAGGCGGACGCGAGCCCGCGCTCATCACCGCCTACCTGGAGATGGTGACCACGCGCCTGTGGGCCACGCGCACGGTGTGGACGCCCGCGGAGGCCGACGCGGCGCTGGCGCTGGGCCGCGAGGTGGCCCGCGCCCACCCGAAGGACACCGACCTGGCCGAGGCGCTCGGCAACCTGTGCAAGGCGCTCCCGGCCTCGGTCTGCGCCGCCGCTCCCCCGGCCCCGGTGGCGTCGCCGGACACGCCCTGAGGCCCCCTCCAGGGCTCCTCTGAGAGCTTGAGTTGTTGCAAATGCCTGAATTTACAGGAAGTCGGCCCCATCCTCCCGATGACGGATGGAGGCGGGGTGTGGAACTGCCCTAGGTTTGCCGGCGACCCTGAGTCTCAGGGTGAGTTTTTCACCGCTTCCCCGTCCCCCCAGGAGAACCCCATGAAGACGCTCCCCAAGAAGAACCTCCGCAAGGCCCGTGGCCAAGGCATGACCGAGTACATCATCATCGTCGCGCTGATCGCGATCGCCGCCATCGGCGTCATCACGCTCTTCGGCGACAACATCCGCAAGCTGTTCGGCGCGTCCGCGGCGGCCCTGGCCGGTGAGGACAACGTGGCCAACGACGGCGTGAAGTCGAACGACCAGCTCAACAAGAAGACGATGAAGTCGTTCGGCCAGAACAACACCTACTGAGCCGAGCCTTGCCCTTCGGAGGAGTCGCCCGTGGCGCACGTCATGGGCTGACTCCACCGGGGTGTCCGGGCTTGCGCCAGTGCGAGCCCCGCCGTGGTCGAGGGCGCCCGTCGCGCGCCCGGTGCCCGGCCCGGATTCCTGGACCTCCCAGATGAGCCTCTCCGTTCCAGTCGACCTCCTCGCGCTGCGGCGGCGGCTCTGGCTGTATCGGCTCCTCTCGCTGGTGCTGGCCCTGTCGTTGGGGGCGCTGCTCGTGGCCGTCCGGCTGGCCATGGTGGGCCTGGGAGACCCGGAGGTGGAGGTCTTCGATGTGCCGGCCCGCTTCGAGGCGCTGGCGCGGGACAACCCCGACTCGTCCGACGTCTCCCAGACGTACTTCACCGAGGACACGGCCTCCGTGCACATGCACGTCATGGGGCGAGGGCAGGCGTGTCCGCTGCACATCCACCGGCGCTCGCACGAGGCCACCATCATCGTCACCGGGCAGGCCGAAGTCCGGCAGGTCTGGGGAGATGGCGAAGGCCTGGCGCATCGGGTGGGGGTGCATGGCCCCGGGGAGCTCATCGCCTCACCGCCCTTCACCGGGCATGCGTGGTTCAATCGCGCCCCGGACCGGATGCTGGGCAACCTCGTCTTCTCGTGGCCACCCTTCGACGGGAATCTCTACGTGGACGGCGAGGACGCACGCATGAGGACGGGCACCGCGCCCTTCGTCCACGTGCCAGCGGCGGTGCTCCCGTCCCTCCGCGAGGGCGTACGTGAGGAGCGGTTGCCCGCGCTGGACGGACGCATGTCGAGTGTGCTGCTCGCGAGCGGAGTGCACGCGCTGGCGGCCTCTCGCAAGGCGCCGGTGGTCGTCTATGTCGCGGAGGGCGAGGGGGCCATCGAGGCCCCGGATGCGCGGCCGGTGAAGCCGGGCCAGCTCTGGGTGCTGCGCCGGGACGCGACGCTGCGCGCGGAGCCCGGCCACCCGCTGGCGCTGTATGTCTTTCGCCCGGGGGCTTGACCCTCACGCGACGTGAGGCCTTAGACATCTCATCCGAGGTGGAGGGAGATGGCCCTTACAGTGAGTCAGGTGGCCCGGCTTGCGAAGGTCAGCGTCCGGGCGCTGCATCATTATGACGAGATTGGCCTGCTGAGCCCTTCGGAGCGCAGCGAGGCCGGTTACCGGCTCTACACCCAGGTGGACCTGCAGCGGTTGCAGCAGGTGCTCTTCTTCCGGGAGCTGGGTTTCCCGTTGGAGGAGATTCGCCGCATCCTGGGGGACCCTTCCTTCGACCTCCGCTCCGCCCTGCTGATGCAGCGGCAGTTGCTGTCGGAACGCTCCGCACGGTTGGACGCGCTACTGGGCGCCGTGGACTCGGCGCTGGACGCACTGGAGAAGGGGAAGACCATGGACCAGGAGAAGATGTTCGAGGCCTTCGGCGACTTCGACCCGACGAAGTACGAGGCCGAGGTGAAGGAGCGCTGGGGCGACACGGAGGCCTACAAGGAGTCCGCCCGGAGGACGGCCCGCTACACGAAGCAGGACTGGCAGGACATGAAGGCGGAGCAGGACCGCATCGGCAAGGCGATGGCGGAGCTGCTCGGCGCGGGCCGTGCGCCGACGGAGCCGGCGGCCATGGACCTGGCCGAGGAGGCGCGGCAGCACATCTCCAAGTGGTTCTACCCGTGCTCGTACGCCATGCACCGCGCGCTGGGGGAGATGTACGTGAGCGACCCCCGCTTCACGGAGAACATCGACCGGGCGCGGCCGGGGCTCGCGAAGTTCACGCGTGACGCCATCCTCGCCAACGCGGAACGGCACGGCGAGTAGGCCGGAGGCGGGGCCCGTCTTGTTCCGCCAGGCCTCGCGCCCACCGCGACGTCAGGGACGCGTCGTCGCGGCGGGCCGCTCTCGCACCCAGAGGACGTAGTTGCCGTCCCGGACCTGCTCGCGCCAGCCGCCGCGCGCGCGCAGGTTGTCGAGCAGGATGTTGCCCGGGTTCTCCACCTTCCAGAAGAGGTAGTCCGGGTCGTACCTCGCCAGGACCTCCTCCCAGCCCGGCTCGCCCCAGACCAGCCGGAGGTGGTCCTGGTGGACGGCCAGGGGGAAGGGGTCATTGCGGCTGTCGATGAAGACCTTGTAGTCCGGCCCCGCGAAGAACGAGATGGGGCCGCCGATGACGAAGGCGTTGAGCACCCTGCCCGGTGGCAGCTGGCGGAGCGCCTGGAGGGCCGCGAGCGGAATCCGCGAGCGCTTCACGCCCTCCTCCATCGGCGTCGGCCGCGTCGCGTGGATGACGGTCAGTGCGGCCAGCACCAGCGCGGGCCAGAGGGCGCCCCGGGCCCGGGCGCTCCAGCTGGCCAGCGCGGCGTCGAGTCCCCGCCAGAGGCGCCGCCAGGCTCCGGAGGTGGCCACGCCGGCCTCGCGGGCCGGTGCCTGGGAGCCGTGCTCCACCAGCGCGAGCGCCAGCAGCACGGCGGCGAACGGCGCATGGCGCTGCACCTTGAGGGCGGCGAGGCCGAGTACTGCCGCGGGCAGGAGGCTGGCCAGCCTGCGCGAGGGGGCCCGGCCCACGGCGAACAGCGTCGCTCCCATCAGCGCGAGGTAGGCCCAGCTCCAGCCCTCGTCCAGGTCGAGCGTCCGCCACTCCACGATGCCCTGCGTGGACTCCAGCACCGAGTGGTGCAGGGGGTAGAGGTAGATGGCGGTGCCATCCGGGCCCAGGCCGGCGGCGAGGAAGGCGGCCACGCCGAAGGCGCCGGCGCGGAGGGCACGGCGCCAGGACGCCGGGCTCGGTGCATCCAGCAGGGCGCCCAGGGCGGTGCCGCCGAGCAGGGCGGGGCCCAGGGGCCAGCTCCCGTGGACGTTGGCCCAGGCCACGCCCAGGAAGGGGAAGACCCAGAGGACGCGGTCTTCGCCCTCGCGCCATGCCTGGACGCACAGCACCGCGAGGGTGAAGAACAGGTGGCCCAGGTGGAAGGGCCGCTCCTGCTGCCAGGTGGGGGCGTGCACCAGGAAGAGGAGGCCCAGCGCGCCCAGGGCGAGCAGCCCGAGGCGCCCCGAGGCGGCCCGGCCCAGGGCCGTCCAGAGCAGCAGGACGTTGGCGGACACCAGCGCGGCGATGAGCAGCGCGGGCCCCCCAGCCCCGAGCCAGCGCACCAGCAGCACGCACAGCACGCCGAAGCCCCACTCATGGGGCACCCAACCCGCGGTGCCGGTGAGGCTGAAGGGGTCCACCCGGGTGAAGCCGTGCTCCAGGATGAAGCGGCCCCCGGCGAGGTGGAAGAAGAGGTCGAAGTGCTTGAGCGGTGACAGGCCCAGCCACATGGCCAGCGCCAGTGCCAGCAGGGCCGCGGGCCCGGGAACGAGGAGGGCGTACCGCGCTCGCATCCGCGCCGCCGGTTACCGCAGCCCCAGCCGGCGCAGCATCACCGCGCGGATGGAGGGAATCCGAAACCGGTAGATGAGCGCGTCCGCGAAGTAGTGCGCCAGCACCACCGCGAAGCTCAGGGACGTCAGGACGCGCAACAGCGGCCAGGCTCGCACGAGGTCCGCCTGGCTCGCGGACACGCCGAACACGGCCTCCTCCTGGAGCACGGCGTGCACCGTCCCCAGGGCCAGCAGGGGCAGCATGCTGGCAATCATCAGCGGGACGATGAGCGAGCGGGGCACGCGGGACGTGTCGCCCGGGCGCGGCTCCAGCATCCGGGCGGAGAGCACGTAGTACTCCAGCCCGTGCATGCCGGGCAGCATCACATAGCCCCACGAGGGCGCCACGAGGACGAGCCCCGTCGCCGTCGCCATGGCCAGCAGGTAGAGCACCTTCGGCCCGCTCCGGGTGCCCGCGCTCAGGACGGAGCGGAAGAGCGCCACGAAGTAGCCCATCCACACCGCGAGCAGGACGGCGAGCGTCTCGCGGGGCAGCACCGCGCCCTGGCCCACGTCGAGGTAGGCGGAGCGGTCGGGACCGGTGGACTCGGAGACGAAGAGGATGCGCACCAGGAGCAGGGTGAGCATCAGCGGCACGTACACCTTCTGCAGCTCGCGCTCCTTCGGGGAGGACGCGGGCAGCCCGGCGTCACCTTCGCGCAGCCCGTGCAAGGACCAGATGCCCCGGTGCTGGGACAGCGTGTGGTGCAGGCCGAACACGTTGAACACCACGGCCACCGCGTAGGTGTGCGCGGTGAGGTCCGCGTAGAAGCTGAAGAAGAAGCCCGTGCCCACCGCGAGCATGGCCAGCGCGCCCGCGAGCACCTGCCTCGGCTGGCCCGGCGCCGCCGTCAGCACGTCCTTGTGCACGGCGAAGAGCAGGAAGGTGAGCACCACGTGTGTGGCATTGCCCAACAGGTTCTGCGCGGTCCACGCCGCCAGCCGGTGCGCGCCGTCCGCGGCCGGGGCGGACAGGACGCTGGACGCGGCCACGCCCAGCGCGAGCGCCAGGGGCAGGGCGATGATGAGGAGATCCGCCCGCGCCGAGAACAGCCACAACCCACGGAAGGCCAGGGTGCCCGGCAGGCCGGGGGCTGGAACGTGGGTCCGGGAAGGGGCGGCGGGAAGCACCGGCGTCATCGGGCGCGAATCCTACCACGCCTGGAGCGCGCCGTACCCCCTGGAATTCCAGGCGGTTGGACCGGCCCCGGAGGGGCCCCGTGCCACGTCCGCAACCTTCCGCCGCCGGGTGCGATAATTCCGGTAACGGATCACCACATTCGAGGGGGAAGTCATGTCCATCAACGGTATTGGCAGTGGCCGCGGCGCCACGACTCCGCAGACGGTTCGCTCGCCGGACGTCGAGGAGACCCGGCAGCCCCAGCCCCGCACCGCCAACTCCACGCCGCGGACGGGCATGCCCACCACCAGCGCCTTCGAGAAGCCCCAGGCGGACTACCGCAAGCTGGGCGCCCCCGAGCCGGGCCCCCTCGAGTCCATCGGCAAGGCCGTGGCTGATGCGGTGAAGGCCGCGGCTGCCGCGGTGGTGCAGGCCGCGGAAGACGCCAAGCGGCTCCAGGACATCAAGGACACCCTCAAGGACTCGCCCACCGGCGCGGCGGCGGTGAAGTACCTGGAGGACAAGAACATCAAGGTCGAGTTCGCCAACGGCGGCGGCTCGTACTGGGATGGCAACAAGATCGTCATCGACCGCACCCGCCCGGTGGACCGCAACGCCCTGACGCTGGTCCACGAAATCAACCACGCCAAGGCCAGCATCGACGGCCCCAAGGCGGACATCGTCAAGGACACGCGCGCCGACTACGTGACGAAGATGCTGGACGAGGAGGTGCGCGGCACCGTCGACAGCATCAAGGCGAAGAACGAGCTGGTCGCCAGTGGGAAGACCATCACCGCCACGTACCCGCTGGAGGCCAAGTACAACGAGGCCTACAAGAAGGGCGTCGAGGACGCGAAGAAGGCGAACCCCAAGGCCACCGCCGCGGAGCTGAAGGCGGCGGGTGAGAAGGCCGGCTACGACCGCGTCCTCAAGGGCTTCCAGGACGGCGAGGTGACGACCAGCACCACGGGCGTCAAGTATCCGGACTACTACGGGTCGGCCTGGGACCGCGCCCACCCGAAGTGAGACGACAGGCATTCACCGTGGGCCTGCTGGCCCTGGACATGCTCTACTGCGCCCACGCCCCTTCGCGGAGTGGGCCTCGTGAGGATGAGATGGTGATTGCCAAGACCGAGACGCTGCTGCGCATTGCCCAGGTCGACCCGGTCCACGCCGACACGATGTCCCGGCAGCCGACCACGTTCTCCACGCAGCCGCTGAGCTTCTACGGCCACTTCAAGCTGCTCACCGCCGACGTGATGCTGCCGCACCGGCCCATCCAGTTCCGCTACATGGATGATGGCAGGCAGGTGGTGGTCCTCTCCGGCCGGGAGCAGGACATCTACAACGTCAACGCGCGCGAGAAGCTCTCCCTCGACGCCGCGCAGGTGCCGGAGTACGTGCGCTTCTTCATCGCCAACACCGGGGGCACCGGCCGCCGCGTGGTGGAGAAGGCCGCGGACGTGCCCTGGCGGGGTGATGTGGACACCACGCCCGAGCTGGCCACGAAGAAGGCGGAGGCCAGCTCCCGGCTGCATGCCGTGCTCGTCACTCCTGGCGCCGAGGGCTTCCAGGCGGTGGCGCTCGTCCTCGAGGACGACATCCTCCACGAGCTCACCCTCGCGGTCCGCAAGGACGGCCACGTGGACACCACCCGCTCCCAGGTGGTGCTGTCCTCGCTGCCGGTGCCCGTCACCTTCTAGGCGGGCGCCGCCGCCGCCCGTGGTAAGACGGACCCGTTCATGGAAGGCCGCCTGCTGCTGAAGAACTGCGCCGTGTTCCGCGCGGACGGTCGCGTCCGCAACGGCATGGCCGTGGTGGTGGAAGGAAACACCATCCGCCGCGTGGCTCCGGATGCCCAGGTGCCCGTGCTGCCCGGCGACTGGGAGGTGGCGTGCCGGGGACGGCTCGTCGCGCCCGGGCTGGTGGACTGCCACTCGCACCTCGTCAACGGCCAGCTGTTGCCGCCCACCGGGCCCTTCCTGCTGCTGTCGCCCGCCGAGCGGCTGGAGCGGATGCTGCGGGTGGCGCGGCTGCTCACCGACGAGGACGTGGAGGCGCTCACCCGCTTCGCCGCGGCACGCGCGCTGCGCAGCGGCGTCACCCTGGTGGTGGAGCACCTGTCCTGCCAGGACGTGGCCGGAGGGCTCGCCGCCCAGGCCCGCGCGGCGGAGAACCTGGGCCTTCGGCTGGTGACGAGCCACTCCACCCACAGCCTGGAGGGCGCCGCGCAGGCGGACGCCTGGCTCCAGGCCAACGCCGACTTCGTGCGCGAGCGCCGGGAGCATCCGCTGGTGCGCGGAGCGCTCGGCTTCCATGCCTCGTACACGTGCGACCACGCGCTGCTCACCCGCGTGGCCCGGCTGAGCCGCGAGCTGGACGCGCCCACCGTCTTCCACCTCGCGGAGAGCGAGGACG
Organism: Pyxidicoccus caerfyrddinensis; assembly: GCF_010894405.1. GTDB lineage: Bacteria > Myxococcota > Myxococcia > Myxococcales > Myxococcaceae > Myxococcus > Myxococcus caerfyrddinensis. The sequence goes on from NZ_JAAIYA010000025.1 coordinate 42,824, forward strand.
ACCTCACCATCACCTACGCCCGGCACAACCAGCGCGTGGTGCCCCGGCTGGACGCGCTGGGGCTGCTCAACCCGCGCGCCATCGCCGCCTACGCGCGCACCCTGGACAGCGCCGAGGCCGTGCGCCTGCAGAACAGCAGCGCCTTCGTGGCGCTCGCGCCTCGCGGCGTGCGCACGCTGGAGCGCGGCGCGGACCCCATGGAGGCGGTGCTGTCGCGCATGCACCTGGTGGGGCTGGGCACTGGCGGCCATGGCTCGCTCCAGGAGGAATTGCTGGCCGCGCTCGTGGGCGTGCTGCGCATCGCCCGCGCCGGGCGCCTGCCGGACGTGGACGGCTCCCTGGCCCACCTGCTCATCAACGGCCCCGCGGAGCTGTGCACGCGCCTGTTCGGGCTGCCGTCGGGCAACGTGGAGGAGGGGAGCATCGCGGACCTCGTCGTCTACGACGCCGTCCCTCCGGCGGACCCGGAGACGGGCTACTCGCCGCACCTGCTCGGGCAGATGTCGCGCGCGCCGGTGGCGTGGACGGTGGTGGACGGCCGCGTCCGCGTGCGCGAGGGCCAGTTGCTGGGCCTCGACTTCGTGGAGCTGGCCAGCGCCGCGACGGATGCGCTCCACCGGGTGTGGACGCGCGCGCGGCTGGGCAGCTGAGGGGCTTGATGGGCGCCGTGCCTTCCTCGCTGGTGGACACCCTGCGCGCCGCGCGCGACAGGCGGGGGCCGCTGCTCTCCGACGCGCGCACCACCGCCTTTCGCGTGCTCCATGGCGAGGCGGACGGCGTCCCCGAGGTGACGGCGGATGTCTTTGGCGGGGGGCTGTATGTCATCAGCCTCTACCAGGACTTCACGCCCGCGGAAGAAGAGGCGCTGCTCGACGCGGCGGTGGCCGCCTGGGCGCCGAAGAGTGTCTACCTCAAGCGCCGTCCCCGCGAGGCGCGCGTGCTGGCCAACGTGGCGAAGGAGTCGCTCGCGCCGGAAGTCCCCGCCCGGGGAGAGCCGGTGGAGTCCCTCACCGCGCTGGAGAATGGCCTGTCGTTCCTCATCCGCCCCGCGCAGGGACTGTCGGTGGGGCTGTACCTGGACATGCGTGACACGCGCGCGTGGCTCCAGGAGCGGGCGCGCGGCCTCACCGTGCTCAACCTCTTCGCGTACACGTGCGCCTTCGGCGTGGTGGCCTCCGCGAGCGGCGCGAAGCGGGCGCTCAACATCGACGCCAGCCGCCGCGTGCTGGAGTGGGGCGAGGAGAACGCGCGCCTCAACGGCCAGCCCGTGGACCGCTACGACTACGTGGCCGGGGACGTGTTCGACTGGCTCAAGCGCCTGGCGAAGAAGGGGGAGACGTTCGACGTCGTCATCTCCGATCCTCCGTCCTTCTCCACCACCCGCACCGCACGCTTCTCCGCCGCGCGCGACTACGCCCGGCTGGCGGACGCCGCCGCGCGCGTGGTGACTCCCGGAGGCCGGCTGGTCGCCTGCTGCAACCACGCGGGCCTGCCCGCGCGCCGCTTCGAGACGATGGTGGCGGAGGGCGTGGCGCTCGCGGGACGCAAGGGGAAGGCGGTGGGCTCGCTCGGTCCCTCCGCGCTCGACTTCCCTTCCTTGCCCGGCCAGGAGCCGGCCTTGAAGGTCCACGTGGTGGAAGTTCGTTAGCGCCTCGGGGCCCGGCGCGGCTAAGGTCAGCGCGTCATGGCTCCCGTGGCACAGCAGCAGCGCGACACCGCCCGCTTCGGCCGGTACCGGCTCATCGACCGCATCGCTGTCGGTGGCATGGCGGAGATCTTCCTCGCGCACCAGAAGCATGACGACGGCCACGAGTCGCCCGTCGTCATCAAGCGCATCCGCCCGCACCTGTCCAAGCACGCGGCCTTCGTGAAGATGTTCCTCAACGAGGCCCGGCTCGCCTCCCAGCTCAACCACCCCAACGTCGTGCAGATTCACGACCTGGGGAAGATCGCGGAGAGCTACTTCATCGCCATGGAGTACGTGGCCGGGCGCGACATGCGCCGGGTGGTGCCCAAGGCGGAGGCGCTCGGGATTCCCTTCCCGCTGGTGTACGCGGTGAAGATTGCCTCGCAGGTCTGCGCGGGGCTGCACCACGCGCACACCAAGGTGGACCTGTACGGCAACCCGCTCAACATCGTCCACCGGGACGTGTCGCCCGAGAATGTCGTCGTCGCCTTCGACGGCTCGGTGAAGATTCTCGACTTCGGCATCGCCAAGGCCGCCAACCAGGTGGAGCAGACGCGCACCGGCGAAATCAAGGGCAAGCTCAGCTACATGAGCCCGGAGCAGTGCCTGGGCAAGCCGCTGGACTGCCGCAGCGACATCTTCTCCCTCGGCGTCGTCCTCTACGAGTGGCTCACCGGCTTCAAGCTCTTCACCGGCGAGTCCGAGGTGGCGGTGATGCGCAGCATCACCGAGGGGAAGATCTACACGCCCTCGTACTTCCGGGAGGACCTGCCCGAGCGGCTGGAGCTCATCCTGATGAAGGCGCTGGAGCGCGACCGCGACAAGCGCTACCAGACGGCCGCGCAGATGCAGAAGGACCTGGACGCCTTCCTGGACGCGTACGAGTTCACCCCCACGCCGCTGCACCTGTCCAACTTCCTCAAGCAGCTCTTCGAGGAGGAGCTGCAGGAAGAGCAGCGGCGCATGCAGGTGCGCGCGGCGGCGGCGCCCACGTCGGAAGAGGCGCTGGAGTTGTCGGACGTGGTGGCCGCGCTCGACACGGTGAAGGGCGCGCCCGCGCCGGAGCCCGTCGCCCCGGTGGGCGAGAGCGACGACCACACCGAGCCGCGCGTGCTGGCCGTGCCGCTGAGCCCCGCTGCCTACGAGGCGCTGGAGGCGGTGGCCCGCCGCAACGACGTCCCGGTGGGCCGGCTCGTGTCCGAGCTCATCGAGTCCTGGCTGAAGTACCGCTGACATGCCCCGGTTGAAGCTGACGCTCGAGTACGAGGGGACGCACTACGTGGGCTGGCAGATTCAGCCCAATGGGCCGTCCGTGCAGGCGACGCTGGAGGACGGGCTGGCCCGGCTGCTGGGCGAGCGGGTGTCCGTGCTCTGCGCGGGGCGCACCGACTCGGGCGTCCACGCCACCGGGCAGGTGGCCTGCTTCGACACCGCGCGGGTGCTGCCGATGAAGGCGTACGTCATGGGCCTCAATGGCCTGTTGCCGGACGACCTCGCGGTGAGGTCCGCGGTGGAGGTGCCGGACGACTTCGACCCGCGCCGCTGGTCCCGGGGCAAGCGCTACCGGTACCGGCTGAGCAACCGCCGCACGCGCTCGCCGATGCGCCGGGCGACGCACTGGGAGGTGTTCGCCGCGCTGGACGTGGAGGCCATGCAGCGCGCGGCGGTGCACCTCCTGGGCCGGCACGACTACTCCGCCTTCCGGGCGGCGGACTGCCAGGCGAAGCACGCGATGCGCGAGATTCGGCGGCTGGCGGTGGAGGGCGAGGCCGGGGACGCGGTGTCCTTCGTGGTGGAGGGCACGGCCTTCCTCAAGCACATGGTGCGCAACCTGGTGGGGACGCTGGTGGAGGTGGGGAAGGGGAAAAGGCCCGAGGCGTGGGTGGCGGAGGTGCTGGCCTCGCGCAACCGGAAGCGGGCCGGGCCCACGGCGCCGCCGCAGGGGCTGGTGCTGGAGGAGGTCTTCTACGGGGATGGCCCGCCTCCTCGCACGCCGGGGGGCGTGGCGGACGCGGACGAGGATGAGTGCTGAACTGGAGTAGGCTGCCGGCCGTGAGCTCCAAGACGAGTGTCCTCGAACCGCTGCGCGTCCGCATCCGCCGCCTCCAGTTCATCATGGGGCTGGGGTTCATCGCGCTCATCGCAGGCCGGGGCATCGGCTGGGTGCTCATCATGCGCCTGACGACGCGCATCCAGGAGCTGCCATTCGCCTTCCTGCAGATGCTGGCCGCGGTGGCGCTGGTGAACCTGTGGCTGCTCGTGGGCCTGCCGCTGCTCTGCTACGGCGCCGCGCGGGTGATTGAGCTGCGGCCGTGGCCCACGGCGCTGGGGGCTTCCGCCACGGGTCTGGCCTTCATCCTGATGATCGACTTCGTCCAGGGCGGCGCGGACGCCCTGTGGGAGGGCGGCCTCTGGTCGGTGCTCAACGTGGTGACCTCCGCCGTCGGCGTGGCGCTCAGTGCCCGCGCCGTGGTGAAGGGCCGGGAAGCGGCGGCGCAGCAGGTCGGCAAGGCCCAGGCGAAGGCCCAGGAGCGCAAGTCCGAGTACGACGAGTTCCTCCGCGCGGCCGAGGCGGGCGCGGCCCGACTGGAGCAGCGTGAGGCCGCGGCGCAGCAGCCCCAGGGCGCCGAGCCCGCGCCCTCGCCGGACACCAGCAAGACGCCGGCCGCCTGAGCCGGCTTCGGCTCCCGGTGTGCCTGGCCGGGAGGCCTTCCTCCCGCCGCTGAACGCTCAATCGGTGGTGATGCGCCCGGGGGCGTCGTTGGTGCCCGTCGTCGTATGGCACGAGCCGCAGGCCCCGGTGTTCTGGGGCGTGCTCATGGCGCGCTGGACTCCGGCCACGTTGATGCGGGCGGTGTAGGGGAACGCGAAGCCCTGGGCATCCCCGGCCCGGAGGAAGAAGTTGCCCGAGGCATTGGTCAGCAGCGTGTAGCTCTTCTGCTGGGCGTCGGTGATGACCACCTGGGCGCCTTCGACGCCCGCACAGTCGTTCGCTTCGTGAGAGGTGGCGTGGACGGTGCCCGCCACCACGAACCGCGGCCCCTCACCCCGCTCGGTGTGACACTGGATGCAGTCGCCTCCGGGGTGCATCAGGGGCGACTCGCTGTCCCCGCCCGTCCACTTCATCCCGGTGGAGCACTCGGTGGTGCTCGTGGGCTCCAGGGAGCCTCCCTCGCCACAGCCCGCGTGCAGGCCACCCAGGATGAGACACAAAACGGCAAACGACTGACGGCGAAGGGTCATGGAACTCCTCTTGAGAGGGATTGAGACAAAAGAATGCGTGTGACGCCGTCTGTCAACATCAATTGCCGAGGCGTAATCATTCCAATGACTTGCGCTCACGCCGTCGCTCGCGGCGTCGGTGTGGGTGTCTGCCATTTATGAGAATTCATTCAGAGATGTCTCAAACTCGCCTGGTGTGACGCCGCTACGGTGCCCGCCATGGTGGTCGTCCTGACAGCCTTCCTGCTTGCCGCCTCGCCCGAGACGGCGCCCCTGAGCTTCGCGGAGGCGCTCGCGCTGGCGGAGCGCGCGCCCCTGCCTGACGCCGCCGCGCGCGCTGGAGTCCAAGCGCGCCGCGGATGCGCGCATGTCCACGCTGGCCAACCCGCAGCTCGTCGTGGAGCCCGGCTGGCGGCGCTCGGAGGCCGCTGGCGGTGGACTGGACCTGCGCGTCGGCGTGGCGCAGCCCTTCAACCTCTCCGGCCACGGGGCCGCGCGCGCGGAGGCCGCGCGGCTGGAGACGGAAGCCCTCCGCGCGGAGGCCCGCGCGCTCCTGCTGGCCCGGCGGCTGTCGGTGGCCGAGGCCTGGCTCCTGCTGTGGGCCGCCGAGCAGGCCCAGGCGCAGGCCGCCGAGGAGGTCCGGCTCGCGGGTGAGCTGCGACGGGCGGTGGAGTCCGCCGCGGCGCTCGGCGCGGCCACCGCGCTGGACGTGGCGGAGGCCACCACCTACGCGGCCGAGGCCCGGCTGGCGGAGCTGGACGCGCAGGGACAGGTGGCCGAGCGTCGCGCCGCCTTCTCCCGTCAGGTGGGGGGCCATGGGACATGGCCCGTCTCCGCCGCCGGCCCGCTGCCAGAGGTGGCGCTGCCGCCCGAGTCGCGGTGGCCGCAGCTGCAAGCGAGCGCGGCGCGGCTGCCGGCGGTGGTGGCGCGGCGGTTCCAGGCACGCGCCGAGCGCGCCCGGGCCGACGAGGTGCGGGCCGCCAGGGGCGTTCAGCTCCAGCTCGGCGTCGCGGCCCTGCGCGAGTACGACGGCGCGGTGGGCGGCGTGGCCACCGTGGGCGTGACGCCGCCCGTGTTCGACCGCGCCGAGCGCGAGCGCGGCACCCTGCTGGCTGGCGCCACGCGGCTGGAGGGTGAGGCCGCCGACGCCGCCGCCACCGCCGGGCGGACCTGGCGCTCGCCCTCCACGAGGTGGAGCACTCGCACGAGGTGGCGGAGGTGCTTCGCGGCACGCTGCTGCCCGGCGCCCAGAAGGCCGCGAGCCTGGCGGAGCTGCTCTTCCGCGCGGGTGACGCCACCGTCCTCGAGGTGGTCCGCCTGCGCCGCGCGCTCGTCACCGCCCGCATCCGCCTGGGCCATGCGCTGGCCGGGGAGGCCCTGGCGCGTGTGCGGGCCCACTTCCTCGTCGACGCGCTCGGCGAGCCTGCTTCGTGAGGTTGCACACCATGAGATTCGTCTTGCTGCCCACCCTCCTGCTGCTGGGAATGGCCCCTGGCTGCTCCACGCCACTGGAAGCCGGGGCCGATTCCGCACGGCCCGCGGCGCCGCGGCCGAGCTCCGCCTCTTCCTGGGTGCGTCCCCGTCCCTCGCGGGGCGTGCCGCTGGCGGAGGCGCCCGCCCGCGTGCTGCCGGCGCCCGGGGGCACGGCCGTCGTGGGCGTCCCCCTGCGCGCCACCGTGGCCCGCATCGCCATCCGCCCGGGCCAGCGGGTGAAGCAGGGCGAGGTGCTGTTGGAGGTCCGCATGCCGGAAGCCGTGGAGGCCGCGGGCCGCTTCCTGGCCGCGTCCCTGCGGCGCGACGCGTACTCGAAGCGCCGCGAGCAGCTCCTGGCGCTCCAGGCACAGGGCATGGCCCGGCTGGCGGAGCTGTCCGAGGCGGAGACGCAGGTCGCCGAGGCCCAGGCGGCCGCGCAGGCCGCGCTGGCGCTGCTCGCGGTGGCGGGGCTGGGCGCGGGGGACGCGGCCGCCATGGCGCGCGGCGGCGCCGTGCCGCTGCGAAGCCCCGTGGCGGGCATCGTCACCGAGGTGTCCGGGGAGCTGGGTGAGACGCGCGAGGGCGGTGGCGTGCCGTGGGTGCGGGTGGCGGGCGAGGGCGAGGCCCTGCTCGAGGCCCGCTTCACCCGCGCCCTTCCCGCGGAGGCCCGCTTCGAGCTGGCCCTTCCGGGCGAGGCGCCGCTGCCCCTGCGCGAGGTGGGCCGCTCGCCCGCCGTGGACGCCCGGGATGGCACCACCGCGGCCTGGTTCGCTCCCGAGCCCTCGCGCGTCCTGCCCGCGGGCCTCACCGGCACGGTGCGCGTGCGCGCGGACAGCCTGCCGGGCGTCTTGGTGGTGCCGTCGCGGGCGCTGCTGCTGGAGGCGGGGCGGGCCGAGCTGCTGGTGCGCGAGGCGGAGGGCTTCCGCCGCCAGCCGGTGGAGGTGGTGGTGACTTCCGGCGCGGACGCGCTGGTGCGGGGGGCCGGTGCGGCGGACGCGGTGGCCGCGGACGCGCAGGCCCTGCTCGCCGCCGCGAGCGTCACCCCGGGCGAGGAGGGGACACGGTGATTGCCCGGCTCGTGGAGGCCAGTGTCCGGCACCGCGGCCTGGTGCTGTCGCTGACGGCGGTGCTCGCGCTGGTGGCGGGCGCGGTGGCCTTCCGGCTGGAGCTGGACGCGCTGCCGGACATCACCACCAACCAGGTGCTCGTCCTCACGCGCGCCCCCGGGCTGACGCCCGAGGAGGTGGAGCGGCTCGTCTCGCGTCCCATCGAAGCGGCACTCAGCGGCATCCCCGGGCTCGTCGAGCACCGGAGCCTGTCGCGCTATGGCATCTCCTCCGTCACCGCCGTCTTCGACGACGGGGTGGACCCGTACCGCGCGCGCCAGGGCGTGCAGGAGCGGCTCACCGGGCTGGCGTCCCGCCTGCCGCCGGGGGTGGAGGTGCCGGAGCTGGGGCCGCTCACCGGCGGCCTGGGCGAGGTCTTCCACTTCACGCTGGGCTCGCCGGAGCGCACGCCCGCGGAGCTGCGCGAGCTGGCGGAGCTGCGCGTGGCCCCGCTGCTGCGCGGCGTGCCGGGCGTGGTGGAGGTGAACAGCTGGGGCGGGCAGCAGCGCACGCTGGAGGTGCGGGCAGACCCGGTGAAGCTGGCCGCGCGCGGGCTGACGCTCGCGGACGTGCGCGAGGCGCTGGAGGGCGCGTCGGGCGCGGTGCCGGGGGCGAGCCTCGCGGCGGGAGACCGGCAGGTGCTGGTGCGCGCGGTGGCCCGGCCTCCAGGCGCCACCGAGCTGGGCGGCGCGGTGGTGCGCACGCCGGGCGGCGGCCATGTGCGGGTGGCGGACCTGGCGGACGTGGGGCCGGGCGCGCTGCCCCGCATCGGCACCGCCACCGCCAACGGCCGGGGTGAGACTGTCTACGTCATGGTGCAGATGCTCCGCGGCGCCAATGCGCTGCAGGTGGTGGAGGCCCTGCACGCGCGCATGGCGGACGTGGAGGCGGTGCTGCCCGCGGACGTCCGGGTGGACCTCGTCTATGACCGGGGCGTGCTGGTGCGCGGCACCCTGCGCACGGTGGCGAAGAACCTGGCCGAGGGCGGCCTGCTGGTGGTGCTGGTGCTGCTGGCCCTGCTGGGCCGCTTCCGGGCGGGGCTGCTGGTGGCCTCGGTGATTCCGCTGTCCATGCTGGGCGCGTCCGTGGGCATGGTGCTGCTGGGCATCCCCGGCAATCTGATGAGCCTGGGCGCCATCGACTTCGGCCTCCTGGTGGACGGCGCGGTGGTGATGGTGGAAGGCGTGTTCCACCACGTGGGGCACGCCCGGCAGCCCGTCCCGGAAGACGCGTGGCGGCGACGGCTGGGCGAGGTGATGGCGTCGATGTCCCGGCCCGTCTTCTTCTCCGTGCTCATCATCATGCTCGTCTACATGCCGGTGCTGTCGCTCACCGGCGCGGACGGGAAGATGTTCCGGCCCATGGCGCTCACGGTGATGCTGGCGCTGGCCACCTCGCTGCTGCTGGCGCTCACCTTCATCCCCGCGGCGGCGAGCTGGGTGCTGCGGCCCCGAGACATCCCGGAGCGCGAGCCCTGGTTGGTGCGCGCGGTGGAGCGCGCCTACCGCCCGCTGCTGGAGCGGGCCCTGCGGCACCCGGCCCGGGTGGCCGGTGGCGCGGGGGCGCTGCTCGCCCTGGGCCTCGTCCTCTACATGCGGGCGGGCATCGAGTTCGTCCCCCAGCTGAACGAGGGAGACCTGGTGGTGCAGACGACGCGCGCGGGCGACATCCGGCTGGAGGCGGCGGTGCGCGAGGCGGGACGGCTGGAGGCGGCGCTGCTGGGGCGCGTGCCGGAGGTGGCGCGGGTGGTGTCTCGCGTGGGCAGCCCCGCGGTGGCCACGGACATCATGGGCCTGGAGCAGGCGGACGTCTTCGTCACCCTGACGCCGCGCGAGCACTGGCGCCCGGGCCTGACTCCGGAGGCGCTGGTGGAAGACTTGCGGCGCACGCTGGACGCACACGCCCCCGGCGGCGAGCCCTCCTTCACCCAGCCCATCCAGATGCGCTTCAACGAACTGCTGGGCGGCTCCGTCACCGACGTGGCGGTGAGCCTCTACGGCGAGGACCTGGGCACGCTGCGTGGACTGGCCGAGACGGTGGCGTCGCGGGTGGAGGGCGAGCCGGGCGCGGTGGACGTGCGCGTGCTCGCGCCGCCCGAGGTGTCGCTGCTGGAGGTGGAGCCCCGGCCGCTGGACGCGGCGCGCGCGGGCTTCTCCGTGCGGCAGGTGCTGGAGGCGGTGCAGGCGGTGCGCACCGGGCTGGAGGTGGGCGCCACCTACGACGGCGCGGTGCGGGTGCCCATCGTCCTGCGGCTCGGCGCGGACGCGGAGGCCTTCTCGCTGGAGGACCTGTCGCTGCCCACCGCCTCGGGCGGGCTGGTGCCGCTGTCCCGCGTGGCGGACGTGCGCCTGACGGCGGCGCCCAGCCTGGTGAGCCGCCAGGACGGGCAGCGCCGGCTGGTGGTGGGCTTCAACGTGCGGGGCGCGGACCTGGGGACGGTGGTGGCCGGTGCACGGGCGAGGGTGGACGAAGGGCTCCGGCTGCCGGACGGCTACCGGCTCGTCTGGGGTGGCCAGTACGAGACCTTGACGGCGGCGGCGCGGCGGCTTTCGCTGGTGCTTCCCGCGGTGGGGGTCCTCATCGTGACGGTGCTCGTCGTGGCGTTCGGGCGGCTCCGGCCCGCCCTCATCATCTTCACCCACGTGCCCTTCGCGTGCGTGGGCGGTGTGCTCGCGCTGTCGCTGCGCGGCATGCCGGTGTCCATCTCCGCGGCCATCGGCTTCATCGCCCTATCCGGCATCGCCGTGCTCAACGGCGTGGTGTGGGTGTCGCGGCTCCTGCAGCATGAGGCGGCGGGGATGTGGGTGCCGGAGGCGGTGCGGCTCACCGCCCGCGAGCGGCTCCGCCCGGTGCTGATGACGGCGCTGGTGGCGGCCCTGGGCTTCGTGCCCATGATGCTGGCGCGGGGCGTGGGGGCGGAGGTGCAGCGGCCCCTCGCCACGGTGGTGGTGGGCGGGTTGGTGACGTCCACGCTGCTCACCCTGGGCGTGCTGCCCTCGCTCTACCCCTGGCTGTCGCGCCGCCGGGTCCGGAGCGCGCCGCGGCTCGCCGCGCCGGAGGTCTCGACGTGAAGCTGCTGCTGGTGGAGGACGAGGAGCGCATGGCCCGGCTGCTGAGCCGCGGGCTGTCCGAGGCCGGCCACCACGTGGACGTGTGCGAGCGGGGCGAGGACGCGCTCCAGCAGGCGATGGACGTGGCGTACGACATCGTGCTGTTGGACTGGAACCTGCCGGACCTGGACGGGCTGGCGGTGCTGCGGCGGTGGCGCGGGCGCGGGCTGCGCACGCCGGTGATGCTGCTCACCGCGCGCGGCACGGTGGGCGAGAAGGTGACGGGCCTGCGCGCCGGCGCGGACGACTATCTGGCCAAGCCCTTCGCCTTCGAGGAGCTGCTGGCCCGGCTGGAGGCGCTGCATCGCCGGGGGGACGCGGGCACGCCGCTGTGGCAGGTGGGGCCGCTGGTGCTGGACTCGCGCCGGAGGGTGCTGCGGCACGGCGACCAGGAGCAGCCGCTCACCGGGCGTGAGTTCGCGCTCTTCCTGGAGCTGGGCGGGCACGTGGGCGAGGTGCGTGCCCGCTCGGAGCTGCTGGCGAGCGTGTGGGGCGACACCTTCGACGGGCCGCCCAACATCGTGGACGTGTACGTGGGCTACCTGCGCGGGAAGCTGGAGCGGCTGGGGGCCTCGGGGGCGGTGTCCATCCAGGTGGTGCGCGGGGTGGGCTTCAGGCTGGTGGTGGGGGGCGGGAAGTGAAGCTGGCCACGCGGCTGTGGCTGCTGGGCGCGGCCGTGCCGGTAGTCGGCGTGGTGCTGGCGCTGGTGCTGGCGGGACAGCTCTACGAAATCTGGCTGGCGCGCGTGGTGGACCAGGCGCTGCTGTCACAGGCGGCGACGGAGGCTGTGAGCCTCTTCGACGGGCCCGGGGGGGAGCCGCACCTGCACCTGGAGCACTCGCCACTCACGGACGTGGTGCGCGCCTTTGCCCCCGTGGCGGAGGTGTACGGCCCGGATGGGCGGCGCGTGCTGTCCTTTCCGTCCACGGAGTCCGCGGCCTCGGAGCGGCTCGTTCCTCCGGCTGAAGACGCTCCGCCGCACCTGGAGACGGTGCGCGAGGGGGATGTGCCGATGCGGCGGTTGACGGTGCGCGTGGTGTCGCCCGCGGGCGTGCCGCACCTGCTGCGGCTGTCCACGTCGCTGGCCTGGCACGAGGCCGCGGTCCGCGCCTTCCAGGGCACCACCCTGGGAATGGCCGCGCTGCTGGGAATCATCTTCTTCGGACTGCAGACGTGGCAGGCACGGTGGCTGGAGCGGCGACTGAAGGAGCTGCGGGGCCTCATTGCCCGGCTGCGCGAGGGCGTGCTGTCCGGCGCGCCGTCGGAAGGCGCCACGCGGGACGAGGTGGCGGAGGTGGAGTCCGCGCTGCGCGAGGCCGCGGGCCGGCTGGGCGCCGCGCGCGAAGCCCAGGAGCAGCTCATCGCCCGGGCCGCGCACGAGCTGCGCACGCCGCTGGCCCTCATGCGCACGCACCTGGACCTGGCGCTGTGGAAGGAGCGCGACGTGGCCGAGCTGCGCACGTCGCTGGAGGAGACGCGCCGCGAAGTGGAGCGCCTGTCCACGCTGGCGGGCAACCTGCTGGACCTGGCCTCCTTCGGCCGGGGGACGTGGGAAGTCCAACGGGGAGACCTGGGGGTATTGTTGGAGGACGCCTCGGCGGCGGCGCGCGCGCAGGCGGAGGAGCAGGGCGTCTGGGTGACGGTGGAGGCGCCGCGTCCCGCCTTGTGCGCGTTCCACGCCAGCTCGATACGGCAGGCGCTGGACAACCTGCTGGCCAACGCGCTGCGCTTCGCCCCGCGCGGCACCGAAATCATCCTTCGCGCCGAGCGGCGGGAGTCCCTCTGGCGCGTGTCCGTCAGGGACTTGGGGCCCGGCATCCCCGCCGCGCACCGCGAGAAGGTCTTCACCCCCTTCTACCGCGTCGAGTCCTCGGGCCCGGGCACGGGCCTGGGCCTGGCCGTGGTGGAGGAGGTGGCCCGCCGCCATGGGGGCCGCGCCTACGTGGCGGAGACTCAGGGTCCTGGTGCCGAGTTGGTGATGGAGCTGCCCGACTCGGGGCCGGCGCCTGTCTCGCTCCACCAGCCCTGAGCCATCTTGGCGCGCGCACCTCCGGATTTTCGTCCCGCGCCGCTCCGGGTTCGTCCCTCGCCCGGGCACGTTCGGCACATTCCGCGCAGCCTGATGGACCCCTGTTGGTACTGAACACGCGTCATTCGCGTTTCAGAGGGGGTTCACCACATGCAAGCCGTTACATCCATCCGGGGTGCCTTTGTTTCCGGCGCCCTGCTCCTGGCGTCCTTGTCTGGATGCCAGGGAGAAGAAGTGTCTGTCCCCGAGTCGCGGCCGGAGAGTCCCCTGGCCGCCACCACCCAGGCGCTCAACTGTGGGGCCAGCCTGGTGCCCCTGATGACCAGCCCGTCGCTGCCTTCCGGCAGCGTGACGCGCTCGGGAATCCTGGGCTCGAGCTACGAGGCGTGGTTGGCCTTCGACAGCAACGATGCGGCGCCGTCCATGTGGCTCTCGCAGGTGGGGGTGACGCCCGCCTGGATTGGCTACGAGTGGGCGGATGGCGCGAAGCGCGTCACCCACTACGCCATCCGGTTCGTGAACGGCTCGCTCACGTCGCGCGCGCCCAGGACCTGGACGTTCGAGGGCTGGAATGGCACCGCCTGGGTCGTCCTGGATACGCGCGGCAACGAGGCCGGCTGGGCCGCCGTCGAGCGGCGCGAGTACACCGTGGCCACGCCGGGCACCTACAGCAAGTACCGGCTCCACGTGACGGACGACAACGACGGCCGCAGCACCGGCATCGAGACGGTCTCCATCGGCAAGCTCGAGCTCTTCCGGTGCCCCGAGGACACCCAGCCACCGGCCGCCCCGGTGCTGACGGGCTTCGCGCCGGCCTCGCCGTCCAGCAACACGCAGCCCGTGCTGTCCGGCACCGCCGAGGCGAGCGCCACCGTGCGCATCTTCTCGGGGGCCTCATGCTCGGGCACGGCGGTGGCCACCGTGACAGCGAGCGCGAGCGGGACGTTCTCGTCGACCCGCACCGTGACGCTCAATGCGACGTCCACCTTCACGGCCACCGCGACCGACGCGGCGGGCAACGTGTCCGCGTGCTCGGCGTCGCTCGGCTACCTGCACGATGGCGTGGCGCCCTCCGCGCCGTCGCTGACGGGCTTCACTCCGGCCTCGCCCTCCAACAGCACCCAGCCGGTGCTGGCCGGCACGGCGGAGGCGAGCTCCACCGTGCGCATCTTCTCCGGCAGCGCCTGCGCGGGCACGGCGGTGGCCACGGTGACGGCCGCGGCCAACGGCACCTTCTCCTCCACGCGCACGGTGGCCCTGAACACCACGTCCACCTTCACCGCCACGTCCACGGATGCCGCGGGGAACGTGTCCGTGTGCTCGGCGGCGCTGAGCTACCTGCATGACAACGTCGTGCCGGCGGCGCCGTCGCTGACGGGCTTCACCCCGGCCTCGCCGTCCACCAGCACCCAGCCCGTCCTCGTGGGCACCGCCGAGGCGGGCGCCCGGGTGCGCATCTTCTCGGGCACGGCCTGTGGGGGCACGGTGCTGGCCACGGTGACGGCCGCGACGGACGGCTCCTTTTCCTCGACGCGCACGGTGACGGCCAACACCACGTCCACCTTCACCGCCAACGCGCTGGATGCCGCCGGCAATGCGTCCGCGTGCTCGGCGAGCATCAGCTACCGGCATGACTCCCTGGCGCCCCCGGCACCCACGCTGACGGGCTTCACCCCGGCCTCGCCCGGGGTGTCCCTGACGCCGCAGTTGCGCGGCACCGCCGAGCGGAGCGCGTCCGTCCAGGTCTTCCGTGGCAGCGGGTGCACGGCGCCCATGGTGACCACCACCACGGCGGATGCCTCGACGGGCGCCTTCACCGCCTCCGTGACGGTGACCGCCAACACGTCGACGGTCTTCTTCGCCCGCGCGGTGGACGCGGTGGGCAACATCTCCATCTGTTCCTCCGTCGCTACCTACTGGCACGACACCGTGGCGCCCGTGCCGCCGACCTTCCTCACGGGCTACATCCCGCTCGACGCGCCTCCCGTCGCCGGGCAGGTGCGCGCCCAGACGGAGCCGCGAGGGAAGGTGGCCGTGTTCACCGACGCGGCCTGCACCCTGGCGGCGTCTCCAGCCGGCGTGGCGCAGGCGGACGGGAGTGGCTTCGCACTGCTGTCCCTGTCACAGCCGCAGCTCGCGACGACGATGTTCGCGGTGGCCCTCGACGCCGCGGGCAACCGCTCCTCGTGCGTGTCCTTCGAGGCGGACTGCCCCGTGGGCTTCGAGGACTGTGATGGCAACCCGGCCAATGGCTGCGAGGCCGCCCTGATGACCGACGAGGCGAACTGCGGCGCGTGCGGAACCACGTGCGGCGGGGCTCCGTCCGCCACCGCCGTGTGCGGCGCGGGCACCTGCGGCCTGGGCTGCGTGGTGGGCACCTTCGACTGCGATGGCCTGGAGGCCAATGGCTGCGAGTCCACCACCGCCTGCGGCCCGGCGGTCTGCCAGGTGGACCCGTTCGAGGAGTTGCTCATCACCGACCTGTCCGTGGTGGAGGACCCGGTGCGCACCACCGGCTCCGGCGCGTGGACGTTCGGCGCGCTGATGCGGGCGATGAACGGCGGAAGGGACCCGTCCGAGCTGGTGCGCAACTGGCTGAAGACCTGGCAGCAAGACCAGTTCATCGGCGCCACCTTCGTGCCGGCCCGTCCCGACATCGGGGCCGTGGTGCTGGACGCGTGGGACGCGCGCAGCGGCGGCGCCAGTGCTCCGCTGGACTTCAGCACCGCGCCGTTCCGGCTGCTCGCCATCGTCAACCGCATGGACCTGCGGCACGAGGGCTCGCACGCGGGCGAGGGCCGCTTCGTGTTCGGAGTGACGGACCCGGGCGGCAACCCGATGCCCTTCACCGTCATCCTCGAATACACGCTGCCCGGTGGCGGCCCCGAGGAGTTCCAGCGCTGGTCGCGCGACTGGCACGAACTGGGCCGGCTCGGGCTGACGCATCCGAACTACAACGCGAAGCTCCAGGCGCTGACGGACCGCTTCACGAAGTCCTTCGTGGCCTCGGGACGCTTCATGGGCAGCGCCATCAGCCAGGTGCGCACCAACGAGAACACGCTGGACCCGGAGTGGGAGCTGCGCGAGTTCCACTTCGGGCCCGCGGGGCTGGCCCCAGCGCACGTGGCGCTCACGCCTCTCTTCTTCATGAACGGCTCGTCGCTGGTGGCGGACTACATCAACCAGAACCAGGCTTCCATCCTCACGGAGACGCACGTAGTGCCCGAGTTCTTCCAGGGGCAGCCCTTCCTCTGGGGCTCGGCGCTCACCCCGTTCAACTTCTTCTGGAACGCTCCCGGGGTGGACCCGCAGGCGCGGCACAAGTTCTCGCTCAACACCTGCAATGGCTGCCACGCGGGAGAGACGCAGACCTTCTTCCTCCACGTCGGCTTCCGCTCCCAGGGCTCGCCCGCCTTCCTCTCGCCGTTCCTGGTCGCCAATGCGCCCACGCCGGACCCCGTCACCGGGCAACCTCGCGTGTTCAACGACCTGGGCCGGCGCGGGCAGGACCTGAACGCCCTGGTGTGTGGCGTGCCTGCGTCCCTGACGGCGTCGAAGGACCAGGTCGGCGAGTCGCTGCTCGCGCCCGCACGGTGGAACACCGCCGCCGTTCCGGGCTTCCCCGTCCGCTCCAACCTGCCGGCCGGGCGCGTCCACTGAGACAGCACTGAGCCCGGTGCGCTGCACGCCCGGAACATGGGGCGTGCAGCGTCCATCCTGGAAAGCTTCAGGTATGTCTCAATTTGCTTGAAAAGCGGCTTTGTCTTCTTGCGCCGTGAGAGCCGGTTTGTGTATGCCCCGGCGCATGAATGATTCGAATCGCTGTCTTGCTGCATCCCGTGTCGTCCTGCTGGGGCTCGCGCTCACCGTGTCGTCGGTGGCGGACGCGGCCTCGGTCATCTTCTCCCGGCCCGCGCGGGAGGGCGTGGAGCTGGACGCGTCGCTGGCCGCGCTCACCTTCACGCCGGTGAAGGACGCGATGGTCAAGGAGGCAGTGCCTGCCTCCAACTTCGGCACGCTGAACCAGCTGCAGGTCTCCAACCAGGCGGGCTACAGCAAGTGGGCCTACCTCCAGTTCGACGTCACCGGCCTTCCAGCGGGCGCGACGAACATCTCCGCGCAGCTCCAGGTGAGCTCGACGACCACCGGGACGGGCAGGGCGATTACCGCCCATGCGGTGGCGAGCACGAGCTGGAGCGAGACCGCCATCACCTGGAACACGCGGCTGCCCATGGGCACCGCGCTCTCCACCGTCTCCAGCCACACCTCCGGGCAGGTCTCGGTCTGGGACGTCAGCACGCACATCACCGGCAATGGCAGCTTCACCATCGGCCTCGACAGCGCGTACGCCGGCGACACGAACTTCGTGTCGAGCGAGGGCAGCACCCTGCCGACGCTCGTCGTGAGCTACGACACGGGCGTGACGACGTATCAGGCCTACCGGGGCAACACGCACTCGCACACCAGCTTCACCTCGTCGCACGGTGAGCAGGTCACCAGCGGAGACCCGACGCGCAATGGCCCGCCCTCGGAGCACCACGCCCTGGCGAAGGCGACGGGCTA
This sequence comes from Pyxidicoccus caerfyrddinensis, assembly GCF_010894405.1. Lineage (GTDB taxonomy): Bacteria > Myxococcota > Myxococcia > Myxococcales > Myxococcaceae > Myxococcus > Myxococcus caerfyrddinensis. The sequence continues at coordinate 60,014 of NZ_JAAIYA010000025.1, forward strand.
CGACTTCTACGTCACCACCGACCACTCGCAGGAGGTCGCCTTCGAGCCCACCAGCGCGACCAACGCCGCGTGGGTGGCGACGAAGCAGCAGGCCACCGACGCGACCACCTCCGGCTACGTGGGGCTCTGGGGCTACGAGCACTCGGAGAACAACGGTCCGGACGGCACGGGGCACATCAACGTCATCAACAGCCCCGCGTATCTGGACGCGCTGGAGTCGGGCGTGGGCATCCAGCAGCTCTACACGTGGCTGAAGACCCAGTCGGGCGCCCTGGCCACGTTCAACCACCCGAGCACGGGCAGCTACAACAGCTTCGCCTACCGGGACGACGCCATCACCGACGTCATCACCATGCTGGAGGTCATCAACTCCAACGACTCCATCCACTACGACGCGTGGCTCGCGGCGCTGCAGAGGGGCTGGAAGGTGTCGCCCGTGTGCGGCAATGACAACCACGGCTTCTGGGGCATCACCCGCCACACGTCGCGCACCTTCGTCGTCGCCACCGCCCGCACGAAGGCGGCCATCCTGGACGCGATGCGCAACCGCCGGACCTATGCCGCGCTGGATGACAACATCCAGATTCAATACAAGGTCAACGGCGCCATCATGGGCTCCACGCTGAGCAGCCCCTCCACGTTCAACTTCGCCATCACCGCCAGCGACTCCGACGCGGGGCAGCGCATCTCGAAGCTTGAAATCCGCAAGGACAATGGCGACCTCGTGGTGGCCCACACCCCCGCGACGCCGCAGGCGTCCGTCACCTGGAACCCGACGGTCAACGACAGCACGAGCAGGTACTTCTTCCTGCTCGTGTATCGCGAGGGCAGCACCGGGCCTGTGGCCTGGGTGGCCCCCACCTGGACGGGCCGGTAGGGCTCAGGGGCTCCACGTGGCCGTGTCGAGGTCCAGCGTCCATTGGGCCTCGCCATGGATGCGGGGCACGCCGTCCGCGTCGAAGGTCAGCGGGAACCATGCCTTCTCACCCCCGCTGGCCGTGTAGACACCGGGGTCCGCGTAGTCAGGCCAGCGGTCCCCGATGTACATGAACATGGAGCCGCTCGCCGTCCCTTGAATCCGCAGCGCCATGTCGTGCTGCGTCTGGAAGGAATTGGCAGAGGCCGGCGACGTCTCCACCACGCTCCACCCATCATTGAAGCCGGAGTTCCCGCCCGTGGTGGGGAAGTTGTAGAGGTAGCGGGAGACCTTGTACATCGTCGCGCTCGGATTCCATCCCGCCGTCTTGGATGAGAAGAGATAGAACATGTTGTTCGCGGGGTTCTTGATGACGTGGAAGGCCTCGCGCTTGTTGCCATGGATGTGATTGGCGACGTGCAGCTCCGGGACGGAGAAGCTCGTGTACGTGCTCTTCGTCAGCCGGGAGATGACCACCGTCGAGTTGTTCTCGGTGCGGTCGGAGTTGTAGACGACGTAGGCCTCGCCATCGTCGTTCTTGAAGCCGCCCAGGTCGCCCATGGTGGAGCCCGTCGGCTCGGGAATGCGGTTCACCTCGGTGAATGGCCCCTTGGGCCCCGTGGCTGTGGAGAACACCAGCTGCGGGCGCGTGCCCGCGGCCAGTCCCACGATGAGCACGTACTTCCCGCTGGTCTCGTTGAAGAACACCACGGGACGGCAGGCCGCGCCGCCGCCGAAGTCCGCGACGACGCCCTCGTTCTTCCAGTCCACCAGGTTCGTGGAAGAGTAGGCGCGGACCTTCGAACCCAACCCCTGCCGCCCGTACCACCAGTAGAGGCCGCCGAACTTCGTCACGTAGCCGGACTCGGCGGTGACTTCGACGCCGCTGGTGTCCTTCCATCTTCCGATGTCGTTCTTGATGACCACGCTCGCGGCGCGCGCGGGCAGGGCGTGCAGCGCCAGCGTCGCGACGGTGAGCAGGGTGAGCAGGCTGAACCTCGGGGCTCCTGGAATCCCGACCATGCGGCCATCCTCCATGGGGTGTGTGCGAGGAACAGGTTTTGCCAGGATGACATGTTAGTCCAGGAGTATCCGTCGCGCGGTGGACCCAGCTGTCGTCCCTTCGGGCCGCCGACGTAGGAGGACCGGCCGGGTCCGATATCTTCCGGGGGGCTGGACGTTCCAGTCGCACCCACCGAACGGAAGAGAGAGGCACCGCGGATGCGCCGAGCCCTGGTAGGTCTCGTTTTGCTCCTGGCTGGCTGTGCGAGGAGTGCCCGTCCCGCCGAGGGCGTGGCGGCGGCCGCGTCCGTCGAAGAGCCCGAGCTGGAGACGCCCCGCTACGAGCACGTCTTCATGATGCCCGTGGAGCGGGCCCTGGCCGAGGCCACGAAGCTGCTGGCCGAGAATGGCTGGGTGCTGAAGCCCATGGATGACCCGAAGTACCTCCTGACCGAGTGGAAGTCCGCGCAGCTTGGAGGGAAGTCGTGGGGCTACCAGAGCGACGGCGACCACACCCGGTACCTGGTGGTCGGCGAGCCGCTCGCCGCGCGGCAGTCCGTCGTGCGCATCTTCCGGATGAAGCGGGTGGCCTTCGCCAACGACGCGGAGATTCGCTACGACGGCAAGACGGGTGAAATCGTCCAGAAACACCTGGTGATGGAGCAGTTCGAACAGAGCTTCCGGGCCCGGGGAGCCCCCGTGGACCTCGCCCAGCGGGAGCGAGATACCGCGCCGTGGGTGGAGCTGGACGGCGCCGTGAAGGGCACCCGCGACTTGAAGCTGGAGCGGGACCTCACCCTGCGGCTGGAGTCGCGTCCCTCGCTGGAGACGCTCACGGGCACGCTGCGCCTCACGCGTGATGATTCGTTCGCGAGAGACCCGTCCTTCTATCTCAAGCGCTGGCGGCAGGAGGTGCAGGAGCCCTGTGCGCGGAAGGTCGGCGGGGTCCAGCCGATGCTGCGCCCGGGGCAGATGGTGCTCATCGGCGAGCAGCTCGGCACGCGTGAGGTGCCCGCCACCGTGGGAGACCTCGCGTGCGAGGCCGCGCAGGCGGGGCTCGGCGTCACGGTGGGGCTCGCCATTCCGACGAAGGAGCAGGAGCGCATCGACACGTACCTGAAGAGCAAGGGAGGCCCCGCGGACCAGGACGCGCTGCTGAGCGGAAACTTCTGGCGCAAGCTCCAGCAGGACGGCCGTGGCAGTCGCGCGGTGATGGACCTCATCGACCGGGCCCGGGCCCTGCGCGCCGCCGGGCGTTCCGTCTCCGTGGTGGCCTTCGACACGGACACGGACCACGGGAGCGCGCGCGATGCCCGCATGGCGCGGGCGGTGCTCAACTCACATAGCGCGCGTCCCAAGGACGTCTTCCTGGTGCTCGCAGGCAATGCGCACACGCGACTGGTGGCGGACGCGGACTGGAACGAGGACTTCGTTCCCATGTCGAAGCACCTGGTCGAGGTCGTCCGCGACTTGAAGATTCTCGAGGTGGGCTACGCCCAGGGTCGGCGGTGGGGCTGCGACCTGATGCCGGATGGCGAGATGGAGTGCAACGTCATGGGCATCACCCCGGGACCTCGCGTGGAGATTCGCCCGGAGACGCCCGTGGGCATCCGGATGCTGCCGGAAATGGACGACGAGGGGTTCCACGGCTTCCTGGACGTGGGGGCGCTGTCCGCCTCGCTGCCCTCGATTGCGCTGCGCGGGCACGAGCCACCTTCGCCCGCCACGGAGCCCGCGGCCCCGGCGCAGCCCGCCGCTTCCACGCAGCCCGCGGCACCCGGGACTTCCGTGCAGCCTCCGTCGCCGGCCGCGCCCGAGCAGCCTGCGGCGCCCGCTCAGCCCGCGGGGCCCGGGGCGCAGCCGGCTGCTCCGGCCGCGCCCCGAGAGTGAGGCGTCCCTACGGGTAGCAGGCCGCCTGGCGCAGGGCCGTGTCCTCGGGCAGACCGAGGGCCACGTTGAAGTTCTGCACGGCCTGGCCGGCCATGCCCTTCACCAGGTTGTCCAGCGCGGCCATGACTGCCACCGAGCGGCCCTTGGTGGCCACGGAGATGTCGCAGAAGTTGCTGCCCGTCACCGCGGCCACGCGCGGCGTGCCCTCGACGATGCGGACGAACTTCGAGCCTTCGTAGTAGCGGCGGAACTTGTCCGTCAGCGACTGCGTCACCACCGCGCCGCCGTGCTCCGGCCACTCGAACTGCACGGTGGCGAAGATGCCGCGCACCATGGGCGCCGAGTGCGGCACGAACGCCAGCCGGTGCCGCTGCGCGCCGTGCGCCACCAGCATGACCTCCACCTCCGCCTCGTGCTGGTGCTCCAGCGGCTTGTACGCGCGGAAGTCATGCGCACGCGTCGGGTGGTGCGTGCCCTCGCCCGGCAGCGAGCCGGAGCCGGACGAGCCCGTCACGCCCGACACCGCCAGCAGCCCCAGGCCCGGCGTGGCCGCGATCGGCAGCAGCGCGAGCTGCACCGCCGTGGCGAAGCAGCCCGGGTTGGCGATGCGCTTCGCCGTCTTGATTTCGTCGCGCTTCCACTCGGTGAGGCCGTAGGTGAAGGTGCCCAGCAAATCCGGAGACGGGTGGGGCCGGCCGTAGGCGCCCGCGTAGCGGCCCGGGTGGTCCAGCCGGAAGTCGGAGGACAGGTCCACCAGCAGCACGCGCTCGGCGATGCCCGCCTCGGCCCACTGCTTCTCGATGTTGGCGAACTGCTTCGCCAGCTCGCCGTGCCCCAGCGCGCTGAACACCACCGGCTGCTGCGAGTCCGACAGCCAGCGCCAGTCCGGCTCCGCCTCGAAGCGGCCGTCCACCAGCCCGCGCAGGTGCGGGTGCACCTTGTGGATGGGCTCGCCCGCATGGTGCCGCGACACCACGCGGATGCCCGCCACCGCCGGGTGTGCGGAGAGGATTCGCAGCAGCTCGCCCCCGCCGAAACCGGAGGCCCCCAGGATGTAGATGTTCGCCCGCGTCATGACTTCCTCCCCGCGCCCAGCTTGGGCGCGAGCTTCTCCAGGATGAGCCCACCCAGCGCCGCCGCATTCGCTCGGGCGTTGCGGGCGGGAATCCCCACCACCTGCTCCACGAAGCGCACGCCCACCGCGTTGTCCGTGGCGGGCCCGGCCACCATGTCCACGTCGATGCCGTACGTCTCGCGCAGGTGCCGCACGCCGCCGGCCGCTCCCACCGGGTCGTTCGCGCACAGCACCCACGCGCCCGCCAGGCTGCGCAGCTCCGCGTCCGCGAGGATGCCCTGCACGCCGTACTCACCCATGATGCCGTCGCCCGTCTCCGCGACGATGACGTCCACGTTCTCCGCCGCCAGCTCGGAGAAGAGCACCCGCGCCACGCGCGCCCCCGTGCGAGGGCCCGTGCACACGACGCCCGCGTCGGTGAAGTCCATGACCACGTCCGCGCCGGAGTCCTGCATGCTCAGCGTGTCGCGCATCAGCGACACACCCGTCAGCTTCGCCCCGCCCACGCGGAAGCCCGCCTGCGCGAGCGTGCGCACCATGGCGCTGGCCGCGTACGTCTTGCCCGCGTTCATGCAGGTGCCGACGACGAAGACCACCGGGCACTTCACCGGGGTGGACGTGCCCTTGAGCGCGCCCGAGGTGACGTGCGCCGGCTGCCCGGTGCGCGACATCAGCTCCGGGAACTCCAGCACCTGGCCCAGCACTTCCGCCTCGAAGGGCGTGCCCACGCCGGGGTTGTGCGAGGTGCACTTGCCGATGACGCCGCCCATGTTGAGCACGTGCAGGCGCTGGCCCACGGTGACGGACTCGGGCACCACGCCCTCGTAGCCGTGCAGCGCGTTGCGGTGCCCCAGGGCGCCCACGACGATGTCACCCGCGTGCAGGGTGACCAGGCGGCCGTGCGGGTCCTCGAGCTGGTTGTAGACGCTCTTCTCGCCGTGGATGCGCACGGCGACCACCGCGCCCTCCTCGGCCTTCACTTCCGGAGCCAGATGCACCGTGCGGCCCAGGCCCAGGTTCCGGGTGACGCTGCCCACCTTGTCGACGAAGACCTTCATTTCAACCTCCCTTGGCCCGGTGAGAGAGCATCTGCGCGACGCCGTACAGCTTGGCGAATCCAGCGGCTTCAGAACCCGTCCACAGCACGTTTGCTTCCCCGTACGTCGCCACCTTCGCGTCCATCAGCGAGTGCGGCGACTTCACGCCTTCCACCACCAGCGTCCTGGGGTGCAGCACCAGCCGCACCTCGCCCGTCACGCGGTCCTGCGAGGAGGTGAGGAACGCCTCCAGGTCCTTCACCAGCGGGTCGAAGAAGTGGCCCTCGTGCAGCAGCGAGCCGTAGAGGTTGCCCATCGACTCCTTCCAGAAGAGCTGCTTGCCGGAGAGCACCAGCTTCTCCAGCTCGCGGTGCGCGGTGATGAGCATGTGCGCCGCCGGGGCCTCGAAGCCCACGCGGCCCTTGATGCCCAGAATCGTGTCACCCAGGTGCACGCCGCGGCCGATGCCGTAGGTGCGCCCCAGCGCGTTGAGCGCCTCCACCAGCTTCACGGGCGACAGCTTCTCGCCGTCGAGCGCGGAAGGAACGCCCTGCTCGAAGGAGATGTTGAGCGTGCGGGGCTTCAAGTCCGTGGGAATCTGCCCGCCGGGGAAGGCCGCCTCGGGCAGCGCGCTCCACGAGTCCAGCGTCTCGCGGCCGCCCACGGACGTGCCCCACATGCCCTCGTTGACGGAGTAGGAGCCCAGCTTCGGCGGCATGTGGACGCCGCGCTCGGCGAGGAAGGACAGCTCCTGCTGCCGGCTCAGGCCCAGCGTGCGGATGGGCGTGAGCAGCTCCAGCTCCGGCGCCAGCGAGCGGAAGGCCACGTCGAAGCGCACCTGGTCGTTGCCGGCGCCGGTGCTGCCGTGGGCAATCGACTGTGCGCCCAGCTCGCGCGCCATGCGGACGGCTTCCACCGCCTGGCAGGCACGCTCCGCGGAGACGCTCAGCGGGTAGACCTGGCCGCGCAGCACGTTGCCGGCGATGAGGTAGCGCAGGTAGCCCTGGAAGAGGGTGTCGCGCGCGTCCACCGTGTGGTGTGCCACCGCGCCCAGCTTCGCGGACAGCGCGGCGATGCTGGCGAGCTGCTCGGGCGGGAAGCCGCCGGTGTCCACGGTGACGGTGGTCACGCTGTAACCCTGCTCGCGCAGGTAGACGGTGCAGAAAGCGGTATCGAGTCCGCCGGAGAAGGCCAGCACCACGTTCTTCTTGCTCATGTCGTCACTCCTCACGGGGAAGGGGTTCACAGCGCCCACACGCGCGCGGTGGCGGAGGCCACGGCGCGGTGGGTGTCATCGAGCCAGGCGCGCGCGGCGGCCAGCTCTTCACGGGCCTGCGGCAGGCCCAGGTTTCCGGCGCCGCCCAGGTGCGTGGCAGTCAGCGCCCCGCGGTCCGGATGGAACGTTCCGTCCGCGATTTCTCGTCCCACCTGGCGGTAGGCGTCGCGGAAGGGCAGGCCCCGGGCCACCAGCGCGTAGGCGTGGTGCGCCGCGTACAGCGAGTCGTCACTGGCGCGAGCGGCCGCTTCGGCCTTCACCTGGAGCACGGGCACCAGGCGGGCGAGCACGTCCAGCAGGTCCTTCATGGACGTCAGCGCCGCCAGGGTGGGCGACTTCAGCAACTGGAAGTCGCGGTGGTAGCTGGACGGCAGGCCGCCGGCCACCGCCTCCACCTGGTGCGTGATTCCGCGCAGCTCGCGGCAACGCGCGCGCGCCAGCTCCACCACGTCCGGGTTCTTCTTCTGCGGCATGATGGACGAGCCGGTGGTGAACGCGTCCGGCAGCGCGAGGAAGCCGAACTCGTCCATGCTGTAGAGCTGCACGTCCCACAGCCACTTCTCCAGCGTCCCCGCCACCGAGCAGGCCCAGCCCAGCACCGCCGACTCGTGCCGGCCCCGGCTGTTCTGCACGTCGATGGGGCTGCGCTGTACCCGGCTGAAGCCGAGCAGCTGGGCGACGTACTCCCGGTCGATGGGCAGCGGCACGCCGAAGCCCGCCGCCGCGCCGAGCGGGCAGCGGTCCAGCCGCGCCCACACGCCGCGCAGCGCCTCCAGCTCCTCCAGCAGTCCCTCCGCGAAGGCCATGCCCCACAGGCCGAAGGTGGACGGCATCGCTCGGCGCAGGTGCGTGTAGCCGGGCAGGGCCACGGCCGCGTGCGCCTGGGCGAAGTCCAGGAACGTCCCGGCCAGCTCCACGGCGCGCGCGCCCATGGCGAGCACCTCCTCGCGAAGGAGCAGGCGCATGGCGAGCTGTACCTGGTCGTTGCGCGAGCGCCCCAGGTGGATGCGCTTGCCGGGCTCGCCCGCGCGCTCCACGAGCGCCGCCTCCAGCGCGGTGTGGCCGTCTTCCTGTTCCGGGCGGATGGCGAACGCACCGGCACGCGCCTCGTCGTGCAGCACCTTGAGGGCCGCCACCAGCGTCTTCGCCTCGTCGTCGCGCAAGAGGCCCACGTGCGCCAGCATCCGCGCGTGCGCGGCGCTGCCGAGCGCGTCGTGAGGCGCCAGCGCGAGGTCCGTCACCGGGTCATTGCCCACGGTGAAGCGGTGGATGGCCGCGTCCAGCGGCGTGCCCTTTCCCCACAGCGTGTCAGCCACGGGCCACCTCCTCGAAGTAGCCGCGCACCAGGCGCGTGTAGAAGGCGGCGCCCGCTTCGAGCTCCGCCCGGGTGAGGTACTCGTCCGCCTGGTGGCTGCGCAGGGTGTCGCCCGGGCCCACCTTCACCGCCGGAAGGTCGCCCAGGAAGGCCCAGTCGGACGTGGTGCTGGAGCCCACCGGCTCCGCGCCCGACGCCGCCACCGCGGCTCGGACGATGGGCTGCTGCGCCCCCGTCGCCTTCGGCAGGTAGCGCGCCGAGTGCACCTGCACCTCGCTCTTCAGCGCGCCGGCCACCTGCTTCGCCACCGTCGCATGGTCCATGGCCGGCGTGGTGCGCAGGTCCACGAAGAACTCGCACTTGTCCGGCACCTGGTTGCGCGCCAGCCCGCCACTGATCTGCGTCACCTGTGCGCGGGCCTCGCCCAGCAGCGGGTGCGCAGGGAAGCGCAGCTCCGACAGGACGGAGATGTCCACCGCCGCCAGGTGGATGGCGTTGAGGGCCGGAGTGCTGTGCGCGTGCGCCACGTGGCCGCTCTTGCCGTGCGCGGTGCAGCGCAAGAGGAGCATCCCGCGTTGCGCGGTGCAGGGCTTGAGCCCCGTGGGCTCGCCGACAATCGCCGCGTCCAGCGGCCCCAGCTCGGACAGCATCGTTCCCAGTCCCTGGCCTCCAGTCTCTTCCTCGGCGGTGAAGGCGAAGACGACTTCGCCTCCGGTGGGTGCTCCCTCCTGCAGCAGGGCGCGGGCGGTGAGGAGCATCCCCGCCACGCAGCCCTTGGCGTCATTGCTGCCCAGGCCGTACAGCCGGTCCTCGCGCCACTCGGGCGCGTGCGGCGCGTACGTCCACCCGGCGCACGGCTTCACCGTGTCCAGGTGCGAGTTGACGAGCAACCGGCGCGGCCCGCTCCCGACGGAGAACCACACGTTGTGGCCCTTCCGCTGGACGCGCGCGCCCCAGCCCTCGGCCCACGCGGACACGGTGTCCGCGATGCGGCCCTCGTCACCCGACACGCTGGGGATGGCCACCAGCGCCTGGAGCAGCTCCGCCGCCTTCATCCCGCGGCCCCGGCAGACTTCGGCGCGGACTCGCGCACCACCATGGTGCCGCTGCCCTCGTTGGTGAAGACCTCCTCCAGGAGCGCGTTGGGCAGCACTCCGCTGACGAGGTGCACGCTGCCCACGCCGCCGACGAGCGCGTGCCGGATGGCGTGCGCCTTGGGCCGCATGCCGCCGGAGATGGCGCCCGTGTTCTCCATGGTGGCCAGGTCCGTGAGGTTGGCCAGCGTGACGAGCGACGTCGGGTCGTTCAGGTCCTTGAGCAGACCCGGCACCTGGACGAGGAAGAAGAGCTTCTCCGCCGACAGCGCCACCGAGAGCGCCGCGGCCACCGTGTCCGCGTTGGTGTTGTACACGGCGCCGTCCGCCCCGCCCGACAGGGGCGCCACCACCGGGACGTAGTCCGCCGAGCGCAGGTGCTCCACCACGCGCGTGTCCACCGACTCGATGTCACCGACGAGGCCGTAGTCGACGAGCCTCCCCTCGGTGGCGCCGGGCTCGGTCACCATGACGGGAGGACGCTTGCGCGCCTTGATGAGGCCGGCGTCCACGCCGCTCAGGCCCACCGCGGGCACGCCCGCCGCCTGCAGGTCCGCCAAGAGGTCCGTGTGCAGCTTGCCCGCGAGCACCATCTTCGCCGCGTCCAGCACGGGCGCGGAGGTGACGCGGCGGCCCGCCACCTTCTCGATGGGCAGGTGGAGGGCGTCACACAGCATGTCCAGCTCCGGACCGCCGCCGTGCACCACGACGGGGCGGATGGAGAAGGTCCACAGCAGGGCAATCTGCTCGCACGCGGAGCGGCGCAGCTTCGGGTCGCTCAGCATGGCGCCGCCGAGCTTCACGACGAACGTCTTGCGGCGGAACTGCTGCACGTAGCGCGCGGCGTGGCGGAGCGCGGAGTACGGATCGGGAGACAGGGGCACGGGGCACCTCGAAAAAATGGAAGGAAGGAGAGGGTGGCGGGGGCGCGCTAGCGCGACTGCGTGCGCATCCAGTGAAGGAGGGCGCGCTGGACGTGGTAGCGGTTGCCCGCCTCGTCCACCACGCGGCTGCTCGGGTGGTCCAGCACCTCGTCGGCCACCTCCACGTTGCGGCGCACCGGCAGGCAGTGGAGGAAGGACGCGTCCTTCGCGGCGCGGGACATGGTGCGCAGCGTGGGCATCCACCCGGAGTAGGACGCGAGCAGCGCGTTGACGTCGTTGGGCGAGTACGCCGCCGCGGCAGACGGGCCCCACGACTTGGCGTACACCGCGCGGCTGCCGGCGAGCGCCTCGTCCTGGTCATGGGTGTAGGTGATGCTGCCGCCGGTGGCCTTGGCGTATGCCTCCGCCTCCGCGCGCACGGCGGGGTGCAATTCGAAGCCGGGAGGATGCGCCACGCGCACCTCGCAGCCGGCGGCCGCGGCGCTCAGGAGGAAGGAGTTGGGGACGGCCTTGGGCAGCGGCTTGATGTGCGGCGCCCAGGTGAGCGTCACCGGCAGCTTCTTGGTGCTGCCGAACGTCTCGCGCAGGGTGAGCACGTCCGCCAGGCCCTGGCAGGGGTGCTCGCGCGCGGACTCCATGCTCACCACCGGCACGGTGGCCCACTTGCGGAAGGCGCCGATAATGGGGTCGACCTCGTCCTCCTCGTCGCCGCCGCCCTGCGAGAAGGTCCGCACACCGAGCATGTCCACGAAGCGCGACAGGACGGGAGCGGCCTCCTTGAGGTGCTCGGCCCGGTCCGCGTTCATCACCGCGCCCTCGCGGTGCTCGAGCTTCCACACGCCCGAGCCCACGTCGAGGATGATGGCGTTGCCACCCCCGCGCAGCATGACGGCCTCGAACGAGGTGCGCGTGCGCAGCGACGGGTTGAAGAACACCATGCCGAGGATGGAGCCCGGGAACAGGGGCTGCCCCGGTCCCTTCAGCTTCCACGCGGCCGCCTGTGCGAGCACCGCCTCGACGCCCTCGGGCCCGAGGTCCTGGATGTGGGTGACGTGCTTCATGGGCCTGTGCTCCAACCGGCTGCTGGCCGGATGCATGGGTGGGTGGATATGCACGAAAATGCGTGCATCCTCTTTGGGAGGCGCGGATATTATGCAAGAAGACGCAGCGCGCAAGCCTCTTGTTCCCAAAATCTTCATGCAGACCCTTGCATGAATATGCATGCAAATGCATGGTGGGTGAATGAACCTGGACGAGACCATCCTGAGGCTCATCTCCGAGCGGGAGATCAGCGATCAGGCGGTACTGCAGGAGCTGCTGGAGTCGGAGGGCGAGGCGCCCAGCCAGTCCACGCTGTCGCGGCGGCTGAAGAAGCTGGGCGTGCAGAAGGTGGCGGGGCGCTACCAGCGCGTGGAGGCCCCGCCAGTGCCGGCGCCGGTGCGGCCGTGGCTGAGGATCATCGAGGCGCCGCCGAGCTTGCTGGTGCTGAAGACGGCGCCCGGCTACGCGCAGGTGTTCGCGCTGGCGCTGGACCGGGAGCCTGACGTGCCGGGGCTCGCCGGCACGGTGGCGGGGGACGACACCATCTTCGTCGCGGTGACGGAGCCCTCGCGGCTCCGTGAAGTGCGCGAGGTGGTGGAGGAGTTGATGACGCGGGGGACGTGAGGGCCGGGCCTTGCGTTCGGTGACTTTCGGGGACAACCTGTGGGGGAGGGCACAGAGGTGACGCCCTCACACGTCAGACCCCGGTGCTATCTCCGCACGCATGGAACTGGAGACGGGCGGCGGGGAACATGGGCGGGGCATGGAACGGAAACGGGCGACCTACGCAGACCTGGAGGCGCTTCCCGACAATGTCGTCGGGGAGATCATCGGCGGGGTGTTGTACGCCAGCCCCCGGCCGGCGGGGCCTCATGGGGTAGCCGCCTTCCAACTGGGCTTCGAACTGGAAGGACCGTTCGGACGAGGAAGAAACGGGCCGGGCGGCTGGGTGCTGCTCGGCGAGCCCGAGCTCCACCTGGGCGAAGACGTCCTCGTTCCCGACCTGTCCGGCTGGCATCGCGAGCGGCTGCCCAGGCCCACGAGCCATGTGGCCTACTCGGTGGTGCCGGACTGGGTCTGCGAGGTGCTCTCGCCCTCCACGAGGAGCCTGGACCGGAAGGAGAAGCTTCCCGTGTACGCGCGAGAGGGCGTCCGGCACGTGTGGCTGGTGGACCCCAAGCCGCGCACGCTGGAGGTGTACCGCTTGGAGGGCGCCAGCTACGTGCTGCTCGCCACGTATGAAGGCAAGGGCCCGGTCAGGGCGGAGCCCTTCGAGGCCATCGAACTGGAGCTGGCCTTCCTCTGGGACGACCGGTAGCCACAGGCCCCTGGTTACAAGCCGGTTACACCCCTTTGGGTCGTCCATTCGTACTGTCCTCAGCGTGCCCAGACAGGCACCGCCGTACGAAAGGACGCACGATGAAACCGGCCCTCAAGCTCCCCATCATCCTTGGCTCCGCCGCGGTGCTCGCGGTCTCCGCCCTCCTGCTGGGCACGCCGGCCCCCGGCACGCCTCCCCCGCGCCCGGTGCCGCCGTCCATCGCGCCGGTGCCGCCGTCCACCGTGCACGCGCCGCTCCCGAAGCCGGACGTGGCTCCCATCACGTCGGCGCCGCAGAACCAGCCCGTCATCCAGATTGCCGTGCTCCTCGACACCAGCGGCAGCATGGACGGCCTGCTCGACCAGGCCCGCACGCAGCTGTGGAACATCGTCAACCGCTTCTCCCACGCGAAGCGCAACGGCGTGGCGCCCCAGCTCCAACTGGCCCTGTACGCCTACGGCAACACGGACCCGGGGGCCAACCGGGACGAAATCCGCCAGGTGGTGCCCTTCACCACCGACCTGGACCTCATCTCCGAGCACCTCTTCTCGCTGCGCACCTCCGGCGGCTCCGAGCACTGCGGCGAGGTCATCCGTGACGCCACCACGCAGCTCGCCTGGAGCAAGGACCCGAACGCGATGCGCCTCATCTTCGTCGCCGGCAACGAGCCCTTCACCCAGGGCCCGGTGGACTTCCATGATGCCGTGAAGTCGGCCAAGGAGCGGGGCATCACCGTGAATACCCTCCACTGCGGCGGCTACGAGGAGGGCATCTCCGGCGGCTGGAAGGACGCGGCGGTGCTCGCGGACGGCAGCTACCTCAACATCGACCAGAACCAGAGGGTGGTGGAGATCGCCGCGCCGCAGGACTCGGAGATTGCCCGGCTGGGCGGGGAGCTGAACAAGACCTACGTGGCCTACGGCGCGGGCGGTGAGCAGGCCCAGGCGCGTCAGTCGGCGCAGGACAGCAACTCGCTCGGCGTGTCCATCTCCAACATGGTGTCGCGCTCCGTCGCCAAGTCCTCGCGCAACTACTCCAACGAGAGCTGGGACCTGGTGGACGCGGTGAAGAAGAACCAGGTGGACGTGGCCAGCGTCCGGGCCGAGGACCTGCCGGAGCCCATGCGCGGGCTCGACGCCGCCGGCCGCAAGGCGTGGCTCGCGGCCCGCGAGCAGGAGCGCACGGACATCCAGCAGCGCATCCAGACGCTCAACGCCGAGCGCCAGAAGTTCCTCGCCGAGGCCCGCAAGCAGCAGGCGACCAAGGGCGACGACACGCTCGAGGGCGCCATCGGCCAGGTCGTCCAGCGCGAGGCGCAGAAGCGCCAGCTCACCCTGGAGTAGAGTGCCGCCATGGCCGCGCGCCGAGTGCTCGTCGTGGAGGATGACCCCGCCATCCGGCGCGGAATCGTGGATGCCCTGCGCTTCGAGGGCTACGAAGTCCTCGAAGCCGGGGCGCGCGAGGAGGGCCAGCGGCTGGCCGAGCGCATCCCGGTAGACCTCGTGCTGCTGGACCTGGTCCTCCCCGACGGTGACGGGCTGGACCTCCTCCGGGCAGTGCGCGGGAGCCGGCCCACGCTGCCCGTCATCATCCTCACCGCCCGGGGCCAGGAGGAGGACCGCGTCAACGGCCTGAAGCTCGGCGCGGATGATTACGTGGTGAAGCCCTTCTCCGTGCGGGAATTGCTGGCCCGCGCGGGGGCGGTGCTGCGGCGCTCGGCGGAGCGGCCCGCGGGCGTGGTGCGCATCGACTTCCCGGGCGGCCACTTCGAGGTGGAGCGGCGCGAGCTGAGCTTCACGGACGGCTCGCGGGTGGACCTCTCCGAGCGTGAGGCGGAGGCGCTGCGCTACCTCGGCGACAACGCCGGGCGCGCCATCTCCCGCGAGGAGTTGCTCGAGCGGGTGTGGCACCTGCCCGCGCGCTCCGTGCAGACGCGCACGGTGGACATGACGATGGCGCGCCTGCGGGAGAAGCTGCGCGACGACTCCGAGGAGCCGCGCGTCATCCTCACGGTGCGCGGCAAGGGCTACATGTTCGCCGCGCGAGAGGCCACGCCGTGATTCGCTCCTGGCGCATCTGGATTGCGGTGAGCGCGTGCCTGTGTCTGGCGCTGGCGGGCGTGGTGTGGCTCTCCGCCTTCGCGCTCCGCCTGGACCGCGCGGACCGGCAGGCCCGGGAGAGCGCGGCGCGCGAGGAGAACGCGCGGCTGGCGCTGTGGCGGCTGGACTCGGACCTGCTGCCGCTGGTGGCGCGGGAGAGCGCGGTGGCGGCGGAGGCGTACGGCCCCGTCTCTCCCGCACGAGGCGTGCTCGACGAGCAACGGCGCCCCATGCCCATGGGCACGGCCTTCCTCTCGTCTCCGCTGTTGTCCCCGTTGCCGGAGCACGTGCTGCTCCACTTCCAGCTCGCCCCGGATGGCACGGTGTCCTCGCCCCAGGTGGTGGAGCCCGGGCTGCGCGAAGCGCTGGGCGCGGCGCTGCCCGCCTCCGAGGTCGCGGTGCTGGAGGGCCGCCTGCGGGACTTGAAGGCGCTATTGCACGGGACGGACCTGCGGCGGGCCCTGGCGGAGCCGCCCCTCCAGGCCCGGCGCGCGCAGGTCCGGGCCGAGCCCACCAGCACCCTGGCCGACATCTCCCAGGTGTCGAAGAACGCGATCGAGTACAGCGCGCGCTCCCGGAGCGCGAGCCAGGCCGTGCGCCAGAGCCAGAACATCTCCAATGCCTTGCTGGACGAGCCGCCCCCGGCCGAGTCGGACGTGGCGATGCGCGCCGTCTGGGTGGGGGACACGCTGCTGCTGGGGCGGCGCGTGCGCCTGGAGGGCCGCGACTACGTGCAGGGCTGTTGGTTGGACTGGCCCGGGCTGCGCACGTGGTTGCTCGGGCAGGTGAAAGACCTGCTGCCCTCCGCGGTGCTGGAGCCGGTGCGCAGCCGCGAGGCGCAGGGGGATGGCCGGATGCTGGCGGCGCTGCCGGTGCGGCTGGTGCCGGGGCAGGCGGCGGTGGACGGGTATGCGTCGGGGACGCTCTCCACGCTGCCCGTGGTGCTGATGGTGGCGTGGAGCGGCGTGCTGCTGGCGGGCGTGGCGGTGGTGGCGCTCTTGGTGGGCGTGGTGGCGCTCAGCGAGCGGCGGGGCGCCTTCGTGTCCGCGGTGACGCACGAGCTGCGCACGCCGCTCACCACCTTCCGCATGTACACGGAGATGCTGGCCGCGGGCATGGTGCCGGACGAGGGCCGGCGGCGGGAGTACTTCGACATCCTCCACCGCGAGGCGGAGCGGCTGAGCCACCTGGTGGAGAACGTGCTGGCCTACGCGCGGATTGAACGGGGCCGCGCTCCGGCGCGCCTGGAGCGGGTGTCGGTGGACGCCATGCTGGAGCGCATGACGGAGCGGCTGGCGCAGCGGGCGGCGCAGGCGGGCATGGAGTTGTGCGTGGACGTGCCCGGGGGCGTGGCCGTGCTGACGGACCCGTCCGCCGTGGAGCAGGTGCTCTTCAACCTGGTGGACAACGCGTCCAAGTACGCGGCCCCGGCGGTGGACCGGCGCATCCACGTGGAATGCGAGACACGCCGGGGAAGGGTGGGGCTCTCGGTGAGGGACCACGGGCCCGGGGTGGATGCCGCGACGGCGAGGCGGCTCTTCGAGCCCTTCTCCAAGTCCGTGCAGACGGCGGCGAAGACGGCCCCCGGCGTCGGGCTGGGCCTGGCGCTGTGCCGGCGGCTCGCGCGGAGCATGCGCGCGGACCTGCGCCACGAGCGCGTGCCCGGAGGCGGGGCGCGCTTCGTGCTCTGGCTGCCGTCCGCCTGAAGCCTCCGGGCCGCGACGCCTCCCGGGGGCGTTGCCAGTCCGACACCCACACCCCCCTTGGGGGCCTCCGCCCAACCGACTGGGATGTGCGCCGTTGTGGGAACCCAGACCGTGGGGTGAGGAGATGTTTTCCCGGTGAGAGGGAATTGCTCCCCTTTCTCAAGAAATTCCGGCGAAGCCGTAGGTCATGGGAGGGCGCTGGATTTTCCGGGTCGGCGGCGCCCGCATGCCCTGGAGGGCACCATGAGTACGTCGGAGCTGACGGTGCTGCTGGACGGCGCGCGCAAGGGAGACACGGACGCGCGCGATGCGCTGATGGCGGTGGCCTACCAGGAGCTTCGACAGTTGGTGCACGCGGCCCCGCGCGTCTCGCCCACGGCGCTGGTGAACGAGGCGTGGACGCGCCTGTCCAGCGGCGGCGTGGCCTTCGAGCACCGGCGTCACTTCTTCGGCGCGGCGGCCCGGGCGATGCGGCGGGTGATGGTGGACCGCGCGCGCGTGTGCAGGGCGCAGATGCGCGACGCGGCCCAGGAGCGGCTGTGCCTCCACGACGCGGAGGTGGAGGGCCCCGCCGGCATGGACATCGAGGTGCTGGAGCTGGAGCGGGCGCTGTCGGAGCTGGAGACCTTCCAGCCGCGCCTGGCCCGCATGCTGGAGCTGCGCTTCTTCGCGGGGCTGGGCCTGATGGAGACGGCGGCGGCGCTGAGCGTGTCGCCCGCCACCGTCCGGCGCGACTGGTCCTACGCGAGCGTCTGGCTGGTGGAGCGCCTGAGCCACTGAGGCGTGCGCGCCGGACGGCGTCGCGGAGCGCGGAGGGTCAGCGCATCAGCAGCCGACGCACGAGCGGCAGGGGCAGGCTGCCCTGGGCCACGAAGGCGTCGTGGAACTGCTTGAGGCTCGCGCCCTTCGCCGCCATGTACTCGCGCGCGAGCTGCTGAATCTCCAGCTTGCCGTACGTGTAATAGAGGTACGTGGGGTTGTACGCGCCGCGGCGGGCCTCCTCGTAGGCGTTGGCCGGCTGCTGGAAGCAGCGCTCACGGAACAGGCGCGCGCCGTCCTCCACCGTCCAGCCCGCGGTGTGGAGCTTGATGCCGGTGACGTAGCGGCAGTCGCGCAGCAGGGCCTCGGAGAGCTGGGCCAGGCGCAGCTTCGGGTCTCCATTCCGGTAGCCCTGGTCGAGCATCATCTGCTCCGCGTAGTGGGCCCACCCTTCCGCGTTGCTGCCCACGCTCACCAGCTTGCGCACCTTCGTGGGGAAGCGCGGCGCGTAGAGGAACTGGAGGTAGTGGCCGGGCCAGACCTCGTGGATGTTGATGAGGTCCACCACGGGCTTGTTGTAGAGGCGCAGGTGCTCCTCCTTGTGCTGCGCCGTCCACTCCGGCTCCACCGGGGTGACGTAGTAGAAGGCCTCGGTGGCCTTCGTCTCGTACGGCCCCGGCGTGTCCATGGACGCGAAGCTGCCCGAGCGCGCATAGGGCGGCGTCTCCTCCACGTGCGGGCGCACCTCGGAAGGAATGGTGACCAGGTCCTTCTCCACCAGGTACTTCCGCACGCCCTCCACCGAGCGGCGCACGGAGGGAATCAGGTCCTCCGCCGTGGGGTGGTCCTTCTCCAGCGTGGCCATCACCTGCGCGGGCGTGAGCTTCGGGTCGATGCGCTTCGCGGTGGCAACGAAGTCGGCGTAGTCCTTCTCCAGATTGGCCTCGCCGCGCGCGAGCAGCTGCGGCAGCGGAACATCAATCATTTCTTCATTCCGCAGCTTGGTGAGGAAGCGCTCCTCGCCCAGCGCGTAGCTGCCGGTGGAGCGGGGCAGCAGGTCGGTCTCCAGCCACCGCGCGAAGTCCTTCACCGCCGCCACGGCCTGGGCGTTGGCCTGCTGGAACTCGGCCAGCAACGCGGCGTCGCCACCGGCGGCGTCCGTCGCCCACTGCGTCACCGAGCCCTCGAAGAAACCCACCGAGCCCTTCGTCATGCGAATGGCCAGGTCGGTGAACTCGCGCGGCGGAGACTGCACGTTGGCCTTGCCCGCGGCGAACACGGCGGGCACCTGCTTCAGGCGGGCAATCACCGAGCGCAGCCGCTCCGCCTTCGGCGCGAAGTCGCGCTTCATCAGCCCGTCCACCGCGCCGCCCGGCAGCCCGGCGTAGGCCATGGGGTTCTTCTCCCAGCCGCGCACCACGCTCAGCTCGTAGTGGTCGGCGAGCAGCTGCTGCTGGAGCGCCTCCGCGTCGATGGCCTCGTCGAAGGAGAGCGTGTCTCGCTTCAGCGCACGCATGCGGGCGAGCAGCGCCTCCAGCTCGCGGATGCGGGCTTCGATTCGCGGGCGGCTCAGGTCCTCCAGGCGGGCGTCATACTCGTGCAGCCCGTACCCCGTGGCGTTGGAGGGCGCATAGGCGAAGGAGGCCGCGAAGACGGCGTCCACCAGCTCCGGGAAGGTCTCCGCCTTCGCGGCGACAGTGGCGGCCTGGGGCGCCTCGCCGGGCGGAGCGGCGGTGGGGCCCGGCCCCTGCCGGGCGCAGGCAAGCAGGCCACAGCAGGCGACGAGCAGCAGACGGCGGAGGGCGGGAAGGGCGGGGGAGGCTCCGGGCATGCCGCCGTTCTAGCAACGATGGGAAGCGAAGGCCCGGGGCCGACGTGAGGCGCGTAGAAAAGAAGGCGCCCCGTCACCCTCGGGAGGGTGGCGGGGCGCCGACGTCACGACGTGTGGGCTACTTCTTCCGGCGAACCCGGCGCATCAGCGCGAGGGCGGCGAGCCCCAGCGCATTGAAGCCCGCGGCGCCCGAGCCGCTGCAGCCGCAGCTCTCCGACTCGTCGTCGGGCATCGGCGCGGGGGTGGCCGCCGCATCGACGTGCACCGACGCGGCCCGTTCCGCGCTCTGGCCGGCGGAGTCCGTCACCTTCATCGCCACGGCGAAGTCGCCCGTGGCGGTGGGCGTGCCGGAGAAGACGTAGGCGTCTCCCCGCTGCGCGCCCGTCACGCCCGCGGGCAGCGAGCCGGTGTGGCTCCACACGAAGGGCGCGCGGCCACCCTGGGTGACGAAGGCCGCCTCGTAGGCGCTGCCCTGCGTCGCCTTCGGCGGCTCGGCGGCCGCGATGCCCAGCACCGGGACGACCTCCAGGCTGTAGGCGTGCGACGTCTGCGTGCCACGCACGTCCCGGGCCTTCACGGTGAGGGCCGAGGTGCCGACCGCCGTGGGCGTGCCGGAGATGGCGCCGGCCGTGAAGCCCAGCCCCGCCGGCAGCGTGCCCTCCAGCGAGAGCGCCGTGCCTCCGCCGCCGCCGCTCGTCTCCACGGACGCGCTGTAGGCCTTGCCCACCACGGCGTACGGCAGCGCCTCGGTGACGAACGCGGGGCCCGCCCAGGCCCGGCGGTTGGCCATCATCGAGAGGCTCTTGCTCACCGCCACCACCGTGCGCTCACCGGTGGCGAAGGAGCCGGACGCGAAGTCGCTCGCGGCACCCGTGACGTACGACGTCCAGGTCCGGCCATCCGCCGACGCGCGCAGCTCCAATTGCGGCAGCATGGTCAGCGTCGCCAGCTCGAGCCGCGACGTGGTGACCACGAAGGTGTCGTCCACGAAAGCGACGACGGGGTCCTGCGGCAGCTCGGTGCCCGCCGGCAGCACGCCCTGCACCTGCTGCCACGTCGTCCCGCGGTCCTCGGACATGAAGAGGATGCCGGACGGCTCCGTCGGAGGTGGCACGCCGCCGTCCGAGGTCTCCGTGGGGTCCGTCTCGGGCGGGTTCTTCCACGTGTAGGCGATGAGGCGGCCGTTGCCGGAGACGAGCTCGCGCACCTCACGGCCCGCGAACGCCTCCACCTGCAGCGTGTCCCAGCCGGAGCCGTCCGTGCGGGAGCGCAGCACGAGGCTGCCGGCGGAGAGGTCCCCATTCTCGGGCTGCCCCATGGCGAAGAAGGTGTCCTGCCCGGCGACCACCTTCACCAGGACGTTCTCCGTGGTGGCGCTCTGGTCCGTCCACGTGGTGCCGTCGCTGGAGACGGCGATGAGGCCCTTCGCGCCCGTGGCCACCAGGCGGGTGCCATTGGAAGCCAGGGCCACGAAGTTGCGGCCAGCCTCCGCGCCCTCGGGCACGGGGTCGCGGTACGCCACGGCCCAGGTGTGCGCGTTATCGGAGGACGCAACGACGGCCCCGCCCGACATCGCGAACCACCGACCCTGGACGAAGACCGGCTGCGCCACGCTGATGGCCGTCTCCACGTCATCCTGCATCGTCGGCGAGAAGGCCGCCCACTCGGCGCCGTCAGCGGAGCCGAACAGCCTTCCCTCGGGGGCAACGGCCAGGAAGTGGCCGTTGCCGTACGTCGCGCTCGCCGCCTGGGCCGCGGGGCCCGTGGGGCCGAAGGACGTGGCCTTCCAGTGGTCGAACGTGGTGACCGGCGACACATTCACGTGGAGCAGCCGCTCCAGCCGTCCCGAGAACTCGGTGGCCTGGTAGGTGGTGGGCGTCTCGCCCGCGTCCGCTTCTTCGGCGAGCTCGGGCGTGGGCTCACCGCCATCGGTCTCCGGCGGCTTCACCCGGCGGAAGCCCGTGAGGTACGTCACGCGGTAGGCGCCCTGGGCCACCTGGGGGACCGACAGCTGGAGGTGCGCGAAGCCGCGCGTCTCCACCTGCCCGTCGACGGTGACGCGCTCGGAGGTGAGGCAGTGCCAGGCGGCGCCCGCCGTGGCGAAGGCCGTCTGGGCTTCGGCCGTCACTTCCGTGTCCGCCACGCCGCGGACTCCGTCCTGCTCCTTGTACGTATAGGTGCCTTCGGGCGCGGCCCAGCCCTCGGGCAGGCCGACGCAGGCCACCAGCTTCCCGTCGCTCGTCGTGCCCGAGCCCGCGGCGAAGGCCACCTGCAGGTCCAGCGGGACGGTCGTCCCAGGGGTGACCTTCTCGTCATGGCCGACAAAGGAAGCCGACTGACAACCACTCACCAGCCACAGCGTGGCCCCCACCAGGGCGCGCCGGGCACCGATACGCTTGAACACTTGAAGAACGTCCTCTCGGAGAACTGCCGCGAGAACTGTCTAGAGTTTGACGAGCCCAGTCAAATCCAGTGAAATTGGAATAGCTTCCCTGCTTGCCGCGTCACGCCTGAGCGGCGGGGCGTGCCTCGGAGAAGGCCAGGGGCGGGAGCGCGTCCGGCCGGTCCCACAGGGGAAAGTGGCTGCAGCCCTCCAGCGGAACCACCCGCAGCCGCGGCCCGGCGCGCTGGGCGCTCTCCATCATGGAGTGGGTGTCGAGGACGCGGTCCTTCCCGGGGACGAGCACCGTGCCGCGCTGGACGTACTGGTAGAGCGAGGCGTCGCGCTCATGCATCCAGTCATCAATCCCTTGCAGGTTGGAGACCATGGTGGCGACGCGCCTGGGATTGAAGGGGAAGGCCATGATGAGCTCGCGCTTGCGAGCATTTTCCAGCGGGCCCCACGCGCCGCGGTTGCGCTGGGAGATGGGCTCGCGGCGCCACAGCGGTACGAGGAAGGACAGGAGCCAGAGCTGCACGGCCGTGCTGCTCGTGTAGGGACGGGCCTGGGGAAGGACGGGGGCCTCCAGCACCACCTCCACGTGCTGGAACAACTCCGGCCGCATCCGGGCGGCCTCCAGAACGACGGCACCGCCGCGCGAGTGGCCATGGACGCGGATGCTGTCCGTGCGGGGCAGGTGCTCCAGGGCCTGGATGAGGACGGCGGCGTCGTAGGGGATGGAGCCCTCTGGCTCCGTGGGCACCTTCACCCAGGGGGCGGACCGGAAGCGCGGGCCGGTAATGGGCACGTGGTAATCGCAGCTCGTCAGCAGGATGAGCTGGAGGCGCGAGTCACGGTAGTAGTCCGTGAAGTAGCGCATGTCGGCGACGAAGCCGTGCATGCAGATGACGGTGGCGCGCGGGTCGTCGCTCCGGCGCTCGGCGATGGCCGCCTTGCCCACCCGGTAGACGTCGCCGTCGAAGGGCTCGCTCTTGCACGGGGCGCACTCGCGGTGCAGCAGCCACTGCCTCAGCACGAGCACGAGCGCGACGAAGGCGACGAGGAGTCCAAGGGCCAGGTACATGGTTTCTCCGGGGAGGCTCAGGCGTACTCGCGCATCATGTTGCGCGCGATGACGAGTTGCTGAATCTGACTGGTGCCCTCGTAGAGGCGGAACAGGCGCACGTCGCGGTAGAAGCGCTCGATGCCGTAGTCGGCGATGTAGCCGGCCCCGCCGAAAATCTGCACCGCGCGGTCCGCGACGCGGCCCACCATCTCACTGGCGAACAGCTTGCAGCAGGAGGCCTCGGTGCTGACGTTCTGCCCGTCGTCGCGCCTGCGGGCCGCGTCCAGCACCATGCAGCGGGCGGCATAGGCCTCGGTGCGGCTGTCGGCCAGCATGGCCTGGATGAGCTGGAACTCGGCAATCGGCTTGCCGAACTGCTGCCGCTCCATGGCGTAGCGCAGGCTCTCGCGGATGAGGCGCTCGGCGACGCCGACACAGACGGCGGCGATGTGGAGCCGGCCGCGGTCCAACACCTTCATCGCCGTCTTGAATCCCTGGCCCTCGCGGCCGCCTAGCAGCTGGGAGGCGGGCACGCGGCAGTCCTCGAACAGGACGTCCGCGGTGTGCGTGCCCTTCTGGCCCATCTTCCTGTCGTGCGGGCCGATGTGCAGGCCCGGCGTGCCCGCCTCCACGAGGAAGGCGGAGATGCCGCCCGCGCCCTTGTCCTCGGAGTTGGTGCGCGCCATCACCGTGAAGAGCCCGGCCTCGGGCGCGTTGGTGATGAAGCGCTTGGTGCCGTTGAGCACGTAGACGTCGCCGTCGAGGCGCGCGCTGGTGCTCAGCGCGGAGGCATCCGAGCCGGCGTTGGGCTCGGTGAGCGCGAAGGCGCCGACGATGTCTCCCGAGGCCAGCCGGGGCAGGTACTTCTTCTTCTGCTCCTCGGTGCCGTCCAGGACGATGCCCTGCGAGCCGATGCCGTTGTTGGTGCCGATGAGCGAGCGGAACGCGGGCGACGTCTGCCCGAGCACGAAGGCCACCTGCACCTCCTGGCTCATGTTCAGCCCGATGCCGCCGTACTCCACCGGCGTGGAGAGGCCGAACAGGCCCAGCCCGCGCATCTCCGCCACCAGCTCTGGAGGAATTGCGTCCTCGTCCGCGACGCGGTGCTCGTTGGGCACCAGCCGCTCCTTGACGAAGCGGTCCAGCGTGGAGAGGAGCTGGGCCAGGGTGTCATCATCACAGGCCATGAAGGGTGTACCTCTTCAGCGGCGCAGCATGGCCGCTTCGACGTTGCGAACCAGGTTGACGAGGCGGGGGCCCAAGTCCAGCAGCAGCCGTTGGCGCGGCATCAGGAAGGACGGGCCGCCACAGTTGAAGGCGAGGATGCCGCCGCCGTCCGGGACGATGAAGGGCACGCCCACCGCATTGACGTCGCGGTCCCAGTCTCCGGTGGAGAGGGTGAAGCCGTGCGTCTGGTAGTCCGAGAGGGCCTGCTCGATTCCCTCGCGCATGCGGGGCCACCTGTCGCCCTCGCGCTTTGCCATGTGGTCCATGAAGTAGTTGCGCTCCGGCGCGGGCAGCGCGGCGAGCAGCGCCCGCCCCATGGCCGTGGTGGCCAGCGGCAGCCGTGAGCCGATGTCCAGCCGCAGCGTCACCGCGGCGGTGGAGCGGCAGTGCTCGACATAGACGACGTTGAGCCTGTCGCGGCTGCCCAGCGACACCGGGACGTTGGCGTAGTCCGCCAGCTCCTGCATCAGCGGCCGCGCCACGTCGCGCACGCCCATGTTGGAGAGCGCCGCGAAGCCGAGCGCCAGCACCCGCGTGCCGAGCTGGTACTTCCCCATCCGCTCCGAATACGTGAGGTAGCCCAGCCGCGTCAGCGTGTGCGTCAGTCGGGAGATGGTCGGCTTGGGCAGGCCCGTGCTCGCCGCCAGCTCCTGGTTGCCCAACATCGGCCGCTGCGGCGTGAAGGCCCGCAGGATTTCCAGCCCGCGCGCCAGCGCAGTCACGAACTGCCGGTCCTTGGCCTCCTCCTCGCCGCTGTCGCCGAGCAACTCCAGCGACTCCATGGAGGTGATGCCGGTGTCATTCGTGGGCGCGGAGTGGCCAGGGGAACGAGACATGGCGGTCCTGGAAAGAGTGGGATTGCAAGGACCATAAACAGTCGGTAGATAGGGGTCAAGGTTTTGCGAAACTCAATTTCGCTGTGCGAAATTAGGGAAAACGCGACAGGACCACGGTCGCGAAAGCCCACTGGGAGGGACGCTGACGATGCTGGACGCCAATCAGCCCGGGCTCGTGCTCGGAGTCGTGGGCACGGGCACCATGGGCCGGGGCATTGCGCAGCTCGCGGCGCAGGCGGGAGTCACCGTGCGCCTGTTCGACGCCCGTCCCCAGGCCGCGGAAGAGGCGCGCGCCAATGTCGGGGCGATGCTGGACTCGCTGGCGGCGAAGGGACGCATCTCCGTGGAGGAGGCCCGCGCCGCGACGCTGGGCCTTCATCCCCTTCGCACGGAGGCGGAGCTCGCCGGCTGCCACGTGGTGGTGGAGGCCATCGTCGAGGAGCTCCAGGCGAAGCGCGCTCTCTTCACGCGGCTGGAGGAAATCGTCGGGCCGGACTGCCTGCTGGCCACCAACACCTCGTCGTTGTCGGTGACGGCCATTGCCGCCGCGTGTGAGCGCCCAGGCCGCGTCGGTGGGTTCCACTTCTTCAACCCGGTGCCGCTGATGAAAGTGGTGGAGGTCATCGACGGCGCGCGCACGGAGCCGTGGGTGTCTGCCGCGCTCGTCGCGCTCGCGAAGCGCATGGGCCACCGCCCGGTGCGCGCGGCGGACACTCCGGGCTTCATCGTCAACCACGCGGGCCGGGGCTTCGGCACGGAGGCGCTGCGCATCCTCCAGGAGGGCATCGCCTCCTTCGACGAGGTGGACCGAATCCTCCGCGAGGCCGCGGGCTTCCGCATGGGCCCCTTCGAGCTGCTCGACCTCACCGGGCTGGACGTCTCGCATCCGGTGATGGAGTCCGTCTACGAGCAGTTCTACCAGGAGCCCCGCTTCCGCCCGTCGTACCTCTTGCGGCAGCGTCTGGCCGCGGGACTGCTCGGGCGCAAGTCGGGGCAGGGCTTCTACTCGCACGAGGGCGGCAAGCAGCAGTCCGTGCCGGTCCCGGCCGTTCCCCAGGGAGCGCGCCGCCCGGTGTGGCTTGACGCCGACGAGCCGGCCTGGCGAGACGCGCTGCGGAACGTGGTGACGGCCGCGAGCTGGACGTGGGACGAGGGGCCGCGGCCGAGCCCGGAGTCGCTGTGCCTGGTGGCACCGCTGGGCCGCGATGCCACCACCACGGCGCTGGCGCTGGGCGTGAACCCGGAGCGCACGGTGGCGGTGGACCTGCTCTTCGGCCCGGAGCGCCGCCGCACGGCGATGACGACGCCGGTGACTCGGCCCGCGTTCCTGGAGTCGGCACTGGCGCTGCTCGCGGCGGACGGCACGGCGGTGTCTCGCATCCACGACAGCCCGGGCTTCGTCGCCCAGCGCGTGCTGGCCACCATCGTCAACATCGCCTGTGACATCGCACAGCAGCGCATCGCCAGCCCGGAGGACATCGACGCCGCTGTCACGCTCGGCCTCGGCTACCCGCGAGGCCCGCTGGCCTGGGGTGACGCGCTGGGCCCGGGCCGCGTGCTGAAGGCGCTGGAGGCCCTGCACACCGCCACGGGAGACCCGCGCTACCGCGCCAGTCCGTGGCTCTCCCGCCGGGCGCGCCTCGGCGTGTCGCTGCTCACTCCGGAGGGATGAATCGCATGATCGCCTATCTCTACGACGGACTGCGCACCCCGTTCGGCCGCCACGCCGGCGCGCTGGCCCCGGTGCGTCCCGATGACCTGCTCGCCGGCGTCATCCGGGCGCTGCTGGCCCGTGGTCCCTTCGAGACGCACGAGGTGGAGGACGTCGTCGTCGGCTGCACCAATCAGGCGGGCGAGGACAGCCGCAACGTGGCCCGGCACGCGGCGCTGCTCGCGGGACTGCCGATTGAAGTCGCGGGCCTCACTGTCAACCGGCTGTGCGGCAGCGGCCTGGCCGCGGTGCTCGACGCGGCGCGCGCCGCCACGGCGGGGCAGGGCGAGCTGTTCGTCGCGGGCGGCGTGGAGAGCATGAGCCGCGCGCCCTTCGCCCTGGCCAAGGCCGAGTCCGCCTTCAGCCGCGACGCGCGCCTCTACGACACGACGATGGGCGCGCGCTTCCCCAACCCGCGCCTCGTTGCGGGCTTCGGCGACGACACCATGCCGGAGACGGCGGACAACATCGCGAGCGAGCTGGGCCTCGGCCGCGAGTCGAGCGACCGCTTCGCGCTGGCCTCGCAGCAGAAGTACGCCGCCGCGCTGAAGGCGGGCTTCTTCTCCGGGGAGCTGATGCCCGTGGAGCTTCCGGGCCGCAAGGGCGCCGTCACCACGGTGGTGGTGGACGAGCACCCGCGTCCGGACACCACGCTCGACAAGCTGGCCGCGCTGAAGCCGCTCGCGCCGGACGGCGTCGTCACCGCGGGCAACGCCTCGGGCATCAACGATGGGGCCGCGGCGCTGCTGGTGGGCACGTCAGGCGTGGGTGAGCGGGCCGGGTGCAAGCCGTTGGCGCGCATCGTCTCGGCGGCCGTGGCCGGGGTTCCGCCGCGCACCATGGGGCTGGGGCCGGTGCCCGCCTCGCGCAAGGCGCTGGAGCGGGCCGGGCTGTCGCTCGCGGACCTGGATGTCATCGAAATCAACGAGGCCTTCGCCGTGCAGGTGCTGGGCTGCCTCAAGCTGCTGGAACTGGCCGAGGACGACAGCCGCGTGAATCCGAACGGCGGCGCCATCGCCATCGGTCATCCGCTGGGCGCGTCGGGTGCGCGCCTGGCGCTGACAGCCGCGCGGCAGCTCCAGCTCGGCGGAGGGCGCTACGCGCTCGTCAGCATGTGCATCGGCGTGGGGCAGGGCATCGCCGCCATCCTGGAGAGGGTCTAACACTCATGAGTCAGCGCACGCCGTTCCGGTGGGAAGACCCGTTCCTCCTCGAAGAGGAGCTGAAGGAGGAGGAGCGGCTGCTCCGCGACACCGCGCATACCTACTGCCAGCGGCAGCTCATGCCGCGCGTCCTCGAGGCCAACCGCCACGAGGTGTTCCACCGCGAAATCATGAACGAGCTGGGCAGCCTCGGCCTGCTGGGCTCCACGCTCCCGCACGAGTATGGCGGGGCCGGAGTCTCCTACGTGGCCTATGGCCTGCTCGCGCGCGAGGTGGAGCGCGTGGACTCCGGTTACCGCTCCGCGATGAGCGTGCAGTCCTCGCTGGTGATGTATCCGATTCATGCCTACGGCTCGGAGGACCAGCGCCGGAAGTACCTGCCGGGGCTGGCGAAGGGCGAGCTCGTCGGCTGCTTCGGGTTGACGGAGCCGGACGCGGGCTCGGACCCGGGCGCCATGCGCAGCCGGGCCCGTAGGGCACCGGGGGGCTACCTCCTCTCCGGCACCAAACAGTGGATTACCAACTCGCCCATCGCGGACGTCTTCGTCGTCTGGGCGAAGGACGAGCAGGACGAGATTCGCGGCTTCGTGCTGGAGAAGGGCATGAAGGGGCTCACCGCGCCGAAGATCGAGGGCAAGTTCTCGCTGCGCGCCTCGGTGACGGGCGGCATCGCCATGGACGACGTCTTCGTCCCCGAGGAGAACCTGCTGGCCGGCGTGAAGGGACTGAAGGGCCCGTTCGGCTGCCTCAACAATGCGCGCTATGGCATCTCCTGGGGCGCCATGGGCGCGGCGGAGTTCTGCTGGCACACGGCGCGCGCGTACACGCTGGAGCGGCAGATGTTCGGCCGGCCCCTGGCCGCCACGCAGCTCATCCAGAAGAAGCTGGCGGACATGCAGACGGAAATCACGCTGGGGCTGACGGCGGCGCTCCGGCTGGGGCGGCTGAAGGACGCGGAGAAGGCCGCGCCGGAGGCCATCTCGCTGCTCAAGCGCAACAACTGCGGCAAGGCGCTGGATATCGCGCGCGTCGCCCGCGACATGCTCGGCGGCAACGGAATCTCGGACGAGTACCACGTCATCCGGCACGTGATGAACCTGGAAGCGGTGAACACCTACGAGGGCACGCACGATGTCCACGCGCTCATCCTCGGGCGCGCGCAGACGGGCATCCAGGCCTTCAGCTGACCTGTGGGAGACAGCCATGCACGGCTTCGAAAAGCTGTACATCAACGGTGAGTGGACGCCCTCGCGGGGCAGGGGCCACATCGACGTGCTCAACGCCTCCACCGAGGAGGTGATGGGCCGCATCCCCGAGAGCACCGCCGAGGACGTGGACCTCGCGGTGCGCGCCGCACGCGCCGCCTTCGAGGCGTGGTCCACCCGGCCCGCCGCCGAGCGGGCGCAGGTGCTCCAGCGCATCCACGATGGCCTGACGGCGCGGCAGGACGACCTGGCGAAGACGATTACCGGCGAGGTGGGCATGCCCCTGGGGCTGGCGAAGCCCATCCAGGTGGGCACGCCCATCACCGTGACGGGCAGCTACGTGAAGCTGCTCCAGGAGTTCGCCTTCGAGGAGCAGGTGGGCAACTCGCTGGTGGTGCGCGAGGCGGTGGGCGTGGTGGCCTGCATCACGCCCTGGAACTACCCGCTCCATCAAATCATCGCCAAGGTTGCCCCGGCGCTGGCCGCGGGCTGCACGGTGGTGCTCAAGCCCAGCGAGGTGGCACCCCTCAACGCCTTCCTCCTCGCGGAAGTCATCCACGAGGCGGGAGTCCCGGCCGGCGTCTTCAACCTCGTGTCGGGCACGGGCCCGGTGGTGGGCGAGGCGCTCGTGCGGCATCCCGACGTGGACATGGTGTCCTTCACGGGCTCCACGCGCGCCGGGCGCCGCATCTCCGAGGTGGCTGCCGCCACCATCAAGCGCGTGGCCCTGGAGCTGGGCGGCAAGTCGGCGGCCATCGTCCTCGACGACGCCAACCTCAAGAGCGTGGTGAAGCGGGTGGTGGGCAGCTGCTTCCTCAACTCGGGGCAGACGTGCTCGGCGCACACGCGCCTGCTCGTGCCGCGCGCCATGCACGACGAAGCAGCGCGGCTCGCGGCCGAGGTGGCCGCGAGCTTCACCGTGGGAGACCCCTTCAAGGGCGAGGCGAAGCTGGGCCCGCTCATCTCCGACACGCAGCGCACGCGCGTCCGCGAGTACATCCAGCAGGGCGTCCGTGAGGGGGCCACGCTCGTCGCCGGTGGCGCCGAAGCGCCCGAAGGGCTGTCGAAGGGCTACTACGTGAAGCCCACAGTCTTCGCGGGCGTCACGCCGGAGATGACCATTGCCCAGGAGGAAATCTTCGGGCCCGTGCTCGTCATCATGCCGTACGAGGACGAGGACGATGCCCTGCGCATCGCCAACGGCACCATCTACGGCCTGTCGGGCGCCGTCTGGTCCAACGACGTCGAGCGGGCCAAGCGCGTCGCCCGGCGGATGCGCACCGGACAGGTGGACATCAACGGCGGGCGCTTCAACCCGCTGGCGCCGTTCGGCGGCTACAAGCAGTCCGGGCACGGCCGTGAGTTCGGCCGGTACGGCCTGGAGGAGTTCCTGGAGCACAAGGCCGTGCAGCTCTGAGCCCCACCCGCTGTTCCTCCCTACACTTGGAGCAAGCCACCATGAAGGCTGCTGTGTGTTTCGAGAAGGACAAGCTGACCATCGACGACGTCCGCTTCGACCCGCCACGGGCCCAGGAAGTCCTCGTCCGCATGGTGGCGTGTGGCGTCTGTCACACGGACCTGTCGGTGCTGAACGGCACCGTGAAGATGAAGCTCCCGTGCGTGCTGGGCCACGAGGGCGCGGGCATCGTCGAGGAGGTGGGCGAGGGCGTCACCCACGTGAAGAAGGGCGACAAGGTCGTCCTCTCGTGGGTGGCCCAGTGCGGTGAGTGCTACTACTGCGGCATCCAGCGCCCGAACCTGTGCGTGCTCGGGGAGAAGATCAACGCCAGCAACCGGATGCCGGACGGCAGCACCCGGCTGCACCGGGACGCGCAGGAGCTGAATGTCTTCTCGGCGCTGGGGGCCCTGTCCGAGTACGCCGTCGTCCACGCTCGCGCGGCGGTGCGGCTGCCTGCCGACGCTCCGCTGGACAAGGCGGCGCTGATTGGCTGCGCGGTGGCGACGGGTGTGGGGGCGGTGTTCAACACCGCCGAGATGCCGCCGGGCCAGACGGTGGCGGTGTTCGGCGCCGGCGGCGTGGGGCTGAACATCATCCAGGGCGCGGTGATTGCCGGGGCGGAGCGCATCATCGCGGTGGATGTCCACCCGAAGAAGCTCGAGCTGGCGAAGGTCTTCGGCGCGACGGACGTGGTCGACGCAAGAGCCGGGGACCCGGTCGCCGCCATCCGCGAGCTGACGCACGGCCGCGGAGCGGACTACGCCTACGAGGCCGTCGGCCGCAAGGAGACCATCGAGCAGGCGTACATGTGCACGCGCAAGGCGGGCACCTGTGTCGTCGTCGGCGTGGGCAGCGTGAAGGAGCAGATCAGCCTCAACGTCTTCGTGCTGCCCCTGTTCGAGAAGCGGCTGCTCGGCTCCTGGTTCGGCACGGCGGACGTGCACCGCGACATGCCCCGGCTGCTGGACCTCTACACGCAGGGCAAGCTCAAGCTCGATGAGCTGGTGACGACCACGTACACGCTCGACCAGCTCGACACGGCCTTCACCGACATGAAGAACGGCGTGAATGCCCGCGGCGTCGTCCTCTTCTGAGCGGCGCGCCACGGGCGTCCTGAATCCCGTGGCGTCCGGCTCTCGCTTCAGGGCTTGCCGAGCAGCTCCAGCGCGGCGGTGGTCAGCGTGGTGACGCCGGTGCGCAGCGAGCGCTCGCGGTCCGGCGCATAGAGGGGCGAGTGCGCGGAGGGCAGCGCCTCCCCTGCGGCCTGGGCCTGGGCGAGGCGCTTGGGCTCGGTGATGCCGAGCCAGAGCATGACGGCGGGGACGCCCGCGCGGCCGTACTCGGAGAAGTCCTCGCCACCCATGACGGGCTGCGTTTCGCTCAGATTCTGCGGGCCGAGCACGCGGCCCACCGCGCCCACCAGCCGCTTCGTCAACTCCGGGTCGTTGAAGGTGGCGGGCGTGCCCTCGGTGACGGCGACGTCGGGCGGGCGGGGCGCGTTGGAGGCCATCGCCTCGGCCTTCGCCACGCGCTCGATGCCGGCAATCAGGGCCTTGCGCACCTCGGGCTTGTACGTGCGCAGCGTGAGCTGGAGCTTCACGTCATCCGGGATGATGTTGTGCTTGGTGCCGCCGTGGATGGAGCCCACCGTCAGCACCGCGGGCTCCAGCGGGTGCTTCTCGCGGCTGATGAGCGTCTGCAGCGAGAGGATGGTGCGCGCCGCCATCACCACCGGGTCCACCGTGGTGTGCGGGTACGCACCGTGCCCGCCCTTGCCGTAGAGCGTGATGTCGATGGAGTCCACGCTGGCCATCGAGTAGCCCGGGGTGAACTGCACCGTCCCCGACGCGGCGGTGCCCACGGTGTGCATGGCGACGGCGAAGTCCGGCTTGGGGAAGCGCTTGAAGAGGCCGTCCGCGAGCATTGCCCGAGCGCCCGCGCCCACCTCCTCGGCGGGCTGGCCCACCAGCATCACCGTGCCGCGCCACTTGTCCTTCGACTTCGCCAGCAGCGTGGCCGTTCCCAGCCACGACGTCATGTGCACGTCGTGTCCGCACGCGTGCATCACCGACACCGTGCTGCCCGACGCGTCCTTCACCTTCACCTGGCTGGCGTAGGGCAGCCCCGTCTTCTCCTCCACCGGCAGCCCGTCCAGGTCCGTGCGCAGCATCACGGTGGGGCCCTTGCCGTTGCGGAGCAGCGCGACGATGCCGTGGCCGCCCACCTTCGGCGTCACCTCGTAGCCCAGCTTGCGCAGGCGCTCCGCGAGCTTCGCCGCCGTCTTCTCCTCCTGGAGCGACAGCTCGGGCGACTGGTGCAAGTCACGGTAGAGCGCATCCAGGTCGGGATAGATGGCGTCGATGCCGCCGAGGACGGGGGAGGGCGGCTCCGCCGCGAGGGCACCACCGCCGGGCACGGCGGCGCAGGCGAAGAGGGCGGCAAGCAGGGGGAGCGATTTCACCGGGCGGTCTCCTGTCCGAGGGGCTGTAGGGCAGGCAATAGAGCACACCTTTCCGCGGAGCGTTGAGGCGGGCCACCCGGGGCCGCCGCTCTACGAGTGGCGCAAGGGACGCATCGCGGGAGGCCCCCGTCCGAAGCCCACCGAGAAGAGCGCGTCTCGGGTGCCGGTGCGCGTCCGCGAGCGTCCCGCCGGAGTCGAGATGACTCGAGTGCTGCGGGCCTGGGCCCCTGCAGGAGCGCGCCCCCTCCCCGGAGGAGCGGGGAGGGGGCGCGCACGGGGCAGGGCCGAAGCCGGACTGAGGGCGCCGGCCTGCCTGCAGAGCCGGGTCAGAGTGAGAGGAATCGCTGCCACGGCTGCGAGGCGTTGTGGGTCGCGTCGCGCAGCCGCGGGCGAACGCTGCGGGACCAGCCGTAGCGCTCGGTGAAGCCGTTCGGAGCCGGGTCGAAGGTGATGAAGGGAACCGCGCCTGCCGCCGATGACCGAACCGAGCCGCCCCAGCTGGAGCCAGTCGTACCTTTCACACAGTACAAGTCGCTTCGCCCGTCCGCGTCGGCGTCCATGATGAAGAGTCTGTCGCCGGCTTTGCACGCATCGGAGGGAATGCCCGGGCTCTCGCCGACATAGATGTGAGAGTCGATATTGGTGAACGGGAACCCACTCGCGGCCGCGAAATCAACCTGGAGATCTCCGTTGCTTCGAGTCACACAGAGGAGGTCGGTGCGACGGTCACCATTGAAGTCGCCGAGGTAGAGCTTCGCGCCGACATGTGTGCAGTACACCGTGTCCAGATACTCGTTCGAGTACGTGACGAAGTCGAACGTTCCATCTGCCGCTGCGTAGTCGATCCAGATCCGGCTCGGATCCTTGCAGAGCAGGTCGGTGCGCCCATCACCGTTGAAATCACCGGTGTAGAGCTGGGAGTTCGCGTGCGTGCAGAAACCTACGTCGCTTCGGAGCCAACCGCCGGAGTACGTCCCGTCCGTCTGGCCGAACAGCACCTGGAAGCCCAGCACCGAAGGACGCCGGCACGCGATGTCGGAGCGATCGTCGTTGTTGAAGTCCCCGACGTAGACCTCGCTGTCCGGGGAAGCGCAGTGCGTACTCGCGACGGTGCCGCTCGCGACGACTCGCCGATTCGTGTTTCGCGCGAAGCGCACCACACCGGCAGCAGGGTCGGCGCAGATGGCGTCGAGATCGCCGTCGCCGTCGGGGTCCGCCCAGTACAGCTGGGCCGCGCTCGGGCACCACGTGCTCGAGAACGAGATGTCACTCGTCGTCGTGCCCCACGTCGCCATGATGTTCAGGATTTGCGTGCGGACCTGCACGACGTTGCCGAAGATGTCACCCACGCCGCTGTTGACACCCCATATCGCTCCGCCTGAGCTCGGGGTGCCGAGCCGCGCAGGTCCGCCCGAGTCGCCCCTGCAGAGCGCCCCCGTGCTGCCGAACGCACCCTGGAAGAAGCGCATCGTCCCGCTACCGACACCGGTGTTCCAGTCGGTGCAGCCCTTGCCCCAGAGCGTCACGGTCGCGCCCGTCGCCGGCATCGCGGTCGCGAGCGTCGGGAACGTGCTGATGAAGGTCGACGGGACCGAGGTCGCCAGTCGCGCCAGCACGACGTCCGGAGCTCCGAGGAGCGTATCCGAGCTGAAGTCGAAGATGCGGTCGACGACGAA
The DNA here is from genome assembly GCF_010894405.1 of Pyxidicoccus caerfyrddinensis. Classification (GTDB taxonomy): domain Bacteria; phylum Myxococcota; class Myxococcia; order Myxococcales; family Myxococcaceae; genus Myxococcus; species Myxococcus caerfyrddinensis. Next base: position 94,444 of record NZ_JAAIYA010000025.1, read on the forward strand.
GACGGCGCCGCCCATCGTGCCCCAGTTGACGCCGTCGGTCGAAGTCCTGACGACGAACCCGTTGTCACGGTTCAACGGGTCGTTGACGGCTTCTTGATGATTCCAACAGTGCGCAGCGGTGAGAACCCAGTTGGGTCCGATGAGAGTGCCAGTGCAGCCGCCCAGAAAATCCACCAACTCAGGCCGGTGGCCCGCCGTCCCTCCAATCAGCGGTTCGCTCGCGCTCCCGACGGATTCGTCGCCGTCGACCGCGTCGTCAGCGAACTCGGCCTCCGGGCCCGCGCCGAGCATGCAGCCCGAGGTCAATGCGGCTGCGAGCGCGAGGCCATGCGTCCACGACAGTCGTGGCCGTGAGTATGTTTGTCCCTCGTAACTTCCGTGCTTGAACATGAGGTCTCCTGAAAAGGCCACTTCGTGCACCGGGATCGAAGCGCGAGTGGATCAGTTGCAGGTCTTGCCGCAGACGCTGGAGACCGCGTTCTTGCAGGTGCTGTCCCAGGCGTTGTTGCAGCAGTACGGGTCGGCCGCGCAGATGCGCGACACGCAGCTCGGTGAGAGCGTCGGGGCGTCGCAGTTGGAGGTCAGCGGGCCGCCGGTCGTGCACAGCGTATGCGAGCAGCTGTTCTTCACGCACGCCATGCTGTTGCCCACCGAGAAGACCTTGTTCACGCAGATGGCGTCCCACGAGTTGTTGCAGCAGAACGCGTCGGCGGCGCAGACCGCCGACACGGCGCTGCCGCAGAGCGGATGCAGCTTCGTGCCCGTGGTGCACTTGTCGTGCGCGCCGCAGATCTCACTGAGGGGCGACGCGTCGACCTGGACGTGGCACGTGCCATTGGCGTAGCCGCCGGAGCGATTGATGCGCACGCGGACACGGCAATCCCTGGCGTCGGGCGAGGCCCAGTCGATGGCAGCGCAGCTGCCATTCCCGACGTTCCACACGTTGAAGAAGTTCCGCACGTAGTCCCCCCCACAGGCCGCGCCCATGAGGATCTCGTACTCCCCGGGGAAGAGGTCGCCACCATGGTTGTGGGTGCCGTAGAAGACCGTGAGGGCTTGCTCCGTCGTGGTCACCTCTTCTGGAACGTCGGTCCCCCGGTCAGACTCCGCCAGGTCCGGAGTCGTGGCGTCGTCGACGCCGCCGCACCCCATGGCGAGCGCAATGGTCAGGGCGAGCATGCTTCCAAGGCCGGAACGATAGCTGCGTGTCTTCATGTGTTCTCCTCGTGGGTGGACGGCCCCCGCTCAGGGCGGCCGTCAAGTCGATCCGCGGTGGATCTCCCTCGGGAAGAGCAACCCTCGTGCCGTGGTTGTGAGGGCGCGAGCCGCGGTCCATGGGCCGCTCCGCAGCCGGTGCCTGTGCCAGCCTTGCATTGCTTTGCAACACTTGCCGTCCCGCTCCGGCGGGCCTGTGCAACAGTTGCACAGGCTCGTCGGCACGAGCGGGGCATGTCGTCGCCGGTCCGGCGTGGGGTAACGTGGGGCCATGCCGGCTTCTGGCAAGGGTGAACGGCCTCGGGGCCCGACCACGGCGGATGGCTCGCGCCGCGAGATCCTGGCGACCGTCTCCGTTGCCGCGGAGAAGGGCTCCCAGGAGGCGGAGAAGACTCCGGCAACCCCACCCGCCCCGGACGCGGCCGAGGCGCTCCCCCTCTCCCACTGGGAGCGGTATGAGCTCCTCGAGCGGCTCGGCCGCGGGGGCATGGGAGACGTCTACAAGGCCCGTGACAGGCGCCTGGGCCGGCTCGTCGCGCTCAAGTTCATCCGTGGGGATGACCCTCGCAGGGCCAGGCGCTTGCTCCAGGAAGCCCGCGCGCTGGCGCGCATCGACCACCCCAACGTGTGCAGGGTCCTGGAGACCGGCGAGGTGGGCGAGAAGGCCTATATCGCCATGCAGCTCGTCGACGGGCAGCGGCTTGACCATGCCGCCGCCGGGATGTCCCCGCACGAGAAGGTGCAGGTGATGCGGGAGGTGGCCGCGGCGGTCCACGAGGCGCACCGGCTGGGCCTCATCCACCGGGACCTGAAGCCCGCCAACATCATGGTCACCCGGGAGGACGACGGGCGCTGCGTCCCCATGGTGATGGACTTCGGCCTGGCGCACGAGCTCAGCCAGGAGCACGGCCTCACCGAAAGTGGCGCGCTGCTCGGCACGCCCGCGTACATGGCGCCGGAGCAGGCCCGGGGCGACGTGCCGGCCATCGACCGCCGCTCGGATGTCTACAGCCTGGGCGCCACGCTCTACGAGCTGCTCGGGGGCATGCCGCCCTTCGTCGGCGCCACGGTGGCCGGCACGCTGGCGAAGGTGCTCCACGAGGAGCCGCCACCCCTGCGCGCGCGCGTGCCCTCGCTCGCGGTGGAGCTGGAGACCATCACCCTCAAGTGCCTGAGCAAGGACCCGGGCCAGCGCTACCCGTCCGCCCGGGCGCTCGCGGAGGACCTGGGGCGGTACATCGACGGCGAGCCCATCCTGGGGCAGCGGCCGGGCCTGCTCTACCGACTGCGGCAGCGCGCCCGGAAGCACCGGTCGCTCGTGGTCGTCTCGGCGGTGTCGCTGGCGAGCATCCTGGTGCTGGCCATCGTCGGCGTGCGCTCGTGGTTCAGGGCCCGGCACGCCGAGCAGCAGTCCACCAGCCGCGCGCTGCTGGCCGGCCAGCTGGGGCAGCAGATGAAGGAGATCGAGTGGTTCCTGCGCGCGGCCTACATGATGCCGCTGCATGACTCCCAGCGCGAGCAGCAGCTCGTCCGCGAGCGCATGGCGCAGATCTCCGCGCTTCCGCACGAGCTGGGCGCCCAGGGCGAGGGCGCGGTGCACTACGCGCTGGGACGCGGCCACCTGGCGATGCACGAGCTGGAGCAGGCCCTCCAGGAGCTGACGCGGGCGCAGGAGCAGGGCATGGACTCGCGCGAGCTGCACTACGCGCGAGGCCGTGTGCTCGGCGAGCTGTACCACCAGGCCCTGGAGGATGCGCGGCGCAAGGGGGGCGGGGAGTGGGTGGCCGAGCGGCAGCGGGTGCTCGAGCGGCAGTTCCTCGTGCCGGCGCTGGAGTCGCTCGAGCGCAGCCGGGGGCTCCAAATGGAGTCGCCTCGCTACCTCGAGGGGCTCATCGCCCTCTACCGCCGGCAATATGACGCGGCGGCGCGGGCGGCGGCCCTGGCCTCGGAGGAGGCGCCGTGGATGTACGAGGCCCGGAAGCTCGCCGGGGATGTGGCCCATGCCCAGGCGATGGAGCAACTGGAGCGGGGCGAGTACGACGCGGCGCGCGCCACCTTCCAGCTCGCCATGGGCCTGTACGAGAAGGCGCTCGCCCAGGGGCGGAGCGACGTGCGCAACTACGAAGCGCTCGCGGAGGTGTGGCTGCAGCTGGCGGAGCTGGACAAGCGGCAGGGGCGCTCGCGGAAGGAGGCGCTGGAGAAGGCCCTGGCGCTGGGGGACCAGGTCCTCCAGGCGGCTCCCCGGCGCGCGCGGGGGTACACCAAGAAGGCCTGGCTGCTGATGCACTGGTACCGGCTGATGAACTTCCAGGAAGGCGGCCAGGACCCGAAGCCCATCCTCGCCGACTGGATTGCGACCGCCGCCCAGGCCGCGAAGCTGGACCCCGGCGATGTCCAGGCCTATGACACCCTGGGCTATGGCCACTTCATGCGCGGGCTCCAGGACGCGCGCGAGGGCAGAGAGCCGAATCCCGCCTGGGACGAGGCCATCACCTGGCTGACGCGCGCGCTCGAGCTCCAGCCCGACTATCCGTGGGGGCTCAATGACCTCGCGCTCGTCTTCCGCTGGAGGGGCAACCATCAGCGGGAGCACGGCCAGGACCCGCGTGAGGCCTACGCGCAGGCCGCGCGCCATCTCGAGCAGGCGGTGCGCAGCGACCCGAAGTACCTCTTCGCGCACTCGAACCTCGCTGACCTGTCCACCGCGGCCGCCGCGTACCTCCTCTCACGCGGGCTCGACCCGGGGGCGGAGCTCCAGAAGGCGCGCGAGGCCGGCGCGCGGGCGCTCGCCCTGGACGGCAACTTCTACTCGGCGCTGAACCATGTCGCGCTCGCGGAGCTCCTCCACGCGCGGTATCTCGTCGCCGTGGGCTCCGACCCGCGCGAGGTGCTGGAGCGGGCGTCGCAGCACCTCGCTCGCTCGAAGAGCATCAACCCGGCCTTTGGACGGACGTACCTCTACCTCGCCATGGGGCACGAGCTGGAGGCGGTCCATGCGCTGATGGAGCGCGGAGAGCCCGGCTCCGGGCTCGCGGCGGGGCGGCAGGCCTTGCAGGAGGCCTACCGGTACGACCCGCGCTGCGCCGACTGCCACATCGCCGGCGCCCGGCTGGGACTGGTCGAGGCCACCTGGGCGGCGCGGCGGGGAAGGAGTCCCGTGCCAATCCTCCGGCAGGCGCTCACCGAGGCCCGCCGGGCCGTGGCGCTGTACCCCTACTTCGAGGCGCACCAGGAGCTGGCGCGGGTCTGCTGGCGGCTGTCCGAGGCGCAGCCGGCGGCCCAGGCGCTCCCGGCCATCACCGAGGGGCTGTCGCAGGTGGACCTCGCGCTCCGGCTCGCTCCGGACCTGGCAGAGGCCCACGCCGTTCGCGGGGGGCTGCTGCTGGGCCGCGCACGGACGCTGCCTGGCGCGGCGGAGCGCCTCGAGCTCATCCGCCAGGCCCGCGCGGCGCTCGCGCGGGCCTTCGAGCTCAACCCGCTCCTCCGGCGGGAGTACGAGGCGCTGGTGCTCGACACGGAGGCGCTGGCCTCCGGGCCATGAGGCCAGCGGCGGGCGCGCTAGGGCGTTGCCGGGCCCGTGGCGAGCTTTCCCCGCCGGCTCCACTCCAGGGGCGTGCAGGGCCTCAGGCCGTGGGTATTGGCGGCGGCGTGGAGCTCCGGCCTGCGGAGGTTCTCCGGGTTGAGACACACCGCGCCCTGGGGGCTCCAGATGGCCTCGGGACGCGCGAGCCGATCCCGGTTGATTCCGAGCTGGTCCCGCTTGTCGATGAGGGTGCCGCTCCGGGTGTAGCTCCGGGGATCGCCCTGCCCGACGAAGTAGGCGGCGCGCTTGGCCTGCATGCAGGAGCGGAAGAGGTAGTCGCGAGTCGGGTCGTCCCGGCCCGTGGAGGGATTCCAGGGGAGATAGCCCCATGCCAGGCAGGTGGCGACGGCGCCCGACTCGCAGCTCAGGGTCGTCAGGCTCAGGTTTGCAGAGTTGAGGACGACCGACGCCCGCAGGCCGTCGACCTGCCTTCCTCCCAGGAAGGTGACCGGCTCACCGTCACAGTGGGGCTGCCACGCGGTGGTGGTGGCATAGAAGAGCTTGTAGCGGGAGGGGCCCGTCGCGGCCGTGCCTTCGCGCGGGACGGCCTCCACTCGCAGGTGGTAGGGCTGCGGAATGTCTCCGATGTCGGGGTCATCAATGGAGAACGTGAGCTCCAGGCCGGCCAGGTCGGCGCCCCTCGCGGCGACCTCCTGCCTGTCGCGCGTGCGGTAGCGGATGACGAGCTCGGTGCCCTCGCTGCTGACGCTGAGCAGCTCCAGCGCATCGGCACTGCTGCCCGGGGTCCCGGAGCGCCGGCGGATGCCGACCCGGGTGTCGACGAGCCGGGTGGGGTTGCTCCGGTACCGGACCTTGAGCACGACCCCTTCGGGGCTATTGGCAAAGGCCTCGGGACAGTAGGCCAGGCTCCCCATGTAGCGGAGGCAGTAGCCCCAGCCCCCCGCGATGAAGATGCCTTGGCCGTTGGCGTCCGGGTCGCATTGGCCGGTAGGGCAGTGGACGGGGAGGGCGAGCGCGCTCCGGTCCACCTCACAGTCATCGCCACGGCAGGTTCCCACTGGCAGGGGCTCGGAGGAGTCCTGCGGTGGCGGCTGCGAAGGGCCGGAGTCCTGCCTGCGCGCTTCGGACGAGAAGCACCCGCTGCTCCCAGCGGCCATCAGCACCGTCATCACCCAGCCGAGCCATTTCCTCTTCTCCATTGCCGAACCTTCCTGAACGATGGCGAGGACTCGAGCAGCCCCGCCGTGTCGGGGTGCCGCCGCCTTCACCGGTGGTGGCTCATCAGCCAGAACCATGCCAGCGGTGGAGCAGGTGCCGGCCACCCGTCACGGGGCCGTGCCCCCACCGCGGGAGGAAATCCTGTACCGCTTGAGCTTGAAGGCGAAGGTCCTCAGCGGCATGCCGATGAGCTGTGCGGCGCGCGTCTGCACTCCGCCCGTGGTCTCCAGCGCCTCCAGGATGCGCTGGCGCTCGAGCTCGTGGACCTCCTCGGCGAGGGGACGGAAGGTGCGGCGGGGTGGCCCTGGGGGCGTGTCCGCGGCAGCGTCCTGTCGTGGCTGGGGAGGCTCGGGCTCCGGCGCCGGGGACGCGGCCGGGGCACGGTAGAGGGGCTCGGGAAGGTGCGAGGGCTCGACGATGGGGCCAGGGCAGGTGGCGGCCACGTTCTCCATGACGTTCTTCAGCTCGCGCACGTTGCCGGGCCAGCCGAAGGCGCCGAGCGCTCCCATGGCGGAGGCGGAGAGCTGCGGCGGAGGGCGGCCCGCGCGCTGGCAGGCCTGCGCCAGGAAGGCGTTGGCCAGCAGCGGCAGCTCGCGGGGCCGGTCCCGGAGAGGAGGCAGCATCACCCGCGCCGCCGAGAGGCGGTAGTACAGGTCCTGGCGGAAGCGGCCGGCCTGCACCTCCTCGGTCAGCACCCGGTGGGTGGCCGCCACCACGCGGACGTCGACCTCACGCTCTCGCGAGCCTCCCAGGCGGGTGATGCGCTGCTGCTCCAGTGCCCGTAGCAGCTTGGCCTGGATCTCCAGGGACAGCTCCGCCACCTCGTCCAGGAAGAGGGTGCCGCCGCTGGCCTGCTCGAACACTCCCTCACGGGCCCGGTCCGCGCCGGTGAAGGCGCCCCGCTCATGGCCGAACAGCTCGCTCTCCGCGAGCTCCCTGGACAGCGTGGCGCAGTTGCGCACCACGAAGGGGCCACCCGCCCGGGGAGACCAGTGATGGACGGCCCAGGCCGCGTTCTCCTTTCCGGCCCCCGTCTCCCCGTGGATGAGGATGTTGATGTGACTGGCCGCGAGACGGCGGAGCTGGTTGAAGAGCTCCACCATGATGGAGTCCGCCACCAGCACGGAGTGGGTGCCCAGCCGGAGCCAGTGGAGGCCCGGTCCGCTGACGCACAGGTGGCCCGGCTGCGCCTTCAGTGCCGCGGCCTGGGCGGCGGCCAGGAGCGCCTCGGGGTTCAAGCCGTCCTGAGGAGCGGTGACCAGCCCCGCGCGGACCTGGGACACCCGCGGCGAGAGCACCTCGAGGAGTCCCCGGGCCACCTCCTCGGCCTCCTCTCCCTCGAGCTCGGGGAGGACGACCATCAGCGAGGTCCCCACCTGGGCGACGAGGTCCATGGGCCGCAGCGCATCGCTGGCCGCGCGCACCAGCTCCGCGGGAGGAACGCTGGAGACTCCGAGCTCCAGCGCGCAGACGCTCACCGTGCGCTCGTAGCTGCGTACGCGGTCCAGCTCCTCGGCCAGCCGGACGCGCAGGGCCGCGGCATCCAGCGCGGGCCGGGCGTGCTGCTCCTCCTTTCTGTAGGGAAAGACGAGGATGACGTTGCCAAGCGCCACCACGGCTCCACTCTGGAGGAGCTGCGGGCCCCGCACGCTCCGGCCGTTGACCTGGATGCCATTGTGGCTGTCGAGGTCGGCGATCCAGGTCTCCCCCTCCTTCACCGTGATGCGTGCATGCTCGCGGCTGACGGAGAGGTCCTCGACGCGGATGTCCGCGCTCGAAGAGCGGCCGATGAGGAGCGTGCCGCTGCGTGGCAGCAGGCGGAACTCCGAGGAGTCACCCTCCAGGACGAGCAGGGACCCGCGCTCGTCAGGAGCTGCCCTTGACCGGGCATCCTGCGTCTCGATGGAGTCGGAAGACGCCATGGGCGGGCACATTGCCCGCGGACTGCGCAGCTGGCAAGGCGTGGGCTCGCTCGCCGCGAAGGAACCGCTGCATGAGCCCGCCGGACGGAGTCTCGCCCGTCAAGAGCGCGCGCTGGGGATCGTCGTCGTTTGCAGCGTCGGCTCGGACACTCCCAGCGCCTTGGCTGCTCCTGCAAACGTCCCGCCCGAGAGGCTGTAGTGCAGGCAGCAGAGCACACCTTGCCGAGGAGCGTTGAGGCTGGCCACCCGGGTGCGCACCCATGGGGGATGCCTCCCGAAAACCTGCTCCCCGAGCCCGCCTGGGTACACGACGCCGACTTCATGCACGTGTACCCGCTGGGGGCCTGCGGAGCTCCCGCCACGAATGACTTCCAGAGCGTGCCCGCCGCGAGGCTGGACCGGCTGCTGCCGTGGCTGGACGCGTGGGCCGCGCTGGGTGTCAACGCCGTCTACCTGGGCCCCGTCTTCGAGTCGTCCACGCACGGCTACGACACGGCGGACTACTTCCACGTGGACCGGCGCCTGGGCGACGACGCTGCGCTCGCCCGACTGGTGGAGGGGCTGCATGAGCGGGGGATGAAGGTGGTGGTGGATGCCGTCTTCCACCACGTGGGGCGGGCCTTCTGGGCGTTCCGCGACGTGCGCGAAAAGGGCGAGGCGTCGCAATACCGGAACTGGTTCGCGGGCCTGCGCTTCGGCGCGCGCAACCGCTTCGGCGACCCGTTCGTGTACCAGGGATGGAATGGCGTGGAGGAGCTGGTGAAGCTGGACCTGCGCCAGGACGCGGTCCGCCGGCACCTCTTCGACGCCGTGGCCCACTGGGTGCAGCGCTTCGGCATCGACGGCCTGCGGCTGGACGCCGCGGACTCCATCGACCTGGACTTCTTCGACGGGCTGCATGCCTTCTGTGCCGGGCTGGAGCGGAAGCTCTGGCTGATGGGCGAGGTCATCCACGGCGACTACCGCAATTGGGTCCGGCCCGGGCGGCTGCACTCCACGACGGACTACGCGCTGTGGAAGGCGCTCTGGTCCAGCCACAACGACAGGAACTACTTCGAGCTGGCCCACACGCTGAAGCGCCAGTACGCCGCGGGCGAGGGGATGTACGAGGCGCTCACGCTCTACACCTTCGCGGACAACCACGACGTGAATCGGGCCGCGAGCCTCCTCAAGGAGTCCCGCCATCTCCCGCTGCTCTACCTGCTCCTCTTCACGCTGCCGGGCATCCCGTCGCTCTATTACGGCAGTGAGTGGGGCCAGCAGGGACGCAAGGAGGGTGGTGATGACCGGCCGCTGCGTCCGCCACTCCCCGAGCCGCCAGGGCCTCCGGACCAGCCGCCTGGGCTGCGTGCGGCGATTGCTCGCTACGCCGCGCTCCGGCACCAGCACGAGGTGCTCCGGCGCGGACGCTACCGGGAGTTGCTCGTGCGCTCCGAGCAACTCGCCTATGCGCGGGAGCTGGGGACCGAGAGCGTCGTCGTGGTGATGAACGCCTCGGACAAGCCTTCCGACCTGGTGGACCTGGCGATGCCGGGAGGCGTGGAAGGGGAGTGGGTCGACCTGCTGGAGCCGACGCGGCGGTTCTCGCTGCGGGGAGGCCGGCTCTCGTTGGGCGTGTTGCCGCCCACGACGGGCCGGGTGCTGCGGCGGGCGTGAACGGCTAGCGAGCCGGCGCCTGGGGGCCGGCGGGCGGTTCCACCGGGGCGATGCTCACGGACTGGACCCGCAGGGCGTCGCCGCTCCGGGTGATGACGAAGGTGGCGCGGGACTTCCGCACGTGCTCGTCCCGGTGCTGGATGACGACGAATACGCCGGGTGCGATGGCGCGGACGGCCTCGAGGTCCGTCCGCATGGCGAACATCTCCGGGCGCCCCTTCTCCACGAGCCACTGGAGCTGCTGCTGGAGGGCGGCCCTGCCCCGGAACCAGGTGCCGGCGCGGTTCACGAAGTCGGCGTCCTCGGCGAAGTGCGCGAGGTACGCCGGTACGTCGCGCTGCTGCCAGCGCAGGTCGAGGTCGGTCATCAGGGCCCGGAGGACCTTTTCATCCTGAGGTGACAGCGCAGGCGAGGGCTGGGTCATGGCGGGCGTCCGGGGTGCCGCGTGCGTCGGGGAAGGGCTGGCTCCCAGGAGCAGCGGGCCGAGAAGGAGGAAGGGCTTCGCGTTCAGGTTCATGCGCAGCCTACGCGGCCCTTCCGGGGCTCATTGCTGTTGCGGGTGTGAAGAAAGGTGAAGGCTCCAGCGCTGCTACTGCGAGGTCCAGCGCACCTCGGCGGCCGTGAGCGGCCCCACCGCGAGCTCGTCCAGGCTGTTGGGCAGCCGGCCCACTCCGGCCTCCAGCGGCACCTCGCCCACCATCACCTCCGCCTGCTGTTGCGGCAGCACAGGCGCGAGCTCGGGGGCTACCAGTCCCTGGGGCAGCATCGCGTGGCCCTGGGCATCGTACTTGTCCGTGGCCCCCAGACAGTGCAGCAGCTCGTGCGCGAGCGCGGTCAGGGCCAGCGTCGTGTCCACCCCCTGCACCAGCGCCCGAACGAGACCCAGCTCGCCACCGGTGGCCCCCACGCCTTCCGCGAAGGTGCCGGACGTGCCGGACTCCACGACCACGTACATCCGCGCGTCATAAGCACGCGGCTCCAGGTCCACCGTGGCGTCCAACAGCTCGAGTGCCCCTTGCAGCGTGCGCGCGTAGCGCAGCCGCGCAAGCCACCCGGAAGAGGAGGCCTCGGGCCAGGGCAGCGGCACCTCCGGGTGGACGGGGCCGAACACCTGGAACTGTACCGGCTGCTTCAGGCCCTCGGGGCGGTAGCGCAGGTGCTCGCGCGCGAACCAGGCCTCCAGGCGGGGCATGCCGTCACGCAGGACCTGGGCCGCTTCGTCATCCTCCCCGAGCATCACCACCGCCACTCGCAGTGGCCGCGTCCACGTGGTGCGCGCATCGCGCTGCCGCTGCACGGAGAAGCCCCAGACGAGCGCCACGCACAAGCCCGTCAGCAGCACCGCCACCCGCATGCGCTGGAAGCGGCGCGCGCGCGCCAGGCGTCCCTCACAGGCGCCGCAGCGGCGCGCCCCTCGCGCAAGCACACATACCGCACAGATGCGCGCCCCGCACACCTCGCAGGGGCCCTCGTCCTCGAGCGCCGGATGCTCCGCGCACCGGCTTCCGGAGGCCGGAGCCTCGAGCACGCTCCCGTCCGCCCCTGTCGCGCGCAGCGTTTCCAGAAGGCGCTGCGCCGCGTCCAGAGGCAGGCCCCGCGGGAGCACACGAGGCGCGGCGGAGAGCAGCAGGGCCGCATCCGCGCGGGGGATGCCGAGCGCACGGGCCAGAGCGAGTGCCGCGGTTCCCGAACGAGGCCCGGCTTCCGGAGCGCGCAGCAGCTGCACGCGGTGCGTGGAGGGGGACATGCGCCGCCCATTCTGCCCCGGAGTCCAGGGCGCCGCACGCTCCCCTGTCGGAGCAACCTGCTCGTGCTCTACCTGCCTACTCCTGAGCCCCGCTCATCTCCAGCCGCCGTACGGGACGGTGATGGCTTCCATGTAGTGACCGGAAGGGTCCTGGAAGTAGACCCCGCGGCCCCCGTCGTGGGTGTTGATCTCCCCGGGATGGTGGCCTCGCGGGTCGGCCCAGTGCTGGATTCCCCGGGCTCGAATCTTGGCGATCAGCGCGTCGAACACGTCCTCCGAAACGAGGAAGGCGTAGTGCTGGCCGGGGAAGTCATCCGGGGTCTGGATGTAGTCGAGCGTTGCTCCATCCGACAGCTTGACGGCCAGGAAGTGTCCGAGGGGTTGCGGCTCGGGGAGTCCGAGAAGCTCGGCGAGAAAGTGCGCGGAGCGCACCTTGTCCTTCGCGGCGACGATGGTGTGATTGAAACGAACGGTCATGTCACAGGCTCCATGCGGAACCACCGGTATCCGTAGCCCTCCAGCGTCACACGGTGCCGGCCACCCTTGACGGGCTGCGAGTGCGCGTCCGACAGCGCATGGACGAGCCGCGCCGGAGGCCCACCGGGATTGAAGCTCACCTCGCACGCCTTGCCGGACAGGTTGTGCAGCGTCACCAGCGTCTCGTCCTTCCAGTCATAGCGCAGCGCGAGCACGTTCTCCGGCTTCACGCGCAACAGCTTCCACGCGCCCCAGCCCAGCTCGGGACACTCCTTGCGCATGCGCATCATACGCTCCATCCAGTTGAGCATCGACGCCGGGTCCCTGCGCTGCGTCTCCACATTCACGCGCGGGTAGCCGAAGGCGCCCTCCGTCACCACGGTCCGGAAGGGCTCGGCCGCGCGGGTGAAGCCCGCGTGTGGCTCGTTGGCCCACTGCATCGGCATGCGCACGCTCGCGCGCTCGTGCTGTGACAAGTCTTCGCCCATGCCCAGCTCGTCGCCGTACCAGAGCACCGGCGTGCCCGGCAGGGACAGCATCAGGCTGAAGGCCAGCTCCAGGCGGCGACGGTCTCCGGACAGCATGGGCGCCAGCCGCCGTCGCAGTCCGCGGCCGTAGAGCTGCATCTTCGGCTCCGGGCCCAGCTCCGCGAACACGCGCTTGCGCCCGGCGGCAGGCAGCCGGCCCAAATCCAGCTCGTCATGGTTGCGCAGGAAGTTGGCCCACTGCGCGGTCTGCGGCAGGCGCGGCGCGGAAGCCAGCGCCTCCGCCAGCGGCTTGGCGTCCTCCGTCACCAAGGAGAGGAAGAGGTTCTGGTTGGCGGCGAAGTTGAAGACCATCTGCATGCGGTCCCCATCCGCGCCGAAGAAGTTCATCACCTCGTCCATGGTGACGTTCGCCTCGGCCAGGAGGATGGCGTCACCGGTGCGCCACGAGAGGAACTCGCGCATCTCGCTGAGCAACTGGTACGGGTCCTTGATGCCGTGGTTCTTGAGCCCCTTGAGCTCGATGAGGAAGGGCACCGCGTCCACCCGGAAGCCGGACACGCCCAGCTCCAGCCAGTAGCCCATCACCTTGAGCAACTCCTCGCGCACGGTGGGGTTGGACACGTTCAGCTCAGGCTGGAAGGGGAAGAAGCGGTGGAAGTACCAGGCCTTCGCGTCCCGGTCGTACGTCCACGTGCTCTCCTGCGAGCCCGGGAACACCATGCCCTTGTTCGCGTCCTTCGGCTTCTTGGCGGACCAGACGTAGAAGTCGCGGAAGCGGCTGTTCGGGTCCTTGCGCGCGGCCTGGAACCAGGGGTGCTTGTCGCTGGTGTGGTTGACGACCAGGTCGATGATGACGCGCATGCCGCGCTGCTTCGCGTGGTGGGTGAACTCCACGAAGTCCCCCAACGAGCCCAGCCGCGGGTCCACCCCATAGTGGTCCGTGATGTCGTAGCCGTTGTCGCGGTTGGGCGACGGGTGGAAGGGCATCAGCCACAGGCAGGTGACGCCCAGGCCCGCCAGGTAGTCCAGCCGCCGCTGGAGCCCGATGAAGTCGCCCACGCCGTCGCCGTTGCCGTCCATGAACGTCTCGACGTCCAGGCAATAGACGACGGCGTTCTTGTACCAGAGGTCCTGAATCATCCTGTCTCCCGGGACGGGAGGGTGGGGTCTCCGCGCGGAAGGCGGCACCTCGACGTGCGCGGTACGTGTGCCAGCGCACAGCCTGGAGGCCCGGGCTTCCATCAGCGGACACTCGCGAGCACGGCACGCTCGCGGCGGCGCTGGCGCGGCTCCAACTTGCGCCGCCACATGCTCACCGTCGGTTATCACGCCTCACACGAGCAGTTCCCCCCGAGCGAGCTGCTGCGCCTCGTGCGCCAGGCGGACGCGGCGGGCTTCATGGCGGCGCTCAACTCCGACCACTTCCACCCGTGGAGTGAGGCGCAGGGGCAGAGCGGCTTCGCCTGGAGCTGGATGGGCGCCGCGCTGGCCACCACGAAGCTGGCGAGCGTGGGCGTGGTGAACGCGCCGGGCCAGCGCTACCACCCGGCCATCATCGCGCAGGCGCTGGGCACGCTCGCGGAGATGTTCCCCGGCCGCGCCTGGGCGGCGCTGGGCAGCGGGCAGCTCGTCAACGAGGGCATCACCGGCGAGCCCTGGCCCGCGAAGGACCAGCGCAACGCGCGGCTGAAGGAGTGCGTGGAGGTGATGCGCGCGCTCTTCCGGGGCGAGCGGGTGACGCACCGGGGGCTCGTCACGGTGGAGGAGGCGAAGCTCTACTCGCGCCCCGTGAAGCCGCCGCTGCTGGTGGGCGCGGCGATTACCCCCGAGACGGCGGAGTGGGTGGGAAGCTGGGCGGACGGCCTCATCACGGTGAGCAAGCCCCCCGCGGAGCTCCGCAAGATGGTGGACGCTTTCCGGCGCGGCGGCGGCGACGGCAAGCCGATGTTCCTCAAGGTCCAGCTGTCATGGGCCCGCGAAGAGGCGGCGGCGCTCCAGGGCGCGATGGAGCAGTGGGCGCCGAACATCTTCGCCAGCTCCGTGCTCACGGACCTGCGGCGGCCCGAGCAGTTCGAGGAGCTCGCCAAGACGGTCCAGCCCAGGGACATGGAGGCGCACGTGCGGATCTCCTCTAGCCTCCAGCGCCACGTGGACTGGCTGGCGGAGGACGTGCGGCTGGGCTTCAGCCACCTGTACCTGCACAACGTCAACCGGGGGCAGGACGCGTTCATCCAGGCTTTCGCGGAAAAGGTGCTGCCGGCGCTGCGCTCGGTGTGAGTGCCGCGACGCCGTGCGGCACGTGTATCCCGCACACGGAGTGGCGGACGCGGCGCTCGAAGTGTGTCGGTTGACGCTTTCGGTCCGCGGGCGTCTGCTGGGAGCCATGTCCGAGCTCACTTCTCCCGCGGCGCCTGCCGGGAGCACCATCGAGGCCCGCCCGGTGGCTGCGTCCGAGCGGGTCACCCTGCTGGACGCGCTGCGCGGCTTCGCGCTGTTCGGGGTCTTCCTCTCCAATGCCATCACCTGGTTCAGCGGCCGGACGCTGCTGCCCCGCGAGCAGGCCCAGGCGCAGGCAGCGCCGCTGCTCGAGGTCATCGTCAACTCCGTCTACCAGACGCTGGTGAACCAGAAGTTCATCACCATCTTCTCGTTCCTCTTCGGGCTGGGGTTCTCCATCCAGATGTCCCGGGCCTCGGCGCGGGGCGGCTCCATCGTCCCGCTCTACTCGCGGCGGCTGTTCATCCTGCTGTGCATGGGCGTGGTGCACCTGTTCGGCATCTGGATTGGCGACATCCTCCACACGTACGCGATGGTGGGCTTCCTGCTGCTGCTCTTCCGCGCCCGCTCGAACAAGACGGTGCTGGTGTGGGCGGTGGCGTTGATGGTGGGGATGTCGCTGCTGCTGCCGGTGCTCCAGCGCTACGGGCCGGTGCTGCTGCACGGCGCGGACGCGGCGGCGGAGCTGGCGAAGGCGTCCCAGGCCGAGGAAGCCGCCCACCGGGCACAATTGCTCACGGCGCTCTCCAGTGACTCGCCGTTGACAGGGATGGCGGGGCGCGTGACGTACTACGTGGACACGTTCTTCCGCATCAACCGCATCAAGTGGTGGGGCCTCATCCTCGCGCGCTTCCTGTTCGGTCTGCTGGCGGGACGGCTGCTGTTGCTCCAGGACGTGGAGAAGAACCGCCCACTGCTCCGCCGGATGCTCGGCTGGGGATTCGGCGTGGGCGGGGCCATCAGCATCGCCGGGCTGGTGATGACCCGCATGCGCGCCATGGGCCTGCTGACGTCCCAGGACAGCGTGTGGCAGTTCATCATCAACAACCTCCAGGAGATTGGCTTCCTGGCGCTGGGCGCGGGGTACGTGGCTGCCTTCGCCCTGCTGTTCCAGCGCGAGCGCTGGCAGCGGATGCAGGGAGGGCTCGCGCCGGTGGGGCGCATGGCGCTCAGCCAGTACCTGCTTCAGTCGGTCGTGAGCGTGTGCATCTACGACGGCTGGGGACTGGGGCTCATCGGCAAGCTGCCGCCGTCGCGCGTCGTCGCCATCTGCTTCGTCGTGTTCGCCGCGCAGGTGGCGCTCAGCCACTGGTGGCTGGCGCGCTTCCGCTTCGGCCCGGCCGAGTGGCTCTGGCGCTCACTCACCTACGGCCGCGCGCAGCCCATGCGCCTGGCGGCGGGAGAGAAGGCGGCGGACGCCGCGGCGTCATGAGCCGGTGGTTCGTCAGGAAGAGAAGGAGTGAGCGCGCCCGAGTGAACAAGCCATTTGGGGTTCTGAATTGGAGTCAGATGCCGAACCCTCGGCAGCGCCCCCATGGAAGTGGAGGCGGACGGAGTTGAACCGTCTTCAAAGCGTGTAGGACCTCTTCGGCCGGGCGCGCTCAATCCAGAGTGACGGGGCGGCGAAATAATCCCTGACACGCGCTCGTGACGGGGCCTCAGAGCGACTTCAGGAACGCGAGCAGCGCCTCCCGGTCCTCCCGACGCAGGCGCACGTAGCGCTCCTGGGCGGAGGCTGCCTCGCCCCCGTGCCACAGCACGGCCTCCTCGGCGTTGCGCGCCCGGCCGTCGTGTAGCAGGCGGGTGTGGCCGTTGACGGCCTCCTGGAGCCCGAGGCCCCACAGGGGCGGGGTGCGCCACTCCTGGCCGGTGGCGAGCCCATCCTTGCGGCCGTCCGCGAGCCCCTCGCCCATGTCGTGCAGCAGCAGGTCGGAGTAGGGGTAGATCTTCTGTCCGGACAGCTCGGGGAAGCCGGGCACGGTGCCCGTCTCGAAGGCGGTGGACACGTGGCAACCGGAGCAGCCGATGGCGCGGAACACGGCCTTGCCACGCAGCACGGGCGCTGTGTCCCAGTCCCGCCGCTTCGGCGCCGCGACGAGCCGCATGTAGAAGACGAGGCGCTCCAGTTCCTCCGGCGTCACCTCCGGCCCACCGGGCACGGCGGCGGCGTCATGTCCCTGCTCCTTCGGGAAGAGCGTCGTGGTGAGCCCCATGTCCGCGACGAGGGCGTGGGCCACCTGCTGCTGGAGCGAAGGCTGGTTGGCCTTCCAGCCGAAGCGGCCCGTCTTCGTCCGCTGCTCGGCGACGTCCAGCACCTGGTTCGGCCGTCCGGAGATGCCGTCGTGGTCCGCGTCGTCGGGGTCCGCGAGGGCGAGCAGCGTGTTCTCGGGAATCGCCTCGAGCAGCCCCAGTCCGAAGTTGGCCGGCGACACCCGGGGTGAGAAGGGCGTCCCTTCACCCAGCGGACCCTGGGAAAGGTCCTTGAACCGGTAGCGCGGGCGCAGCAGCGTGTAGTCCTCGCCCGTGGCGAACTCGTCGTGGACCTCGTCGTAGTCCACCTCGACGCTGCCCTCCACGGGCCGCGCGTCGATGGCGTGGGAGTCGAGCTGCTCGCCATAGAGCGGGTGCGGCCCGCGTCCCTCCGGGGCGCCGAGCTGGAAGACCAGCGACTCAGGCGCCTGCGCCGGTGATTCAGGGGGCCGACCGCGCCCGTCCTTCACGTGGCACGTCATGCAGGACGCGGCGCTGAAGAGCGGGCCCACGATGACGGGCCCGGTGCGCGAGTCGTTCCAGTCTCGGCCGAACACCTTCTTGCCCGCGTGGAACTCCGGCCAGCGCGCGCGGTCCATGTTCTGGAGCGAGCGGCCGAAGGAGTTCCGCTTCGTGTCCGTCACGGTGGTGGTGCCACCGGAGAGCTCCTCGCCCGGCTCCGCCACGGACGTCAGGTCCCCCAGCTCGAGCACGGGCGGACGCCGTCCCGGAGCCGCCCAGACGGCGGTGAGCAGGAGGGCGCCCACGGGAATGGCAAGAAGGTACAGCCGGCCGCGCATGGGGAACTCCTGGAGGCCCGAAAGGGGAGCGGGCCGCCAATGGTGGACGCCGGGCAGGATACACGCACCTGCCCGGCGCGGCGCCTGTGCTCGAGCACAGGCGGATGCGACTACTTCGCCGGAACGAAGGTCTCGTTCAGGACGGTGAACTGGTTCGCGGCGGCCTTCACGTCAATGGCCGTGAAGTCGGTGTACGGGTAGTGCCCGTCCTCGATCTGCTCGACGAACTCGACCTGGTTGCCGGTGAGCACCGTGCCGTCAGGCAGCTGCACGGAGAAGGTGCCGCGCTCGTTGCGCACGCGCCACACGCAGGCGCCCGGGATGGTCTCCGTGGAGGCCGCCGTCGCGCCCGGCTTCCAGATGATGATGTCGTAGCCGTTGTCGAAGGAGTAGACCGCGATGATCCAGCGGAGCAGGTCGTACCAGTCGCGAATGATCATCATGCTCCCGGCCGGCTGCGTCGTGCCGCCCTGGAGGACGCCGTTGTTGTACACGTTCATCCGGTACGCGGAACCGCCCGGAGCGCCGCTGCCGCTGAAGGTCGGCTGCACCGCCATCGACGTGCCATCAGCGCCGGGCGTCATCTTCAGCGTGCCCACCACCTGGTCGCCCGCGCGCGCGGCCAGCGAGACGCCCGCCTGCGCGGCGCCGAACTTCACGTCCACCTTCTGCGTCCAGCGCGTGGCCTTCGCGAAGGTGCCGGAGACGCCGTCCTTGTTCGCGTCCACGAGGTTGGAGACCGCCACGCCCGCCTGGGTGTTGGACACCCGCGCGCCGCCGATCGCACAGTTCGTGATGCCGTCGAAGCGATTCACACACTGCGTCCCGGCCGCGGCCTCCTGGGCACCCAGGTTGTCCTCGGTCGTCTGCGACTCATCACCCTGGCAACCCGCTACGCTCAGGAGCGCGGCAGCCATCAGGCTGCCCATCATCTTCATCTGCATGTGAAACCTCGTCGTTTGGGGGAGGTGCTGCCGTCTTCGCCACACGCGGGCGACCACCTGCGTCATCCAGGCGGGTGCTCCGCGTGGGCCGGCCCCGGAGGGCAATGCACCGTCTACGCCACGACGAATGCGTGCGAGTCCTTCGTCGGCTCAGAGGGGAGGACGCGGGCGGCGCCGGAGGGGCTGTGGCGCCCGCTGTTACAACGCCGGAGGGGCTGTAGCGTGCCCCGTCACAGGCCCGGCGGGGATGACGACTCGCGGCGAATCAGGGGCGTCCGCGCCGACCCATGAAGAGGGTGTGCCGCGTGCCCTTCGTGCCATGGGCGGCCGGGTGCAGCACCTGGACGGTGAAGCCGGCCTGCTCCATGCGGCGCTCGAAGCCGGGCGCGGGGCCCGCGCTCCAGACGCCGAGCATTCCCCCGGGACGCAGCGCGTGGAAGGCCCGCGCGAGCCCCGCCAGCCCATACAGGCCCTGGTTGTCGGGGTGGGTGAGGGCGGTGGGGCCGTTGTCCACATCGAGGAGGATGGCGTCGAAGGTGGCGGACTGGCGGGCCATGAGCGCGCCCACGTCTCCCTCCACCACGGTGACGCGCGGGTCCTCCAGCGGCGCGCCCGCGAGCGCGGCGAGCGGACCCCGGTTCCACGCCACCACCGCGGGGAGCAATTCGGCCACCGTCACCCGGGCGCCGGGCGCGACGCGGTCCAGCACGGCCCGCAGCGTGTAGCCGAAGCCCAGGCCGCCCACGAGCACCCGGGCCCCGCTCTTCCCCGCGACGTCCGCGCACCCGGCCTCCGCGAGCGCCTCCTCCGAGCCGTGCCGCCGGCTGGACATCAGCGTCTGGCCACGCACGCGCAGGACGTACTCGTCCCCTCGCCGCGCCAGCGTGACTTCCCCCACGTCGGGGACCTGCGCGGTGTCGAGCGTCTCCCAAGGCTTCATGCGTCCGGCTCTTCGCGCGGAAGCCGCGCCCGGGTCAAGGCGCGCAGTGCTTCGACATGTCGGGCCGACACGTCGAGCGCGGCTTCCAGGGGAGGGCAGGGGCCCGCTCCAGAGGAGGACCCTGCCCGGCATGGCCGGTGCAGAATGGGCGGGGGTACCTGGACCGGGGCTTCGCGCCCTCACCGAAAGGAATCACCCATGGCCTCCACGCCCTCCACCGCGCAGCTCGCCATCACCCTGTCGGCCATCTCGTACCTGGGGCAGCTCAACACGAACCCGGAGCGCTTCACCCTGATGAACCAGGCCATGGCGGCCACGGTGCAGAACGGCTGGGGGATTGTCTGGGGCCCGGCGACACAGGGCGAGGACCTGGTCTACGTGGCCTCCAACAACGCGGGCCAGTACGCGGTGGTGGTGCGCGGCACGCTGTTCGACCGCATCGAGGACGTCATCCAGGACAAGAACGTCGCCACGCAGGAGGCCCTGCCCTTCACCGCGTCCTCGTTCTCCGGCGCGCAGGTCTCCAAGGGCGTGGTGCAGGTGTGGACCAACATCGACAACATGGTCTCCTCCGTGCCGGGCTCGGGCACGGGCTCGCTGCTGTCCTTTCTCCAGGGGCTGTCCGGCTCACCGTCGCTCCTGGTGACGGGGCACAGCCTGGGAGGGCAGATGGCCACGGTGCTCGCCGCGTGGTTCCAGAGCGCGCTCTCGAATGTCTCCGGGGTGCTGCCCATCACCTTCGCCGCGCCCACCGCGGGCAACACAGCCTTCGCGTCGGCCTTCGACACCGTCTTCGCGTCGGCGATGCGCTACTTCAACGCGCTGGACGTGGTCCCCCGCCTGTGGACGACGGACGGGCTGGAGTCCATCAAGTCCCTGTATCCGGGCGGCCCGCAGTGCGGCCTCGTGTGCAGGACGGCCGTCGACCGGACCCTCAACGCGCTCCAGAAGGCGGGCCTGACGTACACGCAGCCGAGCGCCAACACGAGCCTGCCGGGACAGCTCTACTCCACCGGCTGGGTGGGCGCGTTCGAGTCCGAGGTGAATGACCAGCACCGGGCGCTCTATTACATGTACCTGCTCGGCATCCCGCTGACGACCATCCAGCAGCTCAACGCGAAGTGGGCCCCGCCGTCCCAGTCCGGTGCACTGTCGGTGGGTTGAGCGCGGGCCATCGAAGGATTCTTGCCCGTCGACGAAAAGGTTCGATTGGCTTTTGGGAACACGGCCGGGCAGCCTGCACGGGCAAAGGACACCCCATGCCCCGCCTGCGCTCGCTGTTCGCCATCCCCGCCGTCCTCGCGCTGTCCTGCCGGAGCGTCCCGGCCGCGGTGCCACAGGCGCATGCCGTCCTCCCGAAGAACGTCGTCCTGATGGTGGGTGACGGCATGGGCCCCTCGCACTTCGCGGCGGCCCGGCTCCTCCGGGGCGAGGCCTTCGCGGCGGGCCGCTTCCCGGTGACGGGCATGGTCTCCACGCGCTCGGCGAACTCGGTGGTGACCGACTCGGCGGCGGCGGCCACGGCGATGGCGACCGGGACGAAGTCGAACAACCGGATGCTGGGCGTGGACCCGCAGGGACATCCGCTCACCACGCTCCTCGAGCTGGCTGAGGGGCAGGGGCGGGCGACGGGGCTGGTGACGACCACCTTCTTCGGGGACGCCACGCCCGCGGCCTTCGCCGTCCACACCGCGCGCCGCGACCAGGTGGCGGACATCGTCCATCAGCTCCTCGCCAGCGACGTGGACCTCGTCGCGGGAGGCGGCGCGGAGCTGTTCGGCACGGACGGACTGCCGGCGTTGTCCACCGCGGCCGCGCAGCACGGCTGGTCACTCATCACCGAGCCCGCCGCGCTCGCCTCGGCCCCGGCGACGAAGGCGCTCGCCGTCTTCCCCTCGCAGAAGAACGCCGCGGACGTCCCGGGCGCGCGGCTGCCGGACCTCGCGCGCTGGGCGCTGGCGCGCCTGTCCACGGACCCGGATGGCTTCTTCCTCCTCCTGGAGCACGAGGGCACGGACACGGCCAGCCATGAGAATGCGGCCGACGACCTGCGCGACAGCCTGCGCTCCTTCGACGAGACGGTGGGCGTCGTCGCGGACTTCGCGCGGCAGCGCGGTGACACGCTGGTGCTCGTCGTCGGCGACCACGAGACGGGTGGGCTGCGCGTGCTCGCGGACCCGGCCGGGGGCGTGGCGCTGGAGTTCGGCACCAAGACGCACACCGGCTCGCTCGTCCCGCTCTTCGCGCTCGGGCCGGGCTCCGAGCGGTTCATCGGCTTCTACGAGAACACGGAGATTGCCCACAAGGTGCAGGCGCTCTACGGCGTGAGCGCGGAGCCGGCGCAGGCCACGTCCCACGCCGCCCGTGTCTCCACGGGCAGCGTGGCTGGCGGCCGCTGAGCGCGGGCGTCAGGCCTTCTCGGCGTAGACCAGCCCGTACTCGTCGGTGTTGTAGTGCAGGTGCCAGAAGAGCTGGCCGGGGTCCGTCTCCCGGGCCTTGCGCACATTCTCGCGGACCTGGTCCATCGACATCGCGCCGGGCTCGCGCTGGTGGCGCGTCAGGCTGTGCAGGGCGGTGAAGGCGGTGTTGGCGCCCGGGTACACATCCAGGGCGATGGACTCCAGCTTTGCGTTCTTGAATCCCGCCCGCTGCAGCTCGGCGACGTAGCGCTGCGACGTCCACACGTTCGACTCGGGCATGGCGATGCGGCCGCGCCAGTAGCGCAGGTGCAGGCGGCGGCGCAGTCCCAGCCCGGCCTCGCGGTCCGTCTTCATGCACATGTCCGCCATCACCAGCCGGCCGCCGGGGCGTAGCACGCGGAAGGCCTCGCGCAGGAAGTCCCGGCGCGTCTTGAAGTGCAGGGCGGACTCCAGGGCGAAGACGACGTCGAACTCGCCGGCCCCGAAGGGCAGGCTCGTCGCGGAGCCCTCCATCAGCCGGATGACGTTGTCCAGGCCGACGAGCCGCGCGCGCTCGCTCGCGATGCGCACCTGCGTCGGAGTGACGTTGATGCCGGCGATGCGCGCTGGCTTGTAGGACTCGGCCCAGAGCAGGTCCTGGTCTCCATAGCCGAAGCCGCAGTCCAGCACCGACTCGCCCGCGCCCAGCCGCGCCGTCCGCGCCAACAGGTGTGCCATCTGGGACTGGGCGGCGGGGAACAGCTCACCCACCCGCTCGCAGTTGTTCTCGTCCACCTTCTCCACGTCGCGCCAGTAGCCCAGGTTCAGCCACAGCGGCTCGCGCCCCGTCCCAGGGCGTACCTGCTGGGGCGTGGGCATGCCGGGCACCCACGGGCCCACGTCCTCCGTGTAGAAGCGCGCCGCGTCCGCCAGCAGCGCATTCTTCAAGCGCGTTGCCACCTTCACCACTTCGAGCATCCACTCCTCCCGAGTCGTGCGGGCAGCATATCCGAGTCACTGGATTTGCATGAATAGCGAGGAACGCTCGGAGATAGACGAAGGGCCCGGATGCCGGGAGTGTCTTCCTCCCAACACCGGGCCCTTCCACTCCACCGTGCCGTGCCGCGCGCTACGCCGAGCGCTTCACGTTCTTCGAGGCGTCCACCAGCACCTTGGCGAACACGAGCCCGTCGGGGCCCGCGTCGGCCTGGATGTGGTCGCCCGGGAGGAACTCGCCGCTGAGCACCTTCAGGGCCATGGGGTCCAGCAGGTACTTCTGCACGGCCCGCTTCAGCGGCCGGGCGCCGTACGTCGGGTCGTAGCCGCGCTCCGCGAGGAAGTCGCGCGCCTTGTCCGTCAGCTCCAGCGTGAGCCGCTTGTCGGCGAGCAGCTTCGACAGCCTCGCGAGCTGCAGGTCGACGATGCGGTAGATGTCCTTCTTGCGCAGCGGCTCGAAGATGACGACTTCGTCCACGCGGTTGAGGAACTCCGGGCGGAAGTGGCCGCGCAGCGCGTCCATCACCTCGTCGCGCGTCTTCTCGTCCAGCTCGTCCTTGCCCGCCATGCCGGCCTGGATGTCCTGCGAGCCCAGGTTGGACGTCATGATGAGCACCGCGTTCTTGAAGTCCACCGTGCGGCCCTGGCTGTCCGTCAGCCGGCCCTCATCGAGAATCTGGAGGAGGACGTTGAACACGTCATGGTGCGCCTTCTCGATTTCGTCGAAGAGCACCACCGTGTACGGCCGCCGGCGCACCGCCTCGGTGAGCTGGCCGCCCTCCTCGTAGCCGACGTAGCCCGGCGGCGCGCCGACCAGTCGCGACACGGCGTGCTTCTCCATGTACTCGGACATGTCGATGCGGACCATGGCTGAGTCGTCGTCGAAGAGGAACTCCGCGAGGGCCTTCGCCGTCTCCGTCTTTCCGACGCCCGTGGGGCCCAGGAAGATGAACGAGCCGATGGGCCGGTTCGGGTCCTGCAACCCGCTGCGCGCGCGGCGCACGGCGTTGGACACGGCCTCAATGGCGCTGCGCTGGCCGATGACGCGCTTGGCGAGCCGCTCCTCCATGTGGACCAGCTTCTGGACCTCGCCCTCCATCAGCCGCGAGACGGGGATGCCCGTCCACTTGGCCACGACTTCGGCGATGTCCTCCGCGTCCACTTCTTCCTTGAGGAACTTCTGGTTCTTCTGCAGCTCGGCCAGCTTCTCGTTCTGCGCCTTCACCTCCTTCTCCAGCGAGGGAATCACGCCGAACTTCAGCTCCGCCGCCCGGTTCAGGTCGCCCTGACGCTCGGCCGCCGCCTGGTCGTTCTTCGCCTTCTCCAGCTTCTCCTTCAGGCCGCGGATGGCGCTGATGGCCGTCTTCTCCGCGTCCCAGTGCGCCTTGAGCGCGTTGAACTTCTCGCTCAGGTTGGCCAGCTCCTTCTCGATCTGGCCCAGGCGCTCCTGCGAGTGCGGGTCCGTCTCCTTCTTGAGGCCTTCCTTCTCAATCTGGAGCTGCATCACCTTGCGGCGCACGTCGTCCAGCTCCGTGGGCATGGAGTCGATTTCGATGCGCAGGCGGCTGGAGGCCTCGTCCACGAGGTCGATGGCCTTGTCCGGGAGGAAGCGGTCCGCGATGTAGCGGTGGCTGAGCGTGGCGGCGGCGACCAGGGCGTTGTCCTGGATGCGCACGCCGTGGTGCACCTCGTAGCGCTCCTTCAGGCCGCGAAGGATGCTGATGGTGTCGTGTACGCTGGGCTCGCCCACCATGACGGGCTGGAAGCGCCGCTCCAGGGCCGCGTCCTTTTCGATGTGCTTGCGGTACTCGTCCAGCGTGGTGGCGCCGATGCAGTGCAGCTCGCCGCGCGCCAGCGCCGGCTTGAGCATGTTGCCCGCGTCCATGGCGCCTTCCGCCTTGCCCGCGCCGACGATGGTGTGCATCTCGTCGATGAAGAGGATGATCTCCCCGGCCGCGTCCGCGATTTCCTTCAGGACGGCCTTGAGGCGCTCCTCGAACTCGCCGCGGTACTTCGCGCCGGCCACCATGGCCCCGAGGTCCAGGGACACCAGTCGCTTGTTCTTCAGCCCCTCGGGAACGTCGCCATCGATGATGCGGCGCGCGAGTCCCTCGGCGATGGCCGTCTTGCCCACGCCCGGCTCACCGATGAGCACCGGGTTGTTCTTGGTGCGGCGGCTGAGCACTTGGATGCAGCGGCGGATCTCCTCGTCGCGGCCGATGACGGGGTCCAGCTTGCCGGAGCGCGCCGCCTCCGTGAGGTCGCGCCCGTACTTCTCCAGCGCCTGGTAGGTGGCCTCCGCGTCCTGGCTCGTCACGCGCCCGGAGCCGCGGACCTCCTTGAGGCCCGCGAGGACGCGGTCTCTCGTCACGCCCGAGGACTTCGTCACCTCGCCCACCGCGCCCTTGTCGTGCGTCAGCGCGAGCAGCAGGTGCTCCGAGGAGACGAACTCGTCCTTGAGGGACTTGGCCTCGTCCTCGGCCTTGTCGAAAAGCTTGAGCAGGCGCTGGCCCAGAATCGCGCTCTCGCCGCCCTGCATCTTGGGAAGCTTTCCGAGGGCCTCGGCGAGGCGGGCGGCGAACAGCTTCGCGTCCGCGCCAATCTTCCGCAGCAGGGGCTCGACGATGCCGTCCTTCTGGCCCAGGAGCGCGGTCGCCAGGTGCTCCGGCTCGTACTGCGGGTTGTCCGCCCGCCGAGCAAGCGACTGGCCTTCCTGGATCGCCTCCTGCGCCTTCACCGTGTATTTGTCGAGTCGCATGTCAACAACGTAAGAGCCGAACCCCCCTTGGCAAGTTGGCGCAGTGCGTCGGAGTGTCTGCCTGTCATGGAATACTTTGGACTCCTGGTAGCATCCGGGCTTTCAAGGAGCCGGAGTTGCCATGTGGGCTCGGGCCGGGTATAGGCGGCGCCCATCCTCGGGGGGCTGAAACCTGGAAGCGCACGGCGGTTATCTCGTACGACTCGAAAGCCTGGGCGGGCTGGAGCTGATCCGGCTGGCGCGCGAGGCGCTGGCGCTGGACGGCGCCACCGGCGCCGGCGGCCTGCACGTGACGGTGAACCGGCGCCGCAAGGTGGTACGGCTGGCGTACGTGGGCCCCTTCTCCGCCGGACGCCAGGGCGCGCACTGGTACGCGGCACACCACGCGCTGCCGAGGCTCCTGTCCCGGGCCGCCAACGTCACGGTGCACGCCTACGTGCATGATCCAGACGAGGGCGAGCAGGTCATCGCCTACGGCAACGGCAGGCGCGTGGGTGGCGAGCGGGTGGTCTACGAGGACGTGGAGTTGCCCGGCCGTCCGGAGGACGTGGACGACGCGGCCTTCAAGCACATGCAGGAGCGTTGGCCCATGGGCCACCTGGCCTACGTCTTCGGCCTCACGCGCAAGGAATTGCTGCGCCTGCCACTGGCGGTGCCCGGCCGCGTGCTGGCGCTGGATGGCTCGGAGCAGGACAGCGCGTCGGCGCTGGAGGCCCTGCTGCCGGGCTCGCAGGTGCCGCACCTCGGGCCGGACGCCCACTGAAGGGGCGCCCCCGCACCGGGGCGGCTACTCCTCTTCGGTCGCCGGCTCCCTGGCGAGGACGGCGTCCCGCACGGAGTCACTGCGGAAGTACTGGCCGAGCAGGGCGAAGGTGCCCGCCACCAGGGCCGTGCCGAGCACGGAGAGCCCCACGGCGAACCACGGCGCGAGGGTGCTCACCATGTCCGCGGCCACCGGGTCCTGGTACGCCGGCAGGTTCTTCATGCTCTGCGCCAGCGCGGTGCCCATGCGCCGCGACACCACGGCGAACTGGGCGCCGTCGATGGTGCGCAGCACGGCCACGGTGATTGCGGCGCGGCCGAGCAGGCGGCGCATGCCCTCGCGCGGCAGCCCATCCGGACGGAGCATGCGGGCGGCGGCGACGAAGACGAAGGCACACGCGATGGAGAGCACCCCCATCAGGACGGTGCGCGGCTCGCGCATGGGCTCGAGGGCGGAGTACTGCGTCCGCACCACCGTCTCCATGAGGGCCTTGTCGCCCATCCAGGCGGGGAACTCGTTCTCCAGCTGGCGCTCGCGCGCCTCGTAGAAGTGGGCCAGGTGGGTGGCCTCGCTCAGCGCGGACCAGCCGGTGAGGGCGGCGAGCACGAGGCCCACCATGGCGGCGAAGCGGATGCCACGAGGAAGCCCGCTCGAGCGGGAAGCAGACACCGTCACCGCTTGGTCGCCTCCACGAAGCGCAGGCGCAAGTCGGTGAGGAGCCCGTCGAAGAGCTTCTCCTCCTCGGCCGTGAGGTTCCCCTTCGTCTTCACGCGCAGCATGGAGAGCAGGTCCAGGTTCTGCCGGGCCAACGGCAAGTCCCGCGCCGTCTGGCCCGTCTCCGGATTGGGAGCGTCACCGAGGTGGATGAGCACCGCGGTGCCCAGCCCCACGATGAAGGTGCTGAAGGAAATGGACTCCTCGGACGCGGAGCGCGCTTCCCCCCGCATCACGAAGGTCTCGCCGCGCTTCTCGTCCCCGGAGCTCATGCGGAGGCCGGACCCTCGTCCTCGGAGCCCTCGTCGGACTCGTCCTCATCCTCGTCGATGTCGTCCTCGTCATCCTCGAAGTCGTCGACGTCGTCGAGCATGAGCGTCTCGATGGGGACGGACTTCTCCTGCACGTCCGGCAGGCCCTTGATGTGGCGCTCGTACGCCTTCTCGTCCAGGTGACCGGAGCGCAGGTACCGGTCCGCCGTGCGCTTGTCGAGGTACTTCGGGTCAGCCGAATCCGCCATGTTCAAATCCTCAGAATTGCTTGGAAAACAGCGCGCCACCTTATAGCAGGGAGGGCGCCTGTCAACGCCGCCGAGCCGCCTTCCAGAGCCGATGAACGCACCGCCCCGCCCCATGCTTCCCCGCGGCCCGTACCTGCTGTGTGACGATACCGTCCTCCCGGATGTTCCGCTGGTGGACAAGGCGGCACGGCTGGTGGCCGGTGGGGCTCGGGTGGTGCAGCTGCGCATGAAGCGCACACCGCCCCGGGAGGCACTGGCGGCCGCGCGCGAGGTGGCCGCGCTGTGCCGGCGCGCGGGGGCGCTGTGCCTGCTGAACGACAGGGTGGACCTGGCGCTGCTGGCGGGGGCTGACGGGGTGCACGTGGGGGACGAGGACTTGCCGCCGGAGGCCGCGCGCGAGCTGCTCGGGCCTGGCCGGCTGGTGGGCGTCACGGTGCGCGGCGTGGACGGAGCGCGGGCGGCGCGCGAGGCGGGTGCGGACTACGTGGGCGTGGGGCCGCTCTTCGGCACGACGACGAAGCAGGTGGCGGCGCCGGTGCTGGGGCTGGAAGCGTTCGCCGCGGTGGTGAAGGGCAGCCCGCTGCCGGTGGTGGGCATTGGCGGCGTGGGGCTGGCGAACATCTCCCGGGTGGCGGCGGCGGGGGCGCATGGCGCGGCGGTGGTTTCCGATGCCCTGCTCGCCGGGGACATCGCCGAGCGGGTGCGGCAACTGGTGGCCGCGTTTGAACGGGGCGGGGCGGGGGACTAGCCTCGCCCGCTCAGGAGCCCCATGAACAACCATCCGCGACACCACGGGCCGCCGCCGCGCCGCCCGAACATCGGCATCACCCCGGACTGGAGTCAGCCCGAGGACCAGGCCTTCGCCCGCTACGAGCTGAAGGTGCCGTACTCGGACGCGGTGATGCGCACGGGGGGCCTGCCCTTCGTGTTGCCGTACACCGACGACCCGTCGTGCGTGGAGGCATACCTGGACCGCGTCTCCGGGGTGCTCGTCACCGGTGGCGCGTTCGACATCCCCCCGGAGGCGTACGGCGAGGCCGCGCGCGAGGGGCTGGGGGCGCTGAAGGAGGGGCGCACCGCGTTCGAGGCGGCGCTGATGCGCGGCGCGCTCAAGCGCAACATGCCGGTGCTGGGCATCTGCGGTGGCATGCAGCTGCTCAACGTCGTGCTGGGCGGCACGTTGTTCCAGGACATCGGCCGCGAGGTGCAGGGTGCTCGCGAGCACGAGCAGAAGCATGACCGCACCCAGCCGCAGCACCCGGTGGAAGTGAAGAGCGGCACGCTGCTGGCGGAGGCGGTGGGGCACGGCCAGTTGATGGTCAACTCCACGCACCACCAGTCGGTGCGCGCGGCGGGCAAGGACGCGGTGGTGTGCGCGGTGGCGCCGGACGGCGTGGTGGAGGCGATTGAGTCCACCGTGCACGGCTTCGCGGTGGGCGTGCAGTGGCACCCCGAGTACATGGCCACGACGATTCCCGTGCACATGGGCCTGTACAAGTCCTTCGTGCAGAAGGCGCGCGAGCACCGGCGGTGAGTCCGCGCGTCCTCCTCTTGGCCGGGCACGAGCCCACGGGGAGGGCGGGGTTGCTGGCGGACGTGTCGGCCGTGCTCGCGCGAGGCGGCCAGCCGGTGGCGGTGCCCATGGCCCAGACGGCGCAGGGCACCACGACGTTCACCTGGGTGGCCTCGTCGCCGCGCATGGTGGCCGCGCAGGTGGCCGCCGCGTGCGAGCTGGGGCCGCTGCACGCGGTGAAGTGGGGCATGGTGCCCGGCCCCGCGCAGCTGTCCGCCGCGCGCGCGGCGCTTCAGGGCACGGAGGCGTGGTGGGTGGTGGACCCGGTGGTGCGCACGTCCCGGGGACAGGTGCTGTCACGGCTGTCCCCGAAGGCGTACCTGGCGCTGGCTGGGCCGCGCGTGGTGCTCACGCCCAACCTGGACGAGGCGGGGTGGCTGCTGGGCGAGCCCGCACCCCGCTCGGTGGAGGAGGCGGCGAAGGTCGCCTGCGCGCTGGTGCGGTATGGCTTTGGCGCGGTGCTGGTGAAGGGCGGACACCTGCCGGGTGACGAGGGGCTGGTGGACGTGCTGGCCACGCCCGGGCCGATGGTGTCGGTGAAGAGCAGGCACCTGTTGGGCGATGAGGGGCCGGCCACGCGCAAGTGGATGGTGCCGGAGGTTCGGCTGCTGCACGGCGAGTGGTTGGAGCGCGCGCCCGAGCTCCGCGGCACCGGCTGCCGGCTGGCCTCCGCGCTGGCCACGGAGCTGGGCCAGGGCCATCCGCTGGAGGCCGCGGTGAACGCGGCGCGCGAGCTGGTGGCACGCTACCTGCGAGCGGGTTAGTGCAGGAGCCAGCCGCCTGGGCGTCGCGGGTTCTACGCCCGACGCGGTCATGCTTCGCGAGCGGCCCGGCCCGCATGGGGCTTCGCGGGCCCTGCTCGCTGCGTGAGCAAGGCCCGCCTGAAGCGTCGAGGTCCTACTCGCCGCGGCTGCGGCTCTCGAAGCGGGTGTACTCCGAGAGGAACACCAGGTCGACGGAGCCGATGGGGCCGTTACGCTGCTTGGCGACGATGAGCTCCACCGGGATGACGGTGCTGGAGGGCGTAGACTGCGCGCCGTCGGCGCCTTCCTCCGTCTCCTCGCGGTGGATGAACATCACCACGTCGGCGTCCTGCTCGATGGAGCCGGACTCGCGCAGGTCCGACAGCATGGGCTTGCCGCCCTTGCGCTCCTCCACCTTACGGTTGAGCTGGCTGAGCGCGATGATGGGCACCTCCAGCTCCTTCGCCAGCTGCTTGAGCGCGCGGGAGATTTCCGCCACTTCCAGCTGGCGGCTCTCCACCTTGCCCTTCTGGTGCATCAGCTGGAGGTAGTCGATGACCAGCAGCGACAGCCGCGGGTCCTTCTGCTTCACACGCCGCGCCTTGGCGCGCAGGTCGAACGGGGACAGGCCGCCCGAGTCGTCGATGTAGATGGGGGCGTTGTAGAGCGCGCCCGCCATCTCCTGGAACTTCTCCTCGTCGTGCGGCGACAGCCGGCCTCCGCGCAGCTTCTTCATGTCCACGCGCGCGGTGGACGCGAGCAGACGCATGAGCAGCTGGTCCGCCGGCATTTCCAGGCTGAAGATGCCGACGGCCTTGTTCTCCTTCAGGGCCGCGTGCACCGCGATGTTCATCGCGAAGGACGTCTTGCCGATGCCGGGACGCGCCGCGAGGATGATGAGCTCGCCCGCGTGCAGGCCGGTGAGCTGGTTGTCCAGGTCGATGTAGCCAGTGGACAGGCCCGTGATGCCCGTGGCCGCGGCCTTCATCTTGTCGAGCAGGTCGAGCGTCTGCTCCATCAGCTCGCTGACCGGGCGCAGGTCGCCCTCGCGCTTCTTCTCCGCGAGGAGGAACACCTTGCGCTCGGCCTCGTCGAGCAGCACCTCCAGCTCGCCCGTCTCCGAGCTGGCCAGCTCCTGGATCTCCCGGCCCACGTTGGCCAGGCGCCGGCGGATGGCCTGGTCCTTGACGATCTGCGCGTACTGGACGGCGTTGGAGGCCAGCGGCACCACCTGGTCCAGCCGCATCAGGTACGCGGGGCCGCCCACGGCGACGAGCTGCCCGAGGACTTTCAGCTCCTCGGCCAGCGTCAGGTGGTCGACCTGCTTGGACTGGCCGTCCAGCTTGAGCATCGCCGCGAAGATCTGCGCGTGCGCGGGGCTGGAGAAGTCGTCCGGGAAGACCACCTCACCGACCGCGGCGATGAGTGTGTTGTCCGCGAGCACGGCACCCAGCACCGCTCGCTCAGCGGCCAGGTCCTCGTGAACCCGCCGGCCTTCTCTCATTTCCAGGACGTTTTCCATGGCTGCCCGCCCACTCTACAGGCGGCCCTGACATCCCCCAATTTTCTGGAACAGACCTGTAGCACCGGGTGGGCGGAGGAGGGGGATCCTACCCCCTGGCTCACCCCGCCATTCCCCATCTTTCGAGGAAGGCTTCACGCCACGTGCGGCTGAGCACCACCGTGGTGCCGTCCTTGAGGACGAGGATGCCGTCTCCGTGCGTCCAGGGCTCCAGCTTCGCCACCGCCTCCAGGTTGACGATGTCGCCCCGGTGCACGCGCACGAAGCGCTCCGGATCCAACCGCTCCTCCAGCGCGCGCAGGCTCTGGCGGACGAGGTGCTCGCCCTGGGCGGTGTACAGCCGCACGTACTTGTCCTCGGAGGACAGCCGCCAGACGGTGTCCAGCCGCAGCGGCACCCAGGCCTCGCCCACCTTCACGACGAGCCGCTCCAGCGGGCGCGCGGGCGTGGCGCGCGACAGGTCCTGCAGCAGTGCCTGGAGCCGGCCGGCCTCGCTGTCTCCGCCGATCAGCACCGCATGCGCCTTATCGAGCGCCCGGCCGAAGCGGGCCGCGTCGTAGGGCTTGAGCAGGTAGTCCACCGCATGCGCGTCGAAGGCGCGCAGGGCGAAGGCGTCGTAGGCGGTGGAGAAGATGACCGCGGGGCAGTCCTCCGGCCCGAGTGACTCCAGCACCTCGAAGCCGGTGAGCCCCGGCATCTGCACGTCGAGCACGAGCAGGTCCGGCCGCAGCGCCTCCACGCGCGCGAGGGCGTCTGTTCCGTCCACCGCTTCGCCCGCGAGGACGAAGCGGGCGTCGTCCGCGAGCAGGCGCTTCACCTTCGCCCGCGCGGGGGCTTCGTCGTCGACGACGAGCACGCTGAAGCGCTTCATGCCGTCACCTCGCGGGGCAGCCACAGCGACACGCGCGCGCCGCCTTCCGGTCCCTGCCCCCGCTCCAGCCGCGCCCGTCCACCGTGCAGCAGCGCGAGGATGCGCTCCAGGTGCGTCAGCCCCACGCCGGGCCCCTTCGCGGGAGAGGGCTCCCCGAAGCCGCGTCCCGTGTCCTCCACTTCCAGCAGCACGCTCGCACCGTCCTCACGCGCGCGGATGCGCACTTCCAGCGGCTCGCGCCGGTCCTGGTTGTGCTTCACCGCGTTCTCCACCAGCGCCTGCAGCGCGAAGCAGGGCACGCGCGCGCCTTCCACCCCGGGCGCCACGTCCCAGCGCACCGTCACGCGCTCGCCGAAGCGGGCCGCCAGCAGCGCGATGAAGCGCTCCGCATGGGCACGCTCCTCCGCCAGCGTCCACGTGGCCTCCTGGCGCTCCAGGCTGGCGCGCAGCAGGCCGCCCAAATCGCTCAGCAGCCGGTCCGTGCGCGCCAGGTCCTCGTACATCACCGCGCTGATGGTGTTCAGCGCGTTGAAGAGGAAGTGCGGGTGCAGCTGCCCGGTGAGCGCCTGGAGCCGGGCCTCCCGCAGTTCGCTCTCCAGCGTGGCCTCGCGCACGGCCCGCGCCTGCCGCTCCCTCCAGGCGATGAGGAGGCTCCAGAGCGCCCCAGCCACCGAGTACGCGATGAGGTCCTTCTGGGCCTCCATGGGAATGCGGAAGGCCAGGTCCCCATAGTCGTAGTGCCCCAGGCCGAGCAGCGCGTAGAGCGGGTACCTCGGCGGCACCATCGCCACCATGTGCAGCGTGGTGAAGAGCACGAAGCCCACCACGTGGATGCCCAGGAAGCGCGCCCAGCCGACGCGGGGGCCCGGCGCGTTGATGACGGCGGCGTGGAGGATGGGCAGCACGACCCAGACCCCCAGCGCCCCGGTGATTTCCCAGACGAACGGCTCCAGCACCGGGATGCTGCCGCCATTGCCGAGAATGGTGAGGAACACCGTCAGCCCGTTCCACAGCCCTATCCCGAGGAAGAGCGCGAACAGCCCCAGCACCGTCCGCGCACGCAGGCGCGGCCACTGCCAGCCGGAGGCATGAACGGAAGGGCTCTCGGTGGGAAGGGAAGCCATGGGCGCGTCAGGCAGTATGCTCCGCCTCCGCCGTCCGGAGCGCGGTGCGTCGGGTGCCGCGCGGCTTCATCCCGAAGCACGGCCTCAGGAAGGGCACCCGCGCCACGGCCTCGGTCAGTCCCCAGGTGACGCCGAAGGACGCGACGAGCACCAGCCCGAACAGCGCCAGCGGCCCCACGGGGAGCGCCAGGAACACGTAGCCCACGACGATGATGACCGTCTGGTGGAGGATGTAGAAGGGATAGGACAGCTCCTGCGCGTGCTTCAGCCAGGGCCGGCGCACGTGGATGCGCGCCCGCGCCCAGGCCAGCGCCGTCAGGATGAAGAACCAGAGCGCCGCCTGCGCGCCGAGCACCTCCGGCACCAGCGGGAACTCGCCGTCCGGAAACATGACGACGAAGAGCACGACGCTCGCCACCAGCAGCCCGCGCCGCCGCTCCGCCAGGTGGTCCCACACGCGCGGGCAGCGGCCCAGCAGGTGCCCCAGCAGGAAGAGCAGGCCATAGTGGCCGAAGGTCCTCGGGTCGTCCCTGAGCGCGTGCGTCTCCGGGTGGTGGCGCAGGAGCAGCCAGTTGAGCGCGAGCGGCGCGAAGAGCCAGGCCACGTTCCACCCCCGGCACAGCCAGTCCTCCACCCGCGTGAGTAGCGCCTGCCCGCGCGCCGTGCCCAGCGCCGCGAAGAGCGGCAGCGCGAGCATGCAGAAGACGAAGAGGTACGCGACGAACCAGAGGTGGTGCCAGCTGAAGCTGCCGGCGGGGTAGGGCACGAAGTCGAACACCGACGGGTAGAACTCCGCGTAGCTCCCGTGGAACCGGCCGCGGAACAACAGCTCGATGTAGATCTGCGGCGGCACCACCACGAACATGCCGAACACCAGCGGCCCGAAGAGCCGCTTCACGCGGTCCTTCGCGAACATCCCCACCGAGCGCCGCCGCAGCGCCAGGGCCGTGCCCACCCCGGAGATGAGCATCAACAGCGGCATCCGGACGTGGTGCAGCACCTGCATGGGCGGCTCCAGCCACGTCAGCGCCTGGGCGCTCTTCACGTGCCAGTCCCACCGGTTGAACATCATCCCCGTGTGGAACAGGTGCAGCAGCAGGATGGCCACCACCCGGAGCCAGTCCAGGTCGGGGCGGTGCTCGTCAACGGCGTGCGGCGCGGCAATGGTGCTCATGGGAGAGCCTCCTTCCACACCGGGATACGCACGGCGCGCATGACGCTCCACGCGGATGTCGTGGGACGGACCGGACGCGGCGCGAGCCGGACGGGAGGGGGCACGGGAAAAGCGAAAGGCCGCCCGGGTTGCCCCGGACGGCCTTCCGAACTTCAGCGACGCAAAGTCGAGGACTACTCGGCCACCACGTCGACCTTGATCTTCGCCACCACGTCGCGGTGCAGCCGCAGCTCCACCTCGAAATGGCCCGTCGACTTGATGGGCTCGGGCAGGTGGAGGGCACGGCGATCCACCGTCTGACCCTGGGCGGCAACGGCCTCGGCGATGTCCAGCGCGGTGACGGAGCCGAAGAGCTTGTCCTGCTCGCCGACCTTGCGCTTGATGGTCACCTTGATGTTGCCAATCTTCTTCGCCTGCTCCTCCGCAGCGCCCTTCAGCTTGGCGTTGCGGGCGGTGAGCACCGCCTTCTCGTGCTCGAGCTGGCGCATGTTCTGCTCGCTCGCGAGAACCGCCTTCTTGCGAGGCAGCAGGTAGTTGCGGCCGAAGCCGTCCTTCACGGTGACGAGGTCCCCGGACTTGCCGAGGTTGTCGATGTCCTCACGCAGAATGACCTTCATGTTCAGTCTCCTGTGCGGACCGGCGGCTAGCCGACCACCGCGTTGTAGGGGAGCAGCGCGATGCCACGGGCGCGCTTGATGGCCACCGCCACCTCACGCTGGTGCTTCGCGCAGTTGCCGGAGATGCGGCGGGGGATGATCTTGCCGCGCTCGGTGACGAAGTACTTCAGCGTCGCCTGGTCCTTGAAGTCCACGGAGGCGTTCTTCTCGGCGCAGAAGCGGCAGACCTTCTTGCGGCCGAAGCCGCGTCCACCACCACGCTTGTCGTCGTCGCCACCCATGCCGCCGCCGCGGTCATCACGACCGCCGCGGTCGTCACGGCCACCGCGGTCGCCACCGCGGCCGCCACCACCAAAACCACCGCCGCCGCCACCACCACCACCGAAGCCGCCGCTGCGGCCGCCCGGGCTGGAGCCCGTCTTGCTTTCAGTTCCGTTGCTCATGAGCGTTCTCGATTCCTGGGTTGGTCCCTAGGGAGTTGACCCGGTGGCCCTCAGGCCTCCTCGGTCGACTCCTCCTCCGCCTCGACACCCGGCTCCTCGCCGCCACGGAAGCCGCCCTCGCGCTCCGCGGGAGCGCCCGGACGGGTCTCCTCGACGTCGCCGGCCAGCTTCAGGTCCTCGAGGACCGGACGCGTCTCGGGGTCCACTTCGTCCGCGATCTTCACGGAGATGTAGCGGGTGACCTCGTCGAGGTTGCGGAGGTTGCGCTCCACCTCGGCCACCAGCTTCGCGCCGCCCAGGTAGCTGGCGTGCACGTAGATGGCGCGGGGCTGCTTCGCCACGGGGAACAGGGTCTTCTTCTTGCCCCACACCGTGAAGCGAAGGAGCTTGCCACCGTCACGACCAACGATGCCGCGGACGCGCTCCTTGAGCTTGTCCACGTTGTCGTCCGTCAGGTCCGGCTTGACCAGGAAGATGGTCTCGTACTCACGAAGCCGCGTCGCGGCCTGCGTCTCAGCCATGTTTTCTCTCCCCTTGGGGTCGAGTGCCCCCCGGACAATCCGAGGAGCGGGGAAACGGTCAACAAAGCCAGGAGGCCCTGCCGCCGGGGACGGGAAACCGCGCGCCCGTCACCTTCGCGCTACGTCCCGTGCACGAACACGGGAAGCTGTGAAAGAACATCCCACCGGGCCTACACCCGCTGGGGGAACGCGCCTTCTAGGAGGGGGCCCCCTCCAAGTCAAGCGGCCGGAGGGCCCGGCCGCCCGTCTGCCGCCCTGGAAGTGCCGGGGCGGGCCTGTTGGGGGCTACGCCTTCCGGTTGAACCGGTTCATGGCCACCGACAGCCCGTCCCGAATCCAGGTCTCCGTCATGTCCACCGAGCGGCCGATGAGTTCCTCCAACTGCCGGCGCTCCCCGTCGTCGAAATTGGACAGGACGTAGCCGGCCACGCGCTCGCGGGCGTTGGGGCCCTCCGGCTTGCCGATGCCGAAGCGCAGGCGGATGAAGCCCTCGTCGCCCAGGCTGGAGACGGTGCTCTTGAGGCCGTTGTGGCCGCCGCTGCCGCCGCCCGCCTTGAGCTGGAGCCGGCCGAAGGGCAGGTCCAGTTCGTCGTGGATGACGAGCACGTCCTCCACCGGCACCTTGTAGAAGCGCGCGGCCTCCGCCACCGAGCGGCCCGACAGGTTCATGAACGTCTGGGGCTCCACGAAGAGCACCCGCTCGCCGGCCAGCGTGCCCTGGCCCACCTTCGCGGCGAACTTGTCCTGGTTGAGCTGGGCGCGCGCCCGGGGCAGCAGCGCCTCCACCACCATGAACCCGATGTTGTGCCGGTGCCGCTCGTACTCGCGCCCCGGGTTGCCCAGCCCGACGATGAGCTTCATGAGAGGCTCCGAAACGAGAACGGGGCCAGCCCCTGCTTCGGGCCAGCCCCGCTCCAGAAGGGTTGCGTGAGACGAAGACTACTTCTTCGCCGGGGCCTTCGCCGCGGCGGCCGGAGCCGCAGCCGCCTTGTCGCCCGCCTTCGCCGCCGCCGGAGCCGCCGCAGCCGCCGCCGGAGCCGCCGCAGCCGCCGCCACGGGGGCCACCTCGGCCGCCTCGGGCGCGCTGAGGACCGCGACGGTGTAGTTGACGCTCGTCTTCACGGACACGCCCGCGGGGAACTTCACGTCGTTGACGTGGAGGGCGTCGTTGATCTTCAGCGGCGTCACGTCCACCTCGATGCGCTCGGGGATGGCGTTCGGCAGCGCCCAGACCTCGAGCTCGCGGCGAATCTGCGTGAGCAGACCGCCGTCCGCCACGCCCGCCGCCTTGCCGACGAGCACCAGCGGCAGGTTGACCTTGACCTGCTCGTTCTCACGCACGGCGATGAAGTCGACGTGGAGGATGTCCCGGGTCAGCGGGTCCATCTGGTAGTCCTTCAGGAGGACCTGGTGGGTGTCCGCGCCCACCTTGATCTGGATGAGGGTGTTGAACTTGTGCGGGGTGTTGATGGCCACGCGGACCGACTTGGGGTCCACGGCGATGTGCACCGGCTTGGCCAGGTGCTTGCCGTAGACCACGGCGGGAACCACGCCCTTCGCGCGCAGACGGCGGGCAACGCCCTTGCCGGAACCTTCACGCGCCTGGGCCTCGAGGGTGGTCTTGTCGACGGACATGGAAATGCCTCACGAAAGGGGGACTGCGGTTGCCACCGGCTGCCCTGGCGCCCTCGGCATCCCGCCCCATTGGCGGGCCCCGAAGACGGCGCCCTGGTCGAGGGAGCCAATGGAGGAGGCTGCACATGCCAGCCGGAGGGCTTGGAGTCAAGCCGTCCGGCGGGCGGGCGGGCGCCGGCTCAGACGAAGAGCGAGCTGAGCGAGTCCGCGCGGTGGATGCGGGCGATGGCCTCGCCGAAGAGGCGCTCGGTGGTGAGCACGCGAATCTTCGAGCAGGACTGCGCCGCGGGCGACAGCGGCACCGTGTCCGTGAAGACGACCTCTTCCAGCACCGAGTCGGTGATGCGCTGGATGGCCGGGCCGGAGAGGATGGGGTGGACGGCGTAGGCCACCACCCGGCGCGCGCCCTTGGCCTTCAGCGCGGCGGCCGCCTGGGTGAGCGTGCCCGCGGTGTCCACCATGTCGTCCACCAGCACGGCGTCCTTCCCGTTCACGTCGCCAATGAGGTTCATCACCTCGGAGGCGTTGGGGCGCGGGCGGCGCTTGTCGATGATGGCGAGGCCGGTGTTCAGCCGCTTCGAGTACGCGCGGGCGCGCTCCACGCCGCCAGCGTCCGGCGAGACGATGACCAGCTCCTGCGAGTCGGGGAAGCGCTTGCGCAGGTCCTCCAGGAACACCGGCGAGCCGTAGAGGTGGTCCGAGGGGATGTTGAAGAAGCCCTGGATCTGCCCGGCGTGCATGTCCATGGACACCACGCGCTCGACGCCGGAGGACTCCAGCAGGTCGGCGATCAGCTTCGCGGTGATCGGCGTGCGCGGGGCGACCTTCCGGTCCTGCCGGGCGTAGCCGTAGTAGGGGATGACGGCGGTGATGGAGCCGGCGCTCGCCCGCTTGAGGGCGTCGCACATGATGAGCAGCTCCATCAGGTGGTCATTCGCCGGAGGACACGTCGACTGCAGCACGAAGATGTCGTGACCGCGGACGTTCTCTCCAATCTCGACGTGGATCTCCCCGTCGGAGAAGCGACCGACCTCCGCCTTGCCCAGAGGGCGCTTGAGGTACTCGCAAATGCGATGCGCCAGGCCGGGATTCGAGTTCCCGGCGAACACCTTGAAGTCACGCGGCTGCATGGTGGGGCCGCTGACTAACCTGGACACGGGTGGAAGGGAAGTCCTAGTCCATGTCAGCCGGCGCTGAGACGAGCATCCCGGCTTGCGCCTGGTGCAGGTGTCTCTCGTACTCAATGAGGATGACGCGCTCCATCTGGCTGCGCGTATCCGCGTTGAGCGGGTGAGCTATATCCTTGTACGTCCCATCCTTCCGTTTCTTTGCCGGCATCGCGATGAACAGCCCGGAGGAGCCGTGGATGACCTTCAAATCGCGAATGACGAAGCAATGATCCAGGGTGATGGTGACGTACGCCTTGAGCTTGTCCTCTTCGACCGGAAACACCCGGACGTCGGTGATGTTCATGGTCCCCCCCCGAACCCGAAAGGTCGGAGCTGAAGGGAAGCCTGGGACATACCGGGTGTAAAATGCAAGCGGGGACCCGACTGACCCAGGTCCCAATGTTCAATTCACCCACAGTCCAACGGTCTACCGGTGGGGTCAGTGGAACGCGCCGGGCCAGTGCAGGACCAGGTGGGTCAGGAAGGCCAGGTGATAGACGACGATGATGCCGTAGACGATGGCGCCCGCGCGGATGGCGATGCGGCTGGCCCTCAGCCTCCGGTGGAGGCACAGCAGCCAGAGGCCCGCGTTCACGATGACCAGCTTGGAGAACATGAAGACGAGCGGAGACTGCTCGTACGCCACGCGCATCAGCGGGTTGAGCTCCTCCGCCACCCCGAGCTGCAGGAACAACAGGGTGAACAGTCCGTCCATCAGGTTCAGCATCAACAGCGCCACCGACGCGGGTGACACGTAGAAAGAAGCCCTGCTGGCCCACGCCGCATCCCGCGTCTGCTCGATTGTCGCCGCCACGCCCGCCTCCCTCGCCCGTCCACCGGAACCGGAAGCAGTCCCTTTCAAGAGGCTTGCCAGCGCCGCGCGCGGCGGCCCGGAGCAGGCGGGCGAGCGGGCTCATACGGGGCGTGGAGCGGGTGTGGGACGGGCGCGTTGAAAGTTGACTCCCCTGGAGGTGTGGCAGACTATCCGCGC
Source organism: Pyxidicoccus caerfyrddinensis (assembly GCF_010894405.1). Taxonomy (GTDB): domain Bacteria; phylum Myxococcota; class Myxococcia; order Myxococcales; family Myxococcaceae; genus Myxococcus; species Myxococcus caerfyrddinensis. The sequence continues at coordinate 134,455 of NZ_JAAIYA010000025.1, forward strand.
CCCTTCCGGCCCCTCTTCGCGAGCGCTTCCTTGCACCAATTCCCCAAAGATATCGGGTGGATAGAGGTCATCTGCGGCTCCATGTTCTCCGGCAAGACGGAGGAGCTGATCCGCCGCGTCCAGCGGGCCTTGTACGGCAAGCAGAAGGTGCAGGTCTTCAAGCCGCGCATCGACAACCGGTACGACGACAATGCGGTGGTGAGCCACTCGCAGCTGAAGGTGACCTCCACTCCCATCGACCGGGCTGAAGAGATTTTTTACCGGTTGGCCGCGGACACCCAGGTGGTGGGCATCGACGAGGTGCAGTTCTTCGGCGCGGAAGTCGTCGCGGTGGTGCAGGCGCTGGCCAACAAGGGCCTGCGCGTCATCTGCGCGGGGCTGGACCAGGACTACCAGGGGCGGCCCTTCGAGCCGATGCCGCAGCTGATGGCGGTGTCCGAGTACGTGACGAAGGAGCTGGCCATCTGCGTCGTCTGTGGGAATCCGGCCAATCGTTCCCAGCGGATTGTTTCGAGCGGGGAGCGCGTGGTGGTGGGCGCGGCGGGGGCGTACGAGCCGCGCTGCCGCAAGTGCCATGTCGCGGAGCCGACGGAAGGCACGCCGCCGCAGACGCTGAAGCTGTTCGACTGAAGGACACGAGTCGTCCGCCTGGCGGGCGAGAGGAGCCGACCGCATGCGCGACACCTTGTACGCGAACGTGCCCTTCAAGCTGAACGAGATGACCCACCACTATGGACCGCACGTCCACCTGGTGGGAAATCCGTTCCTCCTCTCGCAGCTGGCGACGCTGTGTTCGAAGGGCGTCATCCAGCCGCAGATCAACCGGCTGGTGGAGCAGCTCTACGCCGACCTGGTGAAGACGGTGGTGAACGCCGAGTTCCCCCGGAAGATGGTGAGCCTGCCCACCCGGATGATTGATTACACCCCGCAGGGCCTCTACCAGGGCGAGGTCATCGACCCGCAGGTGCGCGTGGTGACGGTGAACATTGCCCGGGCGGGCACGCTGCCGTCGCAGGTGACGTACGACTTGATGAACACCACGGTGGACCCGTCGCTGGTGCGGCAGGACCACATCATCATGAGCCGCATGATTGACGCGGCGCAGGCGGTGGTGGGCTCGGAGATTGGCGGCGCGAAGATTGGCGGCGACGTGGATGACGCCTTCGTGCTCTTCCCGGACCCGATGGGAGCCACGGGCGGCAGCCTGTCCACGGCGATTTCGCTCTACAAGTCGAAGGTGCCGGGGCGTCCCCGGCGCGTCATCACCCTGAACCTCATCGTCACGCCGGAGTACCTGCGGCGCATGACGAAGGACCACCCGGACGTCATCATCTACGCGCTCCGGTTGGACAGGGGCATGTCCCCGCCGGAGGTGTTCGGCACGGAGCCGGGCGCGCTCTGGGAGAAGGAGCGGGGACTGGATGACCGGCAGTACATCGTCCCCGGAGGTGGCGGCTTCGGGGAGATCATGAACAACGCGTACGTGTAGTGGAGGAACCCTTGGCGTTCTACGAGCAGCAAGTCGGCGTGATGATTTCCGAGGAGAAGTTGCAGGCCCGCGTGCGGGAGCTGGCCGCGGAGATTACGCGCGACTACGCGGGCAAGGACCTGACGCTCATCTGCGTGCTGAAGGGCTCCGTGTTCTTCGCCATGGACCTGGCGAAGAACATCGACCTGCCGCTGAAGCTCGAGTTCCTCGGCGTGTCCAGCTACCAGGGCGGCACGGAGACGACGGGCGAGGTGCGCATCACCACGGACGTGAGCAAGCCCATGGCGGGCAAGCACCTGCTCATCATCGAGGACATCATCGACACCGGGCTCACCATGCAGTTCCTGCTGGAGAACCTGCGCGCCCGGCACCCCGCGTCCCTGAAGCTGTGCTCGCTCCTGGAGAAGCCGGCGCGGGCCCGGACGAAGGTGGACATCGACTACAAGGGCTTCGTCATCGACGACCACTTCGTCGTGGGCTACGGGCTCGACTACGCCGAGGTGTATCGGAACCTGCCGTTCATCGGCGTGATGAAGGGGAAGTAGAGGCGCCAGGGCCCGCCAGGCGCGCCTGCCCCGTCTCGGGGTGGCGAAGCGCCGAGGGCTCTGCGCGGATGCCGCCCTCCGGCCATGAGGAGGGCGGCCCTGTTGCCATCTGGTTGCACGTGCGCACCGTCCCTGAGGGGACTGCTCGTGTCGCGAGGCGCCAGTCATGGGCAACCATGACGCGGGCCCTCGCTGAGAGAGGCTGCGCATGCCTGCATCCATGGTGAGGTCCGCTCCGGCGCGTGCCGGTGGCGATGAGGCGCTCCGGAAGTATCTGGCGGAGCTGATAGGCACTTTCGTGCTGGTGCTGGGCGGCGTGGGGGCGGCCGTGCTGGCGGGGGAGCGCATCGGCTTCCTGGGGGTGTCGCTCGCGTTCGGCCTGTCGCTGCTGGCGATGGTCTACACGGTGGGGCCCATCTCCGGCTGCCACGTCAACCCGGCGGTGACGCTGGGGCTGCTGCTCACGGGGAAGATGGAGTCCCGGCACGCGCTCGGCTACGTGGTGGCCCAGTGCGTGGGGGCCATCGTCGCGGCCGGGGTGGTGCTGCTGATTGCCCGGGGGGCACCGGGGGGCTACTCGGCGTCCGTGGAGGGGCTGGCGTCCAACGGCTTCGGCGCCGCGTCGCCCGAGGGCTACGGTATGGGCGCGGCCTTCCTTACCGAGGTGGCGCTCTCTTTCCTGCTGGTGCTGACGGTGCTGGGCGCCACGGATGCGCGCGCACCCGTGGGCTTCGCGGGGCTGGCCATCGGCCTGGTGCTGGCGCTCATCCACCTGGTGGGGATTCCGGTGACGAACACGTCCGTGAATCCGGCGCGCAGCCTGGGGCCGGCGCTGTTCGCGGGCGGGCTGGCACTGAGCCAGTTGTGGCTGTTCATCGTTGCGCCGCTGCTGGGCGGCGCCACCGCCGCGGCCGTGTACCGCACCGTGTTCCGCCCGGTGGTGCCGATTACGGCGAGGACGGCGGAGCGGGCCACGGAGCGCGAGCGGGCGGAGCGCGTGGCAGCCAACCGGACGGACACCCAGGCTCCGGTCTGAGTCCGTACGTGGGGGCGGCCCGCGCGGAATGACGTGACCCGGGCCGCGCTCCCCCGGCCGGCAGCCGTGGAAGGAACGTTCATTCCGTCCGGCCGCCGGCAGAGGGGAGTGACGCGACTCGGGCCGTCTCCCCCGGACGGTAGCCGTGGAAGGAACGTTCATTCCGTCCGGCCGCCGGCAGAGGGGAGTGACGCGACTCAGGTCGTCTCCCCCGACGGTAGCCGTGGAAGGAACGTTCATTCCGTCCGGCCGCCGGCAGAGGGGCGTGACGCGACTGGGGTCGCCTCCCCCCGACGGTAGTCGTGGAAGGAACGTTCCTTCCGGCAGTCCGCCGACGGAGTGGAGGGCTTGCCGCGTCCTGGATGGATGCGACGGAATCGCGGTTCCGGACGGAGCCTGCGGTCTGGAGCGCGAGCACCCGCTTGCACGGGCCGGCGCGCTTCACGGGACGCTCGTGCGGGCGTATACGGCGGACGTGGGACGCGGCCGAGGTGTCCCGCACCTCGCTCCGGGTGTCACGGAGTGGAGCCACCGCCATGCTCTTCGACCCGACCTGCCTCGCCGCGTTCATGCTGGCCGGCATCGCGCTCAACCTCACGCCGGGGCCGGACACGATGTACGTGCTGGCTCGGAGCCTCGGCCAGGGCCGGTCCGCGGGCGTGGTGTCCGCGCTGGGCATCGCCGCTGGCTGCCTGTTCCACATCGCCGCAGCGGCGCTGGGGCTGTCCGCGCTGCTGGCGACTTCCGCCATGGCCTTCACGGTGGTGAAGTGGGTGGGCGCCATCTACCTGGTATGGATGGGCGTGCAGATGCTGCGCAGCAAGGCGGGCCCGGAGGCTGTGCAGGGACTCCAGCCCACGAGCCTGTGGCGCATCTTCCGCGACGGCGTCGTCACCAACGTGCTCAACCCGAAGGTGGCCTTGTTCTTCCTCGCCTTCCTGCCGCAATTCGTGGACCCGGCCCGGGGCTCCACGGGGGCGCAGTTCATCGTGCTCGGGCTGCTGTTCGACGTGACGGGGACGGCGTGGCTCGTCTTCCTTGCCGGTGCGTCGGGCGCGTTCGGCACGTGGCTGCGGCGCAACCCGCGCGTGGCCGCGGCGCAGAAGCGCGTCACCGGCGCGGTGTTCGTCGCGCTCGGGGCCCGGCTGGCGCTTCAGGGGCGGGAGTAGTCAGAAGACGGCGGTGACGACGAGGTACGCCACGTAGACCGACCAGGGCAGGGCGACGAGGATGCTCAGGAGGTTGAGCAGCCCCGCCCAGAGGGGGTAGCGCTCGCGCCAGGGCAGGAGCAGGAACTGACCTCCGGCCAGGATGGGCATGGGCAGGAGGTTGATGGCGGCCAGCTTCGCGCTCATCAGGCCCCAGGCGCGGAGCAACTCTCCGTTGCGGAGCAGCGCGACGAGGCGCTCGATGCGGCCCGGGAGGGCGGAGAACTCGAAGGGCAGGGTGAAGCCGTGGACGAACTGGTGGAGGCCCTCGGTGGCGCCCAGGCAGACCATGGCGATGGCGACCTGGGTGACCCACGGCAGGAGGATGACCGCGCCGTGCATGGGGAGTGAGAGTTGCTGGAGCCGGTTCACCTTTGGTGCGTCCGCGGGCTCTTCCGTGAAGCCCACCGCGCTGGCGACGGCGAAGGGACGGAAGGACCAGACGATGCCGCCCAGTCGCCCGGTCAGCAGGATGGGACCGATGCCCAGGTCCACGAGCACGGGCCGCGCGCCCAGGGTGCTCGCGACCGCCGCCTGGGCCAGGGCCCAGAGCACGTTGATGGCGAAGAAGAGCAGCCAGAGCCAGAGGAAGGGGACGAGGCGGTCCATACGGTGCGTCCTGTTCTAGCACGGTGGGGACGGTGCTTCCGGGCACCGCACCGCGCCTTCCTGAATCCTCCTGGAGTGACGCGTTGCAACCCTGATACGCCGCCATGGCGAGGTCGACATGGGCTACGGCATCGTCAGTCATCTATGGATTCATGGTCACCCGGACGGCGCCACTGTGAGACGGTGGATGGACGTAGCGCTCGCGAGTGCCTTCCGGAGTGGGTACGGGTTCGAAACCGTGGTCGTGGATGCGTACCGGTTCGGCCCGGCGCTGACGCTCGTCGACGTGCAGTCCCTGGGGGAGTTGACCCGGAGCAAGGCTGCTTCCGAGGCCGCTGAGGCCGGAGCGGAGACCGACTTCCTGACCCGGGTGGCCGAGCTCGCGGCCGGGGCGGGATTCCGGTGCACACGCCTCTGGATGGGTGACCTCGGCGACATGTCCTGGGAGCTCGAGGTCACGGGCACGGGAGGGCGCCCCAGCGGAGCCCGCATGCAGGACGCGGAGTTGACCACGCTCGGTCCGCAAGGCTGGAGCGAGGACCCCAATTGCCCCGCGGTGGCCCGGGACATCATTCGAGGCGTCGTCACCCTGCCGCTCGTGGAGGTCCATCACTACATCGACTGGGCGCTCGCCACCCGTGATGCCATCGAGAGGGGCGCGCCGGTCGAGGGGTTGGGTTCAGCGCTCATCGAGCGACTGCTCTCGACTCACTACCTGGTCTGGGAGGGCAGGGCGCTCCAGAGACCCATGACGGAGCAGGAGCTGGCACCCGAACTCGCTGGAGCCCGGCGGCTTCGGAAGGCCCGCGGTCTCGTTCAGCCGGTCCTGGTCTGGAGTCTCGTCGTGACGGTGGCGTTCATCGTGCCGGCCGTGCTGTTCCACTCCATCTTCGCCCCACCGCCCCCGGAGAGCCCGAAGCTGGGGCTCGTGCTTGGCGGCATCATCACCTTCTTCTGGCTCCTGTTCTCGCTGGTGGGGTTCGACGACTTCAATGGCGCCCCGGTGCGCTGGCCGCGAAGGGCGGCGCTCCTCGTGGGCGGCGAGCTGGCGATGGCCTTGCTGATGTGGGTCGTTCACGGCGCGCCGTCTTGAAGTGTGCAGGTGCGGCGTCCGGACGGGCCGATGCCCACGGCACCCGCGTTGCGGCCTGGACACTCCTCTCGGACGGCGGCGCAGGTCTGCCTTCCGCGTAGAACCCGATTAACGGCACGCGCGTTACTTCCTGCAACCACAACGTCCGCCCACGAAGGGCGGACACGCAGGAGGTACTCACATGGCGAAGAACAGCAGCCGCGGTGGTGGCGTTCACACCACCCCGAATCCGGAGGGCGCGGGCTGGGTCAATCAGGTGAAGGGGAAGGTGACCAGCAAGCACCGGCTCAAGGACCGCGCGGTGGAGGCGGGACGGGAGCTGGCCCAGGATCGGCGGATGGAGCACACCATCCACAACATCGACGGAAGCATCGGGAAGAAGAACAGCTACGGCAACGATCCGAGCACGTCGAAGGGCTAGCGCCTCGTGCGGCGCAGCCACCCGGATGGGGGACCGGGTGGCCCTTGGCGGGGGCGACGCAGGCGCGCGGCCCGGGTGTGGATTACGGAGTCAGGGCGGGCATGGTGAATTCAGGGCATGCGCTCCAACCACCTGTGGGTCGCATTGGCGCTGCTGGCGGGTTGTGCGTCGTCCCCGCTCGTCAGAGCGCCTTCTTCCGAGAGCCGGGCCGTCGCCCCCGCCACGAAGCCCACGAGGTCGCGCTATCGGCTGGAGAGCGTCGAGGTCTTCGGCTCACATCGCTACTTGCGCGAGGAGGTGCTCGCCGCCTTCGGTGTCCCGGAGGGCCGGGACGTGGACCTGTCGGGTGGCGAGTTCCTGCGTGAGCTGAAGCAGGGCAAGGAGCGGCTGATGTCGCGCCTCGCCTTCGCGCAGGTCCGCTGCGGCATCACCAACTACGAGGACACGCACACCGTCTACGTGACAGTGAACCTCGTGGACGTCGGGGACGAGTGGCGCGTCGACTTCGCTCCCGCTCCGGACGGTGCCCCGGAGGACCCGGACGGCTTGGTTGCCGCCTGGGCCGCTCTTCTCGGGAGCGTCAGAACGCCGCGTCGAACACCACGTCCGTCGCCGCGCCCACGCCCACTGCCACCTGGTACGAGGACACGCGGCGCTCGAAGAAGTTGGTGAGCTCCTGCACGTCCTGCAGGTCCATGAAGTGCAGCGGGTTCTTCGTCCGGAACACCGGCGCAATCCCCAGCATCTGCAGCCGCTGGTCCGCCACGTACTCCAGGTAGCCGCGCATCTCCTGCACGGACAGGCCCATGACGCCGCCGCTCAGCAGGTCCTGTGCGAACTGCGTCTCGCACTCCACCGCCTCGCGCATCATCGCCACCACGTCGCGCTCCATCTGCGCGTCGAAGAGGTCCGGCTCCTCCTTGCGCGCCGTCTGGATGCACTCGAACGCGAAGCCCATGTGCGCGCTCTCGTCGCGGAACACCCAGTTCGTCCCCGCCGCCAGCCCGTTCAGCAGGCCCTTGCTGCGCAGGAAGTACACGTAGGCGAACGCCGCGAAGAAGAAGAGCCCCTCGATGCAGCCCGCGAAGCAGATGAGGTTGAGCAGGAACTTGCGCCGCTCCTCCTTCGTCCGCACCTCATCCATGCCGTGGATGCTGTCCATCCACTTCATGCAGAAGCGCGCCTTGCGCTGGATGGAGGGGATGTTGTCGATGGCCGCAAACGCCTTTGACCGCTCCGCCGGGTCCGGCACGTACGTGTCCAGCAGCGTCAGGTAGAACTGGACGTGCAGCGCCTCCTCGAAGAGCTGGCGCGACAGGTACATCCGCGCCTCGGGGGCGTTGATGTGCTTGTAGAGGTTCAGCACCAGGTTGTTGCCGACGATGCTGTCCCCCGTCGCGAAGAACGCCACCAACCGGTGGATGAGGTGACGCTCCGCGTCCGTCATCTTCGAACGCAGGTCCACCAGGTCCGTGGAGAAGTCCACCTCCTCCACCGTCCAGGTGTTCTTGATGGCGTTCCGGTACATCTCGAAGAACTGCGGGTACGCCATCGGGCGCAGCGTCAGGTTCAGTCCAGGGTTCAGCAGCATTGCTTCGGTGCTCCTTGCGCTGCGCGCGCGGGGTTCTTGCCTGTCCTTCGAAACGTCCGTGCTTCAGCGTCCCAGGCCTACTGGCAGGCCTCGCACGCCTCCGGGTTCTCCAGCGAGCAGGCCACTGCCTCGGCCTCGGTGACCTCCGCCTTGGCTGCCACCGGAGCAGGGGCCACCGGCATCGTCGTGCCCGTGCCGGCACCGTTGACCGTGGCCTTCGCAATCCGCGTCGCCGGGCGCGAGCGCAGGTAGTACGTGGTCTTCAGCCCCTTCTGCCACGCGTAGAAGTACATCGACGACAGCTTGCCGATGTTCGGCGTCTCCACGAACAGGTTGAGCGACTGGCTCTGGTCGATGAAGGCCCCGCGGTCCGCGCCCATGTCGAGCAGCGAGCGCATCGGAATCTCCCAGGCCGTCCGGTACACCTGCCGCAGGTTCTCCGGCAGCTCGGTGATGTCCTGCACGCTGCCTTCCGCCATCTTGATGCGGTTGCGGACGTTCTCGTTCCACAGCCCCAGCGACTGGAGGTCGCGCACCAGGTAGCGGTTCACCTGGAGGAAGTCGCCCGACAGCGTCTCGCGCTTGAACAGGTTGGACACCTGCGGCTCGATGCACTCGTAGCAGCCGACGATGGAGGCAATCGTCGCGGTGGGCGCAATCGCAATCATCAGCGAGTTGCGCAGGCCGTGCTTCAGGATGCGCTGGCGCAGCGCGTCCCAGCGGGCCGTGTCCTCGGGCACCACGCCCCAGCTGTCGAACTGGAGCTCGCCCTTCGCCGCCCGCGTCTCCGGGAAGGAGGGGTGCGCGCCGAACTGCTCGGCCAGGTCGCACGAGGTGGTCAGCGCCGCGTAGTAGATCTCCTCGGAAATCTTCTTCGACAGCGCCCGCGCCTCGGGAGCGTCGAACGGCATCCGGAGCTGGAAGAACACGTCCTGCAGGCCCATCAGCCCCAGGCCCACCGGACGCCAGCGGCGGTTGGAATCCGCCGCGGAGGAGATGGGGTAGTAGTTGAGGTCGATGACCCGGTCCAACTGCTTGAGGGCCAGGTGCGCGTTGGCGCGCAGGCGGTCGAAGTCGAACTTCCCGTCCACCACCATGCGCCCCAGGTTCAGCGAGCCCAGGTTGCACACCGCCGTCTCACCCTGGCTCGTCACCTCCAGGATTTCGGTGCAGAGGTTGGACAGGTGGATGACGTTGCCATCCTTGCCCGTCTGGTTGCTCTTGCGGTTGCTGATGTCCTTGAAGGTCATCCAGCCGTTACCCGTCTGCGCCAGCACCTTCATCATCCGGGCGTACAGGTCGCGCGCCTTCACCTTGCGCATGGAGAGGCCCTGGGCCTCGGCCTCGGCGTAGGCCTTCTCGAAGGCGTCGCCGTACAGGTCCGTCAGGTGCGGGACGACCTTGGGGTCGAACAGGCTCCACTCGCCGTCCGCCTCCACGCGCTTCATGAAGAGGTCCGGCACCCAGTTGGCCAGGTTCAGGTTGTGCGTGCGGCGCGCGTCGTCGCCGGTGTTCTCACGCAGCTCGAGGAAGTCCTCGATGTCCGCGTGCCACGTCTCCAGATACACGCAGCAGGCGCCCTTGCGCTTGCCGCCCTGATTCACGGCGGCCACCGAGGCGTCCAGCGTCTTCAGCCAGGGGACGATGCCGTTGGAGTGGCCGTTGGTGGAGCGGATGAGCGAGCCGCGCGCGCGCACCCGGTGGTACGCCACGCCGATGCCGCCGGAGAACTTCGACAGCATCGCGATGTCCGAGTACTTCTTGTAGATGGCGTCCAGCTCGTCCGCGGGCGAGTCCAAGAGGAAGCAGCTGGAGAGCTGCTCGTGGCGCGTGCCCGAGTTGAACAGGGTGGGCGAGCTGGGCATGTACTCCAGCGAGCTGAACAGCCGGTACAGCTCAATCGCGTCACGCGCGTTGTCGCCGCTGAGCGCGCAGGCCACGCGGAGGAAGAACTCCTGCGGCGTCTCCAGGACCTCGCGCGTCTGCGGGTTCTTCAGGAGGTAGCGGTCGTAGACGGTGCGCAGACCGAAGTACTCGAACAGGTCGTTGCGCGACGGGTCGATGGCGGCGTTGAGCTTGCGCGCGTTGGCCTGGACGAACTGGAGCAGCCGGTCCGCGATGAGGCCGTGCCGGTGGCCCGCGGCGATGGACTGGCTGAAGGAGTGGATCTCCTGGTTGCTGACCTCCTTCTGGATGAAGGCGGACAACAGGCGCGCGGAGAGGCGGCCGTACTCGGGCTCCTCGGCGATGAGGGCCGCGGCCGTCTGGATGGACAGGCCGTCCAGCTCGCGCGTGGTGGCCCCGTCATAGAGGCCGGAGATGGTCTTCGTGGCCACGCGCATCACGTCCACGCGGGGCAGCCCCATGCAGCAGCGGCCCACCGCGCGGACAATCTTGTTCAGGTCCACCGGCTCCGCGGTGCCGTTGCGCTTCTTCACGCGCATCGTGGTGGAGCCGAACTCGGCCGGAGGGGCCTCCGTGGGCGCTGGCGCTGGCGTGGCACTCACGGACGGCACCGGGTGTCCGTTGGTGGCGGGCGGGACGGCCAGGTTGACGGCAGCGGGCTTCACGGGCGTTTCGAAGTTCACGAGCGGCTCACTCCGGACAAAGGCATGGCCTCGGGCAGACACGGGTGTCTGCCCCAGGGAGATGGCTCCCGAGGTCACGCTACTTGAAAAATGTTCAGGTGGGACCCGTCCTGGAGGGGGCGGGTCTAGGGTCTGAAGACGACCGGGTGTCGGCGGTGTTTTATGAGGCAGCTGCTAGCTGTGCGCAAGAAACCCACAACCCCTCCTCTGCCCCACGCCACGGCGACGTCTTTCGGTGGGGCGCCGTCGACCGGGCACAAGCTATGGGGGGGTATCGAAGGTGTCAACGCGAGATCTAGTGCCTGACCGGGCCCGATCATTGCAATCTATGATCGATCTCCAACACGTTTCGTCACGTTGTCCTGACGACACTCCGTGATGTGCCCAGGGACGCCATGTATGGGGTCCCTGGAATCCAACCTGAGCGGCAGGAATGCGGCCTGATTTACGGATTTCCGCCCGCGTCCGGAGCCGCCGGAACCAGCGTCTCGGGGGGCGCCGTCTCGGTGGGTGCAGGTGGGGAAACCGGCGTCTCCGGCGCGGGCTGCTCGGGCGCGGCCTGGGGACCGCTGAGGGTGTGCACGGCGCGGCGGAGGGCCTCCTCCAGCTCACGGGCGGGCGGGGTGACGGCGCTGAGCATCTGGTTGGCGCTGCGGGCGTGGCGGCTCTGGCTCTCCGCGGCCATCTTGAGCTGGCTGAGGGCGTCGCTGATGAGCCTGCGGGCGTCCTCCAGCTTCTGGCGGGCCTGGTAGTAGGCGACGTCCGTCATGAGCTTCTGGAGCGTCAGGCGCTGCTCCTCGGTGATGCCGGAGAGCTTCTCCGCGCGGCGCAGGTAGTAGAGGCCCTGGTCCACGCGGGCGGGCTCGTCCGAGGCGATGCGCGGGCGGGCCAGCGACTCCAGGAGGGGGAAGAGGGCGCGGTCCAGCTCGTCGCGCTCGGTGAAGCTGCGCTGGGCGAGCGCGGTGACGTCCTGGCCCTCCACGGGGATGGGGGCGTAGGCGTCCGCCAGCCGCGGGTCCCCGGGGCGGTAGGGGACCGAGCCCATGGGCGCGTTGCGGCCCTTCATCACCGCGAGCTGCCCGTCCATGAGGGCCAGGGTGAAGGTGCGCGCGTTGAGCTGGGAGAGGAGGAAGACCACCACCCCTCCCAGGCCGAGGATGAGGGTGAAGACGAGCAGTCGCGTGAAGGTGCGCTTCGCCCGGTAGCCGAATCCCTGCTGTCCCGCTGAGTTCATGTCGCCTGCTCTCCTGTCGTCCAGGCGCGAGGCCGATTTCTGGCCCTGGCGCTTAACTTGGGGCTCGGTCGCCCACGGCTATACTCCTACTCCCGAACACACCCATGCATCACACATTCCGCCGCATGGGGCCCAGTGAACTGCTGCCCCGGTACATCTTCGCGGAGAGCCTCTTCGCCCGTCGCCGGGTGCTGGAAGTCGACGCCGTGGCCTCCACGGGCGGCGAGAGCGCGCGCTTCCTCGTGGAACGCGGCGCGCGCGCCGTGATTGCGTGCGACGCGGACGTGACGGCGGTGGAGGCGGCGCAGAAGGCCCACGGCGGCCCCTCGCTGCGCTTCCGCGCCAACGTCTACGACGACTTCGAGGCGGGCAGCTTCGACGTGGTGCTGATCGCCGACCTGGCGCCGTACGTGAAGGCGCCGGAGCTGCTCGCGGAGCTGGCGCGGCTGGTGACGAAGCAGGGCTTCCTCCTGGGCGGCCTGCGCAACGTGGCGGGCCTGTCGCTGCCGCAGTTGCTGGAGCCGGAGGAGGGCGTGCCGCCCACGTATGGGATGCTGCTGGACGCGCTCTCCGTCCACTTCCCGCACGTGGAGGTGGCCACGCAGTCGCCGGTGTTGGGCTACCAGCTCGCCTTCGAGCGCGGCGAGGGGCTCCAGGTGGACGGCACCCTCGTCAACAACAGCGAGGCGGCCTACTTCCTGGTCGTGGCGGGGCAGGAGCCGGCGCGGGTGGTGGACCCCACGTGGGTGCAGCTGCCGCCGGAGCCGCTGGCCTTCACCCGCGGGAAGCTGGACGAGGTGGTGGCGCGCGCGAAGTCCTGGGAGGACCGCAGCACGCGGCTGAAGGAGTCCCTGACGAAGCTTCGCGCGGAGCTGACGGACCGCGAGGCGGAGGCCGCGTCGCTGCGGCCGGCGCTGGAGGTGGCTCGCGACGAGGTGGCGCGGCTCACCGCGCAGCTGGAGCTGGCGCGAGGCACCCAGGAGTCGCAGCGCGAGCGGGATGATTTGTCCGGGAAGCTGCGCCGCCGCGAGCTGGAGCTCCAGGTGGCGACGGAGCGGATGGCGGACGCGGACCGCCGGCTCGCGGCCCAGCGGCTCGAGGTGGAGGCCGCGCAGCGCGCCCAGGCGGACGCGGGCGTGCAGGTGCTGGCCGCGCAGGAGTCGCTGCGGCTGGAGCGGGCGCGGCGCGAGGAGACGATTGCCTCGCTGGAGGAGGCCCGGGAGCGGCTGACGCAGGCGTACTCGCAGGTGCGCGAGCTCCAGGACGAGCTGTCCACGCTGCGCATCGACCGCGAGAAGGACCGGCTGGCGGCGGAGCGCGCCGTGGAGCAGTCCGAGGACCGGCGCAGGGCGGCGGAGGCCGCGCGCGAGCGGGAGCTGCGCATCGCCGAGCAGTACTCGGCGGCGCTGGCGGCCGTGGAGCACCTGAAGGCCGAGTCCGCGCGGGCGGAGGAGCTGTCCCGCGACTCCGGCACGGCGGTGGCGGTGAAGGAGGCCGAGCTGGCGCGCGTGGCGCGTGAGCTGGCCGACGCGAGGCAGCGCACCGCTTCGGCGGAAGGGGCGCGCAAGGACGCGGAGACGCGGCTGGAGGCGCTCCAGGCCGAGGCTCGCGGGATGGAGACGGAGCTGACCGCTTCGCGCGAGGCGGAGGCCCGGCTTCGCGGCGAGGTGGAGACGCTCACGCGCGGCGAGGCCGCGTCCCGGGCCATGGCGGCGCGGCTGGAGGAGTCGCTCCACGAGGCGACGGCCCGGCTGGAGGCGCTGGAGGCGGAGCGCGCGCGGACCGAGGTGCGGCTCGGGCAGGCGCTGGAGACCGAGCGCACGGAGCTGCGGGAGCGGCTGGAGTCGCTGGAGCAGGCGCTGGAAGGGGCGCGCGGCCGGGCGGAGGCGCTGTCCGGCAAGGCGCGCGACGAGGCGGCGGCCCGGGCGGACAGCGAGGCCCATCGGCTGGAGCTGGAGGCGGAGCGCGAGGCGCTGGTGCGGCGCGTGGTGGAGCTGGAGGCGGAGTCTTCCGCGCGCGCCCGGACGCAGCGGCAGGAATTCGAGGAGGCCCTCCAGACCGCGCGGGCGGAGCTGGAGTCGGCGCACGAGGAGCGGCACGCCTCGGAGGCGCGGGCATCGCAGGTGCGCGGCGAGCTGGACGCGGAGCGACAGGCGCGGGCCTCTTTGGAAGAGGCGCTGCGGCTGGCCCGTGAGGGGCTGGAGGACGCGGCACGACGGCTGTCCGAGGCCGAGTCCACGCTGGCACACACGCGGGAGACGCTCGTCGCGGAGGTGCGCCGGCGCACCGAGCTGGAGACGGGGCTGGCCGAGCTTCGGTCCACGCTGGAGTCCGAGCGCGAGGGACGGGCCCAGTCCGGCTCCGCGCTGGAGGCGCTGCGCGCGAAGCTGGAGGCGGAGCGCGAGCTGCGGGGTGGGGCGGAGACGGCGCTGGCCGAGGCCCGCGAAGGATTGGAGGAGGCGCGCCAGGCGCTTGCCCAGGCACGGGACGCGCTGGCGACGGAGCAGGAGCGGCGCGCACGGTGGGAAGCGGCGCTCGCGGACGCGCAGGCCCAGCTCCAGGACGAGGCGCAGCGGCGGGCCCGGGCGGAGACGGCGCTCGAAGAGGCGGCGCAGGGGCGTGCTCGGGCGGAGACGGCCCTCGAGGAGTCACGAGCCCGGCTCCAGGCTGAAGCGCTGCGCAGTGGGGCCGCGGAGTCGGCGCTGGCGGAGACGCAGGCCCAGCTTCAGGTGGAGACCCGGCAGCGCACCCAGGCCGAGGCGGACGCGGCGGAGGCTCGGTCGCGGCTCACGCTGGGCGCCGAGGAGGCGCAGGCCCGGCTCGCGCAGGAGTCGGAGCAGCGCGCCCAGGTCGCCGCGGAAGCGCAGGCGCGGCTCCAAGAGGAGGCGCGTCAGCGGGCCCTGGCGGAGGCTGCTTCGGCGGAGTCGCAGGCCCGGCTCCAGGATGAGGAGGCGAAGCACGCCCGGGCCACGGCGGCGCTGGCCGAGGCGGAGGCCGGACTCGCGGCCGAGGCGCAGCAGCGCTCCCGGCTGGAGCTGGCGCTTCAGGAGGAGGCTCAGCAGCGGGCTCGTGCGGAGGCTGCGCTGGCCGAGGTCCGCGAAGAGCTGGCCTCCTCGAACGAGGCACGCGAGCGGCTGGAGGCCCGCACCCAGGCGACCTTGACGGAAGCCCGGGACGCCCTGTCCTCCGAGCGCGAGCATCGCGAGCGACTGGAGGCCGAGCTCACCGGGATGCGCGAGCGCGCCTTCGGTGCCGACGAGGTCGTCACCCAGCTCCAGGCCGAGGCGCAGTCGGAACGCGAGGGACGCGTCCGAGCCCAGGCGTTTCGCGAGGTATTGCAGAAGACGCTCGACGTCGAGCGCGAGGAGCGGGCGGAGCTCGACGAGGCGCTGGCTTCGGCTCGCGCGGATCTTCAGGGCGAGCGCGAGGCCCGGACCGGGCTCGACGGCGCCCTCACCCTGGCTCGCACCCAGCTGGATGCCGAGCGTGACGAGCGCACCCGGCTCGACGCGGCGCTCGTCTCGGCTCGCGCGGAGCTGGAGGCCGAGCGGCAGGGCCGCAGCGAGGGCGAAGCGGGACTGGCGCAGCTTCGTGCGCGCCTGGAGTCCGAGCAGCTCGCCCGGGTGGATGCGGAGGCCGCGCTGGCCCGCATCCAGGCGGCGCTGTCCGCCGAGCAGGAAGCCCGCTCCGAGGAGCGCAGTGCGCTGGCGCAGGCCCAGGCCGCGCTGGAGTCGCTGCGCACGGACGCCGCCGCCCGCGAGCAGGCGCGGTTGGAGCGACTGGAGGCCGCCGAGCGCGTCATGGCCGAGCAGCAGCGCGTCCTCGAAGAGGAACGTGCGGCCGCGAAGGCACGAGAGCAGGAGTTCGAGGCGGCGGTGGCGCGGCTGGAGGCACGAGTCGCGGAGACCCAGGCCACCCGGGAGACGGAGACCGCTCGCACCGCGACGCTGGAGCAGTCTCTTGCCGAGGCCGAGGCCGCCCGGCGCGCCACGGAAGCCCAGCTGTCCGAGCGCGAGTGGTCCCTCCAGGAGCTTCAGTCTCAGGTGGCCCGGCTGCGCGAGCAGGTCGGGGAGGGCGAGAGCGAGGCCCGTCGCCTCACCGAAGCCGCCACGGCGCACGAGCTGGCGCTGTCCGAGGCTCGCGAGGCGCTGACCCGGCAGGAAGAAATCTCGCGCAAGAAGTTGGCTGCGCTGGATGCGGAGGTCGAAGAGGCGCTCATCCGCGCGGAGCGGCAGCAGCGGCAGCTCGAGTCCCTTGGGGAGGAGCGCGCCCGCGAGCAGGAGGAGGCCCGAACCGCCCTGGAGGCCGCGCACCAGGAGGTGGTGTCCCTGCGGGCGGAGCTGGGTCACGTGGTCGCGGCGCGGCAGGAAATCATGCGCCTGGGCTCGGAGCTCCAGCGCGCCATGGGGGCCCTGCACGAGCGGGGCATGCACATCGCCCGGCTCGACGCGGAGCTGGTGGACGCGCAGGACCGGCTCGCCGGCCAGCGCGAGAACGCCGAGCTGCTCATGGTGCAGCTTGAGACGGCGCGGCGCTTCGCGGGCAAGGCCACCGCGATGGAGACCTCGCTGGAGGCCGAGCGCGCCGCCCTGGACGCGCTGAAGGCCGAGCTGGCGCGCGCCACCGAAGTGGCCCGGACCGAGCAGGAGCGGGCGGCTGCGCTGGACTCCCAGCTGACGGAGGCCACCGCGATGGTCACCGCCCAGCGCGCCGAGCTGGAGACGCGGCAGGCCGACATTGCCCGGTTCGAGGCGCGGCTGGCGGAGCTCCTGTCCGGCGCCGAGTCCCAGCGCACCGCGCTGGAGGAACTCTCCACTCGGCAGCAGGCCGAACGTGCCGAGATGGAAGCCCGGCTCGCGGAGACCACCGCACTCTCCGACGCTCAGCGCACCGAGCTGGAGTCGCGGCTCGCGGAGGCGACCGCGCAACGCGAGGCTCAGCGTACCGAGCTGGAGTCGCGGCTCTCCGAAGTGGAGACCCGCCTCACCGAGACCACCGCCCAGCGCGCCGAGCTGGACGCACGGCTCACCGAATCCACCAACCGCTTCGAGGCCGAGCGTTCCGAGCTTCAGTCGCGACTCGCCGACGTCACCGAGCGTGCCGAGACGGACAGGCGCGAGCTGGAGTCGCGGCTCGCGAGCCTCACCGCGCAGGCCGAGACCGACAGGCAGGAGCTGGAGTCGCGTCTGTCGGACGCCACCGCACGCGCAGAGGCGGACCGTGCCGCGCTGGAGCAGCAGCTCGCCGCCGCCACCGAGCGCTTCGAGTCCGACAAGGCCACCCTGGACACCCGGCGCGCCGAGCTGGAGGCCGCCGCCTCCGAGAGCACCACCGCTCTCCAGTCCCTCCAGGAGCGCCTCGGCCGCGCCGAGTCCGAGCGCACCGCCCTGGCCTCCGAGCGCGAGCGCCTCCAGTCGGACCTCACCGTCGCCCGCGCCGCTCGCGTCCGCCTCGAAGGCCGCATCACCGCCATCGAGACGACGTCCACCGACGCCGTCCGCATCCTCGACGCCGAGCGCGCCGAGCGCGAGCGCCTCGCCCAGGCCCTGGAAGAAACCCGCCAGCAGCTCCAGAAGCGCGAGGGCAGTTCCGCCGACCGGCTCAAGACGCTGCTCACCGAGGTCACCGCCCTCAAGGAGCAGGTGACCACCCTGGGCACGGAGAAGCAGTCCCTCCTGGAGGACCGCGCCGAGCGCGCTCGCCTCGAAACCCGCGTGCGCGAGCAGCAGGAGCGCCTCGCCGCACTGGAGACCGAGCGCAAGGACCTCCTCGCGTCCGTGGAGGAGCTCAAGGCCTCCGCCCAGCCCGAGGCCGTGCTCGAGATGGCCGCGGAGATGGAGCAGCTCCAGACCCAGGTGGAGGAGCTCCAGCAGAAGCTCGCCGCCCAGGAGACGGAGCTGGGCGCGCTGCGACGGCAGGCGGCCCGCGCCGGCGCCAACCCCGTCCAGGAAATCTACGAGCGCGCCAACGCCGAGCTGAACGCCGTGAAGAACGAGCTGTCCCGCCGCTCGGCCACGACCCCCGCGCCGCCCGGGGGCACGCCCGGCCGCCTGCCCACGATTCCCCAGGCGAAGCCGGCCCGCACCGCCATGCCCGCCCTCGATCTGCCGCCTCCCACCACTCCGAAGAAGCCAGACGAGCGCGAGTGACGGCTCGCGGCTAGGATTGCGCACGTGGACGCTCGCGAGCGCATCTTCAAGTATCAGGGCCTGGGCAACGACTTCGTCATCCTGGACCGCCGTCGCACCGGCGTGGACATCGACGCCGCCACGTCACGGTGGATGTGCGACCGGCGCCTGGGCATCGGCGCGGACGGGGTGCTCTCCATCCTCCCTTCGCAGCACGCCGTGGCCCGCATGGTGGTGCACAACGCCGACGGCAGCATCGCGGAGATGTGCGGCAACGGCCTGCGCTGCGCCGTGAAGTACCTGGTGGACCACACCGACGACAACCCCGGCCGCATCGACGTGGAGACGGGCGCGGGCGTGCTCTCCTGCATCCCCGGCTATGGCGACGGCGGCGTCATCGGCGTGGACATCTCCATGGGCCCCGCGCGCCTCGTCGCGCCCAACCTGCCCTCGGGCGCCACCGGCAAGCCCTTCCTCGACCTGCCCCTGCCGGGCCACCCGGACCTGCGCGGCTCCGCGGTGAGCATGGGCAACCCGCACCTCGTCCTCCTGGACCAGCCCCTCGAGGACGCCCCCCGCCTGGGCCCCACCCTCGAAGTCCACCCGTCCTTCCCCGACCGCACCAACGTGGAGTTCGTGCGCGTGGAAACGGATGGCCTCACGGTAGTGGTCTGGGAGCGGGGCTGCGGGCTGACGCAGGCGTGCGGCACCGGGGCCTGTGCGTCGGCGGTGGCGGCCGTGCTGGCGAAGAGGCTGCCCCCGGACGCCTGGCTGCGCGTCACGCTGCCGGGCGGAGACCTGCGCATCCGAGTGCCCGCCGACCTGTCCGACATCCGCCTCCGTGGCCCCGTGGCCTTCGTGTTCGAGGGCGTTGTCGCGCTTCCTTCCCCCCGGTAACCTCCCGCGTTCCTCCCCCCTCGCCCCCAGGTCAAAACGCGCCGTGGCCGGACCCATCCTCGTCGTCGATGACGACCTGTTCTTCCGACAAGTCGCCAGCGACATGCTCACCCGCAACGGGCACCGCGTGGTGGCCGTGGAGAACGCGACGCTCGCGCTCGTGGAGGCGGCCCGCACGCCCTTCGACCTCGTCATCACCGACGTGGTGATGCCCGGCGTGGACGGCTTCGCGCTCACCGCGCGCCTGCGCGAGAGAGATCCCGACCAGGAGATCATCCTCGTCAGCCAGCACACGGAGGTGCGTGGCTCGGAGATGGCGCTGCGCTCCGGCGCCGCGGACTGCCTGACGAAGCCGGTGGTCGAAACCGACATGCTGCTGGCGGTGGACCGCGCCCTGCAACGCGCCGACCTCCGCCGCGAGCGCGCGCAATTGCGCGACGAGAATCTCGAGTTCGCCCGCTTCCACAACCTGCACCAGCGCTGCCTGGAGCTGCTGTCCCATCCGGATTTGGAGTGGCTGCAGGAGCGCATCATCGCGGAGCTGGGCGCCGTCTGTGACGCGCAGAGCGCCGCGCTGTGGGTGATGGACGACCGGGGTGACCTGGTGCTGCGCGCGTACCGGGGGCTGCTCGACAAGCAGTTCCTCGCCGAGAAGATGAATCCCGAGGGGCCGCTGGCCGGCCGCCTGCGTGAGGCCCTGCCGTGGCTCGCGCGCGACGAGCGCTCCGCGGTGATGTACGTGCCGCTGCTGGCCTCCGGGGAAATCGTCGGCCTGGCGCAGCTGTCGGACCCGCTCGCCGGGGACTTCCGCTCCGAGCACTCGCGCGACGCCAAGGTGCTCGCGGACTTCGCCGCGGTGGGTGTGAAGAACGGCCGGCGGATGCTCGCGCTCCAGCGGTTGGGCCTGCGAGATCGCGAGACGGCGGCGTACAACCTCAGCTACTTCACCGACTACGCCTCCAAGGAAATCTACAAGGCGCGCCGCTACGGGCGGACGTTCTCGCTGCTGACCTTCTCCATCGACAACCTGCCGCTGGTGCGCGTGCGCCAGGGTGCGGCGGACGCGAAGAAGGCGGTGCGCGGCATCATCCGGGCGCTGAGCAAGATCATTCGCGACTCGGACGTCATCGCGAAGGCGAGCGACCAGGAGTTCTACCTCCTGCTGCCGGAGACGGACTTCTTCGGCGCGCTGATGTTCGTGCGCCGCGCGGTGGCGGCGGTGCGCGAGGAGCCCGAGGTGCAGGACGTGGAGCAGCGCCTGCCGCTGGCCCTCGTCGGCGGGGCGAGCACCTTCCCCAAGGACGGGGAGGACTTCGACGAGCTGGTCCACCGCTGCCGCCGCCGCATGGACGAGCGGCGCGCGTCCCTGCAGCGCCGGCTGATGCTGGACGGGCTGCCCTTCTGGGACGAGGTGGACCTGCTTCTGGGCACGCCGACGAGCCCCCGGCTGCCGGTGGACGAGCGCTCCGAGCCGAGCCGCCGCGGCAAGGTCTCCGACGTGCTCTTCGACGAATTGCAGGCGGAGATTGCCCGCGAGCTGATGCGAGACCCGGGCTCGCGCGGCATCCTCTACGTGGGCGGGCCGGAGATTCGCACGGACCTGCCCATCGCCGCGGGGCTGGAGTCGGCGCCGCCGGACATGGCGTCGCGCATCTACCTGCTGGGCCGCCGCGTGGACCTGGAGTCACACCCCGCGCTGACGCCCGTGTTCCTGGAGGGTGATGACCGCGTGACGCGGCACGAGTTCATCCTCTGGCTCTCGGAGAACGCCGCGTACGCGCTCATCCAGCGGCGCGGGCTCGGGGCGACCTGGGGCTTCCATACCTCGGACACCGCGGTGGTGGACGGGCTCATCTCCAAGCTGCAGGCCGAGTACGACCTGCAGCCCTACTGAGACGAAGGGCAATTCCCGTGGCCCAGGTCCGGAAGATTCTCATCGCCGACCCCGACCTCGAGTCCGTGCGCTCGCTGTCGCGCGCGCTGCGCACCAAGGGCTACCAGGTGCACTACGCGCCGGACGGCTCGCGCGCGCTGGAAGTGGCCGTGCTGCGCCACCCCGACCTCACGCTGTTCGACGAGGGCTGCCGGCTGCTGGACGCGCGGACCTTCATCCAGATTCTGCGCACCAACCCGCGTACCGAAGACATCCCGGTGGTGCTCACCACCTCCAGCTTCGACTCGGACCGGCAGCGCGGCCTGCGCGACGGCTACCTGCGCAAGCCCTTCAACCTGGACGAGGTGCTCAGCCGCATCGAGCACATCTTCCGGCGCAGCGAGGCCGCCAAGGACCTCAAGAGCGAGCAGCAGGAAATCGAAGGCTCGCTCAGTCAGCTCAGCATCCCGGACCTGATGCAGCTGCTGGGCATGAACAAGCGCAGCGGCCGGCTGGCGCTGGAGCGCGGCAACGACCGGGGCGAAATCTTCGTCGTCGATGGCCGCCCCGTGAATGCGAAGCTGGGGCGCGTGGAAGGGGAGAAGGCGCTGTTCCGACTGCTCGCGTGGGCGGATGGCACCTTCACCTTCTCACCGGGGACGAACGCGGCGCGGCCCCGCATCAACCGCGGCATGGACGACTCGCTGCTGGAGGGCATGCGGCAGTCGGACGAGGTGAACCGGCTGATGCCGGGCCTGCCGCCGCGCCACACACGGCTGATGCTGGCGCCGGACGTGGACCTGTCGCAGGACCAGCACCCGGTGACGGCGCAGGTGGTGGGCCTGCTGCGCCAGCCGCGCGCGCTGGGCGAGGTGCTGGACCTGGCGCCGGCCACGGACCTGGAAGTGCTGAGCGTGTTGTCCGCGCTGATGCAGCGGGGCGTGGCGCGGGCGGTGGACTCGGACGGCTCGGAAACCAACGCCGGCGAGCTGCTGGGCGCGGCGGAGGTGCACGCGCTGCGCGGTCGCATCCTCCGGACGCGCACGGCGCCGGCGAAGGTGGCCACCGCGAAGGTGTTCGTCTGCGGCAGCGGCGCGGCGGCGGCGCGTCGGATTCTCGCGAGGCTGCCGGGGCTGGAGGCGCTGTCGGCCGAGCCCACCGCCGTGAAGAGCGGCTTCGGCACGTTGGGCCGGCTGGTGCTCAGCGAGGTGCTGCGCCTGGACTTCTGCGTGCTGCCGCCCGCGGAGGCGGCCCGTCCCCTGTGGAGGCCCTTCACGGCGGGCGCGGTGGGCGCGCTGCTGCTCGACGTGTCCGAGCCGGCCGTGCGCCTGGCGCACTACCTCTCGTGGGAGGTGCGCATGCCCGTGGTGGTGGTGGGAGCGGAGGTGCCCGTGCCGCTGCAAGGGGCGCCCGCGGGCGCGCTGGGCGTGAATGACGACCTGTCCGAGGCGCTGCGTGCGCTGCTCGTCCAGGCGCTCAACCCGGCGCCCACGCTGCCTGGGGTGACGCAGGCGCAGCGGCTCACCGCCTCCGCGGTGTAGCCGCCGCTCATCACCAGTAGCGGCGCGGAGGCGGCGCGGGAGGCGGAGGCGCCGCGGGCAGGGGCTCGAGCATGCCGAGCTTCAGCAGCCGCTCGACGGCCACTTTGACTTCCTTCGCCGTGGTGCCGCAGCCATCGAGGTTGCGCGTCGCTTCCGCGACGGTGCGCTCTCCCGCGGCGAACTCCACGAGGTAGAGCCCGTCATCGGGGGGAAGTCCGAGCGAGGTCCCCCACGAAGCCCGGGCCGCGTCGAACTGGGCGCGCCCGGTGCCGTTCTTCGCCGCTTCAATCATGGCCGCATACGACGCCGCGGCCTCGCTGCCCTTGGGCGACAGGCGGAACTTCTGCGCGCGTCCGTACCGAACCTTCTCCGTCTCTTCACTCATACCGCACCCTCGATGACGGGCTGCCCCATCCGCTTGAGCCAGCGCACGTGGCTCTTCAATGCCGCACCCACGCTCGTGTTCACCCGGTAGTGGACGCCGTGCTTGCGGCAGGTGTCCTCCACGATGCGCGAGAGCGCCGGGTAGTGCAGGTGACACACGCGCGGGAAGAGGTGGTGCTCCACCTGGAAGTTGAGTCCGCCCAGATACCAGCTCACCAGCCAATTGCCCCGCGCGAAGTCCACCGTGGACCCGATCTGATGGGTCGCCCAGTCGTGGGGGATGGAGTGGCTGTGCTGCGGCACCTCGGTGAAGACGGCTTCTTCCACGCAGTGCGCGAGCTGGAACACGGTGGCCAGCGTCAGCCCGAGCACGAAGGCGGTGAGCGCGTAGGCGAGCGCCACCTGCCAGAGCGGATGGAGGAGCAACGGCACCACCAGCGTCCAGCCGTAGAAGAGGGCCTTGCCGACGAGCACCCCGGCGAGCTTGCGCCCCGAGGGGCGCGGCATCTTCTGCCGGCCGACGCGGCCGGTGACCAGGTCCTTGAAGTCGTCGATGAAGTGCCACTTCACCGACAGCAGCCCGTAGAGCACCCAGATGTAGAGGTGCTGGAAGCGATGGGCCGCGTGCAGCTTCTGGCCCGGGGCAATCCGGCACAGCGGCTGGATGTCGATGTCCTCGTCCAGGCCGACGACGTTGGGATGGCTGTGGTGGAAGATGTTGTGCTTCCAGCCCCACACGTAGGAGGAGCCGCCAACGATATCCAGCGTCCATCCGAGCAGCCGGTTGACGCTCCGTCGCGATGAATAGCTGCCGTGGTTGGCGTCATGCTGGATGCTGAAGCCGATGCCGGCGGTGGCCAGCCCGAGCGACACGCACCCGGCCACGACACCCCACACGTTGGTCGCACCGAAGACGAGCCAGGCGTACGAGGCGCCGAACCAGCCGAGGATGACCGCGGTCTTCAGGTACATTCCCGGCAGGTCCCGGGCGGAGCGACCGCTTGCTTCCAGGTACTGCTCCACCCGCGCCTTGAGGTCCTGATGGAAGGGCCCCGACTCCAGGAACTTCGCCTTGGTTGCTTGCGACAACGTTCACCCGCTCTCACGCCGCCAACGCCACCACCGCTGGAGCGGGAGGCCGCGCCGGGAGAATCCCCGCGCGGCCCTCGCCTGCCTGGTGCCGAAGTACTTCGTAACACACCAGGCGGCACGGCTGTTCCGCTAGAAGACCACCGTCCACCCGGGACGGGCCTGCGCCTTCACGTACGAGACACCGTCGATCTTCAGGCCCTGGGCATCCAGGAGCGAGATGAGGCCGCCGTTGTTCGACAGCTCCAGCGGCTTGCTCACGGGTAGCAGCCGCGTGGCGCCCGGCGGCAGGTCTCCGCTCAAAGGCTGCTTGTGCTTGTTCTTGTCCACGAGCGCCCACCCGTCGAGCGACACCGGGTCGGGCGAGGTGTTGAGCAGGGTGATGGTCTCCCGCTCGGGCGTGCGCGTGTCGTTGACGAGCGCGGCGATGATGCGCACGGCGCCGTCGTGCGTGACGGGGATGGTTCCGTCGAGGGTGTGGCCCGTCCTGTCGTCGGTGTGCCACGACTGCGACTGGAACTTGAGGAAGATGCCCACCCACTGCTGCGTCGCGGGGAGGTGGATGAGCACGCCGCCGTCCTGATAGACGCCATCCTGTTCGGCGAAGGACGGGTCGTTGCCCTGGTTCATGTGGATGTCGTGGATGCCTCGGCCGGGCTTGAAGTGGAAATACTTGTCTTCAATCTTCGGCTCGGGGCCCCAGGGCTCGCCGAAGGCATAGACCTGGGCCTGCGCGTCCCGCACCGCGCGCTGGAAGTAGTGGTCCAGCTTGTCGTTCAAGTCATTGTCCGGCCCGGGGACGTTGGGCGGCAGGGGCGTCATGCCTTCGCGGTTGAAGAGGTTGCCGCGGATGAAGTCGAGCGCCAGCCCGCCCGCGCTGCTGGGAACGGGCGTGAAGCCGGGAGGCAGCGCTTCGAGGGCCTCGGCGAGAGGATGCTGGAAGTGCTCGTCGACGAGGTACTGAAGGTCCGAGGGCGGGAGCTTCGAGCTGACGTTGACCGCGATGCGGTAGTGCACCCCCTCGGCAACGATTCGCACCTGGTAGTGGGGGCTCGGTCCCGTGCCCAGCTTCATCTCGGTGGCCGAGCCCTTCAAGACTCCATATTGCTTCAGCGGCATGTGCGGTCCCTCCTGTTCCTCGGGAGGGAGTGGACCGGGAGCGGATGTGATGCCGGTACCCGGGGCTAGCCCAGCAGCCAGCCCATCGCTTCCGGGAGCCGCCGCTGCCAGTCCCGCTCGTGGTGCTGGCCCCCGGGTTCGAGCACCAGGCGCAATTCGTGGTCCGCGTAGCCCAGGTGCTGGAGGTGGCGGTGGAAGTTCCGCGTGGCCTCGCCGTAGCGCATGACGTAGCCCACGGGGTCCACCGTCTCGTCGGTGCCCGCGTCCAGGTAGATACGCGACCACCTGCGCGTGTGGGCGGTCCACTCGCCGAAGAGCCGGTCCCAGCTCCACATCACGGAAGGGGACAGCGCGCCGATGCGGCCGAAGAGGTCCGGGTACCGCCAGCCGAGGTACAGCGACATCAGGCCGCCGAGCGACGCGCCCATGAGGCCCGTCCACTCGGGCCCCTGGCGCGTGCGGTAGACGCCGTCGACCCAGGGCTTGAGCGTGTTGACGAGGAAGCGGACGAAGGGCTCGCCGCGGGCGGAGATGTCGCCGCGCGGCTCGGGCCAGGGGGAGTACTCGGCGAGCCTGTCGTGCGTGGAGTCCACCGCGACGATGAGCCATGGGCCGATGCGGCCCTCGGAGACCAGGCGCTCCAGCGTGTGGTTCGCGCACCAGGTGTCGAAGAGCGCGGACTCCGGGTGGGCGAAGACGTTCTGCCCGTCGTGCATGTAGAGCACGGGGAAGCGCTGGTCTGGCTCGGCGTCGTACGCATCCGGCGTGAAGATGCGCACGGTGCGGGTGCGCCCCTCCTGGGGAGAGGCGAAGTCTCGGATGATGTGGACGTGTCCCATGGGCTCGCGGCGCGGAAGATAGATGGCGCCCCCGCGCCTCGCCAGTCCGGCCCATCGCGCGGTGTTCACCTGAGACGTCCGCCACGTGCCGGATATCACCTCGAACGGGCCGTCGCGCATGATTGCGAAGGCCGACAGACACGCCTCTCCGATGAACAGAGACCGTGCGCTATTGGCTCGACGGAGGTATCAAGGCCCGACGCATGCCCACGAAGCAGCCGCTCCCCGCCGACATGTCGACGCCCCCTGGCCGGGACCAGGGACGGCAGACTCCGTCCGTGCGCGGTGTGCCGGCGCTGACGGTGGTGGCCCACCCGCAGCTCCAGCGCGTCGGAGACCAGTTGTTGCTGGAGTCGCTGGTCACCGACGGCAGGCCCGTGCCGCTGTCCCGCAATGCTCCGGACTTCGCGCGCCCCGGGGGCCTGCTGTCCATGCCCCTCGGGGACCCGTTCATCAGCCGCACGCCCATCCAGCTCGAGCCCGGGCTGCGCGGCGGCGTGCGGTTGCAGGTGCCCGAGGATGCGACGCAGGTGCGCGTGGCCTGGGAGCCCGTCACCGGTGGCCGCGACTTCTCTCCCGAGGAGCTCGCCCTCGGTGTGCCGCTGGTGCTCGCCGACCGCGTGGTGCTGCTGCTCCACCGGACGTCGCCCACGCAGGCCACGGGGCCTGAGGACCTGGGCATCGTGGGGCAGGGGGAGGGCATCCGCCAGGTGCGCGACGACATCGCCCGCGTCGCCGACCTGAACGTCCCCGTGCTCATCCGCGGAGAGACGGGCACGGGCAAGGAACTGGTGGCGCGCGCCATCCACGAGCGGGGCCCGCGCCGCGCCGGGCCCTTCGTCAGCGTCAACCTGGGCGCGCTGGCGAAGGAGCTCGCCGCCGCCGAGCTGTTCGGCGCGCAGCGCGGCGCGTACACCGGCGCCACGAAAGATCGCGAGGGCTTCGTCCGCTCCGCGCACGGAGGAACGCTCTTCCTCGACGAGGTGGGCGAGGCCCCCCCCGAGGTGCAGGTCGCCCTGCTGCGCGTGCTGGAGACGGGCGAGGTCTTCCCCGTGGGCGGCCACGAGCCCGTCCGCGTCGACGTGCGGCTCGTCTCCGCCACCGACGCCGACCTGGAGGCGCGCATCCAGGAGCGCCTCTTCAAGGCCCCGCTGCTGCACCGGCTCGCCGGCTTCGAAATCCAGATGCCCCCGCTGCGCACGCGCCGCGAGGACATCGGCCCGCTCTTCCTGCACTTCGCCCGGCAGGAGCTGGAAGCCACGGGCGAGGCCGGACGGCTGTCGTCCTCGGAGCCTCGGACCCAGCCCTGGCTGCCCGCGGCGCTGGCCGTGCGGCTGGTGCGCTACGCGTGGCCCGGCAACGTGCGGCAGTTGCGCAATGTCGCGCGGCAGCTCGTCATCGGCAGTCGGGGAACGCCGCGCCTGCGCGCCGACCCGCGTCTGGAGCAGACGCTCGACGCCGACGTCCTGCCCGTGCCCGGCAGTCCCGTGGACGCGCCCACGCCCCCCGCCGCCTCGGACACCCCCGAGGTGAAGGCCTCGCGGCGCAAGCCCGCGGAAGTGGCGGAGCAGGAACTGCTGGAGGCCCTGCGCGCCTGCTCGTGGGACCTCAAGGCCACCGCGGACTGGCTGGGCATTCCCCGTCCGTCCGTCTACGTGCTCATCGACAAGAGCTCGCTGATTCGCACCGCACGGGACTTGAGCGCGGAGGAAATCACCCGCTGCTTCCACGAGTGCGGGGGAGACCTGGACCAGATGGTGCAGCGACTGGAGGTCTCCAAGCGCGCCCTCCAGCGCCGCGTGCGCGAGCTGGGCCTGGACGCGTGACGCGTCAACGCCGGGCCTGACGCACTGGATGACGTGTCCACCGGGCTGCCTCGCGGCCGCGTCGCCGTGGCTCCCGAGGGAAGCGTCGCTGGTACACTGCCTGCAATCTCGCGGTGACAACGTCCTTCAGCCCCCGAAAGGGGAGGAGCCACGGCCCATGGGCAGCATCACAATCCACATCCGACGCGACGAGGATATCCGCTACACGCCCGGTCCCCTCGTCTGGCGCGGCGACGCGGTGACATTCAAGCTCGAAGACGTCCCCTATGCGGCGGAGGTGCGGTTCCCAGACGGAACCTGCCTCTCCATCCCGGGGCCCTACGAGCTGGATGGCAACTCGCTGCTGCTGTCGTCGTCCCTGCAGACCGTCGCCTCGAACGCCGCCCCGGGGCCGTACCCCTTCACGGTGACCATCTTCGACGGCGCCACCAGCCGCAAGGTGGGCGGGCAGCATGAGGTGAAGAAGGGCGGCATCGACGTGTCGACGGAGCCGCCGACCGACCCCGACAAGAAGTAGCGGTGTCGGTCAGGGCGTGGGAGGGCCCGCCAGCCGCTCCGGTGACGGAGGGAGCAGGCCCTGCCACGCGGGCACGAGGTGCGGGTTGTGGGCCAGGGCCCCCTCCAGGTCCTCCCGCGCCTCGTCGCTCCACGCCTGCCGTTGTTCGGCGGGCGCGCTCGTCCGGGCCAGTGCCAGCAGCACGCTGGCGCGCAGCACCCGCGCCCGTGCCCAGCGGGGCCGCGCGGCCAGCACGTGCCCGGCCAGCTCCAGGCCTCGCTGCAACGCCGGAGTCGAATCTCCGCCCTGGCGCTCCTTCCACTCCGCCCACTGGCGATGGAAGTGCCCGGCGGCCAGCCGGTACTCCAACTGCGCGGGAGCCAGCTCCAGCGCCTGTCGGAAGGCCGCTTCCGCCTCCTCGAAGTCCGCGTCCCGGGCCGAGCCTTGCCGGGCCAGCCACCGGGCCCGCACGGCACGCGCCTCGCCGAGGTACCGCCACGCGCTGCCCAGGCGCGGGTTCAGGGCACGCGCGCGCGCCAGCGCCTCCTCGGCGCGGGCCACGTCGCGCCGCGGGTCTCCTCCACGCTCCTGCGCCCACGTGGCATTCACGCCGTGCGCCCGCGCGAGGTTGGCCCAGAGGTCGGCATCGTCGGGCATCAGCTCGAGCGCGTGCTCGTAGGCCTCCACGGCCGCGCGGACGCTCGCCCCCGGGTCTTCGCGCTGGGCGAGCTGGAACGTGGCGCGCATGGCCCAGACCTCACCCAGGTTGTTGTAGCCGTAGGCCTGCTGCGGGGCCACCGTCCGCGCCTGCTCGAAGGCCCGCTGGGACGCGGCGAGCAGGGGCTCGGGGTCGCCGCCGTCCTCCCAGCGCAGCTCCGCCTGCGACAGCAGCGTCGAGCCCAGCCCGTTGTGCAGCTGTGGAAGCTTCGCGTTGACGGTCAGCCCCTGGCGGTAGAGCGCCTGCGCCTTCTCCAGGTCCGGGCCGGGGTCCTCGCCCCGGTCCAGGTGCCAGCGCGCGAGCTGTTCGGAGACGTCCGCGCCCTGGAAGCAGGCCGCGATGTTGCGTGGGTTGAGGGCCAGGGCCCGCTCGAGCGCCTCCCGCGCCCGCGTCAGGTCGCCCGGCGCATCCGGCGCGCGAGGATGCGCGGCCCGCTTGCCCAGGGCACTGCCCAGGTTGATCCACGCATCCGGATATTGCTCTCGCAGGCGGATGGCCGCGCGGTACTCCTCGATGGCCCGGTCCTGATGGGCGAGCGGGTCCTCTCCGTGCTCGGCCTCGTAGTCGGCCCACACCTGGTACGTCAGGCCGAGGTTGATGTGGAAGGCGTAGTCACGCTCCTCGGGGAGGAGGCGCTCGAAGGCCTCGATGGACAGCCGGAGCTGCTCGCGAGGGTCCTGTCCCTGCCGCTGCCGGTGTCGCGCCCAGACCCGGTACGTCAGGGCCAGCTCCAGCGGCACGCGGGCTCCGGGAGTCGCCACCGCCTGCGCGGCGCTCGCGGCGTCGATGCCCTTCTGCAACAGCGGCTCCACGTCCGGGTTCCCCTTCAGGATGCGCTGCTCCGCGAGCCGGCGGTGGAACCTCGCCATCCCCATCAGCGCGCGGACGTCGTCTGGCGCGGCCGCGAGTGCACGCGACATGGACTCCAGCCCACGCTCGTAGGGAGGCAGGACGTTGCCTTCGCCATACTGCTCCATGACGAGCGCGGCCAGCTCCAGCCGTCCCTGCGCGTAGTGCGCGGCGGGCAGGCTGTCGGCGATGGTGATGGCGGTGGCGTAGGCCCGGCGCCCGGCGTCCAGGTCCACCTGCGAGCCGGCGCGGTCGCCCGTGTTCCAGCGCTGCGTGGCCCGGGCGAGGAAGACGTCGCCGCGCAGCAGCGGCGCCTCGTAGAACCACGGCTGCGCGCGGCCCATCGCGTCCAGGTGCGCCAGCGCCTCCTCGTAGCGGTCCTCGTAGAAGGCGAACAACGCCCGCACGTAGAGGGGTGGAGCGGGGACGTCGGGCCCCTCGGCCTGGCGGAGGTACACGAGCGCCGGGTCCCTGTAGCGCTGCTCCAGCTCGCGGCGGCGGGCCTCGCGCGCCTCGGGGGTGCGGCGCTCCACGTCCAAGAGGAGCTGCTCGCGGTACTGCTCTCCCAGCACCCACGCCAGCGCCCAGGCCACCCGCGGCTCGCGGTAGCCGAGCGCCCACGCGGACTCGAGCCGCTTGCGCGCGCCATCCCGGTCATCCAGCACGAGCAGCGCGCGCCCCAGCGCGTACTGGCCGGGCCCCTGCGCCTGCGGCCCCGCCTCCCGCACCTCGTCCTCCAGCGCGTCCATGCTCGCGCGCAGCGCCTGCCGGTCCTCGCGCGTGTCGTGCAGCGGTGAGAGCGCGGAGTAGCGCGCCGAGGCTTCGATTCGCTCCACGCGCTCCGTGAAGCGGCGGGCCAGCCGCTCGCGCTCGGCGACTTCACTTCGCGCCAGCACCGCCTGCCCCAGGGCCAGCGTCACCACCGTCAGCGCGGCGGCGCCCAGCGCCAGCGCCACCCGGTGCTTGCGGGCCTTCTTGCGCAGCGTGTAGCCGAGGCCGCGGCGCGCCAGCACCGGCTCGCCCTCGAGGAAGCGGCCCAGGTCCTCCGCCAGCGCGCGCGCCGAGTCGTAGCGGGCCGGCCGCTCCTTCTCCAGGCACTTGAGGACGATGGCCTCCAGGTCCTCGGGGATGTCCGCGTCCACCGCGCGCGGCGGCTTGGGCTCCTCCGTCTGGAGGCGCGTGAGGACCTCTGCTTCCGTGTCGCCGGGGAAGGGCGGCTTCCCGGTGAGCAGCAGGTACAGCGTGGCGCCCAGGGCGTAGACGTCCACGCGCCGGTCCAACCGGGACACCTCGCCCCGGGCCTGCTCCGGCGCCATGTAGTGCGGCGTGCCCAGCACCTGGTGCGCGGCTCCGCCCTCGTCCCGTCCCTCGCGCGCCAGGCCGAAGTCCATGACGAAGGGCGACAGGCCCCCGTCCTCGGTGCGCTCCACCACGATGTTGCCGGGCTTGATGTCGCGGTGGATGAGGCCGGCGCGGTGGGCCGCGTGCACGCCCTCGGCGGCCTGGCGCAGCACCAGCACCTTCTGCTCCAGCGTGAGCGTGCTCGCGAGCTGCCCCAGCGTCCGGCCGTCCACGTACCGCATGGCGATGTAGCCGCGGCCGCTCACCTCGCCGACCTCGTACACCTCGCACACGCGCTCGTGCCGCACGCGCGCCTGGGCGCGGGCCTCGGACAGGAAGCGCCGGGCCTGCTCCGGGTGCGCGCCGCGCACGAACTTCAGCGCCACGTTGCGCCGCAGCATCGGGTCATACGCCAGGAACACCTGCCCCATGCCGCCCTGGCCGAGGAAGCGCACCGGCTGGTAGCGCTCCCACTCCGGCACTGGGAAGTCGGGCAGCCCGGCCGCGCCGACCGCCACCACCTCGCCAGGGGCTCCGGGGGTGGGCGGTGTCAGCGTGTCGGCCTCCTCGGGCTGTACGCCGCCGCTGTCCGTGTCCCCCCCGTCCGCGCGCGCCCGGGGGGTCAGCTCCTCGCGCAGCAGGTGCAGGGTGTCCTCCGTGAGGCGGCCCCGCTCTCTCAGCAGCTGCAGGGGGCCGCGTTCAAGGCGGAGTGCCTCTTCGCGCAGGGCGGCGGCCTCCTCATGGGAGACCAGCCCTTCATCCAGCGCGAGGAGCAGCTCCTCCTCCAGCAACTCGTTTTCACGGCCTACCGCATGCACCGGGGCAGCATACGGGCTGGCCCCGGTGCGGCCGGAGGCCCGCCGGAAGGTCCTCGGGCCCAGGGGGAGGTAGGGCCCGGTGAGGGGAGGTGGACCTTCCGGCGGTCTCGACTACTTCCGCGCACCCTCCGGCCGGCGGTTGCGCCGACGGAGGCCGAGCAGGGCCAGCAGGGCCAGTCCGGACGAGGCCGGCGCCGCGCTGCAGCCGCCACCCGCGAAGGCGCGGGTGATTTCCTCCACCGTCCAGCTGTAGACGGCGGGCGAGGCATCCACGTTGCCCGCCGCATCCACGGAGCGCACGCGCAGGGTGTGCTCACCCAGCCCGACGTCGTAGCTGTCCTCGCACGGGACGTAGGTGCCGCCGTCCAGGCTGCACTCGTAGCGCACGCCGTCCTCGGTGGAGGCGTAGTCGAACGAGGCATCCCGGTCGTTGGTGAGCGAGCGCGGCCCGCGGGGAATGGAGGTGTCCGGCACCAGGGTGTCGATGGTGAAGGTGTCCGTGTTCGACACGGGGCTGGTGTTGCCGGCCGCGTCGGTGGCCGTGGCCGTCACGGAGTGCTTGCCGTCCGCCATGGGCGCGGTCGGCACGCAGCTCCACGCGCCGGTGTCGCTGGCGACGGCCGTGCAGATGACCGTGTTGCCCTCGCGCACCGTCACCGTGCTGCCCGCCTCCGCCGTGCCCGTCAGCGTGGGCCTGGAGGTGGACAGCACCGAGCCCGGGGCGGGGCCGGTGATGACCGGCGCGGCGGGCGGCGTGGTGTCGACCGGAGTGGGGCCGCGGACGGTGATGTTCACCGCCGGGGCCGGCTCCGTGGCGCTCAGGGTGGTGGAGGTGAGCACCACCGAGTGCGTGCCGTCCGCGACATCCCCCAGGTCGCACGTCCAGTGACCCGTGGCGTCCACGACGGCGGTGCAGGCGGGCGTGTTGCTCCCGTCGACGTAGACGAGGACGGTGGAGCCCGGCGACCCGGTGCCGCCGATGTCACCCTCCGTGGTGCCGCCCGTACCGGGGCTGGTGAGCACCGGGATGAGCTGGCAGATGGACAGTGCGTCCACGCGGTACGTCACCGCCGTCTCGGTGTTGTTGTTCAGCCCGCAGTCGGTGTCCACCAGGGCCAGGCGCACGTCGCCCGTGGCCGCGTCGAAGTCACGCGACAGCGGGAAGCCCAGCGTCATCGCGGCGTTGCGGGTGCTGGAGACGGGCCCACCCACCGGGACGGCGCCCTGCGAGAAGGCCTGCGTCCCGGCGCCCGGGTTGGCGTTGACGCCGAAGATGCCCGGGTACCAGCTGCTGGCACCCGAGTAGCTGACCGCGCCGGACACGTAGTGCATGCGGTAGCGGCCCGGCACACTCAGCGCGGCCTGGACGGCGCCGGCGGGCAGGGACGGGCTGTTGATGTCCGACACCTGCGTGCACTGGCTGCGGCCCAGGCGGGTGAAGAAGGTGCTCACCCCCGTGTTCTTGCAGCCGTACCCGCTCTCGGTGGTGCAGGTGGCGCTGCAGCCGTCGCCCGCGGTGGTGTTGCCGTCGTCGCACGCCTCGGAGGCGGCCTTGACGCCGTCGCCGCACGTCACCGCGCACACCGACGGGTTGCCGGAGCAGCTGTAGCCCGCCTCGAGCGTGCAGGTCGCGCCGCAGCCGTCGCCGGTGGCGGTGTTGCCGTCGTCGCACAGCTCGCCCTCGTCCAGCGCGCCGTTGCCGCAGTTGGTGAGGACGGCGCAGCGGTTGGTGTTGGGGTTGCAGTAGCCGCTGTCGCAGACGCCGGAGGCCGCGCACGTCTGGCCCACCTCCCACAGGCAGCGCGGCGAGCAGGTGTCCCCGCCGGACAGGTTGCCGTCGTCGCACACCTCGCTGCCGGCGACGACGCCGTC
Source organism: Pyxidicoccus caerfyrddinensis (assembly GCF_010894405.1). GTDB lineage: Bacteria > Myxococcota > Myxococcia > Myxococcales > Myxococcaceae > Myxococcus > Myxococcus caerfyrddinensis. The sequence goes on from NZ_JAAIYA010000025.1 coordinate 168,059, forward strand.
ACCGCAGGAGGTGCGGCACACGCTGGGAGCGCCGCTGCACGAGTAGCCACTCTCCACGCGGCAGGTGCTGCTGCAGCCATCACCGTTGTCGGTGTCGTCGTCGTCGCACTCCTCGCCGGAGTCCACCGTGCCGTTGCCGCAGGTGTTGAAGCACACGTTGCCCGGCGCGGGGCAGCTGTAGCCCGGCTCCACCGAGCACTGGCTGTTGCAGCCGTCGCCCGCGGTGGTGTTGCCGTCGTCGCAGGCCTCGGCGCCCGCGGTGATGCCGTCGCCGCAGAGGGTGACGCAGGCGCTGGGCTGGCCCGAGCAGCTGTAGCCCGTCTCCACGCGGCAGCCCGGCGAGCAGCCGTCGTTGCCGGCGGTGTTGCCGTCGTCGCACGTCTCGTTCGTGTTCAGCACGCCGTTGCCGCACGTCAGGGCGCACACGGAAGCGCCGTTCGCCGGGGTGCTGCACGCGTAGCCCGGCTCGACGCGGCACTCGGTGGCGCAGCCGTCGCCAGGATTCAGGTTGCCGTCATCGCACTGCTCGCCCGGGTTCATCGTACCGTTGCCGCACGTCTTCGCGCAGGGCTGGCCCACGGTGGGGCAGGAGTAGCCCAGCTCCAGGGTGCAGGCGATGGAGCAGCCGTCGTTCTGCTGGGTGTTGCCGTCGTCGCACAGCTCGCCCGAGTCCAGCCGGCTGTTGCCGCACAGGGGGGCGCACACGGACGGGGCGCCCGCGCACTCGTAGCCACTCTCGATGCGGCACGCCGCGGAGCAACCGTCCGAGCCATTCTGGTTGCCGTCGTCGCACTGCTCGCCGGCGTTGACGGCGCCGTTGCCGCACGTCTGCACGCAGGCCTGGCCCGGGGTGGGGCAGGCATGGCCGGCCTCGACGCGGCAGCTCGCGTTGCAGCCGTCGCCCGCGGCGGTGTTGCCGTCGTCGCACTGCTCACCGGGGTTCAGCGCGCCGTTGCCGCACGTCCTGGCGCAGGTGCTGGGCGCGCCCGTGCAGCCGTAGCCCGGCTCGATGGCGCAGGTGGCGCTGCAGCCGTCGTTGCTGGTGGTGTTGCCGTCGTCGCAGTCCTCGCGCAGGGAGACGGCGCCGTCGCCGCAGCGGTCGTCGTACGCGTCCACGAAGAGGTAGCGGAAGGCGTTGGGCTCGGTGGTCTCGTTCTCGTTGCACAGCTCGATGCGGTTGAGGCCCGTGCGCCAGGGGGCGGTGGTGCCGAACTCGCGGAAGATGTTCTTCTGCCAGGGCTGGCCACCCGGGTCGTTCACCGTGACGGGCGTGACGGCCGTGCCGTTCACCCGCGCGCTGTCGAAGCTGTTGTCGTTGAACGTCGCCAGGCGCAGGCGGAACTGGGAGATGTTCGTCGTCGAGGGGACGATGAAGTCCTGGTACACGCAGGTGCTCTCACCCAGGGGCGCCTGCATGTAGCGCGCGGTCTGGATTTCCTGCGGCCAGTCGTCGGCGCTGCGCACGTCGGTGACGGCGCCCGTCGTCGTTCCCCTGTAGAACCAGTGCGGGTCCGCACCGGACTCCAGGCGGCGGTTGTTCTGGTCCACGCCGGTGTTGAACACCGCGACACCCGCCCTCACGCAGCGGCTGGGGCTGCCCGCGCAGGCGAAGCCGGGCTCCACCTCACACTGGCGGCTGCAGCCGTCGCCCTCGAAGCGGTTGCCGTCGTCGCAGATTTCCTGGTCGAAGTTGGGGAACGGGCGGTTGTTGAAGACGCCGTTGCCGCACAGGGACAAATCGCAGTTGGCCGTGCAGCCATTGGCGCCCGCCGCGGTGTCGCCGTCGTCGCAGGCCTCGCCGGAGTTGGCGGCGTCGTTGCCGCACAGGCTCGCCAGGGAGCAGGCGCGGCCGGGGACGTGACAGAGGTAGCCCGACTCGATGGCGCCGGAGGCGGAACAGCCGTCGCCGGACACCGTGTTGCCGTCGTCACATTGCTCGCCCGGCTGGATCCGGCCGTCGCCGACGACCGACGACGACTGGCTGGCCAGCACGGGGCTGGAGGTGGAGGGCTGCCCGGCGATATCCGCCTCGCAGCCCGTCAGGGTGGACACCAGCGCGAGCGCCAGTGCCGCTGCCTTCAGGAAGACACGTGTAGTCATGGAATCTGGCCTCACTTCTCGATGGTGTCGGCGGTGGGGTTGCCCTGCTGCGTCGTCACGCCGACGGCGTCACCGACAATGTGGAACTCCACGCGGCGGTTCTTCGCGCGGCCTTCCTTGGTCTTGTTGTCCGCGAGGGGCTTCTCGGGGCCGAAGCCCTTCGGCTCCAGGCGCTCGCGCGCCACCGACTTGCCCACCAGGTACTGCGCCACCGCCTCCGCGCGACGCTGGGACAGGTCGCGGTTGTACTCGGGGCTGCCGGTGTTGTCGGTGTGGCCCTCGATGCGCATCTTCTCGATTTCAGGATGCGTGGCGAGGATGCTGGCCACCGTGTCGAGCAGCTTGAAGCTGCGCGGGCTGATGAGGTCCTTGTTGTTCTCGAAGTAGACCGTCTCCAGGACGCGAATCTGGCCCTCGCCAATCTGCGCCAGCTGCTTGCTCTTGCAGCCGTGGTTCTTCTCGGTGCCCGGCTCGTCGGGGCAGTTGTCCAGCCGGTCCACGAGGCCGTCGCTGTCGCGGTCCTTGTCCGGGCAGCCGCGGTTCTCCTTCGGGCCCGCCTCGTTGATGCAGGCGTCGCGCGCGTCGGCGAGGCCGTCCGCGTCATTGTCTGGGTCCGGGCAGCCGTTGGCGTCCTCGAAGCCGTCCGCGTCCTCCGCCTCGCGCGGGCAGGAGTCCTTGGAGTCGGCGATGCCGTCCTTGTCGGTGTCCGGGTCATCCGGGCAGCCGTCGGCGTCCTCGAAGCCGTTCGTGTTCTCCGCCTGGGAGGCGCAGCGGTCGGCCAGGTTGAGGATGCCGTCCTGGTCGTCGTCGCCATCCGCGCAGCCGTCCAGCTGGGCGAGGCCCTTGGACGCGGGGCAGCGGTCCGCGACGTTCTTCACGCCGTCACCGTCCACGTCGAGGTCGGGACACTGCGCCACCTCGTACGGCTGGCCCTCCACACAGCGGGCCGCGCTGCCGGACTCCGGGCCGAAGGTGATGCCCGCGAGCACGCGGAAGTTCGGGGTGCCGGGCGTCTGGCCGAAGCCGGGGCCGCCCATGACGTACACCTCGGAGCCGTGGCCGGTGGGCGCACGCAGGCCGAGCAGCACCTCCATGGACTCCGGCGCGTCCGCGAACGGCAGGGTGCCGCGCACCACCAACTCCTCCTTGAGGCCGAAGAGGCCGGCGGAGAGGTTGACGCCGCCGTTCATCTCCACGCCCATCTCGTCGCGCAGCGGCTGCGTCGCGGGGGACAGTGCGTACGTCTTGGTGCGCACCAGCGCGCCCACGTCCGCGCCCACGCGCCAGGTGCCGCCCAGCTGCTTGCCCAGGCCCAGGCGCGGCGTGAAGACGAAGCCCTCGTCCTTGGTGAGCACTTCGGTGTTGCCCACGGGCAGCGCCACGCCCAGGTGCACGGCGAGGTCCATCGGCCCCTCATCCGCCTCGGAGAGGATGCCCGCACGGCCCTGCAGCCAGGGGGTGCCGAGCCCCGCCGTCTCCGGCGTCGTCACACCGAGCACCGAGGTGTCCGGGCCCCACTGGGTGACGATGGGCACCTGCGCGCCCAATTCGAGCCAGTCGGTGACGGCATACGCGCCGCTCAGGTGCACCGTCACGCGGTTGCTGACGATGACGCCCTGCTGCTCGTCGCGCTCGAGGAGCACCAGCGGCTCGTTCTCGTAGTGCGCGGTGAAGGCGAGGCGATACTGGCCCTTGTCCAGCAGGTCGCCGGTGGACAGCACGAGGCTGTCCTTTGCCGCGGGGTTGAGCTGCAGCCGCTCCAGCTCGATGCCGGGGATGCGCTGCGACTGGGCCTGGACACTGGATGCCCAGAGGACCGCCAGTCCCCCGAGCCACAAATGATTTCTACGTAGAAACAAGGCTTCCTCCACTTTCCGCGTGCCCCCCTCTGGTGCACGCGTCCCTCGGGCTGCTTATGGGGTTCGCGGCCCCTGTGCACGCACTGAGCCATGGCCCCATGGCGATACCTTCCGAGGGGAGCGCCGCGCGGAGCGGCGATTCCTGACGTGTCAAAGGCCCGGCGGTGCGACGCCCCAACGCGCCTTGACGTGTCAGCCCCGCGTCCTTCCCCGTCACCAGGAGTCGCTGCGGGCCGCCACGGGCCAGGACTCCGCGTCCCGAAGGGTGGGTGAAAACGACCCCGGCGCCCCTCTCATCGTTTGAGTTTGCAGCAATTTCTTGCCCGGGCCTGTGGCCATTCGAACGGTCCGGAGGGTCCCCCCGATGCGGCGCTTCTTTCTGCGAGGAGGAGACGATGGGCCGGCAACGCGCGTCGGGGTTCACGCTGCTGGAGGTCATGGTGGTGGTCGCCATCATCGGCATCCTCGCGGGCATTTCCGTCACCACGCTGTCGCGGATGCAGCCCCGGATGGATGTGATGGGCGCGCTGGACGACCTGTCGTCGACGCTCGCGCAGGCACAGGCCCGGGCGCAGTCGCGAGGAGGGGACGTGTGGGTCGTCTTCCTGCCCACGAGCGCGGGCACCACCACCCGCGCGCGCGGCGGCATCCTCGTCTACGAGGACCTGGACCGGGACCTCGCCTTCGGCTCGCTGTCCTTCGACGCCCAGGGCCACCTCACCACCGCGCCGGAGCCGGGTGACGAGGTGCTGTCGCAGACCTGGTACGGCGGCGAGCCCTTCCGGGGCCGTGTCCAGCTGGCGCTCAAGCCGGGCGAGGGCTTCACCCTCAACGCGCCGTTCTCCGGCGCCGCGGCCACCTGCAACTTCTGCTCGAACGGCCCGGGCGGCTTCCGCGGCGCCATCATCTACCAGGCCAATGGCGAGGTGCGCCTCGTGGACGGCACCGGCGCCCCCGTGGCCAACCTCAACGCCGGCGTGGTGACGCTGTCGAGCGACGCCGCGCGGGGCGCGCTCGCCGTCGCGCCCGCCACCGGCTTCGCGCGGGTGACCCGGCCGTGAGACGTGCAACCCACGCCTTCCACCGAGGCACGTCCCTCATCGAGGCCATGGTGGCCACGGCCGCGCTGCTGTTCGGCATGCTCGGCCTGCTGTCCGCGGACCTCGTCTCCTTCCAGCAGAACGCGTACGCGGTGAAGCAGAACCAGGCCACGGCGCTCGCGCGAGACATGGCGGACACCGTGTCCCGGTGGAACTACACCGACGCGCGCCTCGCCAACGACACCGGCAACGACACCCGGGTGCTGGAGAGCGGCGCCTCCTCGCTGGAGCCGGACTGGAGCGCGTACGAGCTGGACATGGCGACCGCGGCCGAGACGACGGCGACCAGTCGCACCCGCGTGCTCGACTCCACCAGCTTCCGGCGCCACGTCGCGCTGCGCCCCCTGCGCGACGGCGCGACGCAGCTGGGCCTGCTGGTGAGCGCGGTGGTGTCCTGGCCCGAAGGTGGCCGGTGGCGCCAGGTGGTGCTCCACACGATGGTCTACGACCCGGCCGGCAACAACGCGCCGGTGCCGGGGCTGTGAGGCGCGAGCGGATGCGCTCCCTGGCTCCTCGCATCCGGGCCTCCGTGGCCCGCGGCTTCACCCTCGTCGAGCTGCTGGTGACGCTGGTGGTCGTCTCCCTGCTCGCGGGCGCGGTGGTGGCGGTGGTCATCCACCAGACGCGGGCGTACGACTTGAGCACCCGCATGCGCGAGGTGGTGGCCGCCAACCGCACCAGCGTGTCCTTCATCGAGCGCCGCCTGCGGATGGCCGGCTTCGGCGTGGACCCGCGCTTCGCCTTCGACTTCGGCAAGACGGGCAGCGTCATCCTCCGCGACTCCAGCACCGGGCCGGACGAGCTGGTCTTCTTCGCCCGCGCGCCGGGCTTCAACCGCCGGGCCACGACGACGAACGCCACCAGCCTCACCCTGGACGCGCCGCTCACGCGGCCCTTCAGCCCCGGGCAGGTGCTGCTCCTCATCTGCCCCACCGGCAGCGGCAGCGCGTACGTCACCGTGAGCGGCATGACGGGGGCCTCCACGGTGTCGCTGTTCAGCGCGTCGGGCGCCTTCCCCCGGCAGCAGGTGCCCGCCTGCTCGGACCCGCCGTACGTCCTCAAGGTGGACCGCTACCGCTTCTTCGTCGCGGACGTGAACGAGGGCGGCCGGGTCCGCTCCTATCTGATGCTGGACCAGGGCCTGGAGGTGGTGCCCGGCAGCCGTGGCGGCTTCAACACCACCACGGACCGCTTCCCCGAACCGAGCGACGCGACGCCGTGGGACGGCGCCCGGGTGCTCACCGCCGCGGAGCTGCAGAACGTCACGCCGCTGGCCGCGGACGTGGAGGACTTCCAGGTGGCGTGGATGATGAACCGCCCGGAGGGTGCCTCGGCCCCCACGCCGCCGGTGGCAGCGCCCGACGCGGACGCGAACTGGATTTTCGGTGACTCGGCCGCCGAGCAGCCGCGCCCGGGGGACACCGCGCCCGCCTTCACCGACGCGTACCTGGACGGCAAGCGCTTCAGCGGGCACCCGGCCAACCTCCGCGGCGTGCGCCTCACGCTCGTCATCCGCTCCACGCGTCCGGTAGGTCGGCGCGGCGTGCGGCCCGCGGTGGAGAACCGGCCTGCGGGCACCGTCCCCGACGCCTTCTACCGCAGCGTCATCACCACCCAGGTGGCCATCCGCAACATGTTGTCCCGCTCCGAGTTCGCCCCCGTGCAGGTGACGTCGGGAGGAGGAAGCTGATGCACTCCCGGTTGCTCCGAGGCTCCGCGCTGCTGCTCGTCCTCATCGTCATGACCATCCTCGCGGTGCTCGCGGTGCTGGGCATCCAGTTCACCGGGCGCGAGCGCGAAGCGGCGCACGCCTTCACCCAGGAGCAGGAGGTACGCGCCTGCGCCGAGACGGCCCGCGCCAACCTCCTGTCCCGGCTGCGCACCGTGGGCATCCGGCCCACGGAGATCCGCTTCTCCGAGCAGCTCCCGGACTCGCCGGTTGCTTCCACGCGCTCCACCTACGGCACGGGGCACCTGGCCACGTCCGCTGCCGCGACGGACGGTGGCGCGGCGGTGACGGTGGAGCCGGTGCAGGTGGTGCTGCGCGGCGTGGGGTCCACCGGCCGGCAGGCGCGTGACGTGACGAACCTCGTCGGCCCCGCGGTGCTCGGCGGCCAGTACTACCGCATCGCCGTCCAGTGCCAGAGCCGGGGAGGCCGGCAGCACGAGATGGAGATGCTGGTCCGCTTCGGAATCTAGGAGACGCCCGTGTCGCGAGAGAACAAGTCACGTGTCGTGGCGTGGGCGGTGGTGGTGGCCCTGGCCGGGGCACTGCTGGCGGCCACGCATGCGCAGGCCAGCGGGGACGCCTCGTGCTGCCTGACGGCCTCGAGCGCGCTCAGCGCGTACCTCAACCCGCCCACCGGCGAGGACAACACCTTCTTCCGGCAGGCCGCGGGAGGCGATGCCACCATCGCCTTCGTGCTGATGAACCGGCGGCGGATGCTCGAGTTCCCGCTGTCCCTGTACGAGATTCGCATCCAGGGCAGCGCGGATGGCCAGTCCCCGGATGACCCCTCCGCCACCGGCTGCAACAACGCGTACCTCAACAACCTCAACTACTTCTACCCGCGGGCCACGGCGCTCTCGGGGAAGTACCAGGCGGCGCGCGGCTACCCGCGCCCGGAAGTCACGTACTCGCCCGGCACCGTCAACACGAACGCGGTGGACCAGCTCTTCCTCGCCGCGAACTACTACCGGTTCCTGACCTGGACGAGCCGCGGCGCCTCGCCGGCGCCGTCGAACAGCACGACGAATGCCTGCTCGGGACTCTCCGGCCTGTCGGCGGCGCAGCAGACCGAGTGCGTGACGTGCCTCGCCACCCGCGGCTACTACCTCAATCCCAACCTGCCCACCGCGCCGGACCTCGGGCGCAGCCTGCTGACGAACACGCAGGCCGGCGTGTTCTCCGGGAACTGGCTCAACTTCCACCCGCCGCGCTACGTGATGCTGCGGCTGGCGCTCAAGCGGCTCATGGGCGACCCGCGCATCTCCCGCTTCCGCATCTCCGTCGTCAGCAACACGGACGACCACGGCGCCGCCATCCGCGAGGCCTTCCGCCCCTCGTGCGGCGGCAGCGGCACGCCCACCAACTCCTTCTCCAACGGCGTCGACTCCGTCCCCTTCACCCTCGACAGCAATCCCATCTCCGAGGTGCTCTTCAACATGGGCGAGTTCCACGCCGACTCGGGACGGTGGTTCGGCGGGGCCAGCCCGCTCTTCTACGACCGCAACGTCGAGAAGATGAACGACAAGGGGAACCTCTGCCGCGACTGCGACAAGCACTTCGTGGCCCTGATGTCGGACGGCCGCGGCGACGATGCCATTCCCTACTGCACGCCTCGGCTCAACGCCTCCGGCGTGCTCGCGCCGCCGAGCCCGTGCACGCAGCCGCCGAGCCTGAACTGCCTCGACGTCCTGGGCGTCACGCACGTGGAGGGAGACGGTGATGACTACATCCCCGCGGGCCGCTCGGTGGTGCTCTCCGGAGGCGCGCCCCTGACGCCGGCGGGCACCTGCCCCTCGGACCTGGCGGATGACGTGGCGGGCTTCCTCGACCGCACGGACCTGAGCGTCGCGTCCTCCTTCCCGGGCCAGAACTCCGTCCAGACGTACGTCGTCGGCGTGGGGAGCAACAGCGCGCAGCGCATGAACATCCTCCGCAAGGTGGCGGAGGAGGGCGGCGGCGACTTCTACCTCGCGGACGACTACGGGAAGCTGGAGAGCGGCCTGGACTCCATGCTCACCCAGATGTCGCGCCGGGCCACCTCCTTCGCGAGCGCGGCCGTGTCCTCGTTCCAGGTGAACTCGGGCGGCACCGGCATCGTCCCGCGCTTCCGCCCCAACCGCACCGGCGACTGGCGCGGCTTCCTCTACCGGTGGAACCTCTTCAGCGAGTTCGTCGAGGGCTCCAACAAGAACGCCAGCGAGGAGGACCCGGACGACCTGGACGACGTGTTCATCACCGACGTGAACAACAACATCGTCATCGAGGACGACGACGGCGTCTTCCGGCGCAAGGGCTCCACGGAGCGGGCCACGCCGCACTGGGAGGCGGGCGAGAAGCTGGTGCAGAAGGGCGCCGACAACCGGCGCATCTACACCGTCATCGACACCGCCGCGAGCAACGGCGCCGGGGGGCCGGACGGGAAGCTCGACTCCGGGGATGCGCGCATCGAGTTCACCGAGGCCAACGCGGACCGGCTGCTGCCATACCTCGCGCTGGACGGCTCGCCCGTGTGCAGCATCCTGCAGACGTCGCTGGGGCTGAGCTCGCTCACCCGGACGGCCTGCGCGCGGCTGGTCATCCGGTACGTGCGCGGCAAGGACGTGCTGGACGAGGACGGCGACCTGGACCGGAACGACGACCGGGAGTGGCTGCTCGGCGACGTCTTCCACTCCTCGCCCACGCTGGTGTCCAACCCGGTGGAGCCCTTCCTCTGCGACCTGGGGCTCCACACCCAGTGCGTCAACACGCTCTACGTCAAGCAGCTGCCCGTGGGCGCCACGCCGATGACCAGCTACCCCACCGGCGGCGGGCCGGTGGATGCCTACGAGAAGTACCGGCAGGACGGCCTGTCGCGCGAGCGCATCGTCCTGGTGGGCGCCAACGACGGCATGGTGCACGCGTTCCTGGCGGGCAGCCCGCTGGCGTCCGTGCCGGCGCCCTCGGCCGCGCAGCGCTTCCCGGAGACGCACGACGTGGGCACGGGCGAGGAGCTGTGGGCCTTCGTCCCGCCGGACCAGCTGGCGAAGCTGAAGTTCCGGATGAACATCGAGGGCCGCCACCACTACTTCGTGGACGGCGACATCATGGTCCGGGACATCTGGGCGGACTCTTCCGCCAACCCGGACCAGAAGGACGCGGACGAGTTCCACACCATGGCCGTCTTCAGCGAGCGCCGCGGCGGCAACCACTACTTCGCGCTGGACGTGACGGACCCGCGAGAGCCCCGGTTCCGCTGGCTCTTCCCGCAGCCGTGCTCGCCGGAGGCGGCGGAGGTGGGCGAGACGTGGATGAGCCTGAGCCCGAAGGCGCCGCCCATTGGCCCGGTGCTGCTGCGCAAGGACACGGGCGGCGTGCCCCGCGTCGTCCCCCCGTCGACGGTGGCCGTGCCCACCGAGGAGCGCTGGTCGGTGTTCCTCCAGGGCGGGTATGACCCGAACCTCAACAAGGGCCGGGGCGTCTACGTGCTCGACGTCTGGTCCGGCTCGTTGCTCTTCAAGCGCCAGTACGACCCGGCGCGGAGCGTCTCGCAGTCGCTGAAGTTCCCCGTCGCCGCGCCCATCGGGCTCATCGACTACGGCGGGCAGGGCAGCAACCAGGACGGCTTCTTCGACACGGGCATCATCGCGGACACGGGCGGACAGGTGCACGTGCTGCGCTTCCAGGAGCCGGGCCAGGACACCGACGGCGACGGGCTGATGGACAACTGGCGCATGGCGCGCAGCTTCGAGCAGGGCGGCAGCGCCGACCTCGACCTGCGCGAGCGCAACCCGTTCTTCTTCCTGCCCTCCAACAGCATCGACCCGATGACGGGCCAGCTGCGCACCTTCCTCGGCACCGGCGACCGCTACAACGTCCGCGACACCAATGCCGGGGAGTGCAAGGTGGACAACGCCTATGCCTGCGGCAAGTACGCGTGCACGTGGCAGAGCACGCTCACGCTCGACACGGGGAGCCGCACGTACACCACCGGGACTTCGCTGTCGGGCGGCAAGGTGACCGCGGTCTCCGAGACGACGGCGTCGGGCGCGGGCTCCACGTGCGGCTCCTTCACGGGCACGCAGGTGGACACGCTCAACAACTGCGCGGGCCTCTCCACGGCGCGCGTGCTGAAGAGCAAGAGCGTGACGTGCGCCAACCTGGACGGAGGCTACGGCTGCACGGAGGACATGGCGTCCGAGAGCGGCGGGGTGTTCGACACGGCCACGGTGGGGACGTTCACCGGCTCGGGGGTGAACAAGAACCGGTACTACGGCTTCTGGTCCTACGGGAAGTCCATCCCCCAGTCGGACGGCGGCACGGTGCTGCGCGAGTTCTCGGACGACACCGGCGCGGTGTCGTTCGACAGCAACCGGCTGCGCGAGGCGCGACTGGTGGACGTGACGGATGGAGGCACGGCCGCGCCCAACTCGGAGGGCTGGCGGCTCGAATACGGGGCGATGTCGGAGCGCACCGCGAGCGGCTCGGGCGTGCTCGCGAGCTGTGTGCTGTGGAACTCGCTGGAGTTCATGCCCAACGCGAACTCGGCGTGCTCGGTGGGCGGGACGAACCAGGCGCGCATCTACCAGGCGAACATCTTCACCGGCGCGGCGGACTGCGCGGACTCGTTCAAGCAGGCGGATGGCACCTATGTCCGCTCGCTCAACCGCACCGTGCTGACGCCCCCCGCCGAGCCGACGCCCAAGGTCAGCATCAACGCATCGGGGCAGATTCGCTACAGCCTCGACTCGTTCGACCCGGGCGCCTCGCAGGCCCAGAGTGTCAACGTCCAGAGCAGTCAGGACGTCGTCCAGCTCATCTACTCGCTGGACGTGCCTCCGGCCCTGCACGCGTGCCGCCATGCGACGAACGCGGACGGAACGGAGGGGCGCTGCGAGTAGGGCCACGGCCCTGAGGCCGAGCGCCTCGGGGCTCGTCTGGCGTCGGCAGGGCGTGTCCCGGGCGGCCTGACGAGCTGGCGCCCGTGTCACCGTTCGCGAGGGATGACCATCTTTCTTTCCGGCAGGCCGGCATCCACGGCGCGCCGGCGAAGGAGGACGGTTGATCCGGACGCTGAACGACGCGGTGGAGTTGGTGCACACGCACCACGTCATCACCGAGGTGCCCACGCATGGGCCCGCCTCGCTCGTGGAGAAGGTGCTGGGAGGGCGACCCTCCGGGAGCTGGCGCGAGCACTCCAAGGGGCGGCTCGCGTACCGGCTGGGGCGGATGCTGCGGGCCTCGCCGGACGTGCTCGCGGTGCGGCTGGTGGAGGGGAAGGTGGCCTTCGTGGACCGCACGCTGTGGCCCTCCGTGTACCGCGTCGCCATGGAGCCCACGCGCCGCCGCGCGTCGCTGGCGGGACTCTCCACCGAGGCCCGCGAGCTGCTGACCGCCGTCGAGCGGGACAGGGAGGTCCGGCTGGACAAGGAAGGGCCGTGGACGAAGGCCCGACAGACGCTGCAGGAGCGGCTCCTCGTCCACTTCTCCGAGGCGCAGGAGGAGGACGGACACCACGTCGCGGTGCTGCGCTCGTGGCGGACGTGGGCCTCTCCGGGGCTGCGGGACGAGGCGATGACGCTGTCCTACGAGGACGCGCTCGCCCGGCTGCGGGAGGCGTGTGGCGGAGCGCCCACCGGCCTGGGCCCGTGGGTGTTCTGAGCGACGCGGGATAGCGCCCGCGCGGTGCGGGAGGCGACGGCGCGCCTCGGTCCGTGGGTGCTCTGAGCGACGTGAGGTAGCTCCCGCACGGTGCGGGAGGCGACGGCGCGCCTCGGTCCGTGGGTGCTCTGAGCGACGTGAGGTAGCTCCCGCACGGTGCCGGAAGGCGCGTGGCGAAGACGACTGAGCCTTCCGCGCAACATTGGCCTGCACTGAGGAATGGCCGAAAGCGTGGGCTCTGTGTCCTTGCGGCCAGGACGTGAAGGGGCGCAAGGTGCCTCCCATGAAGCGAGCTTCCCTACGCCCAAGGCCAGCGCCCTCCGGTCCCCGGGGACTTCCGCTGCGCATCGCGCTGCTCGCCTTCGACGACGCGCAGGTCCTCGACGTCACCGGCCCGCTGGAGGTCTTCGGCCGCGCCTCGCGCCTGCTCCGGGAGCAATACGGTGCGACGGAGGACCGGTATGCGCTGAATCTCCTCAGCGCCCATGGCCCCGTGCTGCGCTCTTCCTCGGGCCTGCGCCTCGTCGCGGACGCGGTGCTCCCGCGCGGGCGCTCAGGCCCAAAGCGCGGCGGCACCTTCGACACGCTGCTCATCGCGGGAGGCCGGGGCGTGCGGCACGTAGTGGAGGACCCGCGCGTCCTCTCCTGGGTCCAGGCGCAGGCCCCGCGCGTGCGCCGGCTCGCCTCCGTCTGCACCGGCGCTTTCGTGCTCGCCGCGGCGGGGCTGCTCGACGGACGGCGCGCCGTCACCCACTGGAGCGAGTGCGAGCAGCTCGCGCAGCGCTACCCGGAAGTCACCGTGGAGGAGGACCCCATCTTCATCCGGGACGGCCACGTCTACACGTCCGCCGGAGTCACCGCGGGCATGGACCTGGCGCTGGCCCTGGTGGAGGAGGACTGCGGCCGCGACGTGGCGATGGCGGTGGCGCGCGAGCTGGTGCTCTTCCTCCGCCGGCCCGGGGGCCAGTCGCAGTTCAGCGCGCAGCTCTCCGCGCAGACGGCCGAGCGCGAGCCGCTAAGAGACTTGCAGGCGTGGATGGTGGACCACCCCGGTGACGACCTGCGCATCCCCGCGCTGGCGCGCCGCGCCGCCATGAGCGAGCGCCACTTCCGCCGCGCCTTCACCGCCGAGGTCGGCTGTCCTCCCGCCCGCTTCGTGGAACAGGTGCGGGTGGACGCCGCGCGCCGGGCCCTGGAGGAAACGGCCGACGGCGTGGACGCCATCGCCGCGCGCCTGGGCTTCGGCACCTCCGAGTCCATGCGCCGCGCCTTCACGCGCATCCTCCACATCAGCCCTACTGCATACCGCGAGCGCTTCCGCGCCGCGAAGCCCACCCGCGAGCGCTTCCGCGCCGCAGAACCCAGGAGAGCCAGGCCATGACCCGCATCGGTATCGTGCTGTTCGACGGAGCAGAGGAGCTCGACTACGCCGGCCCATGGGAGGTCTTCGCCGCGGCGGCGTACCTCCGTCCGGAGCTCAATATCGACGTCCGCACCTACGCGAAGGACACCACCCCCATCCGCAGCGCCAAGGGCCTGCGCGTCATCCCCCACGCGAGCTTCGCGGAGGCCCCGCGCCTGGACGTGGTCCTCGCGCCGGGAGGCGAGGGCCGCAAGCGGGAGATGCACGACGAGGGGATGCTCGGGTGGCTCCGTGCGAAGGGCGCCGAGGCGAAGTGGAACACCAGCGTCTGCACCGGCGCCTTCCTGCTGCACGCGGCGGGGCTCGCGAAGGGGCGCCGGATGACGACGCACTGGAGCGCCATCGAGGAGCTGCGCGCCCGGGGCGACGTCACCGTGCTCGACGGCATCCGCTACGTCCGGGACGGCAATGTCGTCTCCGCGGCGGGAGTGTCCGCGGGCATCGACATGTCGCTGTGGCTGGTGGGGCAGCTCTGGGAGCCGGCCTTCGCGCGGCAGGTCCAGCGCTACATCCAGTACGAGCCCGCGCCGCCGTACGCCGCCGAGGCCTAGGCGCTACGCCGCCACGTCGAGAATCTCCAGCGCCTCGCGGACGCCGGGCATGGCGGCGAGCATCTCGAACTCCGCCGCCTGGAGCATGGACACCCGGCGACCGGACACTCGGTCCATGAGCAGCTCGATGCGGTAGTCACCTGCTGGACTGACGTGGCGGGAGATTCGGGCGCGGCGGCCCTCGGCCTGACAGGCGAGGATATCGTTGCGCAGGCTACGGAGCCGGCGGAATACCTTCAGCGCAAGACGCCCCTCGGGGGTGTCGAACGTGTGGAAGTGCCGATTTCTCGACAGGGGCTTGCTGGGATCATGGAGCCTCTCCACGAGGCGCCGAACGAATGGGTCCATCGACGGGGGAGGATAACATCCGGTACCCTCGCTCTCAGCGATGCCCCGGCTTTTTTCGATCCGTCCCTGGACCCTGGCGCTCCTCCTCCCGCTTGCTTGCAAGGAGCCGGAGGTGGCAGCAGTCCAGAACCGTGCCCAACAGGCCCAGATGGCCCTTGCCGAGGGCCGTACGTACCTGGACAAGAATGAGCCCAACCAGGCCCTCTCGGCCCTGCGTCGGGCCGCCAGCGCCGCGCCGGAGAGCGCCGAGCCGCTGCTGCTCATGGCCCGCGCCCACCGGATGGCGGGCAACGAGGGCGCCGCCATCCTGGCGCTCAAGCAGGCGAAGTCCCTCGTCGGGGACGACCCGTCGATTCAGCGCGAGCTGGCCGACCTGTACCTCCTGGACGGCCACACCCAGGACGCCCTCGCCGCCCTCGTCCGCCTGCGCGACTCGGGCTCGCTGCCGGACGCGGACGTGCTCCGGCTCGCCCGCATCCAGGCGCGCGAGGGGCAGATTGAAGCCGCCTTCAAGACGCTGGAGGGCATCCTCCGCGAGAGCCCGGACGACGCCGAGGCCAAGTCCGTGGAGGCCGAGGTCCTCCTCATCAAGGGCGAGGAGCTGCTGGCGGCCAACCTGATGGACCGGCTGCTCCAGGAGGACCCGGCGCTGACGTCCGCGCGCCTGTTGCGCGCGCGCTACTTCCTCAACAGCGGCTTCCCGGAGATGGCGGAGGCGGACCTGGGCGCCGTGCAGGCGCCGGAGTCGGCGCGCACGGACGTCGTCACCCTGCGCGCGCGCGTGCTGCTGGTGCTGGGGCGCCCCGCGGAGGCCGAGGTCGCCCTGAAGAAGCTGGTGGAGACCGAGCCCCAGAATGCCGAGGCCCTGGCGTGGCTCGCGGAAGCCACGCTGGTGCAGGGGCGCCGCGCGGACGCGCAGGGGCTGGTGGACCGGGCGCTGCAGCTGCGGCCCCGCATGGCGCGGGCCCTGTACGTGCGCGGGCGCGTGTTCGAGGACCAGGGCGACCGCCGCGGCGCCGAGGAGAGCTACCGCTTCGCCCTGTCGGCGGAGCCCCGCTTCGCGCCCGCGCACTCGCGCATGGCGCAGATGCACCTGAAGGCGGACCGGAAGTCGGACGCCCAGCTCTCCCTGGAGCGGCTGCTCACGCTGGGCGAGGCGTCACTGGAGGAGAAGGCGCAGCTCGCCGGCCTCTACGCGACGCTGCAGACGAAGGTGCCCCAGGGGATGAAGCTCATCGAGGAGGCGCTGAAGCGCAGCCCCGACAACGAGGAGTACCTCCGCACGCAGAAGGCCCTGGTGGCGCTCGCTCCGAAGCCGAAGAAGCGCCCCACGGGCCCCGTCATCATCCGCGGAGGCCGCTGACGGCGGCCAGCACGGGAGCCTCCGGCGCCGGCAGCCCGGGGGCCTCCGCCACCACGCGCTCCAGGGCCTTCAGGCCCTTGCGCTGGCCCACCGCCACCACCGTGAGGTTTTCACGGTTGAAGTAGCGCCGGGCCACCTCGCGCACGCGCGCGGCGGACTGCGCGTCCACCAGGTCGGCGCGGTGGCCGAAGGACTCGGGCGCGTTGAAGATCTCATTCACGCCGAACCAGCCGGCCAGCTCGCCCGGCGAGTCCTGCGCGAACTCCAGCAGCATGCGGTGCCGCCGCTTGGCGCGCGACAGCTCCTCTTCGCCCACCTCGGTGTCGCAGAGGGCGCCCAGCACGCGGAAGGCCTCGGCCACCACCTGCGCCGCCTTCTCCGGGGCGCTGGCCGCCTCAATCTCGAACACGCCCGCGTCGTGGTACGTGTCCAGCGACGCGTGGACGGAGTACGCCAGCCCGCGCCGCTCCACGATTTCGAACGGCAGCCGTGAAGACAGCCCGTCATCCAGCAGGCGCCGGATGATCTGCAGGGCGGGCTGGTCGTCATGCCGGTCCGGCACGGTGCGGAAGTTGATGCGGAACTCCGTCTGCGACTCGTCGTGCGCCACGAAGTGCAGCGTGGGGCCGGGCGGCGTGGAGGGCGGGGCGAGCTCCGTGCTGACGGGGCCTCGCGGCAGCCGCGCGAAGGCGCGCTCGGTCATCTCCAGGACCTCCTGGCGATTGACGCGCCCCGCGGCGGTGACGACGAGGTTGCCGGCGACGTAGTGCCGCGCGAAGTGCTCCAGCACCTGGGCGTGGGTGAGGGCGGAGACGGACTCGCGGGTGCCGGCAATCTTCATGGCCAGCGGGTGGCTCGGGAAGAGCAGCTGCTGGGAGAGATTGTCCAGGTCGATGTCGCGACCCTTCTCGTCCACCTCGTCGAGCATCTCCTCGAGGATGATCTGCCGCTCCACCTCCATGTCGGTGAGGCGGGGGCGGGTGAGCATGTCACCGAGGATGTCCATGCCCACGCGCAGGTGCGCGGGGTGGATGGGCGTGTAGTAGTACCCGTGGTCGCGGGTGGTGACGCCGTTGAGGTTGCCGCCGACTTCCTCGACGGCCGCGTTCATCTTCACCGTGTCCGGCCAGCCTTCGCTGCCGCGGAAGAAGAGGTGCTCCAGGTAGTGGCTGACGCCGTTGTTGGCGGGCGTCTCATGGCGGCTGCCCGTCCGCACGTAGATGGCGAGCAGGGCGGTGTGGAGGTGGGGCGTCTCGACAGTGACGACGCGCAGCCCCGAGGGCAGCTCGTCCCGGTACGAATTGAAGCTCATGCGCGTGGGAGCCTTAACACGAAGGAGGTGCCCTGGCCGGGAATACTCTGGCAGGAGAGCGAGCCCCCGTGGGCCTGGAGGATCTGCTGGCTCACCGCGAGTCCCAGCCCGGTGCCGCCCTCCTTGGTGGTGAAGAAGGGCTCGAAGAGGTGACGCCGCACGTCCTCCGTCATGCCCTGGCCGGTGTCGCTCACATGGACCTCCACGTCGTGCTCCAGGGGGCGGGTGGCCACGGTGAGCCTGCCGCCTTCGGGCATGGCTTCGCGGCTGTTGCGCAGCAGGTTGAGGAACACCTGGCGCAGCTGGCCCTCGTCCGCGAGCACGGCGGGCGTGTCCTTGTCGAAGTCGCGCACCACCTCCACCCCGGCGCGCTCCAATTCCTCGCGGGTGAAGTCGAGCACGCCGTCCAGCACGGCGGTGACGTCGCGCGGGTCCAAATCCGGCCGGGGAGGGCGGGCCATGCGCAGGTACTGCTCGGTGACGTCCGCCAGGCGGTCCACCTCGTGGGTGACGGCGGAGAGCAGCTCCTTCACCTCGGTGGAGTCCTCCTTCGACGCGAAGCTGGCGCGCTCCAGGCCGTCCTGGAGCAGCTCCACGTTGAGGCCGATGGAGGAGAGGGGGTTGCGCACCTCGTGGACGATCTGGGCGGAGATGCGGCCCACGGCGGCGAGCTGCTCGGCGCGCATGAGGGCCTCGGCCTGGGCCTTGAGCTGGGCCTCGCGGGCCTGGAGCGAGCGGGCCATCTGGTCGAACTCGCGGGCGAGCACGGCCACCTCGTCGTCGCCGCGCACGCCGAGCTGGGCGTTGTAGTCGCCGCGGCCGATGCGGGACACGCCCTCGATGAGGGTGCGCACCGGGCGCAGCGTGCGGGCCGACCAGGCGATGACGCCCAGGCCCACGATGGTGGCCGCCAGTGAGAAGCCGATGATGAACAGGCCGGTGGTGCGCTCGCGCTCCTCGGCGCCGTCCACGCGCTCGCGGATGCGGTTGGCGAGCGCGGCGCGCAAGACGCGAATCTCGCGGCCGATGGAGGTCTCCAGCTGGCGCAATTCCTTGGTGGCGCGGGCTACTTCCTCGCGGTCCGGGGACGCGGTGGACAGCGCGGAGAACACGGTCTCGGCGGCGCGGCCGTAGTCGCGGTAGCGCGCGTGGATTTCGCCGAAGCGGTTCTCCAGTCCGAGGATGAAGGGGGCCTCGCTGGCGGGGGCGAAGGCGAGCACCTCGCGTGCCTTGACCTGGGCGTCCGTCAGCCGCTGGGACATGAGGGGCGGGAAGTAGAGGCGCGCGAGGCGGATGTAGGCGCGCCGGGCCTCCACGCTGCTCTCATCGAGCATCCGCTCGGTGTCCTTCTCCTGCGTGGTGTGGAAGGTCTCCAGCTCCGCGGCGTCCTGCGACAGCTGGAGGTAGCCCTGGCTGACGAGGCGGATCTCCAGGCGGTTGCGGTGCAGCTCCGTCACGCTGAAGAGCGACACCATCCCGAAGGTGATGAGCACCACCGCGTAACCCAGGAAGATGCGCGTGGCGAGGGAGAGCTTCACGGGGTGTCATCGCTACGCGGACCCGAGCCCGGGCGCAAGTCGCGATGTGCTCCCACGCCCCCCAGGCAGGGCGACCCACCCGCGTGTCCAGGGCCCCCTGGGCGAAGCGGATGACTGGATGCTGAATGCCTTGGAGCGGTGCTGAGGCAAACCGGTCCTCGCGAAAGCACTCCTCCGCTGAGGACCGGCTCCACCTTCCCCATCCCTCACGCCCGAGCCGTCCGACTGGAGCAGGGTGAATTCACCCGCTCAGACTGCCTTGGTGCTCTGTCCTGCCGTGCTGCGTGCTGCCCCGACCTGCCCGCCGCCTTGTGCTGCCGTGCTGCCGTGCTGCCCGACCAACCCGCCGCCCGTGCTGCCCCGTACCGCCGTACTGCTCCGCCCAACCCGCCCGTACTGCCCCGACCAACCCGCCCGTACTGCCCCGTGCTGCCCCGACCAACCCGCCGCCCGTACTACTCACCGCTCGTGCTGCCCGCCCAACCCGCCGCCCGTACTGCCCCGTACCGCCTTGCTGCCCAACCCCGTGCTGCCCCGCCCAACCCGCCGCCCGTGCTGCCCA
>NZ_JAAIYA010000026.1 GCF_010894405.1 Pyxidicoccus caerfyrddinensis
AGCCGGCTTCCAGCGTTCCATGCGCCACCTCCGTGAGGTGGCGACCTGATCACGCGGCGACAGCCCGCGTCGATCGCTCTCGCAAGTGTTCGACTTTCCTCGGGCCGAAACCTGATCGGTGCTCTAGGCCCCCATGAGCCTGACCAAGATCGTTTTAATCTCTATCGGCGTGGGCATCCTTGCTGGTGTCGTCGTTCTATTTTTCTCAGGCGGATTTCTCGCCCTCATTTTTAGAAACAGCTACGAAGTCAAGAATGGAAAAGTCTTTTATCATGCGGCGGGAATCGGCTTGTCCGAAGTGACCGGGGCTGACGCCGAGACATTCAAGGAAATGAAAGAGGGCAATCATGGGTACGGTGAAGATAAACACGGCATCTACTTCCATGCGCAAAAGCTCCCGGATGCCGACCGAGACAGTTTTTCGATTTTGACCGAAGCTTCGTATTGGTCGAAAGACAAGAACAAGGTGTTCTACGGCGCCAGCGTCTTGCCTGGTGTCGACGTTTCAAGATTCCGGCTTCTTGGCTCTTATTACGGGACGGACGGCAAATCTGTATATGGCGTTGGTAGACTCATTGAAGGTGCCGATCCCGGAACATTCGAATTGGTCGGAAAGGACGGCACGATGGCGAAAGACAAAAGTGCCTACTATCGCCTTGAAGAGCGCGGCCACATGCAAAACGGCGAATTCATCAGCGACGAAGAAGCCGCCGAAGATCCTCATTGAGGGTTGCCGCTCATTTCCGGGAGGCTCGGCTCCAGAGGTCAGTGTCCGGCCTGGGCCACGAAGTCGGCGGTGGAGACCACCTGGGCATAGGCCATGCCGAGCGCGGCGAGGAACGCGGCGTGGACCTGTGGCGCGGGCACGGCCTGGCCGTTGTGTTCCAGGCTCCGGGCCGCGCACGCATCGTGGAGCACCGTGACGGCGTAGCCCAGGTCCGCCGCCGCGCGCACCGTGGCGTCTACGCACATGAGCGTCATCATGCCCGTCACCACCAGGCGCTTCACGCCCAGCGCCCGCAGGCGCTCCTGGAGGTCCGTCTCCCGGAAGCTGTTGGGGAAGTGCTTGCGCACCACCGCCTCACCCGGCCGAGGCTCGACCCGGGGATGAATCTCCGCGCCCGGCGTCCCCGGGAGGAAGAACGTCGCCCCCGGCTGCATCGAGATGTGCTGCACGTGGATGACCGGCAGGTTTCGCTCCCGGAAGAAGTCCAGGGCCGCTCGGGCCTGGACCGCCGCGGCGTCGGAGCGGTCCAGCTCGAACCGCCCTCCCGGGAAGTAGTCATTCTGGATGTCGATGAGCAGCAGCGCGGTGTTCTCCAGGGTCTTCTCCATGGGGCGCTCCTCCAAGTGCGCCGGCCGGATGGGGCGGCGATGCAATGAATACCCAGGACGGGGGCCCGGCAGGAGCGGGAGGCCACCACCCACTGGGGCCTCGCCCAGCGCTTCGTGGCGAGCTATCCGCGCGTGTCGCTCAAGCCCGAGCTGCTCCTGGTGGACCTCGGCGACGTGCTCACCGCGGGCGGAGTCACCGCCTACCTGGACCTCTGTCTTCATCTGGTCTCGAAGCAGGCCTCACCGGAGCTGGCCGCGCTCTGCGCCAAGATGCTCCTGGTGGAGCCCGGCCGCAGGTTCCAGGCGCCCTACGCGGTGCATGCCGCGCCCCGGGACCACGGAGACGCCGCCGTGCTGCGCGCGCAGGAGTGGCTGGAGTCCAACCTGGAAGGGCCGGTGACGCTGGCGGGGGCAGCCAGCGCCGCGAGCCTGGGGGAGAGGACCCTGCTGCGCCGCTTCCGCAAGGCCACTGGCGACACGCCCCTGGACTATGTCCAGCGCCTGCGAGTCGAGGCCGCCCGACGCCTGCTGGAGACCACCCCGCGCACCGTGGAGGACATCTCCCAGTCCGTGGGCTACGCGGACACCACCGCGTTCCGCCGCCGCTTCAAGGCGCGCACGGGCCTGACACCCGATGCGTACCGGCGGCGCTTCGCGCTGCGGTGAGCGCGCTCCACCGCGACGCCCCCGCTGATGCAAGGAGACCGCCGGCGGCCCTCCCCGACATCCGGGAGGATGACAGCGACGGCGCGAGCCGGAAGCCCGCGCCGCCGCCCGCTCACGTCACGGGGAGTAGAGCTCCGCGGATGCGAGCGCCGGGCCCGAGCTGTCGGTGCCGCCCACCGCGAGCACCTGGCCCGACGGCAGGGTGCTGGTGGTGAAGTGGTTGCGCACCGCCAGCATGCTGGCCGTGGTGTTCCAGGTGCCGGTGCCCGGCTCGTACAGGTCCGCGCTGGACAGCAGGAGCGTCGTGCTGCTTCCGCCAATCTTGTTCACACCCCCGGCCACCAGCACCGCGCCCGACGGCAGCGCGGCGACGGCGTGGCCATGACGCGGGGTGCTCATCGTGCCCGCGGACGACATGGTGCCGGCCGTGAAGGACTCGGCCGCGGCGACCGAGAAGTGGCCCATGGAGTTGCCGGTGCCGGACAGGCCTCCGACGGCCAGCGCCTTGCCCGAGGGCAGCAGGAGCGAGAGGTGCTCGCTGCGGGACGTGGCGAGGCTGCCCGTGGTGGACCAGGTGCCGGTGGCGGGGGTGTACAGCTCCGCGCTCGCAAGCCGGGTGATGGAGGTGAAGACGTAGTAGAAGCCTCCGGTGACGAGCACCTGCCCGTTGCCCAGCAGCACGGCGGAGTGGTTCATGCGGCCCGTGGCGAGGCTGCCCGTGGCGGACCACGTGCCGGTGGCCGGGTCGTAGAGCTCGGAGCTGGTCTGGTAGACGCCGCCGTTGCCCCGGCCTCCCGTAACGAGCACCTGGCCGGAGGTCAGCAGGGTCGCCGTGAAGCCGGTGCGCACCGCGGAGAGGCTGCCGGTGGAGGTCCACGTCCCCGTGGCCGGGTCATACAGCTCCGCGCTGACGGGGCTGCCGCTGGCGATGCCGCCCATGACGAGCACCTTGCCGGAGGTCAGCAGGACGGCGACGTGCCCCGCGCGGGCCTGAGTCATGCTGCCCGCCGTGGACCAGGTGTTGGTGGCCGGGTCATACAGCTCCGCGCTGGCGAGCGGGCCGCTCGCGTCGTTGCCGCCGGCCACGAGCAGCGTGCCGGACGGCAGGACGGTGGCGCTGTGGTCGTACCGGCCCGTGATGAGCGGCGCGGCGCGGCTCCAGGTGAAGGCGCCCGCTTCGTAGAGCTCGGCGGTGGCCACCTCGCCCGAGGCGGTGGTGCCGCCGGCGGCCAGCACCTGCCCGGAGCGCAGCACGGTGGTGGCGGGGTTGGTGCGGCCCGCGAGCATGCTGACGGTGGCGCTCCACGTTCCCGTGGCCGGGTCGTACAGCTCGGAGGTGCCGGAGTTGTCGAAGACCAGCACCTTTCCCGAGGCCAGCAGCGCGGCGGAGTGGCCCCAGCGGGGCTGCGTCATGGCGCCGGTCGCGGACCAGGTGCCGGTGGCCGGGTCATACAGCTCCGCGCTCGACAGGGTGCCGCCCGAGCCATTGCCACCCGCGACGAGCACCTTGCCCGAGCGCAGCAGCGTGGCCGTATGCGCATTGCGCACGGCGCCCATGCTCGGGCCCAGGGTCCAGGTGTTGGTGGCCGGGTCGTACAGCTCCGAGGTGTTCGTCGAGGAGAGCCGGCCCTGGCCCCCGGTGACGAGCACCTTGCCCGAAGCGAGCAGCGTGGCCGCGTGCCTGTCTCGCACCAGGTTCATGCCGCCGGCCGTCCAGGCTCCGGTGGCGGGGTCATACAGGGCCACCGTCCCGATGGGACCGGTGGCTCCGGCGCCCCCGGTGATGAGCACCTTGCCCGAAGACAGCAGCGTGTTCGTGCCCCCGGCCCGTGGCTGGGGGACAGTGCCCGTGGCGGACCAGGTGCCGGTGGTCGGGTCATACAGCTCCGCGCTGGTAAGATAGACGCCCGCGCCGCCGCCCGCGTAGCCATTGGCCACGAGGACCTTGCCCGTGCGCAGCAGCGTGGCGGTGTGGCCCGTGCGCACCGAGCTCATGCTGCCTGTCGCGGCCCAGGTGCCGGTGGCCGGGTTGTACAGCTCCGCGCTCGACTGGACCGCGCCCGCGCTGTTGCCGCCGGTGACGAGCACCAGGCCGGAGGCAAGCTGCGTGGCCTTGCCGCTGCTCCGCGTCTGGAGCGCGCTGCCGGTGGTGACCCACTGCGCGGCGCCCAGCGCCGCGCTTGAAGTCTCACAAGATGAACCGCCCGGAGCGCAGTCTGTCTCGAAGCCGGAAGGGCCGCACGCCGCGCACGCCAGCAGCAACAGGATGGATGGGAAGATGACTGGGAAAGGACGTCTCATGGATTGCCCCCTCGGAGCGAGGCCCTGCCAAGGCAAGCAAAGAGGCTGGTCATGGCGAGGGCGCGAATACCGGTCTGCGAGAAAATGCAAACTTCCAGATTCCGCAAGGGCCGGTGCCGCGCATCCTTGCCCCTGCCGCCAAACAAACTCAAGCACGCAATCCCGCTTGCTCCTGCGGGGCTCCAGGCCGGTGACGTCCATGGCCCATGCGGCGGCGATGGGCCGCAGCCGCTGGTTTCTTTGCCTGCTGGAGGCGGTGTCAGGACGTAGTGCGGGCCCAGCCACCTCCCATAGGGATGAGCGGGCCAGGTGGAGAATGATGCAGAAGAATCAGCGGGCCCCTCCCAGTGCATTGCCTCGGTCTTGGGTGATGCCCCATGAGTTCAAACACTTACAGGCTGGGAGTCGCCGCGCGCCGGACGCCTGGGAAATACGCCGTATGCAAGGGCGCGCGCTGAGGAACGCTGACAAAGACTGCTTGGGGCCGTCAGCGCCAGTTCGCTCCCGCGCCTCGCGGACGTACCGCTGCGCAGGGAGTTGATGGCAGACATCGGCGTCGCGACCGCATCGGCCTCCGTGAGCCGCTCGAGCACTTCGACGAGAAACCAGACCGCCGTGGGGTCATCGGGCGTCTTCTTCTGCTTCCTCCCGCTCCGCGGCGAACACGGCCTTCACGTCCGCCCGGCGGAGGACGACCAGCGACCAGATGCCCACCCCCGCCGAGATGCCACAGCACGCGTTGGTGACGGGGATGATGGCCAGCACCGCTCCGGCAATGGCCAGCCCATAGCTCCGGTTCCTGGCCATCTGGATGCCCGCGACGGTCATCAACAGGCTGCCCAACAGTGGCAGGCCGAGCGGGACGACTCCCAGCAGGTCCACGCTGTCAGTGGAGATGGCTCCGCCTTTCCCGAACACCCGGGCAAACCCCACGAGCATCATGAAGAAGCTCAGTCCTCCCAGGGTGGCCAGCGAGAGGCCGGGAGCGACCACCGCTCCTCCGCCATCCCCCTGGATGCGCTCCAGACAGGGCTGACACCGCTGCCCCATCGGGCACTCCGCGCAGACAAACGCTCCGCAGCGCGTGCACGTCCCCCGCGCTGGCATCGCGTGAGCCGGGCACATGGCCCCCGCCCACGCGACGGCCGCGGCGCCGGAGGCCCCCGCCGTCCCACGCCGTTCGATTCGCGCGCGGCCCCACGACACCGAGAAGCCCAGCAGGGCCCAAGCGCTTCCCAGGGCGAGCAACACCAGGACCGCATGGGCGAACATGCCCGTGTGGTTCCACAAATCCATGAGGCTGAAGTTCATCGGTTCGGCCCCCGCCGAGAAGAAGTCTGTCGTCCGACCCGTGGATGCAGGATACCCGTGACGCGCCCGCCTGTTCACGAGTCCGGCCAGAGTAGCGCGCGGAGGAACGCGCGCGTCCCGGCGGGACGCCAGAGGCCGCCCGAAGGGCCTCGACCCGGGGCAGGTCACGTGCAGCACTCTTTGGGCACATCTCGGCCCGCAGACGTTTCGAGCGGCGGGTGCCGGACGTGGAGCGGGCGCTTTGGAGGGTCGACACGGTGGCTGTCGTCCACCTGCTGGATGGCGTTGGAGTCCAACTACCTCGCGAGTAGGCTCCTCGTGCGCGGTGCGGACCGCCTCACGAGGAACCTCATGGAGTCTGACGACCTCAATCCGGCAAGCCTGCCCCCTGGGACGCGACTGGGCCCGTGGCGTCTGCTGGAGCAGCGCGGTCGGGGCGCCTACGGCGTCGTCTACCGCGCCGTGCCCGCCGAGCCGCAGGACGCGGACGCCGTGGCCCTCAAGCTGGCCCTGTACCCGGGGGATGCGCGCTTCGCGCGTGAGGCCGAGCTGCTCTCGCGCATCCGCCACCCCGCCGTCCCCCGCCTGATAGACAATGGTCACTGGCAGCCCCGGGAGGGCGTGTCCTTCGCCTGGCTCGTCATGGATTGGGTGGAGGGCCTGCCGCTCTATGCGTGGTCCCAGGCTCAGCGCCCGTCTTCACGTCAGGTGCTTCAGCTTCTTGCCCGACTGGCTCGAGCGTTGGCCGCCACCCATGCGGTCGGAGGCCTCCACCGCGATGTGAAGGGTGACAACGTCCGCGTCCGGCTCGCAGACGCGCAGCCCTTCCTCCTGGACTTCGGCTCCGGACACCACCTGGGGGCCGCCACGCTCACCTGGCAGCCCTTTCCTCCCGGTACCCCATTCTATCGTTCGCCCGAGGCGTGGAGCTTCGTGCTCGGCTCCCGCAAGCCTCCTGCGGTCGCGTATCCGCCCGGGCCCGCGGATGACCTCTTCGCCCTGGGTGTCACGGCCTTTCGACTGGTCACCGAGAAGTACCCACCGTCGGCGCACCCGGATGATGAGGATGCCTGGCTCTGGCGCCCCGAGGAGTTGGAGGACTGGACGGCGCGAGTCTGCAACCCCCGCTGCATACCGGAACTGAGCGCCCTGGTGTCCCGGATGCTCTCGCCCCGCCCCGAGGCGCGAGGGAGCGCGCGGGAGGTGGCGGAAGCGCTCGAGCAGGCAGCGCGCAGCGCGGGACGCGAGGCGGAGGTGCCTCTCTTCACGGGAGAAGAGCCGCGGCCCGCGGGCCTCTTTCCCATCCCTCAGCGTGTCACGGTGCGGCGTCCTCCTCGCATGAGGAGGAGGCCCTGGTTCGCGGCCGCCGGCCTCGGAGGCGCACTGGCGCTGAGCGCCGGGGGGCTGCTGAGCGTGAGTCGCTTTGAGGAGCCCGCGACGTCCCACCTCGCGGAGCAGGAAGAGGCAAAGGATGCCGGCACCGTGGCCGTGGGGGACTCCGCACTGACGGCGCCGGTGGCGCGCGAGCGAGCCCCCTCCGTGTGGTCATCCATCGCGGTCGACGTGCCACCGAAACCCTTCTCAGGGCAGCGGCGCCCGGACGGCAAAGGCCGTTGTCCCGGCAAGGTGCAGGTCGCCATCAACGACGGTTGTTGGACGAAGCTGCCTGCGGACGTGAAGGACTGTGATGATTATTGGGGCGGCGTTGAGTACCGAGGCGCGTGCTACATCCCCGTCATGATTCGGCAACGCCCTGCCACCTCCGGCCCTGCGGAGCGAGACGACAGTCCATAGCCAGCTGCTCCAGCGCCCGACTTGTGCTCCTGGCCGGTGGACCGGCGCGTCGTCACCCCCGAGTACTTCGACACCCTGTGGGTGCCGCTGCTGCGCGGGTGAAGCGAGCCTCCGCTGGTGAATGACATGAGGATTACGACGCTGCGTAATCATGACTTGCTGGTATTTACAGGAAGAATGCCCTTGAAGTCATATTGTCTGTCCCGACGCTCCCATGCCGGGGCTGCGGGAAGAACCGCTTCAGGATGAAAAGGGGAACGACCATGTTCAAGCGAGCGGCAGGCCTCGGGATGAGCTGTGGCGCATTGCTGACCGGCTGCGGTACCGACCCGCAAATCGAGAACAAGGAGACCATCGCCAACCTGATCGAGGCCGGGTTTCCGGCCGACGACATCAGGGTCGTCGACGGTGCCGTGTACGTGGGCCGCGACGCTCAGGTGCCCCTCGAGGCGTCCCAGGAGATGCTCCAGCCCGGCGAGGGGAGCGCGGAGCTGGTCAGGACGACCAATCTCGTCGGCACCTCCGTGACGAAGATCTGCGTCAACCCCACCTCCACGTTCAACAGCTACATCAGCCTCAGCCAGGGACTCGATCTGGCACTCGCCAACTACAATTCCCTGGGGCTCAGGATTACCTTCGTGCGGGGGCCGACCACCGGCTGCACCGCGAACATTACCGCGACGACCATGGCCGGCACCGGCCACTCTGCTGGATACCCCTCGGGCGGCCGCCCCTACGGGACCATCACCATCGGCACCGGGCTGAACAGCTACAGCACCGACGTGAACGAGCACGTCGTCACCCACGCGCTTGGCCACACGATCGGTCTCCGCCACACGGACTACTACGATCGGTCCATCAGTTGCGGCGGCGAGCCCACCAGCGAAGGCACCGCTGGCGTCGGCGCCATCATCATCCCCGGGACGCCGCCGGCCACGCCGGGAGGGTCGATCATGAACACCTGCTATCCGCCCGATACGAACGGCGAGTTCACCAGCTCCGACATCACCGGGCTGCAGTACCTCTACTGAGAGATGGCGCGGTAGCCCCCTGGCGCGTCGATGACTCCGGGGTGCCCGCTCCTCGCGGGCACCGTCCTCCTGGGCGTTGCTGCCCATGGAACCGCGTCCCTTCGGGCCTTCCGCCTATCTGCAAATGGAGTCGTAGACGGGCGTGACGGACAACACGCCCTGGTTCGACATGGTTACGACGGTGCCTTGAACGGAGCCCGCCACGGCGCGTGCGGTGAGGGTGACGCTGAAGGGGCCTGCCACGTCCGCGCGGTAGATGAACTTGCAGCCCCCCACCCATGACGCATCGGGCACGGGCGCCCGGGTACCATCCGCGCACCCCGGCGGTGAGAAGCCAATCAGCGCGTAGTTGTTGGAGTAGTGGTCCTTCTCCTGGAAGTACGACCGCTCGGACGTGAACAGCGCCCGGATTCCCATCGTCCCTTCTCGCAGCTGGGCGTCACAGCTGAACGACTGTGGAGGAAGGCACTCCGCCGCGTCCACATACCGGCGCACACCGTTGCGCTCCAGCCAGAAGAGGAAGCCGGAAACCGGGTGGGTGGCGAACTGGAGCGTGAGGCCCGCGGCGGGTGTCCCCGGAGCGCCCTGCGCCACCGCGACGAAGGTCGGGTTGGGATGTGGGGTGATGCTCGCGATCCTGTAGGAGAAGTTGCACCCCGACACCCATCCCGGCCCCGGCAGGGGTGCACGCGTCCCGTTCGCGCAGGGCGGGGGTGCGAAGTTCCCGTAGGACGTGAGCACGCCCATGTCCTGGGTGAACACGTCCGTCTCCTGGAAGTACGACAGCTCCGCGACGCCCAGGGCCCGCGTCTCCCGGATGCCCTCGCACTCCACCGTGCCACAGTCGACGGGGGTGGGCGCATCCGCCCAGGCGGGCACGGCCACCGTGAAAGCTCCCACGCACACCACCGACAGCCACCGCTTCAGGTACTGCTTCATGGATTGAAACTCCTCGGGTCTGGGACGGAAAAAGGCTCGCGTCGCGGGTTGGACGCTCTTCGCCCTGCCGCCGGTCCGTGGCCATGCGCACGGTGCTGCGCCGTCTGTCCTCGGACTGCATGCGTCCGCCGCGACGAAAGGCCTCACACCACCCCGGGGCCGAGCGCAGCAGCAGCTCCACAGCGGCCCGGATGCGGGGCGCCCGGCTTCGCGCCTCGCGCGTGGCCAGGTGGATGCGGTTGCGCACGGGCTGAGCGGGCCGCATCAGCTCCACCTGCGAGCCGCGCTGGAGCGGGCCCGCGCACAGGTAGCGGGGCAGCACCGTCACGCCCGCTCCCGCCTCCGCCAGTGCCATTGCCGCGCGGAGGTCGGGCACCACGGCGCGGCGCGCCCCTTGACGAGGGGAGGAGCATTGAATAGCGGGAGGGCCCGGTGTCGCAGGGACACGGACCCCGGTGCTTCACGTCAGGCGCTGATGCCCACGCCAATCGGGCAACTGACGCCCGTGCCCCCGACGCCGCAGTATCCGTCCGGGTTCTTCTGCAGGTACTGCTGGTGGTAGTCCTCGGCGTAATAGAAGGCCGGCGCCGGCAGGATTTCCGTCGCGGGTTTGGGGTACCCCTCGTTTACGGGTTCAAGTCCCGTACTCCTCGGTAGAGGAAGCCCAGCAATCTCAACGGGTTGCTGGGCTTTTTCTTTTCCCTCGTTCCCTCATGTGCTCAGTGGGCCCCTCCGGCGTCTCTGGCCGGAGCGGCGTGGAACTGGAGGGGCACGCCCTGGACGGGGGCACCCTGGCGCGTCATCTGCCGCAGGTGAGGCAGGCCCGGTCCCCGCGGAACTGGTAGTTGGTGCACCCGGTGAAGAGACGCTCCTGGTAGGCATTGCGAGAGTCGACCTTGCCCAGGCGCGGCGGGTTGAGGGGTCGCTGTCGACGCGCCCAGGCTGGGCCCCACGACGATGACGTGCAGTTGGTGGCCGTTACGCCGCGCCACATCGGCCCGCCCGTTGAGGGACCTCCCAATTGCTGGCCCCCCAATCCGTTTCTCAAGTCCCTCGCGCAGAGACACGCGGCTGGCTGCGAGAACGCGCTCACCTCTTGGCGGGAGATTCGCGCCAAGGGCTTTCGCGGTACCTCGCAACGGTCCATCGCTGGCTTCAGACGCGCCGCATGGCCCCGGCACCCGCGAAAGCCTCCCCTCGCCGAAGCAACTGGCCTGGCGCTGCATCCAGCCGCAGTCCGCGCTCACCCCGAGCGAGGCCAGCATGCTGGCTCGCATCGAACAGGAGAAGGAAGCTGCCCGCGTGGTTGGGCTGGCACGTCGCTACGGTGAACTGGTGCGCGAGCGTGGCGTCACGCGCGGTGCCGAGCCGGCCACGTCCTGCGCCACCTTTGAGCAGTGGCTGCGCGAGGCACGCACCCCTGCTTCACATAAAGCACGGGAGAGCCACAAAATCGTGGCTCTCCCAGGAGTCAATGTAGCTACCGAGTCACCTTGCGCACTGAAATGCTTGATTCGGACGCGCCCACTCACATTGTCAAAGTGGGCTCAGGGTAAGTGTTCGCCGTGCCCCGTCGCGATGGGCTCCGGCGTCTCGTGAGACCTCCATTGGCCACCCACCAGGAGGTGAGCCATGGAGTTGGAGAAGGAGTTGGAGCAGTTCCGGCAGGAGGCGCAGCGACTGAAGGCCGGACGGCGCAGTGGTTCGTTGCCGTTCCCCGAGGCGCTGCGCGCCTTCGCAGTGCGCTATGCCGAGCACCTCGTGGCGGCGGGTGGGACGGTGACGGACGCGGCGCAGAAGCTGGGCGTGTCCGGGCCGACGCTGTACGAGTGGCGAAAGGGACGCCCCGCGGGGCACCGCAGCTCGAAGCCCGCCGAGAAGAGCGCGGCCCTGGTGCCAGTGCGAGTCAGCGAGCGACCCGCCGCAGCCGCACGGGCGGGGTTGCAGCAGGTGGCGCTGGTGTCGCCGAGCGGCTGGCGAGTCGAAGGCCTCAGCGTGGAGAGCGCCGTCCAGTTCGTGGGGCTGCTGGGGTGCTGACGCTCACGCGCGTGGTGCGCGTCTTCGCGTATGCGGCTCCGGTGGACATGCGCCGGGGCTTCGACGGGCTGAGCGCGCTGGTGGAGCAGCAGTTGGGCGGACAGGTGCTCAATGGCGACGTCTTTCTCTTCGTGGGCCGGTGCCGGCGCCGGGCCAAGGTGCTGCACTTCGACGGCACGGGCCTGGTGCTTCTCACCAAGCGGCTCTTCCGGGGCCGCTTCGCCCGGCCCTGGTGCGAAGAGGGTGCGCGGGCGGTGGAGCTGACGGTGAGCGAGCTGTCCCTCTTCCTGGAAGGCTGCGAGCTGGCGGGGCGGTGGAAGCTGTCGCCACCGACGGTGGACGAGAAAGTCCTTGCGGTAGGCAGTGGTTTGTAGCACCTGCCAGGTAGTCATGACGCGCGTCGAGCAACTACGGGACTTGGAGACGGCGAAGCAGGTGGCGTCGCTGCTGGAGGCGGAAGACGCCCGGCTGCACCAGCGCCTCGAAGCCCTGGTGGCGGAGAATGCCCGGCTCAAGGGCGAGGACGCCCAGACGCGGCTCCAGTTGGAGCTCGAGGGGCTCAAGGAGCAGCTGGCCCTGCTGCAGAAGCGTTTGTTCGGCGCCTCCAGCGAGAAGCGTGGCGACAGCTCGCCGAAGACTCCTCGCACGAAACCGCAGCGCGGCCACGGCCCCACGGCCCAGCCCGAGCTGAAGGTGCAAGAAGTCCTGCTGCCGCTGGCCGAGGCGGACCGCGTCTGCGGCCTGTGCGGCAGCGGCCTGCACGCGTGGGAGGGGCAGACGGAGGACTGCGAGGAACTCACCGTCGTCGAGCGAAGCTTCGTGCTGCGTCGCGTACGCCGGCAGAAGTACCGCTGCCACCAGGGCTGCACGCCGGTGACGGCCCCCGCGCCGCCGCGGCTGATTGCGGGCGGCCGCTACTCGCTGGAGTTCGCCGTCTACGTGGCTCTCATGAAGTATGGCTTCCACCTGCCACTGGCCCGTCAGCAGCGGCTGTACCTGCGCGAGAGCCTGGTGGTGGAAGCCCAGACGCTGTGGGACCAACTCGACGCGCTGGCCAGCCACCTGCAGAAGTCCTACGAGGCGCTGCTGGCCGAAGTCTTTACCTCGCCCGTCATTCACGCGGACGAGACGTACTGGCTGCTGCTGGAAAAGGGCCCGGGCACCAAATGGTACGCGTGGACGGTGGCCTCGCCGGACACCGTCTTCCACCGCATCCTTCCCAGCCGCTCCGCGGCGACAGCCAAGACGGTGCTGGGCGAGTACGCGGGCGTCGTCCTGGTGGACGGGTACGCGGCGTATCAGACGGCGACGAAGTCCGGGGCGGATGGGACCGTCCCCGCGACGCTGGCCTTCTGCTGGGCGCACGTGCGGCGCAAATTCTTCGAGGCGAAACAGTTCGCGCCCGCGTGCGAGCAGGTGCTGGAGCTCATAGGCCAGTTGTACGCCGTCGAGGCGGACCTGCCCGAGTGGTACGCCCTCTCCAAAGAGGAGCGCCCGGCCGTGCTCGCGCAGCGACGGGCGGTGCGCCAGCAGCACTCCGCGCCGGTGGTGGAGCGCATCCACCAGTGGGCCCTGGTGCAGCGAGCAATCCCTGGCAGCGCGTTCCGCAAGGCCCTGGCGTACATGCTGAAGCTGTGGAATGGGCTGACCGTCTTCCTGGATGACCCCGTGGTCCCCATCGACAACAACCACGTCGAGAGGCAGATGCGCGACATGGTGATGGGAAGGAAGAACCACTACGGCAGCAAGTCGAAGCGAGGCACCGAGGTGGCCGCGCTCTTCTACTCGCTCATCGAGACGGCACGCCTGCGCGGTGAGGAGCCGGGCCACTACCTCCGGCGTGCTGCGCTGGCTGCCATTCAGAACCCAGACGCCGTCACCCTCCCCGAGAGTCAGGACTGACGTCCGCGCCCGCCGTACTCCTCGGCCAGGTCAGGCCTGCACCGGGACGGGGCACGGCGAAGAGTTACAGAGCAGCTACACCACCCACTACCCGGCCATCATAGCGGGCGCGGTGGTGGCCTGCGCGCCCGCCCTGGCGTCTTTCCTGGTCAGCCAGAGGCAGGTGGTGGAGAGCCTCTCCAGCAGCGGGCTCAAGGGCTGACCTGGCCGCGCTCGTGCTCCCCGCCTTCCTGGTGCCCTGACGAACCCACGGCCGCTCTCGGTGCTCTTGCCGCACCAAGGCAGGCACCAGCCCAGCAAAGGAGGGAGCCAAGCACAGCCCGGTTGCCGTCAACGCCCCGGTCAAGCCCGGCACTCAGAAAATGAATGCGACTGGCATATGGTCACTCAGCAGCAGGCTCAGGACCAGCCCTGCGGGCGGCGCAGCCGCTCCGCTGCGGATTGCATAGTCATACTTGCTCTCTGGCTTTTTCGTCGGGTACGTCGGCCCGTTCGGCGGGCAGACGACGCTCCCCGCAGGGGCGAACCCGTCCGGTGTGCGGTTGAAGTCGCCAGCGACCACCCACGGAAGCGCCCCGGCCGCACCCTGGGCGGCCGCCAGCAGACCAGGGGCATCGGCGCCACCCGGCGAGATGGCGTGGCAGGAGAAGACCACTTGTGCGCCCGTCCGCAGTCCGAGGACCGGGCGCCACGCGGGTGCCCCCGCCGGCCAGGCCAGCGTGACATCTCCCGCCGCCGGAGGGCCCTGCTTGGTCAGAACCGCCAGGTTGACGCGATTGCCCAGCACGTCCCACTGGTGGAACGCCACCCAGGCCAACGGCCGCGACACTGTCCCTCCCCACAAGTAGACCTCCACCGAGGTGGCGACTCCCCCCGGTGAGAGGAACGGAACCGAGAACAGCAGGGTCCCGCTTGGCGGGGCGCCTCCACATTCCTGTAGGCAGATGACGTCTGGGCGCCAGCGCTCGGGGGTTTGGGCCAGCGTGAGCACCCCTGTCCTCCATTTCACCTCGGTGCTTGCGCTGCTGCCTTGCATGTTCCAGGTCGTCACGTTCATGGATGGGTGTCCTCCTGCCTGGGGCTGGTTCCCGCGACCGGCCGACACGCCCTGAAGCGTACCCGCCCGAGTA
This sequence comes from Pyxidicoccus caerfyrddinensis, assembly GCF_010894405.1. Taxonomy (GTDB): domain Bacteria; phylum Myxococcota; class Myxococcia; order Myxococcales; family Myxococcaceae; genus Myxococcus; species Myxococcus caerfyrddinensis. The sequence goes on from NZ_JAAIYA010000026.1 coordinate 14,447, forward strand.
ATTCGCACCAGAGCCGTCCAGCCGCGTCCCAGCGGTAGGCCGGGGCAGCGGCGCGACGGGCACACGCGTTCGCAACGGCCTGGCGGTGCGCCACACGCTTCAGCAGCCCCCTCATTGCCTCCGCGAGTGCGCCGACGTCGGGTTCGGCCCCGCTGAACACCTCGTCGACCACAACCTCACGCCCGGTCTTGACCCAGACCGGCGCGGCACCCCACAACTCGCGGAGGGTCTCGTGGTCTGGCAGCACCTGGGCTGCGCCGTGCAGGGCATGCTCGAAGGCCACAAGCCCCCAGCCCTCGGCACTGGCGCTGTTGACCCCGATCTCGCAGGCCGAGTACAGCGCACCCAGTCGGCTCTCGTCGTAGACTGGCTCGCCCTCCTCCTCGGTGAGGATCACCGAGCCGCGCAAGCCCAGGCGGTCGCGCTCAATGCGCAGGTTGAGCCCGGGCCGGGCGGCGCGGCAGTGGAGCACGAGGGTGGCGGCTGGATGGTCTGCGGCCAGGGAGGCAAAGGCGCGCAAGGTCAGCTCTGGCCGCTTGCGGCTATCGTGGCGGTTCCCGTTCAGCAGCCAAGTGCCCGCCGCGCGGTGGAGCCAGCGCGGGAACAGCTCGCGTCTCAGCTCCTCGCGCGGGCGCGGAGCCAGCGGGGGGGCAGCGATCGCGTGCGGAATAGCTACCACCAGCGGCTGCGGCCCGCCGAGACGAGCGAACCCGTCCCGCAGGGTGGCCGCCCCACCCTCAGTGTAAGCGACCAGGACGTCGGCGCGGCCCAGGAAGGCGAGCCCCTGCGGGCGGACGAGCCGGCCTTCCACTGGCACGTACACGAGGAGCGCCCCCTGGAAGCCATCGCGGCGAAGGCGCTCGACCATCCACGCGGTCACCTGGGCCTGCCCTACCAGCACCACCGCCTCGGGCCTGAGCGCCGCGGCCAGGCTCGAGACCGCGGAGGTCCGCGTAGGGTCGAAGCGCTCGTTGTGTGCGTGCCCGAGCCAGGGTTCGGACCCCAGGGGGGCGCCAAGCCCCACCACGTGGACCTCACCTTCCCGGGCGATTGCCGCGGCGATTCCGGCGGCGACGCGGCCGAAGCCGGTGGCCCGGCCGGTGTGCGATGTCACCAGCAGCCGAGCGCGAGGACCGGGGCTCATTCGGCCAGGACGAGGGACACGTGGGAGGGCAACCCACAGTTCACCTTCTGCACTTCGTCGGTAGGGTCGGGGCCGGGCGCGCGGACGCTGGCAACACGGCCGGAGAAGCCCGGCGAGCCCGTCTTGCCAATCGCGACCATCTGCGCCGGCCAGCCCGGGTAGGTTCCGTTCACCCACGGCTGGTCGGGGACGCCGCAGGAACTCAACCACTCCAGCGCCTGGACGCTCGGGATATTCGTCGCCACGCACTGGACCGCCACCACCCACCAGCTCTGCCCGGCCGACATGGCGCGGGCGGCGGAGATGAGGCGGTCGAGCTCGTCTGGATCGTCCTTGGACGAGGCTTCATTGAACTGGATCGTTCCCTCCTCGTCCGCCAGGACGAGCCAGTAGCAGGGCCGCTCCGCCACGTCCCGCGAGGCGGGCACCGGGACAGGTTGGCGGTTGAGGGTGATCGAGCAGGCAGCGCCGACGACCTCCTCGGACCGCAGCTCCGCCCGGCTCGTGGCCTCGATGCCATCATTCAGGTAGGCGTCGAGGGCCTGGTTGAGCACGGCAACCTGGCTGACCGGGGCGACGTGGGAGAGCGGCTGCAGCTTCACGTTCGTCACGTCGGGAGTCTGCTTCACGCCCGTGGCCCAATTGCTAATCAGCTCGGAGTAGTTGACGTAGGCGGTCGGGTCGCTCGGTGGGACGGCGTTCGCGAGGATGCTCGCGTCACCTCCCTGAACACTCAAGCTCGCGTTGCGCGAGCTGATCCAGCTCGTATCCATGCGGTCCCACTCCGCGTGGCCCGAGACTGACGAGTCGGTGAACACGGAGTCATACTCCAGCTTCATGTTGGCCGCAGCTGTCGTCTTGTCGAAGCTCGACGCGCTGGAAACGGCGACTGCATAGTGGAGTTTGCCGCCGACGGTCGCGTTGGTGACGACGTGGGTCCCGTACTTGTCGAAGAAGTCGAAGAACGCCTGCGCCGTGCCGGGGGCGAAGGTTGCCGGGAGGGCCGCGAGCTCGGCCTGAAATGTCGGGTCCAGGGACAGCGCCTGGAGCTGCTGGATGGCGACCTCCCACATCGAGGTGTCAGCATCCACCAGCCCGCAGAGCGAGGCCTGGCTGCCCTCCGAGAGGCTTGAGTAGGAGGCATCGAACTCGCCGCTGAACCCCCAGGCAGATACCGAAACTTGTGCCTCGGTGGCCATGTGCTCGGCGTATTCGGCTTGCGATGCGAACACGCTGAAGTCGATCTTTGAGGAGTGGTCGTCGATGAGGCTGATGTTCGCGGGGAGCAGGTACTGGATATCGTTCTCGATCACGGTCGTCCCCTGCTGCTCGTCGATGGCCACCACCCGCTGGGTGACGTCCCAGGCGCTGGTGGCGGTGACCACGTTGATCCCGAAGCCGAGGATCGCGGCCCCGGGGATGACGTTGACCGCGAGCGTGCGATTCGCCGAGGCGCATTCCGGCGCCGGGATGACTGCCTGTCCTTGCCGCATGTGAGGCCTTTCAGACGACTGTACTGGTACAGAGCGCTCAACTGCAGGGAACGGTCTGCGGGATCAGTCGCTCAACCACTGAAGAGTTGTGGAGGAATGAGACGATAAGAGAACAACAACATGAGAAAGCTTCTATTCTAAGCCACGGGGAGTAAGTTCTGTCAGGAGGCATCACCGCCCAGGCCGAGAATCTGGCCTCCGCGCAGGCCTCCCCTGAAAAGACTTAACCCCTCTGGCTTAGTACTACATGGTAAAAACTGTCAATTGGCCAGGAGCGAGGCTTCCCCTCGCCTGGATGAAGGTGGCCTCTGCCTGGCGGCGCACTGCTCGGCCGGCCCCCGTCAGCGGCCCTCCTCGGCCCCTCCGCTCCAGTCCGCCACCTCTGAACATAGCCTCTACCCTGCCTATACGCAGACATGAGCCGGGTCAGAGACGAGGGCAAGGGTGGCCTCCGCTGGTGCGGCACCGTCCACGGAAGATCGGAGCCCGTCACGACGGGGCACGGCGAACTCTTACGAAGAAGTTCTGGAACGTGTCGCTCTTGTTGGTGACGTTGATCGTGATCGTCGTGGCCATTTTATTTTCCTGTCGGCGGATATCGCCATGGGTTGCCTCCACAAAGACTCCCTCGGAGGTTTCAAAGCCATAGCGACAGTGCTTGCTTGGTTGAACCAACACCTGGGTTTGACACTCATTCACAGACATGTGCCTGTTTTAGGGTCCCTGACTTCGGCTTGGGCGCCCCGGCCCAAAGCAGTAGCAGGTGTCATGCCAAGCTCTGCCGGTAGCACGTCTTCAGAAAAGCCTCCCTTTGCTGAGACACTGGCGCAGGGCGACATCAGGCGCCGTGTGTCTCCAGCATCCGAGCAGGAGCGGGAGGAGCCAGGCTTTCCGGCAGGTTCTTGCCGAGAGGCTTTGCCCGGCAACTCCCTGCCGGCAACTTCTTGCCGGAACACCCGGAGCCCGTGGCGCCCTACTCCTCCGTGCGCGCAGGGAGCGTGGCCTCCGCCTTCCGGCGGATGTGCTCCCAGGAGTCGGTGTGGGAGAAGGAGTAGCGGGTCTGCTTCGGTGGCAGGCCGGCCTCCAGCTTCGCGCGCAGGGTGTGCAGCAGGCGCAACCCGTCGAGCCGCTTTGCGTCCACCCGGCGCTCGGCCACGAAGCGTCGGCACGCCTCCAGCCCGGCCGCGTCGAGCCCCGCCTCCTGGCCCTGCTTCAGCAGCCGGTGCCAGCTCCGGTCGGCATGGAACAGCCCCTTGGCGAGCTGCTCCAGCGTGTGTCGCGCCTCCGGGCCGAGCACCCCCGCGCGCTCCGCCGCCTGGAGGGTGGCGCGGATGTTCACCATCGCCTCGGAGAGCGGACGGTAGCCGTCCTCGGCCCCGGCATGCACCACCGCGACCTCGTCGTCGTCCTCCAGCGCTCCGCTCGCGAAGGCCTCGTAGATGGCTCCGACGCCCTCCATGCCGAAGGCCGCCAGCTCGGCGGCGCGCAGCGCCCCCATGCTCGCCGCGCCGAAGACGTGCACGCCCTGCGTCATCGCCCAGAGGATTTCCTTGTGGGACACCGAGGGCACGCGCTCGAAGTAGCCGTCGATGAGCCCGATGGCCACCGGCTTGCCCAGCGCCGCCCGGTACAGGTCTCCCTGCGCCGCGGGCGGCAGGTACACGGCGTCGAGTTCCCGCCGTCCTTCCTCGGCGGAGAGCGTGGGGCCGGCGAAGATGACCACCGTCATGGCGCGCGCTCCGAGAGGCAGCGGCGGGCGCGGGCGCCCGGCACGTAGCCAGGAATGTCGTTGAGGGGCTCGAGGCCGGGCACGAGGACGCGCACCACCGGGATGCCGAAGTGGGGCCGCGTCAGGTCCACCACCACCGCCTCCCCGAGCCCCGCGGCGCGCAGGCGGCCCAGCAGGAAGGCGTGGTCCTCCTCCAGCGTGCCGCCCTGGAAGTCGGGCGCGGCCTGGAAGCGGTGCACCTTCGGCTCGGCCACCAGCGCGTCCCGCATCCGCCGGGCGGCTTCGAGCTCCGCCTCGGAGCCCTGCGGCCCCATGTGGCGGACGTCGTCGCGGGCGCCGGTGATGATGGTGAGCCGGCTCTGCGCCGCCTCGGTGAGCGCGCGGGAGAGCGCCACGGCCCGGCAGGGATGGCAGCCCATGCCCCCCATGGGGCCGATGGGCCGCTGCGGCTCGGGGTCCGCGTCCACGATGGTGCAGGAGAACGCCGCCACCCCCACGTCCGACGTGAGCTCCCAGATGCCGACCTCCACCCCGGCGCGCGCGTACTGCGCCAGCAGGGCCCGGCAGCCCGGGTCATCCACCGTCGATGGGTCCACCCGGCGCTGGCGCCGGGCCTCGTCACCGGAGAGGCGGAAGAGGGTGGTGGCGTCCCGCTCGATGAGCTCGCAGAGCGCATGGTTCACCGCTTCGAGCAGGTGGTTGCCAGAGGCCAGGCCACTGGAGCTCATCAGGAACGAGCCGCTCCCCGACGGCAGCGGGAGCGTGTAGTCCATGTGGACCAGCTCGTAGGGCACCCAGGTGGCGCCCTCGTCGAAGAGGTTCCTGCCTTCAATCCAGAGCGTGCGGAAGTGGCCGTGGAACGCACTCACGGACAGTGCCGGCAGCGCCGTGACGTCCACCATGCGGTGGGTGAAGCGCAGCTCGTTGAAGGAGGCGAGCTTGAGAGGCTGGGGGATGTGCTCGGCGTGATACAGCTCGATGGCCTCCATCAGCCCCGAGGCCCGGGCCGATGCGAGGTCGCCCCCCTTCCCCTGGGAGACGGAGAGCGAGCGCGCATTGGGCCGGATGACCATCACCACCGGGATGCCGATGGTATCCAGGCCCGTGACGTTGGCCACGCGGGTGATGCCCATGAGGGGCAGCAGGCCGCGCACACGAGCGACCGTCGCCTCGGGTGGGACGAGGCGGTGGGTGCCGGCGAGGAAGCGCTTGGGCGTGGCTTCCCCTCCAGCACTGACGGGAGCGGCGTTTCCGGACACGGGGCTATCGGTTCTTCTTGGACTTCTTGGAACTATCGAACGCGAAGCTCGCGAGGTTCAACACGTAGCACGTGACGGCTTCTGACGAAGGGGCTACCGCTTTCGCCTGACCAGTAATATCCGCGACAATCGCGTTGGAATCGACCAGGGCAGTGATGCGTGGGTCGACTTCATCCGGATCGATTCGTTTGGCGCTTCCGTCAGCGAAGACCTGGCAATGGCTTCCATCCGCACCCACGATGACTACCGAGCCGACGTAGAGAGCCAGTATCTCTGAGCCACCGCTCCCATCGCTCACTTCGATGCTCGTCCGGCCAAAGGCACGTCCACTGACCCTCCAGGCAATCTGCGTTTCGGCGGTCTCAGAGTTGAGCAACGTGCCGTCGGAGCTCTCAGTCCACCTGTACGGGTTCGAGCCACCTACGGCCGTCAGAGTCACCTGGCTGCCGACCTCCACACAGTTATTACCGCCTGGGGTTTGGGGCGTATGGGAACCGGGACGGGGCGCAGGGGAACCGGGACGTGGTGTGACTGTGACTGTGATTGTGAGTGCCATGTCTTGCTCTTTCCTATGGGAGTGTCCGCGAGATTCTTCGACGATGGGAGCCCGGTTTTCACTACAGATAGCCGGCACGCTCCGCCTCTTGGAGCGCTCGCTCGATGGCTGCACCTGCGACGTCCTCGCGCCCGCTGTCCCAGGTCGCCTGGGCTTCCTGGAGCGCCGCCGCGAGCGTGTCGGGCAGGCGCTGCTGTGCTGACTGCAACAGGCGCGCCACCCGGAGCGCCGCGTCCGCCGGCCGGCCACTCCGGAGCTCCAGCAGGGCCAGGGGAAGCAATGCCATCCACTCGAAGGGGTAGATGAGCGAAGTGGTGCCCCAGAGCTGGAGCGCCGCCTTGCAGTGGCGCTCCGCGTCCTCGGGGCGGCCCTCGCGCAGGGCCACCCAGCCCAGGTTGGCCCGGGCCGCGCCGGCATAGCTCGTCATCTTCCCGGCCCCGGCGGCCCGCAGGCTCCGCTCGGCGCAGTCGCGCGTCGCCTCGACGGCGCACCGCCTCCGGTGAATCTGCGTCAGGTAGGTGAGGCCCCGCACCTCCAGGGCCACGTCCCCCATGCGCCGTGCCTGCTCCACCGTGGCGAGCATCCTGTCCGCGGCCTCCTCCAACGCGCCGTGCCACAGCAGCACGCAGGCGAGCACACAGCCCGCCTCGGCGCGCTCGTCCGGGTCGCCCGAGGCCTCGCTGGCCCCCTGATAGTCCCGCGCGAAGCGCACGGTCTCCGCGGACGCCAGGTAACGCTCGGCGCGCAGGTTGCGCTGGACGCGCACCTCGAAGAAGCGGGCCCGCTGCAGTGGCGTGCCATAGCGCTCGACGGTGGGCTCGATGCGCCGTGACAGCGCTTCCATGACCTCCAGCCGCGCCGTCCAGTAGTGCACCGCGAGCTGTTCAATCTGGATGTGCAGCCACTCGTTCCACCACGCCTCCGCGCCTTCGGTGGGTGGCGTGCCCAGCGCCTGCTCCGCGGCGAGGTACGCCGAGAGCGCCTCGTCATGCGCGTGGTGTATCTCCCACGCCTTGCCCGTCTTGCGGTGCAGACGCGCCAGCTCGAGGCCGTGCTCCGGCGCTGTGCGCTCCAGGGCCCGCGCGTAGGACTCCCGGGCCTCTTCGTGACGCCCCACGAGCGCGAGCACGTCTCCGAGCGCCTCGTGGAGCGGGAGGGCCGGCGTCTGCCCCCCTTCATCCCACCCGGAGGGAGCGGGCACTTCCTGGAGCGCCGCCTGGTACAGCCGGATGGCCTCTCCATTGGCATACGTGGCCCGCGCCCGGTCCGCCGCGCGGCCGAGGTAGAGGAGCGCCTTGTCGTGGAGGCCGGCCTGCGAGAAGTGGTGCCCGAGCTCCGGCAGGGCCTCGGGGACATCTTGGGCACGCGCCTCGAGCAAGCATGCCGCGCCCAGGTGGAGCGCGCGCCGCCGCTCCAGGGCCAGGCGCTCGTAGGAAATCTCCCGGAGCTTGTCGTGCACGAAGCGCAGCCGCCCCAGGGCCGTCTCCTCGATGAGCTGCCGCCTGCGCAGCTCCCCAAGCGCGTCGAGCGCCGCCGTCTCCGCGAGCCCGGCTAGGGTGGGCAGCAGCGTGCCGTCGAACTCGCGCCCCAGCACCGAGGCGCTCTCCACCAGTCGCTGCCCATCGCCCCCGAGCGTGGACAAGCGACGCACGATGAGCTCGGCCAGCGTGCGTGGCAGTGGCACCTGGCGGGCCATCAGGTCCGCGCCTTCGCCGGGCTGGCGGAGGTGCCACATCCCCGTCCGGTCCCTCGCGAGCAAACCTTCGTCGATGGCCGCGCGCAGGTACTCCGCGATGAAGAAGGGATTGCCCGACGAGCTGTCCGCCAGGAAGTCCACCAGCGAGACAGGTGACTCGCGGAGCGCCAGCATCCCGGCCACCATCGACCCCACGCTCCCCGTGTCGAGGCGGCCGAGCGCAATCCTCCGGGCCCCCGGCGCGCTCAGGAGTGCCGTGAGCTCGGCGCCCGTCTCGCCGAGGCGGCACGTTCCCAGGATGAGCAGCCCCGGCTCACCTCCCCGGGCGACCAGCACTTCGAGGAATGCGAGCGAGAGCCCGTCGGCCCACTGTAGGTCATCGAGGACGAGCAGGAGGGGCTGCTCCCAGGTGAGGCCGAGGAGCGCCGCTCGCAGCGCCTCCAGGATGCGCTGCCGGGCCGCGGCCGGAGGCAGTACCGGGGGCTCCGGCTGCTCCTTTACCCAGGGAAGCTCGGCCAGCGAGGGCTCGAAGAGCGCCAGCCACCTGCCGCTCGTGCCCAGCAGCCGCTCCGCTTCGGCTGCCCCCCGCGCGCGGCAGCGGTCCGCGAGCAGTTGGAGCAGCGGGCGGAAGGGATGGAGCGGGACGGCGGCCCTGCTCTGCTCCGGGGCCGTCATGCTCCACGGGGCGCATTGCCCTGTCACCACCCTCAGCCGCTGACGGGTGGCGAGCAGGGCCAGCTCCAGGGCGAGCCGCGTCTTCCCCACGCCGCTCTCGCCTTCGAGGAGGATGAGCTGTCCCCTCTGCTGCTGGCGCAGCTGCTCCAGCGCGTGCTCCAGCTCCTCCAGGGGACCCGCGCGGCCCTCGAGCCCGGGGCGATACAGGTAGCTCCTGGGACGCGGCAGGCCCTGGCGCTCCTCGCCTCCGGCGCCCAGCGCACCGAGCGCCTCGGCCACGTCTTCGGCGTAGCCGGGCCGGGCATCCGGGCGTTTCGCGAGGAGCCGCAGCACGAGCCGCTCGAGCTCCTCCGGGATGCCCTCGACATGATGCGAGGGAGGAACCGGCGCCTCGTTCAGGTGCTGGAAAACGATGGAGCCCGCCCCCGAGCCGATGAAGGGAGGGCGGCCCACGAGGCACTCATAGAGAATGCAGCCGAGCGCATAGAGGTCCGCGCGCGCATCCACGAGCTCGCCCAGGAGCTGCTCGGGCGCCATATAGGCCACGCTGCCCATGATGCGCCCTTCGGCGACGAGCTCCTCCCGGCTCGCGGCGCCACTGAACGAGGCGGCGATGCCGAAGTCCACGAGCACGGGCCGTCCATCCTCCCGGATGAAGATGTTCTCGGGCTTGAGGTCGCGGTGGACGAAGCCCTCTCCGTGCAGGTGGGCCAGCGGCGCGCAGAGCCCTCGCACCAGGGACAGCAACGCCTGGAGCGCGGGCAGGTCGACCCTGGGGCACGCGGCGGGAGGGGTCGGAAGGGAGGGAGGCGTCGCCACCGGGCCCGCCAGGGTTGCTTCGGTGGAAGTGGGCAGCCAGGTCCCGGTGGAGTCCACGGAGGAGGCTTCTGGGCGCCTGACCCACCGGGGGACCTCGAGGCGGCTTCGCAGCGTTCCCCCCTCGAAGAGCTCCATCACGTAGAAGGGCAGGCCGTGGGAGAGGCCCTCGTCGAGGATGCGAGCAATGCCCGGATGGCTCAGCCGCCGGAGCGCGTGGATCTCCCGGCGGATGCCCGCGAGCAACACCTCGGAGGGAGTCCGCACCGTCTTGAGGGCCACCGGCACGGCTTGCTCGCGGTGCTCCGCGCGGTAGACCACGCCCATCCCGCCGCGTCCGAGGAGGCCTGTGATGCGATAGGGCCCAAGGAGGGCAGGCAGCGCCTTCGCAAACTCAACCGGTCGGGACTGAGTTGTCATTCGACTCACCGAGCAGGACTAGGGCTTCTTGAGCCCCAGGACCTTCATCCGGTAGGACAGGGTCCGCACCGGAATTCCCAGACGCTTCGCGGCCTCGCTGCGGTTCCAGCCCGTCGCCAAGAGCGCCTCCTCGAGGAGGTGCGCTTCATAACTCCGCATCTGCTTGCGGGCCGGGGTTGCTTCTTCCCACTCGAGCCCGGGCGCGGCCGACCCGGTGGGAGCCGGCGCGGAAGCAGGGCGCTTCGCAGTCTCCGCTGCCTGCACCCGCACAGGCAGATCGCCGGGAGCGAGCAGTGCTCCACGTGCGACCACCACGGCGCGCTCGATGGCGTTCTTCAACTCGCGCACGTTGCCCGGCCAGGAGTAGGCCCGCAGCAGTTCCAGCGTCGCGGGCTCGAGCCCCTGCACGTTGCGGCCGTTGCCCTCGTTGGCGAGCCGCAAGAAGCGGTGCACGAGCGGCTCGAGCTCGTCCAGGCGCTCCCGCAGCGGCGGAATGGCCAGGAGGATGGCGTTGAGCCGATAGTAGAGGTCCTCCCGGAAGCTCCCGGCCGCCACCATGCCCTCGAGGTTCCGGTGCGTCGCGGCGATGACGCGCACGTCGACGGTGAGCTCCTTGCTGGCACCCACCCGGCTGAAGGCGCCGGTCTCCAGCACGCGCAGGAGCGCCACCTGCGCCGCGAGCGGCATCTCACCGATTTCATCGAGGAACACGGTGCCGCCGTGGGCCTCCTCGAAGACGCCCTGCTTCAGCTGACCCGCGCCGGTGAAGGCCCCGCGCTCGTGACCGAAGAGCGTGCTTTCGACGAGTTCCTTGGGGATGGCGCCGCAGTTGACCCGCACCATCCGCTGAGCGCGCCGAGGCCCCTCGTCGTGAAGAAAGCGGGCCAGCACCTCCTTACCCGTGCCTGTCTCTCCCTGAAGGATGACCGGCACGCGCGAGGCCGAGACCTGACGTGCGGTCGCCAGCAGCGCGCGCATGGCGGCGCCGGCGATGAGGGAACCCTCGGCCCCGGTGCTGCTGTCGAACCAGGGCGCCGTCGAGGTCACCTCCACGGGGTGTTCGGGAGCGGCGCGGTTGGCAGCCGCGCGCGCCAGCTCGACGAGCGCCTCCACCGTGTCCGCGGCACCGGGGTACAGGGAGACGCCCACGACGAGCGGCGTCCCGGAGCCAGGAGGCGCGGTGGCGATGGCGCGCGCGATGCGCACCGCCTCCTCGGGCCCGGCCTCCGGGAGCAGGAGCTGCACGGCGTCAGCGCCATAGGGAGCCATCCGGTCCACGGGCCGCAGCTGGCCGTGCACGCGCTCCGCCCAGCGGTGGACATGCTCTTCGATGGAGGGAGGAGCGCCGTCCCTCCGGGCCCGGGCGGCGCGCACCACGAGCAGCGCGAAGGGGCGGTGGAACTGCCGGGCTCGGGTGGCTTCTTCCTCCACCGCGCGCCGGAAGGGCTCATCTCCCTCGAACCGGAGCGACTGCCCCGCGCGGCCGAGCGCGTGGAGCCGCACGCACACCCCTCCGAGCCGCAGCTCGTCACCGATCTCGAGGAAGGCTTTCTCGATGCGCCGGCCGGCGATCCACGAGCCATTCTTCGAGCCGAGGTCCTCGACGGTGATGCGGTTGTCGGAGAGCAGGAAGCGCGCATGGACGCGCGAGAGGCGGCGATCGTTGATGCGCAGCACGGAGGGTTCCGCGCGCCCCAGGGTCAAGGGAACCTCGGGCGTCAGCAGCCCCAGCTCGACGCCGCTCTCGTGGTGGACGACGACGGCGAGCCGCTGCGCGTCTCCCTCGGCCCGCCCCACCTCCGCGCCAGTCGAGAGGGTCTCGGTTTTTGTGCCGTCAGACGCCTGCCGTGGATGCCCTGCGTGCATGACCGGTCCCCGCCCCAGAGTGCCGCCACTCATAGCAGGAAAGCCTCCGGCCTTCAGGGAGGCCCGGGGCACCTTGCCGGCACCACGGGGCCGCCCCCTGCGCCTCGCATGGCTGTGTTGAGGGCACTTGCCAGAGGGGGATGAGGGATGAACCTTCAGCCCCCCCTGGTTGCGGACGCTCAGGGCTTGCCGAGGTGCGTCCAGCAGGCGGGCCGAGACTCAGCTCCCCGTGTAGGCGCGCTCAAGGCCAGCGATGTCGATCTTCTGCATTCCGAGCAAGGCGCACCGCGGCTGCTTGTTGGGAGGGGGCCGGACGTCCACCTCCGTCCAGCGCAGCCGTTCTCATGTTCCACCACTCGGGCCTGGACCTGTCCCTCTACCAGTCCATGGAGCTGTGGGTGCACGGCGGCTCCGCCGGTGGCCAGGCGGTGCGGCTGGTCCTCCATGACGGCTCGCAGGCGCTGGGCAGCATCCGGCTGGACACGGCGTTGGGCGGCCCCATCGCCGCGGGCAGCTGGCAGAAGGTGAGCATTCCCCTCAGCAGCCTGGGCATCAGCTCGGGCACCCTGCAGGACCTGTACTTCCAGGACGACTCGGGCGCGGACCAGCCCGTGGTGTTCCTGGATGACATCTCGCTCATCCCCCGCTGAGCCCTGCTACCGGGCCCCATGGCCGGAGCGTGGGGGCCTTGCGGCGGGTGCGCTACGGCGACTCGCAGGTGAAGGCGGTGACGGTGCCTTCCCCGCTGTCGCCCAGGAATAGGAATCCGTGGCGCGCAGCCTCTACCGCGGGCCTTATTCCGGCTCAGGCACCGCGAGCCTGCTGGCCGCTTCGGCCTCGAGGTCTTCCGCGTTCAGCAGCAGCACACGCAGACCGAAGCTGTCGCCAACCACGGCCCGCCGGCCGTCCGCGCTGAACTGGCAGAAGTCCAGCAGTCCCATCAGCGACTGCGTCGCACGTGGCCGCAGCTCGCCCCCCGGGGCATCGAGCTCCCACACCTCTGCGACGGCGCCCTCCGGCAGGCCCACGAGCGTGCCGGCATCGTCGAGGCACACGGCGGACAGGCCTCCCGTGCCGCTCATGGTGCGCGAGGCTCGCAGCTTCCGCTCGGGCACCGACCAGACCTCGATTGCGGGCAGGGGGTTGAGTAAGCGCGAAGGGGGTTTGACGGCCGAGGCCAGCGCCAGCGTGTGGCCATTGGCCGAGAACGCCATCGAGCGCACCAGGTAGGCGGTCCGCGTCCGCATCAGCACCTTCGCCGCCGACACATCCACCACGACGACCTCCGGCCCTCCGGGCGACATGAAGGATGCCGCGAGCGTCCTGCCGTCCGGCGCCAGCACCAGGCTTTCGGCACAACTCGCGGGCAGATCCTTCACGTCCAGTGGCGTCAGGGCCTGTCCCGAGCCGGCGAACAGCCTCCCCCGGCCCACGGAGACGGCCAGCGCATCCGAGCCTCGCGCGAGCGCGGCCTGCCGCGAGCACCCGCCAGACGCCGCGGGGAAGTCCAGCCGCTTCTGCGGCTCACCCCCGGGCCAGCCGGTAGAGCCCCAGAGCGCGTCGCGAGTCGCGATGTCGATGCCGCCGTCCGTGCCTTCTCGCAGGCGCAGCGCCTGCACGGCTCCCGCGACGTGCAGGGCCGTCAGCCGCGCCGCGGACCGCAGGTCCCACAGCTCGATGTCGGTGCCCTGCGGCAGGAAACGCGTCCGGGTCGCGACCACGGCGCGGGCGGCCTCGCGGTCGGCGACGGCGGTGGCCACCTCCGCGAGGAGGTGTGACGTCCTGCCCTGGCGCGAGAGCAGATCGCCCCAGATTCGCACGCGGCCATCACTCGCCGCGGTGACTCCCGACGAGCCGGGACCGAGCGAGAAGAAATGCCAGATGTATTGGGGATGATAGAAGCGGGCCACCTCCTCGCCGCTGCCGATGTCCAGCAACGAGGCCCAGTGCTCCGTCCCCCCGGACATGCGGTGTACGGCCAGCAGCCGGTGCCCATCGGCGCTCACCGGCAGCCGGTCTCCCGCCGGGAGCGTGCCGGTCAGATAGGCCTCGTGAAAGCCCAGGCCGTCCGCCTGGACGAACAGCTGTTTCGGCTGGTGCCAAGCCTTGTACAGCCCATCGGCGGTGTGGGCGAGGAGCCAGCCCCTGGACGTGACGGCCAGCGCATCCACGCGCGCCAGCGGGAGCTGCTGCAGCAGCGCACCGTCGGAGAGACGGCGGATGCCAATCATGCCCCGGTAGGCGCTGATGAAGAGCTCGCGCCGCGAGTCGAACACCGCGGGCGGCGCCGCCCCGGGCGGGACGTCGTCCTCGGAGAGCGGCTCCCCCCAGATGCACTGGGGCTGCGTGCCCGCCCGGTTCCGCCAGACCTCGAGCGCGCTGCCGCTGCCCACCAGCAGGCTCTCGCCACGCTCATCAAAGCCGAGCGCCGAGATTGCCTTGTGCGGGGTGGCCCCGGGGTTGATGAAGCCCTCGAAGGCCACCCCTCCATCGGGATGCCGCGCCATGACCGCGACGTGGCCTTCGCCGGTGCCAACCGCCATCCACCTTCCGTCCGCGGAAAGCGCCATCCGCGTGACCTCCACCTGCAGGTGGATGGGGGGACGCTCGCTCCAGCGCGTGCCCTCCAGCACGCGGATGCGGGTGCCGGCCGCAGGAAACTGCCGGGTGGCGGCGACCAGGGCTCCATCGCGGTCAAACGCCAGCTCCATGATGTCCTCCAGGACCTCCAGCGGATGGGTCAGCACCACCTTGCGCTGCCGCAGGTCGACCACGCAGAGCCGTTCCGACTTCCCGATGGCGAGGAAGCGGCCCGTGCCATCCAGCGCGGCGACGTGGGGCGTGCAGTCCGTCTGGATGTCCGCGAGCAGGGGCGTCAACACCGTCAGGGCCGCGCGCAGCGGCTCCTCCATCAGCAGGCCCTGGTGCTTGCGCAGCGCCTCCAGCCCCAGCCGCACCGCCAGGTCCGGAGCCGCTGGCCGGCCGCGGCGTACGCCATCGGCCGTCGCGGCCAGGGCCTGCGCCTCGGCCACCCGGGCGCTCTCCGCCGCACGGGCCTGGAACCCGGCGGCCACGGCGACCAGCAGGACGAGCAGCGCGGACAGGCCCGCTACGCTCCAGCGCGCGAGCGTGTTGCGCCCGGTGAAGTCCTTCTCGGACTCGATGCGGCGCAGCACTTCATCCGCGGGGGCGGGCGGGTCCAGCTGCTGTGCGCTCTCCACCAGCCAGGTCTTGCCGGCCAGGCCGGGCCAGGTCTCCGGCGTCACCGTGCCGTCGACGTTGATGACGATGACGCGCGTCCGGTGCTTCAGGTACGTCTCGATTTCACGCCTCACCCACTTGCCCTCGGCAGGGTCCGCGGCGAGCGGCGTGCCCACGACAATCAGCAACTGGCTGCGGCGCAGCGCGCGTTCAATCTGCTCCGGAAAGTCGCCGCTGGGGGATATCTCCGTGACGTCGCGAAAGCAGGCCAGGTCCTGGGAGCGCAGGTGGTGCTCCAGCGCCAGTGCATAGCTAAGCCCGTCCTTGCGCTTGTAGGAGATGAAGACGTCATAGCCAAACAGCCATGCACGAAGACGGGCGAAGAACCCGGTTTCCAGCGGCTGGGACGGCGGGGCCGCGGCCGCGCCGGGGACCACGTTGGAACCTTCGCGATGGCTGGGACGGAGCATGCGAGAACCTGGACCGGGGTTGGACATCGTGCGGACGGGCGGCCTCCGCTCAGAAGCTGCCGGACAGCCCGCCCATGAAGCCACCTCGCGGTGCCGGCGCCACCACGGGCGCCAGCAGCAACCCCGGCTCGGGGCGCCTCCGGGGCTCGGCGCGCGGGCCCGTGGAGGACGAGGAGCCGGACAGCTCTAAGCCGATGATGGCGCCCAGCATCCCGGCCGCGGGGACGCTGAGGAAGACCAGGTCGTCCTCATTCCTGGGGAAGTATGAGATTGGGCTTGCCCCGTTTTCGTTGGACAGGTTCGTCAAGCTGCTGCACGCCGGGTCGAGGCGTCCCGCTCGTACTGCTCGGGGCTGACATAGCCCAGTGCGGAGTGCCTGCGGCGGCGGTTGTACCACGCCTCAATGTACTCAAACAGCGCCCGCCACACCGGGCACGGACAGAGGGCTGGTGTCGTAGCGTAGCCAGCAGGGGCTCTCCGTGCACAGCTGTTCGGCGATGCGAGCGAAGAGGTTTCGCACCGGAGCCGCGGCGCTCAGCGACAGCACGACGCGGCGGACACTGACGCGCACGAGGGCGGCGGACACTGACGCGCACGAGGGCGGCGACCTTCAGCAGGCGCAGCCGGAGGCTGCCAGCCTGAGCTCTCTCCATCTCGGTGCCCCGCAGGCCGAAGTGGCGCAGGAGGTTGAGGAGCACGTAGGCCACGGAGGCAAACCACAGACGCAGCTGGTTGGCGCGAAGCGTATGGGCGCTGGTCCGGTCGGCGAAGAGGCCCAGCTGCTGCTCCTTGATGCGGTTCTCCATGTCGCCTCTGGCGCAGTAGAGCTCCTCGTAAAGGGACTGCGCCGGGTACGTCTGCTCGCAGAAGGACGTGACGACGAAGCGCGGGTTGTGCTTGTCACCCAGCCACTCCGCCTTGGCCACCACGCGGCGCTCCCGCGTCCAGGAGTCGCGTGTCTGGTAGCGCAGCTCGCAGTAGGCGCGCGTCGGCGCGCCGTCGCGTTCCTCCTGCGACACCGCGCGCACCAGCTTCAGGTCCGCCGCAATCATCTGCTCCAACCGCTTGTTGCGGGCCAGGCGGAAGACGAAGTCGACGCCGGTGTCCTCGCACCACGCCATGAGGTCATCTCTGGCGAAGCCCGAGTCGGCGCGCAGCACCAGCTTGGCGTCGGGCCAGCGTTCGCGAATGCGGGCCACGATTCGCTGCACCTCCTCCATCGCCCCCGCGGCCGCGTCGATGCCAGAGGTGCGCAGCTTGGCGGCCAGCAGGAAGTCGCCCGCGAAGATGTAGAGCGGCATGTAGCAGTAGTTGCCGTAGTAGCCGTGGAAGAAGCGCCCCTCCTGGGTGCCGTGGATGGGGTCGTCGGTCGCGTCCAGGTCCAGCACCACCTCGCGCAAGAGCCGTGGGTGGGCGTCCAGGAAGGCGTCGACAAAGAAGTGCTCGATGGCCTGCGCGTGGTAGATGGAAAGCCTTGAGAACTCTCCACTTATCGGTCGGTCGCTACGCGGTGTTCCCTCTACCCGTGATCGATCCGGGCTAGCCCGTTGCTCGCGAGAGGGGCAGGCGCACCGTGAAGGTGGCGCCCTGGCCGGGGCTGGACTCCACCTGGATGGAGCCGTTCATCGCGTCGACGATCTGCCGGGTGATGTAGAGCCCCAGCCCGAGCCCGCCGTAGTGCCGCTCCGACACGGCGCGCTCGAACTTGCCGAAGATGCGCGACAGGTCGTCCTGGGAGATGCCGATGCCCTGGTCCTTCACCGTCACCATGGCCATGTCCCCCTCTCGCCCGAGTCTCACCTCCACCGGCTTGCCCGCGCCGTAGCGCACGGCGTTGCTCAGCAGGTTCCCCACCACCTGTTCCACCCGCAGCGGGTCCCACAACCCCACCAGCGGCTGCCCGGCGTCCCGCACGGTGATGGTGATGCCCAGCCGCTGGAACTCGTCGCGGAAGGCCTGTGAGATCTGCTCCACCAGGAGGCCCAGGTCGACCTCTCTCGGCTCCAGGGTCAGCCGCCCCGCCGTCAGCCGGGACACGTCCAGCAGCGTGTAGATGAGCCCGGCGAGCCGGCCGACCTGCCGCTCCAGGGCCGCGGAGCGGGAGGCGAGCTGCGCGGCCAGCTCGGGGCTGCCGAGGGCGAGCTGCCGCAGCAGGAGCTGCAGTTGCAGTCGCAGGCTCGTCAGCGGCGTGCGCAGCTCGTGCGCGGCCACGGTGAGGAACTCGTCCCGCACCCGCACGGCCTCCTCGGCTTCCCGCAGCAGGCGCACGCGCTCGCTCTCCGCCCGCCTTGCCTCGCTGATGTCCGTGTGCGCGCCAATCCACTCCCGAAGGGAGCCATCCGGGGCGAACACCGGCACGGCCCGCACCAGGAACTGGCGGTACTCGCCGTCGTGGCGGCGTACGCGGCTCTCCATCCGCAGGGGCTCCCTGCGCGCCACCGCCCGCCGCCACTGCTCCAGGGTTTGCAGTCTGTCATCGGGGTGCACGGCCTCGAGCCAGCCCAGGGGGGACGTGGCCTTCTTCGGGTCCTGCCCGGTGTAGGCCACCCAGCTCCGGGATTCCGGCCCGACCCCGCCGTCGGCGTCCGTCGTCCACACCATCTGCGTGGTGGCCTCCACCAGCGAGCGGAAGCGCTGCTCGCTCAGGTAGATGCTCTGCAGCACCCTCTTGAACTCGGAGACGTCGAAGAAGGAGGCGACCGCCATGGCGGGCTCCTGTTCTCCAGGGTGGCGCAGCGGCTGGGCGTTGATGGAAAGCCAGATGAGCGTGCCGTCGGGCCGATGCACCCCCATGGGGACACTCCTCACCGGCTCGCCGGTGCGCAGTGCCACCATGGCCGGATGCTCGTCCCCAGCGAAGGGCGAGCCGTCCTCGTGGATGGCCCGCCACCGCGGGTCCATGGAGGTGCGGCCCGTCAGCTGGTCCAACGTCAGCCCGAGGATGCGCTCGGCGCTCGCGTTGGCGGTGATGATGTCCCCCTGCCGGCCCTGCACGACGATGCCCTCGTCGAGCGCGGCCAGGATGGCCCGGTAGCGTGCCTCGCTCTCGCCGAGCGCCTGGGCGGCCGCCTCCGCGCGAGCCCGGGCGGCGCGCTCGCTCGCCAGCAGCTCCCGCTGCTGCTCCTGGAGCTGGCGCCGCTCGGTGACGTCCTCCACGAAGGCGTACAGCTCGGTGGTGGCGCCGTCGCGGCGCACCGGGTGGAAGCTGATGCAGTAGATATTCCGTGCCTCCGGCCGCGCCGGAGATTCGAAGGCCAGCACCTCGTGCTCCACGGACTGGCCCGTGTCGAGCACCTGGCGCGCGCAGCGGATGAACTGCTCGGCGGCGGGCGAGGGCCGGAGCACTTCGTGTGCGCGCCTGCCGAGGTAGGCCTCTCGAAGCTGGCCGGTGGTGGCCACCAGCTGCATGGCCACCAGCCGGTCATTGAGCTCCACGAAGCGCAGCTCCGAGTCCAGGACCGCGATGCCCAGCGGAGCCCATGACAGCAGCCCCTCGAGCCTCTCCCTGCCGTCTCGCGGTTCCCGCGACATGTGGTCAGCCTCCACCCTCGACGCGCGGGGTCCCCCTCGGGCACTCGTATAGAATTGCAATCCATGGCCCGGAGGGGAGCCGAAAGAAGCAGTAGCCAGGGGCTCGGTGCGCCTGTCCTCCATCCTCTCAGGGAGAGATGCTGTTCTCCGTGAGGGTCACCGGGCCGTAGCGCACCACGTTGTTGGAGTCGTAGTACCGCACCGTCAGCGTGGCCGGGCTCACGGTGGTGTTCACGTCGAACACTCCGTACACGGGCGTCGTGTCGTACAGGAAGAGCACCTGCGGGTCCGACGTCGTGGGCGCCACGCGGCGGGTCGTGGCCACCGGGGTGGGCATGAACTCGTAGAGGTTGTACGGCGCGATGTCATTCAGCTTGAACGCGCCCGACCAGTGCTGGTCACCCGACAGCAGCACCACCCCACGGATGTTGTTGTTCTTGATGTAGTTGAAGAGCTCCGCGCGCTCGGCCTTGAAGCCCCCCCACGCGTCACTGCCCGTCGTGCCGAAGTCGTTCCACGGCACCGAGGACACCAGGAACTTGAACTTCGCCGTGGAGGCGGAGAGCCACGCCTTCAGGTCTGCCTTCTGCGTCGCCCCGAGCATCGTCTCGCCCACGTCATTGGTGGACGTGTTCTGCGTCCGGAAGCTGCGCGTATCGAGGACGTAGAAGTCCGCCTGTCCCACCCGGAACGAGTAGTACAGCTCGCCGGCCGTCCGCGGCGTCGGCGCCTGGTTGGCGACGTAGGCCTCATACGCGGCGCGCGCCGGGACGTACTTGCCCGTCTTGCCGTTGTCCCAGTCATTCTGGATTTCGTGGTCGTCCCAGATCATGAACATGGGACTCTTTCGCATCAGCGAGCGGAGCGAGGACTGGGCCCAGTTCTGCCGGTACTTCGCCAGGTACTGCTCGTACGTGGAGGCGACGACGGCACCCGAGTCCGCGTACACCAGGTCGCCGATGAACAGTGTGAGGTCGGGGTTCTTGTCCGCGAGCTTGTCGAAGATCTCGACCTGGGCGCTCTTCGCCGGGTCCGGCTCGTAGATCCACCCGGCGGACACGTCCGCGCCGAAGGCGAAGCGGAAGGTGCCCGCCGTGCCCGGCGTCCTCAGCGTCCCCACGGTGGCCTGGGATTGCGAGTCCACTTCGCAGTCCACCACCGGCCGGTAGTCATAGGCCGTGTTCGCCGCGAGCCCCGTGAGCGTCACGACGGCGGTGAGGTCCTTGTTCACGTCGAAGAGGGCCTCGGCGCTGGTGAGCCAGACGTTGCTCGACGCCGGCTTGTACTGCACCCGGAAGGTGCGCTCGGCATGGCCCCGGGCCCAGACCTTCACCGAGGTGTCCGTCACCGACGCCAGCACCGGCCCCAGCGCCAGCCCCGGCACGAGGCCCCGGTACACGCCCACCATGCCCGACGCGGGGTCGGAGTAGGGCGCCTCGCCGGGCACGCCCACCGCCACGTCACTCCTGCCGTCGGCATTCGAGTCACCGATGGCGAGCGCGGTGCCGAACCCGTCCCCGGGCTCGTTGGACGACCCCAGGTCCTGCTGGGTCAGGCGGCGGCCCGTCTGTAGATTGGCCGGCGTCCCCGCGTAGAGGAAGACGGCCCCGGAGTTGACGCCGCCCGTGGGCGACTCGTTGGGGGCACCCACCACGAGGTCGTCGTAGCCATCCGCGTCCACGTCTCCGGCCGCCAGCGCCCGGCCGAAGCCATCCGACAGCTCGACCGGGTCGCCGCCGCTGTTCTCCTGCGAGCGCCAGTAGCCCGTGAGGCTGCCCGCCGTGCCGGGGAACACGAAGATGCTGCCGCCGCGAGGAAAGCCGCCGGGGGCCTCGTCGGGCGCGCCCACGACGAGGTCGGCCTTGTGGTCCTTGTTGAAGTCGCCCAGCGTCAGCGCGGCGCCGAAGTGGTCCCCCGGCTCATCACTTCCGCCGGCCTGCGTCTGCGAGAACCAGCTCCCCGTGGTGAGGCCGGTGCCGCTGCCCTTGAAGAGGAACACCGCGCCGCTGTCGGTGGCGTCTCCCAGGTCTTCATACGGCGTTCCGATGAAGAGGTCGTCGTACCCGTCGCCGTTGAAGTCCCCCGCGGCCAGCGCGTGGCCGAAGCGGTCCCCGTCCGTGTTGGACCCACCGCCCTGCGACTGGCTCTTGATGGGCCCCGCCTGGAGCCCGGAGGTGGAGCCCCGGAGGAGGAAGACCACGCCCGAGCCGTCCTCGTTGGGAGCGGACGCGGCCAGGTCGTCATAGCCGTCGTGGTTGAAGTCCCCCGCGGCCAGCGCGTAGCCGAGCTGGTCGTTCGCCTGCATCACGCCGCCGAGGGCCTCCTGGTCCTTGAAGGTGCCCCCGTGCAGCCCGGTCGCCGAGCCGAGGAAGACGTAGACGACACCGTCGTTGGTGTCGCCCCGGTCCTCCAGGGGCGCGCCCACCGCCAGGTCGCCATAGCCGTCGCCGTTGAAGTCGCCGGTGGCCAGCGAGAAGCCGAACCGGTCTCCCGCCTCGTTGCTCCCTCCGCCCGTGGACTGTGTCAGCACGGTGCCCGTCCCCAGGCCCGTGGACGAGCCTGGGAACACGAACACCGCCCCGGAGCGCGCCGTGCCCACCTCGTCGTCGGGGGCGCCCACCACGAGGTCCGCATACCCGTCGTGGTTGAAGTCCCCCCACGCGACGGCGCCGCCGAACCGGTCCCCTGCCACGTTGGTGCCGCCTCCGGTGGTCGGCATGAGCAGGGTCGACTGGTAGCGGGCCTGCGGCGGACAGACGATGCCCGCCAGCGCGGCACCCGGGGAGAGGATGGCGCCGGCGCCCAGAAACAGCAGGGCCGCCACACGCAGCCGGCCTCTCGGGTCGGTGCGCATGGCGGCGCTGAGATGAGGATTCGTCGTTGTGTGCATGAACCAGCCCCTGAAAGAGAGAAAGCCTCTCTTTCAACGGCGACCGGCTGGATTCTTCCTCAGAAGGCGAAGCGGGCCTGCAGCCTCCGAGGCCGGAGCCGGCCTACTTCGCCTGCGCCGCGAAGAGCGTCTTCAGCTCCTCCGAGGTGCCGTTGAAGTAGCTCTGGTCGACCTCCCCGTCGATGCCCTCCACGCGGCCCTTCTCCGTGTACTGCCAGAAGTGCCACTGCTTCCACCCCTTGGGGATCCGGGGCTCGGTCTGTTTCGTGTACGCGGCGAGCCAGAGCGGGTGGTCGATGAAGTAGGGGTGGTCGCAGAAGCTGGTGCTCCACGTCACGTGGTTCGTGTAGATCATCGGCTTGCGGCCGAGCGCCTTCTCCACGCCCTGGGAGAACTGCTGGAGCTTCCCCGCGAGCTGCTCGCAGGTGAAGCCGTCGTACTCCTTCTTGAACTCCTCCACGTCCACGACGGGAGGCAGTTCACCCGGGTCCGGCTTCAGGTGCCGTGTGAAGTTGGCCACCTGTTTGGCCACGTCCTCCTTCGGGTGGAAGAAGTGGTAGGCGCCGCGCGGGAGCCCCGCCTTTTTGGCCCCGCTCCAGTGCGTCTTGAAGTCCGGGTCCACCTCGCCCGTGGTCTCCGTCGCCTTCACGAAGACGAAGGCGGCCTTGCCCTTGAGCGCGTCCCACTTCACCTTCGGCTGGTAGCGGGAGACGTCGACGCCCTGCACCCAGGCCCTGGCCACCGGGGCCTTCGCGGGCTCGGCGGCGGGCGCTGCGGCGGGAGCAGGGGCGGCCTGCGCCACGACGGCCGGGGGCGCCGCTTCGGGAGCCTTCGCCTCCGGAGCCGGTGCCACGGAGGGCGCCTGCGCCTCCAGGGACTCGCGCGCGGGGGCGCTCGGTGAGGTGCAGGCCACGAGCAGCAGGGTGCCCATCAGGCCCAGGGGCCTCATCACGGGGTTCCACGGGGACATGGTTGTTCTCCTCTCAGTACACGACGAAGTTGAGGGTGAGGTTGGGACGAACGCGCTGCGTTCCACCCAGGGGAAGGTGGACGCCACCACCCAGGGCCACGCCCAATTGCTTGCCGCGCACGGTCGGGCTGTAGGTGACGAAGGCGTCCCCGCCGCTACCCTCCAGGGAGTCGAAGTCGGAGGAGAGCCCGCCCGCGAGGCCGACATCTCCCAGCCGCACCACGCTGGCCGAAGCGCCGAAGCGCAGCAGGTGCTCCGAGCGGAACGAGGTCGCCATGGTGGCCATCCACCCCGGGCCCCACTTCATCCACCCGTCGCCAGGCGGTCCCTCCTGGGGAGGATTGGCGTAGGTGAAGTTCGCATCCACCAGGTGGGCCTCGGCCAGCTCGCGGTACTGCTCTGCTCCCTGGCCGTCGGCGGAGACCTCCATGAGCTGGATGCGCTCGGCCATCAGCGAGCCGTCCTTTTGCTGCACGACGGTGCCCTTCACGCGGAAGAGCTGCTTCATCTCCAGGTCCTCATCGCCCTGGACCCAGATGTCGGGGTCGTTGAGGTGGATGCGGCCGTCCTTGTCCGCGAACGCGTAGGAGATGACCGGCTTCGCGGAGGGCGTGGTGTCACCGGGCCCGGACGGAGGCGAGGGCTCCTCGTGCGCCTCCTCCGTTCCATCCGGCGCGCGCTGCTTCAGCTCGAGGATGGAGTCGGACAGACTCTTCACGACGAGGGCGTGGTCGCGGCGGAACTTCTCGAAGTCCGCGTCCCTCGCGGTGAGCAGCGCGTTGTACTTCTTCTCCAGGTCCGCCGGCGTCACCAGCTGGGAGCGCATCATCCCGAGCTGCGCGTTGAAGGCTTCAATCTCCTTCTCGTGCTCGGTGAGGTGGCCCGAGAGCTGGCGCTGGTACTCGGCCTCGCGCTTCTCGTAGTCCGCGTCGCGATAGCGGTGGTAGAGGTACGCGCCGCCCGCGGCTGAGCCGAGCACGAGCAACGGCACTCCCAACAACCAGCCTGACGTGCGCAGCGACATGGGCTCTCCCCCGCGGCTCCGGCTTCTCGGGGGAGAAGACCGGGTGCGTGCGCAGGGGTACTGCGGGCCGCGTGCCAGCGCCGCGTGCCGCCCTCTTGAGAGGGAGGGCGGGGCGCCACCTGTGAGCCTTCGCCGGCCTCCGCGTCCCGCCAGGACGCGGGCCGATCATGGAGGGACGCAGGAGGGGCTCGCGATGGAGCCGTTTCCCGCACGAGCGCTCGGAGGCCAGGCCGCGAGTCGGGCCTGGTGGCGCCCGCGTCAAGTCGCGGGCCGGGCCGCCCGGGGCCAGGAACCCCGAGCGGCCACGAGTCCGCGCTGCGCTCAGGGCGCGACGACGGTGCCCATGTTGCCGCCGGAGAAGCCGTCGCCGAACTTGCCGCCGCCACCGCGGTCGTTGCGGTCGCCGTAGCAGTACGGCCCGCCATTGAGCGAGTACCGGTAGATGTAGGACGTGCCGACGGGCAGGTCCGGCAGATTCACGGAGAACTGGTCGTTGCTGCCCTCATCGCTGAGGAACGGCGCTGCGACCCAGGTCCATCCGGAGACACCCGGGTCGCTGCTCGCGCTGCCGTAGCCGAGCTCCGCGACGATGCCCGCACCCGCGCCACCCTGGTTGGTGACACCATCCTCGTACACCTGACCGTAGACGGTCCGGGCTCCATCGATGTCACTCGTCTTGATGGAGAACGGCCACTGCAGGTTGCAGTAGTCAATGTCCATGTGCTTGCCCACGGTGAGGGCATGCTGCTGCCCCATCGTGTAGCCGCCCACGTCGTTGCCGTCCTTGTCGCAGTACGTCCACGCGGTGCCGTCCGTGGTGTAGCGCAGGCTCACCGCGCGGGTGCCCTCGTAGGCCGGGTGGACGGTCGTGCTGAACTCGTCCGTGTTCGCCTCGCCTGACGCCTCGCCCGAGTACGGCGCGACCTTCCAGGTGAAGGCCGCCGGATTGGCGGAGGCATCCACGTCGCTGGCGCCCACGCCCACCTGCACCTGGAGGTTGCCGGCCGGGGCGCCCGAGCCATCGGTGACACCGGTGATGCGCACGCGGCCGGTGGCCGTGACGGCGTCACCGCTGCCCACCGTGGTGCCGCTCACGCTCTGCAGACGGCAGACCGCGAGGGGGGCGGGAGGGGCCTCGACCACCAGCGTGCCCGTCTTCGCCGCATCGAAGTCCGTGGCGCTGCTGCCGCCGTCCGCGTCGCAGTAGAGGAACGCGCCGCCGTTCACCTGGAAGCGGTAGGCGAAGCGGTAGTTGCCCACCACGCCCGGGTTGGGCAGCGTGGCGTCGTACTCGTCGTTGTTGCCGATGTCGTTCTTGAACTGGGCGGTCGACCAGCTCCAGCTCGCCGAGGTGGTGGGGTCCTGGCCCGCTGGGCCCCAGCCGAGCTGCCCCACGACTCCGGCGCCCGCGCCCGCCCCGGCCGTCACGCCGTCCACCCACAGCTGCCCGACCACCTTCCGGTCGGCAGTCGCGGTGGTGACGTACGTCACCGACTCCGGCGTGGTGTTCCCATCCGGCCCCAGCTTGCAGTAGCCGACGGTGGTGGGGGCCTGCGGCGCGCTCACGGTGAGCGTGCCCATCTTCGCCGTGTCGAAGCCCGAGGCACCGCCGCTGTTGCCGTCCGCGTCGCAGTAGAGGAACGCGCCGCCATTGACCTGGAAGCGGTAGGCGAAGCCGAAGCTGCCCACCACGCCCGGGTTGGGCAGCGTGGCCTCGTACTCATCGTTGTCACCGATGTCGCCCTTGTACGCGCCAGACGTCGCCCAGCTCCAGTTCGCCGAGGTCGTCGGGTTCTCTCCCGCGGGGCCCCAGCCGAGCTGCGCCACGATGTTGCCGCCCTTGCCCGTACCGGTGGTCACGCCCTGCACCCACACCTGGCCCACCACCTTCCGGTCGGCTGTCGCGGTGGTGACGTACGCCACCGTCTCCGGCGTGGTGTTCCCATCCGGCCCCAGCTTGCAGTAGCCGATGGTGGTGGGGACCTGCGGCGCGCTCACGGTGAGCGTCCCGAGCTTCGTCGTGTCGAAGTCCGTGGCGCTGCTGCCGCCGTCCGCATCGCAGTAGAGGAACGCGCCGCTGTTCACCTGGAAGCGGTACGCGAAGCCATAGCTGCCCGCCGAACCCGGGTTGGGCAGGGCGGCTTCGTATTCGTCGTTGTTACCGAGGTCGGCCTTGTACGCGGCCGACGTCGCCCAGTTCCAGTTCGCCGAGGTGCGCGGGTCCTCACCCGCAGGCCCCCAGCCGAGCTGCGCGACGACTCCGGTGCCCGCGCCCGTCCCGGTCGTCACACCGTCCACCCAGACCTGGCCCAGCACCTTCCGGTCGCCCGTCGCGGTGGTGGCGTACGTCACCGTCTCAGGCGTGCCGTTCCCGTCCGGACCCAGCTTGCAGTAGCCGACGACCTTGGGCACCACGACCTCACCGGTGACGTTGAGCGTGCCCAGCTTCGTCGTGTCGAAGCCCGCGGCCCCACCGCTGTTGCCGTCCGCGTCGCAGTACAGGAACGCGCCGCCATTGACCTGGAAGCGGTACGCGAAGCTGGAGGTGCCCTCCACGCCCGGGTTGGGCAGGGTGGCCTCGTACTCGTCGTTGTTACCGCCGATGTCGCCCTTGTACGCGGCCGCTGTCGACCAGTTCCAGCTCGCCGAGGTGGCCGGGTTCTCTCCCGAGGGGCCCCAGCCGAGCTGGGCCACGACGTTGTCGCCCTTGCCCGGGCTCGTCGTCACGCTCTGCACGTACACCTGGCCCAGCACCTTGCGGCTGGCCGTCGCGGTGGTGGCGTACGTCACCGTCTCAGGCGTGTTGTTCCCATCCGGCCCCAGCTTGCAGTAGCCGATGACCTTGGGCACGACGATTTCACCGGTGACGTTGAGCGTGCCCAATTGGTTCAGCTCGAAGTCCTGGCCACCGTCGTCGACGCCGTTGCCGTCACACACCCGCACCGGGCCGCCGTTGGCGGCGAAGCGCACCGCGTAGCGGTACTCGCCATTCACACCGGGGTTGGGGAGCGTGCCCTTCCACTCGTCGTTGACGGTGAAGTTGTCCTTGTTCCAGGCCAGGTTCGTGGACCAGTTCCACAGCGCCGACGTGCGCGGGTCCTCATTCGCGGGACCCCAGCCGAGCTGGCCGGTGAGGCCCGGGCCCGCGCCCACCTTGTCCGTGACGCCCGTCATGAAGACCTGGGCGTAGACCGTCTTCTGCCCGGACGTCTGCGTGGTCAGGTAGTTGATGGTCTCCGGCGCCTTCTGGTCCTCGCCAATCTTGCACCAGCCCACCTGCGGCTTCGGCGCCTCGTTGCCCACGGTGAGGGTGCCCAGCTTGCCCAGGTTGAAGGTCAGGTTGCCCTCGGTGCTGTCATTGACGCCGTCCGCGTCGCACACGCGCCAGGCGTTCTCGCTGATGCTGAAGCGGAAGGCGACGCGGTACTTGCCCTCGGTGCCCGGATTGGGCAGGTCTGCTTCCCACTCGTCGTTGTTGCCGTGCTCCGCCTTGTACGTGGCGTTGATCCACGTCCACCCGGTGGCGTCGCGCGGGTCCGAGTCCGCGGGGCCGATGCCCAGTTGCGCCACCAGGCCCGAGCCCGCGCCGGCGCCCTGGGTGATGCCCGCCGCGTACACCTGGCCCGCGACCTTGATGAGCGTCGAGTCCGTCGGCTTGTAGAACAGCTCCGGGTTGGCGCCGTTCCCGTCCGGGCCCAGCTTGCAGTAGTCCACCCGCGGCCGGGCGATGAACACCCGACGCATCATCTCCGCGGAGACGCCGTTGGCGATGCCGTCGCCGTCCGCCATCACCCACGTCTTCCCGCCGTCGATGGAGAAGCGGATGCTGACGACCCACTCGCGATTCTCGCCGCCAATCGCCGGCTGCAGGAGCACGTTGCCCTTGTAGACGTCCGCCTCGCCGCTGTCCGAGTCCGTCTCGTAGGTGGCCGCCTCCCAGGTGTAGCTGTCCATCTTGAGCAGCTCCGAGTCGCCCGCAGCGAAGCCCACCTGCGCGCGCACGCCGCCGGCCTGGCCCACGCCGCGCGTGAGGCCGGCCACGGTGATGGCGCCCCTCACGGTGATGCCCACCGGCTGTCCGCCGCTCACCGCGTCGGTGTTGCCGTTGAGCACCTCGGCCTGGTCGATGTTGGGCGCCGGCGGGCCCTCGTAGGTGAAGCCCTTCACCAGCACGCCGTACGCGCCATCCGGGTTCACCACCCGCACGTCGACCTGCGCCGACGTGGCCGTGGGCGTGTAGCCGTAGATGCGGAAGGCGTTGACCACCACGGTGCGCTGCAGCTCCTGGTCGCCCAGGAACACCTTCGCGCCGTCCTGGAAGCCGGAGCCATAGACGTTGAGGAGGGTGTTGCCGGCGATGGGGCCGCCCGTGGGCTGGAGTTCGCGCACGGTGGGCGGCGTCAGCTCGGGCGGGGTGCCTCCATCGGAGTCATCACCACACGCCACGGTGAGCAACGGCAATACGAGCAGCAGGGTCCTGAGACAACGCGACGACATCGGCCATCACCCCTTGACGCCGCCAGCGGTGAGACCGCCGACGAGGTGCTTCTGGAGAGCGAAGAACAAAGCCATGACCGGCGCGGAAATCACGAGTGCACCGGCGGCGAACTTGCCCCACTCCACCTTGTATTCGCCCACGTACCGCTGGAGGGCGACCGGCAGGGTGAAGCGGGTCGGGTCATTGAGCAGCGTGGCGGCGAGGATGAACTCGTTCCACGCCGTCATGAAGGAAAACAGCGCCGTCACGGCCAGCGCGGGGCGGGCCAGCGGCAGCACCACCTTGATGAACACCTGGGCGGGGGAGGCCCCGTCCATCACCGCCGCCTCCTCCAGTTCGCGCGGCAGCGTGTCGAAGTAGCCCTTCAGGTTCCAGATGCAGAAGGGCAGGGCGGTGGTGGCGTACACGAGGACGAGCCCCGTGAGGCTGTCCAGCAGGTGGAGCTTCTCGAGGATGCTGTAGATGGGCACCAGCATCAGCGTCGCCGGGAACATCTGCGTAATCAGCAGCGTCTGCATCCCGCCTTCCTTGCCGGGGAAGCGGAACCGGGACAGCGCGTACGCCGCGGACACCGCCAGCGCCAGGCCCACCAGCGTGGTGGCGCCGGACACGACGAGGCTCGACAGGAGCTGCCGGCCGAACAGCCAGCGCCCGGAGGCGTCCGTGCCCAGCAGCACCTCGCGGAAGTGCTCCAGGGTGATGGACTCCGGGAAGGGGTTGACGGTGAGCGTGAGGCTGTCGGAGGGCGACAGCGCCATCTTCACCACCCACAGCACCGGGTAGAGCGTGGCCATGCACGTCAGCATCAGCCCGGCGTGGATGGCGGCCATCTTCAGCTTCGACGGGCGGTTCATCCCATCACCTCCGACGACGCACGCATCAGGCGCTTGGTGAAGCTGGACCAGGCCAGCAGCACCACGAAGATGAGGACCGAGTACGCCGCGGCGAAGCCGTACTGCTGGTTTCGCTGGAAGGCCCAGCGGAAGGCCTCGGACACCAAGATGTCCGTGCCACCGCCCGGCTCACCACCGGAGACCAGGTAGATGATGTTGAACATGTTGAACGTCCACACGCTGCCCAGGATGACGGCGGGCAGCATGGCGGGCCTGAGCAGCGGCAGGGTGATGTGCCGGAACTGCGTCCACTTGCTCGCGCCGTCCACCTCCGCCGCCTCGTACAGCTCCTGGGGGATGGACTGGAGCGCGCCCAGCGCCACCACCATCATGAAGGGGAAGCCCAGCCAGGTGTTGGTGGCCACGTTGGCCGCGAAGGCGGTGGAGAACTTCGTGAACCAGCTCACCGGCTCCATCCCCAGCGCCACCAGCAGGCCGTTGATGGCGCCGAACTGCTGGTGGAACATGCCCTTCCACATCAGCGCGGTGATGTAGTTGGGCACCGCCCACGGGATGATGAGCAGCACCCGGTACACGCCCTTGAGCTTCAGGAGCGGGTCCTTGAGCAGCAGCGCCAGGAACAGGCCGATGCTCACGTGGAGCACCACGTTGACCAGCGCCCACAGCAGCGTCACCGCCAGCGTGAAGTAGAAGGACAGCGGCTCGCTGATGCTGTAGCCGCGGCTGGCCAGGATGTCGATGAAGTTGGCCAGGCCGACGAAGGAGTACTGGCCCGGCTCGTAGTGGAAGAGCGACAGGCTCAGGCCCACCACGAAGGGGATGAACACCAGCACCAGGATGCCGGCCGACGCGGGCGCGAGGTACGTCGCCGCCAATGCCACATCCGGGTAGCGCCGCTTGAAGGGCAGCGTCGGCGCGGGCCGGCGCATCACCCACACCGTGCCGCCCACGGCCATGACGCCCACCAGCCCCAGCCAGGGCAGGGGGCTCGCGTCGGGGGGACGCTCGCGGTGCAGCGCGCGGTAGCGACGGTCGGCGAGCGCGCCCGCGTCCTGGGGCTCGGTGCCGCCCTGGAGCACCGCGCGCAGCGCGAGCTTCATGGGCTCCCACACCCGGAGCATCTCCAGGGTGTTGGGCATGGGCGTGGCGTTCTTCGCCGCCTCGCGGAAGGAGGAGATGAGCACGTCGTCCTTCACCGCCTGCAGCTGGTACGCGGCCACGTCCGCCGGAATCTGCCGGCCCACCGTGGTGCGCACGAGCGACGCCTCACCCAGGGAGAGGAAGCGCGCCAGCGCCTGCGCCTGCTCGGCCTGCTTCGACTGGGAGGAGACGTACGCCGCCTCCACGCCCAGGAAGGGCTTCAGGGGGATGCCCGTCTCGCTCACCGTGGGCAGTGCCACCACGCGGTAGTCCACGGAGGGCGCCACCTCGCCGGCGAACCAGGGGCCGCTGATGATCATGGCCACGCGGCCGTCGTTGAAGAGGCTCTTCACCAGTGCGCCGGTGATCTCCTGCGGGATGAAGCGGTCGTCCTGCAGCTTCTTCACGAAGGCCAGCGAGCGCGCCATGCCCTCCGTGTTGAAGGTCGCCTTGCCGGACGCGTCGAACAGCTCGCCGCCGAAGCCGAAGAGGAAGGGCGCGTGGAAGTAGAAGTCGCCGTTCTCGTAGGCGAAGCCGAAGCGGCCCGCCTTCTCATCCGACAGGGCCGGCAGCATCGCCAGGAGCTCCGCCGTGGTGGTCGGCGGGGTGGGCACCAGCTTCGTGTTGACGTAGAGCGCCAGGGACTTCAGCGACATGGGATAGCCGTACACCTGGCCATCCACCTCCAGCGCCTCCAGCGCGTTGGGGAAGTAGTCGCCGCGCGCGAGCTTGCTGGCGGGGGCCAGCAGGTGCTGGGCGTGAAAGTTGCGCAGCCGCTCGTGGTTGAAGATGAAGACGTCCGGGCCCGCGCCGTGCGGAATCCCGTTGGTCAGCTTGTCGGCGTACGCGTTGTACGGCACGGCGAGCAGCTCCACCGGGACGCCCGTCTTCGCGGTGAACAGCTGCGTCACCTGGATGATCGCCGTCTCCTCGCCGCCACGGTACGCGTGCCACAGCTTCAGCGGCGCGGCCGCGTCGCCGGCCGCCTGCGCGCTCCACGCCGTGGCGAGGAGCACGAGCGCCAGCAACCTCTTCACGACGCCACCTCCAGCGAGTCGCGGTCCACCGGGTGCCGCAGCGCGCGCGCCCCGTCCTCGGTGAAGACGTGCAGCGAGTCCGCGACGGGCGCGAGGGAGACCTTGTCTCCGACGGTGACGTTCGTCCCCTTCTCGAAGCGCGCCGCCACCGGGCCCGCCTCGGTGCTGAGGAAGGCGTACCCGTCGAAGCCCAGCCGCTCCACCGCGTCCACCGTGCCCGCCAGCGGCCCCTGTGCCGCGACGCGCAAGTCTTGAGGACGCAGGCCCACCAGCACCTTCCCGGCGTCCGCCGGCACGTCCACGGGGCAGGGCAGGGTGAAGCCCTTGCCGGTGAAGCCCGAGCCCTCGCGCTTCGCCTCCAGGAAGTTCATGGCCGGGGAGCCGAGGAACCCCGCCACGAAGCGGTTCGCCGGGCGGTTGTAGAGCTCCAGCGGCGGCCCCACCTGCTGGAGGATGCCCCCGTTGAAGACGGCCACGCGGGTGGCCAGCGTCATCGCCTCCACCTGGTCGTGGGTGACGTAGATCATCGTGGCGCTCAGCCGCCGGTGCAGCCGCGCCAGCTCGCCGCGCATCTGCACGCGCAGGGCGGTGTCCAGGTTGGACAGGGGCTCGTCGAAGAGGAACACCTTGGGGCGCCGGACGATGGCGCGGCCCATGGCCACGCGCTGGCGTTGGCCACCGGACAGCGCCTTGGGCTTGCGGTCCAGCAGGTGGCTCAGCTCCAGCATCCCCGCCACTTCCTGCACCCGCGAGGTGATCTCCGCCTCCGGGAACTTCCGCAGCGTCAGGCCGAAGGCCAGGTTCTCCCGCACCGTCATGTGCGGGTAGAGCGCGTACGACTGGAACACCATCGCCACGTCGCGATCACGCGGGGGGACGTCGTTCACCCGCGCGCCGCCAATCTTCACCTCTCCCGAGTCCACCTGCTCCAGCCCCGCGATGAGGCGCAGCAGGGTGGTCTTTCCGCAGCCGGAGGGCCCCACCATGACGAGGAATTCGCCTTCCCTCACCTGAAGGTCCACGCCCTTCACGATGAGGTTCTGGCCAAACGACTTCTTGATCCCGCTCAGGATGACTTCGGACAAGACGCGCTCGGAAAATGTGTGGGGAGGACGGCGGCGAACCTTACCCTTCCGGCGTCATTTTCCTCAAACCCGCCGGGTTGGGCGCGCTGCGTCATGCATGAGCCACCCATCCGAGCGAGAGTGCGGGCCGTAAGGGCTTCCGGGGGCTGCCTTGTCAGCCCCGGAAGCCGCTTGTTATGGAAGCGTGGTTCGTTCCCGGGCCGAAGTCCGTCCGGAATGCCGAGGGCAGCCTACCCGTATGAGCACTCCCCGTATGACCCGCCTGAAGGGCGCGGCCCTGGCCAGCGTCCTGTTCGTCTTCGGCTGCAGTGAGAGCGATTACGTCCGGCTCTACCACAGCGAAGCCCGGGCCCCGAGCTACTCGGTCGACGACGTGGAGTCCATGCGGCACATGGGCACCACCTTCGCGGACCGCGGCGTCAACTTCGCCCTCTACTCGGAGAACGCCACCCGGCTGGAGCTGCTGCTCTTCGACGACCCGGAAGTGAACCGCCCCACGCGCACGTACGAGATGACGCGCTACGGGGACGTGTGGAGCGTCTACGTGGAGGGCGTGGGGCTGGGCCAGAACTACGGCTTTCGCGCCTGGGGGCCCAACTGGGAGTACGACCCCGAGTGGTTCCCCGGCTCCATCAAGGGCTTCAAGTCGGACGTGGACGTCTACGGCAATCGCTTCAACCCCAACAAGCTGCTGACGGACCCCTACTCGAAGGCGCTCCACCGCGATCACGACTGGGGCAAGGGCAGCACCGCCAGCGGCCCGGCGCGCACGGAAGTCACCTACGCGGCCTCGGCCAAGAGCGTCATCGTCCAGAGCGGCTACGCATGGGGCGAGGTGGAAGAGCAGTGGCGCTCCAACCGCCAGGACGAGAACTGGAAGGGCCACTCGTGGAACGACCTCGTCGTCTACGAGGTCCACGCCAAGGGCTTCACCGCGGACCCCGCCAGCGGCGTGCGCTTCCCGGGCACCTACCGCGGCATGGGCGAGAAGGCGGACTACTTCAAGGACCTGGGCATCACCGCCGTGGAGCTGCTGCCCATCCACGAGAAGCCGCTGGACGGTGGTTACTGGGGCTACCAGACCATCAACTTCTTCGCCCCCGAGCTGTCGTACTCGGCCATGAAGCGGCCGCACGAGGTGGTGGACGAGTTCAAGTGGATGGTGGAGGAGTTCCACAAGCGCGGCATCGAGGTCATCGTCGACGTGGTCTTCAACCACACCGGCGAGGGCGGCCTGTGGCGCGAGAAGCTGGAGACGGACGACGTCCTGCCCGGTGAGCCGCTGGAGTCCCTGGACCCGGCGGAAGTCGCGGGCCTCTACTCGTTCCGCGGCATCGACAACCAGGCGTACTACGCGCTCAACCCGGACCGCCGCACGTACTGGAACAACACCGGCGTGGGCAACCAGACGCGGCCCAACCACCGGCCCATGCGCAAGCTCACCGTGGACAGCCTCCGCTACTACGCGGAGGAGCTGCACGTGGACGGCTTCCGCTTCGACCTGGCGCCCATCCTGGGAGAGCGCGACGGCGACTTCAACCGCTGGGACGACCCGCGCAACACGGTGCTCCAGGAGATCATCGACGACCCCGTCCTGCAGAAGTACAACACCCGCATCATCGCCGAGCCCTGGAGCGCGGGCGGCTGGTACTGCCTGCCCATGGGCGAGTTCCCCAACTCGCTGACCCAGCCGGGCGCCGGCTGGTACGAGTGGAACGGCCGCTTCCGCGACTGGTGGCGCGCCTTCATCAACCGCGACGACTGGAAGCTCAACTCCAACGAGGGCTCGCTGTGCGGCAAGCCCGGCGCGGCGGATGGCCCCTTCCTGATGTACGGCAGCCGGGACTGGTACGCGCGCAATGACCGCCGCCCGTACCACTCGATGAACTTCATCACCGTGCACGACGGCTTCACGATGTACGACCTGTTCGCCTACGACAAGAAGGAGAACAAGTGCGGGCCGCTCAACCCGGTGTGCTGCGACACGCCCAACAGCCCCTTCTGCGACAAGGTCAGCGGCGAGGACAACAACCGCTCGCGCAACTGGGGCGCGGTGGGGGATGCGCGCGGTGAGAGCCTGCGCCGGCAGATGATGCGCAACGCCTTCATGTCCATGATGATCAGCCACGGCACGCCGATGATTCTCGGCGGCGACGAGTGGATGCGCACGCAGCTGGGCAACAACAACGCGTACTCCACGCGCGCGGACAACCCGTTCAACTGGTACCAGTGGGGCGCGTACCTGGCACGGGACGAGCGGCACCGCATGCACGACTTCGTCAAGGCGGCCATCCGCCTGCGCAAGGAGCACTCGTACGCCTTCGCCCCTTCGGACTACGAGAAGGGTGCGCCGCTGGCGTGGAAGAGCGCGCAGAACACCGACGAGGTGCTCTGGGACAGCAAGCAGCTGATGATCCACTACTACGACGTGTCCTTCGGGCCGGAGCTGGTGGTGCTCATCAACATGGAGCCCCGCGCGGTGGAGTTCACCCTGCCGCAGGTGGTGGGCCGGACGTGGAAGCGGCTCATCGACACGCAGGCCTACTTCGACAGCGCCGAGTACCTCACGGCCACGGGACTGAGCAGCCGCGTCACGGGCAACTCGTGGCTGGACGCGCCGTCGCCGGTGACGGGCACGACGTACGGCGTCCCGGAGCGCACCATCGTCGTCCTGCGCGCGGAGTAGGGCAGGCAGCCAGAGGTGCGCTATAAGCGGGGCTCGCCCATGCGAGTCCCGCCCGCGCGCCTCGGCGCATTCCTGCTGCTTCTCCTCAGCCCGCTCCTGGCCCTGGCCGACGCTCCCCGAGATCGCTTCGGGGCCGCGGGTTACTTCCGCATCATGACCCGCCCGGACTTCTCGGGTGGCTCCGGCCAGCTGGGCTACTACTGGCTCTACGGCCGGCTCCTCAACGAGAGCCCCTACGCCGAGCTCAACCTGAAGCTCGACGTGCTCCAGGCCACGCCGGGCTCCGACGAGGTCTGGGCCGAGGTGCACACGCGCTTCTCCGGTACCTCCATCCGCTCGGCGGACCCGGGCAATGGCTCGTTCGTCAACTTCCGCGCGGACTACCTCTTCGTGCGCGCCGGCAACATCCTGCTCGACAGGGTGACGTGGCAGCTGGGCACGCTCGAGAACCGCTGGAACGACCTGCACATCTACGACCAGCGGCCCGGCACGCTGCTCTACAACACGGTGGGCCTGTCCGGCACGTACACGGGGGACCGCTACGACGTGCTGCTGGCGGTGGGTGACAGCGGCTACTCGCTGCGGCCGCAGAAGTACAACACCGTGCTCACCGGCGCCGCGCACTTCCGCTACCGGCTGATTCCGGGGCACCTGGAGGCCGGCGTGCGCGGGCAGTTGGGCTACGAGCCCTCCGTGCGCGGCAACCGCAACGCGCTCTACGCGTCGCCCGGCATCAACTACGAGGACTACGTCCGGCGCCAGGTGGTGCAGCGCTACTTCGAGGCCAACCCCGGCCTGGAGGACCTGGTGCCCGACCTGAAACCGCGCAGCGCGGTTTCCTATATGGCCGCCGGCTACCTGGGCTTCGGCAACTGGGGCCCGCTCATCTGGGACAACTTCTACGTCACCTTCGAGCGCAAGCACCCGGACCAGTCGTACTCGGAGAACTACCGGGGCCGGGATTGGACCGTCTACATCGCGGACCAGACGGACCAGCGCTACGAGGCGAACCTCGGCAACGAGGCGTACATCAAGATCATCCCCGACAAGCTGGAGGCGCTCTGGGGCGTCTGGGTGGGCTACGCCTTCAACAAGGACAACGCCATCAAGCCGGGTGACGACGACCGGTTCATCGCGTCCACGGTGCTGCGGCTCCAGTACTTCCTCACCGAGCGGGTCCACCTGCTGGCGGAGACGAGCATCGCCCGGGAGAAGAGTGAGAATGGCAACCTCTTCCGCAACCACGTGGACTCGGTGTTCACCAACACGGGCGGCATGCCGGACGCGCGCGGGCTGGAGTTCGGTGACAGCGACACGCGCGACACGTGGCAGGGCAAGGTGGGCGTGGTGCTCAACCCGACGGGCAGGGGCATCTACGCGCGCCCCAGCCTGCGCCTGCTCTACGGCATCCAGTACTCCACGCAGCACGCGGCGTTCGGCAACTCCTTCGTGGAGAGTCTGGACCAGTACAACGTCTACGTCGGCCCCGAGCGCCACTGGCACTCGGTGGTCGCCATCGAGGCCGAAGGATGGTTCTGAGACAGCGGTGGGCCCTGGCGGCCCTCTTCCTCGCGGTGGGCACGGCGGGATGTCTGCTGAAGCAGTCCACCGCGCCCGTGCTGGCGCCCAACGGCACGGTGGTGGCGGTGGCCTA
Organism: Pyxidicoccus caerfyrddinensis; assembly: GCF_010894405.1. Classification (GTDB taxonomy): domain Bacteria; phylum Myxococcota; class Myxococcia; order Myxococcales; family Myxococcaceae; genus Myxococcus; species Myxococcus caerfyrddinensis. Next base: position 51,141 of record NZ_JAAIYA010000026.1, read on the forward strand.
CGTGCGCGACGACAGGCTCAAGCGCGGCGTCGTGGCGGACGTGCCGCAGGGCGTGAAGCAGCGCGTGGCGGAGGCCCTGGCGAAGCGCAACCTCCAGGTGCAGGAGGTGCCGTACGAGCAGTACGCGGCCGAGTTCGCGAGGGTGTCGGAGTCCCAGCGCCGCTACGCCATGCTGATGGCCCATGCGCCGAACGCGCCGCTGTACCTGCTGGTGGAGACGCGCGTCTCCTTCTTCGGCGAGGTGAGCGGGCGCTTCTCGTGGGAGGTCTACGTCCGCACGACGGCGGGGCGCGCCAACTCCACGCTGGAGCCCACGAGCATCAGCCAGGACTACTCCGCCGCGCTTCAGTACGACCAGCAGCGGGAGAACGACGCGCAGCTGGAGGTGTCGCGTCAGATCGCGGGGCAGGCCGCGGGCCTGTTCGACTCGTTCCTCGCGTCGCCCATGATGGTGCCGGTGACGGACGGGGGCCCGGCCGTGGTGCCCGGCCTGAGCGCGCCGGCCGGCGAGGGCATCGAGCCCGGGACGAGCACGCCGTCCGCGCCTCCCAGGCCGCCGGAGGGCGGTGCGGCGGACGGCGGCTCGGCGTGGGTGCCGCCCGCGGGGGACGCCATCTACTTCGTGATGGTGGACCGCTTCGCGAATGGGGACTCGCGCAATGACGGGAAGGTGGACCTGAAGGATGCGCAGGCGTTCCATGGGGGCGACCTGCAGGGTGTCATCTCGCGGTTGGACGGGCTGAAGCAGCTCGGTGTCCGCACGGTGTGGCTTTCACCCGTCTTCCAGATGCGGACGGAGAAGTTCTACGGGTACGGCGCCTTCCACGGGTACTGGGTAGAGGACTTCGGGAAGGTGGAGCCGCGCTTCGGTGACGAGGCGCTGCTGACGAAGCTGTCGGAGGAGCTGCGCCGCCGGGACATGCGGCTGGTGCTGGACGTGGTGCTCAACCACGTGGGCCCCGAGACGAAGCTGGTGCGCGAGAAGCCCCAGTGGTTCCACGGCCTGGGCCCCATCGACAACTGGAACGACACGCGCGAGTTGGTGATGCGCGACGTGCACGGGCTGCCGGACCTGGCGGTGGAGAAGGACGAGGTCTACCAACATCTCCTCGGGCACTCGCAGCAGTGGGTGGACGCGGTGAAGCCCGCGGGCTTCCGGCTGGATGCGGTGAAGCACATGCCGCTGAAGTTCTGGGCCCGCTACAACGACGACCTGCGGGCCCACGCGGGGAAGGACTTCCTGCTGCTGGGGGAGATGCTGGACGGGGACCCGGTGCTGCTGGCGGACACGATGGCGAAGGGGCACTTCGGGACGATGTTCGACTTCCCGCTGGCCTTCGCGCTGGTGGATGTCTTCTGCCGCGACAGGTCGCCCTCGCACCTGGGCGCGGTGCTCTCCAACGACAGGCTGTACCCGGCGCCGGGCTCGCTGGTGACGCTGGTGGACAACCACGACCTGCCCCGGGTGATGAGCGAGTGCGGCGGGGACGTGGAGCGGGTGAAGCGGGCCCTGGCGGTGCAGCTCACCGCGCGCGGGGTGCCGGCGCTCACGTACGGGACGGAGGAGGGGCTGGCGGGGAAGAAGGAGCCGGAGAATCGCGGGGACATGCGCTTCACGGCGGACCATCCGCTGCGCGGCTGGATTTCGAAGCTGCTGGAGCTGCGGCGGGGCAGTGAGGCCCTCCAGGGTGGCGAGACGCTCGTGCTCGCCGCCCGGGAGGACCTCTTTGCCTACGCCCGCGTGGCGCCAGACGAGGCCGTGGTGGTTGCCGTGAACCGGGGCAGGGGGCTCGTGGACGTGGCGCTTCCGGCGGGGCTCGCGGGAGCACGCGTCTCCGAGCTGCTCGCGGGCACCGCGTTTCCGGGCACCGATTCCATCCCCGTGCCGCCCGGCCCGGTGACGCTGCTGCGGCTGAAGCCGCGCGAGACCGGTGGCTTCGGCGCGCTGGTGGCGCAGGCCCGTACGCGCTGGCGGGGGCAGGGCGAGCGGCGCACGGTGGAGCTGACGGTGGACGACGCGTCGGCGCGGCTGGTGGGCAGCGGACCGGAGCTGGGCGGCTGGAAGCCCGAGCGCTCACTGCGTCCGGAATCCGGCGGATTCAAGCTGTCGCTGCCCGTGGGGGCCGTGTTCGAGTACAAGCTCGTGCGCGACGGCACCCCGGGGAAGTTCGACTGGGAGGGCGGAGACAACCGCCTGTTGTACGTGCCCGAAGGCCGCGAGCCCCTGCGCCTGAGTCTGGCGTGGGGCAAGCGCTGAAGGACATCCTCCACTTGCCCCCTCGTCACGAGCGGGGCCGACACCGAGGCCTGAAGTGAACGACCGACTCCTCCGCGCGGCGCGCCGCCAGCCCACCGACACGACGCCCGTGTGGCTGATGCGCCAGGCCGGCCGCTACCTGCCCGAGTACCGGGCCATCCGCGGCAACATCGCCTTCCTGGACCTGTGCAAGCACCCGGACCTGGCGGCCGAAGTGACGGTGCAGCCGGTGACACGCCTGGGCGTGGACGCGGCCATCATCTTCTCGGACATCCTCATCCCCGTGGAGGCGATGGGCATTGTGCTGGAGCTGGGCGACAAGGGCCCGCACTTCCCCAACCCGGTGCGCACCGCGGCGGACATCGACAAGCTCGGTGTGCCGGACCCGGTGCAAGGCACGGGCTTCGTGGCCGAGGCCATCCGCCGCACGCGCAAGGCGCTGAATGACTCGGTGCCCGTCATCGGCTTCGCGGGCGCGCCCTTCACGCTGGCCGCGTACCTGGTCGAAGGCGGCGGCTCGAAGAGCTACATCCTCATCAAGCGGCTGATGTTCGAGCAGCCGGAGCTGGCGCACCGCCTCTTCGGGAAGCTCACGGACACGCTGATTCCGTACCTGAAGATGCAGGTGGAGGCGGGCGCGAGCATCGTCCAGATTTTCGACTCGTGGGGCGGCGAGCTGTCGCCGTGGGACTACGAGCGCTTCTGCATTCCGTACCTGAAGCGGATGGTGTCCGAGCTGAAGGCGACGGGCGTGCCCGTCATCGTGTTCGGCGTGGGCATGTCCACGCACCTGCCGCTCTTGAAGAGCACGGGCGCGGACGTGGTGGGGCTGGACTGGACGATGCCCATGGACGAGGGCCGCAAGGTGCTGGGCCCGGACGTGGCGGTGCAGGGCAACCTGGACCCGCTGCACCTGTTCCTGCCGCGCGAGGAGCTGGACGGGCGCGTGAAGGACATCCTCCAGCGCGCCGGGCCCGTGGGGCACATCTTCAACCTGGGCCACGGCATCCTGCCGCCCACGGACCCGGACTCGGCGAAGTTCCTCGTGGACGCCGTGCACAAGCACGGCGTGGCACTGAGGCAGGGGACGCTGGGGAAGTAGCGGCTCAGCCGCCCTCAGCGGGGACGCCGTGCACAGGCAAGGCGTCCCGGTGCGGAAGGGCGCGCCTCAGCCGGCGTCGCCCAGTGTGCCGGCATCCCCCTGGGTGCCAGCGTCTCCCAGGGAACCGGCATCCACGGGAATGCAGCTCATGCCTCCGCCGTCCAGGCTGCCCGCATCCATGCCGCCATCCGTCAGGTCGCACTGCGGCAGGTCCTCGATGCAGTCGAACGTGCCGTCGTCGCACGGCGGCATGCCGTAGCAGGCCATCAACGTGAGGCCGACCGCGCTCGCGCCCGCGAGCGTCCACAGCGAGGCCACCCAGGACATCGCAAGGCGCGTGGGCCCGCCGTCGAGCGGGTGGCTGCAGTGCAGGCACGCTTTCGCGGTGGGCGGGTTGAATCCCTGGCAGGACGGACAGCCAGACAGCTGGGGCACGGAGGGCATCCTTGTCGGAGTGGGGTGTGAGGCCGGTGGGCGAAGTGCAGGGCTCGTGCCCGAGGTAAGTGCCAGAACTCCCGAGGGCCGCGCCACTCGCCGCGTGCTGGAACGAGCGCGGGCCTGACACCGGTGTCACGGATGTTGGTGCCGGGGCTCGTCCGTTAGGCTCCGTGCGCATGGTGAACCGGCGCATCGACGTGAGCCCCACGGACTACCACCCCGCCTACGTGGTGTGGGAGCTGACCCTCGCGTGCGACCAGCCCTGCACGCACTGTGGCTCGCGGGCCGGCACCGCACGCGCGGGGGAGCTGGGCACGGAGGAGGCGCTCGGGGTGGTGGCGCAGCTCGCGGCGATGCGCGCACGGGAGGTGGTGCTCATCGGTGGAGAGGCGTACCTGCACCCGGGGTTCCTCCGCATCATCCAGGCGTTGAAGGCCGCGGGCATCCGGCCGGGCCTGACGACGGGCGGGCGCGGAGTCACCGCGGAGCTGGCCTCGGAGATGGCGAGCGCGGGGCTGTACGCAGCGTCGGTGAGCATCGACGGGCTGGAGCCCACGCACGACATCATGCGCGCGGCCCGGGGCAGCTTCGCTTCCGCCACCGCGGCACTGGGGTACCTGAAGGCCGCCGGAGTGCGCACCGCCGCCAACACCAATCTCAACCGGCTCAACCAGGGGGACCTGGAGGGGCTCTATTCGCACTTGAGGGCCCAGGGCATCGGGGCGTGGCAGGTGCAGATCACCGCGCCGCTCGGGCGCGCGGCGGACCGGCCGGACCTGCTGCTGCAGCCGTGGGATTTGATGGACCTGATGCCGCGCATCGCCCGGCTGAAGGAGCAGGCGCGGCAGGACCGCATCACCGTGATGCCGGGCAACAACCTGGGCTACTTCGGGCCGGAGGAGGCGCTGCTGCGCTCGGTGCACGCGGGCGGGCGAGACCACTGGCGGGGCTGTCAGGCGGGGCGCTACGTGATGGGCATCGAGTCGAATGGCGCGGTGAAGGGATGCCCCTCGCTCCAGACGGCGCACTACGTGGGCGGCAACCTGCGCGAGCAGTCACTGGAGACCATCTGGAAGGACACGCCACAGTTGGCCTTCACGCGGACGCGCACGGTGGAGGACTTGTGGGGCTTCTGCCGCACGTGCCCCTTCGCGGAGACGTGCATGGGCGGGTGCAGCTTCACGGCGCATGCGCTGTTCGGCCGGCCGGGGAACAACCCCTACTGTCACTTCCGCGCAAAGACGCGCGCGGCGGAAGGGACGCGGGAGCGGCTCGTGCCGAAGGCGCCCGCGCCGGGCCGGCCATTCGACAACGGCCTGTACGAAATCGTCGAGGAGCCCTTCGACGCGCCGGACCCCAAGCCGCAGCTCGCGCGCGAGTACGTGAAGACGAAGCGCTGGCCGAAGCCCGCTCTGCCTCCTACCGGGCAGGCAGTTGCTCCTTCCGCTCAACCGTTGACTCTTGAATCAACGGACGATTGACGCGGTGCATTGTCGGCCGTTAGATGCGCCTCATCCGACGCAGCAGGAAGGTGAGGCACACATGGCAAGCGAGAAGCGCAAGGGCCACCCGAGGGTGGCCATCGTCCGCGGATTGCGGACCCCGTTCGTGAAGGCGGGCTCGGTCTTCTCCGGGCTCACCGCGCTGGACCTCGGCCGCATGGTGGTCCAGGAGCTCGTCCAGCGGACGGAGCTGGACCCGAACACCATCGACCAGGTGGTCTTCGGCCAGGTCATCCCCACGCTGACGGCCCCGTCCATCGCCCGCGAGGTGGTCATCGCCGCGGGCCTGCCGAAGAAGATCGAGGCCTTCACCGTGGCGCGCGCCTGCGCCACGTCCATCCAGGCGATGACCACGGCGGCCAACGCGATTGCCGTGGGCGAGGCGGACATCATCATCGCCGGTGGCACCGAGTGCATGTCGGACGCCCCCATCTTCACCAGCCGGCCCCTGGCCCACGCGCTGGTGGCCGCGTCCAAGGGGCGCTCGCTGCCGGAGAAGCTCAAGCCCTTCCAGAAGCTCAAGGGCAAGGACCTGATTCCCGTGCCCCCCGCCATCGCCGAGTACTCCACCGGCCTGACGATGGGCGAGAGCGCGGAGAAGATGGCCAAGGAGAACGGCATCTCCCGCGAGGAGCAGGACCGCATCGCCTACAACTCGCACCGCAACGCCGCGCGCGCGTGGAAGGACGGCCTCTTCGACAACGAGGTCATGCACGTCGCCGTGCCGCCGAAGTACGAGCAGATTGCCGCGAAGGACAACATCGTCCGCGACGACACCAGCGTGGAGGCGCTCGGTCAGCTCAAGCCGGTGTTCGACCGCAAGTACGGCACGATTACCGCCGGCAACGCCTCGCCCCTCACCGACGGCGCCGCGGCGCTGCTGCTGATGAGCGAGGAGCGCGCGAAGGCCCTGGGCTATGAGCCGCTGGGCTACCTGCGCGCGCACGCCTACGCCGCGACGGACCCGGGCGACCAGCTCCTCCAGGGCCCCGTGTACGCGGTGCCCACCGCGCTCAAGCGCGCGGGCCTCACGCTGGCGGACATCGACCTGGTGGAGATGCACGAGGCGTTCGCCGCCCAGGTGGCGAGCAACCTCCAGGCGCTGGCGTCCAAGGAGTTCGCGAAGAAGGCCGGCTGGAGCGCGCCGGTGGGCGAGGTGGACCGCGAGCGGCTCAACGTGACGGGCGGCTCCATCGCCATCGGCCATCCCTTCGGGGCCACGGGGGCGCGCATCGTCACCCAGGCCCTCAACGAGCTGAAGCGTCGGAACAAGAACACGGTGCTGTGCACCGTCTGCGCCGCCGGTGGCCTGGGTGCCGCCGTGGTCCTGGAGCGTGCGTGATGGCCATCAAGCTTGAAGAGCTCGAGGTGAAGCAGGGCTTCCACTACCAGGTGGAGGACGGGGTCGCCGTCATCACGTACGACCTGCCGGACTCGCCCGTGAATACGCTGTCGCCCGAGACGGGCGAGGTCTTCACCCGCCTCATGTCCCGCGCGGAGGGGGCACCCGAGGTGAAGGCCGTGGTCTTCATCTCCGGCAAGAAGGACAACTTCGTCGCCGGGGCGAAGATTGATTTCCTGCAGACCATCAAGACGGCGGAAGAGGCCACCGCCATCAGCCGCAACGGCCAGGAGGGCTTCGACCGGCTCGACGCGTTCCCCAAGCCCGTCGTCGCGGCCATCCATGGTTCATGTCTCGGCGGCGGTCTGGAGTGGGCGCTGGCGTGTGACTACCGCATCGCCACGGACAGCCCCAAGACGTCGCTGGGCCTGCCGGAGACGCAGCTCGGCCTGATTCCCGGCGCCGGCGGCACCCAGCGGCTGCCCGCGCTCATCGGGGTGCAGGCGGCGCTGGACCTCATCCTCACCGGCAAGAGCCTCAAGCCCTCCAAGGCGAAGAAGCTGGGCGTGGTGGATGAAGTCGTGCCGGTGCCGCTCTTGCGCAAGCTCGCGGTGCAGCGCGCGAAGGAGCTGGCGGAGGGCACGCTGAAGGTGGAGCGCACGCGCGGCCAGGGCTTCAAGTCCGTGGTCTCCGGCGGCAAGGCGAAGGGGCTGGCGGGCTTCTTCCAGGGGCTGGCCAACAAGGAGCTGTGGGCCGAGGTTGCCCTCGAGGACAACCCGCTGGGCCGCAAGCTCGTCTTCGACGAGGCACGCAAGCAGCTGCTCAAGAAGACGCGCGGCCACTACCCGGCGCAGGAGAAGGTGCTCCAGGTGATTCGCACCGGCCTGGAGTCCGGGCACAAGGCGGGCCAGGAGGCCGAGGCGAAGGCATTCGGCGAGCTGGTGGTGTCGGACGTCTCCAAGCGGCTGGTCGAAATCTTCTTCGCCACGACGACGCTGAAGAAGGAGAACGGCACCGCCAACCCCAGCGTGAAGCCGCGCGAGGTGAAGAAGGTGGCGGTGCTGGGCGGCGGCCTGATGGGCGGCGGCATCGCCTACGTGGCCAGCGCGCTGCAGGGCGTGCCGGTGCGCGTGAAGGACAAGGACGACGCGGGCGTGGGCCGCGCGCTGAAGCAGGTGCAGTCCATCCTGGATGAGCGCACGAAGAAGCGCTCGCTGACGCCCCGCGAGGCGGCGGCGAAGATGGCGCTCATCACCGCGGGCACGGACTACAGCGGCTTCAAGTCCGCGGACCTCGTCATCGAGGCGGTGTTCGAGGACCTGAAGCTCAAGCACCGCATCATCGCCGAGGTGGAGGCTGTCACCGGCGACCCGTGCATCTTCGCGTCCAACACCTCCAGCATCCCGATTACGGAGCTGGCGAAGGGCAGCCGCCGGCCGGCGCAGGTCATCGGGATGCACTACTTCAGCCCGGTGAACAAGATGCCGCTGCTGGAGATCATCACCCACCCGGGCACCGCCGAGTGGGTGACGGCCACCTGCGTGGAGGTGGGCCGCAAGCAGGGCAAGACGGTCATCGTCGTCAACGACGGGCCGGGTTTCTACACCTCGCGCATCCTCGCGCCGTACATGAACGAGGCGGCGTACCTCCTGGCGGAGGGCGCGGACATCGCGGAGCTGGACAAGGCGCTCGTGGACTTCGGCTTCCCGGTGGGGCCGATTACCCTCCTCGACGAGGTGGGCATCGACGTGGCGCAGAAGGTGGGCCCCATCATGGAGGCCGCGTTCGGCAAGCGCATGGCGGCGCCCAAGGCGCTGGAGAACGTCGTCACCGACGGCCGCCTGGGTCGCAAGACGCAGAAGGGCTTCTACCTGTACGAGGACGGGAAGAAGAAGGAGGTGGACCCGACCATCTACGCGCTGCTGCCGCACGGGAAGGACCGCAAGTCCTTCGACCGCGAGGAGATGGCGGAGCGGCTGGTGCTGCAGATGGTGAACGAGGCCGTGCGCTGCATGGGCGAGGGCATCCTGCGCAGCGCGCGTGACGGCGACGTGGGCGCCATCTTCGGCCTGGGCTTCCCTCCGTTCCTGGGCGGCCCGCTGCGCTACGTGGACAGCCGCGGCCCCGCCGAGGTGCTGCGCAAGCTGGAGCACTTCCACGACAAGCTCGGGGAGCGGTTCACCCCCGCGCCGCACCTCGTGGAGATGGTGAAGGCGGGCAAGACGTTCTACCCGCGCTGAGCGCCGCTGAAGGCTGCACCGGCTCGGGAGTCCGCGTCATCGCGGGCTCCCGGGCTTGACCGGGGCCGCGTTCTGGACCAAGCCTGCCGGCCGCATGGTCCGCTCCGCGTCCCGCACCATCCTCCTCGTCACCCTCGTCGCCGTGGTGCTGTGCGGCGCCGCCGCCGGGCTCGGGGCTCATCGCTACTTCCACAAGAACAAGCAGAACCCCGTCGTTCGCGTGGACGAGTACGTCACCATGGGCTGGGTGGCGTGGGACTCGAGCTGGTACATGCGGATTGCCCAGGAGGGCTACGAGTTCACCCCGGGCCAGCAGAGCTCGGTGGCCTTCTTCCCGCTCTACCCGCTGGTCATCCGCGCCGTGCAGACGCTCGGGCCGGACGTGTACCAGTCCGGCGTCCTCATCACCCTGCTGTGCGGCCCGCTGGCGCTGCTGCTCTTCACCCAATGGGCGCGCGGCCTCACGGACGAGGCCACCGCGCTGCGGGCCGGCCTGCTGATGGCCTGCTACCCGTTCGCCTTCTATTTCTACGGCGCCATGTACTCGGACGCGCTGTTCGTCCTGCTGGTGATTACCGCCTTCCTGCTGCTGGAGCGTGGGCACTTGCTGCCGGCGGTGCTGGTGGCGGCGGTGGCCACGGCGGCGCGGCCGGTGGCGCCCGCGGTGGTGGTGGGCCTGCTGGTGCGCCGGCTGGAGTGGAAGCACGCGCGCGGTGAAAAGTGGACCGCGGTGGACTTCCTGCCGGTGCTCGCGGGGCTGGGCTTCGGTGGCTACATGCTCTTTCTCTGGCACAAGTTCGGAGACCCCTTCGCCTTCGTGAAGGTGCAGGGCGCTGCCGGGTGGGACCAGCAGCCCGGCTGGCACTCGTGGCTGAAGGTGAGCTGGTTCGAGCGCGTCATCCTCCATCCCACGGACAAGCGCGAGGCGTTCCGCCTGGCCGCGCATGCCTTCTTCACACTGCTCGCGCTGGCGCTGGTGTGGCCCACGCGGAAGCTCTTGGGGTGGGGTTACGCCGTCTACGTGCTGGCGATTGTGGGACTGCCCGCGTGGTCCACGAAGGACTTCATGGGTATGGGGCGATATCTCCTGTCCTCGTTCCCCGTGTTCCTCACCGCCGCGATGCTGCTGCGCCAGCGACCGAGGCTGCTGCGGGGCGCGCTCACGGTGGGCGCAATCTCCGTGGTCGTTCTCTCGTGGGCCTTTGGCGCCGATTATTACATCTCATGAGCGCACTCCTCGAGCAGGCCCTCGCCCTCTACGCCGCGCTGCCCGCCGCCGAGCGCTTCCACGTCCATGCTCGCGCAGCTTCCGCGCCGCTGCTGGCCGTGGCCTCGCGGACGCCTTCCGGCACCGTGGCGGACATCGGCTGTGGACATGGGCTGCTGTCCGCGCTGCTGGCGCTGGCGGACCCGCGCCGCACCGTGCGGGGCGTGGACCCGGACCCGCGCAAGGTGGCGTGGGCGCGGCGGGCGCTCGCGGGGCTGCCCAACGTGAAGCTCGCGGAAGGCACCGTGGAGGAGACGTTCGCCACCGAGACGGCGGGTGACTTCGATGCGGCGGTGGTTTGCGACGTGCTGTACCTCCTGCCCGAGGCGAAGTGGCCTGACTTCCTCCGCACCGTGCACGGGCTGCTCAAGCCCGGCGGGCGCTTCCTGCTGAAGGAGGTGGAGGGCGACGGCTCCTGGAAGCACCGCAAGGCGCTCCTGCAGGAGTGGGTGATGGTGTCGCTGCTCGGGCGCACGAAGGCCAGCGGCGGCATGGCGCTCAAGCCGCGCGCGGAGATGACCCGGTTGCTGAAGGACGCGGGCTTCGGCGTGCTCGAGGTGGTGGACCTGGGCCGCGGCTACACCACGCCGCACGTGCTCTACGTCGCGGAGGCCTGGCTGCCGTAGGGGAGGGGAGACTACGCGGCCGATGCGAGGCTGCCGTAGGTGTGCAGCTCGATGCCGCGCTCGCGCAGCACGGCCTTCACTCGCGGGCTCGTGAGCGCGTCCAGCTCCGCCTGCCAGCCGTAGCGCCATGCCGGGTCCTCCGGCACATGCGGCGCGCCTTCACCGGGGTGGCAGCCAAGCTCGAAGTCACCCGCCGGCAGCGCATCCAGCGCGTCCAGCAGCGCGCGCTCATCCAGCCGGCCCGCCTCGAACACGCCGCCCGCGCTCACCCGGCGCACGCCCGGCGTGCTCCACGGTGGCAGCCGCGCCAGCGCCGCCAGCACCGTCGCCTTGAGCGCGGGCCCCGGGGCGCGCAGCCACCGCGTTCTCGGCAGCGCATCCGGCCACCGCAGCGGCAGCCCCTCGCGCGCGGCCAGCGCCTCCACCACGCCGCGCACGCCGGGCAGCAGGTGCAGGTGCTGGTGCCCATCCAGGTGGTCCACCGCCACGCCCAGCTCCCGCGCGCGCTTCAGCTGCGCGGCCAGCTCCACCTCCACCTCTTCACGTCGCACGGCTCCGGCGAGCCACGCCTTCGCGAAGTCCGCCCAGCTCCCGCGCAGCCGCCCGCCCGGCGCCACCGAGGGCACCGCATGCACGGGCGCCGCCGGAGCCAGCCGGGTGGATAGCGCCAGATGCAGGCCCACCGCCAGCCCCTGCTCGCGGGCGCGCCCGGCGGCCTCGGGCGCCGTGGGGCCCATGGCCAGCAGGGTGGCGCTGGTGACGATGCCTTCGCGGTGCGCCCGGAGGATGCCCGCGTCCAGCGAGGGGTGCAGCCCCAGGTCGTCCGCGTTCACCACCAGGCGCGTGAGGGAGCGCGCCACGTTGCGAAGCCCTCAGCCCCGCGCCGCGCGGCCCGGGGGCGGCACCGCGTGGAGCTGCTGCACCGACGGAGGCAGCCGCACCGGCTGGACCGGAGGCTGCGGCGAGCGCGTCTGCGGGTACAGCCGCACCAGCTCCTTCACCATCTTCACGATGACCGAAGGCGAGGCCAGCGTGGAGATGCCGCGCGTGCGCGGGAAGTAGTCCACGCCCATCTGGAACACGCGGAAGCCCTTGCGGATGGCCTTCACCACCAGCTCCGCGTCGATGAACGAGCCCTGGCTGTGCAGCTCCATGGACTCCAGCACCCGCCGGTGCATCACCTTGAAGCTGAAGTTGACGTCCTTGATCTGGATGTCGAACAGCGCGCGGATGAGCAGGTTGTAGACGAACGAGTAGACGATGCGCTTGGGGCCCTCGCTCGTGCGGTCGAACCGGAAGGCGCAGATCATGTCCGCCTCCAGGTAGTTCATCAGGTGCAGCGAGCGCTCCAGCTCCCGCATGTCCCACGGCAGGTCCACATCCGAGTAGACGACGATGTCCTTCGTCGACGCCGCCAGCCCCGTGCGCATCGCCCCGCCCAGCTTGAGATTCACCGGGTGGTGGATGACCCTCAACTGCGGCACCTTCTGCGCCAGCGCCTCGCAGATTTCGCGCGTCCGGTCCGTGGAGGCGTCGTTGACGATGATGATTTCGAAGTCGTCCGTCAGCTGGGGGAGTACGTCCAGGGCGCGACTTACGGCGCGCTCGACGTAGTCCTCCTCGTTCCACGCGGGAAAGAAGAGGCTGATACTGGGGTACTTGCCCACGGAGGACCTCGACGGAGAAGCGTGCGGGAGTGAACGCGCTCGGTACCAGAGCACTTCCCCCAAATCAACGAGAGGGGGTCGCACCCCGGACTACCGTCGTGATACCGTATGAGCATCAATTTGCGGGGACACTGTGAACTCCAGGCCCTACACCCTGCTCGTGGTGGATGACTCGCAGTCAACGCTGCCCCGGCTGGCCCGCGCCCTGGGGCCGGAGGACTTCGCGCTCCGGCTGACACCGCATGGGCCGGACGTACCGCGGCTGGCCCGGGGCACGGCCCTGGTGGTGCTCTGCCCGGGCGAGGACGCCGCGGGGCTGCTCCCGCTCCTGGACCGGTTGATTCCTCCGGAAGGCGGGCCGGCGACGCCCGTCCTGGTGCTGGCCCCCCCGGAGCCTCGCACCCTCTGGCTGGAGGCGCTCCGCAGGGGCGCCGAGGTCGTTCTTGACCCATGGGACGCCGAGGAACTGGTCGCTCGGGTGCACCGGTGCCTGTCCACGCAGGCCCGGATGGAGGCGCTCGCCTCGCAGGTCGGCGAGCTGCAGCGGCTGTCGTCGACGGACGGCCTCACGGGCGTCCACAACCACCGGCATTTCCAGGAGCGGCTGCGCGAGGAGTTCCGCCGCGCCCAGCGCTACGACGACGCGCTGTCGCTCATCCTCCTGGACCTGGACCACTTCAAGAACGTGAATGACCAGTTCGGCCACACGGCCGGAGACGGGGTGCTGCGCGAGGTGGCCGCGGCGCTCCAGCGCGGCGTGCGCGAGACGGACCTGGTGGCCCGCTACGGAGGGGAGGAGTTCGCGGTGCTGCTGCCTCGCACCCACCTCACCGGGGCCCTCACCGTGGCGGAGCGCGTGCGCCGCGAGTTGTGCGCCCTGCGCCTGGGCACCGAGGGCACCTTGCGCGTGACGGCCTCGCTCGGCGTCTCCACCTTCCCCCACCGCTCCGTCCTCTCCCCGGAGCAGCTCCTCCTCACCGCCGACGAGGCCCTCTACCGGGCCAAGCACGAGGGGAGAGATCGCATCTGCCTGCACGCCCAGCTCCCCCCGTCTCCGCCCCCCTAGTTGCTCGGCGGCTGACCCCGGGTCAAAGACTCTGGGTAGTTATTGACCCGTTTGATGGGGGAGGGTCTACTCTGACTCACGCACTCTTGGGTAACGAGAGAGTTAAATCTCGTGATTCCAGGAGTTTACCGCGCAACGGCCTCTGGCAGGGCCATTGCAATTGTCGTGAGGCAGAAAGAATCCATGGGTCCTCAAGCCGCACAGCTCTCGAAGCAGGACGCAGCGCCCCGGGGGCGGCTGCTGCTGGTGGATGACGAGGAGAACATCCTCAAGTCCATTCGCCGGGTGCTGCGCCGGGGGGACTGGGACATCGAGACGGCGACGGACGCGGAGCAGGGGCTGCGGACGCTGGAGCAGTTCCGCCCCGAGGTCGTCATCTCCGACTTCCGCATGCCGGGGATGAACGGGGTGGAGTTCCTCACCCAGGTGAAGCAGCAGGAGCCGCGCACCCAGCGCATCATGCTGACGGGCCAGGCGGACCAGCAGGCGATTGAAGAGGCCATCAACCGCTCCGAAATCTTCCGCTTCATCTCCAAGCCGTGGAACGACAGCCACCTGGTGCTGACGGTGAAGAGCGCCTTCGAGCAGTACGCGCTCCAGACGGAGAACGAGCGGCTGCACCAGATGACGCAGGCGCAGAACGCCGAGCTCAAGCTGCTCAACGCGGACCTGGAGGAGCGCGTCGCCCAGCGCACGCGCATGCTCAGCCAGGCCAAGCGTGAGTGGGAGCTGTCCTTCGACTGCATGGAGACGCCGCTGTGCGTGGTGCGCTCGCGCGACTTCGCCGTGCGCCGCGCCAACCTCGCGTACGCCCGCGTCGCCGGCCGCTCGATTGAAGAGATTCCCTCCGACACCGCCTGCTACCGCTACCTCTTCGGCCGCAACGAGCCGTGCACGGGCTGCCCGCTGCCGGCGGCGGTGGAGAGCGGCAAGGGCGCGCGCGGCGAGGTGCAGCAGTCCGGCCGCACCTACGTCGTCTCCGCGTACCCGATGGCGGGCGACGACCGGGTGGTGTGCACGTACCGGGACGTCACCGAGGAGCAGTCGATTACGCGCCGCCTCATCGAGACGGAGAAGATGGCCGCGGTGGGCCAGCTCGCCGGCGGTGTGGCGCACGAAATCAACAACCCGCTGGGCGGCATCCTCGCCTTCGCGCAGCTCATGTCCCGCGACGCGGGCCGCACCGCTCCGGACCTCGAGTCCCTCAAGCTGATTGAAGAGAGCGCGCTGCGCTGCAAGCGGATTGTGGAGAGCCTGCTCAAGTTCAGCCGCCACAGCCGCGTGGAGGACCGGCGGCTGTTCGACTTGTCCAAGTGCGTGGAGGACGCGGCGGTGCTCTTCCGCGCGCAGCTCAAGTCGACGCCCCGGGTGGAGCTGTCGCTGGGGCTGACGGAGGGGCTGCCCAAGGTGTACGGCGACCCCGGCCAGCTCGCGCAGGTGGTGCTCAACCTGCTGCAGAACGGCCTCCATGCGTTGCTGCCCACGCCCGAAGGCCGGCTGTCCCTGGTGACGGGCCGCGAGGGGGACCGCTGCTTCTTCGCCGTGGCCGACACCGGCTGCGGCATCGAAGAGCGCCACCTGCCGCGCATCTTCGAGCCCTCCTTCACGACCAAGGCTCCCGGTGAAGGCACCGGCCTGGGTCTCTCCATTGCCTACCGCATCGTCCAGGACCACGGGGGCAGCTTCCACGTGGACACCCAGGTCGGCGACGGCTCCCGCTTCACCGTCTTCCTGCCCATCCCCCTGCAGCTCGAGAGGTTGCCGTGATTCCAGTCAAGCGCGCCAAAGTCCTCGTCGTTGATGATGACTCGGTCGTCCTCAAGGCCGTGACGCAGATTCTCCAGCGCGAGGGCCACCCGGTGGTGGCCATTGACGACGCGGTGGAGGGCCTGACGGCGGCCAAGGACCCGTCCATCGACGTGGTCGTCCTCGACATCAAGATGCCCAACCTGTCCGGCATGGACCTGCTCCGCGGAATCAAGGCGGACCGCCCGGACGTGGAGGTCATCATGATGACGGCCTTCGCCACCGTGGAGACGGCGGTGGAGGCGGTGAAGGCGGGCGCGTACGACTACCTCACCAAGCCCTTCGAGAACATCGACGAGGTGAGCCTCACCGTGGCCAAGGCGGCCGAGCGCAAGGCGCTCAAGGACCGCACCCGCGCGCTGGAGGAGGCCCTCACCGCGCGCAGCCAGTTCGAGGACCTCATCGGCCAGTCCACGCAGATGCGCTCCGTCTTCAAGCTGGTGGAGACGGTGAGCCACTCCACGGCCACCGTCCTCATCCAGGGCGAGAGCGGCACGGGCAAGGAATTGGTGGCGCGCGCCATCCACTACCGCAGCTCGCGCAAGGACAAGCCCTTCGTCGCCGTCAACTGCTCGGCGCTCACGGAGACGCTGCTGGAGAGCGAGCTGTTCGGCCACGTGAAGGGCAGCTTCACCGGCGCCACCGGCAACAAGAAGGGCCTCTTCGAGGCGGCCGACGGCGGCACCATCTTCCTGGACGAGATTGGCGACGTGCCCCCCGCCACCCAGGTGCGCCTGCTGCGCGTGCTGCAGGAGGGTGAGGTGAAGCGCGTGGGCGCCAACGAGCCCGTCAAGGTGGACGTGCGCGTCATCGCCGCCACCCACGTGGACCTGTCCCGCGCCAAGGAGCAGGGCAAGTTCCGCGAGGACCTCTTCTACCGCCTCAACGTCATCACCATCGACCTGCCGCCCCTGCGAGACCGCCCCGAGGACGTGCCGCTGCTCGCGCACCACTTCCTCAAGGTGTACGCCGGCAAGGCGGACAAGAAGGTGTCGGGCATCTCCCCGCGCGCCATGGAGGCCCTCACCTGCAACCGGTGGACGGGCAACGTGCGCGAGCTGGAGAACGTCATCGAGCGCGCGGTGGTGCTGACGGCCAACGACATCATCGACGTGGAGGATTTGCCGCCCGGGTTCCAGGCCGCGCCGCAGGCCGACTCGACGGTGGAGGTGTTCAGCCTGGCGCACCTGCCGTACGCCCAGGCCAAGCGCCTGGCGATGCGCGCCTTCGAGCGCCGCTACCTCTCCGCGCTGCTGGAGAAGAACAACCAGAACGTCTCCAGCGCCGCTCGCGCGGCGGGCGTGGACCGCTCCAACTTCCGCCGCCTGCTGAAGCAGTACGAGGTGGCCGGCCGCTCCATGAAGCCGCGCCAGCCCAAGGAGGACGAGGCCGAGGCGCTGGAAGTCGCTTCCTGAGTCAGCCTTCTTCACCCGGCTCGCGGGGCGGCTTTCGCTCCGCGAGCTGGCGTTGGATGGTGTCGTAGCGGTCCGCCAGCTCCGCCTCCTCGCCGTTCCGGGTGGGGGTGTAGAAGCGGCGGGCGCGCAGGGTCTCCGGCAGGTAGTCCTCGGGGACGTAGTTGCCCTCGAAGTTGTGGGGGTACTTGTAGCCGCCCCCGTACCCCAGTGACTTCATCAGCTTCGTGGGCGCGTTGCGCAGGTGCAGGGGCACCGGCAGCGCGCCCTCCGCCTTCACGGCCTCGCGCGCGGCCATGTACGCGGTAATCACCGTGTTCGCCTTGGGCGCCAGCGCCAGGTACGTCACGGCCTGCGTCATCGGCAGGGTGCCCTCGGGCAGGCCCATGAGCTGGAAGGCGTTCAGCGCGTCCACCGCCACGCCCAGCGCGCGCGGGTCCGCGTTGCCGATGTCCTCCGAGGCGAAGATGACCATGCGCCGGAGGATGAAGACCGGGTCCTCCCCCGCCTCCAGCATCCGCACCATCCAGTACAGCGCCGCGTCCACGTCGCTGCCGCGCATGGATTTGATGAAGGCGCTGATGACGTTGTAGTGCTCCTCGCCGCCCTTGTCGTAGAGCAGCATCTTCTGCTGCAGGGCCTCCTCCGCCGACCGCCGGTCCACGTGGGTGCCGCCGTGGGCCGCGGCCACCTCCAGCGCGGTGAGGGCCTTGCGCGCGTCGCCGCCGGCCGTGCTGGCGAGGAAGTCCAGCGCCTCGTCGTCCACCGTCACGCGCCCGCCCAGGCCGCGCTCGTCCGCCATGGCGCGTCGGAGCAGGGGAATGAGCTCGTCCTCCTCCAGCCCGCGCAGGGTGACGACGCGGCAGCGGGACAGGAGCGCGGCGTTGACCTCGAAGGAGGGGTTCTCCGTGGTGGCGCCGATGAGCGTCAGCGTGCCCTTCTCCACGTGGGGCAGCAGCGCGTCCTGCTGGGCCTTGTTGAAGCGGTGGATTTCGTCCACGAAGAGGAAGGTGCGCTTCCTGTGCAGCTTCCAGCGGTCCTGCGCGCGGGCCACCGTCTCGCGGATGTCCTTCACGCCGGAGAGGACGGCGGACACCGACTCGAAGGCGGCGCCGGTGGAGCGGGCGACGATTTGCGCCAGCGTCGTCTTGCCGGTGCCGGGCGGGCCCCAGAGGATGAGGCTGGGCACCTTGTCGGCTTCAATCGCGCGGCGCAGGAAGCGGCCCTCACCGGTGACGTGCTCCTGGCCCACGAACTCGGAGAGCGAGCGGGGGCGCATGCGCTCGGCCAGGGGCGCCTGGCTGGCCTGGTCCTTCTGGCCGGCATGTTCGAAGAGGTCCATGACGCCTGAAAATAGCGACCTGGAGGCCTACGTGCCGGGTCCTGTGTCGGCGGGCGGGCACCCCGGTATTTCGGGGGAGCGCCCGGACGCCCGGCTGGATTAGAACCCACACGCGTGCAGACCCTGGCAATCGTCGCGAAGAAGGACAAGCCCGAGGCGGCTGCGCTGGCGGCCCAAATCCGTGAGCGCTACCCGCAGCTGACCACCCTCGGGGACCGCGCCCTGTCGCATGTGCTGGGCTGGCCGCGGGTGGACGACCGGGAGCTGGCGGCCCGGGCGGACCTGGTGGTGGTGCTCGGCGGTGACGGCACCCTCATCTACGCGGCCCGGATGCTGGGCGGCCGTGGGGTGCCCATCCTCGGCGTCAACCTGGGCAGCCTCGGCTTCATGACGGAGGTGCCGGTGGAGGAGCTCTTCACCACCCTGGACGGGGTGCTGACGGGGCGCTTCCAGGTGGATTCGCGGATGAAGCTCACCTGCCGGCTCATCCGCAACGGGCGCACCCTCATCGAGGACGAAATCCTCAACGACGTGGTCATCAACAAGGGCGCGCTGGCGCGCATCGCGGACCACGAGACGTCCATCGATGGGGTGCCGATTACGACGTACAAGGCGGACGGCGTCATCCTCGCCACGCCCACCGGCTCCACGGCGTACTCGCTGTCCGCGGGGGGGCCCATCGTCCACCCGTCGGTGGACTGCACGGTGCTGTCGCCCATCTGCTCGCACGCGCTCACCCAGCGCTCCATCGTCGTGCCGGCGGACCGGGTCATCCGCGTCACGCTGCGCAGCGAGACGGCGGACACGTACCTCACGCTGGACGGACAGACGGGCCACGGGCTGCAGGGCGGAGACTGCATCGAGGTGGTGCGCTCGCCCAACCGCGTCAACCTGGTGCGCAACCCGAAGGTGGCCTACTTCTCCATCCTCCGGCAGAAGCTCCACTGGGGAGAGCGCTGAAGCGCCGTGTTCCTCTTCCTGTCGAAGGTGCTCGACATCTTCCTGGCGCCGCTGTCCTGGGCGCTGCTGTTCCTCCTGGCCGGGGCGCTGCTGCGCAAGCGGGTGCGGGCGGCGCGGCTGCTCACCGCGCTGGGGCTGGCGGTGCTCTACGCCTTCTCGACGGAGCCGGTGGCCTCGGCGCTGATGCGGGAGGCGGAGGCCGGCGCCGTGTCCACCTTCCGTCCCGACGTGACGTATGACGCCGTCATCGTCCTGGGCGGCGGGTTGGACCCCGTGGCCACCGAGCGTTCCGGCCGGCCCGAGTACAACGCCGCCCCCGAGCGCCTGCTGCGCGGCTTCGAGCTGTTGCGAGAGGGGAGGGCGCGAAGGGTGCTCCTCTCTGGAGGCTCGCTGGACCCGAGGCCCCAGGCGGTGGTGGAGGCGGACGTGCTGTCGAAGCAACTCCAGGCGTGGGGCATTCCCGCGGAGCGCATCTTCACCGAGAGCCGCAGCCGCAACACGCGGGAGAACGCGGTGGGGTCCGAGCGCATCATCCGCGAGCAGGGGTGGAAGACGCTGCTCCTGGTGACGAGCGCCGCGCACATGCCCCGCGCGGCCGGCTGCTTCGCCGCGGTGGGCCTGCGTCCGGACACGCTGCCCGTGGACATCCGCACGTCGTCCACGCCCCTGCGGCGGATGAGCTGGCTGCCTCGCGCGGGCAACCTCAACCAGAGCACGGACGCGCTGCGAGAGCTGGCGGGGCGCGTCGTCTACGAGCGGCGCGGGTGGGCGGTGAAGTAGAGGGCGGAGGCGCCGCGCCCCGGCTCGCTACTTGAGCGGCTGCGCCGGCTTGCGCGCGTCCTTCGTCAGCGTGCCGCCGCCGACGCGGGCAATCCGGCCATCTCCCTTCGCGCGCGGCGCGGGCTTGCCGGTGCGGAACGCCTCGGCCAGCACGTCCAGCGGGGTGCGCCCGTCCTTCAGCGCGGGGGTGGTGGGCTGGCCCTTCAGCATCTCGTAGCCGTCCTTGCCGCTGGCGAGAAAGCTCAGCGTGGCGAGCCGGTACGTTCCTTCCGCGTCCAGCGGCTTGCCGCCCACCTTCACGTCCACCACGCGGTCTCCCGCGGGGCGGGCAGGGTTGTACGTGAAGCGCAGGCCGGACACCTGCAGGAAGCGGCCGGGCTTCGCGTCTTCGCGGCTCAGGCTGACGCCGTTCTCCAGCGCCGCCTTCAGCGTGGCCCCCTTCACCTCCACCACGACCAGCGCGTCCTCGTACGGGAGGATGGCGTGCAATTCGCGCCGCGTCACCACGCCCGCCGGCAGCACCGAGTCCGCGCGCAGGGCGCCGCCATTCACCAGGGCCACGTCCGCGCCGGACGCCGCGCGGAAGGCATCCGCGACGAAGGAGCCCAGGTTGGTCTCCCGCGTGCGCACCTCCGAGGCGCGCGCCTCCAGCGCCACCGGCGTGCGGCCCACGCGCTCGGAGAGCCGGGCGAAGAGCGGCTCGTAGGCCTTCATCGCCGCGTTGAACTCCGCGTCCTCCGGCACCTTTCGCGTGACGGGCATCCGCTTCCACGTGGCCTTGCGCAGCACGCCCGTCGCCGCGTCCACGTCCAGCGTGAGCCGGCCCAATTCCACCGCGTCCGCGGGCACCTTGAAGATGGGCGTCCCGGTGGAGCGGTCCTCCGCGCCCACGTGGTCATGCCCGCCGAGGATGGCATCCACCTTCACGCACTTCGCGAGCGCCCGGTCCTGCTCCAGCGTCAGGTGCGTCAGCCCCACCACCACGCTGGCGCCCGCCTCGCGCAGCTTCGTCACCGCGGCCTGCGACGCCTCGCAGTAGTCCCCGAAGTTCGTGTCCGGCCCGGCCTTGGAGGACGTCTTCGTCTCCGTCACCACCACGCCGAACAGGCCCACCTTGATGCCGCCCACCTCGCGCACGTCGTACGCCTTCACGCCCGCGAAGAGGTTGCCCGTCTTCGCGTCCGTCACGTTGGCGCCCAGCCAGGTGAAGCGCGACTCCTGGATGCGCTCGCGCAGCGTCTCGTCGCCGAAGTCGAACTCGTGGTTGCCCAGCACCGCGTAGTCCAGGCCGAGCGCGTTCCACGCATCAATCATCTGCCGGCCCTTGAGCGCCTTGCCGTCCACCGTCAGCAGCGATTCCACGGACGGGGAGAGCGTGTCGCCGCCCAGCACCGTCAGCACGTCCGGCGTCTCCTTCAGCACCTGCTTGCGCAGCGTGGCCACCCGCGCCAGCCCGCCCCGGCGTCCCTCCTCCACCGGCTGCACCTGGTACACGTCCGCCAGGTGGAGCAGCGTCACCTTGCGCGAGGCCGGCGCGGACGGCGCGGACGGCTGTGCGCCCGAGGCACGGCCCGCGGCCAGCACCATGGCCAACGCGAGCGGCAGGAGCAGGGCCCCGCGTCGGGCCGGCGCTGTCGTCTTGGTCATCTCGTCTCCAGGGGGCGCCCCCGGGCGCCGCGCAGTCCGCCGGGAGTAGCGCAGTCGGCTTTCGAACGCGAGCGCCCACGCCTTCACCCCGCGTGCGAGACAAGCGCGGCGCGGTGACGATTCAGTGAAGATTGATGCGGTGCGGCATTGTAGAAAGTTACAGGAAAGCGACTTCCCGCATTTGCCGAGACTTCACGGCGATTGCTAGGACGCCCGGTAACCAAGGGAGGTCGTCATCATGCGGGACCGCATCAGGTGGAGTGCACTGCTACTGGCCGGCTTGCTGGGCTGTGGCGATTCGGCGCTCGAGACACAGCAGCGCTCCAGTCCGGAGACAGCGCAGGTCGTCCAGCAACTTGCCGCTTCGACGCGCCCCGGCATGGGCGCCTCCATCTACTACGTGAACAACGTGATTGCCGGCACCACGTTCCGGACCTGGGCACCCCTCGCGAAGCAGGTCTGGGTGAAGGGCGATTTCAGCAGCTGGGGCCTCATCGCGCTGAGCAAGGAGATCGACAACAACGGCATCTGGAACGGCAACTGGTCCGGTGACGTGACCGCTGGGAGGCCGGGTCAGAAGTACAAGTACGTCACGCGCAACCAGTGGGACGGCGACGCGGAGCACGCGGACCCGCGCTCGGCGTGGCAGGAGAACTCGTCCGGCGCGAGCATCATCTACAACCAGGGCGAGTACCAGTGGAAGGCGCAGCAGTTCGGCACCCCCGCCTTCAACCAGATGGTCATCTACGAGATGCACGTCGGTACGTTCTACGACTCGGTTGGTGGCGGCCCCGGCAACTGGACCAGCGCGATTGCGAAGCTCGACTACCTGAAGGACCTCGGCATCAACATGATCGAGGTCATGCCGGTGTTCGAGTTCGCCGGTGACTTCTCCTGGGGCTACAACGCGGCCTACCCCTTCGCGCCGGAGAGCGCGTACGGCTCCCCCAACGACATGAAGCGCTTCGTGGACGAGGCGCACTACCGCGGCATCGGCGTCATCTTCGACGTGGTGCACAACCACTACGGCCCCAGCGACCTGCCCATGTGGTGCTTCAGCGGCAACTGCCTCAACAACGGCGGCGAGTACTTCTACAACGACTGGCGCATGAACACGCCGTGGGGCAGCTCGCGTCCGGACTACGGCCGCCCCGAGGTCCGCGCGTACATCCGCGACTCGATGATGAGCCTGACGCATGCCTTCCAGGCCGACGGCCTGCGCTGGGACGCCACCAAGTTCATGCGCACCTCGGATGGCAACGACGCCAACTCCATTGGCGATGCGTGGCTCGTGTTCCGCTCCATCAACCGCGAAATCAACGCGGAGCAGCCGTGGAAGATCAGCATCGCCGAGGACTTCGGCGCGGGTAGCTCCATCACCAACGACGCCACGTCCGACACCTCGGGCGGCGGCGGCTTCGACGCGCAGTGGGCGGGCGAGTTCGTGCACCCGGTCCGCCAGGCCGTCATCGAGATGAACGACAGCAACCGCGACATGAACGCGGTGAAGAATGCCATCACCCAGGGCTTCAGCAACCGGCACACCGCGCGCATCATCTACACGGAGAGCCACGACGAGGTGGCCAACGGCCACGCCCGCGTGCCGGAGGAGATCTGGCCGGGCAACGCGGGCAGCTGGGCGGCGAAGAAGCGCTCCACGCTGGCGGCGGGCATCACCTTCACCTCGCCCGGCATCCCCCTCATGTTCCAGGGCCAGGAGATTCTGGAGGACGGCTACTTCTCCGATGGCGACCCGGTGGACTGGGACAAGCTCAAGCCCGAGAGGTTTGCGGGTATCCGGACGATGTACCGCGACCTCATCCGCCTGCGCCGCAACTGGTTCAACAACACCCGCGGCCTGCGTGGCGCCAACGTCAACGTCTACCACGTCAACAACGCCAGCAAGGTGATTGCCTACCACCGCTGGGAGAACGGTGGCCCGGGCGATGACGTGGTCATCGTCGCCAACTTCAGTGGGACGTACTTCGACAGCTACAACGTCGCCTTCCCGCGCGGTGGCCTCTGGTACGCGCGCTTCAACAGCGACTGGAACGGGTACTCGTCCGACTTCGGCAACACGGCGACGCTGGACACCAACGCCAACGGCGGCGGCAAGGAGGGCCTGCCCAGCAGCGGCAACATCAAGCTCGGGCCCTACTCGCTGGTCATCTTCTCGCAGTAACGCGTGAGGCAGTGAAGGGCGTCCCGCTCATGCTGGAGCGGGGCGCCCTTGCTTTTGCGTCACACGTGGTAGCGGCGGCCCTGCGCGAGCGGCTCGATGACGCTCGCGCCGGTGTCGAAGTCGTCCGGGTAGTGGATGAGCCGCATCCGGGCGCGCAAGTCGGAGGGCAGCGCCGCGAGCTTCTCGTAGGGCGTGTGCACGCCGTAGTTCGTCTCGTGAATCATCAGGTCCGCCTCCGAGAGCCAGTCGATGAGGCCCTCGTCGAAGGCGGTGTCCGCGCTGTAGCCCAGGCACCGGCCCCCCGCGTGGATGCGCAGCGCGGTGGTGGGCACATGGTGGTACGTCATTCGGCTCTCAATCAGGAACGGCCCGTGCCGCACAGTGGACTCGGTGGAGAGCGGCGTGTGCTCGTAGTAGTCCTCGAAGTGCTTGTCGTTGGGGGCCGCGCCGTGGCGCTCGATGAGGCACTCCATGCCGGCGGCGAGGTGGCCCTCCCAGAGGCGGTCCGCGACGGCGGGGTGGGCGAGCACCTCCAGCTTCTTCTTCAGCACGAAGAAGGAGAAGTAGCCCAGGCCCTCCAGGCCCGACGCGTGGTCCGCGTGCAGGTGGGTGAGGGCCACGGCGCTGACGCGGTCCGCGTCCAGGGCCACGCCGGAGGACTCGGAGGCCTCGCGCATCATCTTCCGGATGGGATGCGGGCAGTCCACGAGCAGCACCTGGCCTTCCGCCTCCACGGCGAGGCACGAGGAGTAGCGCAGGGCGGAGAAGGCGTCACCGACGCCGAGGGTGACGAAGGACAGGCTCATGGCTGGCTCCGGACAGAGGGTGCGAGGCGTTCTCTCAGCTTGGCCGCGACGGCGGGCGGGCAGAAGGCGGAAACGTCCTCGCCGCGCGCGACGCGCTCCTTCAGTCCGCTGCTGCTCACCTCGGCGAGGTGCGCCTCGGCGGGAAGGAAGAGGGTGGACAGCTCCGGCGCGAGGGCGCGGTTGTTCTGCGCCAGCTCCGTCTCGAACTGGGCGTCGGTGGCGCCGCGCACGCCGCGCAGGAGCACGCTGGCGCCAATCTCTCGCGCGAAGTCCACGATGAGGCCTTCGGTGCGCGCCACGGTGACGTTGGGGTGCAGCCTCACCGCCTCGCGCACGAGGGCCATGCGCTCATCGGCGGACAGGAGGGAGTGCTTGTTGGGATTGACGGCCACCACGACGACGACATGGCCGAAGAGGCGCGCGGCCTGGCGGACGACGGACAGGTGCCCGGCGGTGACGGGGTCGAAGCTGCCGGCGTAGACGGCGATGGTCATGACGACACCTCGGGAGCCGCCCCGGACGACACCGCCGGGGGCGGATGGAAGCGGAGGGCGGCGTAGAGCGTGCCGGCGACGCACAGGGCGGCGGACAGGGCGAAGTGCGTGGAGTAGCCGAGCGCGGCGGCGCTGAAGCCACTCGCCGCGGCCGCGGCGCCGGTGGCCAGCACCACCAGCGAGGCCTGCACGGTGTAGTCCGTGGCGGCGTGCTCGGGACGGCAGGCGTCCATCATCGCGGTGAAGACGGCGGCGGTGGCCATGCCGCTCGCCACGTGCTCCACCGCGCAGACGGCCGTGAGCAGGGAGAGGGACGCGGGGCCGCGCGCGACGAGGGCATACAGCAGCACCGCGCCGGCCTGGGTGGCGCCGAAGAGCAGCAGCGCGCGACGCCGGCCCAGCCGCACCACGAGGCCGCCGCCGAGGAGCGCGCCCAACAGCCCCGCGGTGAAGCCCACGCCGCCGAGCATCCAGCCGATGTCCGTGAGCGTCAGCCCCGAGTCCACGAGGAAGGTGCGCAGCATGCCCGTGGCCAGGGCCTCGCCCGCCTTGTAGACGACGAGCAGCGACAGCCACGCCGCCGCGCCCGGCCGCCGCAGCCACCACGACAGGCCCAGGCTCTGCGCGGGTGGAGGCTCGGAGGGGGGCTCGCGGTAGAGGGCGATGGGCACCGTGGCGGCGAGCAGCAGGCCGCCCAGCGCGAGGAACGTGGGGCGCCAGCCCACCGCGTCGAAGACGGCGAGCATCAGCCCGCCGCCGAGAATCATTCCCACGCGGTAGGCAGCCACCTGCACGCCGTTGCCCCAGCCGCGCTCGGCGGGCGCGAGCAGGTCCACCGCGAGCCCGTCCGTGGCCACGTCCTGCGTGGCGGCCAGGAGGTTGACGCCCAGCACCGCGGCCATCAGCACGGACGTGTCCAGGCCCGCCGAGGGTAGCGCGAGCGACAGGAGCAGCGCCGCGGACAGACACTGCAAGGGGAGGATGTAGCCGCGCCGCCGTCCCCACCGCGCCGAGCCGTGGCGGTCCATGGGCGGCGCCCAGAGGAACTTGAGCGCCCAGGGAAGGGCGAGCAGGTGGGCCAGTCCGATGGCGGGCAGCGACAGGCCCTGCTTGCGCAGCAGCACCGGCAGGGCCTGGGTGAAGAAGCCGAACGGCAGGCCCTGCGAGAGGTAGAGGCTGGAGAGCAGCCCCAGCTTCGTCGAGGTCTTCATGCGTCCTCCCGGGCTTCCACCGTGTCCAGCAGTCCCGCGGCCATGCGCTTCACGGTGCCCGCCGCGGAGCCTGGAGGCACCAGGGCCGGGGCGCTCGCGGAGAGCACGAAGTAGCCCTGCACCGCGGCGAAGAGGCCCGCGGCGATGGTGCGCGCCCTGCGCTTCCCAGTCACCGCGGCGACGAGGGACTCCAGCTGCCCCAGGTCCTCGCCGACCACCTTGTCGTAGGCGGCGCGGACTTCGGGCTGGCGGATGGCCTCCGCGCTGATGGTGACCCAGCTCGCCACGGCGGAAGGCGCCGAGTCCCCGCCCGTGGCGAGGAAGGCGTCGATGAAGGCATCCACCTTCGCTCGCGCGTCGTCGCCCTTCACCCGCGCCAGCCGCGTCGTCACCCGGATGCGGGCGCGCGACGCGAGCTGCTCCACCAGCGTGAGCAGAATCTCCTGCTTGTCACTGAAGTGGTAGTGCACGAGCCCCGGGCTCAGCCCCGCCGCCTTCGCGATTTCTCCCACGGAGGCGCGCTCGTAGCCGCGCTCCGCCATGACCTTCAGCAGCCCGTCGACAATCTGCTGGCGGCGCTCTTCGGTGTTGGAGGGACGGGGCATGGCGGCTTTGTTTATTGGTTGTGTGACCAACTTATAAACAGGGGCCATGAAAACGTCAACCCGACGGCCTGGAGCAGGGCCGTCGGGTGGTCAGGTGGGCGGCGAGGTGGGCCGCCTGGAATGGGCTTCACGAGGGTGCGGCGCCCGGGATGTCGAGGGCGGTGTTGATGTACATCTGCTGCGCGGAGACGAGCGCCTCGATTCCCACGGCCACGAGGTCGGGCACCTCGAGCATGGGGAAGTGGCTGACGGCGGGCAGCTTCATCACGTGGAACCACGGGTGCTGCGCGCCGAAGGCCACCTGGGCCTCGAGGTAGTCGTGCGAGTCCGGCTGCGAGTACAGGTGCAGCGTCGGAGTGGATGGGCTCAGTCCGGAGAGGGCCCGCAGCGGCGAGCCCTCGCGGGCGTACGCGGAGGCAATCTCCCGCGCGGCGCGGGCCCACATGTCCTCGCCGAAGCCGCCCATGACCTCGCGGGCGTAGCGGATGATGTTCGGGTCCTCCACGCCGTCCAGCCACATGTCCAGAAGCCCGTCGCGAGTGCGCATCCACCGCTCGGACATCAGCCCCCGGAGGGCCTCGGTGAAGGCGAGGGGTGGCTCGGTGACAATCCAGTCCAGCAGCACCAGCTTCGGGATGCGCTCGGCGCCCAGCTCGCGGCGCAATTCCAGCGCCCACCAGCCCGCGTGGGACAGGGCCACGGGCACCACCTGGCGCGCGCCGCTGGCCTCCACCACCGCGAGCAGGTCGTCGAGCACGGTGGCGCTGTCGAAGTCGGTGCCGCCGCCCCCGGACTGCCCATGGCCCCGCAGGTCCACGGAGAGCACCCGGCGCCGCGCGGCGCAGCGGGGCAGCACGTCCCGGAAGGCGTCCCGGGTCGTGTTCCAGCCCGGGATGAAGAGCAGCGCGGGTTCTCCCCGGCCCACGTCGTCGTAGTGGATGCGAGCGTCGCCGCTGGTGCGCACCTCGGGCATGGTCGTCCCCTCCGTGGAACGTGGCTCCTCCAGAGGTGCTCAGGCCCGGCCCGCGCGGCAGCAGGCGGGCAGGGGAGGGCGCGGACGCCTGAAGTGCCCGAAGGGCTCCGGTGTCCTCCGGTGCACTCCGGTTTCCTCAGAACGACAAGAGCGACGTCACCTTGTCGGGACCGAGCCGCTTCACCCCGTCGAGGAACGCGAGGTGGATGAGGAAGCTGAAGCCCACCAGCTCACCGCCGAGCTTGTGGACGAGCCGCGCGGTGGCCTCCGCCGTGCCGCCGGTGGCGAGCACGTCGTCCACCACGAGCACGCGCTCTCCCTTGTGGAGGGCGTCCTCGTGCATCTCCAGCCCGTCGGCGCCGTACTCCAGCGAGTACTTCTCCACGACGGAGCGGTAGGGCAGCTTGCCCGGCTTGCGCGCGGGGACGAAGCCCGCGTGGAGCGCGAGGGCGATGGGCGCGCCCAGCAGGAAGCCACGGGCCTCCACCCCCACCACCTTGGTGATGTGCTGCCCGCGAAAGGGGGCGGCCATCGCGTTGATGACGCGGCCGAAGAGGCGCGGGTCCGCCAGCACGGGGGTGATGTCCTTGAAGACGATGCCCGGCTTGGGGAAGTTCGGCACGTCGCGCAGCATGGCGCTCACGTCGGCGACGAGGGTGGTGTCGGTCAGGCTGGTGGCGGGCAGGTTCATGGGAAGAGCTCCGGATTGACGCAGTGAGGAGGCCGCCGTCCCTCGAGCGCGGCCAGCAGGTTGTCCACCGCCATGGAGGCCATGCGGCCCCGGGTGGCGTGGGAGGCGCTGGCGATGTGCGGCGCCAGCAGCACGTTGGGCAAGGTCATCAGCGGGCTGTCCGTGGGGAGCGGCTCCGGGTCCATGACGTCCAGCGCGGCGCCGCCCAGCCGTCCAGCCCGCAGCGCCTCGATGAGCGCCTCCTGGTCCACCACGCCGCCGCGCGCGGTGTTGACGAGCAGCGCCCCCGGCTTCATCGCCGCCAGCTCCGCGCGCCCCAGCCAGTGCCGCGTCTCGGGCGACAGCGGGATGTGCAGGCTCACCACGTCCGACTCCGCCAGCAGCGTGGCCTTGTCCACGCGCCGCGCGCCCAATTCCGCTTCCAGCTCGGGCCTCGGGTGGCGGCCCACGTACAGCACGCGCATGCCGAAGCCGCGCGCCCGCCGCGCCACCGCCGCGCCGATGGCGCCCAGGCCGACGATGCCCAGCGTGGCCCCGTGGATGTCGGTGCCCAGCAGCAGGGTAGGGCTCCACGTCCGCCACTTTCCCGCGCGGACGAAGGCGTCCGCCTCCGCCACCCGGCGCGCCAGCCCCATCAGCAGGGCGAAGGCGAAGTCCGCGGTGGTGTCAGTCAGCACACCAGGAGTGTGACCCACTGGAATCCGCCGTGCGGTACAGGCCGGCACGTCGATGTTGTCGTAGCCCACGGCCACGTTGCTCACCGCCCGCAGGCCCGGAGCGGCGGCGAGCAGGCGGGCGTCCACCCGGTCTGTCAGCAGGGTGACAAGCCCCTCGGCGAGCGCCGCCTCGGCCAGCAGCGCGTCACGGGAGGGTGGCAGTTCCTCCTCCCAGACGCGCAGCTCCACGTGCCTGCCCAGTCGGCCGAGGGCCTCTCCAGGGAGCTGGCGGGTTACGAAGACGCGGGGGCGGACGGTCCGGGCCATGGCGCGGGTTGATGCTCTCACAGCCTGATGCCAGCGGGCGGGTTCCGCTGGCGGACGCATCGTTTTTTCCCGTGAGCGTGAGCGCCGTTGGTGTGGTAGTCCAGCGCGTTCCCCGCGGCCATTTGAGCCTGGGGCCTTTCCAGCCGTGCAATCCACCGCCGACATCCGAGACGCCCTCCCCCCTCAGGACACCGTGTGGCTGCGGGCCCTGAAGGCTGAAGTCCAACCCACCACCTTCAAGAAGGGGCGGGAGGTGGCGGAGACACGCCGCGTCTTCGGCCTCCAGAGAGAAGGCAACCGCATCACCGCGCAGGTCGCCGGCTCGACCGGCGAGCGCTACCAGGTGGCCATGGAGCTGGGGGACGGGAAGGCCACGTCCACCTGCACCTGCCAGTCCTGGAACGTGTACGGGCCGCACTGCAAGCACGTGGTCGCCGCCGCGCTCATCTACGCGGCGCGCTTCCGTCCGCCCGGCCCGCCGCCCCCTCGGCCGGAGCCCGTGCCTCCTCCCACCGTGGAGACCCCGGAGGTCGCCGCGGCCGATGACGAGCCTCAAGTGGAGCCCGTCTCCACGCCGGGCATCGACCCGGTGAACCTGCCGGCGCTCGCCAAGGTGGAGAGCTGGCTCGGTCTGTCTTCGCAACCGGATTACGAATTCTTCTACCGCCTGACGCCCTCCAGCACCGGCAACGGGGGACGGCACTGGGTGGTGGACGTGCGCCGTCAGGACGCGCAGACCAAGGGCCCCATCCACGTCAAGCGTCTGCTCCAGACGGGCGGCCGGATTGCGCCCGCGGACGAGCGCGTCTTCATGATGCTGTCGCGTCATGAGCACCGCTACGACTCGCGCATCGTCCTCTCCGACGAGGACCTGAGCGAGGTGATGGAGTTGTTGCGCTTCCGGCGCGTCATCTACCGGGGCACGCAGCTCATCAACACGGAAGCACCCGTGCGCCCGCAGATCCGCCTGGAGTCGCGTCCGGACGGCGCCACCGCGCGCATCGAGCTGCTCTTCCCGGACAGCGCCAGCTACGCCCTCAAGGACGTCATCCTCCTGTCGGGGAAGAAGACCTGGGTCATCCAGGCGCAGAACCTCCACGCGGTGGAGCCGGACTTCCCGCCCCGCCTGCTGCGCAAGTGGCTGCTGGAGCCGAACATGTCCTTCCCGGCCGGGCAGCTGGACCGGGTGCTGACCTTCTTCGCCGCACACCTGCCGCGCTTCCGCATGGCGCTGAAGGCGGACGACATCGACGTGGACGAGTCGGTGGAGCCGCGCTTCATGCTCACGCTGGAGGGCAACCCGGAGAAGGTGAAGGTGCAGCTCGCCGCGCGCTACGGGCAGACCACCGTGCCGGTGTCTCCCACGGCCACGCACCTGGGCTACGCCAGCGGCGTGGGCGCGGACAGCCGCAAGCTGTACCGCCGCCGCGAGGAAGTAGAGCGCGCCGCCGGCAAGCTGCTGTTGGACCTGGGCCTGCGCTTCGAGCCGCAGAGCTCCGTCTTCGACGCCACCGCCGACATCGCGCTGGAGTTCTGGGCGCGCGGCCTGGCCTCGCTCCCCGCCGAGTGGGAGCGCTTCGGCGTGCAGGCCCCCAAGGTGCGCCTGCGTCCCAAGCTCAAGCCGCGCATCCGCGTGGGCATGAGCGGCGTGCAGTGGTTCGACCTGGATGCGGAGTTCGTCACCGACGACCAGGCGGTGGACCTGGGCGCGGTGCGCATGTGGCTGGACTCCGGCCGCAAGTTCGTCCCCCTGAAGGACGGCTCCTTCGCGGAGGCGGACCCCGCTGAAATCAAGCGCGTGGCCGACCTGCTGGAAGAGGCGGGCGCCATGCCCGGCCGCTCCCGCACGCGGCTGCCGCTGCACCAGGCCGTCGCGTTGGATTTGCTCGCGGACCTGGGCGAGTTCACCGAGGTGGAGGCCAAGGCGCGGCAGGCCATGCTGGAGCTGCGCGAGACGGCCGGCGTGCCGAAGGTCGCCGTGCCGGAAGGCCTGCATGCCACGCTGCGCCACTACCAGGAGGCGGGCCTGTCCTGGCTCTGGTTCCTGCGCCGCCACGGCCTGTCCGGCATCCTCGCGGACGACATGGGTCTCGGTAAGACGGTGCAGTCGCTGAGCCTCATGCAGAAGGTGGCCAACGACGAGGGCCACAAGCCGTCGCTCGTGGTGGCGCCCACCAGCGTGCTCGCCAACTGGGAGCGCGAGGCCGAGCGCTTCACCCCGGGCCTCAAGGTCATGGTGTGGCACGGGCAGGACCGCAAGGAGCGCGCGGAGGACCTCAAGGGGATGGACCTGGTCCTCACCTCGTACGCCCTGGTGCGTCGCGATTTGGACCAGCTCTCCCAGGTGGGCTTCCGCTACGTCGTCCTGGACGAGGCGCAGAACATCAAGAACGCGGACAGCGCCACCGCGCAGGCGTGCAAGTCGCTGCCGAGCGAGACGCGCCTGGCGCTCACCGGTACGCCGCTGGAGAACCGCCTGTCGGAGCTCTGGAGCATCTTCGACTTCCTCATGCCGGGCTTCCTCGGCAGCGCGGACAGCTTCAGCGACAGGTACGAGCAGCCCATCCAGGTGGCCAACGACCCCGTCGCGAAGGACCGGCTGCGCCGCCGCATCCAGCCCTTCATCCTCCGCCGTCTGAAGACGGAGGTGGCCAAGGACCTGCCGCCCAAGACGGAGTCCATCGCCTGGTGCGAGATGGAGCCCGGTCAGGCCGCCCTCTACCGCGAGGTCCTGGAGGAGAGCCGCCGCAAGGTGCACGAGTCCATCGAGAAGGTGGGCTTCAAGCGCAGCCGCGTGTCCATCCTCGCCGCGCTGATGCGCCTGCGGCAGGTGTGCTGCGACCCTCGCCTCCTCAAGATGCCGCCCGGCACGCTGCTGCCGTCCAGCTCCAAGGTGGAGCGCTTCCTCCAATTGGTGGAGGACCTGGTGGCGGAAGGCCACCGCGCGCTCGTCTTCAGCCAGTTCACGGAGATGCTGGAGCTGCTCAAGCAGGAGGCGGACAAGAAGGGCATGCGCTACCTCTACCTGGACGGTCGCACCAAGGACCGCATGGGCAAGGTGGACGAGTACAACCAGCCCGACGGGCCGCCGCTGTTCTTCATCTCCCTGAAGGCGGGCGGCACCGGCCTCAACCTCACCGCGGCGGACTACGTCATCCACTTCGACCCGTGGTGGAACCCCGCCGTGGAGGACCAGGCCACGGACCGTACGCACCGCATCGGCCAGACGCGCGCGGTCATCAGCTACAAGCTGATTACCCGCGGCACGGTGGAGGAGAAGATCCTCGCGCTCCAGCGCCGCAAGCGCGACCTGGCCGCCGGAGTCCTCGGAAACGACGGCGACGAGTTGGGCCGGACGCTCACCGAGCAGGACATCCAGGAGCTGTTCACCGAAATCTGAGGGGTTGTGAGGTGGGGGCTCCAACGAGCCTCCTCTCCCACCCGCGCGCCAGACGTGCGCACGACCCGAACGCCTGTGCAGTGTCAGAGGTACCTGCTAGGGTGTTCAGTCACCAGTGCCGTCGTATGACCACGGAGGGCGCGCGTGCTGCTGGGTCTTCGGATTTCGAACGTGGCGGTGATCGAGGAGGTGGAGGTGGCGTTCGGAGCCGGCCTCACCGTCCTCACGGGTGAGACAGGTGCGGGCAAGTCCATCCTCGTGGATGCGCTGGGCCTGCTGCTGGGTGGGCGGGCCGACGCGGATGTCATCCGTGCCGGCTGCGAGGAGGCCTCCGTCGAGGGCGTCTTCGTGCGCACCCCGGCCTTGGGGCAGCGGCTGGAGGAGCTCGGCCTGCCGGACCTCGGAGAGGAGGTGTTGGTGCGCCGCGTGCTCGGCCGGACGGGCCGGGGCAAGGTGTACGTCAACGGCGCCCTGGTGACGGTGGGCGTGCTGGGGAAGCTCACGCGGGGCGCGGTGGACATCGCCGGCCAGCACGAGCACGTCAGCCTCTTCGACTCGGGCCTGCACCGCGTGCTGCTGGACCGGTATGGCGCCCTGGACGAGGCGCTGGCGGCCTACTTCGGCGAGTACACTGCGCTGCGTGAAGTGGACGCGCGCATGGACGCGCTGGGGGGCGACGAGGCGAAGGTGCGCGAGCGCGCCGAGTTCCTCCGCTTCCAGCTCGACGAGATTTCGCGCCTGGACCCCGAGGCGGGCGAGGACGCGCGGCTGGACGCGGAGCGCAAGCGGCTGGGCAGCGCGCAGAAGCTCAAGCGCCACGCGTCCGAGGCCGAGCTGCTCGTCTCCGGTGAGGAGCAGTCCGCCGTGGAGACGGTGGGCCGCGCGCTGGGGCTGGTGCATGACGCCGTGAAGACGGACGCCACGCTGGCGCCGGTGGCTCAGTCGCTCAGCACCGCACTGTCGGAATTGGAGGAGGCTCAGCGCCAGCTCAACCGCTACGTGGAGGGGCTGGAGTCGGACCCCTCTAGGCTGGCGGACGTGGAGGAGCGGCTGGACGCGCTCAAGCGGCTGTGCCGCAAGCACGGCACGCACCTGGACGGCCTGCTCAAGAAGCGCGGCGAGCTCGAGACCGAGCTGGGCACGCTGGAGAACCGGAAGGAAATCCTCGAGGAGCTGGCGGCGGAGCGGCGCCGGGTGGAGGAGCGCACGCGCAAGGCCGCGGCGGCGCTGTCGCGCCAGCGCACGGCGAGCGCGGTGGAGTTCTCCGCCCAGGTCCGCGAGGGACTGGGGGGGCTGGCCATGGGCAAGGCGGCCTTCGAGGTGCGCGTGACGCCGAGGGAGATGCTGCGGCCGGACGGCGCGGACGACGTGGAGTTCTTCTTCAGCGCCAACCCTGGCGAGCCGACGCGCCCGCTGGCCAAGGTGGCCTCCGGCGGTGAGGCGAGCCGCCTGCTGCTGGCCCTCAAGCGTGCGCTGGCCGACAGTGACGGCTGCGGCTCGTACATCCTCGACGAGGCGGACGCGGGCGTCAGCGGCGCGATTGCGGACGTGGTGGGGCGGATGATCAAGGAGGTGAGCAGCCACCGTCAGGTGCTCTGCATCACCCACCTGCCGCAGGTGGCCGCCTATGCGGACGCGCACCTGCTCATCCGCAAGAGCCTCAAGGGGGAGCGCACCGTCTCAGAGGTGGCCGTGCTGGAGGCGGGCTCGGAGCGCACCCGCGAGCTGGCGCGGATGATGTCCGGCGTGGAGGTGACGCGCGAGGCGCTCGGGGCCGCCGAGGCCCTGGTGCGCTCCGCCCACCGGGCGCTGGGTACGCCCGCCCCAAGGGCCCGGAGCCGGGAAACCGGCCCGGAGGGTACCCCGCGGGGCCGGCTCCGACGCACTGCGTAGGACCAAGTGAGGGGCAGGTGCATTCGTGTCCTTGCCCCATCCGTGGGCCTCACATAGCATCCCACCTGTGTCCAGCACCGCAGGGCAGACCGCGGCCTCCCGCCTCAAAATTGTCTCCGCAGGCCTGACGGACGTCGGGCGCAAGCGCAATCACAATGAGGACAGCTTCCTTATTGATGATGAGCTGCAGCTCTATGTCGTGGCGGACGGAATGGGCGGTCACGCGGGTGGCGGTACCGCGTCGCGCATCGCCGTCGAGACCATCGACAAGGAGATGCGCCGGGCGCGGGAAGGGAAGGACAACCCCTTCCTCTCCGTGCCCAACCTGCAGGATTCGCCCATCCCCGAATCGCTCCGCACGGCGGTAGAGAGGGCCTGCCTGGCCATCTTCACCGCCGCCCAGGAAGACGCGCGGCTGTCCGGCATGGGCACCACCGTCATCTCCCTGGTGGTGCGGGACGAGCACGCCTTCTTCGCCCACGTCGGCGACAGTCGCGCGTACCTCATCCGGGGGGACCTCATCCAGCAGATCTCCGAGGACCACTCGCTGGTCAACGAGCAGATCAAGGCCGGGATGATTACCCCCGAGGAGGCCAAGCACTCCCGGTACAAGAACATCATCACCCGCTCCGTCGGCTTCGAGGAGGAGGTGCAGGTGGACGTCATGGGGCTGGTGTCGGAGCCCGGCGACGTCTTCCTCCTCTGCTCGGACGGCCTGGCCAACATGCTCGAGGACCGCGAAATCCACGAGGTGGTGTCCAAGGCCCGGACGCTGGACGAAGTGCCCAAGCGCCTCATCGACCTCGCCAACGAGCGGGGCGGGGACGACAACATCACCGTCATCGTGGTGCGCGTGGAGGCCTGAGTCGGCTGCTGTGACGTGCAGTGGCCGTGGACCCTCCCCATGGGTCTGTTGACCTTGATACTCTTCAGGTAAGAATGGTATCTGCCCCAACGTTTCCAGCGGCGGCGAAATGCCGCTGGGCGACGGAGGCAGGCTGGGGATTGGCTGGGGGAGGTGTTGCGCGAGAACGAGCGACTTAGCTTGTCGCGCCTGAAGTCCCACGCAAAGCAGGGAGCGGTCCCGTGGCGAAAAAGTCCTTCACACTGATGGTGATCCCGGACCACGACGCGCCGGTGAAGCGGTACACCATCCAGCGGTCCTTCCTCATGCAGGTGGGGATGGGGCTGATGTTGGTGGTGGGACTGGCGGCCGGGGCAAGTGTCCACTACTTCCAGGTCGCCGCCGACGCGTCGGAGAACCGCATCCTCCGCGAGGAGAACCTGACGCTCCGCTCGCAGCTCAAGTCGGTGCGCGAGCGCATCGAGCACATCGGCTCCACGCTGGACCGGGTGGAGCGGTTCGACCAGAAGCTGCGCGCGATTACGCTGTTGTCCGACCCGCAGCGCAACCTGGCCATGGGCCCGACGGAGCCCGAGGCGGGCACCGCGGCGCCGGCCACCGACACCCAGTTCACCCAGCTGACCACCACGGTGTCGCCCAACGCGCTGCTGGGGCGGCTGGACAAGCTGAGCGCGGAGGCCACCCGCCAGGAGCAGAGCCTCCAGGAGCTGCAGGCGTACTTCCAGGACCAGAAGTCGATGCTCGCGTCGACCCCGTCCGTCTGGCCCGCGCGCGGCTGGGTGACGAGCGACTTCGGCCAGCGGCTGGACCCGTACACCGCGGACCGGGTGATGCACGCCGGTCTCGACATCGCGGCGCCGCACGGCAAGGAAGTCTACTCGCCGTCGGACGGCACGGTGGTCTTCGCCGGCCTCGAGGGTGGGTACGGCAACGTGCTCGTCATCGACCACGGCTACGGCATCAAGACGCGCTACGGCCACCTGTCGAAGATGCTGGTGAAGGCGGGTGACAGGGTGAAGCGCGGGGCGCTCATCGCGGCGGTGGGCAACACCGGCCGCTCCACCGGCCCGCACCTGCACTATGAGGTCCGCGTCAACGGCATTCCGCAGAACCCGCGCAAGTTCATCCTCGAGGAGTAGCGAGGGGCTTCGCTCCAGCGCTGGAGCCTCGGGCTCGCGCTGGAGCGGGAAGTGGCATTCCAGCGCTTGGAGCCTCGGGCTCGCGCTGGAGTTCAGGCGCTCACAGCGTGCCGGGCCCGGGAACGAACCCATCCAGTCGGAGGCGCCGGCGCTGAAGTCCGCTCGCGCGTCCGCTGCGCACCATGACGTGGGTGCGCTCCAGCTCGGCCCACACCAGTGGCCCCAGCACCTGCCAGTGCGAGGGCGCGTCCACCGTCAGCTCCAGCAGGCTCACCGTCCAGGCCGGTACGTCCGCATCGGGCGTCCCCTCGGGCAGCACGCGGCGCACGTCGCTCGCGAGCCGCTCCCGGGTGGGGACGTCCAGGTCTTCGCGCACGGTGAGCTGCGAGGTGGGCACCAGCAGCGCGGCGAGGCAGTCCGCGTGCAGGCGCAGCACCTTGGCGCCCGGGTACTGCGCGGCAAGGGACTCGGCCGTGGCGCGCAGCACCGCGTCCCCGGTGGGGAAGCCGAAGCGCGCGTTGACGTGAATCATCCCCTGCACGTCGGCGATGACTGCGCCCACTCGCCACCCGTCATGGTGGGCGTGCGTGGACAGGTCGTACTCCTCCTTGAGGAGGTTGCCCTGGGTGAGGGCGGGCACCTGGAGCGCGCCCGTCTTCGCGTCGGGGTGGCCGCGGCGGGCCTGCTCGGCCTGGAGGAGCACCTCCACGGCGGCCTGCACGGGCGCGTCCCGGTGGCGCTGGAGCACCCACGGGTTCAGGGCGATGAGGGCGGTGGCGGTGGCGTCGTCGAGCGGGTAGGGCATCGCGCCCCTTCTGTAGCGCGTCCCGCGTCGCGGCGCAGGCGCCTTACTTCATGCGGTGGGCCGTCACCGTCACCTCGTCCCGGTCATGGTAGAGCTGCCGGACGGTGAGGCCCTCCCAGGCTCCCTCCTGCATCAGCGTCTGGCGCACGCGCAGCAGCATGGGGTTCTTGTCCTTCATCGGCAGCTTGATGTTGGCCACCAGGTGGCGGGCCCAGTTGCGCCGGCCCCACTTGGCGAGCAGCTGTGCCACCTCGAGCGGGCGCCACGCCATGTCGCAGAAGAGCCAGTCCACCGGCTCCTCGGGCGCGTAGGCGAAGGCGCTCTCCTGCACGTGCTGCACGCGCTTGTTGGCAGCCAGCTCCGGCATCAGCTTCGCCGGGTCCACCGCCACCACCCGCGCCCCGCGCGCCACCAGTCGCTGCGTCCACCCGCCGGGCGCCGCGCCCAGGTCCACGCAGACGTCCCCGCGCCCGGGCTCGAAGGCCAGTCCGTCCAGCGCCTCCTCCAGCTTCATGGCCGCGCGCGAGGGAGACTCGCCCGCGCGCTTCATGCGCCGCCGCCCGCCGGCCGCCAGCGACAGCGCCTCGCGAGCAGGCACCGCGCCCACCACCGTCACCCCGTCCGGCGCCACGCACAGCCCCACCAGCACGGCGCCCGCGTCGCGCGCTCGCTGCGCGTCATCCACCAGGCGCTCCGCAGGGAGCCGCGCGCGCACCGCCGCCTCCAGCGCCTCCGCGGGTGCGGTCAGCGTGTTGCCGCGCGGCGTGTCCGGCGTGAAGGCCTGCACCACCCAGGGCCCCTTGCCCGGCAGCGACGTCACGGCTCTTGCCGCGGCCTCGGCCACCGCGTCGGGCGCGCTCGCCGTCAGCGAGACGACCACCCGGTAGCCGGCCCGGGCGAAGGCGGGCGACAGACCGGTGACGGCCTCGCTCTCCACCAGGGCCTCGCCCAGCAGGCGGGGATGGGCACCCGCCCACTCCAGCTCCTCGTAGAGGTGGGGCTCGAAGCCCGCGCGGCAGGTCCACAGCCAGTGCCCCGGCCGGGCGGCCAGCGTTTGTGCGGGCATGGGGGGGACGCGGGCCCGGGGTGGGACCCGGGGGGCAGGCGCCGCGGCGTTTGCATGCGGCCCGACGCTGGACCCCGTGCCCTGGGGGCCTCGGGAGCCCGCGCCCTGCTGGGGGCCTCGGGAGCCCGCGCCCTGCTGGGCGCCTCGGGAGCCCTGGCCCTGAGCGCCTCGGGAGCCTGTGCCCTGGGTGCTGCGGGAGCCTGTGCCCTGGATGCTTCGAGAACCCGTGCCCTGGGTGCTGCGGGAGCCCGTGCCCTGGGGGCCCCGGGGGGCAGGCCCCTGGCGTCCCCCGGACGGACCCGGCCGGGCGGGGCGGCGGGATTTGCCTGCGGGTGAAGGTTGGCCCTGGCCGCGGCGTTGATTTCGTGTGGGGGACATTGCGTGTGCTCGGTTCCGCTTTACTGTGAGCCGCTGCGTGTACGGCGACCGGCCGAGTGGAAGTTTCGGGGGTCGCTCGTGGTTTTCAACCGGTTCTCCCTTACACCTCCTGGGATTTCCCTTCACTCGCCGCCGTCCTTCGAGGATTCTCCGGCGAGAGAGTCGACCGAATGATCGAATGGACGCTGAAGAAACTCATCGGGACCAAGAATGAGCGCGAGCTCAAGAAGTCCCAGGGGAAGGTAGCCCGGGTCAACGAGCTGGAGACCCGCATGCGGGCCCTCAAGGACGAGGACTTCGCCGCGGAAACGGCCCGGATGCGGCAGGAGATCCAGAACGGCCGGTCGCTGGACGACCTGCTGTTCGAGGCCTTCGCCCTCACCCGCGAGGCGGCGCGGCGCGTCATCGGCCAGCGCCACTACGACGTGCAGCTCATTGGCGGCATGTTCCTCCACGAGGGCTGCATCGCCGAGATGCGCACCGGTGAAGGCAAGACGCTGACCGCGACGCTGCCCACGTACCTCAACGCGCTGTCCGGCCGTGGCGTGCACGTGGTGACGGTGAACGACTACCTCGCCCGCCGCGACGCGGAGTGGATGGGGCGCGTCTACAAGTTCCTGGGCATGACCACCGGCTGCGTCCTCCACGAGCTGACGGACAAGCAGCGGCAGGAGGCGTACCGCTCGGACATCACCTACGGGCAGAACAACGAGTTCGGCTTCGACTACCTGCGCGACAACATGAAGTTCCGCCTGCAGGACTACGTCCAGCGCGAGCTGAACTACGCCATCGTCGACGAGGTGGACTCCATCCTCATCGACGAGGCCCGCACGCCGCTCATCATCTCGGGCCCCACCGAGGACAGCACGGACAAGTACTACCGGGTGGACCAGGTCATCCCCGGGATGGTGCCGGACCAGGACTACACCCTGGACGAGAAGCACCGCTCCGTGTCGCTCACCGACGACGGCATCGAGAAGCTCCAGAAGCGGCTGAGCGTGGGCAACCTGTACGACCCGGGCGAGATTGAAACGCTCCACCACGTCGAGCAGGCCCTGCGCGCGCACACCCTCTACAAGCGCGACAAGGACTACGTCGTGAAGGAGGGTGAGGTCGTCATCGTCGACGAGTTCACCGGCCGCCAGATGCCGGGCCGCCGCTGGTCCGACGGCCTCCACCAGGCCATCGAGGCCAAGGAGGGCGTGAAGATCGAGAACGAGAACCAGACGCTGGCCACCATCTCGTTCCAGAACTACTTCCGCATGTACTCCAAGCTGTCCGGCATGACGGGCACCGCGGACACGGAAGCGGAGGAGTTCGCGAAGATCTACAACCTCGACGTGCGCGTCATCCCCACCAACCGCGCCAACATCCGCAAGGACCAGCAGGACGTGGTCTACAAGACGGAGCGCGAGAAGTTCGAGGCGGTGGCGGAGCAGATCGCCGAGCTGCACCAGAAGGGGCAGCCGGTGCTGGTGGGCACGGTGTCCATCGCGAAGAGCGAGGTGGTGGGCAGCTTCCTCAAGAAGCGCGGCATCCCCCACAACGTCCTCAACGCCAAGCAGCACCAGCGCGAGGCGGACATCGTCGCGCAGGCGGGCCGCAAGGGCGCCGTCACCATCTCCACCAACATGGCCGGCCGCGGCACGGACATCCTCCTGGGCGGCAACTCGGAGGTCCTGGCCAAGGCGGCCATGGGCCCGCCGCCGGAGCCGCCCACCGCGCCCGCGGTGGAGGGGCAGCCCATCGACCTGACGGGCTACCAGCAGGCGCTGGCGGACTGGGAGAAGCAGCTCGCCGATACGAAGGCGAAGCTGGAGGAGCAGACGAAGAAGGAGCGCGAGGAGGTGATGGCGGCCGGAGGCCTGTTCATCATCGGCACCGAGCGCCACGAGTCGCGCCGCGTGGACAACCAGCTGCGTGGCCGCGCCGGCCGCCAGGGTGACCCGGGCGCCAGCCGCTTCTTCCTGTCGCTCGAGGACGACCTGATGCGCATCTTCGGGTCCGAGCGCATCCAGGGCCTGATGGAGCGGCTGGGCATGGAGGAGGGCGAGGTCATCGAGCACGTGTGGCTGTCGCGTGCGATCGAGGGCGCCCAGAAGCGGGTCGAAGGCCACAACTTCGACATCCGCAAGAACCTGCTCGAGTACGACGACGTGATGAACCAGCAGCGGCGCACCATCTACAAGCTGCGCCGCCAGGTGCTGGCCGCCGGCGCGGGCGTGCCGCTCATCGAGTACACCGAGGACCCGAAGACGCGCGTGAAGTCCCGCTCCGAGCAGACGGTGAGCTGGGCGGACTTCCGCGAGCTCATCCTCGACTCCATGGAGGACGTCATCGTGTCCCTCACGGACACGTACGCGCCCACCAAGGGCGTGGACGGCTGGGACATGGCCGCGCTCTCCCAGGGCGTGAAGGAGACCTTCAACCTGGAGATGGGCTTCGAGGGCGTGGGCAGCCGCGAGGAGCTGCAGGAGCACATCTACAAGGCGGCGGAGAAGGTCTTCCAGGCGCGCGACGAGGAGTTCGGCGAGAACTTCATGCGCTTCCTCCAGTACAACTACCTGGCGACCATCGACCGGCTCTGGAAGGACCACCTGCTGGCCATGGACCACCTGCGCCAGGGCATCGGCCTGCGCGGCTACGGCCAGAAGGACCCGAAGCAGGAGTACAAGAAGGAGGGCTATCAGGGCTTCATCCAGATGCTCTCCGCCATCAAGGCGCAGTTCGTCACCCAGCTCATGCACGTGCAGCCCCGCTCCGCGACCAACGCCGCGGAGGAAGCCGCCCGCATCCAGCGCCAGCTCGCCCAGCAGCAGAAGAAGGCGGTGGAGGGGCGTGGCACGGCGGACGGCAAGCTGGACGAGGCCTCGGTCGCCGCCACGGCCCGGCCCCAGGCCGCCCGCTCGGACAAGCCCGCCGTGGGCCGCAACGACCCCTGCCCCTGCGGCAGCGGCCGCAAGTACAAGAAGTGCCACGGGGCCGCGGAGGCCAACGTCTAGTCGCGGGCTTCTCCCCACGACCAGGTAGGACACCGGCGCGGCGCCGCTCCCTCACAGGGGCGGCCACCGCGCCGGTCGTCTTTCCGGCGACGGGCAGGGGGGCCGCAAGGCAGGCGGGCGGGCACGGGCCGTCCGTGACGGTACGGACGGTGCAGTGAAGCTTGCGCCGCCCGGAAGGGTTCTGTTAAGGACCCCCGGCCCCTGGGTATGGGGTCGGGGAGCAGTCGAGCCCTGGTAGCAAGGCAGCAACCACTACACACACGCTCGTGCCGGTCGCCGGTGCCTCCGTGAACGGGCCTCTGCAGAAGAGGCTCCTCTTCACGGTCGTCACGACCGGGCTTCGCGAGCGTGGCGGATCACCAACCGGAGAGAGACTCACATGGAAACGCAGGACACGCAGACGCAGGGCCAGGCGATGGCCGCAGCCAGCGGCATCACGATGCGGCAGCTCCTGGAGGCCGGCGTTCACTTCGGCCACCAGACGAAGCGCTGGAACCCGAAGATGAAGCCCTACATCTTCGGCGCCCGTAACGGCATCTACATCATCGACCTGCAGAAGACGGTGACGATGGCCCGTTCCGCGTTCCGCTTCGTGGCGGACATCACGGCGCGGGGCGGCTCGGTGCTGTTCGTGGGCACCAAGAAGCAGGCGCAGGACGTCATCCGCGAGGAGGCCGCGCGCGCCGGTCAGTTCTTCGTCACCAGCCGCTGGCTGGGTGGCACGCTGACCAACTTCAAGACCATCAAGCAGGGCATCGACCGTCTGAAGACGCTGGAGAAGATGGCCGAGGACGGCACCTTCGACCGGCTCCCGAAGAAGGAAGTCGCCCAGCTCGAGCGTGAGCGCGAGAAGCTGGAGAAGAACCTGGGCGGCGTGAAGGAGATGTCGAAGCTGCCCCGCTGCGTCTTCGTCATCGACCCGAAGAAGGAGCACATCGCCATCCACGAGGCGAGCCGCCTGGGCATCCCCGTGATTGGCCTGGTGGACACCAACTGCGACCCGGACGGCATCGACTTCGTCATCCCGGGCAACGACGACGCCATCCGCTCCATCAAGCTCTTCACCTCGAAGATCGCCGAGGCGTGCCTCGAGGGCGCGGCCCGCTACCGTGCGTCCGGCGCCGCCGAGCGCGACGAGCAGGAGGAGCGTGAGGGCCGTGACGACCGCGGCGACCGCCGTGACGACCGCCGGGGCCCGCGCCGTGGCGACCGCCGTGACGACCGTGGTGGCCGGGGTGGTGACCGTGGCGGTGACCGCGGCGGCGAGCGCCGTGGCCCCCTCGTGGAGATGAAGGGCGCCCCCGTCGCCGCCGAGCAGCCGGCCGCCGAGAGTGCTCCCGAGGCTGGCGGCGAGGAGCCGGCGGCGGCCGAGTAGCCGTCCCTTCCTCTCGTTGGTTTCAAGGCGGCCGGGTGGCGCAGCAGCGACCCGGCCGCCCCTGTTTCCCGTGTACCGCAGTACCCCTTTTCAACCCTGATACTCCGCCCGGCGCTCCGCGCCCATGGTGAGGCGGAGGCTGGAGACGAACATGGCCGAGGTCAGCGCCCAGATGGTGAAGGAGCTCCGCGAGCGGACCGGCGCGGGCATGATGGACTGCAAGAAGGCGCTCGCCGAGAGCGCCGGTGACTTCGCGAAGGCCGAGGAGTGGCTGCGCAAGAAGGGCATCGCCAAGGCGGCCGGCAAGGAAGGCCGCGTGGCCGCGGAAGGCCTCATCGGCACCTACCTCCACGGTGGCCGCATCGGCGTCATCGTCGAGGTCAACTGCGAGACGGACTTCGTCGCCCGCAACCCGGACTTCCAGGACCTGGTGAAGGACGTGGCCATGCAGATCGCCGCGGCCAGCCCCAAGTACGTCCGCCGCGAGGAGGTCCCCACGGACAACCTCGACAAGGAGAAGGAAATCCAGCGCGACCTGCTCAAGCAGCAGGGCAAGCCCGAGGCGATGCTGGACAAGATTCTCGTCGGGAAGATGGAGAAGTACTACGAGGGAGTGTGCCTCGTGGACCAGCTCTGGGTGAAGGACGACAAGAAGAAGGTCGGTGAGATGATCACCGAGCGCGCCGCGAAGATTGGCGAGAAGGTCTCCGTCCGCCGCTTCGTCCGGTACGAGGTGGGTGAGGGCATCCAGAAGCAGAAGGACGACCTCGCCGCCGAGGTCGCCAAGACGCTGGGCCAGGCGTAGTTTCCAGGGTGGCCCTCTTGGGGGCCGCTCGGTGGAAGTGAGGGCCGCGCGCACGGACATCCCCTGGAGGGGGGACCGGGCGGCGCGGCCCTCGTCCTTGCGGGCTCCCCCCTCCCTTGCGACAGACAGCGGACGATGCGGGCCGGACAGCCCGACTCGGGCGTTGATCAGTCGCGGGACGGGGGATAGAAGCGGACGCGCATGTCCTCCGACACGACGAGCCCCCTCCGTTACAAGCGCATCCTCCTCAAGCTCTCGGGCGAGGCCCTGATGGGCGAAGGCAAGTACGGCATCCATCCGCCCACATTGCTCGCCATCGCCGAGGAGGTCATCGAGGTGGCGCAGGCCGGCGTGGAGGTGGCCCTCGTCATCGGCGGCGGCAACATCTTCCGCGGCGTGGCGGGCGCCACCGAGGGCATGGACCGCGCGAGCGCGGACTACATGGGGATGCTGGCCACCTGCATCAACTCCATGGCCATGCAGGACGCGCTGGAGAAGAAGGGCGTCCACACGCGCGTGCTGTCCGCCATCAAGATGGAGCAGATTGCCGAGCCCTACATCCGCCGGCGCGCGGTGCGTCACCTGGAGAA
This sequence comes from Pyxidicoccus caerfyrddinensis, assembly GCF_010894405.1. GTDB lineage: Bacteria > Myxococcota > Myxococcia > Myxococcales > Myxococcaceae > Myxococcus > Myxococcus caerfyrddinensis. The sequence goes on from NZ_JAAIYA010000026.1 coordinate 95,858, forward strand.
GGGCCGCATCGTCATCTTCGCCGCGGGCACCGGCAACCCGTACTTCACGACGGACACCGCCGCCTCGCTGCGCGCCATGGAAATCAACGCGCAGGTCATCCTGAAGGCGACGAAGGTGGATGGCATCTACAACGCGGACCCGAAGAAGGACCCCACCGCGCGCCGCTACAAGACGCTGACGTACATGGACGTGCTGCGGCAGAACCTCAATGTGATGGACTCCACGGCCATCTCGCTGTGCATGGACAACAAGCTGCCCCTCATCGTCTTCGACCTGACGGTGCGTGGGAACATCCGTCGCGCGGTGCTGGGGGGCGGGGAGATTGGTACGCTGGTGGGTGGGACGGAGACTGCCTGGGCCTAGCGCCCGGACGACCGCCGCCGGCAAGCACTCAAGGAGAAATCGCAATGAGTGGAGACGTCGTCGCCGAACTGAAGACCCGCATCGACAAGTCGCTCGAGGACTTGAAGCGGGAGCTGACGAAGGTGCGCACCGGGCGCGCCAGCATCTCCATCCTGGATGGCATCCGGGTGGACTACTACGGCACGCCCACGCCGCTGTCCGGCGTGGCCAGCGTCAACGCGCCCGAGCCCCGACTCATCACCATCAAGCCGTGGGAGAAGAGCGTCCTCAAGGAGATTGAAAAGGCGCTGCGCGAGGCGAACCTGGGCATCAACCCGATGAGCGATGGGGAGATGATTCGCCTGCCCTTCCCGCCGCTCACCGAGGAGCGCCGCAAGGACATCGCCAAGCAGGTGAAGACGAAGGGTGAGGACCACAAGGTCGCCATCCGCAACGTCCGCCGCGACGCCAACGAGGCGCTCAAGGTCCAGCTCAAGGACAAGAAGATCACCGAGGACGACCACAAGCGCATCACCGAGACGGTGCAGAAGCAGACCGACGCGGGCATCGCCCAGGTGGACGACATCGTGAAGAAGAAGGAGAAGGAGGTCATGGAGGTCTGATGGCCTCCGTGCTCCTGGCCGAGCCCTCCGTGCCGGTGGCGGGCGCTCTGCGCCGCTACCTCGAAGGGGCCGGCCACGAAGTCTCCTCGGCGGGCAGCGCGGACGAAGCGCTGCGCGCCGCCCGGGTGCGTCCTCCCGCGGTGCTGCTGGCCTCGGGGACGGGCACCCTGGACGGAGAGGCGCTGTGCCGCGCCCTCCGCGCGGACGGGCTCTCCGTCCCGGTGCTGCTGCTGTACCCGCCCACCGAAGAGCACGCGGACGAGCGCGCCGTCGAGGCGGGCGCGGACGGGTGCCTGGTGGGGCCGCTCAAGCGCGCCAACGTGCTGACCTGCGTCGGGCTGCTGATGCAGCGCGAGGAGGCACGTCGGTTGGCGGCCCCCGCTCCGGACGAGGCTTCCGGCGCGACGCTCGTGCTCACGCGTGACGACGAGAGCGACGACGAGCTGAGCTTCGGAGAGTCCATGCCCGACGCGGCGTCAGGCGCGGGTTCCGAGCCCTCGCGCGACGAAGCCCGAAGGCTGGAGGTCACCCCTTCGCCGGGGACGGCCTCCCGCGTGGCCTTTGCCCTGGCGGGCTCGGGCGAGGCCGTGGGCCCGGACGCCCAGAGCTCCGTCTCCCCCGGGGGCCAGCAGGGCGCGGCCTCCCAGGCCGTCACGGGCATGGCGTCGGGGGCCCCCCGAGGGACGGCCTCCCAGCGCGCGTCGGGGTTCGCCATCACCCCCGTGCCGGGCACGCTGACCATCCTGGAGCCGGAGGGCCGCCGCGTCACCCGCTCGGACCTGCCCGCCGTCGGCGCGCCGCCGTCGTCCTCGCCGGACTTCGAGTTCCTCAAGCGGCTGATGCTGATGGAGGTGAAGCGCAGCCGCCGCTACCGCTATCCCATCGCCCTGCTGCTGGTGGAGCTGGACCGCTACACCGAGCGCATCGCCCCGCTCGCCCCCGCTGCCCGCACGGGCGTGCTGGCCGAGGCGCTGGGGCTCTTGGTGGCGGGCGTGCGTGACATCGACGTGGCCGTGCCCTTCTCGGACAGCCGCTTCGTGGTGTTCCTCCCGCACACGCCGCGCTCGGGCGCCCTCGTCGTGGCCGAGCGCCTGCGCGAGCGGGTGAAGTCCCTGCGGGGGCTGGCGGGCACGAGCGCGTCCGTGGGCGTGGCGGTGTCCGAGCCGCCCGCGGGCAAGGCGCCTTCGTCCGGCGGCGGGGCCCAGGTGAGCTTTGGAGGCTTGCTGAAGGAAGCGGGCGAGGCGCTGCGCCGCGCGCAGGCCGCCGGGGGCGACAGGGTGGAGCCGGCGGGCGGGAAGCCTCAGCCGGGATAAATGAAGTCCACGCCGCTGATGTCGTGCACCACGTCCGCGACGAAGGTGAGCAGCTCCAGGCCCCGGCCCTTGTCGTCCTTCCAGGCGCTGGTGGCCGGGTCGTACGTGAAGTGGATGCCCTGACCCCGGCCGGCGACCCATATCTGCCGCACGGCGCGCTGGGTGTTGACGATGCACTTCTCGCGGGAGCGGGCGGTGAGCGTCACCATGTCGCCCGTGCTCTCGGCCTCGAGGATGTCCGGGTCGATGACGTCCGCCGCGGCGAGGATGCGGCGGAACGCGGCGGTGGCGAGCTGGTTGTAGCGGGCTTCGTCCATCATGGCCGCGCGGGCCTCACTGGATGACGTCGAGCACCTGCTGGCCAGGGGCCGCGTAGAACAGGAACTTCAGCTGCGGCGTCTCCCCGTCCGAGCGCTCCAGCGCGATGACGGTGCCCGGGTTGACGGGCTTGGGGAAGGACTGCATGCCCAGCAGGTGGGCGGCCAGCGCCCCCATGGAGGGCTGGTGCCCCACGAGCACCAGGTTCTGGTCCGAGTGCTCGGTCAGCACCGGCTCCACCGCGCCCACCGGCATGTCCGGCAAGAGGCACCGGTGCACCTTGAGCAGGCCCTCGTGCTTCGTCTCGATGGAGAGGATCTGCGCCGTCTGCACCGTACGCACCAGCGGGCTGGTCAGGATGAGACCCACGGGGCCCATGCGCTCCGACAGCGACGCGAAGTGCTGTGACGTCGCGGCGCGGGCCTTCGCGGTGAGCGCGCGCGCCTCGTCGCCGAGACCCTCGGGGATCTCTGCGTCCGCATCGCCGTGCCTAACCAGGAAAATCCTCAAAGTCCCTCCACCGCTTTCGACAGGACCGCGGTTCGTACACGAGCGCAGCCGGGTTGGTCAAAGGTAATGCAGCGATTGTTCAGTGGCCGGAACAACCCCGTCGTGTCAGAGAGAGAAGGGCGTCACCGGCCGCCGCGCAAGTGGCGGAAGTTCCCGGTGTCTCCGGCCCGTCTGGAGGAAAACGCATGCGCACCATGCTGTCGGGACTGTTGGTACTGCTGGCCTTCTCGGCTTGTAAGAAGGAAGAGGCCGCACCCCGCCCGGCACCCGGGGAGGCAGCCGAGCCAGCCACCGGCGCCCCGGTGGAAGGGGCGGCCGAGGTCGGCCCGTACACCGTCACGAAGGAGAAGCTGGACGCGTACGTGGGCTACCAGCGGCGCATGCTGGAGGTGTACGGCTCGCTGCTCAAGGGGCTGCACGGCCTGGGCGCGCTGGTGGACGCGGGCACCCCGGAGGCCATGGCGTCCGCGCGCGCGGGGCTGAAGGTGGTGGAGGCCAAGGCCAGGTCGGAGGCCGAGGCCCGGCAGCAGGCGGGGCTGAGCGAGAATGACGTCAACGGCATCGCCGAGGTGGTGACGGCGGTCATCAGCCAGCGGCAGCTCGGCCGCACGCTCCAGTACGAGGAGGAGCTGAAGAAGCTGGAGGCGCTCCAGGCGAAGCTCCCACCCGAGCAGCAGGAGGGGCTCGCGGCGCAGGTGGCCTCCATGCGCCGCCAGGTGGAGGCCTTCGAGAAGCTGGCCGACGCGCGCCGCGACTACGGCGACGCCAACGTGGACGTGGTCCTCACGCGCGAGGACGACCTGATGAAGAACTACCAGGAGATGCTGCGCGTCTTCACCGGCACGCGCCGGTGAGCCGTATGTCAGTGCCCCATGGTTGTGTGCCGTCAACCATTGCCGGGGGATGACCCCCGGACTGGTTGAGGAGCATTACATGGCAATGGAAGTCTTGGGACGGGCGGCGCACTCGGAGCTGGCAGTGAGCGGGCTGGGTGCTCGCGGCTCGAGTGCACGAGGGAAGGGGTGGCTGCGGCGGAGCACGTATGCGCTCCTGTTCGCCGGGCTCGTGGTGGGTTCGGATGCGGCCGCGCAGTCGACAGCGCTGGCGGGGTGGCAGTACCGGCGAATCGTGACGGTGACCGATTCCACGACGCCGACGACGCCTCCCGTTCCGCTCTCGCCTCCCACTGCGCCCTTGTCGAAGCTCCAGGTTCGTATCGACCTCAATTCGACGAATTTCGATTTCAGCAAGGCCCGGCCGGATGGGCGCGACCTGCGCGTCACCACGGGAGAGTCCGACGCTCCGCTGCCCTTCTGGATTGAGCGGTGGGGTGGGGGCACGGCCACAGTCTGGGTGAAGGTCCCCTCCATCGTCATCGGCGGGACGACCCTCCGCCTCTATTACGGCAACAGCACGGCAGTCAGCGCCGCAGATGGCCGCGCCACCTTCGAGTTCTTCGACGACTTCCAGTCCCCGGGCGCCACCCCGGGCTACTTCCAGCTCAGCGCGCCCCAGACGGTGATGGTCAACGCGGTGTGGAAGCAGGATGAGGCGGTCCACACGATGAGCGTCGTCGAGGTCAACGATCCCAACTACCGATACTGGGGCTACTACGGTCTGCAGCGCTGTGGTGGCGTGGGTATCGCGAAGAGCAACGACCTGAACACCTGGGTGCAGGACAGCGCCCCGCTCTTCAACACGGAGCAAGAGCGTTGGCCGTCGGTCCTGTTGGAGGGGGGCACCTTCTACATGGCGCACACGGTGAACTACTGCTCCCTTCCCACGGGCATCAAGCTTCGGAAGAGCATCAATGGCACGAGCTTCTCGGACGAGGGGACACTGGTGCCCCAGGCGACGGGGGCACTCAACCAGAACCCGACGCTCTTCCACGACCCCGTGGGGGGCAAGTACTTCCTGTACTGGTTCCACTGGGAGAACTGGCGCTGGGAAATCCATGTCCGGCAGTCGACGACGATTGACGGACTCAAACAGGCGCTGACCACCCCTGGAGACACCAAGGTGCTCATGTCCGTGCCCGTCACGCTGGCGGCCCCGCAGATGATGTACCGCGACGGCACCTACTTCCTGGCGGTGGAGACGTTGGAGGCCGGCGTCTGGCACACGCGGATGTACACGAGCGAGGTGCCGGATGCCGGCTTCCGCGAGCTGCCGGGCAACCCGCTACTGGGAGATGGGGCCGCGTGCTTCTTCCAGCACATCTTCGGCAACACGATGCATGCGTACTACTGCAAGGATTCGGGGACCCTGCAGAGCCCCGTCTGGTCCCTGGAGCACCGGACTGCGGACCTGAGCGCGGGCCGGACGCTCGCCGCCGCTCCGGCGGCGGAGCGATGGTCCGCGACGGGGGGCGCCTGGCAGACGGTCCAGGCGACCCAGCCGGATGGCACGACAGGAGCGGTGGCCCAGGGCTTCACGGTGGAAGGGCAGGTCCTCCAGTCCTCCTTCACCGGAACGGACTACGTCGTCGAAGTGAATGGGCGCCAGCTCACGGGAAGCGTCTGGGGGCTCGGAGTGCGGGGCACCGACTCGGAGAACCTCGTCTCCATCAACCTCTACGAGAACCTCGACACGCAGCAGAACCTCTACGCCTACGCCTGGGCCGGAGGGGTGCCCACGGAGAAGGCGAAGGCCGAGGTCGGCGCCATCCAGGTCAATGAATGGCACAAGCTGACGGCGAGGGTGCAGGGGGATGTCATCAGGGTCTCCGTGGACGGAGTGCACAAGCTTCAGATCACCGATACCCGCGCCAATGCTGGCAGCGGCGTGGCGCTCTACGGTGAGGCCGGCACGCGGGCGCAGTTCGACAACGTCTTCGTGCGGAAGTTCGTCGCCAACGAGCCGGCAGTCCTCGTGGGGGCGGAGAAGGCACTCTGAGGTTCCGGTAGGCTGAATGCACCGCGGGCCCGAGGGGACATGCCTCCCGGGCCCGCGAGTGCTTCATCCGAAGGTGGGCGCCGTGCCTCAGACGCGCTTGAGGTGCGGCGCCTTCTTGAGGAGCTGCGCCAGGTAGACGTCCGCCACCTTCTCCATGACGGTGTTGCCGCGCAGGCGCTGATTGAGGTTGACGAAGTCCACCTGGTCCAGCCGCTGGTCCTGGTTGTAGCAGGAGAACACCCACGTCTCCTTGCCGGTGAGCGGGTCCACGTGCCGCTGGAGGCACTGGGCGCAGATCTCCTTCATCATGCACTGCATCGGCGAGTTGATGGAGCCGATGGCCTCGTGGCCGGGCTTGAGGTGCGGCTGGAGCACGCCGTGCCGCGCCTCGGCCACCGCGCGCATCATCCGGTCCGAGCCGATGGCGATGATGCGGTCCACCTCCGCCAGGGAGATGACGGGCGCCGGGCCCAGCTTGTTCTCCGCGTAGGCCAGCATCGCCTGCACCACGTTGCCCCGGAACGCCGAGTCCTGCGGGCGCCGCGGCGCAATGGTGTCGCCCGTGTCCACGGACCACACAATCTGGTCCGTGCCGGCCTCAATCTCGTCCTGCTTGAAGGAGTCCGACTTCTGCCGGTAGCCGGCGAAGTAGACGACGCGGCAGCCGGCCGCCTTGAGCGAGCGGGCGATGGAGAAGAGCACCGCGTTGCCCAGGCCGCCGCCCACGAGCGCCACCGTCTCGTTGTGGCCGATTTCCGTGGGCGCGCCGGTGGGGCCCATCAGCACCACCTGCTCGCCCGGCGTGAGCGCCGCGCACAGGCGCGAGGACGAGCCCATCTCCAGGACGATGGTGCCCATCAGCCCCTTCTCCTTGTCCACCCACGCGCCGGTGAGGGCCAGGCCCTCCATGGTGAGGCGCATGCCGTCCACCACGGGCGCGTTCCGCTCGAAGTTCTGCAGGCGGTAGAACTGGCCGGGGGAGAAGTGGCTCGCCGCGAAGGGCGCGCGGACCACCACTTCCACAATCGTCGGGGTCAGCCGGTTGACGGCGACGACGGTGGCCGTGAAGGCCTCGTCCAGCTTCGCGAAGTGCGCGGCGCGCTGCTCCTCGCGGCGGGCCTGGGCCAGGTCATCGTTGAAGTCCATGGCCGCCACCTCCTTCGCGTACAGGCGCGCCACTTCCGGGTGGCCGTCCTTCGCGCTGGCCATGGCCTTCACCACGTTGCCCGCGTAGGTGGGGTGGTTGTCGCCATAGAAGGAGATGAGGTGGCCGTCCTTCCGGTACGACGTGAAGAAGCCCGCCTTCGCCGCCGGGTCCTCCTTGGCCTTCACGGGCTTCAGCTCGAAGCCGTCCGCGGCCTCCACCAACTCGTGGCCCTGGAAGTACTCCCCGCGCGCGTCGAGCTGGAAGGTGCCCGGGTATTCCTTCTCGTACGTGACGTTGGGCGACGTGCCGGCGGCGACGCATACCGTGCGCGCGGGCAACTCGAAGAACTGGCCGCTGCCCTTGAGCTTGCCGTCCACCGTCACCTGTCGCTCGAAGCGCAGCGCGCGCACCGCGCCGGACGCGTCCGGCAGCGCCTCCACGGGGCTCATGCGCTCGATGAAGCGGATGCCCTCCTCGAGCGCCTTGGTGACTTCCTCGTGGTTGAGGCGGTAGGCGGGGGACTCGGTGAGGCCGCGGCGGTAGACGAGGCTGACGCCGCCCCAGCCGCGCACCAGCTTGATGAAGTCCGGGTTGCGCCCCTCGGCCTGGGCCTTCTCGCGCTCGGCGCGCACCGCGCGGCCGTGCTCCAGGAAGGTCTGGTAGGAGGCCCGCTCCTCGGCGTCGAGGCGGGCCAGCACGCCCTCCTCGCCGAGGTCCGCCACCAGCCGCTCGTGGCGGGCGAGCGTCTTCTCCACCTGCACCGGGTAGTACGCCATCAGCTCGGTGGCGGTGTCGATGCCGGTGAGGCCGCCGCCGATGACGATGGCGGGCAGCTGCACCTGGAGGTTGGCCAGCGAGTCCTTCTTGAAGGCGCCGGTGAGCTGCAGCGCCATGAGGAAGTCGCTCGCCTTGCGGATGCCCCGGATGAGGTTGTTCTTCATCCCGATGATGGTGGGGCGGCCCGCGCCTGCGGCGATGGCGATGTGGTCGAAGCCCAGCTCCCACGCGTCTTCAATCGTCAGCGTGCCACCGAAGCGCACGCCGCCGTAGATGCGGAAGCCCTCGCGGCGCGCGAGCGTGAGGTGGATGAGCGTGAGGAAGTTCTTGTCCCAGCGCACGGTGATTCCGTACTCGGACACGCCGCCGAAGCCCTCCAGCACGCGCTCGTCCAGCTCGCTGGTGAGCGCGGACCAGTCGCGGATGGGGCGCATGGCGCGGCCGTTGCGGCCCACCAGTTCATCCGGGAAGGGCTCGATCTTGAGGCCGTCCACGCCGGTGACGCCGAAGCCCTCGTTGAGCAGGTAGTGCGACAGCGTGTAGCCGGCGGGGCCCAGGCCCACCACCAGCACGTTGCGGCCCACGTAGGGCAGGGCGTACGGGCGGCGGACGTTGAGCGGATTCCAGCGCGTGAGCAGCCCGTAGATTTCGAAGCCCCAGGGCAAATCCAGCACGTCCGTGAGGGTGGCCGTCTCCGCCAGGGGGATGTTCACCGGCTCCTGCTTCTGGAAGATGCACGCCTTCATGCAGTCATTGCAGATGCGGTGGCCGGTGCCGGGGCACATCGGGTTGTCGAGCGTCACCATGGCCAGCGCGGCCACGGAGTTGCCCTCGCGCTTGAGCAGGTGCGCCTCGGAGATGCGCTCGTCGAGCGGGCACCCGTTGAGCGGAATCCCCAGCGGGTTCTTCTTGAAGCTGTGCCCCTCCGCCACCGGGTCCTTCGCGGGGAAGCCCTTGGAGCACGAGTCCTTCGAGCGCTCGTGGCAGATGACGCAGTAGTCGACTTCGTTCATCACGTCGCGCGGGGTGCCGCGGCGGTCCGTGAGCTTGAAGCCGTCGCGGTGGCGCAGGTGGTGCTCGTCCCCCTCCGTGATTTCGGGCAGCTCCGGGTCCGGCCGCTTCAGCTGGACGAGCTGGTCGAACACCAGCGGCTTGGGAATCCGGTGCGTGGGCCACGCGTGGAAGATGTCCTTCGTCTCCGGGTGCAGGGCGCGCGCGTACGTCCAGCGGTCCGCCAGCGACAGCAGCGCGCGGATGGCCTGCAGCTCCGCGGCGTCGTCGCCCTGGGTGACGAGGCTGGAGCCGAAGGCGTCACGGCCCTCCGGCGTGGACACGAGCCCCTCGCGCAGCGCCGCCCAGCGGGCGCGCATCGCCTCCGCGCGCGGCTGCAGCTCCGCGGGGAGGCTGCCGGCGAACAGCCGCTCCAGGTCCATCAGCGTGAGGACGGACTCGGCCAGGCCACGCTCCAAATCGCCCGTGGCCAGCGCCTCCGGGAAGCCGAGCTGCATCAGCAGCCGCATGCGCGCGTCCAGCGAGGGGAACTCGGCCAGCGAGGGGCGGTCCGCGGCGCCCTTCTTGAAAACGCGGCGGGTGATGAACTCGCGCTTGAAGTCGAAGAGGGGCAGCTCGCCCTTGAGGCGGCCGGCCAGGCGCTCCAGCTCCGACTCGAGGCGGAAGAGCTTCGCGACGAAGCGCGACACGTGGCGGGACACGCGCACGAGCAGGTCCGACTCGGCGGGGCCGGTGACGCTGGTGCCCCCGGACTTTCGGTACGCCTCGTAGCTCTGGAAGAGCTCGGGCTCGTCCTCGGCGAGCTGCGCGTCGAAGCGCTCCATCAGCCGGCGCAGGCCGCGCGGGCGGTAGAGGTCCTCGAAGGTAAAGCCCGGCAGGCCCAGGGTGAGGGTGGGAGCGGAGTCGGAGGGCAGGTCGGTCAAGGCGCGCATATCACTGAAGGTGTGGGAGGAACCTGGGGGAACGGCTCTCGGGCGGGGCCTATTTCGCGGTCAGTCGCCCGGAATGCAAGCGGGCTCAGCACCGGGCGTGAAGGACGGCGATGGGAGCGATTGGCCCGGCTTCGGTTGTAACGCGGCCGGCCGCCCAAGGCACCACACCCCGCGTCATGCTCCGTGTGAGGCACGTCCCACCCACCTGCCGTGTTGTGGGGGCCCGCCCCCAGGGATACGGTGCGCGGCCATGACGGAACGCGCCCACCGCCGCCATGCGGAGCCCCACCTCGCTCCGGTGCCCGACGCCTGCTACCTGTGCAAGGGAGGCCGGCTGCGGATGAAGTTCCCGGCCCGCGGCGGCGGACAGCCCGAGGGCGCGGCGGCCTACAACTGCACCTCCTTTGGCCACCGGAGCCACCCGCCTATCTGGGAATGCGAGGACTGCGGGATGCTCTTCCAGTGGCCCATGCGCTCGGCGCAGGAGCTGCTGTCGGCGTATCAGGGCGTGGAGGATCCGCTGTACGTGGCGGAGAAGGAGAACCGCTACCACACGTTCCGCAAGGTGGTGCGGGCGCTGGGGCCGCCGCTGGGGCGGACGCTGCTCGATGTGGGCGCCTACTGCGGCTACTTCCTGGACGTGGCGCGCGAGGCCGGCTTCCGCCCGGAGGGGCTGGAGCTGTCGCACTGGGCGGCGGGGCACGCGCGCTCGCTGGGCTTCACCGTGCACGGGGTTCCGCTGGCGGAGCTGGCGGCGCGGGGCGTCCAGTACGACGTGGTGACGCTGTGGGACGTGGTGGAGCACTTCGCGGACCCGCGCACCGAGCTGGAGGCCGCGTTCCGGCTGGTGCGCCCTGGCGGCCGCATCTACCTGTCCACCATCGACGCGGGCAGCCTGGTGGCCCGGCTCATGGGGGGCCAGTGGCCGTGGCTGATGGACATGCACCTGTTCTATTTCGGCCGGCGCACCCTGGCGACGCTGCTGGAAGGGGTGGGCTTCCACGTGAAGGACACGCGGACGTACACGCACATCATCTCCGCGGACTACCTGCTGCGGAAGGTGGGTGCGAGCTTCCGTCCCGCGGCGCCGGTGCTGGAGCTGGCCCGGCGCGTGGTTCCGGGGGCGTGGGCCATTCCGTTCAACCTGGGCGACAACATGCTGATGGCCGCCGAGCGGCCAGCCTGACCCTCACCGTCTATGTCCTCACTTCCGCGGCGGGTGCTCCACCCGCTGGTGCTGCTGGCGTTCTCGCTGCTGTCCGCGTTCCACACCTGGCCGCTGCTGTCGAAGCTCAAGGGCCACGTCGCGGGCGGGCGCGAGGATGTGCTGATGAACATGTGGCACCTCTGGTGGATGCGCCAGGCCACGTGGGTGGAGCCGCAGAACCCCTTCTTCACGCCGCTCTTGCACTGGCCGCTGGGCGCGGAGCTGTACTGGCACACGCTGTCGCCCGCGAAGACGCTGTGGGGCGTGGTGCTGCTGCCCTTCATGCGCGTGGAGACGGCCTACAACCTCGTCCTCTTCGGCACCTTCGTGCTGACGGGGTACACGGCGTGGCTGCTGCTGGACTATCTGCTGACGCGTGCGGGCTTCGAGCCTGGCCTCGCGGCGGTGGCGGCGCTGGCGGGCGCGTGCGTGTTCAACTTCTCGCGCTACCACCTCAGCCACTCGATTGCGCACCTCAACCTGTCCGCGCTGGAGGGCATCCCCCTCTACCTGTTCTTCTTCCTGCGCTGGCTGGACGAGGGCAAGCGCCGGTGGCTCGTGGGCGTCGCGCTGGCCGCGCTCTACACGCTACTGTGTGACTATTACTACCTGCTCTACATCGCGCTCTTCTCCTTCCTGTGGGTGGTGGCGGAGCGCTGGCGTCGCGGGCCGCTGTTGTCGCTGGACACGCTGAAGGACCCGGGCATGCGCCGGGCGGGCCTGGCGGCGCTGGCCGCGGGCCTGGCGTGCGTGCCGCCGGTGGTGCCGCTGCTCCTGCATGCCTTCCCCGCGCCGCTGGCCATCCACCACGGGGACTCCGACTACTTCACCGACCTGTACGCCTTCTTCCTCCCGGACACGCTGTCGGGCTGGGTGGAGTCGATGCCGGCTTGGGCCCAGGAATTCTCAGGGGGGCTGGTGCGCGGGAAGATGTCGAGCAACGCGGAGGAGGCGGGCACCTTCCTCGGGTGGCTCACGCCGCTGCTGGCCGTCTTCGCGCTCTGGCGCGGCGTGCCCGAGGGCCGGCGCTGGGCGGGGCTGGGGCTGGGCTTCGCGGTGCTGTCCATGGGCACGGTGCTGAACATCGGCCTCTCCGACAGGGTGTCTCCGGCGGTGCTGCTGCTCGCCGTGACGCTCGTGGTGGGGTGGGCGCCAGCGTGGCGCGGGCGCTCCTGGCACCGGGACGTGGTGGTGCTGCTGGGGCTGTGCACGCTGCTGTCATCGCTGACGCCGCTCACCTCGTTCGATCAGCCGCTGCTGGTGCAGGTGCCCATGCCCTACGTGGTCTTCAAACACGTGGTGCCGCTGTTCTCCCGCGGCGGCATGCCGGTGCGCTTCGAGCTGCTCACGACGCTGGCCCTGAGTGTCCTCGTCGCCTTCGCGGCGGCGCACCTGGGGCGCCTGGCGTCCCAGCGCGGCGCGGCGGCGGGCCTGGTCGTGGCGCTGGCCGTGGCGCTGGTGCCGAACGTGGAGTACCTCGGCAAGCCGCTGCCCATGCCGGAGCTGCCGAAGCTGCCGCCCATCTTCGACGAGATTCGCTTCGCGCCCATGCCGGCGGCCGTCTTCACGGACAACGTGCTGGGGCAGTGGGAGCAGATCTACCACCAGAAGCCGGTGTCCTTCGCGCGCCTGTCACGGCTGCCGGTGCGCGAGGCGGCCATGCTGGAGCAGCGCATCTTCCGCGCGCTGGAGGGACTCAACGGCGTGGTGGGGAGGGTGTCCGACGAGGAGCGCGAGGAGATGCGACGCTTCCTGAAGGACAACCACTTCCGCTGGTACGTCACGCACTACAACCATCCGATGCGTCACCGCTTCGTGGTGGAGGAGCTGGGCGGGGAGCTGGCGTACCAGGACGGCTACGTCACCGTGTACCGCTTCCCGTGACGCTGGAGGGCAGGGCCTCCTGCGCCGAGCGCGGCGCGGGGGCGGGAAGGGACAGCCGCTCCAGCCGCCGCCGGAGCTGAATCAGGCCCCAGAACATGCGCAGCCCATCCAGGCCGGGGATGACCTTGGAGCCGCCGAAGTCCTCCCAGTCGATGGGGACTTCCAGCGCGCGGGCGCCCTGGCGCTTGAGCAGCGCGAGCAGCTCGATGTCCAGGAGCCAGCGCTCTTCGCGCAGCACGTCCAGCAGCGGGCGCAGCAGGGCGGCGCGGATGAGCTTCACGCCGCACTGGGTGTCGTAGAAGTGCAGGCCGAAGTTGGAGTCCGTCAGCGTGGCGAAGACGCGCCCCTGCAGGTGGCGGTGGAGATTGCGCACCACGCGGCGGCCGGCCATGAGGATGCGCGAGCCGGCAATCACATCCGTGTCCCGCCCGGTGGAAGAGGCCGTCAGCTCCACGAGTCGGTGCAGCTCCTCCGCGCTGATGGCGCCGTCCGCGTCCACGAAGCCCAGCCACGTGGCGCTGGGAGAGGCGCTGCGCCAGCCCAGCCGGATGGCCGAGCCCTTGCCCTGGTTGCGCGGGGCCGCCACGTAGGTGAAGCGGTGCTGAGCGCCCTTCGCGGTGAGCCGGGACTGGGCCTCCTCCACACAGGCACGCTGGAGCGCGGCGTGCTCGGGGCGGCTGCCGTCGTCCACGACGATGAACTCCACCGGCGGGGCGGGACGCTCCAGGAAGACGCGCGTCAGCTCCCCCACGAAGCGGGGCAGGCGCTGGCCCTCGTTGTAGGCGGGGATGACCACGCTGATGACAGGCTCGTCCACGCGGCCGGTTTGTCATGCGGTAGGCGGGGTCGTCAATGCGAGCCGTCGGCGCCCGTGCGCGGGCGGATGGGGCCCGGGGCGGTGGAAGGGTCCACCCCGCGGCCTCCCGATGATGACGGGCGCCCCTGCTGGACGAGCCGGCGGGCGGCCTCCCGCACGGGTTCCATGCGCTCCCGCCAGCCGTCGTCTCCGAGAGCGCGTGCGACCTCGGAGGGGGAGCCGGTGGTGCCGCGGGCCCTGGACTACTTCCGGCGACCGCGGCGCTTGTCTCCAGACTTGCGAGGGCGCTGGCCCGTCTGGGGTGTCGAGGCGGCGGGCGTCTCGGGGCGAGGCTTGGGAGTGCCCGCTTGTCCGCGAGGCTGCTGTGTCGTCGACGCGGTCCGGGTGTGGCGAGGCTGCGGCAGCACGGGCTCGACCTTCGAATCCGATTGGACGCGGGTCTCGGGCGTGGACTTCGCCTGGGGGGAGGCCTTCGTGGAGGGAGCGCGCGCCTCGGTGCGGGCCGGCCTGGCGGGCGTGTCCTGTCGAGGGCGCGTGGCTCGCACAGCGGGAGCCGGTGCGGGCTTCACACCAGCCGCCTCGACGGTTCGTGGAGCTCGCTCCGCGGGCGCGGTCGGCTTCGCGGGAGGCTCGCGCTCGGCCCGGTTCTGCACTTCGAGCGAGGCCTTCGCGGCCGGAGGCGCCACCGCCGGAACAGGCCGCTCATCCCCGGGCGGCCTGCCGCCACCGCCGCCACGGGCGCGCAGCTCCTCCACCTCGCGCCGCAGGCGAATCACCTCGGCGGAGAGCTGCGCGTACGAGTCGCGCACGTGCCCGTTGAAGACGCGCTGCCTTCCGAGCGCCTCGTTGATGAACACCTGGCACGACTTGCGGAAGGCCCACTTGGCCACCAGCACGAGCTGGCCCGCGCCGCCCCGGTGCGTGTGCAGCGGCAGCGCGCGCGTGGCGTCCGCGTTCTCCTCCAGCGCGTGCAGGTTGAACGTCAGCGGCTCCACCCGCGGCTCCACGCCCTCGGGGGGCACCTCGAGCGGCTCCGACGTGGGGAGGCCGCGCGTGCGCAGGCGCTCCTCGATTCGGGAGATGAGCTCCCGCGCGGGAATGTCGCGTCCCAAAAGCTTCATTGGCGATTCTCCTCGAGGATGCGCTCCAGCTCCTCACGGTAGGCCGCCACCACCTGTGGCCAGCCCTGCTTCTTCACGTACGCCAGGCCCTTCTTCCCCAGGGGCGCCCGCTGCTCGCCCACCTCGCGCAGGCCCTGGATGAACGACTCCAGGTCCGTATACGTCCGGCCCGCGCCGCTGCGCTCCACCTGGCCCACCAGCACGTCCGAGCGCCCGTTCACCAGCACCGGCGTGCCCTGCGCGAAGGACTCCAGCGTCAGCAGCGACAGGCTCTCGTACCGGGACGGCACCACCACCGCCAAGGCCCCGGCCAGCGCGTCGTGCTTGTCCTGCTCGTCGATGCGGCCCAGGTAGCGCACGCCCTCGCCGGACAGCTCCATGTTGGTGTCGCCCGCGAGCACCAGGTCCGGCGCGTCGGCGTACCGCTGCTTCAGCGCGCGGTGGTACTCGAGCAACTCGCCCACGCCCTTGCCCGGCTCCTGCCGCCCCACGTAGAGCAGGTAGTGCTTGCGGATGCCGTGCTTCTCGCGGAAGCGCGCGCCGTCCGCCTCGGGCCGGTCCACGCCCACGCCCACCACCCGCGTCCGCGCATGGTCCGGGAAGTACTTCTCGATGATGGTCAGCTCCTCCGGTGTGAGGCAGAGGAGCGCGCGCGGGCGCTCGAAGACGTCCCGGTACACGCCGAACTTGATGGGTGATTCGTCGTGCGTGGTGGGCACCAGCAGTGCCCGGTCCGCCACCAGCGGCAGGCCCCACACCGTGGGCGCGTAGAGGTACGTGAAGAACAGGTAGCCGTCATACGCGTCGCGCGTGGTGGCCAGGTGATTCAGCAGCCCCGGGCACAGCGGGCCCTGCTCCGCCACCCACTGCTCCTCGCGCAGCCGCTCGTTGGGCTTGTCGAACACCTGCCGCGACAGCCCGTTGAAGCCCCGGATGTTGCGCGCCCGCGTCGACGGGAAGCGCAGGACCTTGATGCCGTCCACCTCGTCCGGTCCGGGCGGGAAGACGTTCTCCCAGGACAGGTGGTTCTTCGCGCACGTGGTCAGCACCGTGAGGTCCCAGTGCGGGGCCAGGTGCTCGGCCATCTGCGCGGCCAGCTTCTCCGCTCCGCCCGTCACCTCGCCGTAGCGCTGCACCACCAGCGCCACGCGCGGGCGCTTCGGCGCCTTGCGCGCTCTCGGCGCGTGCGGCGTCAGGAACCCGTCCAGAGCGCGGGAGAGGGCACTCTGCGCGGACGTCGCGGAGAAGTGCTCCAGCCGGCGCTTCTGTCCGGCGAGAACGGGCTCGCGCAGGGACAGATCCTCGCTCAGGTCCACCGCCAGTTCCGCGAGGAAGGCGAAGCGCTTCTGGTCGAAGGCCACCCCCGCGCCGCCGAGCGTCTCCGGTACCGCCGCAGCCGCATACGCCAGCACCGGCACCTCGGCCGCCATGGCCTCGATGAGCGGGACGCCGAAGCCTTCGTGCTCGCTCATGGAGACGAAGACGGACGCGGAGCGGTACGCCGCCACGAGCTGCGCGTGGCTCAGTCGTCCCAGGAAGTGCACGCCGCTCAGGCCCTTCGCTTCACGCTGGAGCGCCTTGAAGTAGCGGCTGCCCGGCTCGTACCCGCCCACCATCAGCAGCCGCGCCTGGGGCCGCAGCCGCAGCAGCTCGCGGTGCAGCGTGATGAAGTCCTCGAAGCGCTTGTGCGGCATCACCCGGCTGACGCCCAGCAGCACGGGGCCGGGGCCGGCGAGCTGCCGCAGCATCTTCGGGTCCGCGTTGTCCCGGCTGAAGCGCTCCGGTTCGATGAACAGCGGCACCGTGTGGACGTTGCGGTAGCCCGCCGCGCGCAATTCCGCGGCGTTGAAGGCCGACACGCCGATGGCCACGTCCGCGAAGGGCGCCATGGCCGCGAGCTGGGCACGCCCCGCCACCAGCGCATCCGCCAGCGGCAGGCCCGAGTAGAAGCGCGCGGGGCTGATGTTGTGGAACACCACGCCGCGGCGGCAGGGCAGGTGCATCAGCCGGCTGCTCAGCGGCGAGGCGATGCCGTGGTGATAGAGCACCAGGTCATCGGGCTGGGGCCGCAGCGCGGAGGCGGGGCTGGCAAGACCCTCCAGGCCCGCGCCCACCTCGTCCGCGTACAGCGCGCCCGCGTGGCCCATGCGGCGCAGCAGCAATTGGAGGTGCAGCGCGGCCTGCCCGGTGGCGTCGCCAGGGACGAAGCTGGGTATCAACTGGTGGATCGCCATGCGCGCCCTGCCTATCACACGAGTCGTGCTATGAGGCGCACCGTGTCCACCGGCCCCATCGCCTTCGACGCGACGCTCTGGGACGAGCCGACCACCGGCATCGGCCTGTACACCCGTTGTCTGGCCTCCGCCCTGGAAGGGCTGGACGTCCGCCTGGAGAAGCTGGGCGCGCACGGCTCCGGCGAGCACCCCCGCGGCGACGTGGGCCGCACCTCGTGGACGCTCGGCCGGCTGCCCCGGTTGCTCCAGCGCGTGGGCGCGCCGCTCTACCACGCGCACGGCAACTTCAACCTCCCGCTCACCCGCGTGCCCGGCACCGCCTACGTGCTCACGGTGCATGACCTGATTCCGTTGCTGATGCCGGAGACGGTGTCCACCGCGTTCCGCTGGCAGTTCCGCCTGTGGCTGACGCGCAGCGTGTCCCTGGCGGCCCGCGTGGTGTGCGTGAGCGAGCGCACCCGTCAGGACCTGCTGGCCCGCATCCCCGAGGCGGAGTCGCGCACCGTGGTGGTGCCCAACGGCGTGGACCACGTGCACGCGCCGGTGCTGGATGCCATCAGCGTGGACTTCCTGCGCGCCCTGTCGCTGCCGAAGGACTACGTGCTCTACGCGGGCTCGCTGGACGTGCGCAAGAACGTGGACCTGGTGCTGGACGCCATGGAGCGACTCCGGGAGCGCGGGCGTCCTGTGTCGCTGGTGCTGGCGGGACAGAGCTGGTTCGGCTCGGGCCGGGTGGAGAAGCGCATCGCCCGGATGCGCTCCGAGGGGCATGACCTGCGCTCGCTCGGCTACCAGGCGGACCCGGTGTTCTACGAGCTGATGCGCCGCGCGGCCGTGTTCGTGTTCCCCTCGCGCTACGAGGGCTTCGGCCTGCCGCCGCTGGAGGCGATGCACCTGGGCACGCCCACCATCGTCTCCACCGCGGGCTCGCTCCCGGAGGTCTGCGGCGACGCGGCCCTGGCGGTGCGGCCGGAGGACGCGGAGGGGCTCGCGCAGTCCATCGAGCGCCTGCTGAAGTCGCCCGAGGAGCGGCGGGCGCTGGCGGAGAAGGGCCGGGAGCGGGCGGCGAAGTACACCTGGAAGCGGACCGCCGAGGCGACCCTGGCGGCGTACGAGGCCGCGCTCCAGCGTTGAGACAGTGACGCGGTCTGGAGGATGCGCATGCGAAAGCTGAGCTGGAGTGGCTTCGTGCTGTTCGGTCTGCTCGCCGGTTGCGCGAGCACGCCGGTGAAGGAGGAGCCGTCGGACGCCACCACGGAGGAGCGCCGTGAGGCGGAGGGCGGGGAGGAGGCGGAGGAGTCCATCAAGAACACCACCTCCGAGGAGGGCAAGGCGCCCGTCCAGCCCATCATCGTGAGCGCGAGCCCGCAGGCGAAGGACCTCATCCGCATCGAGGGCATGCGCATCCTGCGGGGCGTGCTGGACGTGAGCGTGTCCCACGGCGGCGGCTGCAAGGAGCACACGTACGCGCTGGCCTGGGACGGCACCTTCACCCAGGGCACGGACGGCACGCCGGTGGCGAACCTGGTGCTGGTCCACGACGCCCACGAGGACCGCTGCAAGGCCATGAAGTACGCGACGCCGCGCTTCGACCTGGCGCCCATCACCCAGGCCTTCCAGCAGAAGTACGGCAAGTCCACCGGCGCGGTGGACCTGGCCCTTCCGGGACAGGCCACCCTTCGCTACGAGTTCTGAGGCGGCGGCTTCGGAAGCTCGGTGACGCCGGGGATGTGCGTGGCGCCGGACTGCGTGAGCTTCTGGATGTCGTAGCCGCGCAGCGTCCCGGTGCGGACCGTGTCGCGCCAGTGGAAGACGGCGCGACGGCGGACCACCTCGGTGCGGAGGTCCTCCGGGCAGACCAGCTCCACGCGGGCGGGCGCGGGGCCCCAGGCGAAGCGGGCGCACTCCACCTGCGGGTCTCCCTCCACGGGCTGCTGGCGGCGCAGCAGCGCGTAGGCCGCCTCGGGCACGGGTGTCACCGGCTCGGCGGTGATGCCCACCGTGAGGAATATGTCCTTGTTCTCGGTGACGCGCGACGAAGCCTCCGGCAAGGCCTTCAGGGTGAGCTTCAGCATCAGTGCCTCGCCCGGGCCGAGCACCGCGGGCTCCGTGCCGTCGCGCAGGTCCAGCAGCGATACCTCGCGCAGGCGCTCGGGCGCCACCGTGAGCGCGGGGGTGTCCACGCCGTCCTCGCGGACGCTCAGCGGCCGGGTGACTCCGCCCGGGCCCACGCGCAGCAGGGACAGGAGCGCCGGAAGCCCCGTCGTACCGTCGTCCCAGTCGAAGCGCAGCGCCATCCGGCTGTCCGGGTTGTACTCGCCACGGTCCGTGGCCAGCGTCACCGCGTGCAGAGCCTTCTGCGTCCCGTCCAGCGTCTTGACCAGCTGGGTCGCCCGCCGCGTCGTCGAGGCGAGGTGGCGGTTGTACTCGGGGTCCTCGAAGTGGAGGAACACGGGTTCCAGCGGCAGCGGCAGCACCCCCGGGTCCACCACCCGCAGCGGGAAGGTGAGCGTCTGGATGAAGCCCTCCGCGCCCGTCACGCGGCCGACGCGGGCGTGCACCGCAAGCACCCGGCCGGGCGCGAGGCGCTGGGAGAAGTCCGCCCGCACCTCCTCGGCGGAGCGTCCTCCCGTCCCCGCCAGCTTGAAGCCCAGGCGCCCTCCCTCCGCGGGCTCGGCGGGGCCGTAGGCGAACACCTTCCCGTCCAGCGGAATCTCCAGCGCGAGCGTCCAGTCCGCCAACGAGGCCCCCGCGTTCACGTCCGCCGACAGCGTCAGCGTGCCATCCCAGCTGGCGGGGATGGCACCGTGCAGCGGGGCTTCCAGGACGAGCCGCAGGCGGTGGACGGGGCCGTCACCGAACGACGCGATGAAGGCCTCGTCCGCCGGAGAGGCCGTGGCCAGGACGCTGTGCCCGGGTTCGAAGTGGCTGGCCCAGGTGCGCAGCGCGGCGCCGGGGTGCCGCGCGTCATTCTCCCGCAGCGGCACCGGGCGTGGCACGCGGTGCTGCACCGGGATGCTGCCGGAGACCATGCCCTGCCCGCGGTGGGCCTCGTCCCGGGTGGGGTCCAGCCCGGCCTGACGCAGGAGCTGGTGGCGCATGGCCAGCATCACTCCCGGCCGCGAGCCCGTGAGGTGGAAGCGCACCGTACCGGGCAGCACCGGTTGCCACCGCTTCATCCGGTCGGGCTCGTCCACGTTGAGCAACACACGCGGGCTCATCAGGGGCAGGGGCAGCTGGGGCAGCACCGGCAGCAGGCCCTTGATGGCGCGGGCGCGGAACAGCGGCGGCAGGCCCGCGGTGGGCCCGGCGGCGCTCGTGGCGGAGCGGAACTGCACCTGGTGCTGGAGCGCCTGCCACCACAGCGAGAAGGGCTTGTCGGGCACGCCGTCACGAGGGCCCAGCGTGCCCGTCGCCCCCTCCTGCTCGTGGGTGTAGTGCACGGTGGTGCGCAGCGCGCTCAGGCCCCAGGGCCAGTCGCGCGGCGATTGCTGCTGCGGCCCGCTCGCGGGCCGGTGGGCGCGGTGGATGGGCTGGACGCCGGTGACTTGCGGCGGCGCCAGCTCCAGGGGGCGCACCTCCTGGGGCAGCTCCTGGCCGCCGAAGTGCCCGTCGCGGAAGCGCAGCCGCGCCGGGGGCGAGCGCAGCTTGAGCACGCGCCGCGACAGGCCTCCCGTGCGCTCGAGTCCGGGGACGAGCGAGAAGGAGTAGGCGGTGGTCAGCACCGCTTCGTCCTCGCCCGACGCCACGGTCCGGTAGACCTCCCGGAACCGCAGCACGGCGAGCGGCGACTCGGGGGTGAGCCGACGGTGCATCTCCCGCGCCCAGGCGATGGCGGAGGCGCGGACCGCGTCGAGGCCCTCTCCGCCCTCCTTCACGTGGCTGGCGGCGGGCAGCAGGGCGCGGCGCGTGCGGTCCAGGCAGAGCAGCTCCACCACCACCAGCTCCGGGATGTCGTCCTCGCGAGGGGCCGCGGGGCGGAAGCCGAGGCCGAGGTAGGGGCTCACGGCGAGGCTCATCGGCGCGCGGACGGCATCCGCGCGCGGCGCGAGCGCGGTGGCGGCGGGGAAGCGGCGCGTCCCGGTGGCCGTCGACGGCCGGAGCCAGCCACCGCTCACGAGCTGGAGCGCGGTGAGCAGCCAGCCTGACGGCAGCGGCGTGGAGCTGCCGCGTTGTGTGAGTACGGCCTGGAGCGCGAGGAGCGCGTCCGGGCGCCACTGGAGGCGCGCCTGGCCCGGCAGCGGGTCCACTCCTCCGGAGGCCTTGGGCTGACCGGGCGGATAGGCGTTGCGGACCGGGTCGAAGGCGTACTGGAGCGCCGTGGCCCGGCTGAGCCTTGCGGGCGTCTCCGGCCTCGCGGCCAGCACGCTCTGGAGCGTGTCGAAGCGGGGCTCCGGCAGCGGGTGCTGCACTCGGAACCAGCTCTCCTCCAGCGACAGCGGGTCCAGCCTCGACCAGCTGCGCGCGCGGGCGGTGTCCAGGCTGGTGAAGGTGACGGCGGCGGCCTTGCGGTCGGCCCAGCCGCTCAGCGCCAGGGCCAGCGGGGGCAGCGCGGCCGGCTGCTTGCGCCGGCGCTCCAGGTTCAGCACCGGGTCCACCTGGAGCTGCGAGGCCGGGCCGGACGGGGCCTCCAGCCCGTCACGCGTCCGGTCCTGCAGGCGCCCGAGGAAGGGCACCACCAGCAGCAGCCAGCGCGGGTCCGCCGGGTCCGTGGGGCCGTAGTCCTGCGGGTTGCTCAGCAGGGCCTGCTGCGTGCCGCTCGGGAGGAACTGGAGCGTCGTGGCCGCGGTGGCCTTCACGGGCTCGCCCTTCACCCAGTGCAGCGCGGTGGCCTCCACCAGCAACGTACCGGCGGGCAGCGCGGCCAGCTCCGGAGCGCTCCCTCCCGCGAGCATCGTCCGGACCTCCTGCCCCAGGTAGCCCGCGAGCACCTCGCCCACGGGGTCCACGTCGTCGGTGGGCGAGACGGCATGCAGGTCGCTGTCCTTGAAGCGCTGGAGGAAGGCCTTGAGCCCGGCGGGCGAGGCGATGCGCACCTCCTGCAGCGCCGTCCAGCGTCGGTCGTTGGACAGGCGCGGCGTGGTGAAGCCTTCACCCGGCGCCACGTCCACGAGCTGGTGCTCCACCACCGCGAGGAACTGCCAGGACCTGCCGTCCGACAGGCGGAACAGCAGGTCTCCGGCGCTCACCTCGAAGGCGTCCCGTGGCAGCGCGTGCTGGTTGAAGAGGATGCGCGCCGTGTGTCGGACGTGGGCCAGTGGCACTGCCCCCGCCGCGGCCGGGACGGTGAGCGTCACCTTCGACGCGTCGTACTGGAGGCTCGCCGGGTAGGAGAGGAGGTCCTTCACCTCCAGGTAGCCGTTGAGCAGCAGCGTCTCCGTCCAGGTGCTGTCCCGCGACTGGCCGGTGTAGCCGAACACCAGGTCGCCCGCGGAGGAGCCCGCCACCTGCGCCAGCGTGGGCTGCGCCGGGAGCGGCTCCGCCTGGAGGAAGGTGCCCCAGCGGCAGCTCAGCAGCGCCTCCACGAACGAGGTGCGCAGCCGCAGCGTGGGGACGTCCACCACGCCGGTGGCCGGTAGCAGCACGTCGAAGGACAGCGCCACGAAGCCGGGCGCGTCCTGGCCCACCAGCGACATGCCGGGAAGCAGCTGCAGGCCCGAGCTGCCCGGAGAGGGCATGGGCGCGCGGTAGCGGCTCCAGGTGAGCTGGAGCGCGCCGGGGCCGGTCTCGAGCGCCACCTCCGGTGGGGGCCGCTCCAGCTCCAGGTCGTCCAGCAGGAAGCCCGACTCCCAGATCGCCCTTCCCCGGCCGGGAAACGTGACGGCCGCCGCATCCTGACTGGTGCCCACCACGCCAAAGCGCACGCCCGCGCGGAAGGCCGAGCGCGCCACCGGGGTGGCCGTGGGACGGACCGCGCCTGGCGCGGTGGCTCCGGGCACCACCGGCACCCAGCGCACGGGCCGGGTCCGCGGGCCCGGCGGCATCTCCTGGAGGGCGCGGCCCAGCCGCACGTCCACCAGCAGCGACACCCGGTACTCGAGGCCGCGCGGGTCCAGCTCCACGGCGACTTCCTTCGGTGACAGCGGCTCGGCCGCGTCCAGCTCGGCCGGCACCATGCGCACGGAAAGCGGGGACGCCTTCCCGGTGAAGGTGAGCGCGGGCAGCGGCACGTTCCAGGTGGCGCCGAACAGCAGGAAGGCGAGCTGCACGCCGTCGACGCGGAGCCCGTCCTTCTCCGGTGTGAGGGCCGCGGAGCGGACGGTGAGGCGCGGGGCGTCTCCCAGCTCTCCGTTCGCGAGCTCCAGCGGCCATTCGCACTCCGCCGGAGCGCCCGGGGACGCCTCCAGCGCCGCCGCCGTCAAAGCCAGCCCGCCGCCGGACGGCGGCCGCTCGAAGGTGAGCCGGAGCGCGTTGCCCAGGTCCACCAGCTCTCCGCCGCCGGACAGGGGCAACTGCACGCGGCCCACCAACTCCAGTCGCGTCACCCCGGCGGCATCGAGCCGCACCCGCTCCAGCGTCAGCGGGTAGAAGCCCAGCCCGAAGAGGGTGAAGGCGTCGACGTCGGTGGGCGGCGCCAGGCGCCACTCGTAGCCGTTGAGGACGTTGTGCTCGCGCGAGCCCGCCTCGGGGTCATTCACGTCCTGCGCGGCGGCGGAGCGGGTGCTGTCGCGCCGGAACTCACCCGCCGCGGCCGGCAGGTCCCTGAACCAGAGGCCCCACGTCAGCGCGCCACCCGTGATGGGGTCCTTCCCCAGGCCCAGCGTCACCGCCTCCAGCGTGGACACCAACTCCACCGCGGCGCCGCCCTCCAGGCGCACCGCCGTCCGCAGCTGCGTGCCCACGAGGCGCGTGGCCTTGCGCCACAGGCCCCGCTGGTCCCTCAGCCCCTCGCCGGCCTTCGCATGGGCAGCCATGCTGCCCGCCACCAGCGTGTACGCGTCCGCGGAGGGCGTGCCCGCCGCGAGCCGGATGCCTCCGTCCGCGCTCTCGAAGCGGCCGGTGAAGCCCTCCAGGGCGGCCTCGCCCTTCAGCTCCACCGAGGCCGCGGGTGCTCCCGCCGCGTTGGCCACCACCAGCGAGCCCGGGTACGTGCCCAGCGCCAGCGTGGGGCTCACCGTCCACGTGTGCGGCTCCACCAGCCCCTGGACGCGCACGGCGCCGCCGCTGGAGGAGAAGGCGTCCACCGCGTCGGCGCTCGCCAGGACGGCCAGCTCCGAGAGGCGGGACCAGTGGTCCGCCAGCGTCTCGCGAACCAGTGGCCGGGGCGGCTCCGGCGGCGAGTCATCCGCTGTGGGGGTGACTTCGTCCGGGCGGCGCGTGGGCGGCTTCAGCCGGGCCAGGGCCTGCGGTTCGTCCGTGTACGGCAGGTCCAGGCGGAGCTGCACCGGCAGGGTGGTGCCGGCGTCCAGCGGCAGCCCGGAGGCATTGGCGCCCGGCTTCAGCACCAGGCCTGGCAGCGACAGCGACACGAGCGGCAGGTCTGGCCTCCCCTTCCACTCGCACGCGGGGACCTGGGGCCCCCGTGCCCGGGGCCACGCGGCGGCGCCGTTCGTCCCGGTGACGCCGAAGCGCCAGCCCGAGGGAAGGGTGAGGCCGTTCATCTCCACCACCGGGAGCTCGAAGGGCGCGAGCTGTCGGCTGGCGCTGGGGTGGTTGGCGGGAGTGCGGCTCTGGGTGAGCGGCAGCGCCTGAATCCAGGGCAGGGCGGGGTGGCGCTTCCAGACGAGCGGCAGGTGGCTCGCGAACAGGGACGGGGGCAGCAGGTTCCGGTCCGCCATCGCGCGCAGCACCTCCGCGTCCGCGCCGTAGTCGAAGGACCAGGTCTTCAGCTGCGCGCTGGGGTGGGCGACCCGCCCCGGCCGGCGCTGGAGCTGCAGCGTGCCGAGCCCCGCCGTCACCACCGCGGGGAAGGCATCCTCCGGGGACACGCTTCGCAGCGTCACCGGGCGCAGGCCGCCAGCCCAGTCCTCCAGGTCCGGCAGGGCGTCCTCCGTGCGCGGCGCTTCGCTGCCCAGCCACACGAGGCCGCTCACGCGCACCTCGGGCTCATGCAGCACCAACTGCACCGAAGCCAGCGCGAGCGGCGCATTGGCGTTGGCGCGCTGCAGGCGCCACGTGCCGGTGAGCCCACCGAGGTCGGTGAGCGTCAGGCTCCACGACTGCTCGCCGCGCTCCAGCGCGCCGTCCTCCGGCTTGTCGTTGCCGTAGGAGACGGCGCCCTGGAGCCGCGGCTCGGGCAGCGTGTCCGTGCTGGGGAAGCGGGCGAGGCCGGCGTCCAGGTACATCTGCTCGGTGAGGTTGGGCACCGGCAGCTGGGCCCAGCCGTCCTCCAGGCGCATGAAGGCCCAGAGCAGCGCGGGCTCCACGGGCTTGGCGGGCGTGGTGGCCGTGCCGGCAGTCCACTCGGGCGTGGGCAGCCGCTGCAGGCCGCGCACCAGCCTTGGCGTGTCCACCGGGCTGAAGGCGGCCCGCACGCCGGTGACGGTGAAGCCCTCCGTCCACTCCGGCTGGGCGCGGGTTGCCTGGTACTTCGCGCTGGCACCGCCCTCGGGGCCGCTGCGGAGCGTCACCTCCACGGTGCCATCCATGTGGCGGCCCACCGTCACGTCCTCGGGGACGGTGCGCGCCAGCGAGGTGGGGGGCGTGCGCGGGTCGTACGGCGAGGCGTCGCTCAGCAGCAGCGCCAGCTCCTCACGGCCGAAGTGCAACTGGTGCCAGGTGGGCTGCTCCTGCCACGCCGGAATCTCCCAGGTCATCCGCGGCACCGTGCGCGGATTGACCACCTCCAGCGTCACCCAGCCGGGACCCTGGGAGGCGGGGCCCTCCAGCTGCGGATTGCCAGGGTTGAGCGCGCTGGCGAGGCGCCCCCAGGACGCCGTCAGCGCGGTGCGCTCGACCGCGGTGAGCCGCTCCTCCTCGAGGGACAGCAGGTAACGCTGGAGGGTCGTCGTCCGCGAGCCCTCCGGCAGCACCGGCGCCAGGAGGAAGGGCGCGGCGAAGCGGTCCTTGCCCTGCGGCTCCCACGGCAGCGCGATGCGGCCGAACACCGACAGGCCGCTGGCATGCACGGAGAGCGCGGAGGTGAGGCACGCCGGGCCCGTGGCATTGCGCGGCTCCAGTGGGGCCACGTCCAGCGTGAGCGCCCGGAACAGGCGGTCGCGCGCATTGTTCTGGGCGCACAGTTTGTCGAGGGGAATCTCCCCCGCGAGGCACGTCAGCTCCAGGTCCGACTGCCCCGACGCGGCGGGCGGGGTGCCCGCCCGGCCCGGGGCGCTGGCGGACCGGCCCGGGCCTCCCATGAGGATGTCCAGCAGGCCGCGGCGCGAGTGCTCGTCCCAGTCCGTGGGGCGGGCCTGCACGAGCAGCAGCGCCAGGAAACCCTTCGTCACCTTGTCGTGCAGCTCCTCGGCCGTGGCGGGCAGGGACGGCGTGTTGCCGCCGCCGTCGTGCTCCCAGCGGTACTTCACGTCGCTCGGCGCCACCTCCACGGAGCGGACGTGGCACAGCACCACCACCGTGGTGGGCGCGAGCAGCTGCTCGTTGTCCACCTCGCGCCCGTTCAGGTCGAGGAAGAGCTGGCGGAACGCGTAGGACTTCTTCGGGTCCTCGGCGCGCACCAGCTCCGCCTCGGCGCGCCAGAACGGGCCGCGGAGGACCACCTTCTTCAAGTCAATCGATGAAGACATGGACGTGGCTCCTGGCTCGAATCAGAGCGGGCGGGAATCCAGCGGGTGGATGGGGCTGGGACGAGCGCTGCCCCGCCGGGCGCGGATGCCCAGCTTGCGGTCGTCCATGCCGCGCGAGTGGGACTGCTTGTGGAGCCGCTCCACCGCGGCCTTCTCGGCGCCGCGGGGGAACAGCGCGCGCAGCCGCAGCGCCTCGTCGCGCGTCATCAGCCCGTGGTAGCGCAGCACGGCCCCGCCGATGACGAGGCGCGCGGACAGCGGGTGCGCCGCATCCAGGGTGGGACGCAGCGGCGCGGTGAAGGGCACCTGGAGCACGCGGGCATCGAGGTCGGCGACGAGGGCCTGGAGCGCGGCGACGAAGGGCGCGTCACCGTCCAGCGCCAGCAACTGCTCGCGCTGTGTAATGTCGTCCAGCGGGCCCCTCCAGTGCACGGCCGTGGGCTCCACGGTGAGCCGCGCGGAAAGCGCGTCGGGGAGGTCGCCCTGGCGGGGCCGGCGCTTCACCGGCGCCAGGTCCACCTCCTGGTCCACGTCCACCAGCTGGAGCAGCAGCCGCACCGTGCCCTGCCACTGCGCGTCCCCGGGCATGGCGAGCAGCGCCGCGCGCTGGGCATCGGTGGGCGCCGGGGCCGTCCACGTCACCGTCCCCGTCGCGAAGCGCAGCTGGGCGCGCACGAACTCGGGCAGCGTGTCCTCCGCGGGGCGCTCGCCCAAGTGCGGCACCGTCCGGTCCGTGTCGATGGCCGCGAGCAGGCGCGTGCGGGCGCCGAGGAACGCGGCGTCCCCGGCCAGCGCGGCCAGGGCCTCGCGCTCGGCGTCCGTGGGCGCGGGGCCCTTCCACCGCAGCTTCGCGTCGGTGATTCCGAGCCGGCCTCGCAGGACGGCTGGCAGCTCCCCGGCGAGGGGCCGGGCGGCGGGCAGCGGCCGGGTGGCCACGGCGGCGTCGAAGGCCTCCTTCAGCCGGGCGAAGGCATCGGCCAGGGCCGTCACCCGCACCCAGCGGTCGATTTCGAGCTGGTGCTCGGCCCACAGGTGCCCCTTCCACACCAGCGTGGTGTACGCGGTGCCGGCGGCGTCCGTGCGCAGCTCCACCTTCTGCGCGAGCGCCGGTGGCAGCTGCTCCGGCCCCCGCGGCGCCACGACGGTGGTGACGGTGTCTGCGCCCGCGCCAGCCGCGGTGGCGATGAGCGTCTCCACCGTGCGGCGGAGTTCCTCGTCGCCGGGCAGGGCGCGCAGCGCCTGGGCCTGTGCCGCGTCCAGGGGGCCCGTCCACACCAGCGGCAGGTCCTCGGGCTTCTCGAAGTCCACCACGTCAGCGAGCGACGCGGGCACGTCCATCGCCGAGGCCACGGGCACGCGGGCGTACCAACCGTCATGCACCCGGCCCACCGCCTGGCGGTCCAGCGCGTCCAGCACGGCGAGGTTCTGCCGGTCCTCGTGCGTGAGGACTCCCACGAAGGACAGCCGCCGCGCGTTGAAGGCCAGCTTGGAGCGGGTGGGCTCGGGGATGGAGGCCTGCTGCGGCGCCGTGTACGGGCGCGACAGCTCCAGCTCCGTCACCTGCTGCACGGTGACGGCCAGCAGGAAGCGGTCCTCCTCCGTGCCGAGGGGGACCTCGGGCAGCGACAGCGCGGCGATGTCCGCGAGGAAGTGCCCGCCGAGCTGCCGCTTCGCGAAGGCGCCTGCCGCCGCGTCGAAGTAGAGCTCCGCCTGCACCTCCACGTTGCCCTGGTGCTCCTCCACCACCTGGTAGACGACATCCAGGTCCGGCAGCCACGAGGGGCCGCGCCCGCCGGGCCGGGGCCGCTCGCTGCCCCAGCGCTGCTGAGCGCGCTCCGGCAGCGACTCCCACAGCCGCCGCAGCGGAATGCCCAGGCCCCGCGCGCGCACCGTCAGCCCGGACGCCGGAGTCGTGCCGCCGAAGGGCGGGGTCGGCACCCAGCCGGTGCGTGTCATGCCCTCCACCCAGGCCACGGGCTTCTCCGGCGCGCGGTACTCGAAGTCGCGCTGCCGCACCTCGTTGAGCGGGGACACGGTGCTGTGCGTCTGCGCCATCAGGAGGAGCCGGTGCTTGTAGTAGAAGGGCAGCCCCTCCCACTGGATGACCTGCGCGCCCTGCTGGAAGGCGCCCACCCGCAGCGGCAGGTCCAGTCCCCGCGCGTCCTCCACGCTCAGCCGCCCGGACAGGTCCAGGTGCTCCGGCTGCTCGGGGAGCGTGCCGGGGATTTCCGGCACGCGGTCCTCCACCGGCGTCAGCACCAGCGGCCCTGACAGGCCCGCGGCGCCCTCCAACGCGGACACCCAGCCTGGGAAGGCGAAGCCGCGCAGCAGTGTGAAGGCCACCTGCCGGAAGCCGAGCTGCCGCGCCAGCGTCTGGTTGCGCTCCATCAGCGCCTGCTCCGGGTGCTGGGCCACCACCACCTCCCACGTGCTGCCGGGCTCGGAGGGCACCACGGGTGGAAGCGGTTCATCGGGAGCGGACGGCTCGAGCGGCGCGTCCGCGTCCAGGCGGGTGGAGCTGAGCACCAGCGGCATGTCCACGGCGCGGGTGCGGTCCATCACCACGTCGAGCCCGCCCGCGAGCGGGTCGGGCCGGGCGGGCTCCACGGCCGGGGCGTCCGGGTACAGGAGCGGCGACTGGCGCAGCCCCTGCCACAGCAGGTCGTAGCGCGCGAAGGGGCGCACGTAGAACCGGTAGTTGTGCGCCCACGCGTCCTCGAGGAGGTGGTCGTACGTCAGCCGGCCGCTCTCGTCCGGGCTGGAGTACGCAGGTGAGCTGGCGCGCGGGTACGCCGTGGCCACCCACGGCCCTTCGGGAGCCACGAGGGGGCCGTCCTGGGTGAAGTCGATGCGGCCGGTGGCGTCGAAGAAGCGCTGCGACCAGGTCAGCACGTCCGGCAGCACGTCCTCCAGCGCGCTGCCCGAGGCGGGGATGCGAATCTTCTGCTCCGCGGGCATGCCCGGGTCGGTGCTGGAGAGCGACTCCGCGTACCGCCGGAAGCGCCGCCACTGCACGGCCTCCGGGCGCAACTTCTCGTCGGACGTGTCTTCGTCATGGGCGAGGAGCGCGGCCAGCGGCTCGACGTCGGCGGGGAAGTAGGTGGTGCGCTCGTCGGTGACCTGGAAGAGCGGCTCCAGGCGCATCCCCAGGAGGGCGGTGAGCGCGGCGGGCTCCTGGGCGAGCGTCGTGCGCAGCAGCGCGCGCGCGTCGGCGGACAGCGTGTGCGGCGACTGCGCCAGCACCAGCTCGGCGGCCGGCGTCTCACGGTACGTCACGTAGGCCGGCAGCGGCTCCTGGGTGAGCAGGGCCTGCGCCTCCGGGGACAGGGGCCTGCCCAGGGCCACGCCCGCGCCGGGCAGGTCCGCGAGCGACAGCGCCTCCGCCGCGCTGCGCGTCCTCAGCAGCACCTGCGTCTTCCCATTCAGCGGCAGCACGAAGGTGCGCTTCGACACCGTCCCGGTGGTGGCGCCCGGCTCGGGCTCCAGCTCCGCCTGTCCGGCGGCGGGGTTCGTCTGCTCCACCACGCTGCACGTGGTGGCCGGCTTCAGGTGGAGGACGACGTCCAGCGGGGCCCCGGCGGGGCCTTCCAGGTGGATGGCCGAGTACAGCGCGCGCTGTC
Source organism: Pyxidicoccus caerfyrddinensis (assembly GCF_010894405.1). Lineage (GTDB taxonomy): Bacteria > Myxococcota > Myxococcia > Myxococcales > Myxococcaceae > Myxococcus > Myxococcus caerfyrddinensis. Next base: position 126,296 of record NZ_JAAIYA010000026.1, read on the forward strand.
GCACCACCGGCCGCAGGCTGAGCTGCACCAGCGCGAGCAGGTCCTCCGCGACGACGGCGCCCTCCCGCAGCGCGACGGCACGTCCCGGCTGGAAGAGCAGCTCGACATGGAGGTGCCGGGCCGCTTCGTCCGGGAGGACGCCCTGCTGTGCCAGCACGTCACGCACGGCGTCCAGCAGGGCCTGGCCCTTCAGCACCTCGCCCGTCCGCGGCTCGCGCAGGCTGAAGGCCATGCTCAGCCCCAGGCGCTGGAGCACGCCCCAGCCGTACGGGTCCGCCTGAGCCGCCGTGGCGCGCAGCAGGTCCGCGAAGCTGCCCGGCTGGGTGGGCGGGCTGATCTGCAGGTCCACGGTGAAGGCCGGCAGTTGCGAGTCCCCGGCCGGGCGCTGGAGGCGCTGGACGATGCCCGCGAGCACCGGGTGCAGCGCGCTGGTGCGCGACGGCGCGGGCGAGTCCGTCAGGCCTGGCCAGTGCGGCCACTCGAGGAGGGACTCGCGCCAGGACGGACCGGGCGTGAGCGAAAGCTGCGAGCCCGCCGCGCGCGCGGCCGGCGTGCGGCGCCGCTGCAGGGTGCTGGGGTACCAGGCCTCCCACGCGCTGGTGGCCAGCGTGTCACCGGGGACGAGTTGCATGTCCCCGGCCGGCAGCATCTGCACTTCCTGCAGGCCGCGCAGCGCGCGGGACAGCCGGTCCGCGTCGCCGAACGTCTCAGTGGTGTGCGCGTCGGTGTCCAGCTCCAGCAGGTGGTAGCCGGCATGCAGGTCCAGCGGGTGGTCCGGCGCGCCGCTGGGGCCCTGGTTCCACCGGAACCGGATGCACCGCACGCCCGCCGGGTGCTTCTGGTGGAGCACCCCGGTGAGCTGGCCATTGAAGCGGAAGGCCTCCGGGTGGCCCACGGTGCCCACCGGCATGGGGAAGTGCGCGTCCTCCACGGTGGCGCGTACGTCCTCGGGCGGCAGCACCGGCAGCACCACCGGCGAGGGCAGCCACTCCAGCTCGGCGGGGCGGCGCTCCTCGCGGCGGCGGTTGTCCGTGTCGTCCGCGGGGGCGTCCGCGCGCACCACGCGCAGCAGCAGCTGCACGGGTGCGAGCGCGGAGGGCACGCCGTTGCCCGACTCCGTCTGCATGAACAGCCGCCAGGCCTCGGGGCGCCAGGCATCATTCTCGGCGGGGAGCACGCGCAGCTCGCGCAGCTTCGTGAGCGGCACCTCGGCGACGCGCTTCTCGCGGGGGCCGGTGGGCACCACGGTGACGCGCACGTCGGTGGGCAGTGGCCGCGCGTTGCTGGTGGGCAGGGAGCGGGCGCCGGCGCGCTGGGTGGCGCTGTCCAGCCCGTAGCTGCCGATGGGCAGCGACGTCTCGCGCCGGAAGACGAGCACGTATGTCTTCACCGGCACCTGCGGCTGGCCGGGCGCTGCGGATGGTTCGGACCACTCCAAGAAGACGCGGTCCGGCGTCACCACCCTCGGCGTCCCCACGTCGCGCCGGGCGAGGATGGCGAGGTCCACCTTGTAGCGGACGACGCACTCGGCGTTCACCGGCACGAGCGGCGGCTCGCTGGGGTAGCGCGTGGCCACCACCGTCAAGGGGCGGCCCGCGTTGCCGGCGAAGTCGTAGGGCGTAATCGTGTAGAGGTAGCTGCGGCCGCTGAGGGGCAGCGCGGCCAGGTCCTCCGCCGTGTCCTCGTGGAAGTGGTCCACGAGCTGGAAGCGCGGCTGCAGGCGCTTGAGGGCGCCGCCCTCGCGGTGCAGCGTCTGCGCGCCCTTCAGCGTGTAGACGGCTTCCGGGGTGTTGCTTTCCAGCCCGCGGCGGCGGACGTGGTAGTGGACCAGGTGGTGCTCGGGCGAGGCCTGGGCCGGCGTCAGCCCCGCGCGCGGGGGCTGCTCCCAGACCAGCTCCCACGCCAGGGCGATGGTGCGCGCGTCGGTGAGCTGCTGCACCCGCCGGAACTGGGGCGGATTGCGCGTGAAGTTCGTGTCGCGCACGTTGAAGGTGCGCACCGACACCTCGGACCCGGAGCAGGTGGTGTCCTCCACGCGGATGCGCTGGCGGAGCCTGGGCTCGGGCTCACCCCTCTCGGGCACGCCATCCAGCCACGCGGGCAGGCCACCGCTCACGCGGAACACCAGGCCCATGTGCAGCGCGACGGAGCGCTCACGCTGCTCCGGCGTCAGGCCGCTGCCGTCCGGCGACGCGGCCAGCGCGCGCAGGTCCGCGACGATGTCATGCACCACCATGCCGCGCAGCTGGTGCGCCTGCTGCTCCTCCAGCATCTTGCGCAGGCCCGGCGCATCGTCCGGGACCTTGCCGTCGTCGGAGTACACGGTGGTCCTGTCCTGGTACGCCTGTCCAAGCAGTCGGTCGTACTCCACCCGCGTGTCGTCGCGCTTGAAGAAGGGCGAGCCCCGGAACTGCTCCACCGCGCCGCGCACCGCGGCCTCGAAGGCGTTGTCGGTGGGGTTGTGGACGCGGTCGTCCGCCACCACGTCCTCTGACCGCGTCGGGGGCAGGCGAGCCGGATCTCTCAATCGAATGGTGGCACCCAGCGCGTCCACCTCGGTGACGAAGGCATGGCGCAGGTAGCGCGCCAGCGTGAAGGTCTCGTCCCCCACCTCGGGCACGCCCGTCTCCGAGTACCTTTCCCCCTTTTTCTCCAACTCCGTCTCCCAGTGGGCGCGCCACGCCACGTCCTGGGAGGGCTGACCGGGGGTGGGCGCGTGGGGCTTCCACATGCCCGTGAGCGGGTCGAGCTGCTCCAGCGTGTACGTGTCCTTCGCGGCCCGGGGCACGGTGAGGACGAAGTCGTTGTAGCCGGGCTGAGCCCACGCACCCTCCGCGGGCGGCACGGGCAGGAAGCCGGGCTCCTCCTCCACCTCCCCGCTCGGGGTGGGCCGCTCGCCCTGTGGCATCAGTACGAAGTAGTGGGTGCCCTTCGGGTCCTCGGAGCGGATGGCGAACACCGTGTAGCCCGGGGCCTCGAACGTGCCTTCCGCCAGCGTCCGGCGCTGGAGGGCCGGGGGTGCTTCTTCCGTACGAAGGGTGTCGGCGCGCAGGGCGGCGGGCGCGGGACGGCCGCTCCGGAGGGCGGCGCCCTCGACGCCGGGGATGCCCTCGACGTCGGTGGCTTCCAGTCCGTAGTCGAGCACGTGCTTCGTGCGCTCCAGGGCCTCGGCCACCTTGCCCTCCCTCATACCGATGTGCGCGCTGAGGTGGAAGCTGCGGCCCATCACCGACAGCGACAGGGTGCCGGTGCCGCGCAGGCCGATGCCGTTGGGGGACAGGCCGACCATGCCCACCTCCAGCCCGGCGGTGAAGTCGATGCCGAAGCTGAAGCGGAACGACTTCTTTATCTTGATGAAGCCCAGCTTCAGCTTGATCCAGAACTCGATGGCGAACCGGATGTGCGCCTCGATGCCGATGCCGCCGTAGAGCGCGGAGCTGCCCACCGGGTCCTTCAGGCTGAGCAGGCCGATGTAGCGGGCGCCGTATGCGAGGCTGGCCTGGGCGCTGACGCGCACACCGACGATGCCCAGGTTCACCTGGGCGCTGAAGTCCAGCTTCGCGCGGGCGAGGAAGCTGGTGCCGGTGACGAGCTCCTCGCGCGACAGCCGCCAGATGAAGCCGCCGCGCAGCTCCGCCTCCAGCGGGCCCAGCTTCTGGCTCCAGCGCAGCATGTTGGGCCAGCCCAGCTCGTAGTGCAGCAGTCCCGGCTCCACCAGCAGGGTGGCGGAGAACTGGCAGCTGGTGAGGGCCTTCTCCACGAACTCCGGCAGCTGCGGGTGGGGCCCGAGCTGGCCGTTGGGGTTGGAGGCCACGTGCGCCAGCAGCCGCTTCTGCCGCGGTGACAGCAGCACGAAGCCGGAGACGAAGGGGCGCTCGCGCAGGCCTTTGTAGTTGCTGACGTAGTCGTAGTAGTTCGCGTTCAGCCAGCCGCGCACCGCCATGAAGAACGTCAGGTCGCTGCGGAAGGCGATGACGGCGTCCAGCAGGAAGAGGCAGGAGATGAGCTTCTCGGCATTCTCATCCCACTGCAGCGGCGACGCGGACGCGGACGTCTGGGAAATCATCGCGCGCAGCACGATGGTCCACCGCGGGTCCTGTCCGGGGTCCTCCAGGTCCAGCGCCCACCGGTCCCGCTTGGAGAGGTCACCCTGCGTGCGCGACAACTTCTTGAGCTCCTTCAGCAGCTCGCGCACATCGTTGGCCTGGTCCGCGGCCTTGATGCTGGCCAGGGTGTAGCGGTACCCGAAGCCCAGGCCCACCTCGCGCACGTACAGCTGCACGACGGGAATCATCAGGCTGATCTGCCGGGCCTCCAGGTAGATGAACCAGGCGCGCAGCCAGGGCGAGGACTCGTCGCGGCGCACGCGCAGGAAGGAGAAGGCGGCGGCGAAGGTGGGCAGGCCCTGAATCTGGAGCGTGCCCTCGCCGGAGAAGCCCTTCTCCGTGGTGCTGTCCACGAAGTCCACCACGCCGTTGAGGCGGAAGGCGGCGCCGAAGTTGAGGTTGACCGGCAGGTTGCCGAAGTGGAGGCGCGGCAGGAAGTGGCCCTCCTCCGGCAGGCCGATGTAGAGCCGGTGGTAGTCCACGCGGGTGTCCGGCGTGTCGCCCGCGCCCTGCGCGAACTTGAGCTGGCCGGTGAGCAGCATGGCCCCGTCGCCGCCGAAGACGTCGGCCTGTGGGATGAAGCCGATGCCGCGCAGCTCCAGCTCGAAGCAGCCCAGGAAGCTGAAGGACAGCGGCTTGGGCAGCTCGATGAGGAAGCGCACGTGCTTGGAAATGACGCGCGCGTCGCCGGTGAGCGGGCACTCCACCAGGTCGATGCGCAGCTTCGGCAGCAGCGCCAGCGCACCCTCCGCGTCGTCGCTCTCCGCGAGGCGGAATTGCGCGCTGCCGGTGAGCACGAAGTACAGGTGGAAGCGCCCATCGTTGACGAAGCGCAGGCCGATGGCGTCCACCTGGAACTCGAAGCGGGTGCTCTGGCAGTGCAGCAGCTTGGAGCCCCGCAGGCGCGCGCCGCCGGACACCAGCGTCAGCGCTCCGTCGCGCTGCGCCAGCTGCAGCGAGATGTCCGCCATGGCGTCGCCCACCAGCGCGGGCGGCATCGGTCCGGAGCCGTTGAGGGTGAAGTCCTGGACCCGGTTCTCCACGATGACGAGCCGGCTGTCATTGAAGCGGAAGCGTGTGTCCAGGCCGTTGAGCTTCGCGGGCCGGTCGGTCACCGTCGCGGTGACGTTGAGCCCCTTGGGGGTGAGCGCGAAGTCGGTGATGGCGAAGACGATGGGCTCGTCGCTGACGTGGAGGTACTTCACCTCGAAGGACGCGCCGGGAGCCTGCTGGAGCTGGTAGTTGTACTTGTCCGTGGCCAGCGTGAAGAGGTGGTAGCGCGTCTTGCCGTTCTCGGTGATGGGCGTGCCCTTGAAGCCCCAGGTGAGGCCCAGGTACTCCACGGGCTTGCCGTTCTCGTCCTTCGGTGCCAGCTCCGCCTCGTTCGCGTACAGCTTGAGGCCGTCGCTGTGCCGCACGGCGAAAGAGAAGGTCTCCCAGTTGAAGGCCAGCTCCGCGGTGGTCTCCAGGTTGAGCGGGCCGAAGCTCACCTTCACCGTGACGGGCACGGCGATGGAGTGGTTGGGGATGTCCAGGGTGATGGCGCTCAGGTTCGGCTTCACCTGGAGGAACTGCGGCGCGTCCTCGCCGCCCGGCTCCTGCTTGAGGAAGGGCAGGGTGAAGGGCGCCTTCTCCAGGTTCAGCTTGAAGCCGAAGCTCCAGTCCTCCGCCCGCATGCTGAAGGAGTCCGTGGCGGTGGGCAGGCACAGCGTGTCGGGGTCGCCGTAGTTGAGCGGCTCCAGCGCGGTGGTGAGCTGGCGGAGGAAGTGGGGCAGCCGGGCCTCCTTCCACTCGAACTCCGCCAGGGCCAGCGTCACGCGCTGTTTCGCGGCGATGGACAGCTGGAGCAGCGGGTCTGGCGACGCGCGGCCCTGGTCGGCGTGGACCTCGCGGCCCTCGTCGCGCTCCCAGGCGAAGTCGCTCGTCACCGTCAGACCGGAGCCCTCGGCGAAGGTGAGGTAGAGCCCGGCCTGGCTCAAGGAACGGTCGTCGCCCTCCGCCTTGGCGTTCACCACGACGCTGAGCTGCGTGTCGTCCGGGAGCTGGAGATTGAGCCCGGGCAGGGGCAGCGCGCGGCCCATGCCGCCCAGCTCCACGTCCACGCGGACCTCGCGCAGCGGCTGTCCGAACACGAGGCGGAAGGTGATGGCCTGCCGCGCGAAGGTCTGCCGGTCGAGCTGCTCCCAGGTGAGGGCGAGGCACTCGCGGCCGAGGTGGAAGCCGGCGATGTCCAGCTCGCTGCCATGCTCGAACAGCCCGGGCAGGAAGGCGCGCAGGCGCACGTCGGTGGCGGTCAGCTCCAGCGCGCTGCTCACGCGCAGGGTGCCCCGGAACGAGAAGCCGGGGGCCTCACCCGCCCCGCCGTCCAGGCCGAGCTGCCCCGCGTCCAGCTGCACGCAGATGGGGATGTCGTGGAGGATGAGCTCCAGCTCGTCGGTGAACCTCACCTCCGCGCGCAGGAAGGTCAGCCCGTCGCGCACCTCGCCCACGGTGAGCCGCGCGCCGTCCTGGCCGGCCAGCGGCACGGACAGCTCGCCTTCGATTCCCAGCCACGCGGTGGCGTCGAGCGTGCCGTTCCCCGTGCGCGCCTCGTAGTCGAGCACGTGGACGCCGCCGAAGAGCTGGCGCAGCGCGGGTTCTGGGAACATGCCGCCGGGAATGGCGGTATCGGCGAGGAAGCCATCGAGGCGACCCAGGGAGCGGTAATAGGGCATGGCGGGCTCGTGGCGCTACGAGAGGGGAAGCTCGTCGGGGCGGATGACCCACAAGGTCCCGACGATGCGGTTGTCCCAGGTGACGGAGTTGGCGGCCCAGGTGGTCTGCGTCTGGGCCCAGTTCTGGCCGCGCAGCGCCTGGATGTTGGCGTCGTTGACGCCGTTGAGCGCGCGCTGTTCGACCTGGTAGCGGTCGATGACGTAGTCGCGCAGCACGTTGTGCAGGGGCGACACCAGGCACCCCGCGGAGCCGGTGCCGGTGTTCTGGCCGCTCATGGTGCCGCGGTGGATGCGGACGTTCACCTTGCCGCCGTGGGTGGGTGACGTCTGCGGGTCGTGGCCCGCCTCGGGCACGTCCTCTGTGACGTGCTCGCCGAAGTAGAAGCGCGCCTCGCGTAAGCCGTCGTAGGCGGTGACGTCCGGGTCCACGACGGTGAAGGTGTAGTTGCGGAACTGCGGGCCACTGCCCGTTCCGGGCGAGCGGTAGCTGGCCCAGTGGTAGCGGCGGTTGCCCCGCACGGACGACAGGTTCTGGTCGTTGGCAGGGTAGTTGCGCGAAGTGAAGCTGGTGTAGCGCACCTGCGCGTGCACCTCGCCGTTGTGCACGACGAACATCACCCCGTCGTAGTGGTCATAGAAGCGGGGGTTGGCCGGGGTGGCGGGGACGGCCGGACCCAGGTCATAGGCCAGCGCGGGCAATTCGCCGCTGAGGCCAGCGGGGATGTGCCAGGCGGAGGTTCCGCCGCCGAAGTCCGGGTTGCCGTCCAGGGTGAGGGTGCGCTGGACGCGGTCGAAGGCGGTGATGCGGTAGGTGCGGCGGGGCCGCGCGGTGTCCGAGGGCAGGTAGACGGTGTCGAAGCGCGCGTTGAGCTTGTTGATGTTGGGGGTGCCGTCCAGGCGCACCGTGTTGTCCGCGGTGCGCGTGGCGGAGGCGCCCTGCAGCCGTCCGCCCAGCGGGTCGATGAGCACCAGCACCTGCCGCAGGCTGATGCGCCACGGGGACGGATTGCCGCCGAGGTTGGGCTCGCTGGCGCCGGCCTCCAGCGTCACCTGCCGGTTGGCCACGTCCACCGCGGTGATGCGGTACCACTTCCGGGGGCGCGCGGTGTCCGCGTCGAGGTAGAGCAGGTCCTTCCCGGCGCGCACCCGGCTCAGGTCCATGGTGCCGTCGAGGGTGACCTGGTTGCCCGCGGCGGTGGCGGCGGCGCCCTCCGGGTCCAGGAAGTCGATGGTGGTGGCCGCCGTGGGCGTGCCAGGCACCGCGCCGGCGAGCCAGGGGTCGTCGAAGAGCGAGTAGAACTCGACGATGGCCTCGAGCTGGAAGAGGTTGAGCGCGTCGCGGTCGTTGAACTCGAAGGGCGGGGCGGTGCTGCCCGCGGGGGCGTGGCCCGCGCGCTTGAGGAGCTGCTCGCGGTAGAGCGCCTTCTGGTGGTTGCCCACCTGCCGCCACTGCGCGGCGGTGAGGTGGAGGCGGTCCTTCGCCTCCTTGAGCACGCTGAACGGATAGAGCGACGCCTGCACCAGTCCGAGCAGCGCGGCCGGCGTCGCCGCGTCGATGACGGGCCACTTCCTGGGCGCGAGGGTGAGGAGCTCATCCACCTTCGGCTGCCCCTCCTCCACGAAGTCGCGCATCACGTCGTAGAGGTGCGACGGGTCCGTGGTGCCGGAGAAGGTGAGCACGGAGAAGCCCACCTCGCGGGTTCCCGCCTGGCCTGCGACCGGCGCGGCCCGGCCGATGGCATGTCCCGCCGTCACCGGCACGTCCACCTGCCCGCGGATGAGCAGGTCCACCACCCGCGCGCGGTTGAGGCCCTGGTTGGGGATGAGGAAGTCCAGCTGCTCCGCCAGCGCGGCCTCCAGGGAGCCCGTCTCGATGTCCAGGTAGATGAAGCCACGGAGGCCGCCCAGCTGCTGCGCGCGCTGTTGGAAGGCCTGCGCGCCCGTCATGACGAAGGACGGGTGGAGGTACAGCTTCACGCGGGGCGGGAGCGGCTCGTAGTCCTCGGGCAGGTCGAAGGGCTCCGTCGGGTCGGGTGCTCCACCCAGCGGCGGGCGCGCGGACAGCGTGCCGGCCATCACCGCGAGAAGCTGCCCGGTGTCGGTGGTACGGAGCCGGAGGTGGTCGCGGAAGGCGTGCTGAGGCCCGGGCGTGGACGGGGCCGGCCCATAGCCGTGGACGCGCGTCCATGGCGTGGGGGCGACGAAGGGCGGGTTGATGAACAGCCGGAGCGGTTTGGCCAAGCGCGACTCCCCCTCAGATTCGCGTCGATGCGGCGCTGACGCTTCCATCTGCCCATGCGCCTGGGTTTGGAGACAAGAGAAATCTGGGATTGGCTCGCCTGCTGGGGATGATGATTGCAGCCGTGAAGGACGGTTCCAGTCGCGGGCTCGGGGGATGCTAGGGTTCCAGCGTGCTCTTCAATCTCTTGTCAGGCATTCCGTCGTTGCTTGCCCAGGTCCCGGCGCCGGCGCCGGCGCCCACGGAACCCCAGAGTCTCACGGTGACCCGGGAGCTCATCAACGCCTACGACTCCGCGCGGAACGGGCGGGGGCGGCTGCGAGGGGCCATCGACGAGATTCGCCAGGGAAGGGCACTCGGCTATCACCAGACACAGACGTCCCGGCGCTTCCTGGTGCCGCTGCTGGACGACGTGCTCCATGTCCCCGCCGCGGACAGGGCGGCGCGGCTGGCGGACTGGGATTGGTTCCTGGCCAGTGGCCCGCCCGGCAGCACCCCACGCGCGACGAACGCGGACTGGACGGCGCGGAGAACGGCGTTCCTGGACTCGATGAAGGTGCCGGTGGAGTCGCGCCTGGCGCGGTTCAACCCCGCGGACAACGTGGCATTCGACGCCACGCTCAACTGGCTCCAGAACCTGCCCCAGTCGGTCCACGAGCTCATCCAGGACGTCTCGCACGCGGAGATTCCGCCCGCCTTCGTCTACTCGGCGGCGGCGAACGAGGGCCTGGTGGACCAGTACATCCGGCCCCAGGTTCCCGGCGCCGGAGTCCGGCTGAATGCCGCCCAGTTGTCGGGCATCCGCGTCGACCTGCCCGTGGATGGCTTCATGGCGCTTGGGATTGACACGTTCTTCACCGAGCTGGGCTACACGCATCAGCCCCTGCGCTCCTTCTTTCCCGCCGGATTCGACGTCACGCAAATGGTGGAGATCACCTATACCAACGAGAAGGGGGAGACGGTTCGCTCGGCGCGCGCTCCCAATCTCAGGATGGGGCTTCAGGCGCAGGTGGCCATGCTCCGGCGGCGGCGCGCGCTGTTCCTGGAAGACCAGACATCGCTCGGCTTCGCGGCGCCGCTTCCCGACGAGCTCGTCTACTTCGCATACATCTATTACAACGTAGGCCCCGGGGACCGGGCGCATCCGGATGCGCCGGGGAACGGCGGCTACCAGACGTTGTATCGCCACCGCCCGGCCCATCCGAATCCCGCGGAGCGCCGGGTGCTGGGAGATTGGATTTCGCAGTCGGCGCTCTGGTACCGGAACGCGATGAAGGTGCTGGTGACGTACCGCTTCGTGTCGGATGCGACAGGCGGTCACCCGGTCATCTTCGCGGGGCTGTGAGCATGGTCCGCGCGCGTCCCTGCCTCGGGCTCCTCGCGGCGCTGGTGCTGGCGGGGTGTCCCCGGCAGGGCGTGGTGCCACTGCGGCCAGAACAGTACCCGGCGCCCTACGAGGTCGTGGCGCGGCTGGACGTGAATGGCGATGGCCGTGAGGATGCGCTCTTCCGGAATCCGGATGACTGCGGCTCCGCGGGCTGCGCGCACCTGCTCTGGCTCAGTGGCCCCGGAGGCTACCGGGCCGCGCTGACCACGGTGGCCTCGCTGTGCGAGGTGGCCGCGGAGAAGACGCGCGGGTATCGGGACGTGCGCTGCGTGCAGCCGGTGGTGGACGAGGGAACGCAGCTCAACGTCCGCGCGGCAGTGCGCTACCGGTGGAGCGGGACGGAGTACGTGAGCGAGCTCGCGCACCTGGACGGCGCGGCCGAGCGCCCCGCCTGCGAGCTGTTCCGCGCGCGAACGGCGCTGCCGCTCTGGGTGCTGCCGGCCCGGGACGTGTCGGTCTCCGAGCGCACGCCGCAGGGGTGGACGTTCGGTCCCCCGGTGACGCCGCGGCGCGGAGCACTGGAGGAGGGAGAGACCTTCGAGCCGGGCGTCGAGCGGGTGGACGCGGCGGGGGAGCGCTGGACGCAGGTGCCGGGGCGCGGGTGGGTGGAGTCGAAGGGGCTCGACTGCGCTGAAGGCGGCGAGGACTCAGCGGCCGGGCCCTGACGGCTTCCACCGGCGCACCTCGTAGGGCGCGGAGTGGTACGGGACGTCGCCCAAGGAGCGCTCCTCGGCGAGCCCGTGGAACGTGTGGAGGATGAGGTCCCCGGCGTCGAGCACGCCCATGGGCGCACGGTCCTCGGCGAGCACGGCCGTCTGGAAGCCGAAGTGGAGCACGTCTCCCGCGCGCACGGGCCCCGTCACCCGCCAGGTGAAGCGATGCAGCGCGGACGGCGCGACGTAGGGCATGGCCTCGCCCAGGCGCCGCCGCCCGTAGATGGTGAGCGCCACACAGTCGGCGCCGAGCCGCGCATCCGTCTGGTGCCGGCCGTCCGGGAGGTGGCGGGGGAAGAGGACGAAGGGCACGCCAATGAGCTCGCTCGCGTAGCCGGCATAGGAGTCATCGCGGCGGACCACCAGCTCCCATGCGGCGGCGAGGTCCGAGGCGCCGGGCGGAGCAGTGGGCGCCTCCGCTCGCGCGAGGAGGCGGTGGGTCCCCGGTGAGGCCAGCTCCGGGACGTCGCGCGCATCGAAGGCGGAGAGGCCGCGAAGCGCGGGCAACTCCCGCCAGGCGTAGACGATGGGGACCACACACCGTTGCCCGCAGCTGGTGTTGTCGTAGTCGAGCGGCAGCGGCGCAAGGAGGTACCAGCGAGGGGAGGGAATGCTCCGCTCCGTCATGGGCAGCGACTCACCCACCCGGGCGAAGCGCGTGCGGGGTGGAGCCTCCGCAATGGCGGCTCCGGACCCCAGCAGCGCCAGGAGGGGCAGGAGTGGCGCCATGCGCAGGCGCCGTCCCGGCCGCGGGGGCGACAGTGGCCTTACCGTGGAGGCCTGGAAGCGCGGCGGTGCCGCGTCGACCGGAAAGGGCGCGAGGCGGACGCTCATCCGCAGTTGTAGAGGGGCACCAGCTCGGTGACGCAGGTGTCCGGGTAGCGGGTGCCGGGGGCCACCTCGACGAATGTCAGCCGCAGGCAGAGGTCTCCAGAGGGCTGGGGCAGCGTGTCCCGTCTGGAGCCTGGTGTCCGGGTGGCCGCGACATCCTCCTTGCCGGACTCGGAGATGACATGTGCCTCGGCGTCGGGGCGGTCCGCGAGCGCCAGGTCGACCTCCACGAAGTCCTCCGGGGCCGCGCAGGTGGCCACCCGTACGCGGCGGGGCCGCCCGTTCTCCCCGTAGGTCTTCGCGCTTCGCGTGTACCCCGCGACGAGCCCCACGCCCTCGAAGTGACAGGGGAACATGGGTGGCGTCGCGGGAGGGCCCGCACGGACCTCCAGCCACTCACCCGCGCCGTCACCCTTGCTCCCCTCGCACCACGCGGTGTCCGCCCTGCCATCCAGGACATGGGCCGGGGCATAGCGGCCGCCGGCCAGCGTGCTCGACGCGGTGACGGAGAGCGGCAGCTTCAGCGGATTGAAGCGCGCGCGCTCCACGGTGAGCTGCCTGTGCCGCGCGAAGGCCTCCTTGTTGAACCGGACCGAGAGGAACGGAAGCTGGTCCAGGTCCACCTTCTCGAAGTGCCAGCGTGCTCGCGCCGCTTCCGGTTTCGCACCCGCCGGGCCGAATATTTCGGCACGTCCCGCGTACGGACCGAAGTCCACGGTGACGTCCACGCGCTCGGCCTGGCCCTTCCACCAGCCGGCGGGGAACAGGGGGTAGCGCAGCCACCGCCCGTCCACATGCGGCAGCGCCGCCTTCGACGTCTCCACATCCTGGAACAGCAGCTCGCCGCTGTACTCGAGCCGCAGGGGAACCGCCTTGCCGCTCGGAATGGTCAGCTCCGCGACGCACCAGCCATCCACGTCGAGCGGCTGGAGGAGGACCTGCGCGAAGGGAAGCGGCTGCACGTTGTCGCGAGGGTCCTCGATGCGCGCCTGGGTGCGCACCACCTTGCACGGCACCCTCCGTCCCGCGAGGGAGATGCGGATGCTGCCGGCCGTGACGTCGAGCTTCTGGCCCTCGTCGTCGACAGCGAACAGCGGCACGCCGTAGGAGGCCTTCACCTTCGCACCCTCGTTCGCGAGCACGTAGTCCGCGCGGACGCGGTAGCGCTCCAGGCCCGTCACGGTGATGGAGAGGTCCTCGGAGACGAGCCGGACCGGGAGGTCCGTGCGGGGCTGCAGGTTGCCGGTGGCGGTGGGCCCCGACCACGCCACGGGGCCGCCGTTGGGCCATGCACGGCCCGCCCCGAGCAGTGCGAACACGAAGACTGGAAGCAGGAGGGCGCGGAGCATGTCACCTCCGGTTCTAGGCGGGCACTCGGGCCCGTGTCGATTGCCCGCCCATGCGATGTCCGGTGTTCAGCGCGTGGCGGGGCGGGCCTCGGTGATGCCCTCGGCCATCAGGTCCTCACGCAGCTTCGTGAGAACCTTGCCGAGCAGATTCAGTCCGCGCCACTTCGACGGGTCCTGGATGCGCGGGTCCTCCGCGCCCAGGCCCACGCCCCAGATGCGGTCCAGGGGACTGGCCTCCACCAGCTCCGTGCCCTTCGTGGCCAGCAGCGCCTTCAGCAGCTCCGCGCTCTGGGTGAACTTCGCGCGATTGCCCTCGTAGACGATGCGCTCCCGCTCGCGCTCCCACACGGCGGCGTCGAAGTCGCGCACCTTGCGGCCCAGCGCCTTGTGCGTCTTCGGAGAGGCGGACTTCAGGATGCTCGCCAGCACCTCCGCGTCCCCGAAGAGGCGTGCCTTGCCCGCCATCATGTACTGCTCCGCGCACATGTAGCGCACGCCCTCCACCACGAAGTCGGACCGGTGCCACTGGGAGAAGGGGGACTCCTCGCGCCAGAAGAAGGTGAACCTGCGCTGCTCGGCTCCGTCCATGTCTCGTGCCTCCTGCTTGGTGTGGAGAATACACCAACGTTCCACGCGCGCGAGCCTGACACGGGCACTACACTGCCGGCACGATGAAGCTCTCCGACGCCCAGGCCCTGCTGGAACGCTGCTTCGGCGGCGTGAGGGAGGGCGCGCCCCGCCTCCGCGAGCCCGACGACGCGCGCTTCGCGCTCCGCCCGAGCGCCGTCTGGCTGGAGTACCGCTGGTACGCGCAAGAGCGCGGCCTTGCCGAGGTGTTCCTCAAGTGGGGCCGCGTCCCGGCCGAGCAGTCCGCCGGGGCGGAGGCGACGGTGCTGCGCATCCACCTGCTCGGCGCGTCGCCGGAGTTGTCCGTGAGGGCGCATCGGATACTTGAAGGGGGGACGCCCTCGCGCGAGCGCATCCTCGACCTCTTTGGCGACGACGGCGTGCGCCGCGAGTGTGTCGCCTTCGGCCGGACGAGCGCCACCGTGGAGCAGTGGGAGTTGCCCGGCCCGAGCCCGCTGCTGGAGGACGCGCGCTTCGAGGCGCTCACCTCGACGCTGGAGGACGCGGACTCCACGAACGAGGAGCGCCACGAGGCCGTGCAGCGACTCGCCGCCGAGCGCAGCCCGCGCGTGGCGGAGGCGCTCGTCGCGCTGGTGACGCGCCGGCCCTCGCTGATGGCGCTGCGCATCCTGTCGGAGTGGGGCGAGGTCCGTGCCCGCCCCGCGCTCCAGCGTGACCTGGCCGCGGTGCGCCCGGACAATCCCGCAGACCTGTGGGCCCTCACCGCACTGGACCGCCGGCTGGAGGCCTGGCAGTCGCTGGTGACGTGAGTCCACGGCTTCACGTAGTCCCGCGCGTCCCCACGCCCAGCCGCTTCATCATCGTGCGCACGGTGCCGCCGGGGTCCTTGGCCGTGCCGCGGCCCACCTCGCCCAGCAGGCGCGCGGCTTCGGCGGCATTGCCACCCGCGCGACGCAGCGCGGCCTGGAGGGCCATGCGCTCCAGTCGCTCGATTTCAGCGCGCAGGTTCATCGTCCCCGAGGCCACGCGGCGCTCCACCTCCTGCGCGGACACCAGCGCGGAGGCGCCCGCGCGCTCGCGGTGCCACAGCCGGCGTGGCAGGTCCGACACGAGCAGCTCGTCCCCGGCGCGCTTGGCCACCAGCGCGCCGTAGATGACGTTGCGCAGCTCGCGCACGTTGCCGGGCCACGGGTAGGCGCGCAGCACGTCGAGCGTCTCGGGCGTCGCGCTCCGCACGCGGGGACTGTCGGGCGCCGGCTCCTCGACGGCGTAGTACCGCTCCATCCAGTGCAGCACGAGCGGCGCCACGTCCTCCTGCCGCTCGCGCAGCGGAGGCAGGTGGATCTGCACCGTGGCGAGGCGCTCGTAGAGGTCCTCGCCGAACAGCCCGCGCTCGATGAGCTGCTTCAAGTCACGGTTGGTCGCCGCGAGGATTCGGAAGTCCACCTTGCGCCACGCATTCTCTCCCAGGCGCGAGATGACCCGGTCCTCCAGCACCCGCAGCAGCTTCGACTGGAGCGCGTGCGGCGTGTCGTCAATCTCGTCCAGCAGCACCGTGCCGCCCTCGGCCGCGGACACCAGGCCGTCATACCCGTGCACGGCGCCGGAGAACGCGCCCTTCGCATAGCCGAAGAGCTCGCCCTCCATCAGCTCGTTGGGGATGGCCGCGCAGTTGATGGGCACGAAGGTGCGCGAGCGCCGCTCGGACCACTCGTGGATGAGCCGCGCGGCCACCTCCTTGCCCGTCCCCGTCTCCCCCGTGAGCAGCACCGGCATCGACGTGCGAGCAGCCTGCGCGAGCTGGGCGAGCAGCGCCCTGGCCGCCGCGCTGTGCGCGATGAGTGTCTCCGGCACGCGCGGCGCCGGAGTCTCCACGAGGCTCTCCTCGAGCCGCCGCAACAGCCGTTCTTCCCAGTCGCGCGCGCCCTTCCAGAGCACGTCCACGGCGCCCTGCTCCACGGCCAGCCGGAGCGCGTCGACGGGCAGCGGCTTCTCGCACAGCCACACCCAGGGCCCCGACTTCGGCGGACCCGCCAACCGCGGCTGCACCGAGCACACCACCGTCACTCGCGGCTCGGTGCCTCCAAGCCGCCAGCCGGCGTCATTCAAGCGCTGCACCAGGGCCCGCTCCGGGGCCGGGCCCTTCCAGTGGAGAGTCCGCATCCCACGAATCAAACACGGAAACCGCATGATTTGAATCGTGGCCGGGAAACACCGCTCCAGCAGTTCCGGACACTTGGCCCTGGCAGGGGGCGTGCAGTGGAGGGGGGCACTCCCGCACTCCCGCGGGCGGCAGGAGAAGGGCCTCATGGAATACATCGTGGTTCTGGCCGTGGTCGGGTTGCTGCTGGGCGTTGGCGCGGTCTACGTGTTCAGCGGCCTGCAGGTCATCGGCGAGGACGAGTCGGGGCTGGTCATCAAGAAGTACGGCGCGCCGCTGCCGCCCGGACGGCTGGTCGCGCTGGAGGGCGAAGCCGGCTACCAGGCGGAGATGCTCCCGCCGGGTTGGCACTTCGGCTACCCGTTCTGGCGCTTCAAGGTGACGCGCGTCCCGGTGGTGGTGGTGCGCCAGGGGCACATCGCGCTCGTCGTCGCCAACGGCGGCGCGCCCATCCCGCCCGGGAACATCCTCGGCTGCGAGGTGGCCTGCGACAACTACCAGGATGCGCGCGCGTTCCTCGACGGCGGTGGGCAGAAGGGCCGTCAGCTCGCCTTCCTCACCGCGGGCACGTACCGCATCAACCCCTCGCTGTTCAACGTCATCACGCCGGAGAACGCCGAGGCCTTCGACATGTCCGAGGAGGACCTCGAAATCTTCAGCGTAGGCCCCGACAAGGTGGGCATCGTGACGACGCTGGATGGCCGCCCCATTCCCGCCGGGGACCTCGCCGGCTCGCCGGTGGAAGGGCATGACTCGTTCCAGAGCGCCCAGCGCTTCCTCGACGCGGGCGGCTGCCGCGGCCTCCAGGAGCAGGTGTTGCTGTCGGGCTCGTGGAACCTCAACCCGTGGTTCGTGAAGGTGGAGCAGATTCCCATGACGGAGGTGCCCATCGGCTACGTGGGCGTCGTCGTCAGCTACGTGGGCCGCGAGCACCTGGACGTGTCCGGGGACGAGTTCACCCATGGCGACCTCGTGGAGCGCGGGCGCAAGGGCGTGTGGATCGAGCCGCTGCTGCCCGGCAAGCACCCGCTCAACACGCGGGTGATGAAGGTGGAGCTGGTGCCCACGACGAACATCGTCCTCAACTGGGCGCAGCGCACGGAGCAGCACAAGTACGACGAGAAGCTCAGCCCCATCACGGTGCGCTCGCGCGACGGCTTCAGCTTCACGCTCGACGTGTCGCAGATCATCCACATCAGCATGAAGCAGGCGCCGCGCGTGATTTCGCGCGTGGGCTCCATGCAGAACCTGGTCGACCACGTCCTGCAGCCCACGGTGGCCAACTACTTCCGGAACTCCGCGCAGCAGGTGTCGGTCCTCGAGTTCCTCTCCGCGCGCACCGAGCGCCAGCGCGAGGCGTACGAGGCCATCCACGGCGCGCTGGGGGCATACGACGTGGAGTGCATCGACACGCTCATCGGTGACATCCAGCCGCCCGGCGAGCTGATGAAGACGCAGACGGACCGGAAGATTGCCGAGGAGCTCCAGGTGACGTTCGAGGTGCAGCGCGAGGCCCAGGTCCGACGCCGTGAGCTGGAGCGCGCGACGGCGGTGGCGAACATGCAGGGCGAGGTGGTGCGCAGCGAGCAGATGGTCGCCATCAGCGAGAAGGGTGCCCTCGCGGCGGCGGAGACGGCCAAGGGCGAGGCCGCCCGTACGCGGCTGCACGCGGACGCGGAGGCGCACGGCTTGAGGCAGCGCGCGGATGCGGAGGCGCATGGCATGCGGCAGCGCGCGGAGGCCGAGGCCGAGTCGAAGCGGCTGCACGGCAGCGCGGAGGCGGACGCGACGCGGCTCGTCGGTGATGCGAAGGCGGAGGCGTATCGCACCGGTGTGGCGGCGCTCGGCGCCCAGGCGTTCACCGCGGTGCAGCTGGCCACGGTGCTGGCGCAGCATGGGGTGAAGCTGGTGCCGGAAATCGCGCTCGGTCAGGACGGCGGCGGGGGAGGGCAGGGACTGCTCGGCGCGCTGATGGCGCGGGTGCTCCAGAACGGGGCGGCGCCCCAGGTGCTGCAGCGCCCCACGAAGCCGCAGGGTGGCAACGGCGTGGAGAACGGCCGCAAGGAGGCCTGATTCAGGTCGCGGGAGCTCGCATGGAATCAGCGGGACGCGCCTCGTCCGGCCGCGGGCAGGCGCGGAAGGAACGTTCATTCCGCGAGTCCTCCTTCCGAAGGGGAGGCGGTTCCCGCGAATCGCATGACGTCGCGGATGTGAAAGCCCTGCACCTCCGTGCTTCTCGCGGAGGTGCGCGGCCATTCGTTAGGCCCGGTTTGATTTCTGGAGGTCGGGTGGTCGAGGCGGCAAGGTTGGAACTCCTGCAAGCGCTCCGGGCGCTCCCTCGTGGCGCGGGGCCCGAGGCGCTGCGCCTCACTGCCGCGCTGTTCGAAGCCGCGGTCGACGCGGACGATGACGTCGACCCACGCTTCCGGGATGAGCTCATTCGCGTCCTCGGCCCGGTGATGGCCGAGGACACTCCCGTGACAGTCGAGGACGCGGCGGCGTACGTGACGGGAGTGGACGCGGAGGTCCTCGTCGCCATGTTGCCCCGGTTGCGCGCTGCGCTCGCGGAGGTGCGCGGGCTGAAGGCGTGCCTTGCGCGCGAGGCGGTCGAGCTGCTGTCGCGTGTGGAGACGCTGCTCCATGACGCTCCGGCCACGCATACCCGACGTGCGCTGGAGGTCGCGGTGAACGCCCTGCGCGCACGTCTCGCGGCCGAGTTGTCGCGGCTCCACGCCCCGGTCACCGTCCTGCCCGAGGATGCGCTCCCCGTCGCGCGCTGGATGCTCGGAGACGGGCCTCCGCCCAGGGGCGCAGCCGTGCTGGAGTTCGCTCGTGGCCTGGACGACTTCTGCCGGCGTGCACCGCTGTCTCCAGCAACTCTGGATGCGCTCCGGGCACTCGCACGCAGAGCGGACGCGGAGCGTGACACGCCGGGCTGGCCGCTGCTGGTGGAGCGGCTGCGCACGGTCCGCCCCCGGCTGCTGCCCCGCAGGCCGCTGTCGCCGTTCTACCGGTCCCTGGCCGGAATCCAGGCACGCACACCGGATGCACCCGCCTCCCTCGAAGCGCTCCTGCGCGAGTAGGCGACAGGACAGCGCACCCCTTCTGGCTTGGCATTCCAGCTCCGCGCGGCACACTTGCGGCACATCCAGGCCGAGACCCGAGGAGCCCCACATGAGCATCGACGTCACCCGCGCCCGCGCCGAGACACCGGGGACCGCCCACGTCGCACACTTCAACAACGCCGGTGCGAGCCTGCCGCCCCAGCCGGTGCTCGACACGGTGATGGCGCACCTCCAACTGGAAGCCCGCATCGGCGGCTACGAGGCCGAGGACGCGGCCCGCGACAGGCTGGAGCGCGTCTATGACTCCATCGCCGCGCTGCTGCACGCGTCGCGCGAGGAGGTCGCCGTCGTCGAGAACGCCACCGTCGCCTGGGACATGGCCTTCTATGGCCTCGCCCAGGACTTCCGCCCCGGGGACCGCATCCTCACCGGCGTCGCCGAGTACGCCGCGAACTACGTCGCCTACCTCCAGGTCGCCCGCCGCACGGGAGCCGTCGTGGAGGTCGTCCCGAACGACGCGCATGGCCAGCTGTCCATCTCCGCGCTGGAGTCGATGATGGACGCCCGCGTCCGGCTCATCTCCGTCACCCACATCCCGACCAACGGGGGCCTGGTGAATCCGGCGGCCGCCATCGGCCGCATCGCCAGGTTGGCCGGCGTGCCCTTCCTGCTCGATGCCTGCCAGACGGCCGGGCAGTTGCCCATCGACGTCGAGGCGCTCGGCTGCGACCTCCTGTCCGCGACGGGCCGCAAGTTCCTCCGCGCCCCGCGCGGCACGGGCTTCCTCTACGTCCGCAAGGCGCTGCTCGAGCGGCTCGAACCTCCCATGCTCGACCACCACGCGGCGCCCTGGACATCCGCGGACGGCTACACGCTGCGCCCGGACGCGCGGCGCTTCGAGAGCTGGGAGAGCAACATCGCCGGGAAGCTCGGCCTCGGCGTCGCCGTCGACTACGCGCTCGGCTGGGGTGTGGAGGCCATCTGGGAGCGCATCCGCCACCTCGCGGAGCGTCTGCGCGTCCGGCTCGCCGACGTCCCCGGCGTCATCGTGCGCGACGTGGGCCAGGTGAAGTGCGGCATCGTCACCTTCACCGTCGAAGGCCAGGCGCCCGATGTCGTCCGGCAGCGGCTGCTCGCCCAGGGCATCAACGTGTCGGTGACGCGGCGCCCGTCCACGCGGCTCGACATGGAGGCGCGCGGGCTGGGCGAGATGCTCCGCGCCTCGGTGCACTACTACAACACGGAGGAGGAGCTGGAGCGGCTCGTCGGCGCGGTGGCTCAGCCCTCGTCGTGAATGAACTTGTACTGACCGCCCTTCACCCGCTCACGCCACACCGACTTGACGGTGGGCACGTCCACCAGCCGGTAGCCCTGCTGGAGGAGCTGGAAGGACTGGTAGATGTCGGAACTCCAGTGCGCGAACTCGCCGTCGGGGTACGGGTACTTCGCCAGCACCTCGGTCCTCCCGGCGAAGAGGCCCCCCTGGATGTGGAGGCGCGGCAGTGACTCCGGGAAGCCGAGCTTGGACGGAGGCCCGCTCGCGTAGTGGGAGCCGGTGAGGGCCACCTTGCCGCTCGCGTCGTTCACCATCGGCTCGAGCATGTCCCACAGCCACGTCGGGTCCAGCATGCGGCCGTGGTTGGCGCAGACGTAGACCAGGAACGGGTGTGCCGCGGCCTTCACGGCCAGGTTGATCGCCGGGCCGTAGTAGAGATTGCGTCCCTCGCTCCAGATGTACTTCGCGGGGAAGGTGCCGTTGTCGCGCACCGCCTCGGCCAGCCGGGGCTGTGGCTTCTCGCTGTTGTCGACGACGATGAGCTCCGCATCGAGGACGCCGCGGTACAGGAGGAGCGACGGCATGAGGTCGCGCAGCAGGCGCGTCAGGGCCAACTCCTCGTTGTGGTACGCGACCATCACCGCCGTGACGCCGACCTTCACGTCCCGGGTCCCAGCTTCACGGCGAGGGCGTAGATGTCCCCCGGCGTGGTGGCCGTATCAATCATCGCGAAGCCGAAGGGCTTCAGCCACTGCTGGAGCTGCTCGCGGTTGACGTTGCGGTAGTACTCGCCGGGCCGCAGCCCCTGCCCATCCACCGCCGAGTGCGGCGCGCGCCCGACTCCCGCGGCGGTGAGGATGAGCACCCCGCCGACTTCGAGCATGGCCAGCGCGTTGTGGCAGATGCGCTCGGCTTCCGGCGTGTGCTCCAGCGTCTCGGTGCACACGACGGTGTCGAACTGGCGGAAGGGCTCCGGGCGCCAGGTGGCGGCGTCCCCGATGAAGTCCACGTTCTCACCGGGGGCGATGTCCACGCCGACGTACTCGGAGCCGGGGAACAGTGGCCGGATGGAGCCGGAGTAGGGCCAGTTGCCCGCCACCGTCCGGCTGCCAAGCTCCAGGACCTGCTTGCGTGGCTCGAGCTGCATGACAGCGCGAGCCACGAACTTGTAGGCGCCTTCGTGCATCCCCCAGGAATATCAGAAGGGGCTGCGCGCTGACGACCCGGCCCCCGTTCTACGAGGCCCGCGCCGGCACCTTGGGACCCAGCACGTCACGCAGCGCGTCCGTCACCGTCAGCTTCGGCGCCCAGCCCAGCGCCCGCAGCTTGTCCGGTGCGCCGACGAGGCTCGGGATGTCCGAGGGCCTCAAGCGCGCGGGGTCCAATTCAATCCGCGCATTCACGCCGGCCAGCGTCAGCATCTCCTCCAGCAGGCTGCGGATGGTGCGTCCCTCGCCGCTGCAGATGTTGTACGCCTGCCCGGGCTCGCCCTTCACGAGCAGCAGCCGGTACGCCTCCACCACGTCGCGCACGTGGGAGAAGTCACGCACCGCCTCCAGGTTGCCCGTGCGGAGCACCGGGTCCACCGTGCCCAGGCCAATCGCGCGAATCTGCGAGGCGAAGGAGGGAACCACGAAGGTAGGGTCCTGCCCCGCGCCCAGGTGGTTGAAGGGCCGGGCCATGACGACTTCCAGCCCGTAGCTGCGGTGGAACTGCACGCCGGCCAGCTCCGCCGCGGACTTGGAGGCCGCGTAGGGGCTCAGGGGGACGGCGGGCGTGGACTCGGTGGCGCGCGTGCCCTCGGGCACCGGGCCGTACACCTCGCCCGAGCCCACCAGCACCACCCGCGTCTTCGGCGCGGTGTCGCGCAGCGCCGTGAGCAGGTGCACCACCCCCATCGTGTTCACCGCGAACACGCGCGAGGGGTTGTTGTGGCTCTTGGCCACCGAGCTGAAGCCCGCCAGGTGGATGACACCCTCGGGCTTCGCCTCGGCGATGGCGGTCTTCATCGCGGCCTCGTTGGCCACGTCGAAGTGGAGGGCGCTGCTGCTGATGCCCTCCCCGCGCGGCCCGTGGGCCTCGACGACGTCGTCACCGGCGGCGCGCAACAGGGCGCACAGGTGCCGGCCGACGAAGCCGTCCGCTCCAGTGACGAGGATGCGCATCTACTTCTGCCCCGCCTTCAGCCGCTCCAGGTCGGCGTCCACCATCATCTCCACCAGTTGCTTGAAGCGCACGGTGGGCTCCCAGCCCAGCTTCGCCTTCGCCTTGGCGTAGTCGCCGATGAGCAGGTCCACCTCGGCGGGGCGCACGAAGGCCGGGTCGATGTGCACGTACTTCTGGTAGTCCAGGCCCACGCGGCCGAAGGCAATCTCCACCAGCTCGCGCACGGTGTGCGTCTCGTTGGTGGCCACCACGTAGTCGTCCGGCTCCGGCTGCTGGAGCATGCGCCACATGGCGTCCACGTAGTCGCCCGCGAAGCCCCAGTCGCGCTTGGCGTCCAGGTTGCCCATGGGCAGCTTGTCCTGGAGGCCCAGCTTGATGCGCGCCACGTTGTACGTGACCTTGCGCGTGACGAACTCGAGGCCGCGACGCGGGGACTCGTGGTTGAAGAGGATGCCGCTCACCGCGAACAGGTTGAAGGACTCGCGGTAGTTGACGGTGATGTGGTGGCCGTACGCCTTCGCCACGCCGTACGGGCTGCGCGGGTAGAAGGGCGTCTCCTCCGTCTGCGGCACCTCCAGCACCTTGCCGAACATCTCGCTGGAGGACGCCTGGTAGAAGCGCACCTGCGGGCGGGTGTGGCGGATGGCCTCCAGCATCTTCGTCACGCCCAGCGCGGTGAACTCGCCGGTGAGCACGGGCTGGTTCCAGCTGGTGGGCACGAAGGACTGCGCCGCCAGGTTGTAGACCTCGTCCGGCTTGACCAGATTCAACAGCGCCGCGAGCGAGAACTGGTCCAGCAGGTCGCCCTGGTGGAGCTGAATCTTCCCGTGCAGGTGCTGGATGCGCTCGAACTTCTCCTCCGAAGAGCGGCGCACCATGCCGTGCACCTCGTAGCCCTTCGAGAGCAGCAGCTCCGCGAGGTAGCTGCCGTCCTGCCCCGTGATGCCCGTAATCAGTGCGCGCTTGGTCGCCATGGTCTTTTTCTATGTTTGCTGGAGGACGGCGCGTTGTACCCGAGGCGGTCACCAGTAGCCAACCGTTGCCTGTGCCTTCGTACTTGAAAGGCACACCCCCCGTGACAAGGTAGGCGTTTCCCAGATGAGCGAGGAGCCGGTCATGCGCAACCCATTCTTCCTGGCCCTGGCGGCGCTGCTCGCGAGTGCGACCGTGTCCGCACAGCCCGTTTCCGTGTCCGTGGCGCCTGTCCGGGAGACGCAGCCGGACCCGGGCACCGTCGCCGGGGCGCTGCGCGACGTCGCGCTCTGGGTGAACCCGGCCGACGGTGGGGCCAGCCTCCTCATCAGCGCCTATGACAACGTCAACGCGGGCCTGGTCACCTTCGGGGTGGACGGGACGCAGGTCGAGGCGGAGCTGCCGGATGGGCCGGCCCTCGGCGTGGCATTGCACGACGACTTCCCCCTGGGAGGGGGCTCCCGGACGCTGGTGGTGACGGCGAACCCCAACTTCAACGGGCTGGGGGCGTACCGGCTGGACCCGACGGGCGCGGACCGGGTCGTGCGCATCGGCAACGCGGGCTTCCTCACCGGTACGCAGTACGCCACGGTGGCGCTCTACCGCAGCCCCACCTCGGGCCGCTTCTTCGTCTTCGCGGGCACCCAGGGCGGCAGGCTCGAGCAGTTCGAGCTGACGGGCACGGACGGCGGCCTGACGGCCACCCCCGCGCGCGTGCTCGCCACGGCGGGAGGCGGCATCGCGGGCGTGGTGGCGGACGAGGAGTCCGGCCGGCTGTTCGTCACCGAGGAGGGGCAGGGCCTGTGGCGCTACTCCGCCGAGACGGATGGAGGCCAGACGCGCACGCAGATTGCCTCGGTGGGAAACACGCTCAGCACCGACGTGGGCCGGGTGAGCCTGTACCGGGCGCGCAATGGCGAGGGCTACATCCTCGTCGCGGACACGGCGTCGGGCGCGTTCGCCGTGTTCGAGCGCCGCTCCGAGGCCCTGGTGGGCAAGTTCCTGGTGGTGGCGGACGGCGGCGTCGACGCGGTGGATGACCCGGTCGCCCTGGCGGTGTCGTCACGTCCGGTGGGGCCGGACTTCGCGGATGGGCTCTTCGTCGCGCACGACGGCGTCAACGGTCCGGACAACCTGAAGCTGGTGCGCTGGTCGGCGGTGGCGAACGCCTTCAGCCCGCCGCTGCGCGTCGACACGCTGCAGGCCACCGATGGCGGGACGGATGCGGGGACGGGTGGAAACGATGCCGGTCCCGACGTCCAGCCCCAGCCGCTGCCGGTGCCCGGCGGTGGCGAGGACGAGGACGACAGCGGCTGCTCGTGCGCCACGGCCTCGGTGCCCGCCTCGGCGCTGCTCGGGCTGCTTGCCCTGGCGCTGGCCGGACGGCGGCGCCGGAGCTGAAAGCGCGTTGCCAGGGGGCGCGTGCCGCGCTGAAGTGCGCGGCTCCATGCGTTCCCCGCGCCCCGTCCTCGTCGCGCTGGCGGCTGTCATCGCCGCCTGCGCCAGCACCCCTCCCACGTCCACGCCTGACGGCGTCGGCTCCACCGCGAGCGCCGCGTCGGCGCAGCCCGTGCGCCTCACGCTGGTGGGGCTCAATGACCTCCATGGCCACGTGGAGCCCGGCCGCACCGTCCTGAAGGACGGGCAGGTGGTGGAGGAGGGTGGGGCGGCCACGCTCGCGGCCTACGTGGCACGGCTGCGCGCGGACAACCCGGGCGGGGTGCTGCTGGTGGATGGCGGGGACCTCTTCCAGGGCACGCTGCCCTCCAACCTCACGGAGGGCGCCATCGTCGTCGACGTGTACAACCACCTGGGTGTCACGGCGGCGGCCATCGGCAACCACGAGTTCGACTACGGCCCCGTGGGGCCGGGCACCATGGCGAAGGGCCCGGGCGAGGACTCGCTGGGCGCGCTCAAGGCCCGCGTCGCCCAGGCGCGCTTCCCCCTGCTGTCCGCCAACCTGCGCGAGGCGGCCACCGGCCAGCGCCCGGCGTGGATGGGCAATGACGGCACGGCGCTCGTCACGGTGAAGGGCGTGAAGGTGGGGCTCCTGGGGCTCACCACCGAGTCCACGCCGGAGGCCACCAACCCCGTCAACGTGGCGTCGCTGCGCTTCCTGCCGCTGGCGCCCGCCGCCCTGGAAGCGGCCCGCTCCCTGCGCGCGCGCGGCGCCGAGGTGGTCATCGTCGTGGCGCACGCGGGCGGCAAGTGCCCGGACGTGACGAATCCGCGCGACACGTCCCGCTGTGACAGGGGCGACTCGGAGATTCTCGACATGCTGGATGGGCTGCCGCCGGGCATGGTGGACGCGGTGGTGGCCGGGCACACGCACCAGGCCCTGGGCGTCTTCTACGGCGGCGTGCCCGTCATCGAGACGTCGGGCATGGCGCGCTCGCTGGGCGTGGTGGAGCTGTACGTGGACCCGGCGGGCCGCCGCGTGCTGCCGGAGCGCACCCGCCTCCAGGCGTCGATTCCCCTCTGCGCGAAGGTGGACACGGCCAGCGGCACGTGTGACGGGCGCAAGCTGAAGGAGCAGGCGGAGGTGAAGCTGGTGCAGGCCACCTTCCTCGGCGCGCCGGTGGTGCCCGACGCCCAGGTGGAGCAGCTGCTGGCGCCGGCATTGAAGACGGCGCGGGAGACGCAGCTGCACCCGCTCGGCATCTCCGCCGCCGCGCCCCTGACGCGTGGCTACGCCCAGGAGAGCGCGCTGGGCAACCTCCTCGCGGACGCCCTGCGCGACGCGGCCCGCGCGGACGTGGCGGTGATGAACCCCGGCGGCCTCCGCGCGGACCTCTCAGCGGGCCCGCTCACCTTCGGCCAGCTGTACGAGGTGCTGCCCTTCGACAACACCGTGGCCGTGCTCCAGCTCAGCGGCGCGGAGCTGCGGCGCCTGCTGGAGCTGGCCCATGCCACGGACCGGGGCGCCGTCTTCCCCGTCTCCGGGCTGGAGCTGACGCTGGCGAACTGCCCGGGGCCCCAGCGGCTGCAGCGCGCGACGCTGGCGGGAGGCGGGGCGCTGGAGCCGGGGAAGACGTACCGGGTGGCCCTGCCGGACTTCCTCGCCCGTGGCGGAGACGGGCTGGCGCCCCTCATCCGGACGCTGCCCCCCGAACGCGTGGACCTCACGCCGGTGCGCGGCATGGACCTGCGCGACACCGTCATCGCCTACGGGAAGGCGCGGGGGGGAGTCCTCCCCGTGCCCCCGGTGGGTCGCGTGCGCTACACCGGTGTCGCGGCCTGTCCCGGCGCGGTGCGCTGAGGGAGCCCGGGCCGAAAATTCAGTCCCTGTGTGATCCGCTGGGACTGAACGAGGAGAGCCAACCCGGCGTAAGATCAGCGGAAACGCGCCAGGGCCCGATTTTTCGGCCTTGGATCAGTTTTCAACGGGAGGAAGAGTCCCTAGTCTAGGGCCTGCGAGCGACTGAACCGAGGTGGCCCTTTGCCTGGGCCTGCGAGTGCTGGCGCGCGTGAGTGGGAGGGACTGACATGCTCTACAAAGTGACCCCGATGATGGCGCCGCCTGCGCCTGACAAGGCCAAGCAGCGTGAACCGGGGCAGGGCCAGCCGCGCAAGCGGCGCAAGTCCGCCGTCTACGACGCGGACGGCCACGAGGTGCTCATCTCGCTGATGTGCATCAAGTGCCGGACCCTGAAGCCGCTGGCCCAGTTCGGCCTGCGGAAGATGGCGGATGGCGCCATCCGTAACCAGCCCTGGTGCCGCACCTGCCGCTCGGGCGCGGGCTCCAAGAAGGCGAAGGCCGGCAAGGAGGCCGACGCGAAGGCCCCCGAGGCCGCCGCGCCCGTGCTCCAGGTCGTCGCCAAGGCGAATGACGCCGAGACGGCCGCTGCGCCCGCCGCGGCGCAGGGCTGAGCTGATCCACCGCTGAGCCACGCTCCCGAGGGGCGGCCCTCCCGGCCGACCTGACGGGAGGGATCTGACCGGGATGATCGCGACCTCGCCGGTTGCGACGCCCGGAAGACGCCTCAGGACAGCCGGAGTCCGGCGGGCAGCGTGTCGCCGAGCGCCCGGGCTTCGTCCGCCGCGTCCAGCGCCACCACCTCGCGCACCATGCGCAGCCAGGCCTCGGCCGCCTTCGCCGCGACGAGCTCCCGGGCGGTGCGCTCGCGCAGGGCGGGGTCCAAATCCCGCGTGCGGTCCCCGGTGAGCCGGGCCAGCTGCGCCGCCGCGAAGGGGGCGCCGTCAATCTTCTTCAGGTCCATGTCGAGCAGCAGCGTGAGCCACGCCTCCGCCGTCTCCACGTCCACCACCTTGTGGCTGCTGCCGTAGAGCGGCACGCGCGCGCCCAGCCGGCCCAGGGCCCAGGCCCAGGGGCCGCCGGACTTCGCCTCGGCCTTCAGTCGCGCGGCAATCCACCTGCCCACCTCGGACTTGTCCCCGGGCGACAGGTGCTCCAGCGAGGCCACGGTGCGGACCATCTCCTCCAGCCCCTCCGGCTGGATGCCCTTGAGCTTCCCCGCGGGCGGCGCGTCCGGCGGCACCTTCCGCGCCAGGTGCGGCTGGAGGTACGCGTACAGCTTCTGCTGCTGGGCCTCGGTGAGGCCGCCGGCGATGCGGCGCCACATCACCCAGAACTCCGTCCACACCGCCTTGTCCGAGTGGTGCTGCACCAGCGCGTCGAAGAGGCTGAAGGTCTGCTCCGAGCGCCAGCCGTCCAGCGGGTAGCCGAAGCCCGGACGCAGCGAGAAGCCGGTGAGGCTGTAGAAGACGCGCTCGTGGTCCTCCGTGCGCCGCCGCTTGCTGGCGCCCGCGTACAGGGTGCTCCACATCTCGCGCAGCACCGGCACGCGCCACGTCTCGCGCGGGCCCAGCGCCTTCTCCAGCGTGCGCCCCAGCTGCTTCACGTCCTTGGGGCCGATGGGCAGCGGCTTGTTGCCGTAGACGCGCTCGATGTTGTCCTTCGCCTCGACGAAGCGCGCGGGCATGGACTCGGTGACGGTCAGCTCGTGCGAGCCGCCGGTGCCGCGCAGCTCGAACTCCAGCCGCCAGCGCTCGTCCGCCACGTTGGAGACGCAGTACAGCTCCAGCGTGCCAATCTCCGTCAGCGCGGCCTGCAGGTGCACGGGGACTTCCGCCACCTTGCCGGTGGCGCCCTTGAGCAGCGTGTGGATGGGCGGCAGGGGCTTCAAGTCCTCCGCCAGCGGGACGAGGTCTCCCGGCTTGTCGATGCGGTCGCTCGTCGTGGAGTAGAGCTGGAACTGCACCGGCCGCCCGAGGGTGAGCGTGAAGGGGCGCTCGCCCAGGTCCACCTTCTGGCCCTCCTCGAAGCCGCGGGGGATGAGGCACAGCGCCGGCTGCTCCGCGCTGTCCGCCGGCCGCTGCAGGCCCACGTAATACGCGCGCGCCGCGCCACCACCGATGCGCAGGCCATGCCCGCGCCGCACCAGACCGTAGTACGCCGCGCCGCGCGCCACCGCCAGCTCCAGCGAGGTGTGGCGCAGCAGGGGAATGCGCGGCGCGCCGGGCCACCACGCGGAGAGCGCCTGCACGAGCCGCTCGGAAATCTGGGGTGAGTTGAAGACGCCGCCGTTGAGGAGGATGGCGTCGGGGCGGGGCAGGGCGCCCTCGGCCGGAGCTGCCTCGCCCAGCGCCGCGAAGCCCGCCGCCGCGTGCTGCGCGAGGAAGGCCGCCAGGTGCCGCGTCACCGCCGGGTCCTGCACGTACGGCAGGCCCAGCTCCTGGAGCGCCATGCGCGCGGCGCGGCGCGGGCGCTCGGTGGGGGCAGAGGCCGGGAAGAAGCCGTCCAGCACCAGGGCGTGCGCCTCGTCGCGCAGCAGCTCCGTGGACAGCGTGCCGCCCAAGAGCCGGCTGCCCCCGCCCACCAGCGAGACGCCGTACTTCTCCGGAGGCTCATTGCCCAGCAGCGCCTCCTTCGCGGTGCGCGCGGCCTGGATGGCGTGCGTCCACTGCGTGGCGGACAGGCGCCGGCCGTCGGTGAAGAGCTTCTCCTCCACGCGGCGGGCCAGGGCGGCGTCCATGTTGTCGCCGCCCAGCATCAGGTGGTCGCCCACCGCGAGGCGCCGCAACATGGGCCCTTCCGGCGAGACGCCCGCGTGCACCAGCGTGAAGTCCGTGGTGCCGCCGCCCACGTCCACCACCAGCACCAGCCGCACGTTGGAGAGCGTCTGCTCCAGGTCCGTCCGGTGGCGCGCGGTGTAGTCGTAGAAGGCCGCCTGTGGCTCCTCCAGCAGGGTGAACTTCTCCAGCCCCGCCTTGCGCGCGGCGCTCACCGTGAGGGCACGCGCGGCCTCGTCGAAGGAGGCGGGAACGGTAATCACCACCTCCTGCTTGGACAGCGGCGCGTCCGGGTGGGCGAAGTCCCAGGCGCGCGCCATGTGCGTCAGCAGGAGGGCGCTGGCGTCCACCGGCGAGAGCTTCTGCACGTCCGCCGGAGCGCCCCACGGGAGGATGGGCGCGGAGCGGTCCACGCCCGGGTGACACAGCCAGCTCTTGGCGCTGGAGACGAGGCGGCCCGGCACGCGGGCGCCCTGCCAGCGCGCCAGCTCGCCCACCACCCACGGGCCGCCGTCATCGCCCCAGGGCAGCTTCAGCGACTCGGCGGCCAGCTCCTGGCCTGCGGGCACGTACACGGTGGAGGGCAGCAGCGCGCGGGGGGCTACCTCTCCCTGCCGGACGAGCTGGGGAATCGGGAAGTCCTCCACGGGGGCGCCCGCGCCCTTCGAGGGGTCCACGGACGCCACCGCGCAGTGGGTGGTTCCCAGGTCGATTCCGACGATTCGCATACACCTCCGGTTGACGGACGGCTTTCTACTCCTTCATGCGGACGTTGAGCTCCAGCTTCCAGCGCCCCGGGCCGTCCTTCTGCAGGCAGCGCAGCTCCAGCGTGCCCACCTCCGTCACCGCCGCCTGGAGGTTGACGGGCGTCAAATCCCCGAAGGCCGAGGGCTGGCCGGGCATGGTGGTCTCAATCGGCGCCAGCTCCTCCAGGGCACCGTCGGCCAGCGCGCCGTCCACGTCCTCCAGCATCTCGCCCACCCTGTCGTCGCGGCGGACGGACGAGGAGAAGAAGCGGAAGCTGGTGGGCTCGCCAGTGACGAGGCCGAACTCCTGCGGAGGCACGTCTGCCTGCGTGCCTTCCTCCATGCCGAAGGGGGCCACGCACAGCGCCTTCACGGGCGGCTCCATGCCGGGCACCGCGGGCATCGCCGTCTCCACGCCCACGTAGTAGGCGCGGGCGGTGCCGCCGCGGATGCGCAGGCCGTGGCCCTGGCGCACCCAGCCGTAGTACGCGGCGCCACGCGCCACGGCGAGGTCCAGGTCCGCGCCCTCCAGCTCCTTGGCCGGCTGTCCGCCGTCGGCCTCGAGCCACTCGTTGAGCACCTCCATGACACGCGCCTTCAGCGGGCCGGCCTTGAAGACGCCGCCGTTGAAGAGCACCGCGGTGGGGTGGAGGAAGGCCTTGCCGCTCACGTCCACCGGCGCGTCCGAGCTGGCCGCGAGCGCCTGTGCCTGCCGGGTGAGGAAGGCCGCCAGGTGCCGGGACACACCCGGGTCCTGCGCGTAGGGCAGCGCCATCTGCGCCAGGCCGGTGCGGCGCGCGGTGCGAGGCAGCTCGGTGACGGGCGTCACCGGGAAGAAGCCGTCGGTGAGGACGCGGTCCAGCTCCTCGCGCGTCAGCTCCGTGCGCAGCGTGCCGCCGATGAGCGACGAGCCGCGGCCGGGGATGGAGATGGGCGCCTTCTCCATGGACGGGTCGCCGTACAGCGTCTCCTTCGCGTGCCGGCAGCCGTAGGTGAGGGCGTTGAACTGCCACGCGTCCAGCTTCTTGCCCTCGGCCACCAGGCGCTGGTTGAGCGTGTGCGCCAGCGCCAGGTCCATGTTGTCGCCGCCGAGCAGGATGTGGTCGCCCACCGCAACGCGCAGCAGCTCCAGGTCACCTTCGCGGTCCCTCACGGTGATGACGGAGAAGTCCGAGGTGCCGCCGCCCACGTCCACCACGAGGATGACCTCGCCGGGCTGCACCTGCCTGCGGAAGTTCTCCCCCATGGCCTCCAGCCACGCGTAGAGCGCGGCCTGGGGCTCCTCCAGCAGGGTGATGTGCTGGAGCCCCGCGGCCTTGGCGGCCTCCAGCGTCAAGTCACGCGCCGCCGCGTCGAAGGAGGCGGGGACGGTGACGATGACGTCCTGCTCGGCCAGCGCGTTGCCGTGCTCCTCCTTGGCGCGGGCGAAGGTATGGTCCCACGCTTCCTTGAGGTGGCGGAGGTAGCGCGCGGAGGCATCCAGCGGCGACACGCGCTGCACCTCTTCCGGCGCCTGCCAGGGCAGCAGCGCCGCGCGCCGGTCCACGCCCGGGTGGGACAGCCAGCTCTTGGCGGAGGAGACGAGGCGCGTGGGCACCTTGGCGCCGTGCGTGCGGGCGAACTCGCCGACGATGGTGCCCGTCTCCGGGTTCCACGGCAGGCCGAGGCTGCCGGCGGGGAACTCCTGCGCGGAGGGCAGGTAGAGGAAGGACGGCAGCAGCGGACGCGCCTCCACGGTGCCGGGCGCGGTGAGCTGGGGGATGGGCAGCATGGACTGCGCACGGCCCCGCGGCTTGCCCTCCTCGAGGTTGAAGTAGGACACCGCGGAGTGCGTGGTGCCGAGGTCGATGCCGATGGAATAGCGGGCCATATCGGACGGGAACTCCTTCAGGCGAGCTCGACTTCCGCGGGCGCCAGCACTCGCGGGTCCATGGCCGGGCTCACGGCGGGGAACTTCACTTCCGTCGTCACCCAGCCGTGATGGCGCAGCGTCCCGTTGTAGGGAGGCTGGCCGGCCACGTTGCCGGTGAGGCGGATGCGCTGGGCGTCGAAGCCGGCGGGCACCGGGACGCCGTCCCCCTCCGACTGCGGCAGCACCGGCTGGAGGGTGAGGTATTGGTTCACTACCTTGCGGCAGCCCTCGTGGACGATGCGGGCCGCGGCCCCCACCTCGGCGTCCGAGAAGGCGGCCACGTTCTCCTGGAGGAAGTCCACGAAGCGGCCCTCGCGCTGGAGCATGCCCAGCACGGACAGGGCGCTGGCGTGCTCACGCTCGGGCGGCAGGGCGGGGGGCGGCTCGGGGGGCTTCACCACCGCCACCGCTACAGGCTTCGGCTGCTCCCTGGGCAGGGCGGCGGGCGCGGGGCCACCGGCCGGGAGCTGTGCGAGCTGGCCTGCGTCGTAGGCCCGGCTGGCTGGCAGCACCGCCTGGGCGAACTCGCGGGACACGAGGCAGCGCCAGAAGCACAGCCAGGCGAGCCAGAAGCGTGCGAAGAACGACAGGGAGGCGGACGGGTCGGTCATCGACTCCGGATAACAAAGCCCGCCTGCTTTGCAATTCAGCAAATGGAGGGAAGTGCCCCAAATGCAAAGGGCCTCACGGTTTCCCGTGAGGCCCTTCGGTTCTTCATGGTGGAGGTGGACGGGATCGAACCGACGACCTTCGCATTGCGAACGCGACGCTCTCCCAACTGAGCTACACCCCCACAACCGGACTGCTGACTGCTCGCCTGCTGCGCCCCGGCGGCGTTGGGGCCGACGAAGTGGAACGGGCTAGTACCGGACCCCTTTCATGCTGTCAAGCGCAAGGCGCAGCCAATAATTCCTGCGATTGACGTGCCGCGCAGCGGATGCCATAAAAACCCCTCGTTTCAGGCGTAACCTTCCCGCCCGCTTCAACGCCCCCGGTAATGTCTATCTCCCCCTCTAAGACGTTGAGCCCGGCAGAGCTCGCGAAGCTGGAGCACGCCTTCGCTTCCGACCCCTCGTCCGCCGCCTACAAACCCCTCGCCGAGGCGTACCTGAGCATGGGTCGCTTCATGGAGGCGATGGTCGTCTGCAAGAAGGGGGTGAAGGCGCATCCGAACGCCTCCGACCCGCGCCTGCTGCTCGCCCGCGTCTACGCGGAGCAGGGCAAGGACAAGAAGGCGTTGGAAGAGGCGCTCGGCGCCCTCACCGTGCAGCCCGAGGACAAGGCCGCGCTGCGGATGGCCGGCACCCTCCAGTTGAAGACGGGCGAGACGGAGCCCGGCAAGGCCAACCTCCTCAAGGCGTACGGCGCGGACCCGGGTGACCCGGAGACCGTGACGCTCCTGCAGCAGTACAAGATCGACCTGCCCCGGCCCGCGGCGCCCGCGCCCGTGGCCGCGCCCCCGGTGCTCACGCCGGCCGCGCCGCCGCCTCCGTCCGCCACCCAGCAGTCCGCCGCCGCCCTCGCGAGCGTCGCGGCGACGGGGGCCTCGCAGGCTTCGCCCTCCGCCACGGCCCGGGCCACTTCGGGCGCCCCGCAGCAGCGCTCCTCGGGCGGTGCCAACGCGGCCCGCGCGGAGGCCCCGGCGGTCCGTTCGGCGCCGCAGCCGCGCCGCGCGCCCGTGGTGGTGGAAGAGGTGGACGAGGACGAGGACGACGAGCCCTCGACGTCGCGCCGCCGCCCGGCCTCGGGTGGCCGCGGCGGCAAGATGGTGACGCTGGCGCTGCTGGTGGCCATCCCGCTGTTCGCCATCGGCTACGGCTGGTACTCGTCGCACGCGAAGGCGCGCGCCCGCGAGCTGAAGAAGACGCTGGACGTGGCCACCGAGCTGCTCAAGCGCGACTCGTTCGACAGCTACAAGAAGGCGTGTGAGGCGGCGGACAAGGCGCTGGAGGTGGACTCCGACTCCACCGTGGCGCACGGCTACCTGGCCTACGCGTACGCCATCCGCTGGGGTGAGCACGGCGGCGGCGACGATGCGCGCCGCAAGGCCGAGGAGCACCTGGCCGCGGGCAAGGCGGGCAAGGACGTCAGCTCGCACCTCATCGCCGCCGAGGCCCTCATCCAGACGTACGGGGGCAAGGGCAAGGAAGCGCTGGGCAAGCTCGAGGAGACGGTGAAGGGGCTGGACGCCCAGGGCCGCTCCAGCTCGCTGCTCTACCTGACGCAGGGCCTCATCCAGATGAACGCCGGCGATCTGGAGCGCGGGCGGGACAGCCTGGAGCGCGCGCAGGTGCTGGCGCCGGACGACCCGCGCATCTACGCGGGGCTGGGCGCCGTGTACCGCCGCCTGGGCCAGGACAACACCGCCTGGAAGAACTACGACTTCGCGCTCCGCTACGAGAAGGACCACCCGGAGTCGCTGCTGGGTCGCGCGCTGCTGATGCTGGAGCAGGACTCGCCCAACTACGGGCTGGCCCACACCATGCTGAAGAAGCTGCTGGAGACCGACCCGCCGCCGTCGCCGCGCCAGCTGGCCGCCGCGCACCTGGCCCGCTCGCTGCTCATCAGCCGCGTGTCGGCGGAGATGGCGGAGCTGAAGCCGGACGTGCAGCAGAAGCTGTCCGAGGCCACCGGCGTGCCGCTGGACAAGGACAAGGCGCGCGCGGAGATGCTCAAGAGCGAGGAGACCGGCTTCGCGCTCGACAAGCAGAACCCGGAGCTGCACCTCATCAAGGGCCGCCGGCTGCTGGCGGAGAACAACTTCGACGCGGCCGCCGAGGAGATTCGCAAGGCCATCCGCGTGGACGGCACGCGCGCCCAGTTCCACGTCGAGCTGGCCAAGGCCCTCATGGGCAAGCAGGGCGGCGAGAAGGAAGCCGCCGAGGCGCTCGTGACGGCCCTCAAGACGATGGGCGACAGCCCCAAGCTCGTCGTCATGCTGGGCAACGCGTACCGCCGCCAGGGCAAGCTGGACGAGGCCCTCACCCAGTACCAGCGCGCGGTGAAGGACCCGAAGGCGAAGAACCCCGAGGCGCGGCTGGCCATGGGCGCCATCTACCGCGAGCGCTCGGACTGGGCGAAGGCGCAGGAGCAGCTGGAGAAGGCGAGCCAGGAGTTCGTCGGCCAGGCCGACCGCGCGGCCATGGCCCTCACCGAGCTGGCGCGCGTCTACCAGGGCAAGGGTGACGCGGCGAAGGCAGACGAGACGTACCAGCGCGCCCTCAACGCCGACGAGAGCTACGGCCCGGCCTACTACTTCTACGCCACCCTGCTGTCGAAGGACGCCAAGCAGGGCCCCAAGGCGAAGATGCTGGCCCAGGAGTACCTGAAGCGCGAGCCGAGCGGCGAGCACGCCAACGCCGCCCGCGCGCTGTCCGGGAGCTGAGACGACACGGCGCTCCCTTCGGGGCCCGGGCAGCAACAAGCGGGGCTGATGCGCGCGGGCAGCACGACGCGCGGTCAGCCCCGTTGCTTTGTTGAAGGTGCCTCCGGCGGGCGGTATGCACCGGACGTTTGCCTTCCCGAGCGCACCAGGAGACGGGGCCTGACGGCCTCACGTGGCGGAGGGGATGCCTGGCGGGCAGCCGTCCGTCGGAGGCATCTCCGGGTGCCGTGTCCTTGCCCACCCCCCGGTGGTGCCTGTATGGGAAGGCCGTTCCCGCGTCGGCAGCCCGTCTGTCGCGCCTTGCCCCGGAGTCTGTGTGAGCGCGCGTGCCGAGTCCCTGTCGACGACCGCGTCCGACCTGATCTCCCTGACGAAGCCGCGGCTGTCCAGCCTGGTGCTCATCACCACGGCGGGCGGCATGTTCCTGGCGCCCGGCCCGCTGAACACAGTGCGCGCGCTGGTGACGCTCTTGGCCACGGCCGGCACGGTGGGCGCGGCCAACTCGCTCAACTGCTACTGGGAGCGGCACAGCGACCAGTTCATGGCGCGCACCCGCAACCGGCCGCTGCCCTCGGGGCGGATGGAGCCGTCGGTGGCGCTGTGGTTCGGCATCTCCCTGGCGGCGGTGTCCCTGCCGGCGCTGGCGCTGGGCGCCAACCTGCTCACCGCGGGCCTGGGCCTGCTCGCGCTGCTCAGCTACGTGCTGGCCTACACGCCGCTCAAGGCGCGCACCTCCGCCGCCATGCTGGTGGGCGCGGTGCCCGGCGCGCTGCCTCCGCTGATGGGGTGGACGGCGGTGACGAACGTGTTGGACGCGGGCGGCTTCGCGCTCTTCGCCATCCTCTTCCTGTGGCAGATGCCGCACTTCATCGCCATCGCCCTGTTCCGCAAGGAGGAGTACGCGGCGGCGGGCCTCAAGTCCGTGCCGCTGGAGCGCGGGGACGAGTCCAGCCGCGCGCAGGTGGTGCTCTACCTGGTGGCGCTGGTGCCGATGACGCTCTTGCCCTTCCAGCTGAACATCTCCGGCTCGTGGTACCTGGCGGCGGCGGTGGTGCTGGGCCTGGGCTTCCTAGGCCTGGGGGCGTGGGGTTTCTTCCGCCGGCTCGGGAAGCCCTGGGCGCGCCAGACGTTCTTCTATTCGCTCATCTACCTCACCGTCCTGTTCGCCGCGATGACGCTCGACCGCGTCCCGCGCGGCTAGCGCGCAGGGTGCCGGGGGAAGTCACTCATGCCTGATACCTCGGTCTCCACCCCTCCGGCGCCGCTGCTCCAGCTCGAAGGCCTCACGCGGCGCTTCAAGGGCCGCATCGCCGTGGACGGCTTGAGCCTGTCCGTGCGGCAGGGCGAAATCCTGGGCCTCCTGGGCCCCAACGGCGCGGGCAAGTCCACCACCTTCCAGGTGCTGGCGGGGCTCCTGGCTCCGGACGCGGGAGAGGTGCGCTTCGCCGGGAAGGTGCTGGCGCTGAGCGACCCGTCGCTGCGGCGGCAGATGGGCATCATCTTCCAGCGCAGCAGCCTGGATGACCTGCTCACCGCGCGGGAGAACCTGATGCTCGGGGCCCGGCTGTACGGCCTGGGCGGCGAGCGGGCGCGCGAGCGGGTGGAGGCGATGCTCGCGCTCATCGGCCTGCAGGACCGGGGCGACGAGAAGGTGGGCATCTGGTCCGGCGGCATGCGCAGGCGGCTGGAGCTGGCGCGTGCGCTGGTGCACCAGCCGCGCGTGGTGCTGATGGACGAGCCCACGCAGGGCCTGGACGAGGCGGCCTTCCGCACCTTCTGGGCGCACCTCAAGCGGCTGCGCGACAGCGAGGGCGTCACGGTGCTGCTCACCACGCACCGCGCGGACGAGGCCGAGGTGTGCGACAGGCTCGCGGTGCTGGACGCGGGCAAGCTGGTGGCGTGTGACACGCCGGCGGCGCTGGCCTCGCGCATGGGCGGGGACATCCTCTCGCTGGAGGCGGCCGAGCCGGAGGCGCTGGCGCGCGAGGTGCGCGAGCGGCTGGGGCTGGACGCGAAGGTGGTGGAGGGGAGGGTGCAGGTGGAGGCCACAGAGGGCCATGCGCTGGTGCCCCGGCTGGTGGAGGCCTTCCCGGCCGGGCGGCTGACCTCCGTGTCGCTGCGCCGGCCCACGCTGGCGGACGTGTTCCTCCAGCTCACGGGGCGCGCGCTGGGGGCGGACAAGCCCGCCGCCGAGCCCGCGCCGAGGAGACGCCGATGAACGCCGAGGTTTCCGCCGCTCCTCCGCCCGTGGAGGCCCCGCAGCCGCTGGAGGCCCGTGTGCCGGCTCCTGTCGCACCGGGCTCGCTCGCGCTGCAGTGGGCGACGGTGCGCGTGCTGCTGGTGCGCGACGTGGTGCGCTTCTTCCGTCAGCCCAGCCGCGTGGTGGGGGCGTTGGCGCAGCCCATCCTCTTCTGGTTCGTCATCGGCTCCGGCTTCGCGGGCTCGTTCCGCGTGGAGGGCGCGCAGGGGCTGGGCTACCAGCAGTTCTTCTTCCCCGGCGTCGTCACCATGGTGCTGCTGTTCAGCGCCATCTTCGCGACGATTACCGTCATCGAGGACCGGCGCGAGGGCTTCCT
Source organism: Pyxidicoccus caerfyrddinensis (assembly GCF_010894405.1). GTDB lineage: Bacteria > Myxococcota > Myxococcia > Myxococcales > Myxococcaceae > Myxococcus > Myxococcus caerfyrddinensis. The sequence goes on from NZ_JAAIYA010000026.1 coordinate 164,515, forward strand.
CCAGGCGGTGCTCGCCGGGCCGGGTTCGCGGCTGGCGGTGGTGCTGGGCAAGGCGCTGGGCTCGTCGGCGATTGCGCTGATGCAGGCGTCGCTGTTCCTGCTGCTGGCCCCGCTGGCCGGGGTGAGCGCGGCCACGCTCGACCTGCCGCTGCTGCTGACGGTCATGGTGCTGTCCGCGCTGGCGCTCACCGGCATGGGCATGTCGCTGGCATGGTGGGTGCGCTCCAGCGCGGGCTACCACGCGGTGATGAGCATCGTCCTGCTGCCCATGTGGGTGCTGTCCGGGGCGATGTTCCCGCTCAAGGGCGCGGGCTCCTGGCTGGCGTGGGTGATGCGCGTGAATCCCATGCGCTTCTCCGTGGAGGGCGTGCGGCGCGCGCTGTACGGCGTGGAGGCGTCCGCGGCGGTGGGCCCCGCGTCCGTGGCGGGGCTGGAGGTGCCGGTGCTGCTCGCCTTCGCCACCGTGTTCGTGGGCCTGGCCGCCTTCAGCGTCAGCCGGCGCGAGTAGCCCCAGGCGCACGCGGCTTGGACATCCGGAGCCCCGTTCAGTACGACGGGGTGGCTGATGAACCTGCTTCCCGAGGAGATTGCACGATGACGCTGCGCACGCTCGGTCTGACGCTGTTGGGGACCGCGGGCCTGCTGGCCCTTCCCGCCTGCCAGAAGGAGGAGGCTCCGGCCGCTCCGACTCCGGCTGCCACCGCCCCGCAGCCCGCCGCGCCCACGCCCGCGCCCGAGGCCAAGCAGCACGCTGCCACGCCCATCCAGGAGCCCGGCGCGCAGGGGACCGCGCCCGCCGTTCCAGCCATCCCCGCCGGCAAGGGCGTGGTGCGCGGCACGGTGACGTTCACCGGCACGGCGCCCGTGGCGGCCGACCTGCCGCCGAGCAATGACCCTGCCTGCGAGGGCATGTCGATGAAGGACGCCTCGGTGCTGGTGAAGGACGGCAAGCTGGCGAACGTGCTGGTGCGCGTGCGCGGCAACGTGCCGGGCGCGCCGCCCGCGCCGTCGGCTCCGGTGCTGGTGGACCAGTCGAAGTGCACCTATGTGCCGCGCGTGCAGGGGGCGATGGTGGGCCAGCCGGTGGCCTTCAAGAACAGCGACGGGACGCTGCACAACGTGCGCGGACTGGTGGGCACGAAGTCCGCCTTCAACGTGGCGCAGCCGCCGTCGGGCGCGCAGGTGCAGAAGACCTTGCCCGCGGACGCGGAGGTGCTCAAGCTCAAGTGCGACGTGCACCCGTGGATGACGGCGTTCGTGGTGACGAACCCGAATCCGTACTTCGCCACCACGGGCGCGGACGGCACGTTCAGCCTCCAGGGCCTGCCCGCCGGGAAGTACACGGTGGAGGCCTGGCACGAGTCGCTCGGCACGAAGACGGCCGAAGTCACGGTGAAGGACGACGCGCCGGCCGAGGCCTCCTTCGCCTTCTCCGCGACGGACGCCTCCGCGAAGAAGTGAGCGTGTCGAAACGATGAGCACGCACGGGCTCGCGCGGGTGCGGTGGTGGTACCTGCGCGGGCTCGGGTTCGTTTTCTGTCTCGCGTTCGCCTCGCTGCTCCCGCAGTTGCCCGAGCTGCTCGGACCTCAGGGACTGAGCCCCGCCGCGGAGTGGCTCGACCAGGTCCGTGAGTATCTGGGTGGCGAAGGACGCATGCTGCGCGTGCCCACGCTGCTGTGGCTCACGGGGGCGAGCACCGGGGCCTTGCGGGGCGTGAGCATCGCGGGCCTCCTGTGCGGCCTGCTGCTGGTGGTGGATGTGGCGCCGCGCTACGCGCTGGTGGGCGCGTGGGCCGCGTACCTGTCCATCACCACCGTGGGCGGCGTGTTCCTCAGCTTCCAGTGGGACGTGCTGCTGCTGGAGACCGCGCTCGTCTCGCTGCCGCTCACACCCGGACACCTGTGGCCGCCGCGCGTGGCATCGGAGCCGCGCCGTGAGGCGGTGCTCCTCGTCCGCTTCCTGTTGTTCCGGCTGATGGTGATGTCCGGCCTCGTGAAGCTCGCGAGTGGCGCCCCGACGTGGCGCGACTTCACCGCGCTCGAGTACCACTACTGGACGCAGCCGCTGCCGAATGCGCTGGCGTACTTCGCGCACCAGCTTCCGGCGGGGCTGCAGCGGGCCAGCGCGGTGGCCATGTTCATCATCGAGTTGATGGTGCCGTTCTTCCTCTTCGGGCCCCGGCGCGTGCGGCTCGCGGCGGCCGCGCTGCTGGTGCTGCTCCAGGTGGGCATCTTCGCCACCGGGAGCTATGGCTTCTTCAACCTGCTGACGCTCGTGCTGTGTTTCGCCGCGCTCGATGACGGCGTGCTGCGCCGGCTGCGCTTCCCGAAGCTCGGGGAGGAGGGTGCTCCACCAGCGCCGCGCTCACGGTGGGGCACCGCGGCCTTCACCGTGTTCGCCGGCGGCTATGCCGTGCTCGCGCTGTCGCAGGATGCGCGCCGCCTCATGCGCTGGAGTCCTCCGTCGCTGGTGTCGACGGTGCTCGAAGCCGTGAATCCCTTCAACAGCATCAACACCTACGGCCTCTTCGCGGTGATGACCACGCAGCGCGAGGAAATCGTCATCGAGGGCAGCGACGACGGGCAGACGTGGTACGAGTACCTCCTGCGCTGGCGCCCGGGCCCGGTGGACGAGCGGCCCCGCGTGGCCGCGCCGCACATGCCCCGGCTGGACTGGCAGATGTGGTTCGCCGCGCTGTCCACCTGCCGCGACAATCCGTGGCTCTTGCGCCTCCAGGACGCGCTGCTCCGGGGCGAGCCCCAGGTGCGCGACTTCTTCCGCAAGGGCTCGCTGCCGGACACGCCTCCACGCTACGTGCGCACCGTCCTCTACGACTACCGCTTCACGGACTTCGCGACGTGGCGCTCCACGGGCGCCTGGTGGACCCGGCGGGCGGTAGGCCCCTATTGCCCGCCGCTCATGCTGCGGGATGGGCAATTGCAGCGGGCGGACCCGACTTCTTCACCGTGAAGCCCACCCGCGCGCCCCCCCCGGCGCGGTTCTCCGCGAAGGCCTCACCTCCGTGGGCGCGCGCAATCCGCTGCACCAGCGCCAGCCCCAGTCCCAGCGAGCCCGCCTCGCGGGCCTCGCCGCCCCGGTCCTTCCGGTAGAAGGGCTGGAAGATGCGCACCTCCTCGCCCGGCAGGAGCCCCTGGCCCCGGTCGTCCACGAAGAAGGCGAGGTGCTCGCCGCGCTCCTGGACGCGCAGCGCCTCCGCGCCCGCGCCATGTCGCCGCGCGTTCTCCAGCAGGTTGGCCAGCGCCCGCCCCAGCAGCGTCGCGTCTCCCTGCAGGCCCGCCTCCGCCGCCTCCACGTCCAGCAGCTCCACTGGCAGCCCCGCGCGCTCCAGCGCCTGCGCCGCGAGCGTGCGCCCGTCCAGCACCCGCGACGTGAGCTGCCCGAAGTCCAGCCGCGAGCTGGCCAGCAGCTCGCCCACCAGCGCGTCCAGCTCCACCACCTCGCGGTCCACCTGGTCCAGCGTCTTCGGGTTGCCTCCGCCGTCGCGCAGCAGCTCCGTCAGCACGCGCATGCGGGCCAGCGGCGTACGCAGCTCGTGCGACACCGCGGCGAGCATCTCGCGCTGGTCCGCCACCTGCTTCTCGATGCGGCCCGCCATGTCGTTGAAGGCGACGGCCAGCACGGCGAACTCGCCCGTGGTGTGCGGGAGCACCTCGGCGCGCGCGTTCAGCTTCCCCGCGCCCAGCGCCTCGGTGGCCTTCACCAGCGCGTCCACCGGCCGGGCCAGCCGCCGGGCCAGCTTCCCCGCGGCGAGCCACAGCACTGCTCCAGCGAGCACCAGCGGCAGCGCCACCCGGAGCGGGTTCTTCGGACGGAAGGGGGAGTAGCACGCCCGCACCATCCCCAGCGGGACGCCGTCGCGCTCCACGGGGACACTCAGCTCGGAGCGCCGGCACGGCTCGCCCCCGCGCACCAGCAGTGCGCCGGAGGTGTCCCGCAGCTCCACGCCAATCTCCAGGTCCGTGGCGATGGAGTGCACCAGCGCGTCGCGCCGCGCGGGCTCGTTCCAGACCTCCTCGAAGCGGTGGCCCACGAAGGTCCGCATCCGGTCGGTCTCCTGCTTCCACGTGTTGCCGCCCACCAGGTTCATCACCGTCACCACCACGAGGCCCGTGGCGAGGATGGACAGCCCGAACCAGAGGAAGAGGCGCCGGTGCAGCCGCGCGCGCACGAAGTGCCCCAGCCGGCCCATGCGCCAGTACCGGTGCCGCCAGCGCGCGTGCGCCCGCATGTGCCGCCGCCAGGCCGCGGGGCCATGCCCATGTCCCCAGGGACCATGCCCCCAGTGCTCCATGCCGTGGCCCGGGGAAGCACCCTCGGGCTTTTGTTCGGAGTCCTCCTCGTGAAGACCGCAGTCGGGGCCACAGTCGGGCCCGTGGCCCCAGTCGCGCCGGCGGCCTCTCATGGCCCCTCTTTGGCGAAGACGTAGCCCACGCCGCGCACCGTCTTGATGAGACGCGTCCCGACGTCGCCCAGCTTCTGCCGCAGATGCGAGATGTGCACGTCCACCGTGCGCTCGCCCACCACCGTGTCACTGCGCCCGGCCTCGCCCAGCAGCGCGTCGCGAGGAATGACCCGCCCGGCCCGGCGCACCAGCGCCACCAGCAGGTCGAACTCCAGGCCCGTCAGGTCCACCAGCCGGTCCTCCACGCGCACCTCGCGGCCGGCCACGTCGATGGACACGCCGCCCGCCTCCAGCCGGTCCGCCACCGCCGACGGCTGCGAGCGGCGCAGCACCGCGCGCAGGCGGGCCAGCAGCTCGCGGGGGCTGAATGGCTTGGGCAGGTAGTCGTCCGCGCCCAGCTCCAGCCCCACCACCCGGTCCGTCTCGTCGCCCTTCGCGGTGAGCATGACGACCGGGATGCGGCTCTTGGCGCGGATGCGCTTGCACACCTCCAGACCGTCCATGCCCGGCATCATCACGTCCAGCAGCACCGCGTCGTAGGCCCCGGCCTCCAGCGCCGCCAGGCCGCGCCCACCGTCGGGCGCGTGGGTGACGCTGAGGCCGTTCTGCCCGAGGTACTGCGCGAGCAGCTCGTACAGCCGGGTGTCGTCGTCGATGAGCAGGACTCGCGTGGACATGTACGGCCTCTGACTCTAGCGCGCTCCCTCGCCAGGCGCGGGGGGCTCGGAGGGACTGGGGGCTGCGACGGACGGGGCCGAGGCCCCCCTGGGCGCGCGAGACTCCCACGACTCGCTCGGGCCCCGCGAGCCCCAGCGGCGCTCCCACCGGTCCTCCCCGCGCTCTCCCCACGCGCTGGAGTGGCAGGAGTGACGGTGGTGGGCAAGGCGGGCGAAGCCGGAGGCATAGCCTCCGACGGTGCCCATGGCGAGCAGGACTATCAGCAGGCGGCGGCGCATGGTGCGTTCTCCTTTGCGTTGATGAAGACGGCTGTCATGGGGAGCGGGTCAGACCATCTGCTCGCCGTGCCCCCGCCAGCCGCCGCGCCCACCGCACCGGCCATGGCCGCCGTAGCCGCCTCGCCAGCCGTAGCCGAAGCCGTGCTCGATGAGGTCCGCCAGCTCGCGGCGCTGGCGCGGGTCCAGGGCCTCGTGCACCTGAGACAGCCCGCCCTGCACCGTGCGGCGCAGGTTGTCGAGCGCCACGTCATGGCGCGCGAACAGCTCGCGCAGCGCGTCCCCGTCGAAGTGCTCGCCCCGCAGCGCGGTGCCGAGGGCGGTGCGGCTCGGGCCCACCTCGTCGCGCACCTTGGCGAAGGCCTCCGTTACTTCTTCCACCGTCTTGACGATGACCTTCTCCTGGCCGGGAGACGTCTCCAGGCGCTCGAACAGCCAGCGCAGCCGGGCGCGGCCCCAGCGCCCTCCGCCGCGGTGATGGGAGTGATGCCAGTGGCGCCCGCCGCGCAGCGTGAAGATGAGCCCCGCGAGGCACGCGGTACCGAAGAGAAATCCGAACATGGTGCTGTGCTCCCCAGAAGTGCCGTGCCCGGGAAGGGCCGGCGTTGTTGACGGGGAGAAAGGTAGAAGGCGGGTGTGAAGCGCGCGCCCGAGCCCCGTGAAGAAGTGTGAAGGGGTCCTCCGGACTCGGAATGGAGCGGAGAGCCCGGTCGGTTTTCCCTAGCGAGCGACGCTCCTTCCTGGGAGTGTCCGCCGTCCGACGCCTGCTCGCCTAGCGGGGAGGGGGACGGTGGACATTCACCCGCAGGGTGGATTGTCGTATCGGTGTTGGGGCGATGTCCGCTCCGCACGGGCAGCCCGGAAGTCCGGACCGCCGCAAAGCAGAAAGAAGAAGGTCACATGGCAATCGGTACTGTGAAGTGGTTCAACGACGCCAAGGGGTTCGGCTTCATCGCGCAGGACAACGGTGAGGACGTTTTCTGCCACCACTCGGCCATCAACATGGATGGCTTCCGCACCCTCCAGGAGGGGCAGAAGGTGGAGTTCGAGGTGACCCGCGGTCCCAAGGGACTGCAGGCCCAGAACGTCCGCGCGGCTGGCTAGCAGCCAGGCACCGCGGCCACCCATGGGTGGTTTCGAGGCCCGGTCTCCCACAGGGAGGCTGGGCCTTCGTCTTTCCGGCCTCCGGCCTGCCAGCCAGGCGGCCTCGCGGTGTCCACCCGTCGACCCCGGTCGCCTTCCTTACCTTCACGGCAGGAGCGCGGCGCACCCGCCGCCATTCACCGCCTCGAGGCGAAGGAGACGCAGGCATGGGCGACACCAGCGTGAAGAAGGTCGAGAGTCGGCACTCTCCCAAGGGAGAGCTGGGGCAGAAGTACCTGGCCTCCGGCGTCCGCCTGTCCATGCGGCTGTGGGAGGACGAGCCCCCCGGAGAGCCCGCGCCCGCCACCGCCCGCGACTACGAGACGGTGGGCTTCGTGCTGAAGGGTCGCGCCGAGCTGCTCCTGGAGGGACAGGTCATCCTGCTCAACCCGGGGGATTCGTGGCTGGTGCCGCGCGGCTCCTCGCACACGTACAAGATCCTGGAGACCTTCTCCGCCGTGGAGGCCACCAGCCCGCCGGCCGCCGTGCACGGTCGCGACGAGGGCAAGGACGTGCAGAAGAAGCCCGCCAAGGCGTGAGGCCATGCGCGAGCGGGCCGCGGAAGATCGCGGCCCGCCGTCACGCCGGGCCTACCCATCCCGAGGGGCGAGACGCTAGTGGGCGGTGCCCTTCAGGCAGGAACCCTGGAAGCAGTCGTCGATGCAGATGTAGCCCGTCCCGAGCGACGCGCAGTCCTCATGCCGGGTGCAGGTGATGGAACACAGCGTGTCGGTCTCGACGCAGGAGAGGCCATCGTTGGTGATCTGGTGCCCGCCATTGGAGATGCACCTGGTGCTGCCGGCGCACTCGAAGTCCTCGGAGCAGCTTTCGCCGATGTCGGCCTTGCCGGTGCCGTCCTTGCCGCAGGAGGTGAGGAGCAGGACCGCGGTCGCCACGAAAAAAAGTCTATGCATCGCGAGAGCCTGATTGCCGACCGCGACATGCACAAGAAACCGGTTGTGCTCCAGATCGTGACCCGGGCTGGCGCATCCCTGACCCCGCCCCCCCGTCCGCCATGCTTCTTGTTCATACAAGCCAGAGGTGACAGGCCTTCCGGGCGACAGTGAGCCTCCGCATCTTCAGCTGCGAACCGAATGCAGACGGACGGCTGCGCCGGGTCATTCGCGCGGATACACGCGCGGAGCGGATTCGTCGCGCCACAGCATCTCGAGCGTCTTGCCGGTGAGCCTGACCCGTAGCACCTCATAGCCCTCGACAGCGAAGACGTCCTCCGTCAGTGGCGAAAGGCGCGCGACCGGGCGATTGGGAAAGGCGAACCACAGCGCCCCGTCGCGATACACGACTTCGATCGGAGGGGCTCCCGCACCACTCCTCAGAAAGCGTCCCGCCAGCGGCGGCAGCTTCACGGGAGCCAGGCTGACGGGATGCATGCGCGCCTCGACGGCGACGTTCGCCCAGCGATAGTCGCCAAGCTGCTCGGGCGTCGCGCCGGGGGCCCGAGAGAGCCTGCTCAGCGCGCGCACCTGTGCCGCGTCCAGAGCCTGTGAGGAGGGAGTTTCCACGTCCGGCGCGACCCCGGCGCCCTCCCAGTTCGTATTGCTCACCGCATGCACGGGACGGCCATAGGAAACGCTGAGGATGAAGTTGGGCGCGATGGGAATCAGCTTGTTGTTGTTGGCCGCGCCCACGGTCTTGGTGCCGACCAGCTCGCCCAGCTTGAATTGCTGCACATCGTAGGCGAACGCTTCGGCAGCCGATGCTGTTTGCCCGTCGAGCAGCACATAGAGCGGCTTGCCCTGCAGTCGCCCGGCAGGGAGGTGTTCAAGGATTCGCGATTGCGAAGGCGTTTCCGAACCTTGCAGGAAGGTCAGTTCCAGTGTGTCGGGAGCCATGAAATGGCTGACCAGATAGCGGACTGCACCGTGCGAGCCGCCGCCGTTGTTGCGAAGGTCGATGATGATGGCATCGCCGTCCTTCAGGAATCGCATTGCGTCGTCGTAAGCGGTGCCGGTCTCGTCGTTGACCCACTGGAACCCGGTGATCTTCAGATAGCGGATGTTGCCCGGCAGTATCTTCATCTCCGTCAGGCCGTGATGTTCGCGGATGGCCTGGTGGCGGAAAAAGGCGTCTTCGCCCGCGGCGCTGTCCGGCGCGGCCAGCGCCGCGACGTAGGCCGCCGGATTGACCCGCAGCGAAAGATGCCTGTCGTTGCTGACGCCACGAAGGTCCTCGGTGATCCGGTCGGCAAAGACGATGGGGTCGTCCACCTCGTAGCGTCCAGACTTTTGCAGCTGCTTCAACCGTTCGATGATCTTCGGCCGCATCTCTGGGAAGACGTAGCGCTCCTCGAACTCCGTCGAGATGGCCTGAAGCGCCGTGCCGCGCTCTTTCGGCGACAGGCGCTGTTGCGCCAGTGCGGTCGTGCAGACACAGCTCAACGCAATCAACGACGCAATCGCATGCGGTTTCATTGCTGGGGCCTCTTCCAGGAGGGTTTCGATGGTCCTGTCGACGGCATCGACAGGTCCCCATCGACTGCCTGCGCGCCAGGGGGGCGTTGCCTGGGAGCGTCACGGGCGAATATATAAGCGCTGTTATATGTGCGCAAGAGGTCGCTGGACTCGCGTTCGTCAGGGATGAAATCCGCGTGGTGGTGCTCGCGCCGGACTCCGGTCGCCGCCCGATTCGCCGGCCGAGGGGACCCGGCGGGGTTGCTTGGAATCACGAGGAGTGGAGGCTCGAGCCGCCATGACCAACAGGCCCAGGCTCCTGACGCGCCACTCGCGGGAGGGGGGCCTGGACATGCCCAGCACCCACGAAGCGCGTTTGGCGACACCGGCGTGCCCGCCGCGCTCGGGAAGAGACGGGAGCAGGTGCGGGTTGGGGCCGTCACCTCGAGCACCGGAGGCCCCCATGGCCGAGCGCCTGCCCCGCCCCGCACCCCGCTGGAAGCGTCACCTGCCCGACCTCGCCGTGCTGCTCTTCCTGTTGGTGGGGCGCGCCAGTTTCGCGGACCACTATCACGTGCCCTCCGGCTCCATGGAGCCGACGCTGGCGGTGAAGGACCACATCCTCGTGGACAAGCGCGCCTATGGCCTGCGCGTACCGCTCACCGAGACCTGGCTCACCGAGCGCGAGCCCACCCGCGGCGACGTGGTGGTGTTCGCCCACCCACTCACAGGGACGACGATGGTGAAGCGCCTCATCGGACTGCCCGGCGACACCGTGGCTCTGGTGCAGGGGCGGCTCTGGCTCAACGGCGCCCCGGTGGAGCAGACGCTCGCGCAGGGCGTGCGTCGCGAGGCGCTGCCCGGCGCCCCCCACCCGCTCGCCCCCGAGGAGGACCAGGGGCCGGACTTCGGCCCGCTGCAGGTGCCCGCGGGCGAGTACCTGATGCTGGGCGACCACCGGGGCAACTCCGCCGACAGCCGCTTCTGGGGCCTGGTCCCCCGCGCCAGGCTGCTCGGGCGCGCGGTGTCCGTGGTGTACAGCGCGCGCGACGGGCTCTCCGGCACCGAGCGCCTGTGGCTGCCGCTCACCCCGGGCAGCGAGGACTCCCGGCTGCTGGAGCCGCGGCGGGACTGAGGCCGCTCGGGCCTGGACGCGCTGGCATCCAGCCCAAGGCCGCCCCGCCGGTGCCGCCGCGCGCGAGCAGGGTAGCTGCGGCCCTTGATGCCCACCAGCACCTGGCCGCTGGGGCACAGGTCCGCGAAGTAGGTGCCACCCGTGCCGCCCAGGGGGCCGAAGTCATGGGCGGTGCCGAGTGAGCCATTGCGTGTGGGTGACCGCCGACGCAACGGACGCACCAGTCCGAGCCGTCATCGAAAACCTGATCGGCTCCTTCGCGGGCGAGGAGTGAAACCGTGAGTCGTGAGAGGATTCAATGATCAAACGTCATCCACGAGCAGCGGCTCGCCAGATTTGGAATAATCAAAAATATACGTCGTGTATGTGAAAACACCCGGAAGGACTTTTCCGCTCCATTGGCAGACGTCTCACACCAGACCTCGAGAACAAACTGCGGGTCGAGCAGCGCCTCGCCGGAATGCGCTTCCAGCAGGCCGACCCCATGTGTGAGATCTCCCCTCATGGGTGCACGATTTCGCTCTTGCTTCAGCATTTCCGCGCCTGTCACAGCCCGTGTCTCCCGGGGGCAGGCGATTCACGGCCCGTACGACAGCTTCCCCGCCGAACGGCCTTTCACGTTTCAGCAGTCATTTCGATGTATTCTTGTTTGATTCCTGAAGTCTAGTGTTGCGGGCATGCGTACCCCCACCTCGATCAGCGGCCAGCTCGAGCTGCATGCCGCCGCGCAGCCCCATCGGCTCGCCTACCGCTACCTGACGACTGGTGACGCGGATGGGCCGGTGGAGACGCTGACGTGGGCGGAGCTGGACCGCCGGGTGCGCGCCGTGGCGGCGGCCCTGCAACGCGCCGGTGCCGAGGGGCAGCGGGCGCTGCTCCTGTACCCGCCGGGGCTCGACTTCGTCGTGGCGTTCCTGGGGTGCCTTGCCTCGGGGGTGATCGCCGCCCCCGCCTACCCGCCGGATCCAGGTCGCCTGGAGCGGACGCTGGGCCGGCTCCGGGCCATCGCGCGGGACTGCGACGCGCGGCTGGTGCTCACCACGGAGGCCATCGCCGGGATGGCCGAGGCGCTGCATCCCATGGCCCCGGAACTGGGAGAGCTCCAATGGGTGGCCTCGGATGCGGTGCCCGACAGCGAAGCGGACGCCTGGCGACGCCCGGCGCTACCGACCTCGGGCGTCGCGTTCCTGCAGTACACGTCGGGGTCGACCGGGACGCCGAAGGGCGTCGTCATCACCCACGACAACCTCCTGCACAACGAGCGGATGCTCCAGCGGGGTTTCGGCCACTCGGTCGAGACGAGCAGCGGCGTCGGCTGGCTGCCGCTCTACCACGACATGGGGCTCATCGGGAACGTGCTGCAGCCGCTCTACATCGGCATGCCGTGCACGCTGATGTCGCCGCTGGCCTTCCTGCAGCGCCCGGCGCGCTGGCTGCGCGCCATCTCCACCTTCCGGGGGACGACGAGCGGCGGGCCGAACTTCGCCTACGACCTGTGCGTGCGAAAGGTCACGGACGCGGAGCGCGTCGGGCTGGACCTGTCGAGCTGGGACGTGGCCTTCAACGGCGCGGAGCCGGTGCGCACGGCGACGCTCGAGCGCTTCGCGGCGGCCTTCGCGGCTCATGGCTTCCGACGCGAGGTGTTCTACCCATGCTACGGGCTCGCCGAGTCGACGCTGTTCGTGACCGGGCCGGTGAAGGCCTCGGCGCCGCCCGTCACCGTCTCGCTGGACGTGCCGGCCTTGGAACAGGGTCGCGTGGTGCCCCTGGCGGCGGAGGCGTCGCGCGACGCGCGCACGCTGGTGGGTTGCGGGCACGCCTGGATGGATCAGCAGGTGGCCATCGTCGACCCGGCCAGCGGGCGGCGCGCGGGCGATGACCGGGTCGGGGAGATCTGGGTCTCGGGGCCGAGCGTGGCGCGGGGCTACTGGAACAACCCGGAGGCGACCGCGCGGACCTTCGAGGCGCGGATCTCGGGCACGGGTGAGGGGCCCTTCCTACGGACGGGCGACCTGGGCTTCCTTCACGAAGGAGCCCTGTTCGTCACGGGGCGGCTCAAGGACCTGATCATCGTGCGCGGGCGCAACCTGTACCCGCAGGACGTGGAGCTGACCGCGGAGCAGGCCCACGCGGCGGTGCGGCAGGGCTGTGCCGCGGCGTTCGGGCTGGAGGTGGAGGGCGACGAGCAGCTCGTCGTCGTCGCGGAGGTGGACGAGCGCGCGGGCACGGCCCCCTCCGAGGTCGCGGCGGCGATCCGGGAGGCGGTGGCGGCGGATCACGGGGTGGTCGTGCACGCGGTGGCGCTCCTGCAATCGCGGACGCTGCCGAAGACGACGAGCGGCAAGGTGCAGCGCCACGCGTGCCGCAACGCCTTCGTGGAAGGAACGCTCTCGCTCGTGTCGGACGTGGCGTTCGCGCCTGCGAGGGTCGAGCCGTCACCGGATGACGCGGCGGTGCAGGGGCTCGAAGGCTGGCTGTTCGCGAGGATCGCCGCGCTCACCGGCACGCCCGTGGGGGCCATCGACCCGGGGCAGCCGTTCGCCCACTACGGGATGGACTCCAAGGACCTCGTGGGCCTGTCCGGAGACCTGGAGCTGCGTCTGAACCGTCCTGTCTCTCCCGCGCTGCTCTATGAGCAGCCGAGCCTCGCCGCGCTGCTCCGCCACCTGGAGCAGAGCACGGACGTGGGGCAGCCGGTGCCCATCTCCCGGTCGGCGGGCCCTGAGACGGAGCCAGGCCCCCTGTCCGCGGGCGGGGCTCGACTGCTCGTGCTCGACCGGTTGGAGCCCGGAAGCGCGCTGTACAACATCCACGCCGGGCTGCGCATGAAGGGCACGCTCGACGCGGTCGCGTTGCGCAAGAGCCTGGACGCGCTCATCACGCGCCACCCGATGCTGCGCGCCACCTTCCCCGAGTCGGAAGGACGGCCGGTCCTCGCCATCTCCGCCCCGCGCCCCGTGGAGCTGCCCACCGTCGATCTGCGGCGGCTCCCCGAGGAGGCGCGGAAGGCGGAGCTGGCGCGGCTCTCGGACGCGCACGCCACGGCACCCTTCGACCTCGCCCGGGGGCCGCTGGTGCGGCTCACGCTGGTGGCGCTCGCGGAAGCGGAGCACCTGCTGCTGCTCACGCAGCACCACATCATCACCGACGCGGGGTCCATCGGGGTCTTCGTCCGCGAGCTGGCCCAGGTGTACGAGGGCTTCCGGACCGGCGCGCACCGGGCTCTCGGAGAGCTTCCGGTGCGCTACACCGACTACGTCCGCTGGCAGGACGCCTGGCTCCAGGGAGAGGACGCCCGACGCTCGGTGGCGTGGTGGAGGCAGAACCTCTCGGGGCTGCCACGGCTCGACCTCCCGACGCCTCGAACTCCCAGCCGGGGCACGACCCATGCGGGCGACGCACATGCCTTCATGCTTTCGGCGGGGCTCACCTCGGCCCTGAAGGGCCTGGCCCGCCGCGAGTCCTGCACGCTGTACGTCGCGCTCCTGACGGCCTGGGCCACGCTCCTGCATCGCTACTCCCACCAGCAGGTGGACTTCGGGATTGGCACCGTCACCGCCGGGAGGGATCGTCGCGAGCTGCGCGACGTGGTGGGCTTCTTCGTGAACACGCTCGTGCTGCGGTGCGACCTGTCCGGAGACCCCGAGGGGGGCGCGCTGATGCGCCGGCTTCGCGGCGTCGTCGAAGGCGCGCTCCGTCACCAGGAGGTGCCCTTCGACCAGGTGGTGAGCGCCGTCGGAGCCCCCCGGGGACAGGATCTCAACCCGCTCTTCCGCGCGGGCTTCGTGCTGGAGAACGTGCCCTTCCCCGAACTGTCCCTCCCGGGACTCACGTGGACGCCCGTGCTCCAGCGGCCCGATGGCGGCGTGCCGGGCACGGCGAAATTCGACATCGGCCTTTCGATGGTGGAGGCGGAGGGAGGGCTTTCCGCGGCCATCGAGTACGCGACCGACCTGTTCGATGCGGCGACGATCCAGCGGATGGCGGGGCACTTCCAGCGGCTGGTGGAGGGCCTCGTCGAAGCACCGAAGCGGCGGGTGTCAGAGCTGTCGCTGCTGACCGCCGGGGAACGCCACCGACTCCTGCGCGAGTGGAACGAGACGGTGGAGCCGTCAGGAGACGTCTGCCTCCACGAACTGTTCGAGGCGCGGGCCCGGGCGGCACCCGAGGCCCTGGCGGTGAGCTTCGGAGCGCAGCGGCTCACCTATGGCGAGCTGGAGCATCGAGCCAATCAGCTCGCCCACCACCTGCGGGGGCTGGGGGTGGGCCCGGAGGTGCGGGTCGGGCTGTGCATGCCGCGGTCGGTGGAGCTGGTGGTGGGGCTGCTGGGGATCCTCAAGGCGGGCGGAGCGTATCTGCCGCTCGACCCGACCTACCCCGCGGAGCGGCTGTCCTTCATGCTCGACGATGCCCGCTCGCCCGTGCTCGTCACCGTAGGGCGGCTGCGCGACACGGTGCGCGCCGCGGCACCGTGCATCGTCTTTCTCGACGACGACCGGGACGCCATCGCCTCGCGGCGAGGCGATGCACCCGCGAGCGGCGTCCAGCGCGACAACCTCGCCTACGTCATCTACACCTCCGGCTCCTCGGGACGGCCCAAGGGGGTGGAGAACCGGCACGGCGGGCTGACCAACCTGATCCGCTGGTTCGTGAAGGAATACGCCGTCGGTCCGGCGGACAGGGTCGCGCAGCAGGCGGTGATGGGCTTCGACGCCTGCGGGCTGGAGTTGTGGCCCGCGCTCTCGGCCGGCGCGTCGGTGCACATCGTGGACGAGGAGACGCGGTTCTCATCCGAGGGGCTGGTGAAGTGGTTCGCGCGCGAGGCCATCACGCTCGCGCACCTGCCGCCGGTCCTCGCCGAGGCCATCGTCGACGGAGCGCTCCCGGCGGGCCTTCCGCTTCGTGCGCTGCTCACCGGCTCCGACAAGGTGCAACGCACCCCGAGGCACGCGCCGCCGTTCCGGTTCACCAACCACTATGGCCCGACAGAGGCGGCCATCCTCGCGACCTGGAGCCCCATCCAGGTGTCGGAGGGCATGCAGCCGCCCCCGATTGGTCGTCCACTCCCGGGGGTGCGCGTCTACGTGAGCGACCCCCACCTCCAGCCCGTGCCGGTCGGCGTGCCTGGAGAGCTCTGCATCGGGGGCCTTGGACTGGGCCGGGGTTACGCGCACCGGCCGGACCTGACGGCGGAGCGCTTCATCCCCGATCCCTTCGGACCCGAAGCCGGAGCGCGCATCTACCGTACCGGCGATCTGGTGCGCTACCGCGAGGATGGCGTCCTCGAGTTCCTCGGACGCGCCGACCATCAGGTGAAGCTCCGAGGCTTCCGCATCGAGCTCGCGGAGATCGAGAGCGTGCTCGCCCAGCACCCGTCGATTCGTGACGCGGTGGTGCTGGCACGCGAGGACGCCCCGGGTGACAAGCGGCTCGTGGCCTATGTGGTGCCACGAGAGGGTCCGCTTCCCGGTACGAGCGGGCTGAGGAGCCATCTGCGAGACAAGCTCCCGGACTACATGGTGCCGGCGGCGTTCGTGGAGCTTTCGTCGCTGCCCCTGACGCCCAATGGCAAGGTGGACCGCAAGGCCCTGCCGCTTCCGGACCCTGCTGCAACCGACGCGGGGCGGGACTTCGAGGCCCCCCGCACGCCGGTGGAGGAAGTGCTGGCCACCCTCTGGGCGCAGGTGCTTGGCGTGCCTCGCGTCAGCCTCTCCGACAACTTCTTCGACCTCGGAGGCCACTCGCTGCTGGCCATGCAGGTGCTCGGCCGGGTGCGCACCGCCTTCGGCGTCGACGTGCCGTTGCGCGCCTTGTTCGAAACGCCCACCGTCGCCGCGCTGGCTCCGCTCGTCGAAGCCGCCCTGCGCGACGGGACGACGCCCACCGCGCCAGCACTCGTGCCCGTGCCTCGCGAGGGATTGCTGCCATTGTCCTTCGCCCAGCAGCGGCTGTGGCTGCTCGACCGACTGGAGCCCGACAGCCCTCTGTACAACGTCCCCGCGGCCGTGCACCTGGAAGGGCCACTCAACGCGACCGCGCTGGAGCAGGCGCTGAGGGCGCTGGTGCAACGCCATGAGGCCTTGCGCACCACCTTCCCCAGCATCGAAGGGCAGGCGCACCAGGCCATCGCGCCCGAGCTGGCGGTGCACCTGCACACGGTGCAACTCCACGCGCCGGATGAGGTGCAACGGCTGGCGAAGAAGGAAGCGGAGACGCCGTTCGACCTCGGCCGGGGGCCGCTGCTTCGAGCGACGCTGCTCAGACACTCGGAGCAGGAGCACGTGCTGCTGCTGACGCTGCACCACATCGTCTCGGATGGCTGGTCTCTGGGGGTGCTGGTACGGGAAGTCGCAGCGCTGTACGAGGCATATTCGCAGGGCCAGGCATCGCCTCTGCCAGCGCTTCCGGTGCAGTACGCCGACTACGCGATGTGGCAGCGGCAATGGCTGTCGGGCGAGGTGCTGAAGACGCAGCTCGCCTGGTGGAAGCAGCACCTGGCCGGAGCCCCCCCGGCGCTGGAGTTGCCCACGGACAGGCCTCGGCCCTCCATGCGTTCCCACCGCGGAAGCGTCCTCCCCGTGGCACTGCCCCGCGAGCTGACCTCCGCGCTGACGGCGCTGAGCCGCCGTGAGGGCAGCACGCTCTTCATGACGCTGCTCGCGGCCTTCCAGCTGCTGCTGGGACGCCACAGCGGCCAGGACGACATCGTC
>NZ_JAAIYA010000027.1:0-58504 GCF_010894405.1 Pyxidicoccus caerfyrddinensis
CCCCTACCCCCTCCTGCCCCCCTTCCGGGGCGGCCGTCCCGTGGAAGGAATATTACTTCCACCATTCCCTTCTACCGGAGGGGGCTGACATGGCGGGTAGGCAGGGGACGCTCCTCCCTGGAGGTAGGCCCTCGTGGGCGAACCCTACCTCTCCCGCTTCGCCGATTCGGCTGGGACCCCGGCTGCCGACGCCTGACCTGCTTTCTCCCGCTTCGCCACGCTCACAGGGGATGAACCGTTCCGTGCTCCGCACGCATCGCGAGTGCGGTCCGCTGAGTCCTCGTGATTCAGGGCCGCGAGGCCGACGAGGCCTCCTGACGCCTTGGAGCGAGCAACTCTTGTTCGAGCGCCTCCTGACGCTTTGGAGTGCGCGCGATGGCGGTGGGTTCTCCCGGCACGCGCCGTGCCTGACTGATTCAGGCCGCTTGAAGTTCCTGTAATAGACCGAGCGCCCACGGGACGGTGTGACGCTTGCGCTTGGAGTCGCGGAGCGGGCGACATGCGGCCCCGGTGCCAGTTGGCTGGGTAACGCCCATGCTTTGCAGGACTCTTCCGCGCCCTGGATGAGTCCGCGCGGGCGAAGCCTACAGCTCCAGGCCGAAGAGGAAGATGGTGGAGGCGTCGTCCCCGCCCGGCTCGAAGACGTACGCCGCCACGGAGACGTTCCGGTACGCGAGCCCGAGATGGAAGCCGCGCTCGGCCACGGGACGCGCGCCGGTGGAGCGGGTCCACTGGAGGTTGACGCCGGCGCGCGCCCACTCCACGGGCCACAGGGACAGCTCCGTCCACGTGTAGAAGAAGTCCGCGTCCGAGCGCGCGAGGACGTACTCACTCTCCGACCAGAGCGCGAGCTTCCCGTACGAGAGCGCCAGCTCCAATCCGGGAGCAACGCCCTGTGTCGCTCCCAGCACGCCGCCCAGCATGGGCGTGAGCTCCAGCCGGAGCCGCTCGCCGACGCCCAGGTTCCACCCCACGAAGGCTGAGCCGGTGTGCAGGTCCTCGTAGTTGTAGCGGACCTCCAGGTGGAGGACGCCGGCCTCCGCGCGCACGCTCCCGTAGAGGTAGTCCCACCCCTCGCGCGGGCGGAAGTAGAGGGTGTCGGCCCCCACGGACACCGGAGGAAGCTCCTCCTCTTCGGAGGCATCCGCCGCGGACGCGGGCAGCGCGGAGCACAGGCCCAGCGCCGCCGTGAACGCACGGACGCGGTTGAAGCCCGGGGCCCGGGCTACCCCTCCCGGTGTCACTTCGAAGGACCACCCTCCGCCACCGTCACGCGCGGCGCGTGCACCTGCGTGGGTACCGGAGCCGGTACGTCGGGCGACTGCAAGCTCTTGTCCGCCATGCGGAACAGCCGATTGAGCACCTGGTCCATCGTCGAGCCCAGGACGCGGTCCGCGGAGAAGCCCACCGCGATGGAGACGATGGCGTAGGCGTAATCCACGGCCCGAAGGTTTCCGAGCACGATGCGGATGGCGGGGGGCTGCGCCGCCGAGGTCTGCCCGGTGGCCGACTCGATGCTGAAGAGCAGCCCCGACCTGGCCAGCAGGTAGAAGAGGAACGCCGCGAAGGCGCCAATCGCCGGGCGGACGAAGAGGTAATAGAAGAACTGCCGCCATACGGGCCCCCGCGCGGCGAGCACCGGCGGGTCGGAAGTCATGTTCGCGACGATGGCCCCCCCGGCACCGAGCAGGACGAGCGACACCAGCGGCAGGGGCAACCGGAGCACCGCCGGGGTGAGCGCGCCCTGGGGCGGGGGCAGCCAGACGTCGAGGTTGAAGAAGAAGGCCGCTACGAAGAGCAGCACCAGCAGCGCGCCGCTCAGGCTGCGCACCAGCAGGGCGAAGGCAACGCCCCGTTCATTCTGCCGCAGGCATTGCGGAAGTTGCCCAGGTCCACTACCGATGGCACCCACTGGTTGGCCAGCAGGTTCCCGTCCTGTACCGCGAACATCGCAAAGGGGAGCACGTTGCCATTTGCGAGCTACCCGATGGCTCGCGCGCGGTCGTCCCGGCATGGATGCTGGAGCGGGCGACCTGTGCGCCCCTGACGCTCGGCATTCCGCAGTGTTCTCTCGAGGCGCTGCGCGATTTACGCCGGTTGCTCGACGCGCTGGCGTCCGAGCACGCGTCGGCATCCACCACAGGCTTGGTGGTGGAGGGCGCGCATGGCCAACCACCAGGCAAGGAAGCCGCAGCAACTATCGCTACCGTTCGCAAGGGAGGCGAGTCCCCGATTCACCGAAGCGCAGCACCAGCAGGTGGTGTTGCTGCTCGCGCAACTCCTGCTGAGCGCCGTGCCTCCGGCAAGCGGCGGCGGCGCCGCAGCGGAGGCCGGCGATGAACCGCGCTGAGCTGCCAGAATCGGTCCTGCAGCGGCGCGCCATCGTCTACGTCCGCCAATCCACCGTCGCACAGGTCCAGGACAACATGGAGAGCCAGCGCCGCCAGTATGCGCTCGCGGACTTGGCTCGCGACTACGGCTTCCGCGACGTCGTCACGATTGATGACGACCTTGGCCGCTCGGCCAGCGGCCTTACCGCCCGTCCGGGCTTCGAGGCGCTGGTAGCCCAGCTGTGCCAGGGCCGCGTCGGAGCTGTCTTCTGCCTGGAGGCCTCCCGTCTGGCTCGCAACGGCCGCGAATGGCATCACCTCCTCGAGTTGTGTGGTCTCGTGGATGCGCGCGTTGTCGACGGCGATGGTGTGTACGACCCGAGTGTGCCGAACGACCGACTGCTTCTCGGATTGAAAGGGACTATCAGCGAATTCGAGCTGACCCTGATGCGTCGCCGCCTCGTCGAAGGAGCGCAGGCCAAGGCACGGCGCGGAGAACTCCATATTCCCGTGCCGGTCGGTTACCTGTGGTCCCATGACACAGCCTTGGAGATGGACCCGGACCGTCGCGTGCAGGAAGCCATCCGTACAGTCTTCCGACTCTTCGGGCGCCTGGAAAGTGCGCGGCAGGTGCATCTGCACATGTGCCGCGAGCGCAACCTCTTCCCACGGCCGAGCGACGGCAAGCGGTTGGGCGCGCCACGGTGCTGGACGCCGCCGACCTACCGCAACATCATCAGCGTGCTAGAGAATCCGTTCTACGCGGGCGTTTATGCGTATGGGAAGTCGGCCCAGCACACCCAGCTCGTCGAGGGGCGTCTGGCGAAGAGCTACGGGCATCCCCGTCCCATGCAGCAATGGACGGTGCTGCTGCGAGACCACCATGCAGGCTACGTCAGCTGGGAAGAATTCGAGCACAACCAAGACCTCCTCCGGCGAAACGCGCACCGCCGCCCCGCTGGCAGCGCGAAGGCGGCAAGAGGCGGAAAGGCGCTGCTCTCGGGCCTACTGCGCTGCCGCCGCTGTGGACGCATGCTCTTCGTGGCGTACACCGGGCGTCTGCCGCGCCGGGCGCGCTACCTCTGTCACCAAGGCCACGAGGCCCACGGCACCGCGCCCTGCATCTCCTTCGGTGCCTCTCGGCCAGATGACCTCATTACGGCCGAGGTGCTGCGGGCCGTCTCTCCCGTCGCCGTGGAGGCAGCGATAGCCGCAATGGACCTCGCCCAGCAGCAACAAGCCGAGCGGCGTCGCGCGCTCGAGCTTGAGAGGGAGCAGGCACACTATGAGGTGCGCCTCGCGCAGCGTCGCTACGAGGCCGTCGACCCGGACAACCGACTCGTTGCCGCGGAACTGGAAGCGCGGTGGAATGCGGCGCTCACCCAGCTGCGTGCATGTGAGCAGCGCATCAGCGAGGGGGAGCCCACGCCTGCCGCCGTCCCTGACCGCGAAGTGCTGTTGCGATTGGCGGGCGACCTGCGCGTGGCATGGGACGCCCCGGGGACGGATTCCGCCCTGAAGCAGCGCCTGGTGCGCACCCTGATTGAGGAGATAGTCGTCGACGTCGACGATACCCGCCGTGAGCTGGTGCTCCTCATCCACTGGCGGGGCGGGCAACATTCGGAGGTGCGGGGACGCAAGCCCGCCACGGGAGAGCACCGCAGGCGCGCCTCCGCCGACGCGGATGCGCTGATTCGTGCGATGGCTGGCGAGCAGTCTGACGCGGCCATCGCGGTGCGTCTCAACCAGGAGGGCCACCGAACTGGTCAGGGCCTTGAGTGGACCGAGTGTCGCGTCGCCGCGTACCGGCGGACGGCCCGGATTCCAGCCTACGCCCCCGCTCGTGATGACAGCGATTGGCTCACGATGCGTGATGCGGCTGCAGCCCTCGGCGTGCCGGACCAGGTGATTCGCAAACTCATCCAGTGTGGATTGCTGCCCGCCAAGCAGGTGATGCCGGATGCGCCGTGGCAGATTCGAGTGGAGGACCTGCGAACCCCGCACGTGCTTGAGGCAGTCCAGAAGCGTCGTACGAGCCCGCGGGGCGCCCGCAAGCCTCGCCGCCGCGCGAAGAGGCCGACAACAACCCGAAGAGGTAATGCACAATGAAGCCCCCATTGCGAGCTGCCGGAAGTGCTGCTCGGACTGCTCGTTCACCAGGCGCAACGCACCGCGCAGCACGTTCCGGGCGAACACCAGGCTCCGGTCGCCATCGGGGCCCGCTGCCCCGGGCCGGCTGGAGGACTCCAGCACCTGCTTCACCGCCAACGGGAGGGGGCCGGAGCTGCCGTCGGGCCCCAGCCAGGTCTGGCGGGAGATGGGCTCCTGGATGTTGCGGCGGAACTGCTCCTCCACCTCCAGCGCCTGCGGGGCCAGCATGCCTGGCGGCATGAGCATCAGGAGGTCCGCGGACACGCCGTGCACGAGCCCCCAGAACTGCGGGTCATCCCTCCGCAGTCGCGGGCGCTTGCGGGGACCCGCGATGCACGACTTCGCCAACCCGAGCCGGTAGAGGAGTTGCTCGAGCATCCGCTGTTCCTCTGGCGAGCCCTGCACTTGAAGGAAGCGCAGCGTGGACTCCATGGCCTGCAGCTTCGCCCAGAGCACGCCCCGGGACGGGAACCACCTGCCGGCTCCGCTCGACTCCGGCGCGCTCACGAACCGCTCGTCCGGATGCGGCGCGGCGCTGGTCGTCATCGGGATTCCTCCTCTGGGGTCAAGGTGCCCATGCGGCTCCAGGCGCGACAGGGGCCAGGCCCCCTCCTCAATCGGACGGGCGAAGGGGCGGCAGCAGCCGCTCCAGCTCCTGCCGGGCCTCGTCGAGCTCCGCCTCCTCCCCTCCTCCACGCATGGAGCCGCCCTTCGAGATGATGACGTAGCCGGCAGTCAACGCTCGCTGGTACTTCAAGGCGGCGGCTCCCGTCTCGTCATCCAACAGGCCGAAGTCCTTCGTGAGCTGCGCCCACAACGCGGCCCTCGCCGTCTCGAGCTGTCCGAGCAGCTCACGGGACCGCTCCGAGTCGATGCCGCCTCCCTCGACCTCCAGGCAGGCCACCAGAAAGTCGCAGGCTCCCAGGCACGAGCGAACCCGGAGAAACGCCGCCACCCTTGCCTTGCCCAGCTCCAGGGTGACCGCCTGGTTCCTCCGGTAGCGCTCGAGCGCCCTGCTCGCGAAGTAGGCAAAGACGCCGGCCACCAGGGCGAGCAGCCCCTTGTCGAGGAACATCAGGATGAGCTTTTCCCAGAAGGGCTCCATCAGCGGCCGTCCGTCACGGCACTCCCGCATCACACGGTGAAGGGCCTCTGGTGCTCGAACTCCGGAGCCCTGGCGCCCAGCACCTCGTACGCGGGAGACTGCGTGGGGGGCATCCTCTTCACCATGCGCAGCGAGAGCGTCCGGTAGTTCCCCTTGAACCGCCCGTCCTGCCACACCTCCAGGAGCCGGGTGATGAAGGCACTGTGCTGCTCGCCATCCTCGGCGACCTGTGCGTCCCGACAGCTCGACAGGTGAATCACCTTCGCGTGGATGTCCGCGTCCGGCTCCCGGGGAAGCTGCGAGAGCAGCGCCATGTAGTCGGCACGATGCTGTGAGAAGGTACGCTGGACGACCGGCATGGGCAGGAGTCGGAAGACCGGCATCCGACGCGGCGGCGGTCGCGGTGCCGCCTCCTTCTCCAGCTCCATCGTGGAGCGAAGGAGCTCGTAGGGAATCCGCGCGACGGTTCCCGTGTGACACGTGTCCGTGAGGAGGAACACCCGGACGTCCTCGCGGAGGAGCGCGAGCTTCGCGTAGACGGCCTGGACGGGAAGCATGCCGTCATGGAGGCACCACGTCTCGACGAGTCCGCTCGCCCGCGTACCAGTCACGTCGGGGAGCTGACCTCCAAAGCCCGAGTAGCTCATGAAGAGGAGGTCGCCGCCCTGGAGGGAATCCGCGGCGGCCTGCAGCGCGGTGAGCACCTGGAAGCGGCTTGCGTCGCTTCCCACCAGACAGGTGGTCTCGAGCCCCTCGGCCCGGACGATGTCCGCCAACGTCGTGGCATCAGCCTCGGCCGCGCGCAGGGTAGGAATGGCGCCGGCGTAGTGCTCCTGGCTCAAGGTATTCAAGCCGATGGTCAGTGCGACTCCCCTGGGCATGCAGCGCCTCCTCTCGTGTCCTGGCCCGCGTCCAGGAGCAGGGTTGTGCGGGGAGCGCCGGGGGTTCGGCCCCGGAGCTCACAAGGGCGGCGCATCCGCCTCGGCGCTCCAGGAGCGGCCCCAGCCCAGGTGGTGGCGGAGCCTGGCGCGCCGCTCGACGTAGTGCTCGGCGGCATGGGCGGCGAGCCTCCCGGAGAGCAGCACCGGAGAGATGCCCATGGAGAGCACCCCCTGTCCGGCGAGGAAGAGCCCCGGCACCGGCGTGCGGGTGTGGAAGCGGAAGCGACCCGTCTGCCGCGGCGTCATCGCCGGGCCGTAGGGGCCGCCATGCGGCGCGCGCAGGGAGTCCACCCACGTCAGCGGCGTGGCCACCTCGCGCACGGCGATGTCTCCGACGAGGCCCGGCAGGCGCGCCTCCACCTCGCACAGCATCCGGTCCGCCAGCGCCTCCTTCCGCGCGTGGTAGCCCTCCCCTCGCGCCTGGGGCGGCACCGAGGCCCAGCGCTCGAACATCGCCTCCGGCACGAAGGTGCTCACCTCCAACGTCGAACAACCGGGCGGCGCCAGGCGTCCCGCCGTGTCCTTGAGCGAGTTGGACGAGAGGAAGAGCGGAAGCTCCGGCGGCAGCAAGCCCCGCTCCAGCGGCGCGAAGAGGCCGTCGAGGTCCGTGGAGGGGTAGCTCCAGAGATTCGCCGCGCTCATGCCGTACCGGCGCAAGTCACGCCGCAGGCCGAGGTAGACGACGGCCATGCCCGTCGACGGCACGGTGCGGGACACGCGCGCCTGGAGCGCCGCGGGCAGGCTCTCGGGGCCCACGAGGTGGCCCAGTGTCACGGTGGGGTCCACATCGGACACGACGACATCGGCCTCGAAGGCCTCTCCGTCCTCCAACTCCACGCCGGTGACGACGCCCCGCGAGAGGTGGATGCGCCGCGCCGCCGCGCCGGTGCGGAACGCGACGCCCCGGGCACGGGCGGCCTCCACCAGGGCCGCGAGCAGGGCCCCGCCCCCACCCCGGGGGAAGAAGGCCCCTTCGGAGTAGTCCGCGATGACCGCGAGCGCGGCCATCGCGGCCGCGCGGCCCGGAGGCAACCCCCAGTCACCGCCCATCGCGGACAACGCCGCGCGCGCCCGCTCGTCCTCCAGGTGTCGCCGGAGGAAGTCGCCCCACGTGCCCCGGCTCAGGCGCCACAGCGTGGGCAGCACCCGCAGCGGCCGCAGGTCCGAGGCATGGTGCCCCGCGCCCCGTGGCCGCGACGCGAGCGCCATCAAGTCCCGCACGCCCGACAGCGTCTCGAAGACCTCGGCGAGGCCCGCGGCCTCCGCCGGGAAGAGGGCCTGGAGCCGGTCGCGAAAGCGCTCCAGCCCCGCGCAGTTGCGCACCTCGAAGTCCGGGAAGCGGTAGATGTCGAAGCCGTCGGGCTCGAACTCGCTGAAGAGGGCCGAGGCGTCGATTCCCAGTCCCGCGAGCTGCTCATACATGAGCTGCCCGGGACGGCACCCGCCCACGTAGTTGATGCCGACGTCGAAGGTGAAGCCCTCGCGCTCGAAGGGCGCCAGGCTGCCGCCCAGCTGCTGCCGCTGCTCCAGGGCCGTCACCTCGAAACCCGAGCGCGCCAGCCAGGCCGCCGCCGAGAGTCCTCCCGCGCCGGTGCCAATCACCACCGCCTTGAGTGTCCCATCCATGTTCCGGCTCCCCACTCTCTCCGGGCTTCGCAACGCCGAAGCTCAAGGCCCCTGGTTCTCCCGCACGGCGGCGGACGTCTGGCCCAGCTCCGCGGAGAGCAGCACCAACACGTCGTCCAGGGACACCAGGCCCGCCACGCGGCCCTGCCCGTCGACGATGGGCAGGCGGCGCACGCCGCACGGCCCGATGGCGGGGACTCCCCGCGCACGTCCTCCTTCCAGGTATGCAGCGCACCCCCGCGCCGGGATGCAACCCGCCGGAGCAGGGGGCATGGGGAGCGCTGCCCCTCCATCTCGGGGACTGGAAAGGACCTGCGCCGTGCCGGGTGGCGGGCGGCGCACCTACCTTGGATGAGGCACGACGGCGGAGCCGTGCAACCGAGGAGACAGCGCATGGAGACGACACCGTCACGCGAGGCGCCACGGGCCCCCCACCCTCCCCTGGAGCGGCCGACGTCCCTGCTGGGGCCGGCCCTCGGCGCGGGGGTGACCATGGGCCCCTCGCTGGTGCTGGACCTCGCGTGGGCCTCGGCGATGACGGCGGTCATGCTCGGCGGGCGCCCGCGGAGCCGGCTGCTCCGGGTGGTCACCTCGGTGGCGTCGCTCATGCCGTGGAGCTGGCTGCTGCTTCGCCCGTGGATGCTGTACTGGGGCGCGAGCGCGGAGGAGGTCACCCGCGCCCTGCCCGGAGACGGGCTCGTCCCCAACCCGGTGGGCGGGAGCACGCGCGCCGTCACCATCCACGCCCGTCCCGAGGACGTGTGGCCGTGGCTGGTGCAGCTCGGCTACGGCCGCGGGGGCTGGTACAGCTACGACGTGCTGGAGCAGGCCGCGGGGGCCGCGCGGTTCGTCGAGGGCCACTCCGCGGACCACGTGCTTCCCCAGCTCCAGGGGCTGAAGGTCGGTGACGTCATTCCGATGAGTCGCTGGACGGGGATGCAGGTGGTGGAGCTGGAGCCCGCGCGCGCGCTCGTCCTGCGGTCGGCAATTGACGACGAGGCCCCGGCCTGGGGCATGTCGAGCTGGGCGTTCGTGCTCGAACCCGTGGGTGAGGGAAGGACGCGTCTGCTCGTGCGCGGGCGGGCGGGCGCGGACCCGCGAAGGTGGGTGGCGAGGGCGCTCGGCCAGCTCATCGAGCTCCCGCACTTCGTCATGGAGCGGAAGATGCTGCTCGGTTTGAAGGCGCGGGCCGAGCGGGCGAGCCCTTTCAGCTGTTGAGCATGGGGCGGCCCTGGTGCGCGACGAGGAGGTCATGCATGTCATTGGCATGCTCCTCCTCCTTGGCGAGGATTTCCTCCAGCATCCGCCGCGTGGTCGGGTCGTGGTTGGCGAAGTAGCGGACCATCTCCCGGTAGGTCTCGATGGCGATGCGCTCGGCGACGAGGTTCTCTCGAATCATCTCCACCAGGTTCTGTCCCTCGGCATACTCGCTCGCGCTGCGCGTCAGCAGCCCGTCGGGGTTGAAGTTCGCCTTGCCGCCGAGCTGGTTGATTCGCTCGGCGAGCATGAGGGCGTGCTGCTGCTCCTCGCGCGCGTGCTGGCCGAACTCCCGCTTCACCGATTCGCTGTTGATGCCCACCGCGCCCACGTAGTGGGCGGTGTAGCGGAGCACGCACACGATTTCCGTGGCCAGCGCGTCGTTGAGCAGCGCGATGGTGGCCGCCACGTCGCCCTCGTAGCCCGAGGTGAGCGAGCCCTCCTCCAGGTGCGCGCGTGCGCGACGGCGAATCTCCTGGATGTCCGTGACGAAGGGATTCTGAAGCTGGTCGGCCATGGCATCTCCCGAGCGTCCCCGCCCTCCCGGGCCGGCGGATGCGCGGCCGGGCCGGAAGTCCGGGAAGGGTTTCGGAAGAAACTGGGGAGGCGGAAGGCGGGACGCAGCAGGCACGCGCGTTCCGCGAGCCGCCGCACGCCCGGGCGCCGCTCCCGCCTCACGACGGAGGACGGCCCTCCCGCACCACCAGCCGAGGCGCCGTCCGCCCCGCCGCACTCCGCTCGCCCTTCCCCGGAGCAGCGGGTGCCGGCAACCCGTCCCGAGCCCGCCCACCCGCGCGGGGCCGGGAGCGGCGGACCCACGCCTTGCGCGCCTCCTCCAGCGCCAGCATCCCCACGGCGAACGGCAACATGAAGAGCCACGTGCCCCCTGGCAGCGGAGCCGTGGCGAAGACGCGGTTGCCCCACGGCGTGTAGACGAGCAAGAGGAGCAGCAGCAGCTCCACCCCCACGCCCAGCAGCAGCAGCGGGTTGTCGCGCGGCCGCACGGGGAAGGTGGGCGCGCGCTCCGTCCGGCACAGGAGCACGTTGGCCACCTGCATCACCACGATGGCGCCCAGGCACGCGGCCATCCCCTGGAGGTGCAGCGGGGAGTTCCACGGCAGCGGTGCACCGTAGCGCCAGCCGCCGCGCTCCAGCACGAAGAAGAAGGTGGCCATGGCGGCCGTGGCCTCCATCCCCCCGAGGAAGAGATAGGCGCGCAAGAGCAGCGGCGCGTCCAGCAGCCGCTTCCGGAAGTCCGAGGGCGGCTGGCGCATCACCCGGGCATGGGGCGGCTCCGCCCCCAGTGCCAGCGCGGGCAGCATGTCCGTGCCCAGGTCCACCGCGAGGATTTGCAGGATGCTCAGCGGCAGGGGAATCCGCAGCAGCACGAAGGCCAGGTAGGGGACGATTTCCGGGACGTTGGAGGAGAGGATGTACGTGAGGAACTTGCGGATGTTGGAGTAGACGGCGCGCCCCTCCTCCACCGCGGCGACGATGCTGGCGAAGTTGTCGTCCGTGAGCACCACGTCCGCGGCCTCGCGCGCCACATCCGTGCCCGACAGCCCCATGGCGATGCCGATGTGCGCCTCCTTCAGCGCGGGCGCGTCGTTCACCCCATCTCCGGTGACGGCCACCACCTCCCGCTTGCGCTTGAGGGCCATCACCACGCGCCGCTTGTCCACCGGGGCCACGCGGGCGAAGACAATCTCGGGCGCATCCAGCGCGAGCTGGAGCTGCACGTCCGACAGCCGCCGCAGCTCCTCGCTTGTGAGCACCACCGGCCGCTCCGTGCGCACCAGCCCCGCCTGCCGCGCCACCGCCTCCGCCGTGCGCGGGTGGTCCCCGGTGACGAGGATGACGCGGATGCCCGCCTCGCGGCAGCGCCGGAGGGCCCCCGGCACCGCGGGACGGATGGGGTCCTCCATTCCCACCAGCCCCGAAAGCACCAGTCCCTCCTCCCAGTGCTCCCGCTCCACGCCCTCCGCCAGGGGGCGGTACGCGAAGGTCAGCACGCGCAGGCCCTCGCGCGCGAGCACCTCGCCCGCGCTCCGGAAGCGCTCCGCCACCTCGGGCGTCAGCGGCCGCACACCGTCCTCCGTCTCCACCTCCCGGCACAGGGGCAGCACCGCCTCCAGCGCGCCCTTTGTGTGGAGGACGCGGCCCGCGGGCAGGCGGTGCAGGGTGGACAGGCGCTTGCGCTCGGGGTCGAAGGACAGCTCGTCCTCGCGCGGCGCCGTTGGCTGCCCCGGCAGCGCGCGGGTGCCCAGGTGCACCAGCGCCAGCTCCATCGGGTCGCCGACCAGCGTCGGCTCGCCATTCCGGCGCACCTCCTGCAGCGTGTGGCACGAGCGCGCCCCCTCGAAGAGGCGCCGGTGGGGGCCGACCAGCGCGCGCAGCGCCTCGGGCGAGGTAGCGTGGCGCCCGCTGTCGACGAAGACGGCGCGCGCCTCCATCCGGTTCTCCGTGAGGGTGCCCGTCTTGTCGGTGCAGATGACGGTGGCCGAGCCCAGCGTCTCCACGGAGACGAGGTTTCTCACCACCACGTTGCGCTTCGCCATGCGCTGCGAGGCCATGGCCAGCGACAGGGTGACGGTGGGCAGGAGCCCCTCGGGCACGTTGGCCACGATGATGCCAATGGCGAACAGCACGTTCTCCCAGGTCGGCAGCCCCAGCGCGCGGCCGATGAGGAAGAAGGCGCCGCCGAGCACCGTGGCCAGCACCGCGACGATGCGGCCCAGCCGGACGATTTCCCGCTGCAGCGGGGAGAGCTCCGCCGTCGTCGCTTGCGTGAGGTGGGCAATCTTCCCGAACTCGGTCTGCATGCCGGTGGCGAAGACGAGCGCCCGCAGCCGTCCGCTGGTGAGGAAGGTGCCCGCCAGCACCACGTTGGGGCTGTGCAGCAGTTGCTCCTCCTGGCTGGGCCCGGCCTCGCGAGGCTCCGCGGCGGACTCGCCGGTGATGGTGGCGTTGTTCACCTGCGCGGCGTGGGCCTCCAGCACGCGCGCGTCCGCGGGCACCTGGTCCCCCGCCTCCAGCACGAACACGTCCCCGGGCACCAGCGCGGCGGCCGACAGCAGTGAGAGCTCGCCGTCGCGCAGCACCTTCACCGCGTCCGGCAGCAGCCGGCGCAGCGACTGGAGGGCCCGCTCCGCCCGGTATTCCTGGACGAAGGAGAACAGCCCATTGATGACGATGACGCCCAGGATGGCGAAGCCCAGCGTCCCCATCCCCTGCCCCGGCTCCCGCCACGCCGACAGGAAGGCCAGGGCCGCGGCCACCCAGAGCACGAGCGCGAAGAAGTGGGTGAACTGCCGCAGGAGCCGGCGCGCCAGCGACTCCTGCTCGGCACGGGAGACCTGGTTGGGCCCGAACTCGCGCAGGCGGCGCTCCACCTCCGCGGTGGCGAGCCCCTCGGCGCGGCTGTCCAGGCTGCGCAGGCTCTCGTCCACCGTGAGGTGATGAATCTTCATGGGCCCGTCGGGAAGCGCAGCTCCAGGTGGTACACGCCGTCCTCGCGGAGCGTGCGGATGGGCAGGCCGCTCTCCTGGAAGACGTCCAGCATGGGCTTGTTCGTCACCAGCACGTCCGCCTGGAAGCCGGGGATGCCGCGCGCGGCGGCGGCCTCGCGGATGCGCCGCATCAGCACCGTGCCCACGCCCCGGCCCTGCCAGTCATCGCGCACCACGAAGGCCACGTCCGCCAGCCGCGTGGCCGGGTCCACGTCGTAGCGCACCACGCCCACCACCTCGTCCGTCCCCGGCGGGCAGGCCACCAGCGCCATGCTGTGCTCGTAGTCGAGGTCGACCAGCCGCTGCATCTCCTCGTGCGGGTGCGTCTTCTTCAGCTCCAGGAAGCGCCGGTAGCAGCTGTCGCTGGACAGGCCGTACATCAACTCCTGCAGCGCGCGCTCGTCGGTGATTCGCGCCGGGCGGATGAGCAGCGCGTCCCCGGACAGCGAGTGCTCCAGCCGCGCCTCGGCCCACGGGTAGCGCGCGCGGGGCACCACCTGGTCCGGCAGCACCCACCTGCGGCCCTTGGCCGCCGCCATCAGCTCGCCGCGGAAGTCCGGGTGGGCGATGTCGATGAGCGCCAGCGCGCGCTCGCGGATGTTCTTCCCCCACAGGTCCGCCACGCCGTACTCCGTCACCACGTAGTGCACGTCGCCCCGGCTGGTGACGACGCCCGTGCCCGGCTCCAGCGCCGCCTGGATGCGGCTCACCGTGCCGCCCTTCGCCGTCGAGGGCAGCGCGATGATGGGCTTTCCACCCCGGCTCCGGCGCGCCCCGCGCAGGAAGTCCACCTGCCCGCCGATGCCCGAGTAGAAGCACCCGCCCAGCGTGTCCGCCGCCACCTGGCCCGTGAGGTCCACCGCCAGCGCGCCGTTGATGGCAATCATGGTGTCGTTGCCCGCCACGGTCAGCGGGTCATTGGTGAAGTCGCTCGGCCGCATCTCGATGGCCGGATTCTCATGGGCCCACGCATAGAGCTCGCGGCTGCCCATGATGAAGGACGTCACCAGCTTGCCCGGCAGGAGCGTCTTCTTCCGCCCGGTGATGACGCCCGCCTCCACCAGGCGCATGACGCCGTCGGACAGCATCTCCGTGTGGACACCCAGCTCGTGGTGGCCGCCCAGCTGGGCCAGCACCGCGTCCGGA
This sequence comes from Pyxidicoccus caerfyrddinensis, assembly GCF_010894405.1. Lineage (GTDB taxonomy): Bacteria > Myxococcota > Myxococcia > Myxococcales > Myxococcaceae > Myxococcus > Myxococcus caerfyrddinensis. The sequence continues at coordinate 14,066 of NZ_JAAIYA010000027.1, forward strand.
ATCTTCCCGATGCCAGTCTGAAGCGTGGCCCCGTCCGGAATCATCCGCGCGAGGTGCGCGCCAATCTGCCGGGAGACTTCGTCCGCTGCTTCCGGGTGCGCCTCCAGCAGGGGCGAGTCCACCGGCACCAGGTGGTGGATGCGGCGCACGTCCAGGAACGAGTCCCCGTGCGTGCGGGGCATGTTCGGGTTCACCTCCGCGATGAGCAGCGTGGCGGCGTCCACCGCGCCGCGCACGATGTCCACGGACACACCGAGGCTGACGTAGCCGTGGGCATCCGGCGGGCTCACCTGGAGCAGCGCCACGTCGATGCGCACGCGGCGGCTCCGGATGAGCTCCGGAATCTCCGACAGGAACACCGGCATGAAGTCCGCGCGGCCCTCCTGCACGGCCTGGCGCACGTTGGAGCCGATGAAGAAGGCGGTGTGGCGGAAGCGCCGCGCGTGCTCGGGCTCCACATAGGGCGCCGGGCCGAGCGTGAGCAGGTGCACCACCTCGTTGTCGGCCAGGTGCTCACCCTTCTCGACCAGGGCCCGCACCAGCGTCACCGGCTCCGCCGCCCCCGAGCCGATGAGGATGCGCCTCCCCGGGAGGATGCCGCGAATCGCCTGCTCGGCCGTCACCACCCTGTCCGCGTACCGCTGGCGCCAGTCCTGTTGCTCGTGCATGCCCCTGCGTTAAGCATCGCGCGTTCCGACGGCCCGAGTGGCGGCCTGGCACCACGAGGCGCAGTCCCTGCGCGGCGGCAGCCGCGGCCACGCAACCGTTGCACCGCCCTGCTCCCTGCCTGCCACCACGCCTCACCAGGTGTCGATGAACCGGCGCCGCCCCTCGCGCACCGGCTTGGGGACGGAGCGCAGACCCCGGAGAAGCCAGGCGCGCGTCTCCGCGGGGTCGATGACGGCATCGAGCTCCAGCAGCGACGCCATGTTGAGGGCGGTGCCGCGCTGGTGGGCCTCGGCAATCAGCGCCTTCGTCATGTCCTCCCGGGCCGCCGGGTCTTCGATGGCCTCCAGCTGCTTGCGCATGCCGATGCGCACGGCGCCCTCCAGGTTCATCCCGCCGAACTCGCCCGTGGGCCAGGACACGTTGAACACGGGCGCGTGGAAGTGCCCGCCCGCCATGGCCTGCGCCCCCAGCCCGTAGCCCCGCCGCAGCACGACGGAGAAGAACGGCACGCAGAGGCTGGCGGCCCCCACGAACATGCGCGAGACGTGGCGCACCAGCGCCGTCTCCTCGGCCTTGGGGCCCACCATGAAGCCGGGCGTGTCACACAGCGAGACGATGGGGAGGCCGAACGCGTCGCAGAGCTGGAAGAAGCGCGCGGCCTTGTCGGCGGCGCTCGCGTCAATGGCCCCGCCGAGGTGGAACGTGTCGTTGGCGATGAGTCCGAGCGGCTGCCCCTCGAGCCGCACCAGCGCCGTCACCAGGCTGCGCCCGAAGTCCTTTCGCAGCTCCAGCACGGAGCCCGTGTCCGCCAGCGTCTCGATGATGGGGCGGACCTTGTACGCGCGGCGGCGGTTCTCCGGCAGCGCATCCCGCAGCCGCTCCTGCGGCGCGCAGGCCCCCGGCGCGACGGGCCCCTGGAAATAGGAGAGGTACTGCTTCGCGACGGCCACGCCCTCCGCCTCGTCGCGCACGCGCACGTCGATGACGCCGTTGCGCGTCTGCACGTCCGCGGGGCCAATCTCCTCCGGCGCGAAGGAGCCGAGCCCTCCGCCCTCAATCATCGCCGGGCCACCCATGCCGATGTTGCTGTCGTCGGTGGCGATGATGACGTCGCAGCTCCCCAGCAGGGCCGCGTTGCCGGCGAAGCACCGCCCCGAGACGAGACCCACGCGCGGGACGAGCCCCGACAGTGAGGCGAAGGCCAGGAAGCTGGGCGTGTCGAGCGCCGACACGGTGTGCGTGTCCGTGTCGTTGGGCCGCCCGCCGCCCCCTTCCGCGAAGAACACCACCGGCACGCGCCACTGCGCGGCGAGCGCGAGCATGCGGTCCAGCTTCCGGTGGCCCACCAGCCCCTGAGTGCCGGCGAAGACGGTGTAGTCGTAGGCGAGCACCATCGTGCGTGCGCGCTCTTCGTCGAAGAGGGCGCGGTTGACGGTGCCCGTCCCGCAGATGAGGCCGTCCGCGGGGCTCGCCCGGACGAGGTCGTCCATGGAGCGCGTGGAGCGCTGCGCCGCGAGCGCGAGCCCGCCGTATTCCGAGAAGCTCCCCGCATCCACGAGGTCGGCGATGTTCTCCCGCGCCGTGCGCTGGCCCGTCTTCCGCCGCCGGGCCACCGCCTCCGGACGGCCTGCGTCCGTGGTGGCCGCGAGCCGCTCGCGAAGCGCCGCGAGCTCCGGGCGGACCTCGCCGGGAGGGGGACTTCCGCCATCGCCATTCGTGTCGCTCATGCGCGCGGGATGATGCCACGGTGCAGTCCTGCGGTCATCGTGCAGTGCAACCGAGTTGCGCAATGTGTCATTGGCGTGTGTCGTTTCGCCCTGCAAAACACAGCCAAAGAATTCACCGACACATTCCGCCCTGCGAAACCCAGTCAAGGAATTCGTATTTGATATCTTTTCAGGCCCTTTAGTCTGTGGCAAAGCTGCCGCCACCAATCCAGCGGGGAGGATGCGATGCGACGGCTCGTACTCGGGCTCATGGCGGCGGCTCTCGGGTTGACTGCGTGCAAGAAGGAAGAATCCGCGGCGCCTGGAGCTGAAGGCTCGCAATCGCAGTCTCGGCCTGTCTCGGACATCAAGACAGACAAGGGCGTGGACGTGGAGAAGAAGGTCGTCTACGTCGGCGCGCTCAATGACGAGAGCGGTCCGGGGGCGGCCATTGGCAAGCCATTCGCCGCCGGGAAGCGGCTGCTGGCCAGGCAGGTGAACGCCGGCAACAGCGGCCTGCTCCCCGAGGGCTGGAAGCTGGAGCTCGTCGAGAAGGACCACGCCTACAACCCGCAGAACGCGGTCCAGGCCTACAGCGACATCCACGACCGGGTGCTCTTCCTGGGCACCAGCTTCGGCACGCCCAACACCCTGCCCCTGCGAGACAAGCTGGCGGCGGACGGGATGGTGGCCTTCCCGGCATCGCAGTCCTCGGAGATGGCGCGCAACCAGTACACGCCGCCCATTGGCGCCTCCTACAAGATGGAGGCGATGCGGGCCATGGACTGGGCCGTGGAGCACGCGGGCGGCGCGGCCAAGGTGAAGGCAGCCATCGTCTACCAGGGGGATGACTACGGAAAGGATGGCATCGACGGCTGGACGGAGGCGGCGAAGCACCACGGCGTCACCGTCGTGTCACAACAAACCGTGGCACCGGGCCAGAAGGACTTCGCCGCCGTGGTGACGGCGCTCCAGCAGTCGGGCGCCAACTACGTGCTGCTCACGGTGCTCCCCAGCGCGTCGGGGCCCATCCTTGGCACGGCGGCGCAGCTCAAGTACCTGCCCACCTGGGTAGGCCAGACGCCGGCCTGGGTGGACCGCTTCTTCGACCCCAAGGTCATCCCCGCCGCCGTCTTCACGAACTTCTACTGGGCCACGGGGCTCACCTACTGGGGCGACGACGTCCCGGGCATGAAGGACTTCATCGCGCTCCATGGCCAGCACGCGGACATGCCGAAGGACTTCTACACGCTGTCGTCCTACGTCCAGGGACTCGTCCAGGTGGAGGCGCTCAAGAAGGCCATCGAGGCGAAGGACGTCACCCGCGCGGGCTATCTCAAGGCGCTCAAGGGAATCACGGGCACCACCGCGCGCGGCATGGCGGCGGAGCCGGTGGACCTGTCCCGGTTCCCCTATGAGACGTCCGTCAGCGTCCGGGTGCTCAAGCCGGTGATGGACCAGGGCGGCTGGCGTGTCGTCGCCGGCTACGCGAAGCCGAAGGCCCTGGACGCCTCCGCCGCGAAGGCCAGCGATGACAGCAAGTAGTCCTCCCCTCCTCCAGGTCCGCAACCTCCAGGTCGTCTACCACTCGGTGGTGCGGGCCCTCCGGGGCATCTCCCTGGAGGTGCCGCAGCAGGGAGTGGTCGCCCTGCTGGGCCCCAACGGCGCCGGCAAGTCAACCGCGCTGCGCGCCATCAGCGGGCTGCTGGAGCTGCACGACGGCACCATCACCAAGGGCAGCGTCGCGATGTCCGGACAGAACCTCCTGCGCCTGCCCGCGGACGTGCGGGTGCGCGAGGGCGTGGTGCAGATTTTGGAGGGCCGCCGCATCCTCGGCGAGCTGTCGGTGGAGGAGAACCTGCTCGCCGGCGGCTTCGGCATGGGCGCGAAGGCGCGCGCGGAGCTCGTCGAGTCCGCCTTCACCCGCTTCCCGGTGCTCCGGGAGCGGCGGCGCCAGAAGGCCGGCTACCTGTCCGGCGGCGAGCAGCAGCTGCTGGCCATCTGCCGCGGGCTGATGCGGCGGCCGAAGGTGCTGCTGCTGGACGAGCCCTTCCTCGGGCTGTCGCCGAAGGCGGTGGGCGAGGTGTCGGAGCTGATTCAACGCATCAGCGCGGAGGGCGTCTCCGTGCTCCTCGTCGAGCAGAACGCGAGCGTGGCGCTGCGGCTGGCCCACTACGGCTACGTGCTGGAGACGGGGAAGGTGGTGCTGGACGGCCCCGCGGACCGGCTGCGCGACGACCCGGACGTGCAGGAGTTCTACCTGGGCTTCGGACGCGAGGGGCAACGCGGCTACCACGAGCTGAAGCGCTACCGCCGCAAGCGGCGCTGGCTGTCCTGAGGACTCAAGGCATGGCACTGCTCGAGCTCGACAACGTGGGCCTCTCCTTCTCCGGCGTGCGGGCGCTGGACGGCGTCTCGTTCTCCATCGAGGCGGGCGCGCTGCACGCCGTGATTGGCCCCAACGGGGCCGGCAAGAGCAGCCTCTTCAACTGCATCAGCGGCATCCACCGTCACATGGAGGGCCGGGTGCGGCTGGACGGCCAGGAGCTCACGGGCGTGGAGCCCACGGAGATTGCGCGCCTGGGCGTGTCGCGCATGTTCCAGAACCTGGCGCTGTTCGAGCACCTCACCGTGCTGGAGAACCTCCTGCTGGGCCGTCACCAGCGCTACCGGACGGGCCTGCTGCGCAACCTGTTCTGGACGCGCGGCGCACGCGAGGAGGAGGTCCGCCACCGCGAGAAGGCCGAGGAGGTCATCGACTTCCTCGACCTGGAGCACTTCCGGTGGATGCCCGTCGCCGTGCTGCCCTACGGCATCCGCAAGCGCGTGGAGCTGGGCCGCGCGCTGTGCATGGAGCCGAAGCTGCTGCTTCTGGACGAGCCCACCGCGGGGCTCAACCAGGAGGAGACCGAGGACATGGCCAACACCCTCCTCGACCTCCGGCACGAGCTGGGCGTGACGCAGGTCCTCATCGGCCACGAGCTGCGCTTCGTGATGGACCTGGCGACGCAGGTGACGGTGCTGGACCGGGGCCGGGTCATCGCGAACGGGCCGCCGTCCGCGCTGCGCAACGACACCCGCGTGCTGAGCGCCTACGTGGGCGGGACGGTGGCGGCATGAGCACGGCCCTGCCCATGAGTCTGCCGGCGCAGCTCTGGAAGCACGCGGAGGAGCGCCCCCACGCGGTGGCCATCCGCGAGAAGCGGCTGGGCATCTGGCGGGAGCTGTCCTTCCGCGAGTACTTGGAGCGAGTCGCCCACGTGGCCCGGATGTTGTGGGAGCTGGGCGTGCGCGCGGGGGACTCGGTCGCCATCCTCAGCGACAACCGGCCGGAGTGGCTGTTCGCGGACCTGGGCACCCAGGTGGTGGGCGCGCGGACGGTAGGCATCTACCAGACGAACCCGCCGCCGGACGTCGCGTACATCCTCAACGACGCCCGCTGCAAGGTCGTCATCTGCGAGGACCAGGAGCAGTACGACAAGGTGGCCACCGTCGCCGCCGAGACGCCCTCCGTCGAGCACGTCATCGTCCTCGAGCCGCGCGGCCTGCGCGGCGTCCAGGACGCCCGGCTGCGCACGTGGGAGCGCTTCCTGGCGGAGGGACGCGCGCTGGCGGAGCGGGAGCCCGCGTGGCTCCGGACGCAGCTGGCGCAGCGCAATCCGGATGACGCGGCGATGGTCATCTACACCTCGGGCACCACGGGCTCGCCCAAGGGCGCGCTGGTGTCCAGCCGCAACATGCTCCAGGGCTCGGCCACCTTCGTGGAGCAGCTCGGCCTGACGCCCGAGGACAGCGTCGTCTCCTACCTGCCGCTGTGCCACGTGGCGGAGAAGCTGTTCAGCCTGCTGCTGCCGCTCGTCGTGGGCGGCAAGGTCCACTTCGGCGAGGCGCTGGAGACGGTGCAGACGGATGTCGCGGAAGTCTCGCCCACGGTGTTCCTGGGGGTGCCGCGCATCTGGGAGAAGATGCACGCGATGGTGATGGTGAAGATGCGCGACGCCTCGTGGCTCAAGCGCACCCTCTTCGACACCTTCACCCGCCTGGGCGGACGTATTCGCGAGCGCGAGCGCAACGGCCAGCGCCGCTGGTGGGACGGGCTGGTGTGGTTCGTGGGTGACGTGCTCGTCTACCGGCCGCTGCAGGAAAGGCTGGGGCTGCGCCGCTGCCGCTTCCCCATCTCCGGCGCGGCGCCCATCTCCCCGGAGCTCATCACCTGGTTCGACGGCGTGGGCGTGCGCATCTACGAGGGCTACGGGCAGACGGAGAGCGCCGGCACCAGCCACCTCAACATCCCCGGGGCCACGCGCATCGGCACCGTCGGGCGTCCCGTGCCGGGCGTGGAGTGCCAGCTCGCGGAGGACGGCGAGGTGCGGGTGCGCGGCTCCAACGTCTTCCTCGGCTACCTCAACCGGCCGGACGCCACGGCCGAGGTGCGCCAGGACGACGGCTGGCTGCACACCGGAGACCTGGGCGAAATCGACGCCGACGGGTACCTGCGAATCACGGGCCGCAAGCGCGAAATCCTCATCACCTCCGGCGGGAAGAACCTGTCGCCCGAGCGCATCCAGAACGCGCTGAAGAACAGCCCGTACATCAAGGAGGCGGTGGCCATTGGCGACCGGCGCGCCTTCGTCACGGCGCTCATCCAGATAGACGCGGACACGGTGTCGGACTGGGCCCTGCGCCGCAAGATTGCCTTCACCTCGTACACGGACCTCACCACGCAGCCCGAGGTGCTGAAGCTGGTGGAGGAGGAGGTGGCTCGCGCCAACGAGGGGCTCGCCCGCGTGGAGCAGGTGCGCGCCTTCCGGCTCCTCGCGCGCGAGATGACCCAGGACGCGGGCGAGGTGACGGCGTCGCTGAAGGTCCGCCGCAAGGCGGTGCTCGAGCTGCACGCGCCGCTGGTGGAAGCGATGTACGCGAGGAAAAGCGAATGACGCAGCTGCTCCAGCTCAGCATCTCCGGCCTGGCGTTGGGAGCGAGCTACGCGCTCATCGCCCTGGGCTTCTCTGTGGTGTACCGCGCCTCGCGGCTCTTCAACTTCGCGCACGGCGAGTTGCTGAGCCTCGGCGCGTTCCTGATGACGGCGCTGGTGGACGTGCTGCCCTGGTGGCTGGCGCTCTTCGCCGCCGCGGCCCTCACCGGCGGGCTGGCGGCGCTGCTGGAGCGCACGGTGCTCCGGCGCATGGTGGGCCGGCCCGTCTTCACCACCATCATCCTGACGCTGTTTCTCGGGCTGCTGTTGCGCGCCGGCATCGTCATCGCCTTCGGCACGGACACGCGCGGCATGCCGACGCCCTGGGACGCCATGGCGGAGGTGCAGGTGGGCAACGCCACCGTGCTCCTCTCGTCGCTGGTGTCGCTGGGCGCGACGACGGCCGTGCTCGTCCTCATGCACGCGCTCGTGCAGCGCACGCCGCTGGGCGTGGCGATGCGCGCGGCGAGCGAGAGCCAGGAGGTGTCGCTGGCGCTCGGAATTCCAGTGGGCCGGGTGCTGGCCTTCACCTGGTTCCTGGCCGGGGCCACGGCCGCGGTGGCGGGCATCTTCCTGGGGATGTTCCCCCGCTCGGTGGACTCGAACCTGGGCTACGTGGCGCTGCGGGCCTTCCCGGCCATCATCGTCGGGGGCCTGGAGTCGGTGGTGGGCGCGGTGGTGGCGGCGTTCATGCTGGGACTCTTGGAGGTGCTGTCCCAGGCGTACGTCAACCCGCACCTGGGCGCCTTCGGGCACAACTTCCACGCCGTCTTCCCCTACGCGGCGATGATCCTCTTCCTCGTGCTCCGGCCGCGCGGCCTGTGGGGCGAGCACGAGGTGCGTCGGGTCTGAACGACCGCGAGACGACACCATGCCAACCCGCCCCCTGGTGATTCGCTACGAGGACGACCTGCAGCTCTTCCCCGGCCTGTGGCACAAGGCCGGCGCGGTGCTGACGCTGGCCGTCGCCCTGGGCTACCCATGGCTCGCGAGCGAGCGGTGGCTCACCGTCGGCAACCTGGGCCTGGTGGCCATCGTCGGCGCGGCGGCGCTGATGGTGCTCACCGGCTTCGCGGGCCAGGTGAGCCTGGGGCACGCGGCCTTCCTCGCGCTGGGCGCGTACACCGTCGCGGTGCTGGGCAACAAGTGGGGCTGGCCCTTCTGGCTGGCGCTCCCCCTGGCCGGCGCGGTGTCCGCCTGCGTCGGGGTGGTCATCGGCGCCTTCGCGCTGAGGCTCAGGGGCCTGTACCTGGCCATCGTCACGCTGGGGCTGGTGTTCCTCACGCAGCACGTGCTGCTCGCGTACCCGGAGGTGACCAACGGGCTGAGCGGCACGTCCGTCCCCATGTACTGGTGGTTCCGCGGCGACGTGGGCAGCGCGGCCTCGGTGGGTGACACGTGGCAGCTCGGGCCGGTGGTGCTCGGCTTCGAGCGGAAGCTGTACTTCCTCTTCCTGCCGCTGGCCGCGGGCACGGTGTGGCTGACGAAGAACGTGCAGCGGTCCAACAGCGGCCGCGCGATGATGGCGGTGAGAGACCAGGACCTCGCGGCGGAGGTGCTCGGCGTCTCCACGACGCAGGCCCGGCTGCAGGCCTTCGGTGTCTCCTCGTTCCTGGCCGGCATCGCCGGGGCGATGTTCGCCTTCCAGCAGCAGTACATCACCGTCGAGCCGCCGTTCGATTTGAACCTGTCCATCCAGTTCATCGCCATGATTGTGCTGGGCGGGGTGGGAAGCGTCTTCGGAGCGGTCAGCGGCGCGCTCGCCTTCACCTTCCTGAGCCCCCTCGCCGAGTCGGTGGGGCACGCCCTTCCCCTCATCCAGCAGCTCACCTCCGCGCAGCAGGCGACGGTGCTCCTGTCCGTCGTCGTGGTGCTCGTGCTCGTGCTCGAGCCCATGGGGCTGTTCGGCGTGTGGCTGCGCATCCGCCGGTACTTCCAGGCGTGGCCCTTCCGCTACTGAAGGCCGCGCCAGACACGACGTCCACCCCGCAGAGGAGAACCCCATGAATCGCGCGTTCCTCGCTGTCCTGTTCGTAGCTCTCGTATCGGCGACCGGTGCCCAGGCCCAGCAGGCGGACTTCCGGGACTATGAAGCGGGCTTCTTCGTGCCGAACCGGAGCGTCATCGCGCACACGTACCTGCGCCATGCGTCCGCGTCGGGCGAGCGGGACTTCTCGCAGACGCAGGCGGCCTTCCGCGCCACGTACGTACTCAAGAGCGAGAGCGGGCTGGTCGTCGTTCCCTTCGACGTGAGCATGCCGGTGGTGGACGTCACGGTGTTCCAGGCCAACCCGTTGTCGCCGGCGGCGCCCAAGTCGGCGCTCCGTGCGTCGGGCGTGGGTGACCTGACGTACATCCCCACGGTGGGCTACGGCATCGTCCAGAACGCGGAGACGAATACCCATACGTGGTTCGCCTTCACGCCGTACGTCACCATCCCGGTGGGCAGCTACAGCAGCGACCGCTTCCTGAACATCGGCAGCAACCGGTGGACGGTGCGTCCGCAGCTCGTCGTGGGCCAGCGCTTCCTGAAGGCCTTCACGCTGGAGGCCATGGCCAACGTGGGCATCCACGGCGACAACGACGAGTTCCCGGTGCTGGCGGGCACGGAGGTCGCGAAGCTGAAGCTGAGCCAGACGCCGTCGCTCGGCGGCGTCCTCGCGGCGGGCATGGACCTTTCCGCGAGCTTCTTCACGGGCGCGGCGCTCTACATCGACCGGAACGGGCAGCGCACCATCGAGACTCCGGCTGGCGAGGTGGAGGTCTCTCCGAAGCAGACCGTCAGCTCGCTGCGCCTGACGATGGGCTTGCGCATCGAGAAGCTGACCACCGTCATGCTCCAGTTCCAGCCGGACATCTACGGCTCGGCGGGCGTGACGAAGGGCAACTTCGTCGGGGCGCGCCTCACGCACGTCTTCTTCTAGGACGACGGAGGAACAGGTGAAGCGCCGGCTGCCTCATGGCGGCCGGCGGTCGTCATTCCCGCCTTCGCCACCTCGGAACGGAACCAAGCAGCACTGCGAGTGCGCCGTCCCCGATGCCGCCGGACTGTTGACAGATCATCCTCGTGTAACCCGTGATACCGGGAATCCGCGCCCAGTGGCATGCTGGCCGCCGGACTCGAGGAGGCTCGCCATGTTCGACGTCATCAAGGCGGCAAAGCAGCTCAAGAGCGCGGTCCTGGCGGATCCGGAGCACTTCTACACGAACGAGACGGGGGCCTGGGTCACCGGCATGCCCACGCCGCAGGAGATTCGCGTCAGCACGGGGCGCGAGCCCTTCTGGATCAACCTCGGCTACTGGCGGGACGTGGAGCGCGTCGACGAGAACAACTGCGAGCGCGTGGGCGAGCTGTTCAAGACCGCCCAGGAGCAGATGGCGCACCTGCTGGCGAAGACGGCGCGCCTGGGCCCGGACGACACGGTGCTGGACTGCGGCTTCGGCTACGCGGACCAGGACCTCCTCTGGGCCGAGCAGTACCGCCCCGCCCGCATCACCGGCGTCAACATCACCCCGAACCAGGTCCGCATCGGCCGCGAGCGCGTGAAGCTCACGGGGCTCGACGGCGTCATCCGCCTGGAGCAGGGCTCGGCGACGGCGCTGCCCTTCGGTGCCGGTGAGTTCAGCGTCGTCTTCGCGCTCGAGTCCGCCATGCACTTCCGGACGCGCAGCGACTTCCTGCGCGAGGCGTTCCGGGTGCTGCGCCCGGGAGGCCGGCTCGTCATGGCGGACATGTGCCAGAAGACCGACCGCGAGGCCGGCGTGGGACTGCGCCGCCGCCTTCGCCACCGCTACTGGCGCGGCCTGATTGCCTTCCCGGAGGCCAACGTCTGGACGACGCAGCGCTACGTCTCGGAGCTGGAGCGGGCGGGCTTCCAGAAGGCGCGGCTGGACTCCATCTCCGCGGACGTCTACCCGGGGGTCAACACCGCGATTACGGCGCTGCGAGGGATGACGGCCGTCGAGCGCAAGCTCGGCGCCGTCACCGTCGACAAGGTCCGCGAGAGCGTGAAGCAGGCCCGGCTGACACCCCTCGAGCAGACGCAGTGGACCACCCTCTTCAACTGCGACGAGTACGCGGTGGTCTACGCCGAGAAGCCCTGACGGGGTTTGCGTCCGCGGCGCAGGCTGGACAACGGCAGGCGCCATTCCACTGCCCTGGGAAGCGTCAGCAGTGCCCGCCCCCGTCGGCTGAGAGCCTGGCGGAGCGGCGGCAGGAGTAGGGCCGACCTCGCGGGAGCCACCGGGTTTTTCAGTCTTCGCCAGGGCGCGCCAGAGCGCCTCGGCCGACGCGAGGAGGTCCTTCCGGTATACCTCCTCGTTTCGCTCCTCCAGCGTGCGCACCCACTCCGCCAGCGTGCCCCACACCAGCGCTTCGCCCACCCGGGCGCAGCCGGGCATCAGCGCCCCGTCCTGCTCTCCCTTCAAGAGCACCTCGCGCACCAGCGCCCGCGCCGCACTGCCGGGCGCCGGCTGCCCTTCGACGTCCGGGTGCCGGTGCAGGAAGGCGAAGGCGAACGGGCCGGGCAGCCCCAGCGCCCAGTGCGTCAGCGCATCCCAGAAGGTGAAGAAGGCCTCGCGAAAGGTGACGCCGTCCGCTCCGTGCTTGCAGAAGAAGGCCCAGTCCACCTCCCGGCAGAAGGTGTCCTCGTGGAAGGTCCGCACCGTCCGGGCGAAGTGCTGCTTGCTGCCGTAGCGCCGGTACAGGCTGCCCACCGACATCCCCACGGACCGGGCCAGGTCCTCGGCCTTCACGTGCTCGTAGCCATGCCGGCCCAGCACCTCCGCCGAGCTCTGCATCATCCCCGCGAGGTAATGCTCCGCGAACCCCATCCCCTACCCCCTCCTGCCCCCCCTTCCGGGGCGGCCGTCCCGTGGAAGGAATATTACTTCCACCATTCCCTTCTACCGGAGGGGGCTGACATGGTGGGTTGGGAGAGGCTGAGCCCCCTTCTGGGTAGGCCGGCGCGTCTTCGCCTTGCGGGGTACCCCGTGTCGGGGCCGATGTGCGGGCCCGGACTCCGGGGACCGGTATGTGACCTCGTTGTCCCCGGTTTGGTCTCCGGGGTCCGGCACGCGGGCTCACTGTCCGGGCTTGGCTCCGGGGGGCGGTATGCGGGCTCACTGTCCGGACTTGGTCTCCGGGCTTGGTCTCCGGGGTCCGGCACGCGGGCTTGCTGTTCAGGCTCGCTGCCCGGGCTGGGCCTCCGGGGTCTGGCACGTGGGCTTGATGTTCGGGCTCGCTGTCCGGACTCGGTCTCCGGGTCCGGTCCGCAGCCTCCGTTTCTCAGCTGGGTGTGTGAGCTCCGAACGTGCGGCACGGGGACGTAGGCATGTCCTGCCGGCCCGACGCCAGCAGGAGGCCTCCGCCGACCTTTCTCAGACAGCATCACTCCGCGGCGCACGTGCACCTCCTGCGTGGGCCCGTTCCAGGGCCCCCCGCAGCAGCGCGGCCAGCGCCTTGACGCCCGGGCCGCGCAGCAGGGCGTAGTGGTCCCCCTCCAGCGTGTGCACCTCCACCCCGCCCCGGGCCAGCGACTCCCAGCCGTGGGGCCTGGTGGCCTCGCTCGCCTCGAATGAGAGCAGCGTCCCCGCGTACGGCCGGGGCACGTAGCTCCACGCCGCGCGGAGGTTGGACTCGAACACCCGCCGCAGCGTGTGCAGCGACTGCATGCCCGACTCGGGAAGCGCCGCCGCCTTGCGACCCGCCTCTTCGAGCACGCGCAGCGCCTCGTCCGGCGCCAGCCGTGAGAGCTCTTCTTCCGGGCACGGGAGGTCCGCCCCCGTGGCACGCAGCAGGTCGCGGTAGAAGAGCGCGCCCAGCCTCGCGGGCTCCAGCCACTCCGGCATCACCGTGCCGCCCGGGAAGGCCTTCGCGTAGGTGTCGATGAGCGCCAGCAGCCCCACCTCTTCTCCTTGCGACTCGAGTTGGCGAGCCATCTCGAAGGCGAGGCTGCCGCCCATCGACCAGCCACCGAGCAGGTAGGGCCCCCGAGGCTGCACGGCGCGCACCGCCTTCAGATAGAGCGCGGCCAGCTCCTCCAGGCTCTCGGACGGCGGCGCCTCTCCTTCCAGTCCCGGGGACTGCACGCCGTAGAAGGGCTGGTCCGGCCCGAGCAGGTGCGCCAGCTCCGCGTAGGACAGCACCGTGCCGCCCACAGGGTGGATGCAGAAGAAGGGCCGCTTCGCCGTGCCTCCGCGCAGCTGCACCAGGGGCGACGAAGGGCCCTGCTCGCGACGCAGCAGGCTCGCGACGTGCTCCACCGTCGCGCCCTGGATGAGCGCCGCCACGGGGAGGGCCCGGCCCGTCAGCTCGCGAATGCGGCCCAGCAGGCGGACGGCCAGCAGCGAGTGACCGCCCAGCTCGAAGAAGTCATCCCGGATGCCCACGGGGTGCAGGCCCAGCACCTCTTCCCAGGCACGGACAAGCTGCAGCTCCAGCGCGCTGCGCGGCGCGATGCGGACTCGCGTGGAGTCGTGCAGGGAGCCCTCGGGCGCGGGCAGCGCGCGGCGGTTCACCTTGCCGCTGGGTGACAGCGGAAACGCGTCCATGGGCACGAAGTGGCCGGGCACCATGTAGTCGGGGAGCCGCTCCTTGAGGAACGCCCGCAGCTCCGCGGCCTGGGGTGGCGGCCCTCCCGCGCCGACGACGTAGCCCACCAGACGCTTGTGGCCCGAGCCATCCTCGCGCGCCTCCACCACGCAGTCCTTCAGCGCCGGATGGTGCGCCAGCGCCGCCTCCACCTCGGCCAGCTCGATGCGGTAGCCGCGCACCTTCACCTGCGCGTCCCTGCGTCCGAGGAACTCGAGGGCCCCGTCTGGCAGGTAGCGCGCGAAGTCCCCCGTCCGATACAGGCGTGCGCCCGGACGCGAGCTGAACGGGTCCGGAATGAAGCGCTCCGGCGTCAGCTCCGGGCGGTGGAGGTAGCCGCGCGCCAGGAGCTCGCCGCCGATGTACAGCTCGCCCGGCACGCCAACGGGCACCGGCGACAGGTGCTCGTCGAGCAGGTGGACGCGGCCGTTGGCGATGGGCCGGCCGATGGACGGCAGGTCCGGCCACGCCCCGGCGTCACCCGTGAGAACGAGGAACGTGGTGGCGTGGCACTCCGTCGGGCCGTACTGGTTGTGCAGGACGCAGCCGTCCAGCCGCTTCATGAAGCGCCGCAGGGCTGGTGTCACCCGGAGCTGCTCACCCGCGGTGATGATTTCCCGCAGCCGCCGGGGCACGCGCGCCTCGCGGTCCGCCACCTCCGCCAGGTTCTGGAGCGCGACGAAGGGCAGAAAGAGCCGCTCCACCTCCTGGCGGTCCATCAGCTCCAGCAGCGCGCGGGCGTCCAGGCGCTGCTCCTCGGAGATGAGCACGAGCTCGCCGCCGGCCTCCCAGGTGGAGAACAGCTCCTGGAAGCTCACATCGAAGCTGAGCGCGGAGAACTGGAGCGTCCTGGCTCGGGGAAGCACGAAGGCGCCCAGCTGCCAGTGCAGCAGGTTGAGCAGCGGCCCGTGCGGCATGGCCACGCCCTTGGGCACGCCGGTGGAGCCCGAGGTGTAGATGACGTACGCCAGCGCCTCCGGTCCGGCCATCGCCGGGAGGTTCGCGTCGCTCGCGCCCGTGAATGTCTCCGTGTCCAGGCACAGCGTGCGCACCTCGTCCGAGGGCAGCACGTCAAGAAGCGTGGATTGGGTGAGGAGCAACGGCGCGCGCGAGGCACGGAGCATCATGGCCAGGCGGCCCTGTGGATACGCCGGGTCCAGCGGGACGTAGGCGCCCCCCGCCTTGAGGATGCCGAGCACGCCCACGGCCAGCTCCAGCGAGCGCCGGACGCACAGCGCCACCGGTACGTCCGGGCCCACGCCCGCGCCACGCAGGACGTGGGCGAGCTGATTGGCCCTGCGATTCAGCGCGCCATACGTGAGCCGCGCGTCTCCCGCGCGGACGGCGACCGCATCCGGGGTTCGCTCGGCCCACGCCTCGAAGAGCGCGTGCACGTGGGGCTCGGAAGGCCGAGGCGCCTCGGTGGCGTTCCATTCCACCAGCAGCCGGCGGCGTTCGGCCTCGCCCAGCAGCGGCAGTGAGTCCACGCGCTGGCCCGGTTGGGACACCGCGCCTTGCAACAGCCGCGCGTAGTGTCCGGCCATGCGTGTCACCGTCTCCTCGTCGTGGAGGTCGGTGTTGTATTCCCAGTACGCGACGAGGCCCTGCGGCAGCTCGCGCACGAAGAGGGTGAGGTCGAACTTCGCCATGCCCGGCTCGAAGGCCACCTCCTCCGAGTCGAGGCCCGGCAGCGGCATGGGCACCGTGGCTCCCGGCATGACGAACATGACCTGGAACAGCGGCGTGCGGCTCAAGTCACGGGCCGGCTGGAGCGCGTCGACGAGGTGCTCGAAGGGCAGGTCCTGGTGGGCGTAGGCACCCAGGCACGCCTTGCGCACCCGGCCCAGCAGCTCGCGGAAGGACACTCCGCCGCCGGTGTCGACGCGCAGGGCCAGCGTGTTGACGAAGAAGCCCAGCAGCGGCTCCACCTCGCGCCAGTTGCGGCCGGAGATGGGCGAGCCCACGACGATGTCCGCCTGGCCGCTGTAGCGCGCCAGCAGCGCCTGGAAGCCCGCCAGCAGCGTCATGAACAGCGTCACGCCTTCCTTGCGGCTCAGCTCGCGCAGCGCTCCGGCCAGCTCCGGCGGGAGCCGCATCGGCAGGTGGGCACCGTTGAAGGACTGCACGGCGGGGCGCGGCCTGTCGGTGGGCAGCTCCAGCACGGGCGGTACCCCGGCGAGCTGCTCCTTCCACCACGACAGCTGTCGCTCCAGCACCTCGCCCTTCAGCCACTCACGCTGCCAGCGCGCATAGTCCGCGTACTGCACGGGCAGCGCCTCCAACTCCGGCGCCTCTCCCCTCACCCGTGCGCCGTACACCGCGGCCACTTCCCGCTCCAGCACGCCCATGGACCAGCCGTCGAAGACGAGGTGGTGCACCGTCCAGAGCAGCACGTGCTCCTCCGGAGTCACGCGCAGCAGGCGCACACGCAGCAGCGGTCCCCGCTCCAGGTCGAAGGGCGTGCGGGCCTCCTGCTCCGCGCGGGCGATGACGTCCTTCTCGGCCACGTCCTCCACTTCGAGCCGCGGCTCCACCTTCGCGTGGATGCGCTGTACCGGCTGGCCATCCACTTCCGCGAACGTGGTGCGCAGCGACTCGTGCCGCCGCGCCACTTCCTGGAAGCTCGCCTCCAGTGCGCTCACGTCCAGCGGGCCCTTCAGCCGCAGGGCATTGGGCATGTTGTAGGAGAAGCCTCCCGCGTCGAGCTGCGAGACGAACCACAGCCGCTGCTGCGCGAAGGACTGCACCGCCTCGCCGCCGTGTGGCTGGTGCACCAACGGCGGTGGCGGCACTCCCCGCTCCTCCTCCAGCACCTCTTCCAGCCGTCGCGCCAGCTGCGCCACCGTGGGGGCTTCGAAGAGCGCACGCACCGGCAGCTCGCGGCCCACCACGTCCCGCAGTCGCGAGACGACCCGGGTGGCCAGCAGCGAGTGGCCTCCCAGCTCGAAGAAGTGGTCGTCCGCCCCCACTCGCTCCAGTCCCAATAGCGGCCCGAAGATGCCGGCCACCACCTGCTCCATCGCGGTGCGAGGCGCCACGCGCCCCGCCTGGGTGCTTCCCGCCGTGGGCAAGGGCAGCGCCTTGCGGTCCACCTTGCCGGTCGGCGCCAGCGGAAGCGTGGCGAGCGGCACGAAGGCCGAGGGCACCATGTACTCGGGCAGCTTCGCTTGTAGGTGCTCGCGCAGCCCGGCGAGCTCCACCGATGGGCCCTCCTGCGGAACCACGTAGGCCACCAGTCGCCGGTCTCCGGGCACGTCCTCGCGGACGATGGCCACCGCGTCGCGCACGCCGGGGAAGGCGCGCAGCACCACCTCCACCTCGCCCAGCTCGATGCGGAAGCCGCGCAGCTTCACCTGCCCGTCCAGGCGGCCGAGGAACTCCAGGTTGCCATCCGCCAGCCACCGCGCCCGGTCGCCCGTGCGATAGGTGCGCGCCCCCGACGGGCCTCCGAGCAGGTCCGGGACGAAGCGGTCCGCCGTCAGGTCTGGGCGCCCGTGGTAGCCATGCGCGAGGCTCGCGCCGGCGACGTACACCTCACCGGGCACGCCGATGGGACAGGGCTCTCCCCGCGAGTCCACCACGTGGAGCCGCACGTTGGGGATGGGCCTGCCCACCGGTGGCAGCGCGGGCCAGGAGGACGGAGGCCCGGACGCACGCCACGCCGTGACGACGTGCGCCTCCGAGGGCCCGTACTGGTTCTCCAGCACGCAGCCGGGGAGTCGCTCGAAGAAGGCCACCAGCGCCGGAGTCACCTGGAGCTGCTCGCCCGCCGTCACCACCTCCGTGAGCGGCGGCAGCTCCGCCTCGCCGAGCGCCGCGTCACACACTGCCTGCAACGCGACGAAGGGAAGGTACAGCCGCTCCACGCGGTGCCGCACCATGTAGCGCAGCATGGCGGTGGGGTCCTGGCGCAGCGGCGGCGTCATCAGCAGCACGCGGCCGCCCAGGCACCAGGTGCCGAACATCTCCTGGAACGAGACGTCGAAGTTGAGCGAGGCGAACTGGAGCGTGGTGGCGTCCGGCTTCACCGAGCGCTGGAGCAGCCACCACAGCATGTTGCCCACCGCGCGGTGGGACATGACGATGCCCTTGGGCCGGCCGGTGCTGCCCGAGGTGTAGACGAAGTAGCAGTGCGTCTCCGGCGACACATCCACCGCCGGCACGTGCGTGGGGCACGCGGAGATGGCGTCCGCGGCTTCGTCCAGACGCAGCAGGTGCGCGCCCGAGCCGGGAGGCACCGCCGAGACGAGCTGGCCGTGCGCCACCACGACTGGCGCGCCGGTGTCTTCCAGCATCAGCGCCAGGCGCTCGGCGGGCCAGGTGGGGTCCAGCGGCAGGAAGGCCGCGCCCGCCTTGAGCGTGGCCAGCACCGCCACGGGCATGTCCAGACTGCCCCGGTCCAGGCACAGACCCACTGAGCCATTGGGCCGCACGCCCAGGGAGAGCAGATGGTGCGCGAGCTGGTTGGCGCGCGCATCCAGCTCCGCGTAGGTGAGCGAACTGGTGCCGTCCGTCACCGCCTCGGCCTCGGGCGTGCGCGCCACCTGGGCCTCCACCCAGCGGTGCATGAGTCCCGGAGCGTAGGTGGTGTCCTCGCGCGAGCCCCACTCCAGCAACAACCGGTTGCGCTCGGTCTCGCCCAGCAGTGGCAGCGAGTCCACGCGCTGTCCAGGCTCGGAGACGGCGGCCTGCAACAGCCAGACGTAGTGCCCCACCATGAGGGCCACCGTCGCCTCGTCGTAGAGGTCGGTGTTGTATTCCCAGTACGTCTCCAGCCCCCGCGGCTGCTCCCACGCGAAGAGGGTGAGGTCGAACTTCGCGACCCCGGGCTCGAAGACGAGCTCGTCGGCGGTGACGCCCTCCAGGGCCAGCGGCCTGGGCGTCCCGGGCATCACGAACATCACCTGGAACAGCGGCGAGCGGCTCATGTCACGCGTGGGCTGGAGCGCGTCGACGAGGTGCTCGAAGGGCAGGTCTTGATGCGCGAAGGCACCGAGGCACGCCCTGCGCACGCGGCCCAGCAGCTCACGGAAGGACACTCCGCCGCCGGTGTCGACGCGCAGCGCCAGCGTGTTGACGAAGAAGCCCAGCAGCGGCTCCACCTCGCGCCAGTTGCGGCCGGAGATGGGCGAGCCCACGACGATGTCGGACTGGCCGCTGTAGCGCGCCAACAGCGCCTGGAAGCCCGCCAGCAGCGTCATGTAGAGCGTCGTGCCCTCGCGCTGACTGAGCTGGCGCAGGGCTCTCGCCAGCGCGTCCGGCAGTGGGACGCGCAGCAGCGCGCCTCGGAAGGACTGCACGGGAGGACGCGGCCTGTCGGTGGGCAACTCCAGCACGGGCGGTGCCCCGGCGAGATGTTCCTTCCACCAGGACAGCTGTCGCTCCAGCACCTCGCCCTGCAGCCACTCGCGCTGCCAGCGTGCATAGTCCGCGTACTGCACCGGCAGCGCGTCCAGCCGCGACACCTCTCCGCGGACCCGGGCCGAATACGACTCCGAGAGCTCGTGGTGCAGCACACCGACGGACCAGCCGTCGAAGACGATGTGGTGCACCGTCCAGAGCAGCACGTGCTCCTCGGAGGCCACTCTCAAAAGGCGCACGCGCAACAGCGGGCCTCGCTCCAGGTCGAAGGGCCGGCGTGCTTCCTGCTCCGCCCGGGCCACGACCTCCGTCTCGGCCGCCTCCTCCACTCGCAGCTTCAACTCCAGCCGCGCGTGGATGCGCTGTATTGGCCGGCCATCCACCTCCGCGAAGGTGGTGCGCAGCGACTCGTGCCGCCGTGCCACTTCCTGGAAGCTCGCTTCCAGTGCCTCCACCTCCAGCGGGCCTTTCAGTCGCAGGGCAAACGGGATGTTGTAGGAGATGCCGCTCGCGTCGAACTGCGAGAGGAACCACAGTCGCTGCTGGGCGAAGGACTGCACTGCCTCGCCGCCGTGCGGCTGGTGCGTCAGCGGTGCCGACGTCGCCCCACCCGCTTCCTCCAGTCGCCGGGCCAGTTGCGCCACGGTGGGTGCCTCGAAGAGCGCGCGCACCGGCAGCTCACGGCCCACCACCTCGCGCAGCCGCGAGACAGCCTGGGTGGCCAGCAGCGAGTGGCCGCCCAGCTCGAAGAAGTGGCTGTCGGCTCCCACCTGCTCCAGACCCAGCAGGGGTCCGAACACGCCGGCCACCACCTGCTCCATCGCGGTGCGAGGAGCCACCTGTTCTCCGGAGGCCGCCTCTACGTACGGGGCCGGCAGCGCCTTTCGGTCCACCTTGCCATTGGGCGTGAGGGGCAGCGCCGGCAGCGACACGAAGGCCGAGGGCACCATGTACTCGGGCAGCTTCGCCTGCGCATGCGCGCGCAGCTCCGCCGTCGCGGGCGCCTCACCATGGGGGACGAAGTACGCGATGAGCCGCTTGCCGCCGGGCCCGTCCTCGCGCGCCACCACCACCGCCTCGCGCACGCCGGGGTGGCGCAGCAGGGCGGACTCCACCTCGCCGGGCTCGATGCGGAAGCCGCGCAGCTTCACCTGTCCGTCCAGCCGGCCCGAGAATTCGAGGCGCCCGTCCGCAAGCCACCGCGCCCTGTCTCCGGTGCGATAGAGCCGGGCGCCGTGCTGCGGACTGAAAGGGTGCGGAATGAAGCGCTCCGCCGTCAGCTCCGGGCGGCCGAGGTAGCCCCACGCCAGCCCGTCGCCGCCCGTGTACAGCTCGCCCCAGACGCCCACGGGCACCAACTCCAGTGCCACGTCCAGCAGGTACACCTGCGTGTTGGCGATGGGCCGGCCGATGGACACCGTGGGCCCCACTTGCCTGGGCTCCGTCATCGGGTGGCAGCAGGTGAAGGTGGTGTTCTCCGTGGGGCCGTAGCCGTTGACGAGCAACCCGCCCTGGGAGAGCCGCGCCCGCACGGCAGTAGGTGAAAGCACGTCGCCGCCGGCCAGCACCTGCCGCACGCCCGACAGGGCTTCCGGCTGCGAGGCCATCATCTGCTCGAAGAGCGCGGCGGTGAGCCACAGCGTGGTGACGCCGTGCCGCACCAGCGCGCGGCCCAACTCCTCCAGTGAGGGCGCGTGCTCGGGAAACAGCACCAGCTTCGCGCCGTTGAGTAGCGCGCCCCACAGCTCGAAGGTGGACGCGTCGAAGGAGATGGGGGCGAGCTGCAGGAGGACTTCGCACTGGGACAGCTCCACGAAGCGCGAGCCCTTCACCAGGCGCACCACGCCCCGGTGCGGAATGCCCACGGCCTTGGGCCGTCCCGTCGAGCCCGACGTGTACATGACGTACGCGAGTCCCTCGGCGGCTCCTGGCTCGCCCAGGTTCTCGATGCGCTCCCGCGAGAAGGCCTCCCCCATGGGCTCCAGGGGCACGACGTCCACGCGAAGGTCCGGGGGCAGCCGGGGCAGGAGCGCGGGCTGCGCCAGCAGCACCTGGAGGCCCGAGTCCTCCACCATGAAGGCGAGTCGCTCGCCGGGGTAGGCGCTGTCGAGCGGCACGTACGCGCCGCCCGCCTTGAGGATGGCGAGCGTGGCCACCACCAGCTCCAGCGAGCGTCCCGTGCACAATCCGACGCGAGTGCCGGCCACCACGCCGCGACGCCGCAGATACCGGGCGAGCTGGTTGGCCCGCCCGTTCAGCTCGGCGTACGTCAGCCGCGCGCCCTCGGACTCCACCGCCACGGCGTCCGGCGTGCGCGCCGCCTGTGCCTCGAAAAGGCCGTGGATGCACGCGTCGCGGGGATACTCCGTCCGTGTGTCGTTCCACTCGACCCACAGCTGGTGGCGCTCGTCCTCGGAGAGCAGCGGCAGCTCCGACACACGCTGCTCCGGCCGCGCTACCGCCGCCGCCAGCAGCCGCGCGTAGTGCCCCGCCATTCGGGCGATGGTGGCTTCATCGAAGAGGCCGGTGCTGTATTCCCACAGGCCCTCGAGCCCATAGGACGTCTCGCGCACGAAGAGCGTGAGGTCGAACTTCGACACTCCGGGTTCGAAGGCGACGTCCGAGGCGCTCACCCCGGAGAGCTTCAGCTCGGAGCCGGGCTCTCCCTGAAGCGCGAAGGCGGCCTGGAAGATGGGTGAGCGGCTCAAGTCCCGCGTGGACTGGAGCGCATCCACGAGCTGCTCGAAGGGCAGGTCCTGGTGGACGAAGGCCCCGAGACACACCTTTCGCACCCGGCCCAGCAGCTCGTGGAAGGACGCGCCCTCCGTGTCGGCGCGAAGGGCCAGGGTGTTCGCGAAGAAGCCGACCATGCCCTCCAGGTCGTGCTGGCTTCGCCCCGCGAAGGGCGAGCCCACGACGACGTCGGACTGGCCGCTGTAGCGCGCCAGCAGCGCGTGGAAGCCCGCGAGCAGCGTCATGAAGAGCGTCACGCCCTCCTTGCGGCTCAGCTCGCGCAGCGCGGACGTCAGGTCTTCCGGCAGGGGGACCCGCAGCAGCGCGCCGTGGAAGGACTGCACGGGAGGTCGCGGCCTGTCGGTGGGCAACTCCAGCACGGGAGGCGCCCCGGCGAGCTGCTCCTTCCACCACTCCAATTGCCGCTCCAGCACCTCGCCCGTCAGCCACTCACGCTGCCAGCGCGCATAGTCCGCGTACTGTGCGGGCAGCGGCTCGAGCTCGGGCGCCTCTCCCCTCACCCGCGCGCCGTACACCGCGGCCACTTCGCGCTCCAGCACGCCCATGGACCAGCCGTCGAAAACGAGGTGGTGCACCGTCCAGAGCAGCACGTGCTCCGCGGGGGCCACTCGCAAGAGGCGCACGCGCAACAGCGGTCCCCGCTCCAGGTCGAACGGCGCGCGAGCCTCCTGCTCCGCGTGGGCGATGACGTCCGCCTCGGCCACGTCTTCCACTTCCAGCTTCAGCTCCACGTTCTCGTGGATGCGCTGTACCGGTTGACCCTCCACCTGCGAGAAGGTGGTGCGCAGCGACTCGTGCCGCCGCACCACTTCCTGGAAGCCCGCCTCCAGCGCGCCCACATCCAGCGGGCCCTTCAGCCTCGTGGCGAACGGGGCGTTGTACGCGAAGCCGCCCGGGTCGAGCTGCGCGAGGAACCACAGTCGCTGCTGCGCGAAGGACTGCACCGCCTCGCCCCCGTGCGGCTGGTGCGTCAGCGGTGGCCTTCTTCCCGGTGCATCCCCCCGCTGCCGCGTGCCTTCGTTCGAGGAAGCCTGTGTCTGCGTCATGGTGCACCTGACCTCGCGCAAGCCCTCAGGGCGCGCTTCCGCGAGCCCGGGGGGAATCCAGGTGGAAAGGGCGTTCTTCTGAGAAACGGACCGGCTGCTTCAGTCCACGCGGGCCGTGCGCAGGGTCGTCTGCGAGCCGTGCGTCGGCAGGAGCTCGTCGTACGGGTTCATCGCGTCCCCCGACAGACTCTCCAGCTCGACCTCCGAGCCCAGCCCGAGCTCCCGTGCGCGCCGCGTGAGGGCCCGCGTCACCACCTGGTCCTCCAGCGCGAAGCCCGTGGAGTCGAAGACGGTGGAGCGCTTGCGCCAGTCCGCGTAGCGCTCCGGATTCTGGACGACCTCGACGATGCCGGGGCCAATCTGCTCCGGCCGCAGCTGCTGGCACTCACCCTCGACGAGCGCCTGCGCGAGGAAGTCCGGGCACACGAGGCTGCGCTCCAGCAAGGGCAGCGGCAGCTCCGTCTTGCCCGGCAGGTCCGAGCCCACCGCGTTGAGGTGCACCGACGGCTTGAAGCGACCGTCCGGAATGACGGGGCCCTCGCCCACGCCCACGGAGGTGACGGTGCAGATGATGTCCGACTCCGCCGTCAGCTCCTCCAACGAGGCCGGGCGCACATCCAGCCCGAGGAAGCCCACGCGCCGCAGATACGTCCGCAGCACGCCCAGGTCCACGTCGTACGCGAGCACGCGCTCGATGGGGAACAGGCGCGAGAGGGCATGCAGCTGGGTGACGGCCTGCGCACCGCAGCCCACCATGCCCACCACGCGGCTGTCCGGGTCCGCCAGGTACTTGCTCGCGATGGCCGACGCCGCGCCCGTGCGCAGCGCGGTGGGGAGCACCCCGTCCATCAACTCCAGCAGCCGTCCCGTGGCGCAGTCGTACACGCTGTTGGTGGCGATGATGGTGGGCACGCCATAGCGGTGGGGGTTGTTCGGGTTGTAGCCCACCACCTTGATGGTGATGGTCTCCCCGCGCTGCATCACCGGCATCCACTCCAGCACGCCGGTGCGCTCGTTGCGCAGCGTGAAGCCGTCCCGCTTGCGAGGCTCGGTGCGCTCCTCGTCGAAGGTGCGGAACGCGTGCTCCAGCGCCTCGATGACGGTGTCCATCAGCGCGTCGATTCCCTCCATGTGCACGAGCTTGCGCAGGTCGGCCTGGGTGACGAGCAGTGTCTTCACGCGCGCTCTCCTGGGGGGGAGGAGGTTGGGGGCGACGAGGTGTTGAAGGCGTCCGCACTCTGCCACCAACCACGAGTCACTGTTAAGTCGGGGAGTTCATCTAATCAGGACCTGACAGAAAGTAGCGATTTACCGCATACCCGGCGTGGGGGCGCCCCGGTGTGGCGGGGCCTGGACGTATGCCGCCGTCGGAAACTTGAAGTCGTCCCACTCCCTGACGCGCAGGTCCCCGCCGCTCGGCAGTCATGTCACCTGGACGGAAGTCGGACGGCCCGGCGCCACCAGGAGACACAGGGCCCCGGCTCCCGCCCCATGGCCGAGCCGGACGGCAAGGCCAACCTTGCCGCCGCTCGAAGCCGAGGTGCCGACATGTCACGGTCATGGTGGCGGTTGTTCCTTTCGCTGGCGGCGGGTGTCCCGCTGGCCTACGGGGCTCCAGCGCTCCTCGCTCAGGAAGCCTCCGCGAGCCCTCCGGAAGCCTCCGCGAGTTCTCCGGAAGCCTCCGCGCCCGGGCACCCGGCGGACGTCCAGGCCTCGGCCATCTTCGAGGCGACGCTGGCGGCGGAGGCGTCGTCGAAGCCCGCGGGGCTGAGGCCGGTGGAGCGGCTCGGCAAGCTCCTCTTCTTCGACCGCAGGCTCTCGGAGCCCCAGGGACAGGCCTGCGCCGTCTGCCATGGCCCCGAGGTGGGCTGGACGGGACCGGACCTGTTCATCAACCTCACCGGCTCCGTCTACGAGGGCGCCGTGCGGGGGCGCTTCGGCAACCGCAAGCCGCCTTCGTCCGCCTATGCCACCCAGGCCCCCGTCCTCCATCTGGAGGCGCCGGGACAGGCGGGCTTCGTGGGCGGCAACTTCTGGGACGGGCGCGCCACCGGAGAGGAGCTGGGCAACCCCGCCGCGGACCAGGCGCAGGGCCCCTTCCTCAACCCCGTGGAGCAGAACAACCCCAGCGAGGCCGTCGTGGTGGCCAAGGTCTGCCGGGGCCCCTACGGCGACGTCTTCCGCGCCGTCTACGGCGCCCGCATCTGCGCCGATGTGCCACGCGCGTATGACTCCATCGCCCGGGCCATCGCCGCCTACGAGGGCTCGAGCGAGGTCAACGCCTTCTCCTCGAAGTACGACGCCTGGCTGGCCGGCCGCGCCTCGCTCACGGCCCAGGAGCGCTGGGGCCTGAGGCTCTTCGAGGGAAAGGCCCGCTGCGACACCTGCCACACCAGCCGGCCCGGCCGCCGCGGCGAGCCACCGCTCTTCACCGACTACACCTTCGAGAACCTGGGCGTGCCGCGCAACCTGTTCAACCCCTGGTACTGGGAGCTCCCGTTCAACCCCGAGGGGCCCTTCTACGTGGACCTGGGGCTGGGGGCCTTCCTCTTCACGCGTGAGGAGTGGGCGCCTTTCGCGCGCGCCAACCTGGGCAAGGTGAAGGTCCCCACGCTGCGCAACGTGGACAAGCGGCCCTACCCCGGCTTCGTCAAGGCCTATGCCCACAACGGCTACTTCAAGAGCCTCGAGTCCATCGTCCACTTCTACAACACGCGGGACGTGCTGCCGGTGTGCCTGTCCGGAACGCCGGGCATCCCCGGCGTGGACTGCTGGCCCACGCCGGAGGTGGGGCTGAACCTCAACACCCGCGAGGTGGGCGACCTGCGGCTCACGCTCCAGGAGGAGCAGGCCCTGGTCGCCTTCCTGCGGACGCTCTCGGACGGCTACTACCAGCGCGCGGCGGAGTGAGCGGGCGCCACGTGCCACTTCGACGGGACTGGCGCAAGTGGGGTTTCGGGCTGGCCCTGCTGGCGGCGGTCATCGTGGTGGTGGCGCGCGCGTCGGAAGAGCGCGAGTTCGCGCGCCTGCTGAAGGAGTCCGCCCCCGCCTGGCTGCTGGTCGCCGCGCTGCTCCAGGCGGCGACCTACCTGTCGCAGTCGGCGGTGTGGCTCGCCGTGTTGCGGAGGACGCGCTTCCGCGTGCCCCTGGGCGCCCTCTATTCGCTGAGCTTCGCGAAGCTCTTCATCGACCAGGCCCTCCCCTCCGCCGGCATCAGCGGCGCGGCGCTCATCGTCCATGGCCTGGAGCGACGGGGCGTGGGGCGCGGGCCGGTGATGGCGTGCGTGGTGGTGGAGACGATGACCAACTACACCGCGCAGATCCTCGCGCTCCTCGTCGCGCTGGGCCTGGCCGACTTTCTCGGCGAGGCGCGGACGCTGGTGTGGATGGCCACGGGGGTGCTCGTCGCGCTCAGCGGCGCGCTCATCGCCTTCCTCCTGAGCCTGTCCCGGGGCACCCGCACCGACAGGCCGCCGCGCGGCTTCGCGAGAATCCCCGGCGCGAGGACGCTTTTGCGCGCCATCTCCGAAGCGCCGCCCGGGCTCGCGCACAGCCCGCGCGTGCTGACCGAGGCGACCGGCTTCAACTTCGTCATCCACCTGCTCGACGCGGCGACGCTCTGGGCCCTGCTCCGCTCCATCGGAGTGGACGCGGCGCCCACCGGCGTCTTCACCGCCTTCATGCTGTCCACGCTGGCGAGGACGCTGGGCGTCGTCCCCGGCGGGCTCGGCACGTTCGAGGCGGCCTCCACCGGGACGCTGGCGCTGATGGGCGTGCCCCTGGCCGCGGCGTTCTCCGCGACGGTGCTGTTCCGGGGCTTCAGCTTCTACCTGCCCCTGGTGCCGGGCCTGCTGCTGTCCCGGGGGGAGCTTCGCGAGCAACGCGAGGCGGACCGCGGCCCGGCCATCGAGCGGTACTGGGCCCTCTCCCCCCAGGCCCTGCTCGACGCCCTGCGGACGACGCCTGACGGGCTCACGGTGGAAGAGGCCGCGCGGAGGCGGGAGCTGTACGGCGACAATGCGCTGGAGGAAGCCCGGAGGCCGTCGCGCCTGCGGGTGGTGTGGCTCCAGCTCAAGAGCCCGCTGGTCCTCCTGCTGGTCGTCGCGGCGGTCATCTCGGCCTTCACGGGTGACTGGACGGACGCGGTCATCGTCCTGGCCATCGTCCTCGGCAGCGTGCTGCTCGGCTACTCGCGCGAATACAAGGCCCAGGCCACCATCGCCCGGCTGCGCGAGCGCATCGCCCTGGGGGTGAAGGTGCTCCGGGGAGGGCACGCGTCCACCGTGCCGCTCGCGGACGTCGTCCCCGGCGACGTCGTGCTCCTGTCCGCGGGCAGCATGGTGCCCGCCGACGCGAGGGTGCTGGAGGCGACGGACCTGTTCGTCAGCCAGGCGGTGCTGACGGGCGAGAGCTTTCCCGTGGAGAAGCGGCCCGGCGTGGCCGCCCCGGAGGCGGCGCTGGCCGAGCGCGACAACTGCGTCTTCCGGGGCACGCACGTGCGCAACGGACAAGGGCGGTGCCTCGTCGTCGCCACCGGGCGGAGCACCGCCTTCGGCGGCATCGCCGGGCGCCTGGCCCTGCGTGCGCCCGAGACGGAGTTCGACCGGGGCCTGCGACAGTTCGGCTATGTGCTCCTCACCACCATGGTGGTGATGGTGCTGGTGGTCGTCGCGGCGAACGTCCTGCTGAACCGGCCGCCCGTGGAGACGCTCCTGTTCTCCCTGGCGCTCGCGGTGGGGCTGAGCCCGGAGCTGCTGCCGGCCATCCTCAACGTGAATCTCTCCGCCGGCTCGCAGGCGATGGCCGCGCGAGGCGTGCTGGTGCGCAGGCTCAGCGCCATCGAGAACCTGGGCAGCATGGACGTGCTGTGCACCGACAAGACGGGCACCCTGACCGAGGGCGTCGTCAGCCTCGAGGGTGCCTACGACGCCTCGGGCGCGCGCTCCGAGGACGTCCTCGCGCTGGCGTCGCTCAACGCCGGGCTCCAGGCGGGCGTGTCGAATCCGCTCGACGAGGCCATCCTCCGGGCGCGCCAGCTCGCGCCGGGCGCCGCCGACAAGCTCGGAGAGATTCCCTACGACTTCGTCCGCAAGCGCCTGTCCGTCATCGTCCGCCGGGGCGACGACGTCCGCCTCGTCACGAAGGGGGCCTTCACGCAGGTCCTGGAGTCCTGTACCCGGATGACGGACGGGGCCCCGCTGGACACGCAGCTCCGGGCGGAGCTCCAGCGCCGCGTCGACGCCTGGGGAGCGCAGGGCATCCGCATCCTGGCCCTCGCCGTGCGCCCCATCGAGCCCCGGGAGCGCTATGCGCGCGAGGACGAGCACGCGCTGACCTTCGTGGGCTTCCTGGCCTTCTCCGACCAGGCGAAGGAGGGCGCCCGCGAGGCCATCCTCGAGCTGTCGCGGATGGGGGTGGACATCAAGCTCATCACCGGTGACAGCCGGCGGGTGGCGGAGCACGTGGCCCGCGAGGTGGGCCTGGGCACCACGCGGGTGCTCACCGGGGCCCAGCTGCACCAGCTCAGCGACGAGGCGCTGTGGCACCAGGCCGAGCGGGCGGAGCTCTTCGTCGAGGTGGACCCGACGCAGAAGGAGCGCATCATCCTCGCCCTGAAGAAGCAGGGGCACGTGGTGGGCTTCCTCGGGGACGGCGTGAATGACGCCCCGGCCATGCACGCGGCGGACGCGAGCATCTCCGTCGAGCGGGCGGCGGACGTGGCCCGGGAGGCCGCGGACTTCGTGCTCCTCCAGCGCCACCTGGACGTCGTGCGGCGCGGCATCGACGAGGGGCGCAGGACGTTCGCCAACACGCTCAAGTACATCCTGACCACGACGAGCGCGAACCTCGGCAACATGGTCAGCATGGCGGCGGCGTCGCTGTTCCTGCCCTTCCTCCCGCTGCTGGCGGGGCAGATCCTCCTCAACAACTTCCTCTCGGACATCCCCGCCGTGGGGCTGGCGGGGGACAGCGTGGACCCGGAGCTGATGGAGCGGCCGCGGCGGTGGAACATGCGCCTCATCGGGCGCTTCATGGTGGCCTTCGGGCTGCTGAGCGCCGTCTTCGACTTCCTCACCTTCGGCGCGCTCCTGCGCTTCTTCCGGGCCAGCCCGGAGCTGTTCCGCACCGGCTGGTTCATCGAGTCGCTGCTGACGGAGCTGGTGATTGCGCTGGTGGTGCGCACGCGGCGGCCCTTCTACCGCAGCCGACCCGGCACGCTGCTGCTCGTCACCACGGCGGCCGTCATCGCGCTCACGTTCCTGCTGCCATTCCTCCCCTTCGCGGGAGCGCTCGGCTTCGTGCGGCCTCCGGGGACGCTGCTGCTCGCCATCGTCGCCGTCACCGGCCTCTACGTCGCGGCGGCGGAGCAGGCGAAGAAGGGCTTCTTCCGCGCGGAGACGTGAGGCCGGCCGAGGTCCACCGATGGCGCTCGCCGCGCCAGACTCCGGGTGTGTCTTGGGATACCACATTTGCTCGCAAGTCCGGTGTTGATAGCCTCCAGCGTCCGAGCTTCACAGGAGCCACCCTTGAGCACCCTCATCGCGTCCCCGACCCCCTCCCTGGAGCAGCGGCTCGCCGGCTACTGGTGCGAGCTGCTCGGCGTGGACTCCGTGGCGCCGAAGGACCACTTCTTCGAGATGGGCGGCAACTCGCTGCTCGCGACCAACCTGGCCAACCTCATCGAGGACGAGCTGGGCGTGCGCCCGGAGATGGGCGAGCTGGTCGGCACCCTGGAAGAGGCCGTCTGCGCCTGCGACGCCCTGCTCAAGGCGCTGCACGCCTCGAGCTGACGGCTCCGCCCAGGGGCCCTACCCCACGAGCAGGTTGCGCTCCGCGGACTCCTCGGGCGGCGGCGGCGGCGCGGCGGCGGTGGCCTTGCGGTGCAGCAGGGGCCGGCGGCGGTACAGGAAGCCGACGATGGCGGGCACCGGGGACACGACGCGCTCCACCGAGTCCAGCGCGGCGGCGTGCTCGCGGCGCACCACCGGCATGCGGCTCCAGTGCGTCTGCGGCCGCAGATGGTGCTCCTGGTGGTGGCCGTCGTTGAAGGTGAGCAGGTTGTAGAGCCGCCCGTAGTGGCTCACCGAGTCCGTGTACCGACTCTCGGGCACCGCGCCGTAGTGCTCGTAGTAGTTCTGCACGTTCACCAGCGCGAGCGACAGGTAGAAGGCCGGCACGTAGCACACCAGCGTCCACTTCCAGGACAGGGCAAGGAACACGCCCAGCCCCACGACGTGGGCCACCCTGTCCAGCCGCACCTGCCGCAGCTCCCGCGCTCGCCGCACCGGGTCCTTCGTGGCCAGCTCATGCAGGGCCTGCTCATGCGGTCCCACGCCCCACAGCCGCCACACCGCCAGCACGTTGCGCGCGGTGCCCAGCAGCGAGTGGAGCGCCCCGCCGAAGGCGTAGTGCCACACGCTGTCGTGCTCGCCGCCCCGCCCGTCCTCGAAGGTGGAGGACCTGTCCCGCGAGTGCCCGTCCGCCGCCTTGCGGTCGTTGTTGTATCGGTGGTGGTTGCGCACGTGCGTGAGCTGGTACGCCTGCACCGACTGGCCGATGTTCAGCGAGTTGAGCATCGACACCGCCGCGTTGAGCCACCGCGACTCGAACCACGGGGTGTGGGTGAAGAGGTGGGAGATGATGATGATGTTGTACGTCATCATGAAGACCAGGAGCGCGAAGCCCCCCACCCGTTGAAGGACGGAGGCGTGCTCCCAGCCCGCGGCCAGCCACAACATCATCCCCGTCTGCACGACGCTCAACGCGAGCATCACCGCGTCCAGCGGGGAGTTCTTCCAGACCTTCATCGCGAGGACCCCAAGCGTGGGCGAACGGCCTAGAAGTAGGACTGGAGGTGGCCCTTGCGGCGGACGTCCAGCGTGGCGCAGTGGAACGAGCCACCGAACGAG
The DNA here is from genome assembly GCF_010894405.1 of Pyxidicoccus caerfyrddinensis. Classification (GTDB taxonomy): domain Bacteria; phylum Myxococcota; class Myxococcia; order Myxococcales; family Myxococcaceae; genus Myxococcus; species Myxococcus caerfyrddinensis. Next base: position 45,079 of record NZ_JAAIYA010000027.1, read on the forward strand.
TTGAAGTTGCGGAAGTTGCAGAGGACGGGCTTGAAGCCCCACTTCTTGAACGACGCAATCATCGGCTCGTCGGAGCGCTCCACCACGACGCGCTGCTCGTCGAGCATGATGACGTTCATGTTGATCCACTTGCTCGTCATGTAGAGCGTGTGTTCGGGCGGCATGATGGGCTTGGGCGCGCGAAACACGTCCCAGCCCTTGAACAGCTCCGGCACCTTCGTTACGCGCTCCGGGTTGATGAGCAGCTTGCCCGGCGCCAGTGGCACCAGCGTCGCGTCGATGTGCATCGGGTGCGGGTCATCGAACTCGAAGACATGGATACGGTACTCGGGGCCGATGTGGCGGCGCAGCCACTCGATTCCGAAGCTGTTCGTGACGTTGCTGCGCTGCGCGAAGATGTCCTTGCCGCAGCGGATGAAGTCCGCGGCGTCGAAGGTGGGCTCGAACTCGCTGATGACGGAGCGGAACGGCCCGCCGTCGTGCGCCTCCGTCCAGTCATAGTCGTACAGCTCGTCCTTCAGCTCCGGCTTGGGGCCCGCGCTCCAGCGCGCGCCGCCGTGGAAGTACTCCTTGAGCAGCGGCCGGTACGAGGACGTCTCGTAGTAGCGCGAGCGCCACGCCATGGGGCACTCGATGATGTCGTTGCCCACCACCAGCAGCAAGTCACGGGGCATGGCGGCGTACAGGCCGGTGCTCGTCCAGCCCGGCGCGCCGTACGCCTTGAGCTGGTCCACCGGCTCCGGGCGGCGGACCTTCACGCCCTCCGCCTCCAGGATGTGGACGAACTCCTCCAGGTCCTTCTTCGCCGCCGCAATCTGCTCGGCCGGGAAGGGCTTGCCCGCGTGCTTCCGGAAGAAGTCGTGCTGGTCCTCGGGCAGCGTCGCCTTCAGCGCGATGTGCGAGGGCGGGACGGTGGCCCCATCCACGATGCCCACGATGACTTCTTCCAGGAGGTCCCACTCGTTGTACGAGCTGACAGGGCACGCGGACTCGGTGGCGGACATTGGCTGGGTTCCCTTCTCGCGCCCGGGCGCGAGCCGATGCTTGGACCCTGGCTCACGAGACATCCCCGTGAATCAAGATTCGACCGTGAGACATATCATCCACGAAAACCCGCCCTAACGTGAAGCGGCCTCCCTCTCTCCACCTCTTGTGACTCGTGGCGCGACGCGCCAGCGACGCACCGTCACAGTGCGAGCATGCTGGCGATGATTTCCTTCATGACCTCGGAGGTCCCCCCGCCGATGGTGAGCATGCGCACATCGCGCCAGGCGCGGGCGACGTGCGTCTCCTCGACGTAGCCCAGCCCGCCGTAGAACTGCTGGCAGTCGTAGGCGACCCGCTGGGCCAGCTCGGTGGTGAGGAGCTTGGCCATGGAAATCTCCTTCACCGGCTTCACCTTCTGCCGGCGCTTGCGCTCGTAGAGGTCCACCGCGTGGTAGGTGAGCTGCCGCGCCGCTTCCACCAGGGTGAGGTGGTCCACGAACTTGTGGCGCCACACCTGGAAGTCCACCAGCCGCTCGCCAAAGGCCTTGCGCTCGCGGCCGTAGCGGATGGCCTCGCGCAGCAGCACGTCCATCACCGCCACGGTGTTGACGGCCGTCACCAGCCGCTCGGCGTGGAAGCTGTTCATGATGAGGGAGAAGCCGTCGTTCTCCCGGCCCAGCACGTAGCGCGCGGGGATGCGGCAGTCCTCGAAGAAGAGGATGGCCATGTCCGAGGAGCGCTGCCCCACCTTCTCCAGCTTCTTCGAGACCTGGAAGCCCTTCACGTCCGTGGGGCACGTCACCAGGGAGATGCCGGTGGGGCCCTCGCCGCCGGTGCGCACGGCCAGGACGAGGAAGTCCGCGCGGGCGCCGTTGGTAATCCACATCTTGGAGCCGTTGAGGACGTAGTCGTCCCCGTCGCGCCGCGCCTTGGTACTCAGGCGCGCCAGGTCCGAGCCCGCGCCCGGCTCGCTCATGGCCAGTGCGGCGATGCGCTCGCCCGCGAGCGCGGGGGCGAGGAACTCGCGCTTCTGCTCGTCGGTGCCCACCTCGTTGATGACGGGCGTGGCCATCTGCCCCTGCACCATCAGCGACATGCTGACGCCGCCATTCTGGCTGCGCGCCAGCTCCTCGGCGAAGACGGTGACGTACCAGGAGTCCAGCCCGCTGCCGCCGTACTTCGGGTCATGGTCGATGCCGAAGAAGCCCAGCTCGCCGCACTTCTTGTAGACCTCGCGCGGGAAGTGGCCCGCGCGGTCCCACTCCAGCGCGTGCGGCGTCAGCTCCTTCTCGACGAACTGGCGCACCGTGCGGCGGAACGCCTCGTGCTCCGGGGTGAAGCGCGCATCCATGGGGTTGTCTCCGGAGCGGGCGCTTCACGCGCCCCAGTAATAGCTCCACTTGAGCATCACCGCGTCCGTCGAAGGGCCGTCGAGCAACCGCTTCGGCCCCAGTGTCGCGGGGGCCACCTCTCCGACGGGCGTGGGCAGGCCCTGCTGCGTGTGCGAGTACACGAGGAAGAGCGTGGAGCCCAGCCGGTACTCCCACCGCGCCACGGCATTCACGTTCAGCGCCGTGTCATGGAAGTTGGCGCTGTCGAGCCGCACCGTCGGCTCCAGGGTGTCCAGGTCGATGCGCGAGCGGCCGTCCCCCGAGTCCGCCGTGAAGTAGCGCCCGTACACGCCATACGCCGTGAAGAGCTGCGCGTACCCCTGCAGCGTCAGCTTCGGCGAGACAATCCACTGCTGCCGCAGCGTGAGGGACAGGTAGCGCGAGTCCAGGTCGCCGAGGAGGAAGTGGCTCTCGTCCTGCTGGGTCACGTAGCGCGGCCCGTGCCGCGCCCGCTCGCTGCCCACCTCCACGCGCGTCTGCAGCGCCGGGTGCGGCGTCATCACGGCGTACACGCTGGCCGCCCAGTCCGTGTGGGCGGGCAGCACGGCCGTGGTCAGGCGGCGATTCACCCCCGCGCTGCCGCCCACGTACACCTGGCGCGTGGACTTCGTGTTGCCATAGATGCCGAGGTACGCCACGCCCGTGCGCTCCAGCGGGACACCCGTGCCGGCCAGCTCGCGCACGTCGTAGCCGCCCACGTCCAGGCTGCCCTGCACACCCAGCACGTCGAAGGAGGGCAGCAGCGAGTCCACGCTGAGGCTGGCGGACGTGCCGCGGTACACGCCCCGCCCGTCCGCCGTCCACTGCGGCTTCACGGTGAGGGTGGCGAAGAAGTCGTTCAGCGGCCCGAAGCCGTCCGGCTGCGCGTACATCAACTGGAAGCGCGGCGCCGTGGCGTTCTGCGTGCGCTGGAAGCCGATGGCATTCAGCTCCAGCTTCGGCAGCGCCAGGTCCAGGCCCACCTCCGGCCGGAAGCCCTTGCCGCCGAAGCGGCCCGCGCGCACGTAGCCGCCCGCGCCCATGTCCCCGCGCCGCAGCACCGTGCCGTCGCGCAGCAGCCGCTCCGGGGGCCCCGCCATGGCGCGCGACGCCGTCAGCAGGCCCAGCACACCCCACTGGCTGTCGCCCGTCTTCACGTCGAAGTCCAGCGCGCCCGCCAGCGAGCCCAGCGCCGTGCACGACGCCGGCGGCGGCCCCGAGGTGGGGGCCAGGTCCTCCGGCCGGCACGTCCCCTCGAAGGGCTGCGCCGAGGCAATCGAGCCGCCCACGCGAGAGCTCGTCCCCACCTTCGTGCGCGCCATCACCACCAGGAAGTTGGTGGTGGCCGTGGGAGAACCGGGCAGCTCCACGCCCGGGCCCAGGTGCAGCGGCCGGCTCGCGTCCAGGTGCAGCCCGCGGTCAGGAGTCGTCTCGTCCCGCTCCTGCCAGGGAGAGGTGACGAGCGCCTCCATGACGCCCACCTGCACACCCTTGCCCACCGTGCCCGTCATCTTCGCCGCGCCGAGGATGGGCGTCGCGAGGCCGATGCGCCGCGAGTAGAAGAGCGTCATCGGCGCCGTGTCCGACGTCATGCCCACCGGCTCGAACAGCTCCAGACCCTGCGTGAAGAAGGGCCGACGCTCCGGGTAGAAGGCCTCGAAGGTGCTGAGGTTGAGCAGGAGCTGGTCCGCCTCCACCTCGCCGAAGTCGGGGTTGAGCGTGGCGCTCAGCGTCAAGTCACTGGTGACGGCCGCCTTCGCATCCAGCCCCACGTCCAGCACCGGGCTGAGCAGCCGCGGCGTGGGCTGGTTGGGCGAGGAGAACTGCGGCCGCATCACCCCGCGAGCCGCCAGGTAGGGCCGCACCTCCCAGCGCGCGTGTGGGCGCAGCGCTTCCATCCCGGTGAGGTGCCCCAGTCGCGACGCCACCGCGTTGGTGGTGCGCGGGTTCTCCACCGACTCGATTTCTTCGTTCTTCCGGCCGATGTCGCGGCGCACGGAGAAGCCCCACGTCTGCACCTGCGCCTGGGGAAACGGCAGCAGCGAGAGGGGAATGGCGTACTCGGCCACCCAGCCGTCCGGCGCGCGGCCCGCCGCCGCGTCCCAGACGCCGTCCCAGTTCTGCGTGTAGTTGCGGTCGTCGAAGTAGAGGCCGTCGCTCTGCACGCCGCTGGCGCTCAGCGAGAACACCATGGCCGTGCGGTGGTCATGCGCCGAGTCGATGAGCAGGTGGACGCTGTCCGCGCGGGGAAGGCTGTCACGCCGACCCAGCCGGTAGTCGATGAGCGCCGGCTCCGAGTCGTGCGCGTAGACCCCGACGTACAGTGTGTCGTCGTCGTAGAGGACGCGCAGCTCGGTGCGCTCGGTGGGCGTGGCGCCCGCCTTGGGGAAGCGCTGCACGAAGCCGTCGAACACGGGCGCCGTGCCCCACACCGCCTCATCCAGCTTCCCGTCCACGACGATGGCGCCCGGCGTGCGCGCCGCGCGGAGGAACTGCTCCCGACCAGGGCCCTCCAGCGCGGCCCAGGCCCCCGACCCACACAGCGCCAACAGCAGCGCTGCGGTCACCCTCAAATGAGACAACATGGGCGGATTGATACCAGCTCTCTTGTCGCACACGCAAAGCGGGTCTAATTCTGATATCACGGTAAGCAGCAATCACTGGCCTGACATTGTTTTCTCCATTTTCAAGGACTACGATGTCGCGCCGTTGAGACTGCGGACCTCAAAGCCCTGGAGACGCCATGCGGAACCAATCCATCGAGGCGGCGCTGAACAAGAATTCCAACCGCGAGCAGCTGCTCAAGCATCGCTTCTTCCAGATGGTGGATGAGCGCGCGCTGTCGAAGGACCATGCGGAGACGGTGCTCGGGCAGTGGTGGCACCCGATGCACTACTTTCCCAACTTCCTCGGCCGGCTGCTCGCCGCGTGTCCGCAGCTCGAGATGAAGACGGCTGTGTCCCACATCCTCGACCAGGAGGTCGGCGAGGGGGACCCGGCGAACGCGCACGAGCGCCTGTTCATCACGACGATGACGGACGCGGGCCTGGCGCGCGCGGCGGTGTCCGAGGCGGAGATGACGCCCGCGACCAAGCGCCTCATCGACGGCTACAAGCGCTCCACGGACGACTACCTCATCGGCCTGGGCTTCCTCTACGGCACGGAGGTGGCGGACCTCACCATGGTGGCGAAGCTGGGCAAGCTGCTGCGCCGCACCACCGGCCTCAAGTCGCTGCCGTGGGTGGACATCCACGTGAAGCAGGAGCCGGACCACGTCGAGACGGCGGGCCACACCGTGGGCCTCCAGTACACGGACGACGAGATGGCCACCATCGTCCGCGGCGCCGAGGAAATCTGGACGCTGTGGGTCGGCTTCTTCGAGGAGCTGCACAACCGCGTCGCCTGATGTCGCGCGATGCGTCAATGACTGACAGTCCGGGGAACAGCGGTGAGATGTTACAACCCTGGAAGCCCCGGGCAGGCCGTCCCGGGGTGAGGTAGAACGGGGCCACCGTGTCCGCGCTCCGACTGTCGCGTCTCTCCTCGCTCCGCGCCCTGAGGCACCGGGACTTCGCCCTCATCCTGTCCGGTGCGGCGCTCTCCAACATCGGCACCTGGATGGAGGTGCTGGCGCTGGGCGTCTACGTGACGAAAGTCACGGGCCGTGCGGAGTGGACGGGAGGAATCGCCGCGCTGACGTTCCTCCCCGCCATCGTCCTGTCGCCGTTCGGTGGGGCGCTGGCGGACCGGTTCGACCGGCGCCGCTACGTCGCGCTGGGGACGGCGCTGGAGTTCCTGCTGGCCGGCACCCTGGCGACGCTCGCCTTCACCGGCAACCTCACGGTGGGGGCGGTGGCGGCCGTCTCGTTCCTGAATGGCTGTGTCACCAGCCTCTTCCTGCCGGCCTTCACCGCGCTCATCGCCAGCGTGGTGCCGAAGGAGGACCTGCACAGCGCGCTGAGCCTGGACTCCGCGCAGTACAACGTGGGGCGCATCTGCGGCCCGGCGCTGGGCGCGGCGGTGGTGTCGCTGGCGGGCGTGGAGTGGGCGCTGCTCGTCAATGCCCTCTCCTTCCTCGCGGTGCTGGTGGCGCTGGCCTTCGTGCGCGGCGTGGCGCCCGCCGAGGCCCCACGCTCCGAGAGTCTGTGGGCGGGAATCGCCCAGGGCGTGAAGGTGGCGCGTGAGGAGCCGGGCATCGCGCTGGCGCTGCTGGGCACGCTGGCCGTCGCGTTCTGCATCGCGCCCTTCACCGCGCTGGCACCGGTGATGGCCATCCGAGTCCTCAACCTGGACGCGGGCGCCACGTCGTTGCTCGTCGGAGCGCAGGGGACGGGCTCGCTTCTCGCCGCGCTCGCGGCGGGCTCGCTGGCGGACCGCTTCGGGCGTGGGCGCCTGCTCGAGTGGTGCCTGCTGCTCATCGGCCTCATGGCGGCGGCGTACTGGCTGTCGCCCTCGCTGCCCTTCGCCGTCGTCGCCGTGCTGGGGCTGGGCAGCCTCTACATGCTGACGAACACGGGGCTGGCCACCCTCTGCCAGTCGCGCGTGCCGGGCGAGCTGCGGGCCCGCATCGCCAGCCTCAGCGGCATGTTGCTCTACGCCGGCTTCACCGCGGGCGTGTGGCTGCAGGGCGCGCTGGCGGACCGGCTGGGCGTGCGCCTGGTCACCGCGATCGCGGCGCTTTCCTTCTTCGTCCTCGCGGTGATGCTGCGCTCGCTCCGTCCGCGCGCCTTCGCCGTCCTGGAGACCTGACACCATGAGCCAGCACGAGCGCGCCCCCGAGTCCCAGGGGGCGAAACCGGAAGCCCTTCCGGGGCGCAAGCGTCCGCCCCTCGTCCCCGTCTCGCGGACGGAGATGTTGCCGCTGTCCTTCATGCAGCAGCGGCTGTGGTTCCTCGCGCAGCTCGAGGGCAGCGCGGCCACGTACAACGTCCACTTCTTCGTCCGGCTCAAGGGCCCGCTGGACGTGCCCGCGCTGCGTCGCGCCCTGGCGGATGTCGTCCAGCGGCACGAGGCGCTGCGGACCACGTTCTCCGAGGTGAATGGCCAGCCCGTGCAGCGCACCACCCCGACACTGGCGCTGCCCCTGTCCGTGGAGGAGCTGGAGCCGCGGTCCGAGGAAACGCGCGAGGAGGCCGTGCGGCGGCGCGCGGAGGAGGAGGCGCGCCACCCGTTCGACCTGGAGGCGGGCCCGCTGGTGCGCGCGACGCTGCTGCGCGTGGCGGACGAAGACCACGTGTTGCTCTTCGTCACGCACCACATCGTCTGCGACGCGGTGTCGTTCTACTGGATGGCGAGCGAGCTGAACACGCTCTACCTCGCGCACTCGCGCGGCGAGGAGCCCCGGCTGCCGGCGCTGCCGGTGCAGTACGCGGACTTCGCGCACTGGCAGCGGGAGTGGCTCCAGGGTGAAGCGCTGGAGGCCCAACGCGCGTGGTGGACGGAGCGGCTCGCCGGTGCGCCGCCCGTGCTGGAGCTGCCGACGGACAGGCCGCGTCCCCCGGCGCAGACGTTCCGCGGGGTCATCCTCCCGGTGCCCCTGCCCGCGACGCTACCAGCGGCCGTGCGCGAGCTGGCGCGCAAGGCGGGCGTCACGCCGTACATGGCGATGCTGGCGGGCTTCGGGGCGCTGCTCTCGCGCTACAGCGGGCAGTCCGACCTCGTCGTGGGCACGCCCTTCGCGGGACGCGGCCGGCGCGAGGTGGAGAAGCTCATCGGCTTCTTCGCCAACACACTGGCGCTGCGGCTGGACGCGTCAGGAGACCTGTCCTTCCTGGAGCTGCTGCGCCGCACGCGCGAGGGGTGCCTCGGCGCATTCGCCCGCCCGGACATGCCCTTCGAGCAGTTGGTGGACGCGCTCGTGCCCGTGCGGGACGCGAGCCGCTCGCCGCTGTTCCAGGTGATGTTCGTCCACGTGAGCACGCCGCTGGCGGTGCTGAAGTGGCCGGGCGTCACCGTGGAGGAAGTCACCTACGAGCCCGGCGTTGCGCGCTTCGACATCACCCTCTTCTTCTACGAAGACCCAGGTGGCTGGGTGTGTCGCTGGGAGTACAACCGCGACCTCTTCGACGAGGCGACCATCCTCCGCTTGGCGGCGCACTACACGCGCCTGCTGGAGGCCGCCTGCGCCAACCCCATGGAGACGCTGTCGCGGCTGCCGCTGCTGACGGACGTCGAGCGGCACCAGCTACTGCGCGAGTGGAACGACACGGCGGTCCCCTACCCCGCCCTGCGCACCGTGCACGCCCTCTTCGAGGCGCAGGCCGTACGCCAGCCCGACGCCATCGCCGCCAGCTTCGGTGACGCGCGCCTCACGTACGGTGAGCTGAACCGCCGCGCCAACCAACTCGCCCACCACCTGCGTGCCCTCGGCGTCGGGCCTGACGAGCGCGTCGCCATCTGCGTGGACCGCTCGCTCCACCTCCCCCTCGCCGTCCTCGCCACCCTCAAGGCCGGCGGCGCCTACGTCCCCCTGGACCCCGCCTACCCCGCTGAGCGCCTCGCCGCCATGCTCGAGGTGTCCGGTGCTCGGGTGCTGCTCACCCAGCGCCACCTCCAGCTCGTGCTGCCGTCCCATACCGCCACCGCGCTCATCCTCGACGACGCCAACGCCTTCGCTCATGAGCCTGACGCGGACCCGGTGCCCACCGCGGGGCCGGAGTCGCTCACCTACGTCATCTTCACCTCTGGCTCCACCGGCGCCCCCAAGGGCGTCGCCATGCACCACGCCGCTCTCGTCAACCTCATCCACTTCCAGCGGCAGAGTTCCTCCGTCCCCTCAGGCCGCACCCTCCAGTTCTCCGCCTTCAGCTTCGACGTCTCCTTTCAGGAGATGCTCGCCACCTGGGCCGGCGGCGGTGAGCTGGTGCTCATCTCCGAGGACGTCCGCCGCGACGCTCACGCCCTCTTGGAGCTGATGGACGCCCGCGGCGTGGAACGAATGTTCCTTCCCTTCGTCGCCCTTCAGAACCTCGCCGAGGTCTCCGAGCAGGACGGCCTGGTGCCCCGTCACCTCAAGGAAATCATCACCGCCGGCGAGCAGCTTCGCATCACCCCGGCCCTGCGCCTGTTGATGAAGCGGCTGCCCGGCGCCGTGCTGCACAACCAGTACGGCCCGACGGAGACTCACCTCGCCACCCTCTGCGTCCTCTCCGGAGACCCCGAGCCGTGGCCCGACCTGCCCCTCATCGGCACGCCCATCGCCAACGCGAGCATCCACCTGCTCGACTCGCACCTGCAGCCCGTACCCGTAGGAGTCCCCGGCGAGCTGTACATCGGCGGCCTCCAGGTGGCGCGCGGTTACTGGGGACGGCCGGACCTCACCGTGGAGCGCTTCATCCCGGACCCGTTCGGCACCCGGCCCGGCGCGCGCATGTACCGCACGGGCGACCAGGCCCGCTACCGCGCCGACGGGGCCATTGAGTTCCTCGGACGCCGCGACACCCAGGTGAAGGTGCGCGGCTTCCGCATCGAACTGGGCGAAATCGAGGCCACGCTGGCCAAGCACCCCGCCGTGCGCGACTGCGTCGTCGCCGCGCGCGAGCAGGGCCCGGGCGAGAAGCGACTGGTGGCCTGGGTCGTGGGCGTGGAGGGCGAGACGCCGGAGACGGACGCGCTGAAGGCGTTCCTCAAGGAGCGGCTGCCCGAGTACATGGTGCCTACCGCATGGGTGCACCTGGACGCGCTACCGCTGACGCCCAGCGGCAAGGCGGACCGCAAGGCCCTGCCGGACCCTGGCCAGGAGGCGCAGGAAGCGTACGTCGAGCCCCGGACGCCGACGGAAGCGCTGGTGGCGGACATCTGGGCGCCGCTGCTGAAGCTGCCGCGCGTGGGCGCGAATGACCACTTCTTCGAGCGGGGCGGCCATTCGCTCCTGGCCACGCAGGTGGCCTCACGCCTGCGCGCGGCGCTGGGCGTGGAGTTCCCGGTGCGGGTGCTCTTCGAGGCTCCCACGGTGGCGGAACTGGCGGAGCGGCTGGACGCGATGCCACGGGGCACGACAGCCGCGCGGCCGCCGCCGCTCGAGCCCACGCCGAGGGACGGCGAGCTGCCCCTGTCCTTCTCCCAGCAGCGGCTGTGGTTCATCGCGCAGTTGGACGCTGGTGGCTTCTCGTACAACGTCCCCTTCGTCTTCCGGCTGGAGGGTCGGCTGGACGTCGCCGCGCTGGAGCAGGGCCTGCGCGAGCTGACCCGGCGGCACGAGGTGCTGCGGACGACCTTCGTGCAGGTGGAAGGCCGGCCGGTGCAGCGCATCGCACCGGAGCCCGTGCTGCGGCTGGCGGTGGAGGACGTGGCGGCGCTGCCGGATGATGCGCGCCAGGCCACGCTCGCGCGGCGCGCACGCGAAGAGGCCCAACGCCCCTTCGACCTCGCGGTGGGCCCGCTGGTGCGCGCGACGCTGCTGCGCGCGGCGGAGGGCGAGCACGTGCTGCTGCTCGTCATGCACCACATCGTGTGTGACGGCTGGTCGCTCGGCGTGCTGCTGCGAGAGCTGAAGGCGCTCTACACGGCGGCGCTCGCGGGCGAAGCGGCTACGTTGGCGCCACTCCCGGTGCAGTACGCGGACTTCGCGCGCTGGCAGCGGGACTGGCTGCGCGGCGAGGTGCTGGACGCGCAGCTGTCCTGGTGGAAGGGCCAGCTCGCGGGCGCACCGGCCCTGCTGGAGCTGCCGACGGACCGGCCCCGTCCTCCGGTGCAGGGCTTCAAGGGCGCGCTGATGCAGGTGCCGCTGCCGGAGGCGCTGTCGGATTCCATCCGAGAGCTGTGCCGGAGCGAGGACGTCACGCCGTTCATGCTGCTGCTGGCGTCCTTCCACGCGCTGCTGGCTCGCTACAGCGGCCAGTCGGACCTCGTCGTGGGCACGCCCATCGCCGGCCGCACGCAGCGCGAACTGGAGGACCTGGTCGGCTTCTTCGTCAACACGTTGGCACTCCGGCTGGATGCCTCCGACGACCCGAGCTTCCGCGAGTGGCTGGGCCGGGTGCGCGAGACGAGCCTCGGGGCCTTCGCGCACCAGGACGTGCCCTTCGAGAAGCTGGTGGACGCGGTGCAGCCCGTGCGCGACTTGAGCCGCTCGCCGTTGTTCCAGGTGATGTTCGTCCTTCAAGACGCGCCACCCACGGTGACGCTGCCCGGGCTGTCGCTGGGGTTGCTGGACATCGACCCCGGCGTCGCCACGTTCGACCTCACGCTCTACATGCGCGAGACGGCGCGGGGCTGGATGGGCTTCTGGGAATACAACTCCGACCTCTTCGACGAGGCGACGGTGGCCCGCATGGCGGCGCACCACGCGCGCCTGCTGGAGGCCGCCTGCGCGGAGCCGGCGCGGCGCCTGTCCTCGCTCCCGCTGCTGACGGAGGCAGAGCGGCGACGGATGCTGGCCGCGTGGAACGCCCCCGGGACGGAGGTGGCTGGCGCATCGTGCCTCCACGCGCTCTTCGAGGCGCAGGCGGCGCGCACGCCGGACGCGGTGGCGCTCGACTCCGAGGCGGGACGGCTCACGTACAGAGAGCTGAATGTCCGGGCGAACCAGCTCGCGCACCACCTGCTCCGTCGGGGCGTGCGCATGGGGGACATCGTCGGCGTACTGCTGGAGCGCTCGCTGGACGCGATGGTGGCCCTGCTGGGCGTGCTGAAGGCGGGCGCGGCGTACCTGCCGCTGGACCCGGCGTATCCCCGGGAGCGGCTGGAGTACATGCTGTCGGACTCGGGCGCCACGCGACTGCTCACCCACGCGGGGGTGCTGGCCCGGACAGGCGCGCTGGACGTCGAAGTGCTCGACGTCGAGGCGAACCGCGCCGACATGGCGCGTGAGGTGGACACGAATCCGGGCCGGCCGGTGCCGGCTGCGGCGCTCGCGTACCTCATCTACACCTCCGGCTCGACGGGCCGGCCCAAGGCTGTGATGACGCCGCACCGCGCGGTGTCGGCCTATGCGCTCGGCAACGCGCGCATCTACGGGCTGACGCCCGCGGACCGGGTGCTCCAGTTCTCCACGCTCAGCTTCGACCAGAGCGTGGAGGAGATCTTCCCGGCCCTGCTCACGGGCGGGACGGTGGTGCTGCGGACGGAGGCGATGCTGGACCCGGCGGCCTTCTGCGAGCGCTGCGAGCAGTGGGGCCTCACCGTGCTCTTCCTGCCCACGGCTTTCTGGGCGGAGCTGACGGCCTCGCTGACCAGCGGCGTGGTGCGCCTGCCGCCATCGGTGCGCGTGGTGGGCATCGGTGGAGAGAAGGTGCCGGCCTCACGCGTGCTGGACTGGCAGCGCGCGGCGCCAGCACACGTGCGGCTCACCAACGAGTACGGCCCCACCGAGGCCACCGTCATCTGCATCGTGGGCGACCTGGGCCCGGTGCCTGAGCAGGAGCTGCAACAGGGACGCGTCCCCATCGGCCAGGCGGCGCCCGGCGTGCGCGCGTGCGTGCTGGATGCACGTCTGCAACCGGTGCCGACGGGCCTTCCGGGGGAGCTGTACGTCGGCGGCATCGTCCTCGCGCACGGCTACCTGGGCCGGCCGGACCTCACGGCCGAGCGCTTCGTGCCGGACCCCTTCAGCACCGAGCCCGGAGCGCGGCTGTACCGCACGGGAGACCTGGTGCGGCAGCGCCCGGATGGAAATCTGGAGTACATGGGCCGCGCCGATGACCAGGTGAAGCTGCGCGGCTTCCGCATCGAGCTGGGCGAAATCGAGTCCGCGCTGCGAAAGCACGCGGGCGTGCGCGACGTGACCGTGGTGGTGCGCGAGCCCACTCCCGGAGACAAGCGGCTCGTCGCCTACGTGGTGCCGGATGCAGGAGCTGACGTCCGTCCCTCGGCGCTCCGCGCGGAGCTCAAGGCCACGCTTCCCGAGTACATGGTGCCCTCCGCCTTCGTGCCGCTGGACGCGCTGCCGCTGACGCCGAGTGGCAAGGTGGACCGCAAGGCGCTGCCGGCGCCCCAGGAGGAGGCGGGACGCGAGGGCTACGTCGCGCCGCGCGCGGGCCTGGAGGAGGTGGTGGCGAACATCTGGGCGCCGCTGCTCGGAGTGCGGCGCGTGGGCGCGCACGACAACTTCTTCGAGCTGGGTGGCCACT
>NZ_JAAIYA010000027.1:58604-179139 GCF_010894405.1 Pyxidicoccus caerfyrddinensis
GCGGGACGCGAGGGCTACGTCGCGCCGCGCGCGGGCCTGGAGGAGGTGGTGGCGAACATCTGGGCGCCGCTGCTCGGAGTGCGGCGCGTGGGCGCGCACGACAACTTCTTCGAGCTGGGTGGCCACTCGCTGCTGGCCACGCAGGTGGTGTCACGCTTGCGCGAGGTGCTCCAGCGCGAGCTGCCGGTGCGCGTGCTCTTCGAGGCGCCTACCGTCGCGGAGCTGGCGCGCCGCATCGAGTCCGCTCGCGACGACGCGGGGCCTCCGCCGCCACCCCTCGTTCCGGTGTCTCGCGACGCCGCGCTACCCCTGTCCTTCGCGCAGCAGCGGCTGTGGTTCCTCGCGCGACTGGACGCTGGGGGCTTCTCGTACAACGTCCCCTTCTTCCTGCGGCTGAAGGGGCAACTGGACGTCACCTCTCTGGAGCGTGCACTGACGGACCTCGTGCAGCGTCACGAGGCGCTGAGGACGACGTTCATCGAGGTGAACGGCGAGCCCGTGCAGCGCATCTCTCCTCGCGCCGAGCTGCCCTTCACAGTGGAGTCCCTGGAGGGTGCGTCGGACGCGGCCATCCGCCAGCGTGCGGAGGCGGAGGTGCGCCTCCCGTTCGACCTGGAGCACGGGCCACTCGTGCGGGCCACGGTGCTGCGTGTCTCCTCGGAAGAGCACGTGCTGCTGCTCGTCATGCACCACATCGTCTGCGACTTCTGGTCGTCGGACGTGCTCGCGCGGGAGCTGAAGGCGCTCTACGCGGCGCACGTGCGCGGTGAGGAGACCACGCTCCCCGCGCTGCCGGTGCAGTACGCGGACTTCGCGCACTGGCAGCGAGACTGGCTGCGGGGCGACGTGCTGGAGGCCCAGCGTGCCTGGTGGAAGGAACAGCTCTCGGGCGCTCCGCCTGTGCTGGAGCTGCCCACCGACAAGCCGCGTCCTCCGGTACAGACCTTCCGCGGGGCCCAGTTCCACCAGCGCCTTCCCGCCGAGCTGCCCGGCGCCGTCCAGGAGTTGAGCCGCGAGGCGGGCGTCACGCCCTTCATGCTCCTCATGGCGGGCTTCCACGCGCTCCTGGCGCGCCATAGCGGTCAGCCCGACATCGTCGTGGGCACGCCCATCGCCGGCCGCAACCGCCGCGAGGTGGAGAGCCTCATCGGCTTCTTCACCAACACCCTGGCCATCCGCGTGAAGGCTTCCGGCGACGCCAGCTTCCGCGAGCTGCTGGGCCGCGTGCGAGAGGCGAGCCTCGGCGCCTACGCGCACCAGGACATGCCCTTCGAGCAGCTCGTGGACGCGCTCGTGCCCGTACGCGACGTGAGCCGCACGCCGCTGTTCCAGGTGATGTTCGTCTTCCAGCAGGGCTCCGCCGCGTGGGAGCTGCCCGGCGTGGCCGTGGAGGAATTCGCCTTCGAGCCGGGCATGGCGAAGTTCGATCTCACCCTCTTCGTCCGCGAGACGCCAGCCGGGTGGACGAGCCTCTGGGAGTACAACACCGACCTCTTCGACGAGGCGACGGTGGCGCGCATGGCAGGGCACTACACGCGCCTGCTGGAAGGCGTCCTCGCGCGGCCGGAGCGGAAGCTCTCCACCGTGCCCCTGCTGGCGGAGGCCGAGCAGCAACCGCTCGTCGACTGGGCGGGCTCGACGGTGCCCTACCCGTTCGTGCCCACGGTGCACTCATTCTTCGAGGCCACCGCCGCGCGCACGCCCGACGCCATCGCCGTCCGCTTCGGCGACGCGCACCTGACGTACGGCGAGCTGAACCGCCGCGCCAACCAGCTCGCGCACCACCTGCGCTCGCGGGGCGTGGGGACGGACACACTGGTGGGCGTCTGCGTCCAGCGCTCGCTCGACCTGCCCGTGGCGGTGCTGGGCACGTTGAAGGCCGGCGGCGCCTACGTCCCGCTGGACCCCGCCTACCCCGCAGAGCGCCTGGCCCTGATGCTTCGGACCTCCGGCGCGAAGCTGCTCATCACCCAGCACGCCCTGCGCGACGCGCTTCCCTCCGGACAGGCCACCCCTCTGCTTCTCGACCTGGAGGGGGAGACTCTCGCCCGTGAGCGCGACACGAACCCGGCGCCCACCGCGGGGCCGGAGTCGCTCACGTACGTCATCTTCACCTCGGGCTCCACGGGACTGCCCAAGGGCGTGGCGCTGCACCATGGCGCCCTGGTCAACCTGCTGCACTGGCAGCTGCGCGACTCGGTGGCACCGGGTGGCCGGACGCTCCAGTTCTCGGCGCTGAGCTTCGACGTGTCCTTCCAGGAGATGTTCTCCACCTGGGCCGCGGGCGGGGAACTGGTGCTGCTCACGGAGGAGGTCCGCCGGGATGCACACGCACTGCTGGGGTTGCTGGAGCGTGGCGGAATCGAGCGGCTCTTCCTGCCCTTCGTTGCGCTGCAAGGGCTGGCGGAGGTCGCGGACCGGGAGGGGCTGGTGCCCTCGCGGCTGAAGGAAATCATGGTGGCGGGCGAGCAACTCCGGATGACGCCGGCCCTGCGGCGCTTGATGCAGCGGCTGGGCGGCGTGCTGCACAACCACTACGGCCCGTCCGAGGCCCACGCCGTCACGTCCCTCACGCTGAAGGGAGACCCGGAGACGTGGCCGGACCTGCCGTCCATCGGGTGGCCGCTGAGCAACACCCGCATCTACCTGCTGGATGAGCACCTGCGGCCCGTACCCATGGGCGTGTCGGGCGAGCTGTACGTCGGCGGCGTCCAGGTGGGCCGCGGCTACCTCGGCCGGCCCGAGCTCACGGCGGAGCGCTTCCTGCCGGACCCGTTCAGCACGGAGCCCGGAGCGCGGCTGTACCGGACAGGTGACCAGGCCCGTCACCGCGCGGAAGGCGAGCTGGAGTTCCTCGGGCGCGGCGACTCGCAGGTGAAGGTGCGTGGCTTCCGCATCGAGCTGGGCGAAATCGAGGCGGCGCTGGCGAAGCATCCCGCCGTGCGCGACTGCATCGTCGACGCGCGGGATGACGGCACCGGCCAGAAGCGACTGCTGGCGTGGTTCATCGCCACCGAGGGCCAGCGCCCCGAGGCCAGCGTACTGCGTGCCTTCCTCAAGGAACGGCTGCCCGAGTACATGGTGCCCGGCCTCTGGGTGCCGCTGGACGCCTTCCCGCTGACGCCCAGTGGCAAGGTGGACCGCAAGGCACTGCCGGTGCCGGAGGGAAGCCGCGAGGCGTCCCGCGCCTTCATCGGCCCGCGCACACCGCTGGAGCTGCGGCTCGTGCGCATCTGGGAGGAAGTGCTCGGCGTGCAGCCGGTGGGCGTGCGCGACAACTTCTTCGAGCTGGGCGGGCACTCGCTGCTGACGCTGCGCCTCCAGTCCGCCATCCGGGCGAAGCTGGGGCGGCCGCTGCCGGTGACGGCGCTGTTCCAGAACCCGACGGTGGAGCACCTGGCGAAGCTGCTGCACGAGGACGCGGGGCCCTGGTCCCCGCTGGTGGAGCTGCAGGCCGGAGACGGCCGGCGTCCCTTCTTCTGCGTCCACCCGGTGGGCGGCAGCGTGCTGCCGTACGCGGAGCTGGCAAGGCGGTTGGGCCCGGAGCAGCCCTTCTACGGGCTCCAGGCACGCGGGCTCGACGGGGACGAGGTGCTGCCGGAGTCCATCCCCGCCATGGCCGCGCTGTACGTGACGGCCGTACGCGCCGTGCAGCCCCACGGGCCCTATCTGCTCGGCGGTTGGTCCATGGGCGGCGCCATCGCCTTCGAGATGGCGTGCCAGCTCCGACGCGAGGGCGAGGAGGTGGCGCTGCTCGCGCTCCTCGACACCTCGGCGGACCTCCGCGGTGAAGGCCCCAAGGCTTCGGAGCTGCCGGAGTCGGCGCTGCGGGAGTTGTTCTTCGAGGACCTGCTGCGCGCGGCGGGACAGCCCATGCCCGCGCTGGAGGGGAAGTCGCCCGAGGAGAGACTCCGGACCCTGGAGGACGCAAGCCAGGCCTTCCCGTACCCGGCGCTGCGCCGCGTCTTCGAGGGCAACCTCCGCGCGGCGTGGGCCTACGAGCCGCCGCCGTACGAGGGGCCCGTCACCCTCTTCGTGGCCCGCGAGTCACGCTGGGACCACGGCTGGACGTCGCGAACCCCGGGGGGACTCGCAGTGCACGAGGTGCCCGGGGACCACTACTCCATGTTGACGCGGCCCCTGGTGGAGACGCTGGCGGCCGGGCTCAAGGAACGCCTGGAAGAAGCACGGGCCGCCATCGAGCACGGTGGCAAGGTGGGACGTGTGGGCTGAAGGGACTCCAGCGGAAAGCGAGCAAGGCGGTTCCTTCGGGCCATTTGGTAGATTCTTGATTTCCAAATGCCCGAGAACACACACCCAGCGTCGCAGGACGTGAAGGATGACCGGCAGTCCGTCGCGAGCACGGCGCGAGCCCGCCGGCCCCCACCGCTCGTCCCGGCATCGACGCAGGGCGAAGCGCCGCTGTCCCTGGCCCAGCAGCGCATGTGGTTCCTCGCGCGGCTCGATGCGGGAGGCCATGCGTACAACGCGCCGTTCTTCGCGCGGCTGAAGGGCCCGCTCGACGTGGACGTGCTCCGGCGCGCCCTGGCGGAAGTGGTCCGGCGGCACGACGCGCTGCGCACCACCTTCGCGGAGGTGCAGGGCCATCCCGTGCAGCGCGTCGCGCCGGAGCTGGAGGTGGCGCTGCCGGTGGAGGACCTGGAGTCGCTGGCCGGGGACGCGCGCGATGCGGCGGTCCGCCAGCGCGCCGACGACGAGGCGCGGCGCCCCTTCGACCTGGAGCGTGGGCCGCTGCTGCGGGCGCGGCTGCTGCGCGTGTCTCGCGACGAGCACGTGCTGCTCGTCGTGATGCACCACATCGTCTGCGACGGCTGGTCCTTCAGCGTGCTGGAGCGCGAGCTGACGGAGCTGTACCGGGCGCTCTCCACCGGCGCGCCCCCTGCCCTGCCGGAGCTGCCGGTGCGTTACGCGGACTACGCCATCTGGCAGCGGGACTGGCTGACGGATGAGGCCCTCGCGCCGGCCGTGGCCTGGTGGAAGGAGCAGCTCGCCGGTGCGCCGCCCGCGCTCGAGCTGCCCACCGACAGGCCCCGGCCGCCGGTGAAGTCCTTCCGGGGCGCGGTCCTCCCGGTGCCGCTGTCCGCCGAGCTCTCCCAGCAGGTGCGCGCGCTGGGCCGCCGCGAGGGCGTCACCCTCTTCATGACGCTGTTGACGGGCTTTCATGTCCTGCTCGCGCGCTACAGCGGGCAGTGGGACACCGTCGTGGGCTCGCCCAGCTCCGGGCGGAGCCCGCGCGCGGTGGAAGGGCTCGTCGGCCTCTTCACCACCACGCTGCCGCTGCGGGTGGCGTCGTCCGGCGCGTGGACCTTTCGCGAGCTGCTGCGCCGGGTGCGGCAGCTGTGCCTGGGGGCCTATGCCCATCCGGAAGCGCCGCTGGAGCTGCTCGTGGACGGCACCGGCGCGGCGAGAGACGCGAGCCGCACGCCGCTGTTCCAGGTCTCCTTCGTCCTCCAGGGCGCGCCCTGCGCGGAGCTGCGGCTGCCGGGTGTGACTGCCGAGGAGCCTGGCTTCGAGCCCGGCGTGTCGAAGTTCGACCTGACGCTCTTCGTGCGCGACACGGAGCAGGGGCTGGTGGGCCTGTGGGAGTACGACACCGCCCTCTTCGACGAAGCCACCATCGCCCGCATGGCGGCGCACTTCGCGAGGCTGCTGGAGGCGGCGGTGGCGCGGCCGGAGCTGCGCCTCGCGGAGCTGCCGCTGCTCTCCGAGGACGAGCGCCACCAGCTGCGGGTCGAGTGGAACGACACGCGGACGGAGTATCCGCGTGAGGCGAGCATCACCGCCCTCTTCGAGGCGCAGGTGGCGCGCACCCCGGACGCCGTGGCGGTGGAGTCCGAGGATGCGCGGCTGACGTACGCCGAGCTGAACGGGCGGGCCAACCAGCTCGCCCGGCAGCTGCGGCGTCGCGGCGTGTTGGCCGGTACTCGCGTCGGACTGTGCGCGGGACGTTCGCTGGAGCTGGTGGTGGCCACGCTCGCCATCCTCAAGGCAGGTGGCGCGTACGTGCCGCTCGACAGCGCCTACCCCGGCGAGCGTCTGGCCTTCATGGTGGAGGACTCGGGCCTCCAGGTGCTGCTGGTGCAGCCCGCGCTCCTCTCCCGTCTTCCCCCGGACCTTCGCGTGGACGTCGTGCCCCTGGAGCCCGTGAAGGCGTCCAGCGTGGAGGAGCGTGACGAGGATATGGACGGCGAGCCGATGCCCGCCGACGGGCTCGCGTACGTCATGTACACGTCGGGCTCGACGGGACGGCCCAAGGCCGTGGGCATTCCGCACCGGGGCGTGGTGCGCCTGGTGAAGGGCTCGCGCTTCGTGGAGCTGTCGCCGCGCGAAGTCCTCCTGCAGCTCGCCCCCATCTCCTTCGACGCCTCCACCTTCGAGCTGTGGGGCGCACTGCTCAACGGCGCGAAGCTGGTGCTCTTCCCCGAGCACGCGCCCTCGCTGGAGGAGCTGGGCCGCGCGCTGGTGCGGCACGGCGTCACCACGCTGTGGCTCACGGCCGCGCTCTTCGAGCAGATGATGGCCTCGCAGCCGGAGGCCCTGTCGGGCGTGCGGCAGGTGCTGGCCGGCGGCGACGTGCTTTCCCCCACCGCCGTGCGGGCGCGGCTCTCCCAGGGTGGGTTGCTCGTCAACGGGTACGGCCCCACGGAGAACACCACCTTCACCTGCTGCAACCCGATGACGGAGCCGCGGCAGGTGGGTCCCACGGTGTCCATCGGCCGGCCCATCGCCAACACGCAGGTGTACCTGCTGGACACGGCACTGCAGCTGGTGCCCGTGGGCGTCTGGGGCGAGCTGTACACGGGCGGGGACGGGCTGGCGTGGGGCTACCTCGGCCGCCCGGAGCTGACGGCGGAGCGCTTCATTCCGCACCCTTTCAGTGCGCAGCCCGGGGCCCGGCTCTACCGCACCGGAGACAGGGCGCGGTGGCTGCCGGACGGGCGCCTCGAATTCTCGGGCCGGCTGGACGGACAGGTGAAGCTGCGCGGCTTCCGCATCGAGCCCGGCGAGGTGGAGTCCGTCCTGCTGCGCCACCCCGGTGTGCGCGAAGCGGTGGTGGTGGCGCGCGAGGACGGGCCCGGCGGCAAGCGGCTCGTCGCGTACTTCGTCCCCCATGGCGAGGCGCCCGCGATGGCGGAGCTGCGCGCGCATGCGCAGGCAAAGCTGCCCGAGTACATGGTGCCCTCGGCCTTCGTAGCGCTGCCGGCGCTGCCCCTCACTCCCAATGGCAAGGTGGACCGCAAGGCCCTGCCCGTCCCGGACCTCGACGAGAGCGCCAGGGAGCATGTGCCGCCCCGCACCGCGATGGAGCAGTGGGTGGCCGAGAGCTGGGCGCTCGTGCTGGGCCAGTCCCGCGTGGGGGCGCATGACAACTTCTTCGAGCTCGGCGGCCACTCGCTGCTCGCCACCCAGGTGGTGTCGCGCCTGCGCGCGGTGCTCGGCGTGGAGCTGCCCGTGCGCGCGCTGTTCGAGGCGCCCACCGTCGCGAAGCTCGCCGAGCGGCTCCAGTCCCTGGGCGAGGACGCGCGGGAATGGCGGCCACCCCCGCTGGTGCCCGCACCGAGGATAGGCTCCCTGCCGCTGTCCTTCGGCCAGCAGCGCCTGTGGTTCATCGAGCAGCTCACCCCCGGCGCCTTCACCTACAACGTGCCCTTCTTCGCGCGGCTCACCGGGCGGCTCGACGTGGCCGTGCTGGAGCGAGGCCTGCGCGCCATCGTCCAGCGCCACGAGGCGCTCAGGACCACCTTCGCGGAGGTGGACGGCCAGCCTGTGCAGTGCATCGCACCGGAGCCTGTGTTGCGGCTGTTGGTGGAAGACGTGGCGGAGCTGACTGACGACACGCGACAGGCCACGCTCGCGAAGCGGGCCCAGGAGGAGGCCCAGCGCCCCTTCGACCTGCGGACCGGCCCGCTCGTCCGGGCGAAGCTGCTGCGCCTCGCGGTGGACGAGCACGTGCTGCTCGTCGTGATGCACCACATCGTCTGCGACGGCTGGTCGGTAGGAGTGCTGGTGCGGGAGCTGGAGGCCCACTACCGGGCCTTCTCTCGCGACATGGCGCCCTCGCTTCCGGCACTGCCGGTGCAGGCCGCGGACCATGCGTGCTGGCAACGGGAATGGCTGCGGGGTGAGGTGCTGGAGGCGCAGCTGGGCTACTGGCGCGAGCAGATGGCTGGCGCACCGCCCGCCCTGGAGCTGCCCACCGACAGGCCCCGTCCCCCAGTGCAGACCAGCCGGGGCGCCATGCTGCGGGTGCCCCTGCCGCCAGGGATGACACAGCGGTTGCGCGGACTGAGCCAGCAGGAGGGCGTGACGCTCTTCATGGCGCTGCTGGCAGGCTTCCAGGTGCTGCTGTCTCGCTACAGCGGGCAGCCGGACATCGTGGTGGGCTCGCCCATCGCGGGCCGCACGCAGCGCGAGGTGGAGGGGCTCATCGGCTTCTTCGTCAACACGCTGGCCCTGCGCGTGAATGTCTCCGGCGAGCTGGGGTTCCGACAGCTGCTGCGCCAGGTGCGCGAGGTGTGCCTGGGGGCCTATGCCCACCAGGACCTGCCCTTCGAGAAGCTGGTGGATGTGCTCCAGCCGGCGCGCGACCTGAGCCGCGCCCCGGTCTTCCAGGTGATGTTCGCGCAGCAGAACGTGCCCTCGTCCGCGGTGGAGCTGCCCGGAGTTTCCCTGAAGCTGCTGGACGTCGACCCCGGGGTGGCCAGCTTCGACATCACCCTCTTCGTCCGCGAGACGGCGGAAGGCTGGGTGAGCTTCTGGGAGTACAACACCGACCTCTTCAACGAGGCGACGGTGGCCCGGATGGCGACGCACTATGTGCGGCTGCTGGAGGGGGCCGTCGCCGACCCGGAGCAACGACTGCCGACGCTGCCGCTGCTGACGGAGGCGGAGCGACGCCAGACATGGGTGGGGTGGAGCTGGGGCGGAGCGGAGGTGCCAGCGGAGCCGCGTACCCACCGGCTCTTCGAGGCCCAGGTAGAGCGTGCGCCGGACGCGGTAGCGGTGGTCTCCGAAGGTGCGCAGCTCACCTATCGCGAGCTGAATGCCCGGGCGAATCAGCTCGCGCATCACCTCGTGCGGCGGGGCGTGCGGACCGGGAGCTTCGTGGGCGTGCTGCTGGAGCGCTCGTGCGAGGCGCTGGTGGCCCTGCTGGGCGTGCTGAAGGCGGGGGCGGCCTATCTCCCGCTGGACCCGGAGTACCCGCGCGAGCGCCTGGAGTACATGCTGTCCGACTCGGGCACCCGGCTGCTCGTCACGCGCGCCGAATTGCTGGAGCGGGTGGGCGCCCTGGACGTCGAGGTGCTCGAAGTAGACGCCGCGCTGGCGAGGGAGTCGGAGGAGAACCCCAGCCAGGCAGTCCCCTCCGAGTCGCTCGCGTACCTCATCTACACGTCTGGCTCGACGGGCCGGCCCAAGGCGGTGATGACGCCGCATCGCGCGCTGGTGAGCTATGCGCTGGGCAACGCCTGCATCTATGGCCTGACGCCCGAGGACCAGGTGCTGCAGTTCTCCACGCTCAGCTTCGACCAGAGCGTGGAGGAGATCTTTCCGGCACTGCTCACCGGAGCCAGGGTGGTGCTGCGCACCGAGGCGATGCTGGACCCGGCCACCTTCTGCGCGCGGTGCGAAGCATGGGGCATCACCCTGCTCTACCTGCCCACGGCCTTCTGGGGGACGCTGACGTCCGCGCTCGTCAGTGGCTCGGCACGCCTGCCCGACAGCGTGCGCCTGGTGGCCACGGGTGGCGAGAAGGTGCCCGCCTCGCAAGTGCTCCAGTGGCGGCGGGCGGCTCCTTCGCGAGTGCGACTGACCAACGAGTACGGCCCCACGGAGACGACAGTCATCAGCGTGTTGGGAGACCTGGACCCGGTGCCCGAGGCGGAGCTGGGCTGGGGCTCCGTCCCCATCGGTCGGCCGACGCCTGGAGTCCGCGCCTGCGTGCTGGATGGGTATCAGCAGCCGGTGCCCATGGGAGTGCCGGGTGAGCTGTACCTCGGCGGTGACGTCCTCGCGCACGGCTACCTGGGCCGGCCGGACCTCACGGCCGAGCGCTTCGTGCCGGCCCCCTTCAGCACCGAGCCGGGCGCGCGGCTGTACCGCACGGGAGACCTGGTGCGGCAGCGCCCGGATGGAAATCTGGAGTACGTGGGCCGCGCCGATGACCAGGTGAAGCTGCGCGGCTTCCGCATCGAGATGGGCGAGGTGGAGTCCGCGCTGCGAAGGCTGGCAGGCGTGCGCGACGTGGCGGTGGTGGTGCGCGAGCCCACGCCCGGGGACAAGCGGCTCGCCGCCTACGTGGTGCCGGAGGCGGGTGCGGAGGTCCGTCCCTCGGTGCTCCGCTCGGAGCTCAAGGCCACGCTGCCTGAGTACATGGTGCCCTCCGCCTTCGTGCTCCTGGATGCGCTGCCGCTGACGCCGAGTGGCAAGGTGGACCGCAAGGCGCTGCCCGCGCCCCAGGAGGAAGCGGGACGCGAGGGCTACGTCGCGCCGCGCGCGGGCCTGGAGGAGGTGGTGGCGAACATCTGGGCGCCGCTGCTCGGAGTGCGGCGCGTGGGCGCGCACGACAACTTCTTCGAGCTGGGTGGCCACTCGCTGCTGGCCACGCAGGTGGTGTCGCGCTTGCGCGAGGTGCTCCAGCGCGAGCTGCCGGTGCGCGTGCTCTTCGAGGCGCCCACCGTCGCGGAGCTGGCGCGCCGCATCGAGTCCGCTCGCGACGACGCGGGGCCTCCTCCGCCACCCCTCGTTCCGGTGTCTCGCGACGCCGCGCTGCCGTTGTCCTTTGCGCAGCAGAGACTGTGGTTCCTCGCGCGGCTGGACGCCGGAGGCTTCTCGTACAACGTTCCCTTCTTCCTGCGGCTGAAGGGGCAACTGGATGTCACCGCGCTGGAGCGGAGCCTCGCGGACCTCATGCAGCGTCACGAGGCACTGAGGACGACGTTCATCGAGGTGGACGGCCAGCCCGTGCAGCGCATCTCCCACCGTCCGGAGCTGCCCTTCACCGTGGAGTCCCTGGAGAGTGCGTCGGACGCGGCCATCCGCCAGCGGGCGGAGGCGGAGGTGCGCCTCCCGTTCGATCTGGAGCACGGGCCACTCGTGCGGGCCACGGTGCTGCGCGCGTCGACCGATGAGCATGTGCTGCTGCTCGTCATGCACCACATCGTCTGCGACTTCTGGTCGTCGGACGTGCTGACGCGGGAGCTGAAGGCGCTCTACGCCGCGCACGTGCGCGGTGAGGAGGCCACGCTCCCGGCGCTTCCAGTGCAGTACGCGGACTTCGCGCACTGGCAGCGAGACTGGCTGCGAGGCGACGTGCTGGAGGCGCAGCGTGCCTGGTGGAAGGACCAGCTCTCCGGGGCTCCGCCCGTACTGGAGCTGCCCACCGACAAGCCGCGCCCTCCGGTGCAGACCTTCCGCGGGGCCCAGTTCCACCAGCGCCTTCCCGCCGAGCTGCCCGGCGCCGTCCAGGAGTTGAGCCGCGAGGCGGGCGTCACGCCCTTCATGCTCCTCATGGCGGGCTTCCACGCGCTGCTCTCGCGCTACAGCGGGCAGCCCGACATCGTCGTCGGCACGCCCATCGCCGGCCGCAACCACCGCGAGGTAGAGGGCCTCATCGGTTTCTTCACCAACACGCTGGCCATCCGCGTGAAGGCGTCCGGCGACGCCAGCTTCCGCGAGCTGCTGGGTCGCGTGCGAGAGGCGAGCCTTGGTGCCTACGCGCACCAGGACATGCCTTTCGAGAAACTGGTGGACGCGCTCGTGCTCGTGCGCGACGTGAGCCGCACGCCGCTGTTCCAGGTGATGTTCGTCTTCCAGCAAGGCTTCGCCGCGTGGGAGCTGCCCGGCGTGGCCGTGGAGGAATTCGCCTTCGAGCCGGGCATGGCGAAGTTCGACCTCACCCTCTTCGTCCGGGAGACGCCAGCCGGATGGACGAGCCTCTGGGAATACAACACCGACCTCTTCGACGAGGCGACGGTGGCGCGCATGGCGGGGCACTACTCGCGCCTGCTGGAAGGCGTCCTCGCGCGGCCGGAGCAGAAGCTGGCCTCACTCCTCCTGCTGACGGACGTCGAGCGGCACCAGGTGCTGCGCGAGTGGAACGACACGGCAGTCTCATACCCCGCCCTGCGCACCGTGCACGCCCTCTTCGAGGCCTCCGCCGCGCGCACCCCCGACGCCATCGCCGCCAGCTTCGGGGACTCGCGCCTCACGTACGGTGAGCTGAACCGCCGCGCCAACCAACTCGCCCACCACCTGCGTGCGCTCGGCGTCGGGCCCGACGAGCGCGTCGCCATCTGCGTGGACCGCTCGCTCCACCTCCCCCTCGCCGTCCTCGCCACCCTCAAGGCCGGCGGCGCCTACGTCCCCCTGGACCCCGCCTACCCCGCTGAGCGCCTCGCCGCCATGCTCGAGGTGTCCGGCGCGCGCGTGCTGCTCACCCAGCGCCACCTCCAGCTCGTGCTGCCGTCCCATACCGCCACCACCCTCATCCTCGACGACGCCAACGCCTTCGCTCACGAGTCTGACGTGGACCCGGTGCCCACCGCGGGGCCCGAGTCGCTCACGTACGTCATCTTCACCTCTGGCTCCACCGGCGCCCCCAAGGGCGTCGCCATGCACCACGCCTCTCTCGCCAACCTCATCCACTTCCAGCGGCAGAGTTCCTCCGTCCCCTCAGGCCGCACCCTCCAGTTCTCCGCCTTCAGCTTCGACGTCTCCTTCCAGGAGATGCTCGCTACCTGGGCCGGCGGCGGTGAGCTGGTGCTCATCTCCGAGGACGTCCGCCGCGACGCTCACGCCCTCCTGGAGTTGATGGACGCCCGCGGCGTGGAACGAATGTTCCTTCCGTTCGTCGCCCTGCAGAACCTCGCCGAGGTGTCCGAGCAGGACGGCCTGGTGCCCCGTCACCTCAAGGAAATCATCACCGCAGGTGAGCAACTGCGCATCACCCCAGCCCTGCGCCTGCTGATGAAGCGGCTGCCCGGCGCGGTGCTGCACAACCAGTACGGTCCGACGGAGACGCACCTCGCCACCCTCTGCGTCCTCTCCGGCGACCCGGCGCCGTGGCCCGACCTGCCCCTCATCGGCACGCCCATCGCCAACGCGAGCATCCACCTGCTCGACTCGCACCTGCAGCCCGTCCCCGTAGGTGTGCCCGGCGAGCTGTACATCGGCGGCCTTCAGGTGGCTCGCGGCTACTGGGGACGGCCGGACCTCACCGTGGAGCGCTTCATCCCGGACCCGTTCGGCACCCGGCCCGGAGCGCGCATGTACCGCACGGGCGACCAGGCTCGCTACCGCGCCGACGGGGCCATTGAATTCCTCGGGCGCCGCGACACCCAGGTGAAGGTGCGCGGCTTCCGCATCGAGCTGGGCGAAATCGAGGCCACTCTGGCCAAGCACCCCGCCGTGCGCGACTGCGTCGTCGCCGCGCGCGAGGACGGGGCGAGCCGGAAGAGTCTGGTGGCGTGGGTCCTCGGCATCGAGGGTCAGCGTCCTGATACGGGAACACTGAAGGCGTTCCTCAAGGAGCGGCTGCCCGAGTACATGGTGCCCTCCGCGTGGGTACACCTGGACGCGCTGCCGCTGACGCCGAGTGGCAAGGTGGACCGCAAGGCGCTGCCGACTCCGGACCTGGACGGCCCGCGCGAAGACTTCGTACCGCCGCGCACGCCCATGGAGGAGCGGGTCGCCTCCATCTGGCAGCAGCTGCTGGGCCAGTCCCGCATAGGCGCGCAGGACAACTTCTTCGAGCTGGGCGGCCACTCACTGCTGGCCACCCAGGTCGTCTCGCGACTGCGGCAGGCGCTCCAGGTGGAAGTGCCGGTGCGCACGCTGTTCGAGGCCCTCACCGTGGCCGAGCTCGCGAGGCGCCTGGAGGCTCTCGTCGGCATGGGGCAGGTACGGCACGTCCCGCCGCTCGTGCCCACGCCGAGG
This sequence comes from Pyxidicoccus caerfyrddinensis, assembly GCF_010894405.1. Lineage (GTDB taxonomy): Bacteria > Myxococcota > Myxococcia > Myxococcales > Myxococcaceae > Myxococcus > Myxococcus caerfyrddinensis. The sequence continues at coordinate 72,561 of NZ_JAAIYA010000027.1, forward strand.
GACGGCCCCCTGCCGCTGTCCTTCGCCCAGCAGCGACTGTGGTTCATCGACCGGATGGAGCCGGGCAGCCCCGTCTACAACGTCCCCCTGGCGCTGAGGCTGGAGGGGGTGCTCGATACACCAGCGCTGGAGCGCGCCATCCACGCCCTGGTCCAGCGTCACGAATCCCTGCGAACCGTCTTCCGCCAGGACGAACACGGCGCCGTCCAACGCATCGCCCCCGAGTCGCAGGTGCCGCTGGAGTTCGTAGACCTGCGCGCGCTGCCGGAGGACGCGCGTGAGGAGGAGTCACGGCGGCGGGTGGAGGAAGAGGCGCGCCGTCCCTTCGACCTCACCACGGGCCCCCTGCTGCGACTGGTGCTGCTGCGCCTCGGCGACGCCGAGCAGGTGCTGGTGCTCAACATGCACCACATCATCTCGGATGGTTGGTCGCTGGGAGTGCTCCTGCGCGAGCTGCGAGAGCTGTATGCGTCCGCCGTCGCCGGGCGGCCCCCCTCTCTGCCGGCGCTGCCGGTGCAGTACGCGGACTTCGCGGTGTGGCAGCGCCAGTGGCTGCGGGACGACGCGCTGGAGGCGCAGCTCGACTACTGGCGGAAGCAGCTCGCCGGTGTGCCCACCTCCCTGGAGCTTCCCACCGACAGGCCACGCCCCCCGGTGCAGACCTTCCGCGGGGCCATCCATTCGCTCCACCTGCCCTCGCCACTGGCCGAGGGACTCCGCCAGCTCGGCCAGCGCGAGGGCACCACCCTCTTCATGACGCTGCTGGCGGGCTACCAGGCCCTGCTGTCGCGCTACACCGGCCAGGAGGACATCGTCGTCGGCTCGCCCATCGCCGGCCGCAACCGCCAGGAGGTGGAGGGCCTCATCGGCTTCTTCGTCAACACGCTGGTGCTGCGCGCGAGAGTGGCACCCGAGGCGCCCTTCCGCTCGCTGTTGCAACAGGTGCGGGAGGCGGCGCTGGGCGCGTACGCCCACCAGGACGTGCCCTTCGAGCGGCTCGTGGAAGCGCTCAAGCCGCCCCGGGACGTGAGCCGCTCGCCGCTGTTCCAGGTGATGTTCACCCTGCAGAGCACGGCCACCCTGGCGCTGGAACTCCCCGGACTGACAGAGCGAATCGTGGACGCGGACAGCCGGGTGTCCCGCCATGACCTCTCGCTCGTGCTGTGGGAGACGCCGTCGGGCCTGGATGGCGCCTTCGAATACAACACGGACCTGTTCGATGCGGCCACGGTGGCCCGGCTCGCCGGGTACCTGCGCGCGGTGCTGGAGGCCGCGGTGGCCGATGCCGGCCAGCCCGTGCGCGAGCTGCCCCTGCTGAGCGAGGCCGAGCGGCACCAGTTGCTCGTGGAGTGGAACGGCCCCCGCGTGGACTGGCCGCGCGACGCCGGCCTCCACACACGCTTCGAAGCCCACGCGCGCAGCCACCCGGAGGCGCTCGCGGTGTCGAGCCCGGGCCGGACCATGACGTACGGTGCGCTGGACGCTCGCGCCAACCAGCTCGCCTGGCTCCTGCGTGCACGGGGCGTGGGGCCGGAGCGGGTGGTGGCCGTGCTGATGGAGCGCTCGGTCGACTACGTCGTGGCGGCGCTCGGCATCCTCAAGGCCGGGGGCGTCTACATGCCCCTGGACCCGACGTACCCGGAGGAGCGGCTGCGCCAGCTCGTGCGGGACAGCGGAGCCCTCGCGGTGGTGACGCAGCAGTCCCTCGTCCCGGCGATGCGCGGTGTCGACGTGAGCACGCTCTGCCTCGACGCGGAGCCCGCGCTGGATGTCCAGCCCGCGCACGCGCCGCGCACGGAGGTGCTCGCGGAGAACCTCGCGTACGTCATCTACACCTCCGGCAGCACCGGCCGGCCCAAGGGCGTGGCGGTGACCCACCAGACGGTGGACAACCTGTTGCGCTGGTACCACGAGGCCCATGCGGTGACGTGCGAGGACCGGAGCATGGTGGCGGCGGGCCTGGCCTTCGACACCACGGTGCTCGACATGTGGGCACCGCTGACGGCGGGAGCCAGCGTGCACCTGCCTTCGGAGGAAATGCGCGTCGAGCTCCGGCGGCTCGTGCAGTGGATTGCCGACGAGGGCATCACCCTGGGCCTGTTGCCCACGCCCATGGCGGAGGCGGTGCTGGACGAGGCGTGGCCGGAGGGACTGCGGCTCCGGGTGCTCTTTACCGGAGGCGACCGGCTCCACCGCCGCCCCGGCCCGCGCTTCCCGGCGACGCTGGTGAATGCCTACGGGCCCACGGAGTGCACGGTGATTGCCACCACGGGCGCGGTGGCCTCGCACGGCACGGAGGGCATGCTACCCCCCATCGGCCGGCTCCTGGCCAACGTGCGGGGGTACGTGCTGGACGGCTCGCTGCGGCCGGTGCCTCAAGGCGTCTGGGGCGAGCTGTACCTCGGCGGGCGCTGCGTGGGGCGCGGCTACCTGGACCGCCCGGACCTCACCGCCGAGCGCTTCCTGCCAGACCCGCTCGATGCGGCCCCGGGTGCCCGGATGTACCGCACGGGTGACCGGGTGCGCTGGCTGCCGGATGGCAATCTCGAGTTCGGGGGACGGAACGACACCCAGGTGAAGCTGCGTGGGTTCCGCATCGAGCTGGGCGAAATCGAGGCGGCGCTCCTCGCCCACCCGGCCGTGAAGGACGCCGTGGTGGTGGTGCGCGAGGACGGTCCCGGCGGCAAACACCTGGTGGCGTATTGGGTTCCCGCCCCGGGCGAGCCTGCCACCACCGACGCGCTGCGCACCTTCCTGCGCCGCACCCTGCCCGAGCACATGGTGCCCGCCCTCTTCGTCCCGCTGGAGGCCATCCCCCTCACGACCAACGGCAAGCCGGACCGGCGCGCGCTGCCGGCCCCCCAGCGCTCCGAGGCCGAAGGCACCTTCACTGCGCCACGCGAGGGCCTGGAGCAGGCGCTCGCCGCCATCTGGGCGAACGTGCTGCGGCTGGAGCGGGTGGGTGCGGCCGACAACTTCTTCGACGTCGGCGGCACCTCCCTGCTGCTCCAGTCCGTGCACGTGAAGGTGGAGGCACTGGTGGGGCGCAGGGTGCCGCTGCTGGAGTTGCTCCGCCACGCCACGGTGCGTGCCCAGGCCGCGCACCTCTCCGGTGATGGCGGGCCCCCGGCTCCACCGCCTGCGGCGAGCCCCTCGGGAGACAGCCGGCGGGAGAACCTGCGCCGGATGGCGCAGCAGCGTCGGGGGCGCTCGGGTTCGTGAGTCCCTTCAGTCGGGGAGCAGGCGCGCCAGCCGCGCGCCCAGGCCTTGCGCGTGCGGCGGTCGCAGCATGCTCTCGTGATTGCCGGGGACGACCTCCAGTCGCAGCACCGTGCAGCGCTCGGTCCAGGCCTGCTCCATGAACGCCGGCATGCGAGGGAGCCGCTCGGCGGCGCGGAAGAACTGCACCTCGCCGTCCCAGCGCGGCGCCGTGTAGCGGAGCATCGCCTCCAGGTTGGCCTTCCACACCGCGAACCACCACCGGCCCTGCTCGACGGTGGCGAAGGCCTGGACGCCCGCGCGCGCCGACGCGTCCATGATGTGCTGGAGCCGGGCGTCAGGAGTCAGGCCGCGCAGCCGTTCCGCTGGCACGTCCACCCAGATGCCCGCCAGGTACGCCAGCGCCTCGGCGTCATCCTCGAACGGCTCGGGGAAGGCCCCCGGGCCGGGCGCGTCGAGCATCGCGCACAGCGGCACCGCGTGGCCCTCGGCGGTCAGCCTGCGCGCCATCTCGAAGATGATGCTGCCGCCGAAGGACGCGCCGACGAGCAGGTAGGGCCCGGCAGGCCACACTGTGCGGAGCGCCTCCAGGTAGTGCGCCGCCATCTGTTCCACCGAGGTGTGGCACGGCGCGCCCTCCAGCCCCACCGCCTGGAACCCATACGCCGGCCGCGACGGACCGATGCTCCGCGCCAGCTCGCGGTAGAAGAGCGCCTCTCCTCCGGCCGCGTGCACAAAGAAGAGCGGCGTCCCGCGCGTGCCCTCCTGGAGCCGCACGAGGCATGAAGGGCCCGTCCTCGCCACGGGCGCGGCCCCTTCGGCCCTTCCGAGCCGAAGGGCCAGCGTGGCCACCGTGGGCGCCTCCAGCACCTCTTTCAGCGCCAGACGCACGCCGAACCGGTCCGAAATCCACGCGGTCAGCCGCAGCGCCAGCAGCGAGTCGCCCCCCAGCGCGAAGAAGTCGTCGTGGATGCCGACCTCCTCGAGACGGAACAACTCCTGGAACGAGCCCGCCAGCGCCCGCTCCATCTCGTTGCGCGGTAGCGCCGCCGGTCCCGCGCGCCGCGACACGTGGCGGGGCTCGCGAGGTGGCGGCGGCTCGACGCGGACGGTGCTTGCCGAGGAGTCGACGGGCTCCAGCCAGTACCGCTCCCGGTCGAAGCTGTACGTCGGCAGCACCACCCGCCGACGGCGCTCCCCGGCGCGGAAGCCCTCCCAGTCGATGGGCACCCCCGCCTGCCAGGCCTCGCCCAGCGCGTGCAGGGGGCTCGTCTTCCGCTCGGAGCTTCCCGGCAGCGAGGCAATCACCGGCTGCGACGTCCGCGCCGGGTGCTGCCGCGCGAGCGACGAGAGGATGGAACCCGCCCCCACCTCGATGAGGGCCTTGTCCCCGGAGGACAGCAGGCACTCCAGCGCGTCGGAGAAGCGCACCGTCTCCCGCAGGTGGCGCACCCAGTATTCGGGGTCGGTCGCCTCGCGCGCCTCCAGCCAGCGCCCGGTGACGCTCGACACCACGGGCAGCGTCGGCGGCCGCGGCGTCACGCGCCGCACCACCCGCGCGAAGTCCGCGAGGTAGGGGTCCAGCATCGACGAGTGCATGGCCCGCGGATAGCGCACCCGCCGGAACTCCAGGCCGCGTGCCGCGAGCGCCTGCTCGAAGGACTCGACGGCACCGGGCGGCCCGGCGATGACACACGTCGCGGGCCCGTTGACGGCTGAGACGGACAGCTCCGGGCCCAGCAGCGGCTCCACCTCCGCCACCGGCGCCAGCACGGACACCATGGCCCCCGGAGGCATGCCCTCCGCCAGCCGCCCCCGCGCCGCGACGAGCTCCAGGGCCTCCTCCAGCGTGAAGACGCCCGCCACGCAGGCGGCCACGTACTCACCCAGCGAGTGCCCCAGCATCGCCTCCGGCTGCACGCCCCAGGAGCGCCACAACTCGGCCAGGGCCCAGTCGCAGGCGAAGAGCGCCGGCTGCGTCCACAGCGGGCGGGCCAGCTCCCGGCTCGCGGCATCGAAGCGCTCGGGCACGGCGAACATCACCTCGCGCAGGTCGCCTCCGAGCGGGCCCCGCAGCAGCTCGGCGCACCGGTCGATGGCCGCGCGGTAGACGGGCTCGCGCATCAACTCCGCGCCCATGTTGACGTGCTGCGAGCCACCGCCGGGGAAGAGGAAGGCCGCCCCGCGCCGCTCGGCCGCGTCGAGCACGGTGCGCACCCGCCCCGGCTCACTTCCGCCCAGCAGCGCCGCCGCGTCCTCCTCCCGGCCGCAGGTGACGAAGCGCCGCCAGGGAAAGCGCGCGCGTCCGACCTGGAGCGTATGGGCCACATCCGCCAGCGGCTCGCGGCCCGAGCGCAGGTGCTCGGCGAGCTCCGCCGTCATCCGCTCCAGCGCGGCCTCGGACTTCGCGGACAGCAGGAGCAATTCTTCGCCGCGCCGGGGCTCGTCGTGTGGGACGGGCGGCGCCTCCTGCAGCACTGCATGGGCATTGGTGCCGCCGATGCCGAAGGCGCTGACGCCAGCGCGGAGCGGCGCCGGTCCGAGCCAGGGCGTGGGCCGCGCGACCACGTACAGCGGGCTGCCCTCCAGCCCCAGCAGCGGGTTGGGCGAGGTGAAGTGCACGGTGGGCGGAAGGAGGCGGTTCTCCAGCGCCAGCACCGTCTTGATGAGCCCGGCCACGCCCGCCGCGGCGTCGAGGTGCCCGAGGTTGGACTTCACGGCCCCCAGGCCGATGCTGCCGGGCGCGGCGCCGCGGAACACCTCCTGGAGCGCGGCCACCTCCACGGGGTCTCCCAGCGGCGTGGCGGTGCCATGGGCCTCGACATAGGAGATGTCCCCTGGAGCCACGCCGGCCATGGACAGCGCGTCGTTGAGGACGGCGACCTGGCCGTCCACGGAAGGCGCGCTGAAGCCCGACTTTCCGCCACCGTCGTTGTTGATGGCGGTGCCGAGGATGACGGCGCGGATGGGGTCCCTGTCCGCGAGCGCATCCGCGAGCCGCTTGAGGACGACGACGCCCACGCCGTTCCCCGCCACCGTGCCCGCGCCCCGCGCGTCGAACGGGCGGCAGTGGCCATCGGGCGCGAGGATGGAGCCCTCCTGGAAGCGGTAGGCCGAGATTTGCGGCACGCGCACGGAGGTGCCGCCCGCGAGCGCCAGGTCGCACTCGCCCGCCAGCAGCGCCTGCACCGCGAGGTGGACCGCCACCAGCGACGAGGAGCAGGCCGTCTGCACGGTGAGTGCCGGGCCGGTGAGGTCCAGCTCATAGGAGACGCGCGTCGCGACGAAGTCGAGGCCCGTGGAGAAGAGGCTGTCGCTCAGGCGGGCCGCGTCGCGTCCCGCCCGAGGCAGCAGGCTCGACAGGAAGTAGGTGCTGAACGTGGACGCGGCATAGACGCCCGCGCGCAGCGGCGAGCCCCGAGGCGGGTGTCCCGCCGACTCCAGGGCGGACCACGCGCACTCGAGGAAGAGGCGGTGCTGCGGGTCCAACTGCTCCGCCTCGCCCGGGGAGAAGCCGAAGAAGGCGGCATCGAACAGCTCGGCGCCCTCGAGCACGCCGGCTGCAGCCACCCACTCCGGCTCCGTGGGCATCCCCGCCTTCGCGCGCTGAGCGGTATCGAGGTGGGTGATGGACTCCACGCCCGAGGCCAGGTTGTTCCAGAAGCGGCGCTCCTCCGATGCACCGGGGAAGCGCAGGCCCAGGCCCACGACGGCAATGGCCATGGAGTCGTTCGAGTCGTCCATGCGCGCATGGTGCCACGACTCCCGCCGCGGCCTGTGACACCCGGAGTGCGACAATCCGGTGCGTCACAGCAACCCTCAAGGCTACTCCGGGTCGAGTGCCCAGGTCCCCTCCTCCCACCCCCTCAGCGTCTGTTGGGCTCCAAAGGCGATGAGCCCTTCTCCCTTTGCGACTTCCTCCAAGACGGCCTTGGCTTCAGCAGTGCGGTAGCGGAGCAAGAACGCAGCAGCTGTTGTTCTCACATCCACCTTCGGATGCTTGAGAAGAACGCATAGCGCTTCTCTTCCTTTGTCGCCGCGAGCGCGAAGTTCCTGGAACGCTGCGATGTATCGCTCTCCGTGCGTGTCTTCGGGGTCTGCGCCTACCTGGAAAATCGCCTCCGTTTGCGCCGCGACGTTCTCGGCAAACTCTCTGACAAGGTCCTCCAGTGTCATCACCCTCCGTAGCTCCAGCAGGGAGTGGAACTGCTACGAATCCGGGTCGAGGGCCCAGGTCCCCTCCTCCCACCCCTTGAGTGTGTATTGACACTCGAACGCAACCAACCCCTTTCCCCGCGCAGCCTCCTCCAGCACCGCCTTGGCCTCCGCGGTCCGATAGCGGAGCAAGAACGCGGCAGCCATTGTTCTCACATCCACGCTTGGGTGTTTCAGAAGGACGCATAGCGCTTCTCGCCCTTCATCGCCGTGGGCACGCAGCTTTTCGAATGCCGCCATGTATCGATCTGCGTGTTTATTTCCAGTCCTGGCATCTCCGCGGAAGATGGCCTCGGTCTGCGCAGTCACGTTCGTTGCGAACTCCTCCACAAGTTGGTCGAGCGTCATTGCCAGATCCCATTCTTGATGTTCTCAATAGCCTGAAGTCCGAAATCACGCTGAGTCTGGTAGGGCTGTGTGCTGAGCCACTCACGCACAGTCAGCGTGAATGAATTCGTTATCCGTGGCTTCTTGGATGAGTAGAATGCACTCACCAGGTCGTGCAGAATCTTGTCCAGAGCGACGACGTTCTCTGTATTGTGAATGGCCTCGGGACCAAACTGGCGAACATTTCCCTCCGTCTGCTCGACAATGTGGTGCCATTGCTTGCCTTTACCCGCACTGCCCCTGCCCTTATAGAGGCCACCGTGCGTCTGCCACTCCCGGTATCCCGCCGATGCGCCCCCGCCTCCGCGCGTGCCCCTGGATGACATGGCCACAGCACCCGGGGCGAGGCCGATGACAAACCCTTCTGCGGCCACGGCAACCGTCTCGACCTGGCCCACTGCGGCGTACGCCACACCCGCCTGTGCCTCGACCCTCACCGCGGCCTGAGCCACCCCGGGCAGCCCCGGCAGCTTCGCGCCCAGCGTCGCCCCCGTGCTGCCGATGGCCGCCGTCGCCAGCATCATGAAGGCCCGCGCCGCGTTCCGGCCCATCACCTTCCCGAAGCGCTCTCCCGCGTCACGCAATTCATCGAACGTCACGGCCCGCTCAGACTCAGCCATCAACTGCCGGAAGCCCTGGATGAGCCCCCAGAAGGTGTCCACCCCCACGTAGGCGATGAGTGCCACCGTCAACACCGCCGCCACGCCCTTGGTTGCCGGCTCGGGCACCGTCCAGAGCAGCGCATAGGTGCCCGCCGTCCATAGAGCCGCCTGCACCAGGGCCTCCGGGTTGGCCATGTCCTTCACGGCCGCCCACAGCTCGTCCAGCACCGCTCCCTTCGCCAGCGCCAGGGCCAGGGTGAAGCGCGCGTCCCCCGTGACGGCCGGGCCCTCCTTCAGCAGCCCCAGGCAATCACCCCTGCGCCCGGTCCGCTCACACCAGCGCAGGTAGGCGCGCGTCAGCTCGACCTCGGACTGGGGAAGCTCGGCGGCAAGCGTCTCGCCAGGCCCCAGTGGGGTGAGCCGCCGGCTCCTCACGTCGAAGAAATACGAGCCGCTCCGCGAGTCCACCTCGAACAGGCGCCGGGCGGCCTCCTGGGGACGCTGAGATGGGCGAACAGCTCGAGCCCACCGTGCCACGGCCTCTTTCACTTCGTCGCCATCGAGCACTATCGGCTCGGTGCCCCCTTCCGAGCGGGGAATATGGACGACGGGCGAGCCACGGCCTGTGTCGAGCCGGACGACCCTCGTGGCGCCGCTGCACCCCACCAGCGCCCACACCAGGGAAAGCATCAGCCACGGCAGCCGCATACGAAGCTCCAGTCCCAAACGCCCGGCGCATCCTACGCACACCAGTAGCACCCGCGAGTACGGCGCCCCGGCGCGCGGGACGCGCAGCCGGGAGCCGAATCGGAGAGTGCATCGAGCATGCGGCTCGTGCGCTTCGTGGCGAAGGACTACTCCACCCAGTGGACCTGGCCCAGGCCGGCGGGGATGAGGTCGCAGACGTAGAAGATGTCGTCGTAGGGGTAGTTGTCGTAGACGCCCCGGGCCGGGATGCAGCGCGCCGAGTTGGGATACGGAGCGTTCAGGTCCGCGGCGAGAGCCTGGCAGGACGCATGGTCCGTCTCCCCGCCACACTCCTCGGTGCAGCTGTCGGCGCGGATCCAATACGGGTTGTAGAGGGGATACGAGTCCGACTCGGTCCAGCACAGCCCGGACGCACACTCCGAATCGGCGCTGCAGCCGGTGCCCGTCGCGTTGAGGCCCTGCTTCTGCTCCGCAATCTCCGGGGTCTGCTCGGGAGTCGTGCCGCCACAGGCCACCGGACCCAGCAACGTGAGCGAGAACAGGGAGACGGACACCGCGAGGAAGTTCCGCATGGATGAGGCCCTTTCCAGGTGAGGGGAAGCCCTGAAACAAGCATTCCGCGCGAGCAGAGCCAAGCGGACTTGTCGGAAAGTCGTGGTAGAGACGACGGTCGTACTTCCCTCTCCCCGGAGTTTTTCCATGACTGTGTTCTCTCGAAACGGGCTCGCCCTCCTCCTCTTCTTCGTGTCCTCGTCCGCGATGGCGTCAGAGCAGTGGGTGCAGGGGCGCGTGGTGCTCCACTCCTGCGTCTACGCCAGCTCCTACGAGGCGGAGCTGAATCTGTCCTACCGGAACTACACCCTGCCCTGGGGCACCTCCGTGTATCTCATCCACGGTTGGGGCGGGCTCGACAACTTCGTCCCGTTCGACTGGGACAACACGCAGACGCTCGCGGTCTCCGCGTCGGCGCCCTGGACGTGGAGCATCACGGTGAGGAGCAACATCTCGAACCGCAGCTCGCCGAAGTGGTACGAGCACTTCGACTACGTCTGGAAGGTGGTCCTCCCCAACGGCACCGAGTTCTACGAGAAGGGCAACGGCTCCACCTGGGGCTACTACGCGGCGAACCTCTCGGACGTCACGCAGCGCCCGTGCACGTCGGACGGCAACTTCGTCGGCCCCACGTACCCGCTCACCGTGACGTCCGTGGAGAAGTGGTAGGGACTGCGGCGCCAGCCAAGGCTCCGCTCCCTCCATGGTTTCAGCAGGGAGTGGAGCTGCTACGAATCCGGGTCGAGGGCCCAGGTGCCCTCTTCCCACCCTCTCAGCGTCTGTTGGGCCCCCAAAGGCGATGAGCCCTTCTCCCTTTGTTGTTTCCTCCAATACGGCTTGGCTTCAGCAGTGCGGTAGCGGAGCAAGAACGCAGCGCCCTGTGTCAGGGAAGATGTCGCCTGGGTCCGGAATCGGTGATCGGCTTGTCCCGGAACGACTGATCGGCTTGCTCCGGAATCGGTGATCGGGATCGTCCGGAGCACGCACACGACGCCGAACTACTTTCACGGCGCACGGCGACGGGAGTGGTCGTGGAACTCACGGGCGCACCTCGCGACCTGGACAACCCCGACCACCTGGCCGCGCTCCTGCGGGCCTATGCGCGCTTTCTGGAGATCTCCGTCGCTCGTCGCCTTGACGCCTCCGGTTCGCGACGCGGGCGAGCGTCCGCGCATCGTTCAATCCGCGGAGGATCTCCGGACTTCCAGTCGACCGTCATTGCCTCAAGTGGCAGGCTCATCCTCCATGGGAACGTGGCTGAACGTAGCCTTCATTCAGTGTGCGGATATAGCCCGGGTAGAGAGAGAACTCTCACGCTTGTTGGTGGAGGGGGACGGCGATTGACAACACCCGAGCCGCGCACCCCGGAACGGTACGATCGCATGCAGCACGGGCTGGGTGACGAGGTGCCGCGCTGGGGATTGGCGGGTTTCCACGGCGCCCCCGGGTGGACCGTCCTGCGCACCGCACCCTTCGAACTCCTGATGCAGGGAACTCCGCCGCTGCTCGCACGCCTTTCCTCACGTCTGGGCGTGCCCGCCTTTCAGTACAACATCTATGACTCCACCCCAGAGTTCCTGATGGAGGTGGATGCCGGTGGGCGCGTCGAGCTCTCGGGGTTCGTCGGTCAGGAGATAACGCGCTATTGGAACAGCGAACCGCCGATGGAGCGTTTGGAGACACGATTTCGTATCATCGATCCATCAGCAGTGGCCGCATGGGCAGAGTCGGCCATGCCGGAGGCGCGTGTTACCGGATGTCTCTATAGCCCCCGCGCGTCCCCCCAGACGGACTTCGACAAGCTTCGTGAGTCACAGCGGGCGGCTCTCGTGCGATGGCTCGGCCAGCCAGGCACCCGAATCGACCCCGAGAGCCATGAGTGGCGGGTTCATCCTGCGCACATCGTTCGCAGGCTCGCTCAAGCTGGCAGCGCGTTCCTTCCCACTGAAGAGTGCGTGGAGCCGGCCATCAATACTGTATTTGGCGGGCCGAACGCCAAGCACTGCGACAACCTCTTTCTCGTGGAGACGCTCCTCCCCCATGCACCCATGCCCGTCGATGGGTTCGTGTTGTACGCGGAAGCGAGCAGCAAGTAAGCGTGGGCGCCTCATGACCGCTGGCGGGCTGCCCTGATGCCGCTGCTCTGCGGCTTGCGCCGCCGCCCGTCCCGGAGCGCTCCGAGCCCCCATCGGGCGGGTTCCTGTGAAGCTGCGCAGGCTCCCTACCATGTCCCACCGCGCCCGAGTTTCATCGGGCCGCTGGTGCGCTCCGGACCATGCTGCCATGCCTCGGCACTTTCCGGAGATCCCATCTATTCTCGACTGCTAGCATACTCCACATGCGGCCAGCCTTGACCCCGCAGCTCGCTGGCTCGACGGAAGGGACGAAGTAATGCGACTCCGCGCCTGCGCCGCACTCCTGCTCTTCCTCTCGGCGTGCGCCACGTCGGCACCGAGCCCAAGAGAGCGCGCGTCCCGGAACCCGAGGATCGTCAACCTCCAGCGAGCGGCGACGCTGCCGTGGACTGACGGGGGGCGGTGCGCTGTCCGTGAGACGTCCCAGCCTTGGCCCGTGCTAGCGGAGCGGTGCTTTGCAGCCCTCAACCATGACCGGGTCCGGTTCAACGACCGGACGGGAAGGTGTGCCGTTGCCTCGGCGGGCGCGGCTGCCTTGGGAATCGGCCTCTGTGTCTTGGCTGCTCCCGAGATCGTTGCGGGCACGGTGATTGTCCTTGGCGTGGTGGTGGTGGGAGTCGTCATCAAGGAAGCGCTAGATGCGTATGAGTTGAGAGGGATCAGCACGGAAGAGGTAGAACCCGCTACCCAAACGAAGTCCGCCCCGCAGGAGCCCTCAGCGAATCGAAAGCCCGATCCGGAACCATCGGGGCAGGACTGGTTCCCCCCGGTGTCGACTGAGCCGCTGGAGCGCGAGCGCCGTCCCGAGTGCAGGCCCGTCCCGGTGCCGCACGCGGGCGAAGATGACCCTCATAACGAGTGTGCCGACAGGTTCCCGCCTAACCGTTATCCCGGCATGGACGTGCTCGTGGGCGGTGAACTCTTCGATGCGCTGCAAATCGGCGTGCGTGTGCTATGGGAGATCAAGACCCATCAATTTGACACGTACAATGATTATATCCGGGGCCGGGAGATCGAGAAGGAACTCAAGCAATTGCGAAAGGAGCGAAAAGCCGCCGCGGCCTGTGGATATGGTTTCGTCATTGGGGTGAGCACCCAAGCGCACAAAGACGCGCTGCTACGGGAGGACCGGAGCCTCAAGGTCGTTGTCACGGGGTGCAAACGATGACTACACGAAAAAGAATCGGCATCATCGTCTACGCGCCTGCGCTTGTGGGCAACGACCGCCGCACGCTCGATAGCGTTCATGGAATGGAGAAGGCGCTTCCTGGTCTGCGGCTGGAATGGAGGCCCTCTAATGGCGGGCGTCCTATCGCATTGCCTCAGCGTGATGCGTGGCTGCTGGAAAAGATTGAGGACGGAGGATTCCCGATCGTGTGCAACGGGGACCAGAGTTACCCCGTGACGGTTTGGGGGAGTGAAAGATCAGGACTCTTCAGCCCTGGCGGTCAAGACCAGTTTGAGGTGCACGCAAAACTGCCGCTGGACGAGCCCGTGATCGCGTCAGCGGCGGCTGTGCTTGAGGGCGTGGCGGAAGGGGCACGTGCGTTATGGGGGGAGGCGACGCCAGACGACGCTGCGGTGGATATTGCGTATCAGACAGCACCCACGCTGCAAGGGCCGCCGGCCCCGCGCCGAGGGTTGCCCGCCCTGAAGCTCTTCGAGCACATCCGCTCGCCCGAGATTCCCTATTACCTCGGGTGGCTGAACTATTGGTCTTCCGCTGCCGCACGCGCCATCGGGTTCCCGGACCTGGCTCGGGACACGGACCTGCTTTCACGGTCGCGGCGCACGGCATCGGGTGGGTGGGTCGTGCAGCTCACGGACGCACCGCTTGACCTGGACAACCCCGCCCACCTGGATGCACTCCTGCGGGCCTATGAGCGCTTCCCGGAGATCGGCGGTCGCGCTGCACTTTGACCCCTCCGCGCCGGGGCGCGGGGCCAACTCCCAGCCGTAGGGAAGGGGGGCGCTGCGCGGGCGCAGGCGATGCCAGGGTGCCGTCTCGGGAGGATTGGAAGTGCTCGGGTCTGGTGGACGAAAAGCAGACTCATGCCCGCGTGGTGCGCGAGCTGAACATCGCCCCCCACGAATCCCGCTCGGCATGACGAAAGGTGTGAAGCACACCGTCGCGCGCAGCCGTTCCTAATACACCGCCGCCCCCTGCACGTTCGCCACCGGCTGGTTGAAGGTCACCTCGGGCCCCGTCCCGGCGAACACCAGGGCGAAGGCCTGCAGGTTCTGCTGATTGAACGGGTCCGCGGGGAAGGAGCCCACGGAGACCTCGACGTCGTACGCGCCGGGTGGCGGATTCGCGATGACGACCTGCTTGAAGGTCTGGATGTTCTCGTGGTTGTCCGCGGCCACGGGCGGGCTGGCCACGGGGCGACTGAGGTGCCTCCGCCCCGCCACCGTGTCCCACAGGTTGCCGCGGTACTCCGGCCTCGGGTTCGGTCCCACGGCGGGGGCTCGCACGGTGAGGTGCAGCGGGTTGACGACGCGGGCGCCCGGCGGGTCGGTCCAGTTCAGCGTCACCCTCAGCAGCGCCGTCCCCGCCGGCAGGTTGAACCGGTACGTCACGCTCCGCCGGGGGCCGAGGGTGCAGTCGTCGCGCACCTGCAGCGTGACGGGAGGCGTCGGCGCCAGGGTCTGCCGCAGGTTCACCCGTCCCCAGCCATACCCGTTCGCCGCATCCGGCAATGAAACCGCGCTCATGTTGGTGGCGCCGTTCACCAACGTGGCCCGCAGCAGCGCCGCGCTGGGAAGCTCATACGCCAGCGTGTTGGCGTGGCGGTTGACGGCCGTGCACCGGTGCTTCAGTTGCCCGCCCTCCTCCTCCGCCCAGTACAGGAGGAAGACGCGGCCGTTCCAGACGAGCTTGAAGTTCCTCACGCGCGAGGTGGCGCCCGTGAGCTGCAAGAGCGGCGCGGGCGCCGGTGCCGTGAGGGAGCCCGGGCCCACCGGGGGCGGCTGGGGAAGCATCGCCCGGCGGCCATTCTCATCGAGCACCGTGAAGAACAGCACCCGCGAGCCATCCGGGAGCACGCCAATCCACGCGAGCCCATACGAGGGACTCCAGTCCGGCAGGCTGGTGACTCCGGCCACCACGGCCGGAGGATTGGACCAGGGCCAGTGGGTATAAGTGGAGACGAGCTGGGGCTCCACCGCCTCCCGGTCCGCGGGCCAGTCAGGGCCCGCGGCGATGACAGGAACATCCGCGACCACCAGGGGCGGCGGAGGAAGCGCGGGCGCGGGCGGCGCGGGCGGGTTGCCCATCGGCTGGCCCAGCCGGTCCAGGCGGCTGAAGCGAAGCTCCCAGCGCGCGGCGTTGTTGGCGCGGTACTGCCAGACCGCGCCGTACTCCCGGCTCGGCGAGTTCACGAGCGTCGGCCGCCGCGCCAGCACCGCGTTGATGGCCTCTCCCGCCACGGCGCTCACGTCCAGCTCGCCACCGCTCGGCGCGCCGGTGTTCAGGAAGCGCCGGCAGTGCACGCGCGTCACCGCGCCATTCACGCGGTGGTAGAGCGCGATGGAGCGATTCTCACTCGGAACGAACTGGAACCAGTTGTGAGGCGCCACACCCGTGGCCGCCGTCAGGTTCACCGGAGCGCCCACCCGTACGCCCGCATTGTTGAGGCGCTGGTAGCGCAGCTGGAGCACACCGGCCTGCGTCGTCCCGTAGGCCACCTGGACCTGCGAGCTCCCTGCATCCCAGCCCACCTGCGGAATCACATGGTCATGGAAGGTGGCGGTGTCCTGGAGCGACACGGCACCGCCCGCACCAAAGCCGGCGACGGGCGCCCCCTGGTCGTCGTGGCGATGGACGATGAGTCCGCCCAGGAGGTCGTTCCCCGCCGTGACGAGGCCACTGCCCGTCCAGAGGAGCTGGCACGACGTCATCAAGAGCGTCACCGGCGCCGAGCGGACACCATTGACGCCATAGGTTGCATCCACCAGTCCGTCGGGATTGAGCCGCACCCACTGGAGCTCCGTCACGCCTCCCCCAGCGGGCGCGAGGCGCAGGAGGTACCAGGCGCCGCCGGTCCACTCTGCCGAGAGCGCCATGAGATTGGCATCACCATGGCTCAGCAGGTCGACCTTCGTGTAGCGGCCGCTCCGGAGCAGCGGCGAGGAGGGGTCTTCCTGTGCCTCGAATGCCGCCGCCGGAGTCAGGTTGAGCGCATACGCCCCCAGCCGGTCGGAGTTGATTTCATCCGGACTCTGGAAGACCAATGACAGCCCTCGCGCATCGGCGAGGGCCGCGAAGCCCGCCGTGTCCTCCGGCGTATCCGAGATGCGGATGAGCTTCCGGGAGAGCGGGTCATTCGCATCGGCCGGGAGGCGCCCGTCGACCTGGCCCGTCTCGTCCAGCAGCGCAACGTAGAGGTCGTAGTGGGCGTTCTGAGAGTCGTCCTCCCACAGCAGGACGTGCCCCACCTCCGGATGGACGAGCAGTCGCGGCCGGCGGATGTGATTGGCCGCGGGAACGGACATGACCAGCCGTGGCGCCCGGATGGCCGCGCCATTCGCGTCGACGAAGAGCAGGTAGATCTCCCCACCGGGAACGGTGCGTGCGTCGACCCACACCACGACATGGACACGGAGGCGCTCGTTCCAGATGAGACAGGGCTCACGTATCTCCTGCACCTGGTCCACCAGCGTGGTGGGTCCCGCCCCCACGAGCGCTCCGTCATCCCCCAACTGGCGCGTCTGGAGCTGGTAGTTCCCAGGGTGCGCCACGCCGCACACCGTGTAGCGAGTGCCCGCATGCGCCACAGAGCGGTGCGGCCCCGTGTTGGTGTTGAAGAGGAAGCTGACGGGCGCGCCGTCCACGGCGGCCCCCGTGTCGGCGCGGAAGCGCTGGAAGAAGTAGCCGTTGCCGCCCGTCGCCGGATAGGCGCAGCACACGTGCTCGCCCACCACCAGCAGGTCGGGCAGGACGTTGTCGTCGGGGCGGGCGTTGGGGGCCAGGGTGACCACGCCATTCGTCCCGAAGCCCGCCTCGAGCGCCAACGTGCGGCCGTAGCAGGACAGGCGCATCGTGTTGTCGCCATGGCGGTGGAGCAGGTACGTCCGCTCGCCGCGGGTGGCGACCTTGGGGGCGGCATGGTCCCCCACGTTGTCCTGGAGGTGAACGGGTGCGGCATCGAGCGGAGCGAGCGCGCGGCTCAGCCGCATCGCCAGGACGTTCTTCTGCCCGGCCGGCAGGGCCGCCGTCACCCAGGCGAAGACGAGCCCGTCCACATGGGGCGCACTGGAGGGATGGGCGGTGAACGTAGGCAGGGGCGCGGCCGCGGGAATGGCGACGCCCTCGAGCAGGACGGGCCGGCGCAGCTGGGCGAAGCGGGTGCGGTAGTACTGCCGCACCAGGATGGCGGAGCCCGTCGTCATCGGGGTGGCCATGCTGGTCCCCGAGAAGATCTGGTACAGGTTCCGGTTGAACCCCGCGGGCAGCATGCTGTCGAAGTTCGTGTTCCAGAAGGCCGCCGAGATGGGCGGTGGCACCACGGGCAGCGCCGGAGGCGGGGCCACCCACTGCGAGCGCAGCGAGAGCACGTTGGTGCCAATGGCCACGATGTCCGGCTTCACGCGCTGGGTGTTGACCAGGGTGTTGGTGCGAATCGTGCCGCGCGAGCTGAACAGCGCCACCTCGTTGTGGTTGTCCGAGAACGAGAAGGCCCCCGGCGCCCCGCCCGCGCTCACGTTGAACGCCGCGTTGTTGTACCGGGGACCGAAGAACGTCCGGTAGCTGTCGCGCCACCCGCCGTTGTTCCGCAGGTTCTCCGAGGCGCCCACCGTGAGGACGTTCTTCGCCGTGGCCTCCAGCTTGAGGTTGTTGGCGTCCAGCGTCCCGTTGCCGCCTCCCGCGACGTCCGTCTCGTCATTCCCCGCCGCGAACACGAGGAGGACGTCGGGGTGGTCGAAGCACCAGCGGTCGAGCGCGAAGCCGTGGGTCGGGATGTAGCGATTGTTGTTCACGCCGACGCTGAAGGAGCTCCCCCACGAGTTGTTGATGATCCGAGCGCCGTTCTGGAAGGCGAACTCGAAGGGCGGTTCGAAGTTCGCCGGCAGCGGCCCCAGGGCGACCAGCGAGGCCGACGGCGCCATGCCCCTCGCCTGCCCCGCGGAGCTCGTCCCGTCGCCACAGATGGTCCCCGCGACGTGCGTCCCGTGAGGCGAGGCGTCGGGGGCCACGCCCGCGACGTTCTGCGGGTTCGCGCTGTTGCGGACGAGCCGGACGTTCGTCCGCAGGTCGGTGTGGAAGGGCGTCATCACCGCGCCCACGAAGGGCGGTATCGCCCCGGCCAGGTTGCCCACGTCGCAGCCCGAGTCCACCATGCCGGCGACCTCGCCGACTCCGTTGAGGTTCACCAGGAAGTTCACCGTGCCGACCTGGCGCACCTGGTTGGTGCCCAGAATCACGCCCCCGTTGTTGTTCACCAACTCGGTGGTCGTCGGCGGTTGGACGGCGAAGAGCCCGGGGACCCGGAGGATGTCATTGGCACGTTCCGGCGGCGCCCTCACGCGGAAGCCGTGCGCGGTGTCGGCCACGATGGTGGCCCCGGCCGCCTCCACTGCCTCCCGGTAGGACTCGGGGTTGACCCCGTCGAAGAAGCGCAGCAGCAGGTTTCCGTCCGGCTCCTCCGGAGGCAGCGTCACCTGCATGTTCCGCAGCGATGTGGCCGTGAAGGGCTCCTCCGTGCCGGTGAGGTCGGGGCTGACGGCATACGCGGGATGGAAGGGCCCCACGTAGGCCACGAAGGCCAGCGCCCTCACCGCCTCCGCCTCCTGCCGCGTGAAGCGGAACACGGCGGACTGGCTCGGCAGGGCCTGGAGGAACTCGCCCCCCAGGGTGGCAATCTCCTGGAGCCAGGGCTTGTCGATGGGGGCCCGGAACATCACCAGGTAGTCCCCGCTCGCCTCTCCCGAGGGCTCCTCGGCCCGCAGCGCCGCGGGCAGCTCGGGCGGCTCGGACTCCGGATTGAAGGCGAGCGCGGGCAGCTCCACGACGGAGGCCTCCGGCCGCGGAATCACCTGCAGGCCCTGGGCAATCAGCGTGTCGACCTGGCCCTCCTCCAGCGACACCCAGAGAAACAAGCCCGACTCCTGCAGCACCTCCACGCGCTCGCGCAGGAAGGCGAGCTGCTCGGGCGCGCGGAAGGGGTCCAGCGAGACGGAGGCTTGGAGGCGAGCCATGGGAGAACTCCCTTCAGGATTCGACGTCGATGTCGATGTCCACCTTGCGCGCTCCGGGGGGCTTCCCCGGTGAGACGATGTGCAGGATGGGCCGGCCCTCGTCCTCGGCCAGCGCGCGGCTGACCTTCAGCTCGACGTCGGCGTCGAGGAGGAACTCGCGTGACGAGCCGGGGGTCGCCGCCCCCTTGAGCAGCTTGAGACCCTTGAGGGTGCCCACCGCCGTGTAGTCACCGCCGGCGTGGGAGAAGGCGCCCGCCGCCATCACCGCCTCGCGGTTGAGCGCGAAGGCCGCCAGGGTCAGCGCCTCCGCGCGCTCCAATTCCGCGTCGTCCGTGCCGCTCAGGAGCACGGGCAGCTGGTGGTGGCTCTTGAGCTGCGTGAAGACGGCGGTGACGCCGTACAGGACCTCCACCCGGTTGAAGCCCGTCAGCACGCGGGTGGGCTTCGGCTGGAGCGTGAAGGACCGCGGGTTGTCGCCGTCCCACTGCACCTCCGCGGGGCCGAGCGTCTGGCGCCCGCCGTCCGCGGCCCTCAGGTACACACGCTTCGGGCCGGGATAGGGCGGACGGGAGAGCGTGTACGGACCGGCCGGCTGTGCCGGGTCGAAGGCGAGGAGGTCCGTGGCGTCGTCCTGGCCAGGCTCACCCGCCGTGGGGTCGGCGGAGGACGCATCCAGCGTCCAGGTAGGGTTCTGGAACTTCACCTGGACGTGCGCGGGTGTCCCGCCGAAGAGGTCCGGGAAGGACGTCTTCAGCAGCTCGACGAAGGCGGTTTGAAGGGAGAGCAGCATGGCGCCAGCTCAGGCGGGCACCCGCAGCGTGTGAGCGTCGGGGGCCTTCCCGTCCACGGGCTCCACGTGCCCCTTCCCGTTGACAGGCTCCGCGCTCCCCCGCCCCAGCTCCTCCTCCAGCACCTGGATGGCGCCGCTGATGCGCAGCATGGTGGAACGCACGCTGAAGACCTTGGCCTCCAGCTCCTCGAGCGTCGTCTTCCCCTTCTCGTACTCCGCCCGCAGCTCGTCGAGGCGGAGGCTCAGTCGCTCCTTCATCATCGCTTCTCCTTTTCGCCCTTCCGGGATGCGCTGCTCACGGCCGCCGCCACCTGGGTCGGGAAGTCGGGCTCGAGCGCCTGGACCTCCTTGATGGACCTCGCCTTCTTCACCACGGCCTCCAGGCGCTTGTACTCGTCCCGGAAGGCCTTGACGGTGTCGCGGATGGCCTGGGTCCGCTTGTCGTCATAGACGCCCAGCGCGGCGTTCTGGAGCTCGTGCTCGGGGATGAGCTTCTTGCGCAGCTCGAAGGAGAGGCGGGAGAACTCCGCGAGGGTGGCCTCCTTCACCTGGGCCAGGCTGGGCGCGGGCGCGGCGGCCACTTCGGGCTCGGGTGGTGCCAGGGGCTTGATGTCGCCGTTCTCGATGTCGAAGTTGGCGGGGACGGAGAGCGCATCCGTGCGCCCGAACTCCATCGTCTTCGCGTCGAAGTCAGGCAGCAGCTCTTCCGGCTTGCGGCGTTCCCCCGGCACCGACTGCCACATGTGGAGGATGGCTTTGGATTTCTTGTCTCGAATGACGAACACGGTCCACTCCTCCTGCTAGAGCTCGATGGCCATGAGGTGGCGATAGTCGTTGAACCAGCACCCTTGCAGGCTCACTGGATTGGCGGGCGTGGCCTCGGGACTGTGGGTGGCCCACTGCACGACGAGGGTGTGGGTGCTGCCCGACGACAGATACAGGAGGCGCTCCAGGGAGACTTCCCGGAGTTCCCAGCCGTTCGCGTGGTACTCGTGCAGCGTATAGGCTTGCACGACTCCGTCCAGCAGCAGCCTGAACTCGCCTCGTGCATGGGGGATGTTGCCGCCATAGGCCTGGAGCCCTCCCATCTGGAACCGCACGAGGAAGGTCGCCCCGTCCGGCACAAGGATGCTGAGGTTCATGCCGGGCACGTTGTTCCAGATCCCCCCGGTCCCACTGGCGTTGGAGATGGAAACAGGGTTGTTCGCCACCGCCTCGAGCCGGAACTTGCTGTCCCTGACGCGCCCATTGACCCCGACGTTGCCCTTGATCGAGAGGGGGTACCCGGCGACGCCAACGGGGTTCGTCCCGAGGCCCACGTTCCCGGTGGCCACGTCCATGTTGAATGCCCAACCGGCCCCCTTGTTGCCCCACAGGCCCACGAAGCTCCCGTTCATCCCGATGAAGGCCTTGTCCTCGTTGCCCTCATAGAGCCACAGCCCCGCGCTGCCACTGGGCCCCGCCCGCAGGCGGATGCGGTCGCCCACGTCGATGCGGTAGCCCGGGTCGGTCACCCCGAAGCCGGCCTTGCCATTCACCAACCGCAGGGCCTCGACAGAGCCGGTGCGGTTGGCGGCTCCGGCGCCATTGGTCATGAAGGACAGCCCGCCGGTGAAGCCGCCGACATCGAACGACTCCAGGTAGCCCGGCCGCCACTCGGTGCCGCTGCCCTGCGGGTCGCTCCACAATTCCAGGCGGGCCTTGCTGTTGCTCGCCGTGCTCTGCACGCGCAGCGTCGTGGGGTTGGCGCCGTCCACCACGTGCAGCCGGGCGGCGGGCGACGCGGTCCCCACCCCCAGGGCGGCCTGGTTCAGCGCGGCCTGGATGGTCAGGGGACCCGTCATCGCGTCGCCGACCTTGTTCACCTTGGCGGTGTCGAGCCGCTGCGACTCGTACACCAGGTCATTCCAGTCCTTGGACCGGATGGGATTGCCGGTCGCCTTGGGAAACGGTTGGTCTGGGACAAAGGGCATGTTCGTGTGCCTCCTGCTCGCGAGTCCGTGGGTGTTTTCGCCCTTAGAAGACGATGTCCCAGATGAGGGTGAGCTTGAAGTTGTTGCTCTTGGTCACCGCATCGAACACCACGCGGTTGTACATGGTGCCCCCGGTGACCGCCGTGAAGATGCCCGCCTCCCGGAGTGGGTCGGTGCCGTTGGCCTCGTTGAAGTCGAAGATGGTCTGCAGCGACGCCTTCACGCGCTTCACCGGCCCCGAGGGGCTCGACTCCACCACCTCGCTGTAGGTGACACTGGTAATCGGGTTGCGCGGCGCACGCGGCGTCACCAGGTCCAATTGCTCGTCATCCGCGGCGGTGGCACCCGTGCCCACGCCCATGTGCGTCACCTTGGACGGCGGCGTCCCCGAGGTGATGCCCCCGAAGAGCTGGGCCACCAGCCTCCGCCCGGCCTTGACGATGCGGTTCTGGTGGGTCCGCTCGTAGACCACCCTCCCCTCCGCGTCGGTCAGGGAGATTGTCATCTGTCCCTTCATCTCCATGCTCTCCTGCATGCGAGCTCCTTGGATGTCTGGCTATTCGAAGCCAAAGCTGGTGTCGAAAGTGGAAACGTTGAAGACCCCGCCGATGGCGAAGGCCTCGCGCATGTTCTGGTCTTCGACGGCCGTGCTCAACGAGCCGACGCTCACGGCCTCGCTGGCGTCGTGCGTCTCCTGGTAGCGGTGCTGGAGCAGGCCGCTCAGTTGTTCCTGGGCCGCGTGGTCCTCCAGGAAGTTGAGGGAGAAGTGGACCATGCCCTTCACGCCCGCGGCGCGGGTCTGGTCCACGACTCGCTGGATGACCTCCAGGGGCAGGCCCTCGAAGAGGAAGAGCTGGCCCTGGTAGCCGGTCTGCCGCTGGATGTCCTCCACCGCCCGCTTGATGAAGTACGGGACGATGACGTCGAAGGTGAGGTGCTGGTAGCGCGTCCACTGGATGCGCACGGAGAAGTCGGGCGAGTCGTAGCCCTCGGTGTCGTCGAACCCGGAGAGGTCGTAGGTGCCGGCCCGGGAGGTGAACTTCCAATGCGTCGTCTCACCGGGGAGCGGCGGCAGGCGGGGCGCGGACGTGCCATCCCACGCGGTGAACAGACTGCTCACGTCGGTGGTGCCCACGGACGCGGCGAGCGCGCCGCTGGGGCTGGCGGTGAGCACGAGCGTCTCACCGGGGTTCATCTTCAGGGCGGCCTTCGACTTGAGGCCCTCGCCGGAGTCCAGGCGCCGCAGCGTGAGGTAGCGTCCGCCGCCCTTCGTGAAGGTCCACTCGATGCGCGGGTAGACCTGGGTGATGCTGGAGAAGGCCACCTCCACGGTGACCTCGCTGGTGTCCGCGACGCGCGTCACCGGCTCCGAGAGCATGCTCTCGGGCTTCGGGGAGAACTCCTGCACCCGGACCAGTCCCTCCAGGGCCTGGATGAGCGCGGCGACCTCGTCGTTGGAATCACTTCCGGCGGGGGTGATTTCGCGGCGGAACAGCTCCAGGTCGAAGGGCAGTCCCAGGGCCGAGCGCACCGCCCCGGCCACGGCCTTCACCGTGCCTCCACCCGTGAAGTACGGCACCACCGCCTTGAGGCGGCGGCGGAAGGCGTCGTCCGGCTCCAGCGTGCCGTCGGCCAGCCTGCGGCGCTGCACGCCGAACGTGGCCGCCAGGCCGTCGAGCGCGTCGTCCTGGGCGTAGTTCACCCAGTGGGACTTCAGCAGCGCCTTGACGGACTCGTCCGCGCCCATGAGCTCGTGGCCGATGGCGTCCAGCAACCGCCGGAGCGACGAGGCGCCTTCCCGCGCGGAATAGGCGTCCGGGAAGAGCGCGGCGAGTCTGTCGGTCTTGAACGACACCGTGCCCTCCTCAGGAGATTCCCGTGATGTCCACTGGCGCGAGGCCGGGCTTCAGCGTCGGGTACGCGGTGGAGCTGACCTGGAACTCCACGTGCGGATCATGTCCATCCGCCCCCAGGCGGAACCCCGGGTGGCCGGGCGCGTCCTTGATGTCGCTGTTCGTAATGGAGACCACCACCGTGTCGGCCGAGCTGGTGAAGGTGACCTGCTTCTCCACCTGGCAGATGCGCTGGGCCGGCTGGTCCGGGGCTGTCTTCAGCCGGGCCCGCAGCACCACGACGACGTTGAGCTTGAAGGAGCGGAAGCGCACCGCCGTGCCGTCCCCCTTCACCACGCTCAGCGTGAGGTCCGTCCGGTTCTGCGCCGGCACGTAGACGCCCGTGGCCTTGAGGCCGTCGAGCGCGATGACGGCGAGGTTGCTCTCGTCGGGCCGGATGAGCTCGCTCGACTTCACCACGAAGGGGTCGACGACCTGCCCCGTCTCCGAGGGGAGCGCCTCGCCCGGCTTCTTCTTCGCGAAGTCGAGCTGGGCCTCCGCCACGTCGGCGATTCCCGCCACCTGGTAGGCCAGCGCGGTGAGGCGCCGCACGTAGGCCGCCTCGCCAATGCCCAGCGCCCGGAGCGCCGCCACGACGGCGCGCTTCAGCGCGTCCAGCGAGTCCGCGGCCAGGCCCGCGTCGGGGATGACATACACCTTGCCGGACAGGAACACGGAGGTGATGGCCTCCACGCGCACCAGGATGCCGGCGGCCCGCGTCTCGTCGATGGCCTTGACGAGCGTCGCCTCGTCGCCGCCCGAGTAGCGCACCCGCACTTCTCCGAGCGGAATGGACTCGTCCGTGGCGTGGTCCCTCACCTCCACGCCCTCCACCCCGTCCACCTCGAGGATGGAGTACTTGATGGCGTTGAGCGTGGCATTCCCCGCGCGCTCCAGGGCGTGCTTGGCGCGCTCGCGGAGCTGGTCGTCGGCCTCGGCCGCCTCTCCGCCGATGAGCGGCTCCTCGTTGGTGACGCCGCCGTCGACGCCCCTGGGAGGCGTGGGCATGACGGTGATGCTGCCCGAGCCCACGTTGCCTTCCCGGCCCGGCTCCAGCGCCGTGACGGGCAGGGTCACGCTCTTCGGCTGGTACGTCACCACCAGGTCGCCCACAGGGGAGACGCCGTTGAGCGTGATGGTGCGCTCGTCGGCGCCGAAGTCCTTGCCCATCGCCGTGGGCTTCGTGGGGAGGTTGGTGGTCGTCCCCTTCACCCGCACGTGGGTGAGGACACCGATGCGATTCGCCGTCTTGAGCACGCCGCCCGTCTGGGTGCGGATCTCTTCCAGGGAGGACTCGATGAAGCCGCCCTCCGTCACCACGAAGAGCCGCCCCTGGGTGTCGGCCACGCGCGTCTTCGGGGAGATGACGACCTTCGTCCCCGTCTTCGGCGGCTTCTTCAGGAAGAACGTCACGAAGCCCGTGGCGGGCAGGGCCTGGTTGCGGACGATGCCGAGCAGGGCCACCACGTTGTCCAGCGCCACGCCCTGGGCGATGTCGATGAAGGCCCGGCGGTACGCCTGGTCCATCTGCTCGTAGAGAAACTTCAGCTCGCGCGCCACCGCCCGCACCAGCGTGCCGGCGACGCTGCCCGCGTTGAAGTCGGTGATGCCCGAGGGCAGATCCCGGTAGGTGTACTCCACGAGGACGCGGCTGTTGTCGTCCGGGTACCAGTCCGGATCCGCCGGGTTGGCGGGGGCGTTCCAGAGCAGGCGCCCGCTCGCGTAGCGGTAGTGGACGTTGCGCTCGAAGACGACGAACTGCTTGCGCCGCAGGCCGGTGACGCGGGAGACGTCGTGGACCGGCCCCTTGAGCTCGTAGGACGGCGTGTCCTTGCGGAACAGGAGGTCGAGCTGGGTCGGCTGCTCGACGCCCTCGCGGACGCTCTCCTCCAGCGAGTCGATGAGCTCCTGGAAGGGCTTGGAAAAGGGATGGCCAATCTCGGTCATGGCTTCTCCAGCGACAGGTCGAAGACCAGGTTGAGCGGGCTGGGCGCGTCGATGAGCTGGATGTCCAGCATCAGGCGGACCGTGTCCCGCTCACCCGGGAGGTTCACCGTCCGGACCGACTCGACCTTGAGGACGCGAGGGTCCATCTCGATGGCCTGCCGGGCAAAGGCCTGGAGCTTGAGGTGGGTGCGCGGCACGTTGGGCTCACCGATGAGCTCGTGCAGGCGAGAGCCGTAGGCCGGCCAGCCCAGCGGGGCCAGCTCGCCCTTGCGCACCCGCAGGCGCAGCGTGAGCGCCTGGATGATGTTGGTGTTGCCGCGCGCCAGGGCCAGGTCCCCGCCGGGGCCGCGCTCCTGCAACTGGGACAGGTCGAGCCCCTCCGCGTACTCCCGGAGGAGCAGGTCGTTGCCGAAGAGTCTCTCGCGTCCAGCCGGCATGCTTGCTCCTATGCGGTGAGGGTGACGTTGCGACTCACGTTGTGGCCCACCGACCCGTCCAGGCTCTCCACGTACAGCGTGAGGACATAGGCCCCCGTCCCCAGGTTTCCCGGCAGCGCGCCGCTCCAGCGCACATAGGGCTTGTCGTCCGAGCCGATGAAGAATGTCAGCGCGCTCGCCGCGGGAATCACCTCCGCCGTCTTCGACGCGTCCGGAGGCCCGGCGGGCGCAAAGCGGAAGCGGTAACGGAGGCCGTTGACCGCGTGGTAGTCCGGGTCCATCACGTAGGCCCCGGGCAGCGTCGGATGCTTCTTGCCCCACCGGGAAGGCGCCAGTGCCTCGAGCGGGGCCGACGCCTTGCTCAGGCTGTCGCCATCGTTCGCGGGCGTCTTCAGGGTGGCCTGGAGCCGGTGGATGACGCAGGGCTCGGGGCTGGCCGGGGCCCCGCCCGCGAAGGCCGACCGGGTGACCGCCTTGATGGAGGCCAGGTCGTTGCCGTCGCGGTCGGCTGCCGCCAGGGTGATGACGTGCGTTCCCACGTCGAGGGGCGTGGTCCAGTCGAGCTTCGCGGCGGAGTGGTCGGCCACGTTCAGCTCCGGGTGGTCCTGGGTCGCCGCCGCGTTGAGGGTGGAGTACCACTTGAAGAAGAGCCCCGCGGCGCTCCCCGCCCCGAGCTGTGCCTGGAGGCGCACGTTCCCCGTGCCGGCGAGCTTCGCGCCGTTGGCGGGCTGCAGGATGTGGAGCACGAGGTCCGCCATCACATCTGCCCGCTGGAGTTGAAGGTCGCCATGCCCCCGGAGGGGAAGATGGCGGCCTTGTCGTTCACGACGTTGATGGGGATGTTGTTGATGGTGACGGTGGGGTTGCCCGTGCTCGGCAGCACCATGCCCGGCCACAGGGGCGCGCCCGTCATCCCCTGCATGGCCATCCCCTGGGCGACGATGGCCTGGGTGCCCGCCTTCACCGTCTTGTTGAAGCTGTTGACGATCCACACCGTGGGCTGGGGCTGTGTCGGTGGCGCGGGAGGAGGCGGCAGGATGACCGGCGACGCCGAGCTGCACTGGGGCGGGCCCGAGGGCAACACCTCCACCAGCACCTCGTTGGAGCCGACCTTCACCTTGCCGCCCGAGGACCCTTCGAGGGTGAGCAGGCCCTCCAGGTTGAGGACTCCTTCCAGGACCAGGTCGGCCATCAGACGGACCCTCCCGTAATCTTGTTGCCGTCGATGGTGGTACCCATGCCGGTCCCCACCTTCAGCTTGTCCTTGAGCTGCGTCTCCCCCGTCACCTTCAGCTTTCCGTCGACGGTCAGCTCGTCGCAGGTGATCTTGATGGGCTGCCCGTCGGACTTGATGTCGATCTCCCCTGCCTTCAGGGTGATGACCACCTTGTCCCCGGTCTTCAGCTCGATGTTGCCCTCGGGGTCGATCTTGATGCCCGCCTTGAACTCGCTGTTGTCCTCGGGCTTCGTCACCTCGCGCTGCACGTAGATGGTGCCGTCGGCGGCGAAGCGCAGGTGGTTGAGCTTGCCGTCCGCGAGGCGGTGCTCGAAGAGGAGCTCGTCCTCCTTGAAGAGCGGCGCCCGCTCCTCCTCATGGTAGAAGCGGCCGGTGATGAGCGGCTGCTGCAGGTCCATGTCGAGGAACTGCACGAGCACCAGGTCCCCCACCCTCGGCGGGACGGCCACGCCCACGTGGGTGACGGACATCGGCACCTTCTGCAGGTCGAGCCCCTCGTGCTTGAGGCGCACGTCGGCCTCGTAGTTCCGGGCGTCGTCCTTCTCCTCGTGCGCATACACGGCCGTCACCGTGGCGAGCAGGGGCCCACGACGGGCCGCCAGCTCCTCGCGCACCACGCGGCGCATGAGCGAGATGAGCTCGTTCATTCGTCGCCCTCCACGCAGAGGGTGGCCTCGGTCAGGAAGCCGATGCCTCCTCCGAAGCGGTGCCGCAGTGCCTTCACGAAGCCCTTGGCGTTGAGGAGCGCCTCCGGTGCGTCCACCGTCTCCAGCGGGGCGCCCAGGTCCAGGGCCGCCTGTCCGAGGAGCGTCACCCGCTGCTCCCGCCGCGTGCGGCGAAGCCCCGTGAGGTAGCCGGCGGCGAACCGTCCCGCCAGGTCCTTCGTGCGCGCCACCGGGTCCAGCACGAGCGTCTCCTCGCCGTCCCCCGCGGAGTCCTCGAAGTCCGTGTCCTTGGCCGTCAGCCAGAAGCTCTTGTCCTCGCCCTGGCCGGACATGGGGCTCTCGCCGCCCACCACGACCTTGCGCTCCAGCGCCGGCCGCGAGCTGCCGACCGTGGCGATGAGGTGCTTGCCGAAGGCCAGCGCTCCGCCTCCTCCCGCGAGCGCGCTCACTGCGCCCGCCGCGCCCGCCGCTGCTCCGACGAGCCCGCCAGAGCCAAGGTTCGCGGCCTCGCCCAACCCGCGGAAGTGGATCTTCCCCTCCCGGTCCGAGAAGACGTCGAAGCCCAGGCGCTCCGCGAGCCGCTTGAGCTGGGGCCAGGCACTGCGCCGCCGCTCCACGGCGAAGCGCGGCAGGGACACGCCGTCGGAGATGTCGCCCGCGTCGAGCCCTGCCTTCCCGATGAGGTCTCGCGCGATGTCGCCCGCGGTCTGCTCCTGGTAGTACGACGAGGCCCGCAGCTCGAGCAACGCGAGGACCGTGCCCGCGGCGAACACTTCCACGCCCGCCGCATGCGGGCGGACCTCCACCACGGTGCCGGTGAACACGCGCTCCAGCCCGTCCTCGTCACCGAGCTCCAGCTCCGCCACGTCTCCGGGCACGACCTCACCACGCTCCGCGAGCACGACGCGCAGCCCGTCGGCGGGGAGCTCCAGGCTGCGGTCCACGGCGAAATAGGACGGCCCGCCAGCCGGGCTGTCCGTGTCCGAACGCAGGCTCCCGAGCGTGAGGGAGAAGTGTGGAGAGTGGCCGGCCATCAGAATCCCGAGTAGTCCCTGGCGTTCCTCTCGGTCCAGGCGTTCTGGTAGCCATTGAAGATGAGGTCCCACTCGTAGAAGCCGAAGGCCGGCATCCCGAGGTGGAAGAAGGGGCCGAACCACGAGTACTGATTCACGTGCCGCAACTCGTGCTCGTAGAGGGTGTCATCCTTGGGAATGGTGACGGTTCCCCCATAGGCCGGAGGTGAGACGTTGGCTGGCAGGGCCACGTAGGCCGGATGCGTCTTCCAGTCCTTGTTCACGAAGAAGACGTTGCCGAAGGTGACGCCGAGCAGGCTCCGGAAGGAACCGAGCCAGCCGCCGGTGAAGACCAGCGCGAAGGCGTTGAGGCGCCCCGATGACGCCACGTCGATGCCCGGCGTCTGCCAGCTCACGTTGCCGAAGCTGAAGAGCCAGACGAGCCAGCGCACCACCTCGCCCACCAGACAGGTGATTTCCACCGCGAGTCCGAACAGCGTGTTGGGCAGCGTCCAGATGGCGCCGAGGAGCGACAGCAGCACCCCGCCGAAGCTCCAGTGCCCGTTCGGGTCGAAGCGATTCACCGGGTCGTTGCAGCACCAGGCGTGGCGGTTGCGCACGCGAGGCTGCTTGAGCCACTCGCCCAGAATCTGGGCGCGCGTCATCCGCTGGTGCTGCGCCAGGCAGAAGGGACTCACGAGGCGCTCGTCGTCGGGAGCGCCCGTGTAGCTGTCCTCGGTGAGGAAGCGGCGCAGCGCCGGGTCGTACCAGCGGCAGCTCATCCAGTAGAGGCCGAGGTCGGCGTGGTAGACGCGCTCGCGGTGGAGGTACGGCAGCCGGGTGGGCCGGCCCAGCGGCACTCCGAACGGGTCGCAGGAGAACGGGCCCTCCACCGTGCCGTCCATCGCACCGGCGAAGACCAGGCTGCCGCGTCCGTCGCCGTGGAAGAAGACGGGCTCGCCCTCGGCGCGGGTGCGGAAGTCGATGGCTCCGACGAGGCCGGTGGGCATCCGCAGGAAGAGCCAGCGCGGGGCACCCGCTGCATCGGTGATGGCGAGCAGCGCGTCGTCGGGCCCGTACAGGTACCGCTCGACGCCCGCGTCCGTGCGCTTGAGCGCGAGCCGTCCCTTGTGGTCGTACATGCACTGCGCGAGGCGGTGGCCGTTCTCCAGGACCGCGAGTGCCTCTCCCGCCTGGTTGTAGCGGTAGACGCGCTCCGTGGACGCGCGGCGCACGCGACGCACCTTGCCGGTCGCGTCCACGTCCAGCTCCAGCGGCTTGCCTCCACCGCCCTCCTCGCCCACGAGCTCGTCCATGGCGTCGTACTGGAAGCGCCAGTGCCGGCTTCCCTCCTCCGCCTCCACCAACCGGCCGAGCTCGTCGTAGCCGTAGGTCCGCTCACCGTCCTTCACGAGCCGGAACCCCGCGTCGTAGGCCAGCTCCTTCCGCCAGAGCACCTCCGCGCCCCGGCGCAGGTGCTTGCGCACGGGCCGCCCATCGCGCGTGTCGTGCCACGTCTCCTCACGCAGCCCATCCGCCGTCTCGCGCCAGCAGTGCTTCTCCTCGTCCGCGTACCCGAACCGGGCCAGGACCTCTCCGCCCCACGCGAGGGAGCGCGGGCGGCCGCGCTCATCCCAGGCGTAGGTGATGGAGACATCCCAGGGGGCGAAGCGCAGCCGCGCGAGGCGGCCCTGGCTGTCGAAGTCCTGCTCCACCGTCAGGGCGACCTCCTCCACCACCTGTTCGAGGCGGGTGACATGGCCGCGCTCGTCATGGGTGAAGCGGGTCTCCTCGCGGTCGCTCCGGGCCAGGGAGACCCGACCCCGCGCGTCGTACTGGTAGGCGAAGGCGGCGGCGTCTCCGCGCAGCGTGCGCAGGAGCCGTCCCTGCGCGTCGTAGACGTGGCGCCGTGGACCGTCGGGACGGATCACCTCGACGAGCCGCCCCGCCTCGTCATAGCGGTACTCGGCCCACGGCTCTCCGTTGCGGGTGACCGTCAGCAGCCGCCCGTCGGGGCCGTAGCCGTAGTGCCACCGCGTGCCATCGGGCTCGGTGATGGAGGCCAGCTCTCCGTTGGCGAGCCAGGTGTAGCGGGACAGCGCCCCGCCCTCGCGCACCTCCCTCACCAGGCCGTCCTCGGCGGAGACCTGCCGTCCGGCCGAGGCGGCGGCCTGCCAGGCCTCGATGCGCGCGAGGCCCTCCTGCTCCAGGTGCGCGGCTGTCGATGCGGTGGGTCCGCCCATGTGCGTCCTCACAGGCCCACCGAGGCCGAGCCCCCGGACGCGCCGAGGGGAATGGCGTTCAACATCGCGTCGAACTCGTGCTGCACCCGGTCCAGCTCCTCGTTGAAGCTGGTCTCCAGGTTGTCGATGACGCGCAGGAGCCGCCCGAACAGGTCATCGACCACCAGGCTGTCGAGGTTCTCGAGCAGGTCCTCCAGCTTCTTGAGGATGACGCCGATCTCCGCCCTCAGGGTGCCGAGCACCGCGGCGACAGCCTGGCGTATCTGCCCGAGGACCTGGTCGACCGCGCCCTTCACCTGGTCGATGAAGCCCTTCACCTTGCCCGTCAGCGAGGTGAGGACGCCCTGGTACAGGCCGTCGAGCTGCGCCTCCAGCGTGGCCGGGTCGAGCGCCGCGAGCGGGTCGAGCAGGGGCTCGTAGATGTTCTCCCGCAGCGACTGCGCCAGCTCATCCGGGTCCAGGACGTGGAACTTCGCCTGCACGGTGTCGTAGACGCCGGAGACCGCGTCCTTGAGCATGGCCGGGTGGATGATCAAGGCCGTGTCCTTGATCATCGTGAAGAACCCATTGATGGCCGGGGTGATGGCGCTCTCCATGGGCTTGAGCCGGGCCAGGAAGAGCTCGAGCGTCGCATCCAGCCGGCGGGCCTTCTCCGAGGGCCGCAGCGTCGCGAGCCCTGCGCGAAGCTGCTCGTAGGTGAGCGGCTCGCGCTGCCGCAGGAACGCGGGCAGGAGCCTGCCGAGGTTCGCATCGAGCCGGGTGTACGAGGCCTCCGCGCCAGTCGCCTCCAGCGAGTTGATCTTGAGGCGCAGGGCGTTGACCAGGCTCTCGTGCGACGCCTGGAGCTGCCGGAGCCGCGAGGACTCCACGTCGATGCGCACCGGCTGGACCACGAGGTCGAAGCGCGCCAGGAGCGAGACCGCCGCGTCCTGGTTGCCGGGCGGGGCGAGCTCGAGTCTCGCCACCAGGGAGGCACGCAGCCCCGGGAGGAACGGGATGCCCGCCGCGGCCCGCACCGGGGACAGCTCCGCGAGCGTACCCTGCCCTTCGCGAAGCTGGCGCAGCACGTTGCGGGGGTCGATGGCATGCATCGCCAGGCCGAGCCCCGTGCGCAGTCCCTCCATGACCGAGACCAGGTCGTTGCGTGGCACACCGTCCAGGGCCTGGAGCAGCCGGTCGAAGACGAGGTCCAGCGGCTGGAACAGCGTGCTCAGCTTGATGCTGTTCTGGACGCTGACCTGGACCTGGCGGATGCCCTCTTCCGGGTCTCCGAACAGGGCATCGGTCAGGGCGAGCGTGATGGTCTTGAGCGTGGCGTAGAAGGTGTCGAGCGGCGCGGGCAGGTTCACGCTATCGAGTCCGTCGATGATGGCCTGGCGTGCCTGCGCGAAGAGCTCCTTCTCCTTCTCCTCCAACGTGTCGAGGAGGGGCCGGATGTCCACGTACCCGAGCAGCTTGTCGATCTCGGCGTACAGCGTCCGCAGGGGCGCCACCCAGACATCCGGGTTGACGCGCTCCACCACGGCCATCATCTGCGCATAGGGCTCGCGGAGCACCCTCAGCAGCAAGCCCGGCGAGAGCGTGGCGAGGCGGGCCTTCAGGTTGTCGACGAGCTCGTAGAGGGGCGCCAGCAGCGTCGCGCCGTTGAGCTTCTGCACGGCCCCGGTGACCTGGTCCAGGAGGGAGCCCAGCGGCCCCATCACCGACTCCGGGTCGAAGTTCCCGAGCCTGCGGCGGAAGTCCTGCCAGGCGGCGAGGATCTGGTTGATGAGCCCCTTGAGCTCATTGCCCAGCTCGGCGAACCCGTTCTTGAGCTGGGTGTTGATCATCCCCTCCAGGTCGATGGCGCGCAGCAGCGCGAGGCCGGCCTGGATGGCGAGCTTCTCCGCGTCGGAGAGGGCGTCGGGGCGGATGGACTGCAGCTTCGTCTTGAGGGTGCCTATCTCCTCGATGACCTCGTCGGCGACCGGCTTGAAGCTCAGCTCGTCCAGCCGGGCGAGGAGCGAGCGAA
Source organism: Pyxidicoccus caerfyrddinensis (assembly GCF_010894405.1). Taxonomy (GTDB): domain Bacteria; phylum Myxococcota; class Myxococcia; order Myxococcales; family Myxococcaceae; genus Myxococcus; species Myxococcus caerfyrddinensis. The sequence continues at coordinate 105,784 of NZ_JAAIYA010000027.1, forward strand.
TCTCCTCGAGGCCATCCGCGAGGCTGTCCTCCAGCTCCTGAATCACCGACCCGGCGGACTCGATGGCCGTCGTGAGTTCCTGGCCCACCTCGGCGAAGGGAATCTGCTCGAGCTGCCGGAGCACATCCGCCAGGCCCTGCTGCACCTGGGTGAGCAGCCCGGAGTCGAGATTGTCGTCGATGAACTTCTGGGCGTCCTGGAACGCCTCCTCGATGGAGGTGCGGATGGAGGTGATGCCCAGGTCGTCCAGCTCCTGCTTGACGCGCACGAGCATGGCCTCCACCGCGGCCTGCACCTGCTCGGTGGGCACCTGCTCGATGGCCTGGCGGATCCTGTCGATGAACCCGAGCAGGATGCTCCGGGCCTGCCCCAGCGGCGACTGGGCGAAGCTCTCCTGGATGCTGGTGGACAGCCGGGTGATGCGCGCCGCGAGGTCCTCCGGCGAGAACACCATCGTCAGCCGCGCCAGGAACTCGTTCAGCACCTCGGCGAGCTGGTCCACCGCGTCGTCGACCGTGGGGAGCGCGTCGAGCGGCAGCGCGTCGAGGAGGTCCCGGTACGTGGTGAAGACGGTGTCCCAGGCGTGGCTCTCCACCACCGTCTGGAGGGCCGCGTAGAAGTCTTCCAGCGTATCGAAGCCCGAGTCGAACGCGGTGCGCAGGCCCTGGAGCTTCAGCTCCAGCGCGCCATACAGGGCCACGTTGGCCGGGTCGAAGTCCTTGATGGCCTGGGCCACCTCCTGGAACGCCGCGGCGATGGCCGCCCGGGCCGGGTTCACCGCCGTGGCCAGGTTGGCGTCGGACAGAGGCGCCACGACGGCGAGCGCCGAGCTCACGTGCGCCGTCACGTCCTGGAGCAGGTCCGGCGCCACGCCAATGAGGTTGCGGCTGAGGAACGGCAGCAGCTCCGCGGCGTTGCCGGCGTAGTTCGTGCGCAGGTCGTCGATGAGCTGGAGGGCCTCGCGGACCCGCGTCAGCTCCTCAGCGCCAATCAGGTTCGCGGCGAGGTCACCCAGGCGCGTCTGGAACAGGCCCAGCAGGTCCCCGACCAGCGCCATGGCGGTCTGCTCCAGGCTGGAGCCGGCCTGGATCTGCTTCACCACGTCGCTGTCCTGCAGGAACCGCATCAGCTCGCTGTAGGCCTGCTCGATTTCCTCCACGTACCGCAGGCTGTCCGCGGGGAGCGCGTTGCGGATGGTGGTGAGCGCCTCGGGCAGGCGCTCCGAGATTCCGGAGACGTCGATCTGCAGGGTGGTCTCGAGCCCCTCCATGGCCGAGGTGACGCCTGCCAGCGGCGACGAGGGGCCCGAGCTCAGGGAGCCCAGCACGTTGAGGAAGCCGCTCAGCCCATTGCCAACGTTCAGGCTGGCGGTGCTCGCCCCCTCCAGCGTCGGTACATTGGCTGTGGCGCTCATCCCGGGACTCCCTCGCTCCCCAGCTCAGAGAAGCCCTGCAATGGAGCTCAGCGTCGTGGTGGCGGGACCTGCCGCTTCGGTGAAGGACGTGAGCATCCCCGGCAGCCGCGTGGTGGGGTTGCCGTAGTCGGAGGCTCCAGCGAGGAGGTTCGCCAGGTCGGCGACCTGGCCGATGGCGTTCTGCACGTCGTCCATCATCCCGGCGGCCTCATCGAGGATGCTGGCGTCGAGGTCCCCGAGCGGACTGGAGACCGCGGGCGGCGGTGGGGGTACGTACTCCGCCACCTCGCAGGCATAGTCGAACTGGTCGACGAAGCCCGCCCGCTGCACCACCTGAAGGCCCTCGATGACGACCTGCGTGAAGTACCCCTCGCCGATGGCCTCGCACAGGAAGTCCACCGGCTCGCGGGCCAGGTACTTGTCCCGCAGCTCCTTGAGCCTGTCGGCGGCCTCCGCGCCCAGGAAGATGCCCTGGAAGGCCACGGCCACGCCGGGCCGCCCGAGGTCCTGGGTCAGCTCGCCGCTGAGCCCGGGCACGCTGTGTCGGACGAAGCGGGCGCGCTCGCGCACCTCCACCTTGATGAGCTTGTCGAGGGGAATCCCCGCCAGTTCGAGCGCCATCAGAGGTCTCCCCCGGTGAGCCCGAAGCGCCGGATCGACTCCTCCCTCAGCCGGTCCTGGAACCTGTCGAGCAGCTTGTCCAGCAGCAGCTCCTCCGCCGCACCGCCCGCCCCTGTCTCACGGGCCGGCCCCGTGAAGGACACCTCCGGCAGGGAGACCGGCTCGGGGACGTGCACCATGGGAGCAGCGGGGCTCGCGTGAACTGGACTGGGGCCCGCGAAGACCGGCGCCTCGGGAGCCGCGTCGCGGCCTGGTAGCCTCGGAGGCAGGGCTTCGGGAGCTTCGACGTGAGAGCGCAGCAGCGCCGCCAGCTCGGCCGGTGTCGAGACCATGCGGACGGACCGCGAGCCCGAAGCCGCTCCGTCCCTCATGGGCGCGGGGCCCTCCTCGAAGACGGCGCGCTCCGCAGGCGGCGGGCGCGTGGAAGCCATCGCCGACGCGACTGGAGTGAGCGTGAGCGGACGCGCCTTCTCCACCAGCGCGTCAACCGTTGGAGCTTGCGGGCGGTACACCGGCACGGAGGGGAAGCCGAGACTTCCAGCCACCGTCCCGCGCTCCGGAAAGTTCGTGGACGGTGCGGACGCACGCGCTCGGACTCCGGACTCCGGCGACCCTCGCAGTGCCGGATTCCCTCGTGGCCAGCCGCTCCCCTCTCCGGAGGACCCCGGCGAAGCGCCCAGGTGCGTCGCGTGGGACTCCATGCCCGTGGGCTCCGGCACCTGGAGCATCGACGCCTCGTAGAGCCCGGCGGACGCCGCGACAGGCTCCGAGGGTCGACCCCGCGAGTACGGACTCGCGGTGTCCCCGAAGTCGAAGCGTGGTGCGTCCGGCGCTCGCGGCCCCTCCGCGACAGTGGAGGCCGCGACAGGCTCCGAGGGTCGAGCCCGCGCGAACGGGCTCGCGGTGCTCCGGAGGTCGGTGCGTGGTGCGCCGGGCGCGCTCCGTCCCTCGGGTAACGGCTCGGATGGAGGCACAGCCTCGGCGGGGGCCGCGCCGCCCTGAAGCGCTCGCGACAGGACGCGCTCCAGCCGCGCGTGGAGGTCCCAGTCGGCGAACTCCCCTGGCAGAGGGAACGCGGACCCGAGGGGCTGGCGGAACAGTGCTTCCGCCACCCGGAGGACCTTCTCCGTCTGCCGCTCCAGCGTCACTCCCGGCCCCCCCGCTCGCGGGCCGCATCCAGCGCGAGCAGCCGCTCGATGCCAGCGAGGTACACCGCCACCTGTCCCGGCGTCAGCTCCGCGACCTGCTGCGGTGTCCACCCGAAGTGCCGGGCCAACAGGAGGTGCGACTGTCCGAGCGGCGAGGAGGCGACGCTCTGCGCCCCGTCCCCGTCCGTGTCCAGGCCCGAGATGAGGTTGATGCGCGCCACCAGGAAGTGCACGAGCCCCGCGTGCAACTGGCGGATCTGCTCCAGCTGGAGCGCGGGCTCCACCAGCGACTCCTTGACCATCAGGAGGGGCACCAGGGAGGGCTCCTCGCGCGAGGCCTTCAGGATGAGGGCGAGCGTGGCGATGCGCAGGGGCCGCAGCTTCACGTGCCCACCCGCCCTGCCCGGCTCCGCGGCGCTTCCCGGCCTCAGCACCTGGGCGGGAATCGCCACCTCGTGGACGAGCGCGCTGCCAGCCAGCAGGTCATGGGCGGACAGCAGCCCTCCGTCCGCCGCGGCCCCATTGCCCCCAGGGCTCTCCCCCGGGGTTGCATGCATCGGGTTTCTCACTCCCGTCACCTCTCCCGTGAAGAGCGCTAGCTCTCCTCGAAGGCCACGCGCAGGGCCTGGAAGGTCACCTTCTCCATCACGAAGGAGTCACTGGGGATGGCGTAGTTCCAGCTGTCGAACCGCACCCCGAAGATGGTGACCCGGGACTGCTGGGTGGGCCGGGCCGGGTCCTTGAGCGTGGAGATGATGTTGAACGAGGGCTGCACGAAGTTCGGCGACGAGGGCGGGCTCGCCGCGCCGTCCCCGAGCAGGAGCCGGAGCAGCGCTCCATTCACGTGGCCACGCTCGGCGGTGCCGGACACCTGGACGATGCCGGGCCGCAGGTGCGTGGGATAGCGCCGGCCAATCTCGAAGAAGGGGCGCACGTTGCTGGTGACGCTGATGGAGACGTTCGTCAGGCGCCCCACCACGTTGCTGAGGTCGTATTCGGAGACCAGGGCCTCGGCGACCTCACCCTCGGGCGTCGAGGTGTCCTCCACTCCGAGCACCAGGACCGCGTCAGTGGCACGAAACACGTCATTGGGCATGGGTGTCCTCGCTTACTTCAGCGTCATGGTCACGCGGATGTAGTCGATGCTGAAGGTCGGCTGGATGGTCATGGTGACGCTGACCTCTCCGGCGATCTCCTGGGCGCGGGTAGCGGTGACCTCGAGCTCGTAGCCGGTGAGCGCCTCGTCCTCCACCATGCGGGTGAGGAAGGCATCCAGCGTGGCCCTGAGCGCCGACCGCACCCGCGAGTTGTTGAGCTTGCCGATGTACGGGTTGGAAGCCGAGCGGACGCCGTACTTCGCGTAGTCGACGATGCGGCGGATGGGGATGGAGGAGAACGGCTGTCCCTCGCCCTGCGTGGTCAACCCCTTGAGCACCCGCAGCCCTTCCTTGCGGACCACGGTCAGCACGTTCTGCTTGATGAGCTGCTCCTGCTGCCCGCGATTCACGTCCACGGCCAGGCCGGGGATGTTCACGCTCTTGTTCGTCAGGCTGGTCTGCACGGACAGGGACGACACGAGCCCCGCCACGGCCGCGGCCGTATACGCGGGAGGCAGCGTCCTGCCATCCGGGTAGCGCATGCCCGGAGCGACGAGGATGACCCGGTCCTCGGCCATCGAGTGGCCCAGGAACTCGGCCACCGTGTTGCCCTTGGCGCCGATGACACCGATGCGCTCGTGGTCGGTCTCCGCCGTCTCCTTGAGGTGGCCCACCAGGACCGAGCCCATGTCCTCGGCGTCCTGGCCCGCGAGCACCACGATGTTGACGAGCATGTTGGAGATGGCCTCGAGGCCAGCCCGGAACTCGTCCTCACCCGCGTCCGCGCCGTTGGCGCCCCGGGTGTTGGTCCCGGTACCGAACCAGGCGCTCACCCCCGTGGCGGGCTTGTTGCCGCCGTAGGTGGCATCCGCGGTGCCCCGCACCAGCGCGGACGTGGCGAGCTGCTGCGCCAGGAGGCGGCCGTCGCAGACGACGTAGGCTTCCTTGGACGTGCCGGACACCAGCGTCACGAGAACGGCGTCCTCCGCCTCCACCAGGTAGCTGGCGGTGAGCACGTCCCCGTTGGCGGCGTTGGGCGCATCGCCGGCGTGGAAGTCCAGGTCGCCGTTCCACACGGTGATGAGCACCTCGCCGGGCTGCGGGGCGGCATGCTCCACGCCGTAGGTGGCGATGACCTTCTGGCCGGCGGACGGCACCTGCGAGGCCTCGAAGGTGAGCTCGCCGGTGGAGGTGTTGACGCGAACCTCGCCCGCCGCGGGCGGCGCCCCGGCGCCGTAGAGGATGGCGCCCGAGCCGTACGTCCGCACCGTCTTCCCGGAGCCGTCCACCACCTTGAACTCGTTGACCGCCGGCACGTTGGCGACCTTGGGGTTGGCGAGGAGGAAGGCATTCGAACCGTTGGCGACGACCTCCTCGTCCCGGGCGATGAACCGGTAGACGACGTCGAAGGTGTCTACCCGCCGGGTGTCTCCTCGAGTCACCTGGAGGCGGTTCTCCGGACTGGGCTTCACCGTGTGGTAGCGAAGCGCCGCGAAGGAGGACGTCTGCTTCTCCCCGACGATGCGGCACGGCGCCTTGGACTCGGAGACGTCGACGTGAATCTCGTTGCCCCAGGTGCCGGGCGAGAGCGCGGTCAGCACTGCCACGGTGTGGTCCGCGTTGTCTCGCACCGCGAAGCTCGCGGCCTTGGAGGTGCTCTTCGCCACCCGCACGCCGATGACGGTGGAGGCCCCGTTCGCGTAGATGTGCTGCAGCGCGCGGGTGAGTGAGAGGGGATTCGCCCCATCCACCGGTTTGTCGAAGTCGTCCGGGAGCCCGAAGACCTCGCGGGCATTGGCGAAGCCCGAGAGGGTGACCGGGACTCCCACGGGACCGGCGCTGGCCGTCCCCACGACGCCGACGATGCCGGTGGCGATGCGCCCGGCGGATATCAACCCCTCGGCCCGTACGTCGATATAGGTCCCCGGAATGATCATTTCGGGCATCCCTGCCTCCTATTCGGTCACGGCTCCCTGCGCGCCCCCTCTCCTCGCCACTCAGCAGCGCGGAGCGGGGTTGGCAGGATTCACTGATCGTGAATCTAGAGCGACTGTCCGAGGATAGGCAAAGGGATCAGTGCAATTCGCTTCGGCGCACCGCGTCGGCGGCGGTGCGGGCCCAACGACCGGTCACTCCGTTGGGTCGACGACCTCCATCTGCATTTCATTCATCCGCCCACCCTGCACTGTAATCTTGGAGAAGGCAGTTTCGATCTCACGAAGATCCGCGGGTGTCAGCTGAACCTGGATTGCCCCCAGGTTCTCCGCGAGGTGATCCGGGTTGCGCGTACCCGGAATCGGAACGATCCAGGGCTTCTGCGCCAACAGCCAGGCCAGTGCAATCTGAGCAGGCGTTGCGCCCTTCTTTTCTGCGACTCGCCTGAGCAGCTCGACGACCGGAGCATTGGCGGCCAGGTTTTCAGGGCTGAAGCGCGTGAACCCGGAGCGAAGATCTGTTTTCGGGTCGAGTCTCGTGCCAGCGTCGATCTTCCCAGTCAGATAACCCATTCCAACTGGACCCCATGGGACGAAGCCGATTCCCAGCTCCTCACACGCGATGAGGACGCCGTTCCTTTCTGGATCCCTTTCCATGAGCGAGTACTCGGTCTGGATTGCGGTCACCGGCTGGACCGCATGCGCTCGGCGGATGGTTCTCGCGCTCGCCTCGGACAGACCGAAGTGCAGGACCTTTCCCTCGGCGATCAGCTCCTTGATCGCACCCGCCACATCTTCGATGGGCACCTTGGGGTCCACCCGGTGCTGGTAGTAGAGGTCGATGCGGTCGGTCCTGAGGCGCTTGAGTGAGCCCTCAACCGCCTTCTTGATGTGCTCCGGCCGGCTATTGAGACCGCCTGCTTCAAGGTTGAAACCGAACTTGGTGGCGATAGCCACATTGTCGCGAACAGGCGCGAGCGCTTCTCCGACGAGCTCCTCGTTCGTATAGGGGCCGTAGACTTCGGCTGTATCAAAGAACGTGACGCCCTTTTCATGGGCTGCACGAAGGACCTGGATGCCCTGGTTCCTGTCCGCGGGGGGCCCGTAGTTGGCGCTGATACTCATACACCCGGCTCCCAGCTCCGAGACCTCCAGGCTTCCGAGCTTTCGTGTCTTCATCTTGCTTTCTCCGCTACGCAGCCCCTTGTTGCTCTCGCTGTTGATTCTCTTGGACTGCTCCGATGACATGGCGCACGCCAAGGGCCCGAGGGACAACCCTGCTCCGATGAGGGCGGTATGAGCCAGGAAGTCGCGGCGACCGAGGGCTGGGCGATCCTGGGTGTTCGTTCCAGTTGCTTGCTTTTTCTGTTTCATCAATCGCTCCTTGAATTCTCAATCAAACGCCAGCGAGGTCGACAGGGCGCGGAACGCCTCGAGCTGCGCCTTCAGCTCGGCGACCCTCTGCTCCGCCGTGGCAATGGCATCGGCGCCGGCGATGAAGCGGCGCGGCGGTGACTCCTGGCTCGCAATGGTGATGAGCGCTCGCGCGAGCTTCGCCGGGTCGCCGGATTGCTTGCCGTTCTGGGCCTTCCAGAACTCGAGCAGTGGCGCTCTGCGCTCGTCGTAGTCCTTGACGGACGGCTCGGCGTAATTCGTCGATTGCTCCGTGAGGAGCTCCGTGCGGAAGAACCCCGGGTTGACGATGGTGGTCGCAATGCCAAACGGCGCGACCTCGGCGTGCAGCGACTCCATCCAGCCCTCCAGGCCGAACTTCGACGCGGCGTAGGCAGTACCGAACTCGAAGCCCGAGAGGCCCGCTGTCGAGGAGATCGAGATGATGTGTCCCGAGCGCTGCTTGCGCATTACCGGCAGGACAGCGCGGGTGACGTTCATCGGGCCGATGAGGCTCGTCGCCAGCTGCCGCTCCATCTGCTCCGGCGTCAGCTCCTCGAAGTAGCCCGCGTAGAAGCTGGCGGCATTGTTGACCAGCACGTCGATGCGGCCGAACCGGTCGACAGCGGCCCGCACCGCCGCCTCGGCATCGGCGCGACGGGTGACGTCCAGCTTGACGGCCAGCAGGTCGCTCGACCGACCCAGGGCCTTGGCCACGCGGTCGCTGTCCCGGCCCGAGGCCACAACCGCGTGGCCGGCCGCCAGGGCGGCCTTGGCGAAATCGATGCCCATGCCGCGGCTGGCTCCAGTGATGAACCAGACCTTCTTGTTGCTCATGACAGCTCCTTTTTCGGGGTGGATGGAGCCTCGGCGGGCGCCGGTGTGCGGTCCGCTCCGGGTCGGTGACCATCAGATAGCCCTGGGTCCTGATTGCGACCAGCCGCTATAATTCGCTTGGGCTTATGCACACGGTGCATGAATGAAACGAGACGACCTGTACGATCTCGCTGCCTTCGCTGTCGTCGCGGAGCAGGGCAGCTTCACCCGCGCGGCGGCCGAGCTCGGCATGTCCCAGTCGGCGTTGAGTCACGCCATGAAGGCCCTGGAGGAGCGGCTCGGGGTGCGGCTCCTGTCGCGGACCACGCGCTCGGTGTCGACGACCGAAGCGGGCGAGACGCTGCTGCGCTCCCTGCGCCCCGCCCTGGAGGAGATCTCCTCGGGGGTGGACGCGGTCGGCGCCCTGCGCGGGAAGGCGTCCGGCACCGTCCGCATCACCGCGACAAAGCATGCGGTCTCGTCCGTCGTGATGCCGTCCCTGCCGGGCTTCCTTGCGTCCCATCCCGATATCCGGGTGGAGATGCTCGTCGATGACAACCTGACCGACATCGTCGCGGACCGCCTCGACGCCGGCATCCGCTTTGGCGACATCGTCGAGAAGGACATGATCGCGGTGCGCATCGGGCCGGACATCCGGATGGCCGTCGTCGGAGCCCCATCGTATTTCGCCAACCATCCGGTGCCCCGGACGCCCCGCGAGCTCTCAGGCCAGCGCTGCATCAACTACCGGCACGTCAAGACAGGCGGGCTCTATGCCTGGGACTTCGAACAGAAGGGGCGGCCCCTCGAGGTTCGCGTCGAGGGTCCCCTCGTGTTCAACAACACCGACCTGATCCGAGAGGCAGCCCTGGCGGGCCAGGGTCTCGCGTTCATCTATGAGGATCTGGTGGCGGCGGATATCGAGGCCGGGCGGCTCACGCGGATTCTGGAGAAGTGGTGCCCGACCTTCCCCGGCTACTACCTCTATCACCCCAGTCGGCGGCAGACGCCTCCCGCACTGGCTGCGCTCATTGGAGCGCTTCGCTACAAACCCAAGGAGTGAGTCCATGGCGGAGCAGGACCTGAAGGGCAGGACGTTCCTCGTCACCGGAGCCAACTCGGGCATCGGGCGGGCCACGGCGGAGGCGCTCGCCTCGCGCGGGGCCGCGGTGGTGATGGCCTCGCGCTCGGCCGAGCGCACCCTGCCCGTTCTCGAGGACATCCGCCGCAAGCACCCGGGCGCGGACCTGGAGTTCCTCGCGCTGGACCTCGCCTCGCTGCGCGCGGTGAAGGAGTCCGCCGAGCGCTTCCTCGCCACCGGCCGGCCCCTCGACGTGCTCATCAACAACGCGGGCATCGCCGCGACGCCCGGGCTGACGCAGGACGGCTTCGAGGTGACGTTCGGGACGAACCACCTGGGGCCGTTTCTCCTCACCTCCCTGCTGCTCCCCCGGCTTCAGGAGGCGAAGCGGGCACGCATCGTCAACGTGGCGAGCCGCGCGCACCAGCAGGCGCGCGGCATCGACTGGGCCATGCTCGAGCGGCCCACGCGAAGCGTGAAGGAACGGCTGCGGATGTACGGGGTGAGCAAGCTGATGAACGTGCTGCACGCGGCCGAGCTGGCGCGGCGGCTGGCAGGCACCGGGGTGACGACCTACTCCCTGCACCCCGGCGTGGTGGCGTCCGACATCTGGCGCGAGGCACCCTGGCCCATCCGCCCGGTGATGAAGCTCTTCATGCTCTCCAACGAGGAGGGCGCGCGCACCTCGCTGTACTGCGCCACCGCCCCGGAGCTGGAGAACGTTTCCGGCCGCTACTACGACGACCGCCGAGAGCAGTCGCCGAGCCGCCTGGCACAGGACGCCGCGCTCGCGCGCGAGCTGTACGAGCGCTCCGAGGCGATGGTGAAGCGCGTGCTCGTGGCCTGACCCTGGCCCTCGTGCCACGCGGCCAGTGCCTCCGGGGCTCGGGCCGCATGGGCTTCGAAGAGGGTGTGGAGTCAATTGTTCCTTTCCCCCACTGCTGATGGCGAACTACGACGTCCACCGTTTCCGGCTGGTAGTCTGAAGTTGCCCCGAGTCCGCAGGGCAACGTCACCTGTACTCACCGACATGTCACTGAACGAACCAGGTCTCATGTTTCGCCATCTCGTGATGTCCACTGCTGTCCTGGCGCTCGCGCTGTGCGGTTGCTCCGGCGGGGCCGGAGGCAGTGACCCAGAAGACGCCGGGCCAGTGAGCGATGCGGGTCCAACGTCCGACGCCGGCTCGACGTCTGACGCCGGGGCGGGCAGGGACGCCGGGACCTTTGATGCCGGCCCACCCAGCGATGGGAGCGTGCCTGCCTGGTTGACGGGCGCCGCGGTCAATCAATGGGTGGAAGTTCCCGGCACCAGTGGGGCGGGCGGTGCGCCGGTGGATGCCTACAGTGGCATGGCCATCAAGGACAGCACGAGCGAGCTCATCGTCGCTGCCGCTGGCGGACATGGCGACAGCGCCGACAATCGCACCGTCTCCATTCGCATCGACGTCGATGCGCCCGTGTGGGTGGTGCGAAAGGCCGCATCACCGGTGGCCGGAAACAACGTCGGTTACAACGCCGATGGCCAACCCGCCTCGATGCACACCTACCAGTCGACGCTCTATTCGCCGACGGCCGATCGCGTCCTGCGAGTGCGACCGCGGTACACGTATCCCTCGGCCTGGGACGTCAACACGAACGATGGGTTCGACCTCAACACCAACACCTGGGACGGCGAGGGGGTTCATCCGCTGGCGACGGATGGGTATGGGTTCGTGCGCGACGGCGACGGCAACGTGTGGACCACCGCATTCGAGCGGTACGAGCCCGTGGCGAAGAAGTGGTCCAAGCCCATCACCACCCGCACGGCCGACCTGGTCCGGTTCCCAGGCGCGTACGACTCGAAGCGCCGACAGCTCTTCACCCTGCAATGGGGTGACGGCCAGGGCTACGACACTGGACTCTCGGCCTCGCGCGTCCCAGTCGATGGCAAATCGCAGCTGAGTGTGACCTTCACGAGCAATGCGGCCCTGGAGCAGTTGAAGGCCGACCAACCGATGTACGCCGGGATGGACTACGACCCGCTCAACGACGAGTTCTTGTTCTACGCGGGCGGGAGCTGGGCGGGGGCGAAGCTCACTCCGATTCCAGAGCGCGTCTATGCGGTGACGCCGGTCGACTCAGGGTCATGGACGATCCGGATCAAGGAAGTGACCGGCGCTCCTGCCGTGTCGAGCTCGGCGGGGGTGCAAGGCCGATTTCGCTACGTACCGGCGCTGAAGGGCTTCGTGTTGCTGCCGTCGTCGAAGACGAACCTCTGGTTCCTGCGAACGAAGTGACGCTCGCCATGTAGCTCTGGCGGAGCTGCGTTCGCCTCTGCTGGGGCGCCGGGCACCGGTCTCCAACAGGGCCCGGAAACGAAAAAGGCCGGCTGCCCCGAGGGCAACCGGCCTTTTTCTGTTCTGGAGCCGACATCCGGATTTGAACCGGAGACCTACTGATTACGAATCAGTTGCTCTACCAACTGAGCTATGTCGGCGAAACGAACGAAAGTGGGGCGCGAAGTACCATGGGGTTTCTGGGCCGGCAAGGGCAAATGATCAGTCCTGCTCTTTTGCTCCCCCACCCGCCCGGCGTTCCCTGGATCCGCCGCTTGCCCACCGTGACAGCCATGACACACCGCGTCCGACCCCGGTGACACAGCGCGTTGCCATAAGTGCCCGTCATCTCTCCACATTCCGCAGGAAGAGGCAGCGCTCCGCGCGGTTGAAAGCTCATGGCGGCTGTGCACATAAGGGCCGCCATCCCCGCGTGCCTCGCCACCTACCGGTGGGGCCCACAAGGAGCGTTTCCCGTCATGGCCAGCGAAGAGAACTTCATGCGCGCCCCGGCCCCCTCGCCCAAGCGCACCGTCTACACGGAGGCGATGGAGATCTTCCATCGGGCTGCGGACCTCATCAAGCTGGACAAGCGCGTCCGTCTCGAGCTCGAGGAGCCCGACTACGAGCACATCTTCTACGTCACGGCCAAGCTGAAGGACCGCCTCGTCCCGCTCGCCGCCGACCGCGCGAAGTCCTTCGCCGACCTGCCCGAGACGCAGGTGCGCAACAAGGAAGGCCTGGAGCTGCTGGCCAACGGCAACATCATCCTCAACGGCCGCGCCCTCCTCGGCTCCGACGTGGCCATCCGCCAGGGCCACCTGCGCCTGCCGGACGGCAAGGTGTACCAGTTGGTCCCCGGCGAGTCGCAGCGCTTCAAGGCCTACCGCGTCCAGCACAACCAGGCCCGCGGCCCCTACAAGGGCGGCCTCCGCTACCACCGCGAAGTCTCCCTGGACCTGTTCAAGGCCCTCGCCGCGGAGATGACCTGGAAGACGGCCATCAGCGAGGTTCCGTTCGGCGGTGGCAAGGGCGGCATCCAGATCGACCCGCGCGAGTACGGCCGGGAGGAGATCGAGGCCATCACCCTGCGCTTCATGTACCGGCTCAAGAGCCTCATCGGGCCGAACATCGACATCCCGGCTCCGGACGTGGGCACCAACCCGGACATCATGGCGCTGCTGTACCGCCAGTTCTCCGACGGTGAGCGCGAGCGCCACAACCTGCGCGGCATCGTCACCGGCAAGGACGTGCGCATCGGTGGCTCCGAGGGCCGCGGCAAGGCCACCGGCCAGGGCGTCGCCTTCTGCATCGAGGACTACTACGCCGACCGCGGCGAGTCCGTGAAGGGCAAGACGTTCACCCTCCAGGGCTTCGGCAACGTGGGCAGCCACGCCGCCCTCATCCTCGCCAGCGCGGGCGCCCGCCTCCTGGCGGTGAACGACGCCGACGGCACCATCTACAACGGCGACGGCATCGACGTGAACGCGCTGGCCGCCTACGTGGCCGACCCCAAGAATCTCAAGCGCAGCGTGCTCGGCTTCCCCGGCGCCCAGAAGATCGAGAAGAAGGACCTCTGGGAGGTCCAGGCCGACATCTGCATCCCCGCCGCGCTGGGTGGCGAAATCACCGCGGACGTCGCCGAGCGCCTCAAGGTGAAGCTCATCGCCGAGGGCGCCAACGGCCCCACCACCCCCGAGGCCGACCGCGTCCTCCAGAAGCGCGGCATCGAGATGATCCCCGACATCATCGCCAACGCCGGCGGTGTGACGGTGAGCTACTACGAGTGGATCCAGAACAAGCGCATGGAGCGCTGGAGCGAGGCCGAGGTGGATCAGCGCCTCGAGCGCGCCATGAAGCGCAACTACCGCATCATCCGCGACATCTCGCGCAACCAGCCGCGCAAGACGGAGATGCATGACAGCCGCCAGTACTGCATCGGCGAGCCGGTGGACACCCGCTGCGCCGCCATGATCCTGGCGCTCAAGCGCATCGAGGCCCACTACCTCCTCGAGGGCTTCTCGCAGTAGTCGTCCCGCTGCCGTAGCAAAGACGAAGGGCACGTCCACCCCTGCGGAGGACGTGCCCTTGTCGCTTTCAGGCCTGTAAAGACTGGCTCCACGGCCCCCGCGGTTCCGGGAGCGACGGGCCGTCAAGCCCTTCACGGGCCTGGGTGCGGGCGTCAGTGCATCACGCGCTCGCGGTCCACCAGGAGCAGCGGCGCGTCGTCCTGCGTCTCGTAGGCCACGATGCGCAGCCCCACCCCGCGGCTGCTGCCCTCGCGCCCGTCCTTGCGCCCGAAGGCCAGGGCCACCTGGTAGCGGACCTCGCACAGGCACGTCATCTCGGTGCCGTCCTCGCCCGCGAAGGTGACTTTGAGCTTCTCGCCCAGGCCCACCGAGTCGCGAACCTCCACGAACATGCCCCGCGCACTGATGTTGCGGCCCACCCCCCGCATCATCCCGTCCTGGGTGGTGAGGTACACGGTGAAGACCTTGTCGAAGCGAAGGTGGGTGCGGCGCTCTTGGGGACGCTCGAACACTGGGGGCTACCTCCCGGAACAGGTGGTGACAGGCGCAAACTACATGGTAGCCACATGTAGGCAAGTTCTTCACCTATATCCACCTATATCCACCCCTCCCCACCCACTGAAAGAGGAGTGCCCGGGGGACGGCGCGGTGGCAGCATGGAGACTGAAACCCCTCGTTTTCCCTGGAGTCCCCTCACGTGAGCCGCTTCCTCGCCGCCGCCGTTTCCCTCCTCCTGCCCGCGCTGGCCCTGGCCGACGTGGACTCGCGCTTCGCGAAGCTGCGTGACGAGTCCGAGCCGCTGGGCGGGCTGGGGGCCTTCCTGGAGAAGTACGTCGGCGCGTGCGAGGGGGCCTTCGTGGACCCGCAGTGCAAGTCGCAGGCGGAGGCGTTCCGCAAGAAGTACCAGGGCAAGCGGCTGTACCTGATCATCACCGAGGACGACGCCACCATGCTGTCCCCGGGCCCCTACTCGCCGACCACGGGGGAGTACACCATCAACATCACCCCGTTCTTCCCGGCCGGCCGCTACGCCCTCACCCACGGCACGCCGAAGAAGACGGACGCCAACGGCAACCCCCTGCTGCCCTACCTCACCGTCACCGGCACCCTGCCGGAGGGGTGGAACGGGCAGATGTTCTCCCGCATGTTCTCCATGCGCGGCATGCGCGCGCAGGTGGTCTTCACCCCGCAGGGCGTGTGGAGCCTGCCCAAGAAGGGCGGCGGGAAGAACTTCGGCGTCACCGCCCGCATCGAAGGCATCCTCGTCACCGAGGGCCGCACCGGCGGACAGATGGGCCTGTGGCTCAACGGCAAGGACGCCAACGCCGGGAAGTAGCCTCGGAGGGCGGCAGCCCTCCCCGCCTCACCGGGCGATGGCCACGTACTGGAGCGCGTCGCCCCGCTTCACCCGCAGCAGGATGCTGGCCCCGGCGCTGCCCTTCGCGAGCGCCGCGCGCACCCCGGCCGCGTCCTTCACCCTGCGGCGATTCACCTCCGTCACCACGTCGCCCGCGCGCAGGCCCGCCTCGTCCGCCGGGCTGCGCGGCGTGACGGTGGACACCAGCGCCCCGGACCAGGCCTCCTCGCCCAGCGGCGCCGCCACCTCCGGCGTGAGATCTCGCAGCGCCAGCCCCACGTCCTGCTCGCTGGAGGTCCGCTGGATGAGCCCCTCGGTGGCCTCCTGTGCCGGCCGGACGATGAGCCGCACGGACACCTCCCGCGTCACGCCCTCGCGCTGCAGCGTCAGCCGCGCCTCGGTGCCGGGCGCCAGCAGCGCCACCTTGCGCAACAGCTGCAGGTAGGAGGCAATCGCGCGCCCATTCACGGCCGCCAGCCTGTCGCCGGGGCGGATGCCGGCGGCCGCGGCCGGGCTGTCCTTGTAGACGTCCTTCACCACCGGGGCGCGCCGCTCGCCCTTGCCGCCGTCGTCGGTGATGACCACGCCCAGCCAGCCGCGCTCCAGCTTCCCGTTCTCCCGGAGGTTGGGCAGCAAATCCTTCACCAGGTTGATGGGCACCGCGAAGCCGATGCCCTGTCCCTGGCTGATGATGGCCGTCGTCACGCCCACCACCTCGCCCTTCATGTTGAAGAGGGGGCCGCCGGAGTTGCCGGGGTTGATGAGGGCGTCCGTCTGGATGAAGTCGTCGAACTGGCCCACGCCCAGCACGCGCTCCTTGGCGGAGATCATCCCGTGCGCCACCGAGTGGTCCAGGCCGAACGGGTTGCCGATGGCCACCACCCAGTCCCCCACCTCCAGCTTGTCCGAGTCACCGAGGTAGACGGCCGGGAGGTTGCCCAGGCCGGCGCCGCTCAGCCGCAGCAGCGCCACGTCCGTGGAGGCGTCGCGGCCCACCACCTCGGCGGCGAACTCGCGGCCGTCCGACAGGCGGACGGCAATCTGCCGCGCCCCGGCCACCACGTGGTTGTTGGTGACGACCAGGCCGTCCGGCGTCAGCACGAAGCCGGAGCCGGTGGCCTTCTTCATCCCTCCGAGCCCGCTCTCCCGCAGGGCCACGGTGGTGATGTTGACCACGCCCGCCTCCACCGCGCGGATCAGCGGGGCCAGCGACGTGGGGGGCACGAAGTCGGGAAGCACCTTGTCGCCCGGTGCGCGCTCCCGCCACAGCTCCAGGGCACCGGAGCGACTCTCCCCGGCGGCCTGGGCGGCGAACCAGGCGGTGTGCTCGCGCACCCGCGCCTGGAGCCATGAGTCGAGCGGACCCTCGTCGGCACGCGCCATGGGGGCGAGCGCCAGCACGAGGAAGACGGGAAGCAGTCGGGAGAGCACGGAGGGGCAGCTTATACGGCGGGCCATGGCGATCGGGGCCAACAGCGGCCCCGGTCGCTCCCTTCCCGGGCTGGAACGCCTTTGGCCCTCAGGCCTGGGCCGGGGCCACGTACTTCGCCACCTTGACCCGGGCGGGGCGGATGATGCGGTCCTTCAGCCGGTAGCCCGCGCGCACCTCGGAGATGACGCGCTGGTCCTCGTCCGGGGTGGTGGTGATTTCCATGTCCGAGGCCTCGGCCACGTTGGGGTCGAACCGCTGCCCCACCACCTGGATGCGCTCGATTCCGGTGCCCTGCACCTTGGTCAGCAGCGCGTCGCGAATCATCCGCACGCCCTGGGCCAGGGGGGACACGTCCTGGCCGCTCACCGCCAGGCACCTGTCGAGCTCGTCGATGGCCTCCAGCAGCGTGGTGGCCACGTTGCCGCGCTCCACGTCCAGCATCCGGTCGCGCTCGCGGGTGAGCCGCTGCTTGAACTCCTCGCGGTCCCGATTGACGTCCTGGTAGGCGCGGGCGAGCTGGTCGTACTTCTTCCGGGTGCCGTCCAGCTCCGCCAGCAGCCGCTCCTTCTCCGGGTCGGCCTTCGGAGCGGCGGGCTCAGGCGGCTGCTGCGCGGTGGCCTCCTCGGAGGCCGGGCCGGGCGCCCCGCCGTTGGCGGTCTGGGCCTGCTGGGCTTCGGGGGTTGCGTCGCTGCGGGAGTTGCCGTCCATGTCGAAGAACCTGAGGCGATGGGAGGTGCGCGCGTGCGCGGTTGGGTTGGATTCCCCGGAACGTAACCGCGAGCGCGCACCTGTCAACGGCGCGAAGAGCGCTAATGCTCCTGCGGTGCGGCGGGGGACTCGGCCATGAAGCCGTGGTCCACCTGTCCCGTGACTTCGTCGATGATCTCCACCTGCGCCGCGCGCAGCGAGTAGTAGAGGAGCCACCGCTCCGCCGCCGTCAGGGTCCCCGGAGGCAGCGCCTCCTCGATCTCCTGAACCGTGAGCCGTCCATCCTTCAGCCCCTTCGCGAAAAGGGTCTTCCGGGCCACGTAGCTCTTGCCGATCCTGTTCTCCACGGCGACGCCTCCTTTAGCGCTCAAGATAATTTCGCCCACCGGACACCGCAGGCCGCTGCGGCGTCGGTGGGCGAATGGACGGCAGCAGGGCAGGCGCCCAGGCGTCCCGTTATGAATCCAGGGGCGCCTTGGTGGCGTGCTGCGTGGGCGGCGTCTGCTCGTCGTGCTCCCCCACTCCCACGGGGTGCGCCGAGATGACCTGACGCGCCTCCGGGTGCAGCAGGCCGCGCTGGGCCACCACCTTGGGACCGAGGATGGCGGCCATCGCGTCCTCCTCGATGACCTCGGTGGCCAGCAGCCGGGCCGCCACGGCCTGCACCTTGTCCTTGTGGAGGGTGAGCGTCTCCCGCGCCCGGTCCAGCGCCTCGCTGACGAGCTTGCGGACCTCCTCGTCAATCATCCGCGCTGTCTGCTCCGAGTAGCTGCGCACCTCGGGCACACCGGCGGAGCGCAGGAAGCCCGGCCCGTGGTCGGCGCTCAGCGCGACGGGGCCCAGCGAGCTCATGCCGTAGTCGCGGACCATCATCCGGGCCATCTCCGTGGCCTGGCGGATGTCGTTGGAGGCGCCGGTGGAAATCTCTCCGATGAAGATCTCCTCCGCCGCGCGGCCCCCCATCATCCCCGCCATCTTGTCCCGCAGCTCCTCCAGCGACATGAGGTAGCGGTCCTCCAGCGGCAGCGACATGGTGTAGCCCAGCGCCGCGAGGCCGCGGGGGATGATGGACACCTTCGTCACCCGCTCGGCGTACGGCATCATCCAGCCCACCACCGCGTGGCCCGCCTCGTGGTGCGCGACGATTTCCTTCTCGCGCTCGTTCATGCGGCGGTTCTTCTTCTCCAGGCCCGCCACCACGCGTTCAATCGCCTCCTCGAAGTCCGCCCGCATCACCGCGTCGCGGTTGCGGCGCGCGGCCAGCAGCGCGGCCTCGTTGACCACGTTGGCCAGGTCCGCGCCGGCGAAGCCCGGCGTGCGCGAGGCGATGGACTTGAGGTCCACGTCCGGTCCCAGCTTCACGCCGCGCGAGTGGATTTCGAGCACGCGCTCGCGGCCCCGCTTGTCCGGCCGGTCCACCAGCACCTGCCGGTCGAAGCGACCCGGGCGCATCAGCGCGCTGTCCAGGATTTCAGGCCGGTTGGTGGCCGCGAGGATGATGAGCCCCGCGCGGCTGTCGAAGCCGTCCATCTCCGCCAGCAGCTGGTTGAGCGTCTGCTCGCGCTCGTCGTGGCCACCGGCGACGCCCGCGTTGCGGCTCTTGCCGATGGCGTCCAGCTCGTCGATGAAGATGATGCACGGCGCCTTCGCCGTGGCCTGCGCGAAGAGGTCTCTCACGCGGGCGGCGCCCACGCCGACGAACATCTCCACGAACTCGGAGCCGGAGAGGCTGAAGAAGGGCACGCCCGCTTCACCCGCCACCGCGCGCGCCAGCAGCGTCTTGCCCGTGCCCGGAGGGCCCACGAGCAGCACGCCCTTGGGGATGCGTCCGCCCAGGCGTCGGAACTTCTCCGGCGTCTTGAGGAACTCGACGATTTCGCGCAGCTCGTCCACCGCCTCGTCGACGCCGGCCACGTCCTTGAAGCCCACGCCGGTGTCCGCCTCGGCCTGCACCTTGGCGCGCGTCTTCCCGAAGCTCATGACGCTCTGCGGACCCTGGCCCATGCCACCGGCCATCCTCCGCATCATGAAGCTCCAGAAGAAGACGAAGAGGCCCAACGGTAGGAGCCATATCCATAGCGCCTCGCCGAGCCCGGACTGCGGCACCGCCTCGAACTGGATGCCCTTCTGCTCCAGCAGCGGGACGAGCCCCTCGTCACCGGGGACGCGGTACGCCATCCACGGCAGCGCGCTGGGCTCGCTGCGCAGCGCGCGGTCTCCCGTCGAGGACGGAGGCGGCTGCGCCGTGTCCTTGAGGAAACCCTTCACCCACTCATTGGAAATCTGGACGCGGCTGAAGTTGCCCGCCTCCACCGCATCTCGGAACTGGCTGTAGCTCACTCGCCGCACGCCCGCGTCCTGGAAGACGTTGCGGAACAGCAGGAAGCCCAGGACCAGCAACAAGATGTAGCCCAGAGGTGAGCCGAACCTGAAGCCCTTCCCCGGTGTCGGTGTTGGCTTGTCCGTCTTCTTTCCGCGCGGGCCCATACCCGGCGGCAAATCCTGTGGCTTCATCGTCGGCACGCTCGCCCTCCCCCTCCCACTCACAGGGACACCTTGCCCATGTGGGGGCACCCTGGCTGTGGCCAAAGATGTTCACCGTCGCCATACCGTCAACCCGGCAAGCGGGCTTCACGGGCAGTGCCGACCCTTGCGCCAGATCAGCGACATCCCGTGAGCCACAGGGGTTGACTGGTGAACTCCGTGCCCAGCAGGTAGCCGTTGCCGTCCTGTAGAAACGTAATGGCCTCCGCCTGAGGCTGGCTTGCACCCGGCACTTCGACCACCTGCCCTTTCAGGAGGTCTTCCAGGCGGGCGGCGTCCGGCTGTCGCACCTCCCACACCCGGGTGTACGTGCGCAGCAGCAGACGCTGGCCGGACGGGTGGAGCGACGCGGCGGTGGTGGAGCGGTCCAACCCCTC
Source organism: Pyxidicoccus caerfyrddinensis (assembly GCF_010894405.1). Taxonomy (GTDB): domain Bacteria; phylum Myxococcota; class Myxococcia; order Myxococcales; family Myxococcaceae; genus Myxococcus; species Myxococcus caerfyrddinensis. The sequence goes on from NZ_JAAIYA010000027.1 coordinate 126,052, forward strand.
CGGCACCTCCAGCGTGCCGAGCTTCGTCGCGGTCACCGTCGCGCCCGGCCGGGCTCCGTCCAGGGCGAAGACGTCACCCAGCGATTCGCGCGTCTTGGTGATGACGGCCAGCCGCCCGGAGCGCGCGTCCAGGATGAGCGACTCCGCGTCGTGCGAGCCGTCGGGGTACGAGAAGGAGAGCACCTCCACGGGCACGGTGGCGTCAGCGAGCGCCTCGGGCTCCGCGAAGCGGTAGATGCGCAGGACGTCCCGGCGCTCGAAGTTGTCGCCGATGTCCGCCAGGAAGACGCACGGGCGCGGGTCCCCGGGGGCGCAGGGGCCCACCGCCACGTCCTCGACGTCGCGGGGGTCGGCGCCGGTGAGCGTCAGCCGCGCGCGGACGGCGCCCTTCTCGTCGATGGCGAACGCCTCGAAGGCATTGCCGGAGTCGTTGTGCGCCCAGAAGGCGCCGGGGTGGCGCTGGCTGGCGGCCAGGCCGGACAGCTCGGGCAGCACGTCCGGCACGGTGCCCGTCTGGCGGGGCTCGCCGTAGAGCGTGCAGCCGGGCACGCCGACCGCGGGCACCTGGGAGCCGGCATCCGGAGCGGTGTCCCCGGGCGGAACGGGCTTGGAGCGCGAGCAGGCGGCGAGCAGGCCCCCGAGCAGGGCCATGACGAGGGCCAGTCGGGCCGACACGTCAGGAGTCCAGGTCGAGCAGCTTCGCCAGCGTCTTGGCGTCCGCGTCCGGGAAGCGGTAGCCGGACATCTCCTCCAGCGTCACCCAGCGGTGGTCGTGCACGCGCAGGTGGCGGATGTTGCCCTCGGGCTCGGCCATCCGGCAGTGGAAGACGCGGAAGTCGATGTCGTAGGTCGGGTACTCGTGGCGGGTGTGCATGGCCTGCTCGAGCACGTGCACGGCCACGCCCATCTCCTCCTGAATCTCGCGGGCGAGCGCGGTGGCGTCGTCCTCGCCCTCCTCCACCCGGCCGCCGGGGAACTCCCACAGCAGGGGCAGCGAAGCTTTGGGAGGGCGCTGGGTGATGAGGTAGCGCCCCCCGTCGTTCTGGAGCATTGCACCGACGACGCGGACGTGGCGACGGGCCATTCGCTTCTCCTGTCTCCTGCCCAGGGGGATACCGGGGAGGGGCGACCTAACACAGCCCCTGGCGCCAATGCCACAGCCCCCTACCGCCACCGTGCGCACGACCTGACGGGGTGGCCAGTCCCTCCCAGCCGGGCCGCACACTTGCCGGGGACGGGAGGGTGGCTTGCGCGGGGGCCCCCGGGCCCGGAGCCAGTGTTCGAGGCCATGCGTCGGGTACCGTCCATGTGGTGAATTGGATGACGGACGGACCGGATGGCGTCATGCTCGGGGCCATGAACACGAGTCGGAGGGAAAAGGCCGAGGTGCTCGGAGCGGCACTGAAGGCCGCCCGCCAGCAGGCGGGGCTCGGCATGGAGGAGGTCGCCGAGCGTCTGGAGATTCCCGTGGAGGTCCTCGCCCGGGTGGAGCGGGGGGTCATGGTGCCCACCATTTCCACGCTGACGCGGCTGTGCGTCATCCTCAAGCTGGACCCGGACACGCTGCCCGACCTGCCGGAGATGTCGGACTGAGTGTCCCGGGAGGGCCTCCGAGCCGTCTCCGAGCCTTCCTCGCCCCTTCCCGGTGGCCGCGAGGTCTGGACGCAGGGTCTCCTTCCGTCCACGCGGCTGACCGGCGATGATTTCCCGGGTCAGGCGTTCTCGATCCGAATGCGCTGTCCCACCTGTCACCGCCGTGTGGCGGAGCGCTGCCCCCTCCACCCCTCGGCCGAGCCGCGTCCGCCGGCGGCCCCGGCCGTGCCCCCGGAAGTGACGGGCTACACCGTGGGAGCCCCCCTGGGACGTGGCGGCTTCGGTCGCGTCTTCTCCGCGCTCCGGGCGGAGGACGGGCGCGAGGTGGCCCTCAAGGTGCTGGAGCCCCTGGCGAGCGAGCGGCTGGAGCGCGAGGTGGAGGCGCTGCGCCGCATCGGTCCGCCCGCCGCGCCCCAGCTGCTGGGCCAGGGGACGACACGCGCGGGCGAGCCGCTGGTGGTGATGGAGCGCATCGACGGGCTCACGCTCGCGCGCAGGCTGGCGGAACTGCCCGGCCCCGGGGCGCTGCCCTGGGCCGAGGCCGCCCCCCTCATGGTCGCGCTGGCGGAGGCCGTGGGGCACATGCACACCGCGGCCGTCGTGCACCGGGACCTCAAGCCGGAGAACGTGATGCTCGCCGAGGCTCGGGCCGTGCTCCTGGACTTCGGCCTGGCGCGCCTGGGCGCCACCGAGGACGCCATGGCGCCCGCCGTCACCCTGACGCGCACCGGCCAGCGCCTGGGCACCCACGAGTACATGGCGCCCGAGCAGTGCCGCGACGCCCGGAGCATCGACGCGCGGGCGGACCTGTACAGCCTGGGAGTCGTCTTCTTCGAGCTGCTGTGCGGACGGCCGCCGTTCGTCGGTGACTCGGCGGCCGTGCTGCAGGCGCACGTGTCGCGCCGGCCGCCCGCGCTGAGGGAGCTGGCGCCCTGGCCGGTGCCCGCGCCCGTCGAGGTCCTCGTGCAGCGGCTGCTGGCGAAGGACCCGGAGGAGCGATTCCCAAGCGCGGCGGCGCTGGCGGCGGACCTGCGGCGCGTGCTGGCGGACACGGCGGGGCGGACCGTGGTGCCCTCCGCTGCCGTGTCTTCGTCTTCGCGAGACGGCACGGAGGCGCCCCGCGCGCCCCAGGGTCCGCGGGAGGTAGCGCTGCTCGGGGTGAAGACGTCGATGGACGTCCCGGCCATGCTCTCGCAGCTCGCGGCGTTCGGCGCGGAGCTGGCGCGGGTGGAGGCCGGACTGGCCGTCTTCGCCTTCCCCCATGCGGGCACGGTGGAGGTGGGGCTGCGCGCGGCGCTCAAGTCCGCCGAGGCCCTGGCCTCGGTGCTTCCGTCCGGCGCGGAGCGTGTCATCCACAGCGCGCCCCTGCGCATCCGCGAGCGTGCGGGCAGGGTGACGGTGGGCGGCGCCGCGCTGGAGCGTCTCGAGCGGTGGTGGCCTGCTCCCCCGCCGCCCGGCGCTGTCGCGCAGCCCGCGCTCACCGAGGAGGCCCGCGTCCACCTGGGCGATGCCGAGCCAGGCCGCACGCTGGCGCCCGAGGTGGTGCTGCCCACCATCGACGTCACGCTGGGCCGCGAGGCGGAGCTGGCCTGGCTTCGAGAGGGGCTCGCGCGAGTCCGCGCTAGCGGCGCTCCGGCCCTGCGCACGCTGCTGGGTGAGGAAGGGCTGGGCAAGACGCGCCTGCTCGCGGAGTGGCACCGGGAGCTGCGCGGTACCCCGAGCGTGTCCGTCCTCTTCGTGGAGGCCCAGCCGGACGAGGGCAGCGCCAGCGAGAGTGGCCTGCGCAACCTCATCACCACCGTGCTTGGGTTGCCGGCATCCACGCCTCCCGACGAGGCGGTGCGCCACCTCCTCGAGAGCTCCGGGCCCACCTCGCATCCCGCCGCGCGAAGGCAGCTCATCGCCCGGGCCCTGGCCTCACGGCTGTGGCGGCTCGCGGCGGCGCGGCCGCTCGTGGTGCTCGTGGATGACGCCCACACGCTGGACCCGACCGCGCTCGATGCGCTGGAGCTGGCCACGCTTGCCGGCATCCACGCTTCGCTCTGCGTGGTGCTCGCCGGTCGGCACCGGCTGCTGGGCCTGCGTCCGTACCTCGGTGAGCGCGCGCGGGACTCGGCGCAGCGGGAGCTGCCTCCGCTCCGGGAAGACGCGGCCCGCGAGCTGCTGCGTCAGCTCCTGAAGCCCGTGGACCTGCTGGCCGAGGGCGTCCTGCGCGAGCTGGTGGACCGGTGTGGCGGCTCACCGCTGCGCATGTTGGAGACGGTGCGGGCGCTGCGCGCGGCCGGAGCCATCCGCGCGCAGGCGGGCGGTGGCAACTACCTGGCGGCGGACGCGCTGCACGGTCTGGCCTCGGACAGCCCGCGCCCGGACGAGCGGCTCGCGGAGCGGAGCCTCGCGGCCCTGCCCTCCGGACTGCGCTCCCTGCTCCAGGTGGCGGCGCTGCTGGGCGACGAGGTGCGGCTGGAGGAGCTGTCCGCGACGCTCGCGCACCTGGAGGCGGACGACGCGCTGGACCTGTCCCTGGACCCGGGCGTCGCCCTGGAGCGGCTGACGCGCGCGGGCATGCTGGAGCCGCGCGGGCCCCGGCGCTGGCGCTTCGAGCACTCCACCCTGCGCGACGCCTTCGGTGCGCTGCTGCCCACGTCCCTGCGGCAGCGCGTCTGCGCGGCGGCGCTGAGGGCCCTGCCGGATGCGCCCGCCGCGCGCAGGGCACGACTGGCCGAGGCCGCGGGAGACGAGCCCCAGGCGCTCGCGCTCCATCGCATGCTGGCCGAGTCCGGTCGCCGCGCGCACCGGTTGCTGGAGGCGGAGCGCCACTATTCCGCCGCGCTGGACCTGCTGCCACGCGGGGACGACGCAGTCCGGATGGAGTTGCTGTCCGGACGCGGACGCGTGCGCTACCGGCTGCAGCGCATCGACGATGCCCTGGCGGACCTGCGCGCCGCGCGAGCGCTGGCGGAGGCCCGCGGAGACGTGGTGCGCGAGGCGGACCTGCTGCTGGAAGAGGCCACCGCGCTCGACTGGCAGGACGACCCGGACGGGTCCACTGCGCTGTTGGAGCAGGCCCTGCGTTGCCTGGGGGATACCGTGCCGCCGGAGCTGGCCGCGCGCCATGCGCTGGCCCAGGCGCGCGTCGTCGTGAGGCGGGAGGACATCACGGGCGCGGTGCCCCCGCTGGAGCGGGCCGTGGACGCCGCGAGGGCCGGAGGCGACGCGGAGACGGAGGCGATTGCGCTGTCCATGCTCGGCGCGATGTTGGCGTGGACGGGGCACCTGGAGGACGCGGCGAGGCGCTTCGAGGAAGCCATCGCGCTCTGCGAATCGACAGGGGACACCCTGCACCTGGGTGTGGCGCTCAACAACCGGATGGTGTTGCACGTGCAACGCCGTGACGTGGAGGGCGCCCGGACGGACCTGGAGCGCGCCGTGTTGCTGGGGCGCGAGCTGGGCAACGTGCAGATAGAGCGGACCTCGGCCTTCAACCTGTCGTTGCTGCTCGGCTACCAGGGGCGGGCCGCGGAAGCGCTCCCCCTGGCCCGCCGCGCGGGAGTGCTCAGCCAGCGCTTCTTCCCTGCCTCCATGGCGCAGGACGCGCTGCTCGTGGCACGACTGTGCTGCGAGCTGGGCGACCTGCCGGAGGCCTCGCGCCAGCTCACGTGGCTGGACGAGCCCTCCACACAAACGCGGCTGCTGCCCGCGGACCGGCTGATGTTGTCGGTGGTCCGCCGCGTGGTGCACGAAGCCCAGGGCACGCATTCCTACGCCGCGCCGGAATGGGCCGCGCTGGTGGAAGCGGCGCGGCAGCAGGCCACCCCCGACGAGCGCCTGGAGATTCTCGTCTGGGCGGCGCGAGCGGCGAGGGCCGCCGGAGACGACGCGACAGTCCTGGCCCGCGTGCAGGAAGTCGAAGCCACGGCGCACGAAGCGCCCCTCTGGACGGAGCGGGTGCGAGCGCTCGTGAAGGAAGCACGTGGGCCCTCCTGAGCAGCCCGGCCCGTGCTAGCACGAGGGTGACAACGCGCAGCCGGAGGGTCCATGGCCGCAGCACCCCCACGTGACGACGCAGCGCCCGGAGCGGAGCTGTCCCTCTACGGCGACGAGCTGGAGCCCGGAGCGCTGGTGGGCCCCTGGGTGGTGGAGGCCCGCGTCCATCCCGGCGTCACCGCGTGGCTCTACCGCGCCAGCCACCTCTCCACCCGCGCACCCGCCGCGCTGAAGGTGGTGCGTGAGCAGTACAACCACGTGAGCGAAGTGCTCCGCCGCTTCAAGCAGGAAGCGGACACGCTGCAGGCGCTCCGCCATCCGCACATCGTGGAGGTGCTGGAGTACGGCGAGCTGCGCGATGGCCGGCCGTGGCTCGCCATGGAGTGGCTGGAGGGACAGAGCGTGGACCAGTGGCTCGCGCAGAGGGGCCCCTTCTCCGCCGCCGAGGCGCTCACGGTGATGGAGGAACTGGGCGGAGCGCTGCACTTCGCGCACGGCCGGGGCGTGCTGCACCGCGACCTCAAGGCGCAGAACGTGATGGTCCTCCCGCGCGTGGAGGGCTTCACGGTGAAGCTCGTGGACTTCGGCATCGCGCGCGTCCAGGCCCCCGAGGGACTCAGTGGCCTGACGAGCGCGGGCGCCGTGCTGGGCACCCCGGTGGCGATGGCACCGGAGCAGATTCGCGGACAGGCCGTGGATGCGCGCACGGACCTGTATGCGCTCGGAGTCCTGCTCTACCAGCTCCTCACCGGACGGCTCCCCTTCGAGGGCACGAGCGCGGTGGAGGTGGAGGAGCAGCACCTGCACGCCCCGCCCCCGCGCCTGGGCGAGCGGGTGCAGGCGCCTCCCGTGCTGGAGGCCGTGGTGCAGCGCTGTCTCGCGAAGTGCCCCGAGGACCGCTGGTCTGACGTGCCCGCGTTCCTCGAAGCCCTGCGCGCGGCGCTGGCTCCTGGCACATCCCCGCCGTGGGCCGCGGGCCTCTACGTGGACGTGCGTTTCCCCGAGTCCCACGAGGAGCTCACGGACGAGGACTTCGACGCGAAGGAAGCGGCGCTGGATGCGGCCCGTGACGCGCTGGAGGCGGCGGGATGGATGTTCGCGGTGGACGGCGGCAACGTCCTGCTCGCCTGGCACGCGCTCCCCGAAGAGGCACAGACTCGGAGCCACGCCCTGGACTCGGCACGGGTGCTCGCGGAGGAGGTCCTCACCCGGGCGTGCGAGCTGGCTGGCTCCAGGGCCCACGTCTGCGTCTACGCGCACACGGCGCCGGGCGAAGTCACGCGAGACGCCCAGGGTCGGCCCAGGCTCGCCGGTGGTGACCTGCTGCGATTGGACCTCTGGACCATGGGAGGCGCGCCCGGAACGGTGACGTGGACCGACAGCGCCCTGCGCCGCTGAGCCTGGTAGCGGCCTGCGCGGCCAGACGCTCGTGCCGCCGAACGCAACGCACAGGGGCAGCATCCGCCCTCCTGCCCGGTCCCCACCCCGGCATCCTCATCCGCGCGCCACGGCCCTGCCCATATTCACTCGCGTCCCACACACCCACAGGAGACGCGATGGCCAGGAAGATGAAGGCGGTTCAGGTGCGGCAGGCCCGGGCCCCGTTTGAAATCGTCGAGCGGGACGTGCCCGAGCCCGGCCCGGGGCAGGTCCGCCTCGCGGTGGAGGCGTGTGGCATCTGTCACAGTGATGCCATCACCAAGGAAGGCTGGATGCCCATCCAGTACCCGAGGGTGCCGGGCCATGAAGTGGTGGGACGCATCGACCGGGTGGGCCCCGGGGTGACCGCCTGGAAGGAGGGCCAGCACGTGGGCGTGGGCTGGCACGGCGGCCACTGTGGCCAGTGCGACGCCTGCCGCGTCGGTGACTTCGTCACCTGCGTGGTGCAGCAGGTGTGTGGCATCAGCTACGACGGCGGCTACGCCGAGTACATGGTGGCCCCCCAGGACGCGCTCGCCCGCGTGCCCGAGGGAATGAGCTCGGAGGACGCCGCGCCCCTGCTCTGCGCGGGCGTCACCACGTTCAACTCCCTGCGCAACATGAACGTGCGGCCGGGAGACCTAGTCGCGGTGCAGGGCATCGGCGGGCTCGGCCACCTGGGCATCCAGTACGCCCGCAAGCTCGGCTACCGCACCGTCGCCATCTCGCGCGGCGGGGACAAACGGCAGCTTGCCCTCGAGCTCGGCGCACACGAATACATCGACACGGAGAAAGGCCCGGTGGCCGAGGCCCTCCAGAAGCTCGGCGGGGCGCGCGTCATCATGGTGACGGCGTCGAGCAGCAGCCTCGCGGGCGAACTGCTTGGCGGCCTGGGGCGCAACGGCACGCTGCTGATACTGGGCGCGGGCAGCGAGCCCATCCCGGTCAGCGGGCTGCAGCTGCTCCTGAAGCGCCAGCGCGTGCAGGGCTGGCCGAGCGGCATCCCCCAGGACTCGCAGGACACCCTGGCCTTCAGCAAGCTCGCCGACGTGCGCTCACGCAACGAGGTGTTCCCCCTCGAGCGCGCCGCCGAGGCCTACGAGCGCATGATGAGCAACCACGCCCGCTTCCGGGTGGTGCTCAAGATGCGCTGAGCGCCACGCGCGAGGGGGAATGGGGTGCGCCCCTTCCCCCGCGCTCACCCGACGAGACGGGGCGCATCGAGCGGGCGCAGGCTCTCCTCGATGAAGCGCACGAGCGTGGAGAACAGCCGCTTCCGCTCCGCGCGCTCCTCTCCGAAGATGGCCAGCTCAATCTCTCCGAGGTCCGGGAAGCCCTCCTCGACGGTGAGGGGCCTGAGTCCTCCCGTCATGGCGCTCTCGGGAAGGATGGCGGCGCCCAGTCCCGCCTGCGCCGCGGCGATGACGCCCATCACGCTCTCGCTCGTGTAGATGACGCGCCAGGAGCGGCCAATGGAGTCCAGGGCCGCGAGCCCCCGTGAGCGGAAGATGCACGGCGGCGGCAGCGAGCAGACGGGAAGCGCCGAAGCCGCATCGGCTCGGAAGTCATGCGTGGCCGCCCACCGCAGTCGCTCCCGGCGCACCACCCTGCCCCCCTGTCGCGGGTCGTCGCGCCGACAGATGACCATGTCGAGCAACCCCTGCTGGAGCAGCGCGGACAGGTTCTCGTTCAACCCGACCTTCACCTCGATATGGACCCGGGGATACGCCTGCGTGAAGCGGGACAGGACGACGGGCAGGTGCTGCGGCACGAAGTACTCCGCCACTCCGAGCCGCACCTCACCCTCGCTGTCCGGCTCGATGAAGCGCTGCACCGTCTCGTCGTTCAGCTTGAGGATCTGCCGCGCGTAGCTCAGCAGCAGCTCCCCATCCCGGGTGAGCAGCGGCGCGCGACTGCTCCGGTCGAAGACCTGCCGCTCCAGCAGGTCCTCCAGCCGCTTGATGCGGATGCTCACGGCCGCCTGCGTCCGCCCGAGCCGAGCCCCCGCCGCGGTGAACCCGCCCGCGTCGACCACCGTGACGAAGGCCCGCAGCAGCTCCATGTCCAGGTCGGTGTAGCGCATGCACTGGATATGCAGCGCTTATTTCGATGATGTCAACTATCAATGGCCGATATCACATGGAGGCCGCATTCTTCCCCTCGAACGGAGCCAGCCACCGCTTCCCCCGAGGAGAATCCCATGAGAGCCATTGCCTACCGCCAGCCGCTTCCCATCGAGCACGCCGAGAGCCTCATCGACATCGAGCTTCCCACGCCGAAGCCCACGGGCCGGGACCTGCTGGTGCGCGTCGAGGCCATCTCCGTGAATCCGGTGGACGTGAAGGTCCGCGCCGGAGCGGACCCGAAGGGCCAGGACAAGGTGCTCGGCTGGGACGCGGCGGGGACGGTGCTCGCGGTGGGCCCGGACGCCACGCTGTTCAAGCCGGGTGACGCTGTCTTCTACGCCGGCTCGCTGGACCGGCCCGGCGCCAACGCGCAGCAGCACCTGGTGGACGAGCGCATCGTCGGCCGCAAGCCGAAGTCGCTGACGTTCGCCCAGGCCGCCGCGCTCCCGCTCACCAGCATCACCGCCTGGGAGCTGCTCTTCGACCGGCTCGGCATCCGCCGGGGCAAGCCCACCCAGGCGGGTTCGGTGCTCATCCTCGGAGGCGCGGGCGGCGTGGGCTCCATTGCCATCCAGCTCGCGCGGCGTCTGACGGGCCTGACGGTGCTGGCCTCCGCCTCGCGGCCGGAGACGCAGGACTGGGTCCGTGAGCTCGGAGCCCACCACGTCATCGACCACTCGAAGCCGTGGGTGGAGCAGGTGAAGGCCGTGGCCCCGCGCGGCGTGGAGTACGTGCTCGGGCTCACCCACACCGAGCAGCACTTCGACGCCATCGTCGAAGCGCTCGCGCCTCAGGGGGCGCTGGCGCTCATCGACGACCCGGCGAAGCCGCTGCCGATTTCGAAGCTGAAGCCCAAGAGCGCCTCGCTGCACTGGGAGTTCATGTTCACCCGAGCGCGCTTCGAGACGCCGGACATGATTGCCCAGCACCACCTGCTCAACGAGGTGGCGGACCTGGTGGACGCCGGAGTCCTCCGCACCACGATGAAGGCCGACCTGGGCCCCATCAACGCGGCCAACCTCAAGCGCGCGCATGCGCAGGTGGAGAGCAGCCGCACGCTGGGCAAGGTCGTCCTCAGCGGCTTCTGACCACGCTCGGTATGCGGCTCAGGTCCGCAGCCCATGCCGGCGCAGCAGCCGGTACAGGTACACGCGGTCCATGTCCGCGGCGGTGGCGGCCTGGGACACCTTGCCACCGTGAAGCTTGAGGAGCGCGTCCAGGTACTCTCGCTCGAACGCCTCCAGGGCGCGGCGGCGGGCCTCGGCGTAGGGCTGCTTCGGGTCCACCATGCTGCGCAGCACGCCCTGGGGACTGACGTCCTCGGTGGCGGGCGACATGGCGTCCTGGAAGACGAGGCAGCGCTCCAGGTGGTTGCGCAGCTCACGCACGTTGCCGGGCCACGCCGCGTGCTGGAGCAGCGCGATGAACTCGGGTGTGCTCAGTGACTCCACCTGGGCGGCGTCCGCGCCGAAGGTCGCGAGGATGCGCTGCGCGATGTAGGGGATGTCCTCGGGGCGCTCGCGCAGCGCGGGGATGAGGATGCGCACCACGGCGAGCCGGAAGAAGAGGTCCGGCCGGAAGCGGCCTGCATTCACCTCGGCACGCAAATCCCGGTGCGTGGCGGCGATGACGCGCACGTTGACGGGCTGGTACGTGTTGGAGCCGAGCCGGCGAATCTCCCGGTCCTCCAGCACGCGCAAGAGCTTGGGCTGCAGCTCGGCGGGCAGCTCGCCAATCTCGTCCAGGAAGATGGTGCCGCCGTCCGCCTCCTCGAAGGCCCCCACGCGGCGCTGGAGCGCGCCGGTGAACGAGCCCTTCTCGTGGCCGAACAGCTCGCTCTCCAGGAGGTTGCCGGGGATGGCGCCGCAGTCCACGGTGAGGAACGGCCCCGACGCGCGGGCGCTCGCGCGGTGGATGGCGAGGGCCGCGCGGCTCTTGCCGGTGCCCGTCTCGCCCTCCAGCAGCACGGTGGCGTCGCTGGCCGCGGCGCGCTCCATGAGGGCGAAGCTGGCGCGCGTCACCGCGGAGTGCCCCACCAGTTCACCGAAGGTGGTGCGCTCGGAGATGAGGAGCCGGTTGCTCTCGGAGCTGAAGTCGAAGCGCACGCTGACGCGGCCCAGGCGGAGCACGCTGCCGCCGCGCAGGTAGGCCTCGCGCACGTGGACGCCGTCGAGCACCGTGCCGTTGCGACTGTCGAGGTCCCGCACGCGGGCGCCGTCGCGGTCGATCTTCACCTCGCAGTGGAAGCGCGACACGGTGGGCTCTTCGAGCACGAGGTCATTGAGCGCGTGCGAGCCGATGGAGAAGGTGTCCGCGTTGGAGTCCTTGACGAGGCCCGGCTGGGGCCCCTCGAGGAGGGTGAAGCGGAAGCGGCGGACGGCGCCGGAGAAACCCGGTCGGCCCTCGCCGACAGGCCGTGTCTGCTGGACGTCCTCGGGGCCCTCGGGTGGACGGCCCGCGCCCGGCGGTCGCTCGGAGATGCTCATGGGCGCCGCACGTTATCACGCTAGAGTAAGCGCATGGCCTCCCTCCACTTCCTCGGTGCCGCCGGCACGGTGACCGGCTCCAAGTTCCTCCTCGAGCACGACGGCAGGAAGGTGCTCGTGGACTGTGGGCTGTTCCAGGGACAGAAGGAGCTCCGCCAGCGGAACTGGCAGCCGCTCCCTCTCCCGCCCTCCAGCCTGGACGCCATCGTCCTGACGCACGCTCACATCGACCACACGGGCGGCCTGCCCAGGGTGGTGCGCGAGGGCTACGACGGCCCCGTGTATTCCACCTCGGGGACGCGGGATTTGGCGGCGCTGCTGCTGCCGGACTCGGCACACCTGCACGAGGAGGAGGCGCGCTACGCGAACAAGGAGGGCTTCTCCAAGCACCGGCCCGCGCTGCCGCTGTACACGGTGTCGGACGCGGAGCGGGCGGTGGGACTGATTGAGACGTTCGGCTACGAGCGGCCGAAGGAAATCCTTCCCGGCATCACCCTCACCTTCTACCGGGCGGGCCACATCCTGGGCTCGGCGGTGTGCGTGTTCGACCTGAAGAGCACGCGACAGCGGGTGGTGTTCAGTGGCGATTTGGGGCGCTACCAGGCGCCCATCCTGAGAGACCCGCAGAGCGTGGCATCAGCGACGACGCTGGTGGTGGAGAGCACCTACGGAGACAGGCAGCACCGCGAGACGAAGCCGATGGAGGCGCTGTGCGACGCGGTGAAGGGCGCCTTCGACCGAGGCGGCGTGGTGTTGATTCCGGCCTTCGCGATTGGACGGACGCAGGAGCTGCTCTACCACCTGCGCCAGCTGGAGGATGAGAAGCGCATCCCCGTGGTGGACGTGTTCGTGGACTCCCCGATGGCATGTGACGCGACGCCCATCTACCTGGCACACCCGGAGGAGCACGACCTGGTGATGAAGTCGCTGGTGGAGCGCGGAGCGTCCCCGCTGGCCACGCGGCGCACGAAGTTCGTGACGTCGCCCAACGAGAGCAAGCGACTGAACATGCACGAGGGGCCGGCGATCATCATCTCCGCATCGGGCATGGCCACGGGCGGACGCGTGCTGCACCACCTGAAGCACCGGCTGCCGGACCCGCGCAACACGGTGCTGTTCGTGGGCTACCAGTCGGTGGGCTCGCGCGGGCGGCGGATGCTGGACGGGGAGAAGGAGGTCCGCATCCACGGGCAGATGGTGCCGGTGGCGGCGGAGATACAGACGGTGAGCGGCTTCTCCGCGCACGCGGACTGGACGGAGACGATGCGCTGGATGGAGGGCTTCGAGTCGCCTCCCCGACAGACGCTGCTGGTGCACGGCGAGCCAGACGCCCTGGAGGCCCTGCGCCAGCGGGTACGAGCGAAGGGTTGGAAGGCGTACGTGCCGGGGTACCTGGAGAAGGTGGAGCTGGAATTGGTTGCGTAGTGCGCCGTGAGCCCGGTGCTATCTTCCGCGCGCCATGGCTCAGCCCCTCTTCTCCACGGTCTCCACCGACCTCGACTTCCCCGCCGACGAGCGCCGCATCCTGTCCTTCTGGAAGGAGCGCCGCATCTTCGAGCGCACCCTCGAGGGCCGCGAGGGCGCCCCCAGCTTCGTCTTCTACGAGGGGCCGCCCACCGCCAACGGCCTGCCCCACAACGGGCACGTCCTCACCCGCGTCATCAAGGACCTGTTCCCCCGCTACCAGACCATGCGTGGGCACTACGTCCCCCGCAAGGCCGGCTGGGACACCCACGGATTGCCCGTGGAGGTGGAGGTCGAAAAGGAGCTCCGCATCCACGGCAAGGCGGAAATCGAGCGCTACGGCGTGGAGCCCTTCACCGAGCGCTGCATCGAGTCCGTCTTCCGCTACACCACCGAGTGGGAGCGCCTCACCGAGCGCATCGGCTTCTGGGTCGACCTCAAGACGGCCTACGTCACCTACCACCGCAGCTTCGTGGAGAGCGTGTGGTGGGCGCTCGCCGAGCTGTTCCGCAAGGGCCTCCTCTACCAGGGCCACAAGGTGGTGTGGTGGTGGCCGCAGGGCGGCACCGCGCTGAGCGCCGCCGAGGTGGGTCTCGGCTACAAGACGGTGGACGACCCCAGCGTCTACGTCGCCTTCCCCCTGCGCGACGCGCCGGACACTGCGCTCCTCATCTGGACCACCACGCCCTGGACGCTGCCGTCCAACATGTACGCGGCCGTCAACCCGTCCGTGGACTACGTCACCGTGGACGCGGGAGACCGCAAGCTCATCCTCGCCGCCGCGCTGCGCGAGGAGCTGGCGAAGAAGCTCAAGAAGGACCTGCCCGTACTGGCCACACAGAAGGGCAGCGCGCTGGTGGGCAAGCGCTACACCCCGCCCTTCGACCTCTACTTCAAGCGCGCCGGGGACACCGAGCTGCCGCTCAAGGACGGTGGCAAGGACGCGCTGGCGTGGCGCGTGGTGGGCGCGGACTACGTCACGCTCGACAGCGGCACGGGCATCGTCCACACCGCACCGGCCTTCGGCGAGGACGACTATGAGACGTTCCGCAAGGACAGGCCGCGCTTCGCCAACCCGGACGCGCTGGAGATCTTCTGCGCGGTGAAGCCGGACGGCACCTTCGTCGAGGAAGTGCCCCTGGTGGCCGGCCGCTTCGTGAAGGACGCGGACAAGGACCTCCAGCGCAACCTCAAGGAGCGCGGGCTGCTGCTGCTCGCCGAGCAGTACAAGCACGAGTACCCCTTCTGCTGGCGCGCGGACAACGACCCGCTCATCCAGTACGCGCGGCCCGCCTGGTACATCCGCACCACGTCCGTCAAAGACCAGGCCATCGCCAACAACCGCGCCGTCAACTGGGTGCCCGAGCACATCAAGGAAGGCCGCTTCGGCGACTTCCTCGCCAACAACGTCGACTGGGCCCTCTCGCGCGAGCGCTACTGGGGCACGGCGCTGCCTCTGTGGATTCACTCGGAGACGGGCGAGGTGGAAGCCGTCCCCTCACTCCAGGCCCTGCGCGAGAAGCCGGGCAGCAACCTGGCCGAGGTGGAGGCGGAGCTGCGCGCCTTCCTCGCCGGCAAGCCGCACGAGGCCAACGCCGAGCACCTCATCGTCCACAAGCCGTGGATCGACAAGGTGACGTACCAGAAGCCCGGCAGCTCGGGGCGCTTCGCACGCGTGCCCGAGGTAGTCGACGTGTGGTTCGACTCGGGCTGCATGCCCTTCGCGCAGTGGGGCTTCCCGCACGCGCCGGGCTCGCGCGAGGTCTTCAACCGCACCTTCCCCGCGGACTTCATCTCCGAGGCCATCGACCAGACGCGCGGCTGGTTCTACTCGCTGCTGATGGTGAGCACGCTCGTCTTCGACGAGGAGACGCAAAAGCGCATGGGCCTCACGCCGCCGCGCGGCTGGCCGCACCCGTACAAGAACTGCATCGTGCTCGGCCACGTCTCGGACAAGGACGGCAAGAAGGAGTCCAAGTCCAAGGGCAACTACACCCCGCCGGAGATCATCCTCGACGAGGTGCGCATGGACTTCGCGGTGCTGACCGCCGCGGAGGCCGGCATGCCCGGCGAGCCCGGCGTGGCGCTCATCGCCCGCGAGGACCTGGAGGGACTGGATTTGCTGGAGGGCGCGAAGGTGCAGCTCTTCCGCCCGGACCGCGCGGACACCGTCGTCAACGTCACGCTGAAGGTGCACAAGAAGCTCAAGCGCCGCGTGGCCCTGCTCGCCCCTGCTGAGCTGCAGGCGCTCGGCGTGGCGCCGTCCAAGCGCGGAGCGGACGTCATGCCGGTGGAGGTGCCGCGACTGGCGCCCTCCGAGCGCGTCGTGATGAGAGACTCTTCCACCCGCGCACCCGGCGCGGACGCGTTCCGCTGGTTCTTCTTCGCGGCGAGTCCCTCGTGGTCCAACACGCGCCACTCGCTGGCCAACGTGCGGCTGTTGCAGAAGGACTTCCAGGTCAAGCTGCGCAACGTCTACTCGTTCTTCACCATCTACGCGAACATCGACGGCTTCAACCCGGCGGCGGGCAACGCGGACGCCACCGAGGCGCCGTGGCTGGCCGTGCGCAAGAGCCAGGGCTGGCGCGAGGTGAAGGAGCGCTCGGTGCTGGACCGGTGGATTCTCTCGGAGGTGCAGTTCACCCTCCGCGAGGTGTCCAAGGCCCTGGACACCTACCAGGTCTACGACGCCGCCCAGCGGCTGGTGGCGCTGGTGGACGCGCTCTCCAACTGGTACGTGCGCCGCGGCCGCCCGCGCTACTGGGCTCCCGGCTTCGAGCAGGACAAGCAGGACGCGTACTTCACGCTGTACGAGGCGCTCACCACCATCGCCGCGCTGTCCGCGCCCTTCATCCCGTTCTTCGCGGATGAGCTGTGGGGCAACCTGGTGCGCAAGCCGTGGCCGGTGTCGCAGCCGGAGAGCGTGCACCTCGCGCGCTTCCCGGAGGTGGACGCGAGCCTGATGGACGAAGGGCTGGCGGCGGAGATGGGCGCGGTGCGCGAGTTGGTGTCACTGGGCCTGAAGGTGCGCACCGACAACAAGCTGAAGGTGCGCCAGCCGCTGTCGCGCGCGGACGTCATCCTCGCGCGCAAGGAGTTGACGGAGCGCGTGGCGGTGTACCGCGACCTCATCGCGGACGAACTGAACGTGCACGAGGTGCGCTTCCTGGAGCCGGGCAGCAAGGAGGCGGACGTGGTGCGCTTCCGCGTGCGTCCCAACCTGCGCGCGGTGGGCGGTCGGCTCGGGCCCAAGCTGGCGCCGGTGCGCAAGGCGTTCGACACGGGGGATGGGAGCGCGCTGCACGGCGAGCTGCTGCGGACCGGCCGGGTGGCGATGAACGTGGCCGGCGAGGACATGGTGTTTCCGGCGGAGGAGCTGGAGACGCTGGTGGAGGCCACGCCGGGTTACGCGGCGGCGGGCGCGGGCGTGGGCGTGGTGGTGCTGGCCACCGAGCTGACGGAGGCGCTGGTGGACGAGGGCCTCGTACGCGAGCTGCTGGCCCGGGTGCAGGGCGCGCGCAAGGACATGGAGCTCGGCTATTCGGACCGCATCCGGCTGTGGGTGGACGGCGACGCCCGCGTGAAGCGGGTGACTGACGAGGCGCGAGAGCTCATCTCCCGCGAGACGCTGGCCGCTGAAATCCACGTCGGTCCCGAGGGCCTCACCGGTAGCGAGGAGGAAGTCATCCTCAACGGCCTGCCCGCGCACATCCGCGTGGAGCGGGGCTGAAGTCCACGCAACAGACGCGCCGCGAGGCACCTGTCTCGCGGCGTGTCAGGAATAGGGGCCAGTGCCGCAACCCCTGATGAGGTTCTCGACCGCGCCATGAACACCTCGCCCCAGGAAGCGCTCGAGGAACTGGGACGACGCTTGGAGGCTCAAGGCTTTCGTTTTCGAGCGGCCCCATACTTCGCAGCGTCTGGGATTGTCGTGTTCACCCGGGCCGTGCCGACGGCCTCTGACAAAGACATTCTCCTGATAGAGGCCGGTGTCTTCCTCTATCCGGTGGGAGATGCCTGGGAGGCACGCGTGACTCGCCACGGAGGTCCGCACTGGACGAGACAGGCAGACACGCTCGCGGGTCTGGAAGAGCTTGCACGCGAAGCCCTTCGGTCCAGGCATGTGCCTCCGAACCTCCGTTGGCGGCTCGAGACGACGTGACGACGTCGGCTCGCCTGGGCTGAACCAGTTGCCGATGTGCGCAAGGTGGACGCGTGACGCCGCGACCGGGTTTTGGGCAGGCCCATGGAACCGTCCATGGGCGACGAGCGTCTCGGAAGCTCGATTCCGGAGGTTCATCCTGCTGCCCACCCTCTTGCTGAGCCTTCTCGCAGCGACGCCCGTGCCGGCGGCGGTGGAGATAGAGGTGTTTGTGCCGTTGTGCGACAACGCCTTGATTGCATGTGGCCGCGGCCCCGCAGGCGATCCCCGCTCCCTGGAGGCGAACCTCTACTGGGGCGCGGCCTACGGGGCAGAGCGCTTCCTCTCTCGGGCTCCCGGGTTCCGGGTACGGAGCCGCCGTGATGGCCCGGCGGACTCCGCCGTGCTGCGCGAGCTCGTCATCGAGAGGGCTGCCACCCACGGCGAACGGCCTGTCCGGCTCCTGCTCCATGCCTATGCGGGAGACCGGATTGACAGCGCACTGGAGGACTTCCTGCGCGCCGCTGCGGGGGCGAGCCAGGCCGACCTCGTGGTCTGGGCCGGACATGACCGGCTCATGGACCGCCCCCCACCCGGGATTCAGCCCCTCCCAGGTGCCACGCCAAGGCCTGTTGCGGTCCTGGCCTGTATGAGCGAGCAGTTCTTCGGACCGGTGCTGCAGTCACTCGGAGCTCAGCCGGTCGTGCTCACCCGGACCCTGATGGCGCCCGAGGCCTACCTCCTCGAAGCGTTGGCATCCGTCGCTGCACGGCACAGTCTCTCGGAGGTAGCAGCCCTGCGCATCGCGCTCGTAGACGCCTATGCCCGCTACCAGCGAATCAGTCGCCGTTCGGCCAGCTCGGTATTCTCCAAAGGTTGGCCTCACGAGACATCGAGCGCCCCTCGTCAGTGAACCACCCGGACCTGGTTGACCACCCGGTCCACGCCCCAGACGTACCAAGCGTCCATCTCGGCCATGTGCCGCTGCTCCTGACTCGGCACCACGCCCGTCAGCGTGACGATGCTGTTGCGCGTGGCCACCTGGATGTTCCCCGCCTCCACGAAGGGGGCCTTCTCCAGGGCGATGCGCACGGCCTCGGCAATCTCACCGTCGTTGTCCTGCTCACGCGGGTCCACGCCGAGGCCATTCACCACGTCCCTCGACCCGGGAATCCACCACGCGAGCACCTCCGCCAGCCGCTTGGTCCCCAGCCCGCCCACATCCCCGTCGAGCGTCACCACCCCGTCCTCGACCCGGACCTCGATGGTGCCCCCCCGAGAGCCCGGTGCCGCGACGCGCAGCTCGCGCACCTCCGAGCCGTCCCGGCTGCGCACGCCGACGTGCCGGAGCGCCGACTCCCCGAGCAGCGCGTCGCAGGCATGCTGGCGCACCTCGCCATCCGTCATCGGCCGGGCCGGCCGTACTCGGAGCTTGTCGATGATCCGGTCCACGCCCGGCACGGCGGCCGCCCGCTCGAGGGCCAGCTTCTTCGCGGCCACGTCCTCGACCTCGCCCTCCATGACGAGGTCGCCCCACTCGACTCCGAGCCGGATGGGGTGACGCCGCAGGTCGATGCGCGGCTCGCCGCTCAGCGCATCGTGAACCGTTTGGGTGAGCTCTTCGGGCGTGGCCACACTCCACCTCCTGGGTGTCAGCGGGCCCATCCGTCCGCGGGCCCTCCCGCCAAAGGTAGCGATGACCGCCGGAGGACGATGGCGTGCCGACAGGCGGCCGGGGCCTCGGTCAGCGCGGACGGGCCCGAAGCGCACTCGACGGCTTCACGGGGGGCGCTGATTTAACTCGGTTTAATTCACCCCACTTCGGACTCCCTGCGACAACTGGATGAAAGTTTTCCGTTCCGAGGTCGCCAGCAATGATCCAGTTCTTCCGCTCCCTGCCGCCGCTCCAGTCCGCCCGCCGCGAGCCCACGCCCGCCCCGGCCGCGCCGCCGCCGAAGCCAGTGGAGGTGCCTCCGAAGAACGTGAGCACGTTCGAAGGCGCGAAGCCGCCGAACCTCACGGTGGCCAGCACCCTGCGCACGGAGCAACTGGGCGACGGCCGTGCCAACTGTCTGGAGAAGGCGGTGGGCCTGGCCCAGCCCTGGGACTCCATCATCCTCATGAGCGACTCGAAGGACGGCGTCGGCCACGCGCTCGTGCGCAGGCCGGATGGCTCCGTGGTGGACCCCAACCACCCGGAGGTGCGGTACGAGACGCTGGGCCAGTGGCAGGCCCTGCACCCGCGTTACGGCCAGCCCATGTCGGTGCCGGCCGGTCAGGTGAAGCAGGTGCTCTCCACGCCTCCGGGGGAGAAGCGCGACGCGCTCATCCGGCAGCTGGGGCTGTCCGGCGTGGCGAACCGCAAGGTGGCGGATGACGAGCCGCACTGGGTGACCCCGGGCGGTGGAATCAATCTCCGCAACGCCCCTTCCGCCGGGCAGACGCCCATCGAGGCCAATCTCGTCGCGGGACAGAAGCTGCAGGTGCTCGGCGAGAACGAGGACGGCACCTGGCTGAACGTGCAACTCCAGGATGGAACCCAGGGTTGGGTGCGCGCGGACCTGGTTTCCGACACCACTGCTCCGCCCCCGCCGCCTGCTCCGCCCCCGCCGCCGCGCTTCCCCGAGTGGCTGGCGCAGGGCACCCGGCCCCCTGACATGGACATCCCCGTGTGGAACGCGCTGCCGCCGGAGAACCGCGCGCAGCTCATCCAGGCGGAGCGGGAGAAGGCCGTTGCCGAGGCCTGGCCGCAGCCGGACTTCGACGTCAATGGCCCACCGCCGCCCTCCATCGACGCGCGGACGTGGAACCACCTGCCGCCCGAAGACCGGCAGGCCATCTTCCAGGAGCAATGGCAGGCGGCCATCCGTGAGCAGACGGCCCTGCTCTTCAACGGCGTGCCCGAGGGCGGCGTGCGCGTGGAGAATCCCTTCCTCGGCGCTGACAGCTTGCTGGGCCGGGGCCAGGAGGGCCAGTGGAGCCGGTACGCCGTGCAGGAGGGCTCCGCCGCGCAGTACTTCAACCTGCAGAAGGTCTTCGGCGAGGGCTGGCCCCAGACGCACTACAACCTGTGCGGTCCGCTGGCGGTGGGGGCCTCACTCGGTCTGACGCCGCAGCAGGCGCTCACCCTCTTCAAGGACTCCAATGGAGACGTGAGTGAGAACATGCTCAAGGGGCGTGGGACGACCGCTGGCGGGGACCTGATGAAGATGTACGAGGCCGCGGGCTTCACGGCGGAGTACTCGGCGGGCCAGTTCACCCAGCCGCAGGACATGGCGCGGCTATTGGCCGAGGGCAAGCTGCTCACCGCGGTGGTGAACATCGACACCACGGGCGCGGGCGGCATGCTGCGCGACTTTGACGACAGCACGAAGCAGGTGGCGCACTGGGTGAACGTGCGCGCGGTGGAGCAGACCGGCAACGGCGAGTGGATGGTGCGCGTCTACAACCCCTTCGAGAACCGTGAGGAGGTCTACTCCTGGGACGAGTTCAAGGAGTCGTGGAGCAAGACCGGAGGCAAGAACGACAAGGGCGAGTCCTGGTTCAACCAGGCCTACGGCATGGTCGTCGCCACGCCGCCGGCGGAGTGACGGGCATCGCGACCTGAATTCCGCGCTTTTCTGACGCGGCGCGGGAAACTTTTCTTTGGAGCCTCAGAGAATAGGAGCGTTCTCTCATCTTCCAGGGAAAGGACCAGCCCCCCATGGTCGCCATTGCCCGAGCCTCCTCCGCCACCGCGCTCCGCCAGACGGCGGCCCTCGCCGCTCCTCCCACGCTCCGTGAGGGCGCGAAGGGCGCCTCCGTGGTGACGCTGCAGAACAAGCTGAAGGCCGCGGGCTTCAACCCCGGCGCCGCGGACGGCGCGTTCGGCCCGAAGACGGAGGCCGCGGTGAAGTCCTTCCAGCGGGCCCGTGGGCTCACCGCTGACGGCGTCGTGGGCCCGAAGACGTGGGCGGCGCTCAACAAGCCGCCCGCGTCCTCCGGTGGCTCCGGCCCCACGCTGCGCGAGGGCGCGAAGGGCGAGCCGGTGCGCGCGCTGCAGAAGCGCCTCAATGCACTGGGCTTCAATGCGGGTACGGCCGACGGGAGTTTCGGTCCCAAGACGGAGTCTGCGGTGAAGGCGTTCCAGCGGGCGAAGGGCCTGACGGCCGACGGCGTCGTGGGCCCGAAGACGTGGGACAAGCTGGGCATCAAGGTGTCGGGCCCCGTGACGCAGGGCCCGGGCGGTGGCGGCAAGGTCGTCACGGGCTATGTGAATGGCACGCCCCGCAACATCACCGTCGCCTCCGTTCCCAACGGGAAGGTGATGCGCTCGGATGCGGCGGCCGCGTACAACCGCATGTATGCGGATGCGAGGGCAGCGGGCATCACCCTGAAGGTGAACAGCGGCTTCCGCACCATGGCGGAGCAGCAGGCGCTCTACCGCGCGTACCAGAACGGCACGGGCAACCTCGCGGCGAAGCCTGGCTACTCCAACCACCAGGGCGGCATCGCGGTGGACATCAACGTGGGCGGCACCGGCACCTCCACGTACCGCTGGCTGGCGGCGAACGCGAGCAAGTATGGCTTTGCGCGCACCGTGCCTTCCGAGCCGTGGCACTGGGAGTTCCGCCGGTAGGCGAAGCCTCGGCGTGGAGGAGTCCTCTTCAGCGGGCGATGGTGCCGGAAGCGGCGCCGTCACCGCGCGGCAAGGCCGCGGCAAGCAGCCTCGAGGGCCGCGACGCCATGAAGGCCATGAGTGCCGCTGCCCCGAGCAGCGCGGCACTCGCCAGGAACGTGCTCGGGTAGCCGCTGCGGTCCAACAGCTGACCTCCAAGCGAAGCGCCAGCCGTGATGGCGAGCTGGATGGCCGCGACCATGAGTCCGCCGCCAGCCTCCGCGTCGTGCGGCAGCGTGCGGCTGAGCCACGTCCACCACGCAACCGGCGCCGCCGTGCCGATGAGCCCCCAGCCGCCGAGGAGCAGGGCTGTGGCCGGAAGGGACCGGCCGACTACGACCAGGACGACCGCGATGGCCGCCAGCGCGAGTGGCGCGGCGACGAGCACCGCGGACAACCGTTTGGCCACGAGGAACCCAATCAGATACGTGCCCAGGAGCCCCGCGGCGCCCATGCCAAACAGAAGCAACGAGAGCGTGGACACCCCGACCCCTGTGACTGTCTCCAGGAAGGGGCGCAGGTACGTGAACAGGGCGAACTGGCCCATGAAGAGCAAGGTGACCGCCAGGATGCCCGTCGGAGCCCGTGGGCGTCGAAGGACGGCAATCGTGCTCGGGGGCGGAGCGGCGCGCTCGGTGGGCATCCGGGGCAATGTGACGTACTGCCAGACGAAGGTGATGGCCGCGAGAGGAACGACCGCGAAGAACGCCCCGCGCCACCCGATGTACTGCCCCAGGAAGCTGCCGAGTGGCGCCGCGATGGTGGTGGCCAGCGCATTGCCGCCATTCAGCATGCCGAGCGCGCGCGGCACGTCCTTTTCGGGCACCAGGCGCATGACGGTGGCCGCCGACAGAGACCAGAAGCCACCAACCACGACGCCGATGAGCGCACGCCCGATGATGAGCACGGTGAAGTTCGGCGCCAGGGCGACGACAAGGCCCGAGGCCAGCATCACCCCGGTGAGACCGAGGAGCAGCTTCCGGCGGTCGACGGCCCTGGCCACGGACGCGATGCAGAGGCTCGTCAGCACGGCGAAGAGGCCGGACACCGCGATGGCCTGGCCCGCGCGGCCTTCGCTCAGCCGGAGGTCGCACGCGATGGGCGTCAGCAGGCTTACCGGCATGAACTCGGAGGCGATGAGGGTCGAAACGCACAGGGTGAGCGCGAATACGGCCCCCCACGATGCGGAGCGCGGAGCCGGCGCCCCAGCTGCGTCGTTGAGTTGGATGGTCATGAATCTCTCCGGCAGACGGGTGCGCAGGTGGCGCGCCCCGTGTTCGTCGAGCCGTCCGGTGCTGCCTGCGAGGCGGCTCGGAGGTCCGAAGGTCCCCTCAGAGGTACGCCCCGGCTCGGCCCGGCGCGATACCAGGACTGTGAACGGGCCGTTCATCGCTCGTTGACAATGGGTCCTCGCGCCCTCCGTCAGGTCGCGAGGGCCTCGCAGTGCCAAGCGCTGCTTAACAGCCCATCAACCGACAACGCCTGGTTCGCGGTCAAAGCCGAGCGCATACATGAAGTCATGACCGACAGACCCATGACGATGAAGCGGCTCCCCGCAGCCAACCGACGTCCCCTGCTCTGGGGACTTCTGCTCAGCTCATTCTCCACACTGCTGGCCTGCGCGTCGGCCTCAGCATCGGTGGCACGTCCAACGCCGGGCCTCGCGTCCGGGGACACGGCCAACGGTGCAGACAATTTCTACACGAGCGACAAGGTCACCGTTCAGAAGGTCGTCTTCAAGAACCAATACAAAATGAACGTCGTCGGGAACCTGTTCGCTCCCAAGGACCTGAATCGCGGCGCAAGGATTCCGGCCATCGTCGTCGGA
The DNA here is from genome assembly GCF_010894405.1 of Pyxidicoccus caerfyrddinensis. GTDB lineage: Bacteria > Myxococcota > Myxococcia > Myxococcales > Myxococcaceae > Myxococcus > Myxococcus caerfyrddinensis. Next base: position 149,750 of record NZ_JAAIYA010000027.1, read on the forward strand.
CATCCCATGGGGGCCGTCAAGGAGCAGAGCGCGAACCTGTACGCCACGAAGCTGGCCGAGCAGGGATTCGTCACCATTTCCCTGGATCTGTCTTTCTGGGGCGAGAGTGACGGCCAACCTCGCAACGTCGTTGCGCCGGACATCTATGCTGAGGACTTCAGCGCCGCGGTGGACTTCCTGCGCACCCAGCCGTTTGTCGACAGGGAGCGGATTGGCGCCATCGGGATTTGCGGCAGCGGGAGCTTCGTCATCAGTGCGGCCAAGATCGACCCGCGCATGAAGGCCATCGCAACAGTCAGCATGTACGACATGGGCGCTGCCAACCGCAACGGGCTCAGGCATTCGGTGACCCTCGGGCAGAGAAAGAAGTTCCTCGAGGAGGCAGCGCTGCAGCGCGATGTGGAGTTCGTGGGTGGTGAAACCCGGTATACGAGCGGGACGCCCGAGGAGCTGACCGACACGTCAACTGCGATGGATCGCGAGTTCTACGACTTCTACCGCACTGCGCGGGGTCATCGTCCGAACACCACGACGCATCCGACACTCAGCAGCAACACCCGATTCATGAACTTCTACCCGTTCACGGACATCGAGACGATCGCTCCTCGTCCGATGCTCTTCATCGCGGGCGAGAACGCTCACTCCCGGGAGTTCAGCGACGAGGCCTACCGGCTTGCCGGTGAACCCAAGGAACTGGTCATCGTGCCTGGCGCGGGTCACGTGGACCTCTACGATCGCGTCAACCTCATTCCCTTTGACAAGCTGACCACGTTCTTCCGGAGCAATCTGTAGCGCCCCGGCGGAGCACCAGGTCAGGCCGCGGATCTTCGGATCCGCGGCCTTTCTCTCTTCCGCTACCGCGCACGCCCACCGTGCCCACTCTTCCTCGCAGCGCCCTGCGGCATGCATCGCGCGCCGCCTACTTCGCCAGCTCGACCTTCACCTCGATCGGCCCGGCCGCACGCAGGGCCTCGACGTCGCCATCGAGTCTGCCGAGCTTGATGAGCCCGCTCGAGTGGCTGAAGTCCTTGTAGAAGATGGCCAGGTTCCCCCAGGGCGCGTAGTAGGCGATGTCCCCGGCCGAGGGGGTGGAGCCCGAGGGGGCCCCTTTCGTGGACAGGCGCTTGGGCAGGTCGCTGACCTTCTCGGTGGACGCGTAGTCCGTCAGGGCCAACGTCAGAGGCAGCAGGGCAGCGAAGTCGCGCGCCGTCGCGTTGTCGAGCAGCGTGGCTGTCAGGACCTTCGCTCCGGCCGTCAGTCGAATCTTCATGGGCTTTCCCTCAGTGCGCACATGCTGCTGCGCCAGGGCTGGGCTCGCCATGAGCCCGAGTACAACAGCGAGTCGAATCATGGGTTTCCTCGATGTGGACGAAGGGGGGTCAACCCGTCGGGGCCACGTCGACCACCGGAGCGGCGCAGCGGTGCCTCTCTGGCGACGAGGCGCTCCAAAAGAGTAGGCACCGGGCCCCTGAGCGCACCAGACGCGGGAAAGCGAACGGGCCGTTAAGTGGGAGTTGATTGTGGGACGCTGCTTCCCCTCAAGTCGCGACTCCCCACCGAGCAGCCTCGACGAACCACACAGCAGCGTTTCGCAGGAACCAAGGCCATGAAGACGGTCCTCTTCTCGCAGCTCCACGTGTTTCTCGTCGTGGCGCGCCTCCAGAGCTTCCGCGGCGCGGCGCGCGAGCTCGGCGTTTCCTCCGCTGCGGTGAGCCAGTCGGTGCGACAGCTCGAGAGGCAGCTGGGCGTCGTGCTGCTCAACCGCACCACCCGCAGCGTGGCCGTGACGGACGCCGGTCGGCGGCTCGTGGAGGAGGCCGGCCCAGGCCTGGCCCAGGCGTCTTCCGCGCTCCAGAGTGTGTCGGCACAGCCCGGCGAGGTTGTCGGACGGCTGAGGCTGTCCGTCCCGCGGTCAGCCGTTTCCCTCCTCATCGCGCCCATGCTGCCCGCTTTCCGCACGCGCCACCCGCGTGTGGAGGTGGAGGTCGTCGTCGAGGATCGCCTCGTCGACATCGTCGCGGAGGGCTACGACGCAGGCGTGCGGCTGAGCGAAACCATCGAGCGTGACATGGTGCAGGTGCGTCTGACGGACGCATTCCGCTTCATCGTCGTGGGCGCGCCGAGCTACCTCGCGAGCCACGGCACGCCCGAGCGTCCCGAGGACCTGCTGCGCCACGAGTGCATCAACCTGCGCTCCCAGACCACCGGCAGCCCGTACGCCTGGGAGCTCGAGCGCGGGCGGAGGACGTGGCGCGTCCCGGCACGCGGCAGCATCACCACGAACGACGAGCTGACCAGCGCCAGGCTGGCGGCCGAGGGGCTGGGTCTGGCGTATGCCTTCGAGCCGGCGGTGCAGGAGGAGCTGCGCGCCGGCCGCCTCGTCCCGGTGCTCGAGGCGTATGCGCCCACCGTGCCCGGCTTCTTCCTCTACTTCCCCAGCCGGGCACAGCGCTCGGGGCCCTTGCGCCTGTTCATCGAGACGGCCAAAGAACTGGCCCCGAGAGCCGGCTGACGAGGCGCTTGGGCAGACACAGCTCCTTCAGTCAGGGCGTCCTCAGCCGAGGACCCATTCCACGACGAAGTCCGGGCCCCCCTGCTCCGCCCTGGCCCGGGCCAGGACTTCGGGACGCTCATCGCCTGACCACAGTCCCAGCAGCTCGCCCACCAGCCACTGCGACAACGAACGGGCCACCCGCTGTACACCGTCGCGTGGGACACCGGACAGGGAGCGGTGTGACTCCGTCAAGCCACGCGCCAGCCGTGCCGGCACCATCCAGCATTCTGCCCGGGGAAACGGAGGCGTCAGGAACAGGCAGAACGCCGCATCGGTCCGCAGCAACAGCGCGTCCAGGTGCTCGCGCCCGAGCCGGAACGCCTGCAGCCACTGCCCTTCCCCTCGCTGCTCCAGCTTCACCACCTGCACGAAGGCCACCCGCTCCGTGCGGATGAAGCCGTCCACGTTCACCTTGAGAATGAAAGCTACTTCCACGCCCGGCGGGCGCGGCATGGATGGCGGCGTCGCCTCCCGCGCCGCTCGGCCCCCTCCACGCGGCGCTGCAATGGCAGGCGTCTCCAGCTCGACGGGCTCGCTTTGAAGTGCAGTGATGGGAGGGACCTCCAACTCCGGCACGCTCGGGACAACAGTCCCATCGTCCGCCTCCGCGAGGGACAGAGGAACGGCGTCGTCAATTGCTACCACTTCCCCATCCGGTGCCGGGCGCATCCGTCGCACCGTGAATCCCAGCTCCAGCGGAGCCGCCTGGCCTTGCGCCAGCATCGCGGACAGGTCCGCCTTCACGCGCTTCAACTCGACGCGCAGTCCCTCCAGCAGGTCCGCGACCAGCTCGGCCGTGTCCTCGCGGAACCGCTCCGGGTAGCGCGCGGCGAACCCCGCCTCCACGCGTGACATGGCGCCGAACAACAGCTCTTCCAAATCCCGGTCCCGCAGCCACGTGCGTCCACCCAGCGGCACGGCGCGCGTCACATGCAGATGCCGCAGCGCCTCGGTCAGCGTGGCCGGCCCCGGGCTCGCGGAAGGCTCCCCGGAAGACGCCGCCCCACCCTTCCCGCTCCCCTGCAACCACGCCTGCAGCGTTCTCACCCGGAACCGCACGCGCGACGACGGATGCTCCTTCAGCTTCCGAACCAGCCGCTTGTCCGTCTCCGTGCGCACCAGCGCGAGCACCGTGAGCTCCGCCTCGGACGACGCCGCATCCGGCGCGCACCACAGGAAGAACTCAATCGCCGCCTTGCGCAGCACGGGCTTGCGCCCCATGCGCGCGGACACCTCCTGCCGCCACGCCGCCAGCTCATCCATCCCGGGCCGCACACCACCCACAGCGAACCGGGGCCACAGCTCCGCACACTCCTCCGCCAGCCAACACAGATGGTCGAACTCCGAGGCCCACGGCTTCAGCTTCACGCGGCTCCGGCGCTCGAAGGCGTCCGGCAGGCCCCGCCGCACCGCCGCGCGGAACAACCGTTCCTCCAGCCACAGCAGCGCCAGCACCAGGCCGGGCTCGCCCTTGCGCAGCGTGGCGTGGCAGTGGTCGAGCACGAAGCGCACGGGCTCCAGGTTCGCCGTGGACTCGAAGTCTCCGCCCACCAGCGCGCCAAGCGCGCCGCGCAGGCCATCCACGGGCGGCGCATCGAAGCGCGCCAGCAGCTCGCAGAGGTTCTCCACCACCTCCGGCGGCCCGCCGACCTCCAGCGTCCGAGACAGCAACAGCCCCGCGCGAGCGCACCAATCAGGCTCCTTGCGCCCGCTCGGGTAACACGCCAGGAAGCCGCTCATTCCACTGCGGCCCTCGGGTGATGTGGCCAGCGTGAACAGCCGCTCGGCCAGCACCTCCGAGGCCTCGCGCCATGGAATGCGCGCGGCCCGCGTGCGGATGAACTCCGCCAGCCGCGTCCGTCCCTCCTCGGGAGTCGTGGGCAGCAGCGCCCGCAACTGTTCGAGCAGGCCAATCGACTTCGCCCCGGGCCCGAGCACCTGCTTGAGGTCCACCTCCACCGAGTGCTCGAAGCGCAGCGCCCGCCCGTCGAACGTGCACTGCGTATCCCCGACCAGCGACAGCAGCGACTCTGGATGCCGCTTCAGGTAGCGCGTGAGCACGGTGGAGACGACGGCATCCGTCTCCTTCCGCACCCGCGCCGCGCCCTCTGCATCTCCCGCCTCCTGCAGCGCGCCCAGCACCGACTCTTGCCGCCACCGCAAGCGATGCAGCAGCCCGGACGGTGGAGCCTCGTACGGCCACAGCAGCTCACCGCACGACGACAGCAGGAACAGCAACTCCGCGGGCGTCCGCTCACCAGCGTCCAGCCGCGCCCACGCCGCGGACCCGGCCCGGGTGCGCTCCTCCAGCGAGGCCCCGCGCACCCACTGCGCGAAGGACTCGCGCCACTGCGCGGACGCGGACAGTGCCTCCGCTGCGGGCGTCCCCGTCACCCCTTCGTAGAGCGGCCGGAGCGACTCCGGCCAGCCTGTGTCAGCGGACGGAAGCAGCATGGCGCCTCACGAGGCCGGCCCCGCGTCCGCGGACGGGGACAGGGTGATGACCACCGACTTCGACGTGGGCGTGCGGCTCTTCTCCGCGAAGCTGTCCACGGGGACCAGCACATTGGCCTCCGGGAAGTACGTGGCCGCGCACCGGCGGGGAATGTTGTACGGCACCACCCGGAACCGCAGCGCCACGCGCGTCTCACCCTGGAAGTGACTGGTCAGGTCCACCACCTGTCCTTCCTTCAGGCCCAGTTCCTTGATGTCCGCCGGGTGCAGCAGCACCACGCGCCGCCCGTTGCGGATGCCCCGGTAGCGGTCATCCAGTCCGTACACCGTGGTGTTGAACTGGTCGTGGGTGCGAATCGTCATCATCAGCAACTGCCCGGGTGCCAGCTCCAGCCGGGGCAGCTCGTGCACCGTGAAATGCGCCTTGCCGGTCGCCGTGGTGAAGCGGCCCTCGCGCGGGCCGTTGGGCAGGGAGAAGCCCGCGGGCTCGCGCACGCGCCGGTTGAAGTCCTCGAAGCCGGGAATGACGCGGGAGATGAGCTCGCGCACGCGGTCATAGTCCTCCGCCAGCCAGGACCACCGCACCGTCGAGCGTTCCCCGAGCACTGCCGTCGCCAGCCTCGCGACGATGGCGGGCTCGCTGAGCAGGTGCTCCGACGCCGGGGCCACCGCGCCGCGCGACGCGGTGACGACGCCCATGGAGTTCTCCACGGTGACGAACTGCGCGCCGCCCGCCTGCACGTCATGCTCGGTGCGGCCCAGGCACGGAAGAATGAGCGCCCGACGCCCATGGACCAGGTGCGCGCGGTTGAGCTTGGTGGACACGTGCGCGGTGAGCCGCGTGCGGCGCAGTGCCTCGGCGGTGAATTCCGTGTCCGGCGTCGCGGAGAGGAAGTTGCCGCCCAGCGCGAAGAACACCTTCACCCGCCCGTCGTGCATGGCGCGGAGGGTGTCCACCGTGTCCATGCCGTGGTGGCGCGGGGGCTCGAAGCCGAGCTCCCGCGACAGCGCATCGAGGAACGCTTCCTTCGGCCGCTCCCAGATGCCCATGGTGCGGTCGCCCTGCACGTTGCTGTGGCCTCGCACCGGGCACAGTCCCGCGCCGGGCTTGCCGATGCTCCCGCGCAGCAGCGCCAGGTTGACGACCTCCTGGATGTTGGCCACCGCGTTCTTGTGCTGGGTGAGCCCCATGGCCCAGCAGTAGATGGTGCGCTCCGAGCGCGCGAGGATCTCCGCCGCCGCGACAAGCTGCTCGCGCGGCACCCCGCTCCCCTCGACCACGTCCTCCCACTTCACCGCGCGGAGCCCGGCCGCCCACGCGTCGAACCCGAGCGTCTTCTCCTCGATGAACGCGCGCGCCACCACCGTGCCCGGCTTCTCGTCCTCCATCTCCAGCAGCGCCTTGCCCAGTCCCTGCAACAGGGCCACGTCGCCGTTGATGCGCACCTGGAGGAACAGGGTGTTGAGGGCCGTGCCGGAACCGAAGAGGTGCAGCACCTCCTGCGGGTGCTTGAAGCGGTTGAGCCCCGTCTCCGGCAGCGGGTTGATGCTGACGATTTCACAGCCCCGGCGCGCGGCAGCCTGGAGCGACGACAGCATGCGCGGGTGGTTGGTGCCCGGATTCTGGCCGATGACGAAGATGGCGTCGGCCTTGTCGAAGTCCTCCAGCGTGACGGTGCCCTTGCCAATGCCCACCGTCTCCGAGAGCGCCGTGCCGCTGGACTCGTGGCACATGTTCGAGCAGTCCGGCAGGTTGTTGGTGCCGAACTGCCGCACGAAGAGCTGGTAGAGGAACGCGGCCTCGTTGCTCGTGCGCCCGGACGTGTAGAAGCACGCCGCGTCCGGAGTGCCGAGCGCGTTCAGCTCCTCGGCCACCAGCGCGAAGGCGTCGTCCCAGGAGATGGGCGTGTAGTGCGTGGCGCCCTCGCGCAGCACCATGGGGTGCGTGAGGCGCCCCTGCTTGCCCAGCCAGTGGTCCGTCTGCTGGGACAGCGCGGCCACGCTCCACTGCTGGAAGAAGTCCGGCGTCACGCGCGCCGTCGTCCCCTCCTCCGCCACGGCCTTCGCGCCGTTCTCACAGAACTCCGCCACCGAGCGGTGCCCCGGGTCCGGCCACGCGCAGCCCGGGCAGTCGAAGCCGTGCTGCTGGTTCACCTTGAGCAGCAGCCGGGTGCCTCGCACCGGGCCCATCTCGCTAAAGGCGTGCTTCATCGTGGAGACCACGGCGGGAAGGCCGCCGGCCACCTCGGACATCGGGCCCACGCGGGGAGGAAGCGGCTCCTCGGGCGGCTGGGCGCTCGGCGGCACGGGGGCGAGCGTCGCTCCCGTGGCCTCTCGCGGCTCCTGCTCGTTCCGATGTCCATCCGCCATGACACGCCCTCCAGGCGCCCGACGGCCGGCTGCCCGGCCGTGGCGCGCGCGAGTCTACCCCTCCCGGGGCGCGGGCGAGTGCCCGAGGCACCACCCTCCTCCAGGACTCCAAGCCCATACCCGGGGTGCGGCCGGTGAGAGGCACCCCTCCAGTCATTCCCAGACGGCCCCAGCGCGGTGCGGCGAGGTGCATGCCTGTCGGGGCTGCGGACATGGCAGGGGCGCATTGCCGGGACCACTCAGGGTCAAAAACGTCTGGAGTCGGAGCCAAGGCGAACGCGACACGTAAGGAGGCGACGCGATGAACGGCAGACGTGACGACGACCGGGGGCGGCGGCCGGAGGACAGGGAGCTGCGCAGGGGGCAGGCGGAGGAGTACCAGGCGGGCCGGCGCGGGGAATATGAGCGGGACCGCCAGCGTGACTGGGACGAGCACGGCTACGAGCGAGGCCCCGAGCGGATGGGCGTGAGCGAGCGCGATGCCCGGGACATGGCCGAGAACGTGCGCCGGAGCTTCCGCCGCGACGTTCCCGACCAGGACCGGGACGCCCGACGCGCGGACCCCTCCCGCGACTTCGAATGGGACCGGAGCTTCCGCTCCATGGAGGGTGACCGGGATCAGCGGGAGTACGAAATGGACCGGGACTTCGGCCGCGCGGCCCGTGAGCTGGACCGCGCGCAGGAGTATGGCCGGGACTTCAACCGCGACCGTGAAGTGGACCGCCGCGCACGCGAGTTCGACCCCGAGCGCATCGCCCGGCGTCCGGGCTACAGCCCGAGCGGTACCTACCGTGCCTTCCAGGACGAAGAACGTGAGGAGCGTGAGCGTCCGCGTCGCTATGGGGACCGCACCCGCTCCACGAGCCTGCAAGGCGACACGGACCGGTACAGCCCGGGGAGCTACGGCCTCGACGCGGGCGAGCCGGGAGAGGCGGGCGGCGGCCGCGACTACCCGCGCTACGGAAGGAGCGTGGGGCGAAGCGGTCCGGAGCGCGGGCGGTATGGCCAAGACACGCGGGAGCCTCGGGAGTCACGGCGTCCCCTCGGCCGCGACCTCGGCTACAGCGAGCGCGCCATGAGGCGTGGCGCCGAGCGCGTGGCCGAGGAGGACACGCGCTTCGGCGGCACCGAGCCCGGAGGCCATGGTCCGGGTGTGGAGAACATGGCACCGCCCCGCATGGGCTACGGCACCAGCCCGTCGCGCCGGGATGACCATGAGATGGGCCACGGCGGCTACATGGGCGGCACCTCGCGCTCCGCCACGCCTCACGCGCGGCCCACGTCGACGGGTCGCGGCCCGAAGAGCTACCAGCGCGGGGACGACCGCATCCGCGCGGACCTCTGCGACCGGCTGATGCAGGGGTGGATTGATGCCGAGGACGTGGACGTGAAGGTGAAGGACGGCCTCGTGACGCTGTCCGGCACGGTGCGCAGCCGCGACGAGAAGCGCGCCATCGAGGACCTGGCCGAGGAGGTACTCGGCGTGAAGGAGGTCACCAACAACATCCGCATCAACCGGGCCGAGGGCGCCCTGCACCGCCAGGCCTCGCAGGAGCCCGTGCAGCAACCCGGGGCCGACACGGGCGACGACCGCGAGCTGCACTCCTGAGGTGACGCACCGCGCACCATCCCGGGAGGACGCCCCTCCTGGGACGGGGTGGTTCCGAGTGGGTGAAGACCTCCGGCAACGAGGCCTCACCGCGCTGTGCCCCCGCCGCGCGGGTTCGGGTAGTGTGCCGGGCCTTTCCGTCAGCCACACCCCAGGAGTTCGTACATGTCCCGCGTCATCCGTGCCGCCCGTGGTTCCACCCTCTCGTGCAAGGGCTGGGTCCAGGAGGCGGCGCTCCGGATGTTGATGAACAACCTCGACCCGGACGTCGCCGAGCGTCCCGAGGACCTCGTCGTCTACGGCGGCACCGGCAAGGCCGCCCGCGACTGGCCTTCCTTCGACCGCATCGTCTCCAGCCTCCAGAGCCTGGGTGACGAGGAGACGCTGCTCGTCCAGTCCGGCAAGCCCGTGGGCGTCATGCGCACGCATCCGGACGCGCCGCGCGTGCTCATCGCCAACTCCAACCTCGTGGGCCACTGGGCCAACTGGGAGCACTTCAACGAGCTGGAGAAGAAGGGCCTGATGATGTACGGCCAGATGACCGCGGGCTCGTGGATCTACATCGGCACGCAGGGCATCCTCCAGGGCACCTACGAGACGTTCGCCGCCGCCGGCCGCTTCCACTTCGGCAGCGAGGACCTGGCCGGGCGCCTCGTGCTCTCCGGCGGTCTGGGCGGAATGGGCGGCGCGCAGCCGCTGGCCGCCACCATGAACAACGCCGTGTTCCTCGGCGTGGAGATCGACCCCACCCGCGCCCAGCGCCGCGTGGAGACGCGCTACCTGGACGTCGTCGCCAAGGACCTGGACGAGGCGCTCGCGCTGGCGAAGGACGCGCAGCAGAAGCGCATCGGCCGCTCCATCGCCGTCATCGGCAACGCGGCCTCGGTGTTCCGCGAGCTGTACCGCCGCGGAATCAAACCGGACCTCGTCACCGACCAGACGAGCGCGCATGACCCGCTCAACGGCTACATCCCCACGGACCTGTCCCTGGAGGCCGCCGCCGAGCTGCGCAAGAGAGACCCGGAGGGCTACGTCCGCCGCGCCCGCGAGTCGATGATCATGCACGTGGAGGCGATGAACGACTTCCAGCGCGCCGGCAGTCATGTGTTCGACTACGGCAACAACCTGCGCGGCCAGGCGCAGCTGGGCGGCATGGCGAACGCCTTCGAGTTCCCCGGCTTCGTCCCCGCGTACATCCGCCCGCTCTTCTGCGAGGGCATGGGCCCGTTCCGCTGGGTGGCGCTCTCCGGAGACCCGGAGGACATCCGCCGCACGGACCGCGTGGTGCGCGAGCTGTTCCCCCAGAAGGCCTCGCTGCAGCGCTGGCTGGACATGGCGGGCGAGCGCATCGCGTTCCAGGGCCTGCCGGCGCGCATCTGCTGGCTCGGCTACGGCGAGCGCGCGAAGGCGGGCCTCGCCTTCAACGAGATGGTGCGCAAGGGCGAGGTGAAGGCCCCCATCGTCATCGGCAGAGACCATCTGGACTGCGGCTCGGTGGCGTCGCCCAACCGCGAGACGGAGGCGATGAAGGACGGCACGGACGCGGTGGCGGACTGGCCCATCCTCAACGCGCTGGTGAACGCCGTGAATGGCGCCTCGTGGGTGTCCTTCCACCACGGCGGCGGCGTGGGCATGGGCTACTCGCTGCACGCCGGCCAGGTCATCGTCGCGGACGGCACGCCCGAGGCCGCGCGCCGCATCGAGCGCGTGCTGACGAGCGACCCCGGCATGGGCGTGCTGCGCCACGCGGACGCGGGCTACCCGGAGGCCATCGAGGTGGCGAAAGAGCGCGGCGTGAAAATTCCCGGCATCACCACCTGAGCCAGGAGCCCGCCATGCACCGGATGCACTCGAGGTCCCTCCTCCTGCTGCTGGCCACCGCGCTCGGTGCGCTGGCGGGTTGTGCCCCCACTGCGATGGGCCCCATGGTGATGCGCCTGGGGCCCGGGTCGCCGGACAAGAACCTCGCCCAATTGGGGGTGCGCACCGGCCCCCGGCTGAGCGCGCCCACCGCCGGCTCTCAGCAGTTCATCAACGAGTCGGACCGGTTCCGTGGGGACGACGCCAGCTTCTCCACGCAGCAGTGGGGCATGGCGCTGGATGCGGCGATTACGTGGCCCCTGACGGAGCGGCTGCACCTGCACACCGGCCTCCAGGGCGAGTTCTTCCTGCCGCTGCCCATTCCGGGCTACGGCCTGTACGCGGGGGCCTCGTACTACGTGGGCTCGGAGCAGCTGGGCCTGGCTCCCGCGGTGGCGCTGCGCGGGGCCACGGACTTCGGGCTCAACACGCGAGGCGGCCCCGGGAGCATCTTTGGCGCGGAGGCGTCGTGCGCCTTCACGCTCCAGCCGGAGAAGGGCGTGTCGCTGGGGCTGGTGCCCTTCTTCTCGTGGCAGGGGATGGCCTCGCACGGGCAGACGGACACGGCCGTGTATTACGGCGGCGTGGTGGCGGCGCGCTTCACCTGGGGCTGGCTGGACAACGTGGAGCTGTCCGGCGGCTTCGGCCGGGCGAAGATTCACGAGGGGGCGAGCTGGAACGTCCCCATCATGGGCGTGCGCGGAGGTCGCTGACACATGGGTCCGTTGGAGCTGCTGGTCCGCAACACCTCCGAGGTGCTCACGCTGGAGGGCACCCACCGCGAGAAGGCCGAGACGGCCCTCACCCCACGCCCCGGCGCCTGCGTGGGCCTGCGCGCGGGCCGCGTCGCCTACGTGGGGCCGGAGTCCGAGCTGCCCGAGGGCGCGGTGGATGGCGGCACCGAAGTCGTGGACGCACGCGGCGGCTTCGTGGGGCCCGGCTTCGTGGACCCGCACACGCACCTCGTCTTCGCCGGAGAGCGCTCCGCGGAGTTCGACCTGCGCAACCAGGGCGCCACGTACCTGGAGATCGCCAAGGCGGGTGGCGGCATCGTCAGCACGGTGCGCGCCACGCGCGCCGCCAGCGAGGACGAACTGGTGAAGCTCGCCCTGCCCCGCCTGCACCGGCTGATGGCGCACGGCGTGACGGTGGCGGAGGTGAAGAGCGGCTACGGGCTCGACCTGGAGAACGAGCTGAAGATGCTGCGCGTGGTGCGCCGGCTGGCGGGGCTGACGCCGGTGGAGCTGGTGCCCACGCTGCTGTGCGCGCACGCGATTCCGGAGGAGTACCGCGGCCGGCGCGAGGACTACGTCCGGCTGTGCATCGACGAAATCATCCCCGCCGTGGCGAGCGAGGGGCTGGCGCGCTTCTGCGACGTGTTCGCGGAGGAGAGCGCCTTCACCGTGGACGAGGCCCGCCGCATCCTCACCGCCGCCCGCGCGCTGGGCATGGTGCCCCGCCTGCACGCGGACCAGCTCACCGCCTGTGGCGCCTCGGAGCTCGCGGCGGAGCTGGGAGCCGCGACGGCCGACCACCTGGAACAGGTGACGGACTCGGGCCTGCGCGCGCTCGCCGAGGCGAATGTCTCCGCCGTACTCGTGCCCACCTCCACGCTGTTCCTGCGCATGCGCCCCTATGCCCCCGGGCGCAGGTTGCGTGACGCAGGTATCAACGTTGCTTTGGGTTCAAACGTAAATCCTGGCTCGGCCATGAGTGAAAACGTGGCCTTGGTGCTGGGCCTGGCGTGTCTCGAAAACGGGCTGAGCGCCGCGGAGGCGTACTGGGCAGCCACCCGCGGGGCCGCGCATTCCTTGGGGCTGCAAACACATGGACGGTTGGCAGTGGGAGATCCAGGCGACCTGGTGGTCTTCAACTGTGCCTCGTACCGTCATCTGCCCTACCATCTAGGGGTAGGGCACGCGCGTGTGGTGGTGAAAACCGGGCGCGTCGTCGTCCGGCAGGAGATGAATTCCTGCGCGTGAATTGGCGTCGCTATGACAGGCGACGTATTCCGGTGAGACACGAGAACTTCTCGTCGGGGCCGGGCTGTATAAATACCTGCCGCTAGCCATGTGCCGACTCTTTGGATTTCGTTCATCGACGCCCGCTGCAGTCCACCCCGCCCTGGTGACGGAGAAGAACTCGCTCCTCATCCAGTCGCGCGAGCACAAGGATGGGTGGGGCATCGCCGCCTACGGCGCGGAGCCGCTGCCGCTGGTGGCCCACGGTGTGGGGCCCGCGCACAGCGACCCTGACTTCGAGCGGGTGAGCAGCCGTGTGTCGTCTCACACGGTGGTGGCGCACATCCGCCTCGCGTCGGTGGGCGCGGTGGAGCTGCGCAACTCGCACCCCTTCCACCATGGCCGCTGGTCCTTCGGCCACAACGGGACGCTGCGCGAGTTCGCGAAGCACCGGTCGGCCGTGGAAGCGCTCATCAGCCCGAGCCTGCGCGGCCACATCAAGGGCACCACGGACAGCGAGCGCTGCTTCTACCTCTTCCTCACCCGCCTGGCGGCCCGGCACTCGCTCGAGCACTCGGCTCCCGTGGAGGGCGTGGCCCGCGCGGTGGCGGAGACGATGTCGCTGGTGGCGGCGCTCACGGACCGGCCCGGAGTGGAGGGTGGGCCCTCGGCGATGAACTTCCTCGTCACCAATGGCGAGGTGATGGTGGCCTCGCGCCGCAACCGCACGCTCCTCGTGTCCACGGGGCCGACGTGCGGGGGGACGGCGACGCTGCCGCAGGTGGGCACGCAGGTGCCGCAGTTCATCGTCGCGAGCGAGTCGCTGTGCGGCGGGCCGTACTGGGCGCAGGTGGAGGAGGATGACGTCATCGGCGTGGACGCGCGCCTCGTCTTCCACCGCTGGCGCGTGCAGGAGCTGGCCGGGGGCGACTTGTTCCCGCCCGTGAATCCGGGCGCTCCGCTCAACGCGGCGTGAGTCACGCATCCCCGCGCGCGGAGGCACTTGCCGCGCGCTGGAAGACCCCTGACGGTCAGCGCCGGCGCGAGCAGCTCATCGAGTCGGGCCTGCGAGGCCCGTGGCGCGAGGTGCTGGCCGGGTTCCCCGGCACGGAGGCACTGGGTGACAACCTGGGCGACCTGCGCGGCATCGACCTGACGCAAGAGGAGTTCCCTGGAGCGGACCTCGTGAGGGCGCGGCTGGACGGCGCTCAACTGGAGGACTGCGGTCTTCAGGACGCGCGGCTGGAGCTGGCGACGCTGTCGGGGGCCTCGCTGCGACAGGCCCGGCTGGAGCGAGCGAATCTGTCCGCATGCGTGGCCCTGGAGACGTGCTGGAACGACGCGTTCCTGGAGGGCGCGGTGCTCACGGCCTCCAACCTGGCGCGAGGCTCCTTCCGTCGCGCGCACCTGCGCGATGCGCGACTCGACAGGGCGACGCTGTTCAAGGCGGACTCGCGCAACGCGGACCTGCGGGATGCGAGCCTGTTCCTGTGTGACTTGGAGGAAGCGCTCCTCACGTGCGCCCGGTTCGATCCGCCGCGTGTGTATCCCTACGGCTACCGGGACTTCGCCTCGGAGGCGCGGCGGCAGGGCTATCCGTCCTTCATCGAGCCGTTCATTCTCGTTTGTGGCATGCGCGGTCGGAGCATGGCGCTGCTCGGGCTCAGGACGCAGGAGGACCTGCTGCACATCGAGGCGGGCGTGGACGCCAGCTCCGACCTGGATGCGGAGCTGTGCGCGATGTTGAAGGCGTCGGACTGGCGGCTTCACCTGCTGGCGGCGGTGGCCATGGTGCTTGGTGGAGCGGGCGCGAGCCCCCTGACCGCGCTGTGGAACCGCCTGGACGTGTGGAGCCCGGTCCTTGCGCAGCTCACGGTGGCTCTGCTCCTGCGGGACCCGGACTTCGAGTCACATGTGCGAGACCGGATGAGGGCTGCCAGCCCGACCCGACTGGAGTCCGGCAGCCCTCATATGAGCGAGGTGCGAGCCTGCCTCGTGTGGGGTCACCACCTGCGGACCACCGCCACCTGCTTGCCCACGGTGGGCGGGCGAGGGTCGGTGGAAGACGCCCATCGCTGGCTGCTGCGTCTGCACGAGTTGGTGGCCCCCCGCATCCAGGTGGGCTGGCACTTCACGTCCCGCCCCTGTGTAAGTGATGGCGTCGTCATGGCCCGCCGATAACAACGGCGATGTAAACAACTCCATAGGGCGCCCACGAACGGCACGTTGCGAAGAGTCGCCGCGTCAAATGCGCCAGCGCCATTAGCTAGCGTCCGCTCAGCTCTCCCGCTGGCTATTCCACGCATGTGGATTGTTGCGAACCACAAATGCGGGGCTTGTTTTTGATGGCGCACCCCAGCATGGCCACGTTCAAATCAATTACTGCCCTGCTCCTCCAGCAGGCCTCGTCTACCCAAAGCGACACGAAACTCCTCAACTAATCGCCGCTTCAGGTCTGCCGGCTTTTCGTAGTTAATTCGATGAACATTCGCAATATCAAATGGGTATTCGTGTGCGACATCCTCGCCACCGGGAAGGGCGTTTTTATCTCGATTTGCAGCAACGAGAATCACCTGATCCGGATCTTTTGCCGCCAATGCAAATCCGACCTCGATTAAGACGTTCGGATTGGGCAACAGTCGGCCATGGAGGCGGCCGACCGGCGTCAAATCCGCAATGACGAAGTCTGCTGCGCGAATCTTCTCGAAAAGTTGACTATCAATCCTAACGGCACCACCCCCCGGATCAACAGCAGAGGCCACAATGAACGGCGCCTTCAGCGCTAGCGTTTCATTGAGAATGCGAGCAACATCTTCCAGTGCCTTATTTATTTGTTTGCGCGACATTGGGTAGTCCGCCTGCCAAATCCAAAACAGGGCAATATGCTCGCGATGCTCGCGCTGATCTGCAACCCTATCCAAGATCGATCTTCCCGGCTCAAGCTGAAGTTCGCGCGCGATTCGATTGTAGTACTCGCGCTGACCCCGTGGCGAAATCTCACGCCCCGTTACCGGCTCTCCATTTATGTAGGGCCGCCCTGTTTCCCAGGCAAGGAGGCCTTTTGCCAATAAGCCACTACAAGCGGAGCGCACGTCGGCGGCTGAAAATGCATCAAGGTAAAAGCAGAGGTACGAGTCTGTCTTTGTATTGGATTCGGCCAGAAAGCCGCCACTGATCACTTGATTTCGTATCAGCGGCACCATCAACAGTGCAACAACAAGAGATTCGAGAGAATGGTCCTTTTGATGAATAAGAGCAGGATGCCGAAGCTTGCGCTTTCGCATCAACTGCTCACGAAGAATCAGGCCTAAGGGCGATGCTCGGTACTCCGCCTTGATGATCGAGTTGGTGCTCGGCAAGACCAATCCGGACTTTAGGAGAGAATCAATGGCCTTGGTGATCGACGCTTCGTCTACGTCCAAAAAGTGGGCACCGATCGAGTCGGGAGTTATAGCGTGCGGCGCAAAGGGCTTGAACCAAGGGCTGTCAATGAGAATTCTCTCAACAATAGGGTCGAGTTCATTGAGGGCGCGCTCAGCGGCCTTGAGTAGGTCCAGTTTCGGCTCAGGGGCATCCATGGCCCTAGCCTAATACGTGTCAGTAAGTTCGGTCGAGGGGCGCATCAGTCCTGCCTTGATCCGCTTCTCATCTAGCTATCTGCAATCAGTATCGCACCGGGCCGATAGCGTTTCATTCCGAAGCATCGCAAGCCAGCATTGCCTCACCTCCTCTAAAAATACCGCCGACTCTCATCTAGTTCGTCCACTAGAAGTATCAGCCCAGTGATCCTGTTGATAGGAACGAGCTAGCATTTGGGTAGTAACCACGCCTCAAGCAGCTCCGCGGGCCGCTCACCGAACGCCTCCGCCGTGAGCTCGCGCACGTCTCCGCTCCCATGCTTCAGCGTCACGCGCAGGTGCTCACGAGGCGCGGCGGCCGGAATCCGGTCCAGCCACTCCACCAGCGAGGCACCGTCCCCGGTCTCCACCATGTCCAGGAAGCCGGTGGAGTACAGGTCGTCGTAGCTCGTCAGCCGGTACAGGTCCGCGTGGTACAGCGGAATCCTTCCCGAGTACGGATACACAATCGCAAACGTGGGGCTGGCCACCTCCGAGCGAGGCACCTCCGCGCCCTCGGCCACGCCGCGCACCAGGTGCGTCTTCCCCGCGCCCAGGTCGCCAATCAACCCCACGAAGTCCCCCGGCCGCAGCAGCCCGCCCAGCCGCACGCCCAGGGCATGCGTCTCCTCCGGTGACGACATCCGCACTGACTTCACACGCGTTGCGGTGCTCATCGCCCCCACCGGACCCACAAATCACAGAGCCCCTGCTCCACCAGGTCTCCGGCAATCAACCCGAGCTGCCCCCGCCGCGCCGCCACCAGGTCGCCCGCGAGCCCGTGCGCGTACACCGCCGTCCACACCACCTCCGGCACCGGGAAGCCCTGCGCCAGCAGCGCACCCGTGATGCCTGACAGCACATCCCCCGAGCCGCCCGTGGCCATGCCCGGGTTCCCCGTGGTGTTGATGAACACGCGTCCATCCGGATGGGCCGTCAGCGTCCGGTCGCCCTTCAGCACCACCGTCACCCCGAGCGCCGTGGCCAGTTGCTTCACCACCTCCAGCCGACGCGACTGGACTTCCTTCGTCGACTTCCCCGTCAGCCGTGCCATCTCGCCCGGGTGCGGCGTGAGCACCACCGGCGCCTTCGCCCGCCGCAGCACGGACAAGTCCGTGGCCACCGCGTTGAGCGCATCCGCGTCCAGCACCGCGGGCAACTCCAGCCGTGACAGCAGCTCGCCAATCAGCGTCCCCGTCTCCGGCCCGCGCGGAATGCCGGGCCCGATGACGAGCGCATCCTTGCCCTCGGCCGCGGCCAGCAGCGCGTCCAGGTCACTCATCCCCAGCGGCCCCGAGCCGTCCAGGGGCGTGCCCATGATTTCCGCCGAGTGCGACTGAATCGTGTCCAGCGCATCCCCGCGCGCCGCCACCGTGACGAGCCCCGCGCCCGAGCGCAGTGCCGCCTTCGCCACCAGCGCCGCCGCGCCCGACTTGCCCCGGCTCCCCGCCACCACCAGCACGTGCCCGTAGGTGCCCTTGTGCGAGTCCGCGCGGCGCACCGGCAGCGTGCCGCGCGCGTCCGCCTCCTCCACCACGAAGAGCCTCGGGCCGGACAGGTCCTTCGCGGCCTCGCCGCCCATGCCGATGTCCACCCGCTGCACGCGCCCGCACAGCGAGGCCCCGGGCTCCAGCACCTGCCCCGGCTTGAGGAAGCCGAAGGCCACCGTGACATCCGCCTCCACGCACGGCGAGAAGGGCTCGCCCGTGTCGCTCTGCAACCCCGAGGGCACGTCCGCCGCCACCACCTTCGCCCCCGCGTGCCGCCAGCGCGCAATCGCGCCAATTGCCGCCGAGAACTCCCCCGCCGGCGCACGGCTCAGCCCCGTGCCGAACAGCGCGTCCACCACCACATCGCCGTGCCCCGACTCCGCCAGCGACGCCAGCGCGCGAGGCACCACCCCGAAGCCCTTCAGCGCCTCCAGGTTCCGCTTCGCCTCGGGCGTCAGCTTCGCCGCGTCGCCCACCAGCGCCACGGAGACGCGAGCCCCACCCTCCTGGAGGAAGCGCGCCGCCACCAGCCCGTCTCCGCCGTTGTTCCCCGGGCCGCACAGCACCGTGAAGCGCCCGTCCGGGCCGGCCACGCTCCGGGCCACCTCCGCGAGCCCGCGCCCCGCGTTCTCCATCAGCAGCGCGGAGGGCATCCCGTGACGCGCTTCGGCGGCCTGCTCGGCTTCACGCATCTGGGCTGCGGTGAGGACGCGCAACATGGCTCACTCCCCTTTCTTCTGGAGCACCACCGTGGCCGCGGCCACGCCGGCGTCATGCGACAGCGCGAGGAAGGCCTCCAGCCCCCGCGCCTCCATCACCTCGCGCGCCACGCCGGAGAGGGCGAAGTACGGCGGCCCGCCGTCCCTCCGCACCTCCATGTCCTTCCATCGGATGCCCGGCGGCGCGCCCAGCGCCTTCACCAGCGCTTCCTTCGCGGCCCACCGCGCCGCGTACGCGCTGGCCGCGTCGTGCCGACCGCCGCACAGCGCCCGCTCGGCTTCCGTGTACACGCGGTTCAGGAAGGCCTCCGCGCGCGGGCCCTCCATGATGCGCTGGATGCGGGAGATGGAGCAGATGTCGAGACCGAGGCCGACGATTCCCATGCCGCGCTATCCCGGGTTGCGCATCAGGTCCAACATCTCCCGCACCGCCCGCTCGAAGCCCACCAGCACCGCGCGCGCGACAATCGCGTGGCCGATGTTCAGTTCGTCGATTTCGGCGATGCGGGCAATGGCCTGCACGTTGTCGTAGTTGAGCCCGTGGCCCGCGGCCACGCCCATGCCCAGCTTCGTGCCCGCCTTGGCCGCGTCCACGATGCGCGCCAATTCCCGCGCGCGCTCCTTCTCGTTGCGCGCCTCGCAGTAGCGGCCCGTGTGCAGCTCGATGCGGTCCGCGTTCACCTTGTGCGACGCGCGCACCTGGTCCAGGTCCGGGTCGATGAACAGCGAGACGACAATCTCCCCGTCCTTGAGGTTCTTGATGATCTTCGCGACGTGCTCGCGCTGGCCCGCGACTTCCAGGCCGCCCTCGGTGGTGAGCTCCTCGCGCCGCTCGGGCACCAACGTCACCACGTCCGGCTTGTGCTCGTAGGCGATCTTCACCATCTCCGCGGTGGCCGCCATCTCCAGATTGAGCAGCGTCTGCACCGTCTCGCGGAGGATGCGCAGGTCGCGGTCCTGGATGTGCCGCCGGTCCTCGCGCAGGTGGATGGTGATCTGCTGCGCGCCGGCCAGCTCGGCCATGGCCGCCGCCGTCACCGGATCCGGGTACGTGGTGCGCCGCGCCTGACGCAGCGTCGCCACGTGGTCCACGTTGACACCCAGTCGCTGTCCCATCGACCGCACCTCGCTTGGCGCGCGGTCACGGGATTGTCGATGGCCCCGGTACGCGCGCCGGCCCTTCATTTCGCGGCCGGCGTCCCGAAGTCAACCGCTCAGAATTCCGGCTCAGCCGGAATGGCTCGGAGTTCCGGCTCAGCCGGAATGGCTCGGAGTCGCGGCTTCAGCCGTTGAGTGACTTGGAGAGCGCCTGGGCGATCTCCTTGGCGTACGCCTCGTTGCGGGCGGCGTCCTCGCCCTCGATGAGCACGCGCACCTTGGGCTCCGTGCCGGAGAAGCGCACCAGCACGCGGCCGGCGTTGCCCAGCCGCTGCTCCACGCTCTTGATGGCCTTCATCACCTCCGGCAGCTCGCCCAGTTCCTTCTTCTGCTTCACCACCACGTTCACCAGCGTCTGGGGAACGGGCTCGAAGATGGAGGCCAGCTCGCTCAGCGGCTTGCCCTGGCGGCACATGACGGCCAGCAGCTGCAGCGCCGCGAGGGTGCCGTCGCCGGTGGTGGTGTGGTCCAGGAAGATGAGGTGGCCGCTCTGCTCGCCGCCCAGGTTGTAGCCGTTGCGGCGCATCTCATCGACGACGTAGCGGTCGCCCACGCGGGTGCGGGCCACCTTCACGCCCCAGCGCGCCACCGCGCGCTCCAGGCCGATGTTGCTCATCACCGTGGACACCAGCGTCTTCTTCTTGAGCTGCTTGCGCGCCACCAGCTCACCCGTGCAGATGGCCATGATGGCGTCGCCGTCCACCACCTTGCCCTTCTCGTCCACGACGATGAGGCGGTCGGCGTCACCGTCCAGGGCGATGCCCAGGTGGGCGCCGTGCTTCACCACCGCGCGCGACATGCTCTCCGGGTAGAGCGCGCCGCACTTGTGGTTGATGTTCTTGCCGTCCGGCGACACGCCGAGCGTAATCACCTTGGCGCCCAGCTCCTCGAGCACCGCGGGCGCCGTCTTGTAGGCCGCGCCGTTCGCGCAGTCGACGACGATGGTCATCCCCTCCAGGGTGAGCTCACGCGGGAAGGTGGCCTTCAGGTAGACGATGTAGCGGCCGCGCGCGTCCTCCATGCGGAACGCCCGGCCAATCTTCGTGGCCGTGGGGCGGATGGAGTCGATGGAGCCGCTCGACACCAGGTCTTCAATCTTGCCTTCGGTCTCGTCCGGCAGCTTGAAGCCGTCGCGCCAGAAGAACTTGATGCCGTTGTCCTCGTACGGGTTGTGGGAAGCGGAGATGACCGCGCCCGCGTCCGCCCGCATGGAGGTGGTGAGGTTGGAGATGCCCGGCGTCGGCAGCGGGCCCACGAGCTCCACGTCCACGCCCATGGAGATGAGGCCGGCGGCGAGCGCCTGCTCGAGCATGTAGCCCGACAGCCGCGTGTCCTTGCCGATGATGACGCGGTGCCGGTGCGGCCCGTTGCGGATGAGGTACGCGAGCGCACGCCCGAGCTGCATCGCGACCTCGGCCGTCATCGGGTAGACGTTCGCCTTGCCGCGCACGCCGTCCGTACCGAACAGCTTCTGCGACGCCCGCTCCTCCTTGGGAGGCATATTCATCCTGTACGCCATGTGTGCCGCTCCACCTTTCCCACGCCGGGCCTGCGCCGGCCTCTCGACGTCGGGGCTTATACCCCGCCCTCTGTACGAGCCCGAAGCTACGGACCCGGTGCTCCCTGGGCAACCACCCAGGCATGCAGGCTTATCAGCCTCAAGGAGGTTGCGAAATCAGTACCAACGCCATCGTGGGGTTCCGGATGCCTCACGGCGCGAGTCCCATGAGAGCGATGTTCGCCGTACAGTGCCTCCCTGACTGCTGTCCGGTGGTGCCCGGAAGTCCACACCCCGAGGACTGAAAGCCACACCAAATTACCGGCTGTAGAGCAGGCCGCCCTCCATTCCTTGCCGGATGGCGTCCACCACCGTCAGGGCGTCCCGGGCCTCCGCCACGTCGTGCACCCGCACCACGTCCGCGCCGCCCAGCGCAGCCACCGTGGCCACGGAGCCCAGCGTCGCCGCCAGCCGCTCGGCGGCCGGCTTGCCCCCCGTAAGCTTCCCCAGGAAGGCCTTCCGGCTGGTGCCCACCAGCAGCGGCAGCCCCAGCACGCGCAGCTCCCCCAGGCGGCGGAGCAGGAAGAGGTTGTGGTCGAACGTCTTCCCGAAGCCGATGCCCGGGTCCAGGAGGATGCGCCCGCGCGGTACGCCCGCCGCCACCGCCCGCGCCACCGCGGCCTCCAGGAAGGCCAGCACCTCGTCCACCAGGTCGTCGTAGCGCGGCGCCTGCTGCATGGTGGCCGGAGTGCCCTGGATGTGCATGAGGCAGCAGGCCGCCCCCGCCTCGGCCACCACGCGGGGCAGTTCCGGGTCCGAGCGGAAGCCGGTGATGTCGTTGATGAGGTGCGCCCCCGCCTTCAGCGCCTCGCGCGCCACCGCGGCCTTGGTGGTGTCCACCGACAGGGGCACCGACGTCCGCGCGCGCAGGCCCTGGATGACGGGCAGCACCCGCGCCACCTCCTCCTCCGCGCCCACCGCCTGGGCGCCCGGGCGGGTGGACTCTCCACCCACATCGAGCAGATCCGCACCCGCCTCCGCCAGCGCCACGCCGTGGGCGATGGCGGCCTCCGGGTCGAAGAAGCGGCCGCCGTCGGAGAAGCTGTCCGGCGTCACATTCACGACGCCCATGACGTAGGTGCGCGAGCCCCACGCGAAGGTGCGCCCGCCCAGCTCCAGCGCCGCCGGGGGCCTGTCCGCCTCCAGGGCGCGCTCCAGCGCGGAGGCCAGCTCCGGCAGGGCCGCCGCCCTCGCGCGCGCCGCCGCCACCAGCCGCTCCAGCTGCTCCCTGCGCCCCGAGAGCAGGCCCGTCCCCGGACGCGCCTGGGCGTCGCCAGGTATCCAGGCGGGGTAGTTCGTGGTGGCCTCGGAGCGCGACTGGAGGAAGCGGGCCGCGTCCTCCGTCAGCCCGGTGAGCAGCAGCTGCACGTGGGGCAGCTTCGCCAGCAGCTTCTCATGGGCGGCCGTGAGCAGCCCCATCCGCCGGAAGGCCAGCCGCAGGTCCTCGGGGCTTTCGACGGCAATCGGACGGGCACGAATCATCGGGAGCGGGCTCCTGAATGCACGGGCTCCACCCTACCCCCCACGCCGCGACTCCGGCGCCGAACTTCTCGCCGAAGCGACGGCTGCCGGGCATTAGATGCGGAGCCATGGACCTCAACGAGCTCCTCGTCTTCGCGCGGGTGGTGCAGGCCGGCAGCTTCACCTCGGCGGCGCGCCTGCTGCGGATGCCCAAGTCCACCGTCAGCCGGAAGGTGTCGGATTTGGAGGAGCGCATCGGCGCGCAATTGCTGCACCGCACGTCGCGCAAGCTGCGCCTCACCGACGCGGGGCAGGCCTACTACGAGCACGCCGCCCGCATCGTCGCCGAAGTCGAACAGGCGGAGCTGGCCGTCACGCGCCTGCAGACCGCGCCGCACGGCCTGCTCCGCGTCACCACGCCGCTCACTTTCGGCTGCCTGGGGCCGCTCGTCTCGGAGTTCCTCCAGCGCCACCCCCAGGTGCAGCTCGAGCTGGTGTGCACGGAGCGCGCGGTGGACCTGATGGAAGAGGGCTTCGACCTGGCCGTGCGCGCGGGACGCCTCGCCGACTCGTCACTCATCGCGCGCAGGCTCGGCAACATCGAGAACATCGTCGTCGCCGCCCCCGGCTACCTGAAGCAACGCGGCACGCCCAAGGCCCCGAAGGAGCTGGAGAAGCACGACTGCATCCTCTTCGGCACGGCGCTGGAGCGGAACGCCTGGGCGCTATCCTCGGGCGGCAAGACGGTGGAAGTGCCCGTGCGGGCGCGGCTCGCGGTGAATGAGCCCGACATGCTGCGCGCGGTGACGCTGGCGGGCGGCGGCATCGCGCTCCTGCCCAACCTCAACTACGCGGAGGACCTTGCCAGCGGGCGCCTGAAGCGCATCCTCCCCGACTGGAGCTCGGCCACGGTGCCGGTGCACGCCGTCTACCCGAGCAGCCGCCACGACTCGCCCAAGGTGACGGCCTTCGTGGACTTCCTGCGGGAGCGCTGGCCCGTCCGCCCGGTGGCTTGAGACGAACTCCACGTTCGTCCAATAGGTGGAACGATGGTTCCCAACTCCTCGTCTGGTGGGGAGGGGGACGCTGTCGCATCTTCCTTCTCGAAGACGGACGGGCCCTGGTGGCCAACGCCTTCCGCAGACAAGGAGCACACCATGATGACCATTCGACCTTCTGAAGCCCGCGGCCATGCGAACCACGGTTGGCTGGACTCCCACCACACCTTCTCGTTCGGCGGCTACTACGACCCCAACAACATGGGCTTCCGCGCCCTGCGCGTCATCAACGAGGACCGTGTCACCTCCGGCGAGGGCTTCGACACGCACCCCCACCGCGACATGGAAATCATCACCTACCCCCTCAGCGGGGCCATTGCCCACCGTGACAGCACGGGCGGCACCGGGCTCTTGCGCGCGGGAGAGGTGCAGCGGATGACGGCCGGCACCGGCGTGCAGCACAGCGAGATGAACGGCTCGGACGAGGAGCTGCACTTCCTGCAGATCTGGATCATCCCCGAGAAGCGGGGTCTCAAGCCCGGCTACGAGCAAAAGATGTTCACCGAGGCCGAGCGCCGGGGCCGCTGGCGGGTGGTGGTCAGCCCCGACGCGCGCGAGGGCAGCCTCACCGTGCACCAGGACGTGTCGCTGCACGGCACGCTGCTGAGCGCGGGCGAGTCGGCCGAGTACACGCTCGCTCCGGGCCGCCATGCCTGGGTGCAGATGGCGCGCGGCAAGGCCACGCTCAACGGCGTGGAGTTGAAGGCCGGTGACGGCGTGGCCGTGTCCGACGAGTCGCGGCTGGTCCTCACGGCCACCGAGCCCGTCGAGGCGCTGCTCTTCGACCTCGCCTGAGCGGCGCGGGCTTCGAGTGCGGCCCCGCAAAGCAGAAGGCCCTTCCCGGTACGCTGGGAAGGGCCTTCGTCATTTCAGGACTGGAGCGCCGGTGACTACGCCTTCTTCGGCTCCATCGTCGGAATCGCCTCGAGCGCGTCGAGAATCTTCCGCTTGTCCTTCTTCTCGGTCGCCTTCGGCGGAGCGTTGACGCGCGGGGGCGGACGCTCACGGGTCAGCTGGCCGCCCTGGAGGAGGATGTTCACGTCCTCGGCGTCCAGCGTCTCGTACTCCACCAGCGCCTCGGAGACGCGCTTGAGGGCCTCGAGGTTCTCCGTCAGCAGGCGCTTGCCGTTGTCGTAGCAGCCCACGACGATGACGCGGACCTCGGAGTCGATCTGCCGGGCGGTGTCCTCGGAGTAGTCCTTGGACGAGTTGAAGTCGCGGCCCAGGAAGACCTCACCGTCGCTCTTGCCGAACGCCAGCGGGCCCATCTTCTCGCTCATGCCCCAGCGGCACACCATGGCGCGCGCCGTCTCGGTGGCGCGCTCGATGTCGTTCGCCGCGCCGCTGCTCATCTCGTTGAACATGAGCTCTTCGGCGATGCGGCCGCCCATGGCCATGGAGATCTGGTCGAGCATCTGCTTCTTGTAGCCGTTGACCTTGTCCTCGGTGGGCAGGCTCCAGGTGACGCCCAGGGCCTGGCCGCGCGGGATGATGGTGACCTTGTGGAGGGGGTCGCAGCCCGGGAGGAGCTTGGCCAACAGCGCGTGGCCCGCCTCGTGGACGGCGGTGTTCCGCTTCTCCTTCTCGGTCATGATCATGGACCGGCGCTCCGGGCCCATGAACACCTTGTCCTTGGCGGCCTCGAAGTCGCTCAGGTCCACGCGCTCCTTGTTCTGGCGCGCGGCCATGAGGGCCGACTCGTTGACGAGGTTCTCCAGGTCCGCGCCCGTCATGCCCGGCGTACCGCGGGCGATGACCTCGAGCTCCACTTCCGGAGCCAGCGGCACGCGGCGCGTGTGCACCTTGAGGACGCCGAGGCGGCCCTTCAGGTCGGGACGCGGCACCACGATGCGCCGGTCGAAGCGGCCGGGGCGCTGGAGCGCCGGGTCCAGCACGTCCGGACGGTTGGTGGCGGCAATCAGGATGACGCCGTCGTTGGACTCGAAGCCGTCCATCTCCACGAGCAGCTGGTTGAGCGTCTGCTCGCGCTCGTCGTGACCGCCGCCCAGGCCCGCGCCACGGTGGCGGCCCACGGCGTCGATCTCGTCGATGAAGATGATGCAGGGGGCGTTCTTCTTGCCCTGCTCGAAGAGGTCGCGCACGCGGCTGGCGCCGACGCCCACGAACATCTCGACGAAGTCCGAGCCGGAGATGGAGAAGAACGGGACACCGGCCTCACCGGCCACGGCGCGGGCGAGCAGCGTCTTGCCCGTACCCGGGGGGCCCATCATCAGCACACCCTTGGGGATGCGGCCGCCGAGCTTGGTGAACTTCTTCGGGTCCTTGAGGAAGGCGACGATCTCCTCCAGCTCCTCCTTGCACTCGTCCACGCCGGCCACGTCCGCGAAGGTGACCTTGTTGTGGCTCTCGCTGAGGAGCTTCGCCTTCGACTTGCCGAAGGTCATGGCCTTGCCGCTACCACCCTGCAGCTGGCGCATGAAGAAGATGAAGAAGAGGAACAGGAAGACGACGGGCATCCACTGGCCGAGGATGGTCAGCCAGAGGCTGTTCTGCTCCTCGCGCTCGTACTTCACGTCCACGCCATTGGCGCGGAGCTGGTTGAGCATGGCCGCGTCCGGCGCGGGGCCCGTCGTACGGAACTTCTCGCTCGTATCGACGAACTTGCCGGAGTAGGTGTTGCCCTTGACGGCGACTTCCTTGACCTTCTTCTCCTCCACCTTCGACAGCAGCTGCGTGAAGGATGGCTCCTGGACCTGGTCATTGCCCTGGGAGAAGAAGTTGTAGAAGGCGACGAAGAGGACGATCAGGATGACCCAGAGCCCGATGGTCTTGTAGGTCGAACGCACGTGTCAGCTGCCCTTTCGGTACTCGGCGGGATGAGGGCCGCGCTGGGAAGAACCCCAGCTTTTTCCATCATTTGGCCGACACCAGGCGAGCAACCCAACGTCGGACCGTATCAGCAACAGCAAAAAGCCCTCAACTATTTAGGGGGGCGCGACCATCCCCGCTCTCTGCACTGCTTCCACTCTATAACGGAGGGGTCCGCTGAATGCTCGGACTGGGTGGTGCCGCCCACAAGGAGTGTCCGGAAGGCACACCTGTGAACGCGGGTGCCCAGAGCCCGGGGAGCCACAACACCTCTCCCCCGGCATCCACCACCACCGGCCACGCGCCTCGCGCCTCCGCCGGCACCCGAAAGTCCACCAACAGGTCCTGGAGCTTTCGTTGTCCCGCATTCGTACGGACGCGGTCGCCCGCCTGGCGTGTTCGCACGGTGAGCGGCCAGCGCGTCCCTTCCGCGAGCGCCAGGCTCCACACGCCCGCGGGCGGCGGTCCCTGCTCCACGGAGAAGCGCCAGCCCGTGCCCTCCAGCGTCCCTGTCGCCCCTGTACCCTCCAGTTGCAACCGGGTGGCGAGGTCAGGCTGCGGCGCGCTGACACAGCGCACGCGCCCGCTCGCGGCGCGCAGCACCAGCCCCCGCCCCAGCGTGGCCGAGCCTCCGCGCTCCACCGCGGCGAGCACGCGCGCCAGCGTGGCGTCATCCGCCAGCACGTCCGCCACGTCCAGCAGCCGGGCGAGCACCCTGCGCCGCAGCGGTGACTCCAGCGCGCGCACGCCGGGGGCATCCAGGCTGCCGTCCTCCAGCACAAGCCGCGTCCACGCCTGGTCCGCCATGCGCGACAGGAGCGCGTCGTCCTCCGCCGCGTGCCGCGCGAAGGACGCCAGCCGCGCCTCCACCGGGTAGCCGGCCGCGCGCGACAGGGCCGGCAGCGCGTCCTTCCGGATGCGGGTGCGGAAGAAGGCGGGGTCGGAATTCATCGGGTCTGTCCAAAAGGAGACATCTCCGGCGGCGAGAAAGGCGAGCACCTCCTCGCGAGTCACCTCCAGGAGCGGGCGGACGAGCCCCGCGCGTGAAGCCTGGATGCCGCCCGCGCCCCGAAGCGCCGTGCCGCGCGCCAGCCGCATCAGCAGCGTCTCCGCCTGGTCGCTCGCCGTGTGGGCGGTGGCCACCGCGTCCAGCCCGCGCTCGCGCCGCAGGGCCGCCAGGGCCGCGTAGCGGGCCTCGCGTGCCCTCGCCTCCAGTCCGGGGCCGGGGGTCAGGTGCAGCTCACGAACGTGGCAGGGCAGGCCCTGCCCGGCGGCCAGGCAGGCGACCGCCTGGACCTCCGCCTCGGACTCCAGTCGGAGGCCATGGTTCAGTGTCGCGACCTCCACGCGCAGCCGGAGCACGGGCGCGACGCGCGCGGTACCCACCAGGAGAGCGGTGGAGTCCGCGCCTCCCGAGACGGCGAGCAGCACCGAGCGGCCCTCGAGGCCGAGGCGCTGGTACGCCGCCTCCAGCGTCTTCGTCAGCGGCGGGGGTTGGGAGCGAGTGCGGGGCATCTGACAGGGCCGGAATGGATTGTCGAATGGCTGGGTTACAGAGGCGCGTGCGGTTGAAGGTAGGGGGGGCGGTTCTTATGATCGTCACACCGGATGGGCGTGGTCGCGGAAGCGGGAAATAGGCGCTGCCGCTGGGGATGTTGAAGGACGGTCGAATTTCAAGGTGTTGGGCCTAGGGGTCCCCCCCCTCCCCCTCTGGGCCCACGGGTCCGCCAGGAGATCCACTCCCGGCGGTCCCTCTTTTCGAAGCGCCCCGGACTTCCTCGTTGAGGTCCGGGGCGTTTCCTTTTTCGCGCCCTGCTGCACACGTCACGTGCGACTGAACGTGCCCGGGTGTTGACCGTGCGGTCGCGGAATGAGTCCTCCGAAACCGTTGACCCTCTTGGGAGTCTGTCGGATAACGACCCCGGTGTGTTCAGGTCGTCACCTCGAATCCGCCCCGGAGACCCAGGTATGGCAGGCACTGACAAGCGCAAGCAGTCGCTGTACTTCCCCGAGGAGATGCTGAAGGAGATCCAGGAGGAAGCGACCCGCCAGGACCGCTCCCTGTCGTGGGTCGTTCAGCAGGCGTGGAAGATCGCCCGTGAGCGCATCAAGTCGTTCCCGGCCGTCAACGACGTGACTGGCGACGAGCGCCAGGACCCACGGGAGGAGTAGCGAGGGCATGGCCACGACCGACCATCGCAAGCAGAGTCTCTACTTCCCCGAGGACATGCTGGAAGAGATCCAGCGTGAGGCGACGCGGCAGGACCGCTCGCTGTCGTGGATCGTGCAGCAGGCGTGGAAGGTGGCGCGCGGCGACATCCGGAAGATGCCTTCCGTGAATGACGTGCTGAGCCCGCCGCCCCGTCCCGCTGTGGTCCCCGTGGCGTCGGCGGTGGCCCCCACGGCCCCCGTGCCCGTGGTGGCCGCGGCTGCTGCCTCGTCCTCGGACGAGCCCAAGTAGTCGCAGCAACCGGGCCCGCGTCCGGCCCACCGGCTTCCCAAGCCGGCGGGCCGCGCGGGTCGATAGCGGTGCGCCCGCGCTTTCCGGCTCCGTCATGAGGGCCGTTTTTTTCTACACCGGCAAATATGGCCTGAGCTCCTCTTCGATGCCTCTGAGGTAGGCGTCCGGGTCGGCGCGGAAGCGTCGGCCCATGATGCGAGGGACGCGCCGCGCTTCAAGCTGGGCGCGTAG
>NZ_JAAIYA010000028.1 GCF_010894405.1 Pyxidicoccus caerfyrddinensis
CGCCGTAAGAAGGCCGGCTGGGACGAGCGCTACCTGGTCCACTTGCTGGGGGTGAAGGGCGCCTACACCCCCAGACCCTCCAAGCGGAAGCCTGCCCCACCCCGCGGATGAAGATGCGATTCCCCTGGAGTCAGGGCACACGAGCATGCGGATGTCAGGGATGGGACGTATGACTGCGTGGACAACCGTCGCCGCACGCGGCAAGGGTGCGCGACGCTACGCTTCCCATCCAGGGGGATGACGCCATGAAGAAGAAGCTCTCCGCCGTGACTCTCGTGACGGCGCTGCTCGCGTCGTCGGCCGCATGGGCGGCCGTCACCGTGCGCTACTACAACCGCGACTCGCGCGACTACACGTGGTCGGCCGTGTGTAGCGGCGTGAAGACCAGCGTGACGTTCGGCCACAGCCAGACGGCCTCGGTGACCATCCAGGGCTCCGGCCCCTGCACGGTGCAGACGGACGCCGGCAACGTGGTCCTCAAGGGCGGCGAGAACCTCGACATCAAGGACGGCAAGGTCCAGGTGAAGTAGCCGAGCAGGCGAGCGAACCAGCAGCAAGCCCCACCCAGAAGCACAAATCCCGACGAATTTAGGCCAAAGGTCTCGATACCAAGGCCACCCGGGATTGAAATTACATGAGACCAGATCCATAGTGCATTGCGTCAGTCGTCCGTGAGGAGGCGCAATGAAGAAGTGGTTGGCGGTGGCCCTTCTGGTGGGTGTGGGTGTGGCGGGCCTGCTGGTGAGTCCGGCGGCGCAGGCGCGGCAGGGGGGACCCATCAACGCGGCGGACACCGCGTGGATCCTCACGGCGACGGCGCTGGTGCTGCTGATGACGCCAGGCCTGTCCTTCTTCTACGGCGGCATGGTGCGGCTGAAGAACGTGGTGTCCACGTTGCTGCAGAGCTTCATCGCCATGGCGGTCATCAGCCTGCTCTGGGTGGTGGTGGGCTTCAGCCTGAGCTTCGGTGACAGCTTCCACGGGCTCATCGGCGATCCGCGCACCTTCTTCATGTTCAGCGGCGTGGGCGGTGAGACGCACCCGGACCTGGCGCCCACCATTCCCCTGCTGCTGTTCGCGCTGTTCCAGCTCAAGTTCGCCATCATCACCCCGGCGCTCATCACCGGCGCGTTCGCCGAGCGGGTGCGCTTCAAGGCGTACGTGCTGTTCATGGTGCTCTTCACGCTGTTCATCTACGCGCCGCTGGCGCACTGGACGTGGCACCCGGAGGGCTTCCTGCGCAAGTGGGGGGTGCTGGACTTCGCGGGCGGCACGGTGGTGCACATGTCGGCGGGCTTCGCGGCGCTGGCGGGCGCGCTGGTGCTGGGGCGGCGGACGGTGCACGTGGAGAACGCGCCGCAGACGCCGGCCAACGTCCCCTTCGTGATGCTGGGCACGGGCATGTTGTGGTTCGGCTGGTTCGGCTTCAACGCGGGCTCGGCGCTGTCGGCCTCGTCGACGGCGACGCTGGCGTTCGCCACCACGAACACGGCCTCGGCGGCGGCGATGCTGGGGTGGATGGCCTTCGACTGGCTGCGCGGCCGCAAGCCGAGCGGCATGGGCGCCTGCGTGGGCGCGGTGGTGGGCCTGGTCGCGGTGACGCCGGCCGCGGGCTTCATCACGGTGGGCCAGAGCATCGTGGTGGGCCTGGTGGCGAGCTTCGTGAGCAACGCGGCGGCGCACTTCAAGAGCCGCACCGCCATCGACGACACGCTGGACGTGTTCCCCTGCCACGGCCTGGGCGGCGTGGTGGGCATGGTGCTGACGGGCGTGCTGGCGAAGGACGTGGGCCTCATCTACGGCGAGACGCGGACCTTCATGATGCACATGCTGGCGCTGGTGCTGGTGTCGGTCTTCTCCTTCGTGGGCTCGTACCTGCTCTACAAGCTGGTGGACCTCTTCGTCCCGCTGCGTGTCACCCGTGAGCAGGAGGACCTGGGGCTCGACCTGAGCCAGCACGGCGAGACGGTGGGCGAGTTGCCCGTGGCCCCGGCACCCCACGTGCCCGCCGCCGCGAGCACGGCCCCCGTCGCGGAGCCCGAGCCGCGCGGCCCCTCCGTGCCGCTGCCGGCCTGACGGCGCGACGCTTCCGAAGCAGCCCCCGGCGCCCGTGCTCCCCCGCGAGGGAAGGAGCACGGGCGTTCGTCATCACCGCGGTGCCCGCGAGTCGCCATCACCTGGCACTTGCAATGGGTCGGTCCTCCGCGCGTGATGGAGGCATGAGTACTTCCGGACCGCGCCGCCCTCCCCTCCCCCGAGCCCTCGCGCTCCTCGCCCTCCTGCTGGGAACCACCGCCGCCGCGCAGGCCGCGGGCGTGGGCTTCCGCGAGCTTGCGTTGAAGGACCCCGTGGGCGGAGGCGCCATGACGGGCCTCGTCTTCTACCCGTCCTCGCAGTCCGCCGAGCCGCTCCCCCTGGAGATATGGCGTGTCGACGCGGGCCGGGAGCTGGAGCCCGTCCCCGGCCGCTACCCGCTGGTGCTCATCTCCCACGGCCATGGCGGCAGCCGCTGGGGACACCATGACCTCGCCACGGCGCTCGCGCGCGAGGGCTTCATCGTCGCGTCGCTCGACCACCCTGGCGCCAGCTACAAGGATGTCGATGGCCCGGCGGCCGGCACGGACGCGGTGTGGCTCGGGCGTGCGTTGCAAGTGAAGGCGCTCCTGGACGGGGTGCTGGCGGACGCGACGCTGGGCCCCTCTGTGGACGCGGGCCGCGTGGGCGCGATGGGCTTCTCCGCGGGTGGCTACACCACGCTGCTGCTGGCGGGCGCGGTACCGGACTTCGGCCGGCTGGAGAAGTACTGCCGCGCGAAGAAGCAGACCGTGCTCTGCGGGATGCTGTCGAAGGTGCGCGTCACGCGCTCGGACCTGAAGGACACGGCGGAGCCGCGCGTCCGTGCCATCTTCACGATGGCGCCGGTGGGCGTCTTCTTCGACAAGGCCGGGCTGAAGAACGTGAAGGTGCCCATGCGCCTCTACGCCGCCGAGAAGGACGAGGTGCTCCCGGTGGCGGACCACGCCGGCCACGTGCGCGCGTCGCTGCCCAAGCCGCCCGAGTACAAGCTCATCCCGCGCGCGGGGCACTACGTCTTCATGGCCCCCTGCACGCCCGAGTCGGCCCCGGAGGCGCAGGAGCTGTGCATGGACCCGCCCGGCGTGGACCGCCTGAAGCTCCACCGCGAGCTGGCCGCCGACGCGGTGCGCTTCTTCACCCGCACGTTGGCCCCCGTGCCCGCGAAGCCCTGAGCCTCAGCTGCTCTTCTTCGCGGCCGCGCGCCCCTTGCGTGCACCCGGCTTCGCGGCGGGCGCTTCCGGCATGGGACCGGTGTTGGGGCTTGCCTCGACCTCCGGCGCCACCTTCGGCCGCCGCTTGATCCGGCGCGGGGGAAGGAGGTCCGGCTCGCCGGGCACCTTCTGCGCCATGAAGATGGCGGCATCGAGCTTGTAGAAGCTGCGCGCCCGGTACCACGCCAGCGCGGCCTCGTTGTTCTCCGCCACCTCCAGTACCAGGTGCGTGCAGCCTCGCGTGCGCGCCAGGTGCTGGAGCTGATCCATCATGAAGCTGCCCACCCCGCGCCCCTGGTAGTCCGGGTGCACGGCCAGCTCCTCCACGAAGAGCGGCCGCATGCCCCGCTTCTCGAACCAGCGCGGGTTGACCCAGTTGTCGTCACCCGTGGCCTCGAAGGCGCACTCCGAGTAGCCGACAATCTCCCCGTCCACTTCATAGAGGAGCTGTTCAATCCACTCGGAGGTGTAGACCTCCATGAAGCGCCGCTTGGAGCGGGGACGCTGGTACTCAACCGTCTCGCGATTGACATCGCGGAAGACGAGCTTGAGGAACTCCCAGGTCCGGTTCAGGTCCCGGCGGTGGATGCGGCGGACGCGCACCTCGAGCGTGTCCTGGGGCTTGACCGTCGACATACGCCTGCTTCCTTAGCAGGCTGGCGGAAACCCACCAGCGGTTCCCGAGGCCGCCCCGTGTCCCCTGGCCGAAAAACCGGAGGTCTTGGACACCGGCCCCACCCTCACGGGTTCCGCCCCGCGTCAATTCCCCTCCCCGGGTCCGATACGACGACAGGAGGGTTGCCTCGTGGTGGGGTGGGAGGATGGAATGGCGGAAATTCCGCAGTCCGTCACACCCACGAGCCCCGAACCCATGACCCGACCCTCTGACGGTGACCTCCGTACCGACACCGTCTTGCGCAACACCTACAAGATTGCCTCCGTGCTGGGACGGGGTGGCATGGGCTCGGTGTACCTGGCCCAGCACCTGCGGCTTCCCGGCAAGCAGGTGGCGGTCAAGGTGCTGCGCGGCGGCGACCACCTGACGCAGGAAATCTTCACCCGCTTCCGGCGCGAGGCGGAAATCGCCTCCCGGTTGGGCCACCCCAACATCGTCGAGGTGCTGGACTACGACACGCTGGAGGACGGCACCCCGTTCCTGGTGCTGGAGTTCCTGCGCGGAGAGAGCCTCCAGTCCCGGCTGGAGCGCGGGCCGCTGCCGCTGGCCGAGGTGTTCTCGTTCACGCGGCAGATGGGCTCGGCGCTCCAGGCGGCGCACGGCGCGGGCATCGTCCACCGTGACTTGAAGCCGGCCAACGTGTTCCTGGTGCCCACCGACTCCGGCGGGTTGTTGGGCCAGCGCGTGAAGCTGCTCGACTTCGGCATCTCCAAGGTCCTCACATCGGAGACGCTGCAGACGCAGGAAGCGACCATCATCGGCACGCCGCAGTACATGTCGCCCGAGCAGGCGATGGGCAAGAACCGCGAAATCGACGCGCGCACGGACATCTTCGCTCTGGGCTGCATGGTCTACGAGATGATGTCCGGCAAGCCCGTGTTCGGCGCGGGCAGCCTGGCGCAGATGATCTTCCGCGTGGTGTACGAGCCGGCCGACCCCCTCGCCCCGCTCTGCCCGGAGGCGCCCGCGCACGCCATCGCCGCGGTGGACCGCGCGCTGTCGAAGAAGGCCGACGACCGCTTCCCGGACGTGGCCTCCTTCGTGGAGGCGCTGACGGGCAGCCCGCTGCACACGCTCTCCCCGCCGTCGGGCGCCCAGTCCATGCCGCGCGCCACTCCGAAGGCGCCCTCGGGTATCGCCCTGCCCTCGCAGGACGAGACCGAGGGCTTCGACGCCACGGTGGCCCCGGGCAGCGTGAAGGTCGTCCCCGACGGCACCGGCCGCATGGGCGTCGTGGAGGTCGGGAGTGGTGGCTCGGGCACCGGCCGCATGGGGCTGGTGCAGCCCGAGCCGCCCGTGGGAAGTGGCACCGGCCGCATGGGGATGGTGCAGCCCGAAGCGCCCGTGGGAAGCGGCACCGGCCGCATGGGCGCGCCGCTCCTGGACCCGCCGGGCCTGGAGCCCACGCTCATCTCCAAGCAGGTCGCCGCCGTGCCCCCGAGGCCGGAGCAGCCCATCACCGCGGTGACGCCGCCGGCGCAGGCCGTGCCGCAGCCCATCGCCGCGCCCGTCTCCGTGGCGCCCACGCCGCAGCCCGTCCCCGTGGCCGTGGCGCAGCCGGTGGCGAAGAGCCGGGCACCGATGATTGCCGCCGCCTTGGCGGTCTTCGCGGCGGGAGGCGGCCTCGTCTGGTGGATGGGCCGCCCCGTGACGCCGCCCACGGCGCCGGCCACCAGCACGCAGAACCCGGGCCCACAGGCAGCGGTGCAGCAGCCCGTGGTGCAGCAGGCCGCGGCCGGCACGCCCAACGGCACGCAACCCGCCGCGGCTGGCACCGATAACAACACTCAGACCGCCGTGCAGCCCCCGCCCACTACGACGCCGCCCACGGTGGCCACCACCACGACGGACAAGCCGGACACCACCCGTCCCGCCACGCGTCCGGACCCGAAGAAGGAGGAGCTGCCGGACGAGGTACAGCGGGTGTTGGACGAAGCGGCACAAGCGCTGAAGGCCCGCGACTTCGAGGGGGCCATCAAACTGGCGAGGCGCAGCCAGCGCACGAAGGAAGGCGTCATCCCCTTGGCGTCGTACGGCATCATCGTCCGCGCCGCCTGCCTGCAGAAGGACCTGACCGTGGCGAAGCAGGAATGGTCGAAGGTCGCCCCCGCGGAGAAGCCGAAGCTGCGTCAACTCTGCAAGCAGTACGACATCGAGTTCTGACCCAACAGGGCCTTTTCCAAGGGAGGCCCTCCCCGCATCCCGAGGTGATTCGCTTGAGAAACATGGTCGCAGTGATTGTCGCGGCGGTCGCGCTGGGGGCCACCTCCGGCCTGGCCGCGGCCCCCGTGGAAGCAGGCAAGGTGTACTCCGGCACCGAGGGCGAGGAAGTCGCCGTCGTCCCCCTCGCTCCGAGGGCCGCCAAGAAGTACATCCTCCGCGTGCGCGGCACGGGCTCCGAGTTCGACGGGAAGGTCTTCCCGTACGAGCTGAACGACTGGAGCACCAGCAGCACCGAGCAGTACAACTTCAAGACGCAGTGGCACGGCCGCGACTACACGACCCTGTACGTGCGCGACCAGCGCTACGAGCTGTACGTGCCCGGCCGCCAGCAGGCCATCCGCGTCACCTTCGACGAGAAGCGCACTGCGGCGCTCAAGCCGGAAGAGGTCTACGCGACGTACCAGAAGCTCCAGGCGGACGGCACGCTGACGAAGCTGATGGCGTTCGACCGCAAGGGTGAGCAGGCCCGGCACGACAAGGCCTACGCGGACACGCTCCTGGAGATGAACAACGCGTGCGGCACCTCGGTGTCGGCCGCCATCGACTGGAGCAGCGTCAACGACGACCTCCTCAAGGAGCTGAGCATCTCCAGCTACTGCGAGTCCCCCCTCACCTCGCTCAAGAGCCTGTGCGAGGCCTCCAACGTCGCGAAGCAGACCGTGCGCGAGAAGGTGAAGCAGGTCAGCTGCCGCTTCGGGCCCGCCCTGGAGACGAAGGTGGAGGCCGACCGCGTCATCTGGACGACGAGCAAGGACGCCAGCAACCAGGACACGTACGCCACGAAGTTCTTCAAGAAGAACCTGTAGCCGGAGCCTTCCCGATGAACTTCAAGCGTTTCGCAGCGGTTGCGATGTCCCTCGCGTGTGGCGCCTCCCTGGCCGCCGACCCCGTCACGCCTCCGTGGGGCAAGGAGGAGAACCTCGGCCAGAAGATGCTGATGGAGGCCACCTCCGTGTGCACCGACGGCAAGGGGCACTACGTGGTGATGGCGCCCCAGGAGGACGCCAACCAGAACGCCATGTACTACGGCGACGGGAAGACCTTCGTCGTGGTGGATCCCCCCGGTCCGTACGCGTCGTCGAACTCGTTCCTGGACCCGCGCTTCTTCAACAAGGACTCCAACCCGAACTTCCGCGGCATGGACTACCGGGTCATCTCCTCGGTGGACCTGGACACGAAGGAGAAGTCCTGCGTCCTGCGCTGCGGCACCAAGAAGATTCCCCTCACGCTGGTGGACGGCGCGCAGGCCGCGGAGCTCTTGCGCAAGGCCGAGTACCAGCCCAATCCGCAGCAGTACGCGCCCCACGCGCTGCTGCGTGACACGAAGGGCAATTACTACTTCGTGGACCGCGGCTACCAGCCGTCCCAGCAGAAGAGCTACCGCGTCTTCATCGGCCCGCGCGGCACCCTCAAGCCGCAGAAGATGACCAACGTCGTCTCCGACTCCGAGGGCGAAATCTTCTCCACCAAGAAGGGCGAGCTCCGGCTGGTGCTGGACCGCGACAAGTCCTCGATGTGGATTGAGAACACCAAGAAGACGTTCGAGCTGCGCCAGGTGCCCGTGCACGAGAACCTGCCGCTCATCTACAACGACCTGGGTGTCTACGAGGGCATGCGCCTGGGCACGCCCTGCGACGACCAGTAGCCCCACGCTTCACGGCTTTCGGCCTTCACGGGCCGGATGGAACGTCTCCTGAGACGCTCCGTCCGGCCCGCTTCATTTCAGCGGGGCCCCGCCCTTGCGAGAACCTCCCGGTTGGGACAGCGTTCCCTTCGCCGTGAGCCATCCCCGCTACTTCGTCCCCCATGCCGCCAGCGCGGCCGAGCCCGTCCGCTCGGACGCCGCCGAGATGACGCACGTGGTAGACGCGTTCCGCCTGGAGGCGCCCCACCTGCTGGAGCAGGAGTGGGTGGTCGGCGTCGATGCCGTGGGCAACGTGCACGTCGTGCCCGCGAGCGAGCGG
Organism: Pyxidicoccus caerfyrddinensis; assembly: GCF_010894405.1. Classification (GTDB taxonomy): domain Bacteria; phylum Myxococcota; class Myxococcia; order Myxococcales; family Myxococcaceae; genus Myxococcus; species Myxococcus caerfyrddinensis. The sequence goes on from NZ_JAAIYA010000028.1 coordinate 8,151, forward strand.
GAATTGCTCCCCGCCGCCACGCGCGCCCAGCTCACGCACCACGAAGTGGCGTCCGGCCGCACGCCCCGCCGCATCGCCGCCTCGGAGCTGTACTTCTTCGCCGTGGAGCTGGTGGAACACCCCGCCAACGCGGAGGGCTTCAACGACCCCGTGTACCTCTACGGGCACCTGTCCGGCCCATGGCCGGGAGACGCACCCATGCGCGTGCCCGGGCAGCTCACGGTGACGCGAGGGGACGTGCTGGCCGGGCTGGTGCACGGCGCGGCGGACGCCTTCCACTACGTGCAGACGCCGGAGAGCCCGGCCGCGCCGCGCGGCTACCACGCGCTCTTGCCAGGAGACCGCCCCGAGCGCCTCGCCGAGGGCCGTGGGTTGGTGCTCGCCTGGCCCGCGGTGCCGCCCGAGTTGCAGGTGGGCAATGCCTCCAACGGCCCCATGGTGGCGCGCATCCTCCACGACGTCCTCACGCAACTGCAGGAGGACGCACACACCCACGGAGGCCCGGAGCCGCTCGCGCGGATGGAGCTGCCCGTCCCCAGCCGCGCCATGGCCATCGCGGATTTGGAGATGCGCGGCTACGAGGTGAAGGGCGACGTGGCCATCCTCCGCCGCAACCACCCGGGCCTGCTCACGCGCATGGCGGAGTGGCTGCGCGCGGAGAAGGTGAAGGTGCCTGCCGAGGCGGGAGCGCCCGGCTTCCTCGAGGTGGCGCGCAAGGCACTCGAATCGCTCCCCGGCTGGCCGAGCGAGACGGAGCGGGTGCTCCGCGCGCTCGTCCGTGCCGGTGGCAGCGCGCCCGTCTCGCGAGGCACGCCCCTGCCCATGGCGGCGGCGCCGGCGCCCAAGCGCCCCCTGCCGCCTCGCGAGCCGCCAAAGCCGCCGCGCCCGGATGACTGGATGCGGGACTTCCTGGACGCGCACGCCGCGTCGCACCCCGGCGGCGCGCAGCCGAAGCTGACGCGCGCGAAGCCGGCCTTCACCGCCCCGCCCCCGCCCGCGAAGCCCGGCACGCCCACGTGGATGACGGACTTCGGCGGGGCCGCGCCTGCTCCCCCAGCGCCCGCGAAGCCCAAGGCTCCCTCGGCCCCCTCCTCGCCAGCGGGGAAGAAGCCGGACTGGATGTCCGACTTCGACGACTGACGGCCTGCCATTGCGACGCCTGCCTGGGGGGCTGTACCGTCGCCCCACATCCGCAGGGGGAACACATGGGACACGAGAAGCCGGTAGAGCCGTTTTCCGACCTCCATGTCGAGGAGGGGAAGGTTCGCGCGGTACTGCTGCATGACCCCACCGTCGAGGGCCTGGACGTAGCCATCTACATGGACGCGTCGGGCAGCATGAAGGACGAGTACGCGTACAACACGCCCACGCGCAGCTTCCTGGAGTGGATTCGCGGCGCGCCGATGAAGGAGGCCGCCAACCAGGTCGAGCCGCAGGTGCAGTGGATGCTCGAGTACCTGGCGACGAAGGACCGCAACGGCATGCTGCGCGTGGCCTACTGGGCCTCGGGCGCGTCCGGCCGGGACGTGGAGGTGGTGGGTGAGCTGAAGGGCGTGGACGTCAAGCAGTACAAGTTCCCCGGCGCGAAGAAGCTCGGGAGCCACACCTACCTGACGCCCGCGCTGAAGGACTACGTGCGCTACCTCAAGGAGCAGGTGCCGCACGGCGCCCGCCGCGGGTGCGCGGTCATCGTCACCGACGGCCAGCTCCACGACGCGGAGGAAGTGGAGAAGTTCTCCGAGCAGGTGGCCAAGGAGATTGCCGCCGGCAAGCTGCCGCGCCTCAACTTCGTCCTCGTGGGCGTGGGTGACGGCATCGACGAGGAGCAGCTGGAGCGCATCGCTCACACCGAGTTCCCGGGCGTCGGCCACCTCTGGTGCCACCGCATCGCGAAGGAAATCACCCAGGTGGCGGAGCTCGTCGCCGTGCTGGTGGACGAGAACATGACCGTCGCGGCGGGCGGCACCATCTACGACGACAAGGGCAAGGTGCTGAAGACGTACGAGGGCCGCCTCCCGGCGGTGCTGGAGTTCGACGTGCCCGAGGGCGCGGAGAGCTTCACCCTGGAGGTGAATGGCCAGCGCTTCACCCAGCCGCTGCCGGACGAGGACCACCACGACGAGGACGAGGACCACCACTGATGGCCGGCCACGAAGCCATCGTCCGTCCGTTCTCGGACGTGCACCGGATGGGAAACAAGGTCGTCGCCACGCTGCTGCATGACCCGACGGTGGAGGGGCTGGACGTGGCCCTCTACATGGACGGCTCGGCGAGCATGGAGGACGAGTACGGGCCGCGCGGCGTGCTGGCCAAGCTGGCGCCGGTGAAGAACCTGGTCGAGCCGCAGATGCGGTGGATGCTCGAGTACCTCGCGAGCAAGGACCGCGACGGCGGCGTGCGCGTCGCCTACTGGGCCACGGGGGACGGCAGCCAGCTGGAGCAGCTGGGGGACCTCACCGCCGCGCAGGCGAAGGACTTCCGCTTCCCGGGGCCGCGCTTCTACGGCAAGGCCACGGTGATGCTGCCGGTGCTGCGCGACTTCGTGGCGCACATGAAGCAGCAGGTGACGAAGGGCGCGCGCCAGGGCCTGGCGGTCATCATCACCGACTCGCAGCTGTCCGACGGCAACGACGTGCGCGCCTACGCCACGCAGGTGGCGAAGGAAATCGCGGCGGGCCGCCTGCCCCGGATGAACTTCGTGTTCGTCGGCGTGGGCGACCAGGTGGACGAGGAGCAGATGGAGGAGATCTCCCACGAGACGTACCCGGGCGTGGGACACCTCTGGTGCCACCGCATCGCTGACCGCATGGAGGAGATGGCGGAGCTGGTGGCGGTGCTGGTGGATGAGACCATGACCGTCGCGGCCGGCGGCACCATCTACGACGAGCAGGGGAAGACCCTGAAGTCGTACGAGGGCCGGCTGCCGGCGGTGTTGGAGTTCGACGTACCCGCCACGTGCAAGGCCTTCACCCTGGAGGTGGCGGGACAGAAGTTCACCCAGCCCATTCCCGAGGAGCACGAGGACGAGGACCACCACGAGGAGGAGGAGGCGAAGCAGCCCGAGCCCGTGAGTGCCCCCTCCCCCGCCCCGTCCCGCAAGCACGGCGGCCACCGCCACTAGCCTCAGGAAGACCCACGCCATGTCCGAGCAGAAGAAGAGCACCGCGTCGTCCGGCCACGTCCACGGCCCTGGCTGCGAGCATGACCACGACCACGCGCACGAGCACGGACATGGCGAGCCTCACGTCCACGGACCGGGCTGCAACCACGGCCCGTCCCTGGCGGCGGTGAAGCCCGCCGGGAAGTTGTCCTTCAAGGAGCTGAAGGTCATCGGCCCGGCGAAGGCGGAGAAGCACGTGCACGGGCCCGGGTGCAACCATGACCATGACCACGGTCATGACCATGCACACGCCCACGGCGAGAAGCATGAGCACGGCCCCGGCTGCAACCACGACCACGGGCATGACCACGGCCATGAGCATGGTGCCAGCTGCGACCACGACCACGACCATGGGCACCATCACCCGAAGCCCAAGCGCATCCGTCCTCCCGGGCACCGTCCCGCGGAGGGCGGTGGCGCGGCGCTCCAATTGGACCTGGAGGGCGCGCTGCCGGGAGAGACGGACGACGTCGGCCGCTTCCAGAAGCTGGAGGCCGCGATTGAAGCGCACCGCGGCGTCACCGACGTGCACCTGCGCAGGGACGCGGGCCACCCCGAGGTGTGCATCCACTACAAGCCGGAGGTGGTGAGCGCCTCGCAGCTCCTCACCGCCGCGCAGCGCACCGGCGCCGAGGTGGCGGAGCGCTACAAGCACCAGACGTGGTTCGTGCGCGGGATGACCTCGGCCGACGCGGCCACCGCCATCGAGCACGGGCTGGGGAAGCTGAAGGGCGTGCTCTCCGCGAGCGTGGCGTACGCCAGCGAGCGGCTCGTCCTGGAGTACGACAGCGAGGAAGTCACGCTGAAGGACGTGGAGGCGAAGGCGAAGGCGCTCGGCTACGCGCTGGAGGTGCCCACCAGCGGCCATGCGTGCTCGCACCACGCGCACGGAGGCGGCCTGGCGCCGCTGCTGGAGATGCCGCTGGTGGTGGTCTCCGGCGTGCTGCTGGTGGCCGGCTGGCTGATTGAGCGCTTCGCGGGGCTCCCCGCCCTGGTGCCCACGGTGGTGTGGGCACTGTCCATGGCGAGCGGCGGCTTCTTCGCCATCCGGGGTTCGCTGAAGTCGCTGGTCCAGCTGCGCATCGACATCGAGACGATGATGGTGGTGGCGGCCCTGGGCGCGGCGGTGCTGGGCGCCTGGTTCGAGGGCGCATTCCTCCTCTTCCTCTTCGCCGCGGGCCACGCGCTGGAGCACCGGGCCATGGACCGCGCGCGGCGCTCCATCGAGTCGCTGGGAGCGCTCCGTCCCGAGGTGGCGCGCGTGCGCCGCGGCGGCGACGTGGTGGAGGTGCCGGTGGGTGACGTGCAGCGCGGCGAGCGCGTCGTCGTGCGCCCCGGCGACCGCGTCCCGCTGGACGGCATCATCCGCGAGGGCAAGAGCTCGCTGGAGCAGGCGGCGATTACGGGCGAGTCGCTCCCCGTCGCGAAGAAGGCGGGGGACGAGGTGTTCTCCGGCACCATCAACTGCGAGGGCCTGCTGGAGGTGGAGGTCACCCGGCTGTCCTCGGAGTCGGTGCTCGCGCGCGTGGTGGACATGGTGGCGGAGGCGGAGGCGCAGAAGGGCCCCAACCAGCGCTTCGCGCAGCGGCTGGAGCGCACGGTGGCGCCGCTGGTGATGATTGGCGCGGTGGTGTTCCCGGTGGTGCTGGTGCTGTTGGGCACGCCGGTGAAGGAGGCCATCCTCCGGGCGGTGTCGCTGCTGGTCGCGGCCTCGCCGTGCGCGCTGGCCATCTCCACGCCGTCGGCGGTGCTGTCCGCGGTGGCGGCGGCGGCGCGGGGCGGCGTGCTGGTGAAGGGCGGCATCTACCTGGAGCTGCTGGCGAAGGTGAACGCCATCGCCTTCGACAAGACGGGCACGCTGACGGTGGGCCGGCCGAAGCTCTTGAGCACGGTGCCGGCGCAAGGCGTGTCGCGCGAGGAATTGCTGGGCACGGCGGCGGCGGTGGAGTCACTCTCCGCGCACCCGCTGGCGAAGGCGGTGGTGGAGGCGGCGGCGGAGGGCGGCATCCAGGCGCCGGCCGGGAGCGACTGCGAGGCCATCCACGGCAAGGGCATCCGCGCGAAGGTGGGGGATGCGCTGGTGGACGTGGGCAGCCTCGCGCTGTTCGAGGGCGAGGCCGTCCCGGCGGAGATTGCAGCGGAAGTCGCGAAGCTGGAGGAGGCGGGCCAGACGACGATGGTGGTGCGCAAGGCGGGGCGCTACCTGGGCGTGCTGGGCATGGCGGACACGCTGCGCGCGGGTGCGCGGCACGTGGTGCACACGCTGAAGGAGTCCGGCATCGAGCGGACGGTGATGCTGTCCGGCGATAACGCGCGAGTGGCGAAGTCCATCGCCGAGCAGGTGGGGCTGGACGAGGCGAAGGCGCCGCTGATGCCGGCCGACAAGGTGGCGGCGGTGCGGGAGATGGGGCGCAAGGGCTCGGTGGCCATGGTGGGTGACGGCGTGAATGACGCGCCCGCCCTGGCCGCGGCGGCGGTGGGCGTGGCGATGGGTGGAGCGGGCTCGGACGCGGCGCTGGAGACGGCGGACGTGGTGCTGATGAGCGACGACCTGTCCCGGCTGCCGTTCGCGTTGGGGCTGGCGCGGCAGGCGACGATGGTGATGCAGCAGAACCTGGTCATCGCGCTGGGTATCAGCGGCATCCTCATCATCGCCGCCGTCTTGGGCCTCACGCAGATCAGCCAGGCCGTGGTGCTCCACGAGGGCAGCACGCTGCTGGTGGTCTTCAACGGCCTGCGCCTGCTCACCATCCGGCCCCAGGCCATGAAGCCCGCGCCCGAGCCGGCGGCGAGCGTGCAACCCGTGGTCGGCTGAGCGCGGGGCCTCCGCGGCGGCTACTTCACCGCCGCCGAGTCCACCCACGCCTCGTCGCCCTCCATGGAGCGCACCTTCACCTTCGCGCCCTGCTGCTCCACCACCTTCACGCGCGTCCCCGCTCCCAGTCCCGCGCTCGCCCGGCTCGCCGGAGCCGGCATTGCCAGCGTGTTGCTGTAGAGCTGGTCGATGCGCGCCTGGTCCTTCTTGCGCTCGATGACCAGGTTGCTCGTCATCTGCTGCGCGGCGTAGGCGCTCTGGATGTCCCCGGCCTGGGCGTTCTTCACGTCCTCGTCGTTCGCGAGCGCCTCCGCGGCCTTCTTGGACAGCTTCGCGTCCTCCTTCAGGTACGCCCCGCCCTTCTTCGCCTCGGCCACCGAGCGCACCTGGTTGCGCTGCAGGTAGAAGTGACTCGCGATGTGCAGCACCTTGCCGTCCCCGTAGCGGAACAGCACCGCCACCGGCGCCGCGCCGTACTTCTTCTTCATCTCACGGCTCTCCACCAGCACCTCCACCTTGTCCGGAGCAAGCACGCGAATGGGGTAGGACGAGCCCTCCAGCCACCACTTGGGATTCGCGTTCGCCAGGTGCAGGTGCTTGAGCAGGTTGCTGCCGCTGGACTCCTTCACCTGCACCTCCACCACGTCGTCCGCCGTCTCGCGGCCGTTGAAGGCGATGAAGCCGGGGAAGGCCTTCTCCACCACGTTCGTCAGCGCCCAGTCCGTGGTGTAGAGGAAGCCGCCCGCATTGACGAACTTGCGCACCTTCTCGAGCCCCTTCGGCCCCAGGCTGCCCGAGCAGTTGATGATGAGGAGCTGCTTCGCATTCAGCGGCGTGCGCGCGAGCTGCATCGGCGACACCACGACGTGGGGCACGCCCACCTCCCGCAGCACGTCCTGCACGCGGTCATACTCGCCGGAGACGACCACCACCTCGGCGGCCTCCACCTTCTGGAGGACGGCGTAGTCCTCCGGGCGCTCCTCCTGCATTCGGGCCTTGAGCACCTTGGCCGCCGCCTTGTTGGCGGTGGACATCTTCGCCTCGCCCAGCGGGCCTTCAGCGAGCGCGGGCAAGGCAAGGCACAACACGCCGACGAGTGCGGCGCGCAGGGTACGGGCGAGTGACATGGGGAGGCGTCTCCAGGCGGGTGCGCAGCGTGGTGACGGGCTTCAACGGGCGGGGTGGGAAAAAGGTCTCTGCCTTTCCGAGACTCCGAGCGGCGGAAGGAACGTTCATTCCGGGAACGAGCGCCCGGAAGGAGGCCCGCCCCGTCGACCGCGCCGCGTCGACGTCAGGTCGTCCCCTGCTCCCCTGGCGCCACCGTGCCGAACCGGGACAGGGCCCTGGTCGCGACATGCTTCACTTCCGGGTCGCTGTCTTCCCTGACGAGGCGCTCCAGGTCGGCCCGGAAGTCGGGCCACGCCGTGATGAACGCCGCATCAATCGCGGCGAGCCGGACCTGGGAGTCCGCATCCGAGAACCGTGAGCGGATGCGCTCCTCGATGTCCCGCTCCGGCGTCTCCCAGGCACCGAGCGCCAGGGCGAACGTCGTCAGGGCGCGCTCCTCGGCGGTCGTCGCCCGGTCGAACGCGCCGAGCAGGTCATCCACGTCCAGGAAGTCCAGCTCGGTGCTCAACGAGTACAGCCAGTCACCGTGACGGGGACCGACGACCTGGCAGTAGTCGACGGGGTAGTTGACGCACCGGAAGTAGTGGAACGAGTGCTCCGAATCCAGTCTCCAGACGTACTCGTCCGTGGCGGCGGTGGACGCCGGGAGGGTGTAGAGGAACTCCCACTGGCGCCGGGCCGCGAGCTCCTGGAGGCCCTGGGGCGCGAAGCCGGGTGCGAGTACGAGCCGGCGGGAGGTGTCCTTCAGACTCATCCTCGCCGCCCATGCCTTTGCTCGAGGAACTCGCGCGTCCTGTCACGGATGAGCTGAAGGTCATTCATGTTCAGCACCAGGACGGTGTTGTCGGTAATCATGTCGTTGAGGATGGTATTCGCCAGGGCCTCGGCGGTGGTGTTCAGCAGCGCCGCGGCGCGCGTCTGACTTCCGGAGCGCTCGGGCGTCCTCACTCCGCGCGGGGACGGGTCTCGGAGCGTCGCGACGCCGGAGGCCCCCGTCGTGGTGTCCACCCGGCTGAGGGCATGCTCGGCCAGGCGCCAATCCCGCGCCGAGCCCGCCGCCGCATGAGGTCCTCCAAGCGTCTGCGCGAGCTCCGTTCCAGGCGTCCGCCCGGCCCGCGTCGTGCGCTCCAGGGTGGAGGGAATGGTCACCATGGCCATGGGGTTGCGCACGGACTCGACGACGCCCAGCAGATTGACCGCGGCCGCCATGTGCGCCTCCTGGCGGGTGATGTTCGGCCCACCGGTACGGCCCTCGATGGCTTGCTCCTCGGAGTATCCCGCGGCACGAGAGCCGCTCCCGGCGAAGGCGCCTGAAATGACCGTCGCCGCGTTGGGCCCCGCGGCGGGGGGCGCCGCCCGGACGCCTGGAATCTCCTGGCTTCGAGGGTAGGCACCAATGGCGACGCGGCGCCCGGAGACCGGGTCGAAAGCGAAGACCTCTCCCTGTCCCGCGCTTCGAGGGGTGTTGGGACGTTGCAGGATGGCGGTGACGGGCCGCCCCTCGTGCGTGCCCATCACCCAGGACGTCTCGCCAGGAGCGCCCCGGGGCGACGTCAGCACCGTCTGGATGGCCTGAGGTCGGTTCCCGACCGCTCCCGGGTCGAACGGACGCTCTCGCGTCCCCTCGCCTGTCCTCGTGACGGCCGCGGCGGTCGGCGCGTTGGGGCCCGGTGCGGTGTAGCGACGGATTTCGTCGAGAATCACGGCGAGCGCCTGCTGGCGCTGGAGCGGGACGAGCCGGTCCACGTCCGCGGTCGGGTTGATGGTCGCGACCACCGCGCCCGACGGCTGGATGGTCAGGTCCGTCAGCCGGTAGGTCCGCTTCCAGACGGCCACCCGGAGCCGGAAGAGGCGGCCCGGCGGCCCGCGGCGCAGCAACTGCCGCACCAGGGGCCGCAGCTCGCGGACCGCGCGGTCCAGGTCGCGCTGCTTCTCCTCGGGCGTGCGCGTGTCCGCCCCGCGGACGGAGCTGGCGATGAACCGTCCCAGCCGCCGCGCCTGCGCGACAATCCAGTCCACCACCCTGTCCAGCGCGCGGTCGATGGGCTGGCGCACGCGGTTGACCACGTTCGTCACCGCGTCGCTCACGCGCCCCAGTCCGGCGATGCGCGCCAGGAAGCTGATGACCAGCGTGAGCAGCCCGGCCATCGTCTGCTCCACGCGGTTCGCCGCGGGGCCAATCTGGCCGCTGGCAATCGCGGCGAGCGAGTCGATGACGGACGCGGCGACCTGGGAGATCTGCCGCAGCCGCTCCACGAAGAACATCACCGTGTTGTAGATGGCGATGATGGCCTGGATGAACGCACCCGCCGGGTTGAGGCTCGTCACCAGGCGCGTAATCGCCGCCTGCACCACCCTGTCGCGCACGAAGGTCATGATCTGCCCCATGACCATCTCGCGCAGGTTCGTCAGGCTCTGCTGAATCTGCTCCCACGCGGCGGCGGGCCCCTGGGTGACGAGCGTCCGGACAAGGTCGAACGCCGTCTCCATCGCCCGCACCGCCGGCTCGCCCACCGCGCGCACCAGCTTCTGGCGGATGTTCTGCCACGTCAGGCCCAGCACGCTGAGCACGAACTTGACGATCTCCAGCAGGTTGAGTCCCTGCGGGATGTAGATGCCCGCCCCGCTCATCGCCCCGGTGAGCCAGCCAATCAGCGACGTACGCAGGTGCGTGAGGAACCGGCCCGCGAACTGCCGCAGGCCCTGGAGGCCCGCGCGCACCAGGTGGCCGATGAAGACCATCGGGTTGCGCAGAATCGTCCGGAACGTCGACGCCGCGCGCCGCAGGTACGTCATCACTCCCGGCGCGACGACGGAGAAGATGATTTCGAGCAGGTTCCAGACGGTGTTGCCCGCCCAGCTCAGGAAGCCGCCGATGAAGCCACCGAAGGCGCTCGCCACCCGCGCGAAGGCGCGCGGCAGCAGCACGATGTCCGCAATCTCCAATGAGCGCAGCGCCGAGAGGAACAGCCCGGGAACCTGCCGGACGAAGCCCATCAGCCCGCCCAGCGCGCCCTGGAACCACGCCCACGCGCGGCTCACCGCGTTGGCGCGCTGGAGGTTGTTCCAGATTTCCTCCTGGCCGATCAGCCTCATGAAGCCGCCAATCAGCGTCTCGGCGTTGCGCGGCACGGCCTCGCCGGTAATCGGGTCCTGCCCCAGCACCGCCTTGAGCAAATCGTAGCCGCGAGTGCCCTCGGCCAGCCGCGCGAGGGGCCGCAGGATGGCGTCCTTCACCATCCGGACGATGCCGCTCACCATCGCGCGGGCGGTGCTGATGATGCGGTCGATGGGCTCCGTGAAGATGCGCCGGGCGCGCTCCCACACGCCGCCCAGGTTGAAGATGTCGCGCCAGCTCAGCGAGTCGAGGAAGCGGTTGATGGCGTCGCGGATGGCGCCGCCCGTCACGCCCAGGGACTGAATCTGCTGCTCCACCCACGCGCCCGCGCGCTCGAAGACGCCGTGGTTGTCGAGCGCCTGGGTGATGAGCCCGCCGCCGGGCATGAACTCCACCACCGCCCGGAGGATGTTGGCCGCGCTCCGCTCCACGCGGCCCATGTTGATGGGGTTCACCCCGAGGATGATGGTGAACATGCGGTAGCCGGGGATGTTGTTCGCCCGGTCCGCGAAGTAGTCGAGCGCGTCGCTGAGGCCCAGCCGCTGCACCCCGGGCCCCGCGGTCCGCCCGCTGACGTTGAACGACTCGCCGCGAGAAGCCGCCTGCGAGGCGTGGTCCGCCTCACGCTCGTGAGGCCCGCCCTGCCCCTGCGCTGACTTCTGCACCGCCGGAGCGCCCTGCTGCTGCACGACGTGCGCGAGCTCATGCGACAGCAGCCGGACGTCCGTGGCCTGCTCGCCGCTCCCGAGGAAGACGTGGTTGCCGTAGGTGAAGGCCCGCGCGGAGAGCTGCTCCGCGGCGGTGCCCGCGCGCGCATCCGTGTGCACGCGCACGGCGCCGAAGTCGACGCCGAAGCTGCGCTCGGCGGCGCTGCGCACCGGAGGCGTCAGGGGCGCGCCACCACCGGGAGCCCCGGGCAGGGGTGGCGCCGCCACCATGGGACTGGCCTCCGGCGACGCGCTCACGGCCGGCGCGGAGGACTCCGGCTCCTGCCGCAGCTGGGCCATGGCCCTCTGGAGGCGGGGGCTGCGCCGGGCCGCACCGCCCAAGCGGACGGCCGCGCCGCCCGGTGCATTGGAGGTGGTGGCCACCGTACCCGTGCGCGAGGGGGAAGGGGCGCGCGCGGGAGCCGCGGCGGGACCTCGGGCCGGAGCGCGCGCGGGGCCCGGCATGCGTCAGCCCTCTCCGAACCGTGGCTTCAGTCCCCTGAGCACGCGCATGCCGGGAAGCATAGTCAGGCGTGGTGACGAGAGTCGAACCACACCCCCGCGTCAGTCAACGCATCGCGTCCAACGCACCTCCACATCTCCCGACGTGACTGCAAAGTCACGACATGACCCTCCGAGCATGCAGTCAATCGCTCGTTGGAATCCCAATGAGCGCTGTCCGTCCGGACGCGGACAGCGGCTTCGCGGGTAGGCGCTGGGAGGGAATACGAAACGTGGCATGTTCCGCCCCCCATGGCTGTCAGCGTCTTCGACCTCTTCAAGATTGGCATCGGTCCCTCCAGTTCCCACACCGTCGGGCCGATGCGCGCCGCGCGCACCTTCGCTCAGCGGCTCGCCGAGGGCGGCAAGCTGGAGCGGCTCTCCAAGCTCAAGGTGGAGCTCTTCGGCTCGCTCGGCGCCACCGGCAAGGGGCACGGCAGCGACAAGGCGGTGCTGCTGGGCCTGCGCGGTGAGACGCCCGAGGGCGTGGACGTGGAGTCCATTCCCGCCATCGTCACCCGCTGGCGCACGGAAGGGCGCGTGGCCGTGCTGGGTCAGCGCGAAGTGACGTTCAAGGACGGCGAGCACCTGGTGATGCACCGCCGCCGCACGCTGCCCTACCACCCGAACGGCATGCGCTTCTCCGCCTTCGCCGCGGACGGCACGGAGCTGGACTCGCGCGTCTACTACTCCGTGGGCGGAGGCTTCGTGGTGGACGAGACGGCGGCCGACGGCCAGAGCCCGATTCGCCCGGACACCACGTCGCAGCCCTTCCCGTTCCACTCCGCCGCCGAGCTGCTGGCCCACTGCGAGCGCGAGCGCCTGCCCATCAGCGCCATCATGCTGGCCAACGAGAAGACGTTGCGCAGCGAGGAGGAGATTCGCTCCGGGCTGCTGCGCATCTGGGAGGTCATGCAGGCCTGCGTGCGCCGGGGTTGCTCCAGCAGCGGCATCCTCCCCGGCGGCCTCAAGGTGGAGCGGCGCGCCGCGGCCATGTATCAGCGGCTGCTCAGCCGGCCCGAGGCCGGGCTCACCAACCCGCTCACCGTGCTGGACTGGGTGAACCTCTACGCGCTCGCCGTCAACGAGGAGAACGCCGCGGGCGGCCGCGTCGTCACCGCGCCCACCAACGGCGCGGCGGGCATCATCCCCGCGGTGCTGCACTACTACTGGCGCTTCGTGCCGGGAGCGAACGACGACGGCGTGGTGCGCTACCTCCTCACGGCCGGCGCCATCGGCGTGCTCTACAAGGAGAACGCCTCCATCAGCGGCGCCGAGGTGGGCTGCCAGGGCGAGGTGGGCAGCGCGTGCTCCATGGCCGCCGGTGCGCTCACCGAGGTGCTGGGCGGCTCGCCGCTGCACGTGGAGAACGCGGCGGAAATCGCCATGGAGCACAACCTGGGGCTCACGTGCGACCCCATCGGCGGGCTCGTGCAGGTGCCGTGCATCGAGCGCAACGCGATGGCGTCCGTGAAGGCCATCAACGCCACGCGCATGTCCATGTCCGGCGACGGGCGCCACTTCGTCAGCCTGGACAAGGTCATCAGGACGATGCGCGACACCGGCCGCGACATGAAGGACAAGTACAAGGAGACGGCGCGCGGCGGCCTCGCCGTCAACGTACTGGAAGTGGCCAACCTGAGCGTCGGCCTCCCGGAGTGCTGACGCACCGCTGAGACGAACACGGCGGCCCCCGTCACCAGGAGCCGCCGTGTCGCTACATCCGAAGCACCGGGCGCACTACCCGCGCATGTACATGGGGAAGCCCAGCTCGATGGGGTTGCCCGTGGGGGCAATCCCGCGCAGGAGCTGGTTCTTCAGGCGCCCCAGGTCCTCGCGCAGCGCGGAGGCATTGCCCGCGTAGCTGGCGAGCGGCTCGCGGTAGTCGCGCCGGCCGGCCTCGAAGTCCAGCCCGAGGCCCACGCCGCCGCCCTTGGCCTCGATGCCGCCCTTCACGCCCACCGTGGAGTACGGCAGCACGCGGCCCGTCACCAGGATGCCCGCGTCCTTCTGCACGCGCTCGATGGAGTCCATCGCGCCGTCCAGGTCGCCCTCGAACGCCTTGCCCAGCGCGCCGCTGGTCAGCACGGTGTTGGGCTCGCCGTGCAGCTCCAGCTCGCTGCGCACGCCGCCCGCGTTGCCGGCGGCGCTGCCCTCCGTCTCGTTGGCCAGCGTCAGCTTCGCGCGCGTGTCCTCGGTGATGAGCGAGCCCGCCGCGGTGACACCCGCCAGGTCCTTCCAGTTGAACCCGTCCGCGAGCGACCGGCGGAACTCCAGCGAGCCCTCGAAGCGCGTCTTGCCTCCGAAGGGCGTGGTGACGCTCGTGCCGTCCTCGGCCTTGCCGGTCTCCGCGTTCTTCGGCGGCTTCTTCCCGAGCGAGCCGGACGCGCCGACCTCGCCGCCCGCGTCGATGCGCGTGGCCAGCCACGTGGGCTTGCCGTCGGACATCTCCACGCGCACGGTGCCCTTGAGGTCCGCCTTGGCGCTGGCGGACACGCCATCCAGCGCGCCCTTCAGGCTGCCGGACAGCTCGCCGTACGCGCCCAGCCGCACCTCCACCGCGCTGACGTCCTTGCCCAGCGACGGCAGGTCCTTCGCGGACGCGCCGAAGACCTTGTCGATGATGGGCTGCGCGAGCGCCGCGGTAGCCGGACCACCGGTAGCGATGTTCGCGGAGAGGGCGCCGCTGACGGCGGACGCGCCGATGATGTCCATGGCGCGCTTGGCCTCGGCGGCCGACTCGAAGCGCAGCTCCACCTTGCCGCCCGCGGACAGGCCCGCGCGGCCGGACAGCCCGCCGCCCGCGCCCGCCGACTCGCCATTCGCGTCCGCGCCACCCTTCGCGCCGAGCTGGCCCATGACGCCCGCGCTGATTTCACCGTCCACCGCGATGACGTAGGGCTTCTTGTTCTTCAGCTCCAGCGTGCCGTTGGGGCCCTCGCGCACCATGTCCGGCGGGAAGGGCTTGCCGTCCGGGCCCTTGTTCTGCGCCAGCGGCACCCAGTCGCGCTCGCGCGTCACCTCCACCTTGCCCTTGGCGCCCAGCTCTCCGAAGGCGAAGGCGCCCTTGGCACCGGCGCCCAGGGTGAACTTGTCGTTGGGCCCCAGCTTGTCGATGGCGGAGCGGTACTCCACCGCCGTGGCCACGGCCTTCGCCATCTCCGGGGCGTTGGCCACCGTGTCGCCGGTGCCGTGCAGCAGCCCGGACGCCAGGCCCAGCGCGTCGCTCGGGTCGGGGATGGGCTTGAAGTTGGGGATGGGCAAATCCTTGCCCGGGATGATGGCGTTGGCGATGTCGCCCGTGCCTGGCAGGTCCGGGAGGACGCTGTTCACGTCGTCCAGCCGGTCGCCCGCGAAGTTGAGCGCGCCGCCCAGCGCGTCCGCCACCGGGTTGGCCTTGTTGGCCACCTGCTCGATGAAGCCGGGCCGGCCATTGAGGCCCTCGTTGATGGCCTTGTTGATTTCCTGCTGCGCTTCCGGATTGCGGTCCTGCGCCTTCAGCTCGTTGGACAGCACGCCGAAGAACAGGGCGTTGGCCTGCGCCGCCTCGGGCGTCTCGCCCTCCTCGATGACCGCGCGCGCCGCGCCGGCGAACTGGTCGCCGTCGTCGAGGTCGAGGTGGTCATCCTGCATCTTGTGCGAGAAGGCGCGGGCAATGGCGGCGCCGCCGTCCGGCCCCGGCCCGCCCAGCACGGTGGCTCGGGAGAGGTCGCGCAGTGTGCCCTGCAAGTCGCCCGAGTCCATGCGGTCGTCGTCGCGGTTGACGGCCTCGCTGATGCGCTCCACCTGCGGCGCGGCGCTCTGGGCCAGCAGGCGCCGGTAGCCCGGGTCCTGGTTGGTCTCCATCAGCCGGCGCAGCTCGGCGGCGCCCTCGCGGCCACCGCGGTCCGTCTCGCGCTGGAGCGACTGGAGGTCCCTCGCCACCGCCTGCTTCGGGTCCGCCACGGACGTGAAGCCGAGCAGCTTCTGCTGGTCCGGCTTGGACAGGCGCGTCGCGTCCACCGCGTCGTGGATGCTGTCCAGGCCGCCGTACGGCGTCTGCTTCCCGGCGAGGCGCGCCTGGGCATTGGCGTCGTGACTCTTGTTGATGGCGGCATTCGCGGTGTCGAGCGCCTTCTGCTCGGCCTTCGCCGCGGTGTCCGTGAGGGCCTTCGCTTCCTTCTCGGCCTTCGCCGCCTCACCGGACTCCTGCGTCAGCTTCTTCGCCAGCGCCGCGCGGCTGCCACCGGGCGCCGTGTCCATCCGGTCCACGAGCTGGTCCGACTGTGCCCGCTCACGCGCGGCCTTCGCCTGGGCCTCCGCCGCCGCCTTCGCCGCCGCCTCCGCGGCCTTGCGCGCCGCCTCCGCCGCCCTGCGCGCCGCCTCCGCCTGCCGCTGCGCTTCGAGCGCCGCGGCAGAACTTCCTCCACCAACTCGCGTGGGACCCGGCATTGGACTCCTGAAGAAGACACGGCGCACGGCCGCAAGATGGGAACTTCTCTATTTTCTCACCAGGCTGGGAAAAGTTGCATGGGGCCACCCGGCCCCGGCCCGTGTCGGGTGGGATACTGATTCGTTGCGTTGTGAATGCTGCAAACAGGCGGAAGGATGGGAAGTCGCGGATAACCCCCTGCCGCACCAGCGCTCCCCCCGGAGCGCTAGAGGACCCCATCAATGACATCCATCCAGCCAGGACCCACCCGGGTCATCCAACACCTGCTCACGCGTCTGACCCTTGCGCTCGCCTTCGTGCTGACGGTGCTGCCCATGGGCCGCGCGTGGGCGCAGCCGACGTATTCCATCTTCCCCGCGAACAGCACGCCCGCCGTCGCCTCGGTGACCAACGACTTCGCCGCCGTGGAGCTGGGCGTGAAGTTCAAGGCCGACGTGAATGGCGACATCGTCGGGCTGCGCTTCTACAAGGGCGCGAGCAACACCGGCACGCACGTGGGCCATGTCTGGAGCGCCGCCGGTGCGCTGCTGGGCACCGCCACCTTCACCAATGAGACGGCCTCCGGCTGGCAGCAGGTGACGCTCACCACGCCGGTGCCCGTCACCGCCGGCACCACCTACGTGGCCTCGTACCACGCGCCGGGTGGCGCCTATGCCTTCACCGACTTCGGGCTCTCCGCGGGCGCGGATGCGCCGCCCATGCACGCGCTGGCCGGGCCCACCAACGGCGGCAACGGCGTCTTCGCGTACGGCACCGCGGGCACCTTCCCCACCAACAGCTTCCACGACGCCAACTACTGGGTGGACGTGGTCTTCCGCCCGGCCGCCCCCGTCACCCTCTGGCCGGCCACCGCCACGCCCACCGTCGCCTCGGTGACCAATGACTCCACCGCGGTGGAGCTGGGCGTGAAGTTCAAGACCGACGTGAGCGGCAACGTGCTGGGCATCCGCTTCTACAAGGGCACGGCCAACACGGGCACGCACGTGGGCAACTTGTGGAGCGCCGCGGGTGCACTGCTGGGCACCGCCACCTTCACCGGCGAGACGGCCTCCGGCTGGCAGCAGGTGACGTTCGCGACGCCGGTGGCCATCGCCGCCAACACCACGTACATCGCCTCGTACCACGCGCCTGTCGGCTCCTACGCCTTCGACAACGGCGGGCTCGCGGGGGGCCTGAATGCTCCCCCCCTGTACGCGCTTCCCGGCACCACGAGCGGCGGCAACGGCGTCTACAAGTACGGCCCCGCCGGCACCTTCCCCACCGACAGCTTCCAGAACTCCAACTATTGGGTGGACGTGGTCTTCCAGGCCACGGGCGCGCCGCCTCCGACGCCGCCTCCCGCCGGCAACACCTACAGCCTCTTCCCCGCCACCGCGACGCCGGCCAATGCCACGGCCAACGACACGTCTTCCATCGAGGTGGGCGTGAAGTTCCGCGCGGACGTGGACGGCAGGGTGAAGGGCCTGCGCTTCTACAAGGGCGCGGGCAACAGCGGCACGCACGTGGGCAATCTGTGGAGCAGCGCCGGGGCGAACCTGGCCAGCGCCACCTTCACCAGCGAGACGGCCGCGGGCTGGCAGCAGATGAGCTTCGCCACGCCGGTGTCCATCACCGCGGGCACCACGTACGTGGCCTCGTACCTCGCGCCGTTCGGCGGCTACTCCTTCGACTCCAACGGCCTGGCCAGCGGCGTGGACGCGCCGCCCCTGCACGCGCAGCCCGGGACGACGAGCGGCGGCAACGGCGTGTTTGCCTATGGCGCGCTGTCCACCTTCCCCAACAGCAGCTACCAGAACTCCAACTACTGGGTGGACGTGGTCTTCGAGCCGACCAGCGCCCTGCCCCGTCCGGGCCTCTTCGGCTCCGGCCCGGTGCTGGTGGCCACCGACCCGACCAACCACTTCACCGACTACCTGAAGGAGGTGCTCAAGGCGGAAGGGCTCACCACCTTCGCCACCACCGACGCGGGCAACATCGGCGGCTCGGTGTCGCTCAATGACTACAAGGTGCTCATCCTCGGCGAGGAGACGCTGAGCGCGGCCCAGGTGACGCTCGTCACCAACTGGGTGAACGCGGGCGGCAGCCTCATCGCCATGCGCCCCGCGGCCAACCTCGACGCGCTGCTCGGACTCAACGCGTCCGCGGGCACGCAGGACAACGGCTACCTGCTCATCGACACCACGCAGGCGCCGGGCACCGGCCTCACCGCGGAGACGATGCAGTACCACGGCACCGCGGACCGCCACACCGTGGCGTCCGGCACGCGTGCCGTGGCCACGCTGTACTCGGACGCCACCACGCCCACCACGTACGCGGCCATCACCCTGCGCACGGTGGGCAGCGGCACGGCCATGGCCTTCGCGTTCGACCTGGCGAAGTCCGTCGTCCTCACGCGCCAGGGCAACCCGGCGTGGCAGGGGCAGAACCGCGACGGCTCCTCCATTGGCCCGGGCGCGCGCGCCAGCGACATGTTCTACGGCAACGCGTCCTTCGACCCGAAGCCGGACTGGGTGAACCTGGGCAAGGTGCAGATTCCCCAGGCGGACGAGCAGCAGCGGCTGCTGGCCAACATGATTCACCTCACCAGCGCCACCCCGCTGCCGCGCCTCTGGTACTTCCCCAGCGCGAAGAAGGCGGTGGTGGTGATGACGGGCGACGGGCACCCGGGCGGCGCAATCAATCAGCGCTGGCAGAACTACCTGACGGCCAGCCCCACGGGCTGCAGCCTGGATGACTGGCAGTGCGTGCGCGGCACCGTCTACGACTTCGTCGGCGGGCTCACCGCGACGCAGGCGACGAGCTACACGACCCAGGGCTTCGAGTACGCCCTCCACATCAACACCAACTGCGGCGACTACACGTCCACCTCGTTGGACCCGCAGTTCTACACGCCGCAGCTCGCGAGCTTCGCGTCGTCGTACCCGGGCATTCCCGCGCCCACCACCAACCGCACGCACTGCATCGCGTTCAGCGACTGGGCCACGCAGCCGAAGGTGTCGCTGAGCCACGGCATCCGGATGGACACGAACTACTACTACTGGCCGGACTACTGGGTGCAGGACCGTCCGGGCATGTTCACCGGCTCGGGCCTGGCCATGCGCTTCGCGGACGTGGACGGCACGCCCATCGACGTCTACCAGCTCGCCACGCAGATGACGGACGAGTCGGGCCAGTCCTACCCGCTGCACATCGACACGCTGCTGGCCAACGCGCTCGGGACGAAGGGCTACTACGGCGCCTTCAACGCCAACATGCACGTGGACTCGGACCCGTCCGCGGGCGCCTCGGGCTCGGCGGCCATCATCGCCTCGGCCCAGCGCGACGGCGTGTCCGTCATCACCGCGAAGCAGCTCCTCGCGTGGCTGGACGCACGAGAGGCCACGAGCGTGTCCTCCGTCGCCTTCACCGGCACGGTGCTCACCTTCACCGTGGCCTCGCCGGCGCGCAACCTGTCGCTCATGGTGCCCACGCGCACGGCGGCGGGCCGCACGCTCGTCTCGGTGAGCCGCAACGGCTCGGCGGTGACGACGACGACGCAGACCATCAAGGGCGTGGGCTTCGCGTTCATCAATGGCGCGCAGGCCGGCACCTACACGGCCACCTACAACTGAGTCGCTCCCCACCCCGTCCCACGGGGTGAGACACCGGCGGCCCGGCGCGGAGTCTTCGCGCCGGGCCGCACTGTTTTCGCGCGAGGTGCGTGGACAGGCCCGACCCGACGTGGAGGGTGAGAGGGGCGGCGGGGTGCGTCTTGCGTCGGGTTGCCCGAGGGCTCTATGACGCGCCCCGGCCCGTCCCCCATTGGGCCCGTCCAAAGGACACACACCCCATGCTCAAGAAGATTCTCGGTGGCCTCGCCGCCGTCATCCTCGTGCTCGTCGGCGTCATCGCCACCCGTCCCGCCGAGTTCAGCGTCCAGCGCAGCGCCACCCTGCCCGTGCCGGCCGACGCCGCCTTCGCGGTGGTGAATGACTTCCACCGCTGGAAGGAGTGGTCGCCGTGGGAGAAGCTGGACCCGCAGCAGAAGACCACGCACACCGGCGCGGAGTCCGGCACCGGCGCGGTCTACGCGTGGGTTGGCAACGACGATGTCGGTGAAGGCCGGATGACCATCGAGGAGAGCAAGGTCAACGAGCTCGTCCGCATCAAGCTGGAGTTCATCAAGCCCTTCGCGGCCGTCAGCACCACCACCTTCACCTTCAAGCCCGCCGAGGGCGGCACCGAGGTGACGTGGGTGATGGCCGGCAAGAACGACTTCATGAGCAAGGCCTTCAGCATGTTCGTCGACATGGACAAGATGGTGGGCGGGGACTTCGAGCGGGGCCTGGCCAGCATGAAGACGGTGGCCGAGGCCGACGCGAAGAAGCACGCCGAGGCCGAGGCCGCGCGCGTGGCCGCCGAGAAGGCCGCCGCCGAGAAGGCCGCCGCCGAGGCCGCTGCTGCCGCCGCCGTCGCGCAGCCCGCCGAGGGCGCGCCCGTCGTCGCCGAGCCCACGCCGTGATGAGCCGCTGAGCTTCACCGCGCCCCGTGCGATGCGGGCTTTCCGCTACCGGGGCGCGGCGCCGTTTCGCGCGCTCGTGGACATTGTCCCCGCGTGAAGCGCGCCGCAGTGCCCACTCGCGGACGCCTCGCGGGCACCTCGCGGACGCGACGCTGCACCTCGCGACAACACCAGCATACAGACCGCCTGTGCCGTTTCTTCCGGCACGTTCACCTTCCCCCGCTGGTGACAGGTCTCTATGCGTCTGCGCAAAACCGCCGCGAAGAATCCCCCCACGTCCCTGAAGAGTGAGAGCCTCGAGCCCCACCGGATGCACTCGGAAGGGCAGTTCCTCACCACGGACCAGGGGATTCCCATCTCCGAGACGGACAACTCGCTGAAGGCGGGCGTCCGCGGCCCCACGCTCCTGGAGGACTTCCACTTCCGCGAGAAGATGATGCGCTTCGACCACGAGCGCATCCCCGAGCGCGTGGTGCACGCGCGCGGCGCCGGAGCCCACGGCTACTTCCAGGTCTACAAGTCGCTGGAGAAGTACACGCAGGCGCGCTTCCTCACGGACCCGTCGCTGCGCACGCCGGTGTTCGTGCGCTTCTCCACCGTGGGCGGCTCGCGCGGCTCGGCGGACACCGTGCGCGACGTGCGGGGCTTCGCCACCAAGTTCTACACGCCCGAGGGGAACTTCGACCTCGTGGGCAACAACATGCCCGTCTTCTTCATCCAGGACGGCATCAAGTTCCCGGACTTCGTGCACTCGGTGAAGCCCGAGCCGCACAACGAAATCCCCCAGGCCTCCTCAGCGCACGACTCGCTCTGGGACTTCGTCTCGCTCGTCCCGGAGACGTCCCACATGGTGATGTGGCTGATGTCGGACCGCGCCATTCCGCGCAGCTTCCGGATGATGGAGGGCTTCGGCGTCCACACCTTCCGGCTCGTCAACGCGGAGGGCAAGGCGACGCTGGTGAAGTTCCACTGGAAGCCGCTGCTCGGCACGCACTCCATGGTCTGGGACGAGGCGCAGAAGGTGTCCGGCAAGGACCCGGACTTCCACCGCCGGGACTTGTGGGAGGCGATCGAGGACGGCGACTTCCCCGAGTACGAGCTGGGCCTGCAGCTGATTCCCGAGGAGGACGTGCTCAAGTACGGCTTCGACCTGCTGGACGCGACGAAGTTGCTGCCGGAGGAATTGGTGCCGGTGCAGCGGGTGGGCAAGCTGACGCTGGACCGCAACCCGGACAACTTCTTCGCGGAGACGGAGCAGGTGGCCTTCTGCGTGGCCAACGTGGTGCCGGGCATCGACTTCACCAATGACCCGCTGATGCAGGCGCGGCTGTTCTCGTACCTGGACACGCAGCTGACGCGGCTGGGCGGGCCCAACTTCGCGGAGCTGCCCATCAACAAGCCGGTGGCGCCGGTGCACAACCACCAGCAGGACGGCTTCGGGCGGCAGACGATTCCGACGAGCCGGGCCAACTACCACCCCAACTCGCTGGGCGGCGGCTGCCCGTTCCTGGCCAACCCGAAGCAGGCCTTCACGCACCTGCAGGAGCGCGTGGACGGGCGCAAGATTCGCCAGCGGAGCGGGAGCTTCAACGACCACTTCAGCCAGGCGACGCTCTTCTACAAGAGCCTGTCGAAGCCGGAGCAGCAGCACCTGGTCGCCGCGCTGGAGTTCGAGGTGGGCAAGGTGGAGCGGAAGGAGATTCGCGAGCGCGTGGTGAATCAAATCCTCGTGAATATCGACCTGGACATTGCCCAGCGGGTGGCGCGCGCGGTGGGCGTGGCGCCGCCGAAGGCGGTGAAGCCGTCCAAGGCGGGCAAGAAGGCGAAGAACGCGGTGGAGGCGTCACCGGCGCTGAGCCTGGAGAACACGCCGAAGGACTCCATCAAGACGCGGAAGATTGCCGCGCTGGTGGCGGACGGCTTCGCGGGGAAGGAGCTGGCCCACGTGCGCAAGACGCTGGAGGGGCTGGGCGCGATGGTGGAGGTGGTGGGCCCCACGCTGAGCCCCGTCACCAGCATGGAGGGCGAGCAGGTGGTGCCGCACAAGACGTACCTGACGGCGTCCTCGGTCCTGTACGACGCCGTCTACGTCCCGGGCGGAGAGAAGAGCGTGGCGGCGCTGAAGCGGGTGCCGGTGGCGGTGGACTTCGTGCGCGAGGCCTTCGTCCACTGCAAGGCGCTGGCGCTCTCCGGTGAGGCGGGGACGCTGCTGGACACGGCGGGCGTCAGCCAGCTCGCGCTGCCGCCTCCGACGAAGGGCGTGGAGGGTGCGCAGGGCGTGGTGCGGAGCGTGAAGACGGAGACGAAGGGCTTCAGCCAGCTCTTCGCCGACGCCATCGCCGCGCACCGGCACTGGGCTCGCGAGGCACCTCCGCCGGCGTAGGCGCGCTCAGGCGCGGATGACGGTGACCGAGCGGCCCGAGGGAGTCCGGGCCTGCTCGGCCCGGGTACGCTCGGCGATGGAGGGCTGGCCGCTATACGGGCTTGCGCTCAGGACCGACAAAGAGCGTCTCGGGTATCCACGGCTCGAAGGAGCGAAACGTCACCCGCTCAATGCGATTCTCTCGGACGTGGATGTCGGCAAGCGCATGAGGGTGCCGGCAGCTCCCGCACCACTCGCTCCCCGCCATGTAGCCAACGGCGATGACCTCGTGCCATTCCGGGGAGCCATAGGTCTGACGCCTGGTCCCTTCCCAGCGGAGAACGTCGCCCACGGCGTAGTGCGGCATGTCGCCCACCGCGCCCAGATAGAACTGCCAATCCGCCGATGACGCCACACCGCAACGAGGGCATTCAACCTCGGCTGTCACCGTCGCGAAGAGGGCCATTGCGTCAGTCTATCGCTCGCTGGCGGCTCAGCCCGGCATCCGCCCCACGTACAGTCCCAGCACGAAGGCCAGCACGGCGAGGGTGGCCACCCAGAACATCGGGACCCCCTTCGGCCGTGCACTGACCGGAGGGGCGACGCGCACCGCCGCCTGCTCCTCCGGGACGATGATGCGCACCTTGATGACGGCCTTCGTGAGCACGTCCTCCACGTCCGCCAGGAAGCGCTCGTACTCATCCGCCCGCATCTCCAGGGGCTCGCCGTGATGGCTCTCATACCGTTTCGCCACGCCCTCGAAGTTGCGCAGCTGCGCCTCGCGCTTGGACACGTCCACCCAGCCGCACATCAGCGAGGGCGAGTTGCCCTTCCGAGGCACGAGGGAAATCGCCTGCCGCGCCAGCTTGCCGCCCGCCGTGCTCGGCCCTTCCGGCTCGTCGATGCGCAGCACCCGATGCGGGCCCCGGCCATACATCTTCGAGGCCAGCGCGCGCCGCAGCTCCTCCGCGAGCAGCGCCGAGTGGTTCGCGAACATCGTCCGCAGCGCCGGAGACTCCTCCTCCGCCGCGACCTTCCCCTTCGCGGGCTCCAGCGGATTGAGCCGCACCACGCCCACCTTCTCCGGTGCCGGGCTCGTCCGCTTCTCCCCGCCCTTCGCCAGCCAGCCCGTCGCCGGCTTCGCGTTGGCCTTGCCCGCGGGCTTCTTGCTCTGGATGTCCGTGGCGACGTCCGCCGGCTCCCGTCCCTTTCCGGCCGCCTTGCCCGCCCGCGCGGGCTTGTCCTCCATGGGCCCCATGCGCGTCGCATTCGGGTCGCCCGCGCCCAATGGCGCCATGCGCGTCTCGATGGGCCCCGTCTCCAGGGGCGCCATGCGCGTCTCCTCGGGACGGCTGAGGATGGGGATGTCCCGCGTCGCGTCCGCGTCCTCTTCTGGCGCGATGCGTGTCTCGTCGGAGCGCCCCGGATTGGCGGCCCTCCTCTTCCCGTTGGACATGTGCGGCCCTCTCCCGGCGGAGCATACTTCAAGGCCGGGGCCCTGCCCGTCAACGGAGGCCCCGGGCCACCGTCCTCAAGGCACCAGGCGCACCGTCAGCGTGCGCGCGTCGGAGCGGCCCTGGTCATCCACGGCGCGCACCACGTAGGTGCCCGGCCGCGCAGCCCAGTGCAGGGGCTCGCCGCGCGGCGCGGTGCCCACGAGCTGCTCGTCCACGAACCAGAACACCCGCCGCACGTCCGCATCCGTCACCACCGCCAGCGGCACCGTCTGCGGCGCCGTCGCGGACACGCGCAGGTTGTAGTCCACGCCTTCCTCCGGCGTGGTGATTTGCGGCGCGGTGCCCTCGCTCGCGCGCTGCTCCAGCCCGCACGTCGCGTCCTCGGCGGGCGGCACGCGCCGGGGCATGCCCGCCTTCTGGAACAGGCGCAGCAGGTCCGACGGCCAGAACTCGAACACCTCCGCGCGCGTGGAAGGCCCGGGCGCGCACGTCCGCAGGCCCGTGCGCGTGTCCACCAGCACCTCGCGGTGCACGTCGCAGGCGCGGATGGGCGAGATGCCCGGGATGAACCAGGTGCTCGCCTTGCGGTGACAGTGTGGCCCGGGGATGCCGCCGGACAGCGCGCACACCTGCACGCGGCTGACGCCGGGCGGCGGGGATGGGTGCACACGCCGCACGTCCGAGTCCTTCGAGCGCAGCGAGTCCACCACCTCGAACATCAGCGGCGCGGCGGCCGTCTGTCCCACGAAGGCCGGGTTGGGCTGCCCGTCGAAGTTACCCACCCACACCGCGACGACATACGGCCCCACCACGCCCACGCTCCACGCATCCCGGAAGCCGGTGGACGTGCCCGTCTTCCACGACACCGGCACCGTGTCCCGCGCCCACTCGGCGCGGAAGGACTGCGCGGGCCTGGGGCCCTTCGCCAGCGCATCCAGCACCATGAAGCTGGCCTCGGCGCTCAGCATCCGCACGCCCTCGTCGCGGGGCGCATCCACGGACAGCCGCAGCGGGCGGAGCACGCCCCCATTGGCGAGCATGGCGTACAGCTCCGTGAGCTCCACCATGGACACGCCCGCCGAGCCCAGCGCGAGCGACAGGCCGTAGTACGACTCCTCGCGCAGGCCCGTGACGCCGGCCTGCCGGAGGAAGCCATACAGCCCGGGCGCGCGGAGCTGCTTCGCCAGCGCCACCGCGGGGATGTTGCGGCTGCGCACCAGCGCTTCCTCCGCCGCGAGCGGCCCCACGTATTCGCCGTCGAAGTTCTCCGGGTCATACCCTCGGAAGCCGGTGGACGCGTCCTTCAGCATGGTGCGCGGGTGGAGCAGCCCCTGGTCGAAGCCCAGCCCGTAGATGAAGGGCTTGAGCGCCGAGCCCGGCGAGCGCTTCGCCTGCGTGCCATCCACCTGCCCGTCGATGCCCACGTCGAAGAAGTCCGCCGAGCCCACCGCCGCGCGCACCTCCAGCGTGCGCCAGTCCACCAGCATCGCCACCGCGTTGCGGATGCCCACCTCGCGCCGCCGCTCCACGTACTGCCGCACGTGACGTTCCAGCAGCCTCTGCATGGAGAGGTCCAACGTGCTCTTCACGCTGGAGCCCACGGGACTGGCCCGCAGCGCCCGGCCCACGAAGTGAGGCGCGAGGAAGGGCAATTCCTCCGGCGTGCGCACCGGGAGCGGCTGGGACAGGTGCGTCCGGCGCTCGGCGTCCTCCGGGTGGAGCACGAGCCACCGCTCGAACAGGCGCAGCCGCGCCGCCGTCAGCGCACCGGCGTCCTTCCCCGGGTCTCTGCGCGCGGGGCTCTGCGGGACGACGGACAGGGTGAGCGCCTCCGCCAGCGTCAGCCGCTCCACGTCCTTCGCGAAGTAGACGAGGCTGGCCGCCCCCACGCCCTCCACGTTGCGGCCATACGGCGCGAGGTTGAGGTACGCCTCCAGGATTTCGTCCTTGGAGTAGGTGCACTCCAACTGCAGCGCCCGCAACATCTGCCACAGCTTGCCGCCCGGCGTGCGCGACTCGATGCCGTAGCGGATGCGGGCCAGCTGCATGGTGAGTGTGGAGCCGCCCATGCGGCGCCCGCGCGCCAGGTACGTGCTCCACACGGCGCGGACCAGCGCCACGGGGTTGACGCCGATGTGCTCGCGGAAGTGCTGGTCCTCGTGGAGCAGCGTGGCCTCCACCAGTACCGGGGGAATCCGCTCCAGCGGCACCCAGAGCCGGTACTTCTCGTCCGGCGACAGGGTGAGCCGGAGCAGCCGCCCCTCACGGTCGAACACCGCCTGCGAGAAGCCCAGCTCCTCGCGCAGCGGCGGCCGGGGCACCGCGGCGTACAGCACCGCGAGCCCCACCACCGCGAGCAGCCACCGGCGCAACCCGCGACGCTTCACGGCGTGCGCACCGTCACCTTCGTGCCCACCGAGCGCGCCCGCACGCCGCGGTCATACATGCCCTCGGCGAAGGCCGGCGGCATCACGAACGCGCCCGTGTTGGTCGCCTTGATGCGGTAGATGTACTCGGTGACGGTGTTGCCCACCGTGCCGTAGAGCACCACCCGGTCCTCGCGCACGTCCACGTACTCGGGCGAGAACGACGAGCGGTCGCTGCCCACCGGCGGCACCCAGCTGCCCGCGACGGGCTCGGGCTCCTGGTAGTACGACTCCTCGCCCTCCCCTTCGTCGGACGCGTCTTCGGAGCTCTCGGAGGACTCCTCTGACTCGGACTCCTCCTCGGAGGGCGCGGCCGGCTTCTCCATCACCACCTCGAAGCCACCGGGCAACAGGTCGGTGATGGCCACGTGGGAGATGTTGTCGCCCACCGCGCGCAGCTTGAGGTGCACCTCCACCTCGCCACCCAGCGGCACCTCCGTCACCACCTTGCCGTCCAGCCCCTGCAGCTCGCGCTGCACCTCCAGCCGCTGGACGATGGGCTGCGTGGGCACCTCCAGGTCGTAGCCGGCCTGCGTCACCTGGAAGAAGAGCGGCGCGTCCGAGGCGCTCTGCACGCGCACGCCGGTGGCCTGCTCGGAGAAGGCCACCTGCGGGAAGAGGCCGTCCGGCAGGGTGAGCGGACGGAGCGAGTCCGCCACCTTCTCCAGGATGGCTGCCCCGCTGCGCGACGGCATCCCCTGCGCGCCCAGCGCCTGGGCATACGCCTCCAGGCCGAGGATGGCGTACGCGGAGGACAGCGTGTTGAAGCGCTCCTGGGTGATGGGCTGCGACATACCGACGAGCATGTCGCCGGTGACGGCCTTGAGCCGCTCCGGGAAGTGGCGCGACAGGAGGTAGAGCACCTGCGAGTCGTAGACGAGCCCGTCATAGAGCGACGCGTAGTCCGACTCCTGCGGCGTGCCCACGCGCACCTTCTTCAGCGCGGCGTCGGCCTCCTTATCCTGCTTGAGCAGCTTGTGCGTCGCCGCGAGGTACGCGGCCGTCAGGTCCGTGGGCCAGGCCTCCGCGGCATTCGTGTCCAGCCAATCGCGCAGGGAGACCACCGTCGGGCGGGACACCTTGCCGTTGCGGGTGAGCACGTACTGCGCATACGCGATGTTGCGCGCCTGGCTCAGGTCCGACGGCGTGTGATTCACCAGCACGGTCAGCCACGTGAGGCCACGGTTGAGCACCTCCGGCGGCACCGCGAAGCCGCGCTCCTTCGCCTCGGTGAGGAAGTGCAGCGCGTAGATGCTCGGCAGCGTGGGGGCGTACGAATTGGCCGCCCACAGGCCGAAGGCGCCCTCCTCGTTCTGCCGCGTGCGCAGCGTCTGGAGCGCGGCGGCGAAGGAGGCCTCGGCCACCTGCGGCCCCTGGCCCATCAGCTCGCGCCGGCCCTTCAGCACCACCGCCGGGAAGGCGCGGCTGACGAGCTGCTCGGTGCACCCGTAGGGGTACTTCTCCAGGTACGTGGACAGGCCGCGCGCCAGGCCCAGGGGCAGCGGCGACGCGCTGACCTCCAGCGTGCGGTAGGCCCCGTGCATCTTCCGGGACACCGCCACATCCGCCTTGCCGTCCTTGAGGTGACCGCCCGCCACGGACGTGAGGTAGGGCACCGCGGGCCGCACGCTCAGGTCCACCGACTGCTTCACGCGCTCCTTGCCCATGGACGCGGTGAAGGCCAGCGTCCCCGAGCCGAGCACCGACTTCGCCCGCACCCGGAACGTCGTGCTCGCCTCGCGGCCCTCGTCGATGTCGAGCGGCCGCTTCGCCTCGTCCAGCACCTCCAGGTGCTCGGACGTCTTCAGCTCCAGCGTCACCTTCGCGCCCTTGCCGGAGCCCTCCACGCTGTTGGCCACCGCCACGCCCACGTTGAACTCGTCCCCGGGCGCGACGAAGGTGGGCACGCTGGGCGTAATCACGAACGGCCCGCGGATGATGGTCCGCTTGCTGGCGGAGCCCACCGACTCTGTGCCCACGGCGACGGCCATGACGCGCAGCTCGCCGTTGAAGGAGTCCGGCACGTTGTAGACGAGGTCTCTCTCCGTCTCGTCGATGTCCACGACGCCGGACCAGTACGCCACCGGCTTGTCCCGCTTGCGCTTGAAGGGGTTGAGATTCTTTCCAATCGCGGCCGCGCCCTCGTCGTCGCCGCCCATGGCGGACACGGCCCTGGACACGGAGAACTCCGGCAGGAGCAGGTCGAGAATCTGGCCGGTGCGCACCTCCAGCGCGCGCTTCTTGAAGAAGTGCGCCAGCGGGTCCGGCGTCTGGTAGCCGGCCACCTGGAGGATGCCCTCGTCCACCGCGAACACCACCACCTTGCCGGCGCGGTTGCCTCGGTAGCGGATGCGGTACGGCTCACCCGGGCGGCCCTTGTCCGCGCTGGTGAGCGTCACCTGCAGCGCGCGGCTATCGCGGCTCACGGAGAACGGCACCACGCCGTAGCTCAGCGGGCTCATGAAGATTTCCTGCGAGTCCATGGCGCGGACGAACGTCACGTTGACGTAGCCGTTGCCCTCCAGGCCCGGCGGCAGGCGGATGGTCTGCACCGTGCTGGTGGCGTCCGCCTTGAACCACTTCCAGGCGTAGACGCGGTCTCGCTCAATCGTGATGAGGCCCGCGCCGGTGTAGGGCGCCTTGACGCTCAGCTCGATGTCGTCGCCCGGCGCGTAGTCCTGCTTCGCGAGCTTCACCTCCAGCTCCGCGTTCTTCTCCAGCGCGCGCGTGAGGTTGGCCTGGCCCGCCACGGAGTACTCCACGCGGCTGAGCTCGGTGCCCTCCGCGTCCTTCACCACCACCACGAAGTCACCGGGCTGCTCGGTGGACAGCGCGTACTTGAAGCCCGCCTCGGCGATGGGCAAATCCCGCGTGCGCACCGTGATGTCGCGGCGCACGGACTGGTAGCGGTACGTGCCGTTGGACTGCTGCGTGAGCACGGACACCCAGCGCTGTTCGATGAGCTCCGCCTTCAGTCCTTGCACGGCGAGCTTCTTCAGCGTGGGGTCCACGGCGATGAAGTCCACCGAGCGCGAGGAGCCCTGGCTCAGGTAGTACAGGCCGCCGTCCGGCTTGAAGCCGACGAGGTACGGCAACGGCGACACCAGCAGCGACGCCTCGGACGACACGCCGCGCCCGCCCTCCGCCTCGTAGCCCTCCGCGAGGAAGGACACGCGCCAGGTGGCCTTCTCGAACTTCTCCAGGCCCAGCTCCAGCTCCACCTCGCCATTCTCGTCGGTGGTGGTGTCCTCCAGGCGCTCGGTGAAGCTGCGCGGGGCGCGCAGCGGGTCATGGAAGAGGTAGCCGGGGTACTTGCGGAAGCTGGGGTACGCCGGGGAGAGGGACACCTCGGCGGACACGCGCCGGTCGGCGGCGGGGATGCCGAAGAGGTTCTTCAACGTCACCAGGCCCTTGAGGTCCTTCGGGGGCACCCAGCCCTCGGTGCGCTCGGCGCTGAAGCGCGTGGTGATGCGCATGCGGTCGGGGAGGAACTCCTCCACGCGCACGGTGGTGGAGCCGAGCAGGCTGCCGCGCTGGCCGTCCTTCACCACGTACAGGTTCACCTGGTAGTTGCCCGTGGGGGACGTCTCCTCCGTCGTGTACTGGAGCCCCTCCAGGCCCACGGCGGAGAGGGAGAGCTTCTTCTTGTGCACCTCCAGGCCGCGCGGGTCGATGACGGCCGCCTCCAGCGGGACGCCGGTGGGCGGACGGCTCCAGTCGGACGCCTTCACCACCAGGGCCACGTGGAAGGTGTCCCCGGGGCGGTAGAGGCCGCGGTCGGAGAAGAGGAAGGCGGAGAGCCGGTCCGGCGTGGAGCCGCTCTCCACGCCGCCCACGTCGAAGCGGCTGAAGTTGAGCTGCCGGTCGTACCGGTTGACGGGGATGAAGGCGAAGTCGTCGCCCTTGCTCGCCAGGTACACGATGGGCGCACGCTCGCGGACGAAGTCCGTCAGCTTCGGGAAGGCGGCATGGCCGTCCACGTCCGTGGTGGCGCTCACCACCGGCAGGCCGTTCTTCCCCAGCACGCTCACCGTCACGCCCTCCGCGGGCTGGCCGGCGCCGAGGCTCTGCACGAAGACGTCATGCGAGCCGTCCGCGTTGTCCTTCACCACCAGCCCCAGGTCCGTCACCAGCAGGAGCCGCGCGTCCTCCTTGCCGGTGGTCTGCTTGTGCACCGGGTCCCAGCTCTGGACCTTGAAGAAGAACAGGCCGCGCCGCGAGGACGAGGCGTTCTCCGGCGTGAGGTAGGGCGCGAGGTCGAACGCGGCGTACTGCGCCTTGCCACGGCCGGCGCCCTCCAGCGGGCGCACCTCGGTGAAGGACTCGGAGATGTTCTCCTCGTTGAAGTTGTAGGAGCTGAACTCGGGGTGGGCGAAGCGCCCTTCCGTCTGCGTAATCAGGTGGTTGAGCTGGTCCGGCAGCACGCGGCCGAGCGCGAAGCGCAGCGCCTTCACGTCGCGGGACATCACCGTCACCTTCTTCTCGCCCGCGAGGCTGAGCAGCGCGCCCTCGTGGAGGATGCTCACCTCCTCCGGGTAGGCCGGCACCTGGAGGATGGTGTCGTAGCGCTCGGCCAGCACGTAGCCGCCCGCGGACTGCGTGCCCTTGTTGAGCCGCACGTAGAGCGAGCGCCCCACGTCCGCCTGGACGCGGAAGCTGTGCAGCGTGGCGAACGTCGTGTCCGTGGGCACCGCGTCCAGCTTCAGCTTCGCGGAGGCCGGCAGCAGCTCCTCGCCAATGGTCGCCACGCCGTAATCACTCCACACGGCGTTGGGCACCACGGGCTGGCCGTCCTTCGCGGGCCGGTCCTTGGGGAGCACCCAGACCTGGAGATTCTTTCGCAGCTCCGCCTCGGAGACGCCGGTG
Organism: Pyxidicoccus caerfyrddinensis; assembly: GCF_010894405.1. Taxonomy (GTDB): domain Bacteria; phylum Myxococcota; class Myxococcia; order Myxococcales; family Myxococcaceae; genus Myxococcus; species Myxococcus caerfyrddinensis. The sequence continues at coordinate 39,624 of NZ_JAAIYA010000028.1, forward strand.
GTGAGGTTGAGCACCAGCACCTGCTCCGGCTCGTAGCGGTCATTGCGAACGAGCGACACCTCGGAGCCGCCCACGTGGAAGTACGTGAACATGCCGGGAATGGTGACGCGGCGCTCCTGCCGGTCCGACGTGCCATCGCCGCCCCGTGCAGCGCGGATGCCGGGCGCCACCATCAGCGTCATCGGCGTGTCGTTCTGCGGGATGGAGATGAGGTCCGACTGGAGGTACGCCTGTCCCTTGAGCTTGTCGTAGGTGACGTTGAACGGGAAGCTGTCGGAGCTCGCGCCGAGCAGCCCGCGCTTCTCCTCGCCCAGCCGCAGCGACAGGTTGCGCACGAGCGTCGCCGGGTCCACCGCGTGGGAGAACGTCAGCGTCGCCACCACGCGCTTCTCCTTCGGATTGCGCGGGTCCTCGTAGAACTCGAGGTTGGAGATGGACGCGGAGAAGGGCGCGGACTTGAACGTCGTCTCGTACGCGTCCAAGAGGACGTGGTCCGGGAACAACAGCGTGCGGTCCAGCGCGACCTTGTATTCCTGCCCCACCGCCCAGTCCTCGGCCGGGGTGAAGGTGAGCATCTGGTCACTGGCCCAGCGCCACTCGCCCTTCACCACGGGCGTCATGGTGATGCCGGCCGTGACGGGCTTGCCGATGGCCTCCAGGCGCGCCACCGAGCCGGTGAAGTGCAGGTACACCGGCATCGGCTGGGACTGCTCCTCCAGCTTCGTCAGCGGAGGGTTGGTGGCGGAGAGCGCGTAGCTCACCGGCTTGGGGCGGTTCTGGTACCAGCGGTAGCCGGCATCCGCGCCCACGACGAGCAGCACCAGGGCGAGGAGTGAGAGGGCGAAGCGCCCGGGACGCTGGCGGACCTTGTCGACGCCCTGGCGCGCGGTGCGCGCGGAGGCGCGGCCCAGCGAGGCGGCCCAGGCGGGCGGGGTCCAGCGAAGCTCTCCGAATACGCGCGTGAGGAACCGCGGTCGGGGCGGAGTGGGTTCCGATTCGTTTGAGGACATGGGGTGGGGTGCGGCGCGAGATGCCTGCCCGGGAAGGAGCAAGCAGGGGGCCAGCTACGGACGATGAAAGCACGAGTCGGGCCGTGGAACGAAGCCTGCGGACGCGGGCGGCCAGCCACGGGGGCCTGTGCGCGTGGAGCCACGCCTTCACGCCCGTGCGTGGCTGCCCGGCCGCTTGCCCGCTAGTGGGAGCCGGACGACGTGGACGAAGAGGAGGACGCACCCGGCCAGGGCGTGCGGAAGTTCCGGTGCGAGCCGCCTCCCGGAGGCGCGGACCTCGACGGCGGGGGCGGCGTCCCCGGACGGACGGGGACGACGGCGGCGGGTGGGTCCTCCACCACCACGACGGGCTCCTGGTCGATGAGCCCGCCCGCGAGGAGCGCTCCGGCGAGCAGCATGGCCAGGGACACGCCCACGAGGACCCGGCGGACGATGCGCCGCTTCGAGAGCGCCGGGGCGGCCTCGGTGGCGACCTCCCCCACCGCTCGAACCTCCGACTCCAGGGACGCCGGCTGCGCGGTGGCTCCGTCTGCCTGGGACAGCGGGGTCACCGTGCCCTTCCGGGCCCCGGCAGCCTCCGAGGGAGGCGCGGCCCGGGCGGCCCGCAGGGCGGTGAGCGCGTCCGTCGCTGAGGCGAACCGCTCCGAGCGCTTCTGCGCCAGCAGCCGCCGGAGGAACGCCCGGAGCGGCGCGGAGCCCTGGACGTGCTGCTCGAAGGACAGCGCCAGCCCGTCGTCGAGCAGGTCCGCCGGCATGCGGCCACTGAGCGCGTGGACCAGCGTGGCGCCCAGCGCGTACAAGTCACTCGACGGCTCCACCGTCCCGCCGAGCTGCTCCGGCGGCATGTACCCGAAGGTGCCGACCAGGGTGGCCCCGTGCGTGACGTCCCGCGCCAGGTGCCGGGCCGCGCCGAAGTCCACCAGCGCCGCGCGTCCGTCCGGGCGGAGGATGAGGTTGGCCGGCTTCACGTCGCGGTGGATGAGCGCGGGCGTGCGCTGGTGCAGGGCCTGGAGCGTCTTCAGCACCTGCGAGGCCAGCGTCCACGCCTCGTCCTCGTCCAGGCGCTTGCGCTCGATTCGCTGGAGGAGCGACTCGCCCTCCAGGAACTCCTGCGCGAGGTACAGCCGCGTGCCCACGCCGCTGCCCTCCTTGAAGCTCGCGACGAAGCGAGGGATGTCCGGGTGGCTCAGCGAGCGCAGCACGGCGGCCTCGCGCTCGAAGGCGTCGAGCTGCTCCGTGCCCGGCACCAGCGCGAAGAGCAGTTCCTTGAGCGCCACGCCACGGCCATCCGCGCCCACCGCGAGGTACACGCGCCCGTGCACCGACTGGGAGATGACCCGCTGCACGCGGTAGCCGCCCGGGGCCACGGCCGCGCCGCAGTGGCCACACCGCGAGCCTTCGAGCGTGGCCTCGCACACCACGCATGCGGCCCGTCCGTCCTCCCGGTGGCCCGTGACTGATTGGATGCGCTCCACGGTGAACCTCCCGGGCCGCGGGTGATGCGAATAACGAGCCACTGAGGACTAGGAGCGGCGGTAGACGTCAGGGTCGTGCCGCTCCATGAAGCGCTCCGGGCTCTTCAGGGGGCGGAACCCGTAGCGCTCGTACAGGCCATGCGCGTCACGTGTGGCGAGCATGAACCGCCGCAGTCCCTGCAGGTCCGGATGGGTGGAGACCGCCTCCATCAGCCACTTGCCGAGCCCCTGCCCCTGGACCTCCTCCAGGACGAAGACATCGCAGAGGTAGGCAAAGGTCGTGCGGTCGGTGATGACGCGCGCGAAGCCCACCTGCCGGTCCCCGGCGTACAGCCCGAAGACGAGGGAGTTGCGGACGGCCCGCTCCACCGTCGCCCGGGGAATGCCTTCACTCCAGTAGGAGCGAGACAGGTAGCCGTGGACGACATCCAGGTCGATGCGAGCAGGGTCATCGGAGACGACGAAGCCCTCGTCCCCTCGGACCTCGAATGGGCGGGACGGGCTCATCGCGCGAGCGTCCAGCCTTCGGCACCGCGGCCGAACACCATGCCAGGGCCCTCGCCCACCAACGTGGCCGCGCGGTAGAGCACCTTGAACAGCTCCTGCGCGCCGCTGCCGGTGCCGCGCTCGACGACCTTGCCCTTCTCCGCCTCGGACCAGCGGAAGGGCTCGCCCGCGCCGCGCACCTCCAGCGCCGTCACCACCGCCGACACCTTCGCGGAGAGGCCCGCCACGTCCGCCTCGTCGAAGGCCCCGTCGCGGCGCAGCTCCACGAAGGAGGCACCCCGCACGGTGGCGGTCCGCCACTCCCAGCCCTTGGCCGCGCCCGCCGCCAGCGCCTGCTTCCAGGCCGCGGCCTCGAGGTTGGAAAGAAAGGCCCAGCTCTGCGCGGCCGGCTTCTCCGCCGCGAAGCGCTCCACGGGCGGCGACACCTGCCAGTCCTCCGCCGCGAGCACCGTGCCCTCGCGGAGCCGGAAGGCGAGCGTGTTGCTCAGCTCGGCGAAGCGCGCCTCGTACACGTCATCCACGGAGCGGGTGCCGATGAGCTGCTCCAGCGAGGTGCCGCCCAGCGTGGTGGCGCCCTGCTGCATATCGCGCGCGGCCACCTCCATGGTGCGACCGAAGAGGAAGGTGGCCAGCCCCCGGCGCTCCTCGCGGCTGTAGTGCTCGCGCGCCACGACGATGCCGCCCACCGTGGCGGACAGGGCACGGAAGAAGGCCAGGTCCCACCGCGCGGGCCCCGTCTCCTCCACCACCAGGAAGCTGCCGCCATCGTCGCGCAGCTTCTGGACGCGCCAGCGCAGCGTGCCCGGGCCGGCCACCGGCGCCTGTCCCCCGGGCGTGAGCCGCTGGCGCGAGAGCACCTTGCGTTGCACGCGGGAGAGCGCCGCTGCGATGCGGTCCGCCGCGGCCTCGGGGCCGACGCCAGGCGCAAAGCAGTCGATGAAGTGGCCAGCCATTCTTCAGGTCTCCGTCAGAGGTTGTTGAACGAGTAGGCCCCGGTCGCCGGGTCGAACACAACCTCCATTCTGCCGTCGGCGGCCTGGATTTCGATGCGCTTGACGGAGCTGCCGTCGAGGGTCGGCCCCAGGGGCGGCGGGCTGTTGCCCTTCAACGGTCCATTCCAGGCGGCGGCCACCTGCGCGCGCGTCTTGCCCTCCACCTCGATGAAGACCTCCACGTTCTTCATGCCGGTGTGCTGGGCATGCTCCAGCGCGCCCTGCGCCATGGAGCGGGCCGCGGACACGTCCGTGCTCGCCGGGACGAACTTGAGCTGCATGGGCCGCTTCGGGTTGCCGATGGTGCCGTCGATGCCCGGGTACGAGCGGCCCGCCGCGTCGTCGCCGAAGATGTGCACCTCCTCGCCCCGCGCCGCCGCGAGCTTCTGCGCCTGCGCCAGTTCGTGCGCGTCGGGCGGCCGGGCCTCGTAGTGCACGGTGATGTTGCCGTTCTTCACCGTGTGGGCCAGCTGCGGGTTGATGGGGTCCAGCAGGTTCTCCGTGTGCCGCGCGCGGCTGGGCGAGCGCAGCGCCGCGACGTCCGCGGCGATGTCGTTCACCTGCTTGTTGCGCACGGCCTCCGGCATGCGGCCGAGCACCGTCTCCACGTTGGCGCCGCTGCTGGACGTGCGCGCCGCCCAGATGTCGAACGCCTCGCGCTGCTCCGGCGTGGCGTAGGCCGCGCGCGTCGTCTGCTCCAGCGCACCCGGCGTGCGAGCCGGACCCGCCGCCTCCAGCTTCAGGTTGAACGGGCCGGAGCCCGACCCGTCCAGGCGGATGCGCTGCCCGGCGGGCAGCGTCTCGGCCTGCTGCACGGCGCGGTTCAGCTCGGCCATGCGCTGGATGAGGTCATCGCGCGTGCCGGCCTGGGCCGAGGTGGCGCGAATCCAGTCGTCCATGCCCTCCAGCCGGCCGGTGGCCTTCAGGTCCGCCGCGTGGTCGATGAGCTTCGTGAGCGAGGACTCGTCCGGGCGCAGGGCGCCGAGGCCGGATTCAATCTGCTTCAGCTCGGCGACGTGGCCGGCGAAGACGCGCTCGGTGTTCTTGTCGAACTTGGCCACGTAGCCGCGGCCGACGTCCAGCGAGTGCACCTGCACCTCGTGGATGCGCAGCTGCGCCTCCACGTTGGCAATCTCCTTCTCCAGCGACGCGCGCTCCGCCACCGTCGCCGCGTCGGGCTTGCCGGCCGTGGCGCGGATGCGGTCGTCGATGCGCTGCTGCATCCCCTCCAGCTCGCCGAGGATGCCCTTGAGCTTCTTCACCTCCAGCTGGGACTCGAAGCCCTGGGTACCGAAGCCGGGCCGGCCCGTCATCGCCTGGGTGATGCGGTCCTTGAGCTGGCGAATCTGGCCCATCGGCCCCTCGTACTTCTGCAGGGCGCGCGCCGTCTCCAGGTGCGACTGAATCTGCGCGGGCGTGGCGTGAGGCCCCGCCTCGATGTGCACGCGCCCGTTGTCGTAGCGCACGCGCGTGGTGTTGCCCGGCAGGTCCGGGTTGTGCACCACGGGGATTTCGCGCGGCCGCGCCATGCGGGACGCGCCCTGCATGGCGCTGTCCATGCCCACGCTGGTGCCCGCACCGAACACGGTGCCGATGGTGCCGTCGCGCACCGCGCGGTTGCCCACCTGCGCCAGGCCCGGCATCAGCCCGTTCTGCCAGGTCTCGCTCTGCATCGCCTGGTCCGCCGCGCCGCCGGTGGCGCCGCCGATGCCGCCCTCCCACGCACCCTGGATGGCCGCGCCCTTCAGCCGCTGCGCCACGGTCTGCTTGACGACCTGCTCCGCGCCCTCCACCGCCGCCACCGAGCCGCCGCCCAGGCCCTTGGGCACCGGAATCACAGCGGTGGCGCCCTCGACGGCACCCAGCGCGCCCTGCTGCATCAGCCCGTCGGTGCCGAGCGAGTCGCCCTTGAAGTACGCCTGCGTCGCCACGCGCGTGCCCGCGCCCAGCGCCGCGTAGCCCGCGACGGCGAGCGGCGTGGCCGCGCCGCCGGTGGCCACCACCGCGGCCGTCGTCACCACCACCACGGCGGCCGTGGCGGCCATGTCCGCGGTGCTGTCCTTCGTCTCCTGCACGTCCTTGACGTCGTCGGTGGAGTAGCCCACGCGGCGGTTGGCCGCGTCCGTGTTGCCGGAGGAGATGGCCGTCTCCGCCGCGTCCAGGTTGCGCTCCAGGCGCGCCGAGTCCGACTCGCCCTTCGTCCACGTCTGAATCGTGTCGATGACGCCCAGGCCGCCGCTCTGCTCGAACTTCTGCTGGGCCCGCAGGCGCGCCACCTGCTGCTGGGCGGCGTCCGGCGCGTTCATGTCCACCGCGCCCAAATCAAACATCTGGTCGACGATTTCGAACTTGTCGCGGCCGCCCAGCTCCGACGTCAGGTCCGAGCGCAGGTCCTTCTTGTAGAGGTCGCGGTAGGCGGTGGTGATGTCGTTGATCTGCGCCTTGGACTTGTTGCCCAGCACCTCGCGCAGGGCCGCCTCGTCGGTGCCCGCGCCGTCCATGGCGCGGTGCAGCCGCTCCGCGTCCGCGCGGGCCTGGCCCGCCTTGTCGTTGGCGGCCGGCGGGTTGAGGTAGCTCAGGCCCACGGCGGCGTCGTTGCCGCCCCAGCCACGCACCTCGCTCTCCAGCGAGCGGTGGGTCTGCTTCTGGAACTCCGCCTTGAGGGCGGGCAGGTCCTCCGGCTTCGTGTTCTTGAGCACGTCGATGATGGCGCTCTTGTCCGCGCCGAACCACCCCTGCGTCGCGCTGTTGATTTTCGCGGCGTCGGCGGCGGCGGGGTTGCCCTCCAGCATGCCGCGGGCTCGGGTGTAGTCCTCCTTGGACAGCTTCTTCTGCATTTCCGCCTGGAGGGCGGTGTCCGCGAGGAGGATCTTCTTCTGCTCGGGCGGCAGGCCCTCGATGGTGTCGAAGACCTTCTGGCTGTCGGCGCCGAAGAAGCCCTGGAGCGCGTCATTCACCTTGGAGCGCGCGGCGCTGGCCTCCAGCTGGTTCACCTGCGCGGGCGCGGTGGCGCTGGTGGTGGCGAGCAGGCTGCTCAGCTGCGTCTTCTGCGCGCCGTTGAGGCTCGGCTCCAGCGCCTTGCGCATGAACTCCTCGGGCGAGGAGGCCTGGATGTCCTTGTGGTCCTTCCCGTACATCTGCTGGAAGGAGCGGGCAATGGACTGACGCTCGGAGGGGCTGGCCTGCTGCAGCGTCTTGAGGATGGCGTCCTTGTCGCCGAACCAGCCCGTCTGCTGCTGGATGGCGGCGGCGCCCGCGTTGCCCTTGTTGCCAGAGAGGATGCTGTTGGCGCGGGTGAGATCGTCGCCGCTCAGCTCCTCGCGGATGGTGCTGTCCAGGTCAAGGTTGTAGTGCTCCTTGAAGGACTGGCGGATGAGGGCGATGTCCCCCGGCGACTTCTTGTCCAGCGCGCGGAAGAGGGCGTCCTCGTCGGTGCCCCAGCCGGTGAGTCCGCCCTTCATGGCGCGGTACAGCTCGGTGGCGTCCTTGGCGGCCTGGTCCTTGGTGTAGCCAGGGGTGACGCCCGGCGGGCCCGCGGGGGGCTGGCGCTGAGTGGGCGGCGCGGCGAGGGGCGGCGCGGGGACGAAGGAGCTGGCGTTGGACGCGCGGTTGCCGGCGTTCCTCGCGGACGTGGCGGCCTGCTGCGCGGCGGTGTTGGCGCGCGCGACGGCCTGCTCGGCGCGGGTCAGCTCACTCTTCGGGGCGCCCTGCTTCTGCGCCTGCGCGAGCGCCGTCTGGGCCTGCTTCAGGGCGTCCTGGGCCTTCTTCGCCGCGGCCTCTGCCCGGGCCTGCGCCTGGGCTGCCTGCCCCGCCTGGGCCCGGGCCGCTTCCGCCGCGGCGCGAGCGGCCTCTTCCGCGGCGCGCTGTGCCTCGCGCGCGGCGCGCTCCGCCTCCGCGGCCGCCGAGTTCTGACCGGAACCACCTGCCTCGCCAGTTCCCGTGGTTCGGGTTCCGCCCTCGTTGATTCTCATGACCCCCACTCCGCGCACTATCCGCGCATGGCGGATGAATGAATACACGGGCCCCGACCCCAGTTGGAGCCCGCGCGTCTCTCTGGAGAGTTTATCGGAGAAGAGGGGGTCAGAGTTGCTTCACCCCCTGAACGGCTGTCCCCTGCCAACGTGCGGGGTGGGATCAGCCTTCCTGCTCCTCCAGGCGAATCTTCACGTCGGTGACGATGCGCATCCGCCGTGGTGGGTCCTCCTTGTCGGAGGACAGGTCGGCCTGGACGCGCATCTCCATCTCGCTGCGGGTGGGCCACAGCCGGTCCAGGCGGAACAGCGTCTCGCCCTTCGTCTGGGAGCGCAGCATCATCCGCTCTCCACCATCCGCACGCGTCTGGTACTCCGGCGGTACGGGCTGCTCGCGCGAGGTCTGCTGGATGAGGAAGCGGGTGGTGAGTCGCTCACCGTCGACGGCGGCCAGTTCGAAGCTGGCGGAGCCGCTGGCCGCCATGGGGCCGGAGCCGTAGAGCGGCTGCTCCCAGCGGGCCCCGACGCCGATGGGCTCCTGCGGGAAGGGGTTGCCGACGAACTGGAGCGCCGTGGCCAGCTCCTTCAGTTCCTTGCGGCGCTCGGGCGCGAGGCTGGCGGGCAGGTGGAGGTCGAGCGTGTTGCCCCGCCGCCCCGCCGTGCCCTTGCCGGTGAGGCCCGGCAGGAAGGCCAGGCTGTCGCGCATGGCGTCCACGTTCTGCTCGGCCGTGCCGGGCTGGACGAGGAGGTCCACCGCGTCGAGCGTGAAGTCGTAGCGCACGTCGCCCTCGGGGGAGACGGACTGGACGTGGATGATGAACGTCATCCGCGTCGCGGGCACGCGGGGGGCGGGCTCGGAGCGACCGCCCGTCTCCACCGTGACGGCGGAGGCATGAATGGCGGTGACGACCTGCTTCGACCCGGACTGGGGCCGGAGCACCATCTGCCGCCGAGGCTCACGACCCTGGGTGACGAGGCTCATGGGAGAAAAGCTATCACGCACCCGGGGCGGGAATCGGCTCCGCCTGCCGAGGCAGCACGGCCTGGAGCAACAGCCCCAGCACCACCACCAGCGCGCAGCCAATCACGTTGAACCACAGGTAGCCGATGTCGCTGAGCAGGAAGAGGCCAATCACCGTGGCCTGCGAGATGACCGCCGCACCGAAGACGGCATGGCCGCGCACGTGCTTGAGGAAGAAGGCCACCAGGAAGATGCCCAGCACCGTCCCGTAGAAGATGGACCCGAGGATGTTCACCGCCTGGATGAGGTTGTCGAGCAGCGACGCGAACGTGGCGAAGCTCACCGCCACCAGGCCCCAGAACACGGTGAACAGCTTGGACGCCACCAGCACGTGCCGGTCCGACGCATTCGGGCGGAAGACGCGGCGGTAGAAGTCCACCGTCGTCGTCGCGCCCAGCGCGTTCAGCTCACTGGCGATGGAGCTCATCGCCGCCGCGAGAATCACGGCGATGAGCAGCCCGAACAGGCCGCTGGGCAGCCAGCGCTTCACGAAGCCGATGAAGATGTAGTCCGAGTCCTTCGTCTCCACGCCCGGCAGCGCGCGGGCCACCACCGCCTTGGCCTCCTTGCGGATGTCATTGGCGTGCTTCGCCGCGCCCCGCAGCGCTTCTCGTGACGTGGACTCGGCGGCCGCGTCCCCCGCCTCGCGCGCCGCGAGGAAGCGCTCCACCTCGGCCCGCTTGGCGGACTGCGCTTCTTCCCACCGCGCCTCGACGGCGGCGAATTCACCGGCCTGCGCGGTACCCTGCACGCGCTCGCGAAGCGGCTCGTTGAACAGCAGGGGCGGCGTGCTGAACTGGTAGAAGACGAAGACGAGGACTCCGACGAACAGGATGAGGAACTGCATCGGAATCTTCAGCACGCCGTTGAAGAGCAGCCCCAGCCGGCTCTCGGAGATGGAGCGCCCGGTGAGGTAGCGCCCCACCTGCGACTGGTCCGTGCCGAAGTACGACAGCGATAGGAAGAAGCCGCCGGTGATGCCGGACCAGAAGTTGTAGCGGTCCTGCACATTGAAATCGAAGCTCACCACGTTCATCCGGCCGAAGGCGCCCGCCACGTCCACGGCCTTGCCGAACGAGACGTGCTCCGGCAGCCGCCAGATGATGACGAGGGCGGCCACCACCATGCCGCCCATCATCACCACCATCTGCTGCTTCTGCGTCTGGCTGACGGCGTTGGAGCCGCCCGTCACCGTGTAGAGGATGACGAGCGCCCCCATGGCCACCACCGTGGGCTCCAGCGGCCAGCCGAGGATGGAGGAGAGGATGATGGAGGGCGCGTAGATGGTGATGCCCGCCGCCAGCCCGCGCTGGATGAGGAAGAGGAACGCGCCCAGCAGCCGCGTCTTCAAATCGAAGCGCGACTCCAGGTACTCGTACGCGGTGATGACGTTCAGCCGGTAGTAGATGGGCACGAAGACGGCGCTGATGAGCACCATCGCGAGCGGCAGCCCGAAGTAGAACTGCACGAAGCGCATCCCGTCCTCGTAGGCCTGCCCGGGGACGGAGAGGAACGTAATCGCGCTGGCCTGAGTGGCCATCACCGAGAGGCCGATGGTGGGCCACTTCAGCTCGCGGGCCCCACGCAGGTAGTCCTCCGTGGTGTGGGCGCTCCGGGCCTTCCACAGCCCCCACACCACGATGAACGCCGTCGTCCCGACGAGGACCAACCAGTCGAGCAATGTCACGAGTACGCCTCGGTGAGCGCCCAGAACAGGGCGACGAGCAGAGCGAAGGTGCCGAGCACCACGAAGTAGATGTTGCGCCACGAGCCGAGCAGCGGCGGCGCATCATCCATCTCGGGCCGGGGTGCGGGGGACTTCTCCAGGGACGGACCAGGGGTGCTCATTGCGCGAGGATGTTCGCCAGGAGGCGGTAGGCGCCGGGAACACCGGCGGGGAGCTGACGGAAGAAGGCGAGCCCCGTGTACACGAAGACGCCCTTGCCATGACGGGCGACGAGCAGTGAGCCCTTGAGTGGCGCCTCACCCGCGTCGTTCATCGCGAACACGGGCCGGTAGTGTTCATTCCACGTGGAGGCGAAGTAGAGGCCCCGCTCCTGCACCCAGCCCTCGAAGTCCGCGGCGGACAGCGCGTTGGGAGTCCGCAGCAGCGGCTCGTTCGGCGTGACGGGCTTCATCGCCGCCGTCTCGTCCGTCACGCGCTCCCGGCCAATCTCCAGTGGGTACGGACCGACGAAGGTGGTGAGCGGGCCCACGCGGCTGTTGGTGTTGTACTGGACCACCAGCCGCCCTCCCCCCTCCACGTACTTGAGCAACCGCTCGCGGTGCACGGCGAGGCGCGGGTTGGCGTTGAAGGCGCGCACGCCGACGAGGATGGCGTCGTAGCGCTCCAACTTCTCCCCGGCGAGCCGCTCCTCGGGAAGCACCGTCACCTCGTAGCCCACCGCCGCCAGGCTCTCCGCCACGCGGTCGCCCGGCCCGGGGATGTAGCCCAGGCGCTTCACCTTCGTTGCCAGCGTGAAGGGCACCAGCGTCGCCTCCGACGGCTGGCGCACCGCGAGCGGCGGAATGTGCTCGTGCGCCACCGTGCGGACGCGCCACGACTCGAAGCGCCCTCCGCTCTCCACGACGGCGCGCAGCCGGACCTTCTCCGTGGCCCCCTTCGGCGGCGTCACCTGGAAGACCACGGTGCGCTCGTCCCCCCGCGCGGCGAACTGGAACGGCACCTCCGAGGGCTGCACCTTCCAGCCCTCGGGCACGTCCAGCCGGGCCTTGCCGCTGACGTCCGCGCGGCCCGCGGCCAGGACCACGGAGACGGGCTGGGTCTCACCGTTGGGGAACATCAGCACGTCCCGCTCCAGCGTCGCGGTGACGGCGGGGACGATTTCGAAGGCGCGATACAGCTCACCGCGCACGGGGTCCGTCCACACGAAGACCACCGGCCGCGTCACGTCGAAGCGCCGGCCGTTGGCCTCATAGACGAACGTCACCGTCAGCGCGGGGTCGCCCTCGGGCCTGCCGGTGAGCTTGCGGTCCGCTTCGTCCAGCGTGTAGAGGCCGCCCGTGACGGGCCTGCGCATCCAGTACGGCGTGGTGATGGCCGCGTACTGGGGCAGGGCCACCTTCCGCGTCAGCTTGAACAGTGCATTCACGGCCAGCTCGGAGCCGGCGGCCACGGACTCCCCTCCAGGGAGCGTCACGCTCACCAGCCGGAGCGCGGCGGGCGAGCGGTTCAGCGCCATCAGGCTCAATTCCACCTGCGAGCCCGGCACGGCCGAGGGCTCCGTGGCGCGCGCCTCCAGGAACAGCCCCGCGCACGCGGCGATGAGCTCCTCCGTCTCGCGCAGCTTGATGGCCCGCCACGGGTTGTCTTGCGGCAGGGACGTCAGCGCATCATGGACGCGGACGAGCGCGGGCACGCTGCGATGCGGCGCGCGCACGTCGAAGCCCTTCTGCGCCTCGTCCACCGCGCGGGCCACGGCCTCCGCGCCGCTCCAGCGCTTCCACGTGAAGTCCAGCCCCTCGAACACGTCCGCCTTCGGGCGCGTCCCGTCCAGCGGAGAGAAGTACTCCAGCAGCGGCCCACGCTCGGCGGGCACGCCGAAGCCCTGGCTCTTGTGCTGGCTGCGGCTCTCCGCGGAAATCTCTCCCCACGAGCGCCCGAGCAGCGCGTCGTACCCGCCCACGTCCACCTTCAGGTAGCCGGACATGTCCGCGTTGGCGGGCAGGCTCCAGTTGGAGGTGTTGTGCAGCAGCCGGTCCGCCTTCCAGGGACTCACCTCGGAGAGCTGCTCGGGGAAGCGCTTGGGGTCGGCGGCCGCGGTGAAGGCCTCCGCCGCGAGGAGCGCGGACGCGGTGTGGTGCCCGTGGTTCGGCGGCTTCGTGGTGAAGCGCGTGACGATGACGTCCGGCCGGAAGCGGCGGATGGCGAGCACCACATCCGCCAGCACCTCGTCGTGGCCCCAGATTTTCAGCGCCTCGTCCGCGCTCTTCGTGTAGCCGAAGTCGCGCGCCCGGGTGAAGAGCTGCTCGGCTCCGTCAATGCGCCGCGCCGCGAGCAATTCATAGGTACGGATGAGCCCGAGCATCGCGTCCTGCTCGGTGCCGATGAGGTTCTGCCCGCCGTCACCGCGCGTGAGGGAGAGGTAGCCCGCGCGCAGGCCGCGCTCGCCCACGAGATACGCGAGGAAGCGCGTGTTCTCGTCGTCCGGGTGGGCGGCCACGTAGAGCACGCTCCCCGTCGTCCCCAGCCGTCGCAGCCCCGCGGCGATTTCTCCCGCATGGGGTTGTCGTGGCGCCTGTGCGAGGGCCGTCGACCCGACTCCAAGACTCATGACCAACGCCATTCCCAAGCCGAGCAGGTTCCGCATTCGGGCGGACCCTATAACAAGGCACTCGCACCCGCGCGCGTGACCTTCAATCGCCCGCAATCGTCATTGACGCGATTGGCCAGGGAATAAGTGCGCGGCGTGCGTGTCCGTTGCCGTGCCCGTCCACACCGGACCTGTTATCAAGCCCGCCCCGTGACGTCCTCGTTCTCTGCCGTGTGGCTCCGTGGAGATGCGCGAGCGCTCTCCTTCCTCCCCGACCGCTTCCGCCACCCGGCCGCGCGCGCCGAGGCCGTGGCCGCAGCCGCGTCGCGCACCGTGTCACCGGCACTGCTCGACGTGCTCGTGGCCCGCAACGCGCGCCTCGCCCCCAGTCCCGCCCGCGAGCGCAACCTCGAGCTGCTGTCACGCCCAGGTACCGTGGCCGTCGTGACGGGACAGCAGATGGGCCTGTTCCTCGGCCCGCTCTTCACGCTCTACAAGGCCGCCGCCGCCATCACCGCGGCCCGCGCGCTCACGGAAGAGACGGGCCGGCCCTGCGTCCCCGTCTTCTGGCTCCAGACGGAGGACCACGACCTGCCGGAGGTCGACCACTGCTTCATCCCCCGCCCCACCGGCGGTCCCCTGCGCCTGGCGTTGGACCTTCCCGACGCGGCCGCCTCGCGAGTGCCCATCGCCCACCGTCACCTGGGCCCGAGCGTCACCGCCGCGCTCGCCACGCTGCGCGCCGAGCTGGGTGAGGAGCCGCACGCGCACGAGCACCTGGCCATGCTGGAGCGCGCCTACCGCCCCGAGGCGACGCTGGCGGAGGCCTTCACCGAGGTGCTCTCGCACGTGTTCGCCGAGGAGGGACTGGTGTTCCTCGACCCGAGGGATGCCCGCCTCGCGCCGCTCGCCGCGCCCGTGCACCGCCGCGCCATCCTGGAGGCGGAGGCCATCTCCACCGCGCTCGCCGCCCGGGTGCGGGCGCTCACCGACGCCGGCTTCGCTGAGCAGGTCCACATCCGCCCTGGCTCACCGCTCGGCTTCTTCTCACCGGACGGCGTCGACGGCCCGCGCTACCGCCTGGACCCCAGCGGACCCGACACCTGGAGCCTCGTCGGCCACCCGGCGGGGCACACCGTCACGACGGCCGAGCTGCTCGGCTGGCTGGAGCGGGAGCCGCTCCGCTTCACCACGTCCGCGCTGCTGCGACCCCTCTTGCAGGACACGTGGCTTCCCACGGCGGCGTATGTCGGAGGCCCGGGCGAGGTGGCCTACTTCGCGCAGCTCGCCCCGCTCTACGCGCACGCGGGTCTACCGATGCCGCTCGTAGTACCGCGCGCCCGCTTCCGCGTGCTCGATGACCGCACCCGGCGGTGGCTCGGCAAGCTGGGCCTCCAGCCCGACGAGGTGGGCACGCCGCGCGAGGAGTTGCTGACGCGCCTGGCCGCACGCGACGCCACGCAGCCGCTCGAGTCCCCCGAAGCCCTGGAGGCCCGCCTCTTCGGCGCCTTCGCCTCGGAGCTGGACCGCTTGAATGACCCGATGCTCGCGGTGGACTCGACGCTCCAGGACGCGCTCCAGCGCACCCGGGGCACCGTGCGTGTCGCCGTGTCCCGTCTCACGGGCCGGTACGCCCGCGCGCTGGCCCGGCGAGACAGCGTCGCCGCCGAGCGGGTGGACCGCGTGCGCACGTACCTCACCCCGAATGGCGAGCCGCAGGAGCGCGTCCTCGCCATGCCCTCCTTCGCCTGTCGCATCGGCACGCGCGCCTTCACGAAGCAGGTGCTCGACGCCTGCGTGCCCTTCTCCGGTGACCTCCGGGATTTGACGCCATGAGCGAGTCCTACGGCCTCGACGTCCTCGCCTTCGGCCCGCACCCCGACGACGTGGAGTTGTTCTGCGGCGGCCTCCTCGCGCGCATGGCGGGCCAGGGCTACCGCACGGGCATCATCGACCTGACGCGTGGCGAGAAGAGCTCACGCGGCACGCCCGAGACACGCGCCCAGGAGACGGACGCCGCCGCCCGCGCGCTGGGTCTGTCCCTCCGGGAGAACCTCGGCCTGCCGGATGGCTGGGTGAATCCGTGGGCCGGCTTCGAAGCTCCCGAGCCCGAGCGTGCGCGCACCGCCGCCGTGGCCCGCGTGGTGGAAGTCCTCCGCCGTCTGCGCCCGGAGTTGGTCGTCGTCCCCTGGGAGGAGGAACGTCACCCGGACCACGAGGCCACCAGCACGCTGGTGACGCGCGCGCTGTTCTTCGCCGGAGTCCGCAAATTCGAGGCGGAGCCCCCCGGCGCGCCCTTCACGCCGAGGCAGGTGCTCTACTACCCGCTGCGCCACCTGACCGAGCCGAGCTTCGTCGTCGACGTGTCCTCCGTGTACGAGCAGAAGCGGGCCGCCGTGCGCTGCTACGCGAGCCAGGTGCAGCCCCGCCCGGACGCGCCTCCCACGCTGGTGGGCTCACCGCTGTCCCTCTCTTCATTGGAAGCCCGGGACGCCTTCTACGGCGCGCAGGTGGGCGTGGCGTACGGCGAGCCGTATGTCGTCCGCGAGACGCTGGGACTGGCAGACCCGGTGGAGCACTTCCGCCGGAATAGCTTCGCGCGCCCCCTGTTCTTCCCCCAACGCCGATGACTGACACGCTCAACGTAGCCATCACCTGCTTTCCGACCTTCGGCGGCAGCGGCATGGTGGCAACCGAGATTGGCCTCGCCATGGCGGACCGGGGCCACCGCGTCCACTTCATCGCGAAGGACCTGCCGGTGCGCCTGCACGGCACCAGCCGCAAGGTCTACTTCCACGAGGTGACGGAGAGCGACTACCCGGCGCTCCAGCACTCCAGCACGTACCCGATTGCGCTCGCCTCCAAGATGATTGAGGTGGCCAGCTACGAGCGCCTCGACGTGCTGCACGTCCACTACGCCGTCCCCCATGCCACGGCCGCGTGGATGGCGCGCGAGGTGCTGGGCGACAAGGCACCGCGCATCGTCACCACGCTGCACGGGACGGACACCACGCTGGTGGGCATCGACCCCAGCTACCTGCCGATTACGCGCTTCTCCATCCTGCGCAGCGACGCGGTGACGACGCCCTCGGACTTCCTCCGCCGCGCCACGTGGAAGGGCTTCGACATCCCCGAGAGCGTCCCCATCGACGTCATCTTCAACTTCGTGGACACGCAGCGCTACGCACCGAGGCGGAACCGCGCCTGCCTCCTGCCCCTCTTCCCGGACCTGCGCGAGCCGGAGCCCGTGCTCATCCACGTCTCCAACTTCCGCGCGGTGAAGCGCATCACCGACGTGGTGGGCATCTTCACCGAGGTCCACCGCCAGCGCCCCGCCCGGCTGGTGATGATTGGCGACGGCCCCGAGCGCACGTCCGCCGAGCGCCATCTCCGCGGACTGGGCCTGGAGGACCGCGTCGCCTTCCTGGGCAAGCAGGACCGCTTCGAGGAGCTGCTCGCCGCGGCGGACGTCTTCCTCCTCCCCAGCGAGCAGGAGAGCTTCGGCCTGGCCGCGCTGGAGGCGCTGAGCTGCGGCGTCCCCGTGGTGGCCAGCGACATCGGCGGCATCCCTGAGCTCGTCACCCATGGCGAGACGGGCTTCCTCGCGCCGGTGGGTGACCTCACGGCCATGGCCGGGCACGTGCTCACCCTGGTCCAGGACGCGGCCCGCTGGCGGGCCTTCTCGCGCCGCGCGCGGGAGGTGGTGCTCGAGCGCTTCCAGCTCGGCCCCGCCATCGACCGCTACGAGGCGCTGTACCGCCGGCTCGCGAGGGGAGCCCCCCAGCGCTGAGGGGCTCCCGGCCTGCGAGCCTGGGGGCTGCTACTTGTTCTTCCAATCCGCGAGGGCCTTGGAGACCTGGTCGCGGAAGAAGAAGTTCTTGTCCTTCTGGCCCAGATCCCACGCCGCCTGCGCGGACTTGCGGGCCTCGGCGTAGTTGCCCATGCGCCCGAGGATGTCGGCGCGAATCCACTGGTTGTACCAGTTGGACTGGACGGCGACGGACGCGTCCGCCTGCTTCAGCGCGCCCGGGAGGTCCTTCTGCGTGTCGGCCATGTAGCGGGCCGCGTTGGCGAGCATCCGCGACCAGCCGTCCACCGCCGCCTGGATGTTGGCCTTCGCGTGCGCGGCCGAGTCCACCTGGATGGGCACCGAGACGCGCAGCTTCTCCCACTCCAGGTCGAGCGACGTCGCGTCGTCCGTGGTGTTGGAGAAGATGAACGTCAGCCGCTCGCGGCTCGGAATCTCGGTGGTGGTGGCGGCCACCGTGGCCACGTCGTTGGAGGCCACGTACGGCGCGGGCGTCGCCCACAGGCCCAGCTCCTTGTTCAGCATCACCTTCCAGCCCTTCTGCGAGGGCAGGGTGACGATGGAGTACGTGCCCGCGGGCACGGCCTTGCCACCGAAGGTGACGTCGCGGCTGAAGGTAATCTTCGTGGCCGCGTTGGCGCCGGTGCGCCACGGCTTGTCGAAGGGCACGACGTCTCCCCAGATCTTGCGGCCCTTCACCCCCGGGCTGGAATAGTCGATGGAGATGTCGGTGACACCCACCCGCTGCATCACCTTCGCGGAGGGGCTGGGGGCGGGGAGCTCGAGCTGGGCGGCCGCGGGCGTGGCCACGAGGGCCACGAGCGCGGACAGCAGACATCCGAGGGCCAGGTTCTTCATCGTCCTCACTTCGTCCTTTCTCAACCCATTGGGCTGAAGAGCGGGCGGAGTGTAGCGACGCGACGTGGACCTTCCACACTTTCGACGCGGGCTCGCACCGCGTCATGGCACGGGCCGGTGCGTCACCAGCCCTTCACGCCGCCGCCGCCCGCCTTCGCGGTGCCCGCGTCGTGGGTTCCCGCATCCGCGGAGCCGGAGCCGCCCGTGCCCTCGGTGCTGCCGGAGCGGTCTTCATTGCTTTTATTGCCCTGGTTGCAGCCCGTGGCGCCTCCGACCAGCGCGCCGCCCATCACCAGCACCTGGAACAGCTTCCGGTAGTCCATGTCCCGACCGAACCTTTCCGGCGGCGGATGGCACCGCGCGCCGCTTGGAGGAGACACCACCCTACCCCGGAGGCGGAGCTCGCGGCGCCTGCCCTCGCGGGCGAAGCGCGGACTGGACACTCGACGTCACGGAAGTGTTCCCCCTGCCGTCCGGGGTGGCCATGCTGTCGGCACGATGAAGCTGACGAGGCTCGTGGTCCATCACTACCGAAGCGTCACCCCCGGCACCGAGCTGGTGTTCAGCCCATCGCTCAACCTGGTGCTGGGAGAGAACGGCACCGGGAGGACCACGCTGCTGGAGCTCATCTCCACCGTCGTCGGCTCGGACTTCTCCAGCCTCGTCCATGAGACCTTCTCACTGGAATACGACCTGACCTTTCCGGGGATGAAGCTCCACGTCTTCGTCCGCAACGAGCAGACCGCCGCAACGCCAGACCCGTCCGAGCCGCCGCGCAAGGGCTCTGAGTTGCTGCCGCTGCGCACGCCGCAGACGGGCACGTCGGGGCTCCACCCCCGCATCGAGGTGGACCTCAAGCTCACGTCCCCCGCTTCAAGGTTGGTGATGCGCGCGGACGAGGCGGGCATCGACTGCAAGGTGGACGGCGAGTCCGCATGGTCGCGCACCATGCACTGGTCGCTGCTGGACCGCTCGGTGTGGACGCTGCTCTTCATGACGGCGCAGTACATCGACCGGGACATGAAGGAGCGGCTCAAGGATTTGCTGCGCCGCACCTTCCTGCTGGCGCCGCAGCGGTTCGACGAGGCGCTCGGGATGTTCGAGCGCATCGGCGGCATCCGCTACGCCATGGAGGTGCGGGACGGAGAGGTCTTCCCCCTGGGGCTGATGGCGCTGCCCACGTGGATGCCGGGGTGGCTGCGAGAGCAGGTGGAGCGCGAGGCGCCGCCGGACGTGCTGGTGTTCCGGCACGACGCGATGGAGCGGAGCTTCCTCGCGCGCTTCGTGTCCCTGGCGGGCTTCAAGGCGGGGACGTTCCGCGTGGAGGTGCAGGAGAAGCGCTCGTTCGAGAACGGCGGGCGCGTGGGCTTCGGCGGGTTCGGCTTCCACTTCACGCGCGGCGACGGCGGAGGGCTGTCACACGCGGAGCTGGGCTTCGGGCAGAAGCGGCTGCTGTCCTTCCTCTACTACCTGGATGTGAATGAGGACTTCGCCATTGCGGACGAGCTCGCCAACGGCCTGCACCCGAAGTGGGTGGAGGCGTGCATGCGGGAGCTGGGGACGCGGCAGATGTTCCTCGCCAGCCAGAACCCGCTGCCCTTCGAGCACGCGCAGTTCGCTTCCGCGGAGGAGCTGAGGTCCTCGCTCCTCCTCTGCGGCGCGGGCACCTGGGCCAACCCCACGTGGGCGGCCGCCGGGCAGCTCTTCGACGCGTACCGGCTGGGAGCGCGGCCACTGGCGGCGCTCCTGCGGGAGCAGGGCTTCTGGTGAGCTAGAAGCGCCCCGCGCGCGCCTCGTCGAAGTCCACCCGGTGCTTCATGTACAGGGTGTCCAGCATGTGGTTGCTGATGGGGTTGAGGTTGCCGTCGGTGAAGCGGTGCACCACGGCGCCCTTGCCCGCGTCCTTGAGGAAGGCCGCCGGGTCGATGCTGCCGCCCAGGCCGGTGAGGGTGGGCACGGCGTCCGCGTTGTTGACGTAGTGGACGTACTTGGGGCCGTCCGGGTAGCGCGTGGACGCGGCGCCGAAGGTCTCCACGCTGAGCTTGCTCATGAGCTGCTCGACCTGGCCCTTGGACATGCCGTCCTCGATGCGCAGCCGGCGCTCCACGTCGAACAGGGCGCGCGCGGTGATGAGGCCGCCCTGGCTGTAGCCCATGAGGTGGACCTCGCGGCCCGCCTTCAGCTCGCCGTAGACGGTGTCCGCCAGCGTGTCCACGGCGGGGTTGGTACCCTTGTCGAGCTTGTCCGTCACGCACTGGGCAAGGTCCGCCACCAGTCCCTGGGTGGCGTTGTGGATGCCGATGACACGCGCGTCCGCGGTGTCGGCGATGGACTGCATCTCGTGCAGCTGGCCCGCCGTGGGGGTCATGATGCCGTTGACGTAGAGGATGGTCTTCGACGGGTTCGGATTGTCGAGCGGCGTGACGGCGGGGATGTCCTTGAGCGGCGTGCCGGGCGGGAAGGACTGCCCCTTGGCGCCGACGAACTTCCCGTCGCTCATGCGGTCCGGCTTCGCGTCGCCCCCGAAGATGCGGCGCAGCTCGCTGAGGTGCGAGGCCTCGAAGACGTCCGCGCCCATCTTCACGAAGCGGGGGAGGTCGGCCAGGCCCTGCTTCGCGGCGTCCAACACCGAGCCAATCGGGTTCTTCAGCGCCGTCGCGGTGCTGCGGGCCGGAGTGGGGCTCGTGGGGACGGAGAGGTTGCGGCTGCGGTCGATGGGGCTCATGGGAGACCTCCAGCCCACGGGGGCGATGGGCTTGCCCACCATTGTCTACAAATGTGAGACGGAAGTTGCGCGCCCGGGGGTGAAGGCCAGACGTGCCGGCAGTGAAGAGGAGGCGTCGAGGTGGAAGGTGCGCCTGTTAACGTCCGGCCCGAACACCCGGCGGTGAGGGGGCGCCAGAACCGGGAGCTCCTCCGATGACCTTTCGTGGCGCCGTGTCGCTGTGGCTGGTGTTGCTGACGGGCTGTTCCGCCCCGCGCGTGGTGCGGCTGGAGACGGGTCAGGGGCGCCCCATCGAATACGCCCCGCCTTCCTCGGACAGGTCCGTCCTGGTGGACGAGGACGCGTTCGAGGAGGCACTTGCGCGGCTGGTGCTGGAGGTGCCGCTGTCCATCCGCGCGTCTCACGCGGGATGGCTGGTGCGGACCTCGACCTCTGGCTCTTTCGCAACTGCGGACAGGGTGATGCAGCTGGCGCTGCGCAAGGGCTACGGGCGCTGGTGCCAGGCCCACGAGGCGCCGGGAGACTGTCTCTCGCTGCTGGAAGACGGCCTGGGCTTCACGCCCATGGACAGGCTGGCGATGGCCCTGGGGCTGTCGATGGACCCCATGCACGAGAGCATCGCCGATGCGCTGGAGGACACCTTCAATCCCGCGCTCTTCAAGGCCGTGGTGGTGTCCGCCCTGGTCACATGGGTGGTGCTGGCAGCGAACCCGGAGCCGGTGTTCACCAAGGCGGCGGCGGTGCTGTCGGCTGTCATGCTGGCGTACCTGGGAGTCGACTCCTTCCTGGCGGTGGTGCGGGCTTGCATCGAGTTGAAGATTGCGGCCGACAGAGCCACCACGTTCCAGGAGTTGAATGCCGCTGGCGAGCGCTTCGGCGGGGTGATGGGCAAGGAGGGCGCCCGCGTCTTCGTGCTGGCTGCGACGATGCTGATGAGCCGGGGCGCGGCTGGGGGCGCAACGGGGCTGGCGGCGAGGCTGCCCCAGCTGCCTCGCTTCGCCGAGGCGACGGCACTGGCCGCCAGACAGGTGGGCTTGAGGCTGGAGGCCGCGGGAGCGGTGACGTCCGTGGCCGTGGTGGAAGGACAGCTCGTCATCGCCCTGGCTCCCAACGCGGTCGCCATGGCGGCCATGGGCTCGGGCGGCGGAATCCCAGGAGTGAAGGTCCTGCCTTCTGGGGGTCCTGGAGAATGGGCGCAGGTGGATGAGTCGATGCCGGAGAGCGCCCGTGCCTTCCAGGAAAGAGTGACGGGTGCTCCCAGGGGTTATGCCTACCGGGTCAAGGTGGGCGGTGACGATGTTGACTTCGACGGCTTCGACCCGAAGGACGGGGTGCTGCTGGAGGCCAAGGGACCCAATCTGGCGAAGTTCTTCGACGGAGAACTGGATCCGAAGTGGTTCTTCAGTGGAGCAAACAGGTTCATTCTTCAGGCAAGTCGTCAGCTCAGGGCTGCCAATGGAATGCGGGTCCGGTGGGTCGTCGCAGAGAAGAAGTTCGCGGACGCGTTGCGCAAGTTGTTCAGCGAAGCAGGTGTCACAGGAGTCGAAATCAGTCACCTTCCGCAGTGAGGAATGCACGACGAATGACGGAGACCTACTACTCGGCCTGTTACTGGCCACCCCGCAGCGAAACCGTTGAAGCGTGCGCCCGACGCGCGGAGGACTTCTTTCATCGAATCGGCACGCTGGAACCGACCTGGAACCGGTGGCACGAGACAGGGAGCTCCTTCGCGAAAGCCCGCGAGCGCCAAGTCCAGACGGATGCCACGGCTTTCATGAAGCGGTTTCAGAAGAAGAAGAACCGGGTCGGTGACGATGAGTTCCACTATTGGCTGTGGGCAGGTGACAACGAGAAGGAAACGTCCGGTGTTAATGGTTCATGCGGCTCGGACAACCGCTGGTCGCGGCCCGCCTGCGTGCTCAGGTCTCCTAGCCGGGGAGCTGTCGCCGAGAGAGTCCTCACCGCGCCTGTGCTGACCGAGGTGGTGCGAGCCATGGCCCTGGCCTGGGCCCCGGAATGTGGCATCGCCACCTCCCACCTTCACCGTGACACAGCCTGGCAGGGCCTCGAAGCAGGCACCTTCACCGGCTGGGTGACGTACTTCTCCCGCCAGCGCGGCACGGTGCCTCCCCTCCCCGCGCCCGTGCGCATCGAGCCCGTGGAAGACAAGGGCACCCTCATCATCCTCACTCCGGAACGCTTCACCGCCGCCAACCCGGAGCACGTCGCCCTCGCCGCGCGCGTCCAGGAGCTGCTGGACCGCGCGGGCCTGCTCCGTCCGCTGGATCAACCCGTGGCGAAGTAGCGGGCAGGAGGCCCTGAGTCCTCCCACCCGATTCTCTTCAGTACCTCAGCACCCCGGCCCGACGATTCCAGACGCCTCGCACCCGAGCAGCCCGCCCTGGATGGGGATGGGCGTCACCGCGCCGTTGTATTCGAGCCGCGCCCGCTCGAACCACTGCGCGCGAATCCACCGGTTGTCCTTCGTCAGGAAGTCCAGCTCCTTGGAGATGGGATAGCCGAGCACGGCCACCCCCTTCGCGTTGTAGTAGTCCCGGAAGGCGCCGCACACGTACTTGCCGCCTCCGGCGAACGGGCCGATGAGCGAGCAGTTGGAACCGGGCGAGCTCTGCCCCGGGTTCCAGTCATCCGGGTTGATGCCATACCGCTCGCGCGCGAGCTGGCTGCCGATGGAGCCCAGCGCCACCTGCGAGCCCGAGGGCAGCTCCGGGTGGTACTCCAGCCGGTGCCGCTGGAACCACTGCTGCCAGAGGATGCGCCCGGTGCGCGTGTCCACGCCGCAGTCTTCCTCTGCGACGGGATAGCCGAACACGCCCAGCCCGCCCTTCGAGTCATACGTGCTCAGGAACAGCCCACGCACCGTCTTCCCCGTCTCCGGGAACAGGCGCGAGGGCGAGGTGCTCTGCCGCCAGCACGCGCCCCAGCCCGTGTTCGCGTCTCCCGCGTTGAACGTGTTGGAGTTGTTCGTGAACGCCTGCCGCAATGCCGGGTAGCGCGACAGCGACTGCTGCGGCCACGCGTCGTCGTGCCACGTGTACCAGACGGCGCCGATGAGGTCGTGATTCGAGCTGCCCCCGTTCCACGCGTTCATGTCGTTGAGCGCCGTGACGATGAAGCTCGCCACGTCGCTCTCGGTGGAGGAGCCCTCGACGTTCGCCGCCCACTCGGACAGCAGCACCGGCACCTGCGAGAAGCCCAGCGCGTCAATCCACTGGAGCGCGTTCTGGTAGCCCAGCCCCGCACCCGTGGTGCCCGTGCGGAACGACGTCAGGCCCGCGGCCGCATTGCTCACCCCACCCGCGTACGCGTGGATGGCGATGCCGTCCACGTCCACCGGGTGCAGGTTGTAGAGCATCCCGGTGAGGTAGTCCCTGCCGGACGTGTAGACGTCGGAGGTGAAGTCCGTCGCGTTGGGCGACACGCCGCCAACATAGACGACGTCATTCCCATGCCCCGCCGTGCCCCGGATGAGCGCCCGCGCGGAGCGGTACACGTCGCCGTAGACGTTGTAGGGAATCCGGCCGCCGGGGAAGCCCAGCGCCTCGCCCTTCATGTTCATCTCGTTGCCGATGATCCAGGTGTGCACCGCACCGTTGTTCGGCGCGGTGAGCACGCGGCGGAGGTAGTCGAGGTAGCACTCCTTGTGGGTACCGCCCGGCGTGGTGATGTCACCCGCTCGCGCGCTCAGGTCCGGGGAGAGGAAGCAGCGGCCCCAGGAGCCGTTGTTCGTCCCGCCCTCCCACGGAATGGTGGCGCCCGCCACCGCCGCGCCCTGCGGGTTGATGTTGCCGCCGTCGCGCGCGTAATCCACGCGCACCACCGGCGTGAAGCCCTGCCCCGCCGCGATGGCCATGCCGCTCAGCAGGCCCCCAATCCAGTTCACGTCGGTGCTGTACGTCTCCTTCACAATCCAGCCCTTGCGCCCGGGGAACATCGCCGTCAGCGCGCCCAGCTGGCCTGTGACGTCGGGCGAGTGGACGCCCAGCATCACCGGCGAGCGCGGCGCCGGGTAGCTGCCACGCGTCGCGCCAATGGCCGCTGACGAGACCGCCACGTCCGCCGCGGGCGGGACGTCATCGGCCGGAGACAGTGAACCGCACGCGCTCGTCGCCACCAGCGCCGCGCCCGCGAGCGCCTGCTGGAAGAATGGACCCGCTCTCATGTGAGTGCCCCCTGCGAGCGGACGCGCGTGAAGGGGCGTCCCGGCCCGCACGCGAAGTAGCCCCGCCCGGAACACGGAAGTCAAAGTTTACAGGGCTTACCTAAAATTAAAGGATGCGCCCCCGGAGACCTCTGCGCGCCGTCCGGGTCAGTGCGAGTCTGGCGCTGGAGGCTCGCTCCGCTCCTCCGGGGTGACCTTCTGCTCCGCGCGCTTGCGGATGAGACGCTTCGTCGCGGTCTCCTCTTCTTCCGTGCGCTGGCGCCGCTTCACCAGGCCCTGCGTCTCGTCCACGAACCAGAACACCACCCGGAAGAAGGCGGCGATGACGGTGATGAGCAACGAGGAGAGAAACCAGCTCAGCACCCTGCCCGGCCAGCCGCCGACGGTGACGTCGATGGCGTACGTCCCCGTCAGCGGCACCAGCGCGAACGCGGCGTAGTGCGACACGCAATAGGAACAGGACACCAGGTACCCGAAGAAGGTGTCCTTCCCTCCGAGCCGCTCCCGCAGCGGGGCGAAGATGCGCTCCCGGGCGATGGTCTGCGACACACCCATCACCACCGCGGAGACAGCGAAGAGCTGGAAGACGTCCACCATCTCCCCAAGGTGGAGATGACGCAGGAGGTAAGAAGGAGCACACCCGCCCTGCGAGGGCTCGTCCGCCTGCCTGCCCCTCGCGGCGCGTCCCGCGCAACCTCACGTTTGCCGGTAAACGTTCGGAAGAGACTTCCTTCCGGCCCCCTGTAAAAACGACCGACTACCGCCCCTAAGCACCCTGGGGCGTTTGTGCAAACCCGCGTATCCACTCGGGAACGCTGCAGATCGGCCGTGGCACACGCATTGCGATAGGCCACCCCCGTCCGCAGTCGAGCGAACCCCCAAGTTTCGATCTCTTTACCCCGAGAGACACCATGCAGACCTCCAACTCCTTCTCTGCCTCCCCCGACTCGCTCTCCACGTACCTCTCGGAGATCAACCGCTACCCGCTGCTCACGCAGCCGCAGGAGCAGGAACTTTCCCGCCGCTTCCGCGCGGGGGACCTGGCCGCGGGCCACCAGCTCGTCACGGCCAACCTGCGCTTCGTGGTGAAGGTGTCCTACGAGTACCGCTCCTACGGCCTGAAGATGTCGGACCTCATCCAGGAGGCGAACATCGGCCTGATGAAGGCCGTGCAGAAGTTCGACCCGGACAAGGGCATCCGCCTCATCTCCTACGCGGTGTGGTGGATTCGCGCGTACATCCAGAACTGCATCCTCAAGAACTGGAGCCTGGTGAAGCTCGGCACCACGCAGGCGCAGCGCCGGCTGTTCTTCAGCCTGGCCCGCACGCGCCGCGAGCTGGAGAAGATGGGCGCCGGCAATGGCAACATCGTCAACGCCGAGGAGATTGCCCGGAAGCTGAACGTGAAGGCCTCCGAGGTGCGCGAGATGGAGCAGCGCATGGGCGGCCGTGACTTGTCGCTCGACGCGCCCATGGGCGAGGACGGTGACGCCACGCACCTGGACTTCGTCGAGTCCGAGTCCGCCTCCGCGGTGGACGAGGTCGCCGACAAGCAGCAGGCGGACCTCACCCGCGAGCTGGTGCAGCGCGCCCTGCGCCGCCTGGACCCGCGCGAGCGCTTCATCATCGAGCAGCGCGTCATGGGCGACGCGGAGATGACCCTCAGCGAGCTGGGCGAGCACTTCGGCTTCTCCCGCGAGCGCGCCCGCCAGCTGGAGATTCGCGCCAAGGACAAGCTCAAGGCCGCGCTCGCCACGCTGATGGCCGAGGCCGGCGTGGACGAGGCCACCCTCGCCGCCTGATCCACGGGCGACATGATTTCCCGGCGGTAGACCCGAGCCAGCGTGCCCATGAGAGTGGGCGCCCTGGCTCGCGGTGTTTCCAGGCCGCCTTCGCTTCACAACCGTTGATGCTACGCCGTCTCTCCGGCTGCACCCCACAGCACCTCGCGCGAGCGCGAGGTAGGAGAGATGTCCCATGGCCTCGAGTTCCGGTACTCCGCTGCACCTGGCATTGCGCGCCGTCCACCTCCACGGCGAGTCGTTTCTGAAGGACCCCAACGTCCTGGGCGTGGCCGCGGGCTACAAGCTGGCGGGCGGTCAGAACACCGGCGACCACGCGGTGACCGTCTTCGTGGCGCGGAAGGTGGCGCGCTCGATGCTCCCCTCGAGCGTGCTGCTGCCCGCCAAGCTGTCCATCTCCGGCCAGGACGTCCTCACGGACGTCGTCGAGGCGGCCGGCCCCTTCTACCAGCACACCAACATCTCCAGCGTGCTGCCGGCCCACCCGGGCACCAGCATCGGCGAGGTGAGCGTCACCGCGGGCACGTTCGGCGCGGTGGTCTACGACAACAAGGACGGCTCCAAGCGCATCCTCTCGAACAACCACGTGCTCGCCAACAACAACGCCGCGCCCATCGGCTCGCCCATCGTCTACCCGGGCTACGCGGATGGTGGCCGGGCGCCCGCGAACACCATCGCCAAGCTCTCCAAGTTCATCACCATCGTCCCCGAGGCCCAGGGCTTCAACGCGGTGGACGCGGCGGTGGCGACGCCCCTCGACTCCTCCGCCATCGACGACACGCCGCTCAACGGCGTGCCCGCGCCCAGCAAGGCGAATCCCGCCGTCGGCCTGCTGTGGGGCGGTGACAGCAAGACGCAGAGCTTCTACTCGCCCATCGACGTCGTGCTGAGCCTGCTCGACGTGCGCTTCGCGAGCGCCGACTGCAGCACGGCCGCCAGCCTCGGCCTGGAGGTGCAGAAGACGGGGCGCACCACCGAGAAGACGACGGGCAAGATCACCCACCTGAACGCCATTCTCAAGGTGGGCATCCAGGGCCTCGGCACGGCGGTGTTCAAGAACCAGTTCATCACCACCCTCATGTCCCAGGGCGGCGACAGCGGCTCGGTCGCGGTCAAGGTCTAGACTCGGAGCGCCCGCCCGGCCACCGCCGGGCGCATCCGCGAAGCGGAAGAGGAGCCACGATGGCAGACCAGGACCTGCGGGACATCATCGAGCGGCACGGCCCCGGGCTGCTGCGAAGGTCCGACGTCACCGGGCTCGCCCAGGGCAACGCACGCGAGCACGGAGGGGCTGACGCTCCCTGTCTCGTGCTCTTCGTCACCGAGGACGCGGACACCCATGGCCTTCCGGACCAGTTGGAAGGCATTCCGGTGTACGTGGTCCGGAAGCCCGTCCCCCGGCAGCAGTGACTGTCACCGCGGAGCAGACCCAGGGCCGCCCCGGCTGAACCGCGGGGCGGCCCTTCGCATTCACTCGAGTCACGACGCACGCCTGGCGCCGCACCCCTCCCCTTCCTACCGCGACGCCGCCTCCAACCTGCGCAGCGCCTGCGCCGCCGCCCGGCGCGAGCCGCACCTGTCACCGCCGCCATCACCGGGCCCGCGCTCGGCCAGCTCCCGCAGCGGCTCGCGCGCCCCGTCCACGGAGAGCCCGCCGAGCACCCGCGCGGCGGCGGCACGCACCGGACACTCCGCGTGGCCCAGCATCTCCACCAGGCGCTCCGCCGCGGCGCCATGTCCCGCCTCCGTGGCCTGGCGGTAGTCCTCCACCGCCAGGCGCGGCTCGCCCAGCAGCTCGCGCAGCTGTCCCTGATGGAAGGCGCGCACGCCCTCGTCCTCCTCCGCGCCCAGCAGCTCCTGCGCTTCGCGCGCCCTCGCGGCCCGCTCCGCCTCCGGCGCACGCGCCACGGCCTCGAGCGCGGACTCCAGGCGTGAAGGCCAGTGCCACGCCACCACCGGCACCGCCACCAACCCCACCACCAGCGCCACCCGCCTCGCCTGCTTCCACGTCACGTCGCGCACGCGGCGCACGAGTCGGTGGCACACCAGGGTCAACCGCGCCACCCCGCGCCGGGCCTCGCCGCTCCAGCCGGGGCCCCGCCCCAGCCCGCTCGCCGGCGCTCGCGCACGGAACACGCGCACGCCGCCGGGGACGACGTCGCGCAGGAAGACGCCCACCTGCTCCGTGGGGATGCGCGCCTTGTCCATCACCAGCCAGGTGGACTCGGTGAGGAACACGCCATCGCCGGTGAGCGCCTCCAGCAGCCGCTCCGCCAGGTCCGCTGGCTCACCGCCGACGTCGTCCGACTCCAGCCACACCTCGCCTGTGCTCACCACCTGCCGCAGCTCGAACCGCCCAGGTCTTGGCGCGTGCATGTCATCACGCGCACGCCGCGTCTGTATTTCCAGGGCACAGAGGACGGCCACGGTAGGGGACGCAAAGGCAACCAGGAACGAGCCACCGCGCGCGCTGAACATCCGACCTCCGCGGGCGCGACACGCCGGCACCACGCGCCACGCGTGCGCATCGCGCAGCCGTCGCTCCTCGTCGAACGTGCGAGGGTGTTCTCGCGCCGTGTCATGCACGACGCGCGTGAGAAGGATGGCGAGGTTGGCGGTCTTCACGTCATGGGGTGACGCGTGGCGCGACGCAACTGTGATGCGAATCACCGCGGCAGCGCATGTCAGCCCCTGGATCAATATTGAACATGCGGCCCCATGACCCTTCTGCTTCGGGTCAAGCGTTGAAGTGCCTTCCGTACGGCAACTCACACATTCAGGTTCCTCGCCTTCCAGTCAGCACCGGACCTGCTGATCGGATTCGCGTTGGGCCCCGCGGGCCGCGATGTCCATTTCAAGGGATAGCTTCTGGAGTGTCTGGCAATGCCATAGCGAGTACCTCTACCGGCAGAGCCTCTGCATGATGAACGGCAACCGCGCGGACGCCGAGGAGGCGTTCAGCGCGGCCATGCTCCGCGCGTGTGAAGCCGTCCACGTGCAGGAGCTCCGCGTCACCAACGAGAAGGCCTGGCTGGGCGCGGTGCTGCGCAACGTCTGCGTGGACGCGCATCGCCGTCGCCAGCGCTTTCATGACGACTCCGGCGACGACGAGGAGCCGGTAGATCGCATCGGCACCCTCGAGTCGACCGCGCCCTCCCCCGAGACGCTGGTGCTGCGCGACGAGGTGGAGAGCTGCGTCTGGGAGCGCGTCCTGGCGCTGCCACCGACGCTGCGCGAGCCCTTCATCATGCGCTTCCAGCACGACATGTCCTATGGAGACATCGCCCACCGGCTCGGGCTGACGAACTGCAACGTGCGCAAGCGCGTCCAGCTCGCGTACCGCGCCCTGCGCGACGTGCTGGCGGACCTGAAGCCGGATTCACGCCGTGAAACCCGCGCCATTCACAACGGGATGGCTCGGGCGTCCTGAAATCGTTGCCGCCGCAGCACGCAGCACGCGGCACACGCTGAAAGCCAGACACACCCTGCTTCATGTCTCACGTGTGGGGGCGCTTTTACAGGCCGGCCTCTCACGCGATTGCAGCCCCCGGCCTTCACCCCACAACGCAGGAGTCGTCATGTCCGCCATCAAGCTCGTCAACGCCGTCCCCGCCGCCAACTCCCCCACCGTGGAGTTCCGCCTGTCCCAGGGCACCAACCAGGTTGCCCGCATCGGCGTCCACGCCGGTGGGCAGGCCTCCATCCCCACCACGACCAACTACCAGGTGAAGGCCTTCACGACGATGGGCGACTTCTCGCTCACGTCCAACACGCTCTCCTTCAACAACACGTCCGCCACGCTGCTGGCGCAGGTGCTGACGGAGGACGGCTTCTACGACTTCCAGCTCGTGCAGTCCCCCGGTACCCAGCCCTCCGCGCTGGTGTGCGAGAACACCTGGCGCAACCCGGTGCAGTTCACCATCAGCCAGCCGGGCTCGCCGGTGCAGATCGTCACCGTGGTGGACGAGCACAACAACACCACCGTGAGCACCGCGCAGCAGTGGCAGTGCTACGCCATCGCCGACGGCATCACCACGGCGACGGTGACCATCACGGACCCGAACGCGACCATCACCATCACCCCGGACAACGACGACGAGAGCTACACCCTCACGGTGAGCTGAAGGCCGGTGCGCGCGGGGACGGGCGGAAGATTCCCAGCTACCGCCGTCCGCCTGTCCCCGCCTCACGGCTGCCTCTCCGGCTTCCCATTCGAAGGCGCTCGAGACGACGATGACCCTGCTCCTCATCAACGACACATCCCTGCGCGTCCAGTTCCGGCTCCGCCAGCAGGCGGGACTGTCGGGCAGCTTCACGCTCGACAAGGGGGGCAGGTACCGACAGAAGGTGGACGAGCAGTACCGCGTCCGCGTGTTCAACAGCGCGCCGGAGGCGCGGTACGACCTGCTGCTCGACGTGCTCAACGGGCCGTCCATCCGCCTCTTCGCCTTCCGCCGGAACGACGACCAGAGTCCCCTCTTCGAGGTGGTACAGGAGCCCCCGCTCCAGCCCCATCAACTGCGGTGCGAGAACAGCACCCTGCTGCCGCTGTGCTTCCAGGTGGAGCGGCTCAACCCCCATCTGGAGGGCCTGCTCCAGCTCCCGCCCCAGCACTCCGGCACGCTCGGACTGGCGGACGAGTACGAGCTGGATGCCGTCATCGGCGGCTGCATGTCCAACCGCCTGAGCCTGAAGACCCTGAACTGCACGGTGACCGCCTACCACGACAAGGAGACCGGGAAGACCGGTCTGCGCGCTACCTGACCCCATCGCGAAGAAAGACCCCATGACCAGCCCATCGACGCAGTCCTCTTCCTCCTCCATCCGGCCCCTGAATACCGGGGACACCGCAGCCGCCTCGGGAAGCTGGGAGTACTACGGCTTCTCCCTGTCCTGGGAGGCCTCGGACCCGTACTCCGTCACCCTCACCAGCAAGTGCGGAAGCAGCTCCGGCAGCTACACGCTGCAGGCCTCCGCCACCGCCTCCAGCCCTTCGAGCCAGATCGCCGAGGCGCCACTGAAGACCGAGGCCCGCCTGGACCTGGCCTCCCAGGTCCAGATGGGTTCGTCAGGGCCCATCTCCATCATCCTGAGCATCCAGCTCTCGCCGGACATCGTCCTGCGGACGAACATCGGCGGCTGGACCGTCAACAAGTCGCCCGACCATCCCGACAGCATCAGCTCCTGGTGGCCCATGCAGGCCTCGAGCGGCAGCGGCAGCGGCGGCAGCAGCGGGAGCGGCAGCGGCAGCGGCAGCGGCAGCGGCGGCAGCAGCGGGAGCGGCAGCGGCAGCGGCAGCAGCGGCGGCTACCACATTCCCTGAAAGGATGATGACAGATGGCTCTGCGCACTCCTGGACGTCCCCCGGCTCCGCTCCCCGGCACGCCCGCGTTGCCCGCGGCGCCATCTCCTTCGGCGACCCCCGCGCCCCGGGTCTCTCCGCAGCCCGCCGCCCCATCCGCAAACACCGCGGTTTCCGGCCCGGCGCCCGCGCACGTCGCGCAGTCGCCGGGCCACCTCCCCCCACCGCTTGAGCGTGGCCGGGTGGGGCGGGTGGAGCTGCCGGGAATGGGCCGCTTCACCGTGTCCTGGCATGCCAGTCCGGACGGGCTCGCCGTCGGTGGGACGGTGCGCTCCGCGACCAACGGCCAGGAGGAGCACTTCCAGCTGGACTCCGTGAATCGCCGCAAGTGGATGCAGCTCGGTCAGCCTCCCGCCACGCTGGAGCTGGAGCTGCACTTCCAGCAACTGCCGCGCGTGGACTTTCGCGCGGAGGTGCAGCTCAGCGCCTCGATGGTGCAGGAGCTCAGCATCTCCGAGTGGTGGACCGACCAGCCTGCCCCGCCCTTCCACCCCAACCACGACGAGCCCGCCGGCGTCATCATCGACAATCCGGCGGAGTCGATCGAGATCCTCTCCTACCTGGTGATGCAGTACGTGAAGAAGGGCGGCGCACCCGAGCAGGACGGCCGCTTCATCTTCCACCCCGACGACACCACCTCCTCCGCGCCGACGACGTCCCCTCCGCCCGCCGAGACTCCCCCGGCCCCGGAGGCGAGCACCGCCGCGAGCGCGCCGCCGGCCACCGCGGCCCCCGCCTCGCAGCCCTCCGAGCCGCTCCCGCCTCCACCGCCCCCAGTCACCACGGGCACGCTCGCCGGACTGCATCCCGTGCTCTCCGCCATCAAGGGCGTCTGCGAGCTCTCGAAGCTGGTGAAGACGGCGTGGGACGCGCTGATGCAGTCGCCGGGCACCTGGCTGTCCTCGCAGGAGGCGACGGACCTGCGGACGACGCTGTGGAATCAAATCATCGACCACGCCGCGAACAGCCCCGGACGCACGCAGGAAGGAGACGCCCTCATCCAGGCACTCCGAGTCTTCGCCTTCCTCCAGCGGCTCCACGGCGGCGACGCGACATTGAAGGAAGAACAGCCGCGCAAGCAGGCGCTGTCGGCGCTCGTCGTCCTGCCCCGCGCGCAGCTCCCGGACAGCGTGCCGCTGGCGGACAGCGCCATGGGCTCGCCGCTGTCCCCCCCGGGCGACGACACGGGCTGGACGCAGCTGCTCGGCTTCGGACTGCTGAAGCTCGTCCGCCAGCAGCTCCGGGGCTACGAGCCGGGAGAGATTGCCTACACCCTCAACGTGATGCCGGGTGAGAAGCGCGTCCTCTCCGAGCGCCACCAGTCCCACGCCGAGCAGCACTCCCGCCGCGAGCGCGAGTCGAAGGACGAGGAGTCGAAGTCCAACCAGACGCAGACGGACCAGGACCTGCGGCACGAGGTGGAGGCGCTGGCCGCCACGGACACCCTCACCCGCGACTTCAGCAACGTCACCTACAGCTACGGCAGCAACGGCCTGACGCTCACGCTGGGCGGCACCGCCACCGACACGCTGAAGGACCAGGACACGCTCACCACCGACGACACCCGCACCGTCCAGAAGACCCTCCAGCTCGCGGCGAACCGCCTGGAAGCGCGGCTGGGCACGCAGCGCGAGCGGCGCCTCGTGGAGGAGTCCGAGCGCGTCTCCCGCGCCGTGCACGACAACCGCGGCAAGGACCTGCGCCAGGTGGGCATCTACCAGTGGCTGAAGAAAATCTACCGGATGAGCCTCGACGAGCGGGGCGCGCGCCTCATCGTGGAGATTCTCGTCCCGCAGCCCGCCAGCGCGCTGCAGGAGCTGCTGGAGCCCTCGGGCCGCCTGCCCACTCCGCCGCTCCCGCCGGAGCGCTTCTGGATGCCCATCACCTCGCACCGCGACATCGACGACACGAACTACCAGCTGCTCGAGGCCTACTACCGCGCCGAGGGCGTGACGCCGCCTCCCGGCGGGGACACATCGCTGTCTCCACCCTCGCCGCCGTGGACCTCCATGCTGTGGGAGGTGTGGCAGCTGCGCGTCTACGAGGCCATCCTCGCCGGCTACCGGCGCTGCTGCCGCCTCTGGTACGAGGGCTGCTGGCAGCGGCTGCGGGAGTCTCCGTGGACATTGCGCGAGCTGGAGCACGAGGCGCTCAAGAGCAAGGGCCTCGCCGCGCTGCAGGCGCTCCACCCGCGCCCGGAGGACCAGCAGCCGCCCTACCTGCGATTCTTCGACGCGGCCTTCGAGTGGAAGGACATGGCCTACCGCTTCTACCCGTGGGGCACGGGGAGCAAGCCCGCGGAGCCGACCTTCGACTGGATGGGGCTGGCCACGCACGCGCAGGACTCCGACGCGCGCTTCCTGCGCTTCCTGCGGGCCGGCTCGGCGCGGATGCTCGTCCCGGTGGCGCCGAGCTACTGGCTGCCGGTGGCGTACTACTTCGCCTACGGCCAGCTCCCGCCCTGGGGGCCCGGCGAGGTGCCCGTCCCCGAGGTGCTGGTGGACCTGCTCACCGCGATGCTGGAGGCGATGGACCGCAAACACACGAGTGAGCCCCACTCCTGGCGCGTCGAGGTCCCCACGTCCCTCCTCTATCTAAGGGAGGGCTCCACCCTTCCGGAGATACGCCGATGATTCCCTTTCCTCCCCCTTCCGGCAGCGCCCCCACGGTGGTCCCCACCGCCGTCGTGTCCCCCGTGGGCTCGGTGCTGCCCTACGCGGGTCCCATCAACGCGTGCACCCAAGCCAACCTCATGGCGCAGGGCTGGCTCTTCTGCGACGGCGCCGTCGTGGACAACGCAACGTACCCCGAGCTCTACAACATCATCGGCACGCTGTATGGGGCGCCGCCCAAGTCAGGAAACGACACGGCCCCCATCCAGTTCTACCTGCCGGACTACCGGGGCTCGTTCCTGCGCGGCGTCAACCGGGACGCCACCCGCAACTTCCCCGGCGTCAGCAACACCAGCCAGCCGAGGGACCCCGACACCGACAGCCGGCTGAACGCGCGCTATTCGGCGTCGGGGAGCGACGGACAGGGCAACAGCGGAAACAGCGTCGGCTCGGTGCAGCTCGACGCCTTCCTCACGCACCAGCACGACGCCCAGCAGCCCATCAGCCCGCCACAGCCGCCGCCCACCCTGTGCGAGGAGATCCCCGCGGAAATCCTCCAGTTCCAGTCGAGCCCCACGACAAACGTGCTCGTCGGGCCGAACAACTCGACGCCCACCTACCAGGTGTCCGACAACGAGACGCGGGCCCTGAACGTCTACGTGAACTTCATCATCAAGGCCCAGTCCGCGGTGCTGCCCAACCCCGGCTTCAACTACCAGTGCCCTTCCAAGCAGGACTGCTGGGGTCCGCCCTCCGGCTCCCAGACGTGCAAGGGCGGCGGCTCGTGAGCGACGTCTTCCCACCGCGCAGTCCCTGAAAGCGACACACCCATGTCCATCCCGCTCATCTGCGGCCTCGGCGCGCTCCTGCTCGCCATCATCCATGCCATCAACGGCCGCTCGTCGCTGTGGCTGGCCATCACCCTGCTGGCGCTGGGCATGGTGCTGCCCTCCGTCGTCCGCTGGCGGTAGGAGGGCAGCACCCGGCTACTGCTGCCACTGGTAGACGCGCACCCAGTCGACTTCCATCTGCTGGGGCGCCTGGCGGATGAGGTCCAGCGTGGACTGCGGCACGCCGTAGTAGGGCGTGCTCGCGCCGTTCATCCCGAAGGGGTAGCTGCCACCGACCGCCAGGTTGAGGATGATGAAGAAGGGCTTGTCGTAGACCCACGCGCCGTACCGCTCCACCTCGCCGCGCGTCACCGTCTTCACCAGCGCGCCGTCGATGAACCACTTGATGTCCGCGGTGGAGAACTCCGTGCGGTACACGTGCCAGTCGCTGACGGGAGAGCTCGGGTAGAACTGGCCGGTGATGGGCGTGTTGCCCGAGTAGCCCGGGCCATGCAGCGCGCCGGACGTCCAGTTGCCGAAGCCGACGTTCTCCATGATGTCCAGCTCGCCGCACGCGGGCCAGCCGGCCTGGTTGATGTTGTTGCCGAGCATCCAGAACGCCGGCCACAGGCCCGGGCCCACCGGCATCTTGATGCGCGCCTCGACGCGGCCGTGGCCGAACTCCCGCTTGCCCGCACTCTCCAGCCGACCGGAGGTGAAGGGGTAGCCGTTGGACCACTCGTTGCGCGCGATGAGCTTCAGCGTGCCGTTGCTGACCTGCACGTTGCCAGGCGAGCTGGAGTACTGCTGCTGCTCGCTGTTCACATGCACGCCGGTGTTGTGGACCCAGTTGGAGGCGTTGACGGTGGTGCCGTCGAACTCGTCACTCCAGACTTGAACCCAGTTGCCGCTACCGCCCACCGAGCCCCAGGTGAAGGCCTCCCAGCACCCGCCGATGGACGCGCGGCTGGCGTACAGCGGCGCGGACGCGTTGCGGCCCAGGTCGGCGGACACATACAGCCCGTTGCTCCGCGCCTTGAGGCCGATGGAGCCGTTGCCCAGCTCCACCCACTCGAACCGCTCCCAGTCCTGGATGGTGGGACGGTTGGCGGTGAGCTGCCCGCCCACGTTGGTGTCCGCCGACACGTACAGGCCCGAACCGGTGGCACGCAGCGCGATGGTGCCGCCTCCCGCGTCGACGACCTGGAACTGCTCCCAGCCCTGCACCGTCGCGCGGTTGGCCACCAGCGGCGCGGTGGCGCCCAGGTTCTGGTCCGCCGACACGAACTGCTGCGTCGAGCACGCCTTCAGCCAGATGGTCTGCCCGACCGGCGCCGCCACTGCCTCCGCGCCCAGCAACAGACTCCCGACGGCGAGCGCCAGCATCCAGCGCTTCGCCACACTTCCGAGCTCCCAGGCCATTCAGTCCTCCCCGTGGGTCCGCAATCGCGGAACTCCGTTACCACGGGGAAAGCCTGAATTGGTGAACTTTATTCACTCACTGGAGAAACTCAGGTGCCGGGTGTCCGCGGCTCAGCGGCGCGTCAATCCGTAGATGGACATCACCATCTGCTCGAAGGTGCGCGAGGGCAGCAGCGTCTTCGCCATCAGCGCGGCGCGCTGGGACAGGTGGCCCACGGTGTAGCGCACGCGCACGCCGCGCTTCTCCGTCAGCGCCAGCACCTTGCGCGCGACGGCCTCCGGGGCGATGCCCTCACCCTCCTCCACCTCCACTGCCTGGAGCACCTTCATGAAGGCCTCGCGGTACGCGGAGCCGGGGCCGGACTGGCTCGCCTTCACGCGGTTCTCCCGCACGCGCGTGCGCACGTCGCCGGGCTGCACCAGCGTGGCCTCGATGCCGAAGGGCGCCACCTCCTGGCGGAGGCTCTCCGTGAGCCCCTCGAGCGCGAACTTGCTGGCGCTGTAGAGCCCCTGGAAGGGCAGGCCCGCCGCGCCGCCCAGCGAGCTGATGTTGACGAGGAGCCCGGACTGCTGCGCCCGCATCGACGGCAGCACCGCCTTGCACACGCGCATCACTCCGAAGAAGTTGGTGTCCAATTGCCGCCGGGCCTCGTCGATGGAGACGTCCTCCACCGCGCCCGCCATGACGAAGCCGGCGTTGTTCACCACCACGTCGATGCGCCCCTCCGCCGCCAGCACCGCCTCCACCGCGCGCTGGACGGAGTCATCCTGCGTGACGTCCATCTCCAGCATCTTGTGGTGCGCGCCATCAGGCGAGGGCCGGCGGCTGGTGCCGTACACCGTGTGACCACTCGCGCCCAGCAGCTCCGCGCAGGCCTGCCCGATTCCGGAGGACGCGCCGGTGATGAGTACCACCCTGCCTCGTGAGTCGCTCATGCATGCTCCTACTCAGGGGTGATGTCTCTATTAACGCCCTGACTCAGGAACTTGTGCACTTCCCGGCCGAAAAACAGACATTGACTGTCTTTGATGCCGGAGCACTGAAGCTTTTCACTGACGCGCGTGAAGGTTTGCGCGTGCACTGAAATGACTCAGCGCTTCACGGGGGCGGGAGCCGGGAGCTGCTCCGGGAAGCGGTTGCGCAGCGCCGCCGCCACCACCAGCGACAGCGCGGCGGAGACGACGCCGCTCACGAAGGGCGCACCGGGAGCGACTGTTGAATAGAGGAAGCCGCTCCACACCGGGCCCACCACGCGCGCGAGCCCGCCCGCGGACTGAGCGATGCCGAGCACTCCGCCCTGCAGCTCGGGGCCTGCCAGCGCGGAGGCCAGGCTGGCGAGCACCGGCTGGAGCATGCCCATGCCCGTGCCCACCAGCATCATGGCGACGACCAGCATGGCCGGGTGCGACGCCGCGGCGATGAAGGCCAGGCCCGCGCCCATCAGCGTGGCGCCCATCAGCACCAGCGTGATTCCGCGCAGCCGGCGCGTCAGCCAGCCGATGGCGAAGCCCTGCAGCACGAAGGTCATCAGCCCCAGCAGCGCGAACAGGCGCCCCACCTCGCGCTCACCCCAGCCGAACCGCGCCTGGGCGAGCAGGCCGAAGGAGACTTGAAGGTTCGTGATGCCGATGAAGGTGAGGAAGAAGAGCGCGAGCATCGGGGCGATGCCCGGCCGGGCCAGCGCCTCCGCCAGCCGCACCTTCTTCCGGCCCGGCGTGCCGCTCGCGCTCGCGCTCGCGGAGCCATGGTCGGGGTGCGTCTCGGGGAAGAGGAAGAAGACGCCCAGCATCGCCGCCGCCGCGAGCACCGCCGCCGCCATCGGTGGCGCCCACTCGCCCAGGACGTGGAGCTGGCTGCCGATGACGGGCCCCAGCACCATGCCCAGACCGATGCCGGCGCCCACGCGGCCCAGCCCGGCGGCCCGCGCCTCCGGGGCCGTCACATCCGCCACGGCGGCCTGGCACGCGGCCAGGTTGCCCGCGGTGGCGCCCGCGAGCAGCCGCGAGGTGAAGAGCACGGGCAGCAGGTGCACGTGGGTGGCGTACGCGAAGAGGGCCATGGATATCGCGTTGCCCAGCAGGCTCAGCAGGATGACGGGGCGCCGGCCCACGCGGTCCGACAGCCGCCCGAGCAGGGGCGTGGCCAGCAGCTGCGCGGAGGAGAAGAGCGCGAGCAGCACGCCCGCCGTCGTCGCCGTGCCGCCCATGGACTCCACGTAGAAGGGCAGCAGCGGGATGATGAGCCCGAAGCCCACCAGGTCCAGGAACACGGTGATGAAGACGAGCGCCCGCACGCGGCGCTGGACGAAGAGGGGCACGGGCTGCGCTGGCGAGGGCACGTCCATTGCCGGATGATTGACGGCGACGCGCGTGTAGGGAACCTCAATCGCGCGGGAGTGACGGAGCGATGAACCTCATCGAGCCCATCATCCTCGGTGAAGCGGTGTTGGGCGGCGTGGTGGGCGCGACGCTGGGCTTCTCCGCGGGCGTGCTGTGGGGCCTCGGCGGGCTGCTCGCTGGCGTCGTCCTGGGGGCCCTGGTGGGCCCCTTCGTCTTCCTCTTCCTGGGGCTGCTCTTCATCACCCTGCGCTACGGGCCGCGCCGCGGCTGGGGCCTGGTGCGCGAGCTGTTCGGCCCGCGCCCGGGGAACTAGCTCGGACGGCTCCAGATTTTCGGCCAGTCGTCGAAGTCGCTGACCGCCTGGCCGTCGATGAGGAGCGAGTACATGGACTCCTCGGGGAAGTCATTCAGGCGGATGGTCAGCGTGTGCCCATCCACCTGCGTGCGGAAGGGGTGGAGCGGATCACTGGCCTTCGCCCAGCTCAGCTTTCGAGTCATCAGCTCTTCGGCGGTCATGAATTTGTCCCCGTCTGTCCGAGGAGGTGCTGGTTCACGGTCTGATTGGTCCGGTTCGAGCTGCCGATGAGCTCCTTGAAGACGTCATCTCCGCGGAGCCCCTTGCCCTCGGCCTTCTTCACCAGCTGGTCGAAGCTCGGACCGTTGATGCTCCCGTAGGTGAAGAAGTCCCGGGCGCGCAGCATCGCGACTTCCAGCGGGCTGCTCATCATCTTCCGCGCCTCGAGCCGGGCGTCGTGACGGATGGCCACCGCGCGCTTGGCCCGCTCCTCCATGGAGACGCCCTGGGCGGCCCACTGCTTGTCGAGCTCGGGGATGGTCGCCACCTTGTCCACGTACCACTTGCGGATGTCCGCGTTGGTGGTCGGCTTCTTCGCCCCGCTCGCGTCCGGGCCGTGCACCTGCTCGGTGCTGGCGTTGGACGGACGGCGCGAGCGCGGCTTCGGAGACCCGGTGTCGAAGTCGTCGTGCTTCTTCGGCGCGGACGTGGACGGAGAAGAGACCGAGTTCGTCCGCGACGGGCCGGGCGAGGAGCCGCCCTTGACGGACGAGGTGGGCGACTTCGGCGGGGAGGCCGTCTCGATTTTGGGGGAAGGAGGGGGCGTCTTCCGGTTGAGCTTCATGGGGGAGTGCCTTCGCGGGGGCGGCGAGAAAGCCTACAAATGAGTTATCGCGGACGGCGAAGAAAGGTTGCGGACCTTTACCTACCTTCGCGCACTTTTCACTTCCTGGGAACGCGAGAGCTACCCGGAGTGCGCCTGGAGCGCCAACGCGCCAGGCCAAGGGCCAGCGCGAGCAGCGTAGCGCAGGTCTCCGCCCCGGCGGTGCCCCCCGCCAGCGAGCAGCCCCCTCCCGCGACCGTCTCCTCCGCGCAGGGCAGCCACAGCCGGCACGCGTCGCCCGCCTTCACGCAGGGCCGCGCGCCATCCGACTCGGAGCAGGGTGCGCCGAAGCGGCCCGCCTCCAGGCCCGCCACCGCGCAGGTCCGCCCTCCCCCAGGTCCGTCGACACAGGCCATGCCCAGCGGGCAGTCGGCGTGGGTCTCGCAGCGCCCCGTGCACGCATCCACCGTCGCGTCGAGCGGAGGCCGCGTGGGCGGCGCAAGGGCGACCTCTTCCATCACCTCCCGGAGGAAGTCCGCATGCACGTCCACGCGCGTGTTGGTGCCCGTCGTGCAGGCGAGGTCTCCGAACGAGGTGACGCCGACGAGGTGCTCGATGCCGTCGACCTCCAGGAATGACGGGCCGCCGCTGTCGCCACCGCATGACATGGCGGGGGCGAGCGCGATGGAAAAGGCCCCCGGGTCCACCGCCGTCACGCGCGCGGTGCCGCTGCGGCGCAGGCCCGTCCTTCCGTCGTCGTCCAGGCCGAAGCCCACCACCCGCGTCGTCCTTCCCACCACGTCCGCCGGCAGCGGGGCTCCGCGCAGGGGCACCGGCGGGACGGGCGCGTCCTCGGCCAGGATGAGCACCCCGATGTCGTGCGCCCCCGCCCGCCAGTCGGGATGGAGCCGGCCCGCGACGGCGCGCACGCGCTCCCTGCCGAGCGCCCGCGCGGTCTCCGAAGCGAACACCACCGAGAGGACCTGTGGCGCGTCGGTGTTCTCCACGCAGTGCGCCGCCGTCAGGACGACGCGAGGGGCCACCAGCGTTCCGGTGCAGGTGACGGGCGACGCCGCGTCCGGCTCGCCGCAGGTCGGTGACACCGGGACGATGGCGCCCACCGCCGGGAAGCCGGGCTCGGGTGCGCCACCCACCACCGCCTGCCGCGTCGCCGCCAGTGCGGAGACGGGCGCGTGCGGTCCATCACACGCGCCCGATGCCGCGAGGAGCAGCGCGAGGAGGAGCCCGCCCGGGTGGACGGGCCTCACTCGCGCCACCGGCTCAATCCCTCGCGAAGTCACCCTGCGGTGACTCCGAGGCCTGGCCGTCGGGGTTGAAGTACTTCCACTCCCCCGCCTTCGCGCCGTTCGCGTAGTTACCCGTCACGGCGAGCTTTCCGTTCGGGTGCCACTCCGAATAGGGGCCCTGCGCCTGGTGCCCGACGAGCGTACCCTCCGCCCACTTCTGGCCGTCGGAGCGCCACGCCGTCCACTTCAGCTCCTTCGAGCCGGCGGTGTGGACCTCCTCGCGGTTCTTCTGTCCCTCCTCGTAGTAGAGGGTCCACAGGCCCTGCTTGAGGCCGCCGCGGTACTCGCCCTCGAGCTGCTTCACGCCATCCTCGAAGTAGCTCACCCAGCGGCCTTC
This sequence comes from Pyxidicoccus caerfyrddinensis, assembly GCF_010894405.1. GTDB lineage: Bacteria > Myxococcota > Myxococcia > Myxococcales > Myxococcaceae > Myxococcus > Myxococcus caerfyrddinensis. Next base: position 81,578 of record NZ_JAAIYA010000028.1, read on the forward strand.
CATCTTCCCGTCGACGTACTGGCCTTCCGTCTTCAGCTTGCCGTTGGGGTGCCACTCCGCCCAGCGGCCATGCTTCACGCCGTCGGACTTCGCGCACCACTGCACGGTGCCGTCCGGCGGCGCGTGGCCGTGAAGCCGCGCGCCATCGGGACAGGGACCGGAGGAGGACCGGCTACAGCCTGACGCCATGCCGATGACAACGGCCAGCGCCACCCATGTCTTGAAGGAAGCCATCAGCCGCAGGTGCCCACGCCGCTGCAGCTGCAGTTGTTGCTGGCAAACGAGTAGTCATCGGACGCCGCCGCGAAGCTGCCCAGGCCGTAGTCGTGCTTGGCGCAGTCCTGCGTGTACGCCGTGGTGCCCACGCACGGAGGCGTGCTGGTGATGCCGCAGCCCTGGCCGCAGCGGCCCTTGCAACCACCACCCGAGCCGCCGGTGCAGCCGCAGCCCCGGCCCGCCTGACGGTAGTAGCCGGAGCCGATGTACTGGTTGCCGCACGTGCAGGAGAGGTGGGTCCAGCCGCGCTCGGAGACGAACTCGTAGCCCGTGAGCAGCTCGCCCACCGGGACGATCTGCATGAAGCTCGTCTGGCGCATCGCCACGTCCTCGACGCGCGTGCGCTGGGCCTCGTCCGTCTCGGCCACCAGCTTCGTGACACCCTCCAGCAGCGGCCCCATCAGCTCGGACTGCGCCGCGTCCAACGCGCCACCGCTGGGGATGAAGCTGCCCGTGCCCTGGTTGAAGTCGATGTGGAACCCGATGACCGGCTCACCGAAGTCGTACGTCACCTCGACGACCTTGGACTCGGTCTCCACCACCAGCATCCGCACCGACGCGCCACCCGCGCTGTACGTGGCCTCGAGCGTCGTCTCGTCACGCTGGAGGAGCGTGAAGCCCTGCGTCTCTTCCGCCTGCGGCTGGGGCTCGTCCGAACAGCCCGCCAACGACATCGCCAGGACCACCGTCATTCCGCACAACCACTGCGCCTTCATCTCGTTCTCGTTTCCGCGCGTCGGCTTCACACACGAACAGCGAGAAAGTAGGAAAGCACAGGAGCAGCGGTCAAACCGAAAACCCAGAAACCGAGAAACAGCGCCAACCATTGCCGCGAGGGCAGTCACGACCCATGGGCCCGGGTCCGGCGCGACTGGCGGCAAGGCCAGACGCGCACACCGGAAGCTGAGGCCGCGGCCCGGGGGCTGGCGAGGGGGAAGTGAAGCGCCCCCGGGCCGCGGTGCCTCGGGGAGGCCTTAGTGGCGTCCCCCACCTCGCTCGCCGCGCTCGGGCAGGTCCACGGCGGTGCCGTCGAGCGTCGCGTCGCCGCACTCGGGGCCGAAGGCCAGCACGTGCGTCTCACCATCGGCGGTGGCGCGCGTCAGCGTCCCGGACGTGGGCCACGGGCAGACATCGCGCGACGGCCGGACGATGGCCGCGAGCGTGACGGTGCCCTCCGAGCCATCGAGGAACGCCTCGGTGTACGCGCCGTCGATGGTGCGCACCGGCGGCGTGTCGCTGGAGAACGCGACGGACAGCGAGCCCGTCAGGTGCACCGAGCTCACCACCGCGCCCGACGCGTCCGTCCGCGTGCGCGTCACATCCGCCTGCGTGGCCTTCTGGCGCGGCGGGGCGCCCAGCGTCAGCTCCGCCGAGGAGGTGGTGGTGCCCTGCACCGTGGAGACCTCACCGTCGGAGTTCGTGCGGGAAATCAGGAAGGTGACGGACTGCTCCTGCGTCACCGCGCCCTCGCAGTTCTCCGGCGCTGTGTACGTGGTCGCGATGTCCACCGTGCCCGTGGAAGGTCCGCCGTGCGGACCGCGTCCACCCGGCGCGCCGCCATCAGCCCCTCCGGTGGAATGGGCGCGCACCGTGCCCTCGCCGCCCTCGGGCGGGGGCGCGCCACCGCCGCCACCGGGGCCACCACGGCCGCCGCCGCCACCGGGGCCACGGCCACCGGGACGCTCGGGCGCGGCGCAGTCCGTCCACTCGAGGTGAACGGTGGCCGGAAGGCTCTGGCCGCAGACCTCCACGGTGGTGATGTCCGGGCTGGCATCACAGTGGAAGCCCTCCACCGCCTGCGGGCGCAGCTTGTCCAGACCGTGCAGCAAGCTCGAGACTTCCACCGCGTCGCTCGAATCCGAGACGGCCTCCACGGCCTGCGACACATCCGAGGTGGCCTCGTCGGCCGTCTTGTCCGAGCTGCAACCCACCGTCATCGCGCCCGCGGCGAGTGCGAGTGCTCCAAGCCACTGACTGCCCCTGTTCCTGCGCATCGTTCGTGCTCCTTGGTGTTTCCGGTGCCCGGCCCGCTTCCCACTGCGCCCATGGGACGAAAGGAATTATTTTCGTGTTCCCGGCACTCGTCGCTTCCGTGCTTGCGGAGCGCGCCACGCGCACCGCTACACTGGTGGCTTGACCGGGAACGACGAGCTGCGCGCACTCATCACCGAGGCCCAGGACGGCAGCGTGCGCGCCTTCGAGCTCCTCATCGCTTCGCACATGCCGCAGGTGCGCCGCTTCGCGCGAGCCTTCGCCGCCTCGGACGCGGACGTGGACGACCTGGCGCAAGAAGCGCTGGTGAAGGTCTACAAGAGCCTGCGCTCGTTCCGCTTCCAGTCCGCCTTCAAGACGTGGCTCTACTCGGTGGTGCGCAACGTCTTCTTCGACGCCACGCGCAGCCGGGCCGGCCGGGAGCGCGCCATGGAGGAGCCGCTGGAGGTGGAGCACGTCCGGGCCCCGTCGGGCGCCGAGCCCGCCGACGAGGGAATCGCGCGGGCGGAGGAGAAGGAGCGGCTGTGGCGCGCACTGCGGGCGCTGCCGGCGGAGTTCCGCACGGCGGTGGTGCTCTTCGACGTCGAGGGGTACAGCTATGACGAGGTGGCCGCCATCGAAGGGGTACCGGTGGGCACGGTGAAGTCGCGCCTGTCACGGGGCCGGACGCAGCTTCGCACCCTGCTGGCGGGCGGGCAGGCCCCCGGGAGCCAGGATGGGGGTGGGTCGATGGGAACATTCGATGGAGATGTTTCGTCCCATGGTTCGAGGAGCGGTAAATGAGTGAGCCCGAAGAGACCGAGGGCCGCGCGCTGCGCGAGCGCCTGGGAGCACTGCGGGACGAGTCGCCCTCCTTCGACTTCCAATCCGCGCTCCATCGGCGCCTGGTGGATGCCGGACCGCCGGACCCCTCCCCCGGGTGGGATTGGGTGCGCTGGCTCTTCCGGCACCGGGCTCCCCTGGTCTGGCCCTCCGTGGGTGTCGCGGCCGGCGTCGCCGCGTTCCTGGTGCTGGGCGCGGTGTGGGAGCCCCCTGCCCCGCCGCCCTCCGTGGCGTCCCGGCCGCTCGCGGTGCCGGGCACCCAGGTGCCCGTGAGCAAGGTGGCGGTCATCAAGCTGGACTTCACGGCGGACGTGGCGGTGGCCCAGGCGGACTTCCAGGTGAGCCTTCCGGAGGGGCTCTCCTTCTGGGCGGACGGCGAGGAGCTGCCGCTGCGCTCCTTCCAGTGGACCCAGGCGCTCAGTGCGGGTAGCAACGTCATCCCCATCGCGGTGCGCGGGCAGCGGCCGGGCCGCTACCTCGTGACGGCCGAGGCTCGCGCCGGTGGCCAGCGCATCGAGCATGACGTGGTGCTGGAGGTGACGGACGGATGAACAGGTATTCGCCAGGGATTGCCGCGGCGGTCGCGGCGCTCGTCCTGTTCGTCTCCGGTGCTGCTCGGGCACAGGAGCAGGCCGCTCCCGCGCCCGCGACTCCGCCTCCTTCCACGGAGACGGGTGCGGCGCGGGCTCCGGAGGCTCCGACGAAGAACGCGCCTGCTCCGGCGCCGCCGTCCGCCGAGTATGGGGCGCGCGTGCACAGCTCCCATACGGTGGACGTCATCGCGCCTGGAGAGAAGGTCGACACCATCTTCGGCCGCATGCGGATGGAGCGCCCGGCGCCGCCTCCGCGTGGCGGGGATGCGGTGCGTCCGCCGCCCGGCTCGGAGTCCCGTGACAACAAGCCGTCGCCAGGACCGGGACGGACCGGCGGCGGGCATCCGCATCCGGAAGGTGACGGGCGTGCGCGGCCTCCTTCGTCCCCACGGACCGACGGCGCGCCGCCTCCTCCTTCGTCGCAACCCCCGCCACCGTCGCCCACTCAGCCGCGACCATGACGGTCGCCTCGGTGTTCGCGCTCGTGGCCCTGGTGGCCACGGCAGCTCCGCTTGCCTCGGCGCAGGAGGCTTCCGCTCACGGTGAGGCAGTGCCCGTGGCCCAGGGGGCCACGGCAGCTCCGCTTGCCTCGACGCAGGAGGCGTTCGCTCACGGTGAGGCAGTGCCCGTGGCCCAGGCAGCCACGGCCGACCCGCTCGTCTCCGCGCAGGAGGCGTTCGCCCGTGGGGCCTACGCAGAAGCGGAGCGACTTGCGCAGGAAGGGGCGCAGCCTCCGCGACTCGGTGCCGCGCTCTACCTCGTAGGGCTCGCCCGCTTTCGCGCGGGCCGGCCCGCCGAGGCCCTGGAGGCGCTCGATGCCGCGGGGCGCGCGGAGGACGCACCGGAGCCCGCCCTCTGGAACTTCAACCGGGGCGCCTGTCTCTACGCGCTGGGCCGCTTCGAGGAAGCCGAGCGGGTCTTCGCCGACGCGGGGACTGATGCGACGCTCGCTCGGGTCGCCTGGCTGAACGCGGGCTTCGCCGCACTCGATGCCGGCTCGCCCGAGCGCGCCGCCACGTGGGCGGACCGCGCGGCCCCCGGTGCCTCCGAGCGCGAAGCCGTCCAGGTGGAGGAGCTGCGAGCCCTCGTCGCCCAGGCCCAGGGACGCACCGTGAGCGGGAGCGACGAGGCGTACCGGCAGGGCCTGGTGTCCTTCGATGCGGGGCAGTTCGACGAAGCACGCGCGCACTTCCTCCGGGCGGCGGCCGAGGACCCGAGCTCGGGCCGCGCGCGCCTCATGGCCGGAGCCTCCGCCTGGCGGACAGGAGCACGCTCCGTCGCACGAGAAGACCTCACCGCGGCCCTCGCGCTCTCACTCGACCCGGCGGACCGGAGCACCGCGCACCAGTACTTCGACCGGCTCTCCTTCGGACTGCGCGCGAGCGGCCCGGGCCTGCAGCTGTCCGCCGGAGCCAGCGGAGGCTTCGACAGCAACGTGCTGCAAGTGGGAGTGGCGGCGCGCGACGTGTCCGGAGCGAGCAGCACCGTGGAGACCGCCAGCGCCTTCCTGGAGGCGGGAGTGGGGCTCGCGGCCCGCCTCCGTCTCTCCGATACGCTGTTCGCCCACCTCTCCTACGGTGGAAGCCAGCGCATCTACACGCTCGAGGCCGTGCGCGACTACTCCCTACAACTGCACCGCGCGGCGGCCACCGTGGAGTGGGAAGCCGCCCGCCGGGTGCGCATGGGCCTCTCCGCCGGAGGCGACCTGTTCTTCACCGGCCTCGCGGACTTCCGTGGGCTGCAGGGCTCCGTGAATGGCTGGGGCTGGCTCGCGGTGGACGAGAGCGAGCTGACCAGCACCCGCCTGGACCTGACCTTCGCCCGGAAGTCGGGACTGGCCAGCGAGTTCGACTACCTCACCGGGCCGCGCCTGGATGTGACGCTGTCCCAGGACTTCCGCCTGCCGTCGCAGAGCCTCACGGCGTGGTACCGCTATCGCGAGGACCGCATCGGCACGCTGGAGCAGGAGACCACCGCCGACACCACGGGCGCCTCGCGCGAGTACGTCATCCCCTTCGGCTGGACGGGAAGCGCGGTGGGCGCCTCCACGCGCCGGGTGTTCGGCCCGACGTTCGACGCGAGCCTCGACGCCGAGCTGGAGCGGCGCGGCTACCTGCGCGACAGCTACCTGCGCGTCACACCCTTGAATGGGAGCGAGGAGGCCTGGAACCTGCGGCGACGCCGAGACTGGCGCTTCACGCTCGGCGCCAGCGTGAGCGCGCGCCTGTCGCGGTGGCTGCAGCTCACCGCGCGCTACGAGCTGCTCGTGAATCGCTCCAACATGGACACCCGGCTCGAGGATGAGGTCGGGGCCTGCACCGCGCCGGACTACCTCTGCCATGTCTACGACTACACGAATGGCAACTACGAGAAGCACGTGCTGATGCTCGAGCTGGGCGCCTCGTGGTGAGCAGTGGTTCACGGATGTCTGACGAAACCCCTCGCATCCTTGTTCCCGGCCCCGGCACTTCGTTGAGAAGCCGAAATTGTCGCCGTGAACGTTACAGAGCGGTTTGAAGAACGGTGGAGGGCTTCTGTAACGATGGGGTCGAGAGGAGCATTCGACATTGGCCCCATCCGATGATGACTCCGACCCCAAGCCCCTGCTGCCCAAGCTCAGCCGCCGCGCCTTCTTCACCGGCGCGGGTGCCTCCGCGCTGACCGCCACCCTGGTGCAGACGGCCGCGCAGGCGGCGACCCAGGCCGGGCCCGCGGTCCTCGGCCCCGAGCCCTCCACCCTTCAGCTCGACCTCAACGGCCGCACCGTCATCGTCCAGGCCGACCCCGGCACCACGCTGGCCGAGCTGCTGCGCAACCAGCTCGGGATGACGGGGACGAAGGTGGGCTGTGACCGCGGCGCCTGCTCGGCGTGCACGGTGTGGCTCGACAGCGAGGTGGCCGCGAGCTGCATGACGCTGGCCTTCGACGCGCGCGGCCGGAAGGTCACCACCATCGAAGGGCTCGCGCGCGGGGACGAGCTGCACCCGGTGCAGCGCGCCTTCGTGGAGAACGACGCGCTCCAGTGCGGCTTCTGCACGCCCGGCATGGTGATGAGCTGCGCCGCGCTGGTGGAGCGCAACCCGAAGTGCACGCTCGACGACGTGAAGCAGGCCGTCAGCGGGCACCTGTGCCGGTGCGGCACCTATCCCAACGTCTTCAAGGCCACCCTCGCGGCTGCCCAGGCGAGCGGCAAGGGCAAGGGGAAGAGCTGATGCAGGACGTCAAGGACACCACCGGAACGCAGGGCACCGCGAAGCCTTCCGACGGCCAGAAGGCCCAGGCGGCGGGCCCACAGAAGCCGCCCCCTCCCAACCCGGGCCCCTCGCGCGAGCAGGCGATGCAGTACGGCATCGTCGGCGCCGGCATGAAGGAAGTCACGCGGCGGGTGCCGCTCGACGAGCCGCCGCCCCTGCCGGAGAACGCGAAGCTGAAGTCCATCGGCAAGCCCGTCTCCCGCCTGGACGGCGTCGAGAAGGTCACCGGCCGCGCCCGCTACACCTTCGACGTCCAGCTCCCGGGGATGCTCTGGGGCCAGCGCGTCCTCTCGCCACTGCCGCACGCGCGCATCAAGTCCATCGACACCTCGGCGGCCGAGCGCTACCCGGGCGTGCGCGCCGTCCACATCGTGGAGCGCCTGCTCGCCACGGCGAAGCTGAGGGACCCGAAGGCGGAGCAGGGCCGCTACCCCACCGTGCGCTACGCGGGCCAGCCCGTCGCCGCGGTGGCAGCGGACTCGCCCCGCGCCGCCGAGGCCGCGGCCCGCCTCATCAAGGTGGAGTACGAGCCCCTCCCGCACGTCACCACCATCGCGGAGGCGATGAAGGAGAACGCGCCGCGCGTCTTCCCCGGCCCCACCGAGCAGCCCGCCACCGCGGGAGGCGGCGGCGCACCGCCGGGCCTGCCACAGAAGGGCAACGTGCGCGGCCCCGACACGAAGCCGCGAGGCATGGGCCCGCGCGGAGACGTGGAGAAGGGCTTCCGTGAGTCCGAGGTCGTCGTCGAAGCGGAGTACCGCACCCAGGTGCAGACGCACGTGCCCATGGAGCCGCACGGGCTCGTCGCGGACTGGAAGGACGACATGCTCACCCTCTACGCGTCCACCCAGTGGGTGGCCAGCGTGCGGGACGAGGCCGCCGAGCTCTTCGAGCTTCCGAAGAACAAGGTGCGCGTCATCAGCGACTTCACCGGAGGTGGCTTCGGCGCGAAGTACGGCATCGGCAACTACGGCCTGCTCGCCATCCACCTCTCGCGCAAGGCCCGGGCCCCGGTGCGGATGGTGCTGGACCGCCGCGAGGAGCATGTATCGGGCGGCAACCGGCCCAACAGCATCCAACGGCTCAAGGTGGGCGCGAAGCGGGACGGCTCACTCGTCGCGATCCAGCTCCAGGCCTACGGCAGCGGCGGCGTGGCCGGAGGCGCGGGCGTGGGCTTCTGCCACTCCACGCTCTACGAGTGCCCCAACGTGCACGTGGAGCAGTACGACGTCTTCACCAACGCCGGCCCCTGCGCGGCCTTCCGCGCGCCCGGCCAGGTTCAGGGCATCTTCGCCCTCGAGCAGACCATCGACGAACTGGCCGAGCGCATCGGCATGGACGCGCTCGCGCTCCGCGCGAAGATTGACGTCTCCGGCACGGACGACGCACTGGCGCGTGCCCAGGAGCGCAAGCTGGGCGCCGACAAGGTCGGCTGGAGCAAGCGGCGGCCCGCGGGCTCGGACAAGGGGCCCATCAAGCGAGGCCTGGGCGTCGCCCAGTCCCAGTGGGTCTACCTCGTCCACCGCAACACCTCGTGTGAGGTGCGCGTGTCCGGGGACGGCTCCGTCGAGGCCTTCAGCGCCACGCAGGACATCGGCACGGGGACGCGCACCATCCTCGCGCAGGTGGTGGCGGAGGAGTTCGGCCTGCGGCCCGAGGACATCGGCGCGTACGTCGGTGACTCGCGCTACCCGCAGGGGCCGGCCTCGGGCGGCAGCCGCGTCACCAGCTCGCTGACGCCCGCCGCGCGCAACGCCGCCCACCGCTGTGCCCGCGAGCTGGCCGCGCGAATCGCGCCCCTGTTCGAGGCGAGCGCGGACGACATCGTCTTCGCGGACGGCAAGGTGTCGGTGAAGGGCAAGGCGTCCTCCGCGATGCCCTTCCGCGACGCGGTGAAGAAGTCCGGCGTGCGCGAGCTGTCCCACCGCGCCGACCGCCGCGACGACTACGAGGGCTACGCCATGTCCACCCCGGACATGAGCATCAGCCGGCACGGCATCGGCGGCGTGCAGTTCGCCGAAGTCGAGGTCGACACGGAGACGGGCATCGTCAAGGTGGAGCGCGTGGTCGCCGTGCACGACTGCGGGCGCCCCATCAACCCCAAGCTCACCGAGAGCCAGATTTTCGGCGGCGTGATTCAGGGCGTCAGCTACGCGCTCTACGAGGAGCGCCACCTGGACCCGGGCAGCGGCCACCAGCTCAACGCCAACGTGGACCAGTACAAGATTGTCGGCTCGCGCGAGGTGCCGAAAATCGAGGTCATCCTCCTGGAGCAGCTCGGCGCGCAGTCCTCCACGGATGCGCGCGGAGTCGCCGAGCCCGCCAACGTGGCGACGGCGGCGGCGGTGGCCAATGCCTTCTACAACGCGACGGGCAAGCGCATCCGCACGCTCCCGATGACGCCGGCGAACGTGCTCGCGGCGCTGCGCACCACCTGAGACGGATTCGGAGGAAGCATGCAGAGCTTCGAGTGGGTCGACGCGGAATCCGTGGAGCAGGCCGTCTCCCTGCTGGGAGAGTCGAGTGAGCGCCAGCCCGTCATGGCGAAGGCCGGCGGCATGGACCTGCTGGACTTGATGAAGAACGGCGTCGTCTCGCCGCACCGGGTGGTGAACCTCAAGTCCATCAAGGGCCTGGACGGCCTGCGCTTCGACGCGAAGCAGGGCCTGGAATTGGGCGCCCTGGTGACGCTGGCGCGCATTGCCCGCGAGCCCGAGGTGCGCGGGCGCTACGTGGCGCTCGCGGACGCGGCCGAGCACGCGGCCACGCCCCAGGTGCGCAACGCCGCCACCGTGGGAGGCAACCTGCTCCAGCGGCCCCGCTGCTGGTACTTCCGGAGCGAGCACTTCCACCAGACGGGCGGCAACGACGTCGAGCGGGTGCGCGAGGGCGAGAACCAGTACCACGCCATCTTCGACAACCAGCGCACGGTGATGGTGCACGCCTCCACGCCGGCCACGGCGCTGGTGGCCTACGGGGCGTCGGTGGAGCTCACCGGCCCGGGAGGCAAGACGCGGATGGTGCCCGTGTCCGAGCTGCTGCTGCCGCCAGACATGAAGCGCGCGCGCGACACCGTCATCGCCCCCAACGAGGTGCTGACGCGCGTGCGCCTCCCCGCGCTCGCGGCGGGAACGAAGGCCGCGTACCACAAGCAGGGCGAGCGCGAGAGCTACGACTGGCCCATCTGCGACGTCGCGGTGGTGCTGCGCATGGACGGCAAGGTGGTGCGCGAGGCAGCGATTGCCATGGGCTGGGTGGCGCCCACGCCCCGGCGCGCGACGGAGGCGGAGAAGCTGCTGGTGGGCAAGCCGCTGGACGAGGAGCTGGCGCGCCAGGCCGCGAAGGCGGCGGTGAGCGGCGCGACGCCACTGTCGAAGAACGCCTACAAGGTCCCCGTCCTGGAAGCCGTGGTCCGCAGGACGGTCCTCGCCGCGTCGAAGGCCTGAGGGAGGCACGCATGGACTCGAGCAGCGAGCCGAAGCCTCCCACCGTCTGCCGGCGCCTGCGCTCCAAGGGGACGCCGGGCTACCGGTACGACTCGGCGGTGGACTGGGACACGGGCTACGTGTCGACGGCGACGTTCTGGTGTGCCGCCACCGGAGAGAGTGTGGGGCCGGATGACGACCTCGTGCACCCGCACTCGTGTGGCGGAGCCCGGGCCTGCTTCCGCGAGCCCACGGAAGACTCGGAGCCTCCGCTTCTGGAGTGAGCCGGCCGAGCGGGGGTTCCCCCGACGGACTCCAGGGCCCTGGCCCCACGGACGAGACCTGCCGGGCCAGCTCAGCGCCCGGCAAGTCCCCACCGCTTCAGCTCAGCGCCTCGGCGGCGTCACGGCCCGCGTGCGGGGACGCCGCATCGCGAGACCGAGCGCCGCGAGCAGCATGACCGCGGCTCCCGGCACGGAGCCCTCCGGACCCGACGAGCAGCCCCAGCCCGGAGCCGACACCGTCACCGGCCCGCTGTCCCCGGTGACGCTCGCCGCGTCCTCCGCGCCGAGCTCGGGGGTGGGCTTGTCCAGCGGCACGGGGAAGCCCCCGGGAACGTTCCGCACCCGCACCGTCACCGACGACGGGGCGCTCACATTCACACCGTCATGGACGCGCAGCTGGAAGGTGAGGTCCGTGTCCTTCGTCACCGTCGGCGCGCGGAAGAAGGGTCGCGGCGAGTTCGAGCTGGCGAGCACCACCGCCGGCCCCGCCGTCTGCGTCCACGCGTAGGTCAGCGCGGCGAACTCGGGGTCCGTGCCGCTGCCAGCGAGCTGGACGATGAGGCCCTCATAGCGCGCCTGAGCGGGCCCCGCGTTCGCCACCGGCGGCTGGTTGATGTTGGTGCACAGGCCGCGGTGGGTGGCCAGGGTCGTGAAGGGGGTGTTCGTCAGGCCCTCGAACTGGAGGTCATCCACGTCCCAGCCCGCTGCGCCGACGCTCACGTCCGTGCCGACGCGGAAGCGGAGGCGCACCGTCTTCCCGGCGTAGGCCGTGCCGAGGTCGGCGACGCCCTGGAGGAACGCCGGGTAGTCCGCGCTCTGGCCGCTGTAGGCCATGCGGGCGGCGAGGGGGTTGTCCGAGGCCGGCTCGATTTGGGTGGTGTAGCCCGGCGACAGGGACGAGCCGATGTCCGTCCACGTCATGCCGTCGTCCTCGCTCAGCTCGATGACGGCGCCGTCGTAGAACTCCTCCAGGGCGTAGCGGTACTGGTAGGTGAAGCGGAACGGGCCCGACGCCGCCACGTGCAGTGGCGGCGACACGAGGTACACATCGGAGGTGCTGTCGTTGTCCGGGCCACGGAAGTACCAGTCCACGTCAGCCGGGGCGTGCTCCCGGGTCCACGGGAAGGTGCCCTCGTACTGCGGCTCCTCCAGGAGCCACGGGTGGTTGGCCGCGTCCACCGTCTCCACGATGCCCGTGCCCGGCACCTCGTCCGTGTTCACCCGCAGCGTCAGGGTCCGCGTCTGCACCCCGGGGACGGTCTGCTCCGCGTCCCGGTAGGTCATCGTCAGGGTGATGACGCCCGGGGTGGCCGGGCCGGAGAGCCGGACCGGCGCTTCCACGGTGACGAGCTGGAGCGGGTCGGTGGGCGGAACCGGCACCGTCGCCCCCATCGGGAAGACGACGTTCGGGGAGCTGCTGGAGAGCGTCACGCTCGTCTGCGTCAGCCGCTCGATGCCGCTGTTGCGCAGCGACATGCGCAGGAGCACCGCCTCGCCCGTGTCGAGCGTCCCGTCGTCGTCGCACGACGCCCCCGTCCCCGTCAGCTCGACCACTTCCACGCCGGACATCAGCACGTCCTTGCCGACCTCGAAGCTCTCCACCAGGCCGACATGGTCCGCGGAGTCACGCGGGGGCGCGACGGCGCGCGTCCCGGCGCCGCGCTTGGCGAAGGCCTTCGCGAAGAGGACGTAGTCCGCCCGGTCATTGGCATAGGCCGCGGCGAGCAGCGCGTCGCGCGCCTCGAGGAAGGTGGGAGCGTTGGGGGTGAGCTTCATCGACGCGACGAGGTAGTCCTTCATCCGCTGCTGGGCCTGGGCGAAGGTGAGGCGCTGCGTGTCCCGCAGCAGCGCCGCGTAGCACTCCCACAGCGTCACCGCCCACCACTCGCCCGAGGAGTGGACCTCCGCGTTGTTCACGCCGGAGCTGCCGAAGTTCACCGGGATGCCGGCGGGCAGCGGCAGGCCGTTCTGGGTGTAGCGCAGGGTGAGCGGGTTCTTCGTCAGGTCGGTGGTGTACGGGTAGCGCCGGCTGCCCCAGTAGTAGCCCTGGTTGGCCCCGCCGCTGTTGACGTAGGCGCCGCGCGCGTAGACGCCGCCGAAGTTCGCGTTGGAGGGCACCTGGTCGTCGCCCTCACGCACCACCATCAGCAGGCCCGCGAAGTCGCCCCAGCCCTCGCCCATGCTGCGGCCCTGGTTGTTCGTCAGGCCGTTGGCGTCGCCGATGAGGCGGTGGGACATGTAGTGCGTCCACTCGTGGGCGATGATGGTGTTGTCGAGCGTGCCGTCGCGGTCCGCCCCCTGCCGCTGGAGCGTCAGGCTGACGGGAAGCTGGATGCGGAACCAGGCGCCCATGTACTGCTCCACCGAGACGACGGGGATGGTGACGGAGGGCGCCCGGCCGGGCACGGGGAAGAACGGGTCTCCCTCGAACTCGGGGATGAGGACCAACCCCACGGCGCCGGCGGCCTGCGCACGCCCGGCCTTGACGGTGAAGTCGCAGCCCTGCGCGTCCACGAGGGCAATCTTCCCGGCCAGCTCAGCCGCATTCGTCAGCGGCTCGCACGCATCCGCCACGGTGCCGCCCGGGCCCGCCACGCCATCCGCGGCGAAGGCGACAGCGGCGGTGACGTCATACTGCTGGGGCCCGAAGGCGGAGACGCCCACCACCCAGCGCCCCGCGTAGGGGTGCTCCGGCGATACCTCGATGATGCGGAGCCCGCGCGTGTCGTAGACGTACATCTGCATCCGGGGCCGCGCGCCGTCCGAGGGCGTGGACATGTTCGCGTTGTTGCGGCCGACGTAGTCCTGCCCCTCGGCGCGGAGGTAGTCCCCGCCCAGGCCGCCGCGGCCGTAGTTGTCGGCCTGCGCGTTGCCCGCGGCCTCGTCGAAGCCGGAGTCGTAGTACCAGTCATGGAGGAAGTTGGTGACGAAGAAGATTTGAGCCACCGAGCTCATCTGCTGCGCGTCCGAGAAGCTCGGCGCGAGCGACAGGTCATAGCCGTCGCCGAAGATGCCCGACGGGCCGAGGCTGCCGCGCACGTCCCCCACCCCGAAGCCGCTGGGCGCGACGAGGTCGACGTACGCGTCCACGTTGTTGCCCGTCGTCTGCGTGGCGCCCACGGGCAGCCACGGGTCATTGCGGCTGTAGGGCGAGTTCTGCAGCGTCAGCACGTTGGGCGCGACGAAGGGCGCCTGGTAGCCGTCCGGCAGGCCCGTGGGGTGCGGCGTGGCCGCGTTGCCCTGGGGGCCGTCATAGGGAATGTGCGGGCTCTGCGTGTTCGCCCACACGCGGTACGAATAGCTCTGGTGGGAGGACTGGTCATGCCGGTAGAGCAGCTGGCCGTCCGCCGCGGAGATGACGTAGGCGTACTGGTCGCCGTCCGTCCCGGTGACGGGCGTGGTGTCGAGCTCCACGTACCAGGCGGGCACCAGCGCGTCGGGCAGCGGGAAGAAGACCTTCTTCACGCGCGCGGGCGAGGAGAACACCGTCCGACGAGGCCCCGGGGTGAGCGCGTAGTGGCTGTACGCGCCCTGGGCTTGCCCGGTGAGCGACAGGCTCACCGCGGGCAGCGGGTCTCCGTGCAGGTCCCTCCATGCGAGGGCAATCGCCTCGCGAGGCTCCAGCCTGAAGGCCGAAGCCTCCTTTTCCAGCCGGGGATTGGAGGCCACCGGGCTCAGATGGCCAGACATGGCGACGAGCTGGTTGTCCGAGTCCAGCAGCACCTTCAGCGACTGGCGGAAGACCTCGATGCCTTCCACCTCCTGCCCGAAGGTGACGATGCTCGCGCCGTTGCGCGTGCGGTGGACACCCCGCACGGGGATGTGCGGCGCGTCGGTGCGGCCCAGCCGATACAGTCCGGCCTGCTCGCCCAGGTACGTCCGCGCCACCTGCTCGGGCGGCACCGGCCGGAGGCTCTTCGCGCCGGGCTGCGCGGCGTGCACCCCCCAGACGAAGGTGGGGACGCCCAGCCGGGGCTCCTCGTGTGCAACGTCCACGCCCTTCGCCCGCTCACGGGCGCTCGGCTCGCTCCCGGACGGTGGGATGCGCGCAAATGCATCCACCACGGGGAGCTCCCGGGCCGCATGGGCGGGCCATCCCCCTACCGCCACAAAGATTGTCGTAGCTACCAGCAGACTGCGCATCACCTTGCACGCTCCCGTTTCCAGAGTCCGGCCCCCTCCAACTCTAGGAGAAACGGCACAATGCAAGCTCATGTCGCAATCAAACTGCAAATACCCCCGGGCTTTTACGGGGCGTACGCCTGAAATGGAGGGAGCCCCGGTTGCTTTTCGGCTGAAGACGCGCCCAAGACCTGCTCCGGCTCGACGTACGGATTGTCGTGGACCTCCACTCCGGCCAGCATGAGCCTTCCACCGCGAACGACCTGACACCTTCCGGATGAAACGCCTGTTCCGCGCCTCCCGC
Organism: Pyxidicoccus caerfyrddinensis; assembly: GCF_010894405.1. Classification (GTDB taxonomy): domain Bacteria; phylum Myxococcota; class Myxococcia; order Myxococcales; family Myxococcaceae; genus Myxococcus; species Myxococcus caerfyrddinensis. The sequence goes on from NZ_JAAIYA010000028.1 coordinate 96,650, forward strand.
CTCCTCGCACTGCTCACGGTCCTGGCGGTCCTGAACCCCGTGGGCTGCCTGTTGCTGGTGGCAGTGTTCTTCGCGCCGCCCTGGGCACCCTCGCTGGTGAATCTGCTCAAGGGCATCCTGCGGGAGTACAGCCTCCTGCTGCTGCTGCCGGTGCTCGTGTCCGCGCTGCTCACCGCCTCCGTGATTCAGTCCGGGAAGTGGGGCTGGCTGCGCTGGGGCTCGGCGGCCGCCGTGCTGCTCCTGCTCTACGCAGCGTTGATGCCCGCCGCCTCCTCGTGGTGGATGGCGCGGACCCACGGCATTTCACTCAGCCTCCGCGAGTACTTCCGCCCCCTCGTGGCACAACGGCCGCTCCCGAGTCAGACGGTGCGCTTCGCCACCGTCGACGGCGTCGAGCTGCAGGCCGACCTGTTCCTCCCCGACGCCCCGTCCTCCGCCGCCCGGCCCGCGGTGCTCTACGTCCACGGAGGAGGCTGGAGCGGAGGAGAGCGCGGCTACGCCCGTGCCTGGGCCGGCTTCCTCACTTCGCTGGGCTACCCGGTCATCAGCCTCGACTACCGGCTCTTCCCGCCCGCGGCCGGACTGAAGGCCCCGGGAGACCTCCAGTGCGGCATCGCCTGGGTGAAGGCCCACGCGGCCACCTACGGCATCGACCCGAACCAGCTCGTCCTGTTCGGCGAGTCCGCGGGCGGTCACCTCGCCACCCTCGTCGGCTACGCCACGGGCGACGCGCGGCTTCCCGCCTCCTGCGACGCTCCAGACACGTCGGTGAAGGCAATCATCAGCTTCTACGCGCCCACCGACCTGGCCTCCCAAGCCGGGCACCGCGCGGGCTCGCGGCGGGTGCTGGAGGGCTTCACGGGTGTGCCCCTGGACGGGCACCGGGAGTTGTACGCGCTGCTCTCCCCGCTCACGCACGTCGGCCCGGGAAGCCCTCCCACGCTCCTCGTCCACGGAGGGGCGGACAGCGTGGTGCCGCTCCACGCCTCACAGGTGCTGGCCACCCGGCTCGCCCAGGCCGGCGTGCCGCACCAATTCTTCACGCTGCCGTACGCGGAGCACGCCTTCGACGTCTGGGACGGCGGCTTCGGCCGCCAGCTCGCGCAGGCAGTGGTGGGGCGGTTCCTCCAGCAGTACGTGCCCGTCGGCGCCCGCCCCCACCCCTGAGTCAGGGCTCCACGGCGTGGACGCCGCCTTCCGCGTCCACGTCGAAGTGGAGGGAGCCCCGGTTGCTTCCCAGGACGAAGACGACATAGCGCCCGCCGGGCTGGAGGTCCTTGGGCGCCTCCAGCACGGCGAAGCCCTGGAGCGTCTCGCCATAGGTGAACTGGCGGACGCTGGCCATGTCGCCAAACGGCTCGGCACGCACCTGCCAGAAGACCTGCCCCGCCCGGTCCACCACCTGCACGGTGTCGTAGTGGGGACGGTCCTCGTGCTCGGGGTCCTCCACCACGAAGCGGGGGGACGGAAGCCGCTCGTCCCCGGACGCCAGCGACACCGCGATTCTCGGGCGGCAGGCGGCGAAGAGCAGGAGGGTGAAGCCGAGCAGCAGCGTGGCGGCGCGTGACGACCTCATGGGCTACGGGGCTCCCTGGCCCGCGCGAATCTGGGCGAGCGCGGAGTTGAGGTAGGCGGTGTAGTCCGTGCCGTTGTAGGTGAACGTCCCTCCGCTGGTGGGGTTGAAGAAGCCCGCGCGCTGGGCCTGCTGTAGGAGCTCGGCCTGCTGCTCGGGGTTGAGCTGGCTCCAGGACTTGCCCTCCTTGATGCCCTTCTCGAACTCGTAGCCGTCCCCGACGTTCTGGGCCCACAGCGCCTCGCTCATGTAGTCCGTGCCGCCGTTCTGGTGCTGCCAGACGTGTGCGGACTCGTGCACCAGCAGGTCGGGCGTCAACGGCAGGTCGTCCGGCGGGATGTAGATGGTGTTGCCATGGGTGAAGGCCCGGCCGGAGAGGCTGAAGAGCCCCGAGTTGCCCTCCTTGATGCGCATGGACGAGTAGTCGATGCTGTCGCCGTAGACGGTGCGCAGGGTGGCGATTTCGTCGCTGCTGAGCTTGCGGCCCGGCGGCTCCACGCCAATCAGCGTCTGGATGGCACTGAGGGCCCGGCCGCCCATCATCAGCAGCGCGTCGGCGGGCGTCTGGACGAACGTCTTCACCAGACCCAGGCCCATCTGTTTGAACCCCTCGCCGAACTTCCCCTGGAAGAGCTTGCCCACGCCTCCGAAGAAGGTGCCGAGCCCCTCACCGACGTTGCGGAACGCGCCCACCACGGTGTTGAGCGCGCCCGTGGCCAGGCCGCGGACGCCGTCGAACAGGCGCACGCCGACCCACTTCGCCGCGCTGCCCACGGCCTTCGCCGCGCCGCCAATGGCGCTGCCCACGGCCTTCGCGGCACTGCCCACGGCGCTGCCCACGGCCTTCGCGGCACCGCCCACGGCGTTGCCGACGGCCGACGCCGCACTGCTGATGGCGCCCCCGACCGCCTTCACGGCGCCGCCCACGGCCTTCGCCGCGGCCTTGAAGGGGTTCCAGAACTCGACCTGCTTCGCCTTGCCGTCGACGTAGATGGTGCCCTTGTCGTTCTCGGCGCGAATCTCCGCCACCTGCGAGGGCGTCAGCTTCTCGCCGGAGAGCACGCGGCGGAACAGCTCGCCCTCGTCACCCGCCGAGTCCTTGGAGTTGAGCTTCGTGTCGAGGTGGTGGCCCGCCTCCTCCACATAGGTCGACGCGGCCAGCGCGGGGTCCAGGTCCTGGTTGATGTACACCGTGCCGGACTCGGCGTCGTAGGCGCCGTTGGCCCCGTTCAGCTGGTCGGCGGGCACCTGCTTCACCGGAGGCAGCCAGCTGAAGTCTCCGGCCTGCGCCTTCTGCCGGTACTGCTCGGCCTGGACGGCGTTGTAGCCGTCGCCGAACACCGTGCGCATGGTGTCGTGGAACTTCTTCTTGTCGGAGGCCAGCGCGCCGAACTCGCGCCGGAACTCGGACTGCACGTCGGGCTTCGGGCGGGCGAACTCACTCACCGTCGAGAAGCCGGCCCTGCGCGCCGTCGCCTCGCCCGCGGGCCGGGGCGAACCCTCCGCCCTCTTCCCCAAGAGCTCCTTCCCGGGCTCATCGGGCCTGCGTGGTGTCTGCGTCGGTATCCTGGATTGAATCTTCATTTCGACTACCCCCCTTTTCGAGACTTTCCCATTCTACTGTGAGTGCGTGTTCCCGAGTCCAGTACCTGGCGGCTCGCGGGTGGTTCGAGCAACACAGCAAGGCCGTCGAGGAGCCGCTGCATCCCGAACTCGAAGAGGGTGCCGAGGTTGAAGACGAGGTTCCGCTCCGCGGAGACGCGGGCAAGCATGGGGAAGTGGCCCTCCTGGATGATGCGGGCCATCGCCGCGTCCTGGGACTCGATCCACTCCTCACTCGTGAGACCGGTCTCCGCCTCGGCTTCGTTCTCTGCTTCGAGCTCGATGGCGGTGCCTCGCACGAAGCCCACCGCCGTGACGTACACGTGCAGCATGGTGTTCATGTCGAGCCCGAGGCCATCCACCGCGCCCAGCGCCCACTCGGCGTGGGCCATTCCGCCCGGAATGAGCTGGGGACGGGACAAGGAGATGACTCGCGGCAGCCACGGGTGCCGACGGTAGAGCGCCCACTGCAGCCGCATCATCAGCTCCAGCCGGGCCCTCCAGCCGGGAGGAGGCTCTCGCGGAAACCCGGCCTCGGCCATCGCCGCGTCGGCCATCAGCAGGACCAGCTCCTCCTTGCCGGGCACATGGCGGTACAGCGACATGGTGGGCACGCCCAGCCGGGTCGCGACGGTCCGCATCGACAAGGCCGCAATCCCCTGCGCATCAGCGATGCCCATCGCGGCGCGGACGATGCGCTCGCGCGTGAGGCTCGCGTCGGCTTCGACGGACGGGCGGCGCCGGGGGGACGGTGCCGCGGGCCCGGCCGGTGCCACCACGGTGCCGACGCGGGGAATGGCGCGGGTGAGTCCTTCCCTGCCCAGTGCGTCGAGCGCCCTGGCGGCGGTCGCCAGCGCGACGCCCCACTCCTTCGCCACCTGCCGCGTCGAGGGCACCCTCGCGCCCGGGCGAAGCTCGCCGGCCGCGATGCGGCGCCGCAACTCAGTGACGATTCGGACGGAGGGCGGGTCGGCTCGGCTCATCGGTGTCTCCTTCGCGCTGTACTAGTACAGCTGCCCCCGTCGCGGCAGCGGGCCCCGGAGGAAGGCTCGCGTGTACTAGTACAGATGACGCCTCACACCCGTCAATTTGCATTGGGGAGATGCGGGCGCTATGGCTTGCCCACCTGACGCGTACACCGTACGCATCAGTTGCGTACGGCGTACCGAGACGCCAGGACATTCCAGGAGAGTCCCCATGAAGACCCAGAACATCCTCATCTCCGGCGCGAGCGTCGCCGGGCCAGCGCTGGCGTACTGGCTGCACCGCCACGGCTTCCACGTCACCGTGGTGGAGCGAGCGCCGAGCCTGCGCGGAGGAGGACAGGCCATCGACGTCCGCGGCGCCGCGCTCACCGTCATCGAGCGGATGGGGCTCCTCGCCGAGGTCCGGGAGGCGCACACCCGGATGCGGGGCATGTCCTTCGTGGACAGCGAGGGCAACACCCTGATGTCCACCACCGAGGAGACGCTCACGGGCGGGCCCACCGACAGCGAGGACGTCGAGCTGATGCGCGACGACCTCGCGCACATCCTCCACCGGGCGACGTGCGACGACGTCGAGTACCGCTTCGGCGACTCCCTCACCTCACTCACGCAGGATGACGGCGGCATCCACGTCACCTTCGAGCGCGGCCAGCCCCGCACCTTCGACCTGGTGGTGGGCGCGGACGGACTGCACTCCCAGGTGCGCGCGCTCGTCTTCGGCGAGGAGGCGCGCTTCATCCAGCATCTCGGCATGAGCCTGTCGGTCTTCACCGCGCCCAACCACCTGGGGCTGGACCACTGGCAGGTGTTCCACCAGGTGCCTGGGAAGCTGGTCGGCGTCTACAGCGCCCGGCGGAACACCGAGGCGCGGGTGATGTTCGGCTTCGGCTCCCCGCCGCTGGACTTCGACCGCCGCGACACCGCACGGCAGAAGCAATTCATAGCGGACCAGTTCGCGGACATGGGCTGGGAGACACCCCGGCTGCTGAAGGCCATGTGGGACGCGCCCGACTTCTACTTCGACTCCATGAGCCAGATTCACCTGGAGCGCTGGTGGAGCGGCCGCACGGTGCTCGTCGGGGACGCGGGCTACTGCGGCTCACCCATGACGGGCCAGGGGACGAGCATGGCGCTGGTGGGGGCGTACGTGCTGGCCGGAGAGCTGAAGGCCGCGGCCGGGGACTTCCGCACGGCGCTGCCCGCCTACGAGCAGCGGCTGCGCGGCTTCGTCCAGCGAAACCAGCAGCTCGCGTCGCCGGACATGAAGGGCCCGCCGCCCCGGGAGCGGGTGGTGGAAGCGGCCAACGCCATCACCCTCGTGGACTACCGGAGCTGACGGCGGGCCCTACTGCCGCCACGCGGCGGGCACGCGCTTCTCGGTGGCGTACTGCTCCAGGTCCGCGAGCTGTCCCTGGGCGAGCTTCAGCTCCACCTCCACCTCCCAGCGGCGCTTGGTGGAGGGGCCTCCCGCGGCCTCGGCCTCCAGCAGCTTGCGCTTCTCCTCCTCCAGCGTGGCGATGCGGGCCCGCGCCCGGCTGAAGTTGTTGCGCCACTCGTCGGCCGCCTGCAGCGAGCGGTTCGCCTCCTCACGCCGCTGCCACAGGGACTGCTGCCACATCTGGATGCCGCCCTTGTTGCGCTTCCACTCCTCACGCGAGGCGTGGAAGTCCTTCATCGGGAAGTCGAAGCGCTCGGCGTCCTTGCCCGCGCCCTCCAGCTTCAGCGAGGCATTCCCCGCCCCGGTGAGCGAGCAGTCCTCCACCGGCAGCCGCGCCGCGCCCACGTGGATGCCCTCCGACAGCCCTCGCGCCGCGAACCAGCGCAGGCGCCGCGAGTCCTCCGCCGCGGACATCGTGTCGCGCACCGGCCGCCAGTACTCGAAGTCCACCGTCAGCGAGCACGTCTTCCCCTCGGACTCCAGCTCCATCCGGCGCAATACGCGGCGCGGGGGCGCGTCGAAGCGCTCGATGAGCAGCGCCACCAGGCCCAGCTGCTCGACGTGGCGGACCGACAGGAGCACCGGCTCCGCCGTCTCCTGCTGGTAGCGCTGGATTTCCCGCTGCTCGTCACGCGCCACCCGCGCCAGCAGCGCGTCCCAGCGCGCCGTCGACTCGGGCGTGGTGGGAACGGTGATGAGCTTGCTGGCATACGGAATGGGCAGCGCCAGCCCCATGCCGTCCGCGTCGTTGACCTTCATGGAGACGACGCCCACCACCTCGCCGCGCCCGTTGAGCAGCGGCCCGCCGCTGTTGCCGGGATTCACCGACGCGTTGAACTGCACGTAGCCGTTGCCCAGGTACTCGCGGCCCACGAAGCCCACCTTCCCCTCGTGCACGGTGAAGTCCAGCCCCTTGGGGCTGCCGATGAAGACGAGCCTGTCTCCCGGCTCCAGGCGCGTGACGTCGCCCACCTTCAGCGGCGCCGCCTTGGCCCCCACCACGCGCACGGTGGCGAGGTCCAGGTCCACGTCGGTCTTCAGCGTCTCCCCGAGGAGCTGGCGCCCGTCCGGCAGCATCACCGTCATCATCTTCCCGGCCGGGCAGACCACGTGCTCATTGGTCAGCACCAGCTCCGCGTCCACGAAGAAGCCGGAGCCCGTCTTGCCCTCGCACCGCAGGCTCACCGTGCTCGGCGAGGCGAGCCGGGCGATGTCCTGCGTGGAGAGGGCCGCTTCCTCGGCGGCCTTCACGGCCTCCTGCGCGGAGGTGCCCGGGTCCAAGCCGGAGAGCTGCCGAAGCATGGGCGAGCGGGTCCCCCACGCGCCGAACGCAACACCGCCCAGCACGAGGACGCCGAGCGCCGCGGCGAGGGCGGCTCGCGATGAGCGCCGGGGCGTGGCCTCGGGCACCTCCGAGGGCTGGAGGTACGCGTCGGCGCCATGCGTGGAGAGCACCGCCAGGAGCTTCTGCGCGAAGACACTGGAGACGCCGCGTGCCACGCGGTTGCCCGGAATCGCCAGCACCACCCGGGCCTCGGAGAACGAGGGCGCCGGAGGGCCGAGCAGGGCCAGCGCTCTCGCGAGCCCGAAGCGCTGACGCTCGTCCCCCACGGCACCCTTCAACACCACGTCCATCAGGAGGCTGGCACCACAGACGCAGCGCGCACGCTCCCCCGCATCCGGCGCACCGCACCGGAGGCACCTCACCTCGACCGATTCCGACATCTTCGCAATGTCCCCGCTGCCACCTGCTCCGCGCCGCCGCGTCAGGTCCGTGAGAGACCATACCGCGCCAGCGGTCCCCCCGGCAGGGATTGCCGGCCCATGCGGCAAGACCTGCCGGCCATTCCAGGCAATGCCTGCCTGCCCGGCTCCTCCTTCCCAGTGGCGCCGTGTCGTCCACCCGCTGGCATGTGCCGTGCTCTGCGCCAGCGCCAGCAAGTGAATCATCACCTGCCCTGGAGGCCACGATGAAGCGAGTCATGATTGCGATGTGCGCTGCCACCACGCTGCTGGTCGGGTGCGGCGTGGATAACGAGGACGCCGAGGTCGCCACCGCCGAGGTGGACACCGTCACCCAGCCCATCCTGCTGGGGACCACCATCGACCAGTGCAGCTCGGTGCTGAAGGTGCTCAACAGCAGCGGCTCGTACGTCACCATTCCTCGCGGAACGACGACGCGCGTGTACGTGTCCGACAACCGCTTCCGCTGGCTGTGTGGGAGCTCGACGGAATACACGACGTGCGACGTGGGGACGACGTACGTCGACGTGTATCACTCGACGACGTCGCGGCAGATCACCTGGTACTGCAAGGCCTGAGCGGCCGCTCCAGCGTGGATGCGTGAGCACTGCCGCATCACACCTGCCCATCGCGCAAGGACAGACATGCCGCCCGCGCGTCGGGTCCCCGGCCGGTCGCCGGGGACCCTGGGCCCGTGCCTACCGGGCCGCCCGCGCCCGCCCCTGCGTGGCCGGCTTCGGCGGCTGCCCCGAAGCGACGGCCGCCGCCACGCCGAAGACGACGTCATCGTTCTCGTCGTAGAGGCCGAAGGTGCAGCTCGTCAGCGGGCTGCTGGCCTCCACGAACTGGGCCCGGAGGGCGTGCTGACCGACACCGCTGCCCACGGTGAACGTGTGGCTGAACGTCTTCGCGCCGCTTCCGGTGCACGTCAGTCCCGTGGCGAGGGTGCTCCACAACGGGAGGGCCGGGTTCGTCGTGTAGTAGAGGTTCAGCCGGTCCGTCGCGTCGTAGCACCACACCGTCACGTCCACCTTCACCTGCTTGCCCGGGGTGATGGGGCCGCCGTCCACGCTCTTCAGCACGACGCGGTCGATGCTCTCGTCGAAGTGGTAGAAGCCGAAGGGCCCATCCGGGCAGCCGTCGAGCGCGTTGGGCTGGTTGGGCTCGGCGGTGGGGAACTGGCTTCCGCGGCTCGTCACCAGCGTGCCCGTGTCACACCCGCACCCGTTGCCGCAGGCCGGCGTCCCGCGCGAGGCGTCATAGGCCGCGAGCGACGCCTGGCACGTCCCACCGCCCGTCTGGGTGGTGAAGCGGAAGGCGCCGCTGTAGCTGCCCGCGCCGCAGCCATTCACCGCGCGCGCCCGCCAGAAGTACTGCGTGTTGGCGGAGAGCGCGGGAGACACCGTCCACGTGCTGGCGCCGAGCCCCGTGGCCGAGCGCGCCACGCTGGTGAAGGCGCTGTCGGTGGCCACCTGCACCTCGTAGGAGGTGGCGCCCGACACGTCACCCCAGTCGAGCACCGGGGAGAGCGCGACCCCCGTCGCCGCGTCCGAGGGGCTCGCCAGCGCGGGCGCCACCGGCGGCTGGCACGTCGTCTCCGTGGTGTTGAAGCTGAAGTGGGTGCTGTAGGCGCCGTTGGCGCAGTTGTTCACCGCGCGGACGCGCCAGTAGTACCGGGTGCCATTGGCGAGCGCGGGAGACACGGTCCACGTGCTGGCCCCCAGCGCCGTGGCCGAGCGCACCACGCTGGTGAAGGCGCCGTCCGTGGCCACCTGCACCTCGTAGGACGTGGCCCCCGCCACGTCGGCCCAGTCGAGCACCGGCGCCAGCGCTACGTCCATCGCCGTGTCCGCGGGCAGGGAGAGCGTGGCCACGCCCGGCGGCGTGCAGGGGCCGCCCGGCGTCGCGCAGACACAGGCGGCGGCGCGGCCGAAGCAGGCGCTGGAGCTGGCGGGCACCACCGAGTAGCAGTAGCGCCTGTCGTTGGCGACCTCGCCGTCGGTGTAGCTGGTGCCGGTGACGGTGGCCACCTTCGCCTTGCCGAAGTCACAGCCGGCGTAGCCCTCCGTCTTCATCACCCAGTACTCGCTGGCATTCGGCACCGCGTTCCAGCTCAGCGCCACCTGACCGTCGCTGCCGGTGGCCGTGGCGGTGGGCGCCGTGCCCGGGCCGCTCGCGCAGCCGGCGTTGGCGGGCGCGGGCGTGGAGCAGGCGATGCCGTGGCGGTTGAAGGCGGCGTGGATGGCCGTCATGTGCGGCGTGCCGTCGTTCAGGTTGCCGTTGTCGTCATCCGCGGCCAGCCACTGCATGTAGCCATGGCTCGCGCCGCAGCCGTCGGACGTGCCCGCGGTGCAGTTGCAGGCGTGCCACGCGCCGATGTTGCCGCTGCCCTGGTAGAAGAGCTTGTTGCCGAGGATGAAGGCGGTGTTGGAGTCGTAGTTGAACGGCGCCGCCTGCAAGTCCCTCGCGACCAGGTCCCACGCGGCCTGGCGGGCGGGCGCGGCGGCGCAGTGCACCTGCCGACCGCAGGGCCCCGTGCTGGAGCTGCACTTGGGGCACACGAAGTTCTGCGGCGTGGCCGGCGTCTGGTTGGCGTGCGCCAGGTAGTCCGCGTCACGCACTCCCGAGCAGCGGCTGTTGCACCAGGCCGCGCCCGTCTGGGCCTCGTTCTGGTTGTAGCCGGTGCCGTCCGGCGTCTTGCCGCAGCCGCGGTCACTGGTGTGGAAGAAGCCGTAGCCCACGCAGGAGGCCTGCAGCCGGTAGATGGACGCGATGTCCGCGTAGCCCTCGCTGGAGTTGCTGAGCGCGCCGCCGGAGTCGAAGTCGTCCATGCCGTGGCCCCACTCGTGGTCGAACACCGCGGCAATCTCACCCGTGTTCCGGCACCCGCCGCCGCTCCGGTAGAAGTTGATGGTGGAGCCGTTCCAGAAGGCATTGCAGGTGCTGTTGATGTTGACGTTGGCGGTGACCTGCCCCTTCAGCCAGGTGTTGCTGGGGAGCCAGCCGCGCGCCAGCTCGGCAATCCGGTTCACCTCGTAGAAGGCGGAGCGCGAGGCCGGCGTGTTGCCCGCCCCGCCGCCGCCAGTGGTGCAGTCGTGCTGACCGTTGGTGCCGCCCAGCTGCACGTTGCCGGTAGAGGAGCTGGAGGTGACGGCGCCGCAGGTGTCGCTGACGCGCACGTACTTGCCGGCCAGCGTGGTGGTGACGCTGCCGGAGCTGTAGGCGAAGACGCCAGCGCCGTCCGTGAAGTTGTTGGGGGCGGCGAGCCCCGTGTTGGCCCACGGCATGGGCGTGTCGACCTGCATGGTTCCGCACGCCTCGTTCGCGGTGCAGATTTCCGTGCTGGTCAGCGGGTAGATGCCGCCCTTGATGGTGGCGTCCAGGTAGTGGTTGTCGTCCTCGAGCGCGAGCACCTCGCCGGTGTCGGCGTCCACCGTCACCTTCCAGCGCTCCTGCTCCCCCGGGTTCTGGAAGCCGTAGGTCCACACGAGCTGATGGCGATAGCCCTCGCCAAAGCCCTTCGCGTCGGCCTGGGCCAGCGGGGCGAGCTCCAGCGCGGGCTGCATCCAGAGCTGCCCGGGAGACTCCAGGAGCCCGAAGCGCTCGCCGCCGGCCGTGAGTGCCTGCTGCGCGTCGAGCGTGGGCCGGGTGGGCGCGGTGACGTTGCTCCAGGCCTCGGTGCCCAGCAGCACGAGGTTGCCATGATTGATGGTGGCCACGAGGCGGCCATGGCGGACCGGGATTCCGTCCACCTGCTGGGGAATCAGCACCTGCCACAGCGAGTCCGTGACTTGCGTCACGCGGGGCTCGCCCAACTGCAGCATGTCCACGCCGAGCGCGGCCTGGTTGTCGCTGATGAACTTGAAGAGCAGGTCCGCGACGACGGCCTCGTCCACCTGCCCCACGGAGCGGCCCAACTGCTGCTGCACGCCACCGAGGCTGACCTTGTTGCCCACGCCCGTGCCGGGGATGAGCGGGATGGAGCCCTGGATGGCGGAGGGCATGCCCGTCAGCGGGTCCAGGTACACGTGGAAGTCACGCCCGTTGCGGGCGAAGAAGTCGTCCCACGCGCTCGGCCCCACGCCCTTCAGCTTCGAGCGGGCCTGCTCCAGCGGCATGTTGGAGATGGGGAGGTACAGCTCGGGCTTGAAGAAGGCCTGGCTCGCCAGCGTGCTCTGCTGGGAGGGCTGGAAGGCCCACCCCACGGCGCTGAGACACAACACGAGACAGGCGACCCACTTCGACGGATGGCGCATACGGTCCCCCCAGGAGTCCGGTGGCGATGGGTTGGCTTCGACGCCCCACACCGGGAGCGCGTCGCCAGTCAAACCCGCGGTGCGCCCTCCGTGGGTCGTTGATTTCCGGATATGTTTTATTTCCAAGTATTACGACTTGGTCGGGCCTGCACTTCTGTCCACTGGTGGATGGTTCCCCGGCAGCAGGGCGTGCGACCAGGGGCCGCATCTGACGCGCGCACCGTGCGCATCACAGGGCCCTCTCGTGCCCTCCATCGCTTTGAGGGACGCGGAAGGCCACTCCCGGCCACCGCGACCTCGACTCAAACCCAAACATGAGGAGTGCATCCCATGCAGAACCAGAACGAGCAGATCTCCTTCGAGCTGAAGGAGACCCAGCTGAAGTCCATCGAGGAGTCGCGCCAGTCGTCGAGCGGCAAGCTGAACATCAAGACCGCGGTGCGCGCCGGCCTCGCCACGGGGTTCGACTGCATCTACTTCGCGCGCAACGCTCCGTTCGCGCCTGAGCACGTGTAACCGGAACCCGTGAAGGGAAGACAGGGAGGATGCGTCCATGAACGTCGTTGCTGAAATCACCCTCGAATCGCTCGGACAACACGGAGTCGGACCGCTCGAGCATTACAGTGAATGCCTCAGGAGCACCTTCGAGGCGCATCCTCCCCCCTTCAGCGCCGACTGGTACGGCGACCAGTTCCGCGAGATGGCGCGAAATCGCGAGTGGTTCGCGAACATCATCGTGGGCAATGCGTCCACGGAAGGCTGGGGCTCCGGGAAGCTCTGGTACCTGGCCGGAAAGACGCCCGACGAGAGCATCTCGTCGCTCATCCAGCAGCACGCCATGGATGAGGCGCGGCACTCGCGGATGTACCAGAGCATGGTGGAGCGCATCTTCCCCGGCACGGTGACCGAGGCGCTCCGGGCCGACTTCAAGACGCTCGCGCCCATCTACCGCTTCGGCGACAAACCGGAGCGACTGCCGCCGTACAGCGGACAGGACATCCTGGACAACCTGCTCCAGATGAATGTCGCGGAGATTCGCACCCTGGTGAACCAGTTGCTGGCCCGCCCGGTGCTCATGACGTACTGCCCGGAGGAGTCGCGGGAGCGCCTGACGCGCATGCTCGACCGGCTCATGTGGGACGAGTCGCGGCACGTGGGCTACACGGCGCGACTCATCGACCGGGCCCTGGCGACGGAGGACGCCAACTTCATCCTCGACATCGCGCCCACCCGCATCGTCCAGCTCAACGAGCTGACGCTGGAAGAGGTCGGCCGCGCGAAGGGCAATCCGCAGACCGCGTTCGCCTGAGCTTTGTCGTGAGGGGGGAAGACATCGTGAGCCCGCTTGTCATCAGTCCGCGCATCCTGGAGCTGCGCCGTCGCGTCGAGGCGGGGGACACCGCCGCCATCGAGACCTTCTGGCACCAGCTCACCCGCGAGGGGACGCCGCTGCTCGAGCCGCTGGAGGGGGACCGGGAGCACGTGCTCCTCACCCTCGTCTGGAGGGCGGAGGCGCCGGTGCGCAACGTGGTGGTGGTGCCCGGCCTGGAGTGCATCTGGAACCCGGGGCCCAACCAGTTGGAGCAGATGCCCGGCACGGACCTGTGGCACCGCACCTGGCGCGTGCGGCGAGACCTGCGCACGACGTACTGCTTCTCCCCCGACGAGCCGCTCCGCGCGCTCCACGAGCTGACGCCCGACGAGGAGGCCCGCTACCTCCAGGAGCGGATGAAGGTCTGGCGCCCCGACGCGCTCAACCCCCGCCACTTCTCACCCAACCCCTCGTTGCCGCCCATGTCGGTCATCGAGCTGCCGGACGCGCCGGGCGGACACTGGGCCGCGCGCCGTCCGGACGTGCCGGAGGGCCGGCTCGAGCAGGGCCTGTTCCGCGACGCCCGCTCCGGCCGCGAGCGCACCTTCTGGCTGTACCGCGCCCTCGGTGACTCCACGACGGCGGAGCCCGCGCTGCTGGTGCTCTGCGACGGCGAGGGCCACCTGGAGCTCGGCGTCATGGACGTCCTCGACAACCTCGTCGCCGACGGGCGCATCCCCCCGCTGGTCTGCCTGTTGCTGCACCACCCCGACCGGGAGGTGGAGCTGACGTGCAACGACGCCTTCGCGGAGGAGCTGGCCACGCAGCTGCTGCCGCGCGTGTGCGGCGAGCTGTGCATTCCCGCCCTGCCCTCCCGGACGGTGATTGGAGGCTGGAGCTACGGAGGGCTCGCGGCGGCGTTCGCGGCGCTGCGCCACCCGGAGGTCTTCGGCAATGTGCTGTCGCAGTCCGGCTCGTTCTGGTGGGCGCCGGAAGCCGCGGAGGAGCACGAGTGGCTCACCTCCCGCTTCGCCTCCGCGCCCCGCCGGGACGTCCGCTTCTATCTCAACGTCGGGCTGCTGGAGCGCGGCCCCTCCCCCAGGAACAGCCCGAGCCAGCTCGTCGCCAACCGCCACCTTCGCGACGTGCTGCGGGCCCGGGACTACGACGTCACCTATCGCGAGCTCAACGGTGGCCATGACTACATCGGCTGGCCGGGTGGCCTGGCCGACGGGTTGATGTCCCTGCTGGGACGGGAGGCCTGACATGGCGGCGGACTTCTCCCACTCGCTGCGCGCCCTTCGTGAGGACGGCTTCCGGCGGCCCGGCCGGGCCCTCGTCTTCCTGGCGCTGCTGGTGTGCGGCTGGCTCGCGTGGTTCGTCTTCGCGCGCGTCACCGTGTACGAGGTCTCCGAGAACGCGCGGCTCGAGGTGGACAGTGCAGTGTTCCCGGTGGAGGCCCAGGTGGACGGGCGCGTCCTCACCAGCCGCCTGGACATCGGCCGGCAGGTCGAGAAGGGCGAGGTGCTCCTCGAGCTCGACTCGAATGCCCAGCGACTGAAGCTCCAGGAGGAGCAGGCCCGCCTCGACACCCTGCTCCCGCAGCTGGAGACGCTCCGGAGCGAGCTGGCGGCCCAACAGAAGGCGCTCGGCGCGGAAGGGCTGGCGTCGAGCTCGGGGCTGAGCGAGGCCCGGGCCCGGCAGCGGGAGGCCCAGGCCGCGCTGTCCTACGCCGACGAGGAGCAGTCCCGGCTCGCGCCGCTCATGAAGAGCCAGGCGATTGGAGAGCTGGAGTACCTCAAGGTGAAGTCGGAGCGCGAGAAGCGGCGCGCCGCCCTGGACGCCGTCGAGCAGGAGGGTGACCGCCTCAAGTCGGAGCGCCTGAACCGGCAGAGCCAGGGCCTGGCACAGGTGGCACGGCTGGAGCGGGAGCAGGCCGCCATGGAGGGGCTCATCACCACGTCCAAGGCACGCATCGCCTCCCTCACCCACGACCTGGAGCAGTTCGTGGTGAGGGCGCCTGCTAGCGGCCAGGTGGGCGAGGTAGCGCGGCTCCAGTCCGGCTCGGAGGTGCGGCGCGGGGACAAGCTGGCGGTGCTGGTGCCGCCCGGGAAGCTGCGCATCGTGGCGGACTTCGCGCCCTCGGACGCGCTGGGCCGCATCCGCCCCGGGCAGACGGCCCGGCTGCGCCTCCAGGGCTTTCCCTGGGCGGAGTACGGCGCCCTCACCGCCACGGTGAGCCGACTCGCATCGGAAGCACGGGACGGGAAGGTCCGCGTGGAGTGCGAATTGCGGCCCGACGACACCTCGCGCATTCCGCGGCAGCACGGCCTGCCCGGCACGCTGGAGGTCGCGGTGGATGACCTCTCACCCGCGACGCTGATTCTCCGCGACGCGGGACAGCGACTGGGCACGCCATCGACGCCGCGTCCGCCCACGGCGGGAGGTGCTTCATGATTCGCCGTCGCCCCACGGACGGTCCCCGGCGCTTCGCTCCGGAGGTCATCCAGTCCTCGTGGATGGACTGCGGTCCCGCGGCCCTCAAGTGCCTGCTGGAGGGCTTCGACATCCCCGTCAGCTACGGCCGGCTGCGCGAGGCCTGCCAGACGGATGTGGACGGCACCTCCATCGACACGCTGGAGGAGGTCGCCCGGCGCTGCGGCCTCGACGCCGAGCAGCAGCTCCTTCCCGCCGACCACCTGCTCGAACCGGCCTCCGGGGCGCTGCCCGCCATCGTCGTAGTGCAGCTTCCCAGCGGGGCCACCCACTTCGTGGTGGTGTGGCGCCGTCACGGCAAGCTGGTGCAGGTCATGGACCCCAGCCGGGGCCGCCGCTGGGTGTCGCTCCGCGCGCTCATCGGAGAGCTGTACCTGCACACCACCGCGCTCCCCGCGCCCGCGTGGCGCGACTGGGCCGGCTCGGAGACGATGCTCGCGGTGCTCCGGGGCCAGCTGCGCGCGCTGGGGCTGGAGGATGGCGAGATTGACGGGCACCTGCGCGAGGCGCTCGCGGACGCGGGGTGGCACCCGCTCGCGGCGCTGGATGCCACGCGGAAGATGGTCGGCTACCTCGTGCGCTCCGGCGGACTGACGGCGGGACGCGCGGCGGCGCGGGCCGTCGACACGTTCTTCCACCAGGCGCTGCGGGAATCACCGCTGGAGCCCATCACCGTCTCCCGCCCCTACTGGCCGGTGATGCCCCTGCCGGGCGAGAGCGAGGCGGACACGCGGCTCGTCTTCCGTGGCGCGGTGCTGGTGCATGCCTCCCGTCGGAGTCAGGGCGCGCACACGGAGGGCCTGCCCGAGGAGCTTGCCGCCGCGCTGGCCGAGCCCCCGCCCCGCCCTGGACGAGAGCTGCTGCGCATGCTGCGCACCGATGGCGTCCTCGCGCCGGCCGCGCTGCTCGCGGGCCTGGGGCTTGCCGCCTTCGGCACCGTCGGCGAGGCGCTCCTCCTGCGCGGACTGATGGAGGTCGGCGGCCGGCTCAGCCTCCTCTCGCAGTGGCTCCAGGCGCTGCTCGCGCTCTGCGTCTTCCTCTCCATCTGCCTGGGGTTGGACTTGCTCAACGGCCTGTCCATGCGGCGGCTGGGCCGGCGGCTCGAGGTCCGCTTCCGGATGGCCTTCCTCGAGAAGCTCCCCCGGATGCATGACCGGTACTTCAGCAGCCGGCCCCACTCCGACATGGCCGAGCGCTGCCACAGCCTGCATCGGCTGCGCCTGCTGCCCGGGCTGGGCGGGCAGCTCGTCCTCGGCATCTTCGAGCTGCTGCTCACCACCGTGGGCCTCATCTGGTTGGACCCTGGCAGTGCGCTCCTGGCCGTGGGGCTGATGCTCACCGCGCTGCTGACGCCGCTCGCGATTCAGCCGGTGCTCGCCGAGCGCGAGCTGCGGGTGCGCAGTCACGCCGCCGCGCTCTCCCGGTTCTATCTCGACGCGCTGCTCGGCCTGGTGTCGGTGCGGGCGCACGGCGCGGAGCGCTCGCTCCGGCGCGAGCACGAGGGACACGTGGTGGAGTGGGCCCGCTCGTCGGCGGCGCTCCAGCGGGTGTCGGTGGTGGTGGAGGGGCTGCTGTCGCTGGCCACCCTGGGCTTCGCGGTGGCGCTCGTCTTCGGGCACCTGTCGCGGAACGGGGCGCAGAGCAGCTCGCTGCTGTTCCTCTATTGGACGCTCAACCTGCCGCTGCTGGGACAGGAGCTCGCGCAGCTCGCCCGGCAGTACCCGATGCACCGGAACGTAACGCTGCGCCTGATGGAGCCGCTCGGGGCGCGCGACGAGACGGGCCACATCCCGGGCGACGCGGAAGCGTCCAGGTCCGCCGCGCCCGAGCACCCGGGCGTGGCCGTGGACTTCCAGGGCGTGAGCATCAAGGCGGGCGGGCACACCGTGCTCGAGGACGTGGCGCTGTCCATCGCTCCCGGCACCCACGTGGGCATCGTGGGCCCTTCGGGCGCCGGCAAGTCGAGCCTCGTGGGCCTGCTCGTCGGCTGGCATCACGCCTCCGAGGGGACACTGCTCGTGGACGGCGCGCCGCTCGACGGTGCGCGGCTGGAGCGACTGCGGCGGGAGACCGCATGGGTGGACCCGGCCGTCCAGCTCTGGAACCGCTCCTTCCTGGACAACCTCACGTATGGCGCGGCGTCGGAGCTTCCCGCGTCCCTGAGCCCCCTCATCGCCTCGGCGGACCTGCTCTCCGTGCTGGAGCGCCTGCCGGATGGACTCCAGACGTCGCTGGGTGAAGGCGGCGCGCGGGTGTCCGGTGGCGAGGGCCAGCGCGTGCGCTTCGGCCGGGCCCTGCTGCGGCCCGATGTCCGCCTGGCCATCCTCGACGAGCCCTTCCGGGGGCTGGACCGGGAACGGCGCCACGAATTGCTGGAGCGGGCCCGCCGACAGTGGGCCCGCGCGACGATGCTGTGCATCACCCACGACGTCGCGGAGACACGCGGCTTCGACCAGGTGCTGGTGGTGGAAGGCGGACGCGTGGTGGAGCACGGCGAGCCGTCCGTGCTGGCCGCCATGCCGGGCTCGCGCTACCGCGCCCTGCTCGAAGCCGAGGCCCAGGCGAAGGCGGAGGTCTGGTCCAACGACGCGTGGACCCGCGCCCGGATGGAGGACGGCGTGCTGGTGATGACGCCGCGTGAGCGACTGGAATTGAAGACGTGGGCGGAGGAGGCCGTGGCATGACGCAATCACTCTCAGAGCTCTGCTGGCCCGTGGCCCGGCTGGGCGAGGCCCTCCAGCGGCTCGCGCGCCACAGCGGAATGCCGGGCCGCCCCACCACGCGGATGCCCGTCCCCGACGCGTCCCTCCAGCGCGGCGAACAGCCCCTCAGCCCCTGGATCGAGGCCGCCGCCGGCTTCCTCGGCTTCGAGGCGGAGGCCGTCGGAACGCGCTACGCGGAACTGCCAGCCCTGCTGCACCGCGCGGGGCCCGCGCTTGTCCAGCTCCCCGGAGACGCCGAGCCGCGCATCCTCGTCCTGCTGGGGGAGCGCCGAGGCCGGCTGCGTGTGCTGGGTCCGGACTCGAAGGTGGAGGTCATCGAATGGAGCGCGCTGCACGGCGCGCTCTGCGAGGACATCGAAGCGCCCGTGCGGCCCTCGGTGGAGGCGCTGCTCGAACAGGCGCAGGTTCCTTCCCGCCGCCGTGCCCAGGTCCGCACGCTCATCCTGGGCGAGCGGCTGGGCACGCTGTGGCTCGACGTGGGCTGGCTGCTGCGGCTTCCCCCGGGCCGGGCCTTCCGCACGCAGCTCCGGCAGGCGCGCATCCACCGCCAGCTCGGAGTGCTTCTCGCGGCGCATACCACGCAGTACGCGCTGGGCCTGTTGTCCTGGTGGCTCATCGGGAAGGGCCTGCTCCGGGGACAGGTGGACCGGGGGTGGATGCTCGCATGGGCGATGCTGCTGCTCACCCAGGTGCCGGTGCAGATGCTGGCCCACCAGGTGTCCGCGCGGCTGAGCGTGCGGGCCGGAGGACTGCTGAAGCAGCGGCTGCTCGCGGGCGCCCTGCGGATGGACGTGGAGCAGGTACGCAGCCAGGGCGCGGGCCAGCTCCTGGGGCGCGTGCTGGAGGCCGATGCCTTCGAGGCGATGGCCCTGAATGGCGGGCTCGCGGGGCTCCTCGCGCTGCTGGAGCTGCTCTTCGCGGTGGCGGTGCTGGCGGCCGGGGTGGGGCTGGTGCCCGCGCTGCTGCTCTTCGGCTGGACGGTGCTCACGCTGCTGGGCGGCTGGCGCTGCATCAAGGCCCGCCAGCGGTGGAACGACTCGCGCGTGGGGATGACCAATGACCTCATCGAGCGCATGGTCGGCCACCGGACGCGGCTGGCGCAGGAGTCGCGGGAGCGCTGGCATGACGGCGAGGACCAGGCGCTGGAACAGTACCAGCGCGTCTCGGAGCACCTGGACCGTCGCGAGGTGCTGCTCACCGGGCTGATGCCGCGCGGCTGGCTGCTGCTGGGAATGACGGGCCTCGCGCTCTCGCTTGCGCTGGGTGGCACGTCACCGGTGACGCTCGCCATCGGAGTGGGCGGCGTGTTGCTGGCCTGGCGCGCCTTCAACCGGTTGGTGATGGGCCTGTCCGCGCTCGCCGAGTCGGGCAGCGCCTGGAAGCAGATTGCCAGCCTCTTCCACGCCGCGAGCCGAACCGAGGACGCCGCCCTGCCGGTGCTTCCCACTGCCAGCGTGCCCGCCACGGGTCCCCGTCGGAACGACGTGCTGCTGGAAGCGCAGCACCTCGTCTTCCGGTATCCGGAGCGGGGCACTCCCGCGCTGGACGGCTGCGACGTGCGTGTGCACCGGGGCGAGCACCTCCTCATCGAGGGCCCCTCCGGCGGAGGCAAGTCCACCCTGGGCGCGCTGGTGGCCGGACTGCGCCAGCCCCAGTCGGGACTGCTGCTGCTGAACGGGTTGGACCGGCGCACGCTCGGCCCCGACCGCTGGAGGGACGGCGTCGTCGCCGCGCCGCAGTTCCATGAGAATCACGTGTTCTCCGGCACGCTCGCGTTCAACCTGCTGATGAGCCGTGCCTGGCCGCCGAAGCCGGAGGACCTGGAGCTGGCGACGGCCGTCTGCGAGGAGTTGGGGCTGGGAGAGCTGCTCGCGCGGATGCCCGCCGGCCTCATGCAGATTGTCGGAGAGACGGGCTGGCAGCTCTCTCACGGGGAGCGCAGCCGCCTCTTCATTGCCCGCGCGCTGATTCAGCAGGCGGACCTGCTCGTGCTGGACGAGAGCTTCGCCGCGCTGGACCCGGAGACGCTGCGCCGCTGCTACCAGTGCGTCGCGGCCCGCGTCCCCAGCCTGATGGTCATCGCCCATCCCTGAGGAGTCACATCATGTCCAACCTCGATTGTGCCATCGCCAAGCTGCTCGACCCGCTCTCCCTGCCGACGTTCCTGGAGGCGTACTGGGAGAAGGAGCCCCTCCATCTCCAACGCCACGCGCCCGACCACTACGCGGGTCTGTTCGGGCTCGACGAGGTGGAGCAGTACCTCTTCACCGTCAAGCCGCGCGGCAATGAGCTGCGATTGGTGGCCATGGGGAAGCCGGACATCGTCTTCCACGAGCAGGAGGAGGCCCCGCCGCGCGTGGTGTTCCAGGCCTTCCGCGAGGGCTACACCCTCAACCTCAACGGCGTGCACCGCCGCTGGCCCGCGGTGCATGCGCTCGTGGATGCCGTGCAGCGCCGGCTCCGGTGCTACGCCAACGGCAACGCGTACATCACCGGCCCGACGTCCCAGGGCTTCGGCACCCACCACGACGGCCACGACGTCTTCGTCCTCCAGACGTCCGGCCGGAAGCGCTGGCGTCTGTACGCGGCGCAGGAGGAATTCCCGCTCGAAGGCCGGAAGATGGGCACCGAGGACTGGGGCGCACCGGTTCGCGAAATCGAGCTGACGGCGGGGGATTTGCTCTACCTGCCGAGGGGCACCCCGCACTCGGCCGTCACCGACGACTGCTGCTCGGTGCACCTGTCGATTGGCGTCCGGCCGGTGCTCATGGACGCGGTGCTCGCGGAACTGGTCCGCGCCGTGGTCCGCAAGCATCCCCACTGGCGCCGCTCGGTCGCCCCCGTCGGGACCCGATGCATGCGACAGGTGCCCTGCATCCACGAGCTCGCGGACCAGCTGTCAGAGGATATCCGCGCGCTGGGCCCGCTGGACCCGCTGTTGGAGACGCTGGAGGCGCAGCTCGTGCAGCCGGATGAGGTGGTGGGCCCCGGGCCCGGTGGCTACCTGCGCTCGCTGGAAGGGCTCGGGGCGATCGGCTCGGACAGCGAGCTGGAGACCCGGCCGGGACACGCGAGCGTGCTGTCCCGCAACGGAGATGAAGTGAGCCTGGGCTTCAACGGAGGCGCGCTGGTGGCACCCGCGTTCTGCGAGCCCGCGCTCCGGTACGTCCTCGAGCAGTCCCGGTTCCGGATTCGGGACCTGCCGGACACGCTGACCGAGGACGCCCGGGTGATGCTGTGCCGGCGCCTCGTCCGCGAAGGGCTGCTGCGAGTCGCCGACGAGGCACCGGCAGAAGACCGGCGGCGACCCGCTAGTCCGCATCGGGCTCCGTCTTCCGCCGCTTGAACGGGTTCGGGGCATCCTCCTGCTGCGGGGGCTGCTCCAGCGGGAGCGGCTCCGGCGGGAGCGGCTCCGGCGGGGGCTGCTCCAGCGGGAGCGGATGCACGACGACGACCGCCTCCTCCTTCGCTTTGGGGAGCGTACTGGTGACGTCGTGCTCCTGCTGGTTCCGTTGCACCTTGGTCGCGCGCCCGTCTGAATCCTCGCGCCAGGAGTCGTCGGCGTCCTCGGCCTGACGGGCTGGGACTGTCGGGGGCTTCGCCACCGGCTGCGACACCGGCATGGGCGGCCCGCGGAGGGGCGACGGTGTCGCAGCGCACAGGTCGATGAGCTGCTTCAGCCGCTTCTGCACGTAGGCGTGGGTATCCGGAGCGGAGCTCTGGAGCTTCGCCGCCACCCCGAGCGCCCAGCCGTTCTCGGGGATGACGATGCGGCGGAACCGGCCCGACCTGACCGCGTTCTCCAGCGTGTCGAAGTCGAGCCCGAGCAACCGGGTGTTCTCCGCCAGCTTCGCGTCCTGGATGCGGAAGTAGTCGTGGTGCCCGGTGCGGACGCACACCACGTTCGGCTGCTGTGCCACGGTGTCGAACAGCGCCCACCACCTCAGCGCGGCCTCCGCCTCCAGGCCGCAGTTGGACTCATGGATGAACAGCGACTCCGGGTCGTCCTTGCAGATCTTGTCGGTGAGTCCCGTTTCCCGGGGGCAGACGACCACCGTCCCGAGGCTCCTCTCGGCCCACTCCATCAACTTCGCGGTGCCCTTGCACAGATGGGCATAGGTGTTCTTCGCCCGCTGCGGGAGCTTCGCGACGCCGATGCCGAGCGCGGGGAGGTCGCTCACGGTGTCCCAGGGGACGACGAGCGTCGTGTAGCGGCCGGTGTGCAGCCAGGCGAGGGCCTCCTCGAGGTCGTCGTCCAGCGCCTTCTGGTTCTTCGCCAGCTCGGTGTCGAGCATCGCACCCTGGTCGTTCTCGTCCGCGCCGGGCTTCCAGCAGGTGCGGATGCCGACGGCGTTGGGGGCGGGACGGATGCAGGCCTGGGTGGTGCTCTGCACCATCCGGCCCCCCTTGTTCACCCCATTCTCTCCGAAGAGGAAGAGACAGCCGGGGGCGCCCGTCGCGTCGGCGAGCGACCAGGGCGTCGTGGAGGGCCACTTGAAGACGCGGCCGGAGGGCTTCAGCCCGCTGCCCGAGGGGCCGCTGCTGGACGGCGGTGTCTTGGCCGGCTCCGGCTTGGGTTGCGGCGCGGGCTCCTGCGGAGCCACCGGGGGTGCCCGGTCCCGCCGCACGCGCAGCGCTTCCCAGCCCACGGGCGTGCCGACCGCGACATCGATGAGCGCCTCGCGCCCGGCCGGCGTCACCGCGACGAAGTGGTAGTTGCCGTAGTTGACGAGCACGAGCTCCGGGCGCGCCGGGAGCGCCCGGTTCACGAAGTCCACCTCGTCGCTGTAGTAGCCGCCCGCCACCTGCACGTAGACGCGGAAGCGGACGCCGAAGAGGTGTGACGCGGCGCACAGGATGAGCAGGTCACCCCACTCCCCGCCCCGGCTCATGCCCAGGCAGAACTGCCGCCAGCGGTCCACGCCGAGCACGCGCCGGTACGCCAGCACGTTGGGCCACTGCACCCGGTGCCAGTCATGGAGCAGGCCCAGGCGCGTGGCGAACTCCTCCCGCGAGACAGGTCCCACGCGGCCATCCGCGTCGAGGGACTGCCCCGCGAGCAGGTCCTCCAGGTGGTTCACGCTGGACTGGCGCACCTCGATGTGGCGGTTCTCGTCGCCGAAGACGAGCTGGGCGATGCTGCGGAAGAGACAGTCGCCGCCTCCCCCGTTCTCACGGGTCCGCAGATGGGACTCAGCGAAGTGGACGCCGAGCGTCTTCACCTCCTTCTTCCGCGCCGCCTCCGTCTTGGTGAGGGCCGGCCGCGACGCCTGGCGCTTGTCGTCGTCGTTCTGCGCCTTCCGGGCCTCGGCGGAGTCCCACTTCTGGAGGGCGCGCTGGAACCGCCGCTGCGCCGCTTCTGACGGGGCGGCCGTCTCGTAGGTCTTGTTCCACCAGCCCACCAGGTCCTCCAGCGCCTTCTCCCGCGCCAGGGGCACCTCCGCGTGCTCGTACGCAAAGGCCCACCCCTCCAGCTCGTCGAGCGCGGTGGGCTTCACGCTGAACAGCTCGATGGGCGCCTCGGCGACCGCCTCCTCCTCGGCGGCCTCCGTGTCGATGAGCCGCACCTCCGCCACGATGGGCAGGTGGTCGCTCAGCTCGCGCGCGAGCAGCATCAACTCCTCGAGCTTCTTCGCCTTCCCCGGCTGCTCGGCGTAGGCGCGCAGGTCCTTGAGCGTCTCCTTGGCATGCGTCGCCAGGAGGAACGCGAAGGGCTTCAGGGCCTCGGAGAGCTGCTCCCGGGCGCGGAAGAACTCGGCCTCCTCCTCGAGCGCCAGGGCGTGCGGGAAGGGAATTGCCCAGGTGGACTTGAAGCCGAGCTTCCACCGGTCCGCCCGGCCGCAGATGGGCAGGATCTTGTCGTACGCGCTCGCGCTCATCCGGTGCTGGGGCGTGAAGTCCTTGTTGAAGCCCTGGATGAAGTCGAGCAGGCCCTGCGACGTCTTGAAGTGGCCCTCGACGAAGTTCGACTGCAGCTTGTTGACGAGGTCCTTCGCCTTCTTCGCGGAGGGGTCCTCCTGCTCGAGCAGGTCGGGGATGAGCCAGGGCCGGAACTTCGAGACGGCCAGGGTGGACTGCGTCCCCACCTGGGCCGGGAACTGCCTGTAGGCATCCGCCTTGCCGCTGATGCCGCGGAACAGCGCGCCGACCTCCAGCGTGCCGTCACAGTGCTCGACGGACGTGCTACCCGACACGGTGTTGACGTTGAGGTCGGACAGGAGCATCCCCAGCCGCTTCGCCTTCCGCTCGGCCTCGCAGTAGCGGACGAAGGCAGGGAAGTCCTTGGACCGGGCAGTCGCGTTCGTCGCGCTCGGCGCGGGCGCGTGCCAGGGGACGAGGACGATGGCCGGACCTGATGCCGCCTTCTTGAGCTGGAAGGGGAAGCGCAGCGGCTGGCGCTTGGAGAACTCGAACTCGCTGGCGAAGGCGGAGATGAACCCGACGTTGTCGAGGTCCGGCGCCACCGTCGCCTTCTTCCACAGGAGGCCGTAGGTCTCTCGCTCCGTGTAGAGGCTCTTGTCCGTGTCTTCCGGGAGCTTCGCGGGCCAGGAGTCATACGCGTCCCCCGAGAGCGCGTTGAGCGCGTCGCGGATGCGCAGAAACTCCCGGATGCCGTCGTGCTTCGTCGCCTTGCCGTCCGCCGCTCCGTGGCGCTTCTTCCAGCGCGCGAGCCGCCGCTCGTAGTCGGCGGTCATCGCCTTCTCGTTGGCGTGCAGCAGCAGGCTCCAGCACCCCGGCCACAGCGTGTTCTCGTAGGAGGCCCGCGGCCCCTGGGCCTTGCCCCACGCTTCAATCATCTCCTCGGTGACTTCCGTGCCGACGAGGCCTCGCAGGAACTGGACATAGAGGCTCATGCCCCCCAGGGACAGCAACCCCAGGACCTTCTTGCAGGCATTGTCGCGGGCCTTGCCGTCCTCCACGGAGACGCCGTCCGCCCCATCGTTCTTCGCGTAGTTCGCCGTGAAGCGCTCCAGCCAGTGCGTGTAGCCCTCCACGGAGAGCAGCTGGATTCCGTCGCGGAGCATCGCCGCATGTTGGGCCAGCTTGAGATGCTCCCGCCTGCCGTCCGACCCGCCCTTTCGCTTGCGCTTCTTCGACTTCGAGCCCGAGTCGTCCTCGTCCTCATCCTCGACCCCGTTCTTCGGCGCCTGGATGACGGCCTCGGCGAGCGTGTCCGCGTCCGCGACGTCCCCTGCCTTGGGAGCGAGGGCGGCGAGGTGGGGCGCACAGACGTTGGTCCAGGCCTCATCCATCAGCGTGGCGAGCGTCTCTCCCGCTTCGACCTCCTTTATCGCCTTCGCCTCCTCGAGGAGCGCGGTGACGTCGGGGTCGGCTCCCGGCCAGATGGCGCCGTGCACCTTCTCCGAGAAGTACCGCCCGAGGAGCGTCTTCAGCTGCTCCACCTGCTCCGCCTGCTCCCCGCTGTCACCGAGCCCGAACGCCGCGAGCAGCTTGATGAGCAGCGCCCCTCGCGGTGCGCGCGCGTTCGGCTTCACCGGGGGCTTCGGCTCCTTCTCGCCGGAGCCGCTCCCGAGCAGCTCCAGGATGGAGACCACGTCCGCGTCCGCCTGGTGGATGATGCGCGCGGTCGCATCAATCACCGAGTCGTCGCGCACCTTCGGGTAGCCGAACTTGCCGCCGAGGTTGGCGACGTTCCACAGCAGGCACCGGAAGGGATACTCCCGGGGCGACGGCGCGAGCTTCGCCAGCGTCGTCACCGCATTCAAGGCCACCGTCTGGACGCCCCCGCCCTGCGCCAGGGGCAGCTCGACGACGGGGAGCGGCGGCGGCTCCACGGACTCCAGCTGCTGCAGGGACTGGAGGGTCACCTCGGCCATGAGCGCGTTGCTGACCGGGGCCTCTTCGCTCGCGGCGGCCTGCTGGAGCTCCAGGATGTACGCCTGGACCTCCGCGCGCTCCTCCTCCGTCATGACGTATTCGTCGTCACCTCGCTGGGCGGCGGTGAGCTCGTGGAAGGCGGTGACGGGAGCCTCTTCCTCCTCCTCGTCGTGAGAGTGGGAGGGGAAGCATTCGGCGCAGAACAGGTCCTCGCATACGACGCAGACCCGGGCGACGACGCCATCCTCGATGTGTGGGCAGCTCATGGCAGGTCCTCAGGAGCCGTGCAGCGCGCGCAGAGCGGTTCGGGTGGTGTCGTCGACCTCGCCCGTCGTCTCGAGCCCGAGCGCGTACTGGAACCAGCGCAGCGCGGCGCGGGTCTTCTCCCCCAACGCGCCGCTCTCGCTGCCGCAGCTGAAGCCGAGGTTGTCGAGCCGCTCCCGCAGGCCCTCCGTCTCGTCGACGGGCTCGGGCAGGCTCAGCTTCAGGCGCACCCGCTCAGCCTGACCGCCTCCTGCCAGGACGAGCTCGCCCTCGGCCGCCTCCGGTGGAATCAACTCCACCACCCGGCCCTCCTCGTCCGTGCGCCCCTCGCGGTGCGGCAATTCCTGCCCGTCGGAGAGCTTCAGCTTCAGCAGGTACGGCACGCGCATCCGCGGGCCGTGGTAACCGTCCCGCAGGCGCAGCACGAGTGAGAAGGGAACCCGGGCCCGGTGCACGATGTACCGCCGTCCGGTCTGCACCGCGGCCCGCTCCCGGCGAAGGGCCGGCACGCGCACCGTCTCGCCCTGGCGGAGCGGCCGCTCCAGGTCGAGCGGCCGGCCATCCGCCCCGCTCAGCGCGGTGGGCGCCACGCCGTAGCGGTGGGCCACGACGCTGGCGTTCTCACCTCCCTTCGCCGTGTACACCACCCCGTCGACATCCTTGTCCTCGGGTGGGGCGCCGAAAGGCGCTGGCGGCGCGTCCTCCTTCTTCTTTTCCAGCACCTGCTCGCCGACGACGCGCCAGAGGCCGCCGTCGACCTTCGGCAGCCGCAGGTCGAAGGGCTTCAGCAACAGCCCCTTGAAGACGCAATGTCCCTTCTCGTCCGTGCGCGAGCGCAGGACCCTCTTCCCGTCCTTCTCCGCCAGCTCGAGGCTCACCCCTTCGAGCGCCTTCCCGTCGTCGCCCACCACGAGCACTTCGAGCCCCCCGCGCTCCAGGGGGCATGGTGCCACCGCGCCGTCCGACGTATCCGCTGGCATCCCGTCACTCCGTCATTCCGTACCGCGCGAGAAACTCCGCTTCACGGCGCTGGTTCTCTCCAGCCAGCGCGCGCCGCCTGCCCCACTCCGCGTGGGCACGCCGCACCCGCTCGAGCGGGTCGAACACGTCTTCGTCTTCCAGCAACTGGCGCAGCCAGGCCGTGTCGGGCCGTGCCTCGAAGTCCCAGCCATGCGCGAGCGCGAGGGCCACATAGAGACGCGCGCCGGCCTCCATCGTGAGGCCATGGCGTGAGCCCGCTTCGATGCACCGGGCGAGGGTGTCCGGCCCCAGCGTCTGGGCCGTCCCGGGCGTCATCGGCCACTCGGCCGGCGCCGCGGGGATTTCCACCAGCAATTGAGGGACGAGCTGCTCGATGAGCGCCGCCACCCGCGCACGCGTCACGGCGTCAGCCAACGCGCGCATCTGCTCACGGCGCACCCGCATCATCGTCTGCGCTCCCCAATGCGAAAGGCTCCCGTCTGTGCCGCACGGTCCCCAAGCCCGCTGGCATCATCGCAGACTGGCGGGAATACACGAGGGGCACCCCCGGACGATCAGACCGGGAGCCCTTCTCCGTATGAGATTTCGTGCGCGGCCACCCGCCATTCCAGGGTGGCTCCGCGCGCATCCGCACATCCGGAGGAAGCTCGAGACGATGCAGGCCGACGGCTCCCGCGCGGAGGACATCTGGCAGCTCTTCGTCGACTCGGGTTACTTCAACCTGGCTGGTAGGTCGGCTGCCTGGTTCGAGGCCCGGCGTGCGAGCTCCGTAGAGCTGGGGCGGCGGCCTGAGCGCGGAGTGAATCGGTAGGCAACGCGACGAGGGCATCTGTTGCCCCCGCGTCCACACTTCGCCTCCGCCGGAGCCCTGACTCCGAGGGGTGGAGCCGATGGAACGGCGGTTGCTCCAGGGCCGCCGCCATGACCCGTCCCCAAGCCCCCCTGAAGACCGGATTCCCGCGAGCCCTCGCCATGTTGGCGGCGGCCCTCTTCGTGCTCGCACCCTGGCAGGCCGCGCACGCGCAGTTCTTCTTCGACAGCTTCGAGCTGGGCGGCACCACGCGGTTGAGGGACGCGGCGAGCGGGTGGACCGTCCAGAACATCGACGGCACGCCCGCCACCGAGGGCAACGCCTTCTGGAACCAGCCCACCTTCGGGGACAACGTGAAGGTGATGCGCATCCGCCCCGCGGGCTTCCAGTCCAGCATGACGAGCTACCCGAACTATGCGCTCGGCGGTGACTACCTGGACGCGCCCTATCCGGTGAGCCACGAGGGCGACTTCTGGATTGGCACCTACGAATCCCGGCCCAACGCCACCACCGCGTACAACACCGTGCAGGGCGACGGGCCCCAGGGCATCGCCCTGTCGCGCGAGTTCACCATCGGCGGGTGGAACCCGGCGGTGCGCTACATCAGCTTCCTCATCGGCGGCGGCTGTGACGGCACGAGGGAGAAGCTGGAGCTCATCACCCCACGCCCCGTCTACTGCCCGGTGGACTGCCGCGTGCGCAATGACGCCTGCTGCACCGCCCCCGCCATCTGGGACGTGGTCCGCATCTTCGACCCGGCCATGGGGAGCCTCCGGCCCGCCTCCGACACCGGCCAGTGCACCGAGCAGTTCCGCCAGGTGACGTGGGACATGTGGGGCAACCTCTCGCCCGGCAACCCGTACCCGGACGGCACGCGGGTGCGCTTCCGCATCACCGATTCCAGCTCCGCCGGCTGGGGCCACATCAACGTGGACCGCATCCAGACGGGCTCGGCGAACCCCGTCTACCCCTTCACGCAGAAGAACCCGCTGTGGGGCATCGCGGACCTGCACGGGCACTGGATGAGCCACATGGGCTTCAGCGCGGGCCCGGCCGCCATCGACTCGGTCGCCGTCAACTACCCGCTGGACACCTTCGGCAGCACGGGGCTCGTCCATGGCCTGCCGTACGTGGGCCAGGGCCTGACGCGGCCCACTACCGGCTGGACGGCCGCGCAGAAGTTCGCGTACGCGCTCCAGCGGTGCGACGGCCGCGAGCACAACCACTCGCGCGACAACTCGTCCTGGCAGCTCACCAACGACATCGCGGACCACGTCATCGCCGGAGTGGAGGGCTGGGAGGGTGCCAACGGCGACTTCCAGACGGGCGCCGCCGGCTGCCGCCTGTGGGGGCCCTGGGACTGCTGGCACGGCAACTGGGGTGTGAGCGGCACCAGCTTCCAGACCTACCCCAAGCCCTTCTTCGACCACGCCCACCAGCAGATGTACTGGGAATGGGTGCACCGGGCGTGGCAGGGCGGCCTGCGGCTGCTGGTGACGCACACCGTGTCCACGCGCGCGCTGGAGGCGGGGCTGGGACTGGTGAACCAGGACGCGAACGGCTTCCTCGGCGCGGACACCACGCAGGACTGGAAGTCCATCCGGCGGCAGGTGTGCGCGATGAAGAAGCTGGCCCAGGAGCCGGAGATTCGCTCCTGGCTGGAGATTGCATACACGCCCGCGGACGCGCGCCGCATCGTCGCCAACGGCAAGCTGGCCGTGGTGCTGGGCGTGGAGGCGGACCAGATTGGCAGCCTGGGCTTCAGCACCGCGCGCGAGGAAGTGGACGCGCTGGTGGGAGTAGGCCTGCGCCACATCTACCCCATCCACCTGGCGGACAACGCCAACGGCGGCATGGCCGTCTACAACGACACCTTCAACACCAACACGGACCTCCTCAACAGTGGCGGCTGCCCGCCGAACTCCCCCCGCTGCAACGGCGTCACGCAGGACGACCCGGACGTGGGCGGGGACGCGCCGGTGTGGCCCCTGGCCTTCAGCGCGGCGGAGCCCGGCTGCACCAGCGGAGTGCCCGGGGACGGCACCTGCTCCACCTTCAAGCTGGCGTTCGACCCGAGAGACCGCCTCTTCAAGGCGGACCACCTCGTGCGCTTCAGATTCGTGGCCGACATCGTGGGCAACCACCCGGACACGATGACCGTCATCCCGAGCTCCTTCCCCTTCGACTACACCCAGCCCGCGCTCGCCAATGGCATGCGCAACCGCCAGGGCCTGACGCCGTATGGCCGGACGTACCTCGACGAGCTGATGCGCCGGGGCGCCATCATCGACATCGACCACATGAGCGAGAAGGCGGCGCAGGAGTTCATCGGCCGGACGGGCACGGACCCCGGGCTCATCTTCCCCACCGGGTGCACGGACCACCGCAACCCCGCGTGCGCGTCGCAGGCCTACCCGGTGGTGTCGGGCCACAACGGCTTCCGGCAGCTCGCCATCCTGGAGTCGCACGCGGACCCGGCGCGCACCAGCATCGACAAGGGCAAGTGGGCCAACGAGGCCCTGCGCACGCCGGAGCAGATTGAACGCATCTACGCGGTGGGCGGCATCATCGGCATGGGGACGAGCTTCAACGACGTGCAGACAGACACCACGCCCGGCTGGGTGACGCCGCCGGTGGCGAACGACTGCGCGGGCTCGTCCAAGAGCTTCGCCACGGCGTACTACTACCTGCGCTCCAAGGTGGGGCGCGGGGCCATTGCCCTGGGCACGGACTTCAACGGGCTGGTGACGCAGTCGGGGCCGCGCTTCGGCGACAACGGCTGCTATGGGCGACAGGGCGACACGCCCCGCAACTCCCATGGCGAGCGCGACGCCGAGCGGGCGCGGCAGCGCGACTACTGGGGCGACGGCGTCTGGTACGAGGACAGCACGCCCACCGTGGTGGGCGAGTCCCCCTACTGGTACGTGGCGACGTACGGCTGGCAGCCCAAGCTCAAGCGCGAGGTGCTTCCCGGCATCACCGACTTCAAGCCCGACTTCAACCTGCACGGGTTGATGAACTACGGGCTGCTGCCGGACCTCCTCCAGGACGTGGTGAACTCGGGCGACCTCACCTGGAATGACCGGATGCGCACGCTGAGCGACATGGAGAACCTGCACCGGGGAGCGGAGGGCTACGTGCAGGCGTGGGAGAAGAGCATCCGCGTGTGCCAGCAGCGCTACTGCGGCGGCACGGCCTGCGCGTACTGCAACCCGGGCGCTCCGGCGGACGCGGCGGGGACGTGCGAGGTGTGGAACATCAGCCCGTAGCCGGGTGCCTCACGATGGCGCCGGGCGCACACCCGCGCACGGCGCCATGCGCACCACCCGACAGCCCGGCCCGCACGTCTGCCGCCCTGCGTCATGGGACTCTGGTAGGTTGGCCGCCAGAGGTTTTCCCCCCTGCTGACACGCTCCACGACACGCGCCTTCGGAGTGCCGGGCCTGGCCGCCCTGCTCTTCCTGCTGCCCTGGTTCATCTATGGGAGCGCCGTCTTCCAGCGCTACGGCCTGCGGGACGACTACGCCATCCTCCGCGAGGCGCGCGAGGAGCCGGGGAAGATTCTCCGCGTCTGCGCCGCCATGGGCCGCCCGCTCTATGGCTGGCTGCTGGAAGCGTCCGTGCGAGTGGCCGGCAACATCGACGGGCTCACCCTGCTGCGGGCGTTGTCCGTCACGGGCCTGGGCCTGCTGGGCGCGGCCCTCTTCCTGCTGCTGCGCAGGGAGGGCTGGAGCGCGGCCCCCTCGGCGCTGCTCGCCGCGTTCCTCACCCTGATGCCGTCCGCGCAGGTCATCGCGAGCTGGGGCATCTGCTGGCCCCAGGCCGTGGCGCTCCTGCTGACGGTGGGTGCCTTCACCCTCGCGCGGCGGGGCTTCGAAGCGCCCTCCGAGGCCGCATGGCGGCGGTGGGCATGGTGCCTGGGCGGCGTCGTGGCCATGGGCACCGCGACGCTCATCTATCAGGTGAGCGGCCTGTTCTACGCCGTGCTGCTCGCGGCGGCGCTGGTGCTGCGCCGGGACACGGACCTGCGTGCCCCCGCGCGATGGCTGGCGCGGCACCTCTGCGTCATGGGCTGCGGCCTGGGCGTCGCCTTCATCCTCACCAAGCTGTCCTTCACGCTGGGCCTCTTCGCGCCTTCACCGCGCATCGCCTTCGAGCAGCACTTCCTGGACAAGGCGGGCTGGTTCCTCACCCAGGTGCTCCCCAACGCGCTGGCCCTGAGCGCCCTCAACACGACGGGCTCCGCGCCGACGGCGGGCTACTGGCCCATGGTGGGCCTGACGCTCACCGTGCTGACGCTGGGCCTCTTCATCGAGGGCCGCCGCGCGGGCCGCGTCGGCGTGGGGACGTGGCTGGTGGGGCTGGTGGTGCTCTCCGCCGCCGCGTACTCCGTCAGCTTCCTCGCCAGCGAGCGCTGGCCCACGTACCGCACCCTCTACGCCCTCACCGGCGTGTGGAGCGTCTACTTCGTCGCGTCGCTCATGAACCTGGGGAGCCGCTGGCCCGTGCACGGCCCGCGCGTCGCGACGGCGCTGCTGGGCGTCTTCGTCGCGGTGAGCGCCCTGCTCGCCCACCTTCACTCGCTGGAGCTGTTCGCGCTTCCGCAGGGCCGTGAGCTGGCGCTGCTGGACGAGGGCGCGCGCCAGGTGGTGCCCGCCCGGCAGCCCCGTGTCTTCGTCCTCACCGCCCGGCAGAGCGACACGTCCGCGCCCCTGCGCTACCTGGACGAGTTCGGCTCCGTGTCGGTGGACACCGAGTGGGTGGCGAAGGAGATGTTCCGCGCGCTCGTGGAGGAGCGCTTCCCCGAGGAGCGCGACGTCAGCCACCTCTACCGCTTCGCCGCCGGCCCCGTCCTCCCCGAGCCGCACGCCTACGACATCCTCGTCGACATGCGCCTGCAGCCAAGGGAGCCGCCGCGTCCCATCCACCTCGCCCGCTAGCGGCACGGACCTCCTTCGCCATCCGCACTAAGCTGTCCCCCGCAGCCTCGAGTCCACAGCAGGGCCGCCTCCCGGCCCGAGGTGAAGCCACATGAGAAGCGTCCTCGCACCGGCCTGCATCGTGGCACTCCTGCTGCTGGGGTGTGACCCGGCCTCCTCGGCACCGAAGGGCGACGAGGACGCGGGGCCGTCCGATGCCGGCGTCTCCAGGGACGCGGGCACCGAGCCCACCGCCAAGAGCGCGAAGCGCGGGATTGCCTTCGACCTGGCGACGCCCGCGGACCTCGCCGCCGTCTCTCCGGGCGTGAGCTGGTGGTACAACTGGAGCCCCCGGCCCCACCGCGACGTGCCCACGGACTACCGCGCGCGTTACGGCATGGACTTCATCCCCATGCTTTGGAACGGGAACTTCGACGCCGCGGGCGTCGAGACCTGGCTCAAGGCCAATCCCCACGTCCACTACCTGCTGCTCCTCAACGAGCCCAACCTCGCGGACCAGGCCAACCTGTCACCGAAGGACGCGGCGGCGCTGTGGCCCCGCTACGAGAGCGTCGCCGCCAACACGGGCGTCAAGCTCGTGGGCCCGGCGATGAACTGGGGCACGGTGCAGGGGTACTCGGACCCGGTCGTCTGGCTCGACGCGTTCTACGCGGCCTACCGCGCGGCCAATGGCAATCGCGAGCCGCGCATCGATTACCTCGCGTTCCACTGGTACGACTACGGGCTCGCGGGCCAGCTGGACCGGCTCAAGAAGTACGGCAAGCCGTTCTGGGTCACCGAGTTCGCCAACTGCCACAGCCAGCGGGACGGCGCGCAGATTGACTCCCTCGCGAAGCAGAAGGCCCAGATGGCCGAGATGGTCTCCGTCTGCGAGAGCCGCGACGACGTGTTCCGCTATGCGTGGTTCACCGGCCGGTGGACGAACGACCCGTGCTTCGCGAGCCTGCTGGGCGCGCCCGGTGCCGTGACGGAGCTGGGCGCGCACTACCTCTCCCTGCCCTTCGAGTGAGCTTTCGCCGGGCGGCCCCGCAACCATTTCCCGTGAGGGGTGTTGGAGGACCCCGAGGAGAACGGGATGACGAACGTGGTGCGCGTGCTGGGGCTGTCCCTGGGTGTGGTGATGCTGTGGGCCTGCGGTGGTGGCTCGTCCGATTCGGACGCGGGGACGCCTCCCGACGCGGGAGTCTCGGACGCGGGCACGGATGGGGGCAGCACCGTCCCCGACGCGGGCACACAGTGGGATGCCGTGGGGGCACTCATGGAGGCACGGGTCGCCGATGCGGGCCTCTCCGTCCCGGGCCTGGGCCTGGCCGTGTACGACGCGCAGGACCGCAAGGTGTACGAGCACATGGTGGGCGACTTCGCGCCTGACCGGCGGGTGGCGGTGGCGTCCTCCTCGAAGATGGTGGCCGGCGCCGTCCTCTTCGAGGTCATCCGCCAGGGCCACCTCACGCTCGACTCCACCACGGGCGAGGTGCTCGGCTGGACGGGTGACAAGGCGAACATCACCCTGCGTCACCTGCTGTCCTTCACCTCCGGGATGCAGAACGAGCACCTCTGCACGCTGCGGGCCGACTACACCCTGGCGGACTGTGTCGCCATCATCGCCACCACCCCGCAGGTCGCCCCGCCCGGCACGCGCTTCGACTACGGCAGCACGCACCTGCAGGTGGCGGCGCGCATGGCCGAGGTGAAGACGGGCAAGCGCTGGAACGACCTCTTCCGGGAGACGCTGGCGGCGCCCCTCGGCCTGCCCCCGGAGGTGACGTACTTCACCGCCCCCCGGAAGGCGGAAGGCACCAGCAACCCGCTCATCGCCGGGGGGCTGCGCACGTCGATGAACGAGTACGCCCCGCTGCTCGCGCTCGTCTTCCACCGCGGCAGCTACGCCGGACTGGAGCGCGGCACGCCGGAGCTGTTCGACGCGCAGACGCGCGAGCCCTTCCCCGACGTGACGATTGGCAACTCACCCGTGAAGGACCTGGGGCGGGCCTACCGCTATGGCCTGACGGCCTGGCTGCACTGCGACACGCCCGCGGATGGCTGCGACATCATCAGCTCGCCGGGCGCGTTCGGCTGGACGCCCTGGATGGACCGGGAGGCGGGGTACTACGCCGTCCTCGGCATGCAACTGGACCGGAGCAACGAGGGCGTCGTCGGCTTCTCGGTGGACCTCTCCGTCGAGCTCCAGCCACTCATCCGCGCGGCGCTCGGGCACTGAAGCAGTACTTCCGCCGTGGCGCTCGCGGGGCCACGGCGGCCACTGTTTCAGGCGATGCTACTGACAGGTGTTCTCACACACACCGCGGATGCAGGTCCAGCACGTGCCGTAGCACGAGGGACTACAGGCCGCCAGGGACTGCTCGCTCCCGGCCTCGGTCATCTCCAGCGACTGGGACGCCACCGTCACGGAAGGGGCCGGGTCATCGCTCCCGGCGGGAGCGGCGGAGCAGCCACCCAGGGCCAGCGAGGCAGCGCCAACCAGAAGCAGCGTGGACAACTGACGCGTGAGCTTCGAGAACATCGGTATCTCCTTTGTCTGTGATTGGTGAAGCAGGCACACTCTGGCACAAAGTTTATACAGGACGCGACAACCCATCCTTCCGGGCATAGTCGGCCCTCCCCGGCCAGGACGCCCCGGGGCCCGGTCCACGTCCCAGCGCCAGCGGCGCCCGGTTCGGCCTATGCTCCCGGGCACGCATGCCGACCCCATCCCTTGAACCCGGGCAGCACTCCGCGCAGCGCCCGCTCACCGGCCAGGACGCCCGGACACTCGGGCTGGCGGCACTCGGTGGCGCGCTGGAGTTCTACGACTTCATCATCTTCGTGTTCTTCACGACGGTGATTGGCCAGCTCTTCTTCCCGCCCGACACGGCGGATTGGCTGCGGCAGCTCCAGGCGTTCGGCCTGTTCGCGGCGGGCTACCTCGCGCGCCCGCTGGGCGGCATCATCATGGCGCACTTCGGCGACCGCACCGGTCGCAAGCGCATGTTCACCCTCAGCGTGTTCATGATGTCGGTGCCCACGCTGCTCATCGGCGCGCTGCCGACGTACGCGACGGCGGGCTACGCGGCGCCGCTGGCCCTGCTCCTCCTGCGCATCTGCCAGGGCGCGGCGGTGGGCGGCGAGGTGCCGGGCGCGTGGGTGTTCGTCTCCGAGCACGTCCCGCCCCACCGCGTGGGCTTCGCGTGCGGCACGCTGACGTCGGGGCTCACGCTGGGAATCCTCCTCGGCTCGCTGGTGGCGACGCTGGTGAACACCGTCTTCCCCCCGGAAGAGGTGCATGCCTTCGGGTGGCGCCTGCCCTTCCTCGTGGGAGGCGTGTTCGGCTTCCTGGCCGTCTTCCTGCGCCGCTGGCTCGCGGAGACGCCCGTCTTCGAAGAGATGCGCCAGCGCCGCGCCCTCGTGCAGGAATTGCCGCTCAAGGCCGTGCTGCGCGGCCACGGCGTCGCGGTGGTGGTGTCGATGCTGCTCACCTGGGTGCTCACCGCCGGCATCGTGGTGGTCATCCTGATGACGCCCACGCTGGTGCAGAAGCTCTATGGAATCGCCCCGGCCCAGGCGCTGGAGGCCGCGAGCGTCGCCACGCTGAGCCTCTCGGTGGGCTGCGTGGCCTACGGCCTGCTCGCGGACCGGGTGGGTGTGGGCCGAGCGCTGGTGCTGGGCTGCGGGCTGCTGCTCGGGGCGACGTACCTGTTCTATCGCGGCGTGGGCGCGGCGCCGGAGAGGCTCGTGCCCCTGTACGCGCTGGTCGGCTTCTGCGTCGGCGTGGTGGGCGTGGTGCCCACGGTGATGGTGCGCGCCTTCCCCGCCGAGGTCCGCTTCTCCGGGCTGTCGTTCTCCTACAACGTGGCCTACGCCATCTTCGGGGGCCTGACGCCGCTGGTCGTCACGCTGATGATGAAGAACCACCCCCTGGCGGCCGCGCACTACGTGGCGGCCCTGTGCGGCGTGGGCATGGCGGTGGCCGTGTACCTGCTGAGCGCGGGCCGCTCGCGCTTCGCCGCGGTGACGCCCGCGCCCTGAGAGACGGCCAGGCGCGAACAGGCTCGGAGGTGCGACAACCCCGCCCGCAACTTCCTCCGGGCTCCCGGGTTCATTTCTCCAGACACCTTCGCCGGCCTGGCCGGCCTGGACCTGGAGACGAGCATGAAGCGGAACATCCTGGCGGTGGGGACGATGGTGCTGGGGCTGATGACGGCGCTGCCCGCGAGCGCGGCGAAGGCCGACCGGCGGCAGGTGAACCAGCAGGAGCGCATCGTCCGGGGCGCGAAGAGCGGGGAGCTCACCGGCCGTGAGGCGGTGCGAATGGAGCGACAGCATCGCGCCATCCAGCGCGACATCCGCGAGGCGCGGAGCGACGACGGCCACCTGGATGCCCACGAGCGCGCCCGGATTCAGCGCGAGCAGAACCAGCTGAGCCGCCGCATCCAGCGCCAGAAGCACGACGGCCAGTCACGGTAACTGGACGGGCCACCCGGCC
Source organism: Pyxidicoccus caerfyrddinensis (assembly GCF_010894405.1). GTDB lineage: Bacteria > Myxococcota > Myxococcia > Myxococcales > Myxococcaceae > Myxococcus > Myxococcus caerfyrddinensis. The sequence goes on from NZ_JAAIYA010000028.1 coordinate 134,097, forward strand.
CCCAGGGCCCGCAGCGACAAATCCCGGCCGCCTTGCCCGATAAAACAGGCCACGGGTCCAACCCTGTGAACGGCGCCTCCACGAAGCAGGTGGAGGTCATCGCGCCGCACGCAAGGGAGTCCCATGGGCCACGAACTGTTCAAGCGGGTCGGTCAGGTGGCGCTCGCCGCCGTCATGCTGAGCGCATGTGAGGGGATGCCGCCGGAAGACGCCGTCTCCGGGGCGGAGGCCGAAGCGGAGGCGCCGGAGCCGGTGCCGCTGCACTCCGAGCGCACCGGAGTGGGCATGCTGCCGCCGCCTCCGCGCACCGACCCGGCCCCTGCCCCCGCGCCCCTCGACGTCCGCCGCTCGCTGGCGGTGACGGAGAAGAGCGTGCTGGCCCGGTTCGGTGGGCGGCGGGTGTTCACCCAATTGGTGGCGCAGAATGCCGGGGCGGGCTTCACCCCCGAGCAGCTCTTCCGCCAGCTCTGGGACACGCAGAACCCGTCGCCCGGGCAGCCGGACCTGCCGGGGATGCCGCACTGCTCCGACCAGGGCAACACCCTCAACGGCTTCCCCTACGCGTGCCGCCCGAGCGAGGGGGAGCAGGCGCGGCCGGACTCGGCCATCAACCTGGACAGCTACGCGGCGGTGGGCCTCTACAACCGCTTCGACCTGGCACCCGTGGACGGCTCCAACTGCGGCGAGTACCGCATCGTCCTCGCCCGCCTGCCTTCGGCGCCCACCAACCGCAACTTCATCATCTTCGAGGCGGTGCTCCCCAACCCCCAGCCCGAGCTGGGCCTCGAAGGATGCCGGCCGGTGGCGGGCTTCTGGGCGGCGCTGTCCTCCGAGCCGGACACGACGGTGCGCGCCAGCAGGCTGGAGTCCTTCTACTTCACGGGGCTGCCGGGCTTCGGGCCGGTGGTGAGCCCGAATCACTACGGCAACAACGCGGGCAGCCTGGGCCAGGTGCGCACCAACCAGTTCCTCCAGGGAGGCCGCGACACACCGTGGCTGATGCACGAGTTCAAGCTGGTGAGCGACTGCACCGCCCTGCCCTCCTGCACGCCGAAGTTCGTCCCCGCAACGGTGAAGACCAACCCCTTCGGCGGGCTGTTCAACCCGGCCTCCACGGACCCGCGGGCCGCGGCCTTCCAGAGTCACTTCCTCACCCAGGTCGCGAGCCTCGCCGTCAATGACCTCAACCGCTTCAACTACCGGGTGCCGGACGCGTTCAACGCCGGCCAGGACAACTCCCAGACTCCGGGCGAGGCGGATGACTACGTCGCCCAGCTCGGCCCGGGCCCCAGCCCGTTCCACCAGGCCATCGCCCAGGAGCTTGCCCGGGTGGGCAGCACGCTGACGCCGCGGGACATCGTCGCCCGCGCCCAGGCCCTCTCGTGCGGAGGGTGCCACCAGCGCAACAGCGGCAGGCCGGTGGGTGGGGGCCTGACGTGGCCCGCTTCGGCCGTCTTCGTCCACAGCACGGAGACCGATGACCCGGTGGACTCCAGCCGCTTCGCCATCTCCCCGGCGCTGCGAGAGCAGTTCCTGCCCCAGCGCAGGACGGTGCTGGAGGGCTACCTCCAGGCGCGCCCGCTCGACGCGCGCTTCGTCAGCCAATCCGTGCCCACCACGGTGCGCGCGGGCCAGCGCTTCCAGGTCTCCGTCACCCTGAGCAACGCCGGCACCACGTCCTGGTCCGAGCCCAACGCCATCCGGCTGCAAGCACTGCCCGGGACGCCCACGTGGGCCGTGGCGTCCGTCCCGCTGGCAGGTGGGGAGCGCATCCACCGGGGCAGCGAGCGGACCTTCACCTTCGAGGTTCAGGCACCCACTACGCCCGGGGTCCATGTCTTCCAGCGCGTCATGGCGAAGTCCGGCGCCGGGTTCGGCCAGGCCACGCCGCCCGTGAGCATCAGCGTCCTTCCGTGACGTGCCGGCGGGCTCGCCCGGAGCGCTCCCGACGTGGCGGAGCGCTCCGGACGAAAGGCCGTGGGCTTCAGAAGGTGGGCTGCACGCGGACCTGGTACACGCCCGCCTCGCTCGCGGCGAAGTGGAGGTAGTACGTCCCCGAGGTGGAGGGCGAGACGACCCGGGTGAAGTCGAGCGGGAGGAGGTTGCCGTTGCCATCCAGCACGCTGAGCTGGAAGCGGGCGTCCGAGCTCAGTTCCACCCAGTAGCGCAGCCCACCGGTGAGCTGCACGGCATAGACGTCCACATCCGTGGTCGACTCGAAGCGACCGTCCACGAGCACGGAGAGGGAGAGCGCGGTGGCGGTGGCCTGGGTGTCGCCGGCATCGTCCAGCCCGAGGTCCGTGAGCGTGAGCGTGTACGTGCCCATGCGCTGCGAGGAGGAAGCGGAAATCTCGACGAGCAGCGTGCCCGTGACGGACGTCTCGAAGGACGCCGTGTCGGAGAAGCTGCCCGACGAAGCGACGTGCGTGCCGCTGGGGGTGACGACGCGCACCTTGCAGCCCGACAGGTCCATGTCCGACTTGCAGGCGACGCGGTACGCGTGGGGAGCGGTGACGGAGATGGCGAAGACGTCCACGTCATCGAACGTCTCCAGGCGGCCCGCCAGCGGCGTGGCTCCGGCGGGCAGGGGCGTGGCCCCGGCGGCCGAGTCCGCGTGGTCGTCCGGACCGAGGTCCTCCACGTGCAGGGCGTACGTGCCGGTGACGCCCGAGACGTCGGAGTACACCTCGACGAGGTAGCGCCCGCTCACCACCGCCTCATGGGACGCGGGCACCCCATGGGCCGTCGGGTCCTTCACCCGCACGGTGCACGAGGACGCGCTCGCGGCCACGCAGCGCACCCGGTAGATGCGCCCCTGGGTGGCGGGAAAGGTGAAGGCATCCACGTCACCGAGGCTCTCGAGCATGGCGCCCACCCGCACCGTCCCGGCCCCGAGCGCGGTGGCCGTGGCGGAGGTGTCTCCGTGGTCGTCCGTGCCCACCTCCTCCAGCGTGTAGTCGTAGGCGCCCATCGAGGAGCTGACGAACACCTCCAGGGACACCTGCTCCTGGTCGCCCGCCTCCCAGCCCAGGACGGCGGCCCCGTTCCAGTCCGGCGTCTTCTCCGCGAGCAGCTTCCCGTCCGGAGCGCGCAGGCGCACACCGCAGGAAACCCGGGTGCACGACGCGCGGTAGACGCGGCCCGCGGTGGGGCGGAAGGTGAAGACGTCCACGTCGCGGTACGTCTCCAGCACCCCGCTGCCGGACGCGGGGACGGACAGCGCGAGGGCCCCTTCCGCCGTGTCGGGATGGTCGTCCGTGCCCACGTCCTGCGCCGTGCAGGTATAGGCCCCGCTGCCGCTGGCCACGCCCACCGCCAGCGTGCCGCTGACGGCCGTCCGGTGCAGCAGCGTCTGGTAGGCGGAGGCCACCACCGTGTCGTTGCCCTCGCGCGCGGAGACGCTCAGCCATTCCGAGCCGGTGCCCGAACAGGAGATGCGATAGATGCGGCCCGCCGTGACGGCGAAGGAGAAGACGTCCACGTCCTGGTTGAACTGGAGCGCCCCCACCAGCGAGCCGGGCAGCGTGAGCGGGGTGGCCGTCGCGAAGGTGTCCCCATGGTCGTCCGTGCCCGCAGCCTCCAGCCGCAGGCCGTAGGTGCCCAGGCCGGAGGAGCCGGAGCCGCGCACCTGGAACACCGTCGTCGCGGTGGCGGCCTTGAAGGCGAACACCGAGGGCGAGCTGCTGGCCCAGACGTAGCCCAGCGAGCCGCTGCTCCCGGAGATGACGTCGAGGGCCAGGCTCCGGCTGGTGCCGGGGCTCAGCGTCACCCGGTAGAGGCTCCCGGCCACCGTCGGCGCGGAGAACGCATCCACGTCTCCGTCGTACTGAAGCTCTCCGGAGCCCTCGCCCCCGGGCAGCGGGCTCGCCTCGGCGGAGGTGTTGCCGTGGTCGTCCGCGGCGCCCTCCGTGAGCTGGCACGAGAAGGCGCCGGCCACGCTGCTCGAGTACGCGCGCACCCAAAGGGTGTGGGCGCCGTCCACCGCCGCATGGAAGACCAGGGGCGAGTCGACGAAGGAGGGCTGCCCCACCGCCTGTCCGGCCGGGTCCTTCGCCGTGACGGTGAGCCAGGCGCTGGCACCGCACTGGAAGCGATAGATGTGGCGGGCCTGGGCGGTGAAGGTGAAGACGTCCACGTCCGACGCCAGGGGAAGCGTCCCCGTCGCGGGCGGGCCGCCCACCGTCACGGGCGTGGCGCCCGTCGGGGTGTCCGCGTGGTCGTCCAGCCCGAGGTCCTGAATCGCGACGGAGTAGGTGCCCGCCGAGCCCGACCCGCTGCGGACCTTCAGCACGAGGGGCGTGGCGTCCAGCGGCTTCAGCTCGCGGTCCTCGGTGGCCCAGAAGCCGGAGGGCAGCTCGTCCTGGCGGAACAGGAGCTGCTGGCACCAGACGCCTCCCGAGCGAATGAAGCAGCGGGTGCGGTACTGGTGGCCGGCGACGGGCGTGAAGGTGAAGGCATCCACGTCCAGCTCCCGCTCGAAGGTGCCCTCCACGGTGGAAGGCGCCGCCAGCGAGGTGGTGGCCGGCACGTCATCGCCGTGGTCATCCGGGCCCAGCTTCTGGAACGACAGCCGGTAGCGGCCCCGGGCCGTCGGGTCGACGTTGCGCACCCGCAGCAGGTACGCGCCGGAGGTGGCGACGCGCAGGGGCATCCGCAGCTCGAAGCCCCGCGCCTCCTGCAGCACCGTGGTGCCGTCGGGGGAGAGCAGCTCCAGGAGCAGCTGCGCGGAGGGGTCCGGCGAGCCCACCGCGTCCAGCAACGCGGAGTGACCGGCCTCCAGTGGGAGCACGTGCATGTCCACGTCTCCCTGGAACTGGATGCTGCCGGAGACCACCACGCCACCGGCGGGAAGCACCCGCGCGCCGTCCGCCGTGTCCGCGGAGTCGTCCGCCCGCTCCTCCACCACCGAGAGCGTGTAGGCAGAGCTGGCGCCGACGTCGAACGTGCTCAGCCGCACCAGCACCGGCGAGGAGCCCGTGGCCTTGAAGTACGTCTCCACCGCCGCTCCGCGCAGGTGGTCCGCCGCCAGGGGCTGGAGGCCCTCCGAGGTGAGGACGTCCAGGTAGAGCGGGACGCCCGGAGCGCCCTGGGCCTGGACGCGGTAGACGAAGCCCGCCTGAACCGGGATGCGGTACCAGTCCACGTCCCCGGCGGGGGCCAGCGTGCGGCCCTCCTGGGGGCTGCCCATGGGGAAGTCGAGGATGGCGCGCTCCGGGCAGTCATCCGGCTCGAAGGCATCGCCGCCCGGCCAGGGCTCGGCGGCGCAGGAGGGACGCACCAACTCCACGCACTGGCCGTCCTTCCACAGGTAGCCGGCGTCACAGGCGCACTGGTAGCTGCCGCCGTCCGCGGTGCAGATGGTGCGGTGCGGCTCGGTGCACGGGTTGGGCTCGCACACGTCGGGGTCCGGCGGCGGCGGGTCCGCCACACAGGAGAGCCCGTCAGCGTGGTGGCCCACGTCACACAGACACGCCGCGCCGGAGGTGGTGAGCACGCACCGGCCGGGGCCGCAGGCGACGTCGCGGCAGGCCTCTTCGAGAGGGTCACCGGGAGTTTCGGAGCTACAGGCGGAGACGAGGGCGAGCAGCGCCACGAGGACGGCCGCGCGCGAGTGGGCTCGGAGCATGGACATGGGGGGATGCAAGGGTTTGGAGCGCGGCGTTCTATCACAGGCGCGCTGCCGCCCGTCAGACGTGCCATCGATTGGCGCCTGACGTACGTGGAGTGAAAGTTCTTGTCTGGTTTCACGCGAGAAGGCGGACGAACCAGAAAAACCAGCACCCCATGAAAGCCCTTTTGGGGTCCGCGCGGGCCCTGGCGGGTTGTCCTGCGCCACGGCTCGCTTCGCCCGCACACCCGGCGTGGCGTGAGACGCCCCACGTGTCCTCGCCACGCCTGGCCGTGGTGACCCGCCGGACGCGGCCGTGGACTGGCTCGGGCACACACCCTGGGCATTCTTGAGACCTGAATCACCATTCAACATCATCCCGTGCACTTCAGCGCGCCGCGCGACAGCGAGCGAGCCATCGGAGGCATCATGCGGGAGACACAGGCCTGGGTCCTTCATCGCGGGGAGCGGCAGCGGGAGGGGCAGGCCGTCCCGGGGGCGCTGGTGGATGAGGACTTCGCCTTCCCGGACCCGGGTCCGGACGACGTGGTGGCGGAGCCCATCTACGGCTGCTGGGAAGGCAACATGGGCCACGCCATCCAGCGCGTGCCGGTGGACATCTGCCGGCTGCGCCGCGAGGACAAGGTCGTCCTGGGCAACGCGGGCGTGGTGCGCGTGGTGGAGACGGGCAGCGCCGTCACCCGCGTCCGTCCCGGAGACCACTGTCTGGTGTTCTGCAACGCAGAACAGGACGAGCATGGCTACCCGGTGAAGGTGCTGGCCTACGACGCCAGCCACACCATGGGCCTGCTGGCCCGGCGGACGCGGCTGCCGCAGCACGTCCTCATCCCCATTCCCGCCAACAGCCGCCACTCGCTGCGGCAGTGGGCGGCCTTCTCCCTGCGGTACGTCACCGCGTGGTCCAACTGGCGGCTTGCCTGGGGGTGCTTCCGCCTGCAGGTCAGCGAGTCCGACTGCCCGGTGCCCTTCGTGGTGGGCTGGGGCGGCGGCGTGGCGTACGCGCAGCTCCGGCTGGCCCGCTACGCCGGGTGCCGGGTGGCCATGGTCGCCTCGCAGGAGGAGCGGCTGCGGCACCTGGAGTCCGTGGGCATCATCCCGTTGGACCGGCGCGAGTTCCCGGACCTGAACCTGGACCCGGTCCGCTTCGCCTCGGACGCCGCGTACCGTCAGCGCTACGCGCAGTCGGAGAAGCAGTTCCTCACCCGGGTGAAGGAGGCGGGCCGGGGCCAGGACGTCTCCATCTTCCTGGACCACATCGGCGGTCCCCTCCTCCAGGCCAGCCTCAAGGCGCTGGGCCGCGAGGGCGTCATCACCTCCGCCGGGTGGAAGCTGGGCGCGGACCTGATGGACCTCTCGCGCTCCACCGAGTGCACGAAGCGCCACCAGCACATCAACACCCACTACGCGCGCTTCTCCGAGGCCGTGGCGGCGGTGGGCTTCGCCGAGGAAGCCGGCTGGCTGCCTCCGGTGGACGGTGAGCGCCTCTACGCCTGGGACGAGGTGCCCCAGCTGGCGCGCGACGTCGAGGAGGGGCGCGTCGCGTCCTACTTCCCCCTGTACCAGGTCAACCCCGAGCACTGAGCCCGCGCCGGCTCAGGAGGCCACATGACGGACAGTACGGTGGACGCGCTCGGCACCGCGCGACGGAAGTTCAAGCACCAGTCCCAGGGGTTCGGCTTCACGCGGGTGCTCCTGGTGGACCTCATCACGATGACCTTCTCGCTGACGCCCGCGCTGCTGGCGTGGTGGGCCTTCGCGCTCTACCTGCGCTGGAGCTGGGAGCAGGCGGCCTTCCCGCTCTGGGCGCTGCTGGCTCCCGGAGTGCTGGCGGGCGCGTTCCTGGCGGCGTGCTGGCTCGTGCGCCTGTGCATCCCGAGGATGCGGCCGGGCACGTACAAGATGGAGATGTCCCGGGACTACCTGGCCTGGTTCATGACGCTGTGCCTGGGCCACTCGGTGCGCATCTCCGGGCTCCAGCCGTTCTTCTTCTCCTTCTACGCCACCAAGTACCTCTACTGGCGGGCGATGGGCGCGCGCATCGCGTACGGGGTGAACTCCTCCATCTTCGCGGTGCTGGCGGACTACCCGCTGCTGACCATCGGCAAGGGTTGCACGATGGGCGCGAACGTCCTCGTCATCGGGCACATGTTCCTGGGGGACAAGGTGATGTTGGGGCCGGTGAACATCGGCGACAACGTCTTCCTCGCGGCCGGCGCCATGGTGGGGCCGCGCACCACCATCGGCTCGCGCAGCTGGATTGGGATGCAGAACAAGCTCCTGAAGGACTCCCTGCCCGAGGACTCGCGGGTGGAGAACTTCGAGTGGGAGCACTTCAACCCCGCGCGCCGCTCCGAGGAGCGGCCGTCATGAAGGTCCTCGAGCCACGCCTGGGCATCCAGGTGCTGGGCCATGGCCGCGCCCTGCCGGGAGACAAGCCCGTGTCCAACGCGGACCTGCTCGCGCTGGACCCCGAGCAGCAGGGCCGCTCGCCCGAGGTGTTGGAGAAGCTGGGCCAGAAGGTGGCGGCGCGGCTGGGCTTCCATCAGCGCTACCTCGCGCGGCTGCCGGAAACGCCCGCGCGCGACGACGAAGAGACGAGCGAGTCCCTGGCGCTGAAGGCCGCGAGGCAGGCTCTCGGCGGGCACGGCGGCGCGGAGGTGGAGGCCCTCATCCACGGGACGACGACGACGAGCCGCTACACGGGCTCGCAGGCGGCGGCCATCCTGGGACGACTGGAGAGCCACGCCTCCGCGTGGGAGGTGAAGGCGGGCTGCTCCACCTCGCTGGCCAGCCTGCACCTGGCGATAGCGCTGCTGGGGAGCGGCTACTGCAACGTGCTGGTGAGCTGCGCGGAGACGCTGTCCAAGGTGATGAACCCGGCCATGAAGGAGACCTGGTTCATCCTCGCGGATGGCGGCGCGGCCGTGTGGCTGAAGCGAGAGCCCGTCTCCCCCGACTTCGAGGTGCGCCGGTGCCTCTACGCCACCGACGGCACGCTGGTGGACCTGTACACGACACCGGGGCGGCTGCCGCCGGACCGGGCCACGCTGGAGGCGGGCGGCTACTGCATGGCCGGTGATGGCACGCGGCTGCGGGAGGAGGCGCTGCGGCGCTACCTCGAGATGCTCGGAGCCATGTTTCCCGGCGGCCGGGGCCTGAAGGACGTCCGGTGGGTGGTGGCTCATCAAATCAATCGCAAGCTCGTCGAGCAGGTCTGCGAGGTGGGCGGACTGGAGGCGCGCCTCGTCTGGAGCGCGGAGCGCGTGGGCAACGTGGGCGGCGCCTCCGTCCTGTTCTCGCTGTCCGAGGCCCTGGAGCAGGGCCTGTTCGCGCCTGGAGACGGGGTGCTCCTGATGAGCGTGGGCGGCGGCCTGTCCTTCGCGATGCAGCACTGGGTGAAGCGCTGAAAGGTGGGGTGAGGCATGGACCTGGTCGAACGCATTGGCAAAGCGCTGCGCGCCGCGGGCATGGAGGAAGTCCCCGCGAGCACGTCCGAGGCACTGTCCACGTATGGAATGGACAGCCTGATGATGGTGCTGTCCGTGGCGGCCCTGGAGAAGGAGTTCTCGCTGCGCATCTCCGGCCGGGACTTCTCCGAGGCGGCCTTCCAGAGCCTCGCCTCCCTGGCCTTCTGGCTGCGGAAGCTGGGCGCGTCATGAGGGTGCTCATCACCGGGGGCAGCTCGGACATCGGGCGCTCCATCGCCCGCCGCCGACTGGCGCTGGAAGACGAGGTCATCGTGACGGCCTCTTCGGCGGAGTCCCTGGAGGAGACGCTCGCCCGCTACCGCGCGGAAGGGCTGGCAGCGCGTGGCCTGGTGCTGGACCTGTCGGCCCCGGCTGGCGGCGAAGCGGCGCTCGCGGAGGTGCTGGCGCAGGGGCTCCAGGGACTGGTGCTGAATGCCTGGACGCGGCGGCCTCCGCTCCACCGCTTCCACGAATTGCCGCAGGACGCGCTGGAGGCGGACGTCACGGCCAACCTGATGGGCAACCTCTGGCTGCTGCGCCGGGTGCTGCCGTCGATGGTGGAGGCGCGGTGGGGGCGCATCGTCTTCATCTCCAGCGTCTCCACCGTCAACGGCACGGGACGGTACGGCGCCTATGTCCTGTGCAAGTCCGCGCTGGAGGGACTGATGCGCAACCTGGCGGTGGACTACGGCGAGTTCAACGTCCTGGCCAACACGGTGCGGCTGGGCATCTTCAAGACGGAGCGGACGAAGAAGTACTGGTCGAAGCCCCGCTACGTGGAGCGGATGAGCGGCGTCATCCCTCAAGGGCAACTGGGCGCGCCCGAGCACGTGGGCGAGGTGCTCGACCCGTTGCTGTCCGCGCACCAATACATCAACGGCGCGGTGCTGGACGTCACTGGCGGTCTGCCGATGTTCCGGCTGGAAGGAGTGTTGCGGACATGAGCTTTCTCAAGCCCACGGAGCCGGTGTACCTGCTCGGGCCCAAATCGTGGCTGCCCGAGCGCGTGGTGACGAACCAGGACGTGCTCGACTGGATGGGCACACGCGCGCGCCCGAGCTGGATTACGCACCGCACGGGCGTGGAGCAGCGGCGCTGGGTGGAGGACGGGCAGGCGTGCAGCGACGTCGCGTCCGCGGCGGCCCTGCGGCTGCTGGAGGAGTGCCGCATCGACCGCAAGCGCATCACCCAGGTGTTGCTGGCCACCGTGTCCGGCGACTTCCCCACGCCGCCCACCTCGCCGCTGATTCTGCCGCGCCTTGGGCTGGACAGGGTCGGCGTGCTGGACTTGAGCGCCGCGTGTGCTGGCTTCACCAGCGCCGTGCACGTGGGGGCGGCGCTCGCGGCGTCCACGGGCAGCGACCAGCTGGTCATCGCCGCGGACATCCGCTCCAAGTTCCTCAACCGCGAGGACCTGGCGACGACGGCCCTGTTCGGAGACGGAGGCGCGAGCTGCCTCGTCACCCGGAGCCCCGAGGGAGCGGACTTCCAGTTCGTGGCGAGTGAGCTGGCGGCGGACGCGTCCATGGCGGACATCATCGCCATCCGGGCGGGAGGCTCGCGGCTGCCGCACCACCGGAACGATGACCCGTCCAAGGCCTTCCTCAAGATGGAGCACGGGGCCACGCTGTTCATGAAGGGCGTGGACAACATGACCGCGGGCGCGGCCTCGCTCCTGCGCCGCCTGGAGCTGACCGTGGCGGACGTGGACTGGGTGGTACCCCACCAGGCCAACCTGCACCTGATGCGCGCGGTGACGGAGAAGCTGGGCGTGGACCCGGCGAAGGTGGTGGAGACGGTGCGCTTCACCGGCAATACGTCAGGGGCCAGCGTGGGCATCGCGCTCGCGCACCTCAAGGAGCAGCTGCCGCTGAAGCCGGGCCAGCGCGTCCTGCTCGTCTCCGCGGGGGCGGGAGGCGCCTCGGCCTGCGCGCTGCTGCACAGTCTTCAGGCGACCGGCGCATGAGCACCGCACATGCCTTCACCCGGGCCGACACCACGGTGGCCCTCACGCTCGGAGGCGAGTCGTATTCCTTCGGTGCCCTGCGGGACGAAGTCGAAGCGCGCAAGCGCCGCCTCGGGGGCATGCCACCAGGCATCGCAATCCTCCGAGCGCATCGGAGCCGGGAGTTCATCACCCGCTTCCTTGCCCTCTATGAGGCGGGAGTCCCGCAGGCCGTGTTCGCTCCGGAGTGGACCGCCGTGGAGGTGGAAGCGCGGCGGCAGGGCCTGGGCTGCTGCTTCGAGTTGGACGAGGCCCTCTGCGTCACCTGGCGGAGCGAGTCGGTGACGCCACTTCACCACCCGGACACGGCGGTGGTGTTGTTCACCTCCGGCAGCACGGGAGCGCCGCGCGCCGTGCAGCTCTCGCGGAGAAACGTGGAGGCGAACGTGGCCGCCGTGCGGACCTCGCTGGACTTCGACTCCGCGCCGGGACAGACGCTGTTCCTTCCCCTCTCCTACTCCTTCGGCCTGCTGGGCCAGTTCCTGCCCGCGCTGGCGGCGGGCCTTCCCACCGCATTGCTGGGCAACCTGGTGGAGCTCAAGGCGCTGCTCGACGAGGGGCGGCTGGTGGGGATGATCAGTGGAGTCCCCTCTCACCATGAGACGCTGCTGCGCCTCTTGGGAGACGGACCGCTGCGCACGGAAGAGGTCACCCACGTCGTCTCCGCGGGCGCGGCGCTGAGCCCACCGCTGCGCCAGCGGCTGTTGCGAGCCTTTCCCGCCAGCCGCGTCTACACCAACTATGGACAGACAGAGCTGTCGCCCAGGGTGCTGTGCCTGCGCAGTGACCATCCCGCGTTCCTGAGCCAGGCCACCGGCTACCCCGTGGGCAACCTCGCCGTGAAGCTCACCGCCGAGGGCGAGCTGTGCGTGCGCGGGGACCAGCTGATGCTGGGCTACCTCGGCGCTCCCGAAGCGACGCGCGAGAAGGTGGAGGATGGCTGGCTGCGCACCGGGGACCTCGCGGAGCTGGGGCCGGACGGACTGGTGACGCTCCTGGGCCGCAATGACGACCTGCTCAAGGTCGGTGGCGAGAGGCTGAGCCCGTTCGAGATTGAAGCAGCCCTACGCGAGCTGCCCGGTGTGGAGGACGCCGCGGTGTGGGGACGGGAGGACCCGCTCTACGGCACCACGCTCACGGCCTTCCTCCAGCTCCGGTCCGGAGCGCCCTGCCCTCCCAAGCGCGAGCTGCGGCAGGCGCTGCGAGAGCGCCTGTCCACGCACAAGGTCCCCGCCGACTTCTACCGGGTGGAGCAGCTCCCCCGGAACACCAACGGGAAGCTGCAGCGCGCCCGCCTGGGAGAGTCCCTGCATCCGGAGCTGCGCATCGGCTGAGCGGCCCGACGCCATTCCAGGAATCGAGCGAAGGAGGAAAGGGCTCTACCCACGACTATGGGCAGTCGGCCGGACAGAACTGATGGTTCTCCCAGTTGTGATACGTGTCACAGAAGGTGTCGCCACAGCCGGTATACCCGGCGCAGGCGCCGTAGGCGCCATTGCAATAATCCCTCTTGTAATCCTGAATCCAGTCCACGGGCTCTGAGTTTGCCCACCCCATGCAGGAGCTCCAATCCTCGAAGCAGCTCTCCGGCTCAGCCTCCGCCTCCACTGGCGCGGCCCACAGCGACGACACGACGAGGGTGCAAATCACCAGCCACGAACCTGCCTTTGTCATCATTCCCAAGTGCCCTTTCAGTGCGTGTTCAAGGGAACAGCTTGAGGGGGCTGGCCCGTCCCAGTTCTTCTTTCGTGGAGCCGAGTAGCTCCCCTCAGACCGAATGAGCCGGGGAGGAGGGAATTGATGCAGGAAAACGGTCGATTGACGGCCAGATACTCCAGCCCGTCTGAACGGAGCCTGCCTCGGGCTTGAAGTCGAGGAGGGGCAGATGTCCTGCTGCGGGCGTCGGGCGGGTTGACGGTTCCCCCGAACATCCTGAAGACGGGAAGCGCGCCGTAAGCCACCGGTCCTGCCCAGGTCGTCGCCATGAAACGGCGGGCCATCATGGTTCCGGGTCAGTCGCCCGGCCGCCACCATGACGGACCGGAAATCGCGCCGATGTCCCTCCCAACGGACGCCGCCGGGAGAGCTCTCCTCACCAGCGAAGACCGCACCCTCCCGTGGCGCTCTGTCGGGCTCGGCGTCCGCCCCGAGTGACGCCGTGTCAGTCCAACTGCTAGAGCGCTCATGCATGCGAATCGCTGTCTCCGGTACTCATCGCGCGGGGAAGTCCACCCTCATCGACGAGTTGTCCGACCGCCTCCCCACGTACGTGACGGTGGATGAGCCGTACCACCAGCTGGAAGAAGAGGGGTACGAGTTCGCGGCCCCCCCGTCGGTCGAGGACTTCGAAGAGCAGCTCGCACGGTCCATCGCCAACCTGGACGAGGGCCCTCGCGACGTGTTGTTCGACCGATGTCCGGTGGACTTCATCGGATACCTGTTGGCCCACGAGGACCGCGACGCATTCGACCTCGAGGCGTGGCTCCCGCGCGTATGCAGTGCCCTCCGGAAGCTCGATTTGATCGTCCTGGTCGGGCTCGAGCGGCCGGACCGGATCGCGCGCTCCGCCTCGGACGACGAGGAGCTGCGCCTGGCTGTCGACGAGAAGCTGAAGGAGCTCCTCCTCGATGATTCCTACGCCTTCGAAGTGGAGGTGCTCGAGGTCGAAGGTGCGCTGAGCGCGCGTGCGAAGCAGGTTCTCGCGCACCTTCCCGACGCAGCCCGGTAGATGGCCGCACCGAAGATGAAGGCTTTTGTGGTCGGATGAAAGTCCAGAAGCAACTCCCGCCCACATACCCCGACAATCACTTCAAGAACCAACCACCGGGGCGGTGCCACCGCCACCCTGAGCGAGGAAAGTCATGTTCAAGGTCACGAGCAACCACACGTTCCAGAATCCTTCGCGCAAGCAGATCGATCAGACCACGCACGGCAAGAAGAGCGACTACGGCCAGCAGGTCGGAGGCGTGAACCAGCTCCTCGACAAGAGCGGCATCGGCATCTCCGACCGCTCCCGCGCGAGCGTCATCGACAACGTCAAGAAGGTGGAGAAGGGCGAGCGCAGCGAGGTCAACGCGCACCAGCGCGAGGCCATCACCTTCGCCCGCGACTCCTTCCAGAGTGCGAAGAGCGGCCACTTCAAGCAGGCCGCCGTCGAGGCCTTCGGCTCCGGCCTCAACGCGGCGGGCTCGGTGTTCAAGTCCGCGTACACGGAGACGTCGCACGAGAAGAGCGGCATCACGCCCTGGTAACCCCCGCGGCGGCCTCGCCGTGTCGGGGTGGAATGCAGACGCGGGCCCGAGCCACGGGCCCGCGTCATTCCCGGCTCAGAGCGGCTGGCAGGTCAGGTACGCGTTCTGGGTGGAGGCCGTGTTCAGGTAGCACCGGCGGCTGAGCGTGGACGTGTTGCCCCAGGTGTCCTTCGCCGTGACGTAGAACGGGAAGTCGCTCTGGATGGGCGTGGTGCCGGGGATGAACCACTGGTAGCCGTAGGGCGCCTGCGTCAGCGTGACGTTGAAGGTCGGTGTCACCAGCCCGCCCGACAGGGTGACGGACTGGACGCCCCGCGGGTCCACGCAGCCGGCCAGGACCTGATACGAGCGGCCCGAGCCGTAGACGGAGAAGCTGGTGATGCCGGGGCCGGTGTTGTCCGCCGTCACCGTCCGGGTCTCCGGCGTGCTCGCCACCCCGTGGATGTCGGAGCAATGGAACAGCACGGTGTAGCTCCCGTCCGTCCGCGCCGTGGTGTCCACCACGAACTCGTAGGGCGCGGTGTTGTCTGACTGGACCACCACGCCGTTCTCCCGCAGCTCGACATGGTGCACACCGTCGGTGTCCGTGCACTGGACGGTGAACTTCGGCTTCTTGGGCTGGGTGTCGTCGCGGACGATGCCGGTGATGACGGGCGGGGAGGCGGACTTCGTGAACGCCGCCTGGAAGTCCGCCGTGTTCCCACACCCGTCCTGGACGAGGGCCCGGAACGAGTGCTCTCCGGGCGCCACGGAGGTGCCCAGGTCCAGCACGTGGCTGTCCGTCGTGGGCTGGGCCTTCAGGGTGCCATCGACGTACAGCGAATACGGGTACTGGATGCCGCAGGTGTCGGAGACGCCCACGTTGAGCGTCACCGTGGTGGCCGTCTGGCTCACGCTGAAGGTGACGTCGGGCGGCTTCAAGTCGCGGGGCGCCGCCTGCCCCACCACGCGCGTGTTGCCGAAGGAGTCGGTCACCTCCACGTAGAGGTTGTGGGCCAGCGGGTCCACGGGCGTGTACTGCGCCGGGTACGACGCCGAGGACGTCGCATAGGTGGCGATGAGCACCCCGTCCACCTTGAAGTCCGCGCGCACCAGCGGCGAGGCGTCCGCCACGGTGGCCGTGACGGCGAAGGGCGGGCCGCTCGTGCCCACGGCCAACGCCACCGTGGGCGGGGTGTTGTCCACGCCCAGCGGGTAGTTGAAGGCGGTGACGTTCAGGAAGGTGTCGTACACCTTGATGACCATGGGGTACGTGCCGTCGGCCCACGTCGAGGTGTCGAACCCGTACTCATAGGGAGGCACCGCCACATAGGCCATCAGCGTGGTGCCCTGGAGGAAGTCGACCGAGGAGATGCCCGAGGCGTCATTGGCCGAGACGAAGAACAGGGGCTGCTTCGGAGGGCCGGAGCGGGTGAACCAGGCCTGGGGCGGCGTCTTGTCGATGGAGACCGTCACCGTGCGGGTGACCTCGTTGTCCCACAAATCCCAGGCCCTCAGCTGGACGGTGTGGCTGCCGGCCGCGAGGCCCGGGAAGCGGTAGGTGAACTGCCAGCCCGGCATCGTGTGGGTGCTGGTGCCGTCCAGCACCAGCACCGGCGCCCTGGGGGACGGGCTGGGCGTCTGCCCGTCGGCGATGGTGCCCGTGCACTCGAGGTCCGCGGCCACCTGCTGGCAGCTCAGCGTGGCCGCGGGCGGGGTGTTCTCGGGCGGGAAGCCCACGTTGATGGCCGCGAACGCGAAGCCCACCTTCCGCATCAGGGGGCCGCCCACGTAGCCGTCCATGGCCATCGCCGCGCTGAGCGCCGCCTGGCGGGCCTGGACGTAGTCGGCGCCCATGGGCAGCGCCTCCACCGTCCTGGCCCAGATGCGTGACGCGGCCAGGGGCCCGGTGCCGGTGAAGCCGCCGGGCACCCGCGGGCAGTGCCAGCCCGTGGTCGGAGCGCCGGGAGGCGGCATGGCCTGGCAGCCCCAGGCCAGCAGCAGGAACATCCGGGCGAAGGGGCCTCCCGCGGCGTGCTCCTCCTCGTCGCCGATGCCGTCGAACCACTCGGAGTACGGCGGGGTGAGGATGTTGCGGGCGCCGACGACTGCCTGCTCCCCGACGGTGAGGTTGGAGCTCCGCAGGGGCGTCTGGTCGATGTCGAGCAGGGCCCGGCCCGAGAGCTCGGTGTCGCGGCAGAGCTCGGTCATGAACCCGCTGATGTCTCCCGAGCCCTCGTTCAGCCCGGCCAGCTCCGAGGTGCCTTGTGGGAAGTTCGAGGGGAGGCCGGCCACCTCCCTCATGAAGAAATCGTGGCCGAGCTCGTGGCCGATGATGTCGGTGGTCGCCAGGGGCCTCCAGACGCTGGCGCTGCTGGGGTAGCCGTCGTAGCCCACGAGGAGGGACGGGGGGTTGGAGTAGGCGAGGTAGAACGCGTTGTCGCCGGGGTAGTGCACCTGGATGCGCATGCCCTTGCCTGTTCCGCCGGGGCCGCTCCGTGCGAGGAGCGTCTCGTAGAAGCTCCACGTCATGTTCACGGCGTAGTAGGCATCCACGGCCGCCGTCTCACCGTTGGCGCTGGCAGCACCGGCGCTGGACGAGTAGAGCTGCCCGTTGCCGAAGTTCGTGTCGGGGCCCCGATAGGTCGCATAGGAGAGGGTCCGGCTGCCGGAGGCCCTGTACGCGTACTGGTACTCGTTGCCGCGCGGGTCCTTGAGCCAGTTCGGGGGCGAGTCGGTGCTCACGTAGAGGACGGAGAGGGACCGGGTGCCCGAGTAGGAGCCATAGCCGGTCCCCTTCCGGTAGGTGTCGCCCAGCAGGTTGACCTCGAGCGAGTCCCGCCGCAGCACCCGTCCGGAGCGGGCGTCCACCCGCGCCATCCAGCCCCGCTCGGCTCCGGGCTCACCGGTGGACATCTGCACCCGGTAGATGAGCGTCAGGTCCGTCACCACCCGCTCGAAGTGCTCGGCGTTGAGGCGCCCGGAGGCGGGGGCGCCCGGCCTGCGCCGGCGCTCCTCGCGCGGAACGAGCACCAGCCGGGTGGCCTCCACGCGCCCGGTCGGGTCCTTCAGCTCCGCCAGGGCGGCGGCCTCCGCCTGGGCCTGGGTGAGGTGGGGCTTCGTCTCGATGTGTCCGGCCGCCGCGAAGCGGGCGTTGGTGAGGTGCGTCACCCCGTGCGCCGTCTTCGCCTCCAGGCCCCAGATGGGCACGCCCTGGAAGTACAGCTCGTGCCGGCTCCCCGCTCCGTCCGGCGCTGCCACCAGCGCCGCCTCCCGGAGGTCGAAGCCCCGCACCTCGGCGAGCCGCTCGGCCTGGACCTGGGCCGTGGGCTTCTCGCGCTCCACGGACTCCACCTGCGCGGGCTCACACCCCGCGCACACGACGACAAGGCTGCCCAGCAACCACTTGCGAAACGGCATCGGGAACTTCCCCCTCCAGGCTGGCCACACCGGTCAGCCTTCCATTGTCGTGGAGAGGAAGAAAAAGATGCCTCGCGGGGAGGCGGCACACCCGCCGCGGCCATGGGTCATCCGAGCCTGGCGCCGGAGCCAGGCGGCTGCGCCATCGTCCGTCCGGTCGGGTTGTTCGGAGCACGCGCGGATGGCTATTTCGTCCCCCTCGGGGGAACACATGGCCGCCATCCACTACGTCTTCCTGTCGGACCTGCACTTCGGGGAGCGCAACAGTCTACTGAGCGACCCGACCAGCAATGGCGCCACGCGGCCGCTCATGGCCAACGACGCGCTGGACGGCCTGGTGGCGTGCTTGCGCGATGTCGCGCGGGCCAACCCTCCCGGCATCAAGCCCGACCTCGTCCTGGTCGGCGACATCTTCGAGCTCGCACTCGCGCCCACCCACGTCGCGCTCGACGGGTTCGACCAGTTCATCAGCCGGCTCTTTCCAGCGAACGGCGAGGCGCTCTTCTCCCCCACCATCGTCTTCATCCCCGGCAACCACGACCACGAGCTGTGGACGGGGACGCGTGACGAGCTCGTCGCCCAGCGAATGATGCGCGTCTCGCCGGATGACCCGCTCGAAGCCTCCGCGCCGACGACCCTCATCTTCGCGGAGCTCCACCCCGCTCCCGGGGCACTCCCCGAGCAGCAGCCCACCGAGAACGCGCTGCTCACGCGCATGCTGCGTCACCGCCATCCCACCCACCCCGACCTGCGGGTGGTGGTGGGCTACCCGAACATGGGCGTCATCCGGCAACAACGGATGCTGCTCGCCCACCACGGCCACTTCGCCGATGACGTCTACCTGCTGATGACGCCCCTGGCCCGGGCCATCTACGGCGAGGCGGAGGAGGCACCGACGATTGCCCAGTTGGAGACGGACAACGCGGCGTGGATCGACTTCCTCTGGTCCAGCCTCGGCCGCGAGGGCCGGGTGGGTGCGGGGGTGCGACGCAGCTACGACATGCTCAAGACGGACCCGGGAAAGGTCCTGCTCGCCAGCCGCCTGGCCGGAGCGCTGGTCTCGCTGAAAGGCCGGAAGTTTGGCCGCCGCCTGCGCCAGCGCCTGCTGTTGCCCTTTCTCCTGCGAGCCCTGGACCTCATCGAGGAGAACGACGTGCGCCAGTCGCTCGACTCCCGGCAACAGGTGGACGACGGCGTCATCAACTACCTGAAAGGGCCGCTCGCGACGGAGGTGGCTCGGGAGCTGGGCGCCCGCAATCATCCCTTCCCCACCGAGCAGATCTTCATCTACGGACACACCCACCACCCGCTGGCGGAAGAGGTGGCGCTGCCGGAGCTCGGCTCACGCGTGCGCGTGTACAACACCGGCGGCTGGGTCGTGGACACACCCGAAGCGCGTCCGGCCACCGGCGGCGCCATGCTGCTCGTCGATGATTCGCTCGACACGGTGCTGGTCCAGCTCTGCGCCCAGACGACAGAGCCCCACCGCTCGCCGGTGATGCTGTTGCGCGCCGGAGACGAAGCCGCCGCGGGCCCGCTGATGGCGCACGTGCGCGCCCTGGTGGACCGGCCGGAGGGCCCCTGGCGTGCGGCGGCCTCCGCCTGTGGCAACGCCATCCTCCGGCGGCGGGCCGAGCTGTCGGCGAACCTGCTGCACGAAGTGCGAGAGCTTCCCCTGACGGAGCGGCTCGCCCTGGGTTCCGAGTACCTCTACAAGCTCTTCCTCAAGCGAGAGCGCCGGGCCCGGCACCAGCTGAAGCTGCACCTCCTCACGCAAGGGCAGCGCGAACCGATGCGGCCACTTCCCGCACCGCGCGCCTCGGACTCGCAGCCGGACGTGTCCTCCCCGCACTGACCTGGCCCCTGATGATGCGAGCACGGAGGAGCTGACTCAGCGGGGTCGACACACGATGGACCGTCACTTCGACGAGCGCTCGCAGGCGGCATTCCCCTGACGTACCGGGCCTCGCTTCAGGCGCCCGGTGACACGAGCCCCGGAGAGGAAACGCTGGAGGGTGAAGCCAGGGACTCGCGAGCCGAGACGGCGATACAGGCTTGCGCGGCCCAGTAGAGCAACATGATGCCGTAGCTCGCGCCGGGCAGTGGGCGCACGAAGAGCTTCACGGCGAGCAGCCCGTCACTGACGGCGAACATCAGCGCGCCAGCGAGCGCAATCCACTGCGCTCGCCGCGCCAGCACCGGGCTCCCCACCATGGCCGCCGAGCGCCAGCCCATCACGCAGATGACGGCGACATAGAGCGTCACGGGCAGCGCCAGGTTCCCGAGGCCCGGCCACAGGAACACGCCGGCACCCACGCCCAGCAGCGCGAAGGGAAGCGCCCGCGCCAGACGGGGGCTTCGCGACACGGTGAGGTACG
The DNA here is from genome assembly GCF_010894405.1 of Pyxidicoccus caerfyrddinensis. Lineage (GTDB taxonomy): Bacteria > Myxococcota > Myxococcia > Myxococcales > Myxococcaceae > Myxococcus > Myxococcus caerfyrddinensis. The sequence continues at coordinate 154,226 of NZ_JAAIYA010000028.1, forward strand.
CGACGGCATAGCTCACGTGGGCCAGCAGGAAGGCCCCCAGGCCCGGCAGGAACGAAGTCGGCCCCAGCTCCAGCAGCAGGTCTCCGAGCAGCGAGAGCACGAGCCCGGAGAAGATCCATCGGGGATAGCGCTCCCGGGGCGGCCACAGCCACAGGAGCAGACAGAGCATGGGCAGCGCCTTGGTCACCATCCGGACGTCACGGCGCTCCAGGTCCAACGCGAGGAGAAAGCCCGCCGCACCCACGACGCCCACGGCCGCGAGGAGTTTCGTCGCAAAGGTCCATTCACCGCGCATGGGCGGCACCTTAGCGCGTCCTTCGCGCTCGCTTCGTCAACTCCAGACAGCTGCTTCGAATGCTCCCCGCGCTGGGGCCGGCTAGGGAGCCGAGGCGCCAGTGACTGGCGGAGGCTCATTCCGGAAGTGGGTCCAGAGGATGGGGTCGCCCTTGCGGAAGGCGGCAATGACGGGCCGGCCCGTGACTTGCGGGCGCTCGGCATCCTTCACGTAGGACGGCGTCAGGGTGTTCGGGTCCATCCCCTTGGGCTCCAGGTCCTCCTCCTTCAGCTTCGCGCCGACCGGGATGTCTCGCACCGCCACGAGATAGAGGTCCCGCTTCGTCGTCTCGAACTGGCTCCACAGCATCAGGTCGCCCGCCTGCACGGGCACGAGGATGCGCTGGTTCACGATGTAGCTGGCGCTGTCCGGCCTGACCACCGAGCTGGTGATGAACTGCTCGGGCACCGAGCGCTGGGAGATGTTTTCAAATCCGACGACGGTGCCCTCGGCCAGGTCCACGGCCGCGACGACCGCGGGAACCAGGTTCCAGCCCTTCCGGACGTCGCGCTCCTTCTTCTTCAGCCATGCGTAGCCGCCCACGCCGAGCACGAGCGCGGTGACGAAGAAGCCGAGCACGCCACCGGAGAGCATGCCCAAGATGAACCCACTGTCCTGCCGGGAACCCCTGGAATCATTCATGGTGGCGCATACGGTATCCGGTCGGAGGCGTGGCATGCCAACCGGGTTCGGCATTGAGTCCGGCTTCGAGTCCATGCGGCGCGAGCTTTGAAAAACATTACGTCTATTCGCGAATTGCCAGATTCCGTCTAGATTCCTGGCCGCGCACTTCCGCGCAACTCAAAAGGGATGGGGAACATGAAGCGAGCAGGAACCTGGCTGGCGGCCGTGGCGGTCCTCGGGCTGATGGTTGGCTGCGGAGGACCCGTGCCCGATGAGTCGCAGGCGCCCGTGAGCGAGCAGCCGTCGACCGATTCAAACGTGAGCGCCCAGGCATGTGACACCGACGCCTGCATCTGCACCCGATTCTGTCGTCAGCAGTGCGGCTCCGCCACCAACACCGCATGCTTCGACCCTTGCTACGCTGACTGTATCTAGTTGAACGTGTGACGAAGCCGCGCAGCTGAAAACGAGGCACCGGGGAGCACGCCCCGGCGCCTTGCCCGGGCCGCTCCACTGCATCAGGAAGACGGCAGCCGGCGTGCAAGGCTTCAGCCCTCCGCGTCAGCGGCCTCGGCCTCGATGTCCTTGATGAGCTTGTAGAGGTACTTGGGATTGACGCCCAACCGGCGGGCCGCGACTCGACAGCGTGTCCATGACGGGTCCCTGAGTCCCGGCCAGGGCCCGGAACGCGCCCGTCTCCGAGCGAGGCCACATGCCATCGTGTCGAGCCGGGCGCACCGCAACTTCACGGCGGAGCGAGGGTTGACGGGGCATGCGCTCCTTCCCACTCCTGCTCCCCACCCTCCTCGCCTGCATCGCCTGCGGTGCGGGAGAACCGCCCCTGAAGAACCCCAGCGACACCACGGGCACGTCGAACGACGGAGTCACCCTCCCTGAAGCGAAGGCGGCGGTGTGCACCCCGGGCACCTCCGTCGCCTGCGCCGGCCTCGCGGCCGTGTGGGCCGGCGGCTCCGCCACCTGCCGGGCCTCGGGCAATGGCTACGACGTCTCCTCATGCACTCGCGCCGGCAATCCCAACCGGCGGCTGACGGAGACCGTGCGCCCCGCGCTCCGCGACACCCGCTGGACGGAAGCACGCTGCAACGTGGGCGACGAGTTCGTCTTCGAGGTCACCTTTCCTCCCGCGCCGCCCGACGGCAGTCCCCTCACGCAGTGGGTCCTCCGCCTGGAGGGCGGCGGCTTCTGCGCGTTCGACAGCACCAGCCCCTACGGAGGCTGCGGCAACCGGGACATCGACCTCGTCTCGTCAGTGAACCTGCCCGCCGACCGTGCCCTGCGCGAGAGCGCTCCCGCGAAGCCCGACGACTTCAGCGGCGCCATCGACGTGCTCGGACACTACTGCTCGAGCGACCTGTGGACGGGCACCGCCCTGGACGCGCCCGACATCACCTACAAGGGCACGAAGCGGGACTGGCGGTACATGGGCGCCCTCAACGTGGAGGCGATGCTCGCGGTGCTCGTGGAGCGCTATGGCCTGGACGACAGCAAGCCGCTGCGCGTGCTCTGGCGTGGAGGCTCGGCGGGCGGCTTCGGCGCCTTCAACAACACCCACCGCGTCGTGCGACGGCTCCCCAGGGCGGCGAAGCAGGGGCGGCTGCTCGTCTTCCCCGGCGCCGGCTACATCCCGCTCGACTGGGACGAGCCCGACTACCCCGTGCTGGGCATCGGCTCGGGCCTGGAGGCCTTCGGCCAGCTGACGACGACGTGGCGGTCCTCGCTCACGCCGTCCTGCGTGGCGGCGCGGACGCCTGGAGACCCCGTGCACCCGCCTCACGAGTGCATCAGCGGCCCCGTGCTCTACGACATCCTTACCGCGCCGGAGTCCGAGGGAGGCTTCGACCTGCCCACCCTCGTCTGGCAGAACCGGCAGGACCAGCTCTACATGTCCAACTCCGGCCTGCCGTACCTGTCGGCGACCAACACCCCGGCCGAGCTCGCCGTCCGCGCCACGTGGGTGGAGACCATGAACCGGGCGATGAGCATCACCGGCAGGAACACGTCGTCGCGCATGAAGTGGCTCTATGCGCCGAGCGACCCCGTCGTGCAGCGCGCCGACGGCTCGACTGAGCCGAACGTGCACGGGGCGCTGCTCTACAGCACCACGCCCCCGAGCGGCGAGGCCCACTCCCTCAACGCGGTGCTCTCGCGCTTCTGGAACACCATGCTCGGCTCGGGCCCCGGACGCGGCCGCGCCGCTGGCGAGGTGCACACCTTCGACTGCAACTGGGTGCCCGACCGCGACGGCAGGGGCTGCGAGTAGTCCGACACCTCGATGCCGATGGGCGCAAGCGTCAGCGGCACGGCAGGGTTCACATCAGCCTGGAGCCCCTCGGCCCTACGGAGGACTGGCAGGGGCTGACCGACCAGCTCCTTGAGCTGACGCAGGGCGCGGCGCGCTGACGGGCCCGCGAAGCGCATGACGCATGGGGTCTCCGGGCGCGATGCCCGCGCCAGAAGACCCGCAGTGCGAGGGCTGCATGGCGAACCTCGCGGTCGCCATCAACGCAGGGGGACGGGGCACCCGGGCGCATCCCCTGCTACGCTCGCCCGCAGCCGCGATGCCCGCTCGAACCTGTCCTTCCTGTTCCCAGCCGTTGCAGGTGCTGTTCCACGGTCGCCTGGAGCTCGACCGTTGCCTCTCGTGCGAGGCGACGTGGGTCGACCGGGACGAGCTCGCCCCCGTTTCCGGGGCGCGGGGGGCTCCCGAGCTGACCCGGGACCATCCCGTCGGGCGCTGTCCGGGCTGCGCGGGGCTGCTGTGGTCCGCGCGGGTGGACGGCCTCGAGCTGCTGTCCTGCATCACCTGCGCGGGGTGCTTCGTCACCGACAACCAGCTCCGGCGCGCCCAGCGGGAACCGCAGCGCCGGCCCGGCACGCAGTCACTCCAGTTCGTCTGCGTGGGCTGCAAGGACCGCTACCCGTTCGAGAAGGCCACGCGCGTCACCACCGGGCTCGCCTGCGCACACTGCGCGGAGAGCCTGCCCCGCTGGCAGCCCCCGCCGCCACCGGTGCAGTCCTCCGCACCCGGGGCGCCACTCCCCGGCGCGATGGGCCCATTCGAGACGGTGGTGGACTTCCTGATGGACCTGCTCACGCTCCCCTGAGGGACGCCGTCAACGCGGCGCTGCTCGTCAGCAGGCCAGGGCGGCCACGAGACATGTCAGACTGGCGAGAGAGCCTGGGATGGCTTGAGCCGTCTCACTCAACCCGTCCGAGGTGTCTCGTGAAGAATGTCTTCGTCGCGGTAGCGGTGATGTTCAGTGTGTCCCTGCTGGGCTGTGGTGGGCCCGAGGCCGAGCTCCAGTCCGAGGAGCACGCGCCGACGACCGAGCAACTCGCCCTCAGGCCGAACTGCGCGGACATCGACTCCACGGCGTGTCAGACCCAGGGGGCGATTCAGCAGTGCTCCATGGTCGGCAGGCCCGCGGCCTGCCTCTGCAACGGCACCATCTGGGTGTGCCCGTGAAGTCCGGGCTTCACCGCTTCCTCCGGCGGAAGCGACTCCAGCTACGTCCGCACCTGGCGTAAGCTGTGAAAGCCAGAAAAACCTGGCAACTGCAATCCAACCTCGTGGAACCCAGGAGCTCTTCCAATGCGACTCACCTCTTCATTGCTGGCTGTCTTCGCGGGCCTCACCCTCTCCATGGCGGGCTGCGGCGGCGACATGTCCGAGCCCGAACAGGCTCCCGCATCCGAGTCCATTTCCGTGGATGCGCAGCTCCCCGAGGGGGACGTCACGCAGCAGGCCATCTGCCCGCTCAAGTGGTATTGCGATACCACTCGCCGGTACTACAACACGTCGGAGCTGTGCGCCGCCGCATGTGGCAGCGTCGCCTGCTACCGTGAGCACGCGTGTGGTGGCGGCTGCACCTGCCCCTGAAGCACACCGGAGGACGGGCCGAGGACGAGGCGGGGCCGAGGCGCCCCGCTCATTCCTCGGCCGCATCCGGAACGCCACGAACGGAGCCACGTTCTTGAAGGCAAAGTGCGGGCTCTTCTCCCGCACCTCGCCCATGGACCTCACCACCCCTCCACGACGGCATGGGCCCGCACCGGGAACGTCCCCATGCCCTGGACGCGCGGTGGGGCTGCTCGGGCGAGGTCGTTGGGAAGCGACAGAGGAACCAGGCTACTCCCATGCGGCAAACCCGCAGGTCTCGCTGACAGGTACCGAGGCTGGGGTACGCTCGCGGCGCGCGGATTGACCGCGGCCCCCTTCGCGAGACACGCATGGCGCCTGGATATCTCAACCCGGCACGGCTTCACCTGGGCACACGGGTGGGGCCGTGGCGCGTGCTGGAACGGCGTGGATGTGGAGCCCACGGCGCCGTCTATCGCGCCATCGGAACGGAGGGCACCACGGCGCCTGTCGCACTCAAGCTGGCCCTGCATCCTCGGGATGAACGCTTCGCGCGCGAGGCGGAGCTGCTCTCCCGCCTCCATCATCCGAACGTTCCTCGCCTCGTGGGGCACGGCGAATGGCAGGACCCGGCTGGCATTGCCTACCCCTACCTCGCCATGGAGTGGGTCGAAGGCAGGTCTCTCTATGACTGGGCGAGGCAGCACCGGCCCACCTCCCGACAGGTGCTCTCACTCCTCGCCCGGCTCGCGCAAGCGCTGGAGGCCACGCATGCAGCAGGGGGCGTTCACAGGGACGTGAAGGGCGACAACATTCTCGTGAGGAATGCGGATGGTCAGGTCTTCCTGACCGACTTCGGCTCCGGCCACTACGTGGGCGCCGCCACGCTGAGCTGGCCTCCCTTCCCTCCTGGAACGCCGGCATACCGCTCGCCTGAGGCGTGGCGCACCGTGATGCCCCCCGCCCCTGCCCCGGCCGTGCCCTACGCACCCGGGCCCGCGGATGACGTCTTCGCACTGGGCGTCACCGCCTGGCGATTGGTGACTGGCGAGTACCCTCCCTCACTGGGGCTGACGGTCGACGGAGCTCGCGTCTGGAGCCTGAAGGGCCCGGGTCCCCGCGCTCCACGAGTCCTCAACGGCCGCTGCTGCGTGGAGCTGAGCAACCTCATTGCCCGAATGATGTCCGTGCATCCGGAGGCGCGTGGCAACGCACACGAGCTGGCCGGGGCGCTGAACGAGGCCGCATGCGAGGCGGGGCCGGAGGCGGATGTGCCTCTCTTCAACCTGGAGGCGGCGCGGCCCGTGGACGTGAGTGCATCCTCGCGGCGCGTTTCGCTCCAGGCCCGGAGTGGACGTAGACGACACTGGAGCATCGCGGCCGGCGTGGGAGCCCCACTGATGCTGGGAGTCGCCTGGCTGCTGAGTACGTGGCCCGGAGACGCGCCCGTCTCGGCGCAGGTGGATGAGAAGGACGGTGGCACCGTAGCCGTCGGGGACTCAGCCCTGACGGCACCATTGCCCTCCAACGCGGCACCGTCCGTGTGGTCGACCATCGCCGTGGACGTGCCACCCAAGCCGCTCCCTGGACAGCAGCGGCCAGATGCCACCGGCCGATGCCCACGCAGGGGGCAGGTGTCCCTCAATGGCGGCTGTTGGCTGAGGCTGGACCTGGCCCAGAAGGACTGCGACGAGAACGGCTACACGTACGACGGGCGGTGCTATCTGCCCGTCTTCCCGCCCGCTCGCCCTGCCACCTCGAGCCCCGCGGACTGAAGCAGTCCCGCGTGGCCGGAGCCCCGAGGTACCGGGCCCCGGCGCACACGTCACACCGCTACCAGCACTTCCCCGGTCCGCAGGGGCAGTCGGCGGGGCAGCTGATGTGGCCCTCTCCCGTGCTGCAGATGCCGTCGCCGCAGTACTGAGAGCCGCAGTCGGTGGGACAGGTGGCGCCGGTCTCCCCCCCGTTGCAGACACCATCGCCGCAGACATGCGCAACGCCGCAGTCGTTCGGGCAGGTGGCGCTGGACTCGTTGGTATTGCAGACGCCATCGCCGCAGAAGGGCTGCCCGCAGTCGTTCGGGCAGGTGGCGCTCGACTCGACACCGGGACAGCAGTAGTTGTCGCCGCAGAAGCCACAGCGCAGCGCCTGGTCGGCCTGCTCCAGCGGCGTGGCCTCCGCCCCCGGCTCATCGCCCGTCATCACTCCACCGCACGCGCCCACCCACAGGCCTACCACCAGGGTCATCAGGAATCGCTTCATCGTGTCGTGCTCCTCCGAGCAGGGTTCTCCCACAGGCTGCCAGGAGTTCACTGCGGGTGACAAGATGCCGGGTCAGGGCCGCGTTCCGCACGGCCTCCGAGCCCAGGGCAAAAATGCGCCGTTGCACCATGATGTGTGTCCTGTTGATGCGAGGCACCGTGCCTCGAAGCGTCTGGCTCTTCCCCCCGAGAACATGGACCGCCCCTCATGGAAACCGTGCGCAGGCCCCGTCTTCCGCTGGAAGTCTCCCGTGTGTTTCTCCGCAACCGCGCCGCGCTGCTGGGCGCGGCGCTGGCCTGGGTCGCCATGGCATGCGGGCCGTCCACTTCGAGCACGGTGGACACCCCCGCCGAGGCGGGCCCGGACTCCATCGCAGCCCAATCGCTGAACGAGCTCGTTTCCAACGGCACGTTCAACTCGGGCACGGTGGCTCCGTGGTGGCAGGGCGCCAACACGCAACTCCGCGTGGAGAACGCCCTGCTTCGCGCCGACGTCACGGGGGGAACGGCGAACCCCTGGGACGCGCTGCTGGGCCAGGACGGAATTCCCCTCAACAACGCCCAGGCCTATACCCTGGCCTTCACGGCCTCGTCGTCCACGCCCGTCACGGTGCGCGTCACGGTGCAGCTCGGAGTCGCTCCGTACACCGCGCCCCTGGACCAGCGAATCTCACTCACGTCCACGGCGAAGCGCTTCACCTTCCCCTTCACCTCGAACCTGGGCACCGCACAGGGACAGGTCACCTTCCAGCTCGGCGGCCAGGGCGCGTTCACCTTCCGGCTCGACGACGTGTCGCTCAGCACGGAGGGCAATCCGCTGGGCATGACGAGCGGCTTCTACGTGGACCCCCTATCCAACCCGGCCACGTGGGTGAACAGCCATTCCGGTGACAGCCGGGCGGCGAGCATCCAGGCCTCCATTGCCAGCAAGCCGATGGCCCGCTGGTTCGGGAACTGGAACCCTGACATCACCAGCGCGGTGTCCGGCTTCGTCGGCGCCGCGGACGCAGCCGACAAGCTGCCGGTGCTCGTGGCCTACAACATCCCGGGCCGCGACTGCGGCAGCCACTCCTCGGGCGGCGCGGGCAGCCCGGACGCCTACCGCGCGTGGATTGCCTCCTTCGCGGCGGCGATTGGCAGCCGCCCCGCGGTGGTCGTGATTGAGCCGGATGCCGTCGCCCAGCTCGACTGCCTCTCCAGCGACACTGAGCGCCAGACGCGACTGGGCCTGCTGCGCTACGCCACCGAGCAACTGCGCGACAAGGCTCCGAACACCTGGGCCTACCTGGACGGCGGCAATGCCCAGTGGATTGCCGCGGACGTCATGGCGCAGCGGTTGGAGTCGGCGGGCGTGCGCAACATCCGCGGCTTCTCCCTCAACGTGTCGAACTACTACACGACGGCCCAGTCCACGTCCTACGGCGGCTCCGTCAATGCCTCGCTGTCCAGCCGCTACGGGTACACGAAGTCCTTCGTGGTGGACACCAGCCGCAACGGCAATGGCTCCAACGGCGAATGGTGCAACCCGGCCGGGCGCAAGCTGGGAGTGACGTCACAGGTGGGTGGCGGCGCCGACATGCTGTTGTGGGTCAAGGTCCCGGGTGATTCGGACGGGCAGTGCGGCATCGCGCCCAACACCCCGGCGGGCCAGTTCGACCCGAACCTGGCCCTCCGGCTCATCAACGGGACCTGAGCAGGCCCGCCGAGGGCCAGGCGCGAAGCACGAGCGACACCACGCCCCACCACACGGCGGCCCACACGACGGCCACCAGGACCCAGCCGAGCACCGAGGGCGGCGCCCAGCCGCCCGACTCTCCCCTTGCGAAGACAGGCAGCCCCAGTGCCTGGAAGAGCATGAGCGGCGCATAGACGGAGCCGCCCACGGCGGGAGCGAGGACCTCTGGAGGACGGGCCGTCGCGAGCCCCTGCAGCATCACCAGCAAGCCCCACAGGACCCAGCGAACCGTTGAGACAGAGCTCATTGACGAAAGTCTACACAAGAGCCTCGGCCGCAGGCCCACGAGGAAGCAGGGGCTGCGTCCGGGCAGCAAACACGCAATAACCGTCTGACCTGAATACCCCGGAGGCACCATGAGGAAGTCCAGGTCCGCCGTACTCGCGCTGCTCGTCACGACACTCGCACTCGTCCCCGCGATGGCCACAGCGGGCCAGAGCGCCTCTACCCGCTGGGCAGCGAGCCGGGGCGACTTCCTCAGCTGGCAGCTCAGCGGAGTGAGCCGGGCGGCGGATGGCACCCTTCAGCTGTTCCCGGGCCAGGCCTGGTCCGGCACGGACCCCTACGGGCCGGGCGGCTACTACGGGGGCACGTATTACAACGGCGGCGCGTTCGTTCAGGGCGAGGCCACCAGCCCCATCATCAGCAGCGCGTTCGGCTTCCGCGAGGCCATCGCCTCGTGGGAGGCCACCACTCCCACGGGCACCTGGGTGGAGACCCTCATCCGCGTGCAGGTGAGCGGCGCGTGGACGAAGTGGTTCAGCCTGGGCGTGTGGGCCTCGGATGCCTCCCCGGTGAGGCGCCACTCGGTGGACTCGCAGGCGGACACGGTGGCGCGGGTCGCCATCGACACGCTGCTCGTCACCTCCAAGAAGGCGGCCGCGAGCGCGTGGCAGGTGAAGACGCGCCTGTTCAGCGTGGATGGCGTGGCCACGCCCACCCTGCACGCCAGCGCGCTCACCACCTCCACCTCGCCGGAGAGCCGGCCCACCGTCCCGCCCGGCAACCCCGCCCGGTGGAACCAGGTGCTCGCGGTGCCGCAGTGCTCGCAGATGGTCTACCCGGACGGCGGCGAGGTCTGGTGCAGCCCCACGTCCACGGCCATGGTGTTGAAGTACTGGACCGGAGACACCAGCGGATGCGAGCCGGCCGTGCGGGCGACCGTCAGCGGTGTCTATGATTGGTACTACGGCGGGCATGGCAACTGGCCCTTCAACACGGCGTACGCGGCCCGTCAGGGCTTCCAGGCCCATGTGGCGCGCTTCACGAGCTTCGCCCAATTGGAGCCGTGGCTCTCCGCCGGGGTGCCGGCCATCCTCAGCGTCGCGTGGGGCAAGGGGGAGCTGACCGGCGCGCCCATCCCTTCCACCGCGGGGCACCTCATCGTGCTCGCCGGCTTCGACGCGGCCGGCAACGCCGTGGTGAACGACCCGGCTGGCGCCAGCGACTCCGCCGTGCGGCGCACCTACCTCCGCTCGGAGCTGGAGCCGCTGTGGCTCTCACGCTCCGGAGGCACGGCCTACCTCATCTACCCACGAGGCTGGACGGTGCCCGCGTTGTAGTGGCGCATTGCCGGTTGCCGCCGGCTTGCCGCTGGACGCGCCCGCGAAGCTCCAGAGCTAGTGACTTCTTCCTTTTTGCAACCCGGTTGAAGCATACAGGCAGCCCGCGCCCAGGGCTGAAGCACGGTCAGCCGGCCGCTGTTCCACATTCAAGGGAGAAGCTCCATGCGTCCGTCACTTTCAGGTACGCCAGCCGTCTGGCTCGTGCTCGCGTTGATTGGCTGTTCACCTCCACCCCAGGACGAGGGGAAGCACGCAGCCGCGGGCGACTCCGCGCAGTCGTGTTCCGCCCTGACCTCGCCGCAGCCGCAACTCCTCGCGTCCGCGACCTTCGCGCCTTCGGACGGGCTCGCCTACGTCACCCTCACCGTCACGCCTCGCGACTCGAATGGAGCGCCCCTGGGGTCGGGGCTTCACGTCGAGGTGCTGAGCAGCGACGGGCTCGTTGCCCTGGGCGGCCCGGGCACCTCGGCCTGCACCGTCAATGCTCCGTCCGCGACCTGCCTGACGGCGGTGGACTCGGGAGCCGGGAGCTACGTCGTCACGGCGAAGAGCTCCACGGCGCTGGCCGTGCCGACGACGTTCTCCGCCACCGTCACCGATGCGAACGGCACCGTGACGCTGCCGGACACGGCGGACGTCACGTTCGATTCGAGCAGGTTCGACGGCGGCCCCGCTTGCACCGGCGCCTGCGGCACCACCGTCACCACGGGCAACGTCACCATCACCGGCAGCCACGCGGGGGGCCGGAACCTCTACATCACGGGCGGCACGGTGACGTTCGATGCCACCACGGTGGGGCAGACCTTCGGTGACGTCTTCATCACCGGCGGCACGGTGACGCACCTGCAGGCCACCAACGCCGCCATGTACAAGCTGGACATCAACACGGGCTCGTGGAACCTCCTGGGTGGCGCGGTCAATACCGACAGCAAGGGCTACGGCATGACTTGCCTTGCCAATGGCTCGTGCAGCGGCAACGGGCTGGTCAGCTTCAGCGCCAACGGCGTGCCGTCGTCAGCGCTGGCCGGGACCAACGAGCGGTACGGCGCCAGCCACGGCGGCATGGGCTCCGGCAACTTCCGCATCAACATGACCGCGGCCAGCAACGCCCACGCCGGCAATGCGGGACCGACGTATGGCGACTACCGCGACCCGAAGTATCCCGGCGCCACCAACAGCACCTACTCGGGCTTCCACGGGGGTGGCGTCGCGCGCATCACCTCGTCGGGGACCTGCGTGCTGGCTGGCACCGCCTCCATCATCGCGACCTCTCCCTACAATGGCGCCGGAGGCTCCATCAACCTCCGCTGCCGGGGCATCACCTCGACGGGGTGGACGGGAAGCCTCAACGCCGACGGAGGCCGCAGCGCGGGAAACTCCTCCATCCCGATGGGCGCTGGCGGCGGGGGCCGCATCGCGCTGGTCAGCACCGGTGACGCGGCGACTCTCACCGGCGCGGTGAGCTATCCGCCGACGAACCTTACCGCCCGGGTGCACGCCTTCGGCGGCGCGCCGGCCAACTCCAGCTATGTGATGGGCGCGGGCGGCGCGGGGACCCTCTACCTCAAGCACAGCGGCCTGACGTACGGCGACCTCATCATCGCGAACAACTCACCCGCGCATTACCAGAACGAAGGGACGACGCGGCTGCCCGCGATTGCCGGCACCCTCACCGCCAACGTCGCCGCGGGCGCCACCCTGCTCCCGGTCTCCGTCGCCAGCACCAGCCTCAACGCGACCTACTACGAGAACGCCGGTGCGCCGCTGAACAACAACCCCGCGCTCACGCAGAACACGACGCCCTCGTCGTCGGCGGCCTACAACGGGGTGTTCGCGGGCGGCTGGCTGCGGCCCGACATCAGCGCCGGGAGCGGAGCGCTGCTCGACCCGTCCAACCTGGTGAGCGTCACGACCAACGCGGTGGGCAGCCTGACGACCAGCGCCCTCCCCGCCGACGTCCCCGCGGGTGCGGTCTTCCGGAGCGTGGACGTGCTGGACCACCTCGACGTGCTCGGCAATGCGCTGCTCGAGACCAACGGTGACATCTACGTCCTGTCGGGCAACACGACCAACCCCGGAGCGAGCACGATGACCGTGAACGGCCTGGTGCTCTTCGACACGACGAGCAACCGGACGGGCCGCATCCAGTACGCGGGCGGGACGGTGGATGTCGTGCAGAGCACCCAGGCGATGCCTCCGGTGGCGGGCGCCACGCTCGTCGCGGACAACGTGTCGGTGACGGGCGGCTCGCTCACCGTGCCCTCCATCGTCGCGTCCAGCGACGTGGTCGTGTCGGGCGGCACGCTGACCACCAACGCGCTGACGGCGGCGCGCTATTCGCAGACCGCGGGCGTCCTCAAGCACTACCCCCCGATTTTCAAGACATCGCCGGTCGCGGCAGTGGTGTACGGGCTCAACCTGACGCTCTCGGACACCTTCAGCCTCACGGGAGGCTCGGTGGATGTCGCGGGGCTGGGCTATCCGATGGCGTGCGATCCCCAGGGCGCGCCGCTGACGGCCTGGGGCTTCGGGGCGAATGGCCCCCTGGCCGCGACGGGCGTGGCGAACGGCTACGGCGCGGGCCACGGCGGCGTCGGTGGCGGCTACGCTGCCGGGGCGGTTCGCGGCATGGCCTACGATGACTATCGGGACCCGCGGTATCCCGGTGGCGCCGCTGCGACCACGGGCGGCTCGCCGTCGTACCTCTCCTACCGGAGCAACGGGGGCGGTGTCTTCCGGCTCAATGCCTCCGGAGCCTGCACGCTGGGTGGCAGCTCGCTCATCAAGGCCGGCGCGGTGATCACCGGCTCCGAGTTCGGAGCCGCGGGTGGCTCGGTCTCCCTGCACTGCGGAGGCTTCGACACCACGGGCTGGAATGGCTCCATCAACGCCAACGGGGCGAACGCCAAGACCTCGAGCTCGCTCGGAAACGTGCGCGCGGGCGGTGGCGGCCGGATTGCGCTGGTCAGCGCGGGCGGGGCTTCGAGCTTCGTCGGCGCCCTCACCTATCCGCTCCCGACGACCAACGCCCAGGTGCAGGCGCGAGGAGGCACGGGCGTCAGCGCCACGTACAGCGACGGCGGCGCGGGCACGGTGTTCCTCAAGCACCGCGACGTGGCGTACGGCCAGCTCATCATCAACAACAACAATCAGACGCACTACGCAGCGGGCGGCCACACCCCGCTCATCTCCATCGTCGGAACGGTCAGCACCGTGGTCTCTCCCGGTGACACCACGATGGGCGTCACCATCACCAGCTCGCCGCTCCACGGCTCGGCCGCCTTCAACCAGCTCCTCTCCGGCATGTGGCTGCGGCCCGACACCAGCGTGAACAGCGGCAACCTGCCCGCGGACAACCTCGTCACGGTCTCCGGCAATACCTTCGTGAGCGCCTCGCTGACGCAACTGACCCTCTCGCCGGCCCTGGCCGCGGTGCCGGCGGGCGCGAGCTTCAAGAGCGCCGACCTCTTCGACGTCTACAACGTCGTGGGCGGTGCAGTCGTACAGACGAACGGCGACATCTACGTCGTCCCGTAGCCGCACCCGTCCCGCTCCGCATCCCTCTCGGGCGGAGCGAGACGAAGAAGGCCCCGGGACCTGTCGCCAGAGTCCCGGGGCCCTCCCCTCACCTCACGTCACACGCGCGCTTCGACCCAGGCAGTCTGACCGCTCGAAGGGTTGGAGGTAGACATCACCGGGGGATATCGTGCCCAGCAGCCCCAGGGCTGTCCCTTCAACAATGTGAAAGCTGCTGCCCTATCGAGGAGCGCGGGATGATTCGTGCATTGTTGCAGTCCCTGGGCATTCGCCCACCCGCGCGACTCAGCGAGCTTCACCCCGCCCTCTACCAGGCGGCCGTGTGGAAGAATCGCGCCAGGAGGTACGCGGATTGGTACCTCGGCCCGGCGCGCTGGTGCTCGGTGCGTCAGGAGCTGCCTCTGCCCTTCCGGGTCAAGCGACATGCCTCTCGGCTCTTGAAGCAGCTGGGCGAGAGCGAGATGTGGCTCCAGCACAACAAGGTCAAGAACCTGGCCATCGCCATCCCGGCGCTGACGGACGTCCTGATCAGGCCGGGTGAGACGTTCTCCTTCTGCCAGCTCGTAGGCCGCCCGACCCGGGCGAGAGGGTATGTGGAAAGCATGGAGCTTTCACGAGGCAAGGTGCGGCCGGGTGTGGGTGGCGGCATCTGCCAGCTCGCCAACATGATCCACTGGCTCGTCCTGCACAGCCCGCTGACCGTCGTCGAGCGGAGCAACCACAGCTTCGACCCCTTCCCGGACCAGAACCGCTCCATCCCGTTCGGCACGGGCGCCGCCATCTTCTACAACTACGTGGATCTCCAGTTCAGGAACGACACGCCGGCCACCTTCCAACTGCGCCTGTGGATGACGGACGTCGACCTTTGGGGGGACCTCAGGGCGGACCGGCAGCCCGAGCACGTCTACTCGGTATTCGAGAAGAACCACCGGTTCGAGCGCCACGAAGGGGCCTGGTACCGCAGGAACGAGATCTGGCGCAAGGTCATGCCCTGGGGCGGCGGCCCCTGCCTCGCGGAGGAATTCCTCAAGGCGAACAGCGCACGCACGCTCTATGAGCCGCACGGCGGTCGCGTCACGGAGCAGCGGGAGGGGCGCGCTGATTGACGGGTGAGAAGAGGACTCGTCTACCCGCCTGCTGGAGCAGCAGACGGCCAAGGTGTCGCCGCACGTGTTCCTCTTCGCCAGTTGCTGCTCGATGGCTGTGTCGCTCGGCCTGGAGTTGAGCGTTGGGGCGCACCGTCGCGCGCACTTCCCCTTCGTGCCTGACGGAGGCAGGCGGCGAGACCCTATCTTCTTTCATAGGCGCGAGGAGCGGCCCATGGGGGAGCGCACGGAGGAACTCGAGGACTTCAATGACGCGTTCCTGAAGGAAATCGCCCGGACCTCACGGCGGCACTTCCGGGTGCCAGCGGTTGGGACACGGCTCGGAGGCCGGGACGGGCTCCGGTTCGAAATCATCGACGCGCTGGGTGGCGGTGCCATGGGGCAGGTCTTCCGCGCGTGGGACGAGGAACTGCAGCGTGTCGTAGCCCTCAAGTTCCTCATGCCACCTGGCACGGGAGAGACGGAAGAAGCGCTCGTCGCGATGCTGCGTCAGGAAGCGCGGGCCATCGCCGGGCTGGACCATGAAAACATCGTTCGCATTTTCGATATCGGCGAGTGGCGCGATGCACCAGGAGCGCCTTACGTCCCCTATCTCGTCATGGAGTGCCTGGAGGGGGAGTCGCTCGGCTCGCTGCTGAAGCGGGAGCGGCCGGGGCTGCTGCGCACGCTGAGCATCTTTCATTGCGTGGCCAGGGGGCTGGCACATGCGCATGAGCGCTCCCTCATCCACCGGGACCTCAAGCCGAGCAATGTCTTCTTGACCCGGGAGGGCGCGGTAAAGCTGCTCGACTTTGGACTGGCTCAACTCATGGACCTCGGAGGCGCAGGCGTGCCTCATCGTCCGATGGCCGGAACGCCCGCGTACATGGCACCGGAGCAGTGGAGGGGGGAACCCCAGGATGCGCGCACCGACCTCTGGTCCATGGGGGTGATGCTCTACGAATTCCTGACCGGCGAGCTGCCCTATGCAGGCCCCAGTCTGGAGAAGTTGCGTGCCGGGGTGATCGCTTCCGAGCCAGTGCCCTCGGTTCGGGAGCGAGCCCCGGAGGTGCCCAGGGAAGTCGCACAGCTCGTGGCCGCGCTGCTGGAGAAAGAGGCACCTCGGCGGCTGTCCCGCGCGGCCACGTTGGCCGAGTGGTTGCGGCGGTTGGAGCAACAGCTCGGGCCGTGGCGTGCGGAGCCCCATGCACTGGGAACCCAGTACCGGAAGGTAACGCTCGTGTCGTGCAGGCTGGTGGGGCGGTCTCGTCTCTCCGAGCGCCTCGACCCCGAGGACGCCCTCGAGATGGAGGAGGATTTCCACCGCGGGTGCTCGCAGGTCATTCTGCGACATGGGGGCTTCGTCACCCATCTCCTCGGAGATGAGGTTCTCGCCTGCTTCGGTTATCCGGTAGCCCGCGAGGACGACTCCGAGCGCGCGGTACGCGCGGGACTCGACTTGCAGAGGTACTTCCGGGAACAGCCTGCCCGCGGCCCGGGCCCCTCCCTCCGCGTGGCGGTGGGAATCCACACCGACTCGATGGTCTTCACCGTCCCCTCCCAGGGGACACCCGGAGCAGGCCCCGCCATCCAGGGCGAGGCGCCCCGGAGGGCCTCTCGGCTGGCGGAGCAGGCGGGCCCCGGAGGCGTGGTCCTCGGCGGGACCACGAGGGAGCGGGTGCTCGGCACCTTCGACACCGAGCCCTTGGACCTCCCTGACTCCTGGCGCGTGCTGCGCGAGCGGAAGGCGGTGACTCGCTTCCAGCGGGTACTCGCCACCGGGACCCTCACCCGCCTGGTCGGAAGGGAGCGCGAGCTCCAGGCGTTGCTCGGACGCTGGGCGGAGGCTCAGGAAGGCCGGGGCTCCTTCGTGTTCGTTTCCGGCGAGGCAGGTATCGGCAAGTCCCGCCTCATCCAGGAACTGCTCGGCCGCGCTTCCCCGGAACCCGCCTTCCTCTTCCAGGCGCAGTGCTGGGAACAGCTCGGCAGCAGCACCTTCGCTCCAGTCATCGAACTGTTGTGGCGTCTCCTCCAGCTCGAGCCTCGGGCGCTACAGCCGTGGGAGCTCAAGGGCCAGCTCCTGTCGCGGCTGGAGGCCCTCGGCATGCTCGGCGATGGGAGATTGGAGTCACGGCACGTCGACGGTCTCATCTCCCTGCTGTCGCCAGCGCCGGCTGAGGAGGCCTCACCGCCGATGCAGCCAGTGGACCCGCAGCGGGAGGAAAGGCAGAAGATTCTTGAGGCTCTTCGGGCCTTGCTCTCGCGAATGACGGAGCGCGGGCCCGTGCTTGCCGTGTTGGAGGACCTGCATTGGTCGGACCCGTCCACCCTGGAGCTGCTCGAAGGCCTGTTGGGCTCCGTCAGCCGGGAGCGGCTCCTGGTCGTGCTCAGCGCGCGCACCGGGTTCCAGCTCCCCTGGGCGCCACGGTTGGGGCTCCATCGCCTGGAGCTCGGCCGGTTGTCGGAGGAGTCCGCTGCGCACCTGGTGCGGGAGGCGGCTCGGGAGCGGATGCTGCCGGAGGCGACGGTCTCACAGTTGGTGGCGAGAACGGATTGCATCCCACTCTTCATCGTGGAGATGACCCGCCAGGCTCTCCACTGCGACCCTGCGTCAATCCCGGTCACCCTCCATGAGCTCCTCGCGAGCCGGCTCGACGCGCTCCCGCCCCGGCAGCGGCTGTTGCTCTGGTTCGGAGCCGGGGTGGGCCGCCGCTTCACTCGACCCCTGCTCGCCGCACTCACGCGACGGAGCGAAGCCGAGCTGCGAGAGGACCTCGAGGCGCTGGTGACGGCCGGAATCCTGGCGCAGGACGACTCCTCCGAGCCTGGCTATCAGTTCCACCATGCGCTTCTGCAGGAGGTGGCATGGGGCTCCCTTCCGCGTCGGCGGCGGCGGGAGTTCCACCGGCACATCGCCCACGTCCTGGAGGTGCGGTTCCCCGATGTGGTGGACACCCGGCCCGAGGTGCTCGCCCACCACTACACCGCGGCGGGGGAGAAGGTCGTGGCACTTCGCTACCGTACGCGGGCCGTGGAGCTCGCCTTCCAGCGCTGGGCAATCCTGGAAGCCATCGACCATGTGAGGCACGCGCTGGCGCTGTTACGCGCGCTTCCGGACGCATCGCAACGGAGTGCCGAGGAGATGCAGCTCCTCAATGCACTCGGCATCTCGCTGATGCGGACCCAGGGCTACGACGTGCCTGAGATAAAGCAGATCCACGCTCGCACGCTGGAGCTGTTCGACCGGGAGGGAGAGTCCCTCCCGTACCTCGACCAGTTGTGGATGTGGTTGTGCAACTACTTCATCGTCGGGGGGCACCTCTTGCCGGCGAGCGAGCTGGCGGAGCGGCTCCTGTCCCTGGGCAGAAAACGGGAGGATGCAGCGCTGACTGCCCGGGCCTACCGATTCCTGGCGATCATCCTCCGTGAAAGGGGAGAACTCGTCAGGAGTCTGGAGCTGATCGACCGGGCGAGGGCGCTCTCCAGCGAAGACATGTACCTGGATGCCCCCATCGCTCCGCTCTATTTCGAGTCGCAGGTGGAAGATGCCATCTTCATTTGTTACATGCGGCTGTTCTTGGGCGACGTGCAGCAGGCATGGCGGTCTGGCCTCGCGGCCCTGACGCGAGCCAGAGAGCTGAATCAGCCCGCGACCCTGGTCTATGCGCTGATCTTTCTGGCGGGCATCGCTCGGTTCCAGCGGGATGCCCGGCATGCCTTGGAGTGGGCAGAGGAAGGCATGTCCCTGGCGTCCAGGACGGGGCTCAAGCCCATGGAACAGGCGGCGAGGGTACTTCGAGGATGGGCAATGGCAGAGCTGGGGCTGCGTCAGGAGGGAGTCGAAGTCATGCGCGACGCTCTCGAGCAGTGGCGGCGGATGGAGAGCTGGCTCTTTGTTCCCTACTTCCAGAGCCTGCTCGCGGAGGTCCTGGGGAGCTTGGGACAGGTACGGGAGGGGTTGGCCTCGGTGGAGGAGGCTCTGGACGCCATGAAAGAGAGAGGGATTCGCTTCCTCGTGCCCGAGCTTCACCGGACCCGGGGCGAGCTGCTGTGGTTGCGCGGCATGCACGCTGAGGCGATGCGGTGCCTCCTCCGGGCCCGCATCGAGGCCCGCCGCCAGCGGGCCGCGCTTCTCGAACTGCGGGCGACGGTTTCCTTGTCGCGGCTGCTGCGCGACCAGGGAAAGAAGGAGCAGGCCCGCAGGAGGTTGGTGAGAGCCTGCCATGGTGCCAGAGTGGAACCTCAGGCCGTGGACCTCCAAGATGCCCGGGGACTGCTGGAACAACTCTCGCCCCAGCTACGGTGACAGCGGCGCATGGGCGCAAAAGAAGCTCGCCTCGCTGGCCACGTACTCGCCCCGGTCGGCCAGCTTGGCACGTCAGCCGAGGCGACATGTTCCCTGACTCACGGGGCCACGGCTCCCGGCGGAGGTCTCGGGTAGCGACGTCGAGGCAGAGGTGCGGTTCATCCACGAGCGCATCAACCGAAGAAGCGTAGACGAGCTCTTGTCGGATCCCGAGGCCATGGCGCTCCTTCCCGAGCTCGGACCGGATCAGAACATCTTGACCTATGCCGTGAACTTCAGGAACCCGGATGGCTCGCTCAACACGAATCTGGAGCAGGCAAACCGGTTGAACAAGGCCGTCTACGATCTCCTGAGCATCGATCCCGGGGACGAGATCTATGGCTACGGGATGATCGTGAGCACCACCGATTTCAGCGAGGAGCACTACGGGAAGACGTTCATCGAGGATTTCAAGCGGCGCCTCGGCGTCTCGTCGTCGCCGGGCTCCACGGTGACGGTGCTCCGGTCGACGACGATGGCACCGTGGCTCTTGTCGACGCCCGAAGGGAGCTTCCTGGACGTGCTGGAGTTCGAGCTCCGCGACGCGATCCTGAAGTCGATGATGAGGGACTCGATGTTCCAGATCTTCACTGAGATCGACACGAACAAGGACGGCGTCCTGGACGTGTCGGAGGTGATGAGCAAGTTCCGCGAGAAGGGCTACCACGACGACGAAGTCGACGCGTTCTTGCAGCTGTGCGACCTCGACAGGAGCGGCACGGTGTCCATGGAAGAATTCCTGGGCGCGTTCTCGCAGTTCATGGCCAAATCGAAGCTCGCGAGCGGCGTCAGCGCTTGAAGATGAGTCCCGGCCTGGTTCACACCCGCCCGACCCAAGCAGATCCAATCCCAAGGAGAGACACGATGCGCAAGCTGAGCTTCATGGCCGTTCTCGCGGTACCCGCCGCCGCACAGCTGCTGGGTTGTTCCAGCGCCCACGCGGAGGAAACCAACACGCTGACCACCATCGCGGATGCCCGCAGTGGCATTGCCTCACCGGTGGACCTTGGAGCGCCAGGGGACTCGCCGGGCGACATGTTCGTCTTCGACCAGCCCCTGCTGAACGAGGCCCGGGAGACCATTGGCTCCAACAGCGGCTACTGCATCCGGACGTTGCCTGGCCAGTTCAGCGAGTGCCAGTGGACGCTCACCATGGCCGACGGCACCATCACCGTCGCGGGCCGCGAGGCGGAGACCGGCACCTCGCTCATCCCCATCATCGGTGGCACGGGCGACTATCTGGGAGTGGGTGGCGTGCTGAGCACCACCCCCAATGGGGACAGGACGTTCACCCAGGTGCTCACCCTGCACAGGATGCGCTAGAGCGCCGAACAGGTTAGGTCACGCCGCGTGCTGGTAGCGCGCGGCGACCTCGAGGTTTTGGACGACCGCGAGTCGCCTGAGGTCAAAGAGGTTGCGGCGCGTGCCTCGGTAACGAGCCTTCGG
>NZ_JAAIYA010000029.1 GCF_010894405.1 Pyxidicoccus caerfyrddinensis
CTCATGGCCGAGGTGGATGCCTACCTGGAAGCTCGCAACGCGCAGCAGACCGCGAGCCCGCTGCTGCGCGCCGGCCCCGCTCGACGCGCAGCATGAGACCGTTCGAGAATCGTGATCGGTCGTTTAGGCTTCACGGTGAACTGGGAAGGGCAGGGGCTCGCGGAGCTCCAGCTCGGTGCGGCGGTCTTCCTCCTCCAGGACTTCCACAACCCCACCGTGCAGGAGAACTTGATGATGTTCGTCCGGGTGGATGACCTGGATGCGTGGTGGCGACACCTTCAGGAATGCGGCGTGCTGGAGCGCTACCCGGGCGTCCGCGCCAAGGCGCCGACGCTGTATCCGTGGGGCATGCGCGAGGTGCACCTGATCGACCCAGCCGGGGTGTGCTGGCACTTCGCCTAGAAATCCGTGGGCGGACTGCGGTCTGGCGGATACGGTCCCCGGCCTCTCGCAGCTGGAGGAACACCCTTGACCGACACCTTGCTCGGGACGACGTTGCTCGCGGTCCCCGTGACGGCACTCTACGCAGCGCTCAACGCATTCCTCACGGTAGGGCTCGGCGTCAACGTCAGCCGAGTGCGCGGCAAGCACAACGTGTTCCGGGGCGACGGAGGACACGCCGACCTGATTGCCGCCATCCGCGCGCACGGGAACAACGCGGAGCACGTTCCGCTGGCGCTCATCCTGCTGCTGGTGGCCGAGCTGTGCGGCGGAAGCTCGATGGCGCTCCATGCCTTCGGTGGCGCGCTGCTCGTGGCGCGGCTGGCCCATGCGTTCGGGCTGATCAAGGCCAGTCGCGTGCAGGTGGTGGGCGCACTGCTGACCCTGGCCGTGCAGCTGGGGCTCGCCGGGTACCTGCTCTGGCTGCGGCCCTGGGGCTGAGCGTCTCCCGTTGAGGGCAGGTGGCGGTATGGCACGGGAATCGAACTCGCCAGGGACGTCTCTCAGCGCCCCTCACCGGTTTTGAAGCCCCGCCACCCCGATCCGCGAGGTGCCCGGCGGGACAGAAGGTCTGGGGCGGTCCCCACATCCACATCCAGAATTGAGTGGAAGGTCGGGGCCGGTTGCGTCCGTGAACTTCGCGCCGGTGATGCCGGCGCGCTCATGGCCTCCTTCATCTCGTCGGACACGCGTCCCGGAGCCGTCCCGGGACTGGCGCGCCGCGCACGAGGGCGCTACGGCTGCCGCGCGTCAGAGGTGGGAGGCAGGGCAGGCGCACCCTCGGCGTCCACCTTGACCTGGGCCAGCACGTCGTCGCGCACCTCGATCTTCGCCTTGGACTTCAATCCGGCGATGAAGTCGTCGAGCGCGCGCGCCCGGCGCTCGGAGAGGAGGCGGCTCTCGATGCGCGCCTTCACGGAGTCGAAGTCCTGATTGGTGCCGAGCTGCCGCCCCAGCAGCTTCACCAGGTGGAAGCCCTTGCTCGTCTCCACCACCGGGCCCACGCCCGAGTCCGCCGTGATGGCGAAGGCCGCAGCCGCCAGCGGAGCTTCCCAGGCCTGGGTCAGCTCCTCGCGGGAGAGGAAGCCCAGGTCCCCACCGGCGGACTTCGTGGCTTTGTCCCAGGAGTGCTCCGCCGCCGCCAGCTCGAAGGCGCTCGTATTGGCCCCCGCGGACTTCGCCTTCACGTCCGCCAGCAACTTCGTGGCCGCCGCGCGGGCCTGGTTGCGCTTCGCGGTGTCACCCTCGACGGCGGGCAGGAAGATGTGGCTGACGCGCACGCGCTCCGGACGGACGAACTCGGACAGGTGCTCGTCGTAGTACTTGCGCAGCTCGGTCTCCGACAGCGTGCCGGTGGCCTCCTGCTGCTGGCGAAGCAGCTTCTGCACCATCACCTTCTGGAGAGTGGCCTGGATCTCCGGATCCTTGTCCAGCCCTGCCCGTTGCGCCTCCTGCGCCAGCAGCTCGAAACGGATGAGGTTGTCCAGGAACTCCTTCTTCTTCTCGGGCGTGGCGTAGCGAGCGCGGATGAACGCCGGCTGCTCCCGCAGCTTCGCCTCCACCTCCTCCGCCGTCACGGGTTGGCCATTCACCAGCGCCACCACAGGGCCCTGCTTGCCGTTGGCAGCCTCCGAACCGGAGCTCTTGTCGCCCGAGCATCCCAGGAGGACGAGCGAGGCCAGAAGGGGGAGTCGAAGGGAAGGGGAAAGCATACGCATGACAGGGATTCCGAGCGGTTGGGCAGGCTCGCAGCCCCCAGACCTGATGCGTCGGGGCCGGGAAGACGTGCGGCGAGTTGAAAGAGATTCTTGCATAATAGCCCCGGAATCGTGGATCGTGCGCTCGCGAACAGCAGCCATCGGGACGGGGCCGACCCGGTGAACATCCACCCAAGCAGTGAGCGCCCCTCCATGAGGCCGTTCCATTTCATTACAGGGCTGACCCTTGCCTTTTTTGCCGTGGCCTGTACGCCGCCGGCCCGGGAGCCGTCCGCCCAGGGCCAGGCGAGCCTGCCGGATGGCGGCAGGGTGGTAGGGCGCTACGACGGGGGCGTCGTCACGGAGGAGGAGCTGCTCGCAGAGTCCTCCCGGCTCCCCTCGCCGCTGCGCGAGCAGTTCGAAGGGCCCAACGGACGGCACGAGTTTGTAAGGTCGATGATCGACAAGCGTCTACTGGCCCAGGAAGCCAGCGCGCGTGGGCTGCACGAAAAGCCTGAAATCCAGAAGCAGGTCCGGGCACTGGAAGAGCGCCTGATGCTCCAGGCGTTGTTGGCCGAGGAGGAGCGCGCGGCAGGGGCGCCCTCGGAGGCGGAGCTGCACGCCTGGTACGAGGGGCACCTCTCGGAGCTGACACAGCCAGAGCGGGTGCGGGTGGTGCGCATCTTCGCGGCCATGCCGGCCGGGGCGTCGGCGACCCAGCGGACCCAGGCGCGGCAGCGCGCGGAGCGCTTCGCGCAGCAACTCCAGGCGGGCCAGCCGAGGGCGAAGGTGGCTGCGGGCGGGGATGGGCCGGAGAGGGCACAGGGCGGTGAGCTGGGATTGCTCGCGCGCGGGGACTGGCGTGGGGATGCGGCGGTGGAGAAGGCGGCCTTTGCCCTGAAGAAGGTGGGCGAGGTGAGCCCGGTGGTGACGGAAATGGGAGGCTTCTTGGTGCTCCAGCTCCTGGAGCGCCGCGAGGCGCGAGTCCCGCCGTTCGAGGAGGTCCGCGCGGAGGTGGAGGCGCGGATGCTCCCGCAGCGCAAGCGCAAGGTATTCGAAGACCTGCTCGAGCGGCTGCGGCGGGCGGGAGCGATTGAGATCGACGTGGCAGGGCGTCCCTAGTCTCAGCGGGAATGGGACCGTATGGAGGGGGCTTTGTGAATCGGTTCGTTACGAACGGTGGGCGCGCCGTGCTGGCGATTCTCTGCCTGGGTCTTGCCCTGTCCGCGAGCGCGCAGCAGCCGCCTCCGGAGCCTGTCGTCACCGCCGCCTACCCGCTGGCCCCGCTGCGCCCGGGCGCGACGAGCGCGGAGATTGGCTTCGACATCGCGGAGCAGCCGTCGCGGCTGCGGGTGTCCGTGACGAGCGACTCCGCGACGAAGGGCAGCTTCGTCACCCTGAACGACCTGCTCGTGGAGCGTGACTTCGCGGGCGCGGTGCCCTTCCACCTGCTCATCCCCCTGAAGGCCCCCTTCCCGGATGACGGTGTGCTCACCGTCATCGCCACGCCGCTGGCCGCCGATGGCACCTCGGGCGACCCGCTCCCCGTGACGTTCAGCGCGAAGTCGAGCCCCCCGGCTTTCGGGGCCACGCCCATCGCCGTGCGCGCGAACGAGGCCCGGAGCCACATCACCCTGGAGGTGAACTACACGGGAGACGTGTCCTCCGCGGAGGTGTCCGTCCTGGGCGCCTCGGCGATCGCGCTGAACCTGGTGCACGGTGACCTGGGTGAGGTGGAGCCACGGGCCTTCATGGTGGCCCGCGGGCTGGTAGGCCGTCCCCGTGCCAGCGCCCCCGGCCGCATCAGCTTCACCATTCCCACCCTGGAGGGGATTTCCATTCCTCCGGATGGCGTGGTCATCGCGGACGTCGCGCTGCGCGATGCGTTCGGCCGCACGGTGCACACCTCGGCCGTCGAGTTCGCCAGCTCCACCACCTTTGATCCGCTGGTGGACCTGGTGGTGTCTCCCTCGTCCCTGCTGTTGGAGCAGATTGGCCAGGCAGTGCGGCTGCAGGTCACCGGCCGCTTCGCGGTGGCGGGGGACGTGGACCTGTCGGGCGCACGGCACGGGGTGACCTATGCGTCCGGGAACCCCGACGTCGTCTCCGTCGCGCAGGACGGCATGGCCGTGGCGCTGCTCCCGGGCGAGACGACGCTCCAGGTGACGTATGCGAACCGGACGGTGGATGTGCCCGTCCTCGTCACCCAGCAGGCGCAGTTCGAGCGGGTGGAGATCCACCGGGACCTGGACCCCCGGACGCTGATCGAACCGCTGGAGTTCGTCATCGACCGCGTGGGGGGCACCCTGCCTCTCAAGCTCGTGGGCGTCCTGAGGGTGGATGGGGCCGAGCGGTACGTGGACCTCACCTCCTTCACGTCGAAGGTCCAGTGGACCTCCTCCGACACCAGCGTGGAGGTGTCGGCCCAGGGCCGGCTGACCGCGAAGCGTCCGGGCTTCGCCTCCATCCAGGCCACCTACCGGGTGAACGACAGCACCACGCTCACCGCCTCCGCGCGCCAGGTGGAGGCGAAGAACGCCGCGCCGGAGATCCGCCTGGCCTCGCCCACCACCGTGACGGCCGGCACCTCCTTCGAGGTGAAGGCGCTCGCCACGGACGACATGGGCATCAAGGAGGTCCGGTTCTTCCTGGGCAAGGCCCGGGTCCCCGTGGCCGTGGACACCCAGGCGCCCTACGTGCTCCAGGTGCAGGCCCCGACGCAGTCGGGGGCGACGCTGGAGGTGGCCGCGGAGGTCGAGGATATCGGCGGGGCCATGACTCCCGCCGCGGCGGTGAAGGTGAAGGTCACCCCCGTTCCCGGTCCGAGCGCGAAGCAGATCGTCTACGAGGTGCCCTCGCCGGGCGCCCACCTCATCGAGGGGCTGCCGCAGGTCATCCGGGTGACGAGCGGCAACTGGATGTCGGGCAACCTGTCCCCCTCGGACTTCCAGACGGTGCGGTTCACCGTGGATGGGGCTCCGCTGGGCGCCTCGCAGACGCCACGCATGGAGATCCGCGCGCTCCCGAACACGGACCCGGAAGAGCTCGTGGCCGTGCCCCTGTGGGAGATCACCTACGTTCCCCCGCCGGGCAGCGCGGGCACCACCGCGATGGTGCGGGCGGTGGGCGTGGACCGGGGAGGCGCCAGCGCCGAGGGCGCGGCGATGCTCGTGCGCATCGTGCGGAACGAGCCGCCGCTGGTCTCCATCCGCCAGCCGATGGGCTCGTCGGTGGAGGCCCGGGCCGGGCTGCCGCTCACCGTCAGCGGAACCATCGGTGACGACGCGCTGTCCTTCGGCGTGCGGGTGGCGCTGCTGGTGGACGGCAACGCCGTGGCCACCCAGCAGCTCTCCGCCGAGGGACTGGCGGGCACGTCCACCGCTTCCAAGGACTTCTCCTTCACCTGGACGCCCCCGTCCGGGAGCGTGGGCCGGCGGCACCAGGTGGAGGTGCAGGCCATCGACAACGCCGGGCAGGAGCGGCGGGCGCGCTTCGAACTGGTCGTCCAGGCGGACGCGGCGCCCACCATCGCCATCTCCACCCCCACGGACGGGGCCAACGTGGTGGCCGGCACCACGCTGCGCCTCACGGCGAACGTCGTGGACGACAAGGCCGACACCGTCAACGTCGCCTGGTACGTCAACGACGCGGGCGTGGGCCAGTCCAGCGCGCCGCCGTACCTGGTGCGCTTCGCGACGCCCGGCCAGGCCGGGGACCTGTCGGTGACGGCCGTGGCCCGGGATGCCCGTGGCCAGACGGGCACGCCCCTGCACGGGGTGACGGTGCACGTGGAGCCGGATACGACCGCCCCCACCGTTGCCTTCCAGGCGCCGAGACCCGGCATCAAGGTTCCCGTGTCCCAGCCCCTGCTCGTCACCGTGACGGGCGGCGACAACGTGGACACCGTCAAGGTGCGCCTCTTCACCCAGCGCCCGGGCGGCGAGCGCGTGCTGCTCGTCCAGGACGCCTCTCCGCTGGAGGACGAGGGACGCCTGGGCTCCTTCATCACCCATGCCGTCGTGCCGAAGGCGCAGCTCGTCGAGGGGCTGAAGCTCATCGCCGAGGCCGAGGATGCGGCGGGCAGGGTGGGCGTCCAGGAGCGCGTGCTCGCTCTGAACACGCAGGATGCGCTTCCCACCGTGGCGTTCGTCACCCCGTCCGCGGAGGACACCGTCCCCGTGGGGACGGTGCTGACGGTGCTGTTGAGCGCGGAGGACGACGTCGCCATCGCGAGCGTGGAGCTGTACCAGGGCGCGACGCGCGTCGGCGACCCGCTGGCCGCTCCTCCGTACCGGTTCCTCGTGAGCCTGCCCGACTCGCCCCAGGCCGTGCAGCTCCGGGCTCGCGCGACGGACTCCGCCGGGCAGCAGTCCGGCGACACGCTCCTCACCATCCATGTCGTCCCGGACGACGAGAAGCCGATGGTGGCCTTCCGCACGCCCGTCGAGGGTGGCCGGCTCTTCACCGGTGATTCCGTCCCCATCGAGGTGGTGTCGGCGGACAACGTGGGCGTCACGAAGGCCACCCTCTTCGTGAACGACGTGGAGGCCGGCACGTCGACCAGCGGCACTCAGGAGAACCTGTACCAGGTCTTCCGGTTCAACGGCGTTAGGGCCACCCCGGCGGCGCCGGACAAGCCCATGTCGCTGCTGGCCCGGGTGGAGGACGCCGCGGGCAACAAGGCCGAGCGGCGCATCGAGCTGCAGGTGGGAGCGAACACCCGTCCCGAGGTGACGCTCTACACGCCCGCGCCGCGCACCCCGGTGAAGGAGGGCGAGGACGTCGACATCACCTTCACCGTGGCCAATGACGACGGCAACGTGACCTGGGCGGGCCGCTCCGGCGGCGTGCTGCAGGACGGTGGCTTCCCGCCCATTCCCACGAACGGAAAGCAGGACCTGTCCAAGCTCCAGCGCCTCGTGGTCCGCGCGCCCCTGGTCCAGGACGGCGGCCCTCCGCCCACCGTGGGCGTGGCGGCCGTCGACCTGCACGATGCGGGGACCTACACCGACGTGGTGCTGGACGTGGCGGAGGACACGGAGAGCCCCACGGTGGTGCTGGTCTCGCCGCAGCCCGCCCGCGAGGGCGTGCTGGAGGTGCCCCAGAACGGCAGCCTGAGCATGCGCGTGGACGTCTCCGACGACGTGCGCGTCACCCGCGTGGGCGTGGTCGTGGACGCCGACTACGAGCTGGCCGAGAGCTCCTCGGGGGCTCGCATCCGCGAGGCGGAGTGGAGGTTCGAGGAGGAGCGCACGCCCAACCCGCTCGGGCCGGGGGACATCCTCCTCAGCCGGCGCTATGCGGGCTCGTGGGCTGGCGCGGTCGGCTTCCCCGCCAGTGACATGAGCCTGGCGCCCGGCCTCCACACGCTCCGGGCGAAGGTGTACGACGCCGCGGGCAACTTCGAGCTGAGCTCGTCCGTCCAGTTCCGCATCGTCGCGCGCGAGGACAAGCTGCCTCCCGTGGTGCGCATCTCCCTGGACGGCACGCCCGATGCGCGCACGTGCGTGGCGGGCTCGACGCCCGTCCTGCGCGTCCACGCGACGGACGATGGCGAGCTGTCGTCGCTGTCCGTGCTGTTCGATGGGGACCCCGTGGAGCCGGGGGGCGGGCTCGAGCTCACGAGCAGCCCCAGCAACATCACACTGTCCGGTCCCTTCCCGCTGCTCCCGCTGGATGCGGATGGCCCCCGCACGGTGGTCTTCGAGGCGCGGGCCGTCGACGCGGCCAACCGGGCCACCGTCACCAGCTTCTCCTGCCAGCTCGTGGCGGACACCGCGCCGGTCGTGGTCTGGACCATGCCGGACCCCGGGAGCCGGCTCACCGAGGAGCAGCTCACGCCCGCGACGCTGGAGCTCCAGGACGACGTGAAGCTGCGCTCGGCGTGGCTCGTCGCGCCCTCCGTGAGCCTGTCCGCCGTGGGAGAGAGCTCCTTCCAGCTCAGCTTCCCCTCCGAAATCTCCCCGGGTGATCGCCCCGTCTCCAGCGCGACGCTCTCCTTCGGCCGGGAGAGGACCACGGCCCTGCCAGCGCGCTTCACCGCCACCGTGGGGAGCAAGGGCGTCACCGTGTCGCCCCAGGCGCTCCTTGCCGATGACAATGCCCCCGGCGCGCTGGTGCTGGAGCTTCCCCGCTGGGAGTCCACGAATGCCGCCGTGGCGAACGTCACCTACGTCTACCGCCCGCATGCGAACGCCACGAGCCCCTTCTTCGCGGCGCACCCGCCCTCGCAGGCGCGCGCCCTCACGCTGACTCCGGACGGCACCGGCACGCTCCTCACCGCCGATCTCGGCTTCCCGGCGAGCCTCGTGGACATGGAGGAGGTCGTCGTCACCTTCTCCGCCGGCGCCAGCAACGAGGCGCCGCTCGTCTCCCGCCTGTCCATCCGCTACCTCGGCCACACGGCACCCCAGGTGCGCGTGGTCGCGGAGGGGATGAAGGCGGCGGTGGAGGCCATCAACCCGGCGCTCGCGGGCGCCGGCCGGCCCACCGCGCGTCCGGTGTCGCTGCGCATCCCCGAAGCGTGGGGCGCGGCCCAGGTGCTGTACACCGCCCTCGTCGTGGACTCGCGTGGCGCGACTGCGCGCGCGGAGCGGACCTTCTCCGTCCAGGCGGACGGGCAGCCTCCGGCCGTCTCGGTGACGAGCGCCGGCAACCAGGGCGTGGTGGTGGAGGGGCGGGACTTCAAGGCGACGGTGCGCGTCACCGACAACGCGAGCACCGCGAGGGTGCGGCTCTACGCGCGGGGCACGCAGGTGGGCGAGGAGCTCCTGGTGGGCCCTCGCCAGGACGTGGAGTTCACCATCCCGGGCGCCCTGGCCACCGCCGGCACCCTGGAGCTGTCCGCCACGGCGTGGGACCGCGCGGGCAACACCGCGACGTCGAGCCCGCTCTTCGCGCAGGTCCGCGCGGACACGGCCCCCGTCGTGGAGTGGGTGAGCTTGACGTCGGCGGGAGAGCAGGTCACCCAGCGGGAGCTGCAGAGTGGCTTCGTCCGCCTCATCCAGAACACGAACGCGGAGCTGCGCTTCCGCGTCCGCGATGACGTGGTCGTCACGGACTTCCAGGTGGACTACGACGGCGAGGACCCGTCGGGAGGGCCGCTGTCCTGGGTCGCGGTCAACGCGGCGAGCCGGGAGCAGACGCTCTCCTTCAAACCGCCCGTCGGGCTGAACGGCGCGCCCTCGGTGCTCACCATCACCGCGCGCGACGACCAGGGCCACGAGGGCAGGACGCGGCTCATCATCGAGTCGCGGCAGCCCCGCGCGCCGGACCTGGCCATCCTGGAGCCCGCGGTGGACGGGTACCTGGTGGAGGGCAGCATCCAGCTCCAGCTGCGCGCGCTCTCCGGGGACGACCTCGGAGTCAAGCGGGTGGAGCTCTACGTCAACGGCGGCACCACGCCCGCCGTGACGCTGGGGGAGATGGACGGCCGTGCAGTCGAGACGTTCCGCGACGGCGACGGCATCCCCACGCCCTCGGATCCGCTCGTCCGCATGGCCCTGGCCGCGATGCGCGTGCCCACCGAGGAGATGGGCCGGTTCAAGACGTACCGCACCACGCTGAGCCTGCCGCCGGGCTTCGTGAAGCTGGACCCGAGCCGCACCGAGGCCTTCATCCGCCTGCGCGTGGATGCCGTGGACCGCGAGGACCACCGGGCCTCGTTGGAGCGGCGCGTGCGCATCGTCCAGGACACGAGCCTGCCGGTGGCCAGCATCCTGCGCCCCACGCTCGGCAGCGACATCGTCGAGGGTACGCCGGTGCTCATCCAGGTCCAGGCGCGCGACAACGCGTTCGTGGACCGGATTGAAATCTACGCCGGGCCGAGCGCCGAGGAGATGAAGCCGGTCTACACGGCCGGGGACTTCCCGCCGGTGAACGCGCTGCCCGGCTCCGCCTTCGACGTCTACACGCCCTTCGTCACGTACCAGCACATCGTCCCGAAGCTGGAGTCGCGGGCCGCCCTGGACGTGGTGCCGTACTTCGTGGCCACGCGCGCGCGGGACGTGTCCGGCCAGTGGAGCGAGCTGGAGTACCAGCAGATCGACGTGGTGCGGGACCGGGAGCCGGCGCTGGCCATCGTGTCCCCGGCGGACGGCACCCAGGTGGTCCGTGGCAACCCGGTGACGGTGGTGCTCGCGGCCGAGGACGACGTCGCCGTCACCAGCGTGCAGCTCTTCCGCGTCATGCAGGTCGACGGCGTGATGACGAAGGTGCCGTACGGGCTCGCGCTCGAGCGGCCTCCCTTCACGTTCGCCTACGTGCCTCCGGCGGACCTGCCGAAGGGGACGACCGTCATCCTCGAGGGCAAGGCGGTGGACAGCTTCGGCCACTTCGTCTTCTCGCAGGCGGTGACGCTGATTGCCGAGGAGGACCAGCCGCCCACGGTCGCCATTGCCCAGCCGGGCGACAACGCGACGGTGGTGGAGGGCCGTGACTTCTCCGTGCTGGTGGCCGCCCAGGACGACGTCCGCGTGGAGGCGGTGGAGGTCACGGTGGAGGGCGGTGTGGATGGGCCGCTGCACTTCGTGGGCACGTCGCGCCCGT
Source organism: Pyxidicoccus caerfyrddinensis (assembly GCF_010894405.1). GTDB lineage: Bacteria > Myxococcota > Myxococcia > Myxococcales > Myxococcaceae > Myxococcus > Myxococcus caerfyrddinensis. The sequence continues at coordinate 10,686 of NZ_JAAIYA010000029.1, forward strand.
ATACCTTCCGGGTGCCGCTGCCGTATGGCTCCGACGGTCGGACGCTGACGGTGCGCGCGAAGGCGCGTGACTCGGCGGGGAAGACGGTGACGGCGCCGGAGCGGCGCGTGCGCGCCATCCGCGACACCCAGAAGCCCACCGTGGCCTTCGCCTCGCCCGCCCACAACTCCCGCATGGTGGAGGGGCTGCGCCTGGACGTGGAGGCACGCGCCGAGGACAACGTCGGCGTGGCCGCCGTCACCGTGCACGTGAAGGTGGGGAGTGCCGCGCCGAAGGAGGTGGCCCGCTTCGCCGCGCCGCCGTTCCGCTTCTCGTACCCCATCGCCAAGGACCTGGTGGCCGAGAACGGGACGCCGGTGCCCCTGGAGTTCACCGCGGAGGCGCTCGACACGAGCGGCAACTCCGCCACGACCCTGGTGCGCGTGGAGGCCATTGGCGACGCGAAGCCGACCGTCACGGTGAGCACGGCCTCGCAAGCGGTGGCCGGACGGCCCACCACGTTCTTCGCCAACGCCAGTGACGACGTGTCGGTCGCCCATGTCACCTTCCTGGTGGGACCGAGCGAGGACTTGGTCTCCGAGGTGGGCCGGCACTTCCTGCTGCCCTTCGAGCACCGCTACGTGGCGGACCCCGCCCAGGTGGGACAGACGCTGTGGCTGCGGGCCCGGGTGGTGGACTCGGCGGGCCAGGAGAGCCTGTCGCGGGCGGTGTCCTTCAAGGTGGTGGAGGACCGTCCGCCGCGCGTGGTGCTGGTGCGGCCCTCGGACGGGGCCACCCTCCTGGAGGGCGGCCGCGTACGCATGGAGGCCGAGGTGGAGGATGCTGAGGGCGCGGTGTCCTCGGTGACGTTCTTCGTGGACGGGCGCAAGGTGGCCACCGCCACCGCTCCAGCGGGAATTCCCGGCCGGCCCACGGCCTACGTGGCCAGCTACGTGGTGCCCGTCAACAACCCCCGGGCCTACCTGGACTTCCAGGCCGTGGCCGTCGACTCCGCGGGCCACGAGGTGGCGTCGCAGACGCAGAGCGTCCTCATCATTCGCGACGAGGTCCCCCCGAACGTGGAGCTGGTGGACCCGCCGGACCTGGACGTCGTCACCGAGGCGGAGCCGCTCGTGCTGGCGGCCGCCGCCGAGGACAACGGCATCGTGGACGCCGTCTCGTTCTACGTGGATGGCACCCGGGTGGGCACGTCCATGGTGCCCGTGCTGGGGTCCGCGGGCCGTCCGCTGTACCCCTTCACCTGGCTGGTGCCCAACTCCGCGGCCAGCGCGGAGGAGCTGCTCGTCATCAAGGCGGACGCGAAGGACCTGTCCGGCAAGGTGGGCCAGTCCGCGAACGTCAGCGTGGAGGTCGGCATGCGGCCGGCCCGGACGCCCGCGTACTTCTTCGGCATGAGCGGCCCGGGTGACTACCGGCTGGGCGCGCTCGCGCTGGACGCGAAGACCCGCAAGGGCATCGTAGGCGGCTGGGACCTGCCCGAGGGCGTGCCCGTGCGGCCCCAGGGTGCCCACGTCTTCACCCTCACGGCGGAAGGGGTGCAGCCGGGCGGCACCGTGAAGCTGCCGGGCATTCCGGTGGCGGCCACCTTCCACGGCAACCTGGCGCTGGTGGCGGTGCAGGGGCTGAACGAAGAGCCGAGCGAGCTGGTGGTCATCGACACCACCACCTTGTCGATGCCGGTGCTGCGGGGCTCCATCGACCTGCCCGGCCCGGAGGTGTACGCGGTCAAGGCCGAGGGGAACCTGGCCTTCGTGGCCAATGGCGAGGCCGGCGTGGTGGTGGTGGACCTGAAGCCGGTGGGCCTGGAGGTGCCGGGGCTGCCGCAGCGGCTGAACGTCGTCCCCGTGGTGGGGGATGCGCGGGACGTGGCCGTGGTGGGCAACGACCTGCTGGTGGCCGCGGGCTCGGCTGGCCTGCGCGTGCATGACCTGTTGGACCCGGAGATGGGAGAGCGCGGCTTCACGCCGGTGCCGGGCGGGGCGGAAGAGGTGGAGGTGTCGGGGACCCGCGCGCTCGTGGGCTGCCAGGGTGCCTCGTCGGCGCTCGCGGTGGTGGACCTGGGCTCCAGCCCGCCGCTGGTGGAGGCGCTGCTGTCGCACTCGCCCCGCCGCCGCGACCTGGTGGCCACCGGCCAGCGCTCGTTGGCCATGTCGGGCGGCCTCGCCGTGTCCACCGTGCAGCTGGTGGACCAGGAGTCCCGGCCGGTGAAGGGCCTGCTGTCCGCCTCCGTCGTCCCGCCGGAGGGCTTCCCGAAGACGTTCGTGCGCGCCAACGTCCCGCAGGCGCAGGACGTGAGCATCTTCGAGGGCCAGCCCTTCACCCTGTTCGGCCACCAGGGCCTGGTGGACTTCAACCTGCCTCAGTTCCTGGTGACGGACGTGGTGCCGGCGAACGGCGCGGACCAGGTGGCGCTGTCGGGAACGGCCCCGTCGGTGACGGTGACATTCTCACAGCCCATCGACGCGGCGTTCCTCTCCGCCCATCCCACCCTCGCCGTGCTGCGCGTGGGCACGCCCTTCTCCTCGACGGTGGTGCCCGCGACGGCCTCCGTGGGCGAGAGCCCGCGCCAGCTCGTCTTCACGCTGACGGGCACCGAGCCGAAGCTGCCGCGAAACGCGGACATCTACGTCGTCATCACGGGAGGCGAGAGCGGGCTGAGGAGCGAGGCCGGGACGCTGCAGGCCACCTTCACGTCACGCTTCCGCACCCGCGCGGCCGAGGGTGAGCCTCCGACCGTCGTCCGGGTGGAGCCGCCGGCGGGCCCCGAGGATGGTGGCACGCGCGTGAAGATTCACGGCGTGGGGCTGGTGTCGGGCGCCCGCGTGTTCTTCTCGACCGAGGAGGCCACCGAGGTGGGGCTCGACCCGTCGGGCGCGTTCCTCACGGCCGTGACGCCGCCCCAGGTGAAGGGGCCGGTGCGCGTCACCGTCATCAACCCGGACGGGCTGCAGGGCAGCCTGCTGGGTGGCTTCGTCTACCTGCCCATGCTGGAGGTGAACTTCGCGTCACCGGCCGCGGGCCGCACGCAGGGCGATGACTTGGTAGAGCTGTCCGGCGCGGGCTTCCAGGTGGGCGCGACAGTGACGTTCCGCGGCGTCTCGCGGAGCCGCCCGGCGACGCGCGTCGAGGTGTTGTCGCCCGGACGCGTCCGCCTGAGGACGCCGGAGGGTGACTTCGGCCCGGCGGACATCATCGTGGAGAACCCGGACGGCCAGCGCGTGGAGGCGCTCGGGGCCTTCCTCTATTCGAACCTGCGCACGGCGGACATCGTCAGCCGCTACGACCCGCAGAAGGACGGCTCCGACGGCCGTCCCCAGGAGCGGCTCCCGCAGGGCATGCCCGGACAGCTGGTCCTCTCCGGCAAGCGCGCGTGGGTGCTGTCGGACGGCGCCGTCAGTCAGGGGGCGACGGTGGTGGAGGTGTTGAAGAAGAGCCTCCAGGGCGCGCTGTCGCTGGTGGACGTGAGCGACCCGAAGGACGCCAAGATGATGGGCGGCGTCTCCTTCCCGCCGCCGTACCTGCCGCGCGCCCTGGCGGTGCGTGGCACCACGGCCTACGTCGTCGCGGACGCGCCGGAGCTGCAGGGCGTGGAGCTGGTGGGCGAGGGCGGCCCGTCGCTGCTGGTGGTGGACGCCACCAACCCCACGGCGCCGAAGTTCGCGTACGCGATGCCCTTCGAGGGCAAGGCGCATGGCGTGGACGTGGTGGATGACCTGGCGCTGGTGGCCGCCGGCGAGGGGGGCCTCGCCATCTTCTCGCTGAGGGATCCGCTCAAGCCGATGCTGGTGGGCTCCGTCCGCTCCTTCCTGCAGGGGGGCGCGCTGGGGACTCCGTCCATCACCCGCGTGAAGGCGATGGGGCGCTACGCCGCCGTCACCGCGATGCGCAGCAGCTTCTCCGGCTCCACGCTCGTGGTGGACCTGGCGCGGCCCGGCTTCCCCGTGGTGGGCGAGGTGGCCCCCTCGCTCGGTGACCTGGCGGTGTCCGGCACCCTGGGGCTCGCGGCATCCTCGGATGCGCGGACCGTGTCGCTGGCGCAGCCCACGAAGCCGCGCGTCGTGTCCGCGGTGAAGTCGCTGGTGCCCGTTCAGTTCTTCTCCGCCGACCTCGGTCCCCACCTGGGCGCCACTGCGGGCTCCTCGCTGGTCCAGCTCAACCTCGTGTCGGACCTGGCCGCGCCGCTCTCCGTGGACGCGGTGGACCTGTACCCGGCCACTTCCCTCGCGGACGTGGCCGTCGAGGGCAACCTCGTCGCGGCCACCATCAACGGGGTGGTGCCGCGCTCGGGGGCGACGGACGCGCTGGCGCTCGTCGAGGTGCCGTTCCCCATCGTGGTGGGCAGCACGCCTCGAGCGGGTGCGACGGGCGTACGCGTCTCCGAGCCCATCACGCTGATGCTGAGCGTGCCGCTGCACCACGACAGCAGGGTGCGGGAGCGTTTCTCCGTGCGGCTGCTCAAGCTCAACGGCTCCGCCGACGGCGCGCTCGTGGACGCGACCTGGAGCCTGAACGAGGCCCGCACCGCCATCATCCTCGACCCATCGCAGGACCTGGACGAGCGGACCGCCTACCGCGTCGTGGCCCAGGGCCTCGTCTCGGATGGCGACGCGGTGATGCCCGGCCGCTTCGTGGCCGAGTTCGAGACGTCCACCTCGGCCGATCGCGTCCCCGTGACGCTCATCTGCCCGGCGTCGACCCCGGACGGACTCCGGGACTGTGTCGAGCCCCGCCAGGGGCCCGTGGAGGGTGACACCCTCGTCACGCTGCGCGGCGCGGGCTTCGAGCCCGGCCTGGAGGTCCGCTTCGGAGGAACGGCCGCGAAGGTCGTGGAGGTCGCCTCCGACAGGACGTGGGTCCGGGTGAGGACGCCGGCGGGCGCCGCGGGCGCCGCGAGCCTCGAGGTGCGCAACCCCTCGGGCGGCTCGCTCATGCGCCTGGGCGCGTACCTCTACACGGAGGCGCTGTCGCTGGCCTCCATCACCCCCGACAGGGGCCCGACCTCGGGTGGCACGCGGGTGGTGCTGGAGGGCACCGGCTTCGCCACCGACCGGCCCATGGACGTCTTTTTCGGCACCCAGCGCGCGCTGCGCGTGCGCACGCTCGGCATGGGCCGCCTCGAGGCCTATACGCCCAACGGGCTGAGGGGCCCGGTGGCCGTGACGGTGGTGCGCCCGGCGCCGGACGGGGACACCGTCACGCGCGAGGGCTTCTACACCTTCGACCAGCCCACGGACTCCGCGCTGGCCTTCTCGGGAGAGATCCGCGACGTGCTGGTGATTGGCGACGCCATCTACACCGTGGGCGCGCAGGGCCTGCGGGTGGTGGACCTGTCCAACCTCTACACGCGGGGCCCACTGGCGGGCATTCCCATTCCTCCCGAGCGGCGGACCGAGCTCATCGACGAGGACCGCGACCGCGTCGACGACCGCATCATCGGCCAGTGGGACTCCCAGGGTGGGGAGCTGCTGTCCCTGGCGTATCCCGTCGAGGGCGGAGACCGGCTCTTCGTGGGCGCGGGGCGGCGCAACGCGGCGGGGGAGTACGCCGTGGCGACCGTCATGGAGCTGGACATCTCCAACCCGGCCCAGCCCCGGCTGGTGTCCTCGACGCCGGCTGGCGCGGGTGCCGTGTTCGGGCTCGACGCGCGGGGAGACCGCCTGCTCGCCGCGGCGGGGGCGGGGGGACTGCGGGGCTATGACATCTCCCACGCGCCGTTCCTGCTGAACACGCGCGGGACGCCCATTGCCCCGGACACCCGGTCGACGCAGGCCACCGCGCTGGCGGTGGAGGGCGGCCGCGCGGTGCTCGGCACGGGCGTGTGGACGCAGGGGCATCGCTTCACCCAGGGGCGGCTGCACCTGCTGAACGTGGAGCGCCTCACGGAGGACGCCGAGTCGGCTCCGCTGGTGCTCGGCTCCGTCGAGCTCGACGTGCAGCGCGTGCGCATGCACCGGGGCTGGGCGGTGGTGGCCGCCGGTGACGCCGGGCTCGTCCTGGTACGGCTGACGGGCGAGGGCGCTCCGGCCATCTCCGAGCACAAGGTCGGCAAGGCGGTGCTCGGAGGCTTCGCGTCCGACGTGCGGCTGGTGGGCAGCCTCGCGTACGTGGCCGTGGGCGAGGCGGGCGTCGCGGTGGTGGACCTGAGCAACCTGGAGGCGCCGAAGCTGCTGTACCACGTGACGGGCGCCAGGGGCGGCGCGGCGCGCACGGTGGCGGTGGCGGGGGGCCGCGTCATCAGCGTGCGGCAGCGGTCGTCCACCAGCTGGTCGCTGGAGTTCGGCCCGGCGGCCGAGCTGGTGCTGGTATCTTCCAGCGTGGGCCGTGGTGACCGGGTGCCGCGCGAGCTGCCGTCGCTGCTGCTCACCTTCTCCACCACCATCACCCCGGAGAGCGCGCGTCAGGCGGTGTCCTTCCTGGTGAATGGGGAGGAGTGGCTGAAGACGGCGGAGCCCCAGGTGGACCTGGAGGCTGGGAGCGCGGAGCTGCCGGTGAGCACGGTGGTGCTCCGGTTCCGGCCGCAGACGCCGCTGCCCGCGGTCGCGGGGCAGTGCTTCTCGGGGCTGCGCCTCTCGGTGTCCACCGAGCTGGCCACGCCGGATGGCAAGCGCCTGATGGCGCCCTTCGCGGCGGACTTCGAGTCGGCCGGCGGGCTCTTCCCGCGCCCGCGCATCGCCCAGGTGGTGCCGCGCGTGGGGCCCGTGAGCGGCGGCTCCATCCTCCAGATTCTCGGCGAGGGCTTCACGCAGGATGTGAAGGTGCGCATTGGCGGCGCCGACGCCGTCGTCCTGCCCTCGGCCATCCATGACTCCACGCGGCTGACGGTGAAGACGCCCGAGGGCGTCCCCGGGCTGGCGGACGTGGAGGTCATCAACTACGAGCCGGGTTGCCTGTCGGGCCTGTCCGACCGGCGGCCGGGCGGCTTCCTCTACAAGTCGCCCCTCTGGCTCAGCAGCGCCACCCCGCGCTTCCTCAATGCGCGCGGCGGCAGCCGGATGGAAATCACCGGCGACGGCTTCCTGCCCGCCTGGGCCTATGGCGCCATGGGGGCGCCGGTGGTGAAGGTCGGCGGTGTCGACGCCCTGGCGGTGTCGGTGGCGTCCACGGGCCTGCTGAACGTCGAGGCCCCGCCGGGCTCGTTCGGCGCCAACGGCTTCGCGGATGTCACCGTCAGCACCACGCTGCCGGACAACCGCGGCGGCAACACCGCGGACAGCCTGCCCGAGTCCGCCTCCCTGGTGGAAAAGGTGGGCTACGGCCTGGAGCGCAGCCTCCCCCTGGGCGTGAATCGTCCGGGCCCGGCGAATGCGGGCGAGGAGTACGCCGCGGGCATCTTCCCGAAGACGCTCTTCGTGAGCCCCGAGCACCCGAAGCGGATCTACGCGTCCGCGGGCGCGTCCGGGAACGGCAACCGCACGAGCCGTCCGTACACGGGCCCGCTGACGGGCGGTGGCGTGTTCTACGACTCCATGCGCCTGGCCCACTACGACATGAACAAGCCGGGTGAGCCGGAGGCGACCGACGGCACGGCCGCGGAGCCGGCTGACGCCCAGGTGGACCGGCTGTTCGCGGTGCTGAACCGCTACCTGCCAGCGGGCTCTCCGCTGCCGGACATCGCCCTCACGCCGGACTCGATGGACGTGGCGGCGCTTCCCGGACAGGTGCTCGTGGCCAACGGCGAGGCGGGCCTGGCGGTGCTGAACCCGAGCGACCTGAAGGAGCTGGGCGCCGCGAAGTTCGGCGTCTTCGGCGAAGCGGAGTACGCCACGCGGCTGCTGCCCACGCCGATTGGCAGCTGGGTGGCCTTCAACGGAATGGTGCCCAACCCGCCGCCGGGCGATTCGATGTGCAGGGGGACGCAGCCCGCGGCGGGCGCCGGCGGCAAGGTGCGCCTGCTCGACACGCGCTTCCCGGCGGACCCGTTGCTGGTGCGGACGGTGGACGTGGGGGCGGAGCCCTATGGCATGACCGTTCACGGGGGCCTGCTCTTCGTGGCCGCGGGTCAGCACGAGGGCGTCTACTACTGCTCTTCGAACCCGACCGCGCCGCCTCCGCCCGAGTTCTCGGTGAGCGGCGGTGCGCGCGGTGGGCAGCGCACGACGTACCACGCGCGCGAAGGCGTGGTGGAGAAGCCCGAGGGGCTCTTCTCCATCCATGACCCGTCCAGCCGCGAGAAGCCGAACCGCGGAAGCCTGTCCTACGACGTCAACCTCACGGACGTGGTGGTGGTGCGCGACGTGGCCATCGTCGCGGCGGCCGAGCTGGGGCTGCTCTTCATCGACGTCTCCAACCTCGACAAGCCCGTGGAGCTCGTGGGCAAGCGCATCCTCTTCAGCGAGGCGCTGTCCAACGTGCCGGGCCAGCCGCAGCGGCTCCGGCTGGTGGGCGACATGCTCTTCGTCTCCGCCAACGAGGGCGGCGTGGTGCTGGTGGACGTGGCGGATCCGCGAAACCCCCGCCTCGTGGCCGGCGGCAACACCGAGGCCGCCATGGACTCGGCGGCGGTGGGGGACCGGCTGCTGGTGGCGGGCAAGGACCGCGTCACCGAGCTGCTGGTGCCCTTCTCCTTCGTCACCGGCATGACGCCGGAGCGCGACTCCGTGGTGCCTCCGGAGGGCCCGTCCTTCACGGTGCTCTTCAGCCGACCCATCAACCCGGGCAGCGTCCGGACCTCCGTGGGCGCCTTGGGTGAGCCGATCACCCTGGAGCTGCTCGACGAGAACGACCAGCCCGTCATGCAGGGCCCGGCGCGGATGCCGCTGACGTGGACGTCGCTCACGAACCACGAGCTGCTGCGGTACGGCCTGAGCGTGACGGTGGGCGGGACGCTGGCGGCGAACAAGCCCTACACGCTGCGGATCGCCGGCGTCACCGACGACCGGGGGGGCCGCCTGCTCATCCCGTTCAAGGGTCGGTTCCGCACGGGCGGGGCTTCCAGCAAGCTCCCGGTGGTGGCGTCGGTGACGCCGCGGCTCGTGTCGCTCCAGGGCGGGCACATCACCCTGGTGGGCAGCGGCTTCGGCACCAACGCGCTCGTGCGCATTGGCGGCACCGAGGTGGACTGCGTCATCCCCGCCTCCGAATGCTCCGTGACGGACGGGGACACGCGGCTGACGCTGAAGGCCCCGTCGTCGGACCAGCCGGGCCCGGCGGACGTGGTGGTGCGAGATCCAGGGGGCCCGCGCTCGGAGCTCCCCTCGGGCGTGTTCTACCTGGATGACCTGGTGGGCGCTCACGCGACGCTGTCTCCGGACCACGGGCCCGTGGGCGGCAACACGCGCGTGACGCTGACGCTGGACCGCGCTGCGATTGCCCCGGGCACGCGGGTGCGCGTGGGCACGCGGCTGGCGGGTGAGGTGGACGTCATCGACCTGCGCCAGGTGAAGTTCACCCTGCCCGAGGGCACGGCGGGCCTGGTCCCCGTGGCGCTGGAGCGCGACGCGGAGGACCCCGAGGACGAGCCGGAGTCCTTCGTCGTGGGCACCTTCTCGTATGACCTGCCGTTCGGGTCGCACCTGACGCTGCCGGGGTTCCCGCCGCTGGAGGCCTCGGAAATCAAGCTGGATGGCAGCACCCTGTACGTGGGCGTGTCGGCGAACGCCCCCGGGCTGCAGATCTTCGACGTGCTGCTGGAGGAGCGTCCCATCCGCAAGGGCAGCCTGCGGACGACGGCCCCGGTGCTCGGCCTGGACGTGAGCCATCCGCTGGCGCTGCTGGCGGAGGGGCCGGGCATCACCGCGGTGGACGTCTCCGACCCGGCGCGTCCCTTCACGGTGGGCCGGGTGGCCACCTCTGGCACGGCCACGGGCGTGCGCATCGAGGGAACGCGCGCCTACGTCAGCGTCACCGAGCCGAGCTCCGGCAGCGGGCAGATCCAGGTGCTGGACCTGACGAAGCCGACGCTCGATGTCGTGACGAGCGAGGCGCGCCTGCTCTACCCCGAGGACGGCCTGGCGCTGGACCTGGGGCCGGACCGCTTCTACGTGCTGACGTCGAAGGTCAACGGCGAGTCCGGAGACGGACTGCGGCTGAGCATCTACGACCGCGCCGGCGCGAAGAAGGGCTGGGTGACGGTGGATGCGAGCCTCACCTCGACGTCGGTGCTCCTGCGCAGCCGCGTGGCGGTGCGCGCGGGCCGCGCCTACGTCACGGTGGGGCAGCGGGTGTATGTGTTCGACGTGAGCCCCGAGCGCGAGGCGGCGCCCGTGGCGCTCCAGTCCGCGCAGCTCGCCGCCGAGGGCCGGGGCCTCACCTGGGCGGGTGGCAGCCTCTGGGTGGCCACGCGCGATGCCACGCAGTCCGTCGTGGAGGTGCCTCCCGCGGAGCTACTGGCCGTGGGCTCCTCGCCTGTGAATGACGCCCTCGCGCCCGTGGCTGCGCAGGTGAGCGTGGACTTCAACCTCGCCGTCGCGCCGGCCACCGTGGTGGGGGCCGTGCAGGTCAAGGCGACGGGGGCGGACAACGTCGAGCGCACCGTGGCGGGCACCTGGAAGGTCATCCCGCGGGTGCGCGGGTCGTCGCTCCTCTTCGAGCCGGCCTCGATGACGCAGGAGCCGCCCGTGCCGCCGTTCAACGGTGGCGAGAGGGTGCGCGTCACCATTCCGAAGGGCAGCCTGCGGACCGTGGGGGCCAGCCCCATCGCCCTGGCCACGGCGGTGGACCTGCGCTTCACCGTCGCGGAAGAGGGGGCCCTGCAGCCCACCCTCGCGAGCGTCACGCCGTCCAACGGCCTGCGGACCCAGACGACTGCCGTGGTCATCGAGGGCGCCCACTTCCGTCCGCTGACGGACGGGACGGGGACGAAGGTCCTCGTGGGCGGCCAGGTGCTGCTCCCCAAGACGGGCAGCGACAACTCGAAGCTCCTCGTCGACGTGCCCCCCTCGGCGGCGGCCGGTCCGGTGTCCGTGCAGGTGGTGGACCCGAGCGGGCTGTCGGCGCTGCGGCTGGGCGGCTTCGTCTACCGCGATCCGTTGCTCGTCGAGACGCTCACGCCGGACCGCGCGGATCAGCGCGGCGGGACGGACGTGCTGCTGTCGGGCACGGGCTTCCGGCCCGGCCTGCGGGTGATGTTCGGCGGGACGGAGTCCGCGGACGTGCGGGTGCTGTCGTCCCGGACCGCCCTGGCGAACGCGCCGCCGCATGAGGCCGGCCTGGTGGACGTAGAGGCGCGGGTGGCGGACGACGTGCCGTACACGAAGGCCCGGTCCTTCCTCTACGGGACGGGCGCGGTGTCCCGGCTGGGGACGCCTCCGCTGCGGCACCTGCTGCTGGACCGCGGAGTGGTGTTCGCGGCCATCGGTGGCGAGGTGGAGGTCACCGGCCCGGGCGGCGACCCCGTGTCGGGAGGCGGCCTGCGCGTCTGGTCACCCGGTGGGCTGCTGGTGGCGGACCCCGCCGAGCCCACCGCCATCCGCGAAATCACCCGGCTGACGTTCTCGGACAGCACGCAGGGCGGCGCCTGGCGCCTGGCGCGGCTGGGAGACCGGCTCTACGTGGCGGCGGGCACGGGTGGCCTGAAGGTCGTCGACATCACCCGTCCCGCCGCGCCCTCGCTGGAGTTCTCGCTGGCGGGCCAGGGTCCGACGGTGGACGTCGCCGCGGGCGGCGAGATGGTCTTCACCGCCGACAGCAGCGGTGTGCGGGCGTGGCGGACCACCGAGGACGCGCGGCCGCGGTTGACGGGCCAGCGCGCCATCGAAGGCGGTGTCTCGGCGCTCGCGCTCCATGGCGGGTACCTCCTCGCGGCGGGCGGGAGCGCGGGCAACGCCGTGCTGTACGTGCTGGATGCGCGCCGCGGTGACCTGGCGGTGGTGGGACAGCGGCCGCTCGCCGGCCGTGCGCGCCACATCACCACCGAGGGGCACCGCGCATTCGTCTCGCTTGGCAAGCGCAAGGAAGTGGCCCTCATCGACCTGCGCTACCCGGAGAGCCCCCAGCTGGACGTCGTGCTGCCGTTGCAGGACCCGCTCGGGAGCGGGCATGTCTCCGCGGAGCAGACGCACGTGGCCGCGGGCATCGCCTGGGTCGCGGCGGGCGGCGGCAAGGTGCAGCGCTTCCGGGTGCCGGCGGCGGGCAGCCCCGCGTGGCTGGAGCGGGTGAGCGTCACGGGTGACGCGAACACCCTGGCGTTCCGTGGCAGCCACCTGCTGGTGGGCACGCTGGTGCTCGACGTGGGCGGGCGGGCCGTGGAGCTGCCGGTGCAGCACGCGGAAGAGGCGGCCTCGCCACTGGCGGGGATGATTGCCACCGCGCCGCTGTCGCACCTCGAGGTGCTGGGGACGCGGCCGGGCGAGGGGGAGCGGGTGTCCATCCACACCGCGCCGGAGGTGCTCCTCAGCGAGCTGCCGCGCTCGACGACGCTGCACGAGGTGCGGCTGGAGGTCGCGGACGGTGGCACCACCGTGCCGGTGGAGTGGCTGGCCACCAGTGTCGACGGGGGACCGCGCATCGTGGCGGTGGACCCGGAGCTGAGCGTGTCCACGGACTACGTCCTGCGGATTGGCGCGGGCCTGACGGACCTGCGGGACGGCGGCCTGGGGACGGACACGGAGGTCCGGTTCCAGACGGCCTCGCTGGACACGCCGGCGGCCCCGGTGCTGGGCGAGGTGCTGCCCGCCTACGGCCTGCCGGACGGTGGCGAGATGGTGGCGCTTCGCGGCGAGGGCTTCATGAGCGGCTGCGCGGTGTCCATCGGCGGAGCGCCGGCCCTGGGCTGCCGCCTGGAGAACGATGCCGGCACGCTGGTGACGACGCAGGCGCCCCGCGGTGTTCCGGGCGCGGCCGCGGTGCAGCTCACCAACCCGGACGGCCTGTCCGCCATGCGGCTGGGCGCGTACCGGTACCTGTTGCCGCCGCGCATCACGAAGGTGGAGCCGGCATCCGCTCCGGTCAACAGCCGGGCGGTCATCACCCTCTCCGGCGAAGGCCTCTTCGGGGGCTCCCGCGTCCTCTTCACGCCGGAAGGCGCGCCCCAGCGCGTGCCGGCGCGTGGCGTCGTTGTGGACTCCACCGGCGCGCTCAAGGTGACGGTGCCGGATGGCATCGTCGGACCGGTGGCCCTCACCCTGGAGACGCCGGGGGCGGTGACGCCCGTCTCGCACACGCTGCCCCGGGCCTTCACCTTCACCCTGCCGTCGCGTGACGAGCTCGCCGCCGACGGCCATGTGTCGGCCACGGTGGGGTATGCGCTGCTCGCGGCGAAGGGCGACAAGCTGCTGGCGCTGGACGTGTCCATGCCGGGCAGCACGTCGACGTCGGCGCAGGTGGCCGGCGTGGTGGAGCCGAGCGCCCTCACCGTGGCGGGCGGCCGCGCGGTGCTCGTGGGCACCCACGCGGTGGCTCGCTATGACCTGGGAACCTGTGGCAGCGGTCCGGGCGCCCCATGCTTCCCGCAGGAGCGGGACCGCGTGCTGCTGGCGCCGGGAACGCTGATGACGGCGGCCGCCGCGAACGCGGATGCCACCACCGTCGCGCTGGGCGGCGGCGGTGACCTGGTGCTGTTGAGTGAGCTGCGCGGGGACGGCGGCACGGCCGGGGCGCTGGAGGTCGTGGCGCAGCTCTCCGTGGCGCCGGGCACCATCCGCGGGCTGGGCATGGTGGAGGGCGGCGCGCTCGCCGTGTTGATCGAGGAGGGTGGGGCGTCGCGGCTGGAGCTGCGTGGCACCGAGGACGGTGAGCTCCGCACGCTCAGCGTCATCAACGGACTGCCGGCCGGGGCCCGCGCCCTGGCGGTGGACGGGAGCCGGGTGGCCGTGGCCGTCGGCACGTCCGTCCACGTCTACGAGGCCTTCCATCCAGACGCCCCGCAGCTGCTGGGCTCGTGGACGCCGGCCAATGCCGCGCACGCGCCGCGGTCGGTGGCCCTCTCCGGGCCCTGGGTGCTGGCCGCCGGCCTGAATCGCGCCGCGTGGGTGGACCTCACGGGCGGCTCGGGACCCGTGGAGCGCACCTTCGTCACCTACCCGGACCTCGCGGCCCCCAAGGCGCTGCTGGGCAACGGGATGGCGCTGATTGGTGACGCGTCGAGGACGTACCTCTTCGACACGCTGGCCTATCCGACGGTGGCCCGCGGCACGCCGCCGCCGGGGGGCTCGCTCGCGCCAGGGGAGACGGTATTCCTCTCGCTCGCCAGCGAGCTGCCGCTGTCCGTGGCGGCGCAGAGCGCGTTCACGATGGTGGACGAGCAGGGCGTGGTCGTTCCGCCGGCCACGGCGTCGCCCGTTGCTGGCACCGTCCAGTTCACGCCGGCCTCGCCGCTTACCGTGGGCCATCCGTACACGGCCCGGGTGACGTTCGCTCCCACCGGGGTGCTCGGCGGAACCGTACTCCAGCCGTGGTGGTTCTCCCTGAAGGCCGGCGCCGGGGCTCCGGCCTTCAGTGTCAGCGCCATCGTTCCGGCGTTCGGCTCGATGGAAGGGGGCTACCCCGTGGCCATCCTCGGCACCGGTCTGCCGGCGGGCGCGAAGGTGCTCTTCGGCGGCCTGCTCGCGAGCGATGACCCGGACCACACCGCCACGTCCACGGCGCTCCAGGTGCTGGCGCCGAGGACGACCTCCGCGGGCCCGGTCCGCGTCCGCATCCAGCCCGAGGTCGGCACGCCATTCGACGTGCCGGGTGGGTTCGTCTACCTGTCGAAGCTCCGGTACACGGAGGTCTCGCCCGACCGCGCGGACGTGGGCGGCGAGAAGGTGACCGTCATCGGCGGCGGCTTCACGCGCGGCCTCCAGGTCCTCCTCGACGGGGTGCTGGCCCAGACCTCGAACCTGACGCCGACGAGCGTGGACGTGTTCGTCCCCGCGGGCCCGGCCGGGCCCGTGGCGCTGCGCCTCAAGCAGCAGGGCGAGGAGATTTCCGTCCCCGGGGCCGTGACGCGGGGAGACCGGCGCGCGCCGAAGCTGCTCCGCTGGAACGTGAGCAGCAAGGTCCAGGTGGACCGCCTGCAGAAGGTCTTCACCGCCACGTTCGACGAGCCCCTGGCCGCCGACGGCGGGCCCCGCAGGAGCATCGGCCTGTATGACGCCAATGGGGCGCCGGTGCTTGGAGGCTCCGTGGTGGTGGACCTCGCCGCGAGGACGGTGTCGTACGTGCTGCCGGAGAGCGCGGCGCCGCTGACGGGCATGGCCCGGTACACGGTCCGCGTGGACAAGGTCGCGGACGTGGAGGGGAACGAGTCCGCCCCGGTCGCGGAGCCCTTCGTGGTGAAGGATGACGTTCCGCCGGAGGTGGTCATCACGCTGGTGGGCAGCTCCCAGCCGCTCGGCACCCTGCCGCTGCCGGTGAATGTGGAGCACGCCTTCTCCGTGACGGGCACCGACAACAGCGGCGTGCAGCCGAAGAACCCGCGCCTCACCATCGGGGGCCAGGCCCTCTCGCTGAGCGGAGGCGTCTTCCGCTACCGCTGGCCGTTGGAGGCGGCGCACACGCAGCCCCAGCTCGTCGCCACCATGGAGGACGCGGTGGGCAACGTGGGCACGAAGCCGGTGACCCTCACGCTGACGGATGACCCGCCGCCGACGCTCGTCTTCAAGACGCCCGTGGAGCGGGTGCTCACGAAGGAAGAGGGCGAGTCCATCACCCTGTCGGCGGAAGCCCGGGACAACAGCTGGGTGAGCGCCATCGAGCTGAGCCTGAACGGCTCGCTCTTCAAGCGTGACACCTATACGTCGTCGCAGACGCAGCCCGTGGTCTCGGGGGCGATGCTCCGCATGGAGCCGGTGGCCAGCGGGCCGGAGGTGCGCGACATCGTCGGGCGCTCGGTGGATTCCAATGGCCGCTACTCCGAGCCCCAGGTCATCCAGGTGACGGTGAAGCCGGACGTCACGCCGCCCACCCTGGCGTGGGTGGCGCCGGCCGACGGCAGCGAGGTGGCTTCCGGGACGGCGCTGGAGCTGCGGCTGACCGTCACGGACAACAACCCCGTCACCTCCGTCTCCATCACCCAGGCGATTGGCGCCGAGAGCGCCGTGCCGCTGGCGTCCTTCCAGCGTCCCCCGGCGGGGATTCGCTGGGTGGCGCCGGCCGTGACGGCGCGGACGCCGGTGCGGCTGCGCGTGACGGCGAAGGATGTCCGTGGCAACGAGGCCTGGAAGGACACCGTGGTCACCGTGATGCCGCCGCTCGCGTCCGGGCGTCCCGTCGTGGCCTTCCGTTCGCCCGCTCCCGGGACCTCGATTCCGGAGAGCTTCATGGTGAACGCGCAGGTGGACGCGACCGCGCCCGCGGGTATCGCCTCCGTGCGCCTGTCGTTCGACGGCCAGGAGGTGACCCTCACGCGTCCGCCCTGGACGTACCTGTTCCCAGTGCCGATGACCAACGGGGTTGCGCGCCGCGCCGTGATGCGCGCGGTGGCGGTCGACGTCAACGGCCAGGAGAGCGAGCCCGCGCTCCAGGAAGTCAACATCCTGGAGTACACCAGCTCGACGCCGTCCTTCTCCGTGGCCACGCGCCCGGCGGGGCCGGTGTGGCTCGGTGGCTCCACGCTGCACGTCAATGGCGCGGGGACCGACGGAGGCGTGGCGCTGTCGGCCTCCGTCCGGGCGGCTGACGCCTCCGTGCCCTCCGTGGGTGGGGATGCCTTCGAGCTGCCGCTGTCCCGCGAGCAGGATGCCGTCGTCGCCTCGGTGCAGGCGGATGCGTTCGGCACGGGCAACCTCGTGCGGACGCGGGAGGGCCGCCTGGCGGTGTTCGCCCGCGGGCCCGCCACGGTGCGGTCGACGCCGGGCGCTGACGTGAAGGCGGTGGCGGTGCGCGGCGACACGTGGGCGTTGCTGCGCGACGACGCGGCCGGCCGGAGCCTCGTGGAGCTGCGCTCGCGCGCCACGCTGGACGTCATCGGCTCGCGGACGCTCGTGGGCCGCGCGGTGGGGCTGGCCTTCGTGGAGGACCGGCTCGCGGTGGCCGTGAGCCGCCAGGGGACGGGAGCCCTCGAGCTGCTGTCTCTGCCGGAGCTGTCCACGGCGGCGACGGTGGAGCTGCGCGGGCCGCCCTCGGCGGTCGCCTCGGTGCGTGGCGGCCTGCTCGTGGGCACGAACGAGGGCGTGGAGGCCCGGAACGCGCGCGGCGAGCGCCTCTCGCTCGTGCCGCTGGACCGTGTCGTCGCGCTCGCGGCGAACGGAACGGACGCGGTGGCGCTGCGCGGGGCGGGCCAGGTGGACCTGCTGGACATGACGGCGCTCCATGCGCCAGTGGTCCAGCGGACACACTCGGGCGCGACGGGGGCCACGGCGGTGGCGCTCGTCGGGCCGCTGCCGTGCGCGGTTGGCACGTCGGTGCAGTGCTTCAGCGCGGCGGGCTCCATGGGCACGCTGCCGCTGGACGCGTCCGCGGTGTCGGCCACGGCCTTCGGGCCCTGGCTGGTGGTGGGCACGGCCCGTGGCGCGCGCATCTTCGACGCGGCCTCGATGCAGGTTCCGGATGCGGGCTACCCCCTGGGCTCGGGTGAGTTCCCCGCGGTCGTGGGCCAGGCGGCCATCGCGGGTGGTGACCTCTTCGCCGCGGACTCGCGGGCGGTCTCCCGCCTGGCGCTCGCGCGCGGCCCGGCCCAGCCCGTGGTCACGCTCGGCGCGCCGGATGGTGGTGTGGCCGGCACGCGGCTCGCGCTGTCGCCGACGATGCAGGACGACGAGGGCCTCTCGCTCAACGCGTACACCGCGGAGCTGCGGCTGGACGGGCGGAGCGTCGAGGTGCTCGACAGCCGGCTGCCGGGCGCGGTGGACCTGCCGCGCGACGCCGGGGCCGCGGCCCTGTCGCTGCACGTGCGCGACCACGCTGGCAACCTGGTGAGTGCCTCGGCCACGGTGTCGCTGGGGGCGCCGGATGGCGGGCCCGCGCTGGTGGCCCTCCGGGCGCCTGCCTCGGGCTACGAGAGCACCCACCTGTCGGTGGTGCCCGTCCCGGCCGAGCCGGCCCGCGTGGACCGGGTGGTCGTCGAGCTGGCGACGCCGGGGGCCGGCGGCGCGGTCATCGCCAGCGCCGAGGGTGTCGCGCCGGCGTTCGCCGTGGACCTGGCCGTGCCACCGCTGGGGACCGAGCGCCGCCCGGCGGGGGACTACGTCCTGCGGGCTGTCGCCTACGACGGGAGCACGCCGGGAGCGGTCTGGGAGCAGTCCATCCAGATCCTTGCTGCGCAGCCGGGCCCCTCCTTCTCCCTGTCGTGGATGGGGAATGGGGAGACGCTGGTGCCGGAGGGGACCACCCTGGCGGTGACGGCGGCCTTCGTCGAGGGCGAGTCGACGGTGGCGCAGGTCCGCTTCTTCGTCGAGGGCGAGGAGCGGCAGGTCGTCAGCAGCGCGCCCTTTGTCGCGGCGCTGCGCATGCCGCGGCTGAGCGAGCTGGACGCGGGGCCGGGCCCCGTGGATGTCGAGCTGTCGGCGGTCGCCATCACGCAGGCCGGGCGCGCCTCCAACAGCCTCGCGCCGGTGCGCGTGAAGGTCGTGGCGGACATCGTGCCGCCAGTCATCGGCGCAGCGCAGTTCGTCGTCGAGCCCGCCGGGGAGACGGTCGTCGCCGGCTCCACCGTGCTGGCGCGCCTGTCGGCCAGTGACGAGGTGGGCGTGGAGTCGCTGTCTCTCCAGGCGTTCCTGGGGGGCAGCCTGGTGGCCTCGGGTGGGACGACCCTGTCCTATACGGTGCCGGGCGACACGCTGGTGAATACGTCCTTCCAGGTGGTGGCGAAGGCGAAGGACCGCAACGGCAACGAGGCCACCCAGGTCCGCACGCGCCGGGTGGTGGCGCCCGTGCTGCCTGACTCCGGGAGCGTCTCCGGCGGGTCGTTCGCCCGCGCCAGGAAGCTGACGCTGCGCGGAGACCTCGTCGCCGTCACGACTCCCACGGGCGTGGTGCTGGGACGGCTGTCGCACCGGCCCGTTCCGTCCGTCACGCCGCTGGCCACGCTGCCCTACGCCAGTGAGCCCACGGGCGTCGCCTTCTCCGACAACCTCCTCGTCGTCTCGCGCGGCGCGGCGGGCGTGGACGTGGTGGACATCTCCACGCCGGAGCAGCCCCGCTTCCAGGGCAACCGGGCGGTGACGTCGCCGGCCCTGGCGGTGGCGAGCGCCGGCCTCGTCGTCATGTCCGAGCAGAACTCCGTCAGGGGCGTCGACCTGTCGGACCCCCGGCGTCCCGGTATCGGGAGCAGCTTCCTGGACGAGGGGGTGCTCCTGGCACTGAACCCGGATGCCATCGTCACCGGCCGCACCGGCTCGGTCCACGTCCTGGCCCTGAACGCGGGGGTGACGGGGAACGCCGCCTGGACGGTGCAGGGGTCCCCGCGCGTGGCGCACCTCACCGGCGACGTCCTGATGGTGGGGACCAGCGAGGCGCTGGAGCTGTTGCCGCTGGAGCTGTTGCCGCTGGACATGTCGCTGCCCCGGCAGAAGCTGCTCCTGGGCACCGGCGTCCAGGCCCTGGCCGTGGCCGGCGGAATGGCCTACCTGGCCTGCGACGACGGGTTGCTGCGCATGGTGGACGTGCGTGAGCCCCGGGCGCTCCGGGTGGTGGCCGTGGAGCCGCTGGTGGCCACGTCGCTCACGGTGTCCGGTGGCCTGCTGGTGGCGACGACCGAGTCGGGGCTCGTCCTGCGGGAGCTGCACGTGCCGCAGGTGGCCATGTCACCTGACGCCCTGGGCTCCTTCGACACCAACGCCTCGGGGCTGGTGGCCTCCCGGCGCGGCGTGCTGGTGGCCTCGGGTGATGGCGTGCGCCTGCTGGATTTGGTGGAGCCCGCGGCGCCCGGGGTGGCGCAGACGTTCCACGCGGGAGCGGCCGCGCGCCAGGTGGAGCAGGTGGGGCACGACGTCTTCGTGCTCGGCCAGGACCGGCTCACGGTCTGGGTCGAGAAGGGTGACGGCTCCTTCAGCCAGCCCTTGAACGATGCCGACCGGCGCTCTCGCCTGGACGGCCTGGGCAACGTGGGGCGCGTCCATGCCGCCCAGCGGCGGCTGTGGGCCACCGGCGCGAGCCGGCTGTCCTCGGTGACGCTGCCGCAGGCGCAGGATGCACGGCAGCTGGAGCTGCCGGCCGCGCCCGTGGATGTGTCGGGTGACGAGCGCCGCGCGGTGGTGGCGCTGGGCTCGGCGGGCTTCGCGCTGGTCGAGGTGGACCCGACAGGAGGCCTGGCGTTGCGCGCGACGGTGCCGGGCGCGGCCGTGGACGCGGTCGCCCTGGAGGGGGACCTCGCCGTGACGGGAGACACGACGGGCTTGCGTGTCCATGCCCTGAGCGGTGCCGCGCCCGTGCTCCGTGGCACGGGCACGACGGACGCGCCGGTGCGCCGCATCCGGCTGGCCGGACGGCTGGCCCTGGTCGTCACCGGGGCCGGAGTGGAGGCCTGGGACCTGACGAGCGAGGTGGCTCCGGCGCGGGTGGCGCGGCTGGTGGTGGACGACGCCAGGGACGCGCGGCTCGTGGGCGGGCTCGTGGTGGTGGCGGCCGGTGCGGGCGGCGTGAAGGTCTTCCCGGCGCCGGACGAGCCGGTGGCGCCCTCCGCGCGGCTGGTGCCTCCGACGCCGGTGCTCGACGTCAATCCGGGCCAGCGCATCATGGTCGAGGCGCTCGTGTCGGGCCTGCGCGCCGACGACGCGGAGCTGCTCGTGAACGGCCAGCCCTGGCTGCGGCTGGAGACCGAGGAGCCTCGGGCCTACTGGTTCGTGCCGGGAACGGCCACCCCCGCGACTCCGTTCACGCTGCAGGTGCGCGTGCGGGGCGCGGGTGGCGTCGAGGCGCTGTCTCCGCCGATGACCCTGCGGGTGCTCGGGTCGACGTCGCCTGGGACTCCGTTCGTGAGCTTCGACGGTTCCCCCCCGGACGCGCGCTTCACCCCGGGGCAGTCGCTGAACCTGAGCGTGAGCGTGTCGGGCGGGCTGCCTCCGTACACGGTGACGGCCCGCCTGGATGGAACGGTCCTCGGCTCGCTGTGGCCCTCGTCGCTGCAGTCGAGTTTCGCGGGGACACTGCGCCTGCCAGCCTTCGGCGAACCGCTGCCTACCGGCGTGCTCACCGTCACCGCCGTCGACAGCCTGGGGCAGCAGGCGACCACCAGCCGGTCCCTGCCCCTGAGCGTGGACCTGGGGTCGCCCACCCTGCTGAGCGAGCTGCCGACGGGCCTGCGCATCCTGCCCTTCGTCAACACGTTCAACCTCTACGCGCGGGACGACGGGCCCTCGACGCTGCGCCTGTACCTGGATGGGACGCTCGTGGCGTCCGCGTCCAACCTGGTCGCGAACGGGAATCAGTACATGCTCCCCGTCACGCTCCGGCTCTCTCCGGCCCTGCTGGGTAAGACCGTGCGCCTCAAGGCCGTGGTCGAGGACTTCGCTGGCAACACGCCGCTCGAGGCGACCCGGGACTACGTCGTGCAGCCCGATGGCGCGGCGCCGGAGATTCTCTTGTACGACGGCCCCCCGTACGAGGCCCAGGAGGGCGGCACCTACTCGTACGACTTCCGCGCGAGCGACGTGGAGAACGACCTCAAGAAGATGGAGATCTTCACCGTCATCGGTGGCCGGTGGATCGGCGACGGTCAGGTCGAGGGCGGCACCAGCCAGTTCCTCAATTCCGGGACGAGCCGGGTGACGGGGTCGTACACCCTCCCGCTGCTCAAGGATCTGGGGGGCAGGAACTACATGTGCCTGCTCGCGGTCGCGACCGACCTGGCGGGCCACAAGCGCGAGAAGTCCTACTGCCATTTCGTGCGCGTGAACGCCGGGCCCCTGCTCTCCGCGATGGTCTTGCACGTGGGCGGCCTCACGGGAGTCCCCGCCGGCTATCCGGTGACCATCCAGGCGACGGCGACCGACTCGGAGCACCGGGTGGCCGACCTCCAGATGAGCGTCATCGGGCCGGAAGGGGCACTCTCGGGGTCCGCGAAGACATGCGTGGACGACGGCAAGACGTGCACCAGCCGCGTGGAGAACGTCGTCACGACGGAGGGAGGGGCGCTGCGCGTGGTGGCCACGGCGCGGGACAGCCTGGATGCGGGCACCACCTACGAGGCTCCGGTCCAGGTCGTTCCCAATGTGGCGCCCACGGTCACGCTGGCCTCGTCCACCAACTACGTGCTGGTGGGGTCGTTGGTGAACGTGGAGGCAGAGTTCTACGACGAGTTGCGGCTGTCGACAGCGCAGCTCTCCGTGGAGCAGGTGGACGGCGGCGTCCTCTCCCTCGAGGCATGGTCCGAGTTCGGGGTCGAGAACCGCCAGAGCCACAGCCTTGCGGACAGCTATCTTGCGACCGAGCCGGGGACGCTCCGCTTCCACGCGAGCGCAACGGACTACCCGGGGCTGGACGGCGGAGCGGAGTTCTACGTCCGGGTGCTGCCCGAGGAGGCCGGGAGTACGTGTGAGGCCGCGGTGCCCATGCCCGCCTCCAAGCACTTCATGCCCGTGCTGCAGCCGATGAGCCCGCCGTTCGAGGCCTGCGGCCGGACGTTCACGCAGGGCGCGTGGGTCGAGCTCCCGTTCGATGGGCCGGCGCAGCGGGTCACCTTCTATGCCTCCCACAACGGCCCCTATTACGAGAACTACGACCTGCCGTTGGTGGTCATCCAGGAGATGGAGGAGGGGACCTGCAACCCGGTGGGAGCGCCGAAGTGCTCGCTCAACTGGCAGGGCCAGCCCGAGCTCACCGCGTACACCGCCACCAACGTGTCGAAGAACGCGCGCGTCTTCCTGGGGCCGCTGCTCGACTTCCGGGGCCTGTACATCAACTCCGCGGAGCTGGGGAAGGACGCGAGGTGCGTGCCCGGAGTGTCCAGCTTCACCTGTGCGCACGGGCGCTGCCTGCCGACGGGAGCGTCGCTGCCGGACGGAACACCCGAGCACCGCTGCCACGTGCCCCAGTGTGACGACGGCGTGGACAACGAGACCGGCGCGGGCGCGGACGGCCTGGTGGACTACCCGCATGACCCGGGCTGCTCGTCGGCCGATGACGACAACGAGGACGACCCAATCCCGGCGCCCGAGTGCGCTCCGACCCGCACGGGCGATCCGGATGGAGATGGCCACGGGACCTGGCCGGCCGACCCCGGCTGTGGAAGCGCGAGCGGGACTTCCGAATCTGGCGACGGCGAGAGCTGTGAGACGCCCATCGACTTCAATGAGCTCGCCGTGAATGGCGCCACCAGCGTCCAGCTCGACTTCACCACCGCGACGGATGACGAGCAGCTCGACTGCGGCAATCCTGGCGCCGTCGACCGGGTGGTCGGCATCCGGGTTCCATCGGGAGGCCGGCTGACCATCCGTGGAGGCACCCACATCTCCGCGCTCTCGCTGCGGACGGCCTGCAGCCGCGATACCCGGGACATGGCCTGCAAGCAGCCGAGGAGCGGCTCCTGGGACGGAGGTTCCGGCTCGGCGCCCATCGAGGTCGTCGTGGACCCGATGGGGGCGGAGACCCTCTACGTGGTGGCCGAGGGAAGCGGGGTCGCGACGCTCGAAATCGAGCAGGAGAGGTATCTCGGCGAACCGTGCGATCCCTCGCAGCCCTGGTCGGTCTGCGACCCCTACACGCGGTGCCTGCCCAACCCGGACGCATCCGGGTACTCCTGTGGCATCCCGCAGTGCAGCGACTACGAGAACAACGACGAGGGCGAGGACGACGTCTGGGACTACCCGAACGATCCGGGCTGTACGGACCCGTTCGACAACAGTGAGTCCAACCCGGGCCCCCTCCCCGAGTGCGCCGATACGACGGACAACGATGGCGATGGGCTCAACAACTTCGGCGAAGACCCCGAGTGCCGAAACGCCGCGGACACCAGCGAGCGCTACTGCGGCGAGAACGTCGCCACCAGCGCCAACCCGGTCGTGGTCAACGGGTCGACCGTGGGCTCCAGGGACGTCGAGTGGAGCTGCTCGGATTCGAGCGCACCCAACAAGGTGTACGACTTCATCGCGCCCCTGACTGGGCGCTACCGGGTGACGCTGCAGAGCGACTCGGAGGCCATCCTGAGCGTCCTGAGTGGCGGCTGCGAGGGCGACGTCATTGGCGACGCGTGTGATTGGACGGGCGAGACGGGGACCCTGACGCGGCAGCTGCAACTGGAGCAGGGCCAGCACATCGTCCTCGTGGTCGAGGCCTATCGAAGGGCGGGCCCGTTCACCCTCACCATCCAGGGACCCGCGCAGTGCAGCAACGGGATCAGCGATGACGGCGACGGCCTCGTCGACTACCCCGCCGACCCCGGGTGCGCATCCCCCCAGGACAACGACGAGACGGATCCCCCCACCCTGCCGTGCCGCAACGACAAGGACGACGACGGCGACGGGAAGATCGACAGCGATGACCCAGCCTGCTTCGCCCCAGGGGTGCTGAGCGAGAAGGCGCTGTGTCAGGGCGTGGAGGCCACGGAGCTGCCCTTCGGACCCCTGCCGCTCTACGTCGACGGCGTCACCTCCGGTCCGGGGGTGCTCTCCTCGGACTGCAACTACTACAACACCACCGTGCCTGAGAAGGTGTTCCTCTGGGTGGCGCCAGCCGCGGGCCGCTACGAGCTCAACACCAACAACTCCAGCTTCAACACGACCCTGGCGGTCTACCCGCCTTCCTGCCAGCCAGCGGAGCTCGTGGCGTGCACCGACTACGGCGGCGCCACTCCAGGCGCCAGCCGACTGGTGCTGGACCTCGAGGAGCGCCAGCCCATCCTCATCGTCGTCGACGGCCTGTCGTCACTGGACCAGGGGCCGTTCTCGCTCGCCATCCGCGAGGTGCCGGCCCCATGAGCCCTCCGGTGCCGCTTCTTCTGTCCGAGTCCTTCACCACCATGAATCGCAGCCCGCGTCCCATGTCCCTGATTTCCACCCTCGCGAACGCCGCGCCCCGGCTCGTGCTCACGCTGGCCCTGCTGGCGCTGGCCGCTTGCAACGACCCGAAGGTGGTGGCGGAGGTCGGAAAGCGGAAGGTGACGAAGGCGGACGTGGCCGCGTGGCTCGACTCACGCAGCGTACGGGAGCAGGCCGCGCCCTCCGACGCGCTGGACGCGCTGGTGACGCGCTCGCTGTTGGCGGAGGAGGCTCGCCGATCGGGGCTGCTGGAGGACGATGCGGTGAAGGCCCGCCTGGCGGCCGCGGAGCGCGAGGTGCTGGCGCAGCAACTGCTGGAGCGCCGCCTGGCTTCCGTCACCACGGAGGCGGCGCTGCGCAAGCGGTACGAGGACACGCGGGAAGCGCTGGCCCGGCGCCAGGTGCGGGTGCGGCAGATCTTCGTGAACGTCCCGTCCGGAGAGGCGGACGCGAAGGCCCGGGCGCAGTCGCGGATGAACGCCATCTACGCGCGGCTGGTGGGCGGTGAGGACTTCGAGAAGGTGGCGCGCGAGGCCTCCGAGGATCCGGTGAGCGCCGCGCGGGGCGGGGAGCTGGGGCCGCTGCTGGAGGGGCAGGTGGACGCCAGCTTCTTCGACGAGGCCGCGAAGCTCGGGCGGGGGGAGCGCTCCAAGCCGTTCACCTCCATCTATGGGCTCCACATCGTCGAGGCGGTGGAGGACGTGAAGACGGTGGTGCCCTCCTTCGAGGAGAGCCGGGGGAGGTTGGAGGCGGACGCGCGCCGCGAGGCCCAGACGCGGCTGCTGACCGGGCTCCGGGAGCGCATTGACGTGAAGACCTATCCGGAGCGGTTGGGGACCGCTCCGGCCGCCGGCGAGGCCGGGGGAACGGACGGGGGGATGCGTCCATGATTCGCCATGTCGCGGTAGTGGGAATGCTGTTCGTGGCGCTCGCCGGGTGCGGGCGCTCGCCGGAGCCCGGGAGCGCCGGAGTCGCGCCGGTGGGCCAGCAGCGCGCCGCCGTGGTGACCACGGACGTGACGCCGCCGGCCATCACCTTCGGCACGGCCCAGGACGCGGTCCTGGCACCGCCCGTCACCCTCACCTGGTCCATCTCGGACGAGAACGACACCACGTATGACGCGTGGCTGGACGGCGTGCCCGTGCGGAGCGGAGTGCAGGTCTCGCAGCAGGGCCGGCACGTCCTCGTCGTGCAGGCCACGGATGCCGTCGGCCTGACGTCCTTGGCCACGCTGCGCTTCTTCGCCGATACGGCGCCGCCCGTCGTCATCGTGAGTGGCGTGATCGATGGGCAGGTGGAGAACGCCGCCTCGTTCACTCCCGTCATCAGCGCGTCGGACTACAACGGCGTCATCCTGGCCATGACGCTGAACGGGCAGCCCTACACCAGTGGCACCCCGGTGACGGCGGAGGGCTTGTACACCCTCTACATCCAGGCCACGGACGGCGCGGGACGGGTGACCACCCGGGTGGTGGGCTTCGTGCTGGACCGGACTCCGCCGGCGTTCAGCATCGGCGACAAGCCCTGGGACTACGCGACGAACGTCCCGTTCTTCGCGACGTGGTCCACCTCGGACCTCACCTCGACCCAGACGGAGGCCTGGCTGGATGGCGTGCCGGTGGGGCCGGGCCCCTTCGTGCAGGACGAGGGCTGGCACACGCTGACGCTCCAGGCGACGGATGCCGTCGGCCTCACCACCACGCGGGTCTGGCGCATCTTCATCGACACGCAGCCGCCGGTCATCACGGTGTCGGGCGTCCAGGACGGCGACGTCCTCGACGTGGCGAGCGTGGCGCCGGGCTTCACCGCCACGGACAACGACCTGGCCCTCTATCCGCCAGGGGTGACCGCGACGCTGGATGACGACGCCTTCTCCGGTGGCACGCCGCTGGTGGACGAGAAGGACTACGTGCTCCGCGTCACCGCGACGGACCGCGCCGGCAACGTCGCGACCCATCCGGACGTGCGCTTCGCCATCGACCGGACCGCGCCGCGGTTCGAGGTGACGGGCCTGGAGCTGCTCCGCAGCCGCACGCCCTACGTCATCGTGTACTCCATCGTCGAACCCCACCTGGAGACCTGGACGGCCAGGGTGGACGGCGTGGACTACGTAAGCGGCACGGCGGTGGCTGCTCCGGGAACACACCTGTTCCGCCTCGAGGCCCGGGACAAGGCGGGCCACGTCTCGCTCCTCGAGCGCGCCTTCACGCTCGACCAGACGGCACCGTCGCTGGTGGTGACGGGCGTCCCCTCCCTCACCCGGGCGGAGACCGTCACCCCGGTGTTCAGCGCCACGGATGACGGGCCGGGGCCCATCACCTTCGCCGGACGCCTGGATGGCACCACGGAGGTGCTCAGCGGCGAGCCGGTGGCGGTGAGCGTGGGCGCCCACGAGCTCGTGGTCACCGCGACGGACGACGTCGGGAACGAGGCCCGCGAGGTCATCGCGTTCACGGTCGATCGCACGCCCCCGGAGATCTCCATCTCGGGGGCCACGGCGGGCCAGGTCCGCGGAGGCTCCTTCACCCTCTCGTACACGGTGCAGGACGAGCACCCGGGTCCTCCGGCCAGCGCGAAGCTGGGGACGCAGGACTTCGTGAGCGGGTCCACCGTCTCGGACGAGGGCGCGTACACGCTCGTGGTCACCGCGCTGGACGGCGCGGGCAATGAGGCGCAGGCCTCCGTGTCGTTCACCGTGGACCTCACGGCCCCGGTCGTGGAGCGCGTGAGCCCGGAGGACGACGTCCACGTCAAGGCCGAGTCGGTCGAGGTGGTGCTGGAGGTGACCGACAACCTGAGCCAGGTCACCGTGCGCTCGGGCGCAACGACCTTCGAGCGTGGGGCGGATGGGAAGCACCGCGCGACGTTCCCCCTGGTCGAGGGGGCGAACGTCATCGACGTGGAGGTGATGGACCAGGCCGACCACGTCACGAGCCACCGCGTCACCGTCTTCCGGGACATGACGGCTCCGGAGCTCGTCGTGGCGGAGCCCGAGGAGGGCGAGCGCATCCGCGAGGCGCAGGTGACGGTGTCCGGCACGGCGGCGGACCTGTCTCCGCCAGTGACGGTGACGGTGGGGAGCACCTCCGTCCAGGCGGACAGTCTGGGCAACTACTCGCTCACCGCCCCGCTCGTGCCCGGTGCCAACACCCTCACCGTGACGGCCACGGATGCCTTGGGGAACTCGGTGTCGGTGGCCCGCGGGGTGCGCTCCAACATCGTCCTTCCGACGCTGAGCGTGAGCACGCCGAGCGACGGCGCCACGGTCACCACGGAGCAGGTGACGGTCAGCGGCACCGCGGCGCCCGGCGGCGACAACGACCCGGAGAACGCCGTCATCGTGTCCATAGGCGAGACGGCGGTGCCCCTGGATGGCCAGGCCTTCACCGCGAACATTCCGCTCGACCTGGGCCTGAACACCCTCACCATCACCGCGACGGACCGCTATGGCCTGGTCCGCACACAGACGCGGACCGTCACCCGCGCCGAGCCGCCTCCCGACGCGGGCAGTCCGGACGCGGGCACGGCGGATGCGGGGACGGCGGACGCAGGTACGGCGGATGCCGGTGCTCCGCGCGATGCGGGCACGGCGGATGCCGGTGCTCCGCGCGATGCGGGCACGGGGGGCGGCACGTCCGACGCGGGCCCCGTGGCCAGCGTGGACGCGGGCTCGGGCACGCCCGAGTCGTCGCCCGTGCTGGTGGTGGAGTTGCCGGAGGAACAGGGCGTCTTCGGTGGGAACCACGTCGTGGTGTCCGGCCGGGTGGAGGGAGGCAAGCTCCCGCTCCGCGTCACCGTCGCGGGTGTGAATGTGCCCACCCTCGGCCGTGACTTCACGGGCTCGCTGGTCCTGAACGGAGATGGTGAGCACCGGCTCCAGCTCCAGGTGACGGACGCGCTGGGCCGCACGGCCACCGCGCAGCGCACGGTGGTGATGGACCGCACGGCGCCCATCCTCACCATCACCGACCCCAGCAGCAGCCCGGCGGTCGTCTTCGCGTCGCCCTATCGGATTCGGGGCACCGTGGGTGAGCCGCACCTGGTCTCGCTGACCATCAACGGTGAGCCGGTGCAGCCGCTGGCGGGCCAGTTCAGCCACGCCGTCGAGCTGGCGAAGGGGGAGGGGGCGCAGACGTCCGTCAGCATCGTCGCGCGGGACGTCGTGGGCCATGTCACGGAGCGGACGCTGGTGCTCCAGGCGCAGGCCACGTGGCCTGTCGTCCGCATCATCTCTCCGGTGGAGGGCAGCGAGGCTCCGGGGGCGGACATTCCCGTCGTCGTGGAGGTCGACAGCCTGCGGACCGTGACGGTCCGCGTCGGCACCGGACAGGCCACCCGCATCGGGGAGACGAACCGGTACGAGGTTGCCCACTACGGCCTCGACCTCGGAGACAACACCATCGTCGCGGTCGCGACGGATGACACGGGCATGAGCAGCTCGGCGAGCGTGCGGGTGCGCTACCGCGACGCGCTGAAGGAGCCGCTCGCGGTGACGGGCGTGGTGCCCCGGCCGGGCGAGCAGGACGTGGAGCCGGACGCGCTCATCAGCCTCGCGTTCAACAAGCCCATCCGCGTCGAGGACCTCGACGCGCGAATCAAGGTGAAGGCAGAGGGGCAGTCCGAGCCACTGGCTGGCGGCTTCTCCGTGGCACCGGGGGCGCAGACGGTGACGTTCATCGCCAGGGCCCCGCTGCCCGAGGGGACGCGGCTGCGCGTGGAGGTCTCCGGACTGCAGGCCGCGGGGTCGCCGGATGCCGGAAGCGTGGGCATGACCGCGCCCTTCTCCAGTGACTTCTCCGTGCGCCGGCCCCTCACGCGCGTGCGCGGCATCGTCACGGATGCGGACTTCCGTCCGCTGTCCGGCGTGTCCGTGACGCTGGAGGCCCTGGGGCTGTCCACCGTCACCGGCCCGGACGGCAACTGGGCGCTGTTCGCTCCCCATGGGGGGCAGATGGTGGTGCGCTACGAGGGCGGCATCACGTCGGACGGGCGCACCCTGCCCACGGTGCGCCGCCGGCTCGTCGTCACCGAGGGAGGCGACACGCAGGACCTGCCGCTGCCGCTCACCCCCGTGGACCTGACGTCCGCGCAGCTGGTGGACGCACTGAGCACCTCGACGCTCGACTTCTCGGGGCGGCACCCGGGCCTCTCGGTGGAGCTGACGGAGGCGGGAGGACTGTCCTTCGCGGACGGCCGGACGCACGGGGTGGTCACCGCCACGGAGGTCCCCTCCTACGCGCTGCCCGTCCCCATGGAGGGGCGGGCGGCGCTCGCGGCGCTGTGGCAGGTCGGCCCCGCGGGCCTGCGGCTGGACAAGTCCGCCACGCTGCGGATGCCCAACCTCACGGGACTGCCCCTGGGGCACCATGCGCTGCTGCTCGCCTACGACGCCCATGCGCATGTCCTGGAGCGGGTGGGCTTCGGGCGGGTGGTCCCCGGCGGGCCAGGCCAGACGCTCATCGTGTCCACCCAGCCGTTGGTGATGCGCTCGGTGGAGTTCCTGGGCTACATGCCGCTGACGGACGCGCAGAACGAGGCCGTCGCGGCGGCGCTCGGGACGGGCGGAGGCTCGCCGACGGACGGTGGGCTGGGCCTGCGCACGCCCCCAGGCAGCCGGGGCCCGGCCATTCCGGCCTGGAAGCACCTGCTGTCGGCCTTCACCATCGGAGAGGCGCACGCGCAGCTCGGCGGGACGTTCTACGGCGGGTACTCGGCGCTGGACACGATGCTGAACAACTCCGTGCCGGCCGCGCTGATGGGCTCGGTGCGCGCCCCGCTGGAGCGGCAGCTGGCGCTCCAGTTGCGCCAGCCGGCCGAGACCGACTTCGGCGCGGCGGCGTCGAAGCTCGTGGCGCTGCCGTACACGTTGGCGCTCGACTTCTCCGCCCGCTTCGAGTCCGCGGACCCGTTCGACCAGCAGAACCCGGAGAGGGTGCGGCTGGTGATGGAGGCGAAGGGTCCCGGCGGCGAGGTGCTCACGCCGCCGGAGGGCGAGTCCTGGACGACGGAGGAGCAAGAGGGAGAGGCCGCGCTGGCGCCGAACGTGCGGCTGCCGCTGGGGACGTCGGAGCTCACCCTGACGGCCTACTCGCGCTCCAGCCACCGCGTGCTCAAGCTGGAGGCGGAGCTGAAGCTGGAGGCGGACGGAGGGACTCCGGATGCCGGCCCGTCCACCGGGGACGGAGGCGCGGGCGAGGACGGCGGCACGTCCCAGCCGGACGCCGGCGTCCCGGTGCGGCTGACGCTGCGCAAGACGGTGGACACCTTCAACGAGGCGGATGACGAGGCGGTGCACAGCCCCGTCCGCTTCCGGGGCCTGCGGGTGTCGGTGACGGGGCCGGGCAGCGGCTATGCCGCGGTGACGGGGGACACGGGCGGCTACGGAATGCCCATCGTGTCGCTGGGCGGCGAGTCCATGGGCATCGCCTGCACCGAGGTGCCCACCGGCCCGCGGCTGGTGGAGCGCGTGGGCGCCGACGGGGTGGTGCACTACGAGCCCACCCTCAACCAGTTCCCGGTGTGCTCGCAGACGTTCTGGGTGTACCCGGGCCGCTCCACGCGCGCGGACATCCTGGTGGACGTGCGGATGTTGCACGGCTCGCTGACGTTCATGGGCCGTGACGGCGGGGCGCTCGAGGGCACCTGTGTGGGCTCGGAGGAGCCGGCCGAGGTGGACCCGAAGACGGGCGACTACGTCCGTATCGCCGCGGAGGACGTGAAGAAGACGGAGGTGCACTTCTTCCGCGAGGACGACCTGGTGCACCCCATCGCCACCTTCACCACCGGCAAGCCCAACGAGCCGGCGGAGTGCGCGCAAGGGGGCGTCTTCGAGCAGGGGCTGCCGCATGGGTACTACGCCCGGGTGCGCACGGGGCCGGCCGCGAACATCCGGCGCATGGCGCGCGAGCGCTGCCGTGAGCTGGAGAAGACGCTGGCCACGGACGCGGGCCTGGGAGACGGCGGCTCGGACGACCCGGACTGGGTCTATTACCAGGCCAACTGCCAGGACAACCGGACGAACTATCTCCGGCTGAACCCGGGCGAGCGCCTGGTGGTCTTCGCGGTGAACCATGCCACCGGCTACGCGGGCATGCGGACCATCACCGTGCCGGCCCTCAACCGCGTGCAGCGCCGGGAGGACGGGACGTGCCCGCTGGACGAGGCGTCGGGCCCGCTGAAGGTGGACGAGTACGGCGAGACGCTGACGCTGTCGCGCTGCACCCAGACCGAGCTGGGCATTCCGGCGGACCTGTCGCTGTACCCGCCGGAGCTGGACGTCCGCGTCTCCCGGCGCACGACGCCGGAGGGCGTGTTGGTGGCGCCCACGCCGAGCCTCATCCGCCATGGCGGAGCGGCCACGACGCGCGACGACTTCCTGCAGGTGTCCACGCACTGGCGCGTGCGCCAGACGCTGGAGTCCGACCTGGACGCCGGCACGGACGGGGGCAGTGACGCGGGGACGGACGCGGGAGTGGACGCCGGTCCGCCGCGGCTGGACGCGGGCCTGCCGGATGGTGGCTTCGACGTCGACTTCTGGTGCCAGGACGCGGGGACTCTGCCGGACGGCGGAGCGTGCGCGCCGGGCGCGATTCGCGACTGGGGGACGCCGGGCCAGGCGCTGGAGGTCTTCTGCTCGGAGCTGCCCGAGGGCTCGGCGCAGCGGGTGCTGGGCCAGTGCGCGGCGGGGTCGGCGCGGGTGGTGGA
The DNA here is from genome assembly GCF_010894405.1 of Pyxidicoccus caerfyrddinensis. Lineage (GTDB taxonomy): Bacteria > Myxococcota > Myxococcia > Myxococcales > Myxococcaceae > Myxococcus > Myxococcus caerfyrddinensis. Next base: position 43,163 of record NZ_JAAIYA010000029.1, read on the forward strand.
CGTGCCGGCGGGCGTGCCGCCCCTGGCGGGCCGCATCGTGCGGGTGACGGGGACGTCGGTGGAGGAGCCGGCGGTGGTGTCGTTCGCGGTGAGGCCGGGCCGTCACACGGCCACGGTGCAGGCCGCGCTCACCTACGAGAACGACGCCGGTCAGCCGGTGGTGGTGGGCGCGCTGCCCCGGGCCAACTACTACCTGCACGTCGTGGGGCACCCGGTGCTGGACCGCGACGAGAACGACGACGGCTTCCTGCAGCCGAGCGAGCAGAGCTCGAAGCCGCCGGACTTCGCGGACGGCGTGCTGCGGCCGGAAGACCCGGTGGTGTCCGGTCTGCCCAGGTTCGCGGTGGGGCTGAAGAACGTCTACCGCAGCCGCGAGGCGGACGGCACGGCGCTGGAGCGCTACGACCTGGCGCGCGAGCACGAGTTCCGCGTGCTGCAGATGGGCCCGGCGACCGTCACGGCGCACACGGGCACGGACCTGCCGGACGCGGGCCTCCCCGGGCGCGTGCTGACGGACGAGGCGCGGCCGAGCGCCTCCGAGGATGACCTCGCGTACGACTTCCTGATGCAGCAGTACGAGGAGCCGGACGAGCCGGGCCGCGCGGGCACCCTGAGCGGCGAATACACGCTGCGGCTGGGCACGGATGACTTCGGCATCGAGTGCCCGGTGAAGGTCGACGAGGCGAACAAGCAGATCAGCGGCACCTGCGCGGGCGAGTACCTGCCCGAGGTGCTGTCCGCCGGGGACATCCTGTACTTCGAGCTGTACCTGAGCGGGAACGCGGACAACGTCCTCTACCGGTTCAACTTCCACGGCATCTCGCCGCGCACGGACTACGTCACGGCGGGCGGCACGGACACCGTCGAGAAGTCGCTGGCCTCGGCACCGGCGCCGACGTCGCTGGCCGCGGCGGATTCCAACCGGCCCATCTCCGAGAAGGCGGTGGCGTACTTCGCCGTCGAGCCCGAGCATCTGACGAAGGGCTGGATCGAGATCTGCGAGACCACGCAGTGCACGGACCAGACGCGGCTGAAGCGGGCACGGCTGGACGTCGAGGAGGTCACCGCGAGAGATCCGAAGGACCCGAGCAAGCTCATCAAGCGGCTTGCCTTCAAGGTCACCGAGGAGTCGGGCCGGGCGGGCGCGCTTTACCAGTTCGACAAGCCCGGGGCGAACAACGCCCGGCGCTTCGCGATGACGCTCCCGAACGACGTCGGCACGATGATGGGGGCCGACCGGCGCGCCAACGTGCTCGTGCTGAAGACGCAGCAGGACGCGTTGTTCTCCTGGATGACGCCCCCCCCGCCCCGGACGAGCGAGCTGGGCGAGCCGGTGGGCCGCTACACGTTCGTCAACGCCCGAGCGGTGGGTCAGACGAAGGTCGACGGCATCAACCTGGCCGGCGGACACCTGGCGCTGTCGTATGAGGACTTCTCCATTCCGCAGTTCGGGGAGCAGGTCCGGTTCGTTCGCACCTACAACAACCAGAGCAACGTCATCGGCCCGACAGGCACGGGCTGGATGCACGAGTATGAGGGCTTCGTCTTCGAGGAGGAGCTCGGGCGATACACCGTCGTGCTGGGCGGGCAGTCCTATGACTTCCCGGGCTGCGCGACCATCGAGCGCGACACGCGGACGGCGTCCGAGTGCCACACGGACAAGTCCCACGGCGGCAAGCTGCGCATCGGCGTGAAGGAGGGGGGTGCTCCGGACGTGGAGTTCACGTCCCAGGAGGGGGTGCGCTACCAGTTCAACCGCCTGTCGAAGATCAGCGCGGACGAGGGGCGCCGGCGCTGGGTGCTCACGCGGTATGCAAGTGGCCAGGAGATGCCGGAGGACCCGCAGAAGCCCGACAAGGGCTGGACGCTCATCTCCCATGTGGGAGACACGGACCGGGTCGAGCGGGTCCAGCGCGAGCCAGGGCTCCTCACCCTCGTCTTCACCTACAAGCCCATCCTGCCGAAGAGGGATGTCCTGGGGAATGCGCAGCCCAGCCTCTATGCGGATCGCCTCAAGCTGAAAGCTCGGACGGAGGAACTGGAGCTGCTGTCGGAGGTCGGCGTGTACTTCCGCCATCAGGTGCCAGGTGACCTGGCGAACCTCGACACCTCCGATGCTCTCCACCGTGTGCGCTTCACCCATGACGCCCAGGGCAACCTGGTGCGCGCGGAGCGTCCCACGGGCCTGCCGCGGCAGGCGTGGGTGTACGAGTACGCGAAGCTGCCGGAGGGAGTTTCGGGCTACGCGCGGTGGCGCATCGCCAACGAGCTGAGGACCGTTCGCTACCAGCTGACGAAGCACCCGTTCCCGGAGCCTGACGAAGACGACGCGCTGGAGTTCTTCGACCAGTGGGTGACCACGTACGCCAGCTCGGGTGCATCGAAGACCTTTGCTCACGTGCAGGAGCGAGAGGTCATCGACTCGGTGGTGCTGTCCGGTCAGGGGCCGGATCCATTGAAGGTGGTCTACGCCCCCGGGACGACCCACCGCACGGTGACGTGGCCGGATGGAGTGAAGGTCGAATACGTGCTGAACGGCTACGGCAGCGTGAAGAGCCGGACGGTGGGCTCGTTGGACCCCGAGACCACGGAGTGGAGGGAGGAGCAGATCTCTCCGAAGACCATCAAGCTTCCGACCTCGCTGAAGCTCGAATATGCCGTCAATGCGTCGCACCACCTGGAGCGGGTGACGGTGAAGGAGCTGCCGCCGCCGAATGGCGCCGATGGGGGCGTGCCCGGCGTCGGGGTGAACACGGCGCTGGTCGAGCGGCAGTACACGGACGACGTCAGCAAGCGGTTCGGCCTGGCGAACGTCAGCACCATCCCGGGGCCGTCGGGAGCCAACACTGTCACGACCCAGCTCACCCCGCAGGGAACCCTGGAAAACGTCACCGTGCGTGACGCGACCCACACGGAAGTCTACGACTCCGGTTCCCGTACCTACGACACGGAAGGCAAGGGCACCCTCCAGAACGCGGTGGATGCGCTCCAGCAGACCGTGGAGTACCTGGAGCCCAGCGCTTTCGGGCTGCCGCAGGTGGTGAAGGTCACCCTCCCGACTGCGAACAGCACGGCGTTGCGGACGCTGACCCGCCGGCTTGTCTTCGACCGGTATGGCCGCGTCATCAGCTCCACCGACGAGGAGACGGGCGCTGTACAGGAGTGGACCTACGACAGCCTGGGTCGTCTCTTGCGCCACAAGGTCAAGGGCGAGCCGGACCAGGAGTGGCTCTACACCTACGAGCCGGCGAACCGGTTCCTGAAGATCACCGAGACGATGCCTGCTGTGCAGCACTCCCGGACCATCGAGACGAAGGAGGAGACTGCGGGAGAGCACGCGGGTGTCACCGTGCTGGAGAAGGTGCGCTTCGGGAAGATGCGGGCCGACGAGAGCTGGCCCGAGGCCCTTCGCGTGACCTACCTGCGGAACGGGCGTCAGGAGAGCACTGTCGACGCGCTCAACGTGAGGCGCGAGTACGAGTATGACGACGCCGGCCGGCTGACGGGCGTGAAGATAACCAACGCGGGAGATACCACCGGGCCAGCCGCGGAGACCTACGAGGTCAAATACGAGGACCTGGACGCGGACGGAAACCCGCGCCGCATCATCGACCACAATGGACTGGTCACGAAGGTGGGGTACGACGCCTTCGGTCGGCCCGTGTACTGGGACTACACGGGAGCGGACGGGATGTCCGCCCGGGAGACCGAGGAGAGCTACCGCGACTTCAGCGGCCAGGTGACCTCCCATGCCTTCGGTGGGTTGACGCTGAAGCATGTGCTGGCGATGCACCCGGATCCGCTCGGTCGCATCACCTCCACCCAGAGCGTGGGCTTGCCGGGGGGCGTCTTCACCAACGCTACCTATGATGCGATGGGGCGCATCACGAGCCGGAGCGACACCGTCATGGGGAGCTCCGAGACGTTCGAGTACAAGGATGCGCTCGGTCGCCTGACCTACTATTCGCGCACGACACAGTCAGGCGCCACGACTCTCAAGTTGGAAGAGACACGCGAGTACCACGACGCGCGCGACACGAATGGCCGCCGCAAGGTCATCATCGTCCGGACGATTCCTGCCGCTGGCTCCCCGACCCGCACCGAGCAGCTCGAACAGGAGATCGACGCCGCGGACCGTGTGATGAAGGAGACCACTCGGGTCCACGGGGTCCAGGCCAGCACCCTGTATGTCTACAACGCGCGCGGCAACGTGACGTCGGTCACCACGCCGACGAACGAGACGACCGTCTTCCACTACGACTCGGCGGGCAACCTCGTGAAGCGGGAGGAGCCCGGCAATGCCGACGCGCCGGCCGCCATCACTGAGTTCGTCGTGGACCCCGGATGGCGAGTGAGCCACACCCAGGGGCCGCGCACGGATGACGTCTGGGAGTTCCAGTACGACGCCTTCGGACAGCTGACGTCCCGGAAGCTGCTGACGACGAGCACGAACACCCTGGGCGCGACCTGGACCCATGAGTATGGCGTCAAGGCGGCGAAGGGCTTCGATGGAACGGTCCCCGACAGCGCCGAGGTCGAGACGGATCCGCTCAACCGCAAGACGTACCGGTTCTTCAATGCGCGTCACCAGCTTCTCAAGGAAGTGCGTGAGGACAAGGGCGTGGCTCCCGAGAGCCAGAACACGCTCACCACCGTGCTCGCGTACGACGGGCCATGGCTGCGCAAGCGCGTGATGACGGAGGCGACGGCGGGCGCTCAGGGAACCGCCTGGGTGACCACCCTGGAACGGGAGGACATCGACGACCGGGGCCGCTCGCGCAAGGTACGTGAGCACTGGACGGGAAGCGTCGCGTCCTCGGCCCACGACTACGAGTACATCACCGAGAGCCCCTGGAATGGACGGACCGTCAACGTCGTCCAGAGGGGCACGACCTCGGTATCCGTGCGGCAGCAGGACTTCACGCTTGAAGTGGACAGCCTCGGCAATCTGATTCGCCGGACGCAGGGCGGCCTGACGGATGAATGGAGTTACGACGCTGATGGCCAGCTCGTGATGGCGGCGCCGGCGGGCACCGCCGAGATGGTCAATACCTACGACGAGGGCCTGCTCGTTCGCCGGACCCTCGGCACGGAGTCCACGGAGTTCGAATATCGGCTGGACGGCCAGCTTCGGAAGGCGACGGAGCCCTCAGGCCGCGTGCTCGAGCTGTTCTACGCGCCACGCGGGCTGGTGGAGCGCGAGACGTACGGCCTGGGCAGCGAAAAGCTGGAGACGAAGTACACCTACGACAGCGGCGGGTTCCTGAAGTCGGTGGCGAAGGGGCACGGTACCGCCGACAGGAAGGAGTGGGCGTTTGACTATGGGCCGCTGGGCGAACTGCGCGGTACGACGGCGCCGGGGCAGGGCACCTTCGCGTATGGGTACGACGCACTCCGGCAGTTGGTGAGCATCCGGCCGCCGGGCAGTGCAGGGGCCCTGGAGGAATTCAAGTACGACTATCTGGGTCGCAAGGTCTCCCGGAAGCGCGGCGCTTCGGTGTGGGAGACGAAGTGGGTCCAGGGGGCCGCGGAGCGCACCAATCCGGACGACGATGTCGTCGTGTCGCTCCCGGATGGCCGGGGTCGTGTCGCGCTGGAGAAGTTCCAGCCGGGGGCCTCGACACAGGCCTACAAGGACCTGTCCGAGGTGGCCTACGCATACGACGGGCAGGATGGGCTGCTGCGCGCGAGAGAGAGCCGGGAGGGCCTGGGGGAGGTCGTCAACACCTACGCGTACGATGGGCGCCATCGTCTGGAGGAGGGCAACCGCGCTGGCGACCTCGTGAAGTACGAGTACATGTCGGGGAGCGACCAGCTCTACCGGCGGACGTCGCGGCGCGGGGCCGAGACGGGGCGGGTCGTGGAGTACGGCTACGACACCCTGTCACGCGTGAGCTCGCTGAAGACGTTCAACGGCTCGCTGCTCCAGTCCTCGCGGCACGTCACCTTCGAGGCGGGTGGCGAGCGTCTGGTCCGGCTCGCGGATGATGGCTCGCAGGGGCAGACGGTGGAGAACCGCTGCTACGACGGCCAGGGTCGGTTGACGTCGGTTCGTGCCACGACGTTGGCCGCCGAGGTGGGTTGCGCGCAGTCGCCTTCAACGGCGGTGACGTGGTTCCAGTACGAGTACGACGGGCGGGGTAACCGCAAGAGCGAGCGCTTCCGCGGCACGGCTACGGCCATGGCGGAGCAGTTGACCGAGTACGGCTACGACGCAGCGGATCGACTCACGGGCGTGCGCTACCCGGCCGACAGCGAGAGCCGGCGGGCCGGAGTGCTGTACCAGCTCTCACCCGAGGGGCTGCGCCTCGGGGAGAAGCGCGTGGCGAACCTGCCGCCGACGGTCAATCTGGACGAGCGAGGCTTCTACGAAGCGGTGCTGCCGGAGGTGGATTGGGCCTATGGCTACAACGCCACCGGTGTGCTTCAGCAGATCGAGCACCCGGGCGGTCTGGTCGCGTCGTACACCACGGATGGCTCGGGGCGCATGACGGGGGAGCAGATCGCGAACGGGCCGGAGACGAAGTACGGCTGGGACGCGGCGGGACGGCTGACACACGTGGAGCAGCCGGCGGGGGGGGGCGGAGGCGGAGCGGGGGTTACCCAGACGAAGTACCGGTACGGCTTCGACGGGCTGCGCCGCTTCAGGCAGGTGGGAAGCAATTCCGCCACGGAGTACCTGTGGGACAGCTCGGGGCTGGTGGAGGAGCGCACGGGGACCAGCCGGTTGCTCTACGAGAGCCTGGGGAGCCAGGTGGTATCCGCCGGTGGTGAGCGCGTACTGCACGACGGGCTGGGCAGCGCGGTGGGGCGGATGACGGCGGGTGGCCTCGTGTCGTATCGGTACGACGCCTGGGGTGGCTACCGCGAGGGGAGTGGGCCTGGAGCGGGTGAGCCGAGCGTTGGCTACACCGGCCATGGTTTCGACGCCGATACGGGCCTGGTCTACGCACAGCAGCGCTGGTACTCGCCGAAGTTGGGGCGCTTCCTGAGCGCGGACCCGGTGGGCCCGGCGGCGTATCTGGACAACCCGACCGGCATTCAGCCCTGGCTGTATGCCAATGCGAACCCGATGCGGTACACGGACCCGACGGGTGAGCTGTTCGTCGAGGGGGGCGCATCGGAAGAGCGCTTCTACGCAGCCAACCGTAAGATCCGGGAGAGCTGTGCCGCGGGAAGTGTGAACGATTGCCGCTTCATGAAGGTGCAGCTCGCCGTTGCGACTGCCCCGCTTGGTGGCATAGGGGTCGAGGCCCTCGCAACGTATGCCGTCGGACGCGCTGTCCTGGCCGGCCTGTTCGCCATCGGAACAGTATCGACGGTCGACAATGCTCTCCAATGCTCGGGAGCCCGGAGCGGGTTGCTCGGGGTGGACGACGACAATCCGGACGCCTGCTTTGATACCGCGCTCGACAGCGCGTTCTTGGTCGGTGGGTTCGTCAAGGCGCGAGGCTCCCGGTGGTTGGGGGGCGCTTTCCGCCCGCGGCAGGGCCTGACCGGCGAGATACTTCCGCCCGAGCCGGGTTTCCGGCCTCACCTGCCGTCCGGGCCGCGCGCTCGGCGCCCGTCGGAAGAAATCCTCGACTTCGTGGAGACGGCACCCGGAGTCTGGGGCCCGGCGCCGATTCGTCCGCTCCTCGCGTCCGGGCAGTCGCCGCGGCTCGAACTGCCAGCGGGTGCTCCGGTGCGGACCGGGCCTCTGGTCACTCCACCCCCCGTTCCTCCACGCGCCTATCTACCGGCTGTCACTCCTGAAACGGCGGCGGCTGAAGAGGAACTGTGGTTCCGGACCTTCCTGCCGGTCTGGCTCAAGTGGAGAGCCGTGGACGCCAAAATCCCGAAGGCCGCGCTGCCGAGCAAGAAGGCTGTCTTTGAAGGAGCACAGAACGATCTGCAGGGGCCCGTCTTCGTCGACCGGAGTCACAATCCACCTGCGGACGCGTGGAGGTTGCCAGCGGTGAACCGGGAGAACGCCCCTCCCGGTGCGTGCGCGATGCCGCATGCCGCCCAGCGTTGCCTGCAGATGTCGGTCGCCCCCAACACGATTCATACGACTCGGGGAGGCTTTGGTTATTGGAAGGACAATATCGACCAGGCGAAGACGGGCTTCTTCTTCAAGTCGACGTGCAGGAACTGCGGTGAGATCTATGCGCTGAATCCGACCCTACGCCCCACGGCGACCCTGCCACCTGGAGTCTCCGATACGCTGGGTCCAAACGTTCACGAGAAGTTCACCGTTCCCCAGCATTGGGAAGCCCGCCTGGAAGCAATCTTCCAGGCGACGCTAGCGTCTGGGAAGGTGCCGCCATGACCGGAGTCATTGGAAACCCGGGTGAGGACGTATTGAAGCTCCTGCGTGAGGCGGGCTGGGCACCCGAACGCGACGTTCCGGCCGAGGAGGCACGAGCGGCTCTGTCGCGGGCGGGTATCACTCTCCACCCAGCCGCCGAACGCGTGCTCAGGTCTCTCGGTGGGTTGACCCTTCGCACCCAGGAGCTCAGGTCGCTCCAGTTTGATGCGTTGAACGCCTTGAACCAGATGGACGAGGAGCTTCTGCCCTATGTCAGGCGGTACTTCACGGAGTCCGCCTGTCCGGTTGCGTTTGGAAATGACATGATCTTCTTCATGTCAGAGGACGGAAGGTGGATGGCACTGCACGACCAGTGGCTTGTGTATTACTTGCTTCCTGGGCTGGATGCGGTGCTGCGGTTCTCTTTATTCGTCGAGAATGAGCTGGGGCAGATGACCTCACTCGAGGGCGACATGGTTCCGCCAGGATATCGGCCTGAATCATGGATCATCGAATGAGGTTGTTGGGCAGCGCCTTCCTGGGGCTGAGCCCTGAACGCATGCCTCACAGGGGACACTCTGACGATGAGGCCCGCGGACGTCTGGTCGGCGCACGTCGAGCGGATTCAGGCGCTATGATGCTGATCTCCGCGACGCTCGCGGGGGCGTTCGGGCCGCCGCACCCGGGAGCCACCATCGCGCTCGTCGTGAAGCTGCTGACGACCCGGCTGGACGACTGTCACGGGTCGCCTGGGCGCTCGCCTTCTTCTTCGTGCCCGTGACACGGGTGAGGTCAGAGCAGGCCCGCCGCGGCGAGTGTTGCCGCGGCGAGGCCTCTCAGCCGGCACTCAGCACATCAAGTTGCACTGCGAATCCTCGTAGCAGCCTCCACAGCAATTGACCTTGCCCAGCGGGCATTGCGTGGGACAGGTGCCGCAGTCGACCGTCGTCGAGCCGCACGTGTCCGCGGGCTGGATGCCACAGCGGCCCTGAGCGCACGGATTGGTCGCGGGGCACTGGGACTGGCACTGGTTCGTCGCCCAATTGCAAATCTCCCCGGAGGCGCAGTTCTCCCCGCAGTCGAGACTGCCGCCGCAGGTGTCGGGGATGTTCCCGCACTGGCCCACGGCGCACACCGTCTTGGCCGCGCAGCCCGAGTAGAGCTCGGGCGCCAGGCGTGCCGGCGTTCCCCCATCGGTCGGCGCCGTCCATCCGCCGCTGGCGAGCATCGGGTCCGAGGTGCCCACCAGGGTCGCCCGGACATCCTGGCGCGGCTGGCCGAGCTGGGGCTCCGTGTACCAGTTGCCGTTCGTGTTGTACCGCTCCACCGTCGCAATCGGCGTGCCCTGGGTGGGATGCACGCCGCCCACGATGCGCACGGCGCCATTGCCCAGCATCACGGCCTGGTGCCCCTTGCGAGCCACGCTCGGGTTGGACATGGTGAACCAGACGTTGTTGCCCGGCAGATACCGGTAGGCAAGGGGAACCGGCCCCCCGTTATTCCAGTTGGCGCCCACCACCACCACTTCGACGTTGGGACTGGCACGCACGGTGGCGGTGTGGCCGGCCGAGAGCGTCACGGGGCTGTTGGCCGTGCGCGCCCAGGTGTTGGTGCTGGGGTTGTACAGCTCATGCTCCTTGCGGTTGCCCAGCACCAGAACCCGACCGTCCGGCAGCAGCGTGGCCGAATGGCTGGAGTAGGCAAAGGAAGGCGCCGCGGTGGCCGTCCACGTCCCGGTCGCCGGGTCGAAGAGCTCAGCCGAGGCGAGCCCCTGCGCCGTGGTGGGGTTATCCCCGCCGATGACCAGCACCTTGCCGTTGGCCAGCAGTGTCTGGGTATGCCGCGCGCGGGCCGTGCCCATCGATGCGACGGGGGTCCACTGCCCGGAGGTGGGGGTGAAGAGCTCCGCGCTCGTCCAGTCGCCATTCGCGGTGATGCCGCCCGACACCAGCACGCGCCCGTCCTGCAGGCGCGTGGCGGCGTGGTCGTAGCGGCCCACGTTCATCTGGCCCGTGGCCGTCCAGGTCGTGCTCGGCGATGCGTAGGTGAACAACTCCGCCTGGCGGGTGCCGCCCGGGCTGCCATGGGTCGTGCCGCCAGCGAGCAGGACACGGCCGTCCGCAAGTGCCGTCTGGGTGGCGCTCGTCCGCACCAGCACCGGAGTCTGCGCCGTGCTGAGTGAGGCCTGCTGTGTTCCCAGCACGTGCTCGCTCTGAGGCGGGGAGGAGGTGGCGGCCTTGGGGGCTTCCTCCTTCGGACCCTGGGTACACGCCACCATCACGGCCGCGAGCAACGCCGCGACCACGTTCCCCCTTGGACTCTGCTGAAGCACACATCCTCCCTATGACCTACGCGAGCGCATAGGCCCCCAGGTGGCATCGCACAGGCATACCGAGACTAGCAGAACATACGGTTGAGAGCGTGATTGTTCCGTGCCTCGCGCAGGGTGACGCGCGCTCCGCCAGTGACTGTGCCGCTCGCAGTGGGAGGGGAAGTGGCGGTAGGGCACGGGAATCGAACTCGCCAGGGACGCCTCTCAGCGCCCCTCACCGGTTTTGAAGACCGGGCCGGCCACCAGGTCCGGAGGCCCTACCGCCGTCGATTACTGCCGCACGCCCCCGGCCCCGTCAACCTACGCGCCGTGGCACTCACCGCGTCTTCTTCGCGCCCTTGCTCGACTTCAACCCGGGCAATCCATTCACCAGGGTGTCCACCAGCAAGCGCGCCAGTTCATCCGCGGGTGAGCCCTTGAAGCCCGTGCACGTGAGCCGCAGGCTCACAATCCCATGCAGCCCCGCCCAGAGCACCTCGGCCAGCTTCGAGGGCTCGGCGTCCTCCGCAATTCGTCCCGCGGCCTTCAGGTCCTCGAACACACGGACCAGCACCGCAAATGAGCGCGGTCCAGCTCCTTCCGCATCGCTGAACAGCTCCGTCGACAGCTTCGGGTCCTCCATGAAGATGAGCCGGTAGGTCTCCGGCTGCTCCAGGCCGAACTTCACGTACGCCTCGGCCATCTTCGCCAGTCGCTCCAGGGGCTCTTCCACCCTGGCCGGCGGCTCCAGCGCGGCCAGCAGGTCCTGGAACCCCCGGACACACAGCTCGCGCGCAATCGCGTCCCGGTTCTCGAAGTGCAGGTACAGCGTCGCCGGTGCGTACTCCACCGCGTCCGCCAGCTTGCGCATCGAGAGGGCTGCGAAGCCCTCGCGCATCACCATGTCCCGCGCCACCCGGACGATCTGCTCGCGCAGCTCCGCCTTCTGTCGCTCCTTCCGTTCCGAAATCCCCATGTTCGCAAGGGTAGGCCTTGACGTTCCGAACGGCCACCAGTAAATGAACGGTGTTCACAGAACGGTGTTCATAAATCACCCGCTGTTCGGAGCAGGGGAGCAAGTCATGGACAAGGTGGCGTTGTTCGGCGCCTCGGGCGTCATTGGTCAGAGCGTGGCGCAGTCCCTCAAGGCCCAGGGGCGGGCGTACCGGGTGGTGGGACGCTCGAAGGCCGGGCTCGAGCGCGAGTTCGGCGCGGACCCGCTCGCAGAGGTCGCCACCTGGAACCCGGAGAACATGGACTCCATCCGCGCCGCGGCCCGGGGCATCCACACGCTCATCTACATGGTCGGGGTGAACTACTGGCAGTTCCACCTGCACCCGCAGCTCATGCGCCGCACGCTCGACGCCGCCATCGCCGAGGGCGTGCAGCAGGTGCTCCTCATCGGCACCGTGTACCTGTACGGCCGCCCCCGCACCACGCCCGTCACCGAGGACCACCCCCGCGAGCCGCATACCTTCAAGGGCCGCATGCGCAAGGAGCAGGAGGACCTCCTCCTCGCCGAGCACGCCGCCGGCCGCATCCGCGGCACCATCCTCCGCCTCCCCGACTTCTACGGCCCGGGCGTGGACAAGAGCTTCCTCTACCGCGCCTTCCTCGCCGCGACTCAGGGCACGCGCGCCCAGCTCATCGGTCCCATCGACTCCCCGCACGAGTTCATCTACGTCCCCGACGTGGGCCCCGTCGTCACCGCGCTCATGGACGAGCCCCGCGCCTACGGCCGCTGGTGGAACCTCGCGGGCGCGGGCGTCACCACCCAGCGCACCCTCGTGAATGAAATCTTCGCCCAGGCCGGCCGGCCGCCGAAGTTCATGACGTCAGGGAAGGGGATGCTCCGGCTGATGGGCCTCTTCAACCCGTTCATGAAGGAGCTGGTGGAGATGCACTACCTGCTCACCGAGCCCGTCCTCATGGACGACTCGGCGCTGCGGGGGCTCTTGGGCACCGTGCACAAGACGCCCTACAGCGAGGGCATCCGCCAGACGCTCGCGGCCACTCGCGCCGCTTCCGTCAGTCCAGCCCCCGCTGCCACAGGTCGTCCTCATCCAGTCCCATGAGGTGACCGACCTCGTGCATCACCGTGATTCCAATCTGCTCGATGAGCTCCTCGCGCGTCTTCGCGAAGCGCTCCAGGTTCTTCTGGTACAGCACGATGGACGCGGGGAAGTGGTCGTACGCGTTCGTCACGCTGCGCTCGCCCACCGGCGTACCCCGGAACACCCCGAGGATGCTCGGGGATAGCGGCGGGTCCTGCCCCAGCAAATCCTCGTCCGAGGGCAGGTCCTCCACGGCAATCGTCACGTTGTCCAGGTACTGCTTCGCGTGGTGGGGCAGGGCCTTCACCGCGTCCTCCACCGCGCGGTCGAACTCCTCCTCCGCCAGCTGCACGGGGGGAGGGAACTCCTCGGGCACCAGCGCCTCGGCCTTGCCGAAGCGCTTCTTCGCCTCCTTCTCGTCCCCGCGCCGCTCCGCCATCAGCCCCAGGTAGTGGTTCGCCCACGCCTCGTCCGGCGTGTCCTTCAGCACCTTCTCGAAGGCGGCCCGGGCCTCCTCGAAGCGGCACAGCTCGAACAGGGCGATGCCTCGCTCCAGCTGCGCGTCCACCGAGCGCGGCAGGTGCCGGAGCGCCTCGTCCAGGCTCGCCAGCGCCGTGGCGCACTCGCCCATCTGATTCAGCCCCATGCCTTCCAGGAGGAGGAATTCGTAGAGCAGCTCCACGTCATCGGCCTTCTGGGCCAGGCGCCGGCCTCGCGCACACAGGGCGAGCCCCTCCGCCACCGCCTCCCGGTCCTCCCCGGTGCGGCACACCAGGCAGTCCGCGGCGCCCAGGAGCACCTCCAGGTCCTCCGGCGCCAGCTTCAGGGCCTGTCCGTAGGCCCGGCCGGCCTCCTCCAGCCGGCCCAGCTCCACCAGGGCCGCCGCGCGGAAGTGGAGGGCCTCGGGGAGCTCGGGCGCGTCCGCCAGCAGTTCCTCCGCGCCGGACAGGGCCGCCTCGAAGTCGCCCGCCTCGAAGGCGTCCGCCACCGCGTCCAGTCGAGCCTCCATCCCCGCCACCCCCTCTCGCTTCGCGGTCCGCTTCACCATGGGCCGGCACATATGAAGGCACACCGAGCGTTGTCAACGACGCGCACGGCTGTTAGGTTCCGGCCCCCGTCCACGAGCGACGGAACGTCCCGTGAACATCCTTGTCGTCGACGACGATCTCGAGCTGTGCACCATGCTCTCTCGCTTCCTGGAGATGCATGGGTACACCGTGTACTCGGCGGCGGATGCCTTGCAGGCGCTCGACATCCTGGAGCGCAACCAGGTGGGCATGGTCATCACCGACTACCTCATGCCCCACCTGGACGGCATCCACTTCACGGAGATGCTCAAGGCGGACCCCCGCTTCCAGGCCGTTCCCGTCCTCCTGATGACGGGCAGCACGGAAGAGGGCATCACCGACCGCGGCCTGCGCAAGGGCGTCGCCCTGACGCTCCGCAAGCCGCTGGACATGGGGCAGCTGCTCACCCTCGTGCGCTTCGCCGAGTAACCCGGCAAGGAGCCCCGCGGTGGCCTGCACCCAGGGCCTCTGGTCGCGTCCGCTCGCCCACAGGTCCGCCCTTCCTGGTTGACATCGTTGGGCTGACCCTTATGTTGGCGCTCGCCATGGCCGAGTGCTAACGGCCTGTGTCGTATCAACAGAATCCCCCAGCAAATTCAGGAGGTTGCGATGGCAGCGAAGGAGATTTTCTTCCACCAGTCCGCGCGTGAGGCCATCCTGCGCGGTGTCCGGACGTTGTCGGACGCTGTCGCGGTGACCCTCGGCCCCAAGGGCCGCAATGTCGTCATCGAGAAGAGCTTCGGCTCGCCCACCATCACCAAGGACGGCGTCACCGTCGCCAAGGAGATCGATCTCGAGAACAAGTTCGAGAACATGGGCGCGCAGATGGTGAAGGAGGTCGCGTCCAAGACCTCCGACAAGGCCGGTGACGGCACCACCACCGCGACGGTGCTGGCGCGTTCCATCTACGAGGAGGGTCTGAAGCTGGTGGCCGCTGGCCACAGCCCCATGGACCTCAAGCGCGGCATCGACAAGGCCGTCGAGGTGGTCGTGGAGGAGCTGAAGAAGCTCTCCAAGCCCACCGCCGACAAGAAGGCCATCACCCAGGTGGGCACCATCTCCGCCAACGGTGATGAGACCATCGGCGGCATCATCGCGGACGCGATGGAGAAGGTCGGCAAGGAAGGCGTCATCACCGTCGAGGAGGCCAAGGGCCTGGAGACCAACCTCGACGTGGTGGAGGGTATGCAGTTCGACCGCGGCTACGTCTCTCCGTACTTCGTGACGAACCGCGAGCGCATGGAGGTCGTCCTCGACGACCCCTACATCCTCATCAGCGAGAAGAAGATCTCGTCGATGCAGGACATGATTCCCATCCTCGAGCAGGTGGCCCGCTCCGGCAAGCCGCTGCTCATCATCGCCGACGACATCGAGGGCGAGGCGCTGGCCACCCTGGTGGTGAACAAGATCCGCGGCGTGCTGAACGTGGCCGCGGTGAAGGCCCCGGGCTTCGGTGACCGCCGCAAGGAGATGCTGAAGGACATCGCCACCCTGACGGGCGGCATGGTCGTCAGCGAGGAGCTCGGCCACAAGTACGAGAACCTGACGCTGAACGACCTGGGCCGCGCCAAGCGCATCACGGTGGACAAGGACAACACCACCATCGTCGACGGCGCCGGCGCCAAGGGTGAGATTGAAGGCCGCATCAAGCTCATCCGCTCGCAGATCGACACCGTCACCAGCGACTACGACCGCGAGAAGCTCCAGGAGCGGCTGGCCAAGCTGGTGGGCGGCGTGGCCGTCATCAACGTGGGCGCCGCCACGGAGACGGAGATGAAGGAGAAGAAGGCCCGCGTGGAGGACGCGCTGCACGCGACTCGCGCGGCCGTCGAGGAGGGCATCGTCCCTGGCGGCGGCGTGGCCTACCTGCGCACGCTGCCCGCGCTGGAGAAGCTGAAGCTGGGCGGTGAGCAGGACTTCGGCGTGGACATCATCCGCCGCGCGCTCCAGGAGCCGCTGCGCAAGATTGCCAGCAACGCCGGCGTCGAGGGCGCCGTGGTCATCAACAAGGTCCGCGAGGGCAAGGGCGCGTTCGGCTACAACGCCCGCACCGAGGTGTACGAGGACCTGGA
The DNA here is from genome assembly GCF_010894405.1 of Pyxidicoccus caerfyrddinensis. GTDB lineage: Bacteria > Myxococcota > Myxococcia > Myxococcales > Myxococcaceae > Myxococcus > Myxococcus caerfyrddinensis. The sequence goes on from NZ_JAAIYA010000029.1 coordinate 58,957, forward strand.
GAAGGCCGGCGTCATCGACCCGACGAAGGTCGAGCGCACCGCGCTGCAGAACGCCGCGTCCGTGGCCTCGCTGCTGCTGACCACCGAGGCGATGATCGCCGACCGCCCCGCGAAGAAGAAGGGCAAGAACGGCGGCGGTGGCGGCGGCGGGATGCCGGACTACGGCGGCGACGACATGGAGTACTGAGCCGCCTCCAGCGGCCCGGGGCCAGGCGCCTCGGGCCCGCCGGAACGGTGAAGGATTCTTGATGTGAAGACTCGGCCCCGGATGCCTCCTCGCGAGGCGCCGGGGCCGTGGCTTTTTTGCGCAGGCAGGGGAGGGGAGCGGCGTGCTTCAGGGCACCCGGCCCACCGCGCCCCCGGTGCCGCTCTCCTGCGACGTGTAGAGGAGCGTCTCGCCGTCCACCAGCAGGCCGCCCGGGCCCGTGCCCGTGGGCCCCACCGGGTCCGACGTGCCGGGCGCGCAGGGACGCACGCGGCGCAGGAAGTCCGTGCTGCCGGCGCGCGACTCCTTGAAGTAGACCGCGCCGTTCAGCGCCACCGGGAACATGGGGCCCTGGAGTCCTTCGGCGAGGACCTCGGCCGTGCCTCCTCCGCGTGGCAGCTCGAGGACGCGGCCGGTGCCGCCGCTCCCGTCGGTGATGAGGAAGTGCGTGGGCGTGACTTCGAGCGAGCTGCCCTGTGTTGCCGTCGCGTCCCGACGTTCCGCGGCCGCGCTGCCGTCGAGCGGGACGCGGTAGAGGCCCGCAACGGTGTCTCCACCTCCGGCGACGAGGAACCACACGTCCGTGTCCACCACCCGCGCGCCTCGCACCCGGGCGCCGCTCGGGCCGGCGTAGAGCTCCTGGCGGTTGTTCCCGTCCGGGTCCAAGCGAATCAGCCACCGGTTGCCCGTGGCCACCACCAGCACGTCGCGGCCAGAGAGGGTGGCGCGCAGCACCTCGGTGCCACCGACGGTGACGTTGTTGAGCGTCGCGTCGATGGGCAGCTCGCCCCGCTTCCCCGTCGCTTTGTCCACGCGCCAGAGCCCGTCCAGGTCGAGCACGTAGACGCTCGTTGCATCCACCGCGATGGCGTCTGGTGCGCGGAAGCCCGTGGCGAACGGCGTCGCCGCGCCTCCCGAGCGGGGAAGCTTGAGCACCTGGCCCGCGCCCGGACTCGGCTGCTGGGGATTCAGCGAGTGCGACTCGGAGATGTAGAGGTCCGTCGTGTCCAGCGCGAGCCGGCGGGGTGTGTTCAACCGCGTGAGCAGCTCCGTTCCGGTTTGTGCGGCGGGGGCCTCGCAGGCGCCGCCGTCGGCCGTGCCCGCATCCGTGATTCCACCGTCCATGCCGGTGCCGGCGTCGTCTTCCGTGCCCGCGTCGGAAGGCGCCGTGCCTGCATCGTCTTCCGAGCCCGCATCGGAAGGCTCCGTGCCTCCGTCCTCCGTGACGCCCGCGTCGTCGCCGCCCGTCCCGGAGTCCTCTGTCCCGCCCGCGTCCGGCCGTCCCGGCTGCGGTGACGACCCCGACGAGCAGGCCACCGCGAGCAGCAGGACGGACAGGAGCGTGCGTTTCATGGGACTTCTCTCTTGAAGGCACGGCTCAGCTCGCGGCTGAGGGCCGTGGTGTCGGACAGCAGCTTAGGCAGACACGCGGCGGCACCGGCGCGCAGGGACTCCAGCGCCGTCTCCATCGTGAGGTGCTCGGCCAGCACGACGAAGGGCGCGCCCTGCGCCAGGGCCTTGCCCAGCTCCAGCGCCTTGCGCCCGTACGCCGGCGCGAAGTCCCAGCTCACCACCACGCCCGCTGGCTTCTCCATCGCCATCAACTCGGCCGAGGGGAGGATGCGCGCCTCCAGCCCCACCATGGCCAGCGCCTCGGTGATGAGCCGCGCCGTCGTCGGGTTGTCCTCCAGCACGTCCACCCGCCGCACCTCGGTCGCGGTCCTCAACGCGAGCGGGGCCGACTGCGCCGACAGCGCCGTGCGCAGCAGCGTGCGCACCTCCCGGATGTCGTCGAAGGGCTTGAGCATGTAGTCCACCACGCCCAGCTCCAGCGCCTGCTGCGTCGTCACCAGCGACGGGTAGCCCGTCATCAGGATGACGCGCGAGTTGGAGTAGAGCCGCCGCGCCTGCTGCGCCAGCTCCAGCCCGGACAGGCCCGGCAGGTTCTTGTCCGTGACGATGAGGTCCACCGGCGCCTGGCGCAGCAAATCCAACGCTTCCTCGCCGCTGGCCGCCTCGATGACCTCACACTCCTTGCCCATCAAGTCGCGGAAGACCATGCGGATGATGGTCTCGTCGTCCACCACCAGCAGCCGCTGGCGCCGCGCGGCCGGCGCGTCCGACGTCGGGAAGAGCACCCGGAACACGGTGGCCGGCGGCGGCACGTCGCGGATGACGCTCGGGGCCGCCAGTCCCACCTGCGCGTGGTGCTCCTGGGCGATGCGCCGGCACACCGCCAGCCCCAGCCCCGTGCCCCGCTTGTTGGCGGTGACGTAGGGCTCGAAGATGCGCTCTCGCAGCTCCTCGGGAATGCCCGGGCCCCAGTCCGCCACGTACAGCACCGGCGACGAGCCCTCGCGCGCCAGCACCACCTTCACGCGGCCGCGCCCGGCCATGGCGTCGCGCGCGTTGTTCAGCAGGTTGAGCGTGAGCTGCTCGATGAGCCGCGCGTTGCCCTGCACGGTGATGTCCTCGGGCGCCTCCACCTCCAGGGAGATGCGCGCGGAGTCCGGGTTGATGCTGAAGAGCTTCGCCGCCGCCCAGATGGGGGCCGCCAGGGACAGGTTCTGCTGGGGCGCGGGGCGCTCGCTGGCCAGGCGGATGTAGTCGGAGACGATCTGCTCCATCCGCTCGACCTGCGCCAGCAGGAGCCGCAGCGGGCCGGAGGGGCCACCGTCCTCCGCCAGGAGCTGTGCGTAGGCCTTCACTCCCAGCAGCGGCTGCCGCAGCTCGTGCAGCACCTCCGCGGCGAGCTGGGTCGACTGGGCGCCCGCACGTTGCAGTGCCGCCGCCGCCGCGCGCGCGGCTGGCAGGTCCCCCGCCTCCAGGGCCTGGAGCAGTTGGGAGAGCGGCGCGGGTGTTTCCATTCCCTGAGCATGACGGAGGCAGCGGCTTCTACGCAACGCGGCCGAAGGGATTCCGTTGACCCGGGCCCCTGGGGGCGCGGATGCTCGCCCGCGTTCTCGCGCCCGGCCTCGGGAGGGCCTTCATGCCACAGACCAACCCGTTCCACTCGCTCGTGCCCCGGAAGATGACGGACACCGAGCTGGCTCGCTCCATCCGGCTGAACATCGAGGCGGAGCTGGACGCCATCAACCTCTACGCCGCGCACATCGACGCCACCGACAACGAGGATGCCAAGGCCATCCTCCGTCACGTCATGGACGAGGAGCGCGAGCACGCCGCCCTCTTCTGGCAGCTCATCGCCCGGTTGGATCCCGAGCAGGCCCAGCACGACCGCGAGGCGTCCGAGAAGTACACGCTCATCACCACGGGCGCGCCGCACGAGGCGGTGGAGGCCGTGGGCAAGGAGGGCGGGGAAGCGCGCACCGTCGCGGAGACCAGCCCCGTGAAGCACCTCACCGTGGGCAGCCTGCGCCGCTAGCTCCGGTCCGGAACCGCCTGCCGGCGCTCGGCCGGCGGGGCTTCCAGGTCCATGGCCGCCATGTAGACGACATTCCGGGTGCCCCGCTTGCCCCGGTACATGGCCCGGTCGGACAAATCCAACAGCGTGGCCTTGTCCCGGGCGTGCTCGGGGAAGCTGGCCACGCCGATGCAGGTGGTGACGCCCAGCGACAGCCCCTCGCGCGAGAGGAAGCGATGCGTCTCCATGGTGCGGCGGATGCGCTCCGCCACCTTGAGCGCCCCGCCCGAGTCGGTGTTCCGCAGCAGCACGACGTACTCGTCGCCGCCGTAGCGGGCCACCACGTCCGGGTCTCTCACGCAGCCCTTCACCACACGCGCCGTCTCCACCAGCAGCTTGGAGCCCACCAGGTGGCCGTGCGTGTCGTTGATGGACTTGAAGTGGTCCAGGTCCAGGAACAGCAGGCTGAAGGGGCGCTGCATCTGGAGTGAGTCCTGCACCTCGCGGTCCAGCACCATGTGCAGGTAGCGCGTGTTGAAGAGGCGGGTGAGGTCGTCGACGTACGCCAGGTCCTCCACCGCCGCGAAGCGCCCGAGGTTGCGCAGCGCCAGCGCCCAGTTGCGCACGAGGTAGCCGGCCGTCTCGCCCGTCCACTCCGCGCCCGCGCCGCGGAAGAAGAGCACCGCGTGCCCCAGCACCGCGTCGCCCTCCACGGCGGGGATGGAGAGGGCGCGCGGGAAGGACGCGTCCAGCCCCTCGAGCTCGCGAGGCGCGCGCGCGTCCGCCAGCTGGGAGATGAGCGTGGCGACCAGCGACTCTTCCACTTCGGAGGGCAGGCCGCGCGTGCCCTGGAGCCGCAGCCCGGAGGCGTCCCGCTCCAGCAGCACCACCGCGGTGGCGGCGGCCATGGCCTGCAGTGCGCTCGCAGTGGCGGTGGCCAGCTTCTCCCGGTCCAGCGTGGTGGCGATGCGCTGCCCGGCCTCCAGCATGGCGACGTGCCGGCGCAGGGACGCGTTCTCCTGCATCAAATCGCGGGTGGTGAGGGCGCGGCGGACGGCGTGCTGGAGGGCCTCCGGGGCCACGGGCTTGACGAGGTACTCGGCCGCGCCGCTCTTGATGGCGCGCACTGCGGGGGCCACCTTCTCCAGGCCGGTGATGACCACCACCTCCACGCCGGGGTGGCGCTCGCGCACGTAGCGCAGCACCTCCATCCCGTCGCCACCGGGGAGGATGAGGTCCGTCACCACCGCGTCGAAGCGGTCCGCGGCAAGCACCTCACGTGCGTCCTGCAGGGTGCCCACCGCCGTGACGGCGTGGCCCACGGCCGTGAGGTAGTCGCCGTAGAGGGTGCGGGCGATCTTTTCGTCGTCGACGAGGAGGATGCGCGCCATCTCGCGGAAGGGCTTAGCACCAAGGGGCGGAAGGCTGCTAGGGTAGGGCCGTGTCACCCTTCGAAAGCGGACGCCGGCTCTGCCTGCTCGTCGAGGCAGGAGAGACGCGCTACGCGGTGGAGGCCACGTCCGTCATGGAGGTGGCCATTCCCGGCGCCAACGGCGGGAGCCTCCGTGGCGTGCTGGAGGTGAAGGACCTGTCCGCCCTGCTCGGCGGCCCTCCGGAGGAGGGAGCGGGCATGGTGGTGGTGCTCGACGTCAGTCCGACGCTGGCCGTGCGGGTGCGCTCCGTCGTGGAGGTCGCCGACGTCGCCCGCGCGCCCTTCTTCCTCTTGCCGCCCGGACTGGCGGACTCGCTGGCGCCCCTGAGCCGCGGCGCGGTGCTGCACAAGGAGCGGCTCTACCTGGAGCTCATCGCGGAGGCGCTGCCCCACCGGGTGGGCCCCCACCTGTCGCCCGCCCCCCTGCGCCCCGTGCACTGGGCCGAGGCCGCGCCCGAACGCGCGCTCATCTTCGAGTCCCAGGGGCGCCTGTTCGGCGTCCCGCTGGTCCTGGTGTCGCAGGTGGTGGAGCGGGGAGACGCCTTCAGCGTCCTGCCCGTGCAGAGCGGACCGGTGGCCGGTATCTTTCCGCATGCCCAGGTGCTCTGGCCCATCTGCTCCGTCCCCGCGCTGCTGGGCGCGGCCCCGGCCGCCGAGTCCTTCTTCATCCTCACCGAGCTGGCCGGCCGGAACGTGGGGCTGACGGCCACCCGGGTGCTTGGCGTGCTGCACCGCTTCGAGCCGGACGAGACCGCGGGCACCTTTCGCGCACCCGGTCTCCCCGGTCCCGTGTTGTTCCTGGACCTGCAGCGCATGTTTTCTTGATCGTCCTTTGGCGCGAACCGTAAGCTGCCCCGCTTGATAGAGTGCCGTGACCTGGCTTTTAGCGGCATGAATCCCCAACGAATTCAGAGGGGTAGACGCCCTCCCGAGGCCCGAACCGATGCCCAAGAATCTGCTGGTCGCCGATGACTCGCTCACCATCCGCAAGGTGATCGGGATGATCTTCGCGACCGAGGACTTTCAGGTGACCGCGGTGGACAACGGGCTCGACGCCATCTCCCGAGTCCGCGAGCTGCGCCCTGACGTGGTCCTCGCCGACGTGATGATGCCGGGCAAGAGCGGCTACGAGGTCTGCGAGGCGCTGAAGAGCGACCCGGCCACCCAGGGCATCCCGGTGGTGCTGCTGGCGGGCACCTTCGAGGCGTTCGACGAGAATCGCGCCCGCGCCGCCCGCGCGGATGACCACATCGCCAAGCCGTTCGAGAGCCAGGTGCTGCTCGACAAGGTGAAGGCGCTGGTGGGCCAGAAGTCCAACACCATGCCGGCCTCCATGGCCACGCGGGTGCTGCCGCCGACGCCCCAGCCCGCGGCCCCCGCGCCGACGGCTCCCGCTCCCCAGCCCGTGGCCGCCCGTCCGGCGGGGATTCCGCAGGGCACCCAGTCCGGCTTCCCGCGTCCTCCGGGGCCGGGCATGCAGCCGGGTGCTCCGGGCGCGCCGCGTCCTCCGGGCCCTGGCGCTCCGCCTCCGGGCATGGCCCGTCCTCCCGGGCCGGGCATGCCGCCGGGTGCTCCGGGCGCGCCGCGTCCTCCGGGGCCGGGTATGCCGCCGGGCCCCATGGCCCGTCCTCCCGGGCCGGGCATGCCGCCGGGCGCGCCGCGTCCTCCGGGGCCGGGCATGCCGCCTCCGGGCGCCGCCGCGCGTCCGGGCGTGCCGCCTCCGCCGGGGGCTCCCGCCCCGGGCATGCCGCCGCGTCCGGGCGTGCCTCCCGCGCCGGGTGCACAGCCTCCGGGCATGGCCCGTCCGGGCATTCCCCAGGGCACCCAGTCGGGCTTCCCGCGGCCTCCTCCGGGGGGCGCGCCGCTGCCTCCCGCTCCGGCCGCCGCGCCGCAGCCGGCCGCCCGTGCGAGGGACCCGTTCGGACTGGGCGCTCCCGCCGCGCCGCAGGCCGCCGCCCAGCCGTCCATCAGCATCGAGGACTCGCTGCCGGACACCCACGGCGCGGAGGAGATCTCCCTCGACATGGGGACTCCGCCGGCGCCTGCTCCGGTCGCCGCCCGTCCCGCCGCCGCTCCGGCCGCGGCGCGTCCCGCCACCGCCGATGGGGGCGAGGCGCAGCTGCGCGAGGCGCTGTCGAAGGCCTCCCGCGAGGTCATCGAGAAGATTGCCTGGGAGGTCGTACCGCAGCTCGCGGAGACCATCATCCGTGAGGAGCTCGAGCGGCTCATCAAGGACCGAGAGACGCAGCACTGAGGCGTTCTACGCCGTACCCTCCTGACCCTCCCGCCGGCCCCGTCCCCGGGGCCGGCTGTCTGCAATGACCGACACCACTGAACTGTCCAAGGCCTACGAGCCGACCGAGGTCGAGGCCCGCCGTTACGCCTTCTGGCTGGAGAAGAACTACTTCCACGCCGAGGCGACCTCCGACAAGCCGGCCTTCTCCATCGTCCTGCCGCCGCCCAACGTCACGGGCAGCCTGCACATCGGCCACGCGCTCACCGCCACCATCCAGGACATCCTCACCCGCTGGAAGCGGATGAGCGGCTTCAATGCCCTGTGGCTCCCCGGCACGGACCACGCCGGCATCGCCACGCAGATGGTGGTGGAGAAGGAGCTGAAGAAGACCGAGGGCAAGAGCCGCCACGACCTGGGCCGCGCGAAGTTCCTCGAGCGCGTCTGGGAGTGGAAGGGCAAGTACGGCGCCCGCATCGGCGAGCAGCACCGCTACCTGGGCGCGTCGCTGGACTGGAGCCGCGAGCGCTTCACCATGGACGAGCAGTCCTCGGCCGCGGTGCGCGAGGTCTTCGTCCGCCTGTACGAAGAGGGCCTGATGTACCGGGCCCAGAAGCTCATCAACTGGTGCCCCTCGTGCCGCACCGCCCTCAGTGACCTCGAGGTGGAGCACGAGGAGAAGAACGGCTCCATCTGGCACATCCGCTACCCCGTGAAGGACAGCGACCGCACGCTCACCGTGGCCACCACGCGCCCGGAGACGATGCTGGGCGACACCGCGGTGGCCATCCACCCGGATGACGAGCGCTACACGGGCCTGGCCGGTCAGACGGTGAAGCTGCCGCTGACGGACCGCGAGATTCCCATCATCGCGGACGCGGAGCTGGTGGACCCGAAGTTCGGCACCGGCGTGGTGAAGGTCACGCCCGCGCACGACTTCAACGACTACCAGACGGGCCTGCGGCACAAGCTGCCGATGATGACCATCCTGGACGACGCGGCCCGGATGACGAAGGACACCGGGAAGTACGCCGGCATGGATCGCTTCGAGGCTCGCAAGCAGGTGCTCGCGGACCTCACGGAGCAGGGGCTGCTGGAGAAGGAGGAGCCGCACAAGCTCTCCGTCGGCACGTGCCAGCGCTGCGCCACCGTGGTGGAGCCGCGCCTGTCTCCGCAGTGGTTCGTGAAGATTGAGCCGCTGGCGAAGCCGGCGATTGAAGCGGTGGAGCAGGGCCGCACGAAGTTCGTCCCCGAGGCGTGGACGAACACGTACTTCCACTGGATGCGCAACATCCACGACTGGTGTGTCAGCCGCCAGCTGTGGTGGGGCCACCAGATTCCCGCGTACTACTGCACCTCGTGCAGCCCCCGGCAGGGCGATGACACGGACCTGCCGCTGGACGCGCCCACGGTGAAGGTGGGCGGGGTGGACTTCGCGCGCGCGGAGCCCATCGTCGCTCGCGAGCAGCCGAAGTCCTGCCCGAAGTGCGGCGGCGCGTCCTTCATCCAGGACTCGGACGTGCTGGACACGTGGTTCTCGTCCGCGCTGTGGCCGTTCTCCACGCTGGGCTGGCCGCGCGAGACGCCCGAGCTGAAGACCTTCTACCCGACGTCCGTCATGGAGACGGGCAGCGACATCATCTTCTTCTGGGTCGCCCGGATGATGATGATGGGCCTGCACTTCATGGGGGATGTGCCCTTCCGCACCGTCTACCTGCACGCGATGGTGCGCGACGAGAAGGGCGAGAAGATGTCCAAGGTGAAGGGGAACGTCATCGATCCCCTGGACATCGTCCTCGGCGCGACGGCGGACAAGCTCGCCCCGACGCTGAAGAACAAGTTCCCGCAGGGCATGCCGGCGTTCGGCGCGGACGCGCTGCGCTTCACGCTCGCGACGCTCACCCAGCAGGGCCGGGACATCAAGCTGTCCATGGACCGGCTGGCTGGCTACAAGGCCTTCTGCAACAAGCTGTGGAACGCCAGTCGCTTCGCCCTGATGAACATGGGCGACTTCCAGCTCGACTCGCGCCCGCTGTCGGCGCGCAAGCTGACGCTGGCGGACCGGTGGATCCTCTCCCGCCTGCAGCGCGCCACCGCCGAGACGCACAAGGCGCTGGAGGAGTTCGGCTTCGCCGAGGCCGCGTCCACGCTGTACCAGTTCCTCTGGGCCGAGTTCTGCGACTGGTACATCGAGCTGGCCAAGGGCTCGCTGTACGGCGAGGACGCGGAGGCCAAGGACTCCACCCGCGCGGTGCTGGTGTACAGCCTGGACCGCATCCTGCGGCTCCTGCACCCGTTCATGCCGTTCATCACCGAGGAGATATGGCAGAAGCTGCCGATGTCCCGGCCGACGGACAGCATCATGATTGCCCCGTTCCCGGAGCCCGACACGGCGATGGTGGACGAGGCAGCGGAAGGGGAGATGGCGCCGGTCATCGCCGCCATCGAGGGCCTGCGCACCATCCGCGGCGAGAGCAACCTGCCGCCCGCCACGAAGGTGAAGGCGGTGGTGCAGAGCCCGGACAAGCGCACGCGCGAGCTGCTGGAGCGGTGGCGTGCGTACCTCATGCCGCTGGCCGGCCTCTCCGAGGTGCAGGTGGGTGCGCCGGGCGCGAAGCCGCCGCAGGCCGCCGCCTTCGTGGGCCAGAATCTGGAGATCTACGTCCCGCTGGCGGGCCTCGTCGACCTGGACGCGGAGCGCGAGCGGTTGAAGAAGGAGATTGCCCGCGCCGAGCAGGAAGTGGCCGGCGTGCTGCGCAAGCTGGAGAACCCCAACTTCGTGGCCAAGGCGCCGCCGGACGTGGTGGTGAAGGACCGCGCCCGCGTCGAGGAGCTGAACGAGCGCAAGGCCAAGCTTCAGGACCACCTGCAGCGGATTGCCCCGGAGCCCGCCATGCCCGAGAACACGCCGTCCGAGAGCACCACGTCGTCGTCCCAGGAGGCCGTCTCCCCCTCCGCCCCGGCCCAGGTGAAGGCCGCCCCGACTCAGGAAGAGAAGGGCGGTGTGGACCTGGGCCAGGAGTTGAAGGGTGAGATGGGTGACACGGGCGGCGCGCCCGAGGCCGCGGATTCGCAGGTCGAGGATGCGCTCGCGAAGCTGCGCGAGCGCACCAAGGAGGGCCTGTCCGCGGCAGACCACCAGGACCTCGGCGTCGCGTACATGAGCATGGGGCTCGTGGACGACGCGATGCGCGAGTTCAACCGGGCCAAGGAGGGCAACGGCGCTGCCCCGGCCACCGGCACGGACGAGGAGTCCGCTCCGGCGAAGGCGCAGGGTGACAAGCTGGCGAAGCAGGTGCCGGCGGCGAAGCCCGAGCGCCCGGTCCCCGCGAAGAAGATGCCGTCCGCTCCGGCGAAGACGCAGGGCGACAAGCTGGCGAAGCAGGCCGCGCCCCCGGCGGCTCCGGTGAAGACCGCGACGGCGCCCGCGAAGAGGGCGGCGGCTCCGGCGAAGAAGGCCGCGGCTCCGGTGAAGAAGGCCGCGGCGCCCGCGAAGAAGGCGGCTCCGGCGAAGAAGGCCACGGCGTCCGCGAAGAAGGCGGCGGCGAAGAAGGCCCCCGCGAAGAAGGCGGCCAAGAAGGCCGCGGGCAAGGCTCCGGCGAAGAAGGCCGTGGCGAAGAAGGCCCCCGCGAAGAAGGCGGCGGCAAAGAAGGCGGCGGGCCGGAAGGCTCCCGCGAAGAAGGCCTCCGCGAAGAAGGCGGCGGCGAAGAAGGCCACCCGGGCGAAGCCCACGGCACGGGCGAAGGCCCGGCGGTAACTGGAGGCGACGTGCAGCAGGATTACCTCGACCGTCTCATCGCGCTCGCCCTCGATGAGGACCTGGGGGCGGCGGGAGACGTCACCTCGCAGGCCCTCATTCCTCCCGACGCGGAGGGCAGCGCGGAGCTGGTCGCCAAGGAGCAGCTGGTGCTCGCGGGGATGGAGGCCTTCATCCGCGTGTTCCACAAGGTGGACCCCGAAGTCGAAGTGGAGCTGATCCGCCGCGACGGCGAGGAGATCAAACCCAAGGTGGTCGCCGCGCGCTGCCACGGGCGGATGCGCTCGCTGCTGGTGGCGGAGCGCACCGCGCTCAACCTCGTCCAGCGCGCCGCGGGCATCGCCACCCTGGCGCAGCAGGCGATGACGTCCGTGCGGGGGTCCAAGCTGAAGGTGCTGGACACCCGCAAGACGCCGCCGGGCATGCGCACGCTGGCCAAGGACGCCGTCCGCATGGGCGGCGCCTCCAACCACCGCTTCGGCCTCTTCGATGGCGTCCTCATCAAGGACAACCACATCGCGGCGGTGGGCGGCTCCATCTCCGAGGCCCTCCGCCTCGCGAAGCTGCACGGGCCCCGGCTGGCGAAGATTGAAATCGAGGTCACCAACCTCAAGCAGCTCGCCGAGGCGATTGAACACGGCGCCGACGTGGTGATGCTCGACAACATGGACGACGCGCAGATTCGCGAGGCGGTGAAGCTCACGAATGGCCGCGTCCCGCTCGAGGTCTCCGGCGGCGTCACCCTGGACCGGCTGCCCCGCCTGGCGAAGATGGGCGTGGACTTCGTGTCCATGGGCGCGCTGACGCACTCCGCGCGGGCCATGGACCTGTCGCTGGAAATCACCGGCGCCGCCGTGAAGCGGGTTCGCGCCAAGGCGAAGTAGCCGGACAGGCCGCGAAGTGCGCCCCGAGAGATGCCGCGTCCTGGCGGCATCCGACCGGGCCCGCCTGATACGGTGAGTTGACGCGGCCCGCCAGGGCTTTCCCTGATTTCTCACTATCAGGGAAAGACCGGGGCTGCGTATCTTGATGGGGTGGCCTCGACAGACCTTGGGCCACGTGTCCCCCTCAGGAGAGACAACATGTCGAAGGCGATGGCCGTGCCGTTCCGCGCACTCATGCTCGCGTCCGGTGTGGTGTTGAGCGCATGTGGTGGACCCATGCCGGGCGAGACTCCGGCACCCGAGCAGCCCGCGGCGCCCACGGAGACGGTGACGGCCGAGCAGGATGCGCGGCCCGTCAACGCGATGGACATCACTCCGCCCACGTCCTCGCTGTCGTGCAGCCGCAACCGGTTCTCCGGCGCGGTGAGCTGCACGGGCTCGGGCGCGAATGGCGTCCCGCCGTACCGCTACCAGTGGCGTCATGCCTACGACTACGAGACGGACGGGTACAGCGACCCGGGCACCTGGTTCGACGGCGGGACGACGGAGACGGAGTACTGCCCCTTCGGCTTCCACTCGCCGGGGTACTACTGGAACATCACGCTCTCCTTCCGCGTCATCGACGCGAACGGCTACGTGTCCACCAACACGCCATCGCAGTGGTACAACTGCTCGACCCCGCTCTGACGCGGGCGCAGCCTCGTCATCGGAGTCCACCGACATGAGGCCCGGGGCCGTGACTCCACACCGGAGTCACGGCCCTTCGTGCTTCAGAGGCTCACGGCGAGTAGCGGCCCAGGAAGAGGTCCTTGCCGCCCGCGCTCGTCTGGCCGGGCAGGGTGCCCATGGTGCCGCCCACGAGGTACACGCCGTTGCCAGTCGTCGTCGCCGCGCCCAGCGCGACCTCGTCCGTGGCGGAGCCCAGGTGCTGCGTCCAGCCCCGGGTGCCGTCGCTGGCATACCGGGTGAGGTACGCGTCGAAGCCGCCCGCGTAACCCGGCGCCAGCGTGCCGGTGCTGGAGCCGGCCAGGTACACGGTGCCGCTGGAGTCGGTGGCAATGCCATAGCCGAACTCATCCGCGGCGGTGCCGAGCTGACGGGCCCACTGGCGGTCCCCCGCGCTCGTCCAGCGCGAGACGAAGGCATCCGAGCCACCCTGGTTGTCGAAGGCCAGCGCGCCCGTGGTGGAGCCGCCCACGACAATGGCGCCCGTGCCGTCCACCTCCACGTCCTGCGCGACGTCATTGCCAGCGCTGCCCCACTGGCGCACCCACGCCAGCGTGCCCGCCGCGCTGTACTTCGCGAGGAACACGTCCTGACCGCCGCTGCTCGCGGCCCCCTGCATGGAGCCGCTGGTGACGCCCGTCACGTAGACGTTGCCGCCGGAGTCCGCCGCCACGCCGTAGGCGAGGTCGTCCGAGGACGTGCCCAGCATGCGCACCCAGAGGAGGGCGCCCGCCGCGCTGTACTTCGCCACGAAGGCGTCCTTCAGCCCGGCGTTGGTGGCCTGGAGTGAGCCCGAGGTGTAGCCCGCGACGAAGAAGCTCGTGCCGTCGGTGGCCACCGCCCGCACCGAGTCCTCGGCGGACGTGCCCAGCATGCGCACCCACTCGCGCGTCCCCAGCGTGTTGTACTTCGCGACGAAGCCGTCGGAGGTGCCTCCGAGATACGCCTCATCCGCGAGGCCACTGCCCGCGTTGCCGCCCATGACGACGGCCGCGGAGGTGGCTGCAGCGCCGTAGGCGTGGTCATCACCCGCGGCGCCCAGTTGCCGGCCCCAGTCCCGGCTGCCCGAGGCGCTGTAGTGCCGCAGCACCGCGTCGCGGCCACCCTGGTTGTCGTAGTCGAACGCGCCCAGTGAGTAGCCCACCACGTAGGCGCCGCCGTTCGGGTCCGCCGTCACCGCATAGCCGTACTCGTCAGAGGACGTGCCGGTCTGCTGCTGCCACAGCAGGTCGCCGCCCGTGGGAGGCGGAGTCGTCGTCGTGCAGCGCTCCAGCGCGCCCTTGTCCGGCCCGCTGCCGCAGAAGGTGGCGCCCGTGTTGTTCAGCGCGCTGTCCACCGCGGGAGACGTCGACTGGAGCGTCAGATCTCCAGCGGACTCCTGCGTGAAGGCCGCCGCCGCCGCCGAGCTGGTCGGGTCTCTCAGCGTCAGTCCGCCGATGCCGCACGCACTGCTACGCCAGCCACTCAGGTCCTTTTCTCCCTGGGAGAAGTCGCAGGTGAGGTGCGCAGCGGAGCCGTCCGTATGGGAGTAGAGGTTCCCGTCGGACTCGAAGTCCAGCAGGTAGTGGCCGTCCGTCACCAACCAGCGCGAGCCGGCCGCGGACAGCGAGATGACGTTGTTCCAGAAGTCCATGTTGCGCACCGTCCACCCCGCGCCGGAGACGACGACGCCCATGCGGCCCGCCTGGGAGATGGTGTTGTGGAAGAAGTCGCCGCCATCGAGCTTCTGGACGTACATCGCGGTGCCGGAGGTGCTGTTGTTGCCGCAGCCCTTTTCGCCCCAGTACAGGTGGTGGAAGCGGGTGCGGGCGACGACGATGTTGGCCACCGGGTCCGTGGCGCTGTTGCCCACGCCCAGGCCCATGCAGGCGTCGGAGATTTCGGAGTCCTCCACACGGATGCCCTGGGCGCTGAAGTGGAAGATGGCGGTGCCTCCGCCACGGAGCGTGCCGCTGCTGTCCTTCGCGGCGCGGAAGCCGTGGTAGCGCTCGCGGCGCAGCGTGATGAAGTCGCAATCCTTGATGTCCGCGGCCTCCTCCACGACGCCCTGGTTGGCCGGGCTGGTGAACATGTCGTTGTCCTCTAGCGTGATGTCCGCGGGCCGCGCTCCGGGCGTGTAGCCATAGAGCGGGCCGGCGCACTGGAGCCCATCGCCGGTGTTGTCGTGGATGGTGTTGCCCTTCACCAGCACCGAGTGCGAGTCGGACAGGACGACGATGGCGTGGCCGTCATCGCGCTCGCGGCAGTAGCGGCGCAGGACGTTGGATGCGTCGTACTCCGGCTTGCAGAAGCTGCCGGCGGAGCAGTCCGCGTGCGTGGTGCAGGCAACGCCCCGGGCGCTGCCCGCGGTGTGCTCGAAGGTGTTGCGAAGCTCGTTGTCCTGGATGAGGACGTACTGGGCCTGCACGTTGAGCGCATCCAGCGAGGCGTCACGCACCAGGCTGTTGCGCAGCGTCAGGTGGTCCGAGCGGAAGAGCACCGCGTGCGTCCGCGCATAGCGGCCATCCAGTTCCAGCCCGTCGATAATCCAGTACCGCCTGTTGAGACGGAAGATGGGCACGCTGCCGTTGCTCTTGAGCACCGGCTTCGCCTCGCCGGGCGCGCCGCGCACGGTGATGGGCGCGGCGGCCGTGCCGTCGAGGGCCGAAGCGGAGGCCAGGTCCACCTGCACCGCGTCGTAGATGCCCGCGTGGACGTACACGGTGGAGCCGGCAGGCAGGCCGCGCACCGCTCGCACCACCGAGCGCCAGGGCCTGGCCGCACTGCCGTCACCCGTGGAGTCGCTGCCTGCAAGGCTGACGTGGACCACCTTGTCGGCGGGCGACACGTAGCTGGCATAGGCGTTCTGTGACTGCACGGTGGCCGCACTGCGACGGTCCCCGGCCACGATGTCCTTGCTCACGGCAGCGGAGGCCTGGGTGGCAAGCGTCAGCACCGCGAGCGCGAAACTCCGCGCCACATTCCCACGCATTCGGAACTCCCGTTCGTTTTGTTAACTGGAGGATGAAGCGCGGCCAGGGTGGCACTGACCCACCTGGAAATTCCATGTAGGGACCGGCGAGGCAGGGAAGCGTTCGATTGCCCGGGCGAGGGATGAGCGACCAGCATGAACGCGGAGATGATTCGCGAGCCCGAGGCGGTCGCCGCCGTCACGTGGATGCAGCGCGTGCTTCGTCCTTGTGCGCCTACCGCAGGAGCCCTCCGCGAGTTCGCGCGGGCGCGGCACGGGCCTCTACAGCACCTGCGAGGACCACCGCGCCGACCTGCGCCACCGCAGCCGCGGCTGCTGGGAGGGGCGAGCCGCCCTGCTGAGCGACGCGGTGCTCATCTCCGTTCAGGGCACGGGATCAGGGAGGATTGTCCGCCGTCGGGGCGCGTGGCATGCGGACGGGGTTGCGCCGCAGGGCTTCCCGGAACTGGCCTTCGCGTGCCACCACGCACACCGTGAAGCCCTCCAGCTCGCCGCAGGTGACGCGTTCACCCTGGCGCTGGAACAGCTCCAGCCTCGGCGGGTCGACCACGTAGAGGGTGTCCTCCGCGAGCCGTCCGTGCTCGACGTCTGCTTTCAGGGACGCGCACACCGCCGCGACGTGATTCTCGTTGATGCGCGCGGCATAGCCGCTGTTCGTGCTCATCCCCTTGCGGTACGCGAGGTCTCCCAGTCGCACATAGGCATCCTGCGCGAAGGTGCTCTCGACGCAGGGCTCTGCCGAGCCATGGATGGAGGGCGGGAAGAGGACGACGTGCCGGTAGAAGATGTCCACGCCTTCCCACTCCGGCGCCCGGAGCCTGGGCCAGGGCGCCGTGCGGAACCGGTTTCTCGCCCAGAGTCTCTCCGTGTCCACGACCTGGAGCACCACGGCGCCGAGCATCAACCCGGTGGCGAGGGCTGGATGTCGCCGCCAGCGCCACGTCGCGAGCGCGAGGATGCCCGTGAGCACGAGGTAGTGCAGGGGCCAGATGAAGCGCCCTGACGCACGGAATATGCCGAGCACGGGCATCAACGGCTCCGCGAGCCTGCGCATCGTCAGGACCGTGATGCCTCCCGCAGTCATCGTCGTCGAGAAGGCGAGGAGGGTCAGCAGCATGACCATGACCAGCAGCGGCAGGCGGGCTCTCGCGCCAGCCCGAGCCTGGGGCCACCACGTGGAGGGGCTGCCTGACAGCGCGACGATGGCGAGCGCGAGGGCGCCCGTCCCGAGATAGCCGAAGCCCTCGTACTGCTCCACCCTGGCGGGGGGCAACGGCAGCATGTGCGACCAGTCCATGGGGTTGATGAGCGCCAGCATGTCCGCGCTGAAGATGCCGAAGCCGCTCGCCCCGGAGCTCACGTCCTGGCCCATGTAGCCGAAGGCGAGGAAGAGCACTCCGACCACCGCGCTTGCTCCCACGAACGCGGCGCCCGCTTCGCGCCAGCTCAACAGTTGTTCCGGCCACACCGTGGAGAAGAGCAGCGCCAGCGACAGGGCGAAGACCATCACCTCCAGGTACGGATGTGTCCCCGCGGCGAACACGTTGAGCAGCAGCGCCCACCCCAGCGTGCGCCACGCGGCCCGGGCATCCGAGCGCGGTCGCAGGTACAGATAGAGCAGGGCGGTGAGCAGCCAATGGGCGCTGAGGGTGTCATGCCCGAACCGGAAGACCAGCACGGGTGCCAGCACGAAGAGCGAGGCGCCCAGCAGCTGCTGCGATGCCCGGGGGGTGAACAGCGCCATCAGCTTGACGCCCATGAACCCCTGGAGCGCCAGGCACAGCGCGAGCCACGGTCCGATGAACTGGAAGTCCTGGGGCAGCCAGCGAGCGAAGGGCTTGAGGGCGAGGGATACCCAGGGATTCGAGTCGGAGAAGCCGATCGTCATCATGAGCGGACGCATCAGGTCCGGCGTCCGGCCCAGCGGGAAGCTCCACGGGGCGTCGCGGAAGAAGAGCCAGCCGAGGACATGCTGCGCGAAGTCTCCCCAGCCCAGCCAGTCCAGGTAGGTAGGGTCGAGCGCCGGCCCGCCACCCAGCGCGAGGAACCAGAGCAGTCCCAGCACCGCGCCCGCCCAGGGAAGGAAGCGTGCCTGACGGCGCGTGGCCTCGTCCGCGAGAGGAGAGGGCAGGCTCATGGCGAGCCTCCCTCGACAGTGGGCACGGGGCCGCGGAGGCAGGGCTGGGTCACCACCGACTGAAGCTCCTGGGCCGCCTCCGAAAACCGCTACGGGCGTAGGACGGCGGGGAACCCATACCCCGGGAGGTGGGTCGAGACCATCCCTCGATTCGGACGAGAGGCCAGGCCGACCACCCGCCGCGCCTGCCCGGTCGACTGGCTGGAGTTTCGCCATCTGCCGTTGGCGCGTAGGGGGTGGTCAGGGTCTTGCCGAGGGCGCGAAGCGCGAACCGCCAGGCCTCCGGCGAGCGGTAGACAGCGCCGTAGGTGCCCTGGCCGCGACGCTCCATCACGCGCCACGACCCGACCCTTCTACTTGCCGGTGAGCACTTCGGCGCGCGGCTTGCCCTCCGCCGACGCGGGCATGCCCATCTCCATCAGCGCCGCCAGCGTGGGCGCCACGTCGATGGGGTCCATCTCCTCCAGGTACACGCCCGGCTTGATGCCCTTGCCCGCGAACACCACGGGCACCTGCGAGTCATAGGCGTACGGCGTGCCGTGGCTCGTCCCCTCCGTGTCCGTGTAGAGCAGGGTGAAGGGCTTGAGCATGTACAGCACATCCCCGCCGCGCTCCGGGTAGTAGCCCTTGCGCAGCGGCGCGAGATGGCCCCCCACGTCCGGCGCGGTGAAGAGGTCATCCCGCGCCACCGCCGCCACCACCGCCGGCTGCTTCGCCAGCCACGCTGCCGCCGCGCGCCGCACCACCGCGCCATCCGTCTTGCCGCCCTCCAGCGACTTGCCGGAGAGGTACACGTCCAACTCCTCCAGCGTGGCCGTCACGTCGCCGCCGAACTGCTTGCGCAGCTCCTGCGTCAGCGCCTGGGCCAGCGTCGTCGGGTTGATTCGCTGCGCCGGCAGCCCCTGCGCCGCCCACTGCTCGGGCGCCGCCGCGCCGCCATGGTCCGCCGCCAGCGCGATGACCAGGTTGGCCCGGCCTCCCGCCGCGCGCTCGGCCGCGGTGATGAGGTCTCCCAGTGCCTTGTCGAGCCGCAGCACCGTGTCCTGCATCTCCCACGAGTACGGGCCGAACTCGTGGAACGTCAGGTCCGTGCCGCTGATGCTCACCGCGAGCAAATCTGGCACCTCGTCCTTGCCCAGCCCCTCGCCGGCAATCGCCGCCTTCGCCGCCTCCACCAGCACGTCATGCGAGTCGGGAGACACGCCGAACGCCCGGTAGAACGTCAGCCCCGGCGACGGCAGCCCTCCGTCCAACGGATGCGGGAAGGTGCGGCCCAGGCCATATGCGTTCGCTTCGAAGGGGCGGTCGTCCTCGCCCACGTACTCCGCGCGCGGCCGCGACAGCTCCCACTTCTTCCCGAAGTACGACTCCGGCAGCTTCCGCGCGTTGAGCTCCTTCACCCACGCGGGGAACTCCTTCGTGTACCAGGTGCCCGTGACGAACTTCCCCACGCCGTCGTCGAACCACCACGCCTGGCCCAGGCGCCCTGCCATGGCGATGGCCGCGCGGGACTTGAGCGACACCGCCACCGCCTTGCCGCGCTCCTGCGTCGCCACCCGGAGCCGGTCCGCCAGCGTCTCCACCATGAGATTCGCCGGGCTCGCGTCCTGCCCCGGGGAGAGCGGCACCTCCAGCACCGGGTGCGCCGGGTCCTCGAAGGAGTTCACCGGCTTGCCCGTGGCGCGGTCCACCCAGCGGTTGTCGATGATGCCGTGACGCCAGGGGTTGGCCCCCGTGGAGAGGGTGGTGTGGCCGGGCGCGGTGCGACACTCCGCGTAGCCGTAGCGCGCGTACGGGTAGAAGGCGCCTGCGTTGAGCAATTGCCCCAGGCCCCCCTGGAGACGTGGCCGGTTGCGCAGCAGCACGTCGCTGCCGAGCGCGTCCACGGTGATGAACAGCGTGAGCCGCGGCGGACGGGCCGAGGCGGGCAGGGCGGCCAGGGCCGTCATCAACAGGAGTGCTCGAATCATACGTATTAGAAGCTGCCCTGGTGCGGTGGTGGGAAGCAACCAACATCCCGCGCGACTGCTTGGACGCCGAACACCGCCCTGTTACGGTCGCCGCTTCATGGTCGAGGCCCGGCTTCGCGTCATCTACGGCGACACCGATCAGATGGGTGTCGTCTACTACGCGAACTATTTCCGCTACTTCGAGTTCGCCCGCAGCGAGTACTTCCGTGCGAAGGGCGGCAGCTATTCCGAGCTGGAGCGCTCCGGCACGCAGTTGCCCGTCGCGGAGGCGAGCTGCCAGTACCGCGCCCCCGCCCGTTACGAGGACCTGATTGTCATCCGCGTCACGGTGAGCGAGTTGCGCCGCGCGTCCATCGTGTTCACCTACGAGCTTTTCCGCGACGGCGAGCCACGCACGCTGCTGTGCACTGGCCGTACCCTGCATGCCTGCGTGGGGCGAGACGGCAAGCCGGTGCGGATGCCGGAAGCCATCGTCCGACTGCTGAAACCCTCGGAGCCCGAGCCGGGCTCCTCCACTTCCACCTGAACCCTTCAGGGACACTCAAGGAGCACACACATGGATCGCAACCTGGCAATGGAGGTCGTGCGCGTCACCGAGATGGCGGCCATCGCCTCCGCGCGACTGATGGGCCGCGGCAACAAGAACGAGTCCGACCAGGCCGCCGTGGACGCCATGCGCAAGGCCTTCGACGCGCTGCAGATCGACGGCACCGTCGTCATCGGCGAGGGCGAGCGCGACGAGGCGCCCATGCTCTACATCGGCGAGAAGGTGGGCAAGCGCGGCGAGGGCGCTCCCGAGGTGGACATCGCCCTGGACCCGCTCGAGGGCACCAACCTGTGCGCCTACGGCCGCCCGGGCTCCATCTCCGTGGTCGCCATGGCCGGCAAGGGCGGTCTGCTCAACGCGCCCGACACGTACATGGAGAAGATCGCGGTGGGCCCCCGCGCCCGCGGCTCCATCGACCTGCGCAAGTCCCCCACGGAGAACCTCCGCAACATCGCGGAGAAGATGAAGGTCTACGTCGAGGACCTCACCGTCGTGGTGCTGGACCGCGAGCGGCACGCCGACCTCATCAAGGAGGTCCGCGCCGCGGGCGCCCGCATCCGCCTCATCGAGGACGGTGACGTGGCCGGCGCCATCGCCACCTGCTTCGACAACACCGGCGTGGAGGTGCTGATGGGCATCGGCGGCGCTCCCGAGGGCGTCATTGCCGCGGCCGCCATCCGCGCCACCGGTGGCGACATGCAGGGCCGCCTCGTCCCCCGCAACCAGGAGGAAATCGAGCGCGCGAAGAAGATGGGCATCAGCGACATGTCCAAGATCTACACGGCCGAGGAGCTGGCGAAGGGCGAGGTGATGTTCGCCGCCTCCGGCGTCACCACCGGTGACTTCCTCAAGGGCGTGCGCTTCTTCGGCGGCGGCTGCGAGACGCACTCGGTGGTCATGCGCAGCAAGACGGGCACCGTTCGCTTCATCCAGTCCGTGCACAAGTTCGACAAGAAGCCGGGGTACGCTTTCTAGGCCGTTCCCTCACGCCGCTTCCCGGAGACGGAGTCACCCATGCCTGGCGCCACGCGGACCATCGTCATCAACGCTCCCGTCGAGAAGGTCTTCGACGTCATCACCCAGTACGACCGCTACCCGGAGTTCCTGCCGGAGGTGAAGGAGGTCCGCGCCGCCAACCGGCAGGGCAACACGCTGGAGCTCCACTACAAGGTCGACGTGGTGAAGACGATTCGCTACTCCATCCGCGTCACCGAGGAGCGCCCCCGCCGCATGGCCTGGTCCTTCATCGAGGGTGAGATGATGAAGGACAACAAGGGCAGCTGGGTGCTGGAGCCCGAGGGCGAGGGCAAGACGCGCGCCACCTACAACGTGGAGATGGCCCTGGGCCTGCTGGTGCCCAAGGCCGTCGTCAACGCCCTGGTGGACACCTCGCTCCCCAAGATGCTGGAGGCCTTCAAGCGCCGCGCCGAGGGTGCCTGAGGACCCCTCCCAGGTCCCCAAAGACGTCTGACGCAAGCCGTCATGCCCGCCAGGAGCAGGCGGGCAGGCGGCCCCCGAGGGTGGGTGCCTTGCCGCCCCGAATGCTGCGGGTCTGCCCACGGGTTGGACCGCTTGCGGGCCAATTCGAGGGCATTAGAATGAACATCGTCCCAGGCGGTATTTCGGCCTCCCTGACATTTGCGCCACGGTTGCCCTGGCTTGGATGTCGGGTGGCGGACGAGCAACCGTGCGAGATGGCTGCAACGTACCCGTTGTGGAACCGGGGTTCTTAATTTGCATCTGAGATTGGTGGAAGTGGTATTGGGGCGGGACGGCGGGCGTACATCGGGGTACGTAGGCTGAGGGAGACGGAAGACCCATGCTCGACGCCTTCATCATCGAAGAAATCAAGCGACGTGAGCGCCGCCGGGAGGACCATGAGAGGCCGGTGGTGGAGCTGCCGCTGCCCGCTCCCGACGACCGCCCCCGGCGCCGCACGGAGACCGAGGACGAGAAGCCGCAGCGGGGCGTGGTAGTCATCGACCTGCTGTCCTGATTCCAACGCGCGGCCCGGCGGCCGCGACGTGTGTCACCGAGCCCGCGGTGGGAGTCCTCCCCAGAGGACAGCCCCCCGCGGGCTTCGCACATCCAGGGGCTGGGGAACTGGCGCCCGGCCCTTGCGGGCCCGGCCCCCTCACACCGCGGCGAGCGCCAGCAGGTGCCTCGGGTGGTACACGTCCCAGAGGGGGCCCTTCACGGTGGACAGCGCCTCCAGCACGCCCTTGCGCCAGTCGGCGGGGAGCGCCTCCTCGCCGTGGAAGGCGCCCACCAGCGCACCGGTAATCGCGGCGTGGGCCTCCGTGTCGCCCCCGCGGTGGACGACGTCCAGCAGCGCGGCCTCGGCGCTCGGGGCGTGGAGCAACTCCCAGAAGGCCAGCCGGAAGGCGACGCGCACGGCGTGCAGCGGCCGGTGCAGGTGCAATTCCGGGCCGTAGAGGCACGGGTCCTCCTGGCGGGCCAGCACCAGGTCCTCGCGGAGGAGGGCGGAGGCGTGTGTCACCTCCTGCACGTAGTCGCTGGCGGAGCGCCCGAGCGCGGCGCCGGCCACGAGCAGGCCGGACTCCGCGGCGACGAGGAGGTCCTCGGGCTTGAGCTCCGCGCCGCTGGTGACGGCGCGCGCCAGGGCGGCGTTGAAGGCGGCGCAGGCGAGCTGGCAGCGTGGGTCGAAGTGGGTGAGGGCGGAGTCCTCCAGCGAGGCCTGGGTGCGCGCGGCGGTGTCGCCCGCCAGGTACACGCCGAGGGGCGCGGTGCGTGCCAGGCTGCCCGCGCCCGCGGGCTGGCGGTAGGCGCGCAGCCACACGCGGCGGCCGGCGCCCAGCGGCAGGCCCTGCTGACATTCCTCCAGCACGTCCTTCATCGGCTCGCTGACGTCGAAGGTGTGGGGCTGCCAGGCGCGGTAGCGGCGGAGCGCGTCCGCGGCGTCATAGCGCCTCATGTCCCTGAGGCTGTGCCCGAGACAGGCCGCCAGCTGTACCTCTTCCGTCACCTGGCCCTTGCGCAGCTCGTGCGGCCCCCCACCCATCAGCTTGACGTAGGGGCCCTCGGCGGGTGTGGGGAAGGAGACCGCCATGAGGGGGCGGTGCGCGGTGGGCACGGAGAGGGCGTTGCCCACGGCCAGGCCCAGCAGCGCTCCCCGGCGTCGCTGGGCAAGGAGGGGATCAGGCCCCTTGGGGGCATTGCGGCGGTTGGGCGGCATTCGACGGGTGGACACTGTAGCAGTGACGGATGCGAGCATGCTTGCCCGCTCGGGAGCCCTCTTCTAGAAACGCCCGCCTATGACCGAGATTGCTCAGATTCTTGCGCGTGAAGTGCTCGACTCCCGTGGCAACCCCACCGTGGAGGCCGAGGTCCACCTGACGGGCGGCTCGCGCGGCCGCGCGGCGGTGCCCTCCGGGGCATCCACCGGCGAGCACGAAGCCATTGAACTGCGTGACGGCGACAAGGGCCGCTACCTGGGCAAGGGCGTGCGCAAGGCCGTGAAGAACGTCATGGACGTGCTGGCCCCGGCCCTGGTGGGCATGGACGCGGCGGACCAGTTCGCCGTGGACGAGAAGATGCTGGAGCTGGACGGCACGCCCACCAAGGGCAAGCTGGGCGCCAACGCCATCCTCGCGGTGTCCATGGCCTGCGCCCGCGCCGCGGCGGACGCGCACGGCATGCCGCTGTACCGGTACGTGGGCGGCGCGCAGGCCCGCACCCTGCCGGTGCCGCTGATGAACATCCTCAACGGCGGCGCGCACGCGGACACCCGCGTGGACGTGCAGGAGTTCATGGTGGTGCCCGCGGGCGCCACGACGTTCGCGGAAGGGCTGCGCTGGGGCGCGGAGGTGTTCCACGCGCTGAAGAAGATTCTCAAGGGCCGCAAGCTGGCCACCGGCGTGGGCGACGAGGGCGGCTATGCCCCGGACCTGCCGGCCAACGAGGAGGCCCTCAAGCTCATCATGGAGGCCATCGACGCCGCGGGCTTCAAGGCGGGCGAGCAGCTGTTCCTCGCGCTGGACGTGGCGGCCAGCGAGTTCTTCGACAAGGGCTCGAAGAAGTACAAGCTCAAGGGCGAGGGCAAGGAGTTCGACTCGTCCGGGATGCTCGACTACTACCGCGGCCTGTCCGAGCGCTACCCCATCATCTCCATCGAAGACGGCATGGCGGAGGATGACTGGGACGGCTGGAAGAAGCTCACCGACGCGCTGGGCCACAAGCTGCAGCTGGTGGGCGACGACCTCTTCGTCACCAACGTGGAGCGGCTGGGGCGTGGCATCGAGACCGGCGTGGCCAACTCCATCCTGGTGAAGGTGAACCAGATTGGCTCGCTGACGGAGACGTTCGACGCCGTGCGCATGGCGCACAAGGCGGGCTACACGTCGGTGATGAGCCACCGCTCCGGCGAGACGGAGGACACCACCATCGCCGACCTGGCCGTGGCGCTGGACTGCGGGCAGATCAAGACGGGCTCGGCGTCGCGCTCGGACCGCATCGCCAAGTACAACCAGCTCTTGCGCATCGAGCAGGAGCTGGGTGCGTCCGCCCGCTACGCCGGCCGCTCGGTGTTCCGCTCCCTGGCACAGAAGAAGTGAGCCCGTGAGCGACAAGCAACCGCGCATCCTCGTCTCCAACGACGACGGCTACTTCTCCGAGGGCCTCAAGGCCCTCGTGGACGCCGTGACACCGCTGGGCGAGGTGTGGGTGGTGGCGCCCGACCGCGAGCAGAGCGCCGCCTCGCACGCCATCTCCCTGCACCGGCCGCTGCGCATCAAGGAGGTGCGCGAGCGGTGGTTCGCCATCGACGGCACCCCGGCGGACAGCGCTTATCTGGCGATCAACCACCTCCTGAAGGATGATCGCCCGGCTCTCATGGTTTCCGGCATCAACCACGGCGCGAATCTGGCCGAAGACGTCATGTACTCCGGCACGGTGGCGGCGGCGATGGAAGGGGCCATCCTCGGGGTGCCCGCCATCGCCTTCAGCCTCGTGGCCCGGGGGCAGTTCGACTTCGGTCCGGCGGCCCGCTTCGCCCGCTCGCTGGTGGCGAGCGCGCTCGCGCGTCCGCTGCCGCCGAGAATGCTCCTCAACGTGAACATCCCCGGAGGCGTGGAGCCGGACGGGTATGTCGTCACGCGTCAGGGCCGGCACACCTACGGGTACGAGGTGGTGGAGAAGGTGGACCCTCGTGGCCGCAAGTACTACTGGATTGGCGGCAGCGAGTACCAGCACGAGGACATCCCGGGCAGTGACTGCAATGCGGTGCACCTGGACCGGCGCATCTCCGTGACGCCGCTGCACTTCGAGCTGACGGACCACGGGCGCATGGCGGACCTGGCGGGGTGGCGGCTCGAGGGCTTCGACCGGCACGAACCGGATGGTGCCTAGCGTTGAAGTCCACCGTGTCCAGCCGAGCGGGTGGGGCGCTCCGGGTGTTCCTCGTGGCCGTGCTGTTCGCCGGCTGCGCGGGAACCCGGGCGGCCGCACCCGGTCCGGACACGGCGTGGGCCCCGGCGGATGACGTGAAGGGCGCGGCGCCCGCCGGGTCGTCCTCGGGGACGGTGTCCACGGGGAAGGGTGGCGCGTTTCCGTTCGCCCTGAGGTCCGCGCACGCGGAGCCGGAGCTGGTGTCCGTGCGCCACCGCGTGGCGGCGGGCGAGACGATGTACCGCATCGCGAAGACGTACGGCCTCACGGTGGAGGAATTGGGGTCGGCCAACGGCATCAAGGCGCCGTGGACGCTCGCGGTGGGGCAGGAGTTGACCGTTCCCGGGGTGGAGCGGAGTGCCCCGGCGGAGGCGCACGAGGCGCTGGCCGAGGCGGACTCGGAGCCGGTGCGGACGTCCTCGGAAGGCGGGCCCCGGCGCAGTGTGCCGGTGGTGGCGCGCCGCGAGGAGCCGCCGTCGCGGCCGGCGTCGCGTCCGGGCGTGGGCTCGCGGCCGCGTCTGGCCACGCAGGGCATGTTGGACTGGCCGCTGAAGGGCGTGCTGTACGGGCGCTTCGGGAAGAAGGGCAAGGAGCCGCACGACGGCATCGACCTGGCCGCGCCCGCGGGGAGCCCTGTGAAGACCGCGCAGGAGGGCACGGTGCTCTACGCGGGCGAGCAGCGCGGCTACGGCAACATCGTCATCGTCGAGCACTCGAACCGGCTGATTACGCTGTACGCGCACAACCGTGACTTGCGCGTGCGCACGGGGCAGCGGGTGCTTCCGGGGCAGGTGATTGCCACGGTGGGCGAGTCCGGGAAGACGTCCGGGCCGCACTTGCACTTCGAGGTCCGCCTCGACGGCAAGCCGATGGACCCGCTCGACTACCTCGGCCCCATGCCGTCCTCCTGAGGCCAGGAAATGGAGCTCACGTGAGGAGATGGGCACTGCTGACCATGCTGGCGCTCTGCACGGCTTGTGGCCACGCGCAGCGTCCGGTGCATGCGCGGACCTATGTCATCTCCGAGGATGCACAGGGAGTCGGCGGCTCTGGCGCTCGGGATTGCCATCAAGAGCAGATCCAGTGTTTCGACAAGTGCTGGAACTCGACTCCGCCGTATCCCCATCGGAAGGGAGATGGGTGGCACCACGCCTATTGCACCCGGACCTGCCGGGAGGATTACGTGAAGTGCGTCCAGGAGCAGGAGGAAGCGGAGCGGAACAGGCCTCGTCACACCCTGGAGTTCCCGGATGTAGACAGGGCGCTCTCGTGGTTGGGGGAGCACAAGGCCGAAGTCGCAGTCGGCACTGTCGTCATCGTTGCGGGTGTCGCCTTCATCGTGGCTACAGGAGGCAGCGGTGCGCTGCTCCTGGTGCCGCTTGCGCTGTGACAGGTGGGAAGATGGCCTACGACCCGGACTTCGATGTGGATGCCATCATCCGCATCATCGGCACCATCAATGAGAAGTACCCGGAGGGCTCTCCGGAGGACGAGGCCCTCCACATCGCAGCCGGGGCGCTCGTCTATCTTCGGGAGAACCAGAAGCTGGATGAGTACCGAGCGTACTTCCGGAAGTACTTCGCTCCCGCTACCAGCGCGGCACTCGTCGCTCAGTCGTTCACGTCCCGGGCAGAGGCCGACGCCTGGCTTGCGAGCGGAGTTGCTCCGGACGGCGCGCTCGTGAGCATCGCGGGTGAGGGCTTCACCGTCGTGAGACTGCCCAACCGGTGGGAGTTTCTTCGAACCCCGCTCCCCGAAGAACTGCCCCCACCTGAATAGCGTGGAGTGGGGCGCGTGGGCGTGCGGACGGCAGCCAGCCTGCCCAGCGATTCTCGGGTACCGGCTGTCGCCCGCCACCTCCCTCTCCGTGGGAGGCCCGGGTAGGGGTAGAGTCTCGCGCCGTGCCGCGCTCCCTCCCGCTGCTTGTCTCCCTCGCCTTCCTCCTGACCACGGTCGCTCGTGCGCAGACTCCGTCCGCCGAGAGCAGTGCCGCGCCCGCGCCCGCCAGCGAGGCCCCGGCCCCCGCTCCCGCGCCGAAGCCCGAAGAGGAAGCCCTCGTCGTCGCGGTGCTGACGCTCGAGTCCAACGAGTCCGCCCGTGACTCCGCGCCCGGCGTCACCTCCCTCATCGCCTCGCGCCTCGCCGAGTCCCCGCGCCTGCGCGTCCTCTCCCAGCGCGACATCGAGACCGTGCTCGACGCCGAGCGCCAGCGGCAGCTCCTCGGCATCAAGTCCTGCGACCGTGGCGCGTGCCTCCAGGAGCTGTCCACCATCACCGGCGCCCGCTACATCATCACCGGCCGCCTGGACCGCTTCGGCGACCAGTACCTCCTCACCGCCAGCCTCGTGGACACCATCGGCGGACGCAGCCTCGCCAAGCCCCGCGCCGAGGCCCCCGAGGCCGACACCCTCCTGCGCACCGCCGAGGCCGTCGCCGACGAGCTGCTCGCCGCGCTCGTCACTCCGGAGGCCACAGCCTCGGGCCGCCCCCTTCTGGGCGGCCCCAGGACGGGCGGCGGCGGCTTCGTGCTCGGCCTGCGCATCAACAACAACTTCATCGACAACCTCGCCACCCTCAACCCCGGCGGCGACCTGGAAATCGGCTACTGGTTCCACCCCGAGTGGGTCGGCTTCGCGCAGATTGGCTTCACCTACGTGCGCTCCAACACCGAGGGCGCCAAGGGCGGACTCAACGTCCTCCCCAGCCTCGTGGGCCTCCGCCACTACCACAACGTGGCGAAGCCCCTCCGCCCCTACTGGGGCTTCGGCCTGGGTGTGCAGCTGTCCTTCGGCGACTTCGGAATCTTCCAGTCCACCGGCCCTCTGCCCACCGTCGTCGGCTTCGGGGGCCTCGAGTACCTCATCGCCGGCCACGTGGGCGTCCAGCTCGAGGTCGGCACCAACGTCGCGCAGGCGGTGATGGGCCTCGCCGAGTCCAAGCTCGGTGACGGCCTCAACCTGGACCTCAACGCGGGCATCGCCTACCACTTCTGAGAGTCGGAGCCTCCATGTCCCCGCGCCTGCGCGTCCTGCCCCTGCTCGTCCTGCTCGCCGCCGCCGCGTGTGACGAAGGCCCTCCGCGCGTCAACCCCAAGGACCACGCCGAGGGGCTCTACCTCAAGGGCACCGCCGAGTACCTCCAGGGACAGTTCGAGGCCTCCCTCGCCTCCTTCGAGGCGATGAAGCAAATCCTCCCGAACGATCCGCGCCTGCCCGCCGCACGGGGCGAGGTCTACCTCTCCATGGGGCGCATCAACGAGGCCTCCGCCGAGTTCGAGGCGGCCATCAAGCTCGACCCCAAGCGCTCCACCAACTGGAGCCGCCTGGGCTTCATCCAGGCTCAGCTCGGCAAGGTGCCCGAGGCCCAGAGCTCCCTGCGCAAGGCCATCGCCCTCTACCCGAACGACTACAACGCGCTCGAGTCCCTCGGCGAGCTGCACCTCAAGCAGGGCGAGAAGGACGAGGCCGTGCGCCACTTCACCCTCGCCGCCAACGCCGCGTCCGGTGAGATGAAGTCCCTGCTCATGATGCGCGCGCTGGACGTGCTCATGCAGCAGGGGAAGAACGACGAGGTGCTGGCGCTCGCGAACCGCGCGGTGGGCGAGGGCGTGCGCACGACCGAGGTGCTGTCCACGCTGGGCGATGCGCTCGTCCGCGCCGG
Source organism: Pyxidicoccus caerfyrddinensis (assembly GCF_010894405.1). Classification (GTDB taxonomy): domain Bacteria; phylum Myxococcota; class Myxococcia; order Myxococcales; family Myxococcaceae; genus Myxococcus; species Myxococcus caerfyrddinensis. The sequence goes on from NZ_JAAIYA010000029.1 coordinate 88,249, forward strand.
CAAGCTCCCCGAGGCCGCCTCGGCCTACAAGGACGCCGCGAGCCGCTCGCGCACGGACCCGACGCTCTGGGAGCTCGTGGGGGAAATCCACATGCGGCTGGACAAGCCCGGTGACGCCATCGCCGCGTACAAGGAGTCGCTCAAAATCAAGAACCGCGCCGTCGTGCATGTGGCGCTCGCGCGCATCCACCTCGCCATGCAGGACCGTGCGGGCGCGCTGGACGAGCTGAACGCGGCCCTGGAGTCCGTCTCCGGCAAGGACACCCGCGAGCTGCGCGAGCTGGCCGACCTGCTCGCGGAGCTGGACCGCAAGCCGGACGCACTGCGCATCCTCGCCAGCCTCAGCGCCGAGCAGGAGCACGTGAAGGACGCCGAGCTGCAGCTCACCACCGCCCGCCTCGCACGTGAGCTGAAGGACGCCGCCGTGCTCCAGGCCGCGTGCGCTCGCGCCACCTCGGCCGATGCCGGTGTGAAGAAGTGTCCGTGAGCCGCACGACACGCGGCGCCTGGCCCGGCTCGACGTTATTCGGACGGCCCGTGAAGTCCGTGCCCCAGGAGAACCACCCGTGAAGCCCTCGAATCTTCGGCGCGGCCTTGCCCGCGCGGCCCGATGGACGGGGGCGCTGGTGGCCCTCGTGCTGCTCGGCACCCTCGCCAGCGCCTGGACGGCCTTCGGTGGCCGTGCCGAGGGCGCGCGCCGTGAGCGGATGGAGCACTCCCCGCAGTGGCAGGACGGCCACTTCGAGAACCCGCAGCCGCTCTTCAACGACTTCGGGCGCTCCATCTCGGCCATGTTCAACGCGAGCCCCGTCGCGAGCCCCACCCAGCTGCCGCTCGCCACCGCCCCCGTCGACCCGCGCCTCTGGGAGACGCCCCCGGCCACGGGCCTGCGCGTCACCTGGTTCGGACACTCCTCGGCGCTCATCGAGGTGGACGGCGCCCGTGTGCTCACGGACCCCATCTGGAGCGACCGGGCCTCGCCGCTGACCTGGGTCGGGCCCAGTCGGTGGTACGCGCCGCCCGTCGCGCTGGAGGCACTGCCGAAAATCGACGCCGTGGTCATCTCCCATGACCACTACGACCACCTGGACCACCGCACCGTCGTGGCCATGAAGGACTGGGACACCACCTTCATCGTCCCGCTCGGCGTCGGCGCGCACCTCGAGTCCTGGGGCGTGCCGGTCGCGCGCATCGTCGAGCTGGACTGGTGGGAGCGCACGCAGGTGGCCGGCCTCGACATCGTCTGCACGCCGTCACGTCACGCCTCGGGGCGGACGGGCATCGACAAGGACGCCACTCTGTGGTCCGGCTTCGCGCTGCTAGGCCCGAAGCACCGCGCGTACTACTCGGGGGACACGGGGCTGTTCCCCGCGATGAAGGACATCGGCGCCCGCCTGGGGCCCTTCGACGTCACGCTCATCGAGGTGGGCCAGTACCACAGCGCCTGGCCGGACTGGCACATCGGCCCCGAGCAGGCGGTGCTCGCCCACCAGCAGCTGCGAGGGCGCGTGCTCCTGCCCGTGCACTGGGGGCTGTTCAGCCTCGCGCCCCACGGCTGGACGGAGCCGATGGAGCGCGTGCTCGCCGCCGCCGGGAAGTCCGGTCAGCGCGTGCTCGTTCCGAAGCCGGGGGAGAGCGTCGAGCCGGAGGCGTCTCCGGCCCTGGCGCCCTGGTGGCCCGCATTGCCGTGGCACACGGCCGACCAGGACCCCATCGTCTCCACGAAGCTGGACTGACGCCTAGACGCGCCCGCCCTGCAGCTTGCGGTACACGCCCACCACCTGGCCCAGAATCATCGTGGACCGGAAGTCCGCGCGGCTCACGTAGATGGGCTGCATGGTGGCGTTGGCCGGCTGGAAGCGGATGCGATCCCCTTCCGGGTAGTAGCGCTTCACCGTGGCCTCGTCCTCGATGAGGGCCACGACGATTTCGCCCGGCTGCGCCGACGGCGTCTTCTTCACGAAGAGGTAGTCGCCGTCGTGGATGCCGTCGTCAATCATCGACTGCCCCTTCACGCGCAGGGCGAAGACCTCGCGGCCATTCACACCCCCGAGCAGGAAGCTGTCGATCTTGACCGAGTCCTCCATGTGCTCCTGCGCGAGCAGGGGCGCGCCGGCGGCGACCTTGCCCAGCAGGGGCACCTCCACCATGCCGGCTTCCTTCTTCTGCCCCAGGCCGAGCGCCAGCCGCGCCCGCTTGGTGGGAACCAGCGAGCGGCTCTGCTGCTCGCCCCGGTTCAGGTAGCCCTTGCGCTCCAGTGCCTTGAGGTGGTCGTTCACTCCGTTGGTCGAGCGGATGTCCATCTGCTCGCCGATTTCGCGAATGGTCGGCGGGAAGCCCCGCGTCTCCGTCTCCTTGACGATGAAGCTGAGAATCTCGCGCTGGCGGTCCGTGAGCTCTTCCATGCGCTCCCTCCCTCGGCTGTCGTCCTTGCAGGGGCACGGACGTCCAGGCAACAGGCTTTCAGTATCCACTCTCCCTGAACATGCGTGTAGAGTCAATTCGTTCAGCGGCCCCCCGCGCACCCTCCGTGCGTGCTGAACGGTCGGGTTTCTCACAACTTGAGGCAGGACGGCGAACTCTGCGTACAATTCCGCCCGCTTTGTCCGAGCCCCGCCACACGCTCCTGTTCGTCGATGACGAGGCCGACGTCCTGGACATCCTCACGCGGATGTTCCAGCGCCGGTATCGCGTCCTGACCGCGTCCAACGGGACGGCGGCGCTCGAAATCCTCCGGCGCGAGACGGTGGACGTGCTCATCACGGACCAGCGCATGCCAGAGATGTCGGGCATCGAGCTGGTCGCAACGGTGCGCGCGGAGGGCTTCGATGTCACCGCGCTGCTGCTCACCGGGTACACGGACCCGGAGGACATCATCGCGGCCATCAACCGCGGCCAGGTGTACCGGTACATCACCAAGCCGTGGGACGTGAACGACCTGATCATCACCGTGAAGAACGCGGTGGAGTTCACGCAGCTGCGGCGCGACAAGGAGCGGCTCATCCGCCAGCTCCACCAGCGCGTGGAGGCCCTCTTCGTCCTCTACGAGGTGAGCCGCGCCTCCGCGAATGACCCGGCCAGCTACGACAACATCATCGACCGCGTGCTCATCGCCGTGGCGCGGGTGCTGCCGTACGACTGCGGCGCGGCGCTCATCGCCCCGGACTCGTCGGGCAGCGTCACGCTGCGGCTGCGCTGCCACGGCACGGTGGGCGAGGAGGCGCTGCTGGGTGTGAAGGAGTCCATGCTCGGCGCGTACCGCAAGAGCAGCGGCCTGCTGTTGCCGGAGGACCGCGTCATCACCCGCGTGGCCGGCACCACCACGAAGGACGCCGGGGCCACCACCGTCTACCCCAGCCAGCTCACCGTGAATCTGGTGGCCGGCGGGCGCCCGGTGGGCATGCTGTCGCTGTTCAGCCAGAAGCCGGACGCCTTCACCGAGGACGACGGCGTGCTGCTGGACGTGCTCGCCAACCAGACGGCGGACGCCATCCAGTCCCTGCGCTCGGCGGAGGAGGAAGCCCGCCACCGCATGGAGCGGATGGTGGAGTCCATGGCGGACGGCGTGGTCCTCACCGACGAGAAGAACGACATCGTGGTGATGAACCCCGCCGCGCGCCGCCTGCTCCAGGCGGAGGACGACACGGAGGCCCACACCACGCGGATGATGGAGGAGCGGCTGGGCTTCCAGCCCTTCCACCTGGTGCGCGGCTGGGAGTACAGCGGCAACCAGGTGCTGCGCGAAGAGGTGAAGCTCGACGACCGCCACGTGCAGGTCACTGTCACGCCGGTGAGCGACGCGCGCGGCACGCTGCGCGGCGTGTGCGTGGTGCTGCGCGACATCACCGAGCAGAAGAGCCTGGAGGAGCGCAAGGACGAGTTCGTCTCCATGGTGAGCCACGAGCTGCGCACGCCGCTCACGTCCATGTCCGGCGCGCTGGACCTGGTGCTCAACTTCATGGCCGGCGACATCAACGAGCGGCAGCGCCGCTACCTGTCGCTGGCGAAGGACTCCACCGAGAAGCTCAACTCCATCGTCGACGACCTGCTGGACTTGTCGAAGTTCGCCAAGGGTCGGCTGCGGATGAACTTCGAGGTGGCGTACCTCGACGAGGTGATTCAGCGGGTGGTGGAGAAGTACCAGCCGGCCTTCGGCGAGAAGCGCATCCTCGTGAAGTCGATTCTCCCGCGGCACCCGCTGCGGGCCATGGCCGACCCGAACCGCCTGAACCAGGTCCTCAACAACCTGCTCAACAACGCGGTGAAGTTCACCCCGGAGGGCGGCGACGTGCGGGTGGAATTGCACGCCACCTCCAGCCTGCCGGGCTACGTGGTGATTTCCTGCTGGAACAGCGGAGACCCCATCGCCGAGGAGAGCCTGGAGCGCATCTTCGACCGCTTCGAGCAGGCGCGCACCAAGGCCAACCGCACCGTGCGCGGCACCGGCCTGGGCCTGGCCATCTGCCGCAACATCGTGGAGGCCCACGGCGGCCGCATCTGGTGCGAGCCCTGTCCGGACGGCGTGCGCTTCATGGCAGTGCTGCCCACCGAGCCGCCGCCCGAGCTGCGGGGCGACGACGGGCCGGACAGCGTGCAGGTGCAGCCGCGCCGCAAGGAGAGCCGGGGCCGGGTGCTGGTCATCGAGGGCGAGCCCGAGGTGGGCTACATCGCCAAGGCCCTGATGATGGGGCGTGGCTACGACGTGCGGCTGGCCTTCAACGCCGAGGAGGGCCTGGCCTCCGCGCGCACCTACCACCCGGACATGCTGCTCGTCTCCGTGCGGCTGCCGGACGTGGACGGGCTGCGGCTGGCGGAGATCCTCCGGCATGACCCGGAGACGCGCCGCGCGCCGCTGCTGGTGACGTCCGCCTTCGACGAGCGGCAGCGCGCCTTCCGCGCCGGAGCGGACGCCTTCCTGGTGCGCCCGCTGGCGTCGGACAAGCTGCTGGCCACGGTGGACTCGCTGGTGCGCGGCCGCTCGGGCCCCGCCCACGGGCGCGTGCTGGTGGTGGACGACGACGCGAAGATTGCCGCCATCTGCCGCGAGGTGCTGGAGAACATCGGCTTCGACGTGGCCACCGCGGGCTCCATCGAAGAGGGACGCCGCTCCCTGCGCGAGCGCCGGCCGGACGTCGTCCTGCTGGACGTGACGCTGCCGGACGGAGACGGCTTCGTCTTCCTGGAGGAGATCAAGGCCGAGCGTGCCAGTGGCCATATCTCCGTCATCTTCATCTCCGCGCGCGCGGAGACGTCCTCCAAGGTGCGCGCCCTCAAGCTGGGTGGCGACGACTACCTCACCAAGCCCTTCGACGCGCTGGAGCTGGGTGCGCGCGTGGAGAGCGTGATGCGGCGCAAGGAGCAGGAGCTGTCCGCGTCGCCCACCACGCAGCTGCCGGGCTCCACCGCGATTGAGCGCGAGGTGCAGCGGCGCCTGGTGGCGCGGCGGCCGTTCGCCTTCTGCTACCTCGACCTGGACAACCTCAAGGCCTACAACGACTACTACGGCTTCGCGAAGGCGGACGGCGTCGTGCGCCAGACGGGCGACCTGATGCGCGAAATCTTCGCTCAGGAGGGCGCGCCCGGAGACTTCCTGGGCCACGTGGCCGGTGACGACTTCGTGTTCATCACCTCCACGGAGTCGGTGGACCGCATCTGCCAGAAGGCCATTGAGACCTTCGACAGAATCATTCCGCTCTACTACGACCGTCAGGACCGGGAACGCGGGCACATCGAGGCGGAGGACCGCTTCGGGGAGAAGCGGCACTTCCCCATCATGAGCGTGTCCGTGGTGGCGGTGATGACGGACGGCTCGCAGGACCACGCGGAGCTGGCGCGGCGCGCGGCGGACATGAAGAAGCGGGCCAAGGCGATTGCCGGCTCCGTCTTCCTGCGCAGCGACAGGGAGCGGGTGGTACGCTCCGTGGCCGGATGAGGCTCTACCAACAGCTCGTCCTCTTCATGCTGGCCGCGACGGTGCTTCCCCTCGCCGCGGTGGGCTTCCTGTTGCTTTCGCGCGCCGAGGCCGAGCTGGCCGCCCGCATCGACGCGGAGCAGCGCTCCCAGGCCAGCGCCACCGCGGAGGCCGTGGGCACCTCGCTGATGGAGGTGGTGGACGCGCTGGCCCGCTCGGCGGAGCTGTTCGACTGGCAGACCGCCACCGACGCGGAGACGGCGGGCGGGCTGCGCCTCTTGTACGGCCAGTCCCCGGCGGTGAGCGCGGTGCTGAAGCTGGACGCGCAGGGCCGGCCGGTGGGCACGCCCGTCTTCCGGGCGCAGGCGTTAGACGGACACCCCGCGTTCCAGGCCGACGGGCTGGAGCGGCTGGTGCACTCGGTGCCGGTGCAGCCGCTGCGCGGCGGCGGCAAGGGCCAGGCGGCGCTGGGCACCGCGTACGTCCATGGTGACGACGGGCGCGCGGCCGTGGCCGTGGTGGTGAAGCTGGCGGAAGGCGAGGGCGCGCCGTACGCGCTGGCGGAGGTGGTCTTCACCCCTCTGGAGACGGTGCTGCAACGCCGCGCGGCCGGAGGCCTGGGGCGCATCGACCTGGTGGACGAGGACCGGCGCGTGCTGGCCAGCTCCGAGCCGGCGCGGCGGATGACGGTGCTGGCGCCGGAGCTGACCGCACACCTCGTCACGCCCACCGCGCCGCTGCCGGACGCCGTGCGCAGCTTCCGCGTGGAGTCTCCCGCGCGCCGGGTGAGCGTGGCGCGCGTGCCGCAGGGCCTGCGCTTCGACGTGGTGGTGGAGGTGGACGAGGCCACCGCGCTGGCGCCGGTGAGCGCGATGCGGCGCACGGTGCTGCTGTCCATCGGCGCGACGTTCATCGTGCTGCTCGGGATAGGTGCGCTCTTCACCCGCCGCCTCAACCGCCGGCTCGCGGACGTGGTGGAGGGCGCCGAGGCCTACGGGCGCGGCGAGCTGGACAAGCGCGTGACGGTGCGCGGCCAGGACGAGCTGAGCGAGCTGGCCACGACGTTCAATCGCATGGGCGCCGAGCTGGAGTCGGCCCGCGCCCGGCTGATGCGGTGGAACGACGACTTGCGCACCCGCGTGGACGAGGCCACCACCGACTTGAAGGCCGCCCAGGCCCAGCTGCTGGAGGCGCAGAAGCTGGCCGCGGTGGGGCAGCTCGGCGCGGGCGTGGCGCATGAAATCAACAATCCGCTGGCCGGCATCCTCGGCAACGTGCAGCTGTTGATGCTGGACCGCGGCGCGTCCGACCCGGACCTGGGCACGCTCCAGAAAATCGAGCAGAGCGCCAAGCGCTGCAAGGAAATCACCCAGAACCTGCTGCGCTTCTCCCAGCAGCGCGAGCGCGCGGAGCTGCGGCCGGTGGACCTGAACGCCGTCGTGCGCGACGCGCTCAGCCTCACGGAGCACCAGACGCGCAGCGAGGGAATCACCCTCGTCACCGAGCTGAAGCAGGGGCTGGGCCGCGTGCGCGCGGACCCCGGACACCTGTCCCAGGTGGTGCTGGCGCTGCTGTCCAACGCGCGCACGGCGATGCTGAAGACGCCCGTCAAGCGGCTCACCCTGCGCACCGGGGAGCGCGACGGCCGGGCCTTCTTCGAGGTGGAGGACACGGGCAAGGGCATCTCCCCGGACATCCGCCCGCGCATCTTCGAGCCCTTCTTCACCACCAAGGACGTGTGGTCCAACGTGGGGTTGGGGCTGAGCGTGGTGTGGCGCGTGGTGACGGAGGCGCAGGGCACCATCGACGTGCGCTCGGAAGCAGGGCAGGGAGCCTGTTTCACGGTGACCGTGCCGAAGGCGTGAGGCCCCGCGGGGGCTGTGATAGCTAGCGAGGCTGCCCATGGCCCAACCCCGCCGCCAGACGTCGTTCCTCGTCGGCCTCGTGCTGATTCTCGCGGCGTTGCCGGTGGGGTGGTTCGTCTTCCTGCGCCAGCCGCCGCCTCCTCCTCCGCAGCCCGCGCCTCCGCCCGTCGCCGTCACGGCCCCGGCCCAGAAGAAGCCGCTGGAGCTGGAGTTTACCGAGGTGTCCGGCACCGTGGAGGTGCAGCACTCGGACGGCACCTGGCGCCCGGCGGCGGTGGGCACGGCCCTGCGCCGCAACGAGAAGGTGCGCACCCAGGACGGCTCGTACGCCATGCTCATCGGCGGCGAGGCCGTGGAAGTGCGCATGGACCCCGGCACCGAAATCTCCGTGGAGGCGCTGACGGAGTCGGTGTCCCGCATCCTCCTCGGCAAGGGCATGGCGACGGCCGTCGTCCGGCCCGGTCAGCGCCACACCTTCGAGGTGAAGGCGGCCAACGCGGACGCGGTGGCCACCCTCGAGCAGAGCGGTGCCTTCACCATGAGCAACAACGGCCAGGGCACCGTGGCGGTGGGCACGCGCGAGGGTGAGGTGACGCTGCTCGGGCAGGGCAAGGTCGTCATCGTCCGCGCGGGCCAGCAGGCCGTCATCCGCCCCGGCCAGGCGCCGTCCGAGCCCGCGACGGTGCCCAGCAGCCTCCTGCTCAAGGTGGACTGGCCGGTGGAGCGCACGCGGCGCGAGCGCGAGCTGCTCGTGCGCGGACAGACGGACCCCGGCAGCCGCGTGGAGGTGGACGGCGTCACGGTGACGCCGGACGCCCAGGGCCACTTCGAGCGCAAGGTGGCGCTGCGCGAAGGTCGCAACACCGTGGATGTCCGCGCCGTCGGAGTGGGGCGTATTGAACAAAGGGACAAGCAGGACGTGGTGGTCGACACCACGCCGCCCCCTTTGCAGACGGATCCGGACATCTGGAATCAAGCAAACAACGATTCCCAGTAGAGGACCGTGCGGGCAGACGGCCGATCGCCTTGACCCCTGGTGGAACGGCTCCCTAGACTCCTCCGCAGTCGTTCCTGTTCAAGGGCAATCCTGGACGAAAGTCCTGGTGCGCAAAGCCGCGGGGCCTGAAGTACGGCCGGCCGTGACCGCCGTGGGAAGCCAGTACCGGATATGCCGGATCCCGTGTGCCTTGTGCAGGCTTGGGTCGTCGTCTCGGTCTCTCCGGGAGGTCGTTTCCGATGCTGCGGACACTGGCCCTGGTTTCCTCGCTGCTCCCCGCGCTGTCTCCCGCCTTGGCTCAGATGGAGGCGCGCCCCATCACCGGTACACCGAAGGTCGTCAACGCAGGGCCGGGGGACCAGACGGACCCTCACGTCAGCGGCCCGCTGGTCGCCTATACGAACGAGGTCCGCGGCACGAGCGAGATTCGCTACCACGACCTGACGACGGAGCAGGACGCGGCCATCCCCAATAACGGCGCCTTCGACTTCGTGTCGGACGTGAGCGGCGGCACGGTGGTGTTCACCCGCGTCGGCTCCTCCAGCTCCATCTACACCTTCGACGTGGTGTCCCCGGGCTCCACGCCGGTGGAATTGGCGCCCCAGCAGGGCAGCAGCCGGCGCGCGGCGGTGATTGGCGGCCGCACGGTGGCGTGGCAGGACTTCGGCTTCACCGGCAACACGCTGCAGCCGGAGATTGCCGCGTTCAATCTGGACACGGGCGTGCTCACCCGGCTCACCCAGGACACGCTGCAGGACCGCACGCCGGCGGTGGCTCCCGACGGGAAGACGGTGGTCTGGGCCAAGTGCGACGCGCAGGGCCAGGCGTGCAACATCTGGGAGGCGCGGTGGAACGGTGACGACTTCACCACGCAGGCGCTCACCGGCGCCGAGGGTGAGGAGTCCCAGCCGGACACCAACGGCGAGGTGGTGGTCTACGCCAGCACGCGCATCGTGGATGGCGTGTCGGACCGGGACATCTACTGGAAGCCGGTGGGCGGCGGCACCGAGCAGCGCCTGGCGCTGCCGGGGCTGGACGCCAACCCGAGCATCAGCGGCTCGCTGGTGGCCTTCGAGCGCAAGGCGCCGGAGAAGAGCGACTTCGACATCGTGCTCTACGACTTGAAGTCGCAGACGCTCTACGTGCTGACGAGCGGGTCGGAGAACGAGAACCTCAACGACCTGAGCATGACCGAGGACGGCACGGTGCGCGTGGTGTGGACGTCGCCGGCCAACGGCGACTTCAACGTGCACGCCTTCACCTTCCAGCTTCCGACGGAGCGCCCGTGCCGGCGCTTCGAGGAGGTGGACCGGCTCCCCATCGACGTCTGCTACTCGCCGGAGGACTGGCCGCTGCTGACCACGCTGGAGCTGACGCGGACCACCGGCGCCCCCAACGGCGCCGAGCTCGAGTTCACCGGCAAGGGCGTGGGCGTGATCTGCGTGGACAACGGCTTCAGCGGCGCGCCGGCCACGTCCGGCTGGGTGTGGCTCAACGGCCACGTGAAGGTGTCGCCCGACCAGTTCCACAAGGACGTGTCCCTCATCGCCAAGGGCATGGTGATGGCCACGGATGGCCACAACACGCTGACCGCGCAGATCTCCGGAAACCCCGGAAGTTCGTTCCGCGTCCGCGTCCATGGAATGCCTCCGGTCTGCGAGGACGAGGACGAGGCCGCTGCGTCCGAGCTCCCCGCGCCCGACGCGCAGGTCATCCCCGGGCAGCACGTCTCGCCCGTGTCGCTCGAGCAGGAGGCGGTGTCATCCATGACCTTTACGCCCGACGGCACGGTGCGTGACGCGGGGCCGATTGCCGGTGGCTGCAGCACGGGTGGCGGCTCGCTGGCGGTGATGGGGCTGATGCTGACGGCGGTGTGGCTGGTGCGGCCCCGGCGCGAGTTCGTGGTGATGCAACGGAAGGAACTTCGGCGCGGAGGCCGCGCCCTGTAGACTTGGAGCCGCCTGAACCGGTTCCTCCACGTAGCACTGCTGCTGCTGTGCGCCCCGGCCTGGGCGGACACGCTCGAGCTCCTCGGGCCCTTGTCCGCCGTGGCGCCGGATGGATTCCCCGTGGCGGTGGTGCGCAGGGACGCGTCGGGCGCGCCGGTGCCGCTGGGCACACCGTCGGTGGTGGCGGAGGGCGCGGAGTTGCGCGACGGCCCCGAGCAGCCGCCGCTGCGCACCTTCGTGGTGGTGCCGCAGCCGGGCGCGCGCGAGGTGGTGGTGCGCGCCCGCGTGGACGGGCTGGAGGCGCAGGGGCGCTACAGGGTGGGCCCGCCGGCCACCGAGGTGCGGCTGGCGCTGGAGCCCGCCGCGCCGGTGAAGGGCCGGGACAAGGAAGCCGTGCTCACCGTGCGCATGCAGCGTCCGGACGGCACCGCGGATGACAGCGGCGCGCCGCCAGTGGTGCGCGCGAGCATCGGCCGCGTGGAGGGACTGGAGCGGACGGGGCCGGGCACCTACCGCGCTCGCTACGTGCTGCCGGACACGCGTTACCCGGAGGTGGCCATCCTGGTGGCGTTCTCCGCGTGGCCCCACCCGCAGTCCATCCAGGGTGCGTACGGCCGCGTGCTGGTGCCGCTCGCCGCGGCGGTGACGCTGCCGGGCACCACGGAGCCGGACGCCCAGATTTCCATCGACATCGCGGGCACGCCCTTCGGCCCGGTGGCGGCGGGGCCGGATGGTCGCTTCCGCCTGCCCATCATCGTCCCGCCGGGGCACCGCATCGGCCAGGGCCGCGTGGTGGACCGGGTGGGCAACGTGCGGCGGATGCCCATCGACCTGATGCTGCCGCCCACCGACGGGCTGGCGTGCGTGCTGCAACCGCAGCGGCTACCGGCGGACGGCGCGTCGAAGGCTCGGCTGGTGTGCGCCACGAGCGACCCGCTCGGCCAGCCGGTGGCGGACGCGCTGGTGACGGCCCAGGCGCGGCACGGAACCTTGAGCGGCCCGGTGCGCGCGGAAGGGGGCCTGCTGGAGTGGCGCTACACCGCGCCCCGCGCGCTGGCCGAGGACGAGCACATCACCGCCGCGTGGCCCCAGCGCGGCGCCGGCTCGCGCGAGCAACTGGCGCTGCAGCTGGTGCAGGGGCCGGTGGCGGAAGTGGGACTGTCCGTGTCCGAGGCGCTGGTGCACCACGGTGCGAGCGCGGACGTGCGGGTGACGGCGCGCGATGGCTTCGGCCGCCCCCGGCCTGGCGCGGTGGTGGAGCCGCGGGCTCCGGTGGGTAGTTTCTCGCCGCCGGTGGAGTCGCCGCCGGGCACCTTCACCAGCACGTGGACGCTGCCTCCTTCGGGCGACGCGGCGGAGGTGGCCGTGAGCGCACGCGCCTGGGGGCCCGCGGGGAGCGAGCCCGCGCGCATCTCCGTGTGGAGGGAAGGCGCCGCGCTATACGCGGGCGTATCGGACCTGGCGGGACTGCCCGTGCCGGCGCAGCCGCTGCGAGTGGACGGCCAGCCGGTGGTGACGGGCGCGGACGGCACGGTGCGCCTGGGGCCGCCGCGGGCCGGGACGCTGCAGGTGTCGCACGGGGTGTGGCCGGGCCTGGCGCGCACCGTCTACGTGCTCGGCGCGGAGGGACTGGTGTATCCGCTGGAGTCGCCGCTCGTGCCGTCCGCCGTGTCGCAGACCGTGCGGCTGGCGCCCGAGGTCCCCGTCAATGTGCGGCTGAAGGTGGAGGGCACCCGTGTGACGTACTGGGTGGAGGACTCGCGCGGGCAGGTGCTGGAGGGCCGTCAGGTGTACGTGGCGCTGTCTGGCGGTGAGCGCGTGGAGGAAGAGGTCCACGACGGGCGCACCTCCTTCACCGTGCGGGCCCCGGGCCCCGTCGGTGTCTCCGTGGCGGATGTGAGCACGGGCGTGACGGCGCTGGCCGAGGTGCGGCCATGAGGCTCGAGGCCATTGCTCACGTCCGCGCTGGTAGGCATCTGCGCAACGGTGCCGGCCGAGGTGCGGTCATGAGGCGCGGAGCGATGCTGCTCGTGGCCGCGCTGCTCCTGCCCTTCGTGTCGGCGGCGCAGGGCCTGTCGTCGGACACGGCGTCGCAGGCGTCCACCATCGCCGGCCGGGTGTGCTGGGACGTCAATGGCGACGGGCGCTGTAGCGCGGACGAGCCGGGCCTGCCGGACGTGCGGCTGGTGCTCACCACCGGCCGCGAGGTGCGCACGGACGCGCACGGGCGCTACCACGTCAACGGCGTGGACTCGCGCATGCCGGATGCGACGGGCGGGCTGCACCTGCGTCCGGGTCGCCAGCGGCTGAAGGTGGACCCGCGCACGCTGCCGGCCGCCAGCCGGGTGAGCCCGGAGGCCGCCACGGTGGAGGTGCCGTGGGGCGCCGCCGCCCTCCAGGACTTCACCGTGCGCAGCGTGGCCATGCAGGCGCCGCCGCTGGCGCTCTCCTACGCGGCCGCGCCGCCCGTGGCCGAGCTGGTGGCGGGCGAGGGCGCCGTCCGCTTCCGCGTGGCTGGCAAGGCGGCGCCGGGAGACCGCGTCACCGTGGCCGGCGTGGCGGCGGAGGTGGACGCGCAGGGCGCGTGGAGCGCGCTCGTCCCGCTCGTGGTGGGGGAGAACACGCTGGCGATTACCGCCACCGCTCCCGACGGCGCGGTGCGCCTCTTCCGTCAGCGCGTGGACGTGGTGCGCCGCGATGACGGTTGGCTGGTGGCGCCGCGTGCCGTGGAGCCGGCGGGCTCGCTCCAGCTTCCGGCCGGACGCGACGAGCAGGTGGCCAGCGGCACCACCCGGCTGCGCGTGGAGGCCCCGGAAGGCACGCGCGTGCGCACGCCGAAGGGCGAGAAGGTCGTGGGCCCGGACGGCAGCGTGGAGGTGTCCGTGACGCTGGAGCCGGGCCGCAACGCGGTGCCGCTCCACCTGGAGGTGCCGGGCGAGCCGCCGCGCGACGAGACGCTGGAGATTGCCGCCGCCGCGCGGCCCTTCGCGGTGGGCCTGCTGGACGTGGAGGCCACCTGGGCCCCCGCGGACGGCGACGTGCAGCTGCGCGGCCGCGGCTCCGCCCACGCCGAATGGCGGCTGGCCGACGTGGAGCTCGTGGGCGAGCTGGACCTGCGCGACACCGACGGCCGCACGCTCAACGGCGCCAGCCTGCCGGACTGGCTGCGCCCGCGCCTGCCCGAGCGCTTCGAGCGCGTGCCGGACATCGACCTCACGCCCGTCGAGTGGGGCGACGACTCGGTGGCGCTCACGCCCAATGCGCCCGAGGGACGCCTGCGGCTGGAGGCCCGGCACGAGGACTACGGCCGCGCCGGCCTGGGCTCGTACCGGGCCCTGCTGCAGGACGGCGAGGTGGGCCGCTACCACCGGCCGCTCTTCGGCCCGTACGCGGAGCTGAAGACGAAGTCGCTGGAGGACTCGACGGCGCGCGCGGGCGTGGACGTGTTTGGCGGGAGCCTCTCGGACCCGAGCCGCCTGCTGACGGCGGTGCCCGCGCACGAAGAGCTGCGCGCCACCGGCGGCAGCCTCTACTACCTGGGCGCGGTGTCGGTGTCGGAAGGCTCCGAGCTGGTGCGCGTGGAGGTGCGCGACGGCGTCACCGGCCTGCCGCTGGCGGAGCGCCACCTGGTGCGCGGGCGCGACTACGACATCGACTACTTCTCCGGCCGCATCCTCCTGTCGCGCCCGCTGTCCTTCATCGCGGGCGAGTCCTGGCTGCGCACGGACTCGCCCACCGAGTCCCCCGAGCCGGTGCTGGTGGTGGACTACGCGGCGCTGCGGTCGGCGGACGCGCACGACTCGGCGGGCGGCGAGCTGTGGGGCGAGTGGCTCGGTGCGCGCCTGGGGCTCGCGGCGGTGCGCGAGGGACGCGAGGGCAAGCCCTACACGCTCTACACCGGCCGGGCGCGGGCGACGCTCGGTGCGTACACGCTGACGGCGGAGGTGGCCTCCAGCCGGGGCACGGCGGTGGAGTCCGGCCGCTTCGGCGTGTCGGACGACGGCGGCCTCAGCTTCATCCGGCCCGCGGTGGGGCTCGGCACGGAGGGCGAGGCGCTGGGCCTGCGGGTGCGCGGGCCGGGGCCGCTGGGCGGTGGCGGCTCGGTGGACGCGGCCTTCCGCCTGCGCGCGAAGGGCTACTCGGACGGAGCGCACACGGAAGCGGCCCTGTTCCGGCAGACGTCGCTGCGCGTGCGCCAGCCCGTGAGCCGTCACCTGCAGCTGACGCTGCTGGCGGATGAGCGGCGCTCGGCCGACCCTCGCGAGCCCTTCGTGGACACGCCCTTCACCGCGCGATCGGTGGGCGCGGCCGTGGGCTGGGAGGAGGTGCTCTGGAGCGCGCGGCTGGAGGTGCGTGACTCGCGGCTGGGCGCGGCGGAGGTGGCGGGCGTGGGGCCGGCCCTCTTCGGAGGCCGCACCTCCGCGGGCGTCGCGGGCTCCATGCGCCTCTTCGGGCGCATGGAGCTGAGCGCGGCGCACCGGCAGATGCTCGCGCTGCACGGCGAGGGGCCGGGACGGGTGGATGACACCTTCACGTCGGCGGGCGTGGACGTGGACGTGGCGAAGGACACCCGCGTGGGCGTGCACGGCGGCTGGGGTCCGGAGCTGGGCCCGCGCGCGTGGGCCAACGTGGAGTCCCGGAGCGGGCAGGAGGTGTACTACGGCGGCTACTCGGTGGACGTGGACGGGCCGGACTTCGGCGCGGGCCGCACGCTGACGGGCGCGCGCACCGAGCTGCCCGACAGCGGCACCGCGCTCTTCGTCGAGGACGTGGGCGCGCATGACGCCACCTCCGTGCGGCTGGCGCGCGCGGTGGGACTCCAGCAGCAGGTGACGGGCGGCTTCAGCGTGGGCGCGCGGTACGAGCGCGGCGTGCGCAGCCTGCTCGACGTGGACACCGCGCTGAAGCGCGACGTGGCCGGCGTCTTCGGCCAGCTCGTGCTGGAGCGCCTGCGCGTGGAGGGCCGGGTGGAGCTGCGCCGCGAGGAGGGCACGCCGGAGCGCGGCTCCCGCACGCCGGTGGACCGCTTGCAGACGGTGGTGGCGCTGGCCACGCAGGCGGAGCTGCGTGAGGACGTGACGGCCTCGGGCCGCGTGGACTTCGCCCGCACCGAGGGTGCGGAGGCCTTGGAGGCGAGGTTCGTCGAGGGCTACGCGGCGGTGGCCTGGCGGCCCGGGCCGTGGCTGGTGGTGGCGCGCTACGGCCTCACCCGCGAGCTGCTGCCCGGCGCACGCGCCGCGTTTGGCGAGCGGGCGCTGCAGCTCTTCTCACTGCTGCCGGCCGTCAAGCTGGGAGACCGCCTCTCCGTGGCGGCGGGCCTGCACGCGGGCCGCTCCAGTCTCGAGGACTCCGTGCGCTGGGTGTGGACCGGCACGGTGCGCCCCGCGGTGCGGGTGGTGGGAGGACTGGAAGTAGGCGCGGAACTCGCACGCAGGACGGCATCCCCGGAAGGTGAGCGATTGACGGCGGTGAGGGCGGAGGTGGCATACCGGGTCGATGAGCGACTGCGATTGGCTGCCGGGTACACACTCCTGGGCTTCAGCGGCTTGGGGCTGACGGCCGAATCGACGGAGAATCAGGATCGGCTCTACCTGCGAGCCGAAGTGGCCTACTAGGAGCCAAGCCGTGCGCGCCGCCATCCTCTTCATCCTCTGTGTGGGCATGGCCACGGCGGCATCCGCCACGACGACTCGTCCCGAGGTCGATGTTCCGGGCGTCCCCAACTTCGTGGATGTCTGGCGGCTTGGCGTCTTCTCGGTGTCCACGACGAACAAGGTGGAACTCAAGGATCACGACGCTGTGATTGGGGAGCTTTTCGCCACGGAGGTGGCTGGCACCTTCCTGTCCCCCTCGGGCTGCTTCGCTGCCGTGAAGGAAGACGGCACGTTGGTCAGCACCGGCAACTGCCTGCGGCCCGGGAACATCATCCCTCCAGGCGACAGCCTTACGCCCCAGGTACAGAGGGTGCGCTTCACACCCTCCGGGACTGGCTATGCCATGGTGAAGCCCGACAACCTCACGGTCCAGTTGCTGACCACGCTCCCGGCGAACACGGGCGAGCCGGCCTGGAACAAGATGTCGCCCTACGAGCTCCCATTCCGCTCGACGAGCGTGATGGGGGTGACAGAGACGGCTGGAGGTGTCCCCCACGCCCTCTTCCACGTCATCTCGGGGACGACGGATTTCCTCTGGTATCAGGGGCGTGACCTGGTGGCCGAGGTCGACATCCCCGCCAACCTGGCGCAGGAGATGCCCACGACGGTGGACCTCATCGCCACGGAAGGGCCCGACCCCGTCGCCATCTACGGGAGCGACGCCGGTCTCTTCCGGGGACAGCTCAAGCCGCCGACAGGGCCCGGGCACATCGCCCCGTTCCTCCCCGTGACGATTCTCGATGGCGGGACACAGATGCGCATCGTCTCGGTGGACGTGAACACCGGCCAGGGAAGTGTGCATGGCGAGGGCTTCGGCCTGGCGGTGGGCATGGGCGACAACGGAGAGTTCGTGCTGTTGGGGGCCGTGCCGGCCGACAGCGCGGCCGATGCCGGCACGCTTTGGCGCGTCAATCCGAAGGTCGACACCTCGGGGCTGCCGCTACCGTTGGAGGTGGGCTGTGTGGACTCCATCTTCTGCGCGATGATCTTCGAGCTCCCGGGAGAGGGGCCGGGCAACCTCTTCCTCTACACCAACGAGCATTCGCCCCTCATCGACGCGGGGACGCAGTCGTTGGACATCTACGAGGCCGGCGGCACCGTGCCGCTGCGAATCACCGCGACGGATGATGACGGCGACGCGGTGCGTGTCTCGGTGGATTCCGCGGCGGCGGCGGGCCTGTTCGACGTGCGCGCCGGGTTGCAGCCGGACACGCTGGACCTGGAAGTCACGCCGCTAGGAGAAGTCTGCAAGACGGAGATGCGGGTGCTGAAGGTCTACGCCTCGGATGGCCTCGGGTCCCACGACACGTCCGTGGACCTGAGCGTCACGCTCAACAACGTGCAAGGCCCCGAGGCGCCCGGCGTGACACCCAGGGATGCCGGGGTCGTCGCGGGCGAAACGCGGAAGCTGGTCTTCACGGCGACGCCGCCCGGAAGTGGGCCGTGCGCCACGGTGGGCTACCGCTGGACGTCGTCGCCGGAGCTCGTTTCGTCCCCGGACGGTACGGCCACCTTCACGCCGCCGCCCTCCCTGTGCAACGCGCAGGGCGTCACCTACACGTACAGCGTGCAGGGCCTGGACGAGGGCGGAAAGGCGTCCGATCCCACCTCCTTCTCGGTGTACGTGGCGCCCTGGGGACCGCCGCTGGCGCCCTTCGGGCAGGGCGCGGTGCGGGCGCTGGTCTCGGGACCGGACTCGGGAACCGACGTGTCGCCCGAGACGCCCCTGCATCCGTGCGACGTCGGCACACCGGGACTGCCCGAAGTGCAGACGGTGTGGCAGCTGAGCGACTCCGACGCGGGAGTGCCCCCGGCCTTCACGGTGCGGGACGCGGACGGCGGCACCGTCTCGCTGGAGTCTCCGGTGGTGAGCCCACGGCTCCGGGTGGAGGCCGCCGCGTGCACGCGCTCGAGCCTGTCGTTCAGCGCCTTCAACCGCATCCAGACCGGTGCCGGTGGCGTGCAGGAGGGCCCCAAGGCCACGGTGCGCGTGGACGCGGTGCCGGCGGTGGAGGACGTCACCGCCGCCCAGCTCCAGCTGACGGCGGTGCCGACGGACGGGGGACAGGTGGAAATCCAGCTGGGCACGTCCGTGCAGTGCACGGACGAGTACGAGCTGAAGGCGCAGCTGTCCCTGCGCGAGCTGGACGGCGGGACGGTGTCCGACGCGGTGGTGGACGTCCCGGGAAGCTGGACGCCCGGGTTTCCCGCCGCATGCTCGGCCCGGGACTACATCGTCCACGGTGAGCTCTTCGACGAGAGCACCGGCACGCGTCGCAACGGAGGCACGGCCGAGACGCAGGTGTCCGTGCCGGCGCTTCCGACGGAGCTGGGCGCCCTGGAGGGCGAGGCGCTGGTGGCCCGCTGCAACGAGAGCGCGACGGCCACGCTGACACAGACGATTCCCGCCAACGCGTGCCAGGCGGTGGACCTCACCTGGAAGCAGGTGGGCGGACCCGCGCTCGCGGAGGCGGAGCTGGGCGGCGCGCAAGTCACGGTGGCCACGCGCGACACGGGCCTGGAGGGGCTGGTGGGCGAGTCCATCGTGCTGAGCGTCACCGCGGACGCGGGCGGCGGCAACAGCACGACGACGCAGCATGTGGTGCCCATCACCGCGGCGCCCTTCGTGGACCTGACGCACGAGACGGAGTCACCCATCGGCTCGGAGACGGGCCTGGTGGGCGTGGTGGTGCAGTTGCGCAACACCTCCGGGTGCCAGGTGGGAAGCCTGCGCCACGTCGAGCACGTGGACAGCCTGGACTGGGTGCCCGGCAGCGTGAAGGTGGACGGCCGGCCCGTGGCGGAGCAGGCGGTGGAAGGCGGCTTCGTGGTGGACGGCGTGACGCTACCGGCCGGCGGCACCAGCGCGCTCACCTACGTGGCGCGTCCCCGGCTGCTGACCTCGCCGCGCCTCGGTGGGGAGGTGTTCCTCAATGGCGTGCTGGTGTCGGGCACGGTTCCGGCGCCGCCGTCTTCCGGGTGCGGGTGCTCCAGCGGGGACGCGGGCTCGGCCCTGCTCGGGTTGCTGGCGCTGGCGCGGCTGCTGCGCCGCCGTCGTGACAGCGCGGCGGGCTAGAGGCCGAAGGTGATGCGGTGGCGGCGGCTCGGTGCCTCGGGCCGTTCTTCCAGCACGCTGAGCAGCTCCAGTCCGCGCAGCGTGGCCAGGGCCTGGCGCTCGGACAAATCCGTGAGGGCCAGCAGGTCCTCCACCGTCTTGCTGCCATCCGCGTATGCGAGCAGCAGCGCCTGCGGCCCCTGCAGCTTCAACTCGTGCAGGCCGTACGGCGGGTCCGCGGTGGGGAAGAGGCGGCGCGAGGGCGGCATGCGCTGGCGCAGGGCCACCAGCGTCTCCGTCTTCTCCACGCCCTCCAGCACCAGGTCGCCAGGGAAGACGGACAGCTTCACCAGGTCCGCGCGCTGGGGCCGCATGGCGCTGAAGCCGTACTGGCCCTCTGTCCACGTGAAGGTGGACCAGAGGATTTCCTTCACCTGCTCCTCCAGCAACTGCCGGCGCCGCGCGGCGTCCATGAGGCCCAGGCGCAGCATGGCCTCGCCGGTGCGCAGGCCGTGTTCCTTCGCGTACGCGGCCACCTCCGCCAGGCGGGACTCGGGCAGCACGCCCCGGCGGACGCAGAAGCGGCCGAAGCGCTCCTGCCCCAGGTTGGAGGCGGCGTAGACGATTCGGCCGGACTCGAAGTAGACGACCTTGAGGACGGAGCCCTGCTTGAGCTTCAGCTCTCCGTGGTGGCGCGCCTCGTAGTACGCGTTGAGCAGCCGCGCGACGGAGGTGTCCTTGAGCTCTCCCGCGAGCGTCCACTCGGGCAGTGCGCCGCGCGGGGCGGCGGACGGGGACGCGGCGGCGCTCCACACCTTCTCGCGCCGCTGGAAGGGCAGCGGGAGGGCGTGCTCCCCGTCATCGTGCACGGGCAGCGCCTCCGTGTCCGCCACGGAGTGCAGGGGCGAGGAGGCCTCGCCGGAACCGGAGTCGGCGTCGGGGACGACCTCCTCCAGGACGATGAGGTCCTCACCGTCGAGCAGTTCGTCGGGGGGCGCGGCCTCCGGCACGGGCGGCGGGGCGCGGGGGACGGGGGCGACGCCGCCGGCCTCCTCCAGCGCGTCCATGACGGCGTTCAGCTCGAAGGGCTTGGCGAAGAAGGCGCGCGCGCCGTGGACCTGGACGGCCTCCTGGGCGAAGCGGTCCCCCTTGTAGACGCCGCTGACGGCGATGGCGGGGATGCCGTGGGCGCGCAGGGCGCTCAGCACCTCGCTGCCGCGGATGTCGGGCAGGAGCAGGTCCACGAGGGCGACGTCCCATTTCGAGCCGGGGCCGAGCGCCTCCAGGGCGGCTTCGCCGGTGTACGCCGCCCGCGCCTCGTGACCGCGGCCCTGGGCCGCGGAGACGATGAGGGAGGCCAACTCGTGGTTGTCTTCGACGATGAGCAGTCGCGCCATGGACGCGCAGACCATAGCATCCGCGCCATGGACGTTCAGGGCTTCCATCATGTTGCAATCCAGGCGAAGGACCTCGAGCGGGTGACGGCCTTCTACCGGGACCTGCTCGGCTTCCCGGAGCTGACCCGGCACCTGCGGCCGGACGGCTCCCTGAGGAGCATCTGGGTGGGCGTGCCTGGAGGTGGCTTCCTGGCCATCGAGGCGGCGGGCTCGGACCCGGAGTCCCTCCCGTTCCGCCACGAGCGGCCGGGCCTGCTGCTGTTGGCCTTCCGGATTCCGAAGGCGGCCCGGGCCGGGGTGGTGGAGACCTTTGCCCGGGCGGGGGTGCCGCTGGAGCACGAGACGCGCTGGTCCGTGTACGTGAGGGACCCGGAGGGCAACCGGGTGGCGCTCAGCCACCACCCGGAGGACTAGCGCCGCCCGCACCCGGCGGCGGGCGTGCTTGCGGAGCGGGACGGGGCACGGCTACAAGCTTCAGGCCATGCGCCTGGGTGAACTGCTCGTGAAGGAAGGCCTCGTCACGCCCGAGGGAATCGAGGAGGCGCTCGAGGCGCAGGTGGTGCACGGCGGGCGGCTCGGGACGAACCTGGTGGAGCTGGGCCTGCTGTCCGAGCAGGACCTGGCGAAGTCGCTCGGTCAGCTGCACAACACTGCCTTCGCCTCCGGGGAGCTGGTACCGGACCCGAAGGCGCTGGCGATGGTGTCGGCGAACCACGCGGACGACAAGGAGTACCTGCCGATGCGGGTGGATGCGACGCGGCTGAGCGTCGCCGTGCTCAACCCGCACGACTTCGAGACGCTCGACAAGATTGCCTTCAAGACGGGCAAGCGCGTGGTGCCGGTGGTCATCCCCGAGTTTCGGATGAACCAGATGCTGCGGCGCTACTGCAAGGCGTTCCGCTCGCTGCGCGCCATCGACGTGAATGCCATCCGCGCGAGGCCCGCGCCGGGCGCGCAGGCGGAGCTGGCGAAGGCGGCCGAGAAGGCGCCCGACTTGATGAGCGAGGAGGAGTTCCAGTCCGTCTACGCGCAGGCGCTGCGCGGTGGGGCGGACTACGAGGGCGACATGGGTGCGGCGGAGGAGGTCATCACCGGCGTGGAGGTGATGGAGCCCTTGTCCGTGCCGGAGATGCCCGTGGCGCCCCAGGCTCCGCAGGTTCCGGTGACGCAGCGGCCCGCGCCTCAGGTGCCGGCGCAGCCTCAGGTGCCGGTGGTGCCCGCGCAGCCGTTCCCGATGACGCCGCCTCCGGTGACGGTGGCGCCGCAGCGCCCGGCCGCGCCCATGGCGGCTGCGACTCCGCCCGCGGTGCAGCGGCCTCCGGAGCCGCCGCCGACGCCGCTCACCTTCGCCGAGGCGCAGGCGGAGCTGGCGCGCAGCTCGGACCGCGAGGACGTGGCGCGCACGGTGCTGCGCTTCGCGCTGGGCAAGTGGAAGCGGAACCTGCTGCTGTCGGTGCAGGGCAGCCTGGTGACGGGCTGGCACGGCATGGGAGCCGGCGTGCGCGAGGCGGCGGTGCACCGCATCGGCGTGGCGCTGAGGGAGCAGAGCACCTTCCGGCTCGTGAGGGACACGCGCTCGCACTACATCGGCCCGGTGAAGCGGGACGCGGCGATGGGCGTGTTCTACAAGCTGCTGGGCGGCGGCTTCCCGACGACGGCGGTCATCCTCCCGCTACTGGTGCGCGGCAAGGTGGTGCACCTCTTGTACGTGGACAACGGGCCGGACCAGCTCACCCCGCCGGACGTGGGCGAGCTGCTCATCCTCTCGCAGAGCGTGGGTCGCTCGTACGAGGCGATGATGCGGCGCCGCAAGAGCGCGTAGCTCTCTCGGGCCATGGGCTTGCGCCAGCGAAGTCGCACCAGGAGCCTCCATGGACGAGAAGAACAGCCGTGAGACTCCGCGCGAGGAAGCGCAGCTCCGCGCGCTGCTCGCCGCGATGGAGGCCGCCAACCGGGGAGACTTCTCGCAGCGCCTCCCGCTGACCGGCGTGAATCCGCTGCTGGACCGGCTGGCGGAGGCCTTCAACACCGGCGTCGCGCTTCAAGCCGAGCGCGCCACCCGGCTGTCCGCCTTCGTCGCGGACGTCACGCGGGTTGCCCGGGAGGTGGGCGTCGAAGGTCGCCTCGGAGGACAGGTGGAGCTGACGAACCTGTCCGACGGCTGGAGGGAGCTTGCCGAGAGCGTGAATGTCCTCGCCGGAAGTCTCACCTTGCAGGTGCGCTGCCTCGCGAAGGTGAGCACCGCGGTGGCGCGAGGCGACCTGTCGGAGAAGGTCACCGTGGAGGTTCGCGGCGAGAGCCTCACGCTCAAGAACACCATCAACACGATGGTGGACCAGCTCCAGGCATTCGCGGACGAAGTCACGCGCGTCGCCAAGGAGGTGGGCCCGGAAGGCAAGGTCGCGGAGCTGCCCGCGGTGCCGGGCGTGTCCGGCGTGTGGAAGGACCTGACCGACAACGTGAGCTTCACGGAGCAGCTCGCGCTCGCGTCCCGGTACAAGAGCGAGTTCCTCGCGAACATGAGCCACGAGCTGCGCACGCCGCTCAACAGCCTACTCATCCTCGCGAAGGTGCTCTCCGAGAACAAGGAACGCCACCTGAGCTCGAAGGAGGTGGAGTACGCGAAGACCATCCACGCCTCGGGCTCGGACCTGCTGGAGCTCATCAACGACATCCTCGACCTGTCGAAGGTGGAGGCCGGCAAGCTGCGCGTGGAGCCGTGCGACGTCCCGCTCTTGGAGTTGAAGTCCTTCGTCGAGCGGAGCTTCACGCACGTGGCCGAGCACAAGGGGCTGGGCTTCCGCGTCAACCTGACGGAGGGGCTGCCCTACGGCCTGCGCACGGACCCGCAGCGCTTGCAGCAGGTGCTCAAGAACCTGCTCTCCAATGCCTTCAAGTTCACCGATACCGGCCGCGTGGAGCTGCATGTCAGGCAGGTGGAGGACAAGCGCCGGAGCTTCGACAGCGAGCTGCTCAACCGCGCCGACCGGGTGCTGGCGTTCAGCGTGGTGGACAGCGGCATCGGCATTCCGAAGGACAAGCAGCACCTCATCTTCGAGGCGTTCCAGCAGGCGGACGGAGGCACGAGTCGCAAGTACGGAGGCACCGGCCTGGGTCTGTCCATCAGCCGCGAGCTGGCGAGGCTGCTCGGTGGTGAGCTCCACGTGGAGAGCGAGCCGGGGAAGGGGAGCACCTTCACGTTGTTCCTGCCCAGGATCTACGTCGGCCCGGACGAGGCACAGAACGAGGCCGCTCCAGTCGAAGCGCGCACGGAGCCGGTTGCTCGCCCGCCGCCGTCAGTCGCGCCTGCGCCGGAGCTCGTGGGGCGCAAGGTGCTCGTCGTGGACGACGACATCCGCAACATCTTCGCCCTGACCAGCATCCTCGAAGGACGCGGGCTGCAAGTGCTGCACGCGGAGAACGGCAGGGAAGGCATCAACGTCCTGCACGCCCACCCGGATGTGAATGCCGTCCTCATGGACGTGATGATGCCGGAGTTGGATGGCTACGAGACGATGCGCGCCATCCGCGAGGACCCGCGCTTCGCCGACCTGCGCATCATCGCCATCACCGCGAGGGCGCTGAAGGACGAGCGCGAGAAGTGCCTCGCCGCCGGGGCGAGCGACTACCTCACGAAGCCCGTGGACACCGAGCAACTCCTCGCCCTGCTGAAGAGCTGACCCCGCGCCGCCTGTCACGGCGCGGGGCCAGATGGAAGCGCACTACTCCTCGGGGGGCGCCTCGAAGTCCACGTCGAAGGCAACGCGCTGACCGGGCTCCACCTTGAACGTCCGCTGCCAGCGCGAGTTGTTCACCACGACGAGGAGCTGGTGCGTGCCCTCGTAGAGGTCCAGCTCCTCGACGGGAGCAGCGCCCACGAGGCGGCCGTCGACGGTGACGATGGCCCCCTTCGGCGCGCGCACGGTGGCGAAGCCCTTGTTCAGGAAGAACTGCTGCCCGCTGCGGCCACCCGCCGGCACGGTGATGATGCGCGTCACCTGGATGCCGAGCACCGGGTTGCTGAGCGTCAGCACGTGCCGGCCCGCGGGCACGGACGCGGAGAGCGGCGTGCGTCCCAGGTACTGGCCAGGGATGGACGCTTCCACGCGCGGCTCGACGGTGAGGTCCAGCATCCCCATCGGGATGCCCGCGTCCACGACGCCCGCCTTGGCCACCGCTCCCGCGTCAGCGACGGCGTCCATCGGCGTCACGGATGCGGCACCTGCGTCGACCTCCGCCTCGATGTTGGAGGGCAGCCGCTTGAGCACGACTGCCGCCGCGCCGAGCGTCAGCACCAGTCCGACGGCCACCAGGCCCACCCAGGCCCGGGACGGCTTTGCCGAAGCAGCAGCGACCGCGGCGGGAACGGGAGGCGCGGACGGGCCGCCCACCGGCAGTCCGCCAGCAGCAAGCGTCGCGCCCGAGGGGGCCGGAGCCACCGTTGCATTCGAGCCCGTCGAGCCGGACGAGGACGCTGCACTCCCCGAGACCTGCGCATGCGACCCACTGGCCGGGCCCTGTGCGGAGGCACTCGCGGACGGCGCAGCCTCTGCGCTCCCCGACAGCTGTGCATGAGAGCCGCTGGCGGGGCCCTGTGCGGACGTCGCGGCAGGGGCCACCTGCGCATGAGAACCACTGGCCGGGCCCTGCGCGGGAACCTGCGCATGTGAGCCACTGGCCGGGCCCTGCGCGGACGTCGCGGCAGGAGCCACCTGCGCCTGCGAGCCCGTCGACGGACCCGATGCCGCGGCCTCCGTGGAAGCACCCGCCTCGGAGCCCGCGCTCAGATTCACCGGTCCCGAAACCGAGAGCTGCCCCGGCAGCGCCGGCCACTTCGCGGGCAGCACTCCGGGAGCCAGCGTCCCGCGAGCAAGGAACTCCGCCACCGCCGGAGGCGACACACCGGCCTTCTGCATCACGTCCGCGATGCCGGCCTCAATCACCCTGCGCCGGGCCGCCCGTGCCTCGTGCTCGGGCGGGAAGTACTTCGACATGAACTCCGCGAACTGCGCATGCGTGGGCAGCGTGCCCACCGCCTCCACCAGCGCCTCGCGGAATGCGAGCGCCGACGGATACCGGTCATACGCACGCTTCGTCGTGGCCTTCCGCACCACCGCATCAATCTTCAGCGGTACGTCCTGTGGCAGCGGCGGCAGCGAGCGGTTCAGCACCGCCTTGTCCGGGTCCGCCGTTTCCTTGAACGGCATCTTCCCCGACAGGCTCTCGTGCAGCACGAGCCCCAGCAGGAACACGTCCGACTGCACGTTGACGGCCTCGCGGCCACCGAGCAATTGCTCCGGAGCGCTGTACTTGCGCCGGTTCTTCACGCGCTTGCCGTCGCGCTCGCGCGGGGCCACGCCGAGCGCGCCGTAGCCCGTCACCTTCGTCACGCCGCCGAAGGAGATCATCAGCGTCTCCGGGCGGATGTCGCCGTGCACCAGCGGCGTGCCGTCGTCATTGCCGGCGACGTGCGCGTAGTGCAGGCCCATGGCTGCGTCCGCGACGACGAGCGCGGCGAACTGCGGCGGCAGGCGGGGGTGGGCCTCCAACAGGCGGCGCAGGGGCTCGCCGTCGGCGAACTCCGTGACGCGCGCCACGCCACCGTCCTGCACGGCCAGGCCATGGACGCGGAGGATGTTGGGGTGCTCGAAGACGAGCGCGCGCGAAGTCTCACGCGTCAGCCTCGCCGTCATCTCCGGGTTCTGGGCAATCTCCTGCGGCGCCCAGATGAGCACCACGGAGCGGGGGGGCGCACCGTCCTCCAGGGCAAGCCCGAGGAAGGCACGCGAGCCTTCCCCGGCCAGCAGGGGACCGAGGGACTGGTAACGGACGGAACTCATACGCCCCATGGTAGTTCGAGACGCGCTGGTCCAGAAATCCCGGACGACCCACCCCGCGTCCGAAACGCCTTAGAGGCTCTGTCCCTGCTGCTCGAAGGGCAGCGTGATGTGGTACCCGTACCGGCCCCGCCGCACGAGCAGCAACACGCTCCGTCCGCGTCGCGCGGCCAGCAGCGCCTCGCGGAACGCATCCGCCGTGGGCACCGGCTGGTTGTTCACCCGCAGGATGATGTCTCCCGGTTCCAGCCCCACCTGGGCCGCCGACGAGTCCTGCCGCACGCCGGACACCGCCAGCACGCCCTTCACCTCCTTCACTCGCAGTCCCAGCCGCTCCCACGCCAGCCCCTCGACCATGCGAGCGGGGAACTCCAGCGGCGTCACCTGGAGGGTGCGCGTGCCGCCGTCCCGGAAGAGGACCATGGGGAAGGGCGAGCGGGCAGGGTAGCCACGCACGCGGGTGTCGAAGTCCTCGGCGTCCTGGATGCGCGAACCGCCAAGCTCCGCCACCACGTCCCCACGCTTCACGCCGGCCTGGGCCGCGGGGCTGCCGGGCTCCACGGCCGTCACCAGCGCCCCGTAGGCGCGGTCCCACCCGAGCTGCCGGGCCACGCGCGGAGGCAGGTCCACCGCGTCGATGCCCACCCACGCCGGGCGCACCTTCCCGAAGCGCGTCAGCTCATCGACGATGCGCCGCACCTTGTCCGCGGGAATCGCGAAGCCGATGCCCTGCGCGCCACCGCCGAAGATGGCGGTGTTGATGCCGATGATTTCCCCGTCCACGTTGAGCAGCGGGCCGCCCGAGTTGCCGGGGTTGATGGCCGCGTCCGTCTGGATGAAGTCGTTGTAGACGCGGTCGTCCGCGCGGAACGTGCGCCCCACCGCGGACACCACGCCCGCCGTCACCGTCTTGCTCAGGCCGAAGGGGCTGCCGATGGCCACCACCGTCTCGCCAATCATCAGGTCCGAGCTGGTGCCCAGCTTCGCGGTGGGCAGCGGCTCGCGCGCGTTCACCTTCAGCACGGCCAGGTCATTGGCCGCGTCGCTGCCGATGACTTCCGCGTCGAACGAGCGCCCATCCGCCAGCACCACGTGGATGGCCGAGGCGCCGCGGATGACGTGGTCATTGGTGACGATGGTTCCGGACGCGTCGATGATGGCGCCGCTGCCCAGGCCCTCGATTTTCTGCCGCTCCTGCTCGCCGCCGCCCATGCCGCCGAAGAACTCCTCCAGCGGGGAGCGCCGGCCGCGGAAGCGCGACTCCACCTCCTGCTCGGTGCCGATGTAGACGACGGCCGGGGAGACCTTCTGCACCACCTCGACGATGGCGTCCCGGCGCCGGGCCAGGTCCGCGCTCGCGCTTCCCGAGGCCAGCAGGGCCACCCACAGCAGGCTCCACCTCATGACTCCAGGCTTCATTCCAACCCTCCATGCGCCACCAGGGAGTGTCCGGGGAAGGACAGCCCGACTGTCCGGAAGGCCGCAGCCCATCCCACGGTCTCTGGTGGCGGTGCTCGGCTCTTCATAAACCAGTCCGCCCATCCGTGAACGATTGCATCTCCAGGATGCACGCGCTGGCCCCGGTACCGCTGCACCGCCGGGGGAGGCCGTTATCCTGGCAGCACGCTGTCGAGTCGAGGCGCGCTGTAGCCG
This sequence comes from Pyxidicoccus caerfyrddinensis, assembly GCF_010894405.1. GTDB lineage: Bacteria > Myxococcota > Myxococcia > Myxococcales > Myxococcaceae > Myxococcus > Myxococcus caerfyrddinensis. Next base: position 116,567 of record NZ_JAAIYA010000029.1, read on the forward strand.
AGGGAGTGGAAGAGCATGAGTCTCGTCCTGGTCGCGGACGATGAGCCGGCGGTGTTGGAGGTCCTCAGCCAGGTGGTGGAGGACCTGGGCCACGACGTGCTGAGGGCCCGGGACGGCGAGGAGGCGCTCGGACTCGCGAGAGCCCGTCGGCCTCAGCTCGTGGTGACGGACCACATGATGCCGCGCCTGAGCGGCGTGGAGCTGTGCCGGCGCCTGAGGCAGGAGGCGCTGCTCAAGGACGTGCCCATCATCCTCCTGAGCGCGGTGTTGCCGCAGGGCGCGCCGGAGGCCTCGGCCTTCCTCCACAAGCCCTTCGAAATCACCGACTTCGAGTCGGTCATCCGCCAGTCGCTCGCCGCCGCGCCGCGCCCGGAGCCCGTGGACGTGGGCTCTCCGGTGGAGGTGCTGGGGCAGTGGGTGGCGCAGACGCTCCAGGGGCCCCTGGATGCGGCGCGCGCGCAGCTCAAGCAACTGGAGTCGGTGCCCACGGCGGACCGCGCGACGCTGGCATCCCTGGACGCGCAGCTCCAGGCCATGGAGGCGCTGGGCCGCAACCTGAAGGACGTGGCGCGGCTGGCGGCGGGCGGCGTGGCGCTCCAGCCGGTGGAGGCGGACCTGGCGCAGCACCTGCTTGGCGCCGTGACGGCCTGGAGGGCTCACGCGCCGGTGACGCTGGTGGCGTCGACGGAGCCGGTGTCCGTGCGGTTCGACCCGGAGCGCATCCGCCAGGTGTTCGACGTGCTGCTGGCGAACGCGGTGAAGCAGGACGGCGGCAGGGGCGAGGTGACGGTGGAGCTGCAGGCCTCGCGCTCGCTGGTGACGGTGCAGGTGAAGGACCGGGGGCCCGGCTTCCCGGAGGAGGAGGTGCCCCGGCTCTTCGCGCCCTTCCAGACGGGGTCCGCGGGCGCTGCGGGCCTGGGGTTCTACGTGGCCTCGGAGCTGGCGCGGCTGCACGGCGGCGCGCTGTCCGCCGTGTCCCGCCCCGGGCAGGGCTCCACGTTCAGCCTGCTGCTGCCTCGGGGCGGGTGACGCGGGCCCTCAGGCCTTCTGCGACTTCAGCATCCAGCCAATCATCTTGTAGAGCAGACGGGCGCCGACGTTGCCGTCCCACTCGCCGCCCTCCGGATCCGGAGACACCTCGGTCAGGTCGAAGCCGACGATGGTGCGACCGGAGCGGACGACGCCGGAGATGAGCGCCACGGCCTCGGGGAAGGACAGGCCGCCCGGCACCGGGGTGCCCGTGTGCGGGCAGAGCGTGGGGTCCAGCCCGTCGATGTCGAAGGACAGGTAGACCTGCTGCGGGAGCAGGGCGACGATTTCATCCACCTGCCGGTTCCAGGGGATGCCGTCGAAGCGCTTGTTCTGGAGGGCGGCGTCGAAGAAGCCGTGCACGCGGCCCTTGGAGTCCTCGATGTAGCGGTGCTCTTCCTGGCTCATGTCGCGCAGGCCCACCTGGACGAGCGTCTTCACGCCGGGGATGCGCTCGGCGACGTTGTACATGATGGACGCGTGGGACCAGGTGAAGCCCTCGTAGGCCACGCGCAGGTCGGCGTGCGCGTCGAGGTGGAGCACGCCCAGGCCGGGGTACTTCTCCGCGTGGGCGCGGATGATGCCGAAGGAGATGGAGTGGTCCCCGCCCACGGCGCCCACGCGCTTGCCGTGGTCCAGCCAGTGCTTCGCGGTGCGGTAGACGTACTCGTTCATCTGGTCGCAGAGCGCGTTGACGTCGTTGGCGGCCTGGATGAGCTCGGCCTTGCCGGAGTGGATGCCGCCGGCCTCGATGACGACCTGGGCGCGGTCCTTGGCGCGGGAGTTCCAGTCGCGCAGCTCCGGGGACTCGTCGAGCATGGCGATGCCGCGCTCGTAGGGGCGGCCCGTCTCCACGTCGAAGAGGTCCACCTGGCGGCTGGCGTCGAGCACGGCGGCGGGGCCCTCGGAGGTGCCGCCGCCGTAGCTGGTGGTGGCCTCGAACGGCACGGGGATGAGGACGACGTGGGCCTCGTCGGGCGAGTGCGGGAGGCCGAAGACGCCGGAGTCTGGCTGGGCGGCGGCGCTGGGGTCGAAGTGGGTAGCCATGGCCGCGCAGGATAGAGGCACGGGCCGGGGGCGCAATGGTCTTCCTCGCCGTGTGCCCGCCGGGATTACCTCCGCGGCGAGCCGAAGTAGCGTCACTCCCACCGCACCACGAGCTTGCCCACGGAGTCGTTGCGCTCCATGCGCTCCAGCCCCTGGCGCAGCTCCGCCATGGGCAGCACCGCGTCCACCACCGGCTTCAGCGCGCCGGAGCGGAACAGGGGCAGCAGGTGCCGCTCCGCGCTCTGCGTCAGCGCCATCTTCTCCTCCAACGGCCGGCTGCGCAGCACGGTGCCGGTGACGCGCAGCCGCTTCATCAAGAACATCCCCAGGTTCACCTCGGTGCTCATTCCCGCCACCAGGCCGACGAGCATCATCCGCCCTCGCGGCGCCAGCGCGTTCATCGACTCGGACAGGTAGTCACCGCCCACCAGGTCCAGGCACAGGTCCGCGCCCCGTCCGCCCGTCTCCGCGCGCACCGCGTCCGCGAAGCTCGGCGGTGAGGACTGACACAGCACCGTGCGCGCCACGCCCCACTCAGAGGCCCGCGCCAGCTTGGCCGCGCTGCGCCCCGTGCCCACCACGCGCGCACCCGAGGCCCGGCACAAGAGCGCCGCCGCCGAGCCCACGCCGCTGGCCACCGCATGAATCAGCACCGTCTCCCCGGGCTTCAATTCACCCTGGAGCACCAGCGCGTCGTACGCCGTCAGGTACGCCTCCGGCAGCGCCGCCGCGTCCGCGAAGTCCATGCCCTCCGGCATGGGCAGCGCCTCGCGCTCGTGCGTGATGAGCGACTCCGCCCACGCGCCGCCGCCCACCAGCCCCATCACCCTGTCACCGACCTTGAAGCGCCGCGTGCGCGGGCCCACGGCCGTCACCTCGCCCGAGTACTCCAGGCCCGGCACGTCGGGCGGCACGTCCGGCGGGGCGGCGTAGAGGCCGCGAATCTGCAGCAGGTCCGCCCGATTCAGCGCGGAGGCCCGCACGCGCACGCGCAGCTCGCCGGGGCCAGGCACGGGCTCGGGGCGCTCCTCGAGGGTAAGCACTTCGGGACCACCGGGCTCGGTGATGCGCTGGACCTTCATGGCGGGGACCTCCTCCGGAGCTGGAGGCCGGGCACGAAACATCCTGGCCCGCGCGAGCGTCAACGCTTATCTAGTGAACACGCCCATCATGCCTGCCTCGAAGTGTTCCATCTGCCAGAAGCCCGTTCCTCCCCGCGCGGAGAACGCCTCCTTTCCCTTCTGCTCCCGCCGCTGCCGCGCCGTGGACCTCGGCCGCTGGCTGGGCGAGGAGTACCGCGTGCCCGACCGTCAGGCGGATGAGCAGGAGGACGAGCTACCCTCCGCCCACCACCCTGACCGGCAGGGCGGAGACGCGTGAGCGGCTTCGTCGACCTGCACTGCCACCTGCTGCCCGGGGTGGATGACGGCGCCCGCTCCCTCGAGGATGCGCTGGAGATGGCGCGCGCCCTGGTCGACCTCGGCTTCTCCACCGTCGCCCCCAGCCCCCACGCCCGTCCCGAGTACGCCCCCGTCGACGTGGTGGACGCGAAGCGCGCGGAGCTGGCCGCCGCCCTGGAGCGCGAGCGCATCCCCCTGACGTTGGGCCGCAACGCGGAGAACGTGCTCGACGACGCCTTCCTGCGCGGCCTGGGCACCCCGTCCGCGCGCACGCTGGGCCCCGGGCGCTACGCGCTGGTGGAGTTGCCCTACACCGCCCCCGTGCCGGCCCTCCCGGACATCCTCTTCCGCATTCGGACCAAGGGCGTGGTGCCGCTCCTGGCGCACCCCGAGCGCTGCCTGGAGTTCGAGCGCAAGGGCCGCGCGGCGGAGGCCGTCCGGGCCGGGGCGCTGCTCCAGCTCGACGTGGGGGCGCTCACCGGCCGCTATGGCCCCATGCCGAAGAAGCTCGCCCGGGCCTTCCTGGAGGATGGCCTGTACGCGGTGGCCGCCACGGACCTGCACGCACCTGTAGGAGCCCGGGACTGGGTGGGCCGCTCTCTGGCGGAGCTGCGGAGCAGGGCAGGGGAGCAGGCCTTCGGCCGGCTCATGCGCGACACCCCGTCCCGGCTGCTCGCGGGAGAGTCGCTGGAGTCCGACCCGGACTGACGGTATACCCGGCCGCCGTGAAACGCGCCGTCAAGCTGCTGGCCAGTCTGCTGGTCACCTTTCTCTTCATGTGGTGGGCCTTCCGTGACACGGACTGGGCCACCCAGGTTGCCAGCCTCAAGGCGGCCAACTACGCGTGGGTGGTGCCGTACTTCGGCTGCCTCCTCGTCATCCACCTGCTCCGCACGCTGCGGTGGGGGTGCCTGCTGTCGGGCCTGGAGAAGGTGCCCTTCCGCAAGCTCAACGAGGCCTCCGGCATCGGCTTCATGATGCTGCTGGTGCTGCCCTTCCGCCTGGGCGAGTTCGCCCGGCCCTTCCTCATCGCGCAGCGCAGCTCCATCCGCCGCAGCGCCGCCATGACGTCCGTGGTGCTGGAGCGCATCGTCGACGGCCTCTTCGTCGCGGCGATGATGCGCGGGCTGCTCTTCTTCGTGCCCACCGAGACGCCCGAGGTCCGCTACGTCAAGTGGGGCTCCTGGGTGCTGTTCGGCGTGTTCGGCGGCGGGCTCGCGTTCCTCCTCTTCGGCCTCTGGCAGCAGGAGCGCACGGTGCGGCTGGTGCGCGCCACGGTGGGCCGCTTCGCCCCGGGCGTGGCCCACAAGGTCGCGGACATCGTCGACACCTTCGTCGGCGCCATGCGGCAGCTCCCCAACGGAAAGCAGATCGCGCTCTTCTTCCTCTACACGGCGCTGTACTGGGGCGTGAATGGGTTCGGCATGGCCCTGCTCGCCAACGCCTTCGACTGCTCGGGCGCGGCGGCGGGCACGGCCTGCCAGCCGATGACCCTGTCCTTCTTCCAGGCCTACGTCGTGCTCGGCGTGCTGGTAGTGGGACTGATGATTCCGGCGGCGCCAGGGATGATGGGCACCTTCCAGGCCGCCACCAAGGTGGGCCTCGGCCTCTTCCTCCCTGCGGCGGTGGTGAACGCCAGCGGGCTCGCCTACGCCAACGTCATGTGGCTGTGCCAGACGGTGCAGCAGGTGGCGGTGGGCCTCATCCTGCTCTCCGTTGGCCACCTGTCCTTCAAGGACATCGCCGGCAAGCTGGACGACAAGGAAGGCGAGGCCACGGCGCCCTCCGCCTGATGGCCCCGTGAAACGCCACGGGGCCGCGGCGAACCTTCGCGCGCGGCCCCGGGAGTCTCGAAACGAAGCGTGACTACGGCGCTGGCGTGGTGGCCTGCTCGGACTTCTCGGGCGCCGCTTCCTTGCCCGTCACCATGCCCTTCACCTTCTTCACGGCGGCGGACGGGTCGATGTTGCCCTTGTAGGTGCCGAAGGGCGTTTCGATTTCCTGCTCGCGCTTCTCCTTGGACGCGTAGCCCTCGGGCGCGCAGAGCGCCCTCGAGGTGTCGCGCACGGAGACGATGGGCGTGTCCACCGAGGCGGTGTCCTCGGAGGTGGCCTTGGAGACCAGCTTGTCCTCGCGCATGAGCACGCAGCGGTCCTCGCCGTAGTACCAGGCGGTGGACTTGTCGGGGAACTCCTGCGCGCGCGAGGGGCCGTTGCCCATCGCCTCGACGACCTGCTGGGACGACATGCCGGGGTAGAGCTTGTCGAAGCCACCCGAGGTCGCACAGCCGGCGGAGGCGAAGGCCAGGGCGGCCGTCAGGAAGGGAAGACGCATGGGGTGTGGGGGCTCCTGTGAGAGGGAGTCCCCAGCGTACCCCGGCTCACGGACCGGCCTCCAGGGAGGGGCCGGCCTCGGGGACTACAGCTCCTGGTCGAGCCAGCGGACGATGGCGTCGCGGATGGAGGCCGGCCGCTCGGCGGCCAGGCGGGTGCGCGGGGTGCGCACGGCGTCCGAGTCGCGCACGAGCGCGGCGGGCGCGGGCTCACGGGTGCGCGGCGACGAGCGGGGCGCGAGGGCGACGGCGCTCATGACTGGCCTTCCTCCTTGGCGGCGCCGCGGCCGTACTTGCCGAGCAGGTCCTCCACCGCCTCGCGGAGGTACTCGCTCTGGTGGATGCGGGTGCGCCGGGCCAGCTCGCGGAGCTTCTGGACCTGCTCCTCCGGCACCAGGACGTGGGTGGAGACGATGTCGGCCTCGGGGCCGCGCGCGTCGACTTGCGCCTCGGCGGCCGCCGGCGACGATGGAGCCTCGGGGCTCAGGGGGCTGGCGCTTCCATCCTGCATCGGACTTCCTCCGGGCGTGGCTGCTACAGGCCGCTACCGACCTGTCCGCGGCATTAGGCGGGCGGTCCGGACTTCCGTCAAAAAAAGCGTCGGAAGGCGGACAGGGTGCGGGTGCGACCGCGGCGTGGCGGGGGCGTCTTCCCTTGCACGGAACCGCTGTAGGAGACTCCCGCCCCCTCTATGCACCTTCGTCCCTTCGTCCTGATGGCGTGCTGTGCCCTGTCCGGCGCGCCCCTTGCCACGGCCCGCGCGCAACAGTCCCCCGCAGCGGAGCCTCCCGCCGCGCCGGATGACGCACAGTCCCCCGGCACCCCGGAGGCCCCCGCGCGGGACGCCGCCACCGAGCAAGAGACGGACGTGGAGCCGGTCATTCCCCAGACGGTGGTGACGGCCACGCGGAGTCCCCAGTCGACAGCCAGTCAGCCTCGCGCCATGTCGGTCGTGACGCGCGAGGACCTGTCGCACCGGCCCGCGCGCACCACGCCCGAGGCGCTCTTCGAGGCAGAGGGCGTCTTCCTCCAGAAGACGAACCACGGCGGCGGCGCGCCCATCATCCGTGGCCTGTACGGGCAGCACGTGCTGCTGCTGGTGGACGGCGTGCGGCTGAACAACGGCACGGTGCGCTCGGGGCCCAACCAGTACCTCAACACGGTGGACCCATTCCTCGTGGAGCAGCTGGAGGTGGTGCGCGGGCCGGGCTCGGTGCTGTACGGCTCGGACGCGCTGGGCGGCGTCGTCAACGTGCGCACCTTCTGGCCGCGCTTCGCGTCGGAGGCCGAGCCCATCGGCGCCGTGCGCGCGATGGCGGGCAGCGCGGACACGAGCCTCCAGGGACACCTGCGCGCGGGCGTGTCGCTCCAGGACACCGCGGTGGCCGGCGCCTTCTCGCTGCGCGACTTCAACGACCTACGCGGCGGAGACCGCGTGGGCGTGCAGCGGTACACGGGCTACCAGGAGGGGGACGCGGCGCTGAAGGTGCGCCAGCGCCTGCGGCCGGGGCTCCAGCTGTACCTCCAGTACCAGGGCGTGCGGCAGTCGGACGCGCCGCGCTTGGACCGCTCGGTGCCGGGAGACTTCCGGCGCTTCAGCGACCAGGTGCGCGACTTCGGGCACGCGCGGCTGGAGCAGACGGGCACGGGCTGGCTGCGGCGCGGCGCGGTGGAGTTCAGTGTGACGCGGCAGGGTGAGCAGGTGGACCGCTTCCGCGTGTCGCGCGACAGGTTGGAGCGGGACGACGTGGACGTGTGGACGGTGGGCATGCGCGCGGAGGGCGAAGCGCCGCCGGTGTCCGCGCTGCCTGGCGCGCCGGTGCCCCTCTTCGGGGCGGAGGTCTTCCACGACAAGGCGTCGAGTTCCTTCGGCCGCAGCGCACTGTCCGAAGCCGAGCTGGACTTCTCGCCCCGGCCGGAGGACGCGCGCTACCCGGGGGAGCCCACGGCGCTGGCGGCCGGAGTCTTCGGCCTGCTGTCGAGCGACGTGGCGCGGCCGTTCTCGTACCACGCGGGCCTGCGGGCGCAGCTGCACCGCGTGTCGCTGCCCGAGGACGGGCGGCTCGCGGCGCTGTTCCCCGACGCGAGCGTCCCGCTGCCGGTGCTGCCCGCCACCACGCAGACCGCGGTGGGCCTGGCCGGTGAATTGGGCGTGCGGCAGCGGGTGGTGGAGGGCGTCTCGGTGTTGGTGAACCTGGGCTCGGGGTTCCGGGCGCCGAACATCGACGACTACCTGCGGCTGGGCGCGGAGGGCCCGGGCTACCTCGTTCCCGGAAGGGATCTGCACCCCGAGCAGTCGTATACGGCCGAGGTGGGCACGCGCGTGGACCGGGGCCCGGTGGGCGCGCAGGTCTTCTATGCCTTCACGGTGGTGGACGGGCTGGTGGGCAACGTCCCGACGCTGCTGGACGGGCAGGAGTTCAATCCGGATGGGTTGCCGTACCTCACGCGGCAGAACCGCGAGCGAGCGGTCATCCACGCGCTGGAGGCCGCGGTGTCCGTGAAGGTGCTGCCGTCGGTGACGCTGGCGACGCACGCCACGTACACGCACACGCAGCAGAAGCGCAGGGACCTCACGGCGGAGGGCGAGCCGCTCATCCTCGAACCGCTGTCCCGCACGCCGCCGCTCAACGGGCTGGTGCGCGCGACGTGGGAGCCATGGGGGTTCCTCTTCCTGGAGGGTTCCGCGCGCTGGGCGCTGGCGCAGGATGCCTTCTCCGCGGCGGACCTGCTGGACATCCGCACCTGCGCGGAGGTGCCGGACTGCGCGCGCACGCCGGGCTTCATCGTCTTCAGCGCGAGGGCGGGAGCGAAGCTGGGCAAGCGCCTGTCCGCGGCGCTCACGCTGCAGAACCTGTTTGATGCGACGTACCGCACCCATGGTTCCGGCGTGGATGAGCCGGGCCGCTCCGCGGTGCTCGCCCTGGAGGCCTCGCTGTGATGCGCCGGATGGTGATGTCGTGGCTGTGCGTGGTGGTGCTGAACCTGGGCTGCGCGGAGGGGCTGGGAGATTGGTGTGACGCGCAGACGGCGTGCCCGGATGACCTGGTGTGCAGCTTCCCCAGCGGGGACGACGGCCCGGCGCCCCGAGGCATCTGTGACTACCCGCTGCGCGCCGAAGGCGAGGAGTGCACGGTGGCCGCCGAGTGCGAGGAGGCACTGACCTGCTCCAGCCACTTCACCCCGGGGGACCGGTACGGGACGTGCGTGAAGCAGCGCGCGGACGGTGAGGTGTGCTTCGAGGACCGCGACTGCGAGAGCGGCACCTGCGCCGGAGCTTCGGGCACCGCGCTGGACGGCGTCTGCGCGGTAGCGGACTGAGCAGCAGGGCACTGCATGTGGCGCCCATGGAGCTCAGTGCCGCATGGGCGCGGAGGCCAGGCGCAGGTACACCATGCCGCCGACGGGGAGCGTTGCGCCGTACACGTCGCGCAGCTGCTCCGGCACGGGGTTGACGCTCACGCGTGCGCCGACCCCGGGAACGAAGTCCCCCCACGTGCCCAGGTTGCGCAGGTAGCCCACTGACAGCCCCACGGTGTCGAAGGTGGAGCCGTGGAAGGACTCGGCGAGGACCAGGTCGTGGTCCGTCTTCTCCACGTACTCCGCGCGCCCGAAGAGGACATTGCGGCCGTCGAGGTCCAGGTTCGTCTCCACGAGGAAGGCGTTGGTGTCGCCCGAGTGCTCTCCGACGTTGCGGCCGAAGGCGGCGGTGCTGGCCCAGTGCCCCGCCGTGCCCACGGGCCGGTGGTACATGACCGAGGCCGTGAGCCGGTGCAGCGGCTCGTCGGGCTCCAGCGGGTCGTGGCTGGGCATATATCCATAGGACACCTGGGCGCTCACGTTGCGCGTGGGGTTGGTGGTGAGGCGCATGGCATAGGAGTCGGGGACACGCAGGTCGAAGTCCCAGCGGTCCTCATCGGGCTCTCGCCCGTTGAACCATGACAGCTCCAGCTTCGCGGTGGGCGTGAGCAGGGCAGCCGTCAGCACGCCGAAGCTGATGTGCGAGGAATCGAGCCAGTGGTGGCCGATGGCCGCCAGCGGGTCCGCGGCCGCGGAGGCGCGGTGCGGTGACGCGACAGGCCCGAGGGCCGGCTCTCCCACGGGCGCGGCGTAGAGCTGGAAGCCCCAGCCCGGCGCGAGCGCCTGGGTATACGTGACGGCCGCCTCCATGAAGAGGTCGTGCGGGTGCTGCCGGTCATGGAGCCGTTCGCCCGCGTACGTCTCCCCGCTCTGGAAGAGGAGCGGATAGCCCTTGCCGCCAGCGGTGAGCGGCTCGGGGCTGAGCATCAGCCGGAGCCCGAGCCGGCTGTCCGCCCCGAGTGGCCGCTGCGCCATGAGCATGAGCCAGCCCGTGCCCGCGAAGCGGTGGGCCCCTCGCGCTCCCCCCTCTCCCACGTACCCGCCGAAGAGCTGCTCGTGGAACATCAGGCTCCACCGGCCCGTGGACAGGTGGGAGCCGGAGTGCGGCGTGGCGTCCGGCTGCCAGGCGGTGCCGGAGGCCTCTCGCGCCATGGGCAGGGAGAGGATGCTCGGGGCGTCGGCCTCGACGGAGGACGTGGCGTCGTGGCCGTGATGCGAGTGCCCGGTGCCTGGGGCCGCGTCGTGTCCGGGCTCGTGGTCGGGCGCGGGCACTTCGTCCCTTGCATGGGCCCCCTGCGAGCCGGGCTCCGACTTCGGAGTGGGGGCCTCGCCTGCCGTCCCCGGCCCGGAGTCCCCGTGGGAACCGTGAGCGTGTTCCGGTGACGACTTCGCGCCCTGGTGCCCCTCTTGTGCATGACCGGCGTGGGAGGGCTGCGGCACTGCCTCCGAGGCACGGGCCTGCGAGGACAGGAGCACGGCGGCAAGGGTGGCGGCGGACAGCGTGGTGCGCATGGTGAAGCCCTTTCGTGTGTCGTGGCGTTTCATCCACGCGAACGAAAAGGGCCTCGGGCTCTTACAGGTGCCGCGAATGCAGCGGCGCCGGAGCAGGGAGCAAGCCATCGCCGGGACGCTGGCGGGAAAAAGAAACCCCGCCCCCGGAAGCAGCCGGGGACGGGGCGGGGTGCTCAGGAGCGCCGTGGGTTGTGGGCCCGGCGGCGCGTGCCGGCTACTGGCCGTCGAGCCTGCCGTCCAGGTTCCGGTCGATGGCGACGCGCGTACCGGAGCCCGGCGGGACGGCGGTGAACGTCACCTCCTGGCCCGCCGTGTTCGCCAGCGCGCGGAGTGCCGTGGTGGTGATGTTCACGGTGCCGTCGTCCGGCTTCCACGTCCCTGCGGCGCGGTCGTACAGGTAGCCCTTCACCCGGCCCGCCAGCGCCACCTTCGCGACCAGGTCGGCCTCGTACGTCGAGCCGCCGAGGATCTTCGACACGAACGGCGCGCGGGCACGAGCAATCAACAGGTCGATGCGCGCGCCCACGGCGGAGGCGTTGGTATTCGTGAGCGTGATCTGCTGGCCGACGATGGGCGCCAGGTCGGTATCGGACGCCAGCATGAAGTCCTCCACGTTGCGGCGCTGGGTGTCGCTCTGGAAGCCCACCAGCGGTCCACCGATGCTGGTGTTGGTGAATACGACGGCGCTGAAGAAGCGGAACAGCGTGTCCACCGCGCCGTCGTTCGTGAAGCCGAAGCCGCGAATCTGGTCTCCCATCTGTCCCGACTCGGGGTGCGTGAAGAAGCTGTTGTCCGGGAAGCCGAACATGCCGACCTTCGTGTACATGTTCCGCGTGTGGGGGATCTTCACGATCTGGGTGATGCCCTCGAAGCTCGACTTGCCGTCCGTGCCGAAGAAGCCCTGCGCCGCGTCGATGACATGGCAGCCGTTGCAGTTGAAGCCGTTGTCGGCGCCAATCGCGATGCCATCCACGCGGCGGCTGCCGAAGTAGAAGTCCTTGCCGGCCTGCTGCGCGGAGGTGAGCGAGTTGTCCAGCTTGCGGATGGGGCTCGGCGGCAGCTGCACCTGGAGCTGGAAGCTGGTGAACTTGTTCATCTCCGCCTCGGTCGGCAGGGACGCGCGGCCCAGCAGCCCCCCGAAGGCCACGATGAAGTTCTTGAACGACAGCTCCTCGTCGTACGCGTCGGCGCCGAAGAAGCCGTTCGCGCGGTCACCGCGCCAGTGCATGGCGCCCTGGTGCGTCATCCCGCGAAGGGTCTGTGTCGTCATGGGGCCCTTCATCGGGTGGAAGGTGTTCTGGTCGCCGGTGCCGTTGACATCCGAGCCCGGGTGACCGGTGAACGTGCGGAACAGGCCAATCTCGAGGCTGCTCGCGAGACGCTTGTCGATGGGGTTGGCCGTCACGACGTCATCCGGGTTGCCCAGGTCCCAGGCCAGCTCGTCCTTGTCGCCGAAGATGTGGCAGCTGGCGCAGGACGCCTCGCCGTTGGCCGACGAGAAGGTGGCGTCGTAGAGGAAGGGGCGGCCCTGCACGACGGAGGCGGGCTCCGGGTTGTACAGCGGCGCCGAGGCCACCTGGCCCTTGGTGGCGAGGTCGATGACCTTCACCGCGTTGTCGAAGCGGGTCATCACGTAGAGGCGGTTGCGCGCCTCGTCCAGCACGAGGCCGCTGGGGCCGCCGCCGCTGACGGGGATGTAGTTGGCGCTCGCGGTGCGCGGGTCGAAGGCGTTGCTCTCCAGCGCGGCCGTGTCGAAGACGCCGACCTTGCTGGAGCTGAACGCGGCCACGTACAGCTTCGTGCCGTCCTGGGAGACGACCATCTCCGTCGGCGTGGAGAGGCTGTGGTTCTTCGCCGTGGGGTCGAAGCCGGGCTTCCCGGCCAGCTTCGAGTAGTCGATGTGCTTGTTGAGGTGGCGCGGGGAGACGGTGCCACCGGAGATGACGGTGATGCGCATCTTCGCGAGGTTGCCCTGCACCGTGCTGCCGCCGAACACACCCGGGCCCTCGAAGCGGATCGGGTTGTTGGCGTCGCTGTTGGACGCGTAGAGGGCGCCCGACTTCGGGTTGGTGGCGAGGTTGAAGATGGTGGTGCCCACGCCCGTGTAGAAGGCCTTCTCCGTCAGGCTGTCCGCGTCGATGGCGAAGACGTCCTTGTCCGGCAGCCGCAGGCGCACGCTGTTGTTGAAGTTGCGGCCGAGCGTGTCCTGCCACTGTCCGGCGGAGGCGTTCCACTTGACGATGAGGCCGGTCTCCGGCGCCTTCTTGCCCTCGACATTCGTGGACGGTCCGGGCAGGCCGCCCGGGATGAGGTTGTTCCCCCAGGGGGAGGTGTCGGGGAAGACGAGACAGAAGCCCGACGTGTTGAAGCCGTTGCATACGCCTTCCAGGTTGACGGTGGTCGTCTGGTTGCCGGACTGGGCGATGGCCGCATAGACGGTCTTCTTGTCCGGGCTGACGGCCAGGCCGCGCGGCGTGTCACCGAAGAGCGTGACGATGCGCAGGGGCGTGCCGCCGAGCGTCGTCCCCAGGGCGGCGGGATTGAAGACCCAGACGTCCGCGCGGCCCACGCTCGGCGTGGTGAGCTTCGCGTCGCCCGCGCCGGGGACGCTGGCGATGGACGCGTCGGTGCGGTGCTGGCCGCGGTGCGCGGTGGTGATGAACGCGTAGCCATTGGTGCCGGCGAAGACGACGTCGCGCGGCTCATCGCCGACGAGCAGCGTGCGCACCACGCGCGGCGTGCCGCTCAGGCTCACCACGCTGATGCTGTCCGAGAGGTGGTTGACCACCCAGACTTCCGTGCTGCTGCGCACGGCGACGGAGACGGGCTCCAGGCCCACCGGCACCTCGGCGGCGAGCGTGAGCCCGGCGCTGCTCACCGAGAAGATCTCCAGCCGGTTGTCCGGCGTGTTGACGGCAAACAGCTTCGTCCCGTCGGCGGAGAGGGCCATCGGGCGGACGTGCGCGCTGTCGAACTCGAGGAACGAGGGCGACTGGGCGGCGGCGGTGAATGCGGCCAACAACGACACCGCGGCGCACAACGAAACAGCGCGAGCGCGCCAGCGGTTCCTGCTCGCGCCCACTTGCTGGGTACCCACCATATGGACCTCCTCGGGACGGGGAAGCGTTGCAGTCCCGGGATTACCAGGGGGTCCCGCGACATCGCCCCCACCGAAGGGAGGGGAAACGCCCCCCTCATGCGCGGGATTCGCTGACACGCTGCGTCGCCCGCCGCTGAGACGGGACGGTTACCGTGAGGGCGCGGAGTTTCGGCTGGATGACGCGTTGCAGTGTGGATTTCATGACACGCGTGGTGCGCTCATCTCGTTCTGGCCAGGGTCGATTTACGCGTCTTCCTGATCTACTTGCTGACGCAACCGGCCGAAGGGGAACGTGCGAATGCCGAGCCTTCGAAACGCAGCGGGGAGCCGTCGTGCGTCAGCGCCTGACCCGGCGGGCGAGGAGCGCGCGGCATCGTCGGGTGAGCCGCTCTCGCATCTGCTGCCGACGAAGCTCTCCCCGCCGCAGACGGCGTCGGTGTTGGTGACGCGGGGCGCCGCGCTGCGGAAGATCGACCAGGGCATCAGCGGGAAGCTGGTGCTGGTGACGGCGCCGCTCGGCTCGGGCAAGACGACGCTGCTGACGCAGTGGTGCCAGGAAGCGCGCGCGTCGCACCTGCTCGCGTGGCTGTCGCTCGACGAGCAGGACAACGCGCCCGAGCGGTTCTTCGCATACCTGGTCGGGGCGATTCGCCGGGCCGCTCCGGACTTCGACGCGTACAGCGCGAGCGAGCTGGACCACGCGACGTCCGTCCTCTTGCGGAGCCTGTGGAATCTGGGGCGCGAGCTCGTCGTGGTGCTGGACGACTTCCACGTGCTGCGTGAGCGCTCGCTGGTGCGGGCCTTCTCGTACCTGCTGGACCACTCGCCGCCGCACGTGCACTGGGTCGTCTCGTCGCGACACCTGCCCGAGCTGGATCTGGCGAAGCTGAAGCTCACCGAGCAGCTCGTGACGCTCGACGGGCGGGACTTGAGCCTGGACGGCGAGGCCATCCGCGAGCTGGGCCAGCGCATGTGTGGGGCCGCGCTCACGGCGGAGGACGTGGACTACCTGCGCTCGCGCACGGAAGGGTGGGTCGCCGGCGTGAAGCTGGCGCTGCTGTCCGCGGGCGAGCACGCGAGCGTGAGCGATGCGCTGCGAAAGGCCATCGGCTCCAACCACGACGTGGCGAGGTACCTCGCGGACGCGGTGCTGCGCGAGCAGGCGGACGAGGTGCGCGAGTTCCTGGTGCTCAGCTCGGTGGTGGAGCACGTCAACGGGGAGCTGTGCAACGCGCTGCTGGGCATCACCCACGGACCGGCGCTGCTGGCGAACCTCGAGCGGGCGCAGCTGTTCATCCAGCCGCTCGACACCGAGCACCAGTGGTACCGCTACCATCCGCTGTTCCTCGACGTGTTGCGGGCCCAGCTCGCGTGCGACTTCGGAGACCGCGTCCCGAGGCTGCACCGCGCGGCGAGCGCGTGGTTCGCCGAGCACCAGCTGCCGGACGAGGCGCTGACGCACGCGTTCGCTTCTGGAGACAGGAGCTGGTGTCTCGAGCTCACCGCGCGCTGCGTGGAGGCGTGGATGCGCGAGGGGGAGATTGCCTCGGTGCTCCACTGGACGGCGAAGCTGACGGCGGAGGAGGTCATCCGCTCTCCGGCCATCTGCGTGGGGCACATCGCGTGTCTCATCCTGTCCCGCCGCTTCGCGCATGCGACGTCGGCGCTGCAGGACGCGCAGCACCGGCTCGAGACGGCCTACGCGGCGGCGGACCCGGAGCGCGAGCGGTTGTCGAAGCGGCTCGCCCACCTCACGCTGCTCCACGCGGTGTTGTCTGAATCGGCGTCGGGCTCTGGCCTCGAGCTGGACGCGTCGCCGGGCTCCGAGGAACCGGACGTCTTCATGGCGGGCGCGGTGCTGGCGGCGAAGGCCTACCAGGCGCTCCGGATGAACCGGTTCGATGCGATGCGCCGGCTCGCGCTGAGCGCAAGGGAGACGCTGCAGGGGCTCAACAATCCCTTCCTGGTCGGCTACACGGACTCCCTCGTCGCGCTGGCGGACCGGGCACAGGGGAAGATGAAGGACGCGGCGGAGCGGTGCGAGGAGTCCTTCGCGCGCGCGAGCCGCGGACGGCGCAACCCGGTGTGGGTGAACGCGGCGACGGCACTGGCCAACGCCCGCTACGAGCAGAACCGGCTCGACGAGGCGGAGGCGCTCTGCGTCGAGGTCCTCCCGCTGCTGTCGCAGGCGCCCGTGTTCGAGACGTTCTCGCTCGCCTACTTCATGCTGGCCCGCATCAAGACGATTCGAGGGAAGTACGCGGAGGCCTACCGGCTCCTGGACTACCTCCACAGCGTCCTCGAGGTGAGTCACCAGACGCGCTTCCTCGCCCATGTCTGCGGCGAGAAGATCCGCCTCTTCCTGGTGGAGCAGTCTCCCGCGCGCATGAGAGTCGTGGCGCAGGAGTTCGAGCTGGGCGAGCGGATGCGGCGAGGGGAGTGGAGCGAGAAGCGCTTCTACGACGAGACGTGGGAGCGGCTCGGGCTGGCGCAGGCCTGGGTGCTGATGGCGCGTGGGAGGCACGGCAAGGCGCACGCAATTCTGGAGACGCTGCGCGCCAGTGCGCATGACGTGGGCTACGTGTCCCGCGAGACGGCGCTGCTGGCGGCGATTGCGGTGTGTCACTGGCGGGCCGGAGATGCACCGGCGGCCTTCGCCGCGCTGAACCGCGGCTTCGCGCTGGTGCAGCGGTTCGGCTTCGGGCGCAGCGTGTTCGACGAGACGCCAGGGTTGCAGGAGGTCATCGTCGCGGCCGCCACCCAGCGGAAGCTGAGCTACGCGATGCCGGCCCGGTACACCGAGCGGTTCCAGGACCTGCTGTCGGCGGGGGACAGCGTGCCGGCCGAGTTCGCGGCCCCACCCAGCGCGCCGCTGGAGCCGCTCACGGAGCGCGAGCTGCAGATGCTCAAGTTGCTCGCGCAGGGGTTGAGCAACCAGGAGATCAGCGAGCGCTCCAACGTGGCGCTCTCCACGACCAAGTGGCACCTGCGGAACGTGTTCGCCAAGCTGGAGGTGACCACGCGCACCGCCGCCATCGTGAAGGCCCAGGAGCGGCTGCAGCGGAACCTGTGAGGGCCCCGGAAACAACAAACCCCCGATTCTCCAAGGAGAACCGGGGGTTACCTGTGGCCAGGGTCGGCTTTAGTTTGAGCCCGGCCGCCTCTCCAACGTCCAGTTCCCTCTGAGAATGGGGCCTCGCGGGCAGATGCTGACTCTGCGGTACCTAGCAACGCGCCCCTCGTACCAAAGCGGTACCAACCTGGGCGGAAGTTCGACTCGTGCGTGGCGTTGCTTCGCTTCTGGCCATGGAAGTCCACCGTCGGATTGCCCTTGTCGTCCGGCGGAGACCTGTCGTCCGGGTCCTCGTCCTTCGGCTGGAAGGACTTCAGGCTCGCCCACGCCTCGATGAGCGTCCCGTCCACGCTGAAGTGCTCGCTGCTACAGCGGGAGGCCCTTGCGATTGGGATTGCCAATCCATCGAGCGATCCTCCGCATAAACTCCCACACATCCCCTAAAGATGGTTTCATGTAATCAGCACTAGCAGGATCGCTACCCATCTGACCAAACACCTCCCCCAGCCACAAATGCTTAGATTTGTTGACCTTGAGGTGCGGAAGCCAGCTTTCAAGCTCTCCGCCGGGAACTACAAAAACCCCATATTCCGCCAGCTTTTCGATAAAATCACGACAAGCGGCAGCATCATCTTTCCCGAGCGTGCCTATGCCACCCTGGATTTTCCAATTAGGATTGGCAGCATCCAGAGCGTCCTTCAGTTTGCCTCGAACATCTCCAAGCGACTGGCGCATGAGGCTTGGCACTCCGGCAGCTTCGAGAATGTTTGAGAATACTTTTCCGCCCTCCTTTACGACGTCCATGTCAACAATTGCCGCCGCCGGAATACCAAGCCGCCTTAGTGGCCGAAGGATGGTGTGGACTGTCTGCTTGTTCTGGGCAAAGAGAAATGACACACCCCGAGCCCCCTCATCCTTGGCGCCAATGAGCCTGTGGTTGACTTCATCATAAAATGCGCGATCCGCCTCTGACTCCGTCACAACGGCGCCAACATGAAAAAGGGCCCCAAGTACATTTGTGGTCCTCAACAGAGGAATCCTCATCAGGGTCGATAAATCATCTGCCGGCATATGTCGTGCCGTTGCCAAGCTATTTGAGTATGTGAGTCGAACAATCTGAGTTCCCGCTCCAGCCTCAATGCACCCCATTAGGAAATCCGCACTATGGGTTGCTGCTATTACGTTTGCATTCCGCTCCTTGGCGACAACGGAGATCTCGAACGCAAGCCGACGAGCCAAGGCCGGATGAAGAAATGCTTCCGGCTCGTCTATTATAATGATGCGGGACTTTCCGCTGAGCAATGCGGACAGGATGCCAGTATACGCCTTGACTCCGTCACTCAGGTCCTGAATATCTGTCGCCTGTGCATGAAATGTTCTTGCACGGACACTAAGAGACTGCTCCTCCTCGTCGTCGTCAGGCGGTCGCGGAGACATGCGTACTCGAAATTTCGAAAGACTGGTCGGATCAATTACGGCATAAAGGCCGAATGCCTCGCTTGTGAGCTTGCGCAACCGTTTTCGCGCAGCATCATCAATAAAAAGGGCGTGCAACAGGCTCGTAGGACGACCAACCAGATCGCCTGATTGCGTTGCAGAAACCAGCCTTAGCCGAGTCTCGCCATCCAGCACGATCATTGCTGTTTGGCCCAGCAGATTCAGCAACTCATCCTGCGATGGGTTGACTGGAATTTTGAACTGGACTCCCAATATGTGCACCCAGGTGCTGTATCCTTGGGTGGGCATAAGAAGATTGCCTTCTTCTTCAGTTGCGCCAAACCCAATCAAGGCCTGACGCAGATTGCCTCTCGATTCGGGCCCTTCAATTGATACGTCGGCGAGAATCTTCTGATGCCCCCGGACTTGGGGTGGATTCTTAATGAGGCTGGCGATTTCTCGAAGGAGGAGACTCTTCCCAGAGTTGTTCGGGCCGATGAATACAGTCATTGCACCCGGATTGAGTTCCAGCGGTGGCGAAGAAGGCGATGCGCCGAAGTTCAGCTTGATTGTCTTGATCATCGCTTGTAGGAGTCGTTGGAGGATTGGATGCAGGAGTGGCGGAAGAAGCGCTTGCAAATTACCCGATCAGGCTTCCGCTTTGAAGCGTGGTCGGAGATCCCCGAGTGCTGAAATAGGGCGATACACTGAACCGCGTTCGAGAACGCTGCCGTTAACGTGACAGAACGCCAATCTGAGTTAAGGTCGAGACCGCGAGGCATAAGCACATACATGAGATATGGGCTTGTAACAGGGAGCGCGCGTCCGTCGGCGGTCGCCCTGGCCGGTCCGCACGTTTCGGCGTCCGTGGCGGCAGCGGCTCGATGAGGCTCCATTGTTCGTTGGTCAGGCCCACTCGGCAGCTTCGACCATATGCATCGCCGGGTGTCGCGTACTGCCGGGCGGCCGAGCGGACCTCAGCTGGTCCCTTCGCGTAATTTCGAGACCAGCTCAAGATTCGAGCCAAGCCCGTTGTCAGGGCTTCGCGCGTGTCTGAGGCTGTCTCGGTGCTTTTCGACGCGTCTTCGGCGGACTCACTGCCTCCCCGAGTGCCTGCATGGCATTCCTGAACTCAGTTCTTGAGAATGCCATCTGCCATTCGACTTTCACATCGTGTAGGATTTTATCCTCGCGGTCTTTCTGCGCCCTGAAAGGGTCGCCCACGAGAGTGGGAGTTGGAGCGCGATCACGGTAACGGGCAACAGCAAGCGAAATGATGAATTCGCGTCCGAGGTGAATCGCGACTACGCGGTCTAGATCGTCAATAACGCCATCGAAGAGCGCTATCAGCGTTTTCCAATCGGCCTCTTGCACATGGTGCCGGCTGGATAGCACCTCACTGGATGAGTGAAAGACCTCGTCCGTTACGGCAAGCCCTTGGTCATGTGCAATGGCGTGTCGGATGCTGTGCCACTTATCCAAATCGCCTAGCGTGCTGGCAGCGAGATTTAACTTGATTCCAAAGCTATTCTCTAGGACAGCAAGACGCTTGCTGTAGGGGCCCTTGAGAACAGCCTTTGGGCCACTGACTTTGTTTTTGAGCGCAGTGAGAAGGCTTTGTACGTGCCCCGGTGTTCCCCTGAGACTGGGCCACGCGCCTTGAGTCCACCCAACCACTGCTCTGGGAGGATCCTTTAGCCCACAAAGCACGTAGAATCCGCTGAGCGCGTTCTCGAATGCAGAGCAGAGATACAGCACAGTGGTAGCCCTCAATATTCCTCTGTTGCCTTCGAGCAATATGTCGAAGTCAGCTAGACTCACCGTTGCAACTCCCTGCTCACCCTTGATGCTCGTAGGCCATATTTCAGAAACGCGGCGGGCCACCCCCCCAGTATTCGACTCTATCGCCTTCAATAGGGATTCGCAGCGAGTGTATGAATAATTTGTAGCCCAATAGAGTTGATTGATCCGCGTTGTTTCGTCGCGGAAGACTCGAAATGGTTGAAGCCGAAGGGGGTGTGTGCTCACGACGATCATTCTGATGCTGGTTAACGATAGATGGCTAGGTTTTTCAGAGGCGTGCAGGCAGTGCTAGTACCAAGGTGGACGCCCGCCTCCGCCGAGCGAGCACACTGGGGGGCGCACCTGCTATGGGGCCGGAGCGCTGGCGCGTATGCGCCCTCGGCCCTGCGCGAGCGTGACCAGCCAGGGGTGGCCGTGTGAAGGCCTCTGGCAGTTGCTCAGCGCTTGGCTTGGAGGACTGCCCCGTTCGGTCGAAGCCTGGATACTGGCCCCGCCTGGATGGGGCCGCGTGACGTGGGGCCGGGGCTTTGGCGGTGCGAGCTGATCCCGCGTCGCGTGCTGCCGGACCTGGGGCGTTGTCCGGCCACCCTCAAAGCCCCGGCCCCACGTGGGGGTAGTCTGACACCGCCACGCGTTCAGCATCTGTTAGGCTGACCCTGGAGGTCACCCCGCATTGTCGCAACTGTCCAGGCTGGTTCTGGTGCTCGCTCCTCTCTTGGCTGCAATGGTAACAGCGGAGCCGAATCCTGAGCGCGTACGCAAGGAGCGCCGCGTCACCCTCTCCAAGGCTCCGGCCGAGATTCGAGTGGCGCCGGGAACGATCACCACGCTGGCCTTCGACGCGACCCTCGACCGTGATTCCGTGGAGCTGGATCGAACACTCTTCGCCCTGGTGGATGTGGGCGAGCGGACCATTAACGTGGAGCCCCTCGCGCTGCTGAAGGGTGATGTCGTGCTGCGAGTTCGCTTCGCCGATGCATCTCAGCCCGAGGCAAAGTTCAACCTCACCACGCATCCCTCTGAAGTGGACAGCCAGGTACGAGTGTTCCGCGATGCGCGATCTCCCGAGGCGATGCAGGCGCAGATGGCGGAGCTGGAAGCGCGCGGTGCAGCCTGTGAAGCGGAGCTGGCCGCGCAGCGTGAGCGCATCAGGTCCAGCGGCCCAGCAGGGATGGTTCTCGCGAATCAACTTGGGACCAAAGGTGTCCGCGTTGATCGGCTCAAGCCGAGGTCCAGTGCTGGAGCAGGGGGCCTGCGCGCAGGGTTTGTCCGTCGCTTCATCTCGGAAGAGTGGGTGGTGCTCGATGTGGAAGTGGAGAGCACCTACGACCAACCATGGAGCGCGGACAAGGCATGGCTTGAGAGCGAATCCACCGGGGCGCGTGTGGAAGCACGTACTGTAGCCACGGCGCCAGAGGCATTGCCACCCGCCGGAAGAGGCCGCGTGGTGGTCGAGTTCAACGGACATCCCGGGCGCGAAGGAGAGGTCTTTCGGTTGATCGTGCATGCGGTGGATGAGCACCGAGCGCTCTCGGTTACGGGCGTGGTAATCAAGAATGGCGCGCAGGAGAAAGGCCAATGACTACGGCGGAGCCGCCTACCTTCCTCAAGCCCGGAGTCCGTCTCGACGCCTACCGCATCCGCAAGTGGGTTGGCGGTGGTGCTTACGGCGACGTGTATCGAGGCATGAAGGACGGCAGGCCTTACGCGCTGAAGCTCACCAAGCATCGGCAGTCCAGCGACGATCCCGCGAAGACGTACCTGCGCCAGTTACGTGAACTGGTGTGCCTCGTTCAACTGGACCACCCCAACATTGCGAAAGTCCATGGTTGGACGCGCACCGCCGATGGGCGCGGATATTTGGCGCTCGACTTCGTGGAGGGATGGACGCTGGCGGAATGGCTTCAGGAGATGCACCCCACGTTCCGGCAGGTGGCGCGCCTCTTCGCGAAGTTGGCCGATGCGCTGGAACACCTGCACAGCCGGGGCGTGCGACACCGGGACATCTCGCTCTCCAACGTCATGGTGCGGAAATCCGATGGTGAACCGGTCATCGTCGATTTGGGGGCGGGCGAATACTCCGGCGCGCTGGAGCTGACGGACGCCCCCCTCCCTCCGGGAACGAACCGCTATCGGTCGCCGGAAGCAGCGCTCTTCTTCAAAGAGCACCGGAATGAGCCGAGCGCTCGGTACGACTTCCCAGCGGAAGACGATTTCTACTCGCTCGCGGTGTGCCTCTACGACGCACTGACCGACGCGGAGCCCGCGAAGAACGCCGACGAGAGGAAGGTCCCGCGCATCAACGTGAACAGTCCCACGATGGCGCCATCGCCAGCGCGTACGGTCAATGCCCGCGTGCCCGAGGCGTTGAGCGTGCTGGTGGAGCGTCTGTTGGACCGCAACCTGGAGAAGCGGTGCCCCGCGCTCGCATCCATGCGCAGCAGCCTGGAAGAACTCGCCGCTCAGGAATGCGCGGAGTGGCACGCGGAAATCTTCGCTCCTTCTGGGGAGGGGGCCGCAGCTCCGGATGCAGTGAACCCCGCCCGCCCAAATGCACGGCGGCGCGTGCTTGCGTGGGCTGTGGCGGTGACAGTCGCTGTTCTCGTGGCAGCCGGTGTCGCCGTGTCGATGCGCGAGCATTCATCACCGGCAGGTCCGCCAGCTCAGGCCGTGTCGGAGTCTCCCAGCAGCCCACGCGCGAGTGCCCCGGAAGCGCCACCTTCCTCGCCCGTGCTGCCAAGCCTTGAAGTACCGTCTACCTCAGTGGCTCCCGTTCCGAAGGAAAGACCCTCTGTGAGTGCCTCCAAGAATCCGCTCCCGAGTCCGCCCGCTGCGAAGAATTCGAAGAAGGCCGCGCCCGTATTCAGCCCGGGGTTCTTGAAGCAATGCGCGGCGGCGGGGGCTTTGGCCGCCGCGACGATGGGCTGCCCCGCATCTCAGGTGATGCCGGAGCGGGAGAGCTGCCCTGCGGCGACGGTCGAAGCGATGAAGATTTTGGAGTTAGAAGACGGTCTGGTGATCCGAATCAACGTGGACGTGAAGCAACCCGATGGCAAGAACTGCAAGCGGGATGAAGATGGTTTCTGCGTGGCTGTGGTGGGCGACGGAGAAATTGTGAGCGAAACGCGGGAGCGGCTTGGACGAATGCCCAAGGGCACTCGTCTCTCCGGTCGATTGTGGACTGGGGGGAGCGACGTTGTCGGTCGCTACACTTGGGCGAGGCCACCGGGAGAGGATGGGTTCCCGGTCTGCATCGCGCTCGGCGACAACGGCGGCGTGGAGAAGCGACCGGGCTCCAAACCCGGTGCGGCCATGGTGGGGACTGTGGAGTCAGCGCGGCCCATCTTCGGCAAGTGGCCGTGAGTGTGGAGTGTAAAAGTCCTTTGCAGGAATGGGCCTGTTTTGAGGCCCATTCGCTTTCGCTACGGTGTTGCATTAACTCGGAGGCGCCACCCATAGCGTCGTTCCAATCCTGCCCTTCTGGTGGGTAGCTTCCTTCTGCATCCGCGCGGCGATCTCGCCCGCGCTAGAAGGAGATTCCGTCATGCCGTACTCTGGTGAGCCCTGGTTCCCGCAGGGCACGGTCCTCTTTTCTCGAAGCAGCGCCACCTATGAGCTTCTCGAAGACTTGGCGCCCGGTCATCACGGCGAGCGTGTGTTGCTGGCCCTCCGCCGCATGAAGGGCGAAGCACGGGGGAAGTTCATCCTCAAGGTTGTTCCTCTGCCCGCCGTCACCACAGCGCTGAAACTGGCGCGCAAGCGACTTGAGGAGGAGGTGGCGCTGGCTACGTATCTCCGGCATCCGAACATCGCCCGCGTGTACGGGATGCACAAAGCCAAGGGCGCCCTGTACGTCATCACGGAATCCGTGGCCGGCTGTTCGCTCAATACTTTGGTCGAAGTGGCCCTCACGCGAGGAAAACACTTCCCCGAGTCCTTCATGCTGTACGTCGGCGCTCAGATTGCCGGGGCCCTTGCACACGCGCACACGTGTCGAAGTGAGAAGGACGAGCCGCTGGATATCGTGCACCGTGCGATTGACCCGACGCGTGTCCGAGTGACGCTCACCGGCCACGCGAAGCTGACCGACTTTGGGCTCGCGTCCGCGCATTTACCGGGACGGAAGAGTGTCCGCCTTCCTCGCGCCAGAGGAGAGGTCTACTGGGCATCACCGGAGGCGTTGCTCGGCCAGTCCGAAGATGCGCGCTCCGACCTATTCGTGCTGGGTATAGTGCTGTTGGAGTTCGCCACTGGAAAGCACCTGCTCAGCGCGCCCAACATGCTCACGGATGAGCTGTGGGCGCTGATTCCGCAGGGAGCGCGCGACCGACTGAACGGCGCCATCACGCGGGCTCAGGACGAATGGAACGGCGTGGACCCGGAGGACACCATTCTTCGTGCGGCCACCTTCATGCCCGAGGACGTGGAACAGGTGACCGAGAAGCTCTCCGAACCGACGCGCGCCATCTTCCGCAAGTTGCTTAGGCGAAATCCGGCGGAGCGGTACACGTCCGCACTCGCGCTCCAAGAGGACCTGACGAAGGTTCTCCAAGCGCGCGGAAGTTACGACGGTACGAAGGCGGCTCAGGAGATTCGGCGGGCGTTACAGCGAGCTGGGGAGGCTCTTGCCGCGGATGAAGACGGCGCGGAGAGCGCGTTCTCCCAGGACGACATCACTACTGAGCCGGCTCCTGCGTAGACGCCAAGGAAGGCGCGAAGGGAGACGCGGCCATTCCTAGAGAAGACCTCCGCTACGAGTTCGCATTCCGTGTCCGGAGAGTCAGGTTCGACCGAGCTGACGCGGACCTGCGCAGCTGTGCCGCCGACTTGTGCCACTGTCACGCCACGGGGCGCTGCCACGTCGTTGTCGGCGCGAACTGACAACGCGCTGCCGTGCACGCCGGCACTGACACCCGCGCTCTTCATGGCTGCGCGGCGCTCCGCGATGGTGCGGACAGCGGAGACCTGGACCAGCGTGGCCGTACCGTCCGCCTTCGTCGGCAGCTACTTGCGCTCGATCCAGCGATACAGCGAGCGCACCGGCACATCGGCAGCCTTTGCCGCGTCAGGCACGGGCAGCCACTCAGGTACGGAGGGAGCCGCTGAAGCTTCATCGTTCGAGCTCATGGTGTCCTCCCTGGGACATGGGGCCGGGGCTTTGGTGGTGCCCGGCGAGGCCGAGTCCCTGGGCGGAGCTGGCAAGCTGCCTCAGCCTCCTCCGGGCTCCGAGTGCCACCGCCCTTGCCAACAAGCCGAACATGGGTAAATGACACTGTGCCGGTGGAAGCCCTGTGGCACGGCGCTGATGCCACGCCTCTCCCGGGAAGGCTTGAACCACCTCCCGGGCCCGTCGCCGCGCTCTGGTGCCCTCTAGCCCCGTCAAGGCATGCGCTTCATGGAGCACGATCGCCCCCTCCGATGGCTCGCCACGGGGCGGCCTCACCTCGGAGATCGTACGGATTTCACCGACCCCGCACAGCAGACGGGCAACCAGGGTCGGCAGCGGGCGAGCGAGGCTCTGGGCGGGGAGGGCGGCTCGATTCCGGTACCAAACCAGGACCAAATCGAGCGGACGCACGCGGACGTGAGCGGATACAAAAAACCCCCGGTTCTCGAGGGAGAACCGGGGGTTACCTGTGGCCAGGGTCGGACTTGAACCGACTACCTGCGGATTATGAGACCGCCGCTCTAACCAGGTGAGCTACCTGGCCGCAAAGTGACGCCCGTATAGCGGGACAGAGACGCCGCCGCAAGGGCTTCGAAGGGGGGTAACCCCAGATGGCGGCGGTCATCTTCCGCCCTCCGCAACGTGGACGAAGCCTCCCAGGCCGCCCGACAAGCCAGCAGGGGCCTTAGCGGCGCATCCCCAGGACCACTCCGGTCAGCGGACTAGGCTACAATTCATGCTATCCGTGTAAAGCGCGCCTTGCGACAAGAGGTGCTGACCCGGAGAAGATCCTGACGCCGCGCTGGAGCCTCATGGGGCTGCTGCTGGGGATGGGTTGTGCGAGCTCGCGGGGGGCGGACGTGGACGAGGACCGCTGACTCTCAAGGATCCGTCATCCCCGGGGAAGTTCATCCGCTCCGGGCACGGGAACCTCCTCGCCACGCATGCGTCCTCGGAACACCGCGGCCCGCATCAGGAAGATGGTGGTGATCGGCACGGTGAGCGCAATGAACACCGCGATGAGCAGCGTATGAAGGTAGAGCTGGCCGCGTTCGAAGGAGATCTGCACCGCCGCCGCGAGCGTGAAGCTCCAGGTCCCCAGCGTCGCGCCCAGGGTGGGCGCGTGGACGCGCTGAAAGAAGCTCTTCAGGCGCAGCAGCCCGAACGAGCCGAGCAGCGCCGCCAGAGCGCCCACCACCACGAGCCCCGCGGTCAACGCGTCCACCCAGAGATGCACCCACCCGCTCATTCGATGATCTCCCCGCGTAGGAGGAACTTGGACATCGCGGTGGAGCCCACGAACCCGAAGAGGGCAATCAAGAGCGCCGCCTCGAAGTAGGAGCTGCTGCGGTAGTTGAGCCCCAGCGCGAGGATGACCAGCATGACGTTCAAGTACAGGCAGTCGAACGCCAATACGCGGTCCTCCGCCCTGGGCCCGAGAATCATCCGTGCCAGCGCCAGCATCATCCCGAGTGCAAGACAGCCAAGGGCGAAGGCCAGCGCCCAGGAGAGCAGAGGGCTCATTCGAAGATCTCCTTGAGTGGGCGCTCGTAGCGCTGCTTGATGAGAGCTATCAGCTCCGCCTCGCTCTGGATGGCGAGCACATGCAGCAGGAGGACGCGATGGTCCGCCGACAGCTGCGCCCAGGCGGTGCCCGGCGTCAGCGTGACGATCATCGCCAGCACGGCCAACCCGTTCGGATCCCGCAGCTCGAGCGGAATGAGGACGAACCCGGAGCGAATGTCGCTCGAGCGCTGGGTGAGGATGGCCCACGCCACCTGGGCGTTCGACCGCAGCATCTCGAGCACCACCCGGCAGAACAGGCGTGCCATGACGAAAGGCTTGCGCATCCGCACGGGGGCAGGCCTGAGACGGGCGGTCACCGCGGGCCAGAACAGCGCCAGGGCAGCGCCCAGCACCAGCGTTCCCGCGCTCACCGACTGCATGAGCAATATCCAGAGCAGGAGCAGCGCCACCGAGAGCACGGGGGAAGGAATGAGCCTCCTCATTGCCTGGCCTCCCGCGCCGTGGCTGGCGGCCGCACCTCTGCTCCGAGGACCGCATGGATGTATTCGCTCCGGTCATAGAGAGACTTCGCCGTCGCGCGAGCGAGCTCCATCGTGGGCCCTGCCGCGAGCGTCAGGACTCCGCACGCGGCGAGGAGCGCGACCAGGGGAAGCCCTTCCGGTGTCCGGACCCGGGGGCGCGCGCGCTGCATCTCCGACCAGAAGGTCCGGATTCCCGTCCGCGTGAGCGCGATGAGGGTGAGCAGGCCGCAGCCCAGCAGCACGCCGGTGAACAGCCATGCCCGGGGGGGGACTGGCACGCTCGCTCCACCCGACCCGAGCGCCGCCGACAGCATGCCCAGCTTGCCGATGAAGGTTGGCAGGGGAGGCATGCCCGAGGTGAGCAGCGTACACGCGATGAAGGCCATGCCCATCAGGGCGGTGGAGGCGGGGAAGGGCAGGGCGACGAGCGGCGCCTCCTCGTCGTCGAGGTTGACCTCCTGCGCTTCGAGCGTCGCGCTGAGGAAGGGCGCCTCGTCCACGACAGTCGTACCCGCGCGCCAACGCTCGACGAGGTCCACGAGCAGGAAGAATGCGCTGGAGGCCAGCGTGGAGCCCACCAGGTAGAACACCGCGGCGCCGAGGGCGGCTTCCTCGCCCAGCCCCAGCGCGGCCAGGAGCGTCCCGGCGGAGACCATCACCCCCGCCGCCGCCTGGACCGCGAGCCGCTGCGAGGCGAGCATCCCCAGGGCCGCGAGCACCGCGGAGACCCCTCCGAACACGAACAGTCCGTCCGCGCCGAACCCCGCCAGCGGCCCCCCGGCGAACATCAGCGTCCACAGGCGAATCAGCGCGTAGACACCGACCTTCGTGAGCACCGCGAACATCGCCGCCACGGGCGGGGTCGCCGACGCATAGGCGGGGACGAGCCAGAAGTTGAGCGGCCAGGCCGCCGCCTTGGCCAGGAACGCCACCGCGAGGATGGCGGCTCCCGCGTCGATGAGATGCCGGTTGGCCACCTGCCCCTCCGACAGGCGCGCGGAGAGTTCCGCCATGTTGAGCGTCCCCGTGACGCCGTAGATGACCGACACGCCGATGAGGAAGAGTGACGAGGCGGCGAGGTTCACCGCCACGTAGTGCACGCCCGCGCGGACCCGCGGCTTTCCGGAGCCATGCAGCAACAGGCCGTACGAAGCGGCGAGCAGGATCTCGAAGAAGACGAAGAGATTGAAGACATCCGCCGTCAGGAACGCGCCCGAGAGCCCCATGAGCTGCAGCTGGAAGAGCGGGTGGAAGTGAATGCCCGCACGGTGCCAGCGCGCGGAGGCGAAGCAGAGCGCGCAGGCGCCCAGGAGCCAGGTCAGCACCAGCATTCCCGCCGAGAGGCGGTCCACCGCGAGCGTGATGCCGAACGGCGCGGGCCAGTTGCCGGGCAGATAGGCCACGGTGCCGTACGCGTCCACCCATGCGAAGAGCGCCGCCGAGACGGCGAGCCCCAGGAGCGCGGAGCTCATCCCCAGCACGAGCTTGGCGGTGCGCTTCCCCTCACCCATGAGGAGCATCACCGCGGCGCTCAGCATGGGCAGGAGGATGGGGGCCACCATCACGTGAGGCATCAGGCCCTGGATGAGCGCTCTCATTCTTCGGTGCCGTCCACGTGATCGGTCCCGGTCATCCCGCGCGAGGCCATGATGATGACCAGGAGCAGCGCCGTCATCGCGAAGCTGATGACGATGGCGGTCAGCACGAGCGCCTGGGGGACCGGGTCGGTGTAGTGGGCGAGGTCCGGCGGGACGCCGTCCGCGAGGATGGGCTCCTTGTCGATGGCCAGGCCGCCGATGCTGAAGATGAAGAGGTTGACCGCGTAGGCGAGGAGAGACAGGCCAACGACCAGCTGGAACGTGCGGGGCCGCAGCAGGAGCCAGACGCCCGAGCCGGTGAGGATGCCGATGGCAAGCGCAAGCACCACCTCCATCAGTCTTCTCCCGAGGCCCGGTGAGCGCGGATCGACTGGTGCGCGAGCGCCACGAGGATGAGCAACGTGGAGCCCAGCACCAGGCAGAACACGCCCAGGTCGAAGAACACCGCGCTTCCGATGTGGAGCTCGCCGAGCACCGGCACGCTCAGATGGAAGGTGTGCGAGGTGAGGAGCGGATACCCGGCCACGAACGCCCCCGAGGCTGTGCCGAGCACCAACAGGAGCCCGCCGCCCATCAGCGCGCGCGGCGCGAGGCGCAGCCGCTGCTCGACCCACTCCGTCCCGGAGATGAGGTACTGGAGCAGCAAGCCCACCGACATCACCAGCCCCGCCACGAACCCACCGCCCGGCGCGTTGTGCCCGCGCAGGAAGAAGAACGTCGCCACGACTCCCGAGACGGGCAGGAGCAGGCGGACCAGCACCGCGGGCACCATCAGGTAGCCCACCGCCGTGTCGCGCGCCAGGCGTGGGTTCACGAGGTCTGTTTGCAGGTCCTGCGACAGCGCCCGCTGCTGTGGAGGGAGCGCCATCACCTCGGGCGCCGGCCGGAAGCGCCGCAGGAGCGCGTAGACCGTGAGCGCGACGAGCGAGAGCACCACCCCCTCTCCGAAGGTGTCGAACCCGCGGAAGTCCACCAGCATTACGTTCACCACGTTCCGCCCGCCTCCGCCGCTCAGGGAGTTCTCGAGGAAGAAGGAGGTGCGCTCGGGGAGCTCGCGCGTCATCACCGCGTAGGCGAGGATGGCCATCCCGCCGCCCGCGCCCACGGCGACGATGAAGTCGCGGGCCCGCCGGCCCCTGGCGCGCCGCAGGGTGTGCGCGTCGTACACGCCGCGAGCCGGCTCCCTCGCCGGGAGCCACCTGAGCCCGAGCAGGATGAGCAGCGTCGTCACCACCTCGACGGTGAGCTGGGTGAGCGCCAGGTCCGGAGCGGAGAACCAGATGAACGTGACGCAGCTCACCGCGCCCGCGGTCCCCGAGAGCATGAGCGCGGCGAGCCGGTGGAACTTCGCCTGCCAGGCTGCGCCCACCGCCGCGGCGCCTCCGGTCACCCACAGCGCGATGAACACCGGCGAGAGCGGCACCAGCGGACGATCTCCCTTGCCGATGCCACCCCACAGCGCCGCGACGCCTACCAGCAGCGTGACCAGCACCATCGCCAGCAGCTGCCGCTGGAGCCCCGCGGTGAGCAGCCAGCGGCGCAGCCACCGGCTCGCCGCGGTGAGCCACGCCAGCAGTGACGTGAAGAGCCTCGCGCCATCCCACCGCTCCACGAAGCGGCCTCCGAGGCCCACCCGTCCAGCCTCCAGCCAGCGGCTCCCCCTGTACAACATCGCGCCCCCGCCGAGCGCCAGCGCACTCATGAGGAGCGGGGGCGTGAACCCATGCCAGAGCTCGAGGCTGTAGGGCGGAGGCTGTCCGCCGACGACCGGCCAGGACGCGGCCTCGAGGATGGGCCCGATGGACATTGCTGGCGCGATGCCCACCACCAGGCACGCGAGGACCAGCACCTCGACGGGGACGCGCATCCACCTGGGGGGCTCCTCCGGGACACGCGGGGTGTTCAGCGCGCTGGCGGGCCCGAAGAACACCTTCACCGAGAACCGGAGCGAGTAGGCGACGCTCCCCATGCCCGCCAGGGTCGCCGCGATGGGCAGGCCCCACTCCACGACGGGGTGGGCGTCGATGAAGACGGTCTCCGCGAAGAACATCTCCTTCGACAGGAAGCCATTGAGCAGGGGGACTCCCGCCATCGCCGCCGTGGCGACGAGCGCGAGCGTGCCGGTGATGGGCATCAGGCGGAAGAGCCCCGACAGCCGCCGGAGGTCCCGCGTCCCCGTCTCGTGGTCGATGATGCCCACCGCCATGAACAGCGACGCCTTGAAGGCCGCGTGGTTCATGATGTGAAACACCGCCGCGACCGCCGCGAGCGGGCTGTTGAGCCCCAGCAGCAGCACCACCAGTCCGAGGTGGGAGATGGTGGAGTAGGCGAGCAGCCCCTTCAGGTCGCGCTGGAACAGGGCCGCCCACGCGCCGAGCAGCAGCGTGACGAGCCCCGCCGAGCCGGTGAGCCAGAACCAGGTCTCCGTCCCCGACAGCGCCGGCCACAGCCGCGCCAGCAGGAACACGCCCAGCTTCACCATGGTCGCCGAGTGCAGATACGCCGACACCGGCGTCGGGGCCGCCATCGCGTTCGGGAGCCAGAAGTGGAAGGGGAACTGGGCGCTCTTGGTGAACACGCCAAGCAGGATGAGGCAGAGCGCCACCGGGTAGAGCGGGTGGCCCTTGATGACCTGTGCGCTCCCGAGGACGGTGTCCAGCTCGTAGCTGCCGGCCGCCTTGCCGAGCACCAGCAGCCCCGCGAGGAGGCACAGGCCGCCCATGCCGGTGACGGTGAGCGCCATCCGGGCCCCGCGCTGCGCGTCCTTCCGATGGTTCCAGTAGCCGATGAGCAGGAACGAGAAGACGGAGGTCAGCTCCCAGAAGAAGGCCAGCTGCAGCAGGTTTCCCGAGAGGACCACGCCCAGCATCGCCCCCATGAAGGCCAGGAGGAAGGCGAAGAACCTCGGCACCGGGTCCTGCGGCGAGAGGTAGTACCGCGCATACAGCATCACCAGCGCGCCGATGCCCAGGACGAGCACGCAGAATGTCCAGGAGAGGCCGTCGAGCCGCAGCACGAGGTCGAGTCCGAGCGAGGGTATCCACTCGAAGCGCTCGACACGCAGGCCTCCGCCCTGGACGCTCGGGAAGTGGAGCGCCACGCCCACCAGGCCCACCAGCGCGGTGAGGCCCGCGAGCCCCGCCGCGCGGTTCCGGGCGCTCGTGGGCAGCAGTGCCGCGATGACACTGGAGACCCAGGGAATGGCCAGGAGGGCAATGAGCGGCATCAGGACTTGCGGACCCCATGGCGCCTGGGAGGAACCACCAGGACGTCGCACGTCACATCCCGGAGGACGTCCCCGGCGACAGTCCCGAGGAGCGCGTGCGCGATTCCAGCACGGCCATGCGTTCCGAGCAGCAGGAGGTCCGCCCGGCTCTTCGCGACGACGTCCGGGATGACCGTCCTGGGCGAGCCGTACCGGACGTGGGACTTCCAGGTGAGACTGTCGTCCGGCGAGATCTTCATTTCCACCAACGCGGTGGAAATCATCCGCGCGAGCCCGTGAAGGGCCTTCTGGCGGTAGTACTTGCGGTACTCCTGGCCCTGCTCCGGCGAGAGGCTCGGATAGATCAGCCCGTGATACGGGGCATCGTAGGCATGGACCAGCCCGACTTGCGGGCGGGGCGGCGGGAGCACCCGGAGGGACAGGGCAAGCACACCACGGGCGGCCTCATCCATGTCCAGGGCGAGCAGGGGGCGGCGATAGGTCCCGTGAGGCTGGCGGCGAACGGCCAGGACAGGCAGCTGCCCCCTTCGGATGACGCGCTCCGCGGTCGACCCCAGGACGAGCTCGCGGAGCGTCCGGCCGTGGCCGCGACCCATCACGATGAGCTCGGCCTCGTGTGAATGCGCTTGCTTTGCAATCTCGGTCGCGGCGACGCCCACCACGACCTGCGGCACGGCCTTGGCACGCTCCGGGAGCCTGGGCGCCAGGCTCTTCGCCGCGAGCTCGAGGGCCTTCCTCGCATCGTGCTCCGCCTGGAGCCTGTCTTCTCGCGGGAGGCCCCTCGGCACCACGTGAAGGAGGGTGAGCCGGGCGTTCCTGGCGAGGGGGAGCAACGCCGCGCGCGCCAGGACCCGTCCCATCGCCGCTGAGAGGTCCACGGGGACGAGCAGCGAATGAAAGGCGTGGCGCCTGTCCTGCCCAGCCTCGTGCGAGGCACGGTGCTCCTGGGTCATGCCGGGAATTGAGCCAGCCTGCTCGTTCCCATGTCACGCCATACGGGGCAGGCGGCGGTCGTGTGGCGTTGGGTACGTGACGGATGGAGCGGTCGTCGCCGCTTGCGAGCCGAGAGCGGCTAACGGCCGAACCGCGCCGTCAGTCCCAGACGAACAGCCACTTCACGGCCTTCCCCAGGCCGTAGAACACCCAACCCACGGGGCCGGGGCGCACGGGGCGGCGGAACTCCAGGCTCACCGTGGCCAGCGTCACCTGGTTGTCCAGCGACTCCAGCCGCGCCTTGAGGGACTCGTACTCCGCGGTGACGCGCTCCAATTCCTTCTCCACCCGGAGCGTGTCCTCCACCGTGACGGCCCGCTGCAAGAGCTCCAGGTACCGCTCGCGGACGCGCTCCAGGTTGGCCAGCCGGACCTTCAGGTCCTGGTGTGCCTCCGTCACGTCGTCGGCGGTCACCGACTGCTCGGCCACGTGGCCCAGCCCGGGGACCTCCCCGAGGAACACGTCCAGGCGCTCCGCCGGCACCCGCACCGTGGCCGACTCGGAGGTGACGCGCTGGGCGTAGCCCCCGTGCGTCTTCGCCAGGGACACCGCCTGCGCGGGGCCCTTCTCGGGGTCCGCGCGCTCCACCTCCAGCATGGCCGTGCGGATGATGGAGCGGTTCGCCTCGACCGACCCCGGAGCCTCCTCCGAGACGGACATCATCCCGTCCCGGGTGCGCACCGATGGCGCCGCGGTGGAACAGGCGGCGAGGACGAAGAACGAGGCGAGGAGGAGGGGACGCACGGCTTTCCTTTCAGGTGAGGGCACAGGCGGCAGGTGCCCTCCAGGACGCGCGCGCCGGGCTCGTGGTTCCCTACCTTCCGCACGAGCCCGGGGGACTTCACTTCGGTTCAGCGAGACGGCGGGACTCCCTATCAGGAGGCCCGGACCGAGGGGACGACCGCGGCAGTCGCGACGTCACCCTCGTAATAGATGCTGGCGCTGCCCTTCTTATAGACGACGAGCACCCGATCACTCTGCTCCAGCAGGTCGGAAGCCTTCTCCGTGGCCTTGCGAACCAGGGCGTCGAACTCTCCCGAGCGTTGCTTGCTACCCGCCCGGACTGTCACGACTGGCATGCGGTGTCCCGCTCCTTGTGTCCCGCGGCGGGTGGCGCCAGGAAGACCTGGCCCCGCGCCCATCCGCGAGTAACGGACGTGTCATAGCCAACGGAACACTTCGTTGACAAGCGCCCCGCAGCATGGCGGGAAGGGACTCCCATGAACCGCAAGCTCCCCGTTTTGCTGGTTTTTTCGCTTGGTCTTGCTTCCGTCGCCCACGCGCAGTCGGAGCGGCCTCCCGAGCATGTGTCGCCGACGCCTGCATGGCTGCCCCGGGGTGTCTTCCTGGGAACCACCGTCCGTCAGGGCGCCGTCACCCCGCGGGTGAAGGTGCAGTGGCAGCTCACCTTCTTCCAGGACCGCAACGACGCCTTCGCGCTGCTGCTGGAGGGCGGGCTGGGGTGGGCCGCCGCCTTCCCGGACCCGGAGGCGGGCGCGCCGCAGACCCAGCTGGGCTCCTACTACGAGCACACCGCCCTGGTGGGCGTCGGCTACCGCAACCAGCGGACGGGCGGCGCGCACTGGGGCTTCCAGGTGACGGGCGGCCCCGTCTTCTACGGCGCCCACTTCGACGGGGGCGCTCCGGCGGACCACCGCACGACGGGCATCCTCGAGGGCCGCATCCACCTGGGCTACCAGTGGGGCGCGACGGGGGTGGGGGCCGCCGTGGGCTACTCCGAGCCCTTCGGCCTCAAGAAGCGCAGCCTCGGTCGCTACTTCGTGGGTGGCCCGATGTTCGGGTTGTTCATGGATTGGCGCTAGACTCCGCGCAAGGTTCGTGAGCAAAGCACCCGCACCCTCCGTATGTCCGAGCTGCTCAGCGCCCATGCATCGCGGTACCTGCGCAGCCGCGGCGAGCTTGAGCGGGGCCTGCCTCCGGCGCTGCTCGTCTTCACTCCCTCCCCCCAGGCGCCAGGGGTGCTGGGGGAGGAGGAGTACCGGATGAAGACGGTGACGAACGCGGGGGCGCCCACGCTGGGGGCGAGCGAGTCGCTGGTCTTCCCGGTTTTGAAGTCGCGGACGAATGCCTTCGGCCGGGGAATCACGGTGGGGCGCACGGGCAACAACGACGTGGTGCTGGACGACGGCAGTGTGTCCCGGTTTCACGCGTGGTTCTCCCGCGAGGAGGGTCAGGAGGGCTTCCTCCTGACGGACGCCGGCTCCAAGAACGGCTCCTGGGTGGGCGGGGTGCGGCTCACCCCCCGCCGGGCGGTGCCCGTGGAGGACGGCGCCCGGTTGCGTTTCGGTCAGGTGGAGGTGGCCTTCTACACGGCCAGCGGCTTTGTCCGGATGCTGGCCGTGAGGATGGCTCCCTGAGCCTTGCCACGTCTTCGGCGGCCTGCGTAACGTGCGGCGTCGCCTTCTGTCACACACGGGAGTGTTCGCGGTGGCCTTGACCACAGAAGCCTTCGGACTGACCGACGTCGGCCGCAAGCGGCAGCACAACGAAGACGCGATGCTGGTGGACTCACCGCTCGGCCTCTACGTCGTCGCCGACGGCATGGGTGGCCACGCGGCCGGCGAGGTTGCCAGCGCCCGGGCCACGGAAGTCGTCAAGCAGCACATCACCGCCAACCGGCACCTGCTGAAGGACTTGGGGAACAACCCCACGGCGGACAGCCGCTCGGCGGCCGCGGCGCTGGTGGAGGTGGCCGTACAGCGCGCCTGCGCGGACATCTACCGCATGGCCATGCAGGACGCGTCCAAGCGCGGCATGGGTACGACGTTCGTGTGCCTCGCGGTGGGCGGCAACAAGGGCGTCATCGGCCACGTTGGCGACAGCCGCGTGTACCTGGTGCGCCACGGCCAGTGTCACCGGCTCACCGAGGACCACACCCTGGTGGCCGCGCAGCTCAAGGCCGGCACGATTACGAAGGAGCAGGCCGCCGCGTCGCAGTACCGCAACGTGATTACGCGCGCGGTGGGCATCCAGGAGTCGGTCCAGGTGGACACGCTCATCGTGGACCTGGTGCCGGGCGACGTGTTCATCCTCTGCTCGGACGGCCTGCACGGCTACGTGGAGGACGAGGAAATCCTCCCGCTGGTGTCCGGCATGGCGCCGGCGGACCTGCCCAAGCGGCTCATCGACATCGCCAACGAGCGCGGCGGCAAGGACAACATCACCGCGGTGGTGGTGAAGGTGGCCGGCGAGGGCGCCGCGGTCAGCGAGGAGACGAGCGAGGCGCAGTCGCGCATGGAGGCGCTGCGCAAGATTCCGCTCTTCCGTCACCTCACGTACAAGGAGCAGACGGCGGTGCTGTCCATCGCCACGACGCGCACGTACCCGGCGGGCCGGGAAATCGTCGTGGAGGGGCAGCCGGGCGAGGAGCTCTTCGTCGTCATCCGCGGCCGGGTGGCGATTGAGAAGAACGGCGTGGAGATTGCCGAGCTGCGCGCCGGTGGCCACTTCGGGGAGATGGGGCTCATCGACAACGCGCCGCGCTCGGCGACGGTGCGGGCGACGGAGCCCACGCGCACCATGGTCATCTCGCGGCCTGACTTGATGGGGCTGATGAAGCGCGAGTCCATCCTCGCGGTGAAGATGCTCTGGAGCTTCGTCCAGGTGCTCAGCGACCGGCTGCGCGCCACCAACTCCGAGCTGAGCGAGGCCCGCCAGGAGCTCGCCGTGGCCCAGGCCATCCAGCCGTTCGCCGAGGAGTAGACCTTCATGAGCTCCCGTCCTCCGAAGACGCCTCGCACCGTGTCCACTCCGCGTCAGACCGCCCGGGTACGCTCGCGGCGTACTGTCTCTGGAGGGCGCATGGCGAGGGCGGCGGGTGGAGATGTGTTCGTGAAGCTGATCGGCGAGGTGGCGGAGCTGCGGGAGGAGATGCGGACGACCCGGACGGACATGAGGATCGTGTCTTCCAGTCTGGGCGTCGTCCTTCGCGACACGGCGTCCATGAAGGCGAGCGTGGAAGCCACGAAGGCAGGCATGGCCTCCATGCAAACCAACATGGCCTCCATGCAAACCAACATGGCCTCCATGCAAACCAACATGGCGTCCATGCAAACGAACATGGCTTCGATGCAAACGACCATGGCCTCCATGCAAACGACCACGGACTCCATGCTGGTGACCATGGAGTCCACGACGACGACCCTGGAAGCCGTGGTGGTGAGGCTGCGCTCCGTGGACGAGCGCTTCCTGCGCATGGAAACGCACGCGGGGCGCATGGCGCGGCTGCTGGGCACCCTGGCGGAGTCCACGAGCGAGCGCTTCGACAACGTGGAGAAGCGGCTGGACGCCCTTGAGGGCAAGCACTAACGCGCGTCGGCGGCACGGGGAGCGTCCGAGAAAGGACGCGTCCGGAATTTCCACCGGGAATTGCCCGTTCCGGGCCCCACCGCGGGCTATGGTCCTCGCGGCGTGCGCATGCGCAACTGGATTCTCATAGGGTTGACGGTGGCTCTGCTGGTGGCGGGGGCCGCGTGGTTCGCCTCGGGACCGGCCTCCAGCGCCCGGACGTCCGACACCTCCTCCGAGACGCCGAAGTCGGCGGCCCTGCCCACCTTCTCCGCGGTGGACGTGTCGTCCGGCGCCAACGAGGGCCTCGCCCTGGCGGGACGGGTGCTGGACTCGGCGGGGCGTCCGGTGGAGGGCGCCGAAGTGTCCCTGTCCGCCAGCGCCGAGAAGACGCTCGCGGACGTGCGCTGCGACGAGTGCGGGCAGGCCCTGCTGTCGTGCCAGGCGCGAGAGACTTCGCTGCAGACGCTGGCCTTCTTCGAGCACCAGCACGGCTTCCTCACCCCGCGCGCCACCGCGACGACGGACGCGCAGGGCCGCTTCCGCTTCGAGCACCTGGCGGGCGTGTCCTTCTCCGTCTGGGCGAAGGCGCCCGGGCTGGGCGTGGCCCTTCGAGATCGCGCCGCCCCCGGAGACCCGGTGGAGCTGTTCCTCCCGCCGCTGCGGAGCATTGGCGGGCAGGTGGTGGACGACGCGGGCCAGCCCGTGCGGGGCGCGCACGTCCACGCGGTGTCCCGCCGTGTCCCGCTACCCTTCGAGGCGACGGCGGGCGCGGACGGCGTCTTCTCCCTGGACGGGCTCGGAGAAGGGCCCTTCTACGTGCTGGCCACGGCGGAGGGCTTCCTGCCCGCGGTGGAGTCGCAGGTGGAAGCGGGCCCGCAGCCGGTGCGCCTGAAGCTGACGCCCGCGCGCACGCTGGAGGTGCGCGTCACCCGGAACGGCCAGCCCGCGGCGGCCACGGTGCGGCTGCGCGCCGACCACCTGTCGCGCGAGCTGAGCACGAAGGGCGAGCCGCTGCGCTTCACCGGCCTGTACCCGGACGCGGTGGTGGTGACGGCGGAGGCGCCCGGGCTGGGGGCCGCGCCGCGCACGCTGACGCTGGACGCGCGCGTCACCCAGGTGACGTTGGAATTGGAGGTCGCCGGCAAGCTGCTCGTCACGGTGGTGGACGAGCAGGGCGAGCCGGTGCCCCAGCCGGAGTTGCTGCTGCGCACGGCCCAGGGCGAGCTCATCCGGCGCGAGCGTGGGGGCACCGGGGCGCTGATGGAGTTGGGCCCCCTGGCCGCCGGCGACTACGTGCTGGAAGGCCACGCGGAGGGCTTTCGCGACGCGCAGCTCCCCGCGAAGGTGGTGGAGGGCGAGACGTCGCTCGAGCTGGAGATGGAGCGCGCCACGCTCATCAGCGGGCAGGTGCTGGACCAGTACGGCCGGCCCGCGCCGAGCGTCTCCGTGCTGGTGCAGCCCACCGGCGAGTCGGTGCTGGCCGACGCGGACGGGCGCTTCGCGGCGCAGGTGCCCACCGCGGGCCTGTACGAGCTGCACGCGCACCACTCGGAGTGGGGTGGCGGGCAGCTCAAGGTGACGGCGCCCGCCAGCGGGGTGCAACTGGCGCTGGAGCCTCGCGCGGCGCTGGAGGTGACGGTGTCCTCCGCCGGCCGCCGTGTGGAGGGCGCGGACGTGGTGCTGTGGGTGGAGCAGGAGGGCATCTTCCGGAGCGACCGCTCGTCGGGCTCGGACGGCATGGTGCCCATGCGCGGCATGCCGGCGGGGACGTACTGGATGGTGGCCTCGCACCCGGACTACCTGCCCTCGGACCGCAAGCAGGTGACGCTGGAGGACGGGCAGACGCTGAAGCTCGAGGTGGAGCTGAAGCCCGGCGCGCCACTGTCGGGTGACGTGGTGGACGGGCAGGGCGCCCCCGTGGAGGGCGCCACGCTGGTGGTGGTGCCTCGCGGCTCCGAGCCGGTGCAGAGCGACGCGCGCGGCCACTTCGAGTTCCGCTCGCTGCGCCCGGACCGCGGCTACCGCCTGGAGGCGAGGCACCCGAGCTACGACCAGGTGGAGCGCGCCGAGGGCAAGGCCGGCGGCCCGCCGGTGCGTGTGGTGCTCAAGCGTCGCGACGTCTTCCGTGGGCGCGTCGTCGGGAGCGACGGCGCGCCGGTGCGCCGCTACCACGTGGACGAGCACGAGGTGAACAGCCCGGATGGCCGCTTCGAGCTGCCGCTGGCCGCGGCGGGCGAGCGCATCATCGCCGCGGTGAACGCGCCGGGCTACGAGCCGATGATGGTGGACCGCCCGCTGGCGCCGGACCTGGGAGACCTGGTGCTGGAGAAGCTGCCCAGCATCTCCGGCGTCGTGCGCGACGCGGGCGGCGGGACGGTGGCGGACGCGGTGGTGACGTGCGACGTGTGCGACGAGTCGGTGATGTCGGGCCCGGACGGCAGCTTCACGCTGGCCAGTCCGCCGTACGTGCCGCGCTTCACCGTGTCCGCGCGCAAGGGCCGGCTGAGCGGGACGCAGTCGCTGGAGCGTGGCGCGCGCGGCCCGGTGGAGCTGACGCTGCGGCAGGCCACGCGGCTGAGCGGCCGGGTGTACCTGGCCAGCGGGCAACCCGCCGCGGGCTTCGAGGTGGAGGCGGTGAACGCCGACCGCAGCGAGCCGCTCACCATCGTCACCGGTCCGGACGGCGCCTACAGCGTGGAGGTGTCTCCGGGCAGCTACCGCTTCGCGCTCGGCGCCAACCGCGAGTTCTCCGGCGAGCCGACACTGGTGGTGCAGGTGGCCGGCGCGGAGATGCACCTGGACCTGGGGCCCGCGCCGGGCACTGCGTCCCTCACCGTGCAGCTCATGCCCGAGCGCGGCAAGGCGCTCTGGGTGGTGGCGGGGGAGGTGTCCGACGTGGGCAACCCGCCGTCCACGGCGATGATGCGCTCGCGCTGGGCGCAGCTCGTGTACCAGCCGCGCGGGGAGACGGTGGTCATCAACGGGCTGCCCCCGGGGCGGTACACGCTGGTGTGGGGCCACTTCCACGTGGAGACGCCCGGCGGGCCGGAGGTGCGCGTGGTGGACGTGCCCTCGCGTGGCGAGGTGGCGCTGGGGCGTTGAGGCGGCGGCACCGCCGTGCGGCGCGGGTTGCGAGCCAGCGGGCGTGCGCATTAGGAAGCCGCATGGACGTGACGGCACTGAAGGGCCGCCGGGTGGTCGTCGGCGTGGGCGGCGGCATCGCGGCGTACAAGGCGTGCGACCTGGTGCGCGAGCTGGGACGGGCCGGGGCGGAGGTGCGCGTGGCCATGACGGAGTCCGCGCGGCAGTTCGTCACCCCGCTCACCTTCCAGGCCCTCAGCGGCCACCCCGTCCTCACGGACTACTTCGACCCGGCCCAGGAGGGGAACTTCGGGCACCTGGACCTGGCCCGCTGGGCGGAGGCCTTCGTGGTGGCTCCGGCCACGGCGGACCTGCTGGCGCGCATCCGCGCGGGCATGGCGAACGACGCGGTGACGACGTCGCTGCTGGCCTTCCGCGGCCCGGTGGTGCTGGCCCCCGCGATGAACGTGGCCATGTGGGACAACGCGATGACGCAGGAGAACGTGGCGGCGCTGCTGGCGCATCCGCGCTTCAGCCAGGTGGGGCCGGGCGCGGGGCTGCTGGCCTGCGGTGACGTGGGTGAGGGGCGG
The DNA here is from genome assembly GCF_010894405.1 of Pyxidicoccus caerfyrddinensis. Lineage (GTDB taxonomy): Bacteria > Myxococcota > Myxococcia > Myxococcales > Myxococcaceae > Myxococcus > Myxococcus caerfyrddinensis. The sequence goes on from NZ_JAAIYA010000029.1 coordinate 157,674, forward strand.
CTCGCGGACGTGCCGAGGATTGCCGAGGCGGTGGCGGCGCGCTTCGGCGCCGGGCCGCTCGCGGGGAAGAAGGTGCTGCTGACGGCGGGCCCCACGCGCGAGTTCCTGGACCCGGTGCGGTTCATCTCGAATCCGTCCACGGGGAAGATGGGGCTGGCACTCGCGCACGCGGCGCGGAGCCTGGGCGCCGAGGTGACGGTGGTGCTGGGCCCGGTGGGGCCGGTGGAGCGCGGCGGGCTGACGGTGGTGGACGTGGTGAGCGCGGACGACATGGCGCGCGAGGTGCTCTCGCGCGTGGAGGCGGTGGACGCGTTCATCGCCACCGCTGCGGTGAGCGACTGGCGGCCGGAGGCGCGCGCGCCGCAGAAGGTGAAGAAGGGGACGTCCCCCACGCCGGAGTCGCTGCGGCTGGTGCGCACGCCGGACGTGCTGGCGGAGGCGTCGCGGAAGGTGGCGGGGAGCGCGAAGCGGCCGCTCCTGGTGGGCTTCGCGGCGGAGACGGAGCGGGTGCTGGAGCACGCGCGGGAGAAGCTGGAGCGCAAGGGGCTGGATGCCATCGTTGCCAACGACGTGACGGCGCCCGGCGCGGGCTTCGGCACGGACACCAACCGCGTGACGCTGCTCACGCGCGCGGGACTCCAGCAGGAGATGCAGGGCAGCAAGCACGAGGTGGCCCGCGCCATCCTCGAGCTGCTCCTGGTGCCCCGTCGGTAGGGCTCCAGGTCCAGGCTACCGGGGCTCCATCACCGCGAGCGTGATGGTGGCCTTCGAGACGAGCTTCGTCTGTCCGCCGGAGACGGCATGCACCTCGGACTCGGCGACGATGAGTCGGCGTCCGGCGCGCAGCACGCGCCCCTTGCAGCGCAATTCCTCCCCCATGGCCGCCTGGAGCAGGTGGACGGTGAAGCTGGTGGTCAGCACGCGCTGCCCCTTCTTCACGGCGGTGAAGCCCGCGGCGCCCGCGGTGTGGTCCGCCAGCGTCGCCTGTACGCCCGCGTGGATGACGCCGTCCTGCTGGAGGTGGCGGGGTTGCACCACCAGGCGCGTGTCGACTTCACCCGGGAGGATGGAGGTGGGCTGGATGCCCAGCTCTACGACGAACGCGGCCGAGCGGAAGAGCTCTTCGGTGTCCTGGCGGTAGTCCGGATTGAGAGGCTCCATGGGTGCGGCTCCTTCCGTGCGAGGCCTCGAAGCGGACGCCAGGGTCGCGCGGCGAGGCACGGAGGACTCATCGAGCACGGCGCGGCGCGTCCGTCCACTCCGTGACGAAGAACCCGGGACGTTCCGCCCACACTGTGAGCCCGCCTGGAGCGACAGAGTGAGGGTGACTCCGGGAGTGACGCCGGGCTCGGCGCCGAGGTAAGCGTACTGCCGAGGCCACCGGTCGCTTCCTTGCGCTGGACCCCTTCCTCCGCTACCGATCCAGTCAACGTGAACGACGACTTGCCCGACTCCTCGCAGGAACTGAGCGCCGTGCTGGACGAGGTGCGACGCCACCTGCTCTGGCAGGAGGAGGCTTCCGGCCGCGTCCTGATGATTGACGCGAAGGCGGCGTCCGAGCTCCAGCGCTCCGCGCCCTCGCTGCGCTCGCTCCTGTCCCGGGGCAACGGCACGTCGGAAGCCGCCGCTCCGGCGCGTCCGCCGCCCGCCGCCCGGCCTCCGAGCGCGCCTCCGATGGCAAGGCCCCCGCTTGCTCCCGAGAGCACAGGCGCGCCGGTGGCCGCGCCGGCCGCGGGCCTGACGGGCCGTGGCGGGCCTGCCCCGTCGCCGATGGCTGCGCAGAGCCCCTCCACACCGAACGGCCACACCGGCGCGCCGATGCGCCCCGCGGTAACGGGGCCCACCGGGTCTCCTCCGTCCGCCCGGGCGCCGGCTTCGCGTCCTGCCCCGGCGGGGAGCGCGGGCATGCTCCTGGACGTGCCACAGCAGGCGCCCCGGCCTCCCGGACAGCTTCCGGGGATGGCGAACGGCGAGCGTCCGACGCTGGATCAGATCCGCCGCGAGCTGGGCGACTGCCAGCGCTGCAAGCTGTGCAGCACGCGAAAGAACATCGTGTTCGGCTCGGGCAACCCGCGCGCGGAGCTGGTCTTCGTGGGCGAGGGCCCGGGCGAGACCGAGGACCTCCAGGGCGTTCCCTTCGTTGGCGCGGCGGGTGAGCTGCTGACGAAGATGATTGAAGCCATGGGCTTCCGGCGCGACGACGTCTACATCTGCAACGTCGTGAAGTGCCGCCCGCCCGGCAACCGCAACCCGGAGCCGGATGAAATCGCGGCGTGCGAGCCCTTCCTGCGCGCGCAGCTCGCGGCCATCCAGCCGAAGGTGGTGGTGGCGCTGGGCAAGTTCGCGGCGCAGACGCTGCTGCGCGACAGCACGCCGATTACCCGCATGCGTGGCAACTGGCGCACGTACGAGGGCATCCAGCTCATGCCCACCTTCCACCCCGCGTACCTGCTGCGCAGCCCGGCGGAGAAGCGCAAGGCGTGGGAGGACCTGCAGGCGGTGATGAAGGTCCTCGGCAAGCAACCCGGCTCGCGCGCCTAGCGGCGGGCCCTCGGAGGGGGAAACTCATGAAGGGACAGCTGGAGACGCGCGAGCTGCAATCGCCCGCGCTGGAGGCCAACCCGCTGGGCGACCCGGCCCGGCGACGGCTCACCGTGTACCTGCCACCGGGCTATGGCGAGGGAGACCGGCGCTACCCCGTCGTCTACTTCCTGCACGCCTTCGGCAACAGCGGCGGCACGTGGACGAACGCCGCGGGCTTCGGCCCCACCGTGCCCGAGCGCATGGACGCGCTCATCGAGTCCGGCGCGCTGCCCCCCGCCATCGGCGTGTTCCCCGACGGGTGGACCTCGCTCGGCGGCAGCCAGTGGGTGAACAGCGACGCCATCGGCCGCTACCGCGACTACCTGGCCAAGGACGTGCTGGGCTTCGTGGACCGCACCTACCGCACGCTGCCCAAGGCGGCCTCGCGCGCGGTGGTGGGCCACAGCTCCGGCGGCTACGGCGCGCTCGTCATGGGCCGCTACCACCCGGAGCTCTTCTCGCACCTGGGCGCGCACGCGGCGGACTCGTATTTCGAGTACTGCTACCTGCCAGACCTGCCCAAGGCGGCGGCCTCGCTGCTGAAGTCGGGCGGCGTGGACGCGTGGCACGGCGAGTTCCGCAAGCGCGTGCGCGAGACGAAGATGCGCGGCGACGACTTCCCGGTGGTGAACACGCTGGCGATGGCCGCCGCGTACTCGCCGAAGAAGGGCGAGCCGCTCAACGTGGAGCTGCCCTTCGACGCGAACACGGGCCGCATCAAGCTGGACGTGTGGAACCGCTGGCTGGTGCACGACCCGGTGCGCTTCGTGCCCAAGTTCCTGGACTCGTTCCGCAAGCTCAAGACGGTGTTCCTCGATTGCGGCACCCGCGACGAGTTCAACATCCGCTGGGGCACGCGCATGCTCGCCGAGGACCTCAAGGGTGCCGGCGTCGAACTGGTGCACGAGGAGTTCGAGGACGGGCACTCCGGCGTGTCCTACCGCTTCGAGCGCTCGCTGGCGGTGCTGGTGCCGAAGCTGGCGCGCGACTGAGCCGTCCGCGCGGAGGCGCGTCGCACGGGCTTCAGCACCCGTGCGACGGGTAGTTGGCGGGCCAGAGGAGCAGCGTGCCCTGCGCGTCCACCAGCCGCACCCAGCCGCGATGCCGCTGCTGCTGGCTCTCCTCGTCGAACACGATCACCTCAGCGAAGTCCCCCACGCGCTTGCCCAGGGAGACCTGCTCGTAGTGCAGGGAGACCTGCACTTCGCTCGCGTCATCCCGGGGCTCCGCGAGGAAGACGAGGGGCGGTTGGTCCTCGCGGCGGAGCTTGTCGAACTCGACGCCCATGTCCTCGAAGGCCTCCAGCGGGCGCAGGCTCTCGATGGTGACCCACACCGCCTTCGCATCGTCCGCTCCGCCGTCGCGGAGCCAGGCCTTCCGCCCGGTCTGGATGTCGAGGATGACGTGGGCGTACTGGACGGGCACGCCGTGCTCGTTGGCGCGCTCGTACGCGAAGGCGGGGTAGCAGTCCGTTTGTGAACCACCGGGGTCCACCCAGCGGCTCAGTGGCGCGGTCCGTGCGCGAGGTAGGGTGCCGGCCGGCTGGAAGCCGAGGCTCCGGCGCTCGTACTGGGGCACCTCGGTCACACCGTCCTCGGGGAAGGTGGCGCAGACCACGTGCGTGACGCCGCGCAGGTGGGCGTCGGGAATGTCGGCGCGCCGCGCGAAGACCTCCTGGGAGACCGAGACGGCACCGCAAGGCAGCGGAAGCAGCGTCAGGGCCAGGGCGCTCGCGATGAGGACCCGGGCGCGGGAGGTGAGGTGGGAGTCCATGCCTGCTCCCTATTGCATCGCACGGGCCAGCCCTCGCGGACGGTGATTCCCTCGGAAGCTCGCGGGCTTGGCGGGACGGGGTGGGTGGCGGCCGTGGCAGGAGTGCCACGGGGGTGTGGCAGCGGCGCCAACCTGCCACTCCGGGACGGAAGGGGGCGGGGTGGGTTGACGTGGTGCTGGCCTTTGCCTGGGGGGAGCGGATAGACGCAGCACCGTGCGCGCCTCGTGGCATGGCGCTCGGACCTTCAGGGAGACGGGAACATGGGCATCGACCTCTATGGGCTGTCCCGCGTCGTCGGAGAGACTGGCGTACTGCCGCAGCGCGCGCGGAAGCTGGACCCCTCGCTGCCGTGCCGCGAGGCGGAGCTGCTCATCGACGTGGAGAGCCTCAACATCGACGCGGCCTCCTTCAAGCAGATCAAGGGCGAGGTGGGCGGAGACCCGGCGCGCATCGGCGCGCGCATCCAGGAAATCGTCCGCGAGCGGGGGAAGATGCAGAACCCCGTGACGGGCTCGGGCGGCATGTTGATTGGCCGCGTGAAGGAGATGGGCCCGCGGCATCCCGCGCGCGAGCTGCTCAAGGTGGGCGACCGCATCGCCACGCTGGTGAGCCTCACGCTGACGCCGCTGGTGATTGAAGAGGTGAAGGCGGTGCACGCGGACATCGACCGCGTGGACATCCGCGGGCACGCGCTGCTGTTCGCCAGCGGCATCTACGCGAAGCTGCCGTCGGACATGCCGGACACGCTGGCGCTGGCGGCGCTGGACGTGTGCGGAGCGCCCGCGCTGGTGGCGCGTCACGTGCGGCCGGGGATGACGGTGGCGGTGCTGGGCGCGGGCAAGAGCGGCGCGCTGTGCCTGGCGCAGGCCCGGCGCAACCTGGAGAGCCGCGGCAAGCTGATTGCCCTGGACGTGTCGCAGGGCGCGCTGGACTTGCTGTCGTCCATCGGCCTGTGTGACGTGGCGCTGAAGGTGGACGCGACGCAGGGCGTGGACGTGATGGAGGCGGTGAGCAAGGCGACGGGCGGTCAGCTCTGTGACCTGGTGGTCAACTGCGCCAGCGTGGGCAACACGGAGATGGCCACCATCCTGTCCGTGAAGGACGGGGGCACGGCCATCTTCTTCTCCATGGCCACCAGCTTCACCGCCGCGGCGTTGGGCGCGGAGGGCGTGGGCAAGGACGTGAGCATGATTGTGGGCAACGGCTACGTGCCCAACCACGCCGCGCTGACGCTCGACTTGCTGCGCACCGAGCCGGCACTGCTCCAGCTCTTCGCCACGCGGTACGTCTGACGCGTCCTGATTCCGCTTCGTCGCCTCACCGCGCCGAAGCGGAGGGCTCCAGAGGGGCGGGGGCCACGGGCGCCGCGGGCTCCTGCGTCGCCGCCCAGTCGCGAGCGGACCGGCCGCTCGCATCGCGCACCTCGGCCGAGGCGCCCTGCTTGCGCAACTGCTCCACCACCTCCTTGCGGCCGAAGAGCGAGGCGAACATCAGCGCCGTCTGGCCGAAGCGGTTGGTCTGGTCTACCGCGCACTGCTGCTGGTTGAGCAGCCCGACGATGTCCGCGTAGCCCTTGAAGGCCGCGCCCATCAGCGCGGTGTTGCCGCGGTTGTCACCGGCGCAGGCATCCGCGCCCGCGGCGAGCAGCGCGCGCACCGTGTCCGTGTGTCCGTGGTACGCGGCGAGGATGAGCGGCGAGAAGCCCCGCGCGTCGCGAGCCTCCACCGGCGTGCCGGCCTTGATGAGGCCGGTGACGACCTCCACGTCCCCGGCGCGAGCGGCCTCGAGCAGGTAGCGCTCCGCCTCGCTCGTCGCCAGCAACCGTCCCTCGGGCGCGGGCGCCGAGCGAAGGGAGAGCCACGACGCGGTGAGCACCGCGCACACCAGCACCACCAGACCGAGCGTTCCGAGCAGCAGCTTGCGAACCATGGAGTCCTCCAGAAGCCGCGCTCCACGTGAGAGAGAGCCGGGATGAGGGTTACCCGGGTGTGTCCACCACGGCCCTCTCTCAGACAGAGCAGCGGGAAACAGCGGGCCCCGGCCGGAACAGCGCGCCGGGGCCCGGTACGACAGCGACGTTCAGCGAGACGCCAGAGGAGCCACGGCCGCCTTCGCGTCATCCACCTTCACGCCCACCAGCTTCGCCAGGCGCGTGCCGTAGTCGGCGTTGGCCATGAGGAAGTGCCCCACCATGCGGGCCTTCACGCGCGCATCCTTCACCTGGCCCAGGTCCGCGGCGATGTTCTTCACCAGCCGCTCCTTCGCCCCCGCGTCGAGCGCGGAGTAGAAGGCGCCCGCCTGCGAGAAGTTGTCCGTCTTCTCGATGCCGCGCTGCTGCGTCGTCCCGTTCAGCGGGGCGCTCGACAGCAGGTAGGCCGGCGCGTCCTGCGTCTCACGGGTGACGCTCGGCTCGTAGTTCACGTCCGACTTCGTGTTGGCGAAGTTCATGGAGCCGGCCTGGCTGTTGCTGTTCACCGGGGCCTTGGCGCGGTTGACGGGCAGCGACTGGTAGTTGGCGCCGATGCGGTAGCGCTGGGTGTCCGCGTAGGAGAAGAGGCGGCCCTGCAGCAGCCGGTCCTCGGAGGGCTCGATGCCCGGGGGCATGACGCCGGGGGAGAACGCCGCCTGCTCGGTCTCCTCGAAGAAGTTGTCCGGCATCTTGTTCAGCGTGAACTTCCCCAGCTTGACGGCGGGCACCTTGTCCTCGGGCCACACCTTCGTCGCGTCGAGCGGGTCGAAGCTGAACTTCTCCAGGTCCTTCGGGTCCAGCACCTGCACCGACAGCTCCCACGAGGGGAACTTCCCGGCGCCGATGGAGCCGTACAGGTCCGTGGTGGCGTGCTGGAAGTCCTGCGCGACGGTGCGGGCGACCTCGTCGGGGGTGTTGAGACCCTTCACGCCCTGCTGCGAGGCCCAGTTGAACTTGACGTACTTGTACTCGCCCTTCGCGTTGACGAACTTGAACGAGTGCACGCCGTGCCCGTCCATCTGCCGGTAGCTCGCCGGAATGCCCAGGTCCGAGTAGACCTGCGTGAGCATGTGGGTCGACTCGGGCTGGTGCGAGAAGAAGTCGAAGAAGCGGTTCGGGTCCTGCTTGTTCGTAATCGGCGACGGCTTGAGCGAGTGCACCATGTCCGGGAACTTGATGGCGTCCCGGATGAAGAAGACGGGCAGGTTGTTGCCGACCAGGTCCCAGTTGCCCTCGTCCGTGTAGAACTTCAGCGCGAAGCCGCGTGGGTCGCGCAGCGTCTCCGGCGAGCCCGACGGGTGGATGACCGTGGAGAAGCGCACGAACATCGGCGTCTTCTTGCCCTTGGCGGAGAAGATGGACGCGCGCGTGAGGTTGGAGAAGTTGTCGTAGCTCTCGAAGGTGCCGTAGGCGCCGGTGCCACGCGCGTGGACGACGCGCTCGGGGATGCGCTCCCGGTCGAACCGGGCCAGCTTCTCGATGAGGTGGAAGTCCTCCAGCAGCACGCCGCCCCGGGGGCCGGCCGTCTTGGAGCTCTGGTTGGTCCCCACCGGGGAGCCGGAGTCGGTGGTGAGGGGGGGCGGAGTCTCGGCCAAGGCCGGACCGCCAAGGAGCGTCGCCGTCAGCAGCAGGGAGCGGAATTGCACGGGGTCTTCCTCGTTGTCGGGGGTGAGACGCCGCGCTCCACAGCACGGCCCGTGCCGGCCATATAGGCCCAGTGTTATCAATGGGTTGGTTGTCGAGACGAGTCGCTTTCACCGAAATGCCGGTGAATCACCGATTTGCCGGTGGAGGCTCGCACCGTTCCGCCGGTGCGAGTCTCCGTGAACCGATAATGCGGTGCGCCAGGGCGCTGCTGGTACGCTTCGCCGCTTCCGGTGGGCGCTTGGGCGGGTAATGTGCGCGCATGCCAGGCCCGTTCATTGAAGACGCGCAGATCGACCACGCGCGCAAGCTGGCGGAGGAGATCGTCAACCCGATCTTCGACCTCATCCGCCGCAACACCACCGTATCCACCGAGCGCACCGTGCTGCGCTTCTTCGGCATCTCCGGAGCAGGCGCGCGAGGCGTGCCGCTCGCCAACCTGATGGTCGACAAGCTCAAGGCCGCCGGGGTGCTCAACAAGGGCGCCGCCTACTGGTACGGCCGCGCGCTGCACCTGGGCGCCAAGAGCCCGCTGGAGGCCGTGGAGAAGCTGACCGCGCTGCCCACGGACAAGCTCGGTGCCCTGCCGCCCGAGCAGGAGCAGAACCTCCGCGAGGAGGTCCGCGCCGAGGCCCGCGCCGCGATGGAGGACATGAAGTCCCGCATCGCCCAGCGCGAGGAGCTCCGGAAGCAGTTCCCCATGTCGCCCGCGCCGCACAAGTACGTCATCGTCGCCACGGGCAACATCTACGACGACGTGGACCAGGCCCGGGCCGCCGCCCAGGCCGGCGCGGACGTCATCGCCGTCATCCGGTCCACCGCGCAGTCGCTGCTGGACTACGTGCCCCACGGTGCCACCACCGAGGGCTACGGCGGCACGTACGCCACCCAGGAGAACTTCCGCATCATGCGCGAGGCCCTGGACGAGGAGAGCCGCAAGCTCAAGCGCTACATCCAGCTCACCAACTACTCGTCCGGCCTCTGCATGTCCGAGATCGCCTTCTGCGCGGCCTACGAGAAGCTGGACATGCTCCTCAACGACGCGATGTACGGAATCCTCTTCCGCGACATCAACATGCGGCGCACGTTCATCGACCAGTATTTCAGCCGCCGCATCTGCGCCATGGCCGGCATCATCATCAACACCGGCGAGGACAACTACATCACCACCGCGGACGCGTACGACGCGGCCCACACCGTCATCGCCAGCCAGTTCATCAACGAGTGCTTCGCCAAGCGCGCGGGCCTCAAGGACTGGCAGCTGGGCATCGGCCACTCGTACGAAATCGACCCGTACCGCGACGACACGCTGCTGCTGGAGCTGTCGCAGGCCATGCTGGTGCGCCGCTGCTTCCCGGATGCGCCGCTGAAGTACATGCCGCCCACCAAGCACAAGGAGACGGACATCTTCTTCAGCCACGCGTACGACGTGATGGCGGACCTGGTGGCCATCTGGACGCGGCAGGGCATCCAGCTGCTGGGCATGATGACCGAGGCCATGCACACGCCGCTGCTCGCGGACCGGTACGTGGCACTCAAGTCGGCTTCGTACATCCACCGCGCGGCGCGCGGCATCGACGAGGAGTTCACCGTTCGCGAGGACGGGAAGATCGCCAACCGGGCCCGCGAGGTGTTCGGCCAGGCGATGAAGCTCCTCCAGGAGTGCCGTGACGAGGGCATGGTGGCGGCCATCGGCAAGGGCCACTTCGGCGACGTGAAGCGCGAAGAGACTGGCGGCAAGGGCCTGGATGGCGTGCTGGAGAAGGCGCCGGATTACTTCAACCCGTTCCTGGAACTCCTGGAGGCAGCGTGATGCTCGGTACGATTCTCGCCGTGGTGGTGGCTGCTGGTGGCTCCGCGGATGCACTGGCGCAGTTCCAGGTGAAGAACGTGTCCCTCCAGGTGCCGGCGGCCTGGACCCGCTCGACGGAGGACGGCACGAACAAGTTCACCGCGCCCAGCGGTGACGCCTACTTCCTGCTGGACGTGGGCGCGGTGCAGACCGCGGGCATGAAGGGCGACACGTGCGTGGACAAGATCGTCAAGTCCATTGGCGGTGCCAACTGGGAGCGCATGAAGGTGGGCGGGCAGCCGGCGGCGAAGCGGCTGGACTCAGACACAGCGCCCTCTGGCGGCGTGGTGGACACGGTGACGTACGTGGGCTGTGACGGCCGCACGACGTGGTCCGTCGTCTTCTACCTGGAGCAGGGGAAGAAGGAGCGGTTCGGTCCGCTGGCGGACAAGGTGGGCACCAGCGTGAAGCTGCAGCGAGCCGGGGGGAAATGAGCCGATGGTGAAGCCGAGCAAGCAGATCATCCGTCCCTACGGCGACCGGCGCGACGACGGCGTGGTGCAGCTGTCGTTCACCCTGCCGGTGCCGCTGTCGGAGAAGGCCAAGGAGGCCGCCGCCGTCTTCGCGAAGAAGATGGGGTTCTCCGACGTGAAGGTCGCCGCCGCCGAGCGCGCGGCCGACAACTACACGTTCTTCGTCGTCTACGCCCGCTCGGGCATGTACCTGGACTACGCCGAAATCGACGTGCCCGAGGTCATCGTCAAGAAGATGTCCTTCGACGACCTCAACGCCTTCATCAAGGAGAAGGTGGGCCGGCGCATCGTCGTGTTCGGCGCGTGCACCGGCACGGACACGCACACGGTGGGCATCGACGCCATCCTCAACATGAAGGGCTACGCGGGCGACTACGGCCTGGAGCGCTACCCCGGCTTCGAGGCGTACAACCTGGGCAGCCAGGTGCCCAACGAGGACCTCATCAAGAAGGCGCTGGCGAAGAACGCCGACGCGATTCTGGTGAGCCAGGTCGTCACGCAGCGCGACGTGCACAAGGACAACTCGCGCCAGTTCATCGACGCGGCGAAGGCGGCGGGCATCCACGGCAAGGTGCAGTTGCTGCTGGGCGGGCCGCGCGTGGACCACAAGCTGGCGCTGGAGCTGGGCTTCGACGCCGGCTTCGGTCCGGGCACGAAGCCGTCGGACGTGGCCAACTACATCGTCCATGCGCTCCTGAAGAAGGAAGGCAAGGAGCCGCACGGCATGCACTACCAGGGAGAGCCCACGTGAGCACGGGGACCAAGGCCATCATCCGCCTGCGCATGAGCAGCCATGACGCGCACTACGGCGGCAACCTGGTGGACGGCGCGCGCATGCTGGGCCTCTTCGGCGACGTGGCCACGGAGCTGTGCATCCGCAGCGACGGCGACGAGGGGCTGTTCCGCGCCTACGACTCGGTGGAGTTCCTCGCGCCCGTGTACGCCGGGGACTTCATCGAGGCGGAAGGGGAGATTGTCAGCGCGGGCAACACGTCGCGGAAGATGCGCTTCGAGGCGCGCAAGGTCATCCGGCCGCGCACGGACGTGAACGATTCGGCGGCGGACCTGTTGCAGGAGCCGGTGGTGGTGTGCCGTGCTTCGGGCACCTGCGTGGTTCCGAAGGACAAGCAGCGAGGTCAGCGATGAGCACTCCCATGGTCATCACCGCGGCGATGGTCGGCGCGGAGACGACGCGCGAGCAGAACCCGAATCTGCCCATCACCGCGGAGGAGATCGCCGAGGACGCGGTGCGCTGCCGCGAGGCCGGCGCCGCCATGGTGCACCTGCACGTGCGCACGGCGGACGGCAAGCCGTCGCAGGACGCGGAGCTGTTCCGCGCCGCCATCCGCGCCATCCGCAAGCGCACGGACGTGCTCATCCAGACGTCCACCGGCGGCGCGGTGGGAATGACGGTGGACCAGCGCTGCGGCCCGCTGACGCTCACCGGGCCGGACAAGCCGGACATGGCCACGCTCACCACGGGTACGGTGAACTTCGGCGAGGACGTATTCTGGAACCCGCGCCCGCTCGTGCGGGACATCGCGAAGCGCATCCGCGCCATCGGCCTGAGGCCGGAGCTGGAGTGCTTCGACGTAGGCATGATTGACGAGGCCCGCTACCTCGCGAAGGAAGGGCTGGTGGACCTGCCGGCGCACTTCGACTTCGTGCTGGGAGTGCCGGGCACGCTGCAGCCTCGGGCCGAGGTGCTGGACCTGATGATTGCCTCGCTGCCGGAGGGCTCCACCTGGACGGTGGCGGGCGTGGGCCGTCACCAGCTGCCCTACGTGGACGAGGCGGCGAAGCGCGGCGGCAACGCGCGCGTGGGCCTGGAGGACAACATCTACGTGTCCAAGGGCGTGCTCGCGAAGGGCAACTGGGAGCTGGTCGCCGAGGCCGCGAAGCGCGCCCGGGCGAATGGCCGCGAGCCGGCCACGCCCGAGCAGGCCCGCAAGCTGCTGCGCCTCGCCTGAGCGAAGCAGGGACCCGGGCCATGCCCGGCCCGGGTCCACCCCCCGAATCATCGTCAGGAGCCACCGTCCCGTGCTCGCTGGAGCTCCCGGGCACGCCACGGGTATGTCTGGCCTCCAGCGCACGCAGGGCCCAGGAAGGTTGACCGAATGGACACGGAGCTGAAGGGCAGGGGCGTTCTTGTCACGGGCGGAGCGGGGGGCATTGGCACGGCGCTGACCCGCGCCTTCCACGAGGAGGGCGCGAAGGTGGCGGTGCACTACCACTCCAACGCGAAGGGGGCGGAGGCGCTGGCGCGCGAGGTGGGCGGCGCGGCGGTGCGGGCGGACCTGACGGTGGAGGCGGACGTGGACGCGCTGGTGCCCGCGGCGGTGTCCGCGCTGGGGCGGCTGGACGTGCTGGTGTGCAACGCGGGCGTATGGCCAAGGCCCGACGAGCCGGTGTGGCAGATGTCGCTGGAGCGCTGGCGCCGCACGCTGGCGGAGAACCTGGACAGCGTGTTCCTGAGCTGCCGCGCCTTCCTGCGGCACGTGGCCACCACGGGCACGGGCAACATCGTCATCATCAGCTCCACGGCGGGGCTGTTCGGCGAGGCGGGGCACTCGGACTACGCGGCCGCGAAGGGCGCGCTGGCGGGCGGCTTCGTGAAGAGCCTGAAGAACGAATTGGGGCGCATCGCTCCGCTGGGACGCGTCAACGTGGTGTGCCCGGGATGGACGGCGGTGGAGCGGCACGGCGACAAGATGAACGACCCGGCGTTCGTGAAGCGGGTGACGCGCACCATGCCGCTGCGCAAGGTCGGTCAGCCGGAGGACGTGGCGCGCGTCGTGGTGTCGCTCGCCTCTGACCGCATCTCCGGCCACGTCACGGGCGAGGTCATCACCGTGGCCGGTGGCATGGAAGGACGGGTGCTGCATGACACTTGACGTCGACGTGAGGCAGTACAATCGCGAGGCGTGGAACCGGCAGGTGGCGAAGGGTGACCGGTGGACGGTACCGGTGGGCCCGGAAGTCATCGCCGCCGCGCGGCGCGGGGAGTGGAGCGTGGTGCTCACCCCCAACAAGCCCGTGCCTCGCGCGTGGTTCGGGGACCTGAAGGGCCGGGACGTGCTGTGCCTGGCGGGCGCGGGGGGGCAGCAGGCGCCGGTGTTCGCCGCGGCCGGGGCGCGGGTGACGGTGCTGGACAACTCGCCGGCGCAGCTCGGGCAGGACCGTCTGGTGGCCGAGCGCGACGGCCTGGAAGTGCGACTGGTGGAGGGCGACATGCGCGACCTCTCCGCCTTCGCGGAGGGCAGCTTCGACCTCGTCTTCCACCCGTGCTCCAACTGCTTCGTGGACGCCATCCGTCCCGTGTGGCGCGAGGCGTACCGCGTGCTGCGCCCTGGGGGCGTGCTCCTGTCCGGCATCTGCAATCCGGTCATCTACCTGATTGACCCGGCGCTGGAGCAGCAGGGCGTCATGCAACTCAAGTACAAGATGCCCTACTCGGACTTCACCAGCCTCACGGACGAGGAGCGTGCCCGGTACAAGGACGAGCCGCTGGTCTTCGCGCACTCGCTGGAGGACCAGCTCGGCGGTCAGACGGACGCGGGCTTCGCCATCACCGGCTTCTTCGAGGACACCCACGTCCCCGGGGACAGGCTGTCCGAGTACCTCTCCGGCTTCATCGCCACGCGCGCGGTGAAGCTCGCGACGCGGTAGGACGTAGGGCAGGAGGACGGGCTCCGGCGGCACTCGCGGAGCCCGTCCTTTCGGCATGGCTGAGAGGGGGATTTAACCTTTTGCCGGGCGCGGGGTTCTTACAGGCAGGAGACGACGGGAAGCCCAAGTCCTGGCGTCGTCGTGAACCCGAGGAGAACCCCATCATGCGTCTGACGTCTGCCCTGCGGTCCGCTGTCGTTGCGTCGCTGCTGTTCGCCGTCCCGGTGCTGGCCGCCGAGTCCACGCCCACGCAGGCCCCCGCGCCCACCACGGCGCAGGGCACCCACGAGGGCAGGGGACACAGGCACCACAAGCACGGGGGGCGGTTCTTCCACCTGGAGAAGCGGCTGGACCAGGCGGTGGCCGAGGGGCGCCTCACCCAGGCCCAGGCCGACCAGTTCAAGACCGAGGGCAAGCAGCTGCGCGAGGAGATGAAGGCCCAGCGCGAGGCGGCGGGTGGTCAGCTCTCCGACGAGCAGCGCATGCAGATGAAGGACAAGATGAAGGCCTTCAAGGAGAAGGTGAAGAGCGTCGTCAAGCCGAAGGACGGCCAGCCGGCGCAGCCGAAGCAGTAGCTCCGGCGCGCTCCGAGCCTGACGGGAGCGTCACCCGGGCTCGGAGCGGTAGGGCGCGTGGGAGTAATACTTCGGCCGCGCGTCGAGCCGCACGTGCAGCCAGGGCACCGCGAGCCCGGACGTGCTGACCCACACGGGTACGGAGCGGCTCGCCCACCAGGCTTCGACCTCGCTTCCGACAGCGCTCCACAGCGCCCGCGTCTGCGCCTCTGGAGCCTCGCGCACGAAACGGGCGAGGTGGGCATAGGCCTGGCGGGGGCCCAGCTCACACGGCACCACCAGGCGCGCATCTCCGCCCAGGTTGCCGAAGCAGCGCACCGGTGCGGGCCCCGGCGTCAGGTATGTGGCGAAGGACTCGGGTCCGGCGACCACCGTGCGCAGCGCGGACGCGTCGACCAGGACCATCTCGAAGGCCCGCTCGCGAGTCGCCGCGGAGACCGCGGGCGTCTCCCAGAAGAACGCCGCGAGAGGGCTCTCCGCGAGCGTCCGGGTGAGGAGGTCGCCTGCCCCGGTGGACTCGCGGAGCAGCGCGGCGAACCTGCTCCAGGACACCTGCGTCCCGCCCTCCATGAGCCGATAGCGCGTGGTTCGCGCGTCCAGAGTCTCACGCTGGAACGAGAGGCCTTGGGGCGTCGCCATACTCGTGGCCCTCGATGGCGCGGCTCAGGCGCCCAGGCGCCCGGTCCACGCGAAGTAGGCGCCGCGCGGGTCCTCGAACGGGTCGCGGAAGAGCGCCTGCACCTCGGCCTTCGCCACGCTGCCCGCGTCGAAGGCCTGGTAGAGCCTGTCGCCCAGCAGGTAGCCCAGTGCGTGGCTGACGCCGTGGAAGAGCCGGTCCTTGCGCAGGGGGAGGAGCTTCACGGCCTCCTCGGGCCCTTCCGTCTCCGCGGCCTTGTGCGCGAGCACGAAGGCGGCAATCTGCCGGTCCACGCCCCGGCCCTCGCCGAAGCGCTTCGCCCACTCGGCCAGCCCCGGACACGTGCGCCGCGGGTTGACGAGCTTGGAGCCGAAGAAGCCGAGCGCCTCTTCCAGACAGCGCGCGTAGAAGGCCTCGGACGCGCGGCGCGGCGCCTCCATGGCGTCTCCCACCGCGCAGTGCCGGACGAAGTGCGCCGCCTCCTCCGCCGCGTGGTTCAGCGACATGGACGCGAGGTACGCCGTGCGTGCCCGGGGGATGTAGCCGCTCTCGCGCGACAGGATGTGCCGCCGCAGCTGCGCCAGCTCCGAGTGCGTGAAGCGCCCGCGCCGCTGGATGCGCGCCAGCACGTCGCCGTCCGCCGCCGTCGCCACGTCCACCGAGTCCAGCGCCCGCACCACGGGCACACCGGCCAGCCGGCCGATGAGCTCCGACATCTCCCGGAACCGCTCCGCGGCGCTTCGGTCCATCAGCGGCGCGTCGCCGGCCTCCGCCTCCAGGTAGTCCAGGAAGCTCTGCTGGCACACGACGGGGGAGGCGTTGAGCAGGCACAGCGCGCCGTCCGCCAGCTCCACCGCCTCGGCCGCGCCCACGCGCCCCTCGCGCGCCAGCCGCCACCAGACGCCTTCCGCGTTCTGGTACACGACGAGCCCCCGCCGCGGGTCCGCGCCGAGCGCGCGCTCCACCTGCGCCGGCAGATGGCAGGGCGCCACGTGGTACTGGCCCACCAGCACCATGACCAGCGGACGGTCCTCGGCACGGGCCGCGCGAGCGATGCGCTCAGCGGCATACGCGTCCCGCAGCGCCAGCGAGCGCTCGCCCTGCGCACGCCGGTCGATGCCCACCACCTCCAGCCGGTGCCGCCGCGCGAAGGCGAGCACCGCGCGCGTGCCCACGGCGGAGCCGAAGCCGTTGCCGCTCGCGAGAAGCCCCAGCCGCTCCTGCAGAGCGCGCTCCGGCAGCCGGCCCGCGCGCCACGCGTCCAGCGCGGCCTGGTGGCGGCCCTCCACGCACTCGAGCGCGAGGACGACGCGGCGGCCCGAGGCGAGTGCGCGCTCCACCAGCGTCAGGTACGTCTGCTGCGCGAGCGGGAGCGTGTGGTAGTCGCCCACGTACACCACGTCCGCGGCCTGCACCTGCTGGTGCACGGACGGCAGCGTGACGATGTTCCGGTAGCCGGCGGTGCGCCGCCGGTAGCGCGCCTCATAGGCGCGGAAGGCTTCGGTCTGACCGTCCACCACACGGGCGAGCTGCGCCCTCTGGCGGCGGAACAGTGCGAGGTGCAAGGCCAGCGAGTCGCGCATGGAGTGCGCAGATCCCTCGCACGGCACTGAAGGCCCGGCAAAAAAACTACACCGGCAAATATGGCCTGAGCCCCGGGTGTTGCCCTTCTGAGAGGGGATACCGCCATGGCTCGAACGACTGCTCGCCCCGTTGCAACCCGTGAGGTGAGGGTCGACAGCGAGCGCCGGCGCTGCGAGGCGTGCGGCACGCGGACGCGTGCGGATTGGCGCTCGCGGCGCTGCGTGACGACGCTCACCGGCTGCGTGGGGC
>NZ_JAAIYA010000002.1 GCF_010894405.1 Pyxidicoccus caerfyrddinensis
CGCGCTGGAAGAAGCTCTTCAGCGAGTCCAAGGGCGCCGACGTCTGGTTCCCCGAGGAGATTCGCATCTACGACGAGGTGGAGAAGGCCAACTCCACCGTCATCCTCATCAAGTCCATCGACCTGCGCTCGCTGGAAGCCAACCTCTTCACCAAGGCGTGGCTCGAGAGCAAGAGCCGATGAGCCCGAGGACCCTCACCGGGCCGCGGCGCTGACCGCGGCCCTCGCCGGCGCCCCCGCGCTCGCCTGGTCCTGCCCGGGTTTCTTGCAAACGCCCCGGGAACTCAATATTATCAATGTCGATATTGATTTTACGGTGAATATGGCACCTCGGACCTCGATTCATCCCATGCCGACCCGGTGTCCCGTCTGTGGCGAGGGCACGCATGTGGAGCGTGTGCGCTGTGGGGCCTGTGACACGGCGGTGGAGGGGCGGTTCACCACGGGCTGGGTGCAGGGGCTGTCGCCCGAGCAGCTCGCCTTCGTGCGCGTGTTCCTGAGCTGCCGCGGGAAGATCAAGGACGTGGAGCAGGTGCTGGGCCTCTCCTATCCCACGGTGGTGTCGCGGCTGGACGCCGTGGTCGCCGCGCTGGGCGAGGACGTCCCGCCCGCCGCGCCGCCACCCCCTTCGCATCCACCGCGCGGCGGTCAGCGTCGCGCCCAGATTCTCGATGACCTCGCGGCCGGGCTCATCGATGCAGACGAGGCCGCACGGCGCCTGAAGAAGGCCCAGGAGTGAAGGCCATGTTCGAGTCGGAGCCCTCCCCGCAGTCCTCCGAAGCCACGTCGGATACGCCGCCCGGTGCCTCGTCGCGTCCAGGTGAGCGCCACCTGATTCCGTGGGGCCAGCGGGCCGAGCTCGAGCTGCACGCGAGCGCGGCGGCCCTTACGCTGACGCCCCTTCCCGAAGGCGAGAAGCCCTACCTCGTGGCGCACGGGCCGGTGGAAGTCCAGGTGCGCGAGCGCGGCAGCAGCACGAGCGTGGAGCTGAACATCCGCGAGAGCGGTTTCTGGTCCTTCCTGTGGCGGAGCATGCCGCAGGTGGAGCTGTTCCTCCCCGCCAACGCGAAGGCCCGGCTGAAGCTGGATGCGGGCACGGTGCGCGTGGCGGGGCTGAAGGACTGCGAGCTGGACGTGACGACGGACGCGGGCACGGCGGACGTGCGTGACGTGCACGGGAAGCTGACGCTGCGCACCAGCGCCGGCAGCATCTTCGGCCAGCGGGTGGGCGGGACGTTCGACGTCCAGGCGGCGGCCGGCTCGGTGAAGCTGGACGTGGACGCGCTCACGCCGGGCGAGCACCGCTTCGTGTCGCAGATGGGCGCGGTGGACGTGCGGCTGGTGCCGGGGCTGGACGTGTCGATTGAAGCGCGCACGTCGCTGGGCTCGGTGCGCAACAGCTACCCGTCGCGTCCGGGCGCGCCCACACTGCTGCGGCTGGAGACGGACCTGGGCTCGGTGCGCGTACGCGAGTCCCACAAGCCGGGGCGCGAGGCGGACGGCGAGGATCGGCACGGTTGGGAGCACGACGCCCGGCGCTGGCAGAGGCAGACGGAGCGGTGGCAGCGCCGCGCGGAGCATCACGCCGAGCGCTGGGCGCGGAGCGGGGACGGCCGGCCGCCGTGGGCCGGGCATGGCCGTCCTCCGGAGCCCCGTCCGACGACGGCGGGCATCCCCGACGAGGAGCTGCGCCGGGTGTTGCAGTTGGTGAGCGAGGGGAAGGTGAGCGTGGAGGACGCGGAGAAGCTCCTGCGCGCCATGCAGCGCTGAGAGGCGCGACGCGCTGGCAGCGGGTAGGCTCCCGTCACCGTGCAGTCCGTCCTCTTCTTCTCCGACAGGCAGGTGCGTGAGGCGCTCTTCGCCCGGGTGGACGGGACGCGCGGGCTGCTGCTCGTGACGGGGGTGCGGCACGGGCCGGCCATGCGGACACCGGAGGCGCGCGAGCCCTTCGCCACGCTGGAGCGCCTCCACGGTGACGTGCTCTCCCAGGTGCTCGTCGCGGACGAGGGCACCACGGAGGGCATGTGGAGGGACCCGCTCGGCGACCTGGGCGACCGGCTCTACCCGGCCAGCCGCGATGACGCCTACGCCGCGTCCACGGGCTACCTCCTCCTGGAGGACGGCCGCCCGCGCGCGGTGGTGCGCAAGCACGGCACGCCGGCCGAGGACCTCTGGTTCCTCCAGGAAGCGCTGAGCCGCCTCACCCCGCGCGTGCCGGCACCGGACCCGGAGAAGCGCCCCGGCCATCGCAAACCAGAGCCTCCGCCCCGCTCGCCCCGGCGTCCCGCCAGCTCGGGCGCGCGCGAGGAGGAGTTCGCCTGGGACGGTGATGCAAGACGTCCCGGCGCGCGGAGCACTGGCGCACGAGACGCGGACACACGTGACGCCGACGCGCGGAGCACCGGCACGCGAGACACTGGTGCGCGAAACACCGGCGCACGGGCCTGGGACGGCGAGGCCACGCCGCCCCGGGGCACCCGGGTGCCTCCCCCGCGCCCGCCCGCCGCGGTGAAGGACGCCTGGACGGTGCTGGGCCTCTCCCGGGACACGCCGCTGGACGAGGCGCGCAAGGCCTTCCGCGCGCTCATCACGCAGTACCACCCGGACAAGGTCGCCCACCTCGCGCCCGAGTTCCACGAGCTGGCCGAGCGCCGCACGCGCGAAATCCTGGACGCGTGGGACACGGTGGAGCGCGCCCTCTCCGGCAAGACCGAGGACGAGGACGAAGGCGGGAGCTGAACCCCCTGCCTGCCTCACGGCCGGGCGCGCCGAGGCCCGCTGTGCTGTGAACATCTTCGGGGCATGCCGCCCTTCGACTGGCAGAGCATGTGGACCCCGGACCTCAACCTCTTCGAGGTGGTCTTCCGCGCCTCCGCCGTCTACCTCTTCGCGCAGCTCGTGCTCCGGGTCACCGGGCGCAAGGAGCTGTCGCGCTCGTCCACCTTCGACATCGTCCTGCTGCTCATCATCTCGGTGTGCCTGCGCAAGAGCATCGTCGCGGATGACAACAGCCTGACGTCGGCCTTCGTGGCCTTCGGGACGCTGGGGGCGTGGGACCGCTTCTTCTCGTGGCTCGCGATGCGCAGCGAGAAGGCGGCGGAGGTGCTGACGGGCAAGCCGGTGGAGCTGGTGCGCGAGGGCCGCGTCAACGAGGCCAACCTGCGCAAGAGCCTGATGTCCCGCGAAGAGCTGCTCAGCCGCCTGCGCGAGCACGGCACCGAGTCCCTCCGCAAGGTCCGGCTCGCGTACCTCGAGCCGGACGGGAAGGTGACCTTCATGATGAAGAAGGACAGCGAGGGCTCCACGCTCCAGTGAGCGGAGCGTCCCTCAGCCCGCCGACGACACGGAGGCGCCAGGCGCGGCGTCCAGCGTGAAGCGGGCGACGATGGGCATGTGGTCGGACAGCCCGTGGAACCGGCTCTGCGCGTCTCCGAACGGGCAGGTCTCCTGCGTGTCCAGCCAGCGCACGCCGCCCCCGGAGAACATGTGGTCCAGGTGCATGCGCATGTGCATGAAGCCCGCGGTGGGGAAGCCGCGCGACGCGTTCGGGTCAATCTGTCCCACGGCGGCCTGGGCGCAGGTGAGGCACGCCTCGCCCGTGAGGTAGCGGAACACCGGTGACGCGGGCGGTGAGTTGAAGTCCCCGCAGACGATGTACGGCTCGTTGCCCGAGTGCACGCGCATGAACTCCGCCAGCTTGCGCGCCTCGTGCAGTTGGTTGGGGCCGCCGCCCATCTTGTCCTTCGTCGCCCAGAACTCCTTCGCGAACGGCGTAGGCAGGCTCAGGTGGGTGTTGAAGATGTGGAAGCCGCGCCCATCCTCGCGCCGCACCAGGCGCATGTGCGCGCAGATGCGGCTCTGCTTGCGGTCCTTCAGTCGCTGCACGTGGTGGTGGGTGATGTGCTGGGGCGCGTCCACGTTGTGCGTGTCCACCTGGAGGGTGCGCGTGTTGATGAGCACCGCGAGCCCGGTGGTGTAGAGCGACACCTCGCCCAGCTTGTAGTGGTGGGCGCGGAAGTAGAACGCCTCGTAGGGCATGTCCCGCGCCTGGGCGCCGAACGTCTCCACCATGCGGTCCATGAAGGCCGCCAGCTGTGTCTCCCCCGGCTGCTTGGGCCGGTGGGCGATGGTGCTGCGCAGCGAGGAGGTCTCCACCTCCTGCAGGCAGACGATGTCCGGCAGCGGGTCCAGCGAGGACAGCGCGGCGGCGACCCGGCGCTTGGGGCCCACCGTGCTCGCCAGGCCGCGCAGCATGTGGCCGAAGTAGCGGACGTTGTACGTGACGATTCGCAAACCGGAGTCGTTCATACGCAAGTGGGGCCCGTGCCGGGCCGTACGGTGAAACTACCAACCGCGAAGCCGCGTGGCCCTGGCCCCGAGCCCGCTTGTGCACATTCCGGACATCTGCCTGCCTGCTCGCTCCCGCGTCCGGGCGCGCCTGGATGCGCTCCACCCGACACCCGCCGCTCCCGAATCCGGGGCCTGCCCGCCCGGTGGCCCGCCGGGCAACGTCACGGTCCAGCAGCGACGAGCCGCGCCCTACGCGGAGCGCTTCACGCGCACCACGGTGTCCAGCAGGTGCTCCAGCGCCATCCCGGGCTCCGGGTTCGGACCCTTGCACAGGCCCGAGTGCACCGGGCCCGTCTGGATGATGGTGCTGCGCGGGGCGACCAGCCAGTGCCACCGGTCCTTCTGCGGCAGCCGGCCGATGGGGCCCGAGTCCTTCCCGCCGTCGCAGACGCGGCGGAAGCTCTCCAGGTGGCTGCGGACGCTGTCCAGGTCCACGTCCGGCGCGAGCGCCTTCAGCCGCGCCTCGTCCAACTCCACGCGCGCGCCGAGGTAGCGCTGGGTGGTGCAGAAGAGGACGACGCCCGCGTTGATGAACTCCTCGCGCTCCACGCGGGGGACGACGCGGATGATGGCGTAGTCAAACGAGCTGGGCGCGGGCACGGGCCGCCTCCTCGAGGAACGCCGGCAGCGCGTCCACGCGCTTGAGCAGCCAGGTGACGTACGCCGCGCGGTGCGCGTCGGCGGTGGGGAAGGGGGACTCGGTGCCCGTCAGCCACGCCTCGGGAATGGCGGCGATGGTGCGCTCCACCACCTCGCGCGTGAGGGCCGTGCGCAGTGTGGCCTCCACCGCGGACAGCGCGCTGGCCCACGGCAGCAGCACGTGGTCCTTGATGGGGCCGAAGCGGCTCTGGCTGCGCTCCTCCCAGTCCTCCCACGAGTGGTGGAAGTAGAGCGACGCCCCGTGGTCGATGAGCCACAAGTCCCGGTGCCACGTCAGCATGTTGGGGTTCTTCGGCGTGCGGTCCACGTTGGTGATGTATGCGTCGAAGCCGACGATGGCCGACGCCACCACGGCCTCCGGGAAGGGGCCGGCCACCGGGTCGAACGTCACCGAGCCGGGCAGGTAGTCCAGCCCCAGGTTGAGCCCCGCGCTCGCCTTGAGCAGCTCGCGAATCTCGGAGTCCGGCTCGTTGCGGCCCAGCGCCGGGTCCAGGTCCACCAGCACCACCTCCGGCACCCGCAGGCCCACCACGCGCGCCAATTCCCCGGAGATGAGCTCCGCGATGAGCGCCTTGGCGCCCTGGCCCGCGCCCCGGAACTTCACGACATACAGCCCCGCGTCGTCCGCCTCGATGATGGCGGGCAGCGAGCCGCCCTCCCGCAGGGGCGTCACGTAGCGCGTGGCTGTGACAGTCCTCAACATCCCTTGGCTCCCGTCCTCGCCCGGCCCGTCCCCGACGACGGCCGCGCGTCGCCCTGTAACACGCCGTGGCCCGTCGCGGCATCCCGGGACGTCCCGGCTCCATGTTCGAATTGGTTGCGCACAATTTAATTGTGCCCTATTCATTGGCCATGTCGGTGGATGACCCGCTCAGCCTGGACGCGCAGCTCTGCTTCCCGCTCTACGCGGCGGCCAGGGCCGTCACGCAGGCCTACGCGCCGCTCCTGTCGAAGCTGGGGCTGACGTACCCGCAGTACCTGGTGATGCTGGTCCTGTGGGAGACGGATGGGGTGACGGTGAAGGGGATGGGGGAGCGGCTGTTCCTCGACTCGGGGACACTCACGCCGCTGTTGAAGCGGATGGAGGCCCAGGGGTTGGTGAAGCGGGAGCGCTCCACCGAGGACGCGCGCTCGGTGCACGTCCACCTCACGACTCAAGGGCGCGCGCTGAAGCGCAAGGCCGTGTCCATTCCCGAGGCGATGGTCTGCAAGATGGGCCTGTCGCTCGAAGAGCTTTCACGCATGCGCCGCGACGTCCAGCGGCTGTTCGAAGCGCTGTCGAAGTCCCAGTCTGAACCCTCGAAGTGACTCCCAAGGAGCATTCCATGGCCCCCGTTTCCGTCAGCCCCCTGTACACCACCAACGCCACCACCCACGGCGGCCGCAGCGGCCACGTGAAGTCCGCCGACGGCGTCATCGACCTGCAGCTCGCCCTGCCCAAGGAGATGGGTGGCCCGGGCGGCGCGAAGGCCAACCCGGAGACGCTCTTCGCCGCGGGCTACTCCGCCTGCTTCGAGGGCGCGCTGCGCCTCGTGGCGCGCATGCAGGGCAAGACGCTGGGCGAGGGCGTGGGCATCACCGCCGCCGTCACCATCGGCAAGACGCCGGACGGTGGCTTCGGCCTCGCGGTGGCGCTGACGGGCATCCTTCCCGGCATGCCCCGCGACGAGGCCGAGAAGCTCATGCACGCGGCCCACGAGGTGTGCCCGTACTCCAAGGCCACGCGCGGCAACATCGACGTGAAGCTCTCCGTCGCGCAGTAACGCAGTCACCTCGGGCCCGGGGCCACAATCCCGGGCCCGTGCGCCGTGCTCACACACCGGTGCCGGACCCACGTGCAGGTTGCCGTCGGGTTTCAGTTCTTTTGAATAATGGCACGTCCCTTGAAGTCGACAGTGCGCAGGGGGACGAACCCAATGCATGAGCGCCAATTGATTCCCATCGAAGTCGCGGGGAGCGCCATCTCGAGCGCGGTGGACCTGCTGCTCGAGGACCCGGACATCGGCGAGGTCTTCTGGTGGCTGCGGCCCGAGTCGGGCGCGCCGCTCGCCGGCCCCATCCGCGGCACGCGGCTGTTCGCGGTGGCGGAGAAGGGCTGCGGCATCATCGGCCTCGCCGCGCTCTCCAACATCGACAGCGAAGCGCAATACGCACGGCTGAGCTGCGCGGTGGCGGCGCCGTACCGGCTCGCGGGCGCGGGCCACTGGGCCGCCACGGAGACCATCCGCCGAGGCGTCCGGCTGGACGGCCTGCGCCACGTGGAGGCCTTCGTGCGCGCCGGCAGCGACACCGCGCGCCGCGTGCTGGAGTCCCTGGGCTTCCGCGCGCGCGAGTCCTCCTTCTCACCCGTGGACGTGCCGCCGCCCGGTCACCTCTGTCTGCGGCTGGACTTGCCCACCGACTCGAAGGGCCACTTCCTCATGGCCGGCAGCGCCCGGTCGGCTGCCCGGACGTTGTCCGCCGCCCTCTCCGCCTGAGCGGACCGCCGCGAGTCGCGGCGGCCCCATGGGAAACCCATTTCCCGAGAATCAGAAACGTTTGACCTCGGTGAGTACCTGGCGTGAGTAGCGCGCGACAGTGCCGAAGCGCGTCAGGGCGTCTTCCCTCAGGCGCTTCCCGGCCTCGCTGCTCGCGTAGCGGCGCATGGCCTCCAGCTCCGTCAGTTCGTAATGGCACACGTAGCGTGCCCAGCCGTCCGGGGCGGGCTCGGTGTCGCGCCACTTGCGGCAGGAGCGGAAGCCCGGCTCGCGCAGCACCTCGGGGACGTGGATGTCCTCGTGCCACCGGTTCCATGCCTCCTCGGAGGCGGGGTCCACCTCGATGACGACGACGTAGAGCGCGAGCGTCATGGCTTCGTCCCCGGCACCCAGGTGCCCCAGTCCACCAGCCTCGTGCCGTCCACCGGCTCCCGCTTGCCGCGCTGGGGGGCGCGGAAGAGGGTGTCGCTCAGCGCCTGGAAGCGGGCCTCCTGCGCCAGCCCGGCCAGCGAGGCGTCCCACGGGTCGGCGGCATACGTCACGACGCGAGCCCCCCGCGTGCCGCCCACGTCCTCGGGCGTCTCGCGCTGGAGCACCGACACCTTGTGCCCGTTCAACTCCTGCGTCCCGCGCATCGCGGGGCCAGTCCTCGCCGGCTGCGGCGGCCACTGCTGGGTGTCCAGCGCCTCCCACGCGAGCGAGAGCACGGCCTCCTCCAGCGGCACCGGCTCCGCCTGCGAGAAGTCCGGGCAGGGCTCCGCGCCGCTCGCGGGCTCGCCGGGCTCCGCCGACTGCAGGCGCAACACGAAGCCGCGCTCGGCGCCCATGCAGGTGCGCATCACGGACGGGGTGCCGCCCGAGTCCATGTGAATGTCGAACCAGGTGCCCGGGCCCATGGGCAGCGCCATCGTCGGCGGCGGGGCGGAGGCGTCCGCGCCGCCCTGGCGCACCTCCGTCAGGGTGAGCTGCGAGCCGCCGGCCACGCCGAAGCCGGCCAGCGTGGTGCTCGCGTCCAAGAGGCCGTTGGTGAGGTACAGCGGCCCGGGGTCTATCGCGTAGAGGCGGCTTTCCTGAGGCCCGTCCACCATGCGCTGGTCATTGAGGTAGCGCTTCGCTTCCCAGGTGCGGCCGACGGCGGTGAGCTGCTCGGTGCTCTGCACGCCCTTGCGCGCGGCCTCCAGCTTCCGCGTCTCGTCCGAGCGCATGGGCAGCACCAGCGAGCGCGCCAGCCGCAGCTGCGGCAGCGGCGCTCCGCCATCTCCCGAGAACGACACGCCCAGCCACACCCAGGGCGCCTTCACCGCCACCACCTCCACCGTCACCACCCCGGCCACCGCCGCGGAAGGAACGTTCGTTCCACCGCGCGCGCCCGGCTGGCTCCGGTTGGCGGAGAAGGCGTACGTGACGCGGTCCCCCACGCGGGCGCGCTGCCACGGCGACGTGCCCTGCGCGGGCGTGGCCGTCTCCGGGCCGGAGGCGTCCGTCGTGGCGGCGTCCGGCGTGGACACCGTCCCGGCACCCTGGTTCGGGGAGGGCGTGCCGTCGGAGGGTGGGGTGGGTTTCGGTTCCATGCTCTTGCAGCCGGGGCCGAGGGCCAGCGTCGCGCACAGCAGAACGGAGCGCGACAAGAAGGGGGCGGGACTCTTTCTCATACGGGAGACCTCGTATCCGGGCCGGCATTGCGCGACCCCGGGCGGGGCTTGATACACCGGGGGGACTGGACGTCCCCCAACAATTCTGGAGTTCCGCGCCTCATGCCCACGAACCTGCCCATCCGCCGCGTCGTTCTCTACAAGCATGGAGTTGGCTACTTCGAGCGCCGGGGGAAGGTGAGCGGCAGCGACACGCTGAACCTGGACTTCAAGGCGCGCGACATGAACGACGTGCTGAAGTCCCTCACGGTGTTGGACTTGTCGGGCGGCTCGGTGTCGGCGGTGAGCTACGACTCCACCAAGCCGCTGGAGCAGCTGCTGGCGGAGGCCACCATCCGCATTCCGGAGGACGGCAGCCTCACGGCGTTGCTGGGCCAGATAAAGGGCGCGCGGGTGCGGGCGCGCGTGGGCGGCGGTCAGGTGGAGGGCGCCATCATCGGCCTGGACTCGCTGGCCATCGCGGCGGGGGAGACGAGCGTGATGCGCCCGTTCCTGTCGCTGCTGGTGGGTGGCTCGCTGCGTACGTTCGACGTGCTGGAAATCTCCGAGCTGGAGTTCCTCGACGAGGCGGTGCGCAAGGATTTGGAGTTCTACCTGGCCACGGTGCTGTCCTCGTACAAGAAGGACAGCAAGCGGATGGCCATCCTCACCGCGGGCCAGGGCGAGCGCGAGCTGTTCGTCAGCTACGTGGTGGAGGCCCCGGTGTGGAAGACGAGCTACCGCATCCTCCTGGACGAGGGCGAAAAGCCGCTGCTCCAGGGTTGGGCGCTGGTGGACAACACCGGTGACGAGGACTGGGTGGACGTCCAGTTGTCGCTCATCGCCGGGCTGCCGGTGTCCTTCGTGCACGACCTCTACAACCCCCGCTACATGAAGCGGCCGGTGGTGGAGGTGCGGACGGAGGCGGCCGCCGCGCCGGTGATTCCGGAGGAGGGCTTCGGCGGCGCCATGGACATGATGGCGGGCTCGGGCGCGGTCGCCATCGCGGGGCCGCCGTCTCCCGCGCCGGCGATGGCCGCGCCCATGGCGCCCCGCAGGGCCCGGGCGGAGAAGGCGCTCGTCGGAGGGCCGGGCGGAGGCGGGCCGCGGATTCGCGACGTCCTGGAGCAGCAGGCCATGGCGGTGACGACGCTGACGAAGGAGGTGGGCGACCTCTTCGAGTACGGCGTGGACCGGCCGGTGACGGTGCACCGCAACCAGAGCGCGCTGGTGCCCATTCTCCACAAGCCCTTCGAGGGGCGGCGGGTGCTCCTCTACAACCGGGCCACGCGCGAGAAGAACCCCATGGCCTGCATCGAGCTGAAGAACACCACGGGCCTGACGCTGGAGGGCGGCCCGGTGACGGTGTCCGAGGACGAGCGCTACGTGGGCGAGGCGATGCTGGACACGATGAAGCCCAACGACAGGCGCTTCGTGCCGTACGCGGTGGAGCTGGGGTGCGTGGTGTCGGTGGAAGACAAGATGGAGGACGGGCCGGTGTTCCGCGCGGTGGTGAACCGGGGCACGCTGGTGGTGGAGTACTTCCACGTGCGGCAGACGAAGTACCTGGTGCGCAACAAGGCGCCCCGGCCGCAGGTGCTCTTCGTGGAGCACCCGCGCACCGGCTGGGAGCTGATGAAGGACATGCCGGAGCCCGCGGAGACGACGGACGGCTTCTGGCGCTTCAAGCGCGAGCTGGCCCCCAGCGCGCACGATGAATTGGTGGTGGCCGAGCGCACGCGCGGCCAGCGCCAGTACCTCATCTCCAACGTGGGCCTGGACGAGGTGACGTACTTCGTGTCGTCGCGCTACATCGACCGGCAGGTGGCGGACGCGCTGCGCGAGGTGGTGGCCCTGCGCGACAGGGTGGCCGCGCTGGCGCGGGACGAGCAGCGCCTGACGGCCGAGCGCGAGCAGCTCTTCAAGGACCAGGAGCGCATCCGCTCCAACATCGAGTCACTCAAGAGCGGCGCGTCGCAGCGCGAGCTGGCGGAGCGCTTCGTGGGGAAGCTCAACGAGCAGGAGGACCGGCTGGAGGCCATCGGCCGCGAGCTGGAGCGGCTGATGAAGGAGCGGCAGGCGGCGCAGGAGGAGCTCAACCGCCGCGTCCAGTCCATCAGCTACTCGGCGGAGCTGTAGCCGAGAGGCACCGCATCATGGAAGGGCGCGCGTGGGCTTTCGTACGGATGGGCCCGGAGCCTTTCAGGGAATCCGGGATGGGGTGGTAGCTTCGGGCTCGTGGTTGGGGCCGGCCATCTCTGGCGCCGTGTATGTGACGGGCGCCGATGACCCCCATCGAGGGAGGGACTTCATGAGGCTCTGGGCAGGCGTTGCCGTGGTGCTCGCTGTCGGGTGCGGAGGGGCCGAGGATGCGCCGCACCGGCCGGTGCGGGACGCGTTGAGACTCCCGGAGCAGCGCGTCTGCGAGCAGTTCACGCTCTCCCTGGAGGAGGCGTACCTCCCCTGCCGCGAGGGCTGCTACAGCCGCGTCCAGCTCACGGACGACGGGGTCGGCTACGTGGCACTGGCGGATGAGAAGGGGCAGCCCGAGGCCAGGTTCCTCTTCGCGCTCACCGCGGAGGAGCTGGGCTCCCTGAAGGCGACCCTGGCGGAGTCGTTCACCCAGAAGTGGGAGGACGCGTACGGGTGCCCCGGCTGCACCGACGAGCAGCGGTACACCGTTGGGTACCTATGCAACGGGTGGGGATGGATGTCGACCGTGGTGGGCGCGAGGCAGCGGCCGGAGTTCCTCGAGCCGCTGATTTCCCGGCTGCGGGAGCTGCGCGAGAGTCACGCGCCCTGAAGCGGCGCCCCGCGTCTAGAGGCCGTAGTCGTGCTGGAAGTGGTCCTGGCACACCGGCCACATCCGCAGGGCGAACTGTGTCTCGCCGCCCTGGCACCAGGCCGGGGCGTTGCCGCCCGTGTGGCACGCCTCCCGGTAGAAGGCGTGCGCGTCGTCCGGGCCGGTGCAGCTGTCGTACGCCTCCGCCAGGGACACGCCGTACTCGTCCACCGTGCTCTCGACGCACTCCTTGATGGGCAGCGCCACGTCCCAGTCGCACCGGCGATACAGCGCCGGGTCCACCACGGGCGCGCACGCGCCGTTGGCGCAGTCCAGCTGCAGGCGGAACTGCTTGCCCGCGCCGGTGCCGGTGCTCACCACCGCGAGGTAGTCACCGCCCTGCGCCAGCGTGAGTGCGTCCACCCGGCTGAGCTGCCCGTAGCCGGAGTCGTCGTCCTGCGCGAGCGCCGCGCCGCCGTAGCTGCCATCCGCCCGGCGCGGGCCGTACACGAACAGGCCCGTGTCCAGGTACATGCTGCTGCCCAGGTGCGTCACCTCCAGCTTCACCTGCGCGCCGGGGCGCACGCTGAAGCCGAAGGACAGGTACTGCGGGTTCGCCGTGAAGCGCGTCTGAACCGCGCCGCCCAGCTCCACGCGGCCCATGTACTCCGTGCTGTCCAGGACGTTGCCGCTCGCCGACGCGGGCGGTGCGTACAGCAGGGGCTGGGCACTCTCGCCGAGGGAGGAGCCGCCTTCCGGCTCCTGCGCGGGCCCACAGCCCCACAGCATCAGCGCGGGGAGCATCAGCCACGACTGCAACCGCTTGCGAAGCATTGCGCACTTCCTGGGGTGTGGGTCTCGGAACGACGGTCGGTCCGGAAGGGTGGCGGGCGTGTGCCACACCCCGCGCCCCGCGTTCAAGGCACAACGCTTCATTTGCCGTGTAACCACCACTGTTGGCACCGCTGTCACACCCCTGGCGCGGGGGTGAAGCGTCTGCCACCCGGCTGTCATCCGGGCCGGGTGTGGGCGGCGCCTACAGCGCCTTCGCGGGAGGACCCCGGCTCACCCGAAGGAGCTGTGCTGGCGCAGCTCACCCGGAAGAAATGCGCCAGCGCAGGGCGCCGTCGGCCCCGGGGGCGATGACCTCCACGCGGGGATTCTTCGCGCTGGAGCACTCGAGGTACGCCTTGAAGCCGCCGGCCAGCTCGTTGAGGGACACCGGCGTCTGGTACGAGAACTGGCGCAGCGTCAGCACGCCCATGCCGTTCTCTTCCGAGTGCAGCAGCTCGCCCTGGTCGCAGTACGAGCGCCACATGCGCCGCGCCATGCCGAGCACCATGTTGGGCGTGGTGAAGCGCAGCACCATCTTGAAGATGGAGTGGATGTCGCGAAGCGTGACTTCGTAGCCAATCGTCTGCGCGCCCGCGGCCTTGCCCTCGAAGTGCTGGTCCACCACGTGCTGGATGATGCCGAAGTACGTCTCCACCGGCACCCAGCCCACCGCGAGCGTCGTGCGCGGGTCGGTGTGCGTTCTCAGCTCCGGCGCCAGCGACTCCACGGCCAGGCGCGCCGTCTCTTCCCCAAACCGCTCATGCACATAGGCGAGCAGGTTCTGGACGGTGAAGCCTTTGTAATGCACCCCAGACAGTGAAGATGTCACGGCTCGCTGCCCCCCGCGCCAGCCGGTGGGGCTGATGTAGCCCGACCGGAGTAGACGACGAATCTGTATGCTAGAGCACCCCGCAAGCCAGCGAAAATAGCTGGCCGTGAACCGCTCGAGCCCGCCGCGCGCCTGCGCCCGCCCTCTGGGAGAGGCTCCGAGTGCAGCCGCCGCTCTCAGGGTATTCCGGGCTTCGTGGCCGCTGCGCTGCAACACTACAGTGAGACTGCCTTTTCGGGGCCTGACTGAGAAATGTAGAGATGTATTCCCGGAAAGACAGACATGGCCCCGGGCTGAAGAAAGCCATGTCGGGAGCCGCCTGACGGACTGGGAGTGAAACACGCCTCCCAGTCCCGGGCCGCCGGACTTGAAAGGTGATTCAGGTGCCGGGGGCGCGATAGACCTCCGCGCCGGCCACCACCGTCAGGCGCACCTGGGCGCCGGGCAATGCGGCGGGGGGCGCGTCGACCGGGTCCACGGACAGCGCGACGAAGTCCGCGTCCATGCCCGGCTTCAGGCGGCCGCGCTGGCCTTCCGCGAAGGACGCGTAGGCGGCGCCCACGGTGAAGCCCTCCAGCGCCTCCTGGCCGCTCAGCCGCTGGTCGGCGTACCACCCGGCCGACGGCTGGCCCTGCACGTCCTGCCGCGTGCGCGCCGCGTACAGCCCGCCGAGCACGTCCGGGTGCTCCACCGGGAAGTCACTGCCCAGCGCCAGCACCGCGCCGGACGCCTTCAGCCGCTGCCACGCGTACGCGCCACGGATGCGCTCCGGGCCCACGCGCGCCTCGGCCCACGGCATGTCGCTGGTGGCATGGGTGGGCTGTACGCTGGCGATGAAGCCGTTCTTCCCCAGCCGGTCGATGTCCTCCAGCCGCATCACCTGCGCGTGCTCCACGCGGTGCCGGCCGTCCTTCGAGCCGGTGGCCTCGGCCGCGCGGGTGAGCGCGTCCAGCACCAGGGTGTTGGCCCTGTCGCCAATGGCGTGCGTGCACACCTGGAAGCCCTTGCCCATGAAGGCCGCCGCGCGCCGCTCGTACTCCTCGGGGGACAGCAGCAGGAGGCCTTTGTGGCCGGGCTCGTCGCTGTAGTCCTTGTGCAGCGCCGCGCCCCGGCTGCCCAGCGCGCCGTCCAGCATGAGCTTCACCGCGCGCAGGGTGAGCATCTTCCCCTGGAAGGGGCCGTCCTTCAGGTACGTCTCGCGCTCCGCCGTCTGGCC
The DNA here is from genome assembly GCF_010894405.1 of Pyxidicoccus caerfyrddinensis. Classification (GTDB taxonomy): domain Bacteria; phylum Myxococcota; class Myxococcia; order Myxococcales; family Myxococcaceae; genus Myxococcus; species Myxococcus caerfyrddinensis. The sequence continues at coordinate 14,779 of NZ_JAAIYA010000002.1, forward strand.
GTCCGCCATGGCGTAGACGCGCAGGGGCAGCTTGCCTTCCGCGTCCCACCGCTGGAGGAGGCGGAAGGTGCGCAGGTCCATGCCCGCGTCATGCACGCCGGTGAGCCCCGCTTTGGCGCAGCGCTCCAGCGCCGCCCGCAGCCGCGCCTCGTGCTGTGCCTCCGAGGGAGGCGGCAGCACCGCGAACACCAGGTCCATGGCGTTGTCCACGAGCACGCCGGTGGGCTCGCCGTCCGGACCCCGGAGGATGCGGCCGCCGGCGGGGTCCTTGGTGTCGCGGCCAATCTTCGCGCGCCGCAGGGCCTCGCTGTTGACCCACAGCGCGTGGCCGTCCACGCGGGTCAGCGCCACCGGCGTCGTGGGGTACTTCGCGTCCAATTCCGTGCGCGAGGGGAAGGCCTTCTCCGGCCAGTCGTTCTGGTCCCACCCGTTGCCGATGAGCCACTCGCCCTGGTACGCCGTCTGGGGCGCACCGGTGACGCGCGCCACCGCCTCCGCCTTCGTGGGCGTGCCCTCCAGGTCCACCGACACCAGCCCGCCGCCCAGCCCTGCCAGGTGGCCGTGCGAGTCGGTGAGGCCCGGCACGACCGTGGCGTCGCCCAGGTCCACCACGCGCGCGCCCTCACCCGCGGCGGCGAGCACCTCCTCCTTCGTGCCCGTGGCCAGCACCTTGCCCTCGCGCACCGCGAGCGCCGTCACCACCGGCCGGTCCGCGTCCAGCGTCCGCACGCGGGCCGCCACGTACACCGTGGTGCCCGCCGCCTGGGAGGCGTCCTGCCCCGCCTCGGGGCCGCGCCGCGCGCAGCCGGCCACGCCCGTCAGAAGGAGCACCGCACCGAAGAGTCCACCGATTCGTCGCAGCATCGTGTCTCGCACCTGCCGTTGGAGGCCCGCCCCGGGCCTGGGGCGGGCGGCGGGGGGCACTCTGGCGCAGTCAGGGGACACGGGCCAGTGACTTGCCGCGCGGCATGCCCTGGCATGCAAGGCATTGCGCGGTGCGTCTGGCTTTGCCTCAGGGGTTCACGGGTGGTCCGCGTGCAGCCGGTGCCGCCACGAGGTGCGCTGCGTGGTGTAGCGCGGGTTCTGGAACAGCTTGATGAGCACCACGCCGGCCGCGAAGCCGCCCACGTGCGCCCAGAAGGCCACGCCGCCGGACACCATCTCTTCCATGGTCATCAACTGCGGCAGGCCGCTGATGACCTGCACCACGAACCACCACAGCAGCACCGCCCAGGCGGGCACCGGGATGATTTGAATGAAGATGAAGATGACGAAGATCATGTTCACCCGCACGCGCGGGTAGAGCACCAGGTAGGCGCCCATGATGCCGGAGATGGCGCCGGAGGCCCCCACCGTCGGCATCGTCGAGGACGGGTCCACCAGCACGTGCGCCGCCGCCGCCGCCAGCCCGCACAGCAGGTAGAACACGACGAAGCGCAGGCGCCCCATGCTGTCCTCGACGTTGTTGCCGAAGACCCAGAAGAAGAGGCAGTTGCCGATGAGGTGCATCCACCCGCCATGCAGGAACATGGAGGTGAGCGGGGTGAGCTTGTCCAGGGACGGGCTGGTGACGCCGCACGACAGGCCGTCGCCCAGCTTCAGGATGGAGTTGTAGGGCAGCATCCCCGTCAGCTTCGCGGGCACCATGCCCAGGGAGCACACGCTCTCCGCGAGCTTGAGGGCATCCAGCCCCGCCCCCTGGATGACCACCCAGGTGAAGAGGATGGCGCCGAGCAGCAGGTACGTCACCACGGGGGTGCGCAGGGTCGGGTTGTCGTCGCTGATGGGAATCATCGCTGGGCCCCATCTTGAGCACGGCTCGCCACGGGTGGCACGTGAATGGACGGGGCGGAGGCCACACACACGGAGCGTGGGCGATAGACAGTTGCCCTGGGCAACTGTCTGGCCGGGCACTTGGCGCCGGGCGACGGGTGAGGGATGGTTACCCACCTCACACTCCCGCGGAGTCTTGAGAATGAACCTGTCGTTGACCCGTCGCGGCGCCACGGCGCTGCTCCTGCTGGCCGCTGTCTCCCTCACCACCGCTGGCTGCGCCGGCCACCGCAAGGAGGCCTTCCTCCACGAGAAGTCCCGCGCGCACGTCTACCGCAAGCCCATTGGCGAGGTGTGGCCCCAGGCCGTGGCCCTGCTGAAGGAGAAGGGCTACTCGTTCCGCGCCGGCAAGGAGGGCTTCGAGGCACAGACCGAGTTCAAGATGGAGGGCGCCCCGTCCTCCCTGGGCACCACCTACGTGGCCTACCTCGTGCGCGGCGTCCAGAAGGGCCCCGGCCAGTGCTCGCTGGAGTACTGGAAGCGCATCTCCACCGAGGCGCGCGGCGCCGACAACACCACCGGCCGCGCCAACGAAATCACCGAGGCGGGCCCGCGCACGGACACCGGCAACTTCAACCGCGACGAGGAGCTGGAGTGGGAGCTCATCCAGCGCGCGGACACCGAGTCCGCCACCGCGCTGAAGGCCGAGGCGGAGAAGATTCAGTAGCGCTTCAGTCGCGCAGCGGCAATTCGACGGTGAGCCCGTCGAAGGCCACCTCCACCGGCCCCTTGTACTCCTCGCGTGCCTGCGCGAGGAGCTTGCCGGGGTCGGTGTCGTGGCGGCTGGACAGGTGGGTGAGCACCAGCCGCCGCACCCCCGCCTCCTTCGCCACGCGCGCCGCCTCGCGCGCCGTGGAGTGGCGCGTCTCCAGCGCCCGCTCCTGCTCGTCGTCGGAGAAGGTGGACTCGTGGATGAGCAGGTCCGCGTCCTTCGCCGCCTTCACCACCGAGGCGCACGGGCGCGTGTCCCCGGAGATGACCAGCCGGCGCCCGGAGCGCGCCGCGCCCAGCACGTCCTCCGGCTTCACCTCGCGCCCGTCCGGCAGCGTCACCGGCTCGCCCTTCTGCAGCTTCCCGAAGCTGGGCCCCTCCGGCACGCCCAGCGCGCGCGCCTTCTCCAGGTTGAAGCGCCCGGGCCGGTCATCCTCCACCAGCGCGTACGCGAGCGCGTTGATGCGGTGGTCCACGCCCACCGCGTGGATGGCGTAGCCGCCGCGCGGCATGATGTCGCCGTCCTTCACCTCGTGGATTTCGATGGGGAAGGCCAGCGACTCCAGCCCCAGGTGCACGGCCTGGTGCAGCAGGCGCTTCGCCGGGGGCGGCCCGTACAGGCGCATGGGCTCGGTGCGGCCCATCATCCCCAGCGTGCGCAAGAAGCCGATGATTCCCAGGTAGTGGTCCGCGTGGAAGTGCGTGAAGAACACCGCGTCCACGGTGAAGCCGGTGCCGAAGCGCACCATCTGCCGTTGGCTGCCCTCGCCACAGTCGAAGAGGAGCAGGTCCGCGTCCGCCTTCACCGCGAGCCCGGACAGGTTGCGGTGCAGGGTGGGCTGCGCGGCGGAGGTGCCGAGGAAGGTGAGCCTGAGGAGGGACATGCCGGCGCTTCCCACGCGTGAGAGGACCTCCGTGCGCCAGGGCCGCGGGCGCGAGGCGGCCATTTACCAGGGTTGGACGCCCGCGTGTTATGAGGCCGCCCCCCTGACAATCGCATGTCTGACTCCCTGACTGTAGGCCCCACCGCAGACCCCCGCCGCGTGCGCACCCAGGACGGCCGCGTCCTCGCCGTGCCCGACGGCTGGGCCCTGCTCCCCCCCGGAGACGCCGGACTCACCCGCCGCGTGAAGGCCGCCGGCCCCACCTGGACGGTGGTGGAGAAGGTGGGCCGCAAGCTCTTCTCGCGCGGGGTGTGGGCGCCGGAGGCCCACATCGTCCGGGCCCGCGCGGTGCTCGACGCCGAGCGCGCCACCCCCGCCTACGAGAAGAAGCTGGCCGCCGGCCGCGAGCGCCGCGCCCGCGAGCAGGAGCAGTACGAGGTGGACTTCGCCAACTCCGTGCTGCGCTTCCTCGCCTTCTCCCCGGCGTGGCTCGCCCATGCGAAGCGGCTGGCCGTCCTCGTGGCCGCCCACGCCACGCCCGTGGGCAGCGGCACCGTGGCCCGCACCGAGCGGATTCCCATTGAGCGGCGCGCCGAGGCCGCCGTCATCGCCTGGATGCGCCACCAGACCACCACCTACGACGACATGCGCATCGCCCGCGTGAAGGGCGCCCGCCGCGAGGTGCGCCGCGAGCTGGCCGAAATCTCCCGCGCCGTGCTGGACCTCCACCGCCGCGACGTCCCCCACGGCCCCAGCGCCTGCCCCCTCTGCACCGCCCTCGTCGCGCCCGTGAAGCCCCGCCCCGACGGCCCGTGAGCGCGAGGTGGGTGTCCGGGAGTCCCCGGGCCTGTGGGGCCAGGACTCCTGGGGACGCACACGCCGCGCGGGCAAGGCCACCGCTTGCGACTTCACAGCCGGATAAGCCGCGCCGTGTGGGTTTCTGACCCGGCGTTCAGCGATATTTGCGTTGTTTCTGACCGGCGGGTTAGTAACGGCCCGTCATGCCCCGCCCCGCGGACCCTCACGCTCGCAGCGCCCTGGTGGCCGCCGCCCGGGCGGAGTTCGCCCGCAAGGGACTGCGGGGCGCGCGCATCGAGGACATCACCGCCGCGTGTGGGCTCTCCAAGGGCGCCTTCTACCTGCACTTCCCGTCGAAGGAGGCCCTCTTCGGGGAGGTGGTGGGCGCCTTCCAGGCGGGGCTGGACGCGCTGAACGCGCGGCGCATGGAGGCCGTTGAGCGCTTCTTCGAGGAGCACGGCGTGCCCGGCCCGAAAGACAGGCAGTCGCGCAGCGAGCGCTTCCGCCAGCTCATCGAGCTGGAGTCCGCGAGTGATTTGGAGGCCATGGAGTGGGTGTGGGCCCACCGTGACGTCTCGCTGGTGCTGCTCAGCGGCAGCCAGGGCACGGAGTTCGAGTCGCTCCTGTGGAACGTGACGGACGCGCAGGTGGAGCGCGTGGCCCGGAACTTCCGTCGCCTGCAGGAGGCCGGCGCGGTGGACCGGGACATGGACCCGCACCTGTTCGGCTCCGTCATCGTCGGCGCGTACCTGCTGCTGTCGAAGCAGATGGCGCGCATGCGCGAGAAGCCAGACCTGACGGCCTGGGCCCGCACGCTCCAGCGGCTGTGCCAGGAGGGCACCATGCCCCGCGTGGCCGCCCCGGCGGAGGCTCCCGTGCGCGCGTTGTCCGCCCGAGCCCCCCGTCCTTCATCCCCTTCCACGCGCCGGCCCCGTGCCCGCGCGAAGACCCGTAGCACCTCGAGGAAACCCAAGTGAACTCCACCTGGAAGCCGTCCGCTCTCCGCGCGCTCGCCGCCTTCGGCCTCGCCGCCGCCGCGCTGTCGCTGTCCGCCTGCCAGAAGGCGGACGCCTCCTCGGCGCCGACGGTGCCCGTCGCCACGCCCGAGGCCACGCCCGCCGTGAAGGTCGTCGCCGCGCGCACCGTGCAGGCGGCGCCCAGCGAGCAGGTGACGGGCACGCTCTTCCCCGCGCAGGGGCTGCAGGTGGGCTTCGAGGTGGGCGGCCGGCTCGCCGCGGTGAAGGTGACGAAGGGGCAGGTGGTGAAGAAGGGCGACGTGCTCGCGCAGCTGGACTCGGAAATCTCCGACGCGCAGGTGGCCGGCGCCGAGGCCGCGGTGGCCGCCGCCGAGGCCGCCGCCGGCATGGCCGCGGACGTGGCCGCGCGCAACGTGAAGCTCCAGCAGGAGGGCGGGGTGAGTGACTTGCAGAACCGCTCCTCCACCGCCACCGCCGCGCAGGCCCAGGCGCAGGTGCTGGCCGCGAAGGCGCAGCTCGCCCAGGCCCGCGCCGCGCGGCGCCGGCACGAGCTGCGCGCGCCCTTCGCGGGCACCATCATCGACGCGCCGGAGCAGACGGGCGCCACGGTGGCCCCGGGCACGCCGCTCTTCACGCTGGAGCACCTGGACACGCTGCTGCTGAAGACGACGGTGGCCGAGTCCATGCGCTCGCGGCTCAAGCCCGGCGTGAAGGTGCGCGTGGAGTCCATTGGCGCGCGCGCGTCCACGGAGGAGGCGGTGGTGCGCACCGTCCTCCCGTCCGCGGACGCCGCCACCCGCCGCGTGCCGGTGGAGCTGGCCGTCCCCAACGCGGACGGCCGCTTCGTGGCGCACACGCTGGCGCGCGCGGTGCTGCCCATGGGCGAGTCGCAGTCGGCCCAGGTGGTGCCGGGCACCGCGCTGTCCTCCAGCAACGGCGACCATGTCTGGGTGGTGACGGGCGGCGAGGTGCGCCGGGTGGACGTGCAGGTGCTGGAGCGGCGTGAGCGCGAGGTGGTGGTGCTGGCCTCGTCGCCGCTGGAGTCCGTCATCGACTACCCGACGCCGGGCCTCGCGCAGGGCACCCGCGTCTCCGTGAAGTAACCGCTCCCTTTCGCAAGGCCCACCTGGAGCCTCCCCATGCTTCTCAGCGACGTCTCCATCCGCCGGCCCGTCTTCACGGCCATGCTGTCGCTCTGTCTCATCGTCCTGGGCCTCATGGGCCTGGGGCGCGTGGGCACGGACCTCTACCCGGACGTGTCCTTCCCGGTGGTCATCGTCAACACCGTCTACAAGGGCGCGGGCCCGGGCGAGATTGAAACGCAGGTCATCAAGCCGATTGAGGACGCCGTCGCCGGCATCAGCGGCGTGGACAAGATCCACTCCTTCAGCCGGGAGAACCTGGGCACGGTGGTGGTCCAGTTCAAGCTGACCGCCCCGTTGGACCGGGCGGTGCAGGACGTGCGCGACAAGGTGGCGGGCATCGCCAACAAGCTGCCCCAGGACGCGGACGCGCCCGTCATCGGCCGCGTGGACCTGTCCGCCACACCCATCCTCACCTACGCGGTCTCCGCGAACCTGCCCTCGCAGGAGCTGCGCCGGCTCATCGACGACCGCATCACCCCCGCGCTCGCGCAGCTGGAGGGCGCCGCGGAGGTGCGCGTCACCGGTGGCGACACGCGCGAGATTCAAATCGACATCGACCTGGACAAGGCGCGCGCGGCGGGTGTGTCCCCGCTGGCCATTGCCCAGCGCGTGGGCGCGGAGAACCTGGACCTGCCGGCGGGCCGGCTGCAGCTCGGGGCCAGTGAGCTGACGGTGCGCTCGCTGGGTCAGTTCAAGGACGTGGAGGAGCTTCGCGCGCTGCCGGTGGCGCGCAGCAAGACGGGCGCGCAGGTGCGCCTGGAGGAAATCGCCACCGTGACGGACGGCGTGGCGGAGCGGCGCACCCTGGCGCGCCTCAACGGCCAGGACGCGGTCATCCTCGAAATCGTGAAGCAGCCGGGCTCCAACACCCTGGCGGTCAGCGCCGCGGTGAAGAAGGTGATGGCGGGCATGGCGCCCGCGGTGGGCAACAACTTCGCGGCCACGCTGCTCATCGACCAGTCGGTGCTCATCAATGCCAATGCCCACGAGGTGTGGATTGCCCTCGTCTTCGGCGGCGCCATGGCGGTGCTCATCATCCTGATGTTCCTGCTGGACGCGCGCGGCACCTTCATCTCCTCGCTGGCGCTGCCCACCTCCGTCATCGGCACGTTCTTCGTGATGTACGCGCTGGACTACACGCTCAACCAGATGACGCTGCTGGCGCTGTCGTTGGCCATCGGTCTGCTCATCGACGACGCGGTGGTGGTGCGCGAGGCGATTACGCACCGGCTGGAGCAGGGCGAGGACCCGGTGAGCGCGGCGTCCAAGGGCACGCGGGACGTGGGCCTGGCGGTGCTCGCCACCACCATGTCGCTGGTGGCGGTGTTCGTCCCGGTGGCCTTCATGCCCGGCATCGTCGGCCAGTTCTTCAAGCAGTTCGGCATCACCATCTCCGTGGCGGTGCTCGTCTCGCTGTTCATCTCCTTCACGCTGGACCCGATGCTGTCCGCGCGGCTTGCGAAGGCGCGCGTGCCGGGCGAGGCGCACCGCGACAACGCGGTGGCCGCGGCGCTGCGCCGCTTCCTGGAGGGCACCGAGCGCGCCTACGAGGGAATCCTGCGCTGGGTGCTCGCGCACAAGTGGGCCACGGCGGGGCTCACCGTGCTGGCGCTGGTGCTGTCCTTCGGCGCGGCGAGCCGGCTGGGCGTGGAGTTCATGTCCCCGGAGGACCGCTCGCAGTTCCTCGTGGACCTGACGCTGCCGGACTCGGCCAACCTGCTGGAGACGCAGGCGCGCACCGCGGAGGCGGAGGCGCTGCTCAAGGGCATCCCCGAGGTGGTGGACATCTACGCCATCGTCGGCATCAACGGCGATGTGAACAAGTCCCGCCTGCGGGTGCTCACGGTGGGCAAGGACGCGCGTGAGCGAGGCATCCAGACGCTCAAGGAGGAGGCCCGCGCGCTGCTGGCGCCGGCGCTGGTGGCCACGCGGGTCAACCTGAGCGACCCGCCGATGCTGGAGGGCCTGGGCGACTACTACCCCATCATGGTGCGGATTACGGGCCCGGACATTCCGCGCGTCACCCAGGAGGCCGAGCGCATCGCCGGCATCCTCCGCGAGCTGCCCGGCACGGCGGACGTGCGGGTGGAGGCGAACCCGCCGAAGCCGGAGATGCAGGTGCACATCGACCGCGCGCGGGCGAGCGACGCGGACGTGAATGCGGCGGGGCTGGCCACGCAGCTGCGGCTGGCCATCAGCGGTGACGTGGTGGCGAAGCTGCGCGAGGGCACGACGGAGACGGACATCCGCGTGCGCCTGGCGGAGAAGGACCGCGCCACGCCCGAGCGCGTGAGCCAGCTGGAGGTGTACACGCCGCAGGGCCTGCGGCCGGTGTCGGACCTGGCGGATGTGGCGCTGCGGGACGGGCCGAGCGTCATCGAGCACGACAACCGCGAGCGGCAGATTGCCGTCTACGCGCAGCTGGGCAAGGGCGCGGCGCTGGGTGACATCGCGAAGGCGCTGAAGGCGCGCGTGGCGGCGCAGCCGCTGCCGCCGGGGTACGCCATCCGCTACGACGGGCAGATGAAGAACCTGGACGAGCAGAACGACGCGTTCGGCCTGGCCTTCGGCCTGGCGTTCGTCTTCATCTACATGGTGCTGGCCAGCCAGTTCGAGTCCTTCAAGCACCCGTTCACCATCATGGTGTCGCTGCCGCTGGCGCTGGTGGGCGCGCTGCTGGCGCTGGTGGTGACGGGCTACAACCTGTCGATGGGCGCGATGATTGGCATCATCCTGCTGATGGGTCTGGTGACGAAGAACGCCATCCTCCTCATCGATGGTGCGCTGCAGCACCTGCGCGAGGGCGACACGGTGGACCAGGCGCTGCTGAAGGCGGGCCCGCGCCGGCTGCGGCCCATCCTGATGACGAGCGCGGCCATGGCGATTGGCATGGTGCCCACGGCGGTGGGCAAGGGCGTGGGCTCGGAGTTCCGCGCGCCCATGGCGATTGCGGTGATTGGCGGCGTGATTACGTCCACGTTCCTCACGCTGCTGGTGGTGCCGGTGGTGTTCGCGGGCATGGAGCGGATTGGCTTCCGCCGCCGTGTCACGCAGACGCCGGCCGTGCCCTCCGTGCCCGCGGTGGAGCAGGGGCCGGGTAGGGCGGCCTGAAGAAACCTCGGGCCCGCGGCTTCAGGCCGCGGGCCCGGTGCGCTCAGGGGCCGGGTTCGGAACTCTCTGGCGGAGGCGTGGGGGCGGGGAGCGGAGCTGGCTGCTGGGCGGGTGCTGGCGTCTCGCCTTGTGTTTCCTGGGGCTGGCCGGCGCTCGGTGGTGCCTGCTCGGGAGTGGGTGGGTTCGGAGGGCTTGATGGCGCTGGAGCCTCGCCCTCTCCCGGTAGAGCCTCCGCGACCACTTCACCTTGAGGCGTGACTGCGTACTCGTACCACCAGTCGAGTACCCGCCCGCTCGGGCCTCCGCAGCGGTCGAAGCGTTGCTCGAGGACGACGAAGTACAGGCCTGATGGCGGGTGCTTGAAGACGACGGCATTCAAGCCTTGCTCGGGACTAGAACAGCCCCTGAACAGGCGTGGGTCTGTATTGGTCTTGAGTAGCTCACGGATGGCGGCCGCCGCCGCGAGCGCGGCCCCTGCCTCCATGGAGGGCGCAACGAGATGCGTCGAAGCCTCATCGGGCCACTCAATCTGCCTTCGGCTTGACGAGTGCAGGTGGCATCCCGTGAGCGTTCCGATGAGGAGCGCCAGCGCTTTGTGTCGCCACATGTCAGTCGCCTACTCCCTCAACAGCGGTAGAGGTTCGGTACTGCAGCGCGGCGTGCGACTCCGGCTGTTACTGCGAGGCGCACAGGTTCCGAGAGTGACCCAGCCGGCCCTGGCATTGCTCCACTGCTGGACCTCACCCGTTGAAAAATAGCGCAGGAAGAGGCGGGTGCCGTCCTGCCGCTCCGCGACGATGGCCGAGGCCATTTCAATGGCCGTGTGTCCGTAAAGGGCGGGCGCGGGGTTGCCTGGCACCAGACGAACCGAGGCCATGGCGACATAGGGTTTGAAGACGTCCGTTGGCCATGCCGCGAGGTCGTTGGATGACGGCGGCGCGCCACACGGATGATTGTGGACGTACCCCACCACCCATACCTTCGAAGTGGGATGGTCCTCATCCTTCACCTCGAAAAACGGGGTGCATGAGCTGTGGTCGCTGCTGACAGGCTCGCTCACCCGCCAGGACAGTGAGCCGCGCTCGCCCGCGACGTAAACGGTCGAGCAGTACTCCGTGGAGAGCCCTGCGATGGGCCGTTGCGTCAGTGGGTCACACACCCTGGCGCCAGGGCGCTTGAGGAGCGCGTCCGCCACGTCACGAAGTAGCGCGATGGGGATGGAGCTATCTCCCGAGATCATTTCGACGGCGGGAACCTCTGACCATGGCCCCCGTGTCATGGTTGCGTCTCGCGCCGTGGTGTTGGGCGGAGGCGTGGTGGCACACCCTCCAGTGAGAAGCAGCAGCGGAACCACACGCTTCATGGACGTCTCCAGTCCCATGATGGAAGACGCCTCACCTCACCGCGTACAGCGGCGTCATCGCGTCGATGATGGTGTGCATGAGGCGCTGGCCGTCGGGCGTGTCCGGGCACAGCCCTCCCCAGACGAGCGTGAGGCGCTCGGCCACGGGGCGCCAGTACATGCGCCCGCGCATGCGCACCGGCTCATAGCTCTCGCGCCCACCGGCGAGGTAGTCCTCCTCCGGCACGCCGAACACCGCGTAGTACGTGAGGTCCGGCGCCTCGGCGTCCTCCACCCGGTGCAACCCGCTGGGGATGAGGCAGGCCACGTCCGCCGTGTGCCATGGACCCTCGCGCCCCGGCGCCACCTCCAGCACCTCGAAGCACATCCGCGAGGCGGGACAGCCCAGCTCCCCCGCCGTGAGGAAGTTGTAGTCGAGTTGCGGCACCTCCAGCATCTCGTCCACGTCCGGGCGGCCGTCGCGCTTGAAGCCCCACGGGCTCCCGTTGCGCTTGTACGAGCGCACGCCGTACGCGCCGTAGAAGACGTTGTACCAGGGGCTGTGCGGGTTGAAGTACTCCGAGCAGCCCACGCCCGACGGGAAGTCGCCGATGGTGAAGGCCACCAGCAAGTCCATCGGCCGCTTCGTGTCGAACGCCAGGAAGGGCTCGTGCGCCACCGCGCCAATAGAGCCCGGAATGGCAGGCACCGGCGTCGCCAGGCCCGCCTCCTCCAGGAAGTTCTTCTTCCCCGGCAGCGGCGTGGCGTTCATGGCCATGATGGCCAGTTGTCGTTGCAGTCCCATGGGATTCGTTCCCCCTCCCCGCACAATCCTACCGGACCGGGGTAGACTCCGAGCATGCCGGAGAAGCTGGTCTTCGAGCACACCTTGGAGGGCCTCTTCGTGAGAGGACTGGTGGGGCGCGTCACCCCCACCCTCCGGGAGCGCTTGAAGGAAGTGGGCGTGGACCTGGAGCGCAAGCTCCAGCCCGCCTACGGCTTCGACACCTGGTGCTCCGCGGTGCGGGTGGCCGCGCGCGAGCTGCACCCGGACGTGCCGAATGACGTGGGCTACGGCCTGCTCGGCGAGCGGATGGTGGACGGCTACCGCGAGACGGTGTTGGGGCGCGCGGCCTTTGGCGTCATCCAGTTGCTGGGGCCACGGCGTGGCGTGGGCCGGGCGCGGCAGATGTTCCGCTCGGGGAACAACTACACCGAGACGCGCCTGGAGGACGTGTCCCCCACGGAGGTGGACCTCTGGATGAACGAGGCGGGGACCATCCGCTACTTCACCCGGGGCGCGCTGCTGGCCGGCCTGCGTGCGGTGGGCGCTCGGCAGCCGGAGGTGCACGTGCGCGACTACAACGACGACCACGTCACCTACCGGCTCACCTGGCGTGGCTCCTGAGTCCGGCGCCAGCGGGGAGGGGCCGCGGCTGCTCGCGGTGGACCTGGGGCTGCGGTCGGGACTGGCGGTGTACGGGCGGGACGGCCGGCTGCGCGAGTACCGCTCGCAGAACTTCGGCTCCCAGACGCGGCTGAAGCGGGCGGTGCCGTCGGTGCTCAATGGGGTAGGGCCGCTGGCGTGGCTGGTGCTGGAGGGCGGCGGGCCGGTGGCGGACGTCTGGGAGCGCGAGGCGGGGCGGCGCGCGCTGCCGGTGTTGCGGGTGGCGGCGGAGGACTGGCGGGAGAAGTTGCTCTACGCGCGGGAGCAGCGCAGCGGCACGCTGGCCAAGGACGCCGCGGACGTGCTGGCGCGCAGGGTCATCGTCTGGTCCGGCGCGGCGAAGCCCACGTCGCTGAAGCACGACGCGGCGGAGGCGATTCTCCTGGGCCTGTGGGCCGTGCTGGAGGTGGGCTGGCTGGACAGGGTGCCCGCGGAGTTGCGGCGCTGAAGTGCGGGCGAGCGAGTGCCCGCGCCGCTGAGTGCGGGCCGGGGGAGGGGCTCATGCTGGGGGAGGGCGGGCCGCTCCGCCCGGACTCCGCGCTCCGTCGTGGAAGCACCTCGCGGGACACGGGCCCGTCCGTCCTCCATGATGCGGGCCCATGGCCCAGCCGCGCGACGACCGCCCCGTGCATGAGACCGACGTGCCCCGTGGCGAGGGGCTGAACCGGTGGGTGGACCCGCTCGCCCGCACGGCGTACCGGGGCGCGTATGCGTTGGCGTGCGTGTACTGGTTCGTGCGCCACCCCCGGACGCGCGGCGTCTTCGTGGGCGTGTGGCACGCGGGGCGCGTGCTGCTGCTCCAGAACTCCTACAAGCACCGCCTCAGCATGCCGGGCGGCGGCTACCACCGGGGCGAGTCCGCCCCCGAGTGCGGCGCCCGTGAGTTGCGCGAGGAGGTGGGCGTGTCCATGGCGCCCGCCGACCTGCGCACCGTCTTCGAGACCGTGGGCTCGGAGGAGAACAAGGACGACCACGTCACCTTCGTCGAGGTGGACGTGGACGCGGAGCCGACGGTCACCATCGACCGCCGCGAGGTGACGTGGGCCGCGTTCATCGACCTGGACACGGCCCTGCGGTTGAACCTCTCGGCGCTCGTGCGCGCCTACCTGGAGGACGCGAAGCGCCGCCGCGGCTGAAGCACCACGCGGCGCCAGCACTGCTGGCGCCGTGCCTCAGGTCCGGCGGGAATGGGCCCTTGGGGCCCGGCCGCCCTCAGCGCCCGGCCGCCTGCGCCATCTTCATGGGCACGGGCTCCGCGCCGAGGAAGAACTTCGCGCGCGCCTTCGCCAATTGCGTGTGCGCCTCCTCCAGCGACACGCAGTCGATGGTGATGTCGTCGCCGGGCGCGGCCTCGGACGCCACCCGGGCCGTCTGCAGGCGGGAGATGGTGGAGTCCGACACGTGCGCGCACATCAGGCAGCCCTTCTGCCGGCCGTACGCCACCACCTCGCCGAAGATGGCCGCCGACTCCGGCTCCAGCGTCCGCAGTCCGCGCATGTCCGCGAGCACCAGGTGCCTGCCACCTCCGTAGGTGTCCGTCGCGGTCTTGTAGGCCGAGGCGAAGTCCTTCATCTCGGTCGGCCGGACAAACCCGCTCAAGCGGACGGTGACGGTACGACGATTCGTGTCATTGGTGACTTCGAACATGCGTGCGCCCTCCCCACGAGGGCAAAGATTAACAAAGTTAGACATTGAAAAGCACGCCACCCCCCGGACGCTCTGGCCCGGCTGGAATTATGGGAATGGATTGCGCAGTCAAGTCCCGCGCGGGTGCAATCCTCGCGTGGCACCTGATGCGGGGGGTAGGCCCGGGTCCTACGCCCGCTGCCCGCTCTCACCCGTGACGACAGCCGACCCGATGAGGTGTGCCAGCCGCAGCGCCTCGGGCACGCGGCCCCGGTCCGTCACGCGGGTGAGAGCCTCGGCCACCTCGTCGGGTTGTGCGCCCTGCACCTGGAAGGTGAAGCCTCCCAGCTGGTGGATGGGCCCCGCGCGCTTCAGCTTCGCCCAGCGCGCGTCCGCGCGGGGCAGGCGCCGCAGCGCGCGCTCCACCGCGTCCATATCCGGCGGCCGCCGCATCACCGCCACGCAGGGCTTCTTCAGCCGCGCCGCCAGCTCCGGCAGGTCCACCACGTTGAAGCCGCCGAAGGCGATGCCGTCCAGCAGCACCAGGTGGAGCTGGGGCAGGAACTTGCCGCCCTCCAGCAGCCGGCACACCTCGTCCGTGGCATTCCAGCCGTCGCGCCGCACGCGCCCCCAGACGAGCCCCTCGAAGCGCGTGCCACCGCACACCACGCCGGCCAGCGGCACGGCGACGCCGGGGCGGCGCGCGAAGGGCCCATCGTCGAAGCCGATGACTCGGGGAAGGCGGGGCAGGCGCATGGGCCTGTAAGCCTCTCAAGAGGGAGCCGTCGCCCGCAAAGAGAAAGCCCGACCTCGCGTGCGACGAGACCGGGCTTCCGTGACGTCTACAGCCGGCTCTGCTCAGCCCGCGCGAACGTTCTGCGCCTGCAGGCCCTTGGGGCCGCGGCCGACCTCGAACTCCACCTTCTGGCCTTCGGCCAGGGTGCGGAAGCCGTCCATGTTGATGGCGGAGTGGTGGACGAACACGTCCTCACCGCCGCCGTCCTGCACGATGAAACCAAAGCCCTTCGCATCGTTGAACCACTTGACGGTACCAGTTGCCATGAATCGCGTTCTCTCGTTTCAGAGCGGCTCGCGCCGCGGCGTTTCGCCCTCTGAGAAACCGAAGGCCCCTACTGCGGCCCCTAGTCTGCCCGGGGCGGGCAGCCGAGTGGAAGCCCCCCTACCTGCTGACCGGGCGGGAAGGCTTGGGCAGAGGGGCTTCTCCGCCCCGGAGTCCGGGCAGGCGAGGGTCCTGGCGCCCTGCGTCGAGGGCCGCGTGCCTACCTTGGCGGCAGCGTCACGAACGGATGTCCGGAAGGAGCGCGCCATGGCCGAGCCGCAGACCCCCCACCTCACCACCTCCATCCTCCCGCCACCCCTGGGCCCGGACACCGGCCTGCGCCGCGTGGTGCACCGCGCGCTGGACAAGAGCGCCGCGGCGGGAATCCTCTCGCGCCCGCTGTTCGACCGGCTGCCCCTGCGCCGGTGGATACCGCAGGACGTGCACTCGCTGCTGGACTACAAGGGCGGCACCGCGTCGGCGCTGGCGGGCCTGCTGTCGGATGACCCGGTGGCGAAGGCGGCGGGGCTGGCGCTGGGCTCCTCCATCATCGGCGTGTCGCTGCTCACCGACTACCGCATGAGTCTCACCAAGCTCATCCCCATCGAAGCGCACGAAATCGCGGACTACGTCTACGGCGCGGCCGCCATCCTCGCGCCCTTCGTGCTGGGCTACGCGCGGCGCAGCCCGGTGGCCGCGGCCATCCACGTCGTCATGGGCCTGTCCACGATTCTGGCCTCGCTGGTGACGGACTACCGGTGCCAGACGGGCATGCACCTGGGCGGCGAGCTGATGACGGACCCGGAGGCGATTGGCGCGTGAGCGCCCCCGTCCCTCCCTCGCGCGGCAGCACGGTGCGCGGCGCGCTGGAGGCGGCGCTGTCCTCGGCGCCCGAGCACGGCCTCACCTCGAAGGACCTCTCCGCCCTGGTGGGTATCTCCGAGAAGGACGTCGCCGACCACCTGGTGCATCTGGAGAAGTCCCTCAAGGCGCAGGGACTGAAGCTGGAGGTGGTGCCCGCCAGCTGCATCCAGTGCGGCTTCGCCTTCAAGGACCGCAAGCGCTTCACCCGGCCGGGGGCCTGCCCCCGGTGCCGCTCGACGCGCATCGACCCGCCCGCCTTCCGCGTCACCAGCTGAAGCGCGGCGCCTGAAAAGCGAAGCGGCAGGGCGCCCTGGGGCACCCTGCCGCTCGTGTCACTTCAGCGAGGCGTGGAGGCGGCCTTTAAGCCGCCTTCACCGCGGCGTCGGACTTCACGTCCGAGGTGCCGCCCGGGCTCTGGATGCGCATGCCGTAGAAGCTGCGGTACACGAACACCGTCGAGGCCACGAAGAACACCGCCGCGAGGATGGTGGTGAGCTGCTTGCCCGAGGCCGTGGTGTTCAGCTCCACCGCCAGCTCCACGGCCAGCAGGCCGAAGAGGGTGGTGAACTTGATGACCGGGTTGAGCGCCACGGAGGACGTGTCCTTGAACGGGTCGCCGACGGTGTCGCCGACGACGCAGGCCGCGTGCAGCTCCGTGCCCTTGGCCTTCAGCTCCGTCTCCACCAGCTTCTTCGCGTTGTCCCAGGCGCCGCCCGCGTTCGCCATGAAGACGGCCTGGTACAGGCCGAAGATGGCGATGGAGATGAGGTAGCCGACGAAGAAGTACGGCTCGAGGCAGGCGAAGGCGAGGGTGCTGAAGAACACCGCGAGGAAGATGTTGATCATGCCCTTCTGCGCGTACTGGGTGCAGATCTCCACGACCTTCTTGGAGTCCGCCACGCTGGCCTTCTCCACGCCCTCCAGCTTGATGTTGGCCTTGATGAACTCCACCGCGCGGTAGGCGCCGGTGGACACGGCCTGCATGGACGCGCCGGAGAACCAGTAGATGATGGCGCCGCCGGTGATGAGGCCCAGGAGGAACGGGGCGTGGAGCAGGGACAGGAACTGCGCCTTGTCCGCGTTGAGCATCTGCTCGCCCGCGGCGTTGGTGGTGATGCCCACCAGCAGCACGATGATGGAGAAGATCATCGTCGTGGCGCCCACCACGGCGGTGCCGATGAGCACCGGCTTGGCAGTGGCCTTGAAGGTGTTGCCCGCGCCGTCGTTCTCCTCGAGGAACTGCTTGCCCTTCTCGAAGTCCAGGTCGAAGCCGAAGTCGCGCTTCACCTCTTCCTTCACGTTGGGGACGTTCTCGATGAGGGACAGCTCGTAGACGCTCTGCGCGTTGTCCGTCACCGGGCCGTAGGAGTCGACGGCGATGGTGACAGGGCCCATGCCGAGGAAGCCGAAGGCCACGAGGCCGAAGGCGAACACCGGCGCGGCGAGCATCAGCTGGCCCACGCCCGCGCCCTCGACGCCCGCGCCGCTGAACCAGAACGCCAGGCCCATGAGGGCGGCGATGATGAGGCCCATCCAGTAGGCGGAGAAGTTACCCGCCACCAGGCCGGAGATGACGTTGAGCGACGCACCACCCTCGCGGCTGGCCGTGACGACCTCGCGCACGTGGCGGCTCTCGGTGGAGGTGAAGGCCTTGATGGCCTCGGGGATGATGGCGCCGGCCAGGGTGCCGCAGGTGATGATGGCCGACAGCTTCCACCACAGGCTGCTGTCGCCGCCCAGGTTCGGGATGAGCAGGTAGCTGACCAGGAACGTCAGGGCCACGGAGATGATGGACGTCACCCACACCAGTGCGGTGAGCGGGTGCTCGAAGTTCATGTGGTCCGCGTTGCGGTACTTGCCACCCTGGTACACGTTGTTCAGGCCGTAGGCCGCCAGGGACGCGAGCACCATCACGATGCGCATCATGAAGATCCAGACCAGCAGCTCGATGCGGTAGGGCACCTCGACGGCCAGCAGGATGAAGGTGATGAGCGCCACGCCCGTCACGCCGTAGGTCTCGAAGCCGTCCGCGGAGGGACCCACGCTGTCGCCCGCGTTGTCGCCGGTGCAGTCGGCGATGACGCCCGGGTTGCGCGCGTCGTCTTCCTTGATCTTGAAGACGATCTTCATCAGGTCGGAGCCGATGTCGGCAATCTTGGTGAAGATGCCGCCGGCGATGCGCAGCGCGGACGCGCCGAGCGACTCACCGATGGCGAAGCCGATGAAGCAGGGGCCCGCGAAGTCCGCCGGGATGAAGAGGAGGATGGCCAGCATCAGCAGGAGCTCGGTGCTGATGAGCACCATGCCGATGGACATACCGGCCTGGAGCGGAATGGCGTAGGTGGGGTAGGGCTTGCCGCGCAGCGACGCGAAGGCGGTGCGGCTGTTGGCGAACGTGTTGACGCGGATGCCGAACCAGGCGACGCCGCAGGAGCCGGCGATGCCGACGAGGCTGGCGACCAGGATGATGGCCACGCGGCCCACGTCCATGTGCCGCAGGAAGCCGAAGTAGCCCACCATCACCACCGCGATGAGGGCCCAGAGGATTCCGATGAACTTCATCTGCGTGGCGAGGTACGTCTTGCACGTCTCGTAGATGAGCTCGGAGATGTCGAGCATCGCCTTGTGGACGGGCATCTTCTGGAGGCTGGCGTACTGCAGGAAGCCGAACACCAGGCCGATGACGCACACGGCGATGCCGGACAGCAGCAGCTGATAGCCGTTGAAGCCACCGAGGAAGGTGACCTCGCGGAAGTTGGGGAGGACGAGGTCCGCCTCGCTGGCGTGGGCGGCGCTGGCGGCGAGGACCGTCAGGAGCCCCAGGGCTCGAGCGGCCGCGCCGGTGACGCTCTTCCGGAGAGCGTCCATCGGTGAAACGGTGGATGTCATGGGGGTGCAACTCCTCACAGAGACTCAAGTCCAGGCGCGCGGATTGGGTGCTCCGCGTGCCATGGGAAACAGGGAGTGGTGTCGAGGGGTTGGCCGCCTGCGAACGGGGACACCGCGCGCCTGCGCTTCAGCTCAGCCTCGCCCTTCACGGCGCAGAGTCGCACGCCCTGAAGGCGGGCCCGCGAATAGCATGGACGCGACTGTAAAGTCGAATTTCCGAGGGAGTTGGCGCTCCCAATACGCCCGACTTCTCGGGGAATGCGGGTTTCCGCCCACCCCCGAAGTCGGCTCCGGGCCGGACTCAGGGTCTCAGCCGGAGGAGGAAGCCGTCCTGCGGACGCGGGTACGGGGTTTCCTCGGGGAGGGCGCGCGTCAGGGCGCCGGCCACGAGCGTGTGGCCGCCCGGGTCCACGGATACCGCCCGCGCCAGGGCGGCGCCGGGATGGGTGAAGCCGCGGACCCAGAGTGAAGCCCCGTCCTCGGGGAGCAGCCGGGCGACATAGAGGCCGGCGGGCGTGCGGCCCCGGCCGGGGCCCAGCTCCAGGCCGCCGTCATGGGTGCCGGCCAGGGTGAGCTGGCCCGACTCGTCCGTGGCCAGCGCGCTGGCGGTGGCGGCGAAGGAACGGGCCCAGCGCTGCTGGCCCCCGGCGCTGAAGGCGGCCAGGAAGCCCTGGTAGCCGCCCGCGGCGTGGGCCTGCCCGTGGAAGTAGAAGCGCCCGGAGAAGTTGCCGCCCACGAAGACGCGGTCCGGCCCCACGGCCACGGCGTTCGCCATGCCCTCGGCGCCGCGGAAGTCGCGGCTCCACGCGTGGTCGCCCTCGGGCGACAGCTTGAGGACGAAGGGCGTGCGCTGGCGCACGGTGACGAAGGTGGAGCCGCCGAAGCTCACGGCGCCCGCGTAGCCGCCCGCGACGTGGATGCCGCCGAACAGGTCCACCGCCACCGCGCGCGCCGTCACCAGTCCTTCCGCCCCCGCGGCCCAGCCCCGGCTCCAGCGCGTGGCGCCGTCCGCGTCCAGGCGCACCGCGAAGGCGGCGCGGCCACCGGGGCCCGCCTCGCGCGTGGCGTCTCCGAAGTCCCGGCGCCCGGTGAAATCGCCCACCAGCACCACGCCGCCGGCGCCATCCGCCGCCACGGCCTGCACGCTGAGCGCGCCGTCTCCGGCAAAGCCTCGCACCCGCTCCACGGCGCCTTGAGGTGACAGCCGCGCGACGAAGGGGCCCTCCGGCAGCCGCTCCGAGCTCAGCTCGAAGCCCGCGGAGGTGCCTCCCAGCCACGCGTTGCCGTCACGGTCCACCGCGAGCCCGCCCACCCGCGCGCGCGCCGCTCCCTCCCGGGGCACCCAGCCATGCGCCCAGCGCAGGGCCCCGTCCGGAGAGAAGCGCGCCACCATCAGGTGGGGCTGCTTCGAAACATGGTTGAAGGGCAGGGGGCCTCCCCCGACATCCAGAGGCTCCCGGTACGTCGCCGCGACGAGAACGTCCCCGTCGGGGGCCACTACGGTGTGCGGTGCCTCGCTGTCCCCGAGCACCAGCGACCGCGACCACGCCATGGCCCCCTCGCCCTCACCGCCGACCGACCCCGCTACCTCCAAGCCCGGAGCACGCGATGACGCATGCGCCTTCTCCCCGCACCCCACGAGGAGAAGTCCTGTTGCGCACACCGCGAATGCCCACCCTCGCCACCCCATCACCGCCCCGGCCTCTCCCCCACCCCTGCCCGACAGCCCCCTGCCCCTCAACCGCGGAAGCTCTACTGCAAGGGTATTGCCAGGACGCACCGCGGCGGGCCTTCCCTCTGACGCGGCGTTGAACCCTGGCCCCCGGGGACGAGGCGGCTGTCCGGAGTGCTGAAAAAACTCCCTGTCCTCTGGAGAACGCCGGAGAAAAAGCGACGGACTCCCCCGCCACCAGGGCAGACCGGCAGGGCACGGCGAGCGGGCGTGGCCTCCGCGCCTCACGTGTCCATGCGCTGACAGAGAAGCCCCACCGTGTGCGACGGCGGCTGCTCATGTGGTCGGGTTGCGATTGCTACAGGGTTGTTTTGGCTCCGGCGGGCCTCGCGGCAAGGTGCGTGCGTGCGCCTGGGCGGGCACTCGGCCGCCTTCCAGCACGGCAGGCAGGGGCGCGCCGCGAGCGGAGTGGCGTCACCTTCGGCTGGAAATCACGGAGGTGAAGCGTCACGCCCGGGCAAGCCCTGGCATGGATTGTCACGGCCGTTGTCATGCAATGAATTGCGGAAGCGTGACACTCGCGCGCGGGAAGATTCGCGCGGAGCGGTGTGACCCTGTGCTGGCAGAGATTTGACGCAACTGAGTCACCGCATGTCTGGCCATTGAGGCACCTTGCGTCCCGTCGAATCCGGGATGAGCCGGGTCCGATGGTCCTCCCCCTCCGCAATTGCTTCCAGTCCAGTCCCATCGCGGGGAGGCATCGCTTTGCCAAGACATCACGGGCGGCGAGTGGCGTGTCAACCCAGTGCAACACCTGAGGAGTCGTCCATGAAGATGATGAAGAGGGTGATGTCCGCCGCGGTCATGGCGGTTTCGGTCGTGGGTTGTGGCGGTCAGTCGTCCGCCGACGAAGTCATGCCGGCTTCCCTCCAGGCCGAGCTGACGGATGGCAACAAGTTCTTCGGTTCCGACACGCTCAAGGGCGCGATGATCAGCACCAACACCGCCTCCTTCGCCGGCCTGTCCGTCGAGGGCAAGGGCTCGAGCGTGGGTGAGGGCTGTGTGCGCACGGGCTCCGGCACCTTCTGCAGCGGCCGTCAGCAGACGCTGGCCCCCATGTCGCGCGAGTACAAGGTGACGGCCACGGCCTGTGCCGGCGGCACCGCGTCCGGCGGCACGGGCCGGGATTCGGTGTGCTGCCCCGGTGAGAAGAGCAACATCATCGCGCTGGACGCGGTGAACGCGTTCGTGAAGTCCGACAACGGCCTCACCAACATCAGCAAGGCCAACCTGGCCAACATCTTCTTCTCCAACAACGGCGCCTGCTGGACGGACTGGAGCCAGGTGCCGGGCAGCATCCGCACGGGCGCCATCGTGAAGTACCGCCGTGACGACCTGTCCGGCACCACCGAGGTCTTCAAGGAGAAGGTCGGCGGCAGCTCCAGCGCCACCTTCTGCTCCGGCATCACCATCATCACCGACGGCTCCGCCACCAACCCCTCACCCTGCACCACCTCCGACAGCGCCACCGTCTGCATCGGCAAGCTGACCGCGAACGACGTGAATGCCATCGCCTACGCCGGTGACTCCGCGAAGACGACGGGCAACGTGGCCCTGAGCGTGGACGGCATCGCCCCCACCGCCGCCAACATCCGCCTGCTCCTCACCAACCCGGCCAGCGCGTACCCCCTGGCCCGCCCGCTCTTCCTCAACGAGAACGTCAACTTCGTGAAGGATGCCAAGGAGCAGACGCTGTACGACTGGGTCTACAGCAACAAGGCCTCCTTCGAGAACATCCTCAAGGGCCAGGGCTTCATCGCGTGCAGCACCACCGGCGCGCTGCGCTGCGGTGGTGCGGCCAACGACGGCCGCGGCGCCGGTCTCTGCAAGGGCAACTGAAAGCCGCACCGTCGTCAGCCCTTCCATCCCTGAATCCTGAAGCCGGGACGGACGCACCGGGAAGCACCGGTGCGTCCGTCCCCTGTCGTCGTTCGCGGTCCACCCTGGAGTCACCCCACCATGTCTGTCTTCACGCGCTCGTTCTTGAAGAAGTCGCTGCTCGCCGCCTCCACGCTGCTCCTGGGCACTCCCGCCCTGGCCCAGGAGGCCGCCGCCTCCCCGGCCAACCCCTTCGTGTGCCGCCGTCCGTCCGGCGTCGCCGGCACCCTCACCGAGTTCCCCCTGCCCACCGAGGAGGCCAACCCCACGAGCATCACCGTCGGGCCGGACCTCAACCTCTGGTTCACCCAGACGGGCTCGGGCACCATCGGCCGCGTCACCCGTGACGGCGTGGTGACGGAGTTTCCGCTGCCCACCGAGTACTCGATTCCGCAGAGCATCACCCCCGGCTTCGACGGCAGCCTCTGGTTCACCCAGCTCGGCGTGGACCAGGTGGGCCGCATCACCCCGAAGGGCGTGGTGACGGAGTTCCCCCTGCCCAACGCGGGCTCGGCGCCGTACGGCATCGCCGCGGGCCTGGACGGCAACCTCTGGTTCACCCAGGTGGCCGGCAACCGCATCGGCCGCATCACCCCCGCCGGCGTCGTCACCCAGTTCGCCGTGCCCACCCCGGAGGCCCAGCCCACCGCCATTGCGCTCGGCGCCGGGGGCAAGCTGTGGTTCACCGAGCTGCGCGGCAACAAGGTGGGCACCCTCGCCACCGACGGCACCCTCACCGAGTACCCGCTGCCCACCGCCAACGCGGGCCCGTCGAGCATCACCCTCGGCTGGGACGGGGCCATGTGGTTCACCGAGCAGTTCGCGGGGAAGATTGGCCGCATCACCGTGGACGGCGCCGTCACCGAGTACGCCCTGCCGGACGCCAGCAGCGCGCCGGTGGACATCACCTTCGGCCCCGACGGTGCCCTCTGGTTCGTGGAGCTCCGCGGCAACAAGGTGGGCCGCATCACCGTGGGCGGCGCCCTCACCGAGTACGCCGTCCCCACGGCCAGCGCGCAGCCGGCGGGCATCGTCTTCGCGCCGCCGGGCTTCCTCTGTCTGGACGCGCACCTGTGGTTCACCGAGCGCGCCGGCAACAAGCTGGGCCGCATCCGCGCCGTCACGGTTCCGTGAAACCGTGACAGTGAAAACGTGACACAGTCTGGCTTCACCTCGCTGTCCTGGTAGGAATTGGCTGTCACGGTCAGGTGAAAACAGACAGCAGGCCCCTTTCCGAGGGGCCTGCGCTCTCGCCTTCCGTGAAGCAATCGCGGTACAGACCGCCGCGCTCGCGGAATGCCTGACATTGGATTCCCAGGAGGGGCAGCACATGCGGTTGGAGAGGAATTGGCACGTCCGGCGTCGGGCGCTCTGGGTCGTCCTGCTCGCGCTGCCGCTGGCGGTGGGCTGCTCGTCGGGAGAAGCGAAGGGCCCCGAGGTGGCGGCGGTGGTGGACGCGGACGCGCTCTGTGACGCGCCCGCGCGCTCCGGCGAGCACTTCTCCGTGCGCATGGCGACGCGCGTGCGCGCCGTGCCCAAGGAGGTGTTCCGCACCTTGAAGGAGCGCGTGGATGCGCAGTGCGGCTCCTGCCACCGGGCGCCGGAGACGCGCGGCGGCTTCCAGTACACCTCCGAGCTGGAGGGCCTGAAGGCGGCGGCCCCGCGCATGGCCGCGCTGGCCTCGCAGGGCGCCATGCCGCCGCTGGCCACGGCGGACCAGGCGCGGGACTCCGCGGCCCTGGGCTGCGCGCTGGAGGCCTGGCTGGCGCAGGGCGCCCCGGAGACGGAGCCCTTCGACGTGAAGTGCGAGCAGGAGGAGCCCGTGGGCGGCGCCTCGATTTCCTTTCCGGTGGCCCGGGGGATGACGGACCTGGGGCACTGCATCCCCGGCGTGGACCGCCTGGGCACCGACGCGGAGAAGGACGCGTACTTCGCGGGCCTCACCGAGCTGCCGCGCTCGCTGTCCGAGACGGACACGGACATCACCACCTTCAACACGCTGAAGCTGGCGCGGCACGGCACCTTCGCCTTCGCGCCCACCTATCCGCTCTTCGCCGACCACGCGAAGAAGCTGCGGCTGGTCCACGTGCCGGCGGGGAAGTCCATCGAGTACGACGCCGCGACGAAGCGCTTCAAGATTCCCCCCAACACCCGCTTCTACAAGACGTTCTTCAAGGCGGTGACGGACGCCCGCGGCGACGTCGAGTACCGGCGAATCGAGACGCGGCTCATCGTCACCCGGGAGCGCTGGCAGGACGCCCTCTTCGGCACGTACCTCTGGAATGACGCGGGCACGTCCGCGGAGCTGCACGACTTGCGCTACCGCGACGGCTCGCCCTTCTCCGACCGCGTCCTCGTCTACACCTTGCACGAGGGCCGGGGGGACACGCGCAACTACGCCGTCCCCGGCCGCCACCGCTGCGTCAACTGCCACAGCGGCTCCGAGGGGCAGAACTTCGTCCTCGGCTTCACCCCGCTGGAGCTCAACCGGCGGGCCAGGGGCGAGGGCGGCGTGGACCCGCGCGTGGAGGTGCTGGAGGACGAGCTGTCCCAGGTGGACCGGCTCATCCGCTTCGGCGTCATCACCGGCCTGCGCTCGGCGGCGGACCTGCCGAAGCTGGAGGCGCTGAAGCCCGCGGGGAAGGAGTACCGCAACGCGCACGAGCTGACGCTGCAGGGCTACTTCGTCGGCAACTGCGCGCAGTGCCACAACCCCAACGGCTTCGCGGTGCAGAGCAACCCCTCGCTCGCGGACCTGGACTTCTCCGCGGGCGGCGTGCTGCCCGGGTTCGACACCAACCGCATGGAGAGCAACAAGCAGAAGTACTACGCGGACGTCCGCGCGGGCGTGGACTTCGAGAAAGACCTCCGCGCCGGCGCGCCCAACAGCACGCTGTACCAGCGCGTCACGCAGGAGGCCCACGAAGTCTACCTGCACATGCCCGCCAACGTGCCGGGCCGGGACTGCGGGCTGGTGCTGCTGGTGGCGAAGTGGCTCGGCTCGCTGGAGCGGCCGGGGGACGCCGCGCTGACACCGGCCGAGCGCGACGCGGCCCGGAGTGCCCGCGTGAAGCTGGCCGAGGACGTCGTCTGGGAGACCTGCAAGGACCCCAAGGACGTGCGGTGGATTTCCGAGGACTTCACCGACAGGGTGCCCTACGAGCCGCGCAACCTGGACTGGCGGCTGTCCATCCAGGAGGGCTCGCACCGGCACCTGCTGGACCAAGCCATCAGCGAGCGCCACGCGCAGCTCGCCACGAAGCTCTTCCCCACCAGCTTCTGGGTGGCCCGTCCCGAGTGCGCCTTCGAGGACGCGCCGCCGCCAACGCCGGTGGAGCCGTGGATGGTGGACGAGCTGGGCAACCCCCGGCAGCCGTGGGGCGAGCTCTACTTCACCACGCCCGGCGCGATGGTGTTCCAGGGCATCTGCGCCAACTGCCACGGGCGGACGGGCAACGGCCAGAGCGGCGCCGCCAAGGCGCTGATGGCGACCAGCGGCGCGCGCGTGGCCAACCTCGTCGCCGGCTTCGCCGGCCAGGGCACCAGCGGCGCGAGCCACCTGCGGCCCTTCGAGGACGCGCTCGGCCCCCACGGCGGCGCGAAGTACCTGGTGTTCATGGGCACGGGCGGCACGAAGGTGGAGTTCCGGGATGCCTTCATGCAGGCCTGGGTGAAGTACGGCGAGGTGGACATCGACTTCTCGGGTGACGCCGTCGACTGGGCGCGCTGGGGGGCCAACATGCTCGGCGCGGCGCGCGGTGCGTGCGACCTGGTCCGCGTGGGCCGCTTCGGCACCGGCACCTCCTCCGAGCCCAAGAGTGGCAACCCGCGCGCCATCGGCGGCGCCACCCTGTGGAAGGACATCTGCACCGTCGACAACCCGCTCACCGACGCCGTGCGCAGCGGCGCCTCGCCGGCCTACGAGACGTGGCTGCGGCGCGCGGAGTTCAACGCGGGCGTCATGGCCTACTTCTACCTGAGGGACCACCTCGCGCAGGGCAGGCCCCCGGCCCTGCTGCGCAGCGAGTGCCACAAGCGTCAGGCCACCGCGGTGACGCCACCGTGAGCCCCCGGCCTGGAGCGCCCACCTTTCTTCCTGGAGCGGGAGTACGTGCGATGAGACATGCCTTGAGAGGATGGCTGCTGGCGGTGGGGCTGTGCCTGGCCGTCGGCGGCACCGGCTGCGGCGACGACGACCCCAAGGACGACGCCGGGGTGGATGCCGGCAGGGACGCGGGCCCCCGCGAAGATGCGGGCCGGGATGCCGGGCCGGAGACGGATGGCGGCTGTGGAGACGGCGGCATCTGCCCGCCGCCCACCTGCGCGGATGGGGGCACGCCCGGCCCGGATGGCAGCTGTCCTCCTCCGCCCACCTGCGCGGATGGGGGCACGCCCGGCGCGGACGGCGGCTGCCCTCCGCCGCCCTCGTGCGCGGATGGTGGCACGCCCGGTGCGGACGGCGGCTGCCCTCCGCCCACGTCGGCCGTGGCCTATGTCCGCTTCGTGAATGCGTCCCTGGGATTGAAGAACAACCCCAGTGACAGCGACAGCGCACCGTGGAGGCCGTACGCGCTGGATGTCTACCAGGGCGGCGCGGAGCTGTTCGACTCGGTGGTGCCGGGCGATGCGGCGGTGACGGAGTACAAGACGGTGCCTGCCGGCACGGCCCTGGAGTTCACCACGCGCAACGCGGAGGCCGGTGCCTCGGCGGCGGCGCTCGCCACCTCGGGCTCCGTCACCTTGCAGGAGGGTGAGCGGCTCACCCTGGTGGCCATGGGCTTCTCCGACCGCACCGAGCCGGACCGCGTGGAGCGGGCCCGACTGCTGGCGCTGAAGGAGTCCTTCGACGCCGCGAGCGCGGGCCGGGCCCGGGTGCGCTTCGTCGCGGCGGACCGGGTGACGCTCATTCCGGAGCAGGGGCGCACGCGCCGGCTCGGGCTCGAGTCGGCGGCGGCCTCGCCCGTCTCCACCGTCAATCCCTACGCGGCGGATGCGGCCGGGGGCGTCTCCATTCCCGCCACCACCCAGCGGCTGGTCATCTCCTCCTCGGGAGACACCGGCTTCGCGCCGTCGGTGAGCAAGCGCCTCTTCTTCACCGTGCCGGCCGGCACCCTGGCGGACGGCAGCGCGTGGTTCGCCATCCTCACCGGTGATGACCGGCGCCCGCTCCCGGACGACGGCCAGCCCGCGATGCTGCTGGTGCGCGCCGGGCAGGCCCAGGCGCTCCGCCTGGAGCGAGACCCGCTGGTCTACTTCTTCAACGCGCTGCTGCCGCCGACGCCTGACAATGACCCGCTCGTGCTCCAGGCGCTCCAGGGCACGACGAAGGTGGCGGTGGGCATGGAGTTCAACTACTCGCCCGGCATTGGCGACCTGCCCGTCACCGCGGCGGGCCACACGCTGCGGATTGCCCGGAACGACGACGTCGACGCCACCGTGCTCGCGAGCGCGGACACCGGCCCGCTCCAGGCGGGCGGGCGCTACCTCGCGGTGGTGACGGGGCGCGCGGGCCAGACGGGCGCGCTGGCGCCGCGGCTCATCGTCGCGAAGGACCGCTTCGCCGACGGCGCGGCGGACGCGCGGCTGCGGCTGCTCAACGCCATTCCCAACGCCCCGGCGCAGGGCGTGGACTTCGGCTACTTCGACGTCGCCAATGGCACGGACAAGGGGAGCACCTTCACGGCCACCGCCCTCGGCGTGAAGTACGGCGACCTCACCGGGCCCGAGGAGGGCGTCGCCTTCCCGGCGCCCGTCACCACGGGGACGTCCCTGAGCTACTACGGCCTGCGGGCCTCCGGGAGTGAGACGGCGCTGAGCGCGGCGGGCAACGCCATGCAGCGTCCCCACTTCCTCGTGCTGCTGGGCGACTGGGACACGGGCTTCTTGCTCTTCCTCGGCTTCAACGTCCGGGAGAACACCTGGTCCGGCGTCGCGCCGTTCGACGTGTTCCAGTGAGCTGAAACACCGACGCCCGCTCGGGCCTTCTCGGGCTCGGAGCGGGCGTCGTGGACTTCAGGGTGCTTCGCGCTTCAGTTGACCTTGACCTGGACTTCCTTGAGGACCTGGTCGCCGCGCATCACCACCACCGTCCAGTTGCCCGGCTTGTTCAGCCGCACGCCGGTCCACTGACGGGCGCGCCAGCCGTCGCCCTTGACCTTCACGTCCTTGGTCTCGCGCACGACGTTGCCCTGCTTCGTCTGCACCATGATGTCCTCGATGGAGTCACCCTGCGGCACCAGGTAGGCCTGCCACAGCATGACGGTGGTGCCGGCCTTGATGCCGTCGGCGCCGACCTCGGCGGTGCACTCGAACTTGTTGGCACCTTCCTTGGCCACCTCGGTGCACAGCTTGGCCTCCACCAGCACCGGCCCCTGGCCCTGGCCCTTGTAGAAGTAGTTCCAGGTGTCGCGAATCGCGTCCGCGCTCGGCACCTTCGCGGGCTCCTTGGCGGGCGCCTCGGCGGCGTCCTGCGCCATGGCCAGCGACGACATTCCCAGCACCGCGCACACCACGCTCCGGGTCAGCATCTTCTTCATGTCTCGGGGTCCCCTCGTTTGTGTTGGTGACGGGCCTGCCTCCCGGGCCTGCCTGTCTGCCCGCTGTCTAGCACGGAACAGCCCGTGTGCGCCCGTGCCTCACCCGAAGAGGAAGAAGGCCAGCGTCACCAGCGGCAGGTAGGCCAGGAAGGCCACCAGGAGGAAGCCGAGGATGTCCTTGAACTCCAAGCGCGCCACGCCCAGCAGCGGCAGCGCCCAGAAGGGCTGGATGAGGTCGGTGGCCATGTCGCCCCAGGCGTACGCGAGCACCACCTTTTCCGGCGCCACGCCCAGCGTCTTCGCCGCGTCCAGCAGGTAGGGCGCCTCGATGGCCCACTTGGAGCCGCCGGACGGGACGAAGTAGTTCACCACGCCGCTGTAGAGGTAGACGATGGCGGGGAACGTCTCGCGGGTGGAGAGCGACACGAACAGCTCGCCAATCTGGTCCGTCAGGCCGGTGGCCTTGAAGATGCCGTAGATGCCGGCGTACAGCGGGAACTGGAGGACGATGCCGTGCAGCACGCCGGCGGCCTCCTCGCTGGCCTTCAGCAGCCGCGCGGGCGTGCCGTGCAGCAGCACCGCCAGGATGAGGAAGGTGAAGTTCACCACGTTGAGGTTGAGCGCGCGCCAGCCGCCGTTCATCCACAGGTGACGCCCCAGCCACAGCAGGCCGAGGCCGCCGAAGATGAGGTTGAGCAGCCGCGAGTGGTCCATCCATAGGGCGGGGCTCGTCTCCTTCGGACGCTCGGGCGGGACGAAGTCTCCGAGCTTCTCCAGCACCGCCGGGTCCACCCGCACCACGTTCTCCGGCTTCGGGTGGAGCGCCCACGCCAGGAGCGTCAGCCCGGCCACGACGACGACGGTGAGGCCCACGTTGAACGGTGAGAAGAGCGTCCTGTCGATGGGCAGCACGCCGATGCTCTTCTCCAGGAAGTGGCCGGGCGTGGCGACGAGCAGCGGCGCGGAGGCGGACAGGCCCGCGTGCCACGTGGCGCCGAGGCCGAAGTACGCGCACGCGACGAGCAGCCGGTAGTCCACGTCCGGCCGGCGGCGCGCCATGAAGCGCACCAGCATGGCGCTGGCCACCAGGGACAGGCCCCAGTTGATGTACGCCAGCGCCATGGAGACGAAGGCCATCAGCGCCACCGTGCCGCGGGGCGTGCGCGCGAGCCCCGCCACGCGCTCGAGCAGCATGCGCACCGGGCGGGTGAGGGCCAGCAGGTAGCCGGTGAACATCACCAGCGCCATCTGCATGGAGAAGGTCAGCAACTCCCAGAAGCCGCCGCCCCACGCGTCGAGGACCTTCGGAGGTGCCGCGCCCGCCCAGCCCATCGCGAGGCCCATGGTGAGCAGGCTGAGCAGGACGGCGATGGCGAAGGCGCTGGGCACGAAGCGCGCGGAGAAGCGGCCGAGTCCTTCTGCGATGCGGACGAGGGTCTCCACGCGGCGGACGCTCCTGTGCGGTACCCGTCCCGGGAATGGGCAGGTGAGGGCAGTTCTACACTCCGGGTCTTCTGCGGTGGGTGTGGATTCGGAGGGCACCACGAAACCGGGCCCATGCCCATCATGGGTGGTTCATCCAGGACATGGTCAGGCCCGGATGGCTCGGGCCGCGGGGATGGCGGGCCATTGCTCTGTGCAGGGGCGCCGGAGTCAGCGTCCGCGCGCCACTGGCGACGCCGCGAGCTGGTGGGGCACGGCTCCAGGCAGGGGCGCCGGAGTCAGCGTCCGCGCGCCACTGGCGACGCCGCGAGCTGGTGGGGCACGGCTCCAGGCATGGGCGCCGGAGTCAGCGTCCGCGCGCCACTGCCGACGCCGAGAGCTGGCGGGCCAATGTTTGTGCAAGGACGCCGGAGGCGGCGTCCGCGCGCCAGTGCCGACGCCGCGAGCTGGCGGGCCAGTGTCTGTGCACGGGCGCCGGAGTCAGCGTCCGCGCGCCAGTGCCAACGCCGCGAGCTGGGGGCACGGCTCCGGGCATGGGCGCCAGCGCCATTGCACGCGCGCCAGCGCCGACCCTGCCAGGTGGACGATGCGCCGGTTTGAATTCTGAGAACGTGCTGCCGCGCTGTGCACGCGAGCTGTGCGGAATGCCGGCCCCGGCCGCACAGGCACGCCTACCGAGGAGGTGGGCCGTCCCCGTCCAGACCATGTCAGTCCCCTCCGGTAGAAGGTATTGGCGGAAGGAACGTTCCTTCCGCGTGAGGGTCCGCCCGGCGGGGTGGGGGAAGGGGACGGGGGATGGGGCTGCTAGAACTGCACCACGGCGGGATGATGTTCGACGTGGCGGAGGTGCTGGGGCTGCGCGGCTACGACCACGTGCCGGCGGAGGAACTGGCCCGGGTGGCGCGCATGTCGGTGGGCTCCTTGTACCGACGCTACGGCAGCAAGGAGGCCTTCGCCCAGGCGGCGCAGGCCTACAGCGAGGACGACTTCTGCCGCTCGGCGGAATGGACTCCCTCCGCGGAGCTGCGTGCGGCCGCGGAGATAGACTTCCGCGAGGCGTTCTTCACCTTCTGGTACAGCCTGGTGAACTGGGCGTTCGCGCTGCCGGGCCCCTTCTGCTTCACCTTCCTGCACCGGTACCCGGAGACGTCTGGGCGGCAGCAACCCGGCAGTGCGGCCCGGGCCCTGGTGCGCGAAGTCCTCCTTCAGGGGGAGCAGGAAGGTGCGCTGGTGCCGGGCTGCGCCCGAGCGGGCGAGGTGCTCGTCTGGGGGACGCTGACCGAAGTAGTGCGTGGGTGGGCCGAGCGACATGAGCCGGTGTCCGAGGACGACGTCTTCGCCTCCGCCCAGACGCTCTGGCGCGCGCTGGCGAAGACGGAAGACTCTGGTAGGCCTCGTGGAGGCGGCACTCCTCCTGGCGTCGCTCAACCGGAGTCGCTGGGGCGAGCTGAAGACTCCAGTGGTCCCCAGTGCGGCACTCCTTCGGCAGGCGCAACGGGGTCGGACGCTCTGCCACCCGAACGCTCCGTGTTGGCTCTTGCCTCCACGCGACTGGACTCACCGACGTCCGACTCAATCAGAGCAGTCGAGACCTCGCGGACGGGGCCGGGCTCGAAGGGCGAGGCCTTGCGAGCATCGGAGGCGGGTCTGGCTCCAGGGTCCACCAGCGTGGCTCGTCCCAACCGGCGGTGTTCACCACGACTGCCGTTTCACTCAGTGTCTCGGTTTTCGCCCGGAGGAGTCGTGGCTTGCCGTTTGCGCGTCGGGCACGCCCATAGGCTATCATGTCCTGACAACCAGGCCGCGCAATCCCTCTCATGGCAGGAACGCGCGGGTTTCATGGGCACGCCGGAGTCGGCGGCTCCCAGGCCCGCAGGCTCTGGCAGGAGAGTCATCCGTGGCAGGCAGACGCAAGCGTCCTCCGAAGCAACCGACGGAATCCTCATCCGGGGCGGTGCCCCTCATGGGCGTCGAGGGGCAGGCGGGGGTGGAACTGCCGCTGGAGGTCGCCGACAGCGGACACGAGCCGTACTCGGCCTCGGGCACGCAGCACCTATACCGCGCGCCCGTTCCCCGGTTCCTGGATGAACTGGACGCTGGTGGCCTGCCCGAGATGCTGGCCACTCGCTTCAACGTGCTCGAGGGGGAACTGCCTTCGGACGGCGAGCTCGCCTCATGGAAGAAGTCCCTTCCCGCGCTGGCCGAGGTGCTCCGAGATGAGCGGCTGCGTCGCTCGGAAATCTTCGTCGAGCTGTGGATGCCCATCCGCGGCCGCCGCTGTGATGCGCTCCTGACAGGGCGAAACCTCGACGGAGAGCCCGCCGCGGTCGTCGTGGAGTTGAAGCAGTGGACGACCGTTGGCAAGTCGCCCTGGCGCGAAGAAGTCTCGGTCGTACACGACAGCCGCGCGCATCCGTCGGCCCAGGTGCGGGACTATGTCGGCTTCCTCCGCTACTACCACTCGGCCTTCGTGCAGGAGGGGGTCCACCTCAGTGGATGTGTCTGGATGCACGGAATGGAGGACGCCCGGTCCATCAGCCTGCTGAGGGACCCTGATGCATTCGGGGACCTCTTCCTTCAGTACCCGCTCTTCGTGAAGCGGGAGCACCGCCGCTTCGCGGAATGGATTCACGACCAGCTCGGACATGGAGAGGGGACGCGGGCCGCGACCCTCATTGCCACCGGACGGCCGCAGCCCTCGTAGAAGCTCCTCGACATGGTCGTGCAGACCATCCACGGCGAGTTCGAGTGGCGGCTGCTGGATGTCCAGCGCCAGGCCTACCTGCGCATCGTCACTGCCGTGGAAGAGGGGCGTGCGAACGGGACGCGAACGGTGGTGCTGGTGAAGGGCGGCCCGGGCACGGGCAAGAGCGTGCTGGCCCTCCAGCTCCTGGCGCATGGCGCCAGCAAGCACTGGCGCGTGGTCCATGCCACGGGCTCACAGGCCTTCCAGACGAACCTCCAGGGGAAGACGCTCGCGTTCTCGGCGGACCTCCACAAGCGGCTCCAGGGGGTGCGCTTCAAGAAGGAGCTGCCCGTCGACCAGCTCTTCTGCACCTTCTCGGACGTCGCAAAGGCCGGCTCTCGCGAGGCGGACGTGCTGGATCTCGTGGTGGCCGACGAGGCCCACCGGCTCTGGGACTTCCGCCGATTGAAGTATCCGAATGGGAAGATCCGCCACCTGTCGGAAACGCCGATGATTGAAGAAGTCATCCGCGCCAGCCGCGTCACCGCGTTCTTCCTCGACGACAATCAGGCGGTGCGTGCCGGGGAAATCGGCCACTCGTTGGTCGTGCGGGATGCAGCGAAGCGACTGGGGGTGCGGCTCGTGGAGCTGGAGCTGGACCTTCAATTTCGTTGCGGCGGAAGCGAGAGCTATGTCCGTTGGGTGGATGCGCTCATGGGCTTCCGCCCCCATGCCGACCTCGCGTGGAAGGACAGTGGCGCCTATTCGCTTGGCGTCGAGCAGGACATGGCCCGGATGGACCAGCGGCTTCGCGCGCGAAGGAACCAGGGGTATCGCTGCCGGCTCGTCGCGGGGTATTGCTGGCCCTGGTCGGAACCCCTGGGGCCGGACCGGCTGGTGCACGACGTGAAGGACGAGCGCTTCGGCAGGTGGAGCGCTCCCTGGATCGAGAAGACGGGGCAGGGCCGCAAGCCGCTGGAGAACCAGTACTACCGGTGGGCCAACGAGGACCGTTACTACGAGCAGGTCGGCTCCATCTACTCGGTGCAGGGCTTCGAGTTCGATTACGTGGGCGTCGTCTGGGGCGAGGACCTCGTCTGGCGCACGGACCGCTGGGTGGCGAACGTCACGAAGAACAAGGACCGGACCTTCAAGCGAGACCTCCGCCAGAGCGGCGAGGACCCCGTGACGAAGTTGCGGAACATCTACCGGGTGCTGCTCACGCGCGGCATGCGGGGGACCCAGGTCTTCTTTCTCGACGCGGAGACGCGCGCCCACGTCGAGGCGCTCCTCAAGAGCCAGCGTGCGATGAGCGTGGCCTGAGCCGGGCCAAGTGCCCCTCACCCCAGCTCGGCTTCGATGAGGGAGAGGAAACACGAGCCCACGTCGCCGACGTCCTCGGGCTCCAGCCCTCCGTCCTGGTCGAAGTGACGCAGCTCGCCGGTGACGGGGTGGAAGACGTAGACGCGGCCGAGCCCGACGTCGATGGGCGCGCACAGCTCGGGCGCGTATTCAAAGCCGTCCCGCTCCGCGTCCAGCCCCAGGTCCCTCCCCAGGGCGTCCAACGTCCCCGAGAAGCCGTCATGCAACACGAGGGCGTCCGCCGTTCCGGGCTCTCCCATCCACGAGCCTCCGCAGCGCTCCAGGATGCGCCTCAGCGTGGGCGGCACTCGCCGGTCGATATGCTCGCTCGGCGGGAGGAGGGTCCACGTCAACGTCTCGCCCTCCTCGTTCGGGGACTCGAACCGCAGGGTGCGCTCGCCGTTGGCGTCTCGTGTCGCCTCCACCACGCGGCCCAGCACCCTGTCCAGGGTCGCCTCTCCGTCCGCGTCACCCGCGAGAAAGGCCAGTTCACGTCGCAGCGCTTCGACTTCTTCGGAAGGCAGCATGGGCCGGATGAGCCTATGCCACCTGCTCTTCCATTCGAGGCCCGCGTCCCGCCGCTCAGCGCCCGCTACCGCCGTAGGCCTTCACCTGCGAGTCCAGCTGCTGCCACCTTGCCTGCGATTGCCGCTGGGCCTGGAGCAGTGCATCCACCTCATTTTGAGTCTCCCGCGCCTCGCTCCGCGCCTTCGCCAGCTTGTCCTCGAAGGCCTTGCCGTCGAGCTCCTTGGCCCGGACGTCGCCGCTGCGGAGGAGCGCCTGGTACTCCGTCTGCGCCAGCTCCGCGTCCGCCACCGCCAGCTCGCGTGCCCGCATCTTCTCCATCGCCTCCCGCGTCGCCACCACCTGCTCGCGGAATTCGACTTCGGCCTGGGCCGCCCGGTGCTCCAGGTCCGCGTCCCTCAGCCCCTGCTGCGCCCGGGTGATGTCGTTGGCCTGGGCTGTTTCCCGCGCCGCCAGCAGCGCCTTTTCTTCCGCTTCCCGGCGCGCTTTCGTGGCCTTCTCGTCGGTCTTCGCCACCTCCAGCGCGCTCTTGGCGTCCTCCAGCGACACCCGGGCGCGCGTCGTCTCGTCCACCGCCTTGTTCTGGGTGATTCGCGCCTTGTGTACCGGCTCCATCTCCGCCGGAGGCACGCGTGCCAGCCACGCCTCGTCCACCTTCGTGCTGGCCCGCCCCGAGCTACAGCCCCCCAGCCCCAGCAGGACCGCGCCCAGCAGTCCCGCGAGGACCCGATGCCCACCCGCCTGGACCATGTCTTCCTCCCATGCCGTGTGCCCTGTCTCACGGTAGGCATGCGCCAGGCGCCGGACACCACCTCCCGGTCCGAGCCGCCCGTCGACACCGGGCGCCCGCAGGCCCGCCTCCGTGTCTCACCGCGTGCTCACAGGCCCGGACACGTCAGGCGCTCTCCGGGCGGCCTGCTTCAGACGCGCTCCTCCTGCTGCATGCGCGTGGCCAGCTCCGGCAGGGAGACGTGGAACGTGGAGCCGTGCCCCAGCTCGCTCTCCACCCAGATGTGCCCGCCGTGCCGCTCGATGATGTCGCGGCAGATGTAGAGCCCCAGCCCCAGCCCTCCGAAGCCCGACACCGGCGCGTTGCGCGCACGGAAGAAGCGCTCGAAGAGGTGCGCCTGCTCCTCCTTCGGAATGCCGATGCCCGAGTCCGCCACCGTCACGACGGCGTCCCCTCCGGAGTGGGTGAGCGACACGCGCACCGCCCCGCCCAGCGGGCTGTACTTCAGCGCGTTCTCCAGCAGGTTCGTCAGCACCTGCGACAGCCGGCCCCGGTCCCCCTGGATGAGCACGTCCTCCTCGGGGCCCTCGTACGTGAGCGGGTGCTGCGCATCGCTGGCCGCGCGGAAGTCGGAGAACACCTCGCCCACCACCTCCGGCAGCGACATGGGCATGCGCTGCAGCTCCATCCGCCCCGCGCCCACGCAGGACGCGTCCAGCAGGTCATTCACCAGCGCCGAAAGCCGGCGCACCTGTCCCAGCGCCTTGTCCACGCGCCCGGGCGTGACGGACTGGCCCGACTCCAGCGCCTGCTTCAGCAACTGGAGGTTCAGCCGCAGCGGCGTCAGCGGCGTCTTCAGCTCGTGCGAGGCGATGGAGAGGAAGTCGTCGCGCACCTGGATGGCCTCGTGCGCGTCGCGTAGGAGTTGCTCGCGCTCCCGCTCCGCCCGCACGCGCGCGGAGATGTCCCGGAAGCTCCAGACGCGGCCGGTGATGACGCCGCGCTGCCGCTGAGGCAGCGAGTAGCGCTCCAGGGTCCTCCCGTCGCGCAGTTCGACGATGTCGAAGCTCTCCTCCCCCGGGGTGTCATACAGCGCCTGCACGCGCGCCATGAAGGCTTCCGGGTCCTTCAGCTTGCCTTGCACCTCCCGGAGCAGCGGCGCGTCCCGCGCGCCCACCTGCGCCGGGTCCAGCCCCCAGATTTGATGGAACCGGCGGTTGCAGGCCCGGATGCGGCCGTCGAGCCCCACCACCAGCACCCCGTCCGCCGTCGACTCGAGCGTGGCCTCCAGCAGCGCCACCGTGCGCTCCAGGTGCTCCTTCGTCCCGCGCTGCGCGGTGACGTCCACCATGATGCCGCGCAGCCGCTCGGGCCGCCCGTCCGCGCCGGTCAGCACCGTGACGAGGTCCCTCAGCCAGACGACGTGCCCGTCGGCCGCCAGCATCCGGTACTCGAACTCGTGGGGCAGGCACTGCTCCGCCGCTTCGCGGCAGTAGGACGCCGCCCACTCCCGGTCATCCGGGTGCAGGTGCTCCACCCAGAAGCCCGGGTCCTCGTACCAACGCTGCACCGGGTACCCGAGCAGCCGCTCCGCCTGCTTGCTCACGAGCGTGAAGCGGAAGGACGGGTCGGCCTCCCAGACGATGCCGTCGATGCTGTCGATGAGCTCCTCGTGCTCACGCCAGGCCCGGGACAGCTCCCGCGCCGTCTCGTGGCCGTCCGGGGGACCTGACGCAGGGGGGCCCGCCGGGTCTGGCTGGATGTCCGCCATGGCACGCGTCCTCCATGCACCAACATTCCATCGGTGAGGCAGGCGCCGCATGGCCTCGTTTCACGGGCGCCGCCCCGAGCCCCAGGCGACCAGCGGAGCGCGCGGTCCACGCACGCCCGCCGGTGGTCGACGTTTCGGCCTCAATAGGACGGCGCGGCGGGGGCGTTTTACGGTATGAGCGGGCATCATGTCCTCTTCCGAGCAGCCCGCGCGAGCGGATGCGCGTGTGTCCACGGGTGTGCCAGGGCTCGACTCCGTGCTGGGCGGCGGCCTCGTTCCGTCTGGCGTCTACATCGTCGTGGGCGAGCCCGGCGCGGGGAAGACGCTCCTCGCCAACCAGCTCTGCTACCACCAGGCGCGCGGGGGCGCCCGCTGCCTCTACGTGACGCTGCTGGCCGAGTCCCACTCGCGCATGCTCGCGAACATGCGCGACATGGCCTTCTTCGACCCCGCGCTGCTGCCCGAGGGCGTCTACTACGTCAGCGGCTTCCGCACGTTGGAGGAGCAGGGGCTGCCGGGGCTGCTGGAGCTGCTGCGGCGCGAGGTGCGCACCCACAACGCCAGCATCCTCGTGCTGGACGGGCTGGTGCAGGCGCAGGAGGCGGCCGGCAGCAACCGCGACTTCAAGAAGTTCATCCACGAGCTGCAGGTCGCCGCGGGCCTGGCGCGCTTCACCTCGCTGATGCTCACCAGCGACGGCCCCACCGTCCACCCCGAGTACACCATGGTGGACGGCATCCTGGAGCTGCGCGAGCGCACCGCCGGTGTGCGCTCGTGGCGCGAACTCCAGATTCGCAAGTTCCGCGGCAGCCCCACGCTGGCGGGCGTCCACAACTTCCGCGTCACCAGCGCGGGCCTGGAAGTCTTCCCGCGCCTGGAGGCGCGCGTGCGCCGCTCGCCGCCGCCGGACCCGGGCGCGCACCGCATCCACTTC
This sequence comes from Pyxidicoccus caerfyrddinensis, assembly GCF_010894405.1. Lineage (GTDB taxonomy): Bacteria > Myxococcota > Myxococcia > Myxococcales > Myxococcaceae > Myxococcus > Myxococcus caerfyrddinensis. The sequence goes on from NZ_JAAIYA010000002.1 coordinate 53,063, forward strand.
GGCATCCACTCCCTGGACGCGCTCTTCCCGGAGGGGCTGGCGGCGGGCTCCACCACGCTCGTGCTCGGCCCGCCGGGCGTGGGCAAGACGATGATGGGCAGCAGCCTGCTCGCCGAGGGACTGAGGCAGGGCGAGCCGTGCCTCTACATGGGCTTCTACGAGCCGCCCAACCGCCTGCTCAACAAGGTGGCGTCCGCGGGCATCGACCTCAAGGGGGCGGTGGCGGATGGGCGTTTGAATCTCATCTGGCAGCCGCCCGCGGAGTGCATCCTCGACGTGCTGGCGGACCAGCTTCTGGAGGACGTGCGCAGGCGCAAGGTGAAGCGCGTCTTCGTGGACGGGCTGAGCGCGATGAGCCAGTCCACGCCGGAGTCGTCGCGGATGGCGTCGTTCTTCGCCGCGCTCACCCAGGAGTTGCGCTGTGAGGGCACCACCACCCTCTTCGGCCTGGAGACGCCCCGGCTCTTCGGTTCGGTGCTGGACGTGCCGCTGGAGACGGGCCCTTCCGCGGTGGCGGAGAACCTCTTCTTCCTGCGACACGTCGAGCTCGAAGGGCGGCTGCGCAGGCTGCTGTCCATCTTCAAGCTCCGAGACACCGACTACGACCCTACCCTCAGGGAGTTCGTCATCTCCCGACAGGGCATCGAGGTGCTGCCCCCCTTCAGCGTCAACGTGGACACCCTGCTGACAGGCCTTGCCCGGCATCCGGGCGGTGGCCATTCCTGAACAAACCGCGAGGAGTAGCGCCGCCCGTATGGAGACGGTCCTGGTGGTGGATGACGAGCAGGGCATCCTCGAGGCCCTGGCGGACCTCCTGCGTGAGGAGGGCTACCGCGTCGTGACGGCCTCCCATGGCCGCGAAGCGCTGGAGCGGATGGCGGAGCTTCGTCCCGACCTCGTCCTCACCGACTGGATGATGCCGGTGCTGGACGGCCCGGCCCTCATCGGGCGCATCCGCGCCGAGCCGGCCTTCCAGGGCGTGGCGTTGCTGGGCATGAGCGCGGTGGACGTGTCGGCCCTGCGCCGCCTGTACCCGGACGTCCCCTTCCTCCAGAAACCCTTCGACATCAACGCGCTCATGCATCAGGTCCGCAAGGCCCTGGACTCGCGGCGGCTCTGAAAGGCCCCCCATGCTCTACCTGCTCAAGCTCGGCCCCGTGCCCCTCAGCCAGGGCACCACCCAGGTCTACCTGCGCATCTCCGACACGGGCGAGCCGTCCGCGCCCGTCTTCGAGGCGGACGACGAGACGGGAATGCGGGCGCTGCTGGACGGAGTGGACGCCGAGGACGTGCGCTGCGAGCCGGCCCTGGCGGAGGCGGGCGCCGCACTCGGCGTGGAGGTGGAGGAGCCGCCCCAGGCGGCGCTCTCGTCGCGCGCGGCCATCGCCACCTTCCTCGCGTGGGGCCAGCGCGGGTTGTCCGGGCTCGGCTCGGACAAGGCCCTGCTCTTCGTGCAGGCCTCCACCGAGTACTGGGAGGCGAGGCCGTGGACGCACTGGGACGACAGCCAGCCCTTCGAGGTGGCGGTCTCAGGGCCGCTGACGCACACCTTCGAGGGCTGCGTGTTCCACACCGGGGACGGCCGCGCGGGGCTGGCGCTGTACTACAAGCCCGGCGCGCTGCAGATGCTGATGGAGATGCAGGCGCGCGGCCAGGGTGACGCGGCCACGCAGCTGCCCGCCATCGCCGTCACGCTGGACACGTCCCCCGTGTACGCGGTGGAGGCGCTCTCCGCCGCGGGGCGCGTGCCCCGCCTGCCCATGCCGCTGAAGACGGGGCCGGACGGCATCAGCGTGCCCAACCCCATGGAGGCGGTGCTGCTGGTGGCCGCCCTGCGCGCCGTGGCGCGGCTGTCCCCCGCCCAGCAGGAGGTGCTCAGCACCGTGGTGGCGGGCGAGGCGCAGATGGAGGTGCGCGTGCGCGCCCCCGCCCCGCGCGTGCGTCACTGAGTCACCGGGCGCCGTTCACAGGGAGCACTGACCGCTCCGGCAGGTGAGGAGGCCGCAGGGGGCACTGGTCCCGCAGCGACACCCGCCGTTGGTGCAGTTGTCGGCCTTGTTCGCGTCGCAGGCGTCGCAGGTGGCGCCGTTGAGGCCGCAGGCCGTTGTCGTGTTGCCGTTCCGGCAGGCCGTGCCCTGGCAGCAGCCGGCGCAGGTGTCCGGGTCACAGACGCAGGTGTCCGCCTCGCAGCGCTCGCCCTCGCCGCAGGGCGTGCCCCGGGTGCCGCACGAGCAGGCCCCGCTCGCGGTGCACTGATTCGCTCGCCCGTCGGCGACGCAGTCGACACACGCCACGCCGCTGCCACCGCAGGCCCGCGCCGAGGTGATGGGCACGCATGTGCCGCCGGGCTGGACGCAGGTGGTGCAGACGCTGCCGCCCGCGTCCGGAAGCCCCGCGTCTGGAAGCCCCGCGTCCGGTTCCCCGGCGTCCGGGTTGCCTCCGTCCGGTGTTCCCCCGTCGGGCTCTCCGGCGTCTGGCTCCCCTCCGTCCGGCGTGCCTCCGTCCGGCTGGGGGCCGGGCTCGTCGGGAATGGGCGACAGCCGCAGTTGGAGCTCCAGCTCCTCGCCCTTGCGCGGCGTGGCCTCCACGCGCGTGCGGGCGATGGGCACGCCACCCAGGAGCGCATCCACCTGGAGCTCGAAGGGAACGCCGGGCGGCGTGTTGAAGCGCAGGCGCAGCGTCTGCTCTCCGGAGAAGGGCGCGCCCTCCTGTTCGGGGCGGCGCTCGGGGCCGAACCAGGACTCGCCGTCGCGCAGGCCGCGCAGCTCCAGCTGGGTGGCCCCGTCCGCGCCCTCGACGCGCAGGAAGAGGGAGGTGGTGTCGTCGCCGCACGACACGGCGGCGGTGAGCAGCAGGGCGAGGAGGGCTCGGGAGGCGCGGCTCATGGCACCGTCACCGTGCCCAGGTTGGCGCGCGGCTCGCTCGAGCGCGTGAGCAGCACCGTGGTGGTGGCCCCGACGGCGACGACGCCCACGCCCGCCCAGAACCACTTGCTGCGCAGGAAGGCGGGGACGGAGGACGGTCGCTCCGCGGACTGCGCCTCGGGTGTCAGGGGCACGGCGAGCGGCGTTCCCTGCCGGGATTTATTCTCGAGCTCGGCCTGCTTCGTGTCCATCGTCTGGATGAGCTCATTGACGAGCGGCGCGTCCGGCGACTCCGGGTCCAGCGCGAGGTAGCGGCGGTAGAAGAACGCGGCGCGCTCGTACTGGCCGAGCTGGCGGTGGCACTGGCCGATGTTGAAGAGGAGCGCGGGCTCGGGGACGAGCCGGTAGGCCTCCGAGTAGCCGCTCAGCGCGTCGTTGAAGTTTCCGAGGTCGTACTCACGCTGCGCGTAGTCGAAGAGGACGCGGGCGGCGGACTTGGGGTCCTCCTTGCTGGCGGCGCCCGGCTTCGGCGGCGCGGCGGACGCGGCGGCGGCGAAGAGGGGCAGGGCGATGAGCAGCCAGCTACTTGCGGAACGGATTGAGGAGGCCATCTGTGGACTGGAGTCTAGCGCCTCGCCTGGGCCCCGCCGGGGCCTTGCCGCCCGTGGAGGCGGCTTTGTTCGGATTCAGCGTCACCTCGACGTGGGCGCCCTCCTCGGGTTTCGCCACCGCCTGCGCGGGCTGATAGCCGCGCAGCTCGAAGCGCAGGGCGCGCGGCTCCGTCACGGAGAGCTGGAGCGGGGTGACGCCGAGCGTCTCGCCCGTGTCGTCCTGAATCACCCGCGCGCCGGCCGGTGTCGAGCGCACCTGGAGGAGGACCTCGGCCGGCGCGGGCGGAGGCGCGGGCGGGGCCGCCACTCGTGGCTCCGCCGCCGTGCCCGTCGAGGCGACCGCCGGCGCAGTCGGCTGGGGGGCCGGTGCTTCCGCGCGCGACCACACGAGGGCGCCCGGAATGACGAGCAGCGCGACGCCCGCGGCGGCGAGCCACGGCCACCGGCGGCGCTTCCGGGACACGGGCTCCGTCACCCGCACCAGCACCGGCATGGGAGCCGGCGCCAGCATGGAGACCGGGGGCTGCTCGGGCACCGGTACCGGCACGGCGGGAATCACGAGCGGAATGGGCTCGCGCGCGAAGGGCCGCAGCGCCTCCGCGAGCGCGTCCATCGACGCGAAGCGGTCCTCCGGCGCCTTCTCCAGGCAGCGCAGCACCACGGCCGCGAGCCCGGGCGGAATCGGCTCTCCGGCGGGCGTCGTCTCGGGCAGCGGCGGCGGGGGCCGGACGATGAGGTCCACCGCCCACGTGCCCAGGTTCGTCGGCTCGAAGGGGCGCCGCCCGGCGAGCAACTCGTACAGCACCGTGCCCACCGCGTAGAGGTCCGCGCGCCCATCCACTTCGAGGCCCGACGCCTGCTCGGGCGCCATGTAGCCGGGCGTGCCAATCACCGCGCCCGCGAAGGTGTCCGGGTTCTTCGCGAGCCGCCCCGTGGTGAGCTTCGCCACGCCGAAGTCGAGCACCTTCACGAAGTCCGGCTCGCTGCCCCGCGCCGTCACGAAGACGTTGTCCGGCTTGATGTCGCGGTGGACGACGCCCGTGCGGTGCGCCGCGCCGAGCGCCGCGCAGAGCTGCTCGACGATGCGCACCGAGCGCCGCACGGCGAGCGTCTCGCGCTCGAGCAACTCCCGCAGGCTGGCGCCCTGGAGCAGCTCGAGCACGCAGTAGATGCGCGCAAGCGCCTGGGCGGGAGCGGGCTCCTCCACGAAGTCGAAAATCTCCACGATGTTCTCGTGGTTGATGGCGTTGACCGCCCGCGCTTCCTGGAAGAAGCGCTGCACCAGCGAGTGGTCCACCACGTGCTGGGGCTTCAGGATCTTCATCGCCACCGGCCGGCCCAGCCGCACGTGCCGGGCCTCGTACACCACGCCCATCGCGCCCTCGCCGATGACGCGCTCGAGCCGGTAGTTGCCGAGCACCTCGCCGAGGTTCGCCACCGGGCTCGTCCCGGCCGCGGGCGGCGGGGGCTCGGGCGTCACCGGAGGTGGGGGCGTGCGGAACCACGTCGCCTCCAGCCCGCCCGGGTCCAGCACGGAGCGGAGGGCCTGCCGCGCCTCCGCCAGGTCGGCGAATCGCGCCTCCGGCTCCGCGTCCAGGCAACGGAAGAGCGGCGCATTCAGACACGCCACGTCGCCTTCCAGCGGCTGCAGCGGCGTGCCGGGCGGCGTGCCGGACGCGGCTTCATAGAGGAGCGCCCCGAGCTGCCGGACGCACTCGCGGGGCTCCGCGGGCGCGGCCCCCACGCCGGGCGCGAGCGACGCGGACAGCTTCGCCAGCCCGTCCTCCAGCACCACGCGGTCCGCCGTCAGCGCGCTCCCCGCGGGCGCTCCCGCCTGCTCCAGGAAGCAGCTCAGCGGCTCGACGAGCTCCAGCACCTCGCGCGGCGACAGCCGACCGAAGCCACGCAGGTACGCGCCCAGCGTGCGCACCTGTGGTGGCGTGGGGAGCACGGTGGGGGCGTCTTGCGGTGGTGGCGTGGACGCGTCGCGCCGGGCACCTGGTGAATCTTCGGTCGATGACATGCGCTGACAGCGGCATTGTGAAGCCGGGCTGCCGTGCCATGCAAGCCGGCGGGGCCGCTGTCCTCGGCAGGACGAATAACGCGAGGGGGGCGGGTAGCCAACCCGATGAGGCAGGACCTAGCTTGGGGGTCGCGTGGGGCCGGTGGCGCCTGGAGGCAACATGGAGACCTTTTCACGGTCGGTCTACGACAGCGCCTTGAACCGCCAGCTCCAGCTGCTGCGCGAGGTGCTGGCCACGCGGCAGCTGGACGCGGAGGCGGTGGAGGCCCTGGAGGTGCTGACGCGCCGGCTCGCGGACCGAGGCCAGCGCCTGCGCATGCTGGGGCAGATGCTGAAGGGAACGCCTCCACCCATGGCGGCGGCCGTCGAGCCCGTCACGCCCGCGTACATCAAGGCCACCGTGGAGCGCTCCGACGCGGAGCTGCTCCAGGAGCTTCCCGCGCTCATCGAGCGGCTCCGCGCGAAGGGTTCCTGAAGACCCGCCCATCCCTGGAGTGCATCGCTGTCCGTTGCCGGACAGTCGAGCCCTGCACTGTCGCCTGGTGACCAGGCAGCACTGTCCGGGGGGCTGGCCCAAGTCCGCGCCAGTGCGGGAGAACACCGCTTCGCCAAGAGATTCCCGTCCCACGGCAGCCGCAGGCTCTGCCGGACCCGGACCGACCAGGGGCTCACATGACCACCAAGAAGGTTTCTCCCCGCCGCCCCCCCGCGGTGGCCCCTCCTCCGCCGTCACGGGCCCGCGAGGAAGACGACGCCAACAGCCTGGACTCGCGACAACTGCTGCGCGTGCTCACCGCCGTCCGCAAGGGCGACTTCTCCCAGCGCATGCCCATGGACAAGGTGGGCAGCGCCGGCAAGGTGGCCGACACGCTCAATGAAATCATCGAGCTCAACGAGCGCATGGCTCGCGAGTTCGAGCGCATCGGCACCGTCGTCGGCAAGGAGGGCCGCATCACCCACCGCGGCAACGTGGTGGGCGCGGTGGGCTCCTGGGCGGACTGCGTGGAGTCCGTCAACACGCTGGTCGCGGACCTGGTGCAGCCCACCACGGAAATGGGCCGCGTCATCGGCGCGGTGGCCAAGGGCGACCTGTCCCAGACGATGGCGCTGGAGGTGGACGGCCGTCCGCTGAAGGGCGAGTTCCTCCGCACCGCCCGGCTGGTGAACGGCATGGTGGAGCAGCTCGGCGCGTTCGCCTCGGAAGTGACGCGCGTGGCCCGCGAGGTGGGCACCGACGGAAAGCTCGGTGGACAGGCCAAGGTGAAGGGCGTGGCCGGCACGTGGAAGGACCTCACGGACAACGTGAACTCCATGGCCTCCAACCTCACCGCGCAGGTGCGCAGCATCGCCGAGGTGACCACGGCCGTGGCCAGGGGCGACCTCTCCAAGAAGATCACGGTCGACGTGCGCGGCGAGATTCTGGAGCTGAAGAACACCATCAACACGATGGTGGATCAGCTCTCCTCGTTCGCCTCGGAAGTGACGCGCGTGGCGCGTGAAGTGGGTACGGAAGGCAAGCTGGGCGGCCAGGCCGTCGTGAAGGGCGTGGGCGGTACTTGGAAGGACCTCACGGACAACGTGAACTCCATGGCCTCCAACCTCACGGCGCAGGTGCGCAACATCGCCGAGGTGACGACGGCCGTCGCGAACGGTGACCTCTCCAAGAAAATCACGGTCGACGCGAAGGGCGAGGTGCTGGAGCTGAAGAACACCATCAACACGATGGTGGACCAGCTGAACAGCTTCGCGTCCGAGGTGACCCGCGTGGCCCGCGAGGTGGGCACGGAGGGGAAGCTCGGCGGTCAGGCCATGGTGAAGGGCGTTGCCGGGACGTGGAAGGACCTCACCGACAACGTGAACAGCATGGCGTCCAACCTCACCTCGCAGGTGCGCAACATCGCCGAGGTGACGACGGCCGTCGCGAACGGTGACCTCTCCAAGAAGATCACCGTGGACGTGCGCGGTGAAATCCTGGAGCTGAAGAACACCATCAACACGATGGTGGACCAGCTGAACTCGTTCGCCTCGGAGGTGACGCGCGTCGCCCGCGAGGTGGGCACCGAAGGAAAGCTGGGCGGGCAGGCCGTGGTGCGCGGTGTCGGTGGCACGTGGAAGGACCTCACCGACAACGTGAACAGCATGGCGTCCAACCTCACCGCGCAGGTGCGCAACATCGCCGAGGTGACGACGGCCGTCGCGAACGGTGACCTCTCCAAGAAGATCACCGTGGACGTGAAGGGCGAGGTGCTGGAGCTGAAGAACACCATCAACACGATGGTGGACCAGCTCCGCGCGTTTGCCTCGGAGGTGACTCGCGTCGCCAAGGAAGTGGGCACCGACGGAAAGCTCGGTGGTCAGGCCGACGTGAAGGGCGTTGCCGGCGTGTGGAAGGACCTCACCGACAACGTGAACAGCATGGCGTCCAACCTCACCGCGCAGGTGCGCAACATCGCGGAGGTGACGACGGCTGTCGCCAACGGTGACCTGTCCAAGAAGATCACCGTGGATGTGCAGGGCGAAATCCTGGAGCTGAAGCAGACCATCAACACGATGGTGGACCAGCTCTCGTCGTTCGCTTCCGAGGTGACTCGCGTCGCCCGCGAAGTGGGTACGGAAGGAAAGCTGGGCGGTCAGGCCGTCGTGAAGGGTGTCGCCGGTACGTGGAAGGACCTCACGGACAACGTGAACTCCATGGCGTCCAACCTCACGGCGCAGGTGCGCAACATCGCCGAGGTGACGACGGCCGTCGCGAAGGGCGACCTGTCGAAGAAGATTACGGTCGACGCGAAGGGCGAGGTGCTGGAGCTGAAGAACACCATCAACACGATGGTGGACCAGCTCTCCTCGTTCGCCTCGGAAGTGACGCGCGTCGCGAAGGAAGTGGGTACGGAGGGGAAGCTCGGTGGTCAGGCAATCGTTCGCGGCGTCGGTGGAACGTGGAAGGACCTCACCGACAACGTGAACAGCATGGCGTCCAACCTCACCTCGCAGGTGCGCAACATCGCCGAGGTGACGATGGCGGTGGCTCGCGGTGACCTGTCGAAGAAGATCACCGTGGACGTGCGCGGCGAGATTCTGGAGCTGAAGAACACCATCAACACGATGGTGGACCAGCTCAACTCGTTCGCCTCGGAGGTGACTCGCGTCGCCCGCGAGGTGGGTACGGAAGGAAAGCTGGGCGGTCAGGCGATTGTGCGCGGCGTCGGTGGAACGTGGAAGGACCTCACCGACAACGTGAACAGCATGGCGTCCAACCTCACCGCGCAGGTGCGCAACATCGCGGAGGTGACGACGGCCGTCGCGAATGGCGACCTGTCGAAGAAGATCACCGTGGATGTGCGCGGCGAAATCCTGGAGCTGAAGAACACCATCAACACGATGGTGGACCAGCTGAACAGCTTCGCCTCGGAAGTGACGCGCGTCGCCCGCGAGGTGGGCACGGAAGGAAAGCTGGGCGGGCAGGCCATCGTGAAGGGCGTTGCCGGGACGTGGAAGGACCTCACCGACAACGTGAACTCGATGGCGTCCAACCTGACGTCGCAGGTGCGCAACATCGCCGAGGTGACGACGGCGGTGGCCAGGGGCGACCTGTCCAAGAAGATCACCGTCGACGTGCAGGGCGAAATCCTGGAGCTGAAGAACACCATCAACACGATGGTGGACCAGCTCTCCTCGTTCGCCTCCGAGGTGACGCGCGTGGCCCGCGAGGTGGGCACCGAGGGCGCGCTGGGCGGTCAGGCCGAGGTGAAGGGCGTGGCCGGCACGTGGAAGGACCTGACCGACAACGTGAACAGCATGGCCTCCAACCTCACCACCCAGGTGCGCGGCATCGCCAAGGTGGTGACGGCGGTGGCCAACGGCGACCTGAAGCGCAAGCTGGTGGTGGACGCGAAGGGCGAAATCGCCGAGCTGGCGGACACCATCAACGGGATGATTGACACGCTCGCGGTGTTCGCCGACCAGGTGACCACGGTGGCCCGCGAGGTGGGCATCGAAGGAAAGCTGGGCGGCCAGGCCCGCGTGCCCGGCACCGCTGGCATCTGGCGCGACCTCACGGACAACGTGAACCAGCTCGCCGCCAACCTCACCACGCAGGTGCGCGCGATTGCGGAAGTCGCCACCGCCGTGACGAAGGGTGACCTCACGCGGTTCATCACCGTGTCCGCGCAGGGCGAAGTGGCCGCCCTCAAGGACAACATCAACGAGATGATCCGCAACCTGAAGGACACCACGCGGAAGAATACGGAGCAGGACTGGCTGAAGACGAACCTGGCCAAGTTCACCCGCGTCCTCCAGGGACAGCGCGACCTGCTCACGGTGTCCAAGGTCATCCTGTCGGAGCTGGCGCCGCTGGTGGATGCGCAGCACGGCGTCTTCTACATCTCCGAGCGCGCCGAGGGCGGCGAGCACATGCTCAAGCTGCTGGCGTCGTACGCGTACCGCCAGCGCAAGGGGCTGGCCAACACGTTCAAGTACGGCGAGGGGCTCGTCGGCCAGTGCGCCCTGGAGAAGGAGCCCATCCTCCTGTCGGACGTGCCGGACTCGTACATCCGCATCTCCTCCGGGCTGGGCGAGGAGGTGCCGCGCAACATCGTCGTGCTGCCGGTGCTCTTCGAGGGTGAGGTCAAGGCCGTCATCGAGCTGGCCTCCTTCCACCGCTTCAGCGAGGTCCACCTGGGCTTCCTGGAGCAGCTCACGGAGTCCATCGGAATCGTCCTCAACACGATTGCCGCCAACATGCGCACGGAGGCCCTGCTCAAGCAGTCGCAGGCGCTCACCGACGAGCTCCGCAAGCAGCAGGAGGAGCTCACGGAGACGAACAAGCGGCTGGAGCAGCAGGCCACGTCGCTCCAGCAGTCTGAGGAGCTGCTCAAGCGGCAGCAGGAGGAGCTGCGCAGCACCAACGAGGAGCTGCAGGAGAAGGCGAAGCTGCTCTCCGAGCAGAAGACGGAGGTGGAGCGCAAGAACGGCGAAGTCGAGCAGGCCAAGCGCGCGCTCGAAGAGAAGGCCGAGCAGCTCAGCCTCACCTCCAAGTACAAGTCCGAGTTCCTCGCCAACATGAGCCACGAGCTGCGCACGCCGCTCAACTCGCTGCTCATCCTCAGCCAGACGCTCAGCGACAACGTCGACGGCAACCTCACCCCGCGGCAGGTGGAGTTCTCGAAGACGATTCACGCCTCCGGCGCGGACCTGCTGGAGCTCATCAACGACATCCTCGACCTGTCCAAGATCGAGTCCGGCACCATGGCCGTGGACGTGGGGCCGCTGCGCTTCAGCGACCTGCGCGAGTTCGTGGACCGCACCTTCCGGCAGGTGGCCGACAAGAAGGGGCTGGAGTTCACCATCGGCCTGGCGGAAGCGCTGCCCGGCGAGCTGGAGACGGACGCCAAGCGCCTGCAGCAGGTGCTCAAGAACCTGCTGTCCAACGCCTTCAAGTTCACCGAGTCCGGCACGGTGGCGCTGCGCATCGGCATGGCGAAGAGCGGCTGGACGTCGGACCACCCGGTGCTGACCACGGCCCCGTCGGTAGTCGCCTTCTCCGTGGTGGACACGGGCATCGGCATCCCGAAGGACAAGCATCAAATCATCTTCGAGGCGTTCCAGCAGGCGGACGGTTCCACCGCGCGCAAGTACGGCGGCACCGGCCTGGGTCTGTCCATCAGCCGCGAAATCGCGCGCCTGCTGGGCGGCGAAATCCGGCTGGAGAGCGAGGTGGGCAAGGGCAGCATGTTCACCCTGTACCTGCCGCTGGACTTCGTGGTGGAGCAGCGCCCCCCGCAGGAGTCGAGGGCCCGCGAGCCGCTCCATGCGGCCCCGACGCTGCCCCCGCACTTCCCCGACGAGGGCGGAGCCTTCCCGTCGGTCCGGGTGGACATCGAGGACGACCGCGGCTCCATCCAGCCGGGAGACCGGGTGCTGCTGGCGGTGACGCACACCGCGGACCACGCGGCGCGGCTGCGGGCCGCGGCGCAGGGCACGGGCTTCAAGGTGCTCGTCTCCACGGAGGTGGAGGGCGCGCTGGACGCCGTGCGCAACGCGCGGCCGGTGGCCGTGGCCGTGGACCTGGACCTGCCGGAGATGGCGGGCTGGGTGGTGCTCGACAGGCTGAAGCACGACGCCGCGACGCGGGCCCTGCCGGTGTACACGGTGTCGGATGACGACCACCGCGAGCGCGCGCTCAACCTGGGCGCCATCGGCCACCTCCAGGCGGCGGCGGACCCGGAAATCGCCGCGCAGGCGTTGGAGTCGCTGAAGAGCTTCGTGGAGCGCAAGGGCCGCGCGCTGCTCATCGTCGAGGACGACGACGTCCACCGGCAGACGCTGGTGGAATTGCTGGGCAGCGAGGACGTGCGCATGACGGCGGTGGGCACCGGCGTGGAAGCGCTGAGCGCCCTGGCCGACCGCCGGTTCGACTGCATGGTGCTGGATCTGGGCCTGCCGGACATGGCGGGCACGGAGCTCATCCGCCGCATCCGCGAGCTGCACGGCGCGGGCGGGCCGCCCATCATCGTCTACACGGGCCGCGAGCTGACGCGCTCCCAGGAGACGGAGCTGCGGCGGGTGGCGGAGGCCATCGTCGTCAAGGACGCGCAGAGCCCCGAGCGGCTCCTGGAGGAGACGAGCCTCTTCCTCCACCGCGCGCCCGCGCAGCTCACCGAGCCCAAGCGCCGCATGCTGGAGAAGGCGCGCGAGAGGGACCCCCTGCTCGTCAGCCGCAAGGTGCTGGTGGTGGACGACGACGTGCGCAACATCTTCGCCCTCAACACGGTGCTGGAGCGCTACGGCATGCGCGTGGCCTTCGCGGAGAGCGCGCGTGAGGGCCTGGGCCTGCTGGAGAAGGACACCGACATCGAGCTGGTGCTGATGGACGTGATGATGCCGGAGATGGACGGCTACCAGGCCATGCGCGCCATCCGCCGCATGGAGCGCGTCAGCCACCTGCCGATTATCGCCCTCACCGCCAAGGCGATGAAGGGCGACCGCGAGAAGTGCCTGGAGGCGGGCGCGTCCGACTACATCACCAAGCCGGTGGACATCGAAAAGCTGCTCAGCCTGCTGCGCGTCTGGCTGCACGCGCCGCGCGGCACGCAGCCTCGCGGCCCGCGCACGGAGGTCTCCAGTTGAGCACGGGCACTCCCAGCGCGGAGCTGGAGTCCATCGAGGTGGACCTGCTCCTCGAGGGCGTGGCCCGGCAGTGGGGCTTCGACCTGCGCAGCCACGCCCGGCCGCTGCTGCTCAGGCGGCTGCGGCGGCACCTGCGCGAGGAGCGGCTGGAGACCTTCTCCGAGCTGCAGGCCCGCGTGCTGCATGACGGCGAGGCGATGGACGGCCTGTTGCGCACGCTGTCCTGCACCCCGCCGTCGCTGTTCTCGGACCCGGACTTCTTCCGCGACTTCCGCGCGCGGGTGGTGCCGGTGCTGCGCACCTGGCCGTCGGTGCGCGTGTGGCACGCCGGCTGCGGCACGGGCGAGGACACCTATGCCCTGGCCATCCTCCTCCAGGAGGAAGGGCTGTGGGGGAAGTGCCGGCTGTATGCGTCCGACTCCAGCGAGGGGCTGCTGGCGGACGCGCGCACCGGCGTGCTGCCGCTGCCTGGCGAGGACGACGCGCGCCGGTACGTGGAGGGCGGCGGCAAGGGCACCCTCACCGACTACTACATGCGCGACGGCAACTGGGCGCTGCTCCAGCCGAAGCTGCGCGACGGCATCTTCTTCACCCAGCACAACCTGGCGACGGACGGCTCGTTCAACGAGTTCCACGTCATCGTCTGCCGGGACACGCTGCTCACGTTCAACCGCACGCTGCACAACCGCGTGCATGGGCGCCTCTTCGAGAGCCTCGCCCGCTTCGGCTTCCTGTGCCTGGGGCGCAAGGAGTCGCTGGCGCGCACGCCGCACGCCGCGGCGTACGAGGAGCTGGAGGGCTCGGGCCGCATCTTCCGGAGGGTGGAATGAGCTCCATTGGCATGCTGGTGGTGGGAGCGCCGCGCGCCGCGGCGGCGGACGTGGAGACGCTGCTGACGCTGCTGCCGCGCGAGCTGTCGGCGCCGGTGGTGCTGGTGCTGCACCGGGGGCCCCATGACGCGCTGGCCGCGCCGCTGGGCCGCCGCTGCGCGCTGCCGGTGGTGGAGCCGGACGACAAGGATGACCTGACGCCCGGCCGCGTGTACCTGGCGCCCGCGGGCTACCACCTGCTGGTGGACAAGGGCAGCGTGGCCCTGTCCGTGGAGCCGCCCGAGCACGGCCAGCGGCCCTGCCTGGACGCCCTCTTCGAGTCTGCAGCGGACAGCTATGGCCCCCGGGCCGCAGGGCTGCTCTTCGCCGGGCACGAGGACGGCCCGGCGGGCCTGGCGCTGCTCCAGGCGCGCGGTGGCCGCGTGGCCGTGGTGGGCGAGGACGGCGAGGGCGGCGGTGGACAGGACGGCCCGGTGGAGCGGCTGTCGCTGGACACCGTGGGCGCGTGGCTGGCGCGACTGGCGTACGTGCCGCGCGCCAAGGTGCAGTCTTGAGCACCCCGCTCACGCGCGAGCGTCTGCCGGCGGTGACGCTGGAGCCCGTCTCCGTCCTCCTGGTGGACGACCAGGCCGAGGGGCTGCTGGCGCTGGAGGCTACCCTGGCGCCTCTGGGGCAGCGGCTCGTCACCGCGCGCAGCGGCCGCGAGGCGCTGCGCCACCTGCTCACCGGCGACTTCGCCGTCATCCTCCTGGACGTCGTCATGCCGGAGATGGACGGCTTCGAGACGGCGCAGCTCATCCGCGAGCGCGAGCGCAGCCGCGACACGCCCATCCTCTTCCTCACCGCCCTGTCCCAGGGGCAGCTGCCGGAGCTGCGCGCCTACGCGGTGGGCGCGGTGGACTACCTCCTCAAGCCCTACGAGCCGGAAATCCTCCGCTCCAAGGTGGGCGTCTTCGTGGACCTGTTCCGCAAGACGGAGCTGGTGCGGCGGCAGGCCGAGGCGCTGCGCGAAGTCCAACGGCACGTGCACGAGCGCGAGCTGGCGGAGGCGAACCGGCGCGCGGAGGTGGAGCGCGGCCGCGTGCGCGAGGAGCTATTGCGGCGGGAGATGGAGACGAGCCGCAACCAGTACCGCTGGCTGGAGGCCGTGCTGGCCGCGCTGCCCACGCCGCTGGCGCTGGTGGAGCCGGGCAGCGGCCGCACGCTGCTGGCCAACCGGGCGGCACAGGGACTGGCCGGCGGGTGTCTGGCGTACCGCGAGGCGAGGGACCTCTACGGCGACGCCGTCTTCCGGGGCCCGGACGGGCAGCCGCTGGCGGAGGCGGCCATGCCGCTGATGCGCGCGGCCGGTGGTGAGGCCCTCCAGGGCCTGGCGGTGGAGTGGGAGCTCAACGGCCACCATGGAGCGGCGCTCGCCTTCAGCGCGCTCATGCCGCAGATGCACGGCCGCCCGGAGACGGTGCTGCTGGCGCTGCTGGACGTGACGGCCCTGCGCGCCACCGAGCGCGAGCTGCGGCGGGCCCTGCTGGGGCGCGACGCCCCGCTCGACGCCGTCCGCCTCGTGGAGGGCCTGCGCGGCCTGCCGGCTCCGGATGGCTCTCCTCCCGCGATGGACACCGGCCAGGCGGCCGACCCCGGCACCCCCAGCGTTGAACATCCCCGCGAGGGAAATGGTTGACGCACCAAATAACATGGGCAAGGTGGGCGTGTGAGCGATGCCGGACTTCCACCGCGGGTCCAGCGCTTCATCACGACGCATATCGACTCCCTCGAGAAGCTGGAGGTGCTCCTCCTGCTTTGGGCCCGAACAGACCGGGAGTGGACGGCGTCAGCGGTGAGCCTGGAGCTGCGAATCACAGAAACCTCGGCGACCGCGCGGCTGGTGGACCTGGCCGCGAGCGGGCTGCTGGTGGGCAACGGGGCGACTCCGCCCGCCTGGCGCTTCAGTCCCTCCCATTCGGAGGACGCGCAGGCGGTGACGGAGCTGTCGGCGGTGTATGGCGCGAAGCGCGTGAGCGTCATCACCTTCATCTTCTCGCGGCCCCTGGACAAGGTCCGGGGCTTCGCCGAGGCCTTCGTGTTGAAGAAGGACAAGGACGGTGGTGGCCATGGCTGAGGCCGTCTACATCCTCTGCGCCCTGACCAGCGTGGCCTGCGCGGTGCTGCTCCTGCGCGCCTGGAAGCGCACCCAGTCGCGGCTGCTCTTGTGGAGCGGCCTGTGCTTCGCGGGGCTGGCCCTCAACAACGTGCTGCTCTTCGTGGACCTGGTGCTGCTGCCCACGGCGGTGGACCTGTACATCCCACGCCTCGTCACCGGCCTGGCCAGCGCGGCCATCCTGCTCTACGGCCTCATCTGGGATGCCTCGTGAAGGTGGACGCATGATCAACCCCATCATCAACGGCGCGACGGCGATGGCGTGGTTCGCGTGCGCGCTGTTCTTCCTGCGCTTCTGGAAGCAGTCGCGCGACAGGCTCTTCGCCTTCTTCGCGCTGACCTTCGCGCTGCTCGCGGGCAACGCGGTGGCGGGCGCGCTCATCGACGTGAGCGACGAGCGGCGCTACTACATCTACGTGGTCCGCCTCTTCGCCTTCCTCCTCATCCTCTACGCCATCTGGGACAAGAACCGGGCCTCGCGCCGCGCCGGGTAGGCCCGACACACGGCCTTCAGCGGCTCCTTGCGCGGACGTCACCACGGTTCCGTGAATTCATGGAATACTAATCCTTCAGACCTTTCTGGAGGAGCATGGATGCGCCTGAACCGTCGTGACTTGCTTCGTCTCTCCGCGCTGGGTGGCGGAGCGTTGGCCCTGGGACCCGCCTTCTGGAAGGAGGCGTATGCCGCGCCGGCCCGGCCGGGGCCGAGCCCGTATGGCGCCATGTCCGGCTCGCCCGACGCCAACGGCGTGCGGCTGCCGGCGGGCTTCTCGTCGCGCATCATCGCCGGCTCGGGGCGGGTGGTGGCGGGCACGGGCTACACGTGGCACGGCGCGCCGGACGGCGGGGCGTGCTTTCCGCTGGCGGCCGGCGGCTGGGTGTACGCGTCCAACAGCGAGCTGTTCGACGGTGGCGGCGCGAGCGCGGTGCGCTTCGACGGCGGCGGCGCGGTGGTGGGCGCGTATCGCATCCTCGCCAACACGCTGCTCAACTGCGCGGGCGGCCCGACGCCGTGGGGCACGTGGCTGTCGTGCGAGGAGCACAGCGACGGCAAGGTGTGGGAGTGCGACCCGACGCGGCCGTCGCAGGGCGTGGCACGCGGGGCGCTGGGCACCTTCCCGCACGAGGCGGTGGCGGTGGACCCGGTGGGCCGGCGGCTGTACCTCACGGAGGACAGCGGCAGCGGGCGCTTCTACCGCTTCACGCCGTCCGCGTGGCCCTCGCTGACGGCGGGCACGCTGCAGGCGGCGAAGGTGACGGGAGACCCGGTCGCCGGCACGGCCACGCTGAGCTGGGTGAACTGCTCCGCGTCCAGCCCGGCGTCGTCGCAGTCGTCCGTGGCGTCGAAGACGACGGTGTTCAACGGCGGCGAAGGCTGCTGGTACGACAGCGGCGTCGTGTACTTCACCACCAAGGGGGACAACCGCGTGTGGGCGCACACGCCGGCCACCCGGACGCTGGAGGTCATCTACGACGACCTCTCCTCGACCTCGCCGCTCACCGGCGTGGACAACGTCACCGTGGCTCGCTCGGGCGACCTCTACGTGGCGGAGGACGGCGGCAACCTGGAAATCTGCATCATCACCCCGGGCCCCAACCGCGTGGTGGCGCCCTTCATCCGGCTGGTGGGCCACGACAGCTCGGAAATCACTGGCCCGGCCTTCAGCCCGGACGGGCGGCGGCTGTACTTCAGCTCGCAGCGGGGCACCACCGGCATGGAAGACGGGGGCATCACGTTCGAGGTGAGCGGGCCGTTCCGCTGAGCCTTCCGGTGACTCGCTGACGTTGGGATGGGGACGCCGTGGCGGGCAGCGCACGGTGTCCCCCGGGGGGCCATGGCGGTGCTTGACGGTGGCGGGGGGCTCCCGCCACAACGCGCGCATGGCCGACTCTTCGCTTCCCCGCTTCAGGCCGCGCCGCGCCCTGGGGCGCACCGGCTTCATCGCCACGGCGGTGGGCATCGGCGACATCGCCGACCGCGCCACGCCCCGGGACACGCTCGTCACTACGCTGCGCCGCGCGCTGGATGCCGGGCTCAACGTCATCGACACCGCGCCCAACTACGAGGAGGGCTTGAGTGAAGAGACGGTGGGCGAGGCGCTGCGCGGCCGGCGCGAGGGCGTCTTCCTCATCGACAAGGTGGACGCGCTGGATGCGCCGGTGGCGCCCCAGGTGGAGGGCAGCCTGCGGCGGCTGGGCCATGAGTCGGTGGACCTGTTCGTGTTCCACGCGGTGTCGGAGCCCGCGGCGTGGGAGCGGCTGGCCGCGCCCGGGGGTGGCCTGGAGCAATTGGACCGGTGCGTGCGCGAAGGCAAGGCGCGCTTCCGGGGCATCTCCAGCCACCACCCGGACGTGCTGCTAGCGGCGCTGCGCTCCGGGCTGTGCGACGTGGTGATGTTCCCCCTGGGGCCCTTCGTGGACGCGCGCTACGTGGTGGACGTGCTGCCGCTGGCTCGCTCGCTGGGCGTGGGCGTGGTGTCCTTCAAGACGTTCGGCGCGGGGAAGTTGCTGGGCGACACGGAGGGCTATGGCCGGCCGCTGGAGGCGAGGCCGCGCGGCAAGGTGGGCTCGGGTGGCCGCGAGGACCGGGACGCGCCCGTGCTGCCGCACCTCACGGTGGAGGAGTGCGTGCGCTACACGCTCACGCTGGACCCGGACGTCATGCTGATGGGCATGAGCCACCCCAACGAGCAGGACGCGGCGCTGCGCGCGGCCGCCGCCTTCCAGCCCCTGTCCACCGAAGAGCTGGCGCGGGTGCGCGAGCACGCCCGCCAGGCCATCCAGGGCAAGGGCGCCGTGTGGTGGGACCCGCCCGCCAAGGCCACCGGCGCGGGGTGACGCGAGGGGCGGGAAGCCACGGCACTCCTTCGCGGGGCGGACTCGTGGAAGGAACCCTCCTTCCGCGCCCGCCGGCTGCGGGGCGGACTCGTGGAAGGAACCCTCCTTCCGCGCCCGCCGGCTGCGGGACGGACTCGTGGAAGGAACCCTCCTTCCGCGCCCGCCGGCTGCGGGACGGACTCGTGGAAGGAACCCTCCTTCCGCGCCCGCCGGCTGCGGGGCGGACTCGTGGAAGGAATCCTCCTTCCACGCCCGCCGGCTGCGAGGGGGGCTCGTGTCCTGGAGGCGTCTCGCTGCGAGGGCCGGATTCCTCACCCGTGGTGCGACGCCCCGTACGGCGCGCGAGCCTGCGGGTCCGCCACCTGACACTCGTCTCGTACTCCAGGGAGGGGGCAGGTGCCCGTATCGCGGGTGCGTCATTATCTGGGGCCGCCATGTCGCGCCGCCCTCCGTCCCTGTCGCGGCCCGCGTCCGTGGCCGAGCCGTCCACGCCCGTCACCGCCGACGCTGGAGGCGTGCATCAGGGCGAGGGTTCCGGGGCGCCCGTTCCCGTCAACAGTGGCAACGTGCTCGTGCGCGAGGGCTTCGATGCGTCCGCTCTCGCGAACGGGGAAGGCATGCATCCGCGCGAGGGCTTCGATGCGCCCGTCTCCGCCGATGGTGGAGGCGTGCCCGCGCGCGAGGGCTCCCGGAGGTCCGTGCGCCTCAATGGACGCGACGACGCGGAGGAGCGCATCGCCTTCCTCGCCACCGCCGGGGAGCTGCTGTCCTCGTCGCTGGAGTGGCGCACGGTGCTGCGGCGACTGGCGGAGCTGACGGTGCCCGTGCTGGCGGACTGGTGCGTCGTGGACGTCCTCACCGACGACGGCCGCGTGGAGCGCGTGGCCGCGACGCACTGGGAGCCGGAGAAGGTGGCGCTGGTGCATGAGCTGTGGCGCCTGCGGCCTCCGGACCTGTCCACCCCGGGCGACCTCTCCGAGGTGCTGCGCACGGGCAAGCCGGTGTTCCTGCCCGAGGTGACGGACGCGATGCTGCCGGGAATGTTGCGCGTCCCCGAGCAGCTCGAGGTGGCGAAGCAGCTGGGCGTCCGCTCCGCCATCGTCGCCCCGCTGCGCGCGCGCGGCCGGACGCTGGGCGCCGTCGCGCTGATACGCGGCGACCAAGGCGGACGCTTCCAGGAAGCGGAGCTGGAGCTGACCCTGGAGCTGGCCCGCCGCGCCAGCCTGTCGATGGACAACGCGCTGCTGTACGCCGAAGCGCGCGAGGCCCAGTTGCGCACCGAGCGGCTGCAGGCCGTCACCGCCGCCCTGTCCCGCGCCGTCAGCGGGGAAGAGGTCGCCGAGGTGGTGATGCGCGAGGGGCTGGGCGCGAGCGGTGCGGTGCGCGGCGCCGTCCTCGAGGTCCGGGAGGATGATGGCATCACCGTGCGGGGCTCCTTCGGCTACACGCCGGAGCTCATCGGGTACTTCCGGGCGTGCAAGGTCTCCGAGGAGCCGCTGCTGCAGCGGGCACGGGAGCAGCGTGAGCCGCACTGGTTCACGCACCTGGAGCGGATGTCGCCCGCGTCGGACCCCGCCGTGGCGCTGGGCGAGGGCGCGCGGGCCCTCCTGCCCCTGCTGGTGGAGCGGGGCACGCGCGGCTTCCTGGTGCTGGCCTGGGATGCGCCGCGCGCCTTCGTCCCCGCCGAGCGCGCCTTCCTGGAGGCGCTGGCGTACCAGTGCGCGCAGGCGCTGGAGCGCGCGGCGCTGTACGAGACGCTGCGCGAGCGCGGCGAGCGGCTGCACCATGCGCTGGAGATGGGGAAGGAGGCCGAGGAGCGGCTGTTCTTCCTGCTCGACGCGAGCCGCGCGCTGGCGGAGCACCTGGACGACGTGGAGTGGACGCTGGAGCACGTGGCCCGCGCGGCGGCGCGAGGCGTGTCCACCTGCTGCCTGGTGGAGCTGGCGGGGCCGGACGGTGCGCTGCGGTGCGTGGCCGCCGCTCACCGGGACGCGACGCGCGACGCCTTCGTGCTGTCCACGCTGTCGCCCACGCTGAGCGACGGCACGTTGCACCTGGCTCGTGACTGCTTCCGGACGGGGGAGACGCGCTACCTGCCGGAGGTGGGCGAGGACCTGCGCGAGCGCATGTGCGAGGGGCCGGAGCACCGGGCGCTGCTGGAGGTGCTCGACCCGCACTCGCTGCTCGCGGTGCCGGTGCGGACGCGCGGGCGCACGCTGGGCGTGATTACGCTGGGCACCGCGCCCCCGCAGCGGCGGCTGGGCACCGCGGATGTCACCATGGCGGAGGAGCTGGCGCGGCGGGTGGCGGTGGCGCTGGAGAATGCGTCGCTGTACCGGGACGCGCAGGCGGCGGTGCGGCTGCGCGACGAGTTCCTCTCCGTGGCCAGTCATGAATTGAAGACGCCGCTCACCAGCCTCAAGCTGCAGCACGGGCTCATCGACCGCGCGCTGGGCACCGAGTCGCGCGAGAAGGTGGGCCCGCGGCTGTCCACGGCGATGCGCCAGGTGCACCGGCTCACCGCGCTGGTGGACAGCCTGCTGGACGTCAGCCGCATCTCCCTGGGCAGGCTGTCGCTGGAGCCCGCGGAGGTGGACCTGGGCCAGGCGGTGCGCGACGCGGTGGACCGGATGGAGGAGGTGTTCGCCCTGGCGGGGTGCTCGGTGCGCGTGGACGTGCCGGGGCCGCTGCCGGGACGGTGGGACTTGCTGCGGCTGGACCAGGTGCTGGTGAATCTGCTGACCAACGCGGCGAAGTACGGCGCGGGCCGGCCCGTGGTGGTGGAGGCCTTTCCCGAGGGCACGGGGGAGGTGCGGCTGTCGGTGCGCGACGAGGGCATCGGCATCGCCGCGGAGGACCTGGCGCGCGTGTTCGGCCGCTTCGAGCGCGCCGTGTCGGAGCGGCACTACGGCGGGCTCGGGCTGGGGCTCTACATCAGCCGGCAGATTGTGGACGCCATGGGCGGGCGCATCGAAGTGGAGAGCCGCCCGGGCGCGGGCTCCATCTTCACGGTGCGGCTGCCGCGAGGGCTCGACGCGGGACGGTGAGCGGAGGCGGCGCGCGCACCGTGGCACGCGTCCGGTTCAGGTTCAGGCAGCGTCCACGGAGGCAGGCCACGCCCATGCTCAGCGCTCCGCGCGAGGCTCCTCGCGCAGCAGGGTGAGCGCCCGCTCCAGCACTTCGTCGCGGCCGGAGCGCAGGCCGCGCACGGTGGGCTGAACCTCCACGTCGGGGCGCAGGCCCACGCCCTGCACGGCGCGGCCGTCGGGCGTCTCGAAGCGCTGGCCGGTGAAGAGGACGCAGATGGCGCCGGGCAGGCACACGTTGGTGGTGTCGCCCACGGCACCCGCGGTGGGACTGCCCACCAGCTTCGCGCCCGAGGCGGCCTGAAGCATCATCGCCGTGTACTCGCCCTGGCTCAGTGTGCGCGCGTCGACGAGCACCACCACGCGGCCCCGGTAGAGCGGCTTGTCGGTGGTGGGCAGGGCTTCCGGGTGACGCACCTCGCGCACCTCGCCCGCGGACAGCAGCGGCCGGGAGATGAGCGCGGACGTGGTGGCGCCGCGCGTGTTGAGGCGCGGGGCCAGGGCCCACGCACTGCCTCGCGGGTAGCCACGCAAGTCGAACACGAGCCCGCGCGTATCCTTCAGCGCGTCCAGCATGGCGTCCACGCCCTCCGCGCGCAGCAGACGCAGGTCCGCGTAGCCCACGCCGCCCTCCAGCTTCTTCCACGGCGTGGGGCTCTCCGGCGGCGGGCGGAGGAAGGGGAGGAAGTCTCGCGAGCGGAGCAGCTTCGACTCCTTCATCCGGCCATCCGCGCCCTGGAGCATCATCACCACGGGCGTGCCGTTCGCGCCCGCGAGCAGCAGGCTCGCCACGCGCGCCTGCCGGGCCGCGGCGTGGGACGCGCCGAGCAGCGCACCGAGCCGCTCGGCGCGGGTGGCCACGGCCTCTCCGTCCACGGACATCACCTCGTCGCCGAGGGAGATGCCGGCGGCGCGGGCGGCCTCGGGCACGGGCAATTCCGTGACGAGGAAGCGGCCCTCCACGGCCTGGAGCCCGAGCGGCGCGCTGGCCTCCGCGAGCGAGCGCAGCGGCACGCCGCCTTCCGCGACGAAGATGTGGCCGTCATTCACGCGGGCCGCCAGCGCGTAGAGGACGCGCGTGTATGCGGGCGCATCGGCCGCCTCGCGGGCCCGGGCGAGGAACGTGGGCAGCACCGCGTCCCAGTGGCTCAGCGCCTTCGGGTCCGGGTGGAAGAAGCGCATCACGTTCCAGAAGCGGATGACGGCGAGCATCCGGTAGGGCTCGGCCGGGTAGGGCATGAACTCGTAGGCGTCGTCCGGGCCGCCGGTGGGCAGCGTCGTGCTCGGGGTGGAAGCACGGGCGGAGGTCTTCGCGGTGCCCGAGCGCAACAGGCGCAAGGCGGCCTGGAAGGCGGGGCCGGAGTCCTGCGCGTCCGTGCTCGCGGGCACGGTGACGTCCGCGCGCAGTCCGGGGGAGCCGGAAGGGAAGGCGAGCTCCGACGCACGCACCACCGCGTGGTGGCCGCCCGGCAGAGGTACCTGACGCACCTGCACGGCGGAGGACTCGTCGAGCGCGCCCTGGGACACGAGGAAGGTGCGCGGTGAGGCGCGCAGGGCCAGCAGCAGCGGTGACAGCGGCGTGCGGCCGTTGACGAGGAAGGCGACGGAGCGCTTCGGATTGCCGGAAGCGGGAGCGAAGGTGCGGGCCAGTCGTGTCTCCACCGAGGCGCTGTAGCCGCCCGAGCTGGGGCCGAGCTGCACGGGAAAGCCGGAGTACACGCGGAAGCGCTCGGCGGGGGCCGTCACCTTCTCGGAGGGAAGCGAGCGCTCCAGGAAGCCGAGCGCCATGTCCATCCAGATGGCCTCGTCGGGGCCGCTGGCGCGCAGGTCCACGATGACGCGGCGGGCCTTCGCCAGCTCGGGCGCGAGCGCCGCCATGGCGGGGAAGAGCTCGTCGAGGTTGGCGTAGCGGCGGTCCAGGTCCACCACGAGCACGTCCCCGGACCAGAGGGAGAAGGGGCCCGGGGCCCTGGTGGACTCCTGGGCTGGCGCGGGTGGGGTGTCGCGCTCCACGCGGGTGAGCGGGTCGTCGAGGCGGCGCAGCATGGACTGGACGGCCTCCGCGAGCGCCTCGGGCGTCTTCGCGGCGGTGGCCTTCGGGAGGGCCTCGATGAGGGCGGCGTCCCAGTCCACCTCGCGGAAGGCGAGCGCGGGGTGCACGTACTTCACCGTGCCCCAGACGCGGCCCAGGAGGGCGGCGTTCTCCATCGCGGGCTCGGGCCTGTCGTCGGAAACGGGATCGGCTGCGGCCGGAAGGGCACCGAGTACCACTGCGAACACGGCGACACACCACGACCCTGCCGGCACACGCCAGCCATTCACGCGTTCCAAATCCGCCTCCTGGTGGCCGGCGCAGACACCGGCACCCGGAGAAAGGTTCCGCGAAAGTGAGCGGCCCCTACGGTCAGCCGCGCTGCTCGTGCTGCGGCCCGCGCGGTGGCGGGCCCTGCTCCTGGAGCGTGTGGTACTCCGCGTCCTCGAACACCCGCGAGCGGATGAGGAACCGCACGCCCTCGGGGGCCTCCACCGAGAAGCCGCTGCCGCGTCCTGGCACCACGTCCACCGTCAGGTGTGTGTGCTGCCAGTACTCGAACTGCGGCCCGGAGATGTAGAAGGGCGTGTCCACCACGCTGCCCAGGTACACGTCCTGCTGCCCCACGCGGAACTCGCCGCGGGGGAAGCACATGGGCGCGCTGCCGTCACAGCAGCCCCCGGACTGGTGGAACATCAGCGGCCCGTGCACCCCCTGCAGCCTGCGCAGGAGGACCTCGGCCGCCGGTGTCACGGTGACTCGCTCCACGCGCATCAGAAGAGGCCGGTGGGCTTCGGGTCGTAGCTCACCAGCATGTTCTTCGTGTGCTGGTAGTGCGACAGCATCATGCTGTGATTCTCCCGGCCGATGCCCGACTGCTTGTACCCGCCGAACGCCGCGTGCGCGGGGTACAGGTGGTAGCAGTTCACCCAGACGCGGCCCGCCTGCACCGCGCGGCCCATGCGGTACGCCGTGTTCTGGTCTCTCGTCCACACGCCCGCGCCCAGGCCGTACAGCGTGTCGTTCGCCACCGCCAGCGCGTCCTCCATGTCCCGGAACTTCGTCACCGACACCACCGGGCCGAAGATTTCCTCCTGGAAGATGCGCATCCGGTTGGTGCCCTCGAACACCGTGGGCTCCACGTAGTAGCCCTCGGCCAGCGCGCCCGGCAGCGCCTTGCGGCCGCCGCCCGTGAGCACCTTCGCGCCCTCCTTCTTGCCGATGTCGATGTACGAGAGAATCTTCTCCAGCTGGTCGTTGGACGCCTGCGCGCCCACCTGCGTCGCCGTGTCCAGCGGGTTGCCCTGCACCAGCTTGCGCGTGCGCTCCAGCGCGTGGTGCATGAACTCCTCGTAGATGCGCTCGGCCACCAGCGCGCGCGACGGGCAGGTGCACACCTCGCCCTGGTTGAGGGCGAACATGGTGAAGCCCTCCACCGCCTTGCGCGCGAAGTCGTCGTCCTTCGAGAGCACGTCCTCGAAGAAGATGTTGGGTGACTTGCCGCCCAGCTCGAGCGTCACCGGAATCAGGTTCTCCGACGCGTACTGCAGGATGAGCCGGCCCGTCGTCGTCTCGCCGGTGAAGGCCACCTTCGACACGCGCTTGCTGCTGGCGAGCGGCTTGCCCGCTTCGATGCCGTAGCCGTTCACCACATTCACGACACCGGGCGGCAGCAGGTCGCCCACCAGCTCCATCAGCAGCAGGATGGAGGAGGGCGTCTGCTCCGCCGGCTTGAGCACCACGCAGTTGCCCGCGGCCAGCGCGGGGGCGAGCTTCCACGTCGCCATCAGCAGCGGGAAGTTCCACGGGATGATCTGCCCCACCACGCCGAGCGGCTCGTGGAAATGGTACGCGACGGTGTGGTCGTCAATCTGGCTGATGGCACCTTCCTGCGAGCGGATGGCGCCGGCGAAGTAGCGGTAGTGGTCCACGGCGAGCGGCAGGTCCGCGGCGAGCGTCTCGCGCACCGGCTTGCCGTTGTCCCAGCACTCCGCCACCGCGAGCATCTCCAGGTTCTGCTGGATGCGGTCGGCGACCTTGTTGAGGATGTCCGCGCGCTCAGCGACGGACGTGCGGCCCCATGCGTCCTTGGCCCGGTGCGCGGCGTCCAGCGCCTTCTCCACGTCCTCGTGGGTGGAGCGGGCCACCTCGCAGAACGGCTTGCCATTCACGGGGCTGATGTTCTCGAAGTACTGGCCTCGCACGGGCGGGACGAACTCACCGCCGATGTAGTTCCCATACCGGTTCTTGAACCGCACCAGGCTGCCCGGCTGCCCCGGAGCTTCATAGACCTTCGACATGTGCAATCTCCCGCGTCGGCGGTGTGGGTGAGGACTGGCGAGGATGGAGCGTCCCGCAGTCGCACGTCCCTCACCCCCGAGGGTCGGCCAGCGTCGGGAAGTCGTCAGCGGCTTCAAGCACGCACCGTGGCGTGGTAGCCCGCCACGCATGCTCCCGTACGAAGCGCTGGAGACCGAGGCCCGCGCGCGGCTTCCCGAGGCGGTGTTCGACTACTACGCCGGCGGCTCCGGCGAGGAGTCCACGCTCGCGGAGAACACCGCCGCCTGGGCCCGCGTGCGCCTCCGCCCGCGCGTGCTTCGCGACGTGTCCTCCGTGCGCACCGCCACCGAGGTGCTCGGCACGCCGCTCGCCGCGCCCGTGCTCGTCGCGCCCACCGCGTTCCACTCGCTCGCGCATCCGGAAGGGGAGCTGGCCACCGCGCGGGGCACGCGTGAGGCCGGCTCGCTGCTGGTGCTCTCCTCGCGCGCCTCGCGCCGGGTGGAGGACGTGGCCGCGCTCGCCGGCCCGTGGTGGCTCCAGGTCTACGTCTTCAAGGACCGGGGCCTCACCCGTGCCCTCGTGCAGCGTGCCGTCACCTCGGGCGCCCGCGCGCTGGTGCTCACCGGTGACACCCCGGTGGTCGGCCGCAAGCGCCGCGACAGGGGCGACTCCGCCCTGGCCCTGCCCGAGGAGGACTTCCTCGCCAACCTGGAGGGGCTCACCCGCCGTGAGCTGGCCGAGCAGGCCCCCGATGTCACCTTCGCGGACCTCGACTGGCTGCGC
This sequence comes from Pyxidicoccus caerfyrddinensis, assembly GCF_010894405.1. Classification (GTDB taxonomy): domain Bacteria; phylum Myxococcota; class Myxococcia; order Myxococcales; family Myxococcaceae; genus Myxococcus; species Myxococcus caerfyrddinensis. Next base: position 79,690 of record NZ_JAAIYA010000002.1, read on the forward strand.
GAGCTGTCCGGCCTGCCGGTGCTCGTGAAGGGCGTGCTGCGCGCGGACGACGCACGCGAGTGCCTGCACCATGGCGCCGCAGGCCTCATCGTCTCCAACCATGGCGGGCGTCAGCTCGACGGCGCGGTGTCCACGGCGGAGGCGCTCCCCGAGGTGGTGGAGGCCGCCGAGGGCCGCGTCCCCGTCCTCGTCGATGGCGGCGTGCGCACCGGCCGCGACGTGCTGCGCGCGCTCGCGCTGGGGGCCCGCGCGGTGCTCGTGGGCCGGCCCGTGCTGTGGGGCCTCGCCACTGGCGGCGCGGACGGCGTGCGCGGTGTACTCGAAGGACTGCGCGAGGACACCGCCCACGCGCTCGCCCTCGCCGGGGTGGCGGAGGTCTCCGCCGTGGGGCCGGACCTCATCGCCCCGGCGCGCCACCGCTGACCCCGGGTCCACCGGCAGTGACGTGAAACCCCCAACCCGCGTCCACAAGGGGTGCTCCACTCCACGGTTCCGCCGCCGGACGCAATCCGCGGCCCTGGTTTACGGAACGCCGGCCCGGGAGCTGGGGAACAATGTCGCCCCCATATGGCAACTCCAGTGACGACACCCGGCCCCTCGCGGGAGGCTTCCGTGTCGAAGGTGCTCTCCGTCTCCGCGCTGCGAAAGAGCTACGGTGACACGGTCGCCGTGGACGGCGTCTCCTTCGACGTGGGCCACGGCGAGATTGTCGGGCTGCTCGGGCCCAACGGCGCGGGGAAGACCACCACCATCAACATGCTCCTCGGCGTGCTGGAGCCCACCTCCGGCTCCATCCGCATCGAAGAGGTGGACCTCGCGCGGCAGCGCTCCCAGGCACTCGAGCGCACCAACTTCGCCGCCGTGTACTCGCCGCTGCCGGGCAACCTCACCGTGGCGCAGAACCTGCGCATCTTCGGCCTCATCTACGGCGTGAAGTCGCTGTCCGCGCGCATCTCCGAATTGCTGGAGCAGTTCGACCTGGTGCGCTTCCGCGACACGCGCTGCGGCGTGCTCTCCTCCGGCGAGCAGACGCGCGTGGCCCTGGCCAAGGCGATGCTCAACCGCCCGCACCTGCTCCTGCTCGACGAGCCCACCGCCTCGCTGGACCCGTCCACCGCGCGCGACATCCGTGGCCGCATCCGCGACTTCGCAGCGCAAGGTCACGGCGGCGTGCTGTGGACGTCCCACAACATGTACGAGGTGGAGGAGGTCTGCCATCGCGTGCTCTTCCTGTCGCGCGGCAAGGTCCTCCTCGAAGGAGACCCGAGGACGCTGCCCCGCGAGCACGGCAGGGCGTCCCTCGAGGAGCTCTTCATCGCCGTGGCGCGCGAGCCGCTCGCGCTGGGGAGGGCCTGAGCCATGCGCCCGTCCCGCGCCTACGCCATCGCGCTGCGCCACTTCTACCTGCTGCGCGGCAGCGTCGCCCGCTTCCTGCCGCTCTTCGCGTGGGTGGCCATCGACATGGTGCTGTGGGGCTTCATGAGCCGCTACCTCAACAGCGTCGCCGCCGCCCCCGGGCACGACTTCGTCCACACGCTGCTGGGCGCCGTGCTCCTCTGGGACTTCTTCACGCGCGTCATGCAGGGCGTGACGATGGTGTTCTTCGAGGACGTCTGGTCCCGCAACTTCCTCAACGTCTTCGCCACGCCGCTCTCCATCTCCGAGTACGTCGGCGGGCTGGTGCTCTCCAGCATCGCCACGAGCGTGGTGGGGCTCGCCGTCATGCTCCTGCTCGCGAGCACCGTGTTCGGCCTGACCTTCGCCGCGTACGGCGTCATGTTCGTGCCGTTCCTGCTCGTGCTGTTCCTCTTCGGCATCGCCATCGGCATCTTCGGCTGCGCGGTGGTGCTGCGGCTGGGGCCGGCCTCGGAGTGGTTCGTCTGGCCCATCCCCGCGCTCATCTCCCCGTTCGCCGGCGTCTTCTACCCGCTGGCCACGCTGCCCGCGTGGATGCAGGCCGTGTCCCGGCTCCTGCCGCCCTCGTACGTGTTCGAGGGCATGCGCACGCTCGTCTCCGGCGGCACGTTCTCCGGCACCGCGCTCTTGTGGGGTGGAGGGCTCGCCGTCGTGCAGATCCTGCTCGCGAGCGCCTTCTTCTCTCGCGTCCACCGCTACGCCGTGCGCACCGGCCTCATCGCCCGCTACAGCGCTGAGAGTGTGAGCTAAGGGTTCATTTTTCCAGCACATCTGTCCGCGTCATGAAGGGGTGACGCGCGTGGCCGGTGGTGGGGACGGAGGGTCTTCCGGCAGTGGTGGCTGTACCGGCGGGGGGCTGGCACCTGGAAGGACCGCGCAGGCGGCTCCAGACGCGACGCTCGAACCGCTGCCCCTCGGGGCATCCGGATGTGCGCGCTCGGATGGAACGCCTGACGGTGGGGTGGCCCCGTCACTGTTGCAGTGCCCGAACACCTGTCACTGGAGAACGCGAATGCGACGTCTCAACCTCGTTTCCTCGTCTGCCCTGATGGTGGCCCTCTGCACGCTGCTGGCGTGCGGTGGCCAGCCGCAGCAGAACGGGGAGCCCACCCCGGACGACCCGCAGAGCGGCGGGCTGGAGAGCGCGCCCCCGACGTCCGAGGACCCTTCTTCCGACGGCCAGGGTGACGACGCTCCGGGCAATCCGGCGGGCATCGGGAAGATCACCATCTGCCACATCCCCCCTGGCAATCCGGCCAACGCGCACACCATCACCGTGGGCCTGCCCGCGCTGAAGGCGCACACGAAGCACGGCGACACGCTGGGCGCCTGCGGCGGCGACGGCGGCACTGGCGGCGAGACGGACGCGGGCACCGGCGGCGAGACGGACGCGGGTACTGGCGGCGAGACGGACGCGGGCAGCGGTGACGTGGATGCGGGCTCCCCCGAGTGCGCGCCCGTGGGCTCCACCTGCGGCGGCGGCGTGGTCTGCTGCGAAGGGCTGACCTGCGGCCCCGAGGGCTACTGCGAGCCCATCATCGGCTGAGGCCCACGCCTCACCCGGAGCCTCCCTGTCACGTTGTGAACAGGGAGGCCCCACCGCACGCGTTCACTCATGACGCGCGCGCGTAGACCCCGGACGCCGGCCCTTCCGGCGCCCACCCGGGCGCGTTTCTGACGCGTCAAAAGCCTTGCAGGACGCGTGGGGCGAAGTCCGCCCGTGTCCTCGGCTCGGACCCCGGACTCCCCGCTCCGCGTCCCACGCGGACGCAGCCAGCGCACGGCGCCGCACGTCCACCTCACACTGCCCGCGTCCACCGCGCCAACGCCCGCGCCACCCTTCCATCCTCACGAGGTCGGAAAGGGACGGAAGCCCCGCGTGAATGTGCGGAGCGAGGCGTGTTCCGCCCAACAATGCGCGCCGTGTGCGTTAAGGAAAGGTGGGAGGACCTTCGCGTGAGGGCGAAGTCGGCGGTAATGTTTTCAACCGGGTGGCTGTAGTTTCTGCTGCCCTGGTGAGGGGGCCCATGAGACTCGTGGAGATGAGTTCCTGGCGACACTGTCCGAAATCCGAACCAGATCAACGCCTTGCTGTGGACCCTCCACGCGAAGCGAATTGAATCACCCCTGGCACGTGTCTCGCACTGGTCCCCGCCGCCACGCTCCACCCGGCAGTCCTCACCCCCGACTGTGTTCGCTCAATCCGCCATCGCCAACTGTTCCTGCGTGCCATCGCACGCCGACCTCAGTGAGTGCCCCACCTGGGTGCGCGCGCATCGAGACACGCCCGTGGACGGGGGGACGATGCTGTTCGCCGGGGGGACACCCGCTGGCGTCGTGGCGGCACACACGCCGGTGCCCGTGCCCTTCCAGCTCGTAGGCAAGCAGCTCGGCCACTTCCGCCTGCTGAAGGAGCTGGGCCGGGGCGGCATGGGCACGGTGCTGCTCGCGGAGCACGCCCTCATCCAGAAGCGCGTGGCCATCAAGGTGCTGCACGCGCACCTCGCGCAGGACCCGGACCTCGTCGCGCGCTTCCTGTCCGAGGCGCGCACGCTGACGCTCGTCCAGCACGAGAACGTCGTCACGCTCTACGATTTGGACACGCGCGACGGGCGTCCCTACCTCGTCATGGAGTACCTGGAGGGGCAGAGCCTGGCGTGCTTCGCCAAGGGCGCGCTGGCCCCCGCCATCGCGGTGGACCTGCTCACCCAGGTGTGTGACGCGCTGGGCGCCGCGCACGCGCACGGCATCGTCCACCGGGACCTCAAGCCCGCCAACGTCTTCCTCGTGCCGCTGCCCAACGGCCGCCAGCGGGTGAAGCTGTTGGACTTCGGCATCGCCAAGCTGCTGTCGCGGCCGGCGGGCCAGCTCACCACCGAAGCGGGCATGTTGCTGGGCACCCCGGAGTTCATGGCCCCGGAGCAGTGCGGCGACGCGCCGGTGGACGCGCGCACGGACATCTACGCGGCGGGCGTGCTGGGCTACTTCCTCGTCACCGGGCAGGTGCCCTTCGCGGGCCGCACGGCGGCGGAGGTGCTCATCGGCCACCTGCAGAAGACGCCGGTGCCGCCGCACCAGGTGAACCCGGCGGTGCCTCCGGCGCTCTCGCGCGTGCTGCTGCGCGCGCTCGCCAAGCGCCCCGCGGACCGCTACGCCAACGCCGCCGAGCTGCGCGCCGCCCTCGTCGCGTCGCTCACCTCCGCGCCGGAGTCCGTCGCGCCCGCCACCTTCAGCGCCCGGGTGCGGCTGGCCGGCGCGCCCCACTCGCAGGAGCTGCGCTGCGAGTGGATGGGCCGCGCGGGCCTCTTCCTCCACTTCGAAGGCGCGCCTCCGCCGCTGCTGTCCGACGTGGGGCTCCTCCTGCGGCTGCCCGGGGGCGAGCTGGGCTGTACAGGGCAGGTCGTGCGCCACGTCACCGCGGAGCAGGCTCGCGCCTGGCGCATGGTGCCCGGCTTCGGCGTGCAGCTGCGCGACACGTCCCCCGAGTTCCAGGAGGCCCTGGTGCGCATGAAGTCCGGCGCGCGCCTGGAGCCGCCCACGCCGGTGCCCGTCTCCGGGCAGGAAGATGTGATGGCGGAGCGCGCCCTCCAGGGCTTCCGCTCGCGGCTGTCGGGGGACCACTACGCCGCGCTGGAGCTGCCGCGCGACGCCACCTCCGAGGCGGTGCGCGCCTCCGCCCAGAAGGCGCGCGCGGCGCTGGAGCCGCTGAAGACGCGCACGCTCTCCATGGCCCAGCGCGCCCAACTGGAGCGGGCCGAGGAGCGCATGCAGGCGGCCTTCCACGTGCTGGGCCACGTGGAGCGGCGCGCGGAGTACGACGCGGGGCTGGGCAACGTGGAGGGTGTGGAGCGCTGCCTCGCCGCCGGCCTCACCGTCACCGCGATGGAGGGCTGCCGCCGCCGCTTCCTCACCGCGAATCCCGGCCGCGACGGCCGCGCCGCCGTGCACCGGCTGTCCGGCGACGCGCTCGCGTCCGTGGGGCGGCTCCAGGAGGCGCTCGCCGCCTACGAGTCCGCCGTGCGCCTGGACCCGCTCGATTTGGAAGGGCTCAAGCGCTGGCGCTCGCTGCGCGCGCGGCTGCGCAACACGCCGGTCCCCCGGTAGCACCCAGCCCGCCTCCACGGTGGGCGGCCGGGCACGGGCGAAAGCGGCCGTGCCTTGCGTCCGGGGAGCGGCACCGCGTTAATCGTCGGCCATCCCCATGGCCTCCGACTCCGACGACTCGCTGCCCCCTCAGGGGCGGTTCACCCGAATGCGCAAGCTGGCGGGCCTCTCCATGCAGGTGGGCTCGGAGGTGCTCAAGAGCAGCGCGAAGCGGCTGGCCGGAGGCACGCCGGAGCTGCTGTCCATGGGGGCCGCGGAGAAGCTGGTCGCCACCCTGGGCGAGCTGAAGGGCGCGGCGATGAAGCTGGGCCAGGCCATCTCCATGGACCCGGACCTGCTCACCCCCGAGGTGCGCCAGGTGCTCGCCCGCCTCCAGAACCAGGCCCCCGCCATGTCGTACGAGCAGGTGGCCCGCGTGGTGCGCGAGGAATTGGGCGCGCCGCCGGAAGAGGCCTTCCGCGAGTTCAGCCGCGAGCCGCTGGCCGCCGCGTCGCTGGGCCAGGTGCACCGCGCGGTGCTGCCCGACGGACGCCCCGTCGCGGTGAAGGTGCAGTACCCCGGCATCGCCGAGTCCATGGCGCAGGACCTCCAGAACGTGGGCATGGTGGTGAAGACGGTGTCCATGGCGTCGAAGCTGATGGACGGCTCCGCCTACTTCCAGGAGTTCCGCGACGAGCTGTTGCTGGAGCTGGACTACCGCCGCGAGGCCGCGCTGGCGAAGGGCTTCGCGCGCGCCGTGGCGCCGCTGAAGGACGTGTACGTGCCGGAGGTCTTCTCCAGCCACAGCGCCGGCCGCGTGCTGACGCTGGAGCTGCTGGAGGGCCTCACCCTCAAGGACTGGGTGCCCACCGGCCCGTCCAACGAGGAGCGCTTCCGCGTGTCGCGCCAGCTCATCCGCGCCACCTACGGCCCGTTCTTCGGCACCGGTGAAATCCACGCGGACCCGCACCCGGGCAACTTCATGGTGATGCCGGACGGGCGGCTGGGCCTGCTCGACTTCGGCAGCATCAAGCGCTTCAGCCTGCGCTTCGTGGACGCCAACCAGCGCATGTTCCAGCACGCCACGCGGATGGAAGCCATGGACGTGCTGGGCCTGAGCCGCGACGTGGGCTTCACCACGGAGCTGCCGGACGCGGAGGCCGAGGCGCTCATCCGCGAAATCCTCCACATCGCCGGGCGCCCCATGCGCACCACGCCGTACGACTACGCGACGTGTGAAATCTCGAGGGACCTACGCAACCACTTCGCGCGCAACGCGCCGCGCTTCCTCAAGCTCAAGCCGCCCGCGGAGGCGGTGATGTTCTTCCGCTCCACCGGGGGGCTGGTGCAGAACCTGCGGCTGCTCGGCGCGCGGGGGGACTTCCGCGGCGTCTTCCTGGAGGTGGCGGCGCTGCTGGGCTGAAGGCGCGCCGCGCCGGGTGCTACCGGACGGCCGGGGTGGCCTCGGTGGCGGCGCGGGCCTTCTGGTGGAGCGCCGACAGCCGCTGGGCCAGCTCCTCGCCCTGCACGCTCTTGGTGATGTAGCCGTCCGCGCCGGACGCGCGCGCCAGCGCACGCAGCTTGGCCTCGTCCGAGGCGGAGTAGAGGATGAACTTCGTCGCCGCCGGAGCCTGGGAGCGCGCCAGCGCCAGCACCTTGTCGCCGGTGAGCGCGGGGATGTTCACGTCCAGCAGCACCAGGTCTGGCGCCGACGTACGCACGAGGTTGGACACGCCCAGCGAGGAGCGGTGGGTGCGGACCTCGAAGCCGTAGGCGGACAGCGTGCGCTCGGCCAGGGCGAGTTGGTCCTGATCATCGTCCACGATCAGGACGCGGATCTTCGTCTCCGACATATGAGTCGTCCCCCAGAGAGTGCGAATGCGTGCGTGCCCGAGTATCCCGCACCCGCGTCCTCCTGTCGCCACCCCCCGGGGAGGGCCCTTCCGACCCCGACACTTCCCCCGTGAAACCGCCTGAAAGACCCGCACAGTCTGAAAGACGGGGTGAATGACGCCCTACCCGGTGCGTCAGGCCACTCAGCCCGGGGGCTCCGGGAGGCGGTTCGGACCCGGGAGAGAGCAGGGTGCCAGGGGAGCGGCCGGTGTGGCGGGGTGGCTCGGAGCGGTGCCCCGTCCGAGCGTACTTCCTACGTTGAATCTGAAGGACGGAGGCGCATGGCCCATCACGACATCATCGTCATCGGCGCGTCCATGGGGGGAGTCGAGGCGCTCTCCACCCTGGTGGCGCAGCTTCCCAGGGAGTTTCCGGCGGCGGTCCTGGTGGTGCTGCACCTGGCGCCGCAGCACAAGAGCGCCCTGCCCGCCATCCTCACGCGGAAGGGCGCGCTGCCCGCGCGTCACCCGAAGCATGGCGAGCCGCTCCAACCCGGACGCATCTACGTGGCGCCGAATGACCGGCACCTCGTGGTGGAGCCCGGGAAGGTGCTGGTGGTGAAGGGGCCGCGGGAGAACGGGCACCGGCCGGCGGTGGACACGCTGTTCCGCTCGGCGGCGCGCGCCTATGGCCCGCGCGTGGTGGGCGTGGTGCTGACCGGGGCGCTGGACTGCGGGACGGCGGGCCTGCTGGCGGTGAAGGCGCAGGGAGGCGTCGCCGTGGTGCAGGACCCGGCGGACGCCTTCTGTCCGGACATGCCCCGCAACGCGCTGGAGTACGTAAAGGCGGACCACTGCGTGCGGCTGGGGGAGATGGGACCGTTGCTGGAGCGGTTGGTGGCCACGCCGGTGACGGTGCGCGCTCCGAAGCCCCCGGAGCCGTCGCGCAGCCTGGAGGCGGAAGTGAAGACCATGACCTTGGAGGAGGACACCATGGCGGGAGAGCCCCCGAAGTACGGGGAGCCCTCGCACTTCTCCTGCCCGGACTGCGGTGGGGTGCTCTTCGAGATGGACGACGAGGGGCTGCTGCGCTTCCGGTGCCGCACCGGGCATGGCTACACCAGCAATGCGCTCGTCGTCGGGCAGCAGAAGGGCGTCGACGAGGCGCTGTGGGCCGCGCTGCGCGCCCTGGAGGAGAGCGCCGCACTGGCCCGCCGCATGGCCGCTCGCGCGAGGCAGCACCAGCACTCGCACTCGGCGGCCCGCTTCAAGCAGCGGGCGGAGGAGGTTGAGGCACAGGTGCTCGTCCTGCGGCAATTGCTGCTCGGAGGCTCCTCGCAGGACGCGGACGCGGTGCTGGAAGTAGAGGAGCCCGTCCCGCGGCGACAGCGCCAGGAGTGAGGCCCGCTCACGTTCTCCCGCCGCACTGTCCAGGCAACCTTGAACGTCTCCTGAACATCTTTTCCTGAACAGCGAGGGCCCGCCTGCCCGGCGGGGGACTCGTGCGACCTCATCTGGAGGGTTACATCTCGGTGTACGTGCGGTGCCGCGGAGCACGTCGCGGCCGGGGATTCCTAGAGGATGACATCCATGAGTGGAGCGCGAATCCGGGTGGCCATTCTGGAGGACCAGCAGGTCTTCCGGGAGTGTCTGGGGGCGGTGCTGGAAGGCGCCGGCATGGAAGTCGTGGTCAGTTGCTCGCAGACGGCGCCCTTCCTGGCGCGGGTGCGGGAGTCGGTGCCCGACGTGGCGATGCTGGACCTGCGGCTGGACGTCTCCGGGCGCGACGAGAAGGCCGGCGGGCTGGCGGCGCTGCAGTGCCTGCACGACTTCTACCCCGGCGTGAAGACGCTGGTGATGTCGGGGGACCAGGACGCGTCGATGGTGGAGCAGTGCATGAGCGTGGGCGCGGCGGGCTACCTCTGGAAGCAGAGCGTGGGCCTCAACGAGGTGGTGGAGGCCGTGCAGCGGGTGGCGCGCGGCGAGCGGCTGATGCCGCTGGGGCTCGCGTGGACGTCTCCCTTCCAGGGCTTCCAGCCGCAGCAGGAGCCGGTGGACACCGGAGGCGAGCTGGGCAAGCTGACGCTGCGCGAGCGCGAGGTGCTGGGCTACATCGCCGCGGGCGCGGACAACCTGAAGATTGCCGCGTGTCTGGGCATCACCGAGCGCACGGTGAAGGCGCACATCACCAGCATCTACAAGAAGCTGGGGCCGGAGAACCGCACGCAACTGGCCGTCCTCGCGTGTCAGCTCGGCGTGCAGCGCCCGGCCAGCGTCTAGCGGCGCGCACCGCGTGACGGAAGGCCTCGCTTCCAGGGCCGGGTGGTGCGGGAACCCGCATCACCCTGGCGGACGAGTCCTCCAGGGCATTCGACTCCGGGCCAGTATCCGAGCGCTCGCGATGAGCGCATCGTGGACTCAGCCTCGGAGCCCGCCGTGAGTCTCCCCCCGGCGGCGGGTACCGTGGGCTCGTTCGATGTCCCCAGGTGGGCCGGGGCAGACCCGACGGGCTGCCCCGGTCCCGCGTTCCTCCGGCGCTACACGCCGAGGGCGTGTGACTCGGGCTGCGTCTCCCAGCGGGGCGCGCCCAGGTGCTGGAGGAACCAGAGCCCGGCCAACTCCACCATCTGCGTCTGGGTGCCCGGCTCCTCGAAGCGGTGCGTGGCGCCGGGGATGACCTCCAGTCGCTTCTCCGACTTCAGCGCGGCGAAGGCCCGGCGGTGCGGCTCCATCGCGGACGTGTCGTCCCCGCCGACGATGAGCAGCGTGGGCGCGCGCACGCGCGACAGCACCGTGCCGGACATCGCCACCCGCCCGCCGCGGCACACCACGGCGTCCACGTACTCGGGCCGCAGCGCGGCGGCGGCCAGTGCCGCGCCCGCGCCGGTGTAGCTGCCGAGGTAGCCCACCCGCAGGCCGCTGGTGCGAGGCGCGCGACGCAGCCAGCGCGCCACGCCCGCGAGGCGCCCGGCGAAGAGGCCCACGTTGAAGCGCAGGTCCCGCTCGCGCCAGGCTTCCTCCTCCGCCGCCGTCAGCAGGTCCACCGCCATCGTCGCGAGCCCCTCCGCCTGGAGGAGGCGGGCCACCGTCAAGTCGCGGGCGCCGCGCCGGCTGCTGCCATGGCCTCGCGCCAGCACCACGACGCCCGACGCGGCCGGCGGCACCTGGAGGATGCCGCGCAGCTCCACGCCCTCGTCCACCTGCACCCGCACCTCGCCGTTGTTCGCGGGCGGCGTCCAGGCCCCCGGGCCTCCCGCCAAAGTGACCAGTCCTCGGACCGCCTTCCCAGCACCCTCATCCGACCTGCGTGAACCCTGCTTCTTCATGCGGAGTCCTTCCTTTTGTCGGACTGCGTCAGCCTTGAAGTTGCACACTCCACGAGCGAGTGGGACTGCAGGGCCCGTGCCAGCCCGTCGGGGGGCGGGGGAGCAGGCGGGCGGTTTCAGGGAAGGGCGAGGCGGGCCGGCTCCCAGGGGCGTCTGCCCAGGGTGCCGTGAAGCCAGAGCGAGTGCTGGCGTTCCTCCTCATGGTGACAGCGTAGCAGGGCGGCGACTTCCGGGGGCCACTCCTCCCGGAGTACGAGTGCGTAGCTGTGGTCCACCAGATGCTCGCAGCCCGTCACGGCGGTGAGGGCCGCTTCGATTCGGGAAGGGACTTTCGTTTTTACGGGAGGCGGCGGGCCCACCAGCGGCCCGTGGCGCACCTCCAGGGACGGCACCACCGGCGGCTCGCCCTGGCGCATGAGGAAGGCGTTGAGGGCCGCGAGGTGCTGGAGGTGCTCGTCGCGGAAGGCCTCCAGGTGGGGGCGCAGCGAGGGCAGCTCGACGCGCTGGAGGGCGGCGGCATGGGACGCCGCCGCGTCCGCGTCCAGGAAGATGAGCTCGCGCAGCAGGTCCAGCTGGTTCTTGGAGAGCATGTGCACCTCGGCCTTCCGGCACCAGCGTGGGCTCTGTGGGAAGCGTGGGTAATCACCCCTTCGTACGACGGGGGCCTGACATGGCGGCGCGCCGTCACGGCTTCGTGGCGACCAGCAGCTCGAAGGGGCCGGGGAGGACTTCGGCCCCGGTGAAGCCCGTCTCCTCGAGCACGCGCAGGTAGTGCTCCACCTCGCGCAGCCGGCTGACGCAGGAGTCCACGCCGATGAGGAAGTAGGACCAGAAGAACTGGGCGGCCAGCCGCTCCGGAGTGCGGAACTCCTCGCAGATGAGGACGCGGCCGCCGGAGGGCAGGGCCTCCCACGCGGCCTGCAGCAGCGCGCGCGCGGTGTCCGCGGGCCAGTCGTGCAGCACGCGGATGAAGGACAGCGCGTCGTAGCCGCGAGGCAGCGGCTCCTTCAGGAAGTCGCCGCCGACGAAGCCCAGGCGCTCCGGTGGCAGGCCGTGCTGCTCGCGCGTGCGCGCCACCAACGGAGCGGTGGCGGGGAGGTTGTAGACGTCCACGGCGAGGCCGGGGTGCTCGCGGACGAGGTGCGCGGCCAGCGTGCCGTCGCCGCCGCCCACGTCGAGCAGGCGCGCGCCGCCCTTCCACAGGCGCGGGCCGTGCGTGCGGAACGTCTCGAGGATGGGGGGCAGGCCCGCGGCCATGCTGGCCTCGAAGCCCTCCACCTGCTCGGGCGTGCGGGGAGGCCAGTCGAAGGCGGCGGCGGGCATGGCGTGTTCGCCGCGCAGCACCTGGGGGAGCTTTCCGCGCAGCTCGCTCCAGGCGTACTTCTCGCGGTCCCTCTCCAGCGAGCGCGGGCCCAGCACGGCGTCCGCGGCCGCGCGCAGGCCCGGCACCGCGCGGTACGTGGCGGACTCCAGCGCGTCCGAGGGCTGCTCGCGCTTCACGAGCCCGAGGCTCTCCAGGCAGTCGAGGAGCTTGTAGAGGCGCCCCGGGATGAGGTGGTGGCGGGAGGCCAGCTCGCCGAGGGTGACAGGGCCCGGCTCCAGTTCGTCCAACAGTCCGAGCTGGAGCGACGCCTCCACCACGTCCACGGCGCGCGCGCCGTTGAACAGCAGGTGCAGCAGCGCGCGCGGGGAGGGCGGGGCGGGAGACGGGGGAGGGTGAGCCGCGGTCATGGCTTCTCCATCACGCGAGGTGCCACTCAGCTGCGAGGCGCGGTCTTCGTGCGAGCTGCTGTTCGCATGCGAGGCGTTGTCCTCATGCGAGGCGCCACTCACATGCGAAGCGCCGTTCGCATGCGAGGCGCGGTCTTCATGTGAGGCGCCACTCACATGCGAAGCGCCGTTCGCATGCGAGGCGCGGTCTTCATGTGAGGCGCCGTCCTCCTGCACGGCGCTTCACGCCTGCGCGGAGTCTTCAGCGCTCCGCGGGAGGGAACGAAGCCCCGGCGTGTGCCGGGCACCCCGCGGCACGGGCCGCCGCCGCGTACGCCCCGGGGCTCGCGTGCATGCAGCCGTCGCGGAGCGCGCCCGGGGCGATGCCGCCCTCGCGCCGCCACGAGGACGTCAGCTCCACGCGCACGTCCCACAGCTGGCGGAACAGCGGCAGCGTCATCCGCCCCGCGAGCACCTGCGAGGGCAGCCCGTCCAGCGCCTTCACCGAGCGGTCCACGCCGATGGTGCGGCGCACCAGCTGGAAGTGCGCGTACAGCCAGTTCTGGAACGCCTCGTCCACGTCCATCAGCTGCTCGCACAGCCGCTTGAGGTCGTCCGGCCCGCCAACCGTGTAGACGTCCTTCAGCGCCACCCCGCGCCGCGCCAGCAGCCGCTCCAGCGCCGCCTCCAGCCCGCCCGCCGCGTGCCGGAGCATGTTGTAGCCCGGGGACTCCTGGCCGCTGCCGTTGCCCAGGCTGCGCCGGATGACCTGGTACGTGTCCGGCGTCATCGTCTCCAGCACGGCCATCTCGGTCACCATCGAGCGCAGCACACGGAGGATGCGCTCCAGCCGCGCCGAGGCCGCCCACAGCTTCCCCGCGTCCAGCTCCGCCACCACCTCCACCGCCTCGCGCGAGGCCAGCTTCAGCCACAGCTCCTGCGCCTGGTGCACCACCTGGAACAGCAGCTCGTCGTGGGTGACGCGCTCTCCCTCTCCCGCCTGCAGGGACAGCAACACCGGGGTCTTCAGGTACACCTCGTAGTCCAGCTCGCCCCGACCGACCCATTTCTTCAGCAGCGGGTTGAAGAGAGGTTCCGAGAGTTCGACGCGCAACTTTTCAGCTGGACTGTAATCAGAGGCCGTGTTCATGGGCCCTCCGGAGGGGGACTTCGGAAGGTGCTGCTTATACCTCCGGGCCGGAAGGGGGCCCGGAATGTCTACAGCTGAAGTCTCAGGTGGCCGGGGCCGGGGTGGGGGTCGGGGGGCGGGGCTTGAGGCGGAAGGCGCGGAGGCGCTGGGCGAGCTCTTCGCCCTGGACGCTCTTGGAGATGTAGCCGTCCGCGCCCGAGGCGAGCGCGAGCGAGCGGAGCTTCGACTCGTCCGAGGCCGAGTAGAGGATGAACTTCGTCTTCGCGGACGCGTACTGGCGGGCCAGGTTGACGACCTTGTCCCCCTTGAGGGCGGGGAAGTTCACGTCGATGAGGACGAAGTCCGGCTCCACGGAGCGAACCAGGTTGGAGACCCCCAGCGCCGAGGTATGCGTCAGCACCTCGAACCCATACGAGCTCAGCGAGCGCTGGACGAGGTCGAGCAGGTCCGGGTCATCGTCCACCACCAGGACGCGTGCTTTTTCTTCAGCCATGGGTTCTCCCTAGATGCTTGCGAATCATCTCGAGCAACTGGTCACGATCGAGGGGCTTCGTGAGGTACGCGGTGCAGCCGGCCGCGTGCGCCTTGTCCTGGTACTCGCGTCCCGCGTGCGCCGTGACGGCGATGACGGGGATGTTGGCCGCGGACGGTAGCGCGCGCAGGCGGCGGGTGACTTCCCAGCCGTCCAGCCGGGGCAGGGACAAATCCATCAGGATGAGGTCCGGGCTGTCGCGGGTGGCCCGCTCCAGGCCGTGCTCGCCGTCCTCGGCCTCGATGACCTCGAAGAGGCCGCCGAGGTAGCGCCGGACGATGTCCCGGTTCTGCGCGCTGTCCTCCACGTAGAGGATGCGGTGCAGCTTGCCGGCGGTGGCGGCGCGCTGGGACAGCAAGAGGCCCTTGGCCTGGGCGATGACGTCCTCCAGCGCGTGGCCGCCCTTCTTCACGAAGCCGGCGAAGCCGTCGCGCAAGAGCGCCTCTTCTTCCGAGGACAGCGTCTTGCCGGTGAGGACGACGACGGGCACCTGGAGCTTCTCCGCGCGCAGCCGGCGCAGCACCTCGAAGCCGTCCAGGTTGGGCATCATCAGGTCGAGCACGACGAGGGCCGGCGGCGAGACGCGCGCCTTGAGCAGGGCGTCCTCGCCGCTGCGGGCCTCGGCGGTGGAGAAGCCGGCGCGGCGCAGGTTGCGGCTGACCAGCTCGCGGGTGGCGGAGTCGTCGTCCACAACCAGCACCTCGCCCGCGTGGGCGGAGGAGCCGGCCGACTGGCCCAGGCAGCGCTGCACCACCTCCACCAGCCGCTCCGGCTCCACCGGCTTGACGAGGTACTCGCACGCGCCCAGCGAGAAGCCGCGCGCGCGCTGCTCCTCCACGGAGATGAGGATGACGGGGATGCCGGACAGCGACGGCTCGCCCTTGAGCTGGCTGAGCACGGACCAGCCGTCCAGCTTGGGCAGGTGGATGTCCAGGAGGATGGCCTGCGGCCGGAGCTCGCGGGCGCGCTTGAGGGCGGCGATGCCGTCCTCGGCGCCCACCACCTTGAAGCCCGCCGGCTCCAGCTGCCCCGCCACCAGCTGCTGCATCAGCGGGTCGTCGTCCACCACCAGCACGGTGCTGCCCGGCTGGGCCATGGTGCCCAGGTGCTGGGCCACCTCGGACATGGGCACCGCGCGCTCGGACGGGTGGGCCGCCGAGGGGATGCCGGCCGGCGCCTCCAGCGCGTTGGGCAGGCGCACGGTGAAGGTGGAGCCGCGGCCCAGGGTGGACGTCACGGACACGGTGCCGCCCAGCACGCGCGACAGCTCCTTCACAATCGCGAGGCCCAGGCCGGTGCCGCCCACCTTGCGCGTGGTGGAGCCGTCCACCTGGCGGAACTTCTCGAAGATGAAGGGGAGCTGGTCGCCGGGGATGCCGACGCCGGTGTCCTCCACCGTCATCACCACCTCGTCGCCGGCGGGCACCAGGTTGAGGGCCACCTCGCCCGCGTCGGTGAACTTGGCGGCGTTGCTCAGGAGGTTGAGCATGATCTGCCGCAGCTTCAGCGCGTCCGAGCGGAGCAGGCGCGCCGCCGGGTCGATGTTCGTGGTGAGGCTGACGTCCTTGCCCTTGAGGTACTCCTTCACCGTGGCCATGCACTCGTCGGCCAGCTCCTGCAGGTCCACCTGCTCGGTGACGACCTCCACGCGGCCGGCTTCAATCTTGGACAGGTCCAGGATGTCGTTGATGAGCGCCAGCAGCGTCTTGGCGTTCGTCTTGACGACGTTGAGGTCCCTGCGGCCGTGGGCGGTGAGGCGGCTGCCCTCCTCGCGCATCAGCAGGTCGCAGTAGCCGATGATGCCGTTGAGGGGCGTGCGGATTTCATGGCTGAAGTTGGCCAGGAACTCGCTCTTGAGGCGGGCGGCGGCCTCGGCCTCGCGGGCGCGCTCCTCCTCGTTGCGCTTGGCCACCGACAGCTCCTGGGCCAGCCGGTCCAGGTCCTCGTTCTGCTGGCGGATGATTTCCATCTGCAGCGCGCGCTGCTGGTAGGACGCCAGCGAGCGCGCGGACACGGCGCGCGTGCGCTTGATTTCCTCCAGGCTGGCGGCGAGCTGCTTGTTGGCGGCCAGCAGCTCCGCCTGCGAGGCGCGCAGCATCTCCTCACGCTGCTTGCGCTCGGAGATGTCCTCGGTGACGCCGAGCACGAAGCGGGCCTCGCCGTGCTCGTCCAGCAGCGGAATCTTGCGCGTGCCGAAGATGCGGTCCACGCCGTCGGCCCGGGCCACCTCCTCGAAGGACTTCATCTGCTTGGTGGTGAGGATTTCGGTGTCGATGGCGACGAAGGAGTCCGCCTGCTCCTTCGGGAAGTAGTCGTGGTCCAGCTTCCCGAGCAGCCACTGCTTGGTGACGCGGAAGATGTCCGCGAAAGTCTTGTTGGCCACCACCAACCGGCGCGTCTCCGCGTCCTTCACGAAGAGGACGAAGGGGAGCGAGTCGATGATGTTTTCCATCAGGTAGTTGGTGCGCTGCAGGTCCTCCGCCGTCTTGCTGTGACGGAGGCGGTCCTCCGTCATCCGCAGCTCGCGGCGCACCACCGGGGCCAGCCGGCTGAAGCGGTCCTCGGTGACGTAGTCGAGCGCACCGGCGCGCACGCTCGCCTCCAGCGTGTCCTCGCTCCAGTCGCGCGAGAGCACCACGAAGGGCAGCTCCTTGCCGTACTTGCGCCAGAGCGACTGCACCTCGGCGAAGCCCAGGCTCGGCAGCTCGGAGCCGCAGAGGGCGAGCGACCACGACTTCGACAGCGCCGCTTCCACCTGGGCCGCGGTGGTGGCGCGCTCGGTCTTCACGGCCACGCCCGCGCTGGCGAGCGCTGCCTCCACCCGCTGGCACTCGCGCTCGCTCGCCACCAGCAGGACGGAGGCGCTGTCCGAAGTGTCGGAGTTCGGCATGGTTCTAGTTCGCCCCAAACACCAGCGTGGTCAGCGTGGTGTTGATGTGGAAGCCCGAGTAGATCTCGAAGTGCACGTTCATCCCAGCGGCGGTGGGTGCGGCCCGGAGAGTCTCGGCGAGCTGTGACACGGTGTTGGTGGCGCTCGCATACCACATGCGCCCACCGCAGTGGAACAAGAGGGCAGCCTGGGGGTTCTGTACCCGGCGGGGCATCTCTTCCGTGAAGAAGGCGCGCGTCATGCCGGCCATGTCGCCCATCTTCATCAGCTCCAGCTCGGTGCCCTCCTCCAGGAGGTTGGCGAAGAGGATGGAGCCGTCGTCCAGGGGCTTCCAGGCGCTGCGGATGAAGTACTCGCGGCCCACGCGCAGGGCGGTGGGGCGCACCGCGAAGCCCTGCGGGGTGCCGAACTCGAGCTGGCGGATGTCCTCCACGCCGAGCAGCTCCGCGTAGCGCTTCGCGGCCGGCCGGCCGTCGATTTCGAGCGCGCGGGTGTGGCTCTCGTCCACCTTCGTAATCGTGAGCTTCTCGCCAGTGGGCACGTACCAGTGCGAGCGCAGCGCGGCCCAGGGAGCATTGGTCTTGAAGAGGGCCACCAGCACCGCGTCGCCGGCCACCTCGCCATCCACGTGGATGAGGGCGGACTGCTTCGCCGGGTCGCGGTTGGTGTCGCTGGCGCCGCCGCCGACGAGCACCAGCGTCTGGCTTTTCTCCAGGATGCCCAGCAGCAGCTCTTCCTTTTTGTAGCGGAAGCCATCGTCGATGACGAGGCCGACGTACTTGCGCGGGTCCAGGTCCTGCTGGCGCACGCCCAGGTCGTCGCAGGCGCGCTTGATGGCGGCCGCGCCAGCGCCGATGGCGTCCACGGACAGGCCGCTGCCCAGGCCCAGGCCCACCTCGAAGTCACCGGACAGCGCGGACAGCACCACGCTGCCCTCGTGGATGCCGGTGTTGTCGAGCTCGCCCGCGGTGGTGGCGCCGATGAGGCGCGTGCCCTGCGGGAGCCGCGCGCGCACCGCGCGGTTGAGGGCCTGCTGGTCCCGCTCGCGTGAGGCGAACATCGTCACCAGCCGGGGGTGGGTGCCCCCCAGCTGGCTGAGGAGGTCTTCCGCGGCGGCATCCGGCTCTTTCAACGTGGTGCGGGCCGTGTGCATCTTCACTTGTGCCATGGAGGACCTCCGGGTTGTTGCGGGTGGCGGCTAGAGGCCGCTGCCCGGGTGCTGAGTATGACAGGCCCCGGTGCACTGCTGGAACGGCGTGCGGTCGTTCCCCACGTACATGCTCTCGATGGGTCCGAACTGCGCCACGTGGGAGTCCGGGTAGGACTTGTGGCAGGACAGGCAGGCGGCCTTGCTGGTGCGCTGGATGCTCGCCTTCGTCAAGTGACAGGAAGAGCACTTCTCCAGGGGGGCGTCGAAGCGGTTGGAGCGTGAGTGGATGAAGTGGGTCCGCACGAAGATGGGGCCCTCCAGCTCGAACTCCAGGGGGGCGTGGCAGCCGGCACAGGCGGCGCGGTTGTCATTGGCATGCAGCACCTGGCTCAGCTCGCCACCCTGGCTGTGGCAGCTGTTGCAGGGGCCGGTGGTGAGGGTGGCCTGGGTGTGCTGCGGCGTGCCCACCTGGATTTCAATCGTCGTGGAGCCGGGCAGGTCCTCACCCAGATACACGCGGCGGCCCTTGGCCGTCACCAGGTAGGTGCCGGGGGCGGCGTTCGCCGGGACGGTGAACGTCCAGGTGTCCGTGTTGATTTGATTCCAGAGGTTCGGGTCGATGAAGGCGCCGCCGAACAGGACGTTGGCGAAGGGGAACGTCGTGAACTGGGCGAAGACGCCGTCGCGCTCCGGGGTGGCCACCACCTGCGCGTCGATGTCCGGGTCGAGGAACGCGCCGAGCTCGACGATGGAGCGGACGGGCTGGATGTTCTGCGCGGGGCCGATGATCTGCGCCATCAGCATGCGCTCGCGGTGCTTGCGGCGGTAGTACGTCGTCGTCGCGTCGAAGAAGGCCCGGTAGTACTGGAGGCCGGACTCGGTGCCATCCGGCGCCACCTCGTTGTAGGGCGGCAGCACGCCCTTGGGGTGCAGGCGCTTGCCCGCTCCGTCCCGCAGGGTGAGCTGGAAGGTGATGTCACTGCCCGGCGCATAGGTTCCGTTCGGCCGCGGCGGGGTGAGGGCCGCGAGCTCCAGCTTGAAACCGTAGGAGTACTCGGGGTTCTTCACCTGCTCGACGGGGATTTCGTAGGGGGCGAACGGGCGCAGGCTCCAGCGCAGGCGCAGGGCGCGGGTGTTCGGCTGGAAGGTGAGCGTGTGCGCCTTGGCGTGGTCATACGCGTTGCGCAGCTCCACGAGCGCCTCCTCCTCGAAGGCGGTGGAGCCCGAGCAGTCCGTCTTGGTGGCGCAGCCCGTGGCCGTCTGGATGGCGCGGAAGCGGCGGACGAAGAAGTCGTCGCTCTCCGTGCGGCGCGTGTACTCGCTGCCGGCATTCACCAGCACCGGCGCGCCGGTGAGACGGCCGTGCTGGTCCACCGGCTCCACCGTGAAGAAGCTGGGCACGTCCATCCAGGCCGCGGCCCGGTAGAAGCGGCGGCGGGTGAAGGGCGCGCCCAGGCCCGTGGACTCCTGGTCCGCCACGCGCACGCCGGCCCAGCCCAGGCCCGCGAAGTCGCTGTCGGTGCGCAGGGACTTCAGGCCCTCGTCCGTGGTGGCCTGCACGATGGCGCGGATGTCGATCTGGTTGATGAAGAAGGTGCCGCCCGCGCGTACGCGCACCGGCTTGCCCTCGCCATTGTGTACTTCCAGGGCCAGTGCCACCGGCTTGACGGACCCGGGACGCAGCGCGTCCGACTCCGTCACCGCCTGGGACTGCTCCTCCACCGCGACGTCACTTCCCAGCTCACCGGACACGTCCGGTCCGCCGCAGGCGAGCATCAGGCTCGCGAGGGAAGCGAGCAGGGCCGCGCGGCAGGTCGCCAGGACGGAGGGCATGCGCGAAGCAGACTGCTCGCGGCTCGCCCGGGGGGCTCCAAGACCACCCATGGTGAATCTCCTCGTACGTAGTTGAAGGCACCCTCATGGCGCCCCCCGGCCAGCGGACCCTGTGGCCCGTCGCCCGGGGGGGCGGTGAGGGCGGGGTCTCTCCCGTTTCCGGGTTTCCCCGGATCGAGCCTTTTTAGCCGTACGAAGAATATCTGCAATGAACAGAGCAATTCAACTTAGGGGCGAAATATCCGCTGTAATCCAAACCATTAGTGTTGTCGGGTGGATAGGCGAGTGACCGAGGGTGAAGTCGTGCCCCAAAGTTACGCTCGTGCTTCCGAGGGCAGGCAGGCCTCCGTGCGGGGAGTTCGGGGCAGTTCAACCGTGAATTCCGCGCCTTCTCCGGCGCGGCTGTGGACCTGGATGGAGCCGCCGTGGGCCTCCACCAATTGGCGGACGATGTAGAGGCCCAGGCCGGTGCCGGGGTGGTGGCCTCCGTCGTGGACGCGCTGGAAGCGGCAGAAGAGGCGTTGCTGGGCCTCGGTGGAGATGCCGATGCCGGCGTCCTTCACGGTGAAGCGGGCGTGGTCGGCGTCGGCGTGGACGCGCACCTCCACGGGCTGGCCCCGGCCGAACTTGAGGGCGTTGCTGACGAGGTTGGTGACGACGCGGTCCAGGCGCTGTCTGTCCCAGAGGCCGGTGGCGTCCTCGTCCACGCGCAGGGTGAGGGCGCAGCCGGCGGCGGTGGCCTGGTCGCCGTGGCGCTCCACCACCTCGCGCACCAGCTTGGCCAGGTCGAGCTCCTCGGTATCCAGCACCATGCGGCCGGCGGACAGGCGCGACAGGTCCAGCAGGTTGTGCACCAGCCGGCCCAGGCGCCGCGTCTCCATCTCCGCCCCGGCCAGCCCGTCGCGCATGCGCGGGTCATGCGAGGTGGTGTTGGCGCCCTCCAGCATGCGCAGCCGCCGCAGCCGGAGCTGGAGCGAGCTGAGCGGGTTGCCCAAATCGTGCGCCGCCACGCCGATGAGCTCGAGCGCGTCCTTCGCCTCGGCCAGCAGGCGCGCGTTGTCCAGCGCGAGCGCGGCGCGCGCGGCCAGCTCCTCCATGAAGGCGCGGTCCACTTCGCCGAAGCGGCGGTGGGGGCCGGTGGACATGAGGCACAGCGCGCCCAGCACGCGGGTGCCCACGGCCAGCGGCACGGTGAGGGCGGACGTCACGCCCAGCGTGCGCAGCAGCTCGCCGTACGCGGTGCCGGCCAGCGCCTGCGACGTGCGCGCCGCGTCCAATTCGGGCAGCAGCTCGCCGCGGCCGGTGCGCACCACGCGCGAGGGGCCCACCTCGCCGTCGTCCGGGCAGCGCAGGAGCGGCTCCCAGATGCGGCCGGCGGCGTCCATGTCCGCGCACGCCACGGCCTGCGGCCGCACGGTGCCGTCCTCACCGGGGACGAAGAGGATGCAGGCGTCGGCGACCTCGGGCACGCACAGGCGCGTGAGGGCCTCGCCCACCTCGCGCGCGCCGGACAGCGGCTGGAGGACGCGGCCGGCCTCGGCGAAGAGGGCCTGGGCGCGCTCCATGCGGCGGCGCTCGGTGATGTCGCGCGTCACCTGCGCGAAGCCGCGCAGCCGGCCGCGGCCGTCGTGCAGCGCGCTGAGCAGCGTCTCCGCCCAGAAGCGCGTGCCGTCGCGGCGCACGCGCCAGCCCTCGGCCAGCAGGCGCCCCTCGCGCGCGGCGCGCTCCTGGTGCGCGCGGGGCACCCCCGCGGCGACCTCGTCCTCCGGGTAGAGCCGGTCCGCCTCGCGGCCGATGACGTCCGCCTCCGACCAGCCGCTGAGCCGCGCCGCGCCCGCGCTCCACGCGGTGACGCGGCCGGCCCTGTCGAGGAAGCACAGCGCGTAGTCCGTCACGCCGTCCATGAGGAGCTGGAGGCGCTGCTCGCTGTGCTCGTGCCGGGCGTGGAGCGGCGCCAGGGAGCGGTGGAGCACGAAGCCCAGCGCGCCCACCCCGGCCAGTCCCACCAGCCCCGCCACCAGCGCCTGGGGCAGCGCGCCGGGCGTGGCCTCCTGGGTGATGAGGTGACCGTAGACTGCGGACAGCAGCGTCCCGAGGAGCAGCACTCCGGCCAGCAGGCATGCGGACAGACCTGCCCCAACTCGCTGAGCGAACGTCCAACGGCGCATCATTTGGCACTCCCCCCCAGCCGCTCCGGGAAACCCCGTACGGCAGGCAAGGTCAGCATCACCGATGTGAAGCACTGAAAACATCACCCCATTGGACGGGGCGGATCCGACCCGCGAGGGTTGTGATCAGCCAGGGGCAGGACATTCGCTGGTAGGCCCGGAGGCGCGCGGGGCGTCGTCGACGGAATGGCCTTCGTGATGCCAGGGGGTTATGAGGCGAACCCCCCATTTCGGGGGGCCCTGCGTTCAAGCCCATGTCCCTCGTCGAAGGTTCCAAGGTCCGCTACCTCCCGCAGCCCGAATGGGGTGTGGGACACCTGATGTCTTTTCAGGAGGAGGGCGCCAAGGCGCTCGTCTCCTTCCCGGCCCGGGAGGATGCGCCGGTGCTGGTGTCCACCAAGGGCGGCGCGCTGGTCCAGTACGCGCTGCCGCCGGGCGAGCCGGTGCTGACGTACAAGGGAAGGCTGGCCCTGGTCATCCGCGAGGAGCCGGGCGCGCGCGGCCTGCGCCGCTACGTGCTGCGCTACGCGGACGACGGCGAGGAGGACGAGCTCCCCGAGTCCGAGGTGCGCGCGCTGCCGCCGCGCTCAGACTTGCTGTCCACGCTGCGCGAGGGGCGCGTGGGCGACTCGAAGGCCTTCATGCTGCGCAAGCAGGCGCTGGTGCTGGACGACGAGCGCCGCTGCGACGCGCTGGGCGCGCTGCTGGCCAGCCGCATCATGGTGAAGCCGCACCAGGTGGGCGTGGTGCAGCGCGTGCTGTCCGCGCGCCGGCCCCGCTTCGTGCTGGCGGACGAGGTGGGCCTGGGCAAGACGATTGAAGCGGGCATGGTGTTCAGCGCGCTGCGCCTGTCGGGCCTGGCGCGCCGGTGCCTCGTGGTGGCGCCCAGCCACCTCACCGTTCAGTGGCTGGTGGAGCTGTTCCACAAGTTCAACCAGCTCTTCACGCTGATGGACTCGGACCGCTACGAGCAGTCCCTCAAGGAGGCGCCGGGCGTCTCCCCGTGGGCGCGCTTCCCGCTGGTGGTGACGAGTCTGGAGTTGCTGTCGCGCAGCGCCGAGCACCGCCGCGAGCTGGCCGGCGAGGACGCCTTCTGGGACCTGGTCATCGTCGACGAGGCGCACCACCTCAAGGGCGAGAAGGCCTTCGAGTCGGCGAAGGTGCTCGCGGGCAACTCATGGGGCCTGTTGCTGCTCACCGCCACGCCCATGCAGTTGGACCCGGCGGAGTACCACGGGCTGCTCACGCTCATCGACGCGGGCACCGCGCCCACGGTGGCGGGCTTCGAGGAGCGGCTCAAGCGTCAGGAGGAGCTGTCCTCCGCGGTGCGCGCGCTGATGGAGGGTGGCAAGCCCTCCACCGCGGTGCAGGCGCTGGCGAAGCGCTTCCCCGAGGACGCGAAGCTCGCGGCGCTGAAGGACAGGGACGCGCTGCTCCAGCACCTCGCGGAGACGTACAGCCTCAGTGACAGGCTGGTGCGCAACCGCCGCGCGGTGGTGGGTGGTTTCTCCACGCGCCGGCTGCACCGGCACCCGGTGGAGCTGCCCGCCGAGGAGCTGAAGGTCCGCGACGCCGCGCTGGCGACGCTGGCCGAGGGCTCGCTGCGAGGCGCGCCGCTGGGCAACGTGCTGCGCCGGCTGGAGTCCAGCCCCGCCGCCTTCGCGGGCGCGGTGAAGGCCAACCCCGTCTTCAAGGGCAAGGCGGATGCGCTGCGGCTGCCCACGCGCGACGCGAAATTCACCGCGTTCCTCGGCGTGCTGCGCGGCGTCTGGAAGACGGAGCCGGCGGCGAAGGTGCTCGTCTTCACGGAGAGCCGCGACACGCTGGACGCGCTCCAGTCCGAGCTGGGCCGCGAGGGCGTGGAGGCGCTGGGCTACCACGGCGACTTGCCGCTGGTGGAGCGCGACAGGCAGGTGGCGCGCTTCAGAGACCCCGAAGGCCCCAAGGTGCTGCTGTGCACGGAGGTGGGCGGCGAGGGCCGCAACTTCCAGTTCGCGCACCACCTGGTGCACTACGATTTGCCCTGGAGCCCGGCCACGGTGGAGCAGCGCATCGGCCGCCTGGACCGCATCGGCCAGACGCACCCGGTGGAAATCCACGTCTTCGACCCGGCGGGCACGCTGGCGTCGGACGTGCTGATGCTGCTGGCGGATGCCGTCGGCGTCTTCGGCGAGACGGTGGGTGGCCTGGACGCGGTGCTGGAAGAGGTGGAGGACCGGCTCGCGGAGCTGGCGCTGCTGCCTCGCGAGGCACGCGTGGCGTACGCCCAGGAGCTGAAGGCGAAGGTGGAGGCCGCGCGCGCGCAGGTGAAGCGCGCGTATGACCCGCTGCTGGACGTGCGCAGCTTCGACAAGCCGGCGGTGGAGCGGCTGGTGAAGCGCGCCCAGGAGCGCATGGGCATCGAGGCCGACGAGGACGAGGACGAGGACGGCGAGGCCCCGAGCGTCGAGGACGGCCTGTGGGGCGTGGCGCGTGACCTGGACGAGCGCCTGGAGGAGAGCGTCACCGAGCTGGCGCGCCGCGTGGGCATCGGCGTGGACGTGGACGAGCAGGTGGAGGCCTTCCAGGTGGCCTTCCAGTTCGGCCACGCGCTGAAGGTGGACGGGCTGCCGGGCCTCGACGTGATGGAGGACCGGACGCTCTTGGGCACCTTCTGGCGCGACACGGCGGTGGAGGCGGAGGAGCTGGAGTACTTCGCCACCGGCCACTCGTTGGTGGAGGCCCTCTTCGGCTTCCTGCGCGACGGGCCCTACGGGCGCAGCGGGTTCCGCTTCATCGAGAAGCGCGGGCCGATGAAGGCGCGCGGCCTGGAGGTGCTGTACCACGTGCAGCTCCCGGAGCCGGAGGACACCTCCCCGGGCGCGCGCGTGCCCAGCCGCCAACTGGCGCGCTTCCTGGAACGCACGCTGCTGCACGTGGCGGTGGTGGAGGGCGCCAGTGGCCCGAAGGCGGACACCACGGTGCTGTCAGCGCTGGAGACCGACGGCCGCGCGCTCAAGGGCGACGAGGTGAATCGCGCCTTCCCGGGCTTCGGCCCCTTCGTGGACGCGGCCGTGCCGGTGGCCCAGAAGGCCGCGGAGGCGGACCTGGCGAAGCTGGCCACCCGCGCGCGGAAGGCGATTGAGGCCGAGCGCGACGCGGCGGCCGAGCGCCTGCGCCTCTCCCTGGCCCACCAGGGCCTGAAGGCCGACGCGGTGGAGGCGCAGCTGGACGCCGAGCGCACCCACTACGAGCGGCTGCTCAAGGCGCTGGCGGGCGCGAAGGTCGTCCTCGACTCCGCTTGCGGCTTCGTCATCAATCGCTGACGCTCGGGGCAGGCGTCGTAGCGTCTGGCTCGGGCCAGACGGTGTAATGTCTGCCCTTGAACGGCCGGGGTCCCCCTCCCCGGCCGCGCACAGCCCGGCTGTACGCGTAACAGTGGTGCTGTGCGTCAATGTGTGATCCCCGTCCATTTGACCGATTCCTCAATCAACCAGAAAAGAGGAATCCGGTAATAGCCATGGCACACCGGGGCACCGCAGGGACACGACAGGCAGGGCAGGCGGCGGTGGAGGCCGCGCTGACGCTGCCGTTGGTGGTCTTCCTGGTGCTGGGGACGCTGCAGCTGTTCCTGATGTTGCAGGCGCGCATCCTCGCCCAGGTGGCGGTGTACCGGGCGGTGCGCGCGGGCAGCCTCAACCACGGCAACTGCCTGCCGATGACGCACGCGGCGCTGGTGACGATGCTGCCCACGGTGGCGCGCACCGACACCGCGGAGCGGCTCGCGGATGCCTTCTCGCCCCGGCGCCACAACCACTTCTGGGTGCGCGGCTCCACCGGCGACCGCTTCAACGAGCCGATGATTGAAATCGTCCGCGAGTCGCCGGACGCGGGCTGGGTGCAGGGGCTGGATGGCGACGAGGATTTGATGTTCGACCAGCCCACCAACAACGCCCGTGAGTTGGGGCGGCGCACGTTGGAGATACGGATGGTGGCCTGGTACTACATGCGCATCCCCTTCGCGAACTGGGTGATGAGCCGCATGTTCCTGGCCCACTTCCAGCTCCAGCGCTACACGGCCACCAATCCGCTGATGCCCACGCAGAAGCGCGCGGCCTGGTACGGCGAGACGGACGAGACGATTGGGCGCGACAGGTGGCCGGGCGGGGACCTGGGCGACCGCATGGTGCGCTGGAGCAACGACGGGCACTTTCTCTTCCCCATCCAGGTCAATGCGGCCATGCGGATGATGACGCCCGTGATGTCCGAGTACTTCCAGGGAGGCCCCGCTTGCGCCCTTCACGGTTCATGACCCGCGCACGGCGGGGACAGGCGCTGGTGCTCTTCGCGCTGACGCTGCTGCTCCTCGCGGTGCTGGTGCTGATGACGCTGGGCTTCGGCATGCGCGCGAAGGAGCGCGTGGAAATCCAGATGGCGGCGGACGCGGCGGCCTACAGCCAGGCGGTGGCCACGGCGCGGACGTTCAATGCGATTTCGGTGATGAACCGCGCGCAGGTGGCCCACATGGTGGCCATGGCCGGCACGCAGGCGCTCATCAGCCACAGCAGCCAGGAGTACGCGGCGCACAACGTGGTGTGCCCGGGTGAAATCCTGCCCAGCGATTGGTTCACGGCGGACGAGGCGGCGGCCTCCCAGGTGCTGAGCCTGCAGGGGCAGGCGGGCAACATGTACCGGGCCGGCATGTCCATCTACATCAAGCTGCTGGGTGACCACATCGCGGGACAGGAGCTGGCCAAACAGGTCGCCGAGGCGGTCAACCCCGAGCTGCAGGCTCCACCGGCGGGCGCGGAGAAGAGCTTCTCCGAGCTCAACGGCGCCAATGCGATTCGCACGCGCGACGACGTCATCAACGCGATGCTGGCGGGCACCAACAACTGCGGCGTCGGGGACGGCGCGGTGTGCCCGTCCGGCGGCAGCACCCCCGCGCTCAACGCCACCATGGGCAGCATGGGCTGGACGTGGGTGCACAACCGCCCGGGCGGCGGCGCGGCTTTCGGTACCGGTGGCGCGGCGGTGTCCACCGGCTTCAAGCACTACAACTCCTCGGCGCAGATGGACTCGTCCCGGTATGACACCGTCTCCGGGCGCAACTCGAATGCGCATGACCATGGGCGCACCGTGACGCCCGCGCTCTGCCCCACGCCGCCTCCCGTGCTGCCCGTCGCGAACGACGCGTGGGTGATGTCCGACGAGCGGCAGACGCACGAGGACCAGCACGTGTACGGCGCCCGCGCGCCCCCGGGCCAGGCGCCGGAGAATGCCAACCCCGTCTGGGAGATGCACACGCTGGGCGAGTGCGTCGTCTGCCCGGGCATCTGGCCCTTCTCCATGAGCTACAACACGGCCGAGCTGCAGCGGGGACAGGCCAACCAGTACGGCCAGCCCAAGCTGTACGCCATGCTCTACCGGGACTACGCCAGCCCCCGGCGGCGGCAGCACCCGGACCCGTGGAACCTCTTCTTCCGCTTCCGCTTCACGGAGGACAGCGACGCGGAGTTCGACAACGCCAGCCCGCTGGGCCGCGTCGGCCCCACCGGGCGCGAGGACGTGCACCGCAACCAGGTGGCCCTGTCCGCCGGCCTCGTCTACTACCACCGGCCCCGTCCCGCGGCGCAGGGGGGCGGCTGGAGCGAGCCTCCCAACTTCCTCAACCCCTTCTGGCGCGCGACGCTCGCGAGCCCCGAGGGCTCCGTCGACGACCGGCCCGCGGACAGCCTCGCCGGCGCGGGCTTCACCGGCCACGCGCGGGCCCTGCGCCGGCTGGTGGGCGAGGGCTACCGGGGCGGTGGCCCGGGCGGGAGGGGGTACTGACATGCGCTCGCGCCAGGCACGCGGACAGTCGCTGGTGGAGACGTCGCTGGCGTTGATGGTGTTCGTCACCATCCTCATCTTCGGCATCTACTTCGCGGAGGTGGGGGCGCTGACGCTGAAGGTGCAGGAGGCCGCCAACTTCGCGATGTGGGACGCCACCGGACGCGTGCTGCACAACCCGGCGGGAGGTGACTGGGGCCGGCGCGACGTGGTGGCGGACGCGGAGGCCGAGGCCACCGCGCGCTACGCGGACTTCGACGGGCGCGAGCGGATGGGCGGCACGGGCATGCCGATTCAGCAGGCGATTGCGCGGGCGCAGGCCATCCAGGTCGACTGCCGGCCGACGTTGGCCGCGGGCGTGCCGAGCCTTCCTCCGAGCTCCGCGGAGGTGTCACCCGGCGTCTCCCCTCTGGGCGATGCGATGAGCGTGGGCACGGAGGGCATGGCGTGCACGGCGTCCTCGCGGATGCGCGGTTCTCGCGTGGGCCGGTTCATGGAGGAGCGCTTCAAGGAGGCGCACCGTCGCGCGGCCACGGTCTTCACGGTGTGCGCGGCAGGGCGTGCGACGAATGGCAGGTGCACGGGGCGCTTCTCGGTGATGCTGGATGACTGGGGGCTGTCGGGCGTGGCGGAGGGGCGCGCGTGCCCGCTGAGCATCGACAGCGGGACCGAGTGCGCCAACGTGGACTACTACCGGTGGACGGAGCGCATCTACCGGGCCAACGGCGGTGGGGGTGGCGCGGGGTCCGCGCTCGCGGGGCTGGTGGGGGGTGAGTCCGTCAACGAGGACCAGTTCTTCATGAGCTTCCGCGGCCAGGAGGACAACTACGAGGAGAACCTCGGCTCCACGCATGCGGGAGGACAGCCGCGCTGGGAGACGACGCCGTTCGAGGCGCCGAACGTCCCCAACTACAACGCGGGCCGGCGGAGCCACTGGCTCGGGATGCCCCGGTGAAGCGAGTCGCCGTCGTGCTGTGCGGAGCGTGGCTCCTCGGCGCGGCCCCCCCGGCGCGGGGCGTTGCGGCGGAAGGAACGTTCATTCCAGGCAAGGCGGCCTCGGGCCCGGCGGCGGAAGGAACGTTCATTCCAGGCAAGGTGGCCTCGGGCCCGGCGGCGGAAGGAACGTTCATTCCAGGCAAGGTGGCCTCGGGCCCGGCGGCGGAAGGAACGTTCATTCCAGGCAAGGTGGCCTCGGGCCCGGCGGCGTCGGCACGCGCGGCGGCGCCGAGCAAACCGCCCGAGGAAGCCGGTGCGCCGCGCTTCGCCTGGCCCCGGTTCCAGGTGCTGGAGTACGTCGAATCGAGCGAAATCATCGAAGCCGGTGGAATCCCAGTCGCCCTGCGCGCGGTGCGCGTGAAGGAGCGGCTGCCGGAAGTGGTGCAGCGCCTCGCGGACGCGTTCCGCGATGGCGGGCTCCACGTTCCCCCGGGCCCCGAGCAGCCCCAGCTCGCCAGCGGCGCGGTGATGCTCACCGCCGTCGATATGTTCAAGCGGCTGACGTACACCGCCATCGTCCAGCCCCAGCCGGACGGCACCACCTCGCTCTACCTCGGTGAGGCCAACCACATGCTGCGCCGCGAGCCCGTCGCCGCGGGGGACTTCGCGCCCCTGCCGCCCGGCGCGAGCCAGGTGCTGCGCGTGGGAAGCGAGAGCTCACGGACGATGGCCTTCCACGTTCCCCTCTCCGGAGAAGACGTGGACGCCTTCTACATGCGCGCCCTGGCCCAGCACGGCTGGCAGCGCGTCGCGGAGGAGTCGGGCAGCTTCACGCGCTCCGGTGAGGAGCTGCGCGTGGTGCACGAGCCGGGCGCGGGAGGCCAGCGCGCGGTGGTGCTCGTATACCGGCGGGGACCCGCCACCGTCTCGCAGCCCGCGCCGCCCTGAGCGTCAGGCGCGCAGCTTCTCGCGCAGCGTCTTGGCGCGGCCCTGCATGTCGGGGTCCATACTGGTCAGCTCCACGGACTTCAGGCGCTGATCCAGACTCTGCGGCACCTTCACCTTGAGCTTGCCCTCCTCGGACATCAGCTCGAGCTTCGCCAGCGCCTTGTCGACGATGCGCTCGCGCGGGTGGTCCAGGAGGCTGTCGAGGAAGTACGCGTCCTCGGGCAGCTCCGGGTACTTCTCCAGGTAGTCCACCACGGCCTTCACCCAGTCGGCGCGGGACTCGGCGTCCGCCACCTTCTGCATGGCGGCCTTCTGGGCCTTGCGCTTGCCTTCCGGGTCGAACGTCTTGGCGAGGCCCTCGGGCAGCTCGCCGCCGGTGAAGAGCGCGTCCGCGGCGGCCTTGTACTTCTGGTAGCTCGCGCTGCGCTCCAGCTTCTGCTGCGCGGGGTCATCCTGGCGGGAGGCGTACTTGCTGCCCTTGCCGCGCCCCGCGTCGATTTCGCGCCAGCTCTTGTTGCGCTTCCCCGAGAAGCCGCCGCCGTTGTCGTCCTTGTCCTTCGCCATCCTTCATCTCCCCTTGCGCGCGCTCCACAGCGCGGCCAGTCCGCGACGGACGAGACGCCGCACCGCCTCCAGTTCCTGGGAGGACAGGGGCTGCTCCTCGTCCTGCTCCGCCTCGAAAAGCGCCTCGTCCGCGTAGGCTTGCAGCGGTTGGGGCAGCGGTGGAGCGTCCGTGTCCGCCTCCAGTGCCGCCGGGCTCACCGCGGTGAGTCCTGGCGGCCACCCCAGCTCCAGCATGGCGTACAGCTCGAAGAGCAGGTGGCGGGCGACTCCGTATCCTTCGTCCGTGAGCCCCGCGGCGTCAAGCGCGCCCAGCATTGCGTCCTGGCGGTTCTCGAAGGAATGCGTGAGCCGCGTGCGCGACTTCTCGTCGTCCTCCAGGTAACGCCAGGCGGCCTCCACGAATTCGGCCGTGGGCTCTCCCGGGTGGAAGGGCGCGGGCGGCGTGGCCTTCACTTTCTTCGGGCGCGGCGGGCGCGGGCCGTCATCCTCCAGCCGCACCGCCTTGCCCTCTTCCACCAGGTCCCAGAGGCCCAGCAGGTTCTGGTACAGGCGCCGGGCGATTTCCGGTGAGGGGAAGCGCGGCTCCTCCTCGAAGAAGGTGGGGATGAGGTCGCTATAGGCCGTACCGTCGGCCCGGGCGGCCTGCATGCGGGCGAGCACCTCGGCACTGTCCAGCGGGCTGCCAGACAGGTCGAGCAGTCCGTCGAGCGTCTGCGCGCCCTCGAATTGGCGTTGGAAGTCGGCACCTCTGTCACGGGAGCGGCTCATGGTGGAGGGGACGCTAACCACACCGGGCGAGCGGGCGCACGAAGCTTCAGTGTTCGGCGGGCCACTCGCCCATCAGCTCGTCCTGGCGCTCCTTCGGGTTGGTGGGCCACGCGTAGTCCTCGGGCACGTGGCCGCCGCCGTGCGCGGCCTGGCCGTCCCAGCTCACCTGGCCGCGCAGGAAGTCCTCGGAGTCCTCCTCCGTCACCGCCCGGCGGTTGGCGGGCACGGTGAAGGGGGCGTCGATGGGCTCTTCGGGGATGATGATGGCCATGGGGGACTCCCTCCGAGGAGACCCGGCGCGCGCGGATGTCCGCTGCCACACGCGGCCAGTGTCCTCCTGTCTCCAGCAAACCTAGGCAGGCGCCGCGCGGGAGAGGAGCGTGTGGGGCCGGGCAGCCGAGGGGCAGGCCGTCTTCCGTTTCCGGCCCGTCGCTCCTAGTCTCGGCCCCACATGGCAGAGAGTTCGGTGGAGACGTTGAGGTCCGCGGTGCAGGCGCTCTACCGCGTCCACGCGGTGGAGGGCCCGCCAGGAGAGAACGGGCTGCGCACGGTGTGGCACCTGTGCCAGGACGGCGCGGAGCTGCTGTCGCTGGTGGACGTGGATGGGCGCGTGCAGCGGCAGGAGCTGACGCTGCTGGAGGACCACTACATCTGGGCCAGCGGGCAGGGCGTGCGCACCGGGAGCCTGGAGCGTGGAGGCGCGCGGAAGGCCGGGCCCTCGGTGGTGGTGAATGCGGACCCGGAGCTCGTCCCGCAGCGGCTGCTCAAGGCCGCGTCGGCCATGGGCACGTATACGGGGCAGGACCGCTACATCATCCACATGCAGCGCGTGCTGGCGCTGGCGCGCGAGGGGCTGGAGATGGCGGGCGGCGGAATCACCCCGGGGCAGCGTCCGTCGGAGCCCACGCTGCCGTCGCTTCAGCCCGCGCCGCCGCCGGTTCAGCTCGCGTTCGGCGAGGCGCTGCCGGACGAGGTGCTGCCGCCGGTGGTGCGCAACTCCGAGGGCCTGGTCATGGTGGCCGTGCTCGGCGTGGGGGTGCTGGTGGGGCTGGCCATCCTCGCGTTCATCCTGCTCGGCTGACGCGGCGCCTCGAAGCCGGGCAGGTGCACGCCCTGGCCGGCGGGAATGGCCACGGGCGCGCGCGCGGTGACGGAGCTCACCGGGTGCGCGTCCAGCACCAGCAGGGCCGCCACGGCCGCGGCGGGCACCAGCCGCGCGGACCAGCCCAACGGCGAGTGTCCGTCACCCGCGGTGCGGCGCACGAGCAGGGTGAAGCCGAGCACCGCGAGCACGCCGGTGCAGGCCCAGCGCACGGTGCGCAGCGTCGCCGCCACCTCGAGCCCGGTCGTCACCAACTCCTGGCGTCCCGACTCGGGCACGTGCGCCAGCCCCGTGAGCAGCTCGAAGAGGTGCCGCGCCTCCATCGCGCCCACCAGCGCCACCGAGGCGAGCGATGCGCAGACGCCGCTGGCCAGCAGCAGGCCGCGCGCGCGGTGGCACGTGCACTCGTCCCTCGTCGCGTGGGAGGGGCCGAAGCGCGCCAGCGCCAGCCCCAGTGAGAGGCCCAGCAGCAGCGCCGCGCTGGTGAAGGCGCCCAGCAGCCGCGGCGCCATGGCCTGGCCGGTGCTGGAGGCGAGCACGAGGCCGGCCTCCACCTCATCCAGGTGGGGGAGCACGGCGTTGGCACGCTCGACGAGGACTTCCGTGCCCATCAACCCCAGCATCCACGGCAGCGTGGCCATTCCGAGCATGACGGGCAGCGGCACCTTGCGCTCCATGCCGGTGCTGGCGAGCGCCAGCGACAGCAGCGGCAGCTCCACCAGCAGCGCCAGCGCCACTAGCGCGGCGTAGGGGCCGGCCGCGTCCACGGTGTGCGACAGCTCGGCGGAGCCGTGCATCAGTGGCGCAAGTGTTAAGCACCACAGGAACACCGTGACAGGCACGGCCGACGCCACGGAGAGACCGGGCGCGAGACGGAGCCGGAATGGAACGAGCATTTCCAGAGAGAGTAGTCTCTCCCGCTAAATCTGTGAATTCAGACTGGGGGACGACCGACCAGCCAGTAGACGACGCTGGCGAGGGCTCCCACCACGGGCGACACCACCACACCCAACAGGTAGAGCTTCGGACACCCGCCCTCGGCGCAGCCGATGCGGCCGTGTTCGAGGGCGCCGCCCAGCAGCACGGACAGGTGCATGCCGAGGAGGAAGACGCCCACGCCGCGCAGCACGAGGCCGCGGTACCAGGTGCGTGTCCACAGGCGGAAGACGACGGGCAGCAGGACGAGGGTGACGGTGGCCGCGGCGGCCAGCGCCACGTGCCGGGCAGAGGCGGCCACACACGCCAGGGCCGCGAGCGCCAGCGCGGGCACGAGCAGCAGCGCGTTGAGGGACAGGGGCTCCCGGAAACGCATGGGGACGGGAGCGACGGTGGCAGAGCGGGGAGGGTGAGGCAAGGGCGGAGGTGCCGCCGTTGCCTGGACGACCTCGCGAGTCTTCAGGCGGCGACAGCGCCCTCGCCGAGCAGCTGCAGGTACCGCCCGCGCAGCGCCAGCAGCTCCGCGTGGGTGCCGGCCTCCACCACCCGCCCGCCCTCCACCACGGCAATCACATCCGCGTCGCGCACCGTGGACAGCCGGTGCGCAATCACCAGCACCGTGCGCCCCTTCATCAGCGCCGCCAGCCCCGCGCCCACCGCCGCCTCGCTCGCCGCGTCCAGCGCGCTCGTGGGCTCGTCCAGGAGCAGCACCGACGGCCTGCACAAAAACGCGCGCGCCAGCACCAGCCGCTGACGCTGGCCTCCGGACAGCCGGCCGCCGCGCTCGCCCACCGGCTCATCCAGCCCGCCCGGCAGCGAGCGCACGAAGTCGTCCGCGTGCGCCAGCCGCAGCGCCTCCCACAAGTCCGTGTCCGACGCCTCCGGCCGGCCCAGCCGCAGGTTGTGGCGCACCGTCCCTGAGAACAGCACCGGCTCCTGCGGCACCCACGCCATCTGCCCGCGCACGCTCGACGGCTTCAGCCCCGACAGAGGCGCGCCGTCCCACAGCACGCGCCCGCCCGACGTGGGCAGGAAGCCCAGCAGCACCGAGAACAGCGTCGTCTTCCCCGCGCCCGACGGGCCCACCAGCGCCACGCGCTTCCCGGCGGGCACCACCAGGTCCACGCCGCGCAGCGCCTCGCGCCCGTCCTGGTACGTGGCGCGCACGCCCTCCAGCACCAGCGCCTGCGACAGCGGGGCCGCCGCGTCGCCCACGTCGGGCGGCGCCGGCTCGTCCGCGAGCGCGAACAGCCGCTCCGCCGCCGCCAGCCCCGTGAGCACCTGGGAGAACGTGCCGCTCAGCGACTTCACCGGCTGGTACAAGAGCAGCGCCGCGGCCATGAAGGAGAGCAGCCGCCCCGCCAGCGCCGGGTCCGCCGCCACCGCGCGCGCGCCCCACGCCACCGCCATGGCCACGCCGGCGATGCCCAAGAGCTCCACCGTGGGGCTCACCGCGCCGCGCAGGAACAGCGAGCGGCGCATCTCCGCCAGGTAGCGCTCCGCCTCGCCCTCGAACGTCTCCAGCGCGCGCGCCTGTCCGCCATAGGCCTGCACCACCGGCAGGTTCTGCAGCTGCTCCGCCGTCAGCGCCGTCAGCGCGCCCAGCCGCTGCTGCGAGCGCGCCGCCACTTTCTTGAGCGAGCGGGCGAAGCGGTTGATGGGCAGCACGGTGACGGGCACCACGATGAACGTGAAGAGGAAAAGCCTTCCATCGATGAGGAAGCAGGTGACCAGCAGGGAGACAATCTGCAGCCCGTCCTTGATGTAGGACGTGAGTGCCTGCGTCACCGAGAACTCCACCAGCGGGACCTCCGAGGTGAAGCGCGTGAGCAGCTCTCCCGAGTGACGCCGCTCGAAGAACGCGGGCGGTTGGCCGAGCAGCCGGCCGTAGAGGAAGCCTCTCAGGTCCGACATGACACGCTGGCCCAGCCGCTGCATCAGCCCGCCCTGGAGGAACTGGGCCGTGGACTTCACCAGCGCTACCAGCACCACCAGCAGGGGCAGCCGCTCGAGCAGCGCGTCTCCCGGCAATGACACCCCGGCCACGGTGATCGGCTCACCGGTGAGCACCGCACGCAACAGCGGGCCCACCACCCAGGCATAGGCGGACGTGGCCGCCGCGGCGACGAGGGACGCGCCCACTCCCGCCGCGAGCAGCGGGCGGTACGGGCGCAGATAGCCGAGGAGTCGGCGGTAGATGTGGGGAGAAGGTCGGGGAGCCACTGTGTTCGGCGGCGCACTCTGTCACCGAGTCGCCGCAACGTCCAAGGCCAGGAGGCACACCTTCCTACATGCCCTGCTGCCTGCCCTGCCTCCTGCCACCGAGAGCAGGCAGCCCAGTTCCGTTGCTCCCTTACATCCCTGCGGACAGCTTCATGGGAGCCATGGAAACCAATAACGAAAAAGAGGCCCTGTTCAATCCGGGCTGTGAGCCGGTGGTGGAGGAAGAAGAACGCCGGCGGCTGCTGTGGCTCATGGCCGAGTACTTCCGCACCATCGGGTACACGGACATCAAGGCCCGCCTCCCCGGGTTCATGCCACCGCCCATCCTGTCAGGCACCATCGAGGACCACCGCCCCGACTTCACGTGCCGGCAATCGGACTCGGCCCGCACGCCCATCATCCTGGAGATCGTCACCCCGCACATGGTGGACGACCCGCTGGCGGAGAACCGGTGGAGCCTGCTCGCCAGCGCCGCGAAGCTCTACAACGCGGAGCTGCACTTCGTGGTGCCCAAGTGGGCCGCCAATGGACCCGTCGACCCGGGGCTCAAACGCCGGCTGGCCCGCATGGAGCTGACGGCCAACCGCGTCTGGACTGTCTAGGTTGCACCCCCTGGATTGCTGGTGCGTTTCGCTGCGTTATAGTGGCTCAGAGCTCTACGCGTCAGCGAAAAGCACAGCAATTTCCAGGGGTTGTAATCGATGGCAGGAGCGGCGGGTCAGAAGCGGGACTACTACGAGGTCCTGGGCGTCCAGAAGGCGGTCTCCGCGCAGGAGCTCAAGAGCGCGTTCCGCAAGGTGGCGCTCCAGTACCACCCGGACCGCAACCCGGGGAACCACGAGGCCGAGGAGAAGTTCAAGGAGGCCTCGGAAGCGTATGAAGTGCTGAGCGACCCCGAGCGGCGGGCCAAGTACGACCGCTTCGGGCACTCGGGCAACCCCTTCGAGGGCTTCGGCGGCGCCGGCGGCGGCTTCCAGGGCGTCAACATCAACGACATCTTCGGGGAAATCTTCGGCGACATCTTCGGCGGCGCCCGGGGTGGCCGCCGGACGAGCGCGCGCGGCGCGGACCTTCGCTACAACCTGGAGATCACCTTCGAGGAGGCGGCCTTCGGCTGTCGGCCCAAGGTCACCATTCCGCGGCCGAAGAAGTGCGAGACGTGCACGGGCAGCGGCAGCAAGAGCGGCGCCGGCCCCCGGCCCTGCTCCACGTGCGGCGGCGCGGGCGAGGTGCGCTACACGCAGGGCTTCTTCGCGGTGTCCCGTCCGTGCGGTGACTGCGGCGGCACCGGCGCGGTGGTGCCGGATCCGTGCCCGCGCTGCAAGGGCTCGGGCAAGGTCCCTTCCGAAGAGGTCATCGAGGTGGCCATTCCGGGCGGCGTGGACAACGGCACGCGCGTGCGGCTGGGCGGCATGGGCGAGCCTGGAGACCGCGGCGGCCCCGCCGGCGACCTCTACGTCACCGTCATCGTGAAGGAGCACCCGCTCTTCCAGCGCGAGGAGTACGAGGTCTTCTGCGAGGTGCCCATCTCCTTCACGCAGGCGGCGCTGGGCGCGAAGATCGACGTCCCCACGCTCGACGGGAAGGTGAAGATGACCATTCCGTCCGGCACCCAGTCCGGCAAGGTGTTCCGGCTCAAGAGCAAGGGCATCCCGCATCTGCACAGCCAGCAGCGGGGAGATCAGCACGTGCGCGTGGTGGTGGAGACGCCCACGGAGCTGACGTCGAAGCAGCGCGAGCTGCTGGAGAGGTTCGCCGAGGCCGCGGGCGAGGAGTCCCACCCGCAGTCCAAGAGCTTCTTCGCGAAGGTGAAGGAGCTGTTCGGCTGAGGACGTAACGCGGGCGTCGAGCCGCGCCGGGCGTGGCCCCGAGGCCGCGCAAGCGTGAAGCAGCCGACGCCCGCACGGCTGGCCGGCACGGGTACGGGCGCTGCAAGGGGGAGGGGTTTCCCAGAGGAATCTTCCCCCCGCTCCGTTGTCGACGGAGACGCACCCCACTGCTATGCACGCCCCTGCCATGGACGCCTCTTCCCTGCTGCGCCGCTCGCTCGCCGTCGCGTTGGCCCTGTCGTTGACGGCCTGTCCCAACCGGACCACCCGCCCCACGCCCGCCGGTGGCGGCACGGGTGACGAGGTGCCCACGGGCGACCAGTTCCCCACGCGCCCCACCGTGGAGGCGAAGAAGGACGCCGCGGCGGACGCGGCGCTGGCCCAGGCGGCGCAGACGGCCCAGGCCGCCCCCGACAAGAAGAAGGCCGCCGAGGCCTTCCTCGCGGTGCGCAAGGCGTACCCCGCCACCACCGCCGGCCAGGAGGCCCTCTACCGCGCGGGCGTCCTCTTCTTCGAGTCGAAGGACTACGTCAACTCGCGCAAGTCCTTCAACGAGCTGCTCTTCGAGAACCCGCTCTACCCGCAGGCGGATGACGCCAAGCACAAGCTGGCCCTGTCCGCGATGGAGGTGGGCGCCTACCGCGACGCGTACCAGACGCTCTCCAGCCTCGCCGAGCGCGCCGAGGGCGCCGAGAAGGAGCAGCTCCAGGCCGAGGCCGCGCGCGCCGCCGCGGGCGCCGGGCTGTACGGACAGGCGCTGACGCTGGCGGTGGAGCAGGCCGGCCAGGCACAGGGCGCCGAGGAGCAGGCCGCCGCGGTGGCTCGCGTGGAGTCGCTGGTGGAAGGCCGCGCGGACTTCGTGGACATCGCCCGCGTGGCGGAGGGGCTGTCCCCGTCCAACCCCGCGTGGCCCGTCCTCACCTTCAAGCTGGCGCGCGTCTACTACCACCTGCGCGACTGGACGCGGCTGGAGGAGACGCTGAACCGCTTCCTCGCGCAGGCGCCGACTCACGCCTTCGCGCCGCAGGCCCGTGAGCTGCTGGCCCGTGCCACCCGCCGCGTGGAGGCGAAGCCGCGCACGGTGGGCGTGCTGCTGCCCATGACGGGCCGCTACCAGCCCATTGGCGAGGCGGTGCTGCGCGGCATCCAGCTGGGGCTGGAGGGCAGCAACGTGGAGCTGGTGGTGAAGGACACGCAGGGCGACGTCAACAAGACGGGCCAGGCCATGGAGCAGCTCGCCTTCGACGACGGCGCCATCGCCGTGCTGGGGCCGCTGCTCGCGGACGACACCAAGCGCGCGGCGCTGGTGGCGGAGGAGCTGCAGATTCCGCTGCTCACCATGAGCCGCCAGGAGGGCGTCACCGACCTGGGCTCGCACGTGTTCCGCAACATGCTGACCAACTCCGCGCAGGCGGACGCCATCGTCGACTACGCGATGAACGTGAAGGGCTACAAGCGCTTCGCGGTGCTGTACCCGAACATCCCCTACGGCGTGGAGCTGGCGGACACCTTCTGGGACCAGGTGGTGGAGCGCGGCGGCACCATCCGCGGCGCGGAGCGCTACGCGCACGACCAGACGACCTTCACCACCGAGGCCAAGAAGCTGGTGGGCCGCTACTACCTCGAGGACCGCGGCGACTACGTGGGCGGCGTGCGCGACGTGCAGGGCGAGAACCTGGACGCGTACCGCCGCCGCAAGGCGATGGAGAAGGTGAAGGCCGGCGTGGAGCCCATCATCGACTTCGACGCCATCTTCATGCCGGACGACTGGCGCCGCGTCAGCCTCGTGGCCCCGGCGCTCGCGGTGGAGGACATCGTCACCAACGCGTGTGACCCGCGTGATTTGGAGCGCATCCGCAAGACGACGGGCAAGAAGGAGCTGAAGACGGTGACGCTCTTCGGCGCCAACCAGTGGAGCAGCCCGAAGGGGCGCTCGGGGCTGCCGGAGCTGGTGGAGCGCGGCGGCAAGTTCGTCACCTGCTCGGTGTACGTGGACGGCTTCTTCGTGGACTCGCAGCGGCCGGCCACGCGCCGCTTCGTGCAGGCCTATCGCGCCGAGTACAAGGACGACACGGGCAAGGACCCGGGCCTGCTGGAGGCCATCGGCTATGACTCCGGCCGCATGCTGCGCCAGCTCATCGAGAAGAAGGAGGGCGCGCCGCGCACCCGCGCGGAGATGCGCGACGCGCTGGCGGGCCTGAAGGACTTCGATGGCGCCACCGGCCGCACCTCCTTCAACGAGAAGCGCGAGGCGGTGAAGCAGCTGTTCCTCCTGTCCATCGACAACAAGGGCATCACCGAAATCAACGTGGACAAGGAGAAGGCGGCCTCGGGAGGCTCGGGTACATGAGTCCGGGCCGGAGGGCGGTGGCGCTGCTGGCTTGCGGGTGGCTGGCGGCGGGGGCGGGCTGCGCGCACGCGCCGCCGAAGCTGGCGCCGGACGTGGAGGCGCGGCTGACGGCGACGCCGGGCGGCTACCTCTCCGGGAGCGTGGTGGGGTGGGACGTGGACGCCGTCCTCAACCGGCAGGACTTCATCTGGGGCCTGGCCTTCTCGCCCCGGGGCGGGCGCGTGGCGTACACGCGGCTGGGCTCCAAGTTCTACTTCCTGTCCCTCTGGTCGCTGGGCCCTCCGCCGAAGCAGCTCGCGGATTCGCAAATCAATCCGTACGAGTTCGACGTGGAGGGCGTGGCCTTCTCTCCGGACGGGGACCTCGTGGCCACGGCCGGCAAGGACGGGGTGGTGCGCCTGTTCGACGCGGCCACCGGTGCGCTCCGCGGTGAGCGCCGCACCGAGGAGCCGCTGGGCGCGGTGGCCTTCCACCCGGACGGGAAGTGGCTGGTGGTGGGCAGCCTCAAGGGGCTGTTGACGGTGCTGGCGGTGCCGGGGCTGGAGTACGCCTCCGAGGAGCGCGGCCACGTGGGCGTGGTGAGCGCGCTGGCCTTCGCGCCGGACGGGACGCTGTACTCGGGTGGCTGGGACAAGCACCTGCGCGCGTGGCGCACGGGCGTGGAGGCGCTGAAGCCCGGCGTGGCGCGTGTGCACTTCGAGCGGCGCGGCGGCTCCGCGGTGCTCGGTGCGACGTTGAATGACAAGGCGCCGGTATCCCTCGCGCTGGACGCGCGCGCGCCGGCCGTCATCCTCACCAGCGCGGCGGCCACCGCGGCGGGCATCGACGTGCCCTTCCTCAAGGAGACGTTCAACCTCCCCGGCGCGCTGGGCACCACCGCGGCGCGACTGGCGCGCAACCAGTCCCTGCGCTTCAAGTCGCTCCTGCTGGAGGGCATGGACGTGGCGGTGTGCGACTCGTGCGTGCCCCCTGGCAGCGACGGCGTGCTGGGCAGCCCCTTCACGGACCGCATGGAGGTGGCCTTCGACGAAGTCACGCAGGAGGCCGTCCTCACGCTGAAGGGCGGCGCGCCGGTGGAGCCCACGCGCCCGGTGGAAGCGCTGGTGCTGACGACGCGCTCGGACTTCACCTTCCCGGCCTACGTGAGTGACGTCACCGTGGACGCGCGTGGGCAGCGGCTGGGCGTGGGCCTCTCGGAGCAGCTCCCCGAGCGCAACCGCATCGTGTACGAGCGCGAGCGCAAGAAGGTGGAAGAGCCGCAGGGCCCCTTCAACACGGGCGCGCTGGTGGATGCGAAGTCCGGCCAGGTGCTGCACAAGTGGCCGCTGCACCATGGCGTGGTGTCCTCCGCGGCCATCTCTCCGGACGGGCGCTCGCTGGCCACGGGCGGCTGGGACAAGAAGGTGTACCTCTTCACGGAGGGCGCCGACGCCGCGCGAGCCGAGCACGGGTTCAACTGGTCCGTGCGTCGGGTGCGCTTCAGCGCGGACGGGCGCCTGGTGGGCGTGGCCGCGTGGACGCCGCAGGTGGCCAGCAGCAGCGGGGACAGCGACCCGGCCGCGGTGCTGCTCGGCCTGCGCTACGCGGCGCCCTCCATCGAGGGCGCCGCCGCGCCTCAGTAGTTGAGGTGGATGGCGCTCTTCGGCACGCCGCGCGCCTGGAGCGTGGCCTTCACGCCCTGCACCATCTCCGAAGGGCCGCAGAGGAAGGCCACCTCGTCCCGCAGGGGCTCCTCGCCCAGGTGCGCCTGCACGTAGCCGGTGAGGCCCTGCCACCCGCTGGCGCCGGGCTGGCTGACGGTGCGCACCACGCGGATGCCGCCGGCCTCCCACTCGTGCAGCTCATCCGAGTACGCGAAGGCGCTCGGCGTGCGCGCGCCGAAGAAGAGCGTCACGCGGCGGTAGGCCTCGCGCTCACGGCGGACGCTGGCGATGACGGAGCGGATGGCGGAGATGCCGGAGCCGGAGGCGAAGAGGAGCAGGTCATGCCCCCGGGCTCGCTCCAGCGGGAAGCCCTTGCCCTCGGGCGGTGTCACGTCCACCCGGGCGCCGGGCCGCAGGCGGATGAGGGCGTCGGGCAGCGGGCTGCCGGCCTTGAGGAGGAACTCCCACCGCGTCCCCCGGGCGTCGGGCGGGGAGGCGATGGCAAAGATGCCCTCTTCCTGGCCGGGCAGGCGCAGCCGGACGTACTGCCCGGGGTGCGCGTGGGTACCCACCAGGGGTGTCCCCTGGAGGTCGAGCACGAGGTCGGTGAGGCCATCGGCGGCGGGCGAGATGTCGGAGACGGTGGCCGGGTGCCAGTCGGGCATGGTGGGCTCGGTTTTAACCCGTTGCGCCGGGTGCGTGCGTCCCCTGGTAATCTGGGGGGGTGAAGAGTCTTCTCTGGATAGTGCTGTTCCTGCTGGGCCTCGCCGGCGTGGTCATTCCGCTGACGTATCTCTATACGGCCAGCAAGCTGCCGCCGTTGGAGAGCGAGTTCGACGTCCAGAAGCAGCTCAAGCACAGCATCGAAGGCGAGCGGATGAGCCTCCGCGCGGGCCAGTACGAGAAGAACCCGCGGCCCATCACCTTCGGGCCCCCGGACTTCTCGCGACTGCCCAAGGACCTGGTGGCGCTCTACATCCGCCACATGGGCTGCCCGCGGTACTTCCAGACGCCGCGCGAGGACGGGCGCGCGTGGGCCTGGCGCCTCTTCACGGGCGTGACGACGGGCGGCGAGCCGCCGGGGGACGGTGGGTGCGAGCGCATCCTCGCCATGCGCATCGCCAGCGCGCTGAACATCCAGGGGCCGCTGGCGCAGTCGGTGGCCGCGCAACGGCTGCACACGTTCATGCAGAAGGACCAGCTCATCGCGTACGACCTGGCCATCATCTACTTCGAGCGCGGCATCGTCGGCGTGGAGGACGCGTCCTGGTCGCTCTTCGGGCGTGAGATGGGAGAGCTCCAGCTCGCGGAGCTGGCGGAGCTGCAGCTCGCGCTGCCGCCGTTCGGCTATTACGGCGACCTCAAGGCCTGCAAGAACCCGACGGTCATCCGGCAGAACCGCAACATGCTGCTGGAGGACCTGGCGGGCTGGAAGCTGGTGAGCGAGGACCGGGCGCGCAACGCCATGGCCCAGCCCGTGTTCTGCACCCGCTCACTGTGAAGCGGGGCGGGCAGCGGGCCCGCGCCGCTCAGTGCTTGAGGTAGGTTCGCTCCAGGTAGTCGAGCCCGTCGGAGATCTTCTGCCGCTGGGCGCCGTTCGCCGAGCTGGCCTCCCCGCGGTACCGGTCCAGCATCTTGTACGCCGTCTCCACCTGGGCGTCCTGGAGCTTTCCTGCGACCGAGAGGTCGGAAATCCTGCCCTCCAGCGTGGAGATGCGCCGCTGCAGCGCATCCGCGCCGGGCGCGCCCTCCGAAAGTGAGCGCGACTCCCGGGAGGCCGATTCCCTGGCCTCGGAGTCCCTGACGCGAGCACTCCCGCGG
Organism: Pyxidicoccus caerfyrddinensis; assembly: GCF_010894405.1. Taxonomy (GTDB): domain Bacteria; phylum Myxococcota; class Myxococcia; order Myxococcales; family Myxococcaceae; genus Myxococcus; species Myxococcus caerfyrddinensis. The sequence continues at coordinate 122,711 of NZ_JAAIYA010000002.1, forward strand.
GAGGTGCGGGATTCGGTCCGGGCCGAGGCCGAGGACGGCGTGGCACGCGCCGCGAGCGCCTCGCCCCGGGCAGCCGACGGCGCCGCGCTTCCGGCCTCGTCCGCCGAGGGGGCTGCCTGCTTCGCGGTGGTGGCGCTCGAGCCGCTCGCGATGGCGCCAGATGCCGCGACCGAGCCAGTCGCGCTGTCGGGCGCGGCGTTCGCGATGGCGCCAGGTGCCGCGACCGAGCCATTCGCGCTGCCGGGGGCCGCGTTCGCGACGGCGCCAGGGGCGATGCTCGGTCCGCCCGTGGTGCCGGGTGCGGTGTTGGCGATGGCGCCGGCCGCGGCGCCATTCGCGGTGCCCGCGCCGGCCAGCAGGGCGGGCGTCGGGCCTCCTCCGGAGCCACGGTTGAGGAGGGCCACGCCACCGCCCAGCAGCACCACGGCGGCGCCGATGGCCGCGGCCACGGGCACCATGCTCCGGCGTCCCGACGCGGGCACTCCGGCGGCGCGCAGCTCCTGCGACGTCAGCTCCGCGCTCAGCTCCGGCGGCACCGGCACCGGCGTGGTGGGCCGGCGCGAGTCCACGTCATCCTTCGGCTTCGGCTTCTCGACGGGCGCGAGCGCGTTGGGGTTGGAGCGCGTGGAGGACCGGAGGGTGCGGCGCAGCTTGTGGAGTTGCTGGCGCAGCGCGTCCGCCGAGCCGGGGCGCGTCTCCGGGTCCTTCGTGAGCATCTGCAGGATGAAGGCGTCCAGCGCGGGAGGCAGGTCGGAGACGAACTCCGACGGCCGCGGCGGGCGCTCCTGCACGTGCTTGATGAGCAGGTCCACCGGCGAGCTGCCGATGAAGGGCAGCCGGCCCGTCACCATCTCGAAGGTGACGACGCCCAGCGCGTAGAGGTCGGTCATCGGACCCACCGCGTGACCCTGGGCCTGCTCCGGCGCCATGTACTCCGGCGTGCCCACCACCATGTCCGTGCGCGTCTGCGCGCTGCGGGAGTTGGGCGCCGGGCCGCGCTTGGCGAGGCCGAAGTCCAGCACCTTCACGTAGCGCGAGCCGTCCGGCTGGCGCACGAGGAAGATGTTGCTGGGCTTGAGGTCCCGGTGCACCACGCCCGCGCCGTGAGCCGCGGCCAGCGCGGCGAGCACCTCGTCGAGGATGGACAGGACCTCCTGCACCGGCAGCCGGTTCCTCTCCGCCAGCACCGCGTCGAGCGCCTGGCCGTCCAGGAACTCCATGACGATGTACTGCCGCCCGTCCGGTACCTCCCCGAAGCCGAAGATGTCGATGATGCCGCGGTGGCGGATGGCGTTGACCGCGCGGGCCTCCGCCAGCAGTCGCTCCACCTGCTCGGGGGTTCGGTCCAGTTCCGGGCGCAGCACCTTCACCGCCACGCGCTTGCCGATGAGCGGCTGGATGCCCTCGTACACCAGGCCCATGCCACCCACGCCTACGCGCGTGCGCAGCTCGTACTCACCCAGCCGCATGCCGATGAGCGGGTCCCTCGGGGTGGTGTCCATGGGCCGGGCGTCCGCCGCGTGCACCACGACCTTGGGCTCCTCCATCACGGGGGCCGGCGTGGGCACGTGGAACGACGCCAGCACCACCGTCCCGTCGCGCGGGCACACGGCGGTGTCGGGAGGAACGGAAAGACCGCAGGTCTCGCAGATCAGCTCGGATGCCATCTCAACCAGGAGAAGCAGCGTAGCAGGTTGAAACCCGTGACGCGATGTGCCGGGCCCGGCGGCCGAGCGAGCGGTCAGGCACCGCACGCCGGGTCGCCCTGACATGCCCCCCAACGTCGGACAGCACACGCAGGACCCTACGGGAAGGTGCAGTTCTCCGTCTGGCGTCGCTCGCCCGGCGTGCCGCGGTTGCCGGTGCTGAACCCACCCGCGCCGCCGTCGGCCAGGGTGTAGGTGACGCTGCCTGCCTCCAGCGTCACGTCCGCCTGCGGCCCGCACCACACGCCCACGGAGGGGCCGCCGCCACCGCCGCCGCCCGGCCCGCCCGTGCCGCCGGCGCCACCCCTGCCGCCGTTGCCGCCGTTGCCGCCCGTGGTGGAGTACAGGACGGGCACCTCCTGCACGTCGTACACGCCGCCGTCGCCTCCGCCTCCGCCCGTGCCACCGCTGCCGCCCGGACCGCCGGGACCGCCAGCGCCACCCCGGCCGCCGCCGCGCGTGCGCAGCTCGGTGCCCGCGCCCACCGTGACCTGGGAGTCGACGAGCAGCAGCGCGATGGACGCGCCGCCACCGCCACCGCCCTGCCCACCCGTGCCGCCGCAGCCGCCACCACCGCCGCCGCCGCCCGCGCCGCTGGCCGCCACGGTCCGGGTCGTCCCGGTACACGTCCCGCCGCTACCACCGCCGCCACCGCCCTCACCGGGCAGGCCGGCGTCGCCGGGGCCACCCTGTTGGTTGGCCTGCCACGTCCCACCCACCACGTCCAGCATGCCCAGGCCCGCGCCCGGGGGGCCGGTCGGGCCGTCGTCGCCGACGGTGCCCGGCATTCCGTTGCCACCGACGAAGCCGTTGCAGTTGCAGCGCAGCGTCCCCGCGCAGTTCACCCCGAAGGTTCCCGCCAGGCCGCCATCGCCTCCGCCCGCATCGGGCCGGCCCATCTCGCCCGGGTTGCCGTCCTTGCGGTTGAACACCCCGTCTCCGCCCGCGCCGCCAGAGCGGTCATCGCTCGCGCAGGCGCTCAGCGGGGCCTGCCCGCCCGCGCCCGTGCTGGTCCCCGTCGCCGAGGCGCCGCCGTTGCCATCCTGGCCTCCCTGTCCCACCGTGCCGGAGCCGCCGTCCGCACCGGGGGCGCCCAGGCCGGCCTCGAGGGTGACGTGGCGCAGCGCCACGCCCGACGCACCCAGCATGCGCAGCGCGATGGAGGGCGCTCCGGGCTGCACCGCGTCCGTGGAGCTCACGTACACGTACTCCAGCCGGGTGCCCGCGTCCGTCAGGCCCCGCACCGTCAGCCCCACCGTGCCGCCGCTCAGCCGGGCGGCGCGGTTGTCCGCGCGCCTCCACCCGTTCGTGTCCCGGATGTAGCCGCCGTGCAGTGACACCGGCAGGTCCAGCTCCAGCCCGGGCTCGTTGTACGCGCCGCCCGCCAGGTACAGACGCACCGGGCCGCCGCCGTCCGCCACGCGCAGCACCTCCAGCGCGTGCGCCACGGTGCGCAGCGGCGACTCGCGCGTGCCCGCGCCCTGCTCGTCGTTCCCGTTCTCCGGGTCGATGAAGAAGCCCGCGTCGGCCTGGCCGTCCACGCCGTCGCAGTCGGTGTCCGCGAAGCTGTCGTCCGGCAGGTCCGCGGCGTCGGCGGGCGTGCAGCCCGCGTCGAAGCCGGCATCGCCCGCGTCACCGGCGTCACCCGCGTCGGGGCCGACGCCCTCCGGCTCGCAGCGCCCGTCCTGGATGCACTGCTCCGTGGCCTTGTCGAAGTCGTAGCACCCGCCCGTGGCGAACACCGCCGCGAGCGCCGCGCCAGTAGCGCCGAGCGTCCAGGTCTTCCGCATGGGTATCCTCGAATTCACGGCAGCGTCCCGGACAGGCCCACCATGCCCCCACCGGGGACCATGGCGGCCGAGGGCTGCACCTTCGCTTCCCCGTCACCGGGCAGCAGGAACATCACCACGCCCGCGCCAATGGCCGCCGCGCCCAGCCCGAAGGCCACGCGGCTCAGCGTCTGCGCCCTGCGGCCATCCTTCGCCACCGCGTCCGGGTCGGCGACGGTGGGCCCCGAGGTGCCGCCATTGTTCAGCGTGTCGTACTTGTCGCCGGCCTGGAGGTAGAAGAGCGTCCCCACGCCGGCCAGCGCCACGCCCCCCGCGGCGGGCAGCCACGCCCAGCGGCGCAGCGGGTAGGCGCGCGGCGCGGGCTCCTTCGCGGTGGCGACTTCCGGAGGCTGCACGGCAGGCGTTGCCGGCTGCGTCTCCGCGGGCTTCTTCTCGGGAGGCTTCGTCTCCGAGGGACGGGCGCCCACGGGCGGCGGGACGTCCTGCATGGAGGGCACGGACGAGGCGCCGCGCAGCGCGATGCGCGTGCGGGGCACCACCACGTCCAGGGCCTTGGTGAGCGCGTCGAGGAGCTGGTCCTCGTTGACGCCGGGGATGAGGTGCTCGGTGATGAGGCTGCCGTCCGCGGCCTTGTACACGCGGGCGCCGGTACGGTAGCCGCTGACGAACTGGCCCAGCTCCGCCACGAGGACGACCTCGGCCTTGCCCGCCGCGCCGAGCGAGCGCAGGCAGGCGGGCTCGGTGCGGTTGCAGCGCAGCAGGGCGCGGCGCCGCGAGGAGGTCATCGTCCGGGTGACGTCCTCGACGCGCACCACCTTCAGCCCTCGGGACTTGAGCTGCTCGGCGACGTGCTCCTGGGCGAACTCGATGACGTGGGGCGGGGCGCCCGAGGCGTCAGGCGGAGCGACCATCACGGTGATGGGCGCCTGGGGGGACGCGGCAGGCGCTGGGGCGGCCAGGGTGAGCGCGACGAGCAGGGAGATCCACACGGCGGCCACTTTCCCCCTGACACGCGCTCCTCGCAAGGTCGGGAATCGCCGCTGGCGCCCGTGGTGAGGGCGCGCGCTCCACGGACAGCGCGGTGGGAGAACAGCCCACCGACCCGGGCACGAGCCCCGTGGGGCCGAATCGGGAGCGACCCGGGGCTACGCGCGCGCAGGGGCCGCCGTCTGGAATCAGCGCCGGGGCGGCTCGGGTGTTCGGAGGAGATGCCGTCCGGAATCAGCGCCGGGGCCGCTCGGGAGCGGGGCGGATCTGCGTCTTCTCGGAGCCGCCGCTGCGCTCCGCGGAGCCCGCTGTCGCGTCCTCTTCCTCGTCGTCGTCCTGCGCGTGCGACGGAGCCGAGGGCGGAGGCCTGCGCGCGGGCATGGGCGGGCGGACGCCGGAGACGGCGTTGGGCACGGGCCTCGCGGACGGCGTGGCGGGCGGGGGCCGGCGCGCGGGCATGGGGCGCGAGCTTCCCGCCTCGGTGAGCAGCTCCGCGTCCACCTCCACGTTGGACTCGGACACCGGCGCGGCGTGGGTGTCCTCGGGCGGGCCGGCGAAGGGGTTGCGCGTGGGCGGCGGCGTCTTGTCGTCATCGCCCATGCTCGACGGCGGCGGGGGCGGGCGCGGCGCGGGCTTCATCCCGGCGGGAGGCGTGGGCGCGGCGGGCTTCGCGCCGACGGGCTCGGACGGGCGCAGGCGCGGGGCGGGAGGCGGAGCGGGGTGGTTGGCCGGCACCTGCACCTGCACGGGTGCCGGCGCGGGCGCGGGCGCGGCGGGCTTGCCACCCTTCGCGTCGCGAGCCTCCTGCCGGAGCTTCTGCTCGAAGGCGGCCCACTCCTCCTTGAAGTGCGAGGGGTCCGGTCGTCCCTCCTCGCGGTGCTTCAGCGAGGGTGCCCAGCGCACCTGGTAGGCCTCGCCGACATGGAAGGTGGGCGGCGGCGGCAGGCCATAGGTGGTCGGGTCGAAGAAGGACTCGTCCAGGTCCGGGAAGCCGTACGCGCGCGCCTTGGAGACGAAGTTGGGGATGATGCCGGTGGGCGCGTGGTAGCCGAGGATGTGGTCGTCCTCGTCCTTGGCCACGGGCGTGAAGACGAAGATGTCCTGGGTGCGGTAGTCGCCCTTCTCGTTGAGGGGGAGCACCTCGGAGAGGGCAATCGTCTTGCGGCTGCCGTCGTGCAGGCGCTCGCAGCAGATGACGAAGTTGATGGCGCTGGCCACCTGGGCGCGCACCGCCACCATGGGCAGTTCCACGCCGGACATGAGGCACAGCGACTCGATGCGCCGCAGCGTGTCCGTGGGCGTGTTCGCGTGCGTCGTGGCCAGCGAGCCGCCGTGGCCGGTGTTCATGGCCTGCATGAGGTGGAAGGCCTCGCCGCCGCGCACTTCGCCGACGACGATGCGGTCCGGACGCAGACGCAGGGCGGAGTGCAGCAAGTCACCCATGTCCACGCCGCCCTTGCCGAACTTGTCGGGCGGCCGGCTCTCGAAGGCGACGACGTGCGACTGGTTGAGCTGGAGCTCGGCCGAGTCCTCGATGGTGAGGATGCGCTCCTCGTCGGGGATGAGGGAGGAGACGATGTTGAGCAGCGTCGTCTTGCCGGAGCCCGTGCCGCCCGCCACCAGCATGTTGAGCTTGGTGGCGATGCCCGCCTCGATGAGCCGCGCCATGGGCTGGTTGAGCGAGCCGAACTTCAGGAGCGACTGGATGCTCAGCTTCTCCTTGAAGAACTTGCGGATGGAGATGGTGGTGCCCATGCGAGCGATGGGCGGAATCACCACGTGGATGCGGCTGCCATCCGGCAGGCGTGCGTCCAGGCGGGGGCGCTCATCCGTCAGGGGGCGACCGACGAACTGGGCCATGTTTCGCGCGGCGCCGAGGAGACCTTCTTCCGTGAAGGTGGCATCGGTGCGCGTGAGCTTGCCCTTGCGCTCAATCCAGATGTCCGTCGGACCGTTGATCATGATCTCCGACACCGACTCGTCGTCCAGGTAGGAGAGGACGGGCTTGAGGAAGGCGCGGAGTGACTCGGTGTACATCGTCATGGCGTCCCCTAGGCTAGCGCGCCTGGCCGGTGGGCCCCAAGAACCCACCCTGCCTGCCCGGCTGCCGTCCGTCTTGGCGGAGACCCTCCACCCCCACGGAGCCGCTCCGGGAGGCCCGGTCCACCCGGGTCGTAATCGCCGTCCCCCTTCGCCGCGAAAGCATTGGGCCTACGCGGGGGGTAGGTGCTTCAATGCCCTCACCCCAGGATGGGGAGAGAGGGAAGCCATGCTGGCGGACAGGTTGCCCGAGGACTGGAAGCACGAACTGCGCGCGGCGCTCGCATCGCCGTCGTTCCTGGAGCTGGAGCGCTTCGTCGCGGAGGAGCGGAAGTCAGCCACCGTCTTCCCGTCGGAGGAGGACCTCTTCTCCGCGTTCCGGCTGACGCCGTACCGGGACGTGAAGGTGCTGCTGCTGGGGCAGGACCCGTACCACGGGCCGGGACAGGCGCACGGGCTGGCCTTCTCGGTGCAGCCCGGGGTGCCGCCGCCGCCCTCGCTGGTGAACATCTTCAAGGAGCTGGAGAGCGACGTGAAGGTGCCGCGCCCCAAGGACGGCTCGCTGATTCCCTGGGCGAAGCAGGGTGTGCTGCTGCTCAACGCGGTGCTGACGGTGCGGCAGGCCGAGCCCAACAGCCACGCGGGCCACGGCTGGGAGGACTTCACGGACGCGGTCATCCGCGCGGTGAGCGCGAAGCAGGACCCGGTGGTGTTCCTGCTGTGGGGCCGCTACGCGCAGAAGAAGAAGAAGCTCATCGACGCGAAGCGGCATGTGGTGATGGAGGGCACGCACCCCTCGCCGCTGTCCGCGAGCAACGGCTTCTTCGGCAGCCGCCCCTTCTCGAAGGTGAACGAGGCGCTGGAGGCGAAGGGCCGCCCGCCGGTGGACTGGAAGCTCTCCGCCTGAGGTGGCGGGTGACTCGGGGCCCTGGAAAATGGGGGCCCTGTCACGCTTTGGAGGCACGTGCCTAATGCGGGGGAGGGCGGCGGGCGGGGGCGGCGAGGCTGCCAGGGCAGGCTGAAGAGGCGGACACGGACGTGGACTCCGCGGCGCGACAGGCGTTGCAGCAGTGGATGGTGAGGCTCGCCGGGGGCGACCGGAGTGCGTTTGCTCCGGCCTTCGGGGTGCTGCACCCGCTCGTGGCGCGCTTCTGTGCGCGGCTGTTGCCGGATGGGGCGGACGCGGAGGACGCAGCGCAGGCGGCGCTGCTGAAGGTGTTCACCCGCGCGTCGGACTTCGATGCCACGAGAGACGCCCTGCCCTGGGTGCTGTCCCTGGCGGCGTACGAGTGCCGCACATACCGCAAGGCGCGGCAGCGGCGGCGCGAGGATGCGCCCCCGGACGAGGACTTCGCCGACGCGGCGGAAGGGCCGGAGGCGCGGCTCGCGGGGGCGCAGCTGGCCGAGGCACTGCGGGACGTGCTGGAGGACTTGAAGCCGGAGGACGCGGCCACGCTCGCCGCGGCCATGGGAGAGGCGGAGCGTCCGGCGGTGCCGCCGGCCACCTTCCGCAAGCGGGTGGAGCGGGCCATGACGCGGCTGAGGGCCGCCTGGAGGACGAGACATGGAGTCGAGTGAGCTCGCCCGCCGCGCGAGGTGGGCGTACGAGAAGGGCCGGCTGCTGCGGGCGCTGCCGCTCGGCGGCTACGGCGTGGTGCTGGTGCTGTGCGCGGTGGCGCTGCGCTCCAACGTGGGCCCGGGGACGCTGATGCTGGGCGCTTTGTTCACGGCGCTGCTCATCGGGTACGGCTGGTGGGGCGGGGTGCTGGGACGCGCGGTGGTGCCGGGCGTGCTGGGCGGGGTGATGCCGTTGTTGGTGCCTCCGCTGGTGGTGGCCTCCGGGCACGTGTGTGCCTCGGGCTGCCGGGCCTTCTGCCTCTGGGCGTGCGTGGGCGGTGGTGTATTGGCCGGCGTCCTCATCACCCGCGCGGCACCGGTGGAAGGGCGCGCCCGCTTCGTGTTCGCGGCTGGGGTGCTGGCCACGCTGTGCGGCGCGCTCACCTGTGTTCTCTACGGCGCGTCCGGAGTCATCGGCGTGGGCCTGGGCCTGGTGCTCGCGTCCACCCCGGCGCTGGTGCTGCGCCGGGCCTGAGCCGTCGTATCGCCACGGGACTCATGCTGCGTCGGGCCCGATGCCCTTGCTGCCATCGGGCTCGTACCGCGTCGCGCCTGCGCCGCCGTCCTTCCTGAAGCCCTGAACCACCACACTCGCGCCCGTGGCCTCTCACCGAGGACGCGGGACGCACGGGAGAGCAATGTCCACCGTCGCATCCCTCGCGCTGCTCGCTTCGTTGTCCACCGCGCCCACCGCGCCGCGCATCTTCGCCGCCGACGTCGTGTCCACCGCGCACGAGGAGTTCGGCGCCGCCTTCTCGCCGGACGGCAACACCGTCTACTTCAACCGCGCGGACCCCACGCGCTACACCTTCCAGCTCATCATGGTGAGCCACTTCCGGGGCGGGCGCTGGACGAAGCCGGAGGTGGCGCCCTTCTCCGGCCGTTGGAGGGACATCGACCCCGCACTCTCACCGGACGGCCGGCGGCTCTTCTTCGCGTCCAACCGGCCCGTGAAGGAAGGCGAGCCGGTGCGCAAGGACTTCGACGTCTGGATGGTGGAGCGCGAGGGCTCGGGCTGGAGCACACCACGCCACGTGCCCGAGGTCAGCACGGACGACACGGAGACGAACACCTCCGTCACCGCGAACGGCACGCTCTACCTCACGCGCATGCCGTCATCACCCGGAGGCAAGCGCGCCATCCACCGCTACCCGTGGAAGGACGGCCACTACGGCCCCGGCGAGAAGCTGCCCGCGCCCATCAACACGGAGCACGGAGCAGGCAACCATTTCATCGCCCCCGACGAGCGCTATCTCCTCTTCAGCTCGGAGGCCCGGCCGGGCAGCCTGGGGACGTATGACCTCTGGGTGTCCTTCCGCGAGGGCACGAACTGGAGCACGCCGCGCAACCTGGGCGCGGCCGTCAACCTGGGCGACGTACTGACACCGGTGGTGGTACCGGCGCGCGGAGTGCTCGTGTACGCGTCACGCCTGCCCTTCCAGGTGGAGTCGCGCGCCACGCCGTACACCACCGAGGAGTTCGACGCTCGCCTGCGCGCTCCAGGCAACGGCCAGGGAGACCTGTACGAAGTCGCCCTCTCCGCGGTGGGACTCGCCGCGGACACCGCCGCTTCGCGCTGAGTGAAAAGCACGGCACGGTGGCCGTGCGCACGGTGGGGTCCGCGAGGCCCGGCCACTTGATACGGTGCGCCGCGACATGACCGCCGCCTTCCTCGCCGCCACCTCGCCCGAGCCGCTCTCCCCTGGGCGCTACCGCATCCACTTCTCCGCGCCCTGGTACCAGGGACGCGGTGCCTTCGGAGGCGTGGTGGCGGGCGCGGCGCTGCGTGCGCTGGAGCACCACGTGGGCGCGGCGGGGAGGCCGGTGCGCTCGCTCACCGCGCATTTCTGCGCGCCCGCCGTGGAGGGCGAGGCGGAAATCCAGACGCGCATCGAGCGCGCGGGGAAGCTCGTCACGCACGCCACGGCGCGGGTGGAGAACGCATCGGGCGTGGTGTGCGTGGCCAGCGCCACCTTCGGCGCGGCGCGCGGCGGGACGATGGAGTACTTCGAGGTGCCTCGTCCGGAGGTGCCTCCGCCGCACGACGTGCCGGTGGTGCCGGACGACGTGCCCATGCCGACCTTCTGTCAGTTCTTCGAGTACCGCTTCTGCATCGGCGGGGCGCCGTACTCGGGCGGGCCCGTGGCGGAGACGGGCGGCTGGATTCGCCCTCGCGAGCACCTGCTTCTGGACGCGCCGCTGTGCGTGGGGCTGATGGATGCGTACCCGCCGTCGGCGCTCACGCGCGTGGACGGCTTCCAGGCGGCCGCGACGGTGGACCTCCGGGTGGACTTCTTCCACGCGCTGCCGCGCCCGGGCCTGCGCGAGGACGCGCACTTCCTGCGCACCGGCCGCTCGCGCCAGGCCGCGGGAGGCTACGCGGAAGACTCCCAGCAGCTTTGGACCGAGGACGGTCAGTTGCTGGCGCAGTGCCACCAGCTCTTCGCGCTGCTTGGCTGATTTGAGAATCTGCTCTCCATCGCGCGAAGCAGGAGCGGCCGACAGCGAGGCGGAAATGACGGACAGCACGGGGCACCTGGAACACGACGCGCTGCTCACGGCCATTGGCCGGGCGCTCGGCAGCGACGTGCCGTACCCGGAAGCACCAGGGACTCCGGGAGACGCCCTCCACCTCGGGACGATGAAGCTGCTGCCGGTGGGCACGAGCCGCGAGGTGCTCGGCGGCGCGGTGGACGCGGCAACCGGGCGCGTGGCCTGGGTCGAGCAGCGGACCGGCGAACCCCAGGGCGGCTACGTGCCGGTGAGCATCGACGTCCACTTTGCCTGGGAGGGACATCTCCGCGGGCAGGTGGAGGTGCCCACCTACAACCCGTACTTCGGCTGCCGCGTGGGCTTCATGCGCTGGTATGGCGATGCGCTGGTCGTCATCTACCGCGAGAAGCACCGGACGCTCGCGCTGCGGCTGCACCCTCCCGCCGAGGCTCTGACGCTGGCGACGCTCGAGGACACGTGGGCCTTCGACGAGGACACGGTGTACTTCGTCTCGCAGCACCCCGGGCTGTTGGAGGGCCGGCTGCTGCCGTCCTTGGAGCAGGCTCTGCCACTCCCGGTGCCGGAGCACCCGAGGAGCGTCCAGTTCTGGCGGCACGCCCCGGGAGCGCTGGCGCTGGCGCCCTGGCCGCCGATGAACCACGGGGAGACACGAGACGCGTACCAGCACCGGCTGAGGAAGGTCCGCGAGTCCGCGCGCCTCGTTCCGCTGCCACCCCGGCAGTCGCGTGCCTTCTCGCCCCGGCCGGAGCGGCTCTGGGCCCGGCTGGACGCGCTGCTCGCGAGCACCGCGCCGCCGCCGCTCGGCGTGGACGTGCTGGTGGGCGCGGTGGCCACGGCCTTCTGGCGGGACGAGCGACCGCTCGCGACGGGCTATGCCTCGGAAGGCGGGCGCGGCAGCAGCCCGAGGTTCCTGCCGGTGTACTGGTACCAGCACTTGCGAGCGGGCGGCCGCGCGGTGGAAGCGGAGGCCTGGCTGCACTGGCTGGAGCGGATCTCCGGGATGCCGGACGTGGACGCGACGCCATGGGCTCGCGGCCATGACGTGGAGGAGGCCGCTGCACGCACGGCGCTCGTGTACCTGAGAGCACGCGCGCCGGTGCTGGCCGAAGCCTGCCGCACGGGCCGGCTTCCCGAAGGAGAGTATTGCTACATCTTCACGACTCCCGACAGGACCCGGCGGCTGGAGCAGGACGCGCATCAACCTGCCGGCTTCCGTGAGGTGCTTCGCCAGGTGGTGGCGAGCAGACCGAAGTCCCTGTCCGAGTCCGACTGACGCCCGGCGGGTGCGTCAGGCCGCCGCGGTGCCGAGCTGCTTGACGAGCAGCCGTATCAGCTCGACGGGCTGAATCGGCTTGGGCAGCAGCTCCGCGCCGTAGCGGATGGCGACGGGGAGGATGTCGTCCAGCTCCTCGTGCCCGGTGAGGAAGATGAACGGCACGTGGCAGTTCTGCAGCTCGCGCATGGCCGTCAGCACGTCGGCGCCCGTCATCCCCGGCATGTTGTAGTCGCAGAGGATGGCGGAGACGTCCATCACACTCGTTTTGAACGCCTCTTCCGGCGTCTGCATGGTGACGACCCGATAGCCCGCGCTCTGGAGGATGTCCCTCACCATCGTGAGCACGAAGAGGTCATCGTCGATTACGAGCACGGTCAGCATCGCGGGGTTCTCCGGAAGAGCACGTCCATCCTAGCCGAGCCCCGGGGCGCTGCCGACAGGGGCCCCCCACTCACCGCGTCGGGCCGGGTCCGGACGGCCCCCCGCTCGGCGCTGGAGAGGGGATGAGCACCAGGTCCTCCTGCGGTGGGATGAGGTACTCCGCGCCCGTGGCCGTGACGACGGCCATCTCCTCCACGGAGACGATGCGCATCAGGTCCGGCCCGCCGTCCTTCCACGCGAAGAACCCGTCGAAGGCGAACACCTGCCCGGGGCGGACCACGCGCGCCGCCTGGCCCTTCGCGGGCTGGTCCTTCTGCGCCCCCGAGAGCGCCGGGCCCACGTCATGCGCCCAGTAGCCCACGGGGTGGCCGGTGCCCCACATGACGGGCTCGGAGCCGGCCTCGCGCATCCAGTCGCGCTGGGCCTTGTCCACGTCCCAGCCGCGCGCGCCGGGCTTCAGCGCCGCCAGGGCGGTGCGGCTGCCCTTCTTGCCCTTCTCCCATTTCTCCAGCGCCTCCTTCGGGGGCTTCGTCTCGCCCGGGGCCAGCACGTACGCGAAGCGCTGGATGTCCGTCACCCACCGGCCGCCCACGCGGATGCCGAAGTCCGTCTGGATGAAGTCCCCGGGCTGAATCACGCGCTCGGTGGCGTGCGAGTGGCCCCGCGTGGGCCCGCTCTGCACGTTGGGGTTCTGGTCCGCCGCCCACGCGTCCCCCACGCCCGATTCCGCCATGCGCCGCCTGAGGAAGCGAGCCACATCCACGTCACGCGTCCTGCCCGGCACCACCGCGCGGTACGCCTCCACCTCCAGCTGCGACGTCAGCGCGGCGGCCTTGCGGAGGATGTCCACCTCCTCGGGGAGCTTCACGGAGAGCCACTCGGAGACGAGGTCCTCGGAGGACACCAGCTTCTTTCGCAGCGCGGGCGACAGCGCCTTCTCCAGCGCCGCGCGCTGCGACGCGGACAGCCCGTCCGCCACCGTCACGTTGTCGGACGAGTTCACCGCGATGCGCGCGGGCTTCGCCGCCACCAGTCGCGCGGCCACCTGCGCGTAGAGGTCCGTCCCGCGCTCCAGCGGCACGACTTCGTCCAGGGGGCCCACGTCCTTGAGCGCCGTGGCCTCGCCCGCCGGAGACAGGGCGAGCGAGCGCACCCCGTCGCCCTGCCGGAAGAACAGGAAGGCAGCGGTGCCGCCCGCGTTCTCACAGCCCACGTGGTCGGCCAGCGGGTCGTTGTCGTTCTCCCGGCAGAGGAGCACCCAGGCGTCCACGTTGGCGCGGGCCATGGCCTGGGGCAGCAGCTTCTGGATGCGCTCCTTGCGGATGCGGGGCCATGCGTCTGAAGACACGTTCGGAGGTGCGATGTCTGCGCCACCGGCGGCGCTCGCGAGCGGGGCCCAGAGGCAGGCGGAGGAGAGCAGGGCGGAGAGCACCACGGGCCGTGCACGCGTCATGCGGTGGAAGGTCCTTTCGGGAGGAGGGCGCCCCCATCTTCCCCGAGGTCGCCCGCGCGGGGCACGGCCCCGGCGTGAAGTCGTGTGGCGCGAGTGCGAAGAAGTGTTCCGGGAGCCCCGGAGTGGCCGGGTGATGCAAGCGCGAGCGCCGTGGCTCGTTTAAGGTGGAGACATGGCCAAGAGCTCCTCCCGCAAGTCCCCGGCGAAGGCGAAGAAGTCCGCGGCCCGCGCCGCCCCCGCGAAGGCGAAGAAGCCCGCCGCCCCGGCGAAGACGCCCACTCCGCGCCAGGCTACGGCCCCCGCGCCAAAGTCCGAGCCGCGCCCGCCCGTGCTGGAGGCGGAGCCCGTTCTCGACACCGAGCCCGTTGGCGGGCCCCAGAAGGCCCTGCCGTCGGGAGAGCCCGCGGGGGGCCGCGTCCTGCCCTTCGAAATCGACCCGAAGCGCATGGAGGAGGGGTTGCGCAAGCTCCAGGGCGAGATGGTCCACTGGGCCAACAAGGGCCGCTACACCCGGGTGCGCTTCAAGTTCCGCGGCAAGCAGCTGCTGCCGGACCTGCCGCTGGCCGCCGTGGTGGCCGCGGAGGGACTCACCTTCTACTGGGGCGGAATCCTCCGCATGCTCATCGCCAACGTGGTGGGCGGCAGCGTCTTCCAGGTGGAGCTGGTCAACGACGCGGAGAAGCGCGTGCAGGCCGGCAAGGAGGCGCTCTTGTCGGGTGACGTGGACCAGGCGCTCGTGCTCTTCCGCGAGGCCGTGTCCATGGACCGCGACCTGGCCTCCGCGCACCTCAACGTGGGCGTGGCGCTGAAGCTCAAGGGCGACCGCGAGGGCGCGCTGGAGGCCTTCGAGAAGGCAAGGGAAAAGGACCCGGAAGGCGCCATCGGCACCGAGGCCGAACGGCTGGCCGCCCCCCTGCGGCCCCAGGGCTCCGCGCGCTCCGCCTGAGCCGTTTCCGGGCCTGATTTTCGGGGCTGAAAACCGCGCTCCCAAGCGTTCAAAACGGGGCGCCGGAAGGCCCTTTCCAGACCCCATTTCCAACCATCCGGGCATCCAGGCCGACACCCCCTCGTTTCCCTTGTTGACGTAGGGAAATCCGGGGGTTACGAACGCTCACCCACTGGACGGCGGCCCCCTGAGAGGGCCCCTCCTCGACACTTCCAGAGCTCATGGCTGACGACACTACCGACAAGCCGGCAACGCCCCCCGCGCCTCCGCCTCCTGGCAGCGCTGGGGAGCTCATCCCCGTGAACATCGAAGACGAGATGCGCCGCTCGTATCTCGACTACTCGATGTCCGTCATCATCGGTCGCGCGCTGCCCGACGTGCGCGACGGCCTCAAGCCCGTGCATCGCCGCGTTCTGTTCGCGATGAACGACCTCGGGAACACCCACAACCGCGCGTACAAGAAGAGCGCCCGCGTCGTCGGCGACGTCATCGGTAAGTACCATCCGCACGGCGACGCGTCCGTGTACGACGCCATGGTGCGCCTGGCCCAGGAATGGAGCCTGCGCTACCTGCTCGTGGACGGGCAGGGCAACTTCGGCTCGGTGGACGGCGACTCGCCCGCGGCCATGCGCTACACGGAAGTGCGCATGGAGCGGCTGGCGGAGGACCTGCTGGCGGACATCGAGAAGGAGACCGTCGACTTCGGTCCCAACTACGACGACTCGCTCGAAGAGCCGCTCGTCCTCCCCGCCAAGTTCCCCAACCTCCTGGTCAACGGCAGCAGCGGCATCGCGGTGGGCATGACCACCAACATCCCGCCGCACAACCTGACCGAGGTCATCAGCGGCACGCTGCACCTCATCGACAACCCGGACTGCACCGTCCGGGACTTGATGGAGTTCATCACCGGCCCGGACTTCCCCACCGCCGCCATCATCACCGGCCGCGAGGGCATCGTCCGCGCCTACGAGACGGGCCGCGGCCAGATTACCATCCGCGCGCGCTCGGAGATTGAGACGTCCAAGCGGGCGGACCGTGAAGCCATCATCTTCACGGAGATTCCGTACCAGGTGAACAAGGCGCGGCTCATCGAGAAGATCGCCGAGCTGGTGCGCGAGAAGAAGCTGGAGGGCATCAGCGACATCCGTGACGAGAGCGACCGTCAGGGCATGCGCATCGTCATCGAGCTGAAGCGTGACGCGATTGCGCAGGTGGTGCTCAACAACCTGTACCAGATGACGCCGCTGGAGACGACGTTCGGCGCCGTGATGCTCGCCATCGACGGGGGCCAGCCGCGCACGCTGAACCTGAAGGAGCTGCTGGACCGCTTCATCGCGCACCGCCGCGACGTGGTGACGCGCCGCAGCCGCTACGAACTGCGCAAGGCGCTGGCGCGCATGCACATCGTCGAGGGCCTGCTTGTCGCGCAGGACCTCATCGACCTGGTGGTCAGCCTCATCCGCGCGTCGAAGGACCCGGACGAGGCGCGCTGGGGCCTGATGCACATCCTGTCGCCCGCGCTGTACGAGCACGAGCGCTTCGGCAAGCTGGACCGCATCGACTACGCGGCGGCCAAGGCGCAGATGGAGCTGCTCGTCTCGCGCGCGCGCAACGAGGAGCCGTCCTACCAGGGGCTGGCGCACAAGTACGAGGGCGCGGGCTTCAGCCAGGAGCAGGCGCAGAACATCCTCGAGATGCGCCTGCAGCGCCTCACCGGCCTGCAGCGCGAGGAGCTGTTCCGCGAGCTCATCGACCTCATCCGCGACATCGCCCGGCTGCAGGACATCCTCGCCAACGAGCGCAGCCTGCTCACCGTCATCAAGGCGGAGCTGCTCGAGATTCGCGAGCGCTACGGCGACAAGCGCCGCACCGAAATCACCGGCGCGGTGGATGAGATTACGAGCGAGGACCTCATCGCCGAGGAGACGATGGTGGTGACGCTCTCGCACACCGGCTACGTGAAGCGCTCGCCGCTGTCGGAGTACCGGGCGCAGAAGCGCGGCGGGCGTGGGAAGACGGGGGCGGCGACGAAGGAGGACGACTTCGTCAGCAAGCTCTTCGTGGCGAGCACCCACGCGTTCCTGATGCCGATTACGACCAAGGGCAAGCTGTACTCGCTCAAGGTGCACCAGATTCCACAGGCCAGCCGCACGTCGCGCGGCAAGGCCATGGTGAACCTGGTGCAGTTCGGCGAGGGCGAGCGGCTGGCGCAGGTGCTGGTGACGCGCGACTTCCCGGAGAGCCGGTACGTCTTCTTCGTCACGAAGAAGGGCGTGGTGAAGCGCACGGACCTGAGCGCGTTCGCCAACGTGCGCTCCAGCGGCATCATCGCGCTGGGTATCGACGACGGGGATGAGCTGGTGTCGGTGATGATTACCGACGGCACCAAGGACATCCTGCTGTCGACGGGCACGGGCATGAGCATCCGCTTCCCGGAGACGGAGGTCCGCTCCATGGGGCGCCAGGCCTACGGCGTGAAGGGAATCACGCTGGAGGACGGCGACGAGGTGGTGGGCGCGGACGTGGTGGAGCCGGAGACGACGATTCTCACGGTGACGGAGAACGGGTACGGCAAGCGCACCCAGGAGACCGAGTACCGGCAGCAGGGCCGCGGTGGCAAGGGCATCATCGACATCAAGACCACCGAGCGGAACGGCAAGGTGGTAGGCCTGTTGCAGGTGAAGGACTCGGACGAGGTGATGCTCGTCACCAACGGCGGCATGCTCATCCGCATGCGGGTGAAGGAAATCTCCGTCATTGGCCGCAACACGCAGGGCGTGCGGCTGATTGCGCTGGAGAACGAGCAGGAGAAGGTGATGGCCATCTCCAAGCTCCCCGAGGGCGAGGCCTCCGAGGACGAGGAGACGGTGTCCCCGGTGGAAGCGGCGGCCCCGGCCGAGGCCAGCGCCTCGGTGGAGGGTGAGGCGGCCGAGGCTCCTGCCTCGTCGGACGAGTCCGAGACGCCGGAGGACAATGACGCCACCGGTCCCGAGTCGCCCGAAGAAGAGGGCTGAGTCGCGGGACGGTTGAAGTGAACGACGCCTCCTCCCACCTGGGAGGGGGCGTTTTTCTTTGGCTTGGGTGGGAGGCACCCGTGGAGGCGCATGTGCCGAGCGTCGAGCCCGTGGACAGGGGCAGCCCGGCCGCCGGTTGCCGTGGAAGGAATGTTCGTTCCGCCAGGCCTCCGTGACTGGACCGACCCTGGCGGGCCGCCCGGTGATGGGTCCGGGCGGAAGGAATCTTCCTTCCGCGAATCCCCCCCAAGACGGGACCGACCCGGGCAGGCCGCCGGTCGTGGCGGAAGGAATGTTCCTTCCGCGAATCCTCCGAGACGGGACCGACCTGGGTGGCCGCCGGTTGCCGTGGAAGGAATGTTCGTTCCGCGAATCCTCCCGAAGGGAGGGGCGGAGTGCGGAGCCGCCGCGTCCTGAATCAGGGCACGGAGGGCAGGGCGACGGAGGTGGTGGCGGCCGCGAGGTTGCCGGCGCGGTCCTTCCCGAGCGCGTAGAGCTTGATGGGGCCCTTCACGGCGGGCATGCGCACGAGCCAGGCGCCGGGCGTAGGGCCGGGGGTGGCCTGGAGCCGCACCACCTCGTCGCGCTCGTGGCGCGTGGCGGCGCCTCGGAAGTTGTAGGCGAAGGAGACGTCGAGCGGTGTGCCCTCCGCGTCCTTCGTCTCGACCTGGACCTGGGCGAAGGTGCCGGACTTCTCGCGCTTCACCTCGCCCACGCTGACGCGGGTGATGGCGGGCAGCGCAGTGGCGGGCTTCTGGCCGGAATAGGCCTCGCGCACCGCGTGCCACGCGGGCCGGGTGGACGTGCCCGACAGCATGCCGAGCCACAGCCCGGTGTGGTCGAGCGACGCGCTGTAGTTGAAGACGAACAGGCCCAGGCAGCGGCCCTGTTGGACGTGCGGCGCGAGGGCCTTGTTCCAGCCGTCGACGATGGCGTCGTACTTCTGCGAATCATCCGGCTCGTGGGGGATGCCATTCGCATCCTTGGGCGCGTCCCACTCGCCCTGGGCGCCGAACTCGGTGATGAGCCAGGGTTTGGTGACGCCGGCCTTCTGGAGTTCGCCGGGAAGGACGTGGATGCCGCCGCCGTAGACGTTGATGCCGTACGCGTCGAGGGACGGAGTGAACTTCATCCACCACGGCACGCCGAGAGTCCACGCGTCCACGGAGATGACGGGGTGGCCCGGGTCGAGCTTCTTCACTTCGCGGACGACCTGCTCGAGGAAGCGGGCATAGGCCTCCTTGGAAGCGTCATCGGGCGAGTTGAGGAGCACCTCGTTGCCGAGGCCCCACGCGAGCACGGCAGGGTGGTCCTTGAAGGCGCGGACCTGGGCGAGCGTGTCCGCGAACTGCTTCTTCATGCCCTTGGAGTCGTGGAGGTAGTCGAAGGAGTCATCGCTCTCCGCACCGGGGCGGCCCTGCCGCAGCCAGAGCCCGACGAGCACCTTGAGCCCGTGCTTGTGCGCGGCGTCGAGCAGCACCCGTGTCTCCGTCCCGGTGCCCCAGGTGCGGAGCGTGTTCACCCCGAGTTCCGCGAGCCGCGCGCAGTCCCTCTCGTAGTCCGCGGAGCGGCCGCCGCTGAACGTGACGCCCTTGGCCACATAGGGCTTCCCGTCCACCTGCAGCTGCCAGCCGTCACCACTCTTCACGATGGCGGTGGCGGCGTGAGCGGAGACGGTGGGAACGAGGACGAACACCAGCAGCAGCGCGAGGGCGGTGGGGCGGGCCAGGTTCATGCGTTGCATTTGTACCAGGAATGCCCGGTGCGCCGCTCACCGTGGCGGGCGCGTCAGCGCAGCGACGCCGGCAGCGCGGACACGTCCAGCTTCGGCACGCCCACCTGCATCACCGCCTGCGCTCCGAACCAGTTCGCCAGCTCCGCGCACCGCGCGAGCGGCAACTCCCGCAGCAGGCCCAGCGCGAAGCCCGCGAGGAAGCAGTCTCCCGCCCCGGTGGGGTCCACCTCCTCGGCGGGGACGGCGGGCACGTCGATGCGCTCCTTCGCCGTGAGCACCGTGCAGCCCTCTGCGCCCCGGGTGATGACGAGGCACGTGCGCCTCCGCACCTGCTCCACGTCCAGCGCGCGGGCTTCTTCCTCACTGGCCTTCAGCACGTGGATGCGCTCCAGGAGCGCGGCGTACGGCGTCGCCTCGATGCGCTGGTTGAGCACGCGCCCCTCGCCATCCAGCGCGCGGAGGAGCCCCTGTGCATCGGCCACCACGTGCCGCGTCCGCTCGGAGACGCGGACCAGCGTCTCCGGAAGCAGCTCCCCCATGACGCCGCAGGCCAGCGCCACGCGCGCGTCCACGGTGATGTCCTCGGGGCGGATGGGCTCCGCGCGGGCGCTGACGCGCAGCACCCGCTCGCCCTGGCCCAGCTCCGCGGTGAACTGCGTGGTGCGCGTGCCCGGGACGATGCGCGGTGGATGCCGGACGTGGTCCGCGTACCGGAAGTCCTCGCCCGCGACGGCGGCCACCGCGTAGTCCACGCCCATGGCCTCCAGCACCGAGGAGATGTACGCCGACGAGCCCCCGAGCGCGTGCGTCTCCCGGCCCGGACCGAGCCGCAGCAGGTCGTGGCAGTAGTTGCCCACGACGAGCACGTCACACGAAGCGCGAGGGCTCATGCGGCCGGGTTCTACTCCTTGCGCGCGAAGTCCTTCGGCACCGGCGTCCCGGCGGTCTTCTCGTCAATCCACGCGATGTTCAGCACCCACCACCGCTGGCCGTCGAAGACGAGCTGCAGGCTGTTGACGCCCTTGGACGTCACCGGGCCGCCGGCGGCCTCGCGCGTCTCGTAGGCGCTGAGCACGTTGACCAGGTCGCCGTAGCCGGCCACCTCCCGATGCGTCTCCTTCTCGTAGAAGGCGTGCTTGTTGAAGAAGTCCACGCCCCACGTGGCGTAGTCATCCGGGGTGATGGGAGAGATGCCGGGGCCCGCGGCGCCGGGCTTCGGGCGCCGGACGGGAATCATCTTCGCGCCCGGATAGAACAGCGAGCGGAAGCGCTGCCAGTCGCGCGCCTGGCCCGCCGGGCCGCTGATGACGTCGTAGAGCGCGGCCGTGAGGCTCGCGATGGAGCGCACGTCCTCGGGCTTCGCGGCGGGCGCCTGCTGGAGCGCGGCCTGGGTGCGCTCGCCCGCGGTCTTCATCGAGTTGGGGCGCGTGGTGTCCGTCGCCGCGGGCGGCGGCTGCGCGGCGGGCGGCTTCGGCGGTGACTGCTGCGCGGACGGCGGCTGCGAGGGCTTCTGCGGCTGCTGCGCCGAGGCGACGGGGGCGACGAGCAGGACGGCGGCACAGGCTGCGATGAGCGGACGAAGCATGGCGTGTCTCCGCGACGGCGGGTGGGCTTGCGGCCGCGGAGGCTATCCCGCCGCGCGCCGGTACGCTCGCGTCAGCGAACGCGGTAGGGTGCGCCGCGCTCCGTCATGCCCTTCCTCTCGCTCGACGCCCTCACCCTGCGCACTCCCAGCGGCGCCTCTTCCGTGGATGGCCTCACGCTGGCGGTGGAGCCGGGCGAGGTGGTGGCGCTGCTCGGCCCGTCCGGCTGCGGCAAGACGGCGGCCCTGCGCCTCGTCGCCGGCTTCGACCGCCCCGACGCGGGCACCCTCACCCTGGATGGCCGCACCCTCGCGGGCCCGGGCACCTTCGTGCCGCCGGAGCAGCGCGGCGTGGGCATGGTGTTCCACGACGCCGCCCTCTTCCCGCACCTGTCCGTGCTCGACAACGTGGCCTTCGGCCTCACCGCGCTGCCGCGTCCCGAGGCCCACGCGCGCGCTCGCGCCCTGCTGAAGCCGTTCGGCCTGGAGGGCTTCGAGGCGCGCATGCCGCACGCGCTCTCCGGCGGGCAGCAGCAGCGCGTGGCCCTGGCGCGCGCGCTCGCTCCGGGGCCTCGGGTGTTGCTCCTGGACGAGCCCTTCTCCCGTCTGGACATCGCCCTGCGCGCCTCCACGCGCGTGGAGGTGCGGCGGGCGCTGAAGTCGCTGGGCACCACGGTGTTGTTCGTCACGCAAGACCAGGGCGAGGCCATGGCCTTCGCGGACCGGCTCGCGGTGATGCGCGCCGGCAAGGTGGAGCAGGTGGGCACGCCCGAGGCCGTCTACTCCACGCCGCGCACCGCCTTCGTCGCGTACTTCCTGGGCGGCACCAACCTGCTGCCCGGCGTGGGCTTCGGCAACGGGGCGCGGACGATGCTCGGCATCCTCCCCGTGACGGGGCACGCGAAGGGCAACGTGCTGCTGTCGCTGCGGCCGGAGGCCCTGCGGCTGGTGCCGGACACGGACACCGTCGCGGTGGGCGGCGCCCTGCGCGCGGAAGTCCTCACGCGCGAGTTCCAGGGCCCCAGCGCCGAGTACACCGTGGCCTGCGGCGGCATGGAGCTCACCGTGCGCGGCGCGCCCGAGCTGCCGCTGCGCCCGGGCTCGCGGGCCCGCCTGGAAGTCGTGGGCCGCGCGGTGGTGCTGGAGGACAGTCCGGACTGAGGCCGGCTGCCCTTCAACCGGGCAACCGTCGTACGCTGGGGGCTGGCCGGGGCTGCAATCACCCGGGCCCCTCACGCGTAGAGGTGGGCATGAACATCGCAGGCCTTCGTGGCATGAGTACCCGCTTCTTCAGCTACGTGCGCGACCCGCGGGTGTCGCTCTGGCGGAAGCTCGCTGGCGTGCTGGCGGTGGTCTACTTCGTGTCGCCCATCGACGCGCTCCCGGACTTCATCCCGGTGCTCGGCTGGCTGGACGACATCGGCGTGCTGTCCGTCGCGGCCTTCTTCGTGGTGCGCGAGGTGCAGCGCCACCAGCCGTGGAAGGACACGGACGGACTTCCGCTGGACGAGGAGGGGCGCTCGCGCCTGCCTCCCAGCGTCCGCAAGTCCGTGTAGCCCTCAGTTCCGGTACTCCTCGGCGGGGGCCTCGGGTGCCCGCGCCTTGCGCGCCCTGCGCACCTGGCGGGCCACGCGCCACTCGTGGCGCTTGGACCAGGCCCACGCCAGGGCGAGCAGCCCGAAGAACACCGCGGAGCCCACCACGCCCTTCAAGGGGAACTCCTTGAAGGGCTTCGGCACGGCGCCCGGCGCGAGGTCCGCCTTCAGCTTCGCCACCACGTCCACGGGGATGCCGAAGACGAGGTTGCTCGACATGCCCATGCCCCCTTGCAGCACGGCGATGACCTGGCCGTCCTCGGAGAGAATCGGCGAGCCGCTCGCGCCCGCCGCGCTGTACGCGGTGACTTGAATCATCGCGTGCTTCGCGGCCTCGGCGTACCGGTGCGCCTCTGGAAGGCCGTCCGGGCGCAGCGCGGAGACGATGCCCTCGGACACGCTGAAGGTGAGCCCGAGCGGGTTGCCCATCGTCAGCACCTTCATGCCCTCGCGCACCTTCACGTTCACGCCGAGCGGCAGCGCGGGGTAGCCCGTGCCCTCCAGCTTCACCAGCGCGACGTCGCGCTCCGGGCTGCGCGCCAGGTAGCCGAGCACCTTGCGCGTGCTGCCGTCGGGCAGCCGGGCCTGCATCTCCAGGGCCCCTTCCACGACGTGCTCGTTGGTGGCGACCAGCCCGTCCTCGGAGATGAAGAACCCCGTCCCGAAGGACACCACCTGGCCGGAGGGCCCCAGCGCCTCCAGCTGGACGATGGAGGGCTTCACCCGCACCGCGAACGCGGACGTGTCCTCCGCGCGGGCCCGCGGGCTTGCGAGCAGGGCCAGGCACAGCAGTGGCAGCAGGCGGGAGAGTGGGGCCATGGGGACTCTTCTATATCCTTCCATCAACCGAACGGACGAGCCCCGGCCCTGTCGCAGCGTGCTCAACCCATACTCCGCGTTTCAGTTCATTCCAGTGCCTTGTCCCCATGCAGTGCCCATGGTTTGTGCGGGCCCTGGGGGGATTGCGGAGCAATGACATGGTCGCATCCCAGGGCAGGGTCGTACTCATCACCGGAGCCTCTTCTGGAATTGGCAGGGCCTGCGCGGAGCTGCTGAGCGAGCGCGGGCACACCGTCTACGGCACCAGCCGCCAGCCGCTGACGGAGGCACCGAAGGGTTGGCGCTGGCTGGAGCTGGACGTCACCCGCGACGACTCCGTGCGGCGCGCGGTGGACGCGGTGCTGGCGGCGGAGGGGCGCATCGACGTGGTGGTGAACAACGCGGGCTATGCGCTGGCGGGCTCACTGGAGGACACCTCCATCGAGGAGGCGAGGCAGCAGTTCGAGACCAACCTGCTGGGCGTGCTGCGCGTGTGCAAGGCGGTGCTGCCGTCCATGCGCGAGCGCCGCTCCGGCCTCTTCATCCACATCAGCTCGCTGGGCGGCGCGGTGGGGCTGCCCTTCCAGGGGCTCTACAGCGCCAGCAAGTTCGCGCTGGAGGGGCTGACGGAGAGTCTCCGCCAGGAGGTGGCCCCCTTCGGCATCCAGGCCACCCTGGTGCAGCCCGGTGACGTGCACACGCGAATCACGGAGAACCGCGTGCTCGCGAGCCAGTCCGGCCAGGGCTCCGCGTACCGCGCGCCCTTCGAGACCGCGCTGAAGACCATCGAAGCCGATGAGCGCGACGGCGTGCCCCCGGAGGACGTGGCGCGCACGGTGCTGGAGCTGCTGGAGCACGGCCGCGTGCGCGTGCGCTACTCGGTGGGAAAGCTGGTGCAGCGCGCGGCGGTGATGGCGAAGTGGGTGTTGCCCTCGCGCGCCTTCGAGGCACTCGTCATGTCCCTCTACGGCCTGTCCCGGGACTGAGCGCTGAGAACCACGCCGCATACGGCGTGCCCTCCACGCGGTGCCGGTTGAAGTCGGGTGCCCCGTCCGTCCACCACGGCGGCCCCCGCTCCCCGAGCGCCACCTTCGCGCGGTGCACGGTGTCCCGGGCCTTGCGCTCCGCCGCCGCGTCCTTCGCGCGGAGCGCGCGGCCCACGTCCCGCCGCGCTCGCATCAGCACCTCCACGAGGAGCTGGCGCTGCCTTGGCCCGAGCGCGGGGTTGGAGCACCGCCACAGCCGGCCGTCCACGACGAAGTAGCGCCCGTCCGGCGTGCCAGGCGGCGGGGAACGGGGCTCGCGTGCGGACATGGCCTGCGCCCGCGTGCGGTCAGAACCGGCCGAGCAGCGCCACGCCCGCGCCGTCGCGGCCGAGGAGCGCGGGCGTCAGCACCGCCTGGGGCGCGTCGCGCACGTCGAAGTCACGCGACAGATAGGCCGCGAGCCCCAGCCCGCCCAGGACGCCTGCGGCGCTGCCCACCAGGATGGAGTCTTCCGCGTCGTCGCCCGCGGCGACGAAGGTGGCCGTCGCCCCCAGCAGCCCGCCGAGGATGCCGCCCGCGTCGATGATGAGCATGCGGCCGCGCGACACCGGTACCTGGGTGGACACCACCGCGAACGAGGCGATGCCCACGGCGGTGGCGCCCAGCTCCACGGCGAAGAACTTCTGCGAGTCGTCGCTGTCGGACGTGGCGAGCAGCAGCGCCATCACCACGCCCGCCCACAGGCCGCCCGAGTTGGCCATGGACACCTGGCCCGAGGTGGGGCGCACGGTGGTGGCCAGGAGGATGCCCAAGCCGGTGAAGCTCGCGCCGCCGAGCATGGCCGCCGCGAGCGCGTCATCACCATGCAGGTCCAGCGCGGCCAGCGAGGAGACGCCGAACCAGAAGCCCCAGATGGTGCCGGAGTTGATGACCGCCGCCTGGCCGGATGTCACTCCGTCCTCCCGGGCGAGCAGCAGCGTGGCGGCGGCGCCCGCGCCCGCGCCCACCAGCGACGCGGCCGCGTAGCCCTGGTTGCCGCACTCGGCGATGGCGCACAGGAGGATGCCCTGTGCCGCGCCGTGCAGCGTCTGCACCACCGTCATCGCCGCGAGCCCGCCGTCCGAGCGGCCCTCGGGACCCAGCTCGCTCACCGCCGCCTGCGCCAGCCGGCCGCCCGGGGCGAGCCGCGCCCGCGCGAGCCGCACCAGCTCGGTGGCGTACGGGTGCTGGGGACAGGCGGCCAGCGCGCGCTGGAAGGCCTCCAGCGCCTCTTCGTCCCTGCCACCCACCAGCGCATCGAAGCCCGCCGTGTAGTCGGCCTCGGCCGTGGAGGGGCACGCCTCGGGCGTGGGGACCAGGGGCGGCGCGGTGACGGTGGCGGCGTCCCGGGGCGCATCCGCGGGGGGCGTGGCCTGGGCGGCGGAGAGGGCGACGAGGAGGAGCGTGGTGAGCGTCATCTTGCGCGCACTCTACGCGAGGACTCCGGCCCCCTCGCGCAACTCCGTGCGAAGGGGCCGGGCTCGTGGATACGGGGTGTCAGGTGACCTCGGGGAGGCCACCTGCCCCGCGTGCTTCAGCGCGCGGCGAGCGCGTCCACATGCTGCCGCAGGGCGACCTCGTTGCCCATGCGACCGTTGAGGCCGGCCAGCGGCTTCGCGGCCTGCTCGATGCGGCCGCGGGTGCGCGGGCCCGCCGCCACCAGCCAGGCCACGCCCAGCGCCAGCTCCGCCACCTGCGGCTCGCCGGTGAGGCCGGCGGCGAGCGACAGCAGCGCCTCCACCGCCTTCTTCACCTGCGCGCCGTGCAGCGGGTGGCTGCTGGTGATGCCCTCGCGCAGGAGCTCCAGCAGCGCCAGCGCCGTGGCGCGCGCCTGGCGCACTGGCTCCGGGCCCGTCCCGCCGCCGTCCCACAGGCCGTTGGCGAGCTGCCGCCCCAGCAGCGCCTCCACGCCCGAGCCGCCTTCATCGCGGGAGAGGGCCGCGGGCGCCTCCGCCGCGTGGAGGCCCTCGAACGACATGGCGCCGGGCTCCGACAGGTCGTCCTCGTCCATGCTGTAGGCCGCATCCATCAGGGGCTCCGGCGGTGCCGCGGACTCCTGCAGGGAGATGCCCCGCTCCGCCTCGTCGTCGCCGCCGAAGAGGCCGGAGAAGAAGCCGCCCTTCTTCTTCGCGGGGGCGGACTTGCTCATGTCCTTCATCTCCTTCATGGGCGCGACGGAGGCCGCCGCCCTCGCGACTCTGGCGGGGGAGGGCGCCGGGGCCATGGCGGGCGGAGGCGCGAAGGCAGCCCCGGCCGAAGCGGGCGCGGGCACCGGCCTGCCCTGGGGCCTGCTGCCCCCGAGCGGCGGCGCACCCGGTCCGCCCCGGCTGCGCAGCTTCCCCGCATGCGTCGGGGCGCCGTCCGCGGACTCCTCCTGCTTCGCCGTGCCGAACATGTCCCAGCCGGCCGGCGCATTCACCGGGACGACGCGCGTCTCCGGCTGGCCCGACGCCCGGCGCTCCGCCGTGCGCTCCTCCACCACGACGAAGGACGTGTAGCGGGTGACAATCTGGTGCGCGACGGCCAGGTCGACGATGCGCTTCTTCATGGACTCGGCGCGGCGGCCGGTGAGTCCCGCCGCCTCCCAGCCGCGGATGCGCTCCGCCGCCCACAACTTCTCCACCGCCGGCCGGTCCGACAGCGCGGGGAAGTCCACGCGCACGGTGAGCGCGAAGGGCTCACGGCCCGAGCGCCCGCGCAGCGTCACCTTGCCGGTGCCCGGCGTGGGGTAGCGGCCGAAGAGCGTCCAGGGCACGCCGTCCACCATGGGCGGCAGCTCGGACGGAGACAGCTCCGTGCCCTCCACACCGTCGAAGCTCACCTGCAGCTCGGTGACGCGCGGCGCGAGCGCGCGGGAGAACTGCGCCACCACCTTGTCGTCGATGCGCTCGCCCGGGTGGATGAACTCCACCGCGCCGCCCGTCTGCTTCGCCAGGTCCCGCAGGAGCGCGTCGCTCACGTTGGTGCCGATGCCGAACGAGTACAGACGCGCCGTCTTCCGCTCGGCCAGCACGGCCTTGAGGATTTCGTCCTCGTTGCCCACCTGCCCGTCCGTCAGCAGCACCACCACGCCGTCCGGCGCGGTCCGCACCGCGGCCTGCATGGGCTGGAGCAACTCCGTGCCGCCGTCGGCCTGGAGTGCAGCCACCCACCGGTCCGCCTGCTCCAGCGTGCGCTGGGTGAAGGGCACCGGCTGCGGCTGGAAGCTGCGGAAGTTGCTCTCGAAGGCGATGACGTTGAAGCGGTCGCCCTCGCGCAGGTGGCGCAGGCACAGCCGCAGCGCGGCCTGGGCCTGGGGAAGCGACTCACCGGCCATGGAGCCGGAGACGTCCACCACGAAGACCACCTCCTGCTTCGGCGGCGCGGACGCCATGGCCAGGAGGTCCGGAATCACCGTGAGCGCGAAGGTGCCCGCCTCCGCGCCGTCCTTGCGGTGCGTGACGAGCGGGGTGAACACCGCGCTCGAGTCCGGGCTGCGCAGGCTCAGGACCAAATCCCGGTCCAGCGACACCTCGCCCCGCGAGAAGCCCACGCGCATCCGCGTGCCGCTCTCACGGTTGACGGTGATGGGGTGCGACGGGCTCTCCACCACCACCTCGCGGCCCAGGTCCACCAGCAGGTCCATCCGCAGGCCGTAGTGCACCTCGCCGATGGGAGGCGTAATCCGGTCCGCGTCCGGAACGCGGCTCGTCGGGTCCATGCCGCCGTGGCCGGTGCGGTCCCCGGAAGGGTTGCCGGGGATGTAGCGGGGGGCCACCAGCGTGGGCAGCATCCAGCGCACGGAGCCCTCCTCGGCGGTGACGGCCTGGAGGAACTCCACCTCCACCACCGTCTCCTCGCCGGGGAGGAGGTTGCCCACCTGCGCGGTGAAGACGTTGGGGCGCTCCTGGTCCAGGAGGGCGGCGCCATGGCCGGCGGTGACGGCGTCGTCGTAGGTGCGGAAGGCCTCCTCGCGCTCCTTCACTACGCCCTCCACGCGGCGGCCGGCGCACGTCATGGAGAAGGCGGAGAGGGTGCCGTCGGAAGGCAGCGGGAAGGTGTAGATGGCCTCGACCGGGCGCTTCTCTTCGTTGCGGTAGCGCTGGCGCACGCGCACCCGCGCATGGCCTCCCAGCAGCTCACCCGTTACTTCGACGCCCTGGAGGGGGACCTGCGCGCCCTCGCTCGTGTACAGCCCGGCCTGCTCCGTCTTCATGACGTCTCCCTTTCCTGGAACTCTTCGACGAGGGCGCGCACCTTCTCGGCGAGCGCCCGGACCTTCGCGTCGGCCCCCTCCGACACGTGCAGCTCCAGCCCGGGGGCCAGCTCCCACCGCTGGTAGCGTGCCATTACCGCCGGCCGTGAGCCCACCACCGGGGGCGTCAGCACCTGTGCGTCGGTGATGACGCCGGGCGTCGACGGCCCGTACGTCGGTGGCGTCGGGGTGGTGTCCGACTCGGCGAGCCTGCGCAGCTCGTCGGCGGACAGGCGCTGCAGCTCCACCTGGATGGCGTCCAGGGGAAGGAACCGCGCCTGGAGGACGCGGATGGCCTTGAGCCGCAGCAGGTGCTCCTCGCCGTACACGGTGTCCGGCCCCCGGAAGGGCGGTGCGGGAAGCAGCCCCCGCTGGACGTAGTAGCGAACCGTGCGCGGCGAGACGCCCGCCGCCTCGGCCAGCTCCGCCAACTTCCATTCGGTCTGTGTCTTGGGCGTGCTCACAACCTGGACAGTAAGAGGCGACAGTTATGGTGTCAAGTTACCACTGTCGATTTGTCGGTCGTGCTGGCAGGTGGTCTTCCAGCTCTTTCCTCGCTGGTCCTCGCCAGTCCTACTGTCGGGATGAGGCGTCGCCTACTGTCGAGAAGCCGCGTGCTGGTGGCGGGCGGGGTTGCGTCGCCGGGGGAGGGGTGGAACAGGGGAGGGCATGACTGGCGGCTCGGAAGGCGTGGACTTCTCGTCCATCCGGCTCATCGGCATGGCGGTGACGCCGGCGGTGATGGTGTCGGCCTGTGGCACCCTGGTGTCGGGGCTGGACAACCAGATTTCGCGGATGTCCTCGCTCGTCCGGGACCTGGCGCGCGAGTGGCGGCTGCTGCCGGAAGGGGACCCGAGGCGCGCCATGCTGCGCGAGCAGGTGGCCATCCTGGACAGGCGCCACGCCATCCTCGCGCGGGCCATTCGCTTCACCTATTCGGCGCTGCTGGCCTTCGTGGTGACGTCGCTGCTGTACCTCGCCAAGCGCGACATCGACGTGCCGGAGCTGCTGCCGATGGTGTCCTTCTCGCTGGGCGTGGTGCTGCTCGGGGGCATGGCGGTGCTCGCGCTCGCGTCGGTGCGGCTGGGCCGGCGGGCGATTGCGCTGGAGCGGCGGGAGCTGTTCGAGGAGTCCGACCCGCCGCCCTCCGACTGAAGCGCCAGGCTCGGAAGGTCAGGAGGACATTCCCCCGACGGGCGGCCCTTCCTCCTCCTCGGTGCCGTAGCCGTCACTCGGACGCTCAGCAGTGCTCGCGACGGGCCGGTGCAGGCCCACCATGTGCAGCAGGTCCAGGGGGATGGGGAGGATGGTGTGGTTGCCGCCGGTGGTGATTTCCACCAGCGTTTGAAGGTAGCGAAGCTGGAGCGTGGCCGGGTTGCGGCTGATGACGTCGGCGGCCATGGCGAGCTTCTCGGCGGCCTGGTGCTCGCCCTCGGCGGCGATGATTTTCGCGCGGCGCTCGCGCTCGGCCTCGGCCTGGCGCGCAATCGCCCGCTGCATCTCCACCGGCAGGTCGACGTTCTTCACCTCCACGTTGGAGACCTTGATGCCCCACGGGTCGGTGTGCGCGTCGAGCACGCGCTGGATGTCGCGGTTGACGCGGTCCCTCTCGCTGAGGAGCTGGTCCAGCTCCACCTGGCCCAGAATCGCGCGCAGCGTCGTCTGGGCGAGCTGGCTGGTGGCGTAGAGGTAGTCCTCCACCTGGAGCACGGCCTTGTCGGCGTGGATGACGCGGAAGTAGACGACGGCGCTGACCTTCACGCTGACGTTGTCGCGGGTGATGACGTCCTGCGGGGGCACGTCGCGCGCCACCGTGCGCAGGTCGATGATGACCATGCGCTCCACGAAGGGGATGAGCCAGCGGAAGCCGGCGCGCTTGAGTCCCACGAAGCGCCCGAGCCGGAACACCACGCCGTTCTGGTACTCGTTGACGATGCGCACCCCGGAGAGGAAGAGCAGGAAGATGATGGCGACGGGGATGAGCGTGCCGATGAGCCCGGTAATGTTGATCATGTCTTCACCTCGTCGACGAACAGCATGAGCCCCTCCACGCGCCGCACCACCACGGGCGCGCCGGGGCGGATGGGAGCGGGGGACGTGGCGCGCCAGCGCTCGCCGTGGACGAACACCTCGCCCTGCTCGGGGCTGACGGAGGCCAGCGCGGTGCCGTGCTCGCCCACGAGGCCCGCGTCGCCGCCCTGCTGGGGCAGCCGGCGCGTCTGCGCGCTCCGGTACGCCACGTAGGCGGCGGCCCCCGCGAGCACCACGGTGGTGGGCACCACCCACTCCCACGCCAGGTGGAAGGAGCGGTCCACGAACCAGCCCGGGTCGAAGCGGTCCACGAGGAACAGGCCGCCCAGCGCCAGCAGCACCACGCCCGTTGCGCCCAGCAGGCCGCTGGTGACGAACAGCTCCGCGACGATGAGGGCCGCGCCCACCAGCAGCAATACCAGCGCCCCGGTGCGCACCGGCAGCGCGGAGGACGCCACCAGCGCGAGCACCAGCGCCACCCCGCCGATGAGCCCCGGCGCAATGGCCCCCGGATGCGACATCTCCACCACCAGGCCCAGCGCCGCCACGAGGAACAGCAGGTAGACGACGGACGGGTGCGCGAGCGCGTGCACGGTGCGCTGCGAGAGGCTCGGCGTCAGGGGGATGACGGACGCATTCGCGGTGGCCAGCCGCACGCTCTCACCGCCCGCCACCTCCACGCGCCGCCCGTCGGCCCACGCGAGGAACTCCTCCTCGGTGGGGGCCACGTGCTCCACCACGCGCAGCTCGCGGGCCTTCTCCGCGGGGACGCTGGCGCTGTCGCGCACGGAGGACGCGGCCCACGCCACGTTGCGCCCGCGCTGCCGGGCAATGCTCTCCGCGAAGGCCACGGCGTCGTTCTCCACCTTGCGCGCCAGTTGCTTGCCGCCCGCCGCCTCCGGGTCCTGCCCTTCGATTCCGACGACGGGGTGCGCGGCGCCGATGTTGGTGCCCGGGGCCATGGCCGCGAGGTTCGACGCGAGGGTGACGAAGACGCCCGCGCTGCCGGCATGCGCGCCGGAGGGCCCCACCCAGACGAGCACCGGCACGCGCGAGGCGAGGAAGGCCCGGACGATGACGCGCGTGGAATCCAGCGAGCCGCCGGGCGTGTCCAGCCGCACCAGCAGCGCGCCGTGCCCTTCCGCCTCCGCGCGCGCCACGCAGTCCTTCAGGTAGCTGCCGGAGCCTGCGTCCACCACGCCATCCAGCTCGCAGCGGGCCACGGTGGGCCGCGCGCCCGCGGAGGGCCCCGGCGCCTCGGAAGGAGGCGCCGCCGCGAGCAGGACCAGGGCGAGGACGCCCAGCAGCGCCGCCCCGTGGAGTCTCTGTTGCGAGCGCGTACGCATGTCACACCCCCTGCATGGCCGCGGGGGAGAAGGAGGCGGGGACGATGTCGCGCGCGGGCAGGGGGCGCACCGTGGCCAGGTGGTCGAGCAGTAGCAGGTGGTCCCTCAAGAGCCGCGGCATGAGGAAGTTCTCGCGGACGTGCTCGCGCCCGCGCTCACCGAGCAGTCGGGCCTCCTCCGGCTGGCGCAGCAGGCGGAGGAGCTGCTCGGCGCACTCCTCGATGGTGTCCACGAGGACGCCGCCGACACCCTCGGGGAGCTGGAGGGGGATGCCGCCCACGCGCCCGCCGATGACGGGGGTGCCCTTCCACGCGGCCTCGGAGACGACGAGCCCGAAGCCCTCGCGTATCGACTTCTGGATGATGACGTCGGAGAACGCCTGGAGGGCGTTGACCTCGATGTTGCCCACGCCGACGAGGTTGGTGAGGACGTGGATGAGGCTGTCGCCCGCGGTGGCGGCGCGGACCTCCTCGTACACGTCCCAGCCCTCGGGGTCGTCCAGGGCGAGCGAGCCGACGAGCGCGAGCTGCAGGTCCGGCACGTGGGGGCGCACGCGCTGGTAGGCCCGCACGACGCCGAGCGGGTCCTTCCACAGGTCGAAGCGGCCGACCTGGGTGACGAGGGGCCGGTGGGTGCGGATGCCAATCCATTCCAGCACGTGTTTGGCGAGCTCCTCCGGCAGCGGGTAGTTCTTGGGGCTGAGCGGGTCGATGCAGGGCGCGTAGACGTGCACGTCCTGGATGGGCAGCCCGGGGGGGATGAACTCCTCGTGGGTGAAGACGGCGGCGTCGTACGCGCGCAGGTAGGGCGCGAGGAACTCCCAGTAGCTGGGGTTGGGATGGGACGTGTCGATGTGGCAGCGCCATATCCACCGCGACTCGCGCAGGGAGGACAAGGCGGCGAGCACGGCGGGCTGCGGGTCGTGGACGAAGATGAAGTCGTAGTCCTCGGAGTCGCTGATGAGGCGGCTGGCGTTGAGCTGTGCGTTGGCCAGGTAGATGGCCTTGTCCTTCTCGGTGAGCTCGCCAGGCGCGCCCTGGAGTCCGTTGTGGATGCGCTTGGTGACCTGGAAGAAGGCCTCGTCGCCGTGGATGAGCTTCCAGTCGGTGGTGATGCCCAGGTCGTTGTAGAGGGGCACCAGCGAGCGCAGGATTTCGGAGACGCCGCCGCCGTAGGACGTGGCGTTGAGGTGCATGCACCGCGCGCCGCGCAGGCGCTCCGAGAGGTGCTGCAGCTCATCGAGCTGCCAGTCGGGAGCGACGCCGCGGTAGCTCGCGAGTGAGCGTTTGCCGACATCCACGACGTCCAACATGGCCCCTGCTCTCCGGGAGGAAGTGCGTCCTGGGGAAACGGTGCGCATGGTGCGAAAGAGCTTCCGGACTCTTCCGGTGGTGGGTCGGTGCCGGACGCGCGGGGCGAGGGCCTGTCCGGCGGGACGTGCATCCGCTGGTGGACGTTGGCCGCACGCCGCAGATTGTGGCTGGAGGGCCTGCTTCCTAGGGTCCGGCCCTCCATCTGATTTGGAGGCTCCATGCGTCGCGTCGTCTTCATTGCCCTGTGCCTGGCCGCCATCCCGCTTGCCTGCAAGACGACGCAGCCACCCGGGACGGAGAACCAGGAGCCCATCCAGGGCCCGACCGAGGTGCGCGAGCCCATCCAGAACGTGCCGGCCGAACCGGCCGGGCCCGTCGGGCCCATGCCCGGCGTGGACGGCGGCAGCGGAAGCGCAGGCCCGTCGGAGACGGAGTAGCGCTCCGGCCCGTGTCTCCACCGCGCTCGTGACACCACCGCCCGGCTCGCGCACAGTTCGCGCGCGGCGCCCGGGCACGGGTGCGCCGAAGGACAGCTGGAGGGAGCACGGTGGAGACCACGGTCTATCTGGCGGAGCGCGTCTGGACGCTGGACGCGGAGCGGCCGCTGGCGCAGGCGCTGGCGGTGCGGGACGGGAAGCTCCTGGCGGTGGGCCCGCGCGCCGAGGTGAAGGCCGCGGCGGGGCCCGACGCGCGCGAGGTGGACCTGGGGTCGGCCACGGTGGTGCCGGGCCTGGTGGACGCGCACGCGCACATCCATGGGCTGGGGCGCAGCCTGACGACGGCGCGCCTGGAGAAGGCGCCCTCGGTGGACGAGGTGGTGCGCCGGCTGTCACAGGCTCCGGCCTCCAGCTTCCAGGGTGACTGGCTGCTGGGGAAGGGGTGGGACCAGAACGAGTGGCCCGGCGGCGCGTTCCCCGGGCGGGCGGAGCTGGACGCGCGCTTCCCCACGACGCCGGTGTTCCTCACGCGGGTGGACCACCACGCGGCGTGGGTGAATGGTGAGGCGCTGCGGCGCGCGGGAATCACGCGAGACACGCCGGACCCCGACGGAGGCCGCATCCTGAAGGACGCGCGCGGCGAGCCCACGGGTGTGCTGGTGGACAACGCGATGGACGTGGTGGCCGCGGTGATTCCGTCGCCCACGCGGGAGCAACTGGAGACGCGGCTGAAGGCGGCGCTGGAGCGCTGCGCGCAGGTGGGGCTGACGGGCGTGCACGACGCGGGCATGGACCTGGATGCGTTCCGCCTGCTCCAGGAGTGGGACGCGGCAGGGAAGCTGCCCCTGCGCGTGTACGCCATGGCGGCGGGGCAGGGCGACGAGCGGCACACGTACCTGGAGCAGGGCCCGTGGCAGGGGCGGATGCTGGCGATGCGCTCGGTGAAGTTCCTGGCGGACGGCGCGCTGGGCAGCCGGGGCGCGGCGCTGCACGAGGACTACTGCGACGAGGTCGGACAGCGGGGCCTGCTGCTGATGCCGCCCGAAGAACTGGAGGCGCGCGCAAGGGCCTTCATGGCGAGAGGCTTCCAGGTGTGCATCCACGCCATTGGAGACCGTGCCAATACATTGGTGCTGGACGTGCTGCTGCGAGCGTCAGCGGACACGGGCACGCAGGCGCTGCGGCACCGGGTGGAGCACGCGCAGATTCTGACGCTCGAGGACATCCAGCGGCTGGGCGCGGCGGGGTTGGTGGCGAGCGTGCAGCCCACGCATTGCACCAGCGACATGACGTGGGCGGAGGCGCGGCTGGGGGCGGAGCGGCTGAAGGGCGCCTATGCGTGGCGCAGCCTGCGGGACGCGGGGGCGCACCTGGCGCTGGGCAGCGACTTTCCGATTGAGAATCCGGACGTGCTGGCGGGGCTGTACGCGGCCGTCACGCGGCAGGACGCGGCGGGCCGGCCGGAGGGCGGATGGAGGCCAGAGGAGCGGCTGACGGCGCCCGAGGCGCTGGAGGGCTTCACGGTGGGCCCCGCGTGGGCGTCCTTCGAGGAGTCGCGGCGCGGGAGGCTGGTGCCCGGACTGGACGCGGACTTCGTGGCGCTGTCGGTGGACCCGCTGGAGGGGCCGGCGCGGGCGCTGGTGGACGCGCAGGTGGTGGCCACGGTGGTGGCGGGCGCGGAGGTGTACCGCGCGCCTGACGTGGGCTGAGCGGCGGTCCGCGGTGGCTCACCCGCCGAACATCTGCGAGCGGGCGGCCTCGGCGATGGCGACGACGGCGGGGTGGCGCAGCTTGCGCTCGACGGTGATGGCGTAGAAGCAGGACTCGAGCTCGTCGGTGCGGCCGATGACGGAGCAGTTGAACTGGCGCTCCACCTCGGCCTCGATGGCGGTGGGCATGGCGAAGACGCCGTGCCCGCGCTGGCCGAAGGCCTGGAGGAGCGCGCTGTCGTCGAAGTCCCCGGCGATGAGCGGGCGCAGGCCCTGGCGCTCGAACCACAGCTCCAGCGAGCGGCGCGCCGAGGACTCATCCGAGGGCAGCAGCATGGGCGCGCCGTCCAGCGAGCGGGGGAAGTCCTTCTTGAGCTGGACGAGCTTGCCGGCGGCGAAGAAGGACACGCCGCTCTTGCCAAGCAGGTGGTTGAAGGAGCGGACGCTGACGGGCTCGGAGCTGGGCGCGTCGGCGAGCACTACGTCCAGCTCGTGCAGGGCGAGCGAGGCGAGCAGCTGGGGGAGGGGGCCCTCGCGGCAGATGATGCGCAGGGACGGGCCGGCCTCGAGCGCGGGCTTGAGGAGCTGCTCGGCGACGAGCTTGGGGATGACGTCGAGCACGCCCACGTTGAGCCGGAGCTGCTGACCGGCGGGCATGCCGGAGACGACGTTCTTCAGCTCGTTGCCCAGGCGGAAGATTTCGTCCGCGTAGCGCATGACGGTGCGGCCCACGTCGGTGAGGACGAGCTTGCGGCCCTGTCGCTCGAAGAGCTTGTGGCCGAGCGACTCCTCCAGGAGCTTGAGCTGGCTGCTGATGGTGGGCTGCGCCAGGTGCAGCTCCTCGCTCGCCTTGGCGATGCTGCCCGCCCGCGCAACCGTCCAGAAATACAGGAGATGGTGGTAGTTGAGCCAGCTCATACCCATAGAGATAACCTAAGTATTACGTTCAAACTACCTCATTTTCTTATGGACCTCCGGGCCTTAGGTTTCTCTGCGTTCCGCGGGGAGTCCCCCGGGGAGCAGACCGGAGGAGGTCCATGGAAGCCGTCAACCAGAGCATGTCCAGCGAGTCCCCTGAGCTCGAGGTCTCGGTGCCGAGGGCATCGGGCGAGGTGGTGGAGGCGCGGGTGCGTGAGCACCTGGAGCTGGTGCAGCGGTTGGCGTGGAAGTACCGGTGGACGGGTCTGCCGCTGGAGGAGCTGGTGGGGGAGGGGAACGTGGGGTTGATGGAGGCGGCGGGGCGGTTCGAGGACCGGGGCATCCCCTTCGCGGTGTACGCGAACCAGTGGATTCGGGCGCGGATCCGCGCGTACGTGGGGCGCAACTGGAGCATGGCGGGCGGGCGGGCGCCGTGGGTGGTGTTCCAGCTGCGGCGCGAGCGTTCGCGGCTGGAGGCCCGGTGGGGGGAGGGGCACCCGGAGGTGGCGAGGCGGCTGGCGGAGGCGCTGGGCAAGCGCGAGGAGGACGTGGCGCGGGCGGCGGAGTCGCTGGGGCGGGACGTGTCGCTGGACGCGCCGGTGACGCCGGACGGTGAGGTGACGCGGCTGGAGGGCCTGGAGTCGGAGTGGGAGACGCAGGAGCAGGTGGTGGAGCGGGCGGAGTGGGCCATGAAGCTGCGGGAGAGCGTGGAGGAGGCCTGGCCGGAGCTGGACGCGCGGGAGCGGGCGCTGGTGGAGGAGCGGATGCTGGTGGACGAGGGAGCGAGCGCGGAGCTGCTGGCCCGCCGCTTCGGGGTGACGGCGGTGCGCATCCGGCAGATCGAACAGGCGCTGCGGGCGAAGCTGCGCCGCAGGCTCACGGCGAGTCTCACGCCCTGGGACGGCGAGGCGATGTCCCTGGCGGCCTGAGAGCAGAGCGAGCGGGCCCGTCAAAATGGATGTTGACGGGTGAGGGATGGGCTCGCTATGAGGGCGCTGTTTCTCGCGGCGACCCACACGCCCAGATAGCTCAGTTGGTAGAGCAGGGGACTGAAAATCCCCGTGTCGCTGGTTCGATTCCGGCTCTGGGCACTTCCCGCAACTTCCAAGGCCTCTGGACGCAAGTCCGGGGGCCTTTGACGTTTCTGGCTCAGTCCA
The DNA here is from genome assembly GCF_010894405.1 of Pyxidicoccus caerfyrddinensis. GTDB lineage: Bacteria > Myxococcota > Myxococcia > Myxococcales > Myxococcaceae > Myxococcus > Myxococcus caerfyrddinensis. The sequence continues at coordinate 160,336 of NZ_JAAIYA010000002.1, forward strand.
GAAGCCGGCGCTCCCAGCGGCGCAGCTCGTCCTCGGTGAGGCTCGAATCGAGAAGGTACTTCTCGTGGAAGAGCCAGGGCTCCAGGACGCGGGCCAGCTCCTGGACTACGCTACGGGTAGTATGAGCGAGTACCAATACTATGAGTTCCAGGCTGTCGACAGGCCGCTCACCTCGAAGGAGCAGGCCGAGCTGCGTGCGCTGTCCACCCGCGCGGAGATCTCCGCCACCCGCTTCACCAACGTCTACCACTACGGGGACTTCAAGGGTTCACCGCACCAGATGATGGAGCGGTACTTCGACGCTCACGTCTACACGGCCAACTGGGGCACCCGCGTCTTCATGCTCCGGTTGCCGCGCAAGCTCTTCGACCCCAAGCTCGCGGCGCCCTACCTCACCGATGAACAGGGGCTCTCTCTCCAGACCACGCGGGAGCACGTCATCCTGACCTTCGCTGTCCAGGATGAAGCCGGCGAGTGGGACGACATGGAGGCGCCGGGGCTCGCGGAGTTGCTGCCCGTGCGCTCGGACCTGCTTGCGGGCGACCTGCGCTGTCTCTATCTCGGCTGGCTCCGCGCGGTCGCGGCCGGCCATCTGGATGACAAGGAGGTCGAGCCTCCCGTACCTCCCGGAATGAAGTCACTGTCCGGCGCTCTGGATTCCCTCGCCCGCTTCCTCGACATCGACCTGGACCTGCTCCAGGTGGCGCTCGCAGCCAGCCCGGAGGCGCCTGCCCGACTGTCCCCTTCGCGTGAAGTGCTCGCCGCCTGGGTCAAGGCCCTGCCCCTCCGGGAGAAGGACGCCCTGCTCGTGCGCCTCATGGAGGGGCAGGACTCCCTCCTCGGCGCGGAGCTGCTTCAGCGCTTCCGGAAGGAACGGGCACCCGCACCTCGAGCCCCCACCTCCCCGCGCACCGTGGGCGGGCTGCGCGAGGCCGCTCGGGTCCTGCACGAGAGGCAGGTGAAGCGCGTGATGCAGATGCAGGCGCGCGAGCAGGCCCGGCGCGAGCGTGAGCTGGCGGAGGTGCGCGAGAAGGCGCTCCGGGCGCTCGCCGCGCGTGAGTCCGCCGCCTGGAACGAGGTGGATGCTCATTTCGCTACCCGGAAGCCCGGTGGCTACGACGTGGGCATCCAGCTCCTCAAGGACCTGGGAGAGGTGGCCCGACGCCAGGGAAGGGCGGCGGAGTTCTCGGCACGAGTCCGTATCCTCCGGGAACTGAACGCCCGCAGACCCGCGCTCCTCGCGCGCCTGGAGGGCGTCGAGGAGGGATAGCCATGCCCCCGTCGGGCAACGGACTCCACCTCGGATACCTCGTGGCGGACCGGAGCGGCTCCTGATACGCAGCGTTCGTCGGAGGGATGGAACGAGATGGACGCGAATGCCGTGGCGGAGCTGGAGAAGGCGGGCGTGAAGGTGGACCAGCCGGACCGCCTGTACGTGGCCGTGGAGTGGCAGGACGGGAAGCACGTGATTCCCGTGGGCGAGCGCGCCCAGGTGCGTGCTGGCGAGCAGCTCGCGCACGTGACGCTCCAGCCCATCTCCAAGCTGTGGACTGGCAACAGGCAGCCCCCCAGCTTCGCCAAGGCCCCGCCCCCCGAGTACGAGCCCTTCTTCATGCTCATCGAGGCCACGGCCGCGGGCTACTGCCGCGCCACCCGGAACACGGAGACGGACCAGGAGTTCGAGCGGCTCTACCGCCACCTCCTGCGCCGCCCCGACGGCACCGACCGCAACCCGCTCTTCTCCCATCTGCAGGGCGCCGTGCGCCTCTATATGTCCCTGCGCGACGTCAGCCAGGCGGAGTTCGAGGCCGTCGTCGAGCGCCTCCACCAGTCCGCTCGGCACTTCTCCACGCACACGGGCAGCATCAACTACTTCCAGGAAGTGCTCCGCGGCGTACTCGGAGCCTGAGCACACCCCGGACGTCCCCACGTCGGTGTCCCGCCGCTCCCCTGCCTGCTCGTGGGACGCGGGGCCGTGCACGTCGCGGATGCCGCCCGGTGGACATGAAGCACGGTGACGCGGAGTTTGAGGAGGTGACCCACTGGTAGGGCTCGCTTCCTCATGACCCGGCAAGTAGCTTCCGCGTCTCACATGCTCGACTCATCCCTCGCGTCCTCTTCCGCCCTCCGGCAGTGGCTGACCGATGGCCTGCTGCGCGACGAAGGGGGCCACGACCTCTACGAGCAGGGCAGGGACCTGCTCGCCCGCAAGCGCGTCCTGTCGGTGCGGACGGCGGGGGAGTCGGTCGAGGGCGTCGTCGCGGCCGGCAGCCGGGGCCCGTATCTCGTCCGCCTCTCCGCCACGGGCGTGGGGAACGTCTTCGACTGCCAGTGCCCCGACTTCGAGGCGCTCTTCTTCTGCAGGCACATCGTCGCCGTGGGTCTCGCCTGGCTGCACCTGACGCAGGACACCCCGGGCCACCCGCCTGCCGCCTCCGAGGCCGCCCGTCCCAGCACCTCTGGAGCGCTGCGTGCCTGGATGGACGCCCACCACGTCGCGCACGCGGGCCTGGCCCGCATCGGGGTGCTGCGGCCGCACCTGTCCGCCTCCCTCCAGCGGCACCACATCTTCCACTACCTGCCGCAGAGCTCCGTCTTCTCCCTCCTGACGTCCGACGAGGGCAGCCGCTACCTGCGAGCCGGTGACGGTGATGCGCTCAAGGACGCGGCGTGGGCATGGTTGCTCGCGGAGGCAGAGCGGGTGCGCCGGGGGCTGGAGCAGGAGGCGGCCGCGGCGCCTCGTGGGCCTCCCACGGATGCGCGGCTGGCGCCCCTGGTGGACGCGCTCCAGCGGGAGCGCGAGCGCGTGCGGGCCCATGCGCCCCCTCGCGCGCTGGAGGTCAGGGCCGAGGTGTATCTCCAGGAGCGGCCGTTGCGCCTGCTCATCTCGGAGTCGGTGGGAGCTGGCCAACCGCCCGGCGTGCACGGGGACGCCTTCACGGGCGTCCGTCTGGAGCCGCGCATGCTGCTCGAAGGCAGGCCGGCGCTGGTCTGCCCCTGTCCCCAGGGCTTCCCGCACGACACCGGGGCGCAGTGCGTGCACGCGCTCACCGCGCTGGACGCGGTGCTGGACGCGCTCAGCCGGGAGAAGGCCGGAGGGTTCAACGCGCGGCTGGCCGAGCTGCTCTTCGTCGTCCCCGGCCAGGAAATCCTCGCCGCCCTGGAGAAGGCGTCGCTCGCCTCCCGCGCCCGCGAGGCCCCGGCGCCCGTTCCGCACGTCACCTTTCGCCTCGAGGGCGCCCTCACCGGAGGCCCTCCCACCGTGCGGGCCTACGTGCACCGGATGACGAAGAAGGGCGGGCTCTCCAAGGGCACCCAGGTGGGATGGAGGGACAAGGACGACGTCCACGCCGCGCTCACCCGGCCGGATGAGCGGGAGGCGCTCACCCTGATGGACGCGGGCTCCGCGCTGTCGTCCTCGGGCGTCGGCTCCTCGCGCGGGGGGAACTGGCCGCTGCTCCTGCAGGTGCTGCGCGCGCTCGCGCACAGCCCCCGCCTGCGCCTCGCGGAGCGCCCCGATGTGCCGCTGCGCGTGCGCGAGGCGCCCCTCGGCTTCACCTTCGAGGAGGAGGACGGAGGCGCGCTGCGCGTGCGGCCCTCCGTCGATGGGGCCGGACTCCGGCCGGAGGACCTGTACGCGCCACCCCTGGAGCTCCACGCCGCGCAGCCGTGGCTCTTCGTGGAGCCCGAGGTGCCGCGCGTCACCCTGGTGGCCGTGCCTCCCGAGGCGCGCGCGCTGCTCGCCACGCTGCGGGAGTACGGCTCGCGGCTGCCGGCCTCCGCGCACCGCCCGCTGCTGGCGAGCCTGGGCGGACTGGAGGCCGGCTTCCCGCTGTCCCTGCCCGAGTCCCTGGAGGCCGCCGAGGTGGAGCCCTCGCGCGGCCTGCTCGTCCGCCTGCGGGCGGTGGGAGAGGAGGCCCTGGATGGCCTGGTGCTTGTCCGGCCGCTGCCGGAAGCCCCGCCGCAGCCTCTGGGTGAGGGCGCTCCGGTGGTGCGCGGCCACCGGGGCCGCCAGCGCGTCAGGGTCCGCCGCGAGCTGGAGGCCGAGCGCGCCGAGGCCGCCGCGCTGCTCGAGCGACTGGGCCTGCCCGCCGACGCGCACCGCTTCATCCGAGAGGACGTGGCCTCCTCGCTTGCGCTGCTGGAGGCGCTGGAGCCGCTCGCCGGCCCCGGGGTGACGGTGGAGTGGGAGGAGCAGCCCTGGAAGGTGTCGCACTGGGCGGACATGTCTCGCCTGAAGGTCCGGGTGGAGCGGGGGCGGGACTGGTTCGGCGTGGAGGGCGGGGCGGAGGTGGACGGGGAGCGCGTGGAGCTGGCGGTGCTGCTGGAGGCCCTGCGCCGGGGTCACCGCTACGCGCGGCTGGGGCCGGGCCGGTGGATGCGCCTCACCGAGGAGCTGCGGGAGCGGCTCGCCCCGCTGGCGGACCTGGCGCACCCCACGCGCCACGGGCTGGAGGTGAGCGCGGCGGCGGCACCCGCGCTGGACGCGCTGGCGGAGGCGGGAGCGCGCGTGCAGGCCCCGCCCGACTGGCGCCGGCTGGCCACCCGCGTCCGCGAGGCGCAGGCGCGGAAGGTGCCCGTGCCCCGGACGCTGAAGGCCGAGCTGCGCGACTACCAGCGCGAGGGCTTCACGTGGATGGCCCGGCTGGCCGGCTGGGGCGCGGGCGCGTGCCTCGCGGACGACATGGGGCTGGGCAAGACGCTCCAGGCCCTGGCCCTGCTGCTGCACCGCGCGGAGGAGGGGCCCGCGCTGGTGGTGGCCCCCACCTCCGTGGGCTTCAACTGGGTCCGCGAGGCGGAGCGCTTCGCGCCCTCGCTGCGTGTGCACTCCTACCGAGAGGCGGAGCGCGAGGCGCTGCTGGAGGCACTGGGGCCCGGTGATGTGCTGGTCGTCAGCTACGGGCTGCTCGTGCGCGACGCGGAGCGCTTCGCCGGCGTGGCCTTCGCGACGCTCATCGTGGACGAGGCCCAGGCGGTGAAGAACCCGGACACCGCGCGCGCCCGGGCGGTGCGAGCCGTGAAGGCCGAGGCCCGCGTGGCCCTCACCGGCACGCCCGTGGAGAACAGCCTGTCGGAGCTGTGGAGCCTCTACGCGCTGCTCTTCCCCGGACTGCTCGGCAGCCGCGAGTCCTTCCGCGAGCGCTTCGCCGTCCCGATTGAACGCGAGCGGAGCGCGCACGCCCGCGCGTCGCTGGCCCGCGTGGTGCGGCCCTTCCTGTTGCGCCGCACCAAGGCCCAGGTGGCGCGCGAGCTGCCCGCGCGAATCGAAACGGTGGTGCCCGTCTCCCTGTCCGAGGGAGAGCGCCGTCTCTACGACGACGTGCGCCTGGCGGCGCTGGCCCGGCTGGGAGAGAAGCCGGGGCCGGAGGAGCGCTTCGCGATGCTGGCCGCCCTCACCCGGCTGCGGCTGGCCGCGTGCCACCCGCGGCTGGTGGACGGGGACTCGCCGCTGCCGTCCTCGAAGCTGGAGCGGCTGCTGGAGCTGGTGGACACGGTGCGCGCCGCGGGTGGCAAGGCGCTCGTCTTCAGTCAGTTCGTCAAGCACCTGGCGCTGGTGCGGCAGGCGCTGGAGGCGCGAGGCGTGTCCATGCAGTACCTGGACGGGCAGACGCCGCCGGCGGAGCGGCAGGCGCGGGTGGAGGCCTTCCAGCGCGGGGAGGGGGAGCTGTTCCTCATCTCGCTCAAGGCGGGCGGCACCGGCCTCAACCTCACCGCGGCCGACCACGTCATCCACCTGGACCCGTGGTGGAACCCGGCCGTGGAGGACCAGGCCACGGACCGGGCGCACCGGATTGGGCAGACGAAGCCTGTCACGGTGTCGCGGCTGGTGTCAGAGGGGACGCTGGAGGAGGCCATCCTCGCCCTGCACGCGGAGAAGCGAGAGCTGGCCGACAGCCTGCTGTCGGAGGCGGACGGCGCGGCGGCACTTTCACCCGAGCAACTGCTGTCCCTGCTGCGGTTCGGTGGGGAGGGGTGAGGCGGCGCTTCAGTCGAGCAGGCGGCGCTCCCAGCGGCGCAGCCCGTCCGCGGTGAGGGTGGAGTCGATGAGGTACTTCTCGTGGAAGAGCCAGGGCTCCAGGACGCGCGCCAGCTCGCGGTAGGCGGGTGGCATGCGCCCGTCCTCACCTGCCTCCGGCTCGGGGCCGACGGTGACGACGACGCGCTCGCCTTCCATCTCCTGCACGGTGATGTCGGGTGACTGGAGGCGGGAGCGGAGGCCGGAGGCACCGCCGAGCTCGCCCAGCACGGGCTGGCCGAGGAAGGTGAGCCACGAGGGTGTGCGGACCTTCGCGCCCAGATGCAGCGCGAGCCTGCCGAGCCTGGGGGCATCCATGCCCGGGTGGAGGAAGAGCCACTTGCGCAGCTCGGGCCTGGCGTAGAGCAGGTCGTAGTCGGTGTTGAAGGCGAGCCCCGCGTGGCCGGAGCAGAAGGGGAGGGGGGCGGCCAGCTCCAGCGCCAGCTCGCGCACGTGGCCGGGCCCGTGCTCCTCCAGGTACTCGGTGGGCAGCCAGAAGCTGACGGCGCACACCGTCGTCGGCTCGTCCGTGGGGGGGCCAATGAGAGCGCCGTAGGAGCCGTAGTAGTCGAGGCGAAATCGATTCTCCCCGCTGGTGATGTCCTTCAGCTTGATGATGGCGCTCATGCCGTCGAGTACCTCCCCGCGAAGGTGCTCCCACGCCGCATCGTCGAGGTCATCCCACTCGTATCCCTCAGAGGAGTACCTGCTGAGGACGTCATTGCCCAGCACACGTCGGTAGCGGTCGATGGAGCGCAGGAGCGCGGGAGCCACCTCTCGACGCGGATGGCGCATGTAGAGGTTGATGCACAGGGCGTCGCGCGCGATGGGCACCCCGTTGGGCTTCCGGAGACGAATCCGCGGAGGAGGCTTGTTCATTGCTCGACTCCTATCCTGGGAGCGACACGCAGGGGTGGCACTCTCAATGCTGCTTCATAGAGCTGCCCTTGATCGAACTCTTGGTTCGGATGCCCAACCGAATACGAGTCCCACTCAGGCATGCCATCCAGATGGGAGCAGGGGAACTTGAAGTCGTAGACCGCCTGGATTTGAAAGGGACTCCCTGCATGGATGACGACATCCGGGGCGAGCGTCCCCCACAGCTCTCCCGCATTGCCGGACTCCCGTAGCGCCGCGACATCATCCTCGGGAATGTGCGTCGTCCTTCCGGACTTCGAGTCGTAACGGTAGTGCGGCTCCAGGCTGAAGCCTCCGGGCCGCAGCCTGCCCAGCCGCGCCTTCACGCACTTGAAGGCCTCCTGGTGCATCTCCAGGCCGAGCTGCGTGGCCCGGCGGACGCGCCTGCCCGTCGCGTCCCTCACCTGCTGGTTGCACTCTTCCCTCGTGGGGCTCGGAGCCGCGAAGTCCTGGCGATGGCGGAGCAGGACCTCGGAGCGCGCCAGGTCGGCGCACTCGACCAGTATCGCTTCGATGAGGCCCCTGGCGGGGTCCTCCAGCGCGCGCACGACCACGTAGCCCGTGGTCGCCGCCGCGGCCAGGGTGGGGCTCGCCGTCTCCCCGCCGGCGAGCGCCGCGCAGTTGGCGGGGTTCTGCCGGCAGGAGTTGGACACCGTGTCGAAGCGGTAGGGCTCGGCGCGTCGGGAGGGCGAGCCCGCACAGGCACCGAGGAGCAGGCATGCCATGAGCATCCACGCAGGGCGGAAGCAAGGTGACGGGCTGTCGCCCGGAGCAAGGGCATGCGCTGCTTCATGGGGGAGTGCCATGTATCTTCGGGCCATCTTGCGGCTTCAACCGGTGAGTCGCTACTGGCCGGAGCCCAGCGCACTCCACGTGCTGTGTCCGAGGGACGTTGGAGGAGGCCATTCTCTCCCTGCACGCGGAGAAGCGCGAGCTGGCCGACAGCCTGCTGTCCGAGGCCGATGGCGCTGCGGCCCTGTCGCCGTAGCAGCTGCTGGCACTGCTGCGGTTTGGCGGGGAGGGGTGGGGCGGCGCTACGGCGCGTTGTCGCCGCCTGCCTTCCCGTCATCCAGTTCATCGAGGTCGAGGGGCGTCAGCGGTTCATCGGGGCGGTGCACCGAGACGAACCGCAGGGACTCCTTGTCCAGCTCCGCCTTGACCCGCTCGTGGATGATGAGGGTAGACGCGCTCTCGAGCAGCCGGAACAGGAGGAGTCCCCGCCCGGCCTCTTCGTTGATGATCAGCTTGTCGAACGAGACGATGTCGCGGCCGATGCCCGTCGGGTCGAAGACCACCGACTTCTCCGGGTCCGCGGCCTTGACGCGGCCGAGAATCTGGACGGCCTGGTAGCCGGGATGCGCAGGTTCCGCTGCGCGTCCACCAGCACCGCCGGGTAGGTGTCGATGTTGTCCACCCCCGCCCGCCGAAGCGCCGCGACGAGCCGCTCGCACATGAGGGGAATCGTATGGTCGAACAGGTCCGACAGCCGCGTCCCGTAGCTGTCGTCCAGTTTGACTTCGATGGGGTCGGGCAGCGGGGGGGAATGGGCAGGCCCGTGAGCCAGCCGACCTTGTCTCCGAGGCTGGGCTGCCAGACGTCGTAGAGGCCTTCGAGAACTGGGGTTGAGCGGAGTCGGTAGTACATGGGGTCTTCCCGCGACGTGACAGGTCGCTCGTTGTCAGTCAGCCCGTCTTCACGCGCTTGTCCGCCTCTGCATCCTCGGGGGCCAGTCGCTTCTTCTGCGCGCGGAGCTTCGCGCGCTTGTGGGCTTGATTCCCCGGAACGAGGTGGTGCGGCTCCGAGGAGAACTCCCCATGGACCAAGTGCTGGTACGTCTTTCGAGGTTCTTTCTCCGCCTTCAGGCTGGCCTCGGGCTTCTAGGCGCAGGTCTCTTTGCCGAGCACGGAGGTCCCTCCCTTGGCTTTGGCTTGCTTATGGTGGGGCGCTAGTACCCGATGATGGAAATCGTGGCCGCCGTCTCTTTTTTGAAGATTAGGGCCTCTTGTGGCCGTTCCACGACAATCCGGTAGCTGCCCGCAGGAAGCACATCGCTTTCCCCCATCTGCAGGACCGACTTCTTGGACAGGGCCTGCTTGTACTCATATTGGCCGCCGAAGAGGCTTCCGTGTGCCTCGTTGTACTTCGCCCACTGGCTCTCGGTCATCAGCATGACATTGACGGGCTTGGGGTTTGCTGAGACCTTCACCTCGACGCGCCTGTCCGACGGAATGCGAAATCCGTACCCCATCGCCTGTCCCTCTTTCAGTGAGATGGTTTCAGAAACGATAGTCTGTGGCCCCGTTACTGCGCCAGCGAGGCTAGAGCCCGTCTTCATCTTGAAAAAGACGAAGATCAGCCCGAGAAGAATGCTCCAGAGGACGACACGCGAGGCGGTGATCCCTTGCTTCTTCTTCGGTGGGATCATGGCTTGAGCTTGGGCCTGACCAACCATATTTGTCGAAGCGGCCGTTGTCGGCGTCGGCTGCGGTCTTTCGGCAGGGCCGGCAGCAACCGAAGTAGACGTCGCTGGTACAGGAGCACCGCAGCTCGGACATGAGGCGGCCTTGTCGGAAATTTGCTTGCCGCATTCGCTGCACGAAATCAGTGCCATGCTTGGTTCTCTTTCTTGGGGGCTGCCGCCTACGTCCTGCTTGTGAGTGGAACCGGCAGGCGGAACGACATCCAAAGCAGGCATTCTGAGCTGCGAGCAGCCTTCGTCAATATTGCTAGATGATTGCGGCCTGCTGGGTGGTTGCGGAACCACATGAGGGTCTCGGGGGACCTGTCCTGAGGTGGATTTGACCTGATGTTTAACAAATATGTATGCTTGTCGGGTCTTGTTGAGGGATTCGTGAGGACGTATGAGGGACAATGACAATCTTGTTGAGCTTTGTGTCGAATCCGCAGGACGTGTGGCGATCGCTTCTTGAATTCAACGAGGGGATTCGCGAAGATACGAGCTTGGCTCGGCAGCTGCTGCGGCAGACTTCGTATTGGGTATATGAGCCTTCGAAGCAGCTATTCGGTCCCTCCAAGTTCGTAGGGTTTGTCGACATGGATTTCCGCAGGTACCGGCAATGTCGGCAAGGAGAGTTCTCTGGCTACTTCGATGGGCACGATACCCGAAACGCTATTGCTGCTGCCCTTGGGGTCAGTTTCTCACCAAGCCTTGAGCTGGCCGGTAAGCTCGCGAGCTGGGGCGAGGCTCAGCTCGGAACAGGGTGTTTCAATGGTATCAAGACTGATAAGTGGAGGTTCGTCGTTCTGAATTTGTCGACAAGATAGGTAGCTGTGATGTCGGCAAGCATGGATGGGGTGGCATTGTTGAAGATGCTTGCGCCGACATTCGGGTGAATGAATGGTGTTGTTGTGTGTTTATTGCATGGTCCGCGCTTTCAGCAGGAATAGGGCCCATCCAGTGTCAATCCAACGGGTGGACTCCTTGGGCGTGCCTTCGAGATAGCGCAGCTGATTGACGAGCGCCTCATCAAGCGTACCGCCGGATTCATGTGCCGCCTGTTGGGCTGCCATTGCCCAGGCAAGGTCCGTGAGGCTGACCGTCCGCTCAGCAAAGCCACCTTTTCCGCCGTCGATGCGCAGCCCTCCTGCTGGAGCCCTGCCTACGACGCGGCACCGCTTCCCGTTGTGTTCGATGAATTGGTCCGGTGGGCTCTCCGCCAGGAAGCGGTCGACCCATGCCGCAGCCTGGCTTGTTGCCTCGTCGGGCAGACGCCTCGAGCTGCTACGACCATGGCCCAGTGCACGCCAGGTGTCATGGTCCACTGGTTCCGAAAGAGCCCATCGGCCCTCGTCATCTCGCCAGTGCACCACGCCCCAGTATTGCCAGGGGCTCTGCGGCCCCTCTCGCGTCAGCACGAAGGCGGTTTCAGCAGGGCGCCGGTCCGCGACTCTCAGGTCGATGCGGTCTGGCTCGGTGAGCATTCCCTGCTTCGAGACACACAGGAACAGATGGCCTTCGTAGCGCCCGGTCTTCGGTGCCGCGCTCAGGCCGAAGTACTCCATGAGCTGCCCATCCGTGAGCTGTGCCCCTCGCTCCGGGCCAAGCCGCTCGGGCGGGATGACTTCGGCGAGCAATGCGATGGGTACCACCGTCTTGCCTGCCTCGAACGAGGGACGCTCCGGATTGTCGGAACGCAGGAGCCAGAGACCATCGACTCGCACGAGCCTTTTCACCTGGTAGGCGTACCCAGCGGGGTCCGGCACCTGGACGAGGGCCACCTTGCCCTCCACGGAACCCGCACCGGCGGCTCGCGCGAAACGCATGACCAGCCAGTCGCCATCTCTGATGGGCCGTTCGCCTCCCTCCATGGAGTCACCCGAGGCGCGCACCGCGAACAGACCTTCGCCGCGTGTTTGGACTGGCAGTCGGACGTGCTCCGCTTCTGGTGCACTCTCCAGCGACACCGCAGGGTCCACCGCACCTGCGGCTGCTCGCAGGCTGGGAAAGGCCACAAGCGTTCCGGGGCGAACGAATGGAATGACCTCCGCCTGAACGGGCTCCACCCACCAGCCATCAGGTCCAGGCGTGAACCGGGCGCGAAACCCCGTTCCCGGCGCGCCCGCGGTGGGGCCAAACCACTGCCTCAAGAGGTCTGGTAGCTGGTTTCGCTGTGCCCCAGGTGAACGAGCCACGTTGATGGCGATCTTCACGAAGTCGAAGCGCCAGACACTGCCATCGGGCAGCCGGACATCCGTGGGGCCCGAGGGCAGGTCCGGGCGCTTGTCCCGGTCCGGCAGCTTGAGAATGGGGTCTCGCTTGTTGGAGAAGACCTTGGCCTCGAACGCCGTTCCCTCAAGCTGGGAATTTCGTCGCCGTCGGTACTGTGCGAGCCGATAATCTACCAGCTCGTAGGTCATCTCCTCGAAAGATTGCTTTCCTTCCGGCTCAATCGAAAGACGTGGGACGAACCGGTCATCTTCCACCCGGAACCACCTGCTGCCCTGGGTCCAGGCCTTGATGGGATTGGCCTTCCAGTAGGCGAGGAAATTCGTGGCGCTCGGGTTGCGAGGGTCGTCGAGCGCCTCCACGTCCTCCAGGTCCCGGAGCAGCTCGGGTGAGCGCTGCAGGAGGGCGAGGCTTCGCCGGGCCAGCTCGGGCAATGCCATTCCTCTCTCCAGTGCGTCCGCTTCGAGCAGTGCCTCCAGCAGCACCATCTTGAAGCACTTGTTCAGGGGCGTGAGCTCGAGCTCCTCGAACCAGCCCTGTCCCTTCTCCAGCGCGCGAGCCTCTCCTTCGTTGAGGTCTCCCTCGCTCTTCACGAAGTTGAACCAGCTCCCATGGACCTTGCGCAATGTCGTGGGGGCGTAACCCCGGCGGTACAGCTCGCCCACGCTGGGGCGGGTGCCTCGCGCATCTCGAAGCTCGCGGTAGATGCGCTCCACCTCTGAGCCTCCCGAGGGGAGCAGACGCTGGAGCAGGTCCTTGGCCTCCACCTCCACCTGCACGGCGCACCCTGGGGGCAGCTCGGGTTCCTTGCCGCCCACCAGGAAGTCGCGCAGCGACACCGGGCTCCTTCCCAGCGCGAGGAGCGTGCGCACCCGGTCGAGGAACACCTTGTGATTGCCCACGAAGTCGATGACGGTGACCTGCTCCTTGCCCTCGAACTTCCGCAGTCCCCGGCCGAGCTGCTGGAGGAACACCACCGGTGACTCCGTGGGGCGCAGCATCACCACCCGGTCGATGCTCGGGACATCGACACCCTCGTTGAACAGGTCCACGGCGCACACCGCGTCCAGCGTCCCTTCGGCGAGTTGCCGGAGCGACCAGGCCCGGTCCGCCGAACCCGTTCCCGAGTAGACCGCGACCGCGCGCACACCCTGGGTGGTCAACCACTGTTGGACGTAGTTGGCGTGGCTCACCGAACAGCAGAACACCAGGGTGCGGCTCGCGGCGTGTTCCCGCCACGCGCGCCACAGTGTCTGCATGCGTGCTTCCGTCTGCACCGCCTGGGCAAGCTGCTCGGAGTCGAAACGCCGGTTCCGCCAAGGGATGTTCTCGTAGTCCACCGCGTCCTTCAGGCCGAAGTAGGCGAAAGGCGCGAGCAGGCCCTCCTGGATGCCCTCGCCAAGGTCCGAGCGCCAGGCGAGATGGTCATCGAAGAGTCCAAGTACATCGCCGTCATCCGCGCGCTCGGGCGTCGCCGTGAGGCCCAGCAGGAACCGCGGCTCCAGACACGCGAGGATGGCCCGGTAGCTCGCCGCCGCGGCGTGGTGCACCTCATCCACGATGACGTAGTCGAAGGCCGCCGTCTCCCGGAGCCGCTGGAGTCCCTCCGGGCGTGAGAGCTTCTGGACCGACGCGAACACCACCTCCCCCGCGAGTTGGGAGCGCTCACCCACGCACCAGCCGAAGCGCAGACCCGGCATTTGTCTCCGGAAGGTCTCCGCCGCCTGGACGAGGAGTTCCTCCCGATGCGCGAGGAAGAGCACGCGCGGTGTTCGTTCCAGCTCCTTCCCGAACGCCTCCACGTCGAGCACGGCGAGCAGGGTCTTTCCCAGCCCGGTCGCGAGGACGACGAGCGCCCGGCGGCGCCCCTCTCTCCTACTGCGCGCCAGCTCCTCGAGGGCCTTCTCTTGCAAACCATGGGGCTCACGCCTGGCAAGCGTGGGCTCCGCTTCCACGTCACCCGGTGGGAGCGTACGGCCCGCATCCCGCGCCCGGAGGGCGTAGCGTTCCACCCACTCCGCATCCAGCGGCGATGCTCGCGTCCACCAGCCCTCGAAGGCCTCCACCACCTCGTTCCAGGCCCGTGGGTCGCGGTCGCGCTCGACGCGGAGGTTCCACTCGATGCCTGTCTTCAGCGCCGCCCGGGAGATGTTGCTCGAACCGACATAGGCCACCGCCAGCCCTGGCCCCAGGAAGCGCCACGACTTCGGATGGAAGGAGGGCACCCCCTGCTTCTCCACCTCCACCACTCGCGCCTCGAACCGTCCACGTCCTTCACGCTGGAGCGCGGTGTCCTCGTCCATCCAGTCGAGCAGCCGGCGCAGTGCGTCCGCCTGGGTGATGGCGAGATAGTCACCCGTGAGGATTCGGACCCGGGCCCCGCGAGTCAGTGCCGCGTCCACGGACTCGCGCAGCACTTCCAGCCCGCTGTCCTGGACGAAGGCCGCGAGCACCGCGACCTCCATCGCCTGCGAGAACAGCGGCTCCAGGTGATGAATGAACGGGTCCTTCGTGCCGCCCGTGGCCAGCGGCTTCGCCTGCCCGGTGAGGTAGTTGCCCTTGCCTGGAATCACGTGTCGGACTCCACCGCGAGGGTCCGCCATGTCTCCGGTGAAGCGCGGAATGACATGCACGTGCAGGTGGAACACCGTCTGCCCGGCCGCCTGACCCACGTTGATTCCAATGTTGTAGCCGTGCGGCTGAAGCTCCAGCTCCAGCCCGTGCCGCACCACGTCCACCAGCTCGAAGAGGGCGCGCTGCTCCTCGGCCGTGGCCTCGAACCAGGTGGCCACCAGCCGCCGGGGAATCACCAGCGTGTGGCCCGGACTCACCGGGAAGCCGTCGCGGATTGCGAAGGCATGCGCGTTCGACGCGACCCACTGGGATTCCGGAATCGACAGAAAGGGGGAGGACACTCAGGGACTCTAACCCACACCTCTTTCGGGCTTTCTCCACTCCGGGTCCGTGTCCCCTCGCCCTGTCGTCCCCCTCCCTCAGTCACACGGGAGGGCGGCACCTGGAATATGGTGCCCGGCCGCCCGTTCCCGGGCGTCTTCCTCACGACAGGAGCACGGATGTTCCGTCAGTCGTTACTCTGGGCGTCCTGCCTGGCCCTGCTCGCGGCCCCCGTCGCGGGCGCGCAGGGACAGGGCAGGGCGGCGTCCAAGCCTTCCTCGGCCACCACGCAGAAGCTCGGCGCCGGCATCGAGGCTCGCACCCTCAAGAACGGGATGAAGGTCATCGTCTGGCCCGACCAGGACATCCCCAACGCTGTCCTCTACAACTGGTTCCGCGTCGGCAGCCGCAACGAGTACCCCGGCATCACCGGCCTGTCCCACTTCTTCGAACACATGATGTTCAACGGCGCCAAGAAGTACGGTCCCGGTGAGTTCGACCGCGTCATGGAGGCCAACGGCGGCGCCAACAACGCCTTCACCTCCGAGGACGTCACCGTCTACATGGAGTGGTTCCCCCGCTCCGCCCTCGAGCTCATCTTCGACCTCGAGGCCGACCGCCTCCAGAACCTCGCCTTCGACCCCAAGGTCATCGAGTCCGAGCGCGGCGTCGTCTACTCGGAGCGCCGCTCCTCCGTGGACAACTACAACGCCGGCGCCCTCCAGGAGCAGGTCCAGGCCACCGCCTACGTCGCCCACCCGTACCAGTTCCCCGTCATCGGCTGGCCGTCCGACATCGAGTCCTGGAAGCTCGAGGACCTCCAGCGCTACTTCAAGACGTACTACGCCCCCAACAACGGCACCCTCATCGTCACCGGCGCCGTCACCCCCGCCGAAATCTTCGCGCTCGCGGAGAAGTACCTCGAGCCCATCCCCTCCCAGCCCGCCCCCGCCCCCGTCCGCACCCAGGAACCCGAGCAGCACGGGGAGCGCCGCGTCGTCGTCCGCAAGCTGGCCCAGTCCCCCATCCTCCAGCTCGCCTACCACGGCATCTCCGGGAAGGACGCGGACGCCGAGGCGCTCAACCTGCTCCTGCGCATCCTCGCCGACGGCGACTCCTCGCGCCTGCACCGCCGCCTCGTCGAGGAGGCCCGCGTCGCCATCAAAGTCGAGCCCCTGTTCTCCCCCGGCTTCGACCCGTCGCTCGTCTGGATTCAGGCGGACCTGCCCCCCGGCGGTGACCTCGCGAAGGTGGAGGCGATGCTCACCGAGGAGCTCGACCGTGTCGTGAAGGACGGCGTCACCGAGGCCGAGCTGCGCAAGGCCCGCAACATCGCCCTCGCCGGTTACTGGCGCGGCCTGGAGACCAATGACGGCCGCGGCCGCGCGCTCGGCACCGCCGAGGTCTTCCGCGGCGACTACCGCCAGCTCTTCGACGCCCCCGCACGGTTCGAGAAGGTCACCCGCGAGGACGTGCGCAAGGTCGCCGCGCGCATCTTCAACTCCCAGCGCCGCACCGTCGGGTGGCTCGTGCCCACCGACGAGAAGGACGCCACCCCCGACACCCGTAAGGAGGCCACGCGATGATGGCGCCCCTCTCCTGGAAGGTCCTGCTCAGCGCGCTGCTGCTCTCCGCCTTCCCCTCCGCCGCGCAGGGCCCCGCCACTCCGGCTCCGAAGCCGGCGACGCCTGCTCCGGCTCCGGCGCAGGGCGTAACGCTCCCCAAGCCCACCACCGTCACGCTGAAGAACGGCGCGAAGCTGCTCCTCGTGGAGCGGAGGAATCTGCCGCTCGTTTCGTTCAGCGCGTGGATTCGCGGCGGCGCGCTCGGCGCTCCCGCCGGCAAGGAGGGCCTGGCCGCCCTCACCGGCGAGCTGATGCAGAAGGGCGCCGGCCCTCGTGACGCCCGCCAGTTCGCCGAGGCCGTGGACGGAGTGGGAGGCACCCTCGAGGTGCTGCCCACCCTCGAGTCCCTCATCATCAACGGCCAGTTCATGTCGCGCGACACCGGGCTGATGGTGGAGCTGCTCACCGACATGCTCACCCGTCCGCGCTTCTCCCAGGACGAGCTGGAGAAGACGCGCGAGCGCATGGTGTCCGAAATCGCCTCCGCCAAGGACGGTGACCTGCGCGCCCTCATTGGCGCCTACTTCCAGGCGTTCCACTTCACCAGCCACCCGTACGGTGCCCCCGTGCGCGGCAGCGAGGCGTCCCTGCCGGGCCTCACCCGCGAGGACGTGCTCGCCTACGCGAAGAACCACCTCGGCGCGGACCGGCTCATCCTCTCCGTGGTGGGTGACTTCGACTCCAAGGCGCTCGCGTCGAAGCTGGAGTCCGCCTTCGGTGGCTGGGCGAAGGCCGCCTCGCCCGCGCCCGAGGTGCCCGCCACCTCCGCCTCCAAGGGCCGCCGCGTGCTGCTCGTGGACAAGCCGGACGCCACCCAGACGTACTTCTGGATTGGCAACACCGGCATCTCCCGCGATGACCCGGACCGCGTCGCCGTGGAGCTGGCGGAGACCGTGTTCGGCGGCCGCTTCACCTCGCTGCTCAACACCGAGCTGCGCGTGAAGTCCGGCCTCAGCTACGGCGCCAGCGCGTACTTCATCCGCAACTCGCGCCCGGGCCCCGTGGTCATCAGCTCGTACACGAAGACGGAGTCCACCGGCCGCGCCATCGACCTGGCGCTGGACGTGCTCTCGCGCTACCGCCAGTCCGGCATGGATGACGCCATGCTCGCGTCGTCCAAGGCGTACGTGCTGGGCCAGTTCCCGCCCACGCTGGAGACGGGCGCGCAGGTGGCCGGCAAGCTGTCCGAGCTCGCCTTCTACGGGCTCGACTCCAGCGACGTGGACGGCTTCGCCAGCGACGTCTCCGCCGCCACCCGCGACAGCGTGCGCGCCGTCATCCAGCGCACGCTGCCCTCGCCGCAGGACCTCACCGTCGTCCTCATCGGCAAGGCGTCCGCCATCCGCGACGTGGCCCGCAAGTACGGCACCGTCACCGAGATGAAGATCTCCGACAAGCGCTTCGCTCCGCTCGCCGCCCCCGCGAAGAACTGAAGGCGCGTCGCACCGCGCCGGCCCGAATCCTCTCGGGCCGGCGCATGTCAGACGGCTCACCCGTCGACGTCAGAGGCCCCCCGTAGGGTGTTCCACCCTTTCCATTCTTTCGGGGGTTTCATGTACCTGCGTCACTTCTCCCTCCTGCTCTGTGCCACGTGGCTGGGCTGTGCTGGCGGTGAGCCCGGCACCTCGTCGGAGCTCCAGGACGGCCAGTCCCCGGTGGACACCGACTCCACCGGCGGTGACGGCACCTGGATGGGCGTGCCCATCGCCGAGGGCTGTGCGTCCGATGGCGGCACTCCCATCGGCGACACGGTGCTCGTGACGAGCACCACCCGCTTCCACACCGCGGTGGGCGTCGCGGAGCGGACCGATGACCTGTCCACGCGCTCGCTCGAGGTGCTCGTCCCCAACGGGGCCACCTTCACGCGCCTCACCGGTGCGGCCGTGGACGGCGGCTACCAGTTCGCGGGTGTGCCCTCCGGCCCGTACTACCTGAAGACCGGCTCCAGCTACATCGTCACCGATGAGCGGCAGGTGGACATCGGCGGCAACCGCCTGGGCCGCGCGGACACCGTGCTCAGCCAGTAGTCGACGACGCCCGTGCAGCTCAACCTCGTGGGCCTGGCGCCGTGGGCGCCATGGCAGGGCAGCTCGGTTCCCGGCTCCAGCCTCCAGGTGGCCTCCCGGCAGGTGGACCTGTACGGCGGCGTGGACATCCTCGACGTCGACCCCACCGGGCAGACGAGCGTCGTCTCCACCGGCTCCGAGCTGTGGTCCGGCACCGGCCCCATCCCCGTGTTCGAGGCGGACAAGGGAGACCGTCTCGTCGTGAACCAGCTCAACCCCATGGACGCGGGCACGCTGCCGGATGGCGGCGCGCTGGCGTACTCCACGGTGGTGCGCAGCGTGGAGATGGGCGCCTTCGACTTCACCCCGGACGGCACCACGCCGCTGCCCATCACCGGGGTGATGCAGCCCGTGCCCATGGCGGAGTTCCCCATCGAGTGGCGGCTGCCCCAGTACACCGCCCGGGCCGCCGAGGTGCACCCGTCGGCCACGCCGTCCTATCCGTACTTCTACGTCACGCCCGCCGCGCACGGCCTCTCGGACGGCTGGGTGGGCTACTCGGGCGAGCTGCTCACCCTGCAGCTTCCCCGGGGCGCCTCGTATGACTTCACGCGCCGGCTGACGTACGGCAATCCGTTCCCGTCGAGCTGGGGCACGGTGGCCGCCGCGCAGTACTCGTTCCGCACCCTCCAGCCCATTCCGGATGGCTCGGGCAGCCAGCTCTACCTGTCGGGGACAATGGTGATGTACGACCGGCTGGACAGCCTCGTCGCGGGGCCCGTGCAGCCGCGCGTGTCTCCGCCCCGCGAGCTGAACATCGACGGTGTGCCCGCGAGCGTGGCGCGTGAGGTGGGCTCGGCCAGCCCCGTCATCTCGTGGCAGGCGCCCACGCTGGGAGGGGCCAACGCGTACCGGGTGAGCATCTACAAGTTCGACCCGGAGAGCTTCCTGGGCACGTCGTACGTCCGCTTGTACCTGCCCGGCTCGGCCACCCAGGTGCGGCTGCCGCCCGGGGTGCTGCCCTCGGGGGGCATCTACTACCTGCGCGTGGCGGCCATGGACTCGCCCGGGTCCGACATCGAGCGCAAGCCCTTCACCTTCGGCGAGTCGCTGCCCTTCGCTTCCTCGGAGGCCATCAGCTCCTTCTTCACCACGCCGTGAGCTGAGTCGTCGGGCCCGCTACTTCGCCAGCGCGCGGTAGCGGGCCTGGCACTTCTCGAATCTCCCCTGCACCGAGCGCGCGAACCACGCGGTGGTGCGCTCCGTCTTCAGCTTGGGGCTCCGCAGCGTCACCTGGGGAAGCTGCGCGTAGGCGGGGGACTCGCCCGTCTCCCGCGCGTAGACGCGCTTCACCGCGCGGAACGTGTCGGTGTCCTCGAAGTCCCGCTCCTTCTCCTTGCGCACGTCCCGACGCACCTGCCGCTCGCTGACTTCCGGGGCGTAGCGCTGGCGGAAGGCGAGCAGCGCCTGGAGCGACTTGCTGTCGTCGTCCAGCGGCTCGCCCTGCTTGTCGTAGAGCTGGAGGTCTCCGTCCGGCGCCAGCGCCAGGCCCGTGAGGCGGCTCACCTGCGCCTGTAGGGCCGCGTTGCGCGAGGCGTAGACGCCCGCGTTGTAGTCCGCGAAGCGGAAGAGGGGCTCCGGGTAGGCGGCCTCGTAGCCCAACAGCCGCGCGGTGCCGTAGCGCACGCCTCCCGCTCGCGTGTACATCCGCTCGCGCACTTCAATCGGGTCCGCGTCGTCGCCTTCCTTCTCCACCGCGTACCGCACGCTCACCTGCATGGATCCGGCGGTGGTGATGGGGTTGAGGTCCTCCAGCTTCCCCGACGCGAAGAGCGAGCTGGCCAGGTCCGCCAGCGCGTACGTCTTCGGGTACTTGTCCTCGTAGTACGCGAGGATGTCGCGGAAGAGCCGGTCCAGGTCGTGCTCGGTGCGCACCGTGCTCAGCCGCTCGTCGAAGGTGCGCTTCTGGCCCGGCGCCTTCCCCTCCAGCACGGAGGCCAGCACCTTGCGGCCTGGGGGGCCCAGCTTGTCCGCGTGCGACTCCAGTCGCGTGCGTACCAGCTTCGGCAGGCCCGGCACCGCCGGGTCCGCCTCGAAGCCGGACTCCTGCTCGATGACGGCCAGCACCGAGCACACCGCCGGCGGCGAGGGCGCGAGCTCCTCCACCTCCAGCGCGGCGAGAACGTCCCTCGCCCAGCCCTCGCGCTCCTTCACGTTGGGTGGGAGGAGCCGCGCCACCTGCTCCACGGTGAGCCGGGGCGGAGGCGGCACGGAAGGCTCCAGCGTGCCCGCTCCGCGCCTGCACGCGGTGAGCGCGCAGGCCGCGAGCAGCACGGTGAGCCAGAGGTGACACCGCGTCCCGGACCGCCGGGGTGCTCCTGCCTCCATGCGCTCGCCTCCAGGGCTCCACACTCGGACACTGCAACAGCCGGTGGGGTGCCATCGCCCGCGGGCCGCCCGCTCTCTCGACGGGTGGGCGGCCGGGCGAATTCATGAACCGGGGCGTCATACCGCGTGACGCCCCGGCCGCGTGGAGGAAGCGTGGCGCTAGCGGCGAATCTGCACGTCGCGCGCGACGGTGCGGCCGCCCATGAGGACGAACTGCGCGCGCACCGGTGTGCCCTCCTCGAGCCCGCGCAGGGAGACCTTGCGGCCCTGGCGCAGGCCCCGGCTGCGGCGGTCCAGTTGCAGCTCGTAGACGCCGCCCTCCTGGTCCCTCACGGTGATGGCGTTCTTCCCCACCCGCGTGACGCGCCCGCTCACCGAGCTGGAGGCGATGACCACGTCCTCCAGCGTGGCGCCCGCGTTGCCGCTGCCGCCCGTTGCCGCGTCCTTCGCCGCGCGCGCCGCGCCCAGGTGCCAGGCTTCATCGTCGCTCGCCTGCACCGCTTCGTAGCCAATCATCACCCGGCCGCCTCGCGCGGGCGCCTGCGCCGTGCCGGCTGCTCCCGGGGATGCGGTGCCAGTGCCGGTCGCGGCCGTGCCCGTCGCGGGCGCACCCGCCGTGCCCGTGCCCGTGCCCGTGCCCGTGCCTGCGTTCGCGTTCGCCGAGCTGGCCGATGCTGGCGGGGTGCCCGTGTTCGTCGCGTTGGCTCCCGCCGGAGCGCTGGCTGTCGAGCCGCCTTCCGTTGGCTCACGCACCTGCGTGCCGGTGGGCGGCGCGCGCCGCTCTGTTGTGCCGGGCTGGACCACCGGGCCCTGCGCCACTGCATTCATCACCGGCGCCTGGATCCCCAGGGCCCCCGCCTCCGCGGTGTCCGGCGACGCCGCCTCCACACGCGGTGCAGCCGAAGAAGTGTTGTCCTCTCCACGCTCGTGACACCCCGAGGCCAACGCGCAGAGTCCCACCATTCCCACCCACGCCCATCGACTGCCCATCCGTCCACCTCGCGTTCCCATCCGAATTGACTCGCGGCTTGCCGCTGCAAGCTGCGTGCTTGCCCGTCAGGGTGGGAGCGACGTCACCGGTAACACGGTGGCGGGTAGACAGTGGCCACCTGGGATGTGCGGTGGCGGACGATGGGGCGGCTCCTTCAGGTCCAGGAACGGCACGGCAACCGGGTCCCACCCCGTCGGGCGGCGGACTCGTGGAAGGAATGTTCCTTCCGCCATACCGCGAGACGGCACGGCGCCCGGGGTCTCCCTTGGGCGGAGGACTCGTGGAAGGAATGTTCCTTCCGCCAGACCTCAGCCAGGCACGGCACCCGGGGTCTCCTTCGGGCGGCGGGCTCGCGGAAGGAATGTTTCTTCCACCAGACCTCAGCCAGGCACGGCACCTGGGACCACCCCGTCGGGCGGCTGCCCCGTGGAAGGAACGTTCCTTCCACTTCGACCGGCCGCGGGACGGGGCGATGGCCCGGTGGCGGCGGGTTCTCTCCCCCGTCACGCCATTCCAGGCAGGCCCCAGCTCCGCTCAGCCCGCGAGCAGCCGCGACACGGCCTTCACGTGCGAGCGCACCAGCTCGCGCGCCGCCATCAGCTCGGTGGAGTCCTGGGGCGTGTAGCCCAGGCACAGCACCACGTCGTCCTCGGGCGACGCGCGCATGCCCAGGCGCACGTAGTCCACCGTGCGCGGCACCGGCTCGCCCTCGGTGTCCCGGCTGAAGCGGCCGAACACCGTGGCCTTCGCGTCGCGCCGGGGCGCGGTCTCCTTCAGCGCGAAGAGCTTGCGCACCGCCGCGAGCACCTCCGGCTTCTCCATCAGCACCTCGGGCTTCGCCGGCCCGCCCAGCTCCCACTCGATGAGCCGCAGGCAGCCGCGCACGAACTCCACGTCGGTGATGACCAGCCCGTACAGGTACCAGTCCGCGCACGCCGCCTGGACCAGCCGCGCCTGCGCGTCATTGAGCCAGCCGAAGGACGGACACGTGAACGTCTCGCACACGGAGGCGCGGTACGCACCGCAGTCGCGCAGGTCCGTCCCGCCCGTCACCAGCGGGTGCCCCAGGCAGCCCACCTGCTTGCGGTCCTTGTCCAGGAAACCCAGCAGCGGGCACACCCGCACCGCGGGGAACATCGGCTCCGCGCGCCGCGCCGCGATGAGCTCGCGCGCCGCCTCCTGCCACGCCGACGGCTCCCACGGCGCACGGCGCAGCCGCTCCGTCTGCATCGCGAGCTGCTCCGTCACCGCCGCGCGCGAGTGGTCCCTGAAGTTGTACAGGCCACAGCAGGCACCACATGAGGCGCCGCCGCCGGGTTGGCAGAGGTGGAAAGAAACAGTCACGCTCTACATCTTACGAGCACCAACAATCGGTGCATCAGAAACGTGCGAGCGGGCGCCTTCGCGGGGACCGCCCCCTCCGCCGCTCGGGCGGGGAGGGCAGGCGGGCAGACGTGCGAGGCGGTCAGAACCATTCGGGGCGCATGCGAGCGTAGGAGTCCTCGCCCGTCCGGCACAGCGAGGCCAGCAGGGGCACGCGGGGCAGCTCCACGGCGAACCAGTACTGCGCGGCCGCCAGCTTGCCCTCGTAGAAGTCCCCGTCGCCGCCGCGCGCCAGGCCCTCCTTCGCCGCCGCCGCCTGGGCCAGCCAGCGCCACGCCACCGCGAGCACGCTGAACAGGTCCAGGAAGTCCGCGCTGTGGCGCAGCATCAGCTCCACCTCGCCGGACATGCCGCGCGCGCCCAGGGCGCCCACCACCTCCGCCACCTCGCCCAGCGCCGCCTCCAGCGCGTCGCACCACGCCGCCTCCACGCCCGCCTTGCGCGCCCGCGCCACCGTCGCCGCGACCTCCTCGCCGAAGGACTGCAGCGCCGCGCCGCCTCCCGCCACCACCTTGCGCCCGAGCAAGTCGAGGCCCTGGATGCCGGTGGTGCCCTCGTGGATGCTGTTGAGCTTCTGGTCCCTCAGCCACGCCTCCGGCAGGTACTCGCTGGAGTAGCCGTAGCCGCCGTGCACCTGCACCGCGAGCGCGTTGGACTCGAAGCCCCGCTCCGCGGGGAACGTCTTCGCCACCGGCGTCAACAGGTCCACCAGCAGCTGCGCGCGCTTGCGCGAGTCCTCGTCCGTTCCATGCAGCGCCACGTCCGCCTGGTACGACGCGGCGAGCAGCAGCGAGAGGCCGCCCTCTACAATCGACTTCTGCCGCAGCAGCATGCGCCGCACGTCCGCGTGCTCGATGATGGGCGACTGCGGGCGCGTGGCGTCGCGGATGCCGGCGGGTCGGCCCTGGGGGCGCTCGCGCGCGTAGGCCACCGCCTCGTGGTACGCCACCAGCGCGGTGGCCACCCCGTTCATGCCCACCATGATGCGGGCCTCGTTCATCATCTGGAACATGCACGCCAGCCCGCGTCCGGGCGGGCCCACCAGCCAGCCGTGGCAGTTGCCCTCCTCGCCGTAGTTGAGCGCGAGGCTGGGGATGCCCTTCCAGCCAATCTTGTGGATGACGCCCGCCACGCGGACATCGTTGTCCACCAGCTTCCCGCCCTCGAGCCGCCGCGCCGGCACCGCGAAGAGGGAGATGCCCTTCACGCCCGTCTCGGCGCCCTCGGTGCGCGCCAGCGTGAGGTGGATGACGTTGTCCGTGAAGTCCTGGTCGCCGCCGCTGATGAAGATTTTGGAGCCCTGGATGCGCCAGGTGCCGTCCGGCGCGGGCGTGGCGCGCGTCCTCACGTCCGCGAGGCTGCTGCCCGCCTGCGGCTCGGTGAGGGCCATGGTGCCCGTCCACTCGCCCCGGTACAGGGGCTCCATGAACATGGCCTGCACCTCGGGCGAGCCGAACACCTCCAACAGGTGCGCCGCGCCCAGCGTCAGCCCCACGTACGCGTAGGCGCTCAGGTTGGCCGCCATGAGGTACGCGCTGGACACCGCGTGCACGGTGAGCGGCAGCTGCTGCCCGCCCACCTCCGGCGGCCGCGTGGCGGTGAGCAGGCCCAGCTCCACCAGCTGCGGGTAGAGCTTGCGCATCAGCGGGTGCACGTGGACGCGGCCGTCCTTGAACACCGGCGGCTCCGCGTCCATGGGGCGGTAGGTGGGGTAGAGCACCTCGCGTGCGAAGCGGCGGGTGCTGTCCAGCAGCAGGGTGAAGGTGTCGCGCGAGTGCTCGGAGAAGGCGGGCAGCGCGCACAGGGACGCGGCGTCCAGCACCTCATAGAGCTGGAAGTCCACGTCGCGGTCCGACAGCAGCGGGTTGGGGCGAGGCGCGGTCATGCGCCCGGTGTTACCAGGAGCGCTACCAGGACGCGATGGCCCCGTTGAGGCCCAGGTCGTCCCAGTCCTCGCCACCGTCATCTACCGAGCGCGCGGACGCGGCTTCCTTCCCGGGCGGTGGCGTGGGCCTCCGTCGGGTCGGCGTTTTCGCCTCCTGCTCCCGCATGAGCGGCAGCGCCAGCGCGCCGAGCACCGCCATGGCGAGCGCCGTCTTGAGAGGCTCTCGCGTCGTGGCAGGTGCCAGGCGGCGGACCCGCCGGTTCCCCTGGCGCAGGTAGTCCAGGCGGGACTTCAGCAGCCGCAGCGTCGCGCCCCCCAGGGCCGCGATGGCCAGCCCGCGATTCGCGCGTGCGCGCGTCAGCCCGCCGCCCGCTGCGCGCCGCAGGGACAGCACCTCCAGCACCGCGAAAGTGATTGCCGCCGTCCTGGGGCCCAGCACTCCCTCGCGCGGACTTCGCGACCGCCAGGGCGTGCGTTTCGCTCTGCGGAACGATGGACTCCACATGGGACTCACGCTCCCCGGACGCAGGCACCCCCACCGAGGCACGTCCGTCAGGGAAGGTTGATGACGGGCAGGCAGGCCCGCCATGTAGGGGCGCTCCGGTGCCGTCCGTCCGTGGGCAGGGCGTGAAGCAGGGCTGGCGCCTGCCTGGTCGGCTACCTGACGGGAGTCGACGGTTTCCCCGTATGCCCAAGCCACCGGTGATGTGATGCGCTCGGAGCAACAGATGAAGAGCCCCTCGTTCCCACGCTTTGCTGTCGGCTTCCAGGTGCTGGCGCTGGTGTTCTTCAGCGGCTGCGCGGTGGGGCTCGTCCGGGAGTCACAGGCGCTGGGCGGGCGCCGGGGGATGATTGACCTGGGCGTGGCCGTGGCGGCGGTGGGGCTCGCGCTCCTGTCCCTCCATGGCGCGTGGGTGCTGGCGCGGGCCCGCGTGCTGCGGGTCCTCGAGGCCCATGCGCGGGTCGGCACCTATGTGCAGGTGCTCATGGCGATGGGCGTGCTGGGGCTCCTGGGACTGCACCTCCTCTACACGGAGGGGAGGCCCGCCCTGGGGACGTTCTGCCTGGGGCTGGCCGCGTGGCTCGGAGGTCTCGGCCTGCGTGTCGTGCCCGCCCTCTTCCTGGGAGGTGACAGCTTCATCGACCCGCTGGGCCGGCGGACGCGCTTCTCGGAGCTGGAGTGGTTCAGCCTGCACAAGCAGGAGGAGGGCCTGCCCCGCGTGCTCCTCCTGGCGGGGCGCGGCATGGCGCTGCACCTGGAGGCCCGGCTCGCCGACGCGGACGCCGGCACCGTGCGCGGGAAGCTCCTCCAGGCGGGACTCGCCTCGCGCCCGGGGCGGCCCTGACGCTCAGGGCGCCGCCGCGCCCTTCCAGGGGTCTCCCCGGGTGCCGAAGGCGACGAGCTGGAAGGGCTGGGGCCCGGACACGCGGACCAGTCCCAGCGCGGGCACCGAGGCAGACCACTCCGCGGTGAGCCCCTCCGGATAGGAGTACTCCGTCACCTCGAGCTTCCGGCCGGCGACCGTCTCCGTGCCCCGTCGGAGCACGCGAGGCTGCCGCGGCGGCTGCTTCGCGTCGGCGAAGGCGTCCGAGGATTCGCGCGGAGTCTGTCCGGGCACCAGCACCCGCAGCAGGAGCACCTTGTCGGCCGTGAAGCGCTCTCCCTCGACGAGGAAGTGCAGGGCGACGCGGCCCGTGGAGGGCACCTCGATTTCGAGGAGGAGCCACCGGCCGCTCCGGCCGCCGTGCTTCCCGGGCGCACCGACCCTGACCACGAACTGCGTGGGCCCGTCCGAGGACTCCGCCACGTAGCGCGCCCAGCCGCCCTCGCGGACGACGAGCGGCAGTCCGAGCATCCCTCCGGGTGCGGACTCCTGGGCGCGCACCGGTGAGGCCAGGAGGCACAGCAGTGCTCCCATGACAACCCATGCCCTGCTCATTGACGCTCTCCGATGTCTGGCTTTTGTCTCGAATCCAAGACAGGGCCCTTGATAGTGTGGCTTCCATGGCCCGCCTTCCGACGGTGTTGCTCTGCGGCAAGCTGTTGCTTGGCACGACGGTGGCGCTGGCCGCTGACGGCGGCGCCGCGGGGCCTGGGGCGGCTCCCATGACCGACGCCGGCACTCCGGCGCTGGAGGATGGGGGCACCGTCGTGGACCCTTCGCGCCTGGCCGAGGCGCGGGCCCTGGTCCCTCCACCGCTGCTCTACGGCACGTTCCAGCCCGTGGTCGGCACCTGGGTGGAGTACGAGTTCAGCTCGAAGCAGGGGCGCTTCCCGGTGCGCGCCGCCGTCGTGGGCGAGGCGATTCGCCGCGAGGATGGCAGCCCGCTGTACCAGGTGGAGCTGGACTACGGCACGAAGCCGCGCACGCTGGTGGTGGTCTGGGTCATCGGGGGCACGCGCCCCATGGTGGAGCGGCTGGCCGTCTCCGTCCCGCCCAATGCGCCCATCTCCATTCCCGTCGACCTGTACATGGACCAGCCCGAGCTGCGAGGCGCGCTGACGGCGGAGACGGACACCGAGCTGCGGGGCGGTGCCTTCGCGGGAAGGGCTCGCCAGCGCACCTTCCGGCGGGAGACAGGGGCCGCGGTGACGGTGGTCTCCACGCCGAAGGTGCCGGTGTTCGGCGTGGAGTCCATCCGTGACACCGAGGCCACCTGGGTGGCCCGGAAGACGGGCACCGGCGCCCGCCCGGAGCTGGGCTCGGTGCCCATCGCCATCCCCCGGACGCCGGGACAATAGGGGGCCGGCGCCGCTCAACCCAGCGGGTACCCGAGCACGATGTAGAACCCGCACACGTACATGGTGAAGGCCGCGAACATGTCCGGCGCGAAGGTGGTGATGCCGAGCGCGCCGAGCATCAGCACCATCAGCAACAGTGAGAACTCCGCGGCGGCCTGACCGCGCGAGCGGGAGCGCACGAGCCAGCGGTACGAGCGGGAAAGCCATCCGTTCATGGTGGGTGCTCCTCGGTCGACGGGGTCCGCTCCAGGACCAGGGTGACGAGCGATTCGGGCAGTCCGTCCTTCGCGACGGGGGAGAGCGAGAGGGAGAGGTGCTCGCCGGGCCGCTCGAAGTCGCGCAGCTCCACGCCGTGCTCCGCGGAGCGCGAGTCCACCTGCGAGAAGCCGCGCTCCCGGAGCTGCGCGAGGTAGAAGCCGGCGAGCATGCTCGGGGTGCCGGGAGCCACCTCGGTGACGGTGGTGCTTCCCTCCGAGGGGCCCGGGTTGCGGTCGTCGACCCGCAGCACCGTCATCGCGCCGGGAGGGCGGGGCAGCGAGTCCGGCACGCTGCTCTTGAGGTGGACGCCCTCGGGGGCATCGACGATGGAGGGGAAGACCATGGTGCGCGGCTCCTTGCCGCCCAGTCCGATGGCCGTGACGGAGACGAGCGCGCCGCGGGTGGCGTCGTAGTAGTTGACCGCTCCGCCCCCGGTCCCGTCCGGCTGGTTGACGACGCGGTGCCCGCGTCGGCGGAACTCGCGGGCGTAGAACTCGAGCACCTCGGCGGCGGGGCTCGTCGTCTCGAAGTACGCCATCTCCATCGGGTTGCCGTTGGCCTCCAGGCGCCCCATGGGGATGACGGTGGCCTTCGGATAGTCCGGGAAGAGGCGCTGCATGCGGCCCGTCCCCACCCGCGGCACGGGCTGCACGGGGGGTGGGAAGGCTGGCGCCAGCGTGGGCGCGGGGACGGGTGGGGGCGGAGGCTCGCGCAGCAGGGCCGCGGTGGCCACCAGCAGCAGCAGTCCCCCCAGGCCGACCCAGCGCGTGAGGTGGCCCGTCCGGTCCGACAGCGGCTTCATGTGTCCGTGGCTCCGTACCGCGCGGGCCGCAGGCCGGTGCGCATCACTCGCACGCGTTGGCTCCTCCGTAGTTGTGGTAGCCGCGGGCCATGGCTCCGAGGGTGGAGGGGTCCGCATAGACGGACTCGGGGGCCTCGGACTTGATGGCGCCCTGGAAGAACGCGCCGCGGCAGTTGTAGGCGCGCATGGGCCAGTTGTCGCCGTAGTCGGTGCGGCTGACGAGGCCCCGCTTCTGCTTGATGGCCTGCGGCTCACAGCTGTTGAAACAGCCCCGGGTGTCATTGCGCCAGTAGGCCGCCTGGAGCACGTCTCCTGGCACCGTGCGGGTGGGGCGCGTGGCCGGGTAGTGGCCATTCGCGCCCACCTCGCGCATCAGCACCGAGTCCCGCATGTAGGAATCGTCGAGCGGGTAGTCCAGCCCGAGCACCGAGAGCATGTTGCCGATGGCGTTCAGCGCGCCTCCGCCCCCTTGTGCCAGGCCCGCGTAGACGATGCGGCTCGTCCGGTCGTAGGTGTGCTGCTCCACGATGGGGTAGCTGTTGTTCGGGTCGTCTCCGGGCGCCCAGGCGCGCCACGTGTCATGGAAGACGTAGAACTCCTCGGTGAAGTGGAGGTCCAGCCACGGGCCATCGAAGCCGGTGGTGTAGAGGGCAATCTGGCTGGGGATGATGCCGTTCTCGATGTGGACCTCCACCGTCGTCCGGACGGCCCCCTTGCTCGGGTCCAGGTCCATCTGCCGGGCGACCGCCTCCGCGGTGCCGCCGAGCGCACCGGCGGCCGCGCCCAGCAGCCCGCCGGCGCCTCCCAGGCCGCCCCGCTCCGATATCCCTTCGGACTTGAGGGGCGCCGGGGCGTCCTCCGCTTGGACGGTGAGGGTGAGCCGGTTGCGGTAGGCCGTTCCCAGCTCCCCCGTCTTCGTCGAGCCGTCGAGGTCCTTGTAGCGCGCATAGGCCTCGGCGGCGATGGCGTCCACGTCCTGGCGCACCGTGCGCTCGAAGGACACATAGCGCGCCACCTCCGCGGCCTTGAGGCGGACGCGTTGCACTTCCCAGAAGTAGTTCGCCCAGAGGACCAGCACCACCAGCATGGGGGCCAGCAGCGCGAGCTCCACCGTCGCCGCACCCCGCTGGCGTCGGTGCCTGGGGGCGCTCGAGAGGCACCGGTCAGTAGCTGAGCGCATTGCTGAAGTCCCTGTCGGAGATGTCCCACTCGGGAATGAACGCCTTCAGCATCTTCTCTTCCCAGTGCGTCTTCACGGGCGCCAGGCGCGCCGTCCAGAGCGGGTTGAAGAAGTTGGGTTCCTCCTTCCAGTCGCCCGGGCGGTGATAGATGGCGCGGCCCACCGCCATCGCCATCATGCCTCCCGTCTTCTTCCGGAAGGCCCAGGCATCGACGTCCCGCTCGCCGTTGAGGCCGCCCACGGCCTGCCACGTCATGTCGAGGAAGCCGCCTCCAATGCCTTCGTCCGGGTCATCGCGCTTTTTGGAGCCCTGCCCCTCCATGAAGGCGTTCCGGGAGAGGTTCTCCATGTGGAAGGGTTTGTCCTCCCTGTCGTCGGCGGGCATCATGTCCTTGGTCAGGATGATGATGTTGCACGGGTAGCTGAAGTGGTTCTGCCAGGGTTTGATGAAGCTCGTGTCCGACGTCAGGAAGGGCGTGATGCCCGTCCAGCGGTGATGCCGGTCGGTCTTGGTGGAGCCATTCTCCTGGTGGAACCCATCCCGGGCGTCCGCGGCGGCGCGGAAGCGCAGCTCGAAGAGGGTCTTCCAGGGGAAGATGCCGAAGCACCCCGCGCGCGCCTCAATCTTGACGTCGTCCGAGGCGAAGAGCTGGTCCTTGCGGTTGCCCTCGAAGGTCTCCGAGAAGCTCTTGATTTGACTGTCGGCCACCTTGTCGATGCGGACCTGCCCGATGAGGATGCAGAGGTTGAGGTCCCACCTGCGCCCGATGAGGAAGGGGCCCTTGCCCACCGCGGTCCACTCCCGCCGCACGGCGTTGGCCAGGTTGCCCATCAGCAGCCGGTACTTCGCCATGTCCGGGTCGGAGAGCGCGTTGTCCTTGAGCAGCTTCGAGCGCTGCCGGAGCCCCGTCGGGTCGGTCAGGCTGAAGCTGGTCTCGCTGCTGTGGGGGCCATCGTCGATGGCGTGGAGGAAGTTCTTCATGTTGGAGAAGTTGGCGATGTCGTTCCCGTCCAGCGTCTCCTGGTCCGGGAGGGAGCTGCCCGACGTGACGAAGCCCGGCCGGGCATTGGGGTCCGTGCCCTGGTAGACGCCGTTCGGGTCTTTGGCCAGGAACAGGTCCTTCACGGTGCCGAGCATCATCGCTTCCTGGGCGAGCCAGAGCGCGACATTGAGCCCTGTCAATATGGGTATCAGGACGCGGGCAACTGTCTCCACCGCGGTCTTCCACACCCGGATGGCCTGCTCCACCGCCGCGAAGATGGCGCCGATGCCTGGAATGACCTTGAGCACGCTCGCCGCGACGCGGACGGTCTGGTCCAGGTACACGGCGTGGCTCACATAGGACATCACCGTGAGCATGGCCGAGTAGTGCACGATCATCGCGCGGTTGGTGTAGGCCAGGAAGTTGTAGGCCCGGGCCTCCTTCACCGCGAAGGAGTAGGCCTGTGCGTCGGCGGCGTCCTGGAGCTTTATCTTCTCGTAGACGCCGTGCCCGATGCTCACGGACGCCATCACGCTGACGGCCAGCACCAGCATGGCCACGGCGCCGATGACCATGGCCTGCCCACGTTCGTCACGGCGCAGCCTTCTCAAGAGGCCAAACATTGAACTCCCGTCCGGGTCGTCCGGCGGCTCAGGTGTCGGTGGCGCAGCGGCCCGGTCCGTACCGGTCGTTGCCCAGGAGGTTGGACTGCATGCGCATGGACCAGGTGGAGACCAGGGGCATGACGTACCGGCCGCTCTCCGCCTGTCTGGCCACGCCTTCGAAGTCTCCACCCCGCTCGGCGCCCCGGCGCTCCAGGTATTGCGTGGCGGACTGTCCCCCGACGCGCTTGTTCTCGAACTGCACGCCGCGCAGTCCGTCCAGGTACTCACGTCCCATGTAGAAGCTGTGGAGCTGCCAGTTCGCGAAGGGGATGCGCAGCTCGTAGAAGTAGGTCAGCCGCACCGAGAGCAGGTTGGCCTCGATGACGCGGTCGTCCCGCACGTCGTCGTAGTCAATCTCCCGCCCCTGCATGTGGGAGCCGTAGGTGCCGAACAGGCTGGAGAGCTGGCTCTTCTTCGGGTTGACCACCTCCACCCGAAACAGGGGCAGGTTGCCCTGCGGATAGAACGTGTCGCGGGGCGGCAGTCCCTGGGCCGTGAAGACCGCGGCGGTGTACGCCCGATTGACCTCGATGGTCCGGTCCAGGGTGTCGACACGACCCGCGATGACGCCCCGCAGGGGCCCCACGGTGGGAAGCAGCGCCACCATCGCGGACCGCTCCATGATGCCGCAGTCCCCATGGTTGACGATGCCGGCCCGCGCGGCACGGTAGGCGCCGTACTCCGTCATCAGCCGCGCGTGGTGCACCATGCCGAGCTGGATGATGCCCAGCACGAGGAAGACCATCATCGGGACCACGAGCGCGGTCTCGACGGCGACCTGGCCTGACTGAGAGGAATTGGGTCGGCGAGTCGGGTGCATGACCCCTCAAACGCTTGTAGTGGATTGCCCTTAGTCTGGCCCGCGTCTGAAGGCCTGGTGCAATTGTACTGCAAGTATTTGTAAGGGAATGCCCTCGTGTCTGGTTTGTCTGTCCGCCGGGCGACAGTCCTTTTTCTCGTAACTTGATTGCGCTACCCTGGAAGGTCGAACCGCCTTGGAGCACTGGGGGGTGACGCGATGAGATACGCGGAGCCGGAGACGGTGGAGGAGGGGCTCGCACTCCTCTCCACCCACGATGATGCGCGCTGCCTCGCGGGAGGCGCCTCGCTGGTGTCGAGGATGAACGCGGGCCAGGTCGCGCCCGCGATGCTGGTCAGCCTGCACCGCATCGACGAGCTGGCCACCACCACGGAGAGCGCGGAGGGGCTCTGGCTGGGCGCCATGTCCATCCACCGCGCCGTGGCCACCGAGGCGCGCCTGCGCGGGGCCATGGAGGTGGTCCGCAGCGCGGCGAGCCAGCTCGCGCACCCGGCCATCCGCAACATGGCCACGCTGGGCGGCTCCCTGTGCCTCGCCGACCCGAAGACGGAGCTGCCCGCGGCCCTGGTCGCCGCCTCGGCCCGCGTCGAAGTCGCGGGCCCCGCCGGCCGGCGGAGCCTCCCCGTCGAGCAGCTCCTCGTGGGCGCCTTCCAGACGTCCCTGGGGAAGGGCGAGCTGCTCACGCGCGTCTTCCTCCCCCGGGGCCTCGGCGGCGCGGTGGGCCACCACCTCCGGTTCAGCCGCGTGTCCGCCGACTACCCCACGGTGTCCGTGTCGCTGGTGCTGGCGATGGACGGCGAGACGTGCAGTCACGCGCGCGTGGTGCTGGGCTCGTGTGGCCCCGTGCCCCTCCACGTGGACGCGGCGGACGCGGTGCTCGTGGGCAGCAGGCTGGAGGCGCGCGACGTGGCCGAGGCGGGACGGCTCCTCGTCCAGGCCTCGGCGCCCCTCGATGATGTCCGTGGCTCGGCGGAGTACCGGCGCATGCTCATTCCGCGCCTGCTCGGCCGCGCCCTGTCCCAGGCCCGGGAGCTGGCCCATGTCTGACAAGGTTTCCCTCTCACTCACCATCAACGGCGCGCAGCACGCGCTCACGGTGGCCCCGGAGCGGACGCTGCTGGACGTGCTGCGCGAGGAACTCCGCATGACGGGCACCCGGCGCGGCTGCGACGCGGGGGACTGCGGGGCGTGCACCGTCCTCGTGGATGGCCTGCCCATGCTCTCGTGCCTGTCCCTGCCCGCGCGGCTGGGCGGCCGTGACATCCGCACCATCGAAGGCGTGGAGTCCGGCGGCGAGTTGCATCCGGTGCAGCGCGCCCTGGTCCAGCACGGCGCGGTGCAGTGCGGCTTCTGCATGTCCGGCATCGTCCTGGCCGCGAAGGCGCTGCTCGCGCGCAACCCGTCCCCCACGCTGGATGAAGTCAGACACGCGCTCGGCAGCAACGTGTGCCGGTGCTCGGGCTATGCCCGCGTCGTGGAGGCCATTGCCTCGGTGGGAGGGCGTCCATGAGCCACGACGCGAAGCCGAAGCCCGTACCGGTGCCCGTGGGCGAAGTCGTGGGCCAGTCCGTGCCCAAGCCGGACGCACGCGAGAAGGTGACGGGGCGCGCGCTCTACACCGATGACCTCGTCCTGCCCGGCATGCTGCACGGCGCCCTGCTGGGCAGCCCGCACCCGCATGCGCGCATCCTCGCGTATGACACCTCGCGAGCGAAGGCGCTGCCCGGCGTGCGCGCCGTGCTCACCGCCGAGGACCTGCCGCCCGTCGACATCGGCCCCGTCATCAAGGACCAGCCGCTGCTCGCGCGGGGCAAGGTCCGCTACGCGGGCGAGCCCGTGGCCGCCGTCGCCGCGGTGGACCTGCCCACCGCGCGCAGGGCACTGGAGCTCATCGACATCCGGTACGAAGTCCTCCCCGCAGCCCTCGACGTCGACGCGGCGCTGCGACCGGATGCGCCCGTGATTCACGCACCGCGCGGCGAGGGGCACCCCAACGTCGCCACGCACATCCGGCTGGTGGAGGGCGAGCCCGACAAGGTGTGGGCGCGGTGCGACGCCATCATCGAGGACGTCTACGAGACGCCCGCGCAGCAGCACGTCTACCTGGAGCCGTGCACCACGCTGGCGGCGGTGGACCCGGACACCGGCCGAATCACGATTCACACGTCCACGCAGACGGCGTTCCGGGTGCAGGCCATCACCGCCGAGGCGCTGGCCGTGCCCATGTCCCGCATCCGCGTGCAGGTGCCCCGCGTGGGCGGCGCGTTCGGCGGCAAGGTGGAGTCCACCAACCAGCCCATCACCGTGGCGCTGGCGAAGGCGGCCGGCGCGCCGGTGCGGCTGACCTTCTCGCGCACGGACGACATGCGGATGATGCGCTCGCGCCACGGGGCCCGCATCTACATGCGCACGGGCGCGACGCGGGACGGACGCATCCTCGCCCGTCAGGTGCGCATCCACTACGACACCGGGGCCTACGCGGACGACGGGCCCTTTGTCGCGGCCATCGGCAGCTACTTCTCGCGCGGGCCGTACCGCATCCCCCACGTCGACGTGGAGTGCTGGAGCGTCTACACCAACAAGCTCCGCGCCGGCGCGTTCCGTGGCTTCGGCAATCCGCAGGTCCATTTCGCCAGCGAAATCCAGGTGGACCGGCTCGCAGAGGCGCTGGGCATGGACCCCATCGAGCTGCGCCTTCGCAACGCGCTGGAGACGGGCGAGAAGTGGCTGGGCGGCGCGCCGGTGGAGAGCGGCACGCTGCGCGCCTGCCTGGAAAAGGCCCGCGAAGTCTCGGACTGGCACCGGCGCCGGGAGCGCCCGTCCACCACGAGTCCCGGAAAGCGGCGCGGCCTCGGCATCGCGGCCGTGGGGCACGTGTCCGCGCTGCTGGGCTCCAGCGCCACCGTGCGGCTCAACGAGGACGGCACCGTCAACGTGAGCACCGGCGCGGTGGACACCGGTCAGGGCTCGGACACGGCGCTCGCGCAGGTGGCCGCGGGCGCGCTGGGGCTTTCACTGGAGCAAATCAATTTCAGCCGCCCCGACACGGACACGTCTCCGTATGACTGGTGTACCGGCGGCACCCGCACCACCTTCACCGTGGGGCACGTCATCACCGAGGCGTGTGAGCAGGTTCGCGAGCAGCTCTTCGAGCACGCCAGCGCGATTCTGGAGCGTCCCGTGAAGCAGCTCGAGCTTCGGCCCGGCGGCGTCGTAGGCGTCCGGGGCGAGCCCGGCCTGTCCACCACCTTCGGAGCCATCTCCGGGTATGCGCTCTATGTCGCGGGCGGGCCCATCATCGCCTCCTCGCGCTGGCTGTTCCCCGCGTGGCAGCTCGACACGCGCCGCACGAAGGTGGAGGGGCTTCCCTCCATGGGCAACGGCTTCTTCGTCTTCGCCGCGCAGGTGGCCGAAGTCGAGGTGGACGAGGTGACGGGCAAGGTCGACGTGCTGGAGGCGTGGTGCGTCCACGACGTGGGCCGGGCGCTCAACCCCGCCGCGGCGGCGGGGCAGGTGCAGGGCGGCTTCGTCCAGGGGCTCGGCTACGCGCTGACGGAGGAGCTGGTGTGGAAGGACGGCCACCTCGTGAATCCCTCCATGAGTGGCTACAAGGTGCCGGGCGCGCTCGACGTGCCCGTCGCCATCCACCCCGTCCTGCTGGAGCGTGCCTTCGGGCCCGGGCCCTTCGGTGCCAAGGGCGTGGCGGAGGTGGGCGTGGTGGGCGCGGCCCCCGCCATCATCAACGCCATCCGCCATGCCACCGGCGCGCGGCTCAATCAGATTCCGGCCACGGGTGAGCGCGTGCTGCGCGCCCTGCTCGCGCACGAGGCGCCGGCCACGAAGGACGGCTGAGTCCGGGTGACGGGTCGGCGTGAGAGACGACTGCCGCCCGCACGCTCGGAGAGGGGACTGCCCTCGGGGGCGATTGTCGGCTGCCGGAAAGGCTTTCCCCCGGCGAAAGGGTGGGGCGCGGACGGGCTGTTAACGTCGGGTGCCTCCCATGACCCACCCACTCTCCAGTCCTCCGGAGCCTGCGGCGACGGACCTGCTGGCGGGGCTGCTCCCGGGGGACGTCCTCCAGCAAATCGCGGAGAGCATTCCCCAGCTCATCTGGATTGCGCGCCCGGATGGCTACCACGAGTACTACAACGCGCCCTGGTACGAGTACACGGGCCTCACCCCCGAGCAGACGGCGGGAGCGGGGTGGCGGCGGGCCTTCCACCCGGATGACCTGGTGGAGGCCGGCAGGCGCTGGGACCACTCGCTGCGCACCGGCGAGCCCTACGAGGCGGAGCACCGCTGCCGCCGCCACGACGGGGCGTGGCGCTGGTTCCTCGGCCGCGCGCGCCCGGTGCGAGACGACAGCGGCCGCGTCGTCCGCTGGTTCGGCACCTGCACGGACATCGACGACCAGAAGCGCGCCGTGGACTCCATGCGCCTCATGGACGAGGCCAGCGCGCTGCTGTCCGCCTCGCCGCTGGACTACGAGGCCACGCTGGCGGCGCTGACGCGGCTGACGGTGCCCCGGCTCGCGGACTGGTGCGCCATCGAAATCGCCAGCGAGGACGGTTCCACGCGGCAGGTGGGCGTGGCGCACGTGGACCCGAGCAAGGTGCGCTTCGCCGAGGAGCTGCGGGTGCGCTACCCGCCCAACCTGGAGGACCCGTACGGCGTGCTGGCCGTCATCCGCACGGGCCAGCCGGTGCTGCTGCCGGACATCCCGGACGGGCTGCTGGTGGCCGGTGCCCGGGACGCGGAGCACCTGCGCATCTCCCGCGAGCTGGGGCTGCGCTCGGCGCTGGTGCTGCCCTTGAAGGCGCGCGGGCGCACGCTGGGCGCGCTCACGCTCGTCACGGCCGAGTCGGGCCGGCGCTTCTCGTCCGAGGACATTCCGCTCGCCGAGCAGCTCGCCGCGCGCGCCGCGCTCGCGGTGGACAACGCGCGCCTGTACCGCGACGCACAGGAGGCCCTGCGCCGCAGCGAGGCGGAGCGGACCCTCGCGGAGCTGTTGATGCGCATCGGTGGCTCGCTCGCGTCCGAGCTGGACGCCACGAAGCTCGTGCAGCGCATCACCGACGAGACGGTGGCCGTCACCGGCGCCGCCTTCGGGGCCTTCTTCGAGAACCGCGTGGACGAGCGCGGTGACTCGTACATGCTCTACACGCTGACCGGCGCGCCGCGCGAGGCCTTCGCGCACATGCCCATGCCGCGCGCCACCGCCATCTTCGGCCCCACCTTCCGCGGCGAGGGCACGCTGCTGCTGGACGACGTGACGCAGCACCCCGACTACGGGAAGAACGCGCCCTACCACGGCATGCCGCGGGGACACCTGCCCGTGCGCAGCTACCTCGCCGTGCCGGTGAAGAGCCGCTCGGGGGCGGTCCTCGGCGGGCTGTTCTTCGGGCACCCGGAGCCGGGGCGCTTCCGGCCGGAGCACGCGCGCCTGGTGGAGGGCGTGGCGTCCCAGGCGGCGGTGGCGCTGGACAACGCGCGCCTCTTCCAGGACGCCCGCCGGATGGAAGAGCGCTTCCGCTCGCTGGTCTCCGCCACGGCCCAGGCGGTGTGGGTGACGCACCCGGAGGGCGACATCGTGGAGGACAGCCCCTCGTGGCGCGCCTTCACCGGGCAGACGTACGAGCAGTGGCGGGGCCGGGGGTGGCTGGACGCCATCCACCCGGACGACCGCGAGCTGGCGGCCCGCGCCTGGCACGCCGCGGTGGTGGCGCGCGCGCCCTACGAGGTGGAGTACCGCGTGCGCCGCCCGGACGGCACCTATACGCCCACGAAGGCGCGCGGCGTGCCCATGCTCAACGCGGATGGAAGCGTGCGCGAGTGGGTGGGCACCAACTCGGACATCAGCGCGCAGCTCCGCGCGGAGGAGGGCGCCCGCCGGCTGGAGCGCGAGAAGGCCGCTCGCCGGCTGGAGGCACTTCGCGCGGAGGTGAGCCACGCGCTGTCCCGCGAGGGCACCGTCTCGGACATCCTCCAGGACTGCGCCCAGGCCCTGGCGAAGCACCTGGAGGCCGTGGTGGCCCGGCTGTGGCTGCACGTGCGCGCCACGGAGACGCTGGAGCTGGCGGGCAACGCCGGCTCCCTGGCCCCGCCCCGTGAGCGGTGGGGCCGGCTGTTCCTCAAGGATGCGAGCATGGTGAGCGACGTGGCCCGCACGCGCCAGCAGCTCTGGTCCGACCACCTGGAGTCGGACCCCCGCGTGCTGGATGCCGCGTGGGTGCGGGAGAGGGGCATCCACGCCTTCGCGGGCATCCCCCTGCTGGTGAAAGAGCAGCTCGTGGGCGTGCTGGGCATCTACACCCGCCAGTCGCTGGGCGAGGACGCGGTGGCGGCGCTGGCCACGGTGGCGGACTCCATCGCCCAGGGCGTGGAGCGCCGCCGCGCGGAAGAGGCCCTCAAGCAGCACGCGCAGGAGCTGGCCCGCTCCAACGAGGAATTGCAGCAGTTCGCCTACGTGGCCTCGCACGACTTGCAGGAGCCGCTGCGCATGGTGGCCAGCTACACCCAGTTGCTGGGCCGCCGCTACAAGGGGAAGCTGGACGCGGACGCGGACGAGTTCATCGGCTACGCGGTGGACGGCGTCAACCGCATGCAGCGGCTCATCCAGGACCTGCTGACGTACTCGCGCGTGGGCACGCGTGGCATGAAGCCGAAGCCGTGTGACGCGCGGCGGGCGCTGGAGCGGGCCACGGCGAATCTCCAGGCGGCCATCCAGGAGTCCCGGGCCACGGTGCACGCCGGCCCGCTACCCCCGGTGCTCGCGGACGAGACGCAGCTGGCCCAGGTGTTCCAGAACCTCGTCGGCAACGCGCTCAAGTTTCACGGCGCCGAGCCCCCTCACGTGGAGGTATCGGGAGAACAGCGGGGCACGGAGGTCCGCTTCACGGTAAAGGACCGGGGCATCGGCATCGACCCGCAGTACTTCGACCGCATCTTCGTCATCTTCCAGCGGCTGCACGGCAAGGAGGAGTACCCGGGCACCGGCATCGGGCTCGCCATCTGCAAGAAGATTGTCGAGCGCCATGGCGGCCGCATCGGCCTGGAGTCCCAGCAGGGGAAGGGAGCGACGTTCTGGTTCACCCTGCCCGCCGCGCCGTCCACCCAGGAGCCTGAGGCACGATGAATCACGACGAGTCTGGACGACCGATTGAAATCCTCCTCGTGGAGGACAACCCCGGCGACGTGCGGTTGACGATTGAGGCCCTCAAGGAGGGCAAGGTGCGCAACACCCTGTCGGTGGCGCGCGACGGCGTGGAGGCGCTGGCCTTCCTGCGCAAGGAGGGCCCGCATGCCCACGCGACCCGGCCGGACCTCATCCTCCTGGACCTGAACCTGCCCCGGAAGGACGGGCGCGAGGTGCTGGCTGAAATCAAGGGGGACACGTCCCTGCGCCGCATCCCCGTGGTGGTGCTCACCACGTCCAAGGCGGAGGAGGACATCCTGCGCACCTATGACCTGCACGCGAACTGCTACATCTCCAAGCCGGTGGACCTGGAGCAGTTCATCTCCGTGGTGCGCTCCATCGACGACTTCTGGCTGACGGTGGTCCGCCTGCCGCCCAAGCCCGAGGCGTCATGAGCGAGAGGGCGCCGGACGAACAGCCGCTGCGCGTGCTGCTGGTGGAGGACAACCCCGGCGACGCGCGCCTCCTCCACGAGGAGCTGCGGGAGTACGCCTCCTCCACGCGCTTCGAGGTGGTTCACGTGGAGCGCCTGGGAGACGCGCTGCGCGTGGTGGGCGAGGCGCGAGTGGACGCGGTGCTGCTCGACTTGTCGCTGCCGGACGGGCACGGGCTGGGCAACATCTCGCGCATGCTGCAGGCCGCGCCCTCGGTGCCGCTGGTGGTGCTCACCGGCACGGACGACGAGCGGCTCGCGGTGCAGGCCGTCCACCAGGGCGCCCAGGACTACCTCGTGAAGGGGCAAGTGACGGGCCCGCTGCTGGTGCGCGCCCTGCGCTACGCGATTGAGCGCAAGCGGGTGGAGGAGGGGCTCAAGCGCGAGGAGGCCGCACGGCAGACGGCGGTGTTCCGCGAGCAGTTCCTCGGCATCCTCGGCCATGACTTGCGCAATCCCTTGCAGGCCATCTCCGGCAACGCGGCGCTGCTGCTGCGCTACGGCGGGCTGGCCGAGCCGCAGCGCAAGGCCGTCAACCGCATCTCCATCTCCGCGGACCGCATGGCGCGGATGATCAATGACCTGCTCGACTTCACCCGCACGCGCCTGGGCGGCGGCTACGCGCTGAGCCGCGCGCGGATGAACGTGCACGACGTGCTCCAGCAGGTGGTGGAGGAGCTGGAGGTGGCGCACCCGAAGCGCCGCTTCGAGCTGAGCCTGTCCGGCAACGGCTGGGGCGAGTGGGACGCGGACCGGATTGCGCAGGCGGCCTCCAACCTGGTGGGCAACGCCGTGCAGTACTCACCGGAGGACACGGCGGTGACGGTGTCCGTGCGCGACGAGGACGACGGCGTGCGCCTGGACGTCCACAACCGGGGGCTGCCCATCCCCGCCGAGCGCCTGCCGCACATCTTCGACCCCTTCGTGCGCGCCCAGGACATGCGCAGCGCGCAGCGCAACGGGCTGGGGCTGGGGCTCTACATCACCCACGAAATCGTGCGCGCCCATGGCGGGCAGTTGTGGGTGACGTCCACGGCGCAGGAGGGCACGCGCTTCTGGCTGTACCTGCCGCGGCACCAGGCCCCCGCTGCGGCCGCCGCAAGCTAGCCCTTGATGAAGGCCAGCAGGTCCTTGTTGATGACGTCCTTGTTGACCGAGCACATGCCGTGGCTGAAGCCCGGGTAGGTCTTCAGCTTCGCGCCCTTGACCAGGGTGACGGTGAGCCTCCCCCCGCCGTCGATGGGGACGATCTGGTCGTCCTCGCCGTGCAGCACCAGGGTCGGCACGTCGAAGCTCGCGAGGTCGGCGCGGAAGTCCGTCTCGGAGAAGGCCTTGATGCAGTCGTACTCGGCCTTCAGCGAGCCCATCATGCTCTGCATCCAGAAGCTCTCGCGCAGGCCCTCGGAGATTTTCGCGCCCGGGCGGTTGAAGCCGTAGAACGCCAGGCTCAGCTCCTTGAAGTAGCTGGAGCGGTCATTGTGCACGCCGGCGCGGATGCCGTCGAAGACCTCGCGGGGCAGGCCGTTGGGGTGCCAGTCCGTCTTCAGCATGATGGGCGGCACGGCGCTGATGAGCACGGCCTTGGCGACGCGTGACGTTCCGTGTCGGCCGAGGTAGCGCGTGACTTCGCCGCCGCCCGTCGAGTGGCCGACATGGATGGCCTTCTTCAGGTCGAGCGCGGCGGTGAGCTGGGCGAGGTCATCCGCGTAGGTGTCCATCTCGTGCCCGCCCCACGGCTGTGACGAGCGGCCGTGGCCCCGGCGGTCATGCGCGATGGTGCGATAGCCCTGCTCGGAAAGGAACACCATCTGGTCCTCCCACGCGTCGGAGCTGAGGGGCCAGCCATGGGAGAAGACAACGGGCTGGCCGTCCTTCGGACCCCAGTCCTTGAAGTAGAGCTGCGTGCCATCCCGGGTGGTGAGGTAGCTGCCGTCGAGCTTGCCAGCGGGAACGGTATGGGGACGCGTCTTGGTATCCATGAGCGCTTCCTTTCGGCGAGGGGGAGTTGAAGCGCCGGGAGGATGCGCGTCGCAATCACGCCCCGCCATCGTACCGGGGGTTGGGGTGCCTCATACGAAGGTTCAGGTCGGCCAGCCCACAGTACAAAAGACGGCGCCGGGTTCCTTCCGCATGATTCCGCTCAGGTCCACCACGGAGCTCGAGAATGACATCCACCTATTCCAGGCAGGACACCGCGCTGATCTTCATCGACCCCTACAACGACTTCCTCGCGGAGGGCGGCAAGATGTGGCCGTTCGTCCAGGAGGTGGCGAAGCGCGTGGGGTTGCTCGACAACCTGCGCGCCGTCACCGCCGCCGTGCGGAAGGCGCGGCTGCGCGTCTTCGTCGCGCCGCACCGGCGCTTCCAGCCCGGGGACTACGCGGACTGGGCCTTCCCCAGCCCGGACCAGCGGGGGGTGATGCGGCTGCGCCCCTTCGAGGCCGGCACCTGGGGCGGCGAGTGGCACCCGGACTTCGCGCCGAAAGAGGGCGACATCGTCATCAAGGAGCACTGGGGCCAGAACAGCTTCGCCAACACGGACCTGCACCTGCTGCTGACCCAGCACGGCATCCGCAAGCTCATCTTCGTCGGCATGATTGCCAATACGTGCATCGAGGCCACGGCGCGTTACGCGATGGAGCTCGGCTACCACGTGACGCTCGTCACGGACGCCACCGCCGCCATGAGCGCCGACCGCATGCACGCGGCACACGCGCTCAACGGCCCCAACTACGCCCACGCCATCCCTGATGGTCTTCCCCCAGATGGGACACGGCCCGCAGCACGAGGCCCCGGAGGTCTGCGCCGACCTGATGACGAGCTTCATCGCGAACCGCTGACGGGCTCCCGGCCGGCCGCCTGCCCTGGTGGCGGGCGGCCAGCGGGCGAGCGTCCGGGGAGGCGGCGCCGCGAACGGCGGCAGGACACATCTTGACGGGGTGGAGTCAACGCGGCCGCCCGTCCCTGGCGCGCGGCCCCCGACACGGAGGTCTACCGCATGGCGCTTCTTGGATTCACGCTGCTGGGAGTGGTCATCTTCTACGGGCTCATACTGGCGGTCATCGTTGGAGGCGCCTTCGGCAACAAGCGCGTGAAGGACCTGCGCGAGCTCGTCGAGCAGCAGCGGGCGGCGGGGCTGACGGGGGACACCACGATGAACGACCCCCACGCGCTGGACTACGACGACCAGCGGCACGTGCCCGCGTAGGCGGACGCTTCAGCGGGGCCGCGGGCTGTAGTAGCGGCGCAGCCAGCGGCTCAGCCCGTCCAGGCCGGGGAAGAGCACGCGCTCGGTGACGTTGGCCTGGTCCAGCTTGTCGCGCACCTCCCACTTCAGGGCGGCGGGGATGATGAGCTTCCTCACGCCCTTCTTCTGGTCTTCGAGGAACTCGTCCAGGCGCAGCGCGGGCCCGTTCATCACCGAGAAGAGCGCGAACTGGTTGACGATGCGCGCGTCCAGCGAGGGCGGCTCGAAGAAGAGCACGAAGGGGTGCTTCGCCAGCCGGTCGAACGCGCTCAGGTCCCCGGCCCCCGCGGCCAGCATGTCCGCGGTGAAGACGTCCGCGCCCTCCTGCTGGAGCTGGGCCTTCAGGGGCTTGGGCAGCAGGCGGTTCGTCTCGTGGTAGTCCACGCACCACACCACGCCGTCCTGGCCCGCCAGCTCGGTGTCCTCGGTGAGGAAGTGCAGCGCGACATTCGGACTGAACGTCCAGTCCAGCAGCCGCGTGGGCAGCCCGTGGTGTTGGGCCAGCGCCAGCCAGTCCCAGACGGACGTCATCTGCTGCTGGGCGGAGGCGTGCGCGTACTTGCGGAAGGCGCGCAGCAGGTCCCGCTCCTGCCGCACGAACATCCCCTGGCGGTTGAGCGCCGTGGACAGGTCGTGCTCCACGTGCGGCATGCCCCGGAAGACGAAGCTGGGGCGGTGCCGTGCCAGTTGCTCGTTCCAGGAGCCCGCGAAGAGCGCGTCCTGGAGCTCCAGCCATGTGCCGACCCGCTGCTCCCGCATGGGGTGCCCATCCCTCCGCCCGTGTCTTGCCAGCTGTAACACGGCGTCCCGGTGCGTATATCCCGGTCGGGTGGCGGGAGCGGGACTTCCCGCCGAATCAGACCGTCCCTTCGTCGTAGAGCGACGCGGAGGCGAGCTGCACGTCGAGGAGGTTCTTCACCGTGGGGGCGAAGCGCATCTGCCCCAGCCGCCGCCGCTGCTCCGGGCGCAGGCGCGCGAGCGTGTTCGCCACCTTGCGCCGGCTGAGCTCCGCGTCGAAGTAGCGGATGAAGCCGGAGGCGTTGAGCGAGAAGAAC
Organism: Pyxidicoccus caerfyrddinensis; assembly: GCF_010894405.1. Lineage (GTDB taxonomy): Bacteria > Myxococcota > Myxococcia > Myxococcales > Myxococcaceae > Myxococcus > Myxococcus caerfyrddinensis. The sequence goes on from NZ_JAAIYA010000002.1 coordinate 204,511, forward strand.
GACAGCGCGTCCGCGTCGTTGAGCAGCGCCAGGTCCGGGTCCTCGCCGGGGCACTCGTGCTGCGTCACCAGCTCCTTCACGCGCTGGCAGATGGCCACGTCCGTGCCCACCTCCTTGAGCACCTTGCGCGCCAGCTCCGCGCCTCGCCCCGCGTGGGCGTCCATGAAGGCCAGGGTGTCCCTGGCCCGGTGCTCCAGGCGCCGGTCCGCCTCGGACACCAGCTTCTCCACTTCGTGGAAGAGGGCGGCGGCCTGCACCGCGAGGTCCGCGTCCGGGCGCAGCCGCAGCACCCACTGCCACGCGTCCAGCGCGTGCTGGTAGTCCGCGCGCACCAGGGGACGGCTCAGGTCATGCAGCGCCCGGTGGCGCGCCAGCACCCGGTCGAACAGCGGGGCCGCGGACGCCTCGTTGCGGCGGCCCACGAGGCCCTGGTAGCGGGTGAGGACCTCGAGCGCGGCGAGGACGAGCGCCTCGCCCCGCGCTCCCTCCAGGTGCAGCGCGAGCTGCTCGGAGGCCTCGTCGGCGCCGAAGACGCGCGCGTCCCAGGTGATGGGGTCGAAGTCCAGCGAGCCCCACTCGGACACGTCCAGGCTCAGCACGCGCATGCCCCGGCCGGCGGACAGCGGGGCCACCACCACCGTGGGGAACTCGGCCTGCACCAGGGCCCAGCCGTTGCCCGCACAGGGGCCCTCGGTTCCGTAGTCGGACAGCAGCAGCTGGCGGAGCATGGCGCCTCCCGTCCGGCGGCGTACCCGAGCCCAAGCCGGTTGCCCGGCAACCTGGGGCCGCGGCACACCTGCGCCCAGTGTCTCCAGAGACAGGACGAGGTGCGCTGGCGCACAGCGGGGCGGTGGGGTGTGGCCCGAGGAACGAAAGCGGGCGCACGGGTGTCTCACCCGCCCAGCGTTCAGGCCACGCGCGTGGCGGGCGGCGGCGCGGCTCCGCAGCCGCCCGGGTGGGTGAGGCTGCGGAGGAGGCGCGACAGCTCGCCGGGGACGAAGGGCTTGCGCATCAGGCACACCGCGCCCTCGAAGCTGGGAAGCTCCAGGTCCAGGCCGGTGGTCAGCACGATGGGAAGCTCCGCCAGTTCACGCTGGGCGTGCAGCAGCCGGATGAGGTCCCTGCCCTCGATGTCGGGCAGCATCCAGTCCAGCACCAGCACGTCCACGCAGGGCTCCGCGAAGAAGGCCTTCAGCGCGGCGAAGCCATTCTCACAGGCGAGGACGCGGTAGCCCTCCAGCTCGAGGGCTTCCACCATCGTCTCGCGCAGGACGGAATCATCCTCGGCCAGCACGATGACGGGACGGTGGGACATTCAGGGGCTCGCTTCCCGGAAGGAGGGCAGGGCGGGGAAGGGCTCCGGAGATTGTCCTCACCACTGCGCAAGAACCCCGGCGCTCGCGCGTCCTCGTCCCACGGGAGGCGCGCTCGGCCGGGGCCCGTTCCTCCTGCTGCCGAGCGGGCTACGGCCGGCCGGCGTCAGCAGGCTGGTTGAAGGCGTAGGTGTCCGCGCCCGGGGCCCGGTCCTGATGGAACATGGGGCACTTGGCGCAGGTGAAGCTGTCCCAGTCCTTCTTCACCGCCACGTCGATGCAGCCGCCGTAGAAGCGGCAGTGCACGTTGCGGTGCTCTTCGATGGAGAAGGTCTCTGCTCGCAGAGGAAGACGGAACTCGGTAGGTCGCGGTTGTGGACAGGACATGGTGACTCTCTCGCCCCCCTCGTGGGTGCTGATTCCCAGGGTGCTGATTTCCTCTACCGGCTATTGCGTCGCGTCATTCCCGACGCACCCCCGGGCGGTCCGCGCGACATGCGGGGCCTGCCTCATGGGGTCCAGCAGAGAGGGTCGTCCTGTCTAACGTCCCGGGTGCCCCTGTGCATGCGCGGGGGCGCCGCACAGTGGGGCGCGGACGGCCGCACGTGGGGCGAGCGGCCCATCAGCGGATGCCGGGCAGCCAGCTAGCGAGTCGGCAGCTCCTGGAACTCCACTTCCTCGAAGCCGAGTTGCCGCACGGTTTCCGCGAAGCGCTCTGTCCCGATGATGGCGGTCGAGAAGTTGCCGAGCCGGAAGAGGTCACGGTCCGTTGGTAGAGATGCGGCGTCGAGGACGGGGGCTTGCGGAAAGCTGAACGTGACCATTTCGCACGTTGCGCAGGGGGCGGGCAGGTTCCGGGGGAGGCAATCCGGATGCAACCGCCCGCGCAGCTCGAGCTGTAGTTCCAGCAGCTCCGGCGGGTTCTTGTCCCGAAGGCGCAGTTCCGTGCGGCAGCCCATCAAGCCGCGCAGGCCCGCCGCCTGGAGCTGTTCTAGCGCCTCCCGGCGCATGAGCAGCGTCCATGGCATTGGAAAGACGAGCTGGGTGAAGTGCCCGCGCCCCCTCCCGACGAGAGGGCCAAAGGCTGTTCCGGGTTCGAGCTGTGCACCCTCCGGTACCAGCGGACGCACCAGCTCGCGCAGTCGCGTGAACTCCTCGAAGTCTTCTTCAAGTCGTGCCTGGAACTTCCTCTGGTCTGGCAACGCCGAGAGGTCCGCCGCTGGATACGCCTCCCCAATGCCAGCGCGAATTTCATCGCAGTCGGGGCAGTGGACTCCGGGCAAGAACCACTTGGGGTCTGCACGAAGGTCCCAGGAGAAGTGCGATGGCGTCACTTTTCGCAGTCGGAAAAATCGCATGGTCAGTAGACGTCATCTTCCACGACAGGGAAGAGCGGAAGGGTCTTCTTGCTGTGGTACGGGACAACAGGTCCTGCCAGGTCGAATCGGAAAATCATCTGCATCGCGAAGAGATGGATGGCCTGTGGTGCCGCCCCGCGATTCTGTTCGATGTAGTGCTGCCACTCCCAATTCCAGGGGCCGCCCTCTGCACCTCGGTGGATGTTCTGGTGGACCTGCTTGTCGATGACCAGCGTCCACTCATGGATGTTGACGCCCCTGGAGTTGAACCATTTCTTGAAGGCCTGGGGAAACACGTGGTGCTTGACCCATGTGCGCTTCGGGTTCTTCTCCAGCTCTTCCTTGAGCCGCGCTTTGTACTCCTCCGCCGTCTCATGCCACGGGATGATGAAGATGGGTTCCGCGTCCCCGGGTAGCCCCTGCATGCTGCCCCAGTTGCGCTGGGGATTGGCTGGTGTCGGGAACGGCACCGCTTGAGGCATCGGGGGCCGGACGGGCGCCACGGCCTGCGCACGCACGATGCGGCCCGGGTCCACGTCCTCGCAGTAGTAGAGGCCGCACGCCGCCACACCGCAGATGAACGTGGTGCACCGGTCCGCCCCGGGGTCGTCACACTCCGCGGTTTCCGCTTCCGCCGTCTCCCAGCGTTGCTGGGTGGGGTTCGTTGACGCGCACGACGTCACCAGGAGTCCGCACAGCAGGGCCGACCAGCTTCTCATGAGCGTCTCGATTAGCACGCTCGCGGCCCGAGCTGCCGCCGGAGGACGTCGCTCAGCGCGCGAGTGCGTCGTGCAACTTCGAGTCGCGGAGCTGCTGGTTGAACCAGCTCGGGTAGTAGAGCGCGTGGGGGCTCACCTCATCGAGCCGCCGCACCTGCTCGTCGGAGAGGCTCACCTTCAGCGCGCCCAGGTTGTCCTCCAGCTGCGACAGCTTGCTCGCGCCCAACAGCACGGTGCTCACGCCCGGCTTTTTCAGCAGCCACGCCAGCGCCACCTGGGCCACGGATGCGCGGGAGGCTTCGCCAATCTCGCGCATGACCTCCACTACGCGGAAGCCCGCCTCCTTGTCGAAGGGCAGGAAGTCGAAGCCCGCGAGGCGGTTGTTCGCGTCCTCGAGGCTCTCGCGCGTGTACTTGCCCGACAGGAAGCCACCGGCCAGCGGGCTCCACACCATGGTGCCGATGCCGGCCTCCTGTACGAAGGGCAGCACCTCGTGCTCCAAATCCCGGCCCACCAGTGAGTAGTACATCTGCGCGGCGGTGAAGCGCGCCCACTGGTAGCGCTCCTGGATTCCCACTGCGCGGGCCGCCTGCCATGCGGACCAGTTGGAGAAGCCGACGTAGCGCACGCTGCCCTTGCGCACGAGCTGGTCCATCGCCTCCAGCGTCTCCTCCATGGGCGTGTGCGGGTCGAAGCGGTGGACGATGTAGAGGTCGAGGTAGTCGGTGCCCAGCCGCTTCAGGCTCGCCTCCGCCGAGGCCAGCACGTGGCGGCGCGACAGCCCGGTGTCGAGCAATCCCTCTCCGGTGCGCATGCCCACCTTCGTGGACAGCACCACGTCCTTGCGGCGGGTGCCGAGCAGCCGCCCCAGCATCTCCTCGGACTGGCCACCCGCGTAGGCGTCCGCCGTGTCGAAGAAGTTGATGCCGGCCTCCAGCGCGCGGTCCACCAGCGCGCGCGCCGCGTCCGTGTCCACCTTGTAGACGCTCGGGACGTTGCCCGTGCCGAACGTCATCACCCCGAAAGCCAGCCGGGAGACCACCAGCCCCGAGTTGCCCAGTCGCGTGTATTCCATGGCGCTTCCTCGCGTGTCCGTCGCGGGGGGCTCCAGTGCCCCCCGCTCACGTGAAGAAGACTGCGCCCCGGGCGCTTCAAAGAAAATGCGCTGACTGCTACATGGGATTTGAAGGAGAACTTCAAAGTGCGCCTCGGACAGCTCAACGGACTGATGGCCTTCCTCGCGGTGGCGGACAAGCGCGGGTTCTCCGCCGCCGCGCGGGCGCTGGGCGTGTCGCCCTCCGCGTTGAGCCAGGCGGTGCGGGGCCTGGAGGCACGCATGGGCATGCCGCTGCTGGTGCGGACGACGCGCAGCGTGAATCTCACGGACGCGGGTCGCCGCCTGAGGGAGCGCGCGGGCCCCGCGCTGCATGAGGCCCTGGCCGCCGTGGAGGAGGTGCAGGGCGGGATGGACCACGTGGCGGGCACGCTGCGGCTGACGGTGCCGCGCATCTCGGTGCCGCTCGTCATCGAGCCGGTGGTGCCGGGGCTGCTGGCGCGCCATCCGGAGTTGTCGGTGGACGTGTCCGTGGACGACCGCAACGTGGACATCGTCGCGGAGGGCTACGACGCCGGGGTGCGCCTGAGCGAGTTCGTCGAGAAGGACCTGGTGGCCGTGCGGGTGACACCGCCGTTCCGCTTCATCATGGTGGGCTCGCCCGCGTACCTCGCGCGCAAGGGGCGGCCGCAGCGGCCCAAGGACTTGCTGGGGCATGACTGCATCGGCTTCCGCATGAGCTCCTCGGGCCAGCGCTATGTCTGGGAACTGGAGAAGGGCGGGCGCGAGTACCGGATGGCCGTGCGCGGGCCCTTCGTCACCGACGACGCGGCGCTGATGGTGGCGGCGGCGCGCTGGGGCGCCGGGCTGGCCTACGTCAACGAGCAGGCCGCGGCGGCGGACCTGAAGGCGGGCACGCTGGAGCAGGTGCTGCCCGACTACGGGCCCTCCGTGCCGGGCCTCTTCCTGTACTTCCCCGCGCGAGCCCAGCGCCTGCCCAAGCTGCGCGTCCTGGTGGATGCGATGACGGCGCGGCTCTCCCGGAAGCCGGGGCGGGCGGGGGGCGGATAGGGGCAACAGGGCCTGCTCCCGGGCAGGGGGGCAGGCGGGCATGCGGTCGAAGTCTTCACCCGGGGAGCGCTTTCCCCGAAGATGCAGCCGTGCCTACCCCCGCCCGAAGCCCTCACCCCGCTCCCGCCACTTCCCGCTGGCTGGGAGCCCTGGCCCTGGCCACGCTGCTTGCCCTCACGGGTTGCTCTGCCTTCTCCCGCGCGGTGAAGGAGGGCGACACCGCCAGCCAGCAGCAGAAGTGGGCGGAGGCCGAGGCCGCCTACCTGCGCGCGCTCGCCGCGGACCCCGAGGCGTCCGAGGTGAAGGTGAAGCTGGGCAAGGTGCGCACGGCCTGGAGCGACGTGGTGCTGGAAGAGGCCCGGAGCGTCCACGCCAGTGGTGACCTGGACGGCGCCATGAAGCGGCTGGTGCGCGCGCTGGAGTTGAACGCGGAGAACGGGCCCGCGCGCGAGCTGCTGGGCCAGACGCTGGACCAGCGCGTGGCGGTGGGCCAGACGGCGCTGAAGGAGGAGCGGCTGAAGGAAGCGCGCGCCGAGTTCGACGCGGTGCTGTCCGTGGCCCCGGACCATGCGGCCGCGAAGCGGGGCGTGGACGGCGTGCAGGTGGCGTGGGCCAAGCGCTGGTTCGGCACCGGTGACACCCTGGAGAAGGCGGGCAAGCTGGGCAACGCGCTGGTGGCGTACGTGCGCGCGGACCAGGAGCGCGTGGGCGCCACCGCCGCGCGCGAGCGGGCCGAGGCGGTGCGGCAGAAGCTGCGCGACGAGGTGGCCTTCCTCGTGGTGGCCTCGGCCGTGGAGGACCGCGCCGGGGCGCCGGACGTGGTGCAGCGCCTGTCGGCCGGCCGGCTGGCGACGATGTTGCCCACGCAGCTTCCCCTGCGCGTGGTGACGGACGCGCCCGAGGGCCGTGAGGGCGTGCGGTTGGACTTGTCGCTGGAGCGCGTGCTGCCGCTGAAGGTGACGGAGGACTCGCAGCGCACGCAGCGCTACCTCGCTGGCAACCGCTCCGTGCCCAACCCGCGCCGCGCGGGCTTCGAGGGCAAGCTGCTCCAGTCCGAGCGCACCCTGGAGGAGACCGACCGCAAGCAGGCCGCGGCGCTGCGCGAGTACCTGCGCATGCAGGCCGAGCTGCTCACCGTGCGCGAGGGCGCCGAGCGCTGCCGGGACCGCGAGCGCCGCGAGTGCCGCGAGGCCCTGCAGGAGTGCGGTGAGGCGGCACGCGAGGCGAAGGAGCCGGGACAGCTCCCGGGCGACTGCAACCCCGCCCGCTGCGCCAGCGGCGTGTGCGCGCAAGAGGAGCAGTTGCTCGTGCAGAAGGCCAACGCGGTGAAGGAGAAGGAGAAGGCGCTGGAGGCGGCGCTGGACAAGTCGGAGACGCAGCGCATCGACGTGCAGCGCAACCGCGACACCGTCTTCCGCGAGCCCGTCACCGTGGAGGAGCCCATGTACTCGGACTTCGTCTATGACGTGCAGCTCCACCGGCTCACCGTCACCGCCTCCGTCACCGCGGTGATGAAGGACCTCATCAAGGACGCGGGCGTGGTGGCCCCCCAGACGCAGGACTACGCGGTGGCGCACGAGGACGTGGCGCACAAGGGCTATGACCGCTACGGCGTGCTCGCGGACCCGGTGCAGCTGCGCAACGAGCTGGAGCTGCGCGTGGAGGTGGGCGACAAGGCCGTGGCCGACGTCGCCCGCCGGGTGAAGGAGCGCTTCGACACGTACCGTGGCAAGCGCGTGGCGGACGCGCGCCGGGGCATGGTGCGCCCGGGCGCCGAGGACGTGGTGGAGACGGCCGTGCGGGCGCTGCTGCTCACCGCGGACGCGCCCCCGCCGGACATCCTCCAGCCGCTCGGCCGCGCGCGTGGTCTCAACCGCCCCGAGGCCCTCCTCGGCCTGTAGCGCGTGAAGCCCCGCCCCCGCCGCCTGTCACACGGGCGTCCCAGGGGGCGGAGGCCGGTGCCCCTCGCAATCACAGACGGTGACTCCCCGTAGCCCCTCTTGAAGGGACTTCCACGGGGGCACCGCCATGCGACTCGACTTCAACTACCTGTTCCACGAGAGCGACCTGGACCTCGCCGCCGTGCTGTTCGTCCTGGTCGCCTTCCTCGTCCTCACCCTGCTCGCCATCATCCCGACGTGAGGGGGCGGATGACCGGGTGTCTCGTCCGCCGTGCGAGTCAGTCCGCGCTGGCGCTCATCTCGGGGCGCAGGGTGCGCAGCGCGTCCAGGCGGCGGCGCCGGGCTCCGGCGATGGCCAGGTGCCAGCCGGCCGCAGCCACGCCCACGACGAGACAACCGAGCCACAGCGAGGTGGCGCCGAAGCGGCCCAGCACCTGTCCGCCCACCGCGGGCGCGGCGCAGGCGGCCAGTCCCCAGAGCATGTGGTAGGCGCCCTGGTAGCTGCCGCGCAGCTCGGCCGGAGCGAGGTCCGCCACCACGGTGGAGGCCACCGGCGCCTGGGCAATCTCTCCCAGCGTCCACACCACGACGGCGAGCATGGCGAGCCCCATGTTGGCGGAGAGCGCGTGCAGTCCGAAGCCCACGCCGGTGAGCACTCCGGCGAGGGCCAGCGCGTGGGCCCGGCGCATGCGGCCCATCCGCCGGCCCGTGAAGGGCTGCAGCACGACGATGAGGACGCCGTTGACGGCGAGCACCGAGCCGAACTGCGCCGGCGTCAGCCCCTTCTGGCCCAGGTCCAGCGGCAGCGCCACCTGTCCCTGGAAGAAGATGAGGGCCACCGCGAAGATGGGCAGGCCGAAGGCCAGGAACGTCGGGTCCTTGAAGGGCGCGAGCAGCGAGCTGTGCGCGGCGGCGCCTGCCTCGGGGGCCTTGCGTGGGGGGCGCGTCTCCGGGAGCAGTAGCCAGACGCAGCAGCCGTAGACGAAGGTGGTGATGGCGTCGGCGATGAAGAGCGCCACGTAGCCGAAGCGCGTCATCAGCCCCGCCAGCGGGAGGGCGATGGAGAAGCCCAGGTTGATGACCCAGTAGAAGAGGCTGTAGGCGCGGGCCCTGTCCAAAGGCGGCACCACGTCCGCGATGGCGGCGGACACCGCGGGCCGGTACAGTTCTCCGAGGATGCCGAGCGTGAAGGCGGCCACGGCAATCCACTTCGGCTCGCGGGCGAAGCCGAGGAAGAGCATGCCGCCCGCGCCCAGCCAGAGGCCCATGGCCAGGGTGAAGCGGCGGCCCACCTTGTCCGCGAGCGTGCCGCCCAGCGGAGCGGCGAGCACCGTCCCCGCGCCGTGCAGCGAGACGACGAGGCCCGCCTGCTCCACGGAGTAGCCGCGCTCGCGCGTGAGGTAGAGGGCGAGGAAGGGCACCACGAAGCTGCCCAGCCGGTTGACCAGTGTGCCCGTCCACAGCACCCAGTATGTGCGCGGCAGCCCGCCCGCCATCTCCCGCAGCGCCTCGCGCAGCGCGCGGGTCATGGCCGCTTCTCCGGGACGGTGGGGAAGGGCGTGGGACGGGGTGGTGCGGGACGGGGTGGCATGACGGTGTCGGAGCATGGGGCAGCGGGGCCGTCGCTCCAAGCCGCCGGGAGTGGCGCGACGCCCGCACATGGGGCGACGGCGCGCGAGCCCTCCACCTGACAGGGCGCCCGGCTTTTGCGTCGCCTCGGAGGTTGCCTGCTCGGGCGCGACGGCGTACCGGGCCCCGGACGCGAGGGCCTCAGCCCTTGACGACGGGGTGCGACGCGAGCGCCTGCGGCCGCTTGTCCGGGGAGCACATGTCGTTGTCCGCCGGGCGCTGGCCGAAGAAGAGCTTGTCGCCGTCCACCTTCACCACGTCGTGGTCGGTACCGCACTGGGTGATGGGCTTGAAGAAGAGGCACGCGCCGGGGACGGGCTGCTCGGCGCCCACCGTCCACGCGCCCGTGCCGCAGCCGGACTGGACGAAGGCGTCCGCGAGCGGCTGCACGTGCGCGGTGAGGTAGCGCTCGCCGAAGACGAAGTTGCCCTCGGTGGCGCCAGTCACCTTCTCCGAGTCGCGCTCCAGCGTGTACGGGCCGACGACGCGGGCGGTGAAGAGCTTCGTCTGGCACTGCGCGTCGCCGAAGGCGTCGAGGTCGAGCGTCCACTTCGCCTCGGTGAGCTGGAAGTGGCGCTGGATGTAGCTGTTGCTGCCGTCCCCGTTGGGGATGGCCTCGCAGGTGGCGCTGTCCCACTTGCCGGCGAGGTCCTGCGGCTTCACGGCCGTCTTCGCGCCACCGCACGCGGCGGCGGAGAGGGTGGCGAGGGTGAGGGCGAGGCGGGTGGTGGCGTTCATGGCGGTGCTCCCGTGGGGTGTGGGCCGCCTTCGTCGCGGCCCGTGGTGGAGACATGAATGCCCTGGAGGCGGCCATGCGGAAACGCTGGAGTTTGCCGGGGGGGCCTGCAATCTTGCAGGGCGCCATGCCGGACTGGAATGACCTGCGGTACTTCCTGGCCATCTCGCGCGAGGGGACGCTCGCGGCGGCGTCTCGGGCGCTGAAGGTGGATGCGACGACGGTGGGGCGCCGGCTGACGGTGCTCGAGGAGGAGCTGGGGACGCGGCTGTTCGACCGCACGCCGGGGCGGCTCGTGCTGACGGCGGCAGGGCAGGGCATCCGCGGCACGGTGGAGGAGATGGAGGCGTCGGTGCTCGCGGTGGAGCGCCGGGCGGGCGGAGAGGACGCGCGGCTGGAGGGCGTGGTGCGGGTGACGACGACGGAGGCGTTCGCCGTGAATCACCTGCTGCCGCGCTTCGGCGTGTTTCGCGAGCGGCATCCGGGCATCGAGGTGCAGTTCCTCACGGACTATGGCGCGCTGGACCTGGCGCGGCGCGAGGCGGACCTGGCGGTGCGGCTGACGCGGCCGAAGGAGGCTTCGCTGGTGGCTCGCAAGGTGGGGGAGATTGCGATTTCCCTCTACGCGTCGGAGGGGTACCTCGCGCGGCGCGGGCTGCCGGACCCGGCGGTGGGCTTCGCGGGGCATGACGTCATCGGGTACGTGGACGCGGCGGCGAAGTGGCCGGAGGCGCGGTGGATGGGCGAGGTGGCCACGTCCGCGCGGGTGGTGGTGCGGTGCAACTCATTGCTGTCGGTGGTGGCCGCCGCGGGCGCGGGCGTGGGGCTGGGGTTGATGCCGTGCTTCCAGGGGGACACGGCGCCGGGGTTGCGGCGGCTGCTGCCTCCGGTGGCGGCGTTGAAGCGGGACATCTGGCTGGTGGTGCATCCGGACCTGCAGCAGAGCGCCCGGGTGCGGGCGGTGATGGACTTTCTTTCGGAGGTCATCCAGCGGGACCGGCCGTTGCTGGCGGGCGGTGGATTGGCTTCGGAGTGGAGTGGTGAGGTGGGGTCGGTCGGTGGGGCGGATGCGCGGAAGACGCCGGCCGGGGCGGTGAAGCGTGGGAAGGCGGCGTCGCGTGCTCGAGCGGGACAGGCGCGGCGAGGGAAGGCGCGGACGTCATGAGTGCGGTCATCGGGTTGCTGGGGACGTGCCTGCTGCTGGGGGTGCTGGCCCGGCGCAGCGGCAAGTTCGCCGAGGGCGCGGCGGGCGCGTTCAACACCTTCATCCTGTACGTGGCGCTGCCGGCGCTGGTGCTGCGGGTGATGCACCGGCTGGAGTTCGTGCCGGAGCTCATCGTGGCCGCGGTGGTGCCGTGGCTGTACTACCTGGCGGCGGGCCCGTTCTTCCGGCTGCTGGGGCCACGGCTGGGGCTGTCACGGCAGTCGGTGATGGCGCTGGTGCTGACGGCGGGGCTGGGCAACACGGCCTTCGTCGGCCTGCCCATGGCGGAGGCGCTGCTGGGGCAGGGTGGCTTGGCGGTGGCGGTGGTGGCGGACCAGCTCGGCTCGTTCCTCGTGCTGTCCACGCTGGCGACGCTGGCCGCGACGCGAGCGAGCGCGGAGAAGGAGTTGCCGTGGAGTGAGCTGGCGCGGAAGGTGGCGACGTTTCCGCCGTTCCTCGCGCTGGTGGTGTCGCTGGCGCTGCGGCCGTGGGGCTTTCCCGTCTGGGTGGACACGGTGCTGGAGCGGCTGGGTGCGCTGCTCACGCCGCTGGCGCTGTTCTCGGTGGGGTTGCAGCTGCGGCTGACGGGCGTGAGCCACCGGCTTCCGGCGCTGGCACTGGGGCTGTCCTACAAGTTGTTCCTGGTGCCGGGACTGGTGGCGCTGGGACTGCTGGCGATGCCGGGGCTGGCGCCGGTGGTGGTGCAGGCGACGGTGCTCCAGGCGGCGATGGCGCCCATGGTGAGCGCGGCCATCCTCGCCGCCGAGCACAAGCTGGATCCGGAGCTGGCCGTGCTGATGGTCGGCGTGGGGATTCCGCTGTCCTTCGCCACCGCGCCGTTGATGCTCTGGCTCGTTCGCTGAGCCCCTGAAACGCGCGCTGCCCGACACTCCGCCGCGAGCCCCAGAGCAACCGCTGAGCCTGTCCGCCTGCCCTGCATCCGGGCACGCGGCCGTACCGCTGTCGTGCAGGCTCCGTCCTCCTATCTTTTGCGCATGGCTGAGCAACCACCGAAGGCCTCGGGAGCACCCGGGGGGGACCCGCGGCGGATGGAGGTCCGGCGACCTGTCGCCGAGCTGGGCGCACGCGCCTACGCCATCCAGTTACTCTCTGATGCCGGCATTCCATTTCTCGTCGGCGGTGCGTACGCGTTCGCGCACTACACCGGCATCTACCGCGACACCAAGGACCTGGACCTCTTCATCCGCAAGGTCGACGCAGACCGCGCCCTCGAGCTGCTCGCGCAGAATGAGTGGCGCACCGAGAGCAACGTCCACGGCTGGCTCCACAAGGCCTTCTGGGACGACTACCTCGTCGACATCATCTTCGCCTCCGGCAACGGCCTCACCGTCGTCGACGACGGCTGGTTCGAGCACGCCGTCTGCGCCCAGCTCCTCGGCTGTGCGTGCAAGGTGCCTCCAGCGGAGGAAATCTTCTGGAGCAAGGCCTTCGTCCTGGAGCGCGAGCGCTTTGACGGCCACGAGCTCACCCACCTCCTCGTGAAGGCGGGCGCGAACTTCGACTGGCCGCGGCTCCTCAAGCGCTTCGACCGGTACTGGGAGGTGCTCCTCTCGCACCTCATGCTCTTCCGCTTCGCCTACCCCGCGGACCGCGCCATCGTCCCCGAGTGGCTGATGCAGGAGCTGCTGTCCCGCGCCAGCGGCTCGGTGCAGGAGGGCAACTGGGAGCGGAAGCTCTGCCGCGGCCGGCTGCTGTCCCACGTCCAGTACCAGGTCGACCTCAACGAGTGGGGCTACGAGGACGGCCGCACCTGGGATGAAAAGGACCGCGAGCGCGGCGACGAGGTGCTCGCCACGGGGCATGCCAGCAGCATCCACGGGCCTCACTGAGGCACGCGGGGCACGGCACTCGCGGTGAAAGAGAAGGGGGCCCCACGGGGCCCCCGGTTGAAGCAGCGGAGGGTGGCGGGGCAGGACTGCCTCCGCGCCACCCGAGAAGGATGTCGAGCGCTACGCCTGCGCCGTCGTGGCGAAGGACAGCTCCACGCTGTTGTCGTGCACGCGCATGCTCGGCTTGGACAGCCAGTGACACTGCGGGCAGTAGCTGTGCGCGCCCGCCTGTGAGGCGCGCACAGTCACTTCGCCGCCGCAGAGCACGCAGCCGTCGGGAAGCACGAATTCGGCGAACCGGTCGCCGTTGCTGCTCTCGAAGTGAGTCATGCCTTTGAGTTAACGCAGGATTCGCGCCGCACAAGGCGACCCGGGGTTGTAGCCCGGGACGTACACCCGCGCCCGCTTCCACGGCGCCTCGGCATGGCAGGCGGCCAACCGGGCCCTCCTGCATTCCTTACCGTCCCCACGGGGAGTGATGACTCCCCGACACCGCAACCCGGAGTCCTTACGACGCGGGGCTGGCACGGGGATTTCAAGGGCGGAGGGGCATGGATGTGGGAGGGGATGGCATGGGCGAGGTGGGACAGGTGGAGCTTCTTCACGACCGGAGAGGCTGGGGCGTGGATGTGCTGATGCGCGATGGGGCCGTCCGGCGCTACCGCTATGGCAGCGAGGCCCAGGCCCGCTACTTCGCGGCGGTGTTCGCCCTGGGGCCGAGGGTGCTGCCCCCCGTGACGGCCGTGCGCCGCAAGCGCACCCGGCGGGCAGCCTGAGGCCTCGGGCCTCCGCTTCCCTCTACCCTTGCGGGCCACTTTCGGAGAGGCTTTCGCACCATGAGCGACGCACCCAAGCCCTTCCTCCACCGTCCCAACCGCCAGCACATCACCAAGGAGCCGGACCCCGCGGGCCGCTGGTCCACGCAGTTCCCGGACATGATTGGCTACACCAGCCAGGGCGGCGGCAAGGTGCCGGCGGACTTCGGCTGGAACACCAACCCCAAGCAGTGGCAGGAGGAGATGACGCCGGAGACGCTCGCCGCGCGCTACGCCGAGCTCCGCGTCACGCCGCCGAAGCCGCTGGCCCCGGCGCTGCCCGCTCCGTCCGCCGACGCCGCGAAGAAGTAGTCCGCTTCAGCTGAACGGCAGGGCCGCGAGCCGCTCCCGGAAGAGCGCGAGCAGCTCCCGCGTCCCTGCCTCGTCCAGGCCCTCGGTGGTCTGCTGGCGCGCCTTGCGCAGGAAGACGTCGAAGGCGCCCACGCGCCCCTGGAGCGCGCCCGCCGCGTCCACCGCGTCCACCACCGCGCGCGCCGCGCCTGGCGAGCCGAGAGACAGGTGCATCTCCCCCTGCTCCAGCTTCACCCCACACGCCGCCCACACCGCGCGGTCGTGCACGATGAGCCACGTGCGCGTCACCTCCTCCATGTGCCCCTCCAGGGCCACGAGGAAGGGCTCCACCAGCGCCGGCAGCGCGTCCTGCTCCAGCTCCGCGCTGGAGGCCGTCTCCAGCAGGCGCGCGCGCAGCTCCAGAATCTGGCGCTTCTGCGGCGTGCGCAGCGCCACCGAGGCGGGCAGCGAGACGAAGGAGGACAGGCTCTCCGCCACCTGCTTCGCCAGCGCGGGGCGCGCGCGGGCCTCCGCCTTCGCGGCGCGCTCCAGCCTTCCTTGCAGGGAGCGGCGCAGGTCCGCCGCCGCCGCGCGCAGGGCGGCCCGCGCGGCCACCTGGTGCGTGTAGCCGGGCACCACGTCCTCGCGGCGCACGTCCTCGAAGGTCGCCGCGGTGAGGTATACGAGGTCGCCGATGCGCACGCTGAAGTCGGCGCGGGAGGCCTGCAGCTCGGCCATCAGCGTCCAGCGGTCGCTCACCACCTCGGGGCGGCGCATCTGCAGGCCCAGCTCACCCACGCGCTTCGCCAGCAGCGCGGCGATGGAGTGCAGCACCGCCTCCACCTCCTGCGCCAGCCGCTCGTCCGAGCTGGCGGGCGGAGGGGCCCAGCCCTCGCTCGCGCCGGCCGGGCGCGAGGGCGGGGGGAACTCCTTGTGGATGGCGGCGACGAGCTGATTGACGCCCACCAGCGTGTCGCCGATGGCGGGCGCCATCGTCTCCCACAGCGACAGGTCCGCGCCGCCGTCCGGCTCCACCGACGTCGGCTCGTACTTCGCGATGCTCAGGTGTCCCAGCCGGTCGATGGCCACGGCGGCCGCGCGGTGCACGCGCTCCAGCCGGTCCGCGAGGTGACGGTCTGTGAGGGACTCCAGCAGCGCCTCCAGCCGCGAGGGCAGGGCGTCCTGGGGAGGTCGGGACTTGGGCGTCGGCGCGGGCATGGTGGGGTGGGGAGACAGCAGGCAGGTGCGGCACCCTAGCGCAGTGCCACCGGAGCGCGAAAAGAGGGGGGCTCGGCAGAGCGTGTGTTTCCCGGCATAGAGTGCGGGGCAGGGGAGGATGCATGACGCAACGTTTCCGAGGCCGGCTCCCGTTGTTCATCGGGGGGCTCGCCGGTCTGGCTGCCGGGGGCTTTTTGACCCTGCTCTCGTTCGAGGTCTGCCTGTCCTCCTACCTGCTGCACGGCGTGCCCATGCCGTACTGCCCGGACGGGCAGATGCGGCAGACAGTGCGCGTGAGCGCGGACGGGCTGTCTCGCGGGGCGACGGGCCAGGTGTCCGTCGTGGCGGAGGCGCACGCGCCCAGTCCTCGCTACAGCGGCATGATGGACGTGCCGGTGCTGCGCGGCTCCGCCGAGCTGTTCCTCGTGGACGCGGACGGCAAGGAGACGCCGCTGCCGCCGGACAAGGAGCACGGCTGGAAGCGGGAGGGCTACGGGCCGCTGGTGACGCGCGTGGCGCTGCCGCAGGTGCCGGACGGTGACTACCGGCTGCGCGCCCGCGTCACCACGCCGCTGGGCACGGACCTGGTGGACGCGGCGCTACCTTTATATGCGCCCGCGCGCGTGCACGTGCTGACGGACCGGCCGCTGTACGAGCCCGGCAACGAGGTGCGCTTCCGCGCGGTGGCGCTGCGCGCGAAGGACCTGTCGCCGCTGGACGGCCGGCCCGGGACGTGGACGCTGACGGACCCGTCCGGCGAGGTGGTGTTGGAGGAGCGCGCGCCCGCGGGCCCCTGGGGCGTGGTGGCCGGCAGCTTCCCGTTGGACAGGGGCGCCGCCACCGGGACGTGGACGGTGAGCTGGGTGAGCAACGGCACCCCGGCGCAGGCGCACTTCAAGGTGGAGCCCTTCACCCTGCCGCGCTTCCGCGTGGAGGCGAGCAGCCCGCGCCCCTTCTGGCGTGCCGGCGACGCGCCGGAGGTGGAGGGGCAGGTGGTCTACTCCTCGGGTGCGCCGGTGGCGGACGCCGAGGTGGAGCTGGACTGGGACGCGTCGGGGGCCTGGCCGCCGCCGGTGGGCTGGCTCGACGGCGGGCTGCCCCAGCATGCGCGCACCGACGCCGCGGGGCGCTTCCGGGTGACACTGCCGCGCGTGCCCGCGGACCTGCGTGGCAACGCGCGACTGAGCGCGAGCGTGGCGGCGAAGGACGCGGCGGGAGACCGGGTGCAGGGCGCGGTGTCGCTGCTGCTGGCCGAGGACGCCATCGCCGTGTCCGCCGTGACGGAGCTGGAGGACGGGCTGGTGGCCGGCTTCAGCAACCGCGTCTACCTGCGCGCCACCACCGCGGACGGCCGCGTGCTGCCCGGCGCGGAGCTGACGGTGAAGCGCACGTGGGACGCTCGCGACGAGGGCGTGCGCGCGGTGGCGGACGAGGACGGCGTGGCCGCCTTCCAGCTGGACCCGGGCCCGCCCGTCAACGTGGTGGTGCCGCCCATGCCGGTGCGCCGGCCGCCTCCGCCGCCCTCGGTGGAGCTGAACGGCCTGAGGGACTTGCTGAACGAGAACACCGAGCCGTCGCTGAAGGACCAGCTCGCGGTGGAGGGCTGGCTGCCGTCGCTCTTCGCGTGCGCGCGCTTCGTGGAGCCGGACGACGGTGACGCCAGCGTCGCGCTGGGCGTGCGCGTGGGCGCGGGCGGCGCGGTGGTGGACGTGGCGGGCGAGGAGGGCCCGCTGGCGGCGTGTCTCGCCACGGCGCTGCGCTCGCGCGTACTGCCGCCCGGCCGGGAGCGCGTGCTGGCGATGCAGCTCGAGGTGAGGGACCCGGGCCTGCCCCGGCTGGAGGTGGAGCTGGAGGAGGCCTTCGGCGAGGGCTCGCACCTGTCGGCCGTGCTGGCCACGGCGGCGAAGGACGCCCGTGCGTGCCTGCCTCGCGAGCTCGCGGCGGAGGCGCCGCTGCCCGTCGCGCTGAGCTGGCGGCTGGCGAAGACGGGGCCCGAAGTCGCGGCCTCGTGGGTGTCGCTGCCGAAGCAGGAGGGCGCGCTGCCGGCGTCGGTGCTGCCCTGCATCCAGGAGCGCTTCTCGCGGCTGAGGCTGCCCGTGCAGGGTGCGGATGCGAACCGGGGCGAGGCCCTGGGCGTGGCGCACCTCACCGCGTATCCGGCGGGCAGCTCGGGCGAGGACGGGCCGGCCCAGGCCACCGTCTTCCCTGGCTACGAGCTGAGCGTGAGCGCGAAGGTGGAGGGCAAGGCCGCGGGGGAGACGAAGCTGGTGCTGCGCCCGGCGCAGCTGCCGAACACGCGCCTGCGGGCCACGCCGGTGCAGGCGCGCGCGGGGGACGAGGTGCGCATCGACCTGATGCGCGGCCCCCACTACGTGGGCCAGCTGCCGGAGAAGCTGGTGCTCCAGGCGGGAGCGACGGCGCTGGAGGCGAAGGTGGACAGGGGCTCGCGCTCGGTGCGCTTCCGGCTGCCCGCGGACTTCGAGGGCTGGGCCGAGGCGCAGTGGGAGGGTGCGGTGGCGCGGGTGTACGTGCCGCCGCGCGCCCAGCTCTCCGTGGAGGTGTCGCCGGAGAAGCCGGTGTACGCGCCCGGCGAGCTGGCCCGCCTCCAGCTCCGCACGCGGGTGGATGGCAAGGAAGGCCCGGCCGCGGTGGGTCTCTTCGGCGTGGACGAGACGCTGGCGCAGCTCACGCCGCTGCCAGGGGCGGAGTCGCTGGACTCCGTGCGGCTCGCGCCGAGCATGGCCTCGTCGGCCTTCGGCGTGCTGGACGGGCAGGCGCTGGCCATGGGGCGCATCCGTGGCTCCAACGCGGCGGCCGCGGCGCTGCTGCGCGTGAGCGCGGTGCCCCGGCGCGAGGAAGGCGAGCCGGCGGTGTCGGTGAGCGCGGCGATGCCCTTCGATCCGTCCGCGGAGCTGACGGACCCCTTCTACGCGGTGCTCGCGGAGCTGCACGCGCGGGTGCGGGCGTGGGAGGAGAAGGCGCCCGAGGGCGAGACGCTGGACCCGGAGGACCTCGCGAAGCTGTGGGACGGCGCGCTGGAGGGGTGTGAGCAGCGCGGCGAGAAGGTGACGGACGCGTTCGGCCGCCGGCTGCGGCTGTCGCGGCTGCCGCAAGACTTGCTGGCCCTCACCGACCCACGGGCGGTGGTGACGAGCGGGACGCGGCTGCCGGAGGACGTGGAGAACTGGAACGCGTGGGTCGCCCGGGAGGCGCCATGAAGCGCACGTTGATGATGGGGACGGTGGGCGTGGTGCTGGGGGCCGTGCTGGCCTTCCTGCTGCTGCTCGGGTTCCGGCTGGTCGGCAGTGCCAGCCGTTCCGCGGAGCCCGCGGGGCAGAGCTTCGCCCTGAAGGATATGACAACCACGTCCGCGTTCGCCGACGGCGCGGAGGGTGCCCCGGTGCTGGCCGCCGCCCCGGCTCCTTCCTCGCCGCCGATGCCGGTGGAGATGGAGGAGGCCGTGGCCGACTCCTTCGCCGGAGCGCCCGGCGGAGGAGGGAAGCTTCGCAGTGCCAACATCGACATGAAGAAGACGGACCGGGGAGGGCGTGAGGAACCGAACGAGGCTCCGGCGGAGGGCTCCGCGCCGAGCCGCGCCTGGTTCCCGGAGACGTTCCTCTTCGAGCCGCTGGTGGTGACGGATGCCTCCGGCGCGGCGACGGTGCCGGTGCGCGTGCCGGACCGGCTGACGCGCTGGCGGGTGCTGGCGCTGGCGCACTCGCGCTCGGGGGCGCAGGCGGGCACGGTGTCGGGCTTCGCCGGCACGCTGCCCACGTACGTGGACCCGGTGCTGCCGCCCTTCCTCCGCGCGGGGGACTCGGCGCGGCTGGCGGTGCAGGTGGTGAACACGACGGACGCCGCCGTGGAGGCGCCGCTGAAGGTGGAGGCCCAGGGCGCGACGGTGGAGGGCGGCAGCCGCACGGTGCGCGTGCCGGCCCGGGGCAGCGTGGTGGAGTACGTGACGGTGCGCGCGGCCGGGCCGGGCGCGGTGGCCGTGCGCGCGACGCTGGGGAGCGCGGACACGGTGGTGCGGGACTTCGACGTGTGGCCCACCGGGCGGCCTGTGGTGAAGCAGCGCGGCGGCACGCTGGCGGCGCCGCGCACGGTGAGCCTGGAGGGGCCCGCCGACGCGCAGGCCGGCAGTGAGCGCGTGCGGCTGCTCGTGTACCCCGGCGCGCTGGGCGTGCTGCGCTCGGAGCTGGCCGCCGCGGGCGGACGCGAGGGCGCGGCGGACGTGGCCTACACGCTGATGCTCGTCGGCCGCTCGCCGGAGCTGCTCGCCGCGCTGGGCGAGACGCAGTCGGCGGAGGCGCTGAAGGCGCTCACCTCGGGGAGCGCGAAGCGCATGGCCATGCCGCCCCAGCCGGTGGAGGGCGTCGTGGACGTGGAGGCGATGCGCAAGGTGCTGGCCCAGGCCACGCAGCGCGCGCTGCGCGAGGGCCGGGCGCCGGACGTGTCCACGGCGGCGCTGCTGGCGGAAGGCGCGCTGGCCCACCCGGACAACGTGGTGCTCTCCCGCCTGGGCGAGCGGCTGGCCGCGAAGGTGGCGGCGGCGCAGCTCCCGGACGGCACCTGCCAGGGCGGCGACGGCTGGACGCTGCAGCGGCTGCTGGTGGCCACCGCGGACTGCACGCGCGCCGTGAATGCGGCGGCGGGGACGCCGGAAGGCAAGCGCCGGGCGGCCCTCTTCACCGCGAAGGCCACGGGCGCGCTGGAGCGCAACCGGGCCCACGTGAAGGACGGCTACACCGCGGCGGCGCTGCTGGCGAGCGGCGCGGTGACGGGCTCGCTGAAGGACGACCTGCGCACCCAGGTGCGCGACGCGGTGAAGACGCGCGACGGCGGCACGGCGTACCTGCCGGTGGAGGCGGGCGTGGTGGACGCCAGCGGCGGGACGCCCTCGGAGGCGGAGGCCACCGCGCTGGCGGTGCTGGCGCTGGAGGGAGACACGAAGGCGCCGCTGGCGGACCTGGGCGCGTCGCTGCTCTCCACCTACGCACCCGCCCTGGGCTGGGGCGGCGGACGCGCCAACCGGCTGGCGCTGCGCGCGGTGGTGTCCCTCTTCCGCGAGCCGCTGCCCGCCCGCGTGCGCGTGGTGCTGGAGCGCGACGGCCAGGTCATCACCGAGGGCACCTACGACGCGAAGGCGCTGCGCGAGGTGCTGGCGCTGGAGGCGGCGGCACCGGGCTCGGGCGGCGCGCACGCGTGGACGGTGCGCGCGGAGCCCGCGGTGCCGGGGCTGGGCTTCTCGCTGGCGCTGGCCGCCGCCGTGCCGTGGAAGCCGGAGTCGCAGGGCGGGCTGGAGCTGGTGGTGAAGGGCCCCACGGAGGCGAAGGTGGGGCAGCCGGCGGAGGTGGTGGTGGAAGCGTCCACCCCGTCCGGCCTGGCGCTGGAGCTGCGCCATGGGCTGCCCGCCGGCGTGCAGGTGGACCCGGCCAGCCTCGACGCGCTGGTGGCCGAGGGGCGGGTGTCGTCCTGGGACGCCGAGGACGGCGCGGTGACGCTGAAGCTGCCACCCCGGGGAGCGGGCGAGCCCTTCCAGGCCCGCTTCCGCGTCATCCCCACGCTGGCCGGCACGCTGCAGGGAGGGGCCTCGTCGCTGAAGGTGGTGTCACGGCCGGACCTGATCTCCTACGTACCTCCCACTATATGGGCGGTGCGCTGAGCGACCCACCCCTGCCCCCGAGGGCACTGCCGTGGACACCGGGCTCGCGAAAGTGTCCGATCAGCACCGTCTGGGTACGGGCCCCGCGTGATTCCACTCCTGGGATGCGGCACATTTTCGTGAGCGTCACGAGGCCGGCCTGCCTCGTGGATGGCCTCGTCGCGGGTGACAACCATGGAGCTCGACGGCGCGGAAAAAGACGAGCTGTTGCGGGTGCTGACCAGCGCCTTCCCCTCGTTGGAGGAGCTGCGCCGCGTGGTGGAGTCCGCCCGGCGCGAGGGGCTGGAGGCGCTCGTGGCTTCCGGCAGCGCGCGTGAGCGCATCTTCGAGCTCATCCACCGCGCGGAGTCGGAGGGGTGGACGCGCGAGCTGGTGACGGGCGCGTACGAGGCCCACCCCCGCCACCGGCGGCTGTTCCGCTTCGTCCAGGCCTACCTCGCGTCCGTGGAGCGGAGCATTCCCCGCGTCAGCCTGGAGCGCCTCTTCGGCCACGGGCGGATGGGCGGCGCGCCGGAGGCCTGGCGGCGGCGGCTGGCGGCGATTGAGCGGCGGGTGTGCCGCGTGGAGCCCCAGGTGGGCGCGGCGCTGGGCACCGGCTTCCTCGTGTCGCCCAACGTCGTCCTCACCAACTTTCACGTCATCGAGAACAAGCTGCTGGAGTCGCTGCGCGTGCGCTTCGACCACAAGGTGCTGCCGGGCCGCACGCTGCTCCAGTCAGGCACGGTGTACCGGGTGACGAAGTGCCTGGCGCACAGCCGCTACAGCCCCGCGGACCTGATGCACCCCAGGCCCCGCGAGGCCCGGACGGACGAATTGGACTACGCCTTCCTCCAGGTGGAGGGCCTCCCGGGCGAGGCGCACGTGGACGGCGAGCAGCGAGGCTGGCTGGAGCTGCCCCGCGCGCGTGAGCCCTTCCTGCCCGGCAGTCTGGTGCTCATCGTCCAGCACCCGGAGGGCCGGCCGATGAGCGTGGCCGTGGACGAGTTCCTCGGCGTCAACGCGTCCCGCACGCGCGTGGCGTACCGCCCCTGCACGGCGCCGGGCTCCTCGGGCGCGCCGTGCTTCACGCGGGACTTGCGTCTGGCCGCGCTGCACCACAGCGGAGGCCCGCGCATGCCGTCCTCGCTGGGCCATAACGAGGGCATCCCCACCGACACCATCCGCGACAGCCTGTCCCGGGAGGTGCTCGACGTGCTCGGATGGGGCTGAAGGGGCAGGGGCGCCCGGGGCGTGAACTGGAGCCGTGGGGCTTGCCTGCTATCGTCGGTGGATGGAACCCGCCTCCCGCCGTTCCTCCGTCTTCCGCCGTGGCGCGCGCCTCGCCCTGTGCCTGCTGCTCACCGCTCCGTGGATGTCCGCCCATGCGCAGACGTCCCGGCTGCGCGTGGCCGGCGCCAACGCCAGCAACGAGGTGAAGCTGCGCACGCCGTCGGAGGACTTCCGGCACGTGCTGCGCGTGGACCTGCTGTCCACCGTGGCGACGGATGGCGGCGTGAGCGTGGACGAAGAAGTGCCCGGCGGGGTGACGGTGCTGGTGGACCCGCTCCAGTCGCAGGACGGCGTGCAGGTGCCGCTGACCGCCACGGTGAGCGGGGCCGCGGACGGTGGCGCCACCGCGAGCCTCACCGCGCGGCAGCCGCTCCACGTCGAGGTGTCCGGGAAGCTGCCGGTGGTGGGCGACTACACGGGACAGGTGGTGCTGATTCACGCGGGAGGGCGTGAGACCACGGCGCTCACCGTCACCCGCGTCCAGGCGGCGCCCACGCTGCAATTCGTCGCGGCGTCCCCGGCGGTGGCCTCATCGGGGTGGGGCTGGCACTCGGTGGACGCCACGGTGCGGCTGCCCTTCAAGGAGACGGCGGGCGTCGCGGGGTTCCTCTCCGCGCCCCGGCTGCTCAACCTCCAGCGCAAGGCGCCGGACCTGGGCACGGCGCTGGTGCAGCCGGACTTCGAGGGCGCCGACTTCGCGGTGGAGGGCGTGCTGGCGGACGGGGGGGTCCAGGACATGGGCTCGCTGCAGGGGCGCATCCCCGTGGGCGCGCACGGCAGCGGCGCGCTGGTGCTGAAGCTGCGCGGGCTGGACGGGCCGGGCGAGTACACCGGCACAGTGCGCGTGGCCGTGCCGGCGGGCGTGCCCGTGGAGCAGTCCTTCACCGTCTGGGTGCGCTCGCCGTGGACGTGGGGCGCGCTGCTCATCGCGCTGGGGGCGCTCTCGTCGTACGCGGTGCGGCTGTACACGCAGCGCATCCGGCCCCGGGCGCAGCGCCTGCAGAGGGCCCTGGGCTTGCGCCGCCGCCTCCAGGCGCTCATGTCGGGACAGGACAAGGACGCGCAGGAGGTGGGCCGCGCGGTGCGGGCCCAGGTGGACACGCTGGTGTCGGAGATTCGCAAGCCGGTGCGCGGCATCCGCGTGGGCGACGCGGAGCTGGCGGCGGTGGAGCCCCGGCTGCGGCTCTACGAGGCCTGGTGCGACGCCTCGAAGAAGCTGCGCGCGCTGCCGGAGGCGGTCCGTCCCCCGCAGGCCAGCAAGCTGCTCGACGAAGTCGAAGACGCGCTGCGCGGCCCGGACACCTCCACCGAGCAGCTCGACGCGCGACTCAAGTCGGTGCGGGAGCTGGACGTGGTGGGGCTCGCGAGCGCGGGGCTGAAGGCGCAGCTGGAGGACATGACCCGGCAGGCGCGCGCGCTGGTGAAGCAGCGTGGAGAGGATGACTCCCTGGGCTTCCGGCTCACGTACGAGCTGTTGCCGCTGCTCGACACGGTGGGCGACAAGCTCGACCGCTCGGACGTGGGGACGGCGCGGCATCAGCTCGAGCTGGCCCGCCGCTCGTACTTCGACATCCTGTGCGAGGAGCTGTCCACGGCGGTGGCCGCCGTCCATCCGCCGCGCGGCTTCGATGCCGAGGAGTGGCGCGAGCTGACGACGGACGTGAAGGAGCGGCTGCGGCAGGCACGGGCCCTGGCCGACGCCAGCGTGGATGATGCCTTCCGCCTGTATCAGGGGGCCCACGCCGTCTACGTGCGCCGGCTCGTCAAGGAGCTGCGCGGGGAGGTGGAGCGGGCGCGCGAGGAGGCCTCCACGGACGCGCAGCTGGCCACGCTGGACGCCGTGAGCGCGAAGCTGGGCGAGGCGCACAAGGCGCTCGCATCGGAGGCGCCGCACGAGGCCGCGCTGCGGTACGACGAGGCGCGCATCGCCTTCGCCCGCTACCAACAGCCCTTCCGTGCCGCGACCGGTGTCGTCATGGAGGCGCTGGTGGACGGGGGGGAAGGTACCTCGCCGCCAGTCGCGAGCCCTGGCGCGCCCACGGGGGGCAGCCTCCCCTCGTTGCCGGAAGCCCCGGCCGGCCTGCCCGCGCTGGCCGACTTCGAGGGCATCCCGCTGCCGTCACCGCGGCACATGTGGATGGTGGAGCTGGGCCTGCTATTGCTGCTCACCGGCGTGGCGGTGGCGCTGGGGCTCCAGCTCCTCAACGTCTTCTCGCCCACGTGGGGCGGCTTCGGCGCGGGCATGACGGCCTTCCTCTGGGGCTTCGGCCTGCACCAGGTGGGCAACGCCACCTTCGAGGGACTCGCCGGCCTGCTCACGCGGGTGGAGAAGCCGGGCGCCCCGGGTTCCTGAGCCGGCGGGCGTCCGGGCGGAAGCTCCGCCCCCCGCGTCACATCCCCCGGTTGTTCCCTCCAGCCCCATGGAGACACAGACCTGGGGAGTGTCATGAGCACCTTGGAAATCATCCTTGTCGGAGCGCTGGGCAGCGCGCTCCAGGAACTGCTGCATTGGTATGGCCTGCGCGAGCACCTCGCGACGCCGCGCTACAAACAGCTCATCAAATCCGTGGGGTACTGGGTCGTCACCGGTTTGATGATTGTCGGCTCCGGCCTGGCCGTCTGGGCGTGGTTCGCGGGGGATGGAGACTTGCCCGCGCGCCAGTACCTCATCGTCGGCGCCGCCCTGCCGTTGCTCCTCAAGAAGGCGGTGGAGGCCGTCACGGGAGAGAAGCCCGCGGCCGTGGCACGCACCTCCTCCAGCGAAGGCGCGAAGCTCAGCGACTACTTCCGCGGCGGAAGCGGCCGGGAGGAGCGCCTGGCCTGAGACAACGCGTCATACCCCTCGAAGCAAAACGCCCCGGCCGTTGCACCTCCGGGGTTTTTTTGTGTCTCGAGCAGACGTGACACAACCGCGTCTAAGGGGATGTGTCTAGGTATTTCCCTCTACGTCATGGTGCCTGTATCGACTCCGTAAGTACTTGTATCTATTCACTCTGAGTGTTGACAGTCTTTGCTGGGGGAGTATATGGATTGTGCCGCTAATCGGCTTAATCCTGCATAGCGGCAGAGGGGGTAGTGCATGCGTAGCATTCCAATGTTGGCGTTACTGCTGTTCGTTGGACTTTCCTCCACGGCGTCGGCCCAGTTGGCCACCCGCTGCTATCAGGATGACCAGCTCACCACCTACGAGCTGGGCATGGGTCGCAATGCCTGGGCACGCAAGTGCGGCTATGCGAGCACCTACCAGGAGACGAACATGAACATGGAGGGCGAATACATCGTGTTCGCCCATGGCTGTTCCGCCTATCCGAGCATCCCCGCCGGCTCCGACTGTCAGTTCTACGTCCCCACCAGCGAGGCCGCGGCCTGCATCGCTGGCCTGTACAAGCTCGGCAAGTGCTACGTCGGCTGCTACACGCCCGGTGAGAAGCTCGTCTTCAACGGCGAGTTCACCGGCATCGCGGACGCGTACGCCACGGGCAAGGTGACGGTGGCTGGCCTCACGCGGGACTCCGAGTCCTTCGCGCCGCGCTTCTCGGAGCAGCCCATCCGCACGTTCATCGTGGGCGACACGAAGGAGGACATCTTCCTCCTGAAGACCAGCGCGGGGCACGAGGTCCAGGTCACCTCCGAGCACCCCATGGTGGACGAGTCGGGCACGGTGGTGAAGGCCAAGACGCTCAAGGTCGGTGACAAGCTGCTCACCGCCGAGGGCAAGAAGGTGACGCTCACGAGCGTCAGCGTCTTCGCCTACGAGGGCCAGGTCTGGAACGTCCAGCCCGCCAGCCACGACAAGAAGGAGAACATCCTCAACGTCGAAGGCCTGCTGACGGGCTCGGTGCGCTTCCAGAACGAGTGGGCGCAGGAGAGCTTCCGGCTGTCGCTGCGTGACGACTTCGACACCCAGGGCCTGTAATCCAATCCACCCGGGCGGGCCCCGCGGAGCGGTGGGCGCCGGACGTCGCGGCGTTCCTCCGCTTCCGGGCCCCGCCCCCCGGCGGATACCGTTTCAACCATCTCGACTGCCGGACCTGTTTCTCCACCCGGAAATGCCAGGGGACATGATGTCGATGCGATTCGTCCAGCGAAGCCGTGCGGGAAGGCTCGGGCTTCACGTTGCGCTGTGGGCCCTCGTGCTCGGCACGGCCAGCCTCGTGTCGGGTTGCGGCGGGGCGGGCCCCGGGCAGGAGGACCTGCGCACGGGGGATTTCCTCTCCGCGAAGGTGACCCGCTACGAGTACAGCCTCGACCTGCGGCCCGCGAACGCCCCGGCGCGCACGGCCCATTCCCTGCTGCTCCTGGACGTCCCACCTCCCGGCGGGGACTGTCATGTGCTCAAGGGCCCCGCGGGCCTCACCGACGTGAAGTGGAACAACGTGCCGGCCACGCGCTTCGAGACGCTGGAGGATGGCGCCGTGCGCATCTGCGGGGCCGCCATCTTCGCGGGACAGGTGCGCCTGGAGGCGGACTTCGTCGTCCCCGAGCAGACGTATGACTTCACCCAGGTGGGTTTCTCCCGGAAGCAGGACCGCTGGGGCAATTCCTTCTCATACCTCCTGGGCTGGGTGCAGCAGTGCGACCGCCTGGGGCTGTGCGACGACGCCCCGGACCAGCTGGCCCACTTCGTCTTCAACGTGAGGCATGACGCGGGCCAGGTGGTGCTCTGCCCGGGGCGCCGGGACACGCCCAACACCACCACCACCCACTGCGAGCTGGTGGGCGCCCAGGCGCCCACGTACTCGTCGTTCGGCATCGCCGCCAACCCGGCCTGGACCCAGTCCCTGTCGCTGGACATCAACGGCACGCGCCTGCAGTTCTTCGAGGTGCCGGGCGGCCGCATCGCGGCGACGCTCGACCAGAACGTCCTGCGGGACTACGTGGGGTGGATTCAGGGGCTGCTCGGGCCGCTGCCCTATGGCACCCGGCTGCGCATCGCGGGAGGGCCCACCGAATGGCTCGGGCTGGAGCATCCCGCCAACATCCTCCTCCGTGAGGACCTGCCGACGCTGCGCGGCGAGTACGCAGACATGACGCGTCACACGTTGATGCATGAAATCGTGCATCAGTGGGCGGGCAACCGCACCACCCTGGCGGACGCGTATGACTTTGCCTGGAAGGAAGCCATCGCGGAGTACCTCACGTATATCTATGAGCTGCGGCACTGGAGCTCGGACGCGGCCCAGACGCGCGCCTACTGGGACCGGATGGCCCGCACGTCCTACCTCTACCCCCGGCCGCTGGACGCGCCCCAGCCGTACCTGTCCTTCGCCTCGGAGGTGTACGGCACCGGGCCCATGCTCCTGTTCCTGCAGCTGGAGGACATGCTGCCGGGCGGCCAGGACACCGTCATCCGCGCCATCCAGCAGTTCCTGCTGTCGCCCGGCGCGCGCGGCACCGAGTTCCTGCGCGAGTCGCTGGAGTCGGCCGCGGCGCTGCCCCCGGGCACCCTGGGGCCCTACTTCGATGCATGGGTGCTGGGCAACGGCGAGCCGGACTGGCCCTACTTCAACGTGACGACGCGGGTGGAGGACGGCCAGCTCACCGTCACCGCCGTGCAGCTGTCGTTCAGCGGCCGCGCCTACCCGGTGCACCTGAAGGTCCGCGTGGCGGGGGCCACCCAGACGCAGGACGTGTCCCTGGACTATGGGCTCGCACCCACCAGCGCCACCCTCAGCGTCACCGTGCCCTTCCCCGAGCCCGTGGTGCAGGTGACGGTGGACCCGGACAGCCGGGTCGTCAATCGCAGGTTCCTGGGCACCGTGAGGGAGGCCGCCCCGAAGCGCTGGAACTTCTGAGCCTGGAGTCATCGGAGTCGAACGCGGCAGTCGGAGAACGAGGGGGTATGCGCATGGCTTCAAACGGTATGGATGGAAGCTCGAAGCAGCGGTCCTTGCGCGGCCTGTGGGGAGGGCCCGGGCTCGGGCTGCTCCTGCTGGCGGGCGCCGGGGCGTACGCGGCCTTCTGCTGGCTGGGGCCGCCGTCACCGGCGACGTCGCCCGGCGCGGTGGCTGGTGGAGGCTCCGCGACGGTGGCGGCCGGGCCGGCCACGCCGACGGCGTCCTCCTCCTCCCGACCCGTGGCCCTGGGCGCTCCCTCCGCGCCGGGCCGTCCCGCGCCCGTTGCCGGGGCCGCGCCCACGTCCGCGCTCGCGCCCTCGCCCTCGTCTTCGGAGGACGCACGCACCCAGGCCCAGCAACGCGAGCTCGTGCGCCAGGCCGCCCACCAATACCGCGTCGGCCGCTTCGACGCCTTCTTCCGCGAGGACACCCTCCTGCAGGAGTTCGCGAAGGCCGGCCCGGCCCGGCTGTCCGCGCTGAAGGCGGAGCTGGCGGACCCGGCTGCGCTGGCCGCGCTGCCCGAGGGCACGCAGTTCCTGGAGAGCAAGCCCGACGCCGTCCTCGAGCGGATGTCGATGATTGACATCCTCGACTCGGCGGCAGCCAAGGACACCGGGGCCCGGGACGCCATGGTGGAGCTGGCGCTCGCGCCCATCGACACGTCTCTTTCCGACACCGCGAAGAAGGCGCTGGTGGGGGAGAAGTACGACATCCTCTTCCGCCTGGCGCAGCTGGACCGGCAGCTCGCGGTGGACACCTATGCGCGGCTCGACAACCCGAAGTTGATGAGCCTCCTGCGCGAGGCGCTCATCGCGGGGCTGGCCGAGGCCGGCGCAACGCAGGACGAGGTGAAGCGACTGACGCAGCACCTGTGATTGCGCACGCGGCGCCGCGCCCGGAAGGCACGGAACCGTTGAGCGCGCGCTGAACCCGACATCCGCGTCCCCTCCCGCGCCTGCCCTTCGAGGTGCTCGGGAGGCGTGTGTCCTCGACGCGTCGACAGCTCGCAACCGGCGGACCGGACTTGCCTCCGCTCCCGCCCGGAATGGCACCGGTCTGCCCGCATGCACGGGCGCAGTAGCAGCACCGTACCTACCGACACCAAGGAGCAATCCGTGACTCGTACGTGGAAGCAGGGACTCATCGGGGCTTGCTGTGTGGCACTGGGCGTGGCGTGTGGCGCACCGGAGGGCGCCGCCAATGACGGGCAGGCGCAGCCGCGCGCGGACGGAGTGCAGGCGGCGCTCGCCGCGCTGGGCCGCGTCGAGGTGGTGGACCAGGGCGCGGGAGGCGTGCCCACGTTCATCCGGGGCAGCTTCGGGAAGGTGGACACGTCGTTCGCGGGCAAGGGGCTGCGCGACACGACGGCGGCCGGTCCGGCGCTGCTGCCGGTGCTGGAGCGGGTGGCGCCCGCGTTCCTGCTTGGCGCGGACGAGCTGCGCCTGCGCTCGGTGCGCTCGGACGACCAGGGCTTCCTCCACGCCCGCTATGACCAGACGCACAACGGCCTGCCCGTCGTGGGCGGCGAGCTCATCCTCCACGTCAACGCCGCGGGCGAGGCGTACGCGGTCAACGGCAGCGCGCGCGGCGCGCACGAGCCTCAGGCCCTGACGCGCGTGGGCCCCGAGGTCGCGCAGGCGGCGGCGCTCGCGGGCTCGGGCACCCTGTCGGCGCGCGGCGCTCCGCGGAGCGTCTACGTCCTCGGCGACAAGGGCGACCTGTCCCTGGCGTACGAAGTCACCGTCACCGGCACCCGCGAGGGCGAGCCCGTGAGGGACCTCGTGTACGTGGACGCCACCAATGGCGGGGTGCTCCAGGTCCGGCCGCAGATTCACTCCACGCGCAACCGGCAGCTGTACTCGGCCAACAACCAGTGGGTGACGCCGGGCACGCTGCGCCGCCCCGAGGGCGGGGGCGCGACGGGCGACGCCCACATCGACATGAACTACGATCACATCGGCACGACGTACGCCTGCTACGAGACCATCTTCGGGCGTGACTCGTTCGACGACCACGGCGCTCAAATCACCAGCACCGTCCACTACGGCCAGGGCTACGTCAACGCGTACTGGGACGGCTTCCAGATTGTCTTCGGCGACGGCGACAACGTGAACTCGGGCCAGCTCGGCCGTGATCTGGACGTGGTCGCCCACGAGATTACCCACGCGGTGACGCAGTACGAGTCGGGCCTCATCTACCAGAGCGAGTCCGGCGCGCTGAACGAGAGCCTGTCGGACATCGCGGCGGCCATCTGCGAGAACTGGGCGCGCGGCAACCCGCTGGACGCGGACGTCTGGAAGATTGGCGAGGACATCTGGACGCCCGGCATCGGCGGGGACGCCCTGCGCTACATGGGCAACCCCACGCAGGACGGCTCCTCCAAGGACTACTACCCCGAGCGCTACACGGGCGGCTCCGACAACGGCGGCGTGCACTGGAACTCGGGCATCCCGAACCTGGCCTTCAAGCTGCTCGTGACGGGCGGCACGCACCCGCGTGGCAAGACCGCCGTCAACGTCGCGGGCCTGGGCATGAACCGCGCCGCGCAGACCTTCTACTTCGCGAACAGCAACTACTTCACTTCCACCACCACCATGTCCCAGGCCCGCGCGTGGACCATCCAGGCCGCGCAGGACCGGTACGACGCCTCGGTGGTGAATTCCGTCCGCAATGCCTGGAGTGCTGTGGGCGTGCCGTAGTCGCAGTGCAAACACACACAACGATGAGGAGATGACATGAAGAATGCTCTCATGGCGCTCGTGGTTGCCGCCACCTGCGTGTCGACGACCGCGATGGCGCAACTCAGTGCGCGGTGTTACCAGGACGACCAGCTGGCAACGATTGATCTGGCGAAGGGCCGCAACGCGTGGTCCCGCAAGTGCGGCTACATCACCCCGCAGCGCGAGCAGTACCTCAATGGCGAGACCGAGTACCAGGTCTACGTCAACGGCTGCAACACGTACCCCAACGTCCCCGCCGGCTCCACGTGCACCTTCTACGTGCCCGTCACCGAGGCCGACGCCTGTATCGGGGGGCTGACCAAGCTGGGCACCTGCGTGGCGGGCTGCTTCACGCCCTCCCAGCACCTGGACTTCAACGGCCGCCTGCTGACCGTGCCGGACGCGTACGAGTCCGGCGTGTCCACCGTCACCGCGCTGACGGCGGGCTCGCAACTGGACGCCATCGACTTCTCCCAGCAGCCCATCCGTAGCTACGTGGCGGGCGACACGCAGGAGGACATCTTCGTGCTGAAGTCCGCCGACGGCCGCCGCATCGAGGTCACCGCCGAGCACCCCATGCTCACCGGCGATGGCGTCATGGTGAAGGCGAAGACGCTGAAGGTGGGCGACACGCTCCTGGGCTCCGACGGCAAGGTGCTCCCGCTCTCCTCGGTGACCGTGTTCAACTACAAGGGCAAGGTGTGGAACGTGCGCCCCGAGAGCCATGACAAGACGGAGAACGTCATGAGCGCGGAGGGCTTCCTCACCGGCTCCGTGCGCTTCCAGAACGAGTGGGCGGCCGACGACTACCGCCTGTCCGTGCGTGACGCGCTGGACGTCAGCGGCCTGTAGCTGACGCCTGGCGGGAGGTGCCCGGGCTCAGGTGGCCCGGGCACCGTCCCGTCTCCGGAAGAAGGAGGGCTACGGCTCGATGGGGCACTGCTGGTAGATGCACGGGCTGACGTAGCAATCAGCCCTGCAGTTGACGCGCGTCTCCGGGTAGGTGCAGATGCCGTCGCCGCAGGTGTGGCAGTCGGACGGGCAGCTGCCCTGGGATTCGCCGCCGTTGCAGACGCCGTCGCCGCAGAGCGTGCCGCAGTCTCCGGGGCAGGTCGCCGTCCCCTCGTTGTTGTTGCAGACGCCGTTGCCGCACAGGTTGGGGCAGCCGCAGTCCTTCGGGCAGAGGCTGACGGACTCGTCGCTGTTGCAGATGCCGTCGCCGCAGTAGCAGTCCGCCGCGCAGCTCGTCTCCCGCTCGCCGACGGCGGTGTTGCACCAGCCGTCCCCGCAGTAGGAGGGGGCCGGGCAGTCATAGGGACAGCTCGTCCAGTCCTCGAAGTACTGGCAGGAGCCGTCGCCGCAGTAGTAGCCGGGCTCGCAGTACGGGTCTTGATACAGGCTGGCGCCGTCCTCGCTCAGGGGGACCTGCGGACACATCTCCATCGCCGCGCGCGACTGCGCGGTGGCCTCGGGCGTCCCGGGGACTTCCTCCGGCAGCTGGGGCCCGCACGCCGTGAGCCAAGCTGTCGCCAGCAGGACGAGCACCGCTCTGAAGGGCGTTCGCATGGTCAGGAGTCCCTTCCCGGGAAGAGGGGCAGGGGCGACTCGATGAGCGCCAGGTACCGGTCCACGGGGTGCATGGACTCCAGGGCCCAGCACGAGCCCACCAGCGTCAGCCCGCCGATGCAGGGCGCGCTGGCGGAGGCAGGGACGAAGTAGGTACAGCTCGCGTTCCTGTCCGCGCAGGGCTGCGAGAAGCAGCCATTGGCAAACACCTGATACGAGCCGTCCGAGTTGAGCGACGTCTCGCGCGTCGCGGAGATGTACCCGCATTTGCGGGCCCAGGCATTCCGGCCCACCGCCTGCTGCGGCGTCAGCCGGTCATCGGAGCCGCATCGGTAGGAAATCTGGGCCTGGGCTGTACCGCCAACACCCAGGAAGAGCACGGCCAGGGGAAGCCAAGTCTTCATCAATCCCTCAGCAAATGAATGGAGTTGAGACTTTCATTTTGCTGAAGATTTATTGGTTGAGTAATGGTGGAAAGCCCTTATCACTGCTCGGCGGCGGAGGGCTCAGTGATGTCTCACGGTCCGCCGCTCGCCACTTCCACCGTCACCGGCATGCCACGCTTGCGAGGGTAGGGGAGCGCCGTCAGCGCATCCTCGATGCAGCGCGCGGCCACGGTGCCCGCCAGCGGCCCCGCCACCTTCGCCTCGGCGCGGCCCTGGCCGTCCAGCGTGAGTTGCACCGGCACGCGCTTCGCTCCGTCTCCGCCCAGGCACGACACCGCCCGCACCTGTCCCTCGTGGGCGAACTCCGTCACCTCCGCGACGAAGGACTCGCGCGTCTTCGCCACCCGCGTCAGCACCGCGGACACGATGAGCAGCAGGAAGCCGCCGTAGAGAATCATCAGCCGTGAGTGCGGAATGAAGCGCGTCCCCCGGCTCGGAGCGGGCGCCACCGCGTCCTCCGGTTCCTGCTCCGAAGCAGGGGGCAGGGCCTCCAGCGCGGCGGCCGCGGCGGCCCGGCCACGCAGCTCCGCCAGCGTCGGCACCCGCGTGCGAGCGCGAATCCGCTCCTCACCGAACAGCTCGAAGAGGAACGCCGCCAGCTCCTCGCGCGCGTCCACCGTCGTCAGCGTGGTGCGCAGCGCCTCCAGCGCGCGGGCGAACTCGGCGGCGGTGGCGTAGCGGTCCTCGGCCTTCGGTGCCATGGCGCGCATCACCACCGCGTCCACCATGGGCGACAGCTCGGGCAGGTGCTTGCTCGGCGGCGGCGCGTCCCCGCTCATCGCCGCCTTCAGCGAGTCGTAGTCCAGCGGGCGCCGGAACGGGTCCACGCCGGTGAGCGCCTCGTAGAGCGTCACGCCCAGTCCATATACGTCCGCGCGCCGGTCCACCTGCCCGCTGCCCTTGCGCTGCGCCTCCGGTGGCTGCGAGCCCACGTGCTTGAAGATGGGGCCGCTCATCAGCCGCACGGCGGTGCGGGCAATGCCAAAGCCAGACAGCCTCACCCCGCCGTCGTACCCGAGCAGCACGTGCGCGGGCGCCACGTCCCGGTGCAGAACTCCCAGCGGCTTTCCTGCCGCGTCCGTGGCCTCGTGCGCGGCGTGCAGCCCGTGCGCCACCTGCGCGACCAGGGACAGCGCCACCGACATGGGCAGGCGCGCGCTCTTCGCGTCCAGCGCGGCGAGCACGGTGGAGAGCGTCTCGCCCGGCACGTAGTCGGTGACGACCTGGAAGAACAGCGGCCGGGGCGCGCCGTCCTGGGTGTCGAGCCACGTGTCCTGCGTGCGGAGGATGTTCGGATGCGACAGGAGCGTCGCCAGCCGCCACTCCTCGTGGAAGACGGCCGCCGCATCCTGGGTGCGCGCGGAGCCGGCGGGGAGCTGGTGGATGAGCACGTCGCCGTGCTCGCTGCCGTCCTCCTCCACGCGCCGCGCGAGCAGCGCGCCTGTGGTCCCCAGCTCCGGCCGCTGGAAGAGCGCCACGTAGGGCCCGAGCTGCCACAGCAGGGGGGCGCCATCCTGGAAGACGGTGCGCTCCCGCGAGGGATAGAGGAGGAAGGACAAGAGGGAGTCTCCTACGCTGAGCGTAGGCTATCGTTCCCAGCGTATGAAACTGCCCATCAGTCGCCTCGGATGTTTCACCGTGCTCGCTTTGTCGCTCGCCGCCCCCAGCGCCCTGGCGAGCAGCTGTCTGTGTGAGGTCGACCTGTACCCCAGGGTGCTGTTGGGCAGGGCCACGCCGCAAGACTTCTCGAAGTGTGAGGAGGGTCGTCCCAGCAAGGTGGACGCGCTCAGCTGCATGCGGGGGCTCTCGTACAAGAATGTGAAGCAGGGCGACCAGACGCCGGAGTCCTTCCGCCTGGGCGTGGACGCGCTGGTGGCCGCGTCGAAGGACAAGGCGCTCTCCAAGGGAGCCATCAACCTGCTGCTCGGCTCCCAGTCCTATGCGGACACCTCGGTGCGCGCGAAGGTCCGCCCCGTCATGGTGGCCGCGGGCCGCGCGCCGCTGTGGGACACGCTGGTCAAGACGACGGAAGGGGACGCCGCCGCCTTCACCCGTGCGCTCTATGCCTACTGCGAGCACTACACCGTCATCTCCGAGCTGGCCCTGGAGGACGTGACGCTGGACCAGCTCTGGCCGCTGCCCTCGGGCATGAAGCCCGCGGACGCGCGCAAGGGCCTGTCATGCCCCTACGGGCAGAACCTCCTCCTCTCCGCCGCCATCCGCTCGCTGGAGGGCAAGCTGCCGGCGGATGCGCTCGTGCTGCTGTCCCCGGCGCAGCTCCGCGTCTTGCGGAACGCCGTGTATGCCCGCCGTGGCCGCGTCTTCCAGGCGAAGGACCTCCAGGACTTCTTCACCCAGGAGCCCTGGTACCAGCCGGACCCTGCCTACACGGACGCACGTCTCACGCCCGAGGACCAGCAGCACCTGGACCTCATCCAGGCCGCCGAGACGAAGGCGGGAAAGAAGGGCTGAAAAGTCCCGGGTGACACATTTCGGAAGGCCCGGTGTTCCCTTCGCGCCAACGTGGTTCACGAGGGGAAAAACATGTCGTCCATCGCCGTCTTCGCCCAGGCGCCCGAAAACCTGGGCTGGCTCAGCAGCAAGCTGCTCGGGGTGACGCTCAGCTCCGCCGAGTGGGTGCTGTGGGTCCTGGTGTGCCTTTCGGTGCTCTCCATCGCCATCATGTTGGAGCGGGCGGTGTACTTCTCCCGCAACCGGCTGTCGGACTCGGAAGGCCTGGCGGTGCGCCTCGCGCGCGGCGAATTGGAGGCGGTGCGCGTCGCCATCCAGGGCAAGAAGGGCATGGAGGCCGCCATCATCCGCGAGGGCCTCGCTTCCTCCTCCCAGGGCGCGGACACCGTGGAGCAGGTGATTGCCTCCACCATGGCGCGTGAGCGTCCCCAGTATGAGCGCTTCCTGTCCTTCCTCGGCACGCTGGGCAACAACGCGCCCTTCATCGGCCTGTTCGGCACGGTGCTCGGCATCATCAAGGCCTTCCATGATTTGGGCTCCATGGGGGCCAAGGGCGCGGCGATTCAGCAGACGGTGATGGCCGGCATCTCCGAGGCGCTCGTCGCCACGGCGGTGGGCCTGGCCGTCGCGATTCCGGCGGTGGTGGCCTTCAACGTCTTCAACCGCCAGCTCAAGACGCTCACCAGCCGCGCCAATGCGCTGGGCCACGCGCTGGTGGGCAGCCTCCGCGCGGAGGTCCGCTAGTCATGGCCGGTAGCGCGCAGGACAACGACGAGGAAATCACCGGCATCAACGTCACGCCGCTGGTGGACATCGTGCTGGTGCTGCTCATCATCTTCATGGTGACGGCCAACTTCATCGTCCGCGAGACGGTGGAGGTGGACCTGCCCCGCGCGGCCAACGGCGGCGAGACGGTGCAGGGCCTGGTCAACGTGGTGCTCGACAAGGAGGGCAAGCTCTTCTTCGACGGCACCGAGGTGAGCGAGGCCGACCTGTCCGTGAAGGTGGCCGAGCAGGTGGCGAAGGACAAGGACACCCGCGCCATCATCAGCGCCGACCAGTCCATTCCCTACGGCCGCGTCATGAAGCTCATCGACGTGGTGAAGGGCCAGGGCGTCGCGAAGTTCGCGCTCAACATCGAAAAGGACGTCGCGCCCACCGCTCCGCGGGGCTGACGCGAATCCCATGAGTGAGCTGGTGCTCGACGACAGGGCGTGGGTGGCGCCGAGGCGCGGAGGCAACGGGCTGCTGGTGGGCTTCGTGGTCGGCTCGCTCGCGCTGCACGGGCTGGCGCTGGTGGTGCTGCACAACCGGCGCGTGGACCGTCCGGTGGTGCAGCGGCCGGTGGAGCTGGTGATGGTGGAGGTGCAGAAGCCGCCCCCGCCGCCGGTGGTGAAGGAGGAGCCGAAGCCCGAGCCGCCGCCTCCGCCGAAGGTGCGCGTGCGTCCTCCCCCGGTGAAGGTGGCCGAGGCGCCCAGGCCCCTGCCTCCTCCCCCGGTGGATGCGCCGCCTCCGCCCAACGAAACGCCTCCTCCGGCCGCGAAGCCGGCGCCGCTGGTGGTGGGCATGTCCATGTCCTCCACCACGAGCGCGGGCAGCTTCGCCGCGCCGGTGGGCAACACCCTCTACGGCCGCACCGCCGACAAGGCGAAGGCCCCGCAGGAGGTGAGGGCCTATAGCGCGCCGAAGTACACGCCCATCTACCAGGTGGACTCCGAGCCCACCGTGGCCTCCGAGGTGAAGATTCCCTACCCCGACGAGGCGCGCCGCGCCGGAATCGAAGGCACGGTGACGCTGTCCATCACCATCGACAACGAGGGCCGGGTGGTGGCCGCGAAGATTCTCAACGGGCCGGGCTACGGCCTGAACGAGGCGGCCAGGGACGCCATCAAACGCTTCCGTTTCAAGCCGGCCATCAAGGGCGGCGAGGCCGTCTCCACGGAGATGAAGTACTCCTACACCTTCCTTCTCGACTGACGCTCCCTCTCCCGCTGAGAGAGGGGCGGAGCGAGGAAGGGCTGCGCGGGGCCGGTGATTTCCCCTCCTCGGCCTCCACCGCGCGACCCTTCTCCAAGGCCTTTCGCTCCGCCCCTCCCTCAGCGGGAGCGGGAAGTCCCATCACCCCGTATGCTCGCCCACGCCATGTCCCCGAACCTGAAAGCCCGAAGCGCGCTCGCCGCGGCCACGCTGCTGCTGACGACTCCCGCGCTCGCGCAGGAACCGCAGGCCGGCGCGCCTCCCGCAGAGGCCGCACAGGCCCACCAGCCCACGATTACGAAGCCTCCCGAGTTGGTGCAGCAGGTGGAGGCGCAATACCCGCCCGACGCGCTCACGCAGGGGCTCACCGCCTCCGTGCGCCTCATCATCACCATCGCCGAGGACGGTGCGGTGTCGGACGTGCAGCCCACGGAAGCCGTGGGCAACGGCTTCGACGAAGCGGCCATCGCCGCGGTGCGCCAGTTCCGCTTCTCGCCCGCGGAGGTGGACGGCGTCCCCGCGCCGGTGCAGGTGGAGTACGTCTACCACTTCACCCTCAACGCCCCGCCCCCGCCGGAAGGCGAGACGCCCACCGAGCAGGAGGCCCCGAAGGCCACCCTCACCGGCCAGCTGATTTCGCGTGGCAGCCGCTCGCGCGTGGCGGGCGCCACCGTGCGCTGCGGTGATGACCCGGAAGCGCCCGAGGCCACCTCCGACGCGGAAGGCCGCTTCACCCTCGAGGTGCCGCCGGGCGAGTGCGCGGTGCGCGTGGTGGCGTCCGGCTACCAGCTCTACCAGACGAAGGAATTGCTCAAGGAGAACGAGACGACGGAGGTGAACTTCTACCTCGCGCCGTCGGGCGGCGCGCTGGAGACGGTGGTGCGCTCCGAGCGGCCGAAGAAGGAAGTGGTGCGCCGCACGATTACGCGCGAGGAGGCGCAGAAGACGCCGGGCACCTTCGGCGACCCCATCCGCGTCATCCAGGCGCTGCCGGGCGTGGCGCGCGCGCCCTTCATCTCCGGCGAGCTGCTGGTGCGCGGCTCCAACCCCGGCCAGACGGCGACGATGATGGACGGGGTCAGCATCCCCATCCTCTTCCACCTGCTCGGCGGCCCCTCGGTCGTGAATGCCGAGTTCATCGACCAGCTCGACTTCTACCCGGGCGGCTACGGCAGCCAGTACGGCCGCGCGGTGGGCGGCGTCGTCGAGGTGGGCACGCGCAAGGGCGCGGCGGACACGCTCCACGGCTCGGTGAAGGTGGACGTGCTGGACGCGGGCTTCTTCCTCGAGGCGCCCATCACCGACGGCATCAGCGTGGCCGCCGCGGCCCGGCGCTCGTACATCGACACGCTGCTGCCCGCCTTCCTCCCCAAGGATGACGGCAAGACGCTGTCCGTGGTGCCCAAGTACTGGGACTACCAGCTGCGCGTGGACTTCGGCGCGAAGCGCGGCGCCCCTTCCGAAGCGGACGCGGGTGGCGCGCGCAGCAGCGGCTACGTCATGGCCTTCGGCAGTGACGACCAGCTGCGCGTGGTGTCCTCGGGCCCGAAGACGGAGCGCGACTTGTCACTCGACACGCGCACCCTCTTCCACCGCGTGAAGGGTGACTGGACGTACCGCAAGGGCGCGCTCACCTCCGTCTTCACGCCGTACGTGGGCTACGACGGCGTCAGCTTCGAGTTCGGCACCGCGAAGCAGGACGGCGTGGGCTACACGGTGGGCGCGCGCGAGGTGGTGGGCATGGAGCTGTCCTCCGCGCTCACCGTGCGCACCGGCCTGGACCTGGTCTACGAGCACCAGTCCTACGACGTGCAGTTCCCCGCCCCCGAGGACTTCGAGTACGTGGCCTTTCCCGGCGCCGAGTCCGTCGGCGAGCTGCTGGTGGAGAAGCTGGCGCTCGGCGCCTTCGACGGCGCGCTCTTCCTCGAAGCGGACATGAAGGTGGGGAAGTTCACCTTCACCCCGGGCGTGCGCGGCAACCTCCAGTTGGTGGGGGACACGCAGAACGTGGCGCTGGACCCGCGGCTGTGGGTGCGCTTCGCGGCCACCGAGCGCACCAGCCTCAAGGGCTCGCTCGGCCTCTACAGCCAGCCGCCGGAGAGTTTCCGCTTCATCAGCCTGCCGTACGGCAACCCGGACCTCGTCTACCAGCGCGCCTTCCAGAGCAGCCTCGGCGTGGAGCACCGCTTCACCGACGTGCTCAACGTGGACGTGACGGGCTTCTTCAACCGCCGCTTCAAGAACATCGCGCTGCCCGGCCAGTTGGTGGAGCGCGAGGGCGGGGGCGTCGTCCAATTGCCCTACTCCAACGACGGCATCGGCCGTGCGTGGGGCATCGAGCTGATGGCGAAGAAGGACCGCGCGTCCGCGACGGACAAGTGGTCCGGCTGGATTTCGTACACCTTCAGCCGGGCCCTGGACGGGCGCGCCGGGCCGAAGCCCGACGGCGGCGGGGGCTTCGGCGGCGGCGACTTTGGCGGCGACTCGGACGCGACGTATGGCCTCAGTCCCTGGGACCAGACGCACATCCTCACGCTGGTGGGCAGCTACATCCTGGGCAGCGGCTGGGAGCTGGGCGGCCGCTTCCGCTACACCACCGGCCGGCCGACGACGCCGCTGGACCACGGGTATGACGTGTACCGCTCCGACCCGAACCGCTACACCCCCACGTTCGGCCCGTACGCGTCGGCTCGTGCGTCCGGCTTCCACCAGCTCGACGTGCGCGTGGACAAGAACTTCCAGTTCCAGAGCTGGACGCTGACGGCCTACCTCGACGTGCAGAACCTCTACAACGCCGAGAACGCCGAGTTCGTCTTCAACGATTACCGAGGCCGGCGCGAGTACGAGATACCCGGCATCCCCATCCTCCCCGTGGTGGGCCTGAAAGGAAGCTTCTGAAATGAAGGCCCTGCTCAAGTGCGCCGGCCTGCTGCTCACGCTCGGCGCTGTCGCCTGCGTGGACCCCGAGGACCAGCCGTCGAAGGTGCACGACTTCCGCGTGCTCGGCATCTCCACCGAGAAGCCGGAGCTGTATGCCTCCACCTGCGAGCAAACGCCGGAGGCGCTGGACCAGCTCGCGGACGAAATCACGTACCGCGCCCTGCTGGTGGACCCCGCCGGCGAGGGACGCCCCATCCGCTACGAGCTGTGGGCGTGCGCGGACACGGCAGACACCACCTGCTCCGACGAGACGAGTCGCGCGAAGCTCGCGGAGGGCACCACGACGGCGGGCGAGCTGGTGCTCCCCATCCGCCCTGGCGCGGTCCGGGTGGGCGACGACCGGCTGCTGCTGGAGCGCGTGATTGAGGATGACGCCTACAAGGGGCTGGGCGGCATCCGCATGCCGCTCGTGCTCCACGTGACGGCGGGCGACGAGGAAGTCTACGCGCAGAAGCTGATGGTCTTCTGGTGTCCGCTGGTGGAGGGCATGAAGGAGAACGTGCAGCCGGTGCTTCCGGGCCTGCGCGTGGATGACGTGCCCTGGGAGGACGGCGCGCTGCCGGAGCTGAGCGGCCCCGGCCCCTTCCTGATGACGTCCGAAGACGTGTCGGCGCTGGAGGAAACGTACGTGGTGCCGGGCCTGCGGCTCAACGCCGTCACGCTCAAGGAAGCCTGGGAGATTTCGTGGCACACCACGCTGGGCGACTTCTCCCCGCAGGTGACGGGCGGCGCGGACTTCGGCGGCCAGCAGGGGCGGCACCGCACGGAGTGGGAGCCGGCCGAGGGTGCGACGGCGCAGGACGTGACGTTCTGGGCCGTGGTGCGCGACGGGCGGGGCGGCAGCTCCTGGCTGATGCGTCGCGCCCACTGGAGTCCTTGAGCGCGAAGGCTCGCGGGGGGGCGGCCAAACGAGGTATGCCACCGGCGCTCATGTGACGCCGGGCCGGGGCTGGCACGGAGCGGGATGCGGATGATGAGACGCACCACAGGGCATGGGTGGGGACGCGTGGCCGGCCTGGTGGCGGCCGCGTGGCTGGGCCTGTGCCTCCTCGCTCCGGAGGCCGCCGCCCATCAACTGGAGGAGCCGGGGGCCACGCTGCGCCGCTTCGCGCTCGTCGTCGGCTCCAGCGAAGGAGGCCCGGGCCGCGAGCGGCTGCGCTACGCGGGCTCGGACGCGCTGGCGATGTCGCGCGTGCTGGAGGAGCTGGGCGGCGTGGCGGGGGCGGACCGGGTGCTGCTGCTGGAGGCGGACCACGGTGCGCTGCTGGCGGCGCTGCAGCAGATGAAGACGCTGGTGGAAGCGGCGGAGGCGCCGGGCGTGCGGCGCGAGCTGGTGCTGTACTACTCGGGCCACTCGGATGGGGACGGCCTGCTGCCGCGTGGCGAGCGCTTCTCCTACGAGGACCTCCGGCGCGCGCTGGGCGCGGTGCCGGCGGACGTGCGCATCGCCATCCTCGACTCGTGCGGCTCCGGCGCGCTCACCCGCTACAAGGGCGGCGTGCGCCGGCCGGCCTTCCTCACGGATGCGTCGTCGCAGGTGCGCGGCCATGCCTACCTCGCGTCCAGCTCCGCGGATGAAGTCGCGCAGGAGTCGGACAGCATCGGCGCGTCCTTCTTCACGCACTTCCTCGTCACCGGCCTGCGGGGCGCGGCGGACGCCAGCGGCGACGGGCGTGTGACGCTGCACGAGGCCTACCAGTTCGCCTTCCACGAGACGCTGGCGCGCACGGAGCGCTCCCAGGGTGGCCCGCAGCACGCGGCCTACGACATCCAGCTCGCGGGCAGTGGCGACCTGGTGATGACGGACCTGCGCGGCTCCAGCGTGCGGCTGGCGGTGGCGGAGGACGTGCAGGGCCGGCTCTTCGTGCGCGACTGGGGCAACCAGCTCGTCGCGGAGCTGCAGAAGCCCGGAGGCCGGCGCCTCGCGCTGGGGCTCGCGGCGGGCCGCTACACCTTCGTGCTGGAGCGCCCCACGCAGCGCTTCGAGGCGGAGCTGACGGTGACCTCGAAGGGCGGCGCGGAGTTGCGCGCGGAGCACTTCGTCCCGGTGACGCTCACGCGCACGGCGGCGCGCGGCGGCGAGCCCGTGACGGCGGTGGCTGACGCGCCCATGCTCGCGGTGGACATGCCCACGGTGCCGCTGAACCTGTCGCTGGTGCCGCCGCTGTCGAGCACCGCGCTGTGGGGCGGCAGCGGCCTCAACCACGTGGCGCTGGGTGCGCTGGCGGTGCGCTCGCTCCAGCTGCGCGGGCTGGGCGCGGCCGGCGGGGTGGGGTGGGTGGACGGGACGATGGAAGGGCTCCAGGTCTCCGGCATCGCCAACGTCGCGGGCGGCGAGGTGCTCGGGCTTCAGGCGGCCATCGGAGGCAACCTCGCCTTCGCGGGCGGCACGGGAGGCCAGGTGTCCGCGGTCTTCAACATCGCCGAGGGCGACTACACGGGCTTCCAGCTCAGCACGACGGCCAACCGCTCCGCGGCGAGGCTTCGGGGCGCCCAGGTCGCGGCGGGCATCAACCTGACGGAGCGGCTCGCCGGGGCACAGGTGGGGCTCATCAACATCTCCGGGGACGTGTCCGGCGCGCAGGTGGGGCTCATCAACGTGGCGGCCAACGTGCGCGGCGTGCAGCTGGGGCTCATCAACATCTCGGATGACGTGTCGGTGCCCATCGGACTCTTGAGCATCGTCCGCAAGGGACGGCTGGCCTTCGAGGCGTCCTCCGATGACGTGCTTCCGCTGGCGGTGAGTCTCAAGTACGGCAGCCGCACCGTGTACGTGCTCGTCACGGAGGGCGCGCGGCTGAAGGACCGCTCCGTGCGCACGCTCACGCTGATGGGGCTGGGCGTGCACTTCCCGCTCGGCGCATCGGAGCGGTACTACCTGGACGTGGACGTCGGCACGCAGTTCATCGGCGGGGACGAGGACGGCTCACTGAGCCGCCTGCGCGCCATGGTGGGCTGGGAGCTGAAGCGGCGCTTCGCCCTCTTCGCCGGCGTCTCCCTCAACGTGTACGAGCCTTCCTCCGAGGAGGAGGACCCGGACGTCAGCCTGCTGCCACAGTGGAAGCTGGGGCGCGGGCCGGACGCGACGCGGATGTGGCCCGGGCTGCTGCTCGGCGTGCGGATATGAGCCGTCTGAGTCCAACGCGCCGAGACACCCTGGTGCTGCTGGGCATGAAGCTGCCGGACGACCTCAAGGCGCTCTACCTGGAGAACAACGGCGAGCTCGATAGCGCACGCGCACCGGTATAGGCACGAGCTTGGGAGCAGGCGCGGGTGCCAGTCGGAGCACCGGCGCGGGGCGTTCGCGGGACAGCGTGGCACGGGCCGGAGCGAAGCCCCAGGTGCGCGCGAGCCGCCGCACCTCGCTGCCCATTGACAGCACGCGGCCCAGGTACTGGGAACGCTGATGCATGCGGGAGATGACGGCCTGCTGCGCGGCCTCGCCCGGTGCATGGACGAGCGCGAGCACGTCCTCCCAGACCTGTGCGCGCCACCGGCCGAGGACGAGGAGGGCCACCTCGCGCGTCAGCGGCATCATCGCCGGGCCGCGAAGCCACGGTGTGAGGGTGCAGCCGTAGCGCTCCTCCAAGCGGGCCACGGCCTCGGGCAGGGACTCGGCCAGCAGCGTGTTCACCGCGTCGTGGTCATGCTTGTAGCGGGCGAGTTTCTCCGGGCTCGTGTCGCCCAGCTCCTCAATCGTCTGCCAGAGG
Source organism: Pyxidicoccus caerfyrddinensis (assembly GCF_010894405.1). Taxonomy (GTDB): domain Bacteria; phylum Myxococcota; class Myxococcia; order Myxococcales; family Myxococcaceae; genus Myxococcus; species Myxococcus caerfyrddinensis. The sequence goes on from NZ_JAAIYA010000002.1 coordinate 248,272, forward strand.
CCGAGCGCGAGGTCGAAGTTGATGTGCGCGCTGATGCCGAGCGCGGCGTCGTCGAGGGCGATGGTGGTGCCGGCCCAGGCGGCGCGGTAGGCGATGTCCCACGCGGCGCAGTCCTGGGCCTCGCCGCGCAGGGACCACGCGAGCGTCTCCAGGTAGCGCTCGGCGAAGCGGCCGGCGAGGCGGGAAATCCAGGCGGGCTCCAGGAAGAGGCCGTGGTCGCCGCGGCGGACCTCGCGCGCGACGTTGCGGGTGATGACGCCGTAGACGTCGGGGAACACCGCGCGGGAGTCGCTCCGGGCGGCCAGCCGCGCCACCACCGTGTCCAATCCCACCAGGGCGGACTCCACATCGCGGGGGTGAAGGTCGATTCCATCGAGCAGAGCAGTCATGTTGATGGAACGAGGCCCTCCGGCAATCTTCCCAGCACGCCGCGGGCCCTCCACCATGGCTCCGGGAACTTCCATGGGTGGACAGCCCCGGCCCGGCGTCACATGGTTCAGAGGGGAGGGCGTTCATGCGCGCCGAGCTGAGCTGGGCGGTGATGCTGGGCCTGCTGGTGGGCTGCGCTTCCAGCACTCCGGCTGCAAGTGTGCCCGAGAGCTACTGGCGCACGGGCGACCATGTCCATGTGAGGGGGCCCTGGGCCGCCGTCACTCCGTCGAGCAACGTCGACGAAGTCATCGACCAGCTATGCCCTGCCATCATGAAGCTGCCACGCTCGCAGGATGGCGAATATGGCCAGGAATACTGCGGAGCCATCTACTCGCTGGGTGACGGCACGTACTACGCCAGCATGCCATCGCCCTTGGGAGAGCCAGTGCTCGTGGGACCCGCGAAGCAGAAGAAGTGCATTCCTCCTCGCTACGTCGCTGACGAGCGCGGCCGTCCCGCCGTCCTTGGGGATTTCCATAGCCACCCCTGGTCTCCGTCGCAGATGAGTGCTGGCGACCGGATTGCAGCCACGCAACTCTGGAGCATTCGCATCCAGTTCGACCGGGCCTGTACCGTCATGAAGCTCATCCCCTATGTCGAAAATGATGAGCGTCCTGGCGAGTTCTATCTGCGCAAGGAGAAGAGCTGGAAGCTGGTGGGCATCATCAGGCCGGAGGACAAGAGGTACGGTCTGGTGACGGCAGTAGGGGATGAATGACGCACGACATGCGGACTCTTCAGTCGAGGCACCTTCCATGAAGCGCGCGCTGCCAGCCCTTTTCCTGATTCTCCCCGCCTGTGCGCTGTTCCAGCGCCCTCCACGTCCGGTCCATGCGCCTCCGGAGGAGGCGGCAGCCGTGGAGTTCCCCCTCGCGCTCCCACTCGAAGGGCGGCAAATCATCGCAGGGACCACGCTGAGAGCGATCCAGTTGGCGATGGAGGACTACCTTCCCTGGGACCGCAAGCTCCCGGCCGGTGCCACCCCACTCCAGGAGTGTCTCTCGCGGCGTGAGTCCTACGATGTAGCGACAGCACCTGGCCCCGAAGGTGTCATGTACGTCAGCCTCATCCCTAACGCGGAGGCGTGTGACATCGGCGGGCCGCCCATCCTGGACGTCGGCGCCAGCTACGTCATCGACGTCCGGGGGTGGCGCATCCTCAAGGTGCAGCAGTAGGCCCAGCCCGGCGTCACGCCCCCTGCAGCAGCCACTCCAGCAAAGCCTGCGCCGCGTCCACGTGGACGAAGTGGCCCGCGTCCGGGAGCGTGGCCACGGGGCAGCCGGCGGCGACCATGCGCTCCGCGTCCGCGTCCGACACGTACTTCGCCTTCCCGCCCCGGATGCAGCGCATGGGCGGGCGGCCCGGGCGCTCCACCGCTTCCCACAGGTCCGTGCCGTTGACGCGCGAGTGCAATTCCGCCAGCGCCTGCCGGTCGAAGCGCCACTTCACGCCGTCCGGCTGGGTGACCAGGTTCATCAGCAGCCAGTCCGCCAGCGGCTCGGACAGGCCGCGTCCGGTCAGCTCCGTGCGCATCGCCCGGCGGTTGTCCGCGCGCGGCGGCGCCTGGAGCAGCACGCCCAGCACCTTGCCGCTCTCCGACAAGTCGCCCGGCACCGGGCCCGGGGTGATGTCCAGCAGCGTGACGCTCCGGACGGCCTCGGGCACGTGGAGGCTTCCGGCCAGCGACACGCGCCCGCCCAGCGAGTGGCCCACCCAGTCGAACGCACCGGTGATTCCCTGCGCGCGCGCCGTGTCCACCACGTCGCGCGCCAGGGTGAAGAGGTCCGCGCCCGCGGGCGGCGGCGGAGAGCTGCCATGGCCGGTGAGGTCCGGCAGGAGGAAGCGCCGACGCAGGTCCGCCGCGCTCCAGGCCGCCGCCAGAGAGCGCAGGTTCCGCCCCGTCCCGAGGAAGCCGTGCAGCATCACCGTGGGCACGTCGCCCTCACCCACCAGGAAGCTCTCGAGGACCATCTGCGAGACACCTTTCTATTCCATGCCCGAGCGCCTTGACCCGGGGCACCGCGTGCCGCTTCATACCGCGAACCTTCTGCCTGACGAGGTCTCTCCGCGTGACCACTGTCTCCCTGCTGCTCCTAGCGCTCGCCGCCGCCCCCGTGGGCACCACCACCCCCGCCGACCCCAAGGCCGCCGTCGCCGCGGTGCTGGATGACTGGCACAAGGCCGCCGCCGCCGCGGACGAGCCGCGCTACTTCGGCCACTTCACCGCCGATGGCGTCTTCATGGGCACCGACGCCACCGAGCGTTGGACTCGCGACGAGTTCCGCGCCTGGTCCAAGCCCTACTTCTCCAAGGGCAAGGCGTGGAGCTTCAAGCCGGTGAAGCGCTTCATCTCCCTCTCGAAGGACGGCAGCGTCGCCTGGTTCGACGAGACGCTCGACACGCCCAACCTGGGCCCCAGCCGTGGCAGCGGGGTGCTGGTGAAGGAGGGCAACGCCTGGAAGATTGCCCAGTACAACCTCTCCGTCCCCATCCCCAACGACCTGATGGGCGAAGTCACCAAGCGCGTCGCCGCGTACGAGAAGGCGCAGGCGGCGAAGGCCGCGCCCGCCACCCCGGCCCCCACGACGCCCGCGCCCGCTCCGAAGAAGTAGCGCCCTTCCGGGGTGAGGAAGGGAGTGGGAGTGCCACGGCCCCTGGGGTCGGACCCGGGTCGTGGCCCCCACTCCGCTCCTCACAAGCCGAAGGGATAGGTATCGGGCGCGTCCTCCTTCTCATGGCCGGAGTCGGTGTCGAGCGGTCGCAGGGCGCGCGTCTCGTCGTAGTGCAGTACGGCGTCGAACTGCGCGGGCAGGTCCGCGTGGAAGTAGTGGCTCCAGCGCTCGGTGCGCGGCGCGTACACCACGCCGATGGCGCGCTCCAGCCGGCGCTCGCGCAGGCCGCTCGCCGCTTCGCCCAGATCCTCCATGCGCAGCAGGAACGACGACAGGCCCACCTCGTGGAAGAGGTGCTCGTAGCTGCCTGCCATGGCGGGTTGGATGCGGCGGCGCAGGCCCGGCTCGTCCCACTCGTGCGCGGCGATGACCACGCCGGTGTACGTGGTGAAACCCACGTTGTACGTGGCGTCGCCGTGCCGCTCGCGCAGCAGCTGCCCTAGATTCAATTCGCCCTGGTCGCCCATCTGCGTGGCGCGCGCGTCGCCCAGGTGCGAGTTGTGCGCCCAGATGACCATGCGCGCCTTGCGTCCCTTCCGGGACAGGTGCTTCAGGAGCGCATCCGCGGTGTCCGCCATGTGCGTGTCGCGCAGGTTCCACCCCTCGTGCCGTCCCGCGTACATGGCGCGGTAGTAGGCCTCCGCGTCGGCGGCGAGCCGGGCGTTCTGCTCGGCGGAGAAGCGCGCGTCCTCGTCCCGTGCGTCGAGGGGGGCGCGTCGCTGCAGCTCCCGCAGCTGCGCCCGGACCGCGTCCTCACAGGTGTCGGCATGGCCGTACGCGGTGGCCGCGCCATAGGCCTGTGGCTCTTCGCCGAAGCTGTCGAAGCAGGCGTAGCGCTCGCGGGCCCGCCGGGCGGCGGCGGGGTCCACCGTCTCCAGGTACGCCACCACCTCACGCATGGACGCATGGAGGCTGTAGAGGTCCAGCCCGTAGAAGCCGGCGCGAAACTCCGGGGCCACGCTGGCGTTGCGAGCGCGCAGCCAGGTGACGAGCTCCTCCACGTCACGGTTGCGCCACATCCACTTGGGGAAGCGCTGGAAGTTGCCGAGCGCGCTCGCCGCGTCCCTGTCATTGCCGTCGCCGTGGACGAAGGTGTTGACGCGCAGGGCGTCCGGCCAGTCCGCCTCCACGGCCACGGCGGTGAAGCCGTGCTCGGCGATGAGGCGGCGGGTGAGGGCGGCGCGGGCCTGGTAGAACTCGTGGGTGCCGTGGGTGGCCTCGCCCAGGAGAACGAAGCGCGCGTCACCGAGGCCCTCGATGAGCGGGTCCAAGTCTTCGGACCTTCCACTCAGCGGGAGCGCGGCCGCCCGCACACCCTCCAGCAGGGCAAGCGAGGTGTCCTGCTCGTCCTCGAACGGGCTCATACCCCGTGGCGGGCTCATGCCCTCAAAGGTGGGACGGCCAGGCGCCGCTGACCAGCGGCCTCCCACCGCAGACCGGAGGGCGGGCAGGGGAGCGCGCGCCCCAGCGGCCTCGGTGACGGCTCAGTGGAATGGAAGCCAGGCGCTCAAGTCAGAGAAGCGGTGCGCGCCGCCTGCCGGTGTCCGCGGGCGCCACCCGGTCGCTCTTTCTCTTCAGGTCGCTCGAGCCCGCTCAGCTCCGCTTCATGACGGCGGCCCCATTCGCAGAGCGACGCGATGATGGGCTGGAGGCTGAGGCCCAGCTTCGTCGCCGAGTACTCCACGCGCGGAGGTACTTGAGCGAAGACCTTGCGGTGAACGATGCCGTGCTCCTCCATCTCGCGAAGCTGCTGAACCAGGACCTTCTGGCTCGCGAGCGGCGCCAGGCGCCTGAGCTCGGACAGCCGCTTCGGACCTTCAAACAGGTAATAGAGAATCACGGCCTTCCAACGACCGCCGATGACCTTTGAGCGCACGCTCTGCGGGCAGGGGCGGAAGCTGTTTGAAGAGAGTCGGCATGGTTACCACCAGGTGCCTATGGGACGAACCGGTGCGTATGGGACGAAAGAGTATCTAGCGACGACCCGGGCCGTACTGCACATCTCTTTCACGGCACACCGTGGGCCGTTTGAAAGGGAGCCTCATGAGCACGACGAACGACAGCACCGTTGCCCCGATTGCCCTCATCACCGGAGGCAGTCGCGGACTGGGCAGGAGCATGGCCCTCAACCTCGCCGACCGTGGCGTCGATGTGATTCTCACCTGGCGGACCTCGGAGAAGGAGGCGCGCGAGGTAGCGGCGCAGGTTGAAGCCAGGGGGCGCAAGGCCGTGGTGCTGCCCCTCGACGTCAGCAAGAGCGGAGGGTTCGCGGCGTTCGCAGGGACGGTGAAGGCCGAGCTCGAACGCGTGTGGAAGCGCGAGCGCTTCGACTACCTCGTGAACAACGCCGGCACGGGCGTCGGCGCCCTCTTCGCTGACACCACGGAGGAGCAGTTCGACGAGCTCCTGAACATCCACCTCAAGGGCACGTTCTTCCTCTCGCAGAAGCTCCTACCGCTCATCGCGGACGGCGGCCGGATTGTGAACGTGTCGACCGGGCTCGCGCGCTACACGTTCCCCGGCTACTCGGCCTATGCGGTGATGAAAGGGGGCGTCGAGGTCCTCACGCGGTACATGGCGGCAGAGCTGGGACCGCGGCGCATCTCCGTCAACGTCATCGCGCCGGGGGGTATCGAGACCGACTTCGGCGGCGGAGCGATGCGCGACGTCGGGCTGCAAAAGTTTGTCGCCTCGGAGACGGCGCTCGGTCGCGTCGGAGTGCCCGACGACATCGGCGGCGTCGTCGCCATGCTGCTCGCCCCGGAGACCCGCTGGCTCACCGGCCAGCGACTCGAGGTGACAGGCGGCTTCAAGCTCTGAGTGTCCGTCAAGCCGTTCCAGCAGCGAGATTATTTTCATCCGGGCCTGCGCCACCGCGAGCCCGGACGTGTCCTCTTCAGCTGCAACCCGGAAACGGTTCACGGGTGGTCTCCGCCCCCGTCCCGAGGGGAAGGAAGAATCCATTGCGCCCTTCGCTCCGGGGTGATTAGTAACCCGCCATGTTTCATTTCGTGGCCGGTTACACCCCCGGAATCTCCCACGCCCCCATGGACGGGGCGCGGATGGCCGCCACTTCCCCGACGTTCCGCCATGACGCGCGAGAACGCCGGACGCTCCCGGCGCGCCCATGTTGTCGTCGACAACGCAGCGGCGCGACACGCGCCCCGGTCGATTCTCCGTAAGAGCCCCAGCGGACGTCCGTTCGCGCCCCTGAAATCCATCCACATCCCGGCTCCCCGGCGGACACGTGTGTTCCGCTGGAGGGGCCCGGGCGGAGCCCTGCTCACGCCCTGAATCTCGACGCCGGCAACAACGCGGCGGCTCGCGGGCGCGAGCCGTTTCGTGCCGTCGTGTCTTCGCAGCAGAGGAGTCATCCATGAAGCTCAGACGTGTCGTGGTGGGAGCGGCCCTGGTCGCCCCGCTGGTGGTAGGTGGTTTCGTCCTGGCCCGGGACGGGAAGGGTGAGCAGTCAGGGCCGGCGGCCGCGCAGCCGGCGGCCCCCGAAGTCGTGGTGGCCGAGGTCGTCACGAAGCCCCTGTCGGAGAGCGCGGAGTTCACCGGCGCGCTCGCCGCCGTGGAGAGCGTGGAGCTGCGCCCCCGCGTCGGCGGCTACATCGACGCCGTCCGCTTCGCCGAGGGCGGGCTGGTCAAGGCCGGGCAGGTGCTCTTCCAGCTCGACGCACGCACCTACGAGGCCACGCTCGCGCGCGCGCAGGCCGACCTGCGCCAGGCCGAGGAGCGCAGCACCCTGGCGAAGAGCCGCTTCGAGCGCGGCGAGAAGCTCGTAGCCGAGCGCGTCATCTCCCAGAGTGACTTCGACGTGCTCAAGGCCGAGCACGCCGAGAGCCGCGCCCGCGTCGAGTCCGCCCGCGCCGCCGTGCGCTCGGCGGAAATCGACCTCCAGGACACCAAGGTCCGCGCGCCCATCAACGGCCGGGTGGGGCAGGCGCTCGTGACGCCGGGCAACCTCGTCAGCGGCGGCACCGCCGGGGCAACACTGCTCACCACCATCGTCTCGGTGGACCCGTTCTACGTCTACTTCGACGTAGACGAGCCCACCTACCTGCGCTTCGCCAGCGCGGGCCCCTCGGGTCGCCAGGCCGACGGGCGCATCCAGCCCGTGCCCGTGCGCGTGGCGCTGCTGGGCGAGGACGGCTTCCCCCACGAGGCCCGGCTCGACTTCCTCTCCAACAAGGTGGACTCCGGCACCGGCACCGCGCGCGCCCGCGCCGTCCTCTCCAACCCCGACGGCCGGCTCACCCCGGGCCTCTTCGCGCGCGTGCGCCTGGAGACCGGCCCCTCCCGCGACACGGTCCTCATCGACGACCAGGCGGTGGGCACGGACCAGCAGGGCCGCTACGTACTCGTAGTCGGTGCGGACGGAGCGCTGGAGCAGCGCCGTGTGGAGCTGGGCGCCAGTGACGGCGGTCTGCGCACGGTGGTGAAGGGCCTGTCGTCCGGCGAGCGCATCGTCCTCAAGGGGCTCGCCCGGCCCGGCATGAAGGTGACGCCGAAGCTCGTGGCGATGGCGAAGACGCAGCGCGCGGGGGACTCCCGGCCATGAAGTTCGCCCACTTCTTCGTCGACCGGCCCATCTTCGCGGCCGTGCTCTCCGTCCTCCTGCTCATCGCGGGAGGGCTCTCCATCGTCCAGTTGCCCCTCAGTGAGTACCCTGCCGTCGCGCCGCCGACGGTGGTGGTGCGCGCGGCCTACCCCGGCGCCAACCCGCGCGTCATCGCGGAGACGGTGGCCGCGCCGCTGGAGCAGGAAATCAACGGCGTGGAGGGCATGCTCTACATGTCCTCGCAGTCCACCAGCGACGGCCGCGTGTCCCTCACGGTGACGTTCGCCCAGGGCGTGGACGCGGACCTCGCGCAGGTGCAGGTGCAGAACCGCGTGGCGCGCGCGCTGCCACGCCTGCCGCAGGAGGTGCAACGGTTGGGCGTGCTCACGGAGAAGACGAGCACGGACATCCTGATGGTGGTGCACCTCGTCTCGCCGGACGCGTCGCTGGAGCCGCTCTACCTCTCCAACTACGCGGTGCTCCAGGTGAAGGACGTGCTCCAGCGCATCCCCGGCGTGGGCAGCGTGGTGGTGTGGGGCGCGGGCGAGTACAGCATGCGCGTCTGGTTGGACCCGCAGAAGCTGGCCTCGCGCAAGCTCACGGCGAGCGACGCGGTGGCCGCCATCCGCGAGCAGAACGTGCAGGTGGCCGCGGGCGTCGTCGGGCAGCAGCCGGACGCCAGCTCCGCGTTTCAAATCACCGTCACCACGCAGGGCCGACTCACCGACGAGCAGCAGTTCGGCGACATCGTCCTCAAGGTGGGCGAAGGCGGTCAGGTGACGCGCCTGCGCGACGTGGCCCGCGTGGAGATGGGGGCCAGCAGCTACTCGCTGAAGGCGCTCCTGGACGGCAAGCCGGCGGTGGCCATCGGCATCAACCAGGCCTCCGGCTCCAACGCGCTCGAAGTCTCCGCCGCCGTGCGGGAGCGCGTGGCGGAAATGAGCAAGGCCTTCCCGAAGGGCATGGAGTACCGCGTCGCGTATGACCCGACCTTCTTCGTGCGCGCGTCCATCAAGAACGTGGTGAGCACGCTGCTGGAGGCCGTGTTCCTGGTGGTGCTGGTGGTGGTGCTCTTCCTCCAGACGTGGCGCGCGTCCATCATTCCACTGGCGGCGGTGCCGGTGTCGCTGGTGGGTACGGCGGCGGTGATGCACCTGCTGGGCTTCTCGCTCAACACGTTGTCCCTCTTCGGGCTGGTGCTCTCCATCGGCATCGTGGTGGATGACGCCATCGTCGTCGTGGAGAACGTCGAGCGGCACATCTCGCTGGGAGCCAGTCCGAAGGAGGCGGCCCGCAGGGCGATGACGGAGGTGACGGGGCCCATCATCGCGATTACGTCGGTGCTGGCGGCCGTCTTCATCCCCACGGCGTTCCTCGGCGGCCTCACCGGCCAGTTCTACCGGCAGTTCGCGCTCACCATCGCCATCTCCACGCTGCTGTCCGCCTTCAACTCGCTCACCCTGAGCCCGGCGCTGGCGGGCGTGCTGCTGCGCTCGCACCATGGCCGCAAGGACGCCCTCACGCGTTTCATGGACTGGGCGCTGGGGGGCTGGCTCTTCAAGCCCTTCAACCGCTTCTTCGAGCGTGCGTCGGAAGGCTACGTGCGCACGGTGAAGCGCGTGGTGCGCGTCAGCGCGGTGGCGCTCCTCATCTACGGCGGGCTGCTGGGGCTGACGTGGGCGGGCTTCGCGCACGTGCCCAAGGGCTTCGTCCCCATGCAGGACAAGTACTACCTCGTGGGCATCGCCCAGCTGCCGCCGGCCGCGTCGTTGGACAGGACGACGGACGTGGTGCGCCGCATGTCGGAGATTGCGCTGGCCGAGCCGGGCGTGGCCAACGTGATTGCGTTCTCCGGCCTGTCGGTGAATGGCTTCGTCAACGCGCCCAACGCGGCGGTGGTCTTCACCGCGCTCGACACCTTCGAGAAGCGGCAGTCGCCGGAGCTGTCGGCGAACGCGATTGCCGGGCGCCTCCAGGCGAAGTTCAGCACCATCCAGGACGGCTTCACCGCCATCTTCCCGCCCCCGCCCGTGCCGGGCATGGGCGCGCTGGCGGGCTTCAAGCTCCAGTTGGAGGACCGCGCGGGCCTCGGCCCGGAAGCGCTCTACGAGGCCGCGCAGGCCCTGTCGCGGCGGGCGGCGCAGGAGCCGGAGGTGGCGGGGCTGATGTCGGGCTTCGAAATCAACGTGCCCCAGCTCCAGCTCGACGTGGACCGGGTGAAGGCGAAGACGCAGGGCGTGCCGCTCGGGGACATCTTCGACACGCTGCAAATCCACCTGGGCTCGCTCTACGTGAATGACTTCAACCGCTTCGGGCGCACCTACCAGGTGAACGTGCAGGCGGATGCGCCGTACCGCATGCAGGCGGAGGACATCGGCCGGCTCCAGGTGCGCAATGCCCAGGGCGGCATGGTGCCGCTGGCGTCACTCGTCAACGTGGCGCCGTCCTTCGGACCGGACCAGGTGATGCGCTACAACGGCTACCCGTCCGCGGACCTCAATGGCATGGCCCGGCCGGGTGTCAGCACGGGCCAGGCGGTGGCGGCCATGGAGCGCGTCGCGGCGGAGACGCTCCCCGCCGGGATGAGCTTCGAGTGGACCGACCTCACCTACCAGGAGAAGCTCGCGGGCAAGGAAGGGCTGCTGGTCTTCCCGCTGGCCATCCTCCTCGCCTTCCTCATCCTCGCGGCGCAGTACAACAGCTGGACGCTGCCGCTGGCGGTGCTGCTGACGGTGCCCATGGCGCTGCTCAGCGCCATTGTCGGGGTGTGGCTCACCGGCGGGGAGAACAACATCTTCACGCAGATTGGCCTCGTGGTGCTCATCGGCCTCGCGGCGAAGAACGCCATCCTCATCGTGGAGTTCGCACGCTCCAAGGAGGACGAGGGCATGGGTGTGGCACAGGCGGCGCTCGAGGCGTGCCGGCTGCGGCTGCGGCCCATCCTGATGACGTCGGTGGCCTTCATCATGGGCGTGGTGCCGCTCGCGACGGCCACGGGCGCGGGCTCGGAGATGCGGCAGGCGATGGGCGTGGCGGTGCTCGCCGGCATGCTCGGGGTGACGCTCTTCGGCCTGGTGCTGACGCCCATCTTCTACATCGTCATCCGCAAGCTGGAGCTGCGCCGGGCGGAGCCTGAGCCCGCGCCGCTGCCTCCGGGTGCGACGGGCGCGCCGGGGCACTGAAGCAGCAACGCAGCAGCCGCGCCGGGCGGTGAGTGGGACTCCGCCCGGCGCGGTGTTTGGCCTCTGGACGGGGGCGCTCGCGCTACCATCCCGGGGCCGAGCGCAGCAGCAGCTCCACCGCGGCGCGGACCCGGGGTGCCAGGCCCCGGGCCTCGCGTGTGGCCAGGTGGAGCCGGTTGAGCACGGGCCGGGCAGGCCGCATCAGCTCCACCAGCGAGCCCCGCTGCAAGGCGCCCTCGCACAGGTAGCGGGGCAGCACCGTGATGCCCGCGCCTCCTTCGGCCAGGGCCATCACCGCGCGCAGGTCGGGCACGGCGGCCCGGGCGCTTCCGCGGACACGGGCGCCGAAGGCGTCTCGGAAGAAGCGGCGCAGCAGCGGAAGGTCGCCCGCGTAGGCCAGCCACGGCACGTCCGCGAGCAGCGCCTCGCCGCCCGCCGCCTCCAGCGCCTTGCGCGGCAGCCGCTCCGCCCAGTCCGGGGCGCCCACCAGCACCAACTCCTCGTCATAGAGGACCTGGTACACCAGCCCGCGCGCGGCCACCTTGCGCGAAGCCACCACCAGGTCCAGCTCGCCCGCGCCGAGCGCCTCGAGCAGCGGCGTCACCACGTCCAGCCGCACCTGGAGCGTCAGGCCCCGGGCCACCAGCGGCGCGAGCGCCGGGAGCACCTTCGCCGCCAGCAGCTCCGCCGGCCCACCCAGGTAGAGCGTCCCCTCCAGCGCCGTGTTGCCCGCCCGCATCGCGTCCACGAGGGTGTCCAGCGCGTCCACATGCGCTGCGGCCGCCTGCGCGAGGTCGTGCCCGGCGGGCGTCGGCACCACGCCGCGCGCCCGTCGCGTGAAGAGGGGCCGTCCCAGCCGCGCCTCCAACGCCTGGAGGTGCGCGGACAGCGCGGGCTGCGTGAGGTGCACCGTGGTGGCCGCCCGGGAGATGGAGCCCGCCCGGTAGATGGCGAGGAACGAGTGGAGCAGGTCCAGCTCAGCCATAAAAAATCCTATCGCTCGCAGTCGGAAGCCCGATGGGCGCCCGGCGTCCTCGCCTCATACCTTGCAACGCCATGAACGGCACCCACTCACTCCGCTGGCTCGGCCTGCTCGCCGTGGCGCTCCTCGCCACGGGCGCAGGTCCCCAGGCTTCCCCTTCTCCTCGAGGAAACAAACCCATGCGCATCCTCATCGTCCTCACCAGCCACGACACCCTCGGCGACACCGGCCGGAAGACGGGCTTCTACCTGTCCGAGCTCACCCACGCGCTCGACGTCTTCACCCGTGCCGGCCTGGAGGTGGACTACGTCAGCCCCAAGGGCGGCCGGGCGCCGATGGACGGCGTGTCGCGCGACGATGCCCTCAACCGCGCCTTCCTCGACGACGCTCGGCAGCTGGCTCGCCTGGAGACGACGCTGCGCCCGGAGCAGGTGGAGCCCGCGCGGTATGCCGCCATCTACGTGCCGGGCGGGCACGGGACGATGTTCGACCTGCCGCAAGACGCGCGCCTCAATGCGCTCATCGGCGGCCTCTACGCGCGCGGCGGAGCGGTGGCCGCGGTGTGCCATGGTCCCGCGGCGCTGGTGAACGTGAAGCTGCCGGACGGTGGCTACCTCGTGGCGGGGCGGGACGTGTCCGCATTCACCAACGAGGAGGAGGCGGCGGTGAAGCTCACCCAGGTGGTGCCCTTCCTCCTGGAGTCGAAGCTCATCGAGCGCGGCGCGCGCTTCACGAAGGCGCCCGACTTCCAGCAGCACGTGGTGGTGAGCGAGCGGCTCGTCACCGGGCAGAACCCGGCGTCCGCCGCCGCCGTGGCAGAGGCGCTGGTGCGTGTGCTCACGCCCCAGCGCCAGGCCACCGGCACCCGCTGACGGCGCGTGAGGTGGGACAAGCTGTAGAGCGGTGTTCCGGAGTCTCACAAGCACACCGCGACGTCCCAATTCCCCTCGAAAACTTCAGTGTGCATGGGAGTCGTAGTTGCAATCCGGTGGTGATCGCCGCGCGGCGTGCGGAGTCATTGCCCTCGGGGAAGAACGGCGCGCTACGCTGCACGCGCCCCCCGAACGAAGGAGTCCCTCGTCCATGCGCACCCGGCCGACCCTGCTGAGTGCTCTCGCTTTCGGCGCCTGCATGAGCGCCCTCGCGGGAGCCTGTCAGACCTATGACTTCGAGCCGGTGGAGCCCCTCGCCATCGCGCAGACGACCTTCGAGGAGCCGCTCGTCGGGCGCAAGCCCAAGCCCAACGTCATGCTGCTGGTGGACACCTCGGGCTCCATGACTGAGCCGGTGGACACGTCGGACCCGGACTGTCAGCTCCCGGGCGGAGAGCCCGGCGAGACGTGCGCCGAGACGGACCCCTGCAACCCCGCCGTCTGCCCCACGCGCTGGACGGAGCTGCAGGCCGCCGTGCCGAAGTTCCTCGCCGACACCGGCGCCTTCGTCCGCTTCGGCCTGACGACCTATCCCGACACGCGCGGGGAGGACGGACTCGCCGCGTCGTGCCGGGGGGCCTCGTCGACCTCCGTGCGCAAGGACCTGCCGGTGGCGGAAGATGATGCGTCGCTGCTGGTGAACGCCAACGCCATCAACGACCTCCTCCAGGGCATCCCCAACGCGGGGACGGGGCGTCCCAAGGGTGGCACGCCGACGAGCCTGAGCCTGCGCTTCGTGAAGGACCTGCCCGGGCTCCAGAACAAGGACCGCCGGCAGTTCGTCGTGCTGCTCACGGACGGCCTGCCCAACTGCAACGAGCAGAATGCCTACGAGATCAGCAATCCTCTCTGCCGGTGCACGCTGTCGACCTGCTCAGCGGCGGGGAAGTCTGGCTGCCTGGACATGGATGCCTCGGTGGAGGCGGTGCGGGAGCTGCTCGCGAAGGAAATCACCACCATCGTCATCGGGTTCGGCACGGAGACGGCGGAGGGCAATGGCCCCGCGGTGCTGGACGCCATGGCCCGTGCCGGCGGCTTCGCCCGCACCTGCAAGGAGGGCGAGACGTCCTGCGGCGCCAATGACCCGTGCGACCCCGTCACCCGCCTGTGCCAGCGCCCCTTCTACCAGGCAGGCAACCAGACGGAGCTGGCCCAGGTGCTGGAGGCCATCAGCAAGGAGCTCGTCGACGAGGACGCCTGCCTCATCCGGCTGGACCCGTCCCAGCTCCCGTCTGACCCCAAGCTCATCGTCGTCTACGTGGAAGGCGAGCGCACCCCCGCGGGCGCGGACACCTGGGAGCTGACGGACGACGGCGTCCTCTTCACCGGGGCGATGTGCGAGCGCATCAAGGCGTCCACGCCGGATGCGCCCGTCGACGTGGGCCTGCGCGCCATCCGCCAGCGCTAGGCGGCGGCGGTGCGCTGGCGCCACGCGCCGAGGAGGTGCTCCACCACCTCGTCCAGGCCCACGCCCTTCGTCACCTGGGTGAAGACGAAGGGCCCGCTGCCGCGCATCTTCTTCGCGTCGCGCTCCATGACGCCCAGGTCCGCGCCCACGTGCGGCGCCAGGTCCGTCTTGTTGATGACCAGCAAATCCGACTGGGTGATGCCGGGGCCGCCCTTGCGCGGCACCTTGTCCCCGCCGGCCACGTCGATGACGTAGACGGTGTAGTCCGCCAGCTCGCGGCTGTACTGCGCCGCGAGGTTGTCGCCGCCGCTCTCCACGATGAGCAGCTCCGGCGACAGCTCCTCCATGAGCTGCTCCAGCGCCATCAGGTTGTGGCTGATGTCCTCGCGGATGGCCGCGTGGGGGCAGCCGCCCGTCTCCACCGCCTTGATGCGCTCGGGGGACAGGGCCTGGTTGCGGACGAGGAACTCGGCGTCCTCCTTGGTGAAGATGTCGTTGGTGACGACGCCCAGGCGGACGCGGTCGCGCAGCTTGCGGCACAGGGCCAGCACCAGCGCCGTCTTCCCGCTGCCCACCGGCCCGCCGATGCCGATGGTGAAGGCACGCGCCTTGTAGTCGCGCTTCTTCGGCGCCTCGCGCTCGTCGAAGTGGCCCGGGTGGTCCCACTCCTCGTGCTCGTGGTCATGGTCGTCGTCGTGGCCGTGGCCGCGGTGGTCGTCGTGCATGTGCGCTTCACCTCAGGACAGGAAGAGCCTCGAATAGAGCCGGTCGTGCGTGGACCCGAGCAAATCCAACAGGGGAGAGGGCTGCGCCAGCGCGTCCACGTCCAGTCCGGCGCACTGCTCCAGGACGGCGTCCAGGAGCGGCGTGGCCTGGTGCTGGAGCTGGTGCGACTCGTGCGTGCCGACGATGCCCAGCCGCACCGCCGCGGACAGCGTGCCCCGCAGCGTCAGGGACAGGTAGAGCGCCTGCGCGTCCGGCAGCGCCACGTCCAGCGCGAGCAGCACCGCGCCGAAGAGGGGCGCGTGGTGGAAGCACAGCTTGTCCGCGCGGGCGGCCTCGCGCACGGGCGCCACCGGCCCGGGGAAGATGCGCGCGCAGGTGTCCAGCAGGGCCCGGCCCTGCGTGCGGCTGGCACGGTTGGCCACGTGGCTGGTGAGGAAGGCGTCCGTGCGTGCGTCCAGCGCGGGCAGGGTGGAGGGCTCGCGGTGCGCGGCACCCAGCAGCGGCAGCCCGCCATGGCCCGCCTGCCAGAGCAGCTCGCGCACGAAGCGCCGCAGCTCCGGCGCCCCGCGCACCTCGCCCTGCTGCACGGCGGCCTCCAGCCCCGCCGAGTGCGCGAAGCCCCCGGTGGGAAAGCCCGAGTCCGCCAGCTGCAACACCCTCCACGACGCGCCCATGGGTTTCAGCCCTCCGTCAGAACAGCGAGTAGAGCTGGGCCAGGGGCAGCACACGAGCGGGCTCGCAGCGCAGCAGCTCGCCGTCGGCGCGCACCTCGTACGTCTCCGGGTCCACGGTGAGGACGGGCAGGGCGTCGTTGAGCTTCATGTCCCGCTTGCCCAGGCCCCGGCAGCGGCTCACCGCGGACAGGCGCTTGGTGAGTCCCAGGTCGCGCGTCGTCCCTTCCGCCAGTGCGCGGGCGGAGACGAAGGCGAGGCTCGTGGCCCCGAGCGCCCGGCCGCGCGCGCCGAACATGGGCCGCATGAGGTACGGCTGCGGCGTGGGGATGGACGCGTTGGCGTCACCCATCTGCCCCCAGGCGATGAAGCCGCCCTTGAGCACCAATTCGGGCTTGAGGCCGAAGAAGGCCGGCCGCCACAGCACCAGGTCCGCGAGCTTGCCCACCTCGACGGAGCCCACCTCATGCGCCAGACCGTGGGCGATGGCGGGGTTGATGGTGTACTTCGCCACGTAGCGGCGGATGCGGAGGTTGTCGTTGTCGCCGCGCTCGTCGCGCAGCCGGCCGCGCTGCTCGCGCATCTTGTGGGCCGTCTGCCACGTGCGGCAGATGACCTCGCCCACGCGCCCCATGGCCTGGCTGTCGGACGACATCATGCTGATGGCGCCCAGGTCATGGAGGATGTCCTCCGCGGCGATGGTCTCCCCGCGGATGCGGCTCTCCGCGAAGGCGACGTCCTCGGGAATCTCGCGGTCCAGGTGGTGACACACCATGAGCATGTCCAGGTGCTCATCCAGCGTGTTCACCGTGTACGGGCGCGTGGGGTTGGTGGAGCTTGGCAGCACGTTGGGCGCGCCGCACACGCGGATGATGTCCGGGGCGTGCCCGCCGCCCGCGCCCTCGGAGTGGTAGGTGTGGATGGTGCGGCCCTTGAACGCGGCCAGCGAGTCATCCACGTAGCCGGACTCGTTGAGCGTGTCCGTGTGGATGGTGACCTGGACGTCCTCGTCCTCCGCCACGGAGAGGCAGGTGTCGATGGCGGCCGGCGTGGTGCCCCAGTCCTCGTGCAGCTTCAGGCCGATGGCGCCCGCGCGAATCTGGTCCACGAGCCCCTCGGGCAGGGACGTGTTGCCCTTGCCGGTGAGGCCGATGTTGAGCGGAATGGTGTCCGTGGCCTGGAGCATCCGCTGGAGGTTCCACGCGCCCGGCGTGCAGGTGGTGGCCTTGGTGCCGGTGGCGGGGCCGGTGCCGCCGCCCACCCACGTGGTGACTCCGCTGGCCAGCGCCTCGTCCGCCTGCTGCGGGCAGATGAAGTGGATGTGCGTGTCCAGCCCGCCCGCGGTGACGATGAGTCCCTCGCCGGCAATGGCCTCGGTGGTGACGCCCACCACCATGCCGGGGGTGACGCCGGCCATGACGTCCGGGTTGCCCGCCTTGCCGATGCCGGCGATGCGGCCGTGCTTGATTCCGATGTCCGCCTTGTAGATGCCCGTCCAGTCGAGGATGAGCGCGTTGGTGATGACGCAGTCGAGCGCCTTGTCGTCGCCCACGCCGGCCTGCTGGCCCATGCCCTCGCGCAGCACCTTGCCGCCGCCGAACTTGCACTCGTCGCCGTAGACGGTGGCGTCGCGCTCCACCTCGGCCCACAGCCCCGTGTCCCCCAGCCGCACCCGGTCTCCCGTGGTGGGGCCGAACATGTCCGCGTAGTGGCGGCGGTCCATCTTCCGGCTCATGAGCCCTCCTCCTGGTGACCGAAGCCCTGCGTGCGCACCGCGTCCATGGCGCGCTCGCGACCCTCGGGTGACACCTTCCCGCTGCCCAGCGCGTTGCCGCCGCGCACCACCGCGTCCCCGGCGATGGCGACGAGCGGCACCGTCTTCGTCTCTCCCGGCTCGAAGCGCACCGCCGTGCCCGCGGGGATGTCCAGGCGCCGGCCGTAGGCCTTCGCCCGGTCGAAGACGAGCGCGCGATTGGTCTCGAAGAAGGGGTAGTGGCTGCCCACCTGGATGGGCCGGTCTCCCTTGTGCGTCACGCGCAGGGAGACGGCGTCGCGTCCCTCGTTGAGGACCAGCTCGCCGGGGAGCACGCGCACCTCGCCGGGCGGGCCCTCCTGCGTGGGGGCGGGCACGCTGAAGCGCTCGCGCGGGGGCACCGGGAGGAAGCTGCCGTAGAGGGCCAGCTCCAGGTCTCCGTGCTCGGCGACGACGGGGTGGTGCACCGTCACCAGCTTGGAGCCGTCCGGGAAGGTGCCTTCCACCTGCACCTCCGCGAGCAGCTCCGGAACGCCCTCCATCACCTGCGCGCGGCCCAGGAGGCGGCGGCCCAGGTCCATCAGCTCGGCCACGCCCCGGCCGTCACGGATGAACTCCAGCAACTGGGTGGCGATGAGCGCCACCGCCTCCGGGTAGTTGAGCCGGACGCCTCGCGCGAGGCGCTTCTGCGCGAGGAAGCCGGCCTGGTGCAGCATCAGCTTGTCGACGTCTCGGGGGGAGAGGTGCACGCCCGCAGGGTAGCGCGCTGCGTCAGTTACTTCCAAGGTGAGCCGGCGTTCAGGTTCGGCGCCCGTTGCTGGCCGACATTCGGGAGGGGCCTGCCCCGGCGTGGGATGCCGCCGTGTCGAAGGAGGCAGCATCCATCTTGCCTGGGCGCTTCGCTCGGGCCACCCTGTCCGTGTGACGCGCAAGCGGACGACAGGCGCACTCTTGAATCCCGGTTACGACTCCGTCCTGGCTGATGCCGTGCGCCTGGTCGAAGCCGCGCGCCATGCCTCCTCTCGCTCGGTCAACGCTGTCATGACGGCAACCTACTGGGCGCTGGGGCGCCGAATCGTGGAGCAGGAGCAACACGGGCTTCGGGCGCCGCAACCTCTTCCAGATGCGGGCGTTCTACCTGGCCTTCCGCGAGATTCCGCAGTTGGCGTCATCGGGGGCCCCGTCCTCGCGGGCCCGGAGAAAAGTGCAGACGGTGTCTGCACTATCTCCCATCGAGAAGGCCCTCGGGGAAGCCACCTTTCCGCTCCCCTGGTCCCACTACGTCCGGCTGCTGTCGGTGCGCAGCCCGGAGGCCCGGCGCTTCTATGAGGCAGAGTCGCTGCGGGGCGGCTGGTCCGTCCGGCAGTTGGACCGGCAGATTGGAAGCCAGTTCTACGAGCGCACAGCTCTATCTCGGAACAAGGTGGCGATGCTCGCCCGGGGGGCGATGACCCGACCCGAGGACGCGGTGTCGCTCGAAGAGGAGGTGAAGGACCCGTACGTCCTGGAGTTCCTCGACCTGAAGGACCAGTACTCGGAGAGCGAGTTGGAGGCAGCGCTCATCGAGAAACTGGAGGAGTTTCTTCTGGAGCTTGGCGGTGACTTCACCTTCGTGGGACGGCAGCGGCGCCTGCGAGTGGGGGACGAGTGGTACCGGATTGACCTGCTCTTCTTCCACCGCCGGCTGCGCTGCCTCGTCATCATCGACTTGAAGCTGGGGAAGTTCACCCACGCGGATGCCGGGCAGATGCACCTGTACCTCAACTACGCGCGCGAGCACTGGACTCTGCCAGAAGAGAATCCTCCCATCGGCCTCATCCTCTGCGCCCAGAAGGACACTGCGGTGGCGAAGTACGCGCTGGAGGGGCTGCCGAACAAGGTGCTCGCAGCCGAGTACCAGACGGCGCTGCCGAAGGAGCGCGTCCTCGCCGCCGAGATTGTGAAGACCCGCAAGCAGCTGGAGGTGCGCAGGACACACGGGGGGCCCCGTCGCAGTTGAGAAAGCGACGGGGGCTCCACGTCCGCGCCCGTCGCGTTTGCCGAGGAGGCCGCCTGCTACGTCGACACCTCCGCGTTTGACTACCTCAACCCCGGCTATTGCTGGGGCATGGGCCCCTGGTCGGGCACGGCGGTCTTCGGCGTGCTCGGGCTCGACCAGACCAGCGGCCGCTACAATGTCATCTGGCTGGATGGGACCTGCGACAGCACGTACTACACCGTGCAGGAGGGCTCCATCTGCATCCGTGACATCCACTGAGGTTCCACCACCCAGCGGGTCCAGGTCGTCGACACCTGGACCGGCATCGTGTCACCGATTCTCTACGCCACGGCCGAATACGAGACGAACAACTGACGCCACGCTGGCCCCTGGCGCCAGGTTGCGCCAGGGGCCGATGGGCGGGGCCGGCGCCTCACCCGCCCCAGCTCAAGGGCACATAGGCCTGGAGCTGGGAGCTCTGGGTCTGGGAGCCGTAGAGCGTGCAAGGCAGGTACGCATTCTGGGTGGTGTCCGTGTCCAGGGGACAGAAGTAGAGGTCGGTCCGCATGTTGCCCCACTTGTCCGTGGCATCGACCCAGACCGCGTAGCTCGTGTCCAGGTCCAGGCTCGCGTCGAAGAAGAGGTTGTAGAACCAGGGGGGCTGCGTCAGCGTGGTGCGGAACATGGGGTCCACGGCGAGCCCTCCCCGGAGGACGACAGTCTTTATCCCCCGAGGGTCGCTGATGGTGGAGACAGCAACCTGGTACGAGTGGCCGGAGCCGTACATGGTGAAGCCCTGGATGACGGGCGCGGTGTTGTCGGCGGTCACCGTCCGTGACTCGGCGGGGCTCCAGGCCCCGTAGACGTCGAAGCACTGGAACAGCACCGGGTAGTCCCTGTCCGCCCGCGTGGTGGTGTCGACCACGAACTCGTAGGGCGGCGTGCTGTCCGACAGTAGGACCACGCCGTTCTCCCGCATTTCGACGTGGTGCACGCCGTCGAAGTCGTTGCACTGCACGGTGAACTTCGGCTTCTTCGGCTGGGTGTCGTCGCGGGTGATGGAGGAGATGCCGGGGGGCGTGTAGACCTTGCTGAAGGTCGTCTGGAACTGGGTCAGGTTGCCGCAGTTGTCCCGGACCAGGGCCTGGAAGGCGTGCACTCCGACGGACACCGCCTCGGAGGCCATGACCACGACGTAGCCGGGCGTGGTGGGCTGGCCCACGAGGGTGCCGTCCACGTACAGGGCATACGGGTACTGGACGCCGCAGGTGTCGGACGTGCCGACGGTGAGCGTCATGATGCCGGTGTAGCCCTGCTGGGCGCTGAACGTCACGGCAGGGGGCGCCTTGTCGAGCGGCGCGGCCACGGTGGCGGTGCCCTTGTTCCCGAAGGAGTCCGTCACCTCCACGGTGAGGTTGTGGGGCAGCGGGTCCACCGGCGAGTACGTCGCCGAGTAGGGAGAGCCGCTGGTGCGGGTGGCGAAGATGAGTCCCTCCACCTTGAAATCCGCGCGGACCAGCGCTGAGGCATCCGTCGCGGTGGCGCTGACGGGGAAGGGCGGGGTGGTGCCTCCACCCACGGTCAGCGTCACCACCGGCCGGGTGTTGTCCACGAGCAGGGCGTGGTTGAGGACGGTGACGTTGTTGAAGCGGTCGTACACCTTCGCGACCATGGCGTGGGTGCCGTCGCTCCAGGTGGAGGTGTCGAAGGTCTTGTCGTAGGGCGGGGTGAGCACCGTGGCCAGCAGCTGGGTGCCCTCGAGGAACTCGACCTTGAGGACGCCGGAGGGGTCGGTGGCCGTCACGCTGAGCAGGGGCTGCTTGGGCGTGCCCAGGCGGGACAGCGTGGCCTGGGGCCCCGACTTGTCGAAGGCGACGGTGACGGTCCGGGTGGCCGCGTTGTTCCAGCCGTCCCAGGCCTTCAGCTCGATGACGTAGCTCGCGGTGGAGAGCGACGTGCCGGGGAACGTCTGCGTGAACTGCCAGTCCAGCAGCGCGTTCTTCAGCGAGGTGCCCCGCACGGACAGTTGGGCGGGCCGCAGGGGCTCGCTGGGAATCTGCCCGGTGTCGGTGACGCTGCCGGTGCACTGGAGGTCAAGGCCCACCTGCTGGCAGGACAGCGTCGTCTGCGGAGGGTCCACGTCGGGCCGGCCGCCCACGGCGATGGCCGCGAAGGCGTAGGCCACCGCCTTGCGCTGCTGCTCTCCGGTCACGCTGTCCTCCTGGCGCGCCACCTCGAGGGCCTGCTCCCGGGTCTGGAGGTAGTCCGCGCCCATGGGTATGGCCGCCAGCGTCAGCGCCCAGATTCGCGCCGCGCGCACGGGGCCGATGCCGGCGAAGCCCTCGGGAATCCGCGGGCAGTTCTTCTCCGTCCAGCTCCCCGAGGAGGGCATGGGCTCACAGCCGTACGCGAGCCGCAGGAACATCAGGGAGATGGGGCCGGAGGACTCGTGCTCGTCCTTCCTGCCGATGCCATCGAACCACTCGTTGTAGGTGGGGATGAGGAGGTTGCGGGAGACCTGCCCGACCTGCTCGCCGAGGGTGTAGTTGGAGGTCTGGGGCACCATCTGGTCGATGGAGCCAGGCTGGCGTCCGCCCCTGATGGCATCCCGGGTGAGCTCGGTGAGGAAGCCGATGATGTCCCCCGTGCCCTCGCTGATGCCGTTCAGCTCGGTATTGCTGATGTCCGAGGCCATCCCGTCCGAAGAGAGCTCCGACCAGAAGAAGTCATGCCCGAGCTCGTGGGCGAGGATGTCGGTCGCCGTCAGGGGGACGCGGTAAGGCTTCTGGGGGAAGGTGATGAGCCAGGTGTAGCCCACCAGGAGCTGCGGCTTGGTGGCACTGGGGGAGTAGTACGCGTTGGCGGCGGGGTAGTGGAGCCGGACGGGCATGGGCCTGCCGCGCCCGTTGGGCCCGTCGCGCTTGAGGATGGTGTTGAAGAAGGTCCACGTCATGTTCACGGCGTAGAACGCGTCCACCGCCGCGGTCTCCCCGTTCACGCTGTCCGGTTCGTTGCTGGTGGTGAACACCTTCCCGTCGCCGAACCTCGGGGTGTAGCTGAAGTAGATGTCGGAGTCGGACGAGGTGCTCTTGAAGATGTTCCCGTGCGTGTCCCGGAGCTCGTACAGCTGCTCGCTCGAGTCGTAGAAGGTGAGGAACGAGTGGGTCCCGGAGTTGAGGCCGTACCCGGTGACGGTCCGGAAATCGCCCGCATCGAACCGGAGCGGGGTCAGCTTCAGCACCTGCCCCGACAGGGCGTCCACGTCAGCAATCCATGGCGTCTCGACCGGGAAGTCCGGGTCACGCGTGGACAGCTCCAGCCGGTAGACGAGCGTGAAGCCCGTCACCACCCGCTCGTAGTGCGCGGCGTTGGGCAGCGTGAGGGCCGCGGGCGGGGCATCCGCCCTGCGTCGGCGCTCCTCCTGGGGCAGCAGCACGAGCTGGGCGCCGGTCAGTTGCGCGGAAGCGTCCGCCAGCCGCTCCAGGGCGGCCTGTACCGCCTGCTCCTGCGTCACCCGGGGCTTCGTCTCGGCGCGCACGCCGGGCGCCAGCCGGGCGTTGGTGAAGTGCGTCTGGCCTTGCGCCGTCTTCGCCTCCAGGCCCCAGACGGGCACGCCCCGTAGTTGCAGTTGATGGCGCAGTCCCGTCCCGCCGGGCTTCTCCACCAGCGTCGCCTCGCGCAGGTCGAAGCCGCGCTCCACGGCCAGTTGCTCCGCGCGGGCCCGGGGCGTTGATTCCGGTGGCGCCTGTGAGTCCCCCTGAGTGGGCTCGCACCCCATCGCCAGGCACACGAGTCCCATCCACATCCAGCGGCTACTTCGCATTTGAACTTCCCCCTCTATTTCCGGCCCACACACCTTGGCGTGCGGGCAGGCCCCGCATTGTCGTGGGGAGGGGGAAAAAGTTCCCTGCCGCGCCGCGTCTGGTGCCTACACGCGGCGGGCCCACGGGTCGTCGCCCAGCAGGGGCGGCAGGAAGGACAGCCAGGCCCGGGTGGCGCGCAGCAATTCCTCCACGGAGACGGCGGCGGCGCGCAGCAGCAGGCCGTCGGTACCGAGGGGACTGACAGAGGGAATCAGCGCCGCGCGGGAGGACACGGGCAGCGCGGCGAGCTGGGTGGAGAGCGACTCGCGCGCGGAGGTCAGCGCCGGGCCCAGGAGCAGCACGGAGGCCAGCGCGTTGAAGCGGCCCAGGCGCTCCGGGAGCGGTCCGTGTGCCGGGTCCAGCAGCCAGCGCTCATCCACGCGGGCGCGGCCGTCCACGCAGACGCGCAGCGTGGAGGTGTAGTGCGTGAAGGCCCAGCGCTCGCCGCTGGCGTCGCGGCCGGAGGTGACGAGGTCCACGAAGACGAGCGAGGCCCCGGAGGCGAGCCGCAGGTCGAAGGCCTGCGCGTACCGCGCGCCGGTGAAGCACACGGTGGGGTCCGGCACCACGGCGAGCAGCGCGCCTTTCTCCACGCGGGCAGTGAGCTCGCTGCGGCAGCCGTTGGGCGAGCGGTAGACGCGGTTGGCGCCCTGGGTGGACAGCAGCGCGGAGGCGCCCGGCGCCACGTCCACCTCCAGCGAGACATGGTCCCCGTCCACCAGTCCGCCGCCCAGCGAGGAGGTGTACGCCCACGCGGCGTGGCCGTGGTTGCGCGGGGTGAGCAGCCGCAGCGGACTGTGGGCGAGCGCGGTGCGCACCACTGTGCGCGGGCCCACGCGCTCGAAGGCGAGCCGCGCGAAGCCGGCGCGTCCGGTGCGGGAGGGCGCCTCCGTGGGCGTGTGGGGATTCATGGCGGCGAGCCTGCGGCATGCCCGGCCGGCGCACAACGCCTGTCATGGCTTCA
This sequence comes from Pyxidicoccus caerfyrddinensis, assembly GCF_010894405.1. Taxonomy (GTDB): domain Bacteria; phylum Myxococcota; class Myxococcia; order Myxococcales; family Myxococcaceae; genus Myxococcus; species Myxococcus caerfyrddinensis. The sequence continues at coordinate 272,399 of NZ_JAAIYA010000002.1, forward strand.
TCGCGACGTGGAGGCCCTCTCCTTCATCGACTGCTCGGCCAGCTTGGCCTGTACCTCCGCAGCCAGGCGGGCGATCTCGGCCGCCTGTTGCGCGGCGGCCTCGGCCGCCTCTCGCGCGCGGCGCTGGATTTCTGCGGCGGCGGTGGACGCGTTCGGATTGACGGAGGCATGGCGAGTCCTCGGGGGCGTGCAAAGCAATGACGTCGGGGGGCTCCACGTATGAGGAGCCAGCGTCCATGTCGCCGTCCCAGAAGTTTCCGTCCTCCCAGCCACCTCCGCCACGCAACCGTCGGACAGGCCGGCTCTGGAATGCTGGTACGCTTGCCACCGTATGACGGAGTGCCCGGCCGAGACGACGTTGAGCGACCTGCTGGCGGGGTTGCTGCCACCCGAGCAGAGGGCCGAAGTCCTGTCGCACCTCGAAGGCTGTGCCGACTGTCAGCGGGCCCTGGCCGCGGCAAGGGATGACTCCATCGTCTCGACGGTGGGGCCGGACATGTCCGCCGCGCCGCTGGAGCGAGGCGCCACGCTGTCGCGGTACGTGGTGCTGGAGCGCATCGGCGCCGGGGCCATGGGCGTGGTGTACGCGGCCTATGACCCGGAGCTGGACCGCCAGGTGGCCCTCAAGGTGCTGCGCCCCGAGGGACGCCAGGTGGAGGAGCTTCGGCAGCGCCTGGTGCTGGAGGCCCAGTCCCTGGCCCGCCTCTCCCACGCCAACGTCGTCTCCGTGTTCGACGTGGGCACGCACGGCGACTGCGTCTTCCTGACCATGGAGTTGGTGGACGGCGTCACCCTGGCGGAGTGGCTGAAGCAGCCGCGCTCCTGGCAGGAGGTGCTGCGCATCTTCACCGAGGCGGGGCGTGGGCTGGCGGCGGCGCACGCGGCGGGTCTGGTGCACCGCGACTTCAAGCCCGCCAACGTCCTCGTCGGGCGGGACGGCCGTGCACGGGTGACGGACTTCGGCATGGCGCGTCCCCTCAATCGCGGGCAGGGGACGGCGTCCGCGGGCCCCGGCGTGGCCTCATCCACCGCCAGTCCCCTCACGCGCACGGGCGCGCTGCTGGGCACGCCCGCATACATGGCTCCGGAGCTGCTCGGCGGCCGGCGGGCGGACGCGCTGTCGGACCAGTTCAGCTTCTGCGTGGCACTGCACGAGGCGCTCTACGGCGTGCGCCCCTTCGAGGGCGGCAGCCTGGAGGAGGTGGCCCGTGCCGCGCTGGAGGGCCGGGTGCGCCCGGTGGCCCCTGGCACGAAGGTGCCTGCCTGGGTGCGCCGCGCGGTGCTGCGCGGACTGCTGCCGCGTCCCGAGGAGCGCCACCCGTCCATGGAGCCGCTGCTGGCGGCGCTCACTCCGCCGCCCCGGCGTGTGTGGACCCGGGTGGCGGCGCTGGCCGGTGCGGCCTGCCTGCTGGGCGCTGGCGTGGCGTACTCGGTGTCGCACCGGACCGAGGCGCGCTGCGCGCAGGAAACGGAGAAGCTCGAGGGTGCGTGGGGGCCCGCGCGGCGGGAGCAGGTGCGCGCGGCCTTCCTCGCCACGGGCGCGCCGGCCGCGGCCGAGGTCTGGGAGAAGGTGGCCGGGATGCTGGACGCACACGCCTCGCAGTGGCGCGAGCTGCGCACCGAGGCCTGCGTCATGTCCCACGAGCAGCCCGCGAGCAACGCGTGGCAGACGGCAACCTGTCTCGATGCCCGGCTGTGGCAGCTCGCCGCCGTCACGGACGTGCTGAAGAATGCGGATGCGCAGGCGGTGCGCAACGCGGGGCAGCTCACCGCGTCGCTCGAGGGGCTGGGGGGGTGCCGGGATGCTCCGGAGCTGTCCACCCGCCCGCAGCCGCCGGACGCGCTCCGCCCTCGCGTGGACGCGCTCCGTCGCACGCTGGCGGACGTCGAGGCCCTGCGCGTCGCGGGGCGGTACGGCGAGGGGCTCGGGCTCACGTCCACCCTCCTCGGGGACATCCAGGGCCTGGACTACAAGCCGCTCGAAGCGGAGGTGCTGCTCGCCCATGGCGAACTCCAGGAGTTGAGCGGCAAGCCGAAGGAGGCGCAGGACACCCTCTACAAGGCCGTCTTCGCCGCCGAGGCCGGGCGCGACGACGAGACGGCGGCACGCGCGTGGACCTCGCTCATCTATGTGGTGGGCGTGGACCTCGCGCGCGCCGCGGACGTGGAGCGCATCGTCCAGCACGCCCAGGCCGCCGTGGACCGCCTGGGGCGCGAGCGCTTTCCGGGCATCGCCGCGGACCTGCATCACCGGCTGACCCTGGTGCTGATAGGGCAGGGGAAGTACGTCGAGGCGGAGGTGGAAATCACGCGGGGGGTGGAGCTGGCGCGCAGGGCCTATGCCCCGGACAGCCTGCGCATGGCCCGGTTCCTCTCCGGGCTCGCCAGTGCCCGTCACCGCGTGGGGAAGTACCCGGAGGCGATGGCGCTGCAGCTCCAGGCGCTCGCGCTGTACGAGCACCACCTGGGGAAGGACCACCCGCTGCTCTCCACCTGCCTCAACGGCCTCTCCAACATCTATGCGGCCATGGGCAAGGCGGACGAGTCCATCGCCACCCAGCGGCGGGCCATCGCCATCCACGAGGCCTCAGGGGCGCCGGAGCAGGCACGCTCGTCCCTGCTCGCCAACCTGGGCCTGCGGCTGCGGATCCTGGGCCAGACGGAAGAGGCGACGGCGCTCCAGCGGCGGGCGCTCGAGCTCGCCAAACAGAAGCATGGCCTGGACCACCCCCAGACGGCCGAGGCGCTGTCGAACCTGGGGCGGCTCGTCAGCGACGCGGACCACATCGAGGAAGCCCTCGGGCTCTACCGCGAGTCCCTGGACCACTTCGAGCGCGCCCTGGGGCCGGACTCGCCGCGCATCGCGACGGTGCTGCTCCACCGCTCCAATACCTGGCTCCGGGTGGGGCGCTTCGAGGACGCGCGGCGCGACCTCCTCCGGTTGCAGGCCCTCGTGGAGAAGGGCCAGGGCACCGACAGCGACCTGGCGGGGACGGTGCTCGTGCAGCTGGCGGCGGTGGACCAGCGCACGGGCGCGCCACGACAGGCGCTCGCGCGCTGCCAGCGTGCCCTGGCGATGCACGAGCGCGCCGGGGGCGCGGACTCCCTGGACGTCGCCAGGGACGGGGGCTGCATGGGCGAGGCCTGGCTGCTGCTGGGCGAGCCCGAGAAGGCTTTGCCGCTCGTCGAGCGCGCCCGCGCGCGCCTGGGCACCTCCTCCTTCGAGGGCATGGACACGGCCTGGTTCACCTTCGTCCTGGCCAGGACGCTGCGGGCGCTGAAACCTCCGGACCGCGCCCGCGCGGCCGCCCTGGCCGAGGAGGCCCGGAGCCGCTTCAAGGCCCTGGGCCTGATGGCCCGCCCGGAGCTGGAGAAGGTCGTGGCCTGGCAGCGACGTGAGGGATTGCAATGAGTGACACCCCGACACCCGACTCCCTCGCCGAAGTGCTCCGCGCGTACGTCCCGCTGGAGCGCCGCGCGCAGGTGGCGGCCGTGGAGGGCCTGGACGCCCTGCTGGCCGAGCACCTCGCGGCGGCCCGGGCCGCATGGCCCACGGTGGCGCTCCCGGTGGAGGCCTACCTGCGCCACGTGGCCCGGCACCTGCCGGCCGAGGCGACGGCGGACGTGCTGCGCCAGTTGCACGGCGCGGACCTGTACCTCGCGTGCGCCTGCGCGGAGGGCAACCCGCAGGCCCTGCGCGCCTTCGACCAGCACGTCCTCCAGAAGGTGCCGCCCAAGCTGGGCGGGCTGCCGCGCGCCACCGTGGACGAGGTGCTCCAGGTCCTCCGCGCGCGGCTGCTGATGGGCCGGGGCGATGCGCCTCCGAAAATCGCGGACTACTCCGGCCGGGGTCCGCTCGTGGCATGGGTGCGCATCACCGGCGTGCGCATCGCCGGCGAGCTGTCGCACCGGGACGGGCGCCAGGAGCTCTTCGACGAGCCTCCGGAAGCCTTCGCGCAGATGCTGTCCACCGGGGACCCGGAGCACGAGCTGGTGCGCAAGGACTCGCGCGAGCTGCTCGTCGAGGTGCTGCGCAAGGTGCTCGCGTCCCTCCCCGAGCGCGAGCGCGCGCTCCTGCGGCTGCACCACCTCCACGGCTTCACCATGGACCGGCTCTCCGCGCTGTACGGTGAGTCGCGCTCCGGCATGCAGCGCCAGGTGGCGCACGCCCGTGAGCGGCTCCTGAAGCTCACCCGCGCGGAGCTGGCCGCGCGGATGCGACTGGAGGGCTCGGAGCTGGAGAGCCTGCTGGGCCTCGTGCGCAGCCGGCTGGACTTGAGTCTCAACCGCCTGCTGGACTGACGGCCGGCCGCGCTACTTCCGGGGCCAGGCGTCCTTCATGGCCCCGGCCACTTCCCGCAGGGCGCCGGTGAAGGGCGAGCGCTTCCTCCAGATGAGGGCGAGCGTCCGCTTGGGCGCCGGGTCCGCGAAGGGGCGCACCCGCAGCTCCGAGCGCTTCACCTCCGTGGCCACCGCGAGCGCCGGTAGCAGGGTGACTCCCGCGCCCGACGCAATCATCTGCGTGAGCGTGGGCAGGCTCGTGGCGCGGAACTCCAATTCATGCGCGCGTGCCTTGGAGCACAGGGCGAGCGCCTGCTCCCGGAAGCAGTGCCCCTCGTCCAGCAGCAGCACGTCCTGCCCGCGCAGCTCCGAAGGAGAGGCCGCGCCCTTCTTCTGGCCCAGCGGGTGGTCCTTCGGCGTCACGAGGAAGAACGGGTCCTCCGCGAGCACCGCCGACTCCACGTCGCCCAGGTCCGCCTCCAGCGCGACGAGCGCGGCGTCCAGCCCGCCCCGCTCCAGCTCGCGTGTCAGCACCTCCGTCTTGTCCTCCAGCCAGCGCACGGTGAGGCGGGGGAAGTGTCTGCGCAGCGCGGGCGTCACCGCTGGCAGGAGGTAGGGCGACACGGTGGGGATGACGCCCAGCCGCAGGGTGCCGCTGAGCGGGTCACCCGCCCGCCGGGCCGCTTCGGTGAGGGCCTCCACGTCCACGAGCAGCCGCCTCGCACGCTCGACCAGTTGCGCCCCCACGGCGGTCAACAACACGCGCCGCTGGTCCCTCTCGAACAGTTGCACCTCCAACACGCCCTCGAGCTGGGCAATCTGCGCGCTCAGTGACGGCTGGGACACATGGCAGCGCTCCGCCGCCTTCCGGAAGCTCAGCGAGTCCGCCACCGCGACCACGTACTGGAGCTGGCGCAAGGTGAAGGGATGGGGCGCGAGGTTCATAGCCCCAGGCTATCGACTCCATCCAGCCGATGTCTTGGAGCGCTCAGCCCCGAAGGCGCATCTTCACGCCATCGCCTTCCAGGACTGGGAGCGGGACGAGCTCATCACCTGGTGCGACGCCGACTACGGCAAGCGAGTCGCGCAGGGGCTGGGGCGCTAGTCAGGTGAAGCAGGCGGGGGCGGCTACGGCGAGTCCGGGCTGCCCTCGTCCTCGGGGACGAGCACCGTCTTGAGCTGGTCCATCATGTCGGGCGACGCGTCGGTGAAGGCGAGGCCCAGCTCGAAGCGGGCCACGCCGCCGTCGGGGAGCTTCTTCGTCCACGCCACGCGTGCCACGCAGCTCAGCGATGTGCCGTCCTTGAGGAACAGGTCCAGCTCCAGGGGGCTGTCCTTGGTGTACTCCTCGTCGGAGTAGATGCGGATGCCGCCGAGGCTGGCGTCCAGCACCTGCTGCCGCCAGTCCACGCGCCGCAGTCGCGCCGGGCGCGCATACAGCGGCGCTGCGAGCCTGGGGAAGCGGCGGCGGTCCGACGGGGAGTCACTCTCGCTCACGCTGTGCCTCATGCGGCCTTCTCCGGGGGAGTGCCCGGCGCACCTCCCGGACAACCTGGAGGAGCATAAGGGATTCCCACATCTGCTAGGAAATCCGTCGCTGATGTTTCAGCCGGGCCGCCCCGGGTCTGAGCTGACGACGGTGGCTCGGACCCAGGGCCTGCCTGGCTGGTTACAGGGCGGCCTCGACGGCCTTCTCCAGCTCCGCGCGGGTGTGCCAGTCCACGGGGCGGCGTCCCGTCACCAGCTCCAGCGTCCCGTCGGTGAGGGCCACGGAGGCGTGCTTGTCCGTGCGCAGGTGGATGCGCTTCACCTTCTCGCGGAGGGTGGCGCGGCCGACGTCGTCCTTCACCAGGGCCTCCAGCACCTCGCGGGCGCGCTCCGCCAGGAAGCCGAGCGCCCGCAGCTCCTCCGCGCTCGTGGCGTCGACGCCGGGCGCGAGGCCCAGGGTGACGGACGTCTCGGTGGCGGCGCGCACGCGGGCCTCCACGGCGGCGAGCTGGCGGCGCAACTGGAGCAGCGAGGGGACGGGCACCGAGTCGCGCCTGAGCGCGCCGAAGGCGGGGATGTCGAGGATGGAGATGGCCTCGATGGTGCCCACGGGAATGAGGATGGCCTCGTCGTAGGGGACGCCGCTCTCGGAGGGCACGTAGAGGAGCACGGCGCGGCCCTCGCGGCGGTCCTCCAGTATCTCCCGCACGAAGCCGTTCACGCTGCGCCCACTGCGCAGGGAGAGGCCGAGGCGCGGGAGCACCAGGGGGATGCCGGCCTGCTGGCGCCAGGCGATGCGGAGCACCGCCTGCAGCGTCGCGTCCAGGCCCTTCGCCTCCCAGTCGAGGAAGGCGCGCAGCGGGTCCTTCGTCCCATAGACGTTGGGCAGCTCGGGCGCGGCCTCCAGCGCCTTCTGGATGGCCTGCTGCCGGTCCTCCACCTCGTCCACGTTGGTGGCGGGCTCGTGGTCCAGCGTGAGGACGCCGTCCCGGAAGGTGGCCAGGCTGGAGGCGGAGGAGTTGCCGGCGCTGTTGCGGATGACGACGCGCTTGAGCGAGCCCTGGAGCGACTCGCGCCCGAGGTCATCCTGGCTGATGGCGCGCAGCGCGCCGATGAGCGGGGCGAAGTAGACCTTCGGCCACGTCTCCTCGTAGAGGTGCTCGTAGCCCTCGGCGGCGAGGCTGGTCCAGTCCATCTCCACCGGCACGTCGAAGCGGGCGGCGGCGTCGATGTCCTTCTTCAGCTTCGGGTAGTGCATCTCCTCGAACTGCTTCGCGGCCTTGCGCTCGGCGATTCCCATGCGGCCTCCGGGGTGTGGACGGCCGGCAGTCTCTTCCAGGCGGCCGCACACCGACAACCCGGGGGATGGGCTATACCGCACGCCCTGATGACCCTCGTCCCGACGCTGTACGACTTCCAGGTCGCCTTGAGTCATGTCGACCGCTCGATTGACCAACCCACGCTGGTCATCAAGCTCGCGCGCCACCCGTCGGAGACGATGCAGCGCGCGTGGCTGCGGGTGCTCGCGTTCTGCTGGCTGTGGGAGGAGCGGCTGGCGTTCGGCAAGGGCCTGGCCGAGCCCGACTCGCCGGACATCGAGTGCCGCGACTACACGGGCCTCGTCACCCGCTGGGTGCGCGTGGGGAAGGCGGACCCGCTGAAGGTCCAGCGCGCCGTGGACCAGAACCCGCACGCGAAGGTGGCGGTGGTGTTCGAGTCCGCCCAGCGAATGGAGGCCTTCCTCGCCGAGGCGCGCGAGGCGAAGGCGACACGCGTCTCCAGGGCGGAGCTCATCGCGGTGGATGCGGACCTGCTGCGTGAGCTCTCCCAGTTCGACTCGCGGCGCATCAAGCTGTCGGTGACCTTCGTCGGCGACCACGCCTATGTCGAGTGCGAGGGGCAGAGCTTCGACGGCCCAATCACCCGCGCGACCCCGTGAAGCTGGAGCGCCATGTCGGAGGGCTCTCCCTCGCCCGGAAGGCCCACTACCTGCGCGCGCGCGGCTGGCGCGAAGAGGAGAAGGGGAGATGGTCCAACGACATCTTCGGCCTGCACCCGACGGCGAAGGCCCTCCATCACCAGCTCACCGATGACCTGAGCCAGGCGCTCCGTCAGCGGGGATGGCAGGTGCTCGGCTACTCCGAGCGGGGCTACGTGCAGCTCCGCGATGGTGAGCGCGGCAAGCCGTGCTCGCTGCCCAAGGCGCTGCGGACGCAGGCCCGCCGCGAGAAGCGGCCCGTCGCGGAGCTGACCTACTCCCTGTTCCTCGCGGCGCTGCTCGACGTGGAAGGCGGGTAGGACACAGCGGGCCCACCTGGATGCAATCGAGTTGCTCAGGCAATGATTGAGCTGCGCGGGAGGCTTTGCGATGGTTTCCCCCATGAAGCGTTGCCTCCTGCCCTGTCTCGTCCTCGTTGCCTGCGCCACGCCGCCGAGCACCGTGCCCACCCCGGAGCCCGTGGCCACCTCGTCGTCGTCGCTTCCCCAGGAGGTGCGGCTGGCCGACCTGCGCCAGCTCACCTTCGGAGGGGAGAATGCGGAGGCCTACTGGTCCTTTGGCGGCACGCAGCTCTCCCTCCAGGCCCGGCACGAGGGCATGGGGTGTGACCGCATCTACCGCATGGCCATCGACCCGGCGGCGGGCGCGAAGCCCACGGTGACGCCGGTGTCGAGCGGGAAGGGCGCTACGACGTGCTCGCACTTCCTGCCCGGAGACCAGGAGCTCATCTACGCCTCCACGCACCTGGGCGGCGAGGCGTGCCCGCCGCGCCCGGACCACTCCATGGGCTACGTCTGGGCGCTCTACGACACCTACGACATCTTCAAGACGCACGCGGACGGCAGCGGCGAGCTGGCCCGGCTGACGGAGACGCCGGGCTACGACGCCGAGGGCACCGTCTGCGGGAAGGACGGCTCCATCATCTTCACCTCCGTGCGGGATGGCGACCTGGAGCTGTACCGCATGGACCGGGACGGGAAGAACGTCCGGCGGCTCACGCACACGCCCGGCTATGACGGCGGCGCGTTCTTCAACGCGGACTGCACCAAGATTGTCTGGCGTGCCTCGCGCCCGCACGCGGGCAAGGAATTGGAGGACTACCAGGGCCTGCTCGCCCGGGGGCTCGTGCGGCCCACGAAGCTGGAGCTGTACGTGGCCAACGCGGACGGCTCGGAGGCGAAGCAGATTACGTGGCTCAACGCCGCCTCCTTCGCGCCCTTCTTCCATCCCAACGGGCGGCGCATCCTCTTCTCGTCCAACTACGGCGACCCGAAGGGCCGCGAGTTCGACATCTGGGCGGTGGACATCGACGGCTCCAACCTGGAGCGCATCACCCACGCCCCCGGCTTCGACGGCTTCCCCATGTTCTCCCCCGACGGGAAGTGGCTGGCGTTCTCCAGCAACCGCGCCACCGCGCCCGGGAAGAACGACACCAACCTCTTCCTGGCGCGCTGGGTGGAAGACGCGAAGCCCGCCACCGAGGCCTCGGCCGCGGACCGCATCAAGCAGGACGTCACCTTCCTCGCGGCCCCGGAGCGCGAAGGGCGCGGCATCGGCACCTCCGGGCTGGAGGCGGCGGGCCAGCACCTCGAGCAGCGCTTCCAGTCGCTGGGCCTCTCGCCCGCGGGGGACGGCGGCACGTTCCGTCAGGTGTTCCCGGTGACGACGGCGGTGAAGCCGGGCGCGGGCACGCAGGTGACGCTCGGCGGGACGGTGGTGCCGGCGGACGCGTACACGGTGCTGGGGTTCTCCGCGCAGGGCGTGGCGCAGGGGCCGCTGGTGTTCGCCGGCTACGGCATCGTCGAGCCGTCGCTGAAGGTGGACGACTACGCGAAGGAGTCGGTGAAGGGGAAGCTCGTGGTGGTGCGGCGCTTCGTGCCGGACACGGCCAACTTCTCCGACGCGGACAAGCAGCGGCGCTTCGGGGACCTCCGCTACAAGGCGTGGGTCGCCGCGCAGCGGGGCGCGAAGGCGCTCCTCGTCGTCGACTGGCCCGAGGCCCCCACGCCGCCCCAGAAGGACTGGCAGCTGCCGTCCGAGGCGTCACTGCCCGGCCTGTCGCCCGAGGGCCACGGCGACGCCGGCATCCCCGTGGTGGTGGTGAAGCGCGCGGCCCTGGCGCCGCTGATGGATGCGCTGACGCGGGGCAAGCGCGTCGAGGCCCGCGTCGAGGCGCGGCTCGACTTCGAGAAGCGTGACGCCTTCAACGTGGTGGGCCTGCTCCCGGCGGGCGAGGGGAAGCTGCCCGGTGCCATCGTGATTGGCGCGCACTATGACCATCTGGGCCTGGGCGGGCGCTTCTCGCTCGCGCCGGACCGGCACGAGCCGCACGGCGGCGCGGACGACAACGCCTCCGGCGTCGCGGGCCTGCTCGAAATCGCGCGGACGCTCGTGGAGCAGCGCGGGAAGCTCCAGCGCGACGTGCTCTTCGTGGCCTTCTCCGGCGAGGAGACAGGCGTGCTCGGGTCCACGTACTTCACGCGGCAGCGCGGCGACGCGGGGATGAAGGACATCGCGGCCATGCTCAACCTGGACATGGTGGGCCGGCTGCGCGCGGGCGGGCTGACGGTGCTGGGCGCCGAGTCGGCCGGTGAGTGGGGCCCGCTCATCGCCGCCGCCTGCGAGCAGGCCCGCGTGCCCTGCACGCCCAGCGGTGACGGCTATGGCCCCAGCGACCACTCGCCGTTCTACGCGGCCGGCGTCCCGGTGCTGCACTTCTTCACGGGGGCGCACTCGGACTACCACAAGCCTTCCGACACGGTGGACACCCTCAACATCGCGGGCACGGAGCGGGTGGCGCGTATCGTCTCCACCGTCGCGTTGTCGCTGGACGGGAAGACGGCGCTCACCTACCGGAAGGTGCCGTCACCCGCGCCGCGTGGGGACATGCGCAGCTTCAACGCCTCGCTTGGCACCGTGCCGGACTACGCGGGCCCGCCGGACGGACAGAAGGGCATGCTGCTCGCGGGCGTGCGGGCCGGGGGCGCGGCGGACCAGGCGGGCATGAAGCGCGGCGACATCCTCGTGCGGCTCGGCAAGAGCGTGATTGGTGGCGTGGAGGACCTGATGTTCGTGCTCAACGCCTCCAAGCCCGGCGAGACGGTGAGGGCCGTGGTCCTCCGCGACGGGAAGGAAGTGCCTCTGGAGGTGACATTCCAGGAGAGCAAGCGGCCCCGGTGAGGGAGGCCCCATGCCGCGCAGGACGAAGCTCGCGCCGCGGAAGACGCCCACCCAGGAGCGCTCGCGCGCCACGGTGGACGCGCTGGTGCAGGCGACCGCCGACCTCCTGGTGCGCGACGGCTACGAGAAGCTGACCACCAACCGCGTGGCCGAGCGCGCCGGAGTCAACATCGCGTCGCTGTACCAGTTCTTCCCCGGCAAGGAGGCGCTGGTGGCGGAGGTGCGTCGCCGCCACGTTGAGGCGCAGCAGGTGGCCATGCGCGAGGCCATGACGGAGCTGCGAGGCCAGGGACTGGAGGCGACGGTGCGCGCGCTCGTCTCCATGGGCGTCGCGGCGCACGCGGTGAATCCGAAGCTCCACCATGCGCTCACGGAGGAGCTGCCGGCCCGTGTCTCGCGCGTGGGCCAGCCGGAGGAGGACCCCGTGCTCGCCGAGGCGCGCAAGGTGTTCGAGCGCCTCTCCGTGGGCGTCGAGGACATGGAGCGGGCCCTGTGGATGGTGGACACCGTCGCGCACGCCGTCATCCACCGGGGCGTCATCGAGCGTCCCGGAGACCTCGCGAGCGGCGCGCTCACCGAGGAGCTCGTCACCCTGCTGCTGCGCTACCTGCGGCGACGGTGAGGGCGGTTACCGCGCGCGCCGCCACTTCACCTCGCCCGTGGCCGCCGCACCGCCGCTCGTGGGAACGGGAACGGTGTACGTCAGCTCGTCGCCGGTGAGCGTGAAGGTGCGCCGCTGCTCGGTGCCCTCCCAGTTGGGGAACGAGGCGTGGTCGATGTGGAAGGTGAGGGTGCCTTCCGCGCCGTCCACCGTGTACCGGCCGAAGTGCGAGTTGCTCCCCTGCACCGTGGCCTTGTACTCGTCCGGCGTGCCCTGGCTCTTGTCATTGGACGCGAACCGGGCGCGGCCCGCGCGGAGGATGTGCAGGGAGTAGCGGCCCTGGCCGTCGAATATGAGCAACCCCTGGGGCTGGGCGCCGTAGAGCTGCACGCGCCGGCCGTCGGGGTACACGTTGTCGCAGAGGACCAGCGTCCACGTCCCCACGAGCTCCTTCGCGGACACCTTCTCTCGCGGGGCGGCGGCCAGGAGCAGCAGGGACACGGCGGCGAGGGTGATGCTTCGGGACAGGTGCATGAGGTGCCTCACATGAGCAGTCCGCCGCCGTCCACGGAGCGGACGGTGCCGGTGGAGTCAAGTAACCGTATTGACGGGTTACGTGGCATGGATATGGGCTGGAATCTGTAACCTGTCAATCCGGTTTCATGATTTGCTGATGACGCACATGTCACGCTCGAAACGTCCCACCCCGGAACCGCACGTGGCGCCGACAGGCGAGCTGCGAGATGGGTTCAAGTTCCGCTCCGGCCGGTTGGCCCTGGACCTGCCGGCGTCGCTGGCCGCGCGGCTCAAGGCCGAGCCGCGTGACTTGCTCGCGACTCCGCATGACCTGGGCCGCTGGCTCGTGGCCGCGGGGCTGGCGGCGAAGGACCCGAAGCCCTCGGACGAGGAACTGCGCCAGGCGAGAGACCTCCGGGAGGCTCTCTACCGGCTGGCGCGGGCGAGCGTGAGCGGTGAGGACTTCGACGCGAAGGACCGGGCCCTGGTGAACCGGTGGGCGGCGGAGCCACCTCCGGCGCCGCAGCTCGGGTCCGAGGGGCTCACCTGGACGAGCGGCGGCGTGCGCTCCCTGTTGGCGGCGGTGGCGCGGGACGGCGTGGAGCTGCTCGGAGGTCCGCTCGCGGAGCGCATCCGCAACTGCGAGGGGGAGGGCTGCGCGTTGCTCTTCGTGGACACCTCTCGCTCCGGCCAGCGGCGCTGGTGCTCCATGTCTGGCTGCGGCAACAAGGCGAAGGTGGAGGAGTTCCGCCGCCGGCAGCGGGAGGACGGCCGCTAACGGTGCACGGTGCTCAGCCGCCCCGGGATGTGCGCCACCAGCACGTCGATGGCGGTGCGCACCTTCGAGGGCAGGTGCTTGTTCTGCGGCCACACGGCGAAGATTTCATTGCCGTAGCGAGGCAGGTCCCGGAGCACCAGGGTGAGCTGCTTCTTGCGCAGGCGCTCCCCGACGAGCCAGCACGGCAGCCACGCCAGCCCGGCGCCCTGCACGGCGGCGTCGGCGATGGTCTCCACGTCGTCGAGGCGCAGGCGGGACGGCACGGCCACCTGCCTCATGCCGCCCTGGCCGTCCGGGAAACACCACTGCTTGGACACGCCGTTGCGGCCGTAGACGACGGCCTGGTGCCGCGCCAGCTCGTCCAGCGTCCGCGGGCTGCCGTGCTTCGCGACGTATGCCGGTGAGGCGCACACCACCATCTCCTGCACCCCCAGCCGGCGCGCCGTCAGGTTGGCGGTGTCGGCGAGCGGCGCGACGCGGACGGCCATGTCGTAGCCCTCCTCGATGAGGTCCACCACGCGGTCGCTGAAGGAGATTTCCACCTCCAGCCCCGGATGCTCGCGAGACAGCTCCCACAGCAGTGGCGCCGCGCAGTGCCGGCCGAACAGCACGGGCATGCTCACGCGCAGGCGGCCGGTGGGGGCGCGGCGGCCGGAGTCCAGCGCGGCCTCGGCGGCCTCCAATTCCGCCAGCGCGCGCACGCAGCGCTCGTAGAAGGCCTGCCCGTCGTCGGTGAGGCTCTGGCGGCGCGTGGTGCGCTGGAACAGGCGCGTGTCCAACCGCTCCTCCAGCCGGGCAATGCTCTTGCCAATGGCCGAGCGCGACAGGCCCATGCGCTCGGCGGCGAGCGCGAAGCTGCCGGCCTCCACGGCCTGGACGAAGGTGAGCACTCCGCTGAGTCGGTCCGTCATGACGCTGCTCCGATTGGTGCCTCCCTGTCCGCAGTGAGTCGACGAAGTGTCGCCACTGGAGACGGGGACGCGTCTCTATATCCGGCGTGCGGCTTTCACGCATGAACCGGAGCGGACGATGAGCGGCACGATGAAGCAGTGGCAGTTGGAGCAGCCCGGCCGGCAGCACCTGAGGCTGGCGGACGTGGCGATTCCGAAGCCGGGCGCGGGCGAGGTGCTGGTGCGCGTCTCGGCCGTCTCCCTCAACTACCGCGAGAAGCTCCTGCTGGATGGCGGAGGCTACGCGGGCATGACGGGGCCCCTCGTCCCGACGTCCGACATGGCGGGTGAAATCGTGGCCACCGGCGCGGGCGCGCGGCGCTTCCAGGAGAGCGCGCGAGTCATCGCCAACTTCCAGACGGACTGGGTGGACGGGCTGCCGCCCCGTCAGATGCGCAGCCTGGGCGCCTCGGCCCCCGGCGTGCTGGCCGAGTATGTGGCCATGCCGGAAGGCTGGCTGGTCGCCTCGCCCACGACGGTGGACGACGCGCAGGCGAGCACGCTGCCCTGCGCGGGGCTCACCGCGTGGACGGCGCTGATGGGCTCGGGCGCGCCGCTGCCGGGACAGACGGTGGTGACGCAGGGCACGGGCGGTGTGTCGCTGTTCGCGGTGCAGCTCGCCTCCGCGATGGGGGCGAAGGTCATCGTGCTGTCCGGGGACGAGGGCAAGCTCGTCCGCGCGAAGGCGCTGGGCGCGGCGCACGGCCTGCACCGGGGCCACACGCCCGACTGGGACGCGGCGGTGCTGGAGCTCACCGGGGGCCAGGGCGCGGACCACATCCTGGAGCTGGTCGGGGGCGACAACCTTGGCCGCTCCGCGAAGGCGCTGGCGCCGGGTGGACGCATCTCCCTCATCGGCGTGTTCGAGGGCTTCGACGTGCGCTTCCCCACCGTGCCACTGATGCAACGGCATGGCATCATCCAGGGCATCTTCGTCGGCCACCGGCGCGGCCTGGAGGACCTGGTGCGCGCGGTGGACGCGCTCGCGCTCAAGCCGGTCATCGACACCGTGTATCCGCTCGCGGAGTTCCCGAAGGCGCTGGAGCACCTGGACCGCGGGCCCTTCGGCAAGCTCGTCGTCCGCGTCCGCTGACTGTTCCTCGCAGCGGTTCCATGGCGTGATGGCTCCCGGAAGGGAGCACCGGAACATGGCGGAGAAGCAGGACTGGGGGCGGGAAGCGCCCGCGCAAGAAGTGTGGGCCCGCGTGGAAGCGGCGGGGACGCCCGGGTGGCGACACGAACTGGCCTCCTGGTGGCAGGGAGTCTCCGGGAAGGGTGTCCTCTTCCACGAGGGAGACCTGGAGGCCGACTCGCTCGTCATCGGCCCCCGGCCGCTCGTCGTCTCCGGCAGCGTCCGGCTGAAGGGGCTGCTCGAGGACGGCCACGCGGCGGACCACACCCTCCTGGTGGTGCTGGGAGATTTGGAGGTGGAGAACGTGGCGACGTTCTCCGCCATGTTCATCGCGGGCAACGTCCGGATTCGGGGACTGCTCTTCGGCGACTCGTATGGGGATGACGTCTTCCGTGTCGGCGGTGGGCTGAAGGCGCGTGCCCTCGTCGAGCAGCACCACCACCTCCGGGTGGACGGCCCGCTGGATGTGGACGTGCTCGTGGGCGACAAGCTCACCGCGACGGAGAAGCCCCGAAAGAAGCTGGAGCCGCACGAAGCGCTCCTGCCAGGTGCCTTCACCGTGGAGGACGAGGACGAGGGCGACGTCACCGACTCGACGGTGGACAAGAAGGGGCTTCTCGCGAAGCTGCGCGCGGGGCAGCCCCTGCTGGCGGACACCCGGCTCGGTCCCGTGGAGAAGGCCATCGCCGCCGTGAAGGAGAAGGCGGCGCGGGGCGAGAAGGCGACTCGACTGGGGCTCGCGCAGAAGAAGCTGAAGGCCATCCCCGAGGAGGTCTTCTCCCTCACCGGGCTGGAGAGCCTCACGCTGGACACCAACGACATCGCGGAGATTTCCCCGCGCATCGGTGAGCTGCGGGCGCTGAAGAGCCTCAGCCTGGAGAGCCTGCCGCTGACGACGCTCCCCGTGGAGCTCTGCCGCCTCCCCGCGCTGAAGAAGCTGAGCCTCCGTTACTGCAACAACCTCACCCGGCTCCCGGACGCGTTCGGCGAGCTGGAGGCGCTGGAGGAGCTGTACCTGGACGCGATGGCGCTGGAGGGCTTCCCCGAGGTGCTGACGCGGCTGCCGCGGCTGAAGAAACTCTGGTTCTGGCGCTTCTTCAAGACGACGCCGGGCCGGGTTCAGCTCCTGGTGGACGGGCTCGGGCGGATGCCGAAGCTGACGCACGCCGGCTTCTTCCAGGGGGAGCTGTCCGCGCTGCCGGGGGGACTCGCGCCGCTCGCCCGGCTCAAGCAGTTCAAGCTGGGGCTGGACCGCGTCCCCGAGCCGGAGGTGAAGCGACTGGAGGCGGCGCTGCCTCCTGGACGGCTGCACGTGGGGCACTGAGCCGGTGCACTACAAGCGCGTCGTGGCGCTGACCCGCATCGCGCAGACGAACCTGCGCGAGCTGAGCTGAGGGGCGCAATCGGGGGGCAGTTCCAGCGGCTGTGGGGCCAGGGTAGATTCCGCCGCACTTTCCTGGCGGCGGAGACTCGCATGCGAAGAATCCCTGGACTGACGTGGCTGAGCACGGCGCTGCTCATGGGCTGTGGCGGAGGAGCGGGCGGGGCGCTGGTGGAGGAGGAGCCACCGCCCCAGGCGGTCTGCGACATCACCGTCTCGGGTGCGGTGACGGGAACGCCCGTGTGTCGCAACGCGTCGCTCACCTACAGGGAGACGACTGACGACTTCAGCCTCACCCTGGACACAGGGACGGGCGCGAAACCCCTGGTGCAGATACATCCGAACGCGAATGGCCGTCCCTTCGTGGGGGACTTCGTCGGCCCCACCTCCGAGGTGGACTGCGCCGTGACGGTCCGCGACGGCGGCAAGGCCTGGTATCCGTACTACGAGGACCCCCGCGCGGGCGTGTCGCTGCGCGGGAGCTGCACGCTGACCTTCACGCAGGTGGAGGTCTACGTCGACAGCGGCACCGTCGTGTCGTACCGCTTCAAGGGCACCATGCAGGCACACCTGCTGGCCCTGGAGTCCTCGGGCGCCACCGGCACCGTGGACGTGGTGATGAACTTCACGTTGTGACGAGGGATTGACGGGCGCGCGAGGTGTCGTTACCTTGCGCGCATCCTCTCGACGTGGCGCCGCAGCGCCTCTCGCGTGAACTCCTCTACAGCTTGAGCTGAAGCCTCCCGGCGCCGCCTCCTCGTGGCAGCACGGCGTGAGCGGCTCGCGTCGTTCCCATTCCCAGCTCGCACGCTCGCGGGGCCATGAGGGCCTTGCCGGCTTCGTGCGTCCTTCGTGTCTCGGAAGGTGCACGGAGTCACTCCGGCCGTCCATCGCGGCCGGTCACCCGTCCCTCGGGGATTCAGCCACCCCGCGGGCTCGTCGTTCCCTCGGCTGTTCCGATGTATCGCTGTCAGTCGTGTCAGAAGTCCGTGGGTCCGGGTGTGTCCAGCCAGCTCGTCACCGTGGCCACGCGGCTCACCGAGTTCCCCGCTCGCCCCAGCACCCAGCGCTACGCCCAGGGCCGGCGCGTGAAGTGGAATGACGACCCGGGAGGCACGGGCCTTCAGATTGCCCGTGAGCTGCGTGTCTGCGCCGCGTGCGCCGCCACACGCCAGCGGCGCAGGCCCGTGCTCGTGTCGTGACGGGCGCTTCCGGCGAAGGGCGGTGCGGGCCCTTCGCCGGAGGACTTCTCGGGCTCACGCCGCACCATGGGGCTCCGGGCGGTGTGGCGAACTCGTCCCGCTGGTGCTGGACGAGCTGCCGCGCCGCACGGGCCACCGGAACCTATCGTCTGTGCTCGACCATCCCTGCTGCGCAGACGGAGTGCGCAAGCCCCGAAGCCAGAGGATCAGGGCACGCCACCTCGGTTCGCATGCCGCGGTGCGTGCGGGGCGGAGTGCCGTGCAGCCAGACCCCGCGACCGGGAAGTCAGGCCCCCCACTCAGTCGACATCACCCCCCCCCTCGGGGAAGGGGTCGCGGCGGAATGAACGTTCCTTCCGCGAGGCGGGTCGCCCGGAGGGGTGGGGACATGGGGAAGAAGTGCGCGATTGCTGGAGTATTGCCACTCCGTGAAAATGCGCGAGGCGGTAGGGGCTCCCGCAGGTGCATCTCCAGGGGGCAGGTCAGGCCTGGCGGGCGAGAGGCCTGTGGCCGATTCCAGGGCAGCAGGCCCGTCGCCATCCGTAGAGGGGCGGTGATGTCTGCACTTCCCCGCGCGGTCTCCAGCCGCGACGCCCGAAAGCGTCGCGGCGGCTCGTGGAGGTCGTCGCGTCCGGGAAGGGAGATGACGGTGACGGACGACACGCGGGAGCGGAGCGGGCAACCGCCTCAGCGGCAGGGGTAGTTGCTCCGCGTGCACGTCACGCCGCCGTTATAGGCGTCGTTGAAGTGCGTGTAATACGCGTCGTACATCGGGTGCACGGAGCCCGTTTCGGGAGCCATCTTCACGAAGAGCTCCTCGTTCTCGCTCAGCGCGTCCTGGGACCAGTTCTGCGAGCCCGAGTAGACGCGGTACGCGTAGCTGGAGCCGTACTTGCCGTACACGAGGAAGAACTTGTCGTGCACCTTGTCGCGGCGGTGGATGGCGACGCCCGCGTCGAGCAGCTCGTTGTAGACGGACTGCGACATGTCGATGCCGTCCGTCGAGTTGCCGCTCACCACCATCCACACCGCGCAGCCCCCGGCCTTCATGCGCTTGATTTGCGCCAGCAACTCGGGCCGCCCGGTGGTGACGAAGGCCATGCCGATGCGCACCCGGCAGTTACCATCCGGCGTGACGTCATTCAGGCGCGTGACGATGGTGTCCGTCTGTCCCGCCGCCTCGGGCGAGGCGTACGCGTCCGCCGGGTTCGTCAGGTAGTAGCCCCGGCCACTCGCCGAGTCGTAGTAGTCGTTGCCGGCGTAGTGGCGCCGGTTCCACATGTCGGAGTGGTTGGCGTTGAGGCCGTCGTACAGCGTGACGGCGTCGTACACGGTGAGGGTGTTGTTGAACGCGTCCGTGCCGCTCGTGTACGTCAGGTTCGCCGAGCCGAACCAGGACACATAGGGGCGCAGCACCCCGTTGGGGTCCTTGGTGGCGCTGAACGTGAACATCTTCGTGTGCATGTTGCTGGCGGACGTGGTGCTGATGCAGCCGCCGCCCCCGCTCGAGTTGGTGCAGAAGCGCGTGTTGGCGACCTGCCGGATGGTGTTCACCGCCGGGTCCGTGGACGGCGCATTCTTTCCGTCCAGCACCAGGTACACCGTGACGCCGCGCGTGTTCTGCGCCGCGAGCAGCGCATCCGCGACGCCGTCGATGCTCAGCGAGTGGATGGCACCGCGGATGGTGCCGCCCGCCGGGACTTCGTTGATGAGCCGCTTCAATTCGTCGGTGATGGTGTAATCCCGGCCGCTGTACGCGGGCGGGTTGTTGAAATGCGCCCACACGAGCTTGCCGCCCAGCGTCCCGGACGCGGAGCGGATGCCGCCCTGGAGCGTGCCCAGGTCCGCGTCACCGACGTCGGGCTCGGAGGGTGGCGGCTCGCAGCCGATGACGGCCGACGTGCAGAGGACGATGGCGAGTGCTCGCCGAAGCGAAGCGGACTTCCAAAGCATGGTGCTCTCCCGGAGGTTCATCGCCGCCGTGCTACGGGATGAAGGTGTGGATTCCGGGTAAAGCACTTGAAACGTGCCAATGCCAGAGGGGCGCCGCGGACCCCGGTGTACGATGTCGACGCGTCACCGGCTCCCCGCAGGAGGTCCCATGCACCGCCTCTCGTTCCTCGTCGCCTTCCTCGTGCTCGCGGGCGCGGCGCGTGCTGCCGATGACGCCGCGCTGTGGCAGGCCGCGTACACGCTGGACAAGCCGGGGAAGGGCGAGGGGGCGGAGGCCGTGCTGCTGAAGGGCGGCGCCGCCGCGTACGACGTGCTGGTGAAGCTGGCACGGGTGAGCGGCGAGGAGCGCGCGCTGGCGCTGGCCGCCGGCCCGAGGCCCTGCCCGATGTTCGCCGTGCACATGATGAGCATGGGCGGGCAGCTGGGGCAGTCCCGGCTGCCGGAGAAGACCTCGAAGCTGGCCCTCAAGCTGCTGGTGCAGTCCCCGGAATTGCGCCAGCGCGCCGAGGCGTCGGCGGAGCCCTTCGACCGTGCCCTGGCGCTGCTGGCCGCGGACGGCATACCCGATGCGCTGCCCGGTGCCGTGGAGCGGCTGGCCGGGGAGAAGGAGCCCTGGCTCGTGCTCTGGGCGGAGTCGTTCGTGCAGTGCACGGTGATGCGGCAGGGAGCGAAGGCGGCGTCGCTGGGCGAGCCGCTGAAGGCGCTGTCCGAGCGGGCCCGCGCGTTGCGGGAGGCGAAGACGTGCCAGGAGCCCTCGCAGGTCGACGCCCGGTGGGTGGAGCTGCTGGCAACGGGGACGGCGACCGCGAATGGCTGGTCCCGCTCCAACGACGAGCTACGGGTGCCGGTGCGTGCCGGGCCGGGTGAGTCGCTGGAGGTGGCCCCGGGCTGCGCGGTGGCGCTGTACGAGGCGGTGGCCGAGCGCGGCCGGTACCTGCCGGAGTTGCTGGTGCCGGTGGCCACCGACCAGTGGATTGCCGTGGGAAGCCGGCAGGCGGCCGGGGCGCGCGCGGTGAAGGACCTGGAGCGCTACCCCGAGGACCAGCGCAACCGGCTGGCGGCGAAGCTCGTCAACGCGGGCTTCACCGTCCCGCTGAAGGTGACCTTCAAGGTGGAGCACGCCTTCGTCCAGGAGGAGGAGCTGGAGGCGGCGGCGCGGCAGGGCCACCCGCAGGCGAAGGCGACCATCCTCCAGACCGTGTTCTGCCGGGACACGGGTGGCGGCTCGGGCGTGCAGCTGCTCGGCTTCGTGAAGGGGCGGGAAGCGGCGGACACGGCGTACCAGCTCGCGCGCAAGTGCCCGCGCGCCCGCGCGGATGCCACGGCGGCGCTGCTGCGGTTGAAGGACCGGCGGGCCCTGGAGCTGCTCGGCCCGTCGCTGGAGAGTCCGGGCTTCGGCCGGGAGGCGCTCCACCAGGCGCTGATGGAGTCGCTCACCCCGCAGGTGGCCACGCGGCTGCGCGCGCTGGTGGAGAAGAAGGCCCCCGGCGCGGAGGAGACGGTGCGCCTGCTGAAGGCCGCGCAGGTGATGCGGGACTAGGAGGCGCGCGTCAGCTCGCGAGCAGGAAACCGCTGATGCGCTCCGACAGCCAGCGCCGGAACGCGTCCGTCGTCGGCGGGCAGTGGAGGCAGTCCTTGATGAACTCCTGGTCCGCGAGCGTGGGAAAGAGCTCCGGCGCGCGAGCGAGCAGCTTCTGTCCCGGGATGCTCACGTCCAGGTCCGCGCCCAGCACCATCGTGGGCGCCTTCAGCCGTGAGAGCTCCTCCGGCTTCGCGAGCGCCGGCACCCGCATGTCCATGTTGTACGCACGGAAGGCGTCGCCCAGGTAGGGCCTCCAGTCGTCATCCCGGGTGGTGAGCAGGTTCCGGGTGAACGCCTCCAGGCGCCGCTCCGAGGGGAACAGGCGGTAGAGCATCATCGGGAGGCCCAGCTTGGTGAGCCCGTCCCACGGCGAGCCATTCACCACGCCGGCAGGGACGAGGAGGGCGAGCCGGTCGATGCGCTCAGGCGCGGACGCCGCGAGCCGGATGGCCACGAAGCCGCCCCAGCTCACTCCCACCACGTGCGTGCGCTGGAGTGACAGCCCATCGAGCACGTCCGTCAGCCACGCGCCGTACTCGTTGTTGGTCACCGAGGGCCGCGCGTCCGCGCTCTTCACCGACTGCCCGACGATGTCCACCGCGTGGACGCGGAAGCGCTCCATGAGCGGCGCCAGCTCGTGGAGCACGTGTGCGGAGCTCGCCAGTGCGCCGTGGAGCACCACCACGTTGGGGCCGGCTTCCGGGCCACCGACGAGCACGTGGGTGTCGCCGAAGCGCGTGCGCACCGTGCGGCTCTCGGTGGGCACCTTCAGGCGGCTGCGGAAATGGTCGTACCACTTCAGGAGCACACCCTTGGCCTGCTCGCCTCGAAACGCGGACTTCATCGGACCTTCCTCCGAGACGGTTTCTTCGTGGGACGGAGGCCCTCCAGGTGCTGGAGGACCAGGTGCTCCACCAGCGACACCGGAGTGCCGTGCGCGCCCTGCACCCACGAGATGAGGGCGAAGTAGAAGAAGGAGAGGTACGCGACGGCGAACAGCGCGCCGTCCACGTCGGGACGCAGCTCGCCCCGGGCAGCGGCCTCGGTGGCCAGCTTCGCGAGCGCCCCATGCACCATGCCCGCCTGCGCGGTGAACTTCCCGGCCCAGGGCGCGTCCGCGAAGAGCGACTCCTTGAGCAGGGTGCGCGAGAGCTTCGGCCGCCGCTGGTAGTAGGCGAATACGGCGCGGGTCAGCGCGGAGAGCTGTGACTCCAGCGGCCCCGGGCCCAGCCCGGAGAGCGCGCGCCGCAGCGTCTCGTCCAGGTCATCGAACAGCGCCGCGTGGAGCAGCTCCCGCTTGTCGCCGTGGTGGTGGATGACCGTCCCGGCGGACACCCCCGCCCGCGCCGCGATGGTGCGGAGGTTGGCCGCCTCGAAGCCGACGCGCTCGAACTCCTCCCGCGCCGCCTCCAGCACCGCCTTGCCGGTGGCTTCCTTCTGCGTCGCCCGCACGCCGGGCTGTTTCCTGGATTCGTTGGACACGTTCAATGAACGTGTTTAACGAAAGGGCGCGAGGATGTCCAGCCGACGTCGGGAAGGGGAGCGCGGCGGCGTCCAAGGGGCGCCGCCGCTCGAGACAGCGTCACTGCGCGGTGGCGCCTCCGTCGAGGACGAACTCCGAGCCCGTCATCAGCTTCGACTCGTCCGAGGCGAGGTAGACGACGGCGTACGCGAAGTCATCCGGCTCGCCCAGGTGGCCCAGGGGGATGGTGCGCGCCATGTTGGCGCGGGCCTTGGCCGCGTCACCGCTGCTCTTCGCCAGCGCGTCCACCATGTCCGTCTCGATGAACGTGGGGTGGATGGAGTTGCAGCGGATGCCGTAGCCCTTGTACGCGCAGTGCATGGCTACCGACTTGCTGAGCATGCGCACCGCGCCCTTGGCCGAGCCATACGCGACGATGGTGGGCACGCCCAAGAGGCCCGCCACCGAGGACACGTTGATGATGGAGCCCTTCGCCCCGCACTGACGCATGGCCTTGATGGCGTGCTTGCAGCCCAGGAAGACGCCGTCCAGGTTGACGGCGTGGACGATGCGCCACTCCTCCAGGGAGATGGACTCGATGTCCTTGGGGATGCCCATGCCGGCGTTGTTGACCAGCACGTCCAGCCGGCCGAAGTGCGCCAGCGTGCGCTCCATCGCGCTCGCCCAGTCCGCTTCCTTCGTGACGTCCAGCGGGAGGAAGAGGCCCACGCCCTCGCCCAGGGACGCGACGAGCGCGAGCCCGTCCTGCTCGCGCTCCTTGCGGTCCGTCACCACCACCTTCGCGCCCTCGCGCGCCAGCATCCGCGCCGCGGCGCTGCCCAGCCCGCCCGCGGCGCCCGTCACCAGTGCCACCTTGCCTTCGACTCGCTTCATGACTCAGACCTTTCCGTTGGGAGTGAGCAACACCTTGCCGCCGCGGCCGCCCTCCATGGCCCGCGCCAGCGCGTCCTTGATGTCCTCCAGCGCGAAGGTGCCCTCCACCGCCGTCTTCAGGGTGCCGTTGGCAATCAGCCCCGCCAGCCGGGTGAAGAGGGCGCGCTGCTCCTCGCGCGGGGTGCGCTTCATCCACAGCACCAGCCAGAAGCCGCGCAGGGTGATGTCCTTGAAGATGGTGGCCGCCGTGGACAGCTTCGGCGCCTTGCCGCTCATGCCGCCGTAGTTCACCACCACGCCGCCGGTGGCGAGCGAGTCGCCCAGGCGCATCGTGGAGTCACCGCCCACCGCGTCGAAGGCCAGCCGCACCTTCGCGCCGCCCGTCACCTCGCGCACGCGCTCGGGCAGGTTCTCCGCGTCCACCAGCACCGCGTCCGCGCCCAGTGCCGTCAATTCCGCCGCCAATTCCTCGCGGCGCACCACATTCACAGTCTTGTACCCGGCCAGCTTCGCCAGGGTGATGACGTAGCGTCCCACCGCCGAGTTCGCGGCGTTCTGCAGCACCCAGTCCCCGGGCTGCAGGGTGACGAACTGCCGCAGCATGATGTCCGCGGTGGGCGGGTTGACGAACATCATCGACGCCTGCTGCACGTCCGTGCCCGGGGGCAGCGGCATCAGCGCCTCGGCGGGAGCGGTGAGGTGGGTGCGCCAGGTGCCCGCGCCGAGCGGGAGGAACACGAGGTCCCCCACGCGCACGGCGGTGGAGTCCTTCACCTCCACCACGCGGCCCACGCCCTCGTTGCCGGGGGTGGCGGGCAGCTTGGGGAGCTGGCCGTACTGGCCGGTGAGGGTGAGCACGTCGGAGGGGTTGATGGGGGTGGCCAGCACCTCCAGCCGCGCCTCGCCGGGCTTCAGCGCCGCGTCCGGCTCCTCCACCAACTCCGTCACCTTCAGGGGATGTCCGAAGGTCGAGAACCGCACTGCTTTCATGCGTCGCTCCGTGTCCGAGGGGGAAAACCGGACCCACCCTAGCGGCCTTGCGAGCGGGAGCCGAGCGTGCAGGCAGGCACTGTCACCCGGCGTTCCCCGGCTCCGGGGGCGATGTGGGACAGGCCCGGAGGGTGGTGTGGGACGGGCTCGGGTGTCCACCCTCGAACGCGGAGGGCAGGCAGCGAACGCCTTCCGACAGTCCGCCCTCCCCGGCGGCGATCACGCTGCTCACCTTCAATCCAGGCCCAAGGGTGGGTGGGACGGCGAAGAGGGGGCGAGGGTGAGCGACGCGCACGGGGAGGTGTCCCTGGGCCAGCCGATGGGTGCCGTGATGACGGTGCCCGTGCTGCCTGGAAACGTGCGCCGGCGGATGACGGGGCTCTTGCGCCCCCTCTTCGCGCTGGCCGGAATGGGGATGCTGGCGCTGCTGGTGCGCAAGGCGGGCGCCCGCGAGCTGGGCGCGGTGCTGGCGGACGCCGCGAGCTGGATGCCCTGCGTGGTGCTGCTGGAGCTGGGCCGCCAGTGCATGGACGCGCTGGCCACGCGCTTCTCGTATGGCGCGGGCGCGGAGAAGGTTCCGCTCTCCGTGCTGGCGCGCGCGCAGCTCATCGGCACGGCGGTATCCAGCATGGCCCCGGCGGGCCGCGCGGCGGCGGAGGCCACCAAGGCGGCCCTCCTCGCGCCTCATATGGGCGGCGCCAACGCCACCGCGGCGGCGGCCACCTCGCAGTCCGCGTCCCTGGCGGCGGGGGGCTTCATCTCCTTCCCGTGCGCGGTGGCGTCATACCTCCTGACGGGCTTCTCGATTTTCACGGTGGCCATGCTGGCGCACGGCGTGTTGCTGGTGCTGCTGTCGGCGGGCGTGCGCGCGTGCATGCGCGCGAAGCGGCCCGGCGCGTGGATGGCGCGGCGCTTCCGCAGGTGGGCCTCGCACGCGGAGCAGTTCCAAGCGTCCGCCCGGTGCGGCGCGCTGTTGCCCTGCCGTCCCACGCTGGCCTTCCTGGGCAGCCGGGTGCTCCAGGTGTGCCAGTACGCGGTGCTGACGCACGCGGTGGGCATCGACACCTCGGTGGTGCAGGCCCTCTTCTCGCAGGGCCTCTACCTCTGCGCGCTGGCGGTGGGCTCGCTGGTGCCGGGGCAGGTGGGAGTGAGCGACGGCGCCTTCGCGCTCGCGGCGGGTGTGCTGGACACCACGGCCGCGCGCGCCATGTCGGTGGCGCTGCTCGGGCACCTGGTGCAGCTGCTCTTCGTCGCGGCGGGCGCGCTCACGCCGCTGGTGTGGCGAGCGCGGGCGACTCGGCCCGCTTCACCCGCACCGGCGTGCCACTGAAGGCGGCGTTGCCGCTGAGCGCGTCGAGCGCCCGTTCATCGGTGAGGTCGTTGATGCTGGCGCCCGCGCTCCCGGTCGCGACCTGGAGCCGCGTGCCCTGGCGCCCGTGCCCGTAGCCGTGCGGCAGGCTCACCACGCCGGGCATCACGTCGTCCGTCACCGCGACGGGCACCGTCACCTCGCCCACGCGGGAGGTGACGGTGACGTCCGCGCCGTCGGTGAGGCCCAGCCGCGTCGCGTCCTCCGGGTGCACCATCAGCGTGCAGCGCGGCTTGCCCTTCACCAGCCTGGGCACGTTGTGCAGCCAGGAGTTGTTGTCGCGCAGGTGGCGCCGGCCGATGAGGAGCAGCTCGCCGCTTGCCACCTCCGGAGTGGCGGCGTCGAGGAAGCGCTCGCGCAGCCGCTTCACGTCCGCCACCAGCAGCTCCGGGGCGAGGTGGATGCGGTGGTCCCTCGTCTGGAGGCGGTGGGGGAGGCAGGGCTTCAGCGGGCCCAGGTCCACGCCGTGCGGCGCCTCGCGCAGCTTCGCCAGGGAGAGGCCCTGCTTCAGCGGGTGGAAGCGGGCGCCGTGGGGCCCCAGCCGAAGGCCCAGGTCCAGCAGCCGCTCCGGGCCCATGCGCGACAGCGCCTGGTACTTCAGCGCGGCGCGCAGTGACTTGCGGCCCTTGCGCAGCACCTCCAGCCGGTGCTGGAGCGAGAGGAGAATCTGCCAGTCGTGGCGCGCGTCGGGCCCCGGCTCGAAGAGGGCGGGCGAGTACTTCGCCGTGTTGCGCACCGCGAGCACGTGGAAGGCGATGTCGTAGTGGCTGCGCTCCAGCGGTGACACGGGCGGGAGGATGAGGTGCGCGTGGCGCGTTGTCTCGTTGAGGTACGGGTCGATGCTCACCATGAAGTCCAGCCCGCTCAGCGCGCGGTCCAGTTGCGCGCCGTTGGGGGTGGACAGCACGGGGTTGCCCGCGAGCGTGACGAGCGCGCGGATGCGGCCCTCGCCCGGGGTGAGGATTTCCTCCGCGAGCGCGGCGACGGGCAGCTCGCCGCCGAACTCGGGCAGCCCGCGCACGCGGCTCTTCCAGCGGCCGATGCTGCCGCGCCCCAGGCCCAGCGCCTTGGGGCCGCCGACGATGTCGAACGCGGGCAGGGTGAACATGGCGCCGCCCTCGCGGTCCAGGTTGCCCGTCACGGTGTTGAGGACGTTGATGAGCCACTGGCACAGCGAGCCGAACGGTTGCGTGGACAGACCCATGCGGCCGTAGCAGACGGCCCCTTCCGCGGCGAGGAAGTCCCGGGCGAGGCCGCGCATCGTCTCGGGCGCCACGCCGGTGTGCGGGGCCACGCGCTCGGGCGTGAAGTCGCGGGCCAGCTCGCGCACCGCGTCCAGGCCGTCCACGTGCGCGGCGAGGTGGCCAGGACGCGGCGTGCCCTCCACCACGGCCACGTGCAGCAGGGCGAGCAGTAACAGCGCATCGGTGCCGGGGCGGATGAAGACGTGTGCGTCGGCGATGCGGGCGGTCTCGGTGCGGCGCGGGTCGACGACGACGACGCGGCCGCCTCGCTGCTGAATCGCGCGCAGGCGGGTGCGCACGTCGGGGGCCGTCATCAGGCTGCCGTTGGAGGCCAGCGGGTTGGCGCCCATCACCAGCATGTACCGGGTGCGGTCGATGTCCGGAATCGGCACCAGGAGCTGGTGGCCGAACATGAGGTACGCGACGAGCTGGTGCGGGAGCTGGTCCACCGACGTGGCGGAGAAGCGGTTGCGCGAGCGGAGCGTCCGCAGCAGCTCGGGCCCGAACATGATGCTGCCCAGGTTGTGGACGTTGGGGTTGCCCAGGTACGCGCCCACCGCGTCGCGGCCGTGCTCTTTCTGGATGGCGTGGAGGCGGCGCGCCACCTCGTCCAGCGCGTCCTCCCAGGAGACCTGCTCCCAGCCGCTCGCGGTGCGGCGCATGGGGTGGCGCAGGCGGTCCGGGTCCTCGTGCAGGTCCTTGAGGGCCAGCGCCTTGGGACAGATGTGGCCGCGGCTGAACGCGTCCTCCTCGTCGCCGCGGATGGAGGTGATGCGCTCCCCCTCCAGCTCGATGCGCAGGCCGCACATGGCCTCGCAGAGGTTGCAGGTACGGAAGTGGACCCGGGACGCGGCGGAGGCGCTCATGGCCCGGACTCTACAACGCCCCGGGCCGCCGACACGGCACGGTGCCCTTCAGTCGTAGACCCGACGGAAGGTCTTCGAGAGCCACTGCTCGATTTCACCCTGGCTGGCCGCAGCGGCGTACCGCCTGGCGAAACTGGAATCCCAGCCCCACGCGGCGGACCCGTGGAAGGATGGTCGCGAAAGGGAGAGCCTGACATGCATCGCGTTTCGTCGTTCATCGTCGCCGTGGGACTGCTGCTCGTGCCGTCCGTCGTTGGAGCCCAGGCCGAGGGCGCGCGGAAGGAACAGTCCTTCCAGCTGAAGAAGCGGCAGGCCGCGGTCGGCGACGTGGACACGGTGGACCTGCAGGTGGCGCTGCGGCTGGCTTTCGAGCTGACCGGGCCGGAGATCGAGCCCGAGCCGCTGAACGTGTCGAGCACGACGGTCAGCCACTGCACCACGACCGTGCTCGCCGCGCGCAAGGGCATCATCGACCGGCTGAAGGTGGCCTTCGGGGACATGTTCGACGAGACGGAGGAGGGCGGCAAGAAGGAGCGGCAGGCCAGCCCGATCAGCGGCAAGACGTACCTCGCCGGGATGACGAAGGGGCGCCTGGTGGTGACGGATGAGGCGGGCAAGCCCGTCTCCAAGGAGGAACAGGCCGCCGTGAAGGAGAACCTGCCGGAGCTGGGCAAGGCGGACCCGCTGGAGGCGGCGCTTCCCGACAAGCCCATCCGCGTGGGGGACAGCCTGGACCGCTTCGCCAAGGTCTTCACCGAGGAGTTCCTCCAGACGGGGGACCCGTCCACGCGCTTCCGTGGGACTCGCATCCGTCTCTCCGAAATCACCCAGGACGCGAAGGGCCCCGTGGGCATCTTCAGCGTGTCGACGACGATGACCCTCAAGCAGGCCGACTCGCCCGTGGTGATGACGATTCCCCTGGAGGGAAAGCTGTCCATGCTGTCGGAAGGCGCCCGCTTGCTTGAGTTCTCCCTCGCCGGCCCCGCGCAGGTGGCGCTGCTCGAGGAGTTTCGCAACCAGGGCGTGACGGTGGAGGGCGAGGGAGAGATGAAGCTGCACCTGACGTGCTCGGTTCCTCAGTGAGGAATTGGGACCAGCAGCGTGCGCACCTCGTCGAGGAGCGCGGAGAGCACCGCCTCGCGCGAGGCGGCCGAGTCCCCTGGCGCGTACTCGACGAGGCTCGCGCCCACCAGGTGGAGGGACTCGCGGAGGGCGCGGAGCTGGGCGACGAGCAGTGCCAGCTCCAGCCCGTGGGGCGTGGGACACGCGACGTCGGGCAGCTCGCCCGGGTCGGTGACGTCCAGGTCCATGTGGACGTAGACGTGGCGGAAGCCCGAGTCGCGCAGGGCCTGGGCCAGGGCGCCCGGCCGCGAGCGCAGGTCCGTGGGCGTGAAGCGGCGCAGCGCGTGCTCGCGGATGAAGTCGGCCTCGGGCGGGTCCAGCTCGCGCACGCCCGCGAGGAACACCTGCCGGGGCTCCAGGTGGGGCCGCGCGCCTTCGACGAATGCGGGGGCTCCCTGACCCAGCAGCACGCGCAGCGGCATGCCGTGGAAGAGCGCGCTGGGCGAGCTGTCAGGCGTGTTGAGGTCGGCGTGGGCGTCGAACCAGACCACGGCCAGGTCTCCGCCGAGCCGGGCGTTGAGGTAGCTGACGGGGGCCACCTCCACGCCGCAGTCGCCGCCAATCGTGAGCACCCGCGCGGGCTGGTGTTCGTCCAGCAACCGGCGGGCCGCACCAAGCTGTTCCACCAGCTCGCCATGTCCCCACACGCCCGCCTCGCGGCGCAGCGGATGCACGGAGGGCACGTCCACCCGGGCCCACGGGCCCACCCCATCGAGTCGTGCGCGCAGCCGCCGCGCTCCCGTCTCCAGCGCTGGCACTTCACCCGCGCCCTGCCACTGCGGAAAGAAGAGGCCGAGCGAACCGTTTCGTATCGTGGGGGGCGTCATTGGTCTGCCTTTCCAGTGCGGGTCGTGCTCGCACTCCCGGTCGGCGTGCAGCGTAGGCGCGTCATGGCCTGACGGGGATGACGTGTTGCGTTGCCGTTACCCTGCCGCGCCGCGGTGCCTTGCTCGCATGGCCGACGGCCCACCGACACGGCGGGGCCGTGACATGAGGCTGACAAAGAATTGTCAGTGTAGGGGGTTAGAGGTTCTCACATGTTCCTGCACGCGCTCGGCCACTTCCACCCGCCCAACCTCCTGACGAATGCCTTCTTCGAGGAGCTGGGCCTCGACACGAACGACGCGTGGATTCTGGAGCGGGTGGGCATCCGCACGCGGCACACGGTGCTGCCGCTGGACTACCTGCGCGAGACGCGCAACCGCGACGTGCGCGCGGCGCAGGAGGCGGCCCTCTTCAGCAACGCGGAGACGGGGCGGCGGGCGGCGCTGATGGCGCTGGAGCGGGCAGGGCTGAAGCCTTCGGACATCGGCCTGGTGGTGGCGGGCGGGTGCAGCCCGGACGAGTGCATTCCGGCCGAGTCCAACCGCGTGGCGCAGCTGTTGGGCATCGACGCGCCGGCGGTGGACCTGCAGAGCGCGTGCTCGTCGTTCTGCATGCAGCTCCACTTCCTCACGGGCATGCGGCCGGAGCGTCTGCCGGACTACGTGCTGGTGGTGAACATGGACAACTCCACGCGCGTGGTGGACTACACGGACCGCTCCAGCGCTGTGCTGTGGGGAGACGGCGCGTCGGCGGCGATTCTGTCCCCGAGGATTCCGGGGCGCTGGCAGGTGACGGAGACGCTGCTCGCGGGAGACCCGGCGGGCGCGGACAAGGTTCGCGTACCGCGCATCGGCCACTTCACCCAGCAGGGCGGCGAGGTGCAGAAGTTCGCCATCCGCCGCACGGGGGAGACGTTCCAGGACCTGCGCGGGCGCTACCTGGCGAAGCACCCGGCGAAGGGGCAGGGGGACGTCACCTTCATCGGACACCAGGCGAACCTGCGCATGCTGGAGTCGGTGCAGCGGCGCTGCGAGGTGCCCGATGCGCGCCACGTCTACAACGTGAACGTGCGAGGGAACACGGGCTCGGCGGGAGCACCGGGCGTGCTCAGCGAGCACTGGGATGATGCGTCGCTGGGCGACGCGGTGGTGCTGAGCGTGGTCGGCAGCGGGCTCACCTGGGCGGGCGCGCTGCTGGAGCGCACGGCGGTCGCGAAGCCGTAGCGCGAGGGCCGCACCCAGCGCTTTCGTAGGGTCGGGCCCACCTGAAGTCCCTTGTGGGCGTCTTTTGGTATTCCTTGGAATTCCAGGAGGCGCTGCATGGTGGATTGGCGGGCCCGAGATGTCGCGGCATTGGCGCTGGTGGGACTGGTGCTGCTGTCGGGCTGCCAGGGCTGGGGTGGACAGCGGCTCGAACCGTGGCTGGAGAGCACCCCGCTGCGCTACCGCCCCGCCTCGCCGCCACCGTTTCCCCGTGCAGAGCGGCAGGATGACGGTAGCGGCGGCGGCACCCTGGGCGGTGCCGAGCTGGGCCGCTTCATGGCCTTCGTGCGCGAGAAGCAGGTGGCGCTGCGCCGTCCCCAGGTGACGGAAGCCGAGCGGCGCGCGGGAGAAGCCGCACTGCTGGAGCTGCTGGCCTGGTTGCACAACCGGAGCGAGGAGCAGCTGGCGCGGGAGGAGCCGGAAGAGGTGTACCTGCGCTTCAAGGTGGCGCGGGTGCAACAGGGCCGCGAGGCCGAAGCGCGCGACAAAGCCGTGGAAGCGAAGCTGGAGGAGCACTGGCAGTGGGCGCGAGAGCGCAGCCGGCTGCTGGCCTCGCGCCACTTCCGCAAGGCCGGCCGCGAGTGGCTGGTGACGGAGAGTCCGCTCTACGAGGGTGCGCAGGACGCCCTCACCTCGGCGGTGCTGGCCTGGGCCTACGCGCATACCGAGGACCCGGACTACCTGCGCAAGAGTCCCCAGGAAGTGGCGGTGTACCTGCTGGCGAAGCGCAGCGCGCTGGCCACGGCGCTGGAGTTGGGCCACGCGTCGCCGCCGCACCTCGACTGGGTGCCCGAGTTCGCGGAGGCCGTGCCCGTCGAGGACGTGCTGCTGGAGGTGGCGGTGGGCCTGCTGCCGCTGGCGGGAGAGTCGGCGGACCTGCTGGGCGCGGCGATGGGCGTCAGCGTGCTGGGCCGGGAGCTGAGCCCCGAGGAGCGGCTGCTGTGCGCGGTGGCGGTGCTGATTCCCGTGGTGGCCGGCAGCGCGCTGTCCGAGGGCGTCGGTGCCTCACGGGCGGCGCTGCTGACCGGGCGCGGCCTGCAGGAGGCGCAGGTGCTCCAGCGGGTGGCGCAACACCTGACTCCCGGGGACGGGGAGCGGGTGCGGCGACTGCTGCGGCTGGCCGGGCAGGGCAAGAAGGTGCCCGCGGAGGAGCTGCAGTGGATGCACGCGCTGACGCAGCGGCTGCGTGGCCCGCTGGCGGAAGTCGCGGCGGCGGTGAAGTCGGGGGTCCGGGTACCGCTATTGGGCTCGCGTGCCACGGCGGAGGGCATGAGGCTGGTGCCGGGCAGTGCCGAGCACCTGGCGCAGGCGTGGGTGGACTACCAGTTCCGCCACCCGGGCAAGTATCCGCACTTCGAATTCGCTCCGGACTCCACGTGGGAGCGGATGTACCGCACGGTGCTGGAGAACAAGGGCCGCGGCAGCGAGTTCGAGCAGCAGGTGCTCAAGGCGCGAGGCTACGAGAAGAACACCGCCATGATGCTGCCTCCGCCGGGCAACCAGATGGACCAGGGCTTCATCCCGGACTCGGTGGTGGGCAGCCCCGAGGAGTTGGTGTGGGGCAGGCCGTATCGCTTCATCGAAGTGAAGGGCCGTGCCGAGATGTCACTGACCGGCAATCTCAAGAGCATGCTCGACTACGTCGAGGACCATGGCGGACATATTGAAGTGTGGTTCCGTTCCGCTCGGCACAGTCTGGGGCAGACCCAGCTCTCCTCCAAACTGAGCAAACAATTCAAGCAGCTCGTAGATCGAGGACAGGCGCATATTCAGTGGTACCCATGAGCCCGGGAGCGCTGGTGAGACACATCTCCACAATCGTTCATTTGCCGCCGGGCCAGCCCGCACTTCGAGAAGTGCAGACGCTATTCGACCTCGTGTTCACGAAGTACCGATGGTTCCAGCCAGTCCGGTACGGCCGCTTCGGTGACGAGGCAACGCTGGATCCGGGGAGCACGGATTACGGTGCCCTCCTCGCCTGCTACGACGCACGCCCGAGCATCACCATCAGCGGGCGCACGGAGCGGGATTACATGATGCTATTCCCTTCCCGTCGCTCTGAAGAGTTCCCCTTCACGGGGAAGCTCATCTGGACCACGTCCCTGTCCGAAGCGGAGAGCGCGGACTGGCGCCATGCCCACCTTCGCCAAGTTATGGAGGTCATGCGTTTGCTAGAATCCCCTCTTGCCTGCTCCGGTGCGGACGAGGATCTCGATCGCAAGAAGGATCGGTTCATCCCCAACCCCGATGGCTTCGGCACCGAGCAGACCTTCACCGTGAGAGACCCCAGCGAAGGGCTCGCGGGGCTCTACTGGCGCAACTTCTTCGGTCCCCCCTTCGTTCGCATGTTCGGCGAACGCCTCCTGTCACTCCCGCCAGAGACCCGCCAGGAACTCGGAGATGGAATCGTCCTCGTCCAGCCCTACGCACTCCCCACGCAGGCGATGACACCGGAAGGAGACGCCACCGAGCAGCGCCTCATCACAGTGCTCGGCTCCGAGTGCTTCTACGACCACGCGCATCACCGCAAGCCCACGCGTGTCCCGGAGCTCACCGTTCCATCCACGTGAGCGACTCACCACGGAACAACAGGCCGGGCCCCGAGCAACGGGCCCGGCCGTTCTTCACACAACGCTACGGCGTCACGCTACCCACCGCGAAGGCCACGTCGTCCACATCCATGCGGTAGTAGGCATCCGGGCAGGCGTTGCTGTTCGGGCCCCCGAAGTCGAAGTTCCCGATGACGGCGCGAATGGCCTGCACGCCGCCCTGGGGGAGCACGAAGGTGGCGGAGTACGTGTTGGGGCCGGGCCCCGTGGGGTAGTAATCGCTCACGTACGTCCACACGGGGTTGTTCGCGTCGGCGGCGTGGAAGAGCGACACCCCGTCATCCCACCAGCCCCAGTAGAAGCCCTTCGGACCGGACTGGTTGAGGCTGTGGTCCCACGCGAACACGTCCACCCGCACCGTCTTGCCCGGCGCGAGCGGACTGCCGTCGAGGGTGGAGACGCGGAGGCGCTCGATGGACTCGTCCTCGTGGTAGTAGCCCTCGGCGTCCCCGCAGCTGCCGGACAGCGTGTTGGGCGAGTGGGGCTCGGTGCTGGCGCCGCTCCCGGCGATGCGGGTGCCCGTGTCGCAGAAGGGGCCCGCGTCTACGCAGGTGGGCGCGCCGCGCACCGGGTCGAAGCTCGCGGAGCCCGGCGTGTTCACCGTGAAGGCCACCGGAGCGCTCCGGGCACCGTTGAACGCCGCGTCATACGCGCGCGCCTCCAGCGTCACCGGGCCGTTGCCGTCGACGAGGGTGTCATAGGCGAACTCGAACGGCGCGGAGGTGTCGGTCAGCCGCAGCCTGCCGTTCACCCACAGCTCCGCCCGCTGCGCGCCCACGTTGTCGGTGGCAAGGGCGGTGATGCCCACCGTGCCCTGCAGCGTGCTGCCAGCGACGGGGCCGCCCAGCTGCACCTGGGGCGCGACGGTGTCGCCCACGGCCGCGAGGAACGCGGTGTTGACCAGCCGGTTGGGCGAGCCGGTGCCCGCGTTCGTCACCTTGCCGGTGATGGCGCCCGCCGTCAGCGCGCTCGCGACGGTGGCCGCCGAGGCGGTGGGGTTGGCCTGGAGGTAGAGCGCGGCCACGCCCGCGACGTGGGCCGCGGCCAGGGAGGTACCGCTGTCGAAGCTGGTGATGGAGTCATCCCCGCCGCCCAGCGCGGTGGGCGGGCGCTCGCCCGGGGCGAAGAGGTCCACGCACGAACCGAAGTTGGCGTTGGCCAGGCGCGCGTCGGCGCTGGTGGTGGCCGACACGGTGATGGCCTCCGGCGCGTGGGCGGGCGAGAGGGTGCAGGCGTCGGCCGTGCCGTTGCCCGCCGCCACCGCGTAGACCACGCCCGCGCTGGCGGACTGGCGCACGGCGCGGTCCAGCGTATTCGAGGCGAACGCGACGAAGCTCATCGTGGCCACCGCGGGACGGATGCGGTTGGCCGTCACCCAATCCACGCCGGCGATGACGTCCGAGGCGTAGCCGCCGCCATTGCAGTTCAGCACGCGCACCGAGTGGAGCGACACGCCCTTGGCCACGCCGTACGTGCTGCCGCCCACGATGCCCGCCACCATGGTGCCGTGGCCGTAGCAATCCGTGCCGGCGGTGCCGTCGGTGGGAATGTTGAAGTCACCCGTGGCCCGGCCCTGGAGCTCCTGGTGGGTGAGGCGCAGGCCCGAGTCGATGACGTAGACATGCACGCCCTTGCCGGTGGCGTTGTGGGTGTAGCTGCCGTCGAGCGGCAGGTTCGCCTGGTCGATGCGGTCCAGACCCCACGGCGCATTCAGTTGCTGGCTCGCGGCCTCCACCACCGTGTCCTGCTCGACGGACTCCACGCGCGGGTCGGCGCGCAGCTGCTCCACCTTCGCGTCGTCCAGCTCCGCCACGAAGCCGCGCAGCGCATTCCGGTAGATGTGCCCCACCTTCGCGCCGTGCCGCTTCGCGAGGTCCGCCGCCACCTCCGCGGCGTCTGCCCGCATGGCCTCCGCGTGCACGCCGTCCGACGGCGCATCCTTGAGGACGACGATGTACCGGTTCGGAATGACCTTCCGCTCTGGAGCGCCGGCCTGTGCCTCGCTCTGTGAAGCGCCCTGTCCCGTACGCGCCGCATCCGGTGCCGTCGTGCCGCCACAACCCGTCATGACCAGCGCGGTCAGGACCCCCGTCAGGGACTTCAACCCATGGTTCTTCACGCCTGCTCCTCTCGGTGAAAGGTGCTGCGCGAAGCACGATAGGAGCAGGTCTGACATCGAAGTATAAACTGAGAAACATGTCAGATGAGACATCCGGGTCCGCGCGGACATGGGTCCGCGCGGCCCGGAAGGCGCGCCAGGTGGCGCGGTGCCTCACTGCACGGAGAAGCTCACCGTGTTGCTGGTGGCCGTCTCCGTGCCCGACGTGGCCGTGGCCGTCACGCTGTGGGTGCCGCGCACTCGCGCAGTGTAGCTCCACGCGGCCTTGCCGGTGACATCGGTGGACACGGTGAGCACCTCGGTGACGCCATCCGGCCGGCTGACGCTGAAGCGCACGCTGGCCTGCGCGGAGAGGGTGCCCCGCTTCACGGTGGTGGTGAGAGGCACCGCACTGTTGCGCTTGTAGCTCGTGCCCGGCACGGACACCGTGGCCTTGAGCGGAGGCGGGGTGACGTTCACCGTGAGGGCGCCCGTCGTCGTGCTCGCGCCCGTGTGCGAAGCGAGTGCGCTGAGCGTGTAGCTGCCCGCCGCCGTCTCCGGCGGAGTCACGGTGAGGCCCACCGTGCCGCTCGCGCCAGCAGCCAGCGTGAGTGACGGCTGCGCGAAGCCGTACGTCCAGCCCGCGGGCACCGTGGCGCCCACCGTGAAGCTGCTCGCGGTGCACGCCGTGTTGTCGGTGTTCGTCACCTTCATGGCGAAGGTGAGCGGCTTGCCTGCCTCCACGGTGCCAGTGGCTGGCGTGAAGCTCACGGCGGGCGCATTGCGCCGGCACACCACGCGCGCCTCCAGCTCCGCGCCGCCGACAGAGGTGCCGCCGCGCAGCACGCCCAGCTCGAAGTAGCGGCTCCCACTGCCCGCATTCACGGGGGCCGTGACAGTCAGCGTGGCGGTGGCCGAGCCCCCGGGCGTCACGGTGAGCGACGGCGCGGAGAGGACGGAGGCCCACGGCTCGGTGTCGGTCAAATCCAACGTGAAGGTGGACGCGCCGCACGACGCCGGGTCGTGGTTGGTGAGCGACAGCGTGTAGCTCGCCGAGCCGCCGGGCTCCACGTCCACCGTCGCGGGCTGCGCGGTGAACGTGGGCGCAACGCGCACGCACGGGTTCACCGTTACCGTCGCCGTGGCGGTGGCCTCCACCGTGTAGCCATCCCGCAGCACCTGCACGTCCACGCCGTACGTGCCCTGTGCGTCCGTGGGCACCGCCTTGTACATGGTGAACTCGAAGGAGCCGCCGGCCTCGATGTCGAAGCCGAACTGGTCATATTCAGTGGTCCAGCCCTGGGGCAGCGTGGACGCGGGCTCGAAGTACACCCAGCCGCAGGCGCGCGAGTCGTGGTTGATGAGGGTCACTCCGAAGGCGGCGGTGTCTCCGGCGGTGACGACCTGCGACTGCCGGTCGAAGCGCACCTCGATGGGCGCTGTCTGGCACGGCGCAATCACGTCCAGCGTGTCATCGACGGTGACGCTCTCTTCCTCCCGCGAGACGGTGAGGTCCACCGTGTACGTGGCGTACGGCGTGCCTTCCGGCACCTGCTTGGAGAAGTAGAGGAAGCGCTGCTTGCCGGGCTCCAGGGTGATGCTGGCGGGCAGGTCCGCCGTCGGCCAGCCCGCGGGCAGCGAGGACTGGAAGGCGAACGTGGAAGCGGGGCAGCCCACCGTGTCGTGGTTGGTGAGGGTGAGGCCGCTCTCCACCTGCCAGCCCGGCACGGCGTACTCGTACCAGGTGTCGAACTCCACCGTCGGCGGCGCGCGCACGCACGGCACCGGCTCGTAGTGGACGCTCACGGTGACGCCCGCGGGCGTGGCGCCGTCCACCGTCAGCCGCAGGTTGGTGTACGGGTCCGTCCACGTGGCGCCGGGAAGGAGCGCCGGGTCCAGCCACGAGGGCGTCTCCGGGGTGAAGTCCAAGAGGTGCGTGTAGCTGCTGGTGGACGGGTCCTCGTAGTGGATGACGGCGCCGCCGAACACCTGCGAGGGCAGGGTGACGTCGTAGTCGCCCACCGGGCGGCGGGCCTCCAGCCACAGCCAACCGTCACCGTGGAAGCCGCGGCGCACCTTCAGCGCCTGCACGCCGCTGCCCAGTGGCGCGGACAGCGGGGACACGGTGAAGGTGCCGTCGGTGCCATCCACCGTGGTCACCGCGCCCGGCTCCAGCCAGCCGATGCGCACCTTGTGGGGCGCGGCGTACTGGCCCAGGTTCCAGCTCCCCATGGTGGAGAAGAGGTCGCCGTACTCGGTGAGGCTGCCCGAGACGCCCACGGGTCCCAGCGCCTCCGCGCCGAAGTCGCGCGAGCTGGCGTGGTGCAGGGTGAGGTTGTGGCCCGCTTCGTGCGTCACCAACTCCACGCCCTGGTCATTGGGGCTCATGTACTCGGCGCGCAGCCACGACGTGGAGGCGGTGATGGGGCCGTCCTGCGTCTGCTGCGTGCCGCACGCCAGCGTGCCCAGGCCGCCGTAGTAGCAGCTCGTGCCGTTCGCCTCCGGGTGGACGATGAAGACGCGGTCGTACTGGCGGAAGTCCACGTCCGCGTCGGCGGCGGCGATGGCGGCGACGCGCATCGCGTCCGACTCGTTGCACGAGTAGCCGCGGTCCAGCGTGTACCAGCCCACCACGTCACCGCTGGCGGTGGTGCGGCCCTGGGACGCCTCGCTCCAGAAGCGCGTCAGCGAGCGCTGCGTGCTGGAGAAGAACACCTCGCGCACCTGCGCCACGGTGAGCGTCTGCGGCTGCCCCGGGAAGGTGGCCAGGATGACGAGCGTGCGCTGGTCCCCCGTGGAGGTGCACGCCGACGTCGCGGAGAGCGCCGAGCGCATCGGCACCACCGCCACGTCCTCCGCCGCAACCCGCGCTCCCAGCTTCAATCCCTGGACGCGCACGCGCAGGCCGCTGCGCAGCTCTCCCGGCGCCGTGTGGGCGAAGCGCACCTGGAGCCGCTCGCCCTTCACGCGCAGGAAGTGCTCCATGCGCACCTCGGTCCGCGCGGGGCTGTCCGCGACGAGGACTTCCCACTCGCCCTCGAACGCGCCGCGCTCCTCCAGGTGCCGCGCGGCCGCCGGGTGCTTGCGCGCCAGGCTCGTGCGCACCGACTCCGGCAGGGCCAGCGCCAGGGCGGCGCCCGCGTCCACGTCCATCAGCGCGGCCAGGGCCTCGGCGCGCTCGCTCAGCACGGGCGAGACATCCGCCGCGCCCCGGCGCAGCCGGGCGTTGAGCCGGGACACCTGCTCTTTCAGCGGCGCCACCTCGGGCCGCGTGGGGGCCCGGCCTTCCGTCTTCACGGGGGCCGGCGCGGACGGCGCGGGCTCCTCCTGCGTGGCGCAGCCCATGGCCAGCGCCAGCGTGACTGCCAGTAACGTGCGAAGCATTCCCTCTCCCGGATGAGCGGCGGCCCCGGCACATGGAGTGCGCCGTGCTGGCCGCCGCGCGCGCCTTGTGCACTGGGGTGCTGGATGTTTTCAACACCACTCCAGCACCCGGGGGTGCGAGGCCCGCGCCGTTGCGTGGAGTTGTCCTGGATGTCGCCCCTCCGTGTTACGGGACATGGGTGTGTTCACCGTCCTGGCACCCGAGGTGTGCCGCGCTTCACCACCCGTGGTCCCCGTCCACTGCCGTACAGCCCCGGGGTTTCAGACGGTGGCGGTCCGGAGCGTCCGTGCGCACCGTACGCGGTACCGGATTGAGAGGGGTTCGGGGGACCGACGCATGAGAACTCTGGC
Source organism: Pyxidicoccus caerfyrddinensis (assembly GCF_010894405.1). GTDB lineage: Bacteria > Myxococcota > Myxococcia > Myxococcales > Myxococcaceae > Myxococcus > Myxococcus caerfyrddinensis. The sequence goes on from NZ_JAAIYA010000002.1 coordinate 311,918, forward strand.
GGGGCGCATAGGTGCGCGGTGGCTCGTGCTCGGCATGGTGCTCGCCGTGGGTACGGCCCAGGCGGGGCAGAAGCAGGTCGGCGGCGTCGACATGCCGGACTCGCTGACGCTGCAGGGGCGCAGGATTGCGCTCGCGCATATGCAGTTGCAGAAGCGACTGTTCTTCAAGGTCTACGTGTGGAGCCTCTACCTGGAGAACCAGCCGCGCAGCGCGTCCGAGGCCATCGCCTCCAACTCCGTCAAGCGCCTCCACTTCCGCTTCCTGCGCAACATCAGCCGCGAGCAGCTCGTGGGCAGCCTGCGCGACGGCCTCCAGAAGAACCCGGACCTGAAGCAGGGGCCCATGGCCGACCACCTGCGCGTGATGCTGTCCTCGCTCAAGGACGTCCAGAAGGGCGAGGACCTCGTCATCACCTACCTGCCCGGTGTCGGGCTGGAGATTGGCGGCGGCGCCAGCGGAGGGGCCTTCATCCCCGGCAAGGGCTTCGCCGACGCCCTCTTCTCCGTGTGGCTGGACGCCCACCCCATCTTCCCCCGCTGAGCACGGGTGCGCTCCCTGCGAGCGGGCAGTCGTTGGTGTTCAAAATAATGTAGAGGTTCTTCCTGACCCGGGCCGTTGCTGGCGGTAGTCTGGCGGCCCAATCAACTCTGTCGGGAGGACACGTACACATGCGGACACGGCTGGTTCTGGCGGCTCTCGTCGCGCTCTCCACGGGCTGCGTCTCGAAGGGGAAGTTCGAGGCCAAGACGCTGGAGGCGGAGCAGCTCGCCAAGGGACTCAACGACGAGAAGGGCGCGCGTGCGGCCGCCGAGGAGAAGGTGAAGGCGCTGGAGGCGGAGCGGGACGCGCTCAACGCCCGGCTCACCACCGCCGAGTCGCGCCTCGGCGCCGCGGCCGCGGAGCGCCGTTCCCTGCAGGAGCAGCTCGCGCAGCTCCAGGCCCTCAACGACGAGCTGGCGCGTAACAGCAAGCAGCTCGCCCAGGCGAAGGCGGAGCTGGAGAAGAAGAGCTCCGAGTACGAGAACCTCGCCCAGAGCCTCAAGCAGGAGATTTCCGACGGGAAGATTCAGCTGTCCGAGCTGAAGGGGAAGATGACCGTCCAGCTCAAGGACAAGATTCTCTTCGCCTCCGGCTCGGCGCGCGTGGGCAAGGAGGGCGAGGATGCGCTGGCGAAGATCGCCGACGCGCTCAAGACGGTGCAGGGGAAGATCATCCGCGTGGAAGGCCACACGGACGACGTCCCCATCGGCAGCACCCAGTTTCCCACCAACTGGGAGCTGAGCCTGGCGCGGGCCATGGCGGTGGTGCGCAGCCTCCAGGACGCGGGCGTGGACCCCACGACGCTGTCCGCGGCGGGGTATGGCCAGTACCAGCCCATCGCCGCGAATGACTCGCCGGAAAATCGTTCGCTCAACCGGCGAATCGAAATCGTGCTCGCGCCCAAGTAACACCCGAAGCGCAGGGACGTATATGAGGGGCTCGGCACTTCCCCGCCCCTCATGAAAACACTCGCTCTCGTCCTCTGCCTCCTCGCCGCCGAAGCCCGGGCGCAGGTTCCCCAGTCTCCGGAGGACGCCGGCACCGTGGATGCCGGTGTCCCCACGGGCGTGCTGACGAAGCCGCCCGCCCTCCTGCGCCAGGTGGAGGCCCCGTACCCGCCGGACGCCGCCGCCCAGCAGCTCGAGGGCACGGTGGTGATGTTCATCGACATCTCGGAGACGGGCGCCGTCACGAATGTCGAAGTCACCCAGCCCGCCGGCCACGGCTTCGACGAGGCGGCGGTGGAGGCGGTGAAGCAGTTCCAGTTCGAGCCCGCCGAGGTGGACAACGTCCCCGCCCCGGTGCGCATCCAGTACGCCTACCAGTTCGTCTTCCGTCCCGCCCCGCCGCCGGAAGCGGCCGATGGCGGCGCCGCCACGCCCGAGGGCCCGGTGAATTTCAGCGGCCAGGCGTTGGAGCGCGGCACGCGCAAGCCGCTGAACGGCGCGGAGGTGGTGCTGCCGGAGCTGGACCTGTCCACCGTCGCGGACGCGGAGGGGCGCTTTTCGTTCAGGGGCGTCCCCCCGGGCAACCACGAGGTGCTGGTGGTCCAGGGCGGGTACGACCGCTTCCGCACGAAGGAGACGATTTCGGAAGGGCAGGAGACGCGCGCCACGTACTACGTGCGCAAGCGCATCTTCAGCCCGTACGAGACGGTGGTGCGCACGGAGCGCGAGCGCAAGGAGGTGACGCAGACCTCCATCCAGGTGGCCGAGGTGCAGCGCATCCCCGGCACGCAGGGCGACACGCTGAAGGTGGTGCAGAACCTGCCCGGCGTGGCGCGCCCCGCCTTCAACGGCGGCCAGCTCATCATCCGCGGCTCCAGCCCGCAGGAGTCCGGCGTCTTCCTCGACGGCCAGCGCATTCCCCTGCTGTACCACTTCGGCGGTCTCACCTCCGTGTACAACTCGGAGCTGCTGGACGCGGTGGACTACCTGCCCGGCAACTTCTCCGCCTATTACGGCGACCTCACCGGCGGCGTCATCAACGTGCGCAGCCGCGAGCCGCGCATGGACCGCATCCACGGCACCGTGGGCGTCAGCCTCATCGAGTCCAACGCGGTGATTGAAGGGCCGATTACGGAGACGCTGGGCTTCGTGGTGGGCGGCCGGCGCTCGTACATCGACCTGGTGCTGGGGCTGGTGCCCGAGGGCGACAATGGGCCCAGCCTCCAGGTGGCGCCGCGCTACTACGACGCGCAGCTCAAGCTGGTGTGGAAGCCCCTGTCGCGGCACACCTTCTCGCTGCAGGGGCTCACCTCGCGCGACAGGCTGGGCCTCGTCTTCGACCGGCCGTCGGACAATGACCCCACCGTCACCGGCGACCTGGATGTCACCACCGGCTTCAACCAGCTCCGGCTGCGCCACCAGTACCGCGGGGACGCGCTCACGCTGGACACGCAGGCGCTGGTGGGCAGCACGCTCCTGGACTTCGCCATCGGCGAGCGCGGCCTGCGCATCGACTCCACGGACCTGAATCTGCGCTCCACCGCCGAGTACGCCTTCGGCGACGCGCTCACGCTGGCCGGCGGCCTGGACGTGGTGAGCAGCTTCGCGCACGTCACCGCGCGCATCCAATCCCCGCCGCGCGAGGGCGAGCCGCCCACCCCCACCGTCACCGACGAGCTGCTCACCACCGATGGAGACTTCGTCCAGTACTTCCCCTCCATCTGGGTGGAGGCGCGCTGGCGGCCCATCAAGGAATTGCTGGTGGTGCCGGGCGTGCGCGCCGAGAGCTACGTCTTCACGGACCAGGAGTCGCCGAAGCGCACCCTCAACCCGCGCCTGGCGGTGCGCTACGCGCTCACGGAGACGGTGTCGCTCAAGGGCGGTGCGGGCGTCTACCACGGCCCGCCCATCCAGGATGAGCCGAGCGTCACCTTCGGCAACCCGGACCTCGCGGCGAAGCGCTCGCTCCAGTACGGCCTGGGCGCGGAGTGGCAGCCGAGGCCGGAGTGGTTCGTCAGCGGCGAGGTCTTCTACAACGACCTGGACGGCCTCATCGTCCGCTCCAACGGCACCGTGGTGCGCGACGGCGAGCCGGTGCCAGAGCGACTGAAGAACGGCGGGGTGGGCCGCATCTACGGCCTGGAGGTGTTGGTGCGCCGCTCGCTGACGGACCGCCTCTTCGGGTGGATTTCCTACACGCTCAGCCGCAGCGAGCGCCGCGACGCGCCCGACGCGGCGTGGCGCCTCTTCGACAATGACCAGACGCACGTGCTGACGGCGATTGCGTCCTACAAGCTGCCCAGGGGCTGGGAGGTGGGCGCGCGCCTGCGCTTCGCCTCGGGCAACCCCACCACGCCCGTGGTCGGCGCCGTGCGCGACGACGTGAACGACGTCTTCGTGCCCCTCTACGCGGCGGTGAACTCGGTGCGGCTGCCGTCCTTCAACCAGCTGGACATCCGCGTGGACAAGAACTTCGTCTTCGAGCGGTGGACCCTGGACGTCTACCTGGACCTGACGAACGCCTACAACAACCCGGCGGTGGAAGGCATCGCCTACAACTACAACTACTCGCAGAGCGCGTACTTCGAGGGGCTGCCCATCCTCCCGATTCTCGGCGCCAAGGGGAGCTTCTGACCATGCGCCCATCCCTCTTCGTCCTGCTGGCCGCGCTGCTCGCCGCGTGTGGCCCCGACCTCGAGCTGCAGAGTGAAATCCGCCGCGTGCGCGTGCTCGCGATTCGCGCCGAGCCCGCCGAGCTGGTGCTGGACCCGAACGCCACCACGCTCCCGGGCCCGATGACGTTCAACGCGCTGGCGGTGTCCGCGGACGCGCGCCCCGTCACCGTCGGCTATGCGCTGTGCCGCTTCACCGGCAACCCCTATGACGGCCGCTGCCCGGGGGACAACGGCGTCCCGCTGCCGGAAGGCGTGCTGTCGCTTCAAGACCCCAACGTGCAGGCGGTGCTGGCCGAGGCGCTGCAAGCGGCCAACCCCGGCGGCGGCCCGGTGGACCCGAACGACCCGGCGCTGCTCGAGGCGCTCCAGGAGGGCATCCCCCTCTTCATCGGCTACGAGGCCTCGGACAGCACCGGCACGCCCGAGGGCACCGAGCGCGGCGTGCGCCGCGTGACGCTGCGGGCGACGGCGGCGCCCAACCAGAACCCGTCGGTGGCGGACGTCCTCTGGGAGGGCGCGTCGCTCGCGGGCCCGCTGCCGGTGGCCACGGAGGTGACCTTCCGGCCGGTGCTCACGGAGGGCAGCGCGGAGGTCTACGAGGCGGAGGACGGCCCGCGCACGGAGCAGGTCTTCTACAGCTGGTTCGCCACCGGCGACGGCGAGGTGAAGGAGTTCCGCTCGATTGAGTCGGTGGACGACAAGCCGGGCGACCCGACGTCGAAGTACGAGACGCCGGCCGCGCCCCAGCGCGTCACCTTCTGGGTGGTGGCGCGCGACGGGCGCGGCGGGGTGGGGTGGCTGAGCCGCACGGTGGACGTGGGCCCGTAGGCGTCAGTGGTGGAGCTGGGGCTGGGGCCTCACAGCCACTTCAGCGTGTAGCGCACGGTGTCGCCCTTGCGCTCCACCGTCTCGGTGGTGACGAGCTTCCCGAAGCCGAAGAACAGCCCGCGGAAGTAGCCCACCATCAGCGAGGGCGGCACCTTCGATTCACTCTCCATCACCACGGTGTCCTTCGTCAGGGACACCGTGCGTACTGCTTCATCAGGAGTGGCGTTCCTCACCACGGCTGCCGACAGCGCGTTGAAGTCCTTGAAGACCTTCTCCATCGTGTCGAAGCCCTGGGCCTTGGTGAGGTGGAAGGTCTTCTGGACGGCGGCCTGGCCGAGCGCCGTCATGGTGGTGTCCCCCAGCTTCGCGTGCAGGTCTTGAATCATCCGCACGTAGTCCTCCATGGGGTACCAGGCGTCGTCCTTCATCTCCGCGATGCGCTTGCGGTGCTGGGGAAAGAGCAGCGTCGCGGTGGCGTCGAGCATGGAGCTCATGACGGCCTTGCAGTAGGCGCCCAGAATCTGACCAGCCATGTGGTGTGTCCGCCTTCGCGCGAGGGGGTTCGCGAAGGACATCCCTTTGCGCACGATGATGACGCACGCGTCGGGACGGGCGGAATGAGTCCGCCCGTACTCGCCCTGAGTCCGCCGCCTCCTCAGGAGGTCAGGTGGGCCGACGCGCGCCCGAGGCCCTCGGCCACCGAGGTGAAGGCATCCGCGGTGCGCACGCGCTCCTCGCCGAAGCGGCGCACGTAGAGCTGACGCACCGCGGGAATCTGCGACGAGCCGCCGGTGAGGAACACCGCGTCGATGGCTGCCGCCTCGGGGTGGCGGGCGAGCAGTCCCTCGGTGCACTGCTCCAGCTCGTCGAGCAGCGGCTTGCTGAAGGCGTCGAACTCGGCGCGCGTAATCGGCTCGTGGAGGTGGATGCGCCCCTCCTCGAAGTCCACCGTCGCCTGCTCGTCGCGGGACAGGCGCACCTTGGCCGCCTCAATCGCGCGGAAGAGGCGGTAGCCCAGGTTGTCCATGACCAGGTCATGGAGCGCCTGGATTTCCGCCTTCTTGTCGCTCGTCTCGAGCATCGTCTCGAGGAGCTCCTGGGTGGACTTCTCGCGGATGAAAGACATCTCGTGCCAGGAGAGCAGCTTGGCCATGACGTGCTGCGGAATGGGCAGCCGCTTGTCGCTGAAGCCGCGCACCCGGTACGTGGAGCCGGCGCCGAAGCGGGGCAGCAGCTTGTGGCGCATGATTTCGGCGTCGAAGCGGTCACCACCGATGCGCACGCCGGTGGAGCCCACCACGTCCGGGCGCCGGTCCACGTTGCCGCGGCGCGAGGGCCCCAGGCGCATGAGGGTGAGGTCGGTGGTGCCGGCGCCGAAGTCCGCCACGAGGACGAGCTCATCGCGGGTGAGCTGGGCCTCGTAGGCGAGCGCGGCGGCGATGGGCTCGATGAGGAACTGCACCGTCTGGAAGCCGGCCAGCTCGGCGGCGCGGAGCAGGCGCTGCTGGGCGAGCGCGTCCGCCTGCGGGTCCGGGGTGAAGACGGCGGGGCGGCCGAGGATGACGGCCTCCGGGGGGCCGCCCATGTGGACACCGGCGGCGTCGCGCACGCGGCGCAGAAGGACGGCGACCAGCTCCTCAATCGTGTACGTGCGCCCCTTCACCTGGGTGGCGCGGAACGAGTTGGAGTGGAGGAAGGACTTCACGGACTGGATGAAGCGCCCGGTGTTGTCCTCCATGTAGCGCTGGATGGCGTCCGCGCCCGCGTAGATTTGCTGCTCGTCGTCCGGGAAGAAGAGGACGGAGCGGAACAGGCGCGGCTCCGAGGTGTGGGGCTGCAGGGGCAGCACCGTGCCGTCGGGCAGCGCCGCGGCGGTGTTGCTGGTTCCGAAGTCGAGTCCACAGGCACGCATGGGGGTGCGCCCCTTACCCTCAAAGTCCGCTCAAGGGTAGCGCCGCGTGGAGGGCGCCGCCCGCTGGTGACCTGGCGGGTGGGCGGGCGCATGTCCGGGGTGTGGTTGGTTCCGCCGGAGGCCTCTCCATCTTTGCGCTGTCACTTTCACGACAGGAGATATCCATGAAATTCCGCGCGGGGTGTTTGATGGCTGGGGCGGCGGCGCTGGTGCTGGGCGTGGGCTGTGAAGAGCGGAGCAAGAGCAGTCCCGAGCAGCCGGGCGAGCAGGCGTCCGCGAGCAGCAAGGTGGAGCAGGCGCAGGAGCAGTCGGAGAACGCCTTCGACAAGGCCCGCGACTCGCAGAAGGAGGCCACCGAGCAGCAGAAGGAGGCCGCCAACGCCCAGCAGGATCTCCAGGAGAAGCAGAAGGAACTCACGGAGGCCCAGGCCCGCGCGGGACAGGAGTCGCAGCAGGCCCAGCAGGCGCAGCAGTCCGCCCAGCAGCAGACGCAGGCCGCGCAGCAGGAGGCGCAGTCGGCGCAGGCCAGCGCGCTGGAGGCCCAGAAGAAGCAGCAGCAGGAGCTGGCGCAGCAGGACCAGCTGACCCAGCAGCAGGCGCAGCAGCAGTCCGAGCAGCTCCGCCAGCAGGCGAAGCAGCCGGTGGCCGCGGCGCCCGCGCCGTCCCAGCCTTCGCAGCAGCCGGTGGCCGCGGCGCCCACGCCGTCCCAGCCTTCGCAGCAGCAGGCCCAGGCTCAGGGTGCGCAGGCGCAGGGCTCCGAGCAGCAGATTGTCGGCGAGGTGCTGACGTCGAGCGAGCAGGAGGTGCTGCTCAGCTCGCGCGGTGAGCCCCAGCTGCGGCTCCAGGTCGGTCCCCAGACGCAGGTGACGGTGGACGGCCGTCAGGCGAGCGCGGCGGACATCCAGGAGGGCAGCCAGGTGCGTGCGTCGTACCGCACGGACCAGGGCAGCGGTGAGCCGCAGGCGGTGCGCATCGAGGCCACGTCGCAGGTGAAGCCCACCGCCCCGGCCGCGCCGGAGAGCGGCGAGTCCTCTCCGGGCGCGCAGCCTTCGCAGCCCTCGCAGCCCTCGCAGCAGCAGTAACCGGGGTTCCACCCGCGCCCCGCCTGGACTCCGCCACTACACGGTGGAGGCCGGCGGGGCGCGGTGCATCAGGGGCACTGCCTCCACCCGCGCCTTGTTCGGACCCCACCGTCCGGTCCGGCGGGGCGCGGTGCAGGCCATGAATCGTCCGCGAGCCTGTCGTGCGAGAGCCGCCGCGAGGGTGGCGCCTCCCGATGAGGCCGAGGCGCCGGCCTGCGCGTCCCGTCACGCGAGCATCCGGCGCAGCCGCCGGGGAATCTCCTCGGAGTGCCAGCGCTGAAGCTCGCGGGCAATCTCCTTCGCCAGCTCCGCGCGCTCATCTCGTACATGCGGCAGCAGCGCCCGCGCGGCCTTGCGCTCCTTCGGCGCGGCGTCGGCGGCGAGCCGCTCGAAGAGTTCCAGCCGCACGTCCGCGTCGTGCAATTCGCCCAGCCCGTCCTGCAATGGAACGAGCACCTCCAGCATCGCGTCCATCGTCCTTCGGAAGGCCGGCTGGAAGATTTCCAGCTCGTAGCGCAGCTTCTTCAGGTCCTTGCGCAGCGCATGCGCGGACTCCGCATCCGGCGCGTCCGCGTACGTGTCCATCCGCTTGCGCACGGTGCGCACGCGCGCTCGCAGGACCTTCCGCACCCGCCGGCCACCGAAGCGGTGCGCGTTGTCGTCCAGCGCATCCACCTTCTCCAGCAGCCGCGGAATCGTCCGCTTCACCCAGCCCTTCAGCTCCGCGCGCAGCAGGCGCTCCTTGTCGTCCAGCGAGGCCAGCCGTGCGTCTCGCAGGGCGAGGACGCCCGCGCGCGTGCCGCGCTTCTCCTTCTCCGCCTTGCCGGCAGCGCCCTCCAGCCAGGCCGCCTGCACGTGCAAGTCCCGCACGCCCCCCAGCGCGTCCTGGAGACGCTTCACGTCGCGCTCCAGCTTCTTCAGTCCCCCGAGGGAGCGGAACACCAGGAGGGCCGCGCGCAGGCGGCGGGTCGCCACGCGCATGTCATGGACGGACTCGTCATCCACGCCGTCCTCGAGTCCGGCCTCCGGCTTGCGCACGTCCGCGAGCCGGCCCGCGAGGAGGCGCCGCGCGGCGTGTCCCAATTGGCTGTCGGGGCCCAGTCCCCGGATGGGTGTGGGGTGTGCCACTCAGCCCTCCGTGAGCGCGTACTGCCGCAGCATCCGCTCCGCGCCCTCCGGCCCCTCCCACCCGAGGATGCGCGCGTCCTTGTCCTCGAAGTGCACGGCGGCGAGGAAGAAGTGCTCCAGTTCTTCGCGCTCGCGCTTGGAGAGCTGTTGATAGGTCTGCAGGTGCTCGGCACGGGTGGAGGAGACAGGCACGGCGAGGATGCGGTCATTGCGCTCGCGCTCGCCGGGCTTGCCGCCGCGCTTCTTCTGGTCCACCTGGAGCACGCCGAGCGCGCGGCTGGGCAGCACCACGCCGGGCCACGTCGTGTCGTCCCAGTACACCATGACGTCCAGCGGGTCCCCGTCCGGCCCCTTCGTGGAGGGGATGAAGCCCCAGTCGAAGGGGTAGCGCAGCCCGCGCGTGAGGGGCCGGGAGATGGAGAAGGCCTTCAGCGTCGCCTCGTACTTCAGCTTCACCGTCGAGCCGCGAGGCGACTCGACGACCACATGGAAGGCGCCATTCTGGCCGCGCAGCGGCAGGCGGGTGAGGTCCGTCACCATGAAGGCAAGGTTGAGCGCGTCACCGCCCGGGGCAAGCACCCACCCCTCGCCCCCGAGGAGCGCGGCCTACCAGCCAGGGCCCGGAGTCTCCAGGGGTGGCGCCGCGTCGAGCAGCCCGCGCGTGGCTCGCGCCGCCGCCAGCCCGCCCAGCGTGTACCAGGCGACGGTGAGCAGCGACGTGGAAGTCCGCGCGCGAGCAGGCCCGCGGCCCAGCCCCAGGTACGGCGGCAGCACCACCGCGCCCAGGCCCGCGAGCAGCCCCAGCACCGCGCCCCGCAGGTACGGCCGCTTCGGCCGGCCCAGCGCCACCAGCGAGAAGAAGAGGCTGTTGGACAGCACATCCCCCGCGAGCGACTGCCGGTGCAGGCGCAGGCCGTGCGCGGGCCTGCCGCCGAACCAGCGGATGCCCTTCTTCAGGGCCCGCTTGCCCAGCACATCCATCCGGGGCGGGTGCTCCAGCACGCGGCGGGCGCCCTCGTGGACGAGCGTCAGGGACGTGGCGCCCACCAGCCCCGGCCCGAGGGCACGGAGCAGGAGGCGGGGACGCGAGGGGACAGACGGTTCCATCATGCGCTTCAAGCTACGCACCGGACTTCCGCTGCCCCGCGCCCGCCCCGCCTGCCCGCCCGCTGGGCACCCGGGCGGCTGCTACTTCTTCAGCTCCGGCACCTTCATGCCGCGCTGCACGGCGGGACGGCTGCCCACGCGGTGCAGGTACTGCGGGACGTTGCGCAGCCCCTGGAAGAGGTCGGGGTTGTACTCGCGCGCGCCCGCCACCCACGGGTAGATGGCACAGTCAGCGATGGAGAACTTGCCCGCCACATAGTCGCCCTGGCCGAGCTGCGCATCCAGCACGCCGAGGATGCGCTTGGACTCGTTGCGGTAGCGCTCGATGGCGTGCGGCACGTACGCCTTGCTGAAGCGGGTGAAGTAGCCGAGCTGTCCGAACATGGGGCCGATGCCGCCCATCTGGAACATCAGCCACTGCGTGACTTCGGCCTTGCCGCGCGGGTGGGAGGGCAGCAGCTTGCCCGTCTTCTCCGCGAGGTAGAGCAGGATGGCGCCCGACTCGAAGACCGTCAGCGGACGGTGGTCCACCGGCGCGTGGTCCACGATGGCCGGAATCTTGTTGTTGGGGTTGACGGCCAGGAACTCGGGCTTGAACTGGTCGCCCTTGGTGATGTCCACCACCTTGACGTTGTAGGGCAGCTCCATCTCTTCCAGCGCGATGGACACCTTGCGACCGTTGGGCGTAGCGAACGTGTACAGGTCAATCATGCCTTCACTCCCGTGAGCTGCTCGCTCACCTGCCAGAGCCGCTCCGCGAGGGCGTCATCCCGGGCCGCGGAGGACGCCTTCTTCGGGCGGCACTTGTAGAAGTACTCCCCGGACACCGACTCCACTTCGGGCGAGGACGCCAGGTAGATGGACGTCCGCGCCCCCTTCTCCGCCGAAATCATGAACGGCGCGCCCAGCTTGACGATGTGGCGGAAGAAACCCTTCGTGTTGTGGCCGAAGCCCGTACGCACCACGCCGGGGTGCAGGGCGTTGGTCGTCACCCCCGTCCCCTGCAGCCGCTTCGCCAGCGCGCGGGTGAACAGGATGTTGGCCAGCTTCGAGGTGCTGTAGACGCGGATGCCGTCATAGCGGCGCTCGCACTGGAGGTCCTCGAAGTCGAGCTTCCCGATGCGGTGGCCCTCGGACGAAACATTGATGATGCGCGACGGGGCGCTGGCCTTGAGCACGTCCAGCAGCAGGTGCGTGAGGAGGAAGGGCGCGTAGTGGTTGGTGGCCATGGTGGCCTCCAGCCCGTCCCCCGTCACCTCGCGCTGGTCGAGGATGAGGCCCGCGTTGTTGAGCAGCACGTCCAGCCGCGGGTAGCGCGCCTTGAAGGTGGCGGCCAGCTCGCGCACGGATTGGAGCGAGGTGAGGTTGGCCTTCAGCCACTCCACCTTCGCGCCGGGCGCGGCGGCGCGCACGGCGCTGACGGCGGCCTCGGTGCGCGTCGCGTCACGGCCCACCAGCACCACCGTGGCGCCCAGGGCCGCCAGCGCCTTGGCCGCCTCCAGGCCGATGCCGCCGGAGGCCCCGGTGATGAGGCAGACCTTCCCGTCCATCCGCGTCTGTGCAGTCAAGAAGCGTCCTCCGTCGCGAGAGGACGCCTTCTATACGCCGGAGCAGGGCCGCGCGCTCGCCCAACCGCGCGCGGTGGTGCCTTCTGCTCAGTGCCCGTCAGGCGTTGGGAGGCCGGGTGCCCGCGTCGTCCCCGGCGTCCGCGCCGCGGCGCGCGGTGGCGCGCACGTCACCGTGCAGGTGGCTCTCCAGGAACCACAGGTCCAACTCCACCTCGCCCAGCGACTGCGTGAGCAGGTCCGCGGTGACGGGGTCATTCAGCTCCTCGGAGCGGTGGATGCCGTTGCGGATGCTGGCCCCGTAGCGCGCGAAGCGGTCCACCAGGGCGCGCAGGTGCGCGTCGCCGTCCACGGCCTGCAAGTCGTACTCGGGCAGCTCGCTGTTCTTCGCGGCGAGGCGGATGGTGCCCTCGGCGTAGCCGCCCAGGGTGCCGGCGCGCTCGGCGAACTCGTCGGCCTGTTTGCGCGCGTGCTTGGCCAGCTCGTCGAACAGCTCGTGGCGGCTGTAGAAGTGCTTGCCGCGGATGTTCCAGTGGGCCTGCTTTATCTGCCAGTGCAGGTCAATGGAATCCGCCAGCAGGGTGTTGAGGGAATCGATGAGCTCTTCACGCGCGTCGGCGGGGAGATTCACGTGGCTGGGAAAGTTCATGTTCCGGCCTCCTCCAGAGGGCCTCCCAAGGGTGGGGACGGCCCACGGGGACGCCAATCCACGCCGCGACGGCCGGAGGGCAGGCGGCCGGGCCTCTAGAGGGCGCGGCCGCGGACGGCCACTTCACCGGGGGAGGCCAGCCGTGCGGACAGCTCCGTGGCCGCGCGCTCGCCGGACTCCACCGCGCCGTCGATGTAGCCGCAGCCTTCGATGGCCGTCTCCGTGCCCGCCCAGTGGACGCGGCCGAAGGGGGCGCGCAGGGCCTCGCCAATGGCGGTCAGGGTGCCGGGGCGGGGGAGGCCAACGTAGCAGCCCCGGCTATAGGGCTCGGCAATCCAGTCCAGGTCCGCGACCGCGGTGGGCTTCAGGGCCTGGGGGCCGAAGAAGCGCGCGAAGGACTCCAGTGCGGCGCGCTGCCGCTCCGCCGGAGGACGCCCCGTCCACGCGCGTGCCGTCTCCCCGAGGAAGAAGCCCACCAGGGCGGGATGGTGGCCGTCCGCGCCGCAGTCGTCGAAGCACAGGCGCACGGGGCCGGTGTCGCTCACGGCCTCGCCGGAGAAGCCGGCCTCGCGCCAGAAGGGGCGCTCGTACGTGGCCACCACCTTGATGGCGCTGCCCATGGGAATGTCCGCGTGGGCACGGCGGCGCGCGGAAGGCAGGGCGGCGCCGAAGTCGATGCGCTCGGCCAGCGCGGGCGGCGCGGCGACCACCGCGTAGCGCGCGCGCCACGTGCGGCCGTCCTCGGCGGTGACGGTGACACCGTCCGAGTCCTGGAGCACGGCGCGCACGGGAGTGGAGAGGTGGACGCTTCCGCCCAGCTCCGAGGCCATGCGGAGGCTGAGCGTCTGGGCACCGCCCTTGAAGCGCTCGGCCTGGGCGCCGCCCTCGATGGTGGTGAGGGGCATGAGGCCGTTGTTGGAGTGGACGTAGAAGAGGAAGTGGAGGAAGGACACCTCCGAGGGCTCGGCGGCGAAGACGGCGCGGGTGGCGATGTCCAGCGCGGCGCGGGCGCCCCACGTGGGCACGTGGCGCTGCTTCCACTCCTCCAGCGTGAGGGCGTCCCACTCGGCGGCGCGGGGCGCGGCGTCCGGGCGTTCGCGGGGGACGCGCTTCGACAGGCCGTCCAGCTTCCAGATGATGCGCTGGAGGTCCAGCAGCGACAGCAGCGGCAGTGACGGCACCTGTCCGCGGTAGGTGCGCCGCTCCCCGCGCACGTCGAGCACCTTGGTGCCCTGGTGGTGCTGCGGGAAGCGCTTGAGGCCCAGCTCGTCCGCGAGGCGCAGCACGTGGCGCTGGTAGGGGCCCACCCACTGGCCGCCGAGGTCCACGGCCTCACCCCCGAGCGACTGCGTGAGCGTGCGTCCACCGACGCGCTCCCGGGCTTCGAGGACGGCGACGGAGAACCCGGTCCGGGAGAGCGCCCGCGCGGCGGTGAGCCCCGCCACCCCCGCGCCCATGATGACGACATCCGCTCCGCTCGCGTTCATGCGTCCTCCGTGGCGGGACTCTATGCCGGGCGTGAGTGACGGGGGGCAGCGGGATGTACGAACGCAACGCGGTTTCACATATCGGTCGGGACATGAGGAGTGCGACCGGGACGCGAGCTGCGCGCGGTGCGGCTTGGGACGGAACTGGCGCGGGCGCCGGCAGGGCCCGAGGCGCGGGAGAGGGGCCCGCGTCACGGAGAGCCCGCGCCGCAAGGAGCGCATCGGTTTCCACTCAGGAGCCGCGCATCCGCCCGCGCTGGCGCTACGATGTTGGCCCTTCGTTGTGGATGGTGAGGAGCCATGCTCGCGCTCGACCTCGTGGAACGGCTGCGCCAGGTGTCACCGGCGGCGGCGAATGCCCTGATGACGGTGGCGGTGAAGAACATCATCCCGCTGTCGGCGGTGATGGGCTTCAAGGTGGAGGAGGCGTCCGACGCGAGGACGCGCGCGTCCGTGCCGCTCAAGCGGCGCACGCGCAACCACGTGGGCGGCGTGTACCTGGGCGTGCAGGTGACGGTGATGGAGCTGACGATGGGGCTGTGGCTCTTCCGCCGCTTCCCGCCGGGCCGCTACAACGCGCTGGTGGACAAGGTGGAGGTGTCCTTCCACGCCAAGGCGAAGGGCGGCGTGCGCGCCATCTGCGAGCCGCCCGCCGAGGTCTTCACCACGCTGGATGCCGCCCTCCGTGAGAAGAACGACAAGGCCCGAGAGTGGGTGCCCGTGCGGCTGGAGGACTTCGAGGGCAGGCACGTCGCGGACGCACGTTTCCTCGCGGTCCTCAAGCGCTACTGAGGCGTGGCCACTTCCGGCAGCCTGCGCGCGCCGTCGCCCGCGAAGCGGACCTGGACGACCTGCCGCCCGCGACCGTCGACCTGGACGACCTCGCGGTAGAGAAGCAGGCCCGGGCCGTCGTCGCTCGGGTTCGTGGCGAAGACCGTGTAGGGCCCCGGCACCAGCTCGCTGAAGTCGTTCTGCGTCTCGTAGTAGATGATGCCCCCCGAGTATTGCTCCTGCATGTCCTTGCTCAGGTTCTCGACCAGCGGGTACTCCACGAGCTTGACCCAGCCCGGGACGTCGGTGGGCCAGTCGTGCGCTCCGGGAACGACGAAGATGGCGTCGTAGTGCGTCGACTCGGGGAGCAGCACGCGGAGCCGCCCCGTGCCTTGCGTGGCCTGGACCACGACAGGCGTGCTGTTCTCGGGGGAGACCTGCACGCGCACCGGTGCGAAGCGGTACGGGACGCGCGGCCCCGTCTGGCTCATGGAGGGCTTGTAGGTGACGCGCAGCTCGTAGCTCCCCGCGGGGACGCCGTGGACCGCACGGCCCTCGCCGTCCGTGCGCAGGGTGACCAGGCCCCACGTGCCCTCCGCCGTGACGTTCAGGCCCGCGAGGGGCGCTCCCCTGGCGTCCTTCACGAGGACCTCCAGGCGGGAGTCCTCCGTGGGGAAGCGCACCTCGACCTTCCCCTCCTTCCCGGGAGGAACGCTCTGCCGCAGGAGCCGGTCTTCCCACTTCGTCCAGAGCTTCACTTCCCGGCCCACCGGTACCGGTCCGATGGAGAACCGGCCAGAGGCCTCCGTGCTCGCCATTGCGGGGCCGCCCCTGGAGCCATCCCAGCTCCCGCGGAGACTCACGGACTCCACCGGCTTGCCATCCGGGCCCACGACGCGGCCCGTGAGCTCGCGTCCCCGCTCGAGCACGATGTCCGGCAGCTCCGCATTCAGCGACTTCAGGCTGAGCAGCGGAAGCTCCTGGGGCACGAAGCCGGCGGACTCGACGGTGGTGAAGCAGGAGGACTTGAGCTGGAAGCGCCCCTTCGCGTCGCGCACTCGCATCGAGCCCACCTCGAAGCTCTTGAGCGGAGTGCCGTGTTCGTCGACCACGCGGCCGGTGGCGCTCCTCACGCAGCGGGGGACCAGCACGATGTCGGAAACGGGGCCGCCCGTCCGAGCCATGACATCACCCAGGCCCGCCTCGTGCTGGACGTGCAGTCCGTACTCTCCCTCTCGAAAGGGCTCCAGCGTGAAGCGGCCCTCGGCGTCCGTCGTCGCGGTTGCGAACTCGCGAGGCCCGGACGTGTTGCGGAGGAGGTCTCCGTCCAGCGGCACGGAGGGGAAGGGCTGCCGGGCCGCCACCGTGGCTCCGGCCACGGGCTGTCCATCCAACCCCCGCACCTGTCCCGAGATGGGAGGCGCGGAGCGCGGCGAGAAGCGGAACTCCATGCGCACGTCGTCAGTGCCGGGGCTTGATTCGAGGTCCTGCCACACGTAGCGCTGGAACCGTTTCTCCTCCACCCAGAAGGCCAGCACCCGATAGCGGCCGGGCGGGGGCACCGCGTGGCCCACCTCTCCACGGTCGTTTGTCTGGAGCCAGAGGTTGGTGGCGTCCAGCGACTCGGGAACGACCTGCACATGGCTGGCCGGGAGGGGCGCTCCGTCGGGGCCGAGCACTCGGACCTGGAGCGCGCGTGGACCCTCCAGTCGCGCGCCGGCATCTGGCACCCCCGCGTCATCCGTGGGCGGGGCGCCAGTCGAGCAGGACGCCAGGGTGGGCAGGAGCAACGCGAGCAGGACACGGAGGAGGGACCGCATGCTGTTCACTCTATGTGGGACTACCCATGGACACGGACTTCGCCGCGCTCGCGGCTCGAAGAAGCCGCTCACGGGCGACGTCAGGCGGGAGTACCGGTGGACGCGGACCGCATCGCGCTCAGGGCTCACGGGAATCACCTGCTGCCCGACGCCAGGCGAGATTGATGGTGGACGTGGACAGCGCCCGGTTCGTGGCTGCCTGCGGCCGACCCCACGCTGGCTTTCCGGGTCAAGGAAGTCGTCGGGATGGCTCGCGCACGTCGGAGCGGGCGGGGACGCAAGGGTATGTCTCGCGGTGAGCGGCGCGACATGACGGCGGAGGTGCCCGGCAGGCAGGACGGCATGACGGGTCAACACCCGGACCTCAGGGCGCTTCACGCGGTGGGCCCGGCGAGGCAAGCTGACTCCCGTGTCACGTCGCTCCAGGCTGGGCCTCACACTGCTGCTCTCGGTGCTCCTGCACGCAGCGCTCTTCTTCGCGCTGTCGCGGGTCCCGTCCGCACGGCTTCCGGGGCGAGCTCCGACGCAGGTGGTGGAGTTGGAAATCCTGCACTCGTCCCCGAAGACGCCAGTGCCGGCTGCTCCCGGTGCAACCGTGCGACCGCCCGAGCGTGAGACGACTCCTCCCAGGCGCCAGGTCGAGCGCCCGACGTCATCGAACACAGAGACACCGGCGCCTCAGGTGGCGACCGCGCCCCCGGAAGCGGGCGCTTCCCGGCAGGACACGCCGCCGGAAGCGAAGACAGGACAGGACGACGCGACCGCGAAGGCGGAACGCTCGAAGCCGGACGCGCCGTATGCCCCTACGGAAGAGCGGGCGGCAGCGGAGCGGCCCATCCTGGTACCGGGGCATCTGCTGGGTGAGGGGCTGACGGGAAAGCCACCCTCGACGGGACGGACGTTGCGCAACACGGGAGAGGAGCCCGACCCGAAAGCCGTCGCGCGGCAGCAGGCGGAGGATGCGCGCGAGAAGGTGGATGGCTGGGCCCAGGACTCGCTGGCGTCGGCGCGCGCGGAGAGCGGGGCGCCCTCGCCGTACTTCGCGAAGCTGCAGAAGGACTTCTCGAAGGAGCTGGTCAATCCACCGCCGCCCGACCTGAAGGTGCTCGCCTCGCGGATGAAGCGCGAGCAGGTGGAGGCCATCGAGCGCTTTGGCAAGACGGGCAGTCCCTACGCCCCGAAGGAGCGCGACCATCGCCTGGAGCAGCGCAACCGCTTCCAGGCAGCCGTGGAGGCGGGACGCGCCGCGAACATGTTCATGGTGGACGTCACCGAGCCCATCCTCGCGCTCGCCGCCATCGTCGAGGTCCGCCAGGCCCGCGACGGGAAGGTGCTGGACCTGCAGGTGATTGAAGGCTCCGGCGACCCGAGGTTCGACGAGTGGGCCGTCTCCCAGCTCCGCGAGGCCCTCGCCCGGGCGGACGCCCCCGGCGACGGCGGCGTGGGCATCCACGACGACGGGATGCGGAGCCGGTGGCGGTTGAAGGAGTTCCTCGGCAACCCGAGGGTGCAGATCCACCTGATTGGCGTCTACTGACTCAGGGCCCGAAGGGAGCCCGCGGCGTCCTTGCCTGCCCGGACCGCGTGAGCAGCCGCTGCGCAACTGGCGCTGGCACCCT
The DNA here is from genome assembly GCF_010894405.1 of Pyxidicoccus caerfyrddinensis. Classification (GTDB taxonomy): domain Bacteria; phylum Myxococcota; class Myxococcia; order Myxococcales; family Myxococcaceae; genus Myxococcus; species Myxococcus caerfyrddinensis. Next base: position 330,049 of record NZ_JAAIYA010000002.1, read on the forward strand.
GGCGCCGTGGCCACCGGTCCACCCACCGGCTCCTATTTGGATGGGCGACAATGCCGCCGCGCGGCGCAACCCCGGAACAGCTGTCGACCCGGGTTCTGGCCCGTGAGCACCCTCTGGGCGCGTTCGGCTCGCGGCGGGCATCTCCTATCCGAGCGGAATGCATCTGGGCTGTCGCTGCTGACGCCCTGATAGCTGCCACTGCCTTGCCGCCGATTCTGACCTCGCGGCGACGGGACTCCCTGGTCTCCACGGCCCGCCCAGGTGGCGAAACGCGGAACGCACCGGGCCTGTGCCCGCGTCGCGAGCCGCTCCCTCCCGAGCCACCGCCACCGGTTGCTCACCCCATGTCAGACCCACCCGGTAGACATGAGCGCGTGGGAGGAACGTTCCTTCCAGCCGACAGTCGCCCGGAGGGGCAGGGGGAAGGGGCATGGGGATTCTGGAGCAGATGCGCGTCGACGCCATGTGCGAGGCGGCGGGGTTGCTGGCGCGTCGGGGGTACGAGCACGTGCAGGCCTCGGAGCTGGCCCGGGCGCTGCGCATGTCGGTGGGCACCCTTTACCGGCGCTACGGCAGCAAGCACGGCTTCGCGCTGGCGGTGCGAGACTTCGCGGAGAATTCCCTGTGCATCCGCGCGCGCAGCGGCTTCGAGTGTGAGCACGGCAGGGAGGATGGGGACTTCCGTCAGGCCTTCTTCTCCTTCTGGTGGGAGCTGGTCAGTGCGGCCCTGGAGGAACCCGGCCTTTTCGCCTTCACCTTCTTGCACTGGCACCCGCACGTCTCTGGGCCTCATGCGCGCTACGCCCTCACGCCGTATGTGCCGCGCTCCCTCGGGCCACTCCCGTCCTACGCTCCTGCGGAGCATGCGCCAGCCACCTTCAATTCGGATGCGCTGGGACCGCATGTGCCAGACGTTCCCGGGCCAGAGGATAGGGAGCCGCATGCGCGAGATGCCGCAGAGCCAGATGGCCTGAATCCGTATGCGCCAGACGCTTTCGGGCACGAGGCGCTGGATGCGTATGGCTCAGATGACTCCGAGCCAGATGACCTGGATCCGGATGATCCAGACGTTTCCGGGGCCGATGACCTGGGGCCGCACTCGCTCCAGTCCTCCATGCCTCGCGCGCCTCGCGCCCTGGGGCCGCAGTCGCACGGCAGGGCGGCGAGGGCGTTGGTGCGCGAGATTCTGGAGCAGGGTGAGCGTGAGGGAGCGCTGGCTCCGGGAAGCGCCCGCGTGGGCGAGGGCCTGGTCTGGGGCGCGCTGATGGAACTGGTACGCGCGCCGGCCGAGGAGGGCGTGCAGGTGACTGAAGCCGAGGTCCTCGCCTCGGCCACGGTGCTCTGGCGCGCGCTGTCACCCGCCGCGGACTCTGGGCCTCAGGGCACGAATACTCCTCCGCCAGGTACCACTCAGCCCCCCACCATGATGCCTGAAGGCCCTTTGGCAGCGCCTACGCCGGCACCAGGGGAACCGATTGCTGGCTCGTCTCTCGCGAGTGAAGCAGCCACGGTGAGAGATGCCGGTGCGAACCCGGGTGGGCCATCGCTCGCGCGTGCCGTCTCCCGTCGCGTCTCGGGTCTTGAGTCAGGTGTCGCCGCAGTGCGTGTACACGGGGGCGCCTCGCGGGGACGTGCCCTCGGTGGCGTGGCCTTCCTTCACCCAGTACTCGATGCCGCCAATCATCTCCTTCACGCGGAAGCCCAGCGCGGCGAAGCGCACGGCCGCCTTGGTGGAGCCGTTGCAGCCCGGGCCCCAGCAATACGTGACGATGACGTCGTCCCTGTTCAGGTGCGCCGTCGTCTCCTCGCTGATGGTCCGCGAGGGGAGGTTGAGCGCGCCGGGCACATGTCGCTCGGCGTAGGCCTCCTTCGAGCGCACGTCCACCACGACGAACCCCTTCTTGCCGCGCTCCAGGTCCAGGTGGACGTCGGCGGGGTCTGTCTCGACGGACAGCTTCGCGAGGAAGTGACGCCGTGCCTCCTCGGGTGTGGCGGCCGGGGTTTCGAGGACGAAGGAGAATGGGGTGGCGGCAGCGGTCATGACGAAACCTCCAGTGACTTCGACGCGGGGAAATGTGCCTCCAGAGTGGTCCGGTGTGAAGCTCCATTCCGTGTCACGGGTATGGGCCATTATGGCGGTGGCGACGGTTGCCTGAAGGTCCGGGCCCTGGCTTCATGGCGCCATGCCGAAGCGGGCCGCCGGGGTGCCACTTCCCTTCCTGCAGCCGGACGCGGGAGGAGGGGAGCCCCTCCACCGTCAGCTCTACGAGCGCTTGCGGGAGGCCATCCTCTCCGGTGCGCTCGCGCCGCGCAGTCGGCTGCCTTCCACTCGCACGCTGTCGCGCGAGCTGGGTGTCTCGCGAGGCACGGTGGAGGGCGCATTCGCGCAGCTGGACGCGGAGGGCTTCCTGGAGCGGCGCGTGGGCTCCGGCAGCGTGGTGGCTCTGCCCGAGCATGCGCGGCTGCCCCGGAGCGTCGCGGCGACGCCGGGTCGTCGGAATGGCGTCCCGGCACGTTCGGGCCTGTCTCGTCGGGGCCAGCGGCTGTCGCGCGACGTGCTCCCTCCGGAGCCCCGCGACGTCCAGCCCTTCACCCCATGCCTGCCCGCGCTGGACCTGTTCCCCACGCGCCTGTGGGGCCGCGCGGTGGCGAAGCAGGCCCGGCTGCTCGGCCCGGAGTCGATGACCGCGGGGGAGTCCGCGGGCTTCCGTCCGCTGCGAGAGGCGATTGCCGCGCACCTGGGCACGGCGCGCGGGGTGCGCTGTGCGTGGCGGCAGGTGCTCGTGCTCGCCAGCACGCAGCAGGCGCTGGACCTGTCCGCTCGGCTGCTGCTGGATGAAGGGGACCCGGTCTGGCTGGAGGAACCCGGGTACCTCGGAGCCCGCGCCGCATTCGAGTCCTCGGGGGCTCGCGTGTTTCCGGTGCCGGTGGACGCGGAGGGGCTGCGCGTCGAGGTGGGGACCCGTCGCGCACCCGGGGCGCGGCTGGCCTACGTCACGCCGTCGCACCAGTACCCGCTCGGCGTGACGCTGAGCCTCTCCCGGCGGCTGGCGCTGCTGGAGTGGGCTCGGGCCGCGAGCGCCTGGGTGTTCGAGGACGACTACGACAGCGAGTTCCGCTACGCCACGCGCCCGCTGGCGGCGATTCAGGGCCTGGACGTGGCGGGACGCGTCCTCTACGCGGGCACCTTCAACAAGGTGATGTTCCCCTCGCTGCGGCTCGCGTTCCTCGTCGTCCCGGAGGCGCTGGTGGACGCCTTCACCGCCGCGCGGGCCGCCACGGATGGCCATGCACCGCTGCTCTCCCAGGCGGCCATGGCGCACTTCATGGAAGCCGGGCACTACGCCGCGCACCTGCGGCAGATGCGGCTGGCCTACGCCGAGCGCAGGGACGCGCTGCTGGATGCCCTGCGGCGCGAGGCGGGCGGGTGGCTGCGCCCCGGAGCGGCGGAGGCGGGCATGCACGTGACGACCTTCCTCGCGTCGGGCGCGCGGGACGAGGACGTCGTGCGGCGCGCGGAGTCGAAGCGGCTCGGGGCCCGAAGGTTGTCGCCGCTCTACCTGGGCCGCGCCGCGGAGCAGGGCCTGGTGCTGGGCTTCTCCGGCGCGAGCCCCGCGGGACTGCGCGCGGCCGTGCGCGTGCTCACGCGGCTGCGGGACGGCTGAGCCTTCAGCGCCCCTCGTCCTCCATCAGGAAGTCCACGATGCTCTTCCACATGGACTCGAACTGGGGCCGGCGGAAGCCTGAGCCGGAGATGAGCCAGTCCACGTGCGGCGGCTGGTGCGCAGGCTGGTCGAAGTGGCCAATCGCATCCAGGTGGTCCGCCCGCACCGCCGCAAGCACGCGGCCGTACACCTGCGAGCGCGTGGGGACGATGCCGTCACACGCGGTGGGCCCCGGCAGCGCTCCATAGGCCTGCACCAGCGCCGCCGTCTGCGCGGGCGTGTGCGGCGGCAGTGACGTCAGCGGCATCCGCTGCGTCTGCCCGTACACCAGCGCGTAGATGGTGTGCGTCAGCTGCGCGTACGGGTCCAGCCCCGCGGCCATGCGCGTGCGGAACGACGGCGGGCGCGACTGCGTCACCACCGAGCCGTACCGCACCCCCGGCCGGTCGATGGCGCTCGCGTTGAAGAGGTCGATGCCCTCCGGCGTGAGCTGCGGAATCAGCGACGTGTCGTTGCCCACGTCACTGAGGAACTTCGCCACCGCGTCCCGCCGCTCGGAGGAGAAGTCTCCCAGGAGCTGGTCATAGAGCTGGTCCAGCAGCGTGGGTTTCCACCCGAGGGTGTCGTCCGCGCGCGCCAGCACGTGCCCGAAGCGGAACGCCACCCGCAGCGGCAGCCGCCCGTAGCGCAGCACGTACACCGTGAAGAGCGACAGCAGCTTCAATATCTTCTGGCCGAACAGGCCCATGAAGAACGTGGCCAGCGGCGTGCCCGCGTGCGGCGTGGACACCGTCACCACCGAGCGCACCCGCTGCGCGAAGGGCTCCAAATCCAGCCCCTCCGCCAGCTGCGCCCCGGGACTGACGAACAGCCGCGAGTCCAGCCCGCCCGTGGAATGGCCCACGAGGTGGATGGGCCCGTCGTCGCCGGCCGCCGTCTCCTGCACCGCCTTCAGCAGGTCCGCGGTGCGCGTCCGGATGGAGGCCGTCGGGTGAGAGAGGACAATCGTCACCTCGGACTCCACCCCACGGCGGGCCAGCTCCGCCTTGAGGTAGTCGTACGCGTGGCCGAAGTAGATGAGCTCGCCCAGGTTGATGAAGCCGAAGAAGCCGGGGACGAGGTAGACGTGGTGCTTCGCGGGCATTGCCCCCACCATACCTGACGCGACGCGTGAAGCCCCGCCGGGAATGCACCCCGCGCACGGTGGTTGACGCGCGCCTGTCCTCACGACGAGAACAGGCCCCCCTACTCCCAGTCATTCCAGAAGGACGACCGCACGTGGACCGCAGACTGCTCGCACTCGGCCTGCTGCTGTCCCTCCCCGCCTCGGCGGACGAGGGCATGTGGACCTACGACGCATTTCCCTCGGAGGCCGTGAAGAAGGCCTACGGCTTCGAGCCCACGCAGGCGTGGCTGGACAAGGTCCGCCTCGGCTCGGTGCGGCTCGCCGGCGGCTGCTCCGCCAGCTTCGTGTCACCCGACGGCCTGGTGATGACCAATCACCATTGCGTCCGCGAGTGCATCGAGGACCTGTCCTCGCCGAAGCAGGATTTGCTGGCCAAAGGCTTCGTGGCGAAGACGCCCGCCGAGGAGCGCCGCTGCCCCAAGGTGGAGGCCAACCAGCTGGAGAGGATGACCGACGTCACCGAGCGGATGAACGCGGCGACGAAGGGCCTCACCGGCGCGGCCTTCAACACCGCGCTCAAGAAGGAGATGGCCGCGGCCGAGTCCGAGTGCGCCACCTCCGTGGACCGGCGCTGCGACGTGGTGACGCTCTTCAACGGCGGGAAGTACCACCTGTACCAGTACCGTCGCTTCCAGGACGTGCGGCTCGTCTTCGCCCCCGAGTTCTCCATGGCCGCCTTCGGTGGAGACCCGGACAACTTCAACTTCCCGCGCTTCGGCTTCGACGCGGCCTTCCTGCGCGTGTGGCAGGGCGACGCGCCCGCGAAGAGCCCGGACTTCCTGCCGTGGGCGAATGAGGGCGCGAAGGAGGGGGACCTCGTCTTCGTCTCCGGCCACCCCGGTGGCACCGAGCGCAAGGCCACCGTCGCCGAGCTGGAGTTCCAGCGCGACGTCAACCTGCCGTACACGCTGCTCCAGCTCGCGGAGCTGCGCGGCATGCTGCGCGAGTTCGCCAGCAGCTCGCCCGAGCGCTACCGCACCACGCGCTCGCGGCTGCGCGCCGTGGAGAACGGCCTCAAGGCGCTGCGCGGCCGGCACCAGGCCCTGGCCGACCCGGCGCTGCTCGGCCGCAAGCGCCAGGAAGAAGCCGAGCTGCGCAGGAAGGTGGATGCCAACGCGCAGGTGAAGTCCGCCACCGCGGGTGCGTGGGAGGAGACGGCGCAGGCGCTCGACGCGTACCGCCGCATGCTCCCCGAGTACAAGATGAAGGAGGGAGGAGACGCGTACCTCAGCGAGCTCTTCACCCTCGCCCGGCAGCTGGTGCGCGCCGCCGAGGAGCAGCCCAAGCCCAACGCGGAGCGGCTGCGCGAGTACACCGAGGCCCAGCTGCCCTCCCTGCGCCAGCAGCTCTTGCGCGGCGCGCCCATCGCCGTGGAGCTGGAGCAGGCGCAGCTGGCCTTCAGCCTCAACCGCGTGCGCGAGACGCTGGGCGCGGATGACCCCTTCGTGCAGCTCGTGCTCGGCCGGGAGGCGCCGGCGGACCTCGCCCGCGCGCTGGTGAAGGGCACGAAGCTGGGCGACGTGAAGGTGCGCCAGGCGCTGCTGGAGGGCGGCAAGGCGGCGGTGGAGGCGTCGAAGGACCCGATGATTCTCCTCGCGCGCAAGGTGGACGCGGAGGCCCGCGCGGTCCGCAAGCGCTACGAGGACACGGTGGAGGCGGTGCTCAAGCGCAACGGCGAGCGCATCGCCAAGGCGCACGTCGCGGTGTACGGCACCGCCGGCTACCCGGACGCCACCTTCACCCTGCGCCTCAACCACGGCCAGGTGAAGGGCTGGGACGAGAATGGCCGCGCCGTGCCGCCGCTCACCACCTTCGGCGGTGCCTATGCGCGCCATACCGGCAAGGAGCCGTTCAAGCTGCCGGACTCCTGGATGAAGGCGCAGGGGAAGGTGCCCGCCGGGACGCCGCTGGACATGGCCACCACCAACGACATCATCGGCGGCAACTCCGGCTCACCCATGGTGAACCGGGACGGACGCGTGGTGGGGCTCATCTTCGACGGCAACCTGCACTCGCTCGGCGGCCGGTACGCGTACGTGCCCGAGACGAATCGCGCCGTCGCCGTGCATGGGGACGGCATCCTCGCCGCCCTGGAGCACATCTACGGCGCCACCCGCGTGGTGGGCGAGCTGCGCGCCGCCCGTGACGCCGGCGCCCCGCCCGCGAAGTAGGCCCCGGCCCCGGGACGCAGGAGGTCGGCTTCCCGGGTCGGCCTCCTGCTTTCTCAAAAGTCAGAAGCATTAATCCCTCTCTCGGAGTCCGCGGGAGGGGTGGACAACTCGCCAAGGGGTGTCGGGGGGGACAGGATAGAATTGGCTTTCGGGTTTGAAAGCCCATCCTTCATGTCTTCCTCCGTGACTCGCGATATCCCCCTCGGCACCGTCCTGCGGGGAACCTACGAAATCGTCGGCGTGCTCGGCCGGGGCGGCATGGGCACCGTCTTCCTGGCCAACCACCTGCGGCTTCCCGGCCGGCAGGTGGCCATCAAGGTGCTGCGCGGCGACGGGGGCCTGGGCAAGGAAGTCTTCGTCCGCTTCCGCCGCGAGGCGGAAATCGCCTCGCGCCTGGGGCACCCGAACATCGTCGAGGTGCTCGACTTCGACAACCTGGAGGACGGCTCGCCGTTCCTCGTCATGGAGTGCCTGCGCGGGCAGCCCCTGTCCCGGCGGCTGCGGCGGGGGGCCCCCCTCACGCTGGAGGAGGTGTTCTCCATCGCGCGGCAGATGGGCTCGGCGCTGCAGGCGGCCCACCGCGCGGGCATCGTCCACCGGGACCTCAAGCCCGGAAACGTGTTCCTCATGCCCACCGAGATGGGCGGCGTCGTCGTGGAGCACGTGAAGCTGCTCGACTTCGGCATCTCCAAGGTCATCGACTCGCAGAGCATCAATACCCAGGGCGGCATCCTGCTGGGCACGCCGCAGTACATGGCGCCCGAGCAGGCCCAGGGGAAGAACCAGGAGGTGGACCCGCGGACGGACATCTTCGCCTTCGGGTGCATGGTGTACGAGATGCTGGCCCGGCGGCTCCCGTTCAAGGACGGGCCGCTGCCGGAGCTCATCTACCGCATCGTCTATGACCCGCCGCAGCCGCTGGCGTCGCTGGTCCCCGGCGTGCCGCCGAACGTGGTGGATGCGATTGAGCGGGCCCTGGAGAAGAAGCCGGAGAACCGCTACCCGGACGTGGGCAGCTTCATCTCCGAGCTGACGGGGAGCCCGCTGCAGACGCTGCCTCCCAGCGCCATTCCCGTGCCCAACCTGTCGGTCCGCCCTTCCCAGCTCGAGACGGTGGGCGGGAGGCGCGAGCCCCCGGCGGCGAAGGCGCCCCCGTCGAGGGCGGAGACGGTGTCGGAGCGGGGGCCGCTCCAGTCATCCGCGTCGGTGGAGGCCTCGGCGAAGCGGCCCGTCGTCAACGTGCCGCTGCACGAGGTGTCGACGATGACGGTGGAGGGGCCGCCGCTGGACGGCGCGCCGCCCGGGCCCGAGATGCAGGTGACGCCCCCCGGAGGCGCCACGCATGTGGTGCGCCCGGACGTCGGCGTCGCCCAGGGGCCCGCGCCGTTCATCGAGACGAAGCGCTCCGGGAAGCGGTGGTGGGTGGCCGCCGCGGTGCTCGTCCTCGTCGGTGCCGTGGGGCTCGCCGTGGGGCTGCGTCCGGGCATCACCGGGTCGAAGCCCGACGCCCCCGTCGCGCGAGGGGATGCTCCTCCTGGAATGACGACGCCCCGCCCCGAGGTCGCTCCCGCGGGGACTGGCGTGGGGAGTGTGCCGTCGCAGCCTGTGTCGGCGCGGCCCGAGCAGGGTGGAGCCGTGCCTTCGGCCGACCCGGCCAGTCCCGCGCAGAAGGAGCCCTCGCCGGGTGTCGCGCCTTCGCAGCCGGGGCCGTCCGAGCCGTCCGGTACGGCGCAAGTGAACCCCGAGCCGCCCGGCACGGCGCAGGTGAAGCCCGCGCAGCCGGGGAGCGAGCTGAAGGAGCCCTCGCAGGGGACGGGGCCTTCGCAGCCCGAGCCGTCCGGCACGGCGCAGGCGGAGCCGCGACAGACCGGTCCGGTACCGTCGCAGCCGATGGCAGCACTCCCTTCCGTGGACGCAGGCACCACCCTGTCCCCTTCCGGCACGCCCGGTGTGGCGACGCCGCCCGGCGCTTCCGTGACAGCGCGCCCGCCGACCCAGAAGCCGAAGGGCACGTCCGCGCCCATCTCCGAGGCGGCGCTGGCGGACCTCATGGCGGCGGAGCGGGCCCTGGCGCGCGGGGACTCGGACGAGGCGCTGCACCTGGTCCGCCGCAGCCAGCGGGTGCAGGTCACCGGCACCTCCTACGCGCTCCTGGTCCGCACGTACTGCCTCCAGAAGGACCTCTCCAACGCCCGCACCACGTGGCCGCGCGTCCCCGCCTGGGAGCGCACCCGGGTGCGTCAGTACTGCAAGCAGTACGACATCGCGCTCTGAGCGCCGGGCCCGCGCGCCGGGCCCGCGTCGAGCCCCACCCCGAGGTGAGCTGTCTTGAGAACCCTGCTGGCCATGAGTGTCTTCTTCGCCGTCGCGCTGGGCTGTTCCCGCGGCGTCCGCCCCACCGGTCCGGGCACCCATCCCGTGGCAAAGGGCACCGTCTACTCCGCCCCCAGCGGCGAGTCGGTGAGCGTCGTCCCGCTGCTGCCCCTGGAGGAGCGCAAGTACCTCATCCAGTTCCAGGTCCCCGGTGATGACCATGACGGGAAGGTGCTCCTCCACACCGCCACCGAGGACGGGACGGAGTTCTGGGCGCGCTGGCGCGGCCGGAACATGCGCCTCTTCCAGGAGCGCAAGAGCTTCCGGAAGAAGAGCGGCGACTTCATGATTTCGCGCGTCCTGAAGGACGACGTCATCCACGTGAAGCCCGACGCGGAGCGCACCGCCGCGCTGAAGTCCGAGGACGTCCAGGAGCTGTACCTCCGTCAGTTCGCGGACGGCACGCTCGCCAGGGGCGAGGCCTTCGACAAGGCCTTCTGGTCCAGGGACCACGACCGGCGGCTCGCCGAGGCGCTGAAGGCCCTCAACACGTCGTGCGGCGCCTCGGTGACGGCGGCCATCACCTGGGACGCCGTCCCCCAGAAGCTGCTCGATGACGGCGAGGCCATCGGCGACTACTGCGCCAGGCCGCTCGAGGCGCTCAAGTCGCTGTGCGACGAGTCGGAGGAGGCGCGGCGCACCGTGCAGGCGAAGGTGAAGCGCGTGGACTGCCGCGCCGGTGAGCGCTTCTCCGGCCACCTCGAGGCGGACACGGTGCAGTGGAGCATCGCCCCCGGCGCGGACAGCATGGGCGCCGAGCAGATTTCCCAGTTCTTCATGGACACCCTCTAGGCGGAGCCCGCGCATGTCACCCTCACGAGTCTTCGCCCTGGCGGTCCTCCTCTTTTCCGGCGTGTCCCTGGCCATGGAGCCGCCCTGGGGCCCGGGGAAGAACCTGGGTCAGCGCATGGTCCTCGAGCGCACCGCGCTGTGCACCGACGGCAGCGGCCACTACGTCACGGCCACGCCCTCCCCGGGGAAGTCCAACGTCCAGCTCTTCTACGGGGACGGGAAGCGCTTCAACGAGATGCCGCTGGCGCCCAACAGCCTCTGGATTCCCCCGGGCGCGTTCCTCGATCCACGCTTCGAGAACCCCGAGGCCAACAGCAATGTGAACAACAGCGGCCTCGACCTGCGGCCGTACTCGCGCGTCGAGGTGGACCCGAAGGCGAACACCTGTGCCGTCACCTGCGGCCGGCGCACCACGCCCTTCACGCTGGTGGCCCCCGCCCAGGCCCGCGAGCTGCTGCTCAAGGCCACGTACGAGCCGAGCCCGCTGAAGTACGAGCCGTATGCCCTGCTGCGGGACACGAAGGGCGCCTACTACCTCGTGGAGAAGAGCACGCCCACGTCCGGAGAGAAGGGCTACCGCGTCTCCATCGGCCCTCGCGGCCGGCTCAAGCCGCAGCGGATGCTCAACGTCGTCGCCGACTCGAAGGGCGAAATCTTCTCCACCAAGGGCGGGGACTTGCAGCTCGTGCTGGACCGCGAGCAGCCCTCCTTCTGGATTGTGAAGAAGCAGCGCAGGGAGCTGCGCCCCGTGCCCGTGGAGGACAACCGCCTGCTCATCTTCAACGAGCTGGGCGTCTACACCGGCGCGCGCCTGGGCACGCCCTGCGACGACCTGTAGCCAACCTCCGCACTGTCTGAGCCCGGACCTCACCCGACCTCCTGAGTCCGCCCGTGGACACCCCACGTGCGAACCGCTCGGGAGGTTGGTGCATTGCGTCAGTGATGACCTATCCTGATAGAACCGAATAGGATGGTTTACGCAATGTCCACCACCTCGCAGTCCAGGTCGGAGCCGACGCCGGGGGGCTTGCCTCCCATGGCGCCTCCGGGGCCGGGGCTCGTGGGGGTGGTGGGGATGCGCCCGTCGTACGGCCGCGCTCCATGTGGCGAAGGGTCGTCCGGGGCCCGGTCCCAGCCGGGACGGGGGGCCCGGCTGGGACCGGGGACCCCGTCGTGAAGTAGCATCTTCAACAGTCTGTGCCGGGGGGAGGGGAGCTGAGCGATGGTGATGGAGGCACCGGAACCCAGGAAGCTATGCGCCATCCTGTTCACGGGCATCGAAGGCCCGGGGCGGGACTCGTGGCGCGATGATGCGCTCCAACAACTCTTGCGGGACGAGCACGCCTCGCTGGTGCGCGAGCTGCTGCCTCGCCATGGTGGCCGCGAGGTGAAGCGGCTGGAGGACGGCTTCCTGCTGGAGTTCGAGGGCGGGCTGGCCGCGGTGGACTTCGGATTGGAATTGCAGCGCACGCTGGCGGCGCGCAACGGCGGCGTCGGGGCGGAGCGCCGCATGGTGCTGCGCGTGGGCGTGCACCTGGGCATGGTGGTGCACCGCGACGGCGACGTGTTCGGCGAGGGCGTCAACCTGGCGGCCCGCATCGAAGCGCTGGCCCGGCCCGGCACGCTGTACGTCAGTGAGACGGTGGCGCGGCAGGTGGAGGGCCGGCTGCCCAGGCCGCCGGTGCGGCTGGGGCGCGGAGAGATGAAGAACATCCGCCTGCCGGTGGCCGTCTACCGCATCGACCCGCCCGAGCGCCGCAACCGGGTGACGCTGCTGACACGGATGCGCTCGTTCCTGGGCCGCATGGGGCCGGCGAACTGAAGCGCGCGCGCACCGGGCCGGACGGCGTTAGGGTGCCGCCATGCCCCAGTCCCACGCCCCGCTCACGCTCGTCGTCGGTACGAAGAACTACTCCTCCTGGTCCCTCCGCCCCTACCTGGCGCTGGCCCACACCGGGCAGCCATTCCAGGAGGTGGTGATTCATCTCGGGGAGCCGGACTCCACCCAGAAAATCCTCCAGTACTCGCCCAGCGGGCGCGTGCCGCTGCTCAAGCACGGGGAGCTGTCCATCTGGGACTCGCTGGCCATCTGCGAGTACCTCGCCGAAACGTTCCCCGAGGCGCGCCTGTGGCCCGAGGACAAGGCGGCCCGCGCGGTGGCTCGCTCCGTGACGGCGGAGATGCACTCGGGTTTCGCGGCGCTGCGGCAGCACATGAACATGAACATCCGCGCCCGGAAGCCGGGCCAGGGCCGAGGGCCCGGCGTGGCAGAGGACATCGCCCGCATCCAGGCCATCTGGAACGAGTGCCGCGCCCGCTTCGGCAAGGGCGGCCCCTTCCTCTTCGGCGCCTTCTCCATCGCGGACGCCTTCTACGCGCCCGTCGTCACCCGCTTCGTGACGTATGACGTGACGCTGGACGCGGTAGGCGGCGCGTACCGCGACGCGGTGCTCGCCCTGCCGTCCTTCCAGAAGTGGCTCGAGGCGGCGCAGCACGAGAAGCCGGTGGCGAAGTACGACTGACGCGCCCGGCCTGGCGCGGGCGAGCGTGGCGGGCACGTCGCGGCGGCCCCTCGCGCGAGGCCCGTGCCGGCTTCAGCCGAGCGAGCCCTCGCGCACGCGCATGAAGAGCTCATCGTAGCGGCCCTCCGTGTAGGCCCGCGCCAGCTCCGGGTAGCGGCCCTGGCGCAGCTCGCGGAGGTACGCGTACTTCGCGGCGTGGTAGCCCGCCACGGCCCACGCCAGACGGGACGCGTCCGTGCCGCCGCGCCACAGCGCGCCCTTCAACACGCAGTCGCGCACCCAGGACGCCACGCGCTGCACGCCCACGGGCTTGAGCCGCCGGTGCTCGGCATGGGCGCGCAGGGCCCAGAGCAACGCGTAGCGCTCCTCCTTCACCGAGCGCCGTGCCACCGACGTCGCGAAGCGGTGCTCAATCGGCGCGTGCACCCGGCCGCCCGGCATCTTCGGCAGCGCCTCGTGGACAATCTGTTCCGCCCGCCACACCGCCCTGTCCCGGCGCACCAGGCGCGCGCGCCACTGCGTGCGGAAGAGGAAGCGGTGGCCGTCCAGCTCCGCCCAGTCCCGCCGGGGCAGCCGGTACACGGCCTCGGTGGGGGAGGACGCCTTCCACGCGCGCAGCGTCTCCACCGCCTCCGGCGCCAGCTCCTCGTCCGAGTCCAGGAAGAAGACGTAGTCGCACGGCTGCAGCGCCGCCACCGCGGCCTCGCGCGCCGCCCCGTAGCCACGCCACGCATGCGGCACCGAGCGTGCGCCCAGGGAGCGTGCCAATTCCACGGAGCCGTCCGTGGCCCCGGAGTCCAGCGCCACCACGTCGTCGCAGAGGGCCAACAGCCCCCGCAGGCAGGGCTCCAGCGTGTCGCGGTTGTCGCGGTGCAGGACGTAGCCGCCGAGCCTCACAGTCCCAGCCCCATCAACTGCGCGTCGAACGCGTCCGCGGTGGTGAAGAGGTGGCCGCGCAGGCCGAGCGCATTGGCCGTGTCCACGAACTCCTGGAGGTCGTCGAAGAAGGCGGCCTCGTGCGGGGCGCAGCCCACGCCCTGCAATGCGAGCCGGTAGATTTCCGGCTCCGGCTTCACGTGGCCCACCTCGCAGCTCATCACCACGCTGTCGAAGCGCTTCAGCAGCGGCAGCAGGGGCTTCAGGTACGCGGCGTGGAGCGCGTTGGTGTTGGAGACGAGCCCCAGCTTCACCCTGCCCACCAGCCCCTCCACGCGCGGCAGCACCGCCGTGTGCAGGGTGAAGTGGCTGCTCCACAAGGGCGCGAACTCCGCCATGGGCACGTCCACGCCGAGCGCGCGGCACACGTCCTGGCGGATGCCCTCGGCGTCCAGCAGGCCCCGGTTGGCGGCCGTCCAGCCCGCGCCGGTGAGCCGCTGGCCCACCTCCGGGCCGGTGAGCCCCGCGCGCGCCGCCAGCCGCGCGAAGAGCAACGCGTTGTCATGGAAGACGAGGACGTTGCCCAAGTCCAACAGCACCGCCTTCACCGCCGCCATGCAGCCTCCTTCAGATTCGGTAGGCGCGTGCCACGACCTGCATCTGCTCGGACACCTCGCGCAGGAGCGTCGCCGCCTTGGTGGTCGCCGCCAGGCCCTGCTGGGTGTCGTTCATCATCGAGGACAGGTCCGTCACCGCGCCGAAGATTTGGGCGATGCCCGCGTTCTGCTGGGCCACCGCGCCGGCAATCTGCCTCACCGCGGACGCGTTGTCCTGGATGATGGTGGCCAGCTCCTTCAGTCTGTCGCCGCTGCTGCGCACCTGCTCCAGGCCCGCCTCCACGCGCGAGTGGCCCGCCTCCGTCATCCGCGCGGTGGAGAGGATGGCGTTGCCCAGCTCGTTGAGGATGTCGCGCACCCGCACCGTGGAGTCGATGGACTGGTCCGCCAGGCTGCGGATTTCGCGCGCCACCACGCCAAAGCCCTTGCCGTGCTCACCCGAGCGCGCCGCTTCAATCGCCGCGTTGAGCGCCAGCATGTTGGACTGGTCCGCCAGATCTTTCACCGTCTGGGTGATGCCGCCAATCTGGCGCGTGCGCTCGTTGAGCTGGGTGATGCGCTCGGTCATCTGCCGGGACTGGTCCAGCAGGGACTGGAAGCCGCCGAGGCTGTCGCGGATGTCCTCCTCGCCCGCCTGGCCCACCTTTTCCGCGCGCACGGCCACCGTCAGCACCGCGTCCGCCTTCTCCGCGGCCAGCAGCGACGTCTGCTTGATTTCCTGCGCCGTCACCTGCGTCTCCTGCAGGGCGGCGGCCTGGCGCGCCACGTTGCGCTCCTGCTGGGCGGCGGCGCTCTGCAGCTCCGCCACCGTGTCGCTGAGCACGCGGGTGCCGCGGTGCAGGCTGTGCGCCGTGTCGCGTAGCTGCTTCACGAGCTGGCCGAAGGCGCCCGCCAGCTCGCCCACCTCGTCGTCGCCCGCCTTCACGTCAAGGGCCTGGGTGAGGTCGCCCTCGCGGACGAGGCGTGTCACCGCGTCGCGCAGGGCCAGCACCGGCCGGGTGACACTGCGCGCGAGCAGCCACGCGCCCGCCACACCCAGCGCCAGGAAGCCGGCGGCCAGCAGCAGCGCCTCCGTGCGCGCGCGGCTCACCGGCGCATAGGCCTCGTCCGGGGAGACCAGCGCCTCGAAGCGCCAGCCGTCGCCCACGTCCTTCACGTCCGTGCCGTTGACGGACGACACCGCCAGCAGCCCCGCGTCCGTGCCCCCTTCCGCGCCGCGCGAGTCGTACAGCACCGTGCCGTCCGACTGCCGCAGCGCCAGGGCGAAGCTCTTCAGGTCGCGCTGGCTCGCGCGGGTCAGCGAGGGGCGCACCAGCTCGTCCACCTGGGCCCAGTCGAAGGCGGCCATCAGCACGCCCAGGCGGTGGTTCGACGCCGGGTCGATGACGGGCACCGCCAGCGACAGCACGCGCACGCCGAGGATGGGGTCCTCCGCGGTGACGCCCTCGCCGGTGGTGCGGCCCTGCCGGGCCTCGCGGAACCAGGCGCTCCTACGCACCAGCTCCGGGTCGGCCGCGTAGGCGTCGCGCAGCGCCGGCATGCTGGCGGACACGGCGTGGCCCTCGTCGTTGAAGAGGACGATGCCGTTGAGGGTGAGGTAGCGGCGCTGGAGCAGCGCCAGCAGCACGTCCGCGGACTGGGTGTTGCCGGTGCGCAGCGCGGAGCGCACGTCCGAGTCCTCCGCCCAGTTGCGCAGGCTCGACTCGCGCTCGGCGAGCGTCGCCTCCAGCAGGTCCTTCACACCCTCGGCTTCCCGCAGCAGCGACGCGTGAATCTGCTCCTCCAACATCCGCCGCGCGTTGCGCGTCTGGAGCCAGTTGAGCGTCAGCAGCGGAACGACGGACAGCAGGGTGACGTACAGAGTCAAGCGCCCGCGAAGCGAGAGGGTGCCGAGGAGGCGAGGGGACATGTGTCTCGGGGCTCGGAGGACGGGGGCCCTCCGAGGAGGTTGCCCCCGCCCTATACACCAGAGCCCCGCGCGCGCGGGTGCCTTCCGCGCTTCCCTGCCTAGAGGACAGGCACCCGGTCAGGCAGGTCCCTGGCCGGCACGTTGGAGTAGTCCGCGTCCACGTCCAGCAGCACGCGCTGCTTTACCCGTGAGCTCAGCAACCGCCGCACGCGTCCGAGGAAAACGGGAGGCGCCGCGATGACGAGTTTGTCGAAGGCCTGGCGATCATGCCCCTTGTCCAGGTAGTCGGACAACTCGCGGGCGAAGCGGTCGTGCTCCAACTCCTTGCGGCCGTTGGGCTCGTTCTCCGGGGGCGGGCCGTGGAGCGTGCCCGCGTTGGGGTTGTCCGGCTGATTGAGCAGCTCGAAGGCCTTGGCGCGGCTCTCTTCGTGTTGGAACTCCTCCACCAACTGCCAGTCCCCCTGCGCCTTCGCGTCCGTCGCGAAGAGCCGTGCACGGCTCGCGTTCCCCACGAGAATCCAGAGCGTTCCATCCGCCATGTCGTTTCTCTCCTTTAGGAAGGGAGATGAGGACAGGCATGGCGCCCGGCAAGCTTCCGTCACCGAGCCGCGCCCCTGTCGTGCGCAGGGCAGGCGGCCATGTCCCACCCCGGTTGACAGGGTTTGCTCCCCGGTACGGAAGGCCGTGCCCGAGGATCATTCCGTTGTGGGGGGTGACAGGGTAGAACGTTCAGTATGCGTATTCCCGCCGCCTCCTCCGTCGCCCTGCTGGCGCTCGCGCTGTGGGTCCACCCCGCGTGGGCCCAGGAGCAGGGCGGACTGGGCCTGGACCTCAGCAGCGACACCTCGACGCAGGAGCAGCCGCCGGGCGACATGGGGCTGGACCTGCGCGCCGACGACCCGAAG
This sequence comes from Pyxidicoccus caerfyrddinensis, assembly GCF_010894405.1. Lineage (GTDB taxonomy): Bacteria > Myxococcota > Myxococcia > Myxococcales > Myxococcaceae > Myxococcus > Myxococcus caerfyrddinensis. The sequence goes on from NZ_JAAIYA010000002.1 coordinate 347,065, forward strand.
ACGGAGCTGATGCCGCGCTTCGTGCTGCTGGGGCTGGACACGCCCGAGCGGGCCGGCGCGCAGCAGTCGGCCGTCTGGCTGAAGGCGCTGGCGCGCGGGGCCATGTCCTCCGGCATGGTGACGCTGGGGGCCAACCTCCAGGATGCGCGCGAGCGGCTGGCGGACGGCTACGACGCGGCGGTGCGCTGCACGGAGGCCGCGTGCCTTTCGGAGCCGGCCGAGTCGCTGGACGCGGACCTGCTCACCACCGCGCGCCTGTCCCTGGAGGACGCGGGCTGGACGCTGCGGGCGTGGACGTATGACCGCGACCGGCGTGTGGTGCATGAGGACGTGGTGACGGGGCGCAACCCCAAGGACGCCGCCTTCCAGAAGGAGGCCACCACCAAGCTGTCCAACCGGATGATGGCCCTGGCCCGGCCGCGCGCGGTGCTGAAGGTGAGCGTCAACGTGTCGACGGCGGTGGTGAAGGTGGGCGAGCGCATCCTCGGCGTGGGCAGCGTGGAGGCGCGCCTGCCGCCGGGCACCGCGCAGCTCGAGGTGTCCGCGGACGAGTACAGCACCTTCACCCGGACGCTGAACCTCAAGCCCGGCGCGCGCGAAGAGGTGGAGGTGCGGCTGGAAATCTCCGGCCCTGCGCCGGAAGGCCCCGGCGACGACGCGGTGGCGAGGGCCTCCGGTCGGAGCGGCGGCGGCGCTTCCGTCTTCAAGCGGCCGGCGCTCTACACCGCGCTGGTGGGCCTGGCGGCGGTGGGCGTGGGCATGGTGATGGGCAAGAGCGCCAAGGACGTGGAGGCTCGGGCGGGCGACGCGGACGGGGACGGCATCTACGACGTGAGCCGCAAGGAGCGGCTGGACGCGCAGTCGCAGGCCAACCTCGCCACGGCGCTCATCGTCGGCGGCGGCGTGGTGACCGCGGGCAGCGTGGTGTGGCTGGTGGTGGTGCCCGCGCGCAGTGCCCCTTCTTCTTCCTCGCTGGAGCCGGGTGGGCGTGGCGGCGCCGCGTCCTCCACGGCGCTCCACCTCGTCGTCGGCGGGAGCTTCTGAGCCTCTTATGAAGACCTTCAATCCCTGGCTGCGCGCGCTCTGCGCCCTGCTGCTCCTGTCCGGTGCGGCGGGCTGCAAGGTGGAGTTCCCCAACGACGTGCCCTACACCTGCGACGCGGACGCGGACTGTGGCGGCGACGGCTACCTGTGCACGGCGCTGCCCAACGACGGGCCGAAGTACTGCTGCCTCCCCGAGGAGGGCGAGCGCTGCAACAACGTGGACGACGACTGCGACGGCGCCGTCGATGAGCTGGACACGCCCTGCTACACGGGCCCGGCGGGCACCAGCGGCGTGGGGACGTGCAAGCCCGGCCAGTCCGTGTGTGACCGCAACGGCGCCATCATCTGCGTCAACCAGGTGGTCCCGCGCAACGAGGAGTGCAACGGCAAGGACGATGACTGTGACGGCAGCAGCGACGAGGACTTCGACCTGCAGACGGACCCCGGCTACTGCGGCCGCTGCGAGACGGCCTGCACCCTCCTGCAGAACTGCGTGAATGGCGAGTGCGTCCGGCGCGGCGAGCTGGACTGCGGCAACGGCGTGGACGACAACAACGACGGCCCGGCCGACTGCGCGGACCGCGACGACTGCGACAACCAGGCGTGCGGCGAGGGCTGCGTGTGCCGCAACGGCCGGAAGACCGAGGCCAACTGCGGCGCCGGTGGCGACGAGGACAACGACGGGCTCACCGACTGCGCGGACCGCGACGACTGCGACAACAAGGCCTGCGGCACGGGCTGCGCGTGCGTGAATGGCCGCAAGGAGGAGACGGAGTGCGGCAATCAGACCGCGCAGAGCGCTCCCATCGACGATGACGGCGACGGTTCCGCCAACTGCGTGGACTCGGACTGCGACCGGCAGTCGTGCGGCGACGGGAAGATCTGCCAGGTCAATGCGTGCGTCGAGGGTGACTGCGCCAACGGCGTGGACGACGACGCGAAGAACGGCATCGACTGCGCGGACACCGCGGCCTGCACCGGCGAGCCCTGCGGCCAGGGCTGCACGTGCGGCGGCGGCAAGCGGACGGAGACGGACTGCACCGACGGCATCAGCAATGACGGCGACCCGGAAATCGACTGCGCGGACCCGGACTGCAACACCAAGGTGTGCGTGGCCGGCGAGTCGAACACCGCCTGCGTGTACTCCGCCACGACGCCCCGGTGCGCGGAGACCAACTGCCGCGACACCCGCGACAACGACGGCGCCGACGGCGCCGACTGCGCCGACCGTCTGGACTGCGACTACACCATCATCGTGCAGCCCTCGGGTCAGGTGCCCTCGCAGATGTGCATCGGTGGCTCGGCGCAGGAGACCAACTGCTCCAACAACGCGGACGACGACGGCGACGGGAAGATTGACTGCGCCGCCGGCAACTCGGACGAGAACTGCGTGAGCGGCGAGTGCGGCCTCGGCTGCAATCTGACCAACTGCGTCCGCAGGGAGACCCTCTGCGGCGATGGCCGGGACAACGACGGCAACAACGGCACCGACTGCGCGGACACCGCGGACTGCGACAACCAGTCTTGCGGCACCGGGTGCGTCTGCGCCGCCGGCGGCAAGAAGGAGACCCTCTGCGCCGACCGCGTCGACAACGACGGCAACAACGGCACCGACTGCGCGGACAGCGCGGACTGCCCGCAGGGCACCGCTTGCACGCGCAGCAACGGCGCGGCGGGCACGTGCCAGCCCAACAAGTCGTGTGGGTGACCGTCTGACGCGCGGCGGGGTCCTCTCCCGAGGCCCCACCGCGCACCCCCGCTGCCCACCCTGTTTCGACTTCCGAGCCCCCGCGTCGTGAATCCGTCACTCCCGCACTGTTCGTTGGCCGTCAGTCACCGGTGGGCGGACGCGGCCCCGGCATGGCGACTGGCGAACAGCCCCGGCGGGACGGGTGGGTGTTCCTCCGAGGGCGTTCCCTCGGAAACTCGCCGCATGAGGCATCGCGAATTCTCACAGCCCGACAAGTTCGCCGTCCCTGGGAAGACAGACTGTCGTGAGAGGGTTGCCGTTGGACCCGATCATGGAAAGTTCTTCCCATCATGGGCTCCGATGACCTCTTCGCACAGACCGTCCTGTCTACCGCCGGGGGCGCCGTGGCTGGCGTCGTGAACCGGTCCGACGTGGAGCTGCGGGAAGGCTCCACGCTCGGGAACTACCAGCTCGAGCGACTCCTCGGAGAGGGGTCCATGGGCAAGGTGTTCCAGGCGCGCCATGTGCGGCTGGGACGCCAGGTGGCGCTCAAGGTGCTCAAGGCCGAGCACGCGCGGGACAGCAGCTTCGTGCAGCGCTTCTTCCAGGAGGCGCGCACCGTCAATCAAATCAACCACGAGCACATCGTCGAAATCTTCGACTTCGTGGACGAGGGCGCGGGCGGGCACGTCTACTGCGTGATGGAGCTGCTGCGCGGGCAGAGCCTGTCGTCGCTCGCCCTGGAGGAGAAGCTGACGCTCGCGCGCATCCAGCGCATCGTCGTGCAGGTGTGCGCGGCGCTGGGCGCGGCGCACCAGGTGGGGGTGGTGCACCGGGACATCAAGCCGGACAACCTCTTCATCATCCACCGCGCGGGCCAGCCGGACTTCGTGAAGGTGCTGGACTTCGGCGTGGCGAAGCTCCTCACGGCCGAGGGCAACACCACGGGGACGATGGACGGCACCATCATCGGCACGCCCGCGTACATGGCGCCGGAGCAGGCCGCGGGCCTGCAGGTGGACCCGCGCGCGGACGTCTACGCGGTGGGCAACATCCTCTACGAGCTGCTCTCCGGGCGGCCTCCCTTCCAGGCTCCGGCCTTCGGCCAGCTGGTGGTGCAGATCATCACCCAGCCGCCGCCGTCGCTGCCCACGCACCTGCCTTCCGGCGAGCCGCTGCCGGCGCAGCTGTCCGCGCTGGTGATGCGCTGCCTGGCGAAGGAGCCGGAGGCGCGGCCGCAGAGCCTGGCGGAGGTGACCACGGCGCTGTTGCTGCTGCCCACGACGCCCGCGCAGCTGGCGGCCGCCGCCGAGGCGGTGGACCTCTCTGAGCGGCCCACGCAGCGGATGCGCGCGGCGGTGGGGCGTCTGCCTCCCCGCGTGGCGCTGGCCGCGGGCGCGGCGGTGCTGGCGCTGGTGTCCGGCGTGCTCACCTGGTCCGGGCTCCGGTTCGCGCGCGAGCCCTCGCCCACTCCGCTGATGGTGGGAGCGACGGCGATGGTGGCGGCGGCGGACACGACGCCCCCGGCCGCGGCGCACGGGCCCGTCACCCTCACGGTGCGCTCGTTCCCGGAAGGGGCGCAGGTGCTGCGCGCGGACACGGGTGAGGTGCTGGGCGTCACGCCGCTCATCAAGGAGTTCCCGGGGAGCAACGCGCCCATCGGCCTGCGGGTGGAGCTGGCCGGCTATGTCCCGCTGGAGCGGGTGGTGCGGCTGGACCAGCACGCGGAGCTGGTGGTGCCGCTCGCCAAGGCCCAGACGGCGCCGCGGCACACGCCGGGCTCCTCGCGGCCGGCGCCTCGGAAGGGAGGGGTGCGCGATGCGGTCATCGACCCGTTCGCCGCCCCGTAGCCGGCTGTCGCTGCTCCTGCTGGGACTGCTGCTGCTGGGGGCGCCGTCGTCCGCGTGGGCGGAGGAGCCCGCGGCGGTGTCGCCCGAGGTGGAGGAGCAGGCGCGCGCGCGCTTCGCGGAGGGCAACCTCGCGTATGACGTGGGCGACTTCGGCAAGGCGCTGAAGTCCTTCAGCGAGGCGTACCGGCTCAAGCCGCTGCCGGGCTTCCTCTTCAACATGGCGCAGTGCCACCGGCAGCTCGGCCAGTTCTCCCGCGCGGCCTTCTTCTACCGGCGCTACCTGTCGCTGATGCCGGACACGGCGTCCGCACCCGTGGTGCGCGAGCTGGTGCAGGAGATGGAGGCCCGCGCCCGCGAGCAGGAGGCGCGGCGGCTGGAGCGCGAGCGCGCCGAGCAGGACAAGCAGGTGCAACACGCTCGCGCGGAAGCGGCGAACGCCGAGGCCGAGGCCGCCGCCCGCCGCCGCGCGGAGCTGGAGGCCGAGCAGCGCGCGCTGGAGGTGCGCACCGCGCAGTCGCTCACCGGACCCGGGCCGCGGGGTCAGGCCCAGGGGGGCGCGAAGTGGACGCGCAAGTGGTGGGTGTGGGCCGGGGCGGGCGCGGCGGCGGCGCTCGTCACCACCGGCGTCATCCTGGCGACCAGCGGTCCGGACGCGCGACCCACCTCGCTGGGTAGTGTGGGGCGTCCCCGGTAGGCCCACCTCGCCGGGCGGCGTGAGGCGTTCGGCCAGGCCCGCTCCTACGGGTACGGCTCGGGGTCCGACGTCGGGGCTTCAGCGGGGCGCGACGGCCTGCGCCAGGACCTGCGCGGCGATGCGGCCGATGCGCTCGTTGAAGCCCTCCGCGTCATGGAAGGTGAGGCGCACGTCTCCCACCTGGAGCTGAAGGCCCGGGCGGAGGACGACAGGTTGCTCCGGCTCCAGCGATACGCCCTCCAGCGACACGGGGCGCGAGCCGGGCAGGCGCGTCACCTGCCACTGCCCGTCCGGCGTGGGGGCCAGGACGAGCTGCTCGCGGGACACCGTGGCGTCGTTGACGACCATGGCGTTGTGCGAGGAGCGCCCCAGGCCGATGGGGCCCCGCTCGGCCATGGCCACCAGCTCGAAGCACATGGCGTCCCCGGCAGGCAGGCAGTCGCGGAGGTCCGTCAGCGGCAGCCGCGTGGCGGCCACGTTGCCTTCCACCGTCTCAGGGACGTTCCAGGCGCCTGCCTCCCACACCAGCCACGGGTGTGGGTACTTGGCGCGAAACCTTTCCTTCAGTGCCATGTGCTGACGCACGAGCAGCGAGAGCAACAGAGCGCGGGCCATGAGGACTGCATAACCTCCCTCAGGGCGGCGTGCGGCACAAGGCGCAACAGGTTGTCCACGGGTCCACGAATGGGCGGAAGCGGGCCCGGGGACCCCCACTCGCGCGCGAGCCGGGGCCTGTAGTACACCTACCCCCACATGCTGTCGCAGGTCCCATGCGGCGCCTGCTGATCGCCCCTCCGTCAAGGCCCCCCAGCCTCCTGGAAACGTGATGCGCCGTCTGTCCGCCGTCCTGCTGTGCGCGGCCCTGTGGGCCGCCTGTGATGATTCCCCGGCTTCCGGAACCCCGCCGCCCCCGCCCTTCACCCAGACGTTCCCCGACGGAGGGACGGTGGACGCCGGGCCCCAGGAGCCCTCGGCGTGCCAGCGCGACACGGTGGTGCACGGCGCGCCCATGTCGCTCCTGTCGCAGCTGCAGTTGGAGATGAGCCGCGCGACGACGGGCGAGGCGCGCGTGGCGGCCATCGACCGCTTCGTGGCGGCGGTGGCCGAGCAGGGCGGCGCGCCGCTGGTGAATGACACCCGCTCCATCCGTCCCCGGGTGGCCTTCTTCGTGCGCGGCGACGCCGGGCGGGACACCTTCGTGGCGGGCGCCTTCAACGAGTGGTCCGCCACCGCCACGCCGCTGGTGCAGGTGCGGGACACGGACCTGTACGTGGCGGAGGTGGACATCCCCCGCACCGGCCCGCAGCCGTACAAGCTGGTGAAGGCCGGCAACTACTTCCAGGACCCGGCCGCGCACCACGTGGTGTGGGACGGCCTCAACCGCAACGACGTGGGGCAGTTCAACTCGCTGGTGTACCCGGGCCTGCAGGACACGACGAAGGGCCGGCTCACCGCGTGGTACGGAGTGCACGCCACCGCGCTGAACGATGCGCGCGACGTCTTCGTCTACACGCCCGCCGCCTACGACGGGGAGGACTGCCCGGCGCTGCCCGTCATGTACTTCCACGACGGCAACGAGAGCCTCACCCGCGAGTCCTTCGCGGACGCCGCGGACGCCTGGTACGCGGCGCACCCGGGGGACTCGGCGGTGCTCGTCTTCGTGGCGCTGCCCAACCAGAACGTGCGCCTGGCGCAGTACACCTTCCCCCCGAAGAAGGACCCGAACTGGCCCACGCCGCTGGGCAACGAGTACCTGGGCTTCCTGCGCGACGACCTGATGCCCCGCGTGGAGGCGGCCTTCCGGGTGAAGACAGGGCCGCAGGACACGGGCATCGCCGGGGCGTCGCTGGGCGGGCTCATCTCGGCGTACGCGGGCTTCCAGATGCCCGAGCGCTTCGGCTTCGTGGGCTGCCAGTCCGGCTCGCTCTTCTGGCCGCATGACGGGCAGGTGGACCGGGACGACGGCAACGCGATGATTGTCCGCGCGGGGCAGGACCCGGTGGTGGCGCTGCGCTTCTACGTGGACCACGGCTCGCCCACGGCGGGCTGCACCCGCGACGACGAGCCGGGCGGCGACGACTGCCAGTCCAGCCTCCAGTTCGTCGCGGCGCTCAAGGCCAAGGGCTACACCGTGGCCCACTGGAACGAGCCGGGCGCCGCGCACGACTGGTCCTTCTGGAAGAAGCGCCTGCCGAAGCTGCTGTGCTCCTTCCGCAACGCGGACCCGAAGGTGTGCGGCCTCTAGGCTGCTAACGCCTCACAGCTTCGCGGCGATGGCCCGGGCCAGCCGGCCCGGTGCCCCCGCGTCGAGCGAGAGGAAGAGGCGCGGCTCCGTCACCTCCACCTCCTGGAGCCGCGTGTGGCCGGCGTTGTCGGTGGCCACGTCCACGCGCGCGTAGAGCAAGGGCTGGCCGATGGCCTCCAGCACGGACTCCGTCAGCCGCGACTCGGTCGGGTTGTCGGGCGTGAAGGTGCGGGGCTCGGAGAAGCCGCGTGGCGCGCCCTGCAGCGTGGGCGGCCGGTGCACCGCGTGGCTGAAGGCCCCGTCGAAGTAGATGTAGCTGCGCTCGCCCTCCGTCTCGAAGGCGGTGAGGTAGGGCTGCACCATGACCTCGCACTCGGCGGCCAACTCGGTGACGCGGGCGGTGGCCTCCTTCGCGTCCGAGCGGGGGAAGACGTACGTCTTCAGCGCGCCCGCGGACACGGCGGGCTTGAGCACCACCGCGTCCCAGCCGCGCTCACGGGTCAGCGCGCCCACGTCCAGGCTGCCGCCGCGCTCCACCCAGACGGTGGGCGTCACCGGGACGCCCTTCGCCTCCAGCTCGCGCAGGTACAGCTTGTGCGTGTTCCAGCGCAGGACGTCGGCCGGGTTGTAGAGGCGGGTGAGGCGGCCCACGCGCTCGGCCCAGGCGACGAACTCGTCGCGCCGCAGGTGCGCGTCCCACGTGTAGCGGACCACGGCCACGCGCACGGTGCGCCAGTCCACGGCCGGGTCGTCCCAGACGACGGGGCGCGCGTCCACGCCCAGGTCCGCCAGCGCGGGCAGCAGCGGGGAGTCGAACGCGTCGAGCTGGGGCAGGCCGGAGTAGGTGAGGACGGCGACGTCCAAGGTGCGGGCTCCTGGTGGGGAATCGGCGGCGCCTTGATAGCGCGGACGGCGCGGGGGGCGCAGCGGTTTGCGCGCCTGCCCGCCCGCTCCTACCCGAGGGCCCGAGGACGGCGGACGTCAGGCCCGTGCGGTGAGTTTGCGGCTGGTGGGCACGTGGTCCGCCTCCTCCTGCGCCGCCACCGCGCGGCGCGCCTGCTCCTGCGCTTCGCGCGCCGCCTGCGCCATCAGCGCCTGCCCGCGGGGGAAGGGTGCAGCCGCGCCTTCCAGGGCAAGCAACTGCGAGCGCAGCTCCGCGCCGGTGGCGGTGCGGCGCGCCGGGTCCCTCTCCAGGAGGCGCATCACCACCGCGTCCAGCGCCGCGGGCACCTCCGGGTTGAGGCGCGAGGGCGGCTCCACCTGCTGGTCCACCGCCGCGCGGAGCAGCAGCTCATCCGTGGCGGCGTGCAGTGCGCGTCGTCCGGTGAGCGCTTCATAGAGGGTGAGCCCGAGCGCGAAGAGGTCCGCGCGCCCGTCGAAGGGCCGGCCCATGGCCTGCTCCGGGGCCATGTACCCCAGCTTGCCGCGCACGCTGCCGGCCATGGTGAGCTGCGCGCGCGCCGCGCCCCGGGCGATGCCGAAGTCCGACAGCTTCACATCGCCGAAGCGCGACACCAGCACGTTGGGCGGGTTGAGGTCGCGGTGCACCAGGTGCAGCGGCTGGCCGTCCGGGCCCGTCTTCCGGTGGAGGTAGTCCAGCGCGGACGCCAGCTCCGCGGCGACGTACGTGGCGGCCGCCAGTGGCAGCGGCTTGCGCCCCAGCGCCTTGGAGAGGCTGCTCAGCGGCAGCCCGTCCACGAACTCCATGGCGAGGAAGTAGGTGCCGCCGTGGCGGCCCAGGTCGAACACCTGGACGATGTTGGGGTGGTTGAGCGAGGAGCACAGCTCCGCCTCGTGGCGGAAGAGGGTGACGAACTCCTCGTTGTCCGTGAAGGCCGGGAGGATGCGCTTGAGGGCCACCGCCTTCTGGAAGCCGCCCTCGGGGCAGTAGGTGGCGCGGTACACCTCCGCCATGCCGCCCGCGCCAATGCGCTCATGCAGCACGTACTTGCCCATGACCTCCTGCTCGCGCAGGGCGGACAGCGCGCCCCGGGTGAGCTGGAGGAAGTGGCGCGCGAGGATGGCGGTGAAGACGCCGGCTGCGACGAAGAAGAAGGCGCGCGTGGCGATGAAGCGCGGGGTGAGGGTGATGAGCGTCTCGTCCGGCAGGAGCGGGCGCACGAAGAGGAAGTAGATGCCCAGGTACTCGGCGGCGACGAGGATGCCGGCGGACAGCGCCAGCCGCGGGTTGCTGCGCAGCGTGGCCAGCGTAATCAGCGTGGGCCAGATGACGAGCGTGGGCGCGGTGAGCGCGTAGACGGGCCCCTGGTAGCGCAGGTCGAAGGCCAGCACCACCGCGGGGATGCTCACTTCAATGGCCACGTTGATCCACGGCACCGCCGGGTGGAACACGCCCGAGCGCAGCACCCGCCACAGCACCGTGTAGTAGACGCACAGCACCGCCGACAGCCCCATCAGCGCCTGCGTCAGCCCCCAGCCCAGCGAGGGCCCCAGCGCCGCCGCCACCACCACCGAGGCACCGGACAGGCCCGCCATGAAGCGGGCCACGGACAGCTCCCGACCCTGCGCGTCCCGTCGCAGGTGGCTGTCGAGGAAGCGCGAGACGGGACTCGTCTGGGTGTGCGAGGTCATGGCGAGAGAACTCTATCGGGGTGGGAATGCGGGTGCTGTTGCACCTGGAGTGTGGTGACAACACACTCCAGGCTACATCCGCCCCGTTGCGACTCCAGGGCTCTGGACTCAGTACGTAAGGTGTCGCTGAAATGTTTCACGGGGTACGCTCCGGCGTGCCAAGGACCTGCCACCTTCCCCGTGGCGGTGTCCGCCGGGAGACTCACGAAATGCGAATGTCCCCACGCCTCTTGCTGGCCGCGCTCGGCGCGGTCCTGCTCTTCCACGCCGGATGTTCGGACGACCCTACCTGTAAGGGAGATGGCTGCGGCGTTGCCCCGCCCGTCTGCGGCAACAGCGTGAAGGAGGGAAGCGAGCAGTGCGACGACGGCAACACCACCAGCGGTGACGGTTGCCAGGCGGACTGTACGACGACGCCAACGGGGAGCGCCCAATGTGGAAACGGGCGCGTGGACGGCCTGGAGGTATGCGACGACGGCAACATCGCCGACGGTGATGCCTGCGCCTCGGACTGCTCTTTCGCCACCACCCGCTGCGCCGCCGCGTCCGCGCCGGCGCTTCCGGACGGGGCCACCTGCGCGGTGACGAAGGCCGGCAACGGCGCGCGCCTCTTCACGGGCGTGGTGCTGAAGGACGGCGAGACGCTGCTGGGCGGCCAGGTGCTGGTGGACGCGCAGGGCATCATCCAGTGCTCCGCGTGTGACTGCGCCGCCGCGGCCGGCGCCGCCGAGGCCACGCAGGTGTCGTGCCCGACGGGCGTCATCTCCCCGGGCCTCATCAACCCGCACGACCACATCACCTTCCCCGACAAGCCGTACGTCGGCACGGAAGAGCGCTTCGAGCAGCGCCAGGACTGGCGCCGGGGCCTGGGCGGGCACACCCGGGTGGACAACAACGGCAGCAAGACGGCCAGCGACATCATCGGCTTCCAGGAGCTGCGGCAGCTGATGGCCGGCACCACCTCCGTCGCGGGCGCCGGTGGCGCTCCGGGCCTGCTGCGCAACGTGGACGTCAGCACGGTGGCCCGCCAGGAGGGGCTCGAGGAGGGCTACGCGGACTCGGACACCTTCCCGCTGGGCGACTCCGGGGGTGAGACGCTGACCACGGGCTGCAGCTACCCGGCGCTGCCGTCATCCTCCGGGCTGCCGAAGGTGGCCGCCTACCTGCCGCACATCGCCGAGGGCATCGACGCCCGGGCCATCAACGAGTTCCGCTGCCTGTCCTCGGGCAACTCCGACGTGCTCTTCGCGCGCACGTCCATCATCCACGGCATCGGCCTGACGGCGAAGGAGATGGCCAGCATGGCGGCGCGGGGCACCGGCCTCGTCTGGTCGCCGCGCTCCAACATCGCGCTGTATGGCGACACGGCCATGGTGCCGGCCTTCAAGCACCTGGGCGTGAATATCGCCCTGGGCACCGACTGGATTCAGTCCGGCTCCATGAACCTGCTGCGCGAGCTGAAGTGCGCGGACTACCTCAACGCGACGTATTACGCGAAGACGCTGTCCGACGAGCAGCTGTGGCGCATGGTGACGGCCAACGCCGCGGACGCCACGGACATCTTCGAGAAGGTGGGCCGCATCACCCCGGGCAAGGTGGGCGACCTGTCCATCTTCCGGCTGCGCACCTTCGCCGCCTCGCCGCACCGCGCGGTCATCACCGCCAACCCGGAGGACGTGGTCCTCACGATGCGCGGCGGCAAGGCGCTCTACGGCGACGGCACCCTGGTGGACGGGCTGAAGGGCACGGACACCTGCGACACCCTGGACGTCTGCGGCGCCGCCAAGGCGGTGTGCCTCAAGGGCGAGGTGGGCAAGGACCTGACGGCCCTGAAGGCGGCCAACAGCACCGCCTACCCGCTGTTCGCCTGCAACGGCCCGCCGGAGAACGAGCCGGTGTGCGCGCCCCGCCGGGCCTCCACGGACGACAGGTGGCTGGCGTCCCGTAACAACTCCACCGTCTACACGAGCGAGGTGAAGGCGGACGACAAGGACGGCGACGGCATCGTCGACAGCGCGGACAACTGCCCGACCATCTTCAACCCGGTGCGCCCCATGGACAACGGCGCGCAGGCGGACTCGGACGGGGACCGCGTGGGCGACGCGTGCGACCCGTGCCCGCTGGCGGCCAACGCCACCACCTGCACCATCCCGAACCCCGCGGATGACGACGGCGACGGCGTGGCCACCTGGAAGGACAACTGCCCCTTCCTCACCAACCGCGACCAGGCGGATGGGGACTCGGACGGCAAGGGTGATGCGTGCGACGGCTGCCCCGCGCAGGCCGGCGGCACCTGCGACAAGACGGACCCCTCGGACCCCGACGCCGACGGCGTGCTGACGCCCGGCGACAACTGCGCGTACCTGGCCAACCCGGACCAGGCGGACGTGGACGGCGACGGCCAGGGCAACGCGTGTGACCCGTGCGCCGCGGCGAACCCCGACGGCGCCTCGTGCCCCACCACCATCCAGGAGATGAAGACGCCGGTGAACGGCGCCATTGCGCTGCTCAACACCAAGGTGGCGGTGTCCGACGTCATCGTCACCGCGCTGAACGCCACCGGCACCAGCGGCTACTTCGTCCAGGCCTCGCCGCAGGGCCAGAGCGCGGACTACTCCGGCATCTACGTCTTCGCCCCCAAGGCGGACGTCGCCGTGGGCGACCGGCTGGACATCAGCCAGGCGACGCTGGCGCTGTTCCGCGGCGTGCTGGAGCTGACGAACGTGACGTTCACCAAGCGCAGCGCGGGCAACACGCTGCCGGACCCCGTGGTGGTCCGCACCGAGGAGGTGCGCACCGGCGGGCCTCGTGCCGACAAGCTGGACGGCGTGCTCTTGCAGGTGCGCGACGTCACCCTCACCGGCGCCACCAACAGCTTCGACGAATTCATCGTCGACGAGAACCCGAGCGGCGACGGCGCCACCACGGGCCTCAAGGTGGATGACCAGGCCTTCGACTACCCGTTGCAGGCGCCAGGCACGAAGTACCTCTCCCTGACGGGCGTGCTGACCTTCGGCTTCAACGAGTACAAGCTGCTGCCGCGCAGCGCGCGCGACCTGCGCGTCCCGCTGCCGCCGCTGCCCGCGTTGACGGGCTTCACGGGCGGGGCCTTCATCCGCGTGGGCTCCGCCTCCGGGAACACCTTCCCGGCCGCGCTCACCGTGACGATGGCCTCCACCTTCCCCGAGGACGTCACCGTGGCCGTCAGCTCCAGCGACTCCACGGCGCTGACCGCGGTGAGCGGCGGCGTGGTCATCCCCGCGGGCCAGACGTCCGCGACGGTGAAGCTGAGCCCGGTGGCCCAGGCCGCCGCCGTCACCCTCACGGCCGCGCTGGGTGACTCCACGCAGCAGCACACTGTGCGCGTGCTGGGTGAGAACGAGCAGCCCACGGTGCACCAGCTCACCCCCGCTGCGGTGACGATGGTGCCGGGTGGCACGGCGACGCTGACGGTGGAGCTGGACCGGCCGGCGCCGGCCAACACCACCGTGGCGCTGAGCGTGGACCCGGCGACGGGCTTCGGCACCTTCGGGGTGGCGAACGCGACGCTGGCGGTGGCGACGGATGCCACCCAGGCGACCTTCACCTTCACCGCGGACGCGGACGCCACGGGCACCTCGGGCACGGTGACGGCGACGCTGGGCAGCAGCGGCGCCAGCACCACCGTGACGCTGGACCAGGACGCGCCGCGGCTGGTGTCCGTGGAGGCACTCACGGCGGGCCCGGTGCCCGCCGGTGGCACCCGCGGGTTCCGGGTGACGGTGGACCGGCCGGTGACGGCGGACCCCGCGGTGGCGCTGGCGGCCACGCCGGGCACGGCGGGGACGCACTACGGCTCGGTGCCCGCCACGGTGACGCTGACCACGGGCCAGACGGAGGCCACCTTCACCTTCACCGCCGACGCGGACGGTGGGGGCGCGGGCAAGGTGTCCGCCTCGCTGTTCGGCATCACCCGGCAGGCGGACCTCACGGTGACGCCGCCGCCGCCGAAGCTCGCCACGCTGTCTCCGGAGACGGCGACGGTGATGACGGGCAAGACGTTCACCTTCACGGTGACGCTGGACCGTGCCGCGCAGACGGACGAGACGGACGTGGCGCTGACGCTGGAGCCCGCGGCGGGCGCGGGCTCGGTGCCGGCCACGGTGCGCGTGCCGCGTGACGCCACGACGGCCACCTTCACCTTCACGGCCGCGAACGTGGATGCCCCGGCGCAGGTCGCCCTCAAGGCGAGCTTCGGCGGCGTGGAGAAGACGGCCCAGGTGACGGTGGACGTCCCCGCGGGCGCGGGCCTGGTCATCAACGAGGTGGACTACGACATGCCCGGCGCCGGTGACTCGATGGAGTTCGTGGAGATCTACAACTCGTCCTCCAGGTCTGTGTCGCTGACCAATCTGTTCCTCGTGCTCGTCAACGGCAGCAACATGACGAGCTACCAGAAGGTGGCCCTGTCCGAGGTGCCGGGTGGCGCGCTCGGCGCCGGGGAGTACCTGGTCATCGGCTCCGCCAACGTGGTCGGCCCCCTGGCCGGACGCGCCGGGGTGAAGACGCTGCAGAAGGGCACCACGGACTACATCCAGAACGGTGCTCCGGATGCCGCGGCCATCTACGACTCGGCGCAGGACGCGCTCGTCGACTCCATCTCCTACGAGGGCAACGTGACGCAGGCCACCATCGCCGGCTCGACGAAGAAGTTCGACCTGCGTGAGGGGACGGCGGACACGGCGAAGCTGGAGGACAGCGGCACGGTGGCCGGCTCGCTGTCGCGCGGCGCGGACTCCGCCGACACCAACGTCAACTTCGCGGACTTCCACTTCACCACCAGCATCACCCCGGGAGCGGTCAACGCCATCACCACGCCGCCTCCTCCGGCGCCGTGACGCTGGCGCGGCGTAGGTGCCGCGCGAGCAGGTGAGAGGAATTGAGACGGGCGGCCCCTGTGACTTCAGGGGTCGCCCGTTGCATTTCAGGCCCCCGATGCTCCGGGGCCCCGGGCTGGAAGAGAGGGATTGTGCGGCCTACCTCGCCTGCGTCCCGTCCGTCACCAGACGGTGCAGCGCGGCCACCAGCGGGGCGTAGTCCAGCGTGGCGCGGAAGAGGTTCTGGTGCACCAGCACGCCCATGTACCCGCCGAAGAGGCCGTGGGCCGCGTGCAGCGCGTCCACGTCCTGGCGGAACTCCCCCGTCTTCTGGCCGTGGCGGATGATGCCCTCCAGCACCTTCGCGTAGACGGCCAGCTTCTCGCGGATGGCGTCCGCCACCCGGTCATTCGACTCCGCCGCCTCGGCCGCCAGCATGGCGAAGAAGATGCCGTACTCGCGGTGGCAGCGGAGGAACTCCTGGGTGCGCTCGGTGAAGGCCTGGAGCTGCTCCCGGGCCGGCAGCTCGCGGGCCTCCTGGAGGTGGCTGGCGAACTCGCGGACGCAGCGCTGGTGCAGCTCCGCGATGGCCGCCAGCAGCAGGTCTTCCTTCGTGGGGAAGTGCCAGTACAGCGCCCCCGGCGTCATCCGGATGGCGCGGGACAGGTCCGCCATCGTCGTGGCGAGGAAGCCGCGGCGGGAGAACAGGGTGATGGCTGCCTCGAGGATTTCCACCCGCGTGCGCGCCGCCCGTTCCTGTTTGAGTTCCCGTTGTGCCGGTTCCCTACCCATATCAATGCAACTCTATACCTCATGCCATCAAGATGAGCTTGACAATCTCAGGCGGTGAACCGACGCGCAGCGGCGGACCCCAGAAGCCTGTTCCCCGGCTGACATAGAGATGGCTGTCCCCCTCCTGGAAGTGGCCCGCGTCGTGTCGCCAGATGGCGGACACTGCCAGCGTGAAGGGGAAGAACTGGCCGCCGTGCGTGTGCCCGGAGAGCTGCAAGCCCATGCCCGCCTTCGCCGCCTCCACCCAGTTCGACGGCTGGTGTGCGAGCAGCACGGAGGCGCGCTCCGCATCCCTGCCAGCGATTGCGGCGTCCAGGTTGTAGCCCTGCCGGGTGTTCCGCGCGGCCCAGTCATCCACGCCCACCAGGTCGAACGAGGCGGCCGCGTCGCCGATGCGCACGTGCCGGTTGCGCAGCACGTGGATGTCCATGCGCTCCAGCGCGTCCGCCCACGCGGCGGCGTTCCAGTAGTACTCGTGGTTGCCGGTGACGAAGTACGTGCCGTGGCGGGACTTCAAGTCCCGCAGCGCGGAGACGGCGGGGGACAGCGACGCCACGTTCCCGTCCACCAGGTCTCCGGTGATGCACACGAGGTCCGGGCGCAGCGCGTCGCAGCGCGCCACCAGCTCGTCCATGAAGCGGCGCTGGATGACGGGGCCCACGTGGATGTCGCTGAGGTGCACAATCGTGAAGCCGTCCAGCGCGCGGGGCAGGCCGGGCAGGCGCACCGCCACCTCGCTCACCACCGGCTCGTGGAAGGCGCGCCACATGCCGAAGCCCGTGACACCCCCCGAGGCGAGCAGCGCGCCGCCCGCGGTGGCCCGCGCGAGGAAGCGGCGGCGCTCCACGTCCACGGGGCGGGAGGGCTCCGGGGTGGGCTCCGGCGCGGCGACGAGGGCCACCGGGGCCACGGCCTCGGCGGGGACGGACGAGGTCAGCCGTTGCTCCATCGCGGTGGCGGTCGCCTGCGTCTGCCGGCTCGCACCCGCCATCACCGTCTCCGCCGCCATGGCCACCTGGGCCGGCAGCGCCGTACCCACCGCTGAAGCGCTCGCATCCGCCATCCCCACCCTCCGCGCCCGCGCCACCCACCCCGCCACCCGGCGGATGCCGCCCGCCACCCAGAAGGCGAACAGCAGGTAGATGGCCGCGCCCATCCACGTCCACACCGCGGTGGCCATGGCGAAGGTGGTGTCCACGGGGAGGAAGCGCGTCACGGACCAGGACAGCACGAGCGGCACGCCCAGCGCCGCCATCACCCACCCGCCCAGCCGCCGCCACCGGGGACTCTCCGACGTATCCACGAACAGGCGCCGGTACAGGTAGATGTGGGCGAGCAGCGTGATGAGGCCCGTCACGACGGCGAAGACGATGAAGCGAACCGGCGAATCCATGGGCCTCCAATAGCCAGCCCCCTGGGGCCCACCGCAATGCAATCCGTGTGAAGAAGTGTGGACCGCGAGCGAAATGGGGCTAAACGACCCCGCTCCTTCTGCAACCCTGAAACAGCTGGCTGCCTGGAGGGGCGCCGAGGGCCGTTCTCGCGGTACAAGTAGCTGAGGTTTGGCCGTATACACCGCCCCGCCGGACGGCCCCTGGCGCTTCGCCTCTCGTGAGACGGCGCGAGCCGCCAGTCGGACGTGCTCGCACACACCCGGAGGAAGAACCGATGCGCAAGGACATGAACGCGGGAGCTCGCGCCCTGTGGGGGTTGCTGCTCGGAGCCCTGCTGATGGCCGGCTGCGAGCGGGTGCCGGGCCCTGCTGGAGACGCCGCCACGCCCCAGGCCCCCACCTCCACAACGCGGGCCTCCCGGCTGGTGGTGCCCCAGGGCGACCTGCCCCGGCTGGCCGCGGGCGCGCAGCACTCGCTCTACATCGCCCCCGGGGGCACGGTGTGGGCGTGGGGTGGCAACACGGCGGGACAGCTCGGCGGGGGAGACGTCTCCTTCCAGCACCTGGCGGCGGCGCAGGTGCCGGGGCTGACGGACGTGGTGGCGGTGGCGGCGGGGGACTCGCACTCGCTGGCGCTGCGCTCGGACGGGACGGTGTGGACGTGGGGGAGCAACGCCTCCGGGCAGCTCGGCGACGGCACCCTCCTGGACCGCGCCGCGCCGAAGCAGGTGCTGGCGGATGTGGTGGCGGTGGCCGCGGGCGAGTTCCACTCGCTGGCGCTGCGCGCGGACGGCACGGTGTGGGCGTGGGGCATCAACTTCAACGGGCAGCTCGGCCGGGGCACCACCTCCAGCGCCGAGCTGGTACCCGGGCCGGTGCCGGGCCTGACGGGCGTGGTGGCGCTGTCCGCCGGCTATGACTTCACCGTGGCGGCGCGCAACGACGGCACGGTGTGGGCCTGGGGCGCCAACGGCTCCGGCCAGCTCGGGGACGGCACCTCCACCCAGCGCCTGGTGCCGGTGAAGGTGGCCGGGCTCACCGGCATCACCGCCGTGGCCGCGGGCACCTACCACACGCTGGCGCTGCGCACGGACGGCACGGTGTGGGCGTGGGGCTCCAACGGCTCCGGCCAGCTGGGGGACGGCTCGTGGATGGACCGGCCCACGCCGGTGCAGGTGCCGGGCTTCTCGGACGCGAAGGCGGTGGCCGCGCAGGACTCCGGCTCGCTGGCGCTGCGCAAGACGGGCACCGTGCTCGCGTGGGGCTACAACGCCTCCGGGCAGCTCGGCGACGGCACCACCACGGAGCGCGCCGCCCCGGTGTCCGTGCAGGGCTTGAGCGCGGTGACGGCCCTGGCGGCGGGGGCGCAGCACGCGGTGGCGCTGCGCGCGGATGGCACACTGTGGGGCTGGGGCGGCGGCGCGTCCGGCCAGCTCGGCCACGGCGGCTCCGAGCGGCACCTCTCCGCGGAGCCGGTGTTGCGGCTGGCCGGGGTGACGTCGCTCGCCTCGGGCAGCTTCCACTCGCTGGGCCTGCTCTCGGACGGCTCGGTGTGGGCGTGGGGGCGCAACACCTACGGCCAGCTGGGGGACGGGACGCAGACGGAGCGCACCGCGGCGGTGCGGGTGGCGATGTCCGGCGTCGCCATCGCCGTGGCCGCGGCCAGCCACCACTCGGTGGCGCTGCGCTCGGACGGGACGGTGTGGACGTGGGGGCGCAACGCCTCCGGCCAGCTCGGCGATGGCACGAAGACGGACCGCGCGGTGCCCGCGCAGGTGCCGGGGCTGACGGGCGTGGTGGCGGTGGCCGCGGGCGGCAGCCACGTGCTGGCGCTGCGCGGCGACGGCACGGTGTGGGCCTGGGGCTACAACGCGCTGGGGCAGCTCGGCGATGGCACGACGAAGGACCGCGCGGTGCCGGTGCAGGTGTCGGGGCTGACGGGCGTGACGGCGGTGGCGGCGGGCACGTACTTCTCCATGGCGCTGCGCTCGGACAAGACGGTGTGGACGTGGGGCGAGGGCTACGAGGGGCAGCTGGGCGACGGTGCCGGGGTGCAGCGCTCGACGCCGGTGATGGTGGCGGAGCTGACGGGCGTGACGGCGGTGGCCGCGGGCTCCGCGCACGCGCTGGTGGCGCGCACGGACGGCTCGGTGTGGGCCTGGGGTGACAACGCCGACGGGCAGCTCGGTGACGGCACGTGGTCGGACCGCTTCCGCCCGGTGAAGGTGGCTGGCCTGGAGGGCGTCACCGCCGTCAGCGGCGGGCGCTCCCACTCGCTGGCCCTGCTGGCCGACGGGACGCTGCGCGCGTGGGGCGCCAATGGCTATGGCCAGCTCGGTGACGGCACGCTCACCTCGCACTCCCAGCCCGCGGCGGTGCCGGGCGTGTCGGGGGTGAAGTCGCTGTGCCCCGGCTACCTGCACGTGCTGGCGCTGCGCCAGGACGGCACGGTGCGCGCGTGGGGCTACAACCGCTTCGGGCAGCTCGGCCTCGGCGTGGCCGGCTGGAGCCCGGTGCCGGTGCAGGTGCGCGGCTTCGGGCGCGAGGACCGGCTGGCGGCCGGCCGCGCGCACTCGCTGCTGGTGCGTCAGGACGGCACGCTGCGCGCGTGGGGACAGAATGCCTCCGGGCAGCTCGGCGACGGCACCAGCATCCACCGCGCCGCGCCCGTCTCCGTGCCCGGAGTGCCCTGCGTGCGCTCCCTCTCCACCGGGTTGCAGCACACGCTGGCGCTGGCCTGTGACGGCACGGTGTGGGCGTGGGGTGCGAACAACCGGGGGCAGCTGGGCAACGGCACGGCCTATGTGACGCGCTCCACGCCGACCGTGGTGGATGGCCTGTCGGGCGCGGTGTCCGTCGCGGCGGGCGGGGACACGTCACTGGCGCTGCGCGCGGACGGCTCCGTCTGGGCCTGGGGCAGCAACGTCAACGGGCAGCTCGGCGACGGCACCACGACGGACCGCTCCACCCCCGTCCAGCTCAAGCGGCTGAGCGGCATGGTGGCGGTGACGCTGGGCGAGACGCATGGCCTGGGCCTCGGCGAGGACGGCACGCTGTGGGCCTGGGGTGCCAATGCCTCCGGCCAGCTCGGCGACGGCACCACCGTCAACAGCACCGTGCCCGTGCGGGTGCAGGGGCTGGAGGGCGTCATGTCCGTGGCGGCGGGGCGGGCCTTCTCGCTGGCCATCCGCCTGGACGGCACCCTGTGGTCCTGGGGGACGAACCCGTCCGGGCAGCTCGGCGACGGCACCAACGCCAGCCACAGCCTGCCCAAGCAGGTGCCGGGACTGGAGGGCGTCACCGCCGTGTCCGCGGGAGCGCACCACGTGCTGGCGGTGCGCTCGGACGGCACGGTGTGGGCCTGGGGTGACAACAGCCTCGGCCAGCTGGGTAACGGCTCGTACACGTCCGCGGGCGTGCCGAAGCAGGTGCCGGGCCTGACGGACGCCGTGGCCGTGGCCGCGGGCGAGCAGTACGCCCTGGCGCTCCTGCGCGACGGCACGGTGCGCTCGTGGGGCAGCAACGAGTACGGCCAGCTGGGAGAGGTGCTCTCGGGCCCGCGCCTGGAGCCGGTGGAGGTGAAGGTGCAGGGGCCCAAAATCCGGCCGCCCGTGCTCGACGTGCGCGCCTGGCACCAGCATGCGCTGGTGCTGCTGGCGGACCACACCGTGCACGCGTGGGGTGACAACACCTACGGCCAGCTGGGGGACGGCACCACGGTGGGCCGCTCCTCGCCCGCCGCGGTGAGTGGGCTGATGAACGTGGAGGCGGTGGCCTCGGGCGTGTACCACTCGCTGGCGCTGAGCTCGGACGGCACGGTGTGGGCGTGGGGCGGCAACGGCTTCGGCCAGCTGGGCGACGGCACCACGTCCTCGCGGCAGCTGCCGGTGCGGGTGGAGGGCCTGTCGGACGTGAAGGCCATTGCCGCCGGCAGCTACCACTCGCTGGCGGTGCGCTCGGACGGCACCGTGTGGACCTGGGGCTACAACGCCTTCGGACAGCTCGGGGACGGTACCGCCGAGTCGCGCCTGATGCCGGTGCAGGTGGAGGGCCTCGAGGACGCGCGAACCGTCGCGGGCGGAGACCACCACTCGCTGGCGCTGCTCGACGACGGCACCCTGGTGGGCTGGGGCTACAACGCCAGCGGGCAGCTGGGCGACGGCACCACCACCACGCGCTACTCGCGGGTGCCGGTGCTGGCGCTGAACGGCGTGGTGGAGGTGCAGGCCGGCGCGTACCACACGCTGGCCCGGCGCGAGGACGGCACGGTGTGGACGTGGGGCGACAACGGCTTCGGCCAGCTCGGCACGACCAGCATCAAGCCCCGCCTGGTGCCGGGGGCCGTGGCGGGCGTGACGGGCGTGACGGCCATTGGCACCGGAGCCCGGCACTCGCTCGCCGTGAGTCCGGAGGGCGCCGTCTGGACGTGGGGCCGCAACTCCCACGGTCAGCTCGGCAACGGGGACAGCCTCCAGCATGCGGAGCCCGTGCTCGTGAAGGGACTGGCCTCCACCCGCCACGTGTCCGCCGGCAGCGACTTCTCCATGGCCATGCTGGAGGACGGCACCGTGCTCAGCTGGGGCAGCAACCTCTACGGCACGCTGGGTCAGGGCGTCCGGGGAACCCGCTGCTCTCCCGGCACAGTGGCCATGCCCTGAGTCTTGGGGCTGGGTGCGCGGGGGCCCACACGGTGCGCCCCGCGCGCCGCCATGGGGATGCGTCGGTTATCGGGGGACATGCGCAACCCCGTTGCATTGACGTGCGTCCTTCCTTCGCTCACCATGAATCGCGACAACCCCGTTTGTCCGAAAGCGAGGAAGGCCATGTCGAAGTGGATGGCAGTGCTGGTGGCGGTGCTCACCGCTGTGGGTGCGCTGGTGCCGGCGGTGGCGTGGGCGTACGGGCAGAAGGCCGGCCCCTGCACGGTGAGCGTCAAGTGCGTGGATGGCTCCACCGTGTCCTGTTACGGCGCGCGCGTCTGCTACTGGAGGGTGGACTCCCCCGCGGGCACCGGCTTCGTGGAGTGTGACTCCTACGGGAAAATCTACTGCGAGCTCCTGCTGGACGAGGAGGGCGAGCCCATCCTCGAGGTGGAGTAGCCAGGCCCCTCGCGCGGGGCTGTCAGAGCCGCAGCCCCGCGCCCAGCCGCTTGCGCACCGGCTCCAGCTCGCGCCGGTCCAGGCCCATGTCCATGAGCTCCAGCCGGCGCAGCTTCGGCATCGCCTTGGCGGTACGGAACGCGAGCGCTCCCTCCTCGCTCAGCTCGTTGCGGGACAGCTCCAGCCGCTCCACCTGGAGGAGCGTCTTGCTGGCCGCGAGCGACTGGGCGCCCTCATCGGACAGGCTGTTGCGGTTGAGGGCCAGCAGCCGGAGCGCGCCGAGCGCGGTGCCGCGTGCCAGTGCCTCGGCGCCCTCGTCGGACAGGCCGGTGCCGGAGAGGTAGAGCGCCTCCAGCGATAGCGCCCCCTTCGCCAGGGCTTCTGCGGACGCGTCGGACAGCTCGGCGCCGGAGACGCTCAGGGAGCGCAGTCCCGCCAGCGCCTTGCCACCAGCCACCGCCTGCACGGCCTCGTCGTCGGCGCCGGCCAGCATCAGCCTCGCGAGGTGGCCTGCGTGCGTCGCGGAGGCCAGCGCCTTCGCCGCGCGTGTCACGCCGGAGCCGGTGAGCCTCAGCTGGCGGATGCGCTCGAACCAGGGCTGCCCGGCGGCGAGCGCCAGGCCCTTGCCGTCCTTCGTCTCCACCGTCAGCCGGTGCAGCGGCTCGCGCGCCAACAGCGCCTCGCCGTGCTTCGCGAGGTGGGCCTCGGACAGGGTGGCCTCTTCGATGAAGCCCCGGGAGAAGGCCGCGTCGCTCGCGTGGGCCTCGTCGAGCGGCTGGCGCCACTTGCGGCCATGCTCGGACAGGAGCGTCTCCACGCGCTTCGTGAGGGCCTGCCTGCGAGCCGGGTCCATGCGCCCGCTCAGCGCCACCTGCGCGTGGATGAGCTCGACGCGTGCGTCGTCGGTGCCGCAGAGGACGTCCGCGCAGACCAGCCGCGCATCGTTGCTTTCGGGCTCGGCGGCCACGCGCGCCACCAGCTCCTGCCAGGTACTCATCGGGCGAGCAGCTCCTTCACCTCGCGCTGCCAGCGCTCCCCCAGCTCCGGGTGCACCATGCGCACGTAGGCGGCGTAGCCCTCCAGCCACTGGGGGAAGTCCGGGCGCCCGCGCGCCTGCGACTCCACGCCGTGCTGGCGGCAGTTGGCGAGGATGGCCTTGAAGCGGCGGCGCTCCTCGCGGGGGATGGAGACCTGCTGGTTGACGGTGAGGCCCGTCACCCGCTGGCGGCCACCCTGGCGCATGATGCGGCGCTTGGCGGCGTTCTCCGCGAAGCCCTCCTGCTGGAGGATGGCGTTCACCCACCAGAGGAAGCGGCCTGGCTTCTCGGGCTGCTTCTTGAAGGAGAAGGACAGGTCATCCGCGTAGCGCGTGTACGTGGCGCCCGCCTTCTTCGCCAGCGCGGTGAGGCGCGCGTCCATGCGGCGGCAGACGAGGTTGGCGATGGCGGGCGACGTGGGCGCGCCCTGCGGCAGCACGCCGGGCCACGCCACGGTGCCGTCCGGCAGCCGGGGCCGCCACGTGGTGAGGCCGGCGAGCACCGAGGCCACCTCGTCGCCGTAGCCGTGCGCCTCGAAGAGACCCTTCACGCGCCGGTAGTGCACCGTGGGGAAGAAGTCCTCCAGGTCCACGCGCACCACCACCGTGGAGCCCACGTGCGGGCTCGCGTTGGTCACCGTGGAGCGTCCGGGGACGAAGCCGTGCACGGCCGGGTGCGTGGGCAGGTGCGCGAGGAGCTTGTCGAGGATGGCGCGCTGCACGGCCTTGAGCTTCGCGCGCGGGGCACAGAGGCGGCGCACGCCTCCGGAGCGCTTGGGCACGTCGAACTCCACGTAGCCGGAGCCGGCCTCCGAGCCTGGGCGCATCAGCGCGTCCAGCTCCGCCACCGGCACGCCCACGAGCTTCGCCACGTCCGCGCGCGTCTTCAGCACGGGCAGGGCGGCGGTGAGCGCGGCCTTGCGCTTCACCGGCGCGTTCATGCTCGGGTAGAGGCCGAAGTTCCAGCCGGTGGGATTCCAGCCACCGATGGATGTGGCGCTGGGATGGCGCGGCGGGTCGGCGCGCGTGTCGGGCGGGGAGACGTCCGCCAGGCCCAGGCGGCGCACGGCGGCGCGGGCATGGGCGGCCACGCGCGAGTCCGGGTCCTTCACGCGGCGGCGGAGCTGCCCGGCGGCGCTGGCACGGGCGAAGAGCAGGGGGATGAGGCGCACGGCCTGGAGCCGCTCGCGCGGGTCCACGCTCTTGAGGCGGCGGGCGACGGGCTCCAGCCAGGAGCGGCTCACGTAGAAGCGGGCGACCTCGTACTCGGCGAGGCCCTGGTGGCGCTCCAGCAGCGCGACGATGCGGTCGAAGTTCGCCTCGGGGTCGGCCAGCAGGGGCTTCAGCTCGAGGATGAGGCCAACGAGGTCCATTCCGGCGCTCCGACCGCTGTGGAGGACTGCAGGCTCCTGGGGCCACCGCCACCTGCACGGCAGATGCGGGCGAGGTCGGGGAAGCCCGCCAGGCGGACCTCGCACCGCTTCGTCCTTCAATGGGAGTCACAGGCAGCCGCGACGTGACATCGCGGACGGAAGGCTGGCTGCACGCGGCCCCAGGAGCGAGGCGAAGCACACCACATCCGTCAGGAGGAGGGAAGGTCACCCGCGTCGGGAGGGCCGTCCTCCTCCAGCAGCGCGAGCAGTGCATCACGCGGCCCACCCGGAGCGCGGCGGACGAGCGCGTCGAGCTGGCGGCTCCGGGCACGCACGCGCTCGCCGTGGACGCGCATGGCGGGCAGGGCGTCCGGCTCCATGTACGGCCGGGAGAGCACGTCCAGGTTGTGGAGCAGCTCGCGGCGGCTGCGAGGCGCGGTGAGGGACGCGCTGACGCCGGGCTGCGTGAGGGAGTAGCGGTAGCAGTCCACGGCCGTGGGCAGCGGCGAGTCCGGCGGAGTGTCGGCGGCGGGCTGGAGGAGGCGGCCGTAGCAGGTGGCGGTGAAGGTGAGCACGCCGGTGCCTCGGGCATGGGCTTCCGGAAGGAACGTTCCTTCCGCGCCGGGATGCGCGGCGCTGTGGCGGGTCATCACCACGGGCCAGGGATGTTGGCGGAGGGCGTCGCGGGCGAGGTCTCTCAGGTGCGTGGAGAAGCCGAAGGTGCGGACCTTGCCCTCGGTGCGCAGTCGTTCGAGGGCGGCGAAGTCCTCCGCGTTGAGGCGCTCGGGGGAGCGGACCCAGAAGAGGAGGAAGACGTCGAGCCACGAGGTGCGAAGGCGGCGGAGCGCGGTCTCCACGTCGCGGCGGAGGGCCGCGGCGCCCGAGAAGTAGCTGCCGGCGACGATGACGAGCCCGTCGCGCAGGGTGCGGCCACCGCGGAGGAACTGGGTGAGGGCGGCGTAGCGCGGCTCCCAGAAGAAGGTGTTGAGGCCGGCCTCGTGCGCTTCGAAGAAGGGCTGGGGCGAGGTGAGGTGCGCGCCGGAGAGGACCAGCGGCGAGACGGTGAGGCCCGTGCGGCCCAGAGGGCGCGAGGACGTGTGGATCGGCACGGCGGGGCGCGGGGCGGGAGCGGCGCGCGGCTGTGCGGGGCGCGTGGGACGGTGGCGCGCGAGGGCGGGCTCGGAGGCGATGAGCTCGTCGGGGAAGACGAGGGTGAGGGCTTCGAGGTGGGCGACGACGCGCTCGGGCTCTGCGTTGCCGAGGAGGGCGGAGCGGAGGTGCTCGAAGGCGGAGGCATCCGCGAGGCGCAGGCGCCAGGTCCAGGCGGAGGTGCGCAGGGCTTCATCGCGCTCGCGCGTGGGGCCGTGCAGGAGGTCATCGAGGAGCGCGTCGAGCGTGGCGCACGACTCCAGGATGGAGGCCGCCGCCGAGCGGACCATGGGCGCGGTGTCGAGCGACAGGCGCAGCAGGGCGCGCAGCTCTTCGCGGCCACGGGTAGGGGAGAGCAGCTCGGCGGCGCGGGCGCGCAGCCATGCGTCGGGAGATTGAGAGCAGGCGAGGGCGGCGGTGCTCAGGTCCTGCTCTTCCGTGGAGTCGTCGGCTTCTTCGGTCCACGCTGCACCGTCGTCCTGTTCATCCAGTGCGCGTGAGTCCAGTGCGTGTGAGGCGTTTTCGGAGGGCCGCGTTGATGCTGTCTCGGTCCGCTTCGTGGCGTGTGCGGTGCGTCCCGCGAGCCGACGGCCCAGGGGCAGCAGTAGCTCGAGCGCGGTGCGGCGCAGCGTGGGGTCCGGGTCCTCCGCGCAGACTCGGAGCGCGGAGTCCGCGTCCAGCACCGCGGAGCGAAGCCACGGGTCCTCGTGCGCTTCGGCCTCCTGGCGCTCGGTCTCCGTGAGCAGGTCGAGCGACGCGAGTGCACGCAAGGCCACGGCACGCACGGCCGGGTCCTCATCGCGTGAGGCGTGGATGAGCAGCTCGGGCTCTTCCAGGAACATGGCCGCCACGGCCACGGCGCGCCGCTCGCGAGTCGTGGAGGCGCGGGGTGCGAAGCGCGCCAGTGCCAGCGCGAACGCCTCGGCGGTGGCGCGTGCTGGGGGCCTGCGCTCCCAGGCGGCGATGACCTCCGCGCGTACGCGCTCGTCCGGGTCTTCGAGCGCCGCGAGGACGGCCTCGAGACTGTCAGGATCGTAGACGAGGCCGGAGAGCGCCGCGCGCCGCAGGGCGGGCTCGGGGTGGCGCAGCAGGAGACGTACTCGCTCCAGCAGCTCGGAGTGCCCTCTGCCCACCGCGATGCGCGAGGCCCAGGCCACCGCGCCAGGGCGGGGTGACGCGGCGAGAATCCGGGATGCGAGCTCGACGTCTTCCACGTCGATGCGTTCGAGCAGCGCGTGGGCCTCCTCCGCCGCATGCGGTACGCGAGGCTCGTCCAGCCAGCGCATCGCGAGGAGCAGGGCGTCCACATCCTTCCGCTCGCGGAGGCGCCGACGTGCGAGGAGTCGCAGCGGCTCATGCGGGTCGCCCAGCCACTCCACCAACTCGCGAGCGGAGAGCGCGGAGGCGGGAGTGGCCTCCAGCCGCGCCGTCGTCACCGCCGGGTCTTCGTTGCTGACAGACTCCGAGCGCTCCGTGCGCGGTGCCTCGTGCAGCGCGGGTGCGTGCTCCGCTGCCTGGGCCGAAGGCGCCACATTCCACGCCGTCTCCAGCCACGCCACCGCGGAGCGCATGGGCTCCTGAGTAGTGCCATGCGTGGCCTCTCGCACGCGCTGCCGCGCGACAGGGTTGTCCAGCCCAATCCACGCCAGTGCCTGCACCGCCGCATGGCGCACGCGCCAGAACGGATCCTCCAGCGCGCCGAGCAGCACGTCCAGCGCACCCGAGCCCGCGACGGACGCAGACGCCCGCACCACCGCCCGGCGCACCCACCACACGGGCTCTTCCCGCACCGCGCGCACCGCCTGCGGCAGCAGTGCCTGTGCCCCCATCCGTGCCAGCGCGCGCCACGCCCTGTCCCTCACCAGCGGCATCGGGTCCGCGAGCGCATCGAGCAGTGCCTGCACGAAGCGCGCATCCCGCGTCCCACCGAGCCGCTGTGCGGCCGTGGCGCGCACCTCCGCGTCCTCGTCGGTGAGCAGGGCCTGCCGCAGGGCGTAGCGTCCCGGAAGCGCGGAGGTGTCGACATCGCCCACCGCCTCGCGCCGCACCGCGACGTCCTCGTCGAGCAACCGCACCGTGGCCGGGTCCAGGTCGGGCATTGCGGTGGACTCTATGCGCCCTGGTACACTCGACGACATGCCCGACATGCTGGCCATCATCAGCAAGGCGGTGTTCGAGAAGGAGGCCGCCGGCAAGAAGCCCGGTGACGTGCTTCCGATGGACCGCTACCGCAGCAACAGCAAGCACCTGGCGTCGCTGAGCTCGGGCGGGCGCCTCTTCCTCTTCACCGTGCGTCCGCCCAACGAGGCGCTCTGGCTGGTGGCGGTGCTCGAAGGACTCAAGTCCGACGCCGAGGGCTGGCGCTCCCGCCCCAACACCATTCCCATCACCGACGTCACCGCGCTCATCCCGAAGATTCGCTTCGAGTCCGGCAAGGGCATCCAGGCCGCGAAGGGCGCGCTGGGCATGTCACTGCAGACTCCTCGGGCGCTGTCCGCGGCGGACGCGGCGCTGCTGCTCCAGACAGCGGGCGGTGAGGACACCGGAGGCGGCCCCACCAACCTCACCTCGCACGAGGCGCAGCCGAAGCTGCCGTGTCTGTGCGGCCGTTGCTTCCCGAAGAGCCCCGAGCGCGCCGGGACGGGCGGCCTCACCTTCCTGCGCTCGAAGGTGGAGACCGACGGCAAGGTTCTCTACTACTGGCTGCCCGAGGAGCTCTCCGCCAACGCACGCGTCATCGCCCAGTCGGTGCGCGGTGCGCTCGTGGGACGCCTCGGTACCTGACGCGGAGGTGACGACGATGCCCGCTCCCACGCTTCGCGGTGCGCTGCTGCTCCTGTGGCTCGGCGCTCCGTAGCGCGCGTGCGGTTCTCACACCGAGCGGCGTGCAGGTCGCGTCCTTCCACCGCACCGGCTCGGAGGCGGCGGGCGGAGCCGGGCATGGTTCGGGCCCTGCGCGCGGCGCACCACGACAGGGCGGCAGGACGTTGGCGTCCGCCGGCCCAAAACCGAGCTTCGTCGACGAGGAGCGTGCATGAGGGGAGACGACGCGAGGCCGGGGGGCCCGCAGGAAGGAGGGGACGCGTTGCGCGAGCGGTGGAGGAGTGCCGGCTACTTCTTTCCGGGCGCGGCGGGCGCCGCCAGCTCGGAGCCGATCTGCTTCCACTCCTGCGCGTAGGCACCACGGGCGAAGGCCCGCAGTTCCTCACCCGTCACCGTGCCCCGCGCGAGCGCGGTGTCGAGCGCACGCACGACGGCGTTGCGGTGCGGCTGCTCGACGTACGGGTTGCCCTCGCGGAACACCTCGCCGAAGAGGGATTCCAGTCGGCCGTCCTGCTTCAGGCGCTCGACGATGCGGGCCTGCGAGGCAGGCTCGTTCGCGTGCGCGTGGAGCATCGCGGAGGCGAGGCCGCCCTGGGCGTCCGCCTGGTCGGGGAACTCGGAGAGCAATTCCAATTCGGCGTCGGCCCCGGCGGCGGCCGCGAGGTCCTGCGCCGCGGTGCCCGGTGAAGCCACGGCCGGTGTGGCGCGCGGCGTGGGACGGCGGTCCGGCTCGAAGTCGCTGCGCCCCTGGAAGGGCTGCACCGCGCGGTGCGTCTGGCCGCCCTTCGTCCCCGCGCCCGGCTGCGCACCCTTGGCGGCGGTGTCCGGACGCTCCGCTCCGGAGCGCTCCGTGACCGGGCCCTTGGGGGAGGACGAGCGGTTGCCACCATCAATGCGCGACATGGGGGAACTCCAGCAATGGAACCCTCTGGCGGACAGGGCCAGGGGAATTCACATGTAGGTTATCGGACGCGTGCCGGCGCCAGTTGCGTCCCTCCCGGAAGGGTGGGGCCGGTCCTGCCCCCGCGCACCCCCGGACCTTCACCACCTGACACTTGTAAACCGCAGTGCTTACCGGCGTTTGGCGGACGACACCGGGAAGATCCACTGCAGCCCCCGCCACAGGTCATCCCGCCACGCCGGGTAGTTATGGCCCGCGTTGTACTCCCGGTACTCCACGCGATGCCCGGAAGTCGCGAGCAGCGGTGCCATGCGCTGGTTGCCTTCCAGGAGCACCTCGAAGCGGCCGCAGTCCATCCACACGTCCAGCGGGCGGCGGGGCGTCTGCCGCGCCAGGTCGAAGACGACGAAGTCGCGCCCCTCCAGCGCATAGGCCCCGGACTGCGCCAGCACGCGGCCGAAGACTTCCGGCGCCCTCAAGCCCGTGAAGAGCGCCATCAGCCCGCCGAAGGACGAGCCCAGCACCGCGTGCGCGCCGGGCTCCTCCACCAGCGACAGGTGCTCGCGCGCCAGTGGCAGTACGCGCCGCAGCAGCAGGTCCACGGTGTACTCGCTGCACGTGTACTCCACGCTGCGCGCCTCGCCGCCGTTGGACACCATGGCCAGCGCCACCGGGCCCATCAGCCCGCGCGCCATCAGCGACTCCACCACCTCCGGCAGCTTCACGCGCTTGAGGTAGTCGTCCCCGTCGAACACCACCATCAGCGGCACCGGGCCGGGCACGGGCGGCGCGTAGAGCGCCACCGAGCGCCTTCCACCCACCGCCATGTCCTCCGTCTCCAGCATGTGCCGGATGACGCGGCCTCGCGGCGCTCCACGCGGGCGCTGGAGGATTTCGGGTGGGCCGCCGCCGGGCATGTAGAAGCAGTGGTTGAAGTCGCCGAAGCCGTTGTCCGACGTGCGCGGGTTGAAGGCGTCCTCCACCTTGTTCCCGCGCGAGTCCAGGAACACGTACTCCGCATACGCGTCCGGCGGCAGCGTCACCGTGCGTGCCCACAGGCCGGGGGCCACGCGCTCCAGCGGCAGCGGCTCGCCGCGCCAGTCCTGGAAGTCTCCCAGCAGCGACACCGGTCCGCGGCCGCGCCACAAGAAGGTGGCGGTGTCTCCCTCGATGACCGGTGTGCCTTCCGCGCGAGCCCGCGCCTCCAGCGTCTTCGCATCCATGCGGCGCACCCTATGCCAGCAGCTCCTTCAGCGTCGCCTCCAAGTCGGTGTGGCGGAACGTGAAGCCGGCCTCCTGTGCACGCCTGGGCAGGACGCGCTGTCCCTCCAGCGCGACCTTCGCCATCTCCCCCATCGCCGCCTTGAGCATGAAGGCCGGCACGTGCATCACCGACGGCCGGCCCAGCGCGTGGCCCAGCGCATGCGCGAAGACCTCGTTGGTGACGGGCGTGGGCGCGGTGGCGTTGACGGGGCCCTCCAGCGTCGGGTGCTCCAGCACGAAGAGGAGCAGGTCGAGCGCGTCCTCGCGGTGCACCCAGCTCACGTACTGCTTGCCGCTGCCCACCGGGCCTCCCGCGCCCATGCGGAAGGGCGGCAGCATCTTGTGCAGCGCGCCGCCCTCCGGGTGCAGCACCACGCCCATGCGCACCACCGATGTGCGGATGCCGGCCTCGCGCGCCCGCGTGGCTTCCGCCTCCCAGCCCCGGCACACCTGCGCGAGGAAGTCGTCCCCGGGCGAGCTCTCCTCCGTCAGCGGCTCCGCCCCGCGCGTGCCGCCGTAGTAGCCGATGGCCGACACCGACACGAAGCGCTTCACCGTGCCCGCGGCCTTCATTGCCTCTACCAACAGCCGCGTGCCCTGCACCCGGCTGTCGTGGATGCGGTGCTTCGCCTCCTTCGTCCACCGCTGCGCCACCGGCTCGCCCGCCAGGTGGACCACGGCCTCCACGCCCTCCAGGGCCGCCGGCGCCAGCGGCGTGACGGCGTCGTACACCGCACCCGTCACCCCTTCAGGAAGCCGGCTCAGGCTCCGTTCAACGTTGCGCGCGAGCACGTGCACGTCATGCCCCCGGGCCAGCAAACGTTGAACAAGACCTGGACCCAGGAACCCGGTCGCCCCGGTGACGGCCACCTTCATGGACGGCCTCCCGGAGCCGGGGGCGGCGGCGCCGCGGGCGTCGTCAGGTCCACGCCGACGAGCCGGCTGAGCGCGGCGAAGAACGCCTCCTGCTCCTCCGGCTTCATCCGCCCCGAGTGCCGGAAGACGACCGCCCCCGTCGCGTCCAGCAGCAGCACATTGGACGTCTTCTTCGGCAGGTCCCAGGGCGCGTCACCCAGCGTCCCGTTCAGGTCCACGAGGATGGGCACGCCCACCTTCTTCTCCTCGTCCCGGACGTACGAGAGGGCAATCTGCCGAGCGGGAAAGAAGTCGAACTTCTCCAGGTTGGCCACCGCCACCACCCAGGCGGAGTCCAGCAGGCCCTTCTCCTTGCCCCGGGAGAAGAGGGCTTCCTTCAGGGGCAGGTTGAGTGTCGTGGAGTCCTTGTCCTCGTAGAACAGGATGACCGGTTTCCCGCGCCACTTGGAGAGCCGCACCTCTTGTCCAGCCGAGGTGCGTAACGTCGCGTCGGCTGGCCCGTACGCAGGTTCGCCTCCGTACGCACTCCCTGCCGCCAGGGACACCGTCAACGCACCCGCGATCCACGCCTTCATGAGGGAACCCCCGTGTACAAGGTTCTTGCAAACCTTAGACATACCCTTGACAAGCTCTGGACGCAAACGCTACCTCTAGGAGTGAAGGGCACCGGCTTTCTGGAGGAACGCCACATGGCACTCTCGGTTCGCAATGCTCGGCCGCTGCCGGGAGCGCTTCCTCTGGAGCAGGCCTGGCTGCAGCTCGTGCAGACCGAGGTGGAGGCCTCGCTGAGGGCGCTCTTCGAGCTGCCGGATGAGTCCAATCTGGACCCTCGCTGGGCAGCGGCCATGGACCAGGCCCGCACGTACGCCCTGCGACCGGCCAAGCGGCTACGGCCGGCGCTGGTCATGGCGGGACACTCGCTGGCGCGGGGGAGCACCGCAGTGCCCTCCGGCCTGTGGACCTTCGCGGCGGGGCTGGAGCTGCTGCACACCTTCCTCCTCATCCACGACGACGTCGCGGACCAGGCGGAGCTGCGGCGCGGAGGGCCCGCGCTGCACCGCATGCTGTCGCCCGGGCGCGCGGGTGAGGACCTCGCCGTCGTCATGGGAGACCACCTCTTCGCCCGCTCACTGGAGGCCATGCTCGCCTCCGGTCTGCCCGGCGCGCCGCAGGTGATGCAGTACTACCTGGGCGTGTGCCGCCACACCGCGGCCGGGCAGTACCTGGACCTCGATTTGGGGCGTGCGCCGCTGTCGGAGGTGACGCTCTTCCAGACGCTGCGCGTGGCCTACCTCAAGACGGCGCGCTACGGCTTCTGCGCCCCGCTGGTGTGCGGCGCCATGCTCGGCGGCGCCGGCGCGGAGCTGCTGGACGGGCTGGAGCGCGTGGGCCGCCACGTGGGGCTCGCCTACCAGCTGCGAGATGACCTCATCGGCCTCTTCGGCGACTCGAGCGTGGCGGGCAAGGCCTCGGACGGCGACTTCACGCAGGGCAAGCGCACCTTCCCGGTGCTGGCCGCCTACGCGCGCGCCGACGCCACCGCGCGCGAGGAACTGGAGGCGCTCTGGGAGCTGCCGGTGGAGCAGAAGGACGAAGCCGCGCTTGCCCGCGCCCGCGCGCTGGTGGAGCAGTGGGGCGGCCGTGCGGCCTGCGAGCGCATGGTGGACCGGGCCTCGCGCGCCGCGCGGCGTTCGCTGCAGTCGCTGCCCAACCCGCACGGTGTGAGGGACTTGCTGGACGCCCTCATCGCCCGCCTGGCGCGCCGCGCCGCATGAGGACGCCATGACGAGCGCACGGACACAGGGCAGGCGGGTGGTGGTGGTGGGCGCGGGCGTCGGAGGCCTCGCGGCCGCGGCGCGGCTGGCGCACCAGGGCTTCGACGTCCAGGTCTTCGAGAAGACGAACGGGCCCGGCGGGCGCTGCAACCAGCTGCGCGCGAATGGCTTCACGTGGGACATCGGTCCCACCATCGTGCTGATGCCGGAGGTGTTCGAGGAGACCTTCCGTGCGCTGGGCCGCCGAATCGAGGACTACCTGACGCTGCTGCGGTGCGATCCGAACTACCGCGTGCACTTCCGCGACGGCTCGGACGTCACCTTCACCTCCGAGCTGTGCGCCATGGGGCGCGAGCTGGAGCGCGTGGAGCCGGGCAGCTACGAGCGCTATCTCGCCTTCATGGCCCAGGGTCGCGTCCAGTACCGCACGTCGTTGGATTATCTGGTGGGCCGCAACTACGACGGCATCTCCGACTACTTTTCGCCGAAGGTGCTCGCGCGCATCCTGAAGGTCCGCGCGCACCGCCGCATGTACGCGGACGTCAGCCGCTACTTCCAGGACGACCGGCTGCGCGCGGCGATGACGTTCCAGACGATGTACCTGGGCGTGTCGCCCTTCGCGTCGCCCGCCGTCTACGGCCTGCTGCCCTTCACCGAGCTGGGCGTGGGCATCTGGTTTCCGAAGGGCGGCCTGTATGCGATTCCGCAAGCGCTGGAGCGACTGGGGCGCGAGGAGGGCGTGAGGTTCCACTACGGCACTCCAGTCGAACGCATCCTCACCGATGGTGGCCGCACCACGGGCGTGCGCCTGGCCAGCGGCGAGGTGGTGGAGGCGGACGCGGTGCTGTGCAACGCGGACCTGCCCTACGCGTACGAGACGCTGCTGGACCCGAACGCCACCCGGCTCAAGCGCCCGGAGAAGCTGCGCTACACGTCCAGCGGCTACATGCTCTACCTGGGCATGAAGCGGAAGGTGCCCGGGCTGCTGCACCACAACGTGGTGTTCGGCCGGGACTACAAGGGCTCGTTCGACGACATCTTCGAGCGCTTCCGCGTGCCGGAGGACCCGAGCTTCTACGTCAACGTGCCCACGCGCACCGACGCGTCGCTCGCGCCCGAGGGCAAGGACGCGCTCTACGTGCTGGTGCCGGTGCCGCACCAGAATCCGGACGTGCACTGGAAGGAGGAGGGCCCGAAGGTGCGGGCGAAGGTGTTCGCCCGGCTGGCGGAGCTCGGCTTCCCCCGGCTGGAGTCGGACATCGAGGTGGAGCGCATCTTCACCCCCGACGACTGGGCGTCCACCTTCAACCTGGCGCGCGGCAGCGCCTTCGGGCTGGCGCAGAACTTCACGCAGATTGGTCCGTTTCGTCCGCGCAACCAGGACGCACGGGTGAAGAACCTCTTCTTCGTGGGCGCCTCCACGCAGCCCGGCACGGGGCTGCCCACGGTGCTCATCTCGGCGCGCCTCGTCACCGAGCGGCTCCTGAACTGGGCCCGTGACGCGGGCGTCTCCCTGACTCCGCGCGAGAGCGCGCCCCGCTCGCTGGAAGAGGTGGCCGCATGAGCTCGCACGAACAACAGGACCTCGTGGAGGACGGCTACCGGCGCGCGAAGGAGGTGACGCGCCACCATGCGAAGAGCTTCTTCTTCGCGTCGTATCTGCTCTTCGGCCAGCGGCGGAAGGCGGCGTTCGCCCTCTACGCCTTCTGCCGGCGGCTGGACGACCTGGTGGACGGGGACGAGCCCCACGTGGTGCCGATGGATTTGCCGGTGCGGCTGGCGAAGGCGCGGCAGATGGTGGCGGAGCTGTACCTGCCCATGCCGGAGCTGGCGTCGCAGGAGCTGGGCTCCCCGGCCGAGCGACTGATGGCGGCGGAGGCGCAGTCGCCGTGGGAGCCGAGCGAGTTCGCCGCGCTGAAGCACACGGTGCGCCACTACCGGATTCCGGAGCAGCCCTTCCAGGACCTCATCTCCGGCATGGAGATGGACCTGACGAAGAACCGCTACACGACGTGGGAGGAGCTGGACCTCTACTGCTACCGCGTCGCGGGCGTGGTGGGGCTGATGCTGACGCCGGTGCTGGGCTGCGCGGAGGTGAAGGCGTCCCAACCGGCGGCGGACCTGGGCCGGGCGATGCAGCTCACCAACATCCTGCGCGACGTGCGTGAGGATTTGGAGCGGGGCCGCGTGTACCTGCCCTCCGAGGAGCTGGCCGCCTTCGGGCTGAGCGAGGACGACCTGCGGCGCGGGAAGGCGGACGAGCGGTGGCGGGCCTTCATGCGCTTCCAGGTGGAGCGCGCGCGCGTGTACTACGCGCGGGCCGCGGCGGGGGTGCACTACCTCCAGGGCTTCGGCAGCCAGTCGATGGTGCGGATGATGGGCGCCATCTACGGCGACATCCTGCGGGACATCGAGGCGCGCGACTACGACGTGTTCAGCGCGAGGGCCCACGTGACCACGCGCCGCAAGCTGGCGCTGGCCACGGGCGTCTTCATGCGCCCCGGCGCGGCATTGCCCGCGCCCCGGGGTGACGCGGGCGTGCCGCTGCTGCCCACTGGGACGGGAGGGTGAGGACGCGATGAGCGACGACCGCGTGAAGAGTCTCCAGATAAAGCGCACCTCCCGCCTGTCGGGCTTCTACCGGCAGTCCCCGGAGCGCCGCCGCGCGCGGCTGGTGGAGGCGCGCTGGGTGGCTCCCGAGGACGCGGAGTCGCTGGAGGGGCTGGCCGGCTTCGACGAGGTGTGCGCGGACGCCATGGTGGAGAACGTCATCGGCCTCCACGGGCTGCCGCTGGGCCTGGCGCTCAACTTCGTGGTGGATGGACGGGAGCGGCTGATTCCCATGGCGGTGGAGGAGCCCTCCATCATCGCCGCGGCCTCCTATGCCGCGCGCCTGTGCGCGGAGGGCGGCGGCTTCGCAGTGGAGACGGACCCGCCCATCACCACCGCGCAGGTGGAGTTGCTGGACGTGCCCTCGCTGGAGGACGCGCGCTCGGCGCTGCACGCGCACGCCGCCCTGCTGCTGGCGGAGGCGGACGCGCTCATCCCCGCGATGTGCGCGCGAGGGGGCGGCACGCGTGAGCTGGAGGTGCGCGTGCTGGACGCCACCACGCTGGTGGTGCACCTGCACATCGACACGCGCGATGCGATGGGCGCCAACTGCGTCAACTCCGTCGCGGAGGGCATGGCGCCTCGGCTGGCGGAATTGGCCCGGGCTCGGCCGGGGCTGAAGATTCTCACCAACCTGGCGGACCGCCGGAAGGTGCACGTGCGCGCCCGGGTGCCGGCGTCGGCGCTGGTGTCCGAGCGCTTCTCGGACGGTGGCGCGGTGCGCGACGGCATCCTCGCGGCGCACCGCTTCGCGGAGCTGGACCCGTACCGCGCCGTCACCCATAACAAGGGTGTGATGAACGGCGTGGACGCCGTGCTGGTGGCGTGTGGCAATGACTGGCGCGCGGTGGAGGCGGGGGCGCACGCGTGGGCGGCACGCTCGGGCAGCTACCGTCCGCTCACCACGTGGCGCGCGGCCGGGGACGGCATGCTGGAGGGCGAGCTGCTCATGCCCCTGGCCACGTCCACCGCGGGCGGCGCGGCGCGCACGCATCCGGGTGTGCAGCGGGCGCTGAAGCTGGCGGGAGTGTCGGGCGCGCTGGACCTGGCGGGGCTCGCCGGGGCGGCGGGGCTGGCCACCAACCTGGCGGCGCTGAAGGCGCTGTCCACCGAGGGCATCCAGAAGGGCCACATGGCGCTGCACGCGCGGCGCGTGGCGGCGGAGGTGGGGGCGCAGGGCGAGCTCATCGAAATCGTCGCGGAGCGACTGTCGCGCGAGCGCGTCTACCGGCCGGAGCGCGCGAGGGAAATCCTCGCGGCGGAAGTCGCCCGGCGGAAGGAGGCCCGGGGATGAAGCGCACCCGCGTCGCGGTGGTGGGCGGTGGCATCGGTGGCCTCACGGCGGCCGGGCTGCTCGCGAAGGAAGGCCACGCGGTGACGCTCTTCGAGGGGAGCGCGTCGCTGGGCGGCAAGGCCCAGGCCGTCACCTTGGACGGCCTCACCCTGGACACCGGGCCCACGCTGCTGACGCTGCCGGAGTTGGTGCGCGGCACCTTCGAGAAGCTCGACGCGCTCGACTTGATGCCTCCGCTCACGGAGCTGGAGCCGCAGTGTACGTACCGGTTCTCGGACGGGTGCGGCCTCACCGCGTACAAGGACCTGGAGCGCATGGCCGAGAGCGCGTGCGACTTGCGGCCCAGCGAGCGGCGCGGCGTGCACGGCTTCTACGAGGAGTCCGCGGCCATCTGGCGCGCGGCGGGGGAGCCGTACCTGGAGGCCCCCTTCGAGGGCATGGCCGGCTTCATGGCGCGCGTGGCGAAGCGCGGCATCGGCGCGGTCATGGCGGGGATGAAGCTCAGCACCCTGCATGACCTGGCGGTGCGTCACTTCAAGACGGAGCATATGCAGCAGTACGTGGGCCGCTTCGCCACCTACGCGGGGGCCTCGCCGTACCAGGCGAGCGCGGCCTTCGCGCTGATTCCGCACATCGAGCATGCCTACGGCGTGCACCATGCGCGCGGCGGTGTGGGCGCGCTGGTGGAAGCGCTGGGGCGGGCGGTGCAACGGCTGGGCGTGACGGTGCACCTCAACACGCGCGCGCGCTTCGAGCGCAAGGCGGGCGGCTACCGCGTGGGGCCGCAGGGCGACGCGGAGCCGTACGACAGCGTGGTGGTGAACGCGGACCCGCTGGAGTCGCTGCACCGGGCCGACGAGCCGCTCGCGCTGTCGGGCTTCGTGCTGCTGATGGAGGTGGACGGGCGTCCGAGGCTGCCGCACCACACGGTGCTCTTCGGCGGGGACTACCGGCGCGAGTTCGAGGAGCTGTTCAACGGGCAGCTCGCGTCGGACCCGACGGTGTACTTCTGCAACCCGTCCGCGACGGACGCCACCATGGCTCCGCGGGGGCGCACCGGGCTGTTCGTCATGCTGAACGCGCCGCCGCTGCCCATGGGGCCGGCGGAGGCGGAGCGCGCCGCGCGTGCGTGGGAATTGGGGGCGGAGCGGGCGAAGGCGCAGATGTTCGAGAAGCTCTACCAGCACTTCCCGGAGCTACGAGGACGCACGCGTGTCATCGGTCAGCGCACGCCGGTGGACCTGGCGGCGCAGGGGGCTCCGGGCGGCTCCATCTATGGCTTCCTGCCTCACGGGAAGTTCGGACCGTTCCGTCGGCCTCGGATTCGTGGCTGCACGCCGGGCCTGTTCTTCGCGGGTGGAGGCACGCATCCGGGCGGCGGGGTGCCGCTGGTGATGCTGTCCGGACGCTTCGCGGCGGAATTGGCCTCGCAGCATCTGCGGAGGAGTGCATGAGGCCGCTGGGAGAACTTCCCGCGCTGCCCGACGCGGCGGGCGCGTATCGCTGGTTCTATGCGGACGTCACGGCGGGGCCGTTCAGCGCGGTGTGCATCTTCATGCTGGGCTCGCTCTTCTCACCGCGCTACTCGGTGGCGGCGAGGCGCGGAGGGCTGCCGCAGGAGCACAGCGCGGTGAACTTCGCGCTGTACCACGAGGGCGTGCGCCGGCTCTGGGTACTGAGCGAGTACCCGAGGGCCGAGGTGGTGTCGCCGGGGCAGCTGCGGATTGGCCGGTCCACGCTGACGTACTCGGGCGCGGGCACGGTGCGCATGGACGTGGACGACTGGACGGCGCCGTGGGGCCGACCGGTGCGCGCCAGCCTCACGCTGGAGCCGATGACCCCGGTGGGCGAGGTGGTACGGCTGATGCCGGAGTTGCCGCACTACTGGCAGGCGCTGGCGCCGCGCGCGCGGGCTCGGCTGGAGGTGCCGTCGCTGGGCGTGGAGGCAGACGGGCTGGGCTACCACGACACCAACCACGGTGATGAGTTGCTGGGCACGCGGCTGTCCGGTTGGCACTGGGCGCGCACGCACCGCGAGGACGCGACGGTGGTGGACTACCACCTGCCGGACGGAGTGCCGCCGCTGCGCGTGGTGGCGGAGGAGCGAGGGGTGCGGTGTGAGCGGGCGCCGGCACAGGAGGCACGGCCCACCAGCATGACGGGGTGGGGGCTGCGGGTGCCGTCACGGCTGCACGCGGGCAATGAGGTGGTGGGCGAGGCCCGGCTGCTGGAGTCGTCGCCCTTCTACGCACGGCTGGAGGCGCGCAAGGGCCGGTTCGATTCGCTGGGCGAGGTGGCGGACTTCCGCCGCTTCCACTCGCCCTTCATCCGCTGGATGGCGCACTTCCGTACGCGCGTGGGACGGGCTGCATGAGCGCGTGGGTCCTCATCTCCCTGTCGTGGGCCGTCATGGCCACGGGCTTCAGTGGCGTGGCGCTGGCGCGGCTGCTGCGCTCGCGTCGACCGGTCTCCACGGGGAGCACGCAAGTGCCCGTGCTGCTCCTTCGTCCTGTGGACGCGCCCACGCCTCGCGAGCTGGAGAACCTGGCCACACCCATCGACTACGCGGGACCACTGGAGCAGGTGGTGGTGTCTCCGTACCGTCCGCGTCTCGCTCCGGGCGTGCGCTGGCTTCCGAGCGACCCGCTCACCCCGAACCGCAAGGTCGGCCACCTGCTCTACGCGCTGGAGGTGCTCCAGACGCAGGGCCGCGTGGTGCTCGCGGTGGATGCGGACGTGGCGGTGACGGGTGCGCTGGTGGAGGGGCTCGCGGCCCCCGTGGCCTCGGGCGCGGCGCTGAGCACGGCTGCGCCCACGCCAGTGAGTCCGGAGGACGGAGCCAGCCGCGCCATGGCCGGCCTGCTGCGCTACACGCACCACAGCTTCCGCGCGCTGGACGTGATGAGCGCCGGAGCGAAGGCCGTATGCGGCAAGGCCCTGGGCCTGTCACCCGTGGCGATGGACGCGCTGAAGGAACTGGCGGACCACATCGGCGAGGACCTGGAGTTGTCGAAGCGACTGCATGCGCGCGGGCTCGAAGTCGCGCTGAGCACGGCCCCGGCGGTGGTGCCGCTGGGCACGGTGGAGTCCTGGGGAGCTCCGCTGGCGCGCTTCACGCGGTGGATGCAGGTGCTCGCGAGCCACCGTCCCGCGCTCTACCCCACGGTGCCGCTGCTCTTCACGCCCACGCTGCCGCTGGTGCTGCTGACCGTGGTGCTCGGCTCGCCGGTGCTCGCGGGTGCGGTGGCTGTGCTCGTGACGGTGCGCACGCTGCTCGCCCTGCGGCTGGCCGCGCTCAGTGCGCCCACCGGAAACACGGACACCGGCCGGCCCTACGCGCTGACGGACTGGCTGCTGGGAGAGGGGCTCTTGCTGGCGGCCTTCGTGTGCTCGCTGTGGCAGCAGGGCACGGTGACGTGGCGGGGCCGCACCTATGCGCTTCAACCCGGGGGCCGGATGGTCCGGGTGTGGCCGGAGCTGAGTGGAGGACCAGGATGACCTACGCACGATTCCTCGGCTTGTTCGTCGTGCTGCCCCTCCTCTTCCTGGTGTGGCGCTATCGGCGCACCTTCACCGCGCGCAGCCTGGCGCCCATGGGGCTGCTGCTCGTCGTCGTCTACGCGGCGACGTCGCCCTGGGACAACGCGGCGGTGAAGTGGGGCCTGTGGGGCTTCGACCCGGAGCGCATCTGGGGCATCAAGCTCGGCTACCTGCCGCTGGAGGAGTACCTCTTCTTCGGCCTGCAGACGCTGCTCGTGGGCCTGTGGGCGCGCGCGCGCCTGTCGCGGGCCTTGGAGCAGAAGCCCGCGGCCCGGCAGCCCGAGCCCCGCTCCGAAGGCCGGAAGCTCACGGCCCGGGAGGCAGCGCCATGATGGAGACGCAGTGGGCCTACCTCATCCATCTGCTCGCGTGGACGCTGCCGCTCATCCTCCTCCAGTCCATCGCGCTGGTGCGCCACTACAAGGAGCGCTCGGGCGCGGTGCTGAGGGCGGTGCTGCCTCCGGCGTTCGTCATCGGTGTCTACCTCTCGGTGGCGGACCACCTGGCCATCTCCACGGGCATCTGGACCTTCGGCGAGGGCCGGCACCTGGGCGTTTACCTGGGGCTCGTCCCGCTGGAGGAGGTGCTCTTCTTCCTGCTGACCAGCATCCTCGTGTCTCTGGGGCTGGCCCTGTTCACCGCGCTGCTGTCCAGGGTGCGGGAGGCGCGGGCGTCTTGATTCGCGATGCCAAAGGCGGCCCCTTCGGGTGGGCCCTGGACGCGTACATCGGGTGGAAGTTCCGCTCGGCGTTCCGTGGCCTGTGGGTGCGCGGCACGCTGCCCACGGGCGATGCAGGCCGGCTCGTGTACCTGAACCACTGCAACTGGTGGGACGGCTTCATGCTGCACCAGCTCGGCCGCGCGGCGGGCTGGGATTCCTACTGCCTCATGGAGGAGGAGAACCTGCGGCGCTACCGCTTCCTCGCGCGCATCGGTGCCTTCAGCATCCGTCGCAAGGATGCGGTGTCGTCGGTGGAGTCCCTGCGCTACGCCAAGGCACTGCTGCGCCGGCCGCGCTCCGCGCTGTACGTCTTCCCAGAAGGCGAGCACCGTCCCTTCGGCGTGCTGCCCCTGCAGCTGGAGCGCGGCGTGGAGCTGCTGGCGCGCGTGTCGAAGGTGGAGTGCGTGCCCATCGGCGTGCGCTACGCCTTCTTCGAGCACGAGCGCCCGGACGTGCTGCTGGAGGTGGGCACGCCGCACCCGCCGGGGCCGCTGGCGCTCTTCCAGAATGGCCTGGAGTCGGCGGTGAAGCGCGTGGCGGCGGCGACGTCGCTGGAGGGCTTCACGCAGAAGGTGTCCGGAGCGCGGGGCGTGGCGGAGCGCTGGGACGCGGCGCGGGGGCTGGCGCCATGACGTTGCGCATCCGCACCATCGCCCGGCTGACGGGCATCCGCGAGGCCACGCTGCGCGCGTGGGAGCGGCGCTATGGCTTCCCGCGCCCGCACCGCACCGAGGGCAACAACTACCGCGTGTACTCGCGCGACGAGGTGGAGGCCATCCGCCGCGTCGCGCGCCTCATCCAGCAGGATGGCCTGTCGGTGAGCGAGGCGATTGCGCAGGTGCGCGCCACGCCGCTGAGGGATTTGCCCCCGCCGGTGCAGCTGACCGAGCGCTTCTGGTCCGCCGTCATGGTGCTGGACGGGGACGAGGTGACGCGCGTGCTGGACG
Source organism: Pyxidicoccus caerfyrddinensis (assembly GCF_010894405.1). Lineage (GTDB taxonomy): Bacteria > Myxococcota > Myxococcia > Myxococcales > Myxococcaceae > Myxococcus > Myxococcus caerfyrddinensis. The sequence goes on from NZ_JAAIYA010000002.1 coordinate 389,628, forward strand.
AGGCGCAGGCCGCCATGGACGTGGAGGCGTACTGCGACACGTTCCTCATGCCGCTCCTGCGGGAGATGGGCGTGCGGCTGGACATCGCGCGCGAGCACCTGGCGTCCGCCTTCATCCGCCACCGGCTGCGGCAGGTGCTGGACGCGGTGGAGCCCGTGGACGACGGGCCCCGCGCGCTGCTCGCGTGCCCGGCGAGGGACCACCACGAGGGCGGGCTGCTGGCGCTGGCGCTGCACCTCAAGCGCAAGGGCTGGCGGGTGACGATGCTGGGCGCGGACACGCCGGCCGAGGCGCTGCACGGCGCCTGCGCGCAGGTGCGGCCGGACGTCGTGGCGCTGTCCTTCGTGCGCCGGCGCGAGCCGGACGAGTTCCTGGAGGTGTTGGGGGACGCACTGCGGGCCTGTGCGCCCTTCCCCGTCGTGGTAGGAGGGGCCGGCGCCCGCGAGCACCTGAAGACGCTCTTCACGCTCGGGGCGCAGTACGCGGAGTCCTCGGAAGAGCTCGTCGCCATCTGGAACCAGGTGCGCAACGCCCAGAATCGTCGTACCTGACTTCACTCGCGACATGGCCGAGCGCACCTACCGAATCCACATCGCCGCCGAGCTCTCCGGAGTGCGAGTGGAGCTCATCCGCGCCTGGGAGCGTCGCTACGGCGTGCTCAACCCCCAGCGCACGCCGTCCGGCTACCGCGTCTACACGGACCGGGACGTGGCCCTGCTCAGGCGGCTGAAGAAGCTCACCGACGAGGGCGTGGCCATCAGCGAGGCGGCGAAGCTGCTGCCGCAACTGCGCGCGGAGCTGGGCGCGGAGTCGCCCGCCGTCACGAGCAGCGGCCAGGGCACGAGTGTGAACGCGTGGCTGGAGGCGGCCCTGGCCGCGGCCGACGCGTATGACCAGGCGCGGGTGTCGGCGGTGGTGGACGAGGTGCTCGCCGCGCTGCCGCCGCTGCGGGCCTTCGACGACGTGCTGGCCCCGCTGCAGCGGGAAGTCGGAGAGCGCTGGCACGCGGGGCAGCTGTCGGTGGCGCAGGAGCACCTGGTGACGCAGGTGGTGCGGGCGCGGGTGGTGAGCCTGCTGCACGCGGCGCCCAACAGCGGGCGCAAGCACGCGGTGCTGGCGTGCTTCCCGGACGAGGAGCATGAGCTGGGGCTGCTCGGCGTGGCGCTGCGGCTGCGGCACTCGGGGGTGCGGGTGACGCTGCTGGGGCAGCGCATGCCGGCGGTGGACCTGGGGCGCGCGGTGGCGGAGTTGCGGCCGGACTTCGTGGGCCTGTCGGCGGTGAACAACAAGGGCGCGGCGGTGTTCCAGGACACGCTGTCGCGCCTCGTGGAAGCGCTGCCCCCGGGCGTGCCGCTCTGGCTGGGAGGCCCGGCGGCGCAGGCCTGGCCGGAGGTGAGCCTGCGCCTGGGGGTGCACGTGTTCTCCGACGAGGAGGACTGGGTGAAGCTGGCGGAGTAGGCCGCTTCAGTTCCCGACGCCGCCGTCCAGCGTGTTGCTGGCGGACTCGTTGAAGACGTGGCTGCCGTAGACATCCTGCGCTTCGTCGGCGCTGTCGCAGATTTGCGAGCACTTGCTGGTAGGGCCGCCGTAGGTGCCATAGGGGTTGTACGGGTCCCGGCAGTCATTCTCGACGCCGCCGTCGTTGCCGTAGATGGGTGGGTTGAGCTCCATGCACTGCTGCGCGGGCAGGTGCTTCCAGCGCCAGTGGCTGAGGCACGCGGGGCCGATCGGGCTCCAGCCCGCCTCGAACGTCACGCCCTGCACCCCGGCATCCGCGGGCGGCACGGGGATGATGTTCGGCGTCAGGCTGTCCCAGGGGCGGATGGGCGTGCCGTTCTGGGTGAAGGAGGTGCCGTTGCCGCAGTAGTCCGCGCGCGCCATCCGGGTGCAGGCATGGTGTGCCAGCGTCACCTTCCCCGTCGACGAGCCGTCCAGCCACGGCTTGTAGCCCCAGCGGTAGCACTTGGCGATGACGCCCGACTCACACCCCAGCGTGAAGACGGTGGTGCTGTCGGTCCGGTTCCCTGTCACGCTGTTGAAGACCCCCTTGATGGGCACCGCCCACGCCCAGCCCGCCGGGCCCGCGCTCTGGGCACACAGCTCCGTGGTGGGCGTGCCATAGCTGGGCCCGTAGCGCACCCGGTACAGGAAGGTGTCACCGCTCGCGTCCCACGGGTCCCGGTCCTCGGGGCTGGAGACCGCCATGGCGTTGACGGCGTCGACCACTTCCAGGCGGAGGCCCGTGGTGGCTGCAGGCTGCGTCAGCATCTTCGCGCCAATCAGCTCCGTGCCGCGCAGCTCCTTGGTCGTCGCCGGGTAGCGGCCGCTGCTCGCCGCCAGTGACAGGGTCCAGCGCAGGGGGGAGGAAGAGGCCGCCCCGGCGAGCACCGTGTAGATGCCGCTCGCGGGGCAGACGAACGTCACATCCGGGCATGACGAGTTGCACGCGGAGGCATCGTCCCCCGAGCCCAGGTAGCCAGGGCCCTGGTACTCGCAGGGCTTTTCGCCCGAGCACACGCGCACCATCGGGTCACCCAGGCAGCTTCCAGCCTCGGTGCCACAGCCGCCGCTGGTGAGCCGGATGGTGAGGCCTGGCTTGCACAGACCCTGTCCCTCCACGCCCCAGCCACAGCTTCGCCTCACCCCCGTGGCTTGGAAGCCGGAGCAGGCCTGCAGGCTCGCGGTGGTGCCGGAGACCTGGAGCGGCATGGTGGCGACCATCTCTCCCTGGATGAGCCTCAGCGTGGCGCTCCGGTCGGTGCCCTCGTACTTCACGGTGGCCCCCGTGAAGGACACGGACGTCACCGGCGTGCCGTGGAGCTGCGTGCCCTGGGAGTGGAAGCCGTCACTGCCCGCGGCGAACGCCTGCGCCTCCAGCGGGGGCGAGGCCCCGTCCGGAGGCACGTCGCAGGCGGCGAGGAGACAGGCGCACAGGTACGTCGGCAGCAGGCGGAGGAAGGGCGTCACGTGGAGGACCTCGTTCTCTTTCTTTCGGGCAATCCCGGAGCATCCGGCATGCCAGCCACACCAACGCCCGAGACGGAAAGCCCTCGGTGCGGCAGGACTTGCCGGCATGGCGGTGCTCGCGGGCAGACCTTGCCGGCAAGGTTTGCCGGGGGGGCGGCGGCTCCTGCCGGAAGAGCCCTTCAGGGCCTTCAGGGGCGGGGCGTGGCGCACACGCGCAGGCCAAGGAGGGCCTCGCGCTGGGTCCGCTCCACCACGTCGCGGTTGGCGGCGTGCGCCGTCAGGTCGCTCTGGTACCAGCTTCCGCCCTGCGCGGAGGGCTGCTCCGGGTCCACGTCGGAGCGCGTCCACTCCCACACGTTGCCGGCCAGGTCGTCCACGCCGAAGGGGCTGCGCGAGCGTGGGTGGCTGCCCACCTCGTCCGGGCCGAAGCCCCCGGGCTCCCGGCCGTACGTCACGTCGTGGTTGGCGTCGTCGGGGGCCAGCCACTCGCCCGAAGGGTAGCGCCGCCCGTCCGCACCCCTCGCGGCCCGCTCCCACTCGCGCTCCGTGCAGACGCGCGCGCCGGGCACGCGCCCCGTCCGGTCCAGCCAGGCCAGGTACGCCAGCGCGTCCTCGAAGGAGATGGACGACACCGGGAAGCGTAGCCAGTCCTGCACGGCGCGCCGGTTGCGCTTGTCGTAGCGCAGCGGCTCACCGTCCCGCACGCTGTAGCTGGCGGAGGCCGGGCGGAGGTCGAGCCGCCACCGGCCATCCGCCTCCCGCGACAGGCCCAGCACGGTGAGCCGCAGGCGGTTGCCGGGCATGCGCGCGGCGCGCTCCGCGGGAGGGAGCGTCTCCAGGAAGGCGATATACTGGGCGAACGTCACCTCGTGCCGGGCGATGAGGTACGCGCCCGTCTCCACCGTGTGCAGGGGCGGCGCGAAGAAGAAGGAGCGGCGCAGGTACTCGCTCTCCGACGCGCCCTGGAGGAAGCGTCCCGGGGGCACGTAGACGAAGCCCTCCGGCACCGCCGCTGCCTCCGGCAGCGCCAGCTCCAGGGACAGGCGCTCGCCAGGTTCCAGCAGGAGGGGGACGCGGACGGGGAATCGCCCTGGCGCCTCCAGCACCAGCAGGTGCGAGCCCGCTGGCAGCTCCACGTCGCGCAGCGGCGTCTCACCTACGACGCGACCCGCCTCCTTCTCGGCGTCTGGCCCGGTGCCGAGCAGCCGCACCCGTGCGCCCGGGGGCGAGCTGCCCACCGAGACGCGCGAGGGCGCTTCCAGTTGCTGGCCTCGCAGTCCGGAGTCGTCGTACGCCGCCAGCCGTGCCAGCCATTGCGAGCGTTGCTCGGGCTGGCGCCGCCGTGTCGCCCACTCGACGCGCTCGGCCAGCAGGTCCGCCAGGGGCTCCTTCACCTGGGCGCTTCCCGGGTCCAGGCCCCACGCCGTCTCCAGCGCGGCCAGGGCTCGCAGCGCGCTCGCCTCCGCGCCCTGTTCTTCCTCCCGCACCCGGGACCACAGCGCCTCCGCGGCCTCGCGGCGGTCCCTTCCTGGCGAGTCGAAGAGGGCGAAGGCCTCGTCGCGGAGACGGTCCGCCTCGGCGCCTCGCGCGAGGGCGGCGTCACGGTAGCGACGTGCTTCGCCCAGGTGCCCGGTGATGCGGGCCTCCAGTTGCGCGCGGGCCTGCACGCGGGTGACGCCCACCGCCGACAGCAGCACCAGCGGCACCGCGACGGCCACCGCCCAGCGCGCGGCGCGGCGGCGGCGGAAGGTCTGCTCGGAGCGGGTGAGGAAGTCCTGCTCGCGCGCTCCCTCGATGGTGGCGCCTACGGCGCGCACCTCGGAGAGCTGGCGCTCGCCGTAGAGCAGCTCCACGGGGCGGCCCAGGCGCTCCCACTCGGTGGCGGCGCGCTCCAGGCGGTGGCGCGCTGCGCGGCGCTGCTCGTCCTGGCCCAGCCAGCCGCGCAGCGTGTCCCAGCCCGTCACCAGGCTCTCGTGGGCCAGCGTGTAGACGCCCTCTCCGCCTTCGGCCTCGCCCGCGGTGAGCAGCCGGCCGCGCACCAGTCCGTCCAGCACCGCGCGTCCGGTGTCGTCATCCGGCCCGCGCAGCAGCTCCTCGCGGGTGCGGCGCACGCGGGTGCCCTCGGGCGTGACGAGCTCCAACAGCAATGCTTGCGCACGGGGGCGTTGGTCCGGCCGCAGCCGCGCCACCACCGCGTCCGCGTGACGGGCCAGTGCGCCCTCGACGCCTCCGAGGGACTCCAGCGCGGCGGCGGGGATGAGGTGGCGCTCCCTGTCGCGTGCCTCCCATAGTGCCTCCAGCGCGAACTGGAGCATGGGCAGGCCCCCGTCGGCGCGAGCGGCGGAGGCGACGAGCGCGTCCACCATGGCGGGGGACTCGAAGCGCACGCCCAGCGCGCGGGCGGGGCCTTCCACGGCCTCGCGCAGGCCGTGCTCCGTCAGGGCCCGTACGAGGTACAGCGCGCGTGGGAGTTCCTCGCCCAGGCCGGGCAGTGCCACCAGCCGGGTGAGACAGTCGCTGCGCGCGGTGGCCAGCACGCGGACGCGCGGGGCGCGGCGCAGCACCAGGGCCAGCTCCTCGGCGAGCCGGGCGGCCTGGGCGGGCTCGGAGAAGGTGACCAGCTCCTCGAGCTGGTCGAGGAAGAGCAGCACGGGCGGAGCGCTCGCGGGACGGCGGCGCAGGGCGCGCGCGAGGGCACCGGGCTCCTCCGTGGCCACGCGGGTGAGCAGGGCGTCCGCGCCTTCATCCAGCAGGGGAGACAGTGCTTCCGCCAGTGCTTCCAGCGGGCGGCGCCCGGGCGTGCAGGAGACGACGACGCGAGGGGGTCCGCCTTCCTCCAGGCCGGAAGTCGCGGCGAGGGGCAGCACGCCCGCGCGGCACAGCGAGGACTTGCCCACGCCGGAGTCGCCCGCGAGCAGGACGAAGGCCTCACCGCGCAGCCGGTCCACCACCTCGCGCAGCTCGGCCTCGCGGCCGAAGAAGACGCCCCGGTGCTCGGCGTCGAAGGCGCGCAGGCCGAGGTAGGGGTTGCCGGAGGGCAGAGCGCCGGCGGGACGCTCGGGGACGGAGAGTGCCTCCAGCGCTTCGCGCAGTGCGTCCCCGGACTCGAAGCGGCGGGACGGCTCGGCGGCGAGGCAGCGGTCCACCACGGCGGCGAGTCCGGGCGGAAGTCCGGGCGCGAGCGTCGCGAGCGGCGCGGGCGCGTGTTCCAGCACCGTGCGGCCCAGGTCTTCGAGCGAGACGTCCTGGTAGGGCGGGGCGCCGGCACACAGCTCGTAGAGGACCACGCCCAGCGCGTACACGTCGCTCGCGCGGCTGGCGGACTCACCGCGCCAGAGCTCCGGAGCGAGGTAGAGCGGAGTGCCGGGCACCATCCTCCACGACTCCGGAGAGGAGGTGCGCGTCACGTCACCGGACGGCGCGGTGCCGAAGCTCGGCGGTGCGTCCTCGGAAGCGGAGGCGGACACGGGCCGAGGTTGCGTGTCGGGCGCGGCGGCGCTTTCAGCGTGCGAGGGGCCCGTCGAATGCGCCGCGCGTGGCGGAGCACGCTGCATGTCTCCCGGCAGCGGGCGCGTGTCCACCGCGGGCGAGCCAGGGGCGTCGCCCGCGTGTGCTGGAGCACGCCGCATGTCACCGGGCAGTGGGCGCGTGTCCACCGCGAGCGAGCCGGGAGCCTCGCCCGCGCGTGGTGAACCACGCTGCATGTCACCGGGCAGTGGGCGCGTGTCCACTGCAAGCGCGCCCGGAGCTTCGGCCCCCGCGAGTGGTGACTGCTCGCTTCCCTCGAGGACAGGCCGCGCTCCACTCCCATGCGCGCCCTCGGGCTCGGAGCCGGGCAGCGGGCGTGTGTCCACGGGCCGCGTCTCCCGCGCCTTCGCATCCACGGGCGCAGACGCGTCTCCAGGGAATGCACGCGAGGCCGCTCCGTCCAGGCGCTCCCGTGCCACCTCGCGCTGCTCCGCCAGTCCGAAGTCGAGCAGCTTCACCTCACCATCCTCGGAGAGGATGGCGTTCGCCGGCTTGATGTCGCGGTGAAGCACGCCACACCGGTGTGCGGCGGCGAGCCCCCGCGCCAGGCCCACCCCCAACCTCAACACCTGCCGTCCCTCCACGGGACGAACCAGTTGGTCCAGCGGCTCGCCGCGCACGAGCTCGGACACGAGGTACGGCTGCCCGCGCACCTCGCCCACGCGGTGGATGGCCACCACGTTGGGGTGCTGCAGGCGCGCAATCGCGCGGGCCTCCTGGAAGAAGCGCGCCCGGGCCGCCGCGTCCGGCAGCCTCCCCGCGGGCGTGGCGATGAACTTCACCGCCACCAGCCGCTCCAGCAGCGTGTCCTGCGCCAGGAACACCTGCCCCATGGCGCCGCGCCCCAGGGGGCGCAGCAGCCGGTACTCCTCGAACTCGCGAGGAGGCTCCAGCAGCCCGGGGCCCGCGCTCATCCGGTAGGCGGCCCCTTCCGAGAGGGACGCGCCTGCAAGCCCAGCTGCTTCAGCTTGAAGGAGAACGTGCGGATGGGCATCCCAATCAGCGCCGCCGCGCGTGTCTGCACGCCCTCCGCCTCGTCGAGCGCGTCCTGCATCCGACGGCGCTCCAGCTCCCGAATCTCCTGCGCCAGCGGCACCCTCGGCTCCCGCGACGTCTCCGCCACCGGAGGGGCGGGCGGCACCGGCGGTGCCGGCGCGGCCGTGGAGGCGGCCCCTCGCCCCAGCATACGCGCCGGCAGGTGGTGCGGCTCCACCACGTCCCCCGTCACCGCCGCCGCCACGTAGTCCATCAGGTTGCGCAGCTCGCGCACGTTGCCGGGCCAGCCATGGCGAGCCAGCGCCAGCAACGTCCCCGCCGCCAACTCCAGCTCGCTCCGCCCGAGCGCCCGGCACGCCCGCGCCAGGAAGTCGCGCGCCAGCATGGGCACCTCGCGTGGCCGCTCACGCAGCGGGGGCAGCAGCACCGTGGCCGCGCCGAGCCGGAAGTACAAATCCTCGCGGAAGCGCCCCGCCGCCACCTCCGCCTCCAGGTCGCGGTGCGTGGCGGCCACCACGCGGATGTCGATGGAGCGCTCGCGCACGTCGCCCACGCGGGTGATGCGGCGCACCTCCAGCGCGCGCAGCAGCTTGGACTGCGCGGAGGGCGGCAGCTCGCCCACCTCGTCCAGGAACACCGTGCCGCCCTGCGCGCTCTCCAGCAGGCCCGTGCGCGTGGTGGTGGCGCCGGTGAAGGCGCCGCGCTCGTGGCCGAACAGCTCGCTCTCCACCAGCGCTTCGGGCAGGGCGGCGCAGTTGACGGCGACGAAGGGCCCGGCGGAGCGCGGCGACCAGTGGTGCACCGCGAAGGCGGCGTTCTCCTTGCCCACGCCCGTCTCTCCGCACACCAGCACCGGCAGCTCGCTGGCGGCCAGCCGGCGCAGCAGCGCGTAGAGCTGGCCCATGGCGGGGTCCGCCACCAGCACGGTGCGCTCTCCTAGGGCAATCCGGGTGATGCCCTCGTCGGCGGAGGCCCAGGCCCCGGGCGCGGCCGTCTGCGCGGCGGTGCGCGCGGCGGCCACCAGCGACTCCACGTCGCAGCCATCCGCGGGACACGAGGCGAGCCCCAGCCGCGCCTGGGGACAGGCGCCCAGCAGCGCCTCCACGCGCTCGCCCAGGCCCTCCTCGCCCGGCTCGCTGGAGACTTCGGGCAGCACCCAGAGCAGGTGCGTGGCGTCCAGCCAGCCGGCGGCCTCGGCCGGGCCCGCGTCGGTGGCGAGCACCGCCTCCACCGCCTCGCGGCCCGCGGTGCCCGCGTCCGGTAGCGCGAGCACCAGCATCGTCAGGGGGCGGCTGTAGCGCAGCGCGCGCTCCACCTCCTCGCGCAGCTGCCCCATCAGCCGCTCCGCCTCCAGCGCCCGGCGAGCCGGCGTGGGCCGCGTGCGCGCGCGCACCACCGCCACCACCGCGCCGAAGGAGAGCACGTCCCCGGACAGCACCGGCTGCGCGCTGTCCACTGGCCGGCCGTTGATGGACGTGCCGTTGTGGCTGCCCAGGTCCACCACGCGTGCGCCGTCGTCCGTGAGGAGGATGCGGGCATGGCGGCGCGACACGCTGTCGTCGCGCAGCCGCAGGTCCGCCTGCTCGTCGCGGCCCACCAGCACCATGCCCTCGTCGGGGAGGGGGAAGCGCCAGGAGGAGTCGCCCTCCAGCACCAGCAAGTACGCGGCGCCAGACTCGGACGACTCCGATGTGGCCCCGAGGGGCCGGGTGTCGCGGGCGCTGGGGTGCGGGACGGACATCGCGCGGGCGTCCATGCTGGCACGCCCGCGACGAGAGGAGCAACCCGGGGGCGGCGGGGCCGCGCGCCGCCTCCAGGGAGGTGGGGCCGCGAAGCTCACGGGCGGGACGTCATCGGCAGGCGCTCACCCGTGCGTGACAGGTAGACGCGAGACGCCAGCCGGGTGCCGTCACCCGCGGGCCGTAGCACCGCCTGTGCCCCCCGGATTCCGGCCGAGCGCTGGAGCGACATCAACAGCTCCGCGCGGGCCTCCGGCGTGTCATGCTCCACCTCCAGCACGCACAGCTTCGTGCGGCAGTCCACCCGGGTCAGGTGCGAGCCGGCGAGCTCCGGCGCGTGGAAGGCACCACTGAGTTTCTCCTCGGTGTTCCCCGCCCACGTCGTGTCCCGGGCCTCCGTCTGGACGGCAATCTCCAGCCGGGCGTCCAGCTCCGCGAGCCGCTCCTTGCGGACCTCCTCCGCCGCGGCCCGCTCCTCCTCGGCGGACCGCTTGCCCGCCTCGGGCGGCGGCTGTGCTTCAGTCCCAGCCACCGGGGTGGGCGCCGACGCGGACTCCACCTGCCGCGTCAGGCGCCCCTGCCCCTGACGCAGCGACTCCAGCTCCGCGCGCAATGCGCGCACCTCACGCTCCAACTCCGCGGGGGCCCGGGCCTCGGTGGCCACCGGAGGCGCGGTGGCCGCTTCCGGCACATTCCCCCTCATGCTCCACGCTCCAGCGGCGGCCACCACGACGACGGCCGAACCCAGGACTCCCCAGCGGACCTGGCGCATGGCGGTTACTCGTAGACGACGAAGCTGGCGAGGACGGAGGAGTACTTCACGCCGGCGGTGGTGGACTGCGCCGGCAGCTCGCAGCGCAGGCTCAGGTAGCCGTTCGAGGACGCGTTCACCGAGGGCAGGTTGATGCTGAGCGTCCGGGGAGTGGAGAGGTCCGCCGTGCCCGCCGGGGTGCAGGCCTCGTCGTAGGCGAGCGTGGAGCCATCGTTGTCGGCCACGTAGCCGGTGCAGCAGACATCCGCGCTGAGGTGCGGGTCACTCACGGTGACGCTGACGGACATGTCCTCCGTGAAGTAGGGGGCGACGACGTTGCGCTGGATGGGGCAGACCACCTCGATGGCGCTGGCCGAGCTGTTGAGGAGGCGGCCGCTGCGGAAGATGGTCGGCGCGCCGAAGCCCGACACGGAGGTGCACAGCGAGCCCGGGTAGCTCGCCGTACCGGCGGCGGCGGGCAGGGCGCTCAGCAGCGAAAGGGCAATGACGGACTTCGACACGAAACCGTGGGTCTTCTTCATGGGGATGTTCCTTGAGCCGCGCGTCTCCCGTTTGAAGCCGCGTCATGCGGGCCGGGGATGCGTGCGTGCAGACCCCTAGAGCAACCGCGATGCCAACCCCGGAAGGCGCCCCTTCCCAGGGAGGGCCCCCCGCCTCCGGCAGGCCTTGCCGCGCCCGAGCCACCACGGCCCGGCAAGGTTTGCCGGCCCCGGCAGGAGTTGCCGACGGCGCCGGAGCCTACGGCGCGGAGCGGGGCCCCAGGCCGCTGACGGCGGCGCCGGGGTCCGGCTCCAGCGCCGGAGGCGAGGCATTCAGCGCCCCCACGTAGAGCCGCCCGTGGAAGCCTTCCTTCGAGGGGGCGGGGAAGAGCTGCACGCCCGCCGGGACTTTCGAGCTCTGCCGCGCTTCCTTCGTCGGGCTGATGGCGAAGGTGTTGCACTCGATGTCCTCCCAGACGCTCTCCCGGCAGGAGAACTGGGTGCCGCGCGTGAAGCCCACGTCCAGCGCGCGCACGGAGGGCAGCGCCTTCGCCAGCCTCACGCCGAGCGGCTCGAAGTCCTCATCCCAGTCCACGCTCGCGGTGCGCACGTGCGTGCCGCCGGCCAGCACCAGCATGCACGCGTCGGCGTGCTGCTTCCGGGCGTCCAGCAGGTTCTTCGCCATGAGCGCCTCGCGCTCGTTGCCCGTGGCCTTCTCCGCGTCGAAGGCCCGCAGTGACACGGCCTTGCCGGACGCCCGCAGCCTGCGCGCCTGCTCGACGAGCCACAGCATGGCGCGGCTGCTGCGCCCGTCCTGGTGCACGCGGCGCCAGAAGGAGCTGCCGGTCAGCAGCTCCTGCGCATCCCGCGAAGCGCCCGCGCTGGCCAGGTACGTGTCCAGCAGCGGCTGCTCGGTGACGGGCAGCGATACGGCCAGCACCACCGGGACGTCCTGGGCGGACGCCTCACACAGCATGCGCAGCGCGGCGGAGGGCAGCTCGCGCGTGCCCAGCGGGTCGGCCAGCAGCAGCGTCTGCCCCCGGGCCATCAGCGGCGCCGCGCCGTCCACCGGGGTGCCGCACTCGGGCTGGGGTGCGGGCGTGGACTCGCCGGCTTCCGTCCACCCTTCGAGCACCACGGAGCGGGCGGGCACGGAGGTGTTGCCGCCCACCAACTCCAGCGAGGGCACCATCTCCAGCCGCTCCAGCAGCGTGTGCTCGATGCTCAAGTCCCGGTTGCCGCGCACGAAGCGGAACTTCTCCAGCTCCCCCACGCCCTTGAACGGGTCCTTGTGGAAGTCGAAGGGGTGGAGCTCGTCGGCATCTTTGAGCTCTCCGGCGCGCGTGCCGGCGGGCCGGACGCCAATCTCCGCCGTGTCGTCCATCTCGTGGTACTTCAGCCGGAAGACGCGGACCACCGACTGGCGCGGTCCCATCCGCTCGCCCTTGGCGAAGTAGCGCTCGAAGGTGCGGGTGCCCGGCGGGTTCTTCCCGGGCTCGTGGGCGGAGGTGAACAGCTCCATCGGCTCGTCCACCCGCTCCATGACGTCGTAGCGCTGCTCCTCGAGGATGCGGCGGGTCATCATCACCGCGTCCTCGACGGGGACCCGGTACACCGTCTCCTCCTTCGGGACGACGTACTCCCCGGTCTCCTCGTCGAGCGCCGCGCCGAGGTCCCGGGACAGCGTCGCACAGCCCGTGCACGCCAGCCCCAGCCCCACCAGCACTCCGTACAACCGCATCACGTCCTCCGTGCGGCCAGGCCCGCTTCCGTTGCCTCGTTCACACGAGGCAACGCCCGGAAGACGCACGACATATCGCCCCGCGCGCCGACGCGGCGCCCTCCCGGAGCCCTACTTCTCGGGGCTCGCGGGAGCGCTGCTGACGGCGGCGGCGGTGGCCTGCAGCGCCGGGGGCGAGGCATTCAGCGCGCCCACGTAGAGTCGTCCTTGGAAGCCCTCCTGCTGGGACTCGGCGTAGAGCTGCACGCCGGGAGAGACGGTCGACGCCTGCTTCGCCTGCTTCGTCGGGCTGATGGCGAAGACGTTGCACTCCACGGCATCCCAGACGTTGTAGCGGCAGGAGAACTGCGAGCCGCGCGTGAAGCCCACGTCCAGCGCCTTCACCGACGGCAGCGCCTTCGCCAGCCGCATGCCGAGCGGCTCGTAGTCACTGTCCCAGCCCACGCTCGCGGTGCGCACGTGCGTGCCGCCGGCCAGCACCAGCATCCACGCGTCGGGAGTCTTGCTCCGGGCGTCCAGCAGGTTCTTCGCCATCTGCGCCTCGCGCTCGTTGCCCTTGCCCTTGTCGACGTCGAAGGCCACCAGCGACACGGTCTTGCCGGACGCGCGCAGCCGGCGCGCCTGCTCGACGAGCCACAGCATCGCGCGGCTGCTGCGCCCGTCCTGGTGCGTGCGGCGCCAGAAGGAGCTGCCCCGCAGCAGCTCCTGCGCGTCCTGCGACGAGCCCGCGCTGGCCAGGTACGTGTCCAGCAGCGGCTGCTCGGCGACGGGCAGCGAGAGGGCCAGCGTCACCGGCATGCCCTTGGACGAAGCCTCACACAGCATGCGCAGCGCGGCGGAGGGCAGCTCGCGGGTGCCCAGCGGGTCCGCCAGCAGCAGCGTCTGGCCCTGGGCCATCAGCGGCGCCGCGCCGTCCACCGGCGTTCCGCAGTCCGGCTGGGGCACGGGCTCTGTCTCGGAGGGCTCCGTCCAGCCCTCGAGCATCACCGAGCGGGCGGGGACGGAGGTGTTGCCGCCCACCAGCTCCAGCGAGGGCACCATCTCCAGCCGTTCCAGCAGCACGTGCTCGATGCCCACGTCGCGGTTGCCGCGCACGAGCTGGAAGCCCTCGATGCCCGGCGCGCCCGGGAACGGGTTGGCGTTGTAGTTGTGCATCGTCGCCTGCGAGCCGGGCGACGACTTGACGACGCGGTTGGCGTCGAACGGGTGGTTGGGGTCGTCGACGGCGCCCCGCGTTTCATCCGAGGGGCCCAGGGCCTGGTGCGGAATCTCCAGCACCTTGTTCGTCTCGTCGTAACGGAGCCGGAAGACGCGCACGAGCGACTGCCGGGGGCCCACCTTCTCGCCCTTGATGTAGTAGCGCTCGAAGGTGCGCGAGCCCGCGACGTTCTTCCCGGGCTCCTGGGCGGAGGTGAACAGCTCCATCCCGCCCTCCTTCTCGAGGACGTCGTAGCGTTGGTCCTCGAGGATGCGACGGGTCATCATCATCGCGTCCTCGATGGGGACCAGGTACACCGTCTCTTCCTTCGGCGTCTCGTACTCCCCCGTCTCGTCGTCGCGGACGGCCCCAAGCGGTCGGGTCAACGTCGAACAGCCCGAGCACGCCAGTCCCACCCCCAGCAGCATCCCGTACAGGCGCATCACGTTCTCCTTGGCAGCCGGGCAGGCGTCGGACCGCCTCGAGCCAGTGCCCTCATGCCGGGGCAACGCTCGAGGGCTCCCGACATATCGGGCCGTCCACCCCTGGCGGGTTGGTGCCGGGGGCGCGCCTGTAGTGAACTCCGGTCGTGCCCGCTTCCGCAACCACTCCCGCCGCGTCGCAAGAGCGTCCCGTTGGCCCGCTCCAGCTGCTGGCGCTCGGCGTCAACGGCATCGTCGGGGTGGGCATCTTCTTCGCCCCCGCCGAGGTCGCCGCCCAGGCGCCCGGCGCGGCCGCCATCCTCGCCTTCGCCCTCACGGGGCTGGCGCTGGTGCCGGTGGCCTTCGCCTTCGCGGTGCTGGGCCGCCGCTTCGACGCGGACGGCGGGCCGGTGCTCTTCGCGAGGACGGCCTTCGGCGAGCGAGCCTCCTTCCTCGTGGGCTGGGTGGCCTATGTCAGCGCCTTCCTCAGCACCTCCGCGGTGGTGGCCGGGTTGTCGCAGGCCCTGGCGCCCTCGCTGGGTCTTACGGGACCGCTGGGGCAGCGCGCCCTGTCGTCCGTCCTCGCCACGGTGCTGGCGGGCGTCGTGGCCTCGGGCATCCGCGTGTCGGCGCGGGCGTGGACGGCGCTCACGGTGCTGAAGCTTTTGCCGCTGGCCGCGCTGCTCGTGGCCTTCCTCGCGGTGGCGGGCGCGGGCCCCGTGCCGGTGGTGGCCGCGGGCGCCACCGACACTGCGTGGCTGCGCGCGGGGCTGACGGTGATGTTCGCGTACCAGGGCTTCGAAATCGTCCCGGTGATTGCCGGGCAGGTGCGCTCGTCCTCGCGCAGCGTGCCGCTGGCCACGGTGGGCTCGCTGCTGGTGGCGGTGCTCTTCTACGTGGGGCTCGCCTGGGCGTGTGTCGCGGCGCTGCCGGGGCTGGCCACGTCCCCGGCGCCGCTGGCCGCGTCGGCGGGCGTCTGGGGCGGGGCGAGGCTGCAGTGGTGGGTGGGGGCGGGCACCAGCATCTCCGCGCTCGGCATCTGCCTGGGGATGATGGTGACGACGCCGCGCTACCTGTCGGCCCTGGCGTCGGGCGAGCGCACGCTCTTCGGCCTGGACGGCATGTCCCCGTCGGGCGTGCCCGTGCGGGCGCTGGCCGTCACCTGGGCGCTGGTGCTGCTGTTCGTCAACCTGGGCAACCTGTCGGAGCTGTTCGCGCTCTCCAGCATCGCGGTGCTGATGCAGTACGGCGTCACCGCCGCCGCGCTGGCCACGCTGGCCTTCCGGCGCGAGCGCGGCCTGAAGCCGCTGCATGCCGTATTGGCCGTGCCCACGCTGGTGCTGGGGCTGACGCTGGTGGCGTACGGGGCCACCCTGCGAGAGGCCGCCACCACCGCGCTGACGGTGGTGGCGGGCCTGGTGCTGCTGCGCGTCGCGAGGCCCCGGAGCGCTGGAGCCTCGGCGACGGCGGGTTCCTAGAACTGGCTCCAGAGGTACTGGTTGGTGACCTCGTGGTGGAACATGATTTCGGCTTCCTTCACGCGGGTGCCCAGCTGCTTGGGGCAGCGCTCGGCGGAGGCCGTCTTCAGCTCGGCGAACTTGCCCTGCACGTTCTCACCCAGGATGCTGGTGATGAACTGGCTGCCCTTGAAGAGGCGGACGGCGTCGAAGATGTTGTCCGGCAGGAAGCGGGTGCGGCTGCGCTTCGTCTCCGCGTCCTCCTGCGGCTGCGGGCCCTCCAGGCCGGTGCGCAGCAGCGTGTAGAGCACCAGGTACGGGTTGGCGTCCGGGGCCACCGAGCGGCACTCGACGCGCGCGCTGCGCTCGTTGCCGTAGGGGATGCGCACCATCGCGCCGCGGTTGTTGGCGCTGGCCTTGATCTGGTTGGGCGCCTCGAAGTGCGGGTCCAGCCGGCGGTACGCGTTGACGCTGGAGTTGAGCGTCAGGCAGATGTCGTTCGCGTTGGTGAGGAGCCGGTCGATGAACTCCCAGCCCATGGCGCTCAGACCGTCCTGGCCGCCCTTGTCGTAGAAGAGGTTCTTGCCGCCCTTGGACAGCGACATGTTCATGTGCATGCCGTTGCCGTTGACGCCCGTCACCGGCTTCGGGAGGAAGCAGGCGGTGGTGTCCATCTGCGCGGCGACCTGGCGGCACAAGAGCTTGTAGAGCTGGATCTGGTCGGCGGAGATGAGCGCCTCGCTGTACGAGAAGTTCATCTCGAACTGGCTGGGGGCGACCTCGGGGTGGTCCTTCTCGTTCTGGAAGCCCATGGCGCGCTGGGCCTCGGCGGCCTTGTCGATGAAGGCGCGCAGCGGGTCGCCGGGCAGCGAGTGGTAGTAGCCGCCGGTGGAGAGGAACTCGAACTTGCCCGTCTCGTGGTAGTGGCGCTCGGCGTCACGGCCCTTGAAGAGGAAGCCCTCCACTTCCGGCGCCGCGTGGAACACGGTGCCGTCCTTCTGGTACATGGCCTCGGTGACGCGCTTGAGCTGGCCGCGCAGGTCGGCGTGGTACGGGGTGCCGTCGCGCTCCAGGACTTCGCTGAACACCAGCACCTTGCCGGGCCCGAAGATGTCCGAGGGCAGCCAGTAGAAGGAGCCCCAGTCGATGTTCAGGCGCAGGTCGCTCTCGGCCTGCTGCGAGAAGCCGCGGATGGAGGAGCCGTCGAAGGTGAGGTTGTCGGCGCTCTTGAGGAGGAACTTCTTGTCGTAGTCGAGCATGTGCATCCGACCCTCGAGGTCGGTGAAGCACACGGTGACGGCCTTCAGCTTGCGCTCGTCGGTGAGGTACTTGAGGCGCTCCTCGCGCACCTTGTCCGCCGACTCGTGCTTGATGCGCTGCTCCTTCACGCGGAGGTTCTTCTCCTCCAGCTCGTCGTAGGGAATCTCCAGGAACGTCCGCAGGCCCTTCGTCTCCATGTCCGTGCCTCCCAGGCCGGGTTCCACGCCGTAAACGCGGCGGGTCAAATCCGTGGGCGCAGGTATTTACATTTGGAGCGTGGAAATCAAGCCTAAAGTTCTGGCCACGAAGGCTTAAAAACTGGGTCCACAAAGCTTGTAGCTCGCTGGAAGACAGACCTACATGTCCGTCAGGGGCCTGGAGTGATGCCCTGTGGACAGAGGACGGGCTTCACGGGCTGTATGCCTGGCAGGGCAGCGTGCGAGTGAGCAGGAGGTCATGAGGCGAGAGGAACCACCCAGTCCCAGTCCTCCGGGTCGAGGGAGCGCATGGGCAGCCTCGCGAGCCACGGGCAGTACAGGAACCGCTCTTCCTTGCAGGGCAGGCCCAGGCGTTCCGCCAGGCGCAGCAGTGCGAGACCGTCGAACCAGAGGTAGCGGTACGGAGCGAGCTCCCGGACGGGCGTCGTGAAGGTGCCGGCGAGCTCCTCGATGAGCATGCCCTGGGCCACCACGGCCGCTTCGAACGCGGTGATGAAGGCCGCGGCATCCCGGGCCTTGAGGGCGCGGACCACTTCGATCCGCTCCGCGTGGGTGCGCGCGCCGGAGGTTTCGAGCCGCTGGAGCTGCTCGTCGAGCCGGTGGGGCGCTCCTGTCTCCGCGAGGACAAGCTCCTGGAGCAGGACGGCCCAGTCGAAGTCATCCGGGTACTCTTCCTCCTGACGCTCGTGGGTGGATGCGAGAGCGAGCGCTCGCGCGAGCTCCCAGTGTCCCGCGGCCATGGCCCCCAGCAGCGGGGTGTTGTCGGTGGCGGGAGGAGGCGGCTGGCCATGCGAGCGCAGATGGGTGAGCAGCCGGCGCCAGTTCTCCGCGGCGCGGCACAGGTTCAGGTGGAAGTCCTGGACCTGGCCTTCCAGAAGGAGGGTGGCCACGGCCACCGTGTGCAGGTGGAGGCAGACCTGCTTCACCTGCGTGACGAGGCGGTGGGCGGGGGCTCGTGGGTCGAAACCGTCGAGCAGCTCCTCCAGGTCTCGTGCCGCGTCCTCGCGCAGCTCGTGGAAGTAGATGCGCATGACTCCTCCACTACATGTCGTTGCCGTCCCAGCCGTCCGCGGGGAACAGCCGCAGGCCGGTGATGCCTTCCTGGGTGAACGCGTCGACGACGGACTGGTGGAGGAAGTAGCAGTCCATCATCGTCCTGGCCCGGAAGACCCGCGCGTCGGCGGGCACGGCGTGCGGTTGGAGGTAGAGCTTGCGGAGCCGGTCGATCTGGTCCGGGTTGTACCCATCCCGTTTGTAGTTCGACCGCTCCATGTCGATGATGTCCTCGCTCCGGAGCAGGTTGAGCACGAAGTGGTCTTTGCTGGCCAACCCGCCCTTGTGGTCGAGGATGGTGATGGGCAGGAACTCGCAGTCGTTCGGGCTGAAGGACTCCAGGATGCGCTTGATGCGGCCCGAGACGATGGGGATGCTCGACAGGCTCGTGACCGAGTCGAAGAGCTTCTTCTGGGACCGGAACTTCTTCGAGAACTGCACACTCCCATCCTGGGGAAAATGGTCCCGCATCCGTTGGCCGCTGAAGAAGCGGTACTCCTGCGGGCTGCCCTCGGGGAGTCCAAAGATGACGGCTCCCGAGTTGCCCCCGGTGCTGAGCACCCACCACGCCTTTGCATCCGTTGCGGTCATCCCAGCTTCACCCGTTGCCACAATGTCTTCCTCTTCGTTTCGACTCTTCTGAGCAGCCGGTCCTCATCCCGAACCACGTGACTTGAGTTGAGCAGTGAGGCCACGACATCACGGCCCAGGTCCCGAAGCTTGTTCCAGTAGTCGGTCTCTGCCTCGTAGAGCTTGTCCACCGCGACGTCGAGAAAGGCATCGTGCTTGCGGCTCGGGTCTTGTCGTACGGCGTCGATCTCTTTCTCTACGATGCGGTTGACCTTCTTCAGGTCCTTGAGGGCATAGCTGTTGAAGTTCGGGTGGCCGCCCTGGTGCGGGATGACGCAGTGATAGGCGATGTCATACGTGCTCCTGGGCGTGAGCATCAGGTTGTGGCCGTTGTTCACGTCATAGCCGGAGTCATTGATGGCCTGGACCACCTCTTCGGAGAAGGTGGGTAGGTCGCCTGTCCTGGTGCTGAAGGCCTCGATGGGAACGAGATGGTGGGGACTCCAGCTGTAGGGCAGGTGGAAGGACGCGAAGCCCTTGAGCACCCCCTTG
This sequence comes from Pyxidicoccus caerfyrddinensis, assembly GCF_010894405.1. Taxonomy (GTDB): domain Bacteria; phylum Myxococcota; class Myxococcia; order Myxococcales; family Myxococcaceae; genus Myxococcus; species Myxococcus caerfyrddinensis. The sequence continues at coordinate 408,580 of NZ_JAAIYA010000002.1, forward strand.
ATGTCGATGGGCTTGTTCCGGTCGACGTTGAAGAAGTGATTGGAGCCGGGGAAGGCGCCGCCTTCCGGGAAGCGGACCTCGTTCTTCCAGCCAGCTTCATCCTGGAGGAGCCGCCATGGCCTTGCACGAGTAGGAGTGGTGATGGCCTTGCCGCCCAGGAGCGGGCGCAGGTACTCCAGTGGATGGACGTTGTAGACGTCACGGCCACGGTGCAGGTGGACGTAGGCGGGTCCCCGGTACTGGCTGAAGCCGCTACGCTCCAAGCGCTTGCTGGGCACGCGGAGGTGCTTGCCGGTCTTCTGTCTCTCCTCCCGGAGCTTCTTGAGCTGCGCCGGGTAGTCCTCCGTCTCGCTCTTGAGCTCCAGGAAGAGGTGCTTGGGGATTTTCCTGGGAGGCATGTCGCGTCTCCTTTCATCCCTGCCGTTCCATGAGCAGGGCCGCCCGCTCCCCGCCTTCCGACGAGGACAGGACGATGCAGTGCCGTGACGGCGCGTAGCCGCGCTCGAAGGCCCGGGCCGCCACGCACAGGCCAATGGCCCCTGACGCGCAGCCCGTCTCTCCGAAGCCAATGGCGGGAAACCAGGCAGCGGGTGTGTCCCAGGCCGGGCGCATCGCCTTCATCCGGACTCGCAGCGAGCCCCACTCCGAGGCCCGGTTCTCCTCGCCCGTGTGGTCGCTGATCAGCGTCGGTGCCGCGGAAGCTGGCTCCAGAAAGGGGAGGAGTTGCTCCACGCAACTCGCGAGTGCCTGCCCGTTCCATTGCGTGGCGGCTGTTGCCGAGGCAATGGCCAGCCGTCGGAGGATGACCTTCGGCCCTGACCCCTTCGAAGCCCCGCTGATGGCCGGGTCCGGGCGCAGGAGAACCGCGACGCCCGCCTCTCCCGGGGTGAATCCCACCGGATGGTCCCGGGTCTTGAGCCGGCCCTCCATCAGCAGTCCCTCGCGCACCACCGGGTCCAGCAGGCTGTCGACGGCGACCACCAGGCACGAGCCCTGGCGCCTCCGCTCCAGTTCCTTCATGGCTGCCTCCAGCGCTCGGGCGAACGCGGTGTGGCCCCCGCTGAAGAAGCGCCAGTTCGCCTTCGGGTGGGTAAGCCCCAGGGTCTGGAGTGTCATGGCGAGGACACAGCGGCCGAGGGCGTCGGTGCGCTTCTTGGGAACGCCCGCGACCTCTGGCTCGACGGGAAGCTCCAGGTCGACCGGGTCTGGAAGGGCCAGGTAGACGCGGGTCTCCGGCTCCAGCGCCGGGGCACTCATGCCGCAGCAGAGGTCCACCAGGGTCTCATGAAGGATGGCTACGAGTCGGCCGATGCCGGAGAAGCCAAACGTCGACGATGGGATGGCGCACGCATCCAGCGGGTGTGCCTCATTGCTGTCCGCCGCGAAGTAGTCCGCATCGAGCGAGGCCCCTGCCAGGCGTATTCCCGCTCGGAACGCGGCACAGGCCGTGACAACAGGGCCCAGGCACGAGCTCATGCCCATGGCCATGACATGCGCATCCATCACATGCTCCCCCCGAGCGTGACTCCATGGGGGCCATGCTCGAGGACGTATGTTAATTCAAGACCGGAGCGCTGGTGGGATGGTGGATGAATGAGTTCGATGTGGGTCCTCGACACGCCTCCGCCCGCCGCGGATGCGCGGATTCCCTATGCTTTGCTGGAGCACCAGTTCGGTGACTTGAGGCTGCCCACCGGTCCGGGGCCGCATCCGGTGGTGGTCGTCATCCACGGCGGCTTCTGGCGCGCGAAGTATGACCTTGAGCACATCGGCCACCTCTGCGCGGAGCTGACCCGACAGGGCTTCGCCACGTGGAGCCTGGAGTTCCGCCGCGTAGGCCATGAAGGCGGCGGCTGGCCGGGGACGCTGGAGGACGTGGCGCTCGGCACGGACTTCCTGCGCACGCTGGCGTGCTCCCACCCCCTGGACCTTTCTCGCGTGGTGGCGATGGGGCACTCGGCGGGCGGGCACCTGGCCATGTGGCTCGGCGCGCGTCAGCGGCTGCCCGCGGGCGGACCGCTCCACCGCGTGGACCCGTTGCCCCTGCGCGGGGTGGTGTCCCTGGCGGGCGCCATGGACCTGGAGCGCGTCTTCGAGTTGCGGCTCAGCGAAGGCATCGTGGAAGAGTTCCTCGGTGGCTCGCCTGCCCGGGTGCCCGAGCGCTACCGCCTGGCGTCACCCGCGGCGCTCCAGCCGCTCGGATTGCCGCAGGTGCTCGTGCATGGCACGGAGGACGACACCGTGCCCGTGTCCATGAGCGAGGCCTTCCACGCGCGCGGCCGCGAATTGGGAGACCCCGTGCGCCTCGTCGTGCTCCCGGGCGCCGGACACTTCGAGGTCATCGACCCGCGCTCGCGCGAGTGGCCGCAGGTGGTGGAGGCGGTGCGCTCGCTGCTGTGAGGCCGGTGCTCCTCTTGCCGTGGACCCGCCGTGTCCCCACTTTCCACGCGGCGGGAAGGCCGGGCGGGAGTGGTGCGGGTCATGAGCAGATGGTGGACGGGGGCGGTGGGGCTGGCGCTGGGCGTGTGCACGGCGCTGGGGTGTGGCGCAGTCGACGAAGCGCGGGAGCCCGTACAGGACGAAGCGCCCCCGCCAGCGCCCATGCCAGTGGCGCAGCAGGACCCCCGACCCGATGTCGTCCCGGCCCCTCCATCAGGCAGCTGGCGCTCCGGTGACCCGTTGTGGTCGGTGCAGGTGTCGCTGCCTGGAGCGCAGGACGTGGTGGGCCTGGCCTCGGATGGCGCGGGAGGCTTCATCCTGCTCGCGAGGACGCATGTCGTGAGCGACGCGGGCTACACCGGCGTCGGCAACCTGGTGCTCACCCGCTACGAAGCGATGGGCATGCAGCTCTGGTCCCGCACCCTCATCGTCACGCCGGGCCCGAGCGGCACCAACCTGCCCCAGTCCTCCGCGCTCGCGGTGTCGCGCACGGGGGACATCTTCGTGGCCCTCCAGGTCTGGGGTGGCGGCACGCTCCTGTTGGGAGACAGCCCACCTGCCGGTGACCGCTTCATCGCGAAGTTTTCGGCGGATGGCACGGTCCGCTGGGCCCGGGACGGAGAGGCGTCGGCGCTGGCCGCGGACGGCGAGGGCGGCGTGGTGGCGGTGACACAGCGGGGCGCCGTGAGTTGCTACGACGCCCAGGGCGCGCGGCAGTGGACCTGGACGTCCCCGGAGGCCTCGCGCGTCTTCACCACGGTAGCGGTGGACCCCGAGGGCAACATCGTGGCGGCGGGACACGAGCTCGTCGACATGTCCTACGGCGCGGGCTTCATCCTGGGCCTGTCTCCTTCCGGCGCGGAGCGCTGGTGGAGTACCACGCCTCCGGAGGCGGGCTGGGCGAACTTCTCGGACCTGGCCATCCTGCCGGATGGCGTCCTGCTCCTGACCGGCACCGTCAAACAGAGCTTCCTGTGGGGGAACTACCGGGTGAACCGGGCCTGTGCCACCGGCGCTCCCTGCACCCCCGCCACGACGCTCCTCGCCGCGGATGCCCGGGGCCAGCCGCTATGGGCCGAGGAGCTGGAGGGCTACGCCATCAGCCCCCGTCTCGCGGTGTCTCCGGATGGCGATGCGCTGGTGTTCTGGGAGTCGTCATGCAACTCGCGGGTGATGCGGCTCTCACCCGCGGGCGAGGTGCGCTGGCGCTTCGAGGACCTCAGTGGCCCGTGCACCCAGGACATGCTCCTCCCGCGCGACATCGAGTTCCTGAGAGATGGCACCCTCGTCCGCGCCGGCGTGTTCCGGGGCCCGCGCACCTTCAGCGGCGGCGCGAGCTTCATCGCGGACGAGGGGGACCTCTACCTCCAGCGGCTGAATCCCTGACACGGCCCGGGCATGCCGCGGAGGCCCCCGGCAACGGCGGCCTCAGCGTCGCAGCAGCTCATTGCCAATGGTCCGCTGGGCCGCGAGCGTCTGGGGAATCGCGGTGGGGCTCTCCATGCTCCACATGCCGAAATTGAGGAGCCCCACGATGCGCGGGTCGGTGCGCGCCAGGTCGTAGTACTCCCAGTTCGCCCGGGCGAGCGCCGCATCCGTGGTGAAGGTGTTGACGCGGTACGACTGCGGTATCAGCCAGAGCTTCTGATTCGGAGCCAGGGTGGAGCGCAGCGTGTTGAGGTGGCTCACCACCTCCGACAGCGGGCCGTAATGGTCGAAGCCCACCCAGTCCGCCCGTGCCGGAGTCACGAGGGAGGGAGACAGTGACGGCACTGCGTGGACCACCATCACCGGGATGGATGGGAAGGTGTCCTTGATGGTGTTCACACACGTCGTGAGGTCCTGCACGGACACGCCATTCCAGTACGGCTCGTCGATGACGTAGAAGCCGCCCACGCTTCCCAGGTACGGGTTGATGGCGCTGACGAGGGCACCCCAGGCCTGCGGATAATCCAGGCGCAGCGCCGAGCCGTTGAAGAACTGCCAGCGCGTCTCCAGGAGGCACTTCACGCCGCGCGCGGCGCACACCGCGAGGTCCTCGGGGCGCTGGACGAAGTTGAGGTTGGTGTGGGCCGTCACCTCGTCCAGGTGGGATCCATATGCGCCGGACTGGGCCCAGTAGTAGCCGTAGTGCTTCAGGTGCTCCACGACGGGAGACACCACCACGTCATCGAAGCGGGTCACCTGGCCCGCGTCCACGTAGGCGCCCAGGTACAGGTACGCCGAGCCGGGAAGGGCGCTGGGGCCATTCAGGGGCGCGGAGAAGGACGTGCCGTTGACGGTGCCGAGCACCTGTCCATCTCGCACGGCCAGGCTCACCACGTACCGGTTCGCCGCGGGCACGCTCCCGGGCGTCACCGTCACCTGCACGCCGTTGTCGTAGACCGCCAGTCCCCCGTTGGAGCGGACAAGGAAGCCGAAGTCGAGGTCCGCGTTGGACACGAAGCCGCTGGAGGCGGACGACGCGCTGAGCATGACGGACGCCCAGTTGGAGCTGTCGCGAGCGTCCTCGACGACGGGCTCGGTCACGAAGGACAGTCGGAAGGCCCCCGAGGCGTCCCGGGAGAAGGACTTGTCCATGCGCAGCGCCGACGTGGACGCATGGAACGACAGCGTGTCCGGGTGCCAGATGTGGTTGACCTGGGCCCACCAGATGCTCGGAGGTGGCGCGGGGTACCAGAGGCCGGGGACTCGCGTGTACGTCGCCGGTGCCAGCGTGCCGGACTGCCGGGCCGCCAGGTTGTCGTTGAGGCCCGTGTTGTTCGCGTTGTTGGCGCCGTTGAAGGAGTCCCGGAAGGACTCGACGGGAACCACCGCCTGACCTTGTGACGTCAGCGCATCAGGTCCGGGTTCCGAAGCCGTGGCGCCACAACCGCACAGCAGGAGCGCCAGCCAGCGAAGTCTCGACAGGTGCATCGCTACCTCCGAGGAGGGCAGCCTTCATGGCTGCCACCCTCCCGGAGACTGACCGAACTACTGCGCCGGCCCAACCAATCCCTGCGTCACTCAGAACCCGCGCGCCGCCCCGCCATCCACCGCAATCGACTGGCCGGTGATGTACGAGGCCTGCTCGGACGACAGGAACGCCGCCAGCGCGGCCAGCTCCTCCGGACGTCCCAGCCGCCGCGCGGGAATCTGCGGCGCCACCTTCTCGTCCGTGAGCCCCAGTTGCGTCATCCGCTCCGTCGCGTGGAAGCCCGGCAGCACCGCGTTGAGCGTGACGCCGTGCTGCGCCACCTCGTTGCTCACCGACTTCACCAGCCCCAGCAGGCCCGCGCGCAGGCCGTTGGAGATGGTGAGGTTCGGCATCGCCTCGCGCGCGGCCAGCGACGTCACCAGGACGATGCGGCCCCACTTGCGCTCCTTCATGCCGGGCAGCGCCGCCTGGATGCCGTCCACCGCCGCCATCCACAGGCTCTGGAAGCCGAGCTGCCACTGCTCCGCCGACAGCGACTCGAAGCCGCCCGCCGGAGGCCCACCCGTGTTCACCACCAGCACGTCCACGCCGCCCAGCTTCGCGACAGTCTCTTCCACCAGCCGCTTCGCCGCCCCGGGCTGCGTCAAGTCACACGGCACCGCCAGCGCCGCGCCCAGCTCCTTCGCGGCCTTCTCCAGCTTGTCCCCGCCGCGCGAGCAGATGGCCACCGTGGCGCCTTCCTTCACCAGCGCCTGGGCAATCGCGTAGCCGAGGCCCGCGGACGCGCCCATCACCAGCGCGCGCCTACCCTTGAGTCCGAAATCCATCCGCGTGCTCCTTCATGAAAGGCACCAGCCGGCCGCGGATGAGCTGCCCCGCGCGCTCCAGATTCACATCCTCCGCCCGCGTCAGCCCCTCGGACAGCTCCGAGACGATGCCACCGGCAATCGCCCCCACCTCGTAAGCGAGCCGGTACGGCACGCGGCTGAAGCTCACCATCGTGTAGCGGCTGACGAACTCGCCAGGGAAGGCATTGAGCAGCACCTTCTCCACCGCCTTCTCCAGCAGGAAGCGCGGGCTGCCGGTGCTGTCGCGCATCTCGATGAAGTTCTCCACCGCCATGTCCGCGATGGCGTCCGCGTTCGTCTTCCGCAGCCGCTCGAAGTCCGCGAACACGTCCTCCCACTGTCCGCGCTTGTCGAGCAGCCCGTCCAGCACCACGCAGTCCTCGAAGCCGCAGTTCATCCCCTGTCCGAAGAAGGGGACGATGGCGTGCGCCGCGTCGCCCAGCACCAGCGCCTGCCCGCCCACTCGCCACGGTGCGCACTTCACCGTCACCATGCTGCCCGTGGGCCGCGAGAAGAACGCGTCCACCAGGTCCGGAATCATCTTCTTCGCGTCCGGGAACTGCTCCTCGAAGAACGCCTCCAGCCGCGCGGGCGTGTCGAGCGTCTCGAAGCTCACCGCGCCGCCCTTCCACGGGAGGAACAGCGTGCACGTGAAGCTGCCGTCCTCGTTGGGCAGGGCAATCAGCATGTACGTGCCGCGTGGCCAGATGTGCAGCGCGTGCTTCTCCATCTGGAACGCGCCGCCCAGGCCCGCCGGAATCGTCAGCTCCTTGTACCCGTGGCCGAGCTGCTCGTTCGATGCGTGGAAGCCCGGCACCCGGTCCAGCTCCTGCCGCACCGCAGAGCCCGAGCCGTCCGTGCCGAACAGCACGCGGCCCTCCTCGCGGCGCGTCTCGCCCGTGGCCTCGTCGTGCACCATGAGCGCGCCCGTCTGGAAGTCCGCGTGGGTGACGCGCTGCTTGAAGCGGATGCGGACGCGGCCGGTGCCTTCCGCCTCCGTCATCAGGAACTTGTTCAGCCACGCGCGCGACAGCGAGTTGATGTGCTGCGAGTCGTCCTTGCCGTAGGGCTGGTACGTCAGCTCACCCTTCGCGGAATGAATCATCCTTCCGCGCATGGGGATGGCGTGCTTCAGCGCCTCGGCCTCCAGCCCCACCTGCCGCAGCGCGTGCAGGCCGCGCGTGGAGATGGCGAGGTTGATGGAGCGCCCCGCGTCGATGACCTCGCGGCGCATGTCCGGGCGGCGCTCCAGCACCTCCACGGTGTAGCCCCGGCGGGCGAGGTACATGGCGAGCAGCGAGCCGACGAGGCCCGCGCCCACCACGGTGACGGCTTCCTTCCGGTCAATCTCGGGCATGGCCTTCGAGCGTCCTCACGAAGCGGTACACGTCAGTGTAGTTGCAGTACAGCGGCGCGGGCGCCGCGCGGATGATGTCCGGCTTGCGGAAGTCGCAGACGATGCCCGCGTCCGCCAGCCGCTTCAGCATGCCCTGCGCCTCGCCCTTGAACCGCAGCGAGAGCTGCGCCCCGCGCTGCTTCACGTCGCGCGGCGTGGTGATGCGCACGAAGCCCGGGGGCAGCTTGTCGAGCAGGAACTCCAGGTAGCCGGTGAGCCGCTCGCTCTTGGCGCGCAGCGCCTCCATGCCGGCCTTGTCGAACAGCTCCAGCGACGCGCGCAGCGCCGCGAGCTGGAAGATGGGCGGGTTGGACAACTGCCACCCCTCCGCGCCCGGCAGCGGGTCGAACGTCGGGCCCATCTGGAAGCGCGTCGTCTTGTCGTGCCCCCACCAGCCCTCGAAGCGGGGCAGGTCCTTCTCGTGAGCGTGGCGCTCGTGGACGAAGACGCCGCCCAGGGCGCCCGGCCCGCCGTTGAGGTACTTGTACGAGCACCACACCGCGAAGTCCGGTCCGTCGTCGTGCAGGGACACCTTGAGGTTGCCCGCGCCGTGCGCCAGGTCGAAGCCCACGAAGCAGCCCTTCGCGTGCGCCGCCTTCGTAATCGCCGCGATGTCGAACGCCTGACCGGTGAGGTAGTTCACCGTGCCCAGCAGCACCAGCGACACCTCGTGGCCGTGCTTCTCAATCGTCGCGAGGATGTCCTCGGTGCGCAGCGTCTCCTCGCCCGCGCGCGGCTTCAATTCGAGCACCGCCTCGCGCGCGTCGTACCCGTGGAAGCGCACCTGCGAGGCCACCGCGTACTGGTCCGACGGGAAGGCGCCGCCCTCGACGAGGATTTTGAAGCGCTCCTTCGTGGGCCGGTAGAAGGACACCATCATCAGGTGCAGGTTCACCGTGAGGGTGTTCATCACCACCACTTCCTGCGGCTTCGCGCCCACCAGCCGCGCGGCCAGGTCGGTGACGAGCTCGTGGTAGTGCAGCCACGGGTGGCGGCCCTCGTGGTGGCCCTCCACGCCCAGGCGGGCCCAGTCCTCCAGCTCCTCCTGGATGTAGCGCGCGGCGTTGCGCGGCTGGAGCCCCAGCGAGTTGCCCGCGAGGTAGACGACGGGCTTGCCGTCCGGGCCTTTGGGGAAGAGGAACTCGTCGCGGAAGGCGCGTAGGGGGTCCTCGGCGTCCAGCTTGCGCGCGAAGGCCTCGGTGTCCTCGAAGGGAAGCGGCGTCGTCATGGTGCGAAGTCCTCGCGCGAGCGTCCGAGCCACTCCAGGGCATTGCGCCAGAGCAGCCGCTCGCGCGCGGCCGGCTCCAGCTCCCTCAGGGACTCGATGAGCGTGCCCGGGCGGTCCTCGCCCAGGGGGAAGGGGTAGTCACTGCCGAGCGCCACCTTGTCCTGGCCGAACATCCGGACGATGAAGCGCAGCGCCTCCACGTCGTGGACCAACGAGTCCACCCAGAAGCGGCCCACGTAGTCCTTGGGTGCGACCTTGTTGTCCACCGCGACGAGGTCTGGCCGCGCCTCGAAGCCGTGCTGGATGCGGCCCAGCGTCATCGGGAACGAGCCGCCGCCGTGCGCGAAGGCGAAGCGCAGCTTCGGCAGCCGCTCCATGACGCCGCCGAAGATGACGGAGCAGATGGCGAGCGAGACCTCGGCCGGCATGCCCACCAGCCACGGCAGCCAGTACTTCTGCATCTTCGCCTCGCCCATCATGTCCCACGGGTGGACGAAGATGGCGGCGCCCAGCTCGCTCGCGGCCTGGAAGAAGGGGAACAGCGCCGGGTCCGACAGGTTCCATTCGTTGACGTGGCTGCCAATCTGCACGCCCGAAAAGCCCAGCTCCTTCACGCACCGCTCCAGCTCGCGCACCGCGAGGTCCGGCGACTGGAGTGGGACCGTGCCCAGCCCCACGAAGCGCTTGGGGTGCTCGCGGACGACACCGGCGAGGTGGTCGTTGAGGAATCGCGCCATGTCCGCGCCGTGCTCCGGCTTCGTCCAGTAGCTGAACATCACCGGCACGGTGGACAGCACCTGCACGTGGACGCCGTGGGTGTCGCATTCCTCGATGCGCTTCACCGGGTCCCAGCAGTTGCTCTCGATTTCACGGAAGAACTTCCCGTCGTCACGGAGCATGCGCGCGCGGCACGGCGCGTGGTGGTCCAGGGTGATGAAGCCGCCGTAGCCGTAGCGCTCGGCGAAGCGGGGGAGCTTCTCCGGCAACAGGTGCGTATGGATGTCGATCTTCAACGCGCCGGGCTCCCCTTGGTCACCTTCGTCCCGCACTTCTTGCACGTGCAGTGGTCGGGGTTCCCGTAGAAGTGCTCGAAGATGGGCGGCAGCTGCGTCACGAGGTTGGTGACGTGAACGAACTCCTCATAGAGCTTCTCGCCGCACTTCGGGCACAGCCACATGAAGCCGTCCATCTCCTTCGGCTGGCGACGGCGCTCCAGTACCAGCCCCACCGTGCCCGCGGGGCGCTGCGGCGAGTGCGGCACGTTGGGCGGCAGCAGGAAGATTTCCCCCTCCATGATGGGGATGTCCTGCACCTCGCCCTCGTCGATGACGCGCAGGGTGATGTTGCCCTCGAGCTGGTAGAAGAACTCCTCGCCCTCGTTGATGTGGAAGTCCGTGCGCGCGTTGGGGCCACCGACGACGGTGACCATGAACTCGCGATCGGCCCAGACCTGTTGATTGCCGACGGGCGGCTTGAGCAGGTGGCGGTGCTCGTCAATCCACTTCTTGAAGTTGATGGGGGTCAGGCGGCCCATTCATTCATCTCCGACGGTGGCGATGCACTTGAGCTCGATGGCAATCGGCGTAGGGAGCCGGTTGATTTCGAGTGTCGTCCTGCACGGCGGGTTGTCCTTGAAGTACTCCGCCCACAGCCGGTTGTACGTGGGGAAGTCCTTCTTCATGTTCGTCAGGTACACCGTCACGTCCACCAGCTTGTCCCAGGACGAGCCCGCGTCCTCCAGGATGTAGCGGACGTTGCGGAACACCGAGTGACACTGCGCCTCGATGTCGTACGAGGAGATGTTGCCCTCGGCGTCCAGCGTCACGCCGGGAATCCGCTTGGTGCCGCGCTCGCGCGGGCCCACGCCGGACAGGAAGAGGAGGTTCCCCACGCGCCGTGCGTGGGGGTACAGGCCCACCGGCTCCGGGGCCTTCTGGGAATCGACTCGCTCGCTGCTCACGATGCGCTCCTGACGGGTTTGCGGCTCACAGCTTGATGCAGACGTTCTTCGGCTCGGTGAAGAAGCGCAGCGCGTCCCAGCCGCCCTCGCGCCCCACGCCCGAGTCCTTCACCCCACCGAACGGCGTACGTAGGTCTCGCAGCATCCAGGTGTTCACCCAGACGATGCCGCTGTGCAGCCGCGAGGCGAAGCGGTGCGCGCGCTGCAAGTCCTTCGTCCACACGCTGGCGGCCAGGCCGTACTTCGTGGAGTTGGCCCAGGCGAGCACCTCCTCCTCCTGGTCGAAGGGAATGAGCGTGGCCACCGGCCCGAAGATCTCCTCCTGGTTGGTGCGGCACCCGGAGTCGAGGCCCTCGATGAGGGTGGGCTCCACGAACCAGCCGTTGCGGCACCGGCCCGGGACGCTGGCGCGCTTGCCGCCGGTGAGGACGCGGCCGCCCTCCTGCTTCGCGAGGTCCACGTAGCCCAGCACCTTGTCGAAGTGCTGCTGGGACACCAGCGCGCCCTGGTCCGTGCCCTGCTCCAGTGGGTCACCCACCTTGAGCGCGCGGGTGCGGGTGACGAGCGCCTCCTTGAAGCGCTCGTAGATGGGGCGCTGCACGAAGATGCGCGGGCCGCAGAGACAGATCTGCCCCTGGTTGGCGAAGGACGAGCGCACCGTGGTGGCGAGCGCCTCGTCGAAGTCGCAGTCCGCGAAGATGACGTTGGGATTCTTGCCGCCCATCTCCAGCGACAGCTTCTTGAAGGCGGGGGCGGCCACGCGGGCGATCTCCGCGCCGGTGCGCGTGCTGCCGGTGAAGGAGATGGCGCTGATGTCCGGGTGACGGCTCATCGCCGCGCCCACCTTGGGGCCCAGGCCGTGGACCATGTTGAGCACGCCCGGCGGCAGGCCCGCCTCGCGGCACACCTGGGACAGCAGATAGGCCGTCATCGGCGTGACTTCGGACGGCTTGGCGACGACGCAGTTCCCGATGGCCAGCGCCGGGGCAATCTTCCACGTGAGCAGATAGAGCGGCAGGTTCCACGGGGAGATGCAGCCCACCACGCCCAGCGGCGAGCGCAGGGTGTAGTTGAGGGCGACGTTGTCCGTCTGGTGCGCCTCGCTGGAGAACTGCGTGACGGCGTCCGCGAAGAACTCGAAGTTGAGGATGCTGCGCGGAATGTCGACGGTGGAGGCGACGGACAGGGGCTTGCCCGTGTCGATGGACTCCGCGCGGGCGAACGCGTCCAGGCGGGAGCGAATCGCGTCCGCGATGCGGCGGAGCATGCGGGAGCGGTCCACGGCCGGAGTGGCGGACCAGGCGGGGAAGGCGCGCGAGGCGGCCTCCACGGCGCGCTGTACGTCCGGCTCGTCCGAGTCGGGTACCTTCGCGTACGTCTCCGCCGTGGCCGGCTCGGGCTTGTCCAGCCACGCGCCGCTGCTGGCGGGCAGCAGCTCACCGCCGATGTAGTTGAGTACCTTCTCCATGGCCGGGCCCTCTGTGTGTGCCAACCCCACGGCCCGGCCACGGACTCCCGCTTCCCTGGTCGCTCGCAGGGGAGGGGGCCGCGCCGCGCTGTGCAGGACGCGGCGCAATGTATGAAACCGAGGGGGTTGTCACCAGCGCCACGGACACGCGCCGTCCACTCGTGTACCTGGGGATGACGCGTCGTCCCAGGACGGCTCCTTCTGAGGGGCAGCAGCCATGCTGGTGGGGGCCCCCGTCACATCCGCGGGCCGTTCTCCCCAAGAGGGAATGCGCTGCGGGGTTCGCGCGCGGGAGGCACGTGATGTCGGTACCACGCAAGGTGCTCGTAACAGGGGCCACGGGACAGCAGGGCGGCGCCGTGGCTCGCTGCCTGCTGGAGCGGGGCCACCGGGTCCGCGCGCTCGTCCGTTTCCCGGAGGCGCCCGCCGCCCGTGAGCTCGAGCGCCTCGGGGCAGTGCTCGTCCCGGGCCGCTTCGAGGACTTCGCGTCCCTGGTGCACGCCATGGCGGGCGTGGAGGCCGTCTTCGGTGTCACCACGCCCTTCGAGGGCATTGCCGCCGAGGCCATGAAGGGCCTGGCGCTCGTCGATGCGGCGCGCGAGGTCAGGGTCGCGCACTTCGTGCTCACCTCCGCGTGCAACGCGGACAGGGGCACTGGCGTCCCCAGCTTCGAGAGCAAGCGCCGCGTCGAGGAGCACCTGGCGCGCTCCGGCGTGCCCTTCACCATCGTCGCGCCGGTGTACTTCCTGGAGAATCTCCTCACGCCCTTCAGCCTGTCCGCCCTGCGTGCCGGCACGTTCTCCCGCTGGATGCCGGTGGAGCGGCGCGTCCAGTACATCGCCGTGGAGGACATCGGGCGCTTCTGTGCGCTCGCCTTCGAGCGGCGCGAGCCGTTCCTCGGGCGCAGGTTCGACCTCGCGGGCGACGAGCTCGATGGCATTCAGGCCGCTGAAATCCTCTCACGCGAGCTGGGGCACTCCATCCAGCCCGTCGCGCTGCCCCTGTCGTCCTTCCCGGCCCAGGGCGAGCAGGGGCAGAACGTCGCGGCCACCCTCGCGTGGATGGCGCGCACGGGCTTCAGCGCGGACATCGACGCCCTGCGACGGGAGTTCCCGGAAGTCGGCTGGCTTTCCTTCGAGGCGTGGGTCCACGCACACCGGGAAGCACTCCTCCGCGCCCCCAGCGCGTAGGCGGCGGTCAACCACCCGGGCTGAGCAACAGCGAGGAGAGGCCACCGAGCAGGGGAGCCAGCACGGCGAGGCCCTGCTGGAGCTCCTGGAATGCGGACTCCTGCATGCCGAGGTATGCGCGCGCGGCCTGCAGCTCCTCGGACCACGCCTTCCAGGGCGCGTGGGGCCCGAGGGATTGTCGGACGAGCCGCTCCGCGAGGGCCTCGCCCACGTTCCTCAGGGTCTTTCGGATCGGGACATAGACGCTGGCGATGAGCCCTGTGTAGTAGATGCCGAAGCCCACGACAGGTGCTGCCGGGAACAGCTCGGGACGCGAGGGAAAGGCTTCGTTGAGCAGGTTGCGCGAGATGCCGATGCTCAGCATCGACGTGCCGATGTTGAGCGCGGCGAGGCCCAGTAACAGTCTCAGTTGAGCCCGGAGTCGCAGGTACCGAGGCACGGCGTCATCGAGGTCTCCTGCCTCGGGCTCCCTCTCTTGGGACGGGGATGCTGGCGACAGGCGGAGAAGCTGGACGTGCACGCAGAACACGCCCAGGGCGTGCAGTGCCAGGACCGCCATCCCGAAGAGGGTCAGGATGTGCACCCTCGCATTGAACGCGGCTATCGGAGGGGTGCTCAGCACTTTCATGGCGGGGCTCCCCCGCCAGCTGAGGACCTGGGCGACGATGGGCAGGCTGAGGATGACGAGGGCGACGGAGGTGCAGAACAGGACCGCCATCCGCTCCCTCCGCGTGCCCGGCCAGACCGGACGGTTCTTGAATTCGCCCCAGAGGATGAAGCAATAGGCGACCCAGAGTGCTGGCTGAATCGAGAGGAAGATGTGCCAGACCCCCGGCTGCCGTGAGCCCAGGAAGGCCAGGTGCTGCAGGTTGGGACCCAGCAGGAAGAGGTCGGCCGCCAAGAAGGCCAGGGCGGTGAGGATGAAGAAGCCGAGCGACGAGCTGAAGACGAGCGAGAGGGCCGCGCGTGCATCCCGCCAGACGGACCGACGTGGGTCCCGAGGTGAAGCTTCCCGAGGGGAAGGAGCCTCCTCGTGCGGCTGCGACATGAGCGCCCCCTTCCCGTGACACGGCGGAGCCCAGGATGACCGAAGGCATGCCCGCCGGACATGCCCCCAGGCGCCTGTACCTGTTGAAGAGCGCTCAGGTGGCGTGTCCGTGCCTCGACGCGGACGAGGGAGAGTGGCCCCTGAGGACGCCGACCTTGCGGCGGGCTCCGGCTCGTAGTGCGGGACGCGTCACATCTCCGTCAGGTGCTGTCTGTCTTTAAAGGCCGTTGGAGGCCTTGCACATGCAGACGAGCGGCGAACGGACCCCTGGCAGGGAGGACACCTCCTCCCTGCTGCTGGAGGGGCGATTCCTGAAGCATCAGTGTCTTCACCAACAGGGAGCGCTCCAGACCTGGCGTGGGAAGGACCTCGTCACCCGTGCACCGGTGGTGGTGAAGACGGCACCGCTTCACGCGCTCAAGGTGGGGGCCTTCGAGCGCATGCTGCGAGACGACGACGCCCTACGCGAGCTCCACAGCCCCTGGCTCTCACCGCCCCTGCACAGCGGTCTTCAAGGGGAGTGGCTGTTCCGTGTGAGCCGTGACGCTCCCACCGGAACGCTGGCGGAGCGGCTGTCGAAAGGCCCGCTCTCGCTCCAGGAGACCCTCCTGCTCGGGCGAGGACTCCTGCGAGCGCTGCGCGAGGCCCATGCCCAGCGGGTGCCTCACCGCCACCTCAAGCCCTCCAACGTCGTCATCGCTCCGGAGGGGACGTTCGAGGATGCGACGCTCATCGACTTCGGGCTCGCGCTGGAGGACCTGCGGGAGCCCTCGCTGCTGGCGCTCCCCCTCACCGCCATCCAGCACCTCGCCCCCGAGCAGCTCGGGCTCGTGACGGCCGTGCCGGGCCCCGCCTCGGACCTCTATGCCGTGGGGCTGATGCTCTTCGAGAGTCTCGCCGGGGCGCTCCCATTTCCCGGGGAGACGCTGGGCAGGCTCCTGCGGCAGCACCTCCGCACCGTCCCGGAGCTGCGTGCCCGGGGACTCTCCGTGCCTCGCGCGCTGGAGCAGGTGGTGCAGCACCTGCTGCGTGAGGAGCCGTGCGAGCGCTACCAGTCGGCGGAAGGGGCGCTCCGAGACCTGGAGGAAATCTCCTCGGAGCTGGCGCGCGGCCTCACCGAGCCGGCCGTGGTGGTGGGCAGGACCGAGCGCCACCTTCGGCTCACCGAGCCCTCCTTCATCGGCAGGGCTCCGGAGGTGGAGGCACTGGAGGGCGCCCTGTCCTCGGCGGCCCGGGGACAGGGAGGGCTCGTCTTCGTGGAGGGCGCGTCGGGTGGCGGCAAGACGATGCTCCTCGACGAGCTGGCGCGCCGGGGGCTGTCACGCGGCGCGAGGGTCTTCCGTGGACAGGCCCTCGACCGGGCGGCTCCGCAGCCGCTGCAAACGCTGATGGGCGTACTGCAAGACCTCGCTTCAGCCGTGAAGAGGACACCGGCGCTGGCCAAGGCCCTGAGCGCGGGCGCGGGAACGCGCCTCGGTGCGGTCTGCGCCGGGGACCCGGAGCTCCGCGAGTTGTTGAAGCTGCCGGTCGTCGCGTGTCAGGCGGGAGGGCCCGAGGGCCTGGGAGAAGGTCGCGCGGTGCGAGCGCTCGCGGCGGTGCTCGACGTGCTGGGGGACGCGGAGACCCCGGCGCTCGTGCTGCTGGACGACTGCCAGTGGTCTGACGAGCTGACCTTGAAGCTGCTCGCTTCTCTCTCCGCATCGGCGGCGGAGGTACCGGGGGTCGAGCGTTTCTTCACCGTGGTGGCTGCCTTCCGGACGGAAGCGGTGCCCGAGGGACACCCGCTCCGCCGCATGGCGCCCATGCTCCGGGTTCCCCTGGCGCCGCTCGCCCCTCCGGACGTGCAGGACCTGGTGGAGTCCATGGCGGGGCGCCTTCCGGACGAGGCGATGGAGGTCGTGGTCCGGCTCTCCGAGGGCAATCCCTTCATGGCCGCCGCCATCGTACGAGGGCTCGTCGAGAGCGGGGCCCTGGAGCCCGAGGCTCCCGGGTGGCGCGTGGTGCCGGAGCGGCTCGCGGAGGTGCGCTCCTCGCGGCGGGCCGCGTCCCTGCTGCTCGGCCGACTGGCGCTCCTGTCGGAGGAGGCGCGGTCCCTGCTTGCGGCGGGGGCCATCCTCGGGAGGGAGTTCGAGGTGGACCTGGCCGCGGTGCTGGCGCAGCGGAGCCCGGAGCAGGCCGCCGTCGCGCTGGAGGATGCCCGGCAGCGGCACCTCCTGTGGGCGGTGCCGCCCATGGGGCGGTACACCTTCGCGCACGACCGCATCCGGGAGGCCCTGCTGGAGCAACTCCCTGCGGAGGAGCAGCGGGCGCTGCACCTCACCGCCGCGCTGGAGCTGGAGCGCCGGGCTCCCGAGGGGAGCTTCGAGCTGGCCTGGCACTTCGAGGCGGCGGGAGCGCCGGAGCGTGCGTGGCCCCACGCCTTGAAGTCAGCGGAAGTGGCCCGAAGCAAGCACACCCTGGACGTCGCCGAGCGTTACTACCGACTGGCCGACCGTGGTGCGGTGGAAGCGGACGACGCGACGAAGCTTGTCATCCTGGAGGGACTGGGTGACGTCCTGCGCATCCGCGGAAGCGAGGAGGCCGAGCCGACCTACGCGCGGGCGCAGTGCTTCGCCACGACACGCCTGGACCGGGCTCGTATCGAGGGACATCGAAGCAAGGTCGCGTTCACCCGGTTCGAAATGCTGGCCGGCTATGACAGGTTGGAACGAGCGCTCCGCCTCATCGGACAGCGAGTGCCGGCCGGACTCTTGTCCCGCGCCGTCCTCCTGCTCTGGGCGCTCGTCGTCCACATGGTACATGCGCTCCTGCTGAAGTGGCGGGCCCGACCGTTGCCTCCCCTGGAGGGGGAGGCGCTGCTCGCGGCACAACTGCTCACGCATCTCATGAGCGTCTATTCGACCCGGCGGTATTCGCTGTTTGCCTCCTGGTGGGCCCACATGCGCGGATTGAACATCGCCGAGCGGCATGCTCCCAGCCCGGAGTTGGCGACAGCCTATGCGAACCAGGGCGCCACGCTCGCACTGTCCACCCAGGCCATCCCCTGGGTGCCCACCTTACTGGCGAACCTCGCCCTGGCTCGGGGGAGGACGTATTTCCAGAGAGCGCTCGCCTTGCGAGAGGAGTTCGGTGATGCCTATCAGCACGCCGACACGCAGTACCTGTACCAGGTCACGCTGCTCCAGTGCGCACGGTACGCGGAGAGCGTCGAGGCCGGTCTGCGCTCCGTGCAGCTCCGCGAGCGCGCCGGCGCAAGTCATGAGTGGCGTGTAGGCAATGCGCAATACCATCTGGGGATCGCGTTCTACATGATGGGAGACCTGACGGCCGCTGTCGCGCAGGGGCAGGCCCAATACCGTACGGGCAGGGAACTCGATGACGGTCGCGTGTGCGGCCTCGCGCTCGCCCTCTGGTCGTTGGCATCGGACGGATTGATCCCGGGTGAGGTCATCGCGGCCGAACTCTCTCGTCCCGTCGAGGGCGTCGCGTATGGCCCCGGGCTTGGCAGGGTCTCACTGCTGCTCGCCGAGGGGGGCCGGCTCCTCCGGGTGCGAGAGCCCGGGCAGGCGGTGGCGGTCTTCGAACAAGCCATGCTGCATCTGAAGGACTTGAGGCTGACCATCCCCATGCTCCAGTCCTTCATCCAGGCGCAACGCGTGGGGGCGATTCGGGAACAGGCCGCCCATGTGCCGTCGTGGGCCTTCTCCGTCCGCGCTGGACTGTTGAGCCAGGCCAGGGCCATTGCCCGGAGCGAGTGCCGTCGCCCGCAGCCCCTCCAGAACAACCTCGCGAGCATCTTCCGCGAGCTGGGACTGATTGCGGCGATGGAAGGACGGAATGCCCGGGCCCGCCGGTACTTCGGCCGGAGCCTCGCCATCGCCGAGCGACTCGGCATGCATTACGAGCGGGCCCGGACGCTGCTCGCCCGCGCCCAGGTGGGAGCGGTCGTGGGGTGGCCCGAGGCAGCCATGGATGCCGCCGACGGCGAAGAGGCACTGCGGCCGATGCGCGCGGCGCTGGAACCCGCCACCGTCGCCGAGGCTCCCGCGAGCCTGTCCCTGGTGGACCGGTTCCCGCGCATCCTGGCGGCGGGGCGCACCATCGCCTCGGCACTGACGCGAGAGGCGGTCATCTCGGCCGTGCGCGAGGCCGTGTCGGGACTGCTGCGCGGCGAGGACCCGGTGCTCGTCGAAGTCACTCCGGAGGGCTCGTTCATCCCCGCTGTGTCCGATGACCGGCTCAGCTCCTTCATGCGCCGGGCCCTGGAACTCGGACGTCCCTTCATTCCTTCCACGGAGGAGCTCGAGCGCGCGGGCTGCGTGGAGGAGCGCTCGGTGCTGTGCGCCCCCATCCTGGTGCGAGGGGAGGTGGCGGCCGTCTTCCGCGTCACCAACCACAAGCTGGCCGGAGCCTTCGGGCCGGAGGAACTCCCCATCGCGGAGTACATCGCCACCCTGGCCGGCGCAGCGCTGGAGAATGCTCGGGGCTTCTCCGAGGTGAACGCCCTCTCCGAGGAGCGCGAGCGGCTGTACCAGCAGGCGCAGGCCGCGCTGCGCAAGCGCGACGAGTTCCTCGCCGTGGCCTCGCACGAACTGCGCACGCCCTTCACGCCCATGCGCCTCTACATGCAGGGACTGCTCGGCGCGCTGAAGAATCCGACCCGGGCCGCGAACGTGGAGTCCTGGGTGACGAAGCTGGAGACGGCCAACGCGCGGCTGCAGCGGCTGGCAAAGCTGGTGGAGGACCTGTTCGACGTGTCCCGCATGTCCGAGGGCCGGCTGCCCGTGCGCCGTGCACCGGTGGACCTGGCCGCGCTCACGGTGGAGGCGGTGGACCGGTGGAAGGACGAGCTGGCGCGCGTGAAGTGTGAATACACGCTGGAGGCACCCGAGCCGGTGGTGGGGAGCTGGGACGGGGTGCGCCTGGAGCAGGTGCTCGACAACCTGCTGGGCAACGCCATGAAGTATGGGCCCGGCAAGCCCATCCACGTCTCCATCCAACGACATGGGGAGCACGCGCTACTCGTGGTGCGCGACGAGGGGATGGGCATCGCCCCCGAGGACCAGCCCCGCATCTTCGAGAAGTTCGAGCGCGCGGTGTCGGAGAACTACGGGGGCTTCGGGCTGGGGCTGTGGATTTCGCGCGAGGTGGTGCGCGGGCTCGGTGGCCGCATCCTCGTGGACAGCATGCCCGGCCAGGGGGCGACGTTCACGGTGGAGCTCCCGCTCGCGGCGCCTCCCGGCCCCTGACGCGCCCCGGCGGCTCTCGTCACCAGCCCGAGCCGGCCACCTGCCGGGTGGGGACGTTGATGCGGTTGAACATGTTGACCATGGCGACGTACATGACGAGCTGCGCGAGCGCGGGCTCCTCGTAGTACCGCGCGGCCTCCTTCCAGACGTCGTCGGGCACCGGGTCCGGGCGGTCACTGAGCCGGGTGGCGGATTCGGCGAACGCCAGTGCCGCGCGCTCGGCGTCGTTGAAGTGCGGCGACTCCCTCCACGTCGCCACCGCGAAGAGGCGCTCATCCGTCTCGCCCGCCTTGCGGGCTTCGCGCACGCCCAGGTCCACGCAGAAGGCGCAGCCGTTGATTTGACTGGCGCGCAGGTGGACGAGCTCGAGCGTGTGTGCGGGCACGCCGCCCTGCTTCAAGGCCTTCGCCAGCGCCATCAGCGCCTGCAGGGCCTCGGGGTGGAGCATCGCGGGGTTCTTCATTCGTGCTTGCATGGCCATCTCCTTCGGGGTTCATCGGGCTTTCACAGGGATGACGAATCGCGAAAAGGAGATGTGACCGATGGACGAGCAAAAGGGGTTGGCGGAGCGATTCGAGGCGCACCGAACCCACCTGCGCGGGGTGGCCTACCGGATGCTCGGCTCGCTGGGCGAGGCGGAGGACGCCGTCCAGGAGTCCTGGTTCCGGCTCAGCCGCGCCGACACCAGCGGCGTGGAGAACCTCGGGGGCTGGCTGACCACCGTCGTCTCTCGGGTGTGCATGGACCTGCTGCGCGCCCGCGAGGCCCGGCGCGAGGAACCCCAGGGCGTGCACCTGCCCGAGCCCCTCGTCAACCGCGAGGGCGGAGCCTCCCCCGAGCAGGAGGCGCTGATGGCGGACTCCGTGGGCCTCGCGCTGCTCGTGGTCCTCGACACCCTGGGGCCCGCCGAGCGCGTCGCCTTCGTGCTGCACGACCTCTTCTCCCTGCCCTTCGAGGAGATTGCGCCCATCGTCGGGCGCGCCCCGGCCGCCACCCGGCAGCTCGCGAGCCGCGCGCGCCGCCGCGTGCAGGGCGCCGCCGCGATTCCCGAGGGCGAGCTCGCCCCCCAGCGCGAAGCCGTCAACGCCTTCCTCGCGGCCCTGCGCGCCGGGGACCTGGACGCGCTGCTCGCGGTGTTGGACCCGGACGTCGTGCTCCGTGCCGACAGCGCCTCCGTCCCGCCGGGCGTGCCGACGGAGCTTCGCGGTGCACGGACCGCGGCCACGCTGGCGCTCAAGGTGTCGCGCGGCGCCGTCTACGCGCGGCCCGCGCTCGTGGATGGGGCGGTGGGCCTCATCGTGGCCCCTCGCGGCCGGCTGCTCCGCGCCCTGCGCTTCACGCTCATGCACGGGAAGGTCGTACAGATTGACGTTGTCGCCGAGCCGGCGAGCCTTCGCGAGCTGGACCTGGGGGTCCTCGACACGCGATGAGTCCGCGGCCCGGGCGCGCCTGCCCGGCTGGTGGGCGGCCAGCCCCTTCCCGGCGCGGCCCTGGCGGAGGTGGACGCGTCCCGTGGGGGTTCTGACCCAAGGGGATTCGCTCAACATGCCCATGGAACCCGCCGTGCCCTTGCCGCAGGACCCGTCCAAGGAGGAAGGCCCACGGTCGCTCTCCACCGCGCCCACGCTCGAGGAGGCCCTCTTCCTCCTCGCGGAGACGGCGCGCGGTCTGGTCCGGGCACACCAGGCCACGGTGACGGTGGGGGCCGACGCCAGCCGGCCGCATGGCATGTTCGCCACGTCGCTGTCGAAGGCCTACCAGGCGTGGGGCGGCTACTCGGTTCCACCCCCGGGCTCCAGCATGCCGCCCCCTCGCACGGAGAAGACGCGGCTGCGGCTGGAGCACGGCGGGCGCGAGCCGCTCCCTTCCTGGGAGGCCCGCCCGGCCCCGTCGCGGGGCTGGCTGTCGGTGCCCCTGCAGGGCGCCACGGGCACCCTCCAGGTCTTCGACGCGGAGTCCGGGAAGGACTTCACGCCGGAGGACGAGGCCGCGCTCAACAGCCTGGTGGACCTGGCGGGCATGGCGCTGGAGGCCGTGCGGCTGCGCGAGGAGCGCGCAGCCCTGCGCAAGAAGCTCCACCAGTCCGAGGAGCGCTTCCAGGCGCTCGTCCGCGCGTCGAAGCAGGTGGTGTGGACGGCGGACGCGCAGGGCGCCATCACCCGGCTGTGCACCACCTGGGGCGACTTCACCGGGCAGGAGCATGCTCAGTACGCCGGCTGGGGATGGATGTCCGCCATCCACCCGGAGGACCAGGCCCGGGTGGCGGACGTGGTGCGCCGCACCGCCCTGATGGGCGGCAACTACGAGTGCGAGTACCGGCTGCGCCGCAGCGACGGCTCGTACTTCTCCACCCTGGCGCGCGGCGTGCCGCTGCTGAACGAGGACGGCACCGCGCGTGAATGGGTGGGCATCAACACCCGTCTCTCTCCGGCGCGCAATGGCGAGGGCGAGCTGGAGCGGCTGCTGCGCGAGGAGCAGGCGGCGCGCACCCTGGCGGAGGCCGCCGAGCAGCGCGCGGCCTTCCTCTCCGAGGCGAGCCGCGTGCTGACCTCCTCCTCGCTCGACCCGAAGGCGACGCTCGATGCGCTCGCGTGGCTCACCGTGCCCACGATGGCGGACTGGTGCTTCGTGGACGTCGTGGACGACTCGGGCATCGTGCAGCGCATGTCGGTGGCGCACGCGGAGGCCGGGGCCGAGGCGCTCGCCCGGGAGGCGCGCGACTTCCCGCCCGGCGCCCCCGGCTCCAATCACCCCACCACGCGCGTGGTGCGCAGCGCCGAGTCCGTGCTGGTGGACGACGTCTCCGACGCGTGGCTGCGCAAGGTGTCGGTGAGCGAGCGGCACTACGAGGTCATGCGCGCGGTGGGCTTCCACTGCATCATGTCCGTCCCGCTGCTGGCGCGGGGGCGCTCGCTGGGTGCGCTCACCTTCCTCGCGGTGCGGCCCTCGCGGCGCTACACGCAGGCGGACCTGGTCACCGCGCAGGACCTCGCGCGCCGGGCCGCGCTGCTGCTGGACAACGCCATCCTCTACCGCGAGGCCCGCAAGTCGGTGCTCCTGCGCGACGAGTTCCTCTCCATCGCCAGCCATGAGTTGAAGACGCCGCTCACGCCGCTGCAGCTGCGCCTCCAGTCGCTGCGGCGGGAGACGCAGAAGGGCACGCCCTCCATCCCCACGGCGACGGTGGCCTCTCAATTGGAAGTGGTGCAGCGGCAGGTGACGAAGCTGTCGGCGCTGGTCAACGGGCTGTTGGACGTGTCCCGCATCTCCAGCGGGCGGCTGACGCTGGACCGCGAGCCCATGGACCTGGCCGAGCTGGCGCGCGACGTGGTGTCCCGCTTCTCGCTCCCGGCCAACCAGGCCGGGTGCCCGGTGACGCTGCACGCGCGGGACGACATGCGCGGCAGTTGGGACAGGCTGCGGGTGGACCAGGTGGTGACCAACCTGCTCACCAACGCGCTCAAGTACGGCGCGGGCAAGCCCGTGCACCTGTCGCTCTCCGGAGACGAGGCGCACGTGCGAATCGTGGTGGAGGACTCGGGCATCGGCATCGCGCCCGAGCACCTGTCGCGCATCTTCGAGCGCTTCGGCCGCGCCGTCAGCGAGCGGCACTACGGGGGGCTCGGGCTGGGGCTCTACATCACCCGGCAGATTGTCGAGTCCCACGGCGGGGAGGTCCACGTCCACAGCACGCCCGGACAGGGCAGCCGCTTCGAGGTGGTCCTCCCACGCTGAGAAGCCGCGTCAGCTCCCCATCCGCGCCCGGAGGCGGTCCTTCACGCGGGGGAAGTCCTCCGGGGCCTTCACCGGCTCGAAGCGGCTGATGGCCGGGTCCACGCGCTCCACCTCGATGAACGTCACGGGCAGCAGCGGCTGGCCGTCCGGCCGGGTGAGGCTGCTGGCCTCCGCCGTCACCTGCTCCAGCTGAATCACCGACTGGCCGTCCACCTTCTTGGTGACGACGCGGTAGGGGATGGGGATGGCCTTGTCGAGCAGGGGCTCCAAATCGAAGGTGATGTTGTTGGTGGAGATGGTGGCGTGCTTCGTCGGGTCCACCTTCTCCACGAGCTGGAGCATGCCGTTGAGCCGCACCGGCGCGGCGCCCGCGTCCAGCGCGCCGCCGGGGTTGGCGCGCGGGGTGACTTCCACCGTCATCTGCTTGCCCAGCTCCTGGTGCATGCCGATGACGGCCGGGTCCAGCGTGGCGGCGAGGTTGTCCACGTTGGAGAAGTAGACGTGCCGCACGCCCTGCTTGCGCAGCGCCTCGCCCACGCCGCTCTCGCGCAGGGCGCGGAAGACGTCGCCGTGGCCCGACGGCGCGAAGGACAGCTGGCCTTCCGCGTCCCGCCACAGCTCGTGCGAGGCGGTGAGGCGCGGCAGCATCCGCTGGCGGAACAGGTGCACGTTCTTCGTCTGGCCCGTCTTCTTCAGGTGCTCCTCGATGCCGTCGTGCGTGAGGTACGACGTCATCACCGCCATGGGCACCGGGCGCCCGAAGCGCTCCTCCAGGCGGCGGCCCTCCTCAAGCTTGATGTCCAGGAAGGTGCGGTCGCCGTAGACGGGCACCAGCGCCTTCACCGCGCCGCCGAAGCGCGTGCCCG
This sequence comes from Pyxidicoccus caerfyrddinensis, assembly GCF_010894405.1. Taxonomy (GTDB): domain Bacteria; phylum Myxococcota; class Myxococcia; order Myxococcales; family Myxococcaceae; genus Myxococcus; species Myxococcus caerfyrddinensis. Next base: position 432,924 of record NZ_JAAIYA010000002.1, read on the forward strand.
CGCCGCCGGCGACGATGAGGGCGGCCACCTGGCCCTTGCGGAACGCCTCCTCGCCGCGCGCGCGGTACTTCTCGTAGGCGGGCGTGCCCGGGCGGGGCAGGGGCTGGACGTCGCCTTCGTGGAGCGGCTGCAGCGCGCTGGTGGGCGCCGCGGCCTCGGCGAGCTCCCCGCGCTTGAGGCGGGCGAGCAGGTCGCGAAAGCTGGCGACGTCGAAGCCGTCGCGCGCGAGCTGGGGACTTTCGAGTTCCACGTCGGTCTTTTCAGAGGACATGGGGGAAGGCTTTCCCGCCCGCGTGCATGAATGCAATGCCAAAAGATATAAGGTGCCCCAGGAGGCAACACCATGTCGCGCAAAGTGGCTCTCATCACCGGCGCCTCGGCCGGACTCGGCGAGCAGTTCGCGCAGTGTTTTGCCCGGGACGGACACGACGTCATCCTGGTGGCGCGCGGCGCCGCGCGGCTGGAGGCGCTCGCGGCGAAGCTGGAGAAGGAGCACGGGGGCAAGGCCCACGTGCTGCCGGCGGACCTGGGCCAGCCGGACGCGCCCGAGAAGCTCTTCGAGGCGGTGCGAGCGAAGGGGCTGACGGTGGACTTCCTCGTCAACAACGCGGGCTTCGGCTCCGCCGGCCCGTTCCTGGAGCAGGACCTGGCGCGTGAGGCGGAGATGGTGCAGGTCAACTGCACCGCCCTGCTGAAGCTGACGCACCTGTTCGCGCGGCCCATGCGCGAGCGCGGCGCCGGGCGCATCCTCAACATCGCCTCCACCGCCGGCTTCCAGCCCGGGCCGTACATGGCGACGTACTACGCGACCAAGGCCTTCGTGATGTCGCTGTCGGAGGCGCTCGCGTTCGAGCTGAAGGGCACCGGGGTGACGGTGACGTGCCACTGCCCCGGCGCGACGCAGACGGAGTTCGCCCAGCGGGCGGGCAACGACAAGTCGCGCCTGTTCCAGCGCTCCGGCGTGGCGAAGGCGCCGGACGTGGCCGCCCACGCCTACGCGGCGATGATGCGCGGGCGCGTGCTCTCCGTGCACGGCGCGCTCAACTCGCTGGGCGCATTCATGGTGCGCTTCAGCCCCCGCTTCGCCGTGCGCTCCGTCGCGGCGAACCTCAACCAGCAGGCCTGAGGCGGGCGGCACGGGGCCGCCCCCCTCGTGCCGTCAGTTGAACGTCGCGGACAGGAAGACCATGCCGTTGACGACGTTCCACTTCAGGCTGTCGTCCTTCTCGGGCACCCGGCCGAGCGCGAGCTCGGCGCCGACGCCCAGGCCCCAGTTCTTGCTCACCCACCACTCCTTGCCGATGCCCAGGTGGAGGCCGCCGCCCACGTCCGTCTCGGCAATCTTCTCGCCGTCCTCGTCGATGGTGAGCTGGGCGAACGAGAGCGCGCCGGACAGGTACACGTTGGCGGGCATGAGGTAGTAGGTGAAGCCCACGCCGAGCGCCCCGTAGTTCTGGCTCACGTCTTCGTCCTGGCCCTCGATGGTCACGTCGCCCACCTCGATGTCCGGGCTGGGCACGGACGTGCCGAAGAGCTTCCCGTAGAGGATGAAGTTGCGCGTCAGCGCGGCGCCGACTTCGGCGTTGATGCCGGCCGCGCCGCCCTTGATGGCCAGGTCCTCGCCCACCACGGAAGCGCGGCTGTAGCCACCGCCCACCTGCAGGCGCAGGTAGAAGCCGTCGTGCTCGTGGTAGCCGTCACCGCCGTCGTGGCCGTCCTGGTCCCGGGCGCTCGCCGCGGTCGCCGTGAGCAGCACTGCCGAGACAATCCAAGAAGTGTGTCGCATGAAGAGATTCCTTGAGCAGAGTGAGCCCGCCCGGCCAGGGGCACCGACGTTATGCAGCAGGACGGTGGGCGAAGGCCAATATTCACGCGGAGCGCCGTGAGTCCTCCAGGCGTCTCGGGTAGCCTGCCTGCTCATGGTGACCCCCCCGGACGCGCGCGTGCTGGAGCCGCTGACCCTGGACCGGGTGGTGCCGTCATGAACATCGCCGTCCGGGGACTGCTCGTCGCGGCGGCGACCTTCGCGGGCAGTCTCTTCATCTCCGGTGCGTGGCTGATGGTGGGGCTGTTGATTGCGGGCAAGGCGATGGGCGCGCGCGCGGGCTTCGGGATGATGGTGACGCTCGCCCTGACGGCGGCCACCTTCCTGGCGGGCATCGCCGTCGTCTACCGGGGGCTGGGCCGCGTGGGTGTGCCGGGGAACGCGCGGCTCGTGAGCGTGGGGGCGTACGGGCTCGTCGCCCTGGGGACGCTGGCGCTTCTGGCCTTCATGACCCTGGTTGCCTTCAACCGCTGACAGTGCGGCACGGCGTGCTTGCGCGCCCGCGCGCGGGTGCCAGAAGCTCGCCGGCCACGTTTGACCAGAGAGAGGGACGGGGATGACCGCACCTGTGGACCACGAGGAGCTTGCCCGCGCGTTGGACTCCGCGCGCCTGGAGCGCCGCGAGGTGGCGCCGCTCACCCGCGAGCTGCCGCAGCTCGCGCTGGCGGACGCCTACGCCATTCAAGAGGGCGGCATCCGCCTGCGCCTGTCCCGGGGTGAGCGCGTGGTGGGCCTGAAGATGGGGCTCACGTCGGAGGCGAAGCGCCGGCAGATGAACCTGGACTCGCCGGTGTACGGCGTCCTCACGGACCGGATGCAGGTGCCGGCGGACGGCGTCATCCAGGTGGGGCAGGGCATCCACCCGAAAATCGAGCCGGAGATTGCCTTCCGCACCTCGCGCGAGCTGGGCGGGAAGGTGACGCGCGAGCAGGTGTTGGACGCGTGCGCGTCCGTCTTCGCGGCGATGGAAATCCTCGACTCGCGCTACCGGGACTTCAAGTACTTCTCCCTGCCGGACGTGGTGGCGGACAACTCGTCGTCGTCGCTGTTCGTGCTCGGCACGGAGGAGCACCCGCCGCGCGCGCTGGACTTGACGCGGCTGGAGATGAAGATGTCCGTCAACGGCGAGGTGGTGCAGGCGGCGCGCTCGGACGCCATCTCCGGGGACCCGGTGGTGTCGGTCATCCAGCTCTGCGAGCTGCTGGCGCAGCGCGGGCAGGTGCTGCCCGCGGGGAGCATCGTCCTGGCGGGTGCAGCGACGGCCGCGCACATGCTGCGGCCCGGGGACCGGGTGCAGCTGACGGTGGAAGGGCTGGGCTCGGTGGCGGTGTCGTCGGCCTGAGTCAGGGCTGTGCTTCGCCGCGGGCCTCCAGTTCGTAGAGGTAGCGGCGGATGAGCTTCACCACCGCTTCCGGCGCGTTGAAGTTGAGCGTGTGCCCGGCGCCGGGGACCTCCTCCAGGCGGCCCTGGGGGAGGCTTTGCACCAGTGCCTCGACGCGGGTGCGCGGGAGGACGCGGTCCTTCGCACCGCGCACCACGAGCACGGGCGTGCGGACGTGGGGGAGCTTCTGCTCGGGCACGTCCTTGCGCGCGGAGCGGATGGAGCGCAGGGCGCGGAGGAGTCCGAAGGTGCGGTAGTCCTGCGCCATGATGACGTTGAGGGACGGCGGCTCGCGCACGCCGTCCGCGAGCCAGCGCACCACCTGCTTCGGGGTGCCATGGTGGCGGGTGTCGAGCGTGGGCCCGAGCAGCACCAGCGGCCCGCAGCGCTCCGGGTAGCGCGACGCGAAGTCCACGGCGAACTGGCAGCCGGAGGAGTTGGCGACGAGGGCAGGGTGCTCGAGGTCGGCGGCGTCCATCCACGCGGCGAGCGAGTCCGCGAGGCCGGCCACGTCGAGCGGGCGGCGGGGCTTCTGGCTGCGGCCGAAGCCGGGCAGGTCCGGCGCGTAGACGCGGAAGTACGGCGCGAGGCCCATGCCGGTGGGCACCATGTACGTGCTGGATGCGACGAGGCCGTGGAGGAGGACGACGCTCCACGCGCGGCCCGGCACGGGTTGGGCGGAGACGCGCGTGTGGATGCGCAGGTCGTTCACCTGGTGCCACGTGCTGCGCAGCGCGCCCATGGGCAGCCCGCCCAGTCCTTCCAGTGCGCGGCGACTTCCCGCGCGCTCGGCGAGGCGCAGACTCGTGTGTGCCAACAGGCCCATGCTCGCTCCCCGGCTGTGTGAGGTCCGCCAGGAAGGTAGCCCTCGCGTCGCACCCGGACAGGCTGGCGGTCGCGGCCTGCCTGCCTGGGGTCGGAGGGGGCGAGGGAGCTCAGGCCGCGTGGCGGGTGATGACCTGGCTGACCTGCTGGCTCAGGAGTCGGAAGGGGTCCCTGCGGCTGGCGGCGGACGACGCGACGATGAGGTCTCCCAGCCCGGCGCGGTAGAGCAGGTCGATGGTGGGCTCGCCGCCCTTGAGTTGCTCGCTCAGCAGGAGCTGCGCGGCGCGCAGGTACTGGCCGACGGAGGTCTCCGCCTGGGCCCGGCTCCGTCCCTGCAACACGGCCTCGAAGGCGCGCTCCAGCCGGGGCGTGCTCGCGGAGGACGCGTGCCGGGCGAGCTCCATCTCGTTCAGGGCGTAGACGAGACAGACCTCGGGCGAGGCACGGTGGATGTCCGCGTAGGACTCGGACAGGTACGCGTCCACCTGCTTCGGCGGCACCGCGCGCGGCATGAGCCACAGGCGCACGGCGTCGTAGTGGCCACTGTCCGGCTCGAGCCTGCACGTGCGCTGGATGGCGTCCCAGGCCGCACCGGGACGGCCGCGCACATGCTCGATGCTGCAGGACGCCCACCAGAGCCACGGCGTCCCAGGGAAGCGCGCGAGCAGCAGTGCGACTTCGCGGGCGTAGCGCTGCCGCTCTCCGCCGCGCAGCAGGTCCAGGCTTCCGGAGTGCCGGGCCACGAGCGGCGACTTGCGCAGGGCGCCGCCGAAGGCGGACTCCAGGCGGAAGTAGCGGGGCTTCAGCCGGGAGAGCATCGGGGCCGCCACCGCGTCGGGCACCCTGCCCGCGGCGTCGAGCACGTGTCCCCAGGACCTCGCGGCCAGCACGGGGTCGAGCCCCTCCACGAAGCAGGCGCACTGCTCGACGGCGGAGGCGAGGCGCACCTCGGGCGTGGGGTGCTCCAGGGCGAGGAGCGCCCGGGCCTCGGCGCGCGCGGCGTCATGCAGGAGGGCGGCGGCTTCGAAGGTCCGCGCGCTGTCACCCTCGGCGAGCAGCGCGGTGGCGCGGAGTTTCAGCCTCCCCGACTCACCCAACCCGAGCTGATAGTGCTCCGCCCTCATGGCTTCACGTACTCAGTCGAAGTCCTGGTCCGAGTAGAGCTGCTCAAGTGGGTAGTCTATGACGAGCACGACGCGAAAGGTAGTGCGTGGGGCTGACATGCAGCCGCCCCGCGCACAGCCTCACGGCGTCTGCCGCACCCACGCGCCGGAAGGCACATCCGCCGTCACCCGCAGCGCCTGCTCCGCCAGCGAGGGCGCGCAGGGCTTGAGCCGGGCCTCGCCGAGGTTGCTGGACTCCAGCACGAAGGACCGGTGGGCCCGGCTCGTCACACGCTCCGGCCAGCGCCCCTCCTCCGTGCGCTTCAGGTCCGCTTCCACCAGCGCGATGAGTGCGTCGTGCTGGAGCCGGGCCTGGTCCACCCGCTCCGCGAACCTGCCGTAGTTGGCGCCACTCGGGCCCTCGACGGAGAACAGCTCGCTGGCGCTCCGTGCGTCGAACGCCTCGAAGGCCCGTTGCCGCGCCTCGGGCACGCGGTCCGCCGCCGGTATCAGCGCGTCGTACCCCTCCACCATCTTCCGCCACATGAGCCGGGCGGTGACGGGATTGGCCGGGGCGCGCTTCCCATCCGGCATCTTCGTGGCGACCTCCCGGGCTCCCTCCGGCAGCGCGGCCAGCAGCTCCGCGGGCATCAGCTCACCAAAGTACAGGAGCTGCATCGTGACGGACTCCTGCTTCAGCATCTCCGACCAGGGCAGGAAGCCCTCCGCCAGCCGCGACAGCTGCGCCACCGCGGCCCGCTTGCGCTCCAGGGGCGCCGCATCCAGCGCCTCCGCGCAGGGCCGGTACACGAGCCCATGTCCCGCCGCGGAGTGCAGCTGCCCTATCAGCCCCCCGCCCAGGGTCAGCTCCCGGCTCAGCGCCAACGTGTCCAGGCACGTGTCCACCGCCTGCGCCACCTGCCCCTCCGCGAGCCGCATCCGCGTCTCCAGCGCGGCCAACTGCAGCAGGTACAGCAGCGCCAGCCGGCCCTTGACCGCGTACGGGTGCTCCGGTGACGCCAGGTCTCCCAGCTCCTCCGGAAGCCCTCCCTCCTCCGCGTGGGTGGCCGCCAGCACCCGCGCCACCAGCTCCCGCCCCTTCTTCCACTCCTCGCGGCACGCGGGAGGCATCGCGGAGACGGGCTCCCGACCTTCGATGACGCCCAGGCACGGAGACCCGGAGGCCCCGGCCCCGAGTGCGCCGGGCCGCTCGGAGTACAGCCGCAGCACCTCTTCCAGCTCGGGGGCCACCTGCTGCGCGAACGTCCCGGGCACCGAGGGCGTCACATGCGAAGGCCGCGGGTAGCGGGTCCGGGCCATCGCCTCCACATCCCGCACCAGTCGCTCGGCCAGCGGCCGCGTGCGCAGCGTCGCGTACGCCACGCCTCCAAGGCTCGCGAGAATGATGGCGAGCACGCCGCCGGCAAGGGCGAGGAGGGGGCGGGGGGAGGACATGAGCGGGGGACTCCAGAAAGGCGCCCCGAGGGTCTCACGAAATGCAGTGCACCGGGACTTCGCACCTGTCTCCTGGTGCACTTCACCGCCTGTCCGGGCGCCCTCCGCACGAGCAGCGCGCCGGAAGTCCCGAGGCGCGTCCTCCCGCCCCCTTCATCCCGGCCCGCCGCTCACCGCTCCAGCGGCACCCCGCCGTGCTCCAGCTCCACCGGCGCGCGCGTCACGGGCGCGGGCCCCAGTCGCTGCAGCAGGTGCTCGGCCAGCGCCCGCGCCTGGGTGCGAATCTCGGGCACCGCCGTCGTCTCCCACAGCTCGCCCCGGCGCGGCGGGCCCAGCGTGTAGAGCCGCCCGGACGCCCGGCCACTCAAGTCCAGCAGCGCGCCGTCTCCGTCCGTCGCCAGCCCCATGCCCAGCACGTCCGGGCTCACCTGCCCCGCTTCCGCCATCGCCTTGAGCAGCGGGTGGCCCCGGGTGATGGCGCCCTCGGGCCCCGTACAGTTGACCACGTGTTGTACATGCAACACCGTTTCCTGGGTGTCCCCGCGCGGCCGCAGGCGTGCCTCCACGCCCGCCTCCTCCAGCCGGAAGCTCCGCACGCGCGCCGCGTGGAGGAACAGCCGGCCCTCGCTCCGCAGCCGCTCCACCGTGTCGCCGATGCTCGGCGCCATCCGGTGCCGGTGCACTTCCCAGTGTGAGCGCAGGTGGCGCAGGAAGCGCCGCCGCTCGCCCTCCGTCAGCCGGTGCCACAGGGGCACCGTGGCCGGGCGCAGCGCGTCCACCACCGTCCGCCAGTCAGCGCCCGCGTCCGTCGCCCGCTTCACCTCCTGGCGCATGATGCGCAGCACCGCGCGGATGCGGATGGGAATGGGGTGCATGCGGCCGTCGGCGCCCTCCCACTCCTCGCATTCGCGCATCACCTCCTGGCGCAGCGCGCGCAGCACGTCCCGGATGCCGGGCGACGCATACGTCGTCGAGCAGCTCAGCGCACCGCGCCGGTGCACGTGCGGCAAGAGCCCGTGCCGGGACACCGCGTGGATGATGCCCTGGTGCCCGCGCTCCTCCAGCGACAGCACCGTGTCCACCATGGTGAGGCCCGTGCCGATGAGCAGCACCGTGTCCCGGCGTCCCACGTCGAGCAGCGCTCCCGGTGCCCAGGGCGAGCGGTGGTAGCGCGCGCTCGCATACAGCCCGCCGTCCGGCACCCGCAGGTCCGCCGGCAGCGCGTTGCCCAGCGCCAGCACCGCCGTGCGCGCCTCCAGTTGTCCGCCGCCCGACAGCGAGAGCGTCACCCGGCCCGCGTCCTCCCGCACCGACACCACGTCCTCCGCCACCACCTCCAGGTGGATGCCCGTCGGCGCGCTCGCGACGAAGTCCCGCAGCACCGACTCCAGGTAGTGGCCGTAGCGCTGGCGCGGGACGAAGTCGCCGGGGGCCGTGTCGGGGGCCTCGCGCCGCATCCAGCGCAGGAAGTGCTCCGCATCGTCCGGAAAGGCGCCCATCCTCCCCGCGGGGACGTTGAGCAGATGCCGCGAGCTGTCCGTGGAGTACGCCAGGCCCCGGCCCACCCGTCCGCTCCGTTCCACCAAGGCGACGCGGAGAGGCGCACGCGCGTTCTTCAGGAGGTTCAACGCCAGCAGCGTTCCGCTGGCCCCTCCTCCTACGATGGCCACATCCCAACAACCCAGCTGTGCTCGCACGCCGCAATCGTATGTCGTGTCCGCCTCGGGGGCACCCTCGGAGGCTGCCCACTGTCCAGGCGTCACAGGTAACGAGGTGACAATCCACCCTGGCCAGGGTCGGAGACGATGCTCACACTCCGACGCACACCCGGGAGGTCACCATGCGCGAGCACTCCGGCGAGGAAGGAAGCGAGGGCTGTCCCAGGGCCGCCGACCTGCTCGGCTGGTCGCTCCCAGAGTATGCCCGCGACGTGCCCTCCCTGGACTGGCTGGTGGAGCGGCTCCGCTCGAGCCGACCCGACTGGCGGCTCCTCGAGTCGCTCGTCCGCTACGACGCGGCCGGCTATGCGCGGCGCGTCCTGGACCGGACGGACGCGTGTGAGCTGCTGCTCGTCTGCTGGCTGCCGGGCCAGGTGTCCCGGGTGCATGACCACGGCGGCTCCTCGGGGGTGTCCTGGGTGGTGCGCGGCCAGCTCCAGGAGACGCGCTACGCCTGGGGCGGAGATCGGCTGCTGCCCGACGAGCGCTCGGCCGCGGGGGAGGGGGACTTCCTCCTGGAGCGCGCGGAGACCATCCACCGCATCCACAACGCATCCCGTCATGGCGCCGTGTCGCTGCACCTGTACGCGCCACCCATGGTGGGGATGACGCGGTACGACGCGAGCGTGGCGCAGACGCTGGACGCGGAGCTGGCGCTCCGAGGCGTGCTCAGGCCGCCGCGTCCGCCTGGGGTCGCGAGGGTTGGGCGAAGGCGCCCGCCACGGGCAACGTGACGCGGAAGGTGCTGCCCTGGCCCGGCGCGCTGTCCACCGTCAGCGTGCCGCCCAGCGAGGTGATGATGCCATGGCACACCGCGAGCCCCAGGCCGGTGCCCACGCCCAGCGGCTTGGTGGTGAAGAACGGGTCGAAGATGCGCTCGCGGTGCTCGGGGGAGATGCCGCAGCCGGTGTCGCTCACCTCCACCTCCACGCGGTCGGGCAGGGCGGCCCGGGCCACCACGCGCACCGCGTTCTCCTCCACGTTGCCCGGGGCAATGGACTGCGCCGCGTTGAGCAGCAGGTTGAGGAACACCTGTCCCAGCCGCGAGCCGTTGCCCTGCACCGGCGGCACGCCCTCGCACTCCACCACCAGGCGCGCGCGGGGCCGCAGCTCGTGCGTGGCCATCTTCGCCGCCGTGCGCAGCACCGAGGCCAGGTCCGACGGGCCGGTGCCCACGTCCTCGGCGCGCGAGAGTGATTGCAGGTCACGGACGATGAGCCGGATGCGCTCGGCGCCGTCGCGCGTCTCCGCGAGGGCCTCCAGCACCTCCTGCCGCTCCTGCTCGGACAGCTGGGCCTTCTGCTGCAGCTCCTGGTGGATGTACTCGAGGTTGCTGAGGATGAAGGCGAGCGGGTTGTTGATTTCGTGACCGACGCCGGCGGCGATGCGCCCGAGCGCAATCAGCCGGTCCGCGAAGAGCAGCTGGGCCTGGGTGGCGCGAAGCTGCTCCAGGCTGCGGGACAGCTTGGCGTTGGCGGCCTCCAGCTCCGCCGTCCGCTCCCGCACCGTGTCCTCCAGCAGCGTGGTGTCCTCGCGACGGGGACGGCCGGTGGGGCCGTGCACCGCGTCGAAGGCACGCCGGAGCGTCCCGCGCCTCCGCGCCACCGCCGCCATCAGCAACACCCTCGCTCGTAGCGTCATCACATCCTGCTCCGGCGGTCGGTGCCTGCCTACAACGAGGCCCGGAAGTCGCGGCAGACCCGCGCAGTCAACACCGGGAAGGGGGTGGCGGCAAGGGAGCAGAGGTGAGGAACCAGCGTGCCCCCCGCTACCCTGCTCGGGTTCTTGTCAGGTGGTTCTCAGGCGGTGTGCCGGAGCGTTGTCGATGGGATGCTCCGGTGCCCCGTGGATGGAGGCGCGCGGGGACTCATGGCGTGGGGAGGGAAAGTTCCGGGAGGCGGGTGGGCTTCCGGTGCCGCGGGTGGTCGTAGAAGCACTCCGGGCCGAGCACGGTGATGAGGCGCTGCTCGGCGGCGTCCCCTTCCGGCGTCATCGCCTGGGTGGGGAGCGCGTAGGGCTGGACGAGGACGCGTCCGCCGCCGAGCTCCTGGTGGGTGTCTGGCGGTAACGACTGGAGGCGATCTCCGAACATGCGCACGAAGGGCGGTCCAAAGAAGTTGCGCCAGTAGAGTCCGGCGAGGCCTTCGCTGGGGTCTTGGACGGTGGAGGTTTCGATGGAGCCGAAGCCGTCAGGGCTGGGGATGAGCCGCAGGGTCTTTCGGTCCCTGTCCTCGGCCATTGCTGTTTGGGCCAGGGGGGAGTCCAGCAGCTTCATGACCTCGGCCACCTGATGCAGGTGCGCGCCTCTCCATCCAGGCTCCTTCGCCTCGGTAATGGAGGTTCCCCAGATGAGTTTTCCCGCAAAGGGCGGAGCGGCATTCTTCGCTGGGAAGACCATCACGTAGTCCCGGTCCGTGTGTGCGGTGATGGTGATGTTCTGGAACTCCTCGAAGTAGGTCAGGAGCGCGCTGTAGTCCTGGTCGGCGGCGTCCAGGCTTCCGACCATGAGTGCCCGTCCGAAGTGCACGGGTCGGAACCAGCGGTACTCGTTGAACATGAGCTCCACGAGCTCACGCATGACGTCCGAGGAAGGAGGTCCTGGTGGCAGCAGCAGGGAGGTGTGGAGGTGTCTGGGTGCCATGTCTGCTCGCTCAGGGATACCACCGGACCTGGACCTTGCCGCGACCGCTGAGCGCCATCGGTCTCTGGCTCAAGGGCTCCGTGAGCCACGGCACCCGCGCCACCTTGAAGCGCAGGTACACCTCTTCGGCTCCTCGCGCGCCAGCTGTTCCTCGCTCCGGTCATGCAGCCAGGCCAGCAGCTCCAGCGGGGCGGTAGCGCAGCGGGGTGCTCTCCAGCCACGGTTCGAGCCGCTGGCCACCCCAGCCCTGGCAGCCCGACAGCAGCACCAGCCCCACCAACGCCAACGCCGCTACGGCTCGGGCATCCACGCCACCTCGGTTGCAACCGCCGGCCATGCGCCTTCTCCCGGTAATTCTGGAGATAGTAGTAAAGCCCGATGCGTGGGAGTGGTGGCATCAGGCCCGTGGAGGGTCGCCTCGAGGGTGCCGCTCACGTGAGCGCAGGGCATTGGTGGACGGTGGTGGGTGCAGACAGGTCCCGGACTGACAGCGGCTGTGTCCGGGGCACGCGCCACACCTTGGCGGGCTTGTGGTTTCAGGGCTGGAGGCTCGGGCGTCTTCACTGGAGCCACGGCCGAGTCCCGGCCGGGCCGGGTGCCCGCCAGCTCCGAGAGCCACACGGAGGGGCGCCACTCGAGCGCCATCAGCACCGCCGTCACGAGCCCCACGGCCATGCCCAGCACCGCCGTGGCGCGGAACATGACGCTCGCTGGAGGCGTTCCCTCGGGGACCAGGGGCGCACGAACCCTCAACGCCGGCCTGTCCTCCAGCGGCACCGCTTCTTCCCACCGCCGCGTCCGCGCATGCCGGCCCCGTCGCGGAGGGCCGTCGCGGTCCGCGACCTCCTCCTCCCACGCCTCACGGGCCGGAAGCCACGCCTCCAGCGACTCGGGGTGGCCATCGGGAGAGGGCAGCTCCGAGTGCGCCTCGCACAGTGGCACGTCCCAGCGCGCATCCGCTCCGGCCAGCGCCACCTCCAGTGCCTCGCGCAGCGCCTTCGCCGTGCCGCGCGCCTCCGGCCGCTTCGCGAGCAGTCGCAGGCACAGCGCTTCCAATTCCCATGGCCCCCGCGCATTGAGCGCCCGGGGCGCGGCGGGCACAGCGGAGATGACCGCCTCCACCTCCGCAGGCGTCTCGGCTCCGGCGAACGGGTGGCGCGCGGTGAGCATCCAGTAGAAGACGACGCCCAGCGCATACAGGTCATCCGCGGGCGTGGCCACGTACCGCGCACCGGGGCGGCTGTCGCGCTGGAAGGCGAGGGCCTCGGGACTGCGGTACCTCGGCGTGCCCGGCGGCAGCACCCCGGCGGTGAGCCGCGGCGCTCCGGCGCGCGCACCCACGCCGAAGTCCACCAGCACCGGCTCGCCGTCCTCCTCCCGCACCACGACGTTGGACTCCTTGATGTCCCGGTGCAGCACCTCCGCCGCGTGCGTCGCCTCCAGCCCGCGTGCCAGGCCGAGCAACAACTTCGCCGCCCGCCGCGCGCCCGGGTTCTCCTCCTCCACCCAGCGCGACAGCGTGCGGCCCCGCACGTACTCCATCGCCAGGTAGCACCATTGCGGTGCTTGCGGCGGGTGCAGGCCGCACTCGCGAAAGCCCACCACGTTGCGGTGCTCGAGCCGGGGCAGGAGGGAGACTTCCCGCTCCGCCCACACCCCCAGGTGCTCCAGGGACTGGAGCTTCAGGGCCACCACCTCCGTGCCCCGCGTGGCCCGATACACCACGCCATACCCACCCACGCCCAGCAGGCCGTCCACCGCGAAGCCGGCGATGTCGGTGCCCGCCGGCGCTTCCAGCATGTGTTCCGTGCTCATCCGGCCCCCCAGGTGCTGGAGGCTTCGCCATACAACCCCAGGAATGCTCTCGACATATCAAAACCTGAGAGGTCTTCACCTGTCCCGTGGGGCATCGGGCGCGGGGGCAGCAGGGTGTTCGCAGCGCAACACGCCGGAGGGGCCGCTCCGACGGGAGTGCGCTTGTGATTGAGAGGACGCGGGCCCGCGCGGCGTCACGAGACACGCGGCGCGGGCTTGGAGGCACGCCAGGGCCTCGCACCGCTCAGGGTGGACACGTGCCACAGTCGGACTGGCAGCTGTTGTAGGCCGTGCCGGTACCGCACTTCTCGGTGAACTGGCACGTGCCGTCGCCACACCGGAAGATTTCCTGCGGCTGGATGCGCGTGACGATGGGCCGGTAGTTCTTCCCGCCGTACGTGCAGCGCAGGTAGTACGGCTTCGGGGCAGAGGTGGTGCCGGCCCGCTCGCACAGGCTCTCGCATGAGCCCACGTGGACGATGGGCGGGCACTCGGAGGACGTCGCGCTCGAGGACAGCCCGCATGCACGCGAGGTGCTCTCCGCGGCGCTGAGGTAGGCCCGGTCGTTGGCGGCGAAGATGCCGGTGCCGTCGAAGAGGTTGCCGAAGAAGCACGCCTCCTGCTCGCTGTACGTCGACAGCTCCGAGCTCGTGTAGGGGATGACCGCGCCCTGCGCGGTGCGGCCCTGCACGGAGATGGGGATGTGGATGCCGTACTTGTTGGTGTGCGCCGCGAGGCAGGCGGACACCACCTCCTGCTCCAGCTCCGTCGCTGTCGAGCCCGAGGCCCAGGCCGTCGCCAGCCCCAGGCTGCCCGCCCAGGTGTACGTCACCCCCGTCAACGGGTTGGTGAAGCTGCGCGTCTGCCCCGCCGGCACCGCGCACTTCACCACGTACTGCATCACCGCGTTGGCGGTGGTGACGTCCTGGTTGAACCACGTCTTGAAGCCATTGGTTGACAGGCCATTTGTCGACAAGCCATTGGTTGACAGGCCATTTGTCGACAAGCCATTGGTGGAGAGGCCATTTGTCGACAGGCCGTTGTCTGTCTGTTCTGCCGCGAGCACCACCCCGAGCTCGTCTCCCGGGCTCGCGTCGGGGCTTGTGTCGGGCACGTCCGCTGGGCCGCACCCTGCGCTTCCCACTCCCAATGTCAGTGCCAGGAGTCCCCAGGTGAGCCAGCGTTGGCTCCACTCACGGCTGACACGGCTTCCACGTACAGACTGCACTGCTGGTGTAGGACGCATGACTCCCCCCGCTTGAAGCGGCCGGCTTGTGGCCGGTCGCCGTGGCGCCCACCGGTTCCAGCGATGACAAACAAAAACGCTGTTGCTGGCAGGTAAGGGAAGTGTGACGAAGCGAGGCGGTGCGATGAAATGCGACCAGACGAAAATATTGCCGTCTGGGTTAAAACACAGACACCCGGTGTGTGTGGTGCAAAACGGGTTGTCTCGGACTCAGAGACTCACCTGTATTCCGTGGTGCTACTCAGGTTCCGGAAATTCCAGGGCGAGTGAGGCCGCGGGCGTGAGGGCGAAGCCGTCCGCGGCGCGCAGCCTCCAGGCTCCGACGTCGGTGACGGGGCCGCCCACGACTTCGGACTCGCCGGACTCGCCGCGCGTCTCGGCCTGGCCCAGGTGCATGCACAGGTGGACGTGGGCGCTCACGGGGTCCGCGAGCTTCTGCGCGGCCTGCTGGAGGATGCGCAGGGAGTTCTCCGCCTCGCGCAGGTACGCGGTGCGCTCCGGGCTGGGGGCGCCATTCTCCAGCGGGCGGACGGCGAGCAGCGTGGTGCCGGACTGGAGCGCGAAGAGGAAGCCTCCGCCGCGCAGGCCCTGCTCCAAGCCGTCCAGCACGTCCGCCAGCACGGCGTACACGGCGTCGTCGTCCTGGGCGGACGAGGCCAGCACCACCTCGCAGTGGACGGCGAGCGCCAGGCGGGTGCGGCGGGCGGGCTGCACGGGCTCTTCCGCGGCCTCGCTGAGGGCGGCGAGGAAGACGCCCACGCTGCCGTAGCGCCGGCCGCCGTCCTTCTCCAGGCAGCGCAGCACCACCGCGTCCACGGCCGGAGACACCGGTGCAATCGCACTGGGCCGGGGCGCGGGCGCCTCCAGGTGCAGCCGCTCCAACTCCATGCGGTCCTCGCACTGGAAGGGGTAGCGGCCGGTGAGCAATTGGTGCAGCAGCACGCCCAGCGCGTAGATGTCCGTGTGCGGGCCAATGGGGCCGCCGCGGAACTGCTCGGGCGCCATGGCGTGCGCGGTGCCCAGCCGCTGGCCGGCGATGGTGAGCCCCTCCTGCGACGGCTCCACGTACAGAAGCTTGGCGATGCCGAAGTCGAGCAGCTTCACCCGGGGGCGCTCGCCCTCTTCCATGACGAGGACGTTGCTGGCCTTCAAGTCACGGTGGACGACGCCGGCCTTGTGCGCGGCATCCAGCGCCGCGCAGACGGGCTCCAGGTACGCCAGCGCGCGCGACGCGGACAGCCTGCCGCGCTCCTGGACGACCTGGCTCAGCGTGCGCCCGGTCAGCAGCTCCATGACGTAATAGGGGCTGCCGTCCGGCATCAGGCCGAAGTCGTAGACGTCCACGATGTTGGGGTGGTGGATTTGATTCACCACCCGCGCCTCGCGCACGAAGCGCTTGAGCATCTCGCCCTGATCCGCCAGGTGCGGGTGCAGCACCTTCACCGCGGCCCGGCGCCCGAGGATGCGGTGCTCGGCCTCGTAGACGCTGCCGTGTCCGCCAGAGGCCAGCAGCGCCTTGAGGACGTACTCACCGGCCAGCGTTCCCGGGCCGCGCTCGGCCTTGGTCGTCTCTCCACGCTCCCGCTCGAAGGCGCCGAGGTCTGTCCGGGCCTGGATGCGGAAGGTGCTCTCGGAATCCGCCGCCATGGGTGGACGACTCTACCACCATTCCTCCAGGTATCCGCTGCACGGCCCGGGCCCCGGAGGCTCGTCCGGCTGCATCAATACCGTCCGTGCGTTCACCATCCACCAACCCGGTGCCCTGCGAGCAGGCCGGGTGTCGGCTGGCATATGCTCGGGCTTCCCACCACACCCCGGGGGATTGGACGGCAAGTGCCCGGGGCTGCTGGATTTCGGGACGTGGCGACACGCGCGGAGTCAGGGGCTGGGTGGGGGGTTCGGGGCCGTGGGTGGGCGCCGGGGGGAGTGGAAATGACGACGCTGGACGACCTCACGACGTGCGCGGGCCTTGCCTTGGCTCCGCCGTCTTCCACCGGTGCCTGCCTCATCCTCATCAGCACGACGACACCGGCCGCCATCGGCAAGGCGTATCGGTTGGAGCCGGGTGAGCACACCATCGGCCGTGGCTCCGAGGCCACGGTGCGCATCGACGACCACGGGGTGTCGCGCAAGCACGCACGCATCGTCCGCACCGACGACGGCGGCTGCCACGTCACGGACCTCGAGTCCACCAACGGCACGCTGCTCAACGGCGTGCCCGTCACCACCGCCGAATTGCAGGAGGGAGACAGGCTCCAGATTGGCACTGTCACCGTCTTCCGCTTCTCCAAGCGCGAGGTGCTGGAGCAGCGCGAGGAGCAGCTGCGCCAGGCGCTGTCCGCCGCGCGCGTGGGCATCTGGGACTGGAACGCGCAGAGCGGCCGGGTGACATGGAGCGAGCAGGTGGACCGGCTGCTGGGGCTCGCCGTGGGCAAGCTGTCCGGCCGGGCCATGGACCTGGACGAGGTGGTGCACCCCGGCGATTTGCCCCGCGTGCGCGAGGTGCTGCGCGCCGCGCTGGAGAAGAAGACGCAGGTGGATGTGGAGTACCGCATCGAACCGCAGGGAAGTGGATGGCGGTGGATATCCTGCAAGGGTGACGTGCTGTGCGACGCGTCCGGCACGCCCGCGCGGGTGACGGGCACGGTGATGGACATCACCGCGCGCAAGCAGGCGGAGCAGGAGCTGCAGCGCCAGTCGCTCATCTTCGAGAGCATCTACGACGGCGTGGTGATTACCGATTTGGGCGGCGGCATCATCGACTGGAACACCAGCGCGGAGCGCATGTTCGGCCGCAACAAGACCGAGGCGCTGGGACAGACGCTCTTCAGCGTGCTGCACCCGGAGGAGTCCGACAAGACCACCGCGCAGGTGCTCACCGCGCTGGAGAAGCAGGGGCGCTGGAGCGGGGAGCTGGAGTTCCGCCGGAGGGACGGCACCACGTGCTGGTGCGAGTCCGTGGTGGTGCCGCTGCGCGACAGCGAAGGGCGCGCGATTGCGAACATCATGGTCCACCGCGATACCACGGAGCGCAAGCAGCTCCAGGCGCACCTGGTGGTGGCGGACCGGCTGGCGTCGGTGGGCACGCTGGGCGCGGGCGTGGCGCACGAAATCAACAACCCGCTGGCCTACATGCTCGTCAACCTGCACCTCATCCGCGAGGGATTGGACCGGCTGGAGCACGTGGTGCCCGCGGCGCCCGTCGCATCGCTCCAGCAGCTGGTGCGCGAGACGACGGAGGGCGCCGAGCGCATCGCGACCATCGTCCGTGACTTGAAGGTCTTCGCACGCGGCGAGCAGGAGCAGCGGCTGATGCCGGTGGACGTGCGCCGGGCGGTGGAGCTGGCGTGCAAGATGGCGGACAACGTCGTGCGCCACCGCGCGCGGCTGGTGACGGAGTTCGAGCCGGTGGCCCCGGTGGAGGCGAGCGAGTCGCGGCTGTGCCAGGTGTTCCTCAACCTGCTGCTCAACGCGGCGCAGGCCATTCCGGAGGACGGCCCGCACGCCAATGAGCACGAAATCCGCGTCGTCATCCGCGCCGAGGAGCGCGGCCGGGTGGTGGTGGAGGTGCGCGACACCGGCATGGGCATGGCGCCCGAGGTACTGGGCCGCATCTTCGACCCGTTCTTCACCACCAAGCCGGTGGGCGTGGGCACGGGGCTGGGGCTGTCCATCTGCCACGGCATCATCGAGTCCATGGGCGGCTCCATCCAGGCGGAGAGCGAGCCCGGCCGGGGCAGCACCTTCCGCGTGGTGCTGCGCGCGGCCACGCGCGAGCTGGAGGTGCTGCCGCGCCTGGCCGCCGCGGTGCAGAACAACGCGCGGGCGCGCATCCTGGTGGTGGATGACGAGCCCAACGTGACGCTGGCGCTGCAGCGCTCGCTGGCGGCGGACCACGAGGTGGCGACGGCCAACAGCGCGCAGGCCGCGCTGCGGCTGGTGAGCGAGGGCAGCCGCTACGACCTCATCCTGTGTGACGTGATGATGCCCGGCATGACGGGCATGGACCTGTACAACGAGCTGGGCCGCTGTGCCCCGGAGCAGGCAGGACGCATGGTGTTCATGACGGGCGGCGCCTTCACCCCGCGCACGGTCTCCTTCCTGCGCGAGGTGCCCAACCTCAAGATTTCCAAGCCGCTGGACCTCACGCAGCTTCGCGAGTTGGTGGGCCGCTCCGCCGAGGCGGCTGCGCGATGAGCCCTCCCGTGCGCCCCTCCGCCTCCGGCCTCCCGGTGGCCGAGCCGGCTCCTTCCGACAGACGGCCGCTGCTGTCCTCCGTGGCCCCGACGCCGGAGGCGCCCCGGGAGCTGACGGCGCGTGCGCTGGGCATGGGGCTGCTCATCGGCGGGCTGCTGGCCGTCACCAACGTGTACATGGGGCTGAAGACGGGCTGGTGGGAGAGTGGCTCCGTCACCGCCGCGGTGCTGGGCTTCAGCGCGCTGGCGACGGTGTCGCGGCGGCGGGGCTCGCCGTACACGCCGCTGGAGAACAACGTCACCCAGACGGCCGCGTCCGCGGTGGGCGCCATGCCGGCGGCGGCGGGCCTCCTGGGCGCGCTGCCCGCGCTGAGCCTGCTGGGCCTGTCCGTGCCCGGCTGGGGCGTGGTGGCCTGGAGCGTGGCGCTGGGCGCGCTGGGCGTGCTGGCCGCGCACGTGCTGCGGCGCAGGCTGGTGGTGGAGGAGGCGCTGCCCTTTCCCACCGGCGCCGCCACCGCGGAGCTCATCACCGCCATGCACGCGCCCACCCAACCCGAGGTCCGCACCGGGCATCGCGGGTGGGTGCTGGCGGCGGTGGCCGGCGTGTCCGTGGCCATCACCGCGCTGCGGGACGCCTTCAAGGTGCTGCCGGGGATGACGGCGATGCCGGGCTCGCTGGGCAGTGTGCCGGCGGCGTCGCTGACGTGGGGCATCGGCTGGAGCCCGATGCTGCTGGCGATTGGGATGATGACGGGCCTGCGCCTGGGGCTGAGCATGCTGGCCGGGGCGGTGGTGGGGTGGGGCGTGCTCGCGCCGTGGCTGGAGGGCTCGGGCGTGCTGAAGGCCGCGGGCTACGAGGGCGGTCTCGACACGTGGCTGACGTGGCCGGGCGTGGGGCTGCTGGTGGGCTCGGCGATGGCGGCGCTGGGCGTGCAGGCGCGCGACTTCCTCAAGGCCGCGAAGGACGTGGGCTCGCTGGGGCGCGCGGACGCGCTGCCGCGCTGGGCCCTGGGCGTGGGGCTGGCGGCGTGCGCGCTGGCGGTGGGACTGGGCGCCTTCGTCTTCGGCCTGAGCGTGCCGTACATGCTGCTGGCGCTCGTGCTGGTGCTGCCGCTGTGCGCGGTGTGCGCGCGCGGCGCGGGACAGACGGACGTGTCTCCGGTGTCGCAGATGGGCCAGATTACGCAGGTGGTGTTCGGCGCGCTGCTGCCCGGGGCGATGGCGCCCAACGTGACGTCGGGCGCGGTGACGTCGGGTGCGGCGGCGCAGACGGGCGTCAGCATGTGGTCCCTCAAGTCGGGGCACCTGCTGGGGGCCACGCCACGCAGGCAGCTCGTGGCGCAGCTGATGGGCGTGCTCGCGGGCTCGCTGGTGGCGGTGCCGGCCTACCTGCTGCTGGTGAAGGCGTATGGGCTGGGCTCGCAGGCCCTGCCGGCGCCCTTTGCCACCCAGTTCCGCGCGGTGGCGGAGCTGGCCGTGCGCGGACTGGACGGTCTGCCCCCGCACGCGGGGCTGGCGGGAGGCGTGGCGGCAGTGGTGGGCGCGGCGCTGACGCTGGCGGCGAAGAGCCGGGCGGCGAAGTGGCTGCCGCTGCCGCTGGCCATGGGCATCGGCTTCATCCTCCCGGCCTTCTACGCGGTGTCCATCTGCCTGGGGGCGGTGGGCATGGCGCTGGCCCGCAGGCGCTGGCCGGACGCGACGGACCGGAACGTGGCCCCGCTGGGCGCGGGCGCGATTGCCGGTGAGTCACTGACGGGAGTGCTCATCGCCGCGCTGATGGCGCTGGGGCTCATGCAGCAGGGGTGAGGTCCCTCACGCGCTCCAGCGAGCGGCGGATGCGGCCCTCCATGAGGTTGGGCACGTGGATGGCGCGCTCCAGCGCCTCCTGAAGCACGCGGGCGGCCTCGTCGCGGTCACCCCGGCGCAGCGCCGCCAGCCCCATCATCTCCAGCACCTCCAGGGGCTCCTGCTCCACGGACACCTGGGCGGAGCGCTCTCGCAGCGCGCGCCAGGCCTCCGCCGTGGCCTCGCGCGTGGCCAGCTCCACCATGGCGAAGAGCACCTCCTCCGAGGGGCTCAGGTCCACGCCGTGCCGGCCATCCGCGAGCACCTGCCGCACCTGCGCCAGCAGCTCGCGCCCGCGCGCGTGGCGGCCCGTCCAGGCCATGGCCCGCGCCTGCAGCAGCAGCGCCCACGGGCGTGGTGCCACCTCCGGGTGCCGGCGCTCCAGCGCAATGGCGCGGGCGATGTGCGGGGTGGCGGCCTCCACGTCGCCGGCCTGGTAGTGCAGCTCGCCCAGGTTGTGCTCGGCGAAGTACTCCCAGCCCACCATGCCCAGCTCGCGGCCCAGGTGCATGAAGCGCTCCTGGTCCTTCAGCGCGCTCGCCAGGTCCTTCCGCGCCACCCAGAGGTTGCGGCGGTTGTTGATGGCGCTGCCCAGGTGGAAGCGGTCTCCGCGCTCGGTGCACGCGTCGATGACCTCCGTCAGCACCCGGTCCGTTTCGTCGATGTCGCCCAGGTTGGGGAGGATGACGGCGAGCAGCAATTGCGCCACCACCTGCGTCTCGTAGCCCGCGTCCCCCAGGCGGCGGGCGCGCTCGGCGGCGGCCTCCAGGGGCATGCGCGCCTCCTGCCACTCGCCCTTGCGGAACTGGGCGCGGCCGAGCGCCAGCAGCAGCCGGGCCTGCACGTAGGGGGACTCCACGCGGGAGGCCAGTCCCTGGGCGTCCAGTGCTCGGGCCTCGCTGCGCGCGTAGTCGTTCGTCCAGTCCAGCGCCATGGCCTCGTCCAGCAGCAGCTCCACCTCCGTGCGCGTGTCGTCCAGGCGGCGGGCCTTCTCGCGCGCGGCGGCGAAGTCAGCCAGCGAGTCGTCATACCGGCCAATGCGGATGCGCATCAGGCCCCGGCCGCGCAGCGCGGTGAGACAGCGCAGCTCATCCGTCGGCTCCAGCAGGTCCAGCGCGCGCGTGTACATGGCCTCCGCGTCGAGGAAGGCGTGGCGGCCGCGCGCGGACTCGGCGAGGTCGATGGAGAGCGCGGCGGCCTCATCCGTCAGGCCGGCGGCGGCGGCGTGCAGCGCCAGGCGGGGCAGGCGCTGGCGCTCGCTGGCTCCCGCGCTGCCCAGGTAGTAGCGGTAGGCGGCGTGGTGGATGCGCAGTCGCTCGGCGGCGGGCAGGGTGGCAGCCACCGCCTCGCGCAGCAATTCGTTGCGGAAGCTCAGGCCTTCCTGCCGGTGGGCCACCAGCAGGCCTGAGTCCAAGAGCCGCTTCGTGGCGTGGCCCGCGTCCAGCGGGAAGCCACCGGCGGCGCCGTCGCGCTCCAGCTCGCGCACCACGCCCTCCGCGGTGGCGGCGGTGAAGTCCGTGCCCAGCAGCGCGCAAAGCCGCGCGTGCGCGGCGAGCGAAGCGGGCAGCGCGCCCAACTCACGGTCCGCGAGCCACTCCACGAGGCGCAGCTCGGGCACCTTCTCCAGCCCGTCGGTGACGAGGTACCAGCTGCCGCCCGGCGCGCGCTGGCGCACCAGCCCCTGGCGCTTCAGCCCGCGCACCAATTCCACCACGTAGAGGGGCACGTGCTGGGCGCGCTCCACGATTCGCTCCACCGCCTGCGCGGGCACGTTCTCCACCGGCTTGAGCAGCATGCGGCACAGCTGCTGGGCCTGGTCGGCGCGCAGCGCGGGCAGCGACAGCGTGGCCTGCCGGGCGGCGCGGGTGCCCCACGTGGGGCGGCTCTTCTCGAAGCCCGGGCGCGCCAGCACGCACACCCACAGGGGGACGCTGGCCTCCGCGAGGCAGGCGTACTCCAGCGCGTCCAGCGCCGTCTCCTCGGCGAAGTGCGCGTCGTCGACGATGAGGCACAGCGGACGCTCGCGGGCGTTGGCGGCCAGCAACTCGCCCGCGGCGCGCATGGCCAGCGAGCGCAGCGCGCCGGGGGCCGCGGCCCAGCTCTGCAGCTCCGGCCCGCCCGGCGCGTACCAGCCCAGCGTGGCGGCCACGCCGGGCCACAGCTCCGTGCCCAGCGTGGGACCCAGGCGCTGCTGAATCGCCGCGTAGCCCTGCTCCTCCGAGTCCGTGTCGTCGTGCTCGAAGGCGCTCAGCGTGCCGCGCAGCAGCGTGCGCAGCGTGCCGTCCGGGTCGCCCTGCACCGGCTCGCGTGAGCGCGTGGAGTACACCCGCGTGTGCGGCAGGAGCGCTTGAAGGCGGCGGGCCAGCGTGGCGGCGAGGTGGCTCTTGCCGTGCCCCCGCTCGCTCAGCACGGTGACGAGGGTGGGCGCCGCCTCGCCCACCGCCGAGCGCGCGCTCTCCAGCAGCGAGGCCAACTCCCCCTCGCGGCCCACCAGCACCTCGCTGCCGAGCTGGAGGACGGTGATGTCCGGACGCGGCGCGGCTCCCGGAGGCGCGGGGCGCACCAGGCCGCGCAGGCCCGGCACCTCCATGCAGGGCACCTCCGGCACCGCTTCGGCGGCGGCCGGCGTCAGCAGCAGCCCGTGCGCGTCCGGCCCGGTGGGGTAGTGGTCCTCGCGCGAGAAGATGGCGCCCAGGTAGCGCGGCGCGCCGGTGGGACGGCGCTGCACGGTGACGGCGGACACGTCCACCAGCGCGCCCGGGGCCAGCCCGCGCTCGGCCAGCCCTTCGGCGGCGCGCATGGCCCGGCGCACCGGATTCTCCCCCACGTCCGGGTCGAACACGGCGGCGATGCGCGGCCCGTCCGTGAAGGCCATGTGGCCGCCGTAGGAGCCCAGCGCCTTCTGGAGGGACACCGGGTTGGCGCGCGAGGTGAGAAAGAGGACGGCGACGGAGCGGCGCACCTGGGCGGGGCGCGGCTCGCCGGGCGACACCGGCCGCTGCGAGGACGACTCGGAGGCGCGGTGCGCGTGCTCGAAGGCCCCGCGCAGCAGCGT
Organism: Pyxidicoccus caerfyrddinensis; assembly: GCF_010894405.1. Lineage (GTDB taxonomy): Bacteria > Myxococcota > Myxococcia > Myxococcales > Myxococcaceae > Myxococcus > Myxococcus caerfyrddinensis. The sequence continues at coordinate 456,029 of NZ_JAAIYA010000002.1, forward strand.
GCCCAGCGCGGCGGCGTCCTCCGGGCGGCGCGCGCGCTCCTTGGCGAGACAGCGCAGCACCACCTCCTCGAGGGCGGGCGGCACGTGCGCGAAGTCCGACGGCGGCGGCGGCCGCAGGGACAGGTGGGCCTGGAGCACGTCCGGCGTGGCGCCGAAGAAGGGCGGCCGGCCGGTGAGCATCTCGTAGAGCAGCACGCCCAGCGCGTACACGTCCGTGCGCGCGTCCACGTCCAGGTTGCCCGCGCACTGCTCGGGCGCCATGTACTCGGCGGTGCCGGCGAAGCCGGACGTATCGCTCGGCGTGGACCCCACCGGCAGCGCGATGCCTTCCGTGGAGGTGCCGCGCACCAGCCCGAAGTCGAAGACGCGCATGCGGCCGGCCACCTCGTCCAGGAAGAGGTGCTCCGGCTTCAAGTCACAGTGGGCCAGCCCGCGCGCGTGGACGGCGGCCACCGTGTCCACCGCGGCCAGGGCGCGCGAGGCGAGCTCGTCCGCGGGCAGCGGCCCGGAGATATGCGCGAGGCGCTCGGCCAGCGTGGGCAGCGGCACGTACTCCATGGCGAGGAAGCGCGCGCCGCCCGGCAGCGTGCCGAACTCGTAGAGGGCGGGCACGGTGGGTGGGCCCAGCACCTTGAGCGCCTCGGATTCGCGGACGAGCTGCGCGCGGCCCAGCACGTTGCCGCTGCGCGCCACCTTGATGGCCACCTGCTTGCCGTCCGACTCACGCCACGCGCCCAGCAACACGCCGAAGCCCCCGTGCGCCACCACCCGCTCCACCTGGTAGCCCGGGATGACGGGCGGGGTGGCGGGCACGGCGGACGGCGCGGGGCCTCCCCCGGGAGGGGGTGGGCTCGGCGGGCACGGCGCGTGGGAACCCTCCCAGCGGCGACCGCATGTCTGGCAACGCGGCACGGGTGGCACTCTACGTCAGGTGCCATGCCGTTTCAGAATCGGGCGGACGGACGCGGGGTGACCCGGTGGGTCGTCCGCCACCACCACGCCCCCGGGCCTGGAAACCCTTCCCGTTTGTGCGGGGTTTGGCCCGGGGCGCGAAGGGTGCTTCAGCGCTCCGGCACTTCCACCGCGCGCAGCAGGGCGGTGTCGGAGTTGGGGGCACGCACGCGCAACAGCAGCGCCGCGCCGGGCTTCGCGGAGGCGAAGGACTGCACGACCTCCGCCGCGCTGGAGACCTTCTGGTCGCCCACCTGCGCGAGCACCATGCCGGGCACCAGGCCGCCCTTCTCCGCGGGGCTGCCGGGCTCCACCGCCATGATTTGCGGGCCGTTCTCCGTGTCCCGCAGCTGCACGCCGATGCGCTGGCGCTGGGACGCGGTGCCGTTGCGCGGCGCCACCTCCTCCTCGCCCTCCATGGCCGGACGCGTGCCCAGCGTCACCTCCAGCGTCTGCGGCTTGCCCTCACGCAACAGCTCCACCTTCACCTTGCTGTCGGGCTTGAGCTGGGCCACCGCGCGGGTGAGGGCGCCCGCCGAGTCCACCGGCTTGCCCTCCACGGAGGTGATGATGTCCTCCTCGCGCAGGCCGCCGCGGGCGCCCGGGCTGCCGCGGTTGACGCCGGCCACCACCGCGCCCTTCGTCGCCTGCACGCCCAGCGCCTTCGCGATGTCCGGCGTGAGGTCCTGCACGGACAGGCCCAGCCAGCCGCGCCGCACCGCGCCCGTCTCCTGGAGCTGCGACAGGAGGTTGCGGATGAGGTTGCTGGGCACCGCGAAGCCGATGCCGGTGGCGCCGCCGATGATGGCCGTGTTCATGCCCACCACCTCGCCCTTCATGTTGAAGAGCGGCCCGCCGGAGTTGCCGGGGTTGATGGCGGCGTCCGTCTGGAGGAAGTCGTCATACGGCCCCGCGTGGATGTCGCGCGCCCGGGCGGAGAGGATGCCGGCGCTCACGCTGGAGGCGAGGCCGAACGGGTTGCCGATGGCCATCACCGCGTCGCCCACGCGCAGCGCGTCCGAGTCACCCAGCGGCACGGAGGGCAGGTTGCCCGGCGCGCCCTTGAGCTTGATGAGCGCAATGTCGGTGAGCGGGTCCCTCCCGAGCACTTCGGCATCAAAGGCGCGGCCGTCATCCAGCTTCACGCGCACCACGTCCGCGTCCTCCACCACGTGGTTGTTGGTGAGGACGATGCCGCCCGCGTCGATGATGAAGCCGGAGCCCGCGCCCTGGCGCGCCGGCGTCTGGCCCTCGAAGCCACCCATGCCGGGCGGCAGGCCGAAGCGCTCCGCCATGCCCGGCGGCAGGCCCTGCATGCCGGACACGCGGCGGGGCCGCGCCGTCACCTCCACATTGACGACCGCGCCCTTCACCGCGTCTACCAGCGGCGCCAGCGAGGTGAGCGTGCCCGGCGCGCCGGATGCCGCAGGGCTGTAGAGCGCCTGCTGCACAGGCACGTTGGGCGAGGCAGCGGGCGTGGCGGACGCCTTCGCGGAGAGGGCGGCCGTGGGGGCCGCGGCGTTGGCGGTGCCCAGGGCCTGGCCGCAGGCCGCGCCGAACGTCGCGGCGGGAAGCAGGGCCAGGGCACCGAGGAGGCGGCGAGTAGGGAGCGAGCAGGGCATCGTTCGTTCTCCATGTGGGCCGGAGGGAGTCCGGCCGGGAAGGGGTGGAAATCTCGGTCCGGGCGCGGGGTGGACGCGATGACCGCGCGCGCGGCGTCCCCCGACTCCTCGCGCGCAGTCATTGGTGCCTGGGGGCCCATCATGCGAGTCCCCACGCCCGAACCGATGCCGCGAGTCATTGCAGGCCCCGGGCCAATCGCAGACAGGCCGTGTCTTCCTCTAGAGGCGCGGCGGCGAGGACCTCATGGGGCGGAATGGGGCGGGGCAAAGTGCCCCGGTCGGGGCATTTCTCCGCGGGCAACGTGCCCCGCTCCGAGGAAGCGGGCGTGGCATGGCGAATGCTCTGTCTGGCAGGCCCACCACGAATTCCCAAGGAGCTGACATTGATGATGGGGCCGGAAGACAACGTGAATGAGCCGGTGGCGCCGCGACAGCGGCCTGGCGCGACTCGGGAGTGGGCGGACGGACGCGGGGCGCCGCGCATCCTGGTGGCGGAGGACCAGGCGGAGATGCGCGTGCTGCTGCGGCGGGCGCTGACGCGCCGGGGCTATGAGGTGGTGGACGCGCCGGACGGGCCGCACCTGGTGCAGGCCATCGTGGACGGCCTGCTGGCGCCGCAGACGCTGGTGCCGGACCTCATCGTCACCGACGTGCGCATGCCCGGCTACTCCGGCCTGGAGGTGCTCGCCCGGCTGAGGCGCGAGGGGTGGACCACGCCGGTCATCCTCATCACCGCCTTTGGCGACGCGCAGCTCCATGAGGAGGCGAAGCAGCTGGGCGCGGCGTGCGTGCTCAACAAGCCCTTCGCCATGGAGGACCTCTGCGCCGCGGTGGAGGCGCTCGTTCCCCTGGAGCGCTGAGTCACTGGTCAACGCGGCCGGTGCCGCGCGATAAGGTGCGCACCCATGAAGCCCTCCCTGCGGAAGTCCTCCTGGCTGTTGCCGCTGTGCGCGCTGAGCGCGACATGCACGCCCGCCCACCGGCCCGTGTCGGAAGGCACGCAGGCGCAGGTGCCCCAGCGGCGAGTGGCGCGCATTGTCCGCGAGTATCCGCACTCCACGGACGCCTTCACCCAGGGGCTCGTGTTCCACCAGGGCCAGCTCTTCGAGAGCACCGGCCACGAGGGCACGCTGCGCCAGCTCTCCTTCGACTCCGCCGAGCCGGTGTGGATGGAGGAGCTGGGCGACATCTTCACGGAGGGCCTGGCCAGCGACGGCGAGCGCCTCTACCAGCTCACGTGGACGGAGGGGCTCCTCTTCACGTGGAGCGGCATGCCCCCCAGCCGCGAGCGCACCACGCGCTACGAGGGCGACGGCTGGGGCCTGTGCTACTGGGAGGGGAAGCTGGTGCGCAGTGACGGCAGCTCCACGCTGACCTTCCACGCGCTCGACGACTTCCGCCCGCTGGGCACCGTGGAGGTGACGCTGCAGGGCCAGCCCGTGGACCAGCTCAACGAGCTGGAGTGCGCCAACGGCGTCATCTACGCCAATGTCTGGCACACCTCGGACGTGCTCGAAATCGACCCGCACACCGGCAACGTGGTGGCCGTCATCGACGCGTCTGAATTGACGCGCGCGGTGGCGCCACAGCTGCGCAGCAACGAGGCGGTGCTCAATGGCATCGCCGTGGAGCCGGGCACGGGCCGCATGTTCATGACGGGCAAGCTGTGGCCGAAGCTCTTCGAGGTGCGCCTGGAGCCCGCGCCGGGCGAGAACTAGGCGCCGCCGCGAGGAGCCCCTGCCTGGCTGGCAGTGCCCGCCGGGCGTGGCATGCGCATGCTGGTGGGAGGGGAGGGCTTCTGCATGGACAGGCTGCGGCGCGTGGCCCTCGCCCTGCTGCCCCTGGTGCTGCTGGGCGTGGCGGCCTGGGTGCTGCACCGCGAGCTGGCGACGCTGCGTGGCGGGGAGGTGAAGGCGGGCCTGGCGGCCATTCCCCCGGGCCGCGTCCTGCTGGCGCTGCTCGTCACCGGCGCGAACTACCTCGCGCTGACGCTGTATGACGTGCTGTCGCTGCGGCACGTCGGCCGGAAGCTGCCGTACCGGCACGTGGGCTTCACGTCCTTCATCGGCTACGCCTTCGGCCACAACGTGGGCATGTCGTTCTTCAGCGGCGGCTCGGTGCGCTACCGGCTCTACTCCGCCCACGGCCTGTCCGCGCTGGACGTCGCGCAGGTGGCCACCTTCAACGCGCTCACCTTCTGGTCGGGGCTGCTGGCGGTGGCGGGCACGGCGCTGGTGGCTGGCCGCGGGGCGTCGGCGCTGCTGTCCCTCCCACCGGGCGCGGCGCGAGCGCTGGGGCTGGGCATGCTGGGCCTGCTGCTGGTGTACCTCGGGGCCTGCGCGTGGGTGCGCCGCCCGCTGCGGGTGCGCGACGTGGAGGTGACGCTGCCCACGCCCGCGCTGGCGGTGGCCCAGCTCGCGGTGTCGTGCCTGGACTGGGCGCTGGCGGCGCTGGTGCTGTGGGTGCTGCTGCCCGAGGGCGCGGGCGTGTCGCTGCCGGGACTGGTGGCGCTCTTCGCGCTGGCGCAGCTGGCGGGCATCGCCAGCCAGGTGCCCGGAGGCCTGGGCGTGTTCGAGTCCATCATCCTCGCGGCGCTGTCACCCGCCGTGCCGGCGCCCCTCGTGCTGGGCACGCTGCTCGTCTACCGCGTCGTCTACTACCTGCTGCCCTTCACCGTGGCGGTGCTGCTGCTGGCCCTCCACGAGGTGGGGCTGCACCGCGAGCGCCTGGGACGGGCGGCGCGCGTGACGCGGGACACCTTCGCGCCGGTGGTGCCGTGGATGGCGTCCGCGGCGGCCTTCATCGCGGGCGCGGTGCTGCTCTTCTCCGGCGCCACGCCCACGGTGCCCGAGCGACTGTCCTTCCTGAAGGACCTCGTCCCGCTGCCGCTGATGGAGGCGTCGCACCTGCTGGGCAGCCTGGCCGGCCTGGCGCTGCTGGTGCTGGCGCAGGGGCTCCAGCGCCGGCTGGACGGGGCCTACGTGCTGACCCAGGTGGCGCTGGTGGCGGGCGCGGTGTTCTCGCTCGTCAAGGGCGTGGACTACGAGGAGGCGGCGCTGCTCCTGGCGCTGGCCCTGGCGCTGGTGCCCTTCCGCGCGATGTTCTACCGGCGCGCATCGCTGCTCGAGGACGCCTTCAGCCCGGGGTGGCTGCTGGCCACGGGGGTGGTGGTGGCCGCGTCGGTGGGACTGGGGCTGCTCGCGTACCGGCATGTGGCCTACAGCCACGCGCTGTGGTGGCAGTTCACCTTCGGCGGGGACGCGCCGCGCTTCATGCGGGCCACGGTGGGCGTGCTGGGCGCGGGGCTGCTGTTCGGCGTGGCCGCGCTGCTGAGGCCTGCTTCCGCGCGTCCCCGGCCTCCGGACGCGGCGGCGCTGGCGCGCGTGCGGCCACTGGTGTCGCACTCGCCGGAGTCCGCGGCGTACCTGGCGCTGGTGGGGGACAAGTCGCTGCTCTTCAACACCGGGGGCTCGGCCTTCCTCATGTACGGCGTGTCCGGGCGGAGCTGGGTGTCCATGGGGGACCCGGTGGGGCCGGAGGGCGAGGCCACGGAGCTGGCGTGGCACTTCCAGGCGCTGGCGGACCGGCACGAGGGCCGGGCCTGCTTCTACCAGGTGTGCGCGAAGACGCTGCCCCGCTACCTGGACCTGGGACTGTCGCTGCTGAAGCTGGGCGAGGAGGCCACGGTGCCCCTGGCGGACTTCAGCCTGGAGGGCCCGGAGCGCAGGGGACTGCGCCATGCCGTGCACAAGCTGGAGCGCGAGGGCCTCACCTTCGAGGTGCTGCCGCGTGAGGCGGTGCCGGCGCTGCTGCCGGAGTTGAAGGCCATCTCCGACGCGTGGCTGGAGGAGAAGCACACGCGGGAGAAGGGCTTCAGCCTGGGCTACTTCTCGCCGCGCTACCTGGAGGAGGGGCCGGTGGCCGTGGTGCGCCGGGACGGAGTCCCGTGGGGATTCGCCAACGTGTGGGCGCCGGAGGTGAAGGACGAGCTGAGCCTGGACCTGATGCGCTACCGACCGGGCAGTCCGCACGGGGTGATGGACTTCCTCTTCGTGTCGCTGATGCTGTGGGGACGGCGGCAGGGCTATGGCCGCTTCAACCTGGGCATGGCGCCCTTCAGCGGCTTCGAGGCCCGGAGTCTGGCGCCGATGTGGAACCGGATGGGCGCGTTCCTCTTCCGGCACGGCGAGCACTTCTACAACTTCCAGGGGCTGCGCCAGTACAAGGAGAAGTTCAAGCCGGAGTGGGCGCCCCGCTTCCTCGCATCGCCCGGAGGGCTGTCACTGCCCCGGGTGCTGGCCAACGTCTCCGCGCTGGTGTCGCGAGGGCTGGGCGGGGTGGTGGTGCGATGAGACGCAGGGGACTCGTGGCGCTGGGGCTGTGGGTGCTCACGTGCGCCGCGGTGCCGTTGGATGCGGGCGCGGAGACCGCGCGCTTCGGTCGGCTGGGCACGGTGGTGGTGACACGCCCCAGGGCCCCGCCCTCGTCGGTGGCGCTGCTGCTGTCGGACGCGCCGCCAGGGAGCGGGCGCGGCGCGGAGCTGGCGTCGGCGCTGGCGGAGCACGGCGCGCTGGTGCTGGGCGTGGACGCGCGGGCGTACTTGCGCGCGCTGGAGCGCGAGTCCGGCTGTGCATACCCGGCGGGCGACCTGGAGGCACTGAGCCAGGGCTTCCAGCAACACGCGGGCCTGCCCGAGTACCTCCACCCGACGCTCGTAGGCGTGGGAGCCGGCGCGGAGTTGGCGGATGCAACGCTGGCCCAGGCTCCCGCTGGGACGTTCACCGGCGCGGTGGGCATGGACGTGCACCCGGCGAAGTCCCTGCCGGTCACCTTCTGCGCCGGGCCTGGGCGCGAGCACGGGAGCACCTCGGGCCAGCAGTTGGTGCCGGCGCGCACCCTGACTCAATTGCTGTCCGCCTATGACGCGGCCTCCGTGCCCGCGCCTCTGCCTCCCACGGCCTCGGATGCGGTGAAGGACCTGCCGCTGGTGGAGGTGCCCGCAAAGACGCAGGGCAGTGACACGCTGGCGTTCCTCGTCACGGGCGACGGTGGCATGGCGGCGCTGGACCGGGCCCTGGCCACTTCCTTCTCGGACGCGGGCATTCCCGTGGTGGCGCTCGACTCGCTTCGCTACTTCTGGAAGCGGCGCACGCCGGAGGAGACAGCGTCGGACGTGGCGCGCGCGCTGCGGCACTACCTGCCCGAGTGGGGCCGGCAGCGTGTGCTGCTGGTGGGGTACTCGCGCGGCGCGGACCTCGTACCGGCCATCGCGGCCCGCCTGCCGCCGGAGCTGCGCGAGCGGCTGCGACTGGTGGCCCTCATCGCTCCAGGACAAGAGGCGGAGTTCGAGGTGCACGTCACCGACCTCTTCGGCATCGGCAAGCACCCCAGCCTTCCCGTCCTCCCCGACGTGGAGGCGCTCGGCGACACGCCCCTGCTGTGCATCTACGGCGCGAAGGAGGCTTCGGAGAGCCTGTGCCCGAAGCTGGCTCCCATGCCCGGCCGGCGCGTGGTGGCACGAAAGGGCGGCCACCACTTCGACGGGGACTTCGAGGCCCTCGCGCGACTCGTCCTCCAGTCGCTCCCCTGACTCAGGGCTTCTTCGCCTCGTCGTCGCGCTCCAGCTTCCGGTAGAGCGTCTTGCGGTCCACGCCGAGCACGCGCGCGGCCAGCGTGCGGCTGCCACCCACCGCCTCCAGCACGCGGTGGATGTAGCGCCGCTCCAGTTCCTCCAGGGTCACCAGCTCCGACGGGTCCGTGTTCTCAGGCACCGCCTTCGGCTGGCTGTAGTTGCGCACGCGCTCGGGCAAATCATCCACGGTGAGCTGCTCGAAGGAGGTGAGCGCCACCGCGCGCTCGATGCAGTTCTGCAGCTCGCGCACGTTGCCCGGCCAGCCGTAGCCGAGCAGCCGCTGCGCCGCCGCCGGGGACAGGCCCTCCACGCGCTTGCCGGTGCGCGCGGCGAACTGCTCGATGAAGCGCTGGGACAGGGCCAGCACGTCGTTGCCGCGCGCGCGCAGCGGCGGCAGTTCGATGCCGATGACGTTGAGCCGGTAGTAGAGGTCCTCGCGGAAGCGGCCTTCCTCCACCGCCAGCTCGAGGTCCCGGTTGGTGGCCGCGACGATGCGCGCGTCGAAGGGCACCTCCGTGTCTCCGCCCACCGGGCGCACCACGCGCTCTTGAAGCGCGCGCAGCAGCTTGGGCTGGAGCGTGAGGGGCAGCTCGCCCACTTCATCCAGGAAGAGGGTGCCGCCGTGGGCCTGGACGAAGAGGCCGGTGCGCGCGGCCTTGGCGTCGGTGAAGGCGCCCTTGGCGTGGCCGAACAGCTCACTCTCCAGCAGCGCCTCCGGCATGGCCGCGCAGTTGAGGGCCACGAAGGGTCCGTCCTTGCGGCGTCCCCGCGTGTGCACGGCGCGCGCGGCCACCTCCTTGCCGGTGCCGCTCTCGCCGGTAATCAGCACCGTGGAGTCCAGGTCCGCCACGCGGTCGATGAGCGCGTAGGCCTGCTTCATGGCCAGGCTCTCGCCCACCAGCGCGCCGCCGTCGTCGCGCCGGCCCAATTCCTGCCGCAGCCGGCGCACCTCCTCGCGCAGGGCGCGGTGCTGCACCGCGCGCTCCAGCACCAGCACCAGCGCGTCCACGTCGATGGGCTTGGTGACGAAGTCGTAGGCGCCCGCGCGGATGGCGGCCACCGCCGTCTCCAGGCTACCGAAGGCCGTCACCACCACCACCGGGATGTCCGGGCGGTTGAGGGCGATGCGCTCACACAGCGCGAGCCCGTCCATGCCGGGCATGCGCAAATCGGTGAGCACCACGTCGAAGTCCTCGGCGGCCAGCTTCGCCAGCGCCTCGTCCGCGGAGGGCATCGCCACCGGCGTGAAGCCCCGGCGCGTGAGGCCCTTCTCCAACATGGCGCGCATCTCGCGCTCGTCCTCGACGACCAGGACGCGGCCCGGCATCAGTGCTCTCCTCGTGGCAGGTAGATGGAGAAGCAGCTACCGCGTCCGGGCTCGCTGCGCACGCCAATCCAGCCTCCATGGTCTCTCACCAGACCGTAGGAGACGGACAGGCCCAGGCCCGTGCCCTCGCCCACGTCCTTGGTGGTGAAGAAGGGCTCGAAGACGTGGGGCAGCACGTCCGCGGGGATGCCGTCGCCCTGGTCCTCCACGTCCAGCCGCACGTAGTCGGACTCGGCGCCGCCCTCCGCGGCCGGCGGTGTGGCGCGGACCTCCTCGGCGCGCACGTGGACGGTGCCCGGGCGCTTCATGGCCTGCAGCGCGTTCATCACCAGGTTCGTGAGCACCTGCTGCACCTGCCCTCCGTCCACCTCCAGCGCCAGCCCCGAGGGCACCTGGGCCTCCAGCGCCACGCTGCGCTTGGACGCCATGGGCCGCAACAGGCTGAGCGAGCGCTCCACCAGACCGTGCACGTCCTCCGGCGCGCGGTGGGGCGCGCGGCGCCGGGCGAAGTCCAGGAGCTGGCGGATGATGCCCGTCATGTGGTGGGCCTGCTGCGAGATGATTTGCGCGCACTCGGCGACTTCCTCGCCCTCGGCCTCGCCGCTGGAAATCATCTTCGCGCGGCCCATGACGACGTTGAGCGGCGTGCCCAGCTCGTGCGCCACGCCCGAGGCCAGCTTGCCCACGGTGGTGAGCCGGTCCGCGTGCCGCAGGTGCTCCACCGCGGACAGCCGCGCGGCCGTCTCCGAGGCGAGGCGCGCGCGTGTCTCCTCCAGCTGCTCGCCCATGCGATTCATCGCGCTGGCCAGCGCCGTCAATTCGTCGCCGCGCTTCTGGGGGAGCTGCACGCGGGCGGTGAGGTCGCCCTGGCCGATGCGGTGCGCGAGCTTCACCAGCCGGTCCACGGGCTCGCCCACGAGGCGCCGGCCCATGGCCATGGCGGCCACGAAGAAGGCGGCCGTAATCGCGGCGGTGGCGGCGATGGTGCCCACGACGACGGTGCGCACGTGCTGCTGCTGGTCGCCCAGGGACTCGGTGATTTCAATCGCCCCCAGCCGCTGGTTGTTGATGATGACCGGCGTGTACGAGTGCAGCAGGCCCGGCTCCGGGCTCGGGTCCACCATGGAGCCGTCCTGCCCCGCGCGCAGCGTGGCCAGCAGGCGCGGCGGGAAGCCGTCCAGCGGCGGGGTGCCGGGGCCACCGTCGAGCCACACCCAGCGCAGGTGCACCTGCTCCTGGAAGCGGTTGGACTGGTGGAGGAGGGTGAGGGCCTCCCGCTCACCGGCGAGCTGCCACGCCTTGCCAATGGCGCCGGCGAGCGTGTGGCCGAGCAGGCGGTGGTCGTGCTGCATGTCCAGCGCGGAGCGCTCCAGCTCGCGGCGCACCTGGATGTACTGCAGGCCGGAGATGACGGCGACAGCGAGCAGGACGAGGGCCAGGGTGAACTTGCGAGCGAGTCTCACGGGCGGTCTTGAAGAGGCTTCCCCGGTCCGTGGGCGAGGGGGTGGAGCTCACGGACCGGAGGTGGGTACTCACAACGTACCGCGAGTGCTGCAAGGAAAGCGGCGGTTAGTTGCCGCTGCCGGAGCCCTCGGCAGGCGCCGGGGCAGGCTTGGTGGAGGGGGTGGCGGCGTGCGCCTTGGCCTTCTTGCCCTTGGTGGCGGGCTTCGCCGGGGCAGCGGCGGCGGGCTTCTGACCGTCGGTGGTGGCGGCCTTCGGCGGGGCCGCGAAGGCTCCCAGCGACGCAAGGGAAAGTCCGAGGCCAGCAACGAGGGACAGGGTGCGCTTCATGAGGTCTCACTCCGGTGCGCCGCGCGGGGTTTCGCGCGGCTGACCCGGGCAAGAGCATCGGCCGTGCCAGCCTCCTGCGAAGGGCGCATCCCTCGGGAAGCGGCGGCGGCCCGGGGCGGCCGGCCCCGTTCGCGTGGGGCACATCGCCCCATCGGGGGCAGGATGCCCCGGCGTGGCGGGGCAGAATGGTTTCTCTCCCGGCGCCGCGTCGGTGCCGTGAGGCGCTGGCAGCCATGCAGTCCGCTCGGCGCCGCGTCGGTGCCGTGAGGCGCGGGCGCCCATGCAGTCCGCAAGGCGCCGCGCCGGTGCCGTGAGGCGCGGGCGCCCATGCAGTCTGCTTGAGGTGCAACTGTCGCTCCGTTCACCGCGTGGGTGACTCGCGGGGAGGGGCGGCGGGGTGGGGCGCGCTGCCCCCGGGGACGGGCGCAGCGTCGGGCAGTGCGTCGTCTCGCGCGAGCGCGTCCTCTCACGGACATCCGCGACCCGGGAGCGCGCGGCGGCGCGTGACGGCTCACGCAAGATGCGCGCGTCGCTACACGGCCGCGCCCGACGGGATTCACCTCGGACGGCGCGGCGGGGGGTGAAGCGCTCGTGAAAAGGAATCCACGTTGGTGGCTGGCCGCGGGGCTGACCTGCATCGTGCTCGCCACGGGCTGCACGTGTGGAACCGAGGAGGCGAAGGAGGATGCCGGCCCGGCCACGGGCGGCAGCGGTGCGCCTCCTCCTCCCCTGGTCGAGGTCACGAAGGACATTGGAGGCCAGCCGGTGACGCTGGCGCTCACCGAGGTCTTCACCCGGCGCGAGGGCACGACGGCGCGCACGTCCTTCGTCACGCGCGAGGAGACGGTGGCCCACGCGCGGGTGGAGGGCGGCGAGCCGGGACTGGCGGACCGCATCCGCTGGACGGTGAAGCCGGTGGGGGCGCAGTCCGGGCCCGCGCTGCCCGCGGCGGCGACGGGCCCCGAATTGGTCTTCAAGGGCACCTCGGCGCTGCCGAAGACGGGCAGTAGAGACCCCAACCCTCCGCTGGAGTACGAGGTGTCGGCCTCGCTGGTGGTGGACGGTGTGACGCTGGAGGCGAAGCTGCCGGCCACCACCTTCATCCGCCAGGAGGAGGCGGACATCCTCCGGCAGGAGTACGTGGACTACGGCACGAAGTTCCAGCCGACGCTGACGAGCGTGAGCACGCCGGGGCGCACCACGCTCAACCGGGGCAACTACTCCATCATCGTCGAGGAGAAGCCGGGCGAGCTGGAGAAGCTGCTCCGCGACGTGGAGGCGGAGGTCAACCGCCTCCTCAACGACGACGTGCAGGTGGTGCCGGTGGGGACGCGGGCGGCCAGTCCCTCCTCCACCGTGGTGTCGCCGGGACAGGCCGTGCTGATGCTGGGCGCGCTGGGGGACACCGAGCCGAAGGGAGACGACGTGTGCGTGGGCGCGCGCGTCAACGGCGGCTGCGCGGGCGTCATCCGCGCCGGGCCCAACGGCATCGCCGACACGCCCGCGAACAACCGCGCCACCCGGGTGAGCCTGGAGAGCATCATCACCAGCGCGTTCCGCAACCCGCAGCGCAACAAGTTCATCGGCTCGGGGAGCATCGACAGCCGGCACACGCGGGGGCTCGCGTTGGACCTGGACCCGCGCATGCTGTCCATTCCGGGCAAGGACGGGCGGCAGCTCATGTGCGTGGTGGAGCTGGCCGGCATCCGCGTCGCGGGTGAGCCCAACAGCTTCACCGAGAACGGGCCGATAACATTTCTCGACTGCAACGACCCGGCCGCGGACCACGTCCACGTGCAGCGGTGACGAAGGAGCCTTCCATGACTGCGTTCCCCTCATGCGCCGCGCGCGCGTGGCTGGTGCTGCTCGTGCCGCTGCTGTCCCACGCGCAGGTCCTGCCTCCTCCGGAGAAGCCGGCCGTGGCGCCGCCTTCGCCTCCGTCGGCCGCGCCCACGCCATCGGTGGCGGCGCCCGCGGCGCTGTCGTCCGAGGCGACGGAGGGCATCCGCCTGGTGCAGGAGAAATGCGCTTCGGACGGCTTCGACCGGGCGGGCTGCGAGAAGGCCGTGAAGCTGTTGCAGGAGGCGGAGCGCAAGGACCCGGACAACAACGACGTGCAGCTCGCGCTCGCGCAGGCGTACTGGAACACGTCCTACCGCGAGTCCCCGCAGGCGCGCTCGCGCGGCGAGCTGAAGCAGCGCGCGCTCGGCATCTACCAGAAGCTGGTGGACCGGGGCACGAAGGACGCGCGGCCCTACTGGGAGCTGAGCCTGCGCCAGAAGGCCGAGACGGCGCGGGTATCGCTGCTCAAGCGCGTGGTGTCGCTCAATCCGTTCCACCCGCAGGCGAACAAGGACCTCGCGCAGGCGGAGCTGTCCGCGGGGGACGTGGATGCGGCGGAGAAGAGCTACGCGAAGCACCTGGAGGTGAGCCCGTACCGCGACTCGCAGGATGCGGTGGACCACCTGAACTTCGCGAAGCGGCTGCAGCGCGCGGGCCGGCCGGAGGCGGCGTCGCGGCTGACGGAGAAGGTGTCGAAGCTCATCCAGGGCGAGCGTCGCGGCACGCGCTGCGAAATCTGGCGCTCGGTGGACTCGAAGCTGTACCAGTCGAAGAGCGACGTGATGCAGAAGGTGAAGTCGCTGCTTCCGTACTGCACCAAGACGGAAGACCTGGAGCGCGCGTCGGACCTGGAGCGCGAGGGCCGGGTGGACGAGGCGATTGACGCGGCGAAGCGCCAGGTGGCGGAGAACCCGCGGCCGGAGGGCTCGTACGTGCTGCTGGAGCGGCTCTACCAGCGCAAGGGCCAGCCGGCGCAGGCGGCGGACGTGGCCGTGAAGCAATTGGAGCAGGAGCAGGACGTGACGGAGCGCTGCGAGCGCTTCCGCGCCCTGGCGCCCGCCACGGTGCGCGCCATGCCCAAGGACCGCGTGGAGGCGCTGCGCCGCGAGTGCAAGCAGCCGCAGTGAGCGCGCCGGCTCAAGCCGCCGGAGGCGTGGGGCCCGGGGAGTCCACCTCCCCGAGGAACCGGCGCCGCAGCGTGCGCGTCACCTCCGCGTCCCAGCGCGGCGAGAACACCTCCACCACCGTGCGCCGGAAGTGCAGCGCGCACGCCAGGCACGCCAGCGTGGCCGCGAGACCGATGATGCTGTTCTGCCACGAGGCCAGGTCCCACTGCCCGTCCCAGAACCACTCGCGCATGCTGTTCGGCCACCAGTAGTGGATGGGCCACCCGGGCCCGCTGCCCGCGAGGTCGCAGACGATGTGGAGGTGGAAGGCCAGCAGCGACAGGCCCGCCACCCACGCCCGCTGCCGCGCCAACGCGGTGCACACCGCCATGGTGACGAGCGCGCCCACGTACCCGTGGAAGAGGACGTGGTGGTAGCGCTCGTACCAGTCCTTGCCTCCGAGCAGGCTGAGCCCGTCCAGGTCCGGAGCCAGCCCGGCGCAGACGACGAGGATGCGGTCCCTGCGCTCGCGCAGGCCCTGGGCGGCGAGCCACGCGAGCTCGCCATGGACGATGGGATTCATGCCCGCGAGCGTACGCCGCCAGCCGGCACGCGCGCCCCCAGGTCCGGCCCCACCCCGTCAGACGGGCGCGCGCCGCGGCGTGCCCAGCAGCTCCAGCGTGCGCGCCGCCACGTCCGCCAGCGTGGACGCGCACGGCAGGCAGCCTCCACCGCAGCACGCGGGCCACTCGCCCTCCGGGTCCCTGAGGAGCGGGTAGACGCAGCCCCGGAGCGAGTCCGGCAGCCCGGATTCCTCACAGGCGCGCCGCAACGCCGCCTGCACCGTGGGGTCCTTCACATCCATCACAGAGCCTTCCTAACGACACGGGCCCGGCCCATCCCGCATGCCTCCCAGTAGGAAGGCAGCCGGGGGCTCTTCACCCTGCCTGGACGGCCCGGCCGCCCCAGGAGAAGCGCTCTCAACTTCGGGTTGCGAATTTAGTTAGGTCCCTTATTGTATGGCCACTGTGGCTACACGAACCGCCCCCTTCCTGTCGCTCCCTCCGGTGCCCCGCTACGAGCGGCTGAAGCGGCTGGCGGAGCGCTTCCCGCAGCTCGACATGAGCGCCATCCAGACGTGCATCGCGATGCTGCACCTGTCGCACGAGCTGACGGGGGCCTACGACGCGCACCTGGCGCGGCACGGGCTGTCCATGGGTCGCTTCGTCGTGCTGATCCGCCTCTTCTCCACCGAGGAGGTGGAGGACGGGCGGGGCCTCACCCCGGCCGAACTGGCGGAGAGCTCGTGCGTCAGCCGGGCGACCATGACGGGCCTGCTCGACACCCTGGAGAAGGACGACCTCATCTCCCGCCAGGACCACCCCGAGGACCGCCGGATGTACACGGTGAAGCTCACCGCCAAGGCGCGCAAGCTCCTCGACGGCATGCTGCCGGACCACTACCGCCGCATCTCCGCCCTCATGGCCCCTCTCAGCGAGGCCGAGCGGACAACCCTCCAGGAGCTGATGACCAAGGTCAGCTCGGGCATCCCCGCCCTCCGGGACCCCTGAAGCCCCTCCCACACCCCTGATTCCTTCCGTCCGGCCCCGTCGGATGCATCCGTCGAGCTGGATGGTTAGCCACCAAACCATCTGTCACCACAGCACCCGAGCCTTGCCATGAGCACCCAGACCGCGAATCTCGAGAAGGACATCCCCAGCATCGAACCCAAGGCCCCCGCCGCCGTCGCGGCGAAGCCGGCCGCCCCGCGCTCGTCGCGGGCGAAGAAGGTGCTGCCGGCGCTCCTGGCCGTGGCGCTGGTGGGCGGCGGCGCGCGCGCGGCGCTGACGTACGGCCACGAGGCCACCGACGACGCCCAGGTGGAGGGCCGCATCGCCAACGTGGCGCCGCGCATCTCCGGCCAGGTGGCGAAGGTGCTGGTGGGCGACAACCAGCCGGTGAAGGCCGGCGACGTGCTGGTGGAGCTGGACGCCACGGACCTGAACGCGAAGCTGGACGTGGCGCGCGCGGACGTGCTCAGCGCGGAGGCCGGCTTCGCCAGCGCCCAGGCGCAGCTCGCCCTCACCGAGACGAACGCCGGCGCCAACCTGCGCCAGGCGCGCGGCGGCGTGGTGCAGGCTTCCAGCGGCATCAGCTCGTCCAAGGCGGCGCTGGACCAGGCGCGCGGGGACGTGCAGTCCGCCGAGGCCCGCTTCAAGCTGGCCGAGGCGGACTTCAACCGCGTGAAGACGCTCAAGACGGAGGGCGCCGTCACCCAGGCGGACCTGGACGCGCGGCAGGCCGGGTATGACCAGGCGAAGGCCAACCTGGACGTGGCGCGCGCGCGGCTGACGTCCACGGAGGCCGGCGTGCAGGGCTCGTCCGGCGGCCTGGAGGCGGCGCAGGGCAAGCTGGCCGCGGCGGAGACGGTGGCCGTGCAGGTGCAGGCGGCCCAGGCGGCGGTGAAGCTGTCCGAGGCGAAGCTGAAGCAGGCCCAGGCGGCGCTGAAGCTGGCGGAGCTGGCCGTGTCCTATACGCAGGTGCGCGCGCCGGTGGACGGCGTGGTGAGCCGCCGCACGGTGGAGGTGGGCCAGGTGGTGGACCCCGCGCGTCCGCTGATGGCGCTGGTGCCGCAGAACGACGTCTGGGTGGTGGCCAACTTCAAGGAGGACCAGGTCGGGGAGATGAAGCCCGGCCAGGAAGTGGAGCTCACGGTGGACGCCTTCGGCGGCCGCGAGTTCAAGGGCCACGTGGACAGCCTGGCCGGCGCCAGCGGCGCGCGCTTCGCGTTGCTGCCCCCGGACAACGCCTCCGGCAACTTCGTGAAGGTGGTGCAGCGCATCCCCGTGCTCATCCGCTTCGACGGTGAGCTGAAGGACGCGGGGCTGCGGCCGGGCATGAGCGCTGAAGTGACGGTGAATACGAGGGGCCACTAGTCGTGCAGAGCGACGCCATCACCGGCTCCAAGGCCGGTATCACCATCGCCGCCATGGCCGCGGCGCTGATGTCCGTGCTGGACATCTCCATCGTCAACGTGGCGCTCAGTGACATCCGCGCCAGCTTCGGCACGCCGCTGGACCAGATTGCGTGGGTGTCCACCGGCTACATGATGGCGAACGTGGTGGTCATCCCGATGACGGGCTGGCTGCAGCGGCGCTTCGGCTACCGGCGCTACTTCACCGCCTCCATCCTGATGTTCACCGCGGCCAGCGTGCTGTGCGGCCTGTCGTGGAACCTGCCGTCGCTCGTGGTCTTCCGCATCCTCCAGGGCATCGGCGGCGGCGCCATCATCCCCACCTCGCAGGCCATCCTCTTCGCCCGCTACCCGCGCGAGGAGCACGGCATGGCGGGTGCGCTCTTCGGCCTGGGCGCCGTGACGGGGCCGCTGCTCGGGCCCACGGTGGGCGGCATGCTCATCGAGGCGGCGAGCTGGCACTGGATCTTCCTCATCAACCTGCCGGTGGGCCTGTTCGCGGCCTGGATGGCGTGGCGCCACATCGACCAGCCGGCCTTCGCGCCCACCCAGGACAAGGTGGACCGGTATGGCATCGCCCTCCTGGCGGTGGGCATGGCCTCGCTCCAGTTCGTGCTGGAGGAGGGCAACCGCGAGGACTGGTTCGACAGCCGCAAAATCACGCTGCTCGCGGTGGTGGCGGGGGTGGCGCTCATCACCTTCATCGTCCACGAGTTGGAGACACCCCAGCCGGTGGTGGACCTGCGCGTGTTCGCCAACCGCTCGTACACGGCGGCCACGGGCATCAACTTCATCGTCGGCACGGCGCTGTTCGCGGGCTCGTTCCTCTTCAGCCTCTACTGCGGCACGGTGATGCGCTACTCGGCGCTCGACATCGGCCTCATCTTCCTCAAGGGCAGCGTCATCCAGCTGTTCCTGATGCCGCTCATCGGCCGCTTCGGCGGGAAGGTGGATGGGCGGATGCTGGTGGGGCTGGGCATCATCGGCATGTGCCTGTCGCTGTGGACCAACGGCCACCTGTCCAGCACCGCGGACGAGGCCACGCTCATCCTGCCCGTGTTCATCCGCGCCTGCTCATTGGGCATGGTGTTCGTGCCGCTGTCGGTGATGGCGCTCAGTGATTTGCGGCCGGACCAGCGCGGGAACGCGGCGGGCCTCTACAACCTGACGCGTGAGCTGGGCGGCTCTATTGGCACGGCGTGGATGAGCAGCGCGCTCAGCCGGACGACCAAGGTGAACTTCACCGCGCTGACGTCGCACGTGGACGCCTACAGCCAGGTGACGCAGGAGCAGGTCGCCGCCATCCGGGGCGCGGTGGGCTCACGCGTGGCGGACCCGCTGGGCGCCGCCTACAGCATCCTCAGCCAGCGCATCAACGGCCAGGCGCTGGTGCGCGCGTTCAACGCCAACTTCACGGTGCTGACCGCCATCTTCGCCCTGTCGCTGGTGCTGGTGTTCATGCTCAAGAAGCCCGCTGCCGGCGTGAAGGTGGAAGGCGCGCACTGACGCGCGGCTGACACCCGGGTGCCCCTGACGGGCCCGTCCTCTTCCGGGGGACGGGCCCGTTGCTTTTCCGAGCGGGCTACGGCTGCGGCTGGACGTGCTTGGGGTCCATCCAGAAGATTTCCCAGTGGTGGCCGTCGAGGTCCTGGAAGCTGCGCTGGTACATGAAGCCGTAGTCCGTGGGCTCCTTCGTCTTCGTGGCGCCGGCCTTCAGGGCCTTGTCCACGAGCGTGTCCACGGCGGCCCGGTTGTCCGCGGAGAGGGCGATGATGGACCCGACGACCTTGGACGTGTCCGCGATCTCCTTGGTGACGAAGGTCTTGAAGAAGTCCTTCACCAGCAGCATCGCGTAGATGTTCTCGCTGATGACCATGCAGGTGCCGCTCTCGTTGGTGAACTGGGCATTGAACGTGTAGCCGAGCTGCTTGAAGAACTCGACGGAGCGGCTGAGGGACTGCACGGGCAGGTTCACGAAGATGCTGGTCGCCATGGCTTCAAGTCTCCTGTGTGGGTTCCAACCCTGCGACGAACGGCGTCGCGGGAGATCGACATGGCTTTTTGGCTTCTTTTTCCCGGCCCCGGAAAAAAGAAGGCGGACCCATCCTCGAAGGATGGACCCGCCGGGTGCTTCAGGAAGGCTGGCCGCTGCGGTCAGCGCCGCGAGCGGGCGGCCGCGGGGGCGTGCTTCCGCCGGCGGCCGAGCATCGCGAAGGCGGCGAGCAGGCCGGCGGCCGCCACGATGGGGACGCCTCCCGTGCCGGTGGCCGAGGCACCGCAGCCCTGGGGCGCCGTGCCGGGCACGCGCGAGCCGTCCGCGGGCGTGCCGCTGCCCAGGTCATCACCGGGCAGCGCGCCCAGGCCGGGCTGCTGGGTGTCGGGGGTGGGCGTCTGCACCACGGGGGCCTCGGGCTCCTCCTCCGCCGGGGACTCCGGCGCGGGGCTGGGGTCCGGCAGCGTCACCACCGGCGGCGTCTCCGGCGTCGGCTCGGGCGTGGGCTCAGGCGTCGGCGCGGGGGCGGGGGCGGGCGGCATCACGTCCTCCAGCTTGGAGGCCATGGTGAAGCCGTCGTGGTACACGAAGGCCTCCGGGCTGATGGAGTCGTCGCGGTACAGGCCGAGCTTGAGGTAGTTGAACTCGCTGCCGTACTGCGTGGCGGCGAAGGTCTTCGGCACCGCCACCTTGCCGTTGTGCCACATCTGCACGTAGCCGACCTTCTTGTTGGAGGACCACTTCACCTCCAGCACGAAGTCGTGCCACGTGCCGCGGTCCAGCGGCGCCTGCCACAGCACGGTGCCGGTGGCTCCGCCCACGCGCATGTTCATCTGCTCGCCGTTCACGAAGAACTCGAGCGGGGGCGAGCCGCAGCAGCCTTCCTGGTGCCACTGGGCGAAGACCTGCCACGTGTTGGAGCTGGGGTAGCTCTTCGGGAACTGGGTGCTCCACTTGTAGAACCACGTGGAGCCCGTCTTCTCCTGGCTGATGTAGAGCAGCTCGTTGCGGTTGCCGCTCGCGCCGATGGGGTCATCCCCCTGGCGGACGATGGCCTTCAGCGCATAGCGGCCCTCGCGCACGACGTCCGACACGATCTGGAGCCGGCTGTTGGCGACGGCCTGGGAGCGCGTCCACTGTGAAATGTTTCCCGTTTCGAAGTCGCCCTTCCACGCCACGTCCGCGGAAGCGAGCATTGGCAGTAGGGACAACAGGGCGACATGGCGAAGGAGATGCGGCAAGCGAGGTCCTTTCGTCTCGGGTTGGCGCAATGGGACAGCCGGGCCGCCTTCCCGCTTCCCGCCAACGCCCGTCTGCCAACCCCCAGAAAGCCCTCCGCTCGTGCCCCGCCTCGGCGAGCGACCTGCCCGGCAAGCCGACCCATAAGCCTTCCCCTCAACACTGCGGATGCAGTGATTCCAAAGGGATGCGCGCACGGCGTCATTCAAGGATTCCGGCCCACATCGTCTCTAGTGAAGGTTGGTTGGTTTCCGACCTGGCCACGGGGCCCAGCGCGGCCCGTCCGTAGGGGAAGGTGTTTCGCGAGGGCCTCGAAAAGCCCCTGGGAAATGCGGGAACCCGACAGGCTCATGTCCGTGCATACGGGGATTCCGTGGGTTGAGGAACGTCGAGACGCCCCGCGGCATGGGGGGATGCCCGGCGGCGCAGTCGGCGGCAAGGGGATGTTGGTGTAGAACCCGATAGGTGGGCGCTGCTTGGGGGTGGCGCCCGAGGGGGCAGTATGTTGAAGCCGGCGTACGACAAGCTCTTGGTCCTGGCGCTGGCGACGCCCGTGCTCGTATTGACTGTCCTGCTCGCACGGAGCCCCTCCAAGGGAGACGGCGGAGGCGTCACGCCCCAGTTCTGGGCCGAGCGGCGGGCGGCGGCGCGCATCGAGGCCCGGCTCACCCACCCCGAGGCGGACAAGTACCGGCCGCGCGTCTCTTCCGGCGGCTGCCCCGTGCCCCCGGAGCCCATCCCCCTGAAGGAGCTGGCGAAGCTGGAGGAGGTGGGGGACTGGGGCGGTATCGCCGCGGCCTATGCCCTCCAGGGCGAGTGGAACCAGGCGGCCTCCTTCCTGGAGCGCATGCCCGCCTCTCCGAACCGGGACAGCGACCTGGCGGCCGTCCACCTGGCGAGGGGGGCACACGAGCAGGCCCTGCGGCTGCTGGACGCGGTGCTCGCCGCCCAGCCGAAGCACGCGCAGGCGCTGTGGAACCGCGCGCTGGTGCTCCAGGAGATGGGGCTCACCATGAAGGCGGCGGAGACCTACGAGCAGGTGGCCACGCTGAACGAGCAGGGCTGGGGCCGCGAGGCCCATGCCCACGCCCTCTCCCTGCGCGAGGAGACGCTGGAGCGCGCCCGGAAGTGGAAGGGCGCCCGCGACGCCACCCTGGCGTTGATGGAGGACACCGGAGCCCCGCTGCCGCTCGAGGAGGCCCGCCAGCAGCCGGGCGTGGTGCGGCAGAGCTTCTATGACGTGGTCCGCTCGGCTCAGTCGAAGGACCGCGCGCTGGCGCTGCTCCCGCTCGCGCAGGAACTGGACCGGCTGCAGGGGGGCTCCACGCTGGGGGACTACGTGCGGAAGGTGGCGACGCGGGACTTCACCCGCCGCGCCCCGCTGGCGAAGGGCTACGCGGAGCTGGTGCGCACCCAGGGCCCGGTTCCGCAGGCGCTGCTGGAGACGCTGCGCGCCTCCAGCGAGGACGACCTCTTCGCGGGGGCCATGCTGCGCACCCGCGGCGGCGCGATGGGGTACGTGACGGACGCGGTGGAGCGCGGCAAGCGCCAGCAGGACCCCTGGTTCAACTTCTACCTGGAGCGCGAGCAGGCCCGGAAGGAGACGGCGGACGGCGAGTGGTGGAAGGCCGAGCAGCGGCTCTTCAGCGCCCTGCAGCGCTGCCGCGAGGGCGCCTTCAGCGCGGGCTGCGTGGAGCTGGAGCTGCGCCTGGGCATCCTCTACACCGACCTGCGGCGCCTCACCGAGGCCGAGCAGCACGCCCGCACCGGGTGGACGTGGGCGCGCCAGCTGCGGGAGTGGGAGCTGGAGCTGACCGCGCTGGAGAGCCTGACCCACATCGCGAGAGATCGCGGCGACTTCTCGAGCGCCCGGGCCTACGTGGAGGAGTGGTCCTCGCGAGGCGGTCGGAAGAACACCTGCTACTGGCCGCGGGTCAACCTGGCGCACATCCAATTCCTGGACATGAAGTCGGAGGACGCGCGCCGCACGCTGGAGAGCGCTTCCTCGTGTCCCAACGCGCCGCTGGACTTCATGTTCGCCGCCACCTTCTCGGAGCTGTCCCGCGTCCGCCCGACCCCGGGGGACGCGGAGCAGCTGCGCAAGGTGCTCGCCGCCCCCTGGGCCACCAACCCCATCCCGGGCGACGCCATCAACGCGCGCTACATCGAGGGCCGCTTCGCGCTGGACCGCGAGCGCGAGCAGGGACAGGCCCTGCTCAAGCGCGCCATCAATGAGGCGGAGAAGCTCCCGCGCGCGGACACGCAGGCGCGCGATGCGTGGACGCTGAGCTACTCCTCGCTCGTCACCGACGCGGGGCGCACGGGCGACTGGGCCCGGGCGCTGGAGCTGATGGCCGCGCAGCTGGGCACCTCCGTGCCGGCGCGGTGCGCGCTGGCGGTGGCGGTGCACTACGAGCGCGGGGTGGTGGTGGCCCGCGGGCCCCAGGGCGAGGTGGTGGGGCACTATGACGGTGCGCGCCAGGAGCCCTTCTCCCGCAGCCCCACGTCCTCGCTCGTCCCGGAGCAGATGCGGCAGGCGCTGCGGGGCTGCGAGCGGGTGGACGTGCTCGCCTGGGCCCCCGTCTTCGGCCGCACGGACCTGCTGCCGCCGGACATGGCCTGGAGCTTCCGCATGGGGAAGACGGCCCAGCCGCGCACCGCGTCGAGCGGGCGCCGGCTCGTCGTCTCCAGCGTGGAGGCCCCCTCGCTTTTGCAACTGCCCCGGCTGCCCGCGTGGACGCCTTCGCCAGAGCCCGAGCCCACGCCGCTGGAGCTGCTGTCCGGCTCGGAGGCGACGCCCTCGCGCGTGCTGTCGCGCATGTCGGACGCCACCGAAATCGAGATTCACGCGCACGGCATCAGCGACCCCGCCCTGTCGGACGCGTCGCTGGTGGTGCTGTCGCCGGAGGGCAACGGGCGCTACGCGCTCACCGCGGACGTCGTCCGGCAGCAGAAGCTGGCGGGCTCGCCCCTCGTCTTCCTCGCCGCGTGCAGCGCGGGGCGCCTGGCCTCCACCACCACCAACGAGCCCTTCAGCCTGCCGGCCGCCTTCATCGACGCGGGCGCGCGGGCGGTGCTCGCGTCCACCGTGGACATCCCGGACGCCGCGGGCCGCTTCTTCGACGGGGTGCGCCAGCGCATCCGCGCCGGCTCCGCGCCCGCCGTGGCCCTGCGCGACGAGCGGCAGAAGTGGCTGGCCCGCGACTCGCGCAACGCCTGGACGCAGTCCGTGCTGTTGGTGGAGACGTCCGAGTAGCGCGGCGGGCCTCTTTCCGCCGCCGGCTCAGCGGGGCGTGGGCAGGTACGTGTTCCCCTTGGGCACCCGGAAGTGGTGGAACGTCACCGAGGCGCTCACGTCCAGCGCGCGCACCCAGTGCCACCAGCCCACGGGGATGAAGACCAGGTCCCCCGGCTCCAGCACCGCCTCCACCACGTCCGCCTCCGCGTAGAGGGGGAAGCGCTCCGGGTCCGGGCGCTCCGCGTCCACCTGGCTGAAGGTGCCGAAGCGCGGGTACATCAGGTGCCGCTGGAAGGAGGGGATGAGCTTCACGTGCTTGCGCCCCATCACCTGCGCCAGCAGCACGTTCATGTTGTCGTGGTGCAGCGGGGTGACGGTGCCCGCCGGGCCCAGCAGCAGCGTCATCATGTCCGGGCGCAATTCCGGGTCGATGATGCCCCGAGGCGCGCGCACGTCCTCTCGCAGGGCGCCAAAGCCCTCCCGCGCCCAGTTCTCGTTGCGCGGCACCATGTAGTAGTCGTTCGTCTCGCCCCCCGTCTCAATCATCCGCAGGTAGTCCTGGAAGCGCATGCTGGAGCGGTGCTTCTCGTACTCGGGGGCATGGTCCGGGTTGGCGTTGCGCCCCATCATCACCTCCACCTCCACGTCCCCCGCGCGCTCGGCCAGGTACGCCAGCGTCCAGCGCCCCAGGGCGGGCCAGTCCTCCATGAGCCCGCGCAGCACCACCGGGCGGTGCCCGAAGTAGTAGCGCGCGAAGAACTCCTCCGGGGCCAGGCCCTCGCGCCGCTCCAGCGTCCGGTGCCCGCCTGCCTGCCGGTGCAGCGCGCTGTAGGTGTCCATGATGGACTCCAGCCAGCCATGCCGGCGTCCCACACGCAGGGCCGCCTGGTAGTAGGGATGCGCCAGGACCGCGGCCACCTCCTCGCGCGCCACGTCTTCCGCCACGCCCGCACCTGTCAGGGCCTGTACCGCCTCATCGTGACTCACCCCCAGGGCCAGGTTCTCCACCAACCACGACTGCCACTCCGGTGACAGCCGCGAATTTTCCCTGCTCATTTAGAACTCCCTGGAATCCTGGTGTCAGTCCGACCCGGGGCTACTCACGAAATCGCAACCAGCATGGTAAGGAATGCGACCGTTTGCGTTTTACATACATCAGCAACTTGTCCGTGCTGCCTGTAGCCAGCACGAGGAGCGAGCGCCATGACGCCCGGTGCCAATGAAACGAAGAAGAGCCCTTCCCTTGCGGCGATTGCTGGGGAGCCCGAAGTGGAGCCCAACGTGAAGAACAACTACGTGGACTGCGCCACCAACGTGGACGTCCAGCGCCAGCGCCGGCCCCTGCCGCCGCCGGCCACGCCGCCCCTGAAGGACTCCAGCGGCGACGCGGCCCGGAACGGCTGATCCTCCTGCCCGGTAAGGGTTTTTTTACCCTCCCGGGCATTTTACTGTCTGGCGGCCGCTTTTTTCTTCTCAAGGATTGGGCGGCCGCGCGTCTTTGGTGGGAAACCACCAGCTGCGCAAGCGTGGGGCATCATGGCAAACCTCTTCAACCGGGAGCGGCGGCGCTTCGAAGCGTTCATCCGCCAGCATCGTCCGGGCCTTCTGGGCCTGGCACGCCGGTTGTGCGCGCGCTCGAGCCTGGAACCGGAAGACCTGGTCCAGGAGACCTTCGAGCGGGCGATGCCGGAGTTCGAGCACCTGAAGGACAGGACGGACTCGGCGGCGGCGGCCTGGCTCTGCACCACCATGACGAATCGCTTCCTGGACTACTGCCGCCGACAGCGGACGGAGACCCGGGGGCTGCCTCACCTGGCGCTGGTTCAGGACGCGGCGTTGTCGCCGGATGACTCCCAGGAGAACTGGGAGCTGGTGAACACCGACGAGTTCCAGAAGGCCATCGAGCGACTGAAGCCGCACCTGCGTGACGCCTACCGGCTCCACGCGGAGGGCAAGCGCTACACGGCCATCGCCGAGCATTTCAACGTTCCCGTAGGCACGGTGGGCAGCTGGCTCACCCTGGCTCGCAGGGACCTGAAGGAACTGCTGCTGCCCCAGGTGGCGGTAGCCCGGGAGCAGGGGGCAACGAGCTCATGAACACGCCATGCACCAAGCTGCACCTCTTCGTGGATGGGGAGCTGTCCCCCACCGAGGCGGACGCCTTCCGTCAGCACCTGACGCGCTGCGAGGAGTGCGAGGTCGGCCTGAGGGACTTGCTCCAGCTGGAGCTCCTGGCCTCGCGGGCCCTGGCGGGCACCGGGGCCGAGCAGGACGACAGCCAGAAGGTGACGCCGCTGCGCCCGTGGATGCAGCGGGCCTACAGGGCGGCGGTGCCGGTGGCGCTGGCGGCGGGCCTTGCGGCGGTGGGGGTGTACCGCCTCCAGGCGGAGCCGCGGATGCCCTCCGAGGTCTTCCTGGCCAGCGCGGACACGCGGACGCTGGCGGCGCGGCTGAGCCATCCGAGCGCGGACCGCTTCCGGCGCTTCGAGCCCATGCGCGGTACGAGCACCTCCTCGGAGGCGCTGCCGCTGCGGCCGCTGGCGGAGCTGGAGGAGCGGCAGGACTTCCGCGGCATCGCTTCGGCGTACGCGCTGCGCGGGGACTGGCAGCAGGCGGAGGCCTTCCTGGCCCGCGCTCCCGAGTCCGCGGACAAGGACAATGACCGCGCGGTGGTGGCCCTGAGCCGGCAGCGGTGGGAAGAGGCGCTGGAGCTGCTGGGCGGCGCGCTGCGCCAGGAGCCCAAGCACCCGCAGGCGCTGTGGAACCGCGGCCTGGCGCTGCAGGGGCGCGGGCTCTGGGAGCAGGCGGAGGCGTCCTTCCGCGAGGCGGCCGAGGTGCCGGGGCAGGACGCGGGATGGGCGGAAGAGGCTCTGTCCCGGGCGAACGAGCTGAAGGAGCAGCGGGAGACCGAGGGCGCGCGGTGGCGCAATCAGGTGAAGGAGTCGTGGCAGCAGCTGGCCGCGGGCAAGGCGGACGTGAAGCAGCTGGCGCAGCAGCCGGCGGTGGCCCGCGCGGCGCTCTACGAGTCCGTGCGCACTGCCACCACGTCGGCCCAGGTGGAGGCGCTGCTGCCGCTGGCGGAGGAGCTGGACCGCGTGGGCGGTGGCGCCGTGCTGCAGGACTACGTCCGGGACATGGCGGCGCGGGACTTCAGCGCGCGTGCTCCGCTGGCCCGCGAGTACGCGAAGCTGGTGGCCGAGGGGAAGACGTCGCCGGGCATGCTGGAGACGCTGCGCCGCTCGAAGGAGTGGGACCTGTACTTCGGCGCGCTCGTGTACACGGGCGAGGCGCGCAAGGACGCCGAGGCGCTCAAGGCGCTCCAGCGGTTCTCCCACGGCTCCAGGGACCCGTGGCTGACCCTGGTGGTGGATCGCGAGCGCGCCTGGAGCGAGGCCCAGGCGGGCCGCACCGACGCCGCCGAGCGACTCCTGCTGGCCACGCTGCGCAGCTGCGAGGCGTACGACAAGCTCTTCCACTGCGCCGAAATCAACTGACGCGCGGCCTCCGGTGACGGAGGCAGGTGGACGTCTCGAGAGGCCGGCCCTTCGCGGGGTCGGCCTCTTCGCTTTTGGGGCCCGCGCGTGTCGTCCACCGGGCGAAGGCGGCCCGGAAGGCGAGGCCGGCTGGAGAGGCGCGTGGCAGGCTTCGGGGTACGTCTTCACCCAGGAGTGACTCACATGCCCCCATCCGCCCCGCTCAACCTGCGTGACTACGAGGCCACCCGCCGTGACTTCCGGTGGGAGCGGCCCGAGCACTTCAACTTCGCGGCGGACGTGGTGGACCGGCATGCGCGCGAGCGGCCGGACGCGCTCGCGCTCTTGTGGTCCAACGAGGCGGGGCGCGAGCAGCGCTTCACGTGGGAGGACGTGCGGCGGCACTCGCTGCATGCCGCGCGCTTCCTGACCGGCCTGGGCCTGCACAAGGGCGACAGGGCCTTCATCATCATGCCGCGCGTGCCGGAGTGGTGGTTCCTGGTGCTGGGCTGCATCCGCGCCGGCATCGTCTTCATGCCCGGCACGCCCATGCTCACCGTCAAGGACATCCGCTACCGGCTGGTGGCCGCGGACGCCAACGCCGTCATCGCCGACGTGAGCTGCCTGGACCGCTTCGAGGGGCTCGTCGGCACGGGCCGGGTGGAGACCTGGGTGGCGGTGGGGGAGGGCGCGCCCTCGCCGTGGGTGCGCTACACGCCGGGGGCGGCGGGCTCGGGCGCGCACGGGGAGGGCTTCGCGCCCACGCGTGCGGACGACGCGATGCTCATCTACTTCACGTCCGGCACCACCGGCATGCCGAAGATGGTGCTGCACACGCACGCCAGCTACGGGCTGGGGCATGTGATTACCGGGCGGTACTGGCTGGACCTCACGCCGGACGACAGGCACCTGACGCTGAGCGACACCGGCTGGGCGAAGTGCGCGTGGGGAAAGCTCTTCGGGCCGTGGAGCCAGGGCGCGTGCAACGTCGTCTACGACTTCCGCGGCCGCTTCGAGCCCGCGAAGCTGCTGAAGGTGCTGGAGGCGCAGAAGGTGACCACGTTCTGCGCGCCGCCCACCGCGTGGCGGGCGCTGGTGCTGCAGGACTTGAAGGGCTTCGACTTGTCCTCGCTGCGGCACACGGTGAGCGCGGGCGAGCCGCTCAACCCCGAGGTCATCGACACGTGGAAGGAGGCCACGGGCCTGCACATCCGCGAGGGCTACGGGCAGACGGAGACGGTGGTGGTGGTGGGCATGTTCCCCTCGGTGGAGCCGCGCGTGGGCTCCATGGGCAAGCCGTCACCGGGCTTCACGGTGGGCGTCATCGACGACGCGGGTCGCGAGGTGGCGGACGGGCAGGAGGGCGACATCGCCGTGCGCGTGGCGCCGGAGCGGCCGGTGGGCCTGTTCCACGGCTACCTCAACGACGAGGGCGCCAACGCGGCCTGCCGCCGGGGCGACTGGTACGTGACGGGGGACAGGGCGGTGCGGGACGCGGACGGCTACTTCTGGTTCGTGGGCCGCTCGGATGACGTCATCAAGACGTCCGGGTACCGCGTGGGCCCCTTCGAGGTGGAGTCCGCGCTGCTGGAGCACGCCGCGGTGGCGGAGTCCGCCGTCATCGGCGTGCCGGACGACAAGATTGGCCAGCGCATCAAGGCCTACGTGGTGCTGGCGCCGGGGCACACCGCTTCGCAGGAGCTGGCGAAGGAGCTCCAGGAGCACGTGAAGCACACGACGGCGCCGTACAAGTACCCGCGCGAAATCGAGTTCGTCACCGAGCTGCCGAAGACGGTGAGCGGGAAGATTCGCCGCGCGGAGCTGCGGGCCACGCCGCCGAAGTCCGGGTGAGCCGATGGCACCGTCGGGGGCGGGACTCCTTCGCCCGCCCCCGACGGCGTCTCTACTTGTTCCACTCCGTGTGGACGAAGCCGGCCTCGGGCCTGTCGCGGCGCTGGTACGTGTGCGCGCCGAAGGCGTCGCGCTGGGCCTGCGTGAGGTTCTGCGGCAATTCCGGGCTGCGGTAGCTGTCCATGTACGCCAGCGACGCGCTGAACACCGGCACGGGGATGCCCGCCTTCGCGGCCACACCCACCAGCCTGCGCCACGCGGGCCCCATCTTCTCCAGCACGGGAGCGAAGGCGTCCGACACCATGAGGTTGGGCAGGGTCGGCTGCTTCTCGAAGGACTCGCGCAGCGGCGTCAGCAGCTTCGCGCGGATGATGCAGCCGCCCCGCCAGATGCGCGCCATCTCCGCCAGGGAGATGTTCCACTTGTACTCGGTGGACGCCGCCTGGATGAGCCGCATGCCCTGCGCGTACGTCACCACCCGCGCCGCGTAGAGCGCGTCATGCGCCCACTGCGCGAGCTGCGCCTTCTCTTCCGAGGACAGCGTCTCGGACGGGCCCTTCAGCTTCGCGCTCGCCGCCACTCGCTCGTCCTTCATGGAGGACAGGTTGCGCGCGTCGAGGGCCGAAGCGATGGAGGGCACCGGCACGCCCAAATCCAGCGCCACCTGCACCGTCCACTTGCCCGTGCCCTTCTGGCCCGCCTTGTCCAGCACCAGGTCCACCAGCGGCTTGCCCGTCTCCGCGTCCTTCTTGCGCAGCACCTGGATGCTGGTCTCCAGCAGGAAGGACTCGGCGATGCCCTGGTTCCACTTGGAGAACAGGTCCGCCACCGCCTCCGCGCTCAGGCCCAGTCCGCGGCGCAGCACGTCGTACGTCTCCGCGAGCAGCTGCATGTCCGCGTATTCGATGCCGTTGTGCACCATCTTCACGAAGTGACCGGCGCCGTCCGGCCCCACGTGGGTGACGCACAGGCCCGCCTCCGTGCGCGCGGCGATGGCCTCCAGCACGGGGCGCACCAGCGCGTACGCCTCCGGCGGGCCTCCCGGCATGATGGACGGGCCGTGGCGTGCGCCCTCCTCACCGCCCGACACGCCGATGCCCAGGAAGTGCAGCCCCTTCGTCTTGCACAACTCCTCGCGGCGGCGCGTGTCGAGGAACCAGGAGTTGCCCGCGTCCATGATGACGTCGCCCGGCGACAGCAGCGGGAAGAGCCGCTCCATCATCTGGTCCACCGCCGCGCCCGCCGTCACCATCAGCAGCACCCGGCGCGGGCGCTCCAGCCGCTGGACGAACTCCTCCAGCGACGCGGTGCCCTTCAGCTCCTCGTGGCCGTACTTCTTGTGCATCTCGTCGATGCGCTCGGTGTGGCGGTCCCACGCCGTCACCCGGAAGCCGTGGTCCGCGATGTTGAGGGCGAGGGCCGCCCCCATGACTCCCATGCCCGCCACGCCGAACTGCGCGCCCGCTGTGTCACTCATGGTTCCTCCAGAAGTCTGCCGCTCACCGTCCGGCGGCGGCCGGATCCAGCATCCACTGCGTATTCGTCACCCGCGCCGCCGGCAGGGACACGTCGCCCGCCAGTGCCCGGCGTACTGCGTCCGCCTTGCCCGCGCCCGCCACCAGGTTGAGCACGGCGCGCGCCGAAAGCAGCACCGGCAAGGTCAGCGTCATCCGCCACGGCGGCGGCTTGGGGCCCACCACCGCCAGCACCCGCCGCTTCTGCTCTTCCAGCGCCGGGTGGCCGGGGAAGAGGCTGGCCGTGTGCCCGTCCGGCCCCATGCCGAGCAGTACGACATCCAGCACCGGCGGGAGCGTGGCCTCGTACTCGCGCGCGGCGGTGTCGCGGTCCTCGCGCTCACCCTGCATGCGGAACACCTGGGAGGAGGGCAGCCGCAGCGGCTTGAGCAGCGTGTCCTCCACCATGCGGTAGTTGCTGTCCGCGTGGTCCGGAGGCACGAAGCGCTCGTCCACGAAGAAGATGTCCACCCGCTCCCACGGGAGCTTTGCCTCCGCGAGCGCCCGGTATGCGGGGCCCGGCGTGCCGCCGCCGGACAGGGCGAGGCTCGCGCGCGGGCGCGCGGCGAGCGCCTCCCGGAGCGAGCGCTCCATCCACGCGGCGGCCTCCCGCGCGAGCGACTCGGAGGGGACGACCTGCGGCGGGGCGAAGCTCATAGCCGCGTCCAGCTCCGGCCGTTGCGGGCCAGCAGGGCGGCGGCGGCGTCCGGGCCGGACGAGCCGGGTGCGTACGTCTGCACCTCGCCGCCCTCGCCGGACTCCAGCGCCCGGAGGATGGGCGTCACGTAGCTCCACGCCTGCTCCACGCTGTCCTGCCGCGCGAAGAGGGTGGCGTTGCCGCGCATGCAGTCCAGCAGCAGCCGCTCGTACGCCTCCGGCACCGGCTTGTCGAAGCTCTCCGCGTAGTTGAAGTCCATGGTGACGCCCGCGATGCTCACGTCCTCACCGGGCACCTTGGACTCGAAGGACAGGGCGATGCCCTCCTTGGGCTGGATGCGCAGGGTGAGCACGTTGGGCTGCAGGCGCTGGCACGTGGCGCCCTCGCCGGCGAAGAGGCCCACCGGCACCGACTTGAAGTGGATGGACACCTCCGTCAGGCGCGCCTTCAGGTTCTTCCCCGCGCGCAGGAAGAAGGGCACGCCCTGCCAGCGCCACGAGTCCACGTTCATCTTCATGGCCACGTACGTGGGCGTGCGCGAGTCGGGCTTCACGCCCTTCTCCTTGCGGTAGCCCTCGTACTGGCCGGCCACCACCGCCTGGGCGACGTCGCGGCCCTCCAGCGGGCGCAGGGCGCGGAACACCTTGTTCTTCTCGTCGCGGATGTCCTCCGCGCCGAAGGACACCGGCGGCTCCATGGCGCACAGCGCGAGCACCTGGAGCAGGTGGTTCTGCACCATGTCCCGGATGACGCCCGTCTCGTCGTAGAAGCCGCCGCGGCCCTCCACGCCAATCTTCTCCGCCGCGGTGATTTCCACATGGTCGATGTGGTTGCGGTTCCACAGCGGCTCGAAGATGGCGTTGGCGAAGCGGAAGACGAGGATGTTCTGCACCGTCTCCTTGCCCAGGTAGTGGTCGATGCGGAACACCTGCTTCTCGTCCAGCACCGCCGACAGCTGACGGTTCAGCTCGCGCGCGCTCTCCAGGTCGTGCCCGAAGGGCTTCTCAATCACCAGCCGCCGCCAGGACTTCTGGTGGGGCTGCTCCTGCCTGGGCAGCAGGCCGGCCTGGGAGAGGCCGTGGAGGATTTGGGGGAAGGTGGAGGCCGGCGTGGCCATGTAATAGAGCTGGTTGCCGTCGGTGCCGTGGCTCTTGGAGACCTGCTCCAGCTTCTCCTTCAGGCGGGCGAAGGAGGCCGGGTCGTCGTAGGCGCCGGAGACGACCTCCAGCCGCGGGGCGAAGCGCTTCCAGGTGGCCTCGTCCAGCGGCTGCGTGCGCGCGAACTTCTGGAGGCCCTCCTTCACGTGCTCGCGGAAGGCGTCTCCCTCCAGCTTGGAGCGGCTGTACGCGACGATGGCGAAGTGGTCCGGCAGGAGGTTGGCGCGGGCCAGCTCGAACAGCGCGGGGAACAGCTTGCGCTCGGCGAGGTCTCCCGTGGCTCCGAAGATGACCACCGTGCACGGGTCCGGACGGCCCGCGCGCACCACCGGGTCTCCTTCACGGGGATGGGTCTCGATGTGCAGCCCCTGCGCGTCCATGTCGCTGCCTCCTCCGGATTCGACTGGGGCGGGCACCTTCGCCGCCTTCCTCGCCGCCGGGCAAGATGAGAGTGCGCGCAATGACGGGGGCGTGACGTCCGCTCCGACCGGGGAGTGACCTGGAGGTCAGTCCCCACGTGCGCTTTCCGCCCACTGCTAACGGGCGGACCGTGCGGGCGCCAGCGGGACGTTCAAATGTCGCCGTTCACGGCAGGCAGAGCAGCTGGTACCGCAGGGTGTCGAGCTGCTTCACCTCGGACAGCTCCACGCGGCACTGGCGCTCGATGCTGTCGAAGGGGGACAGGCGGTTGAGCACGCGGCGCACATGTCCCTGCCGGGCCTTGAAGTCGTCCGGCGACACGTAGGCGCGGATGTTCCGGTAGTGGCCTTCGAGCAGCTCGCAGACGCGGCGCGGGTCTCCTCGGGGAAATTCCCCGCGGCCGTGCACCTCGATGTAGAGGATGGGCTTGTCGCGCCGGGCCAGCACGTCCTTCATGCCGGTGAGCACGTCCAGCTCGAAGCCCTCCACGTCAATCTTCACGAAGTCCACGCGCGGCACGCCGTGCTTCGCGATGAAACCGTCCAGCGTGACGACGGGGACGGAGATGCCGGGCGCGCCGTCCTCGGGGACATGGCCGTTGAGGCCCGGGGCGAACGTCAGCATGCCCTCCTGGGAGCCCACCGCCGCCTGCACCGCGTGGCAGTTGTCCAGGCCGTTGCGGCGCAGGTTGGCGTCCAGCTCCGCGAAGTTGTCCGGCTCGGGCTCGAAGCTGTGCAGCTGCCCGTCCGGGCCGATGCGGCTGCGCAGGTACAGGGACAGGTAGCCGATGTTGGCGCCCACGTCGAAGGCCACCATGCCCGGCCGCACGTGCGGGGCGATGAGCACCAGGTCCGACAGGAACTTCTCGCCCTGGAGGTACAGCAGCATGTGCGTGGTGCTGCGGTGCGCCTGCAGCGCGATGTCGTAGCCGAACAGCTGGCGTTCGACTTCCAGCGGCTGCTGCCCGTTGAGCCCCAGCAGCAGGCGCGCCGTGCGCAGCTGGCTGAACGGGAAGAAGCTGTGGGCAATGCGGGCGGCCTGGAGGGCCGGCTTGAGCGGGAGCATGGGGTTCACTCGGGGTTCCAGGGCACCGCGCATTGTACGGGCAATAATGTGTGGCCGGCGGTCATTCGCCCGGCTGCCGTGGGAACACGCGGGCGCGCAGCGCCTCCGTCCTCCGGCGCCGGTGTGCGTCGCCCCTGTCGAGCAGCGTGGCCAGCGAGTAGTGGCGCAGCGCGGGGACCAGCTTCCCCTCGTGCTCCAGCGCCGCGCCGCGCTCCTCGGCCAGGTCCGCGAGCTTCTCCCGCGTGTCACCGTCCGGCAGCGCGCTCCACGGCTTGTAGGCGAAGACGCAGCGCCAGCGCTTCAGGCCCCGCTCCGCCTCACCCTCCTGGATGTCCTGCTCGAACAGGCGGGCGAGCCCCTCCCGGTCCGGTGCCAGGGCCGCGTCCTTGCCGCCGGGACAGCGCGGGTCCTCCCTGTCGGTGAGGCCCACGAGCTGCCAGTGGTCGCTGCCCAGGGGGCGGAACTGCGACATCAGCGTCTGGAACCCGCGCAGGTGCCCGCTGGGCCCGTGCGCGTCCAGCAACACGGGTGGCCCCTCCGAGACGAGGTAGTCCTCCAGCGCCGGGTAGTTGCCCGCGTGGTGCGCCAGCGCGTAGTCCGCCAGCCCCGCCACGTCGATGATCTCCGCGTGGCGCATCACCATCGCCTGGCCGCCCAGGTCCGGGTACCCCACCAGCGGCCGCGCCTGCCCGAGCCTTTCCGCCAGGTCCCGCACGTGGCGGAAGCGCTCCGCGATGAAGTCGTACGGCAGCTCCGGCGAGGCCTTGATGCGCGGCGCGCGCAGCACCGATGCCTGCATGGCCGGCACGCCGAGGAAGAGCACGCCCAGCCCCGCCACGGCCACCACGCCCCGCGCCGGCCACGTCCACCGCGCGCCGCGCCCGCGGAGCCAGTCGGCCCTCGCGCGCAGGCCGGACAGGCCCGCGGCCACGCACACGCCCAGCAGCGGCACCAGCGGCGCGAGGAAGCGCCACTCGCGCATCCAGTCACCGGAGCGCCACGCGAAGTACCCGCCGCTGACGAGGAAGAGCGCCGCGAGCGCCGCCGTCCTCGCGCGCGCGGCGCCTCCCAGAAGGCCCAGCACCACGCCCACCGCGGCGAGCTGGCAGAGCCGTTCGTGCTCCGCGAGGTAGTTGCGCACGTAGCCGGGCCCGTCGAACTGCCAGAGCCGCTTGGCGTAGTACGTGTTGGGCAGCAGGTCCGCGAAGTACACCCAGCGCACCAGGAGCCACCCGCCCACCAGGAAGAGCAGCCACAGCGCGATGCCCAGCGCCTGCCGCCCCGTCCAGCGCCGCTCCAGCGCGCGGTGCACGAGCCAGAGCCCGCCGGCCGCGGCGGTGTAGAGGATGCCCTCCGGACGCGTGAGGCACAGCAGGCCCAGCGCCAGGCCCGTGCTCGCGCCCACTCCGGTGCGCAGCTCGCGCAGCAGCAGCACTCCGGCCGCGGCGAGGAGGAAGGCCTGGAGGCCGGTCTCCATGCCGCTCGAAATCCAGGACGCGTACGTGGCGCTGGTGGCGGCCACCCACGGCGCGGCGGCGTCTTCCAGGCGCGGGGCGCGGTGCTCCGACACGGGGCCCCACAGCGCGAAGAGGGGCAGCGCCAGCAGGCCGAAGACGATGCCCAGCGTGTGCGCGTACGTGTCCGGCGGCAGGCTCAGCGGGTGGCTCAGCCCCAGCAGCAGCGTCCAGAGCGGATTGGAGAAGCCCTCCACCGGCTGCGACGCCGGGGTGACGCGCAGGCCTCCGCCGCTGAAGAAGGTGTGGCCGTAAGCGATGGAGATGGCCGCGTCGTCCACGATGGGCACGGCCAGGTAGCCGCAGAGATAGGCCAGCGCCGTCACCGCCGCGAGGACGAGGCCGGCCGTCAGCCACGTCTCCACGCCGGAGCCAGGCCGGGTGGGGAGAAGGCCAGTGGCCGAGGGTGAGGGGAGACCCATGTATGTGTGCGTCTATGCCAGGAACCGAGGGGTTTCCAGTACGACTGCTGCCGGGCAGGCGTCCTCCGGCGGGGCGGGGAGGCCCTGGGGCGCCGGGGGGCCGGAAGATGCTATGCCCTGGCCCCTCGCCATGAAGTACGCCGTCACGCTCTGGTTCTGGCTCGTCTTCGCGCTGACCGCCCCGGTGCTCTTCACGCTGGGGGCGCTGCTGCTGCTCGTCACGTACCCCTTCGACAGGGACCGCCGGCTGCTGCACTCGCTGGTGTGCCGCTGGTGCCATGGACTGTGGCTGCACCTGTCCCCGGGCTGGCGCACGCGCGTGGAGGGCCGCGAGCTGCTGCCGCGCGGGCCGTGCGTGCTGGTGGTGAATCACCAGTCCGCCGTGGACATCCTGGCCGTCATGGGCCTGCGCTACCCGTACAAGTTCGTGGCCAAGGCGTCGCTGTTCTCCCTGCCGCTGGTGGGGTGGATGATGTCGCTGCTGGCCTACGTCCCCATCGTCCGCGGCTCCTCCACCGCCCTGCACCAGCTGATGGACCCGTGCCGGAAGTGGCTGCGCCGGGGCATGCCGGTGCTCATCTTCCCGGAGGGCACCTACTCCTCCGGAGGCCAGCTGCTGCCCTTCAAGCGCGGCGCGTTCCAACTGGCGCTGGAGGAGCACGTGCCGGTGGTGCCGGTGGTGGTGGAGGGCACGCCGGAGCTGCTGGACGGCGATGGCCCCTGGATGCGCCCGCGCGCCTCCATCCGCGTGCGGGTGCTGCCGCCGCTGGCGCCCGAGACGTTCGGCCCCGACCCGGTGGAGCTGGCCTCACGCGTGCGCTCGCTGTACGAGCAGACCCTGTCCGCCACCGGCTGAGCCGGCGAGGCGGTGAATGAAAGGAAGCCTCATGCGCCTGCCCCTCTTCCAGGTGGATGCCTTCTCCTCCCGCGTCTTCGGTGGCAACCCCGCCGCGGTGTGTCCGCTGGACGCATGGCTTCCGGACGCGGAGCTGCAGGCCATCGCATTGGAGAACAACCTCTCCGAGACGGCCTTCTTCGTCCGCGAGGCCGGCGGCCTCCGGCTGCGCTGGTTCACCCCCACGCAGGAGGTGGACCTGTGCGGCCACGCCACGCTCGCGGCGGCGTGGGTGCTCTTCCACCGCTTGGAGGCGGGGCTGGAGCGCGTGGAGTTCGCCTCCCGCTCCGGTCCGCTGGTGGTGACGCGGGAGGCGGACGGGTGGCTGGCCATGGACTTCCCCTCGCGGCCGCCCACGCCGTGCCCGGTGCCCGCCGGGCTGGTGGAGGCGCTGGGGGCGGCGCCTCGCGAGACGTTCGCTTCGAGAGACCTCGTGGCCGTGTTCGACTCGGAGGCGCAGGTGCGCGCGCTGCGGCCGGACCTGGCAAAGCTGGCGACGCTGGACACCTTCGCGGTGGTGCCGACGGCGCCGGGGAAGGACGTGGACTTCGTGTCGCGCTTCTTCGCGCCGCGCGCGGGCGTGCCGGAGGACCCGGTGACGGGCTCCGCGCACTGCTCGCTGGTGCCGTACTGGGCGAAGCGGCTGGGCAAGTCCGCGCTCTCCGCCCGGCAGGTGTCCGCGCGCGGGGGTGAGCTGCGCTGCGAGGAGCGAGGCTCTCGCGTGCGCATCTCCGGTCAGGCCGCGCTGTACCTGGAGGGCTTCATCACCTGGTGAGGCGTTGTGCTGGCAATCGGGTTGTAAAAAGCCGGCGTGGGTGCGGCACAACGTGCACGCGGACAGATGACGGACTGAAGCCGCGCTGCACGTGCGTTAGCTTCGTCGGTCATGCGTACCCCCCTCATGACGTCGCTGTTGCTCCTGCTTTGGTGTTCCCCCTCATGGGCAGCCGCGGTACCTGCCGGCTTCACGGAGACGGCCTACACGTCCAGCGCGCTGTCACCCGCCACGGGCATGGCGTGGGCGCCGGATGGCTCGGGCCGCCTGTTCATCATCCTGAAGAATGGCGTGGTGCGGACGGTGGCGATGAAGGACGGCGCCCTCGAAACGCAGTCGGGGACGAACACACCCGTCTCGCGCGTGTTCGCGACGGAGACCGTCTACACCACCAACGAGTGCGGTCTCATCGGCATCGCGTTCGACCCGAACTACGTGGTCAACCGGTACGTCTACTTCTTCGTCACCGTCTCCGACTCCGAGCAGCGCATCGTCCGCTACACGGATGCCAATGGCGTGGGCACCGCGCGCACGGAGGTCGTCACGAAGCTGCCCACCGCCGGGCAGAACCATGACGGCGGAGGCCTGGGCTTCGGCCCGGACGGGAAGCTCTACTGGTCCATCGGTGACCTGGGCAACGGCACCGGTGTGGATGCCGACCTGACGTCGCTCGCGGCGAAGGTGGGCCGCGCCAACCTGGACGGCACGCCCGTCAACGACAACCCCTTCAACGACGGCGTGGGCCCCAACAACGAGTACATCTGGGCGCGCGGCTTCCGCAATCCCTTCACGCTCACCTTCCAGCCGTCCACCGGGAAGCTGTGGAGCAACACCGTGGGCACGGGCTACGAGCAGGTCTTCGTGGTGAGCAGTAGAGACCACGCCGGCTACAACGACTACGAGAACAACCAGCCCACCACCAACGGGTACATCCAACCCGTCATCAAGTACCGCACCAACAACATCGACACGCGCAACCTGACCGCGGCCGGGGCGGTGCGCAGCGGGGGCGTCACGACCTTCACCACCACCGGGGCGCACGGCTTCCGCAAGGGCGAGAAGCTCACCCTCGCGGGCGTGGGCAACGCGAGCTTCAACGGCACCTTCTACGTCGCCAGCGCGCCCGCCGCGCCCGACGCCACCACCTTCACCGTGGCCCAGCCGGGGCAGCCGGATGCGACCAGCGGAGGCGGCACCGCGACGACGCAGGCGCTGGGCGGCTCTCTCACCGGCGGCACCTTCTATGACGCCACGCTCTTTCCCCCGGAGTACCGCGGCAACTTCTTCTTCGGCGACTACAACTCCGGGCAGGTGACGCGCGCCACGCTGGCCGCGGACAACTCAGTGGCCACGGTGGACGAGTGGGGCACGGGCTTCTCGTCGAACGTGGACCTGTCGGTGGGGCCGGACGGAGCGCTGTATGCGCTCGGGTACACCAACGGCACCGTGCGCCGCATCGTCCCGTCCGCGCCCGGGCAGAAGCTGGTGGTGTCCGGGCTCAACCTGCGTGTGGTGGAGGGAGGGCGCACCGCCTTCACCGTGCGCCTGGCCCAGGCCCCCACCGCGGACGTCACGGTGCAGGTGACGCGGGCCATGGGGGGCTCGGAGGACCTGAGCGTCGCCAGCGGCGAGTCGCTCACCTTCTCCCAGACGGACTGGAGCGTGCCCCGCGTGGTGACGCTCGCGGCGGTGGAGGATGCGGACGCCGTGGAGGACGTCGCCACCTTCACGGTGACGGCGGCGGGGCTGGGAGAGGAGGCGGTGGTGGTCACCACCATCGACAACAACGCCCCGAGGCTGGTGCTGTCCTCCTCGCAGGTGTCCGTCCCGGAGAACGGCACCGCCACCTTCGACGTGTCGCTGTCCAAGCAGCCCTCGGGCACCGTCTCCGTCACCGTGGCCTCCACGCAGGGCGACGCGGACATCACGGTGCAGGACGGGGCCTCGCTCGCCTTCACGTCCGGGAACTGGAACACGCCCAGGACTGTCACCTTGCGGGCCGCGTCGGACGCGGATGGGCTGGCCGGGGTCGCCACCATCACCGTGGCCGCGCCGGGGCTGGATGCGCGCTCGGTGGTGGCCACCGAGGTGGATGACGATCCGCTGGCCCCCGTCATCACCTCCACGCCCATCACCACCGCCGTGGTGGGCAACCCCTACCGCTACGACGTGGAGGCGGAGGCCCGGCCGGCCCCGACGTACTCGCTGGTGGGCACGGTGCCGGAGGGGATGACCGTCGACGTGGCCACCGGCCTCATTTCCTGGACGCCCACGGCGGCGGGCCCGGTGGATGTCCTCGTGCGGGTGAGCAACGGCGAGGCGCCGGACGCGGAGCAGGCCTTCCGCATCACCGTGAAGCCCGATGAAGCACCGCGCGCCGTCCTCACGCGCCCCGTGGAGGGAGAGCGCGTGTCCGGCACCACGAACGAGTTCTTTGGCGACTGCGTGGACGACGTGGGCTGCACGCGCGCCGAGTTCTACGTGGACGACGTGCTGCAATACACGGACACGCGCTCGGACAACCACTTCCACTTCGGCGGCGAGCACAACCGCTGGGACACCACGGCGCTGACGCCGGGCGGCCACCGCGTCCGCTTCGTCGTGGTGGACACCGCCGGGAATCAGTCCGATGTCCAGGTGATGGTGTGCGCCGGTGACGTGAGCTGCGAGCAGTCCCAGCCGGACGGGGGGACGGGTGCGCCGGACGCGGGGACGGGTGGGCCCATGCCGGAGGACGACAGCGGCTGCGGCTGCGGTGCGGCTCCGGTGGCGCCGCTCGCGTGGCTGGCGCTGGGTGCGCTGGCGCTGCGGCGGAGGCGGGCGCGCGGGGGCTGAGCCGCCTCGCTCAGACCGACGTTCGACCGGGAAGCTGCTGGCGCGCGGTGTACAGCGCGTTGGCCAGCCCGAGCGCTGGAAGTACCCCGGCTTCCAGCGCCTCGAGCGTCTCGGGGAAGCCGCGAAGCTCCGCCTCCAGCATCCCCGCCACGATGGAGAAGCTCGCGTAGCTCGCGCGCAGCTCCAGCAGGTGGCGGGCCACCTCCGGGGCGCGGAGCAGTGCGCGCACCTCGGGGGAGATGCGCTTCAAGTCGAGCGCCGCGTCGCCGACCTCCTCGCCCTTCCCGCCGAACAGCTCGAGGAACGTGTCCTCGAGGCTCTCGGGCTCCAGCAGCAGGCTGCGGCCCAGCACGTCGCCCAGGTCCAATCGCAGCACCGCCGCGGTGTGCCGGTGCTTGCCGCCCTCGCGCTGCTCCGTGAGCAGGGAGAGCTGCCGTCCATGGTGGAGCCCCTGCACTTCCAGGGCGCCCTTGGTCTCGGTGAAGGTCCACTCGTGCCGGGCCGCGAGGGCCTTCCAGGCTTCGTGCCGGCTCTTGCGCGAGCGCAGGATGGCGAAGCCCATCAGCGCGAGGACGGCCGCGATGATGAGGATGGGCAGCAGGGACGACAGCGACGGGCTGGACATGTCCCGGAATCATCTCCGACATGTCCATCTCCGGCCAGTCACCCCCGGCGTCGGGCCTCGTCGCCCAGCTCCAACCGCGCCACCGTCACCTCGTAGCGGTACCTGCCTCCGCAGCGGGCCTCCGTGTGCACCGAGAACGGCCGGCCGTGAGAGGCCCCCTGGACCAGCAGGCTGGGCGCCTCCATGGGGAAGAAGCGCGGGGTCGCGGTGAGGCTCCAGCCGTGCCGCTCCGCGAGCCCGCTCCAGGCCGCGTGCCGCCGCTGGAGCAATTGCTTCTGGACGTAGAAGCCGCCCACCACCATGACGGTGACGCCAACGAGCAGGAAGAAGGCGGCCAGGAGTTCGCCGGACATGGCGTGTGAGCATCTCCGCACCGGGTGGCGGTGGCCAACCACCTCCGCGCGTGGGGTGGGAGGGGAGGACCCGCCAGGGGAGTCGGCTTCGTAACTGCGCGGACTTCCAGGAACTTGCGCGCATGTCAGAGCGAGCGAGTAAGGGAGCAAGCGCCTGCCGCTTGGAGCGGGTGGCTTCCCCAGGGGAGGCTGCCCGCGGCCCGAGCGCCGCGGGGCGAGGGAGGGTGGACGCGGGATGCGCCTGTTGCACACGTCGGACTGGCACCTGGGGCACACGCTGTACGACGTCTCGCGGGAGGCGGAGCACTCGGCCTTCCTCGACTGGCTGCTGGACACGCTGGAGACGCACGCAGTCGATGCGCTGCTGGTGGCCGGCGACATCTTCGATACCGCCAACCCCGGCGCGGACGCGCAGGCGGCCTGGTACCACTTCGTCGCGCGCGCCCGCAGGCGGCTGCCCCGGCTGGATGTGGTCGTCATCGGCGGCAACCACGACTCGGCCGCGCGGCTGGACGCGCCGGACCCGCTGTTCGCCGCGCTCGGCGTGCGCGTGGTGGGCGGACTTCCGCGTGCGCGCGGGGAGCTGGAATTGGAGCGGCTGCTGGTGCCACTGCACGACGCGAAGGGGCGCGTGGGTGCGTGGGTGGCGGCGGTGCCCTACCTGCGGCCCGCGGACCTGCCGCCCGTGCCGGTGGAGGCGGGAGACCGCCTGGTGGAGGGTGTGCGCGCGGTGTACGGCGAGGTGCTGGCCGCGGCGCGGCGCAGGCGTCAGTCCGGACAGGCGCTGGTGGCCATGGGCCACTGCTACATGACGGGCACGGAGCTGTCCGCGCTCAGCGAGCGGAAGATTCTCGGTGGCAACCAGCACGCGCTGCCGGTGGACCTGTTCTCGGAGGACGTGGCGTACGCGGCGCTGGGGCATTTGCACAAGGCGCAGCGGGTGGGCGGTCGCGAGGGCGTGCGCTACAGCGGCTCGCCGCTCCCGCTGTCGCTGTCGGAGGCGGGCTACCGGCACCAGGTGTTGCTGGTGGATTTGAAGGGTGACGCGCTGGAGGGCGTGCGGCCGCTGACAGTGCCCCGCACCACGGACATGGTGCGCGTGCCCGCGCGGGAGGCGGTGCCGCTGGAGGAGGTGGTGTCGCTGCTGGAGGCGCTGCCGGCGCGCGAGGAGGGCTCGCCGGAGTGGACGCGGCCCTACCTGGAGGTCTGCGTGGCGCTGCCGAGGCCGGAGCCGTCGCTGCGGCACAAGGTGGAAAAGGTGCTGGAGGGCAAGGCGGTGCGGCTGGTGAAGCTGACCCCGGCGTACACGGGTACCGGCGGCGCATTGGCCGAAGCGCAGCCGGGCCTGTCCCTGAAGGAGCGCACGCCCGAGGACGTCTTCCGCGCGCGCTACGCGAGGGACTTCCAGGAGCCGCCGTCCCCGGTGCTGCTGGAGGCCTTCCACACGCTGCTGGCCGAGGTGCAGGAGGAGACGTCATGAAGATCCTGGCCATCCGCGGCTCCAACCTGACGAGCTTCGCGGGCGACTTCGCCCTCGAATTGGACCAGCCGCCATTGGACAGGCTGGGCCTGTTCGCGATTACCGGTGCCACGGGCGCCGGGAAGAGCACGCTGCTGGATGCGATGTGCTTGGCGCTGTTCGACCGCACGCCCCGGCTGGGTGGGCGTGGCGGCGCGCCGGTGGGCCGGGCGGATGAAGAGGAGGAGGCGCGGCTGTCGGCGTACGACGTGCGCGGCATGCTGCGGCGCGGGGCGGGCGAGGGCTATGCCGAGGTGGACTTCCAGGGGAAGGACGGGAAGCGCTACCGGGCGCGCTGGTCGGTGTGGCGCGCGCGCAGCCGCGCGGAGGGGCGCTTCCGGCCGCAGGAGATGACGCTGACGGAGGTGGCCAGCGCGCAGCAGTTCGGCCGCACCAAGAGCGAGGTGCTGGCCGCGATTCAGGAGCGGCTGGGGCTGTCGTTCGACCAGTTCCGCCGCTCGGCGCTGCTGGCGCAGGGCGAGTTCGCGGCCTTCCTCAAGGCGGATGCCAGCGAGCGCGCGGAGCTGCTGGAGCGGATGACGGGCACGGAGGTGTACAGCCGGCTGTCCGTCGCCGCGCACGAGAAGAACCGGGCGGAGCAGGAGGAGCTGACGCGGCGGGCGCAGGGGCTGGCGGCGATTGCGCTCATGTCCGAAGCGGACCGCGAGGCGGCGCAGGCGCGGCTCGGCGAGGAGGCCGGGGCGCGGACGGCGGCGGAGGCGCAGCTGGAGGCGGCGGAGGGGGCGGCGGCCTGGCACTCGGAGCGGGCGGGGCTCTTGGGGGCGGAGCTGGCGTCGGAGACGAAGGCGGTGGAGGCCGCGCAGTCGCTGGAGGAGGCGGCACCCCGCGCGGCACGGCTGGAGGAGGTGCGCGCGGCGGAGTCCTTCCGGGGCACCGTGGCGGCGGCGGAGGGCGCGGAGCGGCGGTGGACGGAGGCGGAGGCCGCGCAGGTGGCCCGGGCCTCGGAGGCCGAGAAGGCGCTGGCGGAGTCGGCGGCCCGCAGGGTGGTGCTGCTGGACGCGGAGCGGGCGAGGACGGGGGCGCACGACGCGGAAGAGGCGGCGAGGCCGGCGATAGAGGCAGCGGCGGCGCTGGATGCAAGGCTGGCCGTGGTGGCGCGGGAGGCGGAGGAGGCGCGCAGGCGCGCGGAGACTTCGCGGGGGGCGGCGGGGACGGCGAAGGCGGAATTGGAGTCGGTGCTGGCCCGCGAGGCGGCGGCGCGCGCGGAGGGTGAGAGCGCGCGCAAGTGGCTGACGGAGAAGGCGCACTGGGTGGCCCTGACGGGCGAGTGGCCCCGCTGGCAGCGTGAGCTGGAGCGCTACGAGTCGGCGCTGGGCGAAGGGCGGAAGGGGCGCGAGGACGCCGGGCGGTTGCGCGGTGACGTGGACCGGCTGCGCGGTGACGTGACGCTGCGGCGGGAAGAGAAGGCCGCGGCCGCCGAGGCGGAGGAGATGGCGCAGGCGGCGGCCACGCACGCGGAGGCCGCGGAGGGTGGAGAGGCGGGCTCGGCACGGCGTGCGCTGCGCGAGGCGCTGCTGGCGCGGCAGGACGTGCTGCGGGCGCTGGAGGTGGCGCGGGAGGGGCTGACCTCGGACGGGGCGGAGGTGCGCGCCGCCGAGGGCGAAGCCACGAAGGCGAAGGCGGAGGCGGAGGCCGCAGAGGGTGCGGCTCGGGAGGCGGCGACGCGGCGAGCGGAGCGCGAGGCGGCGCTGAAGGAGGCGCGGCGGGCACTGTCGATGGCGCAGGCGACGCAGAGCTATGCGTCCCACCGCACCCTGCTGCGCGAAGGTGAGGCGTGCCCGCTGTGCGGTGCCACCGAGCATCCGTATGCCCGTGAGGTGTCTGCGTTGGACGGGTTGGTGGCGGAGTCCACGGCGCGCGTGGAGACGCTGGAGACGGAGCGGGC
Source organism: Pyxidicoccus caerfyrddinensis (assembly GCF_010894405.1). Lineage (GTDB taxonomy): Bacteria > Myxococcota > Myxococcia > Myxococcales > Myxococcaceae > Myxococcus > Myxococcus caerfyrddinensis. The sequence continues at coordinate 500,726 of NZ_JAAIYA010000002.1, forward strand.
CGAGGCCAGTCGCGCCGAGGTGGCGGCCAGTGCGAAGGGCGCGGCGGCCAGTGCTCGCGCGGGACAGGCGAATGCTCGCCGTGAGACCGCGGCGGCCCGGTGCGCGGAGCATCGCGCGGCGTGGGACGGGGCGCGTGAGAAGTGGCTGCGCTCGGTGTCGGGTGCGTCGATGGCGTTCGGGCCGCGCGGCGGCACGGCGTTGTCAGACGTGCGCGAGGCGCCTGGGGCATCGCTGGCGTCCGGACCAGGAGAGGGCGCGGCGTTCTCGGGGCCTGCGCGCGACGCGTCCCAGCCCCCCGACGTCGGTGACGCGTCGGAGGCCGGCGCCTGGCTGCGAGCGGCGCGTGCCGAGGTGCACGAGCGGCTCGCTTCGCTCAAGGCCGAGGAGGAGGCCGCGGAGGGCCTTGCCCGCGCGGCACGCGAGGCCCGGGCCGCGCTGGAGACGCAGCGCATGCGGCGCGAGGCGGCGGCGGAGATGCTCCGGCGCGCCGAGGAGCTGCTCACCCGGGCGGAGGGCACGCTCAACGAGCTGCTGGCCCGCGTGGAGGCGGCCGAGGCCATCCGACGGCAGGTGCTCGCGGACGTGGCCCCCGTCTTCGCCCAGGACGAGGGCTGGGAGGCGAAGCTGGAGGCGGACCCGGCCACCTTCCGGGGCAACTGCGCGAAGCGCGTGGCCCTGTGGAAGACGAAGGAAGAGGCCCGACTGAAGGCGGAGGCCCGCGAGGCCGAGGAGCAGAAGCACCGCGCTCGCGCCCAGGGACTCGTGGACGTCAGCACCCAACACGCCGAGGAGCACGCGAAGCTCGCCGCGCTCAAGGAGGAGGAGCGGAGCGAAGTGGCCCGCGCCCGCGCGGCGCTGCTGGACGGTCGCTCCACCGAGGACGTGCGTGCGGAGTTGCGCGCCCGGCTGGACGCCGCGGTGGAGTCCTTCGAGCGCGCCCGCAGTGCCGCGGACGCCGCGAAGCAGGCGGAGCGCGTGGCCGCCGCCCGCGCCGAGGACGCCGTGCGCGTGCGCACCGAGGCCGTCGAGGCGAGGGAGGCCGCACGCGCCGCCCTGGTGGAACAACTCTCCGCCCGTGGCACCACCCTGGAGGCGGTGAAGTCGCTCCTGGCCCACGACGCCGCGTGGTGCGAGGCGGAGGCACGGGCCCTGTCGGCGCTGCGCGAGGCGCTCGCCCAGGCGCGCGCGGTGCTGGCCGAGCGACGGGAGCGGCGCACTCGGCACGAGGAGTCCGGCCCCCCATCCCTGTCCGAGTCCGAGGCCGTCTCCGCCCGCGAGCGGCTGCGCGCCGACGTGGAGGCCCGCCGCCGCGCCGAGGCCACGCTGCGTGCCCGCCTGGAGTCCGACGACGCGGCCCGTGCGCGGCACGGCACGGAGGCCGCGGCCCTGGAGGAGCGTCGGCGCGACGCGGAGGTGTGGAAGGCGCTGGGTGACCTCATCGGCTCGCATGACGGCAGGCGCTTGAAGGTGTTCGCCCAGAGCCTCACGCTGGACGCGCTGCTGCTGCACGCCAACGCGCACCTGCGGGAATTGGCGCGGCGCTACCGGCTGATGCGCGTGCCGGGGCACGACCTGGACCTGCAGGTGGTGGACGGGGACATGGGCGACGAGGTGCGCAGCGTGGCCAGCCTCTCCGGTGGAGAGAGCTTCCTGGTGTCGCTGGCGCTCGCGCTGGGGCTCGCCTCGCTGTCGTCCGAGACGACGCAGGTGGAGACCCTCTTCATCGACGAGGGCTTCGGCACGCTGGACCCGGAGACGCTGGAGGTGGCCCTGGCCACGCTGGACGCGCTCCAGGCCACGGGCCGGCAGGTGGGCATCATCTCCCACGTCAGCGGGCTGGCCGAGCGCATCGGCATCCAGGTGCGCGTGGTGAAGCAGGGCGGAGGCCGCAGCCGACTGGTGGTGGAGGGAGACCCGGGCATGGTGCCGCCCTCGGTGGGCCAGCAGGTGGCGTGAGGCGCGGGGCCTGTCGCCTCAGCCTTCCGTGCCCATCAGCCCGCGCACCACGGCGGCCACGGCCAGCGGCGTGGCCACGCGGTCGTCGCACAGCGGCGCGAGCGCCCGGGCGAACTGCTCCGCGGACTTGAAGCGCTGCGCGGGGTGGGGCGCCAGCGCGCGGTCCAGCACCAGCGCCAGCGCGTCGGACACCTCCGGCACCAGCTGGCGGATGGGCGTCACCCGGCCCCCGCGGATGGAGGACTCCACCTCGTCACCCGGGCCGGAGGGGAAGGGGGACTCCAGCGACAGCAACTCGTACAGCAGCACCGCCGCAGCCCACAGGTCCACCGCCACGGACACGTCGCCCGCAATCAGCTCCGGCGAGCGGTAGTGCTGCTTGCCCAGGCGCCGCGCATCCAGCGCCAGGCCCGCGCGCGAGCGGGCCACGCCGAAGTCCGCCAGCTTCACCTCGCCCGTGCGCGACAGCAGCACGTTGTGCGGGGACACGTCACAGTGCACCACGCCCAGCGGTCGCCCCGTGGTGCTGGTGGCATGGTGCGCGTGCGCGAGCGCCTCCAGCACCTGCCGGACGATGAGCACGGAGATGTCGATGGGCAATTCAATCCGGCGGCGCCGGCACTGCGCCAGCACGCGGCCGAGGTCCGGCCCCTCCACCAGCTCCATCGCCAGGTAGCCGCCGTCCCGCAGCTCGCCGTACTCCACGAAGCCGACGATGTGCGGATGGTGCAGGCACCTCGCCAGCTCCGCCTCGTGGAGGAGCTGCTCGCGAGCCTCGGCGTCATGCGCGCGCTCGGGGCGCACCCGCTTGACGGCCACCCGCTCTCCGGCCCGGGGCCCCTGTTGCATCCGCGCGAGGAACACCTCCGCCATGCCCCCGCGTCCCAGCCGCGACAGCAGCTCGAAGCGGCCACAGTCTCGCGGCCAGGTCTCCGACGTGCCGTCCATCGTCAGCCCGTGCCGCCGACCAGGCTCGCCAGGTACCCGTCCAGCGTCTGGGAGAAGGTGGCGTCGTCGCTGAGGAACGCGAGCCCCACGCCACCGGTGTACGGGTCATCCACCACGTGCACCACCACCGCGTCGCCCTGCAGCCGGTTCCCGTTGGGCAGCTTCACGTCCACGGTGACGACGCTGTCGGGCTGCGGCCGGTGCGCGGTGCGCACGAAGAGGCCGCCGTTGGAGATGTTGAGCGCGTGCTCGCGCACGAAGTCCAGCTCGGTGCGGAACTCCAGCTCCAGCTTCACCGCGAAGCGCCGCCCTCGCCGCTGCGGGCTGTCCCGGTGCGCGGTGGGCACCTGGTGCGAGGGAGCAATCGCCCGAGGCTGCGGGGCCGAGGGCTCCGGCGCGCTCGTGGCGGCACGCGCGGGCGGAGCCTCCGGAACGGGCCGGGGCGCCGGAACGGGCCGGGGCGCGTCCATGGGGTTGGCGGGCGGCGCGGACGGACGGGCGCCACCCGCGGCCAGCTTGCTCACGTGCTGCTGCAGGGCGTGCGCGGCGGCGGCGCGCTGCTCGCCTGGGTACGCGGTGCCACCGCCGAACGTGGCACCGCGGAAGGCATCGCGCTCGGCCTTCGGCATGCGCCACAGCTCCACGAAGGTGCCGCCGCTGCGCTTCGCCTCCTCGGCCAGCTTCTCCACCGCGGCGCGCGGGTAGCCGGGCGCCTCCACCTTCAGCTCGAGGCCCGCCTCCTCCGCGCGCAGCGCCACCACGAGCTGCAGCGATTGGGCAGTGGACAGCAGCGTGCCCAGCCCCTCCACCCAGGCCGCGACACGCTCCGGCAGGGCCGAGCCATTCCACAATGCCGCAAGACCGAAGACGGGCACGGGCCCGACGATAGCCGAGCCCTCCCACCTCGCGAACCCTGATCGCTCACAGTCTCGTCGCAATCTGCTCATGTGGCTGCATGGGAAGCGACCGGGCGCTGACCCTCTCTTGCCCTAAAGGGAATACAGGCTGGCAGGACGCGAATGGCATTCTAAAATCGATGTCTGCTTCGACCCATCCCTCCCCCCACTTGGTGTCGAAGCAACTGGAGTCAAAGACGATGCGTACCCCTCTCAGACAACTCGTCACCTGTGCGCTGCTGGCGGCTTCGCTGCTGGCGGCTTGCGGTGGTGGCGATGACCCCACGGATGACCCCAAGCCCGTCGTGGACGCGGGCCCGGGCGATGAGACTGACGCGGGCCCCCTGCCCACGAACGAAGATGCTGGAATCGAGCCGGACCCGGACCCGGACCCGGGTCGGGTGCCCACGGATGCGGGCGACGAGAGCAACCCCACGAAGGACTCGGACTGTGACGGCCTGGCGGACTCCGAGGAGTTCGCCAACGTGTACCCCGGCGGGCTGAAGACGGACCCGGGCCTGCGCGACACCGACAGCGACGGCATCCGAGACGGCGTGGAGGTGGGCCGCACCACCACCCTCAACACGGGCTGCCCCTTCCGCGCGGACGCGGACCCGGACACCCGCACCTCGCCGGTGAAAGCGGACACGGACGGTGACGGCCTGGCGGACGGGCTGGAGGACACCAACCGCAACGGCGCGCGCGAGCAGGGCGAGACGGACCCGAACGCGCTCGACTCGGACGGTGACGGGCTGAAGGACGGCGACGAGGACACCAACCACAGCGGCACGGTGAGCGCGGGCGAGACGGACCCGCGCAAGCGGGACACGGACGACGACGGCCTGCCGGACGGCCTCGAGAAGCAGGTGGGCACGGACCCGCTCAAGCCGGACACCGACGGCGACTCGTGCAAGGACGGCGACGAGGACAAGGACCACGACGGCGTGAAGGACACCGGTGAGTCGGACCCGAAGGTGTCTGACTGCGCCGCCTCCGTGCCGGACGCGGACTTCGACGGCATCCCCGACGCGGTGGAGACCACCACCGGCACCAACAAGAACAACGCAGACACCGACGGTGACGGCACGCCCGACGGTGTGGAGGACGAGAACCGCAACGGCCGCGTGGACGCGAACGAGACGGACCCGCGCCTGACGGACACCGACTGCGACGGCCTGCAGGACGGCCCCGGCAAGGGCGGCTTCCTGGGCGAGGACCCCAACAACAACGGCCGCGTGGACGCGAACGAGACGGACCCCACCAACCCGGACACGGACGGCGACGGCCTGCGCGACGGCCTGGAGCGCGGCGTGGCGACGGCGGCGGCCCCCCGCACCAACTGCGGTTACTCCGGCGACGCGAACACCACCACCACGACTTCGCCGCTGAATCCCGACGCGGACGGCGACGGCATCCAGGACGGCGCGGAGGACGCCAACCAGAACGGCCAGGTGGACCCGGGCGAGCTGGACCCGCGCAACCCCAATGACGGCGCGGATACCACGCCCGCGGGTCAGGCGTGCAAGACGACCAACCTGCGCACCGTCACCTTCAAGGAGGACTCGGGTGGCGACCTGCGGCTGGCGCTGCCCAGCACCTTCACGGACGCCAACCTCGTGAATCTCACGGTGGGTGGCAGCTCGGTGGGCCTCATCGGCTGGGACGCCACGAAGAATGTGACGCTGATTGCATACAAGCGTGGCCAGGTGGGCACCGCCGCGGACCCCACCGCGGACGAGGCGGGCATCCGCACGGCGTCCTTCAACGCCGCCACGCGCGACTACACGCAGACCTTCACCACCTGGGACGGCTTCCAGGCGCTGGCCGCGCGCTACTCGCAGGCGGGCACCACGGACCTGAAGGCCTTCACCAACACCCTGGCGCGCTCGCTGGTACCCGGCAGCGCCGGAGCGCTGGCGGGGACGGCCGGAATCACGGGCCCGTTCAAGATGCAGGCGCAGTACGTGCACCGCTCCAACCAGAGCGTGGTGGTGGTGTTGGCGATTACGCCGGCGGCCGAGTACACGGAGGCGAAGAGCCTCTTCACGCTGTCGGACACGGCGGGCGGCACGGCGCTGGCGCAGTTCGGCGACGCGGACGCGGTGCAGTGCGAGAAGTTCACGGCCAGCCAGGCGGTGGTGGACTTCCTCTTCGTGGTGGACGACAGCGGCTCCATGGCGACGTCGCAGCAGTCGCTGGCGGACGCGGCCACGGCGGTGGCGCAGAAGCTGGGCAACGCGACGCTCGACTGGCGCCTGGCCATGGTGACGACGAGCTACACGGCGTCCAACGAGCCCAACTCCGCCCTGCTGCGCGGCTTCACCCGCAACGTGAACCAGTTCCGGGCGTGGCTCACGCAGAGCAGCACCTGCGGCAGCAACGGCCAGTGCACCACCGTCACCATCCCCGCGGGGGGTGAGGCCACCACGTGTACGAGCAAGAACCAGTGCTGGGTGAACATCGACGGCACCGGCACGGAGCGCTCGCTGGACTCCGCGCGCAAGGCCATCAATGACCTGAAGGCGGCCGGCGGCACCGCGGACACCCGCATCCGTCCGGGCGCCAAGGTGGTGGTGGTCATCCTCACGGATACGCGGGACCAGTCCTCCAACCCCGTGACCACGTTCTCGCAGTACTTCCTCGACACGGGCTCGGTGGCGGGTGAGAGCAACAACCCGGTGGACCAGCCCATCCAGGTGCACGGCATCATCTGCCCGCCGGACGGGCCGCGCTGCTGGACGGATGCGAATGACCCGAACAACTACGAGGAGAACGCCAACCCGCGGCACCTGGACATCATCCAGGCCACGGGCGGTGTGTACGGGAGCATCCGCGACGCGGCCTCCATCACCACCACCATCAACGCCATCGTCGACAGCGTCATCGCCTCGGTGGGCTACAAGACGCTGAAGCCGCCCATCGGCGCCTCGCTGAGGGTGGCGGTGGCGGAAGTCACGGACGCGGTCACCTGCCCGAGCGCTGCCGACCTGCCGCGCAGCAAGACCCACGGCTTCGACGTGGACGGCATCAGCCGGGCGGTGTCCTTCTACGGCGCCTGTCGTCCGAAGGTGGCGGGCACCACGCAGGCGGCGGTGTCCTACCGGTACTGGAGCGACCGTACGACGAACCCCAACGGCGTGCCGCCCCCGTGCAAGTCGGACCCGTACTACGACGCCAACGAGGCGGACTCGTGCCGGGGCAAGCTCGCGTGCAACCGCGCCACGGACCGGTGCGACTGCCCGGCCGACTGCGGCGGCGGTGGAGCGCCGGGCCAGGTGTGCAACACGGACCCGGCGGTGTGCGCCTTCGCCTGCACGGCGGACTGCGGCGGGACGTGCGGCACGTATGAGACGTGCAGCCAGTCTGCCTGCGCCTGCACCTGCGCGCCGGACGCCACCTGCGCGGAGGGCTACGACTTCGACCCGAACCTGTGCGCCTGCGCGTGCAACACGGCGGGGTTGAACTGCGATGCGCAGCACCAGCCGGATGCGAACTCGTGCTCGTGCGCGTGCAAGGCGGACTGCGGTGGCTGCGGGCGCCGTGAGGTGTGCAACCCGAGCACCTGCACGTGTGACCCCATCCTCGGCTGAGGTGGACCGTCACTCCGGGCCCCTCGTCACCTGAGGGGCTTGGGGCAGGCCTGAAGTGAATGGACGCCCCGCGAGCCACATGGTTCGCGGGGCGTCTGTGTTTGGGGCGCTACTTCGAGGCCGCCAGCCCGGCGGGGGCCGCCTGCGTGCGCAGGATGGGGTAGACGCGCAGCTGGACGTCGCGGGCGGGGTGGCGCTCGTAGAAGAAGCGCAGGCGGGCGCGCGGGTCCTTCGCGAAGCCAGGGTCCTTCATCTTCGCGTCCCACTCGGCCTTCACCGCGGCGTCTTTCAGTTGCTCACGGGCGAAGGGCTCGAGCACGTAGTCCTCGATGTATTCCTTCTGCTCGAAGTGGGTATTGAAGAGGCCCCACGACACCAGCGAGTCCGGCGCCGTGGGCTCCAGCAGGTGGGCGACCAGCTCGATGCCCGGCTGCGCCACCGGGACGTACAGCGTGCCCGCGGGCAGCGTGCGGGTGCCCTTCTCCCAGGCGCCCTTCACGGTGAGCGTCTGGTGGCCCTCGACGGACTGGGCGCCCCACTTCACGTCGGTGGCGCGGAACAACTCAGTCTCAGCGGAGGGCACCTCGTGCGTGAGGCGCTGGAAGCGCAGGCCGTGGGTGGCGAGCTTCTGCGCCACCATGGCCGCGTGGGCGGGCGGCACCAGGTAGCCGCCCGAGGGCAGCGACGCGGTGAGGGCCGGACGGATTTCGTCGAAGTACGGCACGTTCCACACCTGCGGCTTCGTGACGTCGTAGCGAATCCACGTCTGGCCGGACACGTCGGATGGGGCGCGCTCGTACGCGTAGCCCCGGAAGGCGATGGGGTGGCTCTTCTCCGTGTTCTGCCAGGCGAGCACCACCTCGCGCACCTTGCCGGACTCCGCCTCCGTGTCCGCCGCCTTCGCCGCCGCGCGCAGGGCCGCGCCGTCCCGGGCCACGAGGCGCAGCAGGCCCGCCACCGCGTCGCGCGTGGCCTTCACGCGCTCCGCATACGGCTTCCACGAGTGCGTCTCCACCAGCACGCCGAAGCGGTGGTGGATGGACCAGTAGACGTGGCTGAAGCGGGGCGGGGCCACGCCGTAGGCGAAGCCGGACGCCGGGTCATCGTCCTGGCGGAAGGACGGGTAGAACTCCATGGGCTGGTGGCCCTGGGACTCCATCTCCGTGAAGAGCTCCTGGCGCAGCTTCACGCCGAGCTCCCGCAGCGGCGCCGGGCCGGACTTCTGCGGCTCCAGGCCCACGGACACGTCGGGTTCGAACTGGGCGCCGTCGGTGACGTGCAGGTCCGCGTAGACGAGCGGGTCCCACGCGTGCAGGTACTTCAGGAGCGCCACCATCTCCGGCGCGTCGGCCTTCACGTAGTCGCGGTTGAGGTTGAGGTTCTGCGCGGTGACGCGCCAGCCCATCTCCTCGGGGCCCACCTGGTTGGGGCGGTGGTTCTTCCCGAAGCGCTCGTGGCCGTCCACGTTGAAGACGGGGACGAAGACGGCGGTGACGCCCTTGAGCACGCCGGGCAGCGCGGTGCCGTTGAGCATGTCGCGCAGCAGCCAGAAGCCGGCGTCCTTGCCGTCGATTTCACCCGCGTGGATGCCGCCCTGGAAGAAGACGACGGGGCGGCCCTTCTTCACGGCGGCGGCGGGGGTGAGGGTGCCGTCCGCGCTGGCGACGAGCGCGAGCATCGGCCGGCCCTCCGGCGTGGTGCCGAGCGTGTCGCAGCGGGCCTTGCCGGGGAAGGCCCTGGGGAAGGCGCGGCAGAGGGACTCCACCTCGGAGTAGCGGCCGGTGCGCGTCCAGCCGCTCTGCTCGGAGACGGTGGTGAGAGGCGGTGGGGCCTGGGTGAGGGCCAGGGCGACGAGGGTGGGCAGGAGCATGTCCTCCCCACAGCACAGGCCCCGGTGGGTTTCAACCGTTGCGCACGGTGAGGGTGCCACCCACGGGGAGGACGTGGACGCGCTCACGCGGCCAGCCGCGGCGGGTCCACTCCGTGTCCAGACGGCGGGGCGGCTCGTCGAGCGGCTCGTCGGTGAGCTTGAAGGTGCCCCAGTGCATGGCGAGGAAGCGCGTGGCGCCGAGGTCCTCGAAGGCCTGCGCGGCCTCCTCCGGGTTCATGTGCTGGCGGCTCATGAACCAGGCCGGGTCATACGCGCCAATGGGCAGCAGCGCGGCGTCGAGCCCGGGGAAGCGGCGGCCGATTTCCTTGAAGCCGTCGAAGTACGCGGTGTCGCCAGAGTGGAAGACGCGGGCGCTGGAGCCCTCGATGACGAAGCCGCCCCAGAGCATGTCGTTGACGTCGTTGAGGCCGCGTCGGCTCCAGTGCTGCGAGGGGACGAAGTGCACGGTGACGGGGCCCAGCTTCGTGGACTGCCACCAGTCCAGCTCGGTGACGGGCAGATTGGAGCCCTTGAAGACGGGCGTGTGCCCGAGCCCGGTGACGATGGGGACGCCGACCTGCTTCAGCGTGGGCAGGTCCAGGTGGTCGTAGTGGTTGTGCGACACGAGGCTGGCGGTGATGGGGGGCAGCTTCTCCACGGGGACGCCGGGCGGGACGTTGCGGTGGATGACGACGTTGATGGCGTCGCGCAGCACCGGGTCCACGAGGAGGGAGAGGCCGTCGAGCTGCACGAGCCAGCTCGCGTGGCCGAGCCAGGTGAGGCGGGCGCCCTCGCCTGGGGCCGGGGGCGTTGCGAGGAGGGCGAGGTCGGGCTCCACGCGGGGGACGGGCGCGCGGTCCGGGGACTTGCGGCGGCGGCCGGTGAGCTTGTCGCCCACGGCCCACTTGAGGACGCGGTCGAAGGACTGGGGACCGCTGCCGTCGAGGTTCTTGAACCGCAAGGCCATGGACTGTTCCTCCGCTCCGGGGATGGTGCCTGCCCCTGTCATGCTCGTGAGGGGCGCGGTGCGCAAGGGGGAGGACGGAGTGTGTTACCAGTCCGGGAGGCAGACCCACGGCCGCGTGGGTCGGGCCTTCTTGCAGCGGTAGCCTTCCGCGCAGGTGTTGGGGCCGTTCGGCTCGCACGGGGGCTGGCAGGCCCAGTTGTCGCAGATGAGGCCGGGAGGACAGGAGGTCCGGTCCTTGCGGCAGTATTGCGCGCATTGCATCCACACGGTGGCCGGGTACTCCGTTTCGTGGTCCAGCTCGCACTTCTGATTCTCGGGACACGGGGTCGTCTGGCAGTTGGTGCCGTAGACCTTCTCGCAGGAGGAGGCGCCCTCTTCGTAGTGGATGCACTCCTGGCCTTCGGGGCACCCGGACTTCTCGCAGGTCGGCAGGCAGAGTGGGCCGAGTCTGGTGTCCGTACAGGCGTAGTGCTTCGGACAGGAGTTCGGGTCGTCCTGGTTACACGTGCGGGCGCAGAACCCCGCTTGTCCACCACAGATGAGCCCGGGACCACATGCATCGTGCAGGTCCTTCCCAATCTCGACGCACAGCTCCCCCTCCTTGCGAATACCGATTGGGACGCAGATACGTACCAGCGGGCCTTCGCCGAAGGTTGTCAGCGCTCGACATACCTCCCCATCACCGCATTGCATGTCCGTCAGGCACTGGCTGTCAGAGCAGTAGTTGGCCTTGGCCCGGGCATCCGAAAGACAGCCCATGGGGAATTCGCAGTCCGAGTCGCGCTTGCAGTTGCGGTGATAGCTCTGCAGCCGCAGTCGCTCTTCGCTGCGAAGTACCGGTGCAACCCTTCGCCCGTGCTCCAGTTGCTGCTCTGGCATTCCAAGCCGGAGAGCGCTGCCCAGGAGGATCACCATGGGGAGAGGGAACAGCAGGGCGACACAGGCGCCGACGGCCGTGCGCCAGCTCATTCCCCGCACCTCCGGAGGCACTCTTCGCTGTCCTCCTTGCCGTTCTCGCAAAACATCGCGTGCTCCGCTTCTGAACACTCCCTGTTGGGGATGTTCTCCAGCGCATCCCTGTGAGCGGCCTTGTCGGCAAGGCCTCCCGGCCTGTGCACCTCGGGACATCCGAGCACGGCAAGAGACAGCGAACAGACCCACGTGGCCGGCCAGCGCATCGGCGTTCCCCCAGGCAGAGGAAGCAGCCTGACGAGCCTACCGGGGGCCCTCCCCAGCCCGTACCCACCCCGCGGGGCATCTCCGCGCCGCACAGTGAGCAGCCCGGGCCTCACTCCCCTATATAGAGGGCGAGATGCTCTCCCCCTCCGGCTCCACCACTCGCAAGCTGCTCCTGGCCTTCGGCGCGCTGGTGGCGCTGTTCACGGCCGCGTCCGGCTTCGCGCTCGCCCGGCTGACGGACATCCACGACGGCTCGCATGCGCTCCGCGAGGCGGGAGGCCGCGTCCGGGACGCGCTGGAATTGGCCACCGCCGTGAGGGACCAGTACGCGCACCTCGCGCACACCATCATCCTCGGCAACGCCAGCCACGTGCGCTTCCACGACGAGGCGCGGGCCCGCGTGGAGGCGCTCACCCGCAAGCTCCGAGAGCAGGCGCGCGACGCGCAGGAGCAGACCTGGGTCGCGGACATCCAGCAGAACGGCGACGCGCTGAACCGGCTCTACCACGACACGCTCCTCCCGGCCGTGCTTGCGAAGGACCAGGCCGCCATCACCGCCGCGCACGGGCGCGCGCTGGAACTGGTGTCCCAAATCCAGGCGAGGGCGGACTCCCTGGCGCAGCGCTTCGACACCTCCATCGGCTCCTTCGAGGCGCACGTGGGCGCGGTGGAGCACGCGAGCTTCCGCTGGGCCCTGCTGTTCCTCGGCGGGGCCACACTGTTCGCCGTGGGCGTGGGCATCTACATCGGTAACTCGGTGGCGCGGCCGGTGGCGCGGCTCTCCGAGGGCGCGGCGCGACTGGCACGCGGCGACCTGCACACCCGCATCCCCGAGGGCGACCCGGGTGAGCTCGGCCAGCTCGCGGCCCAGTTCAACCGGATGACGGAGGCGCTCCGAGCACACCAGGCGCAGCTCGTCCAGCACGAGAAGCTCGCGGGCATCGGTCGGCTGGCGGCGGGCGTGGCGCACGAAATCAACAACCCGCTGGGCGTCATCCTCGGCTATGTGCGGCTGCTCCAGCGCAAGGCAGAAGGGGCGCTCGCGGAGGACCTCGAGGTGGTGGAGCAAGAGGCGGTGCGCTGCCAGGAAATCGTCGAAGGGTTGCTCGACCTCTCCCGCCCGGGGCGCGGCCCGGTGGAGCGCGTGCCCCTGCGCGAGGTCTGCGAGGAAGTGGTGGAGCGGCTCCGTGAATCCTCGCGGCTGGGCGACGTGGAGGTGCGCGTGGAGGGAGACGCGTCCGCATGGGCGTGGCCTCCGCGCCTGCGGCAGGTGTTGCTCAACCTCATCAAGAACGCGGCGGAAGCCGCGGGGCAGGGTGGCACGGTGGCGCTGCACATCGAAGCGGCGCCGGACGGCGGAGCGAGCGTCGCGGTGTCGGACTCCGGGCCCGGGGTGAAGCCGGAGGACCGGCCCCGTCTCTTCGAGCCGTTCTTCTCCACGAAGCCGACGGGGACGGGGCTGGGGCTCGCGGTGAGCCAGGCCATCGCGGAGGCGCATGGCGGGCGGATTGAAGCGGACACGGGGCCGCTGGGAGGCGCGCGCTTCACGCTGCGGCTGCCGCCCGCGTCGCCCGCGCAGGAGGCCATGGCATGAGCACGCCGCAGAAGCCGGCCGTCCTCGTGGTGGACGACAAGGAGAACATGCGCAAGCTGTTCGCGCGCATCCTCGGAGACGCCTACGCGGTGACGGAGGCGGCGGATGGGACGCAGGCGCTCGCACGGTTGGCGGAGCGCGAGTTCGACGTGGTGGTGACGGACATCCAGATGCCGGGAGCGGACGGCTTCGCGGTGCTGCGCGAGGTGAAGCGGCGCGCGCCCGACACGGAGGTGGTGCTCGTCACCGCGTACGCGAGCATTCCCAAGGCGGTGGAGGCCATCAAGGAGGGCGCGTACGACTACCTCTCCAAGCCGTTCGACCCGGACGAAGTGGCCCTCCTCGTCGCCCGGGCGCTGGAGCAGCGGCGGCAGCGGAAGGATGCGGCGGGGCTGAAGGCGCGGCTCGCGACGGCACCGGACCTCCATGGCCTGCTGGGCGCAAGCGCTGCGATGCGAAGCCTGCACGCGCTGCTGTCCCAGGTGGCGGTGAGGGACCTCACCGTGCTGCTCACGGGGGAGACGGGCACGGGCAAGGAACTGGCGGCGCGCGCGGTGCATGCGGAGAGCCCGCGCAAGGCGAAGCCCTTCGTGGCGGTGAACTGCGGCGCACTCCCTGCTGACCTGGTGGAGAGCGAGCTGTTCGGCCATGCGAAGGGCGCCTTCACCGGCGCCACCATGGCGAAGGCCGGCCTCTTCGAGGAGGCGCACGGCGGGACGCTCTTCCTGGACGAGATTGGAGACTTGCCGCTGCCGGTGCAGGTGAAGCTCAACCGCGCGTTGCAGGAGAAGGAGGTGCGACGCGTGGGCACCACCACGCCGGTGAAGGTGGATGCGCGGGTGGTTGCGGCCACGCATCGAGACCTCGCCGCGGAGGTGGCGGCGGGGCGCTTCCGCGAGGACCTCTACTATCGGCTCAACGTGGTGACGGTGCGGCTGCCAGCCCTGCGCGAGCGGCGTGAGGACATTTCGCTGCTGGCGTTGCACTTCCTCTCACGAGCGGGCCGGCCGGAGCTGGAAGGCTTCGCGCCGGAGGCCCTGCGTGCCTTCACTGCGTACGCGTGGCCCGGCAACGTGCGGCAGTTGGAGAACGCGGTGGCCCGTGCGGTGGCGGTGGCGCAGGGGCCGCGCATCGGCGTGGACGACCTGCCACCGGAGCTGGGCGCGGCTCGGGTGGCGGAGGCCGGCGGTGCCTCGGCCGGAGGCGTCCCGGCCGAGGCGCTGGCGAAGCTGCCCTACCGCGAGGCGGTGGACAGCGCGCGGGACGCGGTGTCGCGCGAGTACCTCTCCGCGCTGATGCAGGAGTTCGGCGGCAACGTCACCCACGCCGCCGAGCGTGCGGGGATGGAGCGCGAGAGCCTGCACCGGTTGCTCAAGCGCTATGGCGTGCGCTCGGACGACTTCAAACGTCCGGACTGATCAGAACGCCGCCACCACCGCGCCGCCGTACTGCGCTTCGATGAACTTCCGCACCTCCTCGGAGTGGAGCGCCCGCACCAGCGCCTGGACCTCGGGCCGCCCCTCGTCGCCCTTCCTCACGGCGAGCACGTTGGCGTACGGGTTGTTTCTCGGTGCCTCGCGGGCCAGGACGTTCGCCTTCAGCTCGAGGTGCTTCTGCGCCTCCAGGAAGTAGTTGCCGTTGATGACGGCGGCAGCCACGTCCTCCAGGGTCCGCGGCTGCTGCTCCGCGTCGATTTCCCGCAGCTCCAGTCGGCGCGGGTTGCCCACCACGTCCTGCACGGTGGCGGTGGCACCCGCGCCCTCTCGCAGCCGGACCAGCCCCTGCGCTTCCAGCAGCCGCAGCGCACGGGCCGCGTTGCTGGGGTCGGAGGGAATCGTCACCAGCGAACCCTCGGGCAGCTCCGCGAGCTGTCGATAATTCGTGGAGTAGAGCGCCAGCGGCTCCAGGTGCACCGGACCCACGCTGCTCAGGGACAGCTTCCGGTCGGCGCTGAAGCGCTCCAGGTAGGGCACGTGCTGGAAGTAGTTCGCGTCGAGCTGGCCATCCGACAGCGCGATGTTCGGCTGCACGTAGTCGGTGAACTCCACCACCTCGAGACGCAGGCCCTCGCGCAGGGCCACGGGAGCGGCGGCGCGCAGGATTTCTCCGTGCGGCACCGGGTTGACGCCCACCCTCAGGATGCGGACGACCTCGGTGGACGTATCGGAAGCGGGGGCCTTGCAGCCGGCCAGCAGCACGGCAGCGGAGAGCAGTAAGGGGACGAAGAAGCGTTTCACGGTTGTGGACTCCAGGAAGAGGTTCAGGAAGACGCGCGTTCGAAGCGCGAGGCCAACCCGTCACCGAGCCACTGGACGAGCTGCACCAGCACCAGCAGCACCACCAGGCAGCCCAGCATGACGTCGGTGCGGAAGCGCATGTAGCCGTACTTCACGGCCAGGTCGCCCAGTCCGCCGCCGCCCACCGCGCCCGCCATGGCGCTGTAGCCGAGCAGGCTGATGACCACGAGCGCCGTGCCGCGCACGAGTGAAGGCAGTGCCTCAGGAATCAGCACGCCGAAGACGACGCGACGGCGGGTGGCGCCCATGGCGACGGCGGCCTCCACCAGCCCGGCGTCCACCTCGCGCAGGCCCTGCTCCACCACGCGACCCATGAAGGGAATCGCCGCCACCACCAGCGGAACGATGGCCGCTGTGGTGCCGATGGTGGTGCCCACCAGCACGCGCGTGAGCGGGACGATGGCTACCATGAGGATGATGAAGGGCACGGAGCGGCCCACGTTGACGAGCGTCCCCAGCACGCGGCTCAGCGCCGGCCGCTCCCACAGCCCACCCCGGTCCGTGATGACCAGCAGCACGCCCAGCGGCAGTCCCGCCAGCAGCACCAGCACCGCGGCCACCGACGTCATGTAGAGCGTCTCGCCGGTGGCCACCCACAGGGAGCGCAGCAGCTCGCTAGACATGGGGCACCCGCGGCGTCAGGCCCTGCTCGCGGAGGAAGCCCAGTGCTCCGTCCACCGCCTCCGGCGGACCCGTGAGCTCGAAGAGGAGCCGGCCCACGCGCGTCTCTCCCACGCGCTCCATCGAGCCCTCCAGCAGCCACGCGTCCACGCCGAAGCGCCGCGCCAGCGTGGTGAGGATGGGCCGCGTGGAGTGCTCACCCACCAGGGACAATTCCACCCTCCGGCCTCCGGGAGCCGCGGCTGCGTCCACCGGCACGGAGCGCGGGTAGCACAGGTCGTGCAGCCGGGTGCCGGGGCGCGCGATGAGGTCCACCACCTTGCCCTGCTCCACCACCCGTCCGCGCTCCAACACGGCGACCGAGTCGCAGATGGACTTCACCACCTCCATCTGGTGGGTGATGAGCAGGATGGTCAGCCCGAGCTGACGGTTGATGTCCCGCAGCAGCCCGAGCACCGAGCGCGTCGTCTCCGGGTCCAGCGCCGACGTGGCTTCGTCGGACAACAGGACGCGTGGACGAGGGGCCAGCGCCCGGGCAATGCCCACCCGCTGCTTCTGCCCGCCCGAGAGCTGCGAGGGGTATGCCCCGGCCTTGTCGGACAGCCCCACCAGCGCGAGCAACTCGTCCACACGCTCGCGGATTTGCGCGTGCGAGCAGCCCGCCACCTCCAGCGGGAAGGCGACGTTGCCCGCCACCGTCCGCGAGGAGAAGAGGTTGAAGTGCTGGAAGATCATCCCGATGCCCTGTCGCGCGGCGCGCAGCTCATCGGGACCGAGCGCCAGCATGTCCCGCCCGTCCACCCGCACTTCGCCCGTCGTGGGGCGCTCCAGGAGGTTGAGGCAGCGGATGAGCGTGGACTTGCCGGCGCCGCTCTGGCCGAGCACGCCGAACACCTCTCCGAACTCCACCCGCAGCGACACGTTCCGCAGGGCCGGCACCTCGTGCGCGCCCTGCCCGTACACCTTGCTGACGCCTCGAAGCTCAATCACGGCGCCGCGACCTCATGGGGACTGCGAGACATCCAGGACTCCTGGGTGACGTGTCGTCACCGCGTGGTGGAAGGCCCCGCCTCCGGCCGGAGCACGGAGGAGGGGAAAAGAAACGGCCCGTTCCCGAGAGGCGGGTAACGGGCCGGTCGACACGAGGTGCGTGAGGGAGGCTCAGCGCGCGCGAACGGACGGACCCGTGGGGGCATGGCAACACATGCCTCCGCAACAGGAACCGGACGTGGCGACGGAAATGAGCATCGGCCCTTCAGGTAATGAATCGCCGCGAGCGTGTCAACTCGACGTGCCGCTCACGCCGCCACACGCAGCGCCTGGCCTAATGCGAGCGCGAGGTCCTCCTGAAGGTCCTCCAGGTCCTCCAGCCCCACCGAGAAGCGGATGAGCCCGTCGGTGATGCCGCGCCGCTGCCGCTCGGCGGCGGGAACGGACGCGTGCGAGTGGCGAGCAGGCACGGTGACGATGCTCTCCACCGCGCCCAGCGACACGCCGAGCAGGGGCAACTGGAGCGCCTCCACGAAGGGCGCCGCCCACGCGTCCTGCTCCAGCCGGAAGGACACCACCGCGCCCGCGCCCGGGTAGAAGACCTCTCGCACCTCGGGCCTGTCCGCGAGCCAGCGAGCGAGCGCCGCAGCCGTGCGCACCTGCCGCTCCATGCGGACCCCCAGCGTCTTGATGCCGCGCTGGAGGAGGAAGCAGTCCTGGGGCCCCAGCACCGCGCCCACCGCGTTCTGGAGGAAGTAGACCTCTTGCGCCAGCGCCGGAGTCTTCACCGCCACCGTCCCCGCGACGACGTCGCTGTGGCCTCCGAGGTACTTCGTGGCCGAGTGCACCACGATGTCCGCGCCCTCGGTGAGCGGCCGCGAGACGTATGGCGACAGGAAGGTGTTGTCGACGATGAGGAGCGCACCGCACGTGCGCGCGATGCTGGACATCGCGGTGATGTCCGTGCGGCGGAGGAACGGGTTGCTGACGCTCTCCACCAGCAATGCCTTCGTGTTCGGCCGGATGGCGGCACGCACCGCGTCCGGGTTGCTCGTGTCCACGAAGGTGGCCTTGAGCCCGAAGCGGCTGAACACGCGGGTCAGCACGCGGTAGGTGCCGCCGTAACAGTCGTCCGTCACGACGAGGTGGTCCCCCGCGCTGAAAAGCATCAGCACCGTGGAGATGGCGGCCATTCCGGAGCCGAAGGCGAAGGCGGCGTGCGCCTCGTCCAACTCGGCGAGCACGCCTTCCAGCGCCTTGCGCGTCGGGTTGCCGGAGCGCGCGTAGTCGAACTCGCCGGGCCTGTCCAAGCCCGGCTGGTCGAACATGGACACCTGGTAGATGGGCACCGTCGCCGCGCCGGTGGCGGGGTCGGTCTCATGACCCGTGTGTAGCAAGCGCGTCGCGAAGCGGGTTCGCACGGCGGGCTCCTTCGAGCGCCTGGGCCAGGTCGGTGATGATGTCATGACAGTCCTCGATTCCCACGGAGAGGCGAAGCAGTCGGTCTGAGATTCCCAGTTGCTCCCGGCGCGCGACGGGGATGTCGGCGTGGGTCTGGGTCGTTGGGTACGTGATGAGCGTCTCGACGCCGCCGAGCGACTCGGCGAAGAGGCACACCTGGACGGAGGCGAGCACCCCGGGCACCAGGGCCGCCTCGGTGACGTTGAAGGACAGCATGCCGCCCACGCCCGGGTAGAAGACCCGCTCCACGAGCGGGTGCGCGCCGAGCCACGCGGCCACCTCGCGCGCGTTGGCCTGGTGCTTCTCCATGCGCAGCGCCAGCGTCTTCAGCCCGCGAATCACGAGGTACGCATCCTGCGGGCCCAGAATCGCGCCGATGCCGTTTTGTAGATACGCGAGGCGCTCGCCCAGTGCCGCGTCCTTCGCCACCAGCGCGCCGGCCACCACGTCGTTGTGCCCGGCGAGGTACTTCGTCGCGCTGTGCACGACGATGTCCGCGCCCAGCTCCAGCGGCCGCTGCAGCCACGGCGTGAGGAAGGTGTTGTCGACGATGAGCAGCGCGCCGGCCTCGTGCGCGATGGCGGCAATCGCCGGGAGGTCCGCCGTCTTCATCAGCGGATTGGTGGGTGACTCCACGACGATGGCCCGCGTGTTGGGACGCAGCGCGGCCCGCACCGCCTCCGGGCGCGTGGTGTCCACGAAGGTGAACGGGACATGGAGGATGCGGTCCACCAGCCGGTAGGTGCCGCCGTAGAGGTCCTCGGTGAGGATGACGTGGTCGTCCGGCCCGAAGAGCTGGAGCGCGCAGTGCAGCGCCGCCATGCCGGAGCTGAAGGCGAGGCCTCGGCTGCCGCCCTCCAGCCCCGCCAGTGCGTCCTCGAGCGCGGAGCGGGTGGGGTTCTTCGTCCGCGAGTAGTCATAGCCGGTGGACTGGCCGAGCGCGGGGTGCTGGTAGGTGGCGGACTGGTAGATGGGGACGGCGATGGCGCCGGTGGCGGGGTCTCTGCGTACGCCCGCGTGGACCAGGGCGGTGGCGAGTTTCATGGAAGGGGCTCTTTCTTTCAGTGGAGACAGGGGAGGCGGTCAGCGGCCTCGCAGCGTCTGGGAGATGCGGAGGATGTCGGCCAGCACGCCCGAGGCCGTCACCGCGCCGCCCGCGCCCGCGCCGCGCACGGTGAGCGGGAAGTCGCTGTGGCGCGTGGTGGTGAAGGACACGAAGGACTCGGAGCCGCGCAGGTCCGCCGCGGGCTGGCCGGCCTCCACGGCGACGAGGCCCACGCGGATGACGGGCGAGCCGGTGCCCACCTTCGACGGGTCGATGCGCGCCAGGTAGCGCAGAACCGTGCCGGCGTGGCGGCAGCGGGTGACGCGGTCCGCGTACGCCGCGTCCTGCGACTTCAGCCCCTGGAGGAACGCGTCGACGGAGGTGCCGGACCGCGGCTCGTCGGGGACGAACGGCTCCAGCGCCACGTCGGAGAGGGAGAGGGGCAGCCCCAGCTCCCGGGCGAGGATGAGCGCCTTGCGCGCCACGTCCGTGCCGCGCAGGTCCTCGCGCGGGTCCGGCTCCGTGAAGCCCCGTTCCTTCGCGGTGCGCACGGCCACCGACAGCGGCACGCCGGCCGTCAGCTCGTTGCAGATGAAGCCCACGCTACCGGACAGCGACGCGGTGATGAGGCGCACCGTGTCGCCCGTGCGGACGAGGTTCGCCAGCGTGTCGATGACTGGCAGGCTGGACGCCACCGTCGTCTCGTAGTGGTAGGCGACGTGGTGGCGCCGGGCCTCGGTGAGGAGTGCCTCGCGGTCATTCCACGGCAGCGCCAGCGGCTTCTTGTTGGCCCCCACCACGTGGATGCCGCGCTGGAACGCCTCGGTGTACAGGGCCTCGATGCCACTCGCGGCGGTGCAGTCCACGAGGATGGGCACCGGCAGCCGGCGCAGCTCGTCCAGCAGCGGCACCAGCGTGCGCGTCTCCGGGTCCACCGGCTCCGCGCGCGCGAGCCGCTCCTCCAGTCCCTCCAGCGGCAGGCCCGCCGCGTCGAACAGGGCGCGCTGGCTGTCCGCGAGGCCGACGACTCGCAGCGCGATGCCGTGCTTGTCCTTGAGCAGGGTCTGCTGCGCGCGCAGCTGCGCCAACAGCTGGCCGCCCACGGTGCCCCGGCCGAGGAGGAACAGGCTCACCTGCTGGTGGGCCAGGTTGAAGGCCGCGTGCGTGGTGCGCACGGCGATGGCGGTGTCCGCCGCGTCCACGACGCAGGAGATGGAGCGCGAGCTGGCGCCCTGGGCGCTCGCCCGCACGTTGACGCCCACCGCGCCCAGCGCGCTGAAGAAGCGTCCGGCGACGTTGACGCCGTGGCCCATGGCCTCGGCCACCAGCGTCAGCAGCGTCACCGGCTCGCGGATGGCGAGGGGCTCCACCTCGTGCCGTGACAGCTCCTGGGCCAGCTCGTGCTCCAGCGCGCCCTGCGCGCGCAGCACGTCGGGCCGGGGAATGACGACGGCAAGCGACTGGCCATTCGCCGACTGCGCGGACAGCCACACCGTCACCTCCGCCTCGCGCAGCGCCGCCAGCACCCGCTCGCCGAGCTGGAACTGGTCCGACAGCTTGCGCACCTCGATGCCGAGCAGCGCGAGCTCCTCGCGCGTGGCGATACACGTGGGCCGCTGACCATCCCGCGAGCCGATGGCGTCGATGAGCGTGCCCGGGTGGTCCGGGTGCATCGTGTTGCGGATGCGCAGGGAGCTGCCCGCCTCGATGAGCGGAATCATCGTGCGCGGGTGCAGCATGCGGACGCCCACGGCGGCCAGCTCCAGTCCCTCTGCGTGCGTGAGGTGCGCGACGGGGTAGGCGTCGCTCACCAGGTCCGGGTCGGCGGTGTGCAGGCCCATCACGTCCGTCCACACCGTGACTTCCGTCGCGTCGATGCCCTGGGCCACCAGCGCCGCCGTGTAGTCGGAGCCGTTGCGCCCCAGCGTGGTGGTGCGTCCGTCGGGCGTCGCGGCAATGAAGCCGGGGAGGACGGGCACGGAGGTCCTCCAGCCCGCCACCGACGCCTGGAGCCGCTCGCGCGTCCGGGCCACGTCCACCCGCGCCGCGCCGAAGCGGTCGTCCGTCACCAGCAACTGCCGTGCGTCGCGGAAGGTGGCCTCGGTGCCCGCGGCCGTCAGCAGCTCCGCGAGGAGCGTGGCGGAGACCAGCTCGCCGAAGGAGAGGACCCGGTCGCGCGAAGGCGCCGAGCACTCGCGGGTGAGGGAGATGCCCTGGAGCAACTGCTGCAAGGGGGACAGCAGCGTGTCCACCCGCGCCGCGAGCACGGTGGAGCGCGCGGGGTCCAGCGCGGCGGCGTTCGTCTTGGCGAGGTGGGCGATGCGCGCCACCACCGTCAGCGCGCCCTCCAGGTCTCCCTTCGTGGCGAGCCCCGCCGCTTCAATCAGCCAGTCCGTGGTGTCGCCCATGGCGGAGACGACGACGGCGAGAGGGCCCTGCTTCGCGTGTCGTCCAATCAGCTCGACGACCTGACGGAGCCGCCGGGGAGAGCCCACGGAGGAGCCTCCGAACTTCATCACCTGGAAGGGAGCGCTGCTCATCTGCGAACCTCGAAAGGGCCGCTCGGGCCCCTGAAGACAGTCAAAGGCAGACACGCCTCGCGCTCCGGGCACACGAAGGCCCGTCGCGGCGCACGCGCGCCTACGGCAAGTGAGAGGAATTGGGGGAGGCGGGGCCCTGGCGGACGCGGACTAGCGGTGGCCGCCGGGCCGGCGCATTCGGGCGCAACACCGACACGCGGCCAGGACACGGCACGACTTGAGGCGGTCAGCGGTGGCGTTCAGGGATGCGGCACGGGTGGACGGAACCACGGGGGTCCTCTCTCACCGAAGCTGAGGGGTGGCCTCTGCTTCGGACTCTTGGATTGCCCGTGGAGGTTCTTCTCCCTGAGCCGCATCGTTTGGACACCTTGGAGGTCCGACCCCAGGTTGTCGGGCCACCGCGTGAAGCGGAGGCCGCTCTGGATGCTGAGACAGCAGATAGACGTGTCTCGGGCGTCTGTCAATCCCTTGTGTGTAGCGGATGTGAAACTGGAACAGTCTTCACGGTGTGGCTGCCACGGCGTCCTCCATCATCTCGGAACGCGGGATGACAGACCGCGCGCGGGCCGGCATCTGGAGGGGCTCCTGGGCTGCCTCCACGTCCTGGCCTCTCGGGACATGGGCCAGGCGGATGAGCTTCAGCCGGGCCAGCAGCCGCATCACCTGCCAGGTCGGGTCGAGCTCGAAGCGCCGGGAGGCGAAGTCCGGGTTGGCCGGCCGGGCGTGGTGGTTGTTCTGGAACAGCTCGCCCATGCACAGCACGTCCATGGGCAGTGAGTTGCGGGACTCGTCGCGGGTGCGGAAGTTGCGGTAGCCGTAGCGGTGGCCGCACCAGTTGACGATGGCGCCGTGCACCGGCCCCATGACGAAGTGCAGGGGCAGCAGCAGGTACTGCCAGCGCCGGGTGGCGAAGCGCCGGTAGAAGAGCGTGTAGAGCGCCCCGAAGGCGACGCGGGACGGCCAGTGCCCGAAGGTGCGCTCCAGGGCGGGCCACTCGGGATATCCACCGAGGAAGCGCGACTCCGGCTGCTTGCGCCGGGTGACGAAGGCGGCATAGCGGCGCGCCGTCGCGAGCATCATCCGGGCCGGGTTGCCGTGGTGGGCGGGGGAGTGCGGGTCCTTCTCCGTGTCGGCGAAGGCATGGTGCTCGCGGTGGAGGATGGCGTAGGCACGGGGCTCGAGGTAGCTCGAACCCTGCACCAGCGCGGTGAGCAGGTGCAGCGAGCGCTCGGTCTTCGGTCCCATCGTGTACATCCGGTGGGCCGCGTAGCGGTGCTGGAAGAGGCTCTGCAAGAGGACCGAGAGGCCCCAGTGTCCGGCGAAGAAGAGAGAAATCTTCATGCTCGGAAAACACGCCGGCATGTCACCCGGGTGTCACCCGTCAGCTGGCGTCCTGCCGGTGTCTAGGGCCTCACGTCCGCCCGCCTGTTGACTCTCCCTCCCGTCGTCCGCGTCGTGGTGGTGGTCGTCGTCGATTCCAGCGGCCGGCGCCACGGGAAGGTGAGCGCGAGCGCCGCTCCCGCCAGCCCCACGACGGAATAGATGAGGCGCGCGATGGCGCTGGTCTGCTCGCGTGAGCCGCCGCCGAAGATTGCGTCCACGAGGTTCCAGTTGAAGAAGCCGATGAGGCCCCAGTTGATTGCGCCAATGATGACCAACACGGCCATCACCTTGGCGAGCGCTCCCTTCAAGCGGTCAGCATCTACGCGTTCCATGGCTCGACTCCTTGGATGGCGGTGGCTCCAGGTTGGAAACCCGGGCCGTCCCCCACCTCAAGATGCGCATCGGTGAGGCTACCTTTGGTCCAGGAGATGACCATGGAACGCGTGTCCCGGAGCCTGACCGACAGGGAAGCGGCCGTCGCGGAGACACGCCCCGTGAGGCCCCGGAGGCGCTGGGCCGGAAGAGCGGCGGAGTGGAGGGGCCTCCTGGCGGGATTGAGAGCCGAGTGGCGGCGCAACAAGCTGAGTGACGCGGCGGCCGCCCTCACGTTCTACGGCGTCCTCGCCCTGTTCCCCTTCCTGCTCCTGGTCGTCGCCATGGCGGGCCTCGCCATCCAACCCTCGGAGGTGGAGGCGCGCATCGGTGCGCTGGGGCGCACGCTTCCACCGGCCTTCACCCAGCTCGTCTATGCGCAGCTCGCGCAGCTCACCTCCGGGCCCGGCAGGGGAATGCTCACGTTCAGCGCGCTGGCCGCGGTGTGGTCGGCGACCGTCGGCGTGGTGAGTCTCATGACGGCCCTCAATACCGCGTATGGCGTGACGGAGAGCCGTCCGCGCTGGAAGGTCTTCGGAATCGCGCTCGGCGTGATGCTGGCGGCGGCCGTCCTGGCGCCACTCGCCGGGATTGTCGCGGTGGCCGCACCCGCCTTCGCGACGCGGCTCGGAGAGCCCTGGGCGACGCTGGCCGACTGGCTGCGGTTTCCCCTCGCGGCACTGCTGATGATGCTGCTCTGGGGGACCCTCTACTCGGTGCTGCCGAATACCCGGCGCGGGTTCAGGTTCATCACGCCCGGCTCAGTGGCGGGGGTGCTCATCTGGCTCGCCGCTTCGTTGTGCTTCGCCGGGTATGTCTCCCGCTTCAACACCTTCGGCGTCACCTATGGCGCCCTGGGGGCCATCATCATCCTGCTGCTGTGGCTGTGGATCTCCTCGCTCGCGCTGATGCTGGGGGCGGAGATCAACGCCGTCCTCGCCCGCCGTCCTTCGGCGGGGCGCACGGCTCGGCGGGGCGCTGAAGCCTCCCGGTGAGCCGCACATGAAGTCGGCAGGCCGCGCCCGTCTCATGCTGGAATTCCGGACGACGCCCCCTCCGCGGCCGGGCTATTTGCCGCGTGGGGATGAGCTGGAGTCCAGCCGGAAGGTGCTCCAGTCGACCAGCACTGTCGGCGTGCGCATCGTCGGAAAACGCACAGCACCGGCTCGAGCCCGGAGGTGCGGAGAAATAGCCCGCATTTCTTCTGCATGATTTCGCCGCTCGCCGTCTCTCCCGCTGTGCGCGAGCTGTGGATTTCGAGGCCGAGAGGCCTTCGAGGGGGGAGAGACACATGTCCGGTAGCGTCTGGATGAAGGCCGCGGTGATGGCTGGGGGGCTGCTCCTGGCGTGGGGGTGCATGCCGCTGTCCGCGGAGCCGGATTCGGAGAGCACTTCCCACCGGGCACCGGAGGCAGTGGGGGCGGGCCCGGCCTCACTGCTCAAGGACATCAACCCCGTGGTGAGGGAGGCGGTGGGCTCGGACCCGCGGGAGCTGGTCCAGCTGGGCAACACCGTGTTCTTCGTGGCCTACAATGGCACCACGGGCGAAGAGCTGTGGAAGACAGACGGCACCGCCGCGGGCACTGTCCTCGTCAAGGACATCAATCCCAACCTGGACGCGTACGGTCCCGACAGCCTCTTCGTCGCCAATGGGGCGCTCTTCTTCTTCGCCGATGATGGCGCCACGGGCCGCGAGCTATGGAAGAGCGATGGCACCGCCGCGGGCACCGTTCTCGTCAAGGACATCTGGCCGGGAGCCGGAGACTCCATGTGGTTCGGCCAGCAATCCCGGTTCACCGTCGTCAATGGGACGCTCTTCTTCGTGGCCAATGATGGCCGCGTGGGTTTCGAGCTGTGGAAGAGCGACGGCACTGCCGCGGGTACCGTCCTGGTCAGGGTCATCCCCAACCGCGGCTCCCCGGAGTCCTTGTCCGACGCGGACCCGACCGAGCTCACCGAGCTGAACGGAGTGCTCTACTTCCTGGCGGACTACCAGCTCTGGAGGAGCGACGGCACCCAGGCCGGCACCTACTTCATCACGGGCAGCTTCTGCCTGCGGCTCAGGAAGGTGGGGAGCACCCTCTTCTTCACCGATGGCGACGACCTCTGGAAGAGCGACGGCACATTGTCTGGCACGGGCCGCCTCAAGAGCTTCGCTTCCGGCGGTGGCGCGGAAGAGCTCACCTCGGTGGGCAACACGCTCTTCTTCAGCGCGAACGACGGCACCACCGGACGCGAGCTGTGGAGGAGCGACGGCACGTCCTCTGGCACCACGCTCGTCAAGGACCTCCTTCCGGGTGCCTCCGGCTCGGCGCCCACCGCACTCGTGGACGTGGGGGGCACGCTCTACTTCTCGGCCGATGACGGCACCCACGGGCGCGAACCGTGGAGGAGCAATGGCACCGAGCCCGGCACGCTCCTCGTCAAGGACCTGCTGGCGGGCCCTGGCAGCTCGAGACCCTCGAGCTTCACCGGCATGGATGGCGCCACCTACTTCGTTGCCAGGACCGACAGCACCGGGGTCGAGCTCTGGAAGACGGACGGCACCGCCCCGGGTACCGGGCTCGTCAAGGACCTCTCGCCAGGGCCCGCCAGCGCGTCCCCGAGCGGGCTGCACAACCTCAACGGCGTGCTCGTCTTCTCCGCCGGGGGCGAGCTGGGCCGGGAGCCATGGAGGAGCGATGGCACCGCCCAGGGCACCGTGCTCGTGAAGGACATCCAGCCCCCCGGGTCGGACGCATGGCCCGACTCCTTCGTGCCCTTCAACGGGGGCGCCCTCTTCGTGGCCAACGACGGCACCTCGGGTCGCGAGTTGTGGAAGACGGATGGCACCGCCCAGGGCACCGTGCTCGTGAAGGACATCTGCCCGGGCGCCGCCGGCTCCTCCCCGCTCAACCTCACCCCTGTCGGTGGCTCCGTGTTCTTCATGGCCAATGACGGCAGCTCGGGGTTCGAGCTGTGGAAGACGGATGGCACCGCTCAGGGCACCGCGCTCGTGAAGGACATCAGTCCGGGAGCTTCCAGCTCCTTTCCCTTCGATATGGTCGCCTTCAAGGGGGCCCTGTTCTTCAAGGCCGGCGACGGCACCTCAGGTCGCGAGTTGTGGAAGACGGACGGCACCGCCGAGGGGACCGTGCGCATGAAGGACATCCGCGAGGGAACCCGCTTCGACTCGGTGGGAGGATTCGCGGTCTTCAACGACAGGCTCTTCTTCTCTGCCTACCGCGATATGCAAAGTGAGTTGTGGACGACGGATGGCACCCCCGAAGGCACCGTCGTCTTCAAGGCCTTCGTCGACAGCATCTCGATCCGCGAGGCGAAGGCCGTGGGCAACAGGCTCTTCATGACCATGGACAGCTCCGACGGCGAAGAGCCATGGGTCTCCGATGGAACCCCCGAGGGCACCATCCTCCTCAAGGATCTCTGCCCCACCAGCGCGAGCTCGAGCCCGACGGGCTACACCGCGTTCAACGGACAGGTCTACTTCACCGCCGATGACTGCATCACGGGCAGGGAGCTGTGGAGGACGGATGGCACCGCCCAGGGCACCGTGCTCGTCAAGGACCTCGCCCCCGGGTTCGCCAGCTCGGGCATCACCCAATTGTCCGTGCTCGGCGACCGGCTTCTGTTCTCGGCGGTCACGGGGA
Source organism: Pyxidicoccus caerfyrddinensis (assembly GCF_010894405.1). Classification (GTDB taxonomy): domain Bacteria; phylum Myxococcota; class Myxococcia; order Myxococcales; family Myxococcaceae; genus Myxococcus; species Myxococcus caerfyrddinensis. The sequence continues at coordinate 528,083 of NZ_JAAIYA010000002.1, forward strand.
CCGAGGGCCGTGAGCTGTGGAAGAGCGATGGCACCGCCCAGGGCACCGTGCTCGTCAAGGATGTCCTGCCCGGAGGTGACTCGGGGCTCGCGAACCAGCCCCTCTTGGCGATTCCCTCCGAGAACATGGTGGTGTTCTCCGCGCGGGATGGTGCCTCGGGCATGGAGCTGTGGCGGTCCGACGGCACGGCCGAGGGCACGGTGCGGCTGCTGGACCTGGCGCCCGGTGCCGCGTCCTCCTACCCGAGTCAATTCTTCACCGTCGGAGATTCGCTCCTCTTCCAGGCCGATGACGGCACCACGGGCCGCGAGCTGTGGAAGCTCCGTCTCTCGTTGTCCGGCATGGACACCACGCCACCGCGGCTCACGTGCCCCGCCGCGATGACGGCCACCGCGGCCGATGCCTCGGGCGCTCCTGTGTCCTTCACCGCCACCGCCCAGGACGAGGGAGGAAGCGTGAGCACCGCCTACAGCCACGCCCCGGGCAGCACCTTCTCCGTGGGCACCACCTCCGTCACCGTCACCGCCACCGACGCGGCCGGCAACACCGCGACCTGCACCTTCACCGTGACGGTGGAGCCGCCGGTGCTGGCAGCCCCCGTCATCACCTCGCCTGGCCAGGGGGCCATCCTCGACGACCCCACGCCCGTCTTCTCCGGCTCCGCCCGGCCGGGCAGCACCGTCGCCCTCGTCGTGGATGGCGTGGACGTCGGTACCGTCACCTCAAGCGAGTCCGGCGCCTGGTCCTTCACCGCCACCTCACCCCTGACGGAGGGCATCCACGGCGTGACCGCCACGGCGCGCCACCTGGGGAGCACCAGCCCGGCCAGCGCCGTCGTGAGCTTCACGGTCGACCTCCAGCCGGACCCACCGGACCCGGAGGAGGGCGGCGGATGCTCGGCGGGCCCGGGGGATTCCTCGTGGCTGCTGGCGAGCCTGGCGGTGCTGGCGGCCGCCGTTCCCCGGCGGCGCCAGCTCGCGAGGTAACTCCACCGCAAGGCTTGCGCCAACGCGGGTGGCGCCGAGGCAGCCCCCAGCAGGAGCCGCGGACGCAGGGGACATCGCGAGTGGACTTGCGCGGTGCACCCTGCTCGGTGCGTTACACCGGCGTCAGGGGCGTTGGACCGGGGAGCGCTCGCCCGCGCGGGGCGTGGTAGGAGGGAGGTCGTCCGCTCGAAGGAAGGTGGTCATCGTGCGTCGTCCCTCCGGGTCGGTGGTCTCGTCCCTGGCGCTGCTCGCGCTGCTGGCCTGCGGCACGTCTTGCACCGGCAACCCCGCTGGCGCGGCGTCGCGAGCAGCCCCGGACACGGCCGCCGCGCGCGGCACGGCCGGCTGCCCCACCCACAAGCTCGCCTTCACGCGGGAGACGGGCTGCCAGAACGACGGGGCGGTCGAGTTCTGCGTGCCGAAGGACGCACCCGCCGCGCACGCCGAGGTGAAGCGGATTGCCCCGTCGGTGTCGGCCATGGCGTCACGCGGGCGGGCGGGCTGCGACACGGCCACGGAGACGCTGTTCCTCTACCCGCTCCACGAGGACGCCTGCACCTCGCGCCACGGCGCGCTGACGGACACCGCGTGGAACGAGCTCTGCCAGCTCGCGGCGCTGCCGGAGGTCCGGCGCATCGTGCCAACCTGGTACGAGTAGCCGACGTGCGGCCGTCCGGGTGCATGTCGCCCACCGCGGCCAGGGGCACATTGCTTCGGGAGTCGAGGACCTTGCGCGGAGCCTGACCGGCGCTACAGGGGGGGGCGACACCCCCCTCCGTCCTCTGCGCTACGCCACGTCAGCCGACCTGGGCCAGGACGTAGCTGAACTCCTTCTGAGGGCCGAGCGCGGCCCAGAAGTTGTTGAAGCGGCCCTGGTCCATCGTCTGGCAGCCGGCGGAGTACGTGTCGTTCGTTCCGCCGCGATGGAAGTAGTAGGCCTGTCCGCCCCAGTCGCCGCTGAACACGTCGTCCTTCGAGTTGATCCGGTGGTCGCGGTTCGTGTCGCGGCGCACGGTCGGGTTCCCGTAGCGCAGGTCCGGCGAGAGGATGTTGCCACCGAAGTTGCCGTTGAAGCTCTTCTTGTAGTGGTAGGTCTGGTTGCCGACGAGGCGGCCGACCGGCTTGGTGCTCTGGCTCGGGTCATCGGCCCAGCGGCGGTTGGGCTCGGTGTTGGCCTTGAACTCCTCGACGTGCGGCTTGCCGCTGCTGTCCTTCCACATGACGACGAGCCGATCGTCGTAGGTGCCGCGGGAGGGCTGGTCCTTGGTGAAGGGCGTGTTCACCCTCAGGCCGACGATGACGCGCTTGCCGGCCGCGAGGTCCTGCTTCGCCTTGGCGTCGCCGTGCTTCTCCACGTACTTCGAGTAGAGCGCGTACTCCTTCGCCTCGGACATGCCCTCGGTGTTCGGGATGCCCTTGGGGAGCACGCTGGTGTTCTTGCCGGGCTGGGGCTTCGGCGCTGGCTTCGACTCAGGCGCGGGCGCGTTCACGACCTTCACGTGCAGCTTCTGGCCCGGCTGGATGACGTTGATGTTCGCGACCTGGGGGTTCAGCTTCTTCAATGCGGCCAGCGAGAGGTCGTGTTTCGCCGCGATGCCCGAAAACGTGTCACCGCTCTTCACGGTGTAGTCGACGAACTTCTTGGAGGCCGGCTTCTCCCCGGTGCTGGACCTGGCAGCGATTCCACTCAGCGTGTCTCCGGACCGGACCTTGGACGTGATCATTCGGGGTACTCCTGAAACCGAAGGTGTTTGACGGGATTGTCGGCGGTGCGGGCTCAGAGTTTCTTGGAAATTGGTTTTTCACCGGACCTGGTGCCAGCAGGGCAGACGGCGAGTCACTGGATTTCTACGCTCAGTGAGGCGCTGCCAATGCTCGAGGTGGGGGCGTGGACGCGGCTGCACGCCCGGCGTGTGCTCATCTCTAGCGCAGCGCCGCGAGGGCCGCGCCGACCTTCGCCACCGTCACCGACACGGGCGTCGTCACCTCCGGAGCGAAGATGGCCACGCGGAGCTCCTCGAAGGTCCACCGCAGCTCCTGCGCCGCATCCTGGTCCCTCACGGTGGCGCGCCTGGCGAGGAAGGCCTCCCACAGGGGAGTGAAGGGCTCGGCCTTCCCTGCGTCCTTGCTGGGGTTCACCACCGCACGCGCCAGCCGTGCCTGGGCCGCGCGGAGGTAGCGCGGGTAGTTCAGTAGACGCCCGAAGGGAATCCACTCGATGAGGTTCGCGGGGAACAGGTGCCCGAGCTGCGAGCGGATGTCCCGCACGGCCGCCGAGCCGCTCGGCCCCTTCTTGAGTGCGGCGAGCGTCGCGGCGAGCTCCGCGGAGGTGACCACGACGGCGTTCGCCCAGTCCCGGGCCGCACCCTCGATGCGCGGTGAGCCCTCATGGACCCGCGCCTCGAAGGCCGCCTTCGTGCGGGGTAGCGGCGCACCCGGTGTGAGCTTGAACGCCTCGTCGACGCCGCGTGCGAGGACGAGCGCTCGGAAGGCGTCGGCCTGGCCCCGCGCGGGCGGCGCGCCGTCCAGGGACGGGAAGGGCGGCGGCATGCGCGCGGCGCTGACGGCCACGTGTCCGCGCGCGGCGAGCATCAGGAGCCGGCGGACCCCCGTGCGCGTGGCCGCGTCGGCGGCGGCGGAGGTCTCGAGCAGCACCAGGTCCACGGCAGCGCCCCGGTCGACGAGCGCGGGGTAGCTGCGGACGTCGAGCCCGCCGATCCGCCGGGTGACCACGGAGGGCAGCTCGCCGAAGGTCCAGGCCGTCAGCCCCTTGCGCTCCCAGTCCGAAGCCGGTGCCGCGCTGCGCAGCGCCGTCCGTGCACGTCCCCCGTACTGCTCGAGCAGCGCGTCGGCGTCGCGGCTCCGCGCGAGCTCCTTTCCCTTCTCGTCGAGCACCCGGAGCGTGATGCGCAGGTACGGCGCCACGGCATCCGCCCGGAGGGATTCCTCGGGCAGGTCCACGCCGCACAGCCGGGACACCGCACGCGCGAGCGCTGGAATCAGCGGCCCGCGGAAGGGCACGAGTTCCTTCTGGAGACGGTCGACCAGGTCCGGCAGCGGCCCCAGCTGCTTGCGCTGTGCGCGGGGGACCTCCTCGAGCAGGGCGGTGAGCTTCTCCCGCTGCCACCCGGGGATGGTCCAGTCGAGCTCACCTGGGACGAGCTGTGCGAGCAGCAGCAGCGGCACGCTCAGGGTGATGCCGTCGTCCTCGGCCGCGGGGTCGAAGGTGTACGTCACCGGCACGGACGCGCCGTGCAGGGTGATGGCGTCCGGGTAGTGCGCCGGGGACAGGCCCGGGTCGTGCGAGAGGGCATCCTCCATCGTGAGGACGAGCACGTCGGGGTCGGCCGCCTCGGCCTTGCGGCGCCAGGCCTCGAAGCCCGCTCCGTCCGTCACGTCCTCCGGGACGCGCTGGTCGAAGAACGTCAGCAGCGCCTCGCTGTCGAGCAGCTCGCTGCGCCGGGCCTTGTCCCGCAAGCGCGCCACGCGCTCGAGCACCTGGCGGTTCTTCTCCTGGAATGCCCCCCGGGTGCGGTACTCGCCGCGCACCAGGGCATGCTCGAGGAACATCAGCCGTGCCCGGGCGGGGTCCATGCTGGCCAGGGCCACGGGGCGCTCCTTGAAGACTTGAAGCCCGAAGAGGGTCGCGTTCTCCTTCACCACGGCGCGCGCGGACTTCTCCGACCAGTGCGGTTCGGAGTAGCTGCGCTTGAGCAGGTGGGGGGCCGCCGCCGCGAGCCACTCCGGGTCGAGCTTCGCCACGGTGCGCGCGAACAGCTGGGACGTCTCCACGAGCTCGAACGCCATCGCCCAGGCAGGGGGCTTCTTCGCGAGCGCCGACGAGGGGTGAACCATGAAGCGCGTCTGCTTCGCGCCCGTAAAGTGGCGCTGCTCCGGATTCCACTGGCCGATGCGGGACAGCAGCCCGGTGAGGAGCGCCTGGTGCAGAGCGTCTCCGCGCGCCGGGACGCCCCGGCCCTTGCTCGGCAGGCGCAGCTCGCGGACGGTCTCCTCGAGCTGGCGCTGGACGTCCCGCCACTCGCGCACCCGCAGGAAGGACAGGAAGTTGTCCCGGCACACGCGCCGCAGATGGGACGTCCCCCGGCCCTCGGCCTCGCGTACGAATGCCCACAGCTTGAGCAGCCCCGTGAAGTCCGAGTGCTCGTCACGGAAGCGCCGGTGCAGCTCGTCCGCCTTCTGCGCCAGCTCCCGTGGCCGCTCGCGCGGGTCCTGCAGGTTGAGCGCCGCGGCGACGATGAGCACCTCGTCCAGGCACCCGTACTCGGCGCCGGCGAGAATCATCCGCGCGATGCGCGGGTCCACCGGGAAGCGCGCGAGCTGGTGCCCGAGCGGCGTCAAGGTGCGCTCCTTGCCCTCGATGGCCCCGAGCTCCTCGAGCACCCGCCAGCCCTCGGCGATGGCCCTCGGCTGAGGCGGGTCGAGGAAGGGGAAGTCCTCGACGTCACCGAGGCCGAGGGACTTCATCCGCAGGATGACCCCCGCGAGCCCGGTGCGCTTGATTTCCGGGTCGGTGAAGGCGGGCCGCGTGGTGAAGCCCGCCTCGTCGTAGAGGCGCACGCAGACCCCGTCGCGCACGCGGCCGCAGCGCCCCTTGCGCTGGTCGGCGCTGGCCTGGGAGACCGGCTCGATGTGCAGGCGCGTGGTGCCAGAGCGCGGGTCGTAGCGCGACAGGCGCGCCACCCCCGTGTCCACGACGTACACGATGCCCGGGATGGTGACCGACGTCTCCGCGACGTTGGTGGCGAGGATGACCCGGCGCTCGGGGATGGTGGCGAAGACGCGCGACTGCTCGGCGGCCGACAGGCGCGCATACAGGGGCTGCACCACCGTGCCGCGGAGCTCGCGTGCGTTCAGGGCACTCTCGGCCTCGCGGATCTCCCGCTCCCCGGGGAGGAACACGAGGACGTCCCCGTCCGGGTCGAGCGAGAGCACGTTGGCCACCGCATCGGCGACGGAGTCGGCGAGCTCGTCGTCCTCGGGGGGCGGCTCGTAGAGCACGTCCACCGGGAAGGTACGGCCTTCCACCTGGATGACCGGCGCCCCCCCGAAGAACTGCGAGAAGCGCTCGGTCTCGATGGTGGCCGAGCTCACCACCACCTTGAGGTCGGGGCGCCTGGGGAGGATGCGCTTGAGCCACCCGAGCAGGAAGTCGATGGTGAGGCTGCGCTCGTGGGCCTCGTCGAGCACGATGGTGTCGTAGCGGCTCAGGAGCGGGTCGCTGTGAATCTGCGCGAGGAGGACGCCGTCGGTCATGAACTTCACGGCCGTCCGCCGGGACGAGCGGTCCTCGAAGCGAATCTGGTAGCCGACGTCCGTGCCCAGCTCCGTGCCGAGCTCGCGTGCCACGCGCGCCGCCACGCTCGTCGCGGCGATACGCCGGGGCTGGGTGACGCCAATCTGGCGCGGGCGGCCGCGCCCCATGGCGAGCAGGACTTTCGGCAGCTGCGTCGTCTTCCCCGAGCCGGTGGCCCCCGCGACGATGACCACCTGATGGGCGGCGATGGCCGCGGTGATGTCCTCCACCCGGGCCGAGATGGGGAGCTCGGGGGGGAAGTGCAGGGTGGGCAAGCCGCCGGGGGTGGGTACGGGGGATTCGCCGGACATGGCAGCATGGCCTAGCACTGAAGCGCGCGCTCCGCCCCTGACGAAGTGTGTGGGCGCCTGCTCGCCCGGCGTTCCTGGAGGGATTCTCCCTGTACGCCCATACGCACCTGCATGCGCACGACAGGCAGGGACTGGAGCGGCGATGCCGCTACGGGGCACGCGGTGCGCTGGCTCTGGAGCGGTTGTCACGAGCGGAGGATGGCCGCATTGCTTGGCGCATGAAGCGCCCGCTGCCGGACGGCACGACGCACCTGCATCAGTGACTTGCAGTTCATCCTCGCGGATCTGGCGACGAAGGCGAACACCGAGGAGTCGTCGCGGCTGGCGAACCAGGAGGGTGCAGAACCCTCACCGCCTCGTACATCAGCGGGCGCGGCAACCTATCACGGAACGCTCCGACCCCTGCGTGAGCCCAAGCCACGTCGAACCGCGCGCTTGCTCGCGAGGCGGCCGCTCACCAGCGGACAGTGCCCGGGCAGGTCGGAGCAGTCACACCGGGAGGGCGCGGTCATGATGAGGGCGTGAACGAGACCGTCGAGAAGCTGGTCGCCGAGGTGAACGCCATCGCGCAGCCGCGCGTTGCACTCGAGCTGCAATGGGAGGTCATCAATGATGAGTCCCGAGAGGGCTACAGCGCGTGGGTGTTGGAGCTGCACGCAATTGTCGAGCAGCCCGGCCTTCATCACAGCCAATACTCGACGCTGCCGCTCCATCGGTTTCCGGTGGAAGCGCTCACGGACCGGCGCGACGCGCAGCGCATCGCGGAGGTCGTTGCTGAGCGAACGCATCTGGCGTTGCATGCGCCGCCGGTCGAAGACAGCGGGGGGACAGGCGGCTCGGGCTGGCTGCGAAGGGCGCCTATCGGTCCGCCGGTTGCGTACGACTGCAGCTGGGAAGCGAGCTGGTGGACCGACGAGGGGCGTAGGGAAGAGGCGCGAGGCCACGAGCCGGTTCACGCCGAGTCGGGCGAGCTCGCGGGTGCGAGGTTGATGAAGCAGCTTGCGAGCAGGTTTCCGCAACGGCCGCTCTCACTCAGCGTCGATGCCGCTGGCGAGAGGCACAATACGAGCCATTCCGTGCCCTACCCGGCCGAGCTTCCCGAGGCCGACGCGATTCGTGCGCTCGCGCTCGCCGAGGCGTGCCGTGCTTCTCGAATCGCGCGCGCGCTTCCTGCAACAAGCGGGCTGTCACTGATGCTCGCGTTCGCGGCGGCCTTCGAAGGTTGGCCAACCGCTATGTCTACATACGCGCCGCTCGCGGCGTGGCGTCGCGGTGAGCTCGATGATGCCGCGCTCGACGACGCGGTCAGCCCGAGAATCGACCGCACCCGGGACGATTGGGACCTTCCGCGCAGGTTGCGCGAGGTCAAGGCGCGCGGCGACAGCGTTGCCGCGTTCATACGCAACGAACAACGCAAGCGCCAGTACAGCAACAACATCCAGCTCGTCCGAGCTCTCTTCCAGACGTTCGGCCTGAGCCTGGGGGAGGCGAAGGTCTTCGTCTCCGACTGTCATGACGCGCGGTTCGACGCCGAGCTCGATCTCCTACTGGAGCAACGGATGAAGCCCTGATGCCAAAGGTGTATCCGGCGAGGCGCTCCCGCCAATAGAAGGGCCTGGAAGTGGGTGCCCACTGAAGTGGAGCAGACCCAGTTGACGGCCTTCTTGTTCACACCGGCCGCGGTGGAGCTGGGGCCCCAGTTGGAGAAGTCGGCGTAGTTGCCGGCCTGCGTTCCACCGGAATTCTTCCCGTGGATCCACAGCGTGTAGTTGGTGGCGAGGGCTTCTGGCGCGGCCAGCAGCGTGAGAGCGAATGAGACGAGGAGCGACGTGCGGATGCGGCGCTGCATGACGGCTCCGGGGGATTGCGAGGGGAACCCCACCTGTGAGGGCGGGGCGCCCTGCGCGCTACCAGAAGGCGCCTACAGGCTGCCCGCGGGGACGCGGCGGATGAACAGCGTCTCGTGGCTGGTGTGAGCCGGACCCTCCCGCGCTTCCACGCGTATGTGATTGAGGCCCTCCTTCAGCGCCACGTCCGTGGAGAACGGGAGCGGCGCGGGCTCGCCCTCGGCGGGGGTGAGGTGCTGGAAGAACACCTTCTGGTCATTCACCCGCACCGACAGGTCCAGCGGGCGGCGGTTCAGTGGGGTGACGGTGCCGGCGAGCGTCATGCGCTCCGTGGCCGTCACGAACCCGCCCCGGGCCGGCTCCGTTCCGCTGAGCGAAATGCGCGGTGGGCTCAGGGCAGGCCGGAGCTCCAGGTCCTTCGCGGGCACCGGGGCCGGCTTGTGCTTCGTCTTCGTGCCTTCCGCGGCCGTGGCCTTCACGAAGGCGAAGCGGTCCGGGGCAAGCTCGACCCGGGCGAACCCGCCCACCTGCGCCACCTGCCGCACCACCGCTCCTGCGCGCAGCCGGCCCAGCAGCCGGGCGCCGTCCTCGGGCGCCACGAAGAGCTCCGTCCCCTTCGCGAGCTGCACCACCGCCTTGCGCGCCTCCACCTCCGGAGCCTCGCGCGATACCGGGAGGGTCAGGTGCTCGAAAGAGGCTTCGTTCAGCGGCTCGTCGACGATGTCCAGCTTCAGCTCGAGGGTTTCCGGTACGAGGTCCTGCTTCACCTCCAGCTCGAAGTACGCCGCCGCCGTCTGGCCCGGGGCCAGCTCCCCCAGCTTTGCCCTGGCCTGGGTGATGACGAGGCCGTCGCCCGAGCGGCTCCGCAGCCGCGCGAGCGTGTCCATCGCCTTCCCGGTGCCGGTGTTGGTGACGTCCACCCGCAGGCCCACCGTCTCACCGCGTTGCATGAGGCCGTCGCCATTGCAGGCCTCGCAGCCGTCCAGCACCTGCCAGTTGAAGGAGAAGGCCGGGCGGGGCCGCGCCAGGAAGGTGAGCCCGGTGGTGATGGGGCCGGGCAGCATCCCCGAGTCGTCCTGCAGCTTCACCGTCACCCCGTCGCGCCGCGAGGCCAGCGCCGCGGGCACGGGGACGGAGACCTTCCAGGACTTCGTCTCGCCCGGCTTCACCATGCCAAACAGGAACTCCCGCCGGTCCAGCACGCCGTTGTCCGGGCAGTCCGTCCACGCGCGCAGCCGGTGCACCGGCTCGTCGCCCTGGTTCTTCACCGTCAGCTCCAGCTCCAGCACGTCCCCGGCCCGCACCGCCGCGTCTCCACCCGGCGCGAGCGTGACGGCCAGGCGGGGCGTCTTCGGCGTGGGGCCCGGGCTCCAGTCGATGCCGAGCGCGGCGATGGCGGCGTGGACGCGCGCCTCCTCCTCGCGGCGGCGCTGCTCCACGAAGTCCCTGCCGAGCTGCAACATCCTGCCGCGCTCGGCGGAAGGGGCCTTCAGCACGAAGTCCCGGGCGAAGCGCACCTCGAAGTCCTCGAGAGGCGCCTCCGGATTCCACTCGGCCGCCTCGGCGCCGGGGGCCCTGCCGCCCTCCAGGAGGTAGCCAATCCGCGCGGCCGGCGCCCGAAGGGCAGGGGACTGCTGGGAGGAGGCCGCTCCGGAGGGGCTCCCCGGGTCCGCGCCGGGCATGGGCTTGCGCGGCGTGAAGAAGCCCACGCCCTCCTTCTGAAGACGGGCGGGTGCCAGCTCGAGGTCCGGAATGATGCCGACCCCCTGGACGGGGACATCGCCCGTGGTCAGGAACCTGGCGATGGTCAACTCCAGCGCCGAGCCGTCCGGGAAGTCGTACAGCACCTGCACCGTGCCCTGGCCGTAGGTCCGCCGGCCGATGATGACGGCCCGGTCCAGGTTCTTGAGCGCGCCAGCGACAATCTCCGCTCCCGAGGCCGTGCTGCCATCGACGAGGACGGCGATGGGCCAGGTGGCGTCGCTGGCCTCGGCCCGGGCCTGCTTCTCCTCGCGCAGCTTGCCGGACTGGCCGACGGTGGTGACGATGGTGCCCTTGGAAAGGAAGAGGTCGGCGGCCTGGATGGCCTGGGTGAGGAGGCCGCCGGTGTTGCCTCGCAGGTCGAGCACCAGGCCCTGGAGGCCGTCCGGCCCGGAGTCCTGGCTCAGTTGCTGGAGGGCGGCCTGCAGATCCCGGAGGGTGATGCCCTGGAAGTTCTCCAGCCGCACATAGCCCACGTTCCCGGCCAGCAGCGCGTGCCGCACGCTTGGAACGGAGACCGTGGCGCGGACGAGTGTCATCACCCGGGGCTTGTCCCAGCCCTTGCGCATCACCGTGAGGGTGGCCTCGCTGTCGACCGGGCCTCGCATCCTGGACACGGCCTCCGCCAGGTCCATGCCTCCGGTGTCCGCCCCGTCGATCTTCTGGATGTGGTCGTCCGCCTGGAGGCCGGCGCGCCGCGCGGGCCCGTTGGGCAGCACGTTGACCACGAGGAGGCGGCCCTCGCGAAACTGGAAGACGGTGCCGAGGCTGCCCAGATCGCCCCTGAAGGACTGCTTCAGCTCCGAGTACAGCTCGGGGCGGATGAGCGCGGACTGCGGGTCCAGCGTGGAGAGCATGCCGTTGACGGCGGCGTACTCCACCTCCCGGGAGTCCTCCAGGGGGCGCGCGTTGGCGTGGATGAACTGGAAGGTATCCTTCAAGGCGAAGGACATCTTCCAGAGTGTGTCGACGTGCGTGATGTCGAATTCCCTCGTCTCGGAGCCGGCCCTGATTTTCACGGTGCCAGCGTCCGCATTGCCTTCGACGATGAGGTCGGGGACCGCCTTCTCCGCCCCATCCAGCGCGGCAATCATCATCTCCCTGGGTTTGACTCGCGTGACGTCGGCGTAGTTCTCCTTCACGTAGAGGATGATCTTGGTGACGATGCGCAGGGAGGTGAGGTCATGGCGGGACTTGTCGTCCAGGGCCGAGGCCGCACCGGGGAGCAGGGGCACAGCGGCGCTGGCGCCCAGCAGCAGGCAGAGGGCGAGGGTCCGGCGAAGCAGGCGCGGCATGGGTGCTCCGAGGGCAGGGGCGGGCGGAAGATGGAGTCCCGCACAAGGATGAGCCCGCCTGGTGGAAAGTCATGCAGGAAATCTGCGATGAGGGGGCGGGGGGCGGACATGCGGCAGGTTTCCAGGTGGATGGCAATCATTGTCCTGTGCGGTGCGCTGGCGGCGGAGGCCGGGGAGGTGCCCCAGGACCCGCGGCTGGCCCAGGCCCAGGCAGCGCATGAGGAGGCAAACACGCTCTTCGTGGCGGGCCGGTATGCCGAGGCCGTCTCACGGCTGGAGCAGGCGCTGGCCCTGCATGAGGCGGCGGCTGGCAAGGGGCATCCTACGCATAGAATCGAGAGAATGGGATGGGTAGGGACGCGCCGGTGGGGGCCAGCGCACCGGAGGGCAGGGCGGCGTCCGCTTCTCCACGTCCGGGCCGGCGATATGTCCTGCGCGCCGCCGCGTTCCCGACCCCGGACGCAGAGACGTGTCCTGCCGTGGGCGCCGGGCCGGGCCTTCTCGTGCCGTGCCCGACATGGCGGACAGGCGGGTGGGGTCCGGCGCCTGGTATGGCGCGGCGCCGCGTCTTCGCCAGTCGGCCCGTGGGGGCGTTCTCTCCAGGGACCCGCTGAGGGGGCACCTCCGACTGGCGTTCCATCGGACGAACGGGGAACCTATGTCCTTACCCCTGGCGGGGCACTCACAGGATGCGTACGTGGCCGTGCGTCGAGGCCGGGCTATTGTGTTGCTGTTGCATTTGCTATTGCCGGAAGTCGGCTGGGCGCGGGAACAGGAAGCTCCCCTGGGCGCGGCTGACGTGGGGCATCACGACATCGTGCAGCGAGAGGGAGCGTTCGTCTCCGTCGGCATGAGGGTAGACGATGTCCGCTGACTACCTGCCGCTGCGGTGGGGGCTGCTGTGGTCATGCGCCGCCATGCTGGTCAACGCATAAGAGGGATGGGGGGCCCTGTTGAGAGGGAGGGAGGGTGCAGAGGGGCCGAGGAGGGCCGCTGACGGGGCCGCCCGAGTGATGCTCCCGTCCGGTGGACAGGCCGCTTGAGCCCCTTGGGGTACACGCCTGCCCGGACCGCGCTCCCATCAGGTGCGTAGCAGGGGCCTGGACCTCTTGGCGCCTCTTGAGCCTCAACACCCCGCGGCCTGGGGTGGCCCTGGTGCCGGGGCCCACCTCGCACATGCCGTGGGCAAGCCCAGGTGCTCCAGAATCGCCCGCACCCCGGGGGCCCCCTTCACGTACGCCAAGACCCTTGAGCCTGCCTCCACACCTCACGCAGGCGAACACGTCGAACGTCGAACGTCCTCCTGAGCAACTCCGCGAAAGTCCACTCGCGGTGTCCTCTCCTTCATCCGCTCCTTCCTGGCCGCTGCCTCAAGCCCCGCGCTCGCCTCCTGCGCACCTGCTTGAGGGAGCCTCCACGTCCGTCCAAAACCAATCTGCCCAGGCGATTACGAGCGCCAGCGGGACTGGGACTCCAACGCCATCGCCCCTGTGCATTCCAGCGCACGCGGGCTGCAATCCCAGACATCGCCCCGGAGGCCGCTTCAGGCGTGCCGGCGGACTGTGATAGGAACGCCGGCATGCAAAGAGCCTGGTGGGGATGCACCCTCGCGGTACTCGTGATGGGCATGGGCTGTGGTGACACGGAGGACCCGGTCGAGGAGCCGCTGCGGGAAACCCACGTGGACCTCTCGGCCATCGACAGGTCCGTCAACCCCTGCGAGGACTTCTATGCCTTCGCCTGTGGAGGATGGGTGAAGAGCCACGCGCTCCCGGACGATGCCTCGTACGACGCGCGCTTCTTCAAGCCCTACCAGGACCAGTACCCCATCCTGCAACGCATCATCGATGACAACCTCGCGGGGAAGCACCAGGCGGATGACCCGGAAGGCGCGCTGGTGGCGGACTACTACCGCAGCTGCATGAATGCGCCGGCGCTCCGGGCATCGCGCGCGGAGCTGCAGACCCTGCTGGGCACCGTGGATACAGTCACGAGCGTCCAGGAGCTGCCTCGGGCGGTGGCGAAGCTGTGGGAGGTGGGCGCGGAGCCGCTCTTCTCCTTCTACGTCGGGGTCGACCCGGCGGATGCGCGCCGCCACCTCGTCACGCTGGACCAGGGCGGGCTGTCGCTGCCGGACCGGCACTACTACCTCGACGCGCAATACGAGCCCGTGCGGACCCGCTACCGGCAGCACGTGTCGCGGCTCGCCGCGCTGCTGGCGCCGGGCCTTCGGGTCGACGCGGACGCGGTGCTGCGCCTGGAGACGGCGCTGGCCCAGGCCTCGCAGGACCGCGCGTCGCAGCGGGACCCGCTGGCCACCTACCACCGCACCCGGCGCGTGGACCTGGTGGCGCGCGTGCCGCGGTTCGGCTGGGACGCCTTCTGGCGGGAGGCGGGGGTGGCCAGCTTCGAGGAGCTGAACGTGCAGGTCCCCTCGTACTTCGACGCGCTGGATTCATTCCTGGCGCAGCAGCCGCTGGAGGACGTGAAGAGCTACCTGCGCTGGAAGCTCCTGGAGGCCGCGGCCAGCGCGCTGGACCAGGAGGTCCTGACGGAGGAGTTCGACTTCCACGGCCGGTTCTTCGCCGGCCAGCAGGAGGCGGCCCCGCGGTGGTGGACCTGCTACAACAGCGCGCTGTCGGACATGGGGCACGCGCTCGCGCGGCCCTACGTGGCGCGCTACTTCAAGGAGGACAGCCGCGCCGAGGCGCGCCGGGTGCTGGAAGCGGTGCGCGCCTCGTTCCGCCAGCGGGTGGAGGCGGCGTCCTGGCTGGATGACGCGACGCGGGCGGAGGCGCTCGCGAAGCTTTCGAAGGTGCGCGACGACGTCGGCTTCCCGGACCGGTGGGTGAGCTACGCGGGGCTGGGCATCGGGCCCACGTCCTACCTGGGCAACCAGCTCGCGCTGACGCGCAAGGCGTACCGGGACAACGCGGCCAGCCTGGATGCGCCGGCGGATGACGGGCTGTGGGCCATGTCGCCCGTCGAGGTGAATGCGTACTACGCGCCCACGCGCAATCAGATGGTGTTCCCGGCGGGCATCCTCCAGCGGCCCTTCTTCGCCGTCAGCGCCTCGCTGGCGTCGAACTTCGGCGCCATCGGGGCGGTGATGGGGCACGAGCTGACGCACGGCTTCGATGACCAGGGGCGGCACTACGACGGCGAGGGCTCGCTGCGCGACTGGTGGGCGGCGCCGGTGGCGGAGCGCTTCGAGGAGCGGGCCCAGTGCCTGGTGGACCAGTATGCCTCCTATGAGGCACTGCCGGGGACGTATGTAAATGGGGAGCTGACGCTCGGGGAGAACATCGCGGACCTCGGGGGCCTGCGGGTGGCGTACGAAGCGCTCCTGGCGCGCGAGGCCGCCGAGGGAACGGTGGCGCCCGGGCTGCGGGAGTACACGCCGCGCCAGGAGCTCTTCCTGAGCTACGTACAACTGTGGTGCGAGGTGTGGCGTCCGGACGTGCAGCGCCAGAACCTGCTGGCGGACCCGCACGCGCCGGGGCGGTTCCGCGCGAATGGCACGCTGAGCAACCTGCCGGCGTTCGCGGAAGCGTTCCAATGCAAGGCGGGCAGCCGCATGGTGCGGCCGAACACCTGCGAGGTCTGGTAGCGGGAGGGGCCCCGCGCTCGCCCCTCCATCGGTTGACGGTGGGGCTG
Organism: Pyxidicoccus caerfyrddinensis; assembly: GCF_010894405.1. Lineage (GTDB taxonomy): Bacteria > Myxococcota > Myxococcia > Myxococcales > Myxococcaceae > Myxococcus > Myxococcus caerfyrddinensis. The sequence goes on from NZ_JAAIYA010000002.1 coordinate 543,254, forward strand.
ATGGACAACGAGGCCATTCAAAGCCCGGCAATCCTCAGGGGTTGCCGGGCTTTTCCTCAGAAGGGCAAGAGGATGTGATAGCGACACAGAACAACACGAATCATGGGAGCTCGACATGGCCAGGCCTGGACTCTTCTTTTCCGACGGCGTGGCCATCGACGGCGAACAGTTCTTCTTCGGCGCAGGCATGCACGAGCACCGTGACGCGGATTCGTCCGTCATCGGCTGTCTGCTCGACGGCGAATGGGGCTACCACTCGGTCGAAGAGGACTTCATTACTTCAATCACCTATGTGCGAGAGCGGGCTGAGGTGGTGGCGCTCGGCAAGAACGGGCTGGTCAAACATGCAACGCCCCGCAAGGCGCAGCTGGCCGTGGACAACATGGCCGGCCGGTTCCAGGTGAAGCAACTTCAAGGCGCCGAAGAAGCAGGGCCGATGGAGCGCATCCGCGCGATTGGCTCAGCCGTCTTCGCGTGCGGCTGGGCCGGGCAGATCTACCGTCGAAGCAGAGGCGTGTGGGAACAGTTCGACCTCGGCAAGAACCTCAACTTCCTGGCGATTGATGGCTTTTCGGACCATGACGTCTATGCCGTCGGGCTGAAAGGCATCATCTGGCACTTCGATGGCCGGACGTGGCGAGCGATCGCCAGCCCGACCCACCAGAACCTCTACGACGTTCGCTGCTTCGCATCCGGTGACTTGGTGGCTTGCGGCGCGGAAGGTAGCGTCTTCCGGGGCTCGGGACCTCACTTGCAATCCATTGGCGATTCTTCCTTCAAAGGCAATTGCTGGGCCGTGGAGCAATTCAAGGACAAGCTCTACCTGACGCTGTCGGACAACCGCCTGGCGGTCCTTCGCCAAGGCAGCCTACGGGACGTCAAGATTCATTCGAAGGAACCGCGCACCACCTATCGCCTGTCGGCGACGCAGGATGTGCTGTACTCCTTCGGCCCGTCCGACATCGCGATGTTCGACGGCCGCAAGTGGCACGATGTGATCTGCCCGGAGAACACCTGAGGCCCCATTACGATATCACGGCGCGCGGTCTCCTTTTTTCCTGGGCTCGCGCGGGCAACCGGGACACAGTTGCTCATGTCTTCGGACCCGCGCTCCACGTGGACGCCCTCTCCGACCACTCGCGAGAGCAGCGCATCGCCTTCGCCGATGCGCCGAGGCTCCAGGCAATCCCCGATGAAATGGCTCCTTGCGTGCGTCGCGCCGGTCCTGCTCGCAGTATGGATTCTGTTCTTGAGCGCTCACGGGCCGACCTCCTGGCTGGTCGTTGCTGGCGCTCTGATTGGCAGTGCCTGCGTCGCTGGCTTTTCTTTTCTGCGCTCGTTCTCTCGTCCCCTGCGAGCGCTCTCTCTCGCGCTCTATCTGCTGCCACTGGGGCTCTTGTCTACCTATCGTGCGTCGCCGTTCTCCGTATCGAAGACCTTCGAGATCGGCGCGCTCCCGCCGGCTTCCGCGCCTTCCGAGATGTCGATTGCCCGGCTTCCGACCGGCGCCACCTACCGCAGCGCGTCCTTTGGGTATCGCGGTGGCTCTCTCTTCGAGCCGCGAGAGTTCTCAATGACCGCGACCCTGATCAAGCACCCCAAGGGTGACCTCTTGATCGACACCGGGTTCGGCCGGGATATCGAACAGCACCTCGCGAAGCTGCCTCTCTTCTTTCGGCTCCTGACACGCTACTCGCTGAGCAAGACCGTGCGCGAGCAACTCCAAGCGAGCGGGAATGAGCTGACCCGGCTGCGCGCGATCCTTTTGACCCACTCCCACTGGGACCACATCAGCGGCGCTGCGGATTTTCCCGAAGTGCCTGTCTGGATACCTCCCGCGGAACGAAGCTTCGTCCAAGGTGAAGACTTCACCACGGCCTCCGCAAGAAGCATCCAGTCGCTGCATTTCGAAGAGTATCGATTCGAGGCGCACCCCTATCTCGGCTTCTCGGAGAGCCATGATGTCTACGGAGATGGTACGGTGGTGATCGTCCCGGCGCCCGGCCATACGCCGGGCTCTGTGATTGTCTTCGTGACGCTTCCGGACAACAAGCGCTACGCCTTTATCGGAGACCTCGCCTGGCAATTGGAGGGTGTCGCCGAGCAGGAGGAGCGCCCGCTCACGCAGCGCCTCGCGGATGTCGAGCCTCGGCTCGTCCGTGAGAACCTCGCGCATATGGCCGCGATATCAGCGCGATACCCGGAGATGACCATCGTCGTCGCGCATGACCCGCGGAGCTTCGCATCGATTCCGACGCTGGTGCCAAAGCCATGAGATGGGCCGGTGTGTGACCAAAGCCGAGAGGGTGTCAAAGACTTCGTGTGAGGGACTCGGGTCCACCTGCAGAAGTCCTACGAGGCGGTGCTGGCCGAAGTCTTCTCTTCGCCCCTCATCCCAAGGCCCTCAAGTACATGCTGAAGCTGTGGGACGGGCTGACCGTCTTCCTGCGCACCCCCGGGTGCCCCTCGACAACAACCATGTGGAGCGGCAGGTGCGCGGCATGGCGGTGGGCCGGAAGAACCACTACGGCAGCATGGCGTCGGGACGGGGCACGGCGAACACTTACGACCTGCCGAGCGGTGACGACGCATAAGAGGGATGGGGGCCCTGTTGATGGGGAGGGAGGGTGCAGAGCGCCCGAGGAGGGCCGCTGACGGGGCCGCCCGAGTGATGCTCCCGTCCGGTGGACAGGCCGCTTGAGCCCCTTGGGGTACACGCCTGCCCAGACCGCGCTCCCATCAGGTGCGTAGCAGGGGCCTGGAGCTCTTGGCGCCTCTTGAGCCTCAACACCCCGCGGCCTGGGGTGGCCCTCGTGCCGGGGCCCACCTCGCACATGCCGTGGGCAAGCCCAGGTGCTCCAGAATTGCCCGCACCCCGGGGGCCCCCTTCACGTACGCCAAGACCCTTGAGCCTGCCTCCACACCTCACGCAGGCCAACACGTCGAAGTCGAACGTCCTCCTGAGCAACTCTGCGAAAGTCCACTCGCGGTGTCCTCTCCTTCATCCGCTCCTTCCTGGCCGCTGCCTCAAGCCCCGCGCTCGCCTCCTGCGCACCTGCTTGAGGGAGCGCGCGCTCCGCCCCTGACGAAGTGTGTGGGCGCCTGCTGCCCGGCGTTCCTGGAGGGATTCTCCCTGAAGGGGGGAGGTCGCGAGGCGCTTCCGCATCCACACGGCCTTCCTGCACCTGGGGAGCGTGGGGTTCCCCGTCACGGGACCGCTACACGTTCGACACAAGGGAAGCAGTGCGAGCGGCGGAGGCGCTGGGCGCGTGCCGCAGGGTGCCGGCGCACTACGACGGCTGGAGCCACTTCCGGCAGCCGCTCGACGAGGCAAAGCGGGTCTTCAAAGAGGCGGGCCTGGACGCGCGCATGACGTGGCGCGTGCCCGGAGCGCGGACGCCACTCGACGGATGTCGGAGTCTGGAATGAAATGCGCCACACTCGGCGCGACAGGCCGCATGTCTTTTTCCAGTGCTTCTGGCCAGACATGATCAGGACTGCCGAAATCGGCTCAATCAGCCCAATACCTGTTTCAATTCCATGCGCATCCAACGATGATGGCGGCGATTGGCGAAATGCTAATCATTGATGCAAAAGGATAATTATGTCACAGCTTCATAAGTGTCTGCTGACAGCCTCCCTGGCCTTCCTGGGTTTGAGCGCCTGTGGCGACGTGGCCCCTCCGGACGCGGCACAGCCCAGCACCCGCCAGGATGAGATGGTGGCAGAGGCTGTGCCTCTCCCGCTCCCTGTCGGCTGCCTCCTGACCTCACTGGATACAGACCGTGACGGCATCTGTGACATCGTGGAGGTTGTGTTGGGCACCGATCCCAACAAGGCTGACACGGATGGGGACCGCCTCAGCGACTACGTAGAGACGTTCGGCTTCGGCGGCCTGGATCTGAGTGCTCTCGGCGCCAACCCGCGCAAGAAGGACGTCTTCGTGGAGATGGACTACTATCCCACCCTCAGGCCCCCCCAGGCCACGCTGGACAAGGTCGTCACGGCTTTCGCCAGCGCGCCGGTGAGCAACCCGGATGGGTCCACAGGCATCACGCTGCACCTGGTGGTGGATCAGGAGATCGCCGCCGCGGACGCGGACATGGACCTGAACCCCGTGTGGACGGAATTCGACGTCATCAAGGGGAAGTACTTCGCCGCCGCCCGCGCGCCCTACTTTCACTACATGGTGTTCGCGAAACGATACAACGGAGGCTTCTCCAGCGGTATCGCTCGCGGCGTCCCCGCGCATGACTTCCTGGTGACGGTGGCCTCTTTCAATGGCACGGAGCAACAGAATGCCGGCACCCTCATGCACGAACTGGGGCACGACCTGGGCCTGCTCCACGGTGGCAATGACGACGACAACTACAAGCCCAACTACCTGAGCATCATGAACTACGAATACCAGTTCTATGGATTCGAACTTGGCGGCAAGGTCGGCGCGCTCGACTACTCGCGTGTGCGGGTGGCTTCCATCAGCGAGGCGGCCGTCTACGATCTCACCGCGTTCGCGCCCGTCGCCCCGACCACCGAGTCGGACCTGGGCAAGATCTACGGGCTGCGCTTCAACGGCGCCCAGGTGTCTATGTTCTCTGCAACCGACTTCGTCGACTTCAACAACAACCGCCAATACGACTTCAACACCTATGCGCTGGACTTCAACCGCGACGGCGACTTGACGGATGTGTTCCCCACGTCGCAGAACGACTGGGCGGCCCTGTTGTACGACGGCGGCGGCCAGATTGGCTTCGCCACGCCGGGCATCTCCCGGTACCTGGATCGCGAGGAGCCTTTCCTCGTTGCCCCCGAGAAGATGGAGCCCTGCCTCAGCGTGGAGCCGGACCGCGCCCCGTAAGTCCGCCTCCCGTCGCTGAAGAGTCGAATCCCACCGCCGGGGCCGCCTGCACGGGCCCCGGCGGGCGTGTCTGCCCCCTCAAGCAGGTGCGGAGGAGGTGCGCGCGGCCTGGGAAGGCATGTACCCCAAGGGAGCTCAAGCGGCCTGTCCACCGGCCGGGAGCATCGCTCGGGCGAAGAGCCCCGTGGCGCCGCAAGGTGCCACAGGGCCTTGCTTTCACGCGGCGCGGCGATGGACACCTCCGCGCCCTCGTCCGGACGCGCTAGGGCTCGGCGCGCGCCACGTAGACCCCGGCGGTCACCCCGGGCGCGTTGCGGGTGTAGATGAGCAGGCGGCCGTCTGGGCTCGCCAGGAAGTTGGCGTCGACGCCGGTGGCGATGCGCCGCGGCTCCAGGGTCTTCCTGGAGACGTCCACGACCCTCAGGTCGCCCGTGAACGTGCCGAGGTCGAAGTTGTCGAGGTACGAGACCTTGCTCCCCCTGGCCGGCAGGTAGTTCCACGCCTTGTCATCGCTGTATTGCCGCGAGGTCGTGCCGGACTGAGCGAAGAGGGCACCCAGCCCGTTCGCCGCGTCGGTCGAGCGCGCGAACAGGAAATGCTTCGAGTCGGCGGTGAAGCTGGGAACACCGCTCCAGTTGCGAGGCTCGGCGTCGATCACGACCGCCTGGCGCGCACCGCGCACGTCGACCTGGTTCTGATCGAGTCCAGAGCTCGACGCCCGGGTGAAATAAGCGAGCTTCTTGCGGTCCGGCGAGCCCCAGGGCCTGGTGATGAGGTCCGAGCCGGCGAGTGTCGTCAGGAAGCCGCGGATGTTCTCGACCAGCGTGGTCCGCTCGCCGGTGGCCGGGTCGAACCGCTTCAGCGCCGGCCGGGTGCCGACGAGGCCGACATACACGACCCCGTCCCTGGTGATGAAGCCCGTGCGAGTGACATTCTGGTCGACGACGATGGGCGCTCGATGCTCGGAGACCACGACGGCCGTGGACGGAGACGCGAGCGTGGTGAAGAAGGTGGTTCCGCTCTCGTCCGCGGTGAAGAAGGGCGGCGTCGCCACGCCGCTGAGCAGGTCGGCCTTCGTGCTCCCTCTCCAACTGGACAGCGTCGCGGTGCTCTCCCCGGGCCGGCAGTACAGCGCGACCGGGTGCGCGGAGTCGCCGCTGCCCACGAAGCTCGCCCACGGACGGCAATAGCCGAAGGGGAACCCCATCGGGATGCCGGCGGCCATCGTCGTGCGCCACGAGAGGTCGGCCGACGCCAGCTCGAGGTCTCCCGAGGTTCCATCCGCGCTGCCGCGCGTGGGGTACAGGACCGAACGCCCGTCGGGGCTCGCCGCGGTAGAGAAGGTTCCGATCGGCGAACCGTCCGAAGCGAAGTTCGCGCCGGACTCCGCGCTCCAGACCCACAGCGGGCTCACGCCAAACCCGGGTTTCGTACGGTCGGGATTCGTCCAGACGAACGCCACCTTGCCGGAGGCGTAGACGAAGGCGAGGTTTCCCGCCGGGACGGAGGCCACGCGCTGCCGCTGCGCTCCTGGAATGAGGGCCGAGGCGAAGACCTCGGTGCCCTCCTGGTAGAGCACGTAATCGTCGCTCGTCACCGCGAGCAGCTGCTGGGCGCTCCCGGGCTGAACGAGCAGCGGAGCGGAACTGGAGACCTCCTGGGTCTCCTGCAGCGTCTGGAGGTCTTGGGTCGACGGGTCACCACAGCTCGCAAGCGCCAGGACCCACCCGCCAATCAGCAATCGTCTCGTCATCGGTTTCTCCCGTTGGGGTTCGCGGGAAGAAATGACGGGAGGACTTCTGCATATGGGTCCAGTTCCGGAAAACGAAGGGGTCCAGTCGGGCGTGAGCAGCGCGGCGACGCCGTCAGCGCCGACGGGGCGGGAGCGCTGCGCGGCTCATGGCCTCCGCGTACGCCTTGCCGAGACGGCGCGCCGCCTCGACGAGCTGAGCCTCATCGCACGCGGCGAAACCGAGGCGAGCGAAGTCGCGGGGTGCGGCTCCGAGCAAGAAGTGGCTCGCCGCCTGGAACGACACGCCGGCGGCCAGCGCGTGCTGGAGCCAGGCGTCGACGTCCGCGCCCGGCGCCTGTGCCCAGATGGCCAGTCCGCCATTCGGCGCCGTGAAGACGAGGTCGGGGACGTGGCGCGTCAGCGCTTCCGCGAGCGCGTCCCGTCGTGAGCGATAGAGGCGCCGCGCTCGGCGGACGTGTCGCTCGAGCTCTCCGTCCTCGATGAGCTCCGCCACCGCGCGCTCCACGATGTGGTCCCCCTGCTGGTCGACGTACGCGCGATAGCTCGCGATGCGCTCAGCGACCTCGGGGGTGGACGCCACGAAGCCCAACCGGAGGCCGGGAGCGAGAATCTTCGACAGCGTGCCGAAGTAGACGACTACGCCGAAGCGGTCCGAGTGCGCCAGCGGCAACACGGGCGAACCCTCGTACTGGAACTCGTGGTCGTAGTCGTCCTCGAGGATGAGCATGCCTCGCTGGCGTGCCAGCTCCAGCAGCCTCAGTCGCCGGGGCGCGCTCAAGGTCACCGTGGTGGGGAGCTGGTGGTGCGGCGTGAGGTAGACGGCGTTCACCTGCCGGGTGGCGCAGACCGCCTCGAGCGCGGTGACGTCCAGGCCTTCACCGTCCACCGGAATGGGCACCACCTCCACGCCGACGAGCTGGAACACGCCTCGGAAGGCCGGGTGGCTGTACGCCTCGACCGCGACGCAGTCTCCTGGCGCGAGCAGGGTCCGCGCCGCGAGGTACAGCCCCTGCTGGGTGCCGCGGACGATGTTGATGGTGTCGAGCGTCGCGCGCACGCCCCTGCTGCGCGTCAACATCTCGACCACTGCCTCGCGCAGCCGCGGTTCGCCTCGCGGGTCCCCATAGTCGAGCAGCCTTCGGGCGCCGCGGCCGTCGAGAGCGTGGCGGTACGCGCGCGACAACGCGGCGCGGGGGATGAACGAGAGCTCCGGGATTCCGCCCAACAGCAGCAGCTCCGCGCGTCGAGACGCCGCGGACCCGGGGAGCTCGAGCCGTGGCAACCGGAATCCGGCAGCCCTCGCCATCGCCTTCCCCGAGGACTCGGGGGACACCGGCAGCTCGAGCGAGACGTAGGTCCCCTTCGCTCGCTCGCTGGTGATCCAGCCCTCCCGCGCCAGCTCGAAGAACGCAGCGACCACCGTCTTGCGGTGGACGCCCAGCTGCGCCGCCAGCTTGCGCGTGGATGGGAGCCGGTCTCCTGGTGCCAGGCGCCCACGCTGGATCTCCTCGGCGATGGCGCGGGCGATCTGCTGCGCGCGCGGACCTCGCCAGTCCGTACCGACCTTCAGCACAAACTCCCAGCTCATCAGCGCACGTCCTCTCACGCGACATCTTCCCTGATGCTCACCGACTCGCGGAAGTGGCGGCGGTTGCCGAACATCAGGTCGCGGACGACGCTCAGGCTCCAGCGATCCCCCAGCGCCTCGAGCGTCAGATTGATCGGGCAGCCCGAGCGTGGGGCGTTCATGCGCACCCCAAAAACCAGTTGCGATATGAAATCAGTCGACCTGGCTCACAACCACTTGCATAATGCAATCATAACCGTGCGGATGTGTGCGTAAGGAAAGGAAGTGGGTATGGCCAGGCTCGTATTCGGCATGAACCAGTCCCTGGACGGCTACGTCGACCATATGAAGTTTGGGCCAGGCCCCACGCTCTTCCGCCACTTCATCGAGGAGGCTCAGGGGCAGGCGGGCAGTGTGTACGGTCGCAAGATGTATGAGCTCATGCGCTACTGGGACGACGAGCATCCTGAATGGGATGCAGAGAAACGCGCCTTCGCGGCGGCGTGGCGGAAGCAGCCGAAATGGGTCGTCTCGCGCTCGTTGAAGTCGGTCGGCCCCAATGCCACGCTTGTTGGAGATGATCTCGAGGGCGCGATCCGCGAGCTGAAGGCCGAGCGCACCGGGGAGATCGAAGTTGCTGGCCCTGACCTGGCGCGCAGCCTCACCGAACTCGGCCTGATCGATGAGTATCGTATCTACCTGCACCCCGTCGTGCTTGGCCACGGCACACCCTATTTCGCCGGACCCCGGCCGCCGCTCCGCCTCATGACTCATGAGCGGATTGGCGAGGATGTGCTCAGGTTGACCTACGTTCCTGCTCAATCTCGCGACGATGGAGATCGCCGCTGAGGTCTGGTTCTGGGTTGGGCTCGACAGTCCCGTCAATGGTGCTCGCCGCGCCGTTGCGGCAGCACCGGCGAAGGCTGTGACGGCTCCCCATTGATGGTGGTCCCACCGGCGTAGACCCCTGACGCGTGCCGCAGCAACGGGATGGGGAACGGCAACTCCGGCGCGGAGACCGCATCGAGCGCCGCGAGCTGCTCGGCCGTCAGCGTCACCTCGAGCGCCTGCACGTTGTCCTCGAAGTGCTGGAGGGTCCGTCCGCCGATGATGGTCGACCCCACGCCAGGCTGCGAACGCACCCAGGCGAGGGCCACGCGCGGCACGGTGGTGCCCAGCTCCCTGGCGATGCGGGCGAGCACCTCGACGATGTCGTAGTCCTTCTCCTTCACCCGTCCCGCGACCATCGCCGCCCGGCCGCCCGTCACCTTGCCTGCATTCTCGCGCGTGTACTTCCCGCTGAGCCGGCCAGAAGCGAGCGGCGACCACGGCACCACGCCCAGCCCGAGCTCCCGCGCCATGGGAATGAGCTCACCCTCGACGGTGCGCTCGGCGAGCGAGTACTCGATCTGCAACGCGATGAACGGCGCCCACCCGCGGAACTGCGCGAGCAGCTGTGCCTGCGCGACCTTCCAGGCCGGCGCATCCGAGATGCCGAGGTAGCGGACCTTCCCCGACTGCACGAGGTCGTGCATCGCCGCGACAGTCTCTTCGAGGGGCGTGTGCTTGTCCCAGATGTGCAGGTAGTAGAGGTCGATGAAGTCGGTGCGCAGGCGGCGCAGGGACTGCTCGCAGGCCGCGACAATCGCCTTTCGGTTGGAGCCGCCGCCGTTGGGGTCGCCCGGGTAGAGGTTGCCACTGAACTTGGTGGCGATGACCACCCGGTCGCGCTTCTCCCGGTCGTGCGCCAGGTGGTCCCCGATGATCTTCTCGGAGTGCCCGCGCGTGTAGAAGTTGGCGGTGTCGATGAAGTTTCCGCCAAGCTCCAGGTACCGGTCGAGAATCTGCTCGGACTCCTTCACGCTCGAGCCAAAGCCGGGGCCAAGGTCTTCGCCGAAGGTCATCGCGCCCAGGCAGAAGGGGCTCACGCGGAGGCCTGAGCGGCCGAGGGTGACGTAGTGATTCAAGGGCATGGTTCGCTCCCGTGGAGGTGGACACGAAAAGGTATGCCGCGCGCGCGGCACGCCCACCACCTCGCAATCATGCAAGGGCCATGAAACGATGTTTCACAATGGCCAGCCCGCACCAGCTCCAGACCGCACTGCCGCAGCTCTCGGTGTTCCTCGCCGTCGCGCGCCACCGCAGCTTCACGGGCGCCGCACGGGAACTTGGCGTCTCGACCTCGGCGGTGAGCCACTCGGTGCGGCAGCTCGAGGAGCTGCTGCGCGTGGTGCTGCTGCAGCGGACCACGCGCGCGGTGACACCGACCGACGCCGGCGCGCGGCTCCTCGAGAACGCCAGCGCCCCGGTGAAGCTCGCGCTCGAGGCGCTCGCCTCCGCGAACGCGAAGGCGGGAGACATCGTCGGCCGCGTGAAGCTGAGCATCTCGCAGGGGGCCGTGCCGCACGTGCTGGAGCCGGTGGTGCCGGTGTTCCGCCAGCGCTACCCGCAAGTCTCCCTCGAGGTCGTGGTCGAAGAGCGCGCCGCCATCGACTTCGTGGCCGAGGGTTACGACGCCGCCTTCCAGGTCACCGAGGTCATCGCGCGCGACATGGGGCGGGTGCGGCTGACCGAGCCGTTCAAGTTCTTCGTGGTCGGCTCGCCCGCCTACCTCGCGAAGCACGGGACGCCGCGGAAGCCCGAGGACCTGCTCCAGCACGAATGCATCACGTTCCGCTGGCCCACGGGCAATGCCCTCTACGCCTGGGAGCTCGAGCGGGGCCGGCGCAAGTGGCGCGTACCGGTGCGGGGTGGCCTGGTCACCAACCACCTTCAGTCGTACATCTCCATGGCGGAGGCGGGCCTCGGCCTCGCGTACACCGCGGACATGACCATCAAAGACCAGCTCGCGGACGGGCGGCTGGTGGCGGTGCTCCCAGCGTATGCGCCGACCGAGCCGGGCCTCTTCCTCTGCTATCCGAGCCACGCTCAGCGTTCGCCGGCGCTGCGGTTGTTCATCGAGACGACCAAGGAGGTGCTGCGCCTGAAGTAGGCCCGGCGCGGTGCCCTCCGGGCCGCCTTCGCGGGCGCCTCGAACTCCTCAATAAACCTGCCGCAGACAGAAAGAGAGCAACGGGTGCGCACAGCCAATGGGGCCACTGAAAAGATGAACCTTCGTGCACTGCATAAGGAGATATATGCTCCTTCGCACAAGGAATTCAGTGTGGTTGTCGTGCCCAGGATGTCGTTTGTGATGGCTGACGGCGAGGGCAATCCAAATCTCGCTCAAAGCTATAGGGATGCAGTTCAGGCGCTGTACGCGGTTTCATACACCTTGAAGTTTGCCAGCAAGAAGTTGGCAAACAGGGACTATGTGGTCGCGCCGCTCGAGGGATTGTGGAGTGCCGATGATCCCGCTGCATTCGTACAGCGCCGTAAAGACGAGTGGAAGTGGACCATGATGATAATGCAGCCGGAATGGATCACGAAGGAGATGTTTGACGAGGCAGTCGAGGTGGTGCGGACCAAGAAGAATCCGGCGGCTTTGCCTGGCGTGTATTTCGATACCTACGACGAAGGCCTGTCGGTGCAGATCATGCACATTGGCTCATATGACGATGAGGCGCCGACACTGAGGCGTTTGCATGAAGAGTACATGCCGGCGAATGGCTTGGATTTCAATGGGCCTCACCACGAGGTGTACATTGGAGATCCGCGTAAAGCAGAGCCGTCGAAACTCAAAACAATTCTTCGGCAACCGGTCAAGAGAAGGACGTAACAGGCCCAGGCACACCGCCACCGCGCTCCACGAGAAGCACAGCGCGCCGCCCACGGCGTGGACGGGGTCGAGGAAGGCGGGCGCCACGGTCGAGGGAGGACCGTGGCGCCCGCTGGGGACCGCGAGCAGGGGCTAATGCACGACGGGCTGCAGGGTGACGGCCACCCAGGGCGAGGCGCTGGTGTCCACCGCCACCAGCCGGAAGGACGCCTCGTTCTCCCCGTGCGTGGGCGACAGCGCTCCCGCGGCCACCGCGAAGACGCCCCTGCCGATGAAGAGCCCGGTGTCGAGGTCGAAGCGTGCCACCGGCGTGCGGTCGCTCGCGGAGGCGGCGGCCACGCCCACCCGGGCCTGGACCGCAGGCAGCTCCAGGCCCTCGGGCGCGGAGGCCTGCCGGTAGGTCACGTCGTTGAAGGCCGCATGCGTCGGGACGAGCCCGTTCTCCAGCGGCGCCACGTCCACCTCGGGCGCGTCCGGCGAGGCGTGCACCACGCGCAGCCTCATGCTGTCGTTGTCCTGGGCGAAGCTGTCGGCGAAGGCGAGCAGCTCGAAGGTGGACGTCGCCGGGTCCCCCGCGCCGGGCGACAGGAAGCCTGCGGCCACCACGAGATAGCGGCCTCCGGCCTCCAGCGCGGGCGTGCTGTCGGCACCGGCGGGGGGGCCCGCCGGGCGCGAGGCGCCGTGCGCATTCGCGAAGACGTCCAGGGTGTACGTGCCCGGCGGCACCTGGATGGGCTTGGAGAGCTGGCCGAAGGTCAGGTTGTCCACCAGCTCGGTGGTGCCCGCGAAGATGTCCACGGGGGGCGCGTCCGGCGAGGCGTGCAGCGCGTAGACGACGGGGTTCTGCCGGATGAAGCCCACCCCGGCCGCGAGCAGGCCGAAGCCGTTGGTGGCGCCAGGCTTCGCGGAGAGCTGCCCGGTGGCGATGACGAACACCTCGCCGCGAGACGGCAGGGCGGGGAGGGTGAAGGCCGTCACCTTGGTGCCTCCCGCGAGCACGCCCACCTGGAAGGACTGGCCCGCGGGCAGGTCCACCCCGGTGGCGCCGGTGTCCTGGAAGCGCTGCAGGCCCGTCACCTCGGAGGAGCCGTCATCGCCCACGTCCAGCGCCACGGTGGGCGCGTCCGCGCCCGCGTGGACGATGCGCACGCGCGCCCGTCCGTCCGCCGGAGCGCCGAAGCCCTCCGCCAGCGGCAGCACGCGGAAGGCCTGCAGGGTGTTGGTGGAGCCGAGCAGGCCCGAGGCCAGCGCGCTCACGGTGGCGTTGGCACCCAGCGTCAGCGGGCCGGTGGAGTACGCGGGCGCCGAGCTCGCCGCCGCGCCGGCCGCGCGCACCTGCACGTTGTACGTGCCCGCGGGCACGGAGGCGTAGCCCGTCGTGTCGCCGTACTTCACGTTGGTGAACAGCGGCGTCGCCTGGCCCTCGGCATAGATGTCCACCGCTGGGGCGTCGGGCGACCCGTGGATGACGCGCAGCCTCGCGGTCTTGGTGTCCGGCGGGTCGTTCGGGTCCTTGTCGTCGCCTTCACCGCAGCCCGCGGACAGCGTGGACATCGAAGCGGCCAGCGCCGCCACCAGGACGCGGTTCCTCCAGAAGCTCCTCAGCATGTTTCTCTCCCCTGAATGGATGGATTGACTGAAGGCCGCACCTCAGGAGCGAGGTGCGACGCGTCGGCGCCGCCCTGACGGAAAGAACTCACGGAGCGGGTTGATGGGGGCTGCGCCGTCTCTTCAAATTCACGTACGGACGGGCGCAAAAAGCGTTTCCAGGGTTCGGTGCGGGTAGGCTCGCTGCGGGTGGATGGACCGCATTCCTCACGAGACTCTCATGGCACATGGCAACCTGAACCCAGCACGGCTTCGCCCGGGCACACGCGTGGGGCCGTGGCGCGTGCTGGAACGGCGAGGACGCGGCGTCTATGGCGCTGTCTATCGCGCCATCAGGGCGGACGGGCACCCCGGGTTTGTGGCGCTCAAGCTGGCCCTGCGTCCTCGGGATGAACGCTTCACACGAGAAGCGGAGTTGCTCTCACGCATCCGCCATCCCAACGTCCCTCGCCTCGTCGGCCACGGGGAATGGCAGGGCCCGGCTGGCACTGTCTACCCGTACCTCGCCATGGAGTTCTTGGACGGCCTACCTCTCTATGACTGGGCGATGGAGCAACGGCCCACCTCCCGGCAGGTGCTCTCGTGCCTCGCCAGTCTCGCGCGGGCGCTGGAGGCCACGCATGCGGCAGGCGGCGTGCACCGTGATGTGAAGGGCGACAACGTCGTCGTGAGGGATGGAGATGCCCAAGCCTTCCTGACCGACTTCGGCTCCGGCCACTACATTGGCGCCGCGACCATCACCTGGCCGCCATTTCCTCCAGGAACGCCGGCCTACCGTGCGCCGGAGGCGTGGCGCTCCGTCCTGCTTCCCGGTCCCGACCCGTCCGTGCCCTATGCGCCCGGACCGGCGGATGACGTCTTCGCGCTGGGCGTCACCGCCTGGCGGTTGGTGACCGGCGAGTACGCTCGCGAGCTGGGACTGGCGGGTGAGGGGGCTCGCCTGTGGCGACGCGAAGGCCCGCTCCACCTCGCTCCGCGAGTCCTCAATGGGCGCTGCTGCGTGGAGCTGGATGCCCTCGTTTCCCGGATGCTCTCCGTGCATCCGGAGGCGCGCGGCAGCGCAGGCGAGCTGGCCGAAGCGATGGAGGCCGCCGCGCGTGAAGCAGGGCCAGCGGCGGACGTGCCTCTCTTCACACCGGAAGAAGCCTGGCCCGCCCATGTGAACGCATCCGCGCGGCGCATTTCGTCGCGGGAGCGAATCGGGAGCACGAGGCCCTGGAGCGTCGCCGCCGCCGCCGCGGTTTCCGTGGTGGCGGTGGGAATCGCGTGGTTGCTGAGCACGCGGCACGGAGGCGTCCCCACGGAGGCGAGCGTCTCCGTGCGACTGGAGGCAAGGGACGGCGGCTCGGTGGCCGTCGGGGACTCCGCCCTGATGGCGCCTTCGTGCTCCGCCACGCCACCTTCCGCGTGGGCGACCATCACCCAGGACGTTCCCCTCAACCCCTTCCCGGGACAGCGGCGGACAGACTCCAAGGGCCGCTGTCCAAGCCCGGGGCAGGTTCCCATCCAGGGGTACTGCTGGCTGAAGCAGGCCCTGGACCGGAAGGGCTGTGACGACAACGGCTACCTGTACATGGATGGGCAGTGCTACGCGCCCGTGTTCCGGACCGCTCGACCCGCCACGTCGAACCCCCGAGGACGGAAGTGAGTCACCCCTTGTGCGAACCGGTGCGGGTAGCGGCCCTGACTCGACTTTCGCCATTTTGAGCGAGCGCGCCCCACGGGGGAGGTCACGCCCGTGTCCTGGACACCGCTGACCGGGTCGAATCAGGGGGCCCGCGGCGGGTGTGAGGCGTTCCCGACGTTGGCTCGTACCGTGAGCAGCTCGGCAGCGCGGACGGGGGAGGCGGGTTGGCGACGAATGACCCGCTCGGCCACGGCGAGGTTGATGACCCAGCCGGCGCCCAACAGCAGCGCTCTGGCGAGCTCGCCCGGCGTTCCGACGATGAGGAACCAGGGCACGGAGACCAGTACCTGCGTGCCCGCGCCCAGACCGACAGCGTAACCTCGAATCATCCAGGCCCGGTGGCCAACGACGTCCCGCCGCGGGAGCGCGGCCAGCCCCAGGACGAGGGACAGCACCATCACCGAGCCGAAGAGGAGCCGCAGGCCGTCGAGGAGCTCACCGTCGCCTTCGGCGCGGGGATAGAACAGCGTCATCCACAAGCCCGAGAGCCCGGCCACGAGGCCGCACGCGACCAGGAGCCGCCCGGCGACGCGGTGCCAACCGGGCCGCCGACGGCGAAAGTCCGGTGCGAACTGGAAGGCACCCAGGGCGCAGTACACGCTGGCGCAGAGGACGTGCAGCACCACCGGCAGCGGCGATGCGAAGAACCGCGCGTTGTGCGGCGTGAGCTCGGCGCCGCCCGCCAGCTCGGTCAGACGGCCGGCGCCGGCCAGGATGGGCACGAGCGAGAGCGCGACCAGCGCAGCGGACACGCGCCGCTCGGCCTTGGGGGTGGAGGTCATGGTGAGGCTCTTCTCCTGTCGGTGTGGGAACGCCGGGGAACGCGCATGACGACGGCAACGCTTCGTCCCGTGCGAACAGATAGCCCTCCGTGACTCCTGGCGGAATTGACTGAGTTCCTTCTCCTGATATGCGCAAATGCATGGATTGGCGGGCGGTCAAGTTCGACTGGAATCGAGCGCGGGCCTTTCTGGTCACCGCGGAAGAGGGCTCGCTCACGGCGGCGGCGCGTGCGCTCGGCATGGCGCAGCCGACACTCGGGCGTCAGGTGAGCGCGCTCGAGGACGAGCTGGGCGTGGTGCTGTTCGAGCGCGTGGGACGGAGCCTCGCGCTGACGCCGAGCGGGCGCGAGCTGCTCGACCACGTTCGGGCCATGGGCGACGCCGCGGGGCGCGTCTCGCTCGCGGCCGGCGGACAGTCGCAGAGCATCACCGGGCTGGTCCGCATCTCGGCCAATGAGATCTACTCGGCATTCCTGCTGCCGCCCATCGTGGAGAAGCTTCGGCGCGAGGCGCCGGGCATCGAAATCGAGCTCGTCGCAACCAACACCGCGGTCGATCTGCGCCGACGGGAGGCGGATATCGCGATCCGGAACTTCCGCCCCACCCAGCCCGACCTCATCGCCACCAAGGTCCGGGACGACCCGATGCGGCTGTACGCCGCGACCCGCTACCTTGCGAGCATCGGCAACCCACGTACGCCGAAGGCACTGAGCCGCGCCGACTTCATCGGGCTTGGCGGGACGGACGCCATGCTCAACGGGCTGAACGGGCTGGGCTTGAGCCTGACGCAACGGAATTTCCCGGTGCTGACGGGGAACCACCTCGTGCACTGGGAGATGGTCAAGCGGGGCCTCGGCGTGGGCGTCGCTCCCGAGCGCGTGGGAGACGCCGAGCCGCGGGTCCGGCGGGCCCTCCCCAGCCTCACCCCGTTGTTCCTTCCCATCTGGCTGACGACCCACCGCGAGCTGAACACCAGCAAGCGCATCCGGCGGGTGTTCGATCTGCTCGCGACCGAGCTCGGGAGATGAGTGACGGGGCTGCGCCGTCTGGATGCGCACGTCCGAGAACTCCCAACCTGGAAGAAGCGACCGGAAGAGGCCTTCTCGACGCGGGCAGGGCAGGTGCACTTGTGGGGCCTCCCGTCCGCGGCAGCTCCCTATGTCAGCCTCCTGCTCATCCTGCTCCTGCTGGGCTCGCTCTTCGTGCTGGGCGTGGGGGCCTTCTACCTGTTCCTCTCCGGGTTCTCGCTGGGAGGCATTTCGGAGCTGGTGCAAATCGCGATGGTCCTCCTGGTGGGCCTCCTGTGGAAGGCCGCGGGCGCGGACACATCCAATTTCGAGTCACCGGGATACGGGGAGGTGTGGGGGGCCGTGGGGACGGCGCTGGTGCTGACCGGGGTCTCCTGGGTGGGCTTGTCGCGGCTGCGCAAGGGCACGGTCTGGCTCACCCCGGAGCGGCTCGTCTGGCTGCCGCGCTCGGGCGAAGGCACCACCGTGCGCATGGACTCCATCGCCGAGGCGGGCATCCGCCTCAACGGCGGGAAGGGCCCTCTCGTGGTGGTGGGGAATCGGCACCTCGAGCTGCCCCTGAATCGTCCCGACGCGGAGCGGCTGCGGCTCTGGCTGGAGCTGTTCCGTCACGCGGAGCTGCGGGCCCGGACGGCGAAGGTGCAGCGCCCGGTGGAGCGCGTCGTGTTCCCGGCGGTCCTCCAGAAGGGCATGCTGGAGCGGAAAGGGCATGCGGTGCTGTTGCGCCGCAAGCTCTACTTCCTCCCGGATGCGCAGGCCGGCCTCGCGCTGCTGAAGGCCGCGACGGGAAGGACGCTGGACTCCCGGGTCGAGCTGTCGTGGTTGCTGGACATGCTCCGCTGGCAACCCGAGGCCGACCTCGAGGCGTTGCTCGACCGGGCGGTGGAGGCCACGCGAGGCGTCACCTGGCCCACGGGCGAGGGGGGCCTCGCGACGGACATCTCCTGGAGCCATCAGGTCCAGATCCGCCGTGACGCGGAGGTCATCACCGGCCAGCTGCGGGGAGCCCAGGTCCGCGAGGCCGCGCGCATCTTCGCCGCCTGGCGCTGAAGCACCGGGCGCTTCCGCCATCAATAGACGCGATTCCGGACCACGAACGCGGCGAACAGGAACATGGCTCCCATCAGCGTCACGCAGCCAGGCAAGACCCAGAGCTGTCCGAAGTGCCCGTAGCGCGCGGTTCCGGCTGGGTCGAGCTGCTTGTAGAGGACCTTCACCGCTGTCCCCGGCGGATGGCGGCCCGGCTGTCCATAGTAGACGGTGGGGGTGTGCACGATGCCGTTCAGATCCGAGAACTGAACCACCTCCGGGTAGCCCTTGAACAAGCGGTACTGGCCGTCCCCTCGGCTGCTCGCGGTGACCACGACGGCGTTCGCCGGCTCGGCACTCAAGACGAACGACGCGGTGCGGAGCAAACCAACGACCCCAATCACCAGGCATGAAACGGAGACGACGAAGATGATTCGGAAACCAGTCTCGGGAGAGGCCACGGAGACAGCGTAGCAGCCCGTCACTCGCCGAGGAAAGGAAGGAGGACGCCGGGAAAAGGGGGCGTCAGCGGCAGTCGCACTCCTGGCCTCCGGCCGGGTGCGGGGCTCAGGTCACGCCCTTGGAGCAGGTCAGCGGGTTGCGCCCGATGCTGCCGCTCGAAGTCGACGGATAGGCAGGCGCGACGGTGAGCGCGTAGTACCTGAGCCTCGCCGTCGGTGATTGCGAGGGTGCTGGGTTGTTCTCAACCATCGACGACCGCAACCGCATCAACCTCGATAAGATAGTCGGGAGATAGAGTCGCAACTCCCACCAGCGTCCTCGCACCCCTTCTTCTCCCCTGCACCGACAACGGCCCATGTGAGAAGCCGGACGGCTCCACCCTGCGACGCCATCCCGTCCGACGCTTCGAGTAGCATCTTCTCCGCCGTCTGTTCTCCATTCGGTCAACCGCGAAAGGCTCCTATGAAAACAACCCTCCTTGCCGTAGCAGCAGTACTCGTTCTTGCCCTCCCAGGTCGCGCTGTTGCACAAACACGCTGTTACCAAGCCCCAACCAGCCTTCCTCCCCAAGCCGCTACTTTCACCCCGACTCGGACGAGCTGCTCAATCACCCCGCAAGGCGCGTGCTGGCACCAAGTCATCTCAGGGTCGGTTGGCCTGCCTCCCTATGTCTTGTGGCTCGCAGCGCCCTCGTCTTGGAACTTCAAACAGTGCCAGTTCTTTGACTACCGGGGAGCGAACGCGTCGGGCGACCCTATCATTCGGTGGCTCTTTGGCCCCGCTTCTTGCGACCCGATTCCGTGCAATACTCAGCCGCCGACCCCGCCCAACTACACGCTGAGCGTCAATCTTGCTGGCTTTGGTAATGGTGTTATTGTCTCGAGTCCGGCTGGTATTAATTGGGGCGTTAGCGTCCCCACCCCCACCCTCAGCGCATCATTTCCCAGTGGCACGGTTGTTACTCTTACTGCGACACCAAACGCCCTCAATACTTTCGACGGGTGGTCGGGCGCTGGTTGCAGTGGGACGGGTACCTGCACCGTGACGGTGACGGCAAATACCTCCGTTACAGCGACTTTTACGCCTCACTCCGTCTGCGGTGATGGCCTCTGTACCGAACTCGAGACCAGCTATACTTGCCCCTTCGACTGTCGATTCTGCGGTGACGACATCTGCACCGAGGATGAGGCTGGGGGCTCCTGCCCCGAAGACTGCGTAGAGATTTGTGGCGACGGCATCTGCGGCGGCAGGGAAGACCCCTGGTCCTGCTACGAAGACTGCTAAACCGATAATCGGTTGGCGGACTCGTCCTTGTAGGCGCTAGCACGACGGACGGGCGCGCCCTGTGGGGTCGCTGCGGGGCTGCCCGTTGAGGGTAGTCCCTACCGCGCCCGCTTCTTTCCCTCCGCTGTCCTCACCAGTCCTTGCAGCGGCGGCAGGAGGGCCCTCAAGCCCTCTACCTCGCCCTACCGCGCTTGGGCCCTCAGGCGCATGTTGCCCTCGCCTCCCTCAAGCAGGGGCGGAGTCGGGGCCGCAGGAGGAGAGCCCCGCCTTTGCCGCGACGGTGGCGGAGCCGAGGCAGGAGCGCACACCGCGTTTGGACTGGGCCGGGCTGCTCAAGCAGGACGTTCGCCCTGGATGAGAGTCCCCCACCGAAGTGGGTGACGCTCACGCGCGTCAAGTTGTTCAAGGCGGACAAGCCCGCCTTTGACTTCCTCTCTTTCGAGGAAGCCGAGCGCCTGATCACTGGCTGGCGCCTCGGGGGGAGCAGGCCGATGACCTTCCGGGCAGGTCACAGTGTGACGGCGGCGGTCACACCCGGAGGCCGCTTGCGGCGTGCAGGTGCGCGAAATCATTGGGCGCCGGTCAGGTATGCGGCTTGCGTTGTGAAGAGGACATGTTCGCCGTCTCCGCCACGCTGTCCCTCATGCTGGCCGCCGCTCCCACGGAGGCCTGGTCGCTGGAGCGCGTGGTCGCCGAGGCCGTGGAGCGCGCGCCGGAGGTGGCGACGGCGCGGGCCGAGGAGGTAGCTACCGAGGGCGTGCGGGCCGCCGATGGACGGTGGCTCCAGGAGAATCCGCAGCTGGAAGTGGAGGTCACCAGCGACGTGCTCACGGGCGACCAGGGTGAGCAGCGCGTGGAGATGATGCTGAGCCAGTCGGTGGAGGTGGCGGGGCAACGGGGGCTGCGAGTGGCACGGGCGGAAGCGGCGGTGGACGCGGCCCGGGCGCGAAGGCGCGTAGTGGTGCTGGAGGCAGCGGCGGAGGCGGTGAGCGCGGCGACGGAGCTGGAGCGGCGCGAGGCGCGGGCGCGTCTGGCAGAGGAAGCGCTGGAGCTGGCCCGGGCGCTGGAGGAGGCGACAGGGCGCCGCTTCGCGGCCGGAGATGTGCCAGAGCTGGAGCGCAATGGCGCGGCGCTGGAGCGGGCTCGCGCGGAGGCTCGGGCGGCGATGGCTCGCGCGGAGGCGGCGGGCGCGCGCGCGGCGCTGAATCGGAGGCTGGGGCGCCCGGCCGGGGCTCCGCTGAGTGTGTCGGTGCTGGCGGACGCAGGAGCTGAAGCGGAACCGGCGACGGCTGGCTCTGCGCCGACGATGCAGCGGGGAGATGGCAGGGGCGCCAGTGCGACGCAGCCGAAGGGGACGGAGGAGCGGCCGGAGATTCGCGCCACGCGGGCCTCGCTGCCATCACCCCTGCTGAACGAGCGGCCCGAGCTTCAAGCGGCACGCGCGGAGGAAGCCGCGGCGAAGGCGGAGGTGGAGCTGCTGCGCCGAGAGCGCTTCCCGGACCCGACGCTGGGCCTGGGCTACGAGCGGGAGCGGCGCCCCGAGTCCCATGGTGCCGTCACGGACCTGCACACCGAGCACCTGCTGGTCGCTCGGCTGTCCGTGCCGCTCCCGCTGTGGAATCGCAACCAGCGCGAGCTGGCCGAGGCGAGAGCGAGGCGCTCGACGCGCGAGGCGGAGCGGGTGGCCCGCGAGCGACAGGTGGACGCGGAGTCGGCCGTGGCGCGAAGCACGTTCGAAGCCGCGCGAGCCGCATACACCGCGCTGGAAGCGGCCCGGCCCGCCGTGGAGCGCAACCTGGAGCTGATGCGCCGTGCCTACGAGGCGGGAGAGCTGAGCCTGGACGCATTGTTGCTGGCACGAGACAGGGCCTTCTCCGCGAGGGCCGAGGCGGTGGACGCGGCGGCGGAGCTGGCCCGGGCGCGCACCGCGCTGCTGCGCGCAGAGGGACGGCTGCCCACGGGAGGAGTGCTCCGATGAGACGCGCGGCGCGGATGCTGGCGGTGGCGTGCCTGTCCCTGTCGACGCTCGCGGGAGCGCACGAGGGCGAGTCGCACGGCGAGAAGCCTTCAATGCCCACGCCGGGCGAGGGCCTGCACGTGCTGGCGGCGACGGGAGACCTCTTCGAGGTGGTGCTCAAGCACCCGGAGCACGCGGACGGTCCGAAGACTTCGGTCCGCCTGCTGGTGGCGGACAGCGCGACGAACGCGCCTGTGAGCGGGGCACAGGTGGAGCTGACGCTGACCGGAGCGGCCGTGCAGTCGCTGGTGCCGAGGATGGAGTCGCCGGGCATCTACGTGGCGGAAGCGGAGCTGGTGCCCGAGGCGGAGCTGGCCGCCGTCGCGACGGTGACCCGAGGCGACGCCGTGGACGTGCTGGCGCTGGGGACGGTGCATGTGGAAGCGGAGGAGGAGTCCCACGCGGCTGGCAACGGTCTGCGCGGCTGGGGCGTCGCGGGCGGCGTGGCGCTGCTGGTGGCGGCGGGCGCATGGTGGGTGTCGCGTCGCAAGAGGGGGCTGCTGTGAGTGACGCGATGACGCTGTCGAAAGTGCTCTCCGCGCGGCGCGCGCATGACGGCTCGCAGCGGTCCGAGCGCCCCGCGGGGCTACGGATTCAGGGACGCGCGCTCTCCGTGTCCCTGTCCGTGATGTGTCTCGGTCTCCTCGCGAGTTCCCAGGCCCACGCCCACGAGGGCCACGCCCAGGCTCCGTCCGCCCAGCAGCAGCAGCCCATCGTCCCCGGCGTGGGCTTCACCGTGCCCAAGGAGACCCAATTCCTCCTCGAAGTACGCACGCAGCGCGCGGCGGTGCGTCCGCTGGAGTCGCGGCTGGTGGCCCCCGGCAAGGTGGTGCCGCGCACGGACCGCTACGCGCAGGTCTCCGCGCCGGTGCCCGGGCGTGTGCTGGCCTCCGGCGCCTCGGTGCCGCTGGTGGGCCAGCGCGTGAAGCGCGGCGAGGTGCTGGCGCTGGTACAGCAAAGCCTCTCCACCTCGGAGGCCACGGGGCTGTCGACGGGCTACATCCAGGCGGAGGCCGAGGTGTCCCGCGCGCAGGCCGCGCTGGAGCAGGCCCGTAGAGACCTCGCGCGCCTGGAGTCCCTGCAGGGCGTGGTGGCGGAGAAGGAGGTCCAGCAGGCGCGGCTCACCGTGAGCACGGCGGAGCAGGAGTTCGGCCGGGCGAAGGCTTCGCGAGACGTGCTGTCCGGCGCTCGCCAGGGGCAGGGCACGGCGCGCTTCCCGCTGGTGGCTCCCATCGACGGCGTGCTGGTGGAGGCCCGCGCCACCGTGGGCGAGCAGGTGGACCCGGCACGCCCGCTGTTCGCGGTGCTCGACGCCTCCGTCGTCTGGGTGGAGGCGCGCGTCTACGAGGGCGACGTGGCGCGGGTGGAGGGCGCCTCGGGAGCGCTGGTGGACACGCCCGCATACGGGGGCCAGCACTTCGCCGCACGGCTCTACAACGTGGGACAACTTGTGGACGAGTCCACGCGCAGCGTCCGCGTCCTCTTCGAGGTGGACAACCGCGAGGGCCGCCTTCGCCCGGGCATGTTCGTGGACGTGGCCATTGGCGAGGGCGGCAAGCGCGACGCGCTGGCGGTGCCCGTGTCGGCGGTGGTGAAGGAGGAGGGCCGCGCCTTCGTCTTCATCCACACCGCGCCCGAGGCCTTCGAGCTGCGTCCCGTGGTGCTCGGTGGACGCGACGGCGAGTGGCGCGAGGTGCGCCAGGGTCTGAAGGCGGGGGAGCGGGTGGTGGTGGGCGGCGTGCCCGCGCTGCGCATGGCGAGGGGAGGCGGCAGGTGATTGACCGCGTCATCCTCCTCGCGCTGCGGCACCGCCTGTTCGTCGTACTGGCGGCAGTGGCGCTGCTGCTCTACGGCGGCTGGGCCGTCACGCGCCTTCCGGTGGACGTGTTCCCGGACCTCAACCGTCCCACCGTGACGGTGATGACGGAGGCGGGCGGCCTGTCGCCGGAGGAGGTAGAGACGCTCGTCACCACGCCGATCGAGACAGCGATGAACGGCGCGCCGGGCGTGCAGCGCGTGCGCTCGTCGTCGGGCGTGGGCCTGTCCATCGTCTACGTGGAGTTCGACTGGGGCACGGACATCTACCTGGACCGGCAGCTCGTGTCCGAGCGGCTCCAGGTGGCGCGCGAGCGGCTGCCTCGCGACGTGACGCCGCACCTGACGCCGGTGTCCTCCATCATGGGCGAAATCCTCCTGCTCGGCGTGCAGAGCGAGAGTGGGAGCACGTCGCCGCTGGAGCTGCGCTCGCTCGCGGACTGGACGCTCCGCCAGCGGCTGCTGACGATTCCGGGCATCGCCCAGGTGACGGTGCTGGGCGGCGGCGTGAAGCAGTTCCAGGTGCGCGTGGACCCGGAGAAGCTGCTCGCCTTCGGGCTCACCTTCGACGAGGTGGAGCGCGCGGCGGGGCTGTCCCAGGGCAACACCACGGGCGGCTTCGTGGACAAGGGCGGCCGCGAGTACCTGGTCCGCAACCTCGCGCGCAGCGCCTCCGTGGAGGACCTGGCGGGCACGGTGGTGGCGGTGCGGGACGGCGTGCCGGTGCGCCTGTCCCAGGTTGCCGAGGTGGCGGTGGGCCCGGCGGTGAAGCGCGGCGACGGCGGAATGAACGGTCGTTCCGCGGTCATCCTCGCGGTGCAGAAGCAGCCCGGTGCCAGCACGCTGGAGCTCACCGGAAAGGTGGACGATGCGCTGAAGGACCTACGCGCCACGCTGCCCGCGGACGTGCGGGTGGAGATGCTCTTCCGGCAGGCGGACTTCATCCACTCCGCCATCGGCAACGTGGCGGAGGCGCTGCGCGACGGTGCACTGCTCGTGGTGGTGGTGCTGTTCCTCTTCCTCGTCAACCTGCGCACCACGGCGATTACCCTCACCGCGATTCCGCTGTCCCTCGTCATCACCGCGCTGGTGATGAAGGCCTTCGGCCTGTCCATCAACACGCTCACCCTGGGTGGCCTCGCGGTGGCCATCGGCGAGTTGGTGGATGACGCCATCGTCGACGTGGAGAACGTCTACCGCCGCCTCAAGGAGAACCGCGCGAAGGCCGAACCCGAGTCCGCGCTGCGCGTCGTCTTCAAGGCCTCCTCGGAGGTGCGAGGTTCCATCGTCTTCGCCACGCTCATCGTGGTGCTGGTGTTCATCCCGCTGTTCGCGCTGGGCGGAATCGAGGGACGGCTCTTCGCGCCGCTCGGCGTGGCGTACATCGTGTCCATCCTCGCGTCCCTGCTGGTGTCGCTCACGGTGACCCCAGCGCTGTGCGCATACCTGTTGCCGAAGGGGCGCCTGCTGGACCACGGCGACGGCGCGCTGGTGAGCTGGCTGAAGGCGCGGGCCCGGCGGGTGCTGAAGGTAGCGCTGGCGCATCCCCGTCCGGTGATGACGGGCGCGGCGGTGCTGGTGCTCGCCGCGGCGGTGGTGGTGCCCTTCCTGGGCCGCTCCTTCCTCCCGCCCTTCAACGAGGGCACCGCCACGGTGACGCTGATTGCGCCGCCGGGCACGTCGCTGGAGGAGTCCAACCGCTTCGGACTCATCGCCGAGCGCCTCATCGCCGCTGTGCCCGAGGTGAAGACGGTGGGCCGCCGCACCGGCCGCGCCGAGCAGGACGAGCACGCGGAGGGCGTCCACTACTCGGAGCTGGACGTGGACTTCAAGGCAGGGGACGGGCGCGCGCGGGAGGTGGTGCTCGGGGACCTCCGCGAGCGGCTCGCGCAGCTCCCGGGCATGTCCGTCTCCGTAGGGCAGCCCATCTCCCACCGCCTGGACCATCTGCTCTCGGGCATCCGCGCGCAGGTGGCGGTGAAGCTCTTCGGGCAGGACCTGGACGTGCTGCGCGGCAAGGCGGAGGAGGTTCGCGCCGTCATGGCGGGCGTGCCCGGAATCGTCGACCTCCAGGTGGAGCAGCAGACGCTGATTCCGCAGCTCCAGGTGCGGCTCAAGCGCGAGGAGGCGGCGCGGCTGGGCGTGCAGCCCGGCGCCATGGCGGAGCAGCTGGAGAAGGTCTTCAACGGCGTGGTGGTGGGGCAGGTGCTGGAGGGACAGCGCACCTTCGACGTGCTGGTGCGGTACGACGAGCGCTCTCGCGTGGACGCGGAGGCGTTCCGCCGGGCGCTGGTGGACACGCCCTCGGGGGCGCGGGTGCCGGTGGCGGCCATCGCGGAGGTGGTGGAGTCGCAGGGGCCCAACGTCATCTACCATGACCACCTGCAGCGGCGCATCGTGGTGATGGCGAACGTGTCGGGCCGGGACTTGGGCAGCGCGGTGGAGCAGGTCCGCGAGCAGGTGGCCGCGCAGGTGTCGCTGCCTCCCGGGGCCTTCGTCACGTATGAGGGCCAGTTCGAGAGCCAGCAATCCGCCACGAAGCTCATCGCCCTGCTGTCGCTCCTGTCGCTGACGGGCATGTTCCTGGTGCTGTACGCGCACTTCCGCTCGGTGCGGCTGGTGCTCCAGGTGATGCTCAACATCCCGCTGGCGTTGGTGGGCAGCGTGACGGCGGTGGTGCTCACCGGGCAGCCGCTGTCCGTGGCCACGCTGGTGGGCTTCATCACCCTGTGCGGTATCGCCAGCCGCAACACCATCATGCTCATCTCCCACTACCTGCACCTCGTCGAGGTGGAGGGCGAGCACTTCAGCCGGGACCTGGTGCTGCGCGGCTCGCTGGAGCGGCTGGTGCCGGTGCTGATGACGGCGCTGACGGCGGGGCTGGCGCTGGTGCCGTTGGCGCTCGCGTCGGGAGCGCCCGGCAAGGAGATTCTGCACCCGGTGGCGACGGTCATCCTCGGGGGGCTCATCAGCTCCACGCTGTTGGACCTGCTCGTCACGCCGGCCGTGTTCTTCCGCTTCGGGCGTCCGGCCCTGGAGCGCTACCTGGCGCGCAAGGCGGCGGCGCGCGCCGAAGAGGACCCCCAGCTCCCGGAGGCAGCGCCTCCCGAGGAGCGGCTCGCGAGGTCGCTGTGAAGGCGGACCCCGTGAGGAACGTTGGAGGATGTTCGAGATGAGGAAGCAAATCATCGCGGCGTTGATGGCGGTGGGACTGGTGGCCGCATGCAGCAAGAAGGACGCGCCCCCTGAGGCGCAAGCTCCGGCTGCGAAGTCGCACGCTGTCGCGGAGCCCCATGCCCACGCAGCGCCGCATGGCGGAGTCGTTGAGTCCACGTCGCAGGGCCACATGGAGTTGGTGGTCACCCGCGCGGGCGGCTACCGCGTGTTCCTGCTGGACGATGCGCTCGCCGTGCGTCCGGTGGCGGGTGCCAGTGGCACGGTGAAGGTGGCGAAGGGCGGCCATCCGGACGTGAAGCTGGCGCCGGTGGGAGACCATCTGGAAGGGCAGGGGCCGGAGCACTCGGATGACCACCTGACCATGGTGGTGACGGTGGTGCGGGACGGGAAGCCGGAGGTGGCGCGCTTCTCCGCGC
This sequence comes from Pyxidicoccus caerfyrddinensis, assembly GCF_010894405.1. Taxonomy (GTDB): domain Bacteria; phylum Myxococcota; class Myxococcia; order Myxococcales; family Myxococcaceae; genus Myxococcus; species Myxococcus caerfyrddinensis. The sequence goes on from NZ_JAAIYA010000002.1 coordinate 570,455, forward strand.
ACCTGGAGGAGCACGGGCACGACGGCACTTCCGCCGCGCCGATGCAGGCGCACGACCACACGCCCCTGCACGGCGGCATCGTGGCGATGAGCGGGGAGACGCATCTGGAGGTCCTGTCGCTGAAGTCCGGTGAGGTGCGCGTCTGGGTGACGGATGCCTTCCGGCAGCCGGTGCCGCTGGCAGGGAAGAAGGGCACGGTGGAGGCTGCGGGTGCCTCCGTGCCGCTGGTTCCCGGAGCGGCGGGAGAGTTCCTCTCGGGCACGCTGCCTCCCGCCGATGGTGAGCGCGAGGTGACGGTGCGCCTGCCCATGCCGGACGACCCCGAGTACTTCATCGGCTTCCTGCTGACGCCCGTGGACGCGGCGAAGGCGCCCGCAACGAAGGCCGCGGTGGATGGCGCGGTGCAGGAGGTCACCATCACCGTGCAGGGCGGCTACCAGCCGAGCGAGGTGACGCTGAAGCAGGGCGTGCCGGCGCGGCTGCGCTTCGTGCGCAAGGACACCGGCGGGTGCGGGGACGAGCTGCTCATTCCCGACTTCGGCGTGCGCACGCCGCTTCCGGGCCTGAAGGAGACGGTGGTGGACTTCGTGCCGGACAAGGCGGGAACCTTCGCCTTCACCTGTGGCATGCAGATGATGAAGGGCACTCTGGTGGTGAGATGAGCGGCGAACCGCAAGACGCAATCGAGGTGGCCGGTGAGGACGTGCTTCCGGCGCTGGTGGGCAACCACCGCCAGTTCCTCGGCTTCCTGGAGCGGCGCGTGGGGAGCAAGGCGGTGGCGGAGGAAATCCTCCAGGCCGCCTTCGTGAAGACGCTGGAGAAGGGCGGCGCGCTGCGCGATGGCGAAGGCGCGGTGACGTGGTTCTACCGGCTGCTGCGCAACGCGCTGGTGGACCACTACCGCCGTCAGGCCGCGGAGGGGCGCGCGCTGGAGCGCGAGGCCCGCGAGGCCACGGAGGCCTCCGAGGACCCGGAGCTCAAGAGCGCCGTCTGCGCCTGCGTGGGCGAGCTGCTCCCCACCCTCAAGCCCGAGTACGCGGAGCTGGTGCGCAAGGTCGACCTGGAGGAGCGCGGCGTGCCCGACGTGGCGAAGGAGGTGGGCATCACCGCCAACAACGCGGGCGTGCGCCTGCACCGGGCTCGGCAGGCGCTGAAGAAGCAGCTGGAGCGGAGCTGTGGCACCTGCGCCTCGCACGGCTGCCTGGACTGTTCGTGCAAGAAGTCCCGCGTGTGAGTGGAGGGCGCACGCCTTGCCGACGCCCTCGGCCCCTGTTAACTCTCACGCAGGTGCCGAGGGGCGCCTGTGCCCGAAAAAGACGACGTCACCCTCGCTTCTCCCGGCAGTGCGACAGTTCCTGATGAGTTCCTTCCACGGCCCATTCTCGGGTGAGGGCCGGATACGAAGGGCTTGTCCATGGGAACCGCCCCGCCTCTCCCGCTGCACGAGTGCAAGGTCCGCGCATCGCTCCTGCTGAAGGAGCTGTGCTCGCCTGACTCGTCGCGCGCCAGCCGGGCCGCAGAGCGCCTGCGCGCACTTCCCGCCTTCGGCCGTCTGTCATTGGCTGAGCTGCTCGCTCGAAGAGACCAGGTGCAGCGCAAGCACGCGCTGGCGGTCATCGCCCATGAGCAGGGGTATGCCTCCTGGGTGGAGCTGAAGGCCGCGCGGGAGGAGGCACCTCCACCTCCGTCCGCTGTCGACTTCGAGGCGCTGCTCTCGCGCGTCGGTGGTCTCTTCCTCAACCGGTGGTTCACCACCTACGAGGACGCGCTCGCTTCGCTGCGAGCGCAGGGCGGCTACCTCTTTCCCTTCCGACAGCAGTTCTTCGTCTGCGAGGCGAGCCTGCTGACGACGCTCGGCGTGGACCTGACCGACCCCGACTGGGCGCTGGCGGGCCCCGACTGGGTAGCGCCGCGCGACGCGGCCGCCCACGCCCGGCTCGAGCAGCGGCTCGCCCGCCTCGCTGGCTCCACTCCCGTGAAGCGCTCTTCACCTCCAACCCGAAAGAAGGTCCCCATGTCCGCCGATGATGTCTCCCCGCAGCCCGGAAGCCGCATGCAGCGCGCCGAAGTCCGACGCGCGTACAAGGAGAAGCCGCCCGCCATGGGTGTGTTCGCCGTCCGCAACAAGGCGAACGGCAAGGTCCTGGTGGGGTCGAGCCTCAACGTCCAGGGCGCGCTCAACCGCATCCAGTTCGAGCTGAGCACCGGGATGGACCGCATCCCCGGCCTGCTCGCGGACTGGAAGCGCCACGGCGCCGACAGCTTCACCTTCGAGGTGCTCGACGTCCTGCCTCCCGCCGAGGAGCCGGGGGGAGACCCCAAGGAGGAGCTCAAGGTCCTGGAGGCGCTCTGGCTCGACCGGCTCAAGCCCTATGGCGACGCCGGCTACAACGGGCCGGCACCGACGTAGGGACGGGCACCTTCCTTCCGGGGTCACCACCCTCCTGGACGTCTTGGCCTGCGTGAGGTGTGGAGGGCGGCGCCGGGTGCTGGCGTACCTGACGGCACCCGACGGGGTGCGCGCCATTCTGGAGCACCCGGAGTTGCCGACGCGGCCTGCTCAACTGGCTGCAGCGCAGGGGCCACCGCAGAGCGCGTGGTGTTGAGGAGCCGGGCCTGGGTGAGCACCAGGTGCAGCGAGGCGAGGGGCGTGCGCAGCTCGTGCGAGGCGATGTTGGGGAACTCGCTCTTGGTGCGGTCCGCGGCGACGGCGGCGTCCTCGAGCTTCTGCAACTCGGCGGTGCGCTCGCGCACGCGCACCTCCAGCTCCTCGCGCGACTTCTGCAGCGCGGCCTCGGCGCGCTTGCGGTCGGTGATGTCCATGACGATGCCCAACCAGCCCTGCCACCGCCCCGCGCGCGTCGGTGTACGTGGCCTTGTAGAAGATGACGTCGCGCACCTCGCCGGTGCCGAAGCGCACCGAGGACTCGTACGTTCGGATGCCGGGGTGGTCGAGGAGCTCCTGGTCCTTGGCGGCGTAGCGCGCGGCGAGCTCGGGCGGGGACAGCTCCCACACGCTCTTGCCCTCGAGCGCTTCGCGCGGGGTGTTCAGCATCTCCGGGAAGGCGCGGTTGCACCCGCGGTACCGCCCGTCCCGCGTCTTGTGGAAGATGGGGTTGGGGATGCCGTGAACGATGCACCCCTTCGGGTCGAGCACCAGGACGAGCGTCTGGACGGCGTCGAGGAGCGCGGTGGACGCGGCGGCGAGCCCGGTGAGGTGGGTGGTTACATCTGTCTCATGGATGCCCAGCCGCGGCATGCTTCGGGGCCACCCCTGCAGCTCTTTACCTCGTATGCGCACGCGGATGAGGAGCACCTCCAGCGGCTGAAGAAACACCTCGCTCCGCTGGTGAGCCAGGGGGAGCTCGAGCTCTGGCACGACCGGGACACCCCCCTTGGCCAGACGTGGGCGCGGGAGATCGACGAGCACCTGAAGCGCGCGGACCTCGTGCTCCTGCTCATCACCCCCGACTTCCTGCATTCGAGGTACTGCTATGAGGTCGAGCTGCCCGTCGCCCTGAAGCGGCACGAGGCGGGTGAGGCGAGGGTCATTCCCGTCTTCGTCGAGCCGACGTCCTTGCAGGGGGTGCCCTACCAGCACCTCCAAGGCTTCCCCCCGGACATCCAGTCGAGACCCCAGACGATGGCTGGGTGGTCCAGGGACAAGGGGGGACCGGACGCGGCCTGGGCCGCCTTCGTCGAGCAGCTCCGGGGCGTCATCCGCGAGCTGCGGGAGGCCCGCCCCGCGAGCGCCGCTGCGTACTCGCGCAAGGACTACCTCGAGGGCTTCCTGCGGCGGATGGAGACGCTGGACAGGGATGCGGGCTTCGTGCCCGCGAGCTTCATCGAGCCAGAGAAGGACATCGAGGCGCCCTCCTCCCCCGCGGACCTCACCTTCGAGGTGGACCGGGACTGGAGCAAGGCGCCACCCGAGGCCACTGGGAGCCCGGTCCGTCAGACCCACTCCTCCTTGAGCCAGCTCCTGCGCCATCCGCGCACCCACCGGGTGACGGCCCTGCTCGGGGAGCCCGGCTCGGGCAAGAGCGTGGTGCTCCGGCGGCTGGGGCGCGAGCTGGCCCGGGCGGCCCTCGGGGATTCGCGGGCGGCGCTGCCCGCCTGGTTCAGCCTGGGGGCCTATACAGACATCACTGCCGAGGGGAAGCCGGTGTCCCTGGAAGCCTGGCTGTGCGCCAGCCTTGAGCATCGCACGCCCGAGGAGCGGGGGTTGGTCCGCGAATTCAAGGAGATGCTGGCCGAGGGCTCGCTGGTGCTCCTGTTCGACGGGCTCGATGAGATGCCCCGGCACGACTTCGACAAGCGCCTGGAGGCCCTCCGGGCGTTCACTCGCGCCCGCGGCCGGGTCACCATGGTCTTCGCCTGCCGCACCCGGGACTTCCCTTCCCGCTCCCAGTTCGATGTGCAGCAGATCAGGCTCGCCCCCTTCGAAGCGCGGCGGGTGAGGGACTACCTGCGCCAGCGGGGCCTTCCGGAGCCGGCGCGGGTGGCCCGGGAGCTTCTCGCGCCCGGTTCGCCCCTGGCGGAGCTGGCGGGCAATCCCTTCATGCTCGCGCTCGTCTCCCACCACCTGGAGAACTACGGGCGCCTTCCCGAGTCCCAGGCCCAGCTCCTCGAGGCGTTCGTGGAGCGGCAGTTGGGACGGTTGGAGCGGCGTGCGGGCCACCTCGGCAGGTGGAAGTTGGAGTCCGGGCTGGGCCGGTTGAGCTTGGGGCTGCTGGACCATTTCGGAGCGGGGACGGCGGTGCCCGTGGACGCGCTGCTCGGCCTGAGCGGACTGGTTCCGGACGAGGGGGTCCTGCTGGTGGACGCCGCCATCTCCGAGCGCCTGCTCGTGCGCGAGGCGGACACGGGGGCGGTGCGCTTCTTCCACCCGCGCGTGCAGGAAGTGTTCGCGGCCTCCGCTTTGCGCGCCCTGTTCCCCGAGGAGCGCGAGGCGTGGTTGTCGGCCCGGGTGGACCAGGCGTGGCGGCACGAGGTGTTCGTGCTGCTGGCGCGACCGGACGTGGACCTCTCGGGCTTCTTCGCCCGGCAGTTGGAGGGGATTGAAGCGGGGCTGGGCGGGGAGCCCAGGGGCTTCGTCTACGAGGCCCGGCTGATGCTGCTCGGACGGATGATGGAGTCCGCCGCGCTCGCGAGTGACGCACCGGCGGTGAAGCGGATGGGGGAGCTGCTCGCCCGGCGCTACCAGTCGGCAGACGCGAGCGCGATTCCCGTGTTGCAGCGGGTGCGTGCGCTCCGGGCCGCCCGGGGCGCGGTGGTGGAGCAGCCGTCCCTGAAACCGTGTGTGAGGAGCGCGCTCCACTCGCCGAGCCGCTGGGAGCAGGGCGAGGTCTTCCGGGCGATGGCGAGTCTGGCCTCCTCCCGCCCGGCGGTGCGCGACGTGCTGCACAAGCAGGTGTTGCGCGAGGGCCTCTCCTTGGCCTTCGTCTTCGAGTATGGCTACTGGGCGGGGCTCGCGGCGAGTGACGTCCGGCTCCGCTTCCTCGTGAGGAGCCTCCGCCTGGCGCTGGTGCTGTATCTGCTAGCGAGCGCCGCGGTCGCTGGCGTGTGGGGCGCGGCATTCGGGTACGTCTATGGATGGAAGGGCGTGCGGGCGGGCGTCATCCTGAGCGTGGCGCACCAGTTCGTCGTCACCGCGATAGGCCGCCTCCAGCTCGGGCCGGGCACGGGGCTGCTCCAGCAAAGGGTGGCGCTGGGGACAGGGGCCTCGTTCTTCACCGGTTGGCTCCTCTCCGCGGCCGTTGCCGGAATGCCGTACCCGTCCGGTCCGTACGGCCCGCGTCTCGAAGGAGGGCTGTCATTCGCTCTGGCGAGCGCTGTCGGCGCGCTTTGGCTCCAGATGGGGGATCCCAGAGACTTCCCTTGGCTGGGGGTGAGACGCCTGTTCGGCTTGGGGTTGATCCTGGGACTCGTGAGCGGCGCTGGCCTCGCGTGGGTGGGACTCGGCCTGCTGTTGCTGCTGGGCTTGCGCTCCTTGCCGTGGAGACGCCTGCGCAACCCGAAGTGGAAGGACCCGTGGCTCCAGAGGTGGAGGCACCTGCGGAGCCTGGAGTGGAAGGGCCCGTGGCTCCAGAGGTGGAGGCACCTGCGGAGCCTGGAGTGGAAGGACCCGTGGCTCCAGAGGTGGAGGCACCTGCGGAGCCTGGAGTGGAAGGACCCGTGGCTCCAGAGGTGGAGGCACCTGCGGAGCCTGGAGTGGAAGGGCCCGTGGCTCCAGAGGTGGAGGCACCTGCGGAGCCTGGAGTGGACGGGCCCGTGGCTCCAGATGTGGAGGCACCTGCGGCGCCTGAGAATGAAGTGGGGGCTGGTCGTTCTTTCGCTGCTTTCCCTCGCCCTGCTCCTGATCATTGACCGCTTCATAGCTTCGCTCCAGGTGAAGACGTGGCAGGATTACCTTGCCCCCCTCTTCCTCCTCTGCGTCTGTGGTGCCGTCGCCGTACGGCTGTTGCGGAGGGCGCAGCGGTGGACCCTCACGAACTGGTCCGCGCGACGACTGGCCGCTCCACGCGAGCCCCTGTCCATGGAGGACATGCCCGAGGTGCTGAAGTTGGCCCTGGACGAGAGCGTGCCCGAGGTTTCGAGAAGGCGCCTGGTCTTGCGGCTGGGGACGCTCGAGCCCGCGAGTGAGGTGTTGACGCTGGCCTTCCGCGAGATGCTGCGGATGGGTGGCCTGCGCCTGGATGCGGAGGTGTGCGCCCGGGCGGTGGACGAGCTCGAGCAGCGGCTCCTCCGGGAGGAGCCCCGGACACACCAGGAGCGGCTTCTGCGCGAATTGCCCGTGATGCATGCGGTCCTGAAGGCCTTTCCCGTGTGGCGGGCAAGCCAGCTCATCTCGTGGTGGTTGGGGCACGCCAGGGTGTCATCGGGCGAGCTCTCGCGCCTGGAGTCCCATCCCCAGGTGGGGGTGTATGTCCGCGCGCTGTCGTTCCTGTGGGCGACGCCGGAGGAAGCCGCGGACGGGCGGTGAGCCCCCCTGGCCTCACGGGCTTCCCCTGGGGACATCCAGTCGAGGCCCCAGACGATTGCCGGGTGGCTCCCCCAAGTGGGAGCGGAGCCGAAGCCGCAAGAGGCGAGCCCACCGCCTGAGGCAGCGGCGAAGGCGGAAGCGAAGAAGGAGCGGACGCCGCGACTGGATTGGGCCGGGTTGTTGCGCAAGACGTTCGTGCTGAAGAGGTCCCCTGTAAGAGCCGGCCGGGTGCTCCGTTGGCCTGGGTGAAAGGAGCACGGACACACCATGCACCACTCCCATTCGCACCATCACGCCCCCTCGCCGCCTCCCCCCACGAGCGGGGAGGCGCACGCCATCGACCCCGTCTGCGGGATGAAGGTGGACCCGCTCGCCCCCAAGGGGGGCAGCCTGGAGCACGAGGGCCACCACTACTTCTTCTGCAACCCGAAGTGCCGCGAGCGCTTCCGCGCGGACCCGGCGCGCTACCTCGCGCCCTCGTCCACCGAGCCCGAGCCGCCCGCCGCGCCGGGCACGCTGTACATGTGCCCCATGGACCCGGAGGTCCGCCAGGACCACCCGGGCGCGTGCCCCAAGTGCGGCATGGCGCTGGAGCCCGAGTCCCCGCCCGTGCTCGAAGCACGCGTCGAGTACGTGTGCCCCATGCACCCGGAGGTGGTGAGGGATGGGCCGGGAAGCTGCCCCATCTGTGGCATGGCGTTGGAGCCCCGCACCGTGCTGCCCGAGGAGGCGCCGGACCCGGAGCTGCAGTCCATGCGGCGGCGCTTCCGCGTGGGACTGGGGCTCACCGTGCCGCTGCTCGCGCTCGCCATGTCGGACATGATTCCGGGCCAGCCGGTGCAGCACGCGGTGCCCGCGTCGGTGCTGGCGTGGGCGCAGCTCGTCCTGGCCACGCCGGTGGTGCTCTGGGGCGGCTGGCCCTTCTTCGCTCGTGGCTGGACGTCGGTGCGCAACCGGCACCTCAACATGTTCACCCTCATCGCGCTGGGCACGGGTGCGGCGTACCTCTTCAGCGTCTTCGCCACGGTGTTCCCCGGCGCGCTGCCGCACGGGCTGCGCACGGGGCATGGGGGCTCGGCGCCGCTGTACTTCGAGGCCGCCGCCGTCATCGTCACCCTGGTGGCGCTGGGACAGGTGCTGGAGCTGCGCGCGCGTCACGCCACCTCGGGGGCGCTGCGGGCCCTGCTGAGCCTGGCGCCCGCCATCGCCCGGCGCATTCGCGAGGACGGGCACGAGGAGGATGTGCCGCTCGCGCACGTCCACGTGGGCGACAGGCTGCGCGTGCGGCCCGGGGAGAAGGTGCCGGTGGATGGCGCGGTGCTGGAGGGCGCCAGCGCGGTGGACGAGTCCATGGTGACGGGCGAATCCCTCCCGGTGGAGAAGGGGCCGGGCGACAAGGTGACGGGCGGCACGGTGAATGGCACGGGCTCGTTGGTGATGCGCGCGGAGCGGGTGGGAAAGGACACGCTGTTGTCGCGCATCGTCCAGCGCGTGGGCGAGGCACAGCGCACCCGTGCGCCGATTCAGCGACTGGCGGACAAGGTCGCGGCGGTGTTCGTGCCGGTGGTCATCGCGGTGGCGGTGGTGACGGCGGTGGTGTGGGGTGTGTGGGGCCCGGAGCCACGGCTGGCGCATGCGCTCGTGAATGCGGTGGCGGTGCTCATCATCGCCTGCCCGTGCGCGCTGGGCCTGGCCACGCCCATGTCCGTCATGGTGGGCACGGGCCGGGGCGCGCAGGCGGGCGTGCTCATCCGCGACGCGGCGGCGCTGGAGCGACTGGAGGCGGTGGACACGCTGGTGGTGGACAAGACGGGCACGCTCACCGAGGGCAAGCCGCGTCTCGCGTCGGTGGTGCCGGCCCCTGGCTTCGACGAGGCCCGCCTCCTGAAGCTCGCCGCGAGCCTGGAGCGCGGCAGCGAGCACCCGCTGGCCGCCGCCATCGTCGAGGGCGCGAAGGAGCGCGGCGTGTCGCTGTCGGCGGTGGAGGACTTCCGCTCGCACACCGGGCAGGGCGTCACCGGCCGCGTGGACGGGGAGACGGTGGCGCTGGGCAACGCGGCGCTGATGGTGGCGCGGGCCGTGGACGCGGGCGAGCTGAACGCGCGTGCCGAGGCCCTGCGCGGCGAGGGCCAGACGGTGGTGCTCGTCTCCGTGGACGGGCAGCTCGCGGGGCTGCTCGGCGTGGCGGACCCGGTGAAGGCGTCCACGCCGGAGGCGCTGGAGCTGCTGCGCGAAGAAGGGCTGCGCGTGGTGATGCTCACCGGCGACAGCCGCACCACGGCGGAGGCGGTGGCGCGGCGGCTCGGAATCACGGAGGTCATCGCCGGGGTGCTGCCGGACGCCAAGGGGGAGGTCGTGCGCAGGCTCCAGCGGGAGGGACGCGTGGTGGCCATGGCGGGTGACGGCGTCAACGACGCGCCGGCCCTGGCGCAGGCGGACGTGGGCATCGCCATGGGCACGGGCACGGACATCGCGATGGAGAGCGCGGGCGTCACCCTGGTGAAGGGAGACCTGCGGGCCATCGCCCGGGCACGGAAGCTCAGCCAGGGGACGCTGGGCAACATCCGGCAGAACCTCTTCTTCGCCTTCATCTACAACCTGCTGGGTGTGCCGCTGGCGGCGGGAGTGCTGTATCCCTTCTTCGGCCTGCTGCTCAGCCCCATCTTCGCCAGCGCGGCGATGAGCCTCTCGTCGGTGTCGGTCATCGCCAACGCGCTGAGGCTGCGGAAGCTGAAGCTCTAGTCACCGGACGCGGTGGCGCCCGCCGGGACGACTCCCGGTGGGCCGCTTCCTCCCGGCGCGGAGCGGCTCCAGCTTCAGACGCAAAGGGGGGCTGTCCCATGCGCGTTCCACTGCTTGCCGTGTCTCTGTGGCTGCTTGCCGTCCCGCTCGGGGCGGGGGCGCAGGTTCCACCCCAGCCTCCCTTCGGAGAGGACGACACGACACCCGTCACCGGCGACAGTCCCGTGCCCGGAGCGCCCGCGGGCGTCGGAGCGCATGAGCACGCGGGCCACCCCGTCCCGCCCACGGGCGCGGTGGGAATGCCTTCCGGCACGGGGGGCTCGGGAACAACGGCCCAGGCGGCGCCCGACGAGAAGAAGCCGGCCGCCTGTCCGTGCCAGTCCGAGGACGCCACCGGGCCTTGCCCGTGTCCCCACCAACAGGACGCCCAGGCCTGCCCGTGCAAGCCCGAGGGGGCCACTGGCACCTGCCCATGCCCGCACCACGCGGAGCACATGGCCCGGATGCAGCAAGGCCAGATGGGCCCGATGATGTGCCGCCCGGTGGGCAAGTCGAAGGCCCCGACGCCATGATGAAGGCGTGCGCGGACAGATGCCGCCGCCGCCGCGCGGAGTCCTGCCGGAAGAGGAGCGCGGGAATCATCCCGCGGGCGCCCAACCTGGAGGCCGCCAGGCGTGCCGCCGACCTGCCGGCGTGACGCCTGCGTGGACGGGCCCAGTCCTCCCCGGGTGACCCACCTCAGCCGGGAAACGGCGTGGGCAGCGCGTCGGGCGTGCATCGGGCGCCTGTCCCATTAGACTGCCTTCCCATGAGCCCTCGCGAGGAGCCGCGCACCCCCGGCGCGCCCACAGGTCACGTCTCCGTCGTCCACCTGCCGAACGCCTGGTTCATCCTCTGCACTTCGCGCGAGCTGGGGAGCAAGCCGCTGGCCCGCACGCTCCAGGGCACCCCGCTGGTCCTCTTCCGAGGAGAAGGCGGCAAGGCCGCGGCCCTGATGGACCGCTGCCCGCACCGCAACGTGCCGCTGTCCCTGGGCCGCGTGAAGGAAGGCCAGCTCCAGTGCGGCTACCACGGCTGGCGCTTCGACACGGAAGGCCAGTGCCGCGCCATCCCCGGGTTCCTCGGCGAGCCCGGCGCCCGCGCCCGCTGCGCCACCTCCCACGCCACCCGCGAGCAGGACGGCTTCGTCTGGGTCTACTCCACGCCCGGCGTCGTGCCGACGACGGAGCCCTACCGCTTCCCGCTGCTGGACTCGGGCGACTACACCACCGTGCGCCGCACCCTCCGCGCGCCCGGCTCGCTGCACTCCACGCTGGAGAACACGCTGGACGTGCCGCACACCGCGTACCTCCACGGCGGCCTGTTCCGGACCGAGGAGAAGCGCAACGAAATCGACGTGGTGGTGCGGCGCAGCGCCGACAAGGTGGAGGCCGAGTACATCGGCGAGCCGCGCCCCAGCGGTGTCGTCGGCAAGCTGCTGGCCCCCGGCGGCGGCGAGGTGCAGCACTTCGACCGCTTCCTCATGCCGTCCATCGCCCAGGTGGAGTACCGCCTCGGCGCGGGCAGCCACATCATCGTCACCTCGGCGATGACGCCCGTGTCGGACTGGGACACGCTGGTGTACGCGGTGGTGACGTTCCGCCTGCCGCTGCCGCGCTGGCTGACGCGCGCCGTGCTGCCGCTGGCCATGCCGGTGGCGCTCCACATCTTCGGCCAGGACGCGCGCATCCTGAAGCTCCAGACGGACACCATCCGCCGCTTCGGCACGGAGTCGTACGCGTCCACGGAGATTGACGTGCTCGGGCCCGGCATCCTCCGCCTGCTGCGCGCCGCGGAGAAGGAGAAGCCCGGCGCCGTCGGCGACACCGTCCACGAGACGCGGCTGAAGATGCGGACCTGAGCTGCGCGCCTCACCCCCGCCGCGAGCCACCGGGAGCGTCGGGCTCCACGGCGGCGGGTGCCTTCACGTCGATGCCGTCGCGGCGCAGCTCGTCGGTGCTCGCGGCCACCGCCTGCGTGCCGGGCGGGTTCTCGTACCAGCCCGGGTCCTCGTGGCCCTCCAGTCGCTCGCGCACCTTGAGCACGGTGAACATGCCGCCCATGGTGATGTAGTCGTGCGGGCCCCTGCCGCCGACCATGGGGATGGAGTTGTCGGGGACGGGCATGCCCATGTCCCCCATGTCGCCCATGCCCGTCTGGCCCATGGTCATGTAGCCGGGCAGCAGCGTGCGCACCTTCGCGTCCAGCCCGCCCGGCTTCACGCCGACCATGTTCGGGAAGCCGTGCCCCATCTGGTTCATCACGTGATGGGTCATGTGGCAGTGCAGCGCCCAGTCGCCGGGCGCGTCGGCGACGAACTCGATGGTGCGCGTGCTGCCCACCGGCACCAGCACCGTCGTCTCCGGCCACCTCGCGGACTCGGGGATGCGGCCGGCATCCGTCTCGGTGATGTGGAAGTGGTAGCCGTGCAGGTGGATGGGGTGGTGGTCCATCGCGGACAGGTTGCCGAAGCGGATGCGCACCCGCTCGCCCCTGCGCACGACGAGTGGGTCCGTGCCGGGGAATGCCTTCGCGTTCAGGGTGAGCACGTTGAAGTCCGTCATCTCGTTCGGGTCCGGCCGCCGGGTGCCGGCGTCGACGCGCCACTCGTGCAGCATGATGGCGAAGTCGCGGTCGACGCGAGGCCCCACGGGCCGGCGCGGGTGGATGACGAACAGGCCCACCATGCCGAGCGCCATCTGCGTCATCTCGTCATGGTGTGAGTGGTACATGCCCATGCCCGACTGGCGCAGGGTGAACTCGTAGCGGAACGTCTCGCCCGGGGCGATGGCCTTCTGGTTGAGGCCGCCCACGCCGTCCATGCCGTTGGGAAGCAGGATGCCGTGCCAGTGCACCGTGGTGGGCGCGGGCAGCCGGTTGGTGACGTAGAAGCGGACCCGGTCGCCCTCCACCGCTTCGATGGTGGGCCCGTGCACGCGGCCGTTGTAGCCCCAGCAGTGCGCCTTCAGGCCGGGCGCGAACTCGTGCTCCACCTCCTCGGCCACCAGGTGGAAGACCTTCACGCCGTCCACCACCTTCCACGGAAGCTTCGCGCCGTTGGGAACCACCACGGGCTGGTAGTCCCGGCCCGGCATCCCCGGGTTCGCGTACCGCCGGCCCGTGTCCGCGGCGGAGCCCTCGCGCGGCCCCGGAGCGGCCGGTTGCGCTCGGGCCGGAGCACCCCGGAGCAGCAAGGCGCCGCCCGCGAGCGTCGCGCCCGCGGTGGCCAGCATGCTCCGTCGACTCAGGGTCCCCGGGTCGTCGGTGCGCTCCGGGCCGTCAGCCGGCGCGGCACCGGGCGCCTGTCCGGGGTCAGTGTTGTCCGTGCTCATGGGGAGTCTCCGTGCCGCCGTCGCGCGGCTGTCCGTGCTCGGGCTGTGTGGGTTGCGTCGTCTGTCCGGGGGATGGCGGTTGCAGGCTCGCGTCGCCGGTGTCGCCGGGCAGGCGGCCACCGACGAGCCGCTCCAGCTCCGCGCGTGCCATCCAGTAGTCGCGGACGGCTTCGATATAGGAACGGTACGCCTCCACCTGCTCCCGCTTCGCGGTGAGCAGTTGATAGAGGCCCAGCTGCATGCCGTTGTATTGGAGCTGTGACTGCTCGACGACCTTCTCGCGCAGGGGCAGCACGACCTGCCGGTAGCGCTCAGCCACCAGGCGCAGCGACAGCAGCCGTGCGCGCGCGGCGCGGACCTCGGAGCGGGCGTTGACGGACAGCTCCACGAGGCGTTGCTCCCCCTGCCGGTGCTGGGATTCCAGCCGGGCGATGAGGGCCTGACGCTGGTCGAAGATGGGCAGCTCCAGCGACAGGGTGGGCCCGAAGAGCCGGGGCCCGTTCGCGTCGCGGTGCGTGTGGACGCCCACCTCCACGCTCCCGAAGTAGCGCGTGCTCCGTGCCAGCTCCAGCGCATTCCATAGCAGCGACGCCTGCTTCCGTGCCGCGTCGATGTCCAGCCGCTGCCGGATGGCGAGCGACTCCAGCCGCTCCAGGGGCGCTTCCTCGGAAGGCGGCGCCGGGAGCATTTCGGAGACCTTCCACTGCGTGCGGGGCCCCCAGAGTCCGAGCAGGCGGTTGAGGTGCTCCCGGTCCTCCACCAGCGCCAGCTCCTCCTGCGCCAGGACGAGGCGGGCCTCCTCCGCCCCGGCCTGCTCGATGGCTCGCTCCAGCTCGGTGATGTTGCCCGCTTCGCGCTGCCGGGCCGCCAGGTCCGACGCGGACTCCGCCGCCTCCAGCACCCTGCGGCGCAGCTCCACGAGCTGCTGGCGCGCCTGCACCTCGCTGAAGGCCTTGCGCACCTCGGCCGCGGTGCTCAGCGCCTCATGCGCCACGCGCAGCGTGTCGGCGATGAATTGCTCCTGGGCCACGCGCTTGCGAAGCGGCAGCGTGAACAGGTCGACGAACTCCTGCACCAGCGAGAACTCATGCTCGGCGACGCCGATTCCGGAGATGGGGAAGCCGATGCTCCCGCTGAGGGTGGGATTGCTGAGCAGCCCGGCCTGCACCATGTCGGCCTGCGACACGCCGAGGTCCTCGTAGGTGGACTGGAGCGAGGGGTTGTTGAGCAGCGCCACCTCCACCGCGCGGTCCGAGGTGAGGTCTTCCTTCAAGAGTGTGTCGAGGTGCCGCTGCACCTCGGCATCCTCGGGAGTGCCCTGGTTCCAGCGCGTCTTGCGGCCCAGCCGCTCCTCGACGAGCACGGCGACCTCGGCATGGCCGCGCTCCTTCTGGATGGAGGCGCAGCCGCTCGCGAGCAGCGTCAGGCAGATGAGTCCACCTGCTCTCACGGATGGGCTCCGTGGTCATGTCCGGAGGGGGGCTGCCCCGCGTCGGTGGCGCCGCCGGCCCCGGGCTGCTCCGGCACCAGCTTCATGCCGCACTTGGGACAGGTGCCGGGCTTGTCGGAGCGCACCTCCGGGTGCATCACGCACGTGTAGAGGGTAGCGGTGCCCGCATCGCCCCGTGCCGGAGCCGTGGGCTCGGGAGCGACAGGCGCCGCGAGCGCGCTCGGCAGCGAGGCAGGTGGAGCTTCGGGCGCCTCGGGGCTCGACGGGTCCAAGGCAGTGGGGCGCCTGCGCGGCTCGGAAGCACAGGCGGTGAGCGTGAGCAGGCTCGTGAGGACACAGATGAATCGGCGCATGGCAGACCTCGGGAGGGGATGGCGGTCCAGGACCGATGCCCCTTGAGCAAGCCGCGCGCCACGAAGCGCGCCGCCGCAACCGCATGAATCGACGAGCCGTCGAAGCGGCACGACCCGCGACGGACGAGCGCAGTGTGTAACCGGGGTCATCACACTGTGACGGCATGCGTTGCGGCCGGGTGTTCACCCCCTCACGGGACGCGCTTCCGCGGGATGCATGGCCAACAGGGCTCTCGTCGCGACGTGCACGGCCCGCCGCACGAGGGGGGAGGGCGAGTTGGACCCACGGTGGTACGAGGGAAAAGTGGGCCGGCTTCACGACGGCTTCACGGGTGGCTGGTAGCGTTCCCCGCGCCCCGTCCCCCGCCCGGGGTCATCCCTCGCATCCCCCCGGAGTCTCCATGCTGCTCGCTGTCCGCACGGCACTCGCTGCCTCGGTCGCCGTCGTCCTGCTGTCCGCTTCGCAAGCCCACGCCACCAACTACACGCTGTGGATTCACGGGAAGAACTCCGGTGGAACGCAGGCCGGCAACTACGCCGACTTCTCCAACTGGGGCCCCAGCTCCACCGCGGCCGGTGTGAACAAGAAGGCCGTCAACTGGGATGGGCGGCAGAAGATTGGCGGGCAGAACTACCGCGTGCGTGACGCGCTGGACTGCTTCTGCACCGGAACGAACTGGTGCTACATCGCCGTGCACAGCGCGGGTGACCTGCAGATTGGCTACGCGCTGTCGCTGTACGGCGGCTCGGCGCGCTACAAGAAGAACGCGGTCCCCAACTCCAGCGGCGTGTGCGGCAACACGGACGGCACCACGCAGGTGGGCTGGAACATCAAGTGGGTGAACGTGGCGTCCGGCGCGGGCGGCGGCAGCGAGCTGGCGGACAACGGTGAGTGGGCCACCAGCGACGCCATCGTCGGCGACCTGGTCACCACCACGGCGCGCGCCATGTACAACCACAACACCACGCGCAACATCTGGTTCTACATGTTCGCCGGTGCCAAGGGCACGCTGTACTCGGGCATCCTCCCCGGGCAGGACGACGAGGCCGTCTCGTACCACACGACGGGCGGCGTCGCGGGCAGCGCGGGCGGCGCGTACTGCAACCCGTCCGACTGGTTCTGCAATGACTTGACGCTGGGCTCCGGCGCCTGCGAGGGCAGCCACGCCAAGTGGAGCTACCACACCGTGTCGTTCCGCGATGACGCCGAGGCCTTCAGCCACGGCGCCAACGGCAACTGGCAGGGCATCGTCAGCAAGGTGCGCGAGGACGTCGTCACCTACGCGAAGTAACCCGCGTCACTCCGGCACGGGCGTGGAATGAAGCTTCCTTCCACGCCCGTGCGGAAGCCGCATGCCTACGGCGCCGTCCTCCGCGCCGCCAGCCGCTGGCCCAGGCGCTCGCGCAGCCCGTGGACGAAGGCGTAGAAGGTGGGCAGCACCAGCAGGGTGAAGAGCGTGGACGTGACGAGCCCGCCCACCATCACCACCGCGAGGGGCCGCTCCACCTCCGTGCCGTGCAGCGGCAGCACCAGCAGCGGCAGCAGGCCGAGGATGGCGGTGCTCGCCGTCATCAGCTTGGGCCGCACGCGGCTGATGCTCGCCTCGCGAAGAGCGTCCGCGAAGGGCCGGCCTCGCTCCACCAGCAGCTTCGTCTGCGCCACCAGCACCAGCCCGTTCTGCACGGCGATGCCGAACAGGCCGATGAGCCCCACCAGGCTGGACACGTTCCACGTCTCCCCGGCGATGAGCAGCGCGAGGATTCCGCCCACGAAGGCGTCCGGCAGCGTGGCGACGATGACGAGCGCCTCCGACAGCGAGCCCAGCGCAAGGTAGAGCAGGATGAACACCGCCATCAGCGCCACGGCGATGGCCACCGTCAGCGACCGCGCCGCGCGCTCCTGGCTCTCCACCTTGCCGCCCACGTCGACGAAGTAGCCCGTGGGCAGGTTCAGCTCCGCCGCCAGCCGCGCCCGCACCTCTTTCGCGGTGCTGCCCAGATCCCGTCCGGAGACACCTGCCTCCACGGCGATGCGCCGGCTGCCCGCCTCGCGGCGGATGCTGCCCGCGCCGAAGGTCTCTTCAATCTGCGCGAGCTGGCTCAGCGGAATGCGCGTGCCGTCATGCCCGTCCACCAGGAGGCTCCGGATGGCGGTGGCGTCTCCGCGGCGGTGGTCCGCCAATCGCAGCACCAGGTCATAGCGCCGCTGTCCCTTCCAGATTTGGGAGGACTCCTGTCCCACCAGTCCCACGCGCACCGCGCGGATGACGTCTCCGGGCGTGAGGCCCACGCGGGCCACGGCGGCGCGATTCACGGTGATGCGCAGCTGCGGCAGCCCGCTGAGCTGCTCCGCGCGCAGGTCCTCCACGCCGTCCACCTTCGCCATGATGGCGCGGGTGCGCTCGGCCTGCTCGGCGAGCACCTCCAGGTCCGGCCCGAAGATGCGCACGGAGAGGTCGGCGGGACTGCCGCCCAGGCCCTCGTCGATGCGCATGCCCAGCGGCGTGGTGAAGAGGGTGGTGACCCCGGGCACCTTCTCCACTGCCTCGCGCATGTCCGCCTCCAACTTCTCCAGCGAGCGCTCCCGGTCCGGCTTGAGCACCACGAGCACGTCGGAGAGCGTGTGCGGCATCGGGTCCTCCGTGCGCTCGGCGCGGCCGGTGCGGCGCACCACGTCCTCCACCTCGGGGAACTCCAGCAGCACGTCCTCGACCAGGTGGTTGAGCCGGTCCACCTCTTCCAGCGAGGCCTCCGCCGGGAGCACCGTCTGCAACAGCAGCGCGCCCTCGTCGAGCCGGGGCATGAAGTCGCTGCCCACGGCGAAGGCCAGCCCCAGCGCCGGCACGGTGATGGCGAGCGCCACCAGCCGCACCAGCCCCGCCCGGCGCATGCAGCGCTCCAAGAGCGGCGCGTAGAAGGCCTTCACCTTGCGCACCAGCCACACGTCCTCCGGTGTGTCCGGCCGGGGCGCGCGGAGGAACAGGCCCGAGGCCACCGGCACCAGCGTGAGGGCCAGCCCGAGCGACGCCGCGAGGCACGCCACCACGGCCGCCGCGAGCGGCTGGTACATGCGCCCTTCGATGCCCGTCATCGCGAACAGGGGAATGAAGACGGACACGACGATGAGCGTGGCGAAGGCGATGGGCCGGCCCACCTCCAGCGCGGCCGCGAGGGACTCCTCGCGCTGGGACCTCCGCCCCGCGCCCTCGCGTAGGTCGTGGACGATGTTCTCCGTGACGATGATGGCCGCGTCCACCAGCAGGCCCACGGCAATGGCCAGTCCGCCCAGCGTCATGGTGTTGATGCCGACGCCGGCCGCCTTCAGCAGCACGCCCGCGATGCCCAGCGAGAGGGGCAGGGTGAGCGTGACGATGAGCGCCGCGCGCCAGTCTCCCAGCAGCCCGAAGAGGACGAGCACCACCAGGAACGCCCCAAGGAGGATGGCCCGGCTGACGCCGCCCAGCGCGGAGTCCACCAGCACTGACTGGTCATACACGATGCGCAGCTGCACGCCCGGAGGCAGGGCCTTGCTCAGCTCGGTGATGGCGTCGCGCACGCCCGCCGCCACCCGCTCCGTGTCCGCGCCGAACTGCTTGATGACCCGGCAGCTCACCACCTCGCCCTTGAGCCGGTGCGCGATGCCGCGTCGCACGGCGGGGGCCTCGCGGATATCCGCCACGTCGCCGAGCAGCACAGGTGTCCCGTCGCGCAGGGCCACCACGGTGCCGCTCAGGTCCTCCACCGTCTGCGCGCGGCCCACCGCGCGCACCGTCCACTCGATGGGCCCCTGCACCACGAAGCCGCCGGAGGCGTTGAGGTTGGCGCCCTCCAGCGCGTGCTCCACCGCGTCCAGGCTGATGCCTCGCGCCACCATCTGGTCCGGGTCCAGCTGCACCTGGAACTGCCGCAGGTAGCCGCCCAGCCGCTCCACGCCCGCGACGCCGGGCACGGCGAGCAGCCGGTTCTTCACCTCGAACTCGGCCAGGTCGCGCAGCGTCATCAGGTCGGCCGCGCCGGGCTCGGCCTCGAGGGTGAACTCGAAGACCTCGTTGAGCCGGCCGGTGAGGCTGGAGACGAGCGGTGCGTCCGTGCCGGCGGGCAGCTCCGCCTGGGCCTGGGCCACGCGCTCCGCGACGTACTGGCGGCTGCGGAAGTAGTCCGCGTCGGGCTCGAACTCCACCGTCACCTGCGTCACGCCGAGCTGCGAGTTGGAACGGATGCGGCGCACGTCCGGCAGGCCCGCGAGCGCCACCTCCATGGGGATGGCCACGGCCGTCTCCAGCTCCTCGGCGCCCATGGCCGCGTTCTGCACGATGACGTTGAAGATGGGCGCGGACAGGTCCGGGAACACGTCGCGGCGCAGGCCGTGGAGCGCCACGGCCCCGAAGGCGGAGAGCGCCAGCGCCAGCACCACCGTCAGTCCCGGCCGCGAGAAGGACGCGCGCAGCACGCGGTCCACCACCGAGGAGGACACCTGTCCCTCAGTGCGCATGGGGGTCTCCTCCGCCGCTCGACTTCTCCACCTCGGCCTTGAGGAGGAACGCGCCTTCCACCACCACCAGCTCCCCGGCCTTCAGCCCGGAGAGCACCTCCACCTCGCCGCCCAACGTGCGGCCTCGCCCCACCTCGCGCCGCTCGAACACGCCCTTCGTGTCCGTGGGCAGGAAGGCGACCCAGCCGCCCTCCAGTCGCTGGAGCGCCGCCGCCGGGACGGTGGTGATGGTGGCGCCCTCATCGCCCAGGGGAAGGAAGGCGGACGCGGACATGCCCGGACGCAGGAGCCCGTCGCGGTTGTCCAGCTCCAGCCGCACGGGGATGGTGCGCGAGGCCGCGTCCACCCGCTGCCCCACGTGGCCCACCTTCGCCGTGACTTCCTGTCCCGGGAAGGCCGCGAAGGTGACGCGTGCCTGGGCACCGCGCTGGATGCGCACGGCGTCACGCTCGAAGGCGTGGACGATGAGCCACAGCGACGACAGGTCTCCGATGCGGAAGAGGGGCCGCGAGGGGTCCGCCATCTGCCCCATCCGCGCATCCCGCTCGATGACGGTGCCGGACAGCGGCGCGCGCAGCACGAAGCCCGGTGCGCCCTGGGCGCCGCGCAGTTCGTCCTCGCTCGCGCCCAGCGATGTCAGCTCCGCCCGGGCCGAGGCGACCTCCGCTTCGGCGGACGCCGCCTCCGCTTCCGCGGCCTGCACGTCCTTCTGCGCGACGATGCGCTCGGCGGCGAGGGCGCGCTTGCGCTCGGCGGCCTGCCTCGCGGCGGTGGCGCGGGCCTGGGCGGCCTGGAGCGCGGCGCGGGCCTTGCCCAGCTCGGGGCTGCGCAGCTCCGCGAGCTTGTCGCCCTGCTTCACCTCCTGGCCGGTGGTGACGAAGACGGTGCCCACGCGCGCGGCGATGGGAGAGGCCACCTCCGCGTACGCGTCCTCGCTGAACGTCAGCTCGCCCAGGGCGGTGACGCTCTCTCCTCCGGGACGCTCGCCCACGCGGGCGGTGGTGACGCGCAAGTCGCGCATCATCTCGGAGGCGATGTGGACGCTGGACTCGTCATGGCCCTCGCCGTGCGGCTCGGTGCCCTGGGCTTCCTCGTGCCCGTGCTCGTCCTCGTGCTTCGGTGACTCCGACTTGCACGCCGTGAAGAGGAGCAGGGCGGCCAGCAATGGGAAGGTGGGCTTCATGGCAGGGCTCCTGTCTCGACGGCGAGCTGCACGCGCGCGAGCGCGGCCTCGAGGAGGCTGTCGACGTAGGCAACGCGGGTTTCGAGCGTGTCTCGGCGGACGAGGAGGAACTCCGCGAGCCCCATCTCCCCCGCCTCGTAGGACCGGGCGGCGAGCGAGGCGTTGTCGGCCAGCAGCGGCAGGGCCTCGCGCTCCAGCAACTCCACCGCGTCCTGTCGCTTGCGGTGCCGCACGCGCGCGGCCTCCACCTGGACCTCCCGCGCGGAGCGGGCCGCGTCCAGCGCGGTGCGCAGGCGGCGCACGCGGGCCTCGCCCGTCACGCGCGCCTCCTGTCCTCGTGAGAAGAGGGGCAGCGGCACGCCGAGGGTGCCGAGGACGGCGGTCTCATCCACCTCGCGCTGGTAGCGCACGCCCACCTGCACGTCGGGCCAGGCGCCGCTCCTGCCCAGACGAAGCTCCGCCTCGGCCTGCGCGACTTCGGCCTCCAGCGCGACGAGGTCCGGACGCTCTCCGGTGGAGGCCACCGGTGTGGCGGCGGTGGCCAGGGCCCGCAACTCGCCCCGCACGCCCAGGGGCCGCGCGAGCCCCATTCCCAGCAGCGCGCGCAGCAGGTGGAGCAGGGACGCTTCGTCTCCCTCCGCACCGGCCACGTCCGCACGGGCCCGCGCGAGCGCCACGCGCACCACGTTGACGTCCACCACCGGCACGTCTCCTGCCTCGAAGCGCCGCTGCGTGGACCGCGCCATGCTCGCGGCGGCCTCCTCGGCCTCGCGCGCCAGCTTCAGCCGCTCACGCGCATGCAGGACGCGGAGGAAGGTGGAGGCCACCTCGCCCAGTACGAGGCGCTCGGCGTCGCGTTGGTTCGCCGTCTCCCGGTCCAGCCCGGCGCGCGCGGACTCGCGGCGGGCGCCCTGCTTGCCGCCCAGCTCGAAGGGCTGGACGAGCCCCACGCCCACCTCCAACCCCCGGGTGCCGTCGCCCAGGGTGCGCGGCCCGGCTTCCACTTCGACGGTGGGGTTGTCACGCAACAGGGGCGCGGCGCCGGCCACGGGGCCCTGCGCTTCGGCGACACGGCCCGTGGCTTCCAGCAACGCGGGAGCACGCTGGCGGGCCAGGGCCAGGGCTTCCTCCAGGGTGAGCTCGACAGGAGGGGATTCAGGAGACTGCGCCACGCCGGGGCGTGGCAGGAGCAGTGCGACGGCGAGCCCGAGGGCGGCCGTCGCGAGACGATGGGACAACACGGGGAAGACCTCGCGAAGAGTCGGCGAGCGTCAGGCGCGAGCATGCCGCATGGGCACACCCGCCCTGATGGACGCGTGCGAATGGAGACGACGGACTCGGGTTACGCGAGGACGGCTATGGGGACGTGCAGGATGTCGCCCAGGTCGGCGGAGGGCGGCGCGCGCTCTTCGTACGCGAAGCGCGGCGGCCGCTCCACGTGCGGCAGGAGGATGGGCGCGAAGTCGGCCGCGGCCACGGAGCGCACATGGCCACAGCAGGTGCAGTCGGCGCAGTCGGGAGCGCACTGTCCGCGCTCGTCGTCATCCGCGCAGCGCTCCGAGCACACCTCGCCCGCCGCGCCCGACAGGGTGGGCAGCAGCCCTCCCACGCTCGGGGCGAACAGCAGCAGGCTGAGGCAGAGCCAGATGCGCAGCACGAGTCCGTACCTACCACGCTTCCGGACAGAACGCGCGGGGAGGCGTCACGGACGGTGTGGACACCGGGGCCGCCCTCGCCGCACGAAGGGGCGTCATCCCGTGCCGCCGGAGGTGAGGCGGTTCTTGAAGAGCCTGCCGTCCTTCATGATGACCAGCAGGTGCGTGTCCGGGTCCTCGAACAACGTGAGGTCCTTCAGCGGGTCCCCATCGAGGACCAGGAGGTCGGCGAGCGCGCCCTCTTCGATGACGCCCAGTTTGCCTGGGTAGGGATTGCGCGGCCCGGACAGCGCCAGCAGCGCGGCGTTGTCCCCCGTCGCCATCTTCAGCGCCTGCGCGGGCGTGAACCAGCGCGCCAGCTTCGCCAGCTGCGCGCCCTGCCGCTCGGTGAGCCTGGGGGTGAAGAGCACGTCGGTGCCGAAGGCCAGCCGGACGCCGTGCTTCTTCGCCAGCTGGTATGCCCTGTCCGTTCCTTCGATGATTTGCAGCTGCTTCGCCCGCCGGGCCTCGTCCGGCATCGGGATGGCGTCCTCGTCATCGAGGAAGGGCTGCAGGCTCCACCAGACGTCCCGCTCCTTCATCAGCTTCGCCGCGGGCTCGTCCGCCAGTTGCCCGTGGTCGATGCACTTCACTCCAGCCGCGATGGCCTGCTGGATGGCCTTCGACGTGTAGGCGTGCACGGCGACATAGGTGCCCCAGTTCTCCGCGGCCTCGACGGCGGCGCGCAGCTCCGGCTCGGTGTACTGCGTGGCGTCGAGCGGGTCGTACTCCGAGGAGGCGCCTCCCCCCGCCATCAGCTTGAGCTGGCTGGCGCCCTGCATCAGTTGTTCGCGGGCGCGCAGGCGGACCTCGTCCGGGCTGTCGGCGATGGCGGCGGCTCCCACGCGCTCCGTGTAGCTCAGGGGCCCGGAGGCGTTGCGGGGCAGCTCGTTGAGCAGGCGGAAGTCACCGTGTCCCCCCGTCTGCGAGATGAACGCGCCCGACGGGTAGATGCGCGGCCCCATGATGAGGCCCTCGTCGATGGCCCGCTTGAGGCCGAACACCGGGCCGCCCAGGTCCCTCACGCTCGTGAAGCCGCGCAGCAGGGTCCGCTCGGCGCTCCTCCCCGCCACCAGGTTCAGGTAGCCGACGTCCGCGGTGACGGCGACGGCTGCGGGCATCGTCGCGAACATCGAGTGCCAGTGCGCGTCGATGAGCCCCGGCATCAGCACGTGGCCCCCACAGTCGATGACCGTCGTCTTCGCGCCGCTCTCCACGGGAATGGGCGCGGTCGAAATCTTCTCGATGCGCCCGTCCCTCACCAGGACGTTCGAGGACGCGGAGAGTGCGCCACCCCTACCGTCGAAGATGCGGGCGTTCTCGAGCAGAAGCCCCTCCATGAGTCCCATGTGCCGCCTCCCAGTGCGAGGCGACGTTGGAACGGGGACTCCCCGCCTGCCATCCGGCCGGAGGCTCAGCCCGCTGTCAGGTGCTCGAACAGTGTCCGGGCTCCCAGGACGATGAGTACCAGCCCGCCAATGGCGTCCAGCTTGCGCCCGAAGCGGTCTCCAAAGCGCCGGCCGGCCTCCACGCCCGCGAAGGAGAGCACGAAGGTGGTGACGCCGATGAAGGCCGCCGCCAGCAGCGGGCGCACATCGAGCGTCGGCAGGGTGAGGCCCGCCACCAGGGCGTCGATGCTGGTGGCGATTGCGAGCACCAGCAGCACCCGGAGGCTGAACGGATTGGCGCGCGGCGTCCCGGCCCCCTCCTCATGGGTGAAGGCCTCATGCAGCATCTTCGCGCCAATGCCGCCCAGCAGCACGAAGGCGAGCCAGTGGTCCCACGCGGCGATGGCGTCCGCGAAGCGCGCGCCCGCCGCCCAGCCGATGAGGGGCATCAGCGCCTGGAAGCCGCCGAAGAAGAGCGCGAGCAGCAGCGCGTCGCGCACCCGCACGCGGGGCGCCGAGAAGCCGCTCGTCATCGCCACGGCCGTGGCGTCCATGGACAGGCCGAGCGACAGCATCACCAGGGGCAGGGAGAGCATGGGCGCTCCCTATCGCATCTGGTGCCGGCCGCCTACCGCACCGCGGCCGGCCCCTGAGGGAGCCACCAGACTCAGGAGATGCCCTTGCGCAGCCGGTTCCAGTCGAAGTTGGGCGCCGGGTCGTTCTTGCGGCCCTTGGGCACCGCGACGTCGGCGTGGCCGACGATGTTCTTCATCGGCACCTTGTACTCCTGCTTCAGGTAGCCGGTGAGCTGGGTGAGCGACTTGTACTGCGCGTCCGTGAAGGGCGTCTTGCCGTCGCCGAGGTTGACGATTTCGATGCCGATGGAGCGGCCGTTGATGTCGCTGGGCACGCCGTGCAGCTCGCCCTTGCCCGCGTGCCACGCGCGCTTCTGGTCGTTGACGAGCTGGTACACCTTCCCGTCGCGGTCGATCATGTAGTGCGCGGACACCTCGCTCTTCGGGTTGCGCATCCACGCCAGGTCCGCCGCGCCGTTGTTGGAGGCGGTGTGGTGCAGGACGATGGTGTCGATGTCCTTGCCGCCGCGCTCGTTGTAGTTGGGCGAGGGCGCGCTGACGACGGGCGGCTTCTTGAACGTGCCCGGCGTGGACGGAGGGGGCTTGGTCGGCCCGTCCACGGGCGGCTTGCTCCCGGCCAGCGCCTTCTTCAGCGCCGCGTGCGTCAAATCTCCGTAGTAGCCGGTGGTGGGCAGCTTCTTGTCGGCCTGGAACTTCTTCACGGCCGCCTCGGTCTTCATGCCGAAGGTGCCGGGGCCGGTGGCCACCTGGGCCTTGGTCATGTAGCCCAGCTTCACCAGCGCGTCCTGGAGCTGCTTCACCTTGGGGCCTTCATCGCCCTTGCGCAGGCCGGCGGGAGGGGCCGTCACCGTGGCCGCGGCCGCGGCGGTGCGGGTCAGCGCCGCGGGAGCGGTGCGGGACGTCGTGGCGGTGGAGACGGGGGGAAGGCGGACACTCATGGGGGGCACTCTCAAAATGTGGGAAAGCTTGCCCCATTATCGAGCGGTGCCCTGGGAAGTTGCGTCATCAAGGAAAGCCGGAGCTTTCACGGCTCTCCCAAGGACCGCCCTTCAGGCCGCGCCGCGCGGGGCGGGCTTCGGCTGGATGAGCTCGGTGGAGAAGTAGCGCTCCATGCGGTCCGGGAACACCGTCACCACCTGGGCGCCGGGGCCCAGTCGCTTCGCGGCGTCGACGGCGGCGGCGTAGTTGAGTCCGGAGGAGGGGCCCACCGGGAAGCCGCGGCGGATGAGCGCGCGCGCGGTGCGCATGGCCAGCTCGTCCGACACGTCCAGCTCCACACGCCCCGGCATGTCCGCCTCGCGGTACAGCTTGGAGATGCCGTCCACCACGCCGGGCACGCGGGGGCTGAAGCTGCAGCACTCGATGTCGCAGCCCAGCCCGGCGATGGGCCGCGCCACGAAGGCCGTCACCGCACAGCCGGCCTCCGCGAAGGCCTGGTACAGCCCCACCACCGTGCCGCCCGTGCCCACCCCGCTCACCACGCCGTGCACCAGCCCGCCCGGCACCTGCGACAGGATTTCCTGCCCCGTCCACACGCGGTGCGCCTCGGCGTTGTCCGGGTTCTCGAACTGGCGCGGGGCAAAGGCCTTGCGCTCGCGTGCCAGCTCTTCGGCCCGAGCAATCGCGCCGCGCACGCCCGTCTCGCGCGGCACCAGCACCACGTCGCCGCCATAGGCGCGGATGGTGAGGAGGCGCTCGTCGGTGACACCCTCGGGCATCACCGCCGTGAAGCGCAGCCCCATCTGTGCGCAGGCCAGCGCCAGGGCGATGCTCGTCGAGCCGCTGGACGCCTCGATGACCTCGCCGCCCGGGCACAGCTCGCCCAGGCGCCACGCCTTCTCCAGCATGTAGCGGGCGATGCGGTCCTTCGTGGAGCCGCTGGGGTTGAGGAACTCCAGCTTGCACCAGATGGTGGGGCCTTCCTCTTCCAGACGGACGGGGACGAGCGGAGTGGGGCCCACGGCCTGGAGGAAGCGGCCATCCGCGGGGAGCGGGCGACAGGGAGGACGCATATGGCCCTCACTACCCCGAAACCGCCCCCGGCGGGAGCGTCTCGGAACGATTTGCTGGCTGGATGACCGCTGTAAGCACGCCTGCCGGGGAAGCGGACACTCACCGGGCGGTATCTCTTGGCGTGCGGTGGGGAGCACGGATACGAAAGAGTCCCGGCCACCGAATGACTTCCACGCCCGCGGTCATCCTCAACGTCAACGACGACGTCGCCAGCCGGTACGTGACTTCACGCGTGCTGGGGCTGGCTGGCTTCCGCGTGATGGAGGCCGCCTCCGGCCGCGAGGCGCTGGCGCTGGCGGACGAGCACACGGACCTGGCCATCCTCGACGTGCGGCTGCCGGACATCAGCGGGCTGGAGGTGTGCAGGCTGCTGAAGACGGCGCCACGCACCCACAACGTGCTGGTGCTGCACCTGTCCGCGCAGGCCGTGGGGCCGGGCGACCGGGCGCTGGGCCTGGAGCACGGCGCGGACGGCTACCTCGTGGCGCCGGTGGACCCGGAGGAGCTGGTCGCCCAGGTCCACGCGCTGCTGCGGCTGCGCAAGGCGGAGCGCGAGGTCCGCGCGCTGTCCCAGGAGGTGGAGCACCAGCGCCGGCTGCTGGAGATGGCCATCTCCAGCGCCGCGGACCCCATCGTCCTCTATGACGGCGCCGGGCGCATGGTGTTCGCCAACCCGGCCCTCTACACGGCGCGCGGCAGTCACGCCGTGCACGCCCCGGGGCTGACACCGGCGGAGCTGCTCGCGAAGGACGCCTCGCTGGAGCCCTACCTCCGCCTCGTGGAGGACGCGCTGCGCACGGGGCAGGTGCAGCGGGGCTCCGTCTGCCTGTCCTCGGACAGGGGCCCGCGGTACTTCGACTTCGTCATCTCGCCCGCGGCGGGCCCGGACGGCCAGGTGCAGGCGGTGATGACCTCCCTGCGCGACGTCACCGAGCAGCGCAGCGCAGAGGAGTTCCGCGAGCAGTTCATCGGCATGCTCGGGCACGACCTGCGCAACCCGCTCAACGCCCTGTCCATGTCCGCGCAGCAGCTGCAGCGGCGCGGCGGGCTGGACGAGCGCCAGGCCAACCTCACCGGCCGCATCCTCACCAGCGCGGAGCGGATGGACCGGATGATCCGCCAGCTGCTGGACTTCGCCCGCGCGCGGCTGGGCGGCGGCATCCCCGTGACGCGCGCGCCGTGTGACGTGTTCGACGTGGTGCGCCGCAGCGTGGAAGAGCTGCGCGCCAGCCATCCCGGGCGCCTGGTTCAGCTCGAGGTGCTGGGGGATGGCCGGGGAGCCTGGGACGCGGACCGGCTGGAGCAGGCCCTGGGCAACCTGCTGGGCAACGCGCTGAAGTACAGCCCCCCGGACAGCCCGGTGACGGTACACGCCGAGGGCGGCCCGGAGGGCGCGGTGGTGCGCGTGCACAACCTGGGCGCGCCCATCCCCGCCGAGGAATTGCCGCACGTCTTCAGCGCCTGGCGCCGGGGCCGGAAGTCCCGGCCGGATGGCGGCTCCGCCGGGGGACTGGGGCTGGGGCTCTACATCACCTCGCAAATCGTCCGGGGCCATGGCGGCGACCTGGAGGTTGCCTCCAGCGCTCCGGGTGGCACGACCTTCACGGTGCGTCTGCCCCGATGATGACAAGCGGACGGATGCGGTGCGTTGAGCCTCGCCGTCGGATGGAGTTGTTGCCACCTTTCGGTCATGCCGTCCGAGAAGCTCATCTTCGCTCAGTCCGTGGAAGCCCTCTTCGTGCGAGCCCTGGGCCCGCACCTCACCCGTGAAGGCCGCCAGCGCCTGAAGGCGGTGGGCCTGGACCTGTCGGAGTCGCTGCGTCCGCACTACACCGTGGAGCAGTGGCGGGGCTTCCTCCGGGTGGCCGCGAAGGACATCTACCCCGCGTTGCCTCCGCACGAGGCGCTCTTCGAGCTGGGCGCGCGCTACCTCCAGGGCTTCCGGCAGACGTCCGTGGGCCGGGCCAGCATGGCGCTCGTCACCCACCTGGGCCCACGCCGCACGCTGGAGCGGGTGCCCTACAACGTCCGCGCCGGCAACAACTTCAACGAGGTGCGCGTGGAGGAGTCCACGCAGGACTCGGCCACGCTGTGGATGAAGGACGTGACGGCGGACAACCCGTACTTCGCCGCGGGCTTCCTCGCGGAGACGCTGCGGTGCGCGGGCGCGGGGCAGGTGAAGGTGGAGCCCATCGCCTTCGACGGCACCGCCGCCACCTTCCGCCTCACCTGGGCGAAGGGCGTGGCCCGCGCTCCCCTCACCCTGGCCAGCCCGCACGCCTGAGCCTCCGGGAGAGGCGCTTCAGCGAGGATTCTCCTCTTCGCCCTCCGCGAAGGGGTCCCATGCGTGTTGCAGCCCCGTGCGTACGTTGGTGAGGCGGGCCAGGGGCGTCGAAGGACCTGAGAGCCGTTGGGCTATCAGCTCGACCACGATGTCCGCGAAGTCCACGGCATACGGCTCGGGTTGGCTCGTCTCCATGATGCGAGTGCGAGAGAATGCGCTGGCGGTGCTTACGGCTCTACGGACTGACTCTGGTTGCTCCAGTTGCCGGAGTAGGGTCGTCTCGAAGAGCACGACAGGAATGCGGGCCTGCCGCATCAGGGCCGTGATGACCGCGATGGCTCGCCGGAGTCCCTCGGGGTCCCAGAAGCTGCGAAGCGAACGCAGGTCACCTACAAGGACTTTCTCGATAACGATTCCGTCGCGCCTGTGTCTGTCGATGCTATCGCGCACCATGGCGAGCAACCGGTGGCCGCTCAGGTAGGGATTGCCTGCGCTGATG
Source organism: Pyxidicoccus caerfyrddinensis (assembly GCF_010894405.1). GTDB lineage: Bacteria > Myxococcota > Myxococcia > Myxococcales > Myxococcaceae > Myxococcus > Myxococcus caerfyrddinensis. The sequence continues at coordinate 599,505 of NZ_JAAIYA010000002.1, forward strand.
GTCCACGTCCCCTCTTCGTAGTAGGTCTCCTCACTGTGCCTGTTCACCTGGTGCAGGAAGTCGATGAAGAGGGTGACACCGGGATAAGGCTTACCTTCGGAGGTCTCGCTGCCCAATCTCCCCGACACCTGATGGACGATGTGGGCCTCCGGCCCATGAACCGCGATGACGCATTCGCGGATGTGCGGCCAGTTCTGCTGGCCGTCGTCCCCCGCCACCGCCCAGCTTTGCGGCACCAGTTCTTCCTGAAGAGCATCCATCTGCAGGAGTGGCGCTGCCCAGGATGCCAGGTACGCGGTAGGGCGTGGGAAGAGGCGCAACCCCGAGCCAAAAAACTCGAAGCGATGGGGCCCTGCATCGGACGGACCGAAGCGGTTCTTGGTGACGGTCATCCGGCGCTCGAAGGGCGCGGATAAGGCGGGAGAGCGGTCCTCCTCCCCACTCGCCAGCTCCAGCACCACATCCGACGTGAAGCTCCAGGTCGAAGGCCGGGAGTCGATGGTCTCTTCCAGGAGCACGAGTATCAAGCCCAGCTCCGCGGCGAGCTTGGGGAGTGCATCGGCAAGCGGACGCGGCGCCGAACCGCCAAGCCCATATCCCTCCGAGAGCGAGTCGATGACCAGCACACGTGGGCGCCCACCGGCTCGTGAGACCTCATCCAGGAGCGCATGGATGGCGGGCCCGAGCCGTGTCTGCTCCTGCCCGGAAGCGCCCAGGTCCAACAGGCCCGCGAAGATGCGGCATCCCCTGCCTTCAGCCGACTCCTCCTTCTGGAAGGGAGGAATCAGGACCTTCGCGCGGGCACCGGAGGTCTGGAGATTGGCGTACTGGGCCTGGAGTTCGACGGGCAGCAGCTCCACACACCCGTAGGCAACGTCTCCCTTGAGCGCGAGCCCCAGCGCCACCGCGAGCTGCGTTCCGAATGCCGTCTTGCCGGAGCCAGGAGGGCCGCGGATGAGCAACGTCGCGCTGGCGTGCGCCTCCGGCAAGCGGCGGACGGCCCAGATGCCTCCGCCGAGCGCGAGGTCCAGCCCGGGAATGTCGACGGTGATGAGCTGGGAGTTCATCGTGCCTGGATGAGTCCGGCCATATGGCGGACCCTGTCTCGCGTGAGGGTCAGCGCTGCGTAGGGCTGGGGCGGGACGACGCCCTGGCCCACTGTCTCATCCGCACGTGCGGAGAGCCTTGTTTCGGCATCAAGGAACAGAAGTTGCTCCGCCATGCGCTTCTGCAGTTCCTCTGGCGCGGGAGTCGTTTCCAGCATGGCCTGCAACATGGCTTCGGCATGGGGTGAGCCCGCATGCTTCAGGCAGGCTGCGGCAAGGTAGAGGTCATCAGCCGAGAGTGCCGCGCGTGAGAGCCACCACGCCGCTTCTTCCAGCAGTTGCGGATTCCCCCCGAAGGACTGGAGCGCCGCGAGCCTCGCCTCCCGGAGGATGGACAGCCAGAGTGAATGGGCATCCGCATCGGGGCAGTACCACGCCACCAATCCCTCCAGTTGCGCGGTCATCTCCGGCGCAGGCGCGGGTCGGTCCTGGGCCAACCACTGGATGAACCGCGTCGGGCCGGACTCATCCGCGGGGGTGTGAGCCGCGAGCCTCGCCGCGGCGCGAAGCTCGGTCTGGCCGAGCAGCACCACCGTGTAGCCCAGTCGGGCCGGCCACGGGCCGAGCCGTGTACCGACTCCCGGAAGAGGACCCTCGGAACTGACGTGAAGCTGGCCGCGCTCGAGCTGGACCTTCACCGGCCGCTCCGAGCCCGGGGCTCCTTCCGGTGCGTCGCTGGAGGGAAGGAGCCGCACGAGCCAACCTTCCTCGTCCACCAGGATGGCCGCCCGCCGAGCAGGCGTGTCCGCCGCGTCCACCTCGCCATGGAAGCCGATGACCCGCACTCCCGGAATCTCGCCTCTGGGAGACAGTGTCACCTGCCGCAGCTTGTGGGGTGAGGGCTTGCTCATGGTCCTATCAACTCGCGAAGAACGCGGCCGGAGTCCGCGTAGAGAGTATCAGCGGAGGCGTCTTGCCCCCAGGGCAGTGCCTTGATGGCGATGGATGGCCGGGATGAGAACCGCAACCGGCTCACTTCCAGGAGCGCGGCACGGACCCGGTCCCGGGCCAGGTGCAGTGCCTGGATACGGACAAAAGGCACGGGTTGCTCGAAGCGGGCCTCCCACGTCCAGGCGCGCCGGTCTCCGCACTGCCCCTCGCCATGGGTGACGCGCCCGTGAGGGCCGTTGTGCTGGAGGAGCGTGGGAGGGCGCAACCGATCCGGAAGACCGGCCGTGTAGCGGTCCGCAGACGAGTCCAGGTAACGGTCCGGTGTGGTGTAGCAGTGGAGGAGCCACTTCTCGAACCTGGCGCGCCATCCCACGAGGGACAGCGAGTGCTTCTGCAGGAGCTGCCAGCGGACCCGGCGTGTCCGGCCGGCCCAGGGCTGGAGCTTCGGGTGGGGATCTTCGAGAGAGCCCGAGTCGAACGGCGCGACGGCCCCGGACTGCACGGTGTCGAGCGATGGCAGGAAGTAGATAACCGCGTCTCCAATGCTGTCGTTGCTGCGATAACAGCAGGGACCTGCGTACGCGAAGACGTGCCCCCAGCGCAGTTGCTCGAAGTCCCCCGCAGGTTGCGCCTCACCCAAAGCCTTTCGGCTGACGAGCCTCTGCCAGTGCAGGAAGGTGGGGAAGCGGGTCCGCGATGGGAAGTGGACGAACGGAATGGACTCCGCGATGCGCCGGGCGAGCCTGACGGCGTCCGGGGAGACTCCTCGACGCCGGGAAGTCGTCCGCCGCTTGGACGAAGGACGCTTCGCTTTCGAAGCAGGAGGACGGGTTGACCGGGTCGGACGTTTCTTGGCCACGGTCCGGACTCTACCCAGCCGGAAGCCGCAATGCTCAAGAATATGACGTGTCAGGTAGGGTCTCTATCTGGCGACGTGGCCGGCCCGGACGGACGGGCGCCTCACTCCGCTGTCACGAGCCCCAGCCGGGGAGGTGGCGCGCCACCCGGGCGCGCGCGTGAAGCTCAAGCGGCCTGGATGACGCCGTTGGCGCCGGGCTGCCGGTGGGTGATGTCCGCCAGCACGCCGAGCACGCGGCCAATGCGTCCGTCCTCCGCGCGCGAGCGGGCGCGCAGTGCCTGCCGCCGCACCTGTCCGTCCGTCATCATCACGCGGTAGTCCAGCACCACCTCGCCCGGGGCCTCGGCGCAGCGGGCCAGCCGCTCAGCCACGCCCAGTCTGTCTTCGGGGTGGACGCGAGACAGGAAGGTGCCCAGCGCCTCCTCCACGGGAAGCTCCGCCTGTCCGAAGAGGGAGGCCGCGTTGCGCTCCCAGTGCAGCGTGCCCTCCGGCAGCCGCAAGTCGAAGAGCGTCAGCGACGCGGCGGACAGCGCCTGGAGCATCCGCGCCTCGTTGCGCCGCAGCGCTTCCTCCATGGCCTTGCGGTCGGTGATGTCGCGGCTGATGCCGAACAGGCCGAACACCGTGCCCGTGTCGTCCTTGAGCACGCCCTTGGTGGACAGCCACACGCGTGACCTGGAGCCGCGCTGCGCTTCCTCGTAGGTGAAGGTGTGGCGGAAGGCCAGCACCTCGCGGTCATGCGAGGCGGTGGTGCGCGCCTCGTCCGGCCACAGCTCCGCGTCGGTGTGGCCCAGCACCTCGTCCACCGTCTTCCCCATCAGCCGCGCGCCGGCCGGGTTGATGCGCGTGTAGCGGCCCGCCAGGTCCTTCGTGAAGATGGCGTCCGTGCAGCCCTGGAGCACGGCGGTGAAGAGGGCGCTGGTGCGGCGCAGCGAGTCCTCGGTGCGCCGGCGCAGGGTGATGTCCGCCACGTACACCAGCAGCCCGCCCGGCGCGGGCACCGCCGTGACGCGGACGTGGAGCTGCGGCGTGGAGAGGCACTCCTCGAACTCCACCGTGCGCCCGGTGCTCATCGCGCGCTGCAGCTGGCGGCGCAGCGTGGACTCGGGCTCCTCCGCGTACGCGTCCCACAGCACGCGTCCCAGCAACTCGTCGCGGCTCTGGCCGAAGAGCTTCTCCGCGGCGCGGTTGGCGTGGCGCACCCGGAAGCTGCCGTCCAGCGCGAGGAAGGCGTCCGGCATGCACTCCACGTAGGCGCTCATCCGCTCCTCGAAGGACTCCGCGTCCATGACGAAGCGGGCCTCCTCGGTGATGTCCGCCAGCCACACGGCCAGGCGGCCGTCCTCCATGCGCACCGCGCGGGCCCGCACCTGTCGCGTCGCCTCGCCCTCGCCCCAGCCGAAGGCGTGCTCGGTGCGCTCGCCGGTGGCGAGGGTGGCCGTCCACGGTGCGAGCATGCCGCTCAGCGCGGGCCGGCTCGCGAGCAGCGGCGGGCCCACCAGGCCGGGGCCCAGCAGCGCCTCCGCGGCGGGGTTGGCGTAGTCACAGAGGAAGTCCTCGGGCGCCTCGGCGACGCCTCCGTGGGGACGGAGGGCGAGGAAGCCATCCGGGTTGAGCGCTTCGAGCGCGTAGCGACTGGGAGAGGCCATGGGGGTGGGAAAAGAGGTAGCACGCAAGGTGCAAGGACTCCCTCGTACCGCCGCGCCGCGTCGCCGCTCATGGAGAGTAGGTGACACCGCCGCTCGCGCACCCGTCCACGAGGAGACTCGCGTTCAGGGTTTGCTCAATGCATGTCGGAGGCCACTGCGCGGGAATGCGGCGAGTACGTAGCCCTGGAGTGCGGCAAGCACGTCTCCCAGGTGCGTGAAGCACTACGGCATGACGGTCAGCCCGTAGGGCCCCGGGACACTGGCGGCGCGTTGACGCCGGGCTGCACCTGTGTTCAGGCTGTTTCCAGAGAGGTGCGCATGGCCCCGCAGATCAGCCTCGACTTCGCCGCCGAGTGCGCGGCGCATCCCGCGCTGGCGTCGTTCCATCCCGTGGTACGCCGCTGGTTCGCCGAGCGGCTGGGCGAGCCCACCCGCCCCCAGGTGGAGGGCTGGCCGCTCATCCAGGCCGGCCAGGACGTGCTCATCGCCGCGCCCACGGGCAGCGGCAAGACGCTCACCGCCTTCCTCGCCGCGCTGGACTCCCTCTTCCGCCTCGCGCTGGAGGGCACGCTGCCGGACGCCACGCAGGTGCTCTACGTGTCGCCGCTCAAGGCGCTGGGCAACGACGTGCAGAAGAACCTCCTCCAGCCGCTGGAGGAGCTGCTCGCCCGCGCGCGTGGAGAGGGCTTCACGCCCCAGGACCTCCGCGTGCAGGTGAGGAGCGGGGACACCCCGGCCTCCGAGCGCGCGCAGATGGTGCGCCGCCCGCCGCACATCCTCATCACCACGCCGGAGTCGCTCTACCTCTACCTCACCGCCGAGCGCGCCCGCGCCACGCTGCGCAAGGTGCGCACCGTCATCGTGGACGAAATCCACGCCCTGGCGCGCGACAAGCGGGGCAGTCACTTCGCCCTCTCCATGGAGCGGCTCAAGGCGCTCACGGAGGTGCGCCCGCAGCTCATCGGTCTGTCCGCGACGCAGAAGCCGCTGGACGCCATCTCCGGCTTCCTCACCGGCGCCTCCCACCGCGAGTGCCGGCGCGTGGAGGTGGGCCACCTGCGCCCGTGGGACTTGACGCTGGAGATTCCGGACGCGGAGCTGTCCTCGCTCGCCACGCACGAGATGTGGGGCCAGGTCTATGACCGGCTGGTGGAGCTGACGGGGCAGCACCGCACCACGCTCATCTTCGTCAACACGCGGAAGATGGCGGAGCGCGTGGCGCATGACCTGGGCGAGCGGCTGGGTGAGGGCACCGTCGCGGCCCACCACGGCAGCATGTCGCGCGAAATCCGGCTGGCGGCGGAGGAGAAGCTGAAGGCCGGGCAGCTGCGCGCCATGGTGGCCACCGCGTCGCTGGAACTGGGCATCGACGTGGGCAACGTGGACCTGGTGGTGCAGCTGGGCAGCACGCGCGCCATCTCCGTGCTCCTCCAGCGCGTGGGACGCGCGGGCCACCACAAGGCCGCCATCTCCAAGGGCATCGTCTTCGCGATGACGCGCGACGAATTGATGGAGTGCGCCGCGCTCCTCAACGCCGTGCACGAGGGCGACCTGGACGCGGTGCGCATTCCGCAGAAGCCGCTGGACGTGCTGGCGCAGCAGATTGTCGCCGCATGCGCCTGCGAGGAGTGGGACGAGCGCGCTCTCTTCAGCCTCTTCCAGCGCGCGTACCCCTACCGCGACCTCACCTGGGAGGAGTACCAGGGCGTGCTGGAGGTGCTCTCGGAGGGCATCGCCGCCGCGCGGGGCCGGGCCGGCATCCACCTGCACAGGGACCGCGTCAACCAGCGCCTCAAGGGCCGGAGGGGCGTGCGGATTACGGCGCTCACCAACGGCGGCGCCATCCCGGACACCTTCACCTTCAGCGTCACCGCCGAGCCCGAGGGCAAGGTGGTGGGCACGCTGGACGAGGACTTCGCGGTGGAGTCCTCGCCCGGAGACATCTTCCTGCTGGGCAGCACCGCGTGGCGGATTCAGCGGGTCATGGGCAGCACGGTGGTGGTGGAGGACGCGCGAGGCGCGCCGCCCAACGTGCCCTTCTGGCGCGGCGAGGCGCCGGGCCGCACGGACGAGCTGTCCTCCCAGGTGGGCCGGCTGCGCAAGGAGTTGCTCGAGCGCGAGGACGCGCAGTCCTTCCTGGAGAAGCAGTTGCGCATGCCGCCGCCCGCGGTGGACGCGCTCATGGGCTACCTGCGGCTGGGCAAGAAGATGCTCGACGCGGTGCCCAGCCACACCACGATTGTGGCCGAGCGCTTCTTCGACGAAGCGGGCGGCATGCAGCTCATCATCCACGCGCCCTTCGGCAGTCGCATCAACCGCGCGTGGGGCCTGGCGCTGCGCAAGCGCTTCTGCCGCTCGTTCGACTTCGAGTTGCAGGCGGCGGCCACCGAGGACGGCATCCTCCTGTCGCTGGGTGAGCAGCACTCCTTCCCGCTGGCGGACATCTTCGACTTCCTCCACCCGGACCACGTGGAGGAGGTGCTGGTGCAGGCGGTGTTGCAGGCGCCGATTTTTGGCACGCGCTTCCGCTGGGTGGCCACGCGCGCGCTGGCGCTGCACCGGATGATGGGTGGCAAGCGCGTGGCGCCCAACCTCCAGCGCGCGCGCAGCGAGGATTTGCTCGCCGCCGTCTTCCCCGCGCAGGTGGGCTGCCAGGACAACCACGGGGGCGGCGACATCGAGCTGCCGGACCACCCGCTGGTGAAGCAGACGATGGACGACTGCCTGCGCGAGGCGATGGACATCGACGGCTTGCGCGAGGTGCTGCGGCGCATGCGCGACGGCAGCATCAAGCTGGAGGCGCGCGACGTGCCGGAGCCGAGCGTCTTCGCGCACGCGATGATTCACAGCCAGCCGTACACCTTCCTCGACGACGCACCGGCCGAGGAGCGCCGCGTGCGCAACGTGGCCCTGCGCCGCGCCATGCCCGCCGAGGACGCGGCGGCCTTCGGCGCGCTGGACGCCGCGGCCATCGCCACGGTGGTGGAGGACGCCGCGCCGCCCATGCGCGACGAGGACGAGCTGCACGACGCGCTGTTGCAACTGATTCTCGTCCACGCGCACGAGGTGCCGCGCGGGCTGGAGGTGCCCCTGTTCAAGCAGGGGCGGGTGGCGTGGCTGGAGCTGCCGGCGGGGCGCTTCCTCGTGTCGGCGGAGCGGGGCAACGCGGTGCGCGCGCTCTTCCCGGACGCAGTGACACAGCCGCCGCTGCCGGTGCTGGAGTACGACCGGCCCGTGGAGCGAGACGCCGCCATCTTCCAGGTGGTGCGCGGACGCATGGAGATGCTGGGGCCCACCACCGTCGCGGAGCTGGCCCGGCTCACCGTGCTCTCCGAGGACGAGGTGAATGTGGCCCTGCACGCACTGGAGGCCCAGGGCTCCGTGCTGCGCGGCCGCTTCCGCGCACTGGAGTCCCCGCTCGCTCCGGGCGAGACGCCGCCGCTGGAGTGGTGCGACAGGCGTCTGCTCCAGCGCATCCACCGGATGACGGTGGGACGGCTGCGGAAGGAAATCGAGCCGCTGAGCGCGCAGGACTTCATGCGCTTCCTCTTCCGGTGGCACCACCTGGAGGACGTGGACGCGCTGCGCGGCTCCACCGGCCTGCTCAAGGCGGTGCGCCTGCTGCAAGGGTATGAGGCACCGGCCTCCGCGTGGGAGCGCTTCCTCTTGCCCGCGCGCATGCGCGGGTACACGCCGGACATGCTGGAGCGGGCCTGCTACGCGGGCGAGGTGGCCTGGGGCCGGCTGACGATGAAGGACGCGAAGCCGCCGCCGGGCCCGCGCCGGGGCGCTCCGGTGGACCCCGAGCCCGCGCCGCCGCCGCGCTCTCGGGCCTCGCCCACGCGCAACGCGCCGCTGACCTTCACCCTGCGCGAGGACCTGGAGTGGATGCTCACCGCCGCGCGCCCGCATGCCGTGCTGGCCGACGGCGACGTGTGGACGCCGCCCGACTTGAGCGTGCCCGCGAAGGACGTGGTGTCGGTGCTGGAGCGCCGGGGCGCGTGCTTCTTCCAGGACCTGGTGTCGCGCGCGCGGCGGCTGCCCGCGGAAATCGAAGACGCGCTGTGGGAGCTGGTGGCGCGCGGGCTGGTGACGGCGGACGCCGTGCAGAACCTGCGCATCCTCCAGAGCCCGGCGCACCGCAAGCGGCAGAAGCTGTTGCAGCGCGGCGGCCCGGGGCGCTGGAGCCTGCTGGCCCCGGCCGAGCCGAAGCCCCAGGACGAGGTGATGGACCAGCTCGCGCGGCTGTTCCTCCAGCGCTACGGCATCGTCTGGAGGGACCTGGTGATGCGCGAGGCGCTGGCGCCCACGTGGCGCGAGCTGCTCTTCGTCTACCGGCGCATGGAGGCGCGCGGCGAGGTGCGCGGCGGCCGCTTCGTGGCGGGCTTCGTGGGTGAGCAGTTCGCATTGCCGGAGGCGGTGGACGCGGCGCGCGCGGTGCGCCGTCAGGCTCCGTCGGGCGTGCGGGTGCAGCTGTCCGGTGTGGACCCGCTCAACCTCACTGGCGTGGTGACGCCGGGTCCTCGCGTGCCCGCGATGCCGGGCAATGTCGTCACGTATGTGGACGGCGTGCCTCGCGGCGTTGACGAACTGGAAGACGAGGCCGAGGGCAACGTTGGGGAGGACACGGAGGGCGGAAGCGGCGAGGCCATGGCGAGCTGAGAAGCGGTTTTCGCTCGCACAGGCGATGTTAGGGTGCCCCCACTGACCGTGTTCCGAGGGGGTCTGTCCGTATGCGCCGCCTGCTGTTGCTGGGTCTCCTGTTGCTCACCGCCACCGCCTGCCCGGGCGAGGACGACGATGACGATGATGACGACCGTCCGGATGCAGGCAATCCGAACGCGACGGCCACCATCCAGGGTGAGCTGACGCCGTTCCGCAGCAATGACGAGTCCTCCGAGGGTGGCGTCTCCCGCGTCGTCCACTCGCCGCTGAGCAAGGCCGAGCTGACGAAGCTGAAGGCGAAGCTGCGCGGCATGCACCTGCGCAAGGACGGCCCGGTGGTGACGGACCCGGACCTGCCCATCGTTCCGCCGCCGACGGGGGCGCCGCCGCTGGCGCGCATTCCGCAGACGGACCCCACCATTCCCGGGGACGTCATCCTGCGCTTCGAGGAGGCGGGGCTGTCTCCCGAGCACGTGCTGGAGGCCGCGAAGCTCCCCGGCTACCGCGCGGTGCACAAGGGCTACGCCAGCGAGTACCTGCACCTGGTGGGCTTCGAGGCGGTGGACGGCCACGCGGTGACGGCGGACGAGACGCGCGGGCTGGTGGCGCAGCTCGCGAAGCTGCCGGGCGTTCGCTACTCGGACCGGAACATCCGCATGTACAAGCTGAAGGTTCCGAACGACAAGGGCTACAGCGTCCAGTGGCACTACCCCACCATCAACCTGCCGGCCGCGTGGGACATCGAGTCGGACGCGACGGGCGTCGTGGTGGCGGTCCTCGACACGGGCATCGTCCCGCACCCGGACCTGGATAACCGCAGGGTCCCCGGCTACGACATGATTCAGGACTCGGCCAACGCGGGCGATGCCAACGGCCGTGACGCCAACCCGCTGGACGAGGGCGGCGACGAGCCGAGCGGTGGCTCCTCGTGGCACGGCTCGCACGTGGCGGGCACCGTGGCCGCGCAGACCGACAACACCAGCGGCGTGGCGGGCGTGGCGTGGAATGCCCGCATCCTCCCGGTGCGCGTGCTGGGCAAGAAGGGCGGCACCAGCTTCGACATCGCCGCGGCGATGACGTGGGCCACGGGCGGCGACGTGACAGGCGTGCCGCCCAACGCCAACCCCGCGAAGGTGGTCAACCTGAGCCTGGGCGGCAGCGCACCGCCGCAGCAGGTCTACCAGGAGGCCATCAACGGCGGCGTCGGGCGCGGCTCCATCTTCGTCATCGCCGCGGGCAACGAGAATGTGGACGCCACCAACAGCACGCCGTGCAACCAGGAGAACATCATCTGCGTGGGCTCCACCGGCTTCTCGGGCCGGCGCAGCAGCTTCTCCAACTTCGGGGCGAGGGTGGATGTCATGGCCTCGGGCGGAGAGATGACCGAGGACCTCAACGGCGACGACTACCCGGACGGCGTGCTGTCCACCGCGCGGGACGAGAGCAACCAGCCCGCGTACATCTTCCTGCAAGGAACCAGCATGGCCGCGCCGCACGTGGCGGGCGTGGTGGCGCTGATGGCGGCGGCCGCGCAGAAGGCGGGCAATACCCTCACGCCCGCGCAGGCGGAGCTCACGCTGAAGGCCACGGCCACCGCCATTCCCGCATCGCAGTGCTCAGGTGGGTGTGGCTCGGGCCTCATCAACGCGCGCTCCGCGCTCGCCCGCGTCGCCGACCTGAAGCCGGGTGATTTTCCGCCGCAGCTCAGCGTCACCACCAGCTCGCTCTTCTTCCGGGGCAGCGGCGTACAGCAGCTCACGGTGAGCAACGTGGGCGGTAACCAGGGCGGGGATTTGTCGGTGACGGCCACCGTCACGGGGACGCAGGCCGGAGCGGTGACGTTCCCCGGCGGCGCGACGGTGCCGGTGCCGGCGTTCGGCTCGTCCACGCTGACCGTGGCGGTGAACACGGCGGGCCTGGCGGACGGGGACTACACGGTGACGCTGAACCTCACGGGCTCCACGCTGGGGGGCCCGGCGGGCTCGGCCACGGTGGCGGTGAAGATCAGCGTCGGTTCCACGCAGGACCTGGACGCCATCGTCGCCTTCGTCTGGCTGGACGCGTCGGGTGAGTGGCAGGCGGCGGAGGAGGCCATCACCTTCGCGCGCGCCGCGAACAACTACGCGTACTCCATCAAGCTGGTGCCACGTACGTACTACTCGCTGGCCACCATCGACGACGACCAGGACGGCGAAATCTTCGAGGAAGGAGAGCGCACCGGCTTCTGGCGCAACCTGGACTCCTTCGAGCCGCTGAAGCTGGAGGACGACGAGACGCTCAGCGACGTGAGCTACGACCTGGTGCCGCTGGCGCCTGTGGAGGACGACCCGGCGCTGAGCGTGGGCGACGCGTGCACGAGCAACGCCGCCTGCCCGGGTGGGGCCTGCCTGACGACCTACCCTGGCGGGTACTGCACGCGGGACTGCTCCAACACGGCGTGCCCGGCGGGCTCCAAGTGCTACACGGTGAACGCCTCGGGCACGAAGGCGTGTCTGGCCACGTGCACGCAGGAGGTGGGCACGGGGCAGGGTGACTGCCGCGCTGAGTACCGCTGCTACAGCGACGGGACGGGCGTGGGCGCGTGTCAGCCGAGCTGCCTCGCCGCGGGCCTGGGCTGTGCCTCGGGCCTGACGTGCAGGGCGGACGGCTTCTGCCGCTGAGACGTTGCTTCATGGGGCTCCCGGTCCTCAGGGGCCGGGGCCCACTTCTCGGGAGTGCAGGCAGCTCAGCTCGCGCGCTGGAGCAGCACCGCGCGGCTGTCCACGTTGAGCACCTGCGTGCCGCCGTGCAGCGTGGCGAGCGGCTCCTCCCAGTGCGCGTGGCCGCACACCACCAGCGGCCCCTCGCGTTGCTCCAGCACCTCGCGGATGGGAGCACTGCCGCGCACGCGCAAGCCAGGGACATCCGGCCCCGCGTGCAGCACGAGCAGGTCCGGCTCCGCTCGCAGCACCTCGCGCAGCAGGCGCAGGTGGTCCTCCTCCTCGCGCCGTCCTGGCTTGTCGGGCCGGCCGATGATGCCGCCCACTCCGCTCACGCGCAGGCCGTCCAGCTCCACCGTCTCCGCATCCAGCAGGTGTACGCCGGGCTGCTGTTTGAAGCGCGCCTCGTCGCGGGGACTCCCGAAGGAGTCGTGGTTGCCCGCGACTCCGGCCACCCAGCGGTAGTGCGCGGCGAAGGCGTTCCACACCTCGCGCACGTCGCCGGAGGCTCCGCGGATGGTGGCACTGTCGTCCGAGTACAGGTCACCCGCGAGCACCACGCCGGTGTGCGCCGGGAGCGGCAGTTCCCCCAGGTCGCCGAGCGACGCCAGCGTGTCGGCCAGTACTTCGCCCAGCAGTGCCACGGCGCCGTCATGCAGCGCGTGCGGCGCCACGCCTTGCAGGTCCGACAGCACCAGCAGGGCCTCCACGCCTTCGGGCAGCGTGTCCACCGTGCCGCGCAGCAGTGGGAAGTGGCGTATCTCGGCCCCGCCGCGCGGTGCCGCGGACTGATAGGGCCAGGTCTGTGACGGCACCGTGTCGAGTGTCAGGATTCGCATGCGCCCGAGGGTCGGATGGCCGCCTGCATTCCTGACGGGCGCACTCTGGGCTGACATTCGTGCCGTCAGTTGTGGGGAAGCGACTCAGACCCCTGGAGTGCCAACTTCCACCGCCACACGGTGAACCCGAGGCCCCCCGTCACGCAGCGTCCGTCCACCCACTGTCGTGAGGTGCATACAGGGGTAACAAGGTGGACATTCGGCGGAAGAACCCGGTTCCCACCGCGCGGCGTTGAAGCCATCTTCCGGGCACTTTGTCATTGCTGCTGCGATTGAAGACGGAGACGCGCCCGCACCACGAGCGCACCGAGGCCGCGGTCCGACTGATGGACCCGGGCCTCACGCCTGGCGATTACCGCCGCCACCTGGAAGCCCTGTACGGCTTCTATGTCCCGCTGGAGGCACAGCTCGCCGCCCGGCTGGAGGACGCCGTGCCCGCCCTGCGCCCGCACGAGCGCTGGAAGGTGCCGCTGCTGGAAGAGGACCTGCGCACGCTCGGCCATGACGACGACTCCCTGGCAAAACTTCCGCGCTGCGCCCTGCTGCCAGCACTGCCCGGCGTGCCGGAGGCGCTCGGCTGCTTCTACGTGCTGGAGGGCTCCACCCTGGGAGGCCAGCTCATCCTCCGTCACCTGAAGCGCCACTTCACGAACGTCCCCGTGGGCGACTTCGCCTTCTTCCAGGCCTACGGCGACGAGGTGGGCCCCATGTGGCGCGCCTTCGGCCAGTCCGTCACGGAGGCTGCCGCCCAGGCGTCGTCGAGCGACTTTGACGCACGAGTGGTGAAGGGCGCTCAGGACACCTTTGACGCCTTCGGGGCGTGGCTGCTGCGGGAGACGGCCCATGCCCCCTCCCGCGCCTGAGCTGGACCTCACCCACTGCGACCGGGAGCCCATCCACCTGCTCGGTGGAGTGCAGCCGCACGGCGTGCTGCTGGCCTTCCGGGAGCCCGACCTCTCCGTCGCGGTGGTGAGCGCCAACGTGGAGGCGCTGCTCGGCCTTTCACCCGCCGCGCTGCGGGGCCAGCCCGTCACGCGCGTGCTGGACGCGGACTCGCTGCGGCGCGTGCGGGCCGGCACCGCCGCCGGGCCCGTGCGCGTGACGGCGGGAGGCCGCGCCTGCTCCGCGCTGCTGCACGACAGTGACGGCTTCACGGTGCTGGAATTGGAGCCCCTCACGGCCGAGGACGCGAGGGCGGAGGAGGACGCGCTCGACGCCGTGCACCGGCTGGTGTCGCCCCTGGCGCTCGCGCGGGGCACGTCCTCGCTCCTCCAGTCCACCGCGGACGCGGTGCGCGCGCTCATCGGCTTCGACCGCGTCATGGTGTACCGCTTCCACTCCGACTGGCACGGCGAGGTGGTGGCCGAGAGCCGCGGCGAGGGCGTGGACAGCTTCATGGGGTTGCACTTCCCCGCGAGCGACATCCCCGTCCAGGCCCGCGCCCTCTACACGCGCAACCCGCTGCGCCTCATCGCGGACGTGGACGCGCGCCCGGTGCCGATGGTGCCGCCCATGCTGCCGGACACGCAGCGCCCGCTGGACTTGTCCGGCGCCGCCCTGCGCAGCGTGTCCGAGGTGCACCTGGAGTACCTGCGCAACATGGGCGTGCACGCGTCTTTCTCCGTGTCGCTGCTGAAGGACGGCGCGCTGTGGGGCCTCATCGCCTGCCATCACCTCTCGCCGCGCCTCGTGTCCGCCGCCCGGCGACAGGCGTGCGAGGTGCTCGCGCGACTGCTGGCCCTCCAGCTCGGCGCCGAGGAGCGTGGCGCGGAGGCCGCCTCGCGCGCCCGCCGCGCGGGCCTCCTGGGCCAGCTCGTCACCCGCCTGGGCGAGGGCCCGTCGCTGCCCGTCGCGCTGGAGGCGAACGGCGCGCTGCTGCTGGAGCTCACCGGCGCCACCGGCGCGGCGCTGCTGCTCGGCGACGTCCTCGAGTCGGGGCCGCACGCGGACAGGGACGCGGGCGAGGCGCCCCTCCTCTTCGGGAAGACGCCCGGCGAGGCCGAGGTGCGGGCCCTGGCCGCGTGGCTCGCGAAGGACTCCGGCATGGGCGCCACCTTCCACACCGAGCGGCTGGGGGCCCACTACGCGCCGCTGGCCGCGAGCGCGGACGTGGCCGCGGGCCTGCTCGCGGTGCGGCTGGACCCCGAGGCCCCGCGCTTCGTCCTCTGGTTCCGCCCGGAAGTGGCGCGCACCGTCACCTGGGCGGGCAACCCGCGCAAGCCCGCGGAGCCCGAGCCCGGCCATGCGCGACTGCACCCGCGCGGCTCCTTCGCCGCGTGGCGCGAGGAGGTGCGCGGCGCGAGCACTCCGTGGACGGCCGCGGACGTGGAGGCGGCGGAGTCCTTCCGCGGCGCGCTCGCGGGCGTGGTGCTGCGCTACGCGGCGGAGCTGTCCCGCCTGTCGCGCGCCCTGGCCCGCTCCAACGAGGAGCTGGAGTCCTTCAGCGGCACAGTGGGGCACGACCTCAAGGAGCCGTTGCGCGGCATCCAGCAGTACACCGCCTTCTTCCTGGAGGACCACGAGGCCACGCTGGACGCGGAGGGCCGCGAGCACCTCCAGGCGGTGGGGTGGCTCGCCCGCCGCGCCCAGGTGATGCTGGACGACCTCTTCGAGTTCAGCCGCCTCGGTCGCCTGGAGCTGGCCTGGGGCGACACGGACATGCAGGAGCTGGTGGACGAGGTGCTCATCACCCTCACCGCGCGCCTGCGGGAGGGGCGTGTGGAGGTGCGCCTGCCGCGCCGCCTGCCTGGCGTGGCCTGCGACGCCGTGCGCATCCGCCAGGTGTGGGCCAACCTCGTGTCCAACGCGGCCAAGTACCAGGCAGCCGAGCCGCACTGGGTAGAGCTGGGCTTCTTCGGGCCAGGGGAATCCATGCCCGGCCCGGCCGACCGCCCGGGTGCGCCCTACGTTTTCTATGTGAGAGACCCGGGCATCGGCATCGCACCGCAGTTCCACGAGGCCATCTTCGAGATGTTCCGGCGGCTGCACCCCGCGCAGGCGTATGGCGGGGGCTCCGGCGCGGGGCTCGCGATTGCGCGCCGCCTGGTGCGCCTGCACGGCGGCGAGCTGTGGGTGGACTCCGCGCCGGGGCAGGGCTCCACCTTCTACTTCACGCTGGGCCGGGGGGCGGAATGATGGACCGCAGGCCCCTCCTCCTCGTGGAGGACAGCGACGCGGACGCGGTGGCGCTCGAGCGCATCGCCCGGCGGCTCCCCCTGCCGCTGCCCCTGGTGCGCGTGCGGGACGGTGAGAGCGCGCTGGAGTTCCTCTACCAACGCGGTGACTACGCGGGGGCCGCGCGGCCGGCGCTGGTCCTGCTGGACCTGCACATGCCGGGCATGGGCGGCCGCGAGGTGCTGTCCCGCCTCAAGGCGGACCCGGTGCTGCGCTGCATTCCCGTCATCATCTTCTCCAGCTCGACGGAGAAGCAGGACGTGGAGGGCGCCTACGCGGACGGCGCCAACAGCTACCTCTTCAAGCCGGAGCCCGGCGAGCAGCTGGAAGCCGCCGCGCGTGCGCTCCAGGCCTTCTGGCTCGCCGCGGCGCGGCTGCCCGGCTCGGAGGGCTCACCGGCATGAACCTCCGCGTGCTGCTGGTGGATGACAGCCCCGCGGACCGGCTGGCCGTGCGCCGCGCCCTGGAGCGAGACGTGGACTCGGTCTGGGTGATGGAGTCCGTCACGTCCGCGGAGGAGGCCCTGGGGCGCATCGCCGCCGCGCCGCCGGACGTGATGCTGGTGGACTACCACCTGCCGGGCATGACGGGCCTGGGCCTGCTGCGCGAGCTGCACGCGCGCCACCCGGGCTCCGCCCCCGCGGTGGTGATGCTCACCGGCAGCGGCAGCGAGCGCGTCGCGGTGGACGCGATGAAGGCGGGCGCCCAGGACTACCTCATCAAGGATGCCTACAGCGCGGAGCGCCTGCGCCGCAGCCTCCGAGGCGCGGTGGACACGGTGCGCATGACGCGCGAGCTGGAGGACCGCCGCGTACGCGCCGAGCGCGCGGAGCGGGCCGCCCAGGAGGCGCTGGCCGTGCGCGACGAGCTGTTCGCCCTGGCCACGCACGACCTCAAGGGGCCGATTCAAATCATCGCCCTCAATGCCCAGGTGCTGCGTCGCCAGTTCCCCGAGGGCGCCCTCAAGCCCTCACAGGAGTCCCGATTGGAGCACATCGTCCGCGCCGCGTACCGCATGGGCGAGCTCATCGACCACTTCCTGGAGGCGACGCGCGGCCAGGAGCAGCCGCTGCGCCGCGAGCGCCTGGACCTGCGCGCGCTGGTGGGCACCAAGGTGCACGCGCTGGAGGCCTCCGCCAGGCACCGCTTCATCCTGCACGAGGAAGGCGAGGACCTCACCGGCCACTGGGACGCCCGCGCCCTGGAGCGCGTGCTGGAGAACCTGCTGGGCAACGCGGTGAAGTACAGCGCCCCCGGCACCACCGTCACGGTGATGCTGGCCGAGGAGCGGAGCAGCCCGTCGGACGGGGTGCGGCTGGAGGTGTCCGACGAGGGCATCGGCATTCCCGCCGAGGACCTGCCCCACGTCTTCGAGCGCTTCCGGCGTGGGCGCAACGTGTCCCGGGACGTCTCCGGCAGCGGCGTGGGGCTGGCCAGCGCGCGCCGCATGGTGGAGCTGCACGGGGGCACCATCCAGGTGGAGAGCCAGGAGGGCCGCGGCACCACCTTCACCGTGCGCCTGCCGCGCGGCGCGCCCGACAGCGCGGATCCGGCGCGAGCGCAGGGGACGGACTCCGAAGCCGGTGAGGCCTCCTCGTCCGCGAGCTCCCAGTGAGCGCGCGTCCTACGGCACCGCGGGCACGCTGCCGCGAAGCATGAAGAAGACGACGACGCCCGTTACCGACACGTACACCCAGATGGGCGCCAGCCACCGCGTCACCTTTCGGTGCCGGGTGAACTCCTTGCGCCACGCGAAGTAGAAGGACACCAGCGCCATGGGCACCACCGGCATGGACAGCAGCACGTGGCTCGCCAGGATGGCCAGGTACAGCCCGCGCCAGTCCCCCACGTAGCGCGTGTCGCCGTGCACGTAGTGGTAGGCCAGGTAGCACACCAGGAACAGTGACGACGCCACGAAGGCGGACACCATCAGGTACTGGTGCACCCGCTTCGCCCCGCGCTTCACCGCCACCCACCCGGCGATGAGCAGCGCCGCCGCCGTCGCGTTGAGGCCCGCGTTGACCGCCGGCAGGAAGCGCAGATCCACGCCCCCCGCGCCCCCGCGGCGCACCAGCAGCAGCCAGGCGAGGAACGACAGCGCGGCCACGGACACCACCGCCGTGAAGGCGAAGAAGTTCCTGTCACTGACGCGCGAGGAGAGGGCGGCGGGGGCGGCGTTCGACATGAATCCCCTATCTCTCGCGGCACCCACTCCGTTGCAACCGCCACCGCCTTGCAGAAACGACCTGCTCATACATGTCGCATGAGGAATTGTTGCACCGTCGTTTGATCTTCAACAGGGAAAGCCAGCATACTCGGAAGTGGTCACCCCCGACCCCCCCTCTCGGAGGTCCCTCTTGGACCGTGTGCGTTGCCTCGCCGCCCTGGCCGGCGCCGCCTTCCTTCTGGCCCTGCCGGCTTCTGCTGAAGAAGCGGTCTGCGCGCCAGTCGCGAAGGTGCCCCTGGAGCGGCACCTCCGTCAGCTGTCGCTGGACCTGCTCGGCCGCCCCCCCACCTACGACGAGTACAAGGCCGCCCAGACCAAGGGCTCCGTCGACGTGGAGGACATCCGCGCGATGATGGGCAAGGACGAGTTCTACGCCCGCATCCGCAACTACCACCGGGCGCTGCTCCGCTCGAACCTCTCCGGGAGCGTCTTCGACAACGGCAACTCGCGCCTGAGCGGCTCGGGCGCCGCCGACAGCATCCTCGTCTTCAGCAACAACAGCTCCGCCGGGCTGCGCGGCACCAACGGCGCCGGGTGTGACTCCGCGATTGAACAGGACGCCTGCCTCACCGCGACGCAGCCGGACGCGCACGCGGCGCCCCTGCGCGAGAAGGTGCTCAAGTGCCGGGACGACATGGGCGTGCCCATGCCCGTGTCCTTCGACTACGACACCAACTTCTACAAGTGCACCGCGCTGGCCACCGCGACGAACAACGCGGTGAGCACGTGCGCTGACCTGGCCGCCAACGCCACCTGGAAGAAGTACACGTACTTCTGTGACAGGCGCGGGGCCACCATGGACTCGTTCCTCTGCCTGCCGGACCCGGGCAAGAGCACCACCGCCGCGCTGACGGTGGAGGTGACGGACGCCAACGGACGCATCACCGCCTTCGAGCATCCGAACATCCCCTCCAAGCCCACGCTGACGGACCTCAAGCGCTGCACGTTGGATTTGGACCTGAAGGACAACGTGAAGGGCAACTACGCCCCACGCCGCGGCTGCATCCAGCGCGAGGGCTATGTGATGACCGCCAAGGCGCCGTACTGGGCCACGGCCACCACGCCCGCGTCCGTCAAGGTGTGTGCGATTGAAGCGCAGGACCGTGCGCAGAACCCGTGGACCATGGCCTCGTGCGAGGCGGCGCGCTTCACCAGCGACCGCAGCTGCGGCTGTGGTGACCGCCTGCGCCGCTGCGAGGTGAACGCGATTACGGCCCAGAACGTCCGCGCCGTGCACGACATGCGCGTGGCCGCCTTCAACGAGGAGCCGCTGCGCATCGCCGAGTCGGTGGTGAAGCGCGACGAGCCCTACTTCAACATCCTCACCACCCGCCGCTCCTTCGTGAACGGCACCCTGGCCGAGTACTACCGGCAGAAGCAGGGCGTGGGCGTCTTCAGCGTGACGTCCCCCGCGGATGCGCAGACCATCCCCGCCATCCCCTACGAGGAGAACGGCGCCTGGGTGGAGTACACGCGCGACGCGCAGCACGCGGGCGTCCTCACCACCCCCGCCTTCCTCTACCGCTTCCCCACCCAGCGCGCCCGCGTGAACGAGTTCTACGAGGCCTTCCTCTGCAAGACCTTCTCCCCGCCGGCGGACGCCTCGCTGCCGCCCCCCGAGGACTCCTGCAACCGGCAGAACAACCTCGCGGTGCGCTGCGGCTGCAACTACTGCCACGCCACCATTGAGCCCACCGGCGCGCACTGGGGCCGCTACGCCGAGCGCGGCGCCCAGTTCCTCACGGCGGACCAGTTCCCCCGCTTCGACCCCAAGTGCCGCGACTGCGCCCTCAACGGCGACACCAACTGCGGCGGCGAGTGCAGCCAGTACGTCATGCAGGCCTACGACGGCGACGGCGCCAACAGCCTGGGCATGCTCAAGACGTACCTGTACCGCACGGCCGACGAGGAGCAGAACATCGAGGCCGGCCCCCAGTTGCTCGTCCAGCGCATGCTGCAGACGGGCGACCTGGAGCGCTGCACGGTGAAGCGCATCTGGAACGAGTTCCTCGGCCGGCCGATGACCACCGAGGAGCAGCGCATGTACCTGACGCCGCTGTCGCAGGACTTCGCGAAGAGCGGCCACAAGCTCAAGTCGCTCATCGAGCGGGTGGTGACGACGGACGCCTACCGGAGGATTGATTAAATGCGCCGCCTTGTCCTGACCGCCGCGCTGCTCGCGCTGGCCTCCGGCTGCCAGAAGTCGGAGGAGAAGGCCACGCCTCCGCCCCTGGATGGCCAGCTCGAGCCCGTTCCCAATCCCCACACCAACGACAACTATGAGCCGCTGCCGGACCCCGAGGCCCAGGGCGGCAGCGTGGGCCGTGCCCCGCGCCGGCTCACCGTGTCCCAGTTGGACGCAGCCATCCTCAACGCGGTGGGCCGCCGCTGGGTGACGCCGGATGGCCGTGACGGCATCGACGTGCGCGCCTCGTCGCTGGGCCGCGCGGACTTCGCGCTCGTCTCCAGTGAGAACACCGAGCCCAACCTCGTCTTCGCCAAGTTCCTCGAGGACGGCGCGCGCTACGTCTGCCTGGAGCAGTCCAAGGCGGAAATCGCGCAGGCGGACCCCGCGCTGCGCACGCTCAGCCGCACGCTGCCCGGCAAGTGGGACGACCTGCGCAAGCTCACCGACGCGCAGGTGCGCGAGTTCCTCGTCTACAACTCCACGCGCTTCTGGGGTTCGCCGCTGACGGGTGACGAGCTGACGAAGTGGGTGGGCCTCTTCACCCAGGCGGCGACGCGGGTGGAGACGCTGGCGGGAACCACCAAGAAGCGGGACCAGGTGCTGGCGTTGGTGTGTATCGCCATGCTGACCGACCCGCGCTTCATCACCTACTGAGCTTGGGAGAGCCTGCGATGAAGAAGAACAACCGCGACGAGAACTTCCTCCCCGAGCGCCGCACCTTCCTCAAGGCCGCCGCCGGTTTCATGGGCTCCACGCTGCTGGGCGGGATTCCCTTCCGTGCCTTCGCCCAGGCCGCGGAGCTGGCTCCGGCGGACCGGTGCTTCGTCTTCGTGTACTTCAGCGGCGGCTGGGACCAGCTCCTCGCCTTCGACCCGAGAGACCCGGACGAGTTCACCGCCGACCGCGCGTCGGAGACGAAAATCCTCCCCGGCTACAACCTCATCAACGACTCGCGCTTCTCCTCGCGCCCCATCCTCCCGGATGAGCGCTCCGGCGCGGGCCGGCCCAACATCGACTTCGGGCCCGCGGTGGGTGAGCGGCTGGCGTCGCACTACGATTTGATGACGGTGGTGCGCGGCATCAACATGAACACGCTGGGCCACGAGGTGGGCTACCGGTACTTCCTCACCGGCAAGCTCCCCATCGGCAGCGCCGCGCGCGGCTCCTCCACGGCCACGGAAATCGTGGGCCAGATGAAGCCGCGGGTGCCCATCGCCTCCATCTCCTACAACGTGGAGTCGTACAACGACCGCTACGGGGGCTACGCCAACGCGTTGCGCGTCAGCCGCCGCGACGATTTGCTCCTCACGCTGCGGCCCAGCGCGGCCAGCCAGCAACTGGACAGCGAAATCGAGAAGCAGCTCGTGGACTTTCGCGGCCAGCCCATCAACTGCGAGCAGGCGGCGTACGGCACGCGCGGCGTGGGCACCACCTACTCCAACAGCCGGGACCAGATGCAGCAGGTGCTGTCACAGGGGCTGGAGAAGTCCTTCCAGTTCCAGGACACCACCAACCCGGAGATGGAGGCGGTGCGCACGCGCTACGGCCTGGCCACCACGGGCTCCATCGACAACGAGGCGGGCCGCGCTGCGACGGTGGCCACCGCGCTGAAGAAGGGCATCGCCCAGTGCGTCACCATCAACCTCACGGGCGGCCTGGACACGCACTTCGGCACCCAGCTCACCCACGCCAGCAACCAGCGCCGTGGCTTCGACGCGCTCGCCAGCCTGGTGGACGACCTGCGCGCCAGCCCGCACCCGTCGGGTGGTAACTTCATGGACCACACCACCATCATGGTGTTCTCCGAGTTCGCCCGCACGCCGCTCATCAACGCCTCCGGCGGCAGAGACCACCACCTGTGCAGCTCCGCCCTCCTCATGGGCGCGGGCATCAAGCACAACTACGTCTTCGGGAAGAGCGGCGACATCGGCATGTCGCCGGGCACGTTCGACCTGCGCACCGGCGCCGCGGACCCGAACGGCTCCAACATCTTCCCCGAGCACGTCATCGCCACGGTGCTCGCCTCGGCGGGCCTCGACTACAGCATCACCCGCGTGGACCCGTTGCGTCCCATCCTCGCCTGAGCCGTCATCCGCATGAGTCCACATCCGAGGGCTTCCTCCTCCGTCGTCTCCCTCCTCCTCGCCGCCGCGCTGCTGAGTGCGTGCGGGGAGGACTCCCTCCCGCTGGACAGGCCGAAGCCCACACCCTTCCGTCCGGCGGAAGTCCCGGCGAAGGCGGAGCTGGCCTCCACGCCGGGCTTCGCCGACCAGGCGGGCGGAGGCGTCTTCGCCAGTGCTTCGGGCTCGCTCGTGCGGCTGCGGCTGGACGGCTCGCTCGGGGCGCTGGAGCCGCACCCGGGCAACACGGTGTCCGCGGGCGCCGTGAGCGGCGTCTTCCGGATGGGCCCGCACAGCGCGGTGGTGGAGGCGCAGAACGGCCTCTTCGTCGCGGAGTCCGGCTGGCTCATCGCCCCGTCGTGGCGCGACGCGCTGGGCGCGGGTGTCACCGCCACCGCGCAGTCCGCGGACGGTGCGGGCTGGCTGGCGCACACCAGCGGCCTGTACCGCCTGCAGGAAGGCACGCTGGCCGCGCTGAAGGTGGGCGGTAGCTCCATCACCGGCATCACCGCGCTGGCGGCGGCACCGACGACGGACGGCTCGCCCGGCGTCTGGTTCCTGAAGGACGGCACGCTGCACGTGGCGGTGGCCACCGGCGCCACCACGTACCAGGTGCGCGAGGCCAGCGCGCCGCTCGACGAGGGTGAGGTGGTGGAGTCGCTCGTGGGCCTCGGCCCGGCGGTGGGCTCTTCCGGTGAGTTGTGGCTGCTCACCAACCAGGGCCTGCTGCGCCGGGCGAGTTCGGGCTGGCGCCGCGTGGACCTGGGTGAGCGACCGGTGCAGCTGCTCGCCTCGGGCCGCTTCCTCTGGGTGAAGTCCAGCGACGCGCTGCTCGTCTACGACGCGGATGCGAACACCTGGGGCGTGGCCACGGACCTGGACACGCGCGAGTTCCGCTTCCTCGCCGCGGACGAGGCCGGCACCGCGTGGGTGCAGCTGGGCGGCCAGTCAGTGGCGGTGAGCCGCGCGCCGGTGCCGCGCGTGTCCGGTCTGTACCAGGGCATGCAGGTGGTGGAGGACGGGTTGGTGGCGCACGCGGTGCTCCCGCCGGGCCCGCCGCCGGAGAGCCTCCTCTTCCAGCTCGACGGCAATGACGTGCCGACGTCGGGCCCGCAGTACAGCCTGGGTGGCTCGGAGTCGGACGGCACGCCCAAGGCGTACTCGCTGGCGGGGCTGGAGGCCGGGCGTCACGCGCTGGCCGTCGTCGCGCGCTTCGCGGACGGCACGGAGTCGAAGCGCACCGTGCCCTTCGAGTACCAGCCCGTCGCCACGGCGGCGCTGGGCTGGGAGGCGGACATCCGCCCCATCCACGAGTCGCGCTGCGCGAAGTGCCACACCACCAGCCCGGGCCGGCCGCTCAACACCTACCAACTGTGGAAGGCGAACGCGGCCCTCATCACCGCCGCCGTGCGCGACAAGCGCATGCCCGCCGACGGGCCCCTGGACCCGCAGCTCATCACCCGCATCCAGCGCTGGGCCGCGTCCGGCGCGCTGCCCTGAAGTACCGGCCGCATCCCCCTCCGAGGCACCTGAACATGATTCGATTGACCCGCGCGGCCCCCCTCCTCGCGCTCCTCGCCTCCGCGTGCTCGGATGACCTGGACCCCGCGCGCGTGATTCCGCTGCCGCCCACGGTGGACCTGTGCACGGGCCTGCCGGCGCTCACCCTCACCGCGGAGCCGGCGCGCGTGCGCGTGTCCGGCCCGGTGTCGCTGGTGGCCTCCGGCGGCAGCGGCCACTACCGCTACCTGCTGGAGCCGGGCGGCTCGTCCGGAGCGCTCATCGGCAACCGCTTCGTCGCGGGGCGCACGCCCGCCACCGACACGCTGGTGGTGGAGGACGCGAAGTGCCCCGGCGACGCGCGCACCCGGGTGTCGGTGGTGGCCGCCTTCGACGTGGCCCCCGCGCGCGCCGAGCTGCCGCCGGCCACCTCGTTCCAGATTGCCGTGGCCGGGGCGCTGGGCGCGCCCACGTACACGCTGACGCGCAGCGACTCCGGCGCCACCCTCACGCCCGAGGGCGTCTACACGGCCGGCCCGCGCGACGGGAGCGACCTGCTCACCGTGCGCGACTCGCAGACGGGGGACGAGGCGCTGCTCCAGTACCAGGTCCGCGCGGGCGCGAAGCTCTCCGGAGACCCGGCGTTCCTCGCGGTGCCCGCTGGTGCCTCCGTGCCGCTGGCCACGCGCGGCGGCACGGACCGGGTGACCTGGGCGAAGGTGTCCGGTCCGGGCACACTCGCGAATGGACGGCTCGCCGTGGAGGCGGGTGCCACCGGCGCGACGCTGCTCACGGCGACGGACCCCTTCACGAAGCAGACGGCGCAGGTGTCCGTGCGCGTGCTGGATGAGCTGACGCGCCCGGGTGTGGCGCACGGCCGCCTGTCGGACGTGGCCAGCATGGTGACGGCGGACTTCGACGGGGACGGGACGCAGGACCTCGCGGTGGGCCAGCGTGAGAGCGACCTGGCCCGGCCCGCCGGTGGCGCCGTCTTCATCTTCAAGGGTGCGACGGGAGGGCTGCCGTCGGCGCCCACGTGGGTGCTCACCGGCAGCTCGGACACCGCGGCCTTCGGTGATGCGCTCGCCGCGGGCGACCTGGATGGGGACGGGCTCGCGGAATTGGTGGTGTCCTCGCCGGGCGCGGATGTCGCCGTGAGCAACGCGGGCGCGGTGTACTTCTATACCTTCAAGGGCGGCACGCCGGCCCCGCTGCGCGAGGGGCTCACCGGCCTGCTCAAGGATGCCGCGTTCGGCGCGGGCATGTCCGTCGCGGACATGGATGGGGATGGAGACCTGGACCTGGTGGCGGGCGCGCCGCTGGGAGACCTGGCGCCCACGCAGGCCATCAACCGGCGCGGCACGGTGGACCTGTACCTCTCCGACAGCAAGAGCCCGGTGCCGGACCTGCCGGCGATTCGGCTGGGCGGCGCGGACCTGACGCGCGAGGGCGCGCTGGTGGCGCGCAGCAACTCGGACCTGGGGCGCGCGGTGGTGGCGGCGGACCTCAACGGGGACGGCCGCGTGGACCTGGCGGCGCTCGGCAGGGTGTCGCGCTACTCGGCCACGGATGGCTCCGTGTCGGGCTCGCAGGTGGCCATCTCCGTCTTCTTCGCGCGGCCGGAGGGCAATCGCTTCCGGGCCTCGCCGGACGTGTACCTGCTGCCCGCCAATACGGCGGACAGCAACGAGGGCACGTGGCGGCTGAGCGTCATTCCCGGAACGGGCTCGGCAGATGGCTCGCGGCCGACGCTGCTGATGGCGGTGGCGGACCTGCTGGACTCGCCGGACCTGAGCACGAGCGGCGGCGTGAAGTCCGGCGGCGACTCGGGCGGCGCGCTGCTGTTCGACTTGAGCGACCGGAGGCCCGCGGGCGACCCGCCGGCCACGCCCCCGCAGGTGAAGCGCGAGGAGGCCTTCGCCCGCATCTACGGCGACGCGGGCGGCATCAACGCGGGCCGCAGCCAGGCGGTGCTGGACGTGGACGGCGTGGCCGGGCCGGAGCTGCTGCTGGGCGCGCCGAAGTCGTCGGGGCCGGCGGCCAACAACGCGCAGCGCTGGATTGGCAAGGTCCTGGTGTATCCGCTGGCCACGCTCGCGAAGGGCAGCGTCATCAACAAGCCGCTGGCCACGCTCAACGGCACGGCGAAGTCGGACACGCTGGGCTCGGGGCTCGCGGCGTGGACGCTGCCGGACGGCCCGGTGCTGGTGGCCTTCTCGGGCCGCGCCTCGTCGGACCAGGGCGCCTTCACCGGCCGCGTGGAACTGTACCGGCCCTCGGGCGCGTCGCTCGCCGAGTGGCCGCGCACCGGCGTCATGGTGCCCTCGAAGCCGAGCGTGGAGCGCTACGGCGAGGGAGTGGCCGTGGCGCGGGGGCCGCAGAACCGCGCCCTGACGGTGGTGGGTGCACCGGGCTGGTCGGGCGCCGGCTCCAACACGGACGGTGATGCGCTGTCCATTGGCCGCGCCTACGTGCACGACGCGGCGCAGCCGGCCACGGCCCGCGTGGCGGAAGAGGGCGCGCCCTCGCCGCACAAGGCGGGCCGCGCCGTGGGCACCGACGTGGCCTTCACCGACTTCAACGGCGACGGGCGGCCGGACCTGGTGGTGGGCGCGCCGAGCTTCTTCGTCCCGGGCACGGGCACGACGGCCGGCAACACGGAGCTGACCAGCACCTACGCCACCGTCAACGCCGCGTGCGTCACCAGCGGCACTCTGTCCGTCGGCGGCGTGCTGGTGTCGCTGGGCCAGGCGGACGGCACCTTCAAGCCGGCCTACCGGCTGTGGGCGCCTTCGCTGATTGCGGGCTGCACGCCGGACACGGATGCGAAGTGCAAGCGCACCGTCATCGGCCGCGGGCTGGTGGGCGGCTTCGACTTCAACGGCGACGGCAGGGAGGACCTCGGCGTGCTGCGCGACAAGGGCATGGAGGTATTCCTGGGCCGCGCGCCGGAGGACGCGTCGCTGGCGAAGCTGACCATGGGGTGTGACCCCGTCTACTCGTGGCCGTCGATGAACATCCAGACGTCCGCGCCCGCCACGCTGGAAGACCTCAACGGCGACGGCTGCGACGAGCTGGCCTGGCGCTACGCGGAGGGCACCCGCTCCGGCGTGGCCATCCTCTTCGGCTACGACACGGGTGGCACGCGCTGCGGCGCCCGCACCACGGCCACCGTGCTGCGGCTGGCCGGCGACAATGAATTGCAGCTCAACAACCTGGGCCTGGGCGTGGCCATCACCCGCGCGGGGAAGTTCCTCAACGACGCGCGCGACTTCGTGGCCGTCAGCGCCTCCAGCATCCCCTTCGACGGCGTGACGCAGCCGGTGGTGCTCCTCTACGACAAGGCGGTGCTGCTGTCGGAGATGAGTGCCCGCCAGTCCGCCGGACAGCCGCTGGTGATTGGCGCGCTGGGCGACGGCGTGGAGCCGGTGACGCTGGTGCACCGCACGCGCGCGGTGAGCTTCGGCACCTCGCTGGCGGGCGGCCGTGACTTGACGGGCGACGGCGTGCCGGACCTGCTGGTGGGCGCGCCGGGCGCGTCGGATGCCTCGGACGGCGGCGGCGCCGTGTTCCTCTACGCGGGCGGAAAGACGCAGGTCGGCGCGCTTTCCCCGTTCCTCATGGTGGTGGGAGATGGAGCGGAGCGCAGTGCTCTCGGACAAGACGTGGGACTGATTCCGGGTTCCACCGGAGTTTCGCCCCTGCTCGTCATCGGCGCGCCTCGCAGCTACCGCACCGGCACGCAGAACGGCACGGCCTTCGCCCTTCCGCTCGCCTTCTGACGGGGCGGCCGCGACACCGTTGGTCTCCGCGTCGGAACGGGCCTATCATTGTTCCGTTCCAATCGTAGGAGTTCCATGTCACGGCAATCTGAGTGGGCGTTTGGGGAACAGCGGGCGTGGGTCGAGGCTCCGGACATCCTCTGGGCGAAGTTCCGTGGCGCCATCACCCTGGAGACGTCGCAGTGGTCCTGCGCCGTGTACCGGGAGATGGCCACGTCGGGGCGCTTCTACCTCGCCGCGGACATCACCGGCTCGCACCTGAGCCCGGAGTCGCGCGGCTACCTCGTGGACCACGCGAAGCCGGACTGGTTCCGCGGCATCGTCTACGTCGGCGCGGGGCTGGACCAGAAGGCCACCACGAAGAGCCTCATGGTGCGCTCCATGCTGAGCGGCGGCGAGCCGCTGGATGTGCAGTACGTGGACACGCTGGAGCAGGCGCGCGCGTGGATTGAGCAGCACCGCGCGGCGAAGGCGCGGCACGCGGGCTGAGCCCGGGGCCGCTCCGGCCTCAGGCGACCGGCCGCTCGGGGAAGTCGCTCTGCTCCCCAGGTGGCCGGTCATGATGGCGCGCTGCTCGTCGGCCGCGAGCAGTGTGAGGGACCGCCCTTCAATCCCTACCGCCCAGCATGACATGCCGATGCTGCCGGTCTATTCCTGAGATCGATTGTCTTCGGACTGCTCCATCCCAGACATGCAGGGGAGCAGCCGGGCCGCATGTCTGTGTAAGCGTCTTTACGTGCAGTTCATAGCTTGTCGGCCATGAAACAGCCATCACGCCGTCTGCTTTGGATTGTGCTGCTCTTTTCCGCCACCGCCGTTGCGGAACCCGCCCCACGGGTCTGGGGCGAGACCGCGATGACAAAGATAAGGCCCGACGCCGAGCCAGGCCCCCAAGCAGCACTGCAATTGATTGCGGCGCGCAATGAGTTTGTCTCCTTCCAGGTGGGGCTCCACGGAGGACGGGCGGGGCTGACAGGGGTGCGCGCAAGCCTGGACGCCCTGGAGGGGCCCGGCCGCATCGAGGGCCACGCCATCACGCTCTATCAGGAGACCTTTCTCGATATCTCCACGTGCTCCACCCCGGACTCCGAGGTGGGGCGCTGGCCGGACGGGCTGATTCCGGACAGGGACGAGAGCGTGGGAGAGAAGCGCCAGGCCTTCCCCTTCGACGTCCCCGCGGGCGAGGCCCGCGCCATCTGGGTGGATGTCCTCGTCCCGAAGGATGCCCCTCCGGGCCACTACAAGGGCACCGTCCGGGTGACGGCGGACAATGGCCTTCAGGCGAAGGTGCAGGTCCACCTCACCGTCGTTGACGCGCTCATGCCGAGCACGGCCTCGTTGAGGACCGCCTTCCTCCTGTGGCCGCCGCATGTGTGTCGCGCCTATACCGGCACCCCGGAATGCAGCGAGGAAACGCTGGTGCCGCTGCTCCAGATGTTCCACCGGATTGCCCTCGAGCATCGCATCTCCCTGGCCAGTGCCTTCCCTCGGCTGCCGGGCGAGGCGACCTGGAACCTGCCGGACTGGGAGACCTTCGAGCAGAACTGGGGCCCGTTCCTGGACGGCACCGCGCCCTCGCGGCTGGAGGGGGCGCGGATGACGAGCTGGCAGTACCTGGGCCCGGCTACGGCCGAGGGCCTCGCGCAGTTCCAGGAGGAAGCCCGCAGGCGCGACTGGCTGTCGCGGGCCTTCGACTACGTCGGTGACGAGCCGCCCTACGGCATTTCCTTCGACGCCGTGAAGAAGCGCGCCACCCTCTCACGGCAGGCGGCGCCCGAGGTCCGCACGCTCCTCACCTCCACGGTGCAGGACCTGGAGAAGTACCAGCTGGTCGACCTCATCGACACCATCGTTGTCCTCGTCAACTACCTGGACGGGACGAAGCCGCCCTACGTGGGAAACCAGGTGGAGCACTACCAGGACTTCCTGTCGCTGCCCCACCGGGAGCTTTGGACCTATCAGAGCTGCATGTCCCATGGCTGCGCGGCCGACGACGCCCCGCCCGAGAACCAACCGGGACAGGGGTGGCCCTCGTATATGGTGGACCGGCCGGCCACGAAGGCGCGCGCCCAGGAGTGGGTGTCCTTCCTGGCGGGTGCCACGGGCGAGCTCTACTACCAGACGGTGGGGATGCTCTCCACGGCCTGGACGAACCAGTACCGGTTCCGTGGCAACGGGGATGGCACGCTCTTCTATCCGGGGACACCTGCGCGCATCGGAGGGACCACGAACGTGCCGGTGCCCTCCATCCGGCTCAAGCTCATCCGGCTCGGCATCCAGGACTTCGAGTGGCTCAAGGCCGTGAGCGACGCGGGAGACCCCGCTTTCGCCCGGGGCGTGGCCCAGAGGCTCATCCCCACGGCCTGGCACGTGCCTGATGATGGAGCCGCGTTCGACGAGGCTCGCCTGTGCCTCATCCGGCGCTACCTCGAACTCGAGGGCAAGCGGGACGTCGACCCGGAGCTCTCCGCCCGGTGTCTGGGCTCCGCCGATTCCGCGTCCCAGCCCGGGCCGTGACTCCCGCGCCCCTCAGGCCGGCGGTGTGTCTCCGGGACGCGCGGGCTCTTCGGCGGGGATGAGGTTGGCGAGCGCGGCCCCGCCGAGGATGAGCGCGCCGCCGACGAGCAGTGACAGGGTGAGCGGCTCGTCGAGGAACACCACGCCGAGCACCACGGCCACCAGCGTGTCCAGCAATGCCATGGCTCCGAGCGCCGCGAGGGAGATGCGCGGCAACAGCCAGTAGAGGCACTGGTACGTGAGCACCGTGCCGCACAGCGCGAGGTACAGCACCGCGAGCACCGAGCGTGGGCTCCAGTTCGAGGGCTGACCCGCCTCCAGCAGGAACGACAGCACGATCAGCGGGAGCGCGCTGCTGAACGTCTGGCCGAACACCAGCACGTGCGCGGGCACGTGGCCCATGTGCTTCTTGGCCAGCACGTTGGCCACGGAGATGGCGGCCACCGAGCCCAGGCACAGCAGGCACCCGAGCAGCATGTGTCCCGACACCTCCAGCGTCCCCAGTCCGGAGTGCTGGAGCACCACGACGCCCGCCACGCCGAGTCCCGCGGCCAGCAGCTTGCGGCCCGTGAGGTGCTGGTCCGGCAGCATCACCCGGCCCACCAGCAGCAGCCACATGGGGAAGGTGGAGAAGAGGAGCGCCGCCCAGCTCGAGGGAATCCACTGCTGCCCGACGAAGAGCAGGCCGAAGGGAATGCCAATCTGCAACAGCCCCAGTCCCGCGATGCGCCACCCCATGCCCGGCCCGAGCGGTGCGCCGCGCGAGCGGGCGAAGGGCAGCAGCGCCAGCCCCGCCACCAGCATGCGGATGCCCACGAAGCGCAGCGGCGGCAAGTCCTGGAGGCCCACCTTCACCACCGACCACGTGGAGCCCCACAGCAGGAAGCAGGTGCAGTAGGCGAGGGCGACCTTCAGCGGGCCACCCGGCTTCACCGGACCTGTGACGGAGGCGGAGGACATGGGCGCGACGCAGTAGCACGGCCGGATGCGGCCGTGTCACTTCGGGAGCGTTTGCTTGTCCTTCATGGCCTCGGCGAAGAGGTCACCCACGGCATCGAGGCGCTTGCGCAGCGTCTTCAGGTTGAAGCGCGAGGGGTCCAGCTTCTTCGTCACCTCGCTCCACTTCACCGGTGCGGAGAAGGGGGCGCGGTCCTTCGCGCGGAGCGAGTAGGGCGCCACCACCGTCTTGCCGCGCGCGTTCTGCCCCGCGTCCAGGTAGAGCCGCCCGCCGCGCTTGCCGATGGAGCGCTGCGTGGTGGCGATGTCGCCCAGGTCGGCCTCCAGCTCGGAGACGAGCCGGTTCGCGAAGGCCTGCGTCCGCGCGTACGTGTGCCCCGGCGCCAGCGGCACCACCACGTGCAGGCCGCGCTTGCCGGACGTCTTCGGGTAGCCCCTCAGCCCGTACGCCTCCAGCTTCTCGCGCAGCGACATGGCCACCGTCACCACGTCAGCCCAGCCGCCCTTGCCCGGGTCCAGGTCGAGCACCAGCATGTCCGGCTGCGCCAGCTTCGGTGCTCGGCTCAGCCACATGTGGAGCGTCAGCGCGGACTGGTTCGCCAGCCACAGCAGCGCCTCCTCGTTCTTCACGTTGACGTGGCGGAGCGTCTTCTCCTCGTGGCGCACGCGCAGCGTGGGCAGCCACGCGGGCATGCCGGACATCTCGTGCCGGAAGAAGCCCGGCGCTTGGATTCCCGCCGGCCACTGCTGCACGGAGATGGGGCGGTCCGCGAGCACGGGCACCAGCAGCGGCGCCACCTCGCGGTAGTACGCGAAGACGTCCTCCTTCGTGAGGCCGCTGTCCGGGAAGAGGACGCGGTCGCCGTGCGTCAGCTTCGCGTGCTCCACGCCCGTCTCCGGCTCCACGTTCTTCTCGCGTACCGCCGCGGTGCGCGCCGCCAGTGCGGTCGGCGCGCGCCGGGTGCCGGTAGTGGCGCGCTTCTGTTCGGCCCGCCGTGCCTTGCGCGCGACGGGCGCGGGCTGCTCACGCACCACCTCCACCGGCTGCTTGTCGGTGCGCAGGCCCTGGTACACGGGGTGGCGCAGCCGCCCATCCTCCGTCCACTCGGTGAACTTCACCTGCGCCACGTGCTTCGGCTTCACCCACACCGCGTCCCTGCGAGGCTCCGCGTCCGCCGCCATCGGCTGTCTCACGCAGTCCTTGTCGAGCAGCTTGCGCAGCGCGCGCCGGTCCTTCGTCGAGAAGCCCGTGCCCACCTTGCCCACGTCGTGGAAGCCCTCCTCGTCGTGGACGCCCACCAGCAGCGCGCCAATCTCCGTCTTCGCGCGCTCGTTCTGGATGGGCAGGTAGCCCAGGATGACCACCTCCTGGCCCGCCAGCACCTTCAGCTTCAGCCAGTTGTCGGAGCGGGTGCCCACGTACGCGGAGCCCTTCCGCTTCGCGATGAGTCCCTCCCACCCGCGCCGCTGCGCCGTGGCCAGCGCGCGCGTCAGCGACACGTCCACCTGCTCCGAGAGCTGGAGCGGCAGCTTCACCTTCTTCAGCAGCCGCTCCAGCCGCGCGCGCCGCTCCTCCAGCGGAAGCGCGCGCAGGTCCTCACCGTCCAGCCAGAGCAGGTCGAAGATGACGTAGCGCTGCTCCACCCCGGACTGGTTCTGCAGGAGCTGGAAGCGCGAGCGGCCCTTCGCGTCCAGCGCGACGATTTCCCCGTCCACCACCGCGTCCTGCACGTCCAGCCCGCGCAGGGCCTCCGCGAGCACGGGGAAGCGCGCCGACAGGTCATTGCCCCGCCGGCTGTGGAAGGCCAGCTTGCCGCCCACCAGCGCGGCCACCGCGCGGAAGCCGTCGTACTTCACCTCGTACAGGTGCGTGGCGTCGCTGGCCTCCTCCGGCACGGAGAGCCTCGCGAGCATGGGAGGCCAGACGCGCTCCAGCAGCTCCTCTGGAGTCCGCACCGCCGCCCGCTTACGGCCCTTCGCGGCGGGCTGCTTCTTCGCGCTCGGGCTCACGGCGGGAGCGACCTTCCTCGCGCCGCGCTTCACCGGCCCGCGCGTCTCCACCTGGCCGCTCTTCACCGACTCCGGGCGCGCCTCGGTGACGTCGTAGTCCGGGTCCGCCGTCTCGTCCTTCGCCTTGAAGCACAGCCACTGCGTCTTCTTCCCGGTGCCGCGCAGGTGCGTGCGGATGAGGTGCCAGCGCCCCTTCAGCTTCTCGCCCTGGAACTCCACGTGGAGCCGGCCCTGTTCGCGCTGCGCCTCGGCCTGTCCCGGCGGCACCGTGTCGAAGGTGCCGCGGTCCCACAGCAGCGAGTCCCCGCCGCCATACGCGTCATCCGGGATGTGTCCCTCGAAGCCGGCGTAGGAGAGCGGATGGTCCTCGGTCTCCACCGCGAGTCGCTTCTCGCCCGGGTCATAGCTGGGGCCCTTGGGAATCGCCCAGCTCGCGAGTACCCCGTCGATTTCGAGCCGCAAGTCGTAGTGCAGCCGGGTGGCGTCGTGCTTGTGCACCACGAAGATGCGAGCTCCATCCTTACGGGCCTGGGCGTCGATGTCGGGGGCCGGCTCGGGCGTGAGGGCGAAGTCGCGCTTGCTCCGGTAGGTCTTGAGGCGTGCGTTTGGGCGGCTCACGCCTCAACGTTTGGCATCCAGCCTGCCAGCGGCAAATCACGCGACGGAAGGAAAGGAGGAGTGGCACGCGCCCCGGGCCCCCACCCACTGTCCGGAGAGCCGCCAGCCGACCGGGCCCCACTGAGACCGGGCTCGGAGCGCGTGTCCGTGCGTACTGCACACCCCTCACTTCTCAGGGTAGGGGCTCCAGCGCGAGTTGCACGCGGCGCCTCGCGGCATGCCCGGAGGGGAAGCGGCCCCGGAGGATGCCCTCGTGGGAGGGCGTGCGCATCCTCTGTGCCCGGAGGGTGCATGGGGCCCGAAGCCATTGGCTGGTTCAGCTCGTTCGTCCTGGTGCTGACCATCGGCAAGCAGGTCTACAAGCAGTGGAAGTCCGGCTCCAGCGAAGGTGTCTCCAAGTGGCTCTTCGTGGGGCAGATCACCGCCTCCACGGGCTTCACCCTCTACAGCCTCATGGTGCGCAACTGGGTGTTCGTGGTGACCAACGCCCTGCTGCTGTTGAGCGCCATCGTGGGTGTCATCATCGTCTTCAAGCACCGCCGCGCGGAGCGCCGACGCGGAGCGACGCGGACTGGCGCGGAGGGCCGGGAGCCCACCCGGCCCGTCCATGCCTGACGGCGCTCAGCGCAGGGGGTGGAGCGGCTCCTGCCGGCGCAGCTCCTCCGCCGACTTGATGAGCGACGCGTTGTCGCCGTGCTTCAGGCGCTGGTCCTCGTCGTAGGGGGCGGAGAAGGTCTTCACAATCTTGTTGTAGACGGCGAAGGCGAGCACCGTCGGTGCCCACTGGCCGACGAAGAGCGCCGCCTGCTTGCGGCCCAGCGCCATCAGCGTCGCGCTGGCGACAACGGAGCCCACCGCGAAGCCCAGCAGGCCGATGGACGGAATGTGCCTGGTCGCCTCCTCGACGCGGGTGGTGGCGAGGTCCTCGTTCTTCATGGCTTCCTCCGGCGGAAGGGTGTGCGGGACAAAGTGCGCATGCCCCGTCCATGCACCCTCGCGTGCCTGCCCGCCTGCCCTCGGGCCGGGCGGAGGCCGGGCCCTGGGGACGGGTTGGCCGTCGGGAAGAGCCATCTCACATTGCCCGAGGTCCCCGTTCGAGGAGGTCGACATGGCCGAGAATTCCGCAGTCGCGAAGCTTCGCAGCCTGGCCCAGCTCGACGCGGACGCGGTGGGGGCGTACGACGCCGCGCTGTCCCGCATCCCGGAGACCCTGGTGCGCGAGCGACTCAACGCGTACCGCATCGACCACATGCGGCACGTGCAGGACCTCAACGCCCTCATCACCCAGCACGGCGGCCAGCCCGTGGACCTGCGCCCGGACCTCAAGGGCGCCGCCATGAAGAGCCTGACGGCGATGACCAGCATGATGGGCACCGAGGCCGCGCTGGTGGCGATGATGGGCAACGAGGAGTTCACCAACCGCGCCTACGAAGTCGCCCTGCGGTTCGAGTGGACCCCGGAGGTCCGCGCCCTCATCGAGAAGCACCGCGAGGACGAGCGGCGCCACGTCATCTGGATTCGCGAGGCCGTCCGCAGCCGCCCCTGGGAGAAGGACCGCGCGGTCATCACCCACGGCTCCGAAGCCCAGGCCTGAGGCCACCTCCAAGGTCCGGGCTCTGAGCTCGGGGCTCCGATATGCCAGGGCCATGCCTGCGTTCCCTCACGAAAGCCTGCTCTCGTGAGGGATGGAATGCGCTTTGCGGCACACGCGGTGGTGGCACTGGCGTTGATGATGGTGGGCTGCGCGGCACACCGGAGTGAGCTGGACATCCCGGACCGGGAGGCCATCTATGACCGGCCCCTGGAGGAGATGTGGCCAGAGGTGCGCACCTTCTTCACGGAGAACAAGCTGCCCTACCGTGAGGACAAGGGCAGCATGGTGCTCCAGACGGATTGGCGGCAGGAGTTCGGTGGCTCGAAGATCGTGGGCTACTGGCACCGCTACATGGTGCTGGGCAAGCGCGAGTCGCCCACCCAGAGCAAGCTCTGGGTCATCCGCATCACCAAGAGCGCGAACAAGGCACTGTCCAAGCCCGGCAAGGAAATCGACTGGGGCGTCAGCCGGGCCCTTGGGGGCGCTGGTGAACATGGCTACCTGAGTCCCGAGGACCTGGAGGCCTACTTCGACGCGCCGGTGGGGGATAACTCCTTCTTCGCGGAGTCGGGCCAGGGCACCCGAGACCTGGCGATGGAGTGGAAGGTGTTCCGCGGCATCTCCCCCAAGCTGGCGAAGGAGGAGAACGTCCCGAAGCCGGTGCGCGTGGCCAAGGCGCCGAATGCGAAGGAAGCGCCCAATGCCATGGACGTTGAATGCGGGCTGCCCATCATCGGCCTGGCGAAGCAGGTGAAGAAGGGTGGGGTGTTGCTGCTCGGAGAGATGCACGGCACGCAGGAGGTGCCGCGCTTCCTGGCGCAGACGGTGTGTCAGGCGACGGTGGCGGGCACTCCGGTGACGGTGGGCCTGGAGCTGCCGCTGGAGAACCAGACGCGCGTGGATGCGTTCCTGGAGAGCGCCGGCACCGAGGACGACTGGCTGAAGCTGATGGAGGCTCCGTTCTGGCGCAGCCCGTACCCGGATGGCCGCAGCAGCGAGGCGGTGGCCAACATGCTGGAGCAGCTCCGCCAGCTGCGCTCGAGCGGGCTGGACGTGGAGGCCTTCGTCTTCGACCACCCGAAGGGGCAGGGGCAGGAGCGTGAGAAGGCCATGGCCGCCACGGTGAAGCAGCAGGTGGAGTCGTCCAATGACCGCTTCTACGTGGTGCTGTCCGGCAACATCCACGCGCGCACGAAGGCGGGACTGCCGTGGGACAAGCAGTACCGCCCCATGGGCCTGCTGCTGAAGGACGAGCTGGACGAAGTCGCGGCGCTGGACATGGCGTACGACAGCGGCTCGGCGTGGATCTGCGCCGTGGACAGCAAGGGCGTGAAGGACAAGCTGGACTGCGGCATCCGCAACGCGAAGGGCAAGGACAACGGGGACCGCTTCTTCATGCACCGGTGGGATGGCACGAGCGACGCGGGCTACGACGGCGTCTTCTACGTGGGCCCGGTGAGTGCGTCCGCCCCCGCCGTGCACAAGGGGCTGGGCCGTCCCGGCGCGGATGACAACTCGGCGCATCCGCTGAAGGACGAGGGCGCGTCGTTCGCCTCTGTCCACTGAGGACCTCTCCCTGGGCCACGCGGGCGGGTGTTCCCGCGTGGCCGATATACCGTTGGTACGCTCCCGGTACCTCCCAGGTCGGGAATTGGAAGGAGATGAATCGATGCGCCTCTCGGCATACGCGGCTGTGGCACTGGCATGGATGATGGTGGGCTGCGCGGCCCACCGCAGTG
Source organism: Pyxidicoccus caerfyrddinensis (assembly GCF_010894405.1). Lineage (GTDB taxonomy): Bacteria > Myxococcota > Myxococcia > Myxococcales > Myxococcaceae > Myxococcus > Myxococcus caerfyrddinensis. The sequence continues at coordinate 636,639 of NZ_JAAIYA010000002.1, forward strand.
GCAGTGAGCTGGAAATCCCGGACCGGGAGGCCATCTATGAGCGGCCCCTGGAGGAGATGTGGCCGGAGGTCCGCACCTTCTTCACGGAGAACAACCTGCCCTTCCGCGAGGACAAGGGCAGCATGGTGCTCCAGACCGAGTGGCGGCAGGAGTTCGGCGGCTCGAAGATTGCCGGCTACTGGCATCGCTACCTGGTGCTGGGCAAGCGCGAGTCGCCCACCCAGAGCAAGCTCTGGGTCATCCGCATCACCAAGAGCGCGAACAAGGCGCTGTCCAGGCCCGGGAAGGAGATCGACTGGGGCGTCAGCCGGGCCCTTGGGGGACCCGATGGTGACGGCGGCTTCCTGAGCCCCGAGGACATGGAGGCCTACTTCGACGCGCCGCAGGGGGATAACTCCTACTTCGCGGAGTCGGGCCAGGGCACGCGAGACCTGGTGATGGAGTGGAAGGTGTTCCGCGGCATCAGCCCCAAGCTGGCGAAGAGTGAGAACGTCCCGAAGCCGGTGCGCGTGGCCAAGGCACCGAATGCGAAGGAAGCGCCCAATGCCATGGACGTTGAATGCGGGCTGCCCATCATCGGCCTGGCGAAGCAGGTGAAGAAGGGCGGGGTGCTGCTGCTCGGAGAGATGCACGGCACGCAGGAGGTGCCGCGCTTCCTGGCGCAGACGGTGTGCCAGACGACGGTGGCGGGCACGCCGGTGACGGTGGGGCTGGAGCTGCCGCTGGAGAACCAGACGCGCGTGGACACGTTCCTGGAGAGCGCTGGCACCGAGGACGACTGGCTGAAGCTGATGGAGGCCCCCTTCTGGCGCAGCCCGTATCCGGACGGCCGCAGCAGCGAGGCGGTGGCCAACATGCTGGAGCAGCTGCGCCAGCTGCGCTCGCGCGGGCTGGACGTGGAGGTCTTCGTCTTCGACCATCCGAAGGGGCAGGGGCAGGAGCGTGAGAAGGCGATGGCCGCCACGGTGAAGCAGCAGGTGGAGTCGTCCAATGACCGCTTCTACGTGGTGCTCTCGGGCAACATCCACGCACGCACGAAGGCGGGACTGCCGTGGGACAAGAAGTACCGCCCCATGGGCCTGCTGCTGAAGGATGAGCTGGATGAAGTCGCGGCGCTGGACATGGCGTACGACAGCGGCTCGGCGTGGATTTGCGCGGTGGACAGCAAGGGCGTGAAGGACAGGCTGGACTGCGGCATCCGCAACGCGAAGGGCAAGGACAACGGGGACCGCTTCTTCATGCACCAGTGGGATGGCACGAGCGACGCGGGCTACGACGGCGTCTTCTACGTGGGCCCGGTGAATGCGTCCGCACCCGCGGTGCAGAAGGGGATGGGGCGCCCGGGGAGCAATGACAACTCGGCGCATCCGCTGAAGGACGAGGGCTCCTCGTTCGCGTCCACGCGTTGACGGTGGCATGCGGCGGGTGGCCTCGCCGCTGCTGCGGCTCCCGGTCGGCTGGCATACGCTGACCGGGTGAGCGAAACCATCGTCTACCAGCCGGACCTCCTCTACACCGGAGGCCGGTTCCACGAAGGGCGCGCCCTGGGCGTGAGCGCGGACGGCCTCGTCCTTCATGAGGGCCCCGTGCCCGCCGGGGCGCGCACCGTCCGGCTGCCGGGGCGCGCGCTGCTGCCGGGGCTCGTCAACGGCCACTCGCACGCCTTCCAGCGCCTCATCCGCGGCCGCACGGAGTACGTGGCCTCCGGCCGCGAGGCGGACGACTTCTGGAGCTGGCGCGAGGCCATGTACCGCGCCGCCGAGTCACTGGGCCCGGAGGACGTGTACACCGCCTCGCGGCAGGCCTTCGTGGAGATGGCCCTGGCCGGCATCACCACCGTGGGCGAGTTCCACTACCTCCACCACCAGGCGGACGGCACTCCGTACGCGGACCGCAACACGCTGGCGCACGCCGTCATCCGCGCCGCGAGGGACGTGGGCCTGCGCATCTGCCTGCTGCGCGTGGGCTACGCGCGCGCCGGCTTCAACGTCCCGGCCAACCCCCGCCAGCGGCGCTTCATCGACAGGGACGTGGACGGCTTCCTCGCCTCGGCGGAGTCGCTCGCGCACGAGACGCGGGACGACGCGGCGGTCAGCGTGGGCCTCGCCCCGCACAGCGTGCGCGCGGTGACGCGCGAATGGCTGGCCTCGGTCGCCAGCGCGTCCTCCCGGAGTTTCCCCGTGCACATGCACGTGGCGGAGCAGCCGAAGGAAATCGAGGCGTGTCTCGCCGAGCATGGCCGGCGTCCGGTGGAGTTGCTGGCGGACCTGGGGCTGCTCGGCCCGCGCTTCACCGCCGTGCACGGCGTGCACCTGACGGACGCGGAGGTGGCGCTGCTGGGCGGGGCGAAGGCGACGGTGTGCGCGTGTCCCTCCACCGAGCGCAACCTGGGCGACGGCATCGTCCCCGCGGACGCACTGGTGCGGGCGGGGGCGCGCATCAGCCTCGGCTCGGACAGCCAGGCCACGGTGGACCTGCTGGACGAGGCAAGGCAGCTGGAGGGCCACCTGCGGCTGGCACGGCTGCGGCGCGCGGTGCTGGACCCGGGCCGTGGCGCGATGGACGGGCTGGCGGCGCGGCTGCTGGACATGGCCACCGCCCAGGGCGCGCACAGCCTGGGCCTGTCCACGGGCACCCTGGAGCCGGGGAAGCCCGCTGACTTCTTCACGGTGGACCTGCACCACCCGTCCCTCACCGGCGCGAGCCTGGAGTCGCTGCTCGCCGCCATCGTCTTCGGCGCGGACAAGGCGGCGGTACGCGAGGTGGCGGTGGCTGGGCGCGTGGTGGTGAGCGATGGCCGTCACCCGCTCGCGGAGGAGAGCGGCCGCGCCTTCCACGCGCTGTCCCGCTCGCTGTACCCGTAGGCTCCCGCCGCCCCCGATATGTCCCGTGGAGCGCTGCGTTTGTTGCGCGGGGTCGTCAGAAGCGGAGGGGCGAATGCGCTCGACGGTGTATGCGGCGGTGACGCTGTTGTGTGTCCTGGCGGGGTGTGCGGCCCGCCAGGGAGACCTGGACCTGCCGGACCGGGAGGCCATCTATGACAGGCCCCTGGAAGAGGTCTGGCCGGAGGTCCGCCAGTTCTTCACCGACAACAACCTCCCCTTCCGTGAGGACAAGGGCAGCAACGTGCTCCAGACGGAGTGGCGCGAGGAGTTCGGCGGCTCGAAGGTGTCGGGCTACTGGCACCGCTACCTCGTGCTGGGCAAGCGCGAGTCGCCCACGAAGAGCAAGCTGTGGGTCATCCGCATCACCAAGAGCGCGAACAAAGCGCTGTCCCAGGCGGGCAAGGAGCTGGACTGGGGGCCCAGCCGCACCCTGGGGCTGGGCGGCGGGGGCACGCCGGGGGATGGGGCCAGCAGCGACTCGAGCGGTGAGCCCCTCCTGAGCGTCGAGGACTTCGAGGAACGCTTCGACGCGCCGAAAGGAGAGAACTCCCACTTCGCGGAGTCCGGCCAGGGCACGCGAGACCTGACCATGGAGTGGAAGGTGTTCCGCGTCGTGGCGCCGAAGCTGGCGAAGGCGGAGAACGCACCCAAGCCGGTGCAGGTGGTGGCGAAGGCGCCGGAGGCGAAGCAGGCGCCCGATGCCATGGCCATGGAGTGCGGGCTGCCCATCATCGGCCTGGGCAAGCAGGTGAAGAAGGGCGGGGTGCTGCTGCTGGGAGAGCTGCACGGCACGCAGGAGGTGCCGCGCTTCCTGGCGCAGGCGTCCTGCCAATCGGTGGTGGCGGGCACGCCGGTGACGGTGGGGCTGGAGCTGCCGGTGGAGAGCCAGGAGCGCGTGGCGGACTTCCTCACCAGCGAGGGCACGGACGCGGACTGGCTGAAGCTGATGGACGCGCCCTTCTGGCGCAGCCCGTACCCGGACGGGCGCAACAGCGAGGCGATGGCGAACATGCTGGAGCAGCTCCGCCAGCTCCGCGCCCGCGGTCTGGATGTGGAGGTCTTCGTCTTCGACCACCCACAGCTGCGGGCGCAGGTGCGCGAGGAGGCCATGGCGGCCACGGTGCTGGCGCGCGTGCAGCACGCGCCGGACCGCTTCTTCCTCGTGGTCAGCGGCAACATCCACCCGCGCACGAAGCCCGGGCTGCCGTGGGACGGGAAGTACCAGCCCATGGGCCTGCTGCTGTCCAAGCACGTGAAGGACGTGGTGGCGCTGGACATGGCGTACGACAGCGGCTCGGCGTGGATTTGCGCCGTGGACGGCAAGGGCACGAAGAGCCAGCTGGACTGCGGCGTGCGCGAGGCGAAGGGCAAGGACAACGGCGACCGCTTCTTCGTCCACGTGTGGGGCGGGGCGAACGACGCGGGCTACCACGGCGTCTTCTACGTGGGGCCGGTGAGCGCGTCGGCGCCCGCGGTCTTCAAGGGCCTGGGCCGTCCGGGGGCGGACGAGGACTCCCTGCACCCGATGCCGGCGCCCATGAATCCGGTGGCATCCGTCCGCTGAAGGGCAGGGGGCCTCCAGGGGCTGGCGCGCGGTGCCGGGCGGTGGCATGACGCGGCTCCTGGAGGTCGTCCCCATGAGCGACACGCTGCCCGCGCTGCGAGCCACCCTGACGGAGCTGGTGGCCATGGACACCACGTCCGCCCGCCCCAACGCCCCGCTGGTGGACTACGCGCAGGCGAAGCTGGAGGCCGCGGGCTTCACCGCCGAGCGCCAGCGCTACACCGACGACGCGGGCGTGGAGAAGGTGAACCTCGTCGCGGTGAAGGGCGGCTCTGGCTCCGGCCGCGCCGAGCTGGCGCTGGTGGGGCACACCGACTGCGTTCCGTTCGACCCGGCGTGGACGGACGCGCTGCGGCTGACGGAGAAGGAGGGCAAGCTCTACGCGCGCGGCGCATGTGACACCAAGGGCTTCATCGCCTGCGCGCTGCACGCGGCCCTCGAGGCCGAGCGCGTGCGGGCCCCGCTGATGGTGGTGCTCACCGCTGACGAGGAGGTGGGCCTCGTCGGTGCGAAGAAGCTGGTGGAGGCCGGACTGGGCCGCGCGCGCCACGCGATTGTCGGCGAGCCCACGCGGCTCACCCCGGTGCGCGCCAACAAGGGCTACTGCCTGGCGGAGGTGGAGGTGCTGGGCAAGGAGGGCCACAGCGCGTACCCGGAGTCGGGCGCGTCGGCCATCTTCCGCGCCGGGCGCTTCCTCCAGCGGCTGGAGCACCTGGCCACCACGGTGCTGCGCGACGACCGCGACGAGGGCTTCCAGCCCCCCTTCACCACGGTGAATGTCGGCGTCATCCAGGGCGGCAAGGCGAAGAACATCATCCCCGGCGCGTGCCGCTTCATCGTCGAGTGGCGCCCCATCCCCGGCCAGTCGACGGACCGGGTGCCGCAAATGCTGGAGTCCATCCGCCAGGAATTGGTTCGGGACGAGCCCGCCTTCGAGGCCCACATCCGCGTGGTGCGCACGGACCGGGGCGTGAATACGCGGGCGGACGCGGAGGTGGTGCGCTTCCTGGCCGAGGCCAGCGGCAACGCGCCCACCACGGTGTCCTTCGGCACGGAGGCCCCGCAGATGACGGAGCTGGGCGCCGAGGCCGTGGTGTTCGGCCCCGGCGACATCCGCGTGGCGCACCAGACGGGGGAGTACGTCCCCATGGAAGACCTGGTGCGCTGCGAGGCCGCGCTGTCACGCGCCGTGGCGCACTTCTGCGGCGGGCGCTGAGCCCGCGTGCTCAGGGCTCCTGGCCGGGACGGTCGTCGAAGAGCTGCACCCAGCGACCGTCGAAGCCGCCGTACGCCGGCAGGTACCATGGCCCCGGCAGCCAGAAGCCGGCCTCCACGCCGTCCGTCGAGTCGACGGTGCCGGCGTGGACGAAGTAGTCGTGCTGCCACCAGAAGGAGTTGGGTGACGTGGGGTAGCCGCTGGCGCTCGCGCGCGTCTGGCCGCGCGAGTCCACCGCCGTGCTGGCATACGAGTTGTCCTTGAAGGCACCCGAGCCGCCGCCGCCCGTGTCCGACGCATTGGCGTTCAGCTCGTAGGTGCCGAAGAACCAGCTCTTGGCGGGGTAGCCCTCGCGGTCATCCTCGTTCTCGATGTCGCGCGTCTTCGCGAAGAAGCGATTCATCCCGCTGCTGACTTCCGACACGCCGGACTCGTTGGAGATGGGGCTCTCCATCCAGACATCCACCACCGGGTCGGTGTTCAGCCAGTGCGTCGCGTAGCCGCCGTACTGCCAATGCGTGGGGAGGATGTCCGCGAGGTCCTGCAGCTCGTAGGTGATGCGCTTCACGTTGGGCCACGTCACCGAGCTGCCGTTGTCGGAGCGGCTCGCGAGCGAGTCCGCCGTCGCGTAGGTGATGCCGCGCGCGCCGAAGGCGGAGACCGCCGCGGGCGAGCCCTGCGGCACGAAGGCGTAGTGGACCTTCTTCCGGCCGTCGTCGTTGTTCACGTCGACCTCCGCCTTCGCGGTGGACGAGGCCATCTGCGTGGCAATCCACGCATACGTGTCGCCGACGAAGCGCAGCTCCTGCCCATGCGGGGCCAGCAGCTTGTCGGACCACTCGGCCTGCCAGATGAGCAGGTGCTTGCCCGTGGACGCATGCATGAAGTTGAGCTCCGCGCTGCCCTGCGCGCGGATGACGTTGCGCTTGTGCTGCGTCACCACGGCGTACGCGACGGACTCGCCGCTGCCCGGCGCGCCGACCACGTTCTTCACCAGTATCTCCACGCGCTCCCAGTCGTGGAGCTGCCAGTCGCCGGCCGCGTTCTTGTCGAGCGCATGGTAGATGTGGAACGTGAGGACGAGGTTCTTCGCTCCGCCGTCCATGAACTCGATGAGCGACGTGTAGAGCGTGGGGCGGATGCGCCAACGGTCATACGTGCTCGGCCCGGTGCGCGAGGCATCCACGTACTGGTTGATGCTCTTCCAGTGCAGCTTGTTGTTGGAGAAGTCCCCGTCCTGGTCGAAGTCGAAGTTCGTAATCCAGTCGTAGCCATGCCGGCTGTCGTTGCCGTTGGCGCGCTTGAAGACGATGGGCGCGTAGTACTGGAGGAACGCCTGCCGCTGCGCGGTGCTCAGCGTCCACGCCTGCGCGTGCGCGGGAGATGCGGACCCCACCAGACAGGCGAGGGTGACGGCGAGGGTGCCAAGGACTCCAAGTCTTCTGGGTGTTCTGGTCTGTCGTGTATTCAGGGTCATGGCCCGGGTAAACGATGGAGGGCTCGTCCGTGTCAACGGGTGTCTGCGCCCGGGAGTGGGCCCTGTTAAGAGAGCGGCCACCTTCGCTTCGGGCCCGCCATGAGCACGACCTCTCGCAACGTCCTCTTCCTTCTCTCCAGCTCCCGCGAGGGCGGCAACGCCGAGCAGCTCGCGCGCCAGGCCGCGCTGTCGCTTCCGCCCGGCACGGTGGTGGACTGGCTGCGGCTGGAGGAGCACCTGCGCCAGCCCTTCAGGGATTTGCGCCACGCACCGGGCGGCTATCCGAAGCCGGGGCCGGAGCTGCTCGCGCTGGCGGAGCGCACGCTGGCGGCGGACGAGCTGGTCATCGTGTCGCCGGTGTACTGGTACAACCTGTCCTCCACGGCGCAGCACTACCTGGAGCACTGGTCCTGGTGGCTGCGCGTGCCGGAGCTGCGCTTCCGCGAGCGGATGCGCGGCAGGGTGCTGTCCTTCGTCACCGCGCACTCCTCCGAGGAGGATGACGCCGTCGCGCAGCCGCCCATCCAGAGCCTGCGCCTGTCCGCGGACTACCTGGGCCTGCGCTGGCGCGGCGCGCTCATCGGTCATGGCTCCGCGCCGGGGCAGGTGCTCACGGACAGCCGCGCGCTCGACGCGGCCCGCGAGTTCCTGGTGCGTCCGCTGGAGGCGGCGGACACCCGGGCGGCGTGAGTCGACCTCACACGTCCCGTGCGATTTGACGCACGCGGACGGCCCCCACTACGGTCCGCCGAATCCGGCCCAGGAGAGGGATTGAGGCACGCCGCCGTCAGGCGCGAGGTGCTCCCACGTCCCCTCGGGCGGTCCGGTTTCAACGCTCCTGAGGGGGAGTCACATGCAGCGTCGTTGGTGGATGTCCGTGGTGATGTCGTTGGTGGCGGTGACCACGTGGGCCCAGGCGCCCGCGCCCGAGGCGGCCCCGGCCGCCGAGCAGGAAGCCGCGGAGGACGCGGCGCCGCCCCTGCCCGAGCTCCACCCCCGCAAGGGCGAGGTGCTGCTGGGTGACGGGCTGGCGAAGATGAACGTCCCGGAGAACTTCGAGTACCTCTCGCCCGAGGACGCGCAGAAGGTGCTCGTGGAGGTGTGGGGCAACCCTCCGGGCACGAAGACGCTGGGCATGCTGGTGCCCGCGGGCGTGCCCGTGGACGCGGACGACGGCTGGGGCGTGGTCATCGAGTACAGCGATGACGGCCACGTCGAGGACGAGGACGCGGCGGACATCGACTACGCGGACCTGCTGAAGGACATGAAGGAGGGCACCGAGGAGGAGAATGCCGAGCGCACCAAGGCCGGCTACCCCGCCGTGCATCTCGTGGGCTGGGCCGCCACGCCCCACTATGACCAGGCCTCGCGCAAGCTCTATTGGGCGCAGGAGCTGGCCTTCGGCGAGTCGCCGGAGCACACGCTCAACTACAAGATTCGCCTGCTGGGCAAGGAGGGCGTGCTGGTGCTCAACGCCGTCTCCGGCATGAGCGCGCTGCCCCAGGTGGAGAAGGACATGAAGCAGGTGCTGGCCTTCACCGACTTCCAGCCCGGCCACCGCTACGCGGACTTCAACCCGTCCACCGGCCGCGTCGCCACCTACGGCATCGCGGGCCTCGTGGCCGGAAAGGTCGCCGCCAAGGCGGGCCTCTTCAAGGGGCTGATTGCCGTGCTCCTGGCCGGGAAGAAGGCCATCTTCGCCGGCATCGCGGTGCTCGTCGCCGCCCTGGGCAAGCTCTTCAAGCGCGGCGGCAACGAGGGCGGCACGCCCTGAGTTGAACGCGCATTCGAGATGACAGAGGCCCGGGGCCATGAGGTCCCGGGCCTCTGCGCGTTTCACGGCCGCGCTACGCCCCGTGGCTCAGGGCGTGGGCGTGTAGAGCTCGCAGGTCCCGTCGGGGGAGCCGTAGCCGTTGCTCCCGGCGACCAGCACCCGGCCGTCGGCAAGCAGCGTCGCCGTGTGTCCCCTGCGGGTCTCGAACATCGGTGACGTCGTCGTCCAGGTGTTGGTGACCGGGTCGAACAGCTCGGCGTCGCGGAGCAGCCCGTTCGGCCCCTCCCCTCCCGTGAGCAACACCCGGCCGTCGAGCAGGAGTGTCGCCGTGTGGTAGCCGTTGGTCGTCCACTGACCCGCGACGAAGGTCCAGCTCCCGCTGTCGGGCGAGTAGAGCCAGGAGTGTCCCGAGCCTCCGCCCACCAACACCCGTCCCTCCAGGTCGTCGAGGCGCGTCGCCGTATGGAGCATGAGCGGCTCCCCCGGAGGGGTAATCGAGCTCAGGGTGTTCGTCGTGGGGTCGAAGAGGAAGGCCAACGCGGTATTCGTGTTGCCGCCCACCAACAGCACCTTGCCGTTCTTCAGCAGCGTCGCCGTGTGGTCCGCCTGCGGCTGGCGACCCGCCAGGATGGACCACGCGTTGGTGGCCGGGTCGTACACCTCCACCTTGCCATACCCGTTGGTGCCATAGCCGCCGACCAGGAGCACCCGCCCATCCTGCAGGAGCGTCGCCGTATGGCCATGGCGGCCTTCGTCCAGTGAGCCGTTCACGGTCCACGTGCCGGTGGCCGGGTCATACAGCTCCGTCTCGACGGGCTTGACCGTCCCCACCGCGCCTCCCGCGACCAGCACCTTGCCGTTCATCAGCCGCGTCGCCGTGTACCAGGTGCGGTAATGCTTCGCGGCGCCGGTGGTGTAGCTCCACTGCCCCGTGGTCGGGTCGTACAGCTCCGTCTTGGAGGCACCCCAGGTGGGGCCCATCAACACCTTCCCACTGCCCAGCAGGACGGCGCAGTGGTTCATGCGGCCCTCCTTCAGCGAGCCCGTCCTCGCCCAGTGGCCGTCCACCTGGATGCGGAGGAAGAGGGGGACGCCGCCCAGGCCGCTTCCGTCGCTGCCGCTGTAGGGCGTGGCCATCAGCGTGTGCGAGCCGGGCGTCAGGGCGGCCGGGTCCACCGTGTAGGGCGCGCTGTTGTCGTGCCACGTGCCGCCGTCGATGACGGTCCTCACGCTGCCCACGGTGGCCGGGAAGGTGTTTACCCGGAGCTTCCAGCCCGCGGGCAGCTCGCCCAGCCGGAGCACCATGCCGTTCTTCAGCTCCTCGTAGCCGGGCACCGGCTGGCCGTTGGCGTCCACGATGCAGAAGCCGGTGACGGAGCTGACGTGGTTGGGCAGCTCGGGCGTGGTGGCGCCAATCGTGAGGACGTTGCCGCCGAAGGTCCGCACCTGGAAGCCGGCGAAGTCCTCGTTGTACGTGCGCGCCAGGTCCTGGAGCACGCGCAGCGAGATGAGCTCGCCCAGTCGCACCGCGTGTTCGTGGTCGCTGCGCCAGTGGACGCCGCCGAACAGCCGCCCGACGCCGACGTTCATGGCCAGCTTGTCCAGCTCGTTCTCAATCGTCAGCGCCGCCCCGGAGTAGGGCACGAGCGACAGCCCGTCCGCGCTCGGCACCACCGGGTTCTTCACCGGCAGGTCGGTCTTGAAGAATGCCTTGAGCATCGTCACGCCCGCGCCCATGTAGGTGGAGTGGCCGGAGCCGTACGCGGGATGGACGGGTGAGCCCTCGGGGAAGGCCTGCGCCAGCAGGTACGTGCCTCCCGTGCCGCCGTTGAGCGCCTGGTTGCGGTCGAACATCTTCTGGAGCACGGGCGAGCCGAGCAGCTCCGCGTTGACGGGGTAGGCGCGCGTCCCGGCCTTCGTGTTGTGGACGCGGCCGCCGAACTCCTCCGGGCGCTGACGCCGGTGCACCGACCACTTCTGGAACCAGATGCCCTGCAGGGCCAGCTTCATGATGCGGCCGATGAGGTCCTGCCCGTCGGCGTTGCCGAAGGTCGCGAAGGCGTCCTGCTTCAGATACTGGCGGTAGGGATTGTTCTCGTCGTGGACCGGCGGTGAGGACTTGCCGTCCGTGTCATTGTCGTTCTGCGAGGCGATGAGGAGCGCGGCGTTGAGGCTCGACTGCAGCGGGAAGTCGTGGTGGACGAACTCGGCGAGGTCGCGCCCGTTGCGGATGTACCGGGGCGTCGAGTCGTTCGTCTCCGGCTGCGACGGGAGCTGGCCGTTCTGGATGCGCAGCCACTCGGCGAAGGTGGAGACGCGGTCATCCCCGGCCACCCGCGTGCGGATGCGCTGGGAGACGGTCTGCGCGCCGTAGGGGACGTCCAGGAGCAGGAACTGTGAGATGAAGGGGCCCACCGTGCTGCCGGGCAGGGTGTCCCGGAAGAGCGTGGCCGCCGTCACCTGGCCACTGGCCCGAGCGCCCCGGTAGACGCCGAGCTGGTTGAGGCGCTGGAGCGCCTCGGTGATGACCGGAGGCAGCGAGGCCGCGGTGTAGTCCTGGAAGGCCACGTCGCGGGCCAGCGCCATCCAGTACAGTTCATCCATCTCCCCGGAGACCTCCAGGCTCGCGAAGGCCGGCGCGGGAGCGATGGCGAGCGACTGCGGGTCCGCGCCCTCGAGCTGATAGGCATACCCCGACTGCGGGTCGACGAGCTTGCGCGTCCCGCCCAGGGTGATGGCCTCGAAGTCGGCGGGATTGCCGCTCGCGACGGCGGCCAGCAGCTTGTCGTACTCCGCCGTGTCGACGTCCCCGGCGGCGTCGTGCGGCAGCCCCTTGGAGTTGTTGGCGAAGCGGCTGGGGTAGCGCGCCTCGTCGCCGTTGTCGGGGTGCGCGGGCAGGGGCGTGCCCCGCTGGAAGGTGGCGGCGTCCACGCGGACCTGCAGGGCGGCGTCCGCGCGGGCGGTGCCGGGCGAGGGGACGGCGCGCGCGTCTTCGGGTGCCTCCCGCGTGTCTGGGTTTTGCAGCGGTGCGGCGGAATCTCGGAATGACATGCACGGCTCCGTGTCAGGGTTGCGCGTGCACTCTGTGGGGATGGTCTGACGTCTGATGTATATGTTTGCTGGCCGACTCCGGCTCCGTGTCACGGAGCCGGGCGCGGGTTCCGGGCGGCCTGAGAGGGATTGGGGCCGCCCGGTGCAACCCGTTGCATTGTTTTCGCGGACGAAGCGCCCCTATCAGGCCGCGCTACGCCTGTGGCAGGGCACAGTGGCCGAGGTCACGCAGGACCTTCTTCGCCTCGGCGATGAGGTCATGTCCGCTGGCGCCCTGGGGCATGCGGACGATGAGCTTCATGTCCGGGGTGAGCCGGTAGACGCCCTTCGAGCGCTGCACCAGCCCGGCCACCTTCGCGCCGTCCAGCAGCGCGTCCGCGCCCAGCGTCACCACCAGCCGCCCGGTGCCCACCTCGAGCGCGCGCAGCCGCAAATCCCGCATGTCGATTTTGAGCAGCGTCAGCTCGGACAGCGAGTCCACCTCGTCCGGCGCCTCGCCGTAGCGGTCCACCAGCTCGGCGCGCAGGTCCGTCACCTCGTCCGGGTGGCTGGCCTGGCTGAAGCGCTTGTAGAAGAGCAGCCGCTGGTGCACGTCGCTCACGTAGTCGTCCGGGATGAGCGCCGGCATGGGCAGCGTCACGTCCGGCTCCACCTGGGCGCGCGGCGGCTGGCCCTGCATCTCCGCCACCGCCTCCTCCAGCAGCTGCGCGTACATGTCGAAGCCAATCTCGGCGATGGCGCCCGACTGCTTGTCGCCCAGCAGGTTGCCCGCGCCGCGAATCTCCAAGTCATGCGAGGCAATGGAGAAGCCCGCGCCCAGCTCGGTGAAGTTCTGGAGCACTTCCAGGCGGCGCTGCGCGTCCTTCGTCACCGCGCGCCGCGACGGCACCAGCAGGTACGCGTACGCGCGCTCCTTGCTGCGGCCCACGCGCCCGCGGAGCTGGTAGAGCTGCGCCAGGCCGAACTGGTCCGCGCGGTTCACAATCATCGTGTTGGCGCTCGAGATGTCGATGCCGCTCTCGATGATGGAGGTGCACAGGAGCACGTGGTGCTTGCGCTCGGTGAAGGCCAGCATGACCTGCTCGAGCTGGCCCTCGCCCATCTGCCCGTGCGCCACGCCGATGCTCAGCTGGGGCACCAGCGTCTTCAACTGCTGCTCGATGGACGGGAGCGACTCCACGCGGTTGTGGACGAAGAACACCTGACCGCCGCGGCCCACCTCGCGCTCGATGGCCTCCTTGATGACCGCGTCGTCATGCTTCATCACGAAGGTGCGGATGGCGCGGCGGTCCTCCGGCGGGGTGGCGATGATGCTCATGTCGCGCACGCCCGACATGCTCATGTGCAGCGTGCGGGGGATGGGCGTCGCCGTCAGCGTCAGCACGTCAATCTGGGAGCGCCACTTCTTGAGCGACTCCTTCTGCTTCACGCCGAAGCGCTGCTCTTCGTCGACAATCATCAGGCCCAGTTCCTTGAAGGCCACGTCGCCGCCCAGCAGCTTGTGCGTGCCGATGAGGATGTCGACCTTGCCCTCCTTGGCCCGCTTGAGGATTTCCCGCACCTCCGGCGCCTTCTTCATGCCGGAGATGACCTCCACCGTGACGGGGTAGTCCTTGAAGCGCTTCTTGAAGGACAGGTAGTGCTGCTGCGCGAGCACCGTGGTGGGTACCAGCACCGCCACCTGCTTGCGGTCCAGCGCCGCCTTGAAGGCGGCGCGCATGGCCACCTCCGTCTTGCCATAGCCCACGTCGCCGCAGACGAGCCGGTCCATGGGCTGCGGCTTCTGCATGTCCGCCAGCACGTCCTCAATCGCCTTGGCCTGGTCCGGCGTCTCCTCGAACTCGAAGTCCGCCTCGAACTGGGCGAAGTACCGGTCCGGCGCGCTGAAGGCATGGCCCGGGTGCGCCTTGCGCGCGGCTGCGATTTGCAGCAGCTCCGCCGCCATCTTGAGCAGCTGCTCCTTGACGCGCTTCTTCGTCTTCTCCCAGCTCGTGGTGCCCAGCTTGTCCAGCTGCACCTTGTCCGGGTCACCGCCGGAGAACTTCTGGATGAGCCGCATGCGGCCCACCGGCAGGTAGATCTTGTCCCGCCCCGCGTACTCCAGGACGAGGAAGTCCCCGGGCACGCCGTTCACCTCCATCTTCGTCAGGCCCGCGTAGCGGCCGATGCCGAAGTCGGTGTGGACGATGAGGTCCCCTTCCTTCAGGTCCCCGAAGCCGGAGGCGAACGCGTCCAGCTTCTTGCTGCGCTTGGGGCGCCTGCGCGCGCGGACGCCGAAGATTTCCTCGTCCGCCAGCACGGCCAGCCCGCCCGCGCCGTCCACGAAGCCGTGGCTCACCTCGCCGGTGAAGAGGTGCACCCAGATGGACGGCTCGTACAGCTTCGACGCGTCCTCCAGGGCTTCCGTGTGCAGCTTCACCATGACGTTGCGGTCCAGCAACAGCCGCTTGAGCCGGTCTGCCTGGCTCAGCGTGCCGCACGCCACCGCGCACGCCACGCCCATGTCGCGCCAGCGCTGCAGCCGCTCCACCAGCGGGCTGAGCGCGCCCTCCTCGCCGTGGTGCGCCAGAATCGCCTCGCGCAAATCCTGGGTGCCTCCGAAGTTGAAGAGGACCGGAGGCCGCTCCGTCTGCGCCAGCGACAGGCCGCCGCCCTCCACCACACGGAAGGCGCCCAGCCGCTCCGCCACCGCGTCGCGCGTGAGGAAGTGCTCGCCGGGCGGGCACACCAGGTCCTGCCGCTCCTCCGCCGCCGTGAAGGAGCGCTCCAGCTCCGACCACAGCTCGTCCACCGCGCGGTCCACGCCCAGCGGGTCGTCCACGTAGAAGACGGGGGACTCCTTGCTCCACGTGCGCAGGAAGTCGAACACCGTGGACAGGCCGCCCTCGAAGAGGCCGGGCAACAGCCCCTCCAGGCCGAAGCCGGGCAGCCCCTCGCGCAGCGCCTCCAGCCGCTCTCGCAACTGGATGGTGGGAAGGTTGATGCGGTCCGCCACCGCGCGGGCGGCGGCCTCGGCGCGCGGGCGCGTCTCGTCCGTGAGGATGACCTCACGCGCCGGCACCAGCGACACTTCCTTCAGCGAGTCCACCGTGCGCTGCGACTGCGGGTCGAAGGCGCGGATGGACTCAATCGTGTCCCCGAAGAACTCCAGGCGCACCGGCTTGTCGTAGAGCGGGCTGAAGACGTCCAGCAGGCCGCCGCGCACGGAGAACGTCCCCACGTCCTCCACCAGCGGGCTGTTCTGGTAGCCCATGCGCGCCAGCTTCAGCGCCAGCGAGTCGCGGTCGAAGTCCTGCCCCACCACCACGCGCTCCGACAGCGACGTCATCACCTCCAGCGGCAGCACGCGGCGCGACAGCGCGCGCACCGACAGCACCAGCGCGGGGAAGCGCGTGCCCTGGCCCAGGTGGAACAGCGCGCCCAGCCGCTCGGTGACGGTGCGCGTGTCGGGGGACAATTCATCGAAAGGCAGCAGCTCGTCCGCGGGCAGCCGCAGCACGCGCGGCTCCAGCAGGCTGCCATTGCCGCCCAGGAAGAAGGCCAGGTCGGCGGCCAGGGCATCGGCCGCCTCCTCGTCTACAGCCAGGCAGACGAGCGGCGCCTTCGTCGCCTGGTGAAGGCGGGCGAGCACGTGGCCGCGCGCGGCGCCCTTCAGCCCCTGCGTCCGCACGCGGCGGCCGGGTTGGAGTGCATCCAGGAGTTGGGCGAGCGGGTCGCCTGCCACCGGAGGCACACGCGCCGCCTCGGCATTGAGCATCTGAGAGAAGGGAGGAGTGTCCATGAGTGGACCCCAGAGGGCCCCGGGGTAATTAGGGGCCAGCCTGAACCAAAGCAACGACAGAGCGCGGCGCCTGTCGTATCCGCGGGGGGTACACCGCCCGCCAGGTTCGGTCCGGCACGCTTCAGCCACCCCGGGGGCCGGTTGGCCGCCCGCCCTCGGGAGGGGCTAGGCTTTCCCTCCAACGGGCATCACTGGGGGGTGCCGTTCCATCCATGCAATCCGTTCGTGGCAGCAACAAGCGCCCGGTAGGCGTGGCGGAGATATCTCCGTCCGAGGCCGTCGTCGTGCTGCGCAGCGTCCGCTCCGCGGTGGGGGGCATCCTCGACTTCGAGTGTGTCTCCGCCAATGGCTACGCGGAGCGCTGGCTGGGCCGCGAGGAGCGCCCGCTGGTGCGCCAGCGCCTCCTGGAGGAGGCCCCGTGGGTGGGCGAGTGCGGCCTGTTCGCCGTGTGCGTCCGCGTGGCGGTGCGCCGCGAGCCCGAGGTGACGCGGCTGTCGCGCCAGTCCCCCGTGGGCACCGTGTGGCTGCAGGCGCGCGTGTCCCCCTGGGAGGACGGCACCGTCGTCTTCCTGGAGGACCTCACCGAGCGCATGGCCGCGGAAGAGGCGCTGCGCAGAGACCATGACCTGCTGCACGCCGTCATCGAGAGCGCCACCGACGCCGTCTACGTGAAGGACCTGGACGGGCGCTACGTGCTCCTCAACCCCGCCACCGCGAGCGCCTTCAACCGCGAGCCGCATGAAATCCTCGGGCGCTCGGACGCGGAGCTGCTGGGGCCGGACGCCGCCGTGGCCACGCTGGCGCATGACCGCGCGGTGGCCGAGTCCGGGCAGACGGCCACCTACGAGGACTCCGAGGGCGGCCCCGGCACGGACTGCATCTGGCAGACGACGAAGGGCGTGCTGCGCCGCGGGGACGGCACCATCTACGCCCTCTTCGGCATCAGCCGGGACGTCACCGCCAGGCACCGCGTGGAGCAGGAGCGCCAGGAGGAGGCGCGCTTCCAGGAGCGCTTCATCGGCGTGCTGGGGCACGATTTGGGCAACCCGCTGGCCGCGGTGCGCCTGTCCTCGGCGGCCCTGCTCGCGCGGGACACGCTGACGCCGGACGTGCGCCGCGTGGTGGAGCGCATCGACGGGAGCGCCGGGCGCATGGCCCGGCTGGTGAAACAGCTCTTGGACTTCACCCGCGCGCGCATGGCCGGCGGCATTCCGCTGCGCCCGCGCGAGGTGTCCCTGGAAGAGGTGTGCCGCCGCATCATCTCCGAGCTGGAGCCCGCCCACCCGCAGCGCGGCGTCTGCCTGGAGGTGCAGGGCGACTCGCAGGGCATCTGGGACGAGGAGCGGCTGGGGCAGGTGCTGTCCAACCTCGTCGGCAACGCGCTCCAGCACAGCCCGGAGGGGACGCAGGTGCGGGTGCGGCTGGCCGCCGCGGACGCGCACTTCCAGCGGCTGGAGGTGCACAACGGGGGGCCGCCGATTCCGGACTCACTGCGCCCGCGCCTCTTCGCGCCCTTCCACCGCGCGGCGCCCGAGCCGGGCCAGCCCAAGCCCCAGCACCACGGGCTGGGCCTGGGGCTCTACATCGTGTCTCAAATCGTCACCGCCCACGGAGGCTGGGTGGACGTGGCGTCGTCGTCGGACGCCGGCACCTGCTTCTCGGTGACGCTGCCCCGCGTCGCCCGGCCTCCAGGCCCGCGCTAGCGGGAGCCGAACTTCAGGCCCGCGCGGACGCGGAGCACGTCTTCCAGTCCGCCCGGGTCCACCATCTCCAGGGCGGCGCGCTGGGACAGGCCGGAGTAGCGGGCGCGGTACTCCTCCTCGTCCTCCTCGTCGTCGTCCTTGCCGCCCTTCTTGTCGTCATCCCCGCCGCCCTTGCCCCCGCCCTTGCCGTCGCCCTTGTGCAGCACGGACAGCGGCTCGGGCCGGGACAGCCCCTGCTCGATGCGCACGGAGGACAGCGCGTCCGCGCGCAGCGAGGTGAAGAGGCTGGCCATGGATGCGCAGAACACGAGGGCAACGGTGAGGTTCTTCATGGGCGGCTCCAATTCTCACCTCCCATGACGCGCGGCCTCACGGGGAAATTCAAGCCAGCTACTTCGCCTTCATTGTGCGGATGTATCCCACCAGGGCGTCAATCTGCTCGGGGGTGAGCTTGTCCTTGAAGGCCTTCATCTTGGCGTTCCGGGACGAGCCCTCGGCGATGACCTGGCGGATTTCGGCGTCCGACTCGGCCTTCTGCCAGGCAGGCGAGGAGAAGTCGTCGATGGACTCCTTCTGGCCCATCTTCGTCTTCGCCTTGCCGTCCTCGCCATGGCAGGACTTGCACTTCGCCTTCCACACGTCGGCGACTTCCTCCGCGTGGGCACTCGTGGCCAGGCTGAGGGCCATCACCAGGGCGAACCGCTTCATCATCGTTGCTGTCTCCTCGAAGGGAACGGCGGGGCTGGGGAGTCAAGGCGGTCCGGGCTCGCGAGGCAAGCCCGGGCGCTCAGGTGCAGCCGGGCGCCGTGGGCGTCTTGCCGCAGTCCACCGAGCGGACGGCGCCCGTGAGCCCGTCGACCACCATCACCGTGTCCTTGTGCCACTGGGGAGACTGGATGGAGCCCCGGTTGCGCTTCAGCACGAGCTGTCCCTCGGTGGGACGGGGGCTGGTGGTCAGGCAGGCCCGCCCGCCCGTGCGGACGACGGCGGGCGGCGTGGTGCCGCCGGGCTCCTGGGTGCCCAGCCAGCACAGGCCGTCCAGGGGGGTGACGTCCAGGCCCCGGGGGACGACCACGGGTGTCCCCGTCTCCGTGCAGGTGCACCCGCTCGCGCCGCAGGCGTTGCTCTCGCAGGCCGCCATGGGACACTGCTCGCCCCACGCGTTCGAGCAGGCCAGCGCCTCCCAGCGCAGGCGCGTCACGCTCCCGCCCGTCTCGAGGGTGGTGGTCACGGACAGCCGCACCGGCTGGAGCGTGGAGCGCGCCTTCTGGCGTGCCTCCTGCGCCACCAGGAGCAGTTCCCGCTGCGCGCTGCTGACGCGCTGCCGGTCCATCATCCCCTGCATGCCCGCCACGGCCATGGTGGCGAAGATGCTGATGATGGCCACCACCACCATGATTTCCAGCAGCGTCATGCCCGACTGAATCCGACGCGTTCGCATCTCAGAACCCCGAGTAGCCGAAGTTGCGCGGCGCCAGGCGGATGACGGTGTGCCGCCGCTTGTAGCCGTCCATCAGGTTGCCGTCCGAATCCACGCCGCCGTCCGCCGACGTCTGTCCGGCCACGTCCATGCGCTGGGAGCGCGCGGTGATATCCACCTCCACCATCCGGACGCGCTTCATCAGCTCGTCGCGCGCGCTGCCCGGCCCGTCGTTGCCGGCCAGGGCGACGCCGGCGTCCCAGGTGACGAGGGGCGCGCAGAGCGCGTGCGTGCACTGGTCCAGCGCCGGGCGGGCGGCCGCGGGGTCGGGGAAGTAGAGCACGCCCCCGTCCGTCGACTCGGGGTTCATCACGCCCATGCGGACCTTGAGCTGCTCGATTTCCCGCGACACGGTGGCGTAGCCCTGGTTGCCGGTGAAGCCGTCCGGGTCCAGCTCCAGCGCCGGCTGGCCGCCCGTCCAATTCACCCGGAAGGAGCGGGCCGTCAGCGGCATGAGGTAGATGTCCGCGGCCCCCCAGACGGTGCCGTTGGTGCTCGCGGGATAGCTGGAGCAGGGGTGGCCACCGGGAAGGGCGTTGCCCGGCAGGCCCGGCGTCCACAAGAGGCCGTAGTCGCGGTCACCGGGCGGATTGACGGCCTGGTCCAGCGTGCCGATGACGCCCAGGCAGACCGCGGTGCGCGACGACGGCTCCGGAGCCACCACCGCCGCCACCCGTCCCAGCATCGAGTTGGGGGGCGCCACCGAGGTGCACAGCTTGTTTCCCACCCAGGGCGAAGAGGTGCCATCACACGTCTTCAGGGGAATCAGCACCCCGGGGTCCGTCTCCCAGAGCTCCAGCGCGTCCGAGGTGAGCCCCGCGTACTGGCCCGTCGGCTGCGCGAAGCCTCCGTCGGTGAACTGCGCGTTGGTGACGGGCCACACGGCATAGCGCAGGTCCGTCGAGCCCGCCCCGTTGGTGCCCACCGCCAGCGGCAGGCTGCCCGCGCCCGCGCCCGCGCGCTGGACGCTGGACGCAATCAGGTCGCGCGCGGCCCGCGCCGCGTTCTGCGTCTCCACCGTGCGCTCTTCCATGTAGCCACGGCGCTGCAGCTGCACGCCCACCACCACGGCCATGCTGAGGACTATCAGCGAGATGGTCGCGGCGATGAGCACTTCGATGAGGGTGAAGCCGCGCGGGGCGGACTGGCGTTTCTTCGTCATCGGGACATCCGGGTCTGCAGGGCCACGGCGCGGCGCGGGACCGAGGGTTCCTTCCAGCTCACCGTGACGCGCACGTTGACAATCATGCCCGTCGGCAGGCTCTGGCCGGCGACCAGGCGGGTGAGGCTCGGCGAGCCCTCCTCGCCGCCCTCGACGGGCGGGTCCACGTCCACCGCGACGGTGTACTGCATCCGCGGCGTCGAGCCGGCCGCGGGCGCCACCTCGGCCATCTCGCTGTTGGCGGACCACCACACCTGGCGCACGCTGTCATCCAGGGCCTGGATGTTGGAGCAGGGCGCCGCGTCGCTGCCCATGCAGCGCAGCGCGACGATGCGCTCCAGCTCCTGCTCTGCGATGAGCGTGGCCTGCGTCTGGTTGTTGTTCCGGCGGTTCTGCCGGGAGGTCGCCACCAGCACGGTGAGGACCCCGAGGATTCCCACCATGAGCACCGCGGCGGTCGCGATGGTCTCCAGCAGGGTGATGCCGCGCGCGTGCCGGCGGGAGCGGGGAGCAGCGTGCATTACGGCACCGCCTCCTGGATGCGCGTGCCGGAGCGCACGTCCCAGATGAGGATGTTGGATTTGCGCCCGGCGCCGCCGTTGCCCGTGCTGCCGTAGTTCTCGCTGCCCTTCGACACCACCCTGCCGTCCGCCGTGAGGAAGACGAGGTGGCGGTCGTGCACCACCGGCGCGTGCGTGCCGTGGCCCCCCAGGTCCGTGCCGTTGCCGGCGGAGGCCTGGCCCCCGGTGGTGAAGGCGTAGGCCTTGCCGCTCTCGGTGCTGCTCAGGCCGCAGACGTTGGCGGACTTGCCCACCGCCGTGGTGGTGAAGACGCCCGAGTCGGTCGCCGCCACGCCGCCCCACACCACCTGGCCGTCACCCAGCTCCTTGCTCCAGGCGTGGGTGGCGAGGCAGTTGCCGCCCGCGGGGCGGGCGGTGGGCGTCGGGTCGCGGTCGTCGTAGGCCATCACGTAGTAGTGCGGGCGCGGCGACGCCGTGTCGGCCGGCTCGTTGGCGATGTCCGGGTTGTTGCCGGTGCCGAAGTACAGCCGCACCGAGTTGCCGCCCGAGCCCGTCACCACCTGCGCGGAGATGCTGGAGAAGATGCGCTGGTGGGCGACGGAGTTCGCGAGGACGCCGGGCGCCGTCTGGGCATCGGCGACGACGCACGAGGAGAGCACCTTGCCCAGCTTGTTCACGTTGCCGGTGTCGGTGAGCGTGGGGTTGATGCGGTAGATCTTCCCGGACGTGGACGGGACGTAGATGACGTCATCGATGCCGTCCTGGTTGATGTCCACCGCCACCGGCTCGCCGCCGATGCCCTGGTTGAGGTCCGCCGCCACGTTCTTGCCCAGCGTCACCACGCCCGCCATCTTCGCCTCCGCGCCGGAGCCCGGCACCTGCGCCGGCAGGCCCGTCTTCATGTCCATGATGTAGACGGTGCCCACCGTGCCGGCTGCCGGCACGTAGTCCGTGGCGAAGATGGACACCCACTTCTTCCCGCCGGGACCGAAGTCCATGCGGGTGATGGCCGGGGCGTGCCGCGCACCCTGGGTGTCCGGCTTCACGGTGGCGCCGGCGGTCGCGAAGCCGGACGGCAGCGTCACGCAGCCGATGTCCGTGGGGCCGCAGGGGTCGCCGTTGGTCTTGAAGGTGTCGTTCTTCATGTCGAACTCCCACAGCGCCCGTGGGTAGTTGTTGTCGTTGGGGTCGGTGACGTCGAGGGCGAAGAAGACGCTCTCGTTGGGGCCGGTGGCGCTGGCCAGCGCCGTCTTCGCGCCGCGGTTCCACACGGAGGAGTTCATCACCCAGGCGTTGCCGTTGGTCGGCGTGTAGCCCGTCGTGGCGCTGTATTCGGAGCCCTGGCCCAGGTCGATGTCCGCCACGTTGGGCGTGGCATCCATGCTGGCGCGCAGCTTCGCCCGTGCGTCGGCGGTGGGGTTGCCGGGCACGCCGCTGGTGCGGCGGTAGTTCTCCACGTAGTAGGGCAGCAGCTTGTAGGGCAGGTACGCGAACAGCTCCGTCCCGTCACCGTAGTCGCGGGTGGTACCGCACGCACCCGCGCGGGCGAAGTAGCCCTGGCCTTCGGGGCGGGGGGTGCACGCGTCGTCCGCGGGCTTGTAGGAGCCGGTCTTCACCGCGTGCAGGTAGCCCTGCGTGGTCCCCACGTACGTCACCGTGGGCCGGTTGGCCACGGTGTTCTGGCGCATGAAGCGGTTGAGGTACTGGTCCTGCTCGGTCCGGTTCTGAGTCCGCAGCACCCAGCCGGGGACGCCCGCGGGGCCGATGACGGCCGGCGTGGAGAGCATGATGCCGCCCATGGGCCAGGTGCGCAGCCGGTCGTTGACGCTCGCCGCGTTCCGGTTCTCCCAGCCGTAGAGCCAGTCGCGCAGGAAGACGCGGTCGGCCGAGTTGCACGTGCCGTTCTGGTCCAGGTCGTACAGGTACGTCGTCCCGCTCCGGTACGTGGAGCCGCAGAGCGTGCTCGGGAAGGCGGGGCTGCTGTTGTCGGAGGACAGGAGGTAGTTCGACACCTCGCGAGTCTGCCCGTTCGGGTCCCGGGTGAGCAGCTTGCGCCGGGTGGCCGGGTCCGTCACCGTGCTCGGCCCCTCCAGGGTGTCCATCAGGTTGCGCAGCCACTCGCCGGAGTCCCACACCGGGGCGGCGGGGTCATACGGCTGCAGGTTGGTGGTGTCCGGGTTGTAGAGCTTCTTGAGGTGCAGGTGGCCGCGGTCCACGGTGTCCGCGAAGCCGTCGAAGACACGCGTGGACACCTCATCCACGCCGCCATCGAACCAGGTGCGGCCCGGCGTCTCGCGCACGCCGTAGACGACGACGTTGGCCATGGGGATGACGGAGGCCCGGCCGTACTGGCCGCTGCGCTGCGCCTTGTAGGACACGTTGACGTTGTGGATGGTGGGCTGGCAGGCCTCACCCGGGCTCTCCAGGATGGCGCGCCAGCACAGCTGCGTTCCCACGCGGCCGCGCTCCATCAGGTCCGTCACCACCGTCCCCGAGTCGCGGATGCCGCCGTCATTGCCGTTCAGGTTGACCTCCAGCCAGTTCGGCTCCGGGTTGGGCACGAGCCCGCCGTCGGCGCCGTGAACCTGGCAGTCCAGTGCCACCTCGTAGCGGATCTCCGGCCTGAGCGTGCCGGTGCCGCCGTCCGACAGGGGCACCGACTTCGAGCAGTTGGTGGCGATGCTGCCGCCGTCCGGCACGAAGTAGGGCTGGTCCACCACGTCGAACGCAATCTCGGTGATGGTGAAGTCGTCGGCCACGTTGATGGGGATGTCGGAGACGACGTCCGAGCGGAACGAGCCGTTGTTCTGCTTGTTGATGAGGGCGACGATGTCAGCGTACGTGCGGTCACCGCCGCCGACCTGGTCCTCCCAGCCGAGCAGCCACACCAGCGGGTTGTTGGTGGGCGCTCCCACCAGCGTGTGCGCCGCGCGGCGGTTGTACGAGTTCACGGTCTGGGTCTGTCCCACGGGGAACGTGATGCCGCCGTAGGCCGGGTCGGTCTGGAGCCGGCCGTAGCCCAGGGGCCCCAGCCAGCCCGGCGAGCGCAGCGTCTTCGTGACCACCGCCGAGGTGGTGCTCTGGTGGAGGTCCATGTTGAGCAGCGTCTTGGAGAAGAAGGTGTTGATGTCGCCGTGCAGCCACAGGTCGCACTGGAGCAGGCGCGTGTCGCCGACGGCGGTGGGCCGCGTGATGAGGCACGAGTCGGTGCCGCCGTAGATCTGCTCCACGTAGGTGTTGAGGAAGAAGACGATTTCGCGGTTGCCCTGAATCTTGCCGAGCTGCACGCGCTGGTCATCCGACTTGGTGACGCCCGCCGTCACGTCCTCGTCACCGATGACCTGGCCGGACGGGTCGATGGCGCTCGCCTTGTAGTCGGGGATGCCGTCGGCGTTGCCGGAGGTGTCCCAGATGGGGCCCACGAAGGCCGTGCCACCGTCATCCAGCCGCTTCCAGGCCATGCGCGGCGAGAGGCACTCGGAGGTGTTGGACTCGCGGCAGTAGTTGTCGTCGTCGTCCGTGGACATGAAGACGAAGTGACCGATGCCGCGGTTGGCGTTCAGCTCGTGCTTGGGCTCCAGCAGGTTGGGAACGTGGGGGAACAGGCCCTGGTCGCTGAAGTACGAGTCGACGGTCGTGGGGATGGCGCTCGACTTCAGGTCATCGTTGCCGTCGAGCAGGTCGCCGACGAAGTCGCGGACGCGCTGGCCCACCACGCCACCCTTGCCGGTAGGCTGGGCCGGATACGTGGGACCGGTGCTCCAGCGCTTGGGGCCGTAGTTGGCGACGTAGCTGGTGGTGCCGTTGCCGCTGCAGGGGCCGGTGAGCAGGTCCGGGTCCCTCAAGGTGACGGTACCGCCGCCGTCCCACAGGTTGTGGGTGAACGTGCGGCTGGGGCAGCGCGGCCCCACGCCGACGTACGGGCGCGCGCCGGCGCCCGCGGAGACGTTGTACAGGTCCTCGTGGAAGTCGGGGACGCGGTTGTTGTTCGTGTCCTTGAGGATGTCGTCGTTCGGGTCACCCGCGTCGCGGAGGTCGATGTACCCGGCGTCGATGAGCTCGTCGTAATAGAACCAGCCCAACGTGTGGGACGCGCCGTTGCCGGCCCGGTCGTCCACGATGAGGGCGTCCAGGTTCTGGTCGAACGGCAGGATGATGCGCTCGGGGTCCAACCGGTTGAGGTTGGTGTTCAACCGCAGCTTGGGCGGGTTGTCCGTCGTGACGATGATGGCGGCGGGGATGCCGGCATCCGCGCTGAAGTTGGGCTGCTTGTCCTCACCCGTGGTGTCGATGCAGAGGCTCTGGAGGCTGCCTCCGTCGGCCGTGGCGGGAGGCGTCCCTCCATCGGTCTGTGCCTGGGCGATTACGCCGCCGGCCGAAGCCAGGGCCACCGCGACCATCATGATTCGCTTCAAGCGCATGGTGTCTCCCCTTTCGGGGCAAGGAGATGAAGAGAGTTCAGTTCAGGGGGTCCAGGTGGGCATGGTGCCCGCGTAGGTGGACCCGTTGCTGCCGCCGCCGAGCTTGGTGCCGTACCCGCCGCCACCACCGACGCCGTTCTCGTTGGTGACGAGCGAGCGGACGATGGTGCGGTAGGGCTGGCCACCGCTCGAGCTCACCTCACCGACGGACACAATCCAGACCTGGTTGTTGGTGTCGGCCGTGCGGCTGACGTCTCCGTCCGCGTCATCCACGATGAAGACGCGGTAGCGGACGTTGTTGGGGGCCGGGTAGTCGGCGATGGCCACGCCGTCCGGACCGATGAGCTCCTGGTTCGCGCCGGAGACGCCCGGGTCGATTCCGGCGCCCACGGTGCCCCGGGTCATCTTGTAGTCGGTCCAGGGGATGACCTGGAACCACGGCGTGGCCGGCCGCGAAGGCAGGCCATCTTCCGTGACGTACCCGGCGAGGCCCGTGCCGTTGAACTGGTTGCCCAGCTCCGTGAAGACCCCATTGTACTGCTGGTTGTCTCCCACGATGGCTTGGACGATGACCCGGGCCTCGGCCATGCCCGCCTCGGCGGCGAAGAAGGCCTCGCGGGCGCGGCGCTCGTGGGCCTGCAGGTTGCTCTCCGTGGTCACCGCACGCAGCGCCACCAGCACCGCGACGGTGGTCATGGCGATGAGCCCCATGGCCAGCAGCAGCGTGAAGCCACGCCGGGAGCGCTGGCGCGTGGGCACACACGAAGGGGACGGGAGACGGTTCACCTGAGGCTCCTTGCCGGACAGGCAACGGGGAAGAGCGGTGTCACACGCTCAGCAATCCCCGGGCCCACCGAGAAGGCGCGCGGACTCCAATTTTTTCAGCCCTTTGGCACGCACCCTGGGTGGAAGGTGACACGTGTTGGACTGACAACCTTTTGCATGGTCCGCAAAAGTTGCGAGGCAGGATGGACGGAGTGCGACCCTTGCAACTGAGTTTCTCTTGAAGTGTGAGATACCGGAATCTCTGCAAGAGGCGGAATCCCGGTGCCCTTCAGGCGCCGGGGCGGGGCCAGAAGGGGACGTGGCGCCCGGGCGGGGAGAGCCACACGGACTGGAGGAAGCGCACGGCGTTGCGGTCCGCGTCGTCGTGCTCGGTGGTGAGGGCGTGGAGGGTGGCCACGAGCGCCAGCGTGGCGAGGCCCGCGCCGAGGGCCGCCGGGAGGGGCCACCGCCGCGAGGGGCCCCGCGCCACCTCGCGGTACACCCACACGGCCACGGCCAGCAGCGCGGCGAGCAGCACCAGGCCCGCGGCGGGCTGGGGCAGCCCGAGGAAGGACAGCACCCCCGCGGGGAAGTAGCCCGCGTCCATGAGCGGCAGCGCCAGCCCACCCACGGCGTTGGAGACGTCGTCGGGGATGTAGTTGACGAAGGTGGCCGCTCCGGTGGTGAGGATGGACGCCGCGCACAGCATGGCGGCGGCGCCGAGCACCCACGTCCGTCCGGAGGAGCGCAGCCGCTCCAGCCAGAGGCCGGCGGGCAGCAGGAGGAAGGGGACCAGGCCGGTGAGGTGGCGCGGCCCCGTCGTCCAACCCCATGAGTCATACGAGAAGGACGAGGTGAAGTACGTGTAGCCCACCAGCAGCGCCACGCCCATCCACGCCACCGCGCGCTGCTCGGGTGCGGCCGGGGGGCGCCGCTGCATCCGCGCGAGCCCGGGCAGCGCCAGCAGGAGGAAGGGGGACAGGGTGAACAGGCCGCGCAGCGGTGAGAAGAAGGACAGGGCGAAGGCGCGCGGGTCTGGCGTGCGGATGCCGAGGAAGCCGCCCAGGTGCCACGGCTGGTAGGCCGCGTCGTTGAGGTACTTGTAGCCCGTCGTCAGCGGGTGGCCGAAGGCGGCCTGGTGGTAGAGCGCCAGCGCCACCACGAAGGGCAGCGCGCCCAGCGTGGCGAGCCCCGCGGCACGGCCCAGGCGCACGAGGCGCTCGCGCAGGGGGGCCGGCTGGAAGAGGACGGTGAGCGCCGCGTACAGGACGAGGCCCAGCACGCCGAGCGCGCCGGTGTACTCGGCGGCCACGGTGGCCCCGGCGCAGGCGCCCGCCACCAGGTAGCCGCGCTCGCGCCAGTCTCCGCGCGCGCAGCGCCACAGCGCGTAGAAGCCGGCGAAGAGGAGCACCGCCGTCGTCTGGTGGCTCATGAAGAGCAGCGAGTAGCTGAAGGCCAGCGAGCCCAGCCCGTACGTCACCGTGAGGGCGTCCGCCACGGGCGCCTCCAGGTGCGCGCGCAGGTAGCGCCGCACCAGCCACAGCATGCCCAGCGTGGGCAGCACGGTGAGCCACAGGCGCGAGAAGAAGACGAGCGGCACCTCCGGCACGGCGTGGCGGTGGCCTCCGCCCACGGCGCGCAGGGTGGCGTACAGCGGCACGGCGGCGAACGACAGCAGCGGCGCCTTGCTGGGGTAGTACTTCCCGTCCTTCACGGACAAGTCACCCACGTAGCCGTAGTCGCGCAGCGCGCCGTTGATGTCGAGCGTGCCGTACTCCACCAGCGCGCGCGTCTGCCACAGCCGGCACAGCTCGTTCGGCGAGCGCAGGCCCGGGTGGTAGGGGAACAGCAGCACGTACAGAGCCACCAGGGCGACCCAGACGGCACGTGGTGCGCCCGCCGCCGGGGACACGGGGCGCTCGACGGGGGCGGATGAGGTCTCCGTGGACGAGGGCTCCCCGGGGGACGTGGACTGGGACGCGGCGCTCATGGACGCGACTCCCTCACGCATCGCTCCCGGTGACGCGGGCCACGGCGAAGAGGCTCATGCCCACCGGCAGCTTCACGCGGGACTCCGCCTGGGCGAAGAGGGGCGCCAGCGTGTCGTACAGCTTGAGCTGGAGCTTGGGCACCGAGCGGCGGCGCAACAGGCGGCTGTTGACGAACCAGCCGGGCATGCCGACCAGATTCATCCACTCCAGCTTCTCCACCGCGAAGCCGTTCTCCTCCAGCACCGCGCGCAGCGTGGCGGGCGTGTAGCGGCGGTGGTGGCCCACCGCCTCGTCGATGGCGCCGAACAACTGCGGCAGCGCGGGGACGAGGATGACCACCCGGCCGCCGGGGGACAGAATCTGCCGGAAGCGCCGCACCGCCGAGGCGTCGTCGGGGATGTGCTCCAGCACGTTGGAGAGGACGATGGTGTCCAGGTGCTCGTCCTTGAGGGACTCCCAGTCCGCCAGCGCCACATCGGACAGGTAGGGCCGCACGTGGGGCTTGCCGCGGAAGAGGTTCTTCAGGCGGTCCACGTAGAAGCGGTCCACCTCCAGCGCGATGAGCAGCTCCAGGCCCGACTCCAGCTCGCGCGTAATCGTGCCGATGCCCGAGCCAATCTCCAGCACGCGGCGGCCCAGGTGCTCGCGGAAGCGGCGGGCCAGCCACTGGTTGTAGTGGGTGGCGCCGTCCATGCGCTCCAGCGTGGTGTAGCCCTCGTGCTGGTTGTCCGCGTCGTCGCGCACGGTGGCGTAGCGCAAGAGCGTGCGCAGCCGGGACAGGTGTTGCGTGGCGCGCGGGCGGCGCGGCACCACCGGCGTGGGCGGCAGGTCCACCTCGGTGAGGCGGAAGAGCTGCGCGGCCAGCTTCACCACCAACTCCGCGTCCACCGCGTCGTCGTCGCTGGTGAGGGTGACGGAGCGCAGCGCCTCGGTGCGGAAGGCACGCAGGCCGGTGAGCGGGTCCGCCAGCGCCACGTCGGTGACGAAGCGGGTGACGTGCCCCAGGGCCCGGTCCGCGAGCTGCGCGGGCGCGAGGCCCTGGCCCAGGCTCGGGAAGGTGCGGCGGCCGAACACGGCGTCCGCGGTGTCCGCGCGGATGGGGCCCACCAGCGTGTCGTACACGTCCGGAGACCAGGCGGTGTCCGGGTCCTGCAGCACCGTCACCGCGCCCGTCACGTGGGCCAGCGCGGCGCGGATGGCCGCTCCCTTGCCTCCCTGCACGGCGAGCACATGCAGGCGCGGGTGGGCGTCCACCTCCACGGGGCCCTCGCCCGCCAGCACCACCTCGGCATTGCGTGACAGCTCCCGCGCGAAGCGTGCGGCGGTGTCGGCGTTGCGAGGTGAGTAGGGCAGGACGAAGGAGAGCGAGGAATTCACGCGGCGGTGAGTAGCACAGGGCGCCAGGACGCGCGCGTCTTGGGACGTGCGGGCCTGGAAGATGAATGGATGGAGGGCGTCCAGGCGACGGTGGAACGATGGACAACCCGGCGTGGAAACGGCACGCTCGACGGCGCTTTTTTCGTGTGGGTGAAGGTCGGGCGGAGGTCCCTCGGACCGGGCCGCTGCAGAGGCATTCCAGGAGAGACGAGACGTGGACGGAACCGTGTTCGACCCGGCCGGCGGTGGCGCCGGTGCCCTGACGCCCGCGGGCATGATGCAGCACGTGCGCGCGCTGTGGCGGCGCAAATGGGTCGTGCTCGGCGTGACGGTGGTGGTGGCGGCGCTGGCGGCCGCGTACACGCTGCGTCAGCCCAAGGTCTACTCGGCCAGCACCTCGCTCATCATCGACGTGATGGCGCCGCGCTTCCTCGACGGGGACGTGAAGGAGGTCATGGGCGAGGAGCGCAGCAACTACTGGTTCAACAAGGAGTACTACGCCACGCAGAGCGAAATCATCACCTCGCGCGCGGTGGCGAGCCGGGTGGTGGACAAGCTGGGCCTGGCGATGGACGCGGACTTCCTGGGCCTGGCGAAGGTGCAGGACGAGAAGCTGCGCGTGCAGGCCATGCAGTCCACGGACGCGGTGGCCGCGCTCCAGTCGCGCATCCGCGTGGTGCCGGCGAAGGACTCGCGCGTCATGGACATCGCGGTGGATGACCTGGACCCGAAGCGCGCGGCGCTCCTGGCCAACGAGGTCGCCTCCGCGTACATGGCGGAGAACCTGGCCCTCAAGCTGCGCATCACCGAGGACGCGCGGACCTGGCTGGAAGGCCGGCTGGGCGAGCTGGAGTCCAAGTCCAAGTCCAGCGAGCTGGCCGTCTACGACTTCAAGAAGGACGCGGACATGCTGTCCACGTCGCTCGAGTCGCGGATGAGCATCGTCAGCGAGCGCATCAACTCGTACAACCTCAAGCTGACCGAGGTGCGCATCCAGATTGCCGCGCAGCAGGCGCGCGTGGAGGCCATCAACAAGCTGCGCAAGGCGTCACCCGAGGACGAGACGTGGGCGGAGGCCCTCACGGGGATGAACGAGGGCCCCATCCAGGACCTCCGGCGCAGCTACACCGAGCTGCGCGTCAGCTGCGCGGAGCTGGGCGAGCGCTACCTCCCCGAGCACCCGAAGCTGCTGGAGTGCAACCGCAAGCTGTCGGTGGTGCGCGAGGACTTCCTCAAGAGCCTGAGCAACATCGTGCGCGCGGCGGAGACGTCGCTCACGGAGGCGGTGGCCCAGGAGAAGAACCTGGTGCGCCTGCTGGACACGGCCAAGGTGGAGGCCTTCGCGGTGAACAAGAAGGCCATCGAGTTCGACCGGCTCAAGCGCGACTCGGACAGCAACCAGCGCCTGTACGAGCTGGTCGCCAAGCGCCTCAAGGACATCGAGCTGTCGGGCCTGCTGCGCACCAGCAACGTGCGCGTGCTGGACCCGGCCCGGCCCATCTTCGGGCCGGTGAAGCCCAACGTGCACCGCAACCTGGCCATGGGCCTGGTGATGGGCCTGCTCGCGGGCCTGGGCCTGGCCTTCCTGCTGGAGCTGCTGGAGAACAGCGTGGCCACGCAGGCGGACGTGGAGGAGCGGCTGGGGCTGGCCTTCCTGGGCGTGGTGCCGCGCATCGAGGGCAACAAGGCGCCGCGCGACAGGGATTTGCACGTGCACCGCGAGCCGAAGTCGTCGGTGGCGGAGTGCTGCCGGGCCATCCGGACGAACCTGCTCTTCATGTCGCCGGACAAGCCCTTCAAGACGCTGGTGGTGACGTCCAGCGGCCCTCAGGAGGGCAAGTCCACCACGTGCATCAACCTGGGCGTGGCCATGGCGCAGAGTGGCAACCGGGTGCTGCTGCTGGACACGGACATGCGCCGGCCGCGGCTGCACCGCGCCTTCGGGGTGCCCAATGAGATGGGCATCTCCTCGCTGGTGGTGGGCGAGGGCACGCTGGAGAAGGCGGTGAAGAGCACGGAGGTGCCCGGCCTCTTCGTGCTGCCGTGCGGCCCGCTGCCGCCCAACCCGGCGGAGCTCCTGCACACGAAGGCCTTCGCGGACCTGCTCAAGTCGATGGCCGAGCGCTTCGACCGCGTCATCCTGGACAGCCCGCCCATCAACGCGGTGGCGGACGCGGCGGTGCTGGCCACGCAGGCGGACGGCGTGGTGCTGGTGCTGAAGGCGGGGAAGACGAACCGCGAGTCCGCGCGTCGCGCGCTGCGCTCGCTGGCGGACGTGCAGGCGCGCATGTACGGCGCCGTCCTCAACGACGTGGACCTGAAGGCGCCGCGCTACGGGGACTCGTACCTGGCCTACCAGGGCTACGGGCAGTACGCCGAGGAGTCCAAGGACGGGGTGGCGCAGTCGTGAGCGGGCCGTCAGCCGGCGCGGGGCTCCGGGTGTTGCATCTGGGCAAGTTCTATCCGCCCGCCTCCGGCGGTATGGAGGGCCACGTGCAGACGCTGGCCCGCGCCCAGGCGGAACTGGGCGCGCAGGTGGAGGTGCTGTGCGCCAACCACTCGGCGGACGGCGCGGGCACCAGCCACGAGTTCCACGGGAAGAGCCCTACGCGCGAGGACTGGGACGGACCGGTGCGCGTGGTGCGCCTGGGCCGCGCGGCCTCCGTGGCGCGCATGGACGTGATGCCGGACCTGCCGGGTGTGCTGCGGCGCGCGCTGGCGCGGGGCGTGGACGTGCTGCACCTGCACACGCCCAACCCCAGCATGCTGCTGGCGCTGGACGTGGCGCCCCGACTGCCGCCCCTCTTCATCACCCACCACAGTGACGTCATCCGGCAGCGGGTGGCGGGCGCGCTCTTCCGCCCCTTCGAGGCGCTGCTGTACGCGCGCGCCCGGCGGGTGCTGGCCACCAGCGAGGCGTACGTGCCGGGCTCGCCGCTGCTGCGCGCCTTCCGGAGCCGTGTGCGCGCGCTGCCGCTGGGCATCGACCTGACGCCGTACCTGCAGCCGTCCGCCGAGGCGCTGGCGGCGGAGGCGCGCTGGCGAGCGGAGGCCGCGGGCGGGCCGCTGTGGCTGATGGTGGGGCGGCTCGTCTACTACAAGGGTTTGTTCACCGCGCTGGAGGCACTGGCGCGGGTGCCGGGCCGGCTGGTGGTGGTGGGGCAGGGGCCTCTGCAGGCGGAAGGCCGGGAGCGGGCGCGGGCGCTGGGCGTGGAGGACCGGGTGACGTGGGCGGGCTACCTGCCGCCGGACGCGCTCACCGGCGCCTACCTCGCGGCCACCGCGCTGTGGTTCCCGAGCAACGCGCGCAGCGAGGCGTATGGCCTGTCGCAGGTGGAGGCCATGGCCAGCGGGCTGCCGGTGCTCAACACCGCGATTCCGCACTCGGGCGTGCCGTGGGTGAGCCGTCACGAGGAGACGGGACTGACGGTGCCGGTGGGCGACGCGCCGGCGCTGGCCATCGCCGCGCGGCGGCTGGTGGAGGACCCGGGCTTCGCGAAGCGGCTGGGCCACGCGGCGCGCGAGCGGGCGGTGGCCGAGTTCGGGCATGACGTCATGGCCACGCGCAGCCTGTCGCTGTACGCGGAGGCGCTCGGCCGGCCCGCGCCGGTGGTGGAGGCGGAAGCCCCCGTCACACAGCGCGCCGCCGCGGGCAGGGCGTGAGGCATCCCATGCGCGTGCTGCACGTCTACAGCGGCAACCTCTACGGAGGCGTGGAGACCTTCCTCCACACGGTGGCGCGGGAGCAGGCGCGCCAGCCCGGGCTGACGCACGCCTTCGCGCTCTGCTTCGAGGGCCGGCTGGCCGACGAGCTGCGCGCGACGGGCACCGAGCTGCACCTGCTGGGCGAGGCGCGAGTGGGCCGCCCGTGGACGGTGTGGCGCGCGCGGGTGGCGCTGCGAGAGTTGCTCAAGCGCGAGCGCTACGACGCCGTCCTCTGCCATGCCATCTGGCCGCAGGCGCTGTTCGGTCCGGTGGTGCGTGCGGCCGGTGTGCCGCTCGTCTTCTACCAGCACGACGCGCTGAACGGCCGGCACTGGCTGGAGCGCTGGGCGCGTGTCACCGCGCCGGACCTGGTCATCACCAACAGCCGCTACTCGGCGGGGACGCTGGCAGCCGTCTATCCCCATGCGCGCTCGCGACTGGCCTACTGCCCGGTGCTCGCGCCTGCGCGGGCGGGCGCCGAGGACAGGGCGCGCCTGCGCGCGGAGCTGGGCGCGGGCGACGGTGAAGTCGTCATCGTCCAGACCAGTCGCATGCAGGAGTGGAAGGGACAGCGACTGCTGCTGGAGGCACTCGGGCGGCTGCGCCAGGTGCCGGGCTGGCGGGCCTGGGTGGCCGGTGGCGCGCAGCGGCCGGAGGAGGAGACCTACCTCGCCGGGCTGAAGGCCCAGGCCGAAGGGCTGGGGCTGACCGAGCGGGTGAGCTTCCTCGGGCAGCGCTCGGACGTGCCCCAGCTGCTGCGGGCCGCGGACATCCACTGCCAGCCCAACGTCTCCGCGGAGCCGTTCGGCATCGCCTTCGTGGAGGCCCTGCAGGCCGGGCTGCCCGTCGTCACCACGGCCATGGGCGGGCCCCTGGAAATCGTCGACTACTCGTGTGGCGTGCTCGTGCCGCCCCGGCCGGCGCCCCTGGCCACGGAGCTGCGCAAGCTCATCGAGCATCCGGAGGTGCGTCAGCGGCTGGGCGCGGCGGGGCCGGCTCGCGCGGCGAAGCTGTGTGACCCGTCCGTCTACCTGCGCAACCTGGACGAGGCCCTGCGCGACGTCGTCACGGGAGGGCTGCGCGCATCATGAGGAGCCCGCGTCCGCCGACTGTGCCCGGGGTGGTGAGGCCGCAGCTCCAGGGCCCGGGCGTGCTGCGTCGCCGGTACGTGCGCCGCGCGCCGGGTGCTCCGCTGGAGGCCCTGGCGCCAGGTGCTCGGGTGGAGCCCGTCTCCACGGAGACGGCGGCGGCGCCGGCTCCCACTCGCGGGGGACTGCTCGCGTCGGGGCGGCTGGTGCCGCTCTTCATCGGCCTGCTCATGGCCTGCCAGTTGGCGCTGCTGGTGCCGGCGATTGCTCCGCTGCGCGTGGTGGTGCGCATCCTGGCCTTCGGCGTCAGCCTGTTGCTGCTGGCGCTCGTCCGAGGCCGGAGCCTCAAGCACCCGGCGCGGCCCTTCATCCTGGGCGCCATGGCCGTCACCGCGCTCAACTTCTTCCACCCCGGCACGTCCAGTCCGCTGGCGGGCCTGGTGCAGCTGGGCATCCAGCTCTCCATCATCGCGCCGCTCTTGTGGGTGACGCGGCTGTCCATCGACGGGAAGACGTTCCGCAGCACGCTGGCGCTGCTCTTCCTCTTCAACGTGGCGAGCGCGACGGTGGGCGTGCTCCAGGTGTACTTCCCCGGCCGCTTCCAGCCGCCGGTGTCGCAGGTGGTGCAGGGCCTGGGCGAGGGCTACGTGCGCAGCCTCGAGTTCGAGACGGCGAGCGGCGAGCGCGTGTTCCGTCCCATGGGCCTGACGGACACGCCGGGTGGCGCGGCCACGGGTGGCTTCTATGCGGTGCTGCTGGGCGGCGGCTTCCTGCTGTCGTCCCGGCGCGGGCTGGTGCGCGTGCTGGCCGCGGGCGGCATCCTGATAGGGCTGCTCTGCGTCTACCTCTGTCAGGTGCGCGCCACCTTCGTCACGCTGGGGGTGTGCCTGCTGGCGATGGCGGGCGTGCTCGCGCTCAGCGGCCGGCTGATGCGGATGGTGGCGCTGCTGGCGGTGGTGGGCGGCGCGGCGGTGGGCGCCTTCGGGTGGGCGGTGACGGTGGGCGGGAGCGCGGTGACGGCGCGCTGGAGCACCCTGCTCGAGGGCCGGCCCGAGGACGTCTACCAGCAGAACCGCGGCGGCTTCGTGACGCGGACGTTCGAGCACCTGCTGCCGGAGTTTCCCCTGGGCGCGGGCCTGGGCCGCTACGGCATGGCCAACGCGTACTTCGGTGACAACAGCGACCGGGAGTACCCGGCGCTGTGGGCCGAGGTGCAGTGGACGGCCTGGGTCTACGACGGCGGCTTCCTGGTGGTGGCGCTCTACCCGCTGGCGATGCTGGCCACGCTGTGGTGGGTGTTCCGCGTCGCGCGGCGGAAGGACGA
This sequence comes from Pyxidicoccus caerfyrddinensis, assembly GCF_010894405.1. GTDB lineage: Bacteria > Myxococcota > Myxococcia > Myxococcales > Myxococcaceae > Myxococcus > Myxococcus caerfyrddinensis. Next base: position 671,924 of record NZ_JAAIYA010000002.1, read on the forward strand.
CACGGGCGATGAGTTCTGGCTGTGGGGCAGCGTCATCTTCGCGTACAACCTGGGCGCCCTGGCGCTGACCTTCAGCTACGCCTTCTTCCTGAGCCAGACGGGCATGGAGTTCTGGCTGCTCAACGCGGCGCTCTTCGGCGCCATGGCACATGCGAAGACCGTACACGCTCATCGCCGGTGACTTCGTCGCCACCGGAGGCATGGACCGCGCCAACCTGGCGCTGGCGCTCTGGCTTGCGAAGCAGGGCGGCCCGGTGCGGCTGGTGGCGCACCGGGTGGCGGACGAGCTGCTCGGCTATCCCAACGTGCGCTTCGTGCGCGTGCCCAAGCCGGGCAATGCGTACCTCCTGGGCGAGCCGCTGCTGGACGCGGTGGGCCGTGCGTGGGCGCTGCGCACTCGCGCCGAGGGTGGACGCGTGCTGGCCAACGGCGGCAACTGTCCGGTGCCCGGGGCCAACTGGGTGCACTACGTCCACGGGGCCTATGTCTCCGAGCCCGTGGGCGGCGCGCTGCGCCAGCTCAAGGGGCGGGTGAGTCACCGGCTCTACCTGCGTGGTGAGCGCGAGGCGCTGCGGCGCGCGCGGGTCATCATCGCCAACTCGGAGCGCACCCGCGCGGACCTGGTGGCGGCCACGGGCGTGCCGGAGTCGAAGGTGCGCGTCGTCTACTACGGCGGGGACCCGGAGCGCTTCCGGCCCGCCTCGCCCGAGGAGCGGCGCGCGGCACGGGCGGCGCTGGGCTGGCCGGAGTCCCGGCGGGTGGCGCTGTTCGTGGGGGCGCTGGGAGACCGGCGCAAGGGCTTCGACACGCTCTTCCATGCGTGGGCGCGGCTGTGCGCGCGCGGGGACTGGGGCGTGGACCTCAAGGCGGTGGGCGTGGGCGCGCAGCGCGAGGCGTGGGAGCTCGAGGCTCAGGCGAAGGGGCTGGGCGAGCGCATCCAGTTCCTGGGGTTCCGCAAGGACGTGCCAGTGCTGCTGTCCGCGGCGGACCTGCTGGTGGCGCCCACGCGGTACGAGGCCTACGGGCTGGGCGTGCACGAGGCGCTGTGCGCGGGGCTGCCCGCGCTGGTGAGCCGCACCGCGGGCGTGGCGGAGCGCTACCCGGCCGTGCTGCAAGGGCTGCTGCTGGACGACCCGGACGACGTGGACGGGCTGGTGCGGCGGTTGGAGGCGTGGCGGGAGAACGAGGCGACCTGGGCGCCTCACGTGGCCGCGCTGTCCGAGTCGCTGCGCGCGCAGACGTGGGACGGCATGGCCGCGGCGATCGTGGATGTGGTGGACCGCGAGGGCTGAATCGCCGCGTGACTACCGCGCGTCCATCGCCTCCGTGAAGAAGTCGAGGTGCGCGCGCGCCACCACCGGCCAGGCGAAGCGGGTGACGGCGCGCTCCCTTCCTCGTGCGGACCATTCACGGCGGCGCTCCGGGCTCTCCAGCAGCCCGGCCAGCGCATCGGTCCACGCGGGCGGGGCTGCTTCGGGCAGCACGAGGCCGGCGTCGCCCACGGTGCGCGGCACCTCACCGGAGTCACTGCCGAGCACGGGCACGCCGCAGGCGAAGCCCTCCGCGAGCATGCGGCCGAACTGCTCCTTCCACTTGGGCGCCGTCTGGCTGGGCGCGCACAGCACGTCCATGGCGTTGAGCACGCGCGGCACACCGGTATGCGGCACGCCGGTGACGATGCGCACCTTGTCTCCGTGACGCGCGCCCCAGGCCCGCAGCGCTGCTTCCATCGGACCGCCGCCCGCGAAGAGTGCGCGCCACGGCGTGGTCAGCCGCTCCAGCGCCTCCATCAGCAGCGGCACGCCCTTCTCCGGAACGAAGCGCCCCAGGTAACCCACCACGGGCGGCCCCGAGGTCTCCCACCCGAGCTCACGCAGGAGTGTCTCCCCCGAAGCGCGGTCCGGGCGGAACAGCTCGGTGTCCACGCCCATGGGGATGTAGCGCGCGGGCCGCTGCGCATAGCCGGGACGGGAGAGGAGGTTGTCCTTCACCGTCTCGCCCCAGGCCACCCAGCCCGCGGAGCGCTGGACGACGAAGCGCTCCATCTGCGCGAAGGGCGGCGGGTAGCGCTTGGAGAGGTTCTGCGCGGTGCAGAAGACGAGCGGCACCTTGCGCGGCGTGAGCAGTGCCACCTCCAGGCCCGCCAGCACGTAGGGCTCTTCCCACGAGTGCACCAGGTCCACGTCGCCAGACAGCCGCGCCCGCAGCTCCGGCCCGTACACGAAGCCGTGCAGTGAGCGGCTGAAGAGGGCGCGCACGTCCTCCACGCGCGCGGGCTCGCCCGGCTCGCGCTGGAGGGTGAGGGGGCTCAGGTCGCCGTGGAAGAAGCGGGGTGCGACGGCGGTGATGTCCCAGTCGCCTCCGCCCACGCGCGCCATCTCGTTGGCGAGGCGCCGGTTGAGGGTGACGACGTAGGAATGCGAGACGGTGACGAGCCTGCGTGGCCGCTTCACGTGGGAGCCCTCGGGTGCGCGTGTGACCGAACCAGAGCCGTCGGGGCGGGTCAAGGCATGGCATCGGGAGGGGGCCTGCGCCGGACATCCCGCGCGGAAGGGGCCGGATGCTCTCGTCGAGCGCCAGCCCCGAAGCTGAAGAGTGATTCAGTCCCCAGGAACGAGCGAGCGGTACACCGCGAGCACCTCACGCGCGTACCGCTCGCGGGAGAACCGCTCCACCGCCGTGCGCCGCGCCGCCTCGCCCAGCCGCGTCCTCCGCGCGCCGTCCTCCAGCAGCGACTCCAGCGCCGTCACCAGCGCGCCCATATCTCCCGGAGGCACGGTCAGCGCGTCCACGCCATCCGTGAGCCCCTCCGCCGCGCCGCTCGCGCGTGAGACGACCGCCGCCCGCCCGCAGGCCAGCGCCTCCGCGATGGTGAGCCCGAACGGCTCGCGACGGGTGCTGGCGTGCACGAATACATCCAATGCGCGGTACACGCGGGCCGGCTCCGGCTGGAAGGGCACCAACCCCGCGCGGCCCCCAAGCCCGCTCGACGCGATGAGCCCGCGCAACTCCTCTTCGGAGAACTGCGAGCCGGGCGTCCGGTACAGCGGCGCCCCCACCAGGTAGAAGCGCGCGGGCAGGGCGGGGTGCCGCCGCATCAGCTTCGCCGCCGCCTCCAGGAAGACGTCATGCCCCTTCCAGCGCGCGTACGTCGCCACCAGCCCCACGCGCAGCGTGCCCTCGGGCGCCGGAGGCAGGCCGGCCAGCGCGTCCAGCCGCGCGCCATCCCCGGGGCCTGGGGAGAAGCGCTCCACGTCCACGCCGTTGTGCACCACGTGCACGGGCACTCCGCTCAGCACCTCGCGCGTGTCCTCGCCCACCGCGCCCGAGTTGGCGATGGCCGCGTCCGCCAGCGGCGCCAGCGTCCCCATCGCCCGGCGCACCAGCGGCCGCTCGCCCAGGAAGTCGTGGATGTGCCACACCCGCTTCAGCGGCAGGCCCACCGTCACCGGGCTCAGCAGGTGCGTCTTGATGCCATTGGAGTGCAGCAGCTGCGGCCCCACCGCCGCCACCTCACGGCGCAGCGCCCGGCCATAGTCCGCGAGCAGCAACGGCGTCGGCGCCAGTCCCCATGCGAAGCGCAAGACCTCTCGCGGCCCCCGCCCGCGCAGCGCGCTGTCCCCCAGCGCGGACAGCCGCTCCGGCAATGGCAGCGCGCGCGCCTCCACCCCCAGCGCGCGCGCCTCGTCCACCAGCGGCCCCTCCGTGCCCGCGAGCAGGTGGAGCGACAGCCCCGCGTCCAGCCGCTTCAGGCACGCCATCAAGTCCAACAGCGCGCGCTCGGCTCCGCCGAGGATTCCCACCGGGTTGAGGAAGAGGATTCGCACGGCGAGTCGGACCGAATCAGACCCCTCCAGATCGGTCAAGGCATCGCCGCGCGGCTCGGAGCGAAGACCTCCCCGCTCTCCTGTCTGCTCGCACTGAGAAGAGTGACGCTCCGTGAAGCAACCCTGTGATGCATGTGAAACAGGGAATTCATTTGGGCGCTTCCAGAGGGGCGACGTCATTCTGGAGAATTCCGTGCGACTTGCCGCGCCGGCCTTCGTTGCATTGGGAAGGCGTGTGGTTCGCCCAGAGGGGGAAGGGTCTGGTGAGACCCTTCAAGCCGGGATGGCCGCGCGCATCGGGACGGGCGATGATGACCGAGACGATGAGCAATATCCGTAAGTGCCCCCGCTGCGGGTCGGCCCACCCAGCGAGTGTCACGCGCTGCCCTCGGGACACCTCCGATCCCCTGCCCCCCAGTTCCTACGACTTCGACGAAAACGAGGTCACCTTCACGCGCAAGCCGGACTCGGCTCCCGCTTCCGCGCGGCCGCTCGTGGTGGGCGCTCCCGCGGCCTTCACGGAGGACGTCGAGGGCGATGGCACGTGGGAGAAGTCCGTCGCGCGCGACGTGCTCGTGGGCAAGCAGCTCGGCGACTACGTGGTGAAGCGCCGCATCGGCGCGGGCGGCATGGGCATCGTCTACGAGGGCGAGCACCCCGTCATCGGCCGCAAGGTGGCCATCAAGATCCTCCGCCCGGACTTCGCCGAGGGCTCGCGCTCGCGGGACCTGGCCTCGGAGGCGCGCGCGGCGGCGGCCATCCGCCACCGCGGCATCATCGACATCTTCGGCTTCGGCAGCATCCCCGGCCTCGGGCAGTACCTCGTCATGGAGTACCTGGACGGCGCGCCGCTGGACGAAATCATCGCCCAGCGCGCGCCCATGCTGGAGGTGGAGGTCGTCACGGTGCTGGACGACCTGCTGGGCGCGCTGGGCGCGGCCCACGCGGCGGGCGTCATCCACCGCGACCTCAAGCCGGGCAACGTCTTCATCGTGCGCGACGGCAGCGGCAACGAGTACGTGAAGGTGCTGGACTTCGGCCTGGCCAAGCGCGCCGAGGCGCCCAACAGCACCACGCCGCAGACGCGCGCCAGCATGATGGTGGGCACGCCCGAGTACATGGCTCCGGAGCAGGCCTGCGGACAGCAGGTCGGGCCGCACACGGACCTGTACGCGGTGGGCGTCATCGCCTTCGAGATGCTCACGCGGCGGCTGCCCTTCGAGGGCACCACGCCCATGGCCATCGCCGTGCACCACGTGCGCACGCCGCCGCCCCTGCCCTCGCAGTACGTGGACCTGAATCCGGAGCTGGAGTCGCTGGTGATGCGGCTGCTGGCGAAGACGCCGGAGGAGCGCCCGGCGTCCGCGGAGGCCGTGCGCCGCGAGCTGAAGGTCATCCTCAAGCAGCTCTCCGGTGATGCCACGCAATTGTCGCAGCAGCCCCGGGGCGGGGCGCCCTCCACCGTCTCCCAGGAGGCCGTGGCCGTCCCGGCTCCGCGTGTGCGCACCGAGCGCCTCGGGCAGCCGCCGGGCCGCCGCCCGGGGTCGGCCCCGGGGCCCCGGCGCGCCACGCCGGACCCAACGTCCCCCACGGCCCCGGACCTGCTGGCGGTGGATGCGACGGACCTGGACCTGTCGGCCGTCGGCTCGGGCCGCATGCGCGCGGTGATGTTCGGCGCGGGTGGTGCCGCGCTGCTCGCCCTGCTCGCGGTGGGCGGGGTCTGGATGTCCCGCGACACGCAGCCGCCCATGCCCCGCCCGCTCACCGAGGGGGCCGTGGCCGCGACGCCGCCGCTGCGTGGAATGGCGCCCGCCGCGACGCCGGTGGAGGCGCAGCGTGACACGCGCCCCGCGATGCCCGCGTCCGATTCACGGCCGTCCGTGGGCGCTCCGGCCGATGGCACCCTGGGCGACGTCCAGGTGGCGGGCGCGCAGAAGCCGGTGCTGGCCGCCACCCTCCTGGCGAAGGACACGCAGCCGTCGCGCGCTTCCGATGAAGAGGTCGTCCGCCCCACGCGCCGCCCGGCCCGCACGGTGGGAGCGACGCGCGAAGGCCGCGCCCCGGCCCGCACCGGCTCCGGCGCGGAGACCCGTCCCGCGCCCGTGCCCGCCGTCCCCGGCGTGCTGATGCTCAAGGTGAAGGGCTACGTGAAGGAAATCCTCGTGGACGGCCAGAGCCAGGGGCGCACGTACCAGCTGGAGCTGTCCCCGGGCGTCCACAAGCTGGAGGTGCGCGGCAACGCCTTCACCCAGCCCTACAGCAGCCCCGTCACCATCCTGTCCGGTGAGCGGACCGAGCACCACGTGGTGCTCGAGCCCATCACGTGAACCCCGCATCGAGATCCAGATGAGGCCGAGCATCCTGTTGTGCGTCCTGTGGCTGCTGCCGTCGGTGGCCCTTGCGCAATCCCGAGGTGTCGCGCTGTACGAGCGGGGCGAGTACGCCCAGGCCCGCCGCGCGTTGGAGGCGGAGCTGAAGACTCCGGGCCTCGCCGAGCGCGAGCGTGCCACCGCGCGCCTGTACCTCGCGGCGTCCCTGCACGAGCTCGGCGAGCTGGCCGCGACTCGCGCCGAGCTGGAGGAATTGGCGCGCAGCCACCCGGACCAGCCGGTGGACCCCGCCCTCTTCCCGCCCGAGTTCGTGGTGCTGGCCGCCGAGGCCCGCAAGCACGTGGTGGCCGAGCGCCGGCCGCCTCCGGAGCCGAAGGAGCGCCAGGCGGACACCCCGGCGACTCCCGGGGAGCCGCCCGAGGTGGCGGAGGAGCCCGCGCCGTCGTCGGGCCGCTCGCGGCTGCTGCCCGAGGTGTTCGGCTTCATGGACCCCGCGGGCAGGTCGGTGGGCGTGGGTGGCGGGCTGACGTACGGCAGCGGCGCATTCGAGGTGGGCGCGCGCGCGCTGATGGGCACCCAGATGGCGGCGGGGCTCCAGGTGGGGCTCGTGCTGGGGGATGGTGCCTTCCGGCCGCACGTGGCGCTGCGAGCCACGGCCATCCCCGGGCTGTCCGCGTACGGCGGCGGGCCGGTGGTGGGCGCGCGCTTCGGGCTCGGGCCGAGCTTCACCGCGCTGGTGGACGTGGGCGCCGAGCTCTTCAAGGTCTCCGACGAGAACTACCGCACGTTCGCGCTGAGCGCGTCCGCGGGTCTCGGCTTCGATGTGTTGTCTCCGTGAAGGAAGGGATGTCCGTGCACCCGCGCTCGCTCCGTGGCGCCCTCGTGGCCGCCGTGTCCTCTTCATTCGCGCTCGTCCTGCTGCTGCCGGCCCTGGCCCTGGCGCAGGCCTGGCAGCCCTCCGTCACCTGGAACACGTACCTGGGCGGCGGGACGCTTCCGGACGGCGGCGTCGAGTCGAACAGGGACGACCAGATTGAGTCCGTGGCGCTCGCGCTCGACGGCGACGTGGTGGTGACGGGCTGGACGAACGCCCGCACCTTCCCGGCGGACCAGGGGCTGCCGACCGCCTCCGCGAGCAAGAAGGATGTGTTCGTCGCCCGCTACTCGGCGGATGGCCAGACGCTGCGGTGGACCCGCGTCTTCGGCGGCGCCGAGGACGACATCGGCACGCGCGTGGTGGTGGACTCCGACGGCGCGGCGTTCGTCGTGGGCACGACGCGCTCGGACACCATCAACATCGCCCCGGGCACGCCGGCTCCGCTCTCCATGCAGTACAGCTTCGAGGGGCGGGTGGATGCCTTCCTCGCGCGTGTGAACCCGGACGGCACGCTGGAATGGTTCATGTTCCTGGGCAGCATGCTCGATGACGAGGCCCGCGACATCGCTCTGGGGCCGCCGGGGTCGAACCTGGTCTACATCGTCGGGAAGACAGGCAAGGACGATGGCATCGGCAACAGGTCCGACGACACGCCCGTCCCCTTTCCTCCGGACAATGCGCTGAGCAATGAGCGGCTCCGCGCCTTCGAGGCCTTCGTCTCCCAGGTGGATGTCGCCGCTTCCGGGGATCCCACCGTCCGCTGGACCCGCATGATCAAGAGTGACGAGAACGACATCGCGTACTCGGTGACGACCCAGGGGGACGTGGTGTTCGTGGGCGGCATCATCGGGTCGACGTACTCGGGCGGCTCCATCGGCATCCTCAACTCCTTCGGCTCGGGCGACAACGACGGCTTCGCCGCGCGGGTGGAAGTGGATGGCCGCATCTCCTGGTTCCGCTACGTGGGCGGCAGCGGGGATGACGAAGTGCGGTCGGTGCTGGCGCGGCCGGCCGGCGGCGTCACTGTCGTGGGCAATACCGACTCCACCAGCGCCCCGGTGTCCGGCAGCGGCACGGACGTCTTCGTGCGCAACCTGAGCGCGGACGGTGTCCCCGTTGGAGTCGGTCTTCGCGTGGGCGATGGGAGCAGCGGCACCGAGCGGACCGAGGGCCATGCTGCCGTGGACCCGTACGGCAACATCTACGTTGGCGGCAAGACGACCACGCAGTCGGGCTTCGCCTTCAATGCCTTCGACTCCAGCTTCGTCGGAAACGTCAACAACAACTCTGACGGGTTCGCCGCCATGGTGAACCCGGCGGCGGAGGACGTCATCTGGAAGTCCTACGTGGGCGGGCTCGCCACGAGTGACGAGTGGGTGAGGAGCCTCGCCGCGGGCGGGCAGGGCCGGCTGACGTTGGGTGGCCATTCCAACGCGCCCGACGTGCTCATCGCGAATACGGGAGTAGACCGCACGGCCAACGGCGGCACGGACGGCTTCCTCTTCAGCGTGGCAGTGGACTCCACTCCGCCCACTCCGGGCACGGTGTCCGCTCAAGTCTCCCCGCAGGGGACGCTCACCGCGACATGGTCGGGCTTCAATGACCCCGAGCTGTCACTCACCTACGAGTGGGGCATCGACATCTCTCAGGGGACCGACGGGGTGCGGCGCTTCGAGTCCGTGGGCAGCGAGCTCACCGCCATGCTGCCCCTGTTCCAGCCGGCCCAGGCGGGACCCTTCTACGTCACCGTGCGCGCCACCAACGCCGTGGGCCTCTCCGTCACCGCGACCTCGAATTCCTTCACGGCGACGCTCAAGCCGGATGCCGGTTCGGACGCGGGTACGGATGCGGGCACCTCCGATGGGGGCACTGCTTCGGATGGTGGAACGTCCGACGGTGGCACTGGCACGGATGCAGGCGTCGCGGATGGTGGCACCGATGGTGGCGAGGGCGACGGAGACACCCGCTCTCCGCTGGGCTGGTCCTGCGCGTCGGGTGGGAGCTCCGGCACGCTGGCGCTCACCATGCTGGGGGTGGTGGGCGTGCTGCTCGCGATGCGTCGCGAGCGGCCGGCCGTGGCCCGGGAGCGGGCGCGTGGCTCACGGCGTTGAGCGCGTGTTGCGCCTGGGCGGCTTCGGCTCCCGGGGCTCCCTGAACGGAGGCCCGCACCGACGCTGACGGCTCACCCGTGAGTGCCACCGCGCAGCAGTCGCAGGTACGCGTCCAGCACGGTGCGCGCGTGCGCGGCCCAGGTGAAGCGCGCGGCACGGGCGAGGCGGGCCTCGCGCGGCGGGGGAGGGTGGCTTCCGGAGAGGAGCGCGTCCACGGTGTCCACCCACGCCGGCACTTCACCCACGGGGCAGTAGGCGCAGGTCTCCGCGCCCACCTCGCGCAGCACGGGCAGGTCGCTGGCCACCACGGGTGCACCGCACGCGAGCGCTTCGATGACGGGCAGGCCGAAGCCCTCCGCCTCGCTCGTCACCAGCACGGCCCGGGCGCGCCGGTAGAGTCCCGCTAGCGTGGGCCGCTCTTGTCGCGGAGGCTGGAGCAGCGCATCCCCGATGCCGAGCGCCTCCACCTGCGCGCGCTGCGTGGGGTTCAGCGTGCCACCCTGCTGCACCAGCCGCAGCTCCGGGTGGCGGGCGCGGAGCGCGGCGAAGACGGCGAAGAGCACGTCCAGCCGCTTGCGGGGAATCGCGCTGCCCACGTGCAGCAGGTAGGGCCGGCCGCCGAGGGGCGCGAGCACTTCCTCGCTCCGGTCGCCCGGCACGGGCTCGGGGCGGTACTCCGGGGACACGCCGTAGGGCGCCCAGACGAGCCGCGAAGCCTCCACCACGCCACGCGCGAGCAGCTCCGAGCGCACCGCCTGGGTGCTGTGGAAGACGAGCGCGGCGCGCTCCAGCCCCGCGAGCTGGGCGCGGGCCATGAGGCGGAACCAGGCCGGGCGCGGCTCGCGGTGGGGCTCCAGCACGGAGCGGAACGCGTCCAGGTCATGGCAGAAGACACCCGTGCGCGCGGCCGGCAGCGCGTGCACGAGCTGCGCGTAGGTGTGGTCCACCACGTGGAAGGCGTCGAACCGGGTGCGCGAGCGCAGCGCGTGGCCCGGGTACAGGCCGAAGCGGGTGAGGAGGCGGTCCACGTTGAAGGCCGCGTTGCGTGCGCCCAGGCGTGGCACCCGGCGCGCGACGGAGGGCATGGACGGGCGCACGCTGACGGCGGAGACCTCGGTGGGGTGCGCGGAGAGTCCCTCCAGGAGCGCCTCGCCCACCAGGTCCATGCTGGGCCAGCCCTCTTCGCGCGGGTCCATCAGCAGCGCGAGCCGGGGCGGCGAAGTGTGCGCCGGGCCCTGGCTCATGGGGCGTCCTCGCATGAGCCCATCCGCGCGCGTTGGCGCGGCGGGGCTGGCGTGGAGCTCCGGCTCATGGCGTGTCCTCGCACCAGTCCAACAGCAGCGCGAGTCGCGGCGGCATGAATGGCGCTTCGGCTCATTGCGCCTTTCCGCGACAGGGCATCCGTGCCGCGTGCAGAAGAGCCCTGGCGCGTCGCCTGCACTCCTCGCACGTCGCTCTGGCTCACGAGAACGTCCCCTCCGCTCCGGGACGCAGCAGCGCCTCCACCGTGCGCTCCAGCGCGAAGCGCTCGCGGTACACCCGCGCGGCGCGCTCGCCCAGCGCGGTGCGCGCCGCCACGTCGGACAGCAGCCGCTCCGTCGCCGCCACCAGCGGCTCCGGCGCAGTGCCCTCCACCAGCTCCACCGCGCCCAGCCCGCGCCACATCGGCTCCGTGAGGTGCCCCGTGTTGGTGACGAGCGGCTGGCCCAGCGCCAGTCCCGCCATGGTGGTGGTGCGCCGCGCGCTCACGCCATCCGGATACGGCTGCACCAGCACGTCACACGCCGCCAGGTGCGCCACCACGTCCTCCGGCGCGAGCGAATCCCGCGTCACCCACCGTCCCGCCAGCTCCGGGTGGCGCGCGCCCAGTGCTTCACCAAACGCTCGACTTCCGCGCCCCAGGAGCAGCGCCTTCCGCTCCGCGCCCGCGCGCAGCAGCGGCACCAGCACGGCCTCCAGAGGCCCGGCGGTGAGCGCGCCATAGGTGCCGAAGTGTCCCAGCCACGGCCCCGGCCCCAGCGCCGAGCGCACCGTCGCCACCGCGCCCTCGGAGACCTCCGGAGGCAGGGTGCTGGGCACCGGCCGCCACTCCGCGCGGCGTCGCACGCGGGCGGGCAGGTGCTCCGCCCAGGTGGGAATGGAGACGAAGACGCGGTCCGCGGCCCCGGCCACCAGCCGCAGCATCACCCGCGTGGTGCCCGCGAGCACCTGGTGCCGCAGCGGCGCGCGCGGGCTCCACGGGTACACCACCTCGTGGAAGAACACCCAGCGCTCGTCCTTCCTGCGCGCGGCGAACCACGCGCAGAAGGGCACGTTCATCGCCTTCATGCCGAACGCATGCGGCACGTACTGGAGCAGCAGCCGTCGAGGCCCCCCGCACGCATCCAGCCCGCGCGCCAGCTTCGTCAGGCCCAGGGGCGTGAAGAGGCCGGGGACGCGGTGCACGGTGACGCCGTCCTCCACGTGCACGCCCGCGTCACCCGGCGCCCAGACGTGGACCTGTTGCCCGGCGCGGACGAGCGCGGTGGCCACCTGGCGCGTGTAGTCGCTGACGCCGCCCGGCTGGGGCGGGTACTCGCCCGTGAGGACGTGCCACGCGGGGGCGGTGGAGGAGGAGGGCATGGGGCCACGGCTCCAGCCACCGGGCAGGAGCTAGGACGCCTCCATGTCGCGAATGGCGAGCAGCTGGAAGGCGTACTGCGGGAAGCGCGTGGCGAAGGGCTCGGTGAGGATGGACAGCCGGCTGCCCAGCCGGAAGGGACGGATGGTCGGCAGCGCGTAGTCACCGCGCAGCGGCTTCCACCCGCTCATGCCGGTGACGCGGTAGCCGCGCAGCTCGAAGTCGTAGACCTCCCAGCCGGAGCGGTGCACCTGGTGCACGTTGCTGTCCCACTCGTCCTGCGGGAGGAAGCCGTTGGGCGTGAAGATGATGACGCGCTTGCGGGCCATCGACTCCATCATCTCCAGCAGCCGGAAGCCGTCCGGCTTCTCGAAGTGCTCGATGACGTCCAGCGCGACGACGGCGTCGAAGCTCTTGGGGCCGAAGCGCTGGCCCGCTTCCATCAGCTCCATCTGGTGGTACTCGCGGTGGATGCCCGCGGCGCGGCTGCGCTCGATGCTCGTCGCGTGGCCGTCGATGCCCACCGTGTGGGGAATCAGCTTCGAGAAGCTGTGCAGCGGCGAGCGCGAACCACAGCCGATGTCCAGCACGCTGTCGCACGTGCCCACCAACGCCTCCTTCAGCGTACGGTGGAGGACCTCGTGCTCGCCGACGAGCACCTCGCGCTTCAGGAACTGGAAGAGATTGCCGCCAGGGAGCATGCGGCGAGGACCGTAGCCCCGCCGCTCCATCCCTCGCAACAAGCGCGCGAGCATCCAGGCAGGCGTCCGCGTCCCGCCCACGCGACTGTCCGGCGGTGCGTCCACGCAGGGCAGGCGAGCCTCCGGCCACCACATGAGCGCCTCGCGTTGCTTGTAGGGCTGGAGCGCCACCGGTAGCATTTCGCCCCCTGCTCGTGCCGCGCGCTTTCGGAGGCATGTCGATTCGGACAGGCCCTCCTGTATGAAGGACGCCCGGCGCGGGCCGCCCAGGACCATGACAGAGACAGCAGTACCCGAGGTCAGCACTGGAGAGGTGAAGGCGCGTGCCCTGAAGGGCATGTTCGTGCTGGCCGCCCGCACCGCGGCCTCGCAGGGGCTGCGGGTGGTGAGCGCGCTGTTCCTGTCGCGGCTCCTCTTCCCCTCGGACTACGGCCTGTTCGGCATCGTGTCCTACGCGGCGTCGCTGGGCGTGTTCCTCGGGGACCTGGGCCTGAGCGCCGCGCTGGTGCGCCAGCCGCACGAGCCCACCCGCGACGAGACGTTCACCATCTTCTGGTGCCACCAGGCGCTCACCGCCGTCATCGTCGCCGCCGTGTGCGCGCTCGCACCCCAGCTCACGGAGGGCTACGCCCTGGGCGAGGGCGCGGTGCCCATGGTGTGCGCCCTGGCGCTGGGGCTGTTCCTGTCCTCGCTGCGGGTGATTCCGCTGATGGCGCTGGAGCGCAAGCTCGCGTTCCCCGTCATCGCCCGCGCGGAGCTGATTGAAAACGTGGTGCAGGTCATCACCACCATCTCCCTGGCGGCGCTCGGCTTCGGCGCGTGGGCGCTCGCGCTGGGCGGCCTGGTGCGCGGGGCGGTGGGGCTGGTGCTGGTCTGGTGGGCCTCGCCGTGGCGGCCGCACGGCGCCTTCCGGCTGGACGTGCTCAAGCGGCTGCTCAGCTTCGGGCTGGCCTTCCAGCTCCCGCCGCTGGTGGGGGCGATGGTGGCCGGCTGGGTGCCGCTGGTGGTGGGCGGCATCCTCGGCAAGGAGGCGGTGGGCCTGGTGAACTGGGCCTGGGCGCTGGCCTCCACGCCGATGATGCTCAGCATCGTCCTCAACCGCGTGGCCTTCCCCGCCTACTGCCGCCTGCAGGAGGACCCGGCCGGCTTCGCGGAGTACCTGCGCACGTCGCTGCGCCGGCTGTCCGCGGTGCTGCTGGTGGCCATTCCGTGCGTGGTGCTGGTGCTGCCGGTGGCGGTGCCACTCTTCTTCGGCGAGCGCTGGGTGCCGGCCGTGGCGCTGGTGCAGTGGTTCAGCCTGGAGTGCGTGCTCACCACGCTGACGGGCCTGCTGGCCACGGCGCAGAACGCGGGCGGGCGCCCGTGGGAGCGGCTGGCCGTCGTGGTGGGCGTGGGCGCGGTGAAGTGGGGCGTGGGCACGTGGGCCATCCAGCGCTTCGGGCTGGCGGCCATTGGCCCCATGGGCGTGCTGGTGGGACTGGCGGAGCTGTGGGTGACGGCGTGGCTGGTGGCGCGCCTCAACCCGGCCCTGCGCGGACTGGTATCGCAGGTGGTGGAGCCCTTCGTCACGGTGGGGCTGCTGCTGGCGGGCGCGTGCGCGGCGGTGTTGTCGCTGCCGGGCGCTGGCAACGTGGTGCGGGCGCTGGTGGGGGCGGTGCTGTTCGCGGGGCTGGTGCTGGCGCGCGAGCGGTTGCCGGGGACGCTGTCGCTCCTCGGCGAGTTGAAGAGCATCCTGGGCTTCGTCCGGGCACGGCGGGCCGAGCGGTCCGCTGCTCCGGTGAGCCCGGCTTCGTGATGAAGGACGCGAGCGATTCGATGAAGAAGGTCGACCTGGTCATCTCCATCGTCAACCACTCCAATCCGGAGTTGCTGCACGACTGCCTGCGCACGCTCTACGCGACGACGCGCGACATCACCTTCGAGGTGTGGATCGTCGACAACGCCACCGACGGGCGCGGCGTGGAGGCCATGCGGCGCGACTTCCCGCAGGTGCGCTGGCTCTTCAACACCGAGCGCAAGGGCTTCTCCGCCAACCACAACCAGGTGCTGCGCGCCGCGCGGGGCCGCTACATCTGCATCTTCAACGACGACACCATCGTCCACGAAGGGGCCTTCGACGCGCTGGTGCGCTTCATGGACGAGCACCCGCGCGTGGGCATGGCGGGCGCGCGGCTGCTCAACGCCGACGGCACCATCCAGAACTGCACCTTCCGGCCCATGTCACTGTCCGGGCAGCTCTTCGACCTCGTCTTCCTGCCGCGCCCGCTGCACTTCCTGAAGCGGATGGAAATCGACCCGGCGCAGTACGGGCACGAGGAGGCCCGGGTGAATTGGGTGCTCGGCGCGTGCATCGTGGTGCGCGAGGAGACGCTGGCGGAGGTGGGCCTGCTGGACGAGGCGATGTCCCCGCTGGGCAACACCGAGGACACCGACTGGTGCGTGCGGGCGTGGAAGGCGGGCTGGGAGGTGGCCTTCTGCCCGGAGGCGGTGATTACGCACCTGGCGAGCCGCTCGTTCCGGCCGTCCGCGACGGGGCCGGACAAGGTGCGGATTGAACTGTGGCGCACGCGGCTGGCGTACTTCCGCAAGCACCACGGCCGGCTGCACGAGGTGGCGATGCGGGCCATCCTGGTGGGCACGCTGCCGTACAACGCGGCGGTGCTGACGCAGACGCTGCTGCGCGGGCGCACCAACCTGACGGAGTACCGCCGGCAGCTCTCCACCTTCCTGCGCATCTCCGAGATGGGCCTGCGCGCCCGGGTGTGAGGCCGTCCCGGCATGCCGTTCTTCTCCATCGTCATTCCCACGTACAACCGGGCGCGGCTCCTGGAGGACACGCTCGCGTCGGTGTTCGCGCAGGAGGAGACGGACTACGAGGTGCTCGTGGTGGACGACGGGTCCACCGACGACACGTTGGAGACGCTGGCCCGGTACGGCGAGCGGGTGCGCGTGTTCCAGCAGCGCAACGCGGGCCCGGGCGCGGCGCGCAACCTGGGCATCCAGGAGGCTCGGGGCGAGTACGTCGTCTTCCTCGACAGTGACGACTTGTGGTTCCCGTGGACGCTCGCCACGTACCGGCAGGTGCTGCGCGAGCAGGGCGGGCCCTCGGTGGTGATGGGCACGGCGGCGTCCTTCGCGCAGCGAGAGGAATTGGCCGGCGTGACGCGCGAGCCCGCGCGGGTGGTGCGCTTCGCGGACTACCTGGCGAGCGCGGAGGACCGGACGCCGCGCACCGCGTGCGTGGTGGCGGTGCGCACGGAGGCGCTGCGGCGGGTGGGCGGCTTCACCCCGCTGCGCATCAACGGCGAGGACTATGACCTGCTCTACCGGCTGGGCACGGAGCCGGGCTTCGCGTGGGTGCGCGCGCCGGTGACGGTGGGCTACCGCCAGCACGGGGGCTCGTCGTCCAGCGCGCTGGAGCTGAGCTACCAGGGCACGCTGTACCAACTGGAACAGGAGCGGCAGGGGCGCTACCCGGGAGGTGCCGCCCGCAGGCGCGAGCGGCTGGAGATGCTCCTCTACAACCTGCGCCACGTGTCGCAGTGGCTGCTGTCGCTGCGACGGGTGGACCTGGCGCTGGCGCTGTACCGGCGCGGGCTGCCCTTCCACCTGGCCGCGCCGCGCTGGCGCTATGTGCTGGGCTTCCCGCCGTGGGCGGTGGCCACCACCGTGCGCCAGCGCGTATCGAAGCGCTGAAGTGCGCGGGCCGCTTCTGGCGGCCTCAGCCCAGCAGTCCGCCGAGCATTCCGCCCAGGCCACCGCCGCCCGGCGTGTTGCCGCCAGCACCGCCCGCGCCGGCCAGCATGGGCACCACCGCGAGAATCTTCCCGACGAGCCCCGGGTCCAGCCGCGACTTGAGGAAGTTGAGGAGCAGCGGGGCCACGAGCGAGGCCTTGCTCGCGTCGATGTTGAAGCGGCCCAGCAGCGAGACGACGGCGGCCACCTCACCGGCCTGCGTCGCTACGCCGCCGATAGCGCCCAGCATGGCGCCCATGCCGCCGCCACCACCTCCGCCACCGCCACCGTCGTTCCCGGCCACGAGCCCACCGAGGGCGCCCATCAGCCCGCCGCCGCCCTGCGAGGGCGCCGCCGCGCCCGCGGCCTGCTGCCACGAGTCCATCTCCGGAATGGCGCTGCCCAGCTGGTTCGCGGCGTCCGGGCCCAGCTTCTCCTTCACCGTGCCCTGCACCAGCTTCAGCAGCGAGCCCGCCACTCCCTGCGCCTGCGTACCGTTCACTCCGAGCTGCTGCGAGAGCTGTCCGATGAGGTCCATCCCGTGCTCCTTCCGTGTGACGAGGCCTGCGTCCGCCTGGAAGGTGCCTTTTAGCGAGAATCGACCCGGGCCACGCAATGACTGACGCGGAAGCGTTCAGAAAGGGCGGGAGGAGGTCCTGGCTCCCGCGTCCCGGGACGGCTGCCTCCCTGCCTGGCGGGCGCTCCCGTCCGGCCCGGCATGGGACTGCGCATCTTCGTGTGAAGCAGTCAGCCGAAGGCGGAGGCGAGAGATGGACGAGGCAACTTCGGTGGGCGCCGAGGCGGCGAAGGAGCCGTCCCACGCCACGTCGAGCGCCTGGGGAGGCATCGACCTGGGGGGGACGAAGATAGAGGCCGTGGTCACCGACACGGCGGGCGCCGTCCTCGGCCGGGCCCGGCACCCGACGCCGGGGGACGGCAGCGTGGAGGACGTGGTGCAGGCGATGTACGGCGCGCTGGTGGACGCGGCGCGCGCGGCGGGCACCACCCCGCAGCAGCTCGCGGGCATAGGCGTGGGAGCGCCCGGCTCCGTGGACACCAACGAGGGCACGCTGGGGCACGTCGGCAACGTGGGCAAGGGCTGGACGGAGCCGTACCCCGTGGCCGCCGACCTGGGAGAGCTGGTGGAGGGCCGGGTGGTGCTCGGCAATGACGTGCAGGTGGCCGTGGCGGCGGAGTACCGCCTGGGCGCGGGCCGTCCGTACCGCTCGGTGCTGGGCGTGTGGTGGGGCACGGGCGTGGGCGGCGGGCTGGTGCTGGATGGCGTCCCCTGGCGGGGGCGCGGCGCGGCGGGAGAGATTGGCCACATGGTGGTGAAGCCGGGCGGCGCGCGGTGCGGCTGTGGCCGGCGTGGCTGCATGGAGGCCTACGCGGGCCGCGCCTCCATGGAGCGCAGGGCGCGCAAGGCCGAGCGCGGGGGCGAGAAGACGATGCTCTTCGACCTGATGCGCAAGAAGGGACGCCCGCGCCTGACGAGCAGCATCTGGGACAAGGCGCTGGCGGAGGAGGACAAGGTGGCGACGTGGATCATCGACCGGGCCGTGCGGATGCTCGGCGCGGGCCTGGCTTCCGCCATCAACCTGCTGGACGTGGAGGCCGTCATCCTCGGCGGAGGGCTGGGCACGCGGCTGGGGCCCGCCTACGCCGGGCGCATCCACGACGCCATGCGCCCGCACATCTTCGTCCCCGAGCGGCAACCTCCGGTGCTGGTGGCCGAGCTGGGAGAGCTGTCCGGAGCCATTGGCGCCGCGCTGATTTCCCAGCCTGCGATGAAGTGAGGACGTGAAGCGCGCAATCGCTCCCCCGGCCGGACGCCCGTCTGGTCGCTGTTGACCGCGAGAAGCCGTGGACGACAATGGCGCGCCCGCTGCCTGCGGGCCCCCACTCATGTCCTCACCGGCTCAACCGACAGCTCCGCGCAGGGACGGCCTGGATGTGATGCGGGCCCTGGCCATCCTGGCGGTGCTCGCCTTCCATGCGCCGGCCGTCGTCCACGACGCGCTTCCCCTGGGCCTGCGGGCGGCCTTCGCGCACGGGTGGATGGGGGTGGACCTGTTCTTCGTCCTCTCCGGCTACCTCGTGGGACGGCAGGTGTTCAGCCGGCACGCGGAGCAGGGCGGGGTGGCGGAGCTGCGCACCTTCTGGCTCAAGCGCTGGGGCCGCACGCTGCCGCTCTACTACGTGGTGCTCGCGCTCTACGCGCTCAAGCCGTGGACCTTCGGCACGCCCTTCCTCGGCGGGGGCTGGCACTACGCGCTCTTCCTCCAGAACTTCACCGGGCTGAGCGACTTCGTGCAGAGCTGGTCGCTCTGCGTGGAGGAGCACTTCTACCTGGTGCTGCCCCTGCTGGCCTTCGGATTGCGGGGACGGCGGTGGCCCGCCTGGGTGTGGTGCCTTCCCATCGCCGTGAGCTTCACCGCCCGCTGGCTGACCTGGAGGGAACTCCCCCAGGGCCTGCCGCTTCCGCAGCTCCCCGCGCTCCTCTCCTGGCCCACGCTGCACCACCTGGACGGGCTCGCGGTGGGCGTGTTCCTGGCGAAGACCGCGCCCGTCTGGCAGCGGTGGGCGGCTTCCTGGCGCGCGGCCTGCGGCGTCCTGGGCGCCGTCGTGCTCGCCGTCACCGTGGGCGTATGTGGTCCCCTGCTGGCGGGAGTGGGCGCGCTGTGGGTCTTCACCGGACTGTCGGTGGGCTTCGGGCTGCTGCTGGTGGGCACCGAGTCGATACAGCTTCCCGCCGGGCCGCGCTGGGGCATCTACCAGGTGGCGGTGCTCTCCTATGGGGCGTACCTGTGGCACGGCTTCGTGGTGCGAGGCCTCGAGCGCACGCACCTCTCCCTGGGCGCGTGGCCCCTGGACCTGCTCGTCTACCTGGGCGCCACGCTGGCGGTGGCCTGGGTGACGTATGTCGCGGTGGAGCAGCCCGGCCTGAGGTGGAGAGACTGGTTGCTGGCACGCTTCGAGGCCCGCGCTCGGGCTGAAAGACTGTCACCCGTGCCGGCCGGTGAAGGCCGCCAGCCGTGACGGCAGTCAGGCGACGGGGGGCCCGGTGAAAGTCATTGCCGCTGCTTTTGCTTTGTGAAGCAACAGCCATATGAGGATATAGGCTCGCGTTCTGGCGGGATTTCGCCTGATTGTCGCTTGGAGCTGCCGGAGTTGACCCGCCGTCCACACAGTCCTGAAGCGCTCTTCTTCGCGAAGAAGCCGCAGTCCGTCTTCTGGCCCTGCGTCGCCGTCATCCTGTCCGCCGCCGGGCTCGTGGCCGCGACGGAGCTGGCCATCGCGGCGTTCTCCCCCGCGGGCTTTCAGGGCCTCCATGAGCGGAACCCGTGGTCGATGGCCATCAGCGTGGGCGTCATCACCGCCGTGGCGGGCCTGCTGTGGACGGCGACGAACCGGCTCGGCGTCGCGCTGGCCCTGGTGGCCGCGGGACTCCTCTTCACGTCCTCGCTCCACATCCGGAAGCTCCAACTCATCGGCCGGCCGCTGCTGCCGTGGGACTTCCTCGAGTGGCGGCAGGTGACGTCGCTCGCGCCCACGCTCCTGCCCGGAGCCGGGACGTTCCTCGCCATCCTCGCTGGCCTGCTCGTGCTGGCCGCCCTCGTGGCCGGAGTTCGTGCCGTGCGGCGCGGTCGGCCCCGCTTCCCACTGCCCGGGCTCGCGCGTGCGGGTCTCGCCGTGGCATCGCTGGTGTACCTGCTCGCCATCACCTTCTACGCGCACGTGCCGCTGCTGCCGAAGGCGTTCATGCGCTTCGGCGTCATGCACCAGGTGTGGGACCAGCGCTCCAACTTCCAGGTCAACGGGCTGCCGCTCATGCTGCTCTGGAACTGGGAGGGCCTGCGCCTGGAGTCGGGTGGCGCGTACTCGGCGGACGGCGTGCGCACCGCCCTGGGCCGTGACGCGGAGCCCCCCGCCGCCACGCCCCCGGAGCCGGTGGACGTCATCATCTACATGGCCGAGTCGCTCTGGGACCCGACGCAGCTCGGCGTGCCCCTGAGCACGGACCCGCTGCCGTTCCTGCGCGGCCTCATGACCACGCACAGCTCGGGCCACCTCATCAGCCCGACGTTCGGTGGAGGCACGGCCAACGCGGAGTTCGAGCTGCTGACGGGCATGTCGGCGTCATTCGCGCCTGACGGCTCCTTCCCCTACCAGCACTACGTGATGAAGCCCGTGGAGGCGCTGCCCTCGCTGTTCCGCGATGCCGGCTACCACACGGCCGCCATCCATCCCTTCCATGCCTGGTACTGGAGCCGCGACGTGGTGTACCCGCTGCTCGGCTTCGAAGAGTTCCAGTCCCTCACCGACTTCGCGGACGCGAAGCTGGAGGGGCCCTGGGTGTCGGACGAGGCGCTCGTGGACCACATCCTCGCGCAGCTCTCGGACGAGCGCCGGTCGCGGTTCATCATGGCCATCACCATGTCGACGCACGGCCCCTACAGCCTCCCGCTCACCGGCAAGGAAGAGGTGCGGGTGGTGGGGAAGCTGTCGCCCGACAACACGCTGCTGCTGACGAACTACGCGCACAAGCTTCGCCAGACGGACCGCGCCCTGGAGCGGCTGGTGCGGGCGCTGGAGGCGAGGCCGCGCAAGACGCTGCTGGTCGTCTTCGGTGACCACCTGCCCATGCTCGGGCCCAACTACTCCCTCTACCGCGAGACGGGGTTCCTGAAGGAGCCGTGGACGGACGCCCAGCGCGAGCGCATGGCCGAGGTGCCAGTGCTCCTCTGGTCGAACTTCACGCTGCCGAAGCAGGACGTGCACCTGAGCATGGGCCAGCTCGCGCCGCGCATCCTCGAGGCGGCCGGGATGAAGCCCCACGGCTTCTTCGCCTTCCTGGAGGGGCTGTCCCGCGCCGTTCCGGTGGTGCGGGGCGACCTGCTCAAGAGCGCGGCGGGTGAGTACCTGCCGCTGACGGAGCGGGACGCCGAGTCACCGGCACCGGGCTCGTCGGCGGAGTGGCTGCGGCGCTACCGCCTGCTCACGTATGACCGGCTGGTGGGTGAGCGCTTCAGCGTCGCCCCGGCGGCGCATGGGGAGCACGTGGCCGGCGGGAAGTGAGTCTCAGCGCGAGCCCGGCTGAAGCCTTGCGAACCGGAGCCGCTGGAGCAGCGCGGGCGGCCGGTCCTTGAGCTTCAGCGCGGGCTTCTCCACCAGGTGCCAGGACAGCGCGGACAGCGCCACGACCAAGGGGAGGGACACCGCCGCGTTCAGCCACCACGGCATGCTCGCGCCGTACAGCGCGCTCACGGCCTGCTGCACGGGGAAGGCGTAGACGTAGACGCCGTACGAGAAGTCACCCCAGCGGCCGAAGCCCGCCAGCGCGCCCGCTGGCAGGTAGGCGAGGTACAGCACGACGTATGCGCCGAACAGGCCGGTGCCGATGCGGCCGTACCCGAGCCGCGCCAGGACGAGCCATCCCGCCGTGCACGCCAGCGCCAGCCACGGGCTCATCCGCACCTTGTCGCGCCACAGGTACAGCGCCACGCCGCCGCCGAAGTACAGGTAGAGCTCCGGCCAGAAGCCCAGCCGCCCGGTGACGAACGGCGCCACCGCCGCGCCCACCCAGCCGAAGGCCACCATGCCCTTGCGCAGCAGGCCCGCCAGCCCCAGGGCGAGCGTCAGCAGGTAGAAGCCCACCTCGTACTTCAGCGTCCACAGCGAGCCGTTGACGGCGTTCGAGTACACGTTGGTCTCGAAGACGCCGGGCAGGTTCCACTGCGGGAAGGCGAGGGTGAAGTTGCGCAGCCAGTACAGGTGCGTGTCCGCCGCCGTGAAGTAGTCGCGCAGCGGCAGCGTAGTGAAGGCCGGGCCGAGCACCAGGGTGGTCAGCACCAGCATCACGCCCAGGCCCGGGAAGATGCGCAGCACGCGCGCCCAGGTGAAGCGCGCCAGGTCCGGCGTGCGCTCCCAGCTCCGGGTGATGAGCACGCCGCTGATGACCAGGAACACCGCCACGCACAGTCGTCCCAGCGAGAGCTGGCCGCGGCTGAAGGCCTCCAGGGGCTCCTCCGTGCCGCGGCCCTCGCCCAGCGGGAAGGCGTGGCTGAGGATGACGCCCGCCGCCGCCGCGAAGCGGAGGAAGTCGAGGTTGTTGCGGCGGCCCTCGAGGCACGCCTGCAGCGTCGGTCGGGAGGAAGGGGGCATGGAGGGGCGGGCCGCCCATTGTCGTCCGGGGGGCCAGCGCGTCAATAGCGACCAGGGAGGCGGCCGTCCGCAGGGAAGGAGGGAACGAAGAGGTCCCCATTCCCCGGCGCGATGGCCTAGAAGGCACGCCTTCGCATGCGAGTCCTCCTCGGCATCCACCATCCGCTGGACCCGAACCTGGGCGCCCCGGGCGTGACGCTCGCGCTGGGACAGGCGCTCGCGGCGCTGGGCTGCGAGGTGGACTACTACAGCTACCACGAGGCGTTTCCCGGCACGCGCGAGCACGGCTCGCTGCACGGCGTGCGCTTCCCGTGGAAGGTCGCCGCGCACCTGGCGCGCGAGGCCCGCAAGTACGACGTCCTCGACATCACCACCGGGGACGCGTGGGCCTGGGCGCGGCTGGGCCGGCCCGGTGCGCGCGAGAGACATGCGCTGGTGACGCGCAGTCATGGCCTGGAGCACACGTTCTCCGAGCGGTTGCGCGCGTCCGCTCGCGAGGGCCACCTGCGCTTGAGCTGGAAGTACCCGCTCTACCATGGGGGCTTTCGCCTCTGGGAGGTGCGCCAGTCGCTGCTGCTGGCGGACCACGCGGTGCTCCTCAACACGCTCGACGCCGCGTACGCGCGCGAGCACCTGGGCGTGCCCGCGGACCACCTCAGCGTCATCCCGCACGGGCTGGATGCGCCCTTCCACGGGCTGCCGTCGCCTCGGCCTTCCGCTCCCGGCGCGCCGCTGCGCGTGGCCTGCGTGGGCAGCTGGCTGCCGCTGAAGGGCCGCGACGAGATGGTGGCCGTCGCCACGCGGCTGCACGCGGAGGGCGTCGCCTTCTCGCTGTCGCTGTACGGCACGGGCGCGAAGGAGGACGAGGTGCTCGCGGCCTTCCCCGCGCAGGTACGGGAGCGGCTGCGCGTGGTGCCTCGCTATCCGCGCACCGAGCTGCCGCGGTTGCTGGAGTCCGAAGAAGTGCTCCTCTTCCCCAGCCACTCGGAAGGCTTCGGCATGGCGCTGGTGGAGGCCATGGCCTGCGGGCTGGCACCGGTGTCGTCACCGGTGGGCGTGGCCCCGCAGGTGGTGAGGAATGGGCAGACAGGCCTGCTCATTCCCATTGGAGACGTGTCGGGTCTGGTGGGTGCGCTGCGCGCGTTCGCGGAGAACCGTGAACAATTGCAGTCACTGCGTCAGGCGGCGCAGTCCGAGGTGCGAAGTCTCACGTGGCGAGACATCGCCGCTCGCACCCTCTCGCTCTACGAGACGCTTCTCCGCAACCAAAGAAAGCCATGAATTTCGCTCGGTTGGTGGCTGGAGGAGCAACCGCGGGGTCCATTCGTTATCACACACTCGCGTGCATTGACGCGCCAGGCCAGTGGCCGTCACAGTGGTGAGTGGCTCAACCGAATGATCACCTTCTTCGTCGCGTTCCTCGTCTCGCTCATGGTGGCCCTGGTGCTCACGTTGCTCGTGCGCAACCGGGCCGTGGCATGGGGGTGGCTGGACCAGGCCAATTCCAGTCGGAAGGTGCACGTCCGTCCCATTCCTCGGCTGGGAGGCATTGGCATCGTCGGCGGCTTCTTCGCGCCGCTGTGCGCGCTGTTCCTGGTGGACTCGGGCGTGGGGCACAACTTCCGCTCGCACCGCGAGCTGGTGGCGGGCCTCTTCATCGGCGGCGCGGTGATTGCGGCGTTGGGCCTGTATGACGACCTGAAGGGCGCGAATGCTCGCCTGAAGTTCGGGGTGCAGTTCGCGGTGGCGCTGGGCCTGTACGCGCTGGGCTTCCGCATCGACGTCATCGCCAACCCGTTCGGCCCGGAGCTGTCGCTGGGAGCGCTGAGCCTGCCCTTCACGGTGCTGTGGATGGTGGGCGTGGTGAACGCGCTCAACCTCATCGACGGGTTGGATGGGCTGGCGGGCGGGGTGGCCTTCTTCGGCGTGAGCACCAACTTCATCCTCGCGCTGTCGCGAGGGGACATCCTGCTGTGCCTGCTGATGGCGGCGCTGGCGGGCGCCATCCTCGGGTTCCTGGTGTTCAACTTCAACCCGGCCTCCATCTTCATGGGGGACACGGGGAGCATGTTCCTGGGCTTCGTGCTGGCGGCGGTGGCCATCAAGACGAGCACGAAGAGCGGGACGACGGTGGCCATGCTGGTGCCGGTGATGGCGCTGGGGCTGCCCATCATGGACACGCTGCTGGCCATGGTGCGGCGCTCGATGCTGGGCCGGCCGATGTTCAGCGCGGACAGGGAACACATCCACCACCGGGTGATGAGCCGTATGGTGCTCAGCCACCGCTCCACGGTGCTGGTGCTCTACGGGCTGTGCGGCCTGTTCACCCTGACGGCGCTGGGGCTGAACTTCGCCAACAGCGCGCAGAGCGCCATGCTGCTGTGTGGCATGGGCGTGGTCATCTTCGCGTTGATGCGCAAGCTGGGCTACCTGGACCTGCGGCGCGCGTCGGACGTGCAGCAGGTGCGGCAGCGCAACATCCGGCTGCGCACGCTGGTGAAGGGCGTCACCCGCGGGGTACGCCAGGCGCCGTCGCTGCAGGACGTATGGAATGCGCTGCGGCCGCTGGCGGAGGCGATGGACGTGGCGCGGCAGGAGTTGCGCTTCCAGCGCGTGTCTGGCGGGCAGACGGACGGCATCGTCTTCGAGACGCAGCGCCCTTCGGGGACCGCGGTGCCGCTCGAGGTGCGCATCGACGTGAAGGACGACGAGGAGGTGCTCGGGGCGCTGCTGCTGGTGTGGCGTGACGGGCGGTCGGCCATCAACCGAGATGAGGAATTGGCGCTGGAGGTGGTGGCGGACGCGGTGGCGGAGCGCGCCGTGCGGCTGCATGCGCCGGTGGAAGTGGAGCCCGCGCGCGTCATCGCGCTGCGGCGGTGACGGCGGTGGACGCGCGCGCCCTGGGGGCGCTGCTGCGGTCCTGGCCCCAGGCCCCTTCACGTGAGGCCCCGGTAGGAGCGGAGGCCGACGGGCTGGTGCGCGCTGCGGTGCACCATGGGCTGGCGGGCTTCGTGGAGCACGCGGTGGCGCGGGCCGGGTGGGTGCTGCCCACGGAGGCTCATGCGCTGCTGCGGCGCGAGTCGCTGCTGGGTGCGGCGCGGGTGATGCGGGTGAAGGCGCTGCTCACGCGGAGCCTGGAGGCGCTGGCTTCAGTGGGCTGCGTGCCGGTGCTGCTCAAGGGGTACGGCCTGGCGCAGCGGCTGTACCCGGACCCGCTGCAGCGGGCGACGACGGACGTGGACCTGCTGGTTGCTCGCGGCGAGGTGGACGCGGCGGTGCGGGCGCTCACCGGGCTGGGGTTGACGGTGCGGGCGGGGGACGTCGCTCGGCATGGCGAGGAGGACTCGCACCATCTGGAGTTGGTGGGGCCGGCGGGGCTGGTGGAATTGCACTTCCGTGCGCTGGCGGGGTGGGGCGAGGCGCTGGAGGGAGACGCGCTACTGGCGCGGGCGGTGGAGGGCGAGGTGGAGGGCCGGCGCGTGCGGTGGCTGCGGCCGGAGGACGAGGCGGTGTACCTGGCGCTGCACGCGAGCAACCACTTGTTGCAGCGGCTGGCGTGGGTCTTCGATTTGAAGTTGCTCGCGCTGAAGGGGTTGGACTGGCGGAGCGTGGTGGAGGGGGCGCGAGGGACGGCGTTTCCGCACGTGGCCTGGTACGGCTGGGAGGCGGCGCGGAGGCTGCTGGACGCGCCGGTGCCGGTGGAGGTGCTGGAGGAATTGGCGCCGCCCCGCTGGCAGCGGGTGCTGGCGGGGCGGTTCTTCTCGGACGAGCGGTTGTTGGGCTCGGACCTGGCGCGCAGCAAGCCGGCGTGGGTGGCGGCGAAGCTGCTGCTGGCGCCTCGGGCCGGGGCCATGGCGCGGTATGCGCTGCGGCGGGTGGAGAACGCGGTGCGGGCCGCGCGCTGAAGGCTCGGTCGAGGAGGCTGCGCTCGCGCTGAGGGTCGAGCACTCCGGAGGCTCACGGCCGCAGCCGTGAGCCCCCCAGCGTTACCGGCTCACGGACACAGGTAGCTGCCACCCGTGCCGTACGGGCACCCTTGTCCCACGCAGTACTGCGGCCCGCTGTTCTGCGGCGGCTGCTGTCCATACGTGTCACGCGGCACGCCCACGGTGCAGCTGCCTTCCGCCTTGTTGCCGGACGGGTCCTCCACCACGTAGTGCACCGTGTACACACGACCATCGCCCGTGTCGTCGCGCTCGGCGCGCAGCTGCACCGACGTCGTGTTCACGCGCACCGCCATGTCGTCGCACGTGTCGCCGTCACACGTCCCTCCTGCGTCCTCCGACTCATCCGACGTCACGCGGACAATCCGGCCGTACTGCTCCAGTGGCAGGTCGCCCATGCACGCGTCCTTCGCCGGGCCCGCGCACTCGGCCAGCGTCACCGTGCGGTACTGGTGGTCCACCGGCCACAGCTTCATCCCCAGCGAGCCCCCCAGCACCGGAGGCCGCGTGTCCCGCACCGACACCGTGAAGCCACACCCGCACGCGTTGCCCGCGCCATCCACCGCGTTGCAGTCCACCACCGTCCGTCCCAGCGGGAAGGTGGCGCCCGTCGGCGGCGTGCACGTCACCGACACCGGGCCGCAGTTGTCCTCCGCATGCGCTGCATACGTGGCCTTCGCTCCGCCCGACACACACTCCAGCACCTGCGGCGACGGACACACGATGCTCGGCAGCGTCGTGTCCACCACCGTCACCGTGCCCGTACACACCGCGTTCTCCTCACCGTCCGACGCCGTCAGCGTCACCTCGTGGCTCCCCAACCCGAAGGGCCCCGGCGCCACCTGCGTCACCGTGAAGGGGCCCGGCTGCCCATCCGGGTCATGGCTCCCATCGTCCACACTGGCCGAGGCCCGGCACATGGCATCCGCGCTCACCGTCACGTCGCGGCACACCGCCACCGGAGGCACGTTCGCCCCCCCGCCGCACTCCAGCCCCACCAGCGCCGAGCCGGTGTTGTTGTCCTCGCGGCACTCCAGCTCGCGCCCCGTCCCGGTGCCGTCGTCATCCACCACCGCGAACACCTCGCCCCGCCCTCCAGGCGCGGTGCCCAGCTCCAGCTCCGCCCACGCCTCGCCGCCCGCGTCCACCTTGTCCGTCAGCGTGGCCACGCCCAGCAGCGTGCCGCTCCCGCTGGCCGGCCCCCGGAAGAAGGCCACCCGCACTCCCGTCGAGGCCGGCGCATCTCCCGCGTTCTTCACCCGCGCGCCCAGCTTCACGACGCCCTCGCTGTCACACGTGGCGCTCACCGCCTCCACCACCAGGTCCGGCGCGGCGAAGGGCTCCACCGAGCCCGCCCCCTGACTGTTCGTCTGGAACGTGTTGAGTCCCGGCGTGAGCCAGTTGGGCACCGGGTGCGCGGGGATGGAGCCGTCGTCCCCCACGTTGGTGACGGAGTACGCATGCTGGTTCCAGATGCGCCGCGTGTTCACCCAGCCATCCTTCTTGTCCCTGTACACGCGGATGCCGTGGAACGGGCCGAAGTCACACGCGGTGTTCTGCGCCACCACGATTTCGGCGTTGCCGTCGCCATCCACGTCCGCGACCACCGGGTTCTCATACGCGGTGCACGAGCTGTGCGGCGCCTCGAAGCGCACCGTGCCGGTGGCGCCGTCGTAGATGCGCAGGGCCGTCTCGTCCGCGTAGACCACTTCCGTGTGGCCGTCCCCCTCGAAGTCGAAGGTGGTCGAGCCCGTGCGGTTGGAGCTGGTGTCCTGAATCGGCATCAGCCACTTCACCGTCCCGTCCGCCTCGAAGAGGGAGTACCAGGCCATGCCGGCCACGCCGATTTCCGGCTGCCCGTCCGCGTCGAAGTCCGCGATGTTGGGCGGCCCGCCCGTGCCGAGTCCCAGGTGCTCCACCGTCCAGCGCACCGTGCAGTCGGCCTCCATCAGCGACACGTGGGTGCTCCACACCACCACCACCTCGCCCGCGGCGTCGGCGTCGAAGTTGCCCACGCCCGCGAAGCCGTGGCCCAGCGATTCGGCCCGGCACTTCAGCGTGCCGTCGTGCCGGTAGATGCTGCGGCCGTTCACCACCTCCTGCTTCCCGTCCCCGTCCAGGTCCACCGCGAAGGCCACCGGGCCCGTGTCGTTCGGCGGGCCTCCCACGCCGTCGCTGCCCACCCACTTCAGCACTCCCGTGCTGTCATAGACGTGGTTGCCGGCGATGATTTCCACCGTCCCGTCCCCCTCCAAATCCGCCAGCGACACACCGCCCCAGTCCAGCCGGGGCCCGGCCGCACGGAACTTGAAGGCGCCGGTGTTCTCGAAGCAGATGATGCCCTCCGCACTCTCCGGCACGGTGCACAGCTCCACCGTCCCGTCGCCGTCGATGTCGCCCGCCGCGACGCTCGCCGCGCCCCGTGTCCGGAGCGCCGGGTCCGTCACCGCCCACAAGTCCGAGCCGTCCGCCCCGCTGATGGCGCGCAGCACGCCATTCGTCTTGAAGTTCCAGCCCTCGAAGCTGTTGAACACCACGTCCGGCACGCCGTCGCCGCTGACGTCCACCACCACGGGCGTGCTCTCCACGTTGGTGTGCGTGGGCATCACCGGACTGTCCGTCCAGGCCCATTCGACCTCCGGCTCGAAGTGCGGGTCGAACGGGGGGCGCACCTCGCATCGGCCCTCGGTCTCCACCTCCACCACCGCCGTGGAGCCCTGCGCCGCGGGCGCCTCCGAGGACGTGCCGCTGCACGCCACCAGTCCGAGCGCTCCCAGCACACACCACCGGCCCGCCCGTCTGTCCGTCCAGCCCTGCTGCCTCATGTAACGACCTCCCTCGGCTGCCTGCCCGGCCCGCGACGTACCGAGGGGCCCAGGTATTCATTCAGTCCGGCTCCCGGACCCACCCCGGAGGGCCGCGCCCTGTCTCCCGGGCACCACTCGCGCCGGTTTGTGTCCGGCCACCAACAGAAGGCGGGCGTTGCGGCCCACGCGTCCGGCCCGTTAAAGGGGGACCCCCATGCCGCCCAGCCTCCTCGACACCTTCCGCGTCCTTGCTTCCTTCGACCCGCCGCGCGTCTCGCTGCGGGGGGCGCCGTGGGAGGCGTACGTGGACTGGGCCATCTCCCAGGGCCTGGCGCCACTGGCCGCGTACAACCTCCAGTACCGGCTGGGAGGCGCGGCCGTGCCGGAGTGGGTGCGCGACAGGCTGCTGGCCATCTACCAGGGCTCGGCCAACGACAACGTGATGAAGCTCGTCAACTTCAAGCAGATGGTGGACGACCTTCAGGGCCGCAAGCTGGTGCTGTTCGGCGGCGCCGCCTTCGCCGACTCGCTCTACCCCCACGTCGCCTTCCGCCCGGTGACGGAATTGCAGCTGCTGATGCGGCGGCTGGACGTGGACGGCTTCGCGGGCTTCCTCTCCAACCACGAGTTCAAGCCCGAGGACGCCGCCGGCTCCGGCGCCACCAAGGTGGTGTCCGACGGGCGCACCCTCATCCTCCTCTACTCGGACATCCTGGGCTCGCAGCGCAAGGAGCAGGCCGCGGGCATCCTCGAGCGGGCGAAGCCCATGAAGATGTACGGCCCGTCCGTGTTCCGCGCCGACCTGGAGGACGCGCTGCTCCTGGCCGTCCTGGAGCAGGCGCGTCAGGGCTACGAGGTACCCTGGCTGTCCTTCCTGGACGTGCGCGAGCTCATCACCGGCGCGAAGGCCATGGGCGGCCCGTACTCGCGCCCGGTGGACGTGCCCGCGCTGCTGGCCCGGGCCGCGGAGTGGCGCCTGGAGCGCGCCCTGTACACGTCCCTGGCCCTCGTCGCGCGCCTCTTCCCGGAGGCCGCCGCGGACGCCACCGCCGCCTTCCCCCCGCTGCGCCGGGCCACGCGCGAATTGCTGGACCGGACGGTGGTGGGTCCTGTGAGCACCCCCGGCCGGGCCACGGCCCTCAAGGGGCTGGAGCGGGTGCGCCGGCTTCTCACAGGCCAGTAAGTCCGCTCGCCTGCCCTCCTGCCCTGGGGGACGGGCTTTCTTTCGGTGCGCCTCCCGGCGTATGAGTCCTGCTCCGGACATTCCCCAACTGGGACTCTTTCAATGCGTATTGCCATCATCGGAACGGGCTACGTCGGCCTCGTCGCGGGCACCTGCTTCGCGGACTCGGGAAACGACGTCACGTGCGTGGACATCGACGAGCGGAAGATCCGCATGCTCCAGGCGGGCGAGGTGCCCATCTACGAGCCGGGTCTCGAGGAGCTCATCAAGAAGAACGTGCGTGAGAAGCGCCTGTTCTTCACGCGCGACCTGGCCGAGGCCGTGGCCCCCGCGCAGGTGGTCTTCATCGCCGTGGGCACGCCCGAGGGCGAGAGCGGCGACGCCGACCTCCAGTACGTGCTGGCCGCCGCCGAGCAGGTCGGCAAGGCGATGAAGCAGTACACGGTGGTGGTGGACAAGAGCACCGTGCCGGTGGGCACGGCGGACAAGGTGCGCGACGCCATCCGCAAGGTGACGAGCATCGAGTTCGACGTCGTCTCCAACCCCGAGTTCCTCAAGGAAGGCGCCGCGCTGGACGACTTCCTCAAGCCGGACCGCGTCGTCATCGGCGTGGACTCCGAGCGCGGCCGCAAGGTGATGGGCGAGCTGTACGCCCCCTTCGTGCGCACCGAGAACCCCATCATCTACATGGACACGCGCTCGGCGGAGCTGACGAAGTACGCCGCCAACGCGATGCTGGCCACGCGCATCTCGTTCATGAACGACATCTCCGCGCTCTGCGAGAAGGTCGGCGCGGACGTGGACTTCGTGCGCAAGGGCCTGGGCTCGGACAAGCGCATCGGCTACCCGTTCCTCTTCCCGGGCGTGGGCTACGGCGGCTCCTGCTTCCCCAAGGACGTGAAGGCGCTGGTGGCCACCGCGCGTGACTACGGCCTGGAGCTGGATTTGCTCCGCGCCGTGGAGCGCACCAACGAGCGCCAGAAGAAGCTGCTGGTGAACAAGGCCGTGAAGCACTACGGCACGCTCGAGGGGAAGAAGTTCGGCGTGTGGGGCCTGGCCTTCAAGCCGAAGACGGACGACATGCGCGAGGCGCCCTCCATCGAGGTCATCGAGGGGCTCATCGGCAAGGGCGCGCAGGTGGTGGCGCACGACCCCGTGTCCGCGCACACCGCGAAGCGCGTCTTCGGTGACCGCATCCGCTACGCCACGGTGCCCTACGAGGCGCTGGAGGGCGTGGACGGCCTCTTCGTCGTGACGGAGTGGAACGAGTTCCGCCACCCGGACTTCGAGCGCATGAAGGGCCTGATGAAGTCGCCCGTCGTGTTCGACGGCCGCAACGTGTACGACCCGGTGCGCATGCGCGAGCTGGGCTTCACGTACTACGGCATCGGCCGCCGATGAGCCGGGGCGGGGCGCTCGACTCCCTCACGGGGCTGCGCTTCTTCGCGGCCCTCCACGTGGTGCTGTTCCACTTCTCGTGGCCGTACCTGGGTACGGCGCCGGAGGGGTTTCGCAACTGGGTGGCGGCGGGCTACTCCGCCGTGGGCGTCTTCTTCGTGCTGTCGGGCTTCGTCCTCGCCTGGAACTACCTGGACCGGGACGGCCACATGGAGACGAGGCCGCGCGCCTTCCTCGCCGCGCGCGTGGCCCGGGTGTACCCCGTCTATCTGCTGACGTTCCTCCTGTCGGCGCCCCCCACCATCGCCATGTCCGTGGCCGCCAACGGGTGGGTGGTGGCCGCCGGGAAGCTGACGGTGGGTGGCCTGAGCACGCTGGCGCTGGTGCAGGCGTGGGTGCCCCGGCTGGCGCTGTACTGGAATCCGCCGGCCTGGTCCGTGGCGGTGGAGGCCGTCTTCTACGTCCTCTTCCCCGGGCTCG
This sequence comes from Pyxidicoccus caerfyrddinensis, assembly GCF_010894405.1. Taxonomy (GTDB): domain Bacteria; phylum Myxococcota; class Myxococcia; order Myxococcales; family Myxococcaceae; genus Myxococcus; species Myxococcus caerfyrddinensis. The sequence goes on from NZ_JAAIYA010000002.1 coordinate 704,102, forward strand.
CGCTCGGGGTGCTGCCGCGCCTGCGCCCCTCGCGGCTGCCGGTGGTGATGGGCGTGGTGTGGGTGCTCGGGCTGCTGCCGCCGCTGCTGTTCCTGGCGCTGCGCCCGGACGGGGCCGGCCCGGTCACCGCGGCCACCGGGTCGACGGTGCTGATGGTCATCAAGTTCAACCCGCTGATGCGCCTGCCGGAGTTCCTCTTCGGCGTGCTGCTCGGTTGGGGCTTCGTGCGCGAGCGCGCGGACGGGGCGAAGAAGGGCAGCGGCGCGGTGCTGGCCTTCACCGGCGCGGCGTTGCTGGTGGCGGCGGGCGTGGCGGGCCCGCTGATTCCATACCCGCTGATGCACAACGCGCTGCTGGCGCCCGCGTCGGGGCTGCTGGTGTACGGGCTGGCGCGCGGAGGCGGGCCCCTGGGCTGGCTGTTGTCGCGCCCGCTGCTGGTGCACCTGGGTGGGGCCAGCTACGCGCTCTACCTCCTCCAGTACCCGCTGTCGGAGGGCTTCAAGGCGCTGAGGCAGTGGGTGGACCTGCAGTCGCCCGTGCTGGTGCTGGCGCTGAGCGTGCTGGCCTCGGTGGCGGTGCACCGCTACGTGGAGACGCCCTTCCGCTCGCGGGTGCGCAAGGCGCTGCAGCCGTGGGTGGACGGGGAGTCGCGCGTGTCAGCGCGGCCGGTGGTGCCGGGGGCCTGAGCCTCGGGCTCGCGGGCCCCGGCCTCGCGGAGGAACGTCAGCGCGACAGGCCGCAGGCGCGCTTGCCGGCCTCGGTCTCGATTTCGCGGCAGTTGCAGCCGTCGACGAGCTCCTCGCAGACGGCCTCGTCCTCCTCGGTGGGCTCTACGCGGCTCTCTTCCTGGGCGGCGCGCTGGAGGCACAGCTCCTTCTCCACGGAGTTGGTGGAGCAGTCGCAGAGCTTCTCCGACAGCTCGCGGCAGGCGCCCTTGCAGCCGGCGAGGCCGGTCAGGGTGGAGCACAGGAGGGCGGCGGTGATGAGGAGGCGGCGCATGTGTGCGGCGAAGATGCCAGAAGAACCTCCGGATGCAAGCAGCCCGCGAGGTCAGGCGTGCCGGGGCGGATGCTAGGGTTGCCCGCCTGCTCCACACCCCGGGGGGACCCGCCTCATGTTGTCACTCGTCGCCACCGTCCTGCTGGCCGCTTCGCCTGCTTCTCAACGGCCGTCCCTGCTGGCCCCGGAGGCCCCGGCTTCCGGCCGGCACCTGTCCGCGCGGCTGCTGGTGGCCCAGGCCCCCCAGGATGCCGCTTCCCAGGATGCGGCTCCTCCGGACGTCGCGCCCGCGCGGCCTTCCGCGCCGCCCGTCTCGCTGCCCGGGGACGCGGAGCTGGACGCGCGCATCCGCGAGCTGACCACCCAGGTGGGCCTGCTCCAGAGCGAGATTCGCTCCATCGACGTGAACTTCCCCATCGGCTCGCTGGTGATGGCGTACTTCGGCTACGTGCTGACGCCGCTGGCGCTGATTGGCATCCCGCTCATCATCATCGGCGCGGACGCGGACAACGTCGATGACCGGGACACGCTGGTGCATCTGGGCACGGGGCTGACCGTGGCGGGCGCGGTGGGCGTGGGGCTGCTCATCGTGGGCCTCGTCACCGGCTACCAGGAGTCCAACGTCAACCGGGCCCGGCGCGAGGAGCTCGTCCGCGAGCGCATCCGCCTGGAGGACGACCTGCGCGACTTGAAGGCCCGCCGCGACGCGCGCAGCGCGCTGCAGGCACGCCGGTGGCAGCCCCGGCCCACGCTGCCCCTGGTGGCCCTGAGCTTCTGACGCGCCGTCCCACGCACGCCCGTCCCCTTTGCGGCCGGGGGTGGGGGCTGGAAGCGGGCGGGGGTGAAGGGCCGTGACATACTCCGCCGGCCCCCCGCCCCTGCATGTCCTCCTCCCACCGCGGCACGTCCCGATTCACCCTGCTCGCCGAAGCGGCGCTGGCGTCGCTCGTGGTGCTCGGCCCCGTGGCGCTCGGTGGCGCGGCGCGCTGGGTGCTGTGGCCGCTGGTGGCGCTCTCTGGCGCGGCGGCGGTGCTGGCGGCCGTGGGCGCGAGGCGGCAGGGCCAGTCCCTGCGCTTCCCGCTGCTGGCGGTGCCCCTGGCCGCGGGCGCGGTGCTGTGCGCGGTGCAGCTGCTGCCGCTGCCGGCGGCCGTGCTCGACGTGCTGAGCCCGGAGGCCGCGGCGCTGCGTGACTTCGCCCTGGCTCCCATGGGGCTGGACGGCGCGCGGCCCGTGTCGCTGGACCCGCCGGCCACCTGGCGCGAGCTGGCGAAGCACGTGGCGTACCTCCTCTGCTTCCTCGCGGCGGTGCAGGTGTGCCGCGCGCGCCCCAGCCGCGAGCGGCTGCTGGCGGTGCTGGCCTTCACCGGCGCGGCGCTGGTGGTGGTGGGGCTGGGGCACGCGCTGCTGGGCGTGCAGTCCCTCTTCGGCGTGCTGCCGTGGGTCGACGCGCGGCCCACGCTGGTGACGCCCTTCGGCAACCCCAACCACCTCGCGGGCTTCCTCGGGCTGGCCTCCACGGTGGCGCTGGGGTTGGCGCTCACCACGCGGCCCCGCTCGCGCGCGCTGCCGTACGCGCTGGCGGCGGGGGCGGGCGGCCTGGGTGTGGTGCTGACGCTGTCGCGCGGCGGCATCGCCTTCTTCGTCTTCGGCCAGGCGCTGCTGGCGGTGCTGCTGCTGCGCCGGCGTCGCGAGACGACGGGGCGCGCGCCTCCGGTGTGGGCCCGCAGCGCCGCCGCGCTGTTGGGGCTGCTCGCCGTGCTGGCGGTGGGCGCGTACACCGCGGCGGACCGGCTGTGGGCGGAGGCGCGCAGCGCGGACAGCGTGGAGGAGCTGCGCCACTCCAAGGTGGGCCTGTGGCCGATGATGGCCCGCACGGCGCGCGCCTTCCCGGTGCTGGGCATGGGGCGCGGCGCCTTCGAGGCGGCCTTCCCGCGCTACCAGTCCGAGCCCAACCCCAACACCTTCACGCACCCGGAGAACGCGGTGCTGCAAGGCGCGGTGGAGCTGGGCGTGCCGGGCCTGCTGCTGCTGGCGGTGGCCGCGTGGGGCTTCGCGCGCCTGCTGCGCCGCCAGGGGCTGGACGCGCTGGAGCTGGCCGCGCTGTCGGGCGTGGCGGCGCTGGCGCTGCATGACCTCTTCGACTTCAGCCTGGAGCTGCCGGCGTGCGCGGTGGCGGCGCTGGTGGTGCTGGGCGCGGTGGCCCGGCCTCGCGAGCGCGGGCGCGCCGGTGCCGCGAAGCCGGGGTGCGTGAAGCCCTCCGCCTGGGTGCTGGGCACGGGCGTGGCGCTGACGGGGCTGGCCCTGGTGGCGCTGGTGCCCGGCCGGCACCACCTGTCCGACGCGGAGGCGGAATTGGCGGGGCTCGTCACCGCGCGAGCGCCGGAGTCCGACGTGCGCGCGCGCGGGCTGACGCTCATCGACCGGCACCCCTCGGACTACCTGCTCTACCGGTTGGTGGCCTCGGCCTACGCGGCCAGGGGCCCCGAGGTCGCGGGCGAGGCGCTGGCCTTCATCAACCGCGCGCTGTACCTGTCGCCCCATGACGCCGTCGCGCACCGGGTGGCCGCGCGGGCGCTGCTGGAGCTGGGACGCCGCTCGCAGGGCTTCCTGGAGTACCGGCTGGCGTACGAAGCCGGAGACCTGTCCGTGCTCCAGGGCGAGGCCCTGCGCCGGGTGCGCTCGCTGGAGGACCTGGCCGCGCTGACGCCGGACGCGCCGGAAGTCGCGGTGCGGCTGCTGGACTCGCTGGGCAACACGCCGGGGCGGCTGGGCGCGGCGCTGGCCTACTCGGGCTGGGCGCGCGAGCACTTCGAGGGCCGCGCGGGCCAGGCGGCGCTGTGGGCGCGCGAGGCGCGGCTGCGGCTGCGCAAGAGCGAGCTCCCGGCCGCGGAGGCGGCGTGCGCCGAGGTGGAGCGCCTGGAGCCGGAGGCCCTGGACACGCACCTGCTGCGCGCGGAGGTGCTGCGGGCCCAGGGCAGGCGCGACGATGCACTCCAAACGCTGGAGCGACTGCTGGCGCGCTTCCCGGGCCACGTGGAGCTGTCCTTCACGCTGGCCTCGCAGCAGCTGGACGCGGGGCTGACGCGGCGGGCGAAGGACACGCTGCAGGCGGTGTCTCCGTTCCTCACCGACTACGCGCAGCGCGCGCGGCTCTTGTCCATGGAGGCATCGTGCCTGGAGCGCGAGGGCCTGCTGTCCCGCGCCGTGGAGCTGCGGCAGACCGCCGCGCGGCTCGTACCCGGACCGGACGCCTGGTTCGCCGTGGCCCGCACGCAGGAGGCGCTGCGCCGGTATGACGCCGCGGCCCGCTCGGTCCACGAGGGCCTGCGCCTGTTGCCCGCCGGCTCACGCAAGGAGGCCGAGGCCTGGGCGGCCCGGCTGGAGGCCGAGGAGCGCACCCGGGTGGACACGCGCCGCAAGGAGCTCGCGGACGACCCGCATGCCCAGGAACTGCAGCACCTGCTGGGCAACACCGGCGGCGCGAGCGAAGCGGCCGAGACTCCGTAGCCGCTTCGGCCAGGGGGGCGTTCACGCGGGAGCGTGGGACTCAGCGCCGGACTCCAGGATGACCGCTTCGCGGATGCCCACCGCCTGCCGCTGCTGGCGCTGGATGAACGACGCCACCAGGGGCCACTCCAGCGTGGCGAAGTCCTGGAAGCGCATCTCCAGGGCCTCCTCGTGCGAGCCCGCCCGGAAGAGCAGGCGCTCCGTCAGGCTGAGCGACTCGTCCACCGCCACCGGCAGGCCGTACAGCTCGCCGAAGGGGGGCTCCGCGCCCACCTCGCAGTCGGGGAAGTGGTTGGAGAACTCCGCCTCCGTGGCCAACCGCACGCTGCGCGCGCCGATGACGTCGCGGACCTGCTGCAGGTCCACCGTGCCCGCCGCGGGCACGACGACAATCCACGGCTGGCGGTCCGCCAGCACGATGACGGACTTGGCGACGCGCCAGCCTGACACATGCAGTGCTTCCGCCAGCTCCTGGGCGCTGACCGCGTGCGGATGCCAGTAGCGCTCGAAGCGCACGCGGTTGCGCCGGAGGTAATGCTGGATGGATTCCGGAATCATGGGGAATGTCACCTCCTTGTCAGAGGAAGGTGGGGACCCCGGCCGGGTAAGACCATCGCCCACCGCCGCCGTCTGGCTCCACCGTGAGCATTCCCGCCCTCCGAGGGCCTGGAGGCCCGCCGGTAGGGCAGGGGAGCGGGGGAGCCAGATTTCAGCGCTGGAAGTCGTAGACGTTGCCGAGCTTGAGCAGGCGCGTCAGGTCGTCCAGCGCGTTCATCGTCTCGCGCACCAGCTGCGGGTCCTGGAGGTCCTTGGGCCGCAGCACCTCGCGGTAGTGGCGCCGCACCCAGGCGGCCAGCGAGTCGTGCAGCGCGGGCGTGTAGAAGACGTCCGCGGTAATCGCCTTGCGCTCCGCGTCCGTCAGCCACACCCGCTGGCGCAGGCAGGCCGGGCCGCCGCCGTTGTTCATCGACTGGCGCACGTCCAGGTAGTGCACCGCCTTCACCGGGGTGTCCTCGGCCACCACGCGCTCCAGGAACTGGCGCGCCGCGGGCGTCTCGCGGCTCTCCATGGGCGCGACAATCGCCATGGTGCCGTCCGGCAGCGTCAGCACCTGCGAGTTGAACGGGTAGGACTTCACCGCGTCCTTCGGCGGCAGCTCCGCGCTGCTCGCCACCACCGCGCGGAAGTCCGGGCCCAGCTTCTCGCGCAGCACCTGGAGCAGCCCCGGGTGGTCCACGAAGGCCAGCTCGTGCAGCATCAGGAAGCGCTCATTGCCCACCGCGAGCACGTCCGTGTGGAACGCGCCCGCGTCGATGCCGGCCGGGTGCTGCTGCGGGAAGAGCACCGACTTCGGGTCCAGCTTGTGGAGCCGCGCCAGCGCCTGGCTCGCCTCCAGCGTCTGCCGCGCGGGGAAGCGCTTGGGCCCCGTCACGTCCTGCCACGCGCTGCGGCCCCAGGCGAGCAGATGGACGCCGGGGTGCCCCGGGGTGGCCAGCCGCGTGTGGTTGGCCGCGCCCTCGTCCGCGAAGTGGCCGCTGCCCGGCAGGGGCGGGTGCACCGTGAAGTAGCGCTCGTCCGAGAAGATGGAGCTCAGCACCGCGTGCGTCGTCTCCGCCTCGATTGCGCGGTGGTACATCTGCGACAGGTTGGCGGGCGTCAGGTGGACGCGGCCGTCCGCCGTGTCCGCGCTCGGCGCAATCGTGGCCGCGTTGGCCGTCCACATGGCGGACGCGCTGGAGGTCAGCCGCAGCAGGTGCTCGGCTTCGCGCGCGGCGCGGGTGATGATTTCCTCGTCGGTGCCGGTGAAGCCCAGCGCCCTCAGGGCGCGCAGGGACGGGCGCGGCTGGGGCGGCAGCACGGCCTGCCCCACGCCCAGGCCGGACACGAAGCGCATCTTCTCCAGGCCCTGGAGCGCCGCCTCCCGGGGGTGGCTCGGCTCCCCGACGTGGCTCTGCGACGCCAGGTTGCCGGGCGAGAGGCCGCCGTAATTGTGGGTGGGGCCGACGAGCCCGTCGAAGTTGTATTCGCGCATGGGATATTGAACGCCTCGTGGAGCGTCCACCCTTAGCAAAGCGCCTCAAACGTTTCCTCCGCTACCTGCTCATCCGCGGAGTGCTGTTGCTCCTTCAACCCCTGCCCCTGGGCGTCGCCCGGGCCCTGGGCGCACGTCTGGGGGCACTGGCCTACACGCTCGTCGGCGGCGAGCGGCGCAAGGCCCTGAAGTCCCTGGCCGTGGCCTTCCCGGAGAAGTCCGACGCGGAGCGGCAGGCCGTGGCCCGCGACGCCTTCCGCCACCTGGGCGCCGCCGCCCTGGAGGTGGCCTGCACCGGCGCGCTGGACCGGGGGCTGGAGCGCCTCGTCGCCTGGCCGGAGGAGGACCGTCGCGTGCTGGAGACGGCCCTGGCGCGCGGGCGCGGCGTCGTCTTCGTCTCCGGGCATGTGGGCAACTGGGAACTGCTCGCCCGCCGCGTGGCGCGCGCGGGCTACCCCAGCCAGAGCATCGCCAAGGAGACCACCGACCCACGCCTGACGGAATTGGTGGGGCGCTTCCGCGAGCGCGGCGGCGTGCGGAGCATCTGGCGCGGCCAGGAGGGCGCGGCGCGGGCCATGCTGCGCGCGCTGCGCAGCGGAGAAATCCTCGGCATCCTCATCGACCAGGACACGCGGGTGCAGTCGCTCTTCGTTCCCTTCTTCGGGCAATTGGCGGCCACGCCCCGCGCCGCGGCGGACCTCGCCATCCGCACCGGTGCCGCGGTGGTGACGGGCTTCTGCCACCGCGTGGAGGGTGGGTACCACCTGTCCATGGAAGAGGTGCCGGTGCCCCAGACTGACGACCGCGAGGCCGCGGCCCTCGAGCTGACCGCGGCGCTGTCCGCGCGAATCGAGGCGGCCATCCGCCGCACGCCCGAACAGTGGGTGTGGATGCACCAGCGCTGGAAGACGCGTCCGTCCCCCGCCGCACCTTCGCCGCTTCCCGAGGCGGCGCCGGCCCCGGCCCGGTGATAAGGAGGGGCCCGTGCCGCGTCTGCCCGCCGCCAGCCTCGCCGTCCTGATGCTCGCCGCCTGCACGCCCCGTCCCCGCGAGGAAGGGCCCCAGGAGCAGCCTCCGCCCCAGGTGGTGCTCCTCGGCGCGCGCCTGGAGTCCTACCAGGGCGAGCAGCTCACCCTGTCCGGCACCGCAGAGCGCCTCACGTACCAGCGCTCCGGGGGCGACGTGCAGGGGACGAACGCGGTGCTGAAGGTGCCTCCGGGTCAGGGGGCGGTGAAGGGCCCGGCCGGCACCTCGGGGGGCATGGTGGTGCGCGCCCCGAATATGGAAGGCAACCTCACGTCCAAGCAGTTGGTGGCCTCCGGCGGCGTCGTCATCCGCACGGGGGAGGGCATGGTGGTGGAGACGCCCCGGTTGACGTACGACGCCACCACCGGGCAGGCGCGAGGAAACGAGGGCGTGACGGTGAAGGGGCCGGACTACCGCCTGCGCTCGGACCGCTTCGAGCTGTCCACGCAGGACGAGACGTTCATCTTCGATGGCTCGGTGGAAACCGTGCTGGGAGCGGCAGAGTGATTGAGTTCCTCGTGATGGCCTTCTTCGTCGCCCAACCGGTGCCCGCCGCCGCGGCGGCCTCCGCCGACGGGGGCGTGCCGCCCGCCGCCGACGCGGGCTCGCGCCCGGGCAGCTCGCTGGCGCCGACGAACCTGAAGGAGCCGGTGCAGATTTCGGCCGACCGCATCGAGGGCGAGCGCACCCAGGCGACCTTGACGGGCAACGTGAAGGCGACGCACCGGACGATGAACCTGCGCTGCGACCGGATGATTGCCTACTACACCCAGCCCCGCGTGGTGACGCGCGTGGTGTGCACCGGCGGCGTGCAGGCCGAGGACGGCGACCGCATGGCCCGCGGCGAGCGCGCCGAGTACGACGTGGCCAGCGGCGCGCTCGTCGTGACGGGCTCCCCGGAGGCCCGGCAGGGGACCACGTACATGCGGGGGACGAAGGTTCGCCTCACCCTGGGTAGTGAGCGGCTCGAAGTGGAGAACGCCGTCATCATCTTCGAGCCCCCGCCCTCGACGGCCCCCACGCCGCCCCGGCGCAAGGGCGCTGGCACTCCCGCCCGCCCGTCCCCGGCGGCACCGGCACCGGCTACGCCGCCCGCGGCGCAGGGAGGCACGGCGAAGTGAGCGCGAAGCTTTCCGCGGAAGGGCTGGAGAAGACCTACCGGAAGCGCAAGGTGGTGGGGGGCGTGTCCTTCACCGTCGCGCCCGGGGAAGTCGTGGGCCTCTTGGGCCCCAACGGCGCCGGCAAGACGACGAGCTTCAACATGGTGGTGGGCCTGGTGACGCCCGACGCCGGCCGCGTCCGCGTGGGCGACGAGGACCTCACCCACCTGCCCATGCACCGCCGCGCGCGCAGGGGCGTGGGCTACCTGCCCCAGGAAGCCTCCGTGTTCCGCAAGCTCACCGTGCGCGACAACTTCCTGTCCGTGCTGGAGCTCCAGAAGGGCCTGGACAAGCGCACCCGCGAGCAGCGCGCCGACGCCCTCATGGAGGAGTTCGGCCTCGCGCACGTCGCCGAGTCCCTGGGCGAGACGCTCTCCGGGGGCGAGCGCCGCCGCGCGGAGATTGCCCGCAGCCTGATTCCCCAGCCCCGCTTCATCCTCTTCGACGAGCCCTTCGCCGGCGTGGACCCCATCAACGTGGGCGACCTCCAGCGGCAGATCTTCCTCCTGCGCGAGCGCGGGCTCGGTGTCCTCATCACCGACCACAACGTCCAGGACACCCTCGGCATCTGCGACCGCGCGTACATCATCGCACAGGGGCAGATTCTCGAAGAGGGCACGCCCGCCCAGATTGCCGCCTCCCCCAAGGCGCGCGCCGTCTACCTGGGGGAGCGGTTCCGCCTGCAACAGGCGCTCTGAACACGACTCCCCACCAGCCAACCGAGTGACTAAGATGGGTTGGCCCCGCTTTTGCGTCGGCCGGTGAACACCCGCGCCTCACGCGGAGTGTGTGTAACATGTTGGTTTCCTTGCAGAATTTGAACTATGCAAGCAAGGGACCAGCTTTTGGCCACTAGACGAACCCGGGGCATCTTGTTACGTTGGCACGGTCTTTGATTGTGGTCCCAGATTGTAAGGGACTGAGTCAACTCGGGAGCCCCGTCTCATGGCGATGGAACTGAAACAAAGCCTGAAGCTTGCGCAGCAGCTGGTGATGACACCGCAGCTGCAGCAGGCCATCAAGCTCCTCCAGCTTTCGCGCATGGAGCTGCTCGAGCAGGTGCGCGAGGAGATGGAGCAGAACCCCCTGCTCGAGCAGCCGGACGAGCAGGCGGTGGGCGACGTGGGGGACAAGGAGCCGGGCGAGGCCTCGCTGGAGGCGGACAACGCCGAGGTGCCCCGCGACATGGAGATGCCGGCCGCCACGGCCGACACCGCCCCCGAGTTCAAGGCCGACGGCGAGGGCCCGCCGGAAATCGACTGGGAGCAGTACCTCAACAGCTACCAGTTCAACGAGCCGACCACCGCCTCCAACAAGGGCAACGTGGCCACGGACGACCTGCCGTCGTTCGAGGCCAACCTGGTGAAGAAGGAGGACCTGGTCGACCACCTCCAGGAGCAGCTGGGCACGCTGCGCCTGAACGAGGCCGAGCGCCGCGTCGCCATGCTCATCCTCGGCAACCTGGATGACGACGGCTACCTCAAGCTGCCGGACGTGGATGGCGACCCGCTCATCCGCCTGACGAACGAGGCGGACGTGCCCATGCACGTGGCGGAGCGCACGCTGCGCCGCATCCAGACGCTGGAGCCCCGCGGCTGCGGCGCCCGTGACTTGCAGGAGTGCCTGCTCATCCAGCTCCAGGGGATGAAGGAGAAGGGCGCGGCGCTGCTGGGCCTCATCGTCAAGCGCCACATGAAGTACCTGGAGTCGAAGAACCTGCCCGCCATCGCCAAGGACCTGAAGGTCCCCATGGAGGAGGTGGTGGAGGCGGTGAAGTTGCTGCCCAAGCTGGACCCGAAGCCGGGCCGCAACTTCAGCGGCGACGACGCGCAGTACATCACCCCCGATGTCTTCGTCTACAAGATGGGGGAAGACTACACGGTGGTGCTCAACGACGACGGCCTGTCCAAGCTGCGCATCTCCGGCACCTACCGGAACGCGCTGAAGACGGGCGCAGTGGGCCCCGGCCAGACGAAGGACTTCATCCAGGACAAGCTGCGCAGCGCGATGTGGCTCATCCGCTCCATCCACCAGCGCCAGCGGACCATCTACAAAGTCACCGAGAGCATCATCAAGTTCCAGCGGGACTTCCTGGACAAGGGCATCGCCCACCTGAAGCCGCTCATCCTGCGCGACGTGGCCGAGGACATCGGCATGCACGAGTCCACGGTGAGCCGCGTCACCACCAGCAAGTACGTGCACACGCCGCAGGGCATCTTCGAGCTGAAGTACTTCTTCAACTCGTCCATCGCCCGCGTCTCCGGTGAGGACACCGCGAGCGAGGCGGTGAAGCACCACATCAAGCAGCTGGTGTCGCAGGAAGACCCGCGCAATCCGTACTCGGACCAGAAGATTGTCGAGCTGCTGCGCGCCCAGGGCACCGAGATTGCCCGCCGCACGGTGGCCAAGTACCGCGAGGTGCTGGGCATCCTCCCCAGCAGCAAGCGCAAGCGGTACTACTGAGTCTCTCGCAGCATGGCCCGGTGACTGTGATGGTCTCCCCCTCGGGAGACTGTCCCTGGCCACCGGGCCCGCGCGGGGGCACAGTGCCGTGCCATGAGCGCTTCCCCGTCTGATACCGCTGATGCGCCCCGCCGCGAGCCCGTGCCGCTCGTCGTCCCGCCCGTCGTCCTGGAGGGGCAGGCCGTCCGCCTGGAGCCGCTGCGGCTGGAGCATGCGCCGGCGCTGGCGGCGCTGTGCGAGCCCGAAATCTTCACCTGGTTCTCGCGCGTGCTGAGCACCCGGGCGGACGTGGAGGCCTTCATCTCCGGCGCGCTCGAAGGGGCGGAGCGCGGCACGGACCGGGCCTTCGTCATCCTCGAGCGCGAGACGGGCCAGCCGGTGGGCAGCACGCGCTACCTGGACATCCAGCGGGACAACCGGACGCTGGAGATTGGCTACACGTGGCTGGCCCGGCGCGTCTGGCGCACGCGCATCAACACCGAGTGCAAGTACCTGCTCCTGCGCCACGCCTTCGAGACGCTCGGGTGCATGCGTGTCCAGCTCAAGACGGACCGGCGCAACGCGCGCTCCCGCGCGGCCATTGAACGCATGGGCGCGAAGTTCGAGGGAATCCTTCGCAACCACATGCTGGTGCGGGGCGGCTTCGTGCGCGACAGCGCGTACTACAGCGTCATCGACACGGAGTGGCCCGAGGTGAAGTCCCGACTGGAGGGCTTCCTCGCCCGCTGAAACCCGACACCTGCCCCGCCGTTCGCTCCCGGTTCCGGGGCCCGGTGGGTATAGGTTGCGGCACGTATGCACCTCCTCTCCTTTCTTCGCAGTGCGGCCGTCACGGGCGCGCTCATGACGGCCGGCCTGCTGGCGGGCTGCGGTGACGACACCGAGTCCGAGACGCTCTCCCTCGCCGCGCTCTCGGACCGCACGCTCACCTGGGCCATCAGCGACGTGGACGTCTTCGAGGGCGTGGAGCCGCCCGGCGCCCACCGCGTCACCATCGACTTCTCCCTGGCGGACGGCGGGCGCTGCACCCGCTTGAACGACGGCGCCACGGCCACCTTCAACGGCCAGCCGATGAAGCTGGAGCTCGGGGGCATCAACGGCACCGCGGGCCGCGACGTGTGCGAGCCCACCCGTGCCTTCCTCGACGTGGACCCCAACGTCTGGGCGCAGCAGCCCGTCGAGGACGCCCGCTTCGTCGTCCAGGACGGCAGCGGCACCGTGTCCCTCGTCCTCCAGCGCGGCAAGGCCAAGCGCAGCTTCTCTTTCGAGGGCGCCGGCGCCCCGGACCGGCTGTCGCGCGGGCAGGCCTACTCGTACCGCTGGCAGCCGAGCGACGAAGTCCCGGGCCCCATCACCGTCACCCTGCTGCGCGAGGGTGGCACGGCCACCGCCACCGTGCCCTCCACGCAGGACGCGGGGCTCGTCACCTTCACCGTGCCCGCCAACACGCCGGTGGCCAACCACCTGCTGACGCTCAGCGGGAGCGCGGGCGCCACGGTGCTGGAGTGTGCGGGCGTGGCCTCGTGCAACGGAGCGGTCTTCCACTCGGAAGAGCTGCTCGTCACCATCCAGTAGCTGGAGCTGACGCGGCGCGTGATTCTAGCAGGCTCGCGGGCCCGGGTCTCAATGCGGGCCGAGGCCAGCGACGCCGGGTGGCTGCCGGATGTCCGGCCTCGGACGGGTGGTGCGCTCGGGAAGAGGGAACCTGGGGGGGCGGGTTGCTTTCGCGGGGGCAGACCGTTTCTGATCGGTCACGGAGCTCCCCTCTCTCCCTAGGAGGCAGCCGCGCATGCAGTTCAACATCACCTTCCGTCAATTCGGCACGTCGGATTCCCTCAAGGAGTACGCCCGAGAGAAGGTCGAACGGGTGAACCGACTGCTGGACAGGGCCGGGGAAGCCCACGTGGTGCTCTCGCTGGAGCGGCACCTCCACCACGCGGACATCACCATCCATTCGGGCGCGTGGGTCTTGAGAGGGCGTGAGAAGAGCGACGACATGTACGCGTCCATCGACCTGGCGATGGACAAGATCGAGCGGCAGCTGCGGCGCTACCGCGACAAGCTGAAGACGCATCACGGCAAGGAGCGCGTCCACCACCGGCAGGACCTGGTGAATCACCTCAAGGTCCGCCACGCGGTGTTCGAGATGCCTCCGGACTCCGACGAGGTGGCCACGTACGCCGAGGAGGCTCAGGGCGGCGCGGCCTCCGAGCCGAGGCCGGTCTCCGTGGCGCCCATGGCGACGAACTCGGTGCCGCCCTCCGCGCGCGTCGTCCGGGCCACCCACCTGGCCGTCAAGCCGCTGTCGGTGGACGACGCGGTGATGCAGATGAACCTGATGAACAACGACTTCTACGTCTTCCACAACGTGGAGTCGGATGCGCTGTGCATCGTCTACCGGCGCAAGGATGGCCAGTACGGCCTCATCGAGCCCCACGAGCCCGCGACGCCCGCCGCCGCCACGGGCACCTGAGCCGCAGGGCAAAAAAAGCGCGCCCCGTCACCCCCCTCAAGGTGACGGAGCGCGCGAGCCCTGGCCCGGTGTGTGGCCAGGGCATGTCTCAAAACCTTCCTCCAGCAGAACGCCCGCCCGCCGGGCGCATATCTGCCGGACTGCCGCGGCGCCCCTTCAGAAGCTGGCGTAGCGGCAGTCGCTGAACTTGTTGTCGCGCTCGACGCCGCCCCTGGGCATCATGCCCAGCCGGGGCGCCACCGGCTTCGCCTTGGTGTTCACCAGCATCAGCGTCATCAGCGCGGCCCGCTCGCCCACCGGCCGGGTCGCGAGCGCCTGGGGGAAGGACACGGCGATGTCCTTCTCCAGCACCTGGCCGCACTCCCGCATGCCCTTGAACCCGTCCCCCTCTCGTTTGAGGGCGTAGGCGCACTGGCCCACGCGGCCGTGCAGCCACGTCCCATCCTCGGTGAGGTCCACCGCCAGGCCGCCGAAGACGCCCCAGACGCGGGTGTCATCGCCTTCCGCCAGCTGCAGGTTGGTGGCGAGGTCTCCTACCGAGCCGGTCATCTGCTGGTAGTCCCACTTGAGGGAGACGTTCCGGGTCCGGAAGCGGCCGCGCATGCCGTCCTCCTCGATGACGAGGGAGGAGCTGGGGCCGGTGATGGCCGGGCCTTCGATGCGCAGGGGCTCGCCGGACGCGTCACCCAGGGCGACGCTGCCAGAGGAGGCATGGGCGCCCGAGGTGGCGGCGCAGCCCGTGCCGAGCAGGGAGAGGGCAGTGGCGGTCGACAGCAGCAGGCGCTTCATGGCGGCTCCTTCGCGTCCGGTGGTGCGTGGTGGACTCGCTCCGGAAAACGCCGCGCCGTGAATCGCATATCGCCCCTCAGTACGGGGAGGGCTGCCGCGTCGTGTGGCGCTCCCTTGGCCCGTCCGCCATGATGCGCAGTGAGCGCAGAGTGTCCCGGGAAGACAGGCGACCCTTGCGCTATGGAAGGGTGAGGAGTAATTGCGGCCATCAGGAGCGCCAGCGCGGGAGCGTCAGTGAGAATCGCCGAGTTCCTCAGCCCCCAAGCCGTCATCGCCGACATGCAGTCGCGGACGAAGCCGGAGGTGTTGCGCGAGCTGAGCGCCACGCTGGTGCGCGCCCACCCGGCGCTCCCCGCGGACCGCCTGGTGGAGGTGCTGCGCGAGCGGGAGAAGCTGGGCAGCACCGGCATCGGCGAGGGGGTGGCCATCCCGCACGGCAAGCTGCCGGGCATGGCGCAGCTGCAGGCGGCCTTCGGCGTGTCCCGCGCGGGGGTGGACTTCGAGGCCATCGACGGCCGGCCCACCCACCTGTTCTTCGCGCTGGTGGCACCGGAGAACAGCGCGGGCGTGCACCTCAAGGCGCTGGCCCGCATCTCCCGGCTCTTCAAGAACCCGCGCTTCCGGACCGCCATCCTCGAGGCGCCCACGGCCGCGGACATCCACGCCCTCATCATCCAGGAAGACGCACGGCCCTGAGGCTGTCTCCGGGGGGAGCAACATGGACGTCGTCCTGAGGCCGATCAACGATCGGTTCTTCCACGAGCAGGTGCTGCCGTTCCTCACCCGCGCCATGGCGGATGCCTCGGGTGCGCTGGAGTCCCTGCTCGACGGGCTGGGGGACGCCCAGGCCCGCGTGCTCTGCGAGCGCATGCTGGCCACGGCGGTGCCCGGAGGCCTGGGCTCGGTGGACGCGGAGCCCTGGGCGGAGCTGATGGACCGGCTCATCTTCCTGCTCTGGCAGGAGGGCCCCGCCGGCTGGGAGGTGGGCGGCGTGCAGGCCGGCTACGCGGACGCCTGGGACGAGGCGCTGCACCTGGCGCTGATGCTGGAGGAGCCGGGCTATCCGTACTGGGACGCGCGCGGGGCGCGCGAGGTGCGGGACGGCTTCCGCTTCCGGCCCATGGCCGACATGGGGCTGGCCTCGCTGCTGGCGGGACAGTGGGAGCCCTTCCCGGAGTTCCCCCCGGACCGCGTCTTCAGCACCCAGGGGCGCGGGGAGTACTTCCCGGGCGGGCGCTTCGCCTTCGCGGACTGGGCGTGGCGCCCGTCGCGGATGGTGGCGCACTGGCAGGTGAACCTGCCGCGCAAGCTGGAGCGGTTGCTCGCGCGCGAGCAGGAGCGGATGCGGCTGCCCTCGCTGCCGGAGAAGGACGAGGTGCTGGGCTACTGGCTGGGGAAGGTGGCGGTGCCGCCGCCCCTGACGGTGGCCTTCTCCGGGCTGGGGCCACGCGCGGCCAACTGGATTCTCGAATTGGGCGCGCTCACGGCGCACGTGCGGAACGCCGCGCTGGCGAAGCAGGGCCTGGCCGCGATGGTGACGAAGGGCTCCGGCGTCCGCATCTAGGCGGACTTCGGCGGGGTGGGGCCGGGGCTCTCCAGGAGGATGGTGACGGGCCCGTCGTTGACGAGCGCCACCTTCATGTCGGCGGCGAAGATGCCGGTGCCCACGGTGAGGCCGCGCTGGCGGAGCAACTCACAGGCGCGCTCGTAGAGGGCCTTCGCGACAGCGGGCTCCATGGCGTCGATGAAGCTGGGGCGCCGGCCCTTCTGGGCGTTGCCGTAGAGGGTGAACTGGCTGACGACGATGAGCTGCTTGGAGGTGTCTTCGAGGGAGAGGTTCATCTTCCCGGCGGCGTCCTCGAAGATGCGCAGGGTGGCGAGCTTCTCCGCCATCCACGTCACGTCCGCCTCGGTATCGCCCTTGCCCACGCCCAGCAGCACGAGCAGGCCCGGGCCGATTTCACTGACGCGCTGGCCCTCCACCGTGACTGACGCCTCCAGCACCCGCTGCACCACGGCTCGCATCGACGTGTCCTCCCGGGCCGGGCGACATGACCGGCCGTTGCGCTCCTTCCGTTATCGCTCCAGGTGGCGCGGGTCCAGCGCATCCCTCAGCGCGTCCCCGAGCAGGTTGAAGCCCAGCACGGTGAGGGCCAGGGCCGCGCCGGGGAAGAGGGCCACGTGCGGGGCGACGAGGAGGTACTGCGTGCCCTGGTCCACCAGCGCGCCCCAGGACGGAGTGCCGGGTGGGACGCCGAGGCCGAGGAAGCTCAGCGAGGCCTCGGCCAGAATCGCGCCCGGCAGCGCGAAGGTGGCCTGCACCAGGAGCGGCCCCGCGGCGTTGGGCAGCAGGTGGTGGAAGAGGATGCGTCCGGGCCCGCTGCCGAGGGCGCGCGCGGCCTGCACATACTCGCGCTCGCGCAGGGTGAGGACCTGTCCGCGTGCCAGCCGCGCGTAGCCCGTCCACCCGGTGAAGGAGAGGGCGAAGACGACGTTGGCGAGGCTGGGGCCGAGCACCGCGGTGATGAACAGCGCCAGCAGCATGCCGGGGAAGGCGAGGAGCACGTCGACGATGCGCATCAGCACCTCGTCCACCCAGCCGCCCGCGTAGCCGGCGATGCCTCCCAGCGTGATGCCCACGAGTCCGGACAGCGCCACCGCGAACACGGAGACGAGCAGCGACACGCGGGCGCCGTAGAGCACGTGGGTGAGCACGTCGATGCCGTTCTCCCCCGCGCCCAGCACGTGCGCGGCGCCGGGAGATGCGAGCTCGGAGGGCAGGTCCACCCGGTCCGGTGGGTACGGCGCGAGCAGGGGTGCGAAGAGCGCGGTGAGCACCCACAGCGCGGCCACGGCGAGCCCGAAGCGTCCGCCCCAGGAGGACAGGCGGAAGCGGCTCACGAGCGCCTCCGCACGCGAGGGTCCACCCGGGCATAGGCCGCGTCCGTGAGCGTGTTGACGGCCACGTAGCAGAGCGTGAACACGAGCACCGTGGCGCGCACGGTGTTGTAGTCGCGCTTCTCAATCGCGGTGAGCAGCAGGGTGCCCATGCCCGGCCACGCGAAGACCTTCTCGGTGACGATGGCGCCGCCCAGCAGCGTGCCGAACTCCAGGCCCAGCACGGTGAGCAGGGGCAGCAGTGCGTTGCGGAAGGCGTGCTTCCACAGCACCACGCGTGGGGACAGACCCTTCGCACGGGCCACGGTGACGTAGTCCTCGCGCAGCGCTTCGAGCATGGAGG
Source organism: Pyxidicoccus caerfyrddinensis (assembly GCF_010894405.1). Taxonomy (GTDB): domain Bacteria; phylum Myxococcota; class Myxococcia; order Myxococcales; family Myxococcaceae; genus Myxococcus; species Myxococcus caerfyrddinensis. Next base: position 721,792 of record NZ_JAAIYA010000002.1, read on the forward strand.
CGCGAGTCATCCGCGCGAGGAACGCGGCCAGCGCGGTGCCCAGCGTGAGGGCGGGAAGCACCAGGTGCCGCCACGACTCCGCGCCCGAGACGGGCAGCCAGTCCAGCTTCAGCGCGAAGACGATGATGAGCACGGGGCCGAGCCAGAACCGAGGCAGCGCCACCCCCGCCACCGAGGTGCCCATGGCGACCGCATCCACCGCCGTGCCCCGTCGTGCCGCTGCCGCCACGCCCAGCGGAAGGGCCAGTGCCAGCGCGATGAGCATGGACGCGACGGTGAGCACCAGCGTGTACGGCAGCGCCGTGCCAATCGCTGGCAGCACCTTGCGCTGGAAGGGAGGCAGCGACGTGCGCAGCTCCCCGGTGACGAGCTGCCGCGAGAAGACACCGAGCTGCGAGTACCACGGCAAATCCAGACCCACGGCGCGTCGCAGGGCCTCGCGGTCTACCTCCGTGGCCTGCTCGCCGAGCATGACGTCCACCGGGTCTCCTGGAACGAGGTGCAGGAAGAGCGACACGAGGAGCAGCGCGCCCACCAGCGCCACCGCCGCGGACCCGATGCGCCGCCTCACTGTGCGCGCTCCTTCGCGCCCGATGCCATCCGCGCACGGGCCAGCGGAGTGAGCAGGCCATGCGCACTGGGCTCGAAGCCCTCCAGCCGCGTGGACACCACGGCCACGCTGTCCTCATGCCACAGTGGAAGAATCGGCATCAGCGCGTCCAGGCGCTGCTGAGCTTCCGCATAGAGCGCCGTGCGCTCCTCACGAGGCGCGCGAGCCGCCGCCTCCAGCACCGAGTCCAGCGCCGCATCGCGCAGGCCACCCCGATTGAACCCGCCCCAGTTGTTCTCCGCCGTGGGGATGTTCATCGAATGGAACGCACCCCGCAGCAGGTCCGGCTCCATCACGGATGCCCACTTGAGGGTGAACAGCTCGAACCGTCCCCGGCGCACGTCGTCGAAGAACGTGCCGAACTCCAGCGCCCGCACCTCCACCTGCACGCCACCTCGCGCGAGCTGCTCCTTCAGCACCAGCCCTACCGCGCGGCGCAGGCGGTCCGTGCTCGTCTTCAGTGACAGCGTGAGCCGTGGCCTGCCGCCTGGCCCATCCGGGTCCGGATACCCGGCTTCATCGAGCAGCCGCGCGGCCTCCTCGGGCGAGTACGGGCATCCGGCCGACGGTGCCCACGCCCAGTTCGCGCGAGGCAGCAGTCCCTGTGACGGCCGCGCCAGCCCGTGCAGCTTGTGCTCCACCACCGGCCCCACCTCCACCAGGTGGCACAGCGCCCGTCGCACCCGCACGTCCGCCAGCGGCCCCTCGCGCAGGTTGAGGCCCACGTACGCGAAGCCCGTCCCCGGACGCGACAGTACGCGCAGGTGGGGCTCGCGCCGCAGCACCGGCAGCACCGCCGGAGACACCACGTTGACCGCCAGATCCGCCCGCCCCTTGAGCAGCTCCAGCACCCGCGTCGTCTCGTCGCGCACCACGCGGAAGCGCAGCCGGGGCAGGGCGGGCGCTCCCGCGTACCAGCCCTCGAAGGGCACCAGCGTCAGGTGCTCCTCGTCCGGATGCGACTCGAAACGGAAAGGGCCCGCGCCCACCGGGTGCTCGCCCTGCGCCGCCACATCGTCCGCGCCCGTCCGCTCCGAGGGGATGATTCCAGCGGACAGCTCCGCCAGCAGCGGCGCGTAGGGACGCTCGAGGTGGAAGCGCACGGTGCGCGCGTCCACCGCCTCCACCCACTTCAGTGCCGCGTACCGCTCCGCCCTCGGGCTGCGCACCCGCGCGTCCCTCAGCCCGTCGAAGGTGGCCTTCACGTCCTCCGCCGTCAGCGCGGTGCCGTCGTGGAAGGTGAGTCCCGGGCGGAGGGTGAACTCCATGAGGGTGGGGGACACCTCGCGGAAGGACTCGGCCAGCACCGGCACCGGCTGGCTCGCGTCGTCGAAGGCCAGCAGCCCCGGGGTGATGAGCGCCGCCAGCCGCTGACCATTGGCCGTCAAAGCGAAGCGGTCGTCCAGGCTGTCCGGTGGCGACTCCAGCAGCACCGTGATGCCCTCCGCCGGAGGCTCCGCCCTGCAGCCCACCATCCCGAAGAGGCCAGGCAGGCACAGCACGAAGCGACCGCGGAGGCCCCGCATGAGGGCCCGGGTGGGGAGAGGGGGCATCCTTCGGAACCTGTCCGTCACACGGTTACAGGTCGGTTGTCAGGGGGAAAGGGCATTCTACGCCCGTGCAGTCTCGGACTCTCAGATAGAGGCAGTGAAAAGAAGTCCACATGCCAGGCACTCGCTTGCCGTCTGGTGGTAGGGCGAGCGCCCAACCGTGGACTCCCGCTGCCTCTCTCCCTTGCCGGGCTTTCACCCCCTTCCGCATAATGGCCAGCGACTTCCCCGGAGAGAGTGTGCAGGTCCATCGAGCCAGCCCCTACTTGGCCGCAGCAGCCATCATTTTCCTGACACTCCCGAGCGCCGCGTGGTCGGCGCCTCCATCCGCAGAGAAGCGCGCGGACCGTGAGGCGTTGAAGCAGGCGTTGATGGAGGTGCTCCAGCGCTCGCCACTCAAGGCGAGTCGCGTGGGCGTCCAGATGCAGAGCCTGGACGACGGCGCCATCGTGTTCAGCCACAACGCCGACGAATTGCTCAACCCGGCGTCCAACGTGAAGCTCGTCACGTCCGCGGCGGCGCTCGCGTCGCTCGGGCCCGAGTTCCGCTACGACACCGAGTTCCTCGTGGACCCGGAGCTGGGCGCGGACGGCAAGGTGAAGACGCTCTACGTGCGCGGCAAGGGCGATCCCTCCATGACGTCCGAGCGCCTCTGGGGCATCGTCGCCGAGCTGTGGCACGCCGGCGTGCGCGAGGTGGGCGAGATTATCGTGGACGACTCCTGGTTCGACGCCGAGCGCACGCCGCCCGGCTATGACCAGGAGGACTCGGACCGCGCGTACATGGCGCCGACCGGCGCGCTGAGCCTCAACTGGAACGCGGCCGCCATCTACCTGCGCCCTGGCAATGCCCCCGGCGCCAAGGGCACGGTGGAGATGGAGCCGCCCAGCGACTACTTCGTCGTGGAGAACCAGCTCAGCACGGGCTCGGCGCGCGCGCGCCGCGTGTCCGTGACGTCCGACCCGGCCGGCCCGGTGCAGAAGATTGTCGTGCGCGGCCAGCTGCCCAGCGAGCGCGGCGGCGCCGTCAGCGTGTGGAAGAAGATCGACAACCCGCCCATGTACTACGGGCAGACGCTCAAGCAGATGCTGACCACCCGGGGCGTGAAGATGAAGGGCAGGGTCAAGGTCGGCCTGACGCCCTCCAAGGCGAAGATGCTGCACGTGTCCCAGTCGGACACGTTCGACGTCATCCTCAAGCGCCTCAACAAGCTCTCCAGCAACTTCGTCGCCGAGCAGCTTCTCAAGACGATGGGCGCGGAGGTCAAGGGCACGCCGGGCTCCTTCACCAAGGGCGTGGAGGTGGTGGAGCAGTTCCTCGAGCGTGAGGTGGGCATCCCCCGCGGCACCTACGTGATGAAGAACGGCAGCGGCCTCAACGACGCCAACCGCTTCTCCACGGCGCAGCTCAACCGGCTGCTTCGCTACATGTACGAGCGCTTCCCCTTCGCGCCCGAGTACATGTCCTCCGTGCCCATTGCCGGCAAGGACGGCACGCTGAAGTACCGCTTCGAGGGCAGCGACGCGGTGGGCAAGCTGCGCGCGAAGACGGGCACGCTGGAGAGCGTCTCCGCGCTCAGCGGCTACGTGACGAGCGCGGGCGGTGAGCGCTTCACCTTCTCCATCATCGCCAACGACTTCGCGGGCCGCGCCGGTCCGATTGTCGCCGGCCTGGACGCGCTGGGCGCGGCGGTGGCCGCCACCGGCTCCAGCCTGGGGCCGTCCAACGCGGTGGCCGCGCTGGCCGACAACGGTCGTCCGGCCGGGGCCATCAACGACGTGGCCGCCCGCATCAAGACGTACCTGGACCTGGGCAAGCAGCGCGATCAGCGCAACATCGGCTTCCTGCGCACCGCATGGCGCAGCGAGAGGGACCCGGCGGTGCGCGCGGTGCTGGCGGAGAGCCTCTACCAGTCCAACCCGCATGACTACCTGGGCGCGCGCACGCTGCTGGACAGCTACGCCGCCACCGGCGAGGTGTACGGCCGCCTGAGGGAGGTGGCTCGCGTCCTCTCCGTCGACGTGCCGGGCGTCAGCAGCATGGTGGAGCTGGCCGCCGGCGGTAACACCGAGGCGCTGGCCCGTGTGCTGGAGCTGGCGGGCGCCACCGGGACGGACGTGCAGTCGCAGCAGGAGATGTCCGAGGCGCTGGGTGAGGTGGCCCGCACCGCTCCCGAGGAGCTGGTGGTGGCCCTGCGCGGCGCCGACGCCGGGGACCGCGAGGCCTCCACCACGCTGCTGGCCCGAGCGCTGGTGCAGGCCGGCCAGGCGGACCATCCCTTCTGGAAGTCCCTGCGCCGCACGCTGGGCGCCTCGGACCCGCAGCTCGCCTCCTTCGCAAAGGGGCTGGACTCCGCCCTGTCGCAGAAGGTGGCCGAGGCCAAGGCCCCGCCGAAGGACGGCCTGGTCCCCGTGAATGTGGTGGCCCCGGCCGGCAACGCGCCGCGCCCCGGCAACCCGCCCGAGTCGCGCACCGCCGAGACGCGTCCCGGCGGGTAGACCCGCGTTCCCTGGCTCCTCCTACCCCGGGCGTGGGCCTCCCCGCCCGGGGAGCAAGCAGGCTGACAGGCCCCCCGGAACATTTCTGGCGCGGAGCCGAATGTCGGTGTGCACTGCTATAGGTGGAAGCCAACCTGCCAGGAGCTGTCCTGGTGGTGTGCAACCGGCCCGTGGTGGGTCGGTTCTCGTGAAAGGAACGCAGTCATGGCTGGAGGCGTGAACAAGGTCATTCTCATCGGCAACCTGGGGGCGGACCCCGAGGTTCGCTTCACTCCGGGCGGTCAGGCGGTGGCGAACTTCCGTATCGCCACCAGCGAGAGCTGGACGGACAAGAATGGCCAGAAGCAGGAGCGGACCGAGTGGCACCGCATCGTCGTCTGGGGAAAGCTCGCGGAGCTCTGCGGCGAGTACCTGAAGAAGGGACGGCAGTGCTACGTCGAGGGCCGCCTGCAGACGCGCGAGTGGACCGACAAGGAGAACCGGAAGAACTACACCACGGAGGTCGTCGCCAACGCGGTGACGTTCCTCGGCGGTCGTGACGCCGGAGAGGGCATGAGCGCCGGCGGTGGGAGTGGCGGCGGACGTCGGTCGTCCGGTGGCCCCCAGCGCGGCAACGGCATGGACTCCGACTTCGGCCAGCCGCCCCCCCCGGATGACAACAACATGGGCGGCGGCCACGCCGGTGGTGACGACGACATCCCGTTCTGAAGCCGTTTCGGGGAGCCCGCTCCCCGCTTCGAGCCCTGGAAATGAAACCGGCCGCTCCCCGAAACTGGGGGGCGGCCGGTTGTTTTTCGCGGCACGGGAGGGCCCGTGTGCTCGGGCCCGGGCCTACGTCACCGAATGAGGGAGGCGTGCTCGGGGCTCATGCCCGCGCCCGCGGTGTAGAGCGCGTAGATGACGCCCCAGCTCATCGCCGTCAGGAGCAGGAACAGGCCGATGGCGACCGGCTCGAAGCGGCGCATGGAGCGCTCGCTGGCGAAGATGCCCCACGACATGGCGAAGCCCTGGAGGCCGTTGGCCAGGTGGTACGCGGTGCCCAGCGTGCCCAGCAGGTACACGAGGAGCGTGGGCAGGTGGTGGTGCATCTCCCGGGAGATGTCGGAGAACGGCTCCGCGTGCCCTTCCACCAGGCGCGGGTGCAGGAAGGCCAGCCAGATGTGGGCGCCGAGGAAGAAGAGCACGCCCACCGCGCTGATGCGCTGCACGAGGTACTTCAGGTTGCCGTAGTTGTTGTAGCTCGCGTTGTTGGGCTTGAAGCTGAACAGCCGCGCGATGCCCCACACGGTGTGGATGAGCAGCGGCAGCATGACGATGACGAAGGTGAAGGCCTGGCCGAACGGGTTGGAGTACGTCGTCACCGACGCCTCCCATGCCGTCGCGCCGTTGAAGGCGGAGAGGTTGTCCCAGAGGTGGTTGATGACCCAGATGGACAGGGGCACCACTGCCAGGAACGAGCCCAGGCGGGACTTGAGGAGCGGTGTCTTCGTCGGAACGGCTACGGCGGCTTGGCTGCTCATCGGGTCTCCAGCGACGGCGCGCGGGCGGGTACCGCGTCCAAGTCAAAGTCGGGTGACAGTCGGTCGGCGGTTTATAACCGTTCCCGCCAGGGGGCTGGATTTCTTCCACATCCCCGGATGCCAGCCGCCCCACACGGAGGCATAAGGCTGACCTTATGCGTCACCCCGGGGATGGCTGCTGCTCCCCCGGCGGGCGGAGGGGCGCCCGCCTTCTGTCGTTGGCGGGCAATGCGGGCTCGGGCACGCTAGTCGCTTGCCTATGTCCGATGAGCTCGTCAGTGGATTGCTGAAGAAGACGGACCTGCGCGTGGTGCTGGCCACCACCCCGGAGCTGTCCCGCCAGGCGCGCGCCACCCATGGCACCGCGCCCGCCGCCGCGGCCCTCCTGTCGCAGGCCCTCACCGCCGCGGCCCTCCTGGGCGCCCTCCAGAAACACGATGCGCGCATCAACCTCCAGGTGGAGTGTGACGGCCCCCTGCGCGGCCTCTTCGTGGACGGCGACGCCTCCGGGCTCGTGCGCGGCTACGTGAAGAACCCGCAGGTGGAGTATGTGGGCGGCGAGGGCCAGTACCACTGGCGTCCCGTGTTCGGAAACAAGGGCTTCTTGTCCGTGCTGCGCGATCAGGGCGGCGGCGAGTTCTACCGCTCCTCGGTGGACCTGGTGCACTTCGACCTGGCGGCCGACCTGGAGCGCTACCTCCACCAGTCCGACCAGCTCCCCTCGCACCTGCTGCTCGCCCAGCTGCCCACCGGTGGCGACGGCGCGGCGGAGTCGCTGGGCATCGTCGCGGGCCTGCTCGTCCAGCCGCTCCCCAGCGGGGACATGGACGCCTTCAAGGAACTGGGCCTGCGCCTGCGCCGCGACTTCGTGCCCGTGCTCCAGGCGCATGGGGCGGCCGGCGCGTCGGCGGTGCTGCGCGCGCTGCTGCCCGAGTCGGACTTCGAGGTGATGTCGCGTTATCCGCTGCGCTTTGGCTGTTCGTGCAGCAAGGACCGCGTGATGCGCGCGCTGCTGGCCATGGGGCGCGAGGAACTGACGGACCTGCTGGAGAAGGAAGGGCAGGCGGAGGCAACGTGCCAGTTCTGCACGACGCGCTACGTCATTCCAGGAGAGGAAATTCGGGCCATGTTGGAGACCGGCTCGATTTGACTTGAGAGGGGCTCAACGGTACTTGCCGCCGCGCCATGAGCTACTTCACTCAACTGCTCGAGGGCGGCTACGAGGCCGTCCACCTTCTCAGTGATTCCAAGACGGGGCTGCGCGCCATCGTCGGCATGCACAACACGCGGCTGGGGCCGGGCCTGGGCGGCACGCGCGCGTTGTCGACGTACACGAGCGAGGAGGAAGCCGTCGCCGACGCGCTCCGGCTCGCGCGGGGCATGACGTACAAGGCGGCGCTGGCCGGGCTGCCGCACGGCGGTGGCAAGGCCGTCATCATGCTGCCCCGCGGCAACTTCGACCGGGCGAAGCTCTTCGAGTCCTTCGGCCGCGCGGTGGAGTCGCTCGGCGGCCGCTACATCACCACCGAGGACAGCGGCACCAGCCCGGACGACATGGAGTACGTGCGCAAGCACACGAAGTACGTCGTGGGCCTGAAGGAGCGCAGCGGAGACCCGTCGCCGGTGACGGCGTACGGCGTGGCGCGCGCCATGGAGGCCACGGCGAAGCACCTCTTCGGCCGGCCGGACCTCAAGGGGCTGCGCGTCACGGTGCTGGGCGTGGGCCACGTGGGCATGTACCTCGTGAAGGAGCTGCACGAGCGCGGCGCCAGGGTGTGGGTGAGCGACATCAACACCGCGAGCGTGGAGCACGCCGTGAAGCAGTACGGCGCCACCTCGGTGAGCGCGGACGAGCTGCACCGCATGGAGGCGGACATCTACGCCCCCTGCGCGCTGGGCGGCGCCATCAACGACACCACCCTGCCGATGCTGCGCGTGAAGGCGGTGTGTGGCGCGGCCAACAACCAGCTCCTCACCACGCGCCACGGCGAGCAGCTGGCGAAGCGCGGCATCCTGTACGTGCCGGACTACGCGGCCAATGCCGGTGGCCTCATCAACGTGGCCCAGGAGTGGGCGGGGTACAACCGGGAGAAGGCCTATGCCCGCGCCGCGCTCATCTTCGAGACCATCGACACGGTGCTGGCCCGCGCGAAGGACTCCGGCCTTCGCCCCGAGCAGGTGGCCGACCGCATGGTGGAAGAGAAGCTGACCGCCTGAGGGCGCCGGGCCGCGCGCCGCCTCTTCGGCATCTGACGACGAAGAGGCGGTGGAATGCGGCCGGATGTGGCCAGGGCGTGGGCCCCGGGGTATGACGGGGCCCGCACGCACCGCACCCCATCCGGAGTCAACGCCGTGGCCACCAAGCGGGCAGCGCCCGGGCCCAAGGCCCAGGGCAAGCGCAAGCCCACCGCGAAGTCCTCTCCGAAGAAGTCCTCCACTCCGTCCCCTGCCGCGTCGAAGGCGGACCGGCGGCAGGCGGAGAAGCTCGTCTCCATTCCCGCGGACATGGTGTTGGCGCCGCAGGTGGAGGCCCCCCGCCAGCCCACGGGCAAGGACCAGTCGCGCAAGAAGTCCAAGGGCGTGCGCGAGCTGACCTGGGCGGAGTTCGACCGGGCCGTGCAGGAGCTGGCCGGCGCCATCCGCGAGTCCTTCGCGCCGCAGGCGGTGGTGGGAGTGGCCCACGGCGGCGTCTTCGTGGGCGGGGCGCTGTCGTCGGCGCTCGGCTGCGAGTTCTTCCCGGTGCGCATCAGCCGCCGCAGCCGCGACCGGGGCGAGGGCGCGCGCGCCCGGGGCAAGCCGAAGGTCGCCGGGGAGATGCCGCGCGAGCTGAAGGGGCGCCGCGTGCTGATTGTGGATGACGTGGCCTCCAGCGGCGACACGCTGGAGCTGGCGTCCCAGCTGGCGCGCGAGGTGGGCGCGAAGAAGGTGGAGACGGCGTGCCTGGTGGCGCGGCCGGAGGGCTTCGCGCCGGACTACTGCGCGCTGGCCACCGCCTCGCTGGTGGTCTTCCCGTGGGACTACGAGCCGTCCACCGGCGACGCACGCTTCGACGAGGACCCGGACAAGGCGGGGGCGTGAACCCCGGCGCGGTGGGGCGATGATTGTCGGGACGGCGGGGCACATCGACCACGGCAAGACGTCCCTGGTGAAGGCGCTCACCGGTATCGACACCGACCGGCTCAAGGAAGAGAAGCGGCGCGGCATCACCCTGGAGCTGGGCTTCGCACACCTGACGCTGGACGACGGCACGGTGGCCGGCGTGGTGGACGTGCCCGGCCACGAGCGCTTCGTGAAGGCCATGGCCGCGGGCGCCGGCGGCGTGGACCTGGCGGTGCTGGTGGTGGCCGCGGACGAGGGCGTCATGCCCCAGACACGCGAGCACCTGGACATCTGCCGGCTGCTCGGCGTGAGGTCCGGCGTCATCGCGCTCACCAAGTCGGACCTGCTGGCGGAGCTGGGCCCGGAGTGGCGCGCGCTGGTGGAGGCGGACCTGGTTGCGCTCACCGCGGGCACCTTCCTGGAGGGCGCGCCCGTGGTGCCCTGCTCGTCGAAGACGGGCGAGGGACTGGACGCGCTGAAGTCCGCGCTCACCCGCGCCGCGAGCGCCCTGCCGAAGCGCCCGGCGGAGGGGCCCGCCTTCCTGCCGGTGGACCGGGTCTTCACCATCAAAGGCTTCGGCACGGTGGTGACGGGCACGCTGCTGTCGGGCGCGGTGGCGGTGGAGGACGCGGTGGCGCTGCTGCCCGGGCTGCCCGGGCCTTTTCGCGTGCGCGGCGTGCAGGTGCACGGGCAGGCGGTGCCGAAGGTGGAGGCGGGCCAGCGCGCGGCGGTGAATGTCACCGGCGTGGAGCCGGAGGCGCTGCACCGGGGCATGGTGCTGGTGCGCTCGGGGGAGCTGCCGGAGACGCGCATGCTGGACGTGGAGCTGTCGCTGCTGCCCGCGGCGGAAGTGGCGCTGCCACGCCGCCGGAAGCTGCTGCTGCACCTGGGCACCGCGCAGGTAGAGGCCACGGTGGCGCTGCTGGACGTGGAGCGGCTGGAGCCCGGCGAGACGGCGCTCGCGCAGCTGCGCCTGGACGGGCCCGTGGGGGCGCTGGTGGGTCAGCGCTTCATCCTGCGTGGCTCGCGCGCGCTGCCCGGCCGCGGGGCCACGGTGGCGGGTGGCCGCATCCTGTCGATTACGCCGCCCCGGCGCCGCAAGGGGGGCTCGGCGGTGGTGGCGCCGCTCTTGGAGGCGGACCCGTCGGGGCAGGTCGCGTGGCTGCTGCGCCAGGCCGGCTACCGGGGGCTGACGCAGCCGGAGCTGTTCGGCCGCTCCGGGCTGGGGCCGAAAGTCCTGACGCGCGCGCTGGAGTTGCTGGGCGCGCGGGGCGGGGCGCTGCTGGTGGACCGCGAGCGGCGGCTGTACCTCTCCGGCGAGGTCTTCGAGGGACTGCAGGGGCGGGCGCTGGCCCTGCTGGCCGCCTTCCATGAGCGCGAGCCCCTGCGTGAGGGCCTGCCGCGCGAGGAGCTGCGCCAGCGCCTGTCCGCCGAGTTGGACCCACGCACCTTCCAGCGGGTGACGCAGGCGCTGGTGGACGCGGGGAAGGTGGAGCTGGACAAGGAGGTGGTGCGCCTCAAGGGGCGGGGCCGCACGCTGTCGCTGGGGGACGAGGCGGCCCGCACGAAGCTGGCCGCGGAGCTGTCCGCGGCGGGGCTGGCGCCTCCCACCCTCAATGAGCTGGCGCAGAAGCTCCAGCTGCCAATGCCCCGGCTCCAGGAGTTGTTGAAGGTGATGGTGGCGGGGGGCATGGCGGTGCGCGTCAGCGACGAGCTGTGCTTCGACGCGGGGGCGCTCACGGGCCTGCGGGAGCGCCTGGTTGCCCACCTTCGCGAGAAGAAGGAGATTACCACCCAGGCCTTCAAGGAAATGGTCGGTCAGAGCCGCAAGTTCGTCATCCCGCTGTCGGAGTACTTCGACCGGGAGAAGGTCACACTCAGGGTGGGCGAGAAGCGGGTGCTGCGTCGCGGATGAGCACGAAGCGTTACAGCGAGGCCGACCTGCGCGCCCTCATCGAACCCTTCGGCAACCCCATGGTGGCGGTCGTCGACGGACGCGTGTCCGCCGTCAACGTGGCCTACCTCGCCATGCTGGGGTTTCCCCGCGAGCAGGTGGAGGGCCGCTCCGTCATGGACTTCGTCCAGCCGGAGGAGCGCAGCCGCCTGTCCGAGCGCTACCGCCTGCTGGAGTCCGGCGACGCGCCGATGGTCCCCCAGACGCAGATCTACCAGGTGCCCTGCGCGGGCGGCGTCACCCGCGAGGTGGCCCTCTTCTCCACGCGCGTGCAACTGGAGGGCGGGGGCAGCGCGCTGCTGCTCAACTGCCTGCTCTTGCAGGACCGGCCGCCGGAGATGACCGTCGCCGAGCGCCTGGTGGACACGTCCGCGAGCCTGGTGTCCGCGCACTCCGAGGACGCGGTGCGCCGCGTGGCGCTGAAGGGGCTGCAGGACGCGGGCTTCCGCGTCCGCCTGCTGCGCTGGGACGGTGAGCGACTGCTGGCGCGCGACGGCGAGCCCCTGCCGGAGGACGTGCGCCTGGGCCTGGAGTCGCTGTCCGACGCGCGCCCCGTGTTCGGCGGCGCGGACCGCGCCTCGCCCACGCACGTGTACATTCCGGTGGGCGGCCCGCAGGCCGAGGTGCTGTGGGTGCAGGGTGCGTGGGTGGCGCCCCGCCATGGCTCGGTGCTGACGCTCTTCGCGAAGGTGGTGGGCGCCGCGCTGACGGACGCGCGTGTGCAGGCGGACGGCGCGCGCAGCCGCTGGGAGATGGAGGCCGTGGCCCAGGTGGCGCGCTTCGTCGCGCAGCCCGTCCCGCCCTCGCTGGAGGACTTCCTGGCGCGCGTCGCGGACCTGCTGCAGGGGAGCGCCGCGGCGCTGCACCTGACGCCCCCGCCGGGCGGCGCGCTGGCGCTGGCCACCCACGTGGGGCTGGCGGATCTGGTGCGCGACGGCGAGCACGCCGCGCGGCTCACCGGTCTGCTGGCGGTGGCGGCCTCGGGGGAGGGTGGGCTGTCCACCGAGGCCCAGGGCGCGAAGCTGGGAGACTTGTCCGGCGGGCGGCTGGGGTGTGGCGCGGTGGCGCGGCTCACCCGCGGCGGTGAGGTGTGCGGCACCCTCCAGGTGCTGCGCGCGGCCGGCCACGCCTTCGACTCGCGGGACGTGCGGCTCTTGGGGACGCTGGCGGAGTTGCTGGTGACGCTGCTGGAGCAGCGCCGGCTGCGCGCGGAGTCCTCGCGCCAGCTCGCGGAGACGCGGCTGCTCCTGGACCTGGCGCGCACCACCTCGGGCGTGCTGGAGACCTCCAGCATCCTCGACGTGGCGTCCGACTTCCTCGTCCACCTGCTGGACGTGTCCAACTGCTACATCATGCTGTACGACGAGGGGGCGAAGCTGCTGCGCGGCGCCGCCGCCTCCACGGCCCACCGCGACTTCTTCCGCACGGTGGTGCTGCCGCTGCACGGGGACAGCCTAGCCACGCGGGTGGCCCGTGAGCGTCGGCCCATCGCCCTCGAGGATGTAGCTGCCTCGGGCGGCGGCTTCGACTCGCACCTGGCCCAGCGCTTCGGAGAGAAGGCGCTGCTCGCCCTGCCGCTCACCTCGCGCGAGGAGCTCATCGGCGTGGTGGTGGTGGACGACACGCGCCGGCCGCGCGCCTTCGGGCCGGAGCTCATCGAGCTGGCCGAGGCCACCTGCGGCCAGCTGGCGCTCTCCATCGCCAACGCGCGCCTGTACGAGTCGCTGTGGGCCAGCTACGCGGAGCTGGCCGCCACCCGCGCGGAGATGGTGAAGCGCGAGCGGCTGGCCGCGCTGGGCGAGCTGTCCGCGATTGTCGCCCACGAGGTGCGCAACCCCCTGGGCGTCATCTTCAACGCGGTGGCCTCGCTGCGCCGGCTGCTGGACCCGGGCGGCGACGCGGCCATGCTGCTGGACATCCTGGGCGAGGAGAGCGACCGGCTCAACCGCATCGTCGGGGACCTGCTGGACTACACGCGCCCGAGAGACCCGGTGCTCCAGCACGAGGACCTGGGGCGCGTGCTGCAGGACTCGCTGGAGGCCGCGCGGGTGCAGGGTGGGGGAGCGGACCGGCCCGTCCACATCCACTCGGACGTGGAGCCGGGGCTGCCGCCGGTGCCCATGGACCGGCGGCTCATCCGCCAGGCGCTGGTCAACGTGGCCGTCAACGCGATTCAGTCCATGCCACAGGGAGGCATGGTGCAGGTGCGCGCCCGCCGCGAGGCCTACGCGGGCAAGGACCAGCTGCGCATCGACGTGGCGGACCAGGGGCCGGGCATTCCCGCGGAGCTGCTCCACCGCGTCTTCGAGCCCTTCTTCACCACCAAGGCCCAGGGCACCGGACTGGGGCTGGCCGTCGTCAAGCGCATCCTCGAGGAGCATCGGGGAGAAATCGCCGTGGAGAGCACGCCCGGCCGCGGTACCACCTTCACCTTCCGGCTGCCCCTGTCGCAGCCCCCGTCCTTCCCATGACCGACGCGAACACCCCGCCCTTCCGTGGACGCATCCTCGTCGTGGACGACCAGCGCAACATGCGCGCCACCACGGCGCTGCTCCTGCGCGCGGAGCACTACACCGTCTTCGAGGCCGCCACCGGCGAGGAGGCCCTGGCCCAGCTGGCCGGCGGCAGCATCGACCTCCTCCTGACCGACTTGAAGATGGAGCCAATGGACGGGCTCACGCTGCTCCGGCGCGCGCTGGAGGTGGCCCCGCGCCTCCAGGTCATCATGATGACGGCCTTCGGCTCCATCGAGAGCGCGGTGGAGGCCATGCGCCTGGGCGCCTACGACTACGTCACCAAGCCCTTCAAGGAGAGCGAGCTGCGCTACCGCGTCGAGCGCGCCCTGGAGCGCGCCCGCCTGCTGCGCGACGTGGACAACCTCGCCACCGACTTCAACCAGCGCCACGGCCTGTCCGCGCTGGTGGGCCGCAGCGCCGCCATGAGGGACCTCACCTCGCGCCTCATGCGCGTGGCCCAGAGCGACGCCACCGTCCTCATCCAGGGCGAGAGCGGCACCGGCAAGGAGCTGGTGGCCCGCGCGCTCCACGCGCACAGCCGCCGCAAGGTGCGCTCGTTCGTTCCCGTCAACTGCGCCGCCATCAGCGAGTCGCTGCTGGAGAGCGAGCTGTTCGGCCACGCCAAGGGCGCCTTCACCGGCGCGGTGAAGGCCCGCCGCGGCCTCTTCGAGGAGGCGGACGGCGGCACGCTCTTCATCGACGAGGTGACGGAGACCAGCCCCACCTTCCAGTCCAAGCTGCTGCGCGCGCTGCAGGAGGGCGAGGTGCGCCGGGTGGGCGAGTCCACCGCGCTGCGCGTGGACGTGCGCACCGTGGCCGCCACCAACCGCGACATCGAGCTGGAGGTGCGCGAGAAGCGCTTCCGCCAGGACCTCTTCTACCGCCTCAACGTGGTGGCCCTGCGCGTGCCGCCCTTGCGTGAGCGCCTGGAGGACGTGCCCTCCCTGGCCGAGCACTTCCTGGAGCGCGCCAACGCCCGCAGCCCCAAGCCCAAGCGCCTGTCCGCCTCCGCCGTGGCCCACCTGATGGGCTACAACTTCCCCGGCAACGTGCGCGAACTGGAGAACCTGGTGGAGCAGGCCGCCGCCCTCGCGGAGGGCGACGAGCTGCTGCCCGAGGACTTCCCCCTGCGCCAGGGCCGCCTCACGCCGTCCCACGGCACCCCCAGCGTGGCCTTCCTGGACGGGCAGGGCGGCAGCCGCCCCGCCGGCACCGGGCCCACCCTGGCCCAGGTGGTGGAGGAGGCCGAGCGCCACGCGATTACCCAGGCCCTGGAGCGGCACGGCGTGGACCTCGCCCGCGTCGCGGATGAGCTGGGCGTCTCTTCCACCACCCTCTGGAGGAAGATGAAGCGGCTCAATCTCCGCCCGCCCGCAGATCTGGCCCGCGAATAGCGACGGGGTGGGGCCTGGGCATACCGGTGTAACTTTTCCGCACTCATGGATTCAGATCCGAAATGGGCGGGGTTCATCGGTGAAAAGCCCAAAGGCTTGAAATTGCTCGGACTTTTCACATCTGCAACTCCATTTCAGGGCTGAAATGCAAAGGGCCGGTGCCAGCAACGTCAGGTGATGGGCTAAGCCCTTGAGAAAATTAGACTTTGCTCCCAAAAGGGCGCTGGCACGAGGGCTGCTAAAGGAATGCGCGGGACACATCGAAGCGAGGCTGAAGGCGGTTCCCCCCCACCCCTTCAGCACTTCCGGTGAGTCACCTTGAGAAGACCCGCGGCCTGGCACCCTTCTGGGGTGCCGGGCCGCCTTCTTTTCTACGTCCAGAAAGTTTTCGGGTATCCGTCGGTGCTCTTCCAATGCGCAGGGAGGGGTGACTGATGGCAGTGCAAGTGGGACAAGAGGCGCCGCCGTGGGTGTTGAGACCCGGGCGGCCCGAGGACCATGCGGTCTTCACCCGGCTGTTTCGGGAGCTGGGGGTGGATGACCCGCCGCCTCCTCCGCCGCTGTGGGCGGCCGAGCTCATGCCGCTCACCGTCTTCGCAGAAGGCCCGGGTGGGGTGGTGGCCTACGGGGTGACGGAGGCGCTGGGCGAGGTGGGCTACGTGGGGCAGCTGGTGGTGGACGCGTCCGCCCGCGGGCAGGGGCTGGGACGGTGGATGATGGCGCGGCTGGCGGAGCGCCTCCGGGCGCAGGGCTGTCAGCGGTGGGCGCTGTACGTGAAGCGAGACAACACGCCCGCGCTGCGCCTCTACGCCTCGGTGGGGCTGCGGCCCGCGCGCCAGGCGGCCAACCTCAAGCTGACGCGGGCCCACGTGGCGGCGCTGCCCGCCGCGCCGCCGGGACTGCGGGTGGTGCCGGTGGCGCCGACGGAGGAGGACGCGCTGACGGCCGCCTTCGGGCTGATGCCGGGCAAGCTGTCGCGCTTCGCCACGAAGGAGTCGCACCGGTTGCTGCGGCTGGAGGAACCGGGCCGGGCCACGGAAGGCCCGCCGGGGCTGATGGACGTGCGCGCCTCCTCCGGGCTCCTCTTCCCCTTCTTCGCGGCATCGCCCGGCCATGCGCGGGCGCTGCTGGAGGACGCCTTCGCCGGGTGCGGGGACGCGGTGGAGTCGCTCAACGTGGTGGTGACGGACGACGCGCCGCTGGACGCGCTGCTGCGCGCGGCGGGCGCCGACGTGCGCAACGAGACGCTGGAGCTGCGCGGCCCGCTGCCCTGAAACGACGACGCCCGCCCGGGCACGAGGCCGGGGCGGGCGTTGGACGGGCAGGGGACAGGCCCTGCGCGAGGCTACTGGCCGAAGATGGTGCTGGCCTGCACGAGCCAGCCCATGACGGGGCCGGGGATGATGCCCAGCACCACCACCGCCGCGGTGGACAGCACCAGCGCCAGCTCGGTGGACCAGCTGCGCTCGAGGACTTGCGCGCCCTCGGGCACCGGCCGCATGAACATGTAGACCACCACGCGCAGGTAGTAATAGACGCCCGCGGCGCTGGAGAGCACGCCGACGATGGTGAGGCCGATGAGGCCCGCGTCCACCGCCGCCTGGAAGATGAGCAGCTTGCTCATGAAGCCGATGGTGGGAGGAATGCCGCCCAGCGACAGCATGAAGGCCGCCATGGCGAAGGCCCAGCCCGGCCGGCGCTGCGCCAGCCCGCTGAAGCGCTCCAAATCCCACGCGGTGCCCTTCTCCTCGTCCTCGCGGCGCTCCAGGGCGGAGACCATGGCGAAGGCGCCCACCGCGCTGAAGGTGTAGGCCAGCAGGTAGTAGAGGATGCCGCGCAGTGCCTCGGCGCGGGCCACGTCCAGCGCGGTGCCGCCCGTCAGCGCGGAGGCGCCCAGCAGGCGGAAGCTCTCACCCGGCGCGGTGACGAAGAGGGCCGCCACGCCCACCAGGAGATAGCCGGCGTGGGCGATGGACGAGTACGCCAGCATGCGCTTCACGTTGCGCTGCGGAATGGCCAGCAGGTTGCCCGCCACCATGGTGAGGAAGGCCAGGGTGGAGAACAGCGCCAGCAGCATCTGCGGGTCGATGCCCTTGCCCACGGTGATGAACACGCGAACCATGGAGGCGAAGGCCGCCGCCTTCACGCCCGCGCTCATCAGCGCGGTGACGGGAGTGGGGGCGCCCTCGTAGACGTCCGGCGTCCACATGTGGAAGGGCACCGCGGCCACCTTGAAGGCGAAGCCCGCGCCCACCAGCACGACGCCCGTGTACACCAGCCCAGGCTGGCTCTGCATCGCCGCGCCCAGCGGACCCACCATGGCCGTCAGCTGGGTGGTGCCAGTGGCGCCGTACAGGAGCGCCGCGCCGTACAGCAGCACCGCCGAGGAGAAGGCGCCGAGGATGAAGTACTTGAAGCCCGCCTCGCTGGGCCGCGTGCCGCGGCGCAGGTACGCCGTCAGCGCGTAGGTGGCGATGGAGAGCACCTCCACGTTGACGAAGACGGTGATGAGCTCGTTGGACATGGCCAGCAGGCTCATGCCCGCGGATGCGAAGAGCATCAGCGCGTAGAACTCACCGCGCTCCGCGCCGCGCTTGCGCAGGAAGCTCACCGCGCTGAGCGCCGCCAGGCCCAGGCCCACGCACACCACGAGGGTGAGGAAGCTGGAGAACGGGTCCAGCACGCCGAAGCCGAGCAGCACCTCCTGCGGCGGCTCGAACATCAGCGCCACGGCCACCGCGCCGGCCGCTACCGCCGTCACCACCGTCAGCACGGCCTGGTAGGCGCGCGACGAGGTGGCGGAGAGGAAGACCTCGGACAAGAGCAGGATGGAGGCGCCCGCGACCATGATGATGGCGGGCAGCAGCGGGAGGAAGTCTGCCAGGACGAGATTGGGCAGGTTCATGGTGGAAGCTCTTTCGGCCTATTGCCGCTGCGAGGGGACGGCGGCCAGCGGAACGGGCGCGGACGGCGCGGCGGCGGTGATGCTCGAAGGCAGCGACATCACCTCCACGCGGACCTGGTCGTCCTGCACCGGGGCCCCGGGGGTGCCCACGCGGGCGCGGGCGAGGAAGCGGTCCGTGGACGGGGCGAGCCGGTCCAGGAAGGGCTGCGGCATCAGGCCCATCACCCCGACGAGGATGATGAAGGGCAGCACGGTGAGCCCCTCGCGCAGGTTCATGTCGCGCAGGTGCTGGTTCTCCCGGTGGGTGAGCCCGCCGAAGAACACCTTCTGCACCATCCACAGCATGTACGCCGCGCCCAGGATGACGCCCAGCGTGGCGAAGGCGCCGAACACCACCGTCAGGTGCGGGTTGCCGGCGGCCACGCCCAAATCACTCTTGAAGGTACCCAGCAGCACCAGGAACTCACCGATGAAGCCGTTGGTGCCCGGCACCGCCACCGACGAGAAGGTGATGATGAGGAAGGCCGCGGTGAACACCGGCATCACCTTCGCGATGCCGCCGAAGTCCGCCATGAGCCGCGAGTGGCGCCGCTCGTAGAGGAAGCCGAAGAGGAGGAACAGCGCGCCCGTGGACACGCCGTGGTTGAGCATCTGGTACGCGCTGCCGGTGGCGCCCTCGGCCGTCACGGCCAGGATGCCCAGCATGCAGTAGCCCAGGTGGCTCACCGACGAGTACGCAATCAGCTTCTTGATGTCCCGCTGCGCCAGGCACATCAGCGCGCCGTAGACGATGCCGATGACGGACAGCACCGCCAGGAACGGCCGCGCGTTCTGCGCGGCCGCGGGGAAGAGGGGAATCGCGAAGCGCCAGAAGCCGAAGGTGCCCATCTTCAGCATCACGCCGGCCAGAATCATGGAGCCGGCCACCGGCGCCTGCACGTGCGCGTCCGGCAACCACGTGTGCACCGGCCACATCGGCACCTTGATGGCGAACGCCAGCGCGAAGGCGGCGAACAGCCACGGGCCCCAGGTGTGCATCGTCCTGGCGAGCCCGCTCAGCGAGTCACACGCGCCCTGAGGCCCGCCCATGCACGCCGTCACCTGGCGGTTGGCGTCCAGCAGGCCGTTGTAGAGGGCGGCGTAGTCGAACGAGCGGCTGCCCGCGGGCGCGCTGATGAAGTACACGGCGATGATGGCCACCAGCATCAGCAGCGAGCCGGCCAGCGTGTAGAGGAAGAACTTCACCGCCGCCATCTGCCGGTCCTCGGCACCCCACACACCCACCATCAGGTACATGGGGATGAGCATGGCCTCGAAGAAGACGTAGAAGAGCAGCACGTCCAGCGACACCAGCGCGCCCAGCATCGTCGTCTGGAGCACCAGCAGCGCCAGGTGGAACTCCTTGATGCGGTGGCTGATGTACGTGGTGGAGGCCAGCACTACCAGGGGGCCCAGGAACACGGTGAGCAGCAGCAGGCTCACCGCCAGGCCGTCCACGCCGATGTGGTAGCTGGTGCCGAACATCTCGAACCAGGGCACCCGGTACTCAAGCTGGAACTCCGGCCCGCCCGGCACGTAGCGCAGGTAGGCCCAGACCCCGAAGACGGCGTCCACCAGCATGGCGATGAAGGTGACGGTGCGAATCTGCCCGGGCTCGCTTCCGGGCAGCACCAGCACCAGCGCCGCGAAGACGAGCGGCAGGAAGACGACGAGGTTGAGCAGGTGGGTGTCGAAGAAGCTCATTGCATCACCTGGATGAGGGCGTAGGCCACGCCGCCCAGCAGGGCGAGGGCCATCACTGCGGCGTAGGCCTGGGCGTCGCCCGTCTGCACGTAGCGCAGCGCGCTGCCCACGCGGGCCGTCACCCACGCCGTGCCGCGCACCGCGACGGTGTCGATGAGGAGCGCGTCCACCACGCGGAAGAGGATGAAGCTCATGAACTTCACGGGCCGGATGACGATGAACTCGTACAGCTCATCCACGTAGAACTTGTTCTGCGCCGTGCGGCGCACCGCCCGGGCGAAGGCCGGAGCCGGCTGGCCCGCCCGCGCCGGGAAGAAGCGCAGGTACAGGAAGGCCGCCGCACCGCCGCCCGACAGCGCCACCAGCCAGGCGAAGACGTAGTCGGCCAGGTGGGGAACGCTGGTGTCCAGCTCCACCGTCTTCGCCCCGTTGGCGATGCGGTTCATGGCGCTGAACACCGGGCTGAGGAAGTTCTCGAACACCGCCTGCGGCTGGCCGGAGGACGAGCGCATCAGCGGGAAGGCGTACACCGCGGCCACCACGCTGAGCACCGCCAGCACCACCAGCGGCAGCGTCATCTGCCAGGCGCTCTCGTGCGCGTGCGCCACCCGGGCCTCCTTCGAGCGGGGACCCTCGAAGGTGAGCAGGTACAGGCGCGTCATGTAGAAGGCCGTGCTCGCGGCGATGACCAGGCCCAGGTAGTAGACGGCGCTGGAGACCCAGTGCAGGCCCTCCAGGTGGTTGTGGTGCACGCCGTGGAGGATGGCATCCTTCGAGAAGAAGCCGGACAGCGGGATGATGCCGGTGATGGCGAGCGTGGCCACCAGGAAGGTGCCCCACGTCCACTTCATCTCGTGGCGCAGGCCGCCCAGCTTCTTGATGTCCGTCTCGTCGCCGTTGCCGTGCATCACGCTGCCGGCGCCGAGGAAGAGGCAGGCCTTGAAGAACGCGTGCGTCACCAGGTGCAGCACCGCCGCCCAGAAGATGCCCATGCCCACGCCCATGAACATGATGCCCAGCTGGGACACGGTGGAGTAGGCGAGCACCTTCTTGATGTCGTCCTGCGCGAAGGCGATGAGCGCCGCCAGCAGCGAGGTGAGCGCGCCGATGATGGCCACCGTGGCCATGGCGGTGGGGCTCAGCACCAGCAGCGCGGCCATGCGGCTGAAGAGGTAGACGCCCGCGGTCACCATCGTCGCCGCGTGGATGAGGGCGGAGACCGGCGTCGGGCCGGCCATGGCGTCCGGCAGCCAGACGTAGAGCGGCAGCTGCGCGCTCTTGCCCGCCGCGCCCAACAGGAACAGCAGCAACGCGGCCGTCATCACCCCGCCGAAGGTGTAGCCCTCCAGCGGGCCCGCCTCGATGGGGGTGGTGAGGTCCACCTTGTCGCTGTTGGAGTCCATCAGGCCCTCGGCCATCTTCTCCAGGCCCTTGAAGGTGAGGGGGCCCTTCTCCTGCAGCGCGGCCTGGTAGCGCTGGCTGTTGCTGCCGGCCATGGCGTAGTCGCCGGCGTTCGCCTGGCGCGTGAAGGCGGAGACCAGCAGCACCATCAGGAACGTGGCGATGAGGAAGGCGAAGTCGCCGATGCGGTTGGTGACGAAGGCCTTGCGCCCCGCCCACGCCTTGGCCGGGTCCGTGTACCAGAAGCCGATGAGCAGGTAGCTGGCCATGCCCACGCCCTCCCAGCCCACGAAGAGCAGGACGAGGTTGTCGGCCAGCACCAGCGTCAGCATCGCCGCGACGAAGAGGTTGAGGTACGCGAAGTACCGCCAGTACCCGTCGTCGTGCTCCATGTAGCTGGTGGAGTACAGGTGGATGAGGAAGCCCACGCCGGTGATGACCAGCAGGAGGATTCCGGACAGGTGGTCCACCGCCAGCCCGAAGTTCACCCGGAAGTCGCCCACGGCGAACCACGTGCCGTAGTCATACGCCAGCGCGTAGCGGACGAAGTCGGCTTCGATGCCGAAGGGGTTCCGGTAGAAGGCGAGCAGCCGCCGCGCGCCGTCCCCCGCGCCGGGGGCGGTGTGGCTGGTGGCCCAGAAGGCCAGCACGCTCAGCACGAAGGCGCCGGCCACCGCCGAGCAGGCGATGAGGTGCACGTTGGCGCGGCCCAGCATCCGGCCGAACACGCCACAGATGAACGCGCCCAGCAGCGGCAGCGCGATGATGAGCCCCAGAGAGGGCGCCAGCAGGTCCGGAGCGACGGGCGCCACCTGGAAGAATTCGGCAAGGTTCATGGGAAGAAGGCTCCTGGCGGGGCGGGCGTCAGTGCTTCATCGTCCGGATGTCTTCCACCAGGACGCTGCCGCGGCTGCGGAAGACGGCGATGACGATGGCCAGACCGATGGCCGCCTCGGCCGCCGCGACGGCGATGACGAAGAAGGCGGACACGTGGCCGATGCTGTCACCGCGCATGCGCGCGAAGGCGAGGAACGTCAGATTCGCCGCGTTGAGCATCAGCTCCACGCACATGAAGACGACCAGTGCGTTGCGGCGCACCAGCACGCCGAACATGCCCATGCAGAACAGCGCGGCGGCAAGCAGGAGGTAGTAGGTGATGGGGACCATGGGCCGATTCGGGGCCTCGCGAGCGGCAACCGTGCGCCGCCATGTAGCACAGAAAGTTGTCCGGAAACGGCGATCAGATTCGCGACTTGGCCACGACCACCGCGCCCACCATGGCCACCAGCAAGAGCAGGCTCACCGCTTCAAAGGGAAAGAGCCACTGGGTGAAGATGACCTGGCCCATCGTCGCCATGGTGCCGAAGGAGGCCTGTGCCTCCGGGCCCATGGCGCTGGCGCCCTGGGGCAGCTTGAGCAGGGTGATGGTCAGCACCGCCAGCAGGCCGACCGTCGCCGCGCCACCCGCCAGGCGAGCCAGCGTGGGCCGCCCACGCGTGGGCGACTCACCCAGGTTGAGCAGCATGATGACGAAGAGGAACAGCACCATGATGGCGCCCGCGTACACGAGCACCTGCATCACCGCCACGGTGTGCGCCCAGAGCAGCACGTAGATGCCGGCCAGGAAGAAGAACGTCGACACCAGCGCCATGGCGGAGTTGATGGGGCTCCGGGCGAAGATGACCATGCCGGCCGACAGCAGCGTCAGGAGCGCGAACGCCCCGAAGAGGATGAGCTCGATGTTCAAGACCAGTCTCCGAACGAACCCCAGGGCTTGTCGCCGAACGGGCAGCGGTGCTCACGGATGTGGGCCTCGAACTCGTCCCGGTACCGCATGAGGAACGAGTGCGTGGGCAGCGCGGCCGCGTCGCCGAGCGCGCAGATGGTGTTGCCCAGGCCGATGGGCGGGTAGGGGGCAATCGACGACGCGACATTGGACAGCATGTCGATGTCGCCCGGCTCCCCGCGGCCCTCTTCAATCTTGCGCAAGAGGCGCGTCTGCCAGGGCGTGCCCTCGCGGCACGGCGTGCACTGGCCGCAGGACTCTTCCGCGTAGAAGCGCGCCACGCGCCACAGGCTGCGCACCATGCAGGTGGCGTCGTCCATGACGATGACGCCGCCGGAGCCCGCCATGGTCTGCTTCACCTTGAGGGCCTCGAACTCCATGGCCACGTCCAGCTCGTCCGCGCCCAGCACCGGTGCCGAGGAGCCGCCCGGAATCACCGCCTTCACCTTGCGACCCGCCGGCAGACCGCGGCCGTACTTGTCGTCGTAGATGAGCTCGGAGAGCGTGGTGAACATGGACACCTCGTACACGCCCGGCCGGTTCACCGAACCGGAGAGGCAGACGAGGCGCGTGCCGCCGGACTTGTCGGTGCCCAGCTTCGCGTAGGCGTCCGCGCCCTTCTGGAACACGGCGGGCACGCTGGCGAGCGTCTCCACGTTGTTCACCACCGTGGGGCAGCCGAACAGGCCCACCACCGCGGGGAACGGGGGCTTCAGGCGGGGCCAGCCCTTCTTGCCCTCCAGGCTCTCCAGGAGCGCCGTCTCCTCGCCGCAGATGTACGCGCCCGCGCCGCGCACCACGTAGCAGTTGAGCTCGAAGTCCTTGCCCAAGAGCGTCTTGCCGAAGATGCCCGCCTTGTAGGCCTCATCGATGGCGGCCTGCGTGCGCTGCGCCTCGTGCTTGAACTCGCCGCGCAGGTACACGTAGCAGGTGTGCACGCCCAGCGCGTAGGACGCGATGGCGATGCCCTCCAGCATCATGTGCGGGTCGTCGCTGAGGATGTAGCGGTCCTTGAAGGTGCCCGGCTCGGACTCGTCGCCGTTGACGGCGAGGTACTTGGGCTTGGGGCTGTCCTTGGGGACGAAGCTCCACTTGAGGCCGGTGGGGAAGCCCGCGCCGCCGCGCCCGCGGAGGTTGGACTTCTTCACCTCGTCGATGATGGCGGCCGGCTGCATCTCCAGCGCCTTCTTCAGCGCCTCGTAGCCGCCGCGCTTGCGGTAGCTGTCCAGGGTCCAGGACTGCGGCTTGCCCCAGGCCGCCGAGATGATCGGTTCAATCGCCTTTGCCGTAGAGGCCATGATGGATGACGTCCTGAAAGGGAAGGGGTGGAGGATCAGCTCAGCTTGGCGAGGATGGCGTCCAGCTTCGCCCGGGTGAGGCTCTCGTGATGATCCTCGTTGATTTGCAGGCAGGGCGCGGTGCCGCACGAGGCGAGGCACTCGGTCTCCCGCAAGGTGAACTTCTCGTTGGCTTCACCCGCCTTGAGGCCGAGCTTCTCCTCCAGGTAGGCGAGCATCTTCTCCGCGCCCCAGAGGGAGCAGGAGAGGTTGGTGCAGACGTCGATGACGTACTTGCCCGGCTTCTTGAGGTGGTACATCACGTAGAAGCTCGCCACTTCCATGGCGCGCTCCGGGGTGGCGTCCAGGCTCTTGGCCACCAGCCTCAGACCTTCCGGGGGGAGCCAACCCTTGAGCTCCTGGAGCAGTCGCAGCGCCGGGAGCATGCCCGCGCTTTTGCGATCCGGAGGGTAGTGGGAGATGATCTCCGCGATTCCCGCGTCGAACTTCTTCTGCTCTTCAGGGGTGAACAGGGGCTCCGCCATGGCGGGGCGTACGTATTGCCCCAATGGCTGCGTTGTCAACATAAACCCTCGACGCTACACTGGGCGGCCATCAGCAAATTGCCGAGCGATTTCAACGCCTTGTTATGAGCCCGGGACCAGAGAACAAGCGCCAGCACACCCGGGTCCCGGCCGTGCTGAGGGTGGACTACACGGACGGGCGCCAGGCCCGGGACGTGACGGAGAACCTGTCCCATACGGGACTCTTCGTACAGACCGAGCAGGCATTCACCCTGGGTGACCCGGTGCGGCTCGCACTTTCTTTCCCGGGGCTGCTGGATCCGGTAGAAGTCACCGGAATCGTGGCCTGGGTCAGGCCGGCGGCCTCCGATCATCCCGGAGGCGTTGGCGTCCGCGTGGAGCGCGAAGAGGACCGGCGGAAACTGGGTGACATCTTGAGTGCGGCAGGAGCTGACAGCCACGCGTCCCACGCCGAGCACGAGGGGTACCGTGTGCTCATCGTCGAGGACAACCCGCACATCATCGAGATGTACAGCTACGTCCTCAAGAAGCTGGCCAGCGGGGAGCTGCACGGCAAGGTGCCCCTGGAGGTCCACTTCGCGCCGGACGGGCACCACGCGCTGCTGATGCTGCGCGAGGGCCGCTTCAACCTGGTGATGACGGACCTGTACATGCCGGTGATGGACGGCTTCGCCCTGGTGGAGCGCATCCGCGAGGAGGAGGCCCTGAGGGCCATCCCCATCATCGCCATCTCCGCCGGCGGCAAGGAGGCGCAGGACCGCGCCATGCAGCTGGGCGTGGACATCTACCTGCGCAAGCCGGTGCGCTTCGTGGAAGTGCTGGAGACGGTGAAGCAGCTGCTGCGCATCAAGTAGCGGCGCGTTCTACCTGCGGGCCGCGCGCTTTACCGGCAGTCACACGTTGAGCGGTGGCGCTGGGACGGCGTAGAGTCCCCCACCCATGCCGAAGCCCGCCATCAACCGCGACACCGTCAGTGGCGAGGCGCTGTTCATCCTCCGCAACCTGAGGGAGAACGGCCGTCTTGGACGCTCGAACAAGCTGGCCGATGTGAAGGCCGCGCTCGAGCCGTCCGTGTCGCTGGAGTTCGACAACTACTTCTTCTTCCTGCGCAAGTTCCACTACATCGCCATGGACCGCGAGGCCCAGCTCAAGCTCACCGAGCAGGGCGAGCGCGTGGTCGGTGGGGACATGCAGGACCGCTTCACCACCGAGGTGGGCGAGTTCTTCGCGGATCAGCTCGTCCCCGCCGACGACGAGCCCCCCGTGGCCCCCGGCACCGAAGAGCCGATGCAGGTGCCGCCGCCCCCGCCGGAGCTGCTGCTGGACGAAACGGAGGTGATGGCGCCGCCCCAGCCGCCGGCACCGCTCGCGCCGCCTCCGCCCGTGCCCCCGGCCCAGCGCCCCTCGCGCACCGCCATGCCCGCGCTGGACGTGACGGCGCCGCAGGCCACGCCGCTCCCGCTGCCTCCGCCCCCCGCGCCCGCGCCGGCCCCCGTGGCCCGCGTGGAAGCCCCCACCCCCGAGCCGCGCAGGGAGGCGACCATCATCGCGCCCGCGCCCTTCGCGCCCACCACGCCCGCGCCCGGCACCTCGCCGCTGCCCTCCATCACCTCGCCGCTCGCCGCCGCCCCCATGCCTCCTCCCGCCGCTCCCGCCCCCGCCGCCGCGCCGGCCGCCGCTGCTCCTGCTGCCTCCAAGGGCGCGGAGCTGGACCTGCGCTACCAGAAGTTCGACCCCATCGGCACCGGGCCGCTCGGCACCGTCTTCAAGGGCCGCTTCACCGCGCTGGGGCTGGACATCTGCCTCAAGGAGCTCAAGGACATCTTCGGCTACTTCTCCTTCCTCCAGCGCGGTGAGGTGCTCAAGCGCCTGAAGAAGGAGCTGTGCGCCCAGGCCCAGGTGCGCCACCCGGGCGTGGTCCAGGTGGTGGACCAGAACGTGGAAGCGTCTCGGCCCTACTTCGTGCTGGAGCTGATGCACGGCAGCCTCAAGGAGCGGCTGGAGGCGGGCGGTGGCAACGGCGTGCCGGTGCCCTTCGCGCTGCGCGCCTTCCTGCAGATGGCCTACGGGCTGCGGGCCGCGCACGCCGCCGGCCTCACGCACCACAACCTCAAGCCGGAGAACGTCCTCTTCGACGCGTACGGCAACGCGAAGCTGGCCGACTTCGGCCTCGGCCGCGTGGTGGAGGTGGACGCCACCAAGGGCATGCCCCAGGTCTTCGTGGGCACCGGCGGCATGGCCTATATGGCGCCCGAGCTGATGAACCGGGGGGCCAAGGAGCCGGGCGCCGCCGCGGACGTGTACGGGCTGGGCATCCTCCTCTACGAGATGCTCACCGGGCAGATTCCGGGCCGCCGCTCGCCGCTGCCCTCCGAGGTCAACCCCGAGGCCCCCAGCGGACTGGACCAGGTCTTCGACAAGGCCACCCAGGACAAGCGCGAGCAGCGCTACCCGGACGTGGACGCCATGCTGGAGGACTTCTACAAGGCCTTCCCGGAGCGGGAGTTCCTCGCCCGCGGCGACCTCGTCCTCTCCTCGGACGCGCCGAAGGAGTAACCGTCGGGAGGGCGGCCTTCCGCCCACTCCGGGCTCGCCGGGCGCGGGCGGGGCTGCCACACTGACGGGCGCCCATGACTCCGCGCCCGTCCGAGCGAGTGCTCGTCACCGTCACCGGGAGAGACGCTCCCGGCATCACCTCCCGCCTCACCGGCCTGCTCGCCGACTCCGGAGCCGAGCTGCTCGACGTGGAGCAGGTGGTGGTGCAGGGCCGGCTCACCCTCTGCCTGCTGGTGCACCTGCCCGAGGCGCGCGGCGTCCTCAAGGAGCTGCTCTTCGCCGCGCATGAGCTGGGCGTGGCGCTGGACTTCCAGGTGGTGGACGCGCCGCCTCCGGCTCCCACGGCCCTGGACGCGGGGCCCGTGCGCTACGTCGTCACCGCCGTGGGCCGCGCGCTGGGCGCCCGCGAGCTGCACGCGGTGGCGCAGCGCCTGGCCGCGCACGGCGCCAACATCGAGCGGATTACGCGCCTGACGGAGACGCACCTGGGCTCGGTGGAGTTCCACCTCACCCTACCGCCGGGCACGACGCCGGATGCGCTCAAGCGCGCGCTGCTCGCGCTGTCCATGGAGGCCGGCTCCTTCGACGTGGCGCTGCAGCGCGAGAGCCTCTTCCGGCGCGGCAAGCGGATGGTGGTGATGGACATGGACTCCACGCTCATTCGCATCGAGGTCATCGACGAGCTGGCGCGCGCGCACGGCGTGGGCGAGCAGGTGTCGCGCATCACCGAGCGCGCCATGCACGGGGAGATGGACTACGACGAGTCGCTGCGCCAGCGCGTGTCGCTGCTCGCGGGCCTGGACGTGGCGGTGCTGCGCCGCATCGCTGACAACCTGCCGCTCACCGAAGGCGCGGAGACGCTGATTCGCGTGCTCAAGCGCCTGGGCTACCGCACCGCCGTCATCAGCGGCGGCTTCTCCGTCGCGGCCGAGGCGCTGAAGGCGCGGCTCGGCATCGACCACGCGTACTCCAACGTGCTGGAGGCGCAGGACGGGAAGCTCACCGGCCGCACCGTGGGGCCCATCGTCAACGCGCGCCGCAAGGCGGAGCTGCTGGAGTCGCTCGCGAAGCAGGAGGGCATCCTCCTGGACCAGGTCATCGCCGTGGGCGACGGCGCCAACGACTTGCTGATGCTGGAGAAGGCCGGGCTGGGCATCGCCTTCCGCGCGAAGCCGAAGCTGCGCGAAGCGGCCGACACGTCCATCTCCGCCGGCGGCCTGGACGCCATCCTCTACCTCCTGGGGCTCACCGCGCGGGAGCTCCAGGAAGCGGGCTGAAGCGACGCAAGTCCTGCGCGCGCACGCAAGTCCTGCGCGGGCGCCGCGCAAAGCCTGCGCGGGCTACATCCGCATCCGCGCCGCCAGCTCCCTCTGCTGGAGCTGGCCCTTCTCCAGGAGCAGCTCCAGCAGGGCGCGCAGAATCTTGGAGCTCTTCTCCTGGTTCTGCTGCACCGTCTGGAGCCGCTGCAGGTCCTCGTCCGTCCACTCGGACGTGGGCGTGCCGCCCGCGAGGATTTCATCGAGGATGTCCGCGGCGCTCGAGTTGGCGACGGGCGGGGCGGGCTTCTCCGCGGCGCGCGCGGCTACGGGCGGCGGCGGGGGCGCGGCGGCGGGCGACTCCGGCGGGAGGATGTCGGCGATGCGCTTCACCACCGTCTTGCCGCTCATGTCGACGACCTTGAAGTCGTCGTCGTCCC
This sequence comes from Pyxidicoccus caerfyrddinensis, assembly GCF_010894405.1. Taxonomy (GTDB): domain Bacteria; phylum Myxococcota; class Myxococcia; order Myxococcales; family Myxococcaceae; genus Myxococcus; species Myxococcus caerfyrddinensis. Next base: position 750,842 of record NZ_JAAIYA010000002.1, read on the forward strand.
CCTGGTCCTCGGGCCCGCTGCTGGCCGTCTGGGAGCGGGAGCCTCCGTAGCGCGTGCTCGTCACCGGCTCCTGGTTCCGGTAGTGGCGAAGGATGGCGTGCTCGATTTCGCGCTCGCTCGCCACCATGACGACCACGCGGGCGCGGCTCTTCGCCACCACCTGGTCGATGGTGGCCAGGTCCGTGGGGTCCGCCATGGCCAGCACCAGCGTCTTGCCGTTGTCCTTCAGGCCCACCGGGAAGACGCCCTTCTGCTCCGCCAGGCTCACGTCCACCCGCGCGAGCGCGCCCGCGTCCCGGGTGATGTTGCCCAGCTGCACGCGCTGCATGCCCATGCCCTGGCAGATGGCCTCGGCGATGGTCTCCTCGCTGGCCAGCCCCAGGTCCGCGACGATGCGCGACAGGCGTCCGCCCCACTGGTCCTGCGTGGCCAACGCGCTGCGCAGCTGCAGGTCGTCGATGACGCGTGCCTTGACGAGGATTTCTCCGATGCGATTCCGGGAAGGAGCAGCCATGGTTCGGGAGTCTACCGTCTGAAAGGGCGGACGCTCAGTCCATGACGCACATGCCCGCCCCGAAAGGCAGGAAGCACCCCATGCAGCCCTTCGCGGAAGCCGCCACCCGGGTCTGTCCCTACTGCGGTGAAGAGGTAGAGGTCGACGTGGACCCCATCGGCGCCCACTCGGAGACGTACGTCGAGGACTGTCCGGTGTGCTGCCGTCCCTGGAATGTCCACGTGTCCCGCGAGGAGGACAGCGTCTCCGTCCACCTGGGCCGCGACGACGACTGACGCCGGGCCGCCAGGAGGGCAGGCGGGCGGGCGGGAAGGCGCGTGGAGGGGGCGCCCCGGGGCTCGGGGGCGTTCCTTGACACGTCTTCATCCATGGTTCTCTTGAGTCTTGTGAGGCGGCGCTGGAGCCCGGTGGGGGCCGCGGCGACCGCGAACCAGGACAACCCTTTGCCGTTCATGACGTGCGCCCGAAAAGGCGACACGAACAGGAGAAGACCATGCAGACCCGCAACCCGTTCAACTCCGCCGTCGTCGTCAACCCGCTGATGCGTGACTTCGACTCCCTCTTCCGCGAGCTGACGCAGCCGGTGTGGCGCCAGGCCCCGCGTGAGCGCGTGCCCGCGGCGGACATCGTCGAGTCCGAGGCCGGACTGACGCTGCACCTCGACATGCCCGGGCTGGACGCGAAGGCCATCCAGGTGAAGGTGGAGAACGACGTCCTCACCGTGCAGGCCGAGCGCAAGGCGGAGCCGAAGGCCGAGGGCGTCACCGTGCGCCGCCAGGAGCGCGGCTTCGGCAGCTTCGCGCGCTCGTTCGCGCTGCCGGACACCGTGGACGCCTCCAAGGTGGAGGCGAAGTACGAGCAGGGCGTGCTGACGCTGACGCTGCCCCGGCGCGAGGAGTCCAAGCCCCGCGTCATCGAAGTGAAGGTCCAGGGCTGACCCGCGCGCAGACCCGTTCCAGGGAGGCCGCTGCCAGCATGACGGGCGCGGCTTCCTCCCCACTTCCCTGGGGCTTCCGCGAGGGGTAGCGGAAGCCCTGTATTCCTAGCGCTTGGCGCTCAGCGCCAGCGGCACGCGGAACAGCTCCAGCACCTCCTGCACGTCCAGCGGCTTGGCCATGCACGCGAGCGCGCCGGCCTGCTTCGACTGGTCCACCACCTCGGGCGAGTGCAGGGACGTCATGGTGATGAGCCGCACGCCCTCCATCTGCTTGCGCGCGCGAATGCGCCGGCAGACCTCGAGGCCGTCGATGTCCGGCATGTTGAGGTCGATGATCATGCCGTGCGGCTTCTGCTCGGACACCAGCAGCAGGGCCTCCACGCCGCTCGTCGTCGTCTGCAGCTCCACCTGCGCCGCATACGGCTTGAACGCGCGCTTGATGGCCTCGAGCACCGGACGCTCGTCGTCCACCACCAGCAGCCGCACCGTCCCGCTGCCCAGCTCCTCGGGCACCGGCATCTGGTGGGTGATGAGGAACGTGCGCAGGTCCGCCGAGCGCACCCGGCGATGGCCACCCGGCGTCCTGAATGCCATCAGGATGCCGCGGTCAATCCACTTGCTCACCGTGGACGGATCCACCTGAAGCAAACGACTGATGTCGTGCGTCGTGTAGAGCTGGTCCGTCATCGCCGTACTCCCCTCTTGCTGCATCATTCCGCTGCCCATGGAGTAATTCACCTACCTTGAATACGGGGTTTGTTCAACTCTCTGCGCACCGCGTCCATCAGCCCCTCTCATGAGACCCACTGCGTCGTCCCAGCGGCCACTGGCCTTGAGGCAGAGCTCCACGAGCTCCCGAGCGGCCCCTCTGCCGCCTGGACTCTGCGTAACGAAGTGGACCTCCTGACGCACTTCTGGAACCGCATCCGCGGGACACGCGGCCAGCCCCACGCGTGAAAGCGGGGCCAGGTCGTTGTGGTCGTCTCCCATGTAGGCGCAGGCCTCAGGGGGGACAGCGAGCTGCTGGAGCAGCTCGTCCAGTGCGGCACCCTTGTCGCGGCGGCCTTGGAATACGGCCGCCAGCCCCAGCTCCCGTCCGCGGACCTCCACGATGCTCGAGGTGCGGGCGGTGAGGACGGCGGCGGGCAGGCCCGACAAGCGGGCCATGACCAGGGCGTGTCCGTCCTTCACGTCGAAGCGCTTCATCAGCTCACCCTGCGCCCCGTAGTAGAGGCCGCCGTCGGTGAGGACCCCGTCCACGTCGAAGACGAGCAGGCGGACTCGCGCCGCGCGAGACGTCAGCTCTTCCTTTCCAGGTTTGGAAGGCGCTTCCGTCACCATGGCTTGCCTGTCTCCTCCCCGTGTCTCAACCGCATCAACCGGGCTCGTGTCCCAGCACCCGGCGGATGTTCAGCACATTTCGTACCACGTCCTCGAACATCTGTGGATTCAGGGAACACGGACCGTCACACAGGGCACGGTCCGGATCCTCATGGACTTCCGTGAACAACGCGTCAATCCCGGCAGCTGCGGCAGAACGGGCGAGCAGGGCCACGAACTTCCGCTCACCGGCCGTCTCGCCGTTGCCGGCGCTGGGCAGCTGCACGGAGTGCGTCGCATCGAAGCAGACGGCGAGGCCCGCCTCGCGCATCTGGGCGAGGCCGCGCATGTCCACGACGAGGTTGTTGTAGCCGAACGTGGAGCCGCGCTCGGTGACGAGCACGTTGGGGTTGCCCGCCTCGAACGCCTTGCGCGCCGAGTGGACGATGTCCTTGGGGGCGACGAACTGCCCCTTCTTGAGGTTGACGCCCCTTCCAGTCCTCGCCACGGCTTCCACCAGGTCCGTCTGCCGGCACAGGAAGGCCGGTATCTGGATGATATCCACAACTTCCGAGGCAGGCCCGACGTGGCTGGTTTCGTGGACGTCCGTGAGCACCGGGACACCGACTTCATCCCGGACGCGCTTCAGGATTCGCAGCCCTTCCTTGAGGCCCGGGCCCCGGAAGGACTTCCCGCTGGTCCGGTTGGCCTTGTCGTAGGAGCACTTGAAGGCGTAGGGCACGCCCAGCCTGCCCGTTATTTCCTTGAGCATGCGGGCGTGGCGCAGGGCCATGTCCTCGGACTCGATGCTGTCCGGGCCGGCGATGACGAAGAGCTTCTGCCCCGGGCCGACCTTGTAGCCGCAGAGCTCGATGGGGAGGGGACTCGTGCTCATGCGCGCACCTGGCCGGCCGCCGCCATCGCATCGCGCTGCTCGAGCGCCGCGCGGATGAAGCCGGAGAAGAGGGGATGGGGAGCGAAGGGCTTGCTCTTGAACTCGGGGTGGAACTGGCAGCCGACGAAGTACGGGTGGTCCGCCAGCTCAATCATCTCCACCAGGTTCAGCTCCGGGTTGTGGCCGGAGATGACGAGGCCCGCCTCCTGGAGGCGGCCGCGGTAGGCGTTGTTGACCTCGTAGCGGTGGCGGTGGCGCTCCTGGATGTGGTCCTCGCCGTAGAGCTTGTGCGCCAGCGAGCCGGGCTTCAGCGCGCACGCGTAGCTGCCCAGGCGCATGGTGCCGCCCTTGTCCTGGACCTTCACCTGGCTCTCCATGAGCGTCACCACCGGGTGCGGGGTGTGCTCATTGAACTCCAGGCTGTTGGCCTGCGCGAGCCCCAGCACCGTGCGGCTGAACTCCACCACCGCCATCTGCAGGCCGAGGCAGATGCCGAAGAACGGCACCTTCTTCTCGCGCGCGTAGCGGACGGCGGCAATCTTGCCTTCCGTGCCGCGCACGCCGAAGCCGCCGGGCACGAGGATGGCGTCCACGCCGGCCAACAGCTTCTCCGGCCCCTGCGCCTCCACGTCCTGGCTGTCCACGAAGTGCAGGTTCACCTTCACGTCGTTGGCGATGCCGCCGTGGAGCAGCGCCTCGTTGAGGCTCTTGTAGCTCTCCGTGAGATTCACGTACTTGCCGACAATCGCCACCTGCACCTGGCCGCGACCGGGCTCGTACACCTTGCGGATGATGTTCTCCCACCGCTCGAGGTGGGGCGCGCGGCTCCAGATGTTGAGGACCTCCGCGAGCCGCTCGTCCAGGCCCTGGCGGTGCAGCTCCAGCGGCAGCTCGTAGATGCTCTTCACGTCCGGCGAGGTGAACACGCTGCGCGTGTCCACGTTGCAGAACATTGCAATCTTGTCCTTCAGCTCGCGCGACACCTCGCGGTCCGTGCGGCACACGAGGAAGTCCGGCTGGATGCCGATTTCCCGCAGCTTCATCACCGAGTGCTGCGTGGGCTTGGTCTTCACCTCGCCGGCCGCGCCGATGTACGGCAGCAGCGTGAGGTGGACGTAGACGACGTTCTCGCTGCCCACGTCGTAGCGCATCTGGCGGATGGCCTCGAGGAAGGGCAGTGACTCGATGTCACCCACGGTGCCGCCGATTTCGACGATGACGACGTCCGCGTCCTGCGCGGCCTGGCGGATGCTGGATTTGATTTCGTCGGTGATGTGCGGAATCACCTGGACCGTCTTGCCCAGGTACTCGCCCCGCCGCTCCTTCATGATGACGGAGTTGTAGATGCGGCCGGAGGTGAAGTTGTTGAGCCGGCTCATCCGGGCGTTGGTGAAACGCTCGTAGTGGCCGAGGTCCATGTCCGTCTCACCGCCATCCTCGGTGACGAACACCTCACCATGCTGGAACGGGCTCATCGTGCCCGGGTCCACGTTGATGTACGGGTCCAGCTTGAGAAGGGTGACGGCCAGCCCGCGGTTCTCCAGCAGGGCGCCAATGGAAGCCGAGGCGAGGCCCTTGCCGAGGGAGCTGACCACTCCGCCCGTCACGAAGATGAACTTGGTTTTCTTGGAGCGCATGTCCCGTTCTGCCAACTCAGGTAGGGATGCGTCAATTATTCTGTTTTCGGCAGACGACCGGGCAGGTCGGCGTCAGTTGCCGTCCCAACCACCAGGGCGGGATTGGGCGAATTCCCGGGCGGTGGGCTGGCCGACGCGGAACTGGCGGAGGTCGCAGTTGCGGCAGCTCCACCCCTCCCAGCCGCGCTTGACGACCAGGTGCAGGCAGGCGTCGTAGTTGGGGCAGAACAGGTTGCGCTGCGTATCCACGGCCTCCTCGTCACGGAGGGCGGTGGGCAGAGGGCTGGGGCAAGGGGTGATGGACACGGCTGAAGACTCCCGGCAATGGAACGTGATGGGTCGGCCACTCCCCCCGGGGCGTCGGAACAGGGAGGTCGGGTGGGCATTCCCGAGCAGACGTAAAAAGGCCCGTCCCCACCGAGGCGGGAACGGGCCCGAACTGCCGGCGTCTGCCACCGCTTGCGCGGCCTTTTCAGGCCAGCGAAGCGGAGGTGGACGCCTTGGAGTTGCTGTCGGTCAAGGCATCACCTCCTTTCGAGGACCCGGATCTAATCCCGGCCGAAATCCCGCGCCATACTCCTTGGCCGCATTACCGGGCCTGAAGGGCAGGCAAGCGTTCAGGCGGCAACGAACTGCCGCTCCACCAGCCGGCGGTAGAGGCCTTCCTGGCCCATGAGGGCGGAGTGGGTGCCGCTCTGGATGACCTGGCCGCCCTCCAGCACCAGCACGCGGTCCGCGTTGGCCACGGTGGACAGGCGGTGGGCGATGATGAGGGTGGTGCGGCCCTTCATGAGGCGCTCGAGCGCGTCCTTCACCAGGTGCTCGCTCTCCGCGTCGAGCGCGCTGGTGGCCTCGTCGAGGATGAGCAGGCGCGGGTCCTTCAGCACGGCGCGGGCAATGGCCACGCGCTGCTTCTGGCCGCCGGACAGCTGCACGCCGCGCTCGCCCACCTGGGTGCGGTAGGCCTCCGGGAAGCGCTGGATGTAGGCGTGGGCGTTGGCGGCGCGGGCGGCCTCTTCCACCTGCGCGTCGGTGGCGTCCGGCCGGCCGTAACGGATGTTGTCCGCGATGGAGCAGGAGAACAGCTGCGGCTCCTGCGCCACCATGCCGATGTTGCGGCGCAGCCACTCCGGGTCCAGCGAGGTGAGCGGGTGGCCGTCCAGCAGCACCGCGCCGCCCTGCGGGTCGTAGAAGCGCGACAGCAGCGAGGCCAGCGTGGACTTGCCCGCGCCCGAGGGGCCCACCACCGCTACGACTTCACCGGGGCGCAATTCCAGGTTGAGTCCCTGGAGCACGGTGATGTCGGGGCGCGTGGGGTAGGCGAAGCGCACGTCGCGGAACTCCACGTGGCCGCGCACGTCCGGCACGTGCGCGCCGCCGGAGGCGATGGCGGGCTTGCGGTCCAGCAATTCGAAGACGCGGTCCGCGGCGCCGCTGGCGCGCATGAAGTCCGCCCACAGCTCCGCCATGGCGCTGAAGGAGAAGGCCACCAGCATGGTGTAGATGAGGAACGAGGTGAGCGCGCCCACGCTCAGGTGGCCCTGCACCACCAGCCGGCCGCCGTACCAGAGCACCGCGGCGATGGCGCCGTAGCCGGCGATGGAGACGGCGCCCATGAAGATGGAGGACTGGCGCGTGCGCTCCTTCGCGAGCGTGAAGGAGCGGTCCACGGCGACGCCATAGCGCTCCACCTCGTTGCGCTCGGCGGCGAAGGAGCGGACGGTGCGGATGCCGGACAGGTCCTCCTCGGCCACCTCGCTGCTGGCGGCCAGCGCGTCCTGCACCTCGCGGGAGATGACGCGCACGCGGCGGCCGTAGAGCACCGCGCCCGCTATCACCGCGGGGATGACGGCGAGCATGACGCCGGTGAGCCGCGCGGACGTGTAGAAGAGGAGCGCCACGCCGCCCAACGCCTGCATGGTGTAGCGCAGGGCCATGGAGATGTTGGCGGTGACGGTGTTCTGCAGGACGGTGGTGTCCGAGGCGAGCCGGCTGGTGAGCTCGCCTGTGCGGCGCGCGTCGAAGAAGGCCACCTCCTGCGACAGCAGCGCTCGGAAGAGGTCCTTGCGCAGCCGTGACACCACGCGCTCGCCGGCGGTGTTGAAGTAGTAGGCGCGCAGCGCCATGGCCACGCCCTGCACCACGAAGACGCCGAGCATCGTCAGCGCGAGCCCGTCCAGCATCGCCTGGCTGCGGGTGCTGAGCGCCTCGTCCACCAGGTTGCCGATGGCCTTCGGGTAGGCGAGCGTCGACGCGCTGCTTACGAGCAGGAAGACGGTGCCGGCGATGAGGGTGGGAAGCTCTGGTCGCGCCAGGGTGAGCAGGCGGCTCAGCGTGACGCGGGTGGGGAGCTGGGGCGTGGGGGACTTTTCTGGGGAAGACACCGCCGGAGACTAACGCGGGCCCTCCGGGCGTGCACTCCAGGGGGCTGCCAGTCCTCCTGGGTGGTGTTAATCCTTCCGGGGCGGATGGCTCGATAGCGAGGTGTGTCATGGAGAAGCACCCGTTTGGTGGCACCGGTGTGTCGGTTCCCGTCCTGGGGCAGGGAACGTGGCAGATGGAGGAGGACGACCAGGCAGGCGCCATCCGCGCGCTCCGGACCGGGTTGGACCTGGGCCTGACGCACGTGGACACGGCCGAGCTGTACGGGCACGGTCGCGTGGAGGAGACCATCGTCTCCGAGGCGATTGCCGGCCGCCGCGACGAGGTGTTCCTCGTGTCGAAGGTGATGCCCTCCAACGCCACCTACGCGGGCACGCTGGCCGCGTGTGAGCGGAGCCTGAAGCGGCTGCGCACCGACCGGCTGGACTGCTACCTGCTGCACTGGCCGGGGCCGCACCCGCTCGAGGACACGGTGCGCGCCTTCGAGAAGCTGGTGGCGGACGGGAAGATTCGCTCGTGGGGCGTGAGCAACTTCGGGGTGGAGGATTTGGAGGAAGCGCTCGCGCTGGCGGGGCCGGGGCGCATCGCGTGCAACCAGGTGCTGTACCACCTGGAGGAGCGCGCGATTGAGCACGCCGTGCTTCCGTGGTGCGAGGCGCAGGGCGTGGCGGTGGTGGGCTACAGCCCCTTCGGCAACGGCAACTTCCCGAGTCCCGGCAGCAAGGGCGGCAAGGTGCTGGGGGCCATTGCCCGCGCGCACGGCGTCAGCCCGTTCCAGGTGGCGCTGCGGTTCCTCGTGCGCCGGCCCTCGCTGTTCGCCATTCCCAAGGCCAGCCGCGAGGCCCACATGCGCGACAACGCCGCGGCCGCGTCGCTGAAGCTGTCCGCCGAGGAGCTGGCCCGCATCGACGCGGCCTTCCCGCTCGGCCCCGACAGCGGCGAGCTGCCCGTCATCTGATGGCGGCGGCGAAGGCCTTGCGGAACGCGGACACCGTCGGGTCCGCGGAGCCGGGGGCCACCGTCACCGTGCCCGTCTCTCCCTCCACGGCGGCGCGCGTGTCGCGGCCCTTGGTGAAGCGCACGGTGGTGATGCGGCGGAGCACCTCGCGCCCCTGCTCCTGGGCCAGTGCGCGCAGCGCGTGGCCCGCGACGTTCATCGCCGCCTCCAGCGCGCGGCGGCCCGGCTCGTCGTCCAGCCCCACCCAGTCCACCTCGAAGCGCAGCGGGCGGCCGCCCAGCGTCGCCTCGCCAGGCCAGAACTGCTCGGTGATCGCGTGCGGCAGCTTCTCCATCAGCGACATCAAATCCTGTCGCGTGGGGTTCGGCCGCACCAGTGGCGGCATGTCCAGCAGCTTGTCCGCGTTGCCCACCGACACCGCCACCACCGTCGTCACGTCCACGTAGGCCACCGACGCGGACCGGAGCAGGCCCTCCTTGCCCAGCGCCATCAGCACCGACTCGCGCGGGACGTAGTCCACCACCTCGCCCGTCATCGAGTGCCCGTGTGCCAGGTGCAGCGTGACGGTGAGCGACGGCACCTCCTCACCCGTGCGCGCCCGCGCCGCCAGCGCGCCGAGCTGCTCCAGCACCCGCTCCACCTTCCGGGACAACAGCCGCTGCACGCCCTCCATGTCCTCGTCCTCCTCTTGCTGCTGCTGTTGCTTGCGGGGTTCCGGCTTCGGCTTCGGTGCGGGTTCCGGCTTCGGCTTCGGTGCGGGTTCCGGCTTCGGCGCTGGGGCTCCTTCCGCCTTCGCGGCCGGTGGCTCCGTGCCCGGTGTGCTGGCGGCGGGCTCCTGCTTCTTGCCGCCGAAGAGGTCGCTCCAGAAGCCCATGGCTATAGCCCCCGCTCGCGCATGACGGTCTCCACCTTCGCCACGTCCTCCGGCACGTCCACCGCCACCGTGCGCCAGGACACCTGCGCGCAGCGGATGGAGATGCCGTGCTCCAGCGCGCGGAGCTGCTCCAGCTTCTCCGCTTCCTCCAGCGGGGTGGGCACCAGGCCCGCCAGCGACAGCAGCACGTCCCGCCGGTAGCCGTAGAGGCCGATGTGTCCCCAGCGCTTCACGGGCGTGCCCGGCTCGCGGACGAAGGGCACGAGGCTCCGGCTGAAGTAGAGCGCGTCCCCGTTGAGCGCGAGCACCGCCTTCACCACGTTGGGGCTGCCCGCCTCGTCCGGTTCCAGGGGGCGCACCAGCGTGCCCATGCGCACCGTGGTGTCTTGAAAGAGCTTCGCGAGCACGCGGAGGGCGGCCGGGTCCACCAGCGGCTCGTCGCCCTGTACGTTCACCCAGACGTCCACGTCCGGACGCCCGCGTGCCACCTCCGCCACCCGGTCCGTGCCGGTGGCGCAGTCGGGGCTCGTCATGGCCACCCGGCCGCCGAAGCCCTCCACCGTGGCGCGGATGCGCTCGTCGTCGGTGGCCACCACCACCTCGTCGAAGACGTTGGCTTCCTGGCAGCGGTGCCACACGTGCTCAATCATCGGCCGGCCGGCGATGAGGGCGAGTGGCTTGCCCGGAAAGCGCGTGCTGGCGTGGCGGGCGGGGATGACGGCGACAGTCCTGGAGGCGGGCGACGCGGGCATGACACACCCCGTCTATCAGATTCAGGACGCATCTCCGCCACCACTCGGAGTGCCCACCTTCAACCACTAGTCACCTGGAAGGCAGTGCCTAGCTTCGCAATCGACATGAAGAAGGTCATCCACATCGTCGGTGCGCGTCCGAATTTCATGAAGGTGGCCCCCATCTACAAGGCCATCGCCGCGCGCACCTCGCTCCAGCAGATTCTCGTCCACACCGGCCAGCACTACGACGTCAAGATGAGCGACGTCTTCTTCTCCGACCTGGGCCTGCCGGCTCCAGATGTCCACCTGGGCATCGGCTCGGGCAGTCACGCGCAGCAGACCGCGCGGATGATGGTGGAGCTGGAGAAGGTCTTCCTGGAACATCAGCCGGACCTCGTCTCCGTGGTGGGCGACGTGAACAGCACCATCGCCGCCGCGCTGGTGACGTCCAAGCTGGCCATTCCCCTAGCCCACGTCGAAGCGGGCCTGCGCAGCCACGTCCAGCACCAGCCGGAGGAGGTCAACCGCGTCGTCACCGACCGGCTGTCCGACCTGCTGCTGACGCCCTCGCGCGACGCGGACGCCAACCTCCTCAAGGAGGGCTGTGACCCGGACCGCATCCACTTCGTGGGCAACGTGATGATCGACTCGCTCATCGCGTCCAAGGAGAAGGCGGACCGGCTGCCCACGCTGAAGGATTTGGGAATCACCCCGCGCGGCTACGCGGTGTGCACGCTGCACCGGCCGTCCAACGTGGATGACCCGAGGCTGCTGGGCGGGCTCCTGTCCGCGGTGGCTCACGTGTCCACGCGGCTGCCCGTCATCTTCCCGGTGCACCCGCGCACGCGGAAGATGATTGCCGAGCAGGGCCTGGGCCACTGGTTCGAGCGTCACCCGAACCTGCGCCCCGTGGACCCCATGGGCCACATGGAGTTCGTCGCGCTGACGTCGCAGGCGAAGCTCATCCTCACCGACTCGGGCGGCCTCCAGGAGGAGACCACCGCGCTGGGCGTGCCGTGCCTCACCCTGCGCGAGCAGACCGAGCGCCCCATCACCGTGGAGCAGGGCACCAACGAAGTCGTCGGCACCGACCCGGACCACATCCGCCAGGCCGCGGACCGCGTCCTCGATGGCCAGGGCAAGAAGGGCCGCATCCCGGACCTGTGGGACGGCCGCGCCAGCGAGCGCATCGCCGACCTGTTCGCGCGCTACCTGAAGGTGGAGGGCGCTCCGCTGCGCGTGGCCTCGGCCTGAGGCCGGAGGTTCTCGGACTCACCTGACGGGCACCGGCTTCGCTCCTCCTCGGGGGAGCGGGGTGGTGCCCGTTTGCTCGTCGGGTGGACTGTGCACCGGGGCCGGGCGTGTTAGAGCGCGCGTAACGGCCCATGCACAGCGAGCAGGATACACCTACCGCGGATGAAGCGCCCGACGGCTACGTCGACATCGTCTTCGTCGTGGAGCCCAACTATGCGGGGTGGCGGCTGGACCGGTACCTGGGCCAGAAGATCCGCCGCATGACGCGCGAGCGCCTGCAGGGCGTCATCCGGCGCGGCATCCTCTGCGACGAGCGGCGCCTCAAGCCGTCCACGCCCGTCTACCCGGGGCTCACCTTCCGCCTCCGCCGCCGCGCCAGCGAGGAGCCCGAGACGCCCACCGCGCTGCCCGTCGTCTTCCAGGACGCGTGGCTGATGGTGCTCGACAAGCCGGCGGGGCTGCCCATCCACCCCACGGCGCGCTACCACAAGGGCACCCTGGTCACGCTGCTGCGCGAGCGCTTCGGAGAGCGGCACGCGGAGCCCGCGCACCGGCTGGACCGCGAGACGAGCGGCCTCGTCGTCTGCGGCCGCACCACCGAGTCCTGCCGCGTGCTGGGCCGACTCTTCATGTCGCGCGACGTGCACAAGGAGTACCTCGCCATCTGCGAGGGACACCCGCCCGAGGACTCGTTCGTCGTGGACGCGCCCATCGCCGAGGGCACCGAGCTCATCCGCATCGCCGTGCGCATCGACCCCGTGGAGGGGAAGGAGAGCCGCACGCGCTTCCAGGTGCTCCAGCGCTTCTCCCGCGACGGCGAGCCCTTCGCACTGCTGCGCTGCTTCCCCGAGACGGGACGGCAGCACCAGATTCGCATCCACCTGCGCGAGGCGGGCTTCCCACTCGTGGGCGACAAGATGTACGGGCCGGACCCCGGCTACTTCGACCGCTTCAGCAAGAGCTGCCTGGAGCCCGAGGCGTGGCGCCGCCTGCGCCTGCCCCGGCACGCGCTGCACGCCGCGCGCATCGTCTTCCCGCACCCGGGCTCGAGGGAGCAGGTCGTGTTCGAGGCGCCGCTGCCCGCGGACCTCACCGACTTCATCGACGGCAGGCCGCTGCCCGGTGCACTGCCGGAGACGGACGCGGCCTGAATGCCGCGCAACTTCCGGCGGGCACCTGGGTTCAGGAGGGAAGACACCCTTTTTTCCTCCAGGAGCCCACCATGCGCCGCACCCTCGTCGCCGTCACCGCCGCCTTCTTCCTGGGCGGCTTCGCCAACCACGCGTACGCCGACCGCCAGCCGAAGATGCGCGATGCGCTCGCCCACCTGGAGCGGGCCCTCACGTCGCTGAAGAACGCCAATGCCGACAAGGGCGGCCACCGCGTGAAGGCCATCGAGCTCACCGAGGGCGCCCTCAGCGAGGTCCGCGAGGGCATCAAGTTCGACAACCAGCACTGACGCCTGGAAACGACAAGGCCCCCGACCCGTGAGGGCAGGGGGCCTCGTGAGGCCGTCCACGCGGGACGCGCGCAGGCCTCAGGCAATCAGCTTGGTGGGCGCTTCCGCGGGCGCGGTCAGCTCGCCCATGAGGTACTGCCCGGAGAAGCACGCGGTGCAGAACTTGTCGCGCTTCTTGTCGCCCACCGCCTCGCCCAGGCCCTCGATGGAGATGTAGCCCAGCGAGTCCGCCGTGACGTACTTCGCAATCTCGTCGGTGGTGTGCGTGGCGGCGATGAGCTCCTGGCGGCTCGGCGTGTCGATGCCGTAGTAGCAGGGCCACTTCGTCGGCGGAGAGGAGATGCGCAGGTGCACCTCCACCGCGCCCGCGGCCTTGATCATCTTCACGATTTTGCGGCTCGTGGTGCCACGGACGATGGAGTCGTCCACCACCACCACGCGCTTGCCCTTCAGCACCTGCCGCACCGCGGACAGCTTCAGCTTCACGCCGAAGTGACGGATGGACTGCTGCGGCTCGATGAAGGTGCGGCCCACGTAGTGGCTGCGGATGAGGCCCACGTCGTACGGAATCCCGCTCTGCTGCGAGTAGCCGATGGCCGCCGCCACACCCGAGTCCGGCACCGCGATGACCAGGTCGGCCTCGGCCGGCTGCTCACGCGCGAGCTGCATGCCCAGGCGCTTGCGCACCTCGTACACGTTGTTGCCGAACAGCGTGGAGTCCGGGCGCGCGAAGTACACGTGCTCGAAGATGCACTGGGCCAGCCGCTTCGGCTCCTCGAAGGGGCGGCTGGTGCGCATGACGCCGTTCTCGATGACGAGCAGCTCGCCCGGCTCCAGCTCGCGCACGATGTCCGCCTCGATGAGGTCCAGCGCCGTCGACTCGCTGGCGAGCACGTACGCGCCTTCCTTCATCCGCCCCAGCACCAGCGGACGGATGCCCATCGGGTCTCTCACGGCGACGAGCTTGTTCTCCGTGAGGACCAGGATGCTGTACGCGCCCTTCACCCGGCGCAGCGCCTCCACGAGCTTCTGCTCGAAGGTGGGCTGCTTGGAGCGGGCCAGGAGGTGCATGATGACCTCCGTGTCCGCGTCCGACTGGAAGATGGCGCCGTCGGCCTCAAGCAGTCCCTTCAGCTCGGCCGCGTTGACCAGGTTGCCGTTGTGGGCGATGGCGCACTGGCCGCCCGCGTACTGCACGAAGAGGGGCTGCGCGTTCTTCAGCGCGCTGCCGCCCGCGGTGGAGTAGCGCACGTGCCCGATTGCCGCCTGCCCAGGCAGGCCAGCAAGCACCGGCGCGTCGAAGATGTCCGCGACCAGCCCCATCTGCCGGTGTGCGCGCAGGGAGTTGCCGTCAGAGGACACGATGCCCGCGGACTCCTGCCCGCGATGCTGGAGGGCATGCAGTCCCAGGTACGTCAGGTTGGAGGCCTCTGCGTGCCCCACGATTCCGAAGATGCCGCACATGGCGCGGTGCCTTACTCCTTTCAGGCGGTGAGCGGAACAGGAACGCATGCCTCTCTGGTGGGTATTCCACCCGCCGCCACAGTCGGCCGATGTGGGCAGTCGAGCCTCCCGACTCCGTCGGTGTGCGGTTAGTCTGGCCAGCGAATGTCCTTCCTGCGACGCGTTCCCTGGCGTTCCCTGATTCCCCTGATTCTGCTCACGGTGGGCGCCGCGTACTCGCTGGCGTCGTGGAACTGGTGCGGCGTCTGGGCGGAGCGCGCGCCCGTGCTGCTGTCGCAGGTGCGGGGCGAAGGGCCGCTGCGCGCGGGCGCGGCGAAGGTGGCGCTCGTGCCGCCCTTCCCGGTGGTGGTGGCCGGCTACGCGCCGCCCCGTCCCGAGGCGGACCAGGCGGACCCTCCGTTGCACGCGCGCGCGGTGGTGCTGGAGGCGGGCGGGACGCGCGTGGGGCTGGTGTCGCTGGAGCTGCTGTCCGTCACCACCGAGGTGCTGGAGCGCGTGCGCGCTCAGTCCGCCGCGTCGGGGCTGGGCGAGGTGCTGGTGATGGCCACGCACACGCACTCGTCGATGGGAGGTTATGACTCGCGGCTGGTGGCGCAGCTCGTGGGCACCGGGCGGTACCGGCAGGAGTCGGTGGACGCCATCACCACCGCGGCGGTGGCGGCGCTGACGCGGGCGGCGGCCTCGCTCACCGACGTGAAGCTGGAGGTGGGGGAGGTTCGCGAGCCGGGCCTCGTCTACACGCGCAGCGGCGGGTCGGCTCCGGATGGGGCGCTGACGCGCGCGGTGCTGCGGGGGCAGGCGGGGCCGGTGGCGGAGCTGCTCCTGTTCGCCGCGCACCCGACGATGGTGCCTCGCCAGCGGACGTCGGTGGACCCGGACTACCCGGGGCGCCTCAGCTCGCTGCGCGAGTCCGAGGGCAGCGGCGTGACGCTGCTGTTGCAGGGGACGGTGGGCAACGCCTCCGTGGCCTTCTCGGAAGGGCAGGGGCTGGAGCGCGTGTCCGGCTTCGCGCGGACGCTGGCGGCGCTGGCGGGCAGGGTGGCGCTGGCGCCGGTGGGGGACTCGGTGCGCCTGTCGCTGGCGCGCGTGGAGGTGGCGATGCCCCGGCCGGATGCGTCGCGGCTGGTGCCTTCACTCACTCGCGCCGCCGGGGACAACCTGCTGTGCGGCTCCGCGCAGCGCGTGGCGGAGGTGGGCGCGCTGGCGTTGGGGCCGCTGGAGCTGCTGGCCGTGCCGGGCGAGCCCACGGTGGACGCGGGCGCGGAGCTGGTGCGGCGCACCGGCGCCACGGGCGTGCTGGGGCTGACGGATGGGTACGTGGGCTACGTGGAGGCGCCGGCGCTGGTGACGGACGGGCGCGGTGAGTCCATGCGTCAGTACTTCGGGCCGGCCCTGCTGGAGCGCCTGGCCGTGGCGGCGGAGCTGGCATCGAGCACGGCGGGCTTCACGCGCTGACGTCGGGGCGCGAGTGATGTGCCGTGGACGATGCTCCGCCGTGTTCCGGCCATATGGCCATGCGCGGCGCCCTCCGGGGGGTGAAGATGCGTGCCGACTCTTCGCCCCTCGGGAGCCCCATGAGCCAGACCGACCCCCGCATCACCCTGGAAGTGCGTGGCCACATCGCCGTCATCGGCATCAACCGTCCCGAGAAGCGCAATGCGTTCGACGTGGGCATGCTGCGCGCGTTCTCCGAGGCGATGACGCAGGCGGACCGCAACCCCGACGTGCGCTGCATGGTGGTCTACGCCGTCGGTGACCACTTCTCCGCCGGCCTGGACCTGGCCAACGTGGCGCCCGCGCTCGCGCAGGGTGAGGGGCTGGCTCCGAAGGGCTCCATCGACCCGTGGGCCACCATGGGCGAGGTGCGCACCAAGCCGCTCATCCTCGCCGTCCAGGGGCTGTGCCTCACGCTCTCCATCGAGCTCATCCTCGCCGCCGACATCGCAGTGGCCTCCGAGGACGCGCGCTTCGGCCAGATTGAAATCAAGCGCGGCATCTTCCCCTTCGGCGGCGCGACCCTCCGCTTCCCGCAGGTGGCCGGCTGGGGCAATGCCATGCGCTGGCTGCTCACCGGTGACGAGTTCGACGCGCGCGAGGCGCACCGCATCGGCCTCGTGCAGGAGGTGGTGGAGCGCGGCCGTCAATTGGAGCGTGCGCTGGCCTTGGCCGCGACGGTGGCGAAGCAGGCGCCCCTCGGTGTGCAGGCCACGCTCGCCTCCGCACGGCAGACGCTCCACGAGGGCCCCGAGGCCGCCGCGAAGTCCCTGCTGCCCAGGCTGCTTCAGTTGGTTGGCTCGGAGGACGCGGCCGAGGGCGTGCAGTCCTTCATCGAGCGCCGCGAGGCCCGCTTCACCGGGCGGTGAGCGGGCCCCACGAGGCTCCGGGCGCGCTCAGAACTTCTCGAACTTCGACTTCTCCTTGCGCTTCTTGAAGAGGAGCACGGTGCGTCCGAGGAGCTGGGCCAGCTCGGACTGCGTGCCCTCGGCCATCTTCGCCGCGGCTTCCTGCCGCGTCTCCGGGCCTTCGTTGATCTTCACCTTGATGAGCTCGTGGTCAGTCAAGGCCTGCTCGACCGCGGCGATGACGCCCTCGGTGACGCCGGATTGACCGACGATGACCACCGGCTCCAGGTGGTGTCCTAGCGCGCGCAAGGCGCGGCGTTGCTTCCCGGTGAGCGGCACGTTTCTCGACTCCTTCATTGGGTAGATGGCCGGGGCTCGTGGCCCCAGCCGGCAGCGACGGGGGACGCACCCTACTTCTTCTGCGTCGACATGCGGACCTCTCGCTGCGCGTCGATGTGGTCTGGCTGAAGCTCCACGGTCCGCTTGAAGTGCTTCAGGGCTCCCGGAGCGTCGCCACACAGCTTGGCAATCACCCCCAGGAAGTAGTGCGCGGGCGCGCAGCGCTCATTGCGCTTGATGGCGTTCTGGATTTCGCGGAACGCCTCCGGCTGGGCCGCCTTCTTGTCCGCGGCCGTGAAGAAGCGCGCGTAGCCCCGCCACGCGTAGAACTCCGCTTCCTCCGCGTTCAGCTTGATGGCCTCGTCCAGCATCTTCACGGCGTCGGCGAACTTGCGCGCCTTCACGAGGATGCAGGACTTCTGGAACAGCTCCTCGGCCATGAGGATGGAGTTGATGTCCACCTCGGTGCCGGCGCCGCCACCCTCCTTCAGTTCCTCGATGTACTGCGCGCGGCTCTTGTCGTCCGAGAGCATCCGGTACGCATCGCCGATGTACGCGAAGACCTCCGCCTTCAGCTTCTCCAGGTCCGGTGGCGCGCCCTGCGGCAGCGTGTCCGGGTGGTACAGCTTCGCCAGGCGGAAGTAGGCCATCTTCACCGCGCTCGAGTTCGTCTGCTCCGTCAGCCCGAGCCGCTGGAAGTGGTTCTGCTGCTTCATCGCCATGACGAGCTGGCGCAGCGCGGGAATCTCCTCCGAGCCCGGGCCTGTCGCGGGCGCCGCCGTGGCGGTGGGCGCCGCGCCGGGAGGCCGCGCGGCCGCGGGCGGCGGGCTCGCGGGACGGGGCGCCGGGGCTGCTCCGGGGCCCGCGTTCACCACGGGCGGTCCGCCGGTTCCGGGGGCCGCGTGCATCACGGGCGGCGCGGGACGCGCGGCGGGTGCGCCTGGCGCGGCGCCAGCGGGGCGGGGCGGGCTCGCGGCGGCCGGGCCCACGACGGGCGGCGGGCGGGGCGCGGCGGGCTGGGGCGCGGCGGGCTGGGGCGCGGTGGGCCGCTGCGGTGTGGCGGCGGCCGCGGGCTGGGGCGCTGCAGGGCGCTGCGGCGTGGCCTGGGCTCCGGGCGGGGGCGCGGCGGGCTGCGGCGTGGCCTGGGCTCCGGGGGGAGGCGCGACGGCGGCGCTCCTCGAGGGCGCGGCGAACGACACCGCGTCCAGCTCCCGGAGCAGGAAGGCGATGCGCAGCAGGTGGTCGCCGTCCTGCGGGAAGTCGTTCAGCAGCTGCGCCACCGAGCGCACGCCGTCGATGACGGCGAGCGTGCGGACCTCGTGCGGGGTGAGGCGCAGCTCGCTCGCGGCCACCAGCCCGCCGGACTTCATGATGGGGAGCTGGAGCACCGGGGCCAGCCGCCGCTTGAGGTCCGCGGGCGGCAGGCGGCGCACGGCATCACTCAGCACCGCCCAGCGGTTCCCGAGCGGCATCGCCTTCTGTCCCGGCAGGTCGCGCGGCTCGAAGGTGAAGGTGCCGGACTCGGCGCGCAGGCCCTTGGCCATGATGAGCACCGCGCGCTGTGCCAGGTGCGTGAAGGCGCTGGCTGGCTGCAGGAGGCCCTGCCCGAAGAGCGCCGCGAGCAGGTCCCCGCCGAAGCGCTCTCGCGAGGACTCGGCCTGCTGGAGCTGCTCGGGCGTGAGGAGCTTCGCTCCCATCAGAGACGTGCCGAGCGCGTCCTCCGGATGGGACGAGTCGACGAACTCCGGGTTGCCCTTGCGGAAGTGGATGTGGACCACCCGGTCCGGCAGCGTGAGCGACAGCAGCCCCGTCTGCTCCCCGGCGGCGATGCGGCCATAGAGGCGGATGGGGGAGAGCTGGTCGAGCGGTCCCTGGGATGGAACCGCGTAGGGCGAGGCGTCCGCCGCCACGACGGCGGGGCCGGGCGCGGCCGGCGCGGCCATGGGGTTCGGAAAGGGCGCGGGAGTGGGCGCCGTGGCACCGCGCGCGGCGGGTTGAGGCGTGCCTGGTGGCACCGGCGGTCGTCCCGGCACGGCTCCTGGCGGTGTGCCGGGGACCGAGCCCGGAGCGGTGGCTCCCGGGGCGCCCGGCGCTGCTCCGGCGACGGGAGGCCGCTGGACGGCTCCGGCGACACCGGGCTGCGGGGGAACCGTGGGACGGCGCGCGGGGTCGACATTGGCCTGGGCTCCCGGACCGGCCATCAACGGCGAGGCGCCCGGACCTGCCATGGGCGCCGCACCCGGGCCCACGGGCGGTCGGGTTCCCGGACCCGCCATGGGCGCGGCGCCCGCCGCCGGACGCGTGCCCGGGCCTGCCATCGGCGCCGCACCAGGACCTGCCATCGGTCGGGCACCGGGGCCTGCCATCGGCGCGGCTCCAGGGCCTGCCATCGGCGCCGCACCAGGACCTGCCATTGGAGCCGCACCGGGCCCGGCCATGGGCGCAGCACCGGGAGTCACGGCGCCGGGCGAACTGGCTCCTGGCGCCGGGGCCGGGACGTTCGGCGCTCCGTCGCCCCAGAGCGCGCGGGGGAAGACGTCGCGGGCCTCGGGGAAGCGCCAGGGGAAGGCGAAGTTGATCCCGTCCTCGGAGACCTGGAGCTTGCCCTTGATGGAGCCGCTCTCCACGAGCAGCTCGATGGTCGGCAGGGTGAGGGGCCCCCACATGGTGCCCCTGTCGTTGCGAACCCAGTACTGCCGGACCTCACCCTCGGCCATGCGCTGCTCGACTCCGTTGGTGTTCAGAAAAGGGAAAGGAGAACCCTACCGCCGTCCTCCCTCGACTCAAAGCATACGGCCGGGCGTCACGCCCGTACTCCGCGTCAGGGCGTCGCGCCGTCCAGCGCCGCCAGTCCCAACGCGGCGAGACATGCCGCATCCGCCTGCTGCTCGGCGGGCGGGTCGAAGCAGAACACCTCGGTGTCGAACACCTTGCACAGCCCCGCGGGCGTGGCCGCGCACGCCGCCTTCGAGAACGCCGTCGTGCACCCATACCCGCACACCGGCCCCGTCTCGCTGTTCTTGCACTCGGGCGCGGGCAGCGAGCGCTTCCAGGCGCACAGCGCCGCGGCGGGCGGGTCGAAGCAGGTGATGCGGCCGCTGGCCAGCTTGCACACGCCCGCGGGCGTCCGGGCGCAGCGCACCCCTTCCGGCGCATTCACACAGCCATAGCCGCACGTCAGTTGCATCCCGTTGCTGCGGCAGTCCGCCTGGGGCGTCTCGCGGCCGTACACGGCGAAGACGATGGCCGGAGGGTCGAAGCACTCCACGTCGCCGCTGCGGCCCTTGCACACGCCCGCCGGAGACTTCGCGCACTTCACCTTCCCCGGCTGCGTCGCGCAGTTGTAGCCGCACGCCACCATGCCATCGATGCTCTTGCACTCGTGTGCCGGCAGCGAGTCGCCGTACGCCTTCAGCACGTAGGCCGGCGGGTCGAAGCACACGGCCTGTCCGTCCACCACCTGGCAGCGGCCCTGCGGCGTCTGCGCGCACCGCACCCGCTGTCCGTCCGACTTGCACCCATAGCCGCAGGACACCCGACCGTCGATGGAGCGGCAGGTGGCCGCGGATGGGTCCTGCGACGGCGGAGCCGAGGCGAGCGTGAGCGCCAGCACGGTGACGAGGGAAGCGAGCACGGGGGACCTCGGGCGGGGGAGAAGCGGTGCGGCCCGGCCATTGACGCCCAAGGCGCGCGGGGACGCAAGAAGCGGGCGGCCGCGACGGCGCGGGCGGGGCGTGGTACCCAGGCGCCCTCCCACGCGGAGGTAGGCCCCGGTGGACGTGGACGTCAGCACGCTGCACATCATCCTGCTCTGTGTCGCCGCGATGACGGCGGGCCTCGTGGACGCCATCGCCGGGGGCGGCGGCCTCATCACCCTGCCCGCGCTGCTGGCCGCCGGCCTTCCACCTCACGTGGCGCTGGGCACCAACAAGGGCCAGTCCGTCTTCGGCACCTTCGCCGCGCTGGTGCGCTTCTCCCGCGCCGGGCTGGTGGACGGGAAGCTGGCGCGGGTGACGTTCCCCTTCGGCCTCGCGGGCGCCCTCGCGGGTGCCGCGCTGGTGCTGCTGGTGAAGCCGGAGGTGCTCAAGCCGCTGGTGCTGGTGCTGCTCATCGCGGTGGCGGTGTTCCTCACCTTCCGCAAGGCCCCGCGCCCCGGCGACGCGCCCGAGCCCGGGCCACGCCCTCGCGCGCAGGCGATTGGCGCGCTCATCGCGCTGGGCCTGGGCACCTATGACGGCTTCTTCGGGCCGGGCACCGGCACCTTCCTCATCGTGGCCTTCTCCACGCTGTTGGGCCACGGCCTGGCGCGCGCGTCCGCGGACGCGAAGGTGGTGAACTTCGCCTCCAACCTCGCCTCCATGACGATGTTCGCCCTCAAGGGCGTGGTGCTGTGGAAGGTGGCGCTGCCCATGGCCGCGGCCCAGTTCTCCGGCGCGTATATCGGCGCGCACCTCGCGGTGAAGGGCGGCGACAAGCTGGTGCGCAGGGTGGTGCTCGGTGTGGTGCTGGCGCTGGTGCTGAAGCTGGGGCGCGACGTGATGATGGGCTGACTCGAGCCCCTTCAGCCGATGTGCACCAGCAGCGCGTCCTCGCGCTTCGCCACCGTGGCCACGAACTTCTGAAGCTCCTCGAAGTAGGAGATCAGCTCCTCCAGCGGGTCCACGTCCTCCTCGGGCTCGTCCCAGGTGCCGGGGTAGATGTCCTGGGCCTGCATCTCCACCGGGTCATACCGGCGGCGCAGCGTGGACTCGGGCGCCTTCGCGAGCGCCTGGGCGAGCGCCTTCACCTGCGCGGGCGTGAAGATGCGCGCGGTGCCCTCGTCCGAGGGAATGTCCCCCACGTCCTCGCCACCGCGCACCAGGAAGTCCAGCGGCGCGGCGCCTTCCCAGGGCGTGCCGGTGAGCAGGTACTGGAGGCCGTGCCACGCCTCGCCGATGTCCAGCTCCACGAAGGCCGCGCCCTTCGAATCGCCGAAGTCCTCCTCGTCGTCGAGGAAGGCCTCCAGGCTCTGGGGCGCCTGGAGCAGGGCGTTGCGCTGCGCCTCCGTGGCGCTGCGAAGGGTGCAGAGCATCTCCATGCGGTGACCTCGGGGGCGCGTGAGTCGACGAGCGCGGGGCGGACCTTACCGCCCGCCGCTCACCAACGGAACAAGGGAGGCGTCCGCGCTCAGCGGTAGCTCGACGGTGAACGTCGCGCCCTGGCCCGGCACGCTGGCCGCGGAGATGGTGCCGCCGCTCGCGGAGACAATCCTCCGGACGATGTAGAGCCCCAGGCCCAGGCCGCCGAAGTGGCGCCCGGACACGGCCCGCTCGAAGCGGTCGAAGATGCGCTCGAGCGCCTCGGGGGCGATGCCCAGCCCCTCGTCCCGCACGGTCAGCCGCGCCCGCCCGTCCCGCCGCTCCAGCCGCACGTGGACGGGCTTGCCCGCGCCGTACTTCAGGGCGTTGGACAGCAGGTTGTCGAGCACCTGCTCGAACCGGAGCGGGTCCACCCGTCCCATGAGGGCCTCGTCCACCTCCAGCGTGAGCGCGCACCCGGCGCGCAGCGCCTCGGGCTCGAAGCGCCGGACGGCCTCGCGGACCCCTTGCGTCAGGTCCATCCGCGCGGGGTGCAGCTCCAGCCGGCCGGCGGAGATGCGTGACACGTCCAGCAGGTCGTCCACCAACTCCACCAGCTTCTTCACCTGCCTCTGGGCCACGTCCAGGTGGAGCCCGGCTCGCTCGGGGGAGGAGTGGGGCGGCGGCAGGGACAGCTCGCGCCGGAGCAATTGAAGCCGGAGCCCGAGCGGGGTGAGCGGCGTCCTCAGCTCGTGGCTGGCCACCAAGAGGAACTCGTCCCGCGTGGCCACCGCCTTCTCGGCGAGCCCCAGGCTCTGGAGCAGCCGCGCGGAGTCCACCCACAGGATTCGCAGCGTCAGGGCCACGCACGCCACCACCGCCAGGACGAGCACCCACCGCTGGAGGACCAGCGGAGGCTGCTCGACGAGCGGCGGCAGCAGGCCGTCCACCACCGTCACCCACGCGTCCACGCCCAGGGCGGCGAACATGTACCGGCCGAGCGCGGGGCGCTCCAGGTACGGCAGCACCAGCGCCACCCCGGCGATGGGCATCAGCAGCAGCGCGGCGAACAGGAAGTGCACGAACAGCGCCCCGAGGACGACCATCACCAGCAGCGCATGGCCCGTCACCCACGCGGCCCGCGCCGTCCGCCCGTGGAGGGCCAGCCGGCGGGCCCAGGCGAGCGCCGCCGTGTAGAGGCCCACCGCCACCGCCCCTCCCGCGAGCGCCGGGCTGCGCAGTGCGAAGGCGAAGATGGCGTAGACCCCCAGGAAGCCCACCGCGACGGGGAACATCCACTGGAGGAACTGGCGGAGCCGCAGCTGCCTCAGCTCCTCTTCGGAGGACTCATGCATCCCGGTGGACCCTGCGTTGCTCACGTGTCCGGACCGAACCATGAATGCGCATTCATGTCATCGCGAGCCGGGAATCGCGGTTGGGCAGTGGATATCGGCGGCCACGAGGGCAGGCAGCCGAGCGGCTCGCCGTGGGCTTCAGAAATCTGAGCCGGAGCGCCTCCCCCGTCACAGGCGCCGTGCCGCCCGGTGCCTGCTCCTCCCGGGAAGGGGCCCTGGCATCCGTGTTGCTCTAACGGGAGGCCTCACTCCGCCTGCTGGAGCCCGTCCATGACCCCGATGTCGCTGCGCCGACTCTTCTCCCGCGCCCTGCGCGCCTCGCTCGTCACGCCGCTGGTGCTCGCCGGGTGTGATGGGGACGACCTGGACCTGACGGGCTACTCCTCGCCCATGTGCGAGGAGGGCTCGCTCGCGGTGAGCGGGCTGTCGCTCGCGACGCCGGTGGACGTCGTGCAGCTGCGCGGCATCGGGTCCAATCCCGGCTCGGACGAGCATCGCGAGGCGGTGCTGAGCTCCTCGGGGACGCCCTGCGCGACGGCTTCCAACGTGCCGGCCTGTACGTCGGCCCTGGCCAACCTCACCTCGGAGACGGGCTTCAATACGTCCTGCCTGGACCTGTGCTCCGCGTTCTACGTCGCGACGACGCGGGGCGACGAGGTGAAGGCCCACGCCTCACTGGAGTCGCTCCGCGCCCTGCTGGGCACCATCGACACGACGCAGGAGGCCGCGCTGCTCGCCTTCGCCGAGGGCTACGACTTGTCCTGCGAGAAGCTGGCGCGCGGCGCGGTGAGGGCGGAGCCCGACGGGCGCTTCAGCGTCATCGGCACCACGGGCTTCGCCTGCGGAAAGGGCACGGCGGTGACGCGCTTCGTGCTGGAGGTGTCGCCTGATGGTTCGGTGCGGGAGGTGAGCAGTGAGGTCCTCGAGCGGGGGGACCCGGGTTGCTCCATCGGCCGGCGGCCCGTGGGCCTGCGCGGCGCGGACCCGGTGGCCTGCTCGGACGCGCTGGGGCAGCACTTCGCGGTGGTGGCGCACCTGGAGGCGGCTTCCATCAACGCCTTCCTGCGGCTGCGCGAGGAGCTGGAGCTGCACGGCGCGGACGTCGCGCTGCGGGATGCGGCGCTGAAGAGCGCGATGGAGGAGGTGCTGCACACCGACGTCAGCACGCGGCTGGCCCACCGCTTCGGTGGCACGCCCCGGCGGCCCGAGGTGGAGGCGCTGCCGCTGCGCTCGCTGTTCGAGGTGGCGCTGGACAACGCGGTGGAGGGCTGCGTGCGCGAGACGTTCGGCGCGCTGGTGGCGCACCACCAGGCCCTGCACGCGCGCGACGCGGAGGTGCGTGGCGCCATGGCGCGCATCGCAGCCGACGAGACGCGGCACGCCGAGCTGTCCTGGGCCATCGACGGCTGGGCGTGGGAGCGGCTCTCCGCCTCCGAGCGCGAGGCCCTGCTCGCCGCGCGGCGGGAGGCGGTGGAGAAGCTGCGCGCGGAGGTGGCCGCGCCGCTCGATGAGGCGCTCGTCACCGAGGCCGGCATGCCCGCGCCGGAGGTGGCCGCGGCCCTGGTGGACACGCTGGCCGCGCAGCTGTGGGCGTGAGGCCGGAGCCGCCGAGCAACGCGTGCTTCCAGCGAGGCCTCAGCGCGGGGGCTCCGACGCGGGCGTGGCGTCCGCCTTCGGGCACCCGCGCTGGTAGTCCTCCAGCGCCCGCGTGAAGCGCTCGCGCTCCGGGGCGGGCCAGTCCGCCGGCAGCTTCTCCACCGCGCGGCGCTGCTCGTGCACGGCCTGCTCGCACTGGTTCGTCCCGGCCATCACCGCCGCGAACGTCTCCAGGATGTACGGATTGTCGGACTCGATGGCGCGTGCCCGCTTCACGAGCGGAGCGGCGTCCGCGTACCGGCCTTCCCGTACATGGAGCCAGGCCACCTCATTGGCCGCCCACCAGGATGCTGGCGCGAGCTCCTGGAAGTGGTTCAGCGCCTCGCGATACCAGCGGTCCTCGGGCGCCCGCTTCGCGAGCTGGACCGCCAGGTTCCCCCACGCCAGGGGACTTTCGGGGGAGTGCGCCGCCCGCGCCCGGGCCCACTCGAGCTGCTTCTCCGGGAGGAGCATCTTTCCCATGGGCGCATCCGTCCTCGCGGGCGCGAACTGCACCTGGAAGGTGTAGGGGAGGTCGATGGGGTGGCCCGCCAGGGTCGCGGGTTGGAACTTCCCCCGGGTGGTGAACTCGAGCAGGGACTCCGCGACGCCCTCGGCGCCGCTCTCGAGGACCTTGCAGTCCCGGAGCATTCCGTTCACGCCCAGCCGGCAGCGGAGCGCGCCCACGGTGAAGATCTGCCGTTGAAGCACTTCCCTGGGAAAGTCAGGCACCGCA
This sequence comes from Pyxidicoccus caerfyrddinensis, assembly GCF_010894405.1. GTDB lineage: Bacteria > Myxococcota > Myxococcia > Myxococcales > Myxococcaceae > Myxococcus > Myxococcus caerfyrddinensis. The sequence goes on from NZ_JAAIYA010000002.1 coordinate 776,734, forward strand.
CCGTTGAGCTTCCTGGGGGGCTCGAAGCGCTCACGCAGGAAGGCACAGGCTTCCGGCAGGCCGGACAGGCACGCGGCCTTGAGGTCATCCGCGGCCAGCCGCACCTGCTGCTCCGTGGGGCTTCCGCTCAACGTGCCGATGGCTTCCGTGAAGACGGCCAGCGCCTGGTCCGGCTCCACGATGACCTGGGGCTCTTCCTCGAAGAGGCTGGCCGGCGTGGGGGTGTAGTTGTCGTAGGACGACGCACGGTCGTGCGCGTAGCGGTCCATCGCCATGGACAGCGCGCCATGGCTGGCGGGGAGGTCCGGCAGGTTCGCGTGGCGGCAGCCCGCAGCGAGCAGCAACAGCGAAGAGAGGGCCAGGAGGCGACGGCTCATGGCCCGCACTCTACTTCGCGCGAAGGAGGCGCCTACTCCACCACCACCAGCTTCGCGTTGTTCTCCACGGCGGTGCCTTCCTTGGCGAACAGCTCCGTCACCTTGCCGGCCTTGGGGCTCTTGAGCTCGTTCTCCATCTTCATCGCCTCCACCACCACCAGCCCCTGGCCCTCCTTCACCTCGTCGCCCACCTTCACCAGCACCTTCACCACCTTGCCGGGCATGGGCGCGGTGACGAGCTGCTTGCCCTCCACGGAGAAGCCCGCGGTGGCCGCGCGCAGGCGCAGGCGGCGCTCGTCCGCCACGTCGAAGCGGGTCACCTGCCCGCGCAGGAGGACGCCCACCTCGTCGCCGTTCTCCTCGAACTCGACGCCGTAGGACTGGCCGTCCACCAGCATGGTCATGGTGCCGTGCTCCAGCATGAGCGCGTCCACCTGGTACGTCTTGCCGTTGACCGTCACCTTGTACTGGTCATTGCCCAGTGGCTCCAGGTCCACCGGCACGGCTTCCTTCTGGCCCTGCTGCTTCGTGAAGTAACGCATGGAGGTCTTTTCCAAAGCTCGAAGGGGAAGGGACTACCGGCGGCGCAGCGCCAGCTTCCACGGGGAGACGCCACCATTGCCGCCGCCCTGGCCGCTCGCGGCGGGCAGCGACTTCGCGCGCTTCTGGTCTCGCTGGTACGCGTGCACCGTGCTGGCCAACAGCGCCATCTCGCTCAGCTTCGCGTCCTCCACGCCCAGCAGCGTGTCGTGCTCGCGGGTGAGGAAGCTGGTGTCGTAGTCGCCGCCGATGAACTCGGGGTGCGCGAGAATCGCCTTCAGGTAGCGGATGTTGGTGGTGATGCCCTTCACCACGTACTCGGACAGCGCGCGCTGCGTCCGGGCAATCGCCTCGCGCCGCGTGGGAGCCCACACGGACAGCTTGGAAATCATCGGGTCGTAGAAGTTGGGCACCGTGTACCCGGGGAACACGCCCGAGTCGTCGCGCACGTTGGGGCCGCCCGGCACGCGCAGGTACGTAATCTTCCCGGGGCTGGGCATGAAGTTGCGCGACGGGTCCTCCGCGTACACGCGCACTTCAATCGAGTGTCCGCGCGGCTCGGGGGCGGCGGTGAGCGGGAGCTTCTCGCCCTCGGCGGCGCGAATCTGCAGCGCGACGAGGTCCAGCCCCGTCACCCACTCCGTCACCGGGTGCTCCACCTGGAGGCGGGTGTTCATCTCCAGGAAGTAGAAGTTGCGGTGCACGTCGACGAGGAACTCCACCGTCCCGGCGCCCACGTAGTTGACGGCCTTGGCCGCCTTCACCGCGACCTCGCCCATCTTCGCGCGCATCTCCGGCGTGAGGATGGGGCTGGGCGTCTCCTCCACCACCTTCTGGTGCCGGCGCTGCGCCGAGCACTCGCGCTCGTTGAGGTGGATGGTGTTGCCGTGCTGGTCGGCGAACACCTGGATCTCCACGTGGTGTGGCTTCTCCAGGTACTTCTCGATGTAGACGGCGTCGTTGCCGAAGGCGTTCATCGCCTCGCTCTTGGCGGCGCGCCACGAGGAGTCGAAGTCCGCGATGCGCTCCACCTTGCGCATGCCCTTGCCACCGCCACCGCCCGCGGCCTTGAGCATGACGGGGCAGCCAATCTTCTCCGCGTAGGCGCGCGCCTCTTCCAGCGAGGCGAAGGGCTCGGTGGAGCCGGGCACCACGGGCACGCCGGCCTTGATCATGTTCGCGCGGGCGCGGGTCTTCTCGCCCATGGCGTCCATGGCGGAGGCCGGCGGGCCGATGAAGGTGATGCCGGCGGCCTCGCAGGCGCGGACGAAGGAGGCGTTCTCGGAGAGGAAGCCGTAGCCGGGGTGGATGGCATCCGCGCCGGCCTGCTTCGCGGCGTCGATGATGCGCTGCTGGACCAGGTAGCTCTCACGCGAGGGCGGGGGCCCCACGAAGTACGCCTGGTCCGCAGTGCGGACGTGAAGGGCGGAGCGGTCCGCCTCCGAGTACACCGCCGCGGTGGCGATGCCGAGTTCCTTGCAGGTGCGCATCACCCGGATGGCGATCTCGCCGCGGTTGGCGACGAGCACTTTGCGGATCTTGGGCATGGTCGCCCCTCTAGCAGGGGGCGACCCGGTTTGCCCGGGTTGGATGGTGGCCCCCGGGTGACGCGTGACTGCCCGGGTCCACCCCGGGTGTCTCGTTGGGTATCGGGCAGATGCGATAGGTTGCGAGCCCTTGTCCCTAGAGGGGGAAGTCCACCTTGCGCGCATCGTCCGTGTTTCCTTCCTGGCTCCTCACGCTGGGTGGCGGGGCCCTGCTCTCCGTGTGGGTGGGCCTGGCCGCCTGCCAGCAGCCGGTGGAGCCTCCCGCGCCGGAGGCGGCCCCTTCGGTGTCAGCGCCCTTCGACGTGGGGGCGGTGATGCGCCAGGCGGGGCGGACCTTCCGTGCCGACAAGGGCAGCTTCACCGCCAGCCAGGACACCTGGCGGGTCCGGGTGGGGCTGGATGGCGCCGCCCGCTTCGAGCCCCTCCACTGGAAGGAGCCGGCGTCGGGAGAGCGCGGGGCCCGGAAGCAGGAGCGCGCCTCGACGCAGGCCGTCACGGGAGCGCCGCTGAAGGTGCGCACCGTCTCCGCCTCTCGCGGAGGCCGCTCATTGCTGGAGGGTCCGTCCGTGGCCGTGCGGGAGGATGGCTCGCTCGCGCTGGCGCGGGGGCCGGTGGTGGAGGTGCTTCACACCGGTGACGAGGGCCTGGAGCAGCGCTGGGAGCTGGCGGCGCGGCCGGAGGGGCAGGGGGACCTGGAGGTGCGCGTGGCCCTGGGCGGGCTGGAGTACGCCGGGAAGACGGAGCAGGGGCACCACTACGTGGACCCGGCGACGCGGCTGGGCGTGCGGTACGGCCGGGCGACGTGGGTGGACGCGGCGGGCACGCGGACGGCGGTGGAGACCGTCCGCGACGGCGGCGAGCTGGTGATTCGGGTGCCGGCGGCGGTGCTGGACGGCGCGGCGTGGCCGGCGGTGCTGGACCCGATTGTTTCTCCGGAGATGGGGGTGGATGTCCCGATTCCGCTCCCCACCTCGAGCAGCGACCACTCTCCGGCGGTGGCCTTCGGCGGGGGCGTCTACCTGGTGGCGTGGATGCACTACGACACCCTCAACGGCTACGACATCCTCGCCGCGCGCGTGCGCGCCTCGGACGGCGTGATGCTGGACGTGGGGAGCATCACCATCTCCGTGGGGTCGAGGGACCAGCTCTCCCCGGCGGTGGCGTCCAATGGGAGCGAGTTCCTGGTCGTCTTTACGGAAAGCCCCGGGGGGGGGCTCTACAGCGTCCGGGTGCGTGCGTCGGACGGTCAGGTGCTGGACCGCTTCGGAAAGACAGTCGCTGCCTCGCCCGCGTCCGCGGTGAGTTCGTCGGTGACGTTCGATGGAACGAACTACTTCGTGGTCTGGAGCGACACCCGCAGCTCCGGGACGCTCTCCGACATCTACGCGGGGCGGGTGCGTGCGTCGGATGGCGTGGCGCTCGACGGTTCGGGCATTCCCATCTGCGCGCAACCGGGCGCCCAGGGCGCCCCCGAGGTGGCCTTCGATGGGACCCGGTACCTGGTGGTCTGGGACGACGCGCGCGCCGGGGCGGAGTCCGACATCTACGGGGCCCGGGTGCGGGCCTCGGACCGGGCGGTGCTGGACACCGGCGGCTTCGCCATCTCCGTGGCGCCACGCGTCCAGCGGTCCGCCGCCGTCACCTTCGACGGAACGCAGTTCCTGGTGGTGTGGGAGGACGCGCGCGTCTCCGCGGACTCCAGCACCTATGACGTCCATGCGGCCCGGGTGCGCGGGACGGATGGGGCGGTGCTCGAGCCGGACGGCATCGCCATCGCCACGGGCCCGGGCTCGCAGGGCGCCGTGGCGGTGGCGTCCAACCAGAATGGCTCGCTGGTGGTGTGGCAGCACACCACGGGGAACATGGTCTACGACATCTACAGCGCATGGGTGGGCAGCGACGGGACGGTCCGCGCGGCCCAGCCGTTCAGCGCCGCCGCCACCTCCGCGGACAGGGAGCGAGCGCCCACGGTGGCCACCGACGGGAGTGACTACCTGGTGGCGTGGGAGGACGGGGGGCCGAGCGATTACGACATCCAGGCCGCGCGGGTGCGGGGCTCGGATGGGACAGGGCTCGATTCGACGGCGGTGCTGGTGTCCACCGACGTCAACGTCGAGGACTCGCCTGCGGTGACGCAGGGCGGGGGCGTCTATTTCGTGGCCTGGAGGGACCTGCGCAACGCTGGAAGACTCTCGGACATCTACGGGGTCCGCGTGCGTGCGTCGGATGGAATGGTCCTGGACGCCACCGCCATCCCGCTGGCCACCACCCCCAGGGACGAGGGGCTTCTGCGCGTGGGCTCCGATGGGCGCGACTTCCTGGTGGTGTGGAGCTCCTACAACGTCCCGAAACGGGCCTACGAGCTGTACTGCATCCGGGTCCGGGGCTCGGATGGGCAGGTTCTGGACAGCGCGCCGGTGACGCTCTCGGAGGCGTTCGGGGACCAGCGGGTGGGGTCGGTGAGCTACGGCGAGGGGTACTACCTGGTGACGTGGTCCAGCGCGGCAACCAGTGGGGATGACATCCAGGCCACGCGGATTCGCGCCTCGGACGGCAAGGTCATGGAGCCGGGGGGCTTCGCCGTGTCGAAGGGGGCCCGTGTCCAGGAAGCGCCATGGGCCGCGTACGGGGCCGGCAGCTTCCTGGTGGCCTGGACCGACCGGCGGGACGAATTCGGGGCGTCGGGGTTGGATATCTACGGCGCGCGGGTGCGGGCCTCGGATGGTGTGGTGCTCGATGACGTGAGCACCGGGGTGCCGCTGTCGAAGGCGACGCTCAGGCAGTTTTCCCCCAGGGTGGCGTTCGACGGCGCGCAGTTCCTGGTGGTGTGGACGGACGCACGCAATAGCAACAACAGCACCAGTAGTAACGACATCTATGGCACGCGGGTGCGGGGCTCGGATGGGGCGGTGCTCGACCCGGCGGGGCTCGCCCTCCAGGCGGCGTCGGGCGAGCAGAACCTTCCTGCCCTGACGTTCGATGGGAGGAACTACCTGCTGGTCTGGAATGAGCTCCGGGCCGGGCCGTACCAGGTCCAGGGCCGGTGGGTCTCGCCCGGGGGCGTGCCGTTGGAACCGGCCACGTTCGACATCTCCACGGGCAATTCGGTGGACGCGGCTTCCTGGGGGCCGGGGCGGGCGCTCGTCGCCTATGCGAGCAACAGCGGAAGCCGGCAGCTGCGCGTGAAGATGCGGCTGGTGTCGGACCCGTCGAATGGCACGCTCTGCACGGACGGCACGCAGTGCGCCAGCGGCTTCTGCACGGATGGGGTGTGCTGCAACAGTGCCTGCGGCGGGGGCCAGACGGATGACTGTCAGGCCTGTGCCGCGGCGGCGAGCGGCGTGGTGGATGGCATGTGCGGCCCTGTCACGGCGAGCACCGCGAAGGTGTGCCGGGCCTCGCGAGGCACGTGCGACACGGTGGAGACGTGCGACGGTGTCAACCTGGAGTGCCCGGAGGATGGCTTCGTCGCGGCGGGCGTGGAGTGCCGTCCCGCGGTGAACGCATGCGATGCGGCGGAGGCGTGTGGCGGAACGTCCAGCGCCTGCCCCGCGGATGCGCTGGCGCCGGATGGCACGGCGTGTGATGACGGCAGCGCGTGCACGCAGAGTGACGCGTGCCAGTCGGGGAGTTGCGCGGGAGCGGAGCCTGTCGTCTGTACGGCGCCAAATCCGTGCATGCAGGCGGGAGTGTGTGACCCGACTTCCGGCGTGTGCCCTCCGCCCCAGCCGGTGGCGGATGGCACCACGTGCGACGACGGTAACGCGTGTACGCAGAGCGACACGTGCCAGTCAGGTGCGTGTACTGGCGCGAGTCCGGTCGTGTGTACGGCGGGCGATGCGTGCCACGTCGCGGGAAGCTGCAACCCTTCCACTGGAACATGCTCGGCGCCCACCGATGCTCCGGAGGGCACCGCGTGCAGTGATGGCGATGCCTGTACCCAGAGCGATACCTGTCGGGCGGGGAGCTGCATCGGTGCGGACCCGGTGGTGTGTACGGCGGGCGATGCGTGCCATGTGGCGGGCGCCTGCAATCCCTCCACGGGGACGTGTTCGGCGCCGACCGATGCGCCCGATGGCACCGCGTGCGACGATGGCAATGCGTGTACGCAGAGCGATGCGTGCCGGGCAGGTGCGTGCACGGGCGCAGAGCCCGTCGTCTGCACCGCTCCGAATCCGTGCATGCAGCCCGGCGTGTGCAATGCGACGACGGGTGTCTGCTCCGCACCCGTGCCTGTCACGGACGGCACGTCATGTGACGATGGCAATGCGTGCACCCAGAGCGATGCGTGTGAGGCAGGCATGTGTACCGGTGCGAATCCGGTGGTCTGCACCGCGGGCGATGCGTGCCATGTCGCTGGGACGTGCGACCCTACGACGGGCGCGTGCTCCGCACCGCTTCCTGCTCCGGACGGCACGGCGTGCAGGGACGATAACGCCTGCACGCAGAGCGATTCCTGCCAGTCGGGCACCTGTATCGGCTCGAACCCGGTGGTCTGCACCGCGGGCGATGCCTGCCACGTCGCAGGCACATGCAATCCCTCCACAGGCACCTGCTCAGCGCCGACGCCGGCTCCGGATGGCACCGCGTGCGATGACGGCAATGCGTGCACGCAGACCGACTCCTGTCAGTCCGGCGCGTGTGCCGGTGCGGCCCCCGTGGTCTGCGAGGCTCCCAATCCGTGCATGCAGGCGGGCGTCTGTGACCCGGCTTCCGGCGTGTGCTCTCCGCCCCAGCCCGTGGCGAATGGCACTGCCTGCGATGATGGCAATGCCTGCACGCAGAGCGACACGTGCCAGGCGGGTGCATGTACCGGGGAGAGTCCGGTGATCTGCACGGCTGGGGATGCGTGCCATGTGGCGGGGACATGTGACCCGGGGACGGGCGCGTGCTCCGCGCCGACGCCCGCTCCCAATGGCACGACTTGTAGTGACGGCGATGCGTGCACGCAGAGCGACACATGCCAGGCGGGCACCTGTACCGGTGCGAATCCGGTGGTGTGTACGGCGGGCGATGCATGCCACGTCGCGGGAAGCTGCAACCCTTCCACCGGGACATGCTCCGCGCCGACCGATGCGCCCGATGGCACCGCGTGCGATGACGGCAACGCCTGTACGCAGAGCGATGCGTGTCGCGCGGGAAGCTGCGCGGGCGCCGACCCTGTCGTCTGCACCGCTCCGAATCCGTGCATGCAGTCCGGGGTGTGCAATGCATCGACGGGTGTCTGCTCCGCGCCCGTGCCTGTCACGGATGGCACGTCGTGTGACGATGGCAATGCATGTACGCAGAGCGACACGTGCCAGTCCGGTGCATGTGCCGGCACGAATCCGGTGGTCTGCACCGCAGGGGACGCGTGTCACGTCGCCGGGACGTGCGACCCGGGGACGGGCGCGTGTTCCGCGCCGACGCCCGCTCCCAATGGCACGACGTGCAGCGACGGCAATGCGTGCACGCGGAGCGACACGTGCCAGGCGGGCGCATGCACCGGGGCCATCCCGGTGGTCTGCACCGCAGGGGACGCGTGCCATGTCGCGGGGACGTGCGATCCAGGGACGGGCGCCTGTTCTGCTCCGACGCCCGCGTCGGATGGGACGGCATGCAGTGACGGTGATGCTTGCACGCAGCGCGACACGTGTCAGGCAGGTACCTGCACGGGTGCGAATCCGGTGGTGTGCGCGGCGGGCGATGCGTGTCACGTCGCCGGGACGTGCGACCCTGGGACGGGCGCCTGCTCCGCGCCGACGCCAGCACCGGATGGTACGGCGTGCAGTGACGGCGACGCTTGCACGCAAAGTGACACGTGTCAGTCGGGCGCATGTGCTGGCGCGAACCCGGTCGTGTGTACGGCGGGCGATGCGTGCCACGTCGCAGGGAGCTGCAACCCTTCCACCGGGACGTGCTCGGCGCCCACGTCGGCTCCGGACGGTACTGCGTGTGACGACGGCAATGCGTGTACGCAGCGCGACGCGTGCCAGTCGGGGAGCTGCGATGGCGCGGAGCCTGTTGTCTGCACGGCCCCGAATTCCTGCATGCAGGCGGGCGTCTGTGACCCGACGTCCGGCGTGTGCTCTCCGCCGCAGCCCGTGGCGAATGGCACCGCGTGCGACGACGGCAATGCCTGCACCCAGAGCGACACATGCCAGTCAGGTGCCTGCACGGGGGCGAACCCGGTGGTCTGCACGGCAGGGGATGCGTGCCACGTTGCAGGGACGTGCGACCCGGGGACGGGCGCCTGCTCCGCACCGCCGCTCGCTCCGGATGGCACGGCGTGCAGTGACGGCAATGCCTGTACGCAAAGCGATACCTGTCAGGCGGGCGCATGCACGGGGGCGAATCCCGTGCTGTGCACCGCAAGCGATGCCTGTCATGTGGCGGGAACCTGCGACCCGGGGACGGGCGCCTGCTCCGCGCCGCCGCCCGCTCCGGATGGCACGGCATGCAGTGACGGCAACGCCTGCACCCAGAGCGACACGTGCCAGTCCGGCGCGTGTACCGGTGCGAATCCAGTGCTCTGCGCGGCGGGGGACGCGTGCCACGTCGCGGGGACGTGCAATCCCTCCACGGGCCTGTGCTCGGAACCGCCGCCCGCGCAGAACGGCACCGCGTGCGATGACGGCAATGCCTGCACCCGCAGCGACTCGTGCCAGTCGGGCACCTGCACCGGCGCGGACCCCGTCGTCTGCACCGCGAGCGACACCTGCCACGCGGAGGGGACGTGCAATTCCTCCACGGGCGTGTGCTCGAACCCCACGCGCGAGGACGGCACCACCTGCTCCGGCGGCACCTGCCAGACCGGCGAGTGCATCCCCACGCCCGACGCGGGCACGGGTGTCGAGGACGCCGGCACCGAGCAGGACGCGGGGACGGCCGACGCGGATGCTGGAACGGAGCCCGACGCGGGCGAACAGTCCGATGCCGGCGCTCAGCCCGACGCGGGCGGCACCGACGCGGATGCTGGAACGGAGCCCGACGCGGGCGAACAGTCCGATGCCGGCGCTCAGACCGACGCGGGCGGTACCGACACGGATGCCGGAACAGAGCCCGACGCGGGCGAACAGTCGGACGCGGGAGAACAGACCGACGCGGGCCCCCGGCCGCCCGTGAGCGTCCCGGCTCCCGAGGCGCTGGGCTGTGGCTGCGGCGTGCCCGCCGGTTCCGCCGACATGGGCTTGCTGATGCTCATCGCGGGAGCGGCGCTCCTGCGGCGCTCGCGGCGCCAGCACCCGTGACGTGAATGCGGAAGGCTTCCCCCTTCCGGGCGAGTACGGCCCGGAAGGGTGGGAGACCGGGCCCTACTTCCGGTGGGTCAGGTACTGCTCCATGTAGACCTTGGCCTGCGCCAGCTTGGCCTCCACGAAGCGGTCATCCTCATCCGGCTCGGGAGGGGGCATCGGCTTGCCCGGCTCGTTCCCGAAGTCCACCGCCGCGGCCAGCAGGTTGCGCGCCGCGTTGCCGCCGCCGAACAGCTTCGCCAGGATGCCCGTCTCGACGTCCAGCCAGCGCGCGGCCTGGCGCATGACGTCCAGCACTTCACCCTCCACGGCCTTCGAGGGGCGGCCCGGGCCGCTGACGCACGTGCGGGCGTAGCTGTGCTCCCGGTCCACGAAGATGCCCAGCGCCCTGTCGCGGAAGTCCTGCGCCAGGGCCTGCGTCATCGCGTCCAGCTGCTCCTCCAGGAAGGGCTGCTCGGACTTGCGCGCCTTGCGGCCGGGGGCAGGGGGCAGCTCCAGCTCGGCGGCGTGCCAGCCCGCCTCGGAAAGGCCCTCGGGCGGCGACTCCAGCCACTTCACTTCAGGCGTGGGCAGGTCGACCGCCTCACATACGCGCTTCAGCGTCTGGCGCAGCGCGGTGAGGTTACCTTCAACGTCGGAGAGAAAGAGGATGAGTCGGCGGTGGGACAAAATGGGTTCCTTTCCTGGCAACCTGAAAGCCCGCGCGCCACCCTCAAATTTCCAGGATGGCGCGTGCCTGCCTGCCCTCCAGCCAGGGGAGGGCAGCCCTGCCGCCGAGGGAACACCCTACAGCGGGATATTGCCGTGTTTACGCGGCAGGTTTTCCTGGCGCTTGTCCTTCAGCATCTCCAGCGCGCGGATGACCCGCGAGCGGGTGTCTTCCGGACGGATGACCTCGTCGATGTAGCCCAGCTCCGCCGCCTTGAACGGGTTGGCGAACTTCTCCCGGTACTCGGCCGTGAGCTTCGCCCGCTCCGCCGCGGCGTCCGGGGCCTTGAGCAGCTCGTTGCGGAAGATGATGTTCACCGCGCCCTCGGGGCCCATGACGGCGATTTCGGCCGTGGGCCAGGCGAAGTTCATGTCCGCGCGGATGTGCTTGGACGCCATCACGTCGTAGGCGCCGCCGTAGGCCTTGCGGGTGATGATGGTGACCTTGGGGACGGTGGCCTCGGCGTAGGCGTACAGCAGCTTGGCGCCGTGGGTGATGATGCCGCCCCACTCCTGCGAGGTGCCGGGCAGGAAGCCGGGCACGTCCACGAAGGTGATGAGCGGGATGTTGAAGCAGTCGCAGAAGCGCACGAAGCGCGCGGCCTTCACGCTCGCGTCGATGTCCAGCACGCCGGCCAGCACCGCGGGCTGGTTGGCCACGACGCCCACGCTGCGGCCATTCATGCGCGCGAAGCCGACGACGATGTTCTTCGCGAACTGGTCCTGCACCTCGAAGAAGTGCTTGTCGTCGACGACGGCCTTGATGACTTCCTTGATGTCGTAGGGCTTGTTGGGGTTGCTCGGGACGATGTCCTTGAGCAGCGCCTCGGCGCGGAACGGGTCGTCCTCGCACGGCTGGACGGGCGGGTTCTCCTGGTTGTTGGAGGGGAGGAACGACAGGAGCTCGCGCGTCATGACGATGGCGGCCTGCTCGTTCTCCGCCGCGAAGTGCGCCACGCCGGACTTCTGGTTGTGCGTGAGCGCGCCGCCCAGCGCCTCCTTCGTCACCTCCTCGTGCGTCACCGTCTTGATGACGTCCGGGCCGGTGATGAACATGTAGGAGGTGTCCTTCACCATCATGATGAAGTCCGTAATCGCCGGCGAGTACACCGCGCCGCCCGCGCACGGGCCCATGATGAGTGAAATCTGGGGCACCACGCCGGACGCCAGCGTGTTGCGCAGGAAGATGTCCGCGTAGCCTGCGAGGCTCTCCACGCCCTCCTGGATGCGCGCGCCGCCCGAGTCATTCAGGCCGATGACGGGCGCGCCCACGCGGGTGGCCATGTCCATGATCTTGCAGATTTTCTGCGCATAGGCGCCGGACAGCGAGCCGCCGAAGACGGTGAAGTCCTGGGCGAAGACGAAGACCTTGCGGCCTTCCACGGTGCCGTAGCCGGTGACGACGCCGTCGCCGGGAATCTTCTTGTCGCCCATGCCGAAGTCGCTCGAGCGGTGGGTGACGAACTTGTCCAGCTCGCAGAAGGAGCCCGGGTCGAGCAGCAGGTCGATGCGCTCGCGGGCCGTGAGCTTACCGGCCTCGTGCTGTTTGGCGATGCGGTCGGCACCGCCGCCCAGCTCGGCCTGCTTCTCCAGCTGCTGGAGCCGTGCGCGGAGGGGGTTCTCGGAGGTCTCGTCCATGGGCGCCCCTCTAGCACGATTGGCCGGGGTACGCGCTCCCCGGAAGCACGGCGTCCACCCCCGCGAGGTCCAGGCCATAACGCTGCCGCACCTCGGCAAGGGGCAGCTCCCACATCCGGCGCCAGGGCGCGCCGAAGAGGAGGCGGGCGCGGCGGCCCAGCAGCCACCCCCGGACGATGGCGCGCATGCGCACGTCCCGCTCGGAGAAGGCGTAGAGGAGGGTGTTGGCCAGCCCTCCGGCGAGGATGCCCAGCGCGAAGGGGCTGCCCACCTGGGCGAGGCTGAAGGCCTGGATGCCCAGCTCGCCGGCCACGTCGGTGTGGAAGCCGGTGAGGACGTGCCAGACGTCGTGGGACTCCAGCATGTGGGCCCGCACGTACTCCTCGTCCGTGTGGGCCTCCAGGGCGTGGAGGGCGTCCGGGTCCAACCCGTTCTCCACCAGGTGGTCCGCGAAGGCGCGGCCCAGCGTCCCTTCCGGGAGGTCGCGCAGCGCGGCCAGGTGGAGGAAGCCCACGCGCGGGCGCTCGACGAAGGCCTGGGCGGCGGAGTCGTGCTGCATCAGCCGCTCCACCAGCCTGCGCATGGCGGTGGGCGGGGCCAGTACCGCGGCCAGCTCGAGGATGTCCTGGAGCTGCTCCGGGTCCCGGAGCGCGCGGGCCATCCGCCACGCCGTCCGGGCATACGCGACGGGGTTCCGCATGCCTGCCTCTCGAGCTGTAGGTCGCGACCCCGGGTCGGGCGTCGTGGCTGGCCCGCAGGGTACGCGTAGGGCGGAACGGAGGAGGGTGCATGCGTCTGGGCGGTGCTCGCGGGAGGACATCCCGAGCGCCCGGGAGCGGACACTCAGGAGGCGGGCGGCCGAACGGGCAACTCCCGGGCCCGTGCGGACCGCGATGGGGGGACGGACGTTTCGAGTCTGGAGGTCCGCCATGCGCGCTGCTCGGGGTTCTTTGCAGGTGGGCGCGTTCCGCGGCATTCCCATCCGCGTCCACTTCTCGTTGTTGCTCATCCTGCCCTTGCTGGCGTTCAGCTTCGGCGGGGCCTTCCGCCGGGCGGCGGAAGTGGCCGAGGTGCCGCCGGAGCGGTTGCTCGGCTCACCTGCGTGGTGGGGGCTGGGGGTGGCGGTGGGCCTGTTCTTCTCCGTGTTCGTGCACGAGCTGGCGCACACCGTCTACGCGCTGGCCCGTGGCGGGCGGGTGCGCTCGATTACGCTGATGATGGTGGGCGGCGTGTCGGAGCTGACGGAGGCGCCGCCGCGCCCGAGGGATGAGGCGCTGATGGCGCTGGTGGGGCCGCTCACCAGCCTCCTGCTGGCGGCCATCTTCGGGGCCGTGACGTGGCTCTTGCAGGGCACGCGCTCCTTCAACCTCCAGTTCGCGTGCTTCTACCTGGCGAGCCTCAACCTCTTCCTGGGCGCGTTCAACCTGCTGCCCGCGTTCCCCATGGACGGCGGGCGCATCGTCCGCGCGTCGCTGACGGGGCGGCTGGGCGCGGTGCGCGCGACGCGGGTGGCGTCGCTGATGGGGCGGGGCTTCGCGGTGCTGCTCGGCCTGGGGGGCGCGCTGACCCTCAACCCGTTCATGATGGTCATCGCGGTGTTCATCTACCTGGGCGCGGAGGGCGAGGCGCGGCAGGTGCGGATGAAGGCCACGCTGGCGCGCGTGCCGGTGTCGGCGCTGATGACGCCGCGGCTGGCGGGCGTGGAGGCGTCGTCGTCGCTGTGGGAGGCGATGTGGGCGCTGCGGCAGGCGCGGCGGCTGGTGCTGCCGGTGACGGAGGACGGGCGGCCCGTGGGCTGGGTGTGGCTGGAGCCCGTGCAGCAGGTGCCGGAGGCGGAGCGGGCCACGCGCACCACGCGCGAGCTGATGCGTCCGGTGCTGGTGGCGGAGATGGAGGAGGACGGGTGGACCGCGCTGCGGCGCATGGCGGAGAACGAGGTGCCGCACCTCGCCGTGGTGGCGGCGAACGGGAGCCTGGTGGGCACCCTGGACCTGGCGGACGTGCAGCGCGGGCTGGCGCTGTACGAGGCGCGGGCGGAGCGCGCCGGGCCCCGGCCGCGGGACTTCCGGCAGGAGCGTCCGGCGTGAGGATGCGTCAGGCCGCCGCGGCGCTCACGCCATAGAACTGCTGGCTCAGCTCCGCCTCGCTGGCGAACCTCGGGTACTTGCCCTGCTTGAGCGACGTGCTGTCCGGCAGCGCGGTGGCGCTGGAGTACTCCAGCAGGTCGGTGATGAGCTTCGCGAACGCGTCGCGCTGCGGGAGGCCCGGGTAGAGCTGCGGCAGCGACAGGCCCGGGACGTTGATGCGCAGCACCATCGGCCCCTCGGCGCCGCTGCCCCAGGACACCACCAGGTCGGTGAGCACCGTCTGGCGGGGCGGCGCTCCCGGCGCACCGGCGATGGGCAGCATGCCGACGGCGACCGCGAGCACCTCCGTCACCGCGAGGGTGCGGCGCTGGCCGTTGGCGGACTCCAGGCTCAGGGCCTTGTCGCTCAGGCTGAGGATGCGGCAGGGGATGATGCGCGGCGGAGCGGAGGGCGCGTCGATGGCGGGCAGGGGCTGTCCCAGCTCCACCCCGCGCCGGCCGCGCTCGTCCAGCGAGCGCTCCAGTTGCTGCTCCAGGGCCTGGACGCGCTCGGCCAGCGTGGCGGCGTCTCCCGTCAGCAGCGTCTTCACGCGGGCCAGGTACTCGCCCGCCTTCTCCGGATGCTTGTGTTGCGCCAGCCGCAATTCCGCGGCCCGGATGAGCGCCCGCACGGCGACAGTGCCCGCGCCCGTGCCGGCCACGACGTACAGCGCTTCCGTCGTGGGCGCGGCGGCGGGCGGAGCGTCCTCTCCCTCCAGCGCCTGCGCCACGCGCCAGGCGGTGGCGGGGCGCAGCCGCTCCAGGGGGAGCAGCGTGCCGAGCTGCTCCAGTGAGCCCCAGACGGCCTCGGCCGAGGCGCGTCCAGCGAGCAGGTTCAGCGCCCGCTCCACCCGCGTGAGGCCGAGCGGGAGCTTCCCGTCCTCCAGGTCCATGCGGCCCAGGGCCAGCAGCGAGTCCGTGTGGTCCGGCTGGCCGGACAGCACTCGCGTGAAGCCCTCGCGCGCCTCGTCCCGGTCTCCCCTGTCCAGCGCGGCCTGCGCGTCCGCCACGCGGGGGTCCGCCACCCAGCCTCCCTGCGCCGCCGCGAGCGCGGGCGCCACCACGCGCTCTTCCAGACGCGTGGCCCGCATCAGCGAGGCCCCCGCGAAGCCGAAGGCGAAGCCGCCGATGTGGGCCATCACCGCCACGCCCGTGTCATTGCCCCAGAGGAGGTAGTTCAGCACCTCGTTGCCGAACCACAGGCCCGCCCAGGCCCAGCCGGGCACGGGCAGGGTTCCGCGCCAGATGCGCAGAATCCAGATGAAGTAGCCCACGCGGACCCGGCGCTGCGCGAAGCGCAGGCAGAACGCGCCCATGCACGCGGCCACGGCGCCGGACGCGCCGACCATCACCCCCTGCGACGAGGGCTCGAGCGCGAAGTGGGCGAGGCCCGCCACCAGGCCTCCCGCCAGGTAGAAGGCCGCGAAGAGGGGCCGTCCCCAGGCGTCCTCGAGCAGGAGGCCCACGACGTAGAAGAAGAGCATGTTGCCCAGCAGGTGCATCCACCCGAGGTGCAGGAACATGTACGTCAGCCAGCCGGGCTGGGCGATTCCGCGCGCGGGCACCAGCGCGAAGCGCCGCAGTGACGCGCTGTCGGTCCTGACCATCAGCTCATCGCAGCGCGCGTCCAGCTGCTGCTGACGCTTCGCCACGTCCACGGACGGGTCGTCGTTCTCCTTCGCCTTCTCGCGCAGCTTCGCAATCAGCTTCCGGCCGTGGTCGGACAGGAAGCGCTCGGAGCAGGCGGCGGGGAACACCAGCGCGGAGTGCTCGAGCGACTGCTTCGCCAGCTCATTCACGTCGTCATCGCCCACGCCCAGCGGCTCGGAGGGGATGACCCACGTGGCGACGAACGCGAGGACGCACACGACGGCGATGCCGATGGACACGCGGGGCAGGCGGTCCAGCTCCGCTCCGTCCACACCCAGTGGCAGGAAGATCATCATCGCGGCAGGTCCCCCTCGAGGGGCGGCAGGGCGCCCCCTCGCGTCACGCGACGCCCGGGCTGTCCGGCGCGTGCGTTCCCGCCCTCTATCATGCCGTGCTTCCCCGGCGTCTGGCACGCCCCGTCACAGCGGGGCGGCGCTCCAGGTAGGGCGGGCGGGCGGGGCTACTTCGCCGCCGGCAGCGTCCAGGTGAGGGAGAAGCGGTGCGCGCCGCCGGGGGCGCTGTCCATCCACCCGGTGATTCGCTCGCTCTGCTCCAGCAGCGGGCCCAATTCCGAGCTGATGGCGAAGAGCGCGGCGAGCTGCTCATCCGCGAGCACGTCCGACAGCGACACCTGGTTGAGCCCGCGCGCCAGGCGCTTGGGGTCCAGCGAGAAGTCCGCCGCGCGCTCCAGCTTCGCGCCCGCCGCCGGCAGCGCGGCCAGCGTGGCCTGCGTCACCGCCTCGTCGTTGCCCACTACCAACTGCTTGTCCTTGAGGCGCACGAAGACGCTGCCGCCCTTCACCGCCAGGGCCCAGCCGTCCGCCAGCGCCTTCGCGCCCGGGAAGCTTCCCATGGGTGCCAGCGCGGACTTCACCGCCGCCGCGTCCGTCACCTCCGCGGCCAGCGCCTGGCGCACGGCGAAGAAGCGCGTCTCCGGCGCGCGCAGCGAGCCGCGCACCTGCACGTAGTCCATGTTCACCAGCAGGTTGCCGGTGAGCTGCTTCGCCACCGAGTCCGCCATGGCCTGCACCTGCTCCTTCGGACACGCGGGGCACACGGACTGGATGGTGGCGCGCAGCGAGCCCACCGCCTGCGCCACGCCCGCGGGCGCCACCGCCGCGCGCGAGAAGAGCATGCCGTCCGCCTTCATCGCCCCGTAGGGGCTGGTGCTCTTCGCCTGGAAGGGAGGCAGCGGCAGCTTCAGCGCCGTGCCGTCCACCTTCAGCGCCGTGCCCGTGCCGTCCAGCCCCACCACCGTGCCGCCCGACGCGAGGTACGCCACGCCCGACACGTTGCCCAGCCGCGCGTCCGGCGCGGGCGCCTTGCCCACCAGCTTCACCGCCTCCTTCAGCAGCGCGGGCCCGCCCGTGTCGGTGGCGCCGAAAGAGCACACGTCCTGGCCCTTGAGGGCATAGCCCATGGCGCCGCCCGCCGCGCGCGACACGCTCACCGTCGTCACGCCCTTGGACGTCTTGGGCTTCGCCTCCTCGCCACCGGCGGCGGTGATGGCCTCGGCGGCCTTCGTCTGGAAGAGCTTCGCGTCCTTCACGCGCAGGCAGGACACGCGGCCGTCCTCGCGCAGGGACACCGTGGCCGGGCCCGCCGGGTCCAGTCCGGCCTCGGAGAGCGTCTCCGGCTTCGTCGGGTCGATGACGAGGAAGGGGTGCAGCTCCGCGCGCCAGGCGGACGGACGCAGCACCGGCGCGTGCGTGCCCGCGCGCTCCAGGAAGGCGGACAGGCCAGTCATCGCATCCAGCTTCGGGACGTGGACGACAGTCTGCGCCGACGCGGCGGAGCGGGGGGCGGGAGCCGCGGCCAGGGTGGCCGCCAGGACGAGCGAGGAGAACATGTCCCCGTGAGAACAGCCGGGCTCCAGGGCTGTCAAGGATGACGCGCCCGCTCCCCCTCCTGGAGTGTCACCCGTTCGAGAGAAGGCGGGCGAGCCAGCAGGGTGGCGCCAGTCCGTCCGGAGTACCGGCCGTCTTCTTCCCGGACGCGCGCCGCAGCACCTGCCGCCGCAGCGCACCGGGCGCGTGGGGCCGGATGGCTCGCGGCCCCGCGGGCTTGTTGCGCGCCGGAAACTCCCGGCGCGTCTGTCTGGGACGGGCTGCCCTCATCATGATGCTGCTCCTCATGTGGGCGCCCGCCAGGCCTCTATTTAGAGGCGGCCGGCGTTGGCCCACTCAATCATCCGCTCCGCCAGCTCCTCGGCGTTGCGGCGCAGGTGCGCGAGCTGCAGCACCTGGTCATCCGTACGGGCCAGTGCGATGCGCAGGGCCAGCGTGTCCGCGAAGCGGACCACCTGCGCGATGCTGATGCAGGCCCGGTCCTCCGACGCCCCCGCGAAGCGGGCGACCTCCGCGTCCACCGTGAAGCCCTCCGCCACCAGCGCCTGCACCAACGCGCCCCGCGCCACCGGTGTCTCGTACTCCCCCGGGTTGCGAAGCTGCCGACGCCACGATTGCGCCTCCCACCGCTTGCGCGCGGGGTCCCTCGAGACCCGTTGCGTCAACGGCTGCGCGCTCGTCATCCCCACCACGCCGGTCATCACCGGCGACCAGATGTTCATCTCCATCACTGCCCCCTCTCCACTACGGGGTTCCATCCACAGGCATGAGCGACATCGATGTTGCTTCGTCAGTCCCGCGCGCCGGACTGCTCACCCCTTATTACGGCCATGCCTTGAATTCTTGACTCGCCCCCGGGCGCCAACCTGTTGCGTCGGGGCGCCATGATGCTCGTGGACAGGGGATGGGTGTCGTCGTTGACAGGGCCCTGGTCCCCCGGGACAGTCCGCGCGCCATGGCCACCTACCCCGCCTCACCTCGTGACGCCTTCCACCTGCTGCGCGCGCTGTCCGAGGACCTGTCGCACCCGGACCGACGTCCCCGCGCGCTGACGGAATTGCGCGAGCTGGCTGACGCCGCCCGCAACCGGCCGGAGACGGCGCCGCTGCGGCTGGTGACGGTGACGGTGGTGGTGGGCGCATCACAGGAGCGGCTGGAGCTGTTCCTGCTGCCGTCCATCTTCGCTCCCGAGGCGTGGGCCTACACGTTCATGGAGGGCCTCATGAGCGTGCCGCTGGACGAGTACGCGGGAAAGCGGCTGGTGGAAGTAGGGGCGGGCTCGGGGTGGATTTGCATCGCGCTCGCGAAGTTCACCCGGCTGGCGCACGTGCACGGCGCGGACCTCAACCCGCACTCGCCGGTGGTGGCGCGGTGCAACGCGTGGCTCAACGGCGACGAGGCGCTGGTGTCGCGCCTGTCCTTCGGGGAGAGCGACTTGTTGCGCGGCATACCCTCGGAGGCCCCGTGGGACTTCGTGGTGGGCTGCATCCCCCAGGTGCTGCGCGGTGAGGAGCAGGAATTGCCGGCCGAGCTGTCCCAGGCCGACGAGCAGGCGCTGTACGACCTGTCCAACTACTGCACGCTGCAGAACGTCTACGAGGACCACTTCGGGCTGGGGCTCATCGCGCGGCTGTTGGATGAAGCACCGGAGCGCCTGGCGCCGGGAGGGCGGCTGCTCCTCAACCTCGCGGGCCGGCCGGGGCGTCCCATCATCCAGCGCATGCTGACCCGGCGCGGCTTCACGCCGAAAGTCCGCGTGGCGCGGCGGGTGATGCAGGCGGCTGACACGGACATCCGCCCCCTGGTGGCGCTGGAGCAGCGCACCGGGCGCGAGTTCGAGTTCTTCATGGAGGCCCGCAGCCCGGAGCCGCTGCGCGCGGCCACGGCGCTGGGCTGGCTGCAGGCGGGCCACCCGGTGTGGCACGAGGTGGCGGTGTGGGAAGCGCAGCTCGCGCTGCCGCGCGAGACGCTGGCCCTGCGCGCGGCCCTGCGTGAGCTGGGCGCCGCTTCCCTGCAGGAGGAGTTGGATTTGGGCGCGGCGTCGGCGGAGCAGCTCGGCTTCGTGGCGGAGCTGGCGGCGCGGCTGGCACGCGGGCCGCTGATGCCATACGCGCACGAGGCGGGGGACATGTCCTTCCGCCGCCGCGTGGTGCGCTACCTGGACCGGTACTTCGGCCTGCACCTGGCGGAGGAGGAGCTGTTCGTCGCGCCCGAGCGGGAGCAGGCCGTCTATTCGCTGCTGATGGCCACCTGCGACGCGGGCGACGAGGTGCTGGTGTCGCGCAACCTGCAGCCGCTGTACGCGCGAGCGCTGGAGAAGGCGGGCGTGCGCACCACGGTGACGCACACCACGCTGGAGGAGGTCCGCCAGCTGCTGACGGCCTTCGACGTGAAGCTGGTGCTGCTGACGGTGGAGCCGGGCGAGCGCACCAACCTGGCGGTGCTGCGCGACATCCTCGCGGAGACGGCGCGGCGGGGCATCTGGGTGGTGCTGGACGAGAGCGCCTTCTTCAACATCACCGGCGCGGTGGAGCCCCACACGCTCTTCGAGTTCCTCGCACGCGAGCCGTACTCGCCGAACCTCGTGGTGCTCTACGGCCTCATCAAGAACGCGGTGTGGCCGGACCTGGAGCTGACGCTGCTGTTGCCCGTGCCGGAACCCCTGCGCGCGGACCTGGAGGTGGCGGCGGAGGTGACGTACTCGCGCATCAGCACGCTGGCCGAGTGGTTCTATGAGCGCACCTTCGCGGACCTGCTGTCCTTCCGCATCTCCTTCACGGAGCCGGAGGCCCCCGCGGCCCGCAAGGCCCCGGCGGTGCCGCTGCCTCGCTCGAAGCGCATCGCGAAGCTCGCGGGCTTTCCCGCCTTCGCGCCGAAGGTGTTCCGCGAGGACGACCCGGACCTGGTGCGCCTGGACTACGGAGAGAACGAGGGGCCGCTGCCCGCGCCGCTGGTGGAGGGGCTCCTCGCCGCGGGCACCGCGCCGCGCGACTCGGGTACGCAGACGGGGTTGACGGAGGCGGTGGCCGCCTTCCTGCTGGAGTCGCGCGCAGCGCGCTACGCCCCGGAGGACCTGGCGGTGGCGCCCGGCGTCTGGCCGCTCATCCACCACCTGGGCGTGGCGCTGCGCCGGAGGCTGGGGCGCGCGCCGCGCGTGTTCCTCGCCACGCCGTGCTACGGCGTGCTGCCTCCTACCTTCGTGTCCGCCGGATGCGACGTGGAGCTGGGTCCGCTGTCCGGCCTGCTCTCGCGGCGGGGGCAGGGTGGTGCGGCCCCGGATGCCGTCGTCGTCTCCCAACCGTCCAACCCCACTGGTGCCTACCTCACGCAGGAGGAGCTGGTGGCGCTGGCCACCTATGTGGTGGAGCAACGCTGCCTGCTGGTGTCGGACGAAATCTTCGGCCTGGTCAACCTCACCAGCCCCACGGCGGAGACGGTGCACAGCCCGGTGACGCTGGAGGGCGCGGTGCCCGGCGTGGGCGCGCGCACGGTGCTGCTGGGCGGACTGTCCAAGGAGTTCGCGGCGGGCGGCCTGCGCGTGGGCTGGCTGGCCACGCGAGACAGGGCCCTGGCCGCGGCGGTGCGTGACAGCGGCCCGGGCGTGCTGCACCTGGTGACGGCGCGCGCCGCGGCTTACCTGTACGCAGCCTATGCCCGCAGCCCGGACGGGCAGCTCCTCTATCCGTCACGGCACCGCGCGCTGCGCGCCTTCCTGACGAAGATGCGCCGGGAGCTGGCGGAGAAGCGCGAGCTGCTGGCGCAGGCGCTGCCGGGCGATGGGCGCTCGGATGCGAGCGACGCGGGCGGCCTCTTCCTGGCGCCCCGGGTGACGGCGTGGCTGGGCCGCGAGGTGGACGGCGAGCGCCTCACACCGGACAACCTGCCCGCGCTCGTCTATGCGCACACCCACGTGGTGCTCAACGGCGGGCCGTGGTGCGGAGACCCGGAGCGCGTCCGCGCGGTATTCTCCATTCCCCGCGAGAAGCTGCTGAAGGCCCGCGAGCGGCTGCTGGCCTTCGGCGCGAAGCTGCGCGCCACCCAGCCGTGACTCAGGGCGGAGGGCCTGTTCACACGGGGACAGTCATCCTGCCCCCTCGCTCGATGGGCCTGGGCTGGTAAGTCCCGCATGGTAGGAAATCCCGGTGCCAGGACCGGCCGGGGTTTGTGGCTCGAAACATCCAAGCATCCGGGGGGATGCCATGCCGAATCTGCTCGACCTGCCTCGACAGGCATTGATGGACCTGCGTTCACGCCTGAGCCATCTGCCATTGGTGTCCCAGTTCCCGTTGCGGAACGTGACGCCGGACTTCCTGTCCCTCTCCAGCCCCGCGCCGCAGGACCACGCGCTGGCGGACCCGGAGCGGGTGGACGTCTGGCAGAAGGCGTGTGAGCGGTACGTGCGGCCCGGGCAGGTGGTGATGGACGCGTGCACCGGCACGGGGCTGCGTACCTTCCTCGCGGCCAGCCGCCATCCGAAGAAGCTGTACGCGGTGGACGGCTCGCGGCTGCTGGACACGGCGCAGTGGGTGGCGCGGCGCAACGGGCTGGAGCACATCGACTTCGTGCGCTCGCACCCGTGGCAGTACCACCCGCCGGAGAAGGTGGACGTGCTGCTGCACGAGCTCCTGGGCGACGCCCTCTTCGACGCGGGACTGGTGCCGAGGATGCTGGATTTGCGCACGCGGATGCTGAAGCCGGGCGGGCGCATCCTCCCCAACCGCTTCGAGGTCTTCGTGGAGCCGGTGCAGCTTCGCGACGAGGCCTGCATCCCCTTCATCTGGAGCCAGCGCTTCCCCAGCGTGGACTACAGCTGCCTGCAGACGCTGCGCGAGGCGATGAACCCGTCCTACTTCACGCGCGTCATCCGCTCGTATGAAGTGGACCACCTCTTGTGCGACCCGGAGCCCGCCTTCGCCTTCGATTTGGAGACGATGGCCGCGGACGGCCTGCCGCACCGCGTGCGCTTCGAGCGGCCGGTGGTGGACGAGGGCCGGGTGGATGGCTTCTGCCTCTTCTACAAGGTGGCCTTCGACGCGGAGCTGTCCTTCACCGTGTCGCCGCTGCGCGGGCAGAACCACGCGGGCATGACGCTGCTCCGCGTGGACTCGCGCGAGTTCGAGCGCTTCGACACGCTCTCCTTCGAGCTGGAGTTGGTGGACCCGAGCGACGTGCGCACCTGGCGCTGGCAGTTCACCTGAGGGCATTCCCAGTGCTCGCGGGTGGACAGCCCGTGAGGCCCGAGGCTGAGCGCGGGGAGGGGCGTGGCTAGCTTGCACGGCAGGCATGCCCTCTTCCCGAGTCCTCCTCGTCGTCGTGTCCCTGTCGCTGGGCGTCGCGGTGCAGGCCGCCGCCCAGACGACCTCCGAGCGCCCGCGCACCATGGCCGGTGTGTGCGGCGCCACCAACTGGGCGTGCGTGGCCGAGTGCATCGACGCCGAGTGCGTGGACCGGTGCCTGCGCCAGGACTGCGAGAAGGCGCTGGCGCGGCTCAAGCTGTGTACGGAGAAGGCGGGCTGCGCGCCGGACGACACGCAGTGCGCGAAGCGCACCTGTGGCAACACCTGCCAGCGCTCCTTCGAACCGGCCCCGCCGAGTCCGGAGAAGGAGAAGGCGGACCCGTGCCAGGGGCTGCCCGCTTCCGCCGCGAAGCTTCCCGAGGAGCTGGTGGGCACCTGGACGCTGTCCGCCGCCAGCCTGCCGGAGGAGCTGGACGGCGGGCCCGAGCGAATCGAGGCGCAGCCGCGCGCGGACTACGAGCGCTCGCTGCAGGTGACGCCCGGCGGCTGCTTCATCCTGCGCACGTCGCTGGAGGAGGCGACGCTGGGGCGGGGCAATGAGTTGGTGGTCCGTGCCTGGGGCACGGTGGAGCTGTCCGGCAAGGACCGGGTGACGCTGCGCACGAAGGACGGGCAGGCGGTGGGCCCGGTCTGCGGCGACAAGCGCGTCATCCCCCTCACCCGCAAGAAGCTGAAGTTCCGCGGCGGCACGTACCGCTGGGACATCGAGGATGAGGTCCTCACACTGATGGTGGATGACGCCAGCAAGCAGACCTTCCAGTTCGACCGCAGGCCCCCGGAGCCGGAGAAGAAGTAGGGGGACGCGGAAGGGCCGTGGGTTGTGCGAAGCTCTCGTGACTCTCTGGAGGGGGGAAACGATGAACGCACAACCGCTGTCCAACACGCCCGACGCCGAAGGAAGCCGCTGTAACGCCCACCCGGACCATCCCGCTCTGGGGACGTGTGCCCGGTGTGGCACCTTCTACTGCGAGCAGGACCGCTGGGTGGTGAATGGGAAGACCTACTGCGAGGCGTGCTCCGTCCGCCCGGAGGTGGACTACCTGGAGGGCTTCCGGCTGAAGTACTGGGGCAAGCGCGACGCCTGGTCCTGGCTCGTGGGCTTCGGCGCGGTGGTCAACGTCATCAGCGGCCTCGCCATCTTCGCGTCGGGGGAGCCCTCGGTGATGCCCGTCGGGCTCTTCGGACTCCTGGCGGGTGTGGTGGGAGCCTGCTTCTGGCTGGGCATCCCGTGGGCTCGCACGGCGCTCATTGGCGTGCCCATCGGCTCCATGGTGGTGGGGATGCTGACGGGGGACCCGACGTCGGTAGGCCGCGGCATCGTCCCATTGCTCGTCACCATCGCCATCTACAGAGACACCCGTAACAAGCTGTTCTTCAAGCTGGAGGTTTCTCCCGAGGCGCTGAAGAAGGCGTGGGACCTCTACATGAACAACACGATGGCGCGCGCGGGCGTCATGCTGGGCGTGCTGAGCTTCGCTCCGGGCGTCGGCGTCCTCGCGCTCATCTGCTCCATCATCGGGTTGAGGCGGGTGGACCCGAATGCGACGCCTCCCATCGGCAGGAAGGGGCAGGCCATCGCGGGCATCATCCTGGGCGCGCTGGGCACGCTGGCCTGGGGTGCCTTCGCGTTGAGCATGATGTTCAATCAATGAGTCCATGAGCAGGCCGGCCGGGAGGGCTTCCGGCCGGCACACCCGGAGGGACGTGGAGCCATGGCGGCGCAGGAGCGGATGGCGAGCGTGGATGCGCTGTGGTTCCACATGGAGGAACCCGCCAACCTGATGATGATTACCGCCGTGCTCTGGTTCGAGGGCCGGCTGGACTTCGAGCGGCTCCGGGCGGTGGTGCGTGAGCGACTGGTGGAGCGCTACCCGCGCTTCCGCCAGCGCGTGGTGCTGGGGCGGCTGGCCGTCCCGCACTGGGAGGACATGTTCGAGCTGGACCTGGACGCGCACCTGTCGCGCCTGACGGTGCCGGCGCCGGGAGACCGCGCCGCGCTGGAGACGCTGGTGGGGCAGTGGATGAGCACGCCCCTGGAGCGCTCCCGGCCGCTGTGGCAATTCCACGTGCTGGAGGGGGCGGATGGCGGAGACGTGCTGCTGTGCCGTCTGCACCACTGCCTCGCGGATGGGATTGCGCTGGCGCGGGTGCTGCTGACGCTCACCGACGCGGAGGGCGCGGAGGAGGGCGTGGCGGCGGAGCTGCGCGAGCCGCGGCGTGCGCCGTCGAGCGGGCTGGCGCGGTGGATGCGCGGGGCGCGGGCGGTGGCGAGCACGGCGCGGACGGTGCTGAAGAAGGGCGCGGAGCTGGCGGCGGAGCCCATCCTCGCGGGAGACCTGGTGCGCCAGGGGGCCCGGGGGGCGGCGGCGCTGGGGAAGCTCCTGGTGATGCCGCCGGACCCGCACACGCCGCTGCGCGGGCCGCTGGGGACGGAGAAGCGCGCGGCGTGGTCTGACCCGGTGCCGCTGGAACAGGTGAAGGCAGTGGGCCGGGCGCTGGGCGGCACGGTGAACGACGTGCTGTTGACGGCGGTGACGGGCGCGCTGCGGCGCTATCTGGAAGCGCGCGAGGTGCCGCCGGAGGACGTCCATGCGCTGGTGCCGGTGAATCTGCGGCCGCTGGACGAGCCGGTGCCTCGCGAGCTGGGCAACCGCTTCGGGGTGGTGTTCCTGCGCCTGCCCGTGCACCTCGGCGAGCCGCACCGGCGCCTGCGCGAGTTGGCCCGGCGGATGGGGCAGGTGAAGCAGTCACCGGAGGCGGTGTTGACGTTCGGCGCGCTGGAGGTGCTGGGGTATGCGCCCGCGGCGGTGGAGCGGGCGATGGTGGACGCCTTCGGCTCCAGGGCCACGCTGGTGGCCACCAACGTCCCCGGCCCGCGCGAGGCGGTGTCCGTCGCGGGCACGAAGCTGGGCGGGCTCACGTTCTGGGTGCCGCAGGCCGGACACCTGGGCCTGGGGGTGAGCCTCTTCAGCTACGCGGGGCAGGTGACGGTGGGCGTGGCCTCGGACGCGGGCCGGATGCCGGACCCGCATGCGCTCATCCGCGCGTTCCATGACGAGATGGAGGCGCTGGCGAAGGCGACTCCGACTCCGGCTTGAAGGCGTGGGCTCACAGCAGCCCGTGCTCCTCCAGCTTGTTGTAGAGCGTGCGCCGGCTGATGCCGAGCAGCCGCGCCGCCAGCGTGCGGTTGTCGCCCGCGCGCTTCAGCGCATCCACCAGTGCCTGGCGCTCCATGCCCTTGCGCTGGGACTCCAGCGTGAGCCCCGAGTCCGCGCCGCCTCCTGACGGCGCGGAGGGTGCGGCCACGGTGGGGGCAGGGGACAGGCCCGGCTGGCGGGCCAGCTCGCGCGTCACCTCTTCGCCCGTGAGCACCTGACTGTCCGACAGCACCACCAGCCGCTCGACGAAGTTCTGGAGCTGGCGCACGTTGCCCGGCCACGGCTGCGCCTGGAGCACCGCCAGGCCCTCCGCGGTGAGCGTGAAGGGCGGCCGGCCGTTGGCCTTCGTGTGCGCCTCCAGGAAGTGCCGGGCCAGCGGCTCGATGTCCTCGGGCCGCGTGCGCAGCGGCGGCAGCTCCACCGGCACCACGTTGAGTCGGTAGAAGAGGTCCTCGCGGAAGAGGCCCGCCTTCACCAGTTCCTCCAGCGGCTGGTGTGTCGCCGCGACGAAGCGCACGTCCACCTTCACCGGCTGCGTGCCGCCCAGCCGCTCCAGCTCGCGCTCCTGGATGACTCGCAGCAGCTTCACCTGCATGGAGAGGGGGATGTCGCCCACCTCGTCCAGGAAGAGCGTGCCGCCGTGCGCCAGCTCCACCCGTCCGGGCTTGCGCGTGGCCGCGCCGGTGAACGCGCCCTTCTCGTAGCCGAACAGCTCGCTCTCCAGCAGCGTGTCCGGCAGCGCCGCGCAGTGCAGCTTCACGAAGGGCCCCGCGCGCCTCGGGCTGCCGTCGTGCACCGCCTTCGCCGCCAGCTCCTTGCCCGTGCCGGACTCGCCTCGCAGCAGCACCGTGGCCGTGCCCGTGGCCGCCTTCGCGAGCATCGCCTGCACGTCCGCCATCGCCTTGCTGCGGCCAATGAAGGGGCCCGGCGCGCGGAGCGGCTCTCTCGCCGTGTCGTCCTGCGCGCGCAGCAGCGCCTTGCGGACGGTGAAGAGAATCTCCTCCCGGTCGAACGGCTTGAGCACGAAGTCCGCCGCGCCCGCCTTCATCGCCTCCACCGCCAGCGGCACCGTGCCGTGCGCGGTGAGCAGGATGACGGGCACGTCCGGCCAGCCTCGCGACACTTCGCCCAAGAGCTGCATCCCGTCCATGCCGGGCATGCGCACGTCGCTCACCACCACGTCGATGGGCTTGCGCCCCAGCAACGCGAGCGCCTCCTGCCCGTCGCGGGCGGTGTGCGTCGTCAGCCCCGCCTGCGTCAGCAGCGCACCCAGCACCTTGGCCACCGCCGGGTCGTCATCCACCAGCAGTACGTTCCCCTTCAATGGCTCGCTCACGCGGCCTCTCCTTCCCCGTTCGACAGGTGCCTGACGCCTGACGGCAGATGCAGGCGGACCACCGTACCGTGCCCCTCCCGGCTTGTCAGGGACACCTCTCCACCATGGGCTTCCACCACGCGCCGTACGAAGGCCAGCCCCAGGCCGCTGCCCGTGGCCTTGGTGGTGAAGAAGTCGTCGAAGGCGCGCTCACGGGTGCGCGCGTCCATGCCCTCGCCGGTGTCCTCCACCTCCAGCGCCACGCCCGCGCCGTCCCGCAGCGTACGCACCGTGAGGGTGCCGCCCTTTGCCATCGCCTCGAAGGCGTTGCGCACCAGGTTCTCCAGCGCGTTGGCCAGCAGGTCCTCGTCCCCCGAGCAGGGCGGCAGTCCCGGCGTCAGCTCGCGGACGATGGAGACCTGCCCCGGGCTCGCGAAGGACTGGAGCGACAGCACGCCCTCCACCAGCCGGCCCAGGTCCACGGGACGCGGAAGCGGCTCCACGCGGGCGAGGCGCTGGTACGTGTCCACCACCCGGTCCAGCCGCTCCACCTGCTCCAGCAGCAGGTCGAGGAACTCCCCGTGCCCGTCCCACGGCTGCCCGCGCGCGTGCTCTTCCTTGAGGTACTGCGCGGCGCCCTTCATGGCGGCGATGGGGTTCTTCAGGTCGTGCGCCATCTGCGCGGAGAAGCGGCCCAGCGTGGCCAGCCGCTCCAACCGCTCGCTCCGGGTGACGAAGGCGGTGACGCCCCGGCGCGTGGCGGCCACCAGGGAGAACGTCACGGCCGTCGTGCACACCACCAGCGTGCCGGCCTGCCCGGCGAAGAGGCGGAAGACGGCGAGGTACGCCAGCACGCCCGCGCCCGCCACCACCGCCGCGTGCAGCGCCATGCGCGGCGCGCCCGCGTCCCGGCCGAAGAGGCCGAAGCGCAGCGCCACCGTGGCCATCACCGGCACCCCCAGCAGCGTGCCCAGGTTGCCCAGCCGTGGAACCTCGAGCCCCAGCTCCGCCGCCAGCTCCGTCAGCAGCAGCGCCACCAGCAGCGTCAGCCCCAGCAGCACCAGCCCCGCTCGCGCCCGCTCGTCCGCGTGCTGGGTGCGGCGCAGGTGCAGCACCAGCAGCGCGAAGCCACCGGCGAGCGGTGGCCCCACCAGCGCCGTCACGATGAGGCCGAAGCGCTGCGTGAGCAGGCGCTCCGCCAGCGAGGGCGCGCCCAGTGCGGCAATCATCGCCAAGCCCAGCGCACTGGCGACGGCGTAGGTGCCGAACATGGCCCACGCGAAGCGCCGCCGGCTTCCGACGAAGGACAGGATGAAGTGCAGCGTGCAGGGCACCGTCATCAGCCCCGCCGCGAAGCCCACCAGCGGCCAGCCCGGGTCGCCCGAGCGCTCCAGCGCGAAGCCGGAGAAGTTCCACGTGGCCAGGGTGATGGACAGCAGCGACAGCGGCAGCGCCAGCGGGCTGCGCCCCACGCGGGAGAGCGCGATTCCCGCCAGGGCGAGCAAGCCCACGCACGCGACCAGGCTGAGCCACATCCCGCCCGTCATGCGGTGCTCCCGTACGCCTTGAAGTGCGGCAACAGCGGCTTCATGCGCGGGACCGGAAGTCGTCGATGTAGCTCGTATGCGTCACGAGCCCCGCGGACTCGCGCCACAGGTGCAGTTGGCAGGCGGGTGGCTCGCGGACCATGGCGAGGCGGCCGGGGACTTCCAGGTCGAGCACCAGCTGGAGCATGGTGCTCGGGCAGGTGCTGGCCACCGTGCCCGCGAAGCGCTTCACGATGGGCCGGTGCAGGTGGCCGCACAGGACGCGCTCGACCTGCGGATGGCGGCCAATCACTTCGGCCAGTGCGTCCGAGCCCTCCAGCCCCATTCCATCCATGACGCGCACGCCGGTGAGGAATGGCGGGTGGTGCATGAACACCAGCGTCGGCTTCTTCGGGGCCTCGGCGAGGCGCGCCTCGAGCCACGCCAGCCGCTCGCCGCACAGCAGCCCGCCCGGCTTGCCCGGCACGTGCGTGTCCAGGCCGATGAGCCGCAGCGGGCCCTGCTCCACCACGTACTGCAGGAAGCCCTTCGCGGGCAGGTAGCCGAGGTGCCCGAAGGCGGCCCGCAGGTGCTCGCGGTCGTCGTGGTTGCCCGGGATGACGAACCAGGGCATGGGCAGCGGCTTCAGCAGGGCCGCGAGCCGGACGTACTCCTCGGGATGTCCGTCGTGGACGAGGTCTCCAGTGATCAGCACCGCATCCGGGCGTGGCTCCAGGCGACACAGGTGCTGGACCGCGCGCTCCAGGAACGGGGAGCTGTCGGAGCTGCGTTCAACGTCCGAGTCGGGAGTGCTGATGTGCAGGTCGGAGATCTGCGCGAGGAGCATGTCCGGAGGCTACCAGCATCGGCCCGGGGCAAGCTCCCCGGCATCCCGTGCAGGCGGCCTACAGCATGCCCAGCCGGCGTGCGTTGGCCGGGTCCACCGCCGCGGCTTCCCAGCGGCGCACCGCCACCTCGCGCTCGGCCTCGGGGGCGTCCGCGTAGTAGCCGAGCGTGTCGTTGAGGGCGCGGCTCAGCTCTTCAATCGCCGCCAGCCGCACGTCCAGCTCGCGGTGGCGCAGCGCGGTGACGAGCCAGTCCGCGCGCCGGCGGCTGCGGTTCTCCGCCCACCACGTCGACCACTGGCGCGGGCTGAGGCCGAAGGTGGCGCGCGTCACCTCGCGCAGCGCCTCGGCGGCGGCCTGGGCGCACATCTCGTCGTCGCTGCCGGTGAGCTGGATGAGGCCTTCAATCGCCTCGCGGTCGTGCAGCGCGCCCAGCGCCCGCGCGGCGAGCGAGCGGCGCATCGCGTCCCGGTTGGCCAGCTCCTGGCGGAGGTCGCGCAGGGCCGCATCCAGCCGGGGGAGCTGCTTGAGGGCGGAGGCGGCCACGCGCGCGGCGCTGGAGATGTCCGGCTCCATGTCGAACAGGCCGCGCAGCACGCCGTCCACCAGCTCCACGTAGGGCAGGTTGCCCGCGGTGAGCAGCGCGAAGTAGCGCGTGTCCGGGTCGTGCGAGTCCAGCAGCGGCGCCAGCGCGTGCGCGGCGGGACGGCCCAGCCGCGAGAGGGCGCCGGGGATGGGGCCCAGCTCGTCCGCCTCGGGCAGCTCCACCACGGGCAGGCGGCTCCACGCGGTGGGGCCGGGGAAGTGCTGCGACAGCACCTTGGCGCTGGCCTCGGGCGAGCGCGCCAGCTCCGCCATGGCGTTGGCGCGCTGCGCGGCGTCCGGGCCCGTGAGGCGCTTGAGCAGCGGCGCGAAGTCCGGCGGCGGGCGCTCCTCCTGCGACTGCGCGCGCGGAGGCAGCGCGGCGGCGCGGCCCATGTTGCCCGTGGCGCCACGGCCGAAGAAGGGGCTCCAACCCAGGCCCGCGACGACGGCGGGCGCGGGGGCCGGCAGGGCGGCGACCGGCACGTCCACGTCGATGGTCAGCTCCGGCTCCTCCGTCGAGCGCAGCTCCGACAGGCGCTGCTTGCGGAAGAGGATGAGCTCCTGGAAGGCGGCCGGCAGGTCCTGGCAGAACAGGATGTAGTCGGACAGGCGGCGCTGGCTGATGGGCTTCTGGCCGCAGTCTCCGTAGAGGATGGCCACGAGCCGGCCCTTCACCTCCACCGGGTACAGGAAGACGGTGCGCGGCGTCTGCCGGCCGAACAGCTCCAGGTAGTGCCGGGTGAGCGCGTCCGGCGGCAGCGGGCCCGCGTAGCTGCCACGCGTGACGGCCACCGTGCGGAAGACGCTGCTCGCGTCGAGCGGGACGGACACCTGCGTGAGCTGCTCGCCCGCCATGCCCTCGCCGCGTGCCTCCAGGCCCTGCGCGGCCCCGCGCACCACGGCGAACGAGGCCACGTAGTCGAACGTGCGGCGGCCGAAGCGCAGCGCGACGTCGATGAGCCGGTCCCGGTCCTTGGTGGCTTCCTTCAGCGCGGCGCGCGCCTGGGACAGCGTCCAGTCCGGTACGTCCTGGCTCACGGGCGCGGAAGGCTGCGGGCGGGCCTCGGGCGCGGAAGGCTCGGAGGCGCGCGGCTTCGGTGCGGCGCCGGGGTTGGGGAAGACGAGGAACGCGGGCTCCGAGGAGCGCGTGGGCGCGGGAGAGGGCGGGACGTCGGCCCTGCCCAGCGGCGAGGGGAAGCGCAGCGTGGCCGGGGACTCGGGAGCCGGAGGCTGCGCGGGCGCGCCCGGCGGCCAGACCTGCGGCGCGCCAGTGGCGGCGACGGCGTTGGTACCCGGCTGCGCGGAGGCGGGCGCGGGAGGCCAGACCTGCGGCGGCGTGCCCGTGGCGGGCCGCTGCGGAGGCGTGGGCGGAGTCGCTGCCCGAGGAGCGCCGTTGGCGGGGCCCGGCGTCGGGGCCGCCGTGGGCTGAATCACCGGAGCAGCCGCTGTCGCGGGCCTCGGCGGGGACGGCGGGCCGCTGACAACCACGGCCGGAGGCGCGGGCTGCGGGCTGGCGGCGATGACAGGCGGCGCGGCCTTGGCCGCGGGCTGCTGCGGGCCGGCGGTGATGACGGGCGGCGCGGCCTTGGGCGCGGGCTGCTGCGGAGCGGCGACGACGGGCGGCGCGGCCTTGGGCGCGGGCTGCTGCGGAGCGGCGACGACGGGCGGCGCGGCCTTCGCCATGGGCTGTTGCGGAGCGGCGACGACGGGCGGCGCGGCCTGCTCGCCCTTCGGCATGTTCAGCCGGAGCGGTGCACGGACGAAGGCGGGTGGCTGCGGGGTGAGCGCCTCGGCCGGTGGCGGGGGCGGGCGCTGCGGCTCGCGCGCGGGAGGCTCGGCACGCGCGGGCGCGGCCGGCTCACGCGGGGCGGAGCGCGCCTCGGTGGACAGCGGCTCCTGGGCCACGGAGCGCGCCAGGCGCTCCACCATGTCCGCGGTGAGCGAGTCCTCCTGAGACTGGGCGGCCGATGCGGGCGTGGCGGCAGCGGCGGCGTTGCGCTCGGGGTCCAGCGCGGCCGCGAGCTGGGCGAAGCGCGGCGGGAGCGGCTGGCGGTAGATGGTGGAGACCCACTCGCGGATGCGCACCTCGGTGGCCACCCACACCTCGAGCGGCTTGCCGAGCAGGAAGCCCACCTCGTCGAGCTCCTTCTTCGGCACCGGGTAGCCGCACGCCACGTGCAGCGTGCTGCCGTCCAGGGACAGCGGCACCACGCACAGGCGCTCGGCGATTTTCGGTGGGATGAAGGAGGCGACGTCCGTGTTGGGCTCGAAGTCCATCAGGTTCACCGGCCGGAAGCCGGAGACCTCGCCCAGCAGCGCGAGCACGTCCGCCTCACTGGCGACGCCGCGCTCCAACAACAACGTGTCCAGGTGCCCGCCCTGTGCCTGGTGCTGGCGCAGCACCTCCCCCGCCTTCTCCTGCGAGAGAAGATTGCGCGAGACGAGAAGCTGGGCGAGGCGGGCGGGCATGTAGGCGCGGCATCTTACGGCCGCGGCCGCAAGGCACAATGAAACGGAGGGTCAGCTCGGTTGGACCACGAAGGTGGACGTCAGCTTGTCATGCAGTGTCTGCCCGCGGCGGTCGAAAAGCGCCATCCAGAATCCGCCCAGGAAGAGCACGAAGGACAGGCTGGCGAGTATCGCGCGCACGATGGCGCGACCCGGCGCCGGGGCGACGCCGTGCGTGTCCACGAGCCGCAGCCCGAGAAGCAGCCGGCCGAGCGTGCGCCCGTTCCAGAGGAAGGCCGCCACCGCGCAGTACACGAGCGCCAGGACCAGCACCAGGAAAAACCCCGGCAGCAGGACGGTGTGGAACGCGCGCAGCCACGCGACGAAGGCATCCAGGCCCACCAGCCCGGCCTCGGGCGCCTTCGTCCCCGTCACCGAGGAGGCGAGGGTGATGTAGAGCGCCGCCACGCCAGCGATGGCCGCCGTGTCGATGGTGAAGGACAGCAGCCGGCGCCACAGCGAGGCCGGACGCGCGTGCACCTCCGCCGGGTTGCCGGTGGCGGAGACGCTCTTCGCGGCGGGCGCGCGAATCGCCTCGGAGCGAGAGATACCCACGTTGGCCGCGGCGGCGGGAGTCGGAGGCAGGGACTCCATGCGGGGCAGGCCCGACGGCGCGGCGGATGCCGCCACCGGCGCCTCGGACATGAGGGGCAGGCCGGACGTCGCGGGGGCCGAGGACTCCATGCGGGGCAGACCCGAAGGCGCGGGGGCCGGGGACTCCATGCGGGGCAGGCCGGACGGCGCGGGGGCCGCGACACCGGGCGCGCGGGGCGCGGCGGCGGAGGGCGTGCCGTAGGCCGGCGTCATCGGCGAGCCGGCGGCCGGAGGCTGCGCGGCGCGCGGCGCGGCGGGGGCCTGCGGAGGTGCCACGCGCGGAGCTGCGACGGGAGCCGGAGGCTGTGCGGCCTGCGGAGGTGCCACGCGCGGAGCTGCGACGGGCGCTGGAGGCTGCGCGGCCTGCGGCGGCGCCATGCGCGGAACGGCGGGCGGAACAGGAGGCTGCGGCGCGGCGGCACGCGGAGCGGCGGGGGGCGGCTGCGGCGCCGCGCGCGGAGCGGCGACACCGGGCTGCGGAGGTGCCATGCGCGGAGCGGCGACACCCGGGTGTCCGGGCTGCGGCGCGGGCATGCGCGGAGCGGCGGGCGTCGGCAGCAGCCCAGACAGCGGCGCCACGGACGGGGGCGCGTTCGCGGTCTCGACGAAGGCCGGCTCCGCGGCGCGCTCCGCCGAGCGACGGTCAATCCGGATGTCCCGGTCGAGCAGGCTCGGCACCGGAGTGTCATGGAGGGTGGAGGCGCAGGAGGTGCAATCCCCCACGGGCGGAAGCATGGCACCGCACTTCAGGCACTTGGACAACGGACTCCTCCGGCTTGAACGACAGCCACATGAAAGGGCGTTCAAGCGCGGGGGGCAAGAAAAGTGCGAGCCCCCGAGGTTCCTCGCTTGAGGAACCGTCAGGGGCTCGTCAACAGCTCTATCGACACGTCCCGTGCGCGACGTTCCGTGTGGGGTGCTTCACCCCTAGGCATGGACACGACGACGTCCCGCTGCCCCGACCAGCAAGAGTACTGCGATGGCGCCAAGCACCGACATGATGATGCCCGACGGGTGCAGGTCGAACAGACGGCCGTCACGCTGGAAGAGCGAGCCAATCAGGCCGCCCACGAGCGAACCCACCATGCCGAGCAACGTCGTCGCCACCAGGCCCATGCTCTGCCGGCCCGGGAGGATGGCGCGGGCGATGAGACCCGCGATGAGGCCGATGACGATGAATGCGATGATCCCCATGAGTGTCTCTCCTGTGTTGAGGGACCATGAGGTCCCGGACGGCAGAAACCTAGGAATCACCATCCGACATTGGGAACCCGCCGGGCCCGGGCGCACGACTGGTCGCTCGCTACCCGAGTTCGCCGTCCAGGTGCATCATCACCGCAAGAGCCGCCAGGGCAGCGGTCTCGGTGCGAAGGATGCGCTTGCCCAGGGTGACATTGCGCGCGCCCAGCTTGCCGAGTGCATCCACCTCGTCGCGCGCAAGCCCGCCCTCGGGGCCCACCACCAGCGCCACCGGCGTGCCCGGGCCCGCCGCGCGGAAGGCCTCGCCCAGCGGCACCGCGGACTCCTCTTCATCCAGCACCAGCAGCACCGTGCCGGCAGCCAGCGCACGCGCCGCTTCAATCAGGGGGCGCGGCGTCTCCACGCGCGGCACGTCGTCGCGGCGGCACTGGCGCGAGGCCTCCTCGACAATCTTCTGCCATCGCGAGGTGCGCTCCTCCGCGCGCTTCGGCTCCAGCTTCACCACGCTGCGCGCGGTGGCCACGGGGAGGAACGCGGTGGCGCCCAGCTCCGTGCCCTTCTGCAGCACCCACTCCAGCTTGTCTCCCTTGGGCAGTCCCTGCAGCACGCTCACCGCGCGGCGTGTGGGCGCCACACGCGCGGTGCCGAGCGTCACGCGCACGACTTCCGCGCCCACGCCCGCCACGCGCGCCTCGAAGGCGCGGCCCTTGCCGTCGAAGACCTCCAGCGCGTCGCCCTCCTCCAGGCGCAGCACGTGGAGGAGGTAGTGGCGGCGTTCTCCGGTCAGCTCCACCTCGGCGGGGGCGGGCTCCGGCAGCGGGCAGAAGAGGCGGACCACGGCGGCTTCCTCCAGCGGGGCTCGGGACGTCCCGCGACGAGCAAAGGGGCGCGACTTCAACAGCAAGCCGCCGCCCCGCGCCAGCGTGCTTCTTCGCGCTGTCGTCCCCGGACTGTCGGGTGGGATGAGGCAGGCAGGGAGGCGGACGGACCGGGCAGGGAAGGGGCCGAGCAAAGCGGCGCCGGTCCTGGTATCTGGCGGGGCCATGTCCACGCTCACCATCGAGACCACCCGCTCGGGGCTGGTCGAGTCCGTCCACGCCGTGTCCGTCGCGGTGGTGGACACGGAGGGCGCGCTCGTCGCGCAGGCCGGGGACCCGAGGCGCGTCACCTGGTGGCGCTCCGCGGCCAAGCCCTTCCAGGCGCTGCCGCTCGTGCAGGACGGCGCGGCGGACCGCTACGGCTTCGGCTCGCGCGAGCTGGCGCTGGCGTGTGGCTCCAACTCCAGCGAGCCGATGCACCGGGCGCTCGCCGCGTCCATGCTGCGCGCGTGTGGCTGCGAGGAGCACCAGCTCGCCTGTGGCCCGCACCCGCCGCTGTCCCAGTCCGTCGCGGACGAGGCGCTGCGCGCGGGCGTCGTCATCACCCCGCGCTGGAGCAACTGCTCGGGCAAACACGCAGGCATGCTCGCGCTGGCGCGCCACCACGGCTGGGCCACCCAGGGCTACGAGCGCGCCGGCCACCCGGTGCAGGAGCGCTCCCTCGGGGAGGTGCTGCGCTGGACGGGGCAGTCCCGTGACGCGGTGAGGCTGGGCGTCGATGGATGCACGGCGGTGTGCTTCGCGCTGTCCCTGAGTGCAATGGCCACCTCCTACGCGCGCTTCGGCGTCTCGTCGGAGCCCGCGGCGCGGCGGCTGCGCGAGGCCATGGTGGCGCACCCGGAGTTGGTGGCGGGTACCGGGCGGCCATGCACGGACGTCATGGCGGCGGCGCGGGGCGCGGTGGTGGCGAAGGTGGGCGCGGAGGGCATCTACTGCGCGGCGCTGCCGGCGCTGGGGCTGGGCCTGGCGCTGAAGGTGGAGGATGGCGACATGCGCTGCTCGCCTCCTGCCCTGCTGTCCGTGCTGCGGCAGGTGGCCGAGCGGCGGGGACTCTCGCTGCCCCTGGCGGACTTGAGGCACCATGCACAGCCGGTGCTGCGCACCACCCGGGGCGAGCCCGTGGGCGAACTGCGTGCCACCGGCACGCTGCGCTTCCACTGAAGGCCCCGCTCGAACGGAATTGATTGAAGGAGCACGTCAACATGCGCCGACGTCACAAGCGCCACGGAAAGGGCCGCGACACCACGGTGGCCCGCTTCGAGCAGAGCCGCGCCAACGAGGCGGTAGTGCTGGCGGAGAGCTCGCTGGTGGGCGAGCGCCGGGTGTCCTTCCTCCGCCTCGCCGTGCTGGCGCTGATGGCGTTCACCCAGGGCGTCGTCGCGGAGCTGTTCGCCGAACCCTACCGGCCGGTGATGGACGGGGAGCGCAAGCTGGCCATCGGCGCCTACGCGCTGTTCGCCGTCATCGCCTTCGTCGTGCTGCGCTTCCAGAAGCCGCATGCCAACAAGGCCCGGTGGTTCCCGCTGCCCACGACGGTGGTGGACACCGGCTTCTTCTCGTACATGGCGTGGCATACGTGGACGCGCGCCGGCCACTTCGACGCCGGCATGCTCGCGGCCAGCCTGGGCATGGTGCTGGCGTTCTCGGTGGCGCGCTACTCGTGGCTGCACGTGCTGCTGTCCACGGCGCTGTCGTCCACCGCGTACGCGCTGCTCGCGGGGATGACGGGGCACGGCTCGCCGGCGCGCGTCAGCTTCGTCGTGTGCTGCTACGTGGCCCTGGGCGCGCTCATCGCCCTGACGAACGCGGAAGTGGGCGGCATGTTCCTCAACCTGCGCCGCCGCGATGGTCTGTCCCGCTTCCTGCCGAAGCAGGTGGTGGAGCGGGTGATGCAGCTCGGGGACGTGTCACTGGAGCCGGTGCAGCGCGAGGTGACCATCCTCTTCAGCGACATCCGCGACTTCACCGCGCTGAGCGAGACGCTGCAGCCGCGCGAGGTGCTGGAGCTGCTCGACGAGTACTTCGGGCACATGTCCCATATCGTCATGGCGCGCGACGGCATCGTGAACAAGTTCCTCGGGGACGGGATGCTGGCGTGCTGGGGCGTGCCGGACCACCGCGAGGACCACGCGGAGCTGGCCATGCGCGCGGCGCTCGACATGCGGGCGCGGCTGGAGGAAATCAACGCGCACCGGGAGCAGCAGGGCAAGCCCCGGCTGCGCATCGGCATCGGCCTGCACACCGGCGTGGTGGCGGCGGGCATGCTCGGAGGCGCCGAGCAGCACGAGTACACCGTCATCGGCGACGCGGTGAACCTGGCCTCGCGCGTGGAGGGGCTCACCAAGGCGCTCGGCGTGGACATCCTCGTGAGCGAGAGCACGTGGCGGCAGGGCGGTGGCCGCTTCGCCGGTGAGCGCCTGACGGAGACGCACGTGAGAGGCCGGCGCGAGGCGGTGGTCGTCTACACGCTCGAAGGCCGGCTTCCCGCGCCGGAGCTGGCGCCCGTCGTCGCGCCCATCCCGGCCGCCGCGGGCACGTAGCCGGCCGCTGCCCGCTTCGGCTCGCCTCCCGCGCGTCGCCGGCCCGGAAGTCGCGGGCCGCATCCACGCGCGGTGGACGCGGCCCCGTACTTCCTCAGCCCGTCACGTCGCCAGCCGGGCCGCGGGCGCGCCGCCCGCCGTCGCGCGGGCGTGCAGGTCTCGCTTCAGCCCCATCGCGAACAGGGCGAGCGTGAGCAGGTACACGGGCTCGATGAAGAAGAGCAGCGGCCCGCCCAGGGACAGGCCGTGGGTCTTCTTCTCGAAGACGACGTGCGCGCCCACGACGAGCGCGAAGCGCACCACCATCACCCCCACCGCCACCGCGGCGGCGGTGCTACCGGGGAGCCCCGCCACCGACTGCGCGGCGGCGAGCGTGGGCACCAGGGGCAGTGCCATCAGCAGCCCCGCCGTCCACTCCAGGGAGACGGCGTAGAGCGCCACGGCCACCACCAGCGCATGCGCCGCGGTGAGCTCCAGGCCGCCCACCGGCACGCGCACGAGGCTCAGTGGCACCAGCAGGGCGAAGGTGAACATGTACGCGCCCACGAAGTGCACGGCGCGGCTGACGCCGTTCTCATGCAGGGGCATCCAGGCGCGCAGCTTGTCGGCGAAGCTCATGGACATGACGCTCAGGCGCGCGCCGGGGCGCCGGCCGGCTGCACGGGCTTGAGGACGTAGTCCCCGAAGAGCACCGCGACGAAGAACAGCGGGCCCACCAGCGCGTGGACGAGGTTGGTGAGGAACGAGGGCGACTTCTTCTCCCAGACGCTGTGCCCGGCGAGCTGCACCAGCCAGCCGAACACGGCGATGGCCACCACGCTCCAGGTCGGCAGCATGCGCCCCACGGGGAAGCACGCGGCCATGAACAGCACCACCATGAGGCCCAGCTTCACGTCCGCCCGCAGGTACCAGATGGCGGACAGCGCCCACGCCACCATGCCCAGCGTCAGCACTCCGCCCGGCAGCACCGGCACGGCGACCAGCTTCACCCAGTCCAGCATCGTGACGATGTGCAGGACGATGAGAGGGATTGCAATCTTGTGCGTGAGGCGGTTGGTGGGGTGCTGGTGCGAGGAATAGTACTCGTCGAAGAGGGCGACCACCTGGGGCTTGAGCATGCGTCCTCCGGGGGAAAGGGAATGCGGGACGTGCACGGTAGGGGAAGTCATGCCCGGTTTCCTGGCCGCACGCGCCAATCTCCTGGCAGCGGACGCCAGCCGGTGCGGCTCAGCCCTCGGAACCCTCGCGCCAGACGCGGGGCGTCATTCCCGTCCAGCGCTTGAAGGCGCGGTCGAAGGTGCTCAGCTCGGCGTAGCCCAGGAGGAAGGCCACCTCGCTGACGCCCAGGTGCGGGTCCTTGAGGTACTGGAAGGCCAGCTCCCGGCGCACCGTGTCGACCTCGTCCTGGAAGGACGTGCCGTGCTCGGTGAGGCGGCGCTGGAGGGTGCGGAGGCTGACGTGGAGCCCCTTCGCTACGTCCCCCACCTGGGGCGCCCCTTCTTGCAGGAAGGCGCGGATGGCCTCGCGCACGCGCTGGACGAAGTCGGGCACCGACGGGCCAGGTGGCGGGGCGGAGGCTGGCGGCGGTGTCCCGGCGGCGCGCTCCAGCACGGAGAGGAGCACGGGGTCGGCGCCCAGCACGGGCATGTCCAGGCTGGCCGCGTCCAGGGTGAGGGCGTTGAGGCCGCCGCCGAAGGCCGGGGTGACGCCGAAGTGCTCCACCAGGGGGCGCACGTCGGCGGGCGCGGGGTGGGCGAAGGCGACGGCGCGCGGATTCCACGGGCGCTCGGTGAGCTGGCGGCCCACGTGGACGAAGAGGGCGAGCCCGTACTCGCTGGCGTGACGGCCGTAGGCCAGGGGCTCGCCGGGGATGCCGTAGGCGAAGGTGCCGCTCCCGTCGTCCGCGCCCTGGAAGGACGCGTGCCACGCGGGCTCCAGCAGCGCCATGTACCGGGCCAGCGCGCGGAAGGTGTCGCGCACCGTGGGCGAGGCCCGGGCGATGTACTCCACCAGGCCGTAGGTGCCGCGCGGCACCCGCTGCGCCACGTGCAGGCCGAGGAACGCGTCGCCGGAGAGCGCCTCCGCGGCGTCGAGGAAGGCGTGCAGCGTGGCCAGCGGGAGGCTGACCTCGGGCAGCGACGCGGCGTTGGCGGGGAGGCCAAAGCGCTCCACCAGCGGCGCCGGGTCATGTCCCGTCGCGCGCAGGTACGCGAGCAGCGGGCCCACGAGCTGGGACCGGACGTCTGCCGGGGGCCTGGTAGGGGTCGGCGTCTCCACGCGGGCGGGACGCTACCCCGTCCCGGGCGCGAGGCCCAACGCGGCGAGGAGGCGCTGGCGGAGCGCTTCGAGCTCACCGGGGGCGTACACCGGGCTCGTCACCGCGCGTGGGTTGATGGGGCCGCCCTCGAACGCGTCTCCTACGTAGCGCGGGAAGAAGTGCATGTGGAGGTGGGGCAGGGAATTGCCATGCACCTCGTAGTTCAGCTTCACCGCACCGGTGAGTGGCTTGAGGACTCGGGACACCCGCTGGATGTCACGCATGAACGCGGCGCCTTCGTCCATCGTGAGGTCGTGCAATTCCACGGCATGGCGGCGGAACACGAGGCAGCAGTAGCCGCGCATCGGCGAGTCCTCGCCCAGCGTGAGCCACGAGGACTCCAGCTCCGTGAGGACGTTCAGCGGGCCCCCGCGCAGGCAGATGACACACGACGCTCCGCTGCACAGCCGGGCCCACTCGTCTGGATTGGTCCATCTGCTCATCGTGCCTCTTCTATACTCAAACTATTCCTGGATGACCGGGCCATGCGGCCGGGGTGTCCACTCACTGGAGTGATTCGCGTCCATGGACAACCTGGCCCACTCGCTCGTCGGTGCGTGGATGGCGGAGGCGGGGCTGAAGCGGACCACGCCGCTGGCCACCGCGACGCTGGTCATCGGTGCCAACCTTCCGGACGTGGATGCCTTCGTCGCCTTCGCGGGCTCGGACGCGTCGCTCTACTGGCGCCGGGGGTGGACGCACGGTGTGCTCTCGCTGTCCCTGTGGCCCTTCGTGCTCACGGGGCTGATGTTGCTCTGGGACAAACATGTCCGCAGACGGCGGCACCCGGAGCTGTCACCGGCGCGCTTCGGCCCGCTGCTCGTGTGCTCGGTGCTGTCGGTGCTCAGTCATCCCGCGCTGGACTGGCTCAACACGTACGGCGTGCGGCTGCTGATGCCCTTCGACGGGACGTGGTTCTACGGGGACGCGCTCTTCATCGTGGACCCGTGGGTGTGGCTCCTCGCGGGTGCAGCGGTGGTGATGGCGGATGCGCGCACGCGCCGCTCCGTCGCGGGCTGGCTGGTGCTGGGCGCCGCCACCACCGCGCTCATCACCATTCCCGACTTCGTGCCCTGGCCCGCCAAGGTCCTCTGGAGCGCGGGCATCATCGCCATCCTGTGGCTGCGCTTGCGTGGCACGCCCACGGTGTCGGCGCAGCGCGTGGCCACGGTGTGCGGTGTGGCGCTCGTGCTGTACCTGGGCGCCATCCTGGTGGGCTCGCAGGTGGCGGCGCCGGGCGCGCTGGCGTGGCTGCGCGAGCAGAACCTCCCGGTGGAGCGCACCATCGCCGGCCCCATTCCGGCCAACCCCTTCGTGCGGGACATCATCGCGCTGGCGCCGGACCGCTATCACTTCGTCAGCGCGAACTTCCTGGAGGCAGCAGACAACCGCTTCCACTTCAGCGACGCGAGCCAGCCGCGAGAGCCCAATCCCAGCGCCGTCATCCAGGCCGCGCTCGCCGCGCCGGAGATTCGCGGGCTCGCCAACTGGCTGCGCCTGCCCACGTACGATGTGGCGCAGACGGCGGATGGCTGGCGCGTCACCATCCGCGACGTGCGCTACTCGCGCATGCAGAGCGGCGGGCTGGGCACCGCCGTGGTGGAACTGGACCGAGACCTGCGGCCCGTGCGCACACGGGCCCGCGAGTAGGAGGGCACCGTCCTTTGGGGAACGGTGCCCCGGGCCTTCTTCACCGCTGCAAGTCGATGCGCACCCACTCGCCCTGCTGGGCACCCGCCAGTACGGTGAAGCCCAGATTGCGGTAGGCCGCCTCCACGTCGGCGCGCTGGTGTGCCAGCACGCCCGCGAGAATCGCCCGGTCCTTCACCTTGGGCGCAATCAGCGGCGCCAGCTCAATCAGCGTGTTCGCCAGGATGTTGGCCAGCACCAGGTCGAAGGTGCCCTCCACCGACGTCAGTTCCTTCCCCGACACGTCGATGTCCGGCGTCCCGTTGTCCGTCAGGTTCTCCCGCGCCAGCTCCACCGATGTCGGGTCGTTGTCCGTGCCCACCACGCGGCCCGC
Organism: Pyxidicoccus caerfyrddinensis; assembly: GCF_010894405.1. Lineage (GTDB taxonomy): Bacteria > Myxococcota > Myxococcia > Myxococcales > Myxococcaceae > Myxococcus > Myxococcus caerfyrddinensis. The sequence goes on from NZ_JAAIYA010000002.1 coordinate 819,184, forward strand.
GCCCAGCTTCTTCGCGGCGATGGCCAGCACGCCCGTACCCGTGCCCACGTCCAGCACGCTCGCGCCGGGGTGGTCCTTCATGTACGCGTCCACCGCCGCCAGGCACAGCGCCGTCGTCGGGTGGTCTCCCGTGCCAAACGCCATCTTCGGCTCAATCACCAGTCGCACCGCGTCCTTGGGCGCGTTCGCCACGTCCCACGGCGGCCCCACCCACAGCCGGCCCACGTGCACCGACTTGATGAGCGACTTCCACTGGTTGCTCCAGTCCTGCTGCGGCTGCTCCTCCAGTCCCATGCGGGCGGCGGGAAAGGTCTCCTCCATCTCGGCTTGCGCGGCCTCGGCCGTGTCGCGGTCCTCGAAGTAGCCGATGACGATGGCCTCGCCCGGCTTCGGGGCGCGGACTCCCGGCATCGGGGGCGTCTCGCGATCCCTCACTTCGAGGCCCAGCGCACCCGACTCATGGAGGAGATCCTGTGCGGCCTCCGACGCTTCCTCGGGCAACTCCACTGTGAGTGACAAATAGGTCTGGGACATGCGGGCCGTTTAATCCCCCTGTGCCTAGCGTGGAAGCCCCGTGAGAACCGTTCACGTTTTGTGGCCCCTGCTCTGCCTGACTGCCTGCTCTGGCCCTGCCGCGCCGGACGCGGCTGTCTGTCAGGATGTCGTCAACCGGCTGTGCCAGACAGCCACATGTCCCGGCGTGGGCTCGCAGCTCGCCACGGGTCTGAACTGCCAGCTCTCCCTGGAGGATCGCACCGGGTGCGGGGCGGAGGACTTCACCTTCACCACGCCCTCGCGCGAGCGCTTCCTGGACTGCCGCGAGCTGCTGCTGAGCAACGGCACCACCACTGAGACGCCCACGTCGTGTGACGACGCCCTGCGCTTCCTCAACCAGTGCCAGGACGTGGCGGGCTTCTTCCGGGAAGAGGGAGGTCAGCCATGAAGCGGCTCGGCGCAGCGGTGCTCGTCCTCGCGGTGGGGTGCGCGCCCCTGGACATGGAGCGGCGCACCGAGCGCGGCCCCGTGGTGCGCACGTACACCCAGCAGAAGGTGCTGGGAGAGCGGCTGGCCTACGCGCGAGTCGACGCGCAGTGGCCCCGCCTCACCCTGCACTTCACCGTGGCGGACGTCTGCCGCACGGAGTACCACGAGGAGTACGCGGACAACGTCATCACCACGCACTCCTCGCGGGGCGCGGCGGCGACGGTGAGCACCGGTGGCATCCTCACCGCCGTGGGCGGAGGCCTGGTGCTGGGGCGCTCGCTCTTCTCGGACGAGCCGCACACGAGCGCCATCGACCCTGAAGGCCACTACGGCGCGTCCAACCGCAAGCTGGCCACCGCGTGGGGCGCGGGGCTCCTCATCCTCGGTGTGCCCGCGCTGGTGTCGGGCCTCGTGATGCTCTCCCGGAGCGGCGAGGTCCACGAGACGCGCAAGGGGGATGAGATGGTGGCCCTGCGCGAGCTGCCCTGCCAGCACACGCCCGTGGACGGCATGGTGGAGCTGGCCGGTGGCCATGGTCCGCCACCCGCGCCCCGCCTCACGTCCAACGGGACGCTGGTGCTCACCGCGGAGGAGGTGCGCGAGGAGTCCTTCACCGGACTGCTGCTGGACGGCGAGCCCGTCACCCTCCAGGAGGACGGTGAAGACACGCTGGAGACGTTCCGCACCTGCGCCATCCTGCTGGCACAGCCGGTGACGCCGGATGCGCTGGCCCGCGAGGCGCAGGAACACCCGCACCGGCTGCGCATGAAGCGCGGCCTCGTGCGCATGTGCGCCGCGCTTCCCGGCGCTCCGACGGGCGCGCTGCTGGACGCGCTCGACATGGCCCTCGGCGCTGCTGACTAGGCGCCTGCCTCCGAGCCAACACCCGCGCAGACGCCGACCGGACACCCGCTCCACCCGCATCCCGGAGCACCGTTCGCTAATCCACGCACCTGCCCTCCGGTACGGCGTGGAACCCGAAAGGCATGTCCACCGTTTATTCCGGGCGTGGTGGGCGGCGGCGGCGAGCGGATGTGCACGCAGGGACGTGCGCGGGTCCGCACAAAGTCTCACAGCTCGGGGGGCTGGGGCGGGGGCGTCGGCGCGACGTACTCGATGCAGGTTCCTGTCTCCCGCAGCGGGTCCACGGCGGTGCAGCCGTTGCGGAGTGCCGATGCGAAGTCGCCCAGGGGGTTTCACGCTCATCGAGATGGTGGTGGTCCTCGCTATTCTCGCCGTCCTCGTCACCTTGTCCGTCATGGCGCTGGGAGTGCTGCCCGCGCGGGCGCGGATGTCCGGCGGTGTGCTGGAGTTGAATGCCGCGCTGTCCGCGGCGCGCGCGCACAGCCTGGGCCGTGGAGTGCGCACGGCGGTGCTCATCGACACGGCGGAAGGCGCCCCCGGGACGGAGGCGCGCATCCGCTTCTGGACGCTGGTGGACCCGTGGTTCCTGCTGGATGAGTCCATGGCGGAGCACCCGCGCTGGCGCACGCCGGAGGAGCTGGTGCCGCCGCTGCCCGCGCCCTCGGGCGCCGCGTTCCGCGTGCTGGACGCGGGCCATTTCGGCGACGCCGTGCGCCTGGCGCCCAAGGGCTTCCGCTCGCTGGCCAGTCCTCCCATCCAGGCGAGCTGCGGCGACGCGGGCGCGCCCACGGTGGAGCTGGCCTCGGGCAGCGCGGATGGCTCCTGGGCCTTCCCGCCTCCGTTCTGCCAGGTGCCCGACAACGCGCCCTGCACCTTCTGCTCGCCGTCCGGGGGCACGGTGCGCGGCGCCGTCCTCTTCGAGCCGGACGGGCGCGTGGCGCTCCTCGATGCGGAGGGGCGGGAGGACGCGCGCGGCGCGGGCTCCATCGTCTTCGGTGGGCGTGGCGAGGGCGCCGACGTGCGCGCCCTCGTGCTGCTGGGCACCGGTCTCATCCGCTCCTTCGACGGCCACCCGTGACTGCCATGACTCGCAAGCCCTCACGCCGGAGCGCCGGCTTCACGCTCATCGAGGCGATGATTGCCTCCATCGTCTTCATGCTGGGGATGACGGGCCTGCTCGGCGCCATCATCCAGGCGCGCACCTCCACCGCCGCCGCCCGCCGCCATGTGTACGCGGTGGCCGTGGCCACGGACCTGGTGGCACAGGTGCAGCTCTGGGGGTACGACGACGCGCGGCTGGTGCCCTCGGGCTCGCCGTGCGCGGAGGACCCCACCGACGCGGCCGGCCTGCTGTTGGACGTGGCCGCTCCCGGACATGACGCCTACGTCGCCTGCCTCCATGGCGAGGCACAGCTGCGCTCCGGGCCGTGGCACGGGTTGCCGGAGTCGGACTTCCCCGTGGGCGCCGGGCAGTGGGACCGCTACCGGCGCTACTTCGTCGTCACCGAGGTGGACGTGGACGGCCGGCCAGTGTCGGCGGCGCAGGCGCACTCCGGTGCGCGCAAGGTGGTGTGGGTGCTGGTGACGTGGAACGACGGCCGCTCCGTCCGCCGCGTCACCAGCCAGGTCATCAAGTTCAGCCCGTTGTCGCTCACGGGAATCGGCGGGGGGCCGTGATGCGCGCTCGGCGGGGCTTCACGTTGATTGAGATGTTGATGGGCACCACGGTGGCCATGTTCACCGTGCTCGCGGTGGCCGCGGCCTTCATCGCCTTCACCCGGGGCGTCTACACGCAGGAGGGCATCCGCGGCGGACAGGCCGGCATGCGCCAGGCGCTGCATGACCTGACGCGGCAGCTGCGCATGGCGGGCTACGGCCTGGAGCCCGCGTATGCCTTTGGCCTGCCGGATGGCTGGGCGGGCTCGGGGCCCAACGCGTCGGACCGGCTGGTGGTGCGCTCGCGCGACTTGATGTTCAGCGCCTCCGTCGCGCAGCCGGGAGGCGCCTCCGCCGGGAGCATCAGCGTGGCGTCGCTGCCCGTGTCGCTGCGGCGGGGACAGGTGCTCCAGGTCGTCTGTCCCGGGGCCATGCGCTGGGGCTATGGCCGGCTGTCCGCGGACGTGCCCGCGTCGAATGGCCCCGCCGTGCTGCCGCTGGACCCGGCGACGGGGACCTTCCCCGACCTGGGCGCCGTGTTCGACGAGCCCTGCTTCGACGGCGCGGCGGGGCTGCCCGCCCGTGTCTTCAAGGTGGACGTGCACGACTACTCGGTGCGGCTGGTGGACGACGACGGGCTTCCGGGTACGCCGCCGCGGCCCTACCTCTTCCGCGCGCACGGGCTGGGCGCGCGGCCGGACGCGGTGGGCGAGCCGGTGGCCGAGGGCATCGAGGCCCTGCGCGTCACCTTCCTGCGGGAGAACGGCGACGCCTTCGTGCCCCGGTGGGACGTGGCCCACCCGCCACCGGATTACGAGACGCCTTCGGGCTCGCCGCTGCGCCGCAATGACAACCCGGCCAACGTGCGCGCCGTGCGCCTGCGCCTGGTGGCACGCGCCTCGCTCGCGGACTCCATGCTGCGCGAGGCGGGAATGGAGGCCAGCCTCCCCGCCATGACGGGAGAGACGGCGCTGCCCGCGCCAGCCGGCTACCGGCGCTTCCTCTATGAGACGACGCTCGTGCCCCGCAACCTCCGCTCCACGGAGATGCCGCTGCCGGCCTACTCCCAGGACACCACCACGCCCGGCGCATGCACGGGCCGCATGCCCGCCGACGGGCTCCTCTGTGCTGGAGGCTGAACCATGAAGCCCACGTCGACTCCCCGCGGTTCGGTGCTGTTGCTGGTGGTGGTGCTGCTCGCCGTGGTGACGGTGCTGGCCATGGCCGCCATCGGCTTCTCCGGCGCGGAGCGCGGCGCGGCCAGCAGCTTCCGCTCCAGCGAGGAATTGGTGGCCTGCGCCGATGCCGGCCGCCAGTACCTCCTGTCGCGCTTCCGGCTCATTGGAAGCTCGCCCACGCAGCTCACACCCACGGACCAGCGCCTGGACCTGGCGGGCCTTCCCGGGTGCGACGGCGGCGTGTCCGGTGACGACGCGCGCTGCATCCGCAGCGGGCACGTGGGCGAAGCGCCCACCGTCAGCGGCGTGCGGCTGGTGCCGCAGGTGACGCACGGCCGCCGCTCCAGCGCGAGAGACCTCACCAACGTCGTCGCCCCCGCCTCCGGCCTCGGCGGGCAGACCTACCAGGTCGTCGTCCACTGCCTGGACGCCCGCGGCGCGGAGAGCGAGGTCGAGTTCACCCTCCGCTTCGGCCTGTAGCTCCCATTCCTTCCCCACACAGGAGCGCCCCCATGCGCCTGTCCTCCATGTTCCGTCGTCATCTCCCGCGCCGTCGCGCCGCCCTCGTGGGCGCCGGGGCCGCCGTCCTCCTCACCGCCGGGCTCGCCGTCTCCGGCGCCATGACACCGCCGCCGCTCGCCGCGTGCTGCACGGGCCCCGTGGCCATGGGGGACGCGATGCTCCAGGCCCCCTCCGGCGCGGACAAGGACTTCTTCGAGGCGCGGACGCGTCCGCCCGCGGCCATCTTCCTGCTCGGCAACAACGCCTCCATGCAGGACTTCCCCTCGCCGCTGCCGGAGCCCGCGGCCAACCCCGCCGTCACCGGCTGCGATGACCCGGAGTTGCGCGCGGGCATGGCGTGGTTCGACCTCCAGTCCTCCGACGCGCGCCTCAACGGCTCGAGCGTGTTCGACCCGGACGCGACGCTGGGCGGCGGACACGCCTTCTTCGACCCGGACCAGTACTACCTCTCCTACGGCACGCGGCTGCCGCTGCAGAAGCAGGGCAACGGCGACAACGCGGGTGACTCGACGACGCAGTACACCGTCCTGCGCGACTTCAAGGGCACCCGGGGCCTCGCCCAGCCCGAGGGCGCCTGCGGACTCTGGCCCGGCGACGCCGCGAAGCGCGCGGCCTGCGCGGCGTGCCTGCGCACCGTGGGCTGGTACCGCGGCGACAAGGACGGCGGAAGCCGCCGCCGCTGGGTGCTCAGTGGCCGCGTGCTCAACGTGCGGCCGCCCAAGTTCGTCATCGCGCGCAAGGTGCTGAAGGACGTCGTCAACACCGTGCCCGATTTGCGCATGGGCGTGGCGACGTTCAGCCACAGCGATGACCTCTTCGACCCCGCGTGGCTCCTGCGGCCCGTGCGCCCGACGTGCGACAAGTCGTGGCCCCTCTTCTCCGAGGATGACCTGCAGCGCTCCAAGCTGGTGGAGGCCGTCAACGCCGTGGAGTTCATCAACAGTGAGCGCTCCCTCGGCGAGTCCCTCTACAGCCTCGGGGCGTACTTCTCGTCACAGAGGCAGGACAACATCTGGGCGAACTGGTTCACCAACCCGCTGGGCGCCACCGAGGGCTACCCCGGTGAGCCCAATGGCACGCGCGGCGACAGGGACGGAGCCGGCAAGACGTGGGCGCGCAAGGAGTTCGACTTCACCCACCTGGGCGGCGATTACGAGGACCCGCTGCCGCTGGAGGGCCCGGGCGACCAGAAGTCCGTGTGCGCCGCGTGCCAGGCCAACGCCGTCGTCATCATCTCCGACGGCCGCCCGGACAACGACAACACCGTGCCCGTCTCCAAGATGCTGTCGCTGCTGGTGGGCGCGGGCGCGAAGCACCCGGACGGCACGCCGCTGACCTTCAATCCCACCGACAAGGCGGACCCGGGCGGGGTGAACTACTGCGACCTGTACGGCGTTACGAAGGAGGACTGCGACTACTTCATCGACACCGATGGCGACGGGCTGGACGACGACGACAGCGGACCGAAGGGCGGCGACGCGCGCAACCGCAACTTCATGGACGACGTCGCCTTCTTCCTCGCCAACACGGACCTGCGCGGGGACCTGGACGGCACGCAGTCGGTGCGCACGTACACGATTGGGTACGGTGACAACAGCCCCATGCTCCGCAGCATGGCGCGCGCGGGCGGGGGCCACTTCTACCGCGCGGACGCGCCGGCCCAGCTCCGCGACGCGCTGATGACGGCCATTGGCGACCTGCGCGAGACGGCCACCTCGTTCTCCTCCGCCAGCGTCGCCAGCGTGCAGGCCGGCAGCGCGCAGACCTCCGCGTACGTGCCGCGCTTCATCCCCCGCAAGGGCCAGCCCTACGAGGGCCACCTCTACCGGTTCTACTTCTACGGCGAGTTCGCCCAGGGCTGCGACGCGGCCCGCGCCCGCACGCAGCAGGGAGACCCGCTGGACCTCAATGGCGACGGCGACTGTGACGACTCCTTCTACCTGGACCGCCCGGCGGGCTTCACGCCCGGGCGCGGAAACGTGCCGCAGCCCACCGCCTTCACGCGCAACAACATCGTCGAGGAGAACGTCTCCGGCGAATGGGTGAAGGCAAACACGGCCCGCCGCAACGCCGCGGGGCGGCTGGAGGGCGGAGACCCGGCGGTGCCCTTCTGGAATCTGGGCGAGACGCTGGGCCGCCGCAGCGCCTCCGCGCCGTGCGAGCAGCTCGGCAGCCCGGGCACGCCCATCCGCGATACGAGCGGCCGCTGCCTCTTCACCCTGAAGGACCGCGACGGCAACGGGCGCTATGACCAGGAGGACAACCCGCCCGTGCCCTTCGACATGCAGCACGCGGACGAATTGCGCCCGCTGCTGCTGGCCGGCGGTGACACCTTCTGCGCGGACGTCTTCACCCGGCTGGACAAGGTGTGGACGGGCGCCGACGCGGAGCAGCTCGAGTGCGCCCGCGCCGTCGTCGCCTTCGTCCGGGGGCAGGACGTCTTCGACGCGGACGGCGACAGGGACCGGAACGAGGACCGGCCGTGCGTCGGGGACAGCAGCCGCTCCTGCAAGCTGGGGGACATCTTCCACTCGTCGCCCATCCTGGTGGAGCCGCCCGCGGAGCCCTTCCTGTGTGACCTGGGCCTCGCCCCGCAGTGCCTGCGCACGCTCTACGCGGACTACGTGCAGGAAGGCACGCCGCCCACGGCCGAGCCGGTGTGCGCCGGCGGCAACTCCGCGAAGCCGTGCTACCGGGCCACGCCCATGCAGCCGCCGCTGAGCCTGGCCGAGGGCAACTACGGCGCCTATGGCCAGTACCTCCAGAGCCAGGGCCGCAGGGACCGCTTCCTCCTGGTGGGCTCCAACGACGGCATGCTGCACGCGGTGCACGCGGGGCGGGCCATCGACTCGCGGCAGCGCGGCAGCGCGCTGGACGACCTCTATGACCTGGGCACAGGCCAGGAGTTGTGGGCCTTCATCCCTCCGGACCTGCTGCCCAAGCTGGGGCTGCTCGTGCGGGGCCATGAGTACCTGGTGGACGGCACGGCCATGGTGCGCGACATCTGGGTGGACGGGCTCGACGACAACCGCGTGGACGCCTCCGAGGGGAAGAACCGGGGCGACGGCGTGAAGCAGCCGGGGGAGTTCCGCACCCTGGCCGTCATCACCGAGCGGGAAGGGGGCCAGCGCTACAGCGCGCTGGACGTGACGGACCCGTACGGAATGCTGGGCAACATGGCGGGCGCGGCCGGCCCGTTCCGTTGGATGTTCCCCCAGGCGTGTGACCCTGAGTCGGCCCGCATGGGACAGGCGTGGATGAACTTCGCGCCCAAGCCGCCGCCCATCGGTCCGGTGCGCCTGCAGAGTCCTCGCGAGGCTCGCGGCTGGGAGGAGCGCTGGGCCGTCTTCCTCAATGGTGGCTACAGCGCGGACCTCACCCGGGGGCGCGGCCTGTACGTGCTGGACGCGTGGACGGGGCAGAAGCTGTGGACGTTCGGCTCGGACGCGTTGATGCCGGTGGCCGCCGCGCCCGCGCTGGTGGACGTGGGCAAGGCGCTGGACATCAAGGCGGACCAGGACGGCTTCTTCGACACCGTGGTGGTGGGCGACCTGGGCGGGCAGGTGTGGACCTTCCGCCTCTTCGAGCCGGGCGACGACACCTCCGGCACCGTGACGAACTGGCACGGTGCGCGGACGTTCGAGATTGCCAAGGGCCTGCCCGCCCACCAGAAGACGCCGTTCTTCAACATCGCGTCCAACACGCTCCAGCCAGAGACGGGCTGGCTGCGGACGTACGTGGGCACCGGAGACCGGCAGCACCTGCGCGACACCGAGGGTGACGCGTGCGGCCCCGACAACCTCCTGGCCTGCGTGCGGATGAAGTGCGACGTCTCGCTCTCCCTGGCCGGCGCGGTGGGCGGCGTGTCGCGCACCCACGTGCTCGAGTACTCCGGTGGCGTGCTCACGCGGAACCAGGACGTGACGTCGGGCGCACCGGTGAATGTCTGCGCGCCTGGGAAGCTGGAGCTGACGCGGCTGTCCATCGACTGCGATGGCGGCGCGCTGGGCTCGGGGAGCTACAAGTTCCCGCCCAACAACAGCGTGCCGTCGGGCTCGCGCAGCGAGTGCACGCTGCAAGGGAGCCAGTGGCAATGCGAGACGCAGCGGCTCGCCTCGGGCGGCAAGGGCAAGCTCCAGCTGAGCAACGGGGACCGGAACCAGGTGCCGCGCAACACCTACGTGGGCTTCTACAACTACGGCGGCGCTCGCACCTTCTCGGACCAGGCGTCCGCACAGGTGCTGGACGGTCAGCGCTGGACGGACACGGATGACGCGTGCCCCACCGGCCAGGGCTGCGGTCTGCGCGACGTCACCGTGCCACCGGATGTCCTGCGCGCGCGCCGGCTCCCGAGCGGCGACATGCAGAGCTACATCACCCCGGAGGCGCTGGCCGCGCTACCGCGCGCGTCCACCACGGGCGCCGGCTGGTTCGTGCGCTACGGCGGGCTGGACGAGAAGACGGCCGCGGGCTCCAGCATCCTCGGCGGCATCGTCTCCTGGCCGTCCTTCATGCCGCCGCTGACCGTGCCCGGAGACTGCCGGGTGGCGGGGGCGGGGGACGTGGGCCGCTCGTGGCAGATGGACATCATCACCGGCTGGCCGGACCAGGCGGAGGGCTTCAAGCTCTTCGACGATGACGGGAAACTGGTGGGCTACATGCCCTTCAAGTCGCGCGAGGTGCTGTCACCGCCGTCCGAGCCGGCCAGCGTGATTACCCTCTCGCGCACGGGCGCCATCCGCTACACCACGCTGGACATGGGCGTCGGCAAGTCGCCCACGCAGGACACGCTGCGGCAGAACGACAACCCCGCCCAGGACATCTCCTGGGTGGAGGTGCCGCGCAGCGTCCACGTCTGCCGCCACGTGGACGCGCGCGCCTGCAAATAGTTACGGGCCGACGATGGTGAGCGCGCCGCGGTTGAAGTCGATGACCCGGCGCGCCACCTCCTGGACCTCCTTCGACGTCACCGCGGCCACGTGGTCCGCGTAGTGGAGGAAGTTGTCCAGGCCCAGGCCGTAGCAGGTGTCCATGGCCAGAAGCCCCGCGCGAGCACCGTTGCGCTGCAGGCCAATCTCGTGCGTGCCGATGAGGTGCTGCTTCGCGCGAGCCAGCTCCTCCTCGGGAATGGGCTCGTCGCGCACGCGCTGCAACTCCGCGCGGATGCCGGCCAGCGCCGCGTCCACCTTCTCCGGGCTGGTGCCCATGTAGACGGCGAAGTAGCCCGGGTCCACGCCCTCGATGGCGAACGAGCTGACGCTGTAGGCCATGGAGCGCTTGTCGCGCAGCTCCACGAAGAGCCGCCCGCCCTGGCCGGACAGCACCGTGGACAGCACCTCCAGCGCGTGCCGCCACGGCTCGCCCACGCGAGCACCCGGGAAGCCGAGCACGAGGTGCGACTGGGCACGCGCCAGGACCTTCTTCTCCTCGCGCGGTGCCTCGGGAGGCGGCTCGACGGCGACCTTCGGCGGCGGGGCGGCCTTGCCTCGCGAGGCGCCGAAGTACTCGCGTGCGAGGGCGAGCACCTCGTCCACCTTCACGTCGCCCACCACGCTGAGCGTGAGCTGGGACGGGTCCATGTGCGCCGCGTGCCAGGCTTGCAGCTTCTCCGGCGTCAGCGTCTCCACCGAGGCCTGCTCGCCCAGCGACGGCAGGCGGTACGGGTGCGAGCGGTATAGCGTCTTGCCGAAGAGGTCGAAGGCCACGCTGGACGGCTTGTCCTCGCGGGTGAGGATGTCCTGGAGCAGCAGCGTGCGCTCGCGCGCGACTTCGACTTCGGGGAAGGACGGATTGAGGAGGCAGTCCGCGAACAGGCGGAAGGCCGGCTCGAAATGGCGCGAGAGGAACTCGCCGCGCAGGCTCACCGAGTTGCGCCCGCCCTGGCCGCCCAGGCTGCCGGCATACGCGTCGATGAGGTGGGAGATGTCCTCCGCGTCATGCGACGGCGTGCCGCGCGTGAGGCAGCGGGTGAGCAGGGTGGTGATGCCGTTGTCGGCCGGCGTCTCGTAGCGCAGGCCACCGGCGAAGGCGGCGCGCATGGCGAACAGCGGCACCGCGGGCTCCACGCGCACCACCAGCGTCGCGCCCGAGGGCAGCTTCTCCACGATGATGTCGCTGGGGCCGGAGGCCGACGCCTTGGCGATGCGCATGGGCGGCTCGCCCGCGGGTACCTTGCGCGCCTTGCGCTCGGGAGGGGCGGCGGTCGGCTCGCGGTCCACCTTGTCCAGCAGCGCGTGCACCTGTGCCTCGGTGAAGTCCGTGCCCGGGGGCAACAGGCCGGTGACGACGGCGCGGTCGAAGCGCAGGTAGCGCTTCGCCGCCGAGCGCAGGTGCTCGGGCGTCAGGCCGCGCACGGCCTCGTAGTAGCGCGCCTCCGCCTCCAGGCTGCCCATGCCGGACTGGTAGAAGCCCATCTTCCGGGCCACGCCCTGCACCGTCTCGCGCTGGTACACGGCCTCGGCCTCCACCAGCGCCTTGGCCGTGGCCAATTCCTCCGCGGTCACCGGCGTCACGCGCAGCGTGGCCAGCACGCGCGCCGTCTCTTCAATCGCCCGGGCGGCATGCGTCGGCTGCGTCGTCAGCGACGCGGAGAAGAGGCCCGGGTCCCTCGGGGTGTAGGCGAAGGCATGGACGTCGTTGGCCACGTTGTGGCGGCGCTTCACCTCGCGCACCAGCCGGGACGCGTCGCCCTGGCCGGCAATCATCGCCAGCACGTCCAGCGCGGGCGTGTCCGGGTGGTCCGCCTGGGGGATACCGAAGGACAGGTGCAACCACGCTTCCTTCACGTCGTCCGGGCGCAGCAGCACGCGGCGGCCGGTGGGAAGCGGCTCGTCCGTGCGCTTCACCCCGCCTGCGTACGGGCGGCCCCAGTCCCCTCCGAAGATGTCCTCCACCCACTCGCGCAGCTCCGACTCGCGCAGGTCTCCGGAGACGGAGAGCACCAGGTTCTTGGGCGTGTAGTGCCGGTGGTAGAACTCCAGCACCTTCTCCCGCGTGAAGCTGCGCACGCTCTGCTCGGTGCCGATGACGGGCAGCTTGTAGGGGTGCACCTGGTAGGCGGTGGAGAACAAGTCACGGGAGGCGCGCCGGGAGGGCGTGTCCTGGCTGCGCTTGATTTCCTCGCACACCACCTCGATTTCGCGGGCCAGCTCCTCGGCGTCGAAGGAGGAGCGGCGCACGGCGTCGCCGAGGATGTCCAGGCCCGTGCGGGCGAACTGGCTGGCGATGACGATGTGGTAGACGGTCTGGTCGTAGGAGGTCCAGGCGTTGATTTCGCCGCCGTGGGACTCGACGTCCCGGGCGATTTCACCGGGGCCGCGGCGCTCGGTGCCCTTGAAGAGCATGTGCTCGTGCAGGTGCGCCAGCCCGGCCTGGTCCGGCCGCTCGTCGGCGCTCCCTGCCTTGACCCAGACCTGGAAGGCCGCGACCTTGGCGGCGTGCTGCTCCTCGAAGACAACGGTGAGCCCGTTGGGTAGCGCGTAGCGGATGGCCATAAGGAACGTCCGAAGCTGTCACCGGCCCCGGGGGTCGGCAAGACAAGGTGAGATGTTTCCCCCACTGGCTAACGTCCGGCCCCCCCGGCGTCGAGGGGACTGTATGGCTGCCGTCCGGCCGGAAGGTCGGACCGCTCTCGCCCCCTCGCCCTACGCGTCCCTGGTGATGCGCGCCTGTGGGCGCTAACCTGCGCGGGCCCATGCCGTCACCACCGGAAGAGGTGGATCCGTTCGCGGACCTGCGCGACAGCCTGGGCCTGGAAGACACCAGCGCCGGAGCGGCCCCCCCCGCACCCGTCGCCGTTGCCCCCAGGCCCCTGCCCAAGCCCCCGCCCTCGGCCCCACCGCCCGCCGCTCCGCCGCCGCTGCCGCCCCGCCGTCCGGCCGCCCCCCTGGCCGCCGCGCCTGCTGGCACGGGTGCGCCCGCTTCCCCGGTGGCGGCGCCGAAGCCGGCCACGTCGGCCACATCGGCCGCGGCCACGGGTGTGGCTCCGGCGGCACGCGCCGTGCGGGTGCCGGGCAATGACCCCTTCGGCGAGCCGCCCGAAATCCGGATGCCCATGGGGGGCTCTCCGGACGACAAGCTGGAGTACTTCCGGGCCGTCGTCCGTCAGAAGACGGAGACGCTGGCCCGCGCCCGCACCCTGTACGCGGAGCGCGACGGTGAGCTGAGCGGGGTGAAGCAGTCGCTGACGCTGGCCCGCAAGGAGGCCGCGGAGGCCAAGGCGCAGCTGGCGACGGTGAAGGACGCGCCCGCGAAGCTGACCCAGGTGTCCGAGGCCCTGGCGGGCGCGGAGGCGCGGGCGGCCGAGGCCGAGGCGAAGGTGTCCGCCCTGGAGGCGGAGCTGGCCGAGGGGGAGGCGGAGCGCAAGGACCTGTCCCGGGCGCTGGCCGAGGTGGAGTCGGAAGTCCCGCGCCTCACCGCGGACCTGCAGGAGGAGCGCGGCTCGCGCGGGGCGGTGGCCGAGGAGCTGGTGGGCGCCAAGGAGGCGCTGTCGCTGGCGCAGGACCGCGTGGCGGAGCTGGCCGCGCAGAAGTCGGAAGCACAGGGCGCGCTGGAGGCGGTGCAGGAGCAGTACCAGCAGGTCGTCGCCGACGTGGAGCGGCTGGGTGCCGAGCTGGAGGTCGCCACCGCGGAGAAGGAGTCGCTGGCGCTGCGCACCGGGCAGCTCGAGGCGGCGCTGGCGGAGGCGCAGTCCGGGCTGAGCGCGCTGGAGTCCGAGAGCGAGTGGTCCAAGAGCTCGCTGGAGGAGGCGCAGGACCGGGCCCGCACGCTGGAGTCCGAGCGGGACGAGGCGCGCAAGCAGCTGGCGGTGGTGGAGGACGGGCTGCGCGGCCTGCAGGGGCAGGTGACGGAGCTGGAGCGCGCGCTGGCGTTGAAGGACGCGGAAATCGTCGGCCTGCGGGCGGCGCTCACCGCGCGCACGGCGGAGGCCGCGGAGCTGCCCGCGCTGCGCCAGGCGCTGGAGGGGCGCACCGCCGAGTTGTCGAAGCTGAACGCGCGGCTGGAGGCCGAGGTCTCCAAGGCGGCGGAGCGGACGCAGGCCCTCGAAGAAGGGCTGTCCCAGGCCAGTGAGCGCGCGCAGGTGGCGGAGGGCGAGGCCGCCGCGCTGAAGGAAGCGCTGGAGGTGGCCGAAGTCGAGCAGGTGTCGCTGCGAGACCGGATGGAGTCGGACGCGGCGGCGCTGGGCGAGGCCGTGCACCAGGCCGAGGCCAAGGTGGCCGAGCTGTCCGGCGCCGTGGAGGCCGCGCAGGCCGAGCGCGAGGACCTGAAGAAGCAGCTCGCGGCGACGGAGATGAAGGTCGCCACCAAGGACGCCGAGCGCGTGGGCCTCGCCGCCCGCGTGTCCATGCTGGAGACGGCGTCCGGGCAGCGCGAGGCGGAGCTGGCCCGGGTGCAGGGGGCGCTGACGCAGGCGCAGACCTCGCTGACGCAGGCCCAGGGCGCGGCGGCGCAGGCCCAGGAAGAAGTGTCGCTGGAGCGGGTGCGGCGCGAGGCGGCGGAGGCCGAGCGCGCGGACGCGGAGGTGAAGGCGGCCGAGGCCGAGGCGCGCGTGGACGCGCTGACGGTGGGGCAGGGCGGCGCCGAGGCGAAGCTGGCCGAGCTCCAGGAGGAGCTGGAGGCCGCGCGCGCGGAGGCCGACAAGTCGGAGCGCCTGCAGCAGCAGGTGAAGATGCTGGAGGGCGCGCTCCAGGCGGCCAAGGCCCAGACGGCGGCCGCCAGCAAGACGGACGCGGCCCGCGCGGCGGCGGAAGAGAAGCTGGCGCAGGCGGGACAGGCCCGCGCGGAAGCCGAGGCCAAGGCGACGCAGGCCGGCGCGGCGCGAGCGGAGGTCGAGGCGAAGCTGGCGCAGGCGGGCGAGGCGCGAGCGGAGGCCGAGGCGAAGCTGGCGCAGGCCGGCAAGGCCCGCACGGAGGCCGAGGCGAAGGCGACGCAGGCCGGCACGGCGCGCGCGGCGGCGGAGGCGAAGCTGGCGCAGGCGGAGGCCTCCCTGAAGGCCGAGCAGGAGGCCCGCAAGGCGCTCGAGGTGAAGCTCACGGGGGCGGCGGCCTCGGCGGCCCCGGCGGATTGGGAGTCCGAGCGCGAGGCGCTCAAGGTGGACGTCGCCAACCTGAAGCGGAAGCTGATGGCAGCCGAGACAGCGCTCGAGAACGCGGCTGGCTACAAGGCGAAGATTGCCCGGCTGGAGGCGCAATTGAAGGGCAAGAAGTAGAGGTTTCCCCTTCATGCCCTTCGACGCGCCAGTGGACCCACTCACGGGAAT
Source organism: Pyxidicoccus caerfyrddinensis (assembly GCF_010894405.1). Lineage (GTDB taxonomy): Bacteria > Myxococcota > Myxococcia > Myxococcales > Myxococcaceae > Myxococcus > Myxococcus caerfyrddinensis. Next base: position 834,646 of record NZ_JAAIYA010000002.1, read on the forward strand.
GCGGGCAGCCCGCTTCGGGCTGTACCTGCACTTCCCCTATTGCCTGGCGAAGTGCCCGTACTGCGACTTCGCGGTGGCGGTGGCGCGGCAGGTGCCCGAGGAGCGCTACGCGCGCGCGGTGCTCACGGAGTTGGACTCGCGGGTGGCCGCGCTGCCCGCGCTGAAGGACAAGCCGCTGGAGTCCATCTTTCTCGGCGGCGGCACGCCCTCGCTGTGGCACCCGCGCTACGTGGCGCAGGTGCTGGAGGGCATCTCCGCGCGGCTGTCGGTGTCGCCCAACGTGGAGGTGTCGCTGGAGGCCAACCCGGAGCGCGCGGACGCGGAGCGCTTCGCGGGCTACCGCGCGGCGGGCGTGAATCGTCTGTCATTGGGCGTGCAGTCCTTCCAGCCGGAGACGCTGAAGGCGCTGGGGCGCGCGCACGACGCGGCCATGGTGGAGGGGGCGGTGGACGCGGCGCGCCGGGCGGGCTTCCCGGTGGTGGCCATGGACTTCATCTACGGCGTGCACGGCCAGTCGGTGGCGCAGGTGGAGGCGGATGCGCGGCGCGCGGTGGCGCTGGCGCCAGAGCACCTGTCCACGTACGCGCTGACGGTGGAGCGCGAGGTGCTGGCCGAGGACACGCCGCTGTCGAAGCGGCTGAAGCGCGGCGAGCTGGAGTTGCCCCCGGACGACGACGTGGTGGCCATGGCCCGCGTGGTGCGCGAGGTGTACGGGGCGGCCGGGCTGCACCGCTACGAGGTCTCCAACCACGCGCGGCCCGGCTACAGCTCGCGGCACAACGCGCTCTACTGGACGGGCGGCGAGTACCTCGCCCTGGGCGTGGGCGCGTCCGGCATGCTGCTGGAGCCCACGGCGCACCGGTACACGAATCTGCGCAGCGCGGAGAAGTACCTCGTGGAGGCGGAGGCCGGCCGGCTGCCGGAGGAGGGCCGCGAGGCGCTCGGGCCCGAGGAGCTGTTCGCGGAGCGGCTGGCCATGGGCCTGCGGCTGGTGTCCGGGGTGGACTGGGAAGCGGTGTGCGAGCGGTACGGCCAGCCGGTGGAGCCCCGGCGCGTGGAGGTGGCGCGCCTGGTGGAGCACGGCTTCGCGACGCTGCGGGATGGGCGGCTGGCCTTGACGGAGAAGGGCGCGGACGTGCACAGCGCCGTGTGCGCGCGGCTGCTCTAGCGGAGCGTCCGCCAGATGGATTCAAGAGGGGCGAATGAGCAAGTGGATGTTGTGGATGATGCTGTCGATGCTGACGGGCAGCCCGCTGTTGTCGCTGGGGCTGATGGTGGTCATCGTCTTCGCGGCGGACCACTTCACGTGGCAGCTGCTGCCCAGCCCGGTGCGGCTGCTCAAGCGCTTCCAGCGCGCGGGGCACCTGGCCGGCGTCATCCTCACCAACCCGCATGAGCGGCGCGCCCGGCACGAGCTGGCGGACATCCGCGTGGCGCAGAAGCGGTACGCGGAAGCGGTGGACATCCTCCGGCCCAACCTCGAGGCGGGCGACGACGACGTGGACACGCTGTACCTGCTCGGCGTGGCCTACCTGGGCGCGGGGGACGCGCAGCGGGGCGAGCTGCTGCTGGACGAGGCGGAGAAGCTGGACGCGGGCTACCAGCTCGGCGCCATCCACCTGGAGCGCGGCCGCTTCCGGCTGAAGCGCGGGGACGCGAAGGGCGCGGTGGAGGCGCTGGAGCGCTTCAACACTGTTCGGCACGGCTCGGTGGAGGGGCGGTTCCTCCTGTCCCAGGCGCTGGCGAAGGCGGGGCGGGCGGACGACGCGAAGCGGATGCGTGAGCAGTCGTGGAGCGACTACGTGGTGGCGCCGCGCTTCCAGCGCCGCCGGGAGCGCAAGTGGGCATGGCGCGCGCGCCCCAGCCGGCCGCTGATGTACGCGGCGGCGCTGGCGGTGGTGATGGGCACCGCCGGGTGGGTGATGCGGCAGGTGCAGTCGCAGCCGCCCACGTACGGCCATGGGTACTACGATGAGGCGCCCACGGCCTCGGGCCTGGAAGAAGACCTGGGCGAATAGCGCCGCACCGGAGACCCCCACCGCATGTTCCCCACGCCCTCGCAGGTGCTCCGTCAGCGCGACGGCACGCTGGCCGACACGCCCTTCCCGCTGCTGCTGCACTCGCTGATGGTGGAGGAGCGCACCTGCACGCTGGAGCTGAAGGTGCGCCAGCGCGAGAAGCGCATCGTCTTCGAGGACGGCGCGCCGGTGGGGTGCCAGTCCAACCTGCTGCACGAGACGCTGGGCAAGTACCTCGTGGAGAAGGGGCGGCTTGCCGAGGCGGACTACCAGAAGACGCTGGCGGAGAGCGTGTCGTCGGGCCTGCAGATGGGCGCGCTGCTCATCCAGAAGGGGCTCATCAGCCCCTTCGACCTCTACAAGCAGTTGCAGGCCAACCTCGCGCACAAGCTGCTCGACTGCTTCCGGTGGACGGACGCGAAGTACCGCCTCATCGCCGACGTGGAGACGCCGGACGCGAGCGTGCGCATGAACACCGCGCAGCTCATCCTCACCGGCGTGGCCAACGTGATGCCCTTCGACGCGGTGGCCACGCACTTCACCTTCACCGACGAGCGCCGCTTCGGGCAGATGCCCGGCGTGGACGCGGGGCTGAAGCTGTCCTCCAAGGACGCGCGCCTCTTCCAGGCCCTGCGCCAGCGCCCCACCTTCAACGAGCTGCTGGAGCGCACCGGCTTCGACACGGAGACGGTGCTGCGGCGGCTGTACGCGCTGTGCCAGCTGGAGGTGTCGGGCTTCGCGGAGGACGTGGATGAGCGCGCGGCGAAGCTGGCCGCCGCGATGCCGGCGACTCCGGCCCCGGTGCCGGTGCCCGTGGAGACGCCAGCGCCCGTGCCCGTGGCGCAGCAGCCCCAGGGCACGCCCTTCTCCGACGAGGACGAGGTGGCGCGCAACGCGCTGGTGAGCGCCTTCCTCGCGCACCGGAGCAAGGACCCCTTCACGCTGCTGGAGGTGCCGGAGGACGTGCAGCCGGTGCCGCTGCGCAAGGCCTTCTTCGCCTGGGCGGACCGTCACTCGCCGCTGCGCTTCCAGACTCCGGAGCTGCGCGAGAAGGCGGAGGCGCTGCTGGCCGCGTACGCGAAGGCCTTTGGTGCGCTGTCGGACGCGGAGCAGAACCTGCTGTGGCGCAAGCGGCGCGCGGCGCAGCGGGAGAAGGAGCGCGGCAGCAACCGGCCCAGCACGGCGGAGCAGTTCCGCATCCGCACGGACCTGCTGGACGCGAGCACCCAGTTCGACGAGGCGAAGCGCCGGCTGGACGCGCGCAACTTCGCGGGCGCCTTCGAGTACTTCGAGTACGCGTGCGACATCGACCCGAAGCCGCTCTACAAGGCCCACCGCGCCTTCGCGCGCTACCTGATGAAGCCGGAAGCGCACGGCCGGCTCGTGCTCCAGGAACTGCAGGACGTGGTGCGCCAGGAGCCGGGCATGGAGGAGGGCTGGGCGTTTCTCGGTGAGGTGGCGCAGGGCGAGGCGCAGTGGCCGCTCGCTGAAGATGCCTTCCGCAAGGCCTTCAAGCTCAACCCCAAGAACCGCCGCTACGTGGAGCTCATCCAGGAAATCGTGAAGCGCCGGTAATCCCTTTCTCTCTTGGCAGGCGAGCAGGCGGTGCGCGTGCTCCGTTTTCGTAGTGAATGGGAAAACGCCGGGGACTGGCGCCTACAACTTCCGGGGAACCCCTTACCGCATGCGCTGCCCCTGTCTGTTTTGCAGCGCGGCTTCATTGTTGCCGAGGGCCCCCGCGTCCACTTGTCGGAATTGATCCACGTCGGAGACCCCAAGTAGTTTCCGCACATGAGTCGTCCGACGAATCCACTCCGCGCGGGGACGGAGACCCAGTCGGGCCAGGCCGCGGTGGAGTCCGCCATCGTCCTGCCGCTGTTCGTCTTCCTCATCCTGGGCATCCTCCAGCTGGGGTTGATGCACCAGGCACGTCTGATGACGAAGTACGCCGCCTACAAGGCGGTGCGCGCCGGCTCACTGCACAACGCCAACGTCGACGAGATGGAGAAGGCCGCGCTCGCGGTGCTGCTTCCCATGGTGGGCACCCGCACGGGCGGCCAGGACGGCATCGAGGTCATTCGCCCCGTCGGCACCGCGAGCGAGTTCGAGACCAAGTGGAGTGAGCTGTCGACGAACGAGATGCCCGGCGTCGATCTGAAGTACGCGGAGGTCACCATCTGCGGCCCGACGAAGGAGGACATCCCCGCCAGCTCCGCGGAGATGGACTTCGATGACCCGAAGAACACCGCCCCGGACGGGTGGCGCGAGAGCCTGCGCACCAAGCTTCGCGTCCAGGTGACGTTCAACTACCGGATGATCATCCCCTTCGCGGACTGGGTCATCTACCACGCGGCCCGCGGGCGCGAGGTGACGTCCGTGCTGCGCATGGGGAAGATGAAGCAGGCGGAGATCAGCAAGGTGCAGGGGCGCAGGTTCGCCAGCGCTGGCAAGTCGGAGAGCACGTACGACGACGCGGCCGCGCAGGACGTCTACATCATGCCCATCCGCGCCACCTACACCATGCGGATGCAATCCAACTTCTACCTGAACACGAACAGCCTGCCCGAGAAGAACCTATGCAAGTTCCCGTTCTCCTACGACTGAGGATGAGAGCGCGCCGCGGGCAGGCCATGGTGCTCAGCGCCCTGTCCTTCCTGGTGCTCGCGCTGATGGTGACGCTGAGCTTCAACCTCAGCCATGCGCTGCGCCAGAAGATGAGCCTGCAGCAGCACAGCGACGCGCTGGCCTACTCCATGGCGGTGCTGGAGGCGCGCGCGCTCAACTACTACGCGGTGGGCAACCGGGCCATCGCCGGCTCGTACGTGGCCATGAACAGCATCCACGCGTACGTGGCCGCCGCCAGCGTCTCGGGCGAGATGATGCGCGCCGCGCGCAACAACTTCTTCCAGATTGCGGCCCTCGAGGTCATCCGGTGCATGTGTTACACCTGCATCGAGCACTGCATCCACGCCGCCGAGGCGGTGAAGATTGCCGGCGACTTCAGCAAGGAAGGCAGTGACTACGACAAGCTGGTGCGCGGCGGGGAGACGAGCTTCGTCGACGCCATGAAGGGCCTGGACCTGATGGTGGACAACCTCCACATCGCCCAGCGCTCGGTCCACGACAAGACGCTCCAGTCGGTGAAGGACGGCAAGAGCAACGGGCTGGAGCAGCTGACGGAATACAACGCCCCCGGCGCCACCTTCCTGGCGCAGCAGGTGGGCGGCATGAACGCCAACGAGTTCAACTGCGCGGTGGATGGCATGGACTGCCAGGGCAGCGTGGCGAGCACCTCGCCCGAGGCCCGCGCGCGGGCGATGACGGAGGTGGCCAACGCTAGCCGCTCCGGCTGGCCGGCGACGCGTGAGACAGGCGGCATTCCCTCCATCCAGATTCCTGCGTACCTGCACTCGGACTTCATGGACAAGTTCGAGGACATCCCCGACGAGGGCAACTACCAGGTGCTGCGGCACGTGGGCACGGCGAAGACGGTGCAGGACCATGGCGAGGTCAACGGCCCGGGCCAGCAGGGCGGCAACTCGGGCCTCGTGGTGGCGGCGTCGGAGGAGGGGATGATCTTCCACAAGTGGAAGCACGGCATCGGCATGTCGCCCTACAAGGCGGAGGTCTGGAGCGACGAGGGCAACGGCGGCCATGAGCCGAGCGGCGCGCACTCGGGCCAGCACCCGTTCGAGGGCGTCAACGCCAAGGCGCTGACGGCCTGCTCGCAGTCCGGCAACTGCTTCATGAAGTTCCGCGCCAACCCCTCCCCGGCGCGGGACTGGGGCCAGCCGCGCGTGTACAGCTACGTCACCAAGCAGTTCCGGGGCGGAGACCCCAAGAAGACGCCCTGGGAGCTGAACTCCTCCGCCACGCTGGAGTTCCGGCACGGCGCGCAGGGCTCGGGTCGGCTCACGCTGTCCGCGGACGAGGGCGTGGGCCTGTCCAAGGCGCTGGTCTACTACCACCGCTTCGGGGACAACGGCTGGCGCGAGCCGCCCAACCTCTTCGGCCCCTACTGGCGCGCGAAGCTGCACCCCTTCCGCGACGGTGACGAGGCCGGGCGGGTGCTGGAGGCGGCGGGCAACCAGGACGCGGCCGACCTGGCGCGTGTGCCGGGGGTGTCGCTGTGAGGCGCGTACAGGCCCGTGCGGCCCGGGGCGCCGCCGCGGTGGAATTGGCGCTGAGCATGCTGGTCATCATCCCCGTGTTCCTCTACTCGCTCTTCCTGGACGACCTGCTGCGCCACGCCCTGGACGCGCAAGAGACCGCGCTCTCCACCGTCTGGGACTACGTCGTCCAGGACTACGCCAAGGCGCCGCAGGGCGGCGAGAAGTTCGCGGGCTTCGGCATGGTCCAGGGGTACGCGCGGCTGACGTACTGCGACCACGAGTCGGGCATCGACAGCTTCGAAACGGGGCCTCAGCCCCGCGAGTGCGGGGACGAGGAAATCCACCACCAGGAGGTGGTGTCCCACGCCTGCTGGCTCAACCCCGGCTCCCAGCAGGTGGAGTGCACGCTGAACGCGGGCGGCGCCGAGGTGGGCGCGTACGGGGTGTCGATGCACCAGTCCTATATGGACGAGTACGGCAAGGGCGGCCTCATCCGCTGTTCGGCGCGCATCGGCGTGCAGAACTACCTCTTGCAGCGCAGCGTCTTCGCGCAGTTCTCCAAGGTGGACCTGGCCAAGGACAAGCAGGACCGGGGCGCGGGCGTCCACAACAACGCCAGGGGCGGCACGTACCAGGCTGACCCGGGGGGCGTGGCCGGCAACGTCTACCTCCTGCCCTGGGAGCGGCTCTCCGTCCTCACCGACACCTGGGCGCTCACCGAGCCCGCCGACATCCGGCCCGGCGCGAAGTCGGGGGAGCTCTTCGAGCGCGTGTCCCACCTGTACAAGCACCAGGAGAACCAGGGCTATTCGGACATGTCGCAGGCGGCCGCCGACTACGTCGACGAGGCCATCGACAACGAGATACTCGCCGACAACCTGAGCCTGGACGGCAAGCCCGCGGGGGATGATCCGCGCGAGCCCAGCATGGCCATCAAGCCGTTCGGGGACGACCCGCCGGAGGAGAGCATCACCCAGCAGGGCAGCTCGCAGAGCTACTTCAACAGCGAGTGGCGCGACTGGGACCAGGACGGCAACCAGAAGACCCGGGACGCGCGCAGCACCGGGTACATGGGCTGCAAGCCCGAGGAGCCCTGCTGATGGCCGCGGCGTCAGGGCGGGCCGTCCGCATCCCGGCCCTCCTGTTCTCCGTGGCGGTGGTGGGTTGTCTCATCGGCTTCGGCTGGGAGCGCGTCTCGTACGGCGGGAGCACGGCGTCGGGGGAGTGGGAGCCTCCGGAGTTCCCCGGGCACGGGGAGGAGGGCTCCACGCGCGAGCTGACGCGCACGCCGGCCGAGGAGGCCATCCTCCAGCGGGCGCTGTCGCACTTCCCGCCCTACCCGCGAGCGCGCAGCCGCCCCGAGGTGCTGGCCTCGGACTACCTGGGGCCGGATACGAGCATGGCGGTGGCGTGGTTCTCCACCCGGGACACGCCGGCGCAGGTGCTGGGGCACTACGCGAAGGTGCTGCTCGACATGGGGCTGCCCGTCGTCCGGGAGACGCACGGGGACAACGGCGGCTACGTGGGCTACTGGAGCCCGGACACGCTCGAGGTGCGGCTGGTGTCGGTGCTGGCGCAGGGCGGGGAGACGCTGGTCTTCGTGTCGTCCGGACAGGTGAAGGGGCTGTTGGAGCGGGGCCGGGGCGTGCCGGAGTGGGTGCCGGTGCCGTCGGGGCTCACGGAGCCGCTGGCGATGACCTTCAACATGGAGGGCTCCACGCACCAGGTGGTGTCCGGGAAGCTGCCGGAGGACACTCTCGGGGGCGCGGAGGCGCGCTACCGGGCGGTGCTGCGGGAGCAGGGGTGGCAGGCGGGGGCGACGGAGCCGATACAGACCGGGGGCATCGCCTTCGAGCTGGAGCGGCGGGAGTCGAGGGGCCGGGCGGTGCTGCGCGAGCGCCCGCCGGGCGTGGAGCTGCAGTTGTCGCTGCTGCGACGGGGCAGCGCGCCATGATGGAATTCTGGAGGGAAGGACCGATGAAGACGACCCAGGGGGCGCTGGCCGTGCTGGCGGGGCTGGGGCTGTGGCTCGCCGCCGGGCCCGCGGGCGCGGTGGATGCGTGCACGCGCAGGTGTGACGACGACGAGGTCGCCTTCGAGGAGACCTGCCAGAAGATAGCGAAGGCGGGCGCGGCGCTGGCGAAGTGCCAGAAGCTGGTCGCGGACACGAAGAAGAAGTGCTTGGAGGACTGTGATGCCGCGGCGAAGGCGCCTCCGCCTCCGCCCAAGGTGCCGGCACCCGGCAACACGCCCGCGCCTGCTCCGGGGACTGGAGGTGCCAAGTGAAGGCCGGGTTTCTCGCGCGCGCTCGCGGTCAGGCGATGGTGGAGTACTCCGTGGTCACCGCCGCGCTGCTGGGCTTCACGCTGCTGGGCTGGCCGTTCCTGGTGCAGCTCATCAACGGCCTGCAGCGGTACTTCCAGGGCATCTACTACATCATCCAGTCGCCCATTCCCTGACGGCCGTCAGAGGTTCCTGAGGACGCGCGCTGACTTGAAGCTCGCCGTGGCCGGGTGACTCTCGCCGGGGAACGGATGGTCGATGCTGAGCGCGTCGGCGATGTCCTCGAAGAGGGAGCAGGCGAGGCGGACACGGTCCGCGTGCGCGAACACCTGTCCCCACGCGAGATGGCTCAAGGCGGCGGCGCCTCCGCGTGTTTCCACGTATCGATCCGTGAGGGGGTTCGTCGGCTCGCAGAGGAAGCGCAGGTAGTGCTTCGGGTGCCGGGCTCGCTCCGGAATCGCCCAGGACTTCCGCTTCTGCTGATGCGGGACGTTGGGGTGCTGGAGGAACTCCGGGTCGTCCGTGAGGAAGTCCTCCAGGTCAGGCCTGGTAGCGTCGAGGCGGGCCGGCTGTGTGGCTCCTGCCCGCCCGAGCGCCTCGGGCTCGGCGAAGAAGTAGGCCTCGACCATGGGCGCGAACAGGTGGAACGAGCAGCGCTTCCGCACGCGGTCGACGACCTTCAGGCGCATGGTTTCCGACGACCAGTCGTGTGTTTCGAGATGCCAGCGAACGGCATCCCGTACGCGGCGCCCGACCAGCTCGGGGTGTGACGCGTTGACGAGCTCCAAGTCATCGATGGCTACCACCAGGTCGGGAGGCTCGTCCTCGACCGCCGCGACGATGCTCTTTGCGAACTTCTCGAGTGTCGTCGGCACTTCCGAATCCGGTACGTCCCGCAGGTCGGCGCTGGTGAAGGACTCGATGCGGTCGAGCACCTCGAACCGGGCCTCGGGGAAGATGCGTCCCAGGGAGTCTGCCAGGGCCTTCTCTTCGCACTTCCCCGTCACCAGCAGCCCGACCCGTGCGCTCACTCTTCTTCGACCCCTGTCGGCGCTCCGAATTTGAGGCGCTCGTAGAGGTCTCCCAGCGAGAAGTGTGCCAGCCAGTTCCGTGTCTTGAGCTTGTCGAGCGGCACCGGCAACACCTCCTGGCCCGGCTCCATGACGAAGACCTTCTCGGGATGTTCCTTGAAGGTATCGAGCAGGACGGGCGAGTGGGTCGCCAGGAGCACGGTGACATCGTGCTTGTCAGACCACTCCCTGAAGGCCGCGACCAACTGCCGGATGGCGAAGGGGTGCAGCGCGTTCTCGGGCTCGTCGACCGCCACGACGGAGTGCTCCTCCGTAGACGCGATGGCGCAGAGATGGATCATCATGACGAGGAATCCATCCGGCAGCAGGCCAGGCGTCAGCGTGTCTCCGCGCGGCGTATGCACCTCGCACGAGACGATGTTGGCGGCGATGGGGAAGGAGAAGTCCGCCATCAACTCTGGGAAGCAGGTTCGCAGGTTGTCCGTGACGAACCGCCAGCGCTCGCTCTGGTCCCGTCGGTTGTGCCAGTTCATCAGGACCGCGAAGACGTTGCGTCCATCCTTCGCGAGCGCCAGGTCTCCGCTCAGCCGGGAGCCCTCGCTGCGCAGGGATGGGAGCGAGTAATGACGGTGGTGGCGGTAGCCCCCCATCGCCGACATGAGGCCCAGGACATCCTCTTTGGAAGTACCGAGCAGCAGCTCATCGGGGACGTGGCGGAACAGCCGGTCATCCGGCAGATGAGACCCATGCCGTCCGGCCGAGAGACTCTCTCGGTTCTGCTCGAAGATGACCGTGTCGTCCTTCAGGAACTTCTCGGTGAAGGGAACGCGAGCCCCTCCAGAGCCGAGGCTGACTTCAGGCTGGAACGTCCACTGGACGGTTCCGCGCCGGACACCAAAGACGACCGGCTCGTCGCCAGGCGCCTCGAAGTGGCGCAGGCCATAGGCCCCACCATGCTGCTCAAGCGCCTTGGTGAAGCCCTGGCTCACCGCATCGCTCAGAAGCTGCAGCACATCAATCAGCGTCGTCTTGCCGCTGCCATTGGGCCCGACGACGGCGCACACACCCGAGGGCGTCCACTCGACGCGGCGCAGGCCACGGAAGTTGCGCACCTCCAGCGTGAACTCCATGAACCGCCTCCTGGACTGAAACTGAAAACGCCCCTCCGGCGATGATGGGCATCTGGCCGGAGGGGCGCCACATACTTCGCTGGGACTGCTATGAGCCCGCTACGGCTTCACGGTGGTGACGAACTCCGCCTTGCCGCCGGCCACCTTCAGCACCACGGCCTCCTTCACCGCGTCGCGGTTGGCGTCCAGGGTGATGCGGCCGGAGATGCCCGGGAAGTCCTTCGTCGCGGCAATCGCGTCGCGCAGGGCCGGGCCGCTCAGGTCTGGAGCGCGCTTCATGGCCTCAATCGCCACGCTGGCCGCGTCGTACGCCAGCACGCCCACGCTGTCCGGCACGCTGCCGTAGCTCTGCTTGTACTTCGCCAGGAACTGCTGGAGCTTGGGGTCCGGGTTGTCCGGCGAGTAGTGGTTGGAGAAGTAGCTGCCCTCCAGCGCGGAGCCACCCAGCTCGTACAGCTTGTCGGAGTCCCAGCCGTCACCGCCGAGCAGCGGCACCTTCAGCCCCACCTCGCGCGCCTGCCGCGCGATGATGCCCACGTCCGTGTAGTACCCCGGCACGAAGACGGCCTCGGGCTTGAGCTGCTTGAGCGCCGTGAGCTGCGCGCGGAAGTCCGTGTCGCCCTTCGAGTAGCTCTCGTCCCCGACGACCTTGCCGCCGAACGCCGTGAACTTCTCGTTGAACACGTCCGCCAGTCCCATGGAGAACGCGCTCTTGTTGTCGCGCAGCATCGCCACCCGCGACAGCTTCAGGTTCTCGCGCGCGAACTTCGCCATCACCAGGCCTTGGAACGGGTCGATGAAGCAGACGCGGAAGATGTAGTCGCCCTTCTTCGTCACCTCGGGGCTGGTGGAGGTGGGCGTAATCATCGGCACCTTCGCCGCCTGCGCCTTCTCCGCCATGGCCATGGACACCGAGGACGCCGCCTCGCCCAGGATGACCACCACCTTGTCCTGGGTGATGAGCCGCGTCACCGCCTGGGCCCCTTCCTCCGGACGGCCCTGGCTGTCGTACACGCGCACGGCCAGCTTCTTGCCCCTCACCCCGCCCGCCGCGTTGGCCTCGTTGATGGCCATCTCGATGCCGTTGCGCGCGGAGATGCCGAACGTCGCCTCCGAGCCCGTCAGGCTGCCCACCTCACCCAGCAGGAGGGTGTTCGCATCCACCGGGGCCGGGCCGGTCGCCTGGGCCCCGGCGCTCTGTCCGTCCGCCGCGGGCTGCGCGGGCGCGGGCGTGGACTTCTTCTCGCAGGCCACCGCGGCCAGGGCCAGGATGGCGAGCAGCATCAGGGGACGACGCATCGTGTGGGCTCCTCCGGGGGACGGGGCCTGCCACCCTAGCCCTCTCCTACCTGCCCTCCAACCAGCGGCTCCCGGCCACTGCCTCAAAATGCAATGTGGACTGAACTGGTCCACATTACATATGACGCCCCCGGGGAGCCCGGGGACCCGCAGGAATCAGACCCGGAGAGGAGACACCCGCACCCATGCTTCGGATGAGCAAGATGACCGACTACGGCATCGTGCTGATGACCGAGCTGGCTCGCGCGGAGGGTGACACGCGCACCACCCGCGAGCTGGCGGCGCGCACGCGCGTGCCGTTGCCCTCGGCCAGCAAGGTGCTCAAGGGCCTGCTCCAGGCGGGCCTCGTGGTGTCCCACCGCGGCGTCAACGGCGGCTATGGCCTGTCCCGCCCGCCTGCCGAGCTCACCCTGGCGGAGCTCGTCACCGCGCTGGAAGGCCCCGTCGCCCTCACCGAGTGTGGCGTCCACACCACCGGCGGCGCCCCCTGCGAGCTGGAGTCCGTGTGCCACGTGCGCGGCCACTGGCGCCTCATCAACACCGCCATTCAAGAGGCGCTGGGCCGGCTGACGCTGGCGGACCTCGTCGCCCCCGCGCCCCGCATCCCCGAGCGCCTGGTGGGCCTGGGCATGCCGTCACGGCCCGCGGCCCCAACCAGCGCCGCCCCCACCGCAGCTGCTTCCGTCACAGGAGTCCGTTCATGAGCACCGACACCCTCCAGGAATTGACTCGCCGCCCATACGAGGCCGGCTTCGTCACCGAGGTGGAGTCGGACACCTTCCCCCCGGGGCTGAGCGAGGACGTCATCCGCCAGCTGTCCGAGAAGAAGGGCGAGCCCGCCTTCATGCTCGAGTGGCGACTCAAGGCCTTCCGCCACTGGCTCACCATGAAGGAGCCGAACTGGCAGGCCGTGAAGTACAACGCCATCGACTACCAGGCCATCCGCTACTACTCGGCGCCGAAGCAGAAGCCGAAGAAGGGCAGCCTGGACGAGGTCGACCCGGAAATCCTCCGCACGTACGAGAAGCTCGGCATTCCGCTGCACGAGCAGAAGCTCATGCAGAACGTCGCGGTGGACGCCGTCTTCGACTCGGTGTCGGTGGCCACCACGTTCAAGGACAAGCTGCGCAAGGCGGGCGTCATCTTCTGCTCGTTCTCCGAGGCCGTGCGCGAGCACCCGGAGCTGGTGAAGAAGTACCTGGGCTCGGTGGTGCCGTACTCGGACAACTTCTTCGCGGTGCTCAACTCGGCGGTGTTCAGCGACGGCTCGTTCGTCTACGTGCCCAAGGGCGTGCGCTGCCCCATGGAGCTGTCCACGTACTTCCGCATCAACGCGGCGGAGACGGGCCAGTTCGAGCGCACCCTCATCGTCGCGGACGAGGGCGCCACCGTGAGCTACCTGGAGGGCTGCACCGCGCCCCAGCGCGACACCAACCAGCTGCACGCGGCGGTGGTGGAGCTGGTGGCGCTGGACGGCGCCAACATCAAGTACTCCACGGTGCAGAACTGGTACCCGGGCGACGCGGAGGGGCGGGGCGGCATCTACAACTTCGTCACCAAGCGCGGGATTGCGCACCGCGGGTCCAAGATTTCGTGGACGCAGGTGGAGACGGGCTCGGCGATTACGTGGAAGTACCCGAGCGTCATCCTCAAGGGCGACGACTCGGTGGGCGAGTTCTACTCGGTGGCGCTCACCAACAACCTGCAGCAGGCGGACACCGGCACGAAGATGGTGCACATCGGGAAGAACACCCGCAGCACCATCGTGTCCAAGGGCATCTCGGCCGGACGCGGGCAGAACACGTACCGCGGGCTGGTGAAGGTGCTGAAGAGCGCGGAGAACGCGCGCAACTACACGCAGTGCGACTCGTTGCTCCTCGGTGACAAGTGCGGCGCCCACACGGTGCCGTACATCGAGGTGAAGAACGCGTCCGCGCAGGTGGAGCATGAGGCGTCCACGTCGAAGATTGGCGAGGACCAGCTCTTCTACTGCCGGCAGCGCGGCATCTCGCAAGAGGACGCGGTGTCGATGATCGTCAACGGCTTCTGCCGCCAGGTGTTCAAGGAACTCCCGATGGAGTTCGCGGTGGAAGCGCAGAAGCTGCTCGGGGTGAGCCTCGAGGGGAGTGTGGGGTAGGTCATGGCATTGCTGACGGTTCGCAATCTGCACGCCCGCGTGGCGGGCAAGGACATCCTCAAGGGCATCGACCTGGAGGTGCGCCCCGGAGAGGTGCACGCCATCATGGGCCCCAACGGCTCCGGGAAGAGCACCCTGGCCAGCGTGCTCGCGGGCCGTGACGGCTATGAGGTCACGCAGGGCGAGGTGCTGTTCGACGGCAAGCCGCTGCTGGGGCTGTCGCCCGAGGAGCGCGCCACGTCGGGCGTCTTCCTCGCCTTCCAGTACCCGGTGGAGATTCCGGGCGTGGGCAACCTGCACTTCCTGCGCACCGCGCTCAACGCGCAGCGCCGGGTGCGGGGGCTGGAGGAGCTGGACGCGATGGACTTCCTCCAGCTGGCCAAGGAGAAGTCGAAGCTGGTGCAGCTCGACGCGGCGTTCATGAACCGCTCGGTGAATGAGGGGTTTTCCGGCGGCGAGAAGAAGCGGAACGAAATCTTCCAGATGGCGGTGCTGGAGCCGCGCCTGGCGATTCTCGACGAGACGGACTCGGGCCTGGACATCGACGCGCTGCGCACGGTGGCGGGCGGCGTGAATGCGCTGCGCTCGCCGGAGCGCGGCATGGTGCTGATTACGCACTACCAGCGGCTCTTGGACTACATCGTCCCGGACAAGGTGCACGTCATGGCGGCGGGCCGCATCATCCGCTCGGGCGGGCGCGAGCTGGCGCTGGAGCTGGAGGAGAAGGGCTACAGCTGGCTGGGCCTGCAGGACGGCAAGACGGCCGCACCGAAGGGCGGGGAGGCGCGGCGATGACGCCGGCCCTGGCGCACTACCTGGACGTGGCTTCGCGCTTCCATGCGGCGGACGCGTCCGCGCCGGCGTGGCTGAGGCGCGTGCGCTCCGAGGGGCTCGCGCACCTGGAGCGGCAGGGGCTGCCCACCAACCGCGACGAGGCGTGGAAGTACACGCGGCTGGCGCCCCTCGCGGAAGGAATGTTCCTTCCACCCGGGGAGGCGCGGGCGGCGGGGCGGTCGGCGGCCGGTGCGGAAGGAACGTTCATTCCGGCCGGGGCGGGGCGGTCGGCGACCGGTGCGGAAGGAACGTTCATTCCGGCTGAAGCGGGGCGCGGTGCGGGGCGGCTGGCGACCCCCGCGGAAGGAACGTTCATTCCGGTCGGCGATGCGCGCGGTACGGGGGCGCTATCGGCGGTGGTGGAGCGGCTCGGGCTGCCGGGCCCTCGGCTCGTCTTCGTGGACGGGCGGCTGGCTCCGGAGCTGTCGTCGGTGGCCGGGCTGCCGCGCGGGCTGACGCTGAAGCCGCTGCGGGACGCGCTGCGCGAGGACGGTGACTTGCTGGAGTCCGTGCTAGGCCAGCGGGCCCTGGCCGGTGACTCGGCGCTCACTGCGCTCAACGCGGCACTGCTGGAGGACGGCGCGCTCTTGCGGCTGGCCCCGGGCACGGTGAGCGAGGTGCCGGTGCAGCTCCTCTTCCTCACGCGCGGAGACTCGCCGGTGCTGGCCAGCCCGCGCATCCTGGTGCTCGCAGGGGAGAGCAGCGAGGCGACGTTGGTGGAGACCTACGCGGGCGTCGGCGCGGGAGCCACCTTCACCAACGCGGTGACGGAGGTGACGCTGGAGGACAACGCCAGCCTGCACCACTACAAGCTCCAGGCGGAGTCGGACACGGCGGTGCACGTGAGCGGGCTGCACGTGCGGCAGGGGCGGGACAGCCGCTTCGCGTCGCATGCGTTCTCCTTCGGCGGCGCGCTGTCTCGCAACGAGGTGCACTCCGCCTTCGCGGGCGAGGGTGGAGACGCCACGCTCAACGGCCTGTACGTGGGCCGGGGCACGCAGCACCTGGACAACCGCACCGCGCTGGACCACGCGGTGCCCCGCTGCACCAGCCGCGAGCTGTACAAGGGCGTGCTGGATGACCAGTCGCGCGGCACGTTCCACGGCCTCATCCGCGTGCGGCAGGACGCGCAGCGCACGGACTCGCGGCAGCAGAACCGCAACCTGCTCCTGTCCGAGTCGGCGCAGGCGGATGCGCGTCCGCAGTTGGAAATCCTTGCGGACGACGTGAAGTGCGCGCACGGCGCGGCGGTAGGGCGGCTGGACGCGGTGGCGCTCTTCTACCTGCGCTCTCGCGGCATTCCGCGGGCGGAGGCCGAGCGGCTGCTCACGTATGCCTTTGCCCGCGAGGTGGTGGACGCGGTGCCGGCGGGGCCGGTGCGGGACAGCGTGGAGGGCCTGCTGGCCCTGAAGCTGCCGGGCGCGGCCCGGCGTGAGGTGCGGGCATGAGCGGCTTCGACGTGCAGAAGGTTCGCGCCGACTTCCCCATCCTTCGTCAGGAGGTGCGGGGCCGGCCGCTGGTGTACCTGGACAGCGCGGCCACCTCGCAGAAGCCGCAGGCGGTCATCGACTCCATCGTGCGCTTCTACCAGCACGACAACGCCAACGTGCACCGCGGTGTCCACGTGCTCTCCGAGCGCGCCACCGAGGCCTACGAGGGCGCGCGTGAGACGGTGCGCCGCTTCATCAATGCCCGCGACGCGAAGGAAATCATCTTCGTGCGCGGCACCACCGAGGCCATCAACCTGGTGGCGCAGACCTACGGCCGCAAGCACCTGGGCCCGGGTAATGAAGTCCTCATCACGCACATCGAGCACCACGCCAACATCGTCCCCTGGCGGATGCTGTGCGAGCAGACCGGCGCCGTGCTCAAGGTCATCCCGGTGGATGAGCGCGGCGAATTGAAGCTGGACGCGGTGGACGCGCTGATGACGGAGCGCACGCGCATCCTCGCGGTGACGCACGTGTCCAACGCGCTGGGCACGGTGGTGCCGGTGAAGGAGCTCACGCGCAGGGCGCACGCGAAGGGCATCCCCGTGCTGGTGGACGGAGCGCAGGCGGTGACGCACTTCCCGGTGGACGTGCAGGACCTGGGCTGCGACTTCTACGCCTTCAGCGGGCACAAGATGTTCGGCCCCACGGGCATCGGCGTGCTGTACGGCCGCCTGGAGCGCCTGGAGCCGCTGCCGCCGTACCAGGGCGGCGGGGACATGATCCTCTCCGTCACCATGGAGAAGGTGACCTACAACCGCGTGCCGCACCGCTTCGAGGCCGGCACGCCGGACCTGGCGGGCGCGGTGGGGCTCGCGGCGGCCATCGAGTACCTGGAGGCGCTGGGGATGGCGAACGTCGCGGCGCACGACCAGGAGCTGCTGGCGTACGCGACGAAGGCGCTGGAGTCGGTGCCGGGGCTGCGCATCGTGGGCACGGCACGCGAGAAGTCGGCGGTGCTGTCGTTCCTCCTCGAAGACATCCATCCCCACGACGTGGGGACGATTCTGGACCGCGAGGGCATCTGCATCCGCACGGGCCACCACTGCGCGCAGCCGGTGATGCAGTACTTCAAGGTGCCGGCCACGTCGCGCGCTTCGCTGGCGCTCTACAACACGACGGAGGACGTGGACGCGCTCGTCCGCGGGCTGCACAAGGTGCTGGAGGTGTTCAAGTGAGCTCGGACCTGTCGGACCTCTACCAGGAGGTCGTCCTGGAGCACTCCAAGCGGCCGCGCAACTACCGCGTGGTGGAGGGCCACAACCGCGAGGCGGCGGGGCACAACCCGCTGTGTGGCGACCAGCTCTCGGTGACGCTGAAGGTGGAGGGCGACGTCATCCGCGACATCGGCTTCCAGGGGCAGGGCTGCGCGATTTCGAAGGCGTCCGCGTCGCTGATGACGGGAGCGGTGAAGGACAAGACGCGCGCGGAGGCGGAGGCCCTCTTCGAGCGGGTACACAAGCTGGTGACGGAAGGTCCGGAGGGCGTGGACGTGGACGCGCTGGGGAAGCTGGCCGTCCTGTCCGGGGTGAGCGAGTTCCCGGCCCGGGTGAAGTGCGCGAGCCTCGCGTGGCACACGCTGCGCGCGGCGCTGGAGGGACGCGGCGAGGCCGTGTCCACGGAGTAGGGAGGGATGAGCACCATGAGAGGAATGACAGCGGTGCTGGAGCGGGACGTGTCCGCGACCATCATCCCCAGTGGAGACCGGGTGTCACTGCCGGCGGGCGCGGAGCTGCGGGTGATGCAGACGCTCGGCGGCAACATCACCGTGCAGGACCCGTACGGCCAGCTCTTCCGCATCGACGAGAAGGACGGCGCCGCGCTGGGGGAGGAGTACGCGCCGAAGGAGAAGGCGGCCGCGGACGACGGCACCTTCAACGAGGAGCAGGTCTGGGAGCAGCTGCGCACGGTGTATGACCCGGAGATTCCGGTGAACATCGTGGAGCTGGGCCTGGTGTACGCGTGCAAGGCGGAGCCGCTGCCGGAGGGCGGGCAGCGCGTGGACATCCAGATGACGCTGACGGCGCCCGGCTGCGGCATGGGCCCGGTGCTGGTGGACGACGTGCGCCAGAAGGTGTCCTCCGTGCCCGGCGTGAAGGAGGCCAACATCGACCTGGTGTGGGACCCGCCGTGGAGCCAGGACCGCATGACGGACGTGGCGAAGCTCCAGCTCGGGTGGATGTGACGGCGCGGGCCTGGTGATGCCGGGCCCGACGTCGAGTCCAAGGGCCGATTCGTCGAGCCGCGCGACGGCTCAGCGCAGTGCCGCCAGCCTGCGCGCACCCACGCCGAGCGCCGCCGTCGCCAGGCTCCCCGCGAGCAGCTTCGGCCACCGTCTGCGGGGTGCCTCGACGCGGACCGCGGGGCGTGCCTCCACCTCCGGCATCTTCTCCGCGAACAGCTCCACCATGCCGTTGAGGAACGCGAGCATGTGGTGCGGGCCTGGACTGGACACCCAGTTGCGGTCTCGGACGGCGGGCTCGTCCACCCACTCTCCGCCCGCGTTCTTCACGTCGTCCCGGATGCCGGGCCACGAGGCGACCTTGCGTCCCTCGATGAGCCCCGCGGACACCAGCAGCCACGGAGCGTGGCAGATGATGGCCATGGGCAAATCCAGCGTGTCCGCGTCGCGCACGAAGTCCTGTGCCAGCGCGCTCTGCCGCAGGGAGTCGGGGTTCACCAGTCCGCCGGGGATGAGCACCGCGTCATAGTCCGCGGCCTTCACCTCGTGGAGCGTCGCGTCCACGTCGACGCTCTTCCCGGGGTACAGGTGGTTCATCCCCCGAATCTTCCCCGGGTGGAGCGAGACAATCGTCACGTCCGCGCCCTCGCGCTTCAGCTTCTTGACGGGAAGCGTCAGCTCCACCTGCTCGAAGCCATCCGCCGCCAGCACGGCCACTCGCAGCCCCTTGAGCTTCTTCATCTCTCGCCCCTGTCATCCGGAAGGAAGGTTGTCGTTCCTGACCCTGTGCATGACCGCCCGGTCCGTGAATGGAGGAGGGGCCGGGCAGGGAGGCCCTTCTCCCTCCGTCCAGGCGGCTCGCGTGGCTCTGGCGTTGTGCCTCCCTGGAGGGCGTGCTACCGACCCGGCGAACCGGTAGGAGGCCGTCCATGCCAATGCGCTCCTGCCCGGCGGTTTCGGTTGATGACGCGCGGTCCCGTCCCCTCGGATGCTCCCGGAGGTCCCCGAATGTTCGCCTCGCTCTCTCCCCTTCACCGTGGCCTGCTCGCGGGCACCGCGCTGCTGCTCGGCCCCGTGGGCTGCACCAGCGTCGAGTCCACCCGGGTGGAGCAGTCCCGCATCTCCACGGATGACAAGCCCGCGGTGAAGCCGAAGTGGGGCATCGTCATCCACGGCGGAGCGGGCGTCATCTACCGGGAGCACCTGTCGTCCGAGCATGAAGCCGAGGTCCGCGCCGTGCTCACCCAGGCGCTCCAGGCCGGCCATGCCGTGCTCGCGAAGGGCGGCAGCAGCCTGGACGCGGTGGGCGCCTCCATCCGCGTGCTGGAGGACTCGCCGCTCTTCAACGCGGGCAAGGGCGCCGTCTTCAACCATGACGGCGTCAACGAGCTGGACGCCGCCATCATGGACGGCAAGACGCGCATGGCCGGCGCGGTGGCGGGCCTGCACCACGTGAAGAACCCCATCAACCTGGCCCGGGCGGTGATGGAGAAGTCGCCGCACGTGATGATGGTGGGCGACGGCGCCGAGGCCTTCGCGAAGACGCAGGGCGTGGAGTTGGTGGACCCGAAGTACTTCTACACGCAGGAGCGCTGGGATGCGCTCCAGCGCGCGCTGCAGAGCGAGCGCAGCACGCAGCCGTCGTCTTCCCTTCCGCCCGGGTATGACCCGGTGACAGGGGACCACAAGTTCGGCACCGTGGGCGCGGTGGCGCTGGACCAGGCCGGCAACCTCGCGGCGGGCACGTCCACCGGAGGCATGACGAACAAGCGCTACGGCCGCGTGGGCGACGCGCCCATCATCGGCGCCGGCACCTATGCCGACCCGGGCTGCGGTGTCTCCGCCACCGGCCATGGCGAGTTCTTCATCCGCTACACCGTGGCGCGCGACATCTGCGCCCGCGTGGAGTACCAGCGGCTGCCCCTGTCCGAGGCCGCCAACACGGTCATCAACGACGTGCTGAAGAAGGCCGGCGGCGAGGGCGGAGTCATCGCCATGGACAGCCAGGGCAACGTCGCCACGCCCTTCAACTCCAGCGGCATGTACCGCGGCTACATCGGCGAGGACGGCCAGCCGCAGGTGGCCATCTTCAAGGACGGACCGCCGCCCATCGAAGCGAAGTAGGAATCCGCGCGCCCCGCTTTCACGAAAAGGCCTCAGCCGTGTCTGAGGCAGCATGCGCTTCTTCCTACTGACGTTGCTGGGGTTGGTCCTCGCGGGCCGGCCCGCCCTCGCGGCCGACGGAGACCTCGGGGTGACGGTGCTCGGCACGGGGCAGGCCGTGTTCGGGGACCAGGTGTGGCCGTACCAGCTGCTGCGGCTGCAGGAGCCCGGTAAGGCGCCCACGTATGCCCAGTGGTTCCCGCCCCGCCAGTCGGGTGTCTCGCCCACGATGATGCTCACGCGTCCGTACGACGGCATCTCCTGGTCGGGAGAAGCCGTGGACGCGAAGTGGGCCGCGCGGGGGACGGGCCTCCACCCGGACGACAGCGAGCCGCACTACCACGCGGGCTCCTCGTCCATCTCCTACGCGCTCGCCCCTCCCGAGTACATCGCGGCGGAGGCCTTCTATTACCTGTTCCACGACTTCGGCGTGCTGGCCGTCTTCGGCCGCTTCTACGCGGGCGGAGACATCCAGAACGACCGCGATGACATGCACGCGGGGCTGCGCTTCCTCGCGCAGGCGCCGGGCGTGGACCGCTCGCGCATCGGCATCCACGGTGGTTCGTGGGGCGGCTTCGAGGCGCTGTACGCCGCGGCGGACGCGCCCGCCGAGTCCCGCCCGAGGGTGGGCGTGGCCCTCTTCCCGCTCTCCGACTTCGCGCGGGAGGTGGACTACCTCTTCAACGTCCTTCCCACGCGGGTGACGGACCCGGCGAAGCTCGGGCAGTACGCGACGTTCTTCGAGCCCTACCTCCGCCGCATCCTCGCCACCACCGGCGAGCCTCCGGGCTGGGACTTCAGCCGGTGGACGCGCGAGCACCTGGCCTCGAAGCTGAGCGTGCCCTTCCTCGTGCTCCACGAGGACTGGGACACCCTCGTGCCGGTGGAGCAGACGCAGACGCTGGCGGCGCTGGCGGGGCCGCGCATCACGCCGCTGTACTTCCAGCACTGGGACCCCGTGGATTGGAACAGCCGGGACCTCTCGCACGGCCCACTGACGGCGACGTACTGGAGCGTCGTCGAGACGGTGAGCCTGGGACACCTGCTGACGGACCTGGGCCGCCCCACCCAGTTCCTCATCGTTCCCTTCACGGAGCAGACGCTGGCGACCTGGCTGTGGGACGTGCGCGTGTTGCAGTGGATTGGCCGCGACGTACGGGCCGTGGCGCCCCTGCTGCGCGAGCTCATGGACCCGCGCGTGTTCCTGTTCGAGCCGTCCACCAGCAAGGTGGTGGCGGGCGCGGACTGGGTGACGGCGATGGTCAACGCCCTCTGGGGAACGCAGTACACGGCCGCGCAGCTGCGCGACGCTCTCTCGGTGGGGCTGCCTCCCTGAGTCCCGTCATCCGAGGGCCGCCGCGTTGCGGGCCATGCCCCCGACGACCAGGTGGTGGAAGGGCCGGATGACGTTGAAGTACACGGGCCCGGCCCAGTTCCGGTAGTGCACCAGCGTCACGACATGGAAGCGCCGCCGCGGGCCTCCGCCAGGCTCCGGCTCCACGACGACGGCCAGCGTGGCCTCCAGGTGCTTGTCCGTCGCGGCCACCACCCAGACGTGCTCCTCCTCGGCGTGGCGCACCGTGAAGAACGCGGCCGCGCTGCCTGGAGTCATCGGAATGTTCTCCGGGCCCAGGTGCTGGGGCCGGGGCACGCCGTGCTGACGCATCCCCAGCAGCCGCACGAAGACGGCGCGCACCCCGTACAGGGCCGTCACCCAGGCGGGCTGGTACGACATCAATCCCGCGAGGAACTCGCGCAGCGTGGCCTCTGACTCCACCGTCTTCACGTCCACGTGGTCCGCGCCCTTTGCGAAGGGGCGCAGTACCTCCGGCAGCGCGGAGGGCGTCCGGGACTGGAAGAGCACCCGGAGGCCCAGCGGGAAGAGAATCCAGCCCCCGGTGATGGGCATGGGCACCACGCAGAAGAGGGCCATCCCGAGCAGCCCCCAGCCATAGCCCGCCGGGGGCGGGCGGTTCAGCGCACGCTCCGCCCAGTGGCACAGGCCCCCGGCGAGGAGCATGGCCCCGCCCGCCACCAGGAACCAGAAGGCCGCCGCTCGGGCGCTGGTGTCCCCGCCCACGCTGTTGAACACGCCTGCTCGCGCCATCTCCAGCAGCGGACCCTTGAAGATGACCAGCCCGATGACTTCGTGAAGCGCTCCGGTGAGCATCAGCAGCGCCCCGTTCGTCGCTCGCATGTGCGGCCTCCGTTTCCGTCATCCGATACGCTACCGTATCGCGATACGGTAGCGTATAGAGCCGGGCCGCCAGGAATGCGCTCTGGACGCCAGGGAGGGGGACCGCCAGACTGCGCTCAACGATGAGACGCACTACTTCCCGCCCGCCGGAGCCCACGCCCTTCCGGAGCCTCGAGGACATCCGCAAGCGGAACCGGGGGCCAGGGCTGTCGGCGGAAGACTGGGCGGATGCCGCCCTCTGGAGCCTCGCGGACGGCGTGGAGGCGCTGTCGGTGGAGCGGCTGGCCCGCAGCCTGGGCGTGACGAAGGGCGGCTTCTACTGGCACTTCAAGGACCGCGCGGACGTGCTCCAGGCCGCGCTCGCGCGCTGGGAACAGCTGGCGACCACGGACACCATCCAACGGCTGGAGGCCCTGCCGGAGCCGAGGGAGCGGCTGCGCCAGTTGCTGGCACTGACGTTCGAAGCGGGGCCGCATGGGAAGATTGAGGTCGCCATCGTCGCGGGCGCCGCCGCGGACCCGCGCATCCAGCCGGTCCTCGCGCGGGTGTCGCAGCGGCGCATCGACTACCTGGTGAAGCTGTACCGGGCGCTCGGCCTGCCGGCCCGCGAGGCGCGCAACTGGGCCCTGCAGGCCTATTCCACGTACGTGGGCCGCCTGCACCTGGCCATCGCCAGTCCGGAGGCGCTGAGCTCGAGCCGCGCCCGCGCCGACTTCGTCCAGCACGTGGCCCGGACGCTGATGCCGAAGTGAGGCGCCCGCCCCCGGACTCCCAGGGGCGGGCTGGCGCGCGAACCTTCAGCGCTACTCCTGCTGCTCCACGTCGATGAAGCAGACCTTGTTGTTGGCAGCCCCGCTGCCGTTGCCGAGCGTCAGCCGCCCGTCGGTGATGGTGACGTCCGCGCTGGAGGTGATGAAGCGCGCGCCGGTCGTCGGCGTGCCGGAGAGCGCGAGCTGTCCCTCCACCGCGAGCTGGAAGACGCTGTCGAAGTGGAGCGCGTCACCCGCGGCCAGCGTCACGCGGTACTTCCCCGACGGCACGGCCAGCTCCCACGAGGCGTTCGGATTCTCCGGCTTCTGCAGGTGCGTGAGGGTGTCGTAGCGCTCGTCTGGCGACGTGGTGCTGTTCCGGTCCCGCGTCTGCGTGCTGTTGTCCGCGTTCCACCCGTAGCTCAGTCCGTTGCCCCGCGCTCCGAAGACGAGGCCCGTGTCGGCAACGTAGCCCGTGGGCACGGCGGCCCCCGCCGGTTGGAAGTTCACCCGCGCGCGCAGGCCGTCCCCGTACGTGGCGGTGAGGCTGGAGGCCGTGGCCGGCGTCACGTAGCCGTGCGCGCGTGCGCCCCCGTCGGACCATGACGCCCACACCTTCCACGCGCCCGTGCCGTCCGCCTGCGCGGGAGCGGTGATGTTCAGCGTGTAGCCCTCCCACGACTTCAGCGTCACCGGCGTGGTGACGGTGCCGCCATTCACCCCGAGCGTCAGCCCCGAGGGCACGGACGCGAGCGTCACGTCCACGATGTTCGGGAGCACGTTGCGCACCACCGTGGTGCTGCGCCCCTGCGAGTCCGTCGCGGTGAGCCGCACCTCGACGAAGCTGGCGGGAACAGCGGCCAGCTCCTCCGGCGCCGGAGCGGTGAGCGTGAGGTTGTTGCCGGAGGTGGCCGTGAGCAGCGGGTGGGTGTGGCTGTCGTGGTGGAGCAGCGCCTCCCAGGTGAGGCGGCTGTCCGGGAGCGTGCCGTCCTCGGCGTCCGTGGCGCTGCCCGTCAGCACCAGCGTCTGGCCCACGCGGAAGCGCAGGGTGGTGGCCGGCGAGGTGATGGTGGGCACGGGCGCGGTGTTGCCCGCGTCGATGCGGACGGTGGCCGCCTGCGCCGACGTGGCCCCGCGCGCGTCCCGCACGGTGAGCGAGGCCGTGAAGGCGCCGCTCGCGGTGTAGACGTGGCTCGTGGTGGGCGTGGCCGTCTGCACCGTCGCGCTGCCATCCCCGAAGCTCCACACGTACGTCAGCGCGTCACCATCCGGGTCGCTGCTGGCGCCGCCGTTGAAGTTGACGGTGAGCGGCGTGGAGCCCGTGGTGGGGGACGCGGAGAGGGTGGCCACCGGCGGCCGGTTGCCCGTGCCGGTGTAGTCGATGCGGCGCACCTCGCCGCCGTTCGCATAGGTCGTGTAGTAGAGCGACTGGCCCGCGCCCGAGGGACCGAAGCGCAGCGTCACCGCGGAGCTGCCGCCCAGTCCGGTGGCGAACGCGCTCACCGCCACCGTGCCGCCCGAGCGCGTCAGCTTGAACACCTTGCCGCAGACGTAGTCGCTGAAGAAGTACGCGTTGTCGTCCCCGGGCGCCCACGCCCCGGCGGGCGCGAAGGCACCGCCGGTAATCGAGTTGCAGTTCTGGAATGGCGAGCTGGCGTCGTTGGTGCCGTGCTTGTAGTCGAAAATCGGGTTGGTCATCCCCGCGGGCGGCGCGTCGCAGCTGGTGGTGGAGTTGTTGGCGCAGTGGCCCTCGCGCGT
This sequence comes from Pyxidicoccus caerfyrddinensis, assembly GCF_010894405.1. Lineage (GTDB taxonomy): Bacteria > Myxococcota > Myxococcia > Myxococcales > Myxococcaceae > Myxococcus > Myxococcus caerfyrddinensis. The sequence continues at coordinate 860,029 of NZ_JAAIYA010000002.1, forward strand.
GTTCCACCCGTAGTCCGCGCCCTTGATGCCCTCGTCGATTTCCTCCCAGACACCCTGGCCCACGTCGTTGATGAAGAAGGTGCTGGTGCCCGGCTGGAAGGCGAAGCGGAACGGGTTGCGCAGGCCGGTGGCGTAGCTCTCCTGGCAGGGGCCGGTGCCGGCCGGGACACCCGCCGGGTCTCCACAGCGGCGGCTGCCCGCGGCCGCGTACCAGGGGTTGTCCGTGGGGATGCTCCCGTCCTTGCGGATGCGCAGCAGCTTTCCCAGCAGTACGTCCAGCCGGCGCGCGGTGGTGTTCTGCCCGGCGCAGCGGCTCGGGTCGCCGAGCTGGCACCCGCCGTCACCCACGCTGATGTAGAGCAGCCCGTCCGGGCCGAAGTGCAGGTCGCCTCCGTTGTGGTTGCCCGCGGTGGAGGGGATGTTGTCCACCAGCACCAGCTCACTCGCCGGGTCCGCCACGTTCGTGTCCGGCAGCGTGAAGCGCGACACGCGGTTGACGGCGACGTTGGCGATGTTCGTCGTGCAGGTGTTGAACTTGTTGAACGTGTAATAGACGTAGATGAAGCGGTTGGTGGCGAAGGCCGGGTCCACCGCCACGCCCAGCAGGCCGCGCTCGGAGTTGGTGCAGAGCCGGGCCGCCAGGTCCAACGCCGGAGTCGTCAGCAGCGCGCCGCCCGCGACGACGCGCAACCTTCCGGGCTGCGTGGTGATGAGCATCCGCCCATCCGGCGTGAAGGTCAGCGCGGTGGGCTGCGCCACCGTCGCCACCAACGCGTCCGTGTACGACGGGGGAAGGGTGATGGCCGAAGCCGCGCGCTCCAGCTCCGCGCCGTCAGTCCCCTCCGAGGAGGGTTCCGGCGCGCAGGCCAGGGCCAGCACGATCATCCAGGTGAAGCGCAGGGGACGCAGCAAACGAGGTGTCATTGATGACTCCGTAGAGGGTCATTCTGCACCTTGTCTTTTGCTGCTTAATCTCGTTTTGCGCGAGTCACAAATCCGCGCCTGTCCACGCCTGAACGAAAACGGGCCCCGGCCAGAAGGCCAGGGCCCGTTCACCGCTGGAGCGGCGGCGGACTACTTCGTGAAGCCGTCGATGACGTGGCCGTAGCGGTCCGACGTCGGGGCCTGGGTGCCGCTGGACGGAGGCGTCTCCGGCGTCGGCGCGGGGCGGGTGGAGACGACGTTGCCGTAGCGGTCCGAGGTCTGCGTGCCCGGAGCCGGCTGCGGCTTCACGGGGGGCATGCTGGATCCGGGCTTCGTCGTCACCGCGCCCGGGGGCAGCGGCGTCGGGAAGGTGGTGCCGTCGATGACGTGGCCGTAGCGGTCCGACGTGGGCGCCTTGGGGCCCGTGGACGGAGGGGGCTGCGGCGTCGGCGCGGGACGGGTGGAGACGACGTTGCCGTAGCGGTCCGACGTCTGCGTGCCCGGCGCCGGCTGCGGCTTCACAGGGGGCATGTTCGGCGAGCGAGGGGGGATGGAGGTAGCCATTGCGGTCCTTATCGGCACACACGTGTCTCTTGTTGCTTGAGACAGACTATTCCCGACTCCTGGGAGAATGCCCGGCACCCCCAGTGTGAGCGGCCGACCCGCGCTCAGTGGCGGCCGTTGCCGCGGCCGCGCGAGTGCTGGCCACCCGGAGACGCGGAGTGGCTGCGAGAGCCGTGCGAGCGGGACTCGCCCCAGCGGCTGGAGCCCCGGTTCCGGGATCCGTAGTCGTGGCTCCGGTAGCTATTGCCGTGGCTCCGGTAGCCATAATCCCGGTTCCGGTAGACATAGTTGTGGCTCCGGTAGCCATAGTCATGCGCGCGGTAGCTGCGGTGGTACGTCGGGTAGCGGTGCCACGTGTAGCGGTAGGCGTTGGGGGAGCCCCAGTGCGCGCGGACGCTGACATAGGGGTAGACGGGCACTGTCACCCGGACCGAGCCGCGGACGGCCCAGCCGCCCCATGAGAAATGCCAGGACGGGCCCCGGTGGACCCAGCGGGGCGAGACGAAGACCAGGCCGGGCTGGGGCGGCTCCACCCACGCACCCGCCACCCACACCCAGTCGTCGCCCTCCCAGTACCAGTAGCCGGGCGTCCACGTGAGGTGCTCGGCGGGCGGAGGCGGCGGCTCCTCCATCTGGGGCTCGGGCGGCGCCTGGGTGGTGGTGAGCGCTTCACCGGAGGGCTCGACGGCAATCTCCACCATGTTCGAGTCCGGCCGCGCCCAGCCACCGGGCACCCAGCGCCAGCCCTGGCTGTCCTGCTCCCAGTAGCCGTTGATGAACCGGTAGCCCGGCATCGCGGCCACCCACGAGCCGTTGACGTAGCGCCACTGGTCGCCGTCCCAGTCCCAGTGGCCGGAGGCCCACACCGCGCCCGCGTAGGGCCGGGCCGAGGGCCGCTCATCGGGCAATTCGGGAGGGGCGCTGGGTGCGGTGGGGACGTCGTCCTCCTCCGGCGCGCCGTCGTCGTAGTCGCCCTCGTCGGACGCGTAGCGGGAATCGTCGGGGTCCTGCGCGGGAACCGGAGTCGTCTGCCCGTACACAACCGGTGTGGCCAGCACGGCCACCAGGCAGACCCAGAATCGAGGAGTCATGACGTCATCTCCGTTGGGTGCGGAACATTCTCCGCGCCAGGGGGTGAGGGGGAGCCCCGGTCCCTGGTCTGAAACAAGAGACGGCCGCTGGACGCTTCTATTCAGGCGGAACTCGAAGTGTTGCCTGCCTACTGTTGCAAGACTGGGAATTCAGAAGAAACTCACGGCATGTACCTCGTTGCCGCCGTGGTGGCCCTGGTGGTCCTGTCGCTGCTCGTTCGCCGCGTCCTCCGTTCGCGCGGGGACCTGCTGGCCGCCATCCGGCAGGGGAATGCCGCGCGGGTGGAGGCGCTGCTGCGCAGGAAGCCGGCGGCGCTCACCGCCGCCCGCGAGTCCGTGCGCGGCCCGCTCCAGGCCGCCGCGTCCCGGGGCAGCCGCGACATCGTCGAGTTGCTGCTGGCGCGTGGGGTGGACCCGGCCGGCATCGACGGCTGGGGGCAGAGCGCGCTGCACGTGGCGGCGCTGCACGGCCATGTGGACCTGGTGCGCCGCTTCCTGGAGCTCGGGGTGGACGTGAATCAGCGAGCGCGGCGGGCCACCTCGGACAAGGTGCCGGCCCGGCCCGGCGCCACCTGCCTGCACTTCGCCTGCGGCGCCGGGCAGCTCGCCGTGCTGGAGGTGCTGCTGGAGAAGGGCGCCGCCTGGGACGCGGTGGACGAGCGGGAGCTCACGGGGCTGCACGAGGTGGCCGCGCGCTCCGGCTCGGTGGAGGTGGCGCGGCGGCTGCTGGAATTGGGCTGCGCGGTGGATGCGCTGGACTGCCTGGGGCAGACCCCGCTGATGCTGGCGCTGGCCTACAAGCGCACCGCGCTGGCGTCGCTGCTGGTGGCCCACGGTGCCAGCCCGCACGTCCGGGGACCGCTGGAGTTCACCCCGCTGCACCTGGCGGCGCTGCGCGGCCTGGAGGACCTGGTGTCCGCGCTGCTGGCCGCGGGCGCGAATCCGCTCGCCGCGAACGACCTGGGCCAGAAGCCCGTGGACGTGGCCCGTGCCGAGGGGCACGCGGCCGTCGCGTCCCTCCTGGAGGAGGCGGGGGGCCGGGCGACGGTGACGTCCGTCGTGCCGGAGTCCGGCACCGGGGCCGGGGCCGAGGACGTGGCGGTGGAAGCCCCGCCGCGTCCCCGGACGTCCGAGGGCTGACCGCCTACTGCTTCACCAGCACCAACTCGCGCGTCTGGATGAGGTCCACGTCGCCGGTGAAGCCGGAGAACTGCTCGTACTGCTTCGGCGGGACGCGGGTGCGGGGAACGCGTAGCGACTCGTTGATGGTGAGGGTGTTGCCCTCCTGCTTCTCCGCGCGGGTGAACTTGCCGAAGGGGCTGTCCACGTTGAGCGACGCCTGCGGGTCCGCCAGCTTCCAGCCGCCCGGCAGCTCCAGCGTCACCTGCGTGCGGCTGGCCTCGGTGTTGTCGATGAAGAGCGGCGTGGTGCGCGTGCTCAGCTGCACGTAGCGGCGGCCGAGCTGCGCGGGGAAGGTGAGGGGCCCCAGCGCCATCCGCTTGTCACCCTCCTGCCGGCCGAAGCGCGGCACGGTGAACTCGTAGTGCAGCACGAAGGGCGCGCCCACCTGCTCCTCGTGCTCCAGCTTCACGCCGGACAGTGACGCCCCGCCGAAGTACCGCGCCACCGCGCCCTGCAGCGCCTGGTTACGGCTCTCCGCCGACAGCTGGCTGAAGGCCTCGGCAATCTGCGCGGCCTCGAACCCGGAATAGACTTCCTCACCCTTGCCGGTGAGCTGCCCGTCCGCGGCCAGCTTCAGGCTCAGCCGCACCTCCTTGCCGGGCGCCTCCTTCATCGGCGGCGTCGCCACCTTCTCCAGCGGCTTGCCGGGCTGCGGCAGCAGGTACGCCTCGCGCCCGCCCATGGCCGGCTCCGGCAGCTCGCCGAAGGGACCGAAGCGCACCGACGTGTCCACCCACACCGGCTCGCTGCCCGGCAGGTCCACGCGGATCGCGGCGAACGGCAGCAGGCTGTCCTGCGGGAAGAGGTAGGGCGCCGGGTCCGTGTTGAAGGTGCGGATGGCCACCACCCGCGCCGGAATCCCCAGCACGTCCAGCCCGGCCTTCATCACCATCAGCCGGCTGCCCCGGTCCTGCGCCACCGTGGACGGCGCGGACTGGCCCAGCCCCGAGTCCCGCCCGGAGAAGCGCTGCATCGCCGCCGCGTGCAGCGCCTTCACCGCCTCCAGGCCCTGCTTCCCCTCGGCCGCCTTGCGCGCGAAGGCCTCCACTTCCGCCGTGCGCAGCCACCGGTCCTGGAACACGTCGCCGTAGACGCGCACCAGCCCGTCGTTGCCCGTGGCCCCGGCGCCCACCAGCACGAAGGGCAGGTACTCGTTGGAGGACGGCGGCGAGTCCGGCTCGGCGATGAACGGCGGCACCCGGCGTGCCTCGTAGTGGAAGACCTCCACGTCGCCCTCCACCTTCGGCGCGGGCGCCTTCATCCCGTGCGCGTCCACCTTCATGCCGACGCCCTTGGGCGCCACGACGGTGTACGTCGTCCACGCGTTCGGCTGGTTGGCAATCTGGAAGTAGAACGCGGACGCGGTGAAGCCCGGCTGCGCGGGGCCGCGGGGCCCTTCGGCCAGCAGGTACTCCACCTCGATGTAGTCACCCACCTGCACGCCCGGCAGGCTCACCGTGTCCTTGCCCTCGATGTTCTCCGGCTCCAGGACGCGGCCGTCCGCCTTCAGTGTGCGCAGCGCCAGCACCTGCGCGCCGCGCGGCACGGTGACCTCGGCGATGTCCTGTATGCCGGACTGCTCCAGCGCCTTCTGCACCGTGTGGATGCGGTTGACGAGGCTGCCGTCCGGGTAGACGCGCACCGCCGCCGCGTCCAGCACGAAGGCGGACACGCTGCCACCGGAGATGGGCTCCGCCTCGTACGCGCGGATGGCCTCGCGCCCGTCGATGGCTTGGTCCTGCAGCACCTCGCGGCCCGTCTTCGCCCGCTCCACCGCGCGGCGCAGGGACAGGTCATCACCCTCCATGGCCAGCGCCTTCTCGCGCAGCGCCAGCGCGTCGGCCGGCTGGCCCGCGTACTCGCGCACGTCCGCCATGCGCTTCACCAGGTCCGCGTTGCGCGGCCACACCTTCGCCAGCTCGCGCAGTACCGCGGTGGCGTCGTCGTAGCGGCGCAGGGCCACGTAGAGGTTGGCCAGCGAGGTGCCGGTGCTCACGCTGGCCGGGTCCCTGGCCAGCAGGTCCACGTACAGCTTCGCCGCGGCCTCCATGTCGCCCCGGGTGCGCGCGTGCTCCGCCTGCCGCACCACCATGCCGGGGCAGCCGCGCTGCGCCTCCACCAGCGTGTCCCCGCGCTCCACCGCGTCGCGCCGGCGCGCCAGGCTGTACTGGAGTCCCAGCGCCTCACACAGGCCCGGCTGCGCATCCAGCGCGGCCTGCAGCGACTCCTCCGCCAGCGACTCCACGTCCAGCGCCAGCGCCGCGCGCGCCCGCGTCAGCGACACGAGGTACGCGGGTGGGCCCTTCGTCGCGTCCACCGCCTTCAGCGTCTCCAGCGCCGCGGCCGGCTGGCCGTCATCCAGGAAGAGGTCCGCGCGCACCAGCATCGCGGACACGTTGCCCGGGTCCTTCGCCAGCACCGTCTCCAAATCGCGCGTGGCCCGGCCGCGCGCCACCTTGGTGGGCACGGTGCGGTCCACGGTGGCCAGCTCCGCGCGCAGCGCCAGCAGGGCCGGCGTGTTGGCCTCCACCGCCGCCATCAGCCGCCGCGAGCCGTCCGCGTCCCGCCCCATGCCGTCGCGCACCGCGAGCACGGTGGCGAGCAAATCTCCCGCTTCTCCCTCCAGCGCCGCCTTCAGTGACTCCGCCGTGGGGTAGACGCCCGGCGTCTCCTCGGAGGCTTCCGGCCCCTGGCCCCACGGCTGCGGCGCGGGCCCGGTGGCGGCGGTGAAGCGCACGCCGGAGGGACGCCCGTCCACGCGCAGCAGGGAGAAGGTGAGCACGCCGGAGGTGCCGGCCTTGAGCTGGCGGATGAGGAAGCGGTGCTTGCCCGCGGGCAGGTCCACCGTGCGCGCGGTGACGGTGGAGGAGGCGCGCTCAAAGCCCCGGCGCTCCAGGAGCGGCGCTCCGTCCAGCAGCACCTGGTGCGACGTGCCGCTCACCGAGCGCACCACGTAGGCGCCGGGCTCCGTGACTTCCGCGTCGAAGGCCAGCAGGTACAGGTCGCCCTCGCCGGGCTCGCCGCCCAGGTCCAGCCGCCCGTCCGGCGCGCGCAGCGTGCGCAGGGGGAGTGGACCGAAGGCGCCGGTGAAGGGGCCCGCCAGCGAGCCGCTCTTTCGCACCGGGTCTTCTTCCTCCCACGACAGCACGTGGAAGGGGGAGAAGGGGCCCACGAGGGACGCCTCGCCCACGCCGCCCAATTCGCGCAGCGCCGCGTCCCGCGCCTTCGCGTCGCCCCGCACCACCTGCACGGACAGGCGGGCGCCGCGCAGCAGGAATGCGGCCTCGCCCGTCGCGCCCGCCGCCAGCGCCCGGTCCACGCCTTGGAGGATGTCGTCGTCCAGCGCCTTCGACGTGCCCACCGAGTCCAGCACGTAGCGCGCGGCGAACACCGCCAGCGGGTGCTGGGGCGAGCGCGCCGCCAATTCCAGCGCGGCCGTCAGCGCCCGGTCCGTGCGGCCCGCGCGCCGGGCCATGAGGTGCTGCCCGGCCAGCGCGTACGCGTCCCCCGCGTCCTTCGCCACGGCCGCGTCGAAGCGCTGCTGCGCCAGCACGGCGTCACTCGCGACCAGGTACGCGTGGAAGCCCGCGAGCGCGAGCGTGCGCGCCTCGTCGGTGCCCTTCTGGGCCCGCTCGGCGGCGGACTCGAGGATGTGCGGGGTGACGGAAGAGGAGGAGCGGGGGCAGCCCGTGAGGGCTGCGAGGACTGCGAGCGCGGCGAGACCGCTTCGGAAGGTGCGCATAGGAGGGCCGAAGGGATAATGCAATCCCTCGTGGGTGGCCATATTCCCCTGCGCTGGGATGTCCGTTGCGGGCGGTTGGCCCGCGACCGACTACCGCCGCTTGCCGCCCTTGGGGGGCGCCTTGACGGGCTGCTTCCTGGGCGGCGGGGGCGGCGGTGTCACCTTCTTGGGCGTCACGGCCTTGGCCGGCACCGTGGTGGCCGCCACCGTCCGCACCACGGGCGCGGGGACCGGCGGCACCGGGGCCGTCGTCCCCGGAGGGGGCGCCTGCCGCACGATATAGGTGAACCCCTCGGCGCGGCACGTGCCCTCGATGCAGCCGAAGGCAGGCACCGGCGCGCCGGCGGAGCGCTCCCCCCCGCCCAGGCCGCGCTCCGGCCCGTCGCCGAAGTGCTCCATCCACCCCGGCCCCAGGTCGAGCGGCTCGGCGATGGCGCGCTGGTCCTTACCGCGGCCCACGTACGCCTGGAGGATGCCGTCCGCGTCCACCTTGATTTCCAGTGCCGCCTCGCCCTCGGGGGAGGCCAGGCCCAGCATGGTGCCGCGGCGCTCGCCCAGCGCCCACTCCAGCCGCAGCGGTTCGCCAGCGCCGTTGTGGACCAGCGCCACGTAGCGGCCCTTGCTGCCCAGCAGGAGCAGCGCGGCCACCGGGTCCGGCGGAGGCCCGAAGGCCATGGCGCGTGCGCGGCGCTCCCACGTGAGGGGCGGGGCCTCGGCGCGCACGCGGGCGCTGAGCGAGGCGATGTCGCCGTCCATCCCCACCACGTCCACCCGGGCGAGGCCCGCGCGCGACTGCCCGTCCTCCGGTGGGAAGACGAGCGCCTTCTCCTCGAACGCCACCGCACGGCCGGCCACCAGCAGCGACGGCTCGTCCGGCCCGTCACCCACCGACACCGTGCGCTTCTCCTGGCCCGTCTCCAGGCGCCCCGTCCCGGTGCGCGGCGACTGGGGACCCAGCTCCCCGGTGAGGGCAGAGCCCGGCTGCATCTGCACGGGCCGCTCGGTGGTGCGCAGCCAGGCCACGCCCAGCACGCCGAGCGCCGCGAGCACCGTCAGCACCTCCGCCGTCTGCCGCGTGCGGCGCAGCACCTTGCGCACGCCCTGGCGGAAGCGCTGCATGCGCGTCTGCTTCATCGGCAAGAGCGACGGCAGGCTGCCGGGCACCAGCACTTCCAGGTCCGCGATGAGCGCCGTCACCGACGGGTAGCGGTCATCCGGGTCCGGCTTGAGGCACCGGGTGACGATGTTGTCCAGCCGCACATCCAGCCCCGGCTTGCGCCGCGAGGGCGGGTCGAACGTCCCCAGCGGCACCTCGCCGGTGAGCCACTCGTAGAGCATGACGCCCAGCGAGAAGATGTCCGCGCGCGCGTCCGCGTTCTTCGCGTCCACGCGCTGCTCGGGCGCCATGTATGACAGCGTGCCCATGGACACGTGCGTGGACGTGAGCGCGTAGCGCGAGGAGGGACTGGCGTCCGCGAGGAACGAGGCCAGCCCGAAGTCCGACACCTTGGCGATGCCGCCGGCCTGCTGGTCCAGCAGGATGTTCTCCGGCTTCAAGTCGCGGTGGATGACGCCGCGGCCGTGCGCGTACTCGATGGCCCGGCAGATTTCGAGCATCCGCCGCAGCGCGCCCACCACGTCCAGCTCCGGCGCGCGGATCAGCTCGCGCAGCGACGGGCCGTCCACGAACTCCATCACCAGGTAGTAGGTGGTGTCCGTCTTGCCCTTGTCGACGATGGAGACGATGTGCGGGTGGCTCAGCGCGGCCAGCGCGGCGGCTTCCTTCTGGAAGCGCGCGATGAAGGACGGGTCCTTCGCCAGCTCCGGGTTGAGCAGCTTGACTGCCACCGTGCGGCCCAACGAGAGCTGGGTGGCCTTGTGTACCTCGCCCATGCCTCCGCTACCGACGAGCTTCTCGAGGTGGTAGCCGCTGATGAGGTCCGGAATGCGTGGCCGGCTGATCGCGGTGGGGTCGATTGAGGACATGGCGGTGAGCGAGGGGCCGCCAGGGTAGCAGAAACGCGAGGACGTACTATGCGGTCGTCACGGGTCGCTGCTGCCCCCCCAGGCAGGCGACCTGCGCGGCCGTCAGTGTCCGGAGACCGGGGTGCGGTTGATGGCCTGGCGCAGGCTGTTGCGGACCTGGTCCAGCGACGAGCGCATCTGCCCGTGGCGCACCGACGCGGCCACCGCGCGCGACAGCGACTTGAGGAGGCTGATGTCCTCCGGCCTCCAGGCGCGGGGACGCTGGCAGTCCTCGAAACCCACCACACCCCACCACTGCTGCCGTGAGGGGTGGATGGGGCACAGCAGCACCGACTGCGTGCCCTGGCGCTCCAGCAGGTCCTTCATCATCGGCGGCGCGTCGCGCGTGGGGCAGGCCACCACCATGCCCGCCTCCAGCATGTCCACCCAGCCCGGCGCGAAGTCCCGGAAGGAGAAGGCGCGCAGCACCGGGTTGGCCAGCGGCGACGGGGTGGGAGCCTCCGCCCAGGCGTGGCGCATGTCGGTGATGAAGCGGCCGTACGTGCCGTGGACGCGGTTCTCGAAGATGTAGGCCCGGTCCACGCCGAGCGCGTGGCCCACCATGCGGAGCGCCTCCCCACCGGTGGCCGCGCCCAGGCCCTTGTCCAGGAGCAGCTTCGAGGCTTCTGACACCTTCGCGAAGGCTTCAATCATCGGAGGGGGGCTTTCTTGAATGAGGGGGGGAGCAGCGAGTTCCGTCACTATCCGGAACGGTCTGTCATTCACTGAAGTCACATTAAGCAGGATTCCTTTGTTTCTGTCAAATCTCAGACTCACTGAATGACGCAACCTTGCGCTGAGAAAAATGACCCGGGCGGGGCGAATCAGACTCCTCACCCTTCCCGCAGTGCGTGCCCGCGCCGACGCGTGGACCGGGTGATGTCGGACCCGGAAAAAAGACAACGGGGGCGCCTCCCTTGGAGAGGCACCCCCGCAGTTGCTTCTGGAACTGGGAATACTGGAATTACTTGGTGTCGGCGGCGGTCTCCGTCTTGGGAGCCGCCTTCTTGCCGGACTTCTTCGCGGGCTTGGCCTCGGGCTTCGCCTCGGCCTTGGCCTCGGCGGCGGGCGCGGGCTCGGCCTTCATCTCGGCGGCGGGAGCGGCCTCGGCGGGCTTGGCCTCGACGGCGGCCGGCTTCGTCTCCGCGGCGGCCGGAGCGGGGGTGTTGGCAAACGCGGTGGCGGCGGCGAGGAGGGCGGCGGCGAACACGGTCTTCATGGAAAGCTCCGTTGGGGGGACGACGCTGGATTGCGTCGGGTTGGTGCCTGTCCCTTGAGCAGCCGGCGTGCCAGGGCCCCGCCCAGAGGGAAGCGCTCCTGCAAGCGGCATTTCGTTGGGGAGAAACTCCACGGTTGGCGGACCAACAGTGGGGGCCTGCTCCCCAGGCGAGCACATGTCGCTTTGACGACACCGGAGCAGTTGAGCAAGCTGCAACCGCTACCCGGTGGCATCGCGGGTGGCAGGCCCGGGCCTCACGCCGCGCATGCCGCGCGGCCGCGGCGCGGGAGAGACGGTGTATGCGGTCCCTGCGGCTCGTGACGGCGGTGGCATTGCTGGGAGGAGGATGTGCGGGAATTCCCCCCGCGCAGCTCGAGGCCCAGGTGCTGGAAGCAGAGCGCTGGCGGCGCGAGTACGAGGCGGAGCGCGAGCGGACCGAGGCCCTGGCGATGCGGATGGCCGCGCTGGAGTCCTCGCTGGAGCGGCTGTCGCTGGAGCGCGCCGAGGCGGAGCAGGGGCGCGCGGCGGTGCTGGAGGAGCTGGTGCGCACGGAGGCGGACCGGCACGCGCTGGAGGAGCACAACGCGCAGCTGCTGGCGCTGGAGCGGCAGCTCAACGAGCTGAAGGAACTGAAGGAGATGCACGAGGAGCTGTCGGACGTCTGGTACGAGTCCGCGCTGGAGCGCGCCCGGCGCCGCATGCAGCCCCCGCAGCAGTCCGGCACCTCGCCGCAGGACGGCGGCAAGACGGGCACTCCGTAGGCTCGGTAGAAGTGAAGGACGGACGGGCCCCGCGACGCGGGCGCCGCCGTGTTAGAGGAATCATCCCCCGTGAGCTCCCGCACGCCCATCCGCGGCTACCGCGCCGGCTTCTTCTTCGTGGTGGTGCTGCTGTCCGCCGTCACCTCCTTCACGCTGTGGACGGAGGTGCGCACGGGCTGGCAGGTGGACGCGCTGGTGCAGGAGGCGCTGGAGCGCGCGGGCCTCATCGGTCGCATCCGTGTGGACGCGCTGTCGCTGGAGTCCGCGATTGAGGCGCACATCCGCGCCACGGACGACGCCGAGCGCGGCGCGGCGGACGCGGTGATGGAGGAAATCCTCGGCGACATCCGCGCCTCGTCGGAGGCGTACACGCGCAACCTGCCCCCGGGCGAGAAGGCGGTGTGGCAGCGCTTCAACGCCGGCTGTCAGGGATTGGCGGACCAGGTGCGCGCGGCGGCGGTGCTGTCGCAGCGCCGGGAGGCGGACCGGGCGCGGCGCCACCTGGCCGAGCGCATCCGCCCGCTGGCCGCCCAGCTGGACACGCTGGCCGGCACGCTGGCCCAGGAGAACACGGACCAGGCGCGCGAGCTGGTGGGCCGGCTCGCGGACCTGCGCGTGCGCAACACCGCCCTGGGCGCGAGCGCCACGCTGCTGGCGCTGCTCTTGTCCCTGGCGGTGGGCTGGCACATCACCTCGCTGCTCAAGCGCCAGGACGCCACGATTCAGGGGCAACTGGAGGAGCTGGGCAGGCACAACCAGGAATTGGACGCGTTCACCCGGCGCGTGGCGCACGACCTCATCTCCCCGCTGGCGCCGCTCAAGGGCTACCTCACGCTCATCCGCCGCACGGGCGCGGTGAAGGACGCGGGGGCGCTGGAGATGCTGGCGCAGTGCGAGTCCAGCGCGGTGCGCATGGGCGAGCTGATTGAAGCGCTGCTGCGCTTCTGCCGCGCGGGCACGCGGGGCGAGCGCACGGTGGGCGAGCTGGACACGGCCGTCACCACGGTGCTGCTGGAGGTGGCGCAGACGGCGGCGGCGCAGGGCGTGGCGCTGGAGCGCGACTTGTCGCCGGGCGTGGCGGTGGACTGCCCGGGGCAGTTGCTGCAGGTGAGCGCGCGCAACCTCCTGACGAACGCGGTGAAGTACACGGCGGGCCGGGCGGAGCCGAAGGTGCGGGTGCGGGTGTCCACCGAGGGCGAGGAGGCGGTGCTGGAGGTGGAGGACAACGGCATCGGCATGGCGCCGGCGACGGTGGCCTCACTGTTCCAGCCCTTCTTCCGCGCGCCGGAGGTGCGGGCCCTGCCGGGCCATGGGCTGGGGCTCGTCACGACGAAGCGCGTGGTGGAGGCGCACGGCGGCACGCTGGCGGTGCGCTCGGAAGAGGGGAGGGGCACGCGGGTGGTGGTGCGCTTTCCTCGCGTGGTGCGCCCGGTGGCGGCGGGTGGCATCGGTGAGTCGCAGGTGGCCTCCGCCGCTTCCGCAATGCGCAAGGTCGGCACATGAGCTCAACCCGCATCCTCGTGGTGGACGATGACCCCCAGGCTCGTGACCTGCTCCAGCGGCTGCTGGGCACGCTGGGGACGGTGACGCAGGCGCCGGACCCGAAGCGCGCGGCGGAGCGACTGGCGGAGGGGTCGTTCGACCTGGTGATGACGGACATGGCCATGCCCGAGCCGGGGGATGGATTGAAAGTCCTGCAGGCGGTGAAGACGCACCTGCCGGACACGCCGGTCATCGTGGTGACGGCCTTCGGCAACATCGAGGGTGCGCTGGACAGCATCCAGCAGGGCGCGTTCGACTACCTGGCGAAGCCGTTCGACGTGGACGCGATTCTGCGCGTGGCGCGGCGGGCGCTGGAGCAGAAGCGGTTGGTGGAGGAGAACCGCTCGCTGCGGCAGCAGGTGGAGCGCACCTCGCTGGTGCTGGTGGGACGGAGCCCCGCGCTGCTGGAGGTCTACAAGCACGTGGCGCGCGCGGCGGCGAGCAACGTGCCGGTGCTGATTACGGGCGAGACGGGGACGGGGAAGGAGATGGTGGCGCGGGCGCTGCACAAGCGCTCGCCGCGCGCGAGCGGGCCGTTCATCCCGGTGGACTGTGGAGCGATTACCGAGTCGCTGATGGAGAGCGAGCTGTTCGGCCACGCGAAGGGCAGCTTCACGGGCGCCTCGGGCGCGCGGCGGGGCGTCTTCGAGGAGGCGAGCGGCGGGACGCTCTTCCTGGACGAGATTGGCGACGTGGGGATGAAGGTGCAGTCGCAGCTCCTGCGCGTCCTGCAGGAGGGCGAGATTCGCCGCGTGGGCGAGAGCATCCCGGTGAAGGTGGACGTGCGGGTGGTGGCGGCGACGAACAAGGACTTGAAGGCGCGCGTGGTGGAGGGGCTGTTCCGCGAGGACCTGCTGTACCGGCTGGACGTGGTGCACCTGCACCTGCCGCCGCTGCGCGAGCGGCGCGAGGACGTGCCGGCGCTGGTGGAGCACTTCGCGGCGAGGCACGCGCGGGGTGGGGTGCGGCCGGTGGTGACGCCGGAGGCGATGACTCGGCTGACGGGCTACGACTGGCCGGGCAACGTGCGGCAGCTGGAGAACGTGGTGGCGCGGGCGCTGGCGCTGAACGTGACGGGCGTGCTCGGGCCGCAGGACTTCCCGGAGCCGATTGGCGACGCGACGCAGAAGCTCACGGGACTGGCGGGCGACATGCCGAGCCTCGCGGAGCTGTCGCGCCGGTACGCGGCGCACGTGCTCCAGCACGTGGGTGGGAACAAGAGCGAGGCGGCGCGGCTGCTCGATGTGGACCGCAAGACGCTCTACAAGCTGCTGGAGTCAGAGGGCGGGGCGGAGTCGTAGCCGTGCGCCTTGCCTTCGTGCTGGTGCTCCTGTCGCTGAGTGCCTGCTCCCGGTGCGCACCGGCGGTGGTGCCGCAGTATGGCCCGCCCGAGCCGGAGGAGGGCATCCACGCCTGGTACGACGCGACGGGTGGTGAGACGCAGCACTCGCTGACGCTCGGAGTGGTGCCTGCTCCTCTGGGCCTGGAGATCCCCGACCGCTGGGTGGAGGTGAGCTTCTCCCAGCCGGGACGCACCGCCCGGACGCGGCCCGCGCGGGTGTGGCTCACCGTGGAGGACCGCTCGGAGTCCGAGTGGAGTGAGCGCACCTCGGTGGCGCTGGTGCTCGACGGGCGGCGCGTGCCGCTGAAGGGCGCCGCGTACGAGGCGCAGGGGACGAAGGTGGGGAGCATCCAGACGCTCACCGTCGAGGTCGACGTCACGCTGGTGGACCGCGTGGCGCGTGCGCATACGGCGGCGGTGCAAGTCTCAGGCGTCTCGCACCCGCTCGAGCCCGCGCAGCAGGGCCTCCTACGAGAGTTCGTCGCGACGCCCTGACCGGCAGGGCTGGGACTTGGCTGACCCGGGCTCACGCCACGGGGCTTCGGCTTGCGCCGCACCGGGCGGGTCGTTCACAGTCATGGTGCGTCACTCATGGAGTGGCGACCTGGGGGCCTAGCTGGTGCACGTGAAGCGCAACTCCCGCAAACACCTGCCGCTCGAAAGCATCACTGAGCTGTGGGATGCGGCTGTGGCGTGCAATCTCTTCGAGGAGGGCACGCAGCGCTCGCTCCTCGCTGGTCTTGAGCCGGCGCTCATCAGTCGCCTTCCCACTGCCCCCCGGCTCGACGCACGGCTTCTAAACGACCGATCACGATTCTCGAACGGTCTCATGCTGCGCGTCGAGCGGGGCCGGCGCGCAGCAGCGGGCTCGCGGTCTGCTGCGCGTTGCGAGCTTCCAGGTAGGCATCCACCTCGGCCATGAG
>NZ_JAAIYA010000030.1 GCF_010894405.1 Pyxidicoccus caerfyrddinensis
AGTACCTCGGCTCGCTGATGTCGCGGCAGAGCGTCACGGTGCTGCCGCAGGTGGGCGGCTACGTGCGCCGCATCCACGTGAAGCCCGGCCAGCAGGTGGAGGCCGGAGCGCCCCTGCTGGAGGTGGATGCGCGCGAGGACACGGCCGCGCTCGACAGCGCCCAGGCCCAGCTCAGCTCCACCAAGGTGAACCTGGAACTGGCCCGCCGCACCCTGGCCCGCACGGAGGCGCTCCAGAAGGAGGGCCTCGCGAGCGCGCAGGAACTGGAGGCCGCCCGCGCCCAGGTGGAGGCCGCCGACGCCGCGTCGCGCTCCTCCGCCGCGCAGGTGACACAGCGCCAGGTGCAGCTGCAACTCAACGTGGTGCGCGCGCCCTTCGCCGGCACCGTGGGGGACGTGCTGGTGCGACTGGGTGACTTCGTCAGTGCCACCACGCCGCTGACCAGCGTGGCGCAGGCGGATGTCCTCGAGGTGAGCGTATCGGTGCCCTCCTCGCGCGCCCGTGCGCTCAAGCCCGACACGGTGGTGGAAGTCCTCGACGCGAAGGGGAAGGTGCTGCTCACCAGCACCGTCTTCTTCATCGCGCCGCAGGCCGATCCGCGCACTCAGTTGGTGGAGGTGAAGGCCGCCTTCCGCAACACGGTGGGCCTGCGCCCCAACGAGATGGTGCGCGCGCGCATGGTCTACTCCGTCCGGGACGCCCTGCAGATTCCGGCGCTCGCGGTGGTGCGCCAGAGCGGTCAGCCCTTCGCGTTAGTGGTGCACGAGAAGGATGGCCAGACAGCGGTGGAGCGCCGCCCCATCACCCTCGGTGCACTGGGTGAGATGGCCTACGTCGTGGAGAAGGGCCTGGAGGTGGGAGACCTCGTCGCCATCTCCTCCATGCAGGCGCTGCGTGACGGCATGCCCGTGAAGGTGAAGGCCGCGCCGCGTGCCGAGGCGTCAGCCGGCGGCACTCCCTTCGGTAGCAGCCGCTGAGCAGAGGAACAGAGCCCATGTTCGTCGACTTCTTCATCCGCCGGCCCGTCTTCGCCATCGTCTGCTTCATCCTGCTCACGCTGGTGGGAGCCGTTGCGATTCCCTCGCTGCCCATCGCCCAGTATCCGGACCTGGCACCACCGCAGGTGACGGTCAGCAGCACCTACGTGGGCGCCAGCGCCGAGGTGGTGGAGAGCGCCGTCACCATCCCGCTGGAGCAGGAGCTCAACGGCGTGGAGGGCATGCGCTACATCACCTCCACCAGCAGCAACGACGGCACCAGCACCGTCATCATCACCTTCGAGCCCACGCGTGACATCGAGGTGGCCGCCGTGGACGTGCAGAACCGCGTCAGCCGCGCGTCCGCCCGCCTGCCCGCGCAGGTGAACCAGTCGGGCATCGTCATCAACAAGGCCTCCAGCCAGATTCTGATGTCGGTGGCCCTCTTCAGTCCCGACGAGCGATACGACGCGAAGTTCCTCAGCAACTACGCTGACGTGAATCTCAAGGACGCCATCAAGCGCGTGCGCGGCGTGGGCGAGGTGCGCATCTTCGGCGAGCGCAAGTTCTCCATGCGCCTGTGGCTGGACCCCACGGAGCTGGCGCGCCGCAAGCTCACCCCGCAGGACGTCACGCGCGCACTCCAGGAGCAGAACCTCCAGGTGGCCGCGGGCCAGGTGGGCCAGCCGCCCTCCGACAAGGACCAGCCCTATCAGCTCGCGGTGCGGGCACGGGGCCGGCTGGTGGAGCCGGACGAGTTCGGCGACATCGTCCTCATGCGCCAGAACGACGGCAAGAGCGTGCGCGTGAAGGACGTGGGCCGTGTGGAGATGGGCGCGGAGAACTACAGCTCCCTGCTGCGCTTCGGCGGCAAGGCGGCCGTCGGTCTCGCCATCTTCCAGCTGCCCACCGCCAATGCGCTCGACGTGCGCGACGGCGTCTACGCGGAGCTGGCGAAGCTCTCGCAACAGTTCCCCCCGGGCATGCGATTCCAGACGGGCACGGACACGACGCTCGCGGTGCGCGCCACCATCCACGAGGTGCTCCGTTCGCTGGTGGAGGCGATTGCGCTCGTCATCCTGGTCATCTTCCTGTTCCTGCACGGCTGGCGCAGCGTGCTCATCACCGCCTTCACCCTCCCCGTCTCGCTGGTGGGCACCTTCGCCTTCGTCAGCTTGATGGGCTTCTCCATCAACACCCTCACCCTCTTTGGCCTGACGCTGGCCACGGGCCTCGTGGTGGACGACGCCATCGTCGTCATCGAGAACATCGAGCGGTTGATGATGGAACGGCACCTGACGCCCGTGCAGGCCGCCCGTGAGGGAATGAAGGAGGTGTCCGGCGCAGTCATCGCCATCTCCATCGTGCTGGTGGCGGTGTTCGTCCCGGTGGCCCTGTTCCCCGGCACCACGGGCGCCATCTACCGCCAGTTCGCACTGACCATCACCGCGTCGGTGGCCCTCTCCACCTTCTGCGCCCTCACCCTGACGCCCGCCCTGAGTGCTCGGATGCTCAAGCACCAGCAGGGTGAGAAGTGGGTGTTCTTCCGCTGGGTGGACCGGGCGCTGGACGCGACTCGGACCGTGTACGGCCGGGGCCTGCGCCGGCTGCTGAAGCACCCGGTCATCATCCTGGGCGCGTTCCTGCTGTGCATCGGCGCCACGGTGGCGCTGTTCAAGGCGACGCCCACGGGCTTCATCCCCGACGAGGACCAGGGCTACCTCATCATCTCCGTGCAGGGACCTGAGGGCATGGCGCTCGCCCAGACGGAGAAGGTGATGGCGGAGGTGGAGGCGGTGCTGAAGGACCAGCCGGAGGTGCGCGTCATCTTCGCCAACGGCGGCTTCTCACCCCAGGGCTCGGGCCCCAACATGGCCAACATCTTCGCCGCGCTGAAGCCCTGGAGCGAGCGGCCCGGAAAGGACCAGTCGGTGGCCGCGCTGGTGGAGCGGCTGCGCGCACCGCTCAGTCGCATCGGCGGGGCGCGCGTGGTGCCCTTCCAACCTCCGGCCATCCGCGGCGTGGGCAGCGTGGGCGGCTTCCAGTTCGTCGTCGAGGACACCGCCGGCACCAGCTCGCTGGACCAGCTTGCCTCCGCCGTGCAGACGCTCGTGGCCAGGGGCAACGAGGACAGCCGGTTGCGCGGTGTCTTCACCGGCTTCAATGCCGACACGCCGCTACTCGACGTGGAGGTGGACCGGCAGAAGGCCAAGGCCCTGGGTGTCCCCATCGAGCAGATCTTCGGCACGATGCAGGTCTACATGGGCAGCCAGTACGTCAACGACTTCAACTACGCGAACCGCGCGTACCGCGTCTACGTCCAGGCCGAGCAGCAGTTCCGCGACAGCCCGCGCGACATCGGCGCCTTCTACGTACGCAGCGACAGCGGGGACATGATTCCGCTGGAGTCACTGGTGAAGGTGGAGCCCACGGTGTCCGCGCAGGTCATCCGCCACTACAACCTCTTCCGCTCGGTGGAGATCAACGGCCAGGCGGCGCCGGGCGTGTCCTCTGGGCAGGCGCTGGAGGCGATGGAAGCCCTCGCCGCGCAGCACCTGCCGCTGGGCATGAGCACGGAGTGGACAGGCATCAGCCTGGAGCAGAAGCAGAGCGGCGGACAGACGATGGTCATCTTCGGCCTGGGCCTGCTCTTCGTCTTCCTGGTGCTCGCGGCGCAGTACGAGAGCTTCACCCTGCCGCTGGTCATCATCCTCTCGGTGCCGCTGGCCATCATGGGTGCGCTCGGGCTTCAGCTGCTGCGCGGGTTTGCCAACGACGTGTTCTGTCAGGTGGGGCTGGTCATGCTGGTGGGACTCGCCAGCAAGAACGCCATCCTCATCGTGGAGTTCGCGGAGCAATTGCGCGAGGGCGGCAAGAGCGCCCTCGACGCGGTGGTGGAGGCGGCCGAGGTGCGCCTGCGTCCCATCCTCATGACGTCGATTGCATTCCTCCTCGGCGTGGTGCCGCTGATGACGGCGTCGGGCGCGGGCGCGGCGTCGCGCAACTCGCTGGGCACGGCGGTGTTCGGCGGCATGCTCGTGTCCACGGTGGTGAACTTCGTGTTCATCCCCGGCCTCTACGTGCTGATGCAGCGACTGCGCGGCGAGGCCAGGCGGACCGTCAGCGACCTGGTGGCTCCGCCGGCTCCGTCGCACTGAGACACGCCAGCAGCCGGGTCGAGCGACTTGTGGCGCCAGGGGCCGACCTTGTCCGGGTGTTGGCGGTTACGCGCCCGTTACACCCGCGCGCGCGGCTCGGGGCAACACTTCGTCCGGTCCGGTCAGAGGGGCCGGTCCGTCTCTCCGGACGACCCTGAAGAGGAAGCCAATGCGCGGATGGCAGGTGACAGTGGCAGTACTGGCTGCAGGCCTGGTGGTGTGTGGTGACGCCGGGGAGCCGGGGCCGGGGCCTGTCGTGGGAAACGAGACTGGCGAGCGCGTGGTGGAAGCCCTCTGCGCGCGCGAGGAGCGGTGCGGGGTGTACGCCAGCACGGAAGCCTGTGAACGGGACCTGCGACGCTGGGGCTGGGGTGGGATGTGGCTGGGACTGGGGACGCGCCATGACGCGGCGTTGGCGTCAGGCCGGCTGAGCTATGACGAGGGCGCGGCCGAGCGCTGTGTCGCCACCCTCCGCGACAGCGACTGCCGCCTGCCCGCACTGACCTTCCTCGCGCGACAGCGGGGCATCGAATACGAGCCGGCCTGCCAGGTGCTCCGCGTCGAGGCACCCGCGAGCACCTGCCGGCTCCATGCGGAGTGCGGTGGCGAGGCCTGGTGCCACTTCCCGGGAGACGGCACACCCGAGGGTACCTGCCAGCCCCGGAGTGCGGAGGGAGAGGTCGCCGTCCATCTCATTCAATGCGCACCAGGACTCGTCCTCGCCGAGCCCGGCGGCCGCTGCCAACGTCCCGCTGAAGAGGGAGAGGTCTGCTACCTGCCAGGAGGCGCCGGCATCACCCACCCGTGCGGGCCGGGACTGTGGTGCGACCAGGACGGCGGGACGTGTCAGCGAGCCAGCGCCGAAGGTGACGCGTGCGGAGCCTTCGGGATTCCGCCGTGCGACGAGTCACTCGTATGCAAGGAGGGGCACTGTGGCCGCCGTTCCCGCCCGGGCGAGTCGTGCCGAGCAACACCTGTCCTGTCCACCCTCTACCGCAACGACTGCCAGGAGGAGCTCTTCTGTGACGCGGACCGGGGGGAGCTCGGCACCTGCCGGGAGCAACTCGGAGTGGGCGTCGCCTGCCGCGAATCCTTCGAATGCGCCGGGGACCTGAAGTGCGTCAGCCCCGAACAGGCGCCCGATGGGCCGGGCTTCTGTCAGGAAGAGCCCGGCCTCGGTGCGCCTTGTGCACGGAGCAAGTTCTCCTTCTCCGGCTGTGCCAAGGGCCTCGTCTGCTCCGAGGAGAGCGGACGGTGCGTCCCCTACGTCCCCGAGGGAGAGCGCTGCGGCCCGGAGGCCCTGTGCGCGACGGGCCCGTGCGTGAACGGTCATTGCGCCCCCTATGAAGCCCTCTCCCGCCAGCAAGCGCCGGGCCCGGGCAACCCGCTCCCCCCCATCATCGTCCGCATCAAGAGCCTTGCTCCTCGCGGTCCGGGTCCACGTCCGACGGGCGTTCCGGACAGGGCACACTCCGCCAGTCTGCCGCCATGAGAGGAGCGGTCCCGGGGAAATACCGGGACGACGCGACGACTCGCGGAGGGCGCTGAACGTGGGGCTGGCCGCGCCGTCCCGGCCGCCCTGCTCAGCCCGCCTTCGGCGCCGTGCCACGCGCCGTCAACTCGCGCTCCACGTACAGCCGCAGGATGTGCATGAAGTCCTGCGCGTTCGTCACCACGCCGAAGGCCTGGTGCGTGCCGCGGTCCTTCAGCTTGCTCACCACGAACTCGGACGAGTCCACGCAGATGGTGGGCAGCTCGCGCAAGGAGCCGTCCTTCTCCACCACGAAGGCCGGCAGCATGTTGCCCGTGGCGATGGCGTGCAGCGCGGTGGCAATCAGCACCGACATGGTGGCCTTCACCGCGTGACGGCGCATGGCGTCCTGCGCGGCCAGGTTGTCGGTGACGACATCCGGCAGCGGCCCGTCGTCGCGGATGGAGCCCGTCAGCACGAACGGAACCTTGTGCACCACGCACGCGTGCATGATGCCGTTGGTAATCACCCCTGACTCCACCGCCTTCGCAATCGAGCCCGCCGCGCGCACCTTGTTGATGGCGCGCATGTGCAGGCCATGGCCGCCGGAGGTGGCCTCGCCCGAGCCGCTCATGCCCAGCGTGGTGCCGAAGATGGACGCCTCGATGTCGTGCACCGCCACCGCGTTGCCCGCCAGCAGCGCGCCCACGAAGCCGTTGGCGATGAACCACGTCATGTCCGCGCGCGCCCGCGAGTGCACCAGCGCCGGCCCCGTCACCCACACCGGGTAGCCGCCGCGCTCGCGCTCCTCCACCAGCAGCCGCGCCATGTGCCCGTAGTCGATGGGCTTCTCGCGCGACACCTCGCTCGTCATGAACTTGAACTCTCCCTCACCGCCCTCGGTGAGGTAGGCCATGTTCACGTACACGCCCTGGCTGCCGTCCTCCGCGTGGCCCACCACCACGCGCTCGCCCGCGCGCACGCGCCGGCCCTCGCGGGCCCACAATTCGCCCTGGGCATCCAGCACGAGCGCGCAGTCCATGCGAGGCTCGCGCGGCATGCGCCAGGCGCCGCCGACGCGCACGTAGGTGGGGAGGTTGGTGGTGGAGAAGAAGCCCTCCGGCAGGACGCCGTCCGCGGGCGCCGGCTGGAAGCGCGCGTCCGGACACTGGGCGAAGCGCGCGGCCGTGAAGTCGGGATGGGGAATGGTGCTCACCCCGGCACCATGCGCGGACCCACCCATCCTGTTCAAGTCTCTTGGCGTAGACTTGTCTCCTCCCCCAGCGCAGGCGTCCTTCCGGAGTACCCGGTGACCGTCCTCGACTTCCAACTGCTCTTCGAGAAGAGCCCGGGCCTCTTCCTCGTCCTCGCGCCGGACGCGGACTTCACCATCCTCGCCGTCACGGACGCCTACCTCCGCGCGACGATGACGCGCCGCGGGGACGTGCTCGGCCGGCGCCTCTTCGACGTGTTCCCGGACAACCCGGAGGAAGCCCAGGCCACCGGCACCCGCAACCTGCGCGCCTCGCTGGAGCATGCCCTGGCCACCCGGGCCCCGGACGTCATGCCCCTGCAGAAGTACGACATCCCCCGCCCCGGGGGCGGCTTCGAGGAGCGCCACTGGAGCCCCGTCAACACCCCGGTCCTCTCCGAGGACGGGCAGGTGCGCTACCTCATCCACCAGGTGGACGACATGACCGAGGTGGTGCGCCTCACCCGGCTCGGCGAGCGGGACCGCGGTGAGCTGCTGGCGCTCCAGCGGAACGTGCGTGCCCGCACGGACCTGCACGCGCTGATGGAGCACGCCCCCGCCGCCATCGCCGTGATTCGGGGTCCGGGCCACGTCTACGACTACGCCAACGCGGAGTACCTCCAATTGGTCGGCCGCGAGACAGTCGTGGGCAGGTCCGTGCGCGAGGCGCTGCCCGAAATCGCGGCCCAGGGCTTCATCGACGTGCTGGACCGGGTGTACGCCACCGGAGAGCCCTTCATCGCCGACGAGCTCGTCGTCAGCCTGGACCGCTCGGGCACCGGGAGCCTGGAGGACCGCTTCCTCAACTTCGTCTTCCAGCCCACCCGCGCTCCGGACCGGGCGGTGGACGGCATCTTCCTCCAGGCGGTGGACGTGACGGCCCAGGTGCGGGCCCGGCGCGAGGTGGAGGAGGAGCGCGCCCGCCTGCACGCGGTGCTGGAGAACGCTCCCATGGCGGTGGCCATCGCGGACGCCTCCGGCCGCGTCGTGCTCGCCAACAAGCGCATCGAGGCCGAGCTGCGCCACCCGGCCCACTCCACCACCCAGCACGCGGACTACCACCAGTGGCCCATCCTCCGGCCCGACGGCCTGCCCATCGCCACCGAGGACTACCCGCTCATCCGCGGCCTGCGCGGCCTGGAGGCCCACGGCGAGGAGCTCAACTACGTCTTCGGGGATGGCAGCCAGGGCGTGGTGGAGGCGCACTACGGGCCCGCCCGTGACGCGCGCGGAAACATCATCGCCTCCGTCGTCTTCTTCCGGGACATCACCCAGCGCCGGAAGCTGGAGGAGGAGGCGCGCCAGCGCGCCGGGTTCGAGCAGCAGCTCATCGGCATCGTCTCGCACGATTTGCGCAACCCCATCAGCGCCATCATCCTGTCCACCACGACGCAGCTGCGGCGCACGGACCTGGACGAGCGGCTGCGCCAGCCGCTGGGCCGCATCCTCTCCTCCGCCGAGCGCGCCAACCGGCTCATCCGAGACCTGCTCGACTTCACCCAGGCCCGGCTGGGCGGCGGGATTCCCACGCGGCCAGGGCCCCTGGACTTCCATGCCTTCACCCGGCAGGTGCTGGACGAAATCCAGGTGGCCCATCCCGAGCGCGAGCTGAGGGTGGAGCAGCACGGAGACGGCCAGGGCGCGTGGGACGCGGACCGGCTCGCGCAGCTCGTCGTCAACCTGCTGGGCAACGCCCTCACCTACAGCCCCGCGGGCAGCCCGGTGAGCATGACGACGCGGGGCGAGACTCGCGACGTGGTGCTCGAGGTGCACAACACCGGCGTCCCCATCCCCGCCGAGCTGCGGGCGCGCCTCTTCCAGCCGATGCAGCGCGGCGACAACGGCGACACGCGCAGCCGCAGCGTGGGGCTGGGGCTCTACATCGTCGACCAGATTGTCCGCGCGCACGGCGGCGGCATCACCGTGACGTCCCTGCCGGACGAGGGCACCACCTTCACGGTGCGGCTGCCGCGAGCGCCCCACTCGACGCCCGGGTGAGTCAGTCCTCGGTGTCTTCAGCGGACGGCGGGTTGCTCAGGTGGCTGTAGGCGACGGCGGTCAGGGCCTTGAGCTCGGGCACCTGCCACGCCACCTCGTGCTTCGAGCGCCAGTCCTCCGCCCAGGCCATGAAGGTGCGCAGCTGCGCGGCGCTGGGGGCCACCTGCCAGCGCTGCCGCTTCGCCAGCGTCAGCGCCTCCAGCGGCGGGTGCCCCAGCGCCACCATGCAGCACAGCGCCAGCAGCGCGCTGCGCCCCACGCCGTGCTCGCAGTGGATGTAGACCTTGTGGCCCTGCGCCAGGCGCTGCGTCACCCACTCGACGCCGTCGTCAATCATGTCGCGGCGGATGGCGCGCATGTCCTCCGTGGGCAGGTGCAGCAGGGTGATTCCGTGCTCGCGCAGCACGTGCTCGTCGTCGCGCTCCTCCACCCGCACGTCCACCACGTAGCGGATGCCCAGCTTGCGCGCGAGGTGCTCCGCCGCCTCGATGGGGAAGCGTCCCCCCACCGCCAGCGAGGGCAGCACCCAGTCCAGGTTCAGCCTCCGGAAGGGCTCGCTCATGTGCTCACGGTAGGGATGCCCGGCCCATCCCGGGAGGGCCCCACACTGGGAGGCACGGCCCACCAGGGCTGTAGGTGAAAAACACAGGGGGTACGCAACTTCGAATCTCAGGCTGCGAGAATCATGGCAAGTCCCACCGGTGATGCCCCCCGGCGTCGCCTCAATCTTTCGGAGCCCCCTCCATGAGCTACCGCATTCAGTCGGGTGACACCCTCTCCGGCATCGCCAAGCGCTACAACACCAGCGTCAGCGCGCTGATGAAGGCGAACCCGCAGATCAAGAACGCGGACCTCATCTACACCGGCAAGAGCCTGAACATCCCCGGCTCCAAGGACAGCTTCGAGCCTTCGAAGGGCGGCAAGCCGGGCTCCAAGCCGGGTTCCTCGACGGGCAGCTCCGGCACCAAGGGCACGCAGGGCTCGCAGGCCACCGGCACCAACGGCGGCAACGCCCCCACCGGCAGCGCCTTCGACATCGCGAAGTCGCACCTGAACAAGAACGCGGGCTCGCTGAAGCTGGAGAAGAACGGCGTCGGCAGCGACATGGAGGACTGGGTCCCCAACAACGTCAACTGCGCCAACTTCGTCTCCGCGTGCCTGGAGCAGGCCGGCCTCATCACCAACGCGCAGCACGACAACTCGGTGATGGGCCTGCAGGCCAAGCTGGACAAGGACCCGGACTTCAAGCGCGTGTCCCTGCAGGACGCGAAGCCCGGTGACGTGGTGTCCTTCAAGGTCGGCAGCGGCCAGCACGTGGTGATGTTCGCGGGCTGGAAGGACGGCAAGCCCCAGTTCATCGGCTCCAACAACGTGAACTCGGACGGCTCGCAGCGCATCACCATCAGCTCGATGAACTACCCCATCATGTCCATCCACCAGCACCGCGGCTGAGCTTCCGCGCGGCACTGAGTGAAGCCCACGGGGCTCCGGGTTCCGTCCTCCCAGGACGGGCGCGGGGCCCCGTTGGCGTTCTAGGGCTTGGGCGCCAGCGCCAGCGCGGCCTGCAGGAGCGGGCTGCGGGTGGCCGACTTCCGCCACACGGCGTGGATGACACCCGAGCCCGCGCCGGGCAGCGGCCGCGCCACCACGCCCGCCTCGCGCGGACCGCCGGGCAGCAGCGACGCCAGCAGCGAGTAGCCCAGCCCCGCCGCGACGAAGCCGAGAATCGTCTCCGACGAGTCCGCCTGGTGCAGCCGCTTCGGCTTCACACCGGCCCGCGCCAGTTCCGCGAGCTGCAATTCACGCAGGTGCTTGTCCGTGCTGTACGCGATGAAGGCGTCGTCCTTGAGCTGCGACAGCTTCACCTGTGCGCTCTTCGCCTGCGAGTGGTGCGAGGGCAGCACGAGGAACGGGTGCGTGCGCCCCACCTCGCGCGCCTCCACGTCGTCGGGCACCTCCGGCAGATGGTCCACCACCAGGTCCGTGTCGCCCGAGCGCAGCACGTCCAGCGCGGGCACCTTGGACTCGAAGAGGGCCACCTCGATGTCGGGCCGCTTCGCCTGGAGCCGCCGCAGCCACGCGGGCAGCAGGTAGCGCAGCACGTGGCCGGAGGCGTGGACGCGCAGCGTGCCGCCCACCTCGCCCTTGCGCAGCGACTGCACCACGGTGTCGAGCGCCTCCAGGAAGGGCGCCACGTGCGCGTACAGCGCGCGGCCCCCCGGGGTGAGGACGACGCGGTCCTTGCCCACGCGCTCGAAGAGGGGCACTCCGACTTCGTCCTCCAGGCGTTTCACCTGCTGGTGCACCCCGGGCTGCGTTATCGGATACGGGAATGAGCGCGCCGCTCGCGCGTACCCTTCCGCGCGCGCCACCCGGTAGAAGCCCTCGAGCCGCTGGAGCTGAATCATTCACTGAAGGTTATCAATGGCGCATGGACTAGTTCCATGTGCTTTACGACGCGCAGGTGCATTGTTCTTCCTGTCAGCGAGTACCAATCGTCCCGAGGAGGAAGCACCATGTCCCGCGCCACGCCGAAGGTCGTCGTTCCCCACAGCACCGCCTGGGTCGCCCAGACCTGGCTGTCCTTCGTCCTGTCCGTCGGCGTCACGGCGGTGGGCATCTGGAACCTGCCCGTGGACATCTGGGTGAAGTCCTTCCTGGCCATGGGGCTGCTCTTCACGGTGGGCTCCACCTTCAGCCTGTCGAAGACGGTGAGGGACCAGCACGAGATGGAGCAGCTCGGCACGCGCATCGACGAGGCCCGCGTGGCCCGGCTCCTCTCCGAGCACGACCCGGTGGCCCCGCCGAAGCTGTGACGCGAAAGCGCCGTGCTCAGCGCAGGGGGCGCTTGAGGCAGTAGGTGCTCTCGTGCACCGTGACGAGCTCCCAGCCCTGCAGGCCCAGGAGCTTGAGCTGCGCGATGGTGGCCTTGGTCGATGACTCGCCGGGCCCCCATTGAGGCTGCATGCAGTGGTAGTCCCAGCGCGGAGTGCCCGCCCCCGCCTGGGCGTCCGCGGGGGGAACCCACGGCACCTGGGAAGCGGCGCAGCCGGCCAGGAACACGAGTGCGAGCAGGAGGTTGCGGCGCGTCTGGGTTTGCATGTGCTTGTCACCTCGAAGAGGGCCGGGGTTGGAGTGGCCCTCCGAAATCGCGACGGGTTGTATATAGGTTCCCGCCATGTTCCACGGACTCACCCTGCTCATTCCCGACAAGGCCGACCCGGAGCGGGACGCCGTCGCGCTCACATGGGAGGCAGGAGGCGGCACGGTGCTGAGGCTGGGGCGCTTCTGGAGCCCGCCCGACGTGGACCGCACGCGGGTGCGCCTCTATGGCAACGACACCTTCTGCCTGGTGCTGGCGCAGAAGCTGGGCCTCTCGCTCGTGTCCCCGCCGGATGACCTGCTGCTGAAGGTGGACGCCTCGCTCGTGAAGCGCGAGGTGCGCGGCGCCACGCTGGAGCAGGTGGCCTCGGAAGCCTTCCCCCGCTTCATCAAGCCGCTGGTGCCCAAGGTGTTCCGCGCCGCCGTGTGGCCGGGGCCTGAGGCGCTCGCGGAGGAGTGCCGGGGGCTGGCGCCGGAGACGCCGGTGCTCTCGTCGGAAGTCGCCTCCCTGCGCGCGGAGGCCCGGGGCTGGGTGCTCGATGGGCGCGTGCGCACGTGCGCGGTGTACGAGGGCGAGGGCTCCGTGGCGGAGGCCGAGGCGTTCCTCGCCACCGTCGCGCGCGCGGCACCGCTGCCGCGCACCTGCGTGCTGGACGCGGCGCTCGTCGAGGGCCGGGGTTGGGCGCTGCTGGAGGCCAACGCCGCATGGGGCGCGGGACTCAACGGCTGCGACGCCGCCGAGGCGGCCCGTTGCATCACCGAGGCCACGACAGCCGCCTGACGCTCAGGGCGCGCCGCGCCCTGCCTGAAGACACACGAGCGCCTCGTCCAACAGGGGCAGCGCGGCCTCCGTCCATCCCTTCAGCTTCGCGCGCGCAGGCAGCGGAACGCTCGGAGGAATGAGGCCCACCAGCGCGGCGTCCTCGATGAACTGCGCCTGCTGCTCGGGGTTGAGCTGGGCCCAGCGCAGCGCCTGGCCCACGGCCTTGCGCCAGTTGTAGCCGTCCCCCCACCACTGCGCCGCGAGCGCGGCGCTCAGGTACGCGGTGCCGCCGTGCTGGTGCTGCCACACGTGCGTCAGCTCATGCACCAGCAACCCGAACCCCGGAGGCCCGCGCCCGGGGACGAAGACGATGTCGCCGTGCACGAAGGCCCGGCGGGACACACCCAGCAGCCCCAGCCGTCCCTCCTTCACCCGCACCCGCGCGTAGTCCAGGCTCTCACTGAAGATGGGGTGCAGCCGCGCCACCTCCTCCTCCGTGAGACGGCGCCCCGGCGGCTCGAGCCCCGTCAGAACCTGCACCGCGCTGACCACGCGCCCGGCCAGCATCAACACCAGGTCCGCCGGCAATTGCGCCACGCGTATCAGCCCGCGCTTCAACCGGGGCAGGCCTTCGCAAGGATGCCCGCGCACGCACTGCGCCGTGCCTCCCGCCAGCGAGCCCAGCACCACGCCCACGCCGCGCACCACGCCGAGCGACGCGCTCGCCACGCCCGTCAGCAGGCCATGCCCCGCGTCCACACACCGCTCCGGGAACGAAGGCGCGCGGCTCACCGCGAACTCCTCAGCGTGCGCCCGCAGCCGCGCGAAGACTGGCCACGCCCAGCACGGACTCCATCAACTCGCGCAGCGAGCCGGGACGCCACGGGCGCGCCAGGGCGAAGTGGGTGAGGCACGAAGCGCTGTACGCCGCCGCCGGCTCCGGCCGGAAGTGCGTCGACACCAGGATGCGCGGACCCACGAAGCCCCGCTCCACCAGCCGCACCAGGAAGGCCGGCACCGCGGTGCGCTCGGCGGTGTCCAGGTCCACGACGAGCGCGTCCGGCGTCGCGCCCGCGTCCAGCCGCCGGTCCGCCGACGCCGTGCCCAGCGCGTGGATCAGCTCGAACCCCGACGCCAGCTCCCGGCCAATGGCCAGCCGCAGCAGGGGCGCTTCGGACACCAGCATCACCCGGAGCCCCGAACCAGTCCCACCAGGCCCCGGCGTCAGACGCAGCGCGCCAACCTCCCCCAGGATGGGTGAGGGAACGGACTGCAGACGGCTGGAATGGTGGGCGGGGGCGTAGGACACACCCGGAGAGTAACCAGCAATAGCGGAAATATCAAGCTTTACTTCAATCTCAGTGAAAACCGGCGGTGTGGACCCTGGTGAACCCACATCGGCCACGCCCCGGAACCGCAGGGCAATGAACACACGTTCAGTGTGTCAACCCTGACTCCTGACCGCCTGCACTGGAGTGCAGTTGACCCACACGATTCTCGCTGTCTTGGAAGCAGCGGGCCCCAAGGCCCGGGGCTCAGTCGAACTCGAGCGCGCGCTGGAAGTCGGCGGGGTTCGAGGCCGCGCCCTGCGCAATCTCCAGGGTGATGATGCCGTCGCGGTAGAGCCGCGTCAGGTGCTGGTCGAAGGACTGCATGCCGAACATGTCGCGGCCCTTCTCGATGACGTCCTTCAGCTCGTTGGCGCGGTCCTCGCGGATGTACTGCTCCACGGTCATCGTCTGCGTCATGATTTCCAGCGCCACCGTGCGCCCCTTGCCGGAGGCCCGGGGCAGGAGCCGCTGGGAGATGGTGGCCTTGAGGCAGTCCGCCAGGCGCATGCGCACCATGGCCTGCTCCTCCGAGGGGAACACGGACACCAGGCGGTTGATGGTGCGCGACGCGTCCGTGGTGTGCACCGTGGACAGCACCAGGTGGCCCGTCTCGGACGCCTTGAGCGCGATGTCGATGGTCTCCATGTCGCGCATCTCGCCCACCAGAATCACATCCGGGTCCTGCCGCAGCGCCGAGCGCAGCGCGCGGGCGAAGCTCTCCGTGTCCGGGCCAATCTCCCGCTGGGAGATGGAGGACTTGATGTTCTTGTAGATGAACTCGATGGGGTCCTCGATGGTGAGGATGTGCAAGCTCTCGTTGCGATTGATGTGGTCAATCATCGCCGCGAGCGTGGAGCTCTTCCCCGAGCCCGTCGCCCCCGTCACCAGCACCAGCCCGCGGTCATTGCTCGCAATCTTCTTCAAGACTTGCGGCAGCCCCAGCGTGTCGATGTTGGGAATCTCGTCCGGGATGATGCGCAGGATGCACGCCAGCGAGCCGCGCTGCCGGTAGATATTCACGCGGAAGCGCGCCACGCCCTGCACGCTGTACGACGTGTCCAGCTCCTGCAGCGAATCAATCTGCGCCTTCACGAGCTGGTCGGGGATGATGTGCATCGCCACCTGCTTCGTCTGGTCCGGAACCAGCTTCTCCATCTTCAGCGGCCGCAGCACGCCGTTGACGCGGTAGATGGGAGGGTCTCCCGGGCGGAAGTGAATGTCCGAGGCGCCGTTCTGAACGCCCACCGAGAGAAGCTTGTTCAACGTTGTCAAATCCACCGAGAAGACCCCTCACCGCTGCGCAGCCGCGCGGATTCTAGGTGAATGCGCCTTCAGGTACAGGGGCACGGAGTGGGCCTGGCCAGACGCAACCGGGATACGGGTAAACCCATACCCGAATGGGTAGACCCGTACTCGCCAGCCAGCGGCCGTCCATGCGGGCGCCCGGCACAGAAGGCCGCTCTCAAAGTCTTACACCGCGGTGACGAGCGTGAGCTCCGCGATTTCGGGCGAGGGGCCCAGGCGCAGCGGCGGTCCCCAGTAGCCGGTGCCCCGGTGGGTGTAGACGCGCACGCCGGCGATGGTGGCCAGCCCGCTGATGACGGGTTGCTGTAGCTTCACGAAGAACATGAAGGGGAACACCTGCCCTCCATGTGTGTGCCCGGAGAGCTGGAGGTCCACCGCCACGCCGGCCTGGGCCACATGGAGCGCCGTACGTGGTTGGTGCGCCAACAACAAGCGCGGCACGCCCTCCGGAGCCCCCGCGAGCGCGACGTCGGGACGGCAGGCGTGGGCGGGGATGATGTGGCCCGCGTCGTGGTCCGTCACGCCGGCCACGGTGAGCCGCGCGCCGTCGCGCTCCACCACGCGGTGCTCGTTCTGGAGGACGGTGAGCCGCAGCCGGGCCACCTCCGCCACCCACGCGAGGCCACCGTGGTAGTACTCGTGGTTGCCCGTCACGTAGAAGACGCCCAGGGCGGCGCGCAATTCCGACAGTGGCTGCACCTCGTCGCGCAGCGCCTCCACGTGGCCGTCCACCAGGTCGCCCGTCACCGCGATGATGTCTGGCTTCAGCGCGTTCACCTGCTCCACCACGCGCCGCAGCCAGCGCCCGTCCAGCGTGGGGCCGATGTGGATGTCTGAAATCTGCACCACCTTCAGCCCGTTCAGCCCCGCCCCCAGCCCGACCACCGGCACCGTCACCCGCTCCACCCGCGCCAGGCCGCGCGCGGTGACGAACGCGTACACCACCGCCGGCAGCGACACGCCCAGCACCGCCAGCGCGCGGCCCCGGGCAAGCGCCAGCGAGTCCTCCACCACGCCCGTCCACTGCAGCACCAGGCCGATGAGGTCCGCGGCCACCACCGCGCTCAGGACGATGCCGAAGGCGCCCAGCCACACGTACGCCGTCCACTGGAGCGCGCGCGTCCACGGCGTGGGCTCGCGCCGCGACATGAACATCCCCACGGGCAGCGACACGAAGAGCAGAGCCACCAGCACCGGGCCGAGCACGCTCCACGGCGCGGACCACTGGGGGCTCACGAACAGCCGCGCGGCGATGTACGCGTGCAGGCCGCCGAAGACGGTGAGGATGCCGCCCAGGGACACCAGCCATCGCAGCATCATCCCGGGGCGCGGCCGACGCCTCGCCTTACGCTCCGCACCTTGAGAGCGCTCCGTTACGGACTCCGCGCCTCGAGAGCGCTCCGTTACGGACTCCGCGCCTTTGGACAGCTCCGCCACGGACAGGCACCTCCACCAGGGGTTGACACGCACCGCTCGGGAAGGCGGAACATAACGGCTGCCTCCGTCCCTCGCCCGGCAACCTGCCTGCCTGCCCATCTCCCGCGATATGGAGAGTCGCGCATGCCCCGCCTCCCCCGTGACAGCGCCTGGAAGAGCTGGCTCTTCGCCGGAGCCCTGGTGCTCGGCGGACTCGGGTGCTTCTCCGGGGGCGTGGCCTGGGCGCTGCGCTCCATCTACCGGGGCATGGAGCAGGAATTGCGGCGGGACGACGTCCACCGGCTCGCCCTGCGGACGGCGGAGGCGTCACCGCGCGCCACGGAGCTGCTGGGCGCGCCGCTGACCAGCACCACGCTCACGCTGCGCGCGCACGGCACCACGCCCGAGGCGGGGCTGGTGGACTTCGACCTGGACGTGCGGGGCCCGCGAGGCCACGGCGTGCTCCAGGCCCAGGTGGCCTACACGCCCCGGGTGTGGACGCTGCGCCGGCTGGTCCTCCGTCCGGAGGGCGGCACCGACGTGGAGCTTCCCGCGGGCGACAGCACACCCGCACGCCCTCCGGACTGAGCACCGCCCTGCCGGCGGACGCGGCTGCGGGGGCTCGGTGCTGGCTACGTTGAAGGCATGAAGACCTCACGCCTCCTGATGTTCGGCCTGCTCGCCGCGGCTCCGGCGCTGGCCAGTGAGCCCACGCAGTACCTGGACCTGCGCACCCCCGCAGCGTCCCTCACCGCCCGCGTCACCAAGGACGGGCTCAGCAGCCCGGACCTCCAGCTGGGCCTCGCGGACACCGCGCTGCGCGGCCGGGCGTTCGGGCGCCCGGTCAACATCGCGCTCGGCGATGACCACATCGGCGGCATCTACCTGGGCGGCCCCGTGGACCTGAAGCTGAAGGAGGACGGGGACATCCTGGAGGCGCGAGGCTCGTTCGGCGGCCAGCTCACGAACTTCAAGGTGAGCCCCAAAAGCCTGACGGGCACGGTGGGCCGGTGCAGCTACCAGCTCACGTCCGCGAAGGAGCAGGACCGCTACCAGGGCACGCGCTCCTGCGGCTTCGGGCTGGAGAACCCGGTGACGCTGTCGATTCCGCCGGCCATCGCGGACGACGACGAGACGCTCGCGGCGACGCTGTCCATCGTGCTGGCGCAGTAACCGCGTTGCAGGGCGGCCTGCGTCCGCGACATGTCCGCGCACGCTCGTGGGTTGAGCCATGCGACGGGGCGGGTATGGTGCGCCGTCCCTTAACGACGGAGCGTGTCCATGGCGCAGATGCACGAGGTGGACTTCCACATCTACGGCGAAGACCTGCAGTTCGTCGAGGTGGAGCTGGACCCTGGAGAAGCAGCGGTGGCCGAGGCCGGCACCCTCATGTACATGGAAGACGGCATCGAGATGGAGACCATCTTCGGTGACGGCTCGGAGAAGAAGAGCGGCTTCCTCGGCTCGCTGCTCGGCGCGGGCAAGCGGCTTCTGACGGGCGAGTCCCTCTTCAC
Source organism: Pyxidicoccus caerfyrddinensis (assembly GCF_010894405.1). GTDB lineage: Bacteria > Myxococcota > Myxococcia > Myxococcales > Myxococcaceae > Myxococcus > Myxococcus caerfyrddinensis. The sequence continues at coordinate 18,288 of NZ_JAAIYA010000030.1, forward strand.
CACCGTGTTCCTCAACCGCGCCGGCAGAGGCAAGCGCAAGGTGGCCTTCGCCGCGCCCTACCCCGGGAAGATCATCCCGGTGGAGCTGGGCAAGCTCGGCGGAGAGCTGATTGCGCAGAAGGACAGCTTCCTCGCGGCGGCCAAGGGCGTGTCGCTGGGCATCGCCTTCCAGAAGAAGCTGGGCACCGGCCTGTTCGGCGGCGAGGGCTTCATCATGCAGCGGCTCCAGGGTGACGGGCTCGCCTTCATCCACGCGGGCGGCACGCTGCACGAGCGGACGCTGGGCCCCGGCGAGCTGCTGCGCGTGGACACCGGCTGCATCGTCGCCTTCACGCCGACGGTGGACTACGACATCCAGATGGTGAGCGGCATCAAGACGGCCTTCTTCGGCGGCGAGGGCCTCTTCTTCGCCACGCTGCGCGGGCCGGGCCGGGTGTGGCTCCAGTCGCTGCCCTTCAGCCGGCTCGCGGGCCGCATCCTCTCCGCCGCGCGCCCCGGTGGCGCGCGCGACGAGGGCAGCGTGCTGGGCGGCGTCGGCCTGGGCTCCCTGCTGGGCGGCGACGAGTAGCAGCACCCGTGTCACCGGGCCGGCGGCCTTCCGTGAGGAAGGCGCCGCGCCGGTGGCCGGGCGGGCCAGGTCGCCGGGCCCAGTGCGGACTACCGCCTGCGCCGTCTCGCCGCGGCGGCCAGTGCCACCAGCGCCCAGACTCCCGCCATGCCCGCCGGAGCCGCGCCGCACCCGCAGCCCACGTCGAGCGCCGCGGGGCCGCGCACCTGGAAGCGGGTGGCCGGAGACACGGGCCCCGCCGCCGCTCCCGTGACGCTTCCACGCGCCTGCGCCGTGACGCTGTGCTCGCCCACGGACAGGGCCTGGTCGGCGGGCACCGGGTGACGGAAGGCGCCCGTCGCGTCGGCGACTGCGATGGCCACCTCGGCACCGTCCACCGCGAGCGAGACAGACGCCCCGGGCGCGGCGACGCCGGCGAACAGCGGCGTGGAGTCCACCACCTCGCCCTCGGCGGGCACCACCATCACCGGCACCTCGCGGACGCCCGCGTCGGATGTCCCCGTGCCCGCGTCGGATGTGCCCGTGCCCGCGTCGTCGCCGGCTCCCGCGTCCGGCACCTCCGTGCCCGCGTCCGTCTCACCTGAGCCCGCGTCCGCGGGCAGCGCCTCGAAGCGCGTGTACTGGGAGAACGGCCCGCTCTCGCCCGTCTCGGTGTGGGAGTGGACGGTGACGCGGTGCGGACCCGGCGTCAGCGGGCTTTCCTCGGGCACCTGGTAGCGGAAGCGGCCGAACGTATCCACGGGGATGGTGATTTCCGTCCCGTCATCCACCTCCACGCCCACCGTGAGGCCGTTGGGAGCCACCCCCGCGAACAGCGGCGTGGGGCCGACAGTCTCACCGTCCGCGGGAATCACGAGGATGGGCGGCACCAACACCCCGCCGTCCTCCAGCGTGGCGGCGACGCTGAACGTCGTCTCGATCGAGCGCACGCTGTACGCGCCCAGCGACTCGGCCACCATCGTCACCCGGTGATCGCCCGTGGTCAGGGGGTCGATCAGCCCGGGGTAGCTCCCGGAGAACTTGCCGTCAGAGCCTGAACCGACCTGGAGGACCTCCACGTCGTCGATGAAGACGACGACTCGCACGCCCGGGTCCGTGGAGCCCTGGAAGGAGGGACGGGACGGCACGCCCACCGCCCCGTTCGGGGGAGCGATGACCGAGGGCACCATCGGCGACTTGTAGGACGCGAGGTACTGCTGGCCGACGCCCGCGCCGCCCGCGCCCGCGCCATGCACGGTGCCGTCGAACGCCGTCGTCCCGGCGGCGCCACCCGTCACGTCCATCGAGCAGCCCAGCACCGCCCCCTGCACCAGCGCATACCCGCCGCTGCCGCCCCCGCCCGGACCCAACTGGCGGATGGCGTCCGTCACACTGCCTCCCGCGCCGCCTCGCACCTGCACGCCACCACAGTCCGCCCCCCCGGCGGCGCGCACGACGACGGCACCGCCCGCGCCTCCACCGCCCGCGCCATCCCCATCCGCGGTGAGGGGCACCGAGCCGCCGTTCGCGGTGAAGAGGCCAGTGCCCGTCACCGTATTCGCCCGCACGAGCACGAAGCCCCCGCCCGCCCCACCGCCAGAACCGTCGTCGTCGTTGCCCTCCCCCGCGCCGCCGCCCGCACCGAAGAGGGCCTGGTCCACGAGCGAGTACGTCATGGCCGCCCCCCCGAGCCCGCCCTCGTCCCGGCTGCTGTCCGCGTCCGAGGCGGTGCGCCCGCCGACGCCGCCCACTTTGCCGTGCCCGCCACCGCCACCGCCCGAGTTGTGGCAGTTGCCACCGCCACCCCCGTTGACCAGGTGGCCACGCCCGGAGGCCACGCCGAAGCGGCCCACCACCACGCCCTCACCCTTGAGGGAGCCTCCCTGCGCGGGCTGCAGGTCCAGCCCGGTACACCCCTTGAGGTTGGTGTGGTTGGCGAAGACGCCACCCCGGAAGCCCGCGCCGTCCGCGCTGATGACGCCGTGGTTCGTCACCGTGCCCGTGGCGAGGAAGGCGACGATGCCACCACTCTTGCCATCCCACGGGGGCGCGACGATGGCGGTCCCGGTGGGCACGGTGACGTCGGTGTACTCGGGCACCGCCACCACCTGCGCGCCCGGGACGGAGTAGCTGTTCACCAGGGGCGCGGTGAGCCGCAGCTGGGCGGGTGCGGTGCTCACGGACGACACGCGTGCCAGCTCCCAGCGTCCCACCGCGCCCGGCACCACCGAGGTGGAGCCGCCCGAGGCCGTGGTCGCGGGGAAGCCGTTGCTCTGGTGGATGAGCACCAGGGCCTGGGCCTTCAGGCCGCCGACCTGCGCCACGCGCACCACCTTGCTCCCGGCCGGCGTGTCCGTCGACACCGGCTCGGCGAAGTTGACGACGAGCTGGGCCTGCGTGACGGAGAGGGGGCCATCCCGGCCCGTCCCCTGTACGAAGGAGTCCAGCTCCGCCAGCGCGGGGAACGCCGTGTGGAGTACGAGCACGAAGAGGGGAGCAAAGCGCATGGGGCCTCCATGGTGCCCCAGAACCCCGGTGCACGGCGAGCGGGGGGCCCCCTTCAGGAGAGCTGGCTGACCTCCAGCTCGCAGGTGGGGGCGCCCTGGTGCATGCACCGGCGCTCGCTCACCACCACCGGCTGGCCCAGGTGCCGGGCCAGCCCGCGGATGGTGCCGATGCCCAGGCCACACAGCTTCCGGGGTGACGAGTAGGACACCTGGACCAGGTCGCGCCGCACGCGCTGGCAGACGACGCTCGGGGAGCGGAGCCGCGAGTCCCGGCGCACCTGCTGGTGGAGGCGCTCCACGTGCTCCACCATGTCGAGCACCGTCCACTGCGGCTCGACGAGGACGCCGTACGTACGCAGGAGGCTCGGCCCGAGCCGCTCGCCCAGCTCTTCCAGGACGCGCTGCCTTGGCTTGCCCGTCATCCGCGCCGCCGTGTCCACCAGCAAGAGCACTTCCTGATCCGGGTAGTCGCGGAACGCCAGGTAGATGCGCCGGGGGAGGCCCGCCTGCTCCAGCAGGGAGTCCCAGCCGCGAGGCCCCAGCCGATGCTCGGCATAGCCTCGCAGCTCGTGGAAGATGACGCCTTGCATGCCCGGCCCCCTCGGTGCAACGCATTGCGTTCCACCGCACCTGCAAAGTTGCGCGCGAGGGGGTACCACGTCCTCCTGCCCTCCAGGGTGATTGCACCGAGGGCGGGGTCCTGCGTTGAACATCACTCCTTCGCGGCGGTCAGGGCCCTGACATTGCGGGGTGCGAAGAAGGGCTGGCGCAGCAGGCGCGGCAGGACGCGCTTGTCGACGCACCAGAGCTGGAGGGCGTCCTCCCACTCTCCCAACTCAGCCACCGCGCGCACGTCGGGCGCGTCGCGGTAGAGGCTGTTGAGGTTGTGGACGAGGGCGGAGAGGTCCTCCACCTCCCAGCGCTCGGAGACGTCCCCGGCGAGGACCTGCAGCTCGAGCACGGGGCGCTCGCGCACGTCCACCACCTTGAAGCGGCGGGCGGCGCCGCCCATGGCGGTGGTGAGCGAGCCCACCAGTTCATCGGGCCGGACGCCGTAGGCCACGCTGAGGCCACCCTCGAGGAGGCCGGCGTCGCACAGGCGCAGCAGCGAGATGTGGGGAGGCTCCTCGTGCCGCACCACCTCGGCGGCGGCGTCGCGGTCCTTGAGGAGTCGCTCGCGGGCGAGCAGGTCGAGGGGGAAGGCCATTCGGCCCGGCAGCCTATCGCTCCTCGCCGCTCCAGTAGTCCACTTCGGCCGACAGGGGCAGGATGGCGGACAGCGTGCGCGCGGCCTTGTCGCCTCCGGGGGCGGCGCCCGCGAAGAGGACCACCTTCTTCGAGTCCGGGTACACGGTGATGTCCGGCTCCACCATCGTGGAGAACGCGAGGTAGCGCAGCAGCTCCTCGCCGTCGTTGACGAGCTGGTGCGCGCCCTCGGGGCCGATGGGGAGCGCCACGTAGTCCCCCGCCTTCACCGCGACGGTGTCCTCGCCGATGCGCAGCCGTCCGGTGCCGGAGAGGATGAAGTACGCCTCCTCGTTGGCCGTGTGGAAGTGGCGCGGCCACGCATGCTTGCCGGGAGGCAACTCCATCATGCTGCACCCCAGCTTGCGGCCCTTCGCGGCGGCGCCGAGCTGCTTGCGGCGGTAGGCCACCGTCGGGCCCTGCGTGACTTCGTTCCAGGGGACTTCCGGCTCGTGGACGACGTGCGGGTGGGAGGACATGGCAGGGGCTCCTTGCTGTGGACAACGCGCGTCTCAGGGACGCGTCGCCATCAGGGCGAAGATGCGGTGGGGAATGGACAGCGGCTCCTGCGGGAAGCGCTCGGCGAGCAGGGCCGCGAAGGTGGTGTCGAAGCGCGCCACCGCGGAGGCCGGAAGGGACGCGCCCACCCGGGCGTTGGCGCGGATGCGGCCTCGCCAGGACTCGTGGGTGTAGGGCACCGTCACGTCGAAGGTGAAGGACTCCAGGCCGGTGAAGCCCGCGTCGGCGACGTCGCGGAACCACTGCGGGTAGATGCCGATGCCCTGGCCGAAGCCGAGGTACGTCGGCGGCGGGCCGGGGTTGAAGGCGTCGATGAGGGACTCGGTGGCCTCGACGACGCTGCCGGCGGGGGCCAGCCAGTCGTTGTGGGCGATGACGAGCCGCCCCCCCGGGACGAGCAGCCGTGCGGCCTCGCGCGCGGCCGTGGGCCGGTCGAACCAGTGCCAGCACTGCCCGGCGACGACGAGGTCATAGGACTCCGAGGGCAGGCCGGTGCGCTCGGAGGGGGCCTGGTGGAAGTCGATGCGCAGGCCCGCCTCGGTGGCGAGCCCTCGCGCGGACTCCAGCATGGGCGCGGACACGTCGAGCGCGGTGACGGTGCAGCCCTTGCGCGCGAGTCCCCGGGCGATGGTGCCGGTGCCCGTGCCCACGTCCACCGCGCGCACGCCGGGCCGCAGGAGCCCCTCGCGGGCGAGCCGCTCGAAGAAGGCGTCCGGGAAGCCGGCGCGGTGCCGGGCGTAGTCGGAAGACGTGCGTCCGAAATCCACCTGCATGACAGGGCTCCTCTCCACGCATCGGGCCGGGGTGGCCCGGACCACGGGCGCGCACGTGTCGACAACGTATCCAGTCGAGTCGACAATGGGCGCCGTGGAGGCGTGTGAGACATGAGTAGGCGCAAGGGCGGTCGCTCTCAATCTCGATTCGACCATCAACGTGAGGAGGAGCTGCTGCCAGCGGCGGAGGCAGCGGCGCTGCTGGGGGTGAAGCGGGCGACGCTCTACACGTACGTGAGCCGGGGGCTCGTGCGCTGCGTGCCCGAGCGGGGGACGAAGGAGAACCGCTATGTGCGCGCGGACCTGGAGCGGCTGAAGGCACGTCACGACGCGCGGGCGGGGCACGCGGCGGTGGCCTCGGGGGCGCTGCGGTGGGGCGAGCCAGTCATCGACTCATCGGTGTCACAGATAGGCGGAGAGGACCTGGTGTACCGGGGGCACTCGGCGGTGGCGCTGGCGGTGGAGGGGCGCGGCTTCGAGGACGTGGCGGAGCTGCTGTGGTCGGGGACGCTGCCGGCCCAGGCGGCACGATGGTCGGCACCGGAGCTGGCCTTCCCGCCGTCGGAGCTGACGCGGCTGCTGCCGAAAGGCACGCCACCGGTGGCGGCGCTGGCGGCGCTGGTGCCCCTGCTGGGGGCGAGGGACCCGGTGCGCTTCGCGGCGCCACCCGAGGGAGAGAAGGCGCGGGCGCGGCGGCTGTTGCGGCAACTGGCGGCGTGGGTGTGCGTGGCGTCGGCACCGGGCCGGGTGGCGAGGGCGCTGAAGGAGGAGACGGTGGCGGCGTCCCTGGCGACGGCGTGGAACACGGGCGTGAAGCGCGCGCCGGAGTTGATCAACCGGGCGCTGGTGCTGCTGGCGGACCATGAGCTGAACGCGTCCACCTTCACCGCGCGGGTGACGGCGTCGTCGGGCGCGGACCTGTATGCGTGCGTGAGCGCGGCGCTGGCGACGCTGTCCGGGCCGAAGCACGGCGGGGCGTGTGACAGGGTGGAGGCGCTGCTGGCGGAGGTGGGCAGGCCGGAGCGCGCGGCGGAGGTCGTGTACGAGCGACTGCGGCGCGGCGAGTCGGTGCCGGGCTTCGGCCACACGCTGTACCCGGATGGAGACCCGAGGACGCCGCCGATACTGGAGGCGACCCTGTCGGTGCGGCCGGAGGCGCCCCGCGTCCGGGTGGCGAGCGCGGTGAAGGAGGTGATGCGGGAGGCGGGGCATCCACCGCCGTCGGTGGACCTGGGGCTCGTGATGCTGGCGGACGCGCTGGGCCTGCCGCCGGGGAGCGCGGCCACGCTCTTCGCCGTGGGGCGCGCGGCGGGCTGGGTGGCGCACGTGCTGGAGCAGCGCGAGCAGGGCCACCTGTTGCGTCCTCGGGCCCGCTACGTGGCATCGAATCGCCCCGGAATGGGCGCCCATTCCGAAGCTGGCGCAAAGCCCGGCTGAGGCCTTGCAAGCGCCCGATGATATGGTCGGTCCCCAGCGACTTTGACGGCGAGACCTCACATCATTCCCAGAACGGTAAAGCCATGCTTTGGCGGCCTTCCTTCATCAACAATCTCGTCCTCTTGTTTCTGATATCCACCCTGCAGCTCTTTCAAGGTGTGGCGCAAGCAGAGACACCCCGGGCCACAGCGGACTTGAGCTTCGTCAACGGAATCTCAGACCCCCTTTTCCGCGGCTGGCCACTGGTAGTCTTTATTGACGTAAGACACTCACAAGGGGCGCTCGCGAGAATCACCGGAGACAAAATAACGCCCATCACAATTACCACCACTGCAAGAAGTTGGGCTCACCTGGTCAAGCTTGTCGTCAGGAATACCCAGGGAGTCGTCCAGAGTTGGCCCTTCCAGTTGGTGAGGACGCCGAGCAATAGCCTCGTCCTCGACGCCAGCCATTCGGGCCGCCTGATGGTGACGCTGTCGCCGTCGGCCACAGCCGCAATCAAGCAGGGCAAGTACAGGCTACGTCTCTGGTTTGATACCCGGAAGGAAACCACCGAAGCGAGCTGGAAGGGGTGGGCGACAAACGAGGTAGAACTTGTGATCAGTGAAGCACCCACAAGCCTGACCCCAGAGCAGAGATGTGACATGGGACACATGTTTGCCGGCTACCATGTTGCCCAAGGCAACTCCTCACAAGCACTCGCGGCACTGGATTCCGCCTTGACTGAGGCTCCAGAAGAAGTCCTCTGCCTCTCAGCGAGAGCTGAACTTGCCGTTTCAATGGGCAAGACCTACGAGGCCATCGACTTCTATAAACGAGCCATTCTTGCTCAAAACGCCCTGCCCTCGACCGAGCCACGCGGCGACGGAGTACCAGGCATCGAATGCCGAGCGCTCACGAACTCACTTCCGCCAGGTGAGCGCGACCCGCTGGTCGAGTGTGGATACAGAAGAAGCACCCCCTAGAAACACCCGGGCCCCACCCGGATGGCGCATGCCACCCAAGCGGGGCCCGAGAAGCGCCTCACCGGGAGTGCCCGGTGAGGCGGTGACTTCCGTGCTTCGTGCTACCGCGACGCCGTCTTCTGGAAGCCGGGGTCGGCGGCAATCTCCAGCCGGCCGATGCCGAAGCCGCTGCTGCCGACCACGTCATCGCCCAGCTTGTTGCGCAGCAGGCCCTTGAAGCGCCCGCCCAGGTTGGCACCGTCGAACACCACGCCCGACTCGGCGCCCGGCGCCAGCTCCAGCTTGAGCTGGTACAGGACGCTGCCCGTGGGAATGGCCGTGTCCGTCGCCACCGCGCCCGAGCCCGCGGCCTTCTGGCTGAGGCCGCTGGTCAGCACGCCCGCCATCGGACCACTCACCGGCAGCACCGCCGCCACCGCCGGCACCGACGCACCCGCCGACAGGATGGCACCCGCGGTGATGGCACCCTGCGCCGCCAGCCGCACCTTCGTCGCGTCCATCGGCAGGTTGAAGCCCACGCCGTAGCCGCTCAGGTCCTCGGCGGCCACCACGTCCAGCACCAGCTGCGTGCTCGTGGAGGCCGGATTGCGCATCAGCCGGATGCGCCCACCCGCCGGGTCCGTGTACGCCAGCGTCGCGCCGTACACGTCGAACGCGCTGGAATCGGCGCCCACCAGCGAAGCCGCCGACGCCGCCAGCACGTAGCCCTGGCCGGAGCGGTCCACCGTGAGGTCCGTGAAGCGCGCCACACCGGACTGCGCCGCCACCGTCACCGTGCCACCGAGCACCGCGCCATTCGCGTTGCCCAGCGCCAGCGAGACAGAAGCCTGCGACGTCGCCGTGTTGCCGAACGCATCCACCAGGCGCACCGCCACCGCGTTCAGCGGCAGCCCGTTGGGCGTCGAGCGCGGCTGCGCGGAGAACTCCACGCGCGTGGGCGCGCCGCCGACGATGGCGAACGGAGCGCTCGTCGCGGGCGTCAGCGCCCCCAGCCGGGCCTTCAGCGTGTAGCCCTGCCCGGCCTTCTGCAGCACCAGGTCCGGGAAGGTCGCCACGCCACCCGACACCGCCGCCGTCAGCGTGCCGCGCAGCGTGTCACCGCCAGGATTCGCACCCAGCGCCAGCGTCACGTCACCGCTGCCGCTCGTCGCGTTGCCGAACCGGTCCGTCACCAACACCTGCACCGCCGGGCCCATCGCCGAGCCCGCCGGCGTCGTCGCCGCCACCGGAGCGAAGGCAATCGCGGACGCCGCCGCCGGAGTGACGGTGACGGGCCGTGAGTAGACGACGTACAGCTCGGTGAACGCAGCGTTGTACGCCACGAACACCATCTCCGTGTCGCCCACCTTGTCCAGCGACAGCCCGGGGAAGGTGGCCACGCCGTTGACGAGGCCCACCTCGCGATTGCCGCCCACCGACGCGCCGTTCGGGTTGTTGTCGGGGTCCACCGCGGCCGACACCGTCTCACCCGCCGAGCCGAAGCTCGACACCCGGTTGCCGTACGCGTCCTGCGCTTCCACGATGATGGTGCTCATGGGTGCACCGGCCACCACCGTCGCCGGAGGCTGCGTCGTCACCCCCAGCTGGGCCATGGCCCCGGCCGTCACGTTGAACGCGGTGCTGACCGCCGTCAGGCTGCCGGTGGCCGCCTCCAGCGTGTAGCCCGTGCCCGCCTTGCGCACGCCCAGGCCGGTGAACTGCACCAGGCCGTTGACCGCGTTGCGCGACACCGTGCCCGACAGCGAGGCCCCCGTCGGGTTGTTGGCCAGTCGCAGCGTCACCGTGGCGCTCGAGGACGCCCGGTTGCCCAGCGAATCACGGAGCTCCACCTGCACGGGGCCGAAGTCGTCGCCCGCCACGACGCTCCCCGGGTTCGTCAGGAACGCGAGGCTCGCCACCGCCGACGCCACGTTGAACGTGTTGCTCGTCGCCGCGGGCACGGAGCCCAGGGTCGCCGACAGCGTGTAGCCGGTGCCCGCCTGGGTGACGGACAGGTTCGCGAAGGTCGCCACGCCGTTGGAGAGCCCCACCGACGTGCCGCCCGTCAGCGCGCCCCCACCCGGGTTGGCGCCCAGCGCGAGGCCCACGTTGCCGGAGGCGTTGGTGGCCCGATTGCCGAACGCATCCGAGGCCGCCACCTGCACCGCGGGGGTGATGGGCTCACCCGCCGCGATGTTGCTCGGCTGCTGGAGGAAGGCCAGCGAGGCCGGAGCCGCGGGGACGATGTCGAACGTGCTGCTCACCGCCGCCGGCAGCGAGCCCGACGTGGCGCGCAGCGTGTAGCCCGCCGCCGCCTTCTGGATGTTGACCGACGTGAAGCGAGCCACGCCCGCCACCGCAGCTTGCGACACGCTGCCGCCCAGCGTACCGCCGCCGGGGTTGGCGCCCAGCGACAGGTTCACCGTGGCAGTGGAGTTCGTCAGGTTGCCGTATGCGTCGAACAGCTCCACCTCGATAGCGGCCAGGGCCTGGCCCGCGACGCCATTCGTGGGCTGGCTGCGGTAGACCAACGAGGCCGCCGCCGCCGGAGCGATGTCGAACGAGGTGCTCGTCGCGTCGGTGAGCCCGTCCGCCGTGGCGCGCAGCGAGTAGCCCGTGCCCGCCTTCTCCAGGCGCACCGCGCCGAAGGTGGCCACGCCCGCCACGGCCGACTCCGTCACCGTCCCCAGCAGCACACCGCCCGCCGGGTTGGTCGCCAGCGCCACCGTGACGCTCGCCGTGGAGGCCGTGAGGTTGTCGAACGCGTCCAGGATGGACACGCGCATGCCCGGGTTCAGTGCCGCGCCCGCGGTGCCGTTGGACGGCTCGCGGGAGACGACCAGCTTCGCCGGGTCCGCCGCGGAGATGGCGAACGTGCTGCTCGTCGCCTCCGTGAGCGAGCCGGAAGTGGCCTTCAGCGTGTAGCCCGTGCCGGCCTTCTGGACATGGACCGCGGAGAAGCGGGCCACGCCGTTCTGGGCCGCGACGGCCACGGTGCCACCGAGCACCGCACTTGCGCCGCCCTCCAACGCCAGCGTCACTTCGTCCGTGGACGACACCGTGTTGCCGAACGCATCACGGATGGTGACTTCGACGGCCGGAGCCAGCGCCTCACCCGCCACCGCGTTGGATGGCTGACCGGTGAAGGCCAGCGCCGCCGCCGCCGCGGGCGCCACGTCGAACGTGACACTCGCCACGGACTCCAGCTGCCCGGACGCCACCACCAGGGTGTAGTCCAGCGCCGCCACGTTGATGGACAAGTCAGAGAACGTCGCGAGGCCCGCCTCCGCGGCCACCGAGAGTGTGCCGTGAAGCGTCGTGCTGCCCGGGTTGGCCCCCAGCGCCACAGCCACCGTCGCGGTGGACGCGGCCCGGTTGCCGTAGGTGTCCAGCAGCTCCACCTGCACCGCCGGGGAGATGGACACGCCGGCCGTGGCCGCGCTCGGCCCTGTCACATAGGCCAGCCGCGCCGCCGCCGCCGGGGTGATGACGAACGTGTTGCTCGTCGCCTCCGTAAGTGCACCGGAAGTGGCCTTCAGCGTGTAGCCCGTACCGGCCTTCTGGACATGGACCGCGGAGAAGCGGGCCACGCCGTTCTCGGCCGCGACGGTCACGGTGCCACCGAGCACCGCACCCGCGCCGCCCTCCAGCGCCAGCGTCACCTCGTCCGTGGACGGCACCGTGTTGCCGTACGCATCGCGAATCGTGACTTCGACGGCCGGAGCCAGCGCCGCGCCCGCCACCGCATTGGACGGCTGGCCAGTGAAGGCCAGTGCCGCCGCCGCCGCGGGCGCCACGTCGAACGTGCCGCTCGTCACGGCCGCCAACTGTCCGGAGGTGACTTCCAGGGTGTAGCCCCGGGCCGCCACGTTGATGGACAGGTCAGCGAACGTCGCCAGGCCCGCCACCGCGGCCACCGAGCTCGTGCCGTGCAGCGTCGTGCTGCCCGGGTTGGCCTTCAGCGCCACGGCCACCGTCGCGGTGGAAGCAGCGCGGTTGCCGTACGCGTCCAGCAACTCCACCTGCACCGCCGGGGAGATGGCCACGCCAGCCGTGGCCGCACCGGGCCCCGTCACGTAGGCCAGCCGCACCGCCGCCGCCGGGGTGATGGCGAAGGCGGAGGAGTCCACCGCCGCCAGCGAGCCGAAGGTGGCCTTCAGCGTGTAGCCCGTGCCCGCCTTCTGGACGCTCAGCGCATCGAAGGTCGCCACGCCGTTGGCCACCGCCACGGAGGCCGTGCCGCCCAGGGTGGCGCCGTTGGCGGCCACCAGCTCGAGGGAGACATTGCCCTCGGCCTTCTTCGCCACCTTGCCGCGCGAGTCGAGCACCGTCACCCGCACCGGCGCCAGGGCAGCGCCCGCCACCGTGGAGTCCGCCGGCTGCGAGGTGAAGCTCACGCTGGCCGGCACGCCGGGCCGCACGTTGAAGGCCGCGGACTTCACGCCGAGCGAGCCCGAGGAGAAGGCCAGCACGTAGCCCTGGCCGTCCTCTTCGATGGTCAGCTCGTTGAAGGTGGCCACGCCGGCCACCGTCTGCGCGCTGGTGTTGCCGGACAGCGTGGCACCCGCGGTGCCGCCCTCCAGCGCCACCGTCACCGTGGACACTTCCTCGGGGACGTTGCCGTAGGCGTCGTGCAGGCTGACGGCCACCGGAGCGAGCACCCCGCCGACATCCACGTCCGTCGGGACGCTGGTGAGCGCCATCACGGAGGCGGGAGCCGGGCGCACGGCGAAGGCCGCGCTGGCCGCCGTCTGCGTGCCCAGCTGCGCCGACAGCTTCATGCCGGCGGCCGCCTTCGCCACGGAGAGGCTGGTGAAGTGCGTCACGCCATAGTTCAGCGGAGCGCGGGTGGCGCCTTCGAGCCGGGCACCTTCGGGAGCACCGGTGAGCGTCAGCTGCACCGTCCCACCGCGGTCGGTGAGGACGTTGCCGCTGGCGTCGACGAGGGCCACTTCGACATCCCCGAGCTTCTCACCCGCCCGGACCGAGCCGGGCTGGGTGCGGAAGACCAGGGTGGCCTCCGCGGGCTGGGGCTTCGGGTCGTCACCGCAGGCGGTGGCGAACAGCGCCGCGAGCAGCGTGAGACCGACAGCAATGCGCTGTGACACGTGGTTGCGCTCCAGAAGGAACGAATGAGGGGAAGAGGACGCGCGCATGTTCACGGCCGCCCTCCGTAGCGGTTGAGGAGCTGGCTCAGGTCCTGCTCATCCACCGCGTTGGCGGTGCCGACGAGGTCCTGGTTCCAGTCGTAGTAGGGCTTCGCCTGGGTGGCCGGAGTGGTGCCCAGACGGTTGGCCGTGGCCAGCAGGTCCACGAAGTCGAGCTGCCCGTTGCGGTCGTAGTCACCGTTGCCGGCCACGCCGCGCTCGGCGGTGGCGGACGGATAGATTTCCCACATGCCGCGGCCGAAGGTGGAGACGCGCAGCAGGCCGCCCGTGCGGCCGACGAACATGTCCGTCACCTTCACCAGCGGCAGGCCCGCGCCGTAGCGCTCCCACGTGGCCCCCTGGTTGAGGGTCCGGTACACGCCCAGGTCCGTGCCCGCGAAGAGCGTCTGGTTGGTGGTGTCCGACAGGTCGAAGCGCACCACGTTGACCGGCACGTCGGGCAGGTCGCCGGTGATGTTCTGCCACGTCGTGCCGCGGTTGCGCGTGAGGAACACACGGCCCACGCCCGGCGCGAGGGTGCCGCTCGGCGCCACGCTGGAGCCCACGAACATGTCGCCCGGGGTGATGCCGGTGTGGTTCGGCGGGAAGTCCACGCTGCTGGTGAAGGTGGGGAACTCGGTGCCTTCAACGGTGCCATTGCCGTTGAGGTCCACGCCCATCAGGTTCGTCTGCGTCCACGTGCAGGACGCGGCCGGCGTGTCCAGCGTGCAGCCGGACATGATGCGGAAGCGCCCGCCCGAGGCCGCGACGCCGTAGAGGCCGTCCACCGTGGTGGAGACGCCCAGGGCGCGCACCTGGTTGCTGGTGATGCATGCGCCCAGGTGCTGCCACTGGCGGCGGTCCGTGCCGACCGGCGTGCCCACCAGGCGGAAGACGCCGAAGGTGGTCCCGGTGATGGCCGCCGGCCGGTTGCCGGAGCGGAGGCCGACGACCTTGGTGAGGAACGTCACCGCATCACCGGCGCAGCCGCCCGTGGCCGCGGTGGTGGGCGGCGCCAGGGTGCGCCACGTGCCAGCGATGCCCTGGTTGCAACCGTTGGTGGACGCGTCGTCCGGGTCGCACCAGCGGGTGGAGCTGTTCTGCACCGAGCCCCAGAAGATGCTGTCCTCGCCCACGCGGGACGCGGCCACGCCGATGCCGTCGCCGCCGATGACCTGGTTGAAGGTGGTGGGGGAGCTCGCCGTGTCGCGGAAGCGCGTGCCGTTGTCCTGCAGGCCCGCGAAGGCGACGAACTGGTTGCCCGTGGCCGGGTCACCCGACGCGACGTTGTACATCAGGTGCGTCGCCAGGCCCCGGTTGGGGAAGCGCCACGTCACCGTCTCCTGGTTGATTTTGCCGGGGTTGAAGACGTTGGTGGACGTGAAGAGGCCACCGTCGCTGCCCGCCATCACCATGTAGCCGGTGGGCGTGCGCAGCACCTGCGTCACGTGCCAGTCGGCGTGGACGTACGGCAGCAGGCCGTCATCCGTCGTGGAGCCGTCCGTGTACGTGGGCAGCCAGTGCGACACCGCCTCCCAGATGGGCTGGTTGGACAGGCCGTTGATGGTGCGCAGGCCGCAGTAGGTGCCACCGAGGATGACGCGGTTGTCGTCACCCGGGTCCACCGCGACGGTGGAGTTGTACCAGGCCTGCCCGTTGTGCACGTTGACGCTCACGCACTGGGAGGTGTCCAGGAACGTCATGTTGCGAATCTGGCCGTCACCCTGGCCATTGCCGGACACGTCCTGCCACGTGTTGCCCGCGTCCAGGGAGCGCCAGATGCCCGCGCCCGCGGCGATGCTGGAGCGCTTGCCCGTCAGTGCGAACAGCACCGTGCGCGTCGGGTCCTCCGGTGCCGTGCCCGAGGCCAGGGCGATGTGGTTGACGTCCGTCAACGTGGCCGGGTTGTTGTCGAAGTCCGGCAGCGCGTTCGCCACCAGGCGCGAGGACCAGGACAGGCCCGCGTTCGTGCTCACCCAGATGTCGCCCTGCACCGCCGTGGAGGCCGTCGGCGCCGCCGCAGTGGGGCTCGCATAGGCCGTCCCGCTGATGGCCCAGCGGCTCACGCCGCCCACCTGGCCGGTATAGGCAATGGTCCACACGGTGTCCGGCGTCTGCGTGCCGGCGTTGGGCAGGTCCAGCAGCTGGAAGGACGCGCCCGAGTCGGTGGAGCGGTACAGGCCCGCCTCCGTGCCCACCAGGATGATGTTGGGCGCGCTCGGGTCCACCTTCATGGCGCGCACGCGCAGCGCCCGCACCGTCAGCCCGCCCGAGCCGGCCGGGTACGTGCCGGACAGCGCCACCGGCGTGCCCCAGCTCGAGCCGCCATTGGTGGTCTTCACCACCTGGCCGCCGGCCAGGTCCGTGAAGTCCCCCAGGCCCAGGTACAGCGTGTCCGGGTCCTGCGGGTCCATGGCCATGTCACCCACGGCCAGGTTGCCCAGCGTCTCCGTCACCGGGTGCCACGTCGGGTCCGGCGCGAAGAAGTCGTACGTCTTCCACACGCCGCCGCCGGAGGTGGAGATGTACGCGACGTTCTGGTCTCTCGGGTCCACCGCGATGTTGGTGAGGCGGCCGGAGTCCACCTGCGTGTAGAGCGTGCCGTTGTATTGGAACTTCGCGTCCGTGGGCCCCAGGTTCACCCAGGAGTTGGCGTTCTGCCCCAGCCCCTTCAGGCCCGGTGCGCGCGGCATCAGGTGCGCCCAGCGCTCCGACTCGGCGCGGGCCTCGGCCAGCAGCGTGTCCGTGCCCTGCGCGGTGGGGATGCCCCAGTAGGCCTTGTGGGCCATCCAGCGGGCGAAGGCATCGTCGATGTCCTCTTCGCGGTAGGAGTCCTCGAAGAGCTCTTCCTCGACTTCGGCCTTGAGCTGCGGGGGTGCGTCTTCGCCGGGCTGCTGCATGAAGTCCTCGAAGCGCAGACGGCGCTGCTCCTCGGCCCACGTGCGATACGCACGTACGGACGCGGGAGCCGCCAACGCCAGGACACCAGCACCAACAGCCATGGAGACGACAACTCGTCTTCGCATGTGCAAGCGGATCTCTCCAGAGACGGGATTACGGGGTGTGCGGGGGGGGATGGGCACACACGGTAACGGGACACACACCCGTACAGTCAAATCGTGAAAACTCGGTACGGCTGGCAAACAAGCGGTTTGGCAGGCCGGGGCGTCACGGGGAGACTCCCGCGCCGTGGACTCCCGACGCACGCACCCCCGGCTCGCCCTGCTGTCCCTGCTGGGCAACATCTCCCTCGTTGCCTCGTGGGCCGTGCTGCTGACGCGGCCCGCGGGCTGGCAGGTGGTGGGCCCGGTGCTGCTCGCCGGCTTCCTCGTCCTGCGCGTGGGAGGGGCGTGGTTCTACGCGACACGCCAGTCCGGCGGCTCTTCCGTCGCGCGCCGCAGCGCCCTCTTCACCACCGCGCTCGCGCTGGTGGCCGTGGGCCTGTGGGTGTTCACCCTGCTGCGCGGACCGGGCCGGCTCTAAAACGCCAAACGCATCGCGGGCGCTCCCTGGTGGGAAGCGCCCGCGCGGTACGACCCGGTCCTGAAGTGCGGCCTACACGTTGAAGCGGAAGTGCATGCAGTCGCCGTCCTGGACGACGTACTCCTTGCCTTCCACGCGCAGCATGCCCTTCTCCTTCACGGCGGACTCACTGCCCAGCTTCACCAGGTCCTCCCAACGCATGACCTCGGCCTTGATGAAGCCGCGCTCGAAGTCCGAGTGGATGACGCCGGCCGCCTGCGGGGCCTTGTAGCCCTTCTGGATGGTCCACGCGCGGCACTCCTGCTCGCCCACCGTGAAGTACGTCCACAGGCCCAGCAGCTTGTAGCCCTCGCGCGCTATCTTGTGCAGGCCCGGCTCCTTGAGGCCCGCGCTCTCCAGGAAGCCCGCGCGCTCCTCCTCGGGGAGTTGCTGGATTTCGGACTCCATGGCGGCGGCGAGCACCACCACCTCGGCACCCTCCTGCTTCGCCATCTCCCGCACGGCCTGCACGTGCTTGTTGGAGTCCTCCTTGCCAATCTCCGACTCGCCGATGTTGGCCACGTACAGCACCGGCTTGTCGGTGAGCAGGAAGAGGTCGCGGATGACGGCGCGCTCTTCTTCCGTCAGCTTCTGCGCGCGCACGGTGGTGCCCGCGTCCAGGCCCGCCTTCACGCGGTCCAGCAGCACGAGCTCGGCCTTCGCCTCGTCGCCCGCCTTGCCGCCGACCTTGGTGTTCTTCTGGGTGCGCTCGCGGCGCTTCTCCACCGTCTCCAGGTCCTTGAGGCACAGCTCCGTGTCGACGACGTCCCGGTCCCTCACCGGGTTCACCCCACCCTCGACGTGGGTGACGTTGTCGTCCTCGAAGCAGCGCAGCACGTGGAGCACCGCGTTCACCTGGCGGATGTTGCCAAGGAACTGGTTGCCCAGTCCCTCGCCCTTGGAGGCGCCGCGCACCAGGCCGGCGATGTCCACGAACTCGAGCGAGGTGGGAACCTTCTTGAGCGGCTTGATGAGCGCCGTCAGCTTGTCCAGCCGGTCATCCGGCACGGGCACCACGCCGACGTTGGGTTCAATGGTGCAGAAGGGGTAGTTGGCCGCCTGCGCGCCCGCGGCCGACAGCGCGTTGAACAGGGTGGACTTGCCCACGTTGGGGAGCCCGACGATGCCGATGGATAGAGCCATGGTGATTCCCTGGAACGCGCGCGCCGGGGGGCGCGCTTCCCCGAACTAGGCGGTGCGACTGACAGCGCCGGTGCCGCTTGGCGCCAGGCCCTGCACGAACTGGTCGGCCAGCGCGCGGTGCTTGCTGTCGTCCATGCGCTCGTTGATGAGCTTGCCGGCCACCTCAATGGACAGGTCCACCGCCATGGCGCGGACCTCGGCGATGGCCTTCGTCTTCTGCTCCTCGATCTCGCGGCGGGCGCTGAGCTTCAGCTCCTCGGCCTCCTTGCGGCTCTTGGCCATCAGCTCCTCGCGGAACTTCTCCATCTCCGCCTGGATGCGGCGGGTGTCCTCGGCGGCCTGGCGGCGGGCCTCGGCGATGGCAGTCTTCTGGTCGGCGAGCAGCTTCTCCGCCTCGGCGCGCTCACGCTTGGCGCTCTCGACGGCGTTGGCAATCTGCTTCTCGCGCTCCTGCACCAGCTGCAGGATGGGCCCCCACGCCTTCCAGCGCAGGACGAAGAAGACGATGACGAAGGTGACCAGGGTCCAGAAGATGAGGCCCGGTTGGACCGACACGAAGCTGCTGGCGGCGAGGACAGGGGGCAGGAGCATGACGGGTGTCCGGCGTGAGGGAGGGAGGGTTCGAAATCGACGGTGACTGCGACCGGCGAAAGTCGGCACCCGCGATGGACACCCGCGGGTACCGACTCGAGTCCGGTGAAGCTTCGGACTGCGCTCGCCTTAGGAGGCCTTGGTGGCGAGCAGGATGCAGACGACCAGCGCGAACAGCGTGGCGCCTTCGATGAGGGCCGCGGCGATGATCATGGTGGTGCGGATGTCACCACCGGCGGCCGGCTGACGGCCCGTGGCGTCCATGGCGGCGGCGGCGAGCTTACCGATGCCGAGGCCGGCACCGATGATGGAGAGGCCAGCGCCGATACCGGCGGAGAGGAAGGCGAGAGCGAGGTTCGTCATGGAAGCACTTCTTCTTTCGTAGGTGATGACCCGCTTGTGGGGGGGTCGGTTTCATCCCTTTGGGACTACCTCCAGCGGCCTTTCGAACCGCCGGGTCTTCAACGCGGGGCGCCTGAGACCGCGCGCCCCGCCAACTCGTCAGTGGTGGGCGCGGCCGTGGTCGTGGCTGGCGCCACCCTCGTGGTGGCCCTCGTGGCCGTGGTCATCGTGCGCGTGGTGGCCCATGGCGACACCCATGCCGATGAACAGCGCGGACAGCATCGTGAAGACGTACGCCTGCACGAAGGCCACGAACAGCTCCAGCAGGTAGATGGCGAACGCGAAGGGCACGCTCACCGCGGCAACCCCGGGGTGGCCGAGGATGAAGATGAGGCCCAGGAGGAAGAAGAGGACGACGTGGCCCGCCAGCATGTTGGCGAACAGACGCATCGTGAGGGCGAAGGGCTTGGTGAACAGGCCCAGGATTTCCACCGGAATCATGATGGGCCACAGCCACGGGGCCACGCCGCCGGTCAGGTGCTTGAGGTAGCCGCCGATGCCCGCCGCGCGGATGCTGGCCGCCTGGGTGACGATGAAGGTGCACAACGCCAGGGCCAGCGTGACGGCGATGTTGCCGGTGGCCGTGGACATCCAGGGCACCAGGCCCAGCAGGTTCATGAAGAGGATGAAGAAGAACGCCGTCAGGAGGTACGGGACGTAGCGCGGGCCCTCCTCCTTGCCGATGTTCTTGATGGCCAGCTCGTCGCGCACGAAGAGCACCAGCATCTCGATGAGGTTGGCGCCCGTGCCGCGCGGCACCAGCTTCGTCTTGTCGCGGTTGCTCCAGACGAGCATGGTGATGAGCAGCAGGGCCGCCGACGCGAACATGAACACCGTGTGCTTGGTGAGGGACAGGTCCAGGCAGCCCTCCATGAGGCCCGGCATCACCTCGCCGTGGTCCGTCATCTTCGGCGTGCACGCGCCGTCGTGGAACGGGATGAGGAGGGTGGGCAGCGTCCCCAGGTGGATGGGCTTGCCCAGGGGGACTTCCAGCTCCATCTCCCGCGAGTCGGTGACGTGGTGGAGGATGTACCCCGGCACGTCTTCACCGTGCTCACCGGCAGCCGCGGCACCGTGCTCACCCGCGGCGGCGCCGTGCTCTCCAGCGGCGGCCTCACCGTGCTCCGGAGAGGCCCACGCCACGGCCGCGAACAGACTGGCGATCAGCACCATTGCCTTGCGCATCACTCGTCTCCGCCCGCCGCGCTCTTGGACGCGGCTATCACGTAGCTCACTTCAATCAACTGCAGCGCGAAGTAGACGCCGAAGAAACCGGCGACGAATGGCAACGCAGCCATTCCGCGCGACATCACGCCCAGCAACCCCGCCAGCACACTCACCGCCCTGAGGCCGAACACCACACCCACCACCTTCAGCGCGGCGTTGAGGTCGTGCCGCAACGCCCGCCGATTCAGCCCCAGCGCCACCGCTCCGCTGAGCGCCGCCAGCCCCACACCCCACAGCGCGGCGACCTTGTCCTCCACCAGCTTCGGCAGCAGCGCGGCGATTGCCACGCCCACCACCGCCACGCCCGCCTCCAGCCCCGCGTGCGCCCCGAAGGAGTCCTTCTTCGCGCCCTTCCCCGTCACTTCCGCTTCCCCAGTCGGGCCATCTCCCGGAGGAATCCGTAGAAGCCCACGCAAATCCCCAACAGGCTCAGTCCCACCAGCAGCCACGGCCCCGTCCCCAGCCACTTGTCCAGCCAGTAGCCACCCAGCACACCCACCACCGCGCCACCCGTCAGCTTCCACACCGCCGCGAGGTAGGGCTCCGCGGCCCTCATCTGGCGCGCCGTCTCGCCCAGCTCGCCGCCGTCCGAGGCCGGCTTGTCTTCCCGGGGTTCCTTCTCCGCCATTCGACGCCTCCCCAAACCCCGGGAAAACCTCGGGTTTCCTGCGCCACCCGACCCCATCCCCAGCACGCGCGGGCGCCGCTTAGCACCGAATGAGCGGCACACGCAACCGCTACCATCCAGCCCTGGACACCGGCCCCCAGCGGCGATTGCGGCATCCGGAAGCTGCGCTATCGCGATCTGCCCGAGCAGGGGAGAAAACCCTCGCTCCCCGCCTGGCGCGCCGGGTGGCGCTCAGGCTGGAAGCGCCCCGCCTCCTGTCCGCCTTCCAGTCCTGGCGGAGTCCTGGGGGCTCCCATCAAGCAGGGCGGAGGGGCAGGCCGCTCCGTCCCCCTGGCAGCCGGGGCGCCAGCGCTCGCCCCACCGCTCCTCGTCTCCCGGGGGCGGGCGTCGCCAGCTTGCTCTGGCAAATCCCATTCGCATCTCGGAGGACTCCATGCCGAAGCCCCTCGCGCTCACGTCCCCCCGCTTCAAGGACGGAGACCTCATCCCCATCGCCTACACGGGCGAGGGCGATGACCTCTCCCCACCCCTGCAGTGGTCGAACCCGCCGGCCGGGACGAAGAGCCTGGCGCTCATCGTGGAGGACCCGGACGCGCCGGACCCGCGCAACCCCCAGATGACCTGGTCCCACTGGGTCCTCTACAACATCCCTCCCGGCACGCAGGCCCTGCCCGAGGGCGCCACCCCGGACGTGCTCCCCGCGGGCGCGCGCCAGGGGCTGAACGACTGGAAGCGCCAGGGCTACGGCGGCCCCATGCCGCCGGTGGGCCGCCACCGCTACTACTTCCGGATGTACGCGCTGGACACCGTGCTGCCGGATTTGGGCCGGCCCACGCGCCTGGACCTGCTGGACGCCATGGATGGCCACATCCTCGGCGAGGCGGAGCTCATCGGCCTGTACCAGAAGGTCCACCACCGCAGCGCCGAGTACGACGCGGGCGGCGCGCCTCGCTGAGCACGCGACGGGCCCCGGCCCTCGCGCCCCGTCCCGCGCTGACGGGGCGCGTCGGCCGTTCGCCTGACACGGGACGGCCCCGCCGTTCTAGGGGAAAGCCCTGAGGCGCGGCCCTTTGCTGTGGGCTGGTGGGCGAAGTGAGGGGGTCACCCCTACCCCCCGGCTTGAAAGCAGTGGAAGAGTTGGGGGGCCGTGACCGCCGCCACCAACCTCCGGGCTACCTACAGCCCCTTCGATGCGATGCCCCTGGGCGTCGCCGTCATCCGGGACCGCCGCTTCGTGTACCTGAACGAGGCCCTGCTGACGTTCCTGGGACGCCCCTACGAGTCGCTGCTGGGGCAGCCCTTCACCTCGGCGCTGGACGAAGCCAGCGCGGCGGAGCTGGCCGGGCGTCACGCGCGGCGGATGCGGGGCGAGCTCGTCCCCACCATCTACGAGGCGACGGTGCGCACCGCCACGGGCGACCGGCGCACGGAGATGACCGTCATCCCCAACGGAGAGGACTTCGTGGTGATGGTGCGGGACGCCACCTCGCGCAGCCGGCGCCGCGCGGTGCTGCAGCGACTGGCGGAGCTGGGCGCGGGGCTGCCCGCGCTGCGCACCGAGGGCGAGGTGCTGCGCCGGATGTTCTCCGGGCTGGAGGAGCTGGGGCTCGCCTTCGCCTGGCTGTCCCCCGAGGGCCCGGGCGTGCGGCTGGGACAGACCTTCGTGCCACCGGAGCTGGTGCCTCCGGAGGCCCAGACGCTGAGCGGCCGCTGGGTGCGGGACGTGGTGGGCCAGTGGTCCCTGGTGCTGGAGCGGGCCTGGAGCGAGGGCGCGGCCTACTCGCCGGAGCTGCCGCAGGAGGCGGGGCGGTTCCTGGAGGCGAGCGGCCCCGCCCTCGCGGACGAGGTGCGCGTGGGACTGCAGCGCGCCGGGCAGCCGCACGTCATCGCGGTGCGCATCGACGTGGAGGGACAGGGGCGGGCGATGCTCGCGCTGGCGGGGGACTGGCTTCGCGAGGAGGAGCTGCCGTCGGTGCGGCTCTTCGGCGCCCAGGTGTCCGCGGCGCTGGACGCGGCGCTCACCATCTCCCGGCTGTCCGCGCAGAACACGGCACTGGCCTCGCTCAACCGGCTGGCCTCGGAGGCGGCCTCGGCGCCGCACCCACATGCCTTCTTCGGCCCGGGCACCGCGGAAATCGTCGACCTGCTGGGCTGCGACGCGGTGGCCCTGCTGCTGCCGATGGACGGCGCGCCGGAGGTGGAGCTGGCGTACGCGACCGGCCTGGAGGACGACACGTCGGAGCACTTCGCCCACCTGTGGCAGGCGGGTGGCCTGTCCGGCCAGGCGCAGCGGGACGGAGCGCCGCTGGAGCGGGACGTGAGGGCCTGCCCCGGCCTGCTGCGCGACGAGCTGGCCCGGCAGGGCTTCCACACCGTGGTGGTGGTGCCGCTGCGGGTGCGCTCGCGGGGCGTGGGCACCCTCACCGTGCTCTTCCGCGAGCAGCGGCCACTCACCCCGCTGGAGCGCGAGACGCTGCAGGCCATGGGCAGCCACTTCGCGGCGGCCATCGAGTCCCACCGGCTGCTGCACGAGCTGCGCGGGCGCGCGGAGGACATGGCGCTGCTGCACGAGGTGGCCAAGGCGCTGGCGGCCACGCTGGAGCTGGACAAGCTGATGGCCACCGGCGTCACCAGCCTGGCGCGCATCGTCGACACGCCGGATGCGTACGTGCTGCTGCCGGACGTCACCGGTGAGCGGCTGGAGATTCGCTCCGCCACGGGCGGCCACCCGGAGCTGCTCGGGCGAAGCATGCCGCTGCTGCCGGCCTACTCCTCGCTGTCGGCGATGGCGTTCCACACGCGCGAGGTGGTGCTCGTGGAGGACGCCGAGGCGGACCTGCGCGTCAACCAGGAGATACGGCGCGCGGCGGAGGGACGCGCCTTCCTGGTGCTGCCGCTGGTGGTCCACGAGCGGCCGGTGGGCGTCATCATGGCGGTGGAGACGCGGTGGCCGCGCCGCTTCACGCCCGCGGAGGTGGAGCGGGCGAGCGCCATCGCCAACCAGTTCGCGCTGGCCCGCGAGGGCGCGCGGCTGGTGGAGGACCTGAAGGCCAGCTACGTGGAGCTGGCGCGGACGCAGGCGCAGCTCGTGCGCCGCGAGCGGCTGGCGGCGCTGGGCGAGCTGTCCGCGGTGGTGGCCCACGAGGTGCGCAACCCGCTGGGCGCCATCTTCAACTCGGTGGCGTCCATCCGCCGCATCATCGGGCCGGACAGTCCGGCGGTGCCGCTGGTGGACATCGTGGGCGAGGAGGCGGACCGGCTCAACCGCATCGTCGCGGACCTGCTCACCTTCGCGCGGCCGCCCGCGCCGCACCCGTACGCGGTGCCGCTGTCGCCGCTGGTGGAGGACGCGGTGCGCGGCGCGCTGGCGGAAGCCGCTGGCAAGGTGCGCGTGGAATTGGAGCTGTCGGACGACGTGCCGTCGGTGACGGTGGACGAGCGGATGATGCGGCAGGCCTTCCTCAACCTGGCCATCAACGCGGTGCAGGCCATGCCCCAGGGCGGCATGCTGCGCGCCAGCGTGCGGCGCGCGCCGGGCTCGCCGGAGGTGGAGGTGCAGTTCGCCGACAGCGGCCCGGGCATCTCCCCCGAGGTGCGCGCGCGCATCTTCGAGCCCTTCTTCACCACCAAGGCCAAGGGCACCGGCCTGGGCCTCGCGGTGGTGAAGCGCATCATCGAGTCGCACCAGGGACGGGTGGCGCTGGAGTCCCAGCCGGGACAGGGCACCACCTTCCGGCTCTACCTGCCCCTGGATGGGTCCGCGGCCCAGGTGGCGGTGGCCGAGGGCTTCTGAAACTACGGGTGGTGCACCAGCGCCCAGGCCACGCCGAGCCCCAGCGCGCACGCCCCCGCGAAGATGCCCGCGGCGAGCAGGGCGCGGCGGCCCCGTGACGGAGGCACCGTCGCGGCCTCGCCTTCTCCGGTGATGGCGCGGACCAGCTCCAGCCGCCGCGCCTCCACCGACGCCGAGTCCAGCGACTGGGAGATGTCCACGCCGAAGCCCACCTGCGTCTCGCGCGGCGCGCGGCGTGGCGCGGACTTCGCCCGGGGGGTCATCACCGGCGTCACCGTGTCCTCCCTACCGGGGAACATGGGAACGGGCCGGGCACCGCTGGCCCGCGCGGCCTCGGCCTGTTCAATCGCCACGAGGACCTTCGACGCCTCCAGGGCCTCGGTGGCGGCGGCGTCCGGCACGCGCTTGCCGGGAACGGGCACCTTCGACGCCTCCAGCGCTTCGGTGACGGCGTCCGGCACGCGCCCGTCGGGCCCCGGTAGCTTCGACGCTTCCAGGGCCTGGGTGACGACGGCGTCCTCCGCTCGCGGCCCCACTCCGTACAGCGCCGTCACGCCGGCCGTGCCTCGCGGCGCGCCATGCGCTTCCGGGGCGCCGGCACCGCCACGCTCCGCGATTGAAGCACCGTGCGCTGTCGAAGCGTCGGCTCCGGCTGAAGCGTCCGGGCTCTCGGCGTCGGCGCGCTCCTGCGGTACGAAGTCCTCGGGCGTGTCGATGCCGCTGTGCTCGAAGGCGAGCGCGTTGGGCGGGGTGAGCACGGCGACGCTCACCTCGCGCTCGGTGCGCTTGCGGGACGCGTCCTCGCGCAGCAGCTCGCTGAGCGCGTTCTCCTCCGCCACCTTCTCGCGCGGGAAGGCGCTCTCCATGAGGCGCGCGACGTCCGCGTCGCCCACGTTCGGGGTCAGCTTCACCTTGATGCGCGCCAATTCCTCGCCCAGCGCCACCGCGTCCGGGAAGCGGTGCTCCGGCTCGGACGCGAGCGCGCGCATCAGCAGCGCGTCCAGGCTCGCCGGCACGCCCTGGCGGATGCGCCCCGCGGGCTCCCACGTCGGATACGCCGCGCGCCGCCAGCGCTCCACCGGGTCTCCACGCTGCGCCAGCGGCTTCCAGGCCACCAGCTCCCACAAGAGCGCGCCCGCCGCGTACACGTCCGCGCGCCGGTCCACGAAGCGCTTCCGCGCCTGCTCCGGCGACATGTACGTCAGGTTGCCAATCACCACCCGCGGCGCCGTCTGCTGCTCCTTCAGCGTGGACTGCGCCGCGCCGAAGTCGATGATCTTCACCTCGCCCGCGTAGCTGAGGCACACGTTGGCGGGGGACAAATCCCGGTGCACCAGGTGCAGCGGGTGGCCCTCCTCGTCCTTCGCGTCGTGCGCGTACGCGAGCCCCTCGCACAGTCGCTGTCCCAGGTGCAGGAGGATGCCCAGCGGGATGGTCCTGCCGAGCTGCCGCAGCCGGTACGCGAGCCGGCTCAGCGTCTTGCCCTGCACGTACTCCATGGACAGGTAGAGCTCCCCCTCCACCTCGCCCATGGCGTAGACGCGAGCGATGTTCGGGTGCGCGAGCCGCACCATCACCCGGGCCTCGTCGCGGAAGCGGCCGACGAAGCGCGGGTCCGCCATGAGCTGCGGGAGGACCTTCTTCACCACGACGGCGCGGCGCTGCGGCTCCTCACGCGCGAGGAACACCTCACCCATGCCCCCGGCGCCAATGCGGCGCACGAGGGTATAGGGACCGAAGCGAACGGGGCCCGCCAGGGGCTCCGGCTCAACCGGTCTTGCCAAGCGAGCGGAAGGCCTTTCTCGCCGCCGCGAGCACGTGCGCCACTTCGGGCTCGCCAATGGCCAGCGAAACGAACGCCGCCTCGAACTGGCTCGGCGGCAGGTAGACACCCTCGTTCAGCATGGCGTGGAAGAAGCGCCCGAAGCGCGCCGTGTCCGCCTTCTTCGCGGTGGGGTAGTCGTAGACGGCCTCGCTCGTGAAGAACACGGTGAGCATGCTGCCCACGCGGTTGATGGTGACGGGCACCTCCGCGGCCTTCGCCTCGGCGGCGAGCCCTTCCGCCAGCATGCGGCTCACCTCTTCCAGCCGCTTGTACGTGCCGGGCGCCGCGAGCGCCTTGAGGCACGCCATGCCCGCGGCCACCGCCACCGGGTTCCCCGACAGCGTGCCGGACTGGTACACCGGCCCCGCCGGCGCCACCTTCGACATGATGTCCGCCCGGCCGCCGTACGCGCCCAGCGGCATGCCACCGCCAATCACCTTGGCCATGGTGGTCAGGTCCGGCTTCAGCCCGTACAGCTCCTGCGCGCCACCGCGCGCCAGCCGGAAGCCCGTCATCACCTCGTCCATGACGAACAGCACGCCGTGCTTCTGGCAGAGCGCCTGGAGCCCCTCGAGGTAGCCCGGCTTCGGCACCAGCACGCCCATGTTGCCCACCACCGGCTCGATGATGGCGCAGGCGATGTCCTTGCCCTTCTCCGCGAAGAGGCGCTCCACCGCACCCAGGTCGTTGAAGGGCGCGGTGAGGGTCAGCTTCGCGAGCGCCTGCGGCACGCCCGGCGAGTCCGGCAGGCCCAGCGTCTCCACGCCGCTGCCCGCCTTCACGAGGAACGGGTCACCCGCGCCGTGGAAGCAGCCCTCGAACTTGAGGATGAACTCGCGGCCGGTGAAGCCGCGCGCGACGCGAACGGCGGCCACGGTGGCCTCGGTGCCGCTGGAGACCAGGCGCACCATCTCCACCGCCGGCATGGTGGCGCAGATGAGCTCGGCGAACTCGACCTCGGCCGCGGTGGGCGCGCCGTAGGTGGTGCCGCGCTTCGCCGCGTCGATGATGGCGTCGATGATGGGCGGGTACGCGTGGCCGAGGATGAGCGGACCCCAGCTGCCGACGAGGTCCACGTAGCGGTTGCCGTCCACGTCCGTGAGCCACGCGCCAGCGCCCTCACGGAAGAAGATGGGGTCACCTCCCACGCCTCGGAAGGCGCGCACCGGAGAGTTCACCCCACCCGGGATGCGCGCCTGCGCACGGGAGAAGAGGGCCTGACTGTGAGCGTGGTTCATGGCGCGTTCCATAACACGCGGCGCGGGCTCGTCTGCCGTCCACCCATGCCCGCTCCCATGCCCACCGCTTCTCCGTTCCGTCAGGGCCCGATTATGGACGCAGCCCTCGGGAACGGAAGAAACAGGTTTCACCGCAAATCGTCCTAGATTGGATTCTTCCAGCCGGGCTCGGTGAAGGGAGTGCAACGGGCCCATGGAGGAACGCCTGCGGACGTGAACGTGGTGGGCATCGCGAGCGGTGAGCGCGGCCGCCTGCCTGGTGGCCGGCATGGCGGGCACAGGTCGCGCGTCCCTGACAGGAGTACTCCGAGCAACCTCCCGTCCGACCCTGGACAGGTCCTCCGGCCGGAACGTCACTCAGCGGAATGAACATTCCTTCCGCCGGAGTCGGGCCCGGAAACCCGAGCGCTCCCGTACCCTTCCCTTTACCTTCGTGCCCGCAAACCTCGGCGGGGCCCGGACGTCCGGCGACGGCCTCACCGAGCCGGGAGAGACGCGCATGACGCAGAAGACGATGGAAGCACGGAAGGCACTCGGCACGAGCGACCTGAAGGTCTCGCCGCTGTGCCTGGGCGGCAACGTGTTCGGCTGGACGTGCGACGAGGCCACCTCGTTCGCGGTGCTCGATGCCTACGTCGAGGGCGGCGGCAACTTCATCGACACGGCGGACGTGTACTCGCGCTGGGTGCCGGGCAACAAGGGCGGCGAGTCGGAGACGATTCTCGGGAAGTGGCTGACGGAGCGCGGCGTGCGCAACCGCGTGGTCATCGCGACGAAGGTGGGCGCGCAGGTGGAGAGCGGCGCCGGCCTGGGCAGGGAGCACATCCTGCGCGCCGTCGAGGACTCGCTGCGCCGGCTCCGGGTGGACACCATCGACCTGTATTACGCGCACTACGAGGACCCGAAGACGCCGCCCGAGGAGACGATGTCCGCGTTCGACTCGCTCGTGCGCGCCGGCAAGGTGCGTGCGCTCGGCGCGAGCAACCACACGCCGCAGCGGCTCACGGAGTCGCTGGAGGCGTCACGGCGCGGCAACCTCGCTCGCTACACGGTGCTGCAACCGGAATACAACCTGGCCGCGCGGTCCTCCTACGAGGGAGCACTGCGGGACATCTGCGAGCGCGAGGGCCTCGCGACGGCCCCCTACTACGGGCTCGCCTCCGGCTTCCTCACCGGCAAGTACCGCAAGGGCCAGCCGACGCCGCCGTCTCCTCGCGCCGCAGGCGTCCTGAAGAAGTACGACAACGCGCGCGGCTGGGGCGTGCTGGAGGCGATGGACGGCGTGTCCAAGCGCCATGGCGCGACGCTCGCACAGGTGGCGCTCGCGTGGCTCGGCACCCAGCGCACCGTCGTCTCTCCCATCGCGAGCGCGACGTCCGTCGAGCAGGTGCGGGATTTGCTCCGGGCGTTCAAGTTGAAACTGGACGCGGAGGACCTCCGTGCGTTGGACGTTGCGTCCTCACGCGAGCCCTGAGCAGGCTCGAATGCCATGAGCGAGTCCACGACCCTGAAGACCGCCGACCTCTGCGACGAGCACGCGGGCAGCGCGCACTTCCAAATCGCCGAGCCCGGCTTCCTCGACTACGGCGGCCGGCGCGGCTTCTCCGGCCCCATCAGCACGGTGCGCGCGCCGGAGGACAACTCCCTGGTGCGCAAGGCGCTGGAGGAGCCGGGCCAGGGCCGCGTGCTGGTGGTGGACGGCGGAGGCAGCCGCCGCTGCGCGCTGGTGGGTGACATCCTGGCCATGCTCGCGGAGAAGAACGGCTGGGCCGGTGTGGTGGTGAATGGCTGCATCCGCGACGCGGAGGAGGTGGGCCGCACCGCCGTCGGCGTGAAGGCGCTCGGCACGCATCCGCTCAAGAGCAGCAAGCGCAACGAGGGCCAGCGCGACGTGGAGGTGCGCTTCGCCGGCGTCACCTTTACGCCGGGCCACCACCTCTACGCGGACGCGGACGGCATCGTCACGTCGGAGAAGGCCCTGCGCTGAGACCTCAGCGGTGAGGCGCAACCTCCGAGCCCATCCAGGAGTCCCACGCCTCACGAGGCCAGATGACCGCCGTCGTGTCCGTGCTCCCCGAGGCCAGCCACCGGCCATCCGCGGAGAAGGCCACGGCGCGCACGTCATCGCGATGTCCTTCGAGCACTCCGAGCAGCCGCCCATCCAGCCCGCACACGCGCACCTGCCCGTTCTGGTTCCCGAGGGCCACGTGCTGACTGTCCTCGGAGAAGGCGAAGGCCGAGATGGGCACCGGTGACTCCAGCCTGCGCTGGCGCTCCGGGTGCTCCAGGTCGACGAGGACGAGCGTGCTCGGCTGCTCGATGAAGGCGAACCACCGGTCGTCAGGGGTGAACCGCAGTTGCCACGGCGTCGAGTCGCGCGGGAACTGCTCGCAGCACAGCGCCCGACGGTCCAGGTCCCAGATGCGGATGACGGTATGGGCCTCCGGCGGCGACCTGTAGCTCTCCCACGTCGCCAGGAAGCGCCCGTTCCGGGAGAGCGCGCGAGCCTCGCCCTTCACGAGGGGCAGGGGCACCTTCCGGAGCTGCCGTCCCGTGCGCGCGTCGTGCACGATGGCGGGACGCTCCTCTTCATCCTCGCGGAAGTGCGCGAGCAGCGCGGCGTCACCCGACCAGCTGACGCGGTAGGGCCTGAAGCCTCCCTCGGCCTCCACCTCGGCGCCCGTAAGGCCGTCGACGATGACGTCTGGCCACGTGGAGACCCACATGTTCCCGTCCGCCAGGCATGAATGCTCGATGTAGCCGTGACGGGCCCTGAACCGGCGGAACATGTCGTCACACGACACCTGGGTGCCCGTCGCGCAATCCCAGACGCGCAGGGTGCCATCCCACGCGTAGGTCAGCAGCCGGCGCCCATCCCGGGAGAAGGTGACGTCCCAGACACCGCCACGGTGGGCGCGGGCCGGGCCCAGCCTTCCCGTCGACACCTCCAGCGGCAGGAGGGTGGGGCCCTTCCCATAGAAGGCCACGTAGCGCCCATCTGGGGAGGGCACCGGCCGTCCCAGCTCGCCGCCGCAGTCCGTGGGAAGGGGGAACTCCCGCACCATCGCCCCGTGGCGGTGAAGCTCGACCGTGCCGTCCCCCATCTTCACCAGCGTGCCGTCGGGGAGGGAGCACCGCGCGAACGGCAGCGACTCGGGCTCGGTGGGCACCGGCGTACCCGTGCGGGTGTGGAAGGTCATGGGAGACGGATGCGCTCGCGTTTCGAATGCGCAGGTCACCTGCTGGCCATCCCGGGAGAAGTGCATCCAGGGCAGGTAGCTCGGAACGCCATGCACCGCCCATTGCAGGGCTCCGGTCTCGAAGTCGAAGGCGCACAGACGCGCGGGAGGGAGGGCCCTCCACTGCTGTTCGATGGTGAAGACCTGCGTGCCGTCGGGCGAGAAGGTGACGAGCTCTGTGCCAGCGACCGCGTCCTCCTGGCACACCTGGCGAAGGGGCTCGTCACGCTCCAGGTCGAGCACGGCGAAGCCATCCGGTGCTTCGGTCGCGGCCAGCAGCGTCCGGCCATCGAAAGAGAGTGAGAGACAGCGGACGGCTCGCGCGAGCGTCCAGCGCCGCAGCTCGGTGCCGTCCTCCGCGTTCCACAGGCGCACCGTGCCGTCGTGCGCCGCCGTGACGATGCGCTCCGCGGACACGTAGAGCGCCGCGCGCAGGATGTCCGTGTGGCCCGACAGGACGGCGCGCTCGCGGCCGTCCTCCAGGTCCCAGACACGAGCCGTCAGTCCCTTGGCCGACACGAGCCGCCGGGAGTCAGGCGAGAAGCCGACCGCGAACAGCCCGCCGAGGCTCGTATCCGGGGGATGCCAGAAGCGGTGGGTGCCGCAACGGGAGAGGGCTCCTGGGGGCAGCAGGTCACCGAAGACGTCCAGCCGGGCGGGTTCGCGCATATCGGGGCACGCGCGCAGACGGCCAGCGCCAGGATTCCTGACGGGAAGCGGCACCCGCCCATGCACCGAGGCGTGATTCCGCCGCGACGCATGCTCAGCGGCCCGAGCATGCCTCGACCGAGGGGGACCCGCACAATGAGCCAGGGCCCACTCGCCGCTCCGCCACTCCGCCCGCACCCTCGCCGTTCAGGCAGAGCGGCCCACCGGCCTCTCCGCGACGCGCCCTCCCCTACCCGCGCCGCCACCACTTCTTCCGCGCCGCCCGCACGTCGGACCAGTCCACCAGGCAGTCCTGCACGTTCTCCTGGCCGCGCTGCGCGTCGGGCATGTCGCCGGACTCCACGCGGGCAATCAACTCCGGCAGCCGCTCATAGAACGTGGGCGAGCGGTACTGCGGGTGCAACGTCCACAAGCCCGGCGCCGTGCCCTGGAAGTCCAGCCGCCACAGTCCACGCCGGACCAGGGTCCGCGTGACGAGGTTCTCCGGCTCGCGGTACGGCGGATTGCCCGCACGCAGTGCGCGCAGCACGTGAATCGGAGGCGCCAGCTTCGCGCGCAACGGGCCCACGCGACGCACGAAGGCGTCCCGGTCCACGAAGAAGACGCGGCTGCTGAAGCGGCGGTAGCGAAAGGCGCCGGGCACTCGCCCGTCCGGCTCGAACCAGCGCGGGGCTCCCGCCACCGTGCCATCCGCCCGGGGCGGGCCCGAGAGCGGACTGCAGCTCACCAGCTCCTCACGCGCCGCGAGCTGCGCCTCCGCCTCCGCCATCCAGGTGCGCGAGCCGCCACCGATGAGCATGTCCGCGTCCAGGTGCAGCACATGCCGATGCGCCGCCGCCGCCAGCCCGAAGAAGTACGAGTGGTACGGCCCTCCACGCGAGTCCTTCATCGGCAGCCGCGTGCCCCCGAAGAACTGCTCGGACAGGGCGCGGGTGGTCTCCAGCGAGTAGTCCACCGCCACCACGCGGATGCGCGAGTCACCGGCGGACAACTCCGACAGCAGCCGCTCCATCTTCGGCTTGCGCTCCTCCCATGCTCCCGCGAAGCGCGCACCCTGACTACGGTGCAGGTCGATGACCAGCAGCACCTCCTGCACGGAGGGACCGAGCTGGCGGAGCTGGTGCGGAAGGATGAGCCGCGCGTGCGGATAATCCGTGGGCGCGAGGTTGATTTGCAGGGTGACGGGACTCACTGCGTGTCCCCTTGCCACACCCGAGCCTCACGACACAACTGACGGAGATGCACGCCCCGGGGATCGAACCCGGCGAAGTCGGTACGTCAGACCGATGCCGTCTCCAGCTGGCTCGGCGTGCAGACGACATGTGGCCCTGGCAGGAATCGAACCTGCGGCCTCTCGGTTCGCACCCGAGCGCTCTCAATCCGCTGAGCTACAGGACCTGAAGAAAGACATGTGGCCCTGGCAGGGATCGAACCTGCGACCTCTCGGTTCGCAACCGAGTGCTCTCATCCGCTGAGCTACAGGACCAGAAGGGAACTGCGAGTGCCCCGTACGGGAGTCGAACCCGTCTTTCCGCATTGAGAGTGCGGTGTCCTCCGCCAATAGACGAACGGGGCAGGAGGCCGGCTCGGGCCTCGACATGCCCCGTCAGTTGACGGGGAGCGAGGCTCAGAAGCCGGGACGGCTGTTACGGAAGGAAGCGATTCCGTCCAGCCACTCGAGCTCGTCGGGAACGGGCTCGGGCTCGGGGGTCGCGGCCGGAACGGCGAGGCCACGGACAATGTCGTTGCGACGGTCGATGTTCTTCATGGTCACCGCTCCTTTCAGAGGGAAATGACGTACGGGAAACGCGCCTCCTGACACGGGGTTTTCGCTCGGGAGCCCGCCTGCCCTACGCTCGCGCCATGACGGAAAAGGACCGGCTCACGCAGATATGGGACGAGCACGCCGCGTCGGATGCCTGCTACGAGCGCGAGGTGGCGCTGCTCGAAGACCTGGGCCTTCCGGGAGAAGACACGGAGGCGGCGGACTACCAGACGCTCACCCCCGAGGGCCGCGTGCTCTTGGCTGAGGGCGTGATGGAGCTGCGGCGAAACTCCCGACTCTTCGAGGAGGGCTTCACCGCCCTCGCCGAGCTGGACCCCACCCTCCTGCACCCGTACCTCGGAGAGCTGTCACACCAGCATGAATTGGAGTCGCTGGCCTGGACGGATGCGCCTCCCTCCGTCCTCGCTCCGCTGATGGCCGAGCTGAAGACAGACTGGCATCCGCGTAGGGATGTGTCCGTGGAGGACCCGGTGGCCGCGGCGGCCCTGGCGCTCGCGCGCTCCGGACGCGAGGGCGCGCTGCGTGCGCTCGAGGCGTGGGTGGGGGCGCTCGACGCGGGCGCGCGGCAGGAAGCGTTGAGCTGGCTGCGCCGCGCCAACGTGGTGCAGCGCACCTCCGGAAAGCTGGTGCGCAACTTCACGTCCACGTGTCTGGAGGCGCTCCCGGAGGAGGCCGCCGAAGACACACTGACGGAAGCACCCGTGGCGCGCGGGGCGCTGTGGCGCTCCATTCCCGACACGCCCTGCACGAAGTGCGGCTCCGAGTTACAGGATGCGCTCCTGCTCGACGGCGAGGCCGCGGATTGTGGACTGCCCTGGCCCGCGCGCCTGCCCACGTGCCTCACCTGTCTCACGGCGGGCGGGACGGTCCACGTGGAGCTGTCACCGGACAACACGCTGTCGAGCCTGGGCGCGGACGGGACTTCCGCGCACTCCCGAAGCGTGGAACCTCCGGAGTATCAAGAGGTCGAGTTCGTGCGCGGACGCACCTGGCGCAGCATCATGATGAGCGACGGGGAGCGGCTCCATCGGCTGGGCGGAGCACCTTCCTGGGTCGAATACCCGGAGGCGCCACCGTGCCCGCGCTGCAAGGAGCCCATGCATGCCGTGGGTCAGGTGAGGGACGAAGAGGCCCTCTTCTCCGACGTGGGCATGCTGTACGGCGTGGCGTGCGAGGCGTGCCACATCATCAGCACGTTCTCGCAGTAGGACAGAGCGCTCCGACAGGGAATCGAACCCTGTTCACACGGTAGACGGCCGTGCTGCGATCCAATCGCATCCCGGAGCAGAAACGGGACAACGGACAACCATGCCGCGGGCGGGAGTCGAACCCGCAACCTCTGCATTCTGAAGGCAGCGCCTCTACCAATTGGGCTACCGCGGCGTTGAGTGGAACCACCGGGATTCGAACCCGGACCTCTCGGATGCGAACCGAGAATTCTCCCATTGAAACCATGGTCCCATGTCTGTGATTGATGCTGGAGTGAAGTGACCCGGAAAAGCGAGAGGCCGGGTCCCCTCTGGGAGCCCGGCCTCTGGTCTCTTCGTGCCTCGTCTTTCGACGGGACGCGGAAGGTCAGAATCCGGGTGGACTGTCGCCAGCGATATCTCCCAGCATCGCGGCATCAAGAGCGGTGAACAGGCGGGCGAGCGCGAGCGCGTCGATGCCGATGACAGTGTCGTTCAGGTATTCGGGATTCATCGGGCTCGTCAGGTTCGCCGTGTTCATGGTCACCGCTCCTTTCAGCGAAAATAGACGCGCGTTAAATCCATCCCTGACACGTGACAGGTTTTTTGCCCTCGGCCATGCTCCGGGGCCACGGACGGGTGCACGATGGAAGCCGGTGGTGTGGTGACGGGATACGAGGAGTGGGCACCGCCCGCCTCCCTGGCGGAGGCGGTGGACGCCTTCTGGCGCTTCACCGCGCCGCCCCCCGGTGCCGCGCACCTGAGCCACCGGGTGCTGCCCGACGGCTGCACGGACCTCATCTTCCAGTTCCGCGGCGCGCGAGGCCCCACCTGGCTGGCCGACCCGCAGCTCGTCGTCGTGGGCCCCATGGAGCGCTTCGCGCTCGTGGACATCGAGCCCGGCGCGGTGAGCTTCGGCGTCCGGCTCCGGCCCGGGTGGGCACTTCCCCTGCTCGGAGTGAGTCCTCGCGAGGTGTGCGGGCTCAACGTCCCCGTGGCGGACTGCGCGCCGGACCTCGCCGTACTCCAGCGACGGATGGAGGACTGTGCATCACCGGCGCGGGCCCTGGCCCTGTTCCAGGAGACCTTCGCGCGGCGGCGGGCCTCCTCCGGTGCCTCGCCATCCCCCCGCGCAGGGCAGGCGCTGCGCTGGCTCCAGGCGTCGGGAGGCCAGGTGCGCATGTCCGACCTGGCGCGCACCCTGCGGGTCAGCGAGCGCACCCTGCACCGCGACGTGCTGGACGAGGCGGGCGTCGCGCCGAAGCTGCTTGCCCGGGTGCTCCGCTTCCAGCGGGCCCTGGGCCTGCTGCGCTCCCCGGCGGGTGAGGACCTGTCCTCCGTGGCCCTCACGTGTGGCTACTCCGACCAGGCCCACCTGTCGCGCGAGGTCCGTGAGCTCGCGGGCGTGACGCCTGGCGTGCTCGCCGGCTAACGCCCTGTCCGATTCCTTCAAGACAGGCCGGGCGCACCGTGCGAACACCGCCTCACGCTGCTTCCACCTTCCACCGGAGTGCTCCGCCATGAAGCTCGGCTACGTCATCGTCTACGTGCAGGACGTCCCCGCCACCGTCGACTTCTACGAGAAGGCCTTCGGCCTGCAACGCCGCTTCCTCCACGAGAGCAACAGCTACGCGGAGATGGAGACCGGTGCGACGGCGCTGGCCTTCGCGGCGGAGAGCATGGCGAAGGACAACGGCCTCACCGTGCGCCCCAACCGCGTGAAGGAGGACGCGGCCGCGGTGGAGGTGGCGCTCGTCACGACGGACGTGCAGGCCGCCTACGAGCGCGCGGTGAAGGCCGGCGCCCGGGCCGCCCAGCCTCCCAAGCAGAAGCCCTGGGGGCAGACGGTGGCCTATGTGCGGGATATCGACGGCGTGCTCGTGGAGCTCTGCACCCCCATCACCACCTGAGTGAAACACACACGCTCCTGGCGTGAAGGGCGCCATCGAAACGCCTTCTCACTGCCGGAGAGCGGAAACATGAGAAGGTGATAGCCCGAATATCCTCCTCACCATGGATTCAACGGGGTCGAGGATGGATGGCGGGGCCGCCGCGCTCACGCCGGAGCAGAAGCGCGCGCGCCTGGCGGAGCTGTTGCGGAACAAGGCCCGTGAAGTCCACCGGGTCCCCGTGTCCTTCGGTCAGGAGCGGCTGTGGTTCCAGGACCGGCTCAGCCCGGGCAGCGCGGCCTTCAACATTCCCGTGGCCGTGCGCCTGTCCGGGACGCTGGATGACGCGGCCCTGCGCGCCAGCCTCCAGGCGCTGGTGCAACGCCATGCGTCACTGCGCACCACCTTCGTCGAAGAGGACGGGCGCCCTGTCCAGCTGGTCGCCGCGTCGGGGAGCGTGTCCCTGCCCGTGGTGGACCTCCAGGGTTTGCCAGAAGCCGATCGCGAGACCGAGGCGTGGCGGAGGCTCACCACCGATGCGTGTCAGCCCTTCGACCTGGAGAAGGGGCCGCTGCTGCGCACCGTGCTGTACCGGCTGGGTGCGCTCGAGCACGTGCTGCTCCTCAACCTGCACCACATCGTCTCGGACGGCTGGTCCCTGGGAGTGCTGGTCCGGGAGCTGAGCGCGCTGTATCCGGCGCTCGCGGCGGGACAGCCCTCGCCGCTGCCCGCGCCCCGCATGCAGTACGCGGACTATGCCGCCTGGCAGCGCGAGTACCTCCAGGGCGAAGTGCTGGAGTCCCAGGTCCGCTGGTGGCGTGAGCGGTTGGACGCGGATGCGGTGCTGGAGCTGCCCACGGACCGGCCTCGCCCGGCCGTGCCTTCCGGACGCGGCGCCCGCCTCACGGTGGTGCTGCCCCCGTCGCTGCTCGAGGGGTTGAAGTCCCTGGCGCGCGCGGAGGGAGGCACCCTCTTCACCGTGCTGCTGGCCGGCTTCCAGGCGCTGCTGCACCGCTACACGGGCCAGCCGGACATCGTGGTGGGCACGTCCGTCGCGGGCCGTGGCCGCGCTGATTTGGAGGGCCTCATCGGCCTGTTCACCAACACCCTGGCGCTGCGCACGGACGTGTCCGGACAGCCCGCCTTCCGCACGCTGCTGGGCCGCGTGCGCGAGACGACCCTGGGCGCGTATGCGCACCAGGATGTGCCCTTCGAGAAGCTGGTGGATGCGCTCAAGCCCGGGCGCCAGCTCAGTGTCGCGCCTCTGTTCCAGGTCGCGCTGACCTTGCAGAACGCCCCCATGCCTCCGCTGCGGCTGCCGGGGCTGGTGATGGATGCGCAGCCGGTGGACAACCGGACCAGCAAGGCGGACGTGTCCCTGCTGGCGGTGGAGCTGCCGGAAGAACAGGGCCTGCGCCTCGCCGCCGAATACAACACGGACCTGTTCGAGCCCGGCACCGTGCAGCGGCTGCTCGCGCACCTGAGCACGTTGCTCGAAGCCGCCGTCGCGAATCCGGACCTCCGCATCTCCGAGCTGCCCCTGATGGAGTCAGCCGAGCGTCAGCGGATTGGCGGTGCGTGGACCGGCACGTCGGCGCCTTTTCCCGAGGCGTGCATCCACACGCTCTTCGAGGCGCAGGCCCGGCGCACTCCCGACGCCGTGGCGCTGCGGTTCCGGGGACAGTCGCTGACGTATTCGCAGCTCGACGTCCGTGCCAACCAGCTCGCGCACGCGCTGCGCCGCCGGGGCGTGGGGCCGGAGACACGTGTCGCGCTCAGTGTGGAGCGCTCGCTGGAGCTGGCGGTAGGGTTGCTCGGCATCCTCAAGGCGGGTGGTGCCTGGGTGCCGGTGGATCCGCTGCTGCCGCGTGAGCGACTGGCGTTCATGCTGGAGGACAGCGGCGCCTCGGTGCTGGTGACACAGTCCGCCTTGCTGGAGCGCTTCTCCGAGGCGCACCACGCCCGCGCGATCTGCCTCGACTCGGAGAAGGACGCGCTGTCTCGCGAGCGCACGGAAGCGCCGGTGACGGGCGTGGAGCCGTGCCACCTGGCCTACCTGCTCTACACGTCCGGTAGCACCGGCACCCCCAAGGGCACCGCCGTCGAGCACCGCGGCGTCGCGAACCTGGTGACGCAGGAGGCAGTGGCGTACGGCATCGGCCCGGACAGTCGCGTGTTGCAGTTCGCCAGCCTCTCCTTCGACCTGTCCGTGGAGGAGGTCTTCACCACGCTGTGCTCCGGCGCCACGCTGGTGCAGGCGCCGCTGGAGGAGTTGATGCCCGGCGCGCCGCTGCAGAAGCTGCTGCGCGACGAGGCCGTCACCGTCATCAGCCTCACCCCAGCGGCCCTCGCGGCCACGCCCGTCGAGGAGCTTCCGGCGCTGCGCACCATCATCTCCGGAGGTGAGACCCTGCCCGCCGAGGTGGTCGCGCGCTGGGCCACTCCGGGCCGGCGCTTCGTCAACAGCTACGGCCCGACAGAGGCCACGGTGGTGGCCACGCTCACCGAGTGCGTCGCGGACGGGCGCGTGCCCTCCATCGGCCGCCCGCTGGCCAACGTGCGCGCGCACGTGCTGGACGCGCGCGGCGAACCCGTGCCCGTGGGCGTGAAGGGCGAGCTGTTCATCGGCGGCGTGGGTGTGGCGCGCGGCTACGCGGGAAGGCCGGGGCTCACCGCCGAGCGCTTCCTGCCGGACCCATTCTCCGGTGAGGCAGGAGCGCGCCTGTACCGCACCGGCGACGTGGTGCGCTGGCGCGAGGACGGCACGCTGGAGTTCGTC
Organism: Pyxidicoccus caerfyrddinensis; assembly: GCF_010894405.1. Taxonomy (GTDB): domain Bacteria; phylum Myxococcota; class Myxococcia; order Myxococcales; family Myxococcaceae; genus Myxococcus; species Myxococcus caerfyrddinensis. The sequence continues at coordinate 57,325 of NZ_JAAIYA010000030.1, forward strand.
GGCCGCGCGGATGCGCAGGTGAAGGTGCGCGGCTTCCGCATCGAGCTGGGTGAGGTGGAGGCCGCGCTGTCGAAGCTGCCCCCGGTGCGCGAGGCCGTGGTCATGGCGCGCGAGGACGGCCCCGGAGGGAAGCGCCTGGTGGCCTACGTCGTGGCGCACGAGGGCGTGCAGACGGACAGCGCCGCGCTGCGTGCCGCACTGAAGGAGACCCTGCCCGAGTACATGGTGCCCTCGGCCATCGTGGTGCTGCCGGCCATGCCGCTCACGCCGAATGGCAAGGTGGACCGCAAGGCCCTGCCGGCCGCGGACCTCTCGGGGATGGCCGCGCGGGAATACGTGGCACCGCGCACAGCCACCGAGGAGCGCCTGGCAGGACTCTGGCAGGAGCTGCTCGGCGTGAAGCGCGTGGGGGCCGAGGACAGCTTCTTCGACCTGGGCGGCCACTCGCTCCTGGCCACGCAGGCAGTCAGCCGCATCCGTCACGCGTTCGGCGTGGAGCTGCCTCTTCGCCGCCTCTTCGAGTCCCCCACCGTCGAAGCGGTGGCTCGCCTCATCGACGAGGCCCTCGCGGGACGGGCGGCACCGGCGCCGGCCAGACGCCAGGAGTCGCGCCCGCGGCCCACGCGTCCCCTGGAGGATGTCGCGCGCGAGCTGGAGTCACGGAGCTCCGGGACACGCAAGGCCGTTGCGTCTGAAGAGGCCCGGCGCCTGCTGGTGGAGTGGAACGCCACGGCCTCCGAGTACCCGCGTGACTCCACCCTGCCCGAGGTCTTCGCTCGGGTGGTGGCCCGCTCCCCCGACAAGGTCGCCGTCGAGTTCGGTGACGCGACGCTCACCTACCGGCAACTGGATGAGCGCGCGAATCAGCTCGCCTGGCACCTGCGTGGCCTGGGTGTTTCCACCGATTCGCGCGTGGCCGTGGCGCTGGAGCGCTCGCTGGAGCTGATTGTCTCGCTGGTGGGAATCCTCAAGGCCGGTGGTGCCTATGTGCCGCTGGACCCGGGGTATCCGCGTGAGCGACTCGCCGCGATGGTGGAGGACGCAGCGCCTCACGTGCTCATCACCACTCGAGCCTTCGTCGAGGCGCTCCCAGCGGTGACGCACGCGGTGCTCGTGGAAGAGGCTCGACTCTCCGAGCAGCCCACACATGCGCCGCCGCACACCGCGCATCCTCGCAGCCTTGCGTATATCGACTTCACGTCTGGCTCGACGGGGCGGCCCAAGGGGGTCGGCACTCCGCAGGCCGCCGTGCTTCGCACCGTCTTCGGGGTCGACTACGCGCACCTCGGGCCGGATGAGACGTTCCTCCTCATCGCTCCCGTGTCCTTCGATGCGTCCACCCTGGAGCTATGGGGGCCGCTGCTGCATGGGGCCAAGCTCGTCGTCTTCCCGCCACGTCCTCCCAGCGACCTGAAGGAACTCGAAGCCGTGCTGGTGAAGCACGGGGTCACCACGCTGCACCTCACGGCGGGCCTGTTCACCCAGGTGGTGGAGCACGGCCTCACCGCACTGCGCGGTGTGAAGCAGCTGCTCACCGGTGGTGACGTGGTGAGCGCGCCGCATGTGCGCCGGGTGCTGGAGGAGCTGCGCATTCCGGTGACGGCCTGCTACGGCCCCACCGAGGGCACCCTCTTCACCTCCTGCCACCGCATGACGGACGTCGCCCACGTGGGCACCTCCGTCCCCATCGGCCGGCCCATCGGAAACACGCAGGTGTATCTGCTGGATGCCTCCGGCCAGCCCGTGCCCGTGGGAGTCACCGGAGAGCTGTTCGTCGGTGGCGATGGCGTGGCCCGTGGCTACGTGGGCCAGCCCGCTCTCACCGCGGAGCGCTTCGTTCCGGACTCCTTCTCCGGTGTGCCCGGAGCACGGCTCTACCGCACCGGTGACCTCGCGCGCTGGCGGAGTGACGGCGTGCTGGAGTTCCTCGGTCGTGCGGATGCCCAGGTGAAGGTGCGCGGCTACCGCATCGAATTGTCCGAAGTCGAAGCCGCCCTGCTGGCGTGCGACGGGGTGAGAGAGGCAGTGGTGCTCGCTCGCGAGGATGCGCCGGGTGACAAGCTCCTCGTGGGTTATGTGGTGGGCCCCGAGTCGCCCAACCCAGGAGCGCTCCGCGCGCTGCTCAAGGAGCGGCTGCCCGAGTACATGGTGCCCTCGGCCGTGGTGGTGTTGGACGCCTTCCCTCTCACGTCCAACGGCAAGGTGGACCGCAAGGCCCTGCCCACACCGGATGCCACCCTGCTGCGCCGCGCGCCCTCTCGGGCTCCGCGCACGGACACCGAGCAACTGCTCGCGACGCTCTATGCAGAGGTGCTCCACACCGGAACGGTGGGCGCCGAGGACGACTTCTTCGAGCTGGGTGGCCACTCCCTGAGCGCCACGCAGGTCCTCTCGCGCATCCGCCGCGCGTTCCAGGTGGAGCTGCCCCTGGCTGACTTCTTCACCGCGCCCACAGTGGAGGCCGTGGCCCGCCGCCTGGAGGCCCTGGGTGCCGTGCGGAACGCGCTCGCGGTGCCGGCGCTCAAGCCCGCGCCGCGCGGCGAAAGCCTGCCCCTGTCCTTCGCGCAGCAGCGCCTGTGGTTCTTCGCGAAGCTGGAGCCCGAAAGCGCCGCCTACAACCTGCCCGCGGCCGTGCGACTGGAAGGCGTGCTCGACGTGCCCGCCTTCGCACGCGCCCTGCGGGCCTTGCAGCAGCGCCACGAGTCCCTGCGCACGACCTTCCGCGACGCAGAAGCAGGCCCAATCCAGGTCATCGCTCCCGAGCCTCCACTCCCCGCCGGGTGGATGGACCTGGAGACAGTGCCGGAGCAGGAGACCGCGCTGCGGGCCCTCGTCGAGGACGAGGCGCGACAGGTCTTCGACTTCGAAGCCGGCCCGCTCTGGCGCGTGCTCCTGGTGCGCCTGGGCGAGCAGCGCCACGTGCTGCTGCTGACCATGCACCATGTCATCTCCGATGCGTGGTCCATGGGCGTGCTCATCCAGGAATTGACCTCCCTGTATGCAGCCCACCTGGAGGGCCGGACGCCACAACTGAAGCCGCTGCCGGTGCAGTATCCGGACTTCGCCCTCTGGCAGCGCGGCTGGCTGCGCGATGAAGCGCTGGAGGCACAGCTCGGCTGGTGGCGGCGACAGCTCCACGGCGCACCGCGCGCCCTGGAGCTTCCCACCGACCGCCCGCGTCCCCGGACCCAGTCCTTCCGTGGCGCGGCCTGGCCCTTCCAGTTCCCCCGCGCGCTGTCGGATGCGATGCACGCGCTCTGCCGCCGCGAGGGCGTCACGCCGTCCATGGTGGTGCTCGCCGCGTTCCAGACCCTGCTGGCCCGCTACAGCGGACAGGAGGACGTCTGCGTGGGCTCGCCCATCGCCGGCCGGCACCACGCCGAGTTGGAGGGGCTCATCGGCTTCTTCGTCAACACGCTGGTGCTGCGCACTCGGCTGGACGGAGACCCGACCTTCCGCGAGCTGCTCGGCCGCGTGCGCGACGTGGCGCTCGGGGCGTACGAGCACCAGGACGTCCCCTTCGAGAAGCTGGTGGAGGCGCTGCGGCCCGAGCGGGATTCGAGCCGCTCGCCCCTCTTCCAGGTGATGCTCGCGTATCAGAACGCGCCCATGCCCGAGATGATGGGCCCGGGCTTGAGCCTTCACCGCATCGAGGTGGAGGGCAGCACCGCGAAGTTCGACCTGACGCTGGCACTGAGCGACACGGACCAGGGGCTCAAGGGCGTGCTGGAGTACAACACCGACCTTTTCGACGCGGCGACCGCGGGCCGCATGGTCGGCCACCTTCGCACGCTGCTGCAGGAGGCCCTCGCCACGCCGGAGCGCCGCCTCTCCGCGCTGCCCATGCTCACATCCGGAGAGCGTCACCTGTTGTTCGAGGCGTGGAACCAGCCCGCCACTGCCACGGCGGAGGACGCCTGCCTGGAACGGCTGCTCCAGGCGCAGGCCCGTCTGTGGCCGGAGGCCGTCGCGGGGGACCATGAGGGCCACGCCCTCACCTGGGCAGAGCTGCACGCGCACTCTCGCCAGGTGGTCCGTGGGCTGCGCGCGCGGGGCGTGGTGGCACCGGCTGCACCGCCGCCGCTTGTCCCCGTGCCGCGCACGGGCCCCGTGCCTTTGTCCTTCGCTCAGCAGCGACTGTGGTTCATCGACCAACTGGAGCCCGGCGGCGCCACGTACAACATGCCCGCCTTCGTACGGCTGGAAGGTGCGCTGGACGTGGAGTCACTCCGGCGCGCGCTCTCGGAGTTGATGCGCCGGCACGAGGCGCTGCGGACCACCTTCATCCAGGTGGACGGTGAGCCGCGCCAGCGCATCGCTCCCCACGAGGAACTGCGACTGGACCTCGTGGACCTGAGTGGACTGGCGCCCGAGGCCGCCGAGGACACGCTGCGAGGGCAGCTTCGCGGGCAACTGCGGCACAGCTTCGACCTCGCCACCGGCCCGCTCATCCACGCGCGGCTGTGGAAGCGGGGGCCGCTGGAGCACGTGCTCGCGCTGAACATGCACCACATCGTCTCGGACGCGTGGTCCATGGGCGTGCTGCTGCGTGAAGTCGCGGCGCTCTACGAAGCCTTCAGCCATGGCCGGCCCTCGCCGCTGCCCGCGCCCTCGCTCCAGTACGCGGACTATGCCGTCTGGCAACGCCAGTGGCTCCAGGGCGACGTGCTGGACGAGCAGCTCTCCTGGTGGCGCCAGCACCTCTCGGGACTCGCAACGCTGGAACTGCCCACGGACAGGCCGCGCCCGCCCGTGCGGACGTTCCACGGTGCCCAGGTCCCTGTCGTCCTCTCGTCCGTGGCCTCTCGCGCGCTCCGGGCGGTGTGCCAGCAGGCGGGAGCCACGCCCTTCATGGCGCTGCTCGCCGTCTTCCAGGTGTTGCTGTCGCGCTACACGGGACAGGAGGACATCGCCGTCGGCTCGCCCATCGCGGGCCGGCACCACGGTGAACTGGAAGGGCTCGTCGGGTTCTTCGTCAACACGCTGGTGCTGCGCGCCCACGTGGACGTTCGTGCTTCGTTCCTGCACCTGCTGCGACAGGTCCGCGAGACGGCCCTGGGGGCCTATGCCCATCAGGACGTGCCCTTCGAGCAACTGGTGGAAGCGCTCCAGCCCGCGCGAGACTTGAGCCGCGCCCCGCTGTTCCAGGTGCTCTTCGCGTTGCAGAACACGCCCATGCCTTCGCTCCGGCACGGGGCGCTGTCGCTGCACCCACTGGAGGTGGAAGGTGCCGCGGCCAAGTTCGAGCTGCAGCTGAACCTGATGGAAGCGCCCGAGGGCTACCAGGGCACGCTCGACTACAACACCGACCTGTTCGAGGCGCAGACCGCCGCGCGCATGGCGGCCCACTTCGTCACGCTGGTGGAGGCCCTCGCCACCCGGCCCGACGCGCCCCTCGCATCGGTCTCCATGCTGACGACTGCCGAGCGACGGCGGCTGCTGGTGGAGTGGAATGCCACGGCTTCCGAGTACCCGCGTGACTCCACCCTGCCCGAGGTCTTCGCGCGGGTGGTGGCCCGTTTCCCCGACAAGGTCGCCGTCGAGTTCGGTGACGCGGCGCTCACCTACCGGCAACTCAATGAGCGCGCGAATCAGCTCGCCTGGCATTTGCGCGACCTTGGCGTGTCCACGGACTCGCGCGTGGCCGTGGCGCTGGAGCGCTCGCTGGAGCTGATTGTCTCGCTGGTGGGCATCCTCAAGGCCGGTGGCGCCTACGTGCCGCTGGACCCGACGTACCCGCGCGAGCGGCTCGCCGCGATGGAGGAGGACGCTCGTCCCACCGTGCTCATTACCACGCGCGAGCTGCTGGCGAAGCTGCCCGCCGACGGACTGTCCACCGTGGTGCTGGGAGAGGTGTCCCTGGCGGGCCTGCCCACGCAGGCGCCGTCCATGACCGCGCTGCCAGATAGCCTCGCGTATATCGACTTCACGTCTGGCTCGACGGGCCGGCCCAAGGGTGTGGGCACTCCGCAGGCCGCCGTGCTTCGCACCCTCTTCGGGGTCGACTACGCGCACCTCGGACCGGACGAGACGTTCCTCCTCATCGCCCCTGTGTCCTTCGATGCTTCCACCCTGGAGCTGTGGGGGCCGCTGCTGCATGGGGCTCGGCTCGTTGTCTTCCCACCGCACTCGCCCTCGGATGTGTACGAGCTGGAGTCGGTGTTGGTGAAGCACGGCGTGACGACGCTGCATCTCACAGCGGGACTCTTCTCGCAGATGGTGGACAGCCACCTGCCCGGGCTGAAGACGGTGAAGCAGCTCCTCACCGGCGGTGACGTGGTGAGCGCGCCCCATGTCCGGCGAGTGCTGGAAGGAATGTTCATTCCGGTGACTGCCTGCTACGGCCCGACGGAGGGCACCCTCTTCACCTCCTGCCACCGCATGACGGACGTCGCCCACGTGGGCACCTCCGTGCCCATCGGCCGACCCATTGGCAATACGCAGGTATACCTGCTGGATGCCTCCGGCCAGCCCGTGCCGGTGGGCGTCACCGGAGAGCTGTTCGTCGGTGGCGATGGCTTGGCCCGTGGCTACGTGGGCCAGCCCGCTCTCACCGCGGAGCGCTTCGTCCCGGACTCCTTCTCCGGTGTGCCTGGTGCACGGCTCTATCGCACCGGGGACCTCGCACGCTGGCGGAGTGACGGCGTGCTGGAGTTCCTCGGCCGCGCGGACGCGCAGGTGAAGGTGCGCGGCTACCGCATCGAGTTGTCCGAAGTCGAAGCCGCCCTGCGCTCACTTCCCGTCGTGCGCGAGGTGGCCGCGATGGTTCGCGAGGACGTCCCCGGCGACAAGCGACTGGTGGCCTACGTCGTCGCAGACCCAGACGTGGCCTGGGAGCCGGAGGCGCTGCGCCATTCGCTCGCGGCCCGGCTGCCGGCGTTCATGGTGCCCTCCCACCTGGTGAAGCTGGAGGCACTGCCGCTGACGCCAACTGGAAAGGTCGACCGACGACGCCTGCCCGCACCGGACACCCAGCTTCGGAGCGAGAGCGCGCCCTTCATCGCGCCCCGGACTCCACTGGAAGAACAGCTCGCCGCGGCCTTCGCGGACGTGCTGCGTGTGCCTCGCGTGAGTGTCAGCGACGACTTCTTCGCGCTGGGCGGCCACTCGCTGCTGGCCCTGCGCCTGGTCTCCCGCATCCGCGAGCACACCGGGCAGGTGCTACCGGTGGCGGTCCTCTTCCAGGACTCCACGGTGGAGCGGCTCGCGCGGCGGATGCAGCAGGCGTCCGTCTCCACGCGCAACCTGGTGCTGTTGGACGTGGGGAACTCTTCCGAGCGTCCCCTCTTCCTCGTGCACGGTGGCGGAGGCAGCGTGCGGGGCTACTCCGAACTGGTGCGCGAGCTGCGCGGCCACGGCCCCGTATACGGCCTGCACGCTTCCGAGTCGGACGACGACGTCTCCATCGAAGCCCTGGCGCGCGACTACCTCGCACAGGTGCGCGCCGTGCAGCCTCGCGGGCCCTATCTGCTGGGAGGTTGGTCCTTCGGCGGACTGGTGGCGTACGAGATGACACTCCAGCTTCAAGCCGCGGGCGAGCCGGTGGCGTTGCTGGCCCTCCTGGATACCGAAGCGCCCGAGACACAGCCGCGTCCGGCGCCGGATGGGCTCGGCCTGCTGGCGGCCTTCGGCCGGATGCTCGGCGTGTCGTGGCAGGACCTGCAGCTGGACCTGGAGCACCTGCGAAGCCTGGAGCCGAAGGAGCAATTGGCCCGCGTGCTGGAGCAGTCGCCCTCAGTCGACGCGGACGGTGCCGAGCGGCTCTTCGCCCTCGTCCAGCGGCTCGCCGCCGCACAGCAGGCCTACGTACCGGCCAGCACCTGGGCGGGCCCGGCGCTCCTGTTCCGGAGCACCGACTCCCGCATGCGTCCGGAAGACCTGGGCTGGCGCGCGTGGCTCACGGGCGCGCTCACGGTGTGCGAGGCGCCTGGAGACCACTTCACGTTGCTGAGCGCGCCTCACGCCACACAGGTGGCGGAGCGGCTCGGCCATCAGTTGTGGAACCACCGGGAATCGAACCCGGATCTCCCGGACGCCAGCCGGGTGCTCTCCCGTTGAGCCATGATCCCATGTGAAACAGGGTGTTTCGAGTCGGGATGACTGGATTCGAACCAGCGACCTCGCGCACCCCAAGCGCGCGCTCTTGTCCAAGCTGAGCTACACCCCGATAAGCAGTCGGCGGGACTCGAACCCGCATTGTCCTGAGTGGCGCTCAGGTGCCTCACCTCTCGGCCACGGCTGCATGTGTTGCGCACTGACCCGGAAACGGCAGAGGCCGGGTTCCCCTCTGGGAGCCCGGCCTCTGGTCACCTCGCGGCTTCGGGTGACGAAGCGTGCGGGCGTCAGAGTCCGGGCGGTCGACCGCAAGCGGCGGGACCAGGCACGGGGGCGGGAGCGGTGGCAGCAGGGTTGTTGAGGGCTTCGAGGTTCATCAGGTTCGCCGAGTTCATGGTCACCGCTCCTTTCAGCGAAAAGAGACGCGGCGGAAAATCAATGCCTGACACGGGGCTGTCGCATCCTCCGTGTGACACCTCTGGCCACCTGGGGCTGACCCGAGGGGGCGAATGGAGGTAAGAGGGGGAAGGGGCCCTGCTGGACGGCCTCCCCCCCGATGAAGACCGCTCCCCTGCTCGCCCTGACAGCGCTGGTCGCCCTCTGTGGCTGTGCGGCCTCCGACGACTCCTGCATCACCACGCCCCTCTTCAACGGAGGCTCCTCCGGCCCGCCCTCGTTCCGTGTGGGTGTCCCGGCGTCGCTCGAGGTCTCCGCCGTCCAGACGCTCTCCTGCAACGACAGCGCCGCCTCCCAGGTGCCGGACAGCGTCTCCGCGGAGGTGTTCGACCCGGACAACCACCTCCTCCCCTCCGAGGTGAGTCTCACAGTGAACGGAGTGTCCGCCTCCGTCCGTTTCACTCCCAGGACGAGCGGGCGCCACCACGTCCTCGTCGCCTTCGCCCCCGTGGGCAGCGTCCAGCAGCTGGGCGTCTACGTGGCGAAGGACTGGAGCGGGCGCCCCACCGCCACCACGCTGCCGCTGCCCCGCTGCACGCAGCTGGACCGCACCACGCGGGGCACCTGGGTGTGTGATGGCGTGGCGCTGCACGAGGGCGGGCGCACGCAGCGGCTCGGTACCTCCACCACGCTGGCGCCGGACGTGGCGGTGGTCGGGAATGTCGTCTGGGTCGTGGGCAGCGAGGGCCGCGTGCGCCGCTTCGTGGACACGGGCACCGACCTGGAGCTGACCGGCTCGCTGCTGCTCAGCCTCACGGCGCCGGTGATGACCATCCAGAGCCGGCTCGCCTCGGAGCGCGAGCTGTGGGTGCTCGACAGCCAGCGCCTGCACCGCTTCACCTTCTCGGACACCGGCGTCCTCGCCGCCGCGGGCGCCACCCCGTGGACCTCGGGCGCCGAGGGGCCCATGGGCACCGACAGCGCGTCGGGCCTGCTGGTGCGCACGTCCATGGACCGGGTGCGGGTGGTGCGAATCACCGCCTGGCCCAACAGCGAGGCGTGCCCGTTCCAGCTCGGGCCGGACGGCGCCTTCGCCGCCACGGGCGAGCCCTGCCTGCCGCTGCCGGGCCTGCCCGTGGGCTTCGAGGAGGGCGTGGTGTGGACGCGCGTCGGCGAGCCCTTCCAGGCGGCCGGGCAGACGCTGCGGCGGTGGGTCGTCTCCGGCGACACGCTCGTGGAGCAGGGCACGCTGGTGCTGGACGGACAACAGATTGAGGCCGTCGTCTCTCCGCTGCGCGCGGGCTTCATCGTCCCCGACATCCGCCTGGGCACCCACGCGGGCGCCTTCTCCGTGCTGCCGGTGGTGTCCCCGGAGCAGGGCCCACTGGGCCTGGAGCTGCTCCCTGGAAACCCGGCGCTCGGCACCGAGCTGCGCCTCGTCTCCCCCCGCTTCTACTGGGAGGGCGACAACCGCGTGAACAACGCCAGCACCGTGGTGTACGAGCGCTCCGCGGGCTGACGTGCGGACGCTCCTCGCGGAAGTCCTCCCACCGCCGGTGCCGCGAGCGGGGAGGATGGCAACGCGCCGCTCCGCCATCACCTTTGACCCGGATGAAGGAAGCCAGTCCAGGTGCGAGGGAGGCGCTTCCTCCCATGTTCATCGTGGAGGCTCCACCGGGTGCGGGGCTGGACCTGGAGGCCATGCTGGCGCCCCTGGGTCATGCCATCCAGCGCGTGAGCGCCGGGGACGCGGTACCCAGGGGAGGCTCCGCCGGGTCCCCTGCCTGCGTCCTCATCGACGCCCGGAGTGACTGGACAACCGGGTTCGAGACCGCCTTCCACCTGCGCGCGACGCCGGAGCTGGAGCGCACGCCACTGCTGCTGGTGGGGAAGACTCCGTGCGAGGAGGCCGCCCTGTTGCGAGGCTACGCGCTGGGCCGGGTGGACTTCCTGATGGAACCGCTCCACCCGGAGGTCGTGCGCGCCAAGATACGGACGTTCCTCGAGCTGCGGCGCAAGGAAGACTCCGGGCACGAGGCCCAGGCGCGTGCCGGCCATGCGGAGGCCCAGGCGCGCGAGAGTGAGCGCATGCTGCACACCCTGCTCGGAAACATCCCGGGCATGGTCTACCGCTGTCACCGCGAGCCTCCCTGGCCCCTGGTCTACGCCAGCGAGGGCTGCCGGGCCCTCTGTGGCTACGGGCCCGAGGACTTCACCCGGGGCGACATCCGGTGGGGAGACCTCGTCCCTCCGGAGGACTCCGCGCGAATCACGAAGGAGGTGCAGGACGCGCTCGCCGCCCGCGTCCCCTTCACCCTCACCTACCGCATCCACACGCGCTCCGGAGAGGAGCGGTGGATGTGGGAGCGCGGGGTGGGCCTCTACGGGCCCGAGGGCAAAGCCGAGATGCTGGAGGGCTTCATCACCGACGTCACCGCCTTCCGGCACGCGCAGGAGGAGCGGGAGCGGCTCCTGGCCCGGCAGCAGTCGGAGCGGGACCGGCTGGAGTCCATCCTCCAGCAGCTCCCCGTCGCGGTGCACATCGCCGAGGCCCCCTCGGGGCGGACGCTGTACGCCAACGAGGAGGCCGAGCGAGTCCTCGGCCACGCGATGCTGGAGACCACCTGCATCAACGACTTCGCCCGCTACCGCGCCGTCCACCCGGACGGGCGCCGCTACAAGGGGGAGGAGTACCCCATTGCCCGGGTGCTGCTCACAGGCAACCCCTGGAGCGAGCGAGACGTGCTGTACAGCCGGCCCGATGGGGCCCTGCGCATCTTCCACCTCAAGGCCGGCCCCATTCGGGACCGCCAGGGCCAGCTCCAGGCGGTGGTGGCCGGCTTCGTCGACATCACCGAGCTGAAGCGGTCCAAGGAGGACCAGACCTTCCTCGCCAGGGTGAGCAACACGCTGGCCAGCTCGCTGGAGGCGGAGGCCACGCTCTCCCAGGTGGTGCGGCAGTGCATCCCCCACCTGGGCGACGGCTGCTTCCTGGACCTGGTGGACCCCGAGGGCGGCCTCCACCGGCTCGCGGTGGCGCACACAGACCCGGCCCGGGAGCTGCTGGTCCGGGAGCTGTCCCGGCGCTACCCGCTCCAGCTCGAGGCCCCGCACGGGCCCGCCGCGGCCGTGCGCACCGGGGAGACCTGGTGCGAGCCCTTCGTCGACGACGCGGTGCTCTCGCGCATCGCGCTGGACGCGCCGCACCTGGAGCTGCTGCGCGCGCTGGGCATCACCTCGATGCTGTCGGTGCCCCTGCGCGCCAGGGACCAGGTGCTCGGCGTGCTGACGTTCATCCACGGGCGCCCGGACCGGCACCATGACGCGCAGGACCGGCGCGTGGCCGAGGACCTGGCGCGCCGGGCCTCGCTCGCGCTGGACAACGCCCGCCTCTATGACGAAGCCCAGGCCGCGGTGCGCGTGCGCGACGAGTTCCTCAGCGTGGCCTCGCACGAGCTGCGCACGCCGCTGACGCCCCTGCAGCTGACGCTCGCCACGCTGGCGCGCGAGCTGTGGCGGGACGGCATCGCCTCCCAGGACGCGCGGGCGCGGCACCACCTGGACATGGCGCGCGCGCAGGTGCGCAAGCTGACGGCGCTGGTGGGCGCGCTGCTGGACGTGGGGCGCCTCAACCACGGGCGGCTGGCGCTGGAGCTGGCGGAGACGGACCTGGGCGAGGTGCTGCGCGAGGTGGCGAACTGGTTCGCGCTCGAGGCGGCGAAGGCGGGCTCGAACCTGAAGCTCGAGTACTCGGAGGACACGCACGGCCGATGGGACCCGCTCCGGCTGGAGCAGGTTGTCACCAACCTGCTCTCCAACGCCATCCGCTATGGCGCCGGCCGCGACATCCATGCCCGCGCGGAGGACCTGGGAGACCAGGTGCGGCTGACGGTGCGGGACGAGGGCATCGGCATCTCCCCGAAGGACCAGGAGCGCATCTTCGGCCGCTTCGAGCGGGCCGTGTCCGGCCGGCACTACGGCGGCCTGGGGCTGGGCCTCTACATCACCCGCAACCTCGTGGAGGCGATGGGCGGCCGCATCCAGGTGGAGAGCCAGCCGAAGGAGGGCTCCACCTTCATCGTCACCCTGCCCCGCGCCGGCCCCCGGACGGAGAGCGAGGCCGCCGAGACGACCAGCCGTCCGGTGAAGGTGCACGGGGCCGTTGGAGCCCACACGGACGGTGCGGGCTCCGGCCCCGGGTAACAGTCGCGAGAAAAAGCGCGGAAAGTCGCCTGCCTGCCTCTCGCGGTACCCACGGCTCGGGTGTAGAGAGGCCCGCGCGCCGCGTGTACCGAGCGCTCCACCCGCCGGAGGTGAGCCGATGATGGAAAGCCCCCAGAGCGCCGCGCTCTCCATGGAGGACCTGCACGAGGCGTGGCCCGTGCTCTCCATCGACGAGCGGCTGGAGGGCTTCCGGCTGCTGCCGCCCGACGTGGCGGACGACTTCTTCATCGGCCTGTCCGCGCGAGACCAGGCGGAGCTCATCCTCCACCTGCCCCCCGGCGAGCGCCGCACCTGGGTGCGCGTGCTGCCGCCGGACGACCTGGCGGACCTGGTGCAGGCGGTGGAGCCCGAGCAGGTGGACGCCATCCTCTCGCAGCTCGACGACGCCAGCCGCCGCGAGGTCAACGTGCTGCTGGCCTACGCGGAGGACGACGCCGGCGGTCTGATGAATCCGCGCTTCGCCCGCGTGCGGCCGGAGATGAGCATCGACGAGGCCATCGGCTACCTGCGCAAGCAGGCGCGCGAGAAGGTGGAGACTGTCTATTACGCCTACGCGCTGGACGCGGGACAACACCTGCTGGGCGTGCTGTCGCTGCGGCAGCTGTTCCAGGCCGCGCCCGACAAGAAGGTCGCGGACGTCATGCAGCGCGACGTCATCACCGTGGCGGAGAACACGGACCAGGAGGCGGTGAGCCGGCTCTTCAGCGAGCACGGCTTCATGGCCCTGCCGGTGCTCGACGAGCAGCAGCGGATGAAGGGCATCGTCACGGTGGACGACATCGTCGACGTGGTGCAGGAAGAGGCCACCGAGGACATCCAGAAGGTCGGCGGCATGGAGGCCCTGGAGGCGCCCTACTTCGAGGTGGGCTTCTTCGGCATGCTGAAGAAGCGCATCGGCTGGCTGCTGGTGCTCTTCCTCGGGCAGATGCTCACCGCCACGGCCATGAGCAGCTTCGAGGACGAAATCGCCAGCGCCGTGGTGCTGAGCCTCTTCGTGCCGCTCATCATCTCCTCGGGCGGCAACTCCGGCAGCCAGACGTCCACGCTCATCATCCGCGCGCTGGCGCTGGGGGAGATGCGGCTCAAGGACTGGTGGCGCGTGGCCAAGCGCGAGGCGCTGTCCGGCGTGGTGCTCGGCGTGGTGCTCGGCGTGGTGGGCCTGTTGCGCATCGTCATCTGGCACTCGGTGTCCGACGCGTACGGCGAGCACTTCTTCCTCTTGGGGTGCGCGGTGGCCCTGTCGGTGCTGGGCGTGGTGACGTTCGGCACGCTGGCCGGCTCCATGCTACCGCTGGTGCTGCGGCGCTTCGGGTTCGACCCCGCGAGCGCGTCCGCGCCCTTCGTGGCCACGCTGGTGGACGTCAGCGGCGTGGTCATCTACTTCACCGTCGCCAGCCTGATTCTGCGCGGTACGCTGCTCTGACGCTGGCGGGCCGGTAGCCTTCCGCGCGGGAGGCACGGCCATGATTCGCACCACCCTCAGGCGCACGCTCACCCTCGACGCCCCGGAGGAGCCCGGCCGCGCCGCGCACGTGTCCGCGGCCAGTGGCCTGGTGCGCGCGGGGGCGTGGCTCTACATCGTCGCGGATGACGCCCTGCACCTGGCCGTCTTCCCGGTGACGGGCGACGCACCGGGGAAGAGCGTGCGCCTCTTCCCGGGCACGCTTCCCGGCGAGCCCAAGGCGCGCAAGGCGGCCAAGCCGGATTTGGAGGCGCTGTGCCTGCTGGGGCCGCTCGGGGACGCGCCGCATGGGGCGCTGCTGGCGCTGCCCTCGGGTTCCGCCCAGACGCGGCTGCGTGGGGCCGTGGTGCCGCTGGGCGCTGACGGGACGCTGGCGGGCCTGGTGCGGACGGTGGACTGCACGGCGCTGTACGCGCAGCTCTCGCGGGAGCTGGGGCCGCTCAACATCGAGGGCGCGGCGGTGGTGGGCGGGCGGCTGCGGCTGCTCAACCGGGGCAACGGGGACGTGGGCGTGGACGCGCTGGTGGACCTGGACCTGGAGCGCGCGCGGCGCGGGCTGGAGGTGGGCACGCTGGGCCCGGACGTGGTGCGCACCACGCGGCGGTGGGAATTGGGCCGGGCCGGTGGCGTGCGGCTGTCCTTCACGGACGCGTCGCCGCTGCCGGACGGGCGGCTCGTCTTCACGGCGGCGGCGGAGGACACGCGCGACGCCTACGCGGACGGGAAGGTGACGGGCTCGGCGGTGGGCGTGCTGGCGCCGGATGGCTCGCCGGTGTTCCTGGACGCGGTGGACGCGAAGGTGAAGCTGGAGGGCGTGGACGCGCGCGTGGAGGGTGAGCGCGTGCACGTGTTGCTGGTGGCGGACGCGGACGACCCGGCGGTGGCGGCACCGCTCTACGAGGCGGTGCTCGACGTGCCGGCGTGAGTCAGTTGTGCTCGGTGGAGGCTTCTTCGGGCTTGCCGCCCACGGCCTCCAGCGAGCTGCGCGCCGGGCGGTTGCGGTCGAAGGCGGCCTCGCGGCCCACGGCCTCCGAATGCGTGTTGGCGATGCGCTTGCGGGCGCGGGAGATGTAGTCCTGCACGAGCGAGGGGTCCGGGTGCGTCTTCAGCGCCTCCACCCAGGTCTCAATCGCCTTCTCGTTCTCCCCGGAGTCGGCCTTCAGCTTGCCCATCTCGAAGAGGGCGTGCGGGGCGAGCTCGGACTCGGGGAAGCGCGTGCGCAGGTCCGCGAAGGCGCGCGAGGCCTCCTGGCGACGGCCCTCCATCATCGCGATGGCCTGGGCCTGGAGGAAGAGGGAGTCGTCCACGAAGGCGCTGGTGGGGAAGCGCTCGGTGAGGCGGCGCGTCTCCAGCTCGCACTGCTGGTAGTCCTGCAGCTCGAAGTAGAGCTTGGCCACCTGGTAGTGCAGCTCGGCGCCCTGGGGCGGGTTGAGCTTGAGGGCGGCGGTGAGCTGGTCGATGGCGCCGCGCAAGTCGCGGTAGTGCACGCGCAGCAGCTCCGCGAGGATGATGCGGGCGTCGAGCGCCTCGGGCGAGTCGGGGCACTGCTGGATGAGCTCGCGGTAGACGCCGACGGCTTCCTTCACCTTGCGCTGCTCCAGCCAGTAGACGTCGGCGGCACCCTTGAGGGCGCGGGCGCGGAGGACGAGGGCCTCGGCGGACTCGTCGTGGCGGAGGGCGTCGAAGGCCTTGCGGTACTCGACGAGGGCCTCGTCGGGACGCTTCTCGAAGGTGGCGTCGCGAGCGCGCTGGAGGTGGTCCACGGGCT
Source organism: Pyxidicoccus caerfyrddinensis (assembly GCF_010894405.1). GTDB lineage: Bacteria > Myxococcota > Myxococcia > Myxococcales > Myxococcaceae > Myxococcus > Myxococcus caerfyrddinensis. Next base: position 73,230 of record NZ_JAAIYA010000030.1, read on the forward strand.
TGTCGCGGCAGCCCGAGCTGGCCAGGGCCAGGAGGGCGAGCGCGAAGCGCAGACGGCGCACTAGCAGGCCTCCGGAATCACGGCGACGCAGCGGGAGTCCTCGCAGCGCACGCACTCGGCGATGGGGGAGACGTCGGTGACGCATACGTTCACGCGGGACGTGCGGGGACAGTCCTCGGAGGTGACGCAACGGTAGACCTCCCCGTTGTCACGGGTGATGTCCTGGGCCGTCGAGCCACAGACCTCCAGGTCATTGCATCCGAGGAGGCCCACCGCGATGGCGGCAAACGCTCCATAAGCGTCGCGTCTCACGGCGGCGGTTCTAGCCGGATTCGCCCGCGCCGTCACGGAACGCGCCGTTTGCCTGCCCGCTGTCTGGCCGGGCGGGCCAGGAGGGGGAAACCGGGAAGACTAGTGTGTCAGGAAGAACCCGGGTGCCTCGTTCCAGGTGCCTCAAGGCCTCCGGGTTGTGGCACCGTGGTGGCTACGCGCGGTTGGGAACCGAGGTCACCGGATGCCATTCAAGCTCAAAGTACGGAACTACCGAGCGCTCCGTCACGTTGAGTGGAGCCCGCAGGGCGTATGCGCGCTCGTTGGGCCGAACGGCGCAGGCAAGAGTACGCTTCTGGATGTGCTCCAACTGCTTCGTCACACCTTCGAGCACGGGATGGCCCGCGCCGTCAATCAACGAGGAGGGATAGGCAGCATCAAGCATTTCGAGGCAACTCCGGATGGCGCCGTGGACTTCTCTCTTCAGCTAGGCAACTCAACGTGGCGCATCGTCACAACATCAGACGAGATTGGTGAGTTTGAATTCCTGAACGAAGGAGACCTACAGCTAGGCGCCCGACAAGACGACTACCTTGAACTTGGCGGCAAGGAACTGCCTCCCGACGAAAGAAGCCTGCTCCGCGTTGCCTCGGATACTTTCCAGCTCTCAGCTGACGCCACCATCCTCCGCAACCTCCTTCAATCCTACCGTTGCTACGTGGAGTACCACCTAGCTCACCTGCGCGAGAGCGGCTCGACCACCACATCGGACAAGACGCTGGACCTGCATGGGCGCAATGTCTTTTCCCTTCTGCGTAACTGGAGGGACGCGCGTGCCGACCGCATCCGGTACGACTTCGTGATGGACAACCTCCGCAAGCTCTTCCCGGATGTCTTCGCGGACTTGGACTACGAGACCGCAGGGACGACAGTAACGGTGCGGGTGCTGACACCAAAGCTCGATAAGAGCTATCCGATTACCTTCGCGCCCAACGGTCTGCTCGTTGCCCTGCTACACCTGTGCGCGGTTGCTTCGGTTCCCAACGAGGGCGTCGTCGCCATCGACGAGGTGGAGAACTCGCTCCACCCCTTCGCCATCAAGCACCTCATCGAGGCGTTCCGGACCTGGTCCGCGAAGACGAACAGCACCGTGCTGCTTGCCACTCACTCGCCCGTAGTGCTCGACCAGTTCCGCGAGTGCCCCGAGCAGGTGTTCGTCATGGAGAAGGGCCAGCGCACCAACCCGATGCCGCTGCCCAAGGTCCGAGATCCTGAGTACCTCTCGCACTTCTCGCTGGGCGACCTCTATGCGCACCTGGAGTTCGGCTCTCCGGTGGAGCCGCAACAGAGCTGATGAAACAGGTCGTCCTCATCACCACGGGCCGGTGCGAGCAACTCGCACTGGGCGACTCGCTGAAGCGCTACTTCCCGGACGCGACGTTCCTCGCGCCGGAACCTCGCGACTCATTCACGAGCACGCGCATACGGCTGACCGCTGCACCACCACCCCGGCCGGGTGGCCCGCTGTCCGTGGTGGACCGGCTTGCGCAGGCCATGGTCGCGATGACCGACCCTGGCCGCAATGGTGTGCCCCCGGACCTCGTCATCGCCGTCGATGACGTGGAGCTGGTGAACCTGGACCAGCTCGAAGTGGTGACCTCGACACTCCGGAACGCGGTGAAGCGCCATCTGGACACCTTCGCGTGGTCCAGCGCCCGGAGGCGGGAGCAGGCCGCGGAGCGCGTCCGCGAGCACTGCTCCTTCCACCTGATGTGCCCCATGGTGGAGGCGTACTTCTTCGGTGAGCCCCAAGCCCTGACGCGCGCTGGCGCGAGGCGAGCCTCCGCCGTCGATGCACGCGCCCACGACCTGGAAGACTTCGCGACCGAAGAGGCCTCGTTCCTCTCGATGCCCGACGGCTCGAAGCACTGGGCGACTCCGGACCGCAAGAAGCACCCGAAGCGTTATCTCCAGTACCTCATCGACCCGGAGGGTGCGGATGCGAGGTCCTACCGCGAGGCTGAAGGCGGTAGACGCGCGCTGAGTGAGCTGGACTGGCCCGGCGTGCTCTCCGTCGAGGACCACACCCAACTGGCCCGCTCGCTCTTCTCGGACCTCGCCGATGCACTGGGCGTGGACAATCCCTGCCCTGGCCCGTGTCACCCGCTCACGGCAAGTCGACGCGCGGACCGCGTGTTGCGCAATCTCTGAGTCATGCCCGAATGGGCCTCGCCCAGGCTCGCGTCAGGTGGACTGCCGGACGACGTCGGACTCGTGTTGTGCCGTCCCAGGCACTGACGCGTTAGGCTGTGCTCCAGGAGTCCCGCTCATGCCCGAGGTCATCGAGTTCTACAGCGTCACCGACGACCACGGCTGGTGCTCGAACTTCGCGCCCTACCCCATCAAGCTCCGCGGCAAGACGTGGCCCACGAGCGAGCACTACTTCCAGGCCCTGAAGTTCGAGGACGCCGACGACCAGGAAGAAGTCCGCCTGACCCGCACGCCGATGCTCGCCGCGCGCATGGGGAGAGACCGCAAGCGCAAGCTGCGCCGCGACTGGGAGTCCACCAAGGTCTCCGTCATGCGCGAGGCCGTCCGCGCGAAGTTCACCCAGCACGCGGACCTCACCCGCCTCCTGCTCGATACCGGTGACGCGAAGCTCGTCGAGCACACGGACAATGACGACTACTGGGGTGATGGCGGCGACGGCAGCGGGAAGAACATGCTCGGCCGCATCCTGATGGAGGTCCGCGAGGAGCTGCGGAAACAACACGCATGAGCCTGCCCCCGCGTCCCCGAGCCGTCGTCACCGGTGCAGGCAGTGGCCTCGGCCGCGCGCTCTGCGAGGAGCTCGCACGGCGACAGGCCCGCGTGCTCGTCTCCGACATCAACGCCGCCGCCGCCGAGGAGACCGCCCGGCGCGTCACCGCCTCCGGTGGCGAGGCCCACATCCACGTGTGCGACGTCTCCAACCCCGAGCAGGTGGAAGCTCTCGCCATGGCCGCCGAGCGCGCCCTCGGCGGCGTGGACCTGCTCGTCAACAACGCGGGCGTGCTGAGCGCGGGCCGCGTGGGAGAGATGCCGCTCGCGGATTGGAAGCACGTGCTGGACGTCAACCTGTGGGGTGTCATCCACGGCTGCCATGCCTTCGTCCCCCGGCTTCGCAAGCAGGGCTCGGGGCACATCCTCAACATCGCCTCGGCGGCGGGGCTCCTGTACGCGCCCGACCTCGCGCCCTACAACGCGTCCAAGGCCGCGGTGGTGGCGCTCTCCGAGACACTCTCCGCCGAGGTGCGCGCCGCCGGCATCGGCGTCACCGTCGCCTGCCCCACCTTCTTCCGCACCAACATCGCCAGCGCGGGCCGCTACTCCGACGGCACGCTCCGCACCCTGGGGACGCGGATGGTGGAGACGGCCCGCGTGGGCCCGGACGTCGTCGCCCAGCGGCTCCTGAAGGCCGTGGACAAGGGCGCGCTCTACGTGCTCCCCATGGCCGATGCACGGTGGGGCTGGCGCTTGCGGCGCCTGGCTCCCGGCCTGTTCCACCGCGCCGTCATCGCCTTCGATGGCTACGTACGCAAGCGCCTGTTGCGGCCGGGCAAGCCATGAGCACACCCGCGACTTCCCTCCGCGGCAACACCTCCACCGCGAGCGCCATCGCCACGGGTCTGTTCGTCCTCGCGGCGCTCACCGTGGGTGGCGGCGCGCTCGGGCTGACCGTGGGCGTGCTTTCGGACAAGGCGGTGAACCATGACGCGCACGGCTTCCCGGGCCTCTTCGGCCTGCTCGTGGGGACTCCGGTGGGCGCGCTGCTCGGGCTCGTCCTCGGCCTGTTGCTGCTCAAGCGTCAGTCTTTCAGTCAGCGATTCCGAACGGGCGCACTCGCGCTCGCGGTGGCTGCGGCCTGTGCGCTCGGCCTGTTCGGCGCGGTGCAGCTCGAGCTCATGCGCTGGTAGGCCCGCCTCACGGCGCCGCCGCGCACAGCTCCAGCTCGACGAGCGTCGCCGGCAACTGGCCGTCCTTGCCCGGCACGCAGAAGGGCTTCACCAACTGCCGCGCCTCGTCCTTGCGCCCCTGCTCCACGAGCACGTGCCCCAGCTCTTCGTGAAGCATGCGCGGCAGCCCGGTGCCCGTGAAGAAGTGCTCCAGGATGTGTTCCTCGGAGAGCGCGGTGCGCAGCTCCCGCTCGGCTCCGGGCAGGTCGTTCGCGTCCATCAGCACCATCGCCTGGAACAGGTGTGAGCGCGGGTCTCTCGGGTAGCGCTCCAGCAATTCCTTCGCCTGTGCCATCCCCTGCCCATTCGTCTTGGGCAGTGACTCCTCGGGAATCAGCTCCAGCTCCAGCACGGAGTCCTTCCAGTACTGGAACGCGAACCCCACGCTCACCACCAGCGCCACCGCCGCCAGTATTCCCACCGCGCCCACCGGCAACGTCGCGGGTGGCACCGGCTCCTTCCGCGACCACACCCGCGCCAGCACCATGCCCACCGCGCCTCCGGCCAGCGCGCCGCCCACGTGCGCCGCGAAGTCGACCTCCCCGCCCGTGCGCGACATGCCGAGCGGTATCAGCGACGGCACCAGCAGCTGCAATGACAGCACCTGCATCTGCGCCCGCTCCGCCCCCGCCGGGATGCGCCGGCTCAGCGCCAGCAGCGCCGCCAGCAACCCCATCAACACGCCCGACGCCCCCACTGACACCACCGTGTCGGCGTTGATGACCATCGACAGCGCCCCACCGCCCAGCGCCCCCGCGAGCAGGAGCAACCCCGTCCACGCGCGGCCCACCAGCCCTTCCACCGTCGCCGTCACGAACCACAGGCAGAAGCCGTTGAGCGCCAGATGGAAGATGTCCCCGTGCAGCAGCGGCGCCATCAAGAGCCGCCACCACTGTCCCGCCTCCACCAGCCCCGAGTTCACCCCGCCCATCGCCACCAGCGTCCGCACGCCCGGCGCAAGCAGCCCGTCCCCCTTCTCCCCCACGCCGAAGAGCTGCTCCGCCGCGAAGCCCAGCACCAGCACCGCCAGCAGCGCGGGCGTCAGCACCGACGTCCGCTCCGGCGGCTCCGCCAGCGCCTCCTCCACCACCACCTGGCGCGGCTCCGACAGCACCCGGCGCAGGTAGCGCGCTGACACCTTCGCGCGGCGCCACGTGCTGGTCCACACGGTACCCGGCGCCGTGGTGTCCACATGCGTCGCGTGCAGGTGCACCTTGTGGAACAGCCCCAGCCGGTACTGCTCCAATCGCTGACGGTCCTCGTCCGTCAGCGGCCCACCACCCACCTCGATGACCTGGAGCCCCACCGGCAGCTTCGAGCCGCTCACCGTGCCCGTGTACTTGAGGCACTCCTTCCCGATGCGCTCCAGCGCCGCGACATCCAGGCCGAAGCGCCGCGAGGGCTCCCGCTCGCGGTCCACGATGCAGACCATCGCCGCGGACAACCCATCCGAGTACGTCAGCACCACGTCCGAGGCCGCGGCCAGCTCCTGCGCCTCCGGCAGTGGCCCCTCCTGGAAGCCCTGCTCCGCCACCAGCCGTCGGGCGAGGTACCGGGCGAAGGACTCCTCTTCCACGGGGACCACCGGCGTGGCGGCGCCCTCCGGCGCGGGCTCGGAGGAGAGGGAGTCGGGCGGCTGCGGGGTGAGCAAGGGGACGTCCCTTCGCGACAGGTGACGCGCGCTAGCGTGCCCGAAACCCGAAGGCCCCCGCCAGCCGCCCCTCCCCCGCGCCACTCATCCCGCCCATGAACCGCTCATGGAGTATTCGCGGTGGCCACGCCCCGGGTGCGTACCGTTCGTTGCGTACCCACTCGGGAGTCGCCCATGTGCCGTTGCCGTGCACCCCTCCTCGTTTCGATGATTGCCGTTGTCCTGCTCACCGGCTGCGCCACGACCTCGGGCGCGAGCGCGGCGTCCGCGCCCCAGCCCTTCCACGTGGAGCGCTCCGGGAAGGGCCGCCCGCTCGTCTTCATCCCCGGCCTCGCCTCGTCCGGTGAGGTCTGGAACGAGACGGTGGCGCACCTGCAGGGCAAGTACGACTGCCACGTCCTCACCCTCGCCGGCTTCGCGGGCCAGCCCGCCATCCCCGCGCCCTTCTTCGCCACCGAGCGCCGCGCGCTCGCGGACTACCTGCGCGCGCAGGGGCTGGAGAAGCCCATCCTCGTCGGCCACAGCCTCGGCGGCGTGCTCGCGCTCGCGGTGGCCGCGGACGTGCCGGAGCTGGTGGGCGGCGTCTTCATCGTCGACAGCCTCCCCTTCCTCCCCGCCTCCATGGACCCGAGCGCCACGGCCGACAGCGTGCGCCCGCGCGCCGAGGAGATGCGCACCCTGATGCGCATGCAGACGGTGGAGCAGCGCAGCATGCAGTCGCGCATGGCCCTGCGGAACTTCATCTCCGACGATAAGAAGGTGGACGTCGCCGCGCGCTGGGGCGCCGACTCGGACGCCGAGACTGTCACGCAGGCGTTCTACGAATTGAGCACCACCGACCTGCGCCCCGAGCTGCCGCGCATCACCGCCCCCACCGTGGTGCTCGGCTCGTGGGTGGCGCTGAAGGGCCGTGTCCCGCGCGAGGCCGTGGAGGCCGTCTACCAGAGCCAGTACGCGAAGCTCCCCGCCCACCGCGTCGTCCTGAGCGATACGGCCCGGCACTTCATCATGTGGGACGACCCGGAGGGCTTCTTCCGCGAGCTCGACAGCTTCCTCGGCGCCCACGCGTCCGTGGCCCAGGTGGAGCCTCACCACTGAGTGTGATGGACTCCCCTCTTCCCGGAGCTTCTCGATGACGTCCTCGCGCGCCAGGGTCTACGTCGCATGCCAGCTCGGTGGCTGGGGCCTCTACGCCCTCGTCAACAGCGTGCTGGCCTGGCGCGCCCCCATCGCTCCCCTCGGGTGGTGGCTGTTCTCCCTCTCGGGCGCCGTGCTCACCCACGTGGCACGCTCGCGGCTCCCTCTGCGCGAGTGGGCGTCGCTGCCCCTGCCCAATCTGAGCGTGCGCGTGCTGGCCACGGCGCTGGGGCTCGGGCTGGTGCAGGACCTGGTGGCCTTCGTGCTGGGCGTGTTCGTGCTGCACCTGTACACGCTGGAGGAGGCCTCGCTGTTCGGCTTCATCAGCAGCACCATCATCTGGACGCTGATGATGCTGATGTGGCTGGTGCTCTACTTCGCCATCCACGCCGTGCAACGCGCGCGGCGGGCGGAGCTGGAGCGCTGGAAGCTGGAGGCCGCCGCCCAGGCCGCGGAGCTGCGCTTCCTCAAGGCGCAGCTCCAGCCGCACTTCCTCTTCAACTGCCTCAACAGCGTGCGCGCCCTCATCTCCGAGGACCCCGCCCGCGCGCAGGAGGTCGTCACCCGTCTGTCCGCGCTGCTGCGCTATGCCCTCGCCGCCCGGGGGCCGGAGACGGTGCCCCTGGAGCGCGAGCTTCAAGTCGTGCGCGACTACCTGGGCCTCGAAGGCGTGCGCCTGGAGTCGCGCCTGCGCGTGCGCGAGGACGTGGAGCCCGCCGCGCTCGGCGTCCCCGTGCCCGCGATGCTCGTGCAGACGCTGGTGGAGAACGCCATCAAGCACGGTGTGGGCCTGACACCCGAGGGCGGTGAGGTGGCCGTCTCCGCCTACGTGCGCGACGGCGCGCTACTGCTCGAAGTCGCCAACACCGCCACGCCCCCTTCCACCACTTCGCGTCCGGAGAGCAGCGGCGTGGGCCTCCGCAACGCCAGCGAGCGGCTGCGCCTCCTGTGCGGCGCGGGTGCCTCGCTCCACCTCGACCAGACGCAGGCGGCCCTCACCACCGCGCGCGTCCGCATCCCCCTTTCCGCATGAGAGTCCTCATCGCCGACGACGAGCGCCTGGCCCGCACGGAGTTGCGCCGCCTGCTGACCGCCTTCCCCGACGTGGAGGTGGTGGGCGAAGCCGCGCACGTGGAGGAGACCTGCCGACAGGTGGAGGCGCTGTCCCCGGACCTGCTGCTGCTCGACATCCAGATGCCCGGTGGGACGGGCTTCGACGTGCTGGCCCGCCTGGAGGAGCCGCCGGACGTCGTGTTCACCACCGCATTCGATGAGCACGCCGTGCGCGCCTTCCAGGTGAACGCGCTCGACTACCTCCTCAAGCCCATTGAGTCCGCGCGGCTCGCCGAGGCACTGGAGCGCGTGCGCCAGCGCGGCCACGGGGCCCACGCGCCCGCACCTTCGCAGCCGGCACCGGGCACTCCGCTGGAGCGCGTGTTCGTCCGGGACGGAGAGCGCTGCTGGCTGGTGCAGCTGTCGCAGGTGCCGCTCATCGCCTCCGAGGGCAACTACGCGCGGCTCGTGCTCGAAGGGGCGCAGCCCCTGCTGCTGCGCTCGCTGAGCTACCTGGAGGAGCGGCTGGACCCGGCGCGCTTCTTTCGCGCGAGCCGCCAGCACCTCATCAACCTGGACTTCGTCGAAGCACTGGAGCCCGGCCCGGGCGGCACGCTGGTGGTGCGCCTGCGCGGCGGCCGCGAGGTGGAGATGTCGCGGCGCCAGTCGCAGCGCTTCCGCGAGCGGATGACGCTCTGAAGCCCGGCGCTCGCGTCAGTTGTTGCCCAGCTTGGGCGCCTTGCCAGAGGTGAGCACCGCGTCCACCGCGGCCACCGAGCCACGGCGGCGCTTCAGCTGGCGCCCCTTCTCTTCCATCTTCTCGTAGTGCTTCATCAGCCCCGCGAGGTGCGCGTTCGCCGCCTGGCAGTGCACCTCCGTCACCTGCTGGTGACGGCGGCCCAGCTCCTCCCACGTCTGGAGCATGGCCTGGTTGCCCAGGAGCCGCTCCTCGACGGAGTCGAGCACGATGTCCATCTCCTGCTCTTCTGCTTCCAGCGAGGCCAGGCGCGCCTCGGCCTCGGGAGGGGGCGACATGCAGCCCGTCGACAGCGAGAGTCCCACAGACGCCACGGCCAGCCCGAGCCACTTCCGCCGAATCCCCACGTCGCCTCCCAAGTGTCTCGCGCGGTCCACCGGCCTCATGCGCGAGACCCAAACTAGGGAGGCACCCCCGGAGCGACAACCCGGGCAGGCACCCCGGGCGACCGTTTTTTCAGCAGGCGACGCTTCTCAGCCGCCGATTCTCAGGGTGCCTGACGGTGGCGGAGGATGAACTCGCACACCTCGCGGGCCGCGCCGAAGCCCGCGGGCTTCTGGGCCACATAGTGCACCTGTGAACGCACCTCGTCGGGGGCTTCCGGCGGCACGGCGGAGAAGCCCACCGCCTTGAGGAGCGGCAGGTCCACCACCTCGTCGCCCATGTAGCCACACCGGTCCGCGGAGACCTTCAGCAGCTCCAGCAGCTTCTCGAAGTGGGCCACCTTGTCCTGACTACCGAAGTGCACGTGTTTCAGACCCAACGACTGCATGCGCATCTGCGCGGAGAGGCTGTCGCCGCCGGAGATGACGGCGACCTCGAGCCCGGCCTCCTGCAGGCGCTTGATGCCCATGCCGTCGCGCACGCTGTACATCTGCGTCCACCCGGAGTTGGGCACCCAGAAGATGCGGCCGTCGGTGAGTGTCCCGTCGATGTCGAAAATCATCACCGACAGGCGGCTCACCCGCGACTTGAGCGAATCCAGGTCCTGGTTCATTCAGGCGCCTACTTCGGAACGGCCTTGAGCGAGGCCTTGCCGTCCTTGATGACGACCTTGAACTCCACGGCCTTGGCGTTGTGCTGCTTGAGCAGCTCCGGCACCTGCTTGCGCAGCGTGGCCGCCACCGACTCGTAGGACAGCTTGGAGGTGTCCTCCTGGCAGCGGCGCTTCGCGGTGACGTACGCGTCGTACACGGCCCGCAGCTTGTCGTCGGACATGCCGCCGGAGCCACCCGCCGCGGGAGGCCGGGGCGCTGGGGTGGCCGCCGAGGGGCCCGTCGGCGTCCGCGCGGTCGCCGCACCCGGCGCCGTGGGAGCACGCGCGGGCGGCACCGCCGGAGCCCCGGGATTCGTGGGCGCCTTCGCGGCCATGCCCGGAGGCGCCGCCGGGGTGCCTCGCGCGGGAGTCCCCGCCAGGGGCGACGTCACCGTGGGCAGGCCGCGCGGAGGCGTGCCCGCCACCGGCGCCACCGAGGGCACCGCCGGAGCCACCGCGGGCGTGCCCTTGAAGGGCGTGCCACCAGCGGCCGGAGTGATGGGCGGCACGGCGGACAGCGGCGCCACCGCCGGGGTGCCGCGCGCGGACGGCGTGAGCGGTGCGACGCCCGGGGCCACGGCGGGAGTGCCCCGTACAGGCGTGCCGCCCGGAGCCGGAGTCGCGGCGCCGGCCAGCGGCGGCTCGTTGGCGGGACGGGGGTGGAGGATTTCCTCCACCTCCTCGAACTCCATGTCGGTGATGTCCTCCGGCAATTCCACCACGCCCTTCTGGGCGTCCTTGCCGGGGGAGGCCTGGCGCTTCTCCGCGCGGCGGCGGGCCTTGAAGAGGTCCCGCTTGTACGTGCCGGCCTCAATCTCCTGCAGCGTGCGCAGCCACAGCCGCTCGTAGGTGAGGTACTTGCCGTGGATGCTCGCCACGCGGAACTTCGCGGCGGTGCTGCGGATGAAGGTGCCCTTGAGGCGCAGGAAGCGCTTCTTCAGGTCCGCGTGCGCGTTGGTGGGCGGGTGGCGCTCGTTGCCCAGGAAGTACTGCTCGTAGAGGTTGCGCAGGGAGGCCACTTCCGCCTCCAGCGCCTCGCACTCCTGGAGCACGTTCTCGCTGGAGCTGGAGTCCGCCGCGCCCTGCTTGCTGGGGGTGTTCCTGGCGGCGGCCGGTCGGTTATCGGGAGGCGGCATGACTCTCTAGAGTGTCCCCAAGTGGCGCTCGCGGATCAACCTCACGCGGCCGAAGGTGTCGGCCCCAGGCCGCCCGCCGCCTCGCCCACCTTGCCGCGCCCGTGGCGCGCCAGCAGCACCGCGCCGAAGCCGAACATGCACAGCGAGATGAACTGGCTGGTGGAGATGTTGTACCAGGCCTCCAGCGGTACCACGTTCGCCAGCCCGTGCGCGCCCGTGGACTCCAGCAGGCCGTGCAGCGTGCCGCGCTCCACATCACCACGGAACAATTCCACCGTGCTGCGCAGCACCGCGTACGCCATCAGCCACAGCGCCAGGATGTGCCCGTGGAAGCGGCGGAAGCGCCGCGCGTACATGAGCCCCACGAAGAGGACGAGCTGGCCCACGGACTCGAAGAGCTGGGTGGGATAGACGCCCAGGGTGTGGCCGTGCTGCGCCACCCAGTCGGCCATGCGCACCGCGCCGGGCGCCGCCTGGTGGAGGATTTCCCCTGTCGCCTCCACGACGTAGCGCACGTCGTCCACCTGCGACGAGTACGCCAGGCTGGACGTCCCGCTGAGCTGGCCGAAGAGGTCCTGCGCCATGCCGCCACCGGGGAAGTGCACCGCGGTGGACGCCGTCGCGGGCGCCACGTCACCCCAGCAGCAGCCGGCGCTGAAGCAGCCCAGCCGGCCCAGGCACTGGCCCAGCGACACGGTGGGGATGCACACGTCCGCCAGCCGCAGGAAGTCCATGCCGTTGGCGCGCGCGAAGAACCAGCACGCCACCGACGCGCCAATGAGGCCGCCGTAGAAGACGAGGCCGCCGCCCAGCGAGAGCACCTGCGTCCAGTCCTTCGCGTAGTCCTGCCAGTTCACGAGCACGAAGAGCAGCCGGCTGCCGCCGATGCCGCCCACCAGCGCCCAGAAGGCCATGTCCATCACCTGCTCGCGCCGCTTCGGGCCCTCCACGTCCACCCACGAGCCGTCGACGAGCTGCACCTTGCTCCACTCGTCCTGCGCCAGGCGCCCCGCCACCGACACCGCGGCGATGAAGCCGCCCGCCAGCAGCACGCCGTAGGTGTGCAGGGGAATGCCCTCGCCCTTCGCGCCCGGGAAGGCGCCCGCCGGCAGCGCGTACTTCAGGCCGTACCACGCCAGCACCGCGCCGATGCCGCCGAAGGCCGCCGCACGCAGGAGCCGGTCCATGGACGTGGCCGGCGCGCGCGTCTTCGTCTTCTCGTCGAGCGGGCCCACCGCGCCGCGCCAGCCGTTGAAGGCGATGTACGCCACCGTCCCCGCTGCGACCGCGTACAGCAGCAGCTGCGTCCAGAGGGCGGTGAAGGTGAAGCGGAAGAGGACGGGAAGCATGGAGACCTGCCGGGGGAGGCGGGAGGGGCGTGAGCCGCGCGAAGGCTACCCTCCTCCGCCGGCGGGGCAAGGCGTGGGAGCGCGCCGGCGCCTGGCCGGCTGCTCGGTCTGCGGGCGGGTGCTTAGGCCTTGGCCTTCGCGTTGGGGGCGGCGGGGGCCGGCTTCTCCTTCCGGACGAAGGCATCCACCAGCAGCATGCCCACGCCGATGCAGATGGCCGAGTCCGCAATGTTGAAGGACGGCCACGTCGCCTTGTCGAACCAGTGCGCCTCGAGGAAGTCGATGACGAAGGCGCGCGCGAGCCGGTCGATGTAGTTGCCCAGCGCGCCGCCGAGCACCAGCGGCAGGCCCCACAGCGCCCACCGCTCCTCGGGCGCCGTGCCGGACAGCTTCCGGAAGTAGTAGGTGATGAGCAGCACCGCGCCCAGGCTCACCACGTGGAAGAGGGGGCCGCGCGTCGAGGGCGGCAGGCTGCGGAACAGGCCCCACGCCGCGCCCGGGTTCTCCGCGTAGCGGATGCGGAAGAAGTTCTCCGCCACCTCGATGTGGCGCTTCGGGCGGTAGTGCAGCCCGTCGAAGCCCTGCGGCGGCGGGGACGAGTACATCGCCCCCAGGCGCTCACCAAGGCTCTCCTTCCCATCCATCTGGGTGGTCAGGTCGCGGACGACGAGGTACTTCGTCCACTGGTCCAGGACGATGACGCCGAGGGTGACGGCGAGGAGGATGACGTATTTGCGCGGCACGGACAGGGGCTTACACCACGAGCCCCCCGCCCGTCACGGATTGGGGCTCTCCGTCAGCGGCGCGGTGACGGGCTGCGGACGGCGCACCCGCAGCGAGTCCAGCAGCATGAAGGCCACGCCCACGCAGATGGCGGCGTCCGCCACGTTGAAGGTGGGCCACCGCATGCCGGGCTGGTTGCGCCAGTGCCAGTCGATGAAGTCGATGACGTAGCCGCGAATCAGCCGGTCCACGAAGTTGCCCAGCGCGCCGCCGGTAATGAGCGCCAGGGCCACGCGCACCAGGCGCTGCTCCACCGCCGTGCGCCGGTACATGAGGAAGATGAACGCCAGCGCCGCCAGGCTCACCACGTGGAAGAAGGCCTTGCGCACCCCGTCCGGCAGGTTGCCGAACAGGCCCCAGGCCGCGCCCGGGTTCTCCACGTAGCGGAAGTGCCAGTAGTCCTCGATGAAGCGGTGCGGCCTCGACACCCGGCGCGGGCCGTCCACCGGCGGCGGGTCGTTGTCCAGGTTGCGCTCGGCGAGGAAGCCCGTCACGCGTGCCAGCCCCTCCTGACCATCCAGCGCATTGGTCAGCCGGGACACGGCCAGGTACTTGGTCACCTGATCTGCTGCGAGCACGGTGACCGCCACGAGGATGAGAAGGCGGAGAGGGGCTTTCATGATGCGTCCCATTCCTCTAACCCGCTCCACGGATTCCTGACAACCCGGAGAGCCCCCCGGCGGCAGCCGGCCCGCCTGCTCTGTCTCCCGGCCGGCACCGGTTTCGGGCATGGTGCCCGCATGCCGCCTGTTGAGCCCGACGTGAATCCTCCTGCATCCGACATGCCCCCACCCACCGAGGCCGCCGCGAAGCCGGCGAAGCCCTCGCTGATGGCCCGCTTCAAGAACCTGCTGCTGGAGTACGGGCCGCTGGCGCTGCTGATGAACTACGTCATCTTCGGCCTGGTCATCGTAGGCTTCTACGCGGCCATCCAGCTCGGCTTCCAGGCGGAGAGCACGGGCGCGAAGGCCGGGAGCTGGGCGGCGGCCTATGCCGCGTCGCAGGTGGTGAAGCCGCTGCGGCTGGCCGCCGTGTTCATGCTGACGCCGCTCGTCGCCCGGATTCCTCCGGTGGCGCGGTTCATCGAGCGCAACAAGCACAAGTGGAGCTTCTGAAGGCCGGCGGCGGCACCGGGGAGCCCGGGCCGCCGCACATGCTTCGAGTCCCGCTTCAGAAGTTGGGGACGTGGAAGTCCTTCACCACGCCCATGTGCTGCATGCTGGCGGCCCCGCTGTCGCTGGAGAGCGCCGGTGAAATCTCCGAGATGGGCGTGTAGACGCGGCTGTCGAGCACCAGCCCGTTGGCGAAGGTGCTGAAGCTCGTGGCCCCCCTGATGACGGTGGCCTGCTGGTACTGGCGCAGGTCCGAGTCCGCCAGCACGTGGTCATACGGCTTGGTGCGGCCGGCGTTGGTGCCGTCCTTGTTGTTCTTGTCCACCGGGTGGGGGCCGGCGGTGTCCACCACCTGCTTGAAGGTGGTGAGGCAGGCCTCGGAGCGCGTGTCCGTGTTGAAGTCGCCGCCAATGACCAGGTAGTCGCTCGCGGGGATGTTGGCCTTGATGCGGGCGACGAGGCTCGTGGCCTCGGCGTTGCGGTCACCGGAGCTGGACGTGAGCAGGTGCACGCTGATGGCCCAGAGGTCCTTCGGGCCGGGGATGTCGATGCGCGCCCAGGCGAAGTCGCGGTTGGAGACGTTGGGGTCGGTCCACTCGCCAGACTCGATGATGGGCCAGCGGCTGATGATGCCGTTGGGAATCTGCGCGCCGGACTCGCGGAAGTAATAGAAGCCGGTGCCAATCTGGTCGACCATCGAGCGCATGTCCGCGGCCGAGTCCGTCAGGTAGTTGAACTCCTGGATGAGCACGACGTCCGGCTTCACGCCCTGCATCAGCCGGATGCCGTGGCCCGGGTTGTAGTCCTGGCCGTTCCCGCTGGTGATGTTGGCCGCCATGACGCGGATGTCCGTGTAGCCCTGGGGCGGCGTGCCCGCGTCCGTCCCGGCGTCCGTGACGGTGCCCGCGTCGGTTCCAGTGCCTGCATCCGTGCCGCCAGTGCCCGCGTCCGTCCCGCCAGTGCCCGCGTCCGTCACCGTGCCCGCGTCCGTGCCGCCAGTGCCCGCGTCCGTCACCGTGCCGGCGTCCGTCACCGTGCCCGCGTCCGTACCGCCGGTGCCCGCGTCCGTCACCGTGCCCGCGTCCGTGCCGCCGGTACCCGCGTCCGTGCCGCCGGTGCCCGCGTCCGTCCCGCCAGTACCCGCGTCCGTCACCGTGCCCGCGTCCGTGCCGCCAGTGCCCGCGTCCGTCACCGTGCCCGCGTCGGTGTCGTCGATGCCCGCATCGCCCTTCGGTCCGCCGTCCGCCTCGGTGCCCGCGTCCTTCGAGCCGCCCGCGTCCGTCTCCACGGGGATGACGCCAGCGTCGGCCCCCGCGTCCTCGCTCCCGGCATCGTCCGTGCCCGCGTCGAGCGCCGCGCAGACCTCGTTCGGCACGCAGTAGCCCGCGCCGCCGTCCTCGTTGCCCACGCAGCACGCCGCCTGGGACGGCTCACACGCAGCCTGCGGATCACACGCCGGCACGCAGATGGAGCGGCCGTAGTGCTCGACGAAGCGGCAGGACGCCCCCTCCGGGCAGGTGGTCGCCGCGCGCGAGGGCTCGCAGTCCGCCCACAGCACGCCACCGTCCGCCAGCGGCAGCGGGACCTGCGGGGTTACCGGGTCCTCCCCACCGCAAGCGAGGACGAGGGCCGTGAGCGACATCGCCGCACACAGGAGGGAAGTAAGCGTCTTCTTCATGCGGACGAGCCCGATGTTGTGGTGTCGAGGGGGGGTGCTGGGCCGTCGCGCCAGGGCGCGGACGACCCGGTGAGTATAGAAGGTTGCCGTGTGACAGTCTTGTGACTTACCGCTCGGCTACATGTTTACACCCACGATTTCCGGCCTAGGAGCCATGGAAGCCCGGACAGAGCCGTGCGATGGAGCGCGCATGCAGCCAAAGCCCGGGGTGACGGTGCGCTTCTACGGGGCGCTGAACGACTTCCTGCCGCCGGAGCGGAGGGGTCAGGAATTCACCCACGCGCTGCAGGGCACGCCCTCGGTGAAGGACCTCATCGAGTCGCTGGGGCCGCCGCACCCGGAGGTGGACGTGGTGCTGGTGGATGGGGAGCCGGTGGGCTTCGCGCACCGGGTGGCACCGGGCTCGCGCGTGGTGGCCTACCCGCCCTTCCACTCGCTGGACATGGCACCGGAGGCGCGCGTGGGGCCGCCGCCGCAGGAGGTGCCCCGCTTCGTGCTGGACGTGGGGCTGGGGCGGCTGGTGGGTTTCCTGCGGATGCTCGGCTTCGACTCGCTGTGGCGCAACGACTACGCGGACGACACGCTCGCGCGCCTGTCGCATGACGAGGACCGCATCCTGCTCACGCGAGACATCGGCGTGCTCAAGCGGGGCGAGGTGGTGCGAGGCTACTTCCCCCGCTCCACGGACCCCGCGCACCAGTTGGTGGAGGTGGTGCGCCGCTTCGGCCTCGCCTCGCGCATGCGGCCCTTCTCCCGGTGCCTGGCCTGCAACGGCCCACTGACCTCCGCCGAGCCAGACGCCGTGCGCGGCCGGATTCCCGAGCGCGTGGCGGAGCAACACTCCCGCTTCCAGCAGTGCGCCGATTGCCGGCGCGTCTACTGGGCGGGCACCCACCAGCAGCGCATGCAGGCGCTGGTGGACAAGCTACGCGCGCTGGGAGACGCGGGGTAGGCGCGCCTCAAGCCCGAAGGGCGAGGCTCCACTTCCTTCGCATTCAGCAGGTGCGCTTCGTGGTGGAGCGGAGCAGGGTTTGGCCAAACGGCCCGCGGCGCACGGTGGGAGCGGCGTCGCCGAGCAACCTCCGCGTTCCCTTCACCTCCGCGCGCGCAGCCTGATGCGGGTGGCGCCGCTGACGGGGCTGGTGAACGTGCTGGATTGAAATTCCCAGGACGCCAGAGTGCACCCGGTGGCGGAATGCACGAACCGAGGACGGGGCGTTATGGGACGCGCTGGCCGATGCGCGCCCAGCGGACTCCCCGCGTGGGGGACAGCGAGAAGTGCACGGCGGTGGCCACGCCCTTGAGGTGGTTCATGGGCACGGCGCCCCAGTAGCGCGAGTCGTAGCTGTTGTCCCGGTTGTCCCCGAGCACGAACAGGTACCCTTCGGCCACGCGGCAGCCGCTCCCCGATGCCTCCATGCCCTGGGGACAGCCGCTCGCGTCTTTCGGAAACGTGGAGGGTGCCACCTCGGGACTCTGCCGGACCTGGTAGTGGTGCGCACCGAGTGTCTCCGCGTACAGCTCGCATCCGCCTCGTGGGTCGGTGAACTCGAGGCCCGCGCAGTCCGGGAGGCGCTCCCTCGCGACAGCCTGCCCATTCAGGAAGAGCTGCCCGTTCCGGAGAGCCACCGTGTCTCCGCCCACGGCGACGACGCGCTTGACGTAGTTCTTCGTCGGGTCGTCCACGCTGGTGAATACGATGACCTCTCCGCGCTCCACCGGGCGGCGGCGCATGGGCGCGGATACCGTCTTGTCCGAGAAGAACTGATCGCCGTAGAGCAGCGTGGGCTCCATGCTGGCACCAGGGACCCTCCAGGGCTCGGCCACCAGGGTGCGGACGCCCATCACAGCCTGCCCGCCCAGGATCGCAAAGCAGACCACGCAGAGCACGGTGATGCCGCGCGAAGGGACGCCTTTCGCGGGAGGTGCCACGCGTCCCGCGTCCACCGCGGCGGCCAGAAGGACCCCCAGCAACGTCACTAGCGCCGCCACTCCCACGAAGGGCACCAGCGCGAAGCAGATGAGCACAGCCGCGAGGAAGAAGAGGCCGCGCCCCCACAGCCCCAACGCCCAGTGCCCTGCCCCAGGCATGGGCACGAGGCTCACCAACACCGCGAGGACACGGCGGCGGCGGGACACGCGTGGAGGAACAGGGGATGCGGGAACAGGTACCTCGGACATGGCCTCACAGTAACGCAGCCGGTGGAGATGCCCACTGCGCGCGGACCACCCGATGACTGCTCGTCTTGGAATCACTTCAAGACCTGCTAGGTTTCCAGCACCATGCGGCCCTCCCTACCCACACGGTCTGCCCTGCTGGTCGTGCTGTTCGCGTCTACCGCCCTCGCCGGTGACCGCGACGCTCTTTCCGTCCGAAGCCTGCTGCTCTCCGAGCACCCGGATGACGCCACCCATCGCGTCTACGTGAAGGGACAGGTCGTCACGGCGCTCCGCTTCGAGCAGCTCGTAGACCCGACCCGGACGAAGCTGCTCGGATGGGAAGGCCGGTTCGAGCCACTGGGTGTCGTGGGCCGCAAGGTCATCCTGGAGCCGCTCCGGGACCTCGACGCGGACGAAGGCATCCCCCTGCTGGTGACGCTCGCGGATGGAACGGAGGTTCCATTCCTCCTGCGGCCGCCCCAGCCGGAAGCGACTTGGCGAGCCGACCAGCAGGTCAACGTGTTCAAGGACCGCGAGAGCCATGCGGCCATGTCCTCGGCGCTGAATGACGCGCTCAAGGAGAACAGGGTCCTGAAGGAGCAGAATCAGCGCTTCCGCGAGGAGGAAACCTCCGAGGACCATGCGCTCGCGGCATTGCTGGCCTCTGGGGCCCTGGAGCAGACACCGTTCGTGATCGCCTCCTACTTCTCCGGCAAGGATGAGGAGCTGGTGGGTACCGGCTCTGTGTACAAGGGCAAGGGAAAGGTGGGGGTCGTGCTCAAGCTCAAGAACCTCCATGCAAAACAGCCGTGGAGCATGAAGTCCGCCCGGCTGACGACGCTGAAGAGCGGCAGTGAGCGGCCGTTCGCCGTACGCGCCACGACCCCATCCATCGCTCCGGGTGCGTCCGGGGTGCTCGCCTTCGTCGCGGACAAGAGCGCGTTCATGGACGGTGGAGCGCTGACGACATTGTTCCTGGAGGTCTACCGGCACGACGGGGTCCGGCAGGCCTTCGTTGAGTTGGAACCGCAGCTTGGTGCTAAGTAACGCCAGAGGCATGTCCTCCCACCACTTCGCGCTCCTGTATTGCGCCGCCCTGCTTGTGACGACCTCGGGCTGTCCCGGCTCCGCGACGAGCGGTGTGGCCCTTCGCTCGGACGGAACTCCAGGACCGGAGGAGTGTCCGGAGAAGACCCGTGAGGTGATGGGCTATCTGGGGCTGCACGTCGGAGACGCCGCGCTCGTGCAGATCGACGCGAACCAGCCCCTCAGGTCGCCCGTCGTCCTCTACGAGGGCCCCATCGAAAGCGTGCTCGAGGACGACCTGGGCATCATCGAAGCACCCAGCCGGCTCTATGGTCGCGTCTGGACGAGCGGGCCCCAGGTGGTCATCCGGTACTACGAGGCCCATCGGCTGAGTGACGGCAAGAGACTGCCCATCTGCGCCGTGGCCCGGCTCGGCTCCGGGCAGCTCCGCAAGCGGCCCGAGTCCAAGCCCGGAACCGCCATCATCGACACCTACGTCACAGGGGCCTTCATCGTGGAGGAGTTCAGGTGAGAGGCCTCACAGGCCTCCCCTGAAGCAGGGTCCACCGAGCGCGAGCAGAGGACATGCCCCGAACCTCCGAGGCACGTCCCCATCACTCGCGAGCGAGGCGGATGCCACCAGGACGGCGAGCAGGGCGAACCGGGCAGGTAGGGGGTTCCACATGGGACCTGGACCGCACCAGGTCAAAGCAGACATCACCATGCCCGGCGCGCCAGATGGCAGACGTGCGACATCCGGGCAGGGATTTGCAAATGCTTGCTGCAAGGGTTTACTCCCGGCGCCAGCCTCCCGTTCCTGACGGCGGGCCGGTGCAAGGAATTGCCCTTCCCATCAATCACTGCTCGTCCACCTCGGTTTCCGGGGGCCGAGGCCATTCCCTGCTCCCCTTCAGGCAAGGACTCTAGATGCACAAGCGAAGCAAGGCACAGTGGTCACTGCTCTGCCTCATGGCCGTGGTGGTGTCTTCCACGCTGGGCTGCGGCACGCCCCCTCCCACCGAGCAGACCCCACCCGCCTCGGGCTCCGTCCAGTTCGCGGGCTCCGTTCCCCAGGCGCTCGCGGGAGATGACGTCACCCGGGTCACCGTCACCCTCACGGCCACGGGTGCGCCCACCACCACCACGGCGCTGACCCTGGCGAACGGGACCTGGAGCGGAACGCTCTATCAGGTGCCCGCGGGCACCGACCGCACCTTCACCGCCGAGGCCTTCAACGCCGAGGGCGTGCTGCGCTATCGGGGTCAGGCCACGGGCGTCACCATCACCGCGGGCGAGACGGCGGTGGTCGCCATCACCCTCCAGGCCATCGACACGACTCCTCCGTTCGACAACACCGTCCCCTGCATCGACTCGCTCGTGGCCTCGGCCAGCATGGTGCTCCCGGGCGGCAGCATCACCCTGACGGCCACGACGCATGACGCGGACGTGAATGACACGTTCGCCCATGCCTGGACGGCCACGGGCGGCGGCTTCTCCTCCACGGGAACGACGACGACGTGGACCGCTCCTCAGACTCCAGGGGCCTATGTCCTCACGCTCACCGTGACGGACTCGCGTGGTGCGTCCGCCAGCGTCAACGTCACCGTCAACGTCATCTCCACGGACGGAGGGACGGCGGGCAACGCCAGCATCAGCGTCTCCTTCAACACGTCACCCACCGTGCGAGGCATCACCGTCTCCCGCTCGCCGGTGCCGGTGGGCCAGGGCACCACCGTCACCGTGGATGCCATCGACGGCGAGGGCGACGCGCTGGCCTATCAATGGACGGCCTCCTGCACGGGCACGTGGACCCAGGCAACCGCTTCGAGCGCGACCTTCACGCCCAACGCGGTGCCCGCCGGCGAGTCGTGCGGAAACTGCGCGCTCACCGTCGCCGTGATGGATGCGCGGGGCGGGCAGAGCCAGGGCACCCTGCGCATCTGCGTGGGCCCGGAGACGGGCGTGAGCATCCCGCCCCGCATCGTCCTCACCCACCAGTCCGCAACCTCCGTGGCCGGCGGCGGCAACGTCACCCTGCGAATCCTGGCCGAGGACGGCGACGGCAGCGCGCTCAGCTTCCACTGGGCCGCGAGCACCGGCACGGTGGGCACGCCGACGAACAGCTTCACCTCCAGCGAGGTCCACTGGACGGCCCCGGCCTGCGTGGACTCGGGCGCCTTGCCGACCCTCACCGCCACCGTCACCAACGCGAAGGGCTTCTCCGCCTCGCATACGTTCAGCGTCGGCGTCCTCAACGGCTCGGATTGCGGCAGCAGCGGCGTGGGGCGGTGGATTGCCACCGGCAACATGCTCACGGCGCGCTACCTGCCCACTTCGGTCCTGCTCGCCTCCGGCAAGCTGCTGGTGTCGGGAGGCTTCAACACGGACGTGCTGGCCTCGGCGGAGCTCTATGACCCGGCCACGGGCACCTGGAGCGCCGCGGGCATCATGAGCCGTGGGCGCTGGTACCACACGATGACGCTCCTGCCCTCCGGCAAGGTCCTGGTCCTTGGCGGCGGCACCAACGTCACGGCCACCGGCGAGCTTCGCAATGTCGACATCTACGACCCCGCGACCAACTCCTGGACGGCGGGCGAGCCCATGACCTTCTCACGCTCGGGACACACGGCCACCCTGCTCCCCTCGGGAAAGGTGCTGGTCACCGGAGGAACCTCCGCCGAGACGGGCGGCGGCCGCTTCCCCGAGCTGTATGACCCGGCGACCAACACCTGGACGCCCCTGGGCCCCGCGTACCCGCGCGCCTACCACGTGACGATTCCCCTGCCGTCCGGGAAGCTCCTTCTCGTGGGCGGTAGCGCCAGCGGCGAGCTCTACGACCCGGCCACGGACACGTGGGCACTTGCCACGGGCCTCCTTGGCACGACCTGGGACCGCGCCTGGCTGCAGCCCTCCGGAAAGGTGCTGCTGAGCTATGGGGCCTCCTTCGCGCTGTATGACCCGGTGACCCATACCCAGTCGAACGTGGGCACGCTGGTCCACAACCGTTCGTCCTCGGCCAGGGTGATGCTGCCGTCCGGCAAGGTGCTCGTCACCGGTGGCACCCAGGACACCGGTATCATCACGGAGCTCTTCGACCCGGCCACGGGCACCTCGTCCTTCTCCGTGAACATGCCGTCATCCCGCTACGGCTGCGTCGACTTCCCACTTCCGTCGGGCAAGGTGCTCATCGCGGGCGGCTACTCCGCGAGTGGTGGGTACTTCAACACGGCCCTGCTCTACACGCCCTGAGGTGATGACCCGCGCTCGCGGGCAGCGTGAGTGACGAACAAAAAGAGGCCCCGCGCGCGGAGCTGGCGCGGGGCCTCGGTTCCTTCGGACAGGCGTCGCGGGCTCAAGCCGCCAGCGCGTCGCGGCACTTGAGGCACACGTCACCGCCGTGCCCCACGGCCTCCGAGTACGTCCAGCAGCGCGGGCACTTCTCGCCCTTCGCCGGCAGCACCTCGGCCATGACGCGCAGGCCGTCGCCGAACGCCTGCGCCACGTCCAGCACCTGCGACTTCTCACCGGCGGAATCCGACAGCTCCACCTGGCTGGTGATGAACAGGCCGGGCAATTCGTCCAGGTGCGCCTTCAGGAAGTCGCGCGCCTTCGCATCCGCCGTCAGCACCACCCGCGCCTCCAGCGACGCGCCGATGAGCTTGTCCCGCCGCGCCGCCTCCAGCACGCCCTGCACCGCGCTGCGCACCGCGAAGAGCTTCCCGTACCGCTCCGCCAGCGCCGGGTCCATCTTCGCCGCCGGCTCCGGGAAGCCCGCCAGGAACACGCTCTCCGCGGACGTGCCCGGCAGGTACTGCCACGCCTCTTCCGCCGTGAAGCTCATCACCGGCGCCAGCAGCCGCAGCAGCACCGACGCCACCTCGTGCAGCACCGTCTGAGCGCTGCGCCGCGCCTGGCCGTCCGTGCGCGACGTGTAGAGCCGGTCCTTCAGGATGTCGAAGTACACCGCGGACAAGTCGCCCGCGACGAAGTCCAGCACCGTCGCGTAGACGAGGTGGAACTCGTAGTCCTCGTACGCCTTGCGCACCCGCTCCACCACCTGCGCCAGCCGGCCTCGCGCCCACTGGTCCAGCGGCAGCAACTCCTCCGCCGGCACCGTGTGCTTCGCCGGGTCGAAGTCATACAGGTTGCTCAGCGCGTAGCGGATGGTGTTGCGGACCTTCCGGTAGCTCTCCGACAGGCCCTTGAGAATCTGGTCCGACAGGCGCACGTCGTTGCGGTAGTCGCTCGCCGCCACCCACAGGCGCAGCACCTCGGCGCCGTACTGGGTGATGATCTTCTCCGGCGCGACGGTGTTGCCCACGCTCTTCGACATCTTCTCGCCCTTGCCGTCCACCACGAAGCCGTGGGTGAGGCAGGCCTTGTACGGAGACATGTCGCGCGTGCCCACCGCCACCAGCATGGACGAGTGGAACCAGCCGCGGTGCTGGTCGCTGCCCTCCAGGAAGAGGTCCGCCGGAATCCGCTGCCGCTTCTCCAGCACCGCGGAGAACATGCACGCCGAGTCGAACCACACGTCGAGGATGTCCGTCTCGCGGCGGAACTCCGTCTTGCCGCAGCGCGAACACTTGAAGTCCGCGGGCAGGAACTCCTTCACCGGCGTGCGGTACCAGACGCCCACGCCCTCGGTCTCCACCCGGTCCGCCACCTTGTCCATCAGCTCGGGAGACACCACCGCCTCCTCGCAGCCCTCGCAGTAGGCGATGCAGATGGGCACGCCCCACGTGCGCTGGCGGCTGATGGTCCAGTCCGGCCGCGTCTCCAACATTCCGCGGATGCGGCTGTGCCCCCACGAGGGCACCCACTGCACCTTGTCCACCTCGTCCAGCACCGCCTGGCGGAACGTCTTCTCGCCGCGGAACGGCTTGTCCAGCGGGATGAACCACTGGTACGTCGCGCTGAGGATGATGGGGTTGTGGCAGCGCCAGCAGTGCGGGTAGCTGTGCGCCACCGTGTCCTTCGCGTCGTTCAGCAGCGCGCCCTTCTCCACCAGCGTCGCGATGACGAGCGGGTTGGCCTCGAACACCTTCTTGCCCGTGAGCGCCTCGCCCACCGTGTCGTCGTAGCGGCCGTCCGGGCGCACCGGGTTGTAGATGTCCAGCCCGTACTTCAGGCCGACCTCGTAGTCCTCCTGGCCGTGCCCCGGCGCCGTGTGCACCAGGCCCGTACCGGCCTCCAGCGTCACGTGCTCACCGAGCAGGATGCGGCCGCGCCGCTCGTAGAACGGGTGCTGGTACGTCAGGTGCTCCAGCTCCTCGCCGCGCACGTAGCCGAGGATGCGGGACGGGTCCACCAGCGCCGCCGCGGACACCTCGCCGCCGGGCAGCTCCACGTGCTTCACCGCCAGCTCGTCCGCCTTCACCTCCGCCAGCACCTTGGGCAGCAGGTCCTTGGCCACGCAGATGACGCGCGCGCCGAGCTGGTAGAAGACGTACTCGAACTCCGGGTGGACGGCGATGGCCAGGTTGGCCGGCAGCGTCCACGGCGTGGTGGTCCAGATGACGAACGCGACGTCCTTGCCCTTGAGCACGGGCAGCTTGTCCGCCACTTCGGGGCCGGCCTTGAAGGCCACGTACACGGACGGGGACTCGTGGTCCTCGTACTCCACTTCCGCCTCGGCCAGCGCCGTCTGGTCGGTGAGGCACCAGTACACCGGCTTCTTGCGGCGGTAGAGCATGTCCCGGCGCGCGAAGTTGGCGAGCTCGCGGATCTCCTGCGCCTCGTAGGGGAAGTCGAGCGTCTTGTACGGCTTGTCCCACGACGCGAAGGTGCCCATGCGCTGGGCCTCGCCCTTCTGGATTTCGATGAACTCCAGCGCGTAGGCGCGGCACGCCTCCAGGAAGGCGTCGCGCGACAGGGTGCGCTTGTCCACCTTCTTGTCCTTGAGGCGCTTCTCCACGGCCTGCTCGATGGGCAGGCCGTGCGTGTCCCAGCCGGGGATGAAGTCGCACAGGCGCCCGGCCATGTTGCGGTACTTCACCACGATGTCCTTGAGGACGCGGTTGAGCGCGTGGCCGGCGTGCAGGTGGCCGTTGGCGTAGGGCGGGCCGTCCGGCAGCACGAAGCGCTCGGCGTTCGCGTTGCGCTCCAGAATCTTGCCCCAGATGCCCCGCTCTCCCCACCACCCGAGCATCCGCGGCTCGAGCTGCGCCAGGTTCCCCTTCATGGGGAACTCCGTGCGCGGCAGGTTGACGCTGTCCTTGTAGTCCTTCTCTTTCGGGGGCGTGTCGCTCATGGCGAGAGCGGCCGTAACACGCTCCCCTGGTGCCTTCAATCGCCGCCGGGAGTCGCCGCCTCCGGGGCGACGGTGCGGCGCAGCACCACCACGGACAGCTGCCCGGGCGCGAGGGGCTTGAGGATGAGCTCCACCTCCTCCTGCCCGGCCCGGAAGCGACGGGGCTTCGCCTCCTTGAAGCCCGCCTTCGCCAGCTCCGTCTTGTAGAAGGCGTCGACGTCCGCCTCCTTCGCGCGCACCGAGTAGGTGACGGAGCGCACCGTCTCCAGGTCGCTCGTCAGGACGCCTTCCGCCCCGGAGTACACCGGCGCCACCGTGGACGTGGCGCCCGGCGGCTTCGACATGTCGGCCTCGCCCAGATACAGCGTGGTGGTGCCGTCCGGGTTGGGCTGGAAGATGACGGAGTAGGTGATGAACCGCTCGGGGTCCAGGGCGGTGAGCATCGGCTCGCGCAGCTTCTGCGGCTGCTGCTCCACGGGGGCGACGTAGAGGCCCCACTCCAGCCACCGCTCCACGATGTGCTGCATCAGCGGTTCGATCTTCTCCGCGCTGCGCACCGCCTTCATCCGCACGGGGACGCCGTCCGCCAGCATCACCCCCGGCACGTCGATGATGTCCTTCACCCGGGGCACGTCCCAGACGAAGGGCTGCTTGTAGACGGGCGGCAGATTCATGCCCGGCGGTATCTCCGTGTGGAGGGGCTCCGGCTCCAGCTCCTCGACCGGGGGCAGGTAGTTCGACTTCGGAGGCGGCAGCATCTGCGGAGGCGGCGTCACCGCGGGCGGCTTCGCGGCCGCCGCGCTGGAAGGCTTCGCGGGCGCCGCGCTGGAAGGCTTCGCGGGCGCTCCGCCGGACGGCTTCTCCGTCTTCGGGGGCTTCGCCTTCTGCGCGGGCTTGTTCGCGGCGGGGCGTGCACTGGCGTCCGCCGGGGCTGAAGCCCGTTCTTCGGCCGCACCGGTGCCACTCAGGCCCAGCACCAGCACCAGCACACTCCACTTCATGCGCTACCTCGGCTCCACGGCCCGCGGCTCCCGTCCGTCATTGGTCTTCCGGCACGGACGCCGCCTTCTCCTTCCCGCTGGGCCCGTCCTTCGGGCAGCTGGTCTTGCACGTGTTGAAGGTCCGCTCGTACTTCTTGGTGCACTGCGTGGCGCAGGCCTGGAAGCGGGCACCGTCGCCGCCCTTGCTGGGCATGGCGGGAGAGGGGCAGCGGTCCAGGCAGGCCTGGAGGCTCTCGCCTCCCTTGGTGGCACAGTTGCCCTCGCACGTGGCCCGGTCGGCCAGGGCCGGAGAGGTGGTCAGCAGCGCGCCCAGGAATGCCATGGTGGCCAGGGCGAAGAAGGAGGGTCGCGTCGTCTTCATGGGTGGGCTCATCCTTGTCTGTGTTTCAGTCGCAATCTCTACCGAGGAAGCAGCGGCCCTTGCCCAGTCGTCTCAGCCACGAGTAACCGTACGTGGGCGTGGACAGCGCCATGGGGGAGCCGGGCGTGGTGGGGAACATGCCGGAGCCCCGCAGCTGGTCCAGGATGGGATACTGGTTCATGAGCATCTCCTCGCCCGGCGCGCTCATGAAGAAGTAGCGGGAGTTGATGGGCGCGGGGAAGCCGAGCACCGCCAGGGGCATCATGTCCGCCATCCACGGGATGATGATGGCCGTGGGCAGGTAGGTGCCGTACACCGCGCTGAAGAAGGGCAGGTTGAGGCAGGGAATGGGGACGTAGATGGGCGGATTCATCTCGTACGGCATCTGACCGAGCAGCATCTGGCAGGTGCGCGTCTCGCTGCTGAGGATGTTGCCGCCGGCCAGGCCCCAGTCATCCACCAGCATGCTGAACTCGCCCTGGCACTGGCCCGCCACCGGGCGGCCCGTGGAGCACACGCGCAGGTTGCTGAAGTTGGTGTCCACGTGCTGCTCTTTGTACAGCCCCTTCTCCCCGTTCCCGTTGTTCTCCAGGAAGGAGGTGGGGATGCGAATCGCGGTCAGGTCCGCCTGGGCGGTGCAGTGCGCGGGGCCCTGGTCGCGGTAGATGAGCCGCGTGGCCACGGTGCCCTCCCAGTCCGGCCCGGCGCCTCCGGTGTCGCAGTTCACCGTGAGGTTCTGCCCCCGGGTGAAGGCCTGGGTGATGCCCGCGGCCCGGTTGATGTACGACAGGCCGTTGAAGTCCGCGTAGCGGCGCGCGGCGTCCCGGCCCGCGTCCTCCACGGAGTCGTCCGCCTCGGTGTAGTCGAGGGCGGTGGTGTGCATCTTCCGGTGGGTGCTGTTCCACAGGGCGGAGATGGCGGACTCCTGCACCTTCAGGGACAGGTAGCCCACCTCCGCGAAGTGGATGCCGAAGGCGATGACGGTCACCATCAGCGTGGTGCCAATCGCGGTCTCAACGAGGGCCGCGCCACGCTCACGGCGGCGGGACGGGATGCGCTGGCTCATTGAATCCCCTTGAAGCCCACGCCGCGGAGGGCGTCGAAGGTGTCGGCCGCGACGCCGGACGCGTTGCGCAGGGTGTTGGAGGCGTCGTTCAGGCCGGAGTCGTCGATGTCCGGCGCGACGAGGGTGGCGCGCCAGTACGGGTTGAGGAGGTTGGGCGGCTCGGCCCAGTGCTCGATGCCGAGGCTCTCACCGCGGTGGTAGTAGGTGATGCCCGTGGCCAGCGCCGTCTGCACCGAGTTGGGCGTGCCGTCCGCCAGCGTCAGGCCCCGCGAGTCGAACTCCGTGCCGGGGCCGCTCGACTTGAAGCGGAAGCGGGTCATGAAGTTCCAGGGGTCCGCCACCGGGCGCGCGGCCATGTCCCGCTGCACCAGCGCGAAGTTCTTGGGCTGCGCGTAGTTGTCGTCCTCGTCGACGACCTGCAGGGTGTTGTAGTCGACGAAGGCCGGCCAGATGCCGGGGCAGCTGGAGATGCCGCCCGTGCACGGCACGAGGAAGTGGACGAAGGGCATGGGGTCGCGGCCGCCGGTCCACTGGTGCCGGAAGCTGATCCCCGAGGCCACCACCTCCGACTTCACGTCCTCATTGGACCCCGGCATGACGGGCGGGCACGGCAGGCCGCCACCGTTGAGGATGTGCAGGTAGATGCCGAAGATGGTGCCCTCGTCCTGCGCGGTGACGGCGGAGCCGTAGGGCGGGAGCATGTTCATCACCGCGTCCATGGTGCCCAGGATGGCGGGCTGCTTGAAGTACGCCGTCCCCTCGCCCGTGAGGATGAGGAAGCTGGTCCGGCCCGAGCGGACCATGGCCAGGAGGAGGCGAATCATGTGCGGCACGTAGTGCTCGAACGAGCGGTGGGTGACGAAGCGGTAGCCCCGGCTGCCCATGGCCGCGTTGACGGCGTGGGCCACCGTCAGGGGCAAATCACACAGGGCGCCGCTGTCCGTGCAGGCCATTCCGCCCCGCAGCTCGCTGCGGTTCAGCGTCAGGCCCCCGGGAGTGCGCCACTCCGAGCGGCGGCCCCCTGGCGCGGCCCGGTCCGTGATTTCCCGGGCGAACTGCTGGTCTCCCAGTGAGTCCACCAGGTCGCCGTAGGTTTCATGTTGCGAGGTGTAGATGGCGAGCTGCGCCGTCTGGTGGAGCAGCAGCTGCAGTGCGGCCCGGATATCCGCGCCCCGGAAGATGGGGTCGATGATGCGGTCCTCGTTGCGGAAGGCGTTCATCAGGGCGTTCAAGTCACTCACGCCCTTGCGGCCACACCGGCAGGCGCGGGCGCAGGCCCCGTTGAAGGGCGCGCAGGCGCACAGAATCTGCATCAGCTGGTAGGGCCACTTGGCGCTGCTGAAGGACGAGCGCGCGCCGTTCAGGTAGGCCCGGTACATCGTGGTCCAGGAGATGATGCTCTGCGCGCCAGCCTGGGCCACCGCGTGGCCAATCTGCACACGGTTGAGCACGGCGATGTTGTTGAACGTGCGCGCGGTCGCCACCGCGTTGGTGTAGGCGGCCGCGTCCGCCACCGTCTGCACCTCGATGCGCTCACGCACCTTCATCGAGTAGGACAGCGTCAGCACCACCATCAGCACCACGAGCAGCATGCTGAGCACGAACAGCACCATCGTCTGTCCGCGCCGGAGGGAGGAGAAGCGGGGCGCGTTCATCAGGGCACCGGTGGGCAGTTGGGGGTGGGGAAGAAGCGGGACTTGAGCGGCGTCATCATCCGCATCGTGAAGGTCGTCTCGATGGGGAAGACGTACTGCTTCCGGTTGTAGCGGTTGAGCATCTCCGTGCTCAGGTCACCGGCGAGCGTGAACGGGCTCGTGGTCTCCCCGCGGTTCCAGTTGGCGTTGCGCTCCGCGAGGATGAGCGGGTTGGCCGCCGTGTAGTCCTCGATGCCCAGGTGCGCCATGAACATGCGGGACATCACCCAGTTGGCGAAGGGGATGCGCAGCGGGAACCAGTAGATCATCCGCACCTCGAGCTGCCGCAGGTGCCCGGGCTCGTCGAAGCCGCGGTCCTGTGGGCTGCCCACGCCGCCGCCCTCGATGTGCCGGTAGATCCACACGATGCTGCCGTCATGCCCGTTGTCGATGCCGGCCGAGTAGCGGTTGTCCCGGCGGGCCGCGAAGGCCGCCGCCAGCTTCTGCGCGGGGCCCGTCCCGGGCGTGGCGCTGCCCAGGTAGGAGTGGAACGAGGGCAGCAGCGAGAGGATGGCCGAGTGGGTCATCCTCTCGCAGTCGCCGTAGCCGACCGACCCTGCGCGCGTGGCCCGGAAGACGGCGTAGTGGGCCAGCACCCGCGCCTGCATCATCATGAAGAGCTGCAACGTGCCCAGCACGAGGAACACGACGAGGGGAAGCGTCAACGCCGCCTCCACCATCGCCTGCCCGGATTGCCTCCCTCCCGCTGGACGCAGTGAATTCATGGCGCCCATATGTTCCGGGGATTCCACTCGGATCGCACATCCGTCAACTTGACGGGACCTGACAGACCTTCGCCCTACAGGAGACCACACCTCTGTAACAGGACTGTGTCGAGCGCCGGACACCCAGGCCTGAAGGGACGGGTCCTCCGGAGGGGGCGGGGACGGCCGGCCGGACAGCGGGGAGCCTAGCGCGGCTTCATGCCCTTGGTGTCGAGCTGGTACTTCTTCACCAGCCGTTCAATCGACTTGCGGTGCAGGCCGCTCTCGCGGGCGGCGCGGGAGAGGTTTCCCTCGCAGCGCGTCAGGACGCTGGTGACGTACTCGCGCTCGAAGTTCTCCAGCAGCTGCTCCTTGGCGTCCTTGAAGGAGAGGTGCTCGTTGAAGGGCAGCGGCCCCTCGCGGGCCTGGCCGCGCACGCGAGGCGGCAGGTGGGTGGGGAGGACCTCCTCACCCTCGCTGAAGGTCAGCACGTGCGACAGCACGTTCATCAGCTCGCGCACGTTGCCCGGCCACGCGTAGGACATCAGCATGCCCAGGGCCTCCGCGGAGAAGCGCTTCTTGCCGTGCTTGCCGACGACTTCCGGATCCGCCAGCGCGCGCTTGAGGATGAGCGGGATGTCGTCCCGGCGCTGGCGCAGCGGCGGCAGCTGCACCGTGATGACGGACAGGCGGAAGTAGAGGTCCTCGCGGAAGTTGCCCGCCTGAATCTCCTTCACCAGGTCGCGGTTGGTGGCGGCGATGACGCGACAGTCCACCTC
The DNA here is from genome assembly GCF_010894405.1 of Pyxidicoccus caerfyrddinensis. Lineage (GTDB taxonomy): Bacteria > Myxococcota > Myxococcia > Myxococcales > Myxococcaceae > Myxococcus > Myxococcus caerfyrddinensis. Next base: position 104,231 of record NZ_JAAIYA010000030.1, read on the forward strand.
GATGACGTCGTTGCCGCCCACGCGCCGCACCTCGCGGTTCTCCAGCACGCGCAGCAGCTTCGGTTGCAGGTCCAGGCGCAGCTCGCCCAATTCGTCGAGGAAGATGGTGCCGCCGTGGGCGCGCTCGAAGGCGCCGGGGCGGCCGGCCACCGCGCCGGTGAAGGCGCCCTTCTCGTGGCCGAACAGCTCGCTCTCGATGAGGTTGGGAGGGATTGCGCCGCAGTCCAGCACCTCCATGGGGCCCTGCGTGCGGCCGGACAGCTCGTGGATGGCGCGCGCCACCAATTCCTTCCCGGTGCCCGTCTCGCCCTGGATGATGACGGACACGTCCAGCGGGGCGATCTTCTTGATGAGGCCGAATATCTGCCGCATCTTCATGCTCTGCCCCACCATGCCGCACAGCTCGCTGTCGCGGTCGGGCTCGATGGTGACCTCTTCGTCCAGCGGCGCGAAGGTCAGCATCGAGGAGCCGGCGCGAATCTGCGAGCCGGGGGACAGGTAGGCGCGTTCAATCCGCCGCCCGTCGAGGAACGTGCCGTTGGTGGAGCCCAGATCCACCAGCAGGTAGCCGCGCTCGGTGAACTGGATTTCGAAGTGATGGCGGCTGGCGGTGCGGTCCTCCACGAGGACCAGGTCGTTGCCGGGATGAGCGCCGCAGCGCAGGCGCTCCTTGTCGCTGACCACGGAGCGGCCGGTGTCCGGGCCGGAGGAGACGGACAGCCGACACTTGTGGAGCTTCACCGTGGTGCGGGGGTCCACCACGAGCGTCTCCCCCAGGAGCGGGGAGTGGGCGAGGTCCTGCCCGATGTCGCCGGGGCTGGTGTGGATGTCATCAGGGTGCTGCGGAGGGGGAGCACTCATCTGACGTGAGGATAGCAAACGGCACCCACTCGGCCCGCCCTGTCGGGTGGGACGGTGCTAGGCTCCCGCGCCCCGCCCATGTCTCCCCGCAAAGTGAAGTCGAAGAAGGCCCCGGCCCTGCCTGGGCTCCAGGCACCCGAGCGTCCCGCGCGAGCGCCCCGCCGCCCGCGCGCGAAGAAGACGGTAGCCATCCTGTCCCGCAAGCGGTCTCTCTATTCCACCCGCCGGCTGGTGGAGGCCGTGAAGGAGCGGGGACACCGGCCGTTGGTGTTCGACACACTGCGCTGCTGCCTGTTGCTGGCCCAGGGCGCGCCGAGGATGACGTACCGCGGTGTCGAGGTGCGCGGCGTGGACGTGGTGGTGCCGCGCATCGGCGCGTCGATTACGGCCTACGGGCTGGCGGTGGTGAACCACTTCGAGATGATGGGCGTGCCCGTCCTCAATCCGCCCACGTCCATTGCCCGCAGCCGCGACAAGCTGCGCGCGCTGCAGTTCCTGGCGCGCGCGGGGCTGGACATCCCCCGCACGGTGATGGCGCATGACCGCAGCAACGTGCGCCGGCTGGTGGAGGAGGTGGGAGGGCTGCCCATCATCATCAAGCTCATCAAGGGCACCCAGGGCGTGGGCGTGATGATCGCCCACACGCTGCCGGAGGTGCAGACCATCCTGGATACGTTCTGGGACCTGGGTCAGGAAATCGTCCTCCAGGAGTTCGTGGCGGAGAGCGAAGGGCGCGACGTGCGGGCGCTCGTGGTGGGCAGCCGGGTGGTGGGCGCCATGCGCCGCAAGGCGAAGAAGGGCGAGTTCCGCTCCAACATCCACCGTGGCGGCGAGGGGCAGGCAATCGAGCTTCCGGCGTCCTACATGGAAGCAGCGGTGCAGGCCGCGCGCGTGCTGGGGCTGGAGGTGGCGGGCGTGGACATGCTGGAGGGCCGCGCCGGGCCCCGGCTGATGGAGATCAACTCCAGCCCGGGCTTCGAGGGGCTGGAGGGCGCCACGGGGCAGGACATCGCCGGGGCCATCATCGACCACGCGCTGGTCTACGCCGAGCAGAAGGCGGGCGGGTTGCGGGCTCGCGAAGGGTGAGCAAGGAAGCGCTGACCCCCACCGTGTGAGGTTGCCCGCACGCTTGGAAGCAGGCGGGCCCCCAGGGCAAGGCGCCTTGCATGCTCCTCAGGAACACAGGAATGCAATTCGTGCCGGGTTGTCCTGAGGAGTTGGCATCGGCGTGGAGAGCCCTCTAATCTGGCGGCCCTCCATGAAAACGCTGCACAAGCCGCTGCAGATCACCGTGTACCAGGATGTGCTCTGTGCCTGGTGCTACCTCGCCGACCAACGCCTGGACGTGCTGCGCCAGGAGTTTGGCGAAGCCCTCCGCTGGAGCGTCAGGCCGTATCCGCTGCGCCTCCAGGACGCGCTTCCCACGGAGCGCGAGAAGCGCGGGCTCGTGGAAGAAGTGCAGCGCGCGCAGCGCGAGCCGGACCCCGCCGCGAGCCTGCTGTCCACGGACCTGTGGCTCGGGGGAGACCCTCCGCGCACCAGCGTGCCGGCGCTCGCGGCGCTCGAGGCCGCGCGGCTCCAGGGCCCGCAGGCGCGCGCGTTCCTCGCGAAGTCCATGCAGCGCGCCGCGCTGGAGCAGGGCATCAACGTGTCCCGCACCGACGTGGTGTTCGAGCTGGCGTCGCGCGTGGGCCTGGCGATGAACGAGTTCTCCGCGGCCTTCCGCTCGGAGGAGACGCGCCGGCTCATCCTCGACGAGCACCGCGACGCGGCCAACCGCGGCGTGCGCGGCGTGCCCACGCTGGTCATCGGCGGCCGGTGGATGCTGTGCGGCCTGCGCGAGCTGACCGAGTACCGCGAGCACATCCTCGCGTGCCTGGGGAAGTCCTCCGTGCCGCGCTCGGGTTCCGCCGAGCGGCTGGTGCACTGAAGCCCCCGGGCCCGCGCTACTTCGCGCGGGCCCTTGCAGCGCCCCCCGGGCCCGCGCCACTTCGCGCGGGCCCGTTGCGTTTCAGGCCTCCTCCGCTCCGTTGCTGACCGCCAGGTAGAGGCCCGCGAGCAGGAGCTGGAAGAAGGCCGCCGCGGGAAGCACGCCCACGCAGCAGGCCAGGACGCCCGCCATGGTGATGAGGGAGCCGAGCAGGAACGTCCCCACCATGGCCAGGCGCTGCCCGCGCGCATAGGCGAAGCAGCGGCGCAGCGTCTCGACGGGGCTGGGGTTCTCGCTCCGCGCCATCTCCGGCTGCACCAACATCAAGGGCAGTATCAGCCACATGCCCGGGAAGATGTAGAGCACACCGCCCACGAGCACCATCATCGCCAGGCTGGGCCCCAGTGAACCGAGGACCCGCACCAGCTCCGCGGACGTGTCCTGCCCTCCGTTCGCGCCCGTCCAGTCCGCGCCCCGGAGTGCGTCGAGGCCTCCCGTGAGGGCCGCCGCGCCCAGCGCGCCGCCGAAGATGAGCACCACGACGGGAATCATCAGCGCGAAGGTGAGCAGCGTGGTGAGCAGGTACGGCACGGCCTTGTGGAACTGGGTGAACATCCGCGCCACGTCCGCGCGCCGGCCGTCGAGCACGTCGAACAGCATCCGCATGAAGCCGATGGACACCAGGCCCTGCACCACCGTCGACAGGATGAAGCCGATGACGAGGAACAGGCCCGTCACCGCCCAGTGGTCCGCCATCCCGCCGACGAAGGAGAGGATCTGGGAGATGACGTTGCCCACCAGGGAGCCGGCGATGACGATGAGCACGCCGACGCAGATCATCACCCACTCGCGCTTGAAGGCGCCCCAGCACGTCTCCAGCAGCGCGCCGACGCTCCATTGCTCACGGCTCAGCGCGAAGGCCTGCCCCAGCCCGGCGCGCTCGCGGCACGTGGGGCAGGTGAGCTGGAGGCCGCCCTCGCTGCACGTGTCGCACATGAAGTTGCCGCAGCGCGTACAGGTGCGCGACGCCCGCTGCTCGGGGTGAAGCGGGCAGAGCGCGCCCGCCCCCCGTCCGAAGTCCATCTCCGCCATGGTTCCCCGCTCCTCGCTTGGCGGCCCACCAGTCCACCCGGCTCGGGCCGCACACATTTCCACCTACACTACCCGGGGCAGTGTCCACCAGAGGACGGCAGAGGGTATCGTGCGAAGGGGAAGGCGCTCTGGGCGGGGCGATCAGCCAGGGAAACGTTCCCCGGTGTGAATTTCCGTCGCCTTGCCGCGTCTCCTCCCGTGTGGTCGCGAAAGTGGAGAGCCTGCCGCTCCACTCCGCCCAGGAGAATGCTCACATGCGCCGCCTGCTCGCACTCGCCATCCCGCTCGCCCTGATGATGGGGACCGGCTGTGTTGCCCACGTTCATGACGGCCCGTACCGGAGCACCTACCGGACGGTCGAGGTGGACTACAGCTACTCGGGTGACCACCCCGTGCCGGACGAGTACGGCGGGGGCTGGTGCTCGGACGTGCACACGCACGTGCACGACTACCGGCCGACGACGACGTACTACACGTACACGGACAACGTGTACTACTACCGGGGCCCGTCGGTGGTCTGGTACTGGGACTACCACCCGCTCGTGGTCGGGGGTTACTGCAACCTGCACGGGCGCCACTCCCACGACTACTACCCGAGCTCCGGCCCGGGCTACCGCTACGAGCGCAACCGCGGCTACGTGTGGGACCGGACGCACCGGGCTTCCCCCGTGTACAGCTACGTGGGCTCCTCGCGCGGCGCGGCTCGCTCGTCGAACTACAACAACCGTGACTCGTCCTACAGCCGTCCCCCGCCGCCGTCCGGCACGGGCTACGGCACGACGCCTCCGCGTGGCAGCGGCAACGGCAACAACGGCGGCTGGGGCAACGGCGGCAGCCACTCCGGTGGCGGCTACGGCAACAGCGGCAACGGCAACAACGGCGGCTACGGCAACGGCAACTCCGGCAACGGCAACTCCGGCAACGGTGGTGGCTACGGCAACCCGCCTCCCGGGCGCGGCGGTGGCCGGGGCCACGGTAACGACGACGACGACAACCACGGCAACAACGGTGGCGGCTACGGCAACGGCAACCACGGCGGCGGTAACTCCGGCAATGGCAACGGTGGCGGCTGGGGCAACTCCGGTAGCGGCAACGGCAACTCCGGCAACGGCAACTCCGGTGGCGGCTACGGTGGCAACTCCGGCAACGGCAACTCCGGCAACGGCAACTCCGGTGGCAACTCCGGCAACGGCAACTCCGGTGGCAACTCCGGCAACGGCAACTCCGGTGGCAACTCCGGCAACGGCAGCGGCTGGGGCAACTCCGGCAGCGGCAGCTCGGGTGGCAGCTCTGGCGGTAGCGCCACGCCGCCTTCGGGCCGTGGCAACTCCGGCGGCCGGGGCAACAGCAGCGGCAGCAGCAGCGGTGGCAGCAGCAGCGGCAGCGGCTGGGACCGTGGCGGCAGCAGCCGGGACTCCTCCAGCGGTAGCAGCAGTGGTAGCAGCAGCGGCAGCGGCTGGAGCAACGGTGGCTCGCGCTCCGGCTCCAGCAGCAGCGGCTCCTCCTCCGGTTCGACGCCGGCGGGACGCGGCCGCTCCGGCAAGAGCAACGGCGGCTGGCGCTGACCTGAGGACCGCCGCGCACCGGAGCGGGTATTCCGGAGCGCGGCGGGTGACGCACCCAGGCTGATGGATTCCCGACACCGGGCCGTGTCCCCTGTCCGAGACGGACAGGCGGGCCGCCCGGTGTCTCTCTTTGCGCAGTGCACACTCCACCTGGCGTCGGGCAGGGGACGGACGGCGGGCGGGGTGGATTGCCGCCGCGAGAGGCCGTGAAGATGTTGCCGGCCGATGAAGCGCCCTTACCTGATTGCCACCTGTGTCCTGCTTGGGCTCGCGTCGGGCTGCGGCTCCGGCGGTTCTACACCCGACCCCGGCGTCCGCACCGAGGATGCCGAGGCCGTGGACCTGGACAACCTCCGCATCCGCATCAGCGGCCGCGCCGAGGTGCTGCCCGAAGCCGCGCGCCTGCTCGAGTCCCGGGGCCAGTCGCTCCCCTCGCTGGATGGCGTGCCCATCTCCATCGAGGAGCCGCTGCGCCTGTCCGTCAATGACGTGAACGCCAGCCTCGGCACCGGCGCGCTGTCCGGAGACGGAGACTTCAGCGTGGACGAGGTGCCCGTGCGCGAGGTGCACCAGAGCGTCGCGGTGGGCATCGTCGCGCCGGGCTTCGTGCACACGGCCACCGTCGTCTACGACACCGCCTTCACCGGCGCACGGCCGCGCACGGACCTCATCGACGTGCACGCCTGGGCACTGCCGGAGGCCTTCCACGACGCGCTCTCCGCCGCCGTGGGTGAGGCCCGCCTGCGCGGCCACACAGGGGACAAGGCCGTCACGCTGCGCGACGCGGGCTTCGTGCTCGGCCGTGTGGTGGACCTGGACGGCCGCCCCGTGGTGGGCGCCCGCGTGACGCTCGACCGGGACGACCTGGCCGACCGCGTCTACTACCCCACCGAGGACTTCGCCGCCGTGAAGCAGGACGGCACCGACGTGCACGGCCTGTTCCTCTACGTCCACACCGGCGCGGACGCGGACACGTTCCGCCTGGGCGTGGAAGGCGCGGACGCGTATGTCCCGCGCAACGTGGGCGCCGCGCCCGGCTGGGGACTCTTCCTCACCGTGTACCCGGGCAACTTCCCGCCTCCGTAGTGGCGGAGAGCGGGCACGCCGCCTGCTCCCCCGCTCCCTTGCTCTCCTGACGGACGCGCCGGGCCCGCGGGCTCGGAACGTGCCTCGCTCCCACCTTGCGGACGGAGGTGCGCGTTGCGCACCGCGGACGGAGGTGCGGCGCCATGGAGCGACACATCATGCGGGGCTACGCGAGCCTCCCGGTGCGCAAGCACGAGCGCTCGCCCGCGACTCGCCGCCGGCCGCGACGGTGGCTCCCGGAGGACCGCTTCGAGCGGGACAATGCCCTCGCCTCCCTCTGGGGCATGGTGGGCGCCACCGTGGCGCTGTTCCTGGCGCCCGGGGTGAATGGCTTCATCGCCGGTTGGGCGGGCAGTGGAGCCCTGGGCGGCTCGCGGCGGGCGCTGCGGGTGGCGCTGCTGGCCGTGGGGCTCGCGGCGCCAGCGCTGTGGCTCCTCCTGGGTCCGCTGCACCTGCCCGTCCTCGGCCTGTACCCGGGCGTCGGCACGGGGAAGGCCATCCTCCTGTCGGTGGCCGGGCTGCTGCTGGGCGCGGGGGCGCGGGGCCTGCCGTCATGGGCGGCACGCGGCCTTCGCTCGCGCTCACGGGCCTGAAGCCTCGCGCAGCTCTCGCGCGCCCCCCGACCGCCCACCTGTCGACGCCCTGCCCCGCTGGCCGATGCCGGACCCGCGCGCGAGATGCATGACTTTCCGGGGCGCCCATGCCGAAGGACGGGCCCTTCCTGGACCGGGCCCGCTGCCTGGCCGCAGGGCTGGAGGAAGACCGCGCTTCGGGGGACGCCAGGGATGAGCAGGACCGGAAGGCCCCAGAGTCGCACCGCGGCCACGGTCCGCGCGCTGGCGTGGCTCGCGGCGCTGGGCGTTCCCGCCATCGGGGTGCTGACCCTGGTGGGCCACGTGCGCAACGTGACGGTGCTGCGGTCGGTGATGCCCGGCTACCCCGAGACCCAGCCCACGACCGGCCTGGCGCTGATGCTCGGAGGACTCTCGCTGGGCCTGCGGCTGTCACGCCGTGCCTCCGGGCTCCGCTCCGCGCTGGCGGTGGCCTGCGCGGTGGCGATGCTGGCCATTGGCGCGGTGAGCCTCCTCCATGACGTCACGGGGCTGGACGCGGGCCTGGTCGCGGCGATGAGTCGCTCCTCGCCGCTCACCTCCGTGTGCCTGGTGCTGCTGGGCTCCGCGCTGGCGATGCTGGGAAGCCCCCGGCGGCGGGCGAAGACGCGGGACGCGCTCACGGTGCTGGCGATGCTGCTGGCGCTGCTGGGCTTCAACGGCCTGCTGCTCGGCCCGCTGGTGGGGGAGGCCCCCCTGCCCTTCCTCGCGCAGCGGAGCATGGGCCTGTCCACGTCGATTGCGCTGATGCTGCTGGGCCTGGGGACGCTGTGCGCGCGGCCGCAGCAGGGGCTGGTGGCCCGCGTCACGCGCGACACGCTCGGCGGGTTCCTCGCGCGCCGGCTCGTCCCGGTGGCGCTGCTGGGGCCGCCGCTGCTGGGCGTGGCGCTGGTGCTGCTGTACGGCGCGGGCCTCATCAACCACGAGGCGAAGCTGCCCCTCTTCGCCACCGTGGTGTGCGCGGGCGGCACGGGGCTGGTGCTGCTGGCGGCGCGCGCGCTGGACGTGCTCGAGGTCCGCCGCCGGGAGACCACCGCCGCGCTGGAGGCCTCCGAGGCGCGCTACCGCGGGCTGCTGGAGACGGCGCCGGCCCCGGTGCTCACGGTGGACGCGCGCGGCCTCTTGCGCTTCGTCAACGCGGAGGCGGAGCGGGTGTTCGGCTACCGGCGCGAGGAGCTGCTGGGGCGCGAGGTGGAGGTGCTCGTTCCCGAGGGACTCTTCGGCGGCCGCCGCCTGGATGCCGCGCCGGATGAGCGCGCCCTGCACGGGCTGCGCAAGGACGGCTCGCAGGTGCGGCTGGAGGTGCGGCTGAGCCTCGTGTCGGACCAGGAGGGGACGAGCCTGCTCGCCCTCCTCCGCGACGTCACCGAGCGCGAGCGGTTCCTCGCCGGGGTGCAGCGCGCCCACGAGGAGGCGGAGATGCAGCGCAGCCTCCTCCAGGTGGTGCTGGACCATGCGCCCGTGGGCGTCGTCTTCGTGGACCCGGAGGCCGGCACGGTGGTGACCAACCGCGTCGCCGACCTGATGTATGACCTGCCCCAGGCGCCGATGCGGCAGGCCGAGTACGTGAAGCTCCTGCGCTACCCGGACGGGCGACCCGTGGGGATGGAGGAACTGCCCTCCGCGCGCGCCGCCGCGACGGGCCAGGCGGTGGGCCCGGAGGAGTACCTCATCGTCCAGCCGAACGGGCACACCGTGCCCGTGCTGGCCACGGCGGCGCCCATCCCCGGGCCCTCGGGTGGGCCGCGCGGCGTGGTGGTCAGCCTGCAGGACCTCACCACGCGCCACGAGCTGGACCAGCTGCGCGAGGAATACGTGGGCCTCATCTCGCACGACCTGCGAGGCCCCCTGCAGGTCATCAACCTGCGGGCGAGCCTGCTCCAGCGCGGCCTGCACGCGCGCCACCTGTCGCGCGAGGAGGGGCTCACCGAGTCCATCCTGCACAGCGTGGGGTGGATGAGTTCCATGATTGAAGACCTCCTGGAGGGCTCGCGGCTGGAGGCGAAGCGGGCCCCGCTGCGCCGCGAGCCGAGGGACCTGGTGCGCTTCCTGGAGGAGACGCTGGAGCGCGACGTGCCCCCGAACCTGCGCGAGCGCTTCCGGCTGGAGGTGGCCGGCCCGGTGCCGCAGGTGTGGCTGGACCCGACGCGGCTGGAGCGGGTGCTGGCCAACCTGCTCGGCAATGCCGCGAAGTACAGCCCGCCGTCCCTGCCGGTGGTGGTGCGTGCCCGGGCACAGGAAGGGCGGGTGGTGGTGTCCGTGAGCGACGAGGGCCCGGGGCTGGCCCCCGAGGACGCCGCGCACATCTTCGACAAGTACTACCGCACGCAGCAGGGCAGCGCGGCTGACGCGAAGGGGCTGGGCCTGGGGCTCTACATCAGCCGCCTCATCGTCGAGGCGCACGGCGGCCACATCTGGGTGGAGAGCGAGCCCGGCAGGGGCGCCACCTTCCTGTTCAGCCTGCCGGTGGAGCCCCCGCGCGAGGAGCCCGGCCCCGGCCCGCTGCCGGGCGCGACGGGGCCGGGGAACAACGCCTGAGTCACGGGCGCCGGGCCACCCAGCGCGGCAGCCAGTCCGCGCCCTTCGCGGTGGTGAGCCGCGTCTGCCCGGTGCCATCCGCGCGCATCAGGTACACGTCCGTGTCTCCCTGGCGCTCGGACACGAAGGCCAGGTACTTCCCGTCCGGGCTCCACGCCGGCATGTCGTCCCGCTGCTGGCCGTCCGTCAGCGCCACCGGCGCGCCGCCGGCCACGGGCGCCACCCAGATGCGGCTCTTGCCACCCGGCAGGCGGCTCACGTACGCCAGCTTCTGCCCATCCGGGCTCCACGCAGCCTCGCGCTCCTCACCCTCGACGGCCGCGCCGGACACCGGCCGCAGGTTCGCTCCGTCCGGGCGCACCAGGTAGAGCTTGTCCTGGCCCTGGCGGTCGCTGATGAACGCGAGCCACTTCCCGTCAGGGCTCCACTGCGGCGAGCGGTCCTCCTTGTGGAAGGCGGTGATGCGCCGCTCCTGCGTCCCGTCCGCGCGCGCCACGTAGATTTCCGGGTCGCCCTCGCGGCTGCACACGTAGGCCACCTCCGTCCCGTCCGGTGACACCGACGGCTCGAAGCAGCCCTGCTTCACCTGCGTGAGCGGCACCTCCGGCACGCCCTCGCGAGGCTGGAGCTTCACCACGTCGCTGAAGCCCTTCGCGTCGGACTCGGCCACCAGCCACGCGCCGTCCGGTGACCAGCTCGCGTTGCGCGCGCGCGCCCGGGGTGCGTTGAGCGGCACCGCCGCCCCGCCGCCTTCGAGGGGCACCACGCGCAGCTGCTGGAACTGGAGCCCGCCCTGCTCGCGCACGGCCACCACCAGCAGTGACTTCCCGTCTGGCGACGGCGGGCCGGGGTACTCGTCCTCCTCGCCCTTCGTAAACTGGGTCTCCTTCCCGTCCGGAGTCGCCAACCACACGTCCTTCTGCCCCGCCCGCTCCGACAGGAAGGCCACCACGCCCGGAATGGCGCGTGCTTCTTCCTTCGACAGCGGCCCGGCGCCAGACGCCCCGCCACACCGGCCGGAGCACCCGACGCCGAGCACGGCGAGCGCGGTGAGACACCGCGCCCGCCACGGCCAGGAACGCTGCTTCCGTTCGAGGCCCCGCATCGTCATCTCAGCGAACCTGGATGGCGTCCGCCATGACGACGTAGCCCGCGGTGGTCCAGCGGCTCAGCTGCACCTTGTTCCAGCCGGCCGGGAACGACCAGGTGCCCAGCGTGTTCCACTTGCTGCCGTTGGCCTGCTGGTTCACGTTGACCGTCACGTTGCCCGAAGAGGTGGTGACGATGAAGGGCGCGGCCGGAGCACGGTTGGTGCCCGCCACCCACCAGGCGTCGATGGTCTTCGTGGCGGCGGCCGGCAGGTAGAACTCGAAGACGGCCGGCGCGGAGACGGCCTCGGTGGCGGCGTAGTAGTAGCCGCTGCCGTAGTAGCCGGTGCTGTAGCCGTCCGTCCACGTGCCCACGGTGGAGAAGCGCGCGTTGGCGGCGTTGTTGTTGGCGTTGTTGCTGTCGACGACGATGGCGCCCGTGGGCGTGCCGCCGTCACCGCAGTAGCTCTTGATCTTGCTGATGTACGAGGACCACGGCCAGTTCGGACCCGGGTCCGTGCGGGTGGCCGGCTGCAGCCGCCCGTGCGCCACGATGTGGTAGCTGTCGCGGACGATGCCCTGGCCCTGGGTGATGTCGCAGGACAGCTTCGCCGAGGCGTCAATCTGGCCGGCGGGGAACGAGGACTGGCTGGCGAAGCCGCCGTGCTCGATGCCGACGGAGAAGTGGTTCACCGACACGCCGTTGCTGCCGCACATGACGCTGCCGTTGAGGCTGCAGTCATAGGAGGCGCCCACGTGCCAGGCGCGGCTGGACTCGCGCACGAGCTGCGAAATCTCCGTGCCGCCCTCGTTCACCACGTAGTGGGCGCTGACGCCCGCGTCGGGGTTGACCAGCCAGCCCCAGCAGCCCGCGTAGTTGCCCTCACAGGTGTGGATGATGATCATCGACACGTCCGTGCCCGTCGGACGCGCGTTGTAGTTGGGCGAAGGGTGCCAGATGGAGGCGGCGTAGTCCGGGCCGGCCGCGAGGGCCTGCATGCGCGGCAGGGCGAACTTCGCCTCCACCGACGCGGGCTCCAGCGAGACGGCGACCTTGCCGTCGGGGGTGAAGGCACCCTCGCCCGAGCGCAGCACGGCGTACACGTCGTTGTGGATGTAGTGCGCCTGCACGTCGGCGTCGGCGATGTCCGTCAGGCGGACGGCCACCGGGGCCCACGCGCCCAGGTCCGCGCGGTCGATGCCCGCCTCGGCGGCGTACTTCGACAGCAGCGCGGCGCCCGCGCGGAGGTTGGCGAGCGCTTCGGTGCGCACGGCCGCCTCGGACACGCCGGCCAGGGCCGCGCCCTCGGTGATGTGCTTCCCACGCAGGGCCAGGAGGCCGAACGCGGCGGGACGGCCCTCGAACTCCTCGGCGCCCTGGACGAACTCCCAGCGCGTCTCCGCGTAGGAGATGGCCTTGAGCAGATTCACCGGGACGTTGAACTCACCGGCGGCCTTGGCGAACAGCGCGTCCAGCTGCACGGGGGTGCGGCGGGCGGCGTCCGCCACCGCGCGGGCGGCGTCCTGGGCCGCGTTGGACGGCGTCTCCGAGGCGGGGGGCGCCTCCGGGGCCGGGGCTTCCGGCTGGGGACCGCAGGCCGTCAGGGCCATGGCCGCGGCGGCGGCCGCGAAAGTCTTGCGCAGCAGATGCATGGGAACTCCAGTGAGGGGGGTCAGCAGCTCCACGGTCCGCCCCCACTTCCGGGAGCGGCGCAGGGGCGGGCCATGAGCAGCATGCGTGCCAATCACGCTCTCCCCGCGAAACCCTGCTTTCCTGACTCCAGGTGGAGCATGGATGCTCCACTCGGGAGTCAAGAAATCGGCCGCCGTTACGCCTTTGAAACCTCGCAACCCCTTGGAATCATGGACCCCAAGACTCCAGGGCCCCCGACCTGGTGCGTCGGAGTGGCCCCTGCGTGTCTCACTGACGCATTCCGGGACAGGCGCAAGGTAAACAAATTTTACTCTTTTCCCGTACCTCTCGCTTTTTGGCGTGGCGCCGGAAGCGAAAGGGGGAGGCCGCCCCTCCGGGGTGCATGCCGGGAGGCAGGGCGGTGCCGACAGCGACGGGGGCTTCCGCTATGAGGAGGGGCATGCGGCTCTTCGGTATTGGCGACACGCACCTGCCCTCCACGCGGCAGAAGGACATGCACCGCTTCGGGTGGACGGAGCATCCGCTCCCGCTCCAGCGGGCGTGGGACGAGCGGGTGCGCCCGGAGGACGTGGTCATCGTGGCGGGCGACATCTCCTGGGGCACACGCGCCCACGAGGTGCTGGACGACCTGGCGTGGCTGGACGCTCGGCCGGGCCGCAAGGTGCTGGTGCGCGGCAACCATGACTACTGGTGGGGCGACTCGGCGTCGAAGCTGCGCAAGCTGCTGGAGCCGTACCGCACGATAGAGGGCTTCCTCCAGAACAGCGCCGTCGTCATGGGCCCGTGGGTGATTGCCGGCAGCCGGCTGTGGACGGCGCCCGAGGCCCCGCCCATGCCCGGCGGAGAGATGGGCGACGAGCCGGCGGACCTCGGCTACGTGGAGCGAGAGACGCGCCGACTGGCGGCTTCTTTCGACGACGCGAAGAAGAAGGAGGCGGCCAGCCCCACGCCGCTGGTGCGCGTGGTGGCGGTGCACTTCCCGCCGGTGTACGCGAACCAGAAGGCCACCGCCTTCAGCGAGCCGATTGAAGCCTTCGCGCCGAAGGTGTGTGTCTATGGACACCTGCACGCGGAGGGAATCGCCGCGGGCTTCACGGGGGAGCGGGCCGGGGTCAAGTACGTGCTGGCGTCGTGTGACGCGGCGCGCTTCGCGCCGGTGCTCCTCGACGAGGTGTAACTCAGGCTAGGGTCCCGCCACTTCCTTCCGGGGGCCATGGGCGGGAAGCAGGAGTGGTGTCATGCCGTCCAACAAGGCGGAGCTCGCCTCGCGCATCGCCGCCGCGAAGCCCGGCGACTCGGTGCGCGGGCTGTTCTTCAAGACGGTGTTCGGCGTCCTCGAGCAGCACGGCGGCCGCTCCGCGGTGGAGGCGGTGCGCGTGGGCGAGCTGGCGACGGACTACTGGGAGCTGCGCTCGTACCCGGTGCAGGACTTCCTCACGCTGCTCTACCGCGCGGCGGACGCGCTGGAGGACACGCTGGGGCCGGAGAACGCCGTGTACCACGCGTGCGGCGAGACGGGCGTGACGCGCTACTCCACCGGGCCGGGCATGCTCATCTTCGGCATCATCTCCCGGGGCGACCCGCAGAAGCTCTTCGCGGGCGCGCAGATGGGCTACAGCGCGGCCGTCTCCTACGGCAGCCGGGAGTACCTCACCACAGGGGCGAAGTCCGGCACGCTGCGCGTGCGCCGGGACATGCTGCCGCCCGCGTACCATGAAGGCATCCTCACCGGCGCGCTGAAGGTCCTGGGGCTGAAGGGCACCGCGAAGGCCCAGGCGCACGGCATCGACCGCGTGGACTACGACATCCAGTGGGAGTAGCGCCGCGCTTCAGTCCACGCGGGTGAAGGTGACGTCCAGCTCCGCCACCACGCGCTCGCCGACGGAGGCCTGGCAGGTGAAGGTGTGGTCATTGCCCTCGTGCGCGCGGCGGACGGCGCCGAACGTCACCGTCTGCCCGGCGAACGCGAGGCTGTCCGCGGACAGGCGCACGTCCTTGGTGAGGCAGCGCGCCCAGGGCGCACCCTCCAGGCGGCGCAGCAGCGTGGTGGCCACGCGAGTCATGCCGCTCGCCACAATCGCCACCGGCATCACCGGGTGCAGTGCGAAGTGGCCCTTGCACATGTCCGGCGTCACCGGGCCGAGCGTGGCGCGCAGGGACTCGCCATCCGGGCGCCAGTCGCGCAGGGCCAGCGGCTTGCTGTACGGGTTCTGCCGCAGCTTGGCCCACTCCTCGGGGGTGCGCTGCACGCTCTCGTCCCGGCGCGGCTCGCGGCGCATGTCCACACGCGCCTCACCGAACAGGCGCGTGAAGGCGGCGGCGGAGAGGACGTTGTAGTCCACCTCCAGGCGGAACAGCGGCGTGCCGTCCTCCAGCGACAGCAGCGTCTGCGCGGTGGCGGTGCGCTTGCCGGTGAACTGCGCGCGCGCCAGGCCCCAGAGCAGCTCCGTGGAGCGGGCCATGGCCTCCGGGCGCAGCCACTGCCCGCGCGCGCCGCACGCCAGGTAGAAGTGCTGGCCGTCCTTCGGCGACATCAGCGCGGACGCGCACGAGCCGAGGATGGCCAGGTGACGCCCCGACTCCGCGATGCTGATGGGGCCGGCCTCCGCGTCCGGGTCCTGCTGCACCGGGATGCGCGCGACGACCTCGCCCTCGCCCATCACCGTCACGTCCTTCAGCGCGTAGTACGGATCGCGCACGCAGATGCGCGGGTACAGGTCCGCGTGCGTCAGCACCGTGTGCGGCGCCAGCCCTTCGAGCGTCTCCAGCGGCTCCTGCGCCTGATTCCAGGAACCCTGGGTGGCGCCGGTGGTGACGAGCGAGGGAGCGGGGACGAAGGAGGTGGCGTCGAGCATGGGAGACTGACCTTTATTCGGACACAGGGTGTCGGGGGACACCTGCTCGCCTTGTAACCGAGGGAGCTTCCGGTGGTACAGAACTTTTTCTGTTACCCGGAAATATTCTCGTCCGAAGGCCCGAATAGTTGCCTCCACCCGGTAATTTTATGTCGGAGACATAAAATCGAGCATGGCTCGGCCGGTCGGAAGCTGCCCGGGGCGGAGAAGTTTCGCATCCGACGCAGGGAGTCAAGTACGGACTGGGGTGAAGCCCACCCCTTGGCTCGTAAATGTCCACCAATGAATCCGAGTACTTAGGAAAGCCCGGATTCGGGGACACACGAAGCCCTCCAGCGGACATCGGGGGGCTACCAGGGGGCGTCGCGGAAGGGCTCGGGGACGCGGGCGCGCAAGCCGGGAGACACCCCGGCCCGTCAGCAGCCGCCTACAGCTCCACCTGGCTGCCCAGCTCCACCACGCGGTTGGGCGGAATCCGGAAGTACGCCGTGGCGCTGCGCGCGTTGCGGCTCATCCAGGAGAAGAGCGCCTCGCGCCAGATGGCCATGCCCGGCTTCTTCGTCGGAATCAGCGTCTCCCGGCCCAGGAAGAAGCTCGTGCCCATGAGCTGGAACTGGAGCCCCTTCTCCCGGCAGCGCTTCAGCACGTCCGGGATGCTGGGGTTTTCCATGAAGCCGTAGCGCGCCACCACCCGCACGAAGCCCTGCTCCAGCGGCTCCACCTCCACCCGCTCCTCGCCCGGCACATGCGGCACGTCTTCCGGCAGAATCGTCAGCAGCACCACCTGCTCGTGCAGCACCTTGTTGTGCTTCAGGTTGTGCAGCAGCGCCGGCGGCGTGCCCTCCGCGTTGCCCGTCATGAAGATGGCCGTGCCCGGCACCCGCACCGGCGGGTGGTCCCCGAAGCTGTCCAGCAGCTCCTTCAGCGGAATGCTCGCCGCGCGCAGCTTGCCCGCCAGGATGTCGCGCCCCCGCTTCCACGTCGTCATCAGCGTGAAAATCATGAGCGCCAGCAGCAGCGGCAGCCACCCGCCAGCGACAATCTTCACCGTGTTGGCCGCGAAGAACGACAGGTCCACCACCAGGAACAGGCCCGCAATCGGCAGGGCCAGCGCCCGGCCCACGCCCCACCGCTCGCGCGCCACCACGTAGGCGAGGATGGTGGTGATGGCCATCGTCGTCACCGCCGCGATGCCGTACGCCGACGCCAGCGCGCTCGAGGAGCGGAAGGTCAGCACCAGCGCCACCACGCCAATCAGCAGCACCCAGTTGAGGCCGGGCAGGTAGATCTGCCCCATCTCCTCCGCCGATGTGTGCACCACCTCCATGCGCGGGCTGTAGCCCAGCTGCATGGCCTGCCGCGTAATCGAGAACGCCCCGGAGATGAGCGTCTGCGAGGCGATGATGCCCGCCGCCGTGGCCAGTGCCACCAGCGGGTAGAGCGCCCAGTCCGGCGCCAGCAGGTAGAACGGGTTGCGCGCCGCGCTCGCGTCACGCAGCAGCAGCGCCCCCTGGCCCAGGTAGTTGAGCGTCAGCCCCGGCAGCACCAGGAAGAACCAGGCCCGCTTGATGGGCTTCCACCCGAAGTGGCCCATGTCGGCGTAGAGCGCCTCGCCGCCCGTCACCACCAGGAACACCGCGCCCAGCACCAGGAAGCCGTGCTTGCCGTTGTGGAGGAAGAAGAGCGCGCCCTCGTGGGGTGACAGCGCCCACAGCACATCCGGGTTGTGCAGCACCTCCTTCAACCCCAGCACCCCCAGGGTGGCGAACCACACGCACATGACGGGGCCGAACACCGCGGCGATTCCCGCCGTCCCGTGCCGCTGCACCAGGAAGATGATGACGATGATGACGAGCGTAATCGGGATGACGTAGGGCTCGAAGACGGGCGTGGCCACGTTGAGGCCCTCCACCGCGCTGAGCACGGTGATGGCCGGAGTGATGACCCCGTCGCCGTACAGCAGCGCCGCGCCGAAGATGCCCAGCGTCACCAGCACCGGCCGCGCCTTGTGCACCTGCCCCCGGGGGCGCTGCATGGCCAGCGCCATCAGCGCGAGGATGCCCCCCTCCCCCCGGTTGTCCGCCCGCATCACGAAGATGAGGTACTTCACCGACACCACGGTGACGAGCGACCAGAAGATGAGCGACAGCACGCCCAGCACGTTCTCCGGCGTCGGGCTGACGCTGTGCGGGCCGTGGAAACACTCGCGCAGCGCGTACAGCGGACTCGTCCCGATGTCGCCGTAGACGATGCCCAGGGCCCCCAGGGCCAGGAGCGCTGTTCGCTTGAAGGAGTCCGGGGCCTCGCGGGCTGCTGCTCCGCCCGAGACTCCCGTCATGGTGGCTTTCACGCCCCCCGCTTTAGCCGAACCCCGGCCGTGAGCAACGGACGTGACACGCCGCTCCCCGCTTTCCAACGCCAGGGTACACCTATGTACGCCCGGGTAGGTACGCACCGGGAGCCACAGGACCGCGGACCGGGGTTGCGCGTACGAGGCCAACAGTCGGGGACGCGGGGTGTTGGCCACCCGAGAAGCCAACCTGTCCCGGCACACCGGGGTCATCCCCCGTTCGTGACCTCCATGTTCCCATTCCTGAACGGGGGCGCGATGACCAGCTCGGCGGTTTCCAGATGGGGTGAGCCTTGGCAGTACGGGGCGCAGGCACCAGAGGTGGAGGAGCGGCTGGCGCTGCTGGCCGAGGCCTCGCGGGTGCTGGCCGACGTCAGCCTGGAGCCCCCGGCCGTCATGGAGCGGCTGTGCGAACTGGTGGTGCCCCTGCTGGGCGCGGCCTGCGCGCTGCGGCTGACGTCCGAGGACGGCCGGTGGCTGCGCACGGTGGCCTCGGCCTGTGCCTCGCCGGAGACGCGGCCCCTCTTCCAGTGCCTCATCGCCCCGGTGCTGCGCGCGGACGAGGGCCCCTCCGCCGAGGTGCTGCGCTCGGGCCAGCCACTGTGGGTGCCGCGCCAGGAGGTGGAGGAGCTGCGCCGCCTGGTGCCGCCGCAGCACTACGGCCTTTTGGAGCGGCTTCCCTTCACCCGCTCGCTGGTGCTGCCGCTGCGCACGCGGGGACGGGGGCTGGGGACGCTCACCGTGTGGCGGGAGCCGGCGGCGGCGCCCTTCGAGGCGGGGGAGCAGCTGCTCCTCCAGGAGCTGGCGGACCGGGCCGCGCAGGCGCTGGACGTGGCGCGTGCGTACGCGGGGGAGCGGCGGGCCCGGCAGGCGGCGGAGGTGGCCGCGGGCCGGCTGGCGCGCCTGCAGCGGGTGACGGCGGAGCTGTCCCAGGTGCTCACCGCGCCGCGCGTGGCGGAAGTCGTGGTGGACCAGGGCGTGGAGGCGGTGGGCGCGCGCGGCGGCGGCTTCTGGCTGGTGGAGCCCGGCGAGGGACAGGCCCGGCTGCTGCGCTGCACAGGTGAGGACGCGCGCATGCTGTCCGGCGTCTTCAGCGTGGTGCCGCTGGAGCACGCCTCGCCCATCGCCGAGTCCATCCGCGAAGCGCGCCCGGTGTGGCTGGAGACGCCGGACGCGCTGGCCCTTCGCTTCCCGGAGCTGGCCGAGCGCTGCCGGCGGGCCCAGGGCAGCCCGGCGCCCTCGTCGGTGTGCCTGCCGCTGTCGGTGGACGGGCGCGCGCTGGGGGCGCTGCTGTTCACCTTCTCCGAGCCGCACGCCTTCGACGACGACGAGCGCGCCTTCCTGGAGCTGCTCGCGCACCACGCCGCGCAGGCGCTGGCGCGAGCCCGACTGCTGGAGCAGGAGCAGCGCGCGCGGGCGGCGCTGCGCGAGGCGCACCAGACGCTGGCCGCCATCATCCAGGCGTCGCCCGCGGCCATCATGCTGCTGGACATGGACGGCAGGGTGCGGCTGTGGAACCCCGCCGCGGAGCGCATGTTCGGGTGGACGGCGGACGAGGCGCTCGGCCAGGTGATGCCGGCGGTGCCCGCGTCGCGGCAGGAGGAGTTCCACCGCTACCTGGAGGGCGTGGCGCAGGGCCGCGTGCTGACGGGCGCGGAGACGGAGGGGCAGCACCGGGACGGCACGCCCATCCAGGTGGCGCTGTGGACGGCGCGGGTGTGCCCGCCGGGCGGTCCCGTGCAGTGCCTGGGCATCCTGGTGGACATCACCGAGCGCCGGCGCAGCGAGGACGCCCAGCGCTTCCTCGCGGGCGCGGGCGGGGTGCTCGCCGCGAGCCTGGAGCAGGAGGAGACGCTGGAGCGCGTGGCGCACCTGGCGGTGCCCGCGTACGCCGAGACGTGCGGCGTCTTCCTCGCGGACGAAGCGGGCGGGACGCGCTGCGTGGCCACGGCGTGCGTGGACGACGGCGCCCCGCGCACACCGGAGGGTGCCCCGGGCCCGGGAGCCGCTGTGTCCTCCGACGCACCGGCGGGTGTCCCTGCCCCGTGCCTCGAGGTGGTGTCACGCGTCATGGCGTCCGGAGAGCCGGCGCTGCATCCAGGCCTGGACCAGGACGAGTCCGGGGACGCGCGTGCCTGGCTGTGCGTGCCGCTGCAGGTCCGCGGGCAGACGCAGGGGGCGCTGACGTTCGTCACCTCGCGGCGCCCGTACGACGCGAGGGACCTGGAGCTGGCGCAGGAGCTGTCGCGGCGGGCGGCCCTCGCCATCGACAACTCGCGGCTGTACCGCGAGGCGCGCCAGGCCATCCGCCTGCGCGAGGAGTTCCTCTCCATCGCCAGCCACGAGCTGAAGACGCCCATCAGCGCGCTGCAGCTCCATGTGCAGCTCCTCCAGGCGGCCCTGGAGCGCTCACCCGGCGGCATTCCTCCCGAGCGCCTGCGCCGGGGACTGGAAGTGGTGGGACGCCAGCTGAAGCGGCAGACGAAGCTCGTCGACGAGCTGCTGGACGTGTCCCGCATCAGCGCGGGACGGTTGGAGCTGAGCCTGGAGCCGCTGGACCTCGGCGCGCTGGTGCGCGAAGTGGCCGAGCGCTTCGAGCCCGAGCTGGCGCGCACCGGCACGTCGCTGGAGCTGGCGCTGGTGCCGGACGCCCTCGGACAGTGGGACCGGCTGCGGCTGGACCAGGTGCTCACCAACCTGCTGTCCAACGCGGTGAAGTACGGCCGGGGCCAGCCCGTGCGCGTGGAGCTGACGGCCACCGCCGAGCGCGTGCGCCTGGACGTGCGTGACGGGGGCATCGGCATCGGCGCGGAGCACCTGTCACGCCTCTTCCACCGCTTCGAGCGCGCCGTGTCCGAGCGCAACTACGGCGGCTTCGGGCTGGGGCTCTGGATTGCGCGGCAGATGGTGGAGGCGATGGGCGGTCACATCGCCGTGTGCAGCAACCTGGGCGTGGGCTCCACCTTCACCGTGGAGCTGCCCCGGGCCGCGAGGTGAGGGGCGCCTTGCGCGTCCCCCACCCGGGAGCGCCGTGCGCGTTGCGCACGGCGGGCCCCGCGGCTCACAGCGCCAGGAGCAGGATGGCGGCCTTCTCCTCGGGGGAGGCGGCCATGAACTCGTCCGGCAGCCAGACCTCGGACGGCGGCGTGGAGGCGACGTCGCAGCTGCGCCTGCCCACGTAGAAGCGGCCATCCTCCTGCGCCTTCAGCCGGTAGGTGCAGTCGCGGACGTAGACCTTCATCTCGTTGGGGCTCAGCTTCAGGTCCACCGGGCGCCCGCCGAAGCCGCCCTTGGCGACAATCGCGTCGCCGTCCTTCGCCACCTTCAGGTTCACCGTGGCGCCGCCCAGCACCCCCTTCACCTGACCGTCCTTCACCTCCAGCGTGACGGTGCCCAGGTACGTGCGGCCCCGCAGCTCACCGGGGCCACGCGTGAGCTGGAAGTCCATCCCCGTCACCTCTCCCGGCGTCATCACCAGGTTGAACTGCTCGCGGGCAATTCGCAGGTTGATGGCGTCCTGTCGGGGCGCCGACACCGCGACCCCCGCCCCCAGCAACATCCCCACCACCAGCACACCCCGGCGCAGCGGCATCAGAAAGCGCTTCATACGGAATCCTCCCTCTCCCAGGCTTGGCTCCGGGAGTCTTAACGTCCGTCCGCACAGCACATACCGGCCAGGCCTCCACCCCGCGCCAACCTCCGGGAATCACACCTGGAATCTGCGCACGGCCCCGGCTCCTCCTCGCGGCCCGCATGCCCGCCCGCCCGCTCGCCAGCCCCGCCCCGGGAGCGGGCTCCCATGTCGGGCCCGCCCCTGGGAAACGGGCTCCGAGGCCGCAAGTCGCACGAAGCCGGCTATTTCGAGCCGGAAGCGCCACCCGCCTGCGCGGGCGGAGTGCCCAGGTGCTTCTCCAGGAACATCAGCGCGGTCATCTGCGCGTAGTCGCGGTTGTCTTTCTTCTGGAAGCCGTGGCCCTCGTCGGTGGCCAGCATGTACCAGACGTCCGAGCCGCGCTTGCGCACCGCCTGGACGACCTGCTCCGCCTCCGACTGCGGCACGCGCGGGTCATTGGCCCCCTGCTGCACGTAGAGCGCGGCGCGAATCTTCTCCACCGCGCCCAGCGGGGAGATGCGCTCCTGCACCTTGCGCACCTCGGCGTCGCGCTCGTCGCCGTACTCCGCGCGCCGCAAGTCGCGCCGATACGCCTGCGTATTCTGGAGGAAGCTGCCCAGCGAGGAGATGCCCACCACGTCCACCGCGGCCTTGATGCGCTCCGGGTAGAAGGTCACCGCCGCCAGCGTCATGTAGCCGCCGTACGAGCCGCCGTAGACACCCACCCGCGCCGCGTCCAAATCCTCACGCGAGGCGATGAAGTCCAGCGTCGCGCCGATGTCCGCGAGGCTCTGCTCGCGCTTCACGCCGTCGTCCATGGCCCGGTACGTCTTGCCGTACCCGTCCGAGCCGCGCACGTTGGGCACCAGCACCGCCATGCCCAGCTCCGTCACCAGGTACTGGGTGAAGTTGCTGAAAGTGGGGAGGCTCTGCGACTCGGGGCCGCCGTGGAAGACCACGACGACGGGCACCTTCCCGGTGGCGTGCTTCGGCTTGTAGAGGAAGGCCGGCACCTTCACGCCGTCGGTGGACGGGTAGCGCACCAGCTCCGGCATCGTGAAGATGTCCGTGTCGATGCCGCCCACCTCCGAGCGCGTCCACCGCGTGGGCTTGCGCGTCTTGAGGTCCACCGTCCACACGTCCGAGGGCGAGCGTGCGTCGCCCATCGCGAACGCCAGCAGGTCCGAGCGCTGGAGCGGGAAGCGCAGCGTGGACACCACGCCCTTCGGAATCTCCACGGGCGCCAGCTTCTGCGTGCGCGTGTCCAGCAGGTACACGCGGACATAGCCGTCCTCGTTGAGGCCCACCGCGAGCTGGCGGCCGTCCGACGACAGCGCCGCGCTCACCACGTTCCACCGCACCGACTTCGTCAGCGACACGGGCGTCCCGGTGAGGGGCGCCTTCGCCAGCTCCAGGCGGTACAGCTCGGCGAAGTCGCCGTAGCGGTCCGTCACGAAGTACACGGCCTGGCCGTCCTGGGTGAAGACGGCGGCGCCGACGCTGCCCTTGCCCTCCTTCGGGGTGAGCTGGCGGCGCTCGCCCGTCTCGAGGTCCACCACGTGCAGGTCGGCGTCGTCCACCGCGCGAGTCTGGATGACGAGCAGCTTCGAGCCGTCCGGAGAGAACTCCACCGGGAGCCATGTCCCCTCCGCCTCGGTGACGCGGCGGGCCTGCTTCGGGTCGCTGGTGGAGGCCACGTACACGTCCGTGTCCTTGCCGTTGCGGCCCGTGCCGCCGTACGTCACCTGGCGGCCGTCGCGCGACACGCGCAGGCCTTCGTGGCGGCTCTTGCCGTCGGTGAGCAGCTCCGAGCGGCCCGTGCGGCGGTCCAGGCGGAAGAGCTGGAAGAACTCACCGCCGCCCTTGTCCTGCAGGTAGTAGATGGCCTGCGGGTTGCCGGGCTGGAAGCGCGCGTTGTTGATGGGCTCGTCCGTGAAGGTGAGCTGCGTGCGCGCGCCCATGGGCATCTCCACCACGTGAAGCTGGTTGGTGTCCGCGAAGCGCGTGGCGATGAGCACCTGCTTGCCGTCGCCCGTCACGTCCACCAGTGAAGCCGAGCGCGCCTCCAGATATTGGTCCAGCCGCTGGCGCAGTTCCGGCGGCACGGGCGGCACGTTGCTCACCCAGACGTTCGGCTGACCGGGCAGCGGGGCGATGCCGGGCACCTGCGACGGCGCCTTGGACGAAGGCGCGGCCTGCGCGGCGAGCAGCGACACGATGAGGGGAAGGGCTCCAAGGGTCATGGGCGCGCAAGGTAGCAGCGCCCCTCTGAGCAAACCTAGACGTGGGTACTCGCGACTGCATCCTGACGCACAGCGACAGTGTCCCTCTTCGAGCTGCGCCCGAACCCACTCCCTCCGCCCTGTCCACGCCGTGCACGGCGCACCGTGAACGGCGTTGACAGTGCCGCCCGCGCGCCCGTGCAACCGCGCGGAATCAGGCCCTGTCCAAGGTGGCAGGGCGCTTGCGATGGCCTCCCTCCGAAAGGAGCAGGCCATGGACACGCGGTGGGGTGAGGCGAAGCTGGACGCGGGGAAGGTGTTCCGCTGGTGCCTGGTGCACGTGGGCGCGGTGGCGGGCGGCTGGCTGTTCTTCTCGTGGAGCGCGGTGGCCGTCTTCGCCGTGCTCACGGTCGTGACGATGTGTCTGGGCGTGTCGGTGGGCATCCACCGCGGCCTCATCCACCGCGCCTTCCGCGCGCCGCTCGAGGTGGAGCGAACGCTCGGCTTCGTGGGCACGCTGGCGGGCCTGGGCGGCGTCATCGGCATGAGCCGCATGCACCACCTGCGCGACTTCCACCAGAACCAGCCGGAGGCCGACTGCCCTCCCTACTTCGGCTACCGCGATGGCTTCGCGCGCGTCATGGCGTACGCCCTCTTTCACACGTGGCACGCACGGGACATCGCCGTGTACCCGCCCGTGGAGCCGCGCGTCGCGGAGGACGCGTTCTTCCGCGCCCTGGAGCGCGCGGGGCTGTGGCTCCAGGTGCCCCTGGCCCTGACGCTGTATGCGATTGGCGGCGCCTCGTGGGTGGCCTGGGGTGTCTTCGTGCGGCTGGCGCTCACGCAGGACGGCTTCTGGTGCGTCCACTTCGTGAGCCACGTGGAGGGCGAGCAGCCCTACGAATTGCCCGGCTGCGCGGAGCAGGGGCGCAACGCGGGGTGGCTCGCGCTCGTGAGCATGGGTGAGTCGTGGCACAACAACCACCATGCGTATCCGGGCTCGGCGCAGATGGGGCTCGGCTGGCGGCAGCCGGACCCGGGCTGGTGGACGGTGCGCGCGCTCGCCGCGCTGGGGCTCGTGCACGACGTGAAGGCCCTCGCGGACCTGCCGCTGCGCGCCGGGGCTCGCAGGCGGAAGGAGCCCCGGCAGCCCTCGCGGCGCCAGGGTGGCCGCAAGCCCCGACCTCCCATGCGGCGCCACGGAGGGCCCCGCTTCCAGCCCGTGTGAGGCACGCCCGGCGCTTCAGAAGGCCCAGCCCACCGACAGGTCCACGCGCTCGCCGACGGACCAGGAGTGGGTGCGGGTGTCCTGATGGAGGACCACCCCGTCGGAGTTGGGTCCCGACGCACTAGACTTCAGGATGTCGCTGGCATACCGGGCGTCGAGCCCCGCTCCGAACTGGATGGCGAGCCCCCGCCCCACGATGGTGCTGTACCCCAGCAGGGCCGCGCCGCCGACATTCCAGCTCCGAAAGTCGGACGGGCCGAAGGCCAGCGTCCCTTCGCCGCCGCTCTTATGCCATTGATGGGACACCCCGAGCCGTGGCGACACCCAGAGTCCCTCGGGCGCGGTCCCCGTCAGGAAGATGCGGGCCAGCGGCTCGGCGCCCAGCAGGTACCCGCGCTGGTCGGACGCCCCGTTGATGCCGGGATTGCCCACGACCTCGGAGCGGTACTCCGAATGGGAGAGGCCTGCCCGCAGGCCGAGCCCCACTGACAGGCGCGGGCCCACCACGCGCTCACCGCTCACCTCCAGCAGGCCGTTCCCAAGGAGTCGCAAGACGGAGATGCCCAGGATGGTCTGGCGCGCCTCCGGCTCGGACGGAGGCGACGCGTCCGTCGTCGCGGCGCTCGCGGACATGGACAGCAGGACGGTCATCAGCAGCGTGTGAATGTGCTTCATCGGTGAGAGCCCCCTCTTGAGAGTGGATGGGCCCGGCCTTCCGGGCGTGTGCTCGGGCCTTGTGCAACCGCCGTGCACAACGTCGCGCCAGAGGGAACACCGGGACTCAAGGGCAGCTCACTGTGCCAGCGTGTCAATGCCTCACGGGCAAGGCCTGTCACGCTGACACCCTGGGCGCGCACTCCACCGACAAGAAAACGGAACCCGTGGCTTTCGTGCCCGGCCCGGCCTCTTTAGGAGGCGCGGGTGAAGTGAATCCTGACGGGGGAGGTCATAAACGAAGATGACGAAGACCCATGTGCTGGTGGCCGTGGTGCTGTCCGCGCTGACTGCTTGCGGTGGTGACGAGAACGACGACGGGAACCCCACCCCGCCCGCCGAGACGGACAGTCGACCGAACATGACCGGGAGCTACGCCGTCTCCGGCACGATGACAGTCTCGGGCAACGGAAGCTCCGACACCACCCAGGTGCGGGACACCGTGCGGATTGCCAACGACACGACCTCCACTTCCAAGGCGGCGCTGCGCCTCGACGTGGCCTCCCTGGGCTGCGGCCCTCGCGCGAGGATGAGCGCGGAGAAGGCCTTCACCGTGGCCAGCACGTCGTGCCCGCTGCCTCCGGAGAACGGCTGCACGTATACGCTGGAGTACTCCAAGGGTAACGGCCACAGGGATGGCAACGGAACGCTCTTCGTGACGCTCCAGGGGCAGTTGACGGCCCGCTGCGGCGGAGGGACGGCCGCCGCTGCCATCTCCATGGAGCTGACCGGCTCGCGGACGGGCCAGTCGCGGCCCGGCACGCGCGAGGACGCGCTCACGGGCACGGCGCCCACCTCGCTGCGCGCCACGATGGACCGGCTGGCGCTCTCCGCCCCGCACTAGACGTGACGGCCGCTCCACGGCCACACCGTGGAGCGGTCCCTCTCGGGGCAGATCAATGCCTCACAGTCAATGCCTGCCACGCTGACGCGCTGAATGCTTGCCCCGCGGACAAGAAAATGGAGTCCGCGACTTTCGCGCCGGGCCCCGTCTCCCTAGGAGGCGAGGATGGAGTAGACACTCCAGTGGGAGATCATGAACGATGATGACGAAGACCCGTCTGTTGGTGGCCGTGGTGCTGTCCGCGCTGACTGCTTGCGGTGGTGACGAGAACGAGGGAAGCGCTGATGACGCCCCCGTGGAGCTCGACCAACGCTCCTACATGACGGGGACCTACGTCGGCCTGGTGACGCTGACGCACGGGAGCGGCGTCGGTTCTGTCGTCACCGAGTTGCAGGACGCCCTGGTCATCACCAATGACAAGACCTCCACCTCGAAGGCGGCGATTCGCCTCGACATACGCATCATGGGCTGCGGCACCCGGGCGGTGGTGACCGGACCGCGGTCCTTCACCGTGAGCGAGACGACCTGCCCGCTGTCCTCGGAGCCCGGCTGCACGACCTCGATGAACTACACCGGGGGCGGTGGTGAGAGGGATGCCGAAGGGAATCTCCAGGCCTCCCTCAAGGGGCACATCACGGTTGACTGCGGCCCCGGCGAGGACTCGAAGCTCGACGTCTTCATGACCATGAGAGGCTCGCGGCTGAACCAATCCCTGCCCGGCACACGCGAAGACGCGCTCACGGGCATGGCGCCCACCTCGCTGCGCGACGCGATGGACAGGCTGGCGCCCTCCGCCTGGCGTTGAAGCGCAGCCCCGCCCTTCGACTCCGGCCGCGGGCCTGACACCGTCCGACGTGCATTCCGAGCCTGCCGCTCCACGGCCACATCGTGGAGCGGCGGCTCACACCTGGCACCCGACTCCACTTCGAGGCAGGCAACCCGCGCCGGGCTATTGCAGACTGTCCCGACATGAATCGATGGAAGCTGGCGTTCTTCGCGGTGCTGGGGCTCTGGGTGCTGACGCTGGTCGTCGGGGCGTACTCGGCGGTGGACGGGGCCGTCAGCGCGACCTATCAGCGTGAGGGCTACGCGGACTGCGAGGCGCACCGCGACTGGCTCGACGCGATGCTGCGCGGGCAGGTGACGCGCGCGGAGGTGAAGACGGCCCGTCCCAAGGTGACGCGCACCGTGGAGGACCACAGCGCCGTGCTGGAGCCCGGCGACGTCAGCGTCCACTACGACGCGAACGGCCGGTACCTCTCCTCCCAGCTCGGCGCGAGCAGCACGCCGGGCTACGAGCCGTAGCCGCGCACACGCGGGACGGGTACCCGGATAGGCGGGCCCCGTCCCGAGCGAAGCTCACAGCTTCAGCACCGCGCTCTCACGCCGCAGCTGGAGCACGCGCACGTCCGGGTCCACCACCCACCGCTCGGGAGCGAAGTCGGCGCGCACCGTCACCTCCGCCTTCTCTCCCGCGCCCAGCACCACCGTCTTCCGCGCGTCCCGGTAGTCGGGGGACTGGGTCGCCGGGCCCTTCGCGGCCTCCTCCTCCGTCCGCTCCGGGAAGCGCTCGCCCTTCACCGCGGCCACCTCCACCGGCATGCGCCCGGTGCCGGTGTTCTCCACCGTCACCGTGGCCACCCACTGCGCGCCCTCCTGCTTCACGCTGGCGGCGGACAGCCGGTACTCCGGCACGTGGACCTCGTGGAACCACTGCTGGACGAAGGCGTCATAGGCCGCCGCGTCCTTCGCGAAGGGCCGCATCGCCGCGGTGAAGTCCTGCAGCACCGGGTGGTCCGCGCTGGAGATGTACTGGCGCAGGAAGGCCTGAAGGCCCGCGTGCATCGCCTCGCGGCCGAGCAAATCTTCCATCATCCAGAACACCCAGCCGCCCTTGTCGTAGAGGACGGTGTTGTCGCCCTCGCGCGAGTTGTCCAGCTTCACCAGCGACTGCTCCGCGTCCAGATGGCGGTCCTTCGCGTAGCGCTCCTCCAGCCGCTTCGCGATTTCCATCCGCATCGCGGGCCCTTCCAATTGCTCGGCCAGCTTCAGCGCCGAGTAGTGCGACGTGCCCTCCGACAGCACGTCGCCGCCCGGGCCCTTGCCCGGAATCAGCATGTTGCCCCACCACTGGTGTGCCGCCTCGTGCGCGGTAATCAGCAGCACCGCGTTCGCCTTCGACGTGCTCTTGGTGAGGAAGCCGATGCTCTCCGAGAAGGTGATGTTGGTGGCGAAGCCCTGCGCGTACGTGGCCAGGCCGGGGAACTCGGACAGCTTCAATTCCTTCCATGGATACGGGTAGAACCACTCCGAGTAGTACTTGCGCGCCGCGTTCAGTCCGCGCCGCATCTCCTCCACGTTGTAGACGTGGGACGGATGATGGAAGACGGCCGTGCCCTCACCGCGCAGCACCGTCCACTTCCCCGCGACGATGTTGAACATGCTCATCGGGTGGTCGCTCTTCCACACGCTGGCGCGGCGGCCGTCCTTCACCTCGTCGCTCTCCAGCACACCCGCGGAGTTGAGCGTGTAGTCCGCCGGCCCCGTCACGCGGATGCGCGTGGTGAAGGGCGTACCCATGCCCCAGGCGGCCTCCGTCTGCCCCTCGTAGTACCTGTCTGAGTACACGCGTGGCTCGTACTTGTTCTCCTTCGGGTCCACTCCAATGTCGTCGAGGAAGCCGATGACGGGCGCGAACGAGGGACCGAAGCTGGTGAGCACCACGCCCGACGGCAGGATGAACTCCTCCACCTTCCCGCCGCTCTTCGTCGCGCCCCGGGGGAAGCGGCCGTGGAAGTCGAAGCCCACGCGCAGCACCGTGCCCGGCTGCATGCCGCCCACGGGCTTGAAGACATACAGCCGCGAGCGGTCCTCCGCCTCGGACTCCTTCCCATCCACCGTCCAGCGCACGTCCTCCCAGTGGTCCCCGCCGGTGAGGGCGAAGGACTCCAGCGCCTTGTCGTGCCGGTTCACCAGCGTGTACGTGCCGCGCGTGTGGAACGTGCCGGCCTCGGGCTCCAGGTCCACGTCCAGGTCCACGTCCTGAATCGCGGGCTGCGGCGCGTCCTTCCACGTGGCCAGGTTCTTCTGCCAGTACTCCTTGGCGCGCTTCTTCGCCGCGTCCCCCTGCCAGCCCTGCCCCACCTGCACCGCCGCGCCGATGAGCGCCACCGCCGGCACCACCATCCACGGCGTCAGCCGCCACGCGCCGCTCAAGAGCCCGCGAGGCTTCAGTCGCTCCAGCAGGCTCACCGAGTCCGGCGCCCGCCGCCCGTCCAGCCGCACCGCCAGCGCCGCGAAGAACGCGGCCAGCCCGAGCGCGCCCACCCGGTTGAGGACGAGCACCGTGCGGTCCAGCTCGAACGGCCCCAGGTCCGACCACAGCACCGTGCCCCACAGCGGCCAGTTCGTCGCCCAGTTCAGCTCGCCGCGCACCGCCGCGAAGCCGGTGAGGCACAGCACCGCGAGCGCAAGGCCATACGCGCCGAAGCGCCCGCCGGCCACCGCGCGCGCCGCCAGCACGAAGCACGTCCACAGCACGAAGGTGGGCAGCATCAGCAGCCCCCAGACGATGGCGTACGGCACCAGCGACACCGGCACGTTGCCCTGGGCCAGTTGCACCAGCGACACCGCAAGCCACGTCACCATCAGGATGGCCACGCCCACGAGGCTGTTGGCGAACGCCTTGCCCAGCAGCACCGACAGCGTGCGCACCGGCGTGGCGTCATGGATGGGCGCGAAGAAGTAGGCGCGCTCCCGCTCCAGCGACTCCACCGTGTAGAACATGAGCAGCAGGCACACGAGCGTGGACGCCTGCCCCATGCTCCGCACCGCGAAGTGCCCCGGCGTCGCCAACAGCGGCGTGTCGAACGGGCCCACCGCGTTGAGCGACTGCACCACCGTCTGCAGCAGGATGATGGGCACGAAGAGGTAGAGCCCCGGCTGCGACAGCAGGCCCCGCGCCTCCACGCGCGCCACGTCCCACAGCCCGGACAGCAGCCCCGGCGCGCGCACGCCCATGTTCAGCGACGCCAGCGGCGCGTGCTCGCGGAAGGTCCCCAGCGGCGTGGCGGGCGGCACGTCCGCCAGCGTCTTC
Source organism: Pyxidicoccus caerfyrddinensis (assembly GCF_010894405.1). Classification (GTDB taxonomy): domain Bacteria; phylum Myxococcota; class Myxococcia; order Myxococcales; family Myxococcaceae; genus Myxococcus; species Myxococcus caerfyrddinensis. The sequence continues at coordinate 134,578 of NZ_JAAIYA010000030.1, forward strand.
CCCTTCACGGTCCGCACCGGCGCGCCGCGCAGCCCCTGCGCCACGTGCCGCGCACTCCAGGCCACGCCGCCCAGTCCCACCGCGATGAAGCCCAGCCGGCTGAAGACGAAGAGCGCGTCCAGCCCCACGCGCTCGTGGTTGTAGAACTCCACGCCCCGGTCGACCTTCACCCACGTCTCGCTCAGCCACCGCAGGCCCGCGGGCTCTACCGCCATGAGCAGGCGATTCACGCGCGGGTCCAACCACCCGGGCGACCAGTCCCAGAGGAAGAACGCGCAGATGAACATCAACACCACGGGCAGGAAGTAGACGAGCACCGGCCGCCGCGTCAGCTCGCCCACCGCGAAGGCCGTGCCCGCCATGAACACGAGCAACGGCACGCCGAAGAAGAGCGCCGGCCGCACGTAGTTGAGCAGCGACAGCGGGCCCCGGTACTCCGCGTTCTCCCCCGCCGGCACCACGTGGTGGAAGAACACCAGGAAGGCCACCATCGCCCCGAGCGCCAGCCCGTACGCGGCCAGCACCGCGAGGAACTTGCCCCACACGTACTCGCGCGGCGTCAGCGGCGTGGTGTGGAGGATGGGGCCCACTCGCGCTTCCTCATCCGCGATGACGCCCATGCCCGCGCCCACCGAGATGAAGAACGTGTAGAGGAGGAAGGTGAGGAAGATGAGCGTCTGCGAGACGGCGAACTCGCTCGTCACCCACGCCTTCTGTCCGCCCACCTGGCTGGCTCCGGACTCAATCGTCACGTTGCCGGACGACAGGCCCCACACCACCAGGAAGGTGATGAGCAGCAGGATGACGAACAGCGGGCGGCGCACCTGGTGCGCGAGCTCCGTGCGCACCACGGTGCCCAGCCGTTGCGCATTCATCGCGCCACCTCGTGGACGGGCGCGGAGGCCTCGGCGGGCGTCTGCTCGTCCTTCATCAGGAGGAGGTACGCGTCCTCCAGCGTGGGCGTCACACGCTCGAAGCCCGCGGGCACGGCGGCGTTCGGCGCGTGGATGCGCACGCGGTTGCGGCCCTCGAAGAGCACGGCCTGGGTGACGCGGCGGGTGCGCTGGAGTTCGGACAACTCAGCGGCGGAGGCGGTGCCCTCGAAGATGGTGCCTTGAATGGCGGCCTTCGCGTCGGTGGGGGAGGTAATCGCCACCACACGGCCCTGGCGGATGACGGCGAAGCGCGGGCACAGCATGGCCACGTCCTCGACGATGTGCGTGGACAGCAGCACCGTGCGCTCGTGGGCCACCTCCGCCAGCAAGCGGTAGAAGCGCAGGCGCTCCTCGGGGTCCAGGCCCGCGGTGGGCTCGTCCACGATGATGAGCTTGGGGTTGCCCGCCAGCGCCTGGGCGATGCCGAGCCGCTGCCGCATGCCACCCGAGTACTCCTTCACCTTCCGCTTCGCGGCGAAGGTGAGATTCACGCGCTCGAGCAATTCCGCGCACAGCTTCTTCAGGCCCTGCGGCGCGGTGACGCCCTTGAGCTTGAGGAGGTACAGCAGCATCGCCTCGCCCGTGAGGTACGGGTAGAAGCCGAACTCCTGCGGCAGGTAGCCCAGGTGCGGGCGCAGCGCCTCCGGGTTGCGGACGATGTCCGCCCCGTCCAGCGTCACCTCCCCCGAGGTGGGTTCCAGCAGGCCCGACAGAATCTTCATCAGCGTGGACTTGCCGGCGCCGTTGGGTCCCAGCAGGCCGAACATGCCGCGCGGCACGTCCAGGTCCACGCCGCGCAGGGCGGCGACGGGGCCCGGGTACACCTTCACCAGATTGCGGAGGGAGAGCATGCCCCCATGTACGCCTGGACCCCTGGGGTCATTTCCATCCACTGCTTTACAGACTACTGAACAGGCTTGCAGACCAGGGCTCGCGTCGCGCAGTCTGCCGCTCCCCGCATGGCGCGGGCCCCACCCCCGGAGGAGCACACATGCCCAAGGCGATTCCCGATGGCTACCACTCGATCACGCCGTACCTCGCGCTGAGCGACGCGACGAAGGCCATCGAGTTCTACAAGACCGCCCTCGGCGCGACCGAGCTGTACCGGATGCCGATGCCCGGCGGAAAGGTCGCCCACGCGGAGCTGCAGATTGGCGACTCGCGCATCATGGTGTCCGACGAGTACCCGGACATGGGCGCCAAGAGCCCGAAGCACTTCGGCGGCACGCCGGTGGGCCTGTGCATCTACACGGAGAACGTGGATGCGCTCGCCGAGCGCTTCGTGAAGGCCGGAGGCAAGGTGGTGCGGCCGCTGGAGAACCAGTTCTACGGCGACCGCTCCGGCCAGTTCGTGGACCCCGAGGGCTTCAAGTGGACGCTCGCGCAGCACGTCGAGGACGTGTCGCCCGAGGAGATGAACCGCCGCATGGCGAAGATGGGCGGGTAGTGCTCCTGGCAGGCCGCTGAAGAAGTTTCGGGCCGGGCGCGCTGCTTCCGAGTGGGCCCGGCCCATCACAGGGCATCGAGCGACACACTCCACACTCGACCCTTCGGGCGGATTGCTGTCCGTCCCCCGTGTGAAGACCTTGCCGGTGGCTTCACTGGGGGGCGCACATGCGGGGTTCGCGGAGGTCCAGGTTCGTTGGACTGTGGGGCGGTGTGTTGCTCGGGACGATGGTGCTGGCCTGTGGGTGTGGGCCGCTCAGTCCCGGCGAGGCCTCCAGGCAGGGGGAGGACGTCGCGTCCGAAGCATCGAGCGCGGCACCAGACTCCGACGACGGGGAGGGGCTGGCGGCCGGGTCCCTGGATTCGAAGGGCTTCGTGCCGGCCCCGGTGGCCCGGGGCACGCCGTCGGTCGCGTTCGGAAAGGGCAAATACCTGGTCGTCTGGGAGGATGAGCGGGACGGCGGCGTGTACGGCACGCGCGTGAGGACGGACGGCAGGCTCCTCGACCCGGGCGGACTGCGGCTGAACCCCAGGGCCGTCCGTGGCTTCGCGCCCGTCGCCGCCTTCAACGGCACGCACTTCTTCGTCGTGTGGCAGGCGGGCACCGGTATCTCCGGGGTGCGCGTGGCGACGGACGGCACCGTGGTGGGTCCGGTGTTCGACGTGGTTCCCCCGGGCACGGTCTCCCTGCCGCTGGGCCTCGCGTGCTCCCCGAAGGTCTGCACGGTCACCTACAACATCGTCGCCGAGATGGAATCGATCATCTCCTTCACGCGAGTCCGCTGGGACGGCGGCGTGCTTCCCGACGTGGACCACACCGTCAGTCCCGCCGGGAATCTCGCGGGGGAGTCCTCGGTGGCGTGGAACAACAACCAGAAGCAGTTCCTCATCGTCTGGATTGACGCGCGGGGCGGCACAGCCTCGCCCGATATCTACGGCGCCCGCGTGAAGGAGGACGGCACGATTCTGGATGACGGGGGCTTCCCCATCTCCCAGGCGACCGGCTCGCAGCGCCGGCCGGACGTGACGTGGACGGGGCGGCGCTACCACGTCGTGTGGGGTGATGACCGGAGCGGCACGTTCGACATCTACGGCGCCCGGGTGCGCTCGAATGGGACGGTGGAGGACCTGGCTGGCATCCCCATCTCGACCGCGCCCGGGGAGCAGACACTGCCGCGCGTCGCGCACCACGAATCCAAGTCCCTGGTCGTCTGGGATGACACGCGTGGCGGCCAACACCGCATCCGGGGCGCGCGCCTGGGCGAGGATGGACGCGTGTGGGATTCCTCCGGCTTCGCCATCTCCCAGGGCGACCTTCCGAACGAGTTCTTCCCGGACGTGGCCTACGGCGACGACCGCTTCTTCACCGCCTACGCCGCGGAGGTGGAGTACTCGCCCTTTGGCACCCACTTCGTGCTGGGCACGCGAGTGAGGCACGACACCCGGGTGCAGGACTCGCCGGCGTTGGTGCTCACGCGGGTGCCCGGCACGGCGCCTTCCGCGCCCTCCCGGTGAAGTGTCCGTCCGCTCCGGCCCCGGGCTGCACGCAGCCGCATGTCGAACCGCGCCTCGATTCGCGCCGCAATCCGCTGCTGCACTCCCTCCGACAGGCCCACCGTCTTCCCGAAGGCCTTGATGCCCCAGCGCGGATCCGACGGCAGGGAGATGAACACCGCGCTCCCTGCAGCGGCGAGGCCGAGGCCGCGCGCTATCCGCGGTTTGAGTTGCCGCGGCGCTATGGAATCATCAGGCGATGCGCAACTGGCACGCGATGGTTGTCGGATTCGTGGCACTCGCAGTCGTGACGTCCGCACACGCGGAGACGCTCGGTGCCTGGACGTACATGCCCCCGGCGAGCTTCGAGGGCGTGAAGAAGCCCGCGCAGCATGAGTACACGCGCATCACGGGGACGACGTTCTGCTTGCTCGGGGTGTTCGTGCCACGCCAGGAGGGCAGCAATCTCGCATCGGATCTCAAGCTCGAGTGGTCGAACATCGTCGCTTCGAAGTTCACGGCAACCCATGTGACGACGCGCCCTGCGAAGAAGCTGAAGAGCGGGCTCACGGAGTACGTGAGCGCCGCGTCGCTCGCTGATGCCGCCGGTAGCTACTACGGAGAGCTCGCGGTGATTCGTGAGCGCGGTGTGGTCGGTAGCCTCATGCTCGTGTCGAACAGCTCCAAGACAATCACGAGCTGCCATCCCGCAATGGCAGCCGTGATCGAATCGATCGCGTTCGCAGCGGTCGCGGCGCCCGCTCCGGCGCCAGCGGCCACCGCAACGACGGATACGCCCGCCTCCTCGCTCATCGGGACCTGGAGCACGAGCTCGAGCAACGCGGACCCACGGACCGGAGTCATGCGGGACGGATCGATCATCCGGCAGTACCGGTTCTCCGCCGACGGCACGTACCGTTTCTACAGCGAGGGCTTTGGCGGCCAGTTCGGGTCCGACACCTGGCGACTCGTGTCTGAGACCGGCACGTACAAGCGGACCGGCGACACCCTCACGCTCTCACCCACCAAGGTCACCGGCACGGTCCACAAGGGCGGCTCCAAGTCGAGCTACAATCCCCCGGTCGAGAAGATGACGTACGCGGTGAAGAAGCACTACTTTGAAGGCATCGGGGAGTGGAACCTGGTGCTGACGCCGACGGCGAAGACCGCGCGCGACGGCGAGTTTGCCGTCAACGCGGCCTTCAAGGACTCGTACCTCTACCGCGATCAGTACAAGCCCTCCTGGAAGTACCCGCCCTGAGCATGACGACACCGTTCACCGGCTTCTCGAAGACCGCTCCGCGCTTCTTCCACGAGCTCGCTCTTCCGACGCTACGCGGTCTTCATCCACGCGCTGATGCGGGGTGACAGGGACAACCAGGCCCTGCACATGACCCTCTCCATGCTGGAAAGGCTGGAGAGGGGCGCCCTGCGGCTCCCCATGGTGGTGGATGGCAAGGTGATAGCCCCCGGCTGAGAGCATGAGAAAGCTGGGAGGCGCATGGGCAGTGTGGGTGAGGCTCAGGTGTCCTGGGGCAGCGCGGCCACCAGCGCCTCCAGTGCCGCGCGCCCGCCGAGGAACACCGGCCAGCCGTCGCCCACCAACACCGTGTCGATGCGCGTCCTGGCCAGCAGCCCGCGGACAGATGCCCGCGCACGGGCTGCGTCCTTCAGCTTCGCGTCCGGCAGGAGGTTGAGCCGGCCGCCCATATGGCCGCGAAGGAGGTCTCCCGTCAGCAGCGTCGTGTCCTCCAGGAGGAAGGCCAGCTCGCCGGGCGTCTTGGAGCCGTGCAGCTCCAGGGCTTCCAGGCCGGGGACGAGCGTCTCGCCGTTGGCGAGCCGTATCCGCTGCATGAGCCCCGTCTGGTGGAGGTGAGCCGGCGCGCGCAAGGTGGGGCGCATGGCAAACGCGGAGCTGTGGAAGAAGCGGGTTGAGAACTGGCGCACGAGTGGGCTGAGCGCAGATGAGTACTGCGAGGGCCAGGAGTTCACGACGGGCCCGTTGTACCGGTCGTCCAGTCGTCTGGCGGGGGCGCCGCATACCCCATGGATGCCACTGAGGTTGATAGCTATCTCCTTGCTGCGGCACTCGTACTCGGGAGGGCAGGCATCAGTTCACTCGTGGCGCCCGTCTGCTCCTTCTTCGACTCCTGCCTTGCCGCTGCATCAGGCACTGCCCTTCGAGAGCGTTGCCGCACCCACGCCCGGCCCCCACAAGTGGGGCCAGGAGCGAGGGGCGCGGTTGCAGCGACGAGGAGCCGAATCAAGTATTGGGTAAGGGTGCCTGTTGTTGAGAGTGAGGGCGGGCGAGGTGCCTGACTCGGGGGCGCTTCATAGAAAGGATGGGGACATCATGAAGTGGGAGAAGAGCTGGCACAAAGAGGAAGAAGAGAGCCACCGACGGAGCAGACGCATCAGAAGGATGGGGGCGCTGTGGAGTGGGGGAAGGGCTGTCCTCGCCGCCGGGCTCACCCTGCTCATGGCCGGCGGTCCGACGGCCATGGCTGCGGAGAGCGCTCCGGCGGGCGACGTGGCGGCGATGGAGCGGGCTCTCAAGGAATCCGAACAGCTCGCCAGCAAGGTTGTTGAACCCGGGTCGCCTGAGGCCGTGGCCGCCCGTGAGCAGGCCGAGGCGCTTCAACGGTCCAGACAGGTCACCCTGCACCTGCCCGACGGCTCGGCCGCGGACGTGTCCCAGGCCCAAGTCTACCGCCTTGCCGCTGGCGCCACCCTGGTCCGGGTGCCAATCACCGGCCTGACCGCCGGAAGCGCGGTCGGCTACGCGTTCGACGCGAACCGCCGGCTCACCCAGACCGTCGAGATCCACCTCATCGAACACAGCGCTACCTCTGGGCAGGCCCGGGTCTGGATCGACGGTCGGCAGGTCCTCGACCGCCAAATCACTGAGAAGGACAAAGAGGCCGCCGCGAACACCCTGGCGACCGCGTCCCTGAGACTGGAAACCGGCGACGCCAACGCCCGCGCCCTGGGCCTCAACTGGGGCAAGTTCGAAGACTGCCTCAATAGCGCCGGCATCGCCAGCTGGGTCATCTCGTCGCTCAGCACCATATGTAGCGCCGCCTGCCTCGTCACTGCGGGCGCCGGCTGCATCCTGTGCATTGCTGCGGCTGGCGGGCTTACCGCGGGGGTCGTCAAAGCCTGCGTCGACAGGGCCTCGTAGAACAAACGTATCCGCTGCATGAGCCCCGTCTTCCGTGAGCCGGGATGTCCGGCGCAAGCCGACAGGGTGAACGGAGCCCTGCTAGCGCCGGCTCAGATCTGCAAGGCGGGGCTCATGCAGCGGATACGGCGAGCCACCGGTCGCATTTCAGGGGAAAGGTATCGGACTCGGCGCGGGGGCCGGCGACCTTCGCACCGAAGTCCGCGACCAGCTCCCGCGTGGCGCGCACATGCTCCGAGTTGGTCAGCACGACCCAGGCCGCCCCACTCAGCGAGCGCAGGTGCGCGGCATCATGCGTGGACAGCGGGAGCGGGTCGAAGACCACGTTCCCTGCAGGGCGGACCCAGAGGACGCTGTGGAAGTCCAGGTTGCGCGCCTCGTCGAAGCGAGCCCATCCATAGAGGTCTTTGCGGTGCAGGGCTTTCATGGCGCCCCAGCCTGCACGCATGGCGTGCCGCCGGGAAGCGGTGCCCCGCCGTCTACACGGCAAGGCCGCCCCAGGGCCGCGTGGCCCGGCCGGCCCTCCCTCCAGGGCATGCCGGGCTACGCGGCACCAGCACCAGCTCATCCCTGTTATTCGTACGGATTGGCCTCGATGACCTCGCACTTGTAGACGCAGTTCCGGACGTTGTTGACGCACGTGCTCGAGGTCAGCGTACAAAGCTGCCCCAGTGGCTCAAATTCAGGCCGATAGGAGCACGAGAAGAGGCAGCCCGAGGGCGGTTTCGTCCCGGTGGTCAGCTCCGACGTGCTTGAGCCGACGGGCGGATGCTCTTCCACCAGCTCCCGCACCTCGCCAGCCTCACCTGCGCCACACCCAATGAACAACGCCGCAGCAATACCAAACAGCAGCTTCTTCATGTGTGATACCCCCTCTTTGACTTCAGGGGCTATTAAACTACTGGCCGACACACGGTTGCAATAAGGGCCGCGGACTCGAAGGGCACGCACTCCTTCGTCATCAACGGTGAACCGAACCTCATGCCGTGAGCACCGGGCCTCGCTCAGCGGCCGTCCCAGAACGCCCTGTCGCCGTACTCCCAGCTCCAGGGCACGCCGGCTTCGCCGAGCACGAAGCGCACGAGGTGAGGGAACGCGGGCTCGGCACGCACGTCGTTGGCCAGGAGCAGCACGCAGCGGCGTCCGCGCGGCAGGCACACGAGGGTATTGCCGGTGCTGTCGTTGTGGCCGCCCTTGAAGAACCCCCTCCCCTGCGGGCCGTCGAACACGACCACGCCCAGGCCCGCCGCCAGGTCCTTGCGCCGCTGCTCCGGCGGCAGCTCGTCCTGCAAGGTGGGGAACTGACTCCGGGTGGTGATGGGCAGATGCGGCGCGGTCATCTCGGTGAGGGCCCGTGGAGCCAGGAGCTCGCCGCGCACCAGCGCAGCCGCGAAGCGCGACAGGTCGTCGATGGTGGTGTCCATCGAACCGGCCGCGCGCACGGTGCTGCGCTCGTCGTGCGGTTCCACGGTGCCGTCGGCCATCCAGCCGTCGGCTAGGTTGCGAGCGAAGTCCGGCCGCCACTGCCCTTGCATTGCGCGCGCCGTAGGCCCTGACCGCCACCACCTGTCCGTCGTCAATCACCGCGAGCGCGAGCCCCTTCGCGCCCGTGGCGGCCATCGCGCGCGCCGCTTCGGCATCCAGGGCGGCCACATCGGGGACGGGCTGCGTCTCGCGGGGAGTCGGCGCCGTGGCACAGCCACTCGCGAACAACACACACAAGGACCAGGCACGCCGCGCGTTCATGAGATCCACTCCCGAGCAGTGCTGGCTCACCACCAGCGAAGTTGGGAGCGTTGCTTACTGCAAGAGGCTGGCGCGCGAAGGGTCCACGCGCCCAGCCTGGGCCGAATGGGTCAGCCGGCTGAGGTGCTCACCTTCAGCGACCCGTGACAGCCTTTGAACGGCTGCCGACGAATGCCGCCAGGTGCTTGCCGGTCAGCGTCGACTTCGCCGCCACGAGGTCGGCCGGGGTGCCTTCGAACACGACTCGCCCGCCGTCGTGGCCCGCCCCCGGCCCGATGTCGATGAGCCAGTCCGCGTGCGCCATCACCGATTGATGGTGCTCGATGACGATGACCGACGTCCCGGAGTCGACCAGCCTGTCCATCAGCCCGAGCAACTGCTCGAGGTCGGCCAGGTGCAACCCGGTGGTCGGCTCGTCGAGCACGTAGACGCCGCCTTCGGCCCCCATGTGCGTCGCGAGCTTGAGCCGCTGCCGCTCGCCACCCGACAGCGTCGTGAGCGGTTGACCGAGCCGCAAATACCCGAGCCCCACGTCGGCCATGCGCCGCAGGATTTCGTGCGCGGCCGGCGTACGCCCCTTGCCAGTGCCGAAGAAGGCGACCGCGTCCTCGACGGACAGGTCGAGCACCTCGGCGATGTTGAGCCCACCGAGCCGGTAGCCCAGCACCGACGCCTGGAACCGCCGGCCCTCGCAGTCCTCACAGACCGAGGTGACGCCAGCCATCATCCCCAGGTCGGTGTAGATGACCCCTGCGCCATTGCAGGTCGGACAGGCGCCCTCGGAGTTGGCGCTGAACAGGGCGGGCTTCACGCCGTTGGCCTTCGCGAACGCCTTGCGGATCGGCTCCAGCAAGTCCGTGTACGTCGCCGGATTGCTCCGCCGCGAGCCTCGAATCGGGGTCTGGTCGACCGACACCACCCCTTCCCTGCCGCTCACCGAGCCGTGGATGAGGGAGCTCTTGCCCGACCCGGCCACCCCGGTCACCACCACCAGCACGCCGAGCGGGATGTCGACGTCCACGTTCTGCAGGTTGTGGGTGCGGGCACCGCGCACCTTCATCACCCCCGACGGCTTGCGCACCGACGGCTTCAGGGAGGCCCGGTCACTCAGGTGTCGCCCGGTGAGCGTGCCGCTGGCCCGCAGCCCGTCGACGGTTCCCTCGAAGACCACCTCGCCGCCGGCCGTGCCGGCACCGGGGCCGAGGTCGACGACGTGGTCGGCGATGGCAATCACCTCCGGCTTGTGCTCGACCACGAGGACGGTGTTGCCCTTGTCGCGCAGCCGCAGCAGCAGGTCGTTCATCCGCTGGATGTCGTGGGGGTGCAGCCCGACGGTCGGCTCGTCGAAGACGTAGGTCGTGTCGGTGAGCGAGGACCCGAGGTGGCGAATCATCTTGGTGCGCTGCGCCTCACCGCCCGACAGCGTGCCGGACGGCCGGTCGAGGCTGAGGTAGCCCAGGCCGATCTCCACGAACGAGTCGAGCGTCTGCCGCAGCGTCGCCAGCAACGGTGCGACGGACGGCTGGTCCAGACCGCTCACCCACTTCGCCAGGTCGTTGATCTGCATCGCGCAGGCGTCGGCGATGCTGATTCCCTTGATCTTCGAGGACCGAGCGGCCTCGCTGAGCCGGGTGCCGGCACACTCGGGACAGGTGGTGAAGGTGACCGCGCGCTCCACGAACGCCCGGATGTGCGGCTGCATCGCGTCGACGTCCTTGGTCAGGAACGACTTCTGGATGCGCGGGACGAGGCCCTCGTAGGTGAGGTTCACGTTCCCGACCTTCACCTTGGTCGGCTCCTTGTAGAGGAAGTCCTGGCGCTCCTGTTTGGTGTACTTGCGGATGGGCTTGTCCGGGTCGAGGAAGCCCGACTCCCCGAAGATGCGCACGTGCCAGCCGTCGGCCGTGTAGCCGGGAATCGTGAGCGCCCCCTCGTTGAGCGACTTGCTGTCGTCATACAACTGGGACAGGTCGATGTCGGTGACCGAGCCCATGCCCTCGCAGCGCGGGCACATGCCGCCGGTGAGATTGAAGACGCGCTTCTCCGTCTTCCCGGCTCCCTTCTCGACTGAAATCTGCCCGACCCCGCGGACCGACGGGACGTTGAAGGAGAAGGCGTTGGACGAGCCGATGTGCGGCTTGCCGAGGCGGCTGAACAGCACCCGCAGCATCGCGTTGGCATCGGTCACCGTGCCGACCGTCGAGCGGGAGTTGGCGCCCATCCGCTCCTGGTCGACGATGATGGCGGTCGTCAGTCCTTCCAGTACGTCGACCTCGGGCCGGGCCAGCGTCGGCATGAAGCCCTGCACGAACGCGCTGTAGGTCTCGTTGATCATCCGCTGCGATTCCGCGGCGATGGTTCCGAACACCAGCGACGACTTGCCCGAGCCCGAGACGCCGGTGAACACCGTCAGCCGCCGCTTGGGAATCTCGACGCTGACGTCCTTCAGGTTGTTCTCCCGAGCTCCTTGGACGCGAATCAGGTCGTGGCTGTCTGCGGGGTGCTGCTTGGAGGAGGCCATGTCCGAGATTCTGGCATCGAATATCGACAAGGGGAGCGGTCGATTTCACGCAACGGTGTCACCCGGCCTGTCTCTTCCCGTCAGGAGGGGGCGTTCATGCCCCCCATGACTCCTCGGGAGGACGACATGAAGGCGACGACGCGGTACCTGGTGCTTCTCTCCATGCTGGTGGTGGGCTGTGGTGACTCGAAAGAAGACGACGTGGACGAGGACACCCAGTCGTTCCCAGAGACGCTCGAGTGTGGCGACATCCGCTGCAAGCGCGCCACTCAATACTGCGCGACCATCGGAACCGCTGTGACGAGCTATCTGTGTCTGGAGAAGGAGGCGAGCTGCAAGAGCTGCGACTGCGTGGACCTGGAATCAGACCTCACCATCCAGACCGGGCGCGAGGACTGCACCGCGACCGCCAGGCTCGATGTGTACTTCTCGTGCGCCTATTTCGATGATGTGGACTACATCAAGACCTCCTGCATCGTACGCGCTCGCTGAGAGCCTGAGACGGATGGGGACTCTGCTCGCGGGCACGACGGCCCACGCGCCGACCCGTGGAGGTCCAGGCTGGCGCGTGGGCCGCCCTCCGCGAGGTGTCAGCCCCCGCAGCGGTTGAAGTTCTGGTCGACGTAGTACTGGCAGCAGCCCGCGTAGGCGCCCAGGCAGGTCTGGGTGCCGAGCGCCTGGGTGGCCCACTGGGAGGCGGTGGAGTACGAGCCCGCGCAGGCGTCCGCGCACAGCGTGTTGGAGATGGAGGAGAGGGTTGCAGCCCCTGAACGGGGAGCCTCGAAATTCTTCGACGAGCGCTGAATCTGGACGGACTCCGTGGATACGGACGGGCCCTGGAATCCTGGCGATGGATGGAGCACGCGGCGCGGATGCATCGGGGCGACCAGGGGGTGTCACAAACGCTCGGGTGACCCGGTCTTCAGGGCATGAGCTCGATACGGGAACAGCGAGACGTGGTGGTGATTGGCGGAGGGATTGGCGGACTGGCCGCTGCCGCCCTCCTTGCGCGCGGGGGACGGACCGTCACCCTGGTGGAGAAAGCGCCTCGGTTCGGCGGTCGCGCCATCACCACGGAGCGGGAGGGCTTCAAGTTCAACCTCGGCATTCACGCGTTCTACTCGGGAGGGCCCGGCGAGGCCGTGCTGCGCGAGCTTGGCATCACCCTCTCGGGCGGGCAGACAGACCGCTCGCTCTACGAGTGCCAGGACGGAGCTCGCATCGGCCGGCTGCCAGTGGATGCGGACTCACTTGCGACCAGCGAGGTGCTGGACCCTGCGTCGCGCGCGGAGCTCGCCCAGCTTCTCCGCCTGCTCAGGACCGAGCCCCTTCACGTCTGGAGGGGTCGGCCCGTGAGCGCCTGGCTGGAGAAGCATGCGCGGCATCCCGTGGTGCGGCGCCTCCTCGAAGCGGTGGTCCGGCTCGCGACGTACACGCACGCGCCCGATGAGGTCGATGCGGCGTATGCGCTGTCGCTCGTGGGCTCGCAGCGCGGAGCACTCCTCCTCGACGGGGGTTGGCAGACCCTGGTCAATGGGCTCGAGAGCGCGGCACGTGCGGCGGGCGTGGAGATGATTCACGGCGCCGCCGTCACGGGCATCGAGCTCGGACCGCCGCACACCGTACGACTCCCGACCCGCACCCTTCACACGACGGCCGTGGTGGTCGCCACCGATGTGATGGCCGCGGCGCGACTGCTCGGGTGCCCCTCGGTCGACGCGTGGGCGGCTCGCGCGCGGCCCGTGCGCGCGGCGTGCCTGGACCTCGCGCTGCACGCGTTGCCGGATCCCCGGCGCCTGGTGGTCCTGCGCCTGGACCAACCTCTCTACTACTCCGTACACTCCCGCTCGTGCCGGCTCGCTCCGGTCGGCGGCGCGTTGCTCCACCTGGTCAAGTACCTGCCCTTGAGACCGTCTGACCTCGACGAGGACCCACGCGAAGACCGTCGCCAGCTCGAAGCCTGGCTGGATGAGCTCCAGCCCGGATGGCGCGAGGTGGTGGTGGCCTCCCAATACCTTCCCCGCATCCAGGTCTCAGGGGGCGCCGTGACGGCCGGACAGCAGGGGCTTCAGGGGCGCCCCTCTCCCATCGTTCCAGACGCGCCCGGCGTGTACCTGGTGGGGGACTTCGTCGGAGCGCAGGACCATCTGGCGCACGCCAGCCTGGCCAGCGCGGAAGCGGTTGCGCGGGACGTCTTGGAGCGCGCGGCATGACGGCGAGCGGCGACGAGCTCTTCCTGGCCCACCGGGCGGCACTCCTCTCCATTGCCTACAACATGCTGGGCCGCGTTGCGGAGGCGGAGGATTGCGTTCAGGAAGCCTATCTCCGCTGGCAACGCGCCAGCCGGGCCGAGGATGGCGAAGCCATTGCGTCGCCGCAGGCGTACCTGCGCCGCGTGGTCGCGAACCTCTGTATCAACCGCCTCCAGTCGGCAGCCGCTCGGAGGGAGTCCTACGTGGGCGTCTGGCTCCCGGAGCCGCTGGTCGAGAGGGAGGCCACGCCACCGGGCGAGACCGCCGCCGAGCAATCCGAGACCCTCTCGATTGCGCTCCTCCGGGTGATGGAGTCGCTGTCACCGGTCGAGCGCGCGGTGTTCCTGCTCCGGGAAGTCTTCGAGCGACCGTACCCCGAGATTGCACGCGCCGTCGGCAAGAGCGACGCCTATTGCCGACAGCTCGTGCACCGGGCGAAGGAGAGACTCGCCCTGGGGCAATCCCGATTCAGCGTGTCATCGGACGAGCATGAGAGGCTCGCCCTGCGTTTCGCGGAGGCGTGCGCGAGCGACGACGTTCATGCCCTCGTCGAGTTGCTGTCCACCGACGTGACTCTCTACAGCGACGGAGGCGAGACACGCGAACCCGTCCACCACGCGGACGCAGTCGCGCGGTTCATCCTGGCCGGCAGGGAACGCTTGAGCCAGGGCTCCTCGTGGTCGTGGCGCATCGCCAGGGTCAACGGGAAGCCCGGTGTCGTGATTCTCGTCGATAGCTCCGTGTACGCCGTCTTCGCGCTCGAGGTCCGCGCGGGGCGAATCGACGAGGTCGACATCATCGTCTCGCCCTCGAAGCTGCGCCATCTCCAGGCGTGAACATGTCGGGCGCCAATTCCATCGGGCGTCAGGACCTTCAGCCCCCGTGCACCATGCGCAGGTAGCCGCGCGGGGCCGCCGCCGAGGCCGAGGCCAGCAGCTCCGGCGCCGGCCACGCGTTGCTCGGGCGGCCCTCCGCGAGGAAGGACACCGCGGGCGTCACCACCTCCGGTGCATACAGGATGCGGTGGTGGCCCAGCCCCTCCGTGCGCGTCAGCTTCGCGCCCGGCCACGCGCGAGCCACCGCCTCACCCGCCTCCAGCGGCACCTCCCGGTCCCCCACGTCGTGGAAGATGCGCAGTGGCACCTGCAACAAGGGTGCGAAATGGGGAAGGGCCAGATCCCGCAGCCGCATGTCGAACCGCGCTTCGATTCGCGCCGCCATCCGCCGCTGCACGTCCTCCGACAGGCCCACCGTCTTCCCGAAGGCCTTGACGCCCCAGCGCGGGTCCGACGGCGGGGAGATGAACACCGCGCGCTCCATCCGCATCCCGTCCCGCAGCGCCACCGCCGTGGCCGCCGCGCCGAACGAGTGCGCCACCACCGCGTACGGCCCGCCCGTGGCCCGCCCCACCCGCGCCACCATGTCCGCCATCTCCGGCAGCGAGCTGGTGCGCCCGGACGACACCCCGTGCCCCGGCGCGTCGTACGTCACCACCGAGAAGCCCGCCTCCACCAGCGGCGCCACGAAGGCCGTGAGCTGCCCGCCGTAGCCGCTCCACCCGTGCACCAGCAGCACCCGCGGCCCCTCGCCCCAGCTCCACACCGCCACCTTCTCGCCGCCCAGCTTCAGCACCCGCTGCTGCCCCTGCGCCAGCACCGCCTCGGCCGTGCGCGAGCGCCGCGTCCGCTGGGGCGTCAGGAACAGCCGCTCCGCCCACGCCGCCGCCAGCCCCGGAGCCACCGCGCCCAGCCCCTTCGCCGTCGCCCGTACTCCCATCAGCGCCATTTTCGTCCGAACGTTCGTGCTATTTTCTGCCATGATGAGGTCCTCCTCGGAAGGACTCGGGAACAACAGAAGTCAGTGGGTGGGGTTGCGGGCGGCGGCCAGCAGCGCGTCGAAGGCGCGCCGGGCACGGTCCTCGGCCCTGGGGTCTCTCATCAGCCGCCGCGAGTGGTGGAAGCCCAGCATCGCCGCGTACTCGTCGTGGGCGAACTGCTCCACGTCCACGTCCTTGCGGAAGTGCCCCTCCGCCACGGCGATGCGCGCGGCCTGGGCCAGGCAGTCCAGCCAGTCCCGCTGGCTCTGCACCAGCGTGTCCCGCGCGGGCCCCTCCGCGTCGTCCAGCTCCGCCGCCGCCGCCACGAAGATGCAGCCACCCTCGAGAATCTTGTCCCTGTCCCAGGTGAGCCAGCCCTCGAAGAGGGCGCGCACCCGGGGCTCGCCGCGGGGCCGGGTGAGGGCCGGGCGGACGACGCGCTCGGTGAACAGCTCGGTGGCCGTCTGGAGCACCTGCACCTGGAGCTCCGTCTTGGACTTGAAGTGCGCGAAGAGGCCGCTCTTGGAGAGGCTCAGCTCCTCCGCCAGCCCGCCGATGCTCAGCCCGTGCAGCCCCACCCGGCTCGCCAGCCGGATGGCCGTCTCCAGGATGGTCTGATGGGTGAGCTCGCCCTTGCGCATGACCTGTATTTAGAACGCTCGTGCTTTTTACGCAAGCCCTTCTCGGCCCTCGACGGCGTCAGCCCTCGGTATTGCGGAGGAAGTCGGCCACCTGGGCGAAGCGCTCGTCGAGGAAGCGGCGCAGGCCGCCGGTGACGCCGCGCGCGTCCAGGGCCCGGCGCATGGAGCGCAGCCACGCGTCGCGCATGCCGGTGTCCACGGGCAGGTGGCCGTGGCGCATGCGCAGGCGCGGGTGGCCGTGGCGCTCGGAGTAGTGCTGGGGCCCGCCCAGCCAGCCCATGAGGAAGAGGCCGAAGCGCTCGCGCGTGCCCGCATTCACGCGACCCTCCGCATCCAGCTCGTGCAGCTTCGCCAGCGCTGGCTCCTCGGCATCCATGGCGTCGTAGAAGGCGTGGGCCAGCGCGCGCGTCGCCTCCTCGCCGCCGAGCCGCTGGTACGGCGTGTCATCCAGCGTGGGGACCCAATCATCCGAGGGAGGCATCTTCAGTTCGACGGGCATGGCTTCCTTCAACTCCGGGGACACGGCGCGTCCATCCTGGCGCGGTGGGCCTCCTTACGCACGCGTAAGGATTGCGTGCCGGGCGAGCGGGCAAGGTGGCGTACGGTGTACATCCCGACCAATGGAGAATTGACCGGGGAAACACGTGGTTGCTAAGGGCTCAGGCTCCCCGTGAATCCCCCCTCCAGCGGCACATCGTCCGCATCCCCCCTCCTGCCCCTGGTCTGGGTGCTGGACGACAGCCCGGCGGAGTCGGAGGCCATCCGCCGCGCTCTGGCCCCCACCTGCCAGGTCGCTACCTTCGCGGACGGGCCGGCGCTGCTGGAGGCCCTGGGGCCACAGAGCGCGCCCGAGGTGCTGGTGGTGGACTGGTACCTGCCCGGCATGACGGGGCTGGAGGTGTGCCGCTTCCTGCGCGGCAACCCCGCCACCGCGCACCTGCCCGTGCTGCTGCTCACCTCCAACACGCGGCCGCCCGACGTGGTGGAGGGGCTGACGGCGGGCGCCAACGACTACGTCTTCAAGCCCTTCCGTCCGGCGGAGCTGGCCGCGCGGGTGGACGCGCTGGCGCGCTGGGAGCGCACGCGCCGCCAGGCCCTGGAGGACGAGCGCGCGCGGCGCCTGCTCGCCGAGGGCACGCTGTCCGAGGTGCAGCGCGCCGAGGAGCGCGCCTGGCGCAGCGAGCTGCGCTTCCGGCTGGCGGCGCGCGCGACGCGGGACGCGGTGTGGGAGTGGGACCCGCGCACCGACTCCGTGGACTGGACGAGCGGCGTGCACGAGGTGTTCGGCTACGCGCCCTCGGACGTGCGCGACACGTTCGACTGGAAGGTGGAGCGCCTGCACCCGGAGGACCGCGCCCGCGTGGTGAAGGGCATCCAGGCGACGCTGGCGGGCACGGAGCACGAGTGGCAGGGCGCGTACCGCTTCCGGCGCGCCAACGGAACCTGGGCGCACGTGGTGGACCGCTGCCACATCGTCCGTGACGCGAAGGACCGGCCGGTGCAGGTGGTGGGGGCCATGCAGGACGTCACCGAGCGCCAGGAGGCGGAGGCCGCGCGCACCCGGCTGCTGGAGCTGGAGCGCCGCGCGCGCGAGGAGGCGGACCGGCAGCGCGCCCTGCTCGCCACCCTCTTCGAGCAGGTGCCCGCGCTGCTCGGCGTGCTGCGCGCCCCGGAGCAGCGCTTCGTGGTGGCCAACGCGCGGATGCGGCAGCTCCTCGGGAACCGCCCGCTGGTGGGGCGCCCCATCCGCGAGGCGGTGCCGGAGCTGGAGGGCCAGGGCTTCCTGGAGCTGCTGGACACGGTGTTCGCCACCGGCGAGTCCTTCAGCGCCCGGGAGATGCCCGCGAGCATCGACCGGCGCAACGACGGCGAGCTGTCCGAGGGCTACTTCGACTTCATGTACCAGCCCATGCTGGGCACGGAGGGCCAGGTGGAGGCCGTCATCCTCTTCGCGGTGGAGGTGACGGACACGATGCTGGCGCGGCGCAAGGAGTCCGAGCTGGCCGGGGCGCTGCGCGAGAGCGAGCAACGGCTGCGCTCGGCGCTGGCGGCGGCCAACGTGGGCACGTGGCGGCTGGACCTGGCGTCGCGGATGATTCTGCGCGACGCCAACTACAACCGCATCCTGGGGCTGGAGGCGCGCGAGGCCGCCTTCCCGCTGGACGACGTGTACGCCCGCATCCACCCGGAGGACCTGCCCACCGTCCAGGCGCACACCGAGCGCGCCATCCGCGAGCGCGGGGCGCTCGAGGCCGAGTACCGCATCCTCCGCGCGGACGGCACGGTGCGGTGGCTTCGGGACCAGGGGCGGGTGCTGACGGACGCGCGGGGCGAGCCCACGCACTTCACCGGCGCGCTGGCGGACATCACCGAGCCGAAGCGGCTGACGGCGGAGATGCGCGCGCGGGCGGACTTCGAGCGGCAGCTCATCGGGATTGTCAGCCACGACTTGCGCAACCCGCTGAGCGCGATAACGCTGGCGGTGTCGGTGCTGCAGCAGCGGGGCCGGCTGGACGAGCGGATGGGGCGGCACGTGGAGCGCATCCACCGCTCGGCGGAGCGGGCGACGCGGATGATTCGCGACCTGCTGGACTTCACGCGGGCGAGGCAGGGCGGAGGCCTTCCGGTGTTCCCCCGGCCGGTGGACCTGCACGAGGTGGTGCACGCGGTGGTGGACGAGGTGCAGGCGGCGTCCCCGGGCCGGCGCATCCACTCCGAGCACGTGGGGAGCGGCGTGGGGACGTGGGACCCGGACCGGCTGGCGCAGGTGCTCAGCAACCTGGTGGGCAATGCGCTGCAGTACAGCCCGCAGGACACGCCGGTGCGCGTGGTGGCGCGGGGCGGGGAGCACGGGGTGGAGCTGGAGGTCCACAACCAGGGGACGCCGATTGCGCCGGAGCAACTGCCGCGCATCTTCGAGCCGCTGGAGCGCGGCGTGGAGCGGCCGGAGGACCGCGGCGGGCGCAGCATCGGCCTGGGGCTCTACATCGTCCGCAGCATCGTCCAGGCGCACGGCGGCACGGTGGAGGTGACGTCCACGGCCGACGCGGGCACCACCTTCACGGTGCGCCTGCCGCGCCATGCCCCTGTGTCCACGTTGAGCCGGGACGGCGTGGACGAGGCGGTGGGGTAGAGCGCCCTACGCCGTCCAGCGCTTCGGGCGGCGCTTGAGCGTGGTGCTCCCCAGCCTGTCGCACAGCGCCTCGAACCGCGCTCGCGGCACGCCCTTCCACTCCAGGTCCGCCAGCGACGCCGTGCCCGGCAGCGGCGCATCCGTCACCAGCGTGGCCAGCTTGCGGTACAGCAGCGCGTCCTCGCGGTGCTCGCGCAGCGTCGCCGCCAGCTTCTCCGCGCCGCGCGGGCGCACCGTCCAGGCGGAGGCCTCGGCTGGAATCGCCTCCAGGTGGCCGTAGGCGCTCAGCAACGCCGAGGCCCCCTTCTCCCCGAAGCCCGCCAGCCCGGGGATGCCGTCCGCGTCGTCCCCCATCAGCCCCAGCAGGTCCGGCACGCTCGCGGGCAGCACGCCCAGCTTCGCGCGCACTCCTTCCTCGTCGAACTCCTTCTCCTGCCGCCGGTCCACCTGCACCACCCGCTTCCCCCGCACGCACTGGCCCAAATCTTTATCCGGCGTCATCAGCCGCACCTGCTCCACCTCGCCCGCGAAGCGCGCCGCCGCCGTGGACAGCGCGTCGTCCGCCTCGAACTCCTTCATGGACCACGCGGTGACACCCAGCGCGCGCACCGCCTCTTCCGCCAGGTCGAACTGCGCGTGCAGCTCCGGCGGCACGCCCTCGTCGCTCTTGTACCCGGCGAACAGCGCGTTGCGGAACGAGCGGATGGGGTTGTCGAACGCCACCGCCACATGCGTCACCGATTCCGTGGCGTCGTGCAGCAGCATGAGCAGCGACGACATCAACCCCACCGTCGCCTTCACGTCCTGCCCACCCGGCGCCTCATGGCCGGGGCGGGGCGAGAAGTGGGCTCGGTACAGCTCATACGTCCCATCCACGAGGTGCAGGCGCATACGCCCCGTCTACCTCCGCCGGGTGTGTCCCGGCCAGTCCCCTCGTGCGCCGTGACAAGGGGCTTCACACTCCGGGGCAGGTGCCTGCGTGCCTGCCCGGCCCCTCTTCAGGCGTCTCCGCCGAGAGCGCATTGTCGGCCGGGAGAGGCGGACCCAACTCTGGCTTTGGGCGCGGAGTCCCGCGCCCGGTGTTGCCCTGACGGCTGGAGGTGAACCGTGCGCCCGAAGCTGATTGCCGCCGTGATGTGCCTGACCCTTGTCGGGTGTGCCGGCCAGCAAGTCATTTCCGCTCCCACCGAGCGCCGTGTGCAGGCCGAGGCCTCGCTGAGGGCCGCGGAAGGCGCTGGCGCCAGCCGCGTCCCCGAGGCCGCCCAGCACCTGGAGTATGCCCGGCAGCAGATCGCCGACGCCGAGCGGCTGCTCGTCGAAGGCGAGCAGGAGGCCGCGGAGCTGCGCTTCATGCAGGCCGAAGCGGACGCGGACCTGGCGCTCGCGCTGGCCCGCTCGGTGCCCCTTGAACGCGAGGCGCGGACGGCCACCCAACAGGCCGAGTCCGCGCGCCGCAGCCTCCAGTGAGCCGCCCACCCCGAGAGGAGAGCGTCATGGTGCTTTGGAAGCGTGGATGGAAGGCCCTCGTCGGGGCCACGGCGTTGGTCGCGGTGGGCTGCGCGTCGGGTCCCCCACCTCGGGAATTGATGGACGCGCGCGCCGCCTACGAGCAGCTGTCCACCAGCCCCGAGGGCCGCGAGCGCCCGGAGGACGTCGCCGCGGCCCATGACGCACTCCTGGAAGCAGAGCGGGAGTATGACCGCAGCAAGGACTCGCCCCGGGCACGCTCGCTCGCGTACGTGGCGCTGCGCAAGGCGGAGACCGCCGACGCCCGTGGCACCGCGGAGCTCGCCGCGCGTCAGCGGGCCCAGGCCCAGGCGTCGCTCGCGCAGTCGCAGGCGGCGCAGCAACAGCGCGTCCAGTCGGAGCTGGAGGCCGCCCGGCAGCAGCTGGCCCAGGCCGAGCAGGAGCGGCAGGCGGCGCTCGCGCAGCAGCAGCGCGCCTCGCAGATGGCGCAGTCGCAGCAGGCCGAGGCGGAGCGCCTGCGGGCGGACGCGCAGCGGCGCCAGCAGGAGGCCGAGCAGCTGAGGGCCCAGGCCCAGCAGCGGCAGACGGAGGCGCAGCAGCTGTCCCAGGAGACGGCGCGGCGCCAGTCCGAGGAGCAGCGCCGCGTGCAGGCCGAGGCCGAGGCGCAGCGGCTGACGCAGCAGAACCAGGAACTGCAGCAGCGCGCGTCTCAGCTCGAGTCGGAGCGCCAGGCGCGCGTGCAGGCCGAGCAGCAGGCCGAGCAGGAGCGGCAGGCGCGGGTGGAAGCGGAGCGCAATGCCACCGCGGCGCTGACGAAGCTGCAGGAGACGGAGAAGGGCCTGAAGGTGCGCGAGGAGGAGCGCGGCATCGTGGTGACGCTCTCTGGCAGCGTGCTCTTCGCGTCGGGCGCGGTGGACCTGCTGCCCGCGGCGCGCGACAGGCTGTCCGAGGTGGCGGACGTGCTGAAGGAGACGCAGAGCCCGCTGCTCATCGAGGGCCACACGGACTCGCAGGGCAAGGACGAGTACAACGAGGACCTGTCGTACCGCCGTGCGGACCGCGTACGTGAGTTCCTCACGTCGCGCGGCGTGCCGGCGGAGCGCATCAACATCCGGGGCTTCGGTGAGTACCGGCCGGTGGCGTCCAACGGCTCGCCCGAGGGCCGGGCCAACAACCGGCGTGTGGAAATCGTCATCGAGCGCGACCAGCGGGCCGTGGGCGGCAGTGGCGCGCAGCAGCAGGGCACGGGCGGCACGGGCTCGCAGCAGCAGCCCTCGCGGGAGGGCACGCAGGCCCAGCCGCCGCAGCAGGGCACGGGTGGAAGCCAGCTGCCGCAGGCCACGCCGCCGGAGCGTGGGACGACGGGCGGCGCCCAGCAGGCCACGCCCCCGACGGGTGGAAGCGGCACGGGCGGCAGCGGGCAGGACGTGGGCACGGGCCACTCCGCGCCTCCGGGACAGCCCGCGACGCCGAGCGGCGCCGACGAGCAGCACCACGGCGGGAGCGGTTCGATCGACACCGACGTCCAGGAGGGCGCCACCCCACCGCAGCCCGGCGCCCAGCCCGGGCAGAGCGACACGCAGCCGCCGCGCTGAACCGGGCTCCCTTCAGCAGTCGCGAAGACCTCCGCCTCCGGGACGCAGTAGCCTCGGGGGCGGTTTCGCGCCATGACCTCCGACACCACCGCCCTGCTCACCACCGAGCGTCTGTCCCTGGCGCTGCTCCCGCCGGACGCCGCGTGGCGGGTGCTCGCCTACCACGAGGCGAACCGTGAGCACTTCGACCCGGTGTCCCCCGCGCGGCCCGCCAACTTCTTCTCCGTCACCTACTGGCGCACCCGGCTCGCGCAGGACCGCGAGGACTTCCGGCATGACCTGTCCCTGCGCCTGTTCCTCCTCCCGCGCGCCGAGCCCCTCACCACCGCGCCCGTCATCGGCAACATCTCCCTCACCCACATCCGCCGAGGCCCCCTCCAGGCCGCGGACCTCGGCTACGCCCTGGACCAGCGCTACGAAGGCAAGGGACTGATGACGGAGGGCCTGCGCGCCATCCGCGACTACGCCTTCGGTCCCATGGGCCTGCACCGCCTCCAGGCCAATTACCTGCCGGAGAACCTCAGGAGCGCCGCCGTGCTGAAGCGCCTTGGCTTCGTCGTGGAGGGCTATGCCCGCGACTTCCTCCTCATCGACGGCCGCTGGCGGGACCACGTCCTCACCAGCCTCGTCACGTCGCCACCCGACGCGCGTTAGCGCATCGGCATCGGCACCTTCGCCGGGGGCAGGTTCGGCGGCGGCAGGTGCGCGTCGAACCACTCCACCATCCGCACCGCCCGGTCCTTCAGGTGCTCCGGCTTGCGCAGCCCGTGTCCCTCGTCCGCGTAGATGACCAACTGCGTCTCCACGCCCAGCGCCTTGAGCGCCTTGAAGAACTCGTAGCTCTGCGACGCCGGCACCTCCACGTCCCGCTCCCCGTGCTCGAGCAGCGTCGGCGTGCGCACCAGCTTCACGAAGTTGATGGGCGAGCTGCGCGTGTACACGTCCGGCTCGTCGTACACGGACGCGCCGAAGTACGGCAGCATCCACGTGTCGATGTGGTTCGTCCCGTAGTAGCTCTGCCAGTTGGAGATGCCCGCCCCCGCCACCGCCGCGCGGAAGCGCTGCGTCTGCGTCACCGCCCACATCGTCATGTAGCCGCCGTAGCTCCACCCCGTCACGCCCAGCCGCGCCGGGTCCACCGGCTCGCTCGCCAGCACCGCGTCCACGCCCGACATGATGTCGCGCAGGTCGCCGTACCCGAAGTCCCGCCGGTTGGCCTGCACGAACTCCGCGCCCTGCCCGAAGCTGCCGCGCGGGTTGGGGAAGAAGACGTAGTAGCCCTGGCTCGTCAGCAGCAGCGCCATCGACTGGAAGCCGGACACCACCCCCGACGCCGGCCCGCCGTGAATCACCGTCGCCATCGGCGCCCGCGCGCTGCCCACCGGCGCCGTCGGCGGCGCCAGCAGCCAGCCCTGCACGTCCCGCCCCTCGCTCTTCCACGTCACGCTGCGCACCGGCCCCACCGGCAGCTTCAAGTCCGCGTTGAGGCGCGTGACGGGCTTCCACTCCCCCACCGGCCCCACCCACACGTCCGGCGCGCGCGTGAAGGACTCGCGCACCACCGCGCTCGTCACGCCGTCCTCCGCCAGCGACGCGCCCACCACCCCGCCCGCGCTGATGCGCTCGGGGCCCTTCCACAGCATCGTCACCCCGCCCTTCACCGGGTCCACCGCCCCCAGCGCCGAGTCCCCCATCACCTGCGCGCCGAACACCACCCGCCCCTGCACCACCCAGTCCAGGCTCGTCGCGGTGGCCTTCATCCCCGGCGTCAGGTTGCGCGCCTTGCCGCCCGCCACCGGCACCGCGTACACGTCCCCGCCGTTGGAGCCCTGGTCGCTCATCAGTCCCTCGATGAACGCCAGCTGCTTCCCGTCGGGGCTCCACGTGGGCTCGGTGAGCTGCCACTTCGGCGTGTACAAGAGCCGCGCGCGGCCCGACTTCACCTCCACCACGTGCAGCTTCGCCACCCACCAGTTCGCATCCCCCGGCGGCGGCGCGGCGGTGATGGCGAGCTGGTCGCTGTCCGGGCTCCACGCGTACTCGTAGACGAAGAGGCTCTCCGGCGTCACCTTCCGCACGGCGCTGTCGTCCACGTCCACCACGGCCACGCGCCGCACCGGGTGCGCCTCCTGCACCACGCCCGTCTCGCGCGCCGCGGGGCCGGTGGGGCCCTTGGCGTGCTCGGCGCCCTCGCCCTCGATGACGAGCAGCGCGATGGAGTCCCCGTCCGGCGACCACCGCGGCGCGGAGGCCGGCCCCTGGAAGGACGTCAGCTTGCGCACCGGGCCTTCGGACACGTTGGCGACGTAGAGCTGCACCGGCCCGCCCAGCCCCGCGTCGGAGAGGAACGCCAGCTTCCGCCCGTCCGGACTCCACGCCAGCGAGGACTCGTTGCACGAGCGCATCGCCAGGCAGACGGTGATGCGCTCGGGCTTCGCGTCGGATTCGGTGAGGTCCAGCACCTGGATGATGCTGCCGCCCGGGTTCGCCCCGGCGGCTTCCGAGCCGGACTCCACCCACGCCAGGCGCCGGCCATTGGGCGACAGGGCCACCTGCCGGAAGCGCACGGTGTGCTGGAGCGCCTCGTAGACGGAGTCGAGCGGCGGCCGGACGGCCTTCGCCACCGCGCCCTGCAGCGCCACGTCCGCGCGGCGCACCTCGACGCCCGCGTCGCCCGCGTGGCCTTGCTGACCGA
This sequence comes from Pyxidicoccus caerfyrddinensis, assembly GCF_010894405.1. GTDB lineage: Bacteria > Myxococcota > Myxococcia > Myxococcales > Myxococcaceae > Myxococcus > Myxococcus caerfyrddinensis. The sequence goes on from NZ_JAAIYA010000030.1 coordinate 159,500, forward strand.
GCACCGGCCCCGCGCCCAGCAGCACCGCACCCAGTCCGAAGATTCTCGCCACCCGCCGCATCAGGTCCCCCAGGAGGTCGTGGAAGAGGCACCCAGCCTACAGGAGCGGGCCGCGAATGGTACGCGCACCGCTTCACGTGACGGGGACGCCCTCCCGGCGACTTGACTCAGCGTGGAAGGACGACGGTGAACGTGGCCCCCTGCCCCGGGGCGCTGTCCACGTGGATGCGGCCGCCCAGCGCGTCCACCACCTGCTTCACAATCCAGAGCCCCAGGCCGAAGCCGCTGTAGTGACGCTCGCTCGCCAGCCGCTCGAACTTCTGGAACAGCCGGGCCTGGTCCTCCGCGGAGATGCCGAGGCCCCGGTCCTTCACCCGCAGCGTGACGGCGTCCACGCCGTCCTCCAGCACCAGGTCCACCGGCTGGCCGTGGCCGTACTTGAGCGCGTTGGACAACAGGTTCTGCACCACCTGGTCCAGCCGCAGCCGGTCCCACACGCCCTCGACGGAAGCCGGGATGCGCAGCCGCAGCTCGCACCCGACGCGCGCCGCGTCCTCGGCCGCGCGTGCCGCCACTTCGCGCGCCAGCTCCGCCAGGTCCATCGGCTCGGGCTCCAGCTTCAGCCGGCCCTCGGTGATGCGCGAGACGTCCAGCAGCTCGCGGATGAGGCTGGCCAGCCTCGCCACCTGCCGCTGGGCGGACTGGAGCTTCGGGCCCACCGCCGGGCGGCCGGGGTGCGCGTCCAGCGGCAGTTGCTCCACCGCGCGCTGCAGCGTTTGCAGGTTGAGCGCCAGCGAGGTGAGCGGCGTGTTCAGCTCGTGCGAGGCCACGCCGAGGAAGGTGTCGCGCGCGGCAACGGCCTCCTGCGCCTCGCGGTAGAGGGTGGCGTTGTCGATGGCGGTGGCCGCGCGCAGCGCCAGCTCCTGGGCCAGGTGCAGGTCCGCCTCGGTGTAGCGGCGGTCCGAGTCCGCGTACACCAGCGTCAGCGCGGCGATGGTCCGGCCCCGGCTGCGCAGGGGCACGCAGATGAGGGAGCGGACGCCCAGCGCCCACACCGCCTCGCGCCGCCCCGGGTCCGGCACCGCGGCGGCCATCAGCTCCGGGGTGAGGTGCTTCAGGAACTCCGGCTCGCCGGTGCGCAGCACCTTGCCGATGCCTCCCACCGCGCTCAGCAAGGGGGGATAGCGGGCGTGGAAGTCCATGGCCACCCGCACGCGCTCCGGGTCCTGGTGGGCCACCACCACCTTGCGCACCTGGCCGTCGGGCTCGGGCATGTCGACGGCGCACCAGTCCGCCAGCGTCGGCACCGCCACCCGGGCCACCGCCGCCAGCGTGCGCTCGTAGTCCAGCGACGAGGCCAGCAGCGCGCCCGCCTCGGCGAGGAAGCGCGTGCGGGCCTCGGCGCGCTTGCGCTCGGTGAGGTCCGTGCTCTGCGCCTCGAACAGCCGCGCCCGCTCCAGCGCCTGCGCGGCGTGCTGGGCGAGAATCTCCAGGAACCAGCGCTCCGCGTCCTCGAAGGGGTGCGCGCCCTGGAAGCCGAAGGACACCCCGCCGATGGCGCGCCCCTCCACGTGCAAAGGCAGACAGGCCGCCGCCATCTCGTTGCGCGAGCCCACCCCGTGGGCGCGCTCCTCCGCGGCGGGCACCCGCCGCGCGTACTCGGCCCAGCTCGGCATCCACACCGGCGCGCCGTGCCGCACCGCCTCCGCCACGGGCACCGGGGCGTCCACCGGGAAGGCGTCGAAGACCGCCAGCGTCGGCGCGCTGAACCCGCGCGACTGCATCAACTGGAGCCGCCGCCCCGTGCCGTCCATCAACCAGATGCCGCCGTTGATGGCGCCGAGCGCGGCCACCCCCACCTCCAGCACCGCCCCGGCGACCTCCGCGCCGGAGAGCGCCTGCCCCAGCAACCGCGTCACCTCCTGGAGCCGCCGGGCATACTCCGCCGTGCGCTCCGCGCGCGTCCTCGCCTCGCGCTCCGCCTCCAGCAGCACGTCCGCGGGGAGCCGGGCCCTCGCGGCCTCCCCGGGCACCGGGGCCTGTCGGGGCTCCGCGAGGTCCGCGGCGATGAGCCACAGCGCCTCCGCGCCGGCGTGGACGCGCACGTCCAGCCGCCGCGCCGGGGCGAGGCGGTGCTCGAAGCGCTCCGGCCGCCCGCGCTCCGCCACCCGCACGAGGGCCTCGTGGAGCGCACGCCCGTCCTCGCTGGGGAGCACCTCTCCCAGCCCGCGGCCGACGAGCTCGCCGCGCGCACCGCCGAAGAGCCGCTCCGCGGCGGCATTCACGTACCGGAGGCGGCCCTCCCGGCTGAACGCCGCGATGGCCTCGGAGAGCTGCTCGAAGAGGTCCCCGGGGAAGCCGAGCCCGGGGTGCGACTCGGTCGGTGTGGACACGGTTGCAGAGGTAACACCAACACCGTGCCCATCGAATTGCCCTGAAGCGCCCCGGCCCGGCAAGTGTCCACGGCCGGGGCAATCCGCCTGTCAGCGACTGAACCGCGCCGCCGCTCAGAAGTTGAGGCCGAGCTGCAGCTGCGCCAGCGGGCCGCTGGTCATCGTCTTGCGCGGGAAGTACCAGCCGGCCAGCGCGGACAAATCCACCGGGCCCCACGAGTAGCCGACGAGGCCGCCGGAGAGCATCTCGAACTCGCGGCCGGTGCCCTTCACCTCGCCCGGCTCGTCCACCACCTCCTGCTGGAAGCGCGTGTTGACGCCGACGATGAGCTTCTCGCCCAGCAGGTAGCCCAGGCCCACGTGGCCCTCGATGTCCGCCTCGCGCTTGGACACGCCGGTGCCGGCGACGAAGTTGGCGGTGCCCAGCACCTGGCCCCAGCGCTTGCCCGCCGCGAGGAACACCTCCGCCTCGCCGCCGTCGGACGCGAAGCCAAGCTGCTTGTAGCGCAGGCCCGCCGACGCGTTCAGCCCGTCCGCGGCCTGGTTGAAGAACTGGTACTTCACCTGCGCCTCCGGGCTGAAGCCCTTGCCCGTGCCCATGCGCAGCTCACCGCCCGCGCGCAGCGACAGGTGCTCGAGCACGGTCATCTCCACCCGCTGGGAGATGCCGTACGAGTCGCCCACGCCCGTGCCGCCCTCCCGGGCACTGCCGCCCGTCTCCGCGCGCACGTCCGTGGGCGGCGTGGCCGCGCTCTCGGACAGGGTGAAGAAGCGGTCCATGCTGTTGAGGTTCTGCTCGAGCGCGGTCGTCGTCGTGTCCTCCGCCAGCACGACGGCGGGCGCCAGCGAGAGGCCAGCGGCCAGGACCAGGGAAGTGAGGGACTGGGAAGTGGGCATGGCGCGGGAGCATAGAGAGTTTTCAGCCCGCCGTTCCTACCCGAGGGCCCGCGCGCAGGGCGGGCAACCGGGGAGCGACCCGGTGTCCCAAATGACGCGCCGTGCCCCACACGCGGAGCGCGGCGCGTCATCCACGCTTCGTCATGTCGAAGAGCGCACGCGCCTGGGGGCCGAGGAAGCCGTCGAAGTCCGGCGCGCGCTGCGCAATCTCGAAGTACGCGTAGGGCCACGCGCGCGAGCCGCCGCCCTCGAGCGTCACCGGCAGCGGCGCGGCGTGGGTGGCCGTCTGCCGCAGCGACGTGCCGGCGGCGCCCTCGATGTCCGCCTTCATGGGCACGCCCGCCTCGCGCATGCGCCGCTGCCACGCCTCCACGTCGTCCACCGTGCCGGTGAAGTGGTTCACCTTGCGCCCGAAGGCGAGCAGCCAGGCGCCGTACTGCGACTCCTTCTCCAGCTCCAGCAGCGCGGCCTCGGACGGCGGAGGCGGCGGAGAGAACCACGCGGCCAGCGCGTCCACGTCCTCGGGCGACGGCGCGGGCACGTCTTCGGGCAGCGCGGCGAGCAGCTCGCGGGCGCGCGGGGACAATTCCTCCTGCTTCAGCTCGGAGATGAAGACGCGCGGCAGCCCGGCGGGATGGGACATGTAGATGGCGGACAGGTGCGCGTCCGGGAAGGTGTACGTGCCCGCGGCCTTCCAGCCGAGCCGCTCGAAGGGGCGCGAGAAGAGGGCGATGCCGCCGCCGGGCCGCGCCAGCGAGCGCAGCGCGACGTGGTCATTGCGGAAGCGGCCTCCGGAGAGCTGGACGAAGGTGCGCGCGTAGGGGACCTCGGCGGAGTAGCGCTCCCAGAGCAAGTCGAGCAGGCGGGTGGCTTGGTCGGTCGTCGTCATGGCGCGGCAATGTAGCGCCCCGTCCCGGGGAACGTCGCCGTGCGCGGTGCACCGTTGGCCGGGTGACGGGGCCCCTCACGTCGCATGGCCGCGCGGGTCCGGGCGGGTTAACCGGCCGGCCATGACGACGACTGCGAAGTCGGCCACGAAGGTGGCCGCGGTGGTGGGAGCGGGCCCCGGGCTGGGCACGGCGCTGGCCTGGCGCTTCGCCCGCGAGGGCTACACGGTGGGCCTCTTCGCCCGGAGCGAGGGGACGCTGCGCCAGGTCCAGCACGCCGTCCAGCAGGCCGGGGGCCTCGCGAGCAGCTACCCCACGGACGCCACGGACGCGGACGCGGTGAAGGCGTCCTTCGCCCGGCTGCGCGAGGAGCACGGCGCCCCGGAGGTCTGCGTCTACAACGCCGGCGTCTTCCACATGGCCGGCTTCCTGGAGACGGCGCCCGAGGACTTCGAGGCCTCGTGGCGCATCAACTGCCTGGGCGGCGTGCTGTGCGCGCGCGAGGTGCTGCCCGCCATGCTGGAGGCGGGACACGGCACGCTGCTCTTCACCGGGGCCACCGCGTCGCTGCGCGGCGGCGCGCGCTCGGCGAGCTTCGCCGCGGGCAAGTTCGGCCTGAGGGCCCTGGCGCAGTCACTGGCCCGCGAGTTCGGCCCGCGCGGCATCCACGTGGCCCACGTCGTCATCGACGGCATCATCGACACGGACCGCTCGCACGCCCGGGGTGGACCGAAGCCCGCGCACCGGCTGTCGCCGGACGCCATCGCGGAGACGTACTGGCAGCTCCACCGGCAGGACGCTTCCGCGTGGACGCAGGAGCTCGACGTGCGGCCCGCGCCCGAGAAGTTCTAGCCGGGAGGAGAAAAAAACTACACCGGCAAATATGGCCTGAGCCCCGGGTGTTGCCCTTCTGAGAGGGGATACCGCCATGGCTCGAACGACTGCTCGCCCCGTTGCAACCCGTGAGGTGAGGGTCGACAGCGAGCGCCGGCGCTGCGAGGCGTGCGGCACGCGGACGCGTGCGGATTGGCGCTCGCGGCGCTGCGTGACGACGCTCACCGGCTGCGTGGGGC
>NZ_JAAIYA010000031.1:0-52565 GCF_010894405.1 Pyxidicoccus caerfyrddinensis
GCTCGACGAAGGTGGTGCGCAGGGTTTCGTGGCGGCGCACCAGTTCGTTGAGGGCGGCGCGCAGGGCGGCGTCATCCAGCTGTCCGGAGAGGCGGACGGAGACGGAGACGTTGAGGGTGGCGCTGCCTGGAGCCAGACGCTCCTGGACCCACATGCGCTCCTGGGCGAAGGAAGCGGGGGCGCGCTGGAGTTGACGGTTCTTCTCGCGCAGCAGCTCGGCGAGCCGCGCGCGCTTCTGGTCAGGAGTCAGGGCCATGGATGAAGTGTTTCCTCGCGCCACGCGGCTCGACGGTCTCACCGCCGCCCCCTGAGGTGCCCCTCGGGACGTGGTCGACAACGTGCGCTGGCCGGGGAGAATCGCGCAATGTCACGAGATTAGGCCAGCCCAAGTGGGCAGGTTGGCGCGGCTTCACCCGGGGAGTGGTGACGCTTGACTGGTGGTCGTGCGGGCTCGACAGGACCCCGAGGCATCGGCGGCGGCCACATGTTTCGAGGCCCTGGTGGAGCGGGTGGTGCTGACCAGGGCTCCGGCGCTGCTCCAGTCCGCGCCGGAGTCCGTGCACGTGCCGTTCGCCGGGGGCGAGGACATGGCGGACCACGCTGGCGCTGCGCTGGGGCTGAGCCCGGTGGGCTCAGGTGTGACGGGGAAGGCCACCATGCGCCCGCCCCGTCCCGGCCCTGCGAGTCGTGTTCAGCAGCTCAGGATCATCTGGATGTAGTCGACGGAGGAGGCGTCCTGCATCTGGAACTGGAGCATGTCGCCCACGAGGTTCATGTTGAGCGGCATGCACATGGTGGCGACCTGGCCCGGGTTCCACGAGGCCTGGAGGTTGGGCACCACCGGCACGCTGGCGACCTGCGGGAAGGCATAGGTGCCGAAGTCGGTGTTGTAGACGGTGACGCGGTCGTTCTGCGGGACGCCCAGGAGCGCGCGGGCGCGGAAGCACAGCTGCAGCGTGCAGTTGGCCGCGAAGCAGCTGCGCAGGCCGTGGCGCAGCGTGGCCACCGTGTGCTTGCCGGTCGTGCCGTCATCCAGCGTCTTGAGCTGCGCGGTGGGGATGCCCTGCCCGTTGAGGTAGCTGACGAAGTCCGGCAGGGCCGTGGGCGCGTAGGGAAGCGGGTCCGGCCCGCCGGCGAAGTTGTCGATGGTGCCGAAGGTGACGGTGGTGACGCCGGGACACACGGCCTGGGCCTGCGTACCGGTGGACTCGTCCGGGGTCTCCAGCTCGTCCACGGGACCACAGGCGACCAGGGCGAACGGCAGCACGGCGAACAGTGAGCGAAGTGACATGAGTACCTCGGTTACAGCGGGTGGTGGAAGGAGCATGGGGGCTGCCTCCACCCCGCACAACGAAAACCCCGGTGAATCTTCCCGGGCCCTTTTTCGCGTCCGGGCCATGGCGCGACGCGGCGGATGCTCGCGAGGCCTTGATGCCGGGACGCCGCGGTGGGAATGCTAGCGGTCTCTCCCTTCCCCCGAGGTCTCCTCCGCATGTCCCGCTCCCGCCTGTCGCGTAGCCTCGCCGTGCTCTCCCTCGCATTGGCCGCGCCAGTGCTCGCGGGGGCCCAGGAGGCCGCTCCCCCCGCGCGTGAGCGCGAGGCCTCGCTGCTCGTCGGCGCGGTGCTGGGAGGGACGCCGATGCTGGAGGACCTGCGCTCACTGGTGGACGAGGTGGGCGGCCGTGCCACCGGCTCCGACTCCAACCGTCGCTCCGTGGAGTGGGCGCTGGAGCGCTTCAAGGCCGCGGGCGTGACGGCGCGCGCGGAGCCCTTCCGCATGCCGGCGCTGTGGCTGGAGCGCTCCGCCGCCGCCACGGTGCAGGGCCCGGGCGTGCGCTTCGCCCCGCGCGTGGCCGCGATGCCGTTCTCCTCCGCCACGACGAAGGGCGGCTTCAAGGCCCCGCTGCTGGACCTGGGGCGCGGCACCGAGGCGGACTTCAAGCGCACCGGCGAGAAGGTGCGCGGCGCGTTCCTCCTCGTCGAGACGGACGAACTGCGCGACGTGGACGGCCTGTTCCGCGAGTACAACGAGGCGACGGACATCGAGTCCCGCGCCTTCGCGGCGGGCGCGGCCGGCGTCGTCTACATGGGCAGCCGGCCCGGCAACCAGCTCTACCGCCACAACGTCTCCGTGGGCCCGAAGAACACCCGTCCCATGATGGTGATGGAGCGCGACGGCGCGAAGCGCGCGCTGCGCCTGCTGCGCTCGGGCACACCGCTCACGCTCACCGCCGCGCTGGATTTGCAGACGGGGGGCCCCTACGAGTCGCGGAACGTCATCGGCGAGATTCGCGGCACCACCCGGCCGGACGAGGTCGTCGTCGTGGGCGCGCACCTGGACAGCTGGGACCTGGGCGGCGGCGCGCTGGACAACGGCGCCAACGTGGCGATGCTCATCGACCTCGCGCGGCAGATGCAGCGGCTGGGCCTGAAGCCCGAGCGCACCATCCGCTTCGCCCTGTGGAACGGTGAGGAGCAGGGCATGCACGGCTCGGCGGGCTACGTGCGCACGCACGCCGCGGAGCTGGACGGGCACGCGATGACGCTGTCGGTGGACATCGGCTGCGGCCGCATCACCGGCTTCTTCACCAATGGCCGGCCGCCGCTGGTGCCGCTGATGGACAAGGCGCTGAAGCCCGTGGAGGGGCTGGGGCCCTTCGCGCAGGTGGACGTGCCTGTGGTGGGCACCGACAACTTCGACTTCATGCTGCACGGCGTGGCCAACCTCATCGCCAACCAGGAGGCGGCCACCTACGGGCCCAACTACCACGCGCGCTCGGACGAGTTCGAGCAGTGCGATGCCCGGACGCTGCGCACCAACGCGGCCGTGGTGGGCGCGCTCACGTGGGGCTTCGCCAACATGGAGGACAGGCTGCCCCGCCAGAGCCGCGCCGAGGTGGAGGCGCTCATCAAGAGCACCGACCTGGGCCAGCAGATGAAGTCCTTCAACGTCTGGGACGAGTGGGCCGCCGGCACCCGCGGCCGCGCCCCCGAGCGCCAGACGGCGCCCGCCCCCCGCTGACGCGTCGGCGCACGCCTCGCCGCTGGAGCACGTCTGGAGGGCATCCGAGCCAGCAGGCCCTGGCTGGGGTGGGCTGGAGGGGCATGCGCCGGCTGCTCGCTCATTCAAATTCTCTACGGCATGAAGACCCGACCGTTGAGGCAGTCGTGGGTCCTGCTGCTCGCACTCGCCACGCCCGCGTTGGCGGCCGAGGAGGGTGGACAGGAAGGTGTGGAAGGGCGCGTCGACGAGCTGTTCCTGGGAGATGAGGCGCCCCTCAACCAGCGGCATGAGCTGGAGGCGGGCAGCGGCCTCGACTGGGAGGAGGATGATGGCGAGGCCACCTTCGAGGTGCCGCTGCATGTCGAGTACGGACTGACCGACTGGCTCCAACTGCAGGGCGAGGCCGGTCTGTCACCGGACGGCGAGGCGTCCACGCTTCAGGAGGGAAGCGTGGGGATGAGCCTGGCCCTGGTGAATGACGGTGAGCGCGGGCTGGCGGTGTCCGCGGGCGCGCAGGTGCAGGCGCTGCGGGACTCGCCCGAGGAGTCGATGCGTCCGGCCGTGACGCCCTTCCTGCTTGCGTACAAGAACCTGGGCCCGGTGGGGCTCAACGCGAGCGCGGAGGTGGACCTGCTGCCGTCGAGCGGTGGCCGCGACGGCACGGTGCATCCGGACCTGAGCGTGGGTGTGGTGTTGGGGGACGGCGTGCTGCGGCCCACGGCCGAGGCGGCCTGGCGCAACGAGCAGGGGACGAATACCGGCATCCTCGCGCCGGGCCTCTACGTGCACCCCGCGAAGTCCGTGGAGGTGGGCGTCTCCGTGCCGTGGCGCTTGCAGAGCGGCGGTGAGAGCAGCCTCGGTGTCAGCGCCCTCCTCACCTGGAGCGGCGGCGGCTCGGAGTGAGTCCGGCGCGCCTGATGGAGGCCCGGCACGTTCAATCCCGGTCCGGCGCTCCCAGCGGGAAGAGCGGCCGGAACGACCTCGCCTCCTCCACTGCGCGGGCGAAGGACGGGCGCGCGAGCAACCGCGCGCGGTAGGCGCGCAGCACGGGAAAGGCCTCGGAAATCCGGTGCGTCCAGTCCGCGTAGAACAGCGAGGGCGCGGCCGCGCAGTCCGCCAGCGTGAAGTCCGCGCCAGCGACGGCCCACGTCCTGCCGGCGAGCTGCCCTTCGAGCCAGGCGTAGGCGAGCTCCAGCTTCTGCGTGGCAAAGGCCAGTCCCTCCTGGCGCTTCACCGGATCCCCCGTCAGCGCACCGCCCACCGCGTGCTGCACCACGTTCATGACGTGCAGGTCGAAGAAGCGGTCGAGAAAGCGCACGTCCAACGCGGCCATCGGGGCCGCGGGCAGCAGGCGCACGGGGCCGGGATGCACGAGCTGCAGGTACTCGATGATGATGCTGGTCTCGACGATGTTGCGCTCGCCGTCCACCAGCAGCGGGAACTTGCCCAGCGGCCAGCGCCGCAGCCACTCGGCCGAGTGCTGAGGCGTCTCCGGCCCGATGCTGCGGAACTCGAAGGGGATGCCATTCTCGTACAGCGCAATGAGGACTTTCTGCGTGTACGAGGAGAAGGGATGACCGTAGAGCGCGAGTGACATCGTGGGAGTCCTGGTTCACACCACTTGCGGATTGCAAGTGGTCTGAATCCTGCTCCTACCACTTGCGTCCTGCAAGTAGTAATCTCAGGACGATGGCCGTGTCACAGACAGGGCGCTCCGGCTGCCCGATCAACCTGACGCTCGAACAGCTCGGCGACCGCTGGAGCCTGATCGTCATCCGCGACGTCATGTTCGGAAACAGGCGCAGCTACGGCGAGCTGCTCGCGCAGAGCGAGGAAGGCATCGCCTCGAACATCCTCGCAGACCGGCTGAAGCGCCTGACCGCGTCCGGCCTGTTGTCGCGACGCCCCGATCCGAAACACCGGCAGAAAGGCATCTACAGCCTCACGGAAGCGTCCATCCAGCTCGTGCCACTCCTCGCGCACATGGGCGCCTGGGGCCGCCGGCATACGCGCCCGAGCAAGGAATTGTCCGTGCGCGCGGAGCTGCTGGAAAAGGGCGGCGCTCCGCTTTGGAACGCCTTCATGGACGAGCTGCGCCACCTGCATCTCGGCGCGTCGCGTCCGGCGCGCTCGGTGTTCGGCGAGCTGCAGGCCGCCTACGAGAAGGCACTGGCGCACCGCGCCCGCTGAAGGAAGCCTGTAGGTGCCCAAGCCCGGCGCGTCGAACCCTTCGCCGGGCTGAGGTCTGCCAACACGCACTAGCCGAGCTCCACCCGTCCATCCGCCCCCACCCGCAGCACCACCTGCGCGGGTGGGGCGCTCGCGTGCGCGGCGAGCCACTGCGCCAGGGGCGTCACCACGTGCTGCTCCACCGCGCGCTTCAGGGGCCGGGCGCCGTAGCGCGCGTCGAAGCCGGTGCGCGCGAGGTGCTCCACCACGTCCTCACCGAAGGACACCTTCACGCCACGGCGGGTGAGGCCCTCGCGCGTCAGGGCCGCTTCCAGCGTGCGCCGGGCCAGCGCGCGGATGACCTCCGGCGTGAGCGAGCGGTAGGGCACCACCTGGTCCAGCCGGTTCAGCAGCTCCGGCCGGAAGAAGGCGGTGGCGGCGCCCAGGTAGTGCTGCTCCATGTCGCGCACGCTGCCTCCGCCGAAGCCGACCGAGCGCCCCGCGTTGTCCGCCCCCAGGTTGCTGGTGAGCAGCACCACGGTGTTGCGGAAGCTGACGGTGCGGCCGGTGCCGTCCGTGAGGCGCCCCTCGCCCAACACCTGCAACAGCAGGTCATGGACGCCCGCGTCCGCCTTCTCCACCTCGTCCAGCAACACCACGCCGAAGGGCTGCTCGCGCACGCGCCTCGCGAGGCCGCCCTGTTGGCCGCCCACCTCGCCCACCAGCCGCGCGGCGCTGCCGGGCGCCGCGTACTCCGCCATGTCGAAGCGGGCCAGCCGGGCCGTGTCGCCGAAGAGGTACTCCGCCAGCGCGAGCGCCGACTCCGTCTTCCCCACGCCGGTGGGCCCCAATAGCAGGAAGGCGCCCAGCGGACGCGATGGGTCCGCCAGCCCCGTCTTCAGCGTGACGATGAGATTGCGTAGCAGCAGCGTGGCCTCGTCCTGGCCGACGATGCGCTCGCGGAAGCGCCGCAGCAGCGCCTCCGGGTCCAGGCGCACGGACGTGTCCACCAATTCGCGCGGGTAGCCGGTGCGCGTGCAGAAGGCCCGCGTCACTCCGGCCGCGTCCACCTCGCCGGTGGCGGAGGGCTGGGTGCTGGCCGAGCGCAGCAGGGACACCGCCCCACCGGGAGGCGGGCCGTCTCCGAAGCGCTCCGTCAGCTCGGCGGCGCGGTCCAGCGCGTCCAGGCTGAAGCGCACCTTGCGCGCGCGGGCCACCCGCTGCGAGGCCTGCTGGAGCGCGGAGCGCGCGGCCACGGAGGCCAGGGGCGCCACCGAGAAGTGCCGCAGCGCCTGCAGGAAGGCCCCGTGGGTCCGCTCCGCGCGGGCTACGTCCTCCGGGGTGGCCTCCAGCACCAGTGCCACCTCGCCGCCCTCCAGTGCCGGCAACAGGTGGCGCGCCACGTCCAGGCCCGTGTCGCCGCCGCCCAGCGAGAGCAGCTCCGACAGGCTGTCCAGGTGCAGCACCGCGCGGCGCACGCGGAGCGCCTCCACCATGCGCTGCACGCGCTCCTGCCACTGCCCCAGGTAGCGCATGCCCGCCATGATGCGGCCGCCCGACGTGCTGTACACCTCCAGGCCGTGCAGCGGATTGCCGGCCGCGGCGCCCTCCGCGCGCTGCACCAGCTCATGCACCAGCGCCGTCTTGCCCACCGACGGAGGCCCCACCAGCAGCACGCTGGCGCGGGTGCTCGCGGTGACGGCCTCGGCGAGCCGGGCCACCTCCGTGTCGCGCTCCCACGCCCGCTCCAGCAGGCCGGCGCGGGCCTCCTCGTTGAGGCAGCGGCTGGCCTCGGCGAGCCCCGGGGGAGGAGGCGGACGCTTCGGCTGCTTCGCGGCCTCCTCCGAGGCACGGGCCTTCGGCGTCTGCTTCACGCGCGCCGGCACCGACAGCGTCTCCACCGACTCTTCACCCAGGTACGCCAGCCCATGCAGCCGCTCCAGCGGCGCGAGGTACAGCTCGTGGCGGACCAGCTCCTCGACGTACGGCTCCAGGTCCGCCACGTCCTCCAGCGTGCCCTCCACGCCCACGCGAGGCACCCACACCCGCAGCGGCCCCTTCGTGTCGCCCTTGCGCACGGTCCGGGAGCCGCGGCGTCCGCCATGCGTCACCACCGTGAGACGCAAGGGCACGGGCAGCAGCCGCCCATGCTGCATGGCGCGCACGGTGAGGGCCATGCGGCGCTGGCGCAGGTCCGCCCAGTGCGTCACCTCGTCCCACAGCTCACCGCGACGCAGGAGGCGGCCCACCACCTCCGCCAGGTCGAGCCGCGCCGTGTTCAAGTCACTGGCGAACGAGGCCAGGTGCGGGTGTGTCAGCACATGGGCCGCCACGCCCAGTCCCGGGTAGCGGCGCACGAAGAGATGGAAGTCCTTGTCCATGTCAGCCCTCCTCCCGGGCCGTCCGCCGCAGCACGCGTCCCGCCCAGGCGAGCGCTTCGGACGGAGTACGCCGGCTCGCCAGGTGCAGCAGCCCGCTCTCACTTCCCTCCATCACCACGCGGCCCGCGCCCTGCTCCTGTGCCGTCCCCGCCCGCCGCGCCTCGCGCTCCTTCGCACGTACCGCGTCCCGCGAAGCCACCGCCGTCGACACTTCGTCCAGCAGCCCCGCATCGCCTTCCAGCAGCTCCACGCGCACGGGCGCCGGGCGCACCACGTCGCCACGGAGGGTCTCCACCAGCGTGTAGCCCTCCAGCGGCGCCAGCACCTCCGCGAGGCCGAAGGCCGCGAGGCTCACGGCAATGCGGCGCACCCGCACTCCCGCGGGCCGCTGCGAGCCGGGCTCCGCCCAACCGATGCGCCCATCCGGCTCCACACGCTCCTCGTGCACCGCCGTGCGGCCCAGGGACTGCGGCAGTGCGCGCACCACCGCCTCCAGCGCGGCCACCGGCGCATCGCCCAGTCCCTCGATGAGGACCGCCCGCGTGTCCGGCCCGCGCTCACGGCATGCGAGCTGGTGCGCCAGCCACTCCACCTCGTCCCGCAGGGCCACGACGCGAGGCCGGCAGCGGCGCAGCCGCTCCTCGGGAGACACCGGCTGGGGCACGGAGGAATAGGTCGGTCTGGGCCGGAGGCCACCGCGTCCGGGGTTGCGTGGCCAGTAGGGGTCGTAGTTGCGCTCGACTTCCTTCGGCACGGGCTGCTCCAGCTCCAGGAAGTCCCGCTCCGCCAGCTCGTTCTCGCGGATGTCCACCGCCTCCACCGCGAGGCGCTCCAGCCGCTCCACCAGTTCCACCGCTTCCGGGTGCACGTCCGCTTTCCGGGGCCGCGAGGCCTCGCGCGACGTGAGCGCGTCCAGCCGGGCCGCCGTCTCCTCCAGCACGCGGGACACCTCGCCCAGCGACCAGCCGGAAGGGTCCGGCTCCGGCGCCCAGGTGGGCTCGCGCACCATCAGCTCCACGGACAGGCCCATGTCATCGCCCCGGCGGAACAGCTCCACCCGGGCGAGGTCCTCGGCGCCGCGCCGCACCAGGTGGTGGGCCAGGGGCACCGTGAGGCGCCGCTCCAGCGCGCGCTTGAGGGGACGCGCGCCGTAGCGCGGGTCATAGGCCTGCTCCACGAGCAGGTCCAGCAGCGCGGGCTCCACCTCCACCAGCACGTTGCCGCGGCGGATGCCCCGACGCGACAGCAGCGACTCCAGCGCGTGCTCCACCACCACGCGCAGCGCGGCGGGCGTCAGCGGGCGGAAGGGCACCACCCGGTCCAACCGGTTGAAGAACTCCGGACGGAAGAAGGCGCGCACCGAGGAGAGGTAGTGCGCCTCCGCGCTCTCGGCGGTGCGCGCGAAGCCGGTGCGTGCGGCCGCCTCGCGCACGCCCAGGTTGGACGTCAGCACCACCACCGCCTGGCGCGCGTCCACCGTACGGCCGGCGCCGTCCGTCAGCCGTCCCTCACCGAGGAACTGGAGCAGGGCGTCGAAGATGCGCGGGTGGGCCTTCTCCACCTCGTCGAAGAGCACCACGCAGAAGGGCTGGGTGCGCAGCGCGGTGGTCAGCTCCCCGTCCGGCGCGCCTGGCATGCCGAGCAGCCGGGTGATGCTGGACGCGGACACGAACTCCGACATGTCGAAGCGCACCAGCCGCCCCTCGCTGCCGAAGAGGGTGCGCGCCAGGGCCTTGGCCGTCTCCGTCTTGCCCACGCCAGTGGGGCCCACGAAGAGGTAGGTGGCCAGCGGCTTGTCCGGCGGCTGCAATGAGCGCTGCAGCGTGAGGATGGCGTCCACCACCGCGGACACCGCCTCCGGCTGGCCCGCCACCTGCGCGGCCAGCTCTCGCTCCAGCGTCTCGCGCGTCTTCGGCGGCGCGCTGCCCAGCACGAAGTCCGGCAGGCCCGTCTGCTCGCGCATGGCGGAGGTGACGTCCTCCTGCGTGAAGCGGCGCACGCCTCCCTCGTCGGTGCCGGGCCGCGACACCACCCGGCGCAGCAGCCGGACAGCCTTGCCCGGGAATGCCTCGTGCGCGACGAAGCGCTGCTGCAGGTCGAGCAGCGTCTCCAGCGCCAGCGGCGACAGCCGCACCGCACCGGCGTGGCTCGCGGCCTCCAACTCCCGCAGCGTGCCGAGCAGGGCGGGCAGCGTGTTGCGCGCATCCAGCGCGGGCACGTGCACCACGCGGAAGAGCGATGCGAAGGTGGGGGCCTCCTCGCGTACGCGCTCGAAGCGCTCCGGCGTGGACTCGGCCAGCACCGTCAGCTCGCCGCGCGCCAGGTGCGGCTCGATGTACTGCGCCACGTTGGTGCGCTCGTTGCGCGTGCGCCCCGCGTAGACGAGCGAGGCCAGGTCGTCCACGTAGAGCAGGTCACCCACCTCCACCAGCTCCTGCACCACGCCGCGCGCGCGGGCCTCCCACTGTCCCACGTACATCATGCCGGCGATGAACTGGTTGCCGTCCACGCGCCACACATCGCGCCGGTTGCCGGCGGCGTCCTGCCGCGCGGTGAGGCGGCTGACCACCTCGTGCACCAGCGCCGTCTTGCCGGAGCCAGAAGGCCCCACCAGGACGATGGCCGCACCCTCGCGGCCTTCCAGCGCGTCCACCACCTCGCGCACCAGCGCCTCGCGGCCGAAGCAGCGCTCCAGCGCGCCGTCCCGCGCGCCATGGCTCAGGTTGCGCGCCACCGCGCGCAGCTCCACCAGGGACAGGCGGCGCCGGTTGCGGCGGGCCTCACGCTGCTCGGGCGTCTCCGGGGCTGGCTCGCCCTTCTTCTTCTCGGTGGCCTTGCGGCGGCGGGCCACGGTGGGGGGCTTGGGCGGCGTCCGGGGGAGGATGGTGGGCGCGTAGGCATCCACCTCCAGCAGCTCCAGCCGCTCGCGCCCGGAGGCCCAGGCCTCATCGAGATGGGTCAGGTCGCGCTCCAGGCACCACGCGGCCAGCCGGCGCGCGAGCGCCTGGGGCAGCGCATCCGGGGCGTTGATGGCGAAGCGCGCCTCGGGCAGCCGGGTGGGCGTCACCACCCAGAAGTCATCGCGCGGCCACTTCTCCAGCAGCACGGCCATGCGGCCCTTGAGGACGACGCGTGTGTTCTTCTCGCGGTCCCTCGCCTCCGTGTCCACCTTCACGTGGCGCAGCGCCAGGTGAGGGGGGAGCTGGTAGGCCGCGACATTGGCCGCGGGCTCCCTCTCGAAGCGCTCCATCACGGCGAGCGCCAGTTCGTCGCGCAGGCTGGAGAGGCTGGGGCCCACGCCGCTCAGCCGGGGCCAGAAGGCGGGCACCCACGCCTGCACCAGTCGTCCGCCGAGCGGCACCACCACCAGGGGCAGCTTGAGGTCCATGGTGTCAGTCCTCCTCCCGCGCGCCGAAGACGCGCCACTGCACCCACGCTTCCAGCAGCGCTTCCAGGTCCGGGCCCTCCGGCCCATAGCGCTGCTTCGCGCCGGTGCGCAGGTCCTCCAGCGAGCCGCCCACCATGTCGCTGGTGGAAGGACGCACCCGGCGCACCTCCTGCTTCGTCAGGGACTTCTCCAGGTCCGCCAGCGCGGGCATCGCGTGCAGGGACAGGGGCTGCGGCTCGAAGCGGGCACGCACCAGCGAGGCCTGGCTGCCCTCGACGAAGCGGTGCACGCCATGCTCACCCGCGAGCAGCAGCGGCAGCGTGCCGCCGGTGAGCTGCAGCGCATACGCGGCGGGTGGCGGCTTCAGCTCCTCCAGTGGCTTCTTCTTCTCCCAGCCCCAGAAGAGCGGGGTGTCCTTGCGTACGGGCTGCGGCTTCTCGCCTTCCTTCGGCTCGGCGGGCCTCAGCAGGGCGCGCTGGAAGGAGATGGACTGCGACGCCGCCCAGGCCTCGTACGCCTTCGCCAGCACGCACAGGTGTGGCCACGCGCCGCGTCCGGGGACGAGGTAGAGGGTGGCTCCACGCGAGGAGTGGAAGAGGCTGGCGTAGAGGCGCTCGCGCAGGGGCAGGAAGGTCCGCCGCAGCTGCGACACGTCGCGGGCCAGGGACTCCGCCTGTCCCACGGCGCGCGTGAGGTGCGCCTCGAAGAGGAGGTCCTCCACCGCCTCGGCCTGCTGCGCGCAGTCTCGGAAGGCCTTGTCCAGCTCGCGCGCCTCGGACGACTTGCGCGAGGACTCCTCGGCCAGGGCGCGCTCCTCCCAATAAGCCGGCTGCCGCGACGCCTTGTCGAAGACGGACAGCTCGCGGCGCAAGGCCAGCATGGGCTCGGAGCGGCTCCAGCGCTGCACTTCCGCGCGCAGGGTGGCCGACTCCTCCAGCACCTTCTCGATGGCCTGTCGTCCCAGGCCCTCGGCGTCGCCGCCCACGGCCTCCGCGCGCAGCGAAAGCCCCGCGTCACCGGCCTCCACATACAACTTCACCGCGCCGCCCCGGGGGTGCGCGGCGAGCCACGCCGCCACTGGCACCACCAGCTCCCGCTCCAGCGCGCGCTTGAGAGGCCGGGCACCGTAGCGCGGGTCGAAGCCGCGAGCCGCCAGCCAGTCCAGCGCGGAAGGGGAGACTTCCAGCCCCGCGTCGTGGAGGGACAATCCGGGGCGGCGGCACACGGCCTCCACCTCGCGCACCACCAGCCGGCGCAGCAGGTCCGCGGACAGCGGCGAGAAGACGACGACGTCATCCAGCCGGTTGAACAGCTCCGGGCGGAAGAAGCGCTGCACCTCGGCGAGGTAGTGCGCGCGCAGCGCGGCGGTGTCGGGCGCGCCGCCGGTGGAGTCGAAGCCCACGCGGGCCCGCCAGGTGTCCGCGCCCAGGTTGCTGGTGAGGACGAGCACCGCGTTGCGGAAGTCGGTGAAGCGGCCGGACGCGTCGGTGAGCCGGCCCTCGCCCAGCACGCCAAGCAGCGCGTCGTGCACGGCCGGGTGGGCCTTCTCCACCTCGTCCAGCAGCACCACGCAGAAGGGCTGGCGGCGCACCGCCGCGGACAGGTGCCCGGGCGTCTCGCCGTCGCCCAGGAGGCGCAGCAGCGCGTCCGGGCCGGCGTACTCGCCCATGTCCAGGCGGACCATGCGCTCCTTCGCGCCGAAGAGCAGCTCCGCCAGCGCCTTGGACAACTCCGTCTTGCCCACGCCGGTGGGGCCCACGAAGAGCAGCACGCCCAGCGGACGGCGCGTGTCGGCGAGGCCCGCCTTCAGCACGGACACCACGGACGCGGCGCGTTCGACCGCGGCCTCCTGCCCCAGCACGCGCGTGGAGAGGAAGGCGCGCACCTGGCCCGCCTCGAGAGGCACATCGTCGCGCAGGAGGGACTCGGGGATGCCGGACTCGGAGGCGAACTGGCGGATGGCGTCCAGGCGGGTGACGCGCGGCTGCGCGGCGTGCGAGCACGTGGCCAGCAGGCGGCGGAGGAAGGCCACCGCGTTGCCCACCTGCGCGCCGTAGGGCAGGAAGCGGCGGCAGAGGAAGCGCGCCTCGTCGAGCGCCTCGGGCAGCACCGCCAGCGGCTTCGGCCCCGCGTCGTCCTCGGCCACGCGCGCGAGGATGCGGGCCAGTGCGTCCGGCTCCGGCTCCTCCACGCGCACCACGGAGAAGAGGCGGGCGAAGCTGGTGTTGCGGCGCTCCACCTGGGCCCACGTCTCCGGCGTGGCCTCGGCCACCACGGACACCTCGCGGGTGGCGAGCAGCGGCAACAGGAGCTGGGCCACGTTCTGGTCGCTGTGGGCGCTCTTGCCCGCGTCCAGCAGGTCCACCGCATGGCCCAGGGAGAGGAGCGCATGGGACTCGGCGGCCTCGCGGAAGCAGCGCACCACCTGCTGCTGCCAGTCGCCCCACATGCCCTCGCCCGCGATGAGGCGGCTGCCGTCGAGGAAGAAAAAGGGCCGGGCCTTCTCGGACGCGGTGGCGGTGGGGGCGCGCAGCGCCTGGGCGAGCGCGTGCAGCACCGCCGTCTTCCCGACTCCGGAGGGGCCCACCAGCACGACGGACTCGGCGTCCTTCGCGGCGAGGCGCGCGCGGAGCAGCGTCACCAGGGCGTCCTGCTCGTACGCGGCGTCGAGCTGCCCGTCCTGCGCCAGCTTGTGCCAGGGCACCGCGATGCGGTCCAGCGTGGGCGTGGGCGGAGGCTTCTCCGGCTTCGCGCCCGAGTCGCGGCGGGCACGGCGGCGGCGCGGCTCCCACGTGTCCAGGTCCAGCGCGTTCTCGTCGTCGTCATCCAGGCCTGCGTCCGCCTTCTCGGAGGGCGCATCCGGAGGCCGAGGCGGCGGGCGGATGTCCAGGTGGAGCTGGCGCGGGGTGAGGGTGGAGAGTGGGCCAGGCGTGGCCTGCACCTCCAGCTCCACCAGCGACTCGGGTCCGTCCGGGCGCAGCGCGAGAAGACGCGCGTCGGAGAGCTCCTCCAGCTGCTTGCCCAGCCGCTCCGCCGCGTCACTGGGGAGTGACTTGCCCTGGAACCACAGGTGCGTGCCGAGGCGCGGGGCATGCAGTCCAGTGAAGGACTGGTGCGCGGGGGCGACGACGGCGGAGAAGGGCAGCGGCGAGACGGTGTCGTCCACCGTGCCCCAGACCTTGATGCCCGGGACTTCGAGCGTGTGGAGGACGCCGTCCGACGTGGCGATGAACTCGGGCACGCGGCGGGGGTGGACGCGGGTGAGCTGGTCATCCAGCGCGAGCGTCAGCTCCTCGGTGGCCTTCTCCAGCGTGTCCGCATGCACGGCGAGGGAGGGAAGGGCCAGCGGTGTGAGCGTGACCCGTCCGCTGGCATGTCGCTGCACCCAGCATTGAAAACGGAAGTTCATGGAGAAGGCTCACGCTAGCACGGCGCGGCACAGCGACGGCGCGGGCCCGGGGGAGCTGACGGGCTCTCGCGGAGCCCGCGCTCCATGCGCGTGTCCTCGTCGGGCGGGAGGGGCGGGCGCCCAGGCCCGGCCTCTCCCTGGTGACCTTCAGCGCGTCGTCAGGGCGCGAACTTCCAGGGCACCGTGACCGCGGGCTGGAAGCAGTGCACGTTGGCGATGCTACCAGCCCCCAACTCCTGCACCACGCCCGCGCCATAGCCGCGCCCCTGGCACCACCGGCTCACCTCCAGCTTGGAGTCCGCGGAGGTGAAGTTGCCCGCGTTGGACGCGGGCCCGAGCTGGTCCTTGGGCACGTCCTGGATGAGGCCCGCGTTGAAGCAGGCCACCCACGGCCGCGTGGTCGTCTCGAAAATCTGTCCCGTCGTCCAACCCAGGCCATTGCACCAGCGGTGCACGGCAGCGGAGCAGTCGAAGCTCTGCGCCACGCGCTCGTCTGTGCAGCCCGCGTGACGGCGCGCCAGCTCCTCGAAGGTGACGGCGAGGCTCTGGTGCTGGATGGGCGCGCACGCCACGCTCACATCCGTGGTCGTGGCACCGGCCGGCACGCCCAGGAGGGAGATGGGCGGACGGTTGCCGATGAGCTGCTGAATCGTCTCGTACACGTTGGTGCTGGTGGCCAGCGCATCATTCGCCCCGCGCTGCGCGCAGACGCGGTGCATGGCCGACGCGCACGCCTGTGTCCCCAGCGCCGAATACGCATTGCAGCTCGGCTGCTGCTGATTCATGCCGAACTGGCCGCCGGTGGGCGACACCTGGATGGCGTCGTCCTTACAGTCAGAGCCGTACGTCGTCAGACACACGCTGCGGTTGGAGCGCGCGTGCGTGAAGAAGCGGACCTCGTCGATGGCGCCTCGGAACGAGCCCTCGCCGTTGGTGGGGCAGGCCTGCGTGTTCATCACGTTGCCCGCACCGATAGCCAGCGAGCCCGTACCCAGCCGGAACGAGCCGGTGACGACGGGCAGCGCGCGCCCCGTGGATACGCCGTTGAGGTACTCGTTGAACTGCCCGGTGACGCCGTCCCACGTATAGGCGAGCTGGCTCCACACGCCCACAGGAAGCGCGGGGCTCCGGCCCAGCCGCACGCGCTGGCCGTTGAGCTGGAAGGACATCTGCACCGTGTTGTCCACCTCGTAGATGAGGTCCAGCCCACCCGACTTCGCCAGGAGGTAGCGATAGGGATTGCCCGTGCAGCCCTGGTTGATGGCCGCATCCGGACGGATGGCGAGCTGCACGGTGAAGCCGCGCACGTAGGCGCCCACGCCGGGCACCGTGCCATTCGGGTCCGTGAGGTTCACCGTGACGGCGCCGCCGCCCGGAAGGACGAGCGCCTTGCCCTTGCCCTGCGGCTCCCACACCGAGCCCGACGCCGGCTGCGTCACCGCGTTGCTCGGAGAAATCTGCGCCGTGCCCGTCAGCGTGCCCGTGTTGAAGCGGCCGGACAGGTCCGGCGTGCGCGCCAGGTCATACGCTCCCGCCCGCGTGACGAGCTCGTTCATGGGCAGGTAGAGCAGGTGGTAGGGGTCGCTCAGGTCTCCGAGGTCCACCTCGTTGTAGTCCGCCGTGTTGCTGCCGAAGAGCGCGAGCACGTCGTGCGTCTTGGTGACGGGCAGGTAGCGCGTCTCGTTGCTGGAGCCCGGCGGGAAGTTCTGCGCGGGGCTGCGCTCCTGCTCGAAGTTCCACATCGGACCCGAGTAGAAGAGGTGCGCGATGTCGAGCCGGTCCGTATTGAGGCTTCCGTCGATGTGGTACGCCGTCCAGCCCGTGTCCGCGCCAATCAGGCTCATCGCCTCGCGGCGCGCGCCGTCGGTGTAGACCACGGCGGCATAGAGGACGTTGCGTCCCTCGTGGTCCACCCAGGCATAGGCGCCGCGAACGTAGGCCCCCGCGCCGTAGGCCTCGCCGGTGGCGGCCTTCAGCGGCTGCCACGCGAGCGGGTAGCGCTTTACGCCCGCGTTGGTGTCGCTGTACATCGCCGACAGCGGGCGCGGGTTGCTCCAGCCGGACGCAGCGCACGGCGTGGCGTTGTACGTGTACATCAGGTGGTCGATGGCGCCGTCGTTGTTCGGTCCGCCCTGGTAGATGAGCAGGCGGCCGTCGGAGGTCATCGTCGGCTCGATGCCGCGAATCCTCGCGCCGGTGGTCGTCGTCAGCTCCTCCAGGTTGCCGGTGGTGAACGACGAGATGTCCGCCTGCGCCGTGAACGGCAGCGACACGCGCAGGTCCACGGGCCGGCGGCGGAACACGTTGTCGCCGTTGAACATCCGCGAGTCGAAGACGTACGGCTGATACACCGCGAGCCCGCCGGACAGCGTGTACGGCTGGGCCGGGTTGGTGAAGCAGAACGCCAGCGCATTCTCTCCGTTCGTCACGTTGACGGTGCGCCCGGCGGAGAAGGCACTGTCGAAGCCGGGGCGGCCCTGCGCGTCGTACGTCACGGCCTCGGGACGGAACACGCGTGCCAGCCAGGTGGTCGTCGTCGTCGCGTGGTCCTCGCGGATGTTGCCCACGAAGATGCGCCCATCAATCGTGGAGGAATGGCCGTTGGCGCCGAAGGGCGTGCGGATGCGCGTGTTCACCAGCGAGGGACGTCCGGCTGCGGTGGCCTCCAGAGACGCGAGGGACAGTGCGAGCAGCGCCGCGGAGAGCAGCGCGCGCGGTGACGGGGCACGTCGGGCCATGATGGCTCCTTTCGGGGAATGCCATGTATACTTGAATTGACCGGTTAGGGCCGAGCACCTCCGTTGACAACGCAGCGAGCGGCAGGCATCGTGCCGTTCGCTCATGACCCTCGCGCCCGTCACCGCTTGTTGCTGCTGTGAAGCACCTGCGGTGGGCGCCTGTTCGCCAGTGGCCTGAAGAGCCCTGGTAGAGCCGGTCCGGAAAAGCCCACTGCCCGCGAGGGAGTGGGCTTTTGAGTTTCAGGACCCGGACCTGGCCCATCCCATCGCGTCCTCTCGATTCACAACCGAGGTCACGTATGGAAGGTGCAGCAGGTCGTTCCCTCATCCTTGGCATGGGGCTGTTGCTGGCCCCGCTCGCGGGCGCCCAGACAGCCGCGCCTGAAGCCACGCCCGTTCAGCCCGCTTCCTCCGCCGCGCCCGCGGAGCCCGCGCCTCCCGCGCCGGCTGCCCAGCCCGCGGCGCCTGCCCAGCCCGCTCAGCCCGAGGTCATCATCAAGGCCTCGTCGGAGGGCTTCTCCTTCTCGTCACCGGACAAGTCGTTCCTCATCAAGCTGCGCGGCTACATCCATGCGGACACTCGCATGTTCGCGAGCGACGCGGACCGTCCCGGCTCGAGCACCTTCCTGGTTCGCCGGGCCCGACCCCTCGTGGAGGGGACGCTCTACGGCGTCTTCGACTTCCGCCTCCTGACGGACTTCGCGGCGGGAGCTCCCGCGCTGTGGGATGCCTACCTGGAGTTCCGGCCGCGCAAGGAATTGCGGCTGCGCGCGGGCAAGTTCAAGCCGGCGGTGGGCCTGGAGCGGCTCCAGTCCGCGACGAACACCATCTTCCTCGAGCGTGCGCTGCCCACGGACCTGGTGCCCAACCGGGACATCGGGCTCCAGGTCCACGGTGAGCTGGCGGGTGGGGCGCTGACGTACGCGCTGGGGGCCTTCAACGGCACGGCCGACGGCGCCAGCACCGACACCAACCTCGACGACAGCTTCGATCTCGCGGCGCGCGTGTTCGCCCAGCCCTTCAAGGCCGGTGGCCCGAGTCCTCTGTCGGGCCTGGGCCTGGGCGTCGCCGCGACGAATGGCCAGGAGTTCGGCTCGGCCACCTCCACGGGCCTGACGGTGCTGCGCACCACGGGCCAGCAGACCTTCTTCAGCTACCGGACGGGCGCCACCGCGGCGGAGACCGTCATCGCCAGTGGCAACCACTTCCGCTTCACGCCCCAGGGCTACTTCTACGCGGGGCCGCTCGGGGTGCTCGCCGAGTACGTCAGCTCCGCGCAGGAGGTGAGCCGGGGCCCGGAGCACGCCCGCCTCCGTCACACGGCGTGGCAGGCCACCGCGTCCTTCGTCCTCTTCGGCGGTGACGCGTCCTACGAGGGCGTGCGCCCGCGCAACCCCTTCAAGTCGTCCGGAGAAGGGTGGGGCGCGGTGGAGCTCGCGGGCCGCTACTCCGAGCTGCACGTGGACCCGGACGCCTTCCCCATCTACGCCGACCCGGTCCGCTCCGCCCACGACGCCGCGGACTGGGGCGTGGGTGCGAACTGGTATCTCAACTCCAACGTGCGCGTCGCCGCCAACTTCGACCACACCACCTTCGAGGGCGGCGCCGCCGAGGGCGACCGCACCGCCGAGTCCATCTTCATCTCCCGCTTCCAGGTCAGCTGGTGAAAGGCTCCCGCTCCATGCGCACCCAGATTTTGCTTCCCCTGTTCCTCGCGCTCTCCCTGGCGGGTTGCTCCAAGTCGAGCAGTGACGCGTCCGCGCCCTCGAAGGGCACCGAGGACGTCACCCTGCTCAACGTCTCGTATGACCCGACGCGCGAGCTGTACGCGGACTTCAACGCCGCGTTCGCGAAGCAGTGGGAGGCGAAGCACGGGCAGAAGGTCACCATCAAGCAGTCCCACGGCGGCTCCGGCAAGCAGGCGCGGGCCGTCATCGACGGGCTGGATGCGGACGTCGTCACGCTGGCGCTCGCGTACGACGTGGACATGCTCCACGACAAGGCCCAGCTCATCCCCCAGAACTGGCAGACGCGACTGCTGGACAACAGCGCTCCGTACACATCCACCATCGTCTTCGTGGTCCGCAAGGGCAACCCCAAGGGCATCAAGGACTGGGAGGACCTCGTGAAGGAGGGCGTCTCCGTCATCACCCCCAACCCGAAGACGTCCGGCGGCGCGCGGTGGAACTACCTGGCGGCGTGGGGCTACGCGCTGCGCAAGCAGGGTGGCAGCGAGGCCACCGCGCAGGCCTTCATCGAGAAGCTGTTCCGCAACGTCCCCGTGCTGGACTCGGGCGCGCGCGGCTCCACCACCACCTTCGCCGAGCGTGGTCTGGGTGACGTGCTCATCGCCTGGGAGAACGAGGCCTTCCTGCTCACGAAGGAAGTGGGCAAGGACAAATTCGAAATCGTCGTCCCGTCGGTGAGCATCCTCGCGGAGCCGCCCGTCACCGTGGTGGACAAGAACGTGGACAAGCGCGGCACCCGCGCCGTTGCCGAGGCGTATCTCCAGTACCTCTACTCGGACGAGGGCCAGGAGCTGGCCGCGAAGCACTACTACCGGCCCCGCTCGCAGGCCGTGGCCGCGAAGCACGCCGCGCTCTTCCCGAAGGTGAGCCTCTTCACCATCGCCGACGTCTTCGGCGGCTGGAAGAAGGCGCAGGCCGCGCACTTCGACGACGGCGGCGTGTTCGACCGCATCTACGTCCCCCAGGCCCGCTGAGAGGGCGCCCGCACCATGGCCGTGTCCTCCCGACGCCGCGTCCTCCCAGGCTTCAGGCTGTCTCTGGGCTTCAGCTGGTTCTATCTGGGGCTCCTCGTCCTGCTGCCGCTGTCCGGCCTGTTCCTGCGGACCTTCACGCTCACCTGGGCGCAGTTCTGGGAGACGGTGACGTCCGCGCGGGCGCTCGCGGCGTACCAGCTCACCTTCGGGGCGTCGCTCGCCGCGGCCCTGGCCAACGTCGTCTTCGGACTGCTGGTGGCCTGGGTGCTGGTGCGCTACCGCTTCCCGGGGAGGGATTTGGTGGAGGCGCTGGTGGACCTGCCCTTCGCGCTGCCCACCGCGGTGGCGGGGCTGACGCTGACGACGTTGTTCTCCGCCAACGGCTGGTATGGCCGACACCTGGAGGCGCTGGGCCTCAAGGTGGCGTACACGTCGCTCGGCGTCGCGGTGGCGCTCACCTTCATCGGGCTGCCCTTCGTCGTGCGCACGGTGCAGCCGGTGCTGGAGGACATCGACGTGGACGTGGAGGAGGCCGCGGCGACGCTGGGCGCGACGCCGTGGCAGACCTTCGCGCGCGTCCTCTTCCCGGGCATCCTTCCCGCGCTGCTCAGCGGCTTCACGCTCGCGTTCGCCCGGGCGCTGGGCGAGTACGGCTCGGTCGTCTTCATCTCCGGCAACATGCCGCTGCGGACTGAAATCGTCCCGCTGCTCATCATCACCAAGCTGGAGCAGTACGACTACGCGGGCGCGACGGCCATCGCCGTCGTCATGCTGACGGCGTCGTTCCTGTTGCTGCTGGCCGTCAACCTGCTCCACCGCTGGAGCCACCGCCGGCTGGAAGCCCGGTCCGGACACTGAGCCGCCATGCACCCCTCCACCCTCGTCCTCCGGCGGCGGACCCGGACCCTTGGCGGGCCGGCGGTCATCCGCTGGACGCTCATCGGGCTGGCGCTGCTGTTCCTCGGCGTCTTCCTCGTCGTCCCGCTGGTGGCCGTCTTCACCTTCGCGTTCCAGAAGGGCTGGGAGGCCTACGCCGCGGCCATCAGCCACCCGGAGGCGCTGTCGGCCATGCGCCTGACGCTGACGGCGGCGGCCATCGCCGTGCCCCTCAACCTCGTCTTCGGAGTGGCCGCCGCGTGGCTCATCGCCCGGTTCCGCTTCCCCGGGCGCTCGCTGCTCATCACCCTCATCGACCTGCCCTTCAGCGTGTCGCCGGTCATCGCGGGGCTCATCTTCGTGCTGATGTTCGGGCGACAGGGCTGGCTGGGCCCATGGCTGGCGGAGCACGACCTGCACGTCATCTTCGCGGTGCCCGGCATCGTGCTGGCCACCGTCTTCATCACGTTCCCCTTCGTCGCGCGCGAGGTGCTGCCGGTGATGCAGGCCCAGGGCAGCGACGAGGAGGAGGCGGCGCTGACGCTGGGCGCGAGCGGCTGGCGGATGTTCTGGCGTGTCACGCTGCCCAAGGTGAAGTGGGGCGTCATCTACGGCGTCATCCTCTGCAACGCGCGGGCGATGGGCGAGTTCGGCGCCGTGTCGGTGGTGTCCGGGCACGTGCGCGGCGTCACCACGACGCTGCCGCTGCACGCGGAGATTCTCTACAACGAGTATGACTTCGTCGGTGCCTTCGCCGTGGCCTCGTTGCTGACACTGCTCGCGCTCGTCACGCTGGTGGTCAAGAAATACGTGGAGTGGAGGAGTGTGGCGTCATGAGCATCATCGTCGAGCAGGTCACCCGGCGCTTCACCGAGAAGGGGACTCCGGCCGTCGCGGACGTCTCCTTCCAGGCGCCCGCGGGCGCCATCACCTCGCTGCTGGGGCCGTCGGGCGCGGGCAAGTCCACGCTGCTGCGGCTCGTGGCCGGGCTGGAGGTGCCAGACGCGGGTCGCATCCACATCGACGGCGTGGACTGTACGTCCATGCCCGTGCAGCAGCGCGGCGTGGGCGTCGTGTTCCAGAGCTATGCCCTGTTCCGGCACATGACGGTGCGGGAGAACGTCGCCTTCGGACTGGAGGTGCGGGGCACGCCGCGCGCGGAGACGGCCGCGCGGGTGGACGAGATGCTGCGCCTGGTACAACTGGAGGACCTGGGCAGCCGCTTCCCTGGACAGCTCTCCGGCGGGCAGCGGCAGCGCGTGGCCTTCGCGCGCGCGCTGGCCATCCGTCCCCGCGTGCTGCTGTTGGACGAGCCCTTCGGCGCGCTCGACACACGGGTGCGCGAGGAATTGCGCGAGTGGCTGCATGACCTGCACACGCGCACGGGCCTCACCACGCTGCTGGTGACACATGACCAGCAGGAGGCGCTGGAGATTTCGCAGCACGTCGTGGTGATGAGCGAGGGCCGGGTGGCGCAGGCGGGCTCGCCGGAGGACGTCTACAGCCGGCCCGCGTCGCCCTTCGTGGCCTCCTTCATCGGCGGGGCCAGCGTGCTGCGCGGGCAGGTGCGCTCGGGCCGGGTGGCCATGGGCTCGCTGTCGGTGGACGTGCCGGCGGCGGCGCGCGAGGGCGAGTCCGTCCAGGCCTTCGTTCGGCCTCACGACATCAAGCTGGTGAAGTCACCGGTGGGCGCGGTGAACGGGCACGCGGCCACCGGCCGGGTGGAGCGCTTCAAGCCCGTGGGCGGTTACGTGAAGGTGCTCCTGCGCCTGCCCACCGGGGACGAAGTCACAGTGGAGGTGCCGCGCTCGGAGTTCGACGCGCTGGGGGTGGCCGAGGGCGACGCGGTGCGCGCGGATGTCCGGTCCGCGACTGTCTTTCTCGGCGACTACGCCATCTGAGACCGAGCCAGGGACGGCCAGAAAAGCCCGGACTTTCTCCATTCATCGAAAAAAGTGTTTTAGCATGCGGTCCCGGCGAGTAAGTCCAGGGTGGATGTCCTGGGCTTCCCTTCCCGGAGAGTGACATGCACAGACGACAGGTTGGGCGTTCGATGCTGTGGGCCGCGGGCGTGCTGGCGCTGGCCAGCGGGTGCGGCGCGGAGAGTTCCTCCGCGCCCGAGCCGCTTCCGCTCGAAAGTCAGGCGCAGGGCGAGCTCGGGTATGACCCGGGGCCGGGGTGGAACCTCGGCTGGCAGGACGACTTCACCGGGACGGCGCTGAATGGCGCGAACTGGACCGTGCTGACGAGCAACTACGACCCCGTCACCAACAACTGCAACTTCGGGACGGGCGAGCTGGAGTTCCCCCGCGCGCAGAACGTCACCGTCGGCGGCGGCAAGCTGGTCATCACCGCGGAGCGGACCGGGGATGGGCCCATGGACTCGCGTTGCACGGGCTACGGGCCGCGCTCGTTCTACTCGGGCCGCATCCACACGAAGGGGAAGGTGGAGCGGCGCTACGGGAAGCTCGTGGCCAGCATCAAGGTGCCGTCCGGCTACGGCATGTGGCCGGCGTTCTGGACGCTGGGCGGCAACATCTCCACGGTGGGCTGGCCGAGCTCGGGCGAAATCGACATCCTCGAGTGGCACTCCAATGAGCCGACGTGGATGAAGTCGGCGGTGCACTACTTCGCCAACGGGGCGGCGCAGCACTTCGGCACGGGCGCCAACCGGGGCTACAGCCTCGCGGACGGCTTCCACGTGTACGAGGTGGAGTGGACGGCGGGGCAGATGGTGTTCCGGCTGGACAACCAGGTTCGGGCCACCGCGGACTTCTTCCACAACCAGCCCGCGTTCCAGCAGAACCACTACATCCTCCTGAACCTGGCGCTGGGCGGGAACTGGTACGGCAACGCGCCGGCCAGCTCCATCGCGCTCGCGTCGGGCGAGCGCAAGACGATGGAGGTGGAGTGGGTGCGCTGGTACGACGCGGGCAGCGTGCCGCCCGCGACGCTCACCAACCCCGGCTTCGAGTCCGGCATGACGGGCTGGGCGACGTGGAGCCCCAACGCCACCGAGGCCGCGGACTTCAGCGAGACGTACAACGGCGGGCACTCGGGCAGCTACCACCTGACGCACTGGAACAACGGCTCGCCGTTCGAGGTGTGGACGTACCAGGTCGCTTCGGGACTGCCCTCGGGCAACTACAAGGTCCGCGCGTGGGTGCGGAAGGGCGGCGCATTCGACATCGCGCGCCTCCAGGCGAAGACGTGCGGCGGCTGCGCGCCCGTGTACACGGACCTCGGGACGTATGGGGCGTGGACGCTCGTGGAGACGCCCGCCATCTCCGTCACCGGCGGCTCCCTGGAGCTGGGGTTCCACACGCGGGCCACGGTGGGGAACTCGGGCAACTTCATCCACATGGATGACGTGGAGCTCATCCGCCTCTGAGGCTCACGAGGAAGCCATCGAGGGCCCGGTTGACGTCACCGGGCCGCTCGAGGTGCACCCAGTGGCTGCCTTCGCGGAGCACCTGGTGGGGGAAGCCCCTGCCCAGCCGGTGGAAGCTGTGCTCCGTGTCATTGGAGGGCAGCACCAGTGAGAGGGCGGGCCCGGGATAGCGCGCGAGCGCGGTGACGGGGTCGAAGCACAGGTGGGCGCGCTGGATGCCCACCACCGCCTCCTTCGGTGTGGCGTCCAGGTCGCGCAGGAGTCGCTCCCGCACCTCGGGGACCGCGCCCACCATGCCCAGCCAGTCCTCCCGGATGACGCGCGCGTAGGCGTCCGACGCGAGCGACGCGATGTACGCCTCCTTGTCCGCCTCGGGGAAGTGACGCGAGTCGCTCATCGGGTCCACCAGCAGCAGGCCGGCGACGCGCTCGGGCCAGGCCGCGGCGCAGGCCAGCGCCACGCCACCGCTGATGCTGTGGCCCACCAGGACGAAGCGCCCGAGCCCGAGCACCTCCGCCGCCGTGGCCACGTCCTGCGCGAGCGCCTCCAGGGAGTAGTCGCCGTCCCGAGGTGGCTCCGATCCTCCATGGCCGCGAAGCTCGACGGCCACCACGCGCCGGGAAGGGGCGAGGTGCCGGAACTGGGCCTCCCAGTGCGCCGCATTGCCGGCGAGGCCGTGGACGAAGACGACCGGCAGCGCGTCCGTGCTCGCGCCGGGGACGTCTACGACGCTCAGGCTCCCAGCCGGTCCGGCAATCCGTCGTGGCGTCACGGGAGTGGGCCCGCCACCGAAGCGAAGGGTACTTCGTAGTGCGTCACGTGTAAGTCCTTGTCGATGAGGTAGCGGTCGTCCTCCGGGTAGAAGACGGCCTGCTCCGGGGAAGCGCCCGCGAAGCGGCGGATGGCGTCCATGGACTCCCAGAGCGTCACCAGGAGGAACTCGGCGCGCCCGTCGGAGACTCGCCGGAGGCAGTACGCGCCCAGGTTGCCCGGAGTGCCCCGGTAGTTCTTGAGTCCCGTCTGCTCCAGGTAGGCCTGGTACGCATCCGCGTCGGTCGCCGTCGTCACTCCGCGCCAGGTGCGGGCCAACATGGAAACACTCCTCGCTCTGGAGCCCCACCGTTGAGGCCCCGGTCTGCTCCCTAGCCGGTCCGCACTCCGGTTACAGCAGCAACCGCCACGACAGCCCGGCGAGCGTGGTGTAGCCGACCACGGCGCGCTCCACGCGGCCCTCGGACGACAGGAAGAACACGGTGGGGAAGGTGTCCACGCGCCAGTCGCGCTGGATGCCGTCATCCCCGAGCAGCACGGGGTAGTCCACGCCATGCTCCCGCGCGAAGACCCGCACGGCCTCCTCATTGTCGTAGGCCACCGCCACGGAGACCACGTGTGCGGAGTCACCCGCGAGGCGCTGGAGCAGCGACAGGTTGGACGACTCCAGCTTGCAGACGCCGCACCAGGGGGCCCAGAAGGCCAGCACCACGGGCTTGCCGCGCAGTGCGTCCAATTGCACCGTGTCTCCGGACAGCGTGTGCAGGGTGAAGTCCGGCGCGGGCGTCCCGCCCCCGGGCAGGCGGCGCGTCTGCCACGCCGTCACCGCCGCGACGATGAGCGCCAGCAGGGCCAGGTCCACGCCCCAGCGCACCCACCAGCGGCGCCTCGCCATGTCCCAGGCGGCCCGCATCCGTCCCAGCGCTCCGGTACCGCCCAGCATTCAACGCCTCCTCGGAGGCCGCCACGGTAACACCGGGAACGGCCGCCCCGGGTGGGACGGCCGTCCCTGGCTCACGTCACGACAGGGCGGGCGCCTCCTCGGGCTGCCACTCGGCCGTCCGCAGGCTCTCGCCGGCCGTCCGCTGGGCGCGGCCCACCGCCTTGCTGACCGCGTTGCTGGCCCGGTCCAGGGCCCGGTCCACCGCCGCCACGAGCGTGGTGTCCTTCGACTCCAGCGTCAGCTCCTTGCCGTGCTCCAGCCGCAGCGTCACCTTGCACGTCTTGTCCACGCCTCCGCGCGGGCCGTTGGTGTCCTCCAAGCGCAACACCACCTCCTTGACGCGGTCCGCCAGTCGGTCCAGCGCGAAGCGCACGCGGCGCTCGCAGTGGGTACGAAGGGTCTCGGTGAGGGGGATGTGACGGGCTCGGATTTCGATGCGCATCCAGGACGCTCCTTCTGGCCCCCCATTGGGCCTATCTCTTCTCTGTCCACGAGGAGCCTTTGGCGCAATTGCGAAAAACCCCCGTGGCACTTCGGAAAAACCGAAGGCACACGGGGGTAGGGTAGGACGAGGGAGCACCAGGCCCCACTTCAGGGCCGCGACTACGGAGGCGTCGTCGTCGCCGTGGTGGCGGGCTTCTGGGACGTCTTGCCCGGCGCAGCCACCGTCTTCGTGGCGTTCGTCGCGGCCTTCGCCGCATCGGCGGGGGCCTTGGCCTTGTCCGCCGCGGGAGCCTCGGCGGTGGCCGTGTCGGCCTCGGTGGGCACCGGCTTCTTCTTCTCCGGGAGCGCGAAGATGGGCTTCTCCGGGACGGCCCGGGCGCCGATGCGCTCCTGCTGCTCCACCATGCGGGACCAGAGCGACGGCTTCGGGGCCAGCAGCGCGTTGTCCGCCAGCTCCAGCGTGCGCACGTCCTGCGCGCGGCGGTACAGACGCGGCGCCACGTCCGGCTGGCTCGGGTCCGAGTCACTCACCTGCACCTGCTCCTGCACGCTGATGCCCTTCTCGTCGTAGGTGAGCGTGGACGTCAGCTCGAACTTGCGGCGCAGCCCGTTGGGCAGCTCGAACTCCAGCTCGCGCGACAGCGGGAACCACGCGGCGCCCAGGCACGCGCGGGCCTTGTCGGACACGGACTCGGTGAAGAAGCGGTTCTGCCGCAGCGGCATGATGCGCGCGTGCCGGCGGCACACCTCCTCGCCGTCCGTGGTGCAGGCGTCGCCCTCCGCGACGAGGATGTTCGTGCCCTGCACCTTCTCCAGCCGCAGCTTCGCGTTCTTCGGCATGGCGCGCAGCGAGCCCAGCGCGTCCACGCGGAAGCCCTGCTCGGTCGTCTCCACCAGCGCCACCGGCCCGAGGGCCTCGCCGTTGGTGAAGCGCCGCGTAATCACCCACACCAGCCGCTGCCCGGCCTGGAGCGTCTCCATCACCAGGTCCTCCTCCGTCAGCTTCTCCGGAGGGGGCAGGGGGAGGGAGTCGGGGCCGGCCTCCACGCACTCGTCGGCGGCGGGGTCTTGAGACCAGACCGGAGCGCCCGTGCAGTCCACCGCGGGGCGGGGCGCCGCGCCGGTGTCCTTGTCATAGCCGTGCAGCAGCAGCGCGAACCATGTGTCCGGCGTGGGGAAGGAGCGCGCGTTGGCGCCCGCCTCGGCGAAGCACATCGACGACGGTTTTTGCGCGGTGGCGCAGCCGGCCAGCAGGGACAGCGCCACGGCGGAGACCTGGAGCGTTCGTTTCATGGGTTCTCTCAGGCATTGGCGAACTGGAGGTCCCAGTCGCCTTCCGCGGTCAGGGCCACATGCAGCTTCGGGGGCACCGCGCCGCCCACCAGGTGCTGCAACAGCTCACGGGAGAGCACGGGCATCAGCGAGCCCTGGAGGATCTGCTCCATGTTGCGCGCTCCCATCTCGGACTCCGTGCACCGGCGCGCCAGCTCGTCGAGCAGGTCCGGCGCCAGCGTCGTCTCCACGTTGTGGGCGGCCCGCAGACGGCCCACCAGCTTCGCCAGCTTCATCTCGGCAATCTGGCGCATCACGTCGCGCTGCACCGGACCGAAGGGCACAATCGTCATGCGCGCCAGCAGCGCCGGCTTGAAGTGCTTGCTGAGCGCGGGGCGGATGGCCGCCACCACCTGCTCGGTGGTGGGCTCCGCGAAGTCCTCGTACATCCGCATCACCGCGTCCGAGCCCAGGTTGCTGGTGAGGATGATGACGGTGTTCTTGAAGTCCACCTGCCGGCCTTCACCGTCCGTCAGCGAGCCCTTGTCGAAGACCTGGTAGAAGAGGTTCATCACCTCCAGGTCGGCCTTCTCGCACTCGTCCAGCAGCACCACGGAGTAGGGGCGCTGGCGCACGGCCTCCGTCAGCAGGCCGCCCTCGCCGTAGCCCACGTAGCCCGGCGGCGAGCCGATGAGCCGGCTCACCGTGTGCTTCTCCTGGAACTCGCTCATGTTGAGCGTCGTCATGAAGCGCTCGCCGCCGTAGAGCGTGTCCGCGAGCGCCAGCGCCGTCTCCGTCTTGCCCACGCCGCTGGGGCCCACGAAGAGCATGACGCCAATCGGTGTGTCCGGGTTGCGGATGCCCGCCTGGGAGATGCGGATGATTTCCGCCACCTTCTTGAGCCCCGCCTCCTGGCCGCGCACGCGCGAGCGCAGCTTGTCCTCCAGCGTCAGCACCGAGGCGAGCAAGTCACTGCGCATCTTCCCCACGGGCACGCCCGTCCAGCCCGCCACCACCCGCGCGACGATGTCCGCGTCCACGTCCGCGTGCACCAGCGGCACCTCGCCGCGCACGTCGGCCAGCTTCTTCGCCGCCGCGTCCACCGCCTCCTTCAGCGCCGCGGTGTCCGCCTCCGGCTTCGCCTCGCGCAGCGCCTTGCGCGCCTCCATCAGCGCCGCCACCGCCGTGCGCTCCGTCTCCCAGCGCGCGTGCAGCGTGGCCCGCGCGTCCTGCGTGGCGCGCAGCTTCTCCAGCGCCTCGTTGAGGGCGTCCTGCTCGTCCTCGCCGCCGGTGCCCTCCGCCAGGTCTCGCTTGCGCGCGTCGCGCTCGCGCTCCAGCGCGGCAATCTCCTGGTCCAGCGCCACCAGTTCCTCGGGGCGCGTGGACAGCTCAATCTTCACGCGGGCCGCGGACGTGTCGAGCAGGTCCACCGCCTTGTCCGGCAGCTGCCGGCCGGAGATGTAGCGGCTGGACAGGCGCACCGCGGCGCTGACGGCCTCGTCGCGGATGATGACGCCGTGGGCCGCCTCGTAGGTGGGGCGCAGGCCGCGCAGCATCAGCTCCGCGTCCTCCACGCTCGGCTCCTCCACCTTCACCGGCTGGAAGCGCCGCTCCAGCGCCGCGTCCTTCTCGAAGTACTTCTTGTACTCGGCCCACGTGGTGGCGGCGATGGTGCGCAGCTCGCCGCGCGCCAGCGCCGGCTTGAGCAGGTTGGACGCGTCCGTGCCGCCCTGCGAGCCGCCCGCGCCGATGATGGTGTGCGCCTCGTCGATGAACAGGATGATGGGCGTGGGGGACGCCTTCACCTCGGCGATGACGGCCTTGAGCCGGTTCTCGAACTCGCCGCGCACGCCCGCGCCCGCCTGGAGCAGGCCCAAATCGAGGCCCAGCAGCTCCACGTTCTTCAGCGCGTCCGGCACCTCGCCGCGCACAATCGCCCAGGCCATGCCCTCGACGAGCGCCGTCTTGCCCACGCCGGGCTCGCCCACCAGGATGGGGTTGTTCTTCCGGCGGCGGGAGAGGATGTCCACCATCTGCCGGATTTCACGGTGCCGGCCGAAGATGGGGTCGATCTTCCCCTCGCGCACCCGGCCCGTGAAGGACGTGGCGAAGCGCTTGAGCGCCTCGTCCCCGCGCCCGCCCGGCGCACCGGCCGCGCCACCCCCCGCGGCGGCGGCGTCCGCGGAGGCCACCTCCACATTCTCCGGAGAGGGGCGCAGCACCACGTCGAGCGAGGACATCAGCTCGTCGCGGCTGATGGCGTCCAGCTCCTGGAACAGCTCCGCGGTGTAGCGCGAGCGCCGGCTGATGAACTGGGCGAACAGCACGCCCGAGCGCAGCCGCGTGGCGCCCTGCTCCACGGAGGCCAGCAGCCACGCCTCCTCGAACCACTGGAAGAGCGTCTCGGAGAACACGGGCCGGCCCGCACTTCCGGCACGCAGCCCCTGCACGGCGCGCTCCATGCTGGCCAGCAGCGTGCGGCGGTCCACGCCGAACTGCTGGAGGATGCGCGCGACGTCCGAGTCCTCGGGCTCCAGCATCTGCACGAGCATGTGCTCGGGCACGATTTCGTAGAACCGCCCGGCGCTCGCACGGGCCACCGCGGCCTCGAGCAGACGGGTAGAGGTCGGCGTCAGACGACGGACGAGCGCTTTCGGATCGACGCGAATGGGAGCCCCCAGAAAATGACAGCGATGGTGGACGGTATACCGGGCGGGCAGAGCGCCGTAAATCCCCGGCCCTCGTGCCCGCCCGCTCGGGATTTCATCTCGCCACGGGAACGCTGAGGTGTGTCTGCTGACTGTTGCCGAGCCATGTGTCCCGGCCCAGCTTGCTCGGCTCCTGGCGGGACAGGCGGAACTGCTGCTTCACGCCCTCGGTGAGCCCCAGCTCCAAATCGTACTCGAGCGGGTCCTTCACGAAGAGGGCCACCACCTCGCGCACCAGGGGCAGCAGGTCTCCCTCCGGCATCAGGCGCCGGTAGGCGCGCGGCGGCAGCGGGCTGACGTGGATTTGAATCTTCCCCGTCCGGTCGAAGGCCTTGCCGCCCAGGAGCATGTTGCGCCCGAGGATGTTGTTCAGGCGGCCCAGT
This sequence comes from Pyxidicoccus caerfyrddinensis, assembly GCF_010894405.1. Taxonomy (GTDB): domain Bacteria; phylum Myxococcota; class Myxococcia; order Myxococcales; family Myxococcaceae; genus Myxococcus; species Myxococcus caerfyrddinensis. The sequence goes on from NZ_JAAIYA010000031.1 coordinate 30,600, forward strand.
TGCACCCGGGCGTCGATGTCCACCCAGCGGCCCACGAACTGGCGCACCGTGACGCGCGCCCCCTCCAGGTCGTCGCCCATGACGTCCTGGAGCGCCACCTCCAGCTGCTCCGCCGTGCGGAAGCGCCCGGCCAGCAACGGGGCGATGCGAAGCAGGCGCCAGGTCGGCAGCTTGCCCTCATGGGGCTTCTCGTACGTGTCGAAGCCGCCCAGCGCCAACAGCCGCTTGGACCACTGGTCCTTGAAGGACGTGTCCGTCTCGCTGGTGACGCGGTACTTGGACTCAATCCGGTACAGCAGCGACAGCAGCCGGTGGTGGAAGAGGTCCAGGAACTCGCGCCGCACCGGGTAGTCCGGGTCCTCCTGCGCGACCTCCTCCGCGAGGTAGTGGGGGAGGGGGCTCACCGAGCCCGTCAGGCCGAGGAAGCTCGTCACCACCTCGAACAGCGGCCGCTTGGAGAACGGGTCGTCCGCGCGGACCAGCACCTCGTGCAGCGTCACCTCCTTCACGTCGCCGCTGGGAAAGCCCAGGGACGGGTCGTGCCGGAAGCGAATCATCTCCTCGTTGACGGGGCCGGGCCCGCCCACGCGCACGGCCTCGGCCGTCAGCCGCTCCAGGTAGGCCACCAGGGGGAAGAAGCCCGCCCGGGGCGCCATCTCCGCCAGCTGACGCGCCGCCGCTACAAGAGCGTCTGAGTTCCGTTCCTCGGAAGCCACGTGTACTCCGTCTGCGAGGGGTGGAGCCGGATGCTCAGCTCGTTGAAGGAGTTGATGGTGACGTGGGACGCGAGCAGCTCCTCGAGGATGCAGCCGAAGAGGAACGAGTCACCCACGCCCATGAAGTTCTCCTCGTCCATGTCCACCCGCGTCTTGTGGCCCCGCAGCGGCGCGCCCTCCAGGAAGCGCGTCACCGGCTTCGTCTCCACCGCGCGGATGGCGTTGATGCGCAGGCGGCTCGCGCGCGCCGCGAGGTTGTCCGTGAGGGAGTGGAAGTTGTAGAGGTCCATCAGCCGCCGCAGCGCCGCCGCGTCCGCCAGCGAGTGCTGGTTGATGGCCAGGTGCGACAAGAGCCGCCAGTGCAGCTCCGAGCCCAGCGGCGCGCGCGCCGGCCGGCTCACCGGGGAGATGTTCTTGAACTTCGCCTGCGTGGGGCTGGCCGCCGTGGAGGCCGTCAAGTCACCCACCTGGAGCCGCGAGGGCAGCGAGCGGTTGGTGCACGTGAGGTCGATGGAGAGCGCCTCCTCCGAGCCCAGCACCGGCGCCACGTTCCGCGGCGTCTCCAGGGTGATGTACGTGTCGATGCCGTCGTCCAGCGGCGAGTGTGCGCGGCGCAGGCGGTAGAAGGCCTGCTCCGCGTCGCCGCCGGAGGTGTGGCTGAACTCGAAGAAGGGCCGGTACAGGCGCCGCTCATTGCGGCCGGCCTGCAGGCCCGTCACCGTGTCCACCGAGTACACCTCGGCGTGGTTGGCCGGCAGGTCCGACGCGCGCAGCAGGTGCTCCTTGTCGAGCACGTGGTGGAGGACGGGGTCCGACGGCACGTTGAAGAGGTTGACGGCCGGCGCGCAGTGCAGCCGGAACATCTCCCGGTGGATGCGCGCGTCCAGGGGCGGCGGCCGCTCCAGGTGGAAGGCAATCTCGAAGCGCTCGTCCTTCACACCCGCCGCTGCGTCCAGTCCGCGCACGTCGAAGAACAGGAACTTCTCCGGCAGTGTCAGGTACTCCTGCAGGTGCCGGTAGCCCTCGCTGGCGCGCGGCCACGGCAACAGCTTGAAGTCCCGGTCGAAGCCCACCGGGTGGATGGCGTTGGCCGGCAGCTTGAAGCCCTCGCCCTCCGAGGACGCGCCGCGCACGCGCACCTGGCGGCAGTAGCGCAAGAGCCACAGCAGCACCACCGACGCGGCGGACATCTCACCGTGGATGAACAGGCGCAGGCCCTGCGGGCGGAACACCTCCGCGCGGCCCTGCTCCGTCGTCTGGAAGAACAGCCGCAGCACGGGGGACGTAATCGACGCGCGGTCCAGCAGCGCGTCCGTCAGCTGCAGCGGCAGCAGGTCCACGTCCGAGGTGGTGCGGAAGACGCAGGACGTACCGTCGATGGGCTGCGACGCGACTTCCGCCCCGGCGGCCAGGCGCGAGCGGCCTCGCAGCGCGCGCAGGTGCGGGGAGAACTCGACGATGGTGGAGGCCGGCAGCGGGCGCAGGTAGTGCGGGAGCAACAGCTCCGTGAGGCCGTGCACCAGTTCGGGCACGTCGTCGTCCACGCGCTCGCGGATGCGCGCCGTCAGGAAGGCGAAGCCCTCCAGCAGCCGCTCCACGTCCGGGTCCGCACCGCGCTCCACCAGCAGGCCCGCGACGGAGGGGTTGGCCAGCCCGAAGGCACGGCCCATCTCCCGCAGGTACGACAGCTCGCTCAGGTAGTACTTGCTGAACATCCTCGCCCTTTGCCACTCACCCCGTGGCTCACCACAGCTCCACGCGTCCGCCCGGATGCACCTGCGTGTGGAAGCGCACCGTGCCCCGCCTGTCCCGCGTCGCCAGCTGGGCGCTGATGTCGAAGCGCAGGGCCGTCGGGTCGGCCGGGTCCGCCGAGTACTGCACCACCACGTTCTTCAGCCGCGGCTCATAGTCCTGGATGGCCGTGCGGATGGACTGCGTCATCCTCGGAATGGCCGACGGGTACGAATGGACGATGTCGTTCAGGTCCAGGATGCCGTACGCCGGAGCCGCCACGGACTCGCCCCTGCGCGTGTTGAGCAGGTTGCGCAGGTGCTCGGCGATGGACTCCACCACGTCGCCCGGCGGCGCGAGCGTGCCGTTGCCATCGGCGATGCGGGACAACAAGCCTCGGGAGCCCATGGGTGTCTTTCTGTCTCTTCAGCCGGAAAGCCCACCCCCGACCGCCCGCGTACACGTCTGCACGGGCGGCCGGCGGGAGGAGCGCATGACTAGCGCTGGGTGTCCCAGGTGTCCTCGTGCGTCACGCCACCGTTGGTGATGGTCCAGTTGATGGTGTGGAACACCAGGGTGATCTCCTCCATGGGAGGAAGGTTGGTGCTCGCCGGCACGAAGGAGTCCGGGACGTACTGCTTGATGCTGTTGACCCGGGCCTTCTTGATGGACGTGGTGAAGAACTGCTCGGTCGTGCCGTCGCCGGTCGGGTTCGGGCGGAAGAACTTGAAGGTCGCCTCGATGACCTGGTTCTCGCAGAGCGCCTTCATCAGCAGGGGCGACGACTTGTCGATGCGCTTGCGGAAGGTGATGCCCTCGTACTGGCGGCGGCCCGTGGCCAGGCCGGAGCCGGCCTCACGCGCGGTGAAGACCTTCTGGTCGTAGTAGACGCACTCGATGGAGTTCTCGCGGCCCAGGGACGTCTGGGTGCTCTCGCCCGTGATGTCGGTGCCGTTCGCCTTCAGGTACAGGTGTACTGACTCAGCCATGCTTCAACCTCTTCGCAATGCGCGCAACGCGCGCCGTGGGTCCGGGCTCACTGCGAGCCCGGGTGGTGGGGCCCCTACAAACTAGCTGATTCGACCGACAGTGCGTGAGCCGCGCTCACTCTTTGTCCAGCTTGCCCACCAGGGACAAGGTGAACGACGCGCCCATGTACTTGAAGTGCGGGCGCACCTGCAGGCTGCAGCGGTACCAGCCGGGCTGGCCGTCCACATCCTCTACCGTCACGCGCGCGGCACGGAGCGGGCGGCGCGAGCGCACCGCGGGCGCCGGGTCGTCCATGTCCGAGATGTACTGGCTCATCCAGTGGTTGAGCTCGCGCTCCAGGTCCGACTTCTCCTTCCAGCTGCCAATCTGCTCGCGCTGCAGCACCTTGATGTAGTGCGCCAGGCGGGTCATGATGAACATGTACGGCAGCTGCGTACCCAGACGGTAGTTGGTCTCCGCCGCCTTGCCCTCGGGCGTGTTGCCGAAGAACTTGGGCTTCTGCACCGAGTTGGCGCTGAAGAACGCGGCGTTGTCCGAGTCCTTGCGGAAGACGAGGCCGATGAAGCCCTCCTCGGCCAGCTCGTACTCGCGGCGCTCGGTGAGCATGACCTCGGTGGGAATCTTGGTCTGGATTTCCCCCATGGCCTCGTACTGGTGCAGCGGGAGGTTCTCCACCGCGCCGCCGGACTGGGGACCGATGATGTTCGGGCTCCAGCGGAACTTGGCGAAGGAGTCCGCCACGCGGCTGGTCATGGCGATGGAGGCGTAGCCCCAGAGGTAGCGGTCGTGGCTGCCGACGACGTCCTCGGTGAAGTTGAAGGCCTTCACGGGGACGGTCTTCTCGCCGTAGGGCAGGCGCAGCAGGAAGCGCGGCAGGGCGAGGCCCACATAGCGCGCGTCCTCGCTCTCGCGGAACGAGTGCCACCGGGCGTACTGCGGGCCCTCGAAGAGGGACTTGAGGTCCTTGAGGTCCGGCAGCTTGAGGAAGCTCTGCTCGCCGAAGACGTCCGGCGCGGCGTTGGCGATGAAGGGCGCGTGGGCCATGGCGGCCACGGACGCGCACTTGCGCAGCAGGTCCATGTCCTGCGGGCCGACGCCGAAGTCGTAGTTGGCGTTGATGATGCCGTAGGGCTTGCCGCCGAACACGCCGTACTCGTTGGAGTACACGAGCTTGTACAGGCCGCTCTTGGTGACTTCCGGCGCGTCCTCGAAGTCCTTGTGGAGGTCTTCCTTGGAGACGTTGAGCATCTCCACGCGGGTGTTCTCGCGGAAGTCCACGCGGTCGACCAGGAACTTCAGGCCGCGCCAGGAGGCCTCCAGCTTCTGGAACTCCTTGGCGTGGAGGATTTCGTTGACCTGCGCGGACAGGCGCTTGTCGATTTCGGCGATCATCGCGTCGACGAGGGCCTTGTCCACGCGCTCCTCGGAGCGGTGCGGCGCCAGCATCTCCGTGATGAAGGCCTGCACGCCGCGCTTGGCGACGTCATAGCCCTCGTCCTTCGGCTTGAGCTTGGCCTCGGAAAGAATCTCGTCGAGGAGGGACAGGGAGGCGTCAGCGGCGACGCCGGTGGACTTCGGTTGGGTCTGGGTCTCGTTAGGCATGGTGTCTCAAATCCCCCGGAAAGGGCTACTTGGTCTCGTCCTTGAGGCCCAGTTCCTTGATGAGTGCCTTGCGGCCCTCCTCGTCGGCGAGCATCGACTGCAGCTTCTTGCGGAACGCGGGCAGGTTGCCCAGGGGCCCCTTGAGGGCGTTGAGCGCGCTGCGCAGCTCGAGCAGCTTCTTGAGCTCGGGCACCTGGTTGACGACGCTCTCGGGAGAGAAGTCGTTCAGGTTCTTGAACTGGAGCGTGACGTTCATCGTCGCGTTCGGGTCACCGGCGAGCTTGTCGGCGGCGGTGAGGGTGACCTTCAGACCCTGCTGGGCCATCACCTCGTTGAAGTTGGCCTTGTCGACGTTGATGGGCGCGCGCTGCTCCAGCGGGCGGTCATCGGCCTGGCCGGTGAAGTCCCCCATCATGAGGACCTTCAGCGGCAGCTCGACCTGCTCCTGGGCGTTGCCGGTGGCGGGCTTGTAGACGATGTTGACGCGCTCGGTAGGGGCGACAGAACTCTCTTTGCTCATCTGCGGCTTTCTCCTTGAGTGCTGCGTTTTTGGCGCGGGCGTCGCATGGGGTGGAGCTTCGCCGCGGTACAACAGGGTTGCATCAGGCGCCGACGCGCAACGCGGCAGAAGAATCCAACCGCGCTAGACGACGATACCGGTTTCGAATCTTCGCTGCCACCCGTCCCCCCTCCTTTTCCCCAGGGGCGCGCGTCGACAACCAGCCTTCGAGGCATGCGGCCGCGAGGGCGGGCTCCCACGTGTCGAGAGAATGGGCAGACACCTCCTCGTCGAGCGCGTCGTAGACGGCGCGGGCGAGCGGGAGCTGTCCCGCATTGGCGCACAGCCGCGCCAATGCCAGTCGTGAAAGGAATCGGGCGCGGCCGGTGGTGGCGGCGGCGATGGCGCCCTGCAATCGGGTTACGGCTTCGTGAACGCGGCCCTCGGCCAGCAGCGCGCGGGCTTCATCCTCCAGGGCAGGGCTGCTTCCAGCAGCGGACGTTTCGGACGGAAGCGACAGCGGCGGCAGGGCCAGCGGCGAGGCGGCGGAGACGGGGCCCGTGGAAGCGGTGGCGGAGGATGTGCTCGTGGGGATCACCTGCGCGCGCAGCCAGGCGCGGGTGACGTCGTCGGTGAGGGGCTTGCCGTTGGCGGCGACGAGTTCCTCGACGCCGGGCATGCGGCGCAGCTGGGCGCCCAGCTCCTGGACGAGCGCGGCGTGGGCGGCCGCGTGGGATTCGCCCAGGCCGGTGAGGGCGGCGGCGCTGAAGCGGTGCAGGCCGAGCGCGAAGCGGTGCTGGCCCAGTGCGGACTCGGCCTCGTCGAGCAGGTCGGCCCAGCGCTGGTTGTTCTCCAGCGTCTCCAGCTTTGTGCGCAGCGCGTCCGGCAGCGGCTGCAGCGGGGTGCGGCCATTGGCGCCGGCGGCGGGCGGCCGGGCCAGGTGCAGCCACAGGCCCATGCGCATCAGCCGGTAGGGCAGCGGGTCCGCGACGCTTGCGCGGCGCAGCGCCCCGGCGGCGCCCAGGAGCGCGGTGCCCACGTTGCGCAGGAAGTCCGTGACGGCGTCCGCGGTGGACAGGTCCGGCGAGGCCGGCAGCGCCGGAAGGGCAGGCACCGCCACGGGCGTGGAAGGCGCGACGGTGTTCCGGGCGGGCGCGGCCTGCACGGTGGAATTCCCGGCGGCCTTCGCTGCGGCGGTGTTCCCGGAAGCGCCGTTCGCGGCAGTCGCATGCCCCGCGGCGCCGTTCGCGGTGGCGTTCCTTGCCGCCGCGTTCCCGGAGGCCCCGTTCGCGGAAGCAGGGTGTCCCGAGCCGGCATTCGCGGCGGTGCTCCCGGAGTCCTCACTCGCGGAATCGCCGTTCGCCGGCGAGGCGTCCGACTGCGCGGAGTCTCGAGGCGCCGGCGCGGGCTCGGGCGGAGGCAGTCCGGCGCGCAGCCGGGAGATGGCGTCCTGCAGCGGGCCGAAGGCGGGCGCCGAGTCGGCGAAGCGCTCGCGGGACAGCTGCGACAGCCGCTTCAGCGCGACGGACAGCGTCTCCAGCGACTCCGCGCTCACGCTGGCCTGCTCCACCGAGGGGAGCATGCGGCCCAGCCGCTCCACGAACCAGCCCACGGCGTTGGCCCGGCCGCGCAGCCGCTTCAGCTCGGGGAAGAGGTCCGGCCAGTACCGCTCGGCCACCTCGGCGATGACGGCGGCGCCGGTGGCCGCGCCGTCCAGGCCGCGCGTGGCATACAGGCCATAGGCCATGTACGAGGCCAGCCAGAGGTCCTTGGTGGTGCCCTTGAGCAGCTCCCCCGCGCCCTGGACGACGTCGTCCCAGCGTACGCCGCTGGAGGCTGGGGACTCCAGCCGGGCCACCTCCGCGGCGATGGCCTCGTAGGCCGGCTCGTGCTTGGCCTGCACCCCGGCGGGGGCGGCGCCGGGCACGGGCTCGGTCCAGGGTCGGGCGCGCTCACGAAGCTCTTCGAGGGTGGGCGGCATAGAGGCAGACGGGTTTCAGGGAGCCAGCGCGCGCAGCAGCTGCTCGAGGGTGGTGGAGGGAGCGTCGATGACCTGGCGCGCGGCGGCCTTGAGGCCCTTGCGCGCGTTGTCGATGGCGGCGGGCCGCTCGGTGCGCAGCGGCCACACCTGGGCGCCCGGACGGCCAGGCTGGGCCAGGGCCAGGAAGAGGGCTGGAGTGGCCGCGCCCAGGCTGAGCAGCAGCCGGGGCTTGTCGCCCTCGGACCAGAAGAAGGCCGGGGGCTGGCTGGGCCAGCGCAAGAGGCGCGAGGACAGCTCCAGCCACGCCACCGGGCCCACGCGCGTGGAGAACGGGCAGTCCAGCGCCACGCCCGCCGCGGACTGCTCGCGGCCGCGCTCGCCGACGCACGCGGTGAGGAAGGTGTGCAGTGCGTAGTAGCGGCCGCCGTCCGGCGTGCCCTCCACCACCGGGCCCAGCAGGTCCTGGGTGCGGTGCTCCGCCAGCGCGGCGTCACGCAGCCGCTGCGCCACGCTGAAGTCGCCCGGGCCGGGCAGGGGCAGCGCCGCCGCGCGCTCCAGCAGCTGCGGCACGTCCAGCTCCGCCGCGGACCGGGCGAGGACACCGGCGGCGCGAAGGAAGGGCTGGAAGGCCTCCGGCGTCAGCGCGTAGCGCGGGGCCGTGGCCGCCGAGGCCACCTCGGTGAAGACGGCGAGCGGGAAGGCCCGCCCGACGCTGTCCACGCTGGGCGCCATCAGCCCCACCAGCGCCTGCTTCTGCCCGGGCACGGTGAACACGAAGTTCACCGGCTCGGAGGGCAGGTCCACCCGGGCCCTCCGCGCGCGCTCCACCCCTTCCTCCATCCAGCCGTAGAGCTGGAGGGCGAGAGGCGTGGCGGCGTTGAGCTTGATGAACTCGGCCTGGCGGGGCGTCTTGCCCAACAGGCCGATGCGCTGCGACTGCACCGTCATGTCAGGGGACTCCACCCGAGGCGACGGGCTGGGGTCCGCACCCGGACTTCTTCCTCGAGATGCCCAGGGGAGGCTGCAGGCCCGGATCCCGGAAGATGGCCAGCAGCTTCGAGGTGTTGCCGCCCAGCCCGAAGAACGGGTTGGCGGTGCGCTCGGGGCGGAAGTCGATGGAGACCATCGCCCCGTTCATCTCCTCGATTTCCCACGTGGCCGTGAAGTAGCGTCCGTCCGCGCTGGGCTCGATGCGCTTGACGCGCTCCAGCAGGCGGAACAGGCCCCACTCGCCCTCGGCCTCCAGCGCCGTCTCGGTGGCTCCGTCCGCGCTCTGCACGAGGATGCGCGCGCCGAGCTTGCCGGCCTGGCCGGGCCAGATCATCGGCTTCCACACCGTGTCGGGGCCGTTGCGGTACGTCTCGTCGGTGCCGTCCAGCGTGAAGGTGATGGAGGAGATCTGCGACGCCGTGCCGTCCGCGGAGACGCCCGGACGCAGGCGGACCTGGAAGCGCACCAGCGGGTCCACCGTGTCGCCGCCCGGGAAGAGGGTGGTGGACAGCGCGCCCGTCTTCTCCAGGAAGGTGAGCAGATCCGGCCGGTACATGGCGCCGCCCGACGAGGTGAACTCCCACTTGCGTCCGGTGGGCACCACGTCCTCCAGCAGCTGCTCCTTGACGAACTTGCGCACCAGTCCGCCCTCGGGCCGCAGGAACTCGGCCACCTCCGGCAGCGGCGCATCCTTCTGCGACGCGCGGTCGAACGGGTAGAGCCCCTTGAAGGCCTGCTGGAAGGGCGACACCACCTGCTCGCACCACAGCTTGCTCTTGCTGTCCGCCACGCCCTCGAACACCACCGTGCGCATCTCCTGGAAGGGCGGCAGCAGCAGCCGCTCGAAGATGGCGACGTTGTCCGACTGCTTGCGCACCATCAGGTCCACGTCGGTGCGGGTGGACTCAATCTTGTCCAGCAGCAGGCCCGACTCGGCCGGCTTGTCCTTCACGGCCAGCAGGGTGCTCTGCACCATGGTGAGCTGGTCCTCGTAGGACATCAGCGCCGTCAGGTCCTCCTGGTCATCCGGCGAGCGGATCTTCTCCGTGGTGAAGCGGATGAGCGAGGCGAACTCCCGCGACACGTCTCGCGCCGTCACCTCCTGTGCGCCGGACGGGGAGCTCGGGTCCAGCAGCTCCCGCTTCGGCTCCGCGGCCTTCTGCGGGTCGGAACCGAACAGCTTGCGCAGCGACTCGGGCATCCGGCTGGCCACCGTCTCCGCCGCCTTCTCGCTACGCTCCAGCTGCAGGTTGTGGGCGAGCGCATCGAAGAGGCGGCCGTAGGGCTTGGGCTTGCCGCGCGTCAGGTTGGTCAGCAGGCTTTCCATCTGCGTGAGGTTCTCCGGCGCCTGCACCCGGATGGACATGAGGAAGTCCCGCCACTCCTGGATGTAGGCCTCGAAGTAGCGCGTGCGCAGCTCGCGGCGGGACTCCACCGCGTCCACCTTCTCGTCGCGGTCCAGCACCCAGGACTGCTGATCCTGGAAGGCCCGCTCCAGCCGCTCGCGGATGACCTGGTCGTACGCGGTGCGCGTGAAGGCGCCGCGCACCCGGTTGGTGGCGTTCATCTGCGGCACCGAGCCCATCAGCTGCTCCAGCGACTGGTCCGGGAACTCGTTGCTGACGTTGGCCACCAGCTGCGCCAGCTCCAGGCGCACCAGGGGCACGTTGTTGAGCGAGCGCCGCGCCGAGGTGATGACGCCCTTCTCGCGCGGGAAGGCGATGCGCTCGGCCCGCGCCGGCTTCTGCTCCTCCGGAAGCATCTGCTCGTTGGCGAGCATGCGCAGGTACGTGGACGCGTGGTTCTCCACCGCGCGCTCGTCCACCGAGTCGCCCCGCACGCGCTTCCAGTGGCTGACAATCTGTTGCACCAGCCACTTCTGCTGCGTCTCGTCCAGCTCCGGCTCGCTCGGGTTCCGGGGCGTCGTCACCAGCAGGTACAGCTTCAGGTCGTCGAAGTACTGCCGGTACGCGTCGAAGTGCTTGCTGTAGTCGGAGTCGTTGCGCACCGTGAGCAGGTCCGGGTTCTTCCCGAAGGCGTCCAGCCGCTGCTGGATGAGCTCGAACTGCTTGCCCAGCAGCACCCGCCGCAGGGCGGCGTTATAGAACTGCCGCGCCTGCGGCAGCATCTTGTCGCCCTGGTAGAGGCCGAAGCGCATCCACAGGGGCGCGCCATGCTCGTCGTACTCGGTCAGCTCCTGCAGCCGGTTGCGCAGGGGAATCAGGTCCTCCACGCGGCGGATGTCGTCGCGCGGGTCCAGGCTCACGTCGGTGATGGCCTTCGTCACCGCCTGCGCCATGGAGCGGTTCTGGAAGAAGGACAGGGTGGGCAGCGACAGCATCAGCGCGGTGGCCGCCAGGGCGGCGCTCGCCAGCACCAGCCGTTGCCGGCGCACCCTCGCTTCCTCCAGCGAGCTGCGCACCGCCATCTGCTGGTCCTGGAACATCACCTTGGTGAAGACGTCCCAGAGGAAGTAGCTGCGGCCTTCCGTGGCGCCGTCCGTCTGCGCCCGGCCGTTGGTGCTGCCGAACAGCTCCGAGGCGGACGGGGACACCTTGTCCACCGCGCGCACGTCCTGCGTGCCGCTGTTGAAGTACAGGCCGCGGAAGACGGGCGTGTCCTGGAACACGTTCTCCAGGAAGAGCGGCTGGAGGAACTCGGAGAGGTTCTTCCGGAGCGCGTCGAACTTCTGCGGGAAGCCGTAGATGTTCTCGCGCGTCTCCAGCCGGCGCTCCTGGCCCAGCCGGCGCAGCGAGCGCTGCTCCAGCACGGAGAGCATCTCGTCGAAGCGCTCGCGGAACAGGTCCGTGCTCGCCTCGCGCTGCTGCTCCACCGGCACCGTGAAGCCCCAGATCTGCCCGCGCTCCACGCGCGACAGGTCCGAGAACATCTCCACGAACCCGGGCAGCAGGTCGCACTTGGTAATCATCACGTACACCGGCACCAGCATCTTCAGCCGGGTGGTGATTTCATCCAGGCGCTCGCGGATGGTCTGCCCCATCTCGCCCACGGCCTGCGGGTCCGCGTTCATCAGCTCGCTGACGCTGATGGCCACGATGAGGCCGTTGATGGGACGGCCGGGGCGGTGCTTGGCCACCGTGTCGATGAAGGCCAGCCACTCCGGCCGGTCCTCCTCCGCGCTGGTGTAGCGGCCCGCCGTGTCGAGGATGACGGCCTCGTTGGTGAGCCACCAGTCGCAGTTGCGCGTGCCGCCCACGCCGCGCACGCCGCCGCGCGCGGAGAGGTAGGGGAACTTCAGCCCGGAGTTGCGCAGCGCCGTGCTCTTGCCCGCGCCCGGGGGACCGACGATGAGGTACCAGGGCAGGACGGCCAGGGCGTCTTTGCCGCCGCGCGCCAGCTTGGAGGTCTTGAGCGCCTCCACCGCCTTGGTGAACTCGGCCTGCATGGCCTTGATTTCAGGCTGCAGGTCCGGCCGCACCGTGGCCGTCTGTTCCTCCGCCTGCGTCGCGAGCGCGCCCTCCAGCTTCTTCGCCGCGCGCCGCGCGCGGATGCGCTTGACCAGCCAGACCACGCCCATGGCGAGCAGTCCCGCCAGAGCGGCGATGATGGCCGCCTCCTTCGGCGAGAAGCCGAGGAAGCTCAGGAGCGCGAAGGTGGGCGCGCCAATGCCCAGCAGTGGCAGCAGGTAAGCCATCATTGCGCGCCCCCCGTGGAGGCCGTGGTGTCGGCGTTGCCGCCCGTGCTGGCCGTGTTCTTGGCTGCGTGGACCTCGATGCGGCTCTTCAACTCGCCCACCGTGTCATTGATGAAGAACTGCAGCACCCCGTAGAAGAGCACCGCCACCGCCAGCGCGCCGGCGGAGATGCCCAGCATGGAGGCCTTCTTCCGCTTGGACAGCAGCGACTCCGTGGGGCGCTCGCCGTGGGGCGACAGCACGTCGAAGTCGAAGGGGCGCGCGCGCTCCAGGTCCTTCTGCACGGTGTCGATGAGCGTCATCAGCTCCAGCTCGCCGCCGCGGATGCGGTAGCGGCCCTGGAAGCCGAAGAGCATGCACAGGTAATAGACCTGCAAGACTTCCGCGCGGTGCGGGTCTTTGCGCACGGTGTTGAGCCGGGCGAAGAAGCCGTCACCGGCGACGTTCTCGTTGAAGTAGTGGAGCTGCAGCGGGTTGGAGCTCCAGAACTGGCGGTACTCCTCCGGCCGGCCGAGCACCACCTCGTCGATGAGCGCCACCATCGCGTACGCCATGTCCTGGGCGTCCTGATGGCTGAAGCCCAGCACCGCGGCGCGCCTCAGCATCTCGTCCACCACTCCGCGCAGGCGGTGGTGCAGCGTCTCCGGCGGGGGGACGGCTGCTGAATCCGAGCCGCGCAATTGAATGGCGGCGTCGAAACAGTCCTTCGTGGCTTCAGTGACTCGGTCCATGGGCAGGGCGGGGCGTCAGCGATTGGCGGTGGGGACCGCGAGCAGCTCGACGCTGGTGCGGCTCGCGTCGAAGGGCTGCGGCAGATAGAGCGCGAGGTTCCGGTCTCGCATCACGTTCTTCCAGTAGCCGTCATTCATGCTGAGGCTGAAGTAGACGGTGCCCGGCTGCACCGGCACTTCCGGCGGCGGGCGGTACGTCACCGCCAGCGGCACGCCGGGCGCGGCGGCCTGGAGGAGCGCGCGGATGTCGTCCCACGCGGCCACCTTGGACAGCTTGGGCAGCTGCTCCGCCACCGTCTTCTCCGGCAGCTCGCTGCGCACGGCGAGCAGGAACTGGCCGCAGCGCTCCAGCCGCTCGTCCTCCAGCCGCCCGCGGAACATGCCGTCGGTGCCCACCGAAAGGTCCACCGTCAGGCACTGCTCCAGCGCCACCGAGCGCATCAGGTCGGTGATGCGGCGGAACAGCTCCTCGTACGTGGCCCGCAGGTTGGTGAACTGGAAGGAGGGCAGGGTGGACGGGTCCGCGCTCGCGGAGAACGTGCACAGCTGGCCCGCCGTCTGGATGAGCGTGAGGTACACGTCGCGCGGCGGCAGGTTGCCCGCGTCCAGCGCGTGCTGGAGGTAGGGGATGGTGCCGTTGAGCGCGTTGAGCTCCAGGAAGAGCGTCACGTCGCCCGCGGTGAACTCCAGCGCGGACGCGTCGCGGTGCCGCCGGCGCGAGGAGAGCTGGCGCTGCTTGGACACCATCAGCCGGAGCAGCGTGCGCAGCTCGTTCATGATGAACGGCGACGCGTCGATGCGCAGGCAGGGAGGGATGTACGTCTCGACGAGCGTCAGGTTCCCCGACTTGTCGCGGGACAGCTCGCACAGCTTGATGGAGTCGAAGTCGTCGCGCGGCTCGGTGCCGAACAGCAGCCGCACGTTGCGCTGGCCGAAGGCCACCTGGGAGATGGACGTGGACGCCGTCAAGTCGCTGATGGGACGCGCCGAGGGCGTGTAGCGCGGGCTGCCGCCCAGCCGCTCCCCGCTGCCGAAGCTCTCCACGCCGCTGCGCTCGCGCGGCACGCCGAGGTACACGTCCAGGGTGCGCTGGGCGGGCGGGAAGTAGCCCTCCGCGGGGCGCGCGGGCGGGGCCTCGGCGTCACCGGCCTCGAAGGCCACCGGCAGCCCGTCCGGGAGCACGCCCATGAAGCGCGACAGCTGGACGGTGCCCGCGCGCAGCGCCTCCATGTCCACCTCCAGGGACACCACGCCCCACGGGTACGGCTCCAGGGCCGCCAGGCGCAGGTCCAGGAGCTGCTCGTGGTAGAGGTCCTGCTGCTGGAGGTGGTGGGGGCTCATGAACATGCCCTCCGACCACACGACTCGCTGCACGGACTTCATACACCTCTCCGCGGCGACGCGCTGTCGCCCGCTTGGGGTTGGACCTCCGGAGCCCGCGTGGGCGCCCGCGTGGGCGCCTGCGTGATGGGGCGGAACAACAAGTCGATCTGGTAGCCCTGCAGCCGGTAGCGGAACACCTCGTCCTCCGGCTTCGGCTCACCCTGGTCACCGGCGGGGCGCTCCACGCACTGGGACTCCTTCACCACCGGCAGCACCGCGACGGTGCGCCACGAGTAGCCCAGCGGCTGGCGGAAGTGGCCCATGGCCAGCACGAAGCGCGCCTTCGGATCCCGCTGCACCCAGCGCGTCACCTTGCGGCCCGGCGGCACCACCACCTCCGCCACCTGCAGCAGGTCTTCCTTCAGGAGCTCCTCGGGTTTGCCCCACAGGTCCTTGAAGCCCGCGCGCTCCAGCCGGACGCTGTCCTTGAGCTGGACAATCTGCACCACCGTCGGCAGTGAGCGGCCGCGCGCGTCCGGATTGAGCTGCTCCGACGCGTCCACGACGACCTGGAAGGGAGGAGGCGTCTCACACGCCTGGGGAATGCGCTTCGCGCAGCCTGCACTCCCGCCCAGGACGAGCGCGAGCGCGGTGACCACACCCCACCGAAGACACCGGACGGCCATCCCCCCCGTACCGGCGCCAGTGTGTCTTTGCGCCAACATCCAGTTTCCTTGGAAAGAGCGCCCGTAACGCCGAGCGGTTACGTGCAAAGCGTAAACTGCCAGACAGGACGGAGTGGTTTCAAGCCACCACCCCTTTCGCCTGCCCGGTTGCTTCTAGTTTTCCGAGATCTTCGAGCCCTTGATGATGACGTCACCGCTGGCGGTGACCTCGATCTTGGCGCCCTTGATGACGACGTCGCCGTTCTTCTTCACCTGCAAGGTGGCGGAGCCGACCTTGAGGGTGAACTGCTCCTGGGCCACCAGGGAGATTTCCTTGGCGGACAGGGTGTAGGCGTCCTTGGCTGCGTGGTTCACCTTGCCGCCCACGCTGACGAGGAGGTCCTTCTCCACCTTGAGGGTGCGGGACTTGCCGACCTCTTCGGAGAGGTCTCCGCCCACCTGCATGGTGCGCGAGCCCTTCACCGTCTCTGACTTCTTGGCGCCCACCACCTCCACCTTGGCGCCGCCGACCTGCTCCGACTTGAGCCCGCCCACCAGCTCGTTGAAGGCCGCGCCCACGGTGACGGCGAGCGCGCCGCCGACGTTGAGCATCTTCCCCAGGCCCACCGTCTCCGCGGAGGCCATGGCCACGTTGAGGGACTGGTTGCCGCTGACGCTGATGGACTGGTCCCCCGCCACCGCCTCGGTGTGGTTGCCGGCCACGGTGGTGGAGCGGTTGCCGGTGACGGCGAGCGTCTGGTTGCCCTGGACGGTGCTGTCGTCGTTCTTCTTCACCGTGAGGGCCTGGTTGCCCTCGATGGTGCGCGAGCGGTCCTTCTTGACGAGGAGCGTCTCGTTGCCGCGGACCTCCTGCGTCTTGTCGTTCTCGACGACGATGTTGAAGTCCTTCTGCGCGTGCATGTAGACGAGCTCGGAGCCGGCGGCGTCCTCGAAGCGCAGCTCGTTGGAGCCGTCCCCGCCGGGGCTGGAGCTGGAGCGCAGGGTGCTCTGCGTCTTGTTGCCGGGCAGGTCGATGGGCGTGGGGTTCTGCCCATTGTAGACGCTGCCGGTGACGATGGGCCGGTCCGGGTCGCCCTCGAGGAACTCCACCACGACTTCATGGCCGATGCGCGGCAGGTACAGCGCGCCCCAGCCCGGGCCGGCCCAGGCCTGGCTGACGCGAATCCAGCAGGAGCTCTTGTCGTTCTGCTTGCCCTCGCGGTCCCAGTGGAACTGGACCTTGATGCGGCCGTGCTCGTCGGTGTGGATCTCCTCGCCCGCGGGGCCCACCACCATGGCCGTCTGCGCACCGGGAATCACCGGGCGGGGCGTCACGCGGGCCGGGCGGAAGGGCACCTCGGCCGGCTGGCACAGGAACTCGTTGCGGTAGCCCTCGCGGCTCTTCAGAGAGCCCTGCTCGATGCTGATCGCCTCGGACTGGTGGCCCACGTGCCGCACCGACACCGGCAGGTACTTGCGGTTGAGGGCCTCGTCGGGGTGCTCGGCCAGCTCGAAGGAGTGGCCCACGCAGATGCGACGGCTGTAGCTGGCGCCCGTCACCGTCTCCGCCCGCGCGCGCAGCTCCTCCAGGCGCACCTTCGCGAGGCTCTTGCCGGGGCCCGGCTCTTCGTAGCGGCCGGGGTAGTCGTAGATCTCGAGCGCCGTCTCGCCGCCCTCGGCCTCCGAGGACGCGCCCAGGTCCTGGGCGGGGCGCAGGAAGTTGTAGTCGCGCAGCGCCACGGCGCCGGGCTGCACCTCGGTGCGCGCCACCAGTTCGTGCACGTACTCCGCGGAGGCCACCATGTGGCTGCGCTCGCGGTAGACGAGCGTCGCGTCGCCCTGCATGGCGGGGTTGGCGGAGTCGCCGTCACCCAGCACCATCATGTGGGCCTCTTCGCCGTGCTCGAAGAAGTAGAAGATGCCCTCCTCCTCGAGGAGGCGGGACACGAAGTCCAGGTCCGACTCGCGGTACTGCACGCAGTAGTCGCGCTTGGGGTAGTCGCCGTTGAGGGCGAGCCGGTGCTCCACCTTGGCCTCGTCCAGGACCTTGTGGACGATTTGGGGGACGGTCAGCTCCTGGAAGATGCGGCTCTTGCGGCGGTGGCGGAGCGTCCACAGGCGCGGCACCACGGTGGCGCGGTAGCGGCGGCGCTCGGGGCCGCTGCCCTCGTCCCAGCGGGACATGCGCGAGACGATGCCGTGGAAGAAGCGCGCGGTGCCGTCGCCCAGCATGATGGTGAGGCGCGCGTCCTTGCCCAGCAGCGACTTCTCCTCCACCTCCACGTCGGGCTTCGCCGCCAGCGCGACTTCCACCGCGTAGGGCTGCGACAGCGTCTCCTCGGCCTCGAAGCCGAGCACCGCCAGCTCACCGGAAGTGAAGGGACCTGCCTGGAACTCGAACTCGGCCTGATTGGCGAGCAAGGCGGCGTTCGCGATCATCTTCAGTCCCCCGGCGCAAGGCCTCGCAAGGAATGCGGGGCCCGTGAGTGGTTGAGCAGCATGCCATGAATTGGCGTAGCAAAGATCCCTGACACGAAATTTTCATTGGAGCGGAAGAGCGGGCGGGCAATTTCGAAGGGGCCATCCGACGTGGGTCGGGTTTCGGTGTAGAGTGGAAAAGGGGGGCCGGCTTGAAACCGTGGGTAGCTCCGGGGTACCCAGACGGCTTCCACCCGGGAGAACCATGAGAAGAAGAAAGCTCCTGCACCGTGGGCTCGCGCTGGCACTGGCGCTGACGTCCACGGCTGCTGTGTCCCAGGACGCGTCGCCGCTTCAGCGAGGCTTCGACCTGGAGCGACTGGAGTTGAATCCCGGGGCGGAGGGCTCGCTGTTGGTGGGCCTGGGCGAGCTGCTGCCCGCGGGCACCTTCCGGGCGACGCTGCTCGCGCAGTACGCGCACAACCCGCTGCTCTTCGTGGACACCGGGAAGGAGTTGTCCGTGGTGGGCCAGCGCGCCACCGCGCACCTGGCCGCGGCGTATGCGCCGCTGACCTGGCTGCAGGTGGGGCTGCAGGTGCCGCTCGTCGCCTTCCAGGGCGGGGACTCGGAGCTGTTGCAGGCGAAGAACATCGCCGCGCCCGCGGGCCAGGCGCTGGCGACGCCGGTGTTCAGCGCCCGCTTCGGGCTGCTCACCCAGGACGAGCAGGGCGGGGTGGACCTGGCGGCGGAGCTGGGCGTGGGGCTCCCGGTGGGCAGCAAGGACGCCTTCTCCCGGGATGGAGACTCGCTGCGGCTCGCGCCGAAGCTGATGGTGGGCCGCCACTTCGGCCGCATCCGCGCGGGCGCGGAGGTGGGCTACACCCAGCGCCCCAAGCTGCTGCTCACGCAGAAGCAGGGAGACCTCGAGGACGAGGTGGGCGCGGAGCTGCGCGTGGGTCTGGCGCTGGCCACCACCGGCAGGCGGCTGCGCTGGGAGCTCAACGTGCGGGGCATGGTGCCGCTGACGGACCAGCCCAGCTCCGTGGAGCTGCTCCCGGGAGGGCGCTACCTCGTCAGCAACTCGCTGGAGCTGTTCGCGCTGGCGGGCATGGGCATTGGCGCCGCGCCGGGCACGCCGCTGTTCCGGTTGATGTTCGGCGGGGCCTTCGGCCAGGTGACGCCGCCGCGCGGGCCGGGCGAGTCCTCGGTCCGCTGCGAGATGGGGCTGGCGCCGGACGCGAAGATTCAGGAGTGCCCGGACCTCGACGAGGACCATGACGGGGTCCGCAACGCGGACGACAAGTGCCCGCTCATCGCGGGCGACGTGGCGCGCAACGGCTGCTCGGCGCAGGACACGGACGGCGACGGCATCGAGGACATGCTGGACGGCTGCCCCGTGGAGCCCGGGCCGGCCGCGCGGCAGGGCTGCCCCATCCCGGACCAGGACAAGGACGACCTGCCCGACGAGCTCGACAGCTGCCCCACGGACCCGGGGCCGGCGGACAACCGCGGCTGCCCGGTGCGCGACACGGACAAGGACGGCATCGACAACGACAAGGACGAGTGCCCGAGCGAGGCCGGTCCGGTCGAGCGCAACGGGTGCCCGGAGTCCGACACGGACAAGGACACCATTCCCAACCGCGCCGACAGCTGCGTGAACGAGCCGGGTGACCTGAAGAACATGGGCTGCCCGCTGCACCTCCTTCCGTTGGTGGAGCTCAAGCCCGACCGGCTGCTGCTCATCGGGAAGGTCTTCTTCGAGCCCTCGCAGGCGCGCCTCCAGGGTCGCTCCTTCGACGTGCTGGACTGGGTGGCCCGCGTCGTCAAGGAGCACCCGGAGATTCCCAGCGTCGTCGTGGGCGCGCACACCGACGACCGCGGCTTCCCGGACGTCAACCGCCGGCTGTCGCAGGCGCGCGCGGAGGCGGTGCGGCAGTACCTCATCAACAAGGGCGTGGACCCCGCGCGGTTGCAGGCGGTGGGGTACGGGCAGGACCGCCCCATCGACAGCAATGCGACCTCCATCGGTCGCGAGAACAACCGCCGCGTGGAGTTCCTGCTGGTGGCACCGGAAAAGGAGAAGACGGGCACCCCCCGTCCCTGAGCCATGAGCCCTCCTCGAAAGAGATTCGCGATGAAGAACAAGTGGCTCAAGAGTGGGCTCGCGAGCGCGGTGCTGCTCGCCGCCCTCGCCGCAGTGGCCGGCCCGGATACGTTCTTTCTGGGGTCGGGGGCGGTGACGGGGACTGTGCTGACCGTCCCGGCCCCCGGCGCCGGCCAGCCGACCGTGGTGCAGGTCAACACCTATGCCCAGGTCACCGCCATCAGCGCGACCACGGTCACTCCCATAGGGCTGCCCCAGCTGGCGACCGGCTCGAAGCAGCGGGGGGTCGTGGCCACTTCCGTCGATGCCGACGACTTCGCGGCCAACAAGCTGGTGATGGTGATCCAGACGACGGGCTTCACTCCCACGACGGCCCCCCCCGCGGGTACGGAACAGGAGGTCCTCGACCTGAGCAACAGCCAGGTGGGCCGCTGGGAACTGGCGAAGATCCGCACCTACGACGGCCAGACTGGCACGATGGTGCTGACGGAGCCGCTCAAGTACACCTATTCAGACAACAGCACCCAGGTCGTCACGGTTCCCGAGTACCAGTCCGTCGCCGTCGCGGACGGAGCGAAGATCGAGCCGCTCCCGTGGGATGGCCAGGTCGGCGGCGTGGTGGCGTTCCTCGTCAGTGGGACCATCAACCTCAACACGTCCGGGTCCATCAGCGCGGCGGGGAAGGGGGCCCGGGGGGGGGCGTACTCGGATGAAAATGGTGCGACGACTACCGGCTGTATGACGACAGGGGACGTCAATACGAATGACCCCAAGTACGGCACGAAGGGCGAGGGACTCTCGACTGCCCGGTATTCCGCTACATCGCGAGGACTCCCGAATTTCACGAGCGGCGGCGGCGGCGGCATCTGCGCCAACTCGGGCGGAGGCGGGGGTGGAAACAGCGGGTTGGGCGGCGTGGGTGGCAACACGACGGAAGCCACCCCCCGTGAGGTGGGGGGGCTCGGCGGCGCGCCGCTGAGCTACTCCCCCCTCGACCACCTGACTTTCGGAGGTGGCGGTGGAAGCGGGCAGGGGACTGCCAACAACAACACCCCCAATGGAGGGCGAGGTGGCGGCATCATCTTCTTCCGCGCCAACCAACTGTCGGGCGGCACGGTCACTGCGTCGGGACAGTCCGCTGCGCTCAGCGACGAGAGTGGGGGCGGCGGCGGTGCCGGTGGAAGCATTTCCATCCGACTGGCGGACCTGTGCTCCACCACGAACATCGTGGCGAACGGTGGCAACGGTGGCTCGGTGAACGTTGAGCAGACGGCCAGCGTTACCGCGCCTGGCCCTGGCGGTGGCGGCGGTGGTGGGCGGGTGCTGCTTCAGGCCAAGGCGTCCGACTGCTCCCTTTCGGTGGCCGCTGGCACCGCGGGCAGGACCAAGCCTCCCACCAACGGGACGGGGTTGGAGCGCGGCGCGAAGCCCACCGCGAGCGTCGCCAACCTTCCGCCCTACGTCGGCACCGTGACGTTCCTCGCGGGGGCGCTCGCACAGATTCCCCAGCCCACGATTGCACCCGCGCTCCCCTCGCTGACAAACGCCCCGACCCTGACCGTTGGCGGAACGGGGACCCGGAATGCCGCGCTGCTGGCCTACAGGCAGGTGCCGAACACCGCGGACGCGAAGGTGGCTCAGGGCGTCATCGATTCCAGCGGCAGCTTCTCCCTGGGGGTGCCGCTCCTGGAGGGTGACAACACGCTCAAGTTCGCCGTGGAGTTCAAGGGGCTCCAGGGCCCGTCCACCACCACGTCCACGGTAAAGCTCGACACGAGACCGCCCGACACGACGGCCTCCACCGCCCTGGCCCTGCCGACCAGTGCGGCGAGCATCAGCTTCACGGTGGCGGCGAGCGAGGCCGATCTCTCGCCTTGCCCCACCTGCCCCCTGACGTGCCAGCTCACCCTCCCCAATCAGTCGGCCCCCGGCTACGGCGCTTGCCAGGCCAGCTACAACCTCACGTCCGTAGGGGCGTACAAGTTCGAGGCTCGCGCTCGGGACCTCGCACAGAACGAAGACCCCACGCCGGCCGTCATCAACTTCACGGTGGATCGCACCGGGCCAGACGTGACGATCAAGGCGACGGATCCCGTGCCCCCGTTCCTGTTCACCCGCGCCACCACGGCATCGTTCGGTTTCTCCTCCACCGCCCCGGACTTCTTGCGCTTCGAGTGCCGGCTGGACTGGCGGCCGGCGGGGGGCGGCGCGACCACCAATGGAAGCTGGGACCCCTGCCCGGCCACCCACTTCCTGTCCGGTCTCCAGGACAACCGGCGGTACACGCTGTCGGTGCGAGCGGTGGACCAGGCGCTGAACGTGTCGAACCCCGTCGCCGACCATTCGTGGACGGTGGATACGGTGAGCCCGGACACGTCGCTTCCCCTCAAGCCTCCGCCGGAGACGCAGACGAACGACCCCTTCAACTTCAGCGGTGACGACCCGAGCATCGGAGCGAGCAACTACGAGTGCAGCCTGGACGGGGCGGCCTTCGTCGGGTGCGGCACGCCGCACACGCCGACGCTGACCGTCGTCGAGGGCGAGCGCAAGCAGCACACGCT
>NZ_JAAIYA010000031.1:52665-161300 GCF_010894405.1 Pyxidicoccus caerfyrddinensis
GTGACGACCCGAGCATCGGAGCGAGCAACTACGAGTGCAGCCTGGACGGGGCGGCCTTCGTCGGGTGCGGCACGCCGCACACGCCGACGCTGACCGTCGTCGAGGGCGAGCGCAAGCAGCACACGCTGCTGGTGAGGGCGAAGGACGCGGCGGGCAACGTGGACGAGAGCCCGGCCAGCTACACCTGGTTCATCGACAACGAGAATCCGCCGGTCTCCATCACCGCGCTGGACCTGAGGGACCCGAGCAACGCCACCAGCGCGGGCTTCGACCTGGACTCCGCGGCACCGGACTTCTTGCGCTTCGAGTGCCGGCTGGACTGGCGGCCGGCGGGAGGTGGCGCGACCACCACTGGAAGCTGGGGCAACTGCTCGGCCACGCATGTCGAGCCCTCACTTCAGGGCGACCGGCGGTACACGCTGTCGGCACGCACGGTGGACCAGGCGGGGAATGAGTCGAGTCCCGTCGCCAGCTACTCGTGGACGGTGGACACGGTAAGGCCGGACACGTCGCTTCCCCTCAAGCCTCCGCCGGAGACGCAGACGAACGACCCCTTCAACTTCAGCAGTGACGACCCGAGCATCGGAGCGAGCAACTACGAGTGCAGCCTGGACGGGGCGGCCTTCGTCGGGTGCGGCACGCCGCACACGCCGACGCTGACCGTCGTCGAGGGCGAGCGCAAGCAGCACACGCTGCTGGTGAGGGCGAAGGACGCGGCGGGCAACGTGGACGAGAGCCCGGCCAGCTACACCTGGTTCATCGACAACGAGAACCCGGACGCCGCCATCAGCCGGACGTCGCCTGTTCCTCCCCGCAATCCCGACAACTCGGACACGGCGGTGTTCGGCCTGACCACCACCGCGACCGACCTGGCGCGCTTCGAGTGCCGCCTGAACCTCCTGCCGGGAGACAACGACTGGCATCCCTGCCTGGCGTCCCACTCCATCACCAGCCTGGTGGACGGAACGACGTACACGCTGTCGGTGCGCGCGGTGGACCTGGCGGGGAACGTGGGCCCGAGCTCTGACAGCTACACCTGGACGGTGGACACCGAGCTGCCGGAAACCACGCTGCATTCCACGTGCGTTCCGGATGAGCTGACGAGTCTGCTCGACGCGCGATTCAGCTACACCGCGACCGAGGCGCATTTCTCGCACTTCGAGTGCAGCCTCGACGGTGAGGACTTCCAGCGGTGCGACCTCGATATCGAGGGTGACGCCCCCACCCCCGAGCCCCCCCAGCCTCCCTGTGCAAGTCCAACGAGGTACTACAAGCGACGCGTCGCGGATGGGCCTCACAAGATGCTCGTCCGGGCCGTGGACACCGCCGGCAACGTGGACCCCACGCCGGCGACCCATGCCTGGCGCGTCGAGTCCAAGGCCGTGACGACCCAGATCAACAGCCGTCCCGACGCGCTCACCAACGACCCCACCGCGGACTTCGCCTTCACCTCGAACCGGGGCAACGTGACCTTCCGGTGCAAGCTTGACGACCAGCCGGAGAAGGACTGCGGAACCATGGTTCCCCCGACGCGGGTCGTCACGCATACGTTCCCCGATGTGGCGGGCGGTTCGTCCGAACTTGATGACGGCTTGCACACGCTCAACGTGTACGCGGTGGATACCGACCCGGTGGACGACGAGCGTGACCCCAACGGGGCCTTCTATTCGTGGGTGGTGGATACCGAGGAGCCCAAGGTGTCCCCCCCCGTGACCGAGCCCGCGCAGGAATTCGTCAACACGACGACGCTGACCATCCGGGGCACGTCCCAGGAGCAGGGCCTTGTCAGGGTCTACCTTGGAGACCTCGTCGTCGACCAGGTCAACACCACGCCCCTGCTCACGTGGGAGGTGCGCAACGTGCTGGTGGAGGAGCGGACATACATCCTCCGGACCACGCTGACGGACGTGGCGACCAACCCGGGCCTGCTGGAGAACGCGGTGCCGCGGACCATCACTGTCGATGTCACCTCGCCCGATACCCGCATCACGGCCTCGCCCCCGGCGCGCGGGCGTGAGCGGAGCGTCTCCTTCACGTTCGAGGAGCAGTCGGAGCTGCACCCCGACGGCTTCGAGTGCCGTATCGGCGTGGATGGGCTCTTCGATCGCTGCACGAGCCCGTATTCGTTCACCGCTCCCCAGGACGGCTCGTACCAGTTCCAGGTTCGCGCGGTCGACAAGGCCGGGAATGCCGACCCGACACCTGCCAAGCATCTCTGGTCGGTCGACGCCACACGCCCCGGTACGAGAATCCTCACGAAGCCCGAGTTGTTCGACCGCTCGGAGAATTCGCGGTTCACGTTCGCTACGGAGGACGAGGCGGAGGAGGTGCACTTCGAGTGCAAGCTCGGCGAGTCCGACTTCTTCCCCTGCGACAGTTCCTTCGTGCCTCCGCCGCTCGATGAACTGACCTACACCCTGCAGGTGCGAGCCATTGACGCGGTGGGGAACCAGGATGAAAGCCCCGAGACCTACACCTGGACGGTGGATGACACCGCGCCCTTGCTGCCCACGGTGGACTTCCCGGTGGAGAGCAGCCCGGTGGAGACCCGGACCCCGCAGTTCCGCGGCACCGCCGAGGGCGGCGCCAGCGAAGTGGTCATCTTCGTGGATGGGACCGAGCGGGGCCGGGTGAGCGTGGACGCGGCAGGACAGTGGCGCTTCACGCTGCCCGAGGAGATTCCCAACGGGGAGCACTCGATCAGCGTCTATGCCGTGGACAAGGCCCGGAACGAGAGCGACCGCACCGCGCTGCGGCTCTTCCGCGTCATCCCTTCGACGGAAATCGACTCGCGCGGTGGCGGTCTGAGTTGTGCCCTGGGCGGCGGTGGTGGCTCACCGCTGGCCACGGCGGGGCTCATCGGGCTCGCCCTACTGGCGGCCCACCGTCGACGGCGGCACTAGCGGCAGGGGCGGCATCCCCCCTGGAGGCAGGGGGAAGGGATGCCGCCTTCCAGCCGTTGAGGGATTGCGTGCTTGCGTCGCCGGGGAAGTTCGGCTACTTGTCGCCCGCTGTTGATGGCCGTCTGCGGGATTAGCTCAGCTGGATAGAGCGTTGGCCTCCGGAGCCAAAGGCCACAGGTTCGAATCCTGTATCCCGCGCAGAGAAGGGCCCGGAACCAAGGGGATGCTCTCCTGCGGTTCCGGGCCCTTGTCTTTTCAGGGCGTGACGCCGCACCCACCACGGGCCGGAAGCACCGAGCGCGGGGGCAGGCGCACCTCCACCTCTTTGCCGCCGGTCTGTTGATGAGTCCCCGGTCTGCGAGTGCACTCCCGACCGCAAGTCCCGGCGTGCTCTTGTGGTTCACGGACTCGTCCGATATGCGACTTCCCCCTTCTCCGAGAGAGCCCTCTTCGGAGACGAGGCGCGAGGTGAATCGATGAGCCGTGTTCGGTCGAAGGTATGGAGCCTGGTGCTCGTGTTGGGGCTGCTGGCTTGCGGTGATGACGCGCCGGAAGGGCCCGTCCTCAAGGTCCCTGGCGCGCCGCGGAGCGTGAGCGCCGTCCCGGGCGACGGGCAGGCCACGGTGAGCTGGTCGGCGCCGCTGGAGGATGGCGGGAGCGCCATCCTGCGGTACTCCGTCCAGGCGCTGCGCGACGGAGCGGTCGCGAAGACACAGGAGGGCTCGGCGACGTCCCTCACCGTCACGGGGCTGACCAACGGCGCGTCCTATACGTTCGTCGTGACGGCGGGCAATGCCCAGGGTGCTGGGCCTGCCTCCGCGGCCTCCGCGCCCGTGGTGCCCCGAGTCACTCCGGGCGCGCCGCGCGACGTCACCGCGACGCCCGGAAACCAGCAGGTCACCGTGTCCTGGAGCGAGCCGACGGACACAGGCATGCCCATCGTCGGGTACACCGTCACGGTCCGCCAGGGAGAAACGGTCGTGACGACGCAGCAGGCTTCCGGGCTGAGCGCCACCATCTCCGGCCTGACCAACGGGACGAGCTACCTCGTCAGCGTGTCGGCGAGCAACTCCGTGCTCGCGGGGCCCGAGTCCTCGCCCGTGGCGGTCATGCCAGTGACCACTCCCGGGGCCCCAGACGGGTCGCTCGTCGTGTACGTCGACCGGGTGGCCTTCTCCTGGACGGTACCGGCTGACGGGGGCAGCCCCATCACCGGTTACACCGTGACGCTCAAGCAAGGTGCGCAGGTGGTGCGGACCGAGGAGACCTCCGAGACGACGTTCACCTTCTCGGGGCTGACCTACGGCACGGAATACACCTTCATCGTCGCCGCCAACAGCGCGGTGGGGCGGGGACCGGAGTCCGAGCCCGAGGTCGTGATGCCCTGCGGCTATTCGAGCCCGCCCATGGGTTTGAGGTCCGAGCCGGGCAACGGGCAGGTCCAGCTCTTCTGGCGTGCGCCCGCGGATACGGGGGGCTGCCCCGTCAGCCGGTACCGCATCGGCACCCTCCTGCCCGGAGGCGAGTACGTGACCTGGACCACGACCGAGCTGAGCTACACGGTGACGGGGCTGCAGAACGGGACCTCGTACAAGTTCTCCGTGTACGCCCAGACCACCTGGTTGGAAAATGAAGCGGCCTCGGTGAACCAGACGCCCCGGACGGTACCCGCCGCTCCCAGCAACCTCGCGGCGGCGCCCGCCAATGGGTCGGTGCGGTTGACGTGGACGCCGCCCAACGACGGGGGCGCGGCCCTCAACGGCTACGTGCTGACGGTGACGCCGGGCGACCAGCCGCCCATCGACGTCGATGGGACGGCGAACGAGGTCCTCGTCAGCGATCTGACCAACGGGACGAGCTACACCTTCACCCTCATCGCGAGGAACGTCGCTGGGACGGGCCCTTCAGCGACGGTGCAGGCCACGCCGGCGACCCCCTGACGCGGCGGGGCCCCTGGCCCGGTGCGGTGACAGAGGCGCAGGGGAGGGGCTCGCCGGGGCGAGCGCGGGCCACTCCTCACGCCTCCGCTTGCGGCGGCTGCGGCAGGTGGAAGCGCACGGTGCGCACGCGGCGGGGCGAGGACTCCAGCACCTCCACCACCAGGCCGCCCTCGGCCTTCAGCCGCGTCCCCGGCTCCGGAATGGCGCCGCCCGCGAGCGAGATGCACAGCCCCGCCACCGTCGAGTAGTCCTGGTCCTCGTCCAGCTCCAGGCCCAGCGCGCGGTTGACGTCGCGCAGCGCCGCCGAGGCCTGTACCAGCGCCGTCGTCGGGCCCTCGCGCGTCACCAGCTCCTCCGGTGTCTCCGACTCGCTGAGGATGTCCCCGACGAGCTCCTCCACGAGGTCCTCCACCGTCACCAGGCCCGCCACGCCGCCGCGCTCGTCCACCACCACCGCGAGCTGCATGCGCCGCTTCTGCAGTTCCTTCAGTGCGTCCATGGCGCGCATGGACTCCACGAGGAAGAAGGGCGGCCGCATCACGTCCTCCAGGACGATGAGGTTGCCCTCCCACGCCACGCCGAGCAGGTCCTTGGCGATGACGTAGCCGACGATGTTGTCCACCGTGTCCTCGTACACCGGCATGCGCGAGTGGCCGTGCTCCAGCAGCACCTGGCGGATTTCCTCCGCGCTCGAGTGCCGCCGCAGCGCGACGATGCGCTCGCGCGGCACCATCAGCTCGCCCAGCGTCAGGTCGCCCATCTCGAAGGCCCGCGAGGCAATCTCCCCCGCGTGCGGGTCCAACGTGCCCTGCTTCGCGGCCTCCACCACCAGTTGCTGCAGCTCCTCCGCCGACAGCCGTCCTTCCGTGAAGTTCGTCCGGTCTCCGAAGAGGCGCAGCACCACGTTGGAGCTGGCGGTGAGGAACCACACCACCGGCCGCATCAGCCACGACAGTCCATGCAGGGGCCGGCCGATGAGCAGCGCGTAGCGCTCGCCCGCGCGCAGGGCGAGCGACTTGGGCACCAGCTCGCCCAGCACCAGCGACAGGTACGAGACGAAGGCCACCACCACCGCCAGGGCCACGTCGTCCGCCTGCTGCTCCGGCAGTCCCAGCCGCACCAGCACGCCGCCCAGCCGGGTGGCCATGCTGGCGCCGCCGAAGGCCGCCGCGGTGGCGCCGATGACGGTGATGCCGATCTGCACCGTGGCGAGGAAGCGCTCCGGGTCTCCCCGGAGCTTCTCCACCGCCTTCGCCGAGCCGCTGCCCTCGTCCATCAGCTCCCGCAGCCGCGTGCGCCGCATGGAGAGCACCGCCAGCTCGGCTCCGGCGAAGATGCCATTGCCCAGGACCAGCAGCAGGATGATGACGAGCTCGGTGACGATGACGGCCCTCCTCTCAGGGGCCCTCTACCCTAACCGTCGCAGGCTGGCCGCTCACTCTCCAAGTGACTGCAAGAGGAGCGACAGTTGATCCCGGCTCGCGCCCTTGGGCAGGTAGTAGTGCGGACCGGACAGCAGCGCGTTGCCTACGTCCTGTGCAGCCGCCGAGGTGAGGAACACGATGCGCGGATGGGGACCTCGCGGCAGCCGCTCCACGACTTCCAGTCCGCTCAGGCCGGGCATGTTGAGGTCCAGCAGCATGACGCCATAGCGGTCACCCCGCTTCAGCGTGTCCAGCGCCTCCTGTCCATCCGCGGCCTCGAAAGTCTCATAGCCAAGGTCCTCCAGGCTGAGCCGGAGAAACTCCCTCCAGTCCGCGTCGTCATCGACGACCAGGACCTTGCGTGCGCCATCATCCGTTGCAAGTCGCGCCAATCATCCTCCCCCGACAGGAGATGAACTCCGCTGAAGGCGTCCATCATTCACACCAGGCGCTGAAATGGCGCCTGCCGGGAGAGCGGGCGAGCGGGCGCTAGAACAGGGCGATGCCGAGCTGTCCGACGAGGTACTGCAGCGCGGGGCGCACGTTGTGGCTCGCGGTGCGGGGGCGCTCCGACAGCATGGCCCGGCACCACGCCGGCTCGCCGAGCAGCCGGCCGGCCTGGTGCTGGAACACGCGGAAGCGCCCCAGGTCCGCGGAGCTGCCCGCGTTGTAGATGCGCAGCGGTCGCGCCGCTTCGGACGCCAGCACCCGTTCGCCGGGAACGTGCCGGTGGCCGTGCAGCACCAGGTCACACCGCCCCTGCAGCCGCGACACCCACTCCGCGCCCACGGGCAGCTCCGCCGCGTGGGGCCAGCCCAGCATCGTGGCCAGCCGCTCCGGGAAGCTCTCCTCGGGTAGCGGCAGGATGTGGTGGTGCACCAGCACCGCCGTCAGCGTCCTGCGCGGCGCCGCGGCCAGGGCGGTGTCCACCGCGTCCAGCTCGGCGCGGGACAGCTCTCCGTGGCTCGCGAAGTAGTTGCGGTTGTGCGGACCGGTGGAGTCCACGCAGACGAGGTACAGCCCCGGCTGCTCCACCACGCGCACCTTGTGGCCCTCCATCCACTGACTTCCCGCGTCGTCGCCGGGGCGGTCATGGTTGCCGGGGATGAAGGTGAGCCTGCCGGCGTCCAGCAGCGGTGCGAAGAGCTCGCGGAAGCGCTGGTACTCCGCGCTCATGCCCTGGTGCGTCAGGTCTCCCGTCACCACCACGTGGTCCACGGCGCTGGCCTGGAGCGCTCCCATCAGCGCGCGGCCCGCCGCGTCGCTCTCGGGGGTCAGGTCCAGGTGGAGATCGGACAGATGTGCCAGCGTTCGGACAGGCATGCCCTTGAGATAGGCATTCCTTGCGGCGGCATCAGGGCCTTCTGGTGAATGGGCAGCAAGTGATTGGCGACAGTCGTGCGTCAGCTCACGACTTCGCCTGCCAGCAACTCCTCACGCGCGTGAAGCGTGTGCTCGGGAACAGAGGCGGGGGCGCGCACCGGCACCAGCCGGGTGCCCGGCCCCACGCGCAGCTTCGTGCCGCGCCAGTCCACCGTGCGAAAGAAGACGCCGTGCCACCAGGCCGCGAAGAGCAGCGCGTCCTTGAGGAGCACGCCCGGCACCGCGTCCCAGGGCAGTGCTTCCGCGCGCAGCGCGCGGCACGTGGCCAGGTCCACCGCCACCTTGCCCAGCACCACCGCCATGGCCACCATGCCCGCCGTGGGGGAGGGTGAGAGCAGTGCGCCCAACACGGCCAGCGGCGCCGGATTGAGCAGCGACTGGGCCAGGTACGTGGTCGGGGACACCGCCGTGCGGTGGATGACGCTCCAGCGCAGGTAGCGCTGGAAGAAGGCCTTCACGCTCTTGCGCAGCGACACGTTGAACACCGGTGTGCGCGCCACCACCACGCGCTTGCCCAGCTTGCGCGTCACCCACTGGCCGATGACGTAGTCCTCCGCGAGCACGTCCTTCACGGAGAAGAAGCCGCCCAGCGCGTCCACGTCCTCGCGCCGCAGCGCCATGGACTTGCCCACGACGATGTCCTGGTCCGCGAGGCGCTTGGCCGCAATCATCCCCGCCGCCGCGCTGGAGGCCAGGTAGAGGTTGTCCAGCAGCGAGCCGAAGCTCTTCTCTCCCAGCCCCGCCACCGGGTGCGTCACGCAGCCCACCCTCGGGTCCGCGAAGGCCGCGGCCAGTTCCTCCAGGTAGCCCGGCGCCACGCGCGTATTGCTGTCGCTGATGACCAGCACGTCGTGCCGCGCCCGGTCCGCCAGGGTGATGAGCTGGTTCACCTTCGGATTCAGCCCCGGCTCGCCCTCCTGCAGCTCCAGGCGCATGACACCCGGCCACCGCGCCACCGCCGCCCTCGCCACCGCGAAGGCAGCGTCCCGCGTGTCCTTCACGCCCAACACCACCTCGTAGTCCCCCGCGTAGTCGAGCCGGGCGAACTGCTCCAGGTTCGCCTCCAGGTCGTCGTCCACGCCGCACAGCGGCTTGAGGATGGAGATGCCGGGCCGGGGCGCGCCCGCGGGGAGGACGCGGGGCGCGTCGCGCCGGTGCCGGAGCACGAAGAGGTACTGGATGAAGAGGGCGGTGAGACCGAAGCAGGCGGCGAGCAGCAGGAGGCCGGAGGCGAGCAGCATTCGCGGGCAGTCCCCGAAGTCGGCGCGCAGGCATTGCGCGACCTGGGTGGCACGCTAGAGGGGGCTCGCGTCAGGCCCGCGAAGCACTCGCGGCGCCGGGGGCAATTCGGTGTGACGCCCCGGTGAAGCCGTCTGGCTAGTCGGTGAGGTTGCGGCTGCGCGGGTGGCGGATGTCCTTGCCGCGCACCATGTAGACCACCATCTCCGCCACGTTCATCGCGTGGTCGCCGATGCGCTCCAGGTGCTTGGCGATGAACATCAACGCGGTGGCCCGGCGGATGTTCTTCGAGTCCTCCATCATGTACGCGAGGAGCTCGTTGAAGATTTTCAGGAAGAGGGCGTCGAGCAGGTCATCGCCCTGGAGCACCTCCTCCGCCTTCGTCACGTCGCCGGAGACGAAGGCGTCCAGGGCCCGCTTCACCTGCTGCTGGGCCAGCTCCGCCAGCCGAGGCGTGTCCACGTAGGGCGCGAGCGGGGGGACCTGGTTCAGGTCCATGGAGCGCTCGGCGATGTTGACGGCCAGGTCGCCGATGCGCTCGAGGTCCGTGACAATCTTCAGCGCGGTGGTGATGAGGCGCAAGTCACTGGCGGCCGGCTGGCGCAGGGCGAGGATGCGACGGCACAGCTCGTCGATCTCCACCTCCAGGCGGTTGACGTCCTTGTCCGCCGCGACGACCTTCTCCGCGAGCGCGCTGTCGCGCTCGGTGAGGGCCTTCATGCTCTGCGCGATGAGGTTCTCCACTTTGGCCCCCATCGCGAGGAGCTTCTCCCGCAGGTCCCTCAGGTCCTGCTCGAAGGCCTTGTCCGTATGGGTCGCCGCCATCTCCCGTGTCCCTTCTTCCGCTCGTCCACTCACCCGAACTTGCCGGTGACGTAGTCCTCGGTGCGCTTCTCGCGAGGGTTGGTGAAGATCTGCTCCGTGGCCCCGCATTCCACCAGCTCGCCCATGTAGAAGAAAGCCGTCCGGTCCGATACGCGCGCGGCTTGCTGCATGTTGTGGGTGACGATGGCGATGGTGTACTGCGCCTTCAGCTCGTGGATGAGCTCTTCGATTTTCGCGGTGGCGATGGGGTCCAGCGCGCTGGCGGGCTCGTCCATCAGCAGCACCTCGGGCTCCACGGCCATGGCGCGGGCGATGCACAGGCGCTGCTGCTGGCCGCCGGACAGGCCGAGGGCGCTCTCGTTGAGGCGGTCCTTCACCTCGTCCCAGAGGGCCCCGCCGCGCAGGGACTTCTCCACCCGGGCCGCCAGCTCTGCCTTGTCCTTCATGCCCCCCACGCGCAGGCCGTAGGCGACGTTCTCGAAGATGCTCTTGGGGAAGGGGTTGGACTTCTGGAACACCATGCCCACGCGGCGGCGCAGGTCCACCACGTCCACGCTGCGGTCGTTGATGTCCGTGTCGTCCAGGAGGATGTGGCCGGTATGGTTGGTGCCCGGAATCAAGTCATTCATCCGGTTGAGCGAGCGCAGGAAGGTGGACTTGCCGCAGCCGGAGGGGCCGATGAGCGCCGTCACCCGATGCTCGAGGATGGCCAGGGAGACCTTGTTGATGGCCGTCTTGGTTCCGTAGCGGAGCGTCAGCTCCCGCGACTCCATCTTCGCGCGCGGGGTATGGGGCTGGAGGGACATGGAAGGCGTACCGTCTCTCAGTGGGCGCCGGCGGCCTTGCGGCGCGTGCGCGTCCGGATGATGACCGCGACGAGGTTGAGGGCGAAGGTGAGCAGGAGCAGCACCAGCACCGTCGCGTACAGCAGCGGGCGGGTGGCCTCCACGTCCGGTGACTGCGTGGCCAGCACGTACGTGTGGTAGCCCAGGTGCATGAACTGTGAGTTGAGGTGGCTGGGCAAATCCGGGAGGAAGTAGGCCGCGCCCGTGAAGAGGATGGGCGCCACCTCGCCCGCGCCGCGGGAGATGGCCAGCACCGCGCCGGTGAGGATGCCCGGCAGCGCGCCCGGCAGCACCACCCGCACCAGCGTCTGGGACTGGGTGGCCCCCAGCGCGAGGCTCGCGGTGCGGTGGTCCAGGGGCACCGCGCGCAGGGCCTCCTCGGTGGAGACGATGACCACCGGCAGCGTCAGCACTGCCAGGGTGAGCGATGCCCAGAGGATGCCGGGCTGTGCCCAGTGCATCTCCTCGTAGCCCAGCACGCGGTCCATGCCGCGGCCGACGAAGAGGATGAAGAAGCCCAGGCCGAAGAGGCCGAAGACGATGGAGGGCACGCCTGCCAGGTTCACGACGGCTACGCGCACCCAGGCCGCGAGGCGCGAGCCCGGCGAGGCGTACTCGTGGAGGTAGACGGCCGTGAGCACGCCCACCGGCATCACCGCCAGCGTCATCAGCAGGGTGAGCGCCGCGGTGCCGACGATGGCGGGGAAGATGCCGCCGCCCATCATGCCGTCGCTCGGCGGCTGGGAGAGGAACGTCCAGGTGACGTGGCTGGCGCCGTTGGCAATCACATCCAGGAGGATGAGCGCCAGCATGCCCACCATGAGGAAGGCGGCCAGTCCGGTGAGCGTCGTGAGGAACAACCCCACCGCGCGGCGTGTGGTGTACGTCACGAGGCACTCCCCGTCAGGCGCTTGATGACCTTCTTCGTCCAGGCGGACGCCAGCATGTTGAGGACGAAGGTGAAGAGGAAGAGCTGCACGCCGATGAAGAAGAGGATGGAGTAGTGGGGGCTGCCCACCACCACCTCGCCCATCTCCGCGGCGATGGTGGCCGACAGCGAGCGCACCGAGTCGCCCAGGCTGGCGGAGACGATGGCTGCGTTACCGGAGGCCATGAGGATGATCATCGTCTCGCCGATGGCGCGCCCGAAGCCCAGCACGCACGCGGCCAGGATTCCGGGGGCCGCCGCGGGGAGCACCACCTTCCACGCCGTCTCCCACGGGGTGGCGCCCAGCGCCAGGGACGCCTCGCGGTAGCTGCGCGGCACCGCGGTGAGCGAGTCCTCGGCCACGGTGAAGATGACGGGGACGATGGCCAGCGCCAGGCCGATGCCGGCCACCAGCGCGTTGAGCCGGGTGTGCAGGCCGAAGGTGTCCTGCAGCACCGTGGCCATCACCATCAGCGCGAAGAAGCCCAGCACCACGGAGGGAATTCCCGCCAGCAATTCGATGACGGGCTTGAGCAGCTCGCGCAGGCGGCGGGGGGCGAACTCGGCGGCGTAGAGGGCGCCGAAGACGCCCACGGGCACGGCCACCAGCATGGAGACGACCGTGGTCTTCAGCGTCCCGATGAACAGCGGAATCATGCTGACCTTGGGGACATTGGAGACCGGCTGCCAGACGAAGGCCGGCGGCTTCCCCTGCCGCACCACCTGCGGCAGGAACATCTTGGAGAGGCTGGCCTCGTGGCGGGCCTCGGGCTCCAGGAAGAGCGCGAGCGCCTCCTTGGCCACGAAGACGATGATGAGCACGAGGGCGGCGATGCCGGTGAAGGCCACCAGCGTGACGATGCCCGCGATGACCTTCTCCCGGAGCTGCCGGCGCCGCGCGGCCGCGGACAGCCGCGGCACTGCCAAGGTTTCCGTGAGGCCCTGCTCCATGACCACCTGTCTATCCATGTGCGTCAGGGCCTCGCGTGACAATCGTGTGACGGCGGACCTACTTCACGGGGAAGTAGCCGACCTTGGTGACGATGGCCTGCCCCTCGGGCGAGAGGGCGAAGTCGATGAAGGCCTTGACCTCACCGGAGGGCTTGTTGCGCAGGTAGAAGTAGAGGTCGCGCGACAGCGGGTACTTGCCGTTCTTGATGTTCTCCGCGGTCGGGGCGATCTCCTCGTTGCCCTTCTTGACCTTCAGCTCCTTGATGCCCTTGGCGTACGCGGCGCCGCCGTAGCCGATGCCGTTCTTCTCCTTGGCGACGGCGTTCACCACCGCGGCGGTGCCGGGCAGCGTCTGGGCGGTGGAGGTGTAGTCCTCGCCGTTGAGGACGTTGTCCTTCACGAACACATAGGTCCCGGAGGAGTTCTCACGGGAGTAGACGACGATGGGCGCGTCCGGGCCGCCCACGTCCTTCCAGTTGGTGATGTCTCCCAGGTAGATGTCGCGCAGCTGCTCCATGGTGAGTGAGTTCACCGGGTTGGAGCCGTTGACGTAGAAGGTGACGCCGTCCTTGGCCACCGCGATTTCCACGCCAGTGGTGTTGTAGCGGGTGCGCAGCTTCTCACCCTCGGCGTCCTTCATCTCGCGGCTGGACATGGCGATGTCCGTGGTGCCGTTCTGCAGGGCCGCCAGGCCCGTGCCGGAGCCGCCGCCCGTCACCTGCACCTTGGTGGCGGGGGTCTTCTTCATGTAGTCCTCGGCCCAGCGCTGGCCGAGGATGACCATGGTGTCCGAGCCCTTGACGGTGATGTTGCCCGCCTGCGCGGCCATGGGCAGTGCCAGCAGGAACACCGCGACGAGTGACTTGAGAAAGGTCTTCATTGGGGTCTCTCCGGGTTGCGGTTGGTGAGAGCGGGCCTAGTAGCGGGCCTGGAGCTGGAGGGTGAGCAGGTTGTCGTGCGGGTCCTCGGCCGTGCCCGGCGCGGCCGTCATCGGCAGCTCGTAGGCGAGGGTGGCCTTGAGGTTCTCCGAGAAGTAGTGGAGCAGGGCGACGTCGAGCGTGCCGATCGAGTTGTTGGGGCCGGGCTTGCCCTCCGGGGTGGCGAGGTTGGCGCGGCCACTCTCGGGGTCGAAGTAGTCGTAGCGGACGGCGACGGCGTCCGACAGGCCCACGTTCTGCACCAGCAGTCCGTACCAGCCGCTGGCCGGCACGCCGAGCTGCTCCACCTTCGTGCTGCCGGAGCTCTTCGAGTACGTCGTGCCGTTGATGTACTCGCCCTTGATGGCGGTGGCGCCGAAGGGCAGCACGTCCAGGTACATCTGCGCGTCCAGCGCGACGCGGTTGCGGTCATACGCGACGCGGTAGGTATCCGTGGGCTTGCGGCCCAGGGAGTGGCCGTACCAGCCGGAGATGCCGCCGGACAGCCACTTCAGGTCGAAGCCGGCGCGACCGATGATGTCCTTCTCCTTGTCGTTGTCGAGGCCGACGGAGTTCTGGTTGAAGAGGCCGTTGCCGTCGAAGACGCCGACGTTGACGTTGAGCATGTTCTTGTAGAACTTGCCGAAGAGCTTCGCGCCGCGGTCGCGCTCGTCGGGGAGGAAGGCGCGCACCACGCGGCTGCGCTCGGGCACCTCGCGGTCGCTGGAGGACTGCACGGCTTCGTAGCCGAAGG
The DNA here is from genome assembly GCF_010894405.1 of Pyxidicoccus caerfyrddinensis. Lineage (GTDB taxonomy): Bacteria > Myxococcota > Myxococcia > Myxococcales > Myxococcaceae > Myxococcus > Myxococcus caerfyrddinensis. Next base: position 66,775 of record NZ_JAAIYA010000031.1, read on the forward strand.
GCCACTTCATCTGGCCCAGGGTGAAGCCCATGGCCTGCTTCGTGCCGGGGAAGTAGAGCGTGGCCTCGGCATCGCGGAGCGTCACGCCGGCTTCGGACCCGGCGTCAAGCTGCAGCATGACCTGCGCCCAGTCCGTGGTGTACGTGGTCTTGAGCCGGCCCCGGCGCACGGTGAAGCGGCTGAAGCCGCCCGCGCCGGTGTCGTCCAGGGGCTCCTGGTACTGGTAGCGGCCCTGGACGTAGCCGGAGATCTTCAGCTTCTTGAGCGCGGACAGGTCGTTCTTCGTCTCGACGTTCTGCTCCTCCAGGGAGGAGACCTTGCCCTCCGTGGTGGTCATCCGCTCGTCGATGGGCGGCTCCGCGGGGGCCTCGGTGGCCGCGGGCGTCTCGGTGGCGGGGGGCGTCGCGTCAGCAGTGCCGGGCTGTGGCTCCGTCGTCTGGGCCAGTGCCGCGCTGGAGGTCACGGTGAGCAATGCAACGAGAAGATTGCGCATGATGTTGGGGGGCTCCGGTGTGTTACGGCGCGTGGCGATCTATGGGGGCCGTGTGGCCTTTTCGCGTCCCGCCTGTCACAAATGGGTGAACGTGCATCACGAACGTGTGACGGGCGTCAGGAAGCAGCTGGGTCGATGATGCGGTAGCCAACACCCCGCACCGTCTCCAGCAGCGCGCGCGCCGGGCCGAGCTTGTCGCGCAGGCGCATGACGTGCGTGTCGATGGTGCGGGTCTCCAGGGAGGAGGACAGGCCCCAGACCTCCTCGAGGAGCTGGTCTCGCGTCTGGACGCGGCCCGGCCGCGTCATCAGGTATTCCAGGAGGCGGAACTCGAGCGCGGTGAGCTGCACCTCGCGGCCCTCCACGTAGAAGCGGTGGGCGCCCACGTCCAGCTTGAGGGCGCCGATGAGCCGGGGCGCGACGCCGTCCGTGGGCGGGCCGCCGCGGCGGAGGATGGCCTTGAGGCGCAGCACCAGCTCGCGCACGCTGAAGGGTTTGACGACGTAGTCATCCGCGCCCGCCTCGAAGCCGCGGATGCGGTCCGCCTCCTCGCCCTTGGCGGTGAGCATGACGATGAGGACGTCGCGCGTCAGGGTGGAGGCCCGAAGCTGCCGGCAGACGTCCATGCCGGACATGTCCGGCAGCATCAGGTCCAGCAACACGAGGTCTGGTTTCTGCTCACGGGCGGCGGCCTGGGCGACCTCTCCGGTGTGGGCCACGCGCGTGGTGAAGCCGGCGCCGCGCAGGTTGAAGTCGATCAGCTCCGCGAGGTCTTGCTCGTCGTCGACGATGAGGACATGGGACATGACGCACGCAATGTGCGCGTCCCGGTTTGCCGCCGGGTGACGCGTCTGCAACAACTGCGTGAGGTCCCGGCGAAGACAGATGGGATGAAGCCTCCAGCTCCGGTGTAGATCTCCCTCACGCACCCATGGACCCCCAGCTCCCGTCCCCGCCACCGGTACCTTCGCTCACCCCCACGCCCGGCGAGCTGGCGCACGCGCAGCGGCGGGGCGGCCGCTCCGCGCTGGTCGGCCTGGGCCTCGTGGGGCTCGTCGCGCTGACGAGCCCCGTCATCGGCTACGTCGAGGACGTGCGCCGCGCGCGCGAGGAGCTGCTCACCCGCCTGTCGAGCACGGCCCGGGTGCAGGCGGACGCGCTGAGCGTCCACCTGGGGGTGCTGGAGGCGGAGCTGGCCCGTGTCTCGGGGCACCCCGCGCTCCTCCCGGAGGACGGCACCTCACCGGCGGAAGAGGCGCTGCTCGACAGTGCCTTCTACCACTCGTCGCTCTTCTCGGAGGGCGTGGCCCTGCTCGGGCCCGACGGCAATCGGCTGTGGAGCGACCCTCCCGGCATGTCGCTGGGGGACTCGCCGGTGACGCAGCGGCCCTGGTTCCGGCGGATGGTGGAGCGGCACGCGCCGGAGATTGATTTGCTCGAGCGCGAGGGCGGTCCGCTCGTCGTGGCCGTCCCCATGATGGGCAAGGGCCGGGTGCGCGGGGTGCTCGTCGGCGAGGTGCGGGCCGGGGCGCTGCCCACGCGGACGACCGCGGGGACGACACAGCTGCTGATGGACGAGCGCGGGCGGTTCCTGTTGCCGTCGCCCCGAGGCTCGAACCCGCCGGAGGCGTCCGAGCGGCTGCGGGCGCTCGCGGAGGTGCCCGGGCCGCTGAACCTCTCTGGCAACCCGCTGGTGGGCGCGGCGGCGTGGGTGGGCCGGAGCGGCCTGTTGCTGGTGGTGCTGGAGGAGGAGACCGCCACGGCGGACCTGCGCGCGCGGCTGCTGCGGCAGCTGGCCCTGCACGTCGCGCTGCTCGTCAGCACGCTGGTGCTGCTCATCCTCCTCTTGCGCCGCTCCTACCGCTCCCTGCTGGTGGCCGAGGAGCGGCTGCGGCGGCAGGAGACGATGGCGGCCCTGGGCACGGCCGCGGCGCTCATCGCGCACGAGGTGAAGAACGCCCTCAATGGCATCCAGGCCGCGCTCTCCGTGCTGCGGCACACCGCCGCGGGCAGCGAGCTGCCCGTCCGGGCGCTGCGCTCGCAGGTGGAGCGCCTGGGGCACCTGGCGCGCTCGCTGCTGTCCTTCGGCTCGCCGCGGGCCGCGATGCGCCGCAGCTGCGAGCTGCGGCTGCTGGCGGAGGACGCGCTGCAGGCGGTGAGCATGCTGCCCGAGTCCGAAGTGGTGGAGCTGCGCAAGTCGCTGGAGGAGGGGCTGATGGTGCAGGGGGACGCGGCGCTGCTGGTGAGCGCCATCGACAACCTGGTGCGCAACGCGGTGGAGGCGGGCGCGGTGGCCCGGGACACGGGGCTGCGGACCGAGCCGTGGGTGTCCGTGAGCCTGACGCGGGAAGGCGACGAGGGCGTGCTGGTGGTGGAGGACAACGCGGGAGGCGTGGACCCCGGGCTCGAGCCACGGCTGTGGGAGCCGTTCGCCACGGGCCGTGCGAAGGGAATCGGCCTGGGGTTGCCCATGGCCCGCTCCTCCGTCGAAGCTCATGGGGGAAGCCTGACCTATCTCCGCCGTCCGCAGGGCAGCCGCTTCACGCTTCGGCTGCCCCTGGAGCGCACGCCATGAGCACCCATCTGCTGCTGGTGGACGACGACCGGACCTTCGCCGCGCTGGCCGCATCGGTGCTCCGGCAGGAGGGCTTCCGGGTGACGACGGCGCACTCGCTCCACGACGCGCGCGCGGCGCTCTCTCGCGAGGCGCCGGACGTGGTGGTGCTGGACAGGCGCCTGCCCGACGGAGACGGCATCGACTTCGTCCCCGAGCTGCGCACCCAGTTCCCGGACACCGCCGTGCTGCTGGTGACGGCGCACGGGGACATCGCCAACGCGGTGGAGGCCATCAAGGCGGGCGCGCGCGACTACCTGTCCAAGCCGGTGGAGCTGGATGACCTGGTGCTGCGCGCGCGCCGGGCCGCCGCGGACCTGCAGCTGCACGAGCGGCTGCGGCAGGCGGAGAGCGAGCTGGGCGGCCGGCACCGGCTCCTGCGTCCCCGCTCCCCGGCGATGATGGCCTCGCTGCAGATGCTGGAGCGCATCGCGACGGCGCCGCGCAGCGCGGTGCTGCTGTTGGGCGAGACGGGCGTGGGCAAGGAGGTGATTGCCCGTCACCTGCACGCCCTGCGAGGAGGGCAGGGGCCCTTCGTCCACGTCAACTGCGCGGCGCTGCCCGCGACGATGGTGGAGAGTGAGCTGTTCGGCCACGAGCGCGGCGCCTTCACCGACGCGCGCGCGGCCCGGCGCGGCCTGGTGGAGGTGGCCAATGGCGGCGTGCTCTTCCTCGACGAGATCGGCGAGCTGCCGCTCGGCCTCCAGGCGAAGCTGCTGACCTTCCTGGACCAGGGGGCCTTCCGCCGCCTGGGTGGCACCGTGGAGCTGCAGAGCACCGCGCGCGTGGTGGCCGCCACCAACCGGGACCTCACGCGCGAGGTGGCCGAGGGCCGCTTTCGCGAGGACCTCTACTTCCGCCTGAGCGTCTTCCGGGTGGAGCTGCCGCCCCTGCGCGAGCGGCGCGAGGACGTGCTGCCGCTGGCGGAGTCGCTGGTGGCGGAGCTGTGCGCCGAGCTGGGGCGCAGGCCCGTGGGCTTCTCGCCCGCGGCCGTCAAGCGGCTGGAGCGCTACCCCTTCCCGGGCAACGTGCGCGAGCTGCGCAACGTGCTGGAGCGCGCGCTGGTGCTGGAGACGGGGCCCGCCCTGGAGCTGCAGGCGCTGGAGCCGCGCGGTGACGCCACGCCGTCACCGACGGACCCTGACGCCTTCGTGGTGCCGGGCCCGCCCCGAGCGATGGAGGAGGTGGAGCGCCTCTACGTCCGCCACGTCCTCGGCCGGCTCGAGGGCCGGAGGATGGAGGCCGCCCGGGCGCTCGGGCTGTCGTACCCCACCTTCCTCCGCCGGCTGGGCGAGGACTGACGCCCGACGCCGAGCGGGCATTCAAGATTCTTTCAGCCCCCGGACGGCCACTTCAAAAAGCTTTCATCCCCCTCCGCACCCCGCCAACGCCGCTCCCTCTGACGCGAGGGGTCAGCGCGGCGGCACGCATGTTGCGAAGGCCCACGAGCACTGTGTGCGCCAGGTCATGGCGCCTTCTCGTGGAGGTGTGATGGAGAAGTTGAAGAGTCCTGGGAATGGGGCGGCCGCGTGGAAGTCGCTCGTCGCGGACCTGCCTGCCTCCCTGGTGGTCTTTCTGGTGGCCCTGCCCCTGTGCATGGGCATCGCGCTCGCGTCGGGCGCGCCCATCATCTCCGGGCTGATTGCCGGCGTGGTGGGAGGGTTGGTGGTCGGGTTGTTCGGTGGCGCGCCGCTGCAGGTGAGCGGACCCGCGGCCGGGCTGGCGGTGATGGTCTTCGGTTTCATTCAACAGCTGGGGCTGACGACGACGTTCGCCGTCGTCGCGGCGGCGGGGCTCCTGCAGATGCTCCTGGGCGGGCTGAAGGTGGCGCGCGCGGCGCTGGCCATCTCTCCGGCCGTCATCCACGGCATGCTGGCGGGCATCGGCATCCTCATCGTCCTGGGACAGGTGCACATCGTCCTGGGCGGCGCGCCGCAGTCCAGCGCGTGGCAGAACCTGAAGGAGCTGCCGGGGCAGCTCGCGGACGTCCATGGGCCCGCGGCGGTGCTGGGAGTGCTCACCATCGGCCTGCTCGTGCTGTGGCAGGTGATGCCGGTGAAGCGGCTGAAGGCGGTGCCGGGGCCGCTGGTGGCCGTGGTGGGCGCCACGGTGGTGGCGGCGCTGTGGGGCGCGGACGTGACGCGCGTGCAGCTGCCGGAGAACCTGCTGGGCAGCTTCCAGCTCCCGTCGCTGCCCCAGGGAGGCTGGGGCGTGTTCGCGGCCGCCGTGGTGTCGCTGGCGCTGGTGGCCAGCGCCGAGTCACTGCTGTGCGCGGTGGCCACGGACAAGATGCACTCGGGGCCGCGCGCCAACCTGGACCGCGAGCTGTTCGCGCAGGGGCTGGCGAACACGGTGTCCGGCCTCGTCGGCGGGCTGCCCATCTCCGGCGTCATCGTGCGCAGCGCGGCGAACATCGGTGCCGGCGCGAAGACACGGATGTCGGGCGTGATGCACGGCGTGTGGCTGCTGCTCTTCGTCACGCTGCTGGGCTCCGTCGCGGGCCTGGTGCCCCTGACGGTGCTGGCCGGCCTGCTCGTGGTGGTCGGCGTGAAGCTGGTGAACGTGGACCACATCCGCGAGCTGAACCACCGCGGCGAGCTGCCCGTGTACCTCGTCACCGTGGCGGGCGTCGTCGGCATCAACCTGCTGGCGGGCATCGGCCTGGGGTTGCTCGTGGCGATGCTGCGGTTGTTGTGGCACCTGGGCAGCGTCCACGTGGACGTGCGCAAGCAGGGTGAGGCGTACCAGGTCCGCGTGTCGGGCGCGCTCACCTTCGTGGGCGTGCCGCGGCTGTCCACGGCGCTGGCTCGGGTGCCCACCGGCGCGCGCGTGGAGCTGGACCTGGCGCTGGAGACGCTGGACCACTCCGGGCACGAGGCCCTGGAGAACTGGTGTGACACGCACCGCAAGACGGGCGGCAGCGTGAGCAGTGAGTCGCTGGAGGAAATCTGGACCCACAAGGGCACCCGCAGGTCGGCCGCGTCCGGCCTGGCCGCGCGGGTGTCCTCGAACAATCTCGTTTCTGGAGGTGCACAGTGAAGAAGCTCATCCGTGGTCTGCTCGACTTCCAGCTCAACGCCCGTCCGGGGTATCGCGACGTCTTCTTGAAGCTGGCCCAGGGCCAGTACCCCGACTGCCTCTTCATCTCCTGCGCGGACAGCCGCGTGGTGCCCAACCTGCTCGTGTCCATGGACCCGGGGGACCTGTTCGTGGTCCGCAACGTGGGCAACCTGGTGCCGCCCTCGGACGCCGACGGCCACTCCACGGGAGACCAGTCCGAGCCCGCGGCGCTGGAGTTCTCGCTGCAGCACCTGCCGGTGGAGGACGTGGTCATCTGCGGCCACTCGAGCTGCGGCGCGATGAAGGCCATCCTCGCGGGAGGCGTGGGGCCGGAGACGCCCAACCTGGCCCACTGGCTCACGCACGGCCAGGGTGCGCTGCGCGCCCTGCGCGCCGGGAGCCCGGTGGGCGAGGGGCTGCCGGAGCATGACCGGCTCTCGCAGCTCAACGTCCTGCAGCAGCTGGAGCACATCAAGACGTACCCGCTGGTGAAGCAGCGGCTCGCGGCGGGCACGCTCCGGCTGCATGGGTGGTGGTTCGACATCGCCCATGCCCAGGTCCACGCCTGGCGCCCCACGCAGGGCCGCTTCGTCCCCATGGACGAGCTGGTGGGGGAGGCGCTGCTGCGGGAGCTGGGCGGGGGCACGTCCATGACGGACGACGAGCCCTCCGCGAATGACGCCACGGGGCCGAAGTCCGGACCGCCCCAGTGGCTCTCCGTCGCCAGCGGGAGCTGACGACAGGCGAGCAGGCAGGCAGGGGGGCGGCGCGAAAGGCGCCGTCCTCTTGTTGGAAAAAGGGCGCGAGCGAGGAAGGATGCGCTCGCGCTTCGATGACTCCCTTCCTCTTCACGCTCGTGGTCCTCTGCTTCTCCGTGGGGGCGGGGTTGCTGGGCTCGCTGCTGGGCATCGGCGGCGGGCTCATCCTGATTCCCGTCCTCACGCTGTGGCTGAAGGTGGACATCCACTACGCGGTGGGGGCGTCCATCGTCTCCGTCATCGCCACCTCCAGCGGCGCGGCGGCGGCGTACGTGCGCGACCGGATGGCCAACATGCGGGTGGCCATGTTCCTGGAGCTGGCCACCACGGCGGGCGCGCTCACCGGGGCGTACCTGGCCGGCCTCGTCGCGGGGCGCGTGGTGTACCTCGTCTTCGGCACCGTCATGGCGTACTCGGCGCTGGCCATGCTCCGGCGGATGCGGGCGCATGAAGAGACGCCGGTGCCCGCGGATGCGCTGGCGGACCAGCTGGCGCTGCACGGCAGCTACTGGGACGAGGCCTCCGGGCGCGAGGTGCCCTACCGCGTCACCCGGCCGCTCCTGGGGCTGGGGCTGATGTACGTGGCGGGCACGGTGAGCGGGCTGTTGGGCATCGGCTCGGGGGCGCTGAAGGTGCCGGCCATGGACCTGGCCATGCGGCTGCCGCTGAAGGTGTCCACCGCCACCAGCAACTTCATGATTGGCGTGACGGCGGCGGCCAGCGCGGGCGTCTACTTCGCACGCGGCTACATCGACCCGTTCATCGCCGGGCCGGTGTGCGTGGGCGTCACGCTGGGCGCGTGGCTGGGCTCGCGCCACCTGATGGCGCGGATGAACAGCACCTGGCTGCGCGGGCTCTTCGTCTTCGTGCTGTTGTGGGTGGCGTACGAGATGCTGCTCAAGGGGTGGGTGTCATGAGCGAGGGGCCGGAGTCGCAGCGTCGGGAGCAGGTCGTCGCCACCGCGCTGGAGGTGGAGGCCGAGCCGGTACCGCTCGTCCCGGAGTTGCTCATCAGCGATTTGCTGCGCTACGGCGTGCTGGCCAGCCTGACGCTGGTGACGCTGGGCACGCTGGTGACCTTCCTGCGCCACCCGGACTACCTCGTCTCGTCGGAGGCGTTGCAGCGGCTCACCGCGCCGCACCCGGTGCCGCACGGCCTGTCGGACGTGGTGGCCGGGGCCATGGCCGCGCGCGGGCAGTCCTTCGTGATGTCCGGGCTGCTGGTGATGATGGCGGTGCCGGTGATGCGCGTGGCGCTGTCGCTGCTCATCTTCCGGCAGCAGCGGGACACGCGCTACGTGGCCATCACCACCACGGTGCTGGCCCTGCTCGTGCTGTCCTTCATCCTGGGCGCGGCGGAGGGCTGAGGCTCTTCAGCGCCGGTCGCCGGGGCGCCGCACCGGCCGGCCCGGCGTGGCCCACCACGCGAGGGTGAAGCCCTTGTCGGCGAGCGGCCGCAGTGCCAGCGCCGTGCCCTTGCGCAGCTTCTCCGGCAACTCCTCTCCGTCGAGCGCGAGCGCGGCCGCTCGCTCCAGCGAGGGGTTGTGGCCCACCAGCGCCCAGCCCGGGCCCAGGTGACGGGCCAGCTTGAGGATGCGCTTGTGCGCACCGGGGCCGGGCACCAGCGCCGGGTGCACCTCCACGCTGGACAGGCCGAAGGCCTCGCAGAGCAGCTCCGCCGTCTGCACCGCGCGCACCAGCGGGCTGGTGACGATGCCCGTCAGCGGCGTGAGGCGCGCCAGCTTTCGGGCATGGTGGCGGAAGGCCGCGCGGCCCTCGGAGGTGAGGGCGCGGGCCTCGTCGCCCAGCTCATGGGAGTCCTCCGCCACGGCGTGGCGGACCAGCAGCAACGGTAGCTCTCGGGGAGACATGGTGGCGGCGGTGAATCACACCGCCCCGGCCCACGCGCAAGCAACGGCACTGCGACAACCGTGTGTCCAGGCGTTCGGAAGTGGTTGCTGGACACGTCCGCGAAGGCAGCCGGGAGGCTCAGCCTTCCATGTCGTTGAGGATGTCCAGCGGCAGCGGGCTGGCGTCCGTCACGGTGCCGTCCATATCCGCGGGCAGGGTGCCGGGGTCCACTTCCGTGGGCGGCCGGTCGTCGAGCGGCGTGGCCAGGTTGCGCGCGACGGCGCCGGGCGGCGGGCGGAGCACGGGCCCCGGAGGGGGCAGGCCGGAGTGGCGGCGCGCGGCTTCCAACAGCGCGTTGTGGTGGCGGTAGCGCGCCTCCACCAGCTTGTGGATGAGCAGCGGGCCGCCGGGCACGCGCCTCGCGGTGAGGGCCTGCGTGGCCTTGCGCACCGGGTAGCGCACGCGGCGGATCTGCACCCGCCAGCCCTTGGGCGTGAAGGTGAAGACGCCGTAGGCGGGGCGCAAATCCCCGTCACGCGGAATGCCCGCGCTGGCCACGTCGGCGATGAGCATCCGACCCACGCGGCGGCGGTAGGGGAAGTGCAGGTGCCCGAAGGCGCACGCGGCCGCGTCCAGGTGGTTGAAGAAGCGGCGCACCGCGACGTCGTCCAGCGTCGGGTCCAGCGACTCCTCGAGGTTGCGCGGGTTGGCGTGACAGACGAAGAGGTCCTGTCCCTTGCGCGGCGTGTAGCGCACGGAGAAGGGCAGGGCGCCCAGCTTCTGCAGCAGCTCTCCGCCGAGCTGGTCTCTCGTCCAGCGCAGCAACTCCGTCTTCCAGTGGTCCCGCTCGCGGTAGGCCCCACCCAGGTAGTTGCCCGCGAGGTAGCAGTCGGTGTTGCCCATCAGCACCGAGTCGCAGCGGTCGAAGAGCAGGTCCACCGTCTCGCGCGGGTGCGCGCCGCGCAGCGCGAGGTCTCCGGCCGCGACGATGTAGTCGGGCGCCACCGAGCGCGTGATGTCCTCGAGGACAGCCTCGCAGGCAGGAAGATTGCCGTGGATGTCCGCGAGGATAGCGACCCGCATGGTCGCCCCATCCTATCCGGTCGCAGCCTTGGGGGGAGCGGCCCGGGGAAGAAAAATGGTGAAGGTGCTGCCCTCGTTGGGCTGGCTCTCCACCTTGACCTCCCCCTCCATGGCCTGCAGCAGGTGCTTGACGATGGAAAGGCCCAGGCCGGTGCCACCCATGTCGCGGCTGCGACCCTTGTCCACCCGGTAGAAGCGCTCGAAGATGCGGGACAGGTGCCGGGGCTCGATTCCCAGCCCGGTATCCTTCACGCGCACCACGCAGCGGTCTTCCTCACACGCACCGTATACGTCCACCCGTCCCCCGGCCGGCGTGTACTTCACCGCGTTGTCCAGGAGGTTGAGGAGCACCTGCTCCACCGCGCGCGGGTCTCCCAGGGCCCGCAGCTCCGCCGGGACGTGGAGTGAAACCCGCTGGGACTTGCCCTCGGCCTTGGGGCGCACCGTGTCGGCGGCGCGGGCGGCGGCCTCGGCCAGGGGCACCTCGGTGAGCGTCAGGCGCACCTCGCGCGACTCCAGGCGCGACAGCTCCAGCAGGTCCTCCACCAGCTCGGAGAGGCGCTCGGACTGGCGGTGGATGATTTCCACCATCTTCGGCGCCATGACGGGGTCATTCAGCGCGCCGCCCTGCAGCGTCTCCGCGTAGCCGCGGATGGCGGTAATCGGCGTGCGCAGCTCGTGGGAGACGTTGGCCACGAAGTCCTTGCGCACCTTCTCCAGGTGCCGCAGCTCGGTGATGTCGTGGAAGACGGCGGCGCTGCCCGGCAAGTCGCGGCCCAGCGGCGTCACCCGGACGGACAGCGTGCGGGGAAACAACCCCTCCAGCTCCAGCTCGAGCCGGGTGGAGGCGCCCTCGCGGCAGGCGCGCATCACCGCGTCATGCAGCTCGTCGTTGCGCAGCAGTGCCAGGGGGCGCTGGCCGATGAGCTCTCCCGAGGTGGACTGGAGGATGTCTCGGAGCGCGTCGTTGTGGCGCACCACGGTGCCCGCGTCGTCCGTCACCCAGACGCCCTCGGCCATGCCGTCCAGCACGGCGGTGAGGGTGCGGGCCTCCTGGGTGAGCCGCGAGTGCTGCTCGGACAGCCGGGCGTGGAGCGAGTCGATGGCGCCCTCGAGGTTGGCCACCTCCTCCAGTTGGTCCGGGTCCGGCGCGGGCACGGTGAGCGCGCCCTCGGCGCGGCCGCGCGTGTGGAGGGCCAGCGTGTCCAGCTGCCGCTGCAGGGCCCCCCGGCTGACGCCCAGGGCCATGAGAGAGCCGGCCAGCGTGACGAGCGCCGCGGCCAGCGCGCCGCCGGGCGTGTCCAGCACGGCGACGAGCACCGCCACCACGAGGGCCGGCAGCAGCAGCGGGAGGAGGATGGCGCGCACGGGCATGAGCGTCCTGGCCCTACGGAGGGCTGAGCTTGTAGCCCACGCCGCGCACCGTCTCGATGATGTCGCCCGCGGGGCCCAGCTTCTCGCGCAGCCGCTTGATGTGCGTGTCCACGGTGCGGGTGTGGATTTCGGCCTGGATGCCCCAGACGTCGGACAGGAGCACCTCGCGCGTCTGCACGCGGTCGCTGCGCTCCATCAGGGTGCGCAGCAGGCGGAACTCCAGGGCGGTGAGCACCACCTCCACGTCCTTCACGCGCACCTGGTGGCGCGAGGTGTCCAGGGCGATGTCGCCGGACGTCAGCACCGCCGCCGGGCCTTCCTCCACGTCCCCGCGGCGCAGTACCGCCTTGACGCGCAGGAGCAGCTCGCGGACGGAGAAGGGCTTCACCACGTAGTCGTCCGCGCCCAATTCCAGGCCCTGCACGCGGTCCGACTCCTGGCCCTTCGCGCTGACGATGATGACCGACGTCTTGCGCAGCTCCGTGTCGAGCTTGAGCATGCGCAGCACCTCGCTGCCCGCGATGTCCGGCAGCATCAGGTCCAGCAGCACCAGGTCTGGCGGCTGCGCGCGCGCCTTGGAGAGGCCGCCCGCGCCGGTGTTCGCCGTCTCCGTCTCGAAGCCGGCGGCCCGGAGGTTGTATTCGATGAGTCCGGCGAGGTCCTGCTCGTCCTCGATGATCAGGATGCGCGACATGAGGTCCTCTCGAAGCTTCTGGCGGGCAGCGAGCAGGCGGCCAGACGGCCGCGGGGACGCATGTCCCCCGGAAGGGCTTCCCCGGCCCGCCTCGCGAAAGGGACAACCCTTGCGCGACCACCGCCCTGCCCGTGCATCAAACCGGCTCCATCAAAGCGTTATCTGAAGAATCCACGAAGGGCTCGCCACAGGGGGTGACGGTGGCGTGACATCTTCGTGGCGGAGTTGGACAAGGTCGTGTTGACCGGGGAGGGGCCGCCCTCTATGTTGCCCGCCCTCTTTTGACTGAAAGTCGTAAATGCTCGTAAAGATTGAACAAATCAAGGAGACCGGGCTTCAGCTCAACGAGCCTATCGGTCTCAACCTGCTCGGCGAGGCGCTGGGCGGCGGCGAGTCCGGCGAGGACACCGGCTTCCGTGCCGCGGGCCCGTCCACCCTCAAGGCGTCGCTGCGCAAGGTGAGCGGCGGCGTGCTGCTGGAGGGGCAATTCACGGCGACTGTCACCAGCCAGTGCAAGCGCTGCCTGGGCGACGTGGAGCTGAAGGTGCCGGTGTCCTTCACCCTCAACCTGGTGCCGAAGGCGCTCGTCCACGGGGACGACTACCTGAAGGACGACGAGTCCCTCATGGAGAAGAAGGAGCGCAGCCAGGGCGAGACGGGCGGCTCGTTCGAGATGGAGGACGCGGACCAGGAGGTCTTCGACGGGAAGACCATCGACCTGGACCCCATCGTCCGGGAGCAGCTGATCCTGGCCCTGCCGCTGACCATCGTCTGCCGCGAGGACTGCAAGGGCCTGTGCCCCCAGTGCGGCATCAACCGCAACGACGCGACGTGCTCGTGCGAGACGAAGCCGGTGGACCCGCGCCTGGCGCCGCTGAAGAACATCAAGCTGGGCAACTGACGCGCCGCGGGCCGCGCGAAGGCGCGCGGCCCGGTGGCGGAAACGACGAGGGCCGCGACCTCCAGACGGAGGCGCGGCCCTTGTTGCTACCGGCGCTTATAGGAAGGGCGCCGTCCGGGCGGGAGTGTCAGCTCCCAGCCGAGGGCTGCACTTCACGGCCCTTGTACTGGCCGCAGGCGCTGCAGGCGCGGTGAGGCATCACCGGCTCCTTGCAGTTGGGGCACTTTGACACCTGCACGGCGACGCGCAGGTTGCTGTTGGCCGCGCGGCGGCGATCGCGACGCATCTTCGAAGTACGCTTCTTGGGGACACCCACGGCTCACCTCTATATCGACGCCGACCCGGAGTTGATGCCGGCCGGACCGGTTCAGTCAAAATGTCTCAAGCGCTGTGCCGGGGTCCCCGGCGTCCTGCGCAACACTCTATGAACTACACCGGGCTGAAGCGGTTGCTCGAAGGCTCCCGTACTCCATGTCCGGCTTCGGAAGGCGGCGGACCCTAGCGGCTCACAAGCCCCGAGTCAATGCGCCTGCGCGCCCCGGAAAGACTTCTCCCGGACCTCCACCGCCCACCCGCTCTACCTCCAACCGGTGCCGGGTGACAACGCCCGGCCGGCCGGGCCCATTTCTCCGGCTTCTGACAGGGATGGCCGGCCCTGGGGGAACCCTACCGGGCAGGGCAGCCAGTCGTTGCCCGCCTGGGGGCTTCCTGGTGTGCTGCGCCGCCGCCCTGGCCCCCATTCCCAGGGCTCGCACGGGATACCCCTCCATGGAGTTCAGGAACCTACAGGGATGGCGGGCATGAGGCTGGTGCTGGATGCCATGGGCGGCGATCACGCCCCCGCCGCCCCGGTGGAGGGGGCGCTCCTCTTCGCCAGGGCCCACCCCGACCACCAGGTGCTTTTGGTGGGAGACCAGGCGCGGATGGCCCCGCTGCTCGCGCGCGGCCGGCCGCCGGCCAACCTCCAGGTCCACCACGCCTCGGAGGTGGTGGAGATGGACGACCACGCCTCCGCGGCCTTCCGCAAGAAGCGGGACTCGTCCCTGCGCGTGGGCTTCGAACTGGTGCGCGAGGGCAGGGCGGACGCGCTGGTCTCCGCGGGCAACTCCGGCGCCGTCATGGCGGGCGGGCTCTTGACGTTGGGGCGGCTGCCCGGCGTGGAGCGGCCGGCCATCGCCGCGCTCTTTCCGGCCCTGAAGGGCGGGGGCCGCTGCCTGCTGCTGGACGCGGGCGCCAACGTGGACTGCCGCCCGTCCCACCTGGCCCAGTTCGCCGTCATGGGCGAGGCGTACGTGCGCGCCCGCCTGGGCGTCCCCCGGCCCCGGGTGGGGGTGCTCTCCAATGGAGAAGAGGCCTCCAAGGGTACGCCGCTCACCCGCGAGGCCAGTGACCTGCTGCGCCGCTCCGACCTGGACTTCGTGGGCTACGTGGAGGGCAAGGACCTGTTCTCCGGCGACGTGCAGGTCGTCGTCACCGACGGCTTCACCGGCAACATCGTCCTCAAGACGTCCGAGGGCGTAGGCATGGGCGTCATCGGTCTGCTGCGCCAGGCGATTGAGAAGCGGGGCGGGCTGCCGGAGAAGCTGGGGGCGCTGCTGCTCCAGCCCGCCCTGGCGGGTCTGCGGCGGGTGGTGGACTACGCCGAATACGGCGGCGCCCCCCTGCTGGGCATCCAGGGGGTCGGCATCGTCGCGCACGGCCGCTCCACACCTCGCGCGCTCTACAACGCGCTGGGTGCCGCGCTGGCCATGGCCGAGGGCGGACTCCAGGAAGAGCTGACGCGTTGCATTGAGCGGGCCAGTGTCTGGCTTCCTACCCACCAGAAGGGAAAAAGAGCGACAGACGAGGCCGTTTCCGATTAGACAGCGTGCCCCGGGCGTTGGGTTCCGACGGACGAAATCTCCCTCTGGAGAACCCTCGTGGCATGTACGCAGATCATCGGAACCGGCTCCTACGCCCCCTCCCGGGTCATCACCAACCAGGAGCTGGAGCAGCGCGTCGACACCTCGGACACCTGGATTCGCGAGCGCACCGGCATCCAGGAGCGGCGGCAGGCCGCGCCTGAAGAAGCCACCAGTGACATGGCCGTCCAGGCGGCACGGCGCGCGCTGGACATGGCGGGCGTGGCCCCGGAGGAGCTGGACCTCATCGTCGTGGGAACGATTACGGCGGACATGCCCATGCCGTCCTGCGCGGCCTTCGTGCAGGCGAAGCTGGGCGCGCGGCGGGCCTTCGCCTTCGACGTGGGCGCCGCGTGCGCGGGCTCGCTGTACGCCATGAGCGTGGCGGACCAGTTCGTGCGCTCCGGGCAGGTGCGGCGGGCGCTCGTCATCGGCGCGGAGCTGCTCAGCCGGGTGGTGGACTGGGAGGACCGCAACACGTGCGTCCTCTTCGGAGACGGGGCGGGCGCCATGGTGCTGTCGCCGTCCCCCACGCCGGAGGACGGGCGCGGCATCCTCTCCACGCACCTGCACACGGACGGCACGCTGGCGGACATCCTCACCATCCCCGGGGGAGGCTCGCGCACGCCCATGACGGAGGAGGCCGTGCGCGCGAAGCTGAACACCCTGCACATGAACGGGCGCGAGGTCTTCCGGTTCGCGGTGCGCGCCCTGGTGGATTCCACTCAGGAGGCGCTGGCCTCGCACGGGCTGACGCCGGGGCAGGTGGACCACGTCATCGCGCACCAGGCCAATGCTCGCATCCTGGACGCCGCGCTCGAGCGGCTGGAGATTCCGCGAGACAAGTGCTGGCTGAACCTGCACAAGTACGGCAACACGTCGTCGGCCTCGCTGCCCATGACGCTGGACGAGGCGCACCGCGCCGGAAGGCTCCAGCGGGGAGATGTCATCGCGATGATGGCCATTGGCGCGGGCATGACGTGGGGCAGCGCTGTCGTTCGCTGGTAGCGCGCTGGTAGGGCAACGGAAGCAGAAAGATTCAGGAGGCGGAGACCGCACATGGCGAAGGTCGCGTTCGTGTTCCCCGGGCAGGGCAGCCAGGCCGTGGGGATGGGCAAGGACCTCTACGAGAAGTTCCCCGAGGCCCGGGCCGTCTTCGAGGCCGTGGACGAGGCGCTGGGGGAGAAGCTGTCCACCCTGTGCTTCGAGGGGCCTGAAGACGCGTTGAAGCTGACGGCCAACACCCAGCCGGCCATCCTCACCGTGTCGGTGGCGGCGCATGCCGTCTTCTCGAAGCGCGGGCCGGCGGCGGCCTTCATGGCGGGGCACTCGCTGGGCGAGTACTCCGCGCTGGTGGCCGCGGGCGCCATGTCCCTGGGGGACGCGGCGAAGGCGGTGCGCGCGCGCGGCACCTTCATGCAGGAGGCCGTCCCCACCGGCGTGGGCGCCATGGCCGCGGTGCTGGGCCTGGAGCCGCAGAAGGTGAAGGCGGCCTGCGACGCGGCGGCCGAGGGGCAGGTGGTGGCCCCCGCCAACTACAACTCGCCCGAGCAGACCGTCATCGCCGGCAACGCCCAGGCGGTGGAGCGCGCCGGGGTGAAGTGCAAGGAGGCCGGGGCCAAGCGCGTCATGCCGCTGCCGGTGTCCGCCCCCTTCCACTGCGCGCTGATGGACCCGGTGAAGCCGCGGCTGGCGGAAGTGTTGAGCCGAGTGCAGATCCATGCGCCCGCGGTGCCGGTGGTGACGAACGTGGAGGCCCGTCCCAACGCGGACGCCTCGCGCGTGGTGCCGCTGCTGCTGGAGCAGGTCAGCTCGGCGGTGCGGTGGATCGAGTGCGTGGAGGCGCTGAAGGCCGAGGGCGTCACCCGCGTGGTGGAGCTGGGGCCGGGCAAGGTGCTGTGCGGCCTCATCAAGCGCATCACCAAGGACATCGAGACGTTCAACGTGGAGGACGCCGCGGGCCTGGAGAAGGTCCTCGCGGCGCTGGGGTGAACACCATGAGCGGCTTCAAGGACAAGGTGGTGCTGGTGACGGGTGGCTCGCGCGGCATCGGGCGGGCAGTGGCCGTGGCGTTCGCGAAGGCGGGCGCCTCCACCGTGGTCATCAGCTACGCGGGCAACGAGGCGGCGGCCCAGGAGACGGTGGCCCTGCTCCAGGCGGCCGGCGCCAAGGCGGAGGCGGTGAAGTTCGACGTGTCGGACACCGCCGCGGGCGCGAGCGCCATCGACACCCTCGTCAAGACGCACGGCCGGCTGGACGTGCTCGTCAACAACGCGGGCGTGGCCGTGGATGGCCTGGTCATGCGCGTGAAGGACGAGGACTGGGACAAGCAGCTGGACACCAACCTCAAGGGCGCCTTCGCGCTCATCCGCGCGGCCAGCCGCCCCATGATGAAGCAGCGGTCCGGGGCCATCATCAACATCACCTCCGTGGTGGGTGAGATGGGGAACGGCGGTCAGGCGGCCTACTCGGCCTCCAAAGCAGGGCTCATCGGCCTGACCAAGGCGGTGGCCCGCGAGCTGTCGAGCCGGAACATCCGCGTCAACGCCGTGTCCCCCGGCTTCATCGGGACGGACATGACCTCCCACCTGAGTGACGAGCTGCGCCAGAAGATGATGGAGGGCATCCCCCTCGGGCGGCTGGGCAACCCGGAGGAGGTCGCCGGGGCCGTGGTGTTCCTGGCGGGGGACGCCGCGTCCTACATCACGGGTGAGGTCCTGAAGGTCAACGGCGGCATGTACATGTAACCCAAGGTTGGATTGCAACCGGGCGTGGGATATACCGCGCCGGCTTTCGATAAGGGCCCGGGAAGCCACCGGGCCGACATCTGGTTCCTGGAGGGTTCTACACTTATGTCGACGTCAGCCATTGAGACCAAGGTCAAGAACATCATCGCCGACCAGCTCGGGGTGGGAGAGGACGAGATCAAGCCCGAGTCGTCCTTCATCGAGGACCTTGGCGCGGACAGCCTCGACATCGTGGAGCTCGTGATGGCGATGGAAGAGGAGTTCGAGGTCGAAATCCCCGACGAGGAGGCCGAGAACATCAAGACCGTCGGCGACGCCATCAACTACATCAACACCCACAAGAAGTAGGCCGCATACCAGGGCGTGCCGGGGTGCGGGGTGACGCCGCGTTGAACGTGGCGTCCCCGGTGTCCCCTTGAGCGCCACCGGAGAGGACTGTGTCAGACCGTCGAGTCGTCGTCACCGGTACCGGGCTCATCTCGGCACTGGGCACTGGAACCGAGAAGAACTGGCAGGCGATGCTCGCCGGCAAGTCGGGTATTGCCCGGGTCTCGCGCTTCGACCCGTTGAAGATCGACGCGCGCATCGCCGGCGAGGTGAAGGACTTCGAGCCGGAGAAGTTCATCGACAGGCGCGAGGTGCGCCGGATGGACCTGTATGCCCAGTACGCCCTGGCCGCCGCGGAGATGGCCGTCAAGGAGTCGGGCATCCCCATCGGTCCGGACCAGCCGCACGGCTACGCGCCGGAGAAGGTGGGCGTCATCGTCGGCTCGGGCATCGGCGGCATCTCCTCGCTCGAGGAGCAGCACCGCAAGGGTCTGGAGAAGGGGTTCGACCGGCTGTCGCCCTTCTTCATCATCCAGATGATCGTCAACATGGCGCCCGGCCTCATCTCCATGCGGTACAACTGCAAGGGCCCCAACTGGGCCCCTGTGTCCGCATGCGCCACCAGCGCCCACGCCATTGGCGAGGCCTGGAAGTCCATCAAGCTGGGCGAGACGGACGCGGCCATCGCCGGCGGCGCCGAGGCGGCCATCACCCCGCTGGGGCTGGGTGGCTTCTCGGTGATGAAGGCGCTGTCCACGCGCAACGACGACCCGTCGGGTGCCAGTCGTCCCTTCGACAAGGACCGTGACGGCTTCGTCATGGGCGAGGGCGCGGGCATGCTGGTGCTCGAGGAACTGGAGCACGCGAAGAAGCGTGGCGCCAAGATTCTCGCGGAGCTGGTGGGCTACGGCGCCAACTCGGATGCGTACCACGTCACGCAGCCGGCTCCGGAGGGCGAGGGCGCGGCGCGCTGCATGCGGCTGGCGCTCAACTCCGCGAAGATGAACCCGGAGGAGGTGGGCTACATCAACGCCCACGGCACCTCCACCCCGTTCAACGACGCGAACGAGACGAAGGCCATCAAGGCGGTGTTCGGCGACCACGCGCGCAAGCTCGCGGTGTCGTCCACCAAGTCCATGACGGGCCACATGCTCGGCGCGGCGGGTGGAGCGGAGGGCGTGGTCAGCGCGCTGGTGCTGACTCACAACGTGCTGCCGCCCACCATCAACCAGCAGACGCCGGACCCGGACTGCGACCTGGACTACGTGCCGAACACGGCGCGCGAGGCCAAGGTGGACGCGGTGATGAGCAACTCGTTCGGCTTTGGCGGCACCAACGCGGTGCTGCTGTTCAAGCGGTTCCAGGCCTGACGGCCTTGTGCGGCTCCAGGGAGACACCCGCGTGAGAATCATTCTCGCTTCCGACCACGCGGGCCTGGAGCTGCGCCAGGAGCTGGTGGCCGCGCTGAAAGAGCGTGGCGTGGCCCATGACGACGTGGGCCCCGTCACGCGTGACTCGGTGGACTACCCGGACTTCGCCTCGCGGGTGTCGCGCGCGGTGGCGGGCGGGGAGTACGCGCTGGGCGTGCTGGTGTGTGGCACCGGCATCGGCATGAGCATCGTCGCCAACAAGCACCGGGGCGTGCGCGCGGCCCTGTGCACCACCGAGTTCGAGGCCCGCATGGCCCGGGCTCACAATGACGCCAACGTGCTGTGCCTGGGCCAGCGCGTAGTGGGGGCCGGCGTGGGCCGCGCCATCCTCGAGGCGTTCCTCAGCACCCCCTTCGAGGGCGGCCGCCACGAGCGGCGCGTCCAGAAGATCCGCGAGGCCGAGTCCCAGGGCTAGCGGCCCCGCCGTACCCGTTGTCCGAAGGGAATCCGCCATGGAGAACACCCGCACGCTGGCCGACGTGGACCCGGAGATTGCCCGCGTCCTGCGCGAGGAGACGCAGCGTCAGGAGGAGGGGCTGGAGCTCATCGCCTCCGAGAACTTCGTCTCCCCGGCGGTGATGGAGGCGGTGGGCTCGGTGCTCACCAACAAGTACGCGGAGGGCTACCCCGGCAAGCGCTACTACGGCGGCTGCGAGGTGGTGGACGTCGCGGAGAACCTGGCCCTGTCTCGCGTGAAGGAGCTCTTCGGCGCGGACGCGGCCAACGTGCAGGCGCACTCCGGCAGCCAGGCCAACATGGGCGCCTTCATGGCGCTGATGAAGCCGGGCGACACCATGCTGTCGCTGGACCTCAACTCCGGCGGCCACCTCACGCACGGCGCGGCCTTCAACTTCTCCGGCAAGCTCTACAAGGTCGTCCACTACGGCCTGACGCGCGACACGGAGACCATCGACTTCGCGCAGGTGGAGACGCTGGCCAAGGAGCACAAGCCCAAGGTCATCGTCGTGGGGGCGAGCGCCTACCCGCGCACGCTCGACTTCGCGAAGTTCCGCGAGATTGCCGACGCGGTGGGCGCGGCGATGTTGGTGGACATGGCGCATATCGCCGGCCTCGTCGCCGCGGGCGTGCACCCGTCGCCGGTGCCCTTCGCTGAAATCGTCACCAGCACCACGCACAAGACGCTGCGCGGTCCGCGCGGTGGCCTGGTGCTCAGCCGTGAGCAGTACGCCAAGAGCATCAACAGCCAGATCTTCCCCGGCATCCAGGGCGGTCCGCTGATGCACGTCATCGCCGGCAAGGCGGTGGCCTTCCGCGAGGCGCTGACGCCGGAGTTCAAGGCGTACCAGAAGCAGATTGTCGCCAACGCGAAGGCGCTGGCGGAGGCGCTGAAGGGCGCGGGCCTGCGGCTGTGCTCGGGCGGCACGGACAACCACCTGATGCTGGTGGACCTGCGGCCCAAGAAGCTCACCGGCAAGGTGGCCGAGGAGGTGCTCGGCAAGGCCGGCATCACCGTGAACAAGAACATGATTCCGTTCGACCCGGAGAAGCCGATGGTGACGTCCGGCGTCCGGGTGGGTACGCCGGCCATCACCACGCGCGGCATGCGCGAGGCGGAGATGGCGGTGGTGGGACGGCTCATCGGCGAGGCGCTGGACGCGGCGCAGGACGACGCGGCCCTGACGCGCATTCGCGGCAAGGTGAAGGAGCTGTCGCAGGGCTTCCCGCTGTATGCCTCGCGGCTGAAGTAGGGGGAGCGCAAGTTACCGCCACCCCATGCGCTGCCCCTTCTGCCAGGACGCCGAGAACAAGGTCATCGACTCTCGCGAGTCGCATGAGGGCTCGGTCATCCGCCGCCGCCGCGAGTGCCTGGCCTGCAAACGCCGCTTCACCACGTACGAGCGGGTGGAGGAGCTCCATCCGCTCATCGTGAAGAAGGACGGGCGGCGCGAGGTCTTCGACCGCGAGAAGATTGTCAGCGGCCTGAAGAAGGCGTGCGAGAAGCGCCCCGTCTCCGCCGACCAGCTGGAGGAGACGGTGGTGGCCATCGAGCGGCAGCTGCAGGGCATGGGCGAGAAGGAAGTCCCCTCGTCCGTCATCGGCGAGGAGGTCATGCGCCGCCTGCGGCAGCTGGATGAGGTGGCGTACGTTCGCTTCGCGTCCGTGTACCGGAGCTTCCGCGACATCGCGGAGTTCATGGACGAGCTGAAGCCGCTGCTCGAATCCGAGGAGCGGGAGCGCAAGGCGAAGGCGCCGCCGGGCACCGACGGTTAAAGAGGGCACATGCGGCTGCTGACGCGGGCACGGATGGATGCAACGAGGGCGCCCCGGGCGAAGCGGGCGGCGGACTTCGACCGCGCGGTGGCCGAGTTCTTCATGCGCATTGCCCTGGAGGAGGCCGCCAAGGGGCTGGGCCGCACCAGTCCGAACCCCGTGGTGGGCGCGGTGCTGGTGAAGGGTGGGCGCATCATCGCCCGCGGCTACCACAAGAAGGCGGGCACGGCGCACGCGGAGGTGGTGGCGCTGGAGGCGGCGGGCTCGAAGGCGAAGGGCGCGGACCTCTACACCACGCTGGAGCCGTGCGACCACTACGGGCGCACGCCACCGTGCAGCCTGGCGATTCTGGAGGCCGGGGTGCGCCGGGTCATCTGCGCGTCCGCGGACCCGAATCCGAAGGTGAGCGGCAAGGGCGTGGCGCGGCTGCGTCGCGGCGGGGTGAAGGTGCTCACCGGCGTCCTGCAGGAAGAGGCGGACACGCTGAACCGGCCCTTCTTCAAGACGATTCGCTCCGGCCTGCCGTGGGTGACGCTGAAGGCGGCGGTGACGCTGGACGGGAAGCTGGCCACGGCGACGGGAGACTCGCGCTGGGTGACGGGCGAGCCGGCGCGGGCGTGGGTGCACCGGCTGCGCGACGCGGTGGACGTCATCCTCGTGGGCGCCAACACGGTGCGGAAGGACGACCCGAAGCTCACCACGCGGCTGCCGGGTGGTGGGGGCAAGGACCCGCTGCGCGTGGTGGTGGACAGCCACCTGCGCCTGTCGCCGGGCTACACCGTCTTCACGCAGCGCAGCCCCGCGCGCACCGTGATTGCGACGCTGGAGGACCCGGAGGGCCGCAAGGCGCGGCGCTTCCTCGCCCAGGGCGTGGAGGTGTGGCAGGTGCGCCAGAAGGCGGGCCGCGTGGACCTGAAGGCGCTGCTGAAGCGCATTGCCAAGAGTGGCCTCAACCACGTGCTGGTGGAGGGCGGGGCGGAGATGTACGGCTCCTTCCTGCGCGAGCACCTGGCGGACTCGCTGGCGCTGTTCCTCGCGCCGAAGCTGATTGGCTCACCGGGGCTGTCTTGGGCGGGAGACCTCGGCGTGAAGGAGATGGCCCAGGCCGTGTCCGTGAGCGACCTCACCTTCGAGCGCCACGGGGCCGACGTCCTGCTCCAGGCGCTGCTGTAGGACCCGGGCACGCCGTCCCGGCGCCAGTTATAAGGCGCCCATGTTCACCGGACTCATCCAGGACCTGGGCAGGGTGGAGCGCGTCATCCCCGGCGGAATGACGGACCTCTGGATTCGCACCTCTCTTGGCGCCGAGAAGTTCGACCTCGGCGAGTCCATCGCCGTCGACGGCGCGTGCCTCACGGTGGTGGAGCGCAGCGGGGACACCTTCAAGGTGCAGGCCGCGCCGGAGACGCTCCGCCGCACCACCCTGGGCGCCGTGCGTCCGGGCGACCGCGTGAATCTGGAGCGCGCCCTGGCGCTCGGCGACCGGCTGGGCGGGCACCTGGTCTCCGGCCATGTGGACGCCGTGAGCGAAGTCCTCGAGACCTTCCCCGAGGGCGGCTCGTGGGTGATGCGCTTCCGGCTGCCCGAGGAGCTGGCTCCGTTCTTCATCGAGAAGGGCTCGGTGGCCATCGACGGCATCAGCCTCACCGTCAACACGGTGGAGGCGGACCGCTTCAGCGTGCAGCTCATCCCCGAGACGCAGGAGCGCACCACCCTGCGGGCCAAGGCGGTGGGCGCCCGGGTGAACCTGGAGGCGGACCAGATTGGCAAGTACGTGGCCCGGCTCTTCGCCCTCCAGCGGGGGCAGGGGGCACCCGGGGGCGGCGGAGGGCTGACGGCGGCGGCCGTCCGGGCGGCGGGCTTCGGGACGCCGTAGCCCGCGACGCCGGGGCGCGGGTGGTGTAGGAAGCGCCGCATGCCTCGCTATTTCGACGGTGACTACCTTCCCCCCAAGGGGCGCTTCGCCATCTGCGTGGCCCGCTTCAACGGCTTCATCACCGAGGAGCTGGCCAAGGGCGCCGTGGACACCCTGGTTCGCCATGGCGTCGCGGACGCG
The DNA here is from genome assembly GCF_010894405.1 of Pyxidicoccus caerfyrddinensis. Classification (GTDB taxonomy): domain Bacteria; phylum Myxococcota; class Myxococcia; order Myxococcales; family Myxococcaceae; genus Myxococcus; species Myxococcus caerfyrddinensis. The sequence goes on from NZ_JAAIYA010000031.1 coordinate 90,295, forward strand.
GACATCGACGTGTACCGCTGCCCCGGCACCTATGAGCTGCCCGGCCTGGTGCGCCGGGTGACGGAGTCCCGCCAGTACGCGGGCGTGATTACGCTGGGCGCCGTCATTCGCGGCGGCACCCCCCACTTCGACTACGTGGCCGGCGAGTGCGCCAAGGGCATCGGTCAGGTGGCCTTCAGTGCGGCGGCGGGCACTCCGGCCACGGCCGTCACCTTCGGCGTGCTGACGTGCGATACGGTGGAGCAGGCCATCGACCGGGCGGGCGTGAAGGCGGGCAACAAGGGCTCCGAGGCCACGCTGGCCTGCATCGAGATGGTGAACCTCTACGCGAAGCTGGCGGCGACGGAAGGAAGGAAGGGCTAATCCATGGGCGCGCGGAGAACCGGACGCGAGCGGGCGCTGCAGGCGCTCTACCAGTTGGAGATGGCCCCCGCGACGGTGGCCGAGGCCCTGGAGTCCGCATGGACGGCCTCCGAGGAGGCCAAGCGAGACCCGGACGCGGTGAAGTTCGCCCGCGAGCTGGTCGAGGGCGTGCAGGGCCACCGCGAGGAAATCGACCAGCTGATTGAACGGCACAGCCACAACTGGCGGCTGGACCGCATGTCCCGCATCGACCGGAACGTGCTGCGCCTGGGCATCTTCGAGCTGAAGTACCGCCCGGACATTCCCCGCAAGGTGACCATCAACGAGGCGGTGGAGCTGGGGAAGAACTTCGGCACCGAGGAGTCCAGCGCCTTCGTCAACGGCCTGCTGGACCGCGTGGCCGTGGCGCTCAACAAGCCGTGAGCGCACTGGCGCTCAACAAGCCCTGATCCGCGAACACCCGAGGGACGCCCGCGTGAGCCAGACGACGACGCACGACATCGGGATGGAAGGCCTGGACGCGCTCGGCGGGGTGGACGCCCTCTGCCTCTTCGTGGCCGAGGATGACCGGCCCCTGCCGTCCTCCGCCGGCTACGTGGACTGGCGCCTGTGCGGCGCCCTGTCGCGGGTGCTCAAGAATGGCTTCTTCACCGGGGCCAAGGACGACTGGCTCCTCCTGCCGTCCGACGGGAAGCTGCCCGTGCCGCGCATCTTCGTGGTGGGGCTGGGCTCCCGGCAGAAGCTGGACGCGGCCTCGCTGAGCGAGGCCCTGGCCGGCGCGGGCCGGGTGCTGAGCCGGGCAAAGGTGGACGCGGTGGCCCTGGAGGTGCCCTTCGGGGGCAGGGCCGAGGACGCCGCGAGGGCGGAGGCGTACCAGAAGGGCTTCCTCCCGGCGTTCAAGGGTGGACGGGTGGCGCTCCTGGTGGACAAGGGGCTCGTCCGGCTCCTACCAGCCCGCAAGGGGTGACGCTCAGCGGCCGGGCGAGCGTTCTGTTAGCATGTACCGCCCGGGGCGAGCGCACATGCGTGTCAAGGTCTTGATTGTCGAGGACTCCAAGGCGTCGCGCGAGTACATCGCCGCGATGGTGGAGGCCGTGGAGGGCATCGAGGCCATCGTCACCTCGAGCGGCTTCGAAGCGCTGAAGCTGCTGCCCCGCCACCGGTTCGAGCTCATCATCACCGACATCAACATGCCCGACATCAACGGGCTGGAGCTCATCAACTTCGTCAAGAAGAACCCCAACTACCGGGACGTGCCCCTGTTCATCATCACCACCGAGGGGCGCGAGCAGGACCGCGACCGCGGCATGGCGCTGGGCGCGACGGAGTACCTGGTCAAGCCCTTCCTGCCCGGGAGCCTGGAAGAGCTCCTGCGGCGCTACCTGAAGCTGCCGTGAATCCCGGCTCCAAGGCCCTGGCCGAGTTCGTGGCCGAGGCGACCGAAATCCTCGACGCGCTGGGCAAGGATCTGCTCGTGCTCGACGAGCGGCGCGGCCAGGAGGCGGACCCGGAGCTGGTCAACGGCATCTTCCGCGCGGCGCACTCGCTCAAGGGGCTGTCCGGGCTGTTCGGCCAGGAGCGCATCTCCCGGCTGGCGCATGGGACGGAGGACCTGCTCGACAGGCTTCGCCTGGGCCGGCTGCACCTGGACGACACGGCGCTGGACGCGCTGATCGAAGCACTGGACGCCTTCCAGGCCCTGCTGGCCGAGGCGGCGCGGGGCTCCGAGTCCGAGCCGCTCACCCGGCGCGTGGAGGACATGACGGCGCGGCTGGCCGGGCTGGGCTCGCCGCCGGTGTCCGTGGACGAGGACCCGCTGGACCGGCTGGAGCTGGACCCGCAGGTGCGCTCCGTCTTCACCGAGTACGAGGAGCACCGCCTCCGGGAGAATGTGCGGCGCGGCGTGTCGCTGTGGCGCGTGCGCGCCGCGTTCGACTTGTCCGACTTCGACAAGGGGCTGGCGGACCTCAACGCGCGCCTCAAGCCGCTGGGTGAGGTCATCAGCACGTTGCCCTCCGCGCGGCCCGGTGGGACGCACGGCATCGCCTTCGACCTCATCTTCGGCGCGCAGGCGACCGGCGAGGCGCTGGAGGCCGGACTGAAGGGCACGCCCGCGGAGCTGTCCCCGCTGGTGGTGCGCCCCGCGGCCACCCACGCCGCCGCCCAGGCCCTGGCCCGCGCGGTGGAGCCGCCCGCGTCTACTCGCGCGACGCTGTCCCGGGTGGATGCGCCCGCGGCTCCGGTGAAGCGGGGAGGGAAGAAGAAGGGCGCCCGTGCGGGCACCACCACGAAGGGAGCCCAGAAGTCCCTGCTGCCGTCGACGGACGCGGAGGGCGCCGATTCCTCGGGCCCGGGCGACGCGCTGACGCCGTCCGGAGCTCCGCGGGGCCCGGGCGACGCGCTGGTGCCGGTGACGCCGTCCGGGCTTCAGTCGCCGGCGGGCTCGCCCGGAGCGTCGGTGGCGTACCTGCAAGGGGCCGGTGGGACACAGCGGGTCCGCGCGGTGGTGATGGAGACGCCCTCCACGGGCACTGCTTCGCCCGCACGTCCCGAGGGCGATACCTCGCTGCGCTCGCTGACGCAGACAGTGCGCGTGGACATCGGCCGGCTGGACGGGCTCATCAACATGGTGGGCGAATTGCTGCTCATCAAGGCCAACCTCCAGCGTCTGGCGGAGTCCGCGCGGCAGGACGGGGCGGTGGCGCTGTCCAAGCTGTTCGGCCAGGAGCTGGCGCGCGAGACGCGAGGCCTGGAGCGCAAGCTGGAGGCGCTCCAGGAGGGGCTGCTGGAAGCGCGCATGGTCCCCGTGGGCCAGGTCTTCGACAAGCTGGCCCGGCTGGTGCGCCGCATCACCCGCGAGGCGGGGAAGGAAATCGAGTTCGTCATCGGCGGCGGCGAGGTGGAGCTGGACAAGCTCATCGTCGAGGAGCTGAGCGACCCGCTGATGCACCTCATCCGCAACGCCATCGACCACGGCGTCGAGTCCCCCGAGGCGCGGCTGGCCGCCGGCAAGCCCCGGCGCGCAGTGGTGGCGCTGCGCGCCGAGCAGAAGGGCAACCACGTCGTCATCGAGGTGAGCGACGACGGCGCCGGCATCGACGAAATGCGCGTGCGCGAGGTGGCGCTCACCCGGGGCCTCATCACCTTCTCCCAGGCGCAGGAGATGGGCCGGCGCGAGCTGCTCAACCTCATCTTCCTGCCCGGCTTCTCCACCGCGCGCAGCGTGTCCGAGCTGTCTGGCCGTGGCGTGGGCCTGGACGTGGTGAAGAACAACCTGGGCAACCTGTCCGGCATCATCGACGTGTGGAGCGAGCGCGGAAAGGGCACCGCCTTCCACCTCACGCTGCCCGTCACCCTGGCCATCATCCGCGCGCTGGTGGTGGGTGTGAGTGGCCGCACCTACGCGGTGCCGCTCAACAGCGTGCTGGAAATCCTCTCCGTGCAGCCCAAGGACATCCGCACCGTGGAGCGGCGCGAGGTGCTCGACTTGCGCGGGCAGACACTGCCCTTCATGCGGCTGGCGCGGATGTTCGCCCTGCCGGAGCGGCCGGTGAATCGCTACTTCGTGGTGGTGGTGGGGCTGGCGCAGGAGCGGCTGGGCATTGCCGTGGACGAGCTGCACGGCCAGCAGGACATCGTCACCAAGCCCCTGGGGGGCCGGCTGCAGTCCGTCCGGGGCATCTCCGGCGCCACGGACCTGGGCAACCGGCGCACGGTGCTGGTGCTGGACGTGGCGGCGCTGCTGGAGGAGGGCCTGGCCGTGGAGCGCCGTCGGGCCTGAGCCACGCTGCGGCCGGGGCGGCCGGCTGCTATCCTTGGCGGCCGTGTCCAGGTTCGCTGCGCTACTCGACGACTTCTTCTACCGCCCGGACGAGGACGTCGCCGGACTGCACGACTTCGCCGCCGGCAGCGACGGCACGCAGTCGTCCGTCCCTGAAGAGGTGCCGGAGGAGTACCTCGCGTTCCGCCTGGAGGGCGAGTGCTACGCGGTGCCCATCCGCGTCGTGCGGGAAATCTCCAAGGTGCCCCCGCTGACGGAGATTCCCCGCGCGGAGCCGCACCTGCTCGGCGTGATGAACCTGCGGGGCGAATTGCTGCCCGCCTACGACATCAAGGTGCGGCTGCGGCTGGCCGAGCGGGCGCCCGTCGTCGCGGGGCCCGAGGCGCCCTCGCCACCGCGCGATGCGCGCATCCTGGTGCTGCGCACGGAGTCCGGCCCGGCCGGAGTGTGGGTGGACGGCGTCACCGGCGTGGTGAAGCTGAAGCCCTCCATGCTGGAGGCGGCGCCGCCGGGGCTGCGCTCGGGCGACAGGGACTGCGTGGTCGGCATCGGCCGCCGGGGGTCCACGCTGTACATCCTCCTCGACGCGGAACAGGCGCTCGCCTCATGAAGGACCCGGTCAACCTCCTGGCGCGCCGGCCGCGCGCGGTGCTGGACGCTCCCACCGAGGAGGCGGACACGCTGGTGCAGCTGTGCGCCTTCTTCGTGGGCAACGAGGAGTACGTGCTGGACATCATGCGCGTGGAGGAAATCCTCCCGCCCCAGCGCGTCACGCCCATCCCCCATGCTCCGTCCTTCGTGGAGGGCGTGCTGCACCTGCGGGGCATCATCCTGCCGGTGGTGGATCTGCGGCGCCGGCTGCTGGGACAGGCGACGCCGGAGACGCCGAAGACGCGGCTCTTGGTGTGCAGGCTGGGGACGCGGCGCGTGGCGGTGCGGGTGGACCGGGTGGCGGAGGTGCTGCGCGTGCGCAAGGGTGACATCAAGCCCGCGCCCGCGCTGGTGGTGGCGGGGCGCTCGCCCTTCGTGGTGGGCGTGTGCGGGCCGCCGGAGCGGCTCCGGCTGCTGCTCGACTTGAAGGCGTTGTTGCGCGCGGAGCTGGAGCGCGAATCCTCACGGAGGCCCGAATGAGCCCGCACGATGGAGCACGCATGGACCTGCAGTCGCTCGAAGGGCATCGCCGCATCCTCGGCATCGTCTTCATCGTGATGAACGCGCTGACACTCCTGGTCGCGCTGGGGTTCGGCGCCTTCGGCCTGGCCATAGGCCAGTTCGGGATGCAGCACGCGCGGGCGGACGAGGAGGCCGTGGTGACGGCTGTCCTCGTGGGCGTCACCGGCTGCCTCTTCGTGATGGGGCTGCCGGGCATCATCACCGGCATCGGCCTGCTGAAGCGCCGCCCGTGGTCTCGGATGCTGGCGCTGGTGCTGGGCTGTCTCGCCCTTCCCAACGTTCCGCTCGGGACGGCCCTGGGCATCTACACCATCTGGTTCTACACGCAGGCGGGGTCCGACCAGGTCTTCGAATGAACCACCTGCCCGAGTTCCCCGCGGAGGAGGCTCGCTACCGCGCGCTCCAGGAGCTGGACCCGGGGACGGCGGGGGCCCTGGAGGTGCTCGTCATCGGGCTGCACGACGAGAGCTGGCGCGTGCGCCACGTGGCGGCCGAGGCCCTCAAGCGGCTGCCCTCCTCGCGCGAGGTGGCCGAGCGCCTCATCCGCGTGCTGGGCGAGCGCGGAGAGACGGGCGCGCGCAACGCGGCGGCGGAGGCGCTGGCGGGCCTGGGCGGCGCGGCGCTGGGGCCGCTGGTGGTGCTGCTGGCGCACCCGGACCCGGACCAGCGCAAGTTCGCGGCGGACATCCTCGGGCAGCTCGGGCAGCGCACCGCGGAGCTGCCGCTGGTGCAGGCGCTGGAGGACCCGGACCTCAACGTGCGGGTGTCCGCGTCGGAGTCGCTGGGGCGGGTAGGTGGTGAGCACGCGGCGCGCGCGCTGGAGGGGCTGTTGACGGACGCGGAGCCGCTCTTGCGACTGTCCGCGCTGGAGGGGCTCGCGCTGCTGCGCCGCCCGCCGCCGCTGCCGGTGGTGCTGTCGCTGCTGGAGGACCCGCGGCTGCAGCGCAGCGCCTTCCGCGTGCTGGGGCTGGTGCCGCAGGTGGTGGCCACGGAGCGCATCTGCCAGGGGCTGGCGTCGGCGGTGCGCTCGGTGCGCGAGGCGGCGCTGGGCGCGCTGGGCACGCAGGTGGCGCTGGCGGAGCCGATGCGGCGCGGCGAAATCGAGGCGGTGGTGCGCGTGGCGCTGCGGCGCCTGCCGGACGCGGCGGAGCGGCTGGCCCAGGCGCTGGAGGCCGAGGACGTGACGGTGCGCTCGGGCGCGCTGGTGTCCGCGGCGGCGCTGGGCGAGGCGTCCCTGGCGCTGCCGGTGGCGGAGGCCGCGCGGGAGGACCGGCTGCTGCGCGAGGTGCTGAACACGCTGGGCCGGCTGGGGCCGGAGGGCGGGCGCGCGCTGCTGGCCCACATGGCGGACCTGTCCTCGCCGGCGCGGGCGGCCGCCGCCGAGGCGCTGGTGGACCTGGTGGACGCCCACTCGGTGACGGCGCTGTGCGCGCTGCTGGAGTGGGCGGAGGACGACCTGCGCGCGGTGGTGGTGCGGGCGCTGGGGCGCACGCGCTCGCCGGAAGCCGTGCCTCCGCTGGTGGACCTGCTGGTGGACCCGTCCCTGGCGGGCGCGGCGACGCGGGCGCTGGGTGTGCTGGCGGGCAGCAACCGGGCGGCGGTGCTGGCGGCGCTGGAGGAGGCGGTGACCCGACGGGCGACGTCGGCGGCGGTGGCGGCGCTGGCCCGGGTGGGCGGCGCACCCGCGCTGCCGGCGCTGCGGCAGCTGGCCCGGGACGCGGAGCCCACCTGGCGCGCGGCGGCGGTGGAGGCCGCGGGCGAGGTGGATGGCTCGGTGGGACGGGAGTTGGCGCGCGCCGCGCTGGCGGACGAGGCGGTCCAGGTGCGCGCCGTCGGCGTGCGGGCCATGGGCCGGCTGGGAGGCCCGGAGGCGGGAGCGCTGCTGCGGCCCGCGCTGCATGACGAGGACGCCTCCGTGCGCCTGGCCGCGGTGGAGGCGGTGGGCGAGAGCGGGGCGACGGACCGGGCCGGCGATCTGGAAGCGCTGGTTCGGCACCCGGACGGCGCGCTGGCGGTGGCGGCGGTGCGCGCGCTGGCGAGGCTGGGCGTGGCGGGGCCCGGGATGCTGCGCGAGGCGGCGGGCCACCCGGACGCGGAGGTGGTGAAGGCGGCGCTGTCCGCGGGCGCGGTGAGCAAGGAAGGGGTGGCGCTGGCGTTGTCGCTCCTGGGGCATCCGCGCTGGGACGTGCGCGCGGCGGCAGCCCGGGTGCTGGGAGATTCGGGCGGGCCGGAGTGTCTGGCCGCCGCCCGTGGAGCGCTGGAGGCGGAAGCGGACGCCCTGGCGCGGCAGACCCTCTCCGACGCGGTGGAGCGCCTGTCCCGGCGCTGAGGGGGAAACCGCGTGGCTCGCTTCGACGACGGACGACCGGAGATGACGGTGGAGGAGTTCCGGCTCCTCAGGGACCACGTGTACTCGCACTGCGGCATCCTGGTGCACGAGGACATGAAGTTCGTGATGGAGCGCCGGCTATGGCCCCGGCTGGAAGCGCTGGGGCTGTCCGACTTCGGCGCCTACCACCGCTACCTGCGCTACGACGCCCAGCGGCACGCCGAGCTGGAGGCGGCCGTCGAGTCGCTCACCACGCACGAGACGTACTTCTTCCGCGAGCCCTCGCAGCTCAAGGCCTTCTGCGAGGAATTGCTGCCGGTGCTGGAGAAGCGCAACGGCCGCACGCGGCGGCTGCGGCTGTGGTCGGCGGGGTGCTCGTCCGGAGAGGAGGCCTACACGCTGGCCATGCTCCTCAAGGACAGCCGCCGCTTCGACGACTGGGACGTGGAGGTGTACGGCACGGACATCTCCCGCCGCGTGCTGACCATGGCGCGGCGCGCGGAGTACGGGCCGTCCGCGCTGCGCGCCACGTCCGCGGACCTGCTGGAGCGCCACTTCCTGCCGGCGGGCAACAACCGCGTGCGCGTGCGCGACGAGGTGCGCTCCTGGGTGTCCTTCGGCCACCACAACCTGCTGGACGAGACGGGCAGCCAGCTGGTGCCGCGGATGGACGTCGTCTTCTGCCGCAACGTGATGATCTACTTCGATCAGGCCGCGCGCCGCCGGGTGCTGCGCATCGTCCGGGACAGGCTGGTGCCCGGGGGCTATCTGCTGCTGGGTCACTCGGAGAACCTCTTGAACCTGGGCGCGGACTTCGAGCTGGTGCACCTGCGCGGAGACCTCGTGTACCGCCGGCCGGAGCTGCCGGGCCTGACGGGAGGGGAGGGGCGATGAGCGCGCAGGACTCCATCTCCGTGCTCGTCATCGACGACTCGGCGCACAACCGCCACACCCTCACCACGCTGCTGGAGTCCGCCCCCGACGTGCGCGTGTTGGACCGCGCGGCCGACGGCGAGGAGGGGCTGAAGAAAGTCTTGGAGCTGAAGCCGGACGTGGTGACGCTGGATTTGGAGATGCCCAAGCTGGGGGGCTACACCTTCCTCCGGCTGCTGATGCGCACGGTGCCCACGCCCGTCATCGTCATCTCCAGCTACTCGCACAAGTCGGACGTGTTCAAGGCACTGGAGCTGGGGGCCTTCGACTTCATCGCCAAGCCGCCGCGCAGCACGCGCGAGGCGCTGGACGGGCTGCGTAACGAGCTGCTCGACAAGGTGCGGGCGGCGCGGCACGTGCGGCCCGGACAGCGGCACGCGGCGCCGGGCGCGCGGGCCATGGCGGTGGCGGGCGAGCTGCCGCTGGTGGTGGCGGTGGGCGCGTCCACGGGCGGGCCGCCCGCGGTGCAGCGGCTGCTGGAAGGACTGGCCTCGGAGCCGACGCCGTGCGTGCTGGTGAGCCAGCACATGCCCTCGCAATTCACACGGGCCTTCGCCGAGCGGTTGGACCGCATCGGCCCCTTCACGGTGACGGAGGCGTGTGACGGCGACGTCGTGCAGCCGGGGCACGTGTACATCGCCCCGGGCGGGCGGCACATGGTGGTGGCCGAGCGCGGCACGAAGCTGGAGCTGCACACGCCGCCGCCCACGCCGCTGGACAAGTACGCGCCGAGCGTGGACCGCCTCTTCACCAGCGTGGCGCAGGTGCTGGGTCCCCGCGCGCTGGCGGTGGTGCTGACGGGCATGGGCGCGGACGGCGCGGAGGGCGCGCGCGAGGTGGCCCGCGTGGGCGGCGAGGTGTGGGCCGAGTCCGAGGAAACGGCGGTGGTGTTCGGCATGCCCGGCGAGGCCATCGCCACCGGAGCGGTGAAGCGGGTGCTGCGGCTGGGGGAGATGGGCCCCGCGCTGGCGGCCCTGGCCAAGCGCAAGCGGTAGCGGCTCGCTGCTTTTTCAACGGAGTGGCGAAAGTCCCAATACCCGGAGTGTCTCCCGGAAGTCCGGACTCGAAGCGCGGAAAGCCGGCCGGAAGGCTGGAAATGGCTCGGGGAGTGTCGGCCGGAAGGCCGGACACTGTGGCTGGCGGACAGGGCTCCCCGCGGGGCTGGTGCTTCCCCGCCGTGGCCGAATGGCCCGGGTGGTAGTCTACCGGGGTCATGACGCAGCAGATCCGAGCGCTGGTGGTGGATGACTCGCAAGCGATGCGGCGCAGCATCATGTACGCCCTGCAGCGCATCAGCGGCATGGTCTGCACGGAGGCCCAGGACGGGGCCGACGGGCTGAAGAAGCTGACGCAGGGCCAGTTCGACGTGGTGCTGACGGACATCAACATGCCGCTGATGGACGGGCTCAAGCTCATCAGCCACATCCGCCGGGCGACGGACCACCGGCACGTGCCCATCGTCGTCATCACCACCGAGAGCGCGGCGGCGGACCGCGAGCGGGCGATGAAGCTGGGCGCCAGCGCGTACCTGGTGAAACCCGTGCAGGCGAAGGTGGTGATGGATACCGTTCGGGACGTGCTGAAGCTCGACTGAGGGTCGCCCCGCGCATGGATGCTGTTCTGGAGGTGGAGGGGCTGGAGAAGGTCTACGGCGACGTGAAGGCCGTGAGAGGACTCTCCTTCGCGGTGGCTCCCGGCGAGGTGCTCGGGCTGGTGGGCCCCAACGGCGCGGGGAAGACGTCCACGCTGAGGTGCCTCGCGGGAATCCTTCCTCCCAGCTCGGGGCGCATCGTGGTGGCGGGGCACGACCTGAGGCAGCAGACGGTGGAGGCGAAGCGCGCGCTGGCCTTCCTTCCGGACGAGCCGCGCTTCTTCGAGTACCTCACCGTGTGGGAGCACCTGAACTTCACCGCGCGGCTCTACGGAGTGGAGGACTGGGAGGCGCGCGGTCGGGCGCTGCTGGAGGAGATGGAGCTGACCGGCAAGGAGAAGTCGCTGCCGGGCGAGCTGTCGCGAGGCATGAAGCAGAAGCTCTCCATCGCCTGCGGCTTCCTGCACTCGCCGAAGCTCATCCTGCTGGACGAGCCCCTAACGGGACTGGACCCCATCGGCATCCGGCGGATGAAGGCCTCGCTGCGGCGCCGGGCGGAGGAGGGCGCGGCGCTGGTGCTGTCCTCGCACCTGCTGCCGCTGGTGGAGGAGCTGTGCCACCGCCTCCTGGTGATTGCCGGAGGACGCGCGGTGGCGCTGGGCACGCTGCCGGAGATTCGCGCGCGGCTCAGCGGCCCGGAGGCGGAGGGTGCGTCGCTGGAGGACCTCTTCATCCGCATCACCAGCGCGGCGGCGGAGCCCGGGACGCCCTCGCCGTGAGCTTTCCGCGTGCGGTGCTGTTCCTCTGGACCGCGTCGCTGCGCAACCGCGTGTGGCGGCAGCTCGCGCGGCTGCGGCGGCCGCGCTACCTGCTCGGCGCGGTGGTGGGGCTCGTGTACCTGTACTCCGCCGTCACCCGGGGCCTGGGCGTCCGGGGGCTGGGCGCCATGCCCGGGAGCGCGAGGCTGTTCGCGGAGCTGTCGCTGGTGGGCTCGGCGCTGGGGACGGTATTCGCCGCGTGGATGCTGGGGAGGGACCAGCCGTCGCTGACCTTCTCGGAGACGGAGGTGGTGCAGCTGTTCCCCGCGCCCGTCACGCGGCGTGCGCTGCTGCACTACAAGCTGGTGCGCGGCCTGCTGGGGGCGATGGTGGGCGCGCTGTTCGCCACGGTGTTCATCGGCCGGGTGGTGAGCGGCACGCCGGTGCTCTTCTTCCTGGGCGCAAGCCTGGCGCTGGGGACGCTGTACCTGCACACGACGGCGGCGTCCTTCACGCGTACTCGGCTGGCGGCCCGTGGCGGCTGGGGCCTGGCGGTGCGCTGGGGCGGGGTGACGCTGGCGGTGGTGGCCGTGGCGCTGGCGGTGCTCGGAGCGCTTCGCGCGCACCCCTTCCCGGAGGAGGTCTCCTCGTCGCGGGAGCTGCGCACGTGGCTGCAGGTGCTGGTGGCGTCGCCGGGCCTGGACGCGGTGCTGTGGCCGGGGCGGCTGCTGGTGGGGCCGTCGTTGGCGGGGGACGTGGACGGCTTCCTTCGCGCGCTGCCTCCGGTGCTCGCCTTGGCCGCGACGCACTACGGCTGGGTGATGCTGGTGGAGGTGCCCTTCGAGGAGACGGCGGTGGTGCGGGCGGAGTCGCGCGCCCGGGAGCGGGCGCTGCGCGCGTCGGGGCAGCGGGCGCGGACGGGCACCTTCACCCTGCGCAAGCCGCCCTTCCGGCTGACGGCGCGAGGACGGCCGGAGGTGGCGCTCGTCTGGAAGAACCTCGTCGCCCGCAAGCGCATGGCGGGTGGGGTGGTGACGTTCATGCTCTTCATCGTGTTCGGCGGCGCCGTCGCCGCGATGCTGGGGGATGCGCGCCTCTTCACGGACACGCGGGAGGTGGTGGGGCCCCTGGCGATGACGCTGGCGGTGATGCTGACGGTGGTGGGCCCGAGCGCCTTCCGCATGGACCTGCGGATGGACCTGCCGAAGCTGGACCTGCTGCGGACCCTGCCATTGACGGGGCGGCAGGTGGTGGGCGCGGAGCTGCTGGCGTCCGCGCTGTCGCTGGGCGGCTTCCAGCTCGCGCTGCTGTCGGTGGCGCTGCTGATGGGGCCGGGAGAGGAAGCGGCGCTGCTGAGTGACTGGTGGTGGCCGGTGTCACTGTCGCTGGTGGTGCTCCTGCCCTCGCTGGCGCTGGCGGGCCTCTTCGTGCAGAACGCGGCGGTGGTGCTGTTCCCTGCGTGGGTGCCCGCGGACACGGGCATGCGGGTGCGCGGCCTGGAGGCCATGGGCCAGCGGCTGCTGACGCTGCTGGGCACGCTGGTGGTGACGCTGGCGGGGCTGGTGCCGGCGACGCTGGCGGCGCTGCTGGTGGGGCTGCCGCTGTACTCCGTGCTGGGCCCGTGGACCGTCCCCCCGGCGGCCCTGGCCGCGGCGGGTGTGCTGGTGGGGGAGGTGTTGCTGGGTGTGGTGGCCCTGGGCCGTGCCTTCGAGCGCCTGGACGTGTCCGAGGACCGACCGGAGTAGGGCGCCCGGCGTCGGCTCGTGGACGCTCGCGTGCTTTCGCTCGCCGTTCCCCCTCGCGCGGATTATCCGAGCGGCGATCGGGGAGGACGTACGCATGAAGGTTGGATTCATTGGATTGGGCAACATGGGTCTGCCCATGGCGAAGAACCTGCTCGCGGCGGGGCACGAGCTGTCGGTGTGGAACCGCACGCAGGCCAAGGCCGGGCAGCTGCGTGAGAAGGGCGCGCGCGTGGCCAGCACCCCCGCTGAAGCCGCGCGCGGCGCGGAGGTCGTCTTCAGCATGCTCGCGGATGACCGCGCCGTGGAGGACGCCATCCTCGGCAAGGACGGCGTGCACGCGGGGCTGGGGAAGGGCGCCATCCATGTCTCCTCGAGCACCATCTCCGTGGCCCTCTCCGAGCGTCTGACGGAGGCCCACGCGAGCGCGGGGCAGGGCTACGTGGCCGCGCCGGTGTTCGGCCGTCCCGAGGCCGCGGATGCGAAGCAACTCTGGGTCGTCACCGCCGGGCCGAAGGCGGACGTGGAGCGCTGCCGGCCGCTGCTGGATGCCGTGGGACGCGGCCTCACCGTGCTGGGCGAGAAGCCCTCCGCCGCCAACGTGGTGAAGCTGTCGGGCAACTTCCTCATCGCGTCCATGATGGAGGCGCTCGGCGAGGCCTTCGCCCTCACGCGCAAGTCCGGCCTCGAGCCGAAGGTGTTCCTGGAGGTCTTCCAGTCCGTCTTCGCGCGCTCGCCCATCTTCGAGCGCTACGCGCAGCTCATCGCCGAGGAGAAGTACTCCCCCGCGGGCTTCCCCATGAAGCTGGGCCTCAAGGACGTGGGGCTGGTGCTGGACGCCGGTCGCGCCGCGGAGGTGCCCATGCCCCTGGCGAGCCTCCTGAGAGATCAGTACCTCGGCGGTGTCGCGCAGGGACACGGCGACCTGGACTGGTCCGCGCTGGGCGCGCTCATCGCGGAGCGCTCGGGCTTGAAGAAGCGCTGAGCCTCGAGCGCCGCGGCCTTGGCCTCTGTAAGCCCGAGGACGTCGCCGCGAGTGATACATGAGCCAATGTATTTGCGCGCACGAGAGCCCGTCGTGTTCTCCTGGGTCAGGGGAAGGGACCGATGCTGACGGAGAACCGACTCAGGAAGTCCATCCACGGCGGGGCGCTCGCGCTGGGGCTGGTGAGCACGCTGCCGCTGCCGTCGCTGGTGGAGATGGTGGGGTACGCGGGCTACGACTTCGTCATCCTCGACCAGGAGCACGCGCCCGTGGGCCCGGAGTTGCTGGAGCACCTGCTCCGGGCCGCGGAGTGCGGCGGCATCACCCCGCTGGTCCGCGTGCCCTCGCCCACGCCGGACGCCATCCTCCGCGCGCTGGACGCGGGGGCGCTGGGCGTGGTGGCGCGCGTGCGCAGCCGGGAAGAGGCGGAGGCCGTCGCGAGGGCCACGCGCTTCCACCCCAAGGGAGACCGGAGCCCCGGCGACGGGCGGCCCACGGGCTTCGGCCGGCTGCGGTTGCCGGAGTACGTGACGCGCGCCAACCGTCAGCTGATGGTGGTGGTGAGCATCGAAGACCGCGCGGCGGTGGAGGCGCTCGACTCCATCGTCACCGTCGAGGGCATCGACCTGGTGATGGAGAGCGCCGTGGCCCTGTCGCAGTCCTACGGGGTGCCGGGGAAGCTGGAGCACCCGGACGTGCATGCGGCCATCCAGCGCGTGGCCGAGGCCTGCCGTCGCAACGGGGTGCCCTACTGCGCCACACCCCGCCTCCCGGGAGAGGCGGAGCGGTGGCAGCGGGAAGGGGTCGCCGCGCTGCTGCTGGGCGACGACCGGAGCCTGGCGTTCCGCTCACTCCAGGCGCACTTGGAAAACATGCGCCTGGAGCTCACCAAGCAGTAGTCCCGCGGACTGTTAGCGGGCGTCCGTCTCCGCGGCGGGGATGGGGAAGCGCTCGTGCGGCGCGAAGCTGGGGTCCAGCTCGCGGGGGAGCGTGTCCAGCCGGTTGTAGCGGCGCAGGTCGATCCACCGGTGGCCACCCTCGAACAGGAGCGAGTACCGCTTCTGCTTCAAGAGCTCGTCCAGGGCGTTGGCCGCGGTGATGTCCGTCCGGGCAGCGAGCCGGCCGGAGCGGGTGCGGATGTAGTTGATGTCATCCGCCGCCGGGCCGATGTTGCCCAGGCCGATGTTGGCCTCCGCGCGCAGGAGGATGAGCTCCTCGTTGCGGATGATGGGCACCGGCGACTCCGCGCTGGGGTACAGCGTGAAGGCCAGGTCCGTGGACAGCTTGCCGTCCGCCGCGGTGGCGGCCTTGTCCAGCTTCTTCGTCTTGCGCGACACGCGGTCATCCACGCTGTCGTTCGCCTGTTTCTCCGCGTCCGTCACGATGGACGGGTGCGCGAAGATGGTCGTGCTGAGCAGGTTGTTGTCCAGGTCACCCGAGGCCGCGCGGAACACGTGGTAGACGCCACGGTTCAGCGAGGTGAGGGCGGCGCCCTTGGCGCCGTCGTCCGCGGGGATGCTGGAGTCGATGAACGACTGGCTCAGCGCCGTCAGCGCGTCGGCGTAGTGGCCCTGGTACACCGCGACCCGTGCCTTCAGACCGCGGTTGAACTTCAGGAACGCGTCCGCGGTGGTGAAGTCGTCCGTCGGGGTGCTCGGGTCACCCTCGAACCCGGTGCTCAGGCGGAACGGGAAGGCCACCTTGCCCGCGGCCGTCAGGTGCGTCGCGGCCTGGTCGAGCAGCCCGGAGATGTGGTCGAACACCTCCGCCTTGCTCTTGAGGTCGGCCAGCTCCGTCAGGGGCTTGTCCACGTCGATGGCCGCGCCATTCGTGTCACGCGTGTTGATGACGACCAGGAAGTCCAGCGCCTGGAACGTCTTCGCGTAGCCGCGGATGGCCTCCTTCTCGGCATCCGACACGCTGGTCGACGGCAGCTTCTCCATCGCCGCCAGCAGCGTGTTGGCGTTGCGGATGTTGGCGTACGGGTTCGTCCAGAAGTTGCCGCCGAACGCCGGGCCGCCCGGGTCCAGCGCCGGGCCGAGCAGCTCTTCCACCGGGCGGGGCTCCGCCGGGTCGAAGATGAACGCCTCGCGGCCGATGACGCCCAGCTCGGCCACGTAGCCGTTCTGGGCCGCCAGGCCGACCCGGTTCCCGATGATGAGACCCGTGGCCGCGGTCAGGACGCGTGACTTCGTCGGGTTGTCCCGGAAGTCATCCAGGCTGACGTTGTCCAGGTCGTCGACGTCCAGGCTTCCGCAGCCGCCCAGGCCCAGCGCGGCGCACAGCACCACCACTGCACTCTTCGTCCGATACATGTTCATGGCCTTAGAACCCGACGTCGAGCGACGTCCAGAAGCTGCGGCTGGGGGGGAACGGGGCGACGTCGATATTGCGAGCGATGGCCTGGTTGCCGAAGTTGCTCACTTCCGGATCCAGACCCGAGTAGCTCGTGAAGGTGAGCAGGTTGCGGCCGCTCAGGCTGAGCCGGGCGTTCTGCACCTTCGGAATCGCGGACACCCACTTCTTGGGCAGGTTGTAGGTGAGCGTCACCTCGCGCAGCTTCACGAAGCTGGCGTCCTCGATGTAGACGCCCGCGTTGGCGCGGCGGTCCGTCAGGCGCTGGCGGCCGCCCGTCTCGAAGTCCTCGGACGTGCCCGCGGCGTCATACAGGAACCGGGTCAGGTTGATGATGTCGCTGCCCTGCTGCCAGTGGAACAGGAAGGACAGGGTGAAGTCCTGGTACTTGAGGCTGTTGGAGAAGCCCATGATGAAGTCCGGCTCGGTGTCGCCGAGCTTCTTCACCGACAGGTTGCCGTCCGCGTCCCGGACGTTGCCGACAATCTGCGTCGCCGACGCGCCCTGCTCGATGCGGAAGGCGCCCAGGCCCGTGCCGAAGCCGCCCGTGAGGAACGCGGGCACCGGCAGGTCCGTCACCATGCTGCGGTTGAGCGCGAACGTCGCCGAGCTCGTCCACTCGAAGGCGCCGCGGATGGGCGTCACCTGCACCATGGCCTCGATGCCGCGGTTGCGCAGCGAGCCACCGTTGAAGATCTGCGTGGTGAAGCCGGTGGAGGGGGGCAGGGTGCGCTGCAGGATGAGGTCGCTGATGGTGCGCTGGTAGAACGTCAGCTCCGCCACCACGTCGCCGCCGAAGAAGAGACCGTCGATGCCCGCCTCGATTTCGCGCTGACGCTCGGGCTTGATGGTCGGATCGCCGGCGATGCCGGAGCCGAGGAGGCCCGGGTTGCCCTCGATGTTGTTGATGGTCGGCAGGCTGTTGAACTTCATGCCGTACCGGGGCTGGTTGCCCGTCTCACCGTAGGCCACGCGCACCTTGAACTCGTTCACCTTGGGGTGGAACGAGGGGATGCGGTAGGCGGTCGCCAGCTTCGGGTAGAAGTACAGCGCGTTCTCGTTGCCGTTGGCGCTGCTCTGCTCGCCTCGGATGGCGCCCACGAGGGTGAGCCGCTCGTCCAGGAGGAGCATCTCCTCCTGCACGTAGTAGCCGCGGTCCCGGATGAGCTGGCGGTCCTGCCGCACGCTCACCACGGTGCCGGAGTCCACGTTCGGCTGGCCGGCGTTCAGGTTCTCGCTGATGACGTACACCGAGTTGACGCTGCGCTCCTCGAGCTGCACACCACCGGAGGTGGTAGAGACGAGGGACTTCGACGCCGGCCGGTACGTGTGCACCAGGTTGAGGCCGGTGTTGATGTTGCGCACCTGGCTGGTGCCGAACAGCGACGTGCCCGGGAAGGTGTCGTCCACCGGCTCGAAGTTGAGCTCGGGCGGGAAGACCACCTGGTTCTCCTGCTGGAAGCGGTCCACGCCGGCGTTGGCGAGGATGCGAAGGTGGTTCTCCTCCGTCTTCAGCAGGTGGATGGTGGCATCACCCGCGCCGATGAAGCGCCACACGTCCTCGTCGTTCTTCACGAGCGCGGCCGTCTGCAGCGGGTTGGCCCCGTTCCCCAGGAAGGGGTTCGTGGGGAACACGCCGGACGAGTCCGCCTGGAGGTTCAGGAACTCGGGCGCGTACGGCATCGTCATGTAGTACGTGATGGTCTGGTTGTCGTTGTTCGTCAGACCGCGCTGCCCCAGCGTGTGGAGCAGGTTGGTGGAGACGTTCAACTCGACAGCCTCGCCGAGCGTCTGACCCAGGTTGAGCCGGAACGACTGCTTCTCGTAGCCGGTGTTGGCGATGATGCCCTCGTCGTTCTTCACCATGGCCGAGGCGAAGTACTTCAAGGTGCCCGCCGCGCCGCTGATGCTGGCCAGCGTCTCCGAGGACAGGTCGCGGCGGCCCGCGAGCGCGGACTCCTGGTCATAGGTGCGGCCGGGCACGTAGTACTGGGCCGCGTCCTCACCGAAGGTGTCGATGACCTCTTCCACCGTCTCGAAGCGGCGGGTGCCCAGCTTGTTGGCCAGCGAGTAGAAGCCGAGGCGCTGGGTGATGTCGACCTTGGGCGCGCCCTCGCGGCCGCGCTTGGTGTTGATGATGACCACGCCGTTGGCGGCCTTGGAGCCGTAGATGGCGGCGGCGGACGCACCCTTGAGGACTTCGATGCTCTCGATGTCGTTGGGGTTGATGTCCGCGATGCGGTTGACCTGGTTGTCCTGCGTGGGCGACGGGTTGGAGCCCGTCACCGAGTCCGTCACGGTGTAGATACCGGACGCAATCGCCACGTCGCTGACGAGCACGCCGTCGATGACGTACAGCGGCTGCGTGGAGCCGTTGATGGTGGACACGCCGCGCAGGCGCATCTGCATGCCGCCGCCCGGAGCGCCGGAGTTGCTCTGGATGTTGGCGCCGGCCACCTTGCCCTGCAGCGCGCCGTCCACCGTCTGCGCGGGAGCGCGGTTGAGGTCCTCGGCATTCACCGAGGCCACCGAGTTGGCCAGGTTCTTACGCGCGACCTCGGAGGCGCGGCCGACGACGACCATCTCCTCGGAGAAGACGTTGTCGAGCTGCACGGTGAGCTCGCGCTGGTTGGCGCCGACCTTCACCTCGCGCTCGCCGTAGTCCTGGCTGGAGAAGAGCAGCGTCACCGGCCCCTGCGGCACGTTGGGCAGGGAGAAGGTGCCGTCCAGCTCCGTCTCCACGCCCTGGGTGGTGCCCTTGATGATGACGCGCACCAGGGGCAGCCCTTCGTCCGTCAGGCGGTCCGCCACGCGGCCCTTGATGGTGCGGCCTGCCACCACCTCCACCGCTGCCGGCTGCGACACCGGAGCGGGTGCCGCCGGACTGGCTGGCGCTGGGCTCGCGGGAGCCTGCGCCGCGGGCGCCTGGGGTTCGGGAGCCGGCGCCGCGCTGTTCGCGTCCTGCGCCAGGGTTTCCAACGAAAAGAGTGCAATTACGCACCCCGGAATCAACGCCCTTCTCAGCGTCATTCGGTCCTCACGTCTCTGCGTTTGAACGGCCCCCCCTGAAGGATGCCGTGGACTTGAATCGTCCCCGGCTGAACGCTTCCGAGTCAACGACATATCGGGATTTCAGGAACTTGCTTGCCGCTGCAGAGCGACAGGAATTCTCCGTCCCGGTGATACATGGCCGCTCGGGACTGAAACATGGAGGGCCCCGCGGACCCACCCATCCGGTAGGGCGCTCCTTGGAGGCCCTGGCAAGTCCAGGAGCGCTGTCACAAACCGTGCCGGGGTTCCCCAAGGCCTCGGGGCGTTTGTCATGCCCCCCACCGGAGAAACCCTCGATGCCAGTCCCCCTCACGACGCGCGCGCCCTTCGCGAGCGCGCGGCGTCTCTGTACATCCTCGTCCCATCCGTGCGTGGTCGCGCTGCTCCTGGCGCTGACCGTTTCCTGGCCTGCCAGCGCCGGCCCGCTTCCCTGGCGCACCGCGGTGTCGCTGCCGCTCGCGCCGTGTCCGCCGATCACCGCGCCGGTGGGCCACTGGCCCCATGACGTCGTCGGCACGGCCCGGCCCACCTTCTCGTGGACGGCGGTGAGCGGAGCCACCTCGTACACGCTCTACGTCCTCGACCCGTCGGAGAACATCGTCGTCCGGCAGACGAACCTCACGCAGACGTCCTTCACCCCCACGAGTGACTTGCCCGGAGGCATGCAGCTCCGGTGGAAGGTGAAGGGCGAGAGCCCCTGCGGCCCGGGGCCGTACTCACAGGACCTCTACTTCACCGTGCCGGGCCCTCCGGCGCCGCCCACGGTGCGGATTGTCGCGCCCGCTGACGAGAGCATGGTGACGGGGCCGGTGGACGTGCAGGTGCAGGTCAGCCCCGACACGCGCTTCGTCGAGTTCTATGTGGACGGCGTGTACCTGGCGACGCAGAGCGGGGGCACGTACCGCTTCCCGTGGAACCCGGCCGTCAACCCGCTGCCGGCGCCGAACCATGCGATGCAACTGGGTTACCATTTCGTGGACGGCCGCTATGGGAACTTCCGCTCGGAGGTGTCCGGCTACACCAACCTGTATTACGCGTGGGCGCGGCGCGGGTACGAGCCGGACAGCACCGCGCCGGACTCGGTGTGGCTGCCGCTGATGCAGGCTGCGGTGGCATCCGCCGCCGCCGAGGGCTGGAACATCCAGCTCAACCTCAACCTCCAGGAGCAGACGCCGGGCCGGGTGACGCCGCTGGATGCGGTGCTGGACCTCGTCGCGCCGTACTGGAGCCGCGTCGCGCGAATCGAGCTGGCCTCGGGGCCCGACTGGAGCCGCGCCGAGACGGAGGCGCGAATCCTGGACCTGCGGGCGAGGCTGAGAGCGCGGGGGCTCGCCGCGCGGCCCATGGGCAACGTCTACAGCATCGACCAGGTGCGCACGCTGGACGCCATCTTCGCCACCGGCCTTGACTTCGTGGGCATCGAAGCCTTCCTCGACGGCCCGGGCCACCCCATCAGCCAGGGCAACACCGGGTACCTCGTCTCGCGAGTCACCGAGGCGAAGCAGCGCGTGCCCACGAGCAAGCTCATCGTGCTGGTGGTGCAGTCGGACACGCGCAACGGCACGTGGACGAACCTCGACAACCTCAGGGACTTGCAGCTCACGCCCTACTACCACCTGGCCGCGAATGACCCGCGCGTCGTCGCCCTCACGCTGTACACGTACGGCCGGCCCCAGGGCGCGCGAGACAACCCCGTGCTCAAGCCGGCGCACATGCGCATCGCGGAGAAGCTGTTCGGTGTCTCCATCCCCGGCGCGAAGTGCGGGCGGAGGACGCTGACGGCCGCTGCCTACAACGCACAGGGACAGGGCCAGCTGCAGAACGTGGAGGTGACTGTGGCGGGCCCCGGCTGCCCATAGGGCCCGTGTCCCGCGCGACTCGGGGGGGACCGCTGTGTCGTCCGGCGGTCCTTCCCGTTCGCATGACTGGCAACACTCGCGGGGAGTCCGGCGACAATCCCGGCTTTCCGAAGAGGAGCGTTGCGCATGCAAGCCTGTCTCGCCCGTCAGTCGTATCTCTGGGTCCTCGCGCTGGTGCTGGGCGCATGTGGTGCCGAAGTCGTGGAGCCGGCCTCGGAGGCGGGGCGGGCTCCGCCTTCCGTGGCGTCGGTGGAGCAGCCCGCGCTCACCGGCCCCTGCGCGGGCAACACGGCCTTCCAGGTGGGCGCGGGCGTCTACGACATCACCGGCCCCGCGGCGGAGCTGGGGATGATGGGCTACGCGATGCTGGAGCAGAAGACGGCAGGCATCCACCAGCGCCTGCGCTCGCGGGCGTTCGTCATCGCCTCGCCGTGCAACGGCAAGCGCGTGGCCTTCGTGAGCGCGGATGCGGGCTTCGTCGGCCAGGGCGTCAAGCAGCAGGTGGTGGAGCGGCTGAAGGCCACGTACGGGAGCACGTACTCGGATGACAACGTGGTGCTGAGCGCCACGCACACGCACAGCGGGCCGGGCGGCTTCTCACACTACGCGCTCTACAACCTGACCATCCTCGGCTACGACAAGCAGAACTTCGACGCCATCGTCGACGGCATCTACCAGTCCATCGTCCGCGCGCACGGCAACCTCACGGCGGGCACGGTGCGCTTGGCGTCGAATGACTTGCTCAACACCAGCATCAACCGCTCGCCAGAGGCGTACCTGCGCAACCCGGCCACGGAGCGCGGGCAGTTCGGCTACGACACCGACAAGCAGATGACGCTGCTGCGCCTGCAAACGAGCACGGGGCAGGAGGTGGGGCTCATCAACTGGTTCGCCGTCCACGCCACGTCCATGGGCAACGACAACTTGCTCATCAGCGGCGACAACAAGGGCTACGCGTCGTACCTCTTCGAGAAGCTCAAGGGCACCAACTACACGGCCGCGAAGACGTTCGTCGCCGCCTTCGCGCAGAGCAACGAGGGCGACGTCACGCCCAACATCTACGGCGGTACCAATGGGGGCGGCGCCAACGACTTCGAGAGCACGGAGCTGTCCGGGCGCAAGCAGTACGACCTGGCCCGCGCGCTGTATGACGGCGCGGCGCAGTCGCTCACGGGCGCGGTGGACTACCGCCACGCCTACGTGAAGATGGACGAGGTGCAGGTGGCCCCCGCGTACACGGATGGCGTGGCGCGCACCACCTGCGAGGCCGCCATCGGCATCTCCATGCTGGCCGGCGCCGAGGACGGCCCGGGCTACGGCAGCGAGGGCGCCACGTGCGAGGACATCCACGACCTCTGGGGGGCCATCTCCTGCGCGGTCACCACCACGCCGTGCCAGGGTGAGAAGCCGATTGTCCTGGAGATGGGCACCATGCAGCCCTACCCGTGGACGCCGGAGGTGCTGCCGCTCCAGGTGGTGACGGTGGGCAACGTGGCGCTGGTGGCGGTGCCCTTCGAGATGACGACCATGGCGGGCCGGCGGCTGCGCAAGACGGTGCAGGCGCAGCTCGCGCCGCTGGGCGTGGACACCGTGGTGATTGCCGGCCTGTCCAACGCGTACGCGGGCTACCTCGCCACGCGCGAGGAGTACGCGAAGCAGGACTACGAGGGAGCCTCCACGCACTTCGGTCCGTGGCAGCTCGCGGCGGTGCAGCAGGAGGCGGACAGGCTGGCGGCCGCGCTGCGCAATGGCGTGTCCGTCCCCGCGGGCCCCACGCCCCGGGACTTGCGCAATGAGCAGACGACGGTGCAGACGGGCGTGGTGTTCGACGACAAGCTGCTGTCGGTGAGCTTCGGCAGCGTCGTCACCAATGCGCTCGCGTCCTATGCGCGGGGCGCGACGGTGAGCGTGAAGTTCTGGGGCGGCCACCCGAAGAACAACCTGCGGCGGCAGGGCAGCTTCCTCCAGGTGCAGCGCAAGTCGGGCACGTCCTGGGTGACGGTGGCCAACGACTGGGACTGGGAGACGAAGTACCGGTGGGAGCGCAACAACTGCGTGCCCACGTTCGCGTGCTCACACGTGACGGTGGAGTGGAAGATTCCCACGGACGCCGTGCCGGGCACCTACCGCATCCGCCATGACGGTGACTGGAAGTCCGGCTGGGACGGCCTCATCCGCGCCTACACGGGCTACTCGCGCGAGTTCACCGTCAATTAATGGCACGGGGAGGGTAGGGGGCCCGTGGCCCGCCGCCCGCCGGGAGACAGAGCAGGCTCACCCGGGGCGGGCAGGACACAACTGTCCGCCCCCAGGGGTTTTCTCCTATCAGCCGCCGCCCGAAGAAGGGGGCCTGCGCACCGTCCGGCAACCGCAGTGGGCGGGCGTGACGCGGAAAGACGTGTTGCCCCCGGGCCCGGCCCTCCCATAAGAGACCCATCGGACATGGCGATGAACGAGCGTTACGAGCCGCAGGCGATTGAAGGCAAGTGGCAGACCCGCTGGGACGAGGCGGGCATCTTCCGGGCAGGCAAGTGCCCGGGCGCACCCAAGAAGTACATCCTCGAGATGCTGCCGTACCCCAGTGGCAAGATGCACATGGGGCACGTTCGCAACTACCTCATCGGGGACGTGTACTCGCGCTACTACCTGATGCGCGGGTTCGACGTGCTGCATCCCATGGGCTGGGATGCCTTCGGCCTGCCCGCGGAGAACGCCGCCATCAAGGACGGCGTCCACCCGGCGGTGCGCACCGAGGAGAACATCGCCTCCTTCAAGAAGGAGATCAAAAGCCTCGGCTACGCGTACGACTGGGACCGCGAGGTCAACACCAGCCGGCCCGAGTACTACCGCTGGAACCAGTGGTTCTTCATCCAGATGCTCGAGCGCGGGCTCGTCTATCGCCGCTTCAGCAAGGTGAACTGGTGCACCGGCTGCCACACCGTCATCGCCAACGAGCAGGTGAAGGACGGCGTCTGCGAGCGCTGCGACTCGCCCGTGGTGGACAAGGAAATGCCCGAGTGGGCGTTCCGCATCACCCGCTACTCGCAGGACCTGCTGGACGCGCTCGACACGCTGAAGGAGTGGCCGGACCGCATCACCTCCATGCAGCGCAACTGGATTGGCCGCTCGGACGGTGCCGAGGCCGACTTCCGCGTGCAGGGACATGACGCCTCGCTGCGCGTCTTCACCACCCGCATCGACACCATCTTCGGCTGCACCTACGTGGTGCTCGCGCCGGACCACAAGCTGGTGGCCCAGGTGACGACGCCCGAGCGCCGCGCGGACGTGGAGGCCTTCGCGAAGCGCATGGCCGCCCAGTCCAAGACGGAGCGCCTGGGCGAGGACGCGGAGAAGGAGGGCGTCTTCACCGGCGCCCACGCCGTGAATCCCTTCACCGGCCAGCCGGTGCCCATCTGGATCGCCAACTTCGTGGTGAGCGACTACGGCACCGGCGCCGTCATGAGCGTGCCCGCCCACGACGCGCGCGACTTCGCCTTCGCGCGCAAGTACAGCCTGCCCATCAAGGTGGTGGTGCAGCCGGCCACCGGCGACAAGCTCCCCGAGGGCAGCAAGCTCGAGGCGGCCTATACCGAGTACGGCGTGCTGGCGGACTCGGGCGAGTACACGGGCCAGACGTCCGAGGTCGCGCGCCAGGCCATGGCCGCGAAGCTGGAGAAGGACGGCACGGGAAAGACGACGGTGACGTACCGCCAGAAGGACTGGGGCTTCAGCCGCCAGCGCTACTGGGGCACGCCCATCCCCATCGTCTACTGCGAGAAGTGCGACCCCCAGCGCCACGGCATCCCCGTGCCGCTGGACCAGCTCCCCGTGCGCCTGCCGGACATCGACACCCAGGCGGTGCTGACGGGCAAGGGCGAGCCGCCGCTCGCCAAGGTGCCCTCGTGGGTGAACACCACCTGCCCCAAGTGCGGCGGGCCCGCGAAGCGCGAGGCGGAGACGATGGACACCTTCGTCGACTCCTGCTGGTACTTCGCGCGCTACCTGTCGCCGCACTACGACGCCGCGCCGTTCGACCCGAAGGCGGCCCAGCGCTTCCTCCCCGTGGACGTCTACGTGGGCGGCCCCGAGCACGCGGTGATGCACCTGCTCTACTTCCGGTTCTGGACCCGCGTGATGAAGCTGCTGGGCCTGAGCCCCGTGGACGAGCCCGTCAAGCGGCTGATTACCCAGGGCATCGTCAACGGCCCGGACGGCCGGAAGATGTCCAAGCGCTGGGGCAACGTGGTGGCGCCCGCCTCCATCGTCCAGAAGTACGGCGCGGACACCGCGCGCGCGTACGTGCTCTTCGCCGGCCCGCCGGAGCGCGACTTCGACTGGTCCGATGACCAGGTGGAGGGCGTCTTCCGCTTCCTCAAGCGCGTCTGGACGCTGGCGGCCACGCACCACGCCTCGGTGGCCAGCGCCACGCACGACGGCGCGTACGAGGGCAGGGCGCTGGAGACGCGCCGTGCCGCGCACAAGTGCCTGAAGCGGGTGGGGGAGGCGCTGGAGCGCCTGTCCTTCAACACCGCCATCGCCGGCATCATGGAGTGCATCAACGCGCTCTACGCGCAGGGCACGCCGGAGACGCCCGCGGAGAAGGCCGCCATGGCCGAGGCCATCCGGCTGCTCGCGGTGGTGCTGACGCCCTTCGCCCCGCACATCGCGGACGAGCTGTCGGAGGCGTACGGCTCCAAGGAGCTCACCGTGTCCCGCCCGTGGCCGGACTTCGACCCGGCGCTGGTGGTGGACGACGTCATCCCCTACGCCGTGCAGGTGAACGGCAAGCTGCGCGCGGAGATTCGCGTCGCGGCGGACGCGGGCGAGGCGGACGTGCGCGCGGCGGCGGAGGCGGACGAGAAGGTGCAGGCGGCGATGGCCGGCAAGACGCTGCGCAAGTTCGTCTTCGTCCCCAAGCGGTTGGTGAACTTCGTCGTCGGCTAGCGCGGGGACCTCCGGTGCCCGTCGAAGTCCTCGTCATGTGCGGTGCGTGCGGGCGGCCCCAACCGGCGGGCAGCCCGCGCTGCATTGCCTGCGGGGCCCCGCTGCCGGAGGCGCCCCTGCCGGAGGCACCGGGGGGCCGGGCGCCCTTCCTCGACGCGGACCTGGGCGGTGGGCGCTCCCTCTCCGGTGAGGGGGAGCGGCTCTCCTACCGGGCCGCGCCCATGCAGACTCCCCAGGAAGTGGACCTGGGCAGCCTGCGCGGCGTGGAATTGCAGACGCACTTCTTCCGCGAGGCGCTCGTCCTCGTGGCCTTCGCCGTCCTGGGCTTCGTGGCCCACGCGCCCGCGCTGAAATTGCTGTCCTTCGGCGTGGCGGCGCTGGGCGTGCTGCTGGCGGTGGTGTGCCGCTCCCACGTACTCGTCCTGGAGACGTCCGCTCCCGGCAGGGTGCGCTGGCCGCTGGGGCTGGCGCGCCGCGGCTCCGAGCGGGACGCACGCCTGCTGGCCGCCTGGGCCACGCTGGCGGACGTGGTGCGCGCGCGGGGCGTGCCCGTCCGGGTAGGGGGCTCGCGGCCGGCGGAGCCGCCTCCGCCGCGACCTCCGGGGCCGCACGACGGCCCTCGCGCTTGACGGGGTGGCCCGGCCCGGTAGGGTGCCGCGCATGTCGCGTCCCTTCGCGCCCGTGTTTCAGCGCTTCCGGCCCGTGGTGGGCGTGTGGCTGGCCTGCGTGGCCGCCAGCGCGGGGTGCGGCTACCGCTTCGTCGGGAAGGGCGAGGGCCTGCCGGAAGGCGTGACGGCCCTCTGCGCGCCCGTCTTCACCAACGAAACGCCGGAGCCCACGCTGGAGGCGCTCTTCACGCGCTACCTGCGCCAGGAGCTGACGCGGGTGGGGCGGCTGTCGAGCGGGACGGCGTGCGACTCGCGCCTGGAGGGCACGGTGCTCTCGGTGTGGAACTCGCCCACCGTCGCCGGCAACTACTTCCGCATCTCCGCCACTGTCCGGCTGCGGCTGGTGAAGGACGGACAGGTCCTCAAGGAGTCGCAGGTGGGCGGCACCGAGGAATACCTGCTGGGGACGGGGGACATCCTGGAGACCGAGGCCAGCCGTCAGGCCGCGCTGGACCGCCTGGCGGAGGTGCTCATGCGCGACGGGTACGATCGGCTGGCCAGCGCCTGGTGAGGAGACCGAAGCCTCCTCCCGGCAGCCTGCTCAGCTAGACGAGGGGCCGCGAGAAGCGGCCCCGGGGACGGCTCAGGCCTTGGCCTTCGTGGCCGCCTTGGCGAGGCGGGAGATGCGGCGGGAAGCGGTGCGCTTGTGCAGCACGCCCTTGGAGGCGGCCTTGTTCAGCGCCTTGGAGGCCGCCTTCAGCGCGTCCGTCGGGTTCCCACCCTTGGTGGCGAGCGCCTCACGGGCGGACTTCACGGCGGTCTTCACCTCGCCACGGACAGTGACGTTGCGCGCGCGACGCTTGAGGGACTGACGGTGACGCTTCTCTGCGGACTTGGTGTTGGCCAAGGAAATCTCCAGCGGAATGGCAGGCTAAAAGAGGCGCCGTCCTTACTGCGACGCTTCACGGGCGTCAAGGCAGGTGTGCGCGTCAGACCGGGTTTTCCGGACTGTGGGTGCGCACCCCGGGCACCTGCCGGTGAGAATCAACCAGCGGAGGTCGCGTATTCCCACACCAGCCCGGCGGGGTCCATGAAGGTGAGGCGTCCCTCTCGGAATTCGGCCCCGGTTCCGGGGCGGACCTCCTCCAGCGCGGCCCGCAGCCGCTCCACGGCGCCGTGGGAAGGGGCCTCCAGCGTCAGGATCAGCGCCCCACCCCCGGCCGGGGCCGTCCCCGCCCCCGCGCCCGTGAAGACGACACGCAGGGCGCCATCGCCGTAGGCGGCCTCGTCCGGGCCGGTGCGCAGGGTGCCCCACCCCAGCCGGGGCGCCACCGCGTCCCAGAAGGCGCGCTGGGCGGGCAGGTCCGCCACCTGGAAGCGCAGGGTGGACACGGCGGCGCGGGGCAGCCAGGCGGGCGGCGGCAGGGACTTCTCCTTCACCTTCGCGGCCTGCCAGTGGCGCTCCATGTGCTCCAGGGTGGCCCCGCCGAAGGGGACGCCCTCGGCGCGCAGCTCGGACTCGATGTGCTGGAAGCGCGTGGTGAAGCGGCGGATGGCCATCCGCAGCGCGTCCTCGGCGGGCGTCTTGATGAAGCGGGCCAGGTTGGCCAGGGAGAAGAGGACGTCGCCCAGCTCGTGCTCCATGGCGTCCCGGCTCCCGGAGGCGATGGCCTCGTCCAGCTCGTCCAGCTCCTCCGCCAGCTTGCCGCGCACGCCCGCGAGGTCCGGCCAGTCGAAGCCGATGCGGCTGGCCTTCTCGGTGAGGCGCTCGGCCCGCATCAGCGCGGGCGCGGCGACGGGCACCCCGTCCAGCACGGAGCCCTCGCTGCCCGTCTTCCGCTTCTTCTCCTCGGCCTTGAGCTTCGCCCAGTTGGCCAGCACCTGCTCGGAGCCCTCCACGCGCTCCTCGCCGAAGACGTGCGGGTGCCGTCGGGTGAGCTTGTCGCTGATGCCCTTCGCCACGTCGGCCATGGTGAACTCGCCCAACTCCGCCCCCAGCTGTGCGTGGAAGACCACCTGGAAGAGCAGGTCCCCCAGCTCCTCGCACAGCGTGCGCCAGGAGCCGCCGTACCCGACGCGGTCCATCTCCTCCAGGACCTCGAAGGCCTCCTCGAGGAGGTAGGGGCGAAGCGAGCGCAGATCCTGCTCCCGGTCCCACGGGCAGCCGTTTTCGGCCCGCAGCCGCCGCATGATGTCCACCAGTCGCTCCAGCTCGGCCCCGGGGTTCCGCGTCGTGTCCACCATGCGCCGTCCTGTAGCACGCGGTGTAACGCCCAGAACGGACAAAGGCGGGCGAGAGAGTAGGCGTTCGCTTTCGTGGTTTGACCCGGGTCGCCTATCATCCGCCCCCTGGATGATCCGCCACCCGCTCCTCGCCCTCGTCCTCTGCGGCCTCGCGCTACTGGCTCCCGGGGTGGCGTCCGCGCAGATTGAAGCGCCGTCCCGCCTCCAGGAGGTGGATCCGAGCGCCGTCGAACCCGACCTGCGCGATGACTCCTCCTACGACCCGGGGGATCAGCCCGTGGAGGACATCCCCGACGAGCCCGAGCCCCCTCCCGCGCAGGACGACGACGCGCCGCCCGCGAAGGCCACCAGGGGGGCGAAGGGTGGCAAGGGCGCGAAGGACGTGGAGGCCGTTCCCGCGAGCTCGAAGACGCCGGCCGCTCCCGCCCCCGTCGCGGCGCCCGTGGGGCCCGTTCCGCCGCCCCGCCCGGCCGTGTCGCAGGTGCTGGCGCCGAGGGTGACGGACGCGGAGGTGCTCGCGGTGTGGGACCGCTGGCGCCAGGCCCGCGCGACGAATGACACGGCCTCCGCGGACGCGGCGCTGAAGGCGCTGGTGACGCTGCGCGCGGAGCTGGTGGCGTCGGACCTGGAGCCGCTCAGCGTGGGCTTCCTGCGCGAGTCCACCGTGCGGCGCCGGGCGGGCGACATGGCCGGCGCGGTGCGGCTGGCGGAGCTGGCGGTGCAGCTGTCCCCGGGGCTGCCCTACGCCCGCTTCGCGCTCGCGGAGGCGTACGCGCTGGCGGAGCCGGGCAATGTGTCCCGCTACCTGGGCGAGGCGCGCGCCGCCTTCACCGGGCTGATGGGCGACGCGCGCTACCGCCGGCCGGTGCTGGCGGACCTGGGCGCGCTGGTGCTGCTGGCCTGGGCGGCCACGGCCGCGGCCCTGGTGGGGCTGCTGTTCCTGCGCCGCGTGCGCTACGCGTTGCACGACTTCCATCACCTGCTGCCGCGCGCGGTGTCGCGGTGGCAGTCCGCGCTGCTGGGCCTGGCGCTGCTGGCGCTGCCGGTGGCCCTGGGGCTGGGCGGGGTGGCGGTGCTGCTGGTGCTGCTGGGCTCGGTGGCCCTGTACCTCTCCCGCGCGGAGCGGGTGGTGGCGGCGGTGCTGGTGGCGGGCGTGGGGCTGGCGCCGCTGGCGGCCGGGCAGCTCGCGCGGGTGACGGCCTTCGCCGGCACGCCCGCCGAGGACGTCTACCTCCTGGAGCGCGGCGGCCTGTCCGCGGAGGCGGCCATGGCGCGGGTGCTCGCGCGGCAGGAGTCGCGCGCGGCCACCTTCGCCGAGCTGGACGCCCTGGCGCACTACGAGTCGCGCCGGGGGCTGCTGGAGGAGGCGAAGACGCACTACAAGGCGGCCTCCGCGCTGCGCAGCGGTGACGCGCGGCTCTTGACCCGCTTCGGCAACGCGCTGGTGGGGCTGGGGGACGCGGAAGGCGCGGCGCAGCTCTACGTCCAGGCCACCCAGTCGGACCCGACGCTGGCCGCGCCGCACTACAACCTGGCCCAGGTGTACCGCCGCCGGGCGAAGACGCTGCCGGACTCGGAGGTGGGCCAGGAGCTGGACCGCGCCGCCACCGCCATCGCCTCCGCGCAGTCGCTGGATGGCTCGCTGCTGGGGCGTGATCCGCCTCCCGAGGAGCGGCTGCTCCTGAACCTCCTGATGCTGGCCCCTTCGCTGCCGGAGGCGGAGTGGCTGTCGCTCGCGGACGGCACGGAGGCGGGGCGCCGCGTGGAGGCGCAGCTGGGGCGCTGGCTGCTGCCGGGCGTGTCTCCGGGGCCGGTGGCCTGGGCGGCGCCCGCGGCGCTGGTGGTGCTGCTGGCCCTGTGGGGGCTGGCGGGTGAGAAGCTCAAGGCCGCGAAGGTGTGCGAGCGCTGCGGCCGCGCCGTCTGCGTGCGGTGCGACCCGGAGCTGGGCGTGGGCAGCAAGCAGTGCGGCCAGTGCGTGAATGTCTTCTCGCGCAAGGGGCTGGTGCCGCAGCAGCTGCGCAACCGCAAGCAGGGGCAGGTGGAGCGCCACCAGGCGTGGGCGGGCCGGCTGTCATACGCGCTGGGCGCCGTGCTGTCGGGCGCGGGCCACGTCGCCTCGGGGGTGCCGGTGCGCGGCGCGCTCTACGCCTTCTTCTTCCTCTTCGCGCTGTCCGCGACGCTGCTCCACCACGGGCTGGTGCGCGCGCCGTACGGTGATGTGCCGCTGTACCTCAAGCTGGTTCCGGCGGTGCTGCTGCTCGTCGGTGTGCATCTGCTATCGCTGCGCGGCCTGCGCCGGCTGCGTCGGGGGGAGTGAGAGAACATGTCCCTCCAGGGAACACTGAAGGACTTCGGCATCGGCGACATCCTGCAGCTCATCGGGCAGCAGCAGAAGACGGGCACGCTGCACTTCCGGAACAAGGACCAGGAGGTCCGCGTCGGCTTCAAGGACGGCCACATCATCAAGGCCGAGAGCCTCACCCGGAAGCGCAAGGACCTCATCGGCGCCATGCTGGTGCGCTCCGAGCTCATCACCGAGATGCAGCTGGAGGCCGCGCTGGAGACGCAGCGGCGCACCCTCAAGCGGCTGGGAGACGTGCTCGTCTCCACCCAGGCCCTCACCGCCGAGCGCTTCCAGGCGATGATGCAGCTCCAGGCGACCGAGACGCTCTACCGCCTCTTCACGTGGAAGGCGGGCACCTACGAGTTCATCCAGGAGCCCGTGGAGCCCGACGCCGAGGCCATCAACCCCCTGCGCGCCGAGACGGTGCTCATGGAGGGCTTCCGGATGGTGGACGAGTGGCCCGTCATCCGGAAGAAGATCCACCGCGACGACCTGACCTTCGAGCGCCTCAAGGCGCTCCCGCAGCCCCGGCCGGGTGAAGAGGGCGGGGAGCTGGGCTCCATCGGCCCCACCGAGCGGCGCGTCTACGAGGAGATCTCCCCCGGGCGCGACCTGCGCAAGCTCGTGGACGTCTGCTGCCTGGGTGAGTTCGAGACGTGCAAGGCCCTCTTCAACCTGGTGAAGGGGGAGTACGTGCGCGCCGTCCACCCGGAGGGCGTCCGCGCGCCCGCGCCAGGGGACGAGCGCCTGCTCGCCCGGGTGGGGGGCACGGTGGGCCGCGTGGTGGCCACCATGGTGGTACTGGCCGCGCTGGCCCTCGTCGCCTCCCGGAGCGCGTACGCGAGCCCCGAGGGCCTCGCCGCCACGTCCTTCACGGATCCGGCGGCCCAGCGTCATGTTTCCGAGGCCCAGCGCGTCCGCATCGCCGCGGCGCTCGAAGTGTTCCGTCTGGAACGCGGAGAGCTCCCGGAACGCCTGGATTCTTTGGTACAGGCAGGATTGTTGGAGCCGGAAGAGCTCAGCTACCCCTGGCGGGAGCAGTATTATTACCGACGGATTGCCGCCCGGCAGTTCGTCCTCCTGCCACCCTTGCGCTAGTCCCGGGCGAAAGTCGTCTTTCGCGACCCGGAGCCCGGCGTTACGTTGTGGTCAGCCGTTGTGACGTCCTGACCGAGGAACGACCCGCATTGCGAAATCCCGCCACGTTGGAATCGCCCGAAGTCCTCACCACCTCCGCCTCAGCCAAGGTGGACGTTCGTGACAACGCGACCGCCCTGGCCCTCTGCGGCAATCAGAACGAAAACCTCAAGTTGATGGAGCGGCGGCTCGGCGTCCGCGTCGGCCAGCGGGGAACCGAGTTCCACCTGTCCGGGCCTTCCGACGCCGTGGCCTTCGCCGTGCGCCTCCTGGAGAACCTGGAGGAGATGATCCGCGCGGGCCGTCCCGTCTACCGCGAGGACGTGGAGCAGGGCATCAAGGTGCTCGGGCGCGGCGGGGCGGAGTCCCTCCAGGAGGTCATGCTCGGGCCCGTGCTGAAGAGCTCCGGCAACCGCCAGATCTCGCCCAAGAGCATCAACCAGAAGCGCTACGTGGACGCCATCCGCGCCCACGACATCGTCTTCGGCATCGGCCCCGCCGGTACGGGCAAGACGTACCTGGCCATGGCCATGGCGGTGGCCTTCCTGCAGGAGCGCAAGGTCAAGCGCATCATCCTGGCGCGCCCCGCGGTGGAGGCCGGCGAGAAGCTGGGCTTCCTCCCCGGTGACTTGCAGGAGAAGGTGAACCCCTACCTGCGCCCGCTGTACGACGCGCTCCACGACATGATGGCGGCCGAGCGCGCCGCGCAACTCCTGGAGCAGGGCGTGGTGGAAGTGGCCCCGTTGGCCTTCATGCGCGGCCGCACGCTGAACGACGCCTTCGTCATCCTCGACGAGGCGCAGAACACCACCGTGGAACAGATGAAGATGTTCCTGACGCGACTTGGCTACAACAGCAAGGCGGTCATCACCGGTGACGTGACGCAGGTGGACCTGCCCACGGGGAAGATGTCCGGCCTCAACCACGCGCGCTCGGTGCTGAAGAAGGTCGAGGGCATCCACTTCGCGGAGTTCTCCGAGGTGGACGTGGTCCGCCACCCGCTCGTCCAGGAAGTCATCCGCGCGTATGACCGCGCGGAGCTGGCCAAGCTCGAGGCCCAGCTCGCCCGCGAGGCGGCCGCCGGGACTCCGCAGCCCGCCGCAGCCGCGCCCGTCGGTAGCGAGTGACGGAGCGACTGCCCACGTACGCCCACCCGCGCATACCCTGGCGGGCGGGCGTACGGTATCCCACCCTCGTGAATTTTCCCTGGCGTTGCGTCCTTGATGGATCCGCGACGCCTTATCTAGGGTGAGGACCCCCATGGCCGAACCGGAAACGCAGCCCCCCGGGCCCAGTCCGCTGGACGCGCTCGCCGATCGCCTCGGTCTGGGCAATGGCGTCTGGGGTCGGCGCGCCATCCAGGTCTTCCTGCTGCTGGCGGTGGCGGTGGGGGCCGGCTTCGTCATCTCCCCGGGCCTCTACAGCCAGCAGATTCCGGCGCTGACCGAGGAGCACGTCGGAAAGCCGTTCCGGGCCAGCTCTCCGGCCGGCTTCAAGGCCGCGCGCGACTACGAAATCGTCCACCGCGCCATGACGCAGCAGCGGCGCCAGGATGCGCGCGGCGCCGTCCGCCCCGTGTACGACTTGAACCCCGCCGTGGTGGGCACCCTGCGCACCACGGTGAGCGCCGCCTTCCGCACCATGCGCGAGCGCCTGGACGAGCTGGCCGAGGCCCAGGCCGAGCAGGAGCCCGAGGAGGGGCGCCGCCGCAAGCCGGCGGCACCGTCCGCGGAGGACGTGGAGCGCGAGCGCCGCGCCCGCGAGGCGATGCTGGCGGAGTTCCAGGACCTGCTCTTCGGCCAGCGCGACTCGGGGCTGGAGCCGGAGGACTTCCAGGCGCTGTTCGCCACCCGCTTCTCGCCGGAGGCGGAGACGGCCACGCTGTTGGTGCTGGAGCGGGCCTACCGCTCCGAGCGGGGCCAGGTGCACGTGGCGGGCTCGCGCGATGAGCTGGCGCGCGAGGCCCCGCAGGGGCTCACCGTCCGCGACGTGGTCTACAAGAGCGAGGAGACGTTGCCCGGCGCCGCGCCGCAGGTGGTGGACGTGCGCGAGGCGCAGCAGGAGATGGACCGCTTCGCCTCCATCCCCGGCAACCTGCTGCCGGACGCGCCCGGCGTTCAGCGCCGCGCCGTGCTGCGGCTGGCCAAGCGGCTGGTGCGTCCCAACCTCACCATCAACATCGCGGAGACGGACGCGCGGCGCACCCAGGCGGCGCAGGCGGTGAAGGACGCCGTCATCTCCATCAAGAGGGGCCAGCGCGTCATCGGCGACGGCGAGCTCGTCAACGAGACGCACCTGGTGATGCTGCGCGGCATGCGCGCGGAGACGGACCAGCTGGACCTCTTCTGGCTCCAGTTTGGCGGCACGGGGCTGGTGGGGCTGCTGGTGGTGTCCTCGTACGTCTTCTGCCGCGCGGCCTTCCGGCGCTTCCGGCCCACGCGCAAGGACGGGCTCCTGCTGGGCCTGCTGCTGGTGGGCCTGCTGGGCCTGCTCCAGGTCTGGGTGTCCATCGCGGACGCGGTGCAGGACCGGTACACCGCGCTGCCGATTGAAGCCTTCTACTACGCCTTCCCGGTGGCGGCCGGCGCCATGCTGGTGCGCTTCATCCTCACGCAGGAACTGGCGCTCTTCTTCGCGCTGGTGTTCGCCTGCCTCGCCGGCGTCATGCTGAGCAACTCGCTGGCCTTCGGCATCTACACGCTGGTGGGCTCGCTGGTGGCGGCGGACCGCATCGTCAAGGCCAAGGACCGCGTGGGCATCTTCCGCGCGGGCCTGCTGACGGGCGCGACGAACATGGTGGCGGTGGTGTTCCTCTTCCTCGTGGAGGGCAAGGGACTGGCGGGCGACACGCTCATCACCGCGCTGTGCGCCTTCGTGGGCTCCACGTTGGCCGTGCCGGTGATGGTGATGGCGCTGACGCCGCTCATCGAGTCCACCTTCGGCTACGCCTCGGACATCAAGCTGCTGGAGCTTGCCAACCTGAACCACCCGGCGCTCAAGGAGCTCATCGTCCAGGCGCCCGGCACCTACCACCACTCCATCATCATCGGCTCGCTGGTGGAGAACGCGGCGGAGACCATCGGCGCCAACCCGCTCCTGGCGCGCTCGTGCGCGTACTACCACGACATCGGGAAGGGCAAGAACCCGCTCTACTTCGGGGAGAACCAGAAGGGCGAGAACCGGCATGACCAGCTCGCCCCCGCGATGAGCGCCGTCATCATCAAGCGCCACGTGACGGAGGGGCTGGAGATGGCCCGGCAGTACCGGCTGCCCAAGCTGGTGGCGGACGCGATTCCGCAGCACCACGGCACGCGCACGGTGGGCTACTTCTTCCACAAGGCGTTGAAGGAGCAGGAGGGCAAGGAAGGCGCGCCCCCCATCGACGAGAGCATCTACCGCTACCCGGGCCCCAAGCCGCAGTTCCGCGAAGCGGCGCTGGTGATGATCGCCGACGCGGTGGAGGCCTCCACGCGCTCCATGCCGGACCCCACCTCGACCAAGCTGCAGGCGCAGGTGCAGAAGATCATCAACCTCATCTTCTCCGAGGGGCAGCTGGACGAGTGTGACTTGACGCTGAAGGACCTGAACCTCATCGCGCAGTCCTTCCTGCACACGCTGGAGGGCATCTACCACACGCGTCCGGCGTACCCGGCGGGCGCGGTGGGCGGGGGCAAGGCGCCGCCGCTGGTGGTGGCGGGCGGGATGAAGGTGTCGGACGGCAAGGACAAGGCACGCACCGCGGGGATGTCATGAGCACGGCGCGAGGAGCAACGGCGTGAGACTCCGCAAGGGGAAGCTGATTCCCCGCGACGACGGCAAGCGCATCGAGGAGTTCGTGGGAGCGGCCACCACCGGCACGGAGGCCACCTCCGTCGCGCGGATGCTGGCCCCACCGGGCTGGTCCGAGCCTGCCCAGCGCCCCGAGTTCGACGAGGTCGTCATCGTCGTCACCGGCGAGCTGACGGTGGTGGTGGACGGGCGCCGCGAGCGCGTGGCCGCGGGCGAGGTGGGCCTGGTGCCGCGCGGCAAGCGCGTGGTGTACCGCAACGACGGCCAGGGTGCGTGCGACTACTGGTCCGTGTGCGCGCCGGCCTTCCGCCCGGAGCTGGCGCACATGGAGACGCCCGCGCCGCGCGAGGCCGAGTACCACGTCACCGTGCAGATGGCGCACCCCCAGGGCCGCGAGTACTCGCGGCTCTTGTCGGGCTGGGCGCGCGACTATCTCAAGCAGCTGGACCTGTCCGGCTGCGAGCTGTCGCTGTCGCTGGTGGATGACAGGGCCATCCGCCGCCTCAACCGCACCTGGCGCAACAAGGACAAGGCGACGGACGTGCTCAGCTTCCCCGCGGGGGAGTTGCCCAAGGGCACCCCGGGGCCGCGCCCGCTGGGCGACGTGGTCATCTCGCTGGACACGGCGAAGCGGCAGGCGAAGGAGTACGGCCGCACGTTGGAAGCGGAGATGGCGCGCTACCTGGCGCACGGCCTCCTGCACCTCCTGGGGCACGACCACGAGAAGCCGCGCGACGCGAAGCGGATGGCGGCGCTGGAGGAGCAGCTGCTGGGCGAGCACGGCATGGTGGCGGACTCGCTCCAGGTGGATGCGAAGGCGCGCCGGGCCCGCAGCCTGATGTAGGCCCTTCCTCGGCCCCCCGCCGGACAATCCGGCATCCTCCGGTTGAGTCGGGCGGCACGCATGATAGGTAGGCCGCCTCCCGTGTGTTGGACGGACTCCATGCCCCGCCTGTCACTCATCGCTACCTGCCTGCTCGGCCTGCTCTTGTGGACGGCCCCGGCCCACGCGCGCGAGATCTCCATTCCGCCCTGGGGTTCCGGGCAGAGCCAGGGCGAGGACCTGTCCATCTGGCTGGTGACGTTCAGCCCCGGGGACGACGTGCCCTCGTGGT
Source organism: Pyxidicoccus caerfyrddinensis (assembly GCF_010894405.1). Classification (GTDB taxonomy): domain Bacteria; phylum Myxococcota; class Myxococcia; order Myxococcales; family Myxococcaceae; genus Myxococcus; species Myxococcus caerfyrddinensis. The sequence continues at coordinate 127,396 of NZ_JAAIYA010000031.1, forward strand.
GGGGGCACGGCTCGCTGGTGGTGGAGGACAAGCGGCTGCAGCAGTCGCGCCTCTACAACTACGGGATGTTCACCTTCAACGACACCATGCTGGCCCGCTTCGCCATGGGCCGCCTGGAGTTCTGGGTGGGCCACTCGTCCGTCGGCTCCACCTTCCGCTACTACCAGGCGGAGGACCGCGACGTCCGCATCCAGGAGCTGAACCTCACCCCGGAGCAGCGCGTCGTGGTCGCGAAGGCGCTGGCGGACAACGTGCTGCCGGAGAACCGCGAGTACCTGTACCACCATTACAACGACAACTGCGTTACCCGGCTGCGCGACATGATTGACGTCGCCACGGGCGGGCAGTTGAAGGAGATGGACCGGGCTCCGGGGCGCATGACGCTGCGCGAGCACACGCGGCGCTACACGGCGGTGAATGCGCCCATGAGCGTGCTGCTCGACTTCATGATGAACGATGAAATCGACCATCCCATCACGAAGTGGGAGGAGGCCTTCCTCCCGGACGAGCTGGAGATGCAGGTGGCGGCGCTCCAGGTGAAGGGCGCGGACGGGACGCAGCAGTCGCTGGCGGCGAAGACCTGGAACTACTACGAGTCCCCCACGCGCAAGCGCCCGCCCGCGGAGCCTCCGGCGTGGGGCCCCTGGATTCTGGCGCTCGGCGTGGCGCTCGGCGGCGCGGCGGTGGGGCTGGCGGCGTGGGAGCGGCGTGGCAGCCGGGTGGCTCGGCTGCTGCTCGCGCTGGAGAACGGGGTGCTGGGGCTCGTGCTCGGCATCCCCGGCACGGCGCTGTTCATCATGTGGCTGGTGACGGACCACACGGTGACCTACCGGAATGAGAATCTCTTCCTCGCCAACCCGCTGACACTGCTGGCGCTGCCCTTCGGTGTGGCGCTGATGTGGAACAGCACGAAGGCGCGCGCGCGGCTGTTCAAGATCTGGCTGGTGCTGGCGGCCTCGGGCGTGCTGGGCGTGGTGCTGAAAGTGCTGCCCCCGTTCGACCAGGATAACTGGCGCCTCATCGCGCTCATCCTGCCCATCTCCGTGGGCATGGCCGGCGCGTTCGGGCTGGACCGGGTGCTGGCGCGGCTGCGCGGGACGCATCGCGCGTCAGCCGGGCGGGGGGATGCCGTCCCTTCGCTCAAGACTCCCTGACCCTTTTTCTAGCTCTCAACCCCTTCCCGAGCGCGGCGCGCGAATGCCGCCGCGGACACGAGGACGACACCATGGCGAACGATTCGATGGAGAAGGTCAACGGCCTGAGGGAGCGCGTGTTGGCGCTCCGGGGGCATCTTTGACCTCGACCGCAAGCGCTCTCGCATCGCGCTGATTGAAAGGGAGTCCACGCTCCCCACCTTCTGGGACGACCACGCCAAGGCCCAGGGGATGTTGAAGGAGAAGTCCACGATGGAGGCCAGCGTGGGCGCCTACGACAAGGTGATGCGCGGGCTGGACGACGCGCAGGCCCTGCTGGAGCTGGCGGCCGAGGCCAACGACGCGGACACCGCGAAGGAGGCGGAGGGCTCGCTGGAGGGCCTGGAGGGCGAAGTCGGCAAGCTCGAGCTGGCGCGCATGCTGTCGGGCGAGCAGGACCGCAGCAGCTGCTTCATGGACATCAACGCCGGCGCCGGCGGCACGGACTCCATGGACTGGGCGGCCATGCTGTTGCGCATGTACACGCGCTACTGCGAGGCCAGGGGCTGGAAGGTGGAGATCAACGACGAGGTGCCGGGCGAGGAGGCGGGCTTCAAGAACGTCTCCCTGCGCATCGAAGGCGACTTCGCCTACGGCTACCTCAAGGCCGAGGTGGGCGTGCACCGGCTGGTGCGCATCAGCCCGTTCGACGCCAACGCGCGGCGCCAGACGGCCTTCGCGTCCGTGGATGTCTACCCGGAGGTGGATGACGCCATCCAGATCGACCTCCCCGAGAAGGACATCGAGCTGAAGTTCATCCGCGGCAGCGGCGCGGGCGGCCAGAAGGTGAACAAGACGTCGTCCACCGCGCAGCTGCGCCACCTGCCCACCGGCATCATCGTCACCACCCAGACGGAGCGCTCGCAGTCGGCCAACAAGGAAATGGCCTTCAAGATCCTGCGCGGCCGCCTGTACGAGCTGGAGATGAAGAAGCGCGAGGCCGCGCGCGACGCGGCGGAAGCGCAGAAGAAGGACATCTCCTTCGGCTCGCAGATTCGCAGCTACGTGCTCGCCCCGTACCGCATGGTGAAGGACCTGCGCACTGGCGTGGAGACGGGCAACGTGGACGCGGTGCTGAACGGCGACCTGGAAGAGTTCGTCACCGCACAGCTGCTCGGGGTGAAGAACCCCAACCGCTCCGCTGGCGCGGACTAGGACTTCCCGTCTCTCCCACCCGGCCCAGCCCTGGAATAACGGGGCCGGGAACCTTTTTCCCCGCCCTGCTGTCCCAGGGCGCGCGGGCAGGGGACGGGGTAGGCTGAAGGGACGGTGGCACCTCCGTGGGCGGAGGGGCTGTCGCGGGAGGACACCGGTGACGTCGGGCGGCGTGCTCGAAATCGGACAGGAAGGGCCGGCCGTCGCCGAGGCGTCCGACGCCCGGCGACAGGACGTGGCGCTGCTCAACCGGCTGCGCCGCGGCGACCCGGACGCCTTCGAGCTGCTGGTGCGCACGCACCAGGACCGGCTCTACGACTTCTGCGTGCGCATGGTGGGAGACCGCGAGGAGGCGCACGACCTGGTGCAGGAAATCTTCGTCAGCGTCCACCAGAACGTCCGCCGCTTCCGCGAGGACTCGAAGCTGTCCACCTGGCTGTTCCGGATTACGAAGAACCACTGCATCAACCGGCTGAAGTACCTCAAGCGCCGGGGCCGTGGCCGCTCGGAGGAGTACGACGAGGCCAGTGCCCTCTGGGTGGACGGGCCCGGGGCTCCGCCCGCGCCGGACGCGGCGCTCGAGTCCGCCCGCGAGCGCGCCCGCGTGCAGTGGGCGATTTCCCAACTGGAGCCGGACGCGCGCATGCTGGTGGCCCTGCGGGACATCGAAGGCTTGAGCTACGACGAAATCATCGAGATTACCGAGCTGCCCGAGGGCACGGTGAAGAGCAGGCTCCACCGGGCGCGGGAAAAGCTGGCGGACCTCCTGGGGCGGCTTGAGCCATGACCCTCATCCATCGCAAACTCCCGGACGTGGACCCGCGGATGAACCACCGCGAGGCGAGGGCCCTGTTCCTCGCGCTCGCCGACGACGAGCTGCCCGCCCCCAAGGCGCAGGCGGTACGCACCCACCTGGACGGGTGCGACGACTGCCGCAAGGGCTGGGAGGGCTACGCGTACACCCTGCAGCGCCTCAAGGGCGTGGAGCGGGAGAAGGCCCCGCCCGCGCTCGCCACGCAGGTGATGAACCGGGTGCGCCGCCAGCGCCGCTTCGGCCTGCGCGGCCTGCACACGAAGCACATGCACTACCGCGTCCCGGTGGAAATCATCATCCCCCTGCTCCTGGGGGCCGCGGTGGCCGCCTTCCTCTTCATGGCTGCTCCCTGACCTTCCTCCGCTGTGTTGCGTTGCTTCCGGGGGGAGGCTTGGCTACGGTGCCGCGCCTTTGCAGGGGCGCGCCATGGCTGAAGAACAGAACGACGACACCGGGTCCAAGGAGCAGGAGATCTACGACCAGCGGCTGGAGAAGGCCGCGAAGTGGAGCAAGGCCGGCTTCAACCCGTATGGCAACGGCTACCGGCCCCAGCACCTGGCCGCGGACATCCTCGCCCGGCACGCCAACCAGTCCACCGAAGAGCTCGACGCCTCGCCCGCCACCTACGACGTCGCCGGCCGCGTCGTCGCCATGCGCTCGTTCGGCAAGGCCGCCTTCATCAAGCTGAGAGATCGCTCCGGCGAAATCCAGGTCCACATGAAGAAGGACGCCCTGGGTGACAGCTACGAGGTCTTCAAGCTCGCCGACCTGGGTGACTTCCTCGCCGCCACCGGCCCCGTCTTCCGCTCCAAGACGGGCGAGCTGACGCTGTCCGCGACGAAATTCGTTCCACTCACCAAGTCCCTCCGGCCCCTGCCGGAGAAGTGGCACGGCCTCACGGACGTCGAAATCCGCTACCGCCAGCGCTACCTGGACATGGTCTCCAACCCGGACGTGAAGGCCACGTTCCTCAAGCGCACGAAGCTCGTCCGCTTCATCCGGGACTTCCTCGACACCAGGGACTTCGTCGAGGTGGAGACGCCGATGATGCACTCGCTCGTCTCGGGCGCGGCGGCTCGGCCCTTCTCCACGCACCACAACGCGCTCGACATCGACCTGTTCATGCGCATCGCCCCGGAGCTGCATCTCAAGCGCCTGGTGGTGGGCGGGATGGAGCGCGTCTACGAGATCAACCGCAACTTCCGCAACGAAGGCATCAGCACCCGGCACAACCCCGAGTTCACGATGCTGGAGTTCTATCAGGCGTACGCCACGTACGAGGACCTGATGGACCTCACGGAGGAGATGATCTCCGCCGCGGCGAAGGCCGTCACCGGCGACACGAAGGTGAAGTACGGCGAGCACGTGCTGGACTTCGGCAAGGGCTGGAAGCGCATCTCCATGACGGAGGCCATCCGCGAGGCGGTGGGCAGCTCGCTGTCCGACAAGGACATGCTGGACCCGGACCGGCTCCGCGCCGAGCTGCTCAAGACGGCCCACTCGGAGTCCGAGCGGCGGGCCGTCGACGCCATGAACCACGGCGAGCTGGTGGGCGCGCTCTTCGAGCACCACGTCGAGGGCAGCCTCGTCCATCCCACCTTCATCACCCATTTCCCCACCGCCATCTCCCCGCTCGCCCGTCGCAATGATGCGAATCCTGAAGTCACGGACCGGTTCGAGCTGTATGTGGCGGGGCGGGAAATCGCGAACGCCTTCTCCGAGCTGAACGACCCGCTGGACCAGAAGGGTCGCTTCATGGCCCAGCTGGAGGCGAAGCAGCGGGGCCAGCAGGAGACGATGGACTACGACGAGGACTACATCCGCGCCCTCGAGCACGGCATGCCGCCCACTGCCGGTGAGGGCATCGGGATTGATCGGCTCGCCATGCTGTTCACGGATTCCCAGAGCATTCGCGACGTCATTCTTTTCCCCCTCCTCAAGCCACTGGCGAAGTAGCCAGGAGGCCTCGTGCACTCGGCCGAACGGCGTACCGTCCATCGCTGGACCTTCATCTGGACCGGGGCCCTCGTGGCCCTGGTGGGCTTCATCCTGCTCGGGCTGGCCATCTCCGCGTCGGAGGCCTGGGCGGAGGTGAGCGCCGCCCTGGGGCTGTCCCTCGTCGGGTGGGGTGGGGTGCTCCAGGTGTTCAACGCCGCCGTGCTCGTGCCCGCCCAGTCCGCCATGGGCGGGGCCGGCGCGCAGGGCAGCACCGGCATGCTGCTGTCCGGCACGCTCGCCTGGCTGGCGGGCTGGGGGCTCATCGCCGCCGGCATCCGCCGCGCCACCGGCCCCGGCGAGGGGGCCAGCCCGGCCGCGGGCGCCCCGCTGTACCCGCGCCTGGCGCGCTACCGGGACTTCTACTGGAGCACGCTCGGCGCCTACGGCGGCGGCATCCTCCTGGCGGAGGTGGCCCTCATCCTCCTCCAGACGGTGCTCTCCAGCGGCGTGCCGTCCACGGAACTGGGCGGCTCGGCGCAGAACGTCGGCGGTGGCCTGTCGCTGCCGCCCACCGGGGCCTTCGCCATCTCCCTGGTGGTGGCGTGCACGGTGGCCTTCGTCTCCGGCTTCATCGGCGCCTCGCGCGCGCAGCGGCTGTCGCTGCCCGAGGCCACCATCGGCGTCCTCTACCTCGGCCTGCCCATCCCCATCGTCCTCACGCTGATGGAGCGGGTGCCCTCGCTGCAGCTGTCGCTCGGCTACCGACTGCGCGAGGTGACGTACGTGGCGGGCCTGCTCGGCCGCCCGGAGCTGGCGTACTGGCTGGTCTTCACCGCGCTGGTGCTGGCGCTGGTGCTGGGCATCAACACCGGCTTCATCGCCGCCGGCAGCGGCCGGGTGGACCTGAAGCTGGGCTTCGAGCTGTTCGTCGCGCGCCGCCACGTGGCGGTGTTCCGCCCGTCGCTGCTGCTGGGCACGCTGGCGGTGCTGATGTTCGGCATCATCCCGCCGCTGCTCATCTACTTCATCATCCGCTCGGCGGAAGCGGCCGTGGAGCGCACCCGCATCCGCGCACTCGGCCTGGCGGACCCGCTGGCCGCGGCCCTGGACCTCAACCGGCTGAAGCTGCGCGAGCAGTCGCCCACCATGATGATGACCGCGCTGTCCGTGGGCGGCGTCGGCGTGGGCGTCATGGCGCTCATCATCGTCCTGTCGGTGATGAGCGGCTTCGAGGCCGACCTGCAGCAGAAGATTCTCGGCACCAACGCGCACGCGGTGGTGTCCAAGTACGCGGGCGAGCTTCCCGAGTACCCGAAAGTCATGGAGTCCATCGGCCGGGTGCCCGGCGTGGTGGGCCAGACGCCCTTCATCATCAACCAGGTGATGATTGCCTCCGAGGGCAACGTCGACGGCGTCATCATCAAGGGCATCGACCCGCAGACGGTGGGCTCGGTGACGGACCTGCCGAGCTACCTCCTCGGCGGCGGCAAGCTCGAGATTCTCTACACGCCCGAGAAGATCCTCAACCGCGGCCTCCCCGAGGAGGACGACGCGGCCTCCCCGGAACCCGGCGCCGGGGACGACATCATCCGCCGCTCCGGCAAGGCCACGAAGCCCGCGGTGCTGCCGGGCATCATCGTCGGCCGCGAGCTGGCTGCCTCCCTTCGCGTGGTGGTGGGAGACCGGGTGAACGTGGTGTCCCCGCTCGGCACGGAGCTGGGCCCGTCCGGGCCGATTCCGAAGAGCCGCGCCTTCCGCGTCGCGGGCATCTTCTACTCGGGCATGTACGAGTACGACTCCAAGTTCGTCTACATCCTGCTCAAGGAGGCGCAGAACTTCTTCGAGGTCCAGGGCGCCTCCGGCATCGAACTGAAGGTCGCGGACATCGACGACGCGCGCCGCATCGCCGGGCAGGTGGTGAAGGTGCTGGGCGGCTATCCCTACCGGGCACGCGACTGGGGAGAGATGAACAAGAACCTCTTCTCCGCGCTGCGCCTGGAGAAGCTGGTGATGGGCATCATCTTGTCCATCATCATCGTCGTGGCCGCCGGCCTCATCGTCGCCACCGTCATCATGTTGGTGCTGGAGAAGCGCAAGGAGATCTCCGTCCTCAAGGCGCTCGGCGTCTCGGACGGCGGCATCGTGAAGATCTTCCTCGCGGAAGGGCTGCAGATTGGCGTGGCGGGGGGCCTGCTGGGCCTCTTCTCCGGACTTGCCTGGTGCGTCTTCATCGAGAAGGTGGGCATCAAGCTGGACCCGGAGGTCTATTACATTCCCGCGCTGCCGGTGCGCATCGAGCCCGTGCAGACCGCGCTGGCCGTCGTCATCGCGGTGCTCGTCACCTACCTCGCCTCCATCTACCCGGCCCTCAAGGCCAGCAGCGTGGAGCCGGTGGAAGGCCTCAAGGCGGAGTAGCCATGGCGCTGTTGTCCATCCGCAATGTCTTCAAGAGCTACTTCCTGCATGGCAAGCGCATCGACGTGCTGCGCGGCGTGTCGCTGGACATCGAGAAGGGCTCGCTCGTCTCGCTGATTGGCGCGTCCGGCGCGGGGAAGAGCACCTTCCTCCACGTGCTGGGCACCCTGGACGCCCCGGCCGCCGGCGAGGTGCTCTTCGACGGCCGCTCCGTCTTCTCCATGAATGACGCGGAGATCGCCGAGTTCCGCAACCGCACCATCGGCTTCGTCTTCCAGAGCCACTTCCTCCTTCCGGAGTTCACCGCCCTGGAGAACGTGGCCATGCCCGCCCTCATCCAGCGCCGGGAGCGCACCGGGGCCTATACCTACGCCCGCGAGCTGCTGGAGCGGGTGGGGCTGGGCCAGCGCGTGGACCACCGCCCCGGCGAATTGTCCGGTGGTGAGGCCCAGCGCGTGGCCCTGGCCCGCGCCCTGGTGCTCAAGCCCGCCGTCCTGCTCGCCGACGAGCCGACCGGCAACCTGGACCCGGCCACCGGCGAGGGCATCCACCAGCTCCTCCGGGAGGTCAACCGGGATCTGGGCATCACCGCCGTGGTGGTCACCCACAACGAGACGCTTGCCCGCTCCATGCCCCGCCGTCTGAGGCTGGCCGGGGGCGAGGTGTCGGAGGCGTGATGACTCGTTGCTTTTGGATTGAGGGACTCGCGCCCCTTCCCGTACATTGCCCCGCCTTTTCCTGGCCGGTCTCCCCTTGAGGCTCCCCGTTCTGTCGCGCAAGTCACTGCTCCCGCTGCTGGCGGTCGTCCTCTTCTCCCTCGTGCCCGGACGCGTCCGGGCCCAGGTGGATGGAGGTGTGCCCGCTCCCGCGCCTGTTCCGGCGGTGACCTCTCCCTCTGCCCTCTCCCTGGAGCCCAATGACGCGGGCCCCGCGGAGGCGGCTCCGGCCCCCGAAGCCGCTCCTCCCGAGGACGCTCCCGTCTCCGCGGATGACGACAACCGGGTGGTGGAGATTCGCGTCGAGGGCAACAAGCGCGTGGAGGCCGAGGCCATCCGCCGCGCCCTGCGCACCAAGGAGGGCCAGCCCCTGCTGCCCGCCAACACCGCGCAGGACCTGCGCGCGGTCTGGGCCCTGGGCTACTTCCAGAACGTGGAGCTGCTGGTCCAGCGGCTGCCGAAGGGCGTGGCCTACGTCGTCCGCGTCGAGGAGCGGCCCGTCATCCGGCTCGTGCAGCTGCAGGGCAACGAGGAGCTGAGCCAGGAGGACCTGAAGGAGGACATCGAGGTCAAGCCCAACACCATCCTGGACATGGAGACGGTGCGCTCCAGCGTCGCCAAGATCCAGGCGAAGTACGTGGAGAAGGGCTACTTCCTCGCCGAGGTCACCCACCAGATCAAGCCCGTGCCGGACAGCCCCGGCACCGTGGATGTCGTCTTCGTGACCAACGAGCGCGCCAAGGTGATGGTGAAGCAGATCACCTTCCTCGGCGCGGAGAAGGTCCCCGCGGATGTGCTCAAGGAGACGATGATCACCCGCGAGGGTGGCTTCTTCTCCTTCTTCACCGGCGAGGGCACCTACCGCCAGGAAGCCTTCGAGCGCGACCTCCAGGTCATCCAGTTCGCCTACTTCGACCGCGGCTTCATCAACGTCCGGGTGGACAAGCCCACCGTCCAGCTCTCCGCGGACAAGCGCTTCATCTACATCACCATCCGCGTCACCGAGGGCGAGGCCTACGACATCGGGAAGATCGACTTCTCCGGCGACGTGCTCCCCGACGTGTCCAAGGAGACGATGGCGTCGCTGATGCACTCGCGCCCGGGCGCGCGCTTCAACCGCACCCAGCTGTCGCAGGACATCGTCTCCGTCTCGGACGTCTACTACGACCGTGGCTACGCCTACGCGAACATCAACCCCATCACCAGCGTCAACGCGGACAACAAGACGGTCGACCTGACCTTCGACGTGCAGAAGGGCCCCCAGGTCACCGTCGAGCGCATCGAAGTCGTGGGCAACAGCAAGACCCGCGACAAGGTCATCCGCCGCGAGCTGCGCATCTACGAGGGCGAGCTGTACAGCGGCACCGGCGTGCGCCGCAGCCGCGAGCGTGTCACCGCCCTGGGCTTCTTCGAGACGGTGGAAATCACCCAGCGCCCCGGCAGCCAGGACGACACCATCGTCCTCCAGGTGGAGGTGAAGGAGAAGGCCACCGGCACCTTCCAGGTGGGCCTCGGCTTCTCCAACGTGGAGAACTTCATCTTCACGGCGCAGATCTCCCAGAACAACTTCCTGGGCTGGGGCCAGAGCGTCTCCGCGTCCGCCCAGATTTCGGGCCTGCGCTCGCTGGTGCAGCTGTCCTTCTATGACCCGTACTTCCTGGACACGAACTACCTGCTGTCCGCGGAGTTCTTCCGTGTCCAGGCGGACTACGAGGGCTTCATCCGCAACTCCACCGGTGGCAGCGCCTCCATCGGCTACCAGTTCATCGACGACCTGCTGGGCACCGTCGGCTACTCGCGCGAGTGGGTGAACGTGGAGGCGGGGCAGAACCTGGGCGCGGTGCTGCTGGCCAACCAGTTCCTGTCCGGCGTCACCAGCGCGCTGCGCCTGTCGCTGTCGTTCGACCGGCGCGACAACCGCCTGTTCCCCTCGCGCGGCTTCATCCACTACGGCTCGGTGGAGACGGCCCCCAGCTTCCTGGGCGGCACGTTCCTCTTCAACCGGTACACCGCGTACTCGCGCCTGTACTTCCCCATGCCGCTGGGCTTCGTCTTCAAGACCAACGCCACCATCGGCTACATCCAGCAGCTGGACCAGGACAAGCCGCTGCCCATCTCCGAGCTCTTCTACGTCGGCGGCATCAACAGCGTCCGTGGCTACTACCTGCGCAGCATCAGCCCCTCGGTGAAGGTGCCCCGCTCCGCCAACCCGGACGCCACCGTCACGGACTTCCTGGTGGGCGGCAACAAGCAGATCATCTTCAACTTCGAGCTGGAGTTCCCCATCTTCGAGAAGGCCGGCCTGCGCGGCGTGCTCTTCTACGACGCGGGCAACGCCTTCGCGACGACGGAGCGCTTCTTCCAGGACAAGCAGGACAAGCTGCCGCTCGGCCTCTTCCACTCCGCGGGCTTCGGCTTCCGCTGGTTCTCGCCCATTGGCCCCCTGCGCTTCGAGTGGGGTATCCCGCTCACCAGGCGGCCGGAAGACGACCGCATCCTGTTCGAGTTCACTATCGGCAACTTCTTCTGATAAGCCCTTGCTCCGCGTTTTCCCGGCTCCACCCCCCGCAAGGGGGGGATTGAACAAGCCCGGGGGCCTGCCGTCGGAGCCTGTAACCTTCCCTAGGAGCTGTTGAACATGTCGCTTCGCACCACCCTCGCGGCCGCGGCCGCCGTCGTTTCGCTCGCCCTGCCGGTGGCTGCTTCCGCCGAGCAGAAGATCGCCTTCGTGGACCTTCAGCGCGTCCTGCTCGAGGTGGATGACGGCAAGGCCGCCAAGTCCCGCCTCCAGAAGTGGCTGGATGAGCGCCAGAAGGAAATCGACCGGGAGCAGGACGCCCTGCGCAAGGAGAAGGAGGTGCTGGACAAGCAGGCCAGCGCCATGAGCCCCGACACCAAGGCGCAGAAGGAGGGGGAGCTCCAGCGCAAGGTGATGGTGCTCGCGCAGAAGTGGGAGAAGAGCCGGGCCGAGGCCGCCAACAAGGAGCGGCAGGAGATGGAGCCCATCGTCGGGAAGATCGACCAGGTCATCGCCGGCATCGCCGAGCGTGACGACCTGTCCTTCGTCCTGGAGAAGCGCGACTCGGGCCTCGTCTTCGCCCGCTCGCAGCACGACATCTCCAACGAGGTCATCCGCGCGTACAACGCGGCGAAGAAGCCCGCCGCCTCGGCGCCGAAGGACGCGCCGACCAAGGACGCTCCGAAGAAGTAGTCGGTTCCCCCGTGCAGACCCCCTCGACCCCCCGACGGCTCGGGGAGCTTGCCGCCCACGTGGGCGGTGAGCTCCTCGGCGACCCCGAGCAGCTCATCCACGGACTCAACGGGCTCGAGGAAGCGGGCCCGGGGGACGTGTCCTTCTACGGCAACCTCCGCTACCGGCGGCAGTTCGAGGCCTCTCGCGCCTCCGCCGTCCTGGTGGGCACCGACACGCCGCCCCGCGACGGGGTGGCGCTGGTGCGCGTGCCCAACCCGCACCTGGCCTACGCGAAGCTCCTGGCCCTGTTCCACCCGCCCTCGCGTCCGTCCCCGGGCGTGCGTCCCGGCGCGTGGGTGCACCCGGAAGCCACCGTCCACCCGGAGGCCGTGGTGCTGCCCGGCGCCTCCGTGGACCGCGGCGCCTCCGTGGGCGCGCGCACGGTGCTGTACCCCGGCGCCTACGTGGGCGAGCACGCAGGCGTGGGGGACGACTGCATCCTGTACCCCAACGTCACGGTGCGCGAGCGCTGCATCCTCGGCGCGCGCGTCATCCTCCACGCCTCCAGCGTGGTGGGCGCGGACGGCTTCGGCTTCGCCTTCAACCCGGAAGGGGCCGAAGGCCCGGAGCACTTCAAGATTCCCCAGGTGGGCATCGTCCGCATCGAGGACGACGTCGAAGTCGGGGCCTGCACGTGCATCGACCGCGCGACGGTGGGTGAGACGGTGGTGGGCCGCGGCACGAAGCTCGACAACCTGGTGCAGATTGCCCACAACGTGAAGGTGGGCCCGCTGTCGCTCATCTGCGCGCAGGCCGGCGTGTCCGGCTCGGCGGAGATTGGCACCGGCGTGGTGCTGGCCGGGCAGGTGGGCGTGGTGGGCCACATCCGCGTGGGTGACCTGGCCAAGGTCGGCGCCCAGTCCGGCGTGGCGCACGACGTGGAGGACGGACAGGTGGTGAGCGGCAGTCCGGCCGTGCCCCACCGCGACTGGCTGAGGGCCAGCGCCGCGGCGGGACAGGTGGCGGACCTGCTCAAGGAAGTGCGCGCCCTGCGCCGCAGGGTGGAGACGCTCGAGAAGGAGAAGGGGGAGTGATGGACATCCAAGAGATCCAGAACCTGCTGCCGCACCGGTACCCGTTCCTCCTCATCGACCGGGTGCTGGAGATCATCCCCGGTCAGAAGCTGACGGCGTACAAGAACGTCACCATCAACGAGCCCTTCTTCAACGGCCACTTCCCCGGCCAGCCAGTCATGCCGGGGGTGCTCATCCTGGAGGCGCTGGCGCAGGCCATGGCCATCCTCGCCTACAAGAGCGAGGGCATGGACCCGAACAAGAAGCTCACCTACCTGATGGGCGTGGACGGCGCGCGCTTCCGCAAGCCGGTGCTGCCTGGCGACAGGCTGCAGCTCGCGATTGAAGTGGTCCGCCACAAGGGCTCGGTGTGGAAGACGAAGGGCACGGCGACGGTGGAGGGCGTGAGGGTCGCCGAGGGCGAGTTCCTGGCCACCGTCGTGGACAAGAACGCCAAGGCGGACGAGAGCGCGGCGTCCTGACCGCGGCCGCGCGAGCAATAGGAGAGGTCATGGCTCAGGTTCATCCCACCGCGGTGGTCCATCCCGGCGCCCGCCTTCATGAGTCGGTGGAGGTCGGGCCCTACACGGTCATCGGTCCCCAGGTGACGCTCGGCGAGGGCACGCGGGTGGCCTCGCACGTCGTCATCGAGGGCCGCACGACGCTGGGCGCGCGCAACCGCATCTTCCAGTTCACCTCCATCGGCGCGGACCCGCAGGACTTGAAGTACGCGGGCGAGGACACCGAGCTCGTCCTCGGGGACGACAACCAGGTCCGCGAGTTCGTCACCCTGCACAAGGGCACGGCGGGCGGCGGCGGTGCCACGCGCATCGGCAGCGGCAACCTCTTCATGGCCAACAGCCACGTGGCGCACGACTGCGTCGTGGGCAACGGCTGCCGCATCGGCAACGGCTCCGCGCTGGCGGGGCACGTGACGATGGAGGACCACGTCATCATCAGTGGCCTCGCGGCGGTGCACCAGTTCACCCGGCTGGGCAAGCACGCCTTCATCTCCGGCGGCGCCATGGTGACCATGGACATCCCGCCCTACGCCACGGCGCAGGGAGACCGGGCGGAGCTGGTCGGGCTGAACACGGTGGGCCTGGAGCGCAGCGGCCACTCCAAGGAGCAGATCGAGCGCATCAAGGAGGCCCACCGCATCCTGTTCCGCTCGAAGCTGGGGCTGCAGGACGCGCTGGCCCGGCTGCGCGCGGAGCTGGGGGGCCATCCCGAGGTGGACCACCTCATCGACTTCGTCCTGCAGAGCAAGCGCGGCCTGACGCGCTAGTGCCTCCGGCCATGGAAGGAGCGTCGGCGGTGGAGCGCATCGGCCTCATCGCGGGCAACGGCCGGCTGCCCTTCCTCTTCGCGCGCGCGGCGCGTGCGCGGGGCCTGGAGGTGGTGGCCGTGGCGCACCGGGGGGAGACGGACCCGGCGCTGGCCTCGGAAGTGGCGCAGTTCACCTGGGTGCGCGTGGGGCAGGTGGACCGCATCCAGAAGGCCTTCCGCGAGGCCGGCGTGAAGCAGGCGGCCATGGCGGGCGGCATCGGCCGGGTGCGGGCGCTGGCGGAGGCCCGGCCGGACCTGGGCGCGGTGCGCATCATCTCCAAGCTGCGCAGCTTCCGGGACGACTCGCTCCTGCGCGCGGTGGCCGCGGACTTCGAGGCGCGCGGCGTCACCATCATCGCCCCCACGGACTTCCTCGGCGAGGTGCTGTGCCCCGAGGGGCACCTGGCGGGGCCGAAGCTTCACCCTGCGCAGGAGAAGGACGTGGCGCTGGGGCGCGAGGTGGCGGTGCTGCTGGGCCAGGCGGACGTGGGCCAGACGGTGGTGGTGCACAACGGCCACGTGCTCGCGCTGGAGGCGGTGGAGGGCACCGATGAGACCATCCGCCGGGGCGGGAAGCTGGGCGGTGGCGGCGCGGTGGTGGTGAAGCGCTGCAAGCCGCAGCAGGATTTGCGCTTCGACCTGCCGGCGGTGGGCCCCCGCACGCTGGACGTGATGAAGGAAGTGGGCGCGAAGGTGCTGGCGCTCGAGGTAGGGCGCACGGTGCTGCTGGACGCACCCGCCCTCTTCGCCGGGGCCGAGTCCGCGGGAATCACCATTGTCGGCGTGCCCTGAGCGGCGCGCGGGCGGCCGGCCTGGGGGTTGACGGGCCAGGAGGGGCTCGCCTCCCTGGCTGTTTCACCGGATGGCCCTGACGTGCTGAATACCGTCGCACCTCAAACGTCCCGTGTCGGGAGCGTTTCCCCCAGAGGAGCCTCGTCCTAGCCTGCCGCGGAGGAATCCACCCAACCGGGCCGTTGTTGGGCCCGCTGCTCGTGACGCCGGAGGTCGACGCCGCGTGATGAACCCCCGCCTGCTGCTGCTCTGTGTGGCCCTGTGCTCGCCGCTGCCCGCGCTGGCGGACGCCATCCGCGTCTCGCTGGAGGGCCGTGCCGCGCTGGGGGAGAAGCTGCCCACGCTGCTCGTCCACATCGAGGAGCCCATCGCCGGCTTCGAGGTGAAGCTCAAGCGCAGCGACGGCAAGGAGCTGAACCTCAAGGGCGGCGGCAAGCCCGGCATCACCCGGCGGATTGAACTGGAGCAGCCGGAGGGGCGCTTCCACTACGAGGGCGAATTGGTGGTGCGCTTCCCGGACGCGGAGGCCGGCACCCTGCCGCTGTCCTTCGACACGGAGCTGAACGGCCCGCTGAAGCTGGACGTCCGCAAGGAGGACGTGGACGTCGCGGGGCGCAAGCTGCGCTTCACGCTGAGCCGGCCGGCCGCGCGCGTGGAGCTGACGGTGCTGATGGACACCGGCAAGAAGGCCTACATGGGCGACGTGTCCTTCAAGGGCGAGCCCGCGGGCACGCCGCTGGAGCTGACCTGGCCCGCGGAAGAGGGCCGGGTGATGAAGATTTCGCTCCGGGCCTTCGACACGTCCGAGTTCTACACGGGGCTGGATTTGTTCCCGTGGCAGGTGGACATCCCGCACGAGGAGGTGAACTTCGCCTCGGGCAGCGCGGACGTGCCGGCGGCCGAGCGGAGCAAGCTGGGCAGGAGCCACTCGCTCATCGCGGACGCGCTGTCGAAGTACGGGCGCTTCGCGGCGCTGCGGCTGTACGTGCTGGGCCACACCGACACGGTGGGCGCGACGGCGGACAACCGCGAGCTGTCGCTCAAGCGGGCGAAGAGCCTGGCTACGTACTTCCGGAAGCGGGGCCTGAAGGTTCCGGTGTTCTTCGAGGGCTTTGGCGAGCAGTCGCTCGCGGTGGCGACGCCTGACGAGACGGCGGAGGTGGGCAACCGCCGCGCCGAGTACATCATCGCCGTAGAGGATCCGACGCTCCAGCAGGCGCCGTACCCCCCACGGTGGCGGAAGTTGTGACGGTGAGCGACTTGAGGAGACGACGGATGAGCCGATTCCACCGGATGGCCTGGGCAGCACTGGGGCTGGGACTGCTGGGCAGCACGGGCTGCGCACACAATCAGGCGCGCCTCGCGGTGAGGCACGAGGGGGAGGCGGAGAAGTGCCAGCTCCTCCAGTCGGTGCTGAAGGAGCCGGCGCCGGCGCAGCTGGTGCGCGAGCTGGCCTCCGAGGGCCGCGAGGAGCCCACGCCGGTGGTCGTCTTCGTGCGCCGCCCCGAGGAGTCGATGCTGGAGCGCTTCTTCGAGGGAGACGAGCCCCTGTGCGGCGACGCCACCTTCAAGGTCGTGCAGGAGAACGTGCTCGACGCCGTCGTGGTGTATCTGCAGGAGGTGCAGGACGGCTACGCGTACGACGCGCGCCGCGCGGGCCCCGATGAGCTCGCCCTGGAGGGCACGCCGCAGGGCAAGGTGAAGCGCGAGGGCCCCGCCTGGGTGGCGGCCCCCGGTCCTATCTGAGCAATTCCTTGCCGCCGTCCGCGATGAACTGCACCGCGATGGCCGCGAGGATGAGGCCCATGACACGCTCCACAATCGCGACGCCGGACTGGCGCAGCACGCGCTGAATCATCCCGGACGCGCGGAGGATGTAGTAGCTGGCCACGAACGTCAGCACGATGGCGGCCAGCACCGGGATCGCGGAGGTCAGCGAGTCGCCTTTGGCCATCAGCACCATGGCGGTGGCGATGGCGCCGGGGCCGGACAGCAGTGGAATGGCCAGCGGGACGATGGCCACGTCCTCCTTCACCACGCCCTCCTGCTCCTCGGTGGGGGTGGTGCGCGTCTCGGACGGGCGGGCGCGGAGCATGTCCAGCGCGGTGATGAGCAGCAGGATTCCGCCGGCCACGCGGAAGGCGCCCAGCGACACGCCGAACACCTTGAAGATGACGCCGCCGAAGAGGGCGAAGAACAGCATCATTCCGCACGCCACCAGGCACGCGCGCATCGCCGTGCGGCGCACCTTCTCCTGCGAGTCCCCGGCCGTCATCGCCAGGAACAGCGGCACGACGCCCACGGGGTCCACGACGAAGAAGACCGCCGACAGCGACACCAGGAACAGCGACACGTAGCCCGTCATGGCACGCCTTTCGGGGCTACACCTTGAGCCGTAGCTTCCACACCATGGTGAGGGCCTCGGCGAAGATCTTCTTGTTCATCTTCGAGTGCCCGACGCGGCGGTCCTCGAAGACGATGGGAATCTCTCGCACGGTGAAGCCCTTCTTCAGGGTGCGGTAGGTCAATTCAATCTGGAACGAGTACCCGGTGCTCTTCACCGCATCCAGGTCGATGGCCTCCAGCACCCGGCGGTGGAAGCACTTGAAGCCGCCGGTGAGGTCTCGGATGCCCACGCCCAGAATCGTGCGGGCGTAGAGGCTGCCGCCGCGGCTGATGATCTGCCGGCCCACGCCCCAGTTCACCGTGCCGCCGCCCGTCACGTAGCGCGAGCCCAGCACCAGGTCCGCGCCGGCCTGGGCCGCGTCGATGAAGCCCGGCAGGTAGCGCGGGTCATGGCTGAAGTCCGCGTCCATCTCCAGGATGTACGTGTAGCCCTCGGCCAGGGCCCAGCGGAAGGCGGCGAGGTACGCGCGGCCCAGGCCCTCCTTCTTCTCGCGGTGCAGCACCCGCACGCGCGAGTCCTTCGCGGCGAGCGCGTCGGCGAGCTGCCCGGTGCCGTCGGGCGAGTTGTCGTCGACGACGAGGATGTCCACGCGGGCGTCGGCCTTCAGCACCGCCTGGACGATGGCCTCGATGTTTTCCCGCTCGTTGTACGTGGGGATGCAGACCAGGGCAGGGTTCATGACCCGGCCGGACATACCCTAAACGGGGCGCGGGGGCAGCAGCTCTAGTACGGCTTCCGCGGCCCGGGTGGCGGCCCCGGTCTCGCCCAGCCGGCCGCGCATCTCCGCCAGCCCCCGCAGCATCTCCTCTCGGGGGGCGCCCGGCGTCCACACCCGGCGGACCTCGTCGGCGATGCGCTCGGGTGTCATGTCCCCCTGGAGCAGCTCCGGCACCACCTTCCGGCCGGCCAATAGATTCACCAGCGAGACGAAGGCCACCTTCAGCATCAGCCGTCCCACCCAGTAGGTGATGAGCGACACGCGGTAGACGACCACCAGTGGACGTTGCATCAGCCCGGCTTCCAGCACGGCCGTCCCCGAGGCCACCACGGCCGCATCGCTGGCGCCCACCACCTCCGGGGCCCGTCCCTCAATGAGGATGGGGGACAGGCCGCTGCCCTCGAAGCGGGACGTCACCTCTTCGCGGGGAATGGTGGGGGCCACCGGGACGACGACCTGGAGCCCGGGGCGCTCGGCGGCGAGCTGCTTCGCCGCGTCCACCATGGTGGGCAGCAGGCGTCGGATTTCACTCATCCGGCTGCCGGGCAGCAGCGCGAGCGTGGGGGCGTCCTTCCGCAGGCCCAGCCGCTCGCGAAAGGCAGCAGGGCTGTCGGGGGCGGGGACCTGCTCCACCACGGGGCTGCCCACATAGCGGGCGCTCACACCGGCCTCCTGGTAGAAGGCCTCCTCGAACGGGAGGATGCAGAGCATCCGGTCCACCAGGCGTTTGATGGTGCGCACGCGCCCGCGACGCCAGGCCCAGATCATCGGCGACACGTAGTAGGCGACAGGGACTCCCAGCGCCTTGAGCTTCTCCGCCAGTCGCAGGTTGAAGTCGGGGATGTCCACCAGGATGGCGACGTCGGGGCGGCGCTCGGCGGCGGCGTTGGCCAGCCCCTTGAGGATCTGGAGGATGCGGGGGATGCGGGGGAGCACCTCGGTGATGCCCATGACGGACACTTCGCGGGCGTCGAAGAGCAGCTCCACCCCCCGAGCGGCCAGGCGGGAGCCGCCCATGCCGAAGAAGGTGAGGTCCGGACGGCGGGCCTGGAGGGCGGCGACGAGCTCTGCGGCGTGGGTGTCACCGGAGGCCTCGCCGGCCACGACGAGGATGCGGGGCGGGGGCGTCATGAGGGGGGGCGCATCGTACCTGATGCGGGAGCGGGTGAAGGTGTAGAGTGAGGCAGCCTTGAAGACGCTTCTGCTCGCCGAGAGCCATCCCCCCACGCTCGAGCACCTGAAGGGCCTGCTCTCCCAGGCCGGGTACACCGTGCGCGCGGTGAATGACGCGGTGACGGCGATGGAGCACTTCGCGGCGGACAACCCGGCGGTGGTGGTGCTGGCGGTGGACCTGCCGCGTGTGGAAGGTGCGCACGTGGTGCACCTCATCCGGGCTCACAGCCAGGGCGCGCGGGTCCCCATCGTCGCCATCGACAAGGGCCACCTGGGCCGGGCGCGCGGTGTGGCGGCGGTGCTGGACCTCAAGGTGAACGCGTACATCGCGGACCCGCTCAAGCCGGGCGAACTGGTGCCCAAGCTGGAGGCCCTGGTGCGCGCGGCGCAAGCCGTGCCGCTCACCGGCCTGGCGGCCACGCTGTCCAAGCCCGCGGTGAACTCGGGTGACTTGAAGGGCTACCCGCTGCCGGGGCTGCTGCACTCGCTCTACCGGCTGCGCCGCGACGGCGTGCTGGTGGTGGCGCACCGGGACTTGAGCCGGCGCGTGTTCTTCCTGCGCGGCGCGGCGGTGAGCTACGACTCCTCGTCGAAGGCGGACTCGCTGCCGCGCTTCCTGGTGGACCGCAAGGTGCTCACCGCGCAGCAGGCGGAGCGGGTGGTGGAGTCGCTGGCCTCGGGCCTGCGCATCGGCGCGGCGCTGGCGGACGCGGGCGTGGAGGCGGCGGGTGAAGAGCTGTTGCAGCTGCTACGCGATTACACGCGAGACAGGCTGGAGCGGGTGCTGGGCATGCGCGAGGGGCGCTATGCCTTCTACTCGGGCGACGAGTTCACCACCGAGGTGGCCTCGGTGGAGGTGCCGCCCCTGGCGCCGGTGCTGGCGGGCGCGCGGCGCTGCTTCCCGCTGAAGGTGATGGCGGCCTCGCTGCGCGCGAACCTGGGCGAGTACCCGGTGCGCTCGTCCGAGTTCGGCCGTGACTTGCAGGCGATGGCGCTGGACACGGACGACCTGAAGATTGCCATGCAGGTCAACGGCCGCATCGTGCTGCGCGACCTGCTCGCGCACGGGCGAGGGGAACTGAGCACGGCGGTGTCGCTGCTCTGGTTCCTCAAGCTGACGGGCGGGGTGACGTTCTCCCCGACGCCGGTGGCCACGGGCACGGACGTGCTGTCCAACGCGGTGCTGCCGGACCGCATTGCCCCGCGCAAGCGCAAGGCGCTCCCGCCGGAGACGGCGGCGTCCCTGCGCGAGGAGGCGGTGCGCATCATCACCCGTAGCTACTTCGGCAGTCTGGGGCTGGACATCGCCGCGGACACGGAGGCGGTGGAGCGCGCGTACCACGAGACGGCGATGCGCTTTCACCCGGACACGTATGCCGAGTTCGACATCCTGGACCTGCGAGACCTGCTGGAGTCGGTGCAGGAGAAGCTGTCGGCCTCCTACCGGGTGCTGAGCGTGGAGGAGAAGCGCAAGGCATATCTCCAATACCTCTTCAGCCGGCTGGACGTGGGGCGCAACACGGCGGTGGTGGTGGAGGCGGAGATTGCGCTGCGGCGGGGCGAGGCCGCGCTCAAGCGCCGCGACTTCCCCACGGCGATGCGCGCCTTCGAGGAGTCGGTGGACGCCAACCCCAACGAGCCGGAGTACTACGCCTGGCTGGCCTGGGCGACGTACCTGGCGGCTCCGGGGGCGTTGCTGGTGCGGGCGCAGAAGGCGCAGAAGGTGCTGAAGAAGGCACTGTCCCTGGGGCCGTACGTGGAGCGGCTGCACATCATCGCGGCCATCATCGACACGGACCTGGGTGATGCGCCGCTGGCGCGCAAGAAGCTGCTCAAGGTGCTGGAGTACAACCCCTATTCGCAGCTCGCCAAGGCGGCGCTGCGCAAGGTGGGCCGCTAGCGATGTTTCCTGTGCTGTTGCGGTTGCTGCGCTACGCGCGCCCGCATGTCGGTGTGCTCGTGCTGGCCTTCGTGGGCTCGGCGGCGGTGGCGCTGGCGATGGGTGCGTACGCGTACCTGACGGGGCCGGCGCTGCGCTTCCTGCTCTCGGGAGGGCAGGAGGGCTTCGCGAGCGCGCAGCGGGTGCCCTGGCTGGCGGACCTGCCGCGCGACGCGGCGCTGTGGGGCTTCCCGGTGTTGATGGTGGTGGTGGGCGCGGCGAAGGGCGTGGGGTACCTGGGGCAGTTCTACTTCATGGGGCTGTTCGCGCAGCGGGTGGTGCGCGACTTGCGGCGCGACCTGTTCCTGCGTCTCACCTCGCTGTCACCGTCGCAGCTCGCGAAGCAGCGCACGGGAGATCTGCTCAGCCGCTTCTCCTCGGACGTGAACGCGGTGGAAGCGGCGGCCATGTACACGGTGGGCGCCTACATCCGGGACAGCTTGCAGGCCATCATCCTGACCGGTGTGGCGCTGTCCATGAGTCCGCTGCTGGGCGGGGTGATGCTGCTGGTGGTGCCGCTGGCGGCACTGCCGGCGTCGCGGCTGATGCGCAAGGTGCTGAAGGGCACGCGCGAGGGGCAGACGCAGCTCGGCAACCTGGCGGGGCAGCTTCACGAGGGGCTGGGCGGGCTGCGGACCATCCAGGCCTTCAACGGCCAGGAGGCGGAATTGGCCCGCTTCGCGGCGCACGCGGAGGCGCACGAGAAGGCGGTGGTGAGCGCGGCCTGGGCGCGAGGCGCGGTGCCGGGGCTGATGGAGGTGCTGGCGGCGGCGGCGCTGGCGGGCGCGCTGGCGTACGCGGCGAGCGTGCGGCTGATGCCGCCCGAGGCACTGCTGTCGCTGCTGACGGCGGTCATCCTGGTGTACCAGCCGGTGAAGGAGCTGGGCCGGGTGACGCAGTTCGCGGTGCAGGCGGGAGCGGCGGGAGAGCGCCTCTTCGCGCTGCTGGACATGACGCACCCGGTGGAGGACGCGCCGGACGCGGTGCCGGCGCCGACGCTGTCGCGGAGCATCGTGCTGGAGGGCGTGCGCTTCTCCTACGGGGAGCGCCGCGCGCTGGACGGCCTGACGCTGGAGCTGAAGGCGGGGCAGGTGACGGCGCTGGTGGGAGGCAGCGGCGGAGGCAAGAGCACGGTGACGTCGATGCTGCTGCGCTTCGAGCGGCCGCAGAAAGGCCAGCTGCTGTTGGATGGCGTGGACGCGGACCGCTACACGGCGGCGAGCGTGCGAGAGCAGTTCGCCCTGGTGACGCAGGAGCCGCTGCTCTTCCACGGCACGGTGCTGGACAACCTGCGCTACGCGAGGCCGGACGCCACGAGGGAAGAGGTGGAGGCGGCGGCGAAGGTGGCGCACGCGGACGGGTTCATCCGAGCGCTGCCGGAGGGCTACGACACGCGCATCGGCGAGCGCGGGGTGACGCTGAGCGGCGGGCAGCGTCAGCGGCTGTGCATCGCCCGGGCGGTGCTGGCGCGAGCCCCGGTGCTGGTGCTGGACGAGGCGACGAGCAGCCTGGACCCGGAGAGCGAGCGCGAGGTGCAGGCCGCGCTGGCGGCGGTGCTGCCGGGGCGCACGGCGCTGGTGATTGCGCACCGGCTGTCCACGGTGGTGAACGCGGATGTGCTCCACGTGATGGAGGCGGGTCGCGTGGTGGAGCGCGGCACGCACGCGGAGCTGCTCCAGAAGGGTGGGCGTTATGCATCCCTGTGGCAGATGCAGACACATGGCCCTATGGAGAAGGGCGCGGCGTGAAGTCGCGGCCGGGCTGAGTTGGCATTCATGAAATTCGGGCGGAGTGGTGGCCCGAGCGGAGTACGGTGCAGGCCGGGGCGTGCGTGCGGCCTCCCTGAGCGAGGTGCGGCATGAGCCGGGTCCGGACAGCGGTGGCGAAGGGGCTCCGGGCGGTGCTGGGCCTCATGCTTCTGCTGCTCGGAATCGCGGGCATCTTCGCGCTGCCAGCCTCGTTCGCGAGCTACCCGGTGGTGCCGTCGAATGAAGGGGCCCCCAGGTGGGTGCGCGGCGCGTACCACGTGCACACCACCCGCTCTGACGGAAGGGGCTCGCCAGGGGAGGTGGCCCGCGCCGCGAGGGAGGCCGGCCTGGACTTCGTGGTGCTCACCGACCACAACGACTTCAAGCCACCCGCACCGGCCTGGGTGGACGGAGTGCTGCTGGTGCCGGGAGTGGAGATCTCCACCTCCTCGGGGCACCTGGCCGCGTTCGGCATGGAGCGCCCACTGGAGGGCGTGCGCCAGTGGATGCCGCCCGGAGACGCGGTGAAGGCAGTGGCCGCGGCGGGAGGCACGGCCGTGCTCGCGCACCCGGTGCAGCAGCGCAATCCCTGGAAGGACGACGCAAGCGCGCGAGAGGCCCCGGGCTTCGAGCTGTACTCGGCGGACACCTTCTTCCGTCAGGCAGTGAGCAATCCGGTGAGGCGCCTGCTGCCCGCGGTGGGCGCGTACCTGGGCAACCCGGGGCACGGGGTGATGCTGCTCGCCACACCGGAGCCCGAGCCGGGAGCGCGCTTCCTGGAACTGTCGCGTGAGCGACCACGAATCGCCTTCTGCGCCCATGACGCCCACGGGCTGCCCTCGTACGAGGCGGTCTTCGAATCCATGGCCATGTACCTGCTTCCGGAGCAGGTGCCGTCACCCCTGCCGAAGGACGCGTCCCAGGCCGCGCTCCTGGTGACACGGGCGCTCGGAAGCGGCCGGGCGCTGTGTGCCTTCCGAGCGCTGGGGGAGCCCGCGGGCTTCGCGCTGGAGGGAATGGACCCGGAGCGTCGCGAGGCCCGGGTGGGCGACGTGCTGCAGGTGCGCGTGCCCGGCAGCCCGGAGGAGGGCACGGTGCGGGTGGAGGTCTGGGGCGACGGCCGGCTCCGTCCGGACGGCAGGTCCGTGGAGCTGACGGGGGAGGGCGTGGTGCAGGTGGAGGTGTGGGCCCGTGCGCCGGGGCGCTTTTTCGGGACGGAGTGGCGGCCCTGGATTGTCCCCAGCCCCGTCCGCGTGCTGCCGCGCGGGCCGGGCATCTGATAGAGGGCGCGGGAGCCGCCCATGCGCCTCCTGTACATCCTCGCCAGCTACGTGCTCTTCGCGCTCCTGTTCCCGGTGCTCTTGCTGCACCGGAAGACGCGTCATGGGCTGAAGGAGCGGCTGGGCTTCTACGGCCCCGGCAGTCTGCCCCCGCGCGGCGAGGGCCCGGTGTTGTGGCTGCATGGCGCCAGCGCGGGAGACCTGCTCGCCCTGTCCCCGATGTTCGCTCCCCTGCGGGCACGCTTCCCCGGCTGTCAGCTCATCCTGTCGACGATGACGGACAGCGGCTACGCGATGGCGAAGGGCCGGCTGGCGAAGGACATCGACGGGGTGGTGTACGTGCCCTACGACCTTTGGGGCGCGACGCGCCGAGCGGTGCGGGCCATCCGTCCGGACGTGCTCGTGCTGGAGTACACGGAGATCTGGCCCAACCTCATCCGCGCGGCGAAGCGAGGCGGGGCGCGGGTGGTGATGACGAACGGGCGTTTCTCTCCGAAGAACCTGGGGAAGTACCGCCGCCTGTTCGGGCTCATCGGCAACCCGCTGCACGACCTGGACCTGATGCTGATGCGGCAGGAGGAAGAGGCCGAGCGCGCGAGGAGCCTCGGAGCGCGGCCGGAGTGGGTGCGGGTGACGGGCAACACGAAGTTCGACTCGCTGGCGGGAGGCCTCGCGCAAGAGGACGAGACGCTGCGGGGAGCACTGGGCCTGGAGCCGGGCGCCCGCGTCTGGATTGCCGGCAGCACGCACGAGGGCGAAGAAGAGGTGCTGCTCGGGGTGTACCGGAGGCTGCTGGAGCGGTGGCCGGACCTGCGGCTGGTGATTGCGCCGAGGTACGTGGACCGGGCGGCGCGCATCGTGGCGCTGACGCGCGAGAAGGGCCTGAGCGTGGGGCTGCGCTCGCAAGGCAATCCCGAGCGCGGGCAGGTGGTGGTGCTGGACACGATTGGCGAGCTGTCGAGGGCGTACCGGCTGGCGACGGTGGTGTTCGTGGGAGGCTCGTTCACGAAGCGGGGCGGGCAGAACATCCTGGAGCCGGCTGGGCAGGGGAAGCCGGTGCTGTACGGACCGCACATGGACAACTTCCGGGACAGCGTGGATCTGCTGACGGGCCACGGCGGTGTGCAGGTGCAGGACGGTGAGGCGCTGCAAGCGACGCTGGCGGAGTGGCTCGCCTCGCCCGAGCAACTCGCGAGCCTGGGCGAGCAGGCACAGGCGACGGTGCGGCGAATCTCCGGGGCCAGTGAGAGGAACGCGGAGGCGATGACGACGCTCTTTCCCCATGGGAGGCCGGACCCGCGATGACGCTCATCGTCCATCCGCACTTCCACAAGCGGTACACGGGGGTGACGCGCCACGTGGAGTCGGTGGTGCCCGCGCTCACGCGAGACACGGGCTCGGAGACACGGGTCATCGGCTCCGGCCTGAGTGACGGCCTGCCGAGAATCACCTGGCCCGAGCTGCTCCGTCGCGCGCGCACGGAGCCGGTGGTGTGGCACGCGCACCGGAACAACGAGCTGCTGGCGGGCATGGTGCTGAAGCTGCTGGGGCGTCAGGTGCGGCTCGTCTTCACGAGGCACACCTCCATGGCGCCGAGCGGCTTCACGCGCTTCATCGCGAGGGGCGCGGATGCGCTCGTCTCGCTGACGCGGCAGGTGGCGGACGTCATCGCGCTGCCCTCGACGGTCATCTCGCATGGCATTGACCTGACGCGCTTCCACCCGCCTGTGGACCGGGACGAGGCGTGGCGTCGCCTCGGCATGGGCGGGCGCTACGGAGTGGGCGTCATCGGCCGCATCCGGAAGGAGAAGGGGCAGGGCGACTTCCTCGATGCAGTGCGCCCGCTACTCTCGGAGCACCCGGAGTGGCAGGCGGTGCTCGTGGGGTTGGCGAAGGGCGCGGACCTGGACTGGGTGAACGGGCTGAGGGCCGGCATCGAGGACCGGGTGTCACTGGCGGGAGAACAGTCGGTCATCGAGCCCTGGTACCAGGGGCTGAGCGTGCTGGTGCACCCCTCCTACGCGGAGGGCTATTCGCTGGTGCACGTGGAGGCGATGGCCTCCGGGTGCTGCGTGGTGGCGTCGAAGCTGCCGTACCTGGACACGCTCATCGAGCACGGGCGCACGGGCTTCTTCTTCGAGCCCGGCGACGTGAAGGCGCTGCGAGAGTTGCTGGCCTTGCTGATGCGGGAGCCGGAGCGCGCGAGAGAGGTGGGGCGCAACGCGGCCGAGGAGGCACGCCGCCGGTGTGGAGTGGAGCACGAGGCGCGGGCGCTGGGAGACCTGTACCGCGCGCTGGTGGAGCGCTGAGCGGATGCGAATCCTCCACCTGCTCGCGAGTCCCTTCTTCAGCGGCCCCGCGGAGAACGTGGCGCTGCTGGCGCTGGCGCAGCGAGAGGCCGGGCACGAGGTGACGGTGGCGGTGGACCGGAGGCGCAAGGACGTGCCAGCGGAGGAGCCCGCGGTACCGCGCTTCCGGGAGCTCGGGCTGCTGGATGAGGGAGGCATGGAGCTATCGGTGAAGTCGCCGCCCTGGGAAATGTGGAGCGACCTGCGCCGCCTGCGAAAGCGCGAGGTGGACGTGGTGCACTCGCACTTCAGCCACGACCATCTGCTCGCGAGATGGGGCCGCCCCCGAGGCGCCGTACTGGTCCGCTCGCTGCATGCGCCACGCTCGCTGCGAGCCTCGCTGCCGGCGGCGGATGCCTACACGGTTCCTGCGAGCATGCTGCTTTCACCGCTGCGGGAGAAGGGCAGGACCGCTGAGGTTCTCCCCGCCCTGGTGGACCCCCGATTTCACCCGGTGGAAGACAGGCAGGCACTGCGCCGCGAGCTGGGCCTCGAGGGACATCCGGTGCTCGGCATGGTCTCCACCTTCCAGCCCTCGCGACGTCACGCGGTGGGAGTGGAGGCCTTTGCCCTGTACCGGAGGCAGCGGCCCGAGGCACGTCTCGTGCTCGTGGGAGATGGGGCGTTGTTGGAGGCGACGCGGCGGCAGGTGACAGAGCTCGGCCTGGAGGACGCCGTCACCTTCACGGGCTATCAGCAGGGAGATGCCTTCGTGCGCTGGCTCCAGGCGCTGGACGAGGTGTGGTTGCTCGGGCTTGGCAATGACTGGAGCGCGAGGGCCGCGGCCCAGGCCCGCGCATGCGGCGTGCGAGTGGTGGCGGTGGAGGAGGGCGCATTGCCGGACCTCGCGGATGCGCGGGTGGCGTCACCGACGCCGGAGGCGGTGGTCTCCGCCGCACTCTCCGGACAACGCGCCCCGATTGCGCACCCGACGAACGCGCGAATCGCGAGTGACCTGCTCGCGCTCTACGAGCGGGCGAGGCGCGCCCGGTGAGCAACGCGCCGACCGAAGCGCCCACGGCCATCGAGCGGGTCTTCTATCCGCCGACCGCCGAACCCTGGGGACGCCGCGCGCTGTTGTCGCCCCTCACCGCGCTGTCCTGGCCGTACGCGGCAGCCGTGCACCTGCGGCGAGCCCTCTACGATACGGGCCTGCTGCGCGCCGAGCGAGTGGAAGGCCTGCGAGTCATCTCCGTGGGCAACGTCAACGTGGGAGGAACAGGCAAGACGCCAGCGGTGCTCCACCTGGCGGAAATGCTGGTCCGTGAAGGGCGTAAGGTCGGCATCCTCACGCGCGGCTACGGACGAGGCTCACGCGAGCCGCTGACCTTCACGGGCTCGGAGCCACTGCCGTCCGTCGATGACGCCGGCGATGAGCCACTCCTGCTCGCACGTCGCTGTCCCCAGGCGCGCCTCTTCGTGGGCGCGGACCGCGTATCCAGTGCGTACCGCGCGCGCGACGAATTCGGCCTGGACACGGTGCTGCTCGACGACGGCTTCCAGCACCGCAGGCTCGCACGTGACGAGGACCTCGTCGTGGTGGACGAGGCCGTAGGGCTGGGCAACGGCCACATGCTTCCCCGAGGCCCCCTGCGAGAGCCGCGCTCGTCCCTTCGCCGCGCCACCCTGCTCTGGGTTCGCGCCTCCTCGGTGGCGCCAGGAGCTG
This sequence comes from Pyxidicoccus caerfyrddinensis, assembly GCF_010894405.1. Lineage (GTDB taxonomy): Bacteria > Myxococcota > Myxococcia > Myxococcales > Myxococcaceae > Myxococcus > Myxococcus caerfyrddinensis. The sequence goes on from NZ_JAAIYA010000031.1 coordinate 155,293, forward strand.
CGCTGCCCGCGGGCAGCCTTCCCCCAGGAAGTCCACTGAGTGCGCCGCCATCGATGGAGACCACGGGCCCTGACCTGCCCGAGGTCAGCGGCATCGCCCGCGTCCGCACGCGCTACCGGCCCACGGCGTGGCTGGAGCCCTCGGGCCGCGTCCTCGCGACGGACGCGCTGGCCGGGCAGCCGGTGCTCGCGCTCGCGGGGCTTGCCCGGCCGGGGGGCTTCCTGAGGACCCTGCATTCCCTCGGCGCGGAGGTGCGTGACGCGGCCCTCTTCCCCGACCACCACCGCTTCACGGCGGACGAGCTCCGAGACGTGGAATCGCGAGCCGCCCGGCAGGGCGCACGGGTGGTGACGACGGAGAAGGACGCGGTGCGACTGCCGCCCGGCTACTCGGCGTGGGTGGTGCGGCTGGGGGTGGAGGTGCTGGAGGGCGAGTCCCACCTGCGCCGGGCGCTCGGGCTGGCGGACGTGCCGCGCGACTTGTGAGGCGCGGGGGGCTGTGGGACAAACCGCCGCCATGGCCGCAGTCTCGCCCGCTCGCTCGTTGTCTTCGCCCTCGCGCCTGCCGCTCGCCTTCGCGCGCCGACGGGTGCTGCTGGTCGGGGACCTGGTTGCCGACCACTACATCTACGGTCAGACGGACCGGGTGAGCCGCGAGGCCCCGGTGCTCATCGTCCGCTACGAGTCCGCCGAGGTGAAGCTGGGCGGTGGCGCCAATGTCGCGGCCAATGTCCGGGCACTCTCCGGGCAGGTGACGGCGGTGGGCGCGCTCGGCGTGGACGAGATGGGGAGCGCGCTCCGCCGTCTCTTCGACGAGGCCGGCATCCGTCTCCACGCAGTGAGCGGGCGCGGCATCGAGACGGAGACGAAGACACGCATCCTCGCCGGTGGCGTGAGTACCACGCGCCAGCAGATGTTGCGGCTGGACCGCGGGCAGCGAGGCTCGCTGCCTCCGCGCATGCGCAAGGCGCTGGCGAAGCAGGTGGAGGAAGCGGCGCGGGACGCGGACGCGGTGGTGGTGTCCGACTACGGCGCGGGCGTGCTGGGAGACGAAGTGCGCGAGGTGCTGCGGCGCCTGGCGGCGGATGGCCTGCCGGTGTGCGTGGACAGCCGCTATGCCCTGTCCTCCTTCGCGGGGCTGACGGTGTGCAAGCCCAACGAGCCGGAGCTCGAGGCGCTCGCAGGGCGCCCGGTGCGGACGGAGGCGGACCTGCTGGAAGCAGGGCACGCGGCGCTGCGGAGACTGGACTGCCGTGCGTTGCTGGTGACGAGAGGCCGGCACGGCATGACGCTCTTCGACGCGGAGGGTGGGGTGGACCACATCCCCGTGTATGGCGCGAAGTCCGCGGTGGACGTGACGGGAGCGGGCGACACGGTGATTGCCACCTTCTCGCTGGCGCTGGCGGCGGGTGCAACGTTCGGTGAGGCGGCGCGGCTGGCGAACGTGGCCGGCGCGCTGGTGGTGCAGAAGCCGGGCACGGCGACGGTGTCGAAGGAAGAGCTGCTCGAAGAGCTGCGGAGCACGCGATGAGCACCCTGGACAAGCTCCAGCCCCTCGCGAAGGTGGCGGAGGAGCGCGAGCGCTGGAGGGCCGAGGGCCGCACCGTGGCCCTGGCCAACGGCGTCTTCGACCTGCTGCACGTGGGCCACGTCCGCTACCTGGAGGGAGCGCGGGTGCTCGCGGACGTGCTCGTGGTGGCGGTGAACTCGGACGCGTCCACGCGGGCCTACAAGGGCCCGGGCCGCCCCTACATCCCCGAGGCCGAGCGGGCCGAGTTGGTGGCCGCGCTCGCCTGCACGGACCGGGTCATCGTCTTCGACGAGCCCAACGTGCGGAACATCATCCGCGCCCTGAAGCCGGACGTGCACGTGAAGGGCACGGACTACACGCCGGACAGCATCCCCGAGGGAGACGAGGTCCGTGCCTACGGTGGCCGCACGGCGGTGTCCGGAGACCCGAAGGAGCACAGCACCACGGACCTCGCCAGGCGCCTCGGCCGCGAGGGGACGAAGTAGCCCGTGCCACCCCTGGACGCGACACTGCGGTCCGTCCTGGGGTGCCCCCTGTGCAAGGGCCCGCTGACGGTGCACGAAGAGGCCTCGCGCACCGAGGTCCGCTGCCCGCGCTGTCACTGTGCCTGGCCGGTGGAGGAAGGAATCCCCCGGATGGTGCCGGAGCGGATGTCGCGGACCGCACCCGAGCCGGGCTAGGGACTAACGGGCTCCCGAGTCACGAAGGGCCAAGGCGAAGGCTCGCACCTCTTCCGAGGCCCGCGCCTCCAGGCCCTCTCCCCCCGCTCCATCCACGAGCGCGGTGAGGTCCACCATGCGGTGGGGGGCGTAGGCATGGCCCCATCGCTCCATGTCCATGCGGAGGAAGAAGGCCAGGGTGGGGGCGCCCACGGCCACCGACAGGTGCATGGGCCCGGTGTTGTTGCACACGGTGAGCCCGGCCGCGCGCATGAGGGCCGCGAGCTCGTCCAGGTTGGTGGCGGGAGCGAGCCGGGCCCCGGGCGCGGCCTCCACCACGGAGCGGGCGAGCTCCTCCTCACCCGGGCCCCAGGTGACGATGGGAACACGGCCCAGCTCCAGCAGCGTCCGGGCGGCGGCGGCGAAGGCCTGGGGCGGAATGCGCCGGGGGCCCATGCGCCCGCCCGGGTTGATGACCGCGGACGCGGTGCCAGCGTTCGCATCCAGGTAGGCGCGGATGGAGGGGCCCACGGCCGGCTCGCGGAAGGACAGGCCCCGGGCCACGGAATCGCCGGTGAGCGGGGTGAGCAGGTGCGTGCGCTGCACGGCCTCGTTCCGGGTGTCCCGGCGAGCCGGAACGGACAGCGAATGGAGCTGGGACACCGGCCACACGTCCGGGCCGATGACCACCGCATGGGGCCCGGCCATGCGCGACACGAGCGCGCTCGTCACCGAGGGGGACTCCCAGTTGGCGCAGTCCACCACCACGTCGTAGCGCTCACGGCGCAACGCCCGGAGCCCGGGCGCCAGTGGCCCCAGCCAGAGCCGCCGCCGGTCGAACGCGATGACCGCGTCCGCATCCGGATGGCCGGCCAGCACGCGCGCCACCTTCGCGTGGGCGAGCACGTGCACTTCCGGAGCGGGATGCACGTGCGCCTTGAGGGTGCGCATCAGCGGGGTGGTGAGCAGGGCCTCGCCCACGCGGTTGTCGGGCCGCACGAGCAGCACCTTCCGGGGAACGGGCAGGGAACTTCCAGGACGGCGACGGCGCCCGGGGCGCCAGAACAGGGCGGACGCCACGAGCGCCAGCGCCAGCTTCGCCCACAGCTCGAGCCTCTTGTGCCAGGACATCTCGGCGGCGGACCCTACACAGAAACGGAAGCGGTGCAAGCGCGCGGCTTGACCTGGGGGCCGAAAGCCCCTAGCAACCGCCCAATGCTGAAGAGCATGACCGGGTTCGGAGCGGGCCGCGCGCGCGTGGGAGACGAAGAGGTCTCCGTCGAGCTGCGCTCGCTCAACCACAAGTTCTGCGAAGTGAAGGCGCGGCTGCCCCGTGAGCTGTCGTCGGTGGAGCCGACGGTGACGAAGCAGGTGAAGGACCGGCTGGCCCGTGGCTCGGTAGAGCTGCTGGTGAAGCGGCAGGCCCCCACCTCCTCCGGCACGGTACCCACGGTGGACATGGGTCTGGCCCGCGAGTACGTGCGCGCCTTCCGCGAGCTGGCCAAGGAGCTGGGCCTGGCGGGAGAGGTCGCCTGGTCCCAGGTGGCGAACCAGCCCGGCGTCGTCCGCCTGGAGGAGAAGGGCGTGGACGTGGAGTCCGCCACGCCCGCGCTGCAGGCCGCGCTCGACCAGGCCCTGACGGCGCTGGAGAAGATGCGCCTCGTCGAGGGCGAGGCCATCTACGCGGACCTCGACACCCGGCTGAAGCTGCTGGAAGGCTGGAGCCGCGAGGTGGCGCAGCTCGCCCCGCGCGCCGTGCAGGAGTACCAGCAGCGGCTCTCGGACCGTATCGCCGAGCTCGCGCGCGGCGTGGCAGTGGACCCGCAGCGGCTCGCGCAGGAAGTGGCCCTCTTCGCCGAGCGCACGGACATCGCCGAGGAAGTCACGCGCCTCGCGAGCCATCTCGAGCAGTTCCGGGCCCTCATGGCCAGCAGCGAGCCTGCCGGCCGCCGAATGGATTTCCTCGTGCAGGAGATGCACCGCGAGGTGAACACGACCGGTTCCAAGAGCCAGCACGCGGAAATCTCCGCGCGCGTGGTCTCGATGAAGGCCGAGGTCGAGCGAATCCGCGAACAGGTTCAGAACGTCGAATGAACGCGCCCACCGTGCTCCAGCCTGGTCTGTTGCTCGTCCTCTCCGCGCCTTCCGGGGCGGGGAAGACCACCCTCGCCCACCGGCTCCTCAAGGAGACGCCGGATGCGGTCTTCTCCATCAGCGTCACCACCCGGCGGCCTCGCGGGAAGGAGCGCGAGGGCGTGGACTACCGCTTCGTGGACGTCGCCACGTTCCAGCAGAAGATTGAACGCGGCGAGTTCGTGGAGTGGGCCGAGGTCCACGGCCATTTCTACGGCAGCCCCCAGTCCGCGGTGGACGAGGCCCGGGCCCGCCGGGGCTCGGCCATCTTCGACATCGACGTACAGGGCGGGCAGGCCATCAAGCGCAAGCACCCCGACGCGGTGACCATCTTCGTGCTGCCGCCCTCCATGGAGGAGCTGGAGCGGCGGTTGAGGGATCGTCAGACGGACTCGGACGAGACCATCCGCCGCCGGATGCTGGCTGCTCGCTCGGAGATGGAGCGGGGCATCGCGTCGTACGACTACATCGTGGTGAACGACGATTTCGAGCGGGCGTACAGCGAGCTGCGCGCGGTGGTGGTGGCCGAGCACTGCCGCCGGGGCCGGGTGGATGTCTCGAAGCTGGGGCTCGGCGTCGGGGGCTGACGCGCGAGCGGGAATGGTCCGGCGGGGCAGGGCGGTTTCCCCCGCCACCCGGTCGGCGATGGTGTCGCTCGGGTGGCGCAAGTAGCGAGAATCAAACTTCTTGCGCCCCCGGGGGAGTTGGTGGATAAGCCGCTCCACCCACGGCGCACCGCAGCGAGCGACCGTGCCCTCCGCGAGGTTCCAAGCGGAGTCAGCACCGACGGTGCTGGGGTTCTCTGAGCAAGACCGAATAAGACCGTGGGTCCATGCCGGAAGTGCTCCGAGAGGAGTATCTCTGCAAGGCCTCGGAGCAGCCGGAGCGGCTCGTGACAGCGAGTTGACAATCTCCGAACGGCTCCCTAGACGGTTGATGTAGATGGAGTGGTGAACCAGCGGGCGGCGGGGTGGATGGAGCGGGCAGCCGTCTCACGGGAGACGGAGCTGGGGTAGGGAGGTCGAAGCGGTTGACTCAGGGCGCAGCGGTGGTAGAAGCCGCGCCCCTCGCACCGAAGCCCGCGCACTGGCGCGGAAGGCACTTCGGAGGCGGACGGCAGCACCGACAAACGGAATACGGCGGTCACCGAAGCAGGTTGACGGACGACGCGGCGAAGAAGTAGAAGCCGCGCCCCTGACCAAGAAGCCCGGGAAGAAGTGGAACGGGCAGCTGGGTTGGGGAAGTCACGAGGCAACGGTTGACAGGGACGGCGGCAGAGCGGTAGAAGCCGCGCCCCCTCGAAAGAAAACAGCGGAAGCCACTGGGCGGCGCTGAAGACTTCGAGAGGCCACGAGGACGCGAAAGTCGAAGTTGACAGCGGACGCGGACTCGAATAGAAGATGCAACCCCGCCGGCTGAAAGAGCGGGGCAGCAGATGAAGCAAACGGTAGCAAAAAGTCGCGGGCAGTACAAGCGACTCGGTCTTTGAAAACCAAATAGCAAGCCCAAGTAGAAGACAGATTGCGGAAACCGCAGTCAATTCTTTGACGGTGCCAGCTAGGTCGCGCTGAGAAGCGCAGCCGGCAGCACCGATATGAATCAGCGAGTCGAAAGCCCTTTAGCGGGCCGAGACTGACGCCGGTTCAATTCTTCAAAAAAATACAATTGGAGAGTTTGATCCTGGCT
>NZ_JAAIYA010000032.1 GCF_010894405.1 Pyxidicoccus caerfyrddinensis
CGGGGCGGTACGGGGCAGTACGGGCGGCGGGTAGGACGGGGCAGTAACGCGGTACGGGGCAGTACGGGCGGCGGGTAGGACGGGGCAGTACGGGCGGCGGGTAGGGCGGGGCAGTACGGCAGTGCGAGCGGAGCCATGAGCTCAGCTCCAGTTGGTCGGCTCGGGTGTGGGGGATGGGGTTGGGGGAGCCGGTCCTCAGCGGAGGTGTGCTTTCGCGAGGACCGGTTCGCCTCTCAAACGTCAGCGGACAGCGGTTGCTACCGCATGGGCGACTGCGGCATCTGATTCCGCATGACGAGCAGCACCTGGTTGATGGTGTTCACCCAGACCTGCGTCGCGACTTCATCCACGTAGATGGAGTCCTTCATCAGCTTGAACATGAAGTCATTGCCGTTGCGGAGGATGAGCTGGACGCTGTTGCCCTTCCAGAAGCTCTTGTTGATTTCCGCGCGGTCGATGTCCTTGATGTAGAAGTTGAAGATCAGCGTTCCAAGCTGGTCCTCGGCGAAGATGCGCTTGTTCGTCATCGTCGCCAGGTAATCCCAATACAGGGTCTCATTGGGCTTGCGCGTCTTGGCAATGGCTTGCTTCTTCACGGCCTCGCCGGGGCCCAGAATCACTTGTGTCATCGGGTCTTCTCCGCTGGGCGGTTGCTCTGGAAGAGGTAGCCGTCCCGGTACAGCTCCGTGTAGCCGCACTTCAGGCAGGACGCCGCGAACAGCGGGAGCGGCTGGTCCTCCGGGTAGCCCTCATCGGCTTCGATGGTGAACCGGCAGTTGGCCAGGTTGAGGACGACACCCGGGCAGTTGATGCAGAAGGCCGTCTTCTCGTTGTTCTTCGCCGGGTCTGGACGAATGGGCATGTCGCTCAGTCCTCGGTGACCTTGTTGTGGCCGCGCGGCGTCGTCTTGTTGATCTTCTCCCGCGCCTTCTCGTTCTTCATGTGCTGGATGTCCTGCTGCGTCTTCTTGTGCAGGAGGGCATCCTTGTAGTCGGCCTCCGCATCCAGGGCGTTGCCCAGGCCGCGACCGGCGCGATTGGCGAGCCAGAGCGCCCCGCCGGCGCCGCCAATGGCCCTTCCGGCCGGGTCGTTGACGGTGCTCACGAGGCTTCCGACGGCGGACATCCCTCCCGCGACATAGTCCAGCTCGTCGTAGATAGCGTCCCGGCGCTGCTGGTGGGCGTCCCGCTCGATGCCGGCCATGACGGGCACGTCGAACGGGTCGCTCTCGGCTGTGAAGAACCCGCCGTCCCCCGCGTCCCCGGCTGCGAAGTCCCCGTCCCCCTGCGGCGCCTCCTCGGTGAAGGACTCCGCGGTCGCCGCGTCGTTACCCGCGTCGTCACCCTGCTCGGGGAGCGGCGGCAGGCCCATCCGCTCCCGGAGGGCCGGCAGCGACGGGCCTTCCGGGCTCAGGAAGGAGCGCAGCTCGTCCGGCGACGGCTCCGGCGGATGCCGGGACGGATGCCCCTGCCCCGGACGGCGGCCGCGAGGCCCGGGCTCGGGCTCGGTCGGGTCCATGGGCTCAGCGGCGCTGAAGGGATCCGCCGTCACATCGTTGCCCGAGAAGAAGTCACCTCGGTCCTCCGGCGGTGGAGGCGTGGGCCGGGTGGGGGCCCGGCGGCGGCCCTGCGCCCCAGGCTCCGGGTCCTGCGTGAAGTAGCGCGGATCATCGGCTCGGACGGGATTGCGGGCTCCAGCCGGGACCGTCTCGGCTGTCGCCTCGCCCTCTGCCTGCGGCATTACGTCGTCAAACCAGCTCGACATGTTTCCCCCTCATGGGAAAATTCCCACGTTGCTGTTCAAATCCTGGGGCACATGTCGGGATGACGTCAAGGTAGGGGTGCGTCAAGGTGGCATGACGCACTGCATGGCTTCGCGTGTCGCTCGCTGTTCGGCGCGACGGCCCCATCAAGCGGGTAGGGCTGCGGCGTCCTCGCCGAGGAACGCGAGCGCCGTTCGCGAGACGGACGGTGCGTGCACGCGCGTGCGGCGCGACTACACCGTGGGCTGCGGCTGGGACTCGATGCCGAGTGCCTCGTGCGCGAAGCGGAACATGCGTGCGTTGAGCTGCTCGAGGAACTGGAGCGGGTGGCGTCCGGAGCGGTCCGCCGCGTCCTCCAGCTTCTCCTTGCAGCGCAAGTCATTGCAGAGCGTCACGCCGACGCGGCGCTTGTTGTCCACGTCGGTGGTGAGCATGCCCACCTCGCTGGACGAGCCGTAGCTGTGGCACCACTCGCACATGCGGTAGGTCGGCTCTCCGCCCGGCGGCTCGCGGCGGAAGATGATGCCAATGGGCTTGCGGCTGCCGGGCGCGGAGAAGATGAGGTACACGCGCGCGCCGGACGTCTCCGTCCAGGCGAGGTAGTCCCGGACGAAGAGCGGGAAGGTGATGCCCTCGGGCATCTCGATGACCCGGCGGTCTCGCGAGCGGAAGGACTCGATGAGCGCCCGGTCGTTCTCGAATCGAAACACGGCGACTCCTTGGCGAACGCCTGCACTAACAGGCAGTCCCCACCATATCCACCCGAACCGGCGGAGCAGCCGGGCCTCTCCCCGCCCGAGCCCCCGGCCTCAGGGCGCCCGGCCCTCAGTCGCCCATGCGTCACATTTCGAGTTCGACGCATCCCGCTTCAACACGCCCTCCTGTAGCATGGGCACTCTCTGTCCTACCGGGAGGTTCCAGTGCCCCCACGACATCCGCCCCACTTCCACATCGCCATCGCGGGGAGTGGCTTCGGCGGCCTCGGCATGGCCATCCGTCTCAAGCAGGCAGGGCTCCAGGACTTCGTCATCTTCGAGCGCTCCCACGACGTGGGCGGCGTCTGGCGTGACAACGCGTACCCGGGCTGCGCGTGCGATGTGCAGTCCCACCTCTACTCGTTCTCCTTCGCGCCCAACCCGGCCTGGTCCCGCGCCTTCTCGCCGCGGGGGGAAATCCACGCCTACCTGCGCGACTGCGCGGACCGCTTCGGCATCCGGCCGCACGTGCGCTTCCAACACGCCGTCCAGGAGGCCCGGTGGGACGACGTCCAGCAGCGCTGGCACCTCCAGACATCAGAGGGGCTCTACACCGCGGACGTTTTCATCTCCGCGGTGGGCGGCCTGAGCGAGCCCGCCATTCCCAACCTGCCCGGCCTGGAGCGCTTCCAGGGCAAGGTGATGCACTCGGCGCGGTGGGACCCTGGCTACGCGCTCACGGGCAAGCGGGTGGCCGTCATCGGCACCGGCGCCTCCGCCATCCAGTTCGTCCCGGCCATCCAGCCCCAGGTGGGCCGGCTGCTCCTCTTCCAGCGCACCCCGCCCTGGGTGATGCCCAGGATGGACCGCTCCATCAGCGAGCGGATGCGGCGGCTGTACCAGCGCCTGCCGGGCGCGCAGCGCCTGTCTCGCGGCGCCATCTACGCGCTGCGCGAGTTGATGGCGCTCGGCTTCATGCACCCGTGGATTCTCAGACTGGCCCAGCGGCGCGCGCTCAGGCACCTGGAGCAAGCCATTCCCGACCCGGTGCTGCGCGCGAAGGTGACGCCGAAGTACACCCTGGGCTGCAAGCGCGTCCTCGTCTCGGACGACTACCTGCCCACGCTCTCCCAGCCGAATGTCGACGTCATCACCGACGGCATCAAAGAGGTGCGCGAGCACGCCATCGTCACGGCGGACGGCACCGAGCACGCCGTGGATGCCATCATCCTCGGCACCGGCTTCCAGGTGACGGACATGCCCATCGCCCGCCACATCCACGGGCGTGGTGGGCGCTCGCTGGTGGACGCGTGGGGCGGCACCATGAAGGCGCACCTGGGCACCACCGTCAGCGGCTTTCCCAACCTCTTCATGCTGCTGGGGCCCAACACGGGGCTGGGCCACACCTCCGTCATCCTGATGATTGAGAGTCAAATCGACCACGTCCTCGGCGCGCTGCGCTACCTGGAGGGCCGGGGCCTGGCCGCGGTGGAGCCCACGCCCGAGGCCCAGGCCGACTTCAACCAGCAGCTCGACACGCGCATGTCCGGGACGGTGTGGATGCAGGGCGGCTGCGTGAGCTGGTACCTCGACGCCACGGGGCGCAACTCCACCCTCTGGCCGGGCTTCACCTTCACCTTCCGGCGCCGCGTGGAGCGCTTCGAGCCCTCCGAGTACGTCGCCATCTTCCCGCATCGCCGCCGGCCCGCCGCGCTCCCCGCGCCGCGGCTCCTGCCCGAGCGAGCGTCCCCGGTGTCCATGAGAATCCCCACGCGAGTCACGGAGGGCAGCCCATGAAGACGGTGAAGAACAGAGTCGCCGCGATTACCGGCGCGGGCTCGGGCATTGGCCGGGCGACAGCGGTGCTGCTGGCGCGCAGCGGCTGCAACGTCGCGCTGTCCGACGTGAATGAGCAGGGCCTGGGCGAGACGGCGGACCAGTGCCGCGCGCACGGCGTGCGGGTGAACACCGCGCGAGTGGATGTCGCGAAGCGCGAGGCCGTGCATGACTGGGCGGACGCGGTGGCGCGGGAGCTGGGCGCCGTCCACGTCGTCGTCAACAACGCGGGCGTCGCGCTGGGCGCCACCATCGAGGACACCCGGTACGAGGACTTCGAGTGGCTGATGAACATCAACTTCTGGGGCGTGGTGTACGGCACCAAGGCCTTCCTCCCGCACCTGCGCGCGGCGGGCGAGGGCCACATCGTCAACGTCTCCAGCGTGTTCGGTCTCATCGGCGTGCCCACGCAGGGCGCGTACAACGCCGCCAAGTTCGCGGTGAAGGGCTTCACCGAGGCGCTCCGCCAGGAGCTGGAGGTGGAGTCCGTCCCCATCGGCGTCACCTGCGTGCACCCCGGCGGCATCAAGACCAACATCGCCCGCAACGCACGGGTGACGCACCGCAAGGGCTGGACGGACGAGCGCTCCACCAGCGACTTCGAGAAGTCCTTCTCCACCACGCCGGAGAAGGCCGCCTCGGACATCCTCTCCGCCATCCTGAAGAACCGGCGGCGCCAGCTCATCGGCGGTGACGCCGTCTTCATCGACCTCATGCAGCGGATGCTGCCCACGCTGTACCAGCGCCTGGTGGTGGCGGGGGCCCGGCGCCGGCGGCGCAAGCTGCTGGAGAGCGCCACGTGAAGTCACCCCGCGCGCTCAAGCGCCGCGCCGCGCCCGAGGCCCCGGAGCACCCGTCTCCGCCGCCCCGTCGTGCGCGCGCGCCCGTCCGGCCCACCCCGCTGGCACAGCGACTGGAGGCGCCCTCGAAGGCCACGCCCCAGGACCTCTTCACCCTGGCGCTGGCTTGGTGGAAGCAGGGCGAGCGCTTCGACATCGGCCGCATGGCGCAGGCGCTGGGCGTCAGCCGCGCCACGGTGTTCCGGTGGGTGGGCACCCGCGAGCTGCTCTACGGCGAGGTCATCTCCTCGCTGTTCGAGGGGGCCCTCGCCATCGCCCGGAAGGGCGCGCGCGGCGAGGGGCCGGAATTGGTCGCGGACATCACCCGGCGGCTGTTCGAGTTGCTGGTGACGGACGCGCCGCTGCGCACGTTCGTCCAGCAGGACGCCGAGTACGCCATGCGCATCCTGATGTCGCGCAGCAGCACCGTGGAGCAGCGCTGCGCCGCGAGCATCCGCACGTCGCTGGAGGAGGGCGTTAAGCAGGGCCACCTGAGGCCGGTGATGGACCTGGACGCGCTGGCCTACGTCATCATCCGCATCGGCGAGTCCTTCCTCTACCGCGACGCGATTACGGGCGACCCGGTGGATGTGGAGTCCGCCATCACCGCCATCCGGCTCCTCCTCACCGTGGAGAAGCAGGACGTGCGGTGGAAGGGCCGCTGAAGGTGCCCGTGCCTACTCCGGCGCCGCCGTCCGCGCGGGGCTGCGCAGCGCGTACAGCATGCCGCCCACCGCGAGGGCGATGAGCCCGGCAATGAGGTTGCGCGGCTGTGCGCTGAGGGCGAAGACGACGCACAGCGAGGCGGCTGCAATGGGCACCACCGGCCCGCCGGGGATGCGGAACGCGCCCGGCTGTTGGGTCAGCTTGCGCCGCAGCACGGGGATGGCCATGGCGGTGCCGAAGTAGGTGGCCAGCCGCGCCACCACCGACAGGGTGGCGAGCACCTCGAACGAGCCCGAGAAGGCCAGCGGCAGGGCAATGGCCGTCTGGGTGAGGATGGCCACCGTCGGCGTGCGGAAGCGCGGGTGCAGGGACGCGAGCGGCGCGGGGCCGAAGCCGTCGCGGGCCAGTGCGTACAGGTAGCGCGGCCCCGCGAGCACCGTGTTGCTGTTGGTGCCCAGGATGGAGAGCACCGCCCCCACCGTCATCAGCAGCCCGCCCCAGCCCCCGAGGAAGCGTGCGGCCGCGTCCGCCAGCGGCGTCTTCGCGTCCACCACACCCGGCAGCGTGCCCAGCGCCACCCACTGCACCGCGGTGTAGATGAAGGTGACGACGCCAATCTGCACCACCAGCGCGAAGGGCACGTCGCGCTTCGGATTCTTGAACTCGCCCGCGGGCGCCGCAGTGTTCTCGAAGCCCGCGTAGGCGAACAGCAGCAGCAGCACCGCCGCGCCCAGGCTGCCGTCCGCCTTCGGCACCACGGACGTCGCCTGCTCCCAGGACATGGCGAACAAACCCGCGCCGATGAAGAGCAGCAGCGGCACCGTCTTGGTAATGGCCAGGAAGACGGCGGTGCGCGCGCCGGATTTCACGCCCACGACGTTGATGGCGGTGAGCAATAGCAGCGGCAGGGCGATGGCCAGCGAGCGTCCCACGCCGTCATTCACCTGCGGCCACAGGTAGGCCAGCGCCCGCGCGAAGCCCGCGGACAGCGACGCCACCGAGGACACGCGGGCCAGCCACGTCATCCACCCCACCTCGAACCCCACCAGGTCGCCGAAGGCCTCCCGCGTGTAGACGTAGGCGCTGCCGGGCCGGTCGAAGTAGCTCGCCGCCTCCGCGAAGCAGAGCACCAGCAGGAAGACGCCCAGCCCCGCGAGGACGATGGCGCCCACGCTCGCCGAGCCGAGGTTCGCCGCCGCCGCCGCGGGCAGCAGGTACACGCCGCTGCCGATGACGTCATTGATGGAGAAGCCCACGATTTCCCAGCGGGAGACCGCGCGCTTCATGCCGAGGTCCGCGGGGGCCGCGGAAGGGGGTGTCGTCATGGCGGAGACGATAGTCCCAAGCCGCCACCCGCTGTACCCGGAATTCCCGTTAGCTGAGAATCGGGTCGAGCGGCAGGGCCACCTCGAAGCAGGCCCCCAGGCCGGGCTGGCTCTCCACACGGATGGTGCCGCCGTGGGCCTCGACGATTTCCCGGGCGAGGTAGAGGCCCAGGCCCAGGCCGCCGTAGTGGCGCTCGGACACCGCGCGCTCGAACTTGCCGAACAGGCGCGGCAGCGCCTCGGGGGAGATGCCGATGCCCTCGTCCCTCACCGTGAGTCGCGCGCTCCCGCCGTCCGCCTCCAGGCGCAGGTGGATGGGCCGGCCCGCGCCGTACTTCACGGCGTTGGCCAGCAGGTGGGAGACGACCTGCTCCACCCGCCGCCTGTCGTAGGTGCCCACCACCGTCCCCGGGACATGCAGGTCCAGGCGGCAGCCCGCCTTCGCGCAGTCCGCCTCGAAGGATGCGGCCACCTCGTGCATCAGGGCGGCGAGGTCCACCGGCTCACGGTGTATTTCCAGCCGCCCGGCGCTGAATTGGGACACGTCCAGGAGCGCGTCCACGAGCCTTCCGAGCCGCCGCGTCTGCATGCTCACCGTGTCCAGCACGGAGGCGACCTTGTCCGAGGGAAGCACGCCTCCGGGCGCGGCCTGCGTATGGCGTTGCAGCGCCTGGACCTTGATGCGGATGGGCGTGAGCGGCGTGCGCAGCTCGTGGCTGGCCACCGACAGGAACTCGTCGCGCAGGCGCACGGCCTGCTGCGAGGCCTGGTACAAGCGGGCATTGTCCACCGCGAGCGCCGCGCGCCGGGCGAGGTCCTCGGCGACGCGCACATCCTCCTCCGTGTAGTGCCGGCCCGACTCGGCCTGCATCAGCGAGAGCGTGCCCAGCACCCGGCCGCCCGCGATGAGCGGGACGATGAGGTAGGAGCGGATGCCCAGCGTCCGCAGCATGTCCCGCCGCTCCGCGCCGCCCCACGTCGAGCCCCGGAGCGCGTCCTCCGGGATGTGGGCCATCCAGTCGGGCTCGCCCGTGCGCAGCACCCGCGCCACGCCCCGGTGCGCATCCGGGGGGTGGGGATGGTTGCGGAGGAAGTCATGGAGGGAGCGTGCCCGCTCCGGGTCGGCGTGCGCGACGGCGATGTGCTCGACGCGGCCGCGCTCGTCGAGCACGTCCACCGTGCACCAGTCCGCGAGCGTGGGCACGGCGAGCCGCGCCAGGAGCTGGAGCGTGGCGTGGCTGTCCAGCGAGTTGCCCAGCAGGGCGCTCGCCTCGGCGAGGAAGCGGTGCGCCTCTTCGCGCTTGCGCAGCGCGAGCTCGGCCTCCTTCAGGAGGGTGATGTCCTGGAATGTCACCACCGCGCAGGCGGGACGCTCGCCCAGGGCGGGCACCTGCGCGGTGTCCACCAGCACGGCCCGCTGCCCTCGGGGTGTGCGCGCGAGGAGCTGGAGCCCGCTGATGCTCTCCCCGCGCGAGGCGCGCACGGCGGGGTACTCCGAGGGGGCGAGCTCCCGGCCCGTCAGGTCCACCAGGGAGAAGGCACGCGCGTAGTCGCCCTCCGACATCGCCCGGGGGAAGGTGGTGCCCCAGTAGTCGTCGGCCTTCGTGTTGGCGAAGAGGATGCGGGCCGTGTCTCGCTCCACCAGGATGAGGGGCACGGGCAGCCACTGCAGGACGGACTGGAGCCACTCCTGGTGGGCCACCAGCGCGGCGTTGAGGACATCCACCCGCTGGCGCTCCGCCTCCGCGCGCTGCAGCGCGTGCGCCTCGCGGGCTCGCAGGTCGGTCCGCTCCCGCTCCCGTGACTGCCACAGCTCCAGGAAGACGGAGACCTTGGCGGTGAGCTGCTCCGCGAAGAGGGGTTTGTGGAGGAAGTCCACCGCGCCGGCGCGGTAGGCGCGCATGGTGAGCAGCGCGTCCTGCGCCGAGCCCGTCATGAAGAGCAGCGGCAGGGCCTGGTGGCCCGGCGTCTCGCGGATGCGCCGCGCCGTCTCGAAGCCGTCCCAGGCGCCCGCCAGGAAGACGTCCAGCAGCACCGCCACGAAGTCCTGCCGCTCCAGCGCCTGGACGGCGTCCTCGCCGGACGTCACGCACACGAGCGCGACGCCGAGCGGCTGCAGCGCCCGCTGGAGCGCCACGGCATCCGCCGCCGAGTCCTCCACGAGGAGGACCGCGGGGCTGGCTCCAGGGGATGTCACGCCGCGCACGTCGATTGCGGCACTCAAGGGGTTCCCTCCAGGAAGATGGGTGCGGGAAGAGCGGCCTGGTGTCGGGACACCGGAGGGGGGCGCTCGTTCCGGCGGCAACATGGGCGCATGTCCCCGGTCATGCCAGCCCCTCCTGACGTTCCTCATGCGGGTGTACATTGCCCGGCGGGGTGCAGTGCCCGGTTCTGGACGTTGGACGCGGGCGGAGGAGTTGTTATGAAGGGAAACGACGGTCGGCGATGGACGCCGGCCCCACGTACCTTCGGAGGCACCATGCACTCGGACCTTGTCCTGACGGTGAATGCCCTGTCCGCCCCGAGGGTGCGGGCCGCCTAGCGGCCACGAAGTTCCGGCGCAGCGCGGTCTACTCCCCTCCGGGTGCCCTGAAGAACCAGGTGCGCCTGTCGGCACCGCCGTGTCCGGAGTTCCCTCCCGTGTCTCTCGAGTCTCTCGGCTGGAATCCAGCCCTCGCAAACGCCTTCGCCGACGTCCTCTCGCAGTCCTCCCTTCCCCTCGTCCCCGGCCGCGTGGTGCGCCAGGCGCGCGGGCTGCTCTCCGTCCAGACTTCCGAGCGCGTCCTCCTCGCGCGCACCGCCGGGCGGCTCCTCCACGACGCGCCCGACGCCCAGGCGCTGCCCACCATTGGCGACTGGGTGGCGCTCCAGCTCCCTGCCGGGGACGGCGAGGCGCTGCTGCACGCCGTGCTCCCGCGCCGCGGCGTCCTCATGCGCCGCGAGGCGGGCCGCGAGCGGGAGGGCCAGCTCATCGCGGCCAACCTGGACGTGGTGTTCCTGGTGGCCGGGCAGGATGACGACTTCAACCCCCGCCGCCTCGAGCGGGCGCTCGCCCTGGCGTGGAACAGCGGCGCGGCGCCCGTGGTGGTGCTCAGCAAGGCGGACCTCCTGGGTGACGTGGAGGCGCGCGTCCATGAAGTGGAGGCCCTCGCTCCCGGCGTGCCCGTGCTGGCCCTGAGCGCGCACACCGGCGAGGGCGTGGAGGCGCTGCTCGCATGGCTGCCCGCCGCGACGACGGGCGTGCTGCTCGGCTCGTCGGGCGTGGGCAAGTCCACGCTCGTCAACCGGCTGCTGGGCGAGGAGCGCCTGGCCACGCAGCCCGTCCGCGAGGACGACAGCCGCGGCCGCCACACCACCACCCACCGCGAGCTGTTCGCGCTCTCCGGCGGCGGGCTCCTCATCGACGGCCCGGGCATGCGCGAGCTGGGCGTGTGGGGTGAGGAGGAGGGCGTCGGCCACGCCTTCGCGGACATCCTCGAGCTCGCCGCCGGGTGCCGCTTCACCGACTGCGAGCACCGGAGCGAGCCGGGCTGCGCGGTGCGGGAGGCCGTGGCGGGAGGCGTGCTCGAGGCCGCGCGGCTCGACAGCTTCGAGAAGCTCCGGCGCGAGCAGGCCCACCAGGCCCGCCAGGCGGACCCGCTGGCGCGGCGCGAGCACCGGCGGCAGATGAGCACCCTCATCATGTCCGTCCGGAAGTCGGGACGGGCCAAGCGGCGCGGCGACAGCTGACCGGAGCGCGCGAGTCCCTGGCGGCGGTGGTGCCCGGCCGCCGCCAGGGAGCGTCCTCGACGTCCCGGGGCGCATGCCTGCCCGGGCTCCGTCCTACCTGTCCCGGCGGGGAAGGGCGGGCGGCGTCTATACTCCGCCTCCATCATGAAGAAGACGGACCTCATCAAGGCCCAGCTCCGGCGCACGATTCGCCGCGACTTGTGGCTGACCCTCGGCCCCGCGATCGCCCTCATCGGCATCGCGTTCGCCGTGACGTTCTACTTCGTCAAGCCCGCCCCCCCGAAGACGCTCGTCATCGCGACGCCGCAGGACGAGGGCGGCTTCCGGTACTACGCGCGCAAGTACGAGGCCATCCTCGCGCGAGACGGCATCAAGCTGGAGGTGCGCCCGACGAAGGGTTCCGTCACCAGCATCGAGATGCTCGCCGACGAGAACTCGGGCGTGGACGTCGCCTTCGTGCAGAGCGGCACCGTCAGCGCGGAGAAGGCCGCGAGCGTCGTCTCGCTGGGCAGCCTCTCCTACGTGCCGCTCTGGGTCTTCTACCGGGGCGAGCCGATTGAGGACGTCCGCGCGCTGCGCGGCCGGCGCATCTCCGTGGGGCCGGAGGAGAGCGGCACGCGCTCGCTCGCCCTGACGATGCTCAAGGCCAACAAGGTGGACGAGGCGCCGACGCAGCTGGTCTCCCTCGGCCGCGAGGAGTCCATTGAACAGCTCAAGCAGGAGAAGCTCGACGCGGTCTTCCTCGTCTCGCCCGCGGAGTCCCCGGCCATCCAGAAGCTGGCGGCGGTGCCGGGCATCCACATGCTCAGCTTCGCCCGCGCGGACGCCTATACCCGCCGCTTCACCTACCTCACCCGGCACGTGTTGCCGCGCGGCGTGTTCGACCTCGCGGCGGACGTCCCCGCCGAGGACGTGACGGTGCTGACGCCCACCGCCAACCTCGTGGCGAAGGACACCCTGCACCCCGCGCTCGCGTACCTGCTCCTGCGTGCCGCCAGCGAGGTCCACGGCAGCGCCGGCATGCTGGACAAGACGGGCGAATTCCCCGCGCCGCTGGAGACGGGCTTCCCCTTGAGCAGCGAGGCCCGCCGCTACTACGAGTCCGGCGTGCCGCTGCTCCAGCGCTACCTGCCGTTCTGGGCCGCCAACCTGGTGGACCGGCTCTGGGTCATGCTCGTGCCCATCATCGCCGTGGTGGTGCCCCTGTTCCGCGCCGTGCCGGCGCTCTTCCTCTGGCGGGTGCGCTCGCGCATCGTCCGCTGGTACGCGCGCCTGAAGGAAATCGAGCTCCAGCTCGACGAGAATCCGGACCGGGAGACGCTGGGTGACATGCTGCGTCGGCTCGACGAGGCCGAGCGCGAGGTCAACCGCATCCCCATGCCGCTCTCCTATTCGGAGAACCTCTACTACTTCCGCGAGCACATCGACGTCGTTCGCCGGCGGCTGCTGCGCCGGCTCGCGGATGCCCCGCCCCCCCTGGCGCACGAGGCGCAAGCCGTGGGTTGAGGCCCTGGCGGGTGTGGTTCCCTGTGGGTCTGAAAAAATAAATCAGGACGCGCTCAAGAATCCGGGCCCCGTGCGTATTTATTTTCGAAAGGTGGGGGCAGCGGGGCAGAGCCGCGGTGCCCAAGGGCTTCGGACGCAGAGCGTCTGAAAGGTGGGCGGGGAGGGTGTCCGGGCCGTTGACGGCACTCAAGGTTTCGGACGCTTAGCGTCTGAGGGTGGGGGGAGGTCAGCCCGGGGGGGCTGGCTTCAAACGGTGTAGGGGGCGCTCCAGAGTGGGAGCGCGTGGTCATTGGGAGCACGTCGAGGGGGCGTGCTCCCAATGCTTTTTTTTCTGGAGTCTGGAGTCCTGGAGCCCCGTCAAGGTGGCTCATACGGCGGGAAGTGCGTCGGGGGGCGCGCTTCCCGCTGTGTTTTTTTCGGGCTCCGCGCAGTCCTGCCTCGCGGCGGACACCTTCCACGGGCCTGGAACGAGCAACGGGGCGAGCAGGAATCCCCGCTCGCCCCGCCGTGCGTCTCGTGGGCTGCCTGCCGTGTGGCTACTGGCCGCCCGAGGGCATGACCTTGATGCGCTCACCGTCGCTGCCCGTGACGGTGGTGCCGGACGTCTTCTGCTGCTCCGCGGTGGGCGTGCCCACCGAGAAGCTCACCACCTTGGACATGGGGCTGCCCTGGAAGGTGCCGGTGACGGCCACCACCAGCAGCGAGCGGCCGGTGCCGGGCGTGAAGTCCACGTCGAAGGACGTCTCGTCCGAGCGCGCGAAGCTGCCGCCCTTCACGGGCGAGCCCGCGCTCTTCACCGCCAGGCCATCCACGCCCGAGACATTCACCTGCACGTCGCTGGCCGGAGAGTCGAAGCGGAGGGTGACGTGCGCCTGCTTGTCGTCCACCTTCGCCTCCACCGCCACGGGCGCGGCCACCTTGGCGGTGTCCGTGCTGGCCGGGGGCGTCGTGGACTTCGCCTGGGAGCTGCATGCCACCGGCGCCGTCAGCGCGAGGAGGCCCGAGAGGACTGTGAGTGCCTTGCGATTCATGTGTGCTCCTCGGTTAGGGGCTCGTGATGGAGACGGAGACGTCGTAGTTCGCGTCCCTCGCGCTGTAGCCAGTCACCACCAGCACGTACTGCGTGCCGCTCGTGCTGGGGATGCTGACCGACTCCGTGCCCTGGAAGGACTCGTCCGCCGAACCCACCAGCTCACCCCGCTTGTAGATTTCGATACCCACGTCTTCCAACGTGTTCGCCGCGGAGATGTTCATCGTCCGGCCGGTGCCCGAGAACACGAAGTAGCGGTTCTGCTGCTGCTTGTTGTACTCGGCCTTGCCGCGCAGGGTGGTGGTGGTGCTGTACGGGTACGCGTTGGGGACGACCGTGTACATGGCCCGCAGCTTCGAGTCCCCGTCGCCGAAGGGCGACGTCACCGCGCCGACCCCGTAGTGGGCCATCAGCGTGTCCACCGCCGACGCGCTCACGCCCGGCTGTGCCTTGAGGCCGGCGATGAACGAGCCGATGGTGGTCAGCGCGTCCGTCGACTTCTGCGGCCCCACCAGCACGTCGTAGACGGGGCCCAGGCCCAGCGCCACGCCGTCATAGGACTCGTTGGAGCCGGAGTCGTAGAGGTCGTAGAGCGCGCGCATGACACTGGACTCGGAGAACACGCTCGGCGACGGGTCATCCGTGGGGCTGGGCGCCGTCTCGGCGTCGAAGCCGAAGGCCAGCGGCGGGCCGCTGGTCGAGTTGGTCCACAGGGTGTCGACGTAAATCGACTCCGGCAGGAGCATGGCCGCGAGCGCGTTGCCGTAGCCCTCGCCGAAGGCCAGGCGCGGGTCCAACACGTCACCCGTGCTGTGCGGTCCGCCCGGGCTGTCCGCGCGCGCCAGGTTGGCCTCGAAGTAGTGCCCCCACTCGTGGACGATGACGTGCGAGTCGTACTCGTCGGTGTCCACGCCCGACTTCCCGAGGATGTAGATTTCGTTCTCCGTGAAGGAGAAGTGCGACGTGCTGATGGCGCCGCTCTTCTTGTCCCCGTTCTGGGGGACGTTGTTCGGGCTCCAGTTCACCTTGAGCGCGGGGAAGGTGACGGTGCGCACCGCCATGAAGGCCTTGGACGCGGTGTACATGCTGTCCAGGATGGCGAAGGGCGCCGCGGTGCGCGCGTTGGCGCTGTAGGTCGTCCCCGTCCAACCGTGCGTCGCGTGCAGGTTCTTCGTCGTGGTGGTGGCGGTGATGCTGTCGCCCAACGCCCAGATGGCGTCGCCGTCCGTGTTGTCCTCGACCTGGATTTCCGGGTTCGTGGACTTCGCGAGCGCGACGAGCGTCAGCGCGCCACAGGCGCCCGGGGTGAAGCTGAGCTGGTAGTTGCCCTGCTCGTCCGTCGTCCCCGTGGTGAGGGTGTTCGTCCCCTGGCGCACCTGGACCACCGCGCTGCGCACCGGCCGCTCGGCCGACTGCGCGAAGCCCAGCGTGCCCGTCCGCGTGTTCGTCGAATAGGTGGCCGGGATGAAGTCGTAGGTCACCTTGCCGCTCAGCGTCACCGGGTTGCCCGCGCTGCCGCCCTTGCAGTCCTCGTCGTCGTCGTCGTCATCATCGTCGTCGCCACACCCCACCAGCGCGAGCGTGAGCGCGAGTGCCAGCACCTTTGCGGTGAAGCCCCAGTCTGACCTGCGAGACACGAACATTCCGTTCTCCCCCTGCCGCTCGCGAGTCGAGGGCAGCGGGGCATTCTGGGCAGTTCTCCAGGCAACTTCAAATGCGTAGGACCTGGGCGGGAAGGTTCTCATTGGCGGAGATTCTGGAACGCCGGCCCTCGTGGTTCTCCAACGCCACCCGGTTCGCCTCGGGTCGGCGCGTGGAGGGCTCCGCTTTCACGGTGTCCAAGCCGCGGCGATTCATGAGCACCCCCAGGTCTTGAAGCCTGCCCGCAGGGCATGCGGGCAGGCATGCCGAGGCTTTTCCGTCTTCCGGGGGACGCTCCGCCGCCCCACCCTGGTGTGAGGGACGGTTGGGAATTTCCTGACACGGGAGGGAGCCCAGGCATGGGGTTGGCTTTGTGGGCGGGCGTGTTCATGAGCCTGGCGGCAGCGACACCACCGACGGCGCTGCCGGTGGAGGGTGGCAATGCCCTGACACTCCCGGCGCACAGGCACCTGGTGCGCGTGGACCGCGGCAGTGGCCGGGGCTCGGTGCTGCTGCTGGCGGTGCAGCGCGGGGGGAGTCAGGGACGCGGGCTGGGCCTGTACCGGAGCCACGACAGCGGCGGCTCCTGGAAGTACGAGGGGCCCATCCATGACGACGCCCGTCAGGACCGCGCGGACCTCCTGGCCGTGGGCCGCGACGTGGCGCTCGTCTACTCGGTGGAGACGCCGGACAGCACGGGCATCGGCGGCTCGGCGTCGCGCGACGTCGTCTTCCAGTGGTGGCGCTATCAGTCCTCCACGGACCGCTGGGTGGCCGGGCGGACGCTCAAGGTCTTCGACTCGCGCAGCTCCAGCACGGCGTACTACCGGGCGGAGCTGGCGCGCGACTCGCGGGGCCGCATCTGGGTGCAGGCCTTCAAGCGCGAGTCGGACGGAGGCTCCACGCTCGTCATCGCGGTGAGCACGGACAACGGCTCCACGTTCCGCGAGATGCCGGCCCTGGACCGCAACCTCTCGAAGCGCGGAGGAGGGCGGCTGTTGCACCTCGGCGGGAAGCTCATCGTGGTGTACGGCTCGCACTCGGGGGGCATGGCCGCGCGCTACCGGGTGCGGGACGACGGCGCGCCGCTGTCCTCGTGGTCCCCCGTGCGCACCGCCTTCTCCGAGGGCATCTACCACGGCGCCGCGCTGAGCGCGGTGGCGGACGGCAAGGGCGGCATGCACCTGGTCTACAAGGACAACGCGGAGCGACTGCGGTACCGGCACTTCGATGGCCAGCGCTTCGGCGCGCCGCTCGTGGTGCAGGACAGCGGGGACTGGGCGCTCCAGCCCGCCGTCACCCGCGTGGGCAGCACAGTGCACATCTTCTACAACCGGCCCCACCGCGACGGCCGGGGCTACGATTTGGTGGTGCGCAAGCTGAATGGCCGGAGCTTGGGCTCGGCGCGCGAGCTGGCCTCCATCTCCGGCTTCGCGGGCTACCCCGCCTCCGTCGCCGTGCTCCCCTCCGGCGCGCGCATTCCCTGCCTCTTCGGCCTGGAGCCGAAGGGAAGCTCGGACCGGCTGGCCGTCGTCTTCGCGCCCTCCAGTGGCAACAGCAAGACATCTGCAGAAGACGCCGTCGCCACCGCCGAAGCCCCCGGCGACGGGGACACGGTGATGGTGGACCTGGACGGGCCCGGCGGTGGGGTGGAGCCCTTCACGTCCGTGCTGAAGCCCTCGGCCGAGGACGCCGCGACGGGCTGTGGCGGTGGGCAGGCCCTGGCGGTGCTCGTGGGCCTGCCGATGCTCGCGCTGGAGCGCCGCCGCCGGAAGGGGCTCTTCCGGCGGTAGCCTTCGTGCCGTGCTTTCCGGCTCGCGTCAGGGCAGTGGCCCCTCCACGAGGCGCAGCACGTCCGCGAGCACGCCGGCCGCCGTCACCGCCGCGCCCGCGCCGTAGCCGCGAATCACCAGCGGGGTGGGGCTGTAGCGCTCGGACAGGAAGCTGAGCGCATTCTCGCCGCCCTTCACCGCCGCCAGCGGGTGCTCCAGGGGGACGGGCACGAGTCCCACCGAGCACCCCTCCGGAGTGACGCGGCCCACGTAGCGCAGCACCTTGCCCTCCTTGCGGAGCGCCTCCGCGCGGCGCTGGAAGTGGGCATCCACCTTCGGCAGCCGGGCGAGGAACCCGTCGAGCGGGCCGGACGCATCGAAGTCCGCGGGCAGGAGGGACTCCAGCGCCACGCCCTCCAGCTCCACGTTGCGTCCCAACTCGCGGGCGAGGATGAGCACCTTGCGCGCCACGTCCGTGCCCTGCAAGTCGTCGCGCGGGTCCGGCTCCGTGAAGCGCCGCTCCATCGCGGTGCCCACGGCCTGGGACAGCGGCACGCCCTCCTCGACGAGCCCGAGGATGAAGGAGAGCGAGCCGGAGAGGATGCCTTCGATGCGCAGCACCTGGTCGCCCGTGCGCACCATGTTCTTCAGCGTGTCGATGACGGGCAGGGCCGCGCCGACATTCGTCTCGTAGAGGAAGCGGCGCTGGTGCCGCGACGCCGTCTCACGCAGCGCGCGCCAGTGGCTCCCCCGGCCGGCGTTGGCCTTCTTGTTGGCCGTCACCACGTGGAGCCCTGCCTCCATGAGCGACGGGTAGGCGAGCGCCACGTCCTCGCTGCTGGTGCAGTCCACGAAGATGGGGCGGCCGGGGCGCTTGGCGCGGGCCCAGTCGCGGAAGGTGTCCAGCGCGGGGCCGTCTCCGCCCGCGTCGAGCCGCGCCTCCCATCCCTCCAGGGGAATGCCCTCGCTGGAGGCCACGCAGTGCCGGCTGTTGGCAATGGCGCACACGCGCAAATCGACGCCGTGCGCGCGCAGCTTGGGGGCCTGCTGGCGCACCTGGCGGAGCAGCTCGCCGCCCACGCTGCCCACGCCCGCCACGAGCAGCTCCACCACCTCGGTGGTGCCGAAGCACCGGCCGTGGACGTGGGCCATGGCGCGCGGGCCGTCCGTCTCGGAGATGACGGCGGAGATGCTGCGCTCGCTGGAGCCCTGCGCAATCGCGGCGATGCTGCACCCCACGTCGGCCAGGGCGCTGAAGAACGTCCCCGCCACGCCCACCCGGTGCCGCATGCCGTCGCCGACGATGCTGAGTACCGCGAGCCCGCCCTGGCGCTCAATCGTGTCCACCTTGCCGGCCTCGCGCTCCACCTCGAAGGCGACCTCGAGCGCCTCCACGGCGCGCTGGGCCTCGGCCTGCTGGACGCAGAAGCTGATGGAGCACTCGCTGGAGCCCTGGGTGATGAGGACCACGGAGATGCTGGCGTGGGCCATGGCCTCGAAGACGCGGGCGGCGGTGCCCGGCACGCCCTTGAGGCCCGCGCCGGCGATGTTGACGAGGGCGATGTCCCGCAGGAAGGACAGGCCGCGTACCGGGTGCTGGGGCGGGGCGGCGGCGGCCGTCACGCGGGTGCCGGGGTGCTCGGGGCGGAAGCTGTTGCAGACGCGCACGGGAATGCCGCGCTCGCGGGCCGGGGCAATCGTCTTCGGGTGGAGCACCTTCGCGCCGAAGTACGCCAGCTCCATCGCCTCCTCGAAGCTCACCTCCGGCAGCGGGAAGGCCTCGGGCACCAGGCGCGGGTCCGCGCTGAAGATGCCGTCCACGTCCGTCCAGATTTCCAGCAGCTCCGCGTCCAGCGCCGCCGCCGCCAGCGCCGCCGAGTAGTCCGAGCCGCCGCGTCCGAGCGACAGCGTCTTGCCCTTGCCGTCGCCGCCGAAGAAGCCCGGCATCAGCATCAACCCCGGGCCGCCCTCGCGCAGCGGGGCGAAGCGCGCGCGAATCTCGTCCATCAGCGGCGTGGCCTGCAGCGGGTCTCCCGAGCAGATGAGCGCCTCGCGCGGGTCCACCGCCCGCGGCGCCAGGCCGCGCGCCTCCAGCAGTGCTTCCAGAATCAGGCACGCGGCGCGCTCGCCCAGGCCCGACAGGTGTGCGAGCACGGAGGGCGAGCACTCGCGCAAGAGCCCCACGCCCTGGAGCAGGCCGCGCAGCTCCGAGGCGAGGGTGGCGAGCCCTTCTTCCAGCGGGCGCTGGCGTGCTGCTCCCAGCTCGCCCGCCAGCTCCCGGGAGATGGCGGCGTGGGTGTCCTCGAAGCGGGCGCTCAGCCCGTCCACAGCGCCGCGCTCCTGGGCCACCCGCGCGGCCTCGACGAGGAGGTTGGTGATGCCGGACACGGCCGAGGCCACCAGCATGACGCGCGTCTCCTGGCGCGCCGCCGCCACCAGGTCCACCACGCGGCGCAGCTGCTGCGCACCACCCACGCTCGTGCCACCGAATTTCATCACGCGCACGGCGACACCTCGGGCTTCAGCGGCGAGGAGGGGAGGGCCAGCGGCGGGAGGGGCGTCTGCGGGGTGGGCTGCATGGAGGCTCCTGGGAGTGTGGAGGGTGCGAAAACGAAAAAGCCCCGCGCCGGGGAGCGCGGGGCCGAGTTGGGAGACCTGGAGGTTTCCCAGCTAGACCGCCCGCGCTCCGCGGGGAGTCGTGGTGGTAGTGGTAGTCGTGGTGGTGGTGGACGTCAGAGCCGTCTGCGGGCGCACGGAGGCGGAGGACAGGTGTCCCTCGCCCAGCGCGATGCTCCCGTTGAGGCCGCTCATGGAGTGGAAGGCTGGCTGAACTCGCGGATGCAAGTCAAGCCAGCCACCCATGAGGTGGTATCCGGTTGCAACTCGTACGGGGGGCTCTCAGCCCACCAGGCGCACGACCAGCTGGGTCAGTCCGTAGACCAGCACCGCCATGAGCGCGGCGGCGGGGATGGTGAACACCCACGCCCAGATGATGCGACCCGCCACGCCCCACTTCACGGCGCGCCAGCCCTTGGTGGAGCCCACGCCGACGATGGCGCCCGTAATCGTGTGCGTGGTGGACACGGGGATGCCCCAGTGCGCCAGCGCGATGATGGTGACGCCGCCGCCCGTCTCCGCGCTGAAGCCGCCGATGGGCGCCAGCTTCGTGAGGCTGTGCCCCATGGTGCGGACGATGCGCCAGCCGCCGAAGAAGGTGCCCATGGCGATGGCCGCGTGGCAGGAGATGATCATCCACCAGTCGATGTGGAACGGCCGGTCCTTCCAGATGGTGCCGAAGAGCACCACCGCGATGATGCCCATCACCTTCTGCGCGTCGTTGGTGCCGTGGCTGAACGAGAAGATGCCCGACGACACCAGCTGCAGCCGGCGGAACCAGGCATCCACCCGCAGCGGCGTCTGCTTGTGCACCGACCACGTGCTCGCCAGCATCATCGAGATGCCCAGCAACATGCCGATGAGCGGCGACAGCACGATGAACGCCGCAATCTTCGCGATGCCCGCGCCCACCAGCCCCTTGAAGCCGAGCACCGGCAGCGTGGCGCCAATCATGCCTCCCGCCAGCGCGTGAGAGGAGGAGGACGGAAGTCCCCACCACCACGTCAGGAGATTCCAGGCGATGGCGCCCATCAGCGCGGAGAAGATGACCGCGAGCACCGCGGTCGGGCCCTCGGCGCGGAGCATGTCGAAGTTGATGATGCCCTTGCCCATGGTGTTCGCCACGTGGACGCCACCGGCGAACGCCGCGATGAAGTTGAAGAACGCGGCCCAGGCCACGGCCAGGTTGGGCGACAGCACGCGCGTGGACACCACGGTGGCGATGGAGTTCGCCGCGTCGTGGAAGCCGTTGATGAAGTCGAAAATCAGCGCGACAGCGACGATGAGGACGACGGCGGTGAGTAGCATCTCAGGAGTGCTCCAGCACCACGCCTTCGATGATGTTGGCCACGCCCTGGCACTTGTCGGTCGCGGTCTCGATGAGGTCGTAGATTTCCTTCCACTTGATGACCGTCAACGTGTCCACGCCGCTCTTGAAGAGCCGGCCGACGCCCGCGCGCAGGGCCTCGTCCGCCTGGGACTCCAGCCGCTTGATTTCCTGGCAGCCGGCGAGAATCTGCTCCGGCTTCTTGATGAGCCGCAGCGCCGCCACGACCTCCTGGACCTTCTGGGCGCTCAGCACCAGCAGCCGCGCCAGCTCCGTGGCGTCCGGGAGACTGGTCTGGATTTCGTAGTAGTGCAGCCGCGCCGCCGCCGCGTTCGTCAAATCCAGCACGTCGTCGATGCGCGACAGCAGCGTGTGAATCTGCCCGCGGTCGAACGGGGTGATGAACTGCTTGTGGAGGCGGTTGAAGGCGGTGTGCGTGACTTCGTCACCGCGGTGCTCCACTTCCTTGAGCGCTCGGACGCGCTCGGGCACGTCCCGGTAGTCCACCAGCAGCTCGTGCAGCAGCTTCGCGCCCTGCACGGTGACGGCACACTGCGCGTCGAAGTCGTCGAAGAACTCGTCCGACTTGGGCATCAGCTTCTCGAGCATCCGTCCCTCCAGGTCGCCCGGATGTCCGGGCGAGGCTTGCCCGGGAGTCGTCATCTGTTCGTGACGCTCCCGTGGCGCGCCCGTGACTACCCTACCTGGAGAGAATCTCCACACTTCCTTTTATTTCACTGCGGGTGCCGGACGGCGGGCATGCAGGGCAGGCGAGACGGTCTCCGTCAGCGGTGGTGCCGCTCCCCCCGACATCGAACTCCCAGTGCGTTGCCAGGGGGTGGAAGTACGGGCCGGCGGCGCCGTGCCCCTCGGCGCCGGCTCAGAGCTTGATGACAATCTTCCCGAAGTGGGCGCCCGCCTCCATGTGGCGCAGCGCCTCGCGCGCCTGCTCGAAGGGGAAGACCCGGTCGATGACGGGCTTCAGCCGGTGCTGGGCGAGCACGCGGTTCATGTCCTCGAACATGGCGCGGCTGCCCACGTAGGTGTTCTGGACGTTCAGCTTCTTCGCCTCGACGGTGGCGGGGTCTGGCTTCGCGACGCCACCGCTGAGCATGCCGATGAGGGAGATGTGTCCGCCGGGGCGCGTGGCGCGCAGGGAGTGGGGCAGCGTCTCGGCGCCGCCCACCTCCAGGACGTGGTCCACGCCCTGCCCACCCGTCAGGGCCAGCACCGGCTCCTCCCAGTTCGGGTGCTGCTTGTAGTTGACGGTGCCGTCCGCCCCGAGCCCCTTCGCACGCTCCAGCTTCGCGTCCTGGCTGGAGGTGATGATGACGCGCGCGCCGAGCGCCCGGGCGAGTTGGAGGGCGAAGATGGACACGCCGCCGGTGCCCTGTGCCAGCACCGTCTGCCCCGGCGCGAGCCCGCCCTCGGGCACCAGCGCGTTCCACGCCGTCACGGCCGCACACGGCAGCGTGGCGCCGTCCTCGAAGGAGAGGTGCTCCGGCAGGTGCACCAGGCCCTCGGCGTCCACGGCGACGTACTCCGCGAGCACGCCGTCCACGCTGCCGCCGAGCGCGTGGGCCACCTTCTCCGGCGTCCTCGGGCCGTCCGTCCACGTCTGGAAGAACGTCGGAGCCACGCGGTCACCGGGCTTCACCCGTGTGACACCGGCCCCCACGGCCACCACCTCACCGGCGCCGTCCGAGGCGGGGATGAGGTTGGACGGCCGGCTGCCCGGATACCTGCCCAGCGCGATGAACAAGTCGCGGTAGTTGAGGGACACCGCGCGGATTCGCACCAGGGCCTGCCCTGGGCCCGGCTTCGGCTCCGGCCGCTCCACCTGCACCCAGCCCTCGATGCTGCCTGTCTTCTGGAGTTCGATTGCGCGCATGCGCGCATGACTAGCCATGATGGCGTGGAAATGCCACGCAACCCCGGCCCCCGGCGCTTCAGAACGCCGCGGTGAGGGTGACTTCTCCGAGGAACGGGCGCAGTTCCTCCTCCAGGCGCTTGCGCGGCATGGCCCCGACGAGCTGCTTCACCACCTTGCCGTCCTTGAAGACGAGCAGGGTGGGCATGGCGCGGATGCCATATTGCTGCGCCGTCTCCATGTGCGAGTCGGTGGAGATTTTCGTGAACTTCATCCGTCCCCGCCACTCCGTGGACAGCGCGTCCAGCATGGGCGCGATGATGCGGCACGGAGGGCACCACGCGGCCGTGAAGTCCACCACCACCGGCTCCTCCGCTTCGAGCACCTCGCGCCGGAAGTCCGCATCCGCCAGCTCGATGACATTCCCCGCCATGACGTTTCCTCCTCGGGAGGCGCGGCCCGCACGGGCCGGCGCCTCGGTGTGGAGGATGTGTAATGGCGGAGGCGCGCGGGGACGAGAGCCCCCGGCGCAACGCATTGTTCCGCGAAGCGCCCCTGACGCTAACCTTCCGGCTCCCAGGGCAGCGTGGCGCTGCGCTCGGACAGCAGCGTGAGGAAGGCGCGCACCTTGGGTGGGAGCTGGCGGCTGCTGGGGTAGACGGCGAACACGGGGATGCCCGGGGGCGTCACGTCTTCCAGCACGGGGACGAGCATGCCGCCGCGCACGTCGTCCACGACGAGTGATGCCGGAAGCCTCACCACGCCGAGCCCCGCGCGCGCGGCGGCCTGTCCGGCGCGCACGCTCGGCACGCGCAGCCGGCCCGCCACGGGCACCGTCTTCGCCCGCCGGCCCTCGACGAAGTACCAGACCTCGTCCGTGCCCGGTTCGGCGAGCAGGACGCACTCGTGGCCCTGCAGCTCGTCGGCCGTGTGAGGGGTGCCGTGGCGGCCCAGGTACGAGGGGCTGGCGTAGTAGCCCGTGCGCAGGCGCCCCAGCCGGCGGGCCACCAGCGTGGAGTCCGCGAGCGGCCCGGTGCGCAGCGCCAGGTCATACTCCTCGGCGATGAGGTCCACATGGGCCTCGGCGAGCGACACCTCCACCCGCATCCGCGGCTGGCGCAGCAGGAACTCGGAGATGAGGGGCGTGAGCAACTCGCCGAGCAGGGACAGGGTGGCGATGCGCAGCGTGCCCTGGGGCGTGCCGCGCAACTCGCTCACGGCGCGATTCACCTCACGGGCCTCGGCGACGAGCCGCGCACAGTGCGCGTGGTAGTCGCGGCCCACTTCGGTGAGTCGCAGCCGGCGCGTGTTGCGCTCGAGCAGGCGGATGCCCAGCCGCTCCTCCAGCGCGGCGAGGCGGCGGCTCACCGTGGACTTGCGCAGGCCGAGCCGCTCGGCGGCGGCGGTGATGCCGCCCGTCGCCACGACTTCGACGAAGAGCAGCATGTCATCCAGGAGGGGAGGGCTCGGGGACACGGGCGCAGCCTACAGGGGACGGGTGTCCGCCTCCTCCCTCTCCGTGCGTCCAGGCGGCAAAGAGGGGTGGGCAGGGGCGGGAAAGCCGGGTAGATGCACCCGTCAGGGGAGCGGCCTGCTTCGAGGGACGCTCCAGGTGCTCCCCCGGGTTCTTCCATGATGCCGCCTCGCCCCATGCCGCTGTGTGTCGCGCCGATGATGGACTGGACGGACCGGAACTGCCGGTACTTCCACCGGCTGCTCAGCCGGCACACGCTCCTCTACACGGAGATGGTGACCACCGGCGCCGTCATCCACGGCGACAGGGAGCGACTGCTGGGCTACGAGCCCGCGGAGCACCCCGTGGCGCTCCAGCTGGGCGGCTCCGAGCCCGCCGCGCTCGCCGAGTCGGCGCGCATCGGCCAGGAGTGGGGCTACGACGAAATCAACCTCAACTGCGGCTGCCCGAGCGACCGAGTCCAGTCCGGCCGCTTCGGCGCGTGCCTGATGGCGGAGCCGGACCTCGTCGCCCGCCTCGTGGGCGCCATGCGCGAGGCCGTCAGCATCCCGGTGACGGTGAAGTCGCGCATCGCCATCGACGACCTGGACGAGTGGCCGACGCTGGAGGACTTCGTGCGCAAGGTCTCCGCCGCGGGCTGCACGCGCTTCATCGTGCATGCGCGCAAGGCGTGGCTGCAGGGGCTGAGCCCGAAGGAGAACCGGGACGTGCCCCCGCTGCGCTACGAGCTCGTCTACCGGCTCAAGTCCGAGTTCCCGCACCTGGACATCAGCATCAACGGCGGCATCAAGACGATGGACGCCGCCGCCGACCACCTGAAGCAGGTGGACGGGGTGATGATGGGCCGCGCCGTCTACGAGAACCCCTATCTGCTGGCCGAAGCGGACCGCCGCTTCTTCGGCGCGCAGGAGGCTCCGCCCGAGCGGCACGCCGTCGTGGAGGCCATGCTCCCGTACGTCGAGCGGCGCATGCGGCAGGGGGCGCCGCTGGGAGCCATCACCCGGCACATGCTCGGGCTCTTCCAGGGGTTGCCCGGGGCGCGCGCATGGCGAAGGCACCTGAGTGAGAACGCGCACAAGTCGGGCGCGGGGCCGGACGTGCTCGTCGCCGCGCTCGCGAAGGTGCGCCGCTCTCCCGAGGCGGACGTCGCGGCGTAGGGCTCCCGGTTCGCTTCAGGCCCAGCGGGCACCCCAAGAGGATGCTGCGGTCTCCGCCCAGAACCACCGGCACACGCGACGCACGGCGAGCCACCTCCACCGCATCCGCGAGTCGGTGCGGAAGGTCCACGAGGCCGGGCGCCTTGTGGACACAGATGACGGAGTCTCGCTTCGGCACATAGGGCCCGGACGTCACGGTGATCACCAGTGTCGCACCGAGCCGCCGCCCCAGCCCCGCCCCCAGCAGTGACTCCGTGAGCAGGTCCACCCGCGGAATCCTGCCATCCGGACGGACCGGACCCAGGTCGGAAGGGGCGGAACTCAGGACAATGGGGGACGGACTGGGCGCCTCCGACTGCCCAGGCCTCGTGAGGGCCGGAGCTCGCAGGGCTACAGGTCCACTCCACTTGCACGGCGGGAGCGGAACGCACCGGGCCTGGGCCAGCGTCGCGAGCTGCTTCCTCTCGAGCCTCCGCCACCGGTTGCTCCCAACATGTCAGACCCACCCGGTAGACCGGTGCGGGTGGAAGGAACGTTCCTTCCAGCCGTGAGTCGCCCGGAGGGCGGGGCAGGGGGATGGGGCATGGGGATTCTGGAGCAGATGCGCGTCGACGCCATGTGCGAGGCGGCGGGGGTGTTGGCGGTTCGGGGGTACGAGCACGTGCGCGCCTCGGAGCTGGCACGGGCGCTGCGCATGTCGGTGGGCACCCTGTACCGGCGCTACGGCAGCAAGCACGGCTTCGCGCTGGCGGTGCGGGATTTCGCCGAGAACTCCCTGTGCATCCGGGCGCGCAGCGGTTTCGAGTGTGAGCACGGCAGGCAGGGCGTGGACTTCCGCCAGGCCTTCATCTCCTTCTGGTGGGAGCTGGTCAGTGCGGCCCTGGAGGAGCCCGGCCTCTTCGCCTTCACCTTCTTGCACTGGCACCCCTATGCCCCCGGGCCCCATGCGCCCTACACGTTGAGGCCGTACATGCCACGCGGACTCGGGCCGCTCCCGGCACATGCTCACGAGGCATATGCGTCAGTCGGCACCAGGGGCGGTGCACCGGGGCCGCACGACCCGGACGTTCGCTGGTCAGGTGCATCCGGGCCACACGAGCCAGACGCCTGCCGGTCAGCTGCTTTGGGGCAGCACGAATCAGGCGCTGTCGAGCCAGATGTCATGGCGCCGTACGAATCAGGCGCTGCCGGGGCAGATGACCTGGGGCCGCATGAGCTCCAGGACTCCGGGCCGCGTGCTCCGCGCGCCCTTGGGCAGCAGTCGCACGGCAGGGCTGCGCGGACGATGGTGCGCGAGGTGCTGGAGCAAGGCGAGCGTGAAGGGGCGCTGGCACCGGGGAGCGCCCGGGTGGGCGAGGGCCTGGTATGGGGAGCGTTGGTGGAGCTGGTACGCGCCCCGGCAGAGGAGGGCGCGCTGGTGACCGAAGCCGAGGTCCTCGAAGCGGCAGCGTTTCTCTGGCGGGCCCTGGCGCTCGTCAAAGACTCCGGGCCCCAGGGGACGGACACGCCTCCTCCAGACACCACCCAGCCTCCTTCGACGATGACCGGAAGCCTCGTCGCGGCTTCTTCGCCCGAGCAGTTGGAGGCGCTGGTGGCTGTCTCATGCCCCGTGAGCGAAGCACCGCGCGAGGGCATTGCTGGCCCGAACCCAGGTCACTGCAGCTGTCCTCTCGAATGGGGCCAGCGCGTGTCAGCGCCGCGTGGAGTCCGCGAGCCCTGCTCGCAGCGCGTCCAGCAATCCCGGCGGGTCGCCCTCTCGAAACGCCGCGAGCCCGGCCTCGAAGTCCGCGCGCGCACCCGCTGCGTCCCCCAGCCGCGCCCGCAGTGCCCCGCGCTCCCGCAGCAGCTCCGGGTCCACGTCCTCACCCGCCTGCGTGGCAAGCGCATCCGTGAGGTCCTTCACCGCTTCTTCCAGTCGCCCCAGTCGCGCCCTCACGTTGGCGCGCTGCTGGAGCAGCCACGGATTGCCCGGGTCCTCTTCAATCGCCAGCGTCCAATCGCGCTCCGCCTCCACCTCCCGGCCCAGCGCCTCCAGCGACTCCGCGCGCCTCATGTGGATGACGAGAGCCTTGCGGTAACCCCCGGCCACCAGCGCGTCGAAGTCCGCCACCGCCTCCGCATGCCGCCCCAGCCGTGCCAGCGAGAGCGCGCGGTGCAGCCGCGTGGTGTTGTGTCCGGGCGCAAGCTCCAGCACGCGCTCGTACCAGATGAGCGCCTCCGCCGGTTCTCCCCCCCAGATGCCGAGCGTCTGCCCCAGCTCGCTCAGGATGCGCACCTGTCTCGGGTGCGCCTCGGCGAGCTGGCGGATGAGCGCGAGCGCCGACGCGTACCGGCCGCTTCGCCGCAGCCGGTCCACTTCGCGCATCTGCTCGGACACCTCGGGAGGCCAGGCCTCGCGTCCGTTGCGCTCCACCATCCCCGGCTCACCCGCCCGCTGGGAAGGCGCGCGTCGCTGCGTCATAGGCCTGCCACCAGCCGTTCAGCGCCTGCATGTCCGTGGCGCGGGGCTCGTCGCCGGCTCCGGCCATGTCCAGGTACGCCTTCAGCAGCGGCCGGAAGTACGGGTGCGCGCACCGCTCGATGATGTCCTGCGCCCGCCGCTTCGGGGAGCGGATGTCCATGTTGAGCGCGTAGCCCTGCTCGGTGACGACGCACTTGATGTCGTGCTCGGTGTGGTCGATGTGCCGCACGTACGGCATCACACAGCTCACCGTCCTCCCGTCCTTCAGCCGCCGCGTGGACGGCGTGTGGACGATGCTGAGGTACGCGTTGCGGAAGAAGTCTCCCGAGCCGCCCAGCCCGTTGACGATGCGCGAGCCGTCGATGTGCGTGGAGTTGACGTGCCCGTAGATGTCCACCTCGATGGGCGTGTTCATCGCGATGACGAACAACCGGGAGATGATTTCCGGGCTGTTGGACAGCCACATGGGCCGCAGCACCAGCCTGTCGCGGCACCGCTCGAACAGTTGCATGAAGCGCTGGCGCCCCTCGGCGGAGAAGGACACCGCGGTGGAGGACGCGTACTCGAACTTCGCGTCGTCCTCCACGTAGCGCAGCATTCCGTCCTGGAACACCTCGGTCCAGAATCGAATCTTCTGGAAGGGTGAGTCGTAGAGCTCTCCGATGATGGCGTTGGCCACGTTGCCCACGCCGGACTGGATGGGTGGCAGGCGCTTGCCCCAGTGGAACTGCTCGCGGCACTGGAGCAGGAAGTCGACCACGTTGCGCGCGATGCGCTTGTCCGTGTCGTCCGCCGCCTTGAAGGGCACCGGGTGGTCGGGCGTGCGGGACTCCACCACCGCCACCACCTTGCTCAAGTCGAGCTCCACGTAGGGCGTGCCGATGCGGTCCCTCACGTTCACCACCGGCAGCGGCCAGCCCACGTGCGGGTGCACGGCGGGCGGGACGATGTCGTGGAAGCCCGTGTAGTCCGGCACTGCCGTGTTCACCTCGAGGACAATCTTCTTCGCGCGGGCGAGCGCCTCCACGCTGATGCCCACCGAGGAGGTGAGGATGACGCTCCCGTTGGGCCGGATGCGCGACACCTCCACCACGGCCACGTCGATGTCGCCGTAGAAGCCGTACATCAGGTTGCGCGCGAAGGCGGACAGGTGGACGTCCGTGAAGTCCATCTCCCCGGCGTGGATGCGCCGGCGCGACGCGGCCGACGACATGTACGGACCGCGCTTGCGGATGAAGGGCGCCAGGGGGCCCTCCACGTTCTCGGACAGCGAGGCGCCGGACAGCAGGGTGATGCCTGCTTGCGGCAGTTGCTGCGAGAAGTACCAGGCCAGTGCCGGAAGGAAGGTCTTCGGCTCGCCCGACTTGGTGAAGCCGCTGATGGCCACCGTGCTGCCGTCGGCCACGTGCTTCACGGCCTCCTCGACGGGGACGACCCTGGCCAGCAACTCCGGGTTCTCGATGCGGTCCTTCAGGGAGCTCGTCACGGTCATGGCTATGGGGAGAACGGCCGGAGTGGGAGGGTCGTTCGCGCCCGCGGGAAGATGACACACCGCGTGCTCCACCGGGGGGCGAGGTGGAGGGCGGGCCCCCGCCATGGCCGCGCGGCGAGGCGTGGGTGGGGATTCGGGAAGAGGCGGGCAGGCGGGCGTGTTGGGGGCGCCGCGATTCCGTCCTACGGTTCGCGGCGGGCCGCCGCCAGGCTCCGCCCCTACCAGACAGCCACCCTTTCGTTGGGAGACCCCCTTCTCATGCGTAAGCTCCTCTTCGCCGGTGCGGGCATGGCCGTGCTCGCATCCGCCGGTTGCGCCACGACGACCCCGCCCGCCCAGGAGTCCCAGAACATGGCTTCCGCCCCGTCTGCCTCCACCGCTCCAGCTGCCGCCGCTGACCCGTCTGGCTCCAATGCCCCTGCGGCGCCCGCTGCCACCCCGTCGAACCCGCTGCTCGCGAAGTGGGCCGGGCCGTACGGTGGGTTGCCGCCGTTCGCCCAGGCCCAGGTGGCGCAGTTCAAGCCCGCGCTCGAGGCGGCCATGGAGGAGAACCGCCGGGAGATCGCCGCCATCGTCGACACGGCCGCCCCGCCGACGTTCGAGAACACCATCGTCGCGCTGGAGGCGGCCGGGAAGACGTTTTCCGACGTGGAGACGCTCTACGGTGTGTGGAGCTCGACGATGGCCACCCCGGAGTTCCAGGCGCTCCAGCGGGAGATGGCGCCGAAGCTCGCGGCCTTCGACGATGAAATCTACCAGAACGCGGGGCTCTTCAAGCGCATCGAGGCCGTCTACAACTCGCCCGACAAGGCGAAGCTGACGCCCGAGCAGCAGCGGCTCACGTGGCTGCACTACACGCGCTTCGCCCGCTCGGGCGCGAAGCTGGACGTGGCGGCGAAGCAGAAGCTGGCCGCCATCAACCAGCGGCTCGCGTCCCTCTACACGTCCTTCAGCCAGAATGTGCTGGCCGAGGAGGAGGGCTACACCGTCGTCCTGGAGTCCGACGCGGACCTCGCGGGGCTGCCCGACTCCGTACGCGCCGGCGCGGCGGCGGCCGCCGAGTCGCGCGGGCTCAAGGGCAAGTGGGTCATCACCAACACGCGCTCGTCCATGGAGCCGTTCCTCACGTACTCGGCCCGGCGGGATTTGCGCGAGAAGGTGTGGCGCAACTACGTCAACCGCGGCGACAACGGCGACGCGCGCGACAACAACGCCACCATCGCCGAGGTGCTGAAGCTGCGCGCCGAGCGCGCGAAGCTCCTGGGCTACGCGACGCACGCGCACTGGCGGCTGGAGAACACCATGGCGAAGACGCCCGAGCGCGCCATGGAGCTGATGGAGGCCGTCTGGAAGCCCGCGGTGGCCCGCGTCCATGAGGAAGTCCGGGACATGCAGGCCGTGGCGGACAAGGAGGGCGCGAAGCTGAAAATCGAGCCCTGGGACTACCGCTACTACGCGGAGAAGGTCCGCAAGGCGAAGTACGACCTGGACCAGAACGAGGTGAAGCCGTACCTGCAGCTGGAGAAGCTGCGCGAGGGCATGTTCTGGGTGGCGGGCGAGCTGTTCGGCTTCGCCTTCACCCCGGTGACGGACGTGCCCGTCTACCACCCCGACGTGCGCGTCTGGGAGGTGAAGGACAAGGCCAGCGGCCGCCACGTGGGGCTCTGGTACTTCGACCCGTACGCGCGGCCCGGCAAGCGCTCCGGCGCGTGGATGAATGCGTACCGCAACCAGGAGCGGTTCCGCGGTGAAGTCACCACCATCGTCTCCAACAACTCCAACTTCGTGAAGGGCGCGCCCGGAGAGGCGGTGCTCATCAGCTGGGAGGACGCGTCCACGCTGTTCCACGAGTTCGGCCACGCGCTGCACGGGCTCAGCTCCAACGTGACGTACCCGTCGCTTTCGGGCACGTCCGTGGCGCGCGACTACGTGGAGTTCCCCTCGCAGCTCTTGGAGCACTGGCTGTCCACGCCCGAGGTGCTCAACACCTACGCGCTGCACTACCAGACGGGGAAGCCCATCCCGAAGGCGCTGGTGTCCCGCATCGAGAAGGCCGCGACGTTCAACCAGGGCTTCGGCACGGTGGAGTACCTGTCCAGCGCGCTCATCGACATGAAGCTGCACCTGGCGGGGGACAAGCCCATCGACCCGGATGCCTTCGAGCGCGACACGCTGAAGGCGCTGGGCATGCCGAAGGAAATCGTGATGCGGCACCGCACGCCGCAGTTCGGCCACGTCTTCGCGAGCGACGGGTACTCGGCGGGCTACTACAGCTACCTGTGGTCCGACACGCTGACGGCGGACGCCTTCGAGGCCTTCACCGCGGGCAAGGGCGCCTACGACAAGGGCGTGGCCGAGCGGCTGCGCAAGAATGTCTTCTCCGTGGGCAACACGCTGGACCCGGCCGAGGCCTACCGCGGCTTCCGCGGCCGTGACGCGGGCATCGCCGCGCTGATGCGCAAGCGCGGCTTCCCCGTCCCGGGCGCGGCGGCGCAGGCGAAGGACGCGAAGTAGCGCACTCGTATATCGGGCTCCGGGGAGGGCATCCCCGGAGCCTGGGAGCCCGGCGGGCGGGCCTACCCGTCCAGCGGGAAGAAGTGGCTGAAGGGCCCGGGGCCGCTGCCCAGCGCCAGCGGGTGCTCGAGCGCGGTGGTGACATACGCCTTGGCGCGCCGGGTGGCGTCCAGCGCGTCGCGCCCCAGCGCCAGGTGCGCGGCGATGGCCGCCGACAGCGTGCACCCGGTGCCGTGGGTGTTGCGCGTCTCCACCGAGCGCAGGTGCAGCGTCTCCAGGTGCTCCCCGTCGAACCAGACGTCCGTCCCACGCAGGGCGCCCGTCATGCCGCCGCCCTTGACGAGCACCGCCCGGGGGCCGAGCCGGTGGATGCGGCGCGCGGCCTCGCGCATGTCCTCCAGCGTGTGCAGCTCCAGGCCCGCCAGCAGCTCCGCCTCGTGGCGGTTGGGCGTGGCCACCGTGGCCAGCGGCAGCAGCAGGGCCTTCAGCGCCCCCACGGCCGCGTCGTCGATGAGCCGCGCGCCGGCCCGGGACACCATGACCGGGTCCACCACCAGCGGCCCCAGCTTCAGCTCGCGCAGCCTTGCGGCCACCGCGGTGATGATGTCCGGGTTGACGAGCATGCCCGTCTTCACCGCGCCCGCGCCGATGTCTGTCGCCACCGCGTCGATTTGCGCGACGACGGAGGCGGCGGGCAGCACGTCCACGCGGGTGACGCCCCGCGTGTTCTGCGCGGTGACGGCCGTCAGGGCGCTGGTGCCGTGGACGCGGTGGAACGCGAAGGTGCTCAGGTCGGCCTGGATGCCTGCGCCACCCCCGCTGTCCGAGCCGGCGATGGTGAGCGCTGTGACGGGCCTGTGGGTTTCCATGGGCGCATGGTGGGGCAGCGTTCACGTTGGAACCAGCACTTCGGGCCGGCGTGGGTGTCCGGGACGCCGCACCCCGGGAGGTGGGTTTCAGGAATCCCAGGAAGGGGCCGCACTGACATCAGCCTTCAAGGCACTCCCAGAAAGCCAGACATGCTGTAGCTTTCCGGCCTCACGCAAGGAGGCAAGATGCTGAAGCATGTTCGTGGGTTCGCGATGACGGTGCTGGTGGGGGCCGTGGTGGTGGGGCTGTCCGCGTCCGCCCGGGAGCGTCCCAGGCCGAAGTGCGTGAAGGTCTCCGGTACGCTGACGAGCACCCTCAGCACCGGCGCCTGTGCGAGCCCGGTGGGCATCTGCACCACGGGGGAGTTCAAGGGGGACGGGCTGCTCAACGGGCGCACCCGCTTCGTGGCCGATTCGCTCCAGCCGGCGGCGGCCACCGAGGCGCCCTCGACGCTGGTCTACTCCGGGCTGCTGACCCTCCACACGAAGGCCGGCACGCTGACGACGCGCGACACCGGCATCCTGGACACGGCGAACGGGCTCATCGGGGCGAGGGACGTCATCGTCAGCGGCACCGGCATCTTCGCCGGGGCCACCGGCTACATCCTCTTCCAGGGCACCGGCACGTCCACCTTCGTCAACGAGGCGAGCGGGGAAATCTGCCTCCAGCGCTGAAGCCCTTCTGGCTCACGGGTCCAGGAACGCGCGCTTCACGGCCTGCAGGAGCGGGTCTCTCGCCCCTTCCGCGGCCCGGGGCAGGTGGCCCTGGTTGATGGTCCACAAGATGGTGCCCCCCAGTCCCTGCTCGCGCGCGAAGCGCCCCTTGGCGGCGATGGACTGCGCGTCCTCGTAGGAGATGTAGTTGCAGTGCCCGGGGCCGTACATGGACGGGAAGGACAGGTACGGAGACTTCGCCTGGCCGTCCCAGCGGTATGCCTCGGGCTCGTAGTACTCCGTCATGATGTTGGTGTAGCTCATGGCGTTGTCGCTCTGCCCCTCGACGACGTCCCGCCGGCCGTCGAGCGGCGTGCGCGGCTCCGTCACGCCCTGCCAGCACGTGCCGAAGAAGCCGATGCCCACGCCCAGCCGCCCCGCGGGGACGCCCGCCGCCAGGTAGCCCTGGACGGAGCTGGCCACCGAGGTGGGCCGGTGGGGCGCGTCGTCCGTGAGCGGGCTGGAGTGCCAGCTCTCCCAGCTGCCCCAGTTGCCGCTCATCTTGTAGGACATGATGTTCATCTGGTCGACGCGCGCGGCCAGCCGCCCCATGAACTCCGCCCGGACCGGGCTCATCCCGAAGTTGGCGTTCAGCCAGTCCACCGGCATGGTGAGGATGATGTCCGGCCGCGCGGCGCGCAGGTCATCCAGCAGCGCCAGCAGCTGCTCGCCGTCATCCGGCGGGGGCTCGGCGCCCTCGGGCGTCTCCGCGGCCAGGTTGATGGGCTCCCAGTCCACGTCGATGCCGTCGTAGCCCAGCTCGTCCATCAGCTTGATGAGGTTCTTCACGAGGATGGGACGCGACTCGTCGGTCGTGGCCGTCACGAAGCGGTCATGCTCGCCGAAGCCCCCCAGCATCATCAGCGCCTTGCGCCCGTGCGCGTGGGCGCGCTCGGCGAGCGCCTTCGCCACGACGGGGCCCTCATAGTCGGTGATGTCCAGGTCCGCGCTCACCGTGCCCCAGTGGCCCGGCTTGAAGCGGCCGACGACGAGGTGGGTGATGCCCGACAGGTCCACCGACTCCACCGGGAGCAGTGCGCGCTGGTACCCGACGTAGTAGCCCGACACCCAGCTCGTCGGCGCGCCGCCCGAGCGCGGCTGCACCAGGGAGGTGGAGACTTCCGGGCCGTCCCCCACCGCGTTGGTGGCCACCACCTTGAAGCGGTAGGGCACGCCATTGAGGAGGCCGGGGAGGGTGGCGCTCGCGGCCGGCGCGTCCACCGTCACCGTGGCACCCCCCGGCTCCGCGGTGACGCGGTAG
Source organism: Pyxidicoccus caerfyrddinensis (assembly GCF_010894405.1). Classification (GTDB taxonomy): domain Bacteria; phylum Myxococcota; class Myxococcia; order Myxococcales; family Myxococcaceae; genus Myxococcus; species Myxococcus caerfyrddinensis. The sequence continues at coordinate 34,557 of NZ_JAAIYA010000032.1, forward strand.
GAGCTCAGGGGCCGCCCGCCGAAGCTGGCCGGCGCCAGCCAGCTCACGTACGCCTCGCCGTTGCCCGCCGTCGCGCGCACCGAGCGGGGCTGGCCCGGGATGGTGGGGTTGGCCAACTCGGCGCCGGCCAGGGGCGTCACGGACTCCGTGGGGATGGAGGCCGGGCCCTCGCCCTTCGCATTCACCGCCGACACCTTGAAGAGGTACGGGAAGCCGTTGTTGAGGCCTCGCACCGTGGCCTGCAACTCGTCCGCGCTGACGATGGCGCCGCCGCACGCCGGCTCGCAGCGGACCACGTAGTACATGAGCGGGTTGCCGCCGTCCGTCGTGGGCGGCGTCCACTTCACCAGGGCCTGGGTGTCCGCCGCGTCGGCCTTCACCGAGGACGGTGCCCCCGGGAGCCCCGTGTCGTCGGCCTTCCCACCACAGCCCCCCAGCAGCGCCCCCGCCATGAGCGCAAGGACGACCCAGCGGTTCGTCGTGGACTGAATCTGCATGGACCCACCCCCTCGGAGAGGGCCCGTATATACGAGCACTGCCTGACACTCACAGTGGAAAATTGAATATCAGGCTCTCTCCTGTCTTCCCGGGCTGAGCTCGCCGCATTTCTCTCGGAGTGTGAGAAGGCGGAGGGGCTGAAGGGGAGATTTTCCGGTCTGCTAGCGTGCGGCGCCCCCTTCGCGAGCCCTTCCGATGAAACGCTTCCTCCTGCTGCTGTTGCTCGGCCTCTGCCTGCTGGCCGGCGTCCTCGTGACGCGGACGCTGTCCGTCCCCTCCCGCCAGGTGCCGTCGGAGGCCGCGGCGCCGTTCTCCGTGGACGCGGACGCGGCGGCGGCCCGGCTCGCGGGGGCGCTGCGGCTGAAGACGGTGGCCGCGACGGACGGGGCGCCCGCCAATGACGAGGCCTTCACCGCGCTCCACGACTACCTGCGGGAGCACTTCCCCCGCGCCCACGCGTCGCTGAAGCGCGAGGCCGTGGGGCGCCACTCCGCCCTCTACACGTGGACGGGCACGGACGCCTCGCTGCGCCCGGTGCTGCTGGTGGGGCACCTGGACGTGGTGCCGGTGGAGCCCGGCACGGAAGGCGCGTGGACGCGCCCTCCGTTCAGCGGCGACGTGGCGGACGGGTACGTGTGGGGCCGGGGCGCGCTGGACGACAAGGGCAGCGTGCTGGCCATCTTCGAGGCGGTGGAGGCGCTGCTCGCGGCGGGGCATGCCCCGAAGCGCACGGTGCTGCTCGCCTTCGGCGGGGACGAAGAAGTGGGTGGCCATGGCGGCGCGGAAGTCGTGGCGAAGCTGCTGCGCGAGCGCGGCGTGACGCTGGAGTCCGTGCTGGACGAGGGAGGGATGATGCTCACGGGCACCGTCCCGGGCGTGACGGCGCCGGTGGCGCTGGTGGGCGTGGCGGAGAAGGGCTTCGTCAGCGTGGAGCTGGTGGTGGAGGGGGAGGGGGGCCACTCGTCCATGCCTCCGAAGCAGACGGCGGTGGGCGTGCTCAGCCGCGCCGTCACGCGCCTGGAGGAGCAGCCGATGCCGGCCCGGCTGCGGGGCGGGAGCCGGGCCCTCTTCGACTTCATGGGGCCGGAGATGCCCTTCGGAATGCGGCTCGTGTTCGCCAACCTGTGGCTCTTCGAGCCGCTGGTGGTGCGCCAGCTGAGCGCCCAGCCCTCTACCAACGCGGCGGTGCGCACCACCACCGCGGCCACCATGTTCGAGGGCAGCGTGAAGGACAACGTGCTGCCGGCGCGCGCCCGCGCGGTGGTGAACTTCCGCATCCTCCCCGGGGACTCCGTGGAGGGCGTGCTCGAGCACGTGCGCCGCGTGGTGGACGACTCGCGCGTGAAGGCGGGCACGCTGTCCTTCCAGAGCGAGCCCTCGCCGGTGTCGCGGACGGACTCGGAAGGCTGGGGCGTGTTGCAGCGGAGCATCCGCCAGGTGTTCCCCGAGTCCCTGGTGGCGCCGTACCTCATGGTGGGCGCCGCCGACGCGCGCTACTTCACGGCCTTGAGCGACAGCGTCTACCGCTTCATGCCCCTGCGCCTGGAGCGCGCCGACCTGGCGCGCCTGCACGGCCGCGACGAGCGCGTGTCCGTGCAGGGCTACGCGGGCGCGGTGCGCTTCTATGCCCAGTACCTGCGCAACGCCGCGGACTGAAAACACGCGAATACAGATGTTCCGGCGTTACCGCCACGTCTGGACGCCCGGCGGGGAAGCCGTGACTGGCTGCTCTCCCGGCATGGGTGTGCATGTGGGCGCGAGTCCCGTGTTGCGAGCGAAAGTCCGCTCGTCCTGCACATGTGTGTGAATCCTGCACGGCTTGGGGGGCGTCGAGAGGCCAGGGCTCATGGATGGATTGACACATGCTTCAAGCACTTTCAGCATCTGTGTTCATGCTGACCCCCCTCAGGCCTACTCCCCGACTCGCGAGACTCGTGCTCGCCTCTCTCTTCTTCGCGCTCGCCGCCTGTGGTGGTGACGGTGGCACCGGCAAGCCGGACGGCGGCTCCAATCCGGACATCGACTCCGGGGTGGACGGGGGCGACATTCCCCTGACGTGTGGTGACTTCGAGCGCCAGCCCACCGAGGCCTGTGACGACGGCAACACGGTGAGTGGCGACGGCTGCAGCGCGGCGTGCAGCGAGGTAGAGCCCGGCTGGTCCTGCGACACGGCCGGCCAGCCCTGTGTCCGCACCCAGGGCTGTGGCAACGGCAAGGTCGAGGCGCCCGAGGCGTGCGACGACCGCAACATCACCTCGGGCGACGGCTGCAGCGCCACCTGCACCGTGGAGCCCGGCTACAACTGCCCGCAGTCCGGTGGCCGCTGCCGCGCGGCGGCGTGTGGTGACCGCATCATCGCCGGTGACGAGGAGTGCGAGGACGGCAACACCGCCGCGGGCGACGGCTGCAGCGCGCTGTGCCGCCTGGAGGAGGGCTACAAGTGCCCCACCATCGGTCAGGTCTGCCAGACCACGGTCTGCGGCGACGGCAAGGTCGAGGGCACCGAGCAGTGCGACGACGGCCCGGTCAAGGTCCACGACATGGGCGACGGCTGCTCGCCCCAGTGCAAGAAGGAGCCGGACTGCGACACCAACGGCAACTGCACGTCCGTGTGCGGCGACGGCGTGATGCTGCCCAACAGCACGGTCGAGCAGTGCGATGACGGCAACACCCGCGCCAACGACGGCTGCTCGCCGACGTGCCGCCTGGAGGAGGGCTTCGCCTGCACCGTCGTCACGCAGGACCCGCCGGCGAAGGTCTCCATCCCCACCGTCTACCGCGACTTCCGTGGCTACGACCTGCCGGCAGCGGGCGCGCTGCCCAGGGGCCACATCGACTTCGAGAACAAGAACGGCGGGGAGACGGGCATCGTCGCGACGACGCTGGGCGCCGACGGCAAGCCCCAGTACGCGCGGGCGACGGGCGGCTCCAACACCACCGCGGGCAAGGACACGTTCGCCCAGTGGTACACGGACGTGGCGAACGTCAACAAGCCCCTCGTCGGGACGCTGGAGCTGACGCGCCAGGCCAACGGCTCGTACCTGTTCGACAACCCGAACTTCTTCCCGCTCGACGGCAAGGGCTGGGTGGCGTCCGGCAACGAACCCACCCGCACCAACGGCCACAACTTCAGCTTCACCAGCGAGGCCCGCTACTGGTTCGAATACAAGGGCACCGAGGTGCTCAACTTCAACGGCGACGACGACGTCTGGGTGTTCATCAACGGGAAGCTGGCGCTGGACCTGGGCGGCGTGCACGGCGCGCTGGAGGGCACCATCACCGTGTCCCAGAAGGCCGCCGACCTGGGGCTGCGCGTGGGCGGCATCTACGAAGTCGTGGTGTTCCAGGCCGAGCGCCACACCACCGCCTCCTCGTACAAGCTCACCCTCAACAACTTCGTCACCCGCCGCACCGAGTGCACCGCCACCTGCGGCGACAGCATCGTCGACAAGACCAAGGGCGAGGAGTGCGATGACGGGGTGAACGACGGCGGCTACGGCCAGTGCGCCCGCGGCTGCGTGTGGGGCCCGCGCTGCGGCGACAACGCCATCCAGGCCGAGGGTGGCGAGGAGTGCGATGATGGCAACACCAACAACCGCGACGGCTGCAGCTCGGTCTGCAAGTTCGAGATTGGCTGACGTCCGCGTCATGTAGGACCGCCGAGCAAGGGAGCAGTCGTGGCGCGGGGGCCGTCTGGTATGGTCCCCGCGCTTCCATGGCCTCCCGTCCGTACCTGCGTCTATTGGCCCTCGTGTGGCTCGTGCTGGCCGCCCCCGCCTGGGGTGCGGCCTCGCGGCGGCCGCTGCCTCCGGAGGCGGAGGTGATGGGGATGCTCCGCCAGCTCGAGACGGCCCGCGTGCAGGGCAGGGCCCGCGCGCTGGAGGACGACTTCGACGAGCAGGCCCGGGAGCGGCCGCACGACTCCATGCCCCGCGTGTACCGGGCGTGGCTGCAGTTCCCCACGGACGCGTGCTGGAACGAGCTGAAGGCGCTCTCCACCCTCTACCCGGAGAACCCGTGGCCCCTGGTGGGCATGGGGCTCATCTACGTGCGCTGGGGGATGCTGGCGGAGGCCCGGGGAGTATTCGCCACCGCGCTGCGGGAGAAGCCCGGCTTTCCGCCCGCGCTCTGGGGCGAGGCGGTGCTGCTGCAGGCGGAGCGCCGGCCGGTGGAGGCCGAGGCCCGCTTCCGCGAGGCGCTCGCGAAGCTGGACGCGCCGCAGATTCGCACCGCGCTGGGGTTGTTCCTCGCCCAGCAGCCGGGGCGCGAGGCCGACGCGCGCGCGGAGCTGACGCGTGCGGTGGAGGCCTGGCCCGAGCAGCCCGAGGCCCTCAAGACGCTGGCGCGGCTGGCCCAGACGGGCAACGACGTGCGCGCCGCCGCCGTGGCCGGGGACAAGCTCGTCTCGCTCAAGCCGCGCGACAGGGAGGCCCACCGGGTCCAGGCCGGGCTGTGGCTGGCGGCGGGGGAGAAGGACAAGGCCGCGGCGTCGCTGGAGCGCTACGTGGCGCTGGGCGGCGCGGAGCCCGCGTCGCTCTGGCAGCTGGCGCGGCTGTATACGGAGCTGGGCCGGGGCGCCGACGAGGAGAAGGCCCTGGGGCGCCTCATGGAGGCGGACGGCAAGGACGCGGAAGCCGCGCTCCGGCTGGCGGAGCTGGCCGAGGCCCGGGGTGACATGGCGTCGTCAGAGGGCTTCCTCGTGAAGGCATCCGAGCGGGCCCCGGCGCGCTCCGACGTCCACGTGCGCCGGGCCCGGCTGGTGCTGAAGCAGGAGCGGTTCCAGGACGCGCTGGGGGCGTACCGCGCGGCGCTCGCGGCCCCGGAGCGGCGGGTGCCGGAGGCGGAAGGGGAGGCCGCCGCGCTCGTGAAGCGCTTCCGCCTGCCCGCCACTCCGGCGAAGGGGACGGCGGACCAGATATACAACCGCGTGTCGCTGGGGCTGGTGGCGCTCTACACGGAGCGGCTCAAGGAGGTGCCGGAGCTCAAGGGCAACCTCAAGGTGCGCGTCCAGGTGGATGAGTCCGGCCGCGCCACGCAGGTGGCCGTCCTCTACGACAGCCTCAAGGACGCGCTCCTCGCCGGCCACGCGTACTTCGCCTTCATGGACGCGCAGTACCCGCCCGGGCAGGACGCGCCCGTCTTCCAGTACGTCTTCCGCCCGCCGAAGTGAGGGCCGGCCGGAGCCGGCTCCACCGCGCCGGCCCGCTCAGACGCCCGTCAGGTCGTAGATCTCCTGGATTTCGCGCAGCGTCTTCTGGAAGTCGAGCCGCAAATCCTTGATGAGGCCGTTGCGCATGTCGAACACCCAGGCGTGGACGGTGGGGAAGCCGCGCTTGAGATAGGCCTGCTGCACGGCGGCCGTCTTGATGATGTTGATGCTCTGCTCGATGACGTTGAGCTCCACCAGCCTGTCGTAGCGGAGCGCCTCGTCCTTGATGCCGTCCAGCTCCGCCTTGTGCATGCGGTACACGTCGCGGATGTTGCGCAGCCAGGGGTTGAGGATGCCCAAATCCCTGGGAATCATGGCGGCCTTCACGCCGCCGCACCCGTAGTGGCCGCACAGGATGATGTGCTTCACCTCGAGGTGCCGGACGCCGTAGTTGATGACGGACATCACGTTGAGGTCGACGTTGTTGACCAGGTTGGCGACGTTGCGGTGGACGAAGACGTCCCCGGGCGCCAGGCCCATGATTTGATTCGCCGGCACGCGGCTGTCCGAGCAGCCGATGTAGAGGAAGTCCGGGCGCTGCTCGACGGAGAGCCGGGCGAAGTACTCCGGGTCCGTCTTGAGCTGCTCTTCAGCCCAGCGACGGTTGTTCTCGAAAATCTGCTCGTAGGGCGTCACGGTCGGGGGCCCGCCTGTCTCGGGTGCGGCCCATTCCGCACCGGCCGGGTGCGCCGGGGGCGCGTGGCGGCGGCACCCTCGCATGGGCGGGCGCGGCGGGGAAGACCGTCCTGGTTCTCCAGGACGGCCCCAGCCCTGACGCCGCGTGCGTGCTACCGCCGCGTCACTCCTCCACGGGGGCGCCGCTGCCGCCGTAGCCCTGGGCCTGGTTGCGCAGCCGCTCCCACTGGACGCGGGCCTGCTGCTCCTCCTTCGACTGCGAGTCCACGCGCTGGCGGGCGTCCTCCACCCGGCGCTGGGCGTCCGCGAGGGCGGAGGCGAAGTCCGCCTCGGAGAGCTTCTCGGCGCGCACGTCGCCATTGGCCTTCAGGGCCAGGTACTCAGCCTGGTGGAGCCGCGCGTCGGCCACCTCCAGCTCCCGCTCCCGCAGTTGCTTGCGCGCGTCCAGCGCTTCGATGGACTGCTGGCGCCAGTTCACATTGGCCTGGGACGCGGTGACACCCGTCTCCGAGTTCATCAGCTCGGCCTTGGCCCGCTCGATTTCCGCGCGCTGGCCGGTGGCCTCGGCCGCCTCCAGCGCGGCCTTGTTGGCGTCCCGGCGCAGCTTGGACGCGTCCGCGTTGCGCTTGGCCACCTGCATCGCGCGCTCCGCGTCCTTGAGCGCCACGTCCGCCCGGGTGACTTCATCCTGGGCCTTGCGCCGCTCGGACTGGGCACCGCGCACGTCGCCGAGCTGGTCCTCGGGGACGCGGGCCAGCCATGACTCATCCACCTTCGCCGCCTTGGTGGACCCGCAGCCGCCGCCCAACACGCTCAGGGCCGCTCCCATCACCACGCCTACGAGGACCCGACGCCTTCTCGCCTGGAACATGCTTGTGTCTCCTTGCCGTTGCGCGCGTTACCTGATGGACAGGGTAGTCACGCGACGGAGACCGTGCGGCGGGATGCCCGCACGGCTGCTCCACGGCCAGGGACGGGGGGCCGCCAGGAGGGCAGGCGGCCTACCGCTTCTCCAGGATGACGGCGTAGAACTCGATGCCGATGTCCTCGCGGTCCTCCTCGGTGATGTGCCCGGGGGGCAGGCCGATGAACTCGCTGACCGGCACCACGCCCATGCGGTCCTGGGCCCAGGGGCCGCACAGGTCCAGGTACTCGGGCAGGGAGTAGAGGTGGAAGGACTCGCCCATCTTCTGGAACATGCCGACGAACTGCTCCCACTTCGGCGTGGTGAGGCCCGCCTCCTTCGTCTCGAAGGTGGTGAAGAGCTTGGAGCCCGGCGCGGCCCAGTCGTAGAGGTCCCGGAAGAACTTCCGGTTCTCCTCGGCGGAGAGGAACACGGTGATGGCGTTGGCGCCCAGGGCGACCTTTCGCTGCCCCTCCAGGAATGTCTCCACGTCGGGCCGGCGGAGGAACTCTCCCGCGCCGCGGACGTCGCACTCCATGTACTTCACGCGCGGGCTGTCGCCGAGCAGGTACCGGGCCGAGTCGATGGTCAGCGCGTTGATGTCGCTGTAGAGCACGCGGGCATCCGGCATCACCGTGTGGACGTGGTCGGCGGTGGGCAGACCGGAGGCGAAGTCCACCCAGTGCTTGAAGCCGTCCGCGGCCATGCGCCGGGCGGCCGTCTGGAGGCAGGCGCGCAGCATCCGCAGCCACTTCCGCGTGGAGGGCACCAGCGAGAGCATGAACTCCGCCGCCTGGCGGTCCGCCTCGAAGTTGTGCGAGCCGCCCAGGATGTAGTCGTAGACGCGGGACGCGTCCGGGACGTTGGGGTTGATGCCCGGCACGCGGGCCAGTTCGTTGGAATCCATGGCGGGTGTCTGTCTCCGGGGGCAGAGGGGAATCCATCGTACGTCCCCCGCCGCTCACCGCACCTCGATTTCCACTGGCTCACTGCGCAACCCCTGCGCCAGCACCTCCAGCCGGTGCCGGCCTGGCTGGAGGGCCCACGAGGCGTCATAGGGCCACGCCGCCCGGCCCACCGGCCGGCCGTCCACGAGCCACGTCACTCCCGCCAGCCGGGGTTCCACCTCCGCGCTCAGCCGCAGCGTCTGGGTCCGCCGCGCATAGCCGGGCTCGATGAGGAACACCTCGCCCTGGCGCGGCCAGGTGATGACCACCGCGCCCGGGACGGGGCCCTTCTCCGGGCACAGCGGGGAGTAGCGCGTGGGCGCGGCGGGCGCTGCCTCCGCGTGCGTGGCCTGCCAGGCGGCATACGCGGGCGGGAGGAAGGTGAAGACGCGTTTGACGACGTGCTCGGACGGGCACGTGTCCCCGGCGAGCAGGCCGTTGCGCATGTCCAGGCGCACCTCGCGGTGCCAGGGGCAGGGCTGGTCCGGCACGCGCGCCGCAGGCAGGCGCACGCGCCGCCGCACGGGGCACAGGGGCGTGGGCACCTGGCCCGAGTGCGCGCACACCGTGCCCTCCACCAGGCCGTCCGGAAGCGAGGCGCGCGCGGGCAGGGCGGAGGGCCCCGCGCGCTCCACCACGCGCTTCATCACCTTGTGGAAGAGGGGGCCGGCGCCGGTGGCCCCGGTCATCCCGTGCAGCGGGCGGTTGGAGAAGTCTCCCGTCCACACCGCGACGGTGAAGCGCGGCGTGTAGCCCACGGCCCAGTTGTCCCGCCAGTTGGTGCTGGTGCCCGTCTTCACCGCGACGGGGAAGCCCAGCATCAGCGCGTTGCCGGCGCCGAAGGCGCGCATGCGGAGGGACTCGTCGCCGAGCACGTCCGTTATCTGCCACGCCACCTCCTCGGAGAAGGCGCGGCGCGGCCCGTCGTTTTCTTGGGGCGGGCCGACGAAGGGCGTGGCGCGGCAGGTGAGGCCGCCTCGGGCGAACATCGCGTAGGCCTGGGCCAGCTCCAGCAGCGTCACCTCGCCGTTGCCCAGGGTGAGGCCCAGGCCGTAGTGCGAGGCGGGCGCGTCCAGCGAGGTGAAGCCCACCTCGCGCAGCCGGGTGAGCAGGGGCTCCAGGCCCACGCGCCGGGCCACGCGGATGGCGGGCACGTTGAGGCTGCGGCCCAGCGCCTCGCCCATCAGCACCGGGCCGGAGTAGTCGCCCGAGTAGTTCTTCGGGACGAAGAGGTCGCCGTCCGACTCGCCGTAGCGCGTCTCCACGTCCGCCACCACGGAGGCGGGCGTGTCTCCGTGCTCGAAGGCGAGCGCGTAGGTGAAGGGCTTGAGCGCGGAGCCCGGTTGACGCCGCGCCAGCGCGCCGTTCACCGCGCCCGAGGCCGCCGCGTCCCCGTAGCGGGCCGAGCCCACCATGGCCAGGACGTGGCAGGCCTCGTTGTCCAGCACCACCACCGCCGCGTTCGTCACGCCCCCTGCGGCGAGCGAGGCCACATGGCCGCGCACCAGGGACTCCAGCTCCTGCTGGAGGTCTCCGTCCAGGGTGGTGCGCACCTCGCCCGAGGCGGGGTGCCGGGACACGACGTAGTCGGTGAAGTGGAGCGCCGTGTCCGGGAGCGCGGCGGGCGGCGCGTCCCGGCCGACGAGGCGCAGGGGCTCGGCGAGGGCGCGCGCGTGCTCCTCGTCGGAGATGGCGCCGGTGGCCCTCATGCGTGCGAGCACCGTGCGCTGGCGGGCGCGGGCCCGCTCGGAGTCCTTCAGCGGGTTGAGGGTGGTGGGGGCCTGGGGAAGCCCGGCGAGCAGCGCCGCCTCCGCGAGGCTGAGGTGCAGGCCGGGCTTGCCGAAGTAGCGCTGGCTGGCGGCCTCCACGCCCACGGCGCCGGCGCCGTACGGCGCGCGGTTGAGGTACTGCTCCAGCACGGTGTGCTTGTCCACCGCGCGCTCCAGGCGCAGCGCGTCCACCATCTCCCCGAGCTTGCCTCGCAGCGTGCGCGGGTGCGGGTGGATGCGTCGAGACAGCTGCATCGTCAGGGTGGAGGCCCCGGACACCACGCGCCGGTAGCGCACCGCCTGCGCCACCGCGCGCGCCACCGAGCGCAGGTCCACGCCCGCGTGCTCATGGAAGCGCGCGTCCTCCACGGCGAGGGTCGCCTGCACCACCAGCGGGGAGATGTCCTCCAGGGCGCGCCACCGCACGCGCTCGCCGTCCGCGTTCACCACCTCGCGCAGCAGCCGGCCCCGCGAGTCGTGAATGCGCAGTGAGTCCCCGCTGCGCACCTGGAGGTCCTCCACCGGGAAGGGGCGGAGGACCACGGCGGCCCACAGGGCGACCGCGCAGGCGGCGGTGGCGAGGGCCGCGACGCCGGTGGCCACCGCGTAGAAGCGGAGGACGCGGCGCCGCTTCGGGGGAGGGCGCGCGGTGCAGGACCCGGGCGCCGCATCGGAACGCCCCGGCGCTTCGGTCGGTGGCCTGGCTCCGTGCTTCGTGGCGGACGGGGAGGCTGCCTCGCGCCCGGCCGTCACCGGGGCCCTGTTCGTGGCGGCCGGGGAGGCTGCCTCGCCCCCGTCCGTCACGGGAGCCCTGGAGGAGGGGCGGCTCATTGCACGGTGACCTCGTCGATGGCGGTGGTGCCCGTCACCTCGGGCGCGTACATCGCCTCGGCGCCGGCGGCGGGACGCAGGAAGGTGCCCGGCGTGGTGGCGCGAGCGACGTAGCTGAACTCGTAGTCGCCCGCGCCCATGTCATCGACGTAGAAGGCCACGCGGTGGTCCCTCATCTCGCTGTAGGACAGCGAGGCCAGTCCCCGCTGGAGCGCCGCGGTGAGCGGGCCCTGGGACACCTTCTCCGTGGTGGCGAGGTGGGTGTTCATCGGCTCCAGGCCGGCGGGCAGCTTGTCGTCGATGGCCACGTAGTTCTGGTGGCTGTCCGCGCGCACCTTCAGCCGCACGCGCACCAGCGAGCCCAGGGGAATGGCGCCGCTCAGCGGCTCGCCGGACACCGTCTCGTACGCGCGCTCCACGCGGAAGCCCTCCTCGCGCGGGGCGCGGTTCTGCGCGTTCAGCTCCGCCTCGTACTGCGCGCGGACGCGGAGGATGGCGGGGCCCGGGCCCCGGTTGGTGAGCCGCACCTGGTGCGTGTGGGCCTGCCCCGCCTTCAGCCCCAGGTCCGCCTCCGACAGCCGCAGCCGGCGCACGCGCTGGCTGACCACCTCCAGCTCCCCATCCTTCACCGGCCTGCCATCGACGGTGAGCGACATGCGCGGCGCGCTTCCCCCCTGCGCCGACTGCGCCAGGCGGGCCACGCCCATGATGCCGAAGACGTTCTCCTGCGTGTTGCCCCACAGCCCGTACCGCTGCCGCTTGAGCAGGCCCGTCAGCAGCTTGCCCCCGAGCTGCGCGGAGGCCCCACCCGTGGAAGCGGAGGCGAGCAGCGCGGTGGCGTGCGTGCGCAGCGGAGAGTCCATGGACCAGCCTCCCTGCGGCTTCCCATCGAACCAGGCCTCCTGCGTGGACTGGCTCGCGGCCTTCTCCACCTCCGCGAGGATGGGCTGGAGCAGCGAAGCGTCCTGGCCCTTCATCTCGCTCACCGCCACGGCGAGGAAGGACAGGCCGAAGGGCGTCAGCTTCGCCTTCTCGCGCCACAGCGTGGACACGTACGCGGGCTGCGGCCGGCCCAGGCGCCCCAGCGTCATCACGAAGAAGGCCCGCGTGTCCGCGTCCGCCATGCCGCCGTGGGGAATGGACTCGGTGATGTTGCCGTCGCGCAGCCGCAGCTCCAGGTAGTCCCCCATCCGCTTGAGGGACTCGTCCGGCACGTCGTAGCCGCGCTTCTTCCCCTCGATGAGCGCGGTGAGGCCGAAGGCCGTGGCGAAGGCGTGTGGCTCCGTGCCGCCGGGCCAGTAGGACAGTCCGCCCGCCGTCGTCTGGAAGGAGAGGATGCGCTTGATGCCGGCCTCGGAGAACTTCTTCAGGTCCGCCTCGTTCACCGTCACGCCCATCTCCGGCAAGAGCTCCTTCAGCACCACCAGCGGGTAGGCCGTGCTGGTGGTCTGCTCGATGCAGCCATTGGGGTAGTCCATGAGGTAGCCCACCGCGTCCTTCAGCTCGCTGAGCGCGGTGCCGGACACCGTCACCTCCAGCTCCACGCTGCCGGGCTGCCGGTCCGCGGGCAGCGCCAGCTCCAGTCCCTGTTCGCCCGAGATTTGCGCGCTCGCCACCCGGACGCGGCGCGAGCCGGGATTCAGCACGGGCAGCGACACCTCCACCGAGTCCGTCTCCTCGCCCAGGCGCGCGGCGAAGCGCACCTTCGCGGCGCCACGGCCGGCCACCTTCACCGGGAAGCCGAAGGACGCGGACTCGCCCGGCTTCACCGTCCGGGCGGGCGGCGTCAGGTCCGTTCCCTGCTTCGGCTCCAGCCCGTCGAACGACGCGGTGACTTGCACCGGGCCCGCCTCCGCCTGGCCGTTGAAGGCGAGCACCTCCACGCGCAGCGCGTCGCCGGGGTAGGCGAAGCGCGGGAGCACGGGCTGCAGCATCAGCGGCTTCTTCACCACCAGCGCCTGCTCCCCGGAGCCGGCGCGGCCCGCCTCGTCCACCACCACCGCCATGATGCGGTAGCGGGTGAGGTTGTCCGGCAGCTTCACGCTGACGCTGGCCCGGCCGTCCGGCCCCACCGCGACGCGAGGGTTCCAGTACGCGGTGCTCTGGAAGAGGGTGCGCAGGTCGGCCGGGAAGTCTCCCAGCGCGAAGCCCTCGCCGCCGTCACCGCCGGGGAAGAGCACCTCGTGCCGCACCCGCCGGGAGTGAGGCAGCTCCAGCCGGCTCTCCGCGGTGCGCACGCCCAGCGCCTGCGATGCGTAGAGCGCCGGCACCGGGTCCGGCGTCCGGTAGCCGGTGAGCCCCAGCACGGCCTCGTCCACCACCATCACCGTGGCCTGCCCCGCGGCGGGGTGGCCCGTGCCGTCGCGCACCGTCACGTCCACGCGCACCGTGCCGCCCGGACGGCCTATCGGCTTCTCCGGCGTGACGTCCACCGCGAGGCGCTGGTTCCTCGGCTCCACCTGGAGCTGCACGTAGCCCAGCTTGAAGGCGGGCGCGCCCGTCTCGAAGCCCGTGGCGTCCTTCTCCGCGTGGACGCGCCCGCGCAGCAGCACCACCGAGGCATACACGTTGGGCACGTGCGCGTCGGTGAGCGGAATCTCCAGCGTCGGCGTGTCGCCGTGGATTTCGAAGAGGCGGTGCTCCAGCACCCCGCCGCGCTCCACGGTGAGCAGCCCGCGCGCCTCCGCGAAGGGCGTCTGCACCACCAGTCGCGCCGTGTCGCCCGGCAGGTAGCGCGGCTTGTCCGCCACCACCTGGATGCGGTCCTGGTCGAACCGGGGCCACGCCACCGTGGTGTCTCCTGCCGCCGACATGCGGAAGCCCGTCTGCACCACCCGCTGCGCCGTGTCCTGCGCCCAGGCCCGCAGCTGGTACGCGCCCGCCTCGGGGACGGTGAGCCGGCACGTGACGGCCGTCTTCTCCGTGGTGACGAGGCACTGGTCCGCCTCCACCTTCTCCTCGCGGTTGACGAGCTGCGCGTGGGTGCCGCTCAGCCGGGCGTAGGTGTGCGTGTCCACGCGCTCCAGCTGCGCGCGCACGCGCACGCCCTCCTGCACCGTGCCGTCCGGCCGCACGGCGATGACGGGCACCTCCAGCACCTCGCCGGCGCGCACCACGGCGCGCGCGGGGGGCAGCACGCCCACGTAGAAGGCGGCGGGGTGCACCACGCGCGACAGCCGCCCAGCATAGGCCTGGCGGTCCACGTCGGTGACGCTCGCCTCCACGGTGTAGCGCTGGGGGCCGGCGTAGGACGGGTGGTCCGCCTTGAAGCGGACGTGGGCGCGGCCCTGGCCGTCCAGGCGCTCGTCCACGCTGGAGATGAGCCCCGCGCTCCCCGAGCCGTCCTCCGGCAGCCCGAAGGCGTACTGCGCGAAGCCGGCGGGCGCGAAGGGCTCGCGGGCCCGCCACACCTGGTAGCGCACCTCGCGGCCGGACAGCTCGCCGCCGTGCAGGTAGCGCGCCTCCACCACCGCCTCCACGTCCGCGCCCAGGGGCCACTCCTTCTCCGCGCTGGACACCTTCACCTCGAAGGTGGGCACGCGGTATTCTTCCACGCGGAAGGTGTGCGCCACCGCGCGCTCTCCATGCGTGAGGCGCAGCGAGTACTCGCCCACCGCCGCCCCCGCCTTCAGCTTCAGGTCGACGTCCGCCGTGCCGAAGGCGTCCAACGTCAGCTGCGTGTCCAGCACGCCCTGGCCGCGAGGGTCCTGCACCTGCACCTGCACCGCGCGCTTGCCGCGAGGCAGCCGCCCCGCGTCCTTCACCAGCGCCTTGATGTGCACCGTCTCCTCCGGCCGGTACACGCCCCGGTCGGTGAAGACGAGCGAGGGGAGCCGCTCGGCACCCTTCACCTCACCGGGCAGACCGAACTGCCACGCCGAGGACAGCCGCTCCTCGCTCACTTCCGCCACCAGCCGGTCATCGTCCTTGCGCGCGGAGAGGAAGAAGCGCTGCTCCAGGCTGCTGGCGGAGGTGAGGCCCGGCGCGCGTAGCAGCGCCACCCCGTCCGGGCCCGTCTCCGCGGAGGCGAGGCGCGCGCCCGCCGCGTCCAGCAGCGCCACCTGGCCCTGCGCCACGGGCGTCGCGTCGCTCAGGCGGGTGAGCCACACGAGGACGCCGCCGCCGTACAGCTTCGCGGTGAGGCCCAGGTCGGAGAGCTGCACCAGCACCGCGTCCTGGATTCCTTCCTGGCCCGCCTCGCTGCCTCGGCCCTTCGCGGTGAGCTCCACGCAGTACAGGCTGGCCTTGCTGCCCTCGAGCGACACCTCCAGTGGCTCCAGCGTGTTGAGGGCCTTTGGCCGGGGCGCACCGAGCGTCCTCGCGGGGCCCAGGGGTTCGCCGTAGCTGGCGCAGTCGGTCTGCCGCTCATGGGTGGAGGCGCGCACGAACGCGTCCGGCGCGTTGATGCGGTACACGTTCGCCTGGAGGGCGCCCACGTTGCGCGCCTGGAAGGGCAGGCGCGCGCCGGTGCGCTCCAGCGTCAACTGCTGCGCGGGGAGCTGGAGCTGGGGCGGCAAATCCATCGCGCGGAAGGTCCACTTCGCGCTGCCCTCCAGGGGGTTGCCCAGCACGTCCACCAGCCCCCGGGTGAGCGAGGCGCGATACTGCTGGCCGGGGGACAGCTGCATCGTCACCGCCGCGCCACGGCCCCAGCTGGCTACATCCAGGGACTCGGGCGCGGGCTGCACGGACAGGTGCGCCCGGAGCGCCTCCGCGTCGACGGGGTTGTTGAAGCTCAGCTCCCACCGGGAGCTGAGCGGCGCGCGCTGCGGGTCGGCCTCCTCGGAGGCGAGGTAGGGCCCTTCCACCGTCAGGCTGCGGTTGACGGTGAGCGCCAGGGAGACGACGGCGGGCTCGCGGGAGTCCTGCTCGCTGTCGCCAGGCATCAAGACGCGCAGCGTGCTCCCATGCGCGGGCAGGCGCGGGAAGCGCAGGACGAGCACGTGCTTCGGGTCCACCGTCATGCCAGTGGGGACCTCGTCGGCGGCCAGCGCGGACACCTTCACGGGCACGGCCTTGCCGTCGCCATCCTCGGCCTGGATGTGCTTGCCCTGCGCCTTGGCCGAGACGGGCTGGTCGTAGAGCGCGAGCAGCGGCCCGTTGCCCACCTGGTCCGTGAAGTCATTGAGGAAGGCGATGAAGCGCGGCCGGCCTGGGATGACGGGCCATGAGGCCACCTTTCCCGCCGCCTGGAAGAAGGGCACCTGGAAGGTGTCCTCCCACGCCGAGGCGAGCGCCGGCCCCGCGTCCGCGACGGGCCTGGCCCCGTCCACGCGCACCGTCACCGGGTGGCCCCAGCCCAGCGCCCCGGGCGCGGGCGTGAAGACGTGCTCCGTGGGCGAGCGCCAGGCCCAGGTGCCCTGCTGTGGCGGCGTCAGGTGGACGGACACCGACTTCGCTTCCACGGGCGCGCCGAAGGTGAGCACCAGCTCACAGCCGGCGTTCTCGCAGGCGCTCCGTTGGATGGAGAGCCCCTCCGCGCTCTCTCCGGTGGCGACCTCGGCTGTGTCCTGGGGTGGCTCGGGAGGCGGGAGCGGCGGAGGCTCCACGGGGGGAGGCAGGCTGACAGTTGGCGCCACGCTGGCGCTCACCTCCGAAGCTTCGCCAGGGCCTTTCGCAGGCGAGGCGGGGGCGGGGTCGGCGCCGCGCTGACACGCGGCGATGAGCAGGGCGGCGACGAGCACCCACCCGATGAGCGGGAAGCGGCAGGGAGAAGGCATGACGGGCTCCGTGGGGGAGACAGCGGGCGGCGAGGACCTTGCCGGCTGCCGCAGAGCAACCGCCGTACCAGTGGGAAAACGCGGTCGTGGGGTGTCCCTGGCACTCGAAACGGGCGCTCGTGCGTCCTCCGGGCCACGCTGTCCGTGTCACCCGGACCGCGTGCAGGCCTCCGACAGGGCGTCCCGGCGGGAACGCCGGAAGTCACACCGTGGACGAACGACCCGCTGCGTCGCTGGAACGGCAGGGCGCCTCTTTGCCGGTCCGGTACGCTCCTCTAGAGTCGACCCGCATCACCATCACCAACGGGGAGGGAAATCCGCATGCTGAAGCACTTCGCAGTGGGTGCAGTGATGGTCTTCGCGACCCAGACGCTGGCAGCGCCTCCGCAGAAGCTCGGCAAGCCCGAGGGGCAGGTCAACATCATCGCGTGGCCCGGCTACATCGAGCGCGGTGCGACGGACAAGAAGTACGACTGGGTGACGAAGTTCGAGAAGGACACCGGCTGCAAGGTCAACGTCAAGACGGCCGCCACCTCGGACGAGATGGTCTCCCTGATGAACCAGGGGGGCTATGACCTGGTCACCGCCTCCGGTGACGCGAGCCTCCGCCTCGTCCATGGCAAGAAGGTGCAGGAAATCAACACCGCGCTGATTCCCTCGTGGAACACCGTGGACTCGCGGCTGAAGGACGCGCCCTGGCACACGGTGGAGGGCAAGCACTACGGCGTTCCCTACCAGTGGGGCCCCAACGTGCTCATGTACAACACCAACGTCTTCAAGGCGGCGCCCACGTCATGGGCGGTGGTGTTCGAGGAGCAGAAGCTGCCGGACGGCAAGTCCAACAAGGGGCGCGTGCAGGCGTATGACGGCCCCATCTACGTCGCGGACGCCGCGCTCTACCTGATGAAGAAGCAGCCGGAGCTGGGCATCAAGGACCCGTTCGAGCTCAATGACAAGCAGTACGCCGCCGCCATGGCACTGCTGCGCAACCAGAAGGCGCTGGCGCACCGCTACTGGCACGACACCACCGTGCAGATGAGCGACTTCAAGAATGAGGGAGTCGTCGCCTCCAGCGCCTGGGGCTACCAGGTCAACGCGCTCAAGGGCGAGAAGCAGCCCATCGACTCGGTGATTCCGCAGGAGGGCTCCACCGGCTGGGCGGACACCACCATGCTGCACGCCAGCGCGAAGAACCCGGTGTGCGCGTACAAGTGGATGGAGCACTCGCTCAACAAGGACCTGCAGGCCTCGCTCGCCGAGTGGTTCGGCTCCAACCCGGTGGTGCCGGAGGCGTGCAAGACGAAGGCGCCGGGCGGCACGGACTTCTGCAAGACGAACGGCTTCGAGCGCTTCTCGCAGGTGCACTTCTGGAAGACGCCGGTGGCGAAGTGCGCCAGCCAGGGCACGTGCGTGCCCTACAGCCGCTGGACGCAGGACTACATCGCCATCATGGGCGGCCGGTAGTCGAAGGGCCAGGGACACGCCATGAGCAGCACCGCCGTCGAGCTTCGCAACGTCAGCCGCTACTACGGTGGAGTCCGCGCCGTGGATGGCGTGTCCCTGTCCATCCAGGACGGTGAGTTCTTCTCCATGCTCGGGCCCTCCGGCTCGGGGAAGACCACCTGCCTGCGCCTCATCGCCGGCTTCGAGCAGCCCACGGCGGGCAGCATCCTCCTGCACGGCCAGGAGGCCGCCGGCCTTCCGCCCTACGAGCGCGACGTCAACACCGTCTTCCAGGACTACGCACTGTTCCCGCACATGAGCGTGCTGGACAACGTGGCCTATGGGCGGATGGTGAAGGGCGTGGCGAAGGCGGCGCGCCACCGCGAGGCGGAAGAAGCGCTGGAGTTGGTGGCGCTCGGCGGCTTCGGCGCGCGCCGGCCGGGGCAGCTCTCCGGAGGCCAGCGTCAGCGCGTGGCCCTGGCGCGCGCGCTCATCAACAAGCCGCGCGTGCTGCTGCTGGACGAGCCGCTGGGCGCGCTGGACCTCAAGCTGCGCGAGCAGATGCAGGCGGAGCTGAAGTCGCTCCAGCGCCGGCTGGGCATCACCTTCGTCTACGTCACCCACGACCAGGGCGAGGCCCTGTCCATGTCGGACCGGGTGGCTGTCTTCAACCTGGGCCGCATCGAGCAGGTGGAGACACCGCGCAACCTGTACGCGCGGCCGCGCACCGTCTTCGTCGCGGGCTTCGTGGGCACCGCCAACGTGGTGAAGGGCGACCTGGCGCGCAGGCTCACCGGCAGCGAGCAGCCCTTCTCCGTGCGCCCCGAGCATGTCCGCTTCGCGCAGGGCGCGGAAGGCAACCGGGTGAGTGTGGAGGGCCGACTGGTGGAGGTGCAGTACCACGGCGCCACCAGCCGCTACGAAGTGCAGGTGGAGGGCCACCACGTGCTCACCCTCAGCCTGCTCAACGGCGAGGCGGACGAGGCGGCCCTGCCGCGCCGGGGCGACACGGTGCGCGTGGCCTGGGCCCGCGAGGCGATGGTGCGGCTGGAGCCGGAAGGAGGGTAGGGATGGGCACCTCGTCACCCATGGCGTTGCCTGCGTCGGGCCAGCCCCGCAACCGGCTGTCACGGCTGGTGGCCAACGTGCTCTATCGGCACGGCACGCTGTACCTGTTGCTGCTCCTGACGCCGCCGCTGCTGTGGTTCGGCGTGGTGTACCTGGGCTCGCTGCTGTCGCTGCTGGTGCAGAGCTTCTACACCTTCGACGACTTCACCATGGGCGTGACGCCCGACTTCACGTGGGCCAACTACGCCGCGCTGCTGGACGCGGCCAACCACGACATCGTCCTGCGCACGCTGGGCATGGCGGGCGCGGTGACGGTGGCCTCCGCGCTGCTCGGCTTTCCCGTGGCCTACTACATGGCCCGCTACGCCACCGGCTGGCGCAAGGGCTTCTTCTACATCGCCGTCATGCTCCCCATGTGGGCCAGCTACATCGTCAAGGCCTACTCGTGGACGGTGCTCCTCTCCAAGGGCGGCATCGTCTACTGGCTGGTGGAGCGGGTGTATCTGATGCCCGCGCTGGAGTGGGTGCTGTCGCTGCCGGGCGTGGGTGGCTCGTCGCTGTCCACGTCGAACCTGGGCCGCTTCCTCGTCTTCACGTACGTGTGGCTGCCGTTCATGATTCTGCCCATCCAGGCGGCGATTGAACGCGTGCCGGGCAACCTCCTGCAGGCCGCGGCGGACCTGGGGGCGCGGCCCGCGCAGTCGTTCCGCACGGTGCTGTTGCCACTGGCCTTCCCGGGCGTGGTGGCGGGCTCCATCTTCACCTTCTCGCTCACGCTGGGGGACTACATCATTCCCCAACTGGTGGGCCCGCCCGGGCTCTTCATCGGCAACATGGTCTACACGATGCAGGGCTCCATCGGGAACATGCCCATGGCGGCGTCCTTCACGGTGGTGCCCATCGTCATCGTCGGGCTCTACCTCACCGTGGCCCGCCGGCTGGGAGCCTTCGATGCGCTCTGAGGCGCGCAGGGACGACGGCCCCCGCGCCCCGGTGTGGCTGCGCGTGCTGGCCTATGGCGGCCTGCTGTTCCTGCACTTCCCCATCCTCATGGTGGGGCTCTACGCCTTCAACACCGAGGAGAGCGCGTTCAGCTTCCCGCTCAAGGGACTCACCCTGCGCTGGTTCCGCGCCGCCGCCGAGCGCGAGGACGTGCTGGCCGCCATCGCACTCTCCTTGCGTGTAGCCCTGGCGTCCACGGCGGTGGCGCTGGTGCTGGGCACGCTCCTGGCCGGGGCGCTCTACCGCCGCCGCTTCTTCGGCAAGGAGGCCATCAACCTGATGGTCATCCTCCCGATTGCGCTCCCCGGCATCATCACCGGCATCGCCCTGCTGTCCGCGTTCCGCCTGGCGGACGTGTCCCCCAGCTTCTGGACCATCGCCGTGGGCCACGCCACGTTCTGCGTGGTCATGGTCTACAACAACGTGGTGGCCCGGCTGCGGCGCATGCCGCACAGCCTGCTGGAGGCCTCCGCGGACCTGGGCGCCGACGGCTTCCAGACGTTCCGCCACGTGGCGCTGCCGCAGATGGCCACCGCGCTGCTGGCTGGCGGCATCCTCGCCTTCGCCCTCAGCTTCGACGAGCTCATCGTCACCACCTTCACCGCCGGGCAGGAGAAGACGTTGCCCATCTGGCTGCTGGACCAGCTGGGCCGGCCGCGCGACGTGCCGGTGACGAACGTGGTGGCGCTGTGGGTGATGCTCATCACCGCCGTCCCCATCCTCGTGGCCTGGCGCCTGACGCGCGGCACGGAGGACGTGGCCGGCAGCAGCAAGTGAATCGCGCGGCCGCTGTGGCCGCTTCGCGCAGGGCGGTCACGGTGACCGCATGACAACCCAGGGAGGACCGCATGGACGGCAAGCTGTTGATTGGTGGCGAGCTGGTGGCAGGCGAGGGCCCGGCGGAGGACGTCCTCAACCCGGCGACAGGCGAGGTGCTGGCCCGTGTCCCCGAGGCGTCCCTCCCGCAAATCCAGGCGGCGGTGCGCGCCGCGGAGAAGGCCTTCCCCGCCTGGTCCCGCACGCCGCCGAAGGACCGCGCCGCGGTGCTGCTGAAGCTGGCGGATGCGATTGAGGCACAGGGCGCGGAGCTGGCCCGGCTGGAGTCGCTCAACTGCGGCAAGCCCTACGCGCTGGCGCTGGCGGACGAGATTCCCGCGGTGGCGGACGTGTTCCGCTTCTTCGCGGGTGCGGTGCGCACCATGCAGGGCGCGGTGGCCGGCGAGTACGCCGCCGGCTACACGAGCATGATTCGCCGCGACGCACTGGGCGTGGTGGCCTCCATCGCCCCATGGAACTACCCGCTGATGATGGCGGCGTGGAAGCTGGGCCCCGCGCTGGCCGCGGGCAACACCGTGGTGCTCAAGCCGTCCGAGCAGACGCCGCTGACGACGCTGAAGCTGGCGACGCTGATGGCCGGCCTCTTCCCGCCCGGCGTCGTGAATGTGGTGACGGGGCGCGGCGAGTCCGTGGGCGCGCCGCTCATCCGTCAGCCGCAGGTGCGCATGGTGTCGCTGACGGGTGACGTGGCCACCGGCCAGAAGGTGCTGGAGGCAGCGTCCCAGGGCGTCAAGCGCACGCACCTGGAGCTGGGTGGCAAGGCGCCCGTCATCGTCTTCGACGACGTGGACCTGGAGTCGGTGGTGTCCGGCATCCGCACCTTCGGCTTCTACAACGCGGGGCAGGACTGCACCGCCGCGTGCCGCATCTACGCGGGCCGGAAGGTCTACGACAAGCTGGTGGCGGACCTGTCCAGCGCCGTGGCGTCCCTCAAGGTGGGCGAGCAGGAAGCGCCGGGCGTGGAGATGGGCCCCCTCATCACCGAGAAGCAGCGCCAGCGCGTGGCGGGCTTCGTGGAGCGCGCCGCGGACCTGAAGCACGTGGAAGTCACCGTGGGCGGCAAGGCGCGCGGGACGAAGGGCTTCTTCTTCGAGCCCACGGTGGTGGCCGGCGCCCGCCAGGAGGACGAAATCGTCCGGCGCGAGGTGTTCGGCCCGGTGGTGTCGGTGACGCGCTTCGAGGACGAGGAGCAGGCCATCAACTGGGCCAATGACTCGGAATACGGCCTCGCGTCGTCGGTGTGGACGAAGGACATCTCCAAGGCGATGCGCGTGGCGGCGCAGCTCCAGTACGGCTGCACGTGGGTGAACTCGCACTTCATGCTGGTGAGCGAGATGCCCCACGGCGGCGTGAAGCGCTCCGGCTACGGCAAGGATTTGTCCATGTATGCCCTCGAGGACTACACGGCCGTGCGCCACGTCATGGTGAAGTTCTGAGCGGGGAGGGAATGGACATGAAGGACAACGCCAACCTGTTGCGCCGCAAGGATGCCGCCACTCCGCGAGGGGTGGGCGTCATGGCCCCCTTCTTCGTGGCCCGCGCGGAGAACAGCGAGTTGTGGGACGTGGAGGGCCGCCGGTACATCGACTTCGCCGGTGGCATCGCCGTGCTCAACACCGGCCACCGCCACCCGCGCGTGGTGGAGGCGGTGCGCGCGCAGCTCGACGCCTTCACCCACACCGCCTATCAAATCGTTCCCTACGAGAGCTACGTCGCGCTCGCCGAGCGGCTGAATCAGCTCGTCCCCGGCTCGCACCCGAAGAAGACGACGTTCTTCTCCACGGGCGCGGAGGCGGTGGAGAACGCGGTGAAGATTGCCCGCGCCGCCACGGGCCGCAGCGGCGTCATCGCCTTCACCGGCGCCTTCCATGGGCGGACGATGATGGGCATGGCGCTCACCGGCAAGGTGGTGCCCTACAAGACGGGCTTCGGTCCCTTCCCGGGCGAAGTCTTCCACGTGCCCTTCCCCATGTCGCTGCATGGCGTCAGCGTGGAGGACTCGCTCAAGGCGCTGCAGTATCTCTTCAAGGCCGACATCGAGCCGAAGCGCGTGGCCGCCATCATCATCGAGCCCGTGCAGGGCGAGGGCGGCTTCTACGTGGCGCCGCCGGAGTTGATGCGCGCGCTGCGCAAGGTGTGTGACGAGCACGGCATCCTCCTCATCGCCGACGAAATCCAGACGGGCTTCGGCCGCACCGGGCGCTGGTTCGCGATGAACCACCACGACGTGGCGCCGGACTTGATGACGCTGGCGAAGTCGCTGGCCGGCGGCTTCCCGCTGTCCGCGGTGACGGGACGGGCGGACGTCATGGACGCGCCGGCCCCGGGCGCGCTGGGCGGCACCTACGCCGGCAGCCCCATGGCCATCGCCGCCGCGCACGCGGTGCTGGATGTCATGCAGGAGGAGAAGCTGGTGGAGCGGGGGGAGCGCCTCGGTGCGCAGCTTCGCGAGCGGCTGCTCGCGCTCAAGACCCGGCAGCCTCGGATGGCCGAGGTGCGCGGCCTGGGCGCCATGCTCGCGGTGGAGTTCTGCCAGCCGGGAGGCAACACCCCGGACCCGGACTTCACGCAGCAGGTGCGCGCGCGGGCGCTGGAGCGCGGGCTCATGCTCCTCACCTGCGGCGTCCATGCCAATGTCATCCGCTTCCTCTTCCCGCTCACGATTCCGGATGCCGTCTTCGCCGAGGCCCTCACCCTCATTGAAGGCGCACTGACGGCCTGACGCTCTGGCGCTCGGCGTTGCGCTCGCTGGACGGGCGGGGCGCCGGCACACCGGCCGGCGCGTCACGGCCAGCGGTGGCGGACTCCCTCGCGAGGGAAAGGCACGGGGCGACGCCCCAGGGCCTGACTGCCGCGGGAGTCCGTCCCCCGACCCGTGGGGGTGCTCAGGGGGACCTCGTCATGGAGGTCTCATGTCCAAGTTCGTGCAAGGCATCATCACGTTCATCTTCTGTCTCGTCTTCCCGTCTGCGGTGATGCTGGTCATCAGCCTGCTGGACGTGACGAAGGGAGTCATCCCGCCACTGATTGCTCTCGCCATCGGCGGAGGCTTCGGCCTGCTCTATGGCCTCGAGGCGGCCATCCTGAACATCTACGATCTGGAGTCGCCGCTCGGGTGGTTCGAGATGATTGTCGACCTGACCTGGAGCCTGCCCAACACGATGTTCGGCTTCGTGGTCGGCAACATCATCTACATCTTCTTCGGCTCGCCCTCGCGCACGGACTCCGAGGGCCAGGCGTGGATCAGCTTCTCCCCGAGGAGCGCGGGCGGCTTCGGCAGCAAGGTGCTCCAAACGTTGGGAACCGTGAATCTCGGCGGCGCGGGCCAGCACGAGCGGCAGCACCTGTTGCAGGCGCGCATCCTCGGGCCCTTCTACATGCCCTTCGTCGTGGCCTCGTACATCGTCACCGGCACCATCCAGATCGCCTGGACGCTGCTGTTCGGCTGGTGGCTGGCCCTCGTGGGTGTGCGGAACAAGGCGTGGTTCGAGCCGCCGGCCGTCTCGGCGGTGGGCGGCTTCTTCGGGTGGATCTACTTCGCCACCCCGCTGGAGCTGCTGGGGTACGGCCTGGGGAACCCTTGAGTGCAAGCTTGGTATTCAAGACACACTTGAAAAATACGCCTTAGTTTAAGTTCGGGAATATGGGAAAAAGGGGCCTCCACTCTTCCTGGAGGCCCCTTTGGCTCGTACCCCTCTGTTCGAGCTGTTCCGTCAGACCACCCGTGTCGCGCTGGCATCCGAGCGGCGGGGAGTCCCCAGCCGGGAGGCCGCGCAGTGGATGCGGATGGACCGCCGCCAGGTGCTCAAGGGCCTGACGGCGGTGGGCGTGGGGCTGGCGGGGGCACGGGCAGAGGCCGACGCCGCGAAGCCGCCGCCGTCCTCGCTGCGCGTGGGCATTGTTGGCGCTGGCATGGCGGGGCTGGCGTGCGCGTACGACTTGAAGCGCGCGGGCATCCTGGCCACCGTGCACGAGGCGAATGACAGGCCCGGCGGGCGCGTCTTCTCGCTGGGTGGGGCCTTCAGCGGGCCGGTGAGCTTCCCCGGGCAGGTGGTGGAGCGCGGCGGCGAGTTCATCGACACCGGGCACAAGACGATGCTGGCCTACGCGCAGGAGTTCAACCTCGCGAAGGAGGACGTCACCAAGGGACCCGGCGAGGTGTTCTATTACTTCGGCGGGCAGCGCCACCCCGAGTCCGCCGTCGTGGACGAGTACCGCGCCTTCGTCGCCGCCATGCGCCCCGACCTGCAGGCGCTCTCCGGCGCGCCCACGGCGGACGTGCACACGCCGCTGGACCGGCAATACGACTTGATGGACCTGGTCACCTACCTGGAGACGCGCGGCGCGGGCCCGGTGGTGAAGGCGGCCATCATCGCCGCGTACGAGAGCGAGTACGGGCTGGCGGCGCACCAGCAGAGCTGCCTCAACTTCCTCTTCTTCATCCGCGCCAACCGGCGCTCGCGCTTCGAGCCCTTCGGCGTCAGCGATGAGCGCTTCCACCTGGTGGGCGGCAACCAGCAGGTGCCGCGCGAGCTGGCGGCGCGGCTGCCCGGGCAGCTTCGCTACGGCGAGCGGCTGGAGGCGGCGCGCAAGACTGCGGCCGGCGCGGTGGAGCTGACCTTCCGGCGCGGGAGCACGGCCGTCACCGCCACGTACGACGCGGTGGTGTTCGCGGTGCCCTTCACCGTGCTGCGCGGTGTCTCGCTGAGTGCGTCGCTGGCGCTGCCGGCGTGGAAGACGCTGGCGATTCAGCAGCTCGGCTACGGCACCAACGCGAAGATGATGGTCGGCTTCCAGGGGCCCGTCTGGAGCGAGCAGGGCTGCGACGGCGCGACGTACTCGGACCTGGCGGACCACCAGGCCACGTGGGAGACGAACCCGGGCCGGGCGACGGCGCAGGACGCGGTCCTCACGGACTACTCCAGCGGCGCGCGCGGGGCCTCGCTGGACCCGAACAACGTGCCGCGCGAGGCGGAGCGCTTCGTGACGGCGCTGGACAGGGTGGTTCCGGGTACGGCCTCGGCGGTGAAGCGCGGCGCGGGCGGCCGCATCCTCGCGCACCTGGAGCACTGGCCGAGCAACCCCAACACGAAGGGCAGCTACACCGCCTACAAGCCCGGCCAGTTCACCAGCATCTGCGGCAATGAGGGCAAGCCCGTGGGCAACGTCTACTTCGCGGGCGAGCACGCCAACTCGTTCTACTGGTGGCAGGGCTTCATGGAGGGCGCCGCGCTGTCCGGCAAGGACAACGCGGCCGCCATCCTCCAGGCCGTGAAGGTGGGCCAGCTCTGACGACGGCCCGGGCCGTCCCGGACGCTCCGGGACGGCCCTCACCTGCGTCAGCCCCTGCTCAAGGGAGCGCGTCCGGGCGCAGCCGCGGCGGTAGGCGCGGCCCGAAGAGGGGCGGCTCCTCCTCGAGCGACACGGGCGGGGCATACTTCAAGGTGGACAGCCCCATCCAGCGGTTGAGGGTGGCCCTCGCCGCCTGCTGCTGGTCCGACGGGAGCTGGACGATGCGCGCCCCGTGGTTGCCGCCGGGGACGAGGTAGAAGTACGAGTCCTGCGCGTTGCCTGGTGCGCAGGCCGCGGCCGTCCACGGGTCCAGGCTGCCGTAGACGAACATCAGGCGCTGACCCTGGAAGGACACCCAGTCCTGGATGTCCACCATGGCCTGGGGCCGGTGGACGAAGGGGACGCCGGGCGGCGAGTACACGTCGCCGGTGTCCGTGCCGGGGTGGTGGATGAGCGAGCCGAGGTGCGCCTCGTAGGGCTGGGGCCAGCCCAGCTCCAGCGCCGCCTGGTAGTAGTAGGCCGCGTAGTCGCCGATGCCCGGGTCGGAGAAGCTGCTCAGGCCCACCTCGTTGTCCAGCGTGGCCAGCAGGTCCTCATCCGAGGCGCTGGGGTCGGGGATGTTCTGGGTGCAGCGCGACGGGGCGTCGTACTGCCAGAAGGCGAAGTAGGTCTCGATGACGGCGTGCTCCAGCGCCTGCTCGAAGCCGAGCCGCGTGTAGGGCAGGCCCGTGTCCTGGGCGTAGCTGCGCAGCAGGTCGAGCATCCGCTCCCGGCGCGAGAGCGTTTCGTGCTGGAAGGCCCACAGGCGCTCGCGGCAGGCAGCCTGGGCATCTCCGCCCACCACGACCTGGAAGGCAGGGAAGCGCTCGTCGTCACGACGGGCGATGGGCGCCACGTAGGCCACGGTGGCGTCGACGTCGTCCGGGTAGAAGCGGCGGAAGAACACCACCGTCTCGCCGCCCTTGCTGCCGCCGGTGGAGACCCACTTGCCGGTGTAGATGGGCTTGAGCGCCTGGGTGATGCGGTGGAAGTCATCCGCGGACTGGCGGATGGTGAGGTGGCTCCAGTCCGCGGGCTCCGGGATGCTGGGCGGGAAGAAGCGGTGCTCCAGCGAGACCTGGTTGGCGCCGAGCAGCTGCGTGGGCTCCGAGCGGCCGGGAGACGTGGAGACGTAGTAGCCGCTCGTGAAGAGCACCATGGGCTTCGTGGCCGAGGTGTGCAGGAGCGTCAGGCGCTGCTCGAAGCGCTGGCACTCCGGGTGGGCGTGGTCCACCGGCTGGTTGAACCGCATGACGAAGAAGCGGTAGCCCGCGGGGAGGTTGGAGCCGTTGGGGTTCTCCTGCACGGTGAGGCCGGGGATGGCGCGCAGGCGGACGAGGATGTCCGCCGACGGGTCGGCGACCACGTCCGGGTTGCCCGGGCCCGGGTCGTAGCCGCTGGGGATGCACGCCACGCCGCCGTCGGTGCCGGCGTCTCCCATGCCCGTGCCCGCATCCGTGTCACTCGTGCCCGAGTCCGTGTCTCCGGTGCCCGAGTCCGTCGTGCCGGCGTCACCGGGACGCGTGCCGGAGTCCGTGACCTGCGTGCCGCTGTCCGGCGTGTTGTTCGGTGGGTCGTCGCCGCAGGCCACCGAGGAGAGCAGTGCAAGGATGGGAATCAGCAACAACAGACGGGAAGGGCGTTCAGCGCGGGCCACGAAGTCTCCGGATGGGCCGCGCATCCTACGTCAGAAGCCGGACATCCCGTGGCGGGCCGCCGCCGCCGGACGGTGAAGCGCGCACGCGGCGGCAACACCGGCGGGCCGCGGAGGGACCTCGCGGGCAGGAAGACGGTTCACCAGCTCATCGCACCGCGCACTTCCAGCGGGTGTGCGGGGCCGGAAGCGAACACCGCCGTCCATCCGCCGCAGGATGGTTCTGGTGCCCAGGCGATGGCTACTGCTCCACGTCTCAATTTCATCGGAGGAAACCATGAAGCTGTGCGTACGGCTGGGTCTCGTGTTGTCGCTGGGAGCGGCGGTGTTCGTGCTGGCGGGCTGTACCCCGTGCGACGCCGGTGAGAGTCGGTGCGGCCTCCTGAGCAGTTGCCAGAGCCTCGAAAGTGACTCGAGCAACTGTGGTACCTGCGGCAACAAGTGCAGCCCCGGGCAGTCATGCAGCGGCGGCCGGTGCGAGGGCACTCCCACGGGCGGAACGGGGGGCAGCGCCACGCGTCCTCCCGCCACCGGAGGCAGCGGCGGAGGCGGAGCTTGCGGCACCAAGACGTGTCAGGCGGGCGAGACGTGTCTGACCTGTGGCGCGGAATCCACCTGCCAGCCCCAGGGCGCGGTGTGCTGCGCCGCGGGCACGGGCGCCGGCGGCAAGGGTCCCGTCATCTGCCAGTCCGGCCTCGCGTGTGTCCACTGTGGCCCGGACGCTGACGGCTGCCTGCCGCCGGGCACGACGTGCTGCAAGCCGGGCACCGGCGCCGGGGGGAGCGCCCCTGTCTTCTGCGGCCCCAAGCAGGTCTGCCAGAACCAGTCCTGCGTGTCGAAGTAGACGTAGACGCCAGGACACCGCCGGTCCCCTGACACGGAGGGGACGGCGGTGTCCGGTGTCTTCACGGCTGTCTGCCGTGACTACTTGCCCTTGTTGTACTCGCGGCTCTGGATGACGCCCTGCACCTCGGCCAGCGCGCGGGCGCCGGAGGCGGACTCGAGGGCCTTCTCGGCAATCGCCTGGACCTGGCGCTTCGCCTCGTTCAGCTCCGCCTGGAGCGTCTGGATGGCCTGCGCCTGCTTCGTGGCGGTGTCCTTCAGCGAGGCAATCTCCATGCTGGCCACGCGCTGCGCTGTCTCCGCGTCCTTCGTGGCGAGCGTCAGCTTCAGGTCCCACTCGGACTTCACGCGGTTGCCCACAATCGCGGCGGCCGTGTCCGTCTCCTTCTTCAGCACCAGCGGGAACTCGGACACCTGCTTGCGCAGGTCCTCCAGCTCCTTCTCGCGCAGCTTCAGGGCCTCCTCACGCGTGGCCCACTCCTTCTCCAGCTTCTCCTTGCGGTCGCGCTCGGTGGCGGACTGCTGGCGCAGCCCCTCGGCGAAGGCGTCCTGCTCCTTCTTGCGCAGCTGCTGGGTGTCGTAGGAGTACGCCTCCTCGGCGCGCTTGCGGGCCAGCTCCGCCGCCTCGCGCTCCGTGGCCAGCTCCGCGGCGGCCTTCGCGCGGGTGTCCTCGATGTCCTTCTGGAGGCGCTCCATCTCCGTCTCGAGCTCCGCCTTCTTCTTGTCGTACTCGGCCACCAGCACGTCGATGGCGCTCGCGGCCACGTCCTTGCCGTGCAGGCCGTTGAGCTCCTCCGTCTTGAGCTGGATGGCCTCGTCGAGCTGCTTCAGCTCCTCCACCAGCGAGATGACCTGCTCGTTGATGCCGGCCAGCGTCTTGTTGATGGTGAGGCCCGCCTCGGTCACCTTCTTCACGGCCGTCTCGGCGGTGAGGCCCGAAACGTCGGCGAGGACATTCTTCGCGTGGGTGTCGAGCGCCTCCTGCTCCTTGGTGACGACGACGGGCTTGTTGCGGGCCTTGCGGGCCAGCTCGTCGAAGGCGGCCTTGGTGGCCTCGGCGGAGCGGTTGCGGGCGACGACGTTGCGCTTGGACGTTTTGCGAGTAGCCATGTGACTCTCCAGGTATGGCAAGGCCAGGGCAGGCCCGAGGGCCCGCGAATGGCGTGGAAGTTCTGCGGGGAGTGCGAGGCCCCTTTCTGGCGGCCATGGGAAGAAGATACCCGTGGGGTCTGACATGCTCGGTGGCCGTCCAGGCACCCGCCAGGGCCCCTGGACGCCCCCGGGAAGGCCTCCGGGCGGGGTGGGGAAGGGGGGAGCCCAGGGCCCCCCGGTTTCCGGCCCCTGGCGAGGCCCCTGGAGCCGCCGGTTCCAGGCCGGGGGACGGCCTGCCGGACGGGGTTTCCGGGCGCTCCGGGACCTCTCCGCCCTTGTCCTCCGGCCCGGCGCACGGCTAACTCGCCTCCCTGAATCGGCTCAAGGGA
Source organism: Pyxidicoccus caerfyrddinensis (assembly GCF_010894405.1). Taxonomy (GTDB): domain Bacteria; phylum Myxococcota; class Myxococcia; order Myxococcales; family Myxococcaceae; genus Myxococcus; species Myxococcus caerfyrddinensis. The sequence goes on from NZ_JAAIYA010000032.1 coordinate 64,730, forward strand.
GAGCGTCAATGCAGGTCGTCAGTGTGAAGAAGGTCCTCGCGGGCGCGGTGGAGGAGGGGACGAAGGTGGAGGTCCGCGGTTGGGTGCGCACCCGGCGCGACTCCAAGGCGGGCATCAGCTTCGTCAACGTCAGCGACGGTTCCACCTTCGACCCCATCCAGGTCGTCGCCCCGGCCACGCTGCCCAATTACGAGAAGGAAATCCTCCACCTCACCGCGGGCTGCTCCGTCGTTGCCCGGGGCTCGCTGGTGAAGTCCCAGGGCAAGGGACAGGCCTTCGAGGTGCAGGCCGACGAGGTCCAGGTGCTGGGCTTCGTGGACGACCCGGACACCTACCCCATCCAGCCCAAGCAGCACACGCTGGAGTTCCTGCGCGACGTGGCCCATCTGCGCGTGCGCACCAACACCTTCGGCGCCATTACGCGCGTGCGCCACCGCGCGGCCCAGGCCGTCCACCGCTTCTTCGACGAAGAGGGCTTCTTCTGGGTCAACACGCCCATCATCACCGCCAGCGACGCGGAGGGCGCCGGGCAGATGTTCCGCGTCTCCACGCTGGACACGGTGAACCCGCCTCGCACGCCGGAAGGCAAGATTGACTGGCACAAGGACTTCTTCGGCAAGGAGGCGTACCTCACCGTCTCCGGCCAGCTGAACGTGGAGGCCTACGCCATGGCGATGTCCAAGGTGTACACGTTCGGCCCCACCTTCCGGGCGGAGAACTCCAACACCACGCGCCACCTGGCCGAGTTCTGGATGATTGAGCCGGAGATCGCCTTCGCGGACCTCAACGAGGACGCGAACCTGGCGGAGCGCTTCCTCAAGTTCGTCTTCAAGGCGGTGCTCGCCGACTGCGCGCCGGACTTCAAGTTCTTCGAGGAGCGCGTGCAGAAGGGCGTCACCGAGCGCATGGAGAAGTTCATCAACTCCAGCTTCGAGCGCATCGACTACACCGAGGCCATCGAAATCCTGAAGAAGGCCAAGAAGAAGTTCGAGTACACGCCCGAGTGGGGCAAGGACCTGCAGACGGAGCACGAGCGCTACCTCACCGAGGAGCACGTGGGCCGGCCGGTGGTGGTGATGAACTACCCCGAGCAGATCAAGGCCTTCTACATGCGCATCAACGAGGACGGGAAGACGGTGGCCGCCATGGACGTGCTGGCCCCCGGCATCGGCGAAATCATCGGCGGCAGCCAGCGCGAGGAGCGGCTGGACGTGCTCGACGCGCGCATGCGGAAGTTCGGCCTCCAGCCCGAGCACTACCAGTGGTACCGGGACCTACGCCGCTACGGCACGGTGCCGCACGCGGGCTTCGGGCTCGGGTTCGAGCGGCTCATCGTCTACATGTGCGGCCTGCAGAACATCCGCGACGCCATTCCCTACCCGCGCGTGCCGGGCTGGGCGCAGTTCTAACCGCGCCCACCCCCGGAGCGGCTGCGCCCGTCTACGGCAGCCGCTCCTGCAGCGCGGGCCAACGCGTCTTCACCCACTGGCGCACGTACTCGACTTCGCCCTCGTACTCGTTGAAGTCCTGGCGGTCGTCCCAGTCGGGGAAGTTGCCGGCGCCTCCGCCCCGTCAAGGGTCGTCGGCCAGGTCGTCCAGTGCATCTTGCGCGCGCTCGCGGTAGAAGGGCACGACTTCAACGGCGAGCACGTCGCGCATTTCCTGTCGTGCGCTGTCGTAGTCACCCACCAGACGATGACGCTTCATCCTGTAGAGCGCGTCCACGAGCCTGTTGGAGCCATCCGTGATGCGCGCTGAAGTTGCCCGGAGCAGCTCGAGCGCTCCGGCCTCCGTGGTGAGTGCTCGCGCCGCGTCGTCGTCGCTGATGGCGACCTCGCGAGCGGTGCGCATGAGGAGTGAGCGCACTTCATCCGTGAGCACGAGCGGAGCGCCTTCGCGCAGGACCCGGCGCGCCAATGCCCGGATGGGGTCCCAGTCGATTGCGTAGGACATGGGCTATTTCTCCTCCTTCCGCCGGTGGCACTTGTCGATGGGCCATTCCTGCTGGCCCTCGCAGTAGCGAAAACACGCGTAGCAGGAGCCAGTCCAGCCGTCCTCCTGACATTCGCCATACGTCCGGATGCAGCGCCGCTTCCACTCTGGGAGGTCCGCGTTGTGCGAGTCGTCCCACTCCGAGGCCGCGCTGTCCGATGCGGCCTTCGCGCCGCCCATGAGTACAGCGGCTTCCGCGGCTGAAAGCCCGCACGCCTCGGGAACTCCCGGGTTGCGCTGCAGGCAGCATGTCTCGCTATCCAAGCAGGTGGACTGGGCGTAGTAGCCGCGGCTCGCGCTGGAGTGTGCGGGCCGGGAGCAACCCGACACCAGGGCAGTGCAGGCGAGCGCAAGTTGCAGCGCAAAGGCCTGTGTTCGAAGGGGAGGCATGGCGCGCATGGTATGGGCGCACCGGATGCCTCGTCCAAGGAGTCAGAGGAATCTCCAAGCCAGGGCACGGGTGCCGGTGGTGACTCCACGTGCGACGCTACCCGCGCGTGCCGGGCTGGGCGCAGTTCCAACCGCGCCCCCACATGGAGCGGCTGCGCCCGTCTACGGCAGCCGCTCCTGCAGCGCGGGCCAGCGCGTCTTCACCCACTGGCGCACGTACTCGACTTCACCCTCGTACTCGTTGAAGTCCTGGCGGTCGTCCCAGTCGGGGAAGTTGCCGGCGCCTCCGCTGGCCTCGGTGCCGAACGTCTTGTACTTCGGCCCCCACTTCGCCCAGTCGCGCTTCGCGGCGGGCGCCGTCTCCTTCACGTAGCCGTCGATGAGGGAGAGCGCCGTCTCCAGCTTCAGCTCCTCGCGCAAGAGCTTCCGGTAGCGCTCGCGCATGGGCCCGGCGATGGCCGGCTCGGCCAGCATCCGCTTGAAGAGCAGGTTGTCGGCCTCGAAGGTGAGGCGCGCGGTGGGGGACGAGCGGGTGGTGTCGAAGTTCTGCCCCAGGCTCGCGTCCAAATCCCACGGGATGAAGCGCCACGGGCCGCCGGTGGCCGGGTCGTAGGCGTGGTAGGCGTTCTTCCCCTGCGAGTCCGTGCCCAGGATGAGCGTGTTGAAGATCCACCAGTCCTCGTAGTCGCTCACCTTCGCCCGCTGCGGGAAGCCCGTGCGGAAGGCGGCCGCGTCCGAGTCGGCCACGAAGGCGACGAAGTCATTCAGCGTGTCGAAGGCGTGGGGCTTGCCCTCCTCGGGCGTGCCCTCCTTCTTCTCGAAGCCCAGGTCGAGCGAGGGCTTGGGCTGGCCGGCATGGTCCAGGCGGGAGAAGTTGGCGTTGTTGTCCACGGCCTTGAAGAGGTCCGCGTCCTTGGAGAGGCCGTGCGCGGCCATGAGGCGTTTGTCCACGTGGTCCGCCACCGTGTAGACGCCCATGAAGCGGTTGTTCATGTAGAGCACCGCGCTGTAGGTGCGAATCTGCACGTGGTCCGGCGCCATCCGGTTCCACAGGTCGAAGGCCAGGCGCGCGCGGACGTAGGAGTTGTCATTGAACGTGGTGATGAGCACCACGCGCTTCTTGTCCTCGAAGCCGCCGCCGAAGACGGGCTCGCTGAAGAGGTCCTCGTCCTTGAACTTGAAGGTGAGGCTGCGCTTGGGGAACACGCTGGAGGTGGCCCCTCGGTACTGCGCTTCGATTTCGAAGCGGCGCCCCCGGTAGACGAGCTGCGCGGGCCGGTAGCCGCCCGAGGTGAGGCCGCCCTCGAAGGACAGGTGGAACACGGGCAGCCCGTACTCCTCCGTGTACGTCGCGGGGTCGGCGAACTCGACCTTGTCCGCAGCCACGATGTTGGGTGCCACGCCCACCTTGAGCGTGCCCGTCTCTCCGGTGCTCCGCTCATGCAGGACCAGGTTCCACACCGCCGACTGGGCCCGAGTGGGCGTCCAGCGCAGCGTGGCGGTGGGCTCGTCGAAGCTCGCGCCCTGCGGGAGGTTGTCCACGGTGAAGCGCACGTCCGCGGCCTTGTGGCCCGTGCCGCACGTCACGGTCGCCGTCACCGGCTCGCCTTCCTGCACCCAGCGCGCCTCGCCCGCGGTGGGCGCGCACACGGTGGGCTTCGGCGGCGGCGTCCCCGCGTCCGGTGTGCCGGCGTCAGTCTCTCCGGGCGGAATCCCCGCGTCGGGCGTCCCGCTGTCGGTGTCGTCCGGGGGCAGTGTGCCTGCGTCGGGCTGCCCGCTGTCTGGAGTCGGAGAAGGGCTGGGGCCCGGGGCTTCGTCCGCCGGTCCGGGTGCATCCGGTCCACCACCGCCCGCGCTGGAGCCTCCACAGGCCACCATCAGGCCCGTGACACATGCCAGCAAGACGCCCGCAAAGCGTTTCCCCGCCACCTGAGTCCTCCCCCTCGCCCGTCCCGTCTTCAGGGTCAGAGGAGTAACCATCCGGTGACGGCGCGGGGAGTCAGCCGGGGCGCGTCACTGTCCGCCCGCGAACGGGAAGGAGCAGCCAGGCAGGCGTGTCAGGCGGCGCCGTTCATCGTGGCCAGCACGGCGCCCACGGAGACCAGGGCGACGCCGGCCAGCCGCTCCCGCCAGACGATGGCCTGCGCGGAGCTGGAGAGCCGTCCCCCCGCGACGCCGAGCCACGCGTAGACGGCCAGTACCGGCACCTCCACCACGACGCAGGTGAGGCCGTACGCGGCGAACTGCGTGACGGCGCTCTTCCCGGGGTGGATGAACTGGGGCAGCAGCGCGCCGAAGGACAGGATGGACTTGGGGTTGGCCAGCTGCTTGATGCAGCCCTGCGCGAAGCCGCTGTCCCACAGCGCGGGCTTGGGGCGCTCCTCCAGGGAGAGACTCTTCCGGGCGCTCAGGAGGGTGCGCACGCCGAGGTAGACGAGGTACGTCGCGCCCGCGTAGCGGATGACGTTGAACGCGATGGGGGAGGTGGCCAGCGCCGCGCCCAGCCCGGCGGCGGAGATGAAGAAGTAGACCGCGTTCCCCGCTTGCACGCCGAGCGCCGCGCCCATTCCCGCGCGGAAGCCGCGCGACATCGCCTGGGAGATGACGAGGAGAACCGCCGGTCCCGGGGTGATGGAGAGGACGAACATCGTCACTGCGAAGGTGGCCCAGAGGGTGAGGTCCATGGTGCAGGCGTGCCGCGGGGTGAGGTGTTCCGAGGCGCTACCCTACGGACGCAGCCAGCCCACGGCAAATGACGCGGTTCCCGTGGCCAGCGCCTCCGCCTGCGTGCCGGCACCGGCGCACGCCCTGACGCGAGGTCCTCTGGTAAGAAGACCCTGGAGGTCATCCCGCATTGTCGCAACTGTCCAGGCTGGTTTTGGTGCTCGTTCCCCTCTTGTCGTGGACAGCAGCTGCGGAGCCGAATCCCGAGCGCACCCGCAAAGAGCGCCGCGTCACTCTCTCCGCCGCTCCAGTCGAGATCCGAGTGGCGCCGGGCACTGTCACAACCCTGGTGTTCGACGCGAGCCTCGACCGGCAGTCCGTGGAGTTGGACCGGACACGCTTCGCCCTGGTGGACGTGGGCGACCGGACCCTCATCCTGGAGCCCCTCGCGGAGCTGAAGGGCGAGGTTGCTTTGCGCGTGCGCTTCGCCGATGCGTCCCAGCCCGAGTCAAAGTTCAATCTCATCACACATCCGGCTGAAGTGGACAGCCAGGTCCGGTTGTTCCGGGACGCGCGGTCTCCCGAGGCGATGCAGGCGCAGGTAGCGGAACTGGAGGCGCGATGCGCGGCCTGTGAAGCGGCGTTGGCTGCACTGCGTGAGCGCAACGAGACCACGGGAGTGGCTGGCATGGCCCTCGCGAAGCAATTCGAGACGAGAGGCGTCAGGGTTGATTGGCTCAAGACGTGGTCCAGCTCAGGCGCTGGTGGCCTGCGGGCGAAGTCCGTCCGCCGCTACCTTGCGGAGTCGTGGGTCGTGCTCGCCGTGACGGTGCAGAACACCTCCGGCCAACCGTGGAGAACGGACGGGGCGTGGCTTGTGAGCGAGTCCACCGGCACGCGCGAGGAAGCACGCACCGTAGCCATGGCGTCAGAAACATTGCTGCCCGGTGGAATGGGCCTCGTGGTGGTCGAATTCAGCAGCCCTCGAGGGCTGCCCGGAGAGGTGTTCCGATTGGTGGTGCAGGGTGCAGACGGCAATCGGCCTCTGTCCGTTGAGGGCGTGGCAATCAGGGATGGCGCGCAGGAGAAGAGTCCATGACGACGGCAGAGCCGCCTACCTTCCTCAAGCCCGGAGTCCACCTCGATGCCTACCGCATTCGCAGGTGGAGAGGCGGTGGTGCTTACGGTGACGTGTACGAGAGCGTGAAGGACGGTAGGCACTTCGCGCTGAAGGTCACCAAGCACCGGCAGTCCAGCGACGACCCGAGCAAGACGTACCTGCGCCAGTTGCGAGAGCTGGTGTGCCTCGTCCAGTTGGATCATCCCAACATCGCGAAGGTCCATGGTTGGACGCGCACCGCGGATGGGCGCGGATACCTGGCGCTCGACTTCGTGGAGGGATGGACGCTGGCTGAATGGCTCCAGGAGATGCGTCCCACGTTCCAGGACGTCCTGCGCGTGTTCGTGAAGCTGGCCAATGCTCTGGAGCACCTCCACAGTCGAGGTGTCCGCCACAGGGACATCTCGCTCTCCAACGTCATGGTGCGGAAGTCCGACGGAGAGCCGGTCATCATTGACCTGGGGGCAGGCGAACACTCCGGAGCGCTAGAACTGACGGACGCGCCATTGCCGCCGGGGACTACTCGCTACCGCTCGCCGGAAGCTGCACGCTTCTTCAAGGAGCACCGAGACGAGCCGAGCGCCAGGTACGACTTCCCGCTGGAAGATGATTCCTACGCGCTCGCGGTGTGTTTGTTCGATGCGCTGACCGACCCGGAGCCCGCGAAGAATGCTGACGCGAGGAAGGTCCCCCGAATCAACGTCAACAGTCTCAGCATGGCGCCACCGCCAGCACGCAGGGCAAATCCGCGAGTACCTGAGCCGTTGAGCGCGCGGGTGGCGAGGCTATTGGAGCGCGACGTGGAGAAGCGGCGTCCCGCGCTGGCCTCCATGCGAGAGGCCCTGGAAGAACTGGGCGCCCAGGACAGCGCGGAGTGGCAAGCGGAGGTCTTCGCTTCCGCCGAGGAGGACATGGGCTCTCCGGAGACCCCCGGTGTCGCTCGCGCGGGAACACGGCGGCGCATGCTGGCGGGTGCCGCTGCGGTGCTCGCCGCCGTGCTCGCGGCTGTCGGTGTCGCTATGTTGATGCGCCAGTCCCCATCACCGGAAGGACCGCCAGCGCAGGCCGCTCCGGAATCTCCCAGCGGCCCGAGAGCTGAAGCTCCCGTCGCGCCACCTTCGACCCATGCTCCGCCTGCCAGTGCAGTACCGTCCTCGCCCGAGGTCCCCGTTCAGAAGGAATCCCCCGTCGTGAATGCGCCCAAGAATCAGCCTCCGAGTCCGCCTGTCGCCAAGAAGCCGAAGAAGTCAGCGCCCGTCTTCAGCCTGGAGTTTTTGGGGAAGTGCGCTGCGGCCACTGCTTTTGCGGCTGCGCAGTGGGGATGCCCCGCGTCACAGGTGCTGCCTACGCAGGAGCGCTGCCCCTCGGCGGCCGTGACAGCCATGAAGCACAGGTGGCTCGAAGACGGAGGGCAGTTCTTGATCCGCGTAGACGTGAATCAAGCTGTTACCCCCTACTGCGAGCGCAATCCCGCGCATAGTATGTGTGAGGTTGTCGTGGGCGATGGGGAGATCGAAAGCGAAACGCGGGAGAAATACGGGGACCTACCCGTGGGGACGCGGCTCTACGGCCGAGTGTGGACAGGCGGCAAGGAGGTCGTCGCGCGCTACACCAGGGCCAGGCCTCCAGGGGAGGAGGAGATCCCCATCTGCGTTGCGCTCGGGCTGCCCGGTGGCGAGGGTGGTGCGTTAACGCAGCCCGGCTCCAAACCCGGCGCCGCCGTCCTGATGAGTGAGGAGCCCGCGCGATTCATCTTCGGTCAGTGGCCGTGAGCGCGGATTGTAAAAGCTCTTTGCAGAAATCCGCCTGAAAACAGCCCTGAACGCTTTCGCCACGGTGTTGCAGTAACTCGGACTCCACACCTGTGGCGTCGTTCCATTCCCGGGCTTCTGGTGGGTAGTTTCCTTCTGCGTTCGCGCGGTGTCCTCACCCGCACCAGATGAAGGAGAAACCCCCCATGCCGTACTCTGGCGAGCCCTGGTTTCCGAAGGGCACGGTCCTCTTTTCGCGAAGTCGCGCCGCCTATGAGCTGCTGGAGGATCTGGGTCCGGGGCACCATGGCGAACGTGCCCTCTTGGCCCTCCGGCGTTTGAAGGGCGAAGCGCGAGGCAGGTTCATCCTCAAGGTTGTTCCGCTTCCCGCCGTCACAGCCGGTCTGAAGCTGGCGCGGAAACGGTTGGAGGAGGAGGTGACGCTGGCCACGTATCTCAGGCACCCGAGCATCGCCCGGGTGTACGGGCTGCACAGGGCCATGGGCGCGCTCTACATCATCACGGAATCCGTCGCCGGATGCTCCCTCAACACGCTTGTCGAAGTAGCCCTCGCGCGGGGGAGACACTTCCCCGAGTCATTCATGCTGTACGTCGGCGCTCAGATTGCTGGGGCCCTGGCGCATGCACACACCTGCCGAAGCGAGAAGGGCGAGCCGCTGCACATCGTCCATCGAGCCATTGACCCGACGCGCATCCGCGTGACGCTGACGGGACAGGCGAAGCTGACCGATTTCGGGCTGGCCTCCGCGCATCTGCCAGGACGAAAGAGCGTGCGTCTGCCTCGTGCCAGGGGAGAGGTCTACTGGGCCTCCCCCGAGGCTCTTTTCGGGGAACCCGAGAACGCACGCTCCGACCTGTTCGTGTTGGGCATGGTGCTGCTGGAGTTCGCCACGGGGAAGCACCTGCTCAGCGCGCCCGACATGCTGACGGAGGACTTGTGGGCACTGGTTCCAGAGGGAGCTCGCGACCGACTGAACGGCGCCATCACGCGGGCGCAGGACGAATGGGCCGGTGTGGATCCGGAGGATACGATTCTTCGTGCTGCCACCTTCACTCCAGAGGACGTGGAGTGCGCAACGGAGAAGCTCTCCGAACCGACGCGCGCCATCTTCCGCAAGCTGCTTCAGCGAAATCCGGCGGAGCGGTACACGTCTGCGTCGGCGCTCCAGGAGGACATGACGAAGGCTCTCCGGGAGCGCGGAAACTACGACGGTGCGAAGGCGGCTCAGGAAATCCGGCGAGCGTTGCAGCGGGCCGGGGAAGCATTCGCCGCAGAGGAAGACGGCGCGGAAAGCGCGTTCTCTCAGGACGACATCACCACGGAACCGGCTCCGGTTTGACCCGACGCGAAGACGGGAGGGGAGACGCGGCCATCTGCACGTCCTGGCCGCGCCTTCCATGTTCGGACCGCTCCCTCCGGAGTCGGCTTGGGGGCCGTGGGCGAGCCGCGCCGGGCCACCGCCTCGAAGGCGAGGGGCCAGCGCCCGTACGCGTCAGCCCCTCGCGCGCCGGGCCGGAGGGAGGCTGCCCAGGGACGCGAGGACGGGGCACTCGGCCTCGGTGTCGCAGACGCCCTCCGCGAGCAGCTTGAGGATGGCGCGCTTCATGCGCTGGAGGTCCTTCACCCGCGCGTCGATGGCCTCCAGCTTCGCCGCCGCGAAGCGCTCCACCTCCGTGGAGGAGGGCACCTTCCGGTCCGACACGGCCAAGAGCGCGCCCACCTCGCGCAGCGAGAAGCCCAGCTCCTGCGCCCGGCGGATGAAGCGCACGCGCGTGACGTGCCGGGGCTCGTAGACGCGGTAGCCGCTCGCCGTGCGGCGGGGCGCGGGCAGCAGCTTCTTGCGCTCGTAGAAGCGCAGCGTGGGGATGCCGACGCCCGCGGCGGTGGCCAGGTCGCTGATGCGCAGGGTGGTGGGGACGTCAGGTCGCGGGGGAGAGGCGCGCGGGCTCATGGTGGTTCCTCCACCACAGGATGGCACCGCCCTGCACGAAGAACCATGTCAGCTCCAGGGTGAGCATGACGGCGAGCAGGGACGACTGCCCCTTCCACAGCGCCCAGGCCATCCACAGGGAGAAGAAGGCGCGCCCCGCCGTGTCCACAGCGCCGAAGAGGGGCTCGGGACGCCAGATGCGCAGCAGCGCCCACAGCGTGACGATGGTGCCCATGAGGCTCACGAAGAGCAGGTGCATCGGCCCGAAGTCGGGCGGGGTGGCGCCGGACAGGCCAAGCCGGCCATGCAATTGGTGCAGCTGCTCCAGGAGCCAGCCCGCCGTGAAGGGCGTGGCGAAGAGGACGGTGACGAAGAAGTCGTAGAGCGCACTGGCGAGGACGACGCGGGACGTGACGCGGAGGGCTTCGGGTCGGTTCATGCGAAGGAGGCTACGGTCTGCACCAAGGTGCAGGGTCAAGGCCCATCCACTCCGGCTCCCGGATGGTTGCGCGCGCAGTCGGCTGTCCTGGAGAGGGCCCGTGGCCCGTCGCGAGGGGTAGACAGTTTCGCTCGCGCATGCAGGTCCGGGGGCGCGGAGGCCGTCTCGAGCCAGGTGACAGACTCGGCTTCGTATTCCACCCAGGTGATGACCATCTTCCAACGACTCGCAGTGTTCCTGTTCGCGCTGACCACCCTGCCAGGTGTCGCGGGGGCCCAGGCCCCGCCCACCGCCACCAGCGAGCCCCGCGCGGTGGAGGTGGACGTCCAGGCCACGGACGCTGGCACGGCCGTCTCGTCCGACGACGCGTCCCGTCTGGGGCTGTCCGCCGACGGCGGCGCGGTGTGGCTGCAGCCGCCCGCGCTCATCGCCGACTCCCCCGCCGCGTGGCCCGAGGGGCTGCAAGGCGCCGCGTCCGAGGTGAAGCTGGTGCTGCTGGTGGACGAGCACGGCGCCGTCACGGAGGTGAAGGTGGCGGAGCCCTCCGAGTACGAGGCCCTCACCGAGGCCGCGGTGAAGGCCGCCCCGGGCCTGCGCTTCACCCCCGCGCTCATGGCCGGGAAGCCCGTCGGCGTGCGCATCAACTTCAATTACCGCTTCGAGCCTCCCGCCGGCCTCGCCTCCACCCACGCCCGCATCCACGGCGAGGTGCGCGCCCGGGGCACCCGCCGCCCGCTGGTGGATGCCGCGCTCTTCGTCGACGGAAGCGCGGAGCCGCCCACGCTGGTGGACGCGCAAGGCCGCTTCGAGGTGGAGGTGCCCGTGGGCACGCACCGCCTGGAGGTCCGCGCGCCGGGTCACCAGCCCTTCACCTTCGAGGAGACGGTGATGGCGGGGCAGAGCCTCGCGGTGGTGTACCGGCTCCAGCCCTCCGTGGTGAACCCCTACGAGACGGTGGTGCGCGACGACCGGCCGCGCACCGAAGTCACGCGCATCAGCCTGCACGAGCAGGAGATTCGCGAGGTGCCCGGCACCCAGGGCGACCCGTTCCGCGTCATCATGCTGATGCCCGGCGTGTCCAGCGTCGCCTCCGGCCTGGGCTACCCGGTGGTGCGCGGCGGCCAGCCCGCCGCCACCGGCTACTTCCTCGACGGCGTGCGCGTCCCCATGCTGTACCACCTGCTCCTGGGGCCCGCGGTCATCCACCCGGACTTCATCGACACCATCGACTTCTATCCGGGTGCGCCGCCGGTGCAGTACGGGCGCCTGCTGGGCGGCGCTGTGGAGGGGCGGCTGTCGCGTCCCCATGAGGACCGGCTGCACGCCACCGCCTACGCGGACCTCATCAACGCGGGAGGCTTCGTCGAGGTGCCCTTCGAGAAGACGGGCACCTCCATCACCGTGGCCGGCCGCTACAGCTACACCGGGCTGCTCATCCCCGTGGCCTACGCCATCTTCAACGACGAGGAGGACAACCCCATCCATGCCGGCTTCTGGGACTACCAGCTGCGCGTGGAGCAACAGGTGGGCGAGGGCCGGCTGCGGCTGTTCGCGCTGGGCAGCTCGGATGACGTCGGCGAGGACTCGGGCAACTACGAGGGCGGCCTGGGCGGCACCATCATCTCCCGCTTCCACCGCGTGGACCTGCGCGGCACGCACCCGCTGGCGGGCGGCGAGGGCGAAGTGGGCCTCACCGTGGGTCTCGACAAGGTGGGGCTGGTGGGGCAGCGGACGCTGGAGCTGCGTCCGGGAGAGGGCCTCACGCAGGTCAACTCGGGCGAGTACGGGCTGGACCAGCTGTCCTTCTCGGCCCGCGCGGGCTGGAAGCGGCGGTTCTCGGACGCGCTGGAGGTGCAGGTCGGCGGAGACGTGGAGCACCGGCGCGTGGCCACCACCATCACCGGCTCCGCGCGGCCTCCGGGCTGGCGGCCCTCGGATGACGCGCATCCGCTCAAGCAGCCCTCGTCGCTGGGCACCCTCTCCGGCGCGTACGTCTCCGCGACGTGGCGGCCCGCGGAGAAGTGGCTGGTGGTGCCCGGGGCGCGCGTGGACTCGTACCACCTGGTGCCCGGCATCGACCACGTCGCCGTGGAGCCGCGCCTCAGCGTGCGCCACACCTTCAGCGACACGCTCACCCTCAAGGGCGGCGCGGGCCTCTTCCACCAGCCGCCCACCATCCTGCTCCACCTGCCCGCGATGGACGTCTCCGGCCTGCGCTACGGCCTGCAGGAGGGCGCCCAGTTCGACGTGGGCGCCGAGTGGAAGGCGGCGGAGGGGCTGGAGCTGAGCGCGGACGCCTTCTACAACCCGCTGTGGCGCACGGTGGAGTTCGACGTGAAGCAGGTGCTGGAGAACCGGCAGCGCCGGGGCCTCTTGCGCGAGGACCCGGCCGCGAGCGGCTACGCGTACGGCATCGACCTGATGGCGCGCCACCCGCTGGGCCGCAACTGGTTCGGCTGGGTGACGTACAGCTTCCTCCAGAGCAAGCGGCACAAGCGCTTCGCCCGATACAACGATGACACCTCGGTCCGGGAGATGGCGGAGGCGGACGTGCCCTTCGCCTTCGAGCAGGCGCACGTCTTCAACGCCGCGCTCAGCTACAAGCTGCGCAACAACTGGACGGTGGGCACGGTGGTGCACTTCAACACCGGCCGTCCGGAGTCCGGGGAGATTTCCTCCGTCACCCAGCGCGAGGTGCGCACCACGGACAACTTCAACGCGTGGATACGCAAGGACGCGGACCAGGTGGACCGGCTGGCGCCCTTCTTCCGCGTGGACTTCCGCGTGGCGAAGTCCTGGGCCCTGGACGACTTCAACCTGGAGGCCTCGCTGGACGTCCTCAACCTCTCCCTCCAAACGGAGGTGTTCGCCTACGAGTACACGCGGAAGGGCGGCAAGCTGCAGCGCGAGTCCGTGGGGATTCCCGTCATCGTTCCACTGCTCGGCCTGAAGGGGAGCTACTGAGATGCGCCATCCATTCAAGCTGCTGGGGCTGCTCGTCCTCGCCTCCACCGGGTGTGACCGGCTGCAGGACGAGCCCATCTTCGTCTATGGCCGCGCCGAGCAGCGGGACGGCTCGCCGCTGGTGGGCGCGACGCTGGCCTACGAGCGGGCGAAGGTGGAGTACCCCACGAACTCGGGCGTGCCGGAGCCCTGGCCCAAGCCTGTCTTCACTCCCTACGGGACGGCCACCACCGAGGCCACCGGGGACTACTTCCTGGAGATGCTCTACGGCGACGTGCAGGCGGTGAACCCAGCCCAACCCGAGCTCCCCACGTCCTACCGTTACCGCATCTCGCGGCTGGAGGAGGATGGCGCGGGCACCTTCGTGTCCTTCGTGTTCTGGGACGACGTGGAGCTGCCGTTGCTCAAGACCTGGGATGCGCGCCTGACGCTGACGCCGGGGTCCGAAGGCACTGTCGTGTCCTTCGCGCCGGCACCGCCCACTTCGGAGGTCCCCGTCACCGGCGAGGAGGTCAACATCGTCACGGTCGAGAATGAGGTGGTGCCCGGCCATCCGACGACGCCCGAGCCGGTGCTCTTCCTCACGAGTGGCGGGAAGCCGGTGTTCCGCTGGTGGGGCGCTCCCTCGCCATGGACGGCGAGCCCCTATGTGCTGGAGGACTTCGCAAGCCCCGAGGTGCAGCTGCGCGCCATGAGCATCGGCGAGTGGTGGTTCTACCCGCTGGGGGCGAAGTCCTCTCCCCTGACGTTCCGCCAGGAGTGGCGCACGGCGCCCATGCCGATGCCCGCCGGCACCCTCCGGCCCGTCAGCCGGGGCGTGTCCTGCACGCCCGTGCCCGAGCCCGAGGACCCCTGCCCATGGACGGACGGGCGCCTGGAGCCGGTGCGGCTCCCCCTGGGCATCACGCCCCCCGTGTGGATCACCCTCACGCTGCCCGAGCCCACCCGGCTGAGGCACGCCGTGGTGCGGGGCATGGAAGGCACGAACGGCAGCTACTTCATCCTCGAGGGCAGCGTGGACGGCGAGCAGTGGACGCGTCTGGCCCTCACCCCCCTCCTGTTGTCCGAAGACCCCATCGACCGGGGCCGCTGGCGCCTCGCCGACCAGACCCAGTGGGACAGCCCCTTCGATGGGCGCCTCTACAGGGGCGATGGCGCAGGCCTCTTCGGGGAGACGCCCCTTGAGGACGTGGGGCCGGTCCGCTACGTGCGGCTCACCGGGACGTCGTACGCCAACGGGAACAACGGCGTCCAAAGGAGCATCTCCTCCCTCGCCGAGGTGTCGCTGTTCGAGTAGGGCCGCGCTACCCCGTCTTGAGGCGCGCCGACTGCTCGGCGTGCTTCGCCAGGGCCTCCGCAATCTGCGCGGACGTCCACAGCGGGTCCAGGCACGGGCAGAAGTAGCCGGGGCCGGCCTTCTCCTTCACGGCCCACTCGAAGAAGCCGCGCGCGGTGGCGTGCAGCTCCTCGGGGAGGAGGAGGGCGGCGACGTCGTATTCGGTGAAGCGGAGCAACCCCGGCACGCGCCACTCGCGCTCCCAGTCGAAGCGGTAGCTGTAGGGCGCGTTGTGCGTGTCGCCCTGGATGTCCACGAAGGGCGTCATGGACCAGATGGGCTCGCGCTGCGGCTCCTTCGCCACCAGCGCCTGCTGCACCTGGTGCTTCAGCGCGACGTGCGCGGGCGAGCCGTACTGGACGTACCAGACGGGGCCGCCGCCCTGGGACAGGACGTAGCTCTTGCTGAAGGCGATGCCGTACAGGCTGCGGCGCTGGACGAGCCGCGAGAGCTGGTCCAGCGGAATCTCGCTGAAGCATACCGAGCGGTGGCGCTCGGCGACGGCCGGCTCCCTGCGGGCGATGCCGAAGCCCTCCGCGCCGGGGATGAGCGTCCGCGAGCCGAGGATGCTCATCATGTTCTGGTAGGAGTCATGGTAGGGCGCTCCCGGCTTCGTGAAGTGCACCACGAAGTCGGACATGTCTCGCCACTGTGTGTTGGCCTGATAGCCGAGCATGGACCCTACCTCCCCGGTAATGTCCCGGACGGGGGTGGGGGATGCAACCCGAAGGGTCGGTGTCTCCCCGTGCCCGCTCGCCGTGCCTGCGGCCGGGCGGGGCCCTGTTCTTCGTCCGACCCGCGGGCGTGTGAACAGGGACGCGCACTCCGTGGATGGGGCCCGTTGCGTTGCGGCGCACGGGCCGCGCTGGTTAGGGTTGCCTCGTGGCATCTCCCGCTCCCCAGCTCTCCGACCAGGCCTGCACCGCGCAGCGGGCGAAGGTCTTCAAGGCGCTCGCCGACCCGTGCCGCGTCCGCATCGTCGAGATGCTGGCGCGGCGGGGAGACATGTGCGGCATCGAGCTCGCGGAGGCGCTCGGGGTGAGCGGTGCCCTGCTGTCCCACCACGGCAAGGTGCTGGAGGGCGCGGGCATCATCACGAAGCGCAAGGACGGCCCCCACGCCTACTGCGTCCTCAACCGCGCGCTGCTCGCCAAGGCCTTCAAAGACTTGCTGGACTGAGCGCCGCCGCCGGGGGGCAATCAAACATTCATTTGATTGTTTGAGGGGTGCCCATTACTTCGATGCGCCATCGAGTTCCGCGCGGAGGCGCACCATGTCGCAGCAGCCTTTGTTCACGCCCGTCAGCATCGGTTCCCTGAAGCTCCCCAATCGCATCGCCATGGCGCCGATGACGCGCAACCGCGCCGGGGAGGGGCAGGTGCCCACTCCGCTGATGGCGGAGTACTACGCGCAGCGTGCGTCGGCGGGCCTGCTCATCACCGAGGCCACCCAGTTCTCGCTCCAGGGCTACGGCTATCCGAACACGCCGGGCATCCACACCGACGCGCAGGTGGAGGGCTGGCGCCGCGTCACGGACGCCGTGCATGCGCGCGGCGGGCGCATCTACCTGCAGATATGGCACGTGGGGCGCATCTCCCATCCGGTGATGCAGCCGGGCGGGGCGCTGCCGGTGGCGCCGTCCGCCATCGCCGCCGAGGGCACGCTCTACACCACCCAGGGCCCGAAGCCGTTCGTCACGCCGCGCCCGCTGGAATTGAACGAGCTTCCGGGCATCGTCCAGGGCTTCGCCGAGGGCGCGCGCCGGGCGAAGGAGGCAGGCTTCGACGGCGTGGAGGTGCACGGCGCGAATGGCTACCTGCTCGACCAGTTCCTGCGCGACGGCAGCAACCACCGCACGGACGCGTACGGTGGCAGCGTGGAGAACCGCGCGCGCCTCTTGCTGGAGGCGACGGAGGCGGTGGCTGGCGCCATCGGCGCTGAGCGGACGGGTGTGCGGCTGTCACCGATGAACGCGTTCAACAGCATGTCGGACTCGGACCCGGCGCGGACGTTCGGTTACGCGGCGGGCGCGCTCGACAAGCTCGGGCTGGCGTACCTGCACGTCATGGCGCCCGTGGCGGCTCCGGAGACGCCCCGCCTGCTGCCGCTCATCCGCGAGCGCTTCCGCGGCCCGCTGATGGTGAATGGCGGCCACACGCTCCAGAGCGCCAATGCCGTGCTGAGTGACGGGCTGGCGGACCTGGTGTCCTTCGGCTCGCCGTACCTGGCCAACCCGGACCTGCCCGAGCGGCTGCTGAAGGGCGCGCCGCTCAACACGCCGGACCAGGCCACGTTCTACGGCGGCGACGCGCGCGGCTACACGGACTACCCGGCCCTGGCGGCCTGAGGCGTCCTCGTGCCCCGGTCGGCCGGACTTCAGGGCCGGCGCGCCGTCACCCAGACGCCGGGCCTGGGGCGCAGGGTGATGGCGGGCGCCGGGGCCAGTGGGTGCCCCGGTGCCAGGTCCAGCCGCACGCGCTGGAGCAGCGTGGCCAGCACGAGCACCAGCTCCATCAGCGCGAACTGGTTGCCGATGCACTGGCGCGGCCCGCCGCCGAAGGGGAAGAAGGTGAAGCGCGGACGCTCCCGCTCGCGCTCGGGGAGGAAGCGGTCCGGGTCGAACGCGTCGGGGTTGTCCCAGAGCTTCGGGTGGCGGTGAAGCACCCACGGGACGATGAGCACGTACGAGCCCTTGGGGACGCGGAAGCCGCCCACGACGTCGTCCTGGATGGCGGCGCGGGAGAAAATCCACGCGGGCGGGTAGAGGCGCAGCGACTCGTCCACCACGCGGCGGGTGAGCGCGAGCTTCGGCACGTCTTCCACCGTGGGCGTGCGGCCCGACAGCTCCCGCGACAGCTCTGCCTCCAGGTTGCGCCGCACGTCGGGGTTCTGCGAGAGCAGCATCACCGTCCACGCGAGCGCGCTGGCCGTCGTCTCGTGCCCGGCCAACAGCAGCGTCATCACCTCGTCACGCAACTGCGTGTCGCTCATGCGCTCGCCGGTGTCCTCGTCGCGTGCGTCCATCAGCATCTGCAGGAGGTCGTGGTGCTCACCGCCTTCGCGGCGCCGGCGCTCGACGATGGCGCGCACCACGCGGTCCAGCGTGCCCGCGTCCTTCTCGAAGCGCCGGTGCGAGGGCAGGGGCAGGGCGCGCGGCAGCGGGATGAGCTGGGTGAGGCGCGAGTTGGCGAAGGTCTGCACACGGCCCAGGGCGTCGCCCACGGCGCGCGACTCGCCGCCCACCTCGGTGCCGAAGAGGGTGAGGCCGGCGATGCGCAGCGTCAGGTGGGTGAGGTCCTCGGCCACGTCGAAGGGCTGGCCGCTGGCGATGCGCGGCTCGAGCGCGCGGGCGAGGTCCTCCGTTGCGTCCACCATGGTGCTCGCGAAGCCGGCGAGCCGCTGGCGGTGGAAGGCGGGCTGGGCCAGCCGGCGCTGACGCAACCAGAAGTCTCCCTCGCTGGTGAGCAGCCCCTGTCCGAGCAACTCGCGAATCACCGCGAAGCCGCGCGTCTGCTTGTTGTAGTTGCGCGCGTTGTCCTGGAGCACGTGGCGCACGAGGTCCGGGTGGGCCAGCAGCGTCACGTACATCGGGCCGACGCGGATGCGCACCACGTCGCCGTACTCGCGCACCTGCGCGGGGAAGAAGGTGAGCGGGTCCTTCCGCAGCGCGCGCAGGTTGCCCAGCAGCGGCTCACCACGAGGTCCGGGAGGCAGCAGCGGGGCGATGGACGGTGGGGCGATGACGGTGGAGGACATGGCGGGCGCAATCCCTGGCGGGCGGGTGTCCCATTCTCGACCCGTGTTGGCGCGGGCGATAGTGGCCCGTGCTCCCTTGCGAGGGTGGAGGTAGCCTCGCGCGCACCATGGACACCCTGTTCCGCACCCGCCGCCTGGCCCTCGTGACGCTGCTCGCACTGGCCGTGGCCCCCGTGGCCCTGGCCGCCGCCGGCAGCCCGCGCCTGGAGGCCTTCTTCCAGAACGAGCTGAAGAGTGCTGACTACCAGCAGAAGGTCTACTCACGCGTGGCCGGGAAGTGGCGGCAGCCGAAGGGCACTCCGGCGCTGGGGAAGAAGGCGGTGGTGCAGGCGGTGATTGGCCGGGACGGGAAGCTCGTGTCCGCCACCGTGAGCACGCCGTCGGGCTCCAAGGCGTGGGATGCCGCCGCGCTGGCGGCCGTGAAGCAGGCCGCGCCCTTCCCGGCGCTCCCGGCGAGCTACACCCAGTCCACGCTGGATGCGCACTTCCACGTGTCCTGGGTGGCCGGCCCGTAGGGTATGGTGCGCGGCCATGGCAACTCCTCATATCTCCGCCGCACCCGGTGACTTCGCCGACGTGGTGCTGATGCCCGGCGACCCCCTGCGGGCCCGTCATATCTCCGAGCGCTTCCTGGAGGAGGCCCGTGGGGTCACCTCCGTGCGCAACATGTACGGCTTCACCGGCACGTACCGGGGCCGCAGGATTTCGGTGATGGGGCACGGCATGGGCATCCCCTCCCTCTCCATCTACGCCACCGAGCTCATCAAGACGTACGGCGCGCGCGTCCTCATCCGCGTGGGCAGCTGCGGCGCGCTGCGCACGGACGTGAAGCTGCGCGACGTCATCGTCGCCACCGGTGCCGGCACCGACTCCAAGGTGAACCGGATGCGGCTGATGGACCACGACTTCCCCGCGGTGCCGGACTTCACCCTGGCGAGGCGCGCGGTGGAGGCCGCCGAGAAGCGCGGCCGCCCGGTGCGTGCCGGTACCGTCTTCTCCTCCGACCTCTTCTACCACCCGCAGGAGCAGCTCAATGCCACGCTGGGGCGCATGGGCATCCTCGCCGTGGAGATGGAGGTCGCCGGGCTCTACGGCATCGCCGCCGAGACGGGCGCCCGCGCGCTCGCGCTGCTCACCGTGTCCGACCACCTCCTCACGCACGAGGCGCTCAGCCCGCAGGATAGGCAGACCTCCTTCGACGAGATGATCGAGCTGGCGCTGGACGTCGCCATCGCCGAGCCGCCGCCCCCGGCCCCCGCGCCGAAGGCGGGCTGAAGTCCCTTCCGCGTCCCGCCTCCGCGCGAGTCCCACGCGGAGCGGGATGCGGGCGTCAACCGGCCCCGCCGCGCCTCGCCGGACAGCAGCCGGGCAGGGTGGTGGGGCGGAGCGCTTCCCTCTGGAAACGTGTGGTGGGCGGGCCCGTTCTGCCCCCCGGGGCAGGGAGGCGTTCACAAATCCGAGGCAGGTACTTGGAGCCCGGACGGATTCCGGGTCATCCTTCGCCCCGGTGCGTTACCCAATCTGGCTCCTGCTCGTTTGCGCCGGCTGTGCCGCGCGCGTGGCCCCTACCGCTGGCACTGCGCCGGCCCTCGCCGCCGTGCGTCCCGAGGTCTCGGACGCGCCGCGCTCCGAGGCGCCGCCGGCTCCTGCCCCGACACCGGCTCCCGCCGTGAGCGCCGAGAGCACCGCTGAAGCGGTGGTCGCGGCTCCCGCTCCCAGCGGGGACTGCGCGCTCTCCGCCGAGGACCAGGAGGGCGAGGACGACGAGACGGCCGAGGTCGCCGACGGCGAGGCGGGTGACGACGGTGAGTCCCCGGAGGCCGTGGCCAGCACGGGCGACCTGCCGACGGGGCCGCTGTACTCGGCGGACATCTCCGACGAGGACCTGGCGAAGAAGTGGAAGGACGAGATTTCCGCGCTCGGGTCCATGGCGGTGGGCTTCGTGCACAGCGGCCGGCTGGTGAACGCGAAGCGCTTCCCGCAGGGGCCGGAGTGGATTGTCGTCTCCCCCGAGGTGGCCTACGCCACCGAGGAGACCGTCAACTACCTGACCGAGGCCATCCGCGAGGTGCGCGCGAAGTTCCCGGAAGCGCCGCCGCTGCGGGTCAACGGCATCAGCAACAAGGAGGGCGGCTACCTGCGCCCCCACAAGAGCCACCAGAACGGCCGGGACGTGGACGTCGGCTTCTACTACCCGACGGTGGACCCCATCCGTGAGCGCGAGCGCGAGAAGTACATCAACGTGCCGCTCAACTGGGCGTTCCTGCGCGCGCTCGTCACGAAGACGGATGTGCAGATGGTCCTCGTGGACAAGCGCGTGCGGCAGGTCATCTACAACTACGCGCTGTCCATCGGCGAGGACAAGGCGTGGCTCGACTCGCTCTTCAACGACGGCCCCAACGGCGTCGTGCGCCACGCGCGCCGGCACCGCGACCACTTCCACGTGCGCTTCCACAACCCGCGCGCGCAGGAGCTGGGCCGCCGGGTGCAGCCGCTGCTGGCGCTCCAGCCCGAGTACAACGTCACCACGCACAAGATTCGCAACGGTGACACGCTGGGTGGCATCGCGCTGAAGTACGGGTCGACGGTGTCGATGATCAAGAAGTCCAACCGGATGCGCAGCAACTTCCTGCGCGCCGGGCAGCGGCTGTCCGTGCCGCTGCGCGGGCCCTGCACGCACTGCCCCGTGCCGCCGCCCTTCCTGCTGCCTCCGCGCCGGCTGCCGCCCGAGGCCCCGGCTCCCGCCCTGGTCGCCGCGAAGGCCCAGGTCGCGTCGGACTGCGCGAAGCCGGCTCCGGCCGCCGCCGCCGTGCCCGCCGTGGCTGCTTCTCCCGAGAGCAACGCAGTGGTGCCCGTCGCGGGTGTCGCCGCCGAGGGCAGCACCGTGCAGCCCGCCGTGGCGAAGACCGCCGAGGGTGCCGACTCGCCCGCGGTGAAGGCCGCTGCCGCCGCTGCCGCCACCGTGCCGGCCGTGGGTACGGGGGCCTCTGAAGGGGCGTCCGCCGGCATCTCGCACGGGCGCTGAGGCGCCCATGGCCTTCCCTCCCCACCGGGGGCGCCCGCTGGCCCACAAGGTCCGGCAGCGCACCCCGGGCCACCACTACAACGCGAGCTTCCTGTCCGCCTCGGACAAGGCGGAGGCCGTCGCGTGGCTCGGTACGCTCCACCCGCTGTGGGAGGAGCGCTACTCGAAGCACTTCCCGCCACCGCCGGGGCAGTCGCAGCGGCGGCTGCTGCGGCCGGTGTACTGGCTGGGCAACTGGCAGTTCGCGTGCCTCGACTACTACCGCCCGCCGAAGGGCGTGCTGAACCGCTGCGTGAAGGCCGAGCCCTTCCCGGCGGTGCTCCAGCGGCAGGTGACGAAGATTGAGGAGCTGGCGCGGCGGATGTTCCGCGGGCCGGACATGCCGAAGGGCTGGCACCTCAACACGTGCCTGGTGAACTTCTACGGCAGCCGCCTGGAGGACGGGCGCTGGGTGGACACCGCGCGCGTGGGCGAGCACAAGGACTTCGAGCCGGGCCCGGTGGCCTCGCTGTCCTTCGGCGAGCGCGCCCTCATCCAGTTCGTCACCTCCTCCCGCCCCGGTGAGCGCGACGAGGTGGTGCTGGAGCAGTGGCTGGATGACGGCTCGCTCCAGCTCTTCGGCGGTGCGCGGTGGAAGGAACAGACGTTCCACCGCGTGCAGCGGGTGGACACGCGCGCCGGCCACGAGATGCCGCCGGAGCTGCCGGACTTCCGCACCCGCCGCATCAACCTCACGTTCCGCTACGTGCCCGACGAGCACGTGATTCCCTTCGCGAAGCTGTCTCCCGAGGCCCGTGAAGACGTGCGGCCGTACATGGCGGAGCTCGCCCGGGGCAGTGCGTTCTTCCGGGCGGAGCTGGAGAAGGAGCGCGGGGCCTAGGAGCGGTGCTTCTTGTGCGTCCGCGCGTGCCGTCCGGGGCCCTGGTCCGGGGAGCGCGTCGGCTGGCTCGCTCCCTGCTGCGGCGGTCCCGGGTCCTTCTGCGCGGCGAGGAAGTTCTCCCAGTGCTCCTTGAACACGGGGTCCTCGCGCGGCACGGGGACGCGGGGAATCTCCGCGTGCATGATGCTCTCAATCTTCGTGACGACCTGTCCCTCCCGAGTCATCGCGAAGGTGGACGCCACGCCACTCGCCGCGGCGCGCGCGGTGCGGCCGATGCGGTGGACGTAGTCCTCGGGGGCGTGCGGCAGGTCGTAGTTGATGACATGCCCCACGTCCTCCACGTCCAGGCCGCGCGCGGCGATGTCCGTGGCCACGAGGACGCGGTACGTGCCGTCGCGGAAGCCGTCCATGGCCTGCCGGCGCTGGTTCTGCGTGCGGTCCGCATGCAGCAGGGCGGCGCGGTAGCCGGCCTTCTGGAGCGCCTTGTGGACCTTCTCCACGCGCTCCTTCGCCCGGGCGAACACGAGCGTCGTCTGGTCCTCGCTGGCGAGCAGCGTGAGCAGCAGCGGCGTCTTCTCCTCTGCCCTCACGAAGTAGAGCCGCTGCTCCGCGCGCTCGGCGGGGGTGCCGCTGCGAGTCACCTCCACGCGCACGGGGTTGTAGAGGCGCTGGCGGGCGAAGCGGCTCACGTCCGCGCCCAGCGTCGCGGAGAACAGGAGCGTCTGCCGGCGGTGGGGCAGGGCGGCGAAGATGCGCTCGAGCTGCGGCAGGAAGCCCATGTCCAGCATCCGGTCCGCTTCGTCGAGGACGAGCGCCTCCAGGTGCGGGAAGGCGGCGGCATCGTTCTCGAGCAGGTCCACCAGCCGCCCCGGCGTGGCCAGCACGAAGGTGGGCCGCTCCTTCAGCGCATTGACCTGGGCCCCCATGTCCTCGCCGCCGATGACCACCGCGTGAGTGAGGCCGCGAGGCTCCGCGAAGAAGCGCACCGGCTCCGCGATTTGCAGCACCAATTCGCGCGTGGGGGCGAGCACCAGGCCGAGCGTGCCCTTCCTTCCGGCCAGGCGCTCCACCAGGGGCACGACGTACGCGGCCGTCTTGCCGGTGCCGGTGGCGGCACAGCCGATGATGTCCCGCCCCTCCAGCGCCGGAGGGATGGCCTGCTCCTGGATGGGGGTGGGACGGGTGAAGCGCGCCCGGCGCAGGGCGCCGAGGGTCTCCCGCGAGAGGCCGAGTGTTTCGAAGGAGTCGCTCACGCCCCCGGGCTACCACGGCGCGGGCCCTCGTGGGAGAGCCCTGGCGTGTCTGTGTCCTACGACGCGCGCCGGAGGACCTGGGCCCAGGGCTCGATGGCCCGGACGATGCCCTTCACGCGCTCCTTCGGCGTGCCCGAAGCGAGCAGCCGAGCGGCGACGGCGTCGACGCTGGGGACGGCGCGCTCGGTGAGGGCCACCAGCGCGGCGGCCACGTCGCACGTGTCCGCAGGGTCGTCCATGCAGATGACCCTGTCGCCCATGTACCCGCGCCAGAACTTCTCGCACCGGCCGCGACGCTGCTGGTCGGGGATGAGGAAGAACGGGTGGAAGGTCTTGTCCAGCCGGCTGACGACCTCTTCCATGGGCACGTCGCGCTCCAGCTTCGTGCCGATGAGCCCCTCGATGTGCTCCTTGGCCACGTGGTTGAAGGCGGGCTCGTCGCCCGTCATGAAGAAGTAGCCCTTCTTGCCGCGCTTCTCGAAGCAGTCCATCGCGGTGTGCTCGGCGGCGAAGTACATGCCCAGCTCGTACGTCTCCGCCGGGTTGGAGCCGCCGCCGCGCTCCAGGAACATCCACGTGAGCCACTGGTCCATCTGCTGCTCGGAGGACTCGAACTGGCCCGCCTGGAGGGGCGCGCGGTCCATGTACGCGTCGCCCACCGCCATGAACATCACCTGCGGGTCGGGGATGCCCGCCTCCATCAGGTCCTTCATGAAGGACGGCAGCGTCTGGCGCGCGAGGATTTCGGGGATGTTGCCCATGGAGCCCGTCACGTCGAGCGCCATGACCACGGCGAGCGAGTTGGGGTGCGCCGCGCTGTCTCGGCTCTCGCGGAACTTCACGCCGCGAGGGTCCATCTTCGGGTGACAGGCGCGCTGCGTGAAGACCTCCTGCTGCGGGAGGTCCTTGCGGGCCTTCGTCATCGCCTCGTGCGCTTCGTAGCTGTAGCTGCCGTACCCCATGTCACGACCCCCTCGTGTGTGGGGCCCGAGGCTAGCGCGGAGCCGTTCGCGCCGTCAGCCCCCGCTCTCGCTTGTCACGAGCGGCGGGGCCGTGGGACGTCACCGACACCCGGACTCCCAGCGTGGACTCCACCCACGCCACGAAGCGGTCCGCACGCCCGTCGGGCGGCGCTCCCAGGTCGAGCTCCTCGCGGAGGGGGATGCACGTGGCCAGCGCATGGGTGAGGCGCTCCTGGTGGGCGAGGTCGCGGTGCGGACCCAGGCGCAGCGCCGTCACGCGGGTGGCCTCCGCCGTGTCCCGGACGAGCACGTCGTCAGCCATCGGTGGCGCACGGTACGCCGTACACACGGGCCAGCGGGCCCCGAGCCGGTCCAGGTGGGTGAGTGCCAGGGAATCCACGCCACCACAGGCTGCCAGAGCGTGGCGCGCGAGCACGGCATCGAAGGCGCCCACGCGGAAGCCTCCCTGCCAGCCTGCGGCGCCGTTGTGCGGCTCGGGCAGGGCGGGAGTGAGGGCGGGCTCCTCGGTGGGGAAGGGGCCTTCGCCGTGGCGGGTGGCATAGGTGCGCAGGACGCCGAGCCGGTGGATGTCACCGTCGAAGCCCTGCTCGCGAAGCAGCTCCAGCGCGAGGTCGAAGGTGCAGGTGCTCCAGGTGGTGTGCGGGTGGAAGCCACGCCACTCGTCCAGGAGCACGCCCTGCGCGCCCTCGAAGACGGTGGTGCCTTCGCGGAGCTGTGAGTCCAACCCGTCGTCGCCCACCACGCGCTCACGGGGACGCAGGGACTGCACGGCGTCCGCCCAGCGCTCGGCGACGTCCACGTCATCCATGAGCGCCAGCTCGGGCTCGGCCTGGGGATGATTCCTCGCGGCGCGCAATATGTCCGCCAGCTCCGAGCGCAGCCGTTCCTGTGCGACGCGGGCCTTGCGCGCGAGCGATACGGGGTTGCCCAGGTCTCCCGCGTGGAGCGCGTCCTCCGGGTGCGCGAGCGCATCCCGCACCGTCTCGCCCACGCCGACGCCGCAGGTGCCGTGGCGGCCCGGGCCTCGCGCCAGCTCGCGCAGTCTGCCCATGGCCTGGTGGAAGGGGGTGATGACTCGCGCGCCCTCGCTCACCGTGGTCCGGTCCAGTGCATCCGGCACGCCGCGCTCCGCGAGGTAGCGGGCCTCCACCCGCATGGCCAGGGGATGGAGGATGGTGGGCCGCGCCAGGTGCGTGCGCACGCCGGGGATGAGGGTGCCCGCGCCGAACTGCGAGAAGGTGTGGTGCCGCCCGTCATCGGTGACGACGTTGTGGCCTGCCTGGGCTCCGCCGTTGAAGCGCACCACGAGACACGCACCGTGGCGGCGCACCAGCCAGTCGGTGAGCGTGCCCTTGCCGGCATCTCCGAAGCCGAGGTCGACGACGATGTGGGCCGCGCGGGAGGGACTCATGGGCAGGCGTGACGAGGGGACGGCCCACAGCATCGCACGGTGCGTTCACTGCCGCCCGCGTCCAGGGCCGCGTCGAACCTGGACGCGGCCCTCCGTTCTCGACGCCTGCCTGCTCCTACGGCTCGCCAGTCTGGGACAGCCGCTCCTGGACGACGGTGGCGCTTCCCGAGGGCACCTCCGTCCGCTGTGGAAAGCCGTGAGCGTCGAGCTCCATCTTCAGGGACATGGGGCCCAGCTCCATCGTGGCGGCGCGGGCACCTGCTTCCGCGCGGGGACGGACCACCACCTTCGTCGGTGCGGATGCGTTGGCCGGGGGCACCCACAGCATGGCCTCGAGCGGCGTGCCCTGGCCCTTCAGCAACCCCTCGCGCAGTCTCGCGGCGAGGCCCACCTCTCCGATGAGCTCGCCCGTCAGGCGCGCCTGCGTGTCCTTGCCGTCCACCTGGCCCTCGACGTTGTAGCTCCCGTCCTCCTGCCGGCGCAGGCTGACGTTGGCGGAGGTCGTGGTGTTGACCCGCTTCGCGTACCTCTTGCTGACGAGCACGCCAGCGGTGTCCGCCTGCTCGACCGTGGTGCTGTCTACATAGACGAGCTTCGCGGGAGCGCCGGGACTCACCAGCGTGGTGCTGACCTCGAGGATGCTCCCGCCCGTCTTGGCGCCGAAGAGCGCGGTGTACTGGAACCCGAGGGGCACCTCGCCCACGCGCATCACCTGCACGTCGCTGTAGTAGGGCGCCACCGGCTGCTCCGTCGCCGTGGAGGTGAGGCCCGTGGCGATGGACCCGGTGACGTCGAGGAAGGTTTGCGTGTAGCCCAGTTCATCGTGGAAGCAGGCCTTGGGCAGGACGGGGTCGGCGTGAACCATCACCTTGATGACGCCTACCTTCGTGGCCTCCCCGGTACCCCGGGTGAATTCGCCTTCGAGGTACATGGCGGGGCTGCCCGCGTAGGCCTTGATTGCCGTGGTCCGTACCTTCTGCAGCGTGAGCCCGTCCATGAGCGACTCGAAGATGTTGCGCGCCGCGGCACCGGCGTCGATGGGCTCTTTGTAGAAGAGGCAGGTGATGGGCACGGAGGTGCCAATCGGCACCGTGAGCAGGGTGCTGCCATTGGGGTGCTTCATCAGCTCGGGCGCACCAGCAGCCGGTACGGTGCCCCGGAAGAGGACGCCCTCGGCCTCCACGGGCTTGCGAGGCAGCGGCTCGGTGAGCTCCCGGGCGAGCGCCTCACGGATGGTGCGGGGCTCGCTCTTCGCGGGAGCCGAGGGCGCCGGGGCGGATTCGGCCCGGGTCGCAGGGGTGTTCGCCGCACAGCCCGCGAGGAGAACGGCGGAAAACACGGTCAGTCTGGGTAGAGGCATGCGGCACCTGTCGCGGAGAGGTCGGACGTCCTGACGACGTATTCGTACCGGGCGCCCGGTTCTGGTCGTTGCCGGGCGGCGACCTCGCTCCGCGACGGGCGAATCAGCGCAGGCGCCGGTGCCCCGAGTTGTCGTCGTTCGTGGGCAGGTGCTCGTCCTCCAGCGGGGGCCGGGGAACACCGTCCCGCCCCAGCGTCGCCGCGAAGGGCGTGAGCGCGCGGATGACGGCGCCCAGCCGCTGCCGCGTGAGGTCCTGCTTCTTCAAGTGCCGGGCGAGCGCATCGAGGTCGGAGAACGCGCCCTCGCACAGTCCCACCAGCCCCGCTGCCACCTCCACGGTGTCGGTAGGGTCCTCCATGCAGATGACGCGGTCGCCGAGCAGCTCCCGCCAGTCGCGCTCGCAGTTGCGCCGCCGTGCGAGGTCCGGGATGAGGAAGAACGGCTCGTAGGTGAGCTGCAGCTCGTCCACCACCTGCTTCACCGGCAGGTCCTGTTCCAGCGTGTCGCCGATGAGCTGCGCCACCTGCTTGCGCGAGACATAGCCGTAGGGCCGCTCGTCGCCCGTCATGAAGAAGTAGCCCCGGTGCTTGCGCTTGCGCCAGCAGTCCAGCTCAGTGTGGCGGGCGGCGAAGTACATGCCCAGCTCGTAGGACTCCGTGCCCGCCGCGCCGCCGCCGCCCTCCAGGTAGCTCCACGTGAGCCACTGGTCCATCTGCCGCTCGGAGGACTCGAACTGGCCCACCTGGAGCGGCGCGCGGTCGCCGTTCGCATCACCCACCGCCATGAAGAGCACCTGCGGGTCAGGGATGCCCGCGCTCAGCAGCGCCTTCATGAAGGCCGGCAGCCGGTGGCGCGCGAGCAGGTCTGGGATTTCCCCCATGGAGCCGGTGACGTCGAGCGAGAAGATGATGCCGAGCGACTGCGGATGGGCCTCGCTGTCGCGGCTCTCTCGCCACTTCACGCCTTGCGGCTCCATCAGCGGATGGCAGCGCTCCTGCCGGAAGACTTCCTGGCGCGGCAGCTCCGACCGCGCGCGGGTCATCGTCTCGTGGGCCTCGTAGCTGTAGCTCCCGTATCCCATCAGCGCCACCCCGGCATCGAGAAGGGGATGAACTTCGGCTCCCCGAAGGACTCGCGCGCTGCGAAGTCCACGCGCTCCTTGAGCTGCCACGCGTCGAAGGCCACCTCGCGGTGGTCCACGTCACACTGCTGCTTCAACAGGTCCGCCAGCGGAGGCGGCACTCCTCCCGGCACCGAGCCCGTGGCTGCGTCTCCTCCCATCACCCAGGCGATGCACCGCGCGGCCATCACCAGGTCGGTGGTGGGCGTGGGCCCATCTCCCTTCCAGACGGCCTCCGGATAGAAGTCCCGGTGACGCGCGCTGGTGCAGGGCAGGGACTGGTGCGAGGCGAAGCGCACCGCGCTGGACCAGCCAATCAGCATGAGACCGTGGTCCCTCGGGTGGATGAGCAGATGCGGCGGCAGCACGGCGCCGTGCACGTAGCCGCTGCGGTGCGCGAAGCCGAGCACCTCCAGCAGGCGCTTCCACATCCACACCGCCGTGCGCGGGTCCACGCCGCTGGAGTGAACCTCTCGCACGTCGGTGAGCGAGTGCTGGAAGCCGCTGTTCCACCGGTACACCGCCGCCGCGCGCGGGATGCCCTCCGGGTCCTTCACGGGGCCCCGGGCCACCGGCTGCGGGAGGAGCCGGGTGAAGTGCTCGGCGCCCTGGGCCTTGCTGCCGTGGAGCTCTTCGAGAATCTCGTACTCGCGCGCGACGAGGTCCGCGTCCGAGAGGGCCCTGACCACCTTGAGCACTACCAGCTCGGTGATGCGCGCGTCGCGCCGCGCGAGGAACACGTCACTGCTGTCCCCTCGTCCCAATCTCCCGAGCAGCACATAGCGCGTGCCCGCGACGGTGACGCGGGGGCGGTCCGGCGCGAAGGGCGGGTCGTCGGCGGGGCGCGCGGGCATGGGCCACACCGCCGAGCCCGACGCGGACACCATGGCGCCGCAGTACTCGCAGGCGAGGATGCCGTTGGGCGAAGAAGGAGGTGGAAGCTTCGCGCCGCAGCCAGGACACTTCAGGAGCTGTAATTCCATCCCGCCCTCGTGTTCTCCGGGGCCAACATAGCGCACCCACCCCGGAATCCCCCATGCTCTCCTCTGTTCCAGTCGTCCTCGACACCAATGTTGTACTGGACCTCTTCGCCTTCGACGACGCGCACGCCCGTCCCCTGGCCGAGGCCCTCGATGCGGGGACACTCACCGCGTGGGCGGACGCGGAGACGCTGGCGGAGCTGGGCTACGTGCTCGCGTCGCGCAACTTCCGTCCGGGGTGGGACGCGGCGGCGCGGCAGCAGACGCAGGAGCGCTTCCGGGCCCTGGCGCGCGTGGTGCCGGCGGGGGAGGGGACACCCGCGCCGGAGCTGCCCCGCTGCCGTGACAGGGACGACCAGAAGTTCCTCCTCCTGGCCGCCCGAGCCGGAGCCGCGTGGCTGGTGAGCAAGGACAAGCGTGTGCTGTCCATGGCCGGCCGCAGCGGACTGCCCTTCACCATCCTCACCGTCCGGCAGGCGGTGGAGCGCCTTCAGGCGTTGGTAGCGGGGCGGTAGCGCACCACGCGCACGGTGAGGTCGTTGACGATGAACGAGGTGATGGACGACACGCGCGCCTTGCCGCCTGCCTCGGTCCACTCGAGCACATGGATGCGCAGGGGCTCGCCGACCTCCAGGTTCTGTTCCGCGTGCGCGCGGACGAGCACCACGCTGGCCTTGTCCCCCGCGTAGCTGACGAGCGTCTGGCGGAAGGTGAGCCAGGACTCGCGGCTACCGGACTCCTCGGTCAGCCCGCGCAGGAAGGCGGTGGGGCGCGCGAGGGGGCCGACGATGAACTCTCCGCCGGTGAGCTGGTGCTTGAGCTGCTCCTCCTTGCTGCTCAGCGGGCCGTCGAAGCAACCCATGCACTCTTCCTCGCAGCTGCAGTCGTAGCTTTCCGCGGACTGTCCCTCCGTCTTGCGGCGCTCCACGCACTGTGCCGTGCAGACCTTCTGTGTCTGGGCCTCCTGCTTGCGGGTCTTCTCGATTCGCGCGCGCATCTGCGCCTGGGTGGCATCGGCCTCGAAGAAGGAGGCGTCTCCCTGATGCAACAACCCTGCGATGCGTACGAGGCCGTCGTCATCCATGACGGAGAGCGCGGCCCGCGCGG
This sequence comes from Pyxidicoccus caerfyrddinensis, assembly GCF_010894405.1. GTDB lineage: Bacteria > Myxococcota > Myxococcia > Myxococcales > Myxococcaceae > Myxococcus > Myxococcus caerfyrddinensis. The sequence goes on from NZ_JAAIYA010000032.1 coordinate 95,213, forward strand.
CGGCCCGCTGGGGCCGGAGCTGGGCGGGCTTCACGCGCGTCCACTTCGCCCGGGCCTCCGAGTCCTGGCCCTCGCGCTCCAGGTCCGCGCGGTCGAACAGGGCGGCCACCTCGCGCGCCCGCGCGAGCGCCTCGCGGTAGCTGTCCTTCTCCGGGACGGTGGCGAGGACGCCGACCGCTCCGGACATGCCCTCGGGAATGGCGCCCTGCTCCCAGGTGCGCTTCAGCGACAGCAGCTTCTCCACCTTGTAGCGCGGCGCCCACTCCAGCTTCGCCTGGGTGTCGTTGCGCTCGGCGGCCTGCTTCCGCTCGTAGGCGAAGGCGCGCACCTGCTCGTAGGCGGCGGCTTCCGCCTCCGGCTTGTAGGGGTCCTCGCCGTCCACGTAGACGCGCAAGTCACTGAGGCAGGTGTCGTCGTACGCGCTGCCGGGGTACGTGGACACGAGCGTGAGCCGCACGCCCTGCACCTGCGCCGGCACGGGCAGGCGGACCTCCTGCCAGCCCTGCACGTCCTTGAGCTCCGTCTCCAGCGCGGTGCCCGTCACCTGAGCGCCCGTCTCGGCCTGGACGAGTGGCTCCAGCTTCACCTTGCGCGGGCGCGCGTTGGCTCGGAAGAGCTTGTCGGACTTCTGGAAGCCGTTGCGCAGGAAGACGCGGAAGGACTTCGCCTTCGTCAGCGCGGGGCCCCACCACTCCAGGGCCTCGCCCTCGCCGCGCCCCTTGGCGCCCTCCACCCACGCGGTGGTCGGGTCGTCGTCCGCGACGTAGAGGGGCAGGTAGTTCTGCGCGTGCTTGTTCCAGCCGTTCTCCAGGAAGGAGGACGCCGTCACGCGGCGCGGGTGCAGCCGGTGCGCTCCGCCCGCGTCGGGTTCGAGCAGCACCGGCGGCGCGGCGGCGAGGATGAGCGAGAGGAGAATCATGGTTCGTGCTCCTTGTCCTTGGACGGCGGGCGGGCTTGCACTGGCGCGGCCCACAGCACCAGCCGCGACAGCCCCGCGGGGTACAGCCCCGAGTCTTCCTGCTCCCGGGACACGAGGTGATAGACGATGCGGGCGTAGCGGGCGCCCTCGGGTACGGGCACCCGGCGCGTCTCTCCGGGCCGCAGGCGCGAGTCCTCCACCGCGCCCAGGTGCGGCAGCGACTCGCCCGGCCACGCGCGGACTTCGAGCCGACGGCCGAAGGTGGCCACCGTGCGTGGGGACTCGAAGAGGGGCTCGTTCGCCACCTCCACGCTCACCCAGCGCATGACGTCGCCCGTGGGGAAGCCGTGGCCCACTTCGCGCGTGGAGATGCGGAGCGCGCCTCGCGTCTGTTCCACCACGAGCGCGGCCTTGAGGGACTCCGTGCGCCGCGTGCCGCCCAGGCCGTGGTCTCCGCGCGGCATGTGGCAGTCCGTGCAGTGACGTGTGTCATGGAATTGGTCGCGCCAGCGGGTCCACTCGCCCACCGTGTCCTGTTGCCACTGGGTGGCGGAGAGGCGCACGCGCTGGCCGCTACCGTTCAGCACCGGGAAGCCGAACTGGTGGCAGCCGGCGCAGGGCATGCCCGGCGTGGCGCGGGCGTCACCGAGCGCGGCGTGACAGCCGGCGCAGGTGACTCCGTGCTCCTCGGTGGAGCTGTCGGGCGGGAGGGCGCCGCGCTCCAGGTTGCGCGCGAGCGGGGCGTGGCACTGCACGCACCAGGCGGGACGGTCCTCGGTGATGGCGACCTGGAAGACGTCGTCGATGCGCGCGTTGGCGTGGCCGCTGTTCCGCCACGACTCCACCTGGGCCGGGTGGCACTCCGCGCAGCGCTTCACGTCCCAGTCGGGCAGGCCGTGTGGCGCGGGCCCTGGCTCCATCCTCGCCGTGCCCTGCGGGAAGCGCGGCGTGGGCGCGGCGGCGAGCAGGCAGAGGGTGAGGAGGAGGGCGTGCACTGTTGGCGACACAGTGTAGGCGCGCGGGCGGCGAAAGAGCGACTCCACCCCCGGAAGGCTGTTGGAGGCGGTGCGGTGGCTGTCTCGCTCCTCAGGGAACCAGCGCGACGAGTTGGTTGTTCGCCGAGGGCGTGAACTTGAGGGACTGGAAATAGAACGCCTGGTAGCAACCGCCCGAGGCGCCGCAGTTGCCGGACGCGTCGGCGCCGTTCAGGAACGGCGAGCCGTCGGGCGTCCAGCCCTGCCAGAAGCTGATGAAGGCGTAGCACAGCGACTCGTCGTAGGGGCCGACCGTCGACATGTCCTGGCTCCGGATGACGACGTAGTTGTTGCCCGTGCCCGTGAGGTCGACCGACCAGGTGACCATGTCCGGCTCCCAGTCGATGCGGTAGCGGTACACCGACGCGCCCCAGCCGGAGGTCGTGTCGGGCAGCGGGTTCGGCGGGGTGCCGGTCCACAGCGGCGTCGCGGTGTTCACGTACTGCTTTCCCTGCCACCAGACGTTGGTCGACACGCTCTGCGTGCCACACGGCGTGGACCCGGGGGTGCAGTGGCCGGAGAACTCGAAGTCGATCTCCTGCTGCTGGTCCTGATTGAATTCGCTCAAGTAGAAGGTCGTGGTCACGCCGCTCCCGGCGCCCACCTTGATGGACAGCTCGTACTGGCCAAAGCCGAGCGCGACGCCGAGCCGCATCTTCGCCGAGTACCAGTTGCCCGCCCCGCCCCAGTTCGCCATGTTCATCGTCGCCAGCTCGATGTTCGGCCCACCCCCGCCCGGCGGCGGCGAGTAGCTGTAGGTCGAGGACGCGTACGGCCCGTTCGTCAGGTTGGTCCAATCCGGCGAGCCGAGGCTGTAATAGACGCTCTGCCCGGCGACGGTAAGTCCGCGAGCGGGATCGGTCTTCAGGTCGCGACGTGCTTTGCCCATGGCCCACTCCACGATGGTGACAGATGGTGAATGAATTCCAGCTAGCGAGTGAATGCTCGCCGGTGGGCGGCGCCGCCGCATCATAGAGACGGACCGGGGCTCTCGGCGTGAAGCGCCTCGGGTGCGTCACTGGACCGGATGGCGTAGAAAGGGCCCCATGAAGGCCTACGAGATTCGAGACGGCTTCGGCTTGGACAAGCTGGTGGCGTGCGAGCGGCCGGACCCGACGCCGGGGCCGTTCCAGGTTCGCGTGCGGGTGAAGGCCACGAGCCTCAACCAGCGCGACTTGATGATGGTGGAGGGCCGCTACAACCCGCGTCAGAAGCTGCCGCTGATTCCGAACTCGGATGGCGCGGGCGTGGTGGACGCGGTGGGCCCGGGTGTCACGCGCGTGAAGCCCGGTGACAGGGTGATGGGCATCTTCTCGCAGGCGTGGCTCGCCGGGGAGCCGACCCGCGCCGCGCAGACGAGCACGCTCGGCGGGCCGCTGGATGGCGCGCTCGCGGACACGATGCTGCTCCACGAGGACGGCGTGGTGCTCACGCCCGCGCACCTGTCCGACGAGGAGGCCGCGACGCTGCCTTGCGCGGCCGTCACGGCGTGGAGCGCGCTCGTGACCTACGGCGGGCTGAAGGCGGGGGACTCGGTGCTGGTGCAGGGCACCGGTGGCGTCTCCATCTTCGCGCTGCAGATTGCGCGGATGCTGGGGGCGCGCGTCATCCTGACTTCGAGCCGGGACGAGAAGCTGGAGAAGGCCCGCGCGCTGGGGGCGCACGAGGTCATCAACTACGCGACGACGGCGGACTGGGACAAGGCGGCGCGGGCGCTGACGGGCGGCGTGGGCGTGGACCACGTCGTGGAAGTGGGCGGGGCGGGGACGTTCGAGAAGTCACTGCGCGCGGTGCGCGTCGGCGGCACGGTGTCCGTCATCGGCGTGCTCAGCGGCGGCGCGGGCACGGTGCCGCTCACGCCCATCCTGATGCAGAACCTGCGCGTGCAGGGCATCCTCGTGGGTCACCGTCAGGGCTTCGAGGCGATGAACCGCGCGTTGACGCTGCACGGGGTGCGGCCCGTGGTGGACCGCGTGTTCCCCTTCGCCGAGGCGCGCTCCGCCTTCGAGTACCTCAAGAGCGGGGCGCACTTCGGGAAGGTGGTCGTCCGGGTGGGGTGAGGCGGCTCCGGGCTGGGGCTGAACAGCGAGGCGGGCGGGCATCCAGGTCGCGGAGGACACGACGCGGGAAGGTGTTACCTTCGCTGCATGCCTCGCTGGTTCAACACTGCGGGCCCGTGCAATCCGACGGACCACTACATGCTGCCGGCGCTGCGACGCCTGCCCCAGGCCGAGCAGCTCTTCGACCAGAAGAGCTATTTCGTCCTCCACGCGCCCCGGCAGGTGGGCAAGACGACGGCGCTCCGGTCCCTGGCCGGGCAGCTCACCGCCTCCGGGCGCTACGCCGCGCTTCACTTCTCCTGCGAGGAGGGGGAGGTGGCGGGGGACGACTTCGCCGAGGCACAGAGGACGTTGCTGTCACGCATCCGCCGGAGTGCCGAGCTCTACCTGCCCTCGGAGTTGCGCCCGCCCCCATTCCCAGACGCACCTGACCTCCAACTTTTGGGCACGGCGCTGGGGGCCTGGGCACGTGAGTGTCCCCGGCCGTTGGTGCTCTTCTTCGATGAGATCGACGCGCTTCGGGGCCAGAGCCTCCTGAGCGTGCTGCGTCAACTGCGCGGGGGCTTCCACGACAGGCCCGAAGGCTTCCCTTCCTCCGTGGTCCTATGCGGCCTGCGTGATGTTCGCGACTACAAGATTGCATCAGGCGGCCAGGGCCACCTGGGCACCTCCAGCCCCTTCAACATCAAGGTGGAGTCGCTCACCCTACGCAACTTCATCCATGACGAGGTCGCGGAGCTCTATCAACAGCACACCGACGACACCGGGCAGCGCTTCCTGCCCGAAGCCGTGGACCGAGCCTTCTACTGGACCCAGGGGCAGCCCTGGCTGGTCAATGCCCTGGCCCGTCAGATGGTGCAGCAGCTCGTACCGGACCGGACCCAGGCCCTGACGGCGGCTCATGTCGACGCCGCGAAGGAAATCCTCCTCAAGCGGCAGGACACGCACCTGGACAGTCTCGCCGAGCGCCTGCGTGAAACCCGGGTGCGGCGCATCCTCGAGCCCATGCTCGCGGGCCTCGCGCTGGGCGACATTCCCCAGGACGACCTGCGCTTCGTCCAGGACCTGGGCCTGGTGCGCGTGGGCACTACGGGCGGCGTGGAGATGGCCAATCCGCTCTACCGGGAGGTCATCCTCCGGGTCCTCGGAAACACGGCCTTCGCGTCCCTGCCTCCGATGCAGTCCGCGCCTCCGTGGTTGCGTGCGGACGGGCGGCTCGACATGGAGCGCCTCATGGAGGCGTTCCTGGCCTTCTGGCGCCAGCATGGCCAGCCCCTGCTGGGGACCGCGCCCTACCATGAGATTGCACCGCACCTGGTGCTGATGGCCTTCCTGCACCGGGTCGCCAATGGAGGAGGCACGCTGGAGCGTGAGTACGCCATCGGCACGGGACGCATGGACCTGTGCCTGCGCTACGGCTCCGATACGCTCGCGATGGAGCTCAAGGTGTGGCGCGACGAGGAGAAGGACCCGCTGGACGAAGGGCTGGCCCAGCTCGACAGGTATCTGGCGGGATTGGGGCTCGACACCGGCTGGCTGGTCATCTTCGACCGGCGCAGCGGGCAGCCCCCCATCGCCGAGCGCACCGTTGCGACCCGCGCGCAGACGCCCGCGGGCCGCACTGTCTCCGTCGTACGCGCCTGAGCCTCTCCTGAGAGAGGCCCGCTTCGCTCAGGAACCCGTCTCGTGAGGGCCCGGGTCTGAAGACGAGGCCGGACGGCCGACGAAGGAGACCTGGGGCGCCGAGGCCCGCGCGGGCCGGGAGCCCCCACGGTTCGGTCCCTGCCGCGGCTGCCTGGGAGCCGGGCCGTTGCCCGGACCCGCGGAGCGCGCCTCGCGGAGGTTGTTCGTCACCGGACCTGTGGCGGCGCCGTTGCTCGCGGGCCGCGACTCCACCACGGGCTGCGAGCGGCCAGGACCTCCGCGCCGCTCGCCCCTCGGAGTGGCGCCGTTGCCACGCGGCTCGTTGCGCGGCTCACCCGCCGAGGCGATGTCATTGGCCCCGGCCTGCGCGTCGTTCCGGGGCGGGCGGCCATTGCGTCCGGGCCGCTGCTCGTTCCGGGGCGGACGCCCGTTGTTGCCGGGCCGCTGCTCGTTCCGGGCGGGGCGGCCCTCCGTCATGCGCGGGTCGCTCGAAGGCACGGACTCGACCGGGGCGGCTGCGCCACGTGGCCCGTTCCTCGCGGGCATATCCGTGCGTTGCTCGCTGATGCGTGTGCCCGGATGGCCGTTGGCACGTTGCTCCTCGGGCTGCGCGCCAGGGCTTCCCCCCGCACGCGGCTCGTTGAAGCGGGCGCCCCGGTTGTTTCCGGCACGGTCGTTGGTCCGTGGGCCTGGGTTGCCACGTCCGCGCGGCTCGTTGGCGCGAGCACCCGGGTTGCTGCTGGCACGCTCTTCGACTTGCGCACCCGGGGGCCCGCCGCGCGGGTCGTTGAAGCGAGCACCCGGATTGCCACCGGTACGTTCATCGACTCGCATGCCTGGAGGCCCGCCGCGCTGCTCATTGACGCGCGCACCCGGAGTGCCGTTCGCACGCTGCTCGGGCCGCGCACCCGGGGTTCCACCGGCGCGCTGCTCAGGCCGCGCACCCGGAGTGCCGTTCGCACGCGGCTCATGGGTTCGTGCGCCCGGAGTGCCTCCACCGCGCGGCTCGTTCGCCGCGGGACGGCCGTTGCCGCCGCCCCGAGGTCCACCGGCGGCGGGCGGTGCCCCGTTCGCCGCGCGCTGCCCGTTCTGCGGACGCGCGCCGTTTCCACCCATGGGCGGACGCGCACCATTGCCACCCGCGCGCGGCGGCGACCGGCCACCCCCAGCGCGATTCCGTCCCCCACGCGGAGGAGGCGCCGCCGCGGGCTTGCCGCGCTCGCCGCCACCCTGCTTCAGCACCAGGGCCTCCAGCTCGCGCAGCTCGGCCTCGGCAGCCTCCTCGGGCGTCATCGTGGACTGGGCCGCGACCGGCACCAGCTCCGCCGGAGCCGAGTGCTCCTGCACGAATCCCTGGCGCCCGTCACGCGGACCCTTGACGCCTCCCCGGCCCGGTGCGCCGTTGCGGCGGGGCGTGAAGTCCCGGGTCAGCTCCCGGCGCACATAGGCATTCCAGATTTCGCTCGTGTCGCTCTCGGCGTCGTACAGCCACGGGGCGATTCCCGCGAGGAAGTTGCGGACGTTGTCCAGGTCACGCCGGAAGTAGAACTCCGCTTGGTTGTTGCGCGCGGCCGCCACCGTCTGCGGGAAGTCGATGATGGTGGCGCCCTGCCAGCTCATCAGGATGTTGAACGGGGACAGGTCCCCGTGGATGAGGTCGGCGCACAGCATGTTCACGACCTGGGAGCGCAGCTCCACGTACAGCGCCTGGGCCTCCTCGGGCGTGGCGGGAGGGGCCTCCACCAGCCGAGGGGCGGGTTGGCCCTGGGCGTCGAGCACCACCTCCATCAGCAGGATGCCCTCGTAGAACAGCACCGGCTGGGGCACGCGTACGCCCTGGGCGTACAGCTTGTAGAGCGAGTCCGACTCGGCGCTCTTCCACGCCTCCTCGGCGGCGGCCTGACCGAAGCGGCTGCCCTTTTCCATGGCGCGGCGCGTGCGGGAGTTGCGCACCTCGCGCCCCTCGCGGTAGCCCACGTTGTTGCGGAAGTTGCGCTCGTGGCGCTCCTTGTACAGCTTGGCCGCGACCACCTCGCCAGCGTGCTGGACCAGCCACACCTCCGCCTCCTTGCCGGTCTTCAGCTGGCCGATGACGGCCTCGATGATGCCGTCGGCGAGGAGAGTCTCTAGTGAGTCATTCATTCAGACGCGGAAGTCCAATGGGGTCCGGGCGGGTGTCTCGCTTGGGTGCGCGGGCGGCCCTGTTCGCTGCGCATGGCGGCATGTGAACATCTCGCAGGTCCCTCTTGCTACCGCCATCCAACGCCAAGCTGCCATGAGGACCAGCGCACGGCCTGCTACCAGTTTGCACGCCAGGGTTCCAGGATAGCCAGGGCTTGCTGCCCAGGGTGGGTCTTTCAGGACTTCACCCGGCAGGCAAGCGCCTGACCGGCGGCTCGCTCCTGGGGCCCGGGGGCGCCTACTTCTTGATGACCTCCCGGGCGGAGCGGCCATCCACCCCGGTGCCGCTGAGCAGCACGTAGTCGACCCCGGTGGGCCAGGCCGTCTTCACGAAGATGCGCTCAATCTGCGCCACCCTGCCTTCCATGAGGGTGTACGCCCGGGCGGCGCACTGGCCGTTCGCCCGGAAGACGTCCAGGTCGATGGCGCGGTCCGGCCAGGCCCGCAGCCGCACGTGGACCCGCCAGCCGGTGGAGGTGGCCTCCACCTGCTGCACGTCCCCCAGCCCGTAGGCGGGCGCTTCACGGCCGAGCAGCGGCTCGGTGTTCTTCTCGCCCTTCTCCAGCATCCGCCAGTACGCATGCACCGGCTGCGGCCCCTGGGGGCGGCAGTCCGAGTCGACACGGACGCCGTAGTGGACCTGGTTCCGGTTCGTGCTCCGGGCAATGAAGAAGGCCGAGTCCGCGGTCCGGGCCGGCAGCGTCTTCCCCGCCGGAGTGCCCTGGGCCGGCGGCCCCGCGAGCACCGGCGCCTGGCCCAGCAGCACCGCCAGGCAGATGCCAGACAACGTCCAGTCCCTCTGTTGCACGCGTCCCCTCATCCTTCCGATTCCGCAGATTTGGAGTGGCACGCGGCCGGGCGCCAGGGGCCGCGTGCGATTCAGGCGCAGAGTGCATGAAACGTGGCAGCAATGGGACTCCTCCCCGTGCGGTTGTCGTCGTTCGGCGCATGGATGCCCCAGGGTGTTCCGGACGTTGGGACCGGGGCCGCGCGACACAAGGCTGCTTTCCCGCACCGCAACGGCGTTACGATGCGCGCCGCCCAGGGAGGGGCTCATCATGGCAACGAAGTCACGCAAGACGAGTGCTGCGAAGAAGTCATCCCGGCGTGCCCCCACAGCGAAGAAGGCGGCCAGGAAGAAGGCCCCCGCGAAGAAGGCCGCAACCCGAGGAGGCGCGGCGAAGAAGGCGGCCGTGAAGAAGGCCCCCGCGAAGAAGGCCGCAACCAGACGAGGCGCGGCGAAGAAGGCGGCCGTGAAGAAGGCCCCCGCGAAGAAGGCCGGCGCGAGGAAGGCCGCGGCGAAGCCGGCCGCTGCCCGGAAGCCGGCGGGTGCCCGGAAGTCCGCCGCGAAGCCGGCCGCTCCCCGGACGCCCCCCACTCCGGCGGCGCGCCCGCGGAAGCCCGCGGCGAGGCCCCCCGCGCCGAGCACGCCGACGGTGGAGGCGATGCCCCCGAGCGAGGAGCGCACCGCGCCCCCTGCCCCGAGCGAGCGGCCGGCCACGGGCTCTCCGTTCGTGGAGCAGGTGGAGACCTCGTCCGCTGGCATCCAGCCGCTGGCCCCCGAGCACGCGGCGGTGGACGAGCTGACCAGCTCCGGCAACGAGCTGCTCGACATCTTCCAGCGCTATGACCGCAACCGCACCGGCTCCATCGACCGCGCCGGGTTCGCGCGGCTGCTGGAGGCGCTCGGGCAGCCCGTCAATGACGAGGAGCTGGACATCGCCTTCGACACCGCCGACACCGAGCGCAGCGGGAAGATTTCCTGGAAGGCCTTCAAGGCCTGGTGGACCAGCCGCTAGAAGCGCATGAACAGCCCGGGGCCGGCGGCCACCGCGTCGTTGCCCCGGCCCGCCGGCACCACCACCGGCACGGGCACGGGCTGGAACGAGCCGTCCGCGCGGCGCTCGCGCTGCGTGGGCCCGTCCGGTGCCAGCGCGGACAGCAGCACGGTGATGGCGAACGTCCCCGCCACCGTGCCCAGCACCGTCTTCGCCACCGTGACGTTGCTGACGTCCAGCCGCGAGCCGACCAGCAGCGCCGTCAGCCCCATCCCCATGGGGAACAGGGTGACGTCGCGGATGGAGGAGGGCTCGATTTCCAGCGGAATGGCCAGCAGCCCGCCCATGAGCATCCCCGCCGCGGGGGCAATCAGCAGCGGCGTGTAGCGGAAGCTGTCCCCGGACTGGCGCGAGCCGATGTACTCGACGAGCCCGGTGGTGATGAGGGCATAGAAGGACGTCATGCCCACCAGCCCCGTGTCGCCGTCGCTCACGTCCTTGCCGCCCGCGGTGAGCAGCAGCACGCTGGCGACGCCGACCTGGGACGTGCCGAGGGCGAGCAGCGCCCGCTGCCGGCTGTCCAGGTCCCACCCGTTGGCGGCGCTCACTCCGGCGGTGAAGCCCAGCGTCGCGGCGCCCGCGGCGAGCAGCGACTCGTTGCGCTTCACCGGGATGAAGTACTGGTAGAGGGTGCTCGCCGTGCCGAGGGTGAGCGCGCCCACCATCGCCCCCATGTACGCGTTGTCGCTGCGCCCCCCCGGGGTGTCGTAGCTGTCGCCCAGCATGGCGCCGAGGACCATGCCGCCCAGCGCCTCCGACAGGACCAGCGTGGGGCCACCCGACTCCGCGGAGAGGCGGCTGTAGCGCACGGAGCGCTTCGGCGGCGGCTCCAGGGCCCGCAGCGGCGCCGACGCCGGGGGGCGGCTCGGCGCTTGCGCGGGCTCCGCGACGGGGGCCGGCGGGCGCGGCTCACGCGCGGCCTCTTCGGCCGGGTGCGCGGTGGGGGTGGGCACCTCCTGCTGGTCCGTTCCGGTCGCGGCGGGGGGCGTGAAGGTCGGGGGCGTGGCCCACTCGGGCTCGTCCGGAGACGTGGGCGAGGCCGTGAGGGGGGGCGGGGGGAGCGAATCCTGGGGAGAGTCGGCGGCTGCCGGCTGCTGGGCGCTCGCGAGGGTGGCGGCGAGGCCCAGCAGAAGGGCGATGGGGCGCATGGGGAGGCTCCTGTCCGCCCATCTTCGTTGACTCCCGCGCGCCAGGGAAAGCGCTCCGGGTGTGGGGCAGGGCCAACCCCCTGACGCGGGGTGACGTCTCTTCCTTGCCCGCTACTCCTCCGGGCTTTCCGGTTTACTTGCCGGGAGGCGTCGTCCGCTGCTGCGCCGCTCGCCTGTCTGGCATGATGCGGGCTCCGAAGAAACCCGTCCGCCGCGTGGTGGCGGTCAGATGGGCCGACCTACACTGGGAGGTAGGGGGAAGGGTGTCCGACCTGGCGTCCAGCGCACATTCCGCCGTGTTCGAGCACTCGCGTGACGCGGTGCTCGTGCTCGACTCCGGGCAGCGCATCCTGGAGCTCAACCGTGCCGCGGAGCGGTTCTTCGGGCCGCGCGCCGGGCTCGTGGGCAGCCCGGTGACGCAGGTCCTCCCCGGGTGGCGGCCGCCCGAGTCCCGTGCCTCCGCCGAAGCTCCGCAAGAGACGGAGCTGGCCGGCCAGCGTCCGGGCGGCGGGGGCACCGTGTACTACCTGCGCGTGCTGACGCTGCCCTTGCCCGGCACGGACGGCGCGGGCGGGGGCTGGGTGCTGCAGCTCCAGGACATGACGGGGCCCCTGGAGGTGGAGGCGTCCATCCGCCAGCAGAAGGAGTTCTTCGAGGCGGTGGTGCGCAACAGCCCCGTGGCCATCGTCACCATCACGCGCCAGTTCCGCGTGCTGTCGTGGAACCCGGAGGCGGAGCGGCTCTTCGGGTACACGCCGCAGGAGGCGCTGGGGCGGCACATCTTCGAGCTCGTCGCCACCGAGCAGACCGTGCTCCCGGAGGCGGAGCGGGCCAGCCGCGAGGTGGTGGCCCGGGGCCGCGTCCACTCCGTCACCCGGCGCGTGCGCAAGAATGGCAGCGTGGTGGACGTGGAGTTGCTCGCGCTGCCGGTGTCCGTGGGCGGGCGGCAGCTGGGCTTCATCGCCATCTACCACGACATCACCGACCTCCAGAAGGCGCGCCAGGCGTCCGAGGCCGCCAACCAGGCCAAGAGCCTCTTCCTGGCGACGATGAGTCACGAAATCCGCACGCCGATGAACGCCATCATCGGCATGACGGGACTGTTGCTCGACACCTTGCTGTCGGAGGAGCAGCGGGACTTCGTCTCCACCATCCGCCAGAGCAGCGAGGCCTTGCTCACGCTGCTCAACGACGTGCTGGACTTCTCCAAGATTGAGGCCGGGCGCTTCGAGACGGAGCTGCACCCCTTTGACCTGCGCCAGTGCGTGGAGTCGGTGCTGGACCTGCTGGCCGTGCGCGCCAGCGAGAAGGGGCTGGACCTGGGCTGCGACATCCCCTCGCACGTGCCGCACATGCTGGTGGGCGATGCGTCGCGCCTGCGCCAGGTGCTGCTCAACCTGGTGGGCAACGCGCTCAAGTTCACGGAGCGGGGCGGCGCGGTGGTGGCGGTGGACGCGGTGCGGGCCTCCGGGGCGGCGGACGCTCCGTGGGAGCTGACCTTCACCGTGCAGGACACCGGGCCGGGCATCCCCGAGCAGATGCGGGCGGGGCTCTTCCAGCCCTTCAACCAGCTCGACGCGTCCGTGGCCCGGCGCTTCGGGGGCACGGGGCTGGGGCTGGCCATCTCCAAGCGGCTGGTGGAGGCCATGGGCGGCCGCATCTGGGTGGAGAACGAGGGCGAGCGCGGCAGCGGCACCACCTTCTGCTTCTCCCTGAGCGCGAAGGCCTCGGCGCAGCAGCCCGCGGTGCACCTGCTGCCGGAGCAGCCCCTGCTGCAGGGGCGGCGCGTGCTCATCGTCGACGACAACGCCATCAACCGGCGGCTTTTGGGACGGCAGCTCCAGTCCTGGGGCCTGGACTTCGTGGAGACGGCCTCGGGCGCGGAGGCGCTGGCGAGCTTGCAGGCCGGCGCGCGCTTCGACGTGGCTCTCATCGACCACCAGATGCCGGGGCTGGACGGGCCCGCGCTGGCGGCGCGCATCCGCCAGTGGGGCGACATGCGGACGCTGCCGCTGTTGCTGCTCACCTCGCCAGGCCGCCGGGGTGTCACGCCCGAGGGTTTGTTCTCCGGGGTGCTGTCCCGCCCGGTGAAGGCGTCGCAGCTCCACGACGCGCTGATGGCGTGCTTCTCCCACGACGTGGCGAAGCAGGCGCACGCGGCCCGCGTGGAGCGCATCCCGCCGCGCCGGGGGCCCTTCCCCGGAGAGCGCCCGGGAGACCGGCTGCCGCTGGACATCCTCCTGGTGGAGGACAACCCCACCAACCAGAAGCTGGCGCTGCTCGTGCTGGAGAAGCTGGGCTACCGCGCGCAGGTGGCCTTCAACGGCGTGGAGGCGCTGAAGGCCGTCTCTCAGCAGCGCTTCGACGTCGTCTTCATGGACCTGCAGATGCCGGAGATGGACGGGCTGGAGGCCACCCGCCGCATCCGCGCGGAGGTGCCGCCCCACGCGCAGCCGTGGATCATCGCCATGACGGCGAACGCCATGGACTCCGACCGGGACCAGTGCTTCGCGGCGGGCATGGACGACTTCCTGGGCAAGCCCATCCGCGTGGAGGCGCTGGCCGCGTCGCTGCTGCGCTGCCAGCCGCGCCGCTCCGAGGCCGTCACCACCCGCCGGCCGGCCCCGCCCCCGACGGAGCCACAGCCCCCGCCCGTGGGCGAGCTGCCAGAGATGGTGCGCATCCCGGGCCTGGAGCCCTCCGCGCTCGCGCGGCTGTGGCGGGAGCTGGGCGCGCAGTCCGGGCAGATTCTCCCCGAGCTCATCGAGACCGCCCTGCACAGCATGCCGGCCCTGCTGGACGACGCGTACACCGCGCTGGGGCGGGGACGGATGGACGACCTGGGCCGCGCGGCCCATACGCTCAAGTCCAACGCGGCCTGGTTCGGAGCGACGGCCCTGGAGGGGCACTGCCGCGACATCGAGCTGCGCGCCGACTCGGGCAGCATGGAGGGCATGGCGGAGCGGCTGGAGCGCTGCAAGGCGGAGCTGGAGGGGACACGGCGGCTGCTGGCGCAACTGCGCGAGCGCATCATGGCGTACTCCGTGCTCGGGGCCTGACGTCGCAGTGTCCGCTGTCGCGGGTTTCATGCACCCCGGCCTCACACTTCGGGTGCGGCGTGCGCCCTCCAGGCGCTATCTCTGGGGGACACGCTCGGCGCATCTGGAGGAGAGAGGACCATGGCCCGTTACGACTTCGACCTGTTCACCATCGGCGGAGGCTCTGGAGGCGTGGCGGCCAGCCGCCGGGCGGGCTCCTACGGGGCGCGCGTGGGGCTGTGCGAGGACCGCGACTTGGGCGGCACCTGCGTGCACCGGGGCTGCGTGCCCAAGAAGCTGCTGGTGTACGGCTCGCACTTCCACGAGGACTTCCAGGACGCGGCCGGGTACGGCTGGACGGTGCAGGAGCCCACGTTCGACTGGGCGCGGCTGCGCGAGGCCAAGGACAAGGAGCTGGCGCGGCTGGGCGGCGTGTACGCGCGGCTGTTGCGCGACTCGGGCGTGACGGTGGTGGAGGGGCGCGGGCGGGTGGTGGACCCGCACACGGTGGAGGTGGCCGGGAAGCGGTACACGGCCGAGCGCATCCTCGTGGCCACGGGCTCGCGGCCGTACCTGCCTCCGGAGGTGACGGGCATCGAGCACGCGCTCACGTCGGATGACGCGCTGTCCTTCCCCTCGCTGCCGAAGCGGCTGGCCATTGTCGGAGGCGGGTACATCGGCGTGGAGCTGGCGGGGGTGTTCCAGGGGCTGGGCTCGAAGGTGACGGTCATCATCCGTGGCCCCACGGTGCTCGGCGGGTTCGACGGGGACGTGCGCGTGGTCCTCACGGAGGAGATGCGCAAGAAGGGCATCGACCTGCTGGTGGACACCTTCATCCGGGACATCGAGAAGCGCGCCGACGGCGGGGTGAGCCTGCTGACGAAGGCGGGCGAGACGGTGGAGGCGGACGCCGTGCTCTACGCCACCGGTCGGGTGCCCAACACGGGCGGGGTGGGGCTGGAGGAGGTGGGCGTGAAGCTGGACCCGCGCGGCGCCGTCATGGTGGACGAGTGGTCTCGCACGTCGGTGGAGAACATCTTCGCGGTGGGGGACGTGACGGACCGCCTCAACCTCACCCCGGTGGCGATTGCGGAGGGACGCGCGCTGGCGGAGACGCTCTTCCACGACAACCCGATGAAGATGGACCACGCCAACGTGCCGTCCGCCGTCTTCAGCCAGCCGCCGGTGGCGTGCGTGGGGTTGTCGGAGCTGGAGGCGCGCGAGCGCCACGGGCAGGTGGACGTCTACGTCGCCAGCTTCAAGCCGATGAAGCACACGCTCAGCGGGCGCAACGAGCGGACGATGATGAAGCTGGTGGTGGAGCGCACCTCCAACAAGGTGCTGGGCTGCCACATGGTGGGGGCGGACGCGCCTGAAATCATCCAGGGGCTGGCGGTGGCGGTGAAGTGCGGCGCCACCAAGGCGCAGTTCGACGCCACCGTGGGCATCCACCCCACCGCGGCCGAGGAGTTCGTCACCATGCGGGACAAGCGGCCGGACCCCGAGGTGACGCTGGCCGCGGAGCGCGGACACGATGCCGGGGTGACGGGAACGCACTGAGGCGGGAGGATGGGCTCATGCCCGAAGTGAGTGGACGCACGCTGGTGATGGCCGTCCAGGCGGTGGATGCGGAGCTTCGCCGCCTCGAAGAGGAGCTCGAGCGCGCCGGTGACGACGCGGACCCTGACCTCCAGGAGCTCACGCTGTGCTACTCGCTCGCGGCCGATGACCTCCAGGAGGCCTATCTCCAGGCTTTGCAGTCGGCCAGCAACCTGCCGCCCTATGAGCGGCTCGTTGCCCGGGGCTCCGGGAAGGTCCCTCGCCCGTAGGCGCTGCGTCTCGGCGTGTCCTCGCCGTGCACCGGGGTAGCATTCCGCAGGCCGGTCAGGTCCGCGCGGGCTCCCTCGTCCGCGATGACCCCGCTGTGTAACGGGAGGTGTGAGCCATGAGTGATTCTCCGACGGATTCTCCACGCACGGGCGCCGGCCGCATCCGGGGCCTGGAGCAGGTGGACCGGCTGTCGGTGCCCCTGCCGCACGGCACCGAGGTGACGACGCGCGTGGAGCGCCTGGCCTCGGGCGGGCGCCGCATCCCCCAGGGCGTGGTGGGCCGCGTGGTCCGCGCGCATGACGGCGGCTTCGACGTGCAGATTGTCGGCGTGGGCGAGGTGTGGTTCGCGCGCGAGGAGCTGGTGCCCCGGCGCGTGGGACAGGTGAACTTCGCCCGGCGCCGCGAGGCCGCGTGGAGCGCGCTGACGCCCTGTGTGGTGGTGGAGACACGCGTGGGCAGCCATGCGTGGGGCCTGGCCAACGAGAACTCGGACGTGGACGTGCGAGGCGTGTTCGCCCTGCCGCTGGCGTGGACCTTCGGCCTGGTGGAGGCGCCCATGGACCTGGTCAGCGCTGACGGCAGCACCACCTACTGGGAGGTGCGCAAGGCGGTGGAGCAGGCGCTGCGCGCGGACCCGAACACGCTGGAGACGCTGTTCGTCCCCGGCGCGAAGGCCACGGATGTGCTCGGCGAGTGGCTGCTGGCGGAGCGCGAGGCCTTCGTGTCGAAGGCCATCTTCGGCAGCTTCGGCCGGTACGCCATGAGTCAGCTCGACAAGCTCACCCGCAGCCAGCGGCTGGCCGAGCACCGGGACTTGCTCCTGGAGTGGCTCTGCGAGGAGCCCGCCCCGGACCTGGACGAGGTGGCGAAGCGGCTGGCCGCGGTGTCCCCCCGGAGCGCGCCGACGCAGCAGGACGCGTTGCTGGCGGCAAAGACGTACGTGAAGCAGCTCTACCGCTCGCTGTGGGACCAGGGGCTGCTGACGGCCAACGACTTCGCGGCGCTCACCGCGTACGCACGGGGCGGCGGGCAGCGGCCTCCGTCCGCGCGCGAGCTGCGGCCGAAGAACGCGTACAACCTGCTGCGACTGGTGGCCACCGCCACCGGGTGGCTGCGGGAAGGGACGCCCACGTTCGAGGCGTCGGGCGCGCTGAAGGCGCGGCTCCTGGACATCAAGGCGGGCCGCGTGCCGCTGGAGGACGTGCTGCGGGACGCGGAGGCCATGGCGCCCGACCTGGAGGCGGCGCACCGCGAGAGCAAGCTGCCGGAGCACCCGGACTACGAGCGGGCGGACCGGCTGCTGCGGCGCGTGGGAGACGAGGTGGCTCGGCGCTGGGTGCTGAAGGAGCCCGGTCCGCTGGGACGTGACGCGCCGGAGGCTCCGGCCATGGAGTGGAGGGAGGCGGAATGAAGGGCACGCTGAAGGAACATGAGCGCGTGGTGGCGGACCGGGTGCTCGACGAGGAGTCGGCGAAGCGCGAGCACCTCGTCATCGCCCTGTCCGGGGCGCACGCGTATGGCTTCCCCTCGCCGGACAGCGACTTGGACCTGAAGTCCATCCACGTGGTGCCCACCGCGACGCTGCTCGGCCTCCAGCCGAAGCACATCACCGCCGAGCGCCTTCAGATTCTGGAGGGCGTGGAGGTGGACTACTCGTCCAACGAGCTGCAGCCGGTGCTCCAGGGCATCCTGCAAGGCAATGGCAACTACATCGAGCGCGTGCTGGGTGCCATCTGCGTGCGCGCCTCGCCGGAGCTGGAGGGGCTCAAGCCCCACGTGCGCGCCGTGCTGTCGCGCCGGGTGCACCGGCACTACAGGGGCTTCGCCCACGGCCAGCTGCGGGAGTGGGAGAAGAGCGGCTTCAAGTCCGCCAAGAAGCTGCTCTACGTCCTGCGCACCACGCTGACGGGCACGCACGCGCTGCGCACCGCTGTGGTGGAGACGGACGTCACCGAGCTGCTCGACTTGTATGGCTTCTCGGAGGCGCACGCGCTGGTGGAGCAGAAGACGCGCGGGGAGAAGAGCGAGCTTCCCGACGAGCTGAGCCAGAAGTGGCGCGCCGAGGTGGCACGCTCCTTCGAGGTGCTCGACGCGGCCCTGGCGGAGTCCGTGCTCCCGGAGGATCCGCCCGAGGCGGCCGTCGATGCCCTGGAGGCGTGGATGCTGGACCTGCGCCGACGGCGCTTCACCGCGTGAGTCGTCCACTCGCCGGAGCGCACCCACCGTGGGGCGCTCCGGCGGTGATGCGTCAGCCCGTCACTGGCACGAGTACGTGTACGAAGCCGGCGTGCTCCACGTGCCATCCGGGTTGATGGCGCGCACCGTGTAGCCGCTGGCGGGGTACGTCGTCCCCCAGCAGTCCCGTGCGCGGACGTCGTTCCGGAAGGCCGTGCCCAAATCCCAGTTCCCCTTGCGGCGCAGCTTCTCGTACGCGGCCACGCGGTCCACGGCGTCAATCCACGTGGAGTCCCCGGCGAGCACGTCGCGGCGCTTCTCCAGGAACTTCTGCAGCCATGCATTCTCCGTGATGCCGTTGTACCCGATGACCGGCGCCACCTGGCCCGAGTTGCCCAGCGCCGTGTTGGCGGAGCGAATCATGCTCCGGGCACCAGACTCGCCGTGGTTGATGTACGCGTCGTACAGCGCCGCCTTCGAGAGCGCCTGGGTGAGCCCCCACTTCGCGGCCTCGTTCATCGCTGGCGTGTAATAAAGCTTGTCGCTGATCTGGTCCTGGCAGCTCTTGAAGTCGGCGCGCGTGGTGGTGTTGTTGTAGCTGGTCGCCCAGTCGGCTGGCCAGTTGCCCACGGAGTCGAGCTCGGCCGTGGAGGCCTGGTCCTGGCCCGTGGAGAGGAAGCGGTTGTTGATGGTGGTGAGCCCCGACATGTACTTCGCCATCAGGTTGCCGTTGGCCGCGCTGCGCAGGTTGACGTAGCACTGGATGACCTGGATGGCGTCGCCCGTCCCCGTGCAGAAGCCCGCGCGCCCATTCGTGTACCCGCGCCCGTCCTGGATGTTCTCCGAGTACGCGTAGTCGATGGTGGGCGTGTCGTTCTCCCAGATGCTCGTCAGGTCCTCCGACACCTTCTTCTGGTTGGCGCTCAACCCGGTGCCCGTGGGAGGCGGAGTGCTGCCGCAGCTCGGGTCGCTGATGCTCACGTTGGCCGCCGTGAAGGACGTGGACGACGACGTCGAGTAATAGAACGTGTAGGACGCATTCACGCCGACGGTCAGCGCCGACGTCCTCGAGTACGTACACGTCGTGCCGCTCTGCGTGTGCGTCCAGCCCGGCTCGTCGTAGTCACAGACGATGCCGCTGGGGACGCCGAAGGCGATGGTGGGGCTCGTCATCGCCGCCGTGCCGGTGTTCTTGAAGACCAGCGTGCCCCAGTAGTCCGCGCCCACGTACGTGTTCGTGGTGATGACGTAGGTGCAGGCCGCCAGCGCCTGCTGCTCCGTGAGCGGATGCGTCTCCGCCTCTCCCATGTCCGGCGCGCAGCCCGCCAGGGCCGCCGCCAT
The DNA here is from genome assembly GCF_010894405.1 of Pyxidicoccus caerfyrddinensis. Taxonomy (GTDB): domain Bacteria; phylum Myxococcota; class Myxococcia; order Myxococcales; family Myxococcaceae; genus Myxococcus; species Myxococcus caerfyrddinensis. The sequence goes on from NZ_JAAIYA010000032.1 coordinate 114,421, forward strand.
CCCCAGGAACACTGCTCCCCAGCTCCATTCCATTCGACGCTCTCGCATGTCCGGGTCCCTTTCCTGGCGCGAGGGGTGAAGACAGATGCACTCGCGCCAGAGCTGGAATACCAGAAATGCTTGAGCGCTTCAGGGGAGCGCGTTTTCGAGCCCGGACAGCGTGCGGTTGCGCACCTTCAGCCACGCCTGCTGACGGAAGAGGTACGTGGAGGTGACACGGCGCCAGGTCCACACGTCGGGCAATTCCCACCACTTCGCGGGCGGCTTGAGCCCGATGTCGCGGAGGTTTCCAATGCCGCGGTAGCCCACACCATCAAGGCCGTAGGCGGTGTTGGACTCCAGCGTGAGGACCTTGTCGGTGGCGGCGTGGTGGTCCACGACGAGGAAGGTGTGCCCCGAGCGCCACTGGTTGCGCCAGCCCTGCACCAGCGTCCACGGGTGGGGCGGCACGTCCGGGGACGGGGCGGGAATCCCCATGCCGCTCTCCACGGCGGCCGTCACGGGGGAGAAGTAGTCCTCATTGGAGGCAATCATCATCTGACGGTGACGGCGCGCATCCCACTCGAAGGCGCTGCCGTGCGCGTCGGAGAAGGCCTTCACCGTCAGGGCCTCCACGAAGGTGCAGCAGTTGTTCACCGCGGGCGGCGCCTGCGGGAGGACGACGCCCGGGAGCACCCACGGGTAGCGCGCCTGGTCCAGTTCGTAGCGGTAGTCACGGAACGCCCCGAGCAGCTTCGTCAGCCGCTCCTCGTCCACGGCGAGGGGCTCGACGCTGAACGAGAGCCGCGCCACGGCGGGAGGCTTCTCCAGGTCCAGGATCCGGGCGTACTGCTGGGTGCGCCAGCGCGTGCAGACCCACGTGTCGAGCGCGCCCAGGGTGGGCACCTCCAGCCGCGCGTAGTCGGTGTCGGGTGTCGGGAAGCTGCGTCGCTCCTCGAGCACGTGGTAGTCGCCGAGCTCGACGTAGCCCTCGAACTGCGAGCTCGTGTCCGGCCGGACGAAGCCGCGCAACCGGATGGGTAGTCGTGCGACGCGATAGGTCTCCGCCATCAGTGTCCCCCACGTGGAAGTGCGCCGCGCAGCATCGCACGTGTCACCAGGACGCGGTGGCTGCCCATGCTGTGAAAACCGTCACGGTGGGCCGGCTCGGGGATGCCCGGGGGCACCGCGAGCAGCCCGCCCCCACCACCAGGCTGCTCACGGTGCCCACCTTTCCATTGACGAGGACCTACGCTTCAGCCGGCAGCACGTCGAAGCGCAGCCCTGACGCCTGTGCGGCGGGCAGTGGCTCGGGTGCCGGCGCTTCCACTTCCGGAGCCCAGGCGCTTCGCCGCGCTGGCGAGGCCAGCGGGGTCAAGCAGGCGATTCCTCCAGCAATCACAGTCAGCGAAGGAAAAGCGCCTTGTCGTCATGACATGGGATGGAACGACAGACACGGTCCTGGCGTCAAGATGGGTGATGCTGTTTGGGAATGGGTGTCTTTGGGAGGACGCGACCTCTGCCCCGCCGCGCGGTGTCGGTGCTGCCCCCGTATCGTGGAACGGGACTCCGGCTCCCAACGTCCAGCGCCCCACAGGCGCACCCGACTCCGGTGCGAGATGACCTTGTTTCCGTGCTTCTTCGGGTGCTCTCGTCTATGGCTGTGATTGGTCCATGGACAGACGCACGGGCGGCGGCGCGAAAGCGCTACGTATTTCCACGGAGGTGGGCTTCAGACGTGCGGCAATTCCACGCGCAGCGAGGCCCCGGCGGGGCGGTGGCTCCATTCCAGGAATGAGGCCTGGAACTCCTCCACTGTCCGGGCGAGCTCCCCGCGCGGGGCGGTGCGGGCGTCCAGGCCGATGATGAAGGGGCCCTCCGGTGAGGCCGGGGGCAGGGGCCGCGCGAAGACGCGACGGTCTCCCTCCAGCCGGTACACCAGCGCGGTGAGATGTCCGAGCACCCAGCCCGCGGCCACCTCGCGTGCCTCCGGAGTCGGTGCGTCGAGGGTGAGCACGAGCCGCGTGGGCAGCTCGTCGGCCAGCGGCTCGAAGAGGGCCTCCCAGGACTGAGGTGTGGCGTCGGCGCGGGCCTTCTCCACCAGGGTGCGGGCCCGGGTCAGCTCGTCGCGCAGCACGCGGAACGTCGAGCGCGACACGTTGCGGGCGGTGTTGCGCACCGGGGCCGCGGGCGCGATGACGGGCAGCAGGTCGCGCTTGCCGTCGGGCCGGTAGCGCGCCGTCTCGGGCGTGAGCGTCACCGGCTGTGGCCAGGGCCAGCGGGAGAACGTCTCGAAGAAGTGCGCCAGCAGCGCAGCGTCGGAGCCCGTGTCCTCCTGGGGGGCTCGCGTGCAGGCCCAGGCCGCCAGCACCGACCAGGAAAGGCCGCCGATGTAGCCCAGGGCGTGGGAGTAGATATCGCGGGCCTTCGCCCAGACCTTCACGGTGCGCAGGAGTGCGCGGAAGCGCTCGGGCCCGGCACCCGCTCGCGTCACCTCGTCGAGCAGGCGCTGCGTGTCCGTCAGGCCCAGCACGGAGCGCAGGCCCGCCGAGTCCAGCGCGTCGCTGTGCTGGGAGAGCAGCGTCTCGGGAGGGCAGGGCGCTACGCCTTCCGGGCGGCTCGCGTAGGAGAGGTCGAAGCTCACGCCGCCCAGGGACAGCTTCACCAGGGGAATGGCGGCATCGGCCACGAAGCGGCCGGCGGCGGAGGGCTCCTGGGCCAGCTCATCGAGGAACGCGCGCGCGAAGTCCTCACGGGACAGGTGCGAGGGGCCAATGGCCACCGCGTCCACGTCGCTGCCCACGCCGTCCGTTCCGAGGAGGTACGAACCATACGGGTGCAGCTCCGTCCCCACGCGCGCACAGAGCGCCTGGAGCCGGTCGACCGCGGCGGTGCGCGCTCGTCGGGACTCGGAGGAGTCGGCGGCAGCGTGGGTGGACAGCGCGGCGCGGAGCGCTTCGTCCTCCCCAGGCGGGTGAGCGGGGCGCGCACGGCCAGGCTCCCGCGCCGTGCTCGCGGCTTGGGCCGGTGCAAGCGTTCCACTGTTGCTCGCGGCCGGGGTGATTCGACTGGAGCCGCCGTCCCTGCCTCCGAGCGGAATCCTCCGTATGACTTCGAAGGGCGTGTCGCCCTTCCTGCGGATGATGCAGACGTCGCGTGCCTCGAAGGTGAGCGGGCGCCAGTGCTTCTCCCACCCGGCGAGCGTGCGCGCGATGTCGGCGGCCCCAGAGCGGGGAAGCTGTCCGACGGACAGGTGCGGCGTGAAGCCGCGCTCCGACCTGCGGCCCTGCTCGTCGCACTCGGGCATCGCCTGTTCCAGCGCCGCGTGCAGGGCCTTGAGGGCTCCGTGGGGCCGGTCCTCCGGGCGGAGCCAGGCCGTGACGTTGGCGCGGTGCTCGAAGTGGTGGAACCCGGTGAGCGTCACCTCGAAAGGCTTCAGGCCCAGCAGTGCTTCCGCGAGCAGGGCCTCCGCCTCGTCGAAGTACTCCTCCGGCAAGAAGGGGTAGAGCAGGGTGACGTGCGGCATCCACCGGTTGAACTTGGAGTCATGTTTCCGGCGCAGTGCCTGGATGGGCTCCCACACCGCGTCGGGCGGGATGAGTACCACCGCCGTGTGATGCACCAGCGGCGCCTTGCGCGCGCGGGCGGGGGCGGCAGTGGCGTGGACCCGTGACGTGGCGTCCCTGCGCAGGACACAGCGCACGCCGAAGTGGTCCGAGGGGTAGAGCGCGTCTCCGGTCGGTCCCGGAGGCCCTTCCAGCGGGGACTCGCCGAAGAGGCTCACGGCTTCCGGAACGAGCCGCCCCGAAGGGGAGCACACCAGCACCCGGTCCAGCCGCTGATTCCGACCCGAGGTGGTCGTGAGCGCGGCGAGCGCGTTCCGTGAGGGGGCGTAGGTCTCTCCGCTTTCAGCGGGCCGCAGCGCCGGCCACGCATCCACGAAGCCCACCTGCGCGAAGGCGTTGAACTCAGGGTCGCCGTCGCCGAAGTTGAAGTCGCCCGCGAGCACCACGTCCTGGCCTGGGGTGGTGAGCGCGCGGGTCCAATCGACGAGCGCCCGAATCTGGGCCGCTCGTGCGGCGCTTCCCGCGGCCGTGCGGTTGCTCGTCAAGTGTTGCGTGGCCACCCACAGCGGGCCGCTGCTCATGGCCAGTTCACCCGCGATGACCCGCTTGTCGCGCGAGAAGACGCGCTGGCTCAGGGATGCGAAGGGCAGTCGTGACAGGAGCAACTGTCCGGAGGGCGTCACCGTCGCCGCGCCCGGGCCATCCGAGAGCCAGTAGCGCTCGCGAACCCACGGCGCCTCGAACAGCGCGCGGAGGAAGGGAGGGGTGACCTCCTGTAACGCGATGACGTCCGCGTCGGTGCCGTGCAGCAGGGCGAGGGCCGCCGGTGTCCTCCGCTCCGTGGCGAGCATTTCCCCGTCGTAGACATCGAAGAGGACGTTGAGCGTGGTGACGGTGAGGTGCTCGGGGGCGGGAAGGGACGCGGTGTCCGTCGCTGGCGGCGGGGAGGCCACCCACTCGCGGGCCTCCGCATCGAAGCAGTACGCGGGGAGGGGCGTGAAGCGGGACGCTGTTTCAGGAGGGGCGCCGGCACCGGCTGGTGAGACAGCCGGGGCGGGCACCGAGGCCTCCCGCGCCGGAGGTGTCACCGGCGCGGGCGGGGTGAGGGAGTCGAGCAGGTCGATGCGCTGCCTGCGGTCCCACACCACCTGGCGGCCGCGTTTGAAGTACCAGACGCGGTGCCAGGGAATCTCCCCATCGGGGACGAAGGCCTCGAAGGGCATCTCCTCCAGTTGTTCGAGGTGCGCGTCGTAGCCGATGGAGAACTCGCGCGCGTCGAGCCGCGGGTCCCAGCGGATGCGGTGGTACACCTCGCGGCTGGTCGTGAAGCGTTCCTGGGACATGGCGGCCACCGGAGGTGAGAAGTCAGGGAAGCGTACACGCGCGGGCCACCCGGAACCGGGGCCCTTCGCGTGCAGGCACCTGACGACGGCCCCCCTCCCGGGCTGACACGCGCCGCCAGCCCGTCAGCGCTGCTCCACCGGTCCAGGCTCTGGATGCGCACCGGCCACCGGCGGGGCGGCGGGAGGCAGCACCTTCTCCGACTGCCGGAGGAGCCTGCCGAGCACGTTGTCCATCACCGAGCTGAGCAGCCGGTCCGCGGAGAACCCGGCGGCAATCGCCAGCGCCACCATGGTGAAGAAGGCCGCCTTCCGCGTGCTCACCACGAGGTGGAGGATGGCGGGGTTGGTGGTGTCGGCGGGAGGTTCGGCCTTGGCGGGCGCGGCGTTGCTGGCGGAGCTTTTGGCCTTGGCGGGCGCGTGAGCACCGGAAGGCGCCGGGGTACGGGCCTCGTCGGGTTGCGCGGCGGGAGCCGAGACGCTGGCAGGCACCGAGGCGTCGCGAGGAATCACCGCCAGCAGCAGGTTGGACTGCTCGAGGAAGAGGACCATCAGGGCCGCGAAGCCACCGATGACGGGCTTCACCAGCAGGTGGTATGCGAAGTAGCGACTCGTCGCCCCCGTCGCGACGACGAAGCGCTCCTTCGAGAGCATGTTGGAGAGGACGGCGCCCGCCGCCCCGGCGAGGCTGAGCAGGAGCATCCCCGTGGGGATGACCTGCTTGGGCCACGTTCCCACCACGTCCGAGCGGAAGCCCTGGAACGCGAGGACGAACATCGCGAGCAGCAGCACGGTGCTGAGGACCTGGATGGCGACGTTGATGGAGAGCTGCCAGAACGTCTTGTCCACCTGCCCGTTGACCACGCCCAGCGCTCCCCGCAGCACGTGGCGGCAGCGCGCCAGCTGCTCCTTGCTGAGAGGCGGAGAGGCAGCGGCCCCTCCCGGAGGCCGGCCCAGGCCGGAGAGCAGGCGGGTGCTCTCGGGCAGGGGGCCGCCTTTGCCATCCTCTCCCAGCCAGAGCGTGCGACTGACGGAGTCCGTCACCCGCCGCTCGAACTGGTGCTGGATGTCCAGCGCCTGCGGCAGCAGCATGGCCTGGGGCATCACGAGCAGCAGGAGGCCGTCCACCTCGTGGATGACCTCCCAGAAGGAGAAGGACCAGCGCCACCAGACCTTGTCGATGCAGCGCCGCGCCACCTCCAGCTTCTGGCGGCACTGCTCCAGGGTGGTCCGGTCCTCGTTCGTCAAATCCGCGCGCGCCTGGCACAGCTTGAAGAGCGAGGCGTCGCTCTCCAGCTTGTTCCAGAGCAGCTGGGTGGCCGAGCCGTGCCTGCTCCGCCGCTTTCTCAGGCCGACGTGACTCAGGAGCGCGGGCAGCGGGTTCTCCGGAGGCGAGACGTCGGTGACCGCCATGTCCAACACATGGGCATGTCGGCACCGTGCGACAACCCGTCCGGAAGGCTCAGGACGGATTCACGCCCGCCACGAGGTAGAAGCGGAACTCGCCCGAGTTCACCCCGTACGCCACGTCCACGCCCACCAGCGGCAGGATGACGTTGCGCAGGTAGAGGCGCAGCCCGGCGCCCACGCCCTGGGCCAGCGTGGCGCCCTTGAGCCCCTCCTGCGCGTCCGGCAGGAAGCCGCGCACCACGCGCCCGTTGGCGTCCCGGAGCTGGCCGTCCTCGGGGATGTCCCGCCACAGCATCAGCCCCGTGTCGGTGAAGCCCACGCCCCGGAAGGACAGCGAGCGCACCGTGAAGAGGGGGAAGTGGTACTCGGCGGTGAAGGACAGCCGCGTGTCGCCGCGGAACTGGCGGTGCAGGAAGCCGCGCAGCGAGTTGCCGCCCATCGTCAGCTCCTGGTGGAAGGGCAGGTCCATGCCAGCGATGGCCTCGCCCCGCAGCACCAGGTTGTGCTCACCCACCAGCCGCAGGCCCTGCCGGTAGAGCAGCCCGAAGCGCCGGTAGGTGAACTCGCTCCCCACGCCGGGGCTGGACACCTCGTACGAGGCCTCGATGTTGAGGCCCTCCATCACCGCGTGCAGGTTCTGCCGCGTGTCCACGCCCACCATCAGCCGCAGCGACGTGTCGCGCTGGGACGGGCCCGTGGAGAAGGCCTCCTCCGTGACTTCCTCGTCGGGGCTTGGCGACTTCGCGTCCACGCTCATCAGCCGGTACTTCGCGGCCGCGCGCACGCGCTCGAAGAGCATCACCCCCAGCTCCCCGGCCACCGCCGCCGAGTTGATGCGCGTGCTGCGCACCACCTCCGGGTCCTCCTGGCCCGCACCGGGCTGGTACTCGTCCACGCGGTCACTGCGCAGCTGTCCCTCCAGGCTCAGCCGGAGCTGCGGCAGGCCGAAGAGGTTCGGGTCCAGGTAGCCGGCGAACAGGCCACTCTCCGCCGTGCTCACCTGCGCCGCCGCCGCGAACTTCTTGCTGCGGCCCCACAGGTTGTTCTCCGCGTACAGCACCCCGCCGCCCACGTTGGCCGCGGACAGCGCGAAGGTGGGCGCCACCACCCAGGACGCCTTGTCCTCCACCTCCAGGATGAGGCGCACGTGGTCCGGCCCGGTGGGCTCGGTGCTCACGCGCACCTCCTGGAAGAGGCCCGTCGCCACCAGGCGCCGCTCCACCCGCGTCAGCTCCTCGGGAGTGAGGGTGTCGCCCGCGTCGATGCGCGAGTACGCCTGCACCGTCCCGGGCTTCGTCTTCTCCGGGCCGCGCACCACCACCTCGTCCACCACCTGCACCGGCCCCGTGTCCTGCGCTCCCGCGCGCGGCGCCAGCAGCCCCAGCACCAGGGCCACGCACCACGTCACCACGCTTCTGTTCGAGTCTGTCGCCACGGCCGCAACCCTACCTCCAGACGCCGTCCCGCCGGACATCTGCTATGCCCTTCGTCATGATTTCACTCCTCCGCCACCTCCGGCGCCGGAGCCTGCTGCGCCGGCCCTTCCCGGCGGAGTGGCTGGCTCACCTCGACGCGCGGGTGCCCTTCTTCCGCACGTTGTCGCCCGAGCTGCGCGCGGCGTTCCTGGACAAGCTCAAGGTCTTCGCCTGGGAGAAGGAGTTCATCGGGGCCGGGGGCCTCACCATCACCGACGAGATTCGCGTGGTGGTCTCCGCCACGGCGGTGCAGCTCGTGGTGTACCTGGACCTGTCCTATTACGACCGGCTCCGGGAGGTCATCGTCTATCCGGACGCCTTCAAGCTGCCGGACCGCACCGGCGTGGTGCTGGGCGAGGCGAAGCACTGGGGCTCCGTCATCCTCTCGTGGCAGGCGGTGCTGGCCGGTCTGCGCAACCCCGAGGACGGCCATGACACCGCCGCGCACGAGTTCGCCCACGTGCTGGACCGCGCGGACGGCGCCTTCGACGGGACGCCGAAGCTGCGGGCCTATTCGCACTACCAGGCCTGGGCCTCGGTGATGAGCGAGCACTTCCGGAGGCTCCGGGACGGAAGTCGCCAGGAGCGGCAGGTGCTGGACGACTACGGCGGCCTCAACGAGGCGGAGTTCTTCGCCGTGGCCACCGAGTCCTTCTTCGAAAAGCCCCGGCAGATGCGGGAGAAGACGCCGGATTTGTATGAAGAGCTGAAGCGCTTCTACGGTTGGGATCCGGCGACGGGCGCCTGAAGTCCCGCGCGCGGCCCCCGTGCCTGTGGTAGGCGGCGGACTGCGGTGTGAACATTCTCCTGGAGGAGCACCTCAACATGTCCGCACCCGGCAGCACGGCTGCTTCCATGTTCATCGACCTGGAGCGCGAGGCGTGGCGGGCGCTGCGTGCCTCGACGCCGCTGCCGCTCGCCGCGGCGGACCTCGAGGGCCTGCGCGGCATGGGGGAGCAGCTGGACCTGGAGGAGGTGGTCGACGTCTACCTGCCGCTCTCCCGGCTGCTCAACCTGCAGGTGGCCGCGGCCCAGCGCCTGTGGGCGGACCAGCAGGCGTTCCTCGGCGGCTCGGCGCGGAAGGTGCCGTTCATCATCGCCATCGCCGGGAGCGTGGCGGTGGGCAAGAGCACGACGGCCCGCATCCTCCAGGCGCTGCTGGGGCGCTGGCCGGACCACCCGCGCGTGGAGCTGGTGACGACGGACGGGTTCCTGTTCCCCAACCGAATCCTGACCGAGCGCGGGCTGATGAAGCGCAAGGGCTTCCCGGAGAGCTATGACCGGCGCGGGCTGGTGCGCTTCCTCGCGGAGCTGAAGGCGGGGCGCGCGGAGGTGACGGCGCCGGTGTACTCGCACCTCGTCTACGACGTGGTCCCCGACGAGGCGAAAATCATCCGCCAGCCGGACATCCTCATCCTGGAGGGGCTCAACGTCCTGCAGTCCGGCCGCGTCGAGGGGAACCGGATGCCGGGCACCTTCCTCTCCGACTTCTTCGACTTCTCCATCTACGTGGACGCGCACGAGCAGGACATCCGTCACTGGTACGTGAATCGCTTCCTCCAGCTCCAGCAGACGGCGTTCCGCGACGAGCGCAGCTACTTCCGCCGCTTCTCCGAGCTCACCAAGGAGCAGGCCGTGGCGCTCGCCGAGTCCGTGTGGGCGGAAATCAACGGGCCCAACCTGGCGCAGAACATCGCGCCCACCCGCTCGCGCGCGCGGCTCATCCTCACCAAGGGGCCGGACCACAAGGTGAAGCGCGTGCGGCTGCGCAAGCAGTAGCCGCTACGGCGGGGACGGCAGGCCCAGCACCGACTCCGGCACGGTGAAGCGCGCGCGCAGGCCGTTCATCCGAATCTGGTCCAGCCACGCCCGGGCCTCCTGCACGCCCAGCCCCCGACGCAGGAGGGTGAAGAAGAGGTGGCAGAACTCGTCCGGCAGGCTGTTGGCGAACGTCACCGGGTCGTCGTCGCCAATGGCCACCAGTACGGGGCCGCCCTCCGGCATGGGCTGGCCCGGCAGCGGCTGCAGGCGGAAGAGGGGATGGCTCTCGAGGGGCACGTCCCCGATGAGCATGTTGCTGGAGGGGTTGGCCTCCACGGTGATGCCCAGCCGCGCGAAGAGCCGCCGCAGGAAGCGCTGGGCCTCGTGCAGCATTCCGAGCTCGGCGGTGTCCACCACCACCTCCTCGGGGATCTGCCCCCGCACGTAGATGCCCGGGTCCGTCAGGTAGAGGAAGAGCAAGTCCCTCGCGCTGCCCCTGACGCGCGGGAGCGAGGCGCCGAGCATGAATGGGTAGTGCGCCATGTCCAGGAGGAACCCGGGGGAGTGGCGCAGCTGCCTCGCGAGGATGAGCTCCTCCACGTTCCAGTAGGAGTCGCCGTAGATGTCGCGCGCCAGCCGGTCGATGCGGCCGTGCAGCCAGTCCACGCGGCCCGCCTCGCCCCGCATGTCCCCGGCGCGGTAGCGGACCAGCTCCCAGAGCAGGTCGTCCAGCAGCTCCTCCCGGGGCTGCCAGATGGAGGGCGCGGTCTCCGCCCAGAGCGCCGGTTCCAGCGCGAGCGCGAAGGCGTGGCCCATCCGGTCTCCCGGCTGGAGCGCGCCGAACTCAATGGGCTCGTGCATGCGGCGCAGCCCCTCCGCCAGTCGCCGGAAGTCCTCGCCCGCGTGCAGTGTCAGCCGGAAGGGGGGAATCCGCGCATAGGGGGCCAGCAGCCGGGCCGCCTCGCGCGACGTCTCGCGCAGGCGCTCGAAGAGCGGCAGGAAGACCCAGGTGGGGATGGCCAGCTCCAGGTTGCAGGTGTCCATGCCGCGCAGATAGATGAGCAGCTCCGGATGGCGGTGCAGGGCGCGCTCGATGGCCACCACCTCGTAGTGGCGCCGCTGGTAGTAGCTGCCGAAGCGGCAGCCGTAGACCATGTCGGTCGGGTCCGCGTAGCGCATCCTTCCGATGCTCCGCGCCTCCCGGTCCTCCGCCTTCACGAAGTGCAGCATCAGGCCCCGCTCGGGCCCGCCCGGGGCCGGCGGGCCCGGGGCGGTGGCGATGTCCCGGACGAGCTGGCGGTTGAGGTGCCAGTGCCGCTCCGGCGCGGTGCGGACCTCGAGCGACTTGAGCGGCAGCCCGCGTGACTCCAGGGCGAGCGCCGAGCTCATCAACACCCGCGTGTCCATGTCCAGGCGCAGCGCGGAGATGCGCGCGTAGTGGATGGTGAACCAGTCCAGCCCGGCCGTCCCCGGCTGCTGGACGAGGTGGCGGTAGGTGAGGTTGCGGATGCGCTCGTACTGCCAGAAGAGCCGCGCGAAGTGATCATCTTCCGGGTGCTCCAGGATGAAGGCCAGCGCGCGGGCCGCCAGTCGCGTCTCCGGCAGCGCCCCCTGCCGCATGCTGAACCACGCGTACAGCGGGTCCGCGCTCCGGATGTCCTCCAGGGATTCGGGCCGCCGTGCGCTGGCATCCGGGGTGAGGCCCAGCGACTGCTGCAGGCGGCGGAGCACGGGGCGCAATTGCACGTGGCTCACCGGGTCCCGTCCCTCCGACAGCGCGGCCAGGGCCTTCAGGTGCCGCGTGGCATCCGCGCCGCGCGCGGCGAGCTTCCTCACGAAGGGGATGAAGGCGGGCACGCCGTTCCGCTCCACCAGCCCCAGGTCCAGATGCCAGAGGAAGGAGGCGAGGGTGAGCCGCGTCAGGGCCGCGGTGACGAGCCAGTCCAGGAAGGCTCGCGGTGAGCCGAAGGGAACGCCGCCGCGGGAGCCGAGCTTCGCCGCTGGAGGCGCACGGGGGCCGATGCGGGCCATGAGGTGCGTCCACAGCCACTCGAAGGGGACGGCCGCGCCCAGGTGCAGGTGGGCCTGGGCGATGCCCTCCTCCTGGAAGAAGTGCCCCAGGTGGGCCGTGCCCAGGCTGATGAAGTCCGTGGTGGGCTCTGTCCTGCTCTCCGCGGCCGTGGCGGCGATGAGCAGGTCCGGCGGGAGCACGAGGGAAATCCAGCGCCAGCGCTCCGCCAGCCGCTCGATGGACTGCTCGCCGCCGTGAGACAGCGTCACCTGGTGTCCGAGCGCGAGCAGGTGCTTGTGCGCGACGTGTATCAGGATGGCCTCCAGGGGCAGCTTCCGGTCCCCCTCTGGGGAGAGCTCCACCGAGAGCTCGAACCAGGCGTGCTCGCGAATCTGCCGGAGCACCTCCAGGGACAGCCCGCGCGAGATGGGCCGCAGCCTGTCGATGAGGGCATCCGCGAGCCGCTGTGAATCCCCGGAGTAGAGCCCGTGCGCGTTGCGCACCAGCGCGGACAGCGACAGCTCGAAGGACAGCGCGGACGTGAAGGGCCAGGAGAGGACCTCCGCTTCGAGGTGGGGCGTGTTCGCGACGGTGGTCATGGCCGTGGCCCGTCGCTAGTGGGCGTGCGTGGGGCGTGGAGGGGGAGGGGGCTTCCGGCGGGAGGGCTGCCGCGCTTCGGCTCGCTGTCGCGCTTCTGCTCTCCGCGGCGCTCCTGCTCCCTGGAGTTGCGTGTCGACCCTCCGCAGGAGCCGCTTCGGGCTGAGCTTCAGGTCCGGAGGTTTGACTTCCTCCAGGGCCCGCTCGGCGCGCTTCAGCCGGGCGGTTCTCAGCTTGTGCGTCGGGGGCTGCTTCTTCTTGCCGAGCATGGCGCGCCGGAGCTCATCGATGACGTCAGGGGGCAGCCCCGATTCGGGCTCCGCCAGGAGGAGCAGCCTCTCGTCGAACCACTCCAGGAACGCCTGCTCATGCACCGTCCGCGACGCTTTCGACCGGAGATTCCTGTACGTGAGGGCGCAGTCCTTCAGCGCGCCCTGCCAGGAGCCGGGCTCTTCATCCGGCTTCCGGACGTCCTTGTGTGCCCACACGAGGCCGTGCAGGAAGAGGGCAAGCAGTCCTTCCAGTTCGTGACGCTGACTCTTCCCCTGGGCCAGTGTCGCGCCCAGCCGCTGGTTCCAGTACGAGTTGAAGTACGCGGCATGCCTGGCGCCGACCCAGTCCGGGGTGGGCCAGCTGAACGGCACGTACAGCACCCCGGAGGCGAGCTCCACCGGAACGAAGACTCGCACGTGCGGAGCCACGAGCCCGTCCATCTGGAACTGCCCCTCCAGCTCGGGCCGGCACTCCACCGCGTCTCCCGCATCCGCCGCGACATCGATGGCCAGGAGGAGCAACGCCGTCAGGTGGTCCGGGGCTTCGCGCGGGAAGTCCCCGTGGGCCTTCCAGGCGAAGTCGGTGGCGGTGCTGAACTCGTAGCGCAGGTTGACGTCCTGCTCGAACCGGAGGTGGCGGGAGTGGAGGTGGCCTCGCTGCCGGATGGGTGATTTCAACGCCACCCGCAGCCTGTTCTTCCAGGTGCGGCCATCGTCGCTGACGAGCGGGAACTGGACGGCATGCCGCAGGCCCCGGTCGGACAGGCGGGAGAAGGCCTGGTTCTCGATGGCATCGTGCCAGAGGACATGGGCCAGCTCCGGCTGCGTCAGCTTCTCGTGCTTCCCGGTCTCCCGCACCAGAGCCTGCTCGAGGTTGCGCAGGCGCCGGAAGTACTCGGGAAGCGACACCTGCAGGTGGGGATGGTCGTGGAACCGGCGCAGGAATGCGCCCAGGTGCAGGTACTTGCCCTCTATCCCTCCGAGCCATTGCTGCTCGAGCAGTCTCGCGTCGGTCTCCGCGGCGGGCGCCGGCTCCGCTTGAAGCAGCGTCGCATGGAGGAGGCGGAGGAGGTGATGGAGGCGTACGTCCGGCGCCAGGGGCTGGAGCGAGAAGCGCTGTCCGGGAGGGATGACCCGGTCATAGGCCTGCACGGCGAGCTCGTGCGCGGAGGGGCGCGAGTCCAGTGACTGGAACTCGCTCCGGTTGACGCCTCCGCTGCCGAGCCCCCCGCGCATCAGGCCGTGGTGGGAGACGCGGAGCATCTTGACGAACAGGCGGGATTGGCCCGTCAGCATGAACACGAGCTGCGGGTGCCAGAGGAAGCGCACCAATTCCAGCACCTCCACGCAGCGGTTCGGATTCATGTCCACGTCGTCGATGGGCAGCACGAGCCGCGCCCGGCCCTTGATGGTGCGGGGGAACTGCTGGCTGGCGTACCTGACGACCGCGCTCACGAAGGCGCGCCATTTGACCACCACGTCGTGCCGCGAGCGCTCGGCCTGGGTGAGCTCTTCCGCGAAGGACTCCGGGTCCAGGCCCCCCCGGCGCTGGTCGAGGTTGCTCTCCCACCCATAGGCAGCCGCGGTGGCGAACTCGCGCCAGGGCTTGCGCCAGGGTGATTCGTTGCGGGACTCGGGATGCCAGCTCGCGATGGCCTGGGGCGACGCTCCCTCCAGCGTCCCGGTCGCGAGCTGCTCGAGCAGGTTCGCGAACTCGCAGATGCGGCTGGCAATCCAGGTCAGCAGGGACGCGGTCTGCGGGAGCGGCTGGAGGTCCAGGGGCTTCAGGGGGATGATCAACCCCGGGTTCGCGTTCTCGACCAGTGCGTCGCTGAAGGTCCTCCCCGCGAGGAGGTACCTGAGCGAGCGCTCCTGCTCCTTGTCGTCCGCGGCACCCTGCCTGCTCGAGCCGTCATCGCCCGGCATCCTCTCCGCGCCCGGACATTCGAGTCCTTCCATGAGCGAGCGGCGCCAGAGCTCGAGCACCGTGAGCATCACGCTCGTCTTGCCGCTGCCGCGCCCGCCGTGGATGAGCAGGACGTTGGAGGGGCGCTGGAGGTCCGCCGCCTGCCAGGTGAAGGGGCCCTGCGAGGGGAGGCTGACCGGCGTGCGCTCGACGAACTTGACCATCCATTGGTGGATGAAGCTGGCCACCTTCCGCTGCTCCGGGTCGAGCTCGCTCCAGCGGTAGGGCTGGGCCTCGGGGCGCGCCGTCGGAAGAATGGTCCTGTCCTGGTCTTCCATCGAGCCCCCCAGTCGCAAGCACCTGCGCCCGCAGTGGCACGCTGGGGGTGATGCAGGGGACTGGCGAGCTGCCCCGGAGGGTACCTGCCCTGGCCGCATGGGCTCCGGCCTTGTGGCGCCTCAGGGGCGCGGCACGGCCGGCGTGCAGAGCGTGCCGTGGGTGAGGCCCGCCAGTCGCTCCCTCAGCACCTGCTCCACCTCGGGGTTGCCCTCGTCCTGAATCAGCTCCAGGGCGCGCTCCTCCGTCTGGATGGCCTCGTCACAGGCGCCACCGCCCGCCAGCACCATGGCGAAGGTGTCCAGGGCCTGCGTGCTCCAGGGGGCGAGCGCGACGGCCCACTGCACCAGCGGGAGCGCCTCCGCGAGCCGTCCCTGGGTGACGTAGAGCCAGGCCAGCCCCGTCGCCGCCGGGGCGCTGCGCGGCTCCAGCTCCAGCGCCTTCTTGTAGGCCGCCTCCTGCTCCGCCGCGTCCCCTCCCAGCGCGGACGCCAGGAGCAGCCAGGCCTCGCTCTCGTCCGGGTGGGCGGCGACTGCCTCGCGGGCGATGGCGGGCCGCTCGGCTTCGGGGGCCGCGCGCAGCTGGGTGGAGAGGGCGGGCAGCCCCTTGGGGTCCAACCGGAGCGCTTCGTCCAGCTCGTCCTGCGACAGCTTGCGCCGGTTCTGGATGAAGGGCTCCCGGTGGGCCATGTGCGCCCCCAGCGCCGCCAGCTTCGCGCGGATGGCGTGCACGTCCGCGTGCTCGACGACCTCCTCCAGGAAGGCCGTGCCCACGGTGGGCACCGGCACCGTGTGCTCCCGGAAGCGGTGGTGCTTCAGGTAGTCGAGCAGCACGGCATCGAGTTTCGCGGAGCGCAGCTCGGGCAGCGCCTGGCGCTCGGCCTCGTCGGGCGCGACGCCCTTCGCGAGCAGGGCCTGATACGCGGCGAGCTCGCGGGGGCGCTCGTGGTAGAGCCAGTGCACGAGCAGCCAGCTCGCCGCGTACATGGTGCCCACCTGTCGGTCGTCCTCGCGCGACTCCAGCGATGGCTCCCACGAGAAGACGCGCTGCATCGTCCAGTCCCGCTTCTCCGGACGCGCGCGCACCACCCGGTTCAGCAGCACCGCCATGTCCTGAATGGCCTCGATGTGCGGCGCGCCCACCACCGCCGTCTTCCCGTCCTCCGACAGGCGCAGCGTCTCCAGGAACTCGGCCATGCCCTCGGAGAGCCACCGGGGCTGGCGCAGCAAGGAGTAGGTGCTCAGGAAGTGGGCCAGCTCGTGGTTGAGCCGCGAGGACGAGGCCTTCGACAGCCCCGTGAAGCGCTGCTCCCACGAGTCGGGCGGGCCCGGCAGGACGATGAGGGCCTCGGTCTCCGAGCGGAAGAAGAAGGCGCGCACGCGCCGGGGGTAGAGGCCCTCGAACTCGTCGGGGTCCGCGAGGACGTAGACGCGCACCTTCGGCATCGGCCGGCCCAGCGCGTCGGGCCACATCGCGGCGAGGATGGCGACGCGCGTGCGCTCCAGCGCGCCCATCGCCTTGCGCGCCTCCTCGGGCGGCAGGTCCGTCTCCAGCGTGTAGTGGTCGCTGTCCAGCCGCACCCACGCGCGGCCGCCCTCGGCGGGGCAGCGGGTGAAGCGGGGGCCCACCACGCAGGCGAGCTGGGACGAGGCGAGGATGGCGAGCAGCGCTCCCATCGCGAGGCCGTGACGCACGTCGGGCTCTCTCTTCTCCGCCAGGGCCCGAGGGCCCCGGTCCGTCAGGTTGGAGCGGGAGCCTGACGCGACCGCCGGCCTCCGACAAGCACCCCCCGTGCGTGCTCAGCGACGGGCGGCGCGGACCATCTCGATGTGGGGGATGCCGTCCTCGTCGTACACGTCGCCCTCCGCGTGGAAGCCGAAGCCCTCGTAGAAGCGCTGGAGGTAGTGCTGGGCGGAGATGCGAACGTCCGCCGTGGGGAAGTCCGTGTCCAGCCGGGCAAGACCGCGCGCCACCACCTCACGCCCCAGCCCGAGCCCGCGCGCCCGGGGTGACGTCACCACGCGGCCGAGGCTCGTGTCTCCGGCGTGCTTCACGCCGGGAGGGAGGATGCGCAGGTAGGCGGCGAGGAAGGGCGCCCCGCCCGCGTCGTCATACGCGAGCAGGTGGAGCGACGCGGCGTCCAGCCCGTCCACGTCCTGGTAGATGGAGCGCTGCTCCACCACGAACACCTCCTGCCGCAGGGCGAGCAGTGCGTACAGCTCGTCGAGCGTCAGCTCCCGGAAGGTCTTCCATTGCCAGCGCGGCATGGGCCCGCGTGTAGCACGGCGGAGGCTCCAGGGGCGCTCCTCGCACACCGTTCCGCGCACCCGCCGCCCGGTCCGGCCGCCTGCTGCGCGTCCTCCTCAGGGCCTCCGCGGCACTCCTTCGCGGGAGGGTGGGTCCAAGCAGACATGGTCTTCCGGACGCATCTGGTGTTGAGATTCGCCTTGATGGAAAACCCGGTTACTCCTGTAGAGGCGGCTTCTCCTGTTACCCGCTGGCTGGCGTGGCCGCGAGTCCTCTGGCTCGCACTGGGTGCGGCGGCGCTGATGTCGCTGACGGTGTTCCAGGTGGGGCTCTTCGGTGACGACTTCATCTACCTGGGCATCCTGTCGGAGCGGGTGCCGCCGGCGCCGCTCGCCAACCACGCGTTCGACCTGTACCGCTTCATTCCGGGGGACCCGGCCATCACGATGCCGCTGGTGGAGAAGGGCATCTTCCCGTGGTGGACGCAGCCGGACCTGAAGCTCGCCTTCTGGCGGCCGCTGAGCAGCGCGACGATGGTGCTGGACCAGGCCCTCTTCGGAGAGAACCCGGCGGCGTTCCACGTCCACTCCATCCTCTGGTACCTGGCGCTGGTGGGCGTGTTCGCGCTGCTGATGCGGCGCACGCTGGCCGGGGCGGTGGGGGCGGTGGCGCTGCTGCTCTTCGCCATCGACGACTCGCACGCGGTGCCGGTGGGCTGGTGGTGCAACCGCAACGCGGTGGTGGCCACGCTGCCGGCGCTGGTGGGCCTGTGGCTGCACATGGAGTGGCGCGAGCACGGCCGCCGGTGGGCCGCGCCCCTGTCGGTGCTGGCATACGCGCTGGGGCTCGCGGGCGGGGAGACGGCGCTGGGCGTCCTCGCGTACGTGCTCGCCTACGAATTGCTGGGCGCGAAGGGGCCGTGGCGGCAGCGGCTGTGGTCGGTGGCGCCCGCGACGGTGCTCGCGCTGGGCTACCTGGCCCTCTACAAGAAGCTGGGCTACGGCTCCTTCGGCTCGGACCTGTACGTGGACCCGTTGTCGCAGCCGGTGGCGTGGCTGGCCGTGGCGGCGGTGCGCATCCCCGCCATGCTCTGGGGGCTGCTGCTGAGCGTCTCCACGGAGCTCACCATCCAGTCCGAGGGTGGGGATGGGTTCGTCATCGGCGTGGGCCTCTTCGCCGCCGCGCTGGTGGGCGGGATGCTGCGCGCGGTGTGGCCGTACCTGTCGGCGGACGAGCGCCGGCACTCGCGTTGGCTGCTGGCCGGGGCCTTCCTGTCGCTCTTGCCGGTGGCCTCCACCATCCAGGGCGACCGGCTGCTGCTGGTGCCGAGCGTGGGTGGCGCCGCCATCATCTCCCTGGTGCTGACGCACGTCTGGCGCAACCGGGCGCGGTCCACGGGGTGGCGTGTGCTCACCGGGGCCGCGGGCCTGCTGGCCGTCACGCACGTCCTGATGGCGCCCGTGGGCTGGTACACCGTCAACAGCGCGCTGGCGCGCATGACGGGGAGCGTGGAGCGCGTCTACGCGCAGCTGAAGCACGACCTGGACGTGGCGGCGCTGCCCGGCCAGCGCGTGGCGGTGCTGACGCTGCCGAACCCGAATCTGTCCCTCTACACGTCCATTGCCTGGTGGGCGCGCGGCAACGTGCTGCCCCGGGCGTGGTGGACGCTGTCCTACGCCACCGAGATGCCCACGCTCACCCGGACGGGCCCCAACTCGCTGGAGCTGGCGCTGAAGCGTGACCGGTACTTCGAGACCCTCTACGAGCGCGTCCACCGCGGCGCGCGCTTCATGCTGAAGCAGGGCGACGAGGTGAAGCTCGACGGCATGACGGCGAAGGTGATGGAGGTGGATGCCCGCGGCATCAAGCGCGTGGCCTACACCTTCGACGTGCCGCTGGAGGACCCGTCGCTGGTGCTGCTGCAGTGGAAGGACCGCGGCCTGCGGCGGGTGGTCCTTCCGCCCCTGGGCACGCCGGTGGTGCTGGACTACGGCGCCCTGCCCACGCCGGGCTCGGCGAGCGCGGTCAGCAGTCCCCCGTGACGTCGGTGCGCGGGCTCACGCGGCCTGTCGGGGCGGAAGCCCGTTGAGCACGTCGTGCAGCTCGGCCACGCGCTGCTCGTGGCCGGGAAGGGCCTGGAGGATGTCGATGGCCCGCTGGAGCGCGGCGCGGGCGGCCTCCGGGTTGTCGTGCCGCAGGTGGAGCCCGGACAGGTCCTCGAGCAGGGACACGAGGAAGGTGTTCCCGTCGCCGGCGGCCTCCTCCAGGCGCGCCATGGCCTCCTGGAGCAGGGCGTAGGCCTCCGGGTGGTCGCGCTCGAGCAGCGCGAGCGCGGCCTGGTGCCAGGCGAGGGCCTCCGCCAGCCGGTCCTGCTCCGCGTCCGTCGCGGCCACGGGCGCTCCGGCGGGGACGCCCTGCCCGGTGAGCGCGTGGTCCAGGAGCGTGAGCACCTCGCCCCCCAGCTCCTCCGCCAGCTTCTCCGCGTCGGTGAACAGCGTCAGCGCCGGGGCGTCCTCCACGGGGCGCCGCCCGGGGAGGCCCGCCACGCGCTGCACACGCTCGGACGGAGGCGGGTGCGAGTCGTACGCATCCACCGGGCGGGCGAACAGCTCCTCCTGGATGCGCGCCCGCAGCAGGGCCGGCGTGCCGCGCGCCGTGGCCTCGACGGTGCGGTAGATGTCCTTCGCGGGACGGCCCGCCTCGCGAAGGAGCGCCGCCACCGTCACTCCGCGGTGGAAGGTGTCCCCGTACTCGACGGTCTTCAGCAGCGCCCGGGCGAAGGTGTCCCCGCCGTAGGCCAGTGCTGAAACGCGGTCCGCCAGCAGCTCGCGGCGGCGAGCATGGCCGGCGGTGACCTGCAGGTAGACGAAGAAGTAGACGCGCAGGAACCAGTACACGGGGCTGAGCGCGGCCCAGCCCAGCGCCTGGATGCCGTGCATCGTGCGCACCACCTGCGTCTGGATGCGGCCGATGATGGGCGTCAGGCGCGTCTCGCCGTGGGAGAAGTGGCCGTACTCGTGGGCGAGGACGGCCTTCAGCTCGGACACGGTGAGGCCGCGCAGGGCGCCCAGGCCCAGGTGGAGGATGCGCTCGCCGCGCCCCAGCAGCACCTGGAGCCGGCCGCCGTCCTCGCGCACGCCGATGCCGACGCTCGGGAACAGCAGCACCCGGTCCACCTCACGGACCCCGGCGACCCCAGCCACCTCCGCCAGCGCGTGGAACAGCGCGGGGGCCTCGGCGGGGGTGAGCGTCCGGCCCTCGTCCGGCTCGGAGGTGTCGACGAAGAGGCCCCGGAGGATGGCGACGAGCCCACCGAAGCCGATGATGCCGATGACGGCCATCAGCTTCACGGAGAGGACCGGCAGCCGGAGCAGCCCGTAGAAGAGCCCGCCCGTCATCACCAGCGTCAGCGCGAGCAGCATCGGCACGGACACGTAGAACAGCAGCGAGGCGTACCAGAGCACCGCGCTGTAGAGCCGGTCCACGATGCGCTCGGACGGTGTCTGCTCCGCGCGCATCAGGTGGACGTGCTCCGAGCGGAGCTGCCCCAGCTGCACCGACGACAGCGCGCGCCCGGCGCCCCAGGTGCCCAGCAGCGACAGGACGAGGAACAGGGCCATCCCCAGCGACACCTGCCACGCGAGGCGGACGCGGCGCTGGTGGGTGAGCTCTGCTTCCGTGGAGGGCCGCGTCGCCGTGTCCGCTCCGGGCGCCGGGGCCACCGCGTCCTGCCCGACGATGCCCGTGGCGAGCAGGCGGCGGGACAGGGTCGCCTCGTCCATGGGCTTCACCACCTCGCGGCGGTAGACGTGCTCCGGCGGCTCCGCTCCCGGTTGGGCCTGGGCGACGAAGAGGGCGACGGCGACGAAGGCGTACATGGGGGCCCGCTCGGGAAGGACCTCTTTTAGCACGGGCCGTCAGGGGCCCGGGCGGAGGCAGGGAGGCGGGCGGCCAGCGCCGGGAGGGCCGCATCATTATATGTCTCGCGCGATGACCTCTTCGCTCGAAGCCCTGCCTGCCCCCGAAGCGACCGAAGGCGTGGAGACCCTGGTGCGGCTCCTGCGAGGCCGACGCACGGTGGTGCTCACCGGCGCCGGGTGCAGCACCGAGTCAGGCATCCCGGACTACCGGGGGCCGGGGACGCGGGCCCGCGCGCGCAATCCCATCCAGCACCGCGAGTACCTCACCCGGCCGGAGATTCGCGCGCGCTACTGGGCGCGCAGCCTGCTCGGTTGGCCGCGCTTCTCCTCGGCGAAGCCGAACGCCGCGCACCACGCGCTGGCCCAGATGGAGCGCAACGGCGTGGTGCCGGGGCTCATCACCCAGAACGTGGACCGGCTGCACCATGCGGCCGGCAGCTCGCGCGTCATCGAGCTGCACGGAGCGCTGGCGCGCGTGCGCTGCCTGGACTGCGGCGAACAGGAGGCGCGGGTGGACCTGCAGGAGCGACTGCTGGCGCTCAATCCCGACTTCGCCCACCACGTGCTGGAGCTGCGGCCGGACGGCGACGCGGAGCTGTCCTCGGAGCTGCTCCAGTCGTTCCACGTCCCCGCGTGCCTGCGCTGTGGCGGGACGCTGAAGCCGGACGTGGTGTTCTTCGGGGACAACGTGCCGGCGCCCACGGTGGAGGCGGCCTTCTCGCTGGTGGAGGAGGGCGACGCGCTGCTGGTGGTGGGCTCGTCGCTGGCCATCTTCTCCGGCTACCGCTTCCTCGTGCGCGCGTCCGAGCGACGCATGCCCATCGCCATCCTCAACATCGGCGAGTGCCGGGGCGTGGAATTGGCGGACGTGCGTGTGGAGGCGCGAGCCGGAGACGTGCTGCCCCGGCTCGCGGAGGCACTGGCGCGGGGGTGAAATACCCGCGCCCTTCGCAAGCGCCGGAGGGCCCGCGCGGCTGGCGGACCCCGGCGCTGCCGCTCAGAACCGCAGCCGGTAGTGCAGGGACTTCGGCCGCGTCAGCGAGTCGAAGCCGAGCCCGCTCAGCGTCACCCCGCGTCCGGAGTCCTTCACGCCGCTCCATGGCAGCGCGGGGTCCAGTGAGTCGCAGCGGTTCATGTAGACGGTGCCCGCCTCCAGCTGTCGCGCCAGCCGGTCCGCGCGGTCCCTGTCGGACGTCCAGACGCTCGCGGTGAGGCCCAGGCTGGACGCGTTCATCCGCGCCAGGGCCTCCTCGTCGGAGCTGACGGAGGCGATGGGCAGGAGCGGCCCGAAGGACTCCTCGCGCATCACCTTCGCATCCGCGCTCACGTCCTTGAGCAGCGTCGGCTCGAAGAAGCGGCCCTTCCCGTTCATCTGCGTGGGGCGGCCGCCGCACACGAGCTTCGCGCCCCGGCGGGTGGCGTCCTGGACGAACGTCTCCAGCTCCGCCGGGTGCCAAGGCTGGGCGATGGGGCCGAGCGTCGTCTTGTCGGACTCCGGGTCGCCCAGCACGTACGCGCGCACCAGCGGCTCCACCGCGTCCACGAAGCGCTGATACAGCGACTGGTGCACGTACACGCGCTCCACCGCGCAGCAGCTCTGGCCGGCGTTGTACATGGCGCCGTCGACGATGTTCTCCACCGTCTTGTCGAAGTCGCAGTCCGGCGCGACGTAGGCCGGGTCATTGCCGCCCAGCTCCAGGCCGATGTGCAGGAAGCGGCCCTTCGCCGCCGCCTGCATCTTGTGCCCGCCGAGCACCGAGCCGGTGAACAGCACGTGGTCCACCCGCGTGTCCCCGACGAGCTTCTCCGTCGCGGCGTAGTCCAGGAAGATGGCCTGCACCGTGCCCTCGGGCGCGCCTGCCTCGGCGAAGGCGCGGGCGAAGTGCTCACCGCACAGGGGCGTGCGCGGCGAGTGCTTCAGCACCACGGCGTTGCCCGCCAGCACGGCCGGCGCCACGGCATTCACCGCGGTGAGCAGCGGGTAGTTCCACGCGGGCAGGTCCAGCACCACGCCGAGCGGCTCCTTGGCAATCCTCCGCTCGAAGCCGTCCTTGGGCGGCAGGATGATGTCCGCGAGCGACTCGGCGGCAATGGACGCCATGTGGCGCAGCCGTCCCGCCATGCCGCCCACCTCGCCGCGGGCCTGCGAGAGCGGCTTGCCCATCTGCCGGGTGATGTCGCGGGCGATGGCGTCGGCGTGCTTCTCCATCACCTCGCAGGCGCGCAGCACCAGCTTCACGCGCTCCTGCACGCTCATCGCGCGCAGCGCACGCGAGGCGCTCCGGGCGCGCTCCAGCACGGCGTCCAGCTGGGCGGGAGAGGTGGGCTCCACCGAGGCGGCGACGTCGCCGGTGTAAGGGCTGTCGACGATGTGTGTGCTCATGGGGACCAGGAAAGCCGACGGACGCGGGAGCGTCACGGCCCGGAGAAGGGGAGAGCGCGCTTTACGACAGAGCGTGACGGGCAATTGTTATCGGTCCATCGCCCCAAGGGCCGGGCATGATGCGCCCTGCCGCCGTGCCGCCTGCAGGGCAGCCGGGCAGACCGGCCCTCTCGTGAGCCCGCGGCGTGGCCGGGGAGCGTCATGCACTTCGTCTCGAAGGTCGACGGGCTGGACTACGTGGTGGTGCTGGACGGGCTCGCGCTGTCGTCGTGGTGCCTGCCCGACGAGGTGGTGTCCGATGTGAACATCCACGCGTCGAGCGAGGGCCTGCTATCCACCGATGCAGCGGGCAGGCTCGTGCTCGCCTGGGACGACAGCCACGACCGGAGCCACCTCGTCGCGGTGGACACGCTGGAGCGCGAGCGTCGCTACGCCCGCTTCCAGCTCAAGCCCTCGTTGCTCGACGCCTCGGGCGAAGCGCTGCTGCGGGTGATGGACCTCGGCGCTCCTTCGATGCTGGAGCGCCTCACCCTGAAGGCAGAGCCCGAGGGCTCGCGGCCGCTCCCGTTCCCGGAGGAAGAGCCGGTGCTGCTGTCCACGGCGTGGAATGCGCCCCGCTGGTCCCGCCCCCGGTGCGCCGGCCGGGCGGGGCTCGTGGCCACTGTCGGTGCGGATGGGCACGCGCTGCTGGCGGACTTCCGCGACTTCGACGCGCCCCGGGTGGTGGCCTCGGCCCGGCTGTGGGTGCCTCCCACCTGGGACGTGCGGCTCACGCCCTTCGAGGATGCGCTCGGCATCGTCGCCCATGACGTCGTGCACGGGACGGCCACAGTGTGGCGCGTGTCCGGCCGCGACGTCTTCGAGCGCAAGGAGCTCCCCGCCCTCACGATGCCGACCTTCGCCACGAAGGACGTGCTGCTCACCCAGGTATCCGCCGATTCGCTCCAGCGCCTGTCGCTTCACGACGGCACGTCCCGCACGCTCCGGCTCCCCGCCACGGGACGCGAGACGGGGCTGGTGCCCCATGGCCCGGGGGCGCCCATCGCGAGCGGTGACGTCACCGCGTTCCTCCCCTGGCATGGCGAGAGCCTCTTCCTCTTCGACGCGGACACGGACGAGCCGTCCGAGGTGTCACGCCTGCTGCCCGAGGACTCGCGCGAGCTGCGGCGGTTCCTCCTGGAGCGGGTGCGCCTGGCGAACGAGGCCGCGCGCTCCACCGGCACGCGCTTCGAGCTGAAGGCGCTGGACCTGACACCCAAGCATCACCACTACAGCGTGGCGCTGTCCGCACACGGGGGCGACGGAAGCCTCTGGGCGCGCACGGTGATGGGAGCGCTGCAGGGCATGTACTCGGAGCTGGTGGAGCAGCGGGAGGGACCGTGGCGACTGGGCTCCATGAGCCATCCGAACATCTCGGAGCGGCACTGCCCCACCACCAGCGCGGACGAGGTGGCGTCCATCCTCGGGCGCATGGACCACCACTGCTTCCGCCTCTCCAGCCTCACCACCATCATCGACGGCCTCTACGAGCGCAGCCTCATGTCCAGATGGAACACGGAGGCCGTCGAGCCACCCCTCACGGATGACGCCGCGCGCATGTTGCTCCAGGTGTTCCTCACCGGGCTCACCTCGCCGTCGCCCGTCAGCCTCACGCAGCAGGTGGAGCGGTGGCGGCAGTCCCCCATGCCCATCTCCGAGCTGGCCGCGCGGGTGCCACGCCTCCACCCCTCTCACGCTCGTGCCGAGCCCCGGCTGCTCGATGCGCTCGCGAGGCTGGCCGCGGTGCACCTCCATGCGCGAGCGGGGCCGCTCCTGGAGGCCCTGGCGAAGGACGCGCACCCCGACCTCCTCAACAACGGACGTCATGGCGTGCTGGAGGTCCAGCGATGGTGGGCGGGCCGGCACCCGGGGCCCGAGCGCTGGTGACCCCCTCGCCAGCGTTCTCGTAGAAGTTTTCCGGCCGGTCTGACCGAAGCCCTGGAAACAGAGACACCGTTTCCAGCGGCGACCGGCTGAGCGCCATCGCCGCGCGCTACAACACCACGGTGGAGAAGTTGGCCAAGGCCAACAACATCGCGGACCCGAACAAGATTCGGGCGGGCCAGAAGCTCGTCATCCCCGACGGCTTCGAGAAGCCGGCCGCGCGCGGTGGCGGCTCCAAGCCCGCGCCGGGCGGCGACAACTTCGCGGCCACGTCCGCGAAGAAGGGCCCGGTGAAGGACGACGACGGCCGCAAGTTCCCCACGTCGCGTGACGGCACGCCGATGTATCGCCAGGGCGACCCGCAGTGGGGCTCGCGCCGGCTGGGCAGCAGCTCCAGCCTGGCCGCCGCCGGCTGCGCGATGACGGCCACCGCGATGGCGGTGAGCAAGGTTCGCGGCAAGGTCATCAACCCCGGCGAGATGGACGCGTACCTGGACAAGAACCACGGCTACTCCGGCAACGCGCTCATCTGGGGCTCGGCGGCGAGGATGGGCGGCCTGGGCGCGGCCAGGCAGGCGTGGAGCCTCAACATCATCAACAAGCAGATCGACGCCGGCCGTCCGGTGGTGGTGGGCGTGGACCACAGCCCGGGCAGCAACGGCGGCGCCAATGGCACCGACCACTGGATTGCCATCACCGGTCGCGGCAAGGCACGGCTCCGTGAAGGGCATGGCGCTGCCGGGCAAGGACCTGGAGAAGGGCGCGCGCGGCGCGGCCGTGGAGCAGCTCCAGAAGGCGCTGGTGAAGGGCGGCTACATGAGCCAGGCCGAGATGAACACCGGCCCGGGCACGTTCGGCCCTCGCACCGAGGAGGCGCTGAAGGAGTTCCAGAAGGCGAACGGCGTGAAGAGCACCGGCTATTACGGCCCGCTGACCCGCGCTGCCTTCGAGAAGCTGGGCGGCAGCACCTCCAAGGGCGCCGCCGAGGGCCCGAAGGGGACGGACGACGCGAAGCCGGCGAAGGGCAACAACGACCTGAGCGGCTTCACGTCGAACAAGTACGACGGCATCATCAACGACATGTCGAAGAAGTACGGCGTGCCCGCGCGGCTCATCAAGGCGGTCATCCAGCAGGAGTCGGCGCTCAACCCGAACGCCACCTTGGGCGTCGGCGCGAAGGGCCTGATTCAGCTGATGTCGGCCACGGCGCAGGAGCTGGGCGTGAAGGACCGCACGGACCCGCGCCAGAGCATCGAGGGCGGCACGAAGTACCTGGCCCAGCAGCTCAAGCGCTACAAGCGTGACGTGCGGCTGGCGCTCGCTGCGTACAACGCGGGCACGGGCAACGTGGACAAGTACCACGGCGTGCCGCCGTTCACGGAGACGCAGAACTAAGTGAAGAAGATCACCGGTTGGTACAACGGCGCGGGCCCGGCGGCCTGATTCGCACGCTGGCTCGAAGTACCGCGGCCCGGTCACCTCGTGGTGGCCGGGCCGTTGTCGTTCCTCCGTCCTCGCGGCGCTGTCACCCGCTATGCGGCCGCCTGTGAAACCAGCAGCTCCTCGAGCTTGTCGTAGCTCGTCGCCACGCCGCGCTCCATCGGCGTCTTGAGGACCGCTTCGAGCGCCTCCTTCGAGGCGTAGCGCATCGTGCTGGTGACGGTCGTCTTTCCGTCCTGCTCGACGAAGGTGAGGGTGCCCACCGCTTCACCCGGGTACCAGGCGTCGTCGAACACCTCGGTGCTCACGAGGCGCTCGCCGGGGACGATTTCACGGTACACGCCGCGCATTCCCATGTTGCCCGTCCCGGGGCGGCTCCAGACGAAGCGGTAGCCTCCGCCCACCTTCAGGTCGACCTCGCAGACCGTCATCGACCAGCCGTTCTGGACGCCGAGCCAGCGCTTGAGGAGCTCGGGCCGCGTCCAGGCGTCGAAGACGAGCCGGCGAGGTGCATTGAAGACCCGCGTCATGACGAGGTCCCGGTCGCCCTCGGTCCTGAGACTCAGCTTCCCGACGTTGTTCGTGGTCATTTCTTCTTCCTCCGCGTGGTGGGCTCTGTTGCTTCCAGGGTCTTCAGTTCCTCGAGCACGGCGTCGAGCCGCTCGAAGTTCGCCTCCCAGAACTGGCGGTACTTCTCCATCCAGGCGTTCGCCTCCGCGAGCGGCGCGGCCTCCAGGCGGCGGGGGCGCCGCTGTGCATCGACACCGCTCGAAATCAGCCCCGCGCGCTCGAGCACCTTGAGGTGCTTGGAGATGGCGGGCTGGCTCATGGCGAACGGCTCGGCCAGTTCCGCCACCGACGCCTCACCCGAAGCCAGCCGGGCGAGGATGGCCCGCCGCGTGGGGTCGGCGAGCGCCGCGAAGGTCGCGTCGAGGCGCGAAGACGTCAGCTGTCCATGACTCGTTGGTTTCATAACCTTATGGTTATTTAATGGCCTGACGGTGCGGGCGTCAACCCCGGCCGCGGCATCCGTCGTGCGAGCCCCGGCCCGGGCCGCCCACCGCCCGGAAGGAACGTTGGCTCTGTCTCGACCCTCATGCGGACATGAGCAGGGCGCAATTGTGGAGGATGCCACGCAGCAGCACGTCGCGCTGGCGAGCGGCCCAGCTGCGGGCGGGGATGAGGTCGCCAAAGCGGCGTTTG
>NZ_JAAIYA010000033.1 GCF_010894405.1 Pyxidicoccus caerfyrddinensis
ACACGCGCGACTGGACGCCAGCGGGCCCTGTCCGTCTCGGCCCCTCTCCGAACCTCACCCCGGCCGTCCAGGAGATGAAGCGCATCGGCTGAATCCTCTCACGCGACATCTTCCTTGACGCTCACCGGTCACTCCAGCGCATCGGCTCTACGGGATGCCTGTCTCGTGGGTTTCTCATTTCCTGCAGCCTCGTCAGAGGAGCGCGTCGTTTGCCGCCACCCAATCTTCTGAGCTTGGCTCAAGGTACTGTCTCCAAACGCTCCAGAAAGCACGCAGGTGCCCGGCGCCATTCGGGCGGAGGCGGCTCTGTGTCAGAATCGCGAGACCAGCGGCATGGTCGCCTGCCGTCGCGTGGTCGTCGGTCAGGAGCTCCTTCAACATAGGATTCAGCCAAGATACGAGGTCTTTAACGAGCTTCGCCCTGACGCGCTTCAATCGTTCGGAGTTAAGGTTCAACACTCGGTTCATCGTGTCGTTAAGAACGATGGGGTCGACGCCCACCGCACTGCACGCGGCGATATCGGCCGAGATGACTCCGAGTGTGTCGACTGTGGTGAGCCGAGCCCACGTCGGGAACGTCCGCGGGTCACAGCCGGTGCCGAGATCTAGATCATCCTTTTTCTGCCCGCAGGACATGTTCGCGTCGATCGGCTTCGCGAATCGTGAATCGTCAGTGTGATGGGCCCATGTCCCGCCGCCGCAGGCGAGCACCAAGTTCGTCGCGTCGACGACGCGGCCGGGACCTCCGGACTTCGCTAAGACATGCTCCACTTGGTAGTCGTTTGTGACGAGCGATCCGTCTGCCTTTGTGACACGCTGTTCGCAGTAGCAGCAGAGCCCGCGTTGCAGCTTGACGAGTTCGTCGAGAAGCTCCCGATACGCCGGGTCGCTTTTGAACTGATTCCAGATCGCCTTCGCCTGTTCTCCGGGCGCCGTCGCTGCGGCCGGATTGGCGCCGAGCCAGACCTGGAGCAGCGGAGGTGTAGCGGCAAGACGACGCACGCGCTTCATTTGTCGTCCTTCTGAAACCTCGCCAGAAGCTCGCGTCGCTCGATGTCGAGATCGAGCGTCTCGAGAGCCGTGGTGCCGGGAAGCGCTTCGTCAAGGCTCTTGCGCAGCGCCTTGGCTTCGGGCGAGTCGGCGCGGTCTTGCCCCACGAGCGCCGCATACTCCTCAAGTTCTTTTGTCACCGGGCCAGGGACGCGGACGGGGACGCCCATCAGCTCGACGAGGATCTCCTCACCGGTCGCTCCCTGTGCGAATGGCACGGACTCCACAGCCATTTCCCCGCCGCTCCAGACGAGCTTGCGCACGCACTTCGCCTCAACCGAGCCGAGCACCTGTTCCGAGTGCGTGGTGAGCACGAACTGCGCGTTCGGAAACGCAGCGCGCAGCCCGGCAACCACCCGCCCCTGCCAGACTGGGTCGAGGTGTAGGTCTACTTCGTCGATGAGGATGACGGCCTCGGTGTTGGTCCCGCGAACGGGGTCATTCAGATCATCGCTCGGATTCAACTGAACCATGCGCCTAGCAATGTCGACGACAAGCGCAAAGTGTGTCCGGTAACCATCTGAAAGCGAGGTAATGTCGAGCGGCTCAGTCGGCGGGACTCCATGCTCCGCGATGGTGCCAAGGTCATGCTCGAAGTCGACCATCATCCTGATAGGGCGCGTCTCCACCCGTGGGTTGCGACAGCGAAGTTGCGACCTCTCGACCGCACGACGGACCCACTGGAGCGCGGGGCGGACGTAATCGAAGTCACGTCGTTTGGAACGCTCCTCGAATTCTTCGTACTGCTCGATCTGGAACCATTCGAAGACGGCCTTGAAGCTCAAGTTCGCAGTGAGTGCATCGTCGAGCGCCTCAAGCCGGTCGACCTCCTCCGCAAAGTTCCGCTCGCGCTCCGGAATCGCGATGACGGCCCTTTCGGTTCCGTAGGCCGCCACTAGTGGAAGAGCCTCGCCGGACGCACCACGCGGCTGCGCCGCCTGCGTCGAAGCCCATGTGTCGACGAGTGCATCCAGTTTTGTCGTGCTCATTAAGCCAGCGGGATCCACCTCGGTCCAGGTGCGCTGGTGGTGCACCCCCCAGCACGCAGCGCGCGTGCGGACTTCAATCTGCGCAAAGGCCGCTTCAACCCCCCTCCGCTCCTCCACGTCGGGACGGTCGAGCCACGGTAGGCGCAGGTCTCCCTTCCCGAACCGGCGGCTCTCCCTCCTCCCGAGGCGATGGGGATACGCCGCGAGGGCGAGGGCCACCGCATCCAGGACCGAGGTCTTGCCTGAGGCGTTCGAACCAAAGAGCACGGTCACGTGAGGATCGAGGGTGAGCGTGACGTCTCTCAGCCCACGGAAGTTCTCAATCTTCACCGACTCGATCGGGAACAGCATGTAAGTCTCCTGGGCACGGGGACGACGCGAGTCGGATGGTTGCCTACCGTGCGGCAGTTGGCGGGGCAAGAAAGTCGCCACGCGACAGTGCTCGAACGTACGGGGTGACCTCGTCGCGTGAGCACTCACGCACCACGGGCGTCGGGCTCTTGAGACGGTTTCCCTCAGTAGGGCCGCAGTATCTGGTGGAATTCAAATTCGTTGAGTGAGCGGCAGCAACGTCTCGACGCGCACACCGTCCTCGTCCGGCGCGAAGACGCCGTCCGGCACCAGCGGATGGAAGTGCGGCGTCACCTGTAGGTTCGAGCCGAAGAACCGGATGAGCAACACGGCCCTGACCTTGCCCACCACGCTGGCCCTACCGCCGTGCCTTTCGACGATGCAGGGCGAGCGCAGCACGCCCAAAAGGAGGGTGAGGACGTCGAAGAGCAAGCCCGCATCATCCTTCAGCAGTTCCCAACGTACCTGCGGGCACGCCCACCTACGTTCTTCCACCTGCCCTCCCCAGCCTCATCTTGCCACGGCACACTCTACCGTTGGGCTCTCACGAATGTTCCTGGAGGATCATGCTCCCCTGGTCCTGTCTCCAGGATGTCTCCAAGACTGGAGGAGACTCCGGGCGACAGGCGGGACTGGCGGGGACAGGCCCGTGGGCTCGAAGTGCCCGGACTCATTCACGACTCAGCGAAAGGCGTGCGCCGTCGCGAGTTTAGGGCACCCCGTGTCCACGGGTTCAAATCCTGTCTCCCCGACCACGTCATTGAAGCGGGCTGGAGATCGCAAGGTCTCCAGCCCGTTTCATTTTGGGCCTCCTGCTCTGGCCCTTCAGATCCAGATCGCCGCTGACCTGGCCGCCGGGCTCAGGTGCATGTACCGCTGAGTGGTGGTGAGGTTCTGGTGCCCAGCCAGCCGCTGAACGTGGATGACGCCACGGGAGAAGTCCACGTCCGTCTGCTCCAGGGCGATACTCTCCCCGCAGCGCAGCCCCGCCTCAGCTCGGAGGAGGAATCCGCGCCAGCTCGTCCCGCGCCTCCAGGATGCCCGAGCGCTCCGCATGCTCCAGGAAGCGGCGCGCCAGCTCCAAGTCACGCGGCAGGCCCCGGCCGCGCGCGCACGCCATTCCCAGGACATAGATGGCTTCCGCCGCGCCGTGAGCAGCCGCCTCCTGCAGCCACCTCACGCCCTCGCGCTCGTGCCCGTCGAGGCCCCACAGCATTCCGCCCAGCATCAGCAGCGCCTCCACCGAGCCCCGCTCCGCCGCGCCCCGCAGCAGCTCGGTGGCGAGCGGCACGTCCACCGGCCCCTCCTCTCCGGCGAACAGCATGGACGCGGCCTCCATCGCCGCCTGCGCGTCCCCCGCGCGCGCCGCCGCCACCCGCCTCTCGCGCTCGCTGAGGGGTGTGGTGCGCGGCGCCAGGTGGAAGGGGAGGCCGTGCAGGTAGCTCGGAAGTCGCGGTGGGGTCGTCATCGCTTGCGCCCCCCGGGCCCGGGGGGCTTCTTCGCGGCCTGCTTCACCCGCGCGGCCGCCTTCGCGTGGATGGCGCCGGCGCTCTCGTGGAACTCGAAGAGGTCCTCCACCTGGAAGTTCTCCAGTGTCCGCTCGCCGCCCAGGTCTCTCGGGACCTTCGGCGCAAGAATCGTGTCCTCGGGGAGGTACCTGCCCGTCAGCCCGCGCCACGCTTCGTAGACGTCCGTGTCGAGGAAGTACGGCAGCCGCCGCTCCGGGAGCCACATGCCGAGCAGGTTCTCGAAGGCGATGTCCTCGTGCGTCCAGTACGCCCCGACGTAGGGCTCCAGCAGGTACACCTGGGGCACCGCGCTGTTGCCGTTCTCCAGCACCAGGATGGCGCCGTGGACGTTGTACCCGAGCACCATCCGGTCCGGATGATTCGGCGGGACGAGCGCCGGCCACGCGTCCAGGCAGCGGTGCAGCCGCTCCAGCCCGGGGCCGAACAGGTAGACGAAGCGGTCCAGGAACCAGCCGGCGCCCACGTCGGGCGCCACGCTCTCCCAGAGCATGTTGACGAACTCCTCCTGGAAGTGGATGGCGTTCTGCGTCGCGGGAGCCGGGCGCCCCAGGCCCCGGATGAACTGCTCCGCCAGCGGTGTCATCTCAGGGCGCTCCCGCTGGCGGCTTCATGAGGAACACGAAGTTGTTCTTCCAGATGGGACGCGACTCCGCCTTCAGCAGCTCCATCATCCGGAGCCCCTGGTCGCTCATGTCCTTCTTCCACTGAAGGCCGATGTGGCTGTTCACGATGGAGAGTCCGACGTACTGCTGCATCTGGTCGAAGAACTTCTGCCAGCTCTCGTCCTTGTAGTCCTTGCCCTCCGGGATATCGAGCTTCGGGAAGGTGTCCTCGCCACCCGCGACCTGGTCGGGGTTGTGCAGAATCGCGAGGTCGCGGAACCCCTTGGGCAGCTGGCTGAACTTCCTCCACAGGGGGAGGCTCTTGGCCAGCGGGTCGAAGCCCTTTCGAATCCGGTCGCGGAACTTATGCTCCGCGCCCTGGCGCCCGATGATGCGCAAATCGTAGTAGCGGACGCGGTCCCTGCCACTCGGAGTCTTGCGGACGTCGCGGATGGGGCGCAGCTCGTCCTTCCTCGGGGGACGGCGGACCGTCTCGCCCTGGTCGTTGAGCTCTACGACCATGAAGTCGCTCGTACCCTGCGCCTTGAGGAGCTGGTCCGTGTTCTTCTCGGCCAGCTCGATTTTGATGTTGGTGAGGTTGATGCGCCGCTCCACCTCGAGCAGGTCGGCATCGACGTACTGGGTCAGCAGGACGCGGAGCCCCTCCAGCTCGAAGTCGACGTTCTGGATGAGGGCGCGCTCCGCCTCCAGCCGCTGGCGCCGCTTCTCCAGCCGGGCCAGGTTCTCGTTGGCGCGGCGCAGCGCCGCGGCCGCGCGCTCGTTGAGCTCCTTCAGCACGGCGCTGCGCCCGCCCTTGTCCAGCTTCGTGTAGATGCGCTCATCCATGCTGAAGACCGTGAGGTTCTTCAGCCACCGGTCGACGGTGAAGCGGTTGATGCCCGCCTGCTGCATCTGGACCTGGCGTGCCATCTCTTCGCGGAACAGCTTGCGGTAGGCCTTGCCTGGGTACTTCGAATCGGGGGGATAGCGCTTGGGCTCTGCCTTGAAGGTCACCCTGCGCGGCGTCACCGCCTGGATGCGCATCGCGCGCGCGAGGTTCGCGATGCGCATGGTGCTGCCAATCCTGCCGACGAGACGGACCACCTCGTTCACCGGCCGGTCCAGCGACGCGCGCACGCGCCGGTTGATGCGCCCGGCGATGATGGCGGCGGGGCGGATGTTCCGTGCCTGCTGCTGGACGCCGATACCGGTGGCGCGCACGAGGTTCAGCCCGGACCTGTCGAAGGACGAGGCCAGCGGTGCGGCCGTGGCCACCTGGATGATGGCCGTCGACTCGTCGGCGCCGGAGACGAAGAGCCGCGCGGCCTGGGCCTGCTGACGCACCTCCACCGGCTCGCTGCCGCCCTGCATCGGCGCGGAGACCTTGATGGGGGTGAACGGGTCATCGGCGACCAGCCGGGTCGCCCGCGCCAGCAGGTTCTTCAGCGTGGCCTGCGCCACATTCACGCGCTTCTTCAGCTCCGAAGGCTTCTTGCGCTGGTTCTGCCCGGCGCGCTTGCGGGGCTTGCTGCCCTCCCGCTTGTGCGTGGCCGCGGCGTTCTTCTCCGCTTCCTTCAGCGCCTTCTGCTCGTCGGTGAGCGTGTCGAGCGCCCGCGCGCCCTCCCGGATTTGCGGCAGCAGCCCGTTGAAGGTCGGCACATCCGCGGCGGCCATCAGCTTCACGTTGGCCTGCCAGCCCGCAATCTTCGCGTCGATGGCCTCTTCCCTGCTGGCCATCATCGGCGTCGTGCCGCGGGCCTCCTCCTTGATGAAGAGTCGGTGGGACTCCTTCCCGTCGGAGAACGTCATCGTCTCCCCGATGGGGCCATCGAAGCTCTCGGTGCTCTCGCCGCGCCCGCCGCGCCCCTTCCCGCCGCGCGCGCCGCCCGGAGCGCCGCCGCCCGTGCCCTCGCGCCAGGTGCCGGGCTTGCGCCGCTCGCCGCCGCCCCCCTTCGGCACGTCGTCGGCCAGCAGGTCCGTCATGAACTTGCTGGAGTCGAAGTCCACCTCGCCGAACTCGATGGTGGGCCAGGTGCGGGAGCCGAGCACGTAGTCCACGTCCGCGCCGATGCCGAACTCTCCCGGCAGCGGGTACTCCAGGCTGAACAGCGGCCACGTCCACTTCTTGTCCGGCGCGGGCGACCACCAGGGCGAGTCCAGCTCGACGAACAAATCCCCGCTGAAGCCCAGGAACGGCTGCGCGGCAATCTCCATGTGGCCGCCGATGAACCACTCGGGACGCCCGGCCGCGTTCATCCGCCGGCCGATGCGCGGCGTCGCGTCCACGTAGCCGCGGACGCCGGCCAGCGCGTTCAGCCCCACGCCGGCCTTGAGGTCGTGTCCGAGGATGGTGATGACGACGCCGCCCTCGGCGCGCAGGCGCAGCCCGGCGAAGGCGGAGATGTTGAGCGAGCCCTGGAGGGTGAACAGGTTCTCCACGCGTGGGTCCGTGGAGAACTGCCCGGTGGCGCTCATGTTGTGAATCTTGCCGGGCCCCACCTTCGCCAGGGCCTCCAGCCCGATGTTGGCGAACACGCCCACCGTGCCGATGACGGGCACGCCGTAGCTCGCGCGAATCTCCAGGCGGAACAGGCGCTTGTTCCACTCCTTCTCCGGAAAGAGGATGAGCTCCTTCTGCGGGCGGACCTCTCCGATGATGGTCGCCTGCGCCTGGCTGTTGACGAGCACTCGCGCCCGGCCCGACAGCCACGGCGTCAGGGTGATGGACAGCTCGCCCCAGCCGCAGAAGGCGCGCTTGCCCGGCTTGGGCGGATTGTCCGGCCCGGGCTGCGCGACGGGCAGCGCTGACGGGTCCAGGTCGGTCCGCGTGGTGAGGTCCTTCGCGGTGCGCTCGTCGGTGGAGATGAGGGTGATGGTGCCGCTCATGCGCTCGCTGCGGTACCCCACCGTGCCCTGGACGTGGACGAAGCCGTCCGCCAGCCGTGCCACCACCGCGCCCGACGCCGGGCCGATGGCGACGGAGATGCGCAAGTCCCCACCCAGCTTGCCGTCCGAGCCCCGGCGCACGCGCAGCTCGCCCCCGGAGCCGCCCGGGATTTCAATCTTCGCGCCGCCCTCGACTTGTAGCGCCTGGTTGTCCAGCTTCAGGGAGCCGGTGCCCTCGAGGTAGCCGCCCAGGCGGAAGCCCAGGTTCTCCACGGCGACGTTGATGTGCCCGGTGGTGAACTCGTTGACCACCCGGGGGACGGTGATGCGCGTCATCCCCAGCAGGCCGAGCGCCTCGGTGGCCCGAACCATTCCATCCACGAGCGAGCGCCGCGTGCCGCGCACCGGGCCCGGCTGCCCGACGCCCACCCAGCCGGTGACGACGTTCTCCTTCACGACGACCACCAGCACGGTGGGCACCTGGTCCGCGAGGGGCGCGAGCGCGGGATGGCTCAGGCGGATGGCGGTGCCGGCGCCGGTGGTGCTGAACGTCTCTCCGCGCTTGCGGACCTTGATGGCGCCCTCGGCGAGCCCGGGCAGGCGCACGGGCACCTCCAGGTCGCGTCCGGGCTTCGCCTCGGCGGCGGTGGCCTCCGGAATCACCAGCTGTCCCGAGGAGAGGTCCACCTCGCCAATGGACAGGGTGCCGCCCACCGGCTGTGGCGTCAGTCGCACCAACGGGGCGCTGCCCAGCCGTGAGGCGGCGCCGGCCGGTGCGGCCGCTCGCGACGGCGAGGGGCGCGAGGCGGCGGGCGCGGGCGCGGCCTGTCGGGTCGTCCGGGTTCCGTTGCTCATCCGCGCACGCTCCGGATGGTGCCCACGTTGCGCTTCAGCGGGCAGATGCCGCCGGACTTCCGGTACTCCCGCTGGATGGCCGCGTCGAGGTGCTCGGTATCCATGGTACCCCCATCGTCGAGCGCGAGGCTGGCCGCGTGCAGGACCACGTTGCGTATCTGTCCGCCGGAGAACCCGCAGCGCGCGGCCACCTCGTGGAGGAACTGCGGGTCCACGGCGTGGCCGACGGGCAGGTGGAGCTGCCAGATGCCCCAGCGCTCGGCGGCGTCGGGAGCGCGGAAGTCCACGGTGACGTCCATGCGCCGGGCGAAGGCGGTGTCTATCTGGTCGCCCGTGTTGGTGGTGAGGAGCATGATGCCCTCGAAGGACTCGATGCGCTGCAGGAGGTAGTTGGTCTCCAGGTTCGCGTAGCGGTCGTTCGCGGTCTGCACGGCGGTGCGCCTGGCGAGCAGCGCGTCGCCCTCGTCGAACAGGAGGACCACGTCCAGCTCCTCGGCGAGCGAGAAGATGCGGTTGAGGTTCTTCTCCGTCTCGCCGATGTATTTGTTCACGACGCTGGAGAGGTCGACCTTGTAGAGCTCCATGCCCAGCTTCGCCGCGAGCAGGCGCGCGGCCAGTGTCTTGCCGGTGCCGCTGGGCCCTCGGAACAGCGCCCGCACGCCGGAATGGAGCTGCCGTCCGAGGGAAGGACCGACGGCGCCCTGGAGTCGCTCGCGCTGGCTGCACCGCCTCTCCAGGTGGATGAGCTCGCGCTGCACGTCGGCGGCGACGGCGAGCTCGCTCCAGTCGCCGCCCGTCTCCAGGCGCGTGGCGAGTGCGTCGAGCGCCTGCCGGTCGAGCCCGCCCACGGCGCGGCGCACGTCCCCGGCGGTGATGGCGCTCCGTCCGGCGAGCGCCGCCTGCGAGCGGGCCAGCTCCGCGGCGGCGTGGATGTGGCCGCTGCTCAGCCGGAAGCGCGTGGAGAGGGTGTCGAGCTCGGCCTCCTCCACGGCGCCCGCGCGGAGCCAGTGCGCGCGGCGGGCCGTCGGGTCGGGCGTCTCCAGCGTCAGGGTAATGGCGCGCTCCACGGTGCCACCCACGCCGCCGAAGCGGCCCAGCACCACGGCCACGGGCGCATCACAGGCGCCGAGCCGGGGCAGCTCGCTGACCTCACCGGGAGCGGGGTCGACGACGACGGCGGGCACGGCGTGGAGCAGCGTGGCCAGCGTGCCGGCCAGGCGCGCGTGCTCGTCGTTGCGAGGCGAGGGCAGCTCCACCTCCAGCAGGCCGCGTCCCAGCGAGCGGGCGAGGGCGCCCACCAGCGTGCGCCGTCCGCCGTGGCGCGGCCCGCGCACCAGCAGGGTGCGCACCTCGCGCCGGGTCAGCAGGGGAGGCAGCCGCTCGACGGTGTCGCGCAGCGCGTCCGGGAGGATGAGCTGTGAGGGCTCCAGCAGCTCCGACGCCGGGCGATGGCGCAGCCACGGGAGGGGGCGTGGGCGCACGTCGCCGCGCAGCGCGTCCCAGAGGGTGCCCGGCACCTCGAAGGCCCACTCGATGCGGGGCGCGTCGGGATTCGTGACGCGCAGGAGGCCGGCCTCGCGGAGGGGCTCCAGGGCGGCGCGGGCCTCGCCGCCGTCGGCGTTCCACCACGCGTGGAGGAGTCCCAGCGTCGGGCGGTGCACGCCGGGAGCGGCTTGGAGGTGCTCGAAGAGAAGGCCGAAGCGGGCGTCCTCTTCCGTGAGGCCGACGCAGAAGAGGAGGGTGAGGGCCCGGTGGTCCAGTCCCGCGGCCTCGCGCAGGGCGCGCGTGGGCAGGTGGCCGGGGACGCGCCGCTCCCAGGTGGAGAGGGCGGCCTGCCACCACGCGTCGTCTCGCCCGGCCGCGCCCAGTGTGGCCAGCTCGTCGTGGTAGCCGGCGAGGAAGGGGAACCCGTCGAAGTCGCTGGTGCGTGCGAGCACCCGCGAGACGGCGGCGAACCAGTGCAGCCGGAAGTGGCTTGCCGCGGTGGGAGGGACCGCCTCGAAAGCCGCCTCGGGCTGATTCATTGCGCTCCCCACTCGCCAGGGCCCCGGACCCGGCGTTCAGCAAGCTGGCACGGCCAGTCTTAGCCCAGTCGGAGACGACGGGGCAACGCGGGGGACGGACCTGCAGGGAGTTACGGCTCAATGCCTGAGGCGCGGAGGGTGGCGCGCTGTGCAAGAACTGTTGCCACGGTCGGGGACACGCGCTCGAATCTCGAGCTCAGCGACCTGGTCCAATCCCGCCTCGAACACGGAGCCCGACGTGACTGTGGAGTCCATCCGACCTGAAGTCTCCAGCGAGGGGAACGGGGCCACTGGAGGTGCCTCGGTGCCATCGCTGTACGCGTGGGCCGGAGGTGCCGAGGCGCTCGCCCGGCTGACCGAACGGTTCTACGAGCGCGTGCGCGCTGACGCGCTCCTGGGCCCCGTCTTCGCACGGATGTCCGCGGCGCACCCGGCTCACGTCGCCCTCTTCCTGGGGGAGGTGTTGGGCGGGCCCGCGCACTACAGCGCCGAGAAGGGCGGCCACCCGGAGATGATTCGTCATCACCTCGACCGACATCTGACGGAGGAGCAGCGTCGGCGGTGGTCTCAGTTGCTCCTCGATACCGCCGATGAGACGGAGCTGCCGGCGGACCCCGAGTTCCGCTCGGCGTTCGTCGCCTATATCGAGTGGGGCTCCCGGCTCGCCGTCATCAACTCCCAGGGCGGCGCGACCGTGGACTCTCATGCGCCCATGCCCGTGTGGGGGTGGGGTGTTCCCGGCGGTCCCTACCGTCCATGACGGTCGCCCCACCGACCTTCACGGCACCGACGAACACGGTGGCCCCCACCGGGGGAACGCGACCCAGGTTGGCGACACATTCAACAGCCCATTTGCGGAGTCCAGCCGCGATGATTCGAGAAGATTTCAATATGAATAGCCTTTAGCGAGTGCCCCAGGTGGATTCAACGCACCATGTGGTGCGTTGACGCGGGTGGGCTTCAATCCCTGGTGGAATTCGCGAGCCCATGAGGAATTCCAATCAGTGAGCAGGCCTCCGCTGGGGCTGCATTGATGACAGTTATTGACGGGCATGTTTTAAATGTGTCAGCCTCGTATGAATGGCAATTCCATATTCAGAAGAGGGCGTCGATGGGGGCGAGCACAATCGTGTTGTCTCCGCATTCTTCAGCAGCGCGAGGAGTCACGTTGCGAGCCTGATGCTGCGTGGGTTCTTCGTGGCCGGCCTGGCATTCCCAGTGCAGAGTGGCGGGACGGGGCTGGCGGAGACGCCGCCCTGGCCAACGACGCCGCCGGCTCAAATCTGCGGCAACACCGCGCTCTTGAGCGGCCCGAGTAGCGCGCCAGCAGGTGCGGTGACGGTTCCGGCCGGTGACAACAGCGGCTTCAACTTCAACCAACCGGGTGCGACATTCTGGTTTGAATCGGGTGTGCACACCCTGGCCAACGACGTCTATGGCCAGATTGTCGCCCGCGCCAATACGACATACCTCGGTGCGCCCGGGGCAATCATCGACGGGCGGAACCTCAACCTGTACGCCTTCACGGGTGATGTCCCGAACGTCACCATCAGGTACCTGACCATCAGGAACTTCGGCCGCGGCCTGGATAACAACAATGAAGGCGTGGTCAACCACGACTCCGGAATGGGCTGGACCATCGAGTACAACACCATCTCAGGGAGTGATGGCGCGGGTGTCTTCCTGGGCACCGGCAATGTCGTCCGCTACAACTGCTTGAAGGACAACGGGCAGTACGGCTTCAGCATGTTCAAGCCGCCGGTGGAGGGGGACTCCGCCATCAAGAACATCGTCCTGGACCACAACGAAATCACCGGCAACAACACCGACGACTGGGAGAGCCGCATCGAGGGCTGTGGCTGTACCGGCGGCGGCAAGTTCTGGGATGTCAGTGGCGCGCGGGTGACCAACAACTGGGTCCACGACAACAGGGGCACCGGCCTGTGGGCGGACACCAACAACATCGACTTCCTCTTCGAAGGCAACTACATCGAGAACAACGATGGCGAAGGCATCTGGTACGAGATCAGCTACAACGCCACCATCCGCAACAACACCCTTCGTCGCAACGCCTGGGTGAGCGGCAACAGGAACCTGGGCTCGCCCGGTCCGGCCATCTACCTGTCGGAGTCGGGCGGAGACGCGCGGCTGGCCTCTGCTGTCAGCGGAGCCCCGAAGCTTCGGGTGTACGCCAACTCCTTCGAGGACAACTTCTCGGGCATTTCAATCTACGAGAACGCCAACCGTTTCTGTAACTCCAACGGCAACACCAGCAAGGGGTATTGCACGCCGTTCATCACCCCGACCCTGATTCCGGAGGAGCCGCGCAGCTACGACTACCCGAATCCTATCAGCGACACACACGCCTGCTACACGCAGGTGGCTGGCGAACCCTACAAGACGGACTGCCGCTGGCACTCCAAGAACATCGAGGTGAACAACAACGAGTTCCACTTCGACCGCGCCGTCGTGCCGTGTGCCGGAACCTACTGCGGCGTGCAGGCCCTCTATGCCACCGGCGCTGACAACATGCCCTGGTCGCCGTATACGGTTTCAGGCGTGCAGAACGATGTCATGTTCAACAACAACAACGTTTTTCATGACAACGCGTATTTTGGTTCCTGGCGTTTCGCCAAGGGTTTCGGCGAGACGGTCAGCTTCGGTGCCTGGCGGTCCGCGCCCTACAACCAGGAAGCCGGAAGCACCATTGAAGGCGACACAGGCGAGCCGCCTCCCAATCCGGTTCCTGTCACCAATGACCTGGATGCCGACACGACCACCCTCGAGGGCTCGGTCGGCCAGTGGCAGGACTGGTACTCCGAGACGCTGACCCGGACCTCGGAGGAGGCGCACACCGGTACGCACAGCCTCCGGGTGGACGTGACGGCTTCCTGGGGTTGGGGCGTACAGCTCGCGAACTGGCCCGGCTTTGCTACGACTCCTGGCGTCAAGACACTGGGCCTCTGGGGCAAGCTGGGCGCCGGAGCGGGCCTGACGCCCAAGATGACCGTGAAGTGGATGGATGCCACTCATGCGGTCCTCCAGACTCACGAGGTGACGCTGCCCGCGTTGACCACGACATGGCAGAAGGTGTCCGCGGTGGTTGACGCACCGGCAGGTGCAAGCACGGTCCTGGTCTATCTGACGGGCTCAGGCAGTCCCGGGGAGTACTTCTATCTCGATGACCTGGTCGTGGGTGCTGCGCCAAACGCCCTCGACGCCGCCAGTGCCGGTGGTGAGGGTTCTGTCGGCCAATGGCAGGGCTGGTATTCGGCCAGCATTTCAGCCTCCACCCAGGATGCATATCGCGGGACGGGCAGCCTGCTGGTGAGTGTTACCGACCCCTGGGGCTGGGGCGTGCAGTCGGCGAACTGGCCCGGCTTCGCCACCACGGCAGGCAACAAGCGCATCAGTTACATGGCGAAGCAGGGCTCTGGCGCCATCTCGAATGTCACGCTGCGTGTGAAGTGGTTTGACGGCAACCAGGCCCTCGTCCAGACCGACCTGGTGCCACTCAATGGCCTGACTCTCAGCTGGCAGCGGGCTGCTGCAACCGTGACTGCGCCCGCGGGTGCGACCAACGCCTATCTGGATATCTACAGCAATTCAGGTGGCGCGGGCGACAGCCTGTATCTGGACGACATCGTCGTCACCGACCTTCCGAATTGACGTCGTCCAGCCTGGAGGGGGCGACGAGCTTCGAGGAGGAGCTCGCCGCGCCCGAGTGAGGCGGCTCAGGACTGTCCGCGGAAGACGGGCAGGCCCTTGCGCAGCCGGGCGACCAGCTCGCTGTTGTCGAGCGGGTCGTCCTCATCCAGCACCTCGTCGACGAACAGCGCGCGCAGGCGCTCGGGCACGCCGTCCCCGTGGCCCTGCCGGTACGTGTTGATGTCGAAGTGGTGCTCGGCGTGGACCTCGGCGCTGACGGCGTGCTCGTCCTCGATGACGACGCGCGCGTGGATGGCGGCGGCCGACAACAGGTGGTCGTTGTAGTAGCCGAGGACGACGTCGCGCGCGTGGATGTCTCCCCGGACGTTGAACTCGCCGTCCGTATTGAGCGCGTGACAGCGCACGTCCCCCAGGACGTTGACGAGGGAGTCGTTCGCGTAATCCGCAAGGACGCCGTGCACGATGAGGCTGCCCGTCACCGCGAAGGGCTTCTGGATGGAGAGGTGGCCCTCCACCTCAAGGTCACCGTGGTGGAAGAAGGGGTGCTTCAGGGTCAGCGGTCCCTGGAGGCGCACGTGCCTTGGTGGCACGTCGAGCACGTCCCGCAGCGCCGCCAGGAAGGCCAGCGCCTCGTCGGGTTCGCCGGAGCTGTGGAGCCCGGCGGCGAGCTCCTGGGCGGAGTCGACGTCGACTTTGAAGGAGAGCCAGCCCTTCGGCGCCGCGTTGCGCAGGGCGGCGGTGTCGATGGGAAAGGGCGCGAACGGGTCCTCGCTCCGGGCGTAGGGGACGCGCGGCTGGCCTCCCGCGCGCTCCAGCAGGG
This sequence comes from Pyxidicoccus caerfyrddinensis, assembly GCF_010894405.1. Taxonomy (GTDB): domain Bacteria; phylum Myxococcota; class Myxococcia; order Myxococcales; family Myxococcaceae; genus Myxococcus; species Myxococcus caerfyrddinensis. Next base: position 14,776 of record NZ_JAAIYA010000033.1, read on the forward strand.
CGATGAGGGCGTCGTATTCCGGGGTGCGGCCGTGGGGCTTCCCCGAGTGGCCCACGCGCTTGCGCAGCGCGGCGCCGAGCGGGGTGCGGCCGAGCCCGTCGAGCGCATCTTCTACGGCCGGGGCCCGAGCTATTTCACCGCTGGGGGCGAAACGGGAGTCGACTGCTCCACGAGCCATGCGGCGTTCTCGGCACGAAGCGTGGCCTCGGCATCGATGACGAACCTGCGCTGGTCCTCCGGCGTCTTCCCGGTGCTCGACCACACCCCCGTCAGGTATTCCAGCCGATCGGCTGCGGCGCGGTAGGTGGTGATGATGTACTGGTGACGCCCGGCGGTAGCGAAGCTCGTGAGCCCCATTGCCGCTGTCGACACCACCGCGACCCAGGCCACCACCTTGGTGCCGGATTCCGAGGCGCCGAAGACGCCCATGAGCGTTCCGATAAGACCCAGGACGAACCCCACCCTCTGAAAGGCCGCGAGCCGGGTCTGGTGGTTCCTCACTTGCGCCCGGTAGAAGTCGATTTGATTCTGGATGCGGAACTTGAGGTAGTTCTCGATGGTCATCGATGACCTGGCAGGTGGAGTGCTCTTTTCGGCCGAAGTGGGCTCTCTTCGGGGCAGCTGCACTCCGACCTGTTCCAGCTCGGCGACCTTGTCGAGCAGCCGCTTCTCGGGGCTCGCCTCATCGGTTGCGGACACCTGATAGGGGTCCGCCCTCATCCAGAACAGATAGAGCTGCGACTTGATCGCCTCCGCGATGCCTCGCGCCTGGACCCATTGCGTTTCACGCTCGGTGCCCAGGAGTTGCTTCCCCATATAAGTGGACGCCGTCACGCAGAGGACGCTCACCACGGCAACTGCCCGATTGGCCCATCCCAGGTTCCAGCCCAGGATTGAATCATCGGGTAACACCAACTGCTGTGCGATGATGCCCGCGATGGCCCCCAAGAGGGCGAGCACTCCGACCCACGTATACGCCTGCTGGTATTTGGCTTTGAGCTTGCGCGCCGTCATGGCCCAGGCCCGGTAGCGCCTCCAGGCCAGCTCTTCGGCGGGACTCCCAGCATCCTGCGTCGTCATCGTTGCGCCCCAGTCGTGCCGGACACCGACTACAGGAACGCCGTCTCTTGCCACAAGCCGGGGATGTTGGCGAGTCCGCGGCAGCGGTTCGTTTTCCGTGCGTCGTGCCCCCGGCAAGACGCCTCAGTGACGCTCCTCTTCGAGCTGTCTTCGCTGGTGAGCGATGGTGCTCTCCCTCTCCCTGGCAACCTCCTGGGAGAGCCGCACTGAGCCCCTCCTCGAGGTAGCGCCGACGAACGGTGCGCACCGTGGTCTCGGTGATGCCTACCGCTTCGGCCGCCCCCACCACCGTCCAGCCCGCGGCAGCCGGCGCATGAATCTCCACCCGGTCAAAGGACTGAAGCAGTACCCACGGCACCCGGTGCGGAAAGGATGGTCGCCGGGCTGGACCGGGCCATCGAACTGCTGGCGGGAGGGGAGACTTGGACTTGGAGGGGAATGCAGGCGCTCTTCTCCACGCAGGGATATGCCCGCGCCGTCATGGTCAAGGAGGCGAGGCCCGGCGCTCCCTGGCTGTGTGGGCGCGGCGGCCCGGGCGTTTTCTGGCGCCAACCCGGCGTCCGGCATCGATCCCCACCAACGTCCACCCGAACTGCACGGCGGCCGCTTCGTCGCTCGCCGCGCCGTACAGGCGGTGTGCGGTCGTGAGGGTGCGCTGCGCGAAGTCCCGGAGGTCTGTCTGCTTGCCCAGTCGCCCGCCCCGAATGGTCTCGTACCAGATGCGCCCGGCCCTTCTCCACGCGTGGTCCCCCATGGCCACCGCCGCGAGATAGAACGCGCGGCTCGGGATTCCGGAGTTGATGTGTACGCCTCCGTTATCCCCCTCGGTGTGTACATAGCCGCGGAGGTGCCCGGGTTGTGGGTCCTTTCCCAACACTGGATCGTCGTATGCCGTGCCCGGCTCGGACAGCGAGCGGAGCCCTTTCCCCTGCAACTTGGGCCCGAGGACTTCGCTGCCTATCAGCCAATCGGCCTCCACCGCCCTCTGGCCAAGCACGTACTGCTTCACCAGCAAACCGAAGACCTCTCCGAGCGAGTTGTGGATCGCCCCCGGCTCGCCCCAGTAGGGGAGCGACGTCTCGGTCTCGAGCACCCCGCGCATGAACTCCGTCGAGATGACGTCCACGCCCGTGAAGCGGCTGAACAGCTCGCCATCGCCGTCCCCGATGACGAGCTGCTTTCCGTTCCAGAAGGCGTTGTCGTAGTGGTCGCCGTAGTGGACCGTGGCTCTGATTTCGGCGCCCTGGCCATCGAAGGAGTCGCGCTCGAAGACGTCCCAGAAGAACATGTACACCGCCCCGAGGGCGTCGTACGTCTCGTCCACCGAGGCGTCGCCCGTCGGCGGGTCGCCCTCGCGCCGCACGACCGAGCCGGGTAGCTCCTGGTGTTTGCCCGCGCTGAATATGATTCGCTGCGGGTGTGCCCCCGTCCGCTCGGCCGGACGTTGCATCGCCCGCTCGAAGCGGGCGCGCCCCAACGGTGTGGCTGCCCGGGATGAGACCTCCCGCGCTCGCTCGCCACGGGCCTGGGAGCGCCACGCTGCGCCATGCTGCGCGACCGGCTTGGCTGGAGCCTCCGGGTGCGCCTCCTGTCCCGTCTCCAGGGTGCTCTTTCGCTTGCTCGCACGGGAGCCCCTCGCGACCGCCGCCCCGTGGGGAGCGCAGGCGAGTTGCTCGACCACCTCGCGGATGCCGTTTGCGACGTCCATCCACGCCATGTCCCGGTTCGGCCACGTCGACACGGGCCTGGCGTTCCTCGGCAGTGCTTGCAGTCCCGCGAAGGGCGCGCTGCTCCAATTCGTCGGGCGCACCACGATAGGGATGATGCGTGCCGTGCCATCACGGTGCCGCTCCAGCGCGCGCGCCGTCTCGACACCCCAGCAATAGTCGGAGGCAATGAAGTCGGCGCTGACGAGCAAGATGATGATGTCCGCCGATTCGAGGTGTTGGTCGATCGCCTGCCGCCAGTCCTCTCCCCCGTCGATGTTGCGGTCGTGCCACTCCTCCAGCAGCCCCTCACGCCGTAGCAGCGAGAGGTGGGTGGCCAGCGTGTCGCGGAATCGCTCGTCCTTGTGTGAGTACGAGTAGAAGATCGTGAGCGGGCGCGTGGCTGTGGGCCTCGCCCGCACGCGCGCTCCGCTGGCATCAGTTTCCGCAGGGGCACGTCGGCGAGGGGGCCCTGGAACAGCCGAGTGGACGTCCTGGAGCTCGCTCATGGCCGTGACGAAGGTGAAGGGATGGACCGCCCGGGGCGGGTGCGCTCGCCGTATGATGTTGTCGGCGGTACCGTCGCGCCACGGGAAGGGCTCGGTGGCCCGCGCCTCGTGGCACCAGGCAACCGCCAGCCCATCGATGCCGTCATCGAAGCGGAGGCGCAGGTTGGCGGCCGTCACGGGCCATCCAAGGGTAGGCTTCTTGCGGAAGTAGACGCTCGTCTGCGCGGGAGACGTCTTCCGGAGCCCGGCTTCCTTCTTCCGCTCCGCTGAGAACCGACCGCGCTCCGCACATGTAAGGGTTGAGACTGCGCGAGAGCGTCCAGGTGCTCCTGTTCACGTCCGGATGGGGGCATTCTTCCAGACGGCAGAGCCTACTCGCACGGGGAGTGCCCGGAGGATTTCGCGCAAGGCCTCGAATTCGCTCGTGACCCGCTTGCACACATAGTCCTGCAGCGACGCGGGAACCGACGTGGCCTCTCCCCAGATGAGGGCGATGATGGCGAAGTCGTTGCCCTTCCTTCGCTTGCAGTCGACTGCATGGGCTATTTCCTTGCCGATGAAACCCTCATCGGTGAACTCGGGAGTCACGAAGAACACCGCCGCGCAGGATGACTCGATGCCCTCGATGATCGAAGCGGTGAGCTCGACTCCTGCGGTCATCGAATCATCGTCCAACCATGCCTCAAAGCCCAGCTCGTTGAGGACTGCCTTGAGTTCCCTCACGCGGGGTTTGTTGACGCTCTTGTGGCTCAGGAAGATCCGTGGAGGATGGGTATTCATGGTCAGCTTTGCCTCGAGACTTGCCAGGTACTCATCGTTGGTCTGGACGAAATGGTGCCCGCTCCTCGTGTAACTGGCGGTGCTCTCCTTCAGGGCCAGGCAGGCCTCCTTCCACAGCTCGACGGCTTGCCGACGGTCTTCGTTGAAAAGGCGGTCGCCCCGGGCATCGAGCAGGGCGGACTGGACGTACTGATAGAATGCCTTGCATGGCTCACAGTCGTGAGCATCCAGTGCACGATGGGCCTTTTCGACGATGGCCCGCGCCTCTGTGGCATCGGGAAGGAGCCCGTCCTTGAAGAGGGACGTCCATTCCCGCGCCCACTCAATCTGGGTATTGACCCGCCGATGGTCCACGCTGCGGACGAGCGCTACTGCCTCCGTGTAGAGACTCCGAGCCTGTTCGATGTGGGGCTGTCGTTGCTCGGGAGGTGCGTTCCTGGCATTCGCGAGATGGAGCCGGGCACGATGCGCGGCGTACCTGGAGCGGAGCTCGATGATCAGATTCGATTCGCGCTCCTGAGGTGAAAGGTTGCTGAGCGCCAATTCGATGGGCCGTTCGAGCGCTCTCGCTCCTTCCAGGTCCCTTCTCTCCAAGAGGGCGGACATCCAGTTGGACATGAGGACGACCTCGCCGCGTCGATCGCCCAGTCGTCGCGCGAGCTCGATCGCCATCCGCCTGTGCGAGTCATTCTGCTCATGCGTAAATCGAGGATTGTTGAACGTCAGCCGGGCAATCTCATTGGCTGCCTGGAGGGTGACGTAGTCCAGAGTGACGTCCGCGTCTCGAAGGCGCAGGTACCGCTCGATGGCAGCATCGGTGGAGGTGCTCGTTCGCGCGAGCTCGAGCTGGATGCGTACATACTCCGCCGCTCGCGGCCCACTCTCTGCTTCAAGTCGTGGGATGTTGGCCTCAACGCGCGCGTAACGCTCGGCGTTGTCATAAGGTGTCGCTTCCGCGAGGAGTCTCAGCAGTTCCCCCTGAAGGCCGCTGGTCCGCTGCTTCGTGATGGGCTTCTCGTTCATGGATGACTCCCGACACCAGGCCTACGCTACCGCCACCTACGGAGCAGGAGGTAGAACGTCCCCTCGTGGAGACTGGGCCCATTGTCCTATAATCCCCGGCGCCAACCTGTCGCAGCGCCTTCGTGAAGGCAATGAACATGCGCCGAACGCCTCCAGGCCTTGCTCCGCTCAAGCTCTTCTATAGCTATGCGCGGGCTGACAAAGCCGATCTCCAAACGTTGCGCAGGTACGTGAGGCCGCTCGAGTACGAAGGGCTCCTCGTCACCTGGTATGACGAACTGATCGAGGCGGGGCGAGCCTGGACCCCAGAACTCAGGGCCCAGCTTCTCGGAGCAGACATCATACTGCTTCTTGTCAGCGCGAACTTCCTTGCCTCGAACTACTGCATGAACATCGAGTTGCCCCTCGCCATGGAGCGACACGAACAGGGGGAGACGCGTGTCATTCCCATCCTGCTGCGTGAGTCGGATTGGCAGCGCCATACCTTCGCCAGGCTCCAAGCACTCCCATCGGATGGGCGTGCCGTCGAGGCATGGCCAGGCCCGGCGGCGGGGTGGACGCACGTGGTCCAGGCGCTCCGGGGCATTGTTGATTCGCTGGCCTCGTCCCGCCTCGCGGCAAAGGGTGGCGCCGAACTCAACGTGGAAGGAGATGGGACGGCCACCTCCGGGGGGCGTCCGGTGCTTCCCGTGCGCGGACACTGCTTCGGTCGGGAGGCCATCGTGCGTGCGCTCGTCGCGACCGTGCTCGAATCGGGTCCACGCCCCATAACAGTCCTGGGGCCTCCAGGGATTGGAAAGAGCACTGTCACCATCGAAGCCCTGCACGCTCCAGAGGCCATCGGACGCTTTGGCAACCGCCGCTTCTTCGTCCGACTGGATGGCGCGACCACCGCGGACAGCATGTTGAGCACCCTCGCTGCGACGCTCGGCATCCCTCCGACTTCGGGTCAGTGGCCACAGGTTCGTGGCACGCTGGAGGAGGCCCCTGCGTTGCTCGTTCTCGACAATGCCGAGACGGCCTGGGAGGCAGATCGTCGAGAGGTGGAGGCACTCCTGGGGCAGCTCGCCGCCATCCCGAGTGTGGCCCTCATTGTATCGGTGCGCGGAGAGGCCCGCCCCCTGTTGCCGAACCAGGCTTCGCCCATTGTCGTCCCTCCGCTGGGAGAAAAGGCGGCATGCCAGCTTTTCTGCTCCATCGCCTGGCATGTCTCGCCCGAGGAGCCGTCTCTGTCCGCGCTGCTTGAGGTGCACGATGGCCTTCCGCTGGCCATTTCCCTGCTCGCCCATGCCGCGGAGGGAGTCGAGCTTTCCGTATTGGCGAAGCTCTGGGAGGCACGGCGAAGCGAGCTCATGGAGAGGGCTGATGCCGCGGACCGCCTGTCGAGCCTCGCGGTGTCCTTCAGCCTGTCAATCCAGAGCCCACGAATGACGGAAGAGGCTCACCGGCTCAACTCGGTGCTTGCGTGCCTGCCCGAGGGCATGGCGCTCGATGACGTCGAGTCGCTCGTTCCGCGAAGCGGCCTCGCGGGGGCGAGCACGCTATGCAAGGTAGGACTCGCATTCATGGAAGCGGGGCGGCTGCGTCAACTCTCTCCCATCCGGGAGCACGTCAGAAGGTTCTACCCCCCGGCTTCGGAGGAGAGGGAACGCACGGTCGACTACTACCTTCGCCTGGCCAAGGAAAAGGGGGAGAAGGTGGGGCGTCAGGAGGGGGCTTCCGCAGTGGCCTGGCTTGTCGACGAGATGGGCAACGTCGACGAGGTGATCCGGATGGGGTTGGAGGGCTCGCGTGTCGAACAGGCCATCGACACGCTCCTGGCGCTGACCCATTTCATGGAGACATCGGGGGCTGGCTCACCACGCCTGATGATACAGGCTGGCGAGGCGGCCCAGCACAGGGAGGACTGGCGACGCACCACGGAGTGCATGGCGAGCCTGGGAAAAGTCCTGAGCGCCCGCTCCTTGTATGAGGAGTCCAGCTACTACTTCGAACAGGCCCTCGCGAGCTTTGAAGAAGTCGGCGCTTCGCATGGCCAGGCCCGATGTCATCAGGGGCTTGCCGAGATTGCCTTGAGACAAGCCCGGCACGAGGAGGCGCGGACCCACATCGAGGCGGCGCGACTCCTCTATCATCACATTGGGGATGTAAATGGTGAGGGCATCTGCACCTATCAACTCGGAGAGAGTGCCCTCCGGCGTTCATTGTCAGGTGATGCGTACTCCTACTTCGAACGGGCACGTCACCTCTTCCGCCAGGCTGGCGCGCTACACGGCGAGGCCACCAGCATTCGCAGTATGGGAGAGGTCCATCTCCGGAACATGCGCAACACCGAGGCTCGTCCTCTGTTGGAGGAGGCAATGCGCTTGTTCCAGCAGGTCGGAGATATCTGGGGAGAGGCCAACTGCATCAAGAATCTGGGCGAACTCTCGTTCAATATGGGGGAGTACGAGCAGGCGCGAGCCTTCTTCGAGCAGGCCCTGCCTGTCTATGAGCAGGTCAGTTCCGTCAACGGACACGCAGGATGCTTGATGTTTCTGGGCATGATCGAGCAGAGGAACTCGCGGTTCGAACAGGCGCTTCCCTATTTCGGCGAGGCCGTGGGTCGCTTCCAGCAGATTGACAATCTTCTGGGTCAGGGCACCTGCCACCTGGCGGTCGGGGAAATCGCCGAGGCACGCGAGAATTTCGACGAGGCGTTAGTCTTATACCGGCAGGCGCTTGGGTTCTACAGCCGCATCCCAGACCCCAACAGGGTCCGGCGGGCACAGCATCATTTGCTCATGCTCGAGCTCAAGTTGAGGGGCGGTATGTTGTGAACCTTAGACCGTAACCCGTCTGGTGGTGGTCTATGGTCTCCAGCTTCTTCAGCCTGACTCTGTTCACGAGCCAAGGAACGTGCCACGTGTCCCCACGGATCGAGCTCCGCAGTTTCGTGTGGGTCCGCCGGTCAGTCATTGAAGTGTTTGATGCGCTCTGTGACTTCGGCTCCACTCCATACTGGGCATCCTTCCAGAGGGGCCCCTTGCGTGCGGCCGAACGGCACGGAGCGGCAGTGGAGGGTGGCTGACGAGCCGCAGCACCCAGCGCACCCCGTGCGAGACAGGACATCGTCACTGTCGATAGGCCACGTGCGGCGGCACTCGCTCCACCAGGTGCTCCGCCGTCATACACCCTCCAGCAGCAAGCGGCACCTCAGCGGCTTGATGCCCCGCTGTCAGACTTCGTGTCCCACCTCCGTCGCAGGTGGGCCGTCCTTGGAATAGAATGAGGGCAGCACGTTCTGATGAATGGGCGCACAGCGCGGGGTCTCGTGCCCCCCCGGCGTCCATGCCTTTGGGGGACTCACATGGCGCGCTGCTCTGTCTCACGGACCGGTTGTCGTGGCTTCGTGCTGTCCGTCCTGCTGGTGCTCACGGGCCTGGCCTGTGTGAAGCGGCCGGTGGACTACGAGCGCGAATACGCGAAGCAGCTCGCCCCGAAGAAGCTGGAGGTCTCCTCCGCGTCCTCCTCCAGCCCTGTGCGCAAGCTGCGCGTCCGGGTGTACGTCGACTCCGACTACCGGGACCAGGTGCTTCACTGGAGGAGCAGCATCGTGAGCCAGCTCCAGCGCGCGAGCGCGGTGGTCCGTGGGCCGCTCGGAGTGACGTTCGAGCTCGAGTCGACGCACCCGTGGGAGCGGCGCAGCTCGGAGAGCACGCTCGACACGACGCTGTCCGAGCTGGAGGCACTGGACCCCGGCGAGGACGTGGACCTCGTCATCGGGCTCGTGTCCCACCTCAAGGGCTTCACCGCGTCGCAGCACCACCTGGGAATGGCGCGGATGTTCGGCCGCCACTGCGTGCTGCGAGAGATGGGGAACGCGGAAGAGGTCGCCTACATCATGCGCACGCTCACCCATCTGCCGGCGGACGAGCGCGATTCGCTCTCCCGCGAGCTCAAGCTGCACAAGGAGACGTCCGTGCTGCTCCACGAGTGGGCGCACACCCTTGGCGCGTTCCACGTCCAGAACTCCCACTGGATGATGTATCCGGAGTACGGGAAGAACCAGGCTGCCTTCGCCCCACAGATGATGGAGCTGCTCGCGGTGAGCCTGCGCCACCTGCCCCAGGCACGGCGTGAGGCCGAGGCCCAACGGGCCTGGGCGCGCGAGCTGAAGGAGAAGCTCGCCACCATCCAGTGGTCCGACTGGGACGGGCCCGAGAAGGACCAGGCCGTCGCGTGGCTCGACGGCATCGCGTCCGGACGCACGACACTGGAGCGCGGGCCCGAGCCGCTCCCGCCCGTGGACCGCCAGCGCATCGAAGAGGTCCTCTCGCTCGACAAGCAGGGCCGCTTCGAGGTCGCCGCGCAGCAACTGGAGCCCGTTGCCCGCCGCCACCCGGACCACGAGGACGTGCAGGCACTGGCGTGTTACGTGGCCACCCGCGCCGCGCCCGGCCTGCCCGCCACGCGCGAGCGCTGCGAGGCCGCCGCCGCGCGCTTCCCCCGCCATCCCGGCCCGCTGATTTCCCTGGCCTCGCTCCGACTCCGGGAGGGGAAGCGGGCCGAGGCCCAGTCCTACCTGGTCCAGGTCCGTCAGCGCGCGGAGGCCCGCCAGGAGACGAACCCCGACCAGTGGGCGGAGCTGGCGGTCCTCTTCAAGGAGACCGGGAGCGTCACCTGGGCCGAGCAGGTCGCGGCGAAGGCTGCCGGCGTGAAGGAGATGGACAAGGTGCTCACCTGGGCCACGCAGATGCGGCGCTGGGTGGCGCTGCTGCCGGACCCGGAGAAGAGCGGTGTGCCCGTGGAGCGCGAGGGAGACCTCATCCGCGCCGCGAAGGAGGTGGAGGCGCAGCTCGACAAGGGGACGGCGACGAAGGCCGAGGCGAAGCTCCAGTGGCTGACGCGCGAGTTCCCCCGCGCGGTGGTGGTGGACGTGCTCCGGTGCGAGGTGCACCTGCGCGCGGGCCGCATGGGGCCGGCGCGTGCGGCGTGCCGCAAGGCCCTGGCGGCGGATGACGAGGCCGTCAACGCGCACTTCATCCTCGGGTGGCTGGCGGTGAACGCGGGCTCGCGCCAGGAGGCGCGCACGCACCTGGAGCGCGTCATCGCGCTGGAGCCGCTCCACGCGGATGCATGGCGCATGCTCGCGGAGCAGTACCGCGCCGCGGGGATGCATGATGCGCTCAAGGAGTTGAAGGGGCGGTACCGCACGCAGTTCGCGCGCGAGCTGCCTGTGGGCTGACAGCAAGCCGCCGCACGAGTGCACCGAAGTGGCCTCATGCTCCGCCCGTAAGTGGCCCTTCCCGCCTGACCGCGCCGCGCGCAATCTGGCTCCTCTCCATTTCCCGAGGACGGCCCGAGCAACGCCGCCCCTCGCAGCGCGGAGCAAGCCAATGCCACAAGACCCCCATCGCCGCCGGATCCTGCAGCTGTCGCTGCTCGCCGCCGCTTCCAGCCTGATGCCGTTCGACACCGCAAGCGCCGCCGGCCCGAACGTCGGCGACGGCAAGGCCGCGGGCACGAGCGGCGCCAGTGACTTCGATTTCTTCCTGGGCACCTGGACGGTCAGGCATCGACGCCTGAAGCAGCGACTGGCCAAAAACAACGAGTGGCAGGAGTTCGACGGCACCTGCCGCGTCTGGCCGTTGCTCGGCGGCGTCGCCAATATCAACGAGCGTGTGGTGAACCGGCCGGACGGCGTCTCTCGCGGGCTGGGGCTGCGCGCCTTCGATGCGAAGACGAAGACCTGGGCCGACTGGAACCTGGACGCGCGCCATCCGCACAAGCTCGACGTGCCCATCATCGGCACCTTCGCGAACGGCGTGGGGACCTTCCTGTCCGACGATACGTTCGAAGGCAGGCCCATCAAGGTGCGCGGTATCTTCTCGACAATCACTCCCACGTCCGCGCAATGGGAACAGGCGTTTTCGCCTGACGGCGGCAGGACCTGGGAGACGAACTGGGTGATGCGCTACACGCGTACGGCTTGAGCCCGGCCCCGAGCCTCGCTGGGAACCAGGCTCAGGTACGCCTCCACCTGATGCGGCCCCGAGAAGCGCATGGAGTCGGTCATCCACTGTGGACGCAAAGGCACACGCTGTCACCGGGCCGCGGGACTGTCTGTACCCGGGCCTGAGTCGCACTGTGTATGCTCCCTCTCCCTCTGGGAGAGGGCAGGGGTGCGGGACGTCATGAATCCAGCGACGCGGCAGTTTCTACGGAAGCGGATGACGGAGGAGTACCGGGCGGAGCTGTCTCGCATCCTCGCGGACTGGCGGGGCACCTCCGTGCTGCTCAAGTCCTACGAAGGGCATCTCGAGGGGCTGAGCCTGGAACTGAGCCGCGAAGGAGTCCTCGGCTGCCTGCGCATCCTCTGCCAGGGCTGCACGCACCTGTCGGGCCCGACCTCCTGGAAAGATGCGGCGCTCGCGGTCGAAGCCCTCTCCGAGGGCGCCGACGCGGGCCGATTCCGTCTGGTGGATGCGCGGGCCAGCTTCTCCGCCACCTGCGACCAGGTCTCCGCCCGGAACGACAGCGAGGACCCCCGGCTCATGGAGCGGCCGGAGTTCCAAGCGTTCCTCGCGAGCCTTCCCGGGGGGCGCTTCATCCGCCTCGCCGAGGAGATCCATCCCGGCATCTACCCGAAGGCGGCCTACTCCCGAATCCGGGGGCTCCTCGACGTGCCGTATTCGGACCTCGAGTACGTGGACCCCCGGGAGGAGCCCGAGCCCTTCCTCCGGTGGCTGCGGGAGCACACGAAGGGCATCGACTTCAGCCTGGGCTGTTCGCTCTGGGCGGATGCCCTCGCCCGGCAGGTCGGGGGAACCCCGTGGCTCAAGGTGGAGCTGGAGTGCGGACTCGACTCGCTCCTGCCGCTGTGGACGAGGCTGCACAGCATCGTCACGCTCGTCTTCTGCCCGGCCTCGGGGGACGTCTTCGGCGTGTTCAATGACGAGGACCGCTGGTGCCTGTTCCGGCAGCCCTGGCGCGGAGTACCCTGAGGACCTGACAGGAGGTATGACGTCGCGCGGCGACAATCCCTTCCACCCCGGGTAACGACACCGACGGCGACCGCGGCATCGTGGATCGCGCGCTCGAAGCGGCGCTGCGTCACTCGCTGGGGTGAGCAATCCCGTCCACTTCGCACTCCGCCCCGCTCCCGCAACGTGGCAGGCTCGTGCGCCTGATGAATGCCCTGTTGCTGGCGGGACTGGTCGCGGTGGGAGCAGTGACCTCGTTGCCGTGGGCGCTGCGCTGGGTGCGGCGGCGCCGGACGAAGAGTGCCTGGCTCGAACTGTCGCCGAAGCTGGAGCTCCCCCTCGCGGGAGGCTCGAACGAGCGGCTGTTGTCCGGACGTTACCGGGGCCATCCCGTGGAGGTGAGACTCACCCCGCATGGCACCTCGCAAGTGCGCGTCCCGTTGAAGACGCCACTGCCCGCCGGACTCCACCTCTCCCGACAGGTGCCCGGGGCCATGCGCCGCCCGGGACGGGCGGTGCGGGACATCCAGGTGGGAGACCCCGCCCTGGACGAGGGCTTCCTCATCCAGGGGAAGAACCCGGCGGCGGTCATCCGCCTGCTGCGCGAGCCCGGAGTGCGAGAGGCGCTGCTGGCGCTCCAGGCCGACAGCCCATGGGTCCTCATCACCGAGAACGAGGTGATGGCCCCGCTCGCGAGCCCTGTCCGGGAGGAGACGTGCCGCCGCGCGCTGCGGAGCACCGCCCTGCTCACCTCCGCGCTCGAGGAGACCACGGCCCGGCACCAGCTGCTGGCGGCGACAGCGCGCGACCAGGCCCGGCGCGAGCTCCCCGCGGTGCCGAGCCCGCGCCCGGCCGAGACCGCACCCTCGCGTGACGAGGTCCTCGGGCAGGGGAGCGAGGACCCCGCGCTCGCGCTCATCCGCGACGAGTTCGCCCGCCGCATGAGAATCCACAACTGGTTCGGGACCTATCCGACCGTGGCGGGCTTCGTGCTCCTCTGCCTCTGTGCGGTCATGAGCACGGGCAGCGAAACGCTCCTGGGGCAGCCACTGCTCTACTGGGCACTCGCCGGAGGGGGGCTCGTCGTCGCGGGCTTGCTGGGCCACCACGTCATCAGCCGCAAGATTCTTCTGTGCCCGGCCTGTGGGCTGGATGTCATCGAGCCGGATCCGGAGCTGCAGCAGTTCGGGAAGGGCGAGGAGGGAATCACCATTTCCCTCACCCTCTCGACCGACATCTGTCCCAACTGCCGCACGGTCCTGAGCTGAGCCTCAGCGGAAGGGGAGAGGGAGGGCTCACGCGCCCTTGCTCGCGGAGGGTGCGCCGGACTACGGCGAGACGTCGAGCGGCTCGAGGTGCGCTGTGAGGACGGGGGTCTCCGACCTCTTCGCGCGAGGTGCCGGCGAGGCGCGCGGATACCCGGCCTGGCCGCTCCCTCTGCCCTGAGCCCGCTTCGAATCAGAGCGAGCCGAGGAAGGCCAGCAGCGCCTGCCGGTCCTGGAGGACGAGCCGCGTGTAGCGCTCCTGCGCGGGCGCGGCTTCTCCTCCATGCCACAGCACGGCCTCCTCGAGGTTCCGGGCCCGCCCGTCGTGCAGGAAGCGGGTGTGGCCGCTCACCGTCGCCGTCAGGCCGATGCCCCACAGGGGCGGCGTGCGCCACTCCTGCCCGGTGGCGAGCCCGTCCGGACGTCCATCCGCCAGGCGCTCGCCCATGTCGTGCAGCAGCAGGTCCGAGTACGGGAAGATGCGCTGGCGCGACAGCTCCGGGAAGCCGGGGACCTCCGCCGTCTCCAGGGGCCGGTCCACGTGACAGGAGGCGCAGCCGATGGCGCGGAACACCGCCTTGCCACGCAGCACCCCGGGCGAGTCCCAGTCCCGCCGCTTCGGCACGGCCAGCAGGCGCGTGTAGAAGACGAGCCGCTCCAGGTCATAGTCCTTCACGTCGGGCGGCCCGGCGGTGACGGGCGTGCCCTCGGGCTCCTGGGCCCGGGGATAGAGCTCGTTCGTCAGCCCCATGTCCGCCACCAGCGCGTGGGTCACCTGCTGCGCCAGCGTGGGCTGGTTGGCCTTCCACCCGAAGCGGCCCAGCCGGGGGCGGCGCTCCTTCACGTCCTCCACCTGGTTCGCGCGTCCGGAGATGCCGTCGCCATCCCGGTCCTCCGGGTCCGCCAGCGCCAGCCAGGTCTCCTCGGGGACGGCCTCCAGGAGCCCCAGGCCGAAGTTGGCGGGAGACACGCGGGGAGAGAAGGGCGTGCCCGCTTCCAGCGGCCCGTGAGCCAGGTCCTTGAACCGGTAGACGGGGCGCAAGAGGGAGTACGGCTCGCCCGTGGCGAACGTGCCGGTGAGCTCCTCGTGGCCCACCTCGACGGTGCCCTCGCCCCGGGGCTGGCCCAGCTGGTGGACATCCAACTGCTCGCCATACACGGGATGCGGCCCGGGGCCCGTGGCGGAGCCGAGCTGGATGGCCAGCGACACCTGGGGCTCGGAGGGTGAAAGGGGAGGGCGCCCGCGCCCGTCCTTCACGTGGCACGTCATGCAGGAGTTCGCGCTGAAGAGGGGGCCCAGTCCGGGCAGATGGCCGGGGTCGCTCCAGTCGCGGTCGAAGACGCGCTTGCCCAGGTGGAACTCCGGCCAGCGCGAGCGGTCCATGTTCGGCGGCGAGCGACCGAAGGCGTTGCGCCCCGCGTCCGTCACCGTGGCGGCGCCCCCCGGCAGCTCCTCGCCTGGCTCCACCGCGACGTCGAGCGCTCCCAGCACCAGGGGCGGGGGCAGGGGACGACGCCCCGCGTGCGCCCACACGGCGGTGAGCACCAGCGCTCCGAGGGGAATGCCCAACAGGTACGGCCGCCGGCTCATCGGGTGGCTCCAGGGACGCGGGAGACGACACCGGGCGGGCCCAACGTGGCACCCGCCCGGCGTCAGGCCCGTGCTCGAGGCACGGGCGGGGCGACTACTTCGCCGCCGGCACGAAGGACTCGCTCAGGATGTTCAGCCCCTGCGCGGTCGCCTTCACGTCGATGCCCGTGAAGCCGTTGTACGGGTAGTGGCCGTCCTCGATCTCCTCCACGAACTCCACGGTGTCGCCCGTGAGCACCTTGCCGTCATCCAGCGTCACCGAGAAGGTGGTGCCCTTGGTGCGCAGGCGCCAGCCGCACGCGCCCACGTTGGCCGGGGCGACGGGCTTCTCGCCGTTCTTCCCCCAGATGATGTCAATCTCGTAGAAGTCGGCGACCGCCACCAGCCAGCGGATGAAGTCCCGCCAGTTGTTGAACACGATCATCCGGTTGGCGGGGTTCGTGGACGAGCCCTGGAGCACGCCCTCGCGGTAGACGTTCATCCGGTAGGGGGAGCCGCCCGGCGCGCCGCTGAACGTCGGGGTGATGTTCGCGGTGTCCGTCTCACGGCCCGGCGTCACGCGCAGCGAGCTGACCACCTGGGCGCCCGAGCGCGCGTCCAGCTGCAGCGCGCCCGAGGTGCTGCCGAACTTGATCTCCGTCGCCTGCGTCCAGCTGGAGGCCCGCGCGAAGCTGCTCGCGACACCGTCCGTCTTCACGCTGCGCAGCCCGCCCACGGTCAGCCCCTGCTCCGTCGACGCCAGCTGCGCGTTACCCAGCGCGCAGCTGTTGATGCCGTTGAACCGGCCTACGCACTGCGACTCCACACCGGACTCCTGCGTGGCCGCGTCGCCGTTCGCCGCCGTGGGCTCCTCGCCCTGACAACCCGACATCACGCTCAGAAGCGCCGCCGCGAAAAGACGGCCCATCATCTTCAGCTGCATGGATTTACCTACCTCTTGAATAGGGGAAGACTCTGCTCCGCCGGGAGAACGCTGCATCCGGTGCCGGCCCAGCCCGAATGCTCTCCATCTGGCGGCCCGCCATCCCCTTGCACTCCGCACGCCAGCGCCCGCTGGCATGTTTCACCTCCTCTGTATCACCAAGGAATTGAGCCCCCCGAGCCGCCACCGCTGTAGCGCATGCTGTTACAGCCCGGCGGGAGATGTATCGCTTCTTGCTACAGGTCGAGTAGCAGGGCGTGACACCGACACATTTCATCCGTGTGACATGTATCCGGGGTTGTCTGGGTATGGATGGCGCAGATTCCAAGAAACGAGAGCGAATGGGTGGCCCGAGGCCTGGAGGAGTTGGGCCACGAGGTGGTGGTGGCGGACCCCAACTTTGCGCCCATGTACGCTACGCGAAGCCGTCGGGTGAAGACGGACAAGCGGGACGCCCGGACGTTGGTGGACGGGCGGGCGCCCATCGATATCGGCGCCGCGCCCGGCCGTCGCCTCGCGCGAGTGCGCGCCTGCATCGGGGCTTCCGAGCAGCGTGCCTGGGCGCACCCGGCGGGCGCCGCTCAGCGCACCAGCAGCGCCTTGCCGACCACGCCTCGGGCTTCCAGCGCCGCGTGGGCATCCGCGGCCCGCTCCAGCGGGAAGGTCTGCCCGATGATGGGCCGGAGCAGGCCCGCGGCCACCGCGTCGAGGGCCCGCGTGGCCAGCCGTTTTGCTTCTTCGGGACTGAACTGCACGTGCTGGATTCCGCGCACCGTCACCCCGCGTTGCTCGGCTTCCTGGGGCGCAATCGGCGTGAAGCCGCCGCTGGGGGCGCCGTGCGCGGAGAAGCGGCCGCCTCGCGCCGTGATTTCGAACGCGGCCCGGCCAATGGCCCCGCCCGCGCCGTCGAGGACCAGGTCGGGCCCGCTGCCTCCGGTGGCCTCGCGCACCCGCTCGGCCCAGCCCGGCTGGGAGTAGTCGAACACGCGCTCCGCGCCCAGCTCGCGAGCCATGTCCAGCTTCCGCCCGCCACGCGCGGCGCCGATGACGCGCGCACCGGCCGCGCGGGCCAGCTGCACCAGCAACATGCCGAGGGCACCTCCCACGGCGGTGATGAGCACCCACTCTCCCGGACGGAAGTGCGCCGCCTCGGCGAGCCCCATCGCCGTGGTGCCGTCATGGATGAGCGCCGCCGCCTCGCGCGGGCCCACGCCTTCCGGCAGTGGAATCAACTCCTTCACCGAGGCCAGGACCTGCTCGGCATACCCACCGCCACCCCCGGTGCGCGTGACGACGCGACGGCCCACCCAACTCGGGTCCACGTCCCGGCCCACGGCGCGGACCTGCCCGGACACTCCGTCGCCCGGCACGTAGGGCGGCTTCACCGGGAAGTAGTCCTGACCCCAGCCGCTTCGGACCTGCGTCTCCACGAACAGGATGGAGACGGCGTCCACGTCCAGCACCACCTGTCCGGGTCCCGCCACCGGGTCCGGCACCTCGCGCGGCACCAGGACCTCCGGACCTCCAAAACGCGTCACCTCGGCCACCCGCATTCCAGCCTCCGTGCCCCGAAGGGGCGTTGGGATTCAAAGCGGGTGAATGGATAGGATTTCAAGTGCACTTGAAGTCAAGCCGAAGTGCTGCTGCCATCGGGGAATGTTCGAGCCACTGACGATTGGCGAGCTGGCGCGGCGCACGGGCGTAGCCACCTCCGCGCTGCGCTTCTACGAGGAGCAGGGGCTGATTCAGTCGGTGCGGACGCCGGCCGGGCACCGCCGCTTCGCCCGCCCCGTCATCCGGCGGGTGGCCTTCATCGTCTTCGCCCAGCGGGTCGGGATGAGCCTTCAGGAAATCCGCACGGAGCTCGCCCGGCTGCCCGAGAACCGGGTTCCCAACCAGGAGGACTGGGCCCGGCTGTCGCGAACGTGGAAGGCGAGAATCGACGAGCGCATCGCCGAATTGGAGCGCCTCAAGGACGGACTGACCGGGTGCATCGGGTGCGGCTGCCTCTCCATCGAGCGCTGCCGGTTCGCCAACCCACATGACCGGGCCGGAAAGCTCGGGCCCGGGCCTCGCTTCTGGATGGGGAGGACTCAGGAGTCAGAGTCGTAGCGCGCTTCGGCCGGTGGTGAGTTCGATTACCGCGAGAGCAGGGGGCTGTAGTACTCCGGCACGCCGTGACCTCCGGACACTCCGCCCAGAAGACCCTCGTCCTGCTGACCCTCGCCCTCGTGCTGCTGTCCGCCTGCGGCGACGCAGAGCACCTGACCGACGCCGGGACACCGGGGCCCGACGCGAGCACGGATGCAGGCACCGACGCGGGCACGGATGCAGGCACCGACGCCGGCACGGATGCGGGTACCGACGCCGGCACACCTGTCGAGGTGCCCGCCATCCCCCGGGAGCAGGTGATGCTCGGAGGGCAGAGCTACCTCGCGTACCAGCGCCCGGGTGACACCTTCCGCATCGTCTGCCAGGAGCCCTGCCCCATCGACGAGCAGTACATCTACGCCCGCTACGCGGGCTTCCTCGCGGTGAAGCACGAGCTGCTGGCACTCACGGGCGTCGACGTGCTGCCCCAGATGGTGCCGGTGGACATCCACCTCGCTGGCGACAGTCTCTGCGGGACGTCGGGCACGTTGTCCGGGGCCTCCTTCATGAACTTCAGCGAGAGCGGACCGGGCCCGGGGTCGAACGTCTGCCTCTGGGACCTGGAGAAGTCGCGCGAGCCGCCGCCCTATGTCGCGCGCGCGCTCACCGTCGAGAACGCGCTCGCCCGTGACAACCAGGGCCTCCTGGTCCATGAGTACTCACACGTCGTGCTGTTCCTGCGCCACGAGTTCTCCCACGAGTGGCTCGTGCGCGCCCTGTCGTACAAGGTGGAGGGGCTGGCTCCCACCCTCTGCGACGCGTTCAACCAGCAGTTTGCCCCTACCGCCTGGGAGCTCTGCCAGCGCAATGGACTGGACTTCCCCCGGCTGACCGCCAGCCTGGTCGAGCTGGACGCGCTGTACGCGTCGGAGAAGGGCACGGAGGACCTCTACCTCGGAGTGCCCAGGGCCACGTCGGGCCTCCAGTACCACCGCATCCTGGACCGGCTGCTGGGCTCCGACACCCTGGCGGCCGTCGTCGCGGCGGGAGAGCTGCACGCGAACCAGTGGGGAGACTCCGCGCTCTTCACCCCGGCGGCGAGCACGGTCCAGCTCTACCTGGGCGCGGTGCAGTGGAGCCTTCCCGCGGGCGCGGTGAGCTCATCACTTCAGGTGGAGTCCGACACCTGGCGCAGTGGCATGGCCCTGCCGGAGGCGTGGCAGGACTTCGGCTGGGCGCACAACTACGCCTTCCTGCCTCGCGACCTGCCCTTCAACCAGCCCGCCCGGCTCACCATCCGGTACGACCCGGCGCTCATCCCGGCGGGGGGGACGGAGGAGTCGCTCGGCCTCTATCACCTCCCCTGGAGGGGGCCGTCCCAGGCTGTTCCGGGGGCCCAGGTGGACGTGGCCGCCAACACCGTCAGTGCCTCCGTGTCTGTCATCGGTCGCTACGTCGTCGCGCCGCGCCAGCCCTGAGGGCCCGGGTGAGCGGGCCCGAAAGCGCTACTTGATGTTGCCGATGACGTCCATGGCGCCGGAGTCCTTCAGGATCTTGGTGATGTAGGCCACCGTCTCCTGCTGCTTCTGGAGCATCAGCTGGGCCTCGGCGCGGTCACGGTCCGGGCCGGACAGGCCACTGAGGGCCTTCTCTTCCAGTGTACTCAGGCGCTGGCTGGCACCGAGCCCGGCCAGGACGGCTCTATCCGCCGCGTTGTTGATGCTCATGGGGTCCTCCTGGGCGTGGGTGTTGGCGTCCTTTCGGATTATCGCAGATCCGCCCCAGAAGTTTCCTCCGCTCAGCGCTCCCACGAATTCCACCAGGCGCGGGTGGCTGCTGGCGCGGCACTCCGTGAGGCAGCGGGTGAGGGGAAATGGCCCCAGGTTTCGTTTGAGGCTCCGAGGCTGGAGAGCACGCCCCGCACACCGCGGGGCTCCTCCGGCCGTGGCAGCCAATCACGCACGCCCCACGGGGGGAGACCAGGACCATGACACTCCGGAAGCAGACACAGCAGTGGCTGAGCGCGGCGCTCGCGGGGGCCTTGCTCCTGCCCGCGGCGGCGCTGGCGAACGAGACGCACGTCTATGGCATCGCCAGCTTCGGCGGGGCGGGGCAGTGCAACGCCGACTCGCACTCCGTCCATACGAAGACGGCGGCGGTGGTGGCGAACTACTTCAACAACCTCAAGAACAACGGGCTCTGGTCGGACGTGCAGACGCTCAACAACTCGAGCGCGCGCGCGGACCTCTGGACCGACGCCGCGAAGTCCGCCACCCAGGCCAAGGACACCCTGGCCAATGCCGGCGTGGACGACGCGGACGTCTTCTTCGTGCACACGCACGGCGGCCACAACGAGTCGCCCGCTCGAAGCTGGCTTGTGATGGGCAGCAACGTGGACTCGTGTTCGGCCGTCACGGACACCCACATGCGGCTGGGCAACGGGAAGCTGAACATCGCCGTCGTGAAGGCCTGCCAGTCCGGCAACATCGAGGTCTGGGAGAACGGGGGGTACCGGCAGCAGCTCGTGACGAGCACCAGCGGCTTCTCCATGTGGAACGCCTTCCATGGTGACTCGTCGTGCGGCAACAAGGTGAAGCGCTACCTCGACGACTACGTGGAGAGCTCGAGGAGCGACGGCGTGGGCGAGAACTGGATTGACGAGGCCTACGACTGGGGCATCCGCAAGGACGACTGCCCGGTGTCCATCGTCTTCGGCGCGACCAAGGCACAGCGCGTGGCGATGTTCGAGGCCGGCGGCTGGAGAGACCGCAAGAACACCGGCAGCAAGACGGCCTCCAGCTACTTCTACGTGTCCGGCTGCGACCCCGAGAACGGCCGCAGCCTCTGAGTCCCGGCCACTCCCCACGACTTCGCCCAGAGAGAACGAAACGCCATGAAGACCCATTTCCTCCGACTGCTGACCGCCCTCCCGCTCACCGCCGCGCTCGGCTGTGACTCCGGAGCGCTCCCCGCCGCCCCCGTGGACAACGCCGCGCAGCTCGAGCGTGCCGCGCAGGCGCTGGCCACCGGCTTCACCTTCGATTCCACCGGGATTGCCACGCCTCCCACCGGAAGCCTGCCCACCGACCTGCTCCCCCGCACCGCCTTCGACGACGCGATGCTGCAGCGTGGCCTGGTGGGCACGACGGAGCCCTTCACCGTGACGGGGACGCTGGGGACCCGCCGCGACCAGGAGTCCCAGACCTGGAAGCTCGAGAGCAACCCCTCCGCCGGCCGCGTGCTGGTGCTGAGCAAGACCGCCAGCGGCCCGGAGACGACGCAGGAGCCCGCGGTGTTGCAGCGCAACGCCCTGGCCCGCCTGCAGGGCTGGGGCATCCCCGCCTCGGAGCTGGGGCCCATCCGGCAGGTGCAGTCCTTCATCAAGAGCGAGGACAATGGCGTCGTCGGCGCCCCCACGCTCCACCGCCACAAGACGTTCGTGCTGCGGGCCATCAACGGCATTCGCGTGGAGGGCCACCGTGCGGTGGTGACCCACGGCGTGGACGGCGGCTTCCAGCGCGCGCTCGTCTCGTGGCCGCCGCTGGCCCGCGCGGGCCACCTGCTGCACACGCGGCTGACCACGGCGGAAATCGAGCAGCGCGCCCGCGAGGCGCTGTTGCTCGAAGGTGAGAGCGGCGGGCCCGTGCTCCTCTTCTGGAAGTACGAGCCCACCCAGGTCAGCACCGGAGAGTGGGTGCTGACGCTCCAGGTGGGCGCCTCGATGCCCTCGCTCACCGGGGCGGACAGCACCGAGGAGCCCCGCGTGGTCGACGTGGACGTGAGCCCCGTGCCGTAGCCGGGGCTTCAGGTAGGAACCCGCACGAAGCCCTGGCGCATGGCTTCCCCGCGCTGCGCCAGGGCGCGTGGTTCGTTGAGCTGCAAGGAAGGTCCGCCACGCAACCCCCGTGGCCGAGCCGCCGATAACTCAATCAGCGGCAGGTCAGGGGTGAGGGGGATGCACGCAGTCCGCTCCTGGCCGGCATTCAACCGGGGGGAGCGTCATGAGCGGCATCGCCAGTGTTTCATCATCATCCGTCAACAGGTCCTCTGAGTCTGGCAGCACGCAGGAGTCCGAAGGCACGCGAGAGGTCGAGTTCACGCCGCCGCCTCCTCCTCCTCCGCCTCCTCCCGCTCCACCCCCGGATGCCTTCGTGCCGCGCGCCACGCCGCGCCGGCTGGAGCTGACGGGGGCTCCGCCACGGCCGGCCGAGGAGCCCGCGGCCTCGAGCCTCCTCACCGAGGACATCCGGGACGCAGAGGCCAACTGCCTCGACAAGGCGGGGGACTGGCTGGCCCTGGCCTCGCCGGAGCTTCGCGCGCGCTCGGAGGTGTTGCTGCTGAGCGACAACCGCCCGGGAGCGGAGGGACAGACGGGACACGCCGTCATCCGCCAGGGCAGCGGCATCTTCGACCCGAGCTCCGGGCGCGGCTACCCGAGCCTCGAGGCCTTCAATGCGGACGGCCGCTACAGCGTCGCCGGGACGGTGTCGGGCACGGCCATGCACCGCATCCTCTCCACGCCCCCGGGCTCCGCCGAGCGTCAGGCCGCGCTCGCCCGCGCGGGCGTGGACCCCGCGCTGGCGGCGATGAAGGTGGCCGACAGCGCGCCGACGGTGGACGTGAGCCAGGCGTGGAACCTGCTCATGCAGGGCTACCGTGACTCGCGCTCCCTCACCGGGGCCGCCAACGCCGCGCTCGAGAAGGCCGCGGGCGACCCCCGGGCGCAGGCGCAACTCATCGACCTGCTCCAGGCCACGCCGGCCAGCACGCTTGAAAACGCGCTGGCGAAGAACTTCGAGTACGAGGTGCGCGGGGCCGTGCCCAACCCGCCGCCGCGCCCGGCCTCCGTCTCCTCGGTGGGAACCACGCGCGTCTCCGGCAGCGCGCTGGAGGTGGTGGCGGGACAGGCCACCTCCGGGCTGCTGAAGCCCGCGCTCGACACCGCGGTGTCCAGGGGCCACCTGCTCGCCGCGGACCGGGACGTGCTCGTCTCCTACCTGGGGCCCACTGGCGCGGCCACCAACGCCCGCATCGACACCGCGGTGGCGGAGGTGCACCAGGCCGAGCAGGTGTACTCGGACGCGCTGAAGCAGCGCGAGACGCTGGAGACGCAGCTCGCGTCGGACATGGCCTCGTTCGGGCCCTATCTCACCGAGGCGCAGCAGAAGGGCTACATCGCGGAGTACCGGAAGCTCCACGCGAGCGAGTACGCCGGCTTCGACGCCAAGGCGAAGGCCCTCGATGACGTGCTGAAGCGCAACGAGCCGCTGCTGGAGCAGGGGCTCCGCGGCCCCGAGGGCACCGCGACCGCGCAGGTGGCGTACGCCGCCTACGCGGCCGTGGCGCAGTCTCCGCATGCGGACACGGCGCTGGCCTGGGCGGCGAAGGCGGAGAAGCCAGGCTCGGCTTTCGCTCCCTTCACGAGCGCCATGGACATGGAGACCGTCCGCTCGCATGCGATGGCGGGCTCGCTGGCCAGCTACTTCGAGAAGAACCCCAGGGCCACGGCGTCGCAGGCCGTGGACCACATGCAGACCGTGCTCACCAACGCCTACCTGGGCCAGCAGGCTGGCGGAGGCGTGGTGGACCTGACCGCCCGCAACCTGCCGAGCAACTTGCGGGAAGGGTTCAAGGGGCTGCGTCAGCTCGTGGCCGGAGACACGCAGGCGGGGCTGAACAGGCTGGCCGCGCTGGAGTCGGGCTCGTCGGCCCGGTGGGGAGGCGCGTTCGCCGCGGCGGGCATCGGCATCGGGCTGATGCAGCTCGGGCACTCGGTGGAGAGTGGTGATGCGCTGGGCGCCGCCTGGGCGGCGGCCTTCACCGGCCAGCAGTTCACCAGCGCGCTCAGCTCGACGCTGACGGCGGCCAACCGCGCCGGCGGCGTGGCGACGGTGGCCGGGCGGGTGGCGGGCGGCTTCGGCGCCGTCGCCGCCGCGCTCGACCTCTTCGTCCAGGCCAAGGAGATTTCCGCTGGCCAGGGCAACGAGGGCACCGCGCTGTCCATCGCCGGAGACGTCATGGGACTGGCCGGCGGCGTGCTGATCGCATTGGGCTCTACGGGCGTGGGGGCCCCGCTCGCGGCCATCGGCGCGGCCGTGTACATCCTCGGCGAGCTGGTGAGCGCGGGCATCCTGTCGAGCCAGGAGTGGGAGCGGAAGGAGCAGCTCCGCCAGGACCAGCGCACGGTGCTGGGGAAGATTGGCGCCAACGTGGACCAGCTGATGAACCTGCAGCGGTACAGCTCACCGGAGCAGATTGACGCGCTCGTGAAGACGACGGGCTGGTCCCGCGACCAGGTGCTCCAACTGGGGACGACCTTCCCCGAGTTCTTCCAGAACGCCCAGAGCCTGCAGCAGCTCAACAAGGTGGCGAACGACTTCGGGCTCACGCCGGACCAGCGCTACGCGATGCTCAACGCCATTGGCCGGACGGGCCGGGCCAACGACACGGGCAGCTCGTGGCAGTTGCGGCAGTTCGCCAGCGCGGTGGACCGGTTCCCCAACTACCCGGGCATCAAGATTCCGCCGGGGCTCACCCGCGAGCAGCAGTGGGTGCACTACCTGCAGGAGCTCGGCAACGCGATGGGCTCGTACGACGGCATGGGGCTTCGCAACGCCGCGAGCTACCTGCGGCCCCACGCCTCCTGAGCAACCGCCGGCGCGGCGCTGAATCCTGGCCGAGGCGGGGCGCCTCCCCTATGCTCGCTGAGGAGGGGGGGCATGAACGATGGGTGAAGACCATGGGTTGGCGTCCACGCCGGGCCCGTTGCTCCCCTCCTGCGCGCGCCTGACCTCGAGACCCTGCCCTCGGCGCTCGCACGCTTCCCCCGTCCAGAGGAGTTCGTCATGCATCGTGTCCTGAGCCTGCTGCTCGTCCTGGCCTCGCTCTGTCTTGCCCTCCCTGCGCACGCGAAAGACTGGTTCGTCCGCGCGGGCGCCACCGGCGGTGACGGCTCGCGCGAGAAGCCCTTCGCCGACCCCTGGATGGCGCTCGAGCGCGTCGAGGCGAATGACAAGGTGCACGTCGCCGCCGGCAAGTACTTCGGCAAGCTCGAGAAGGGGAACTGGGAGCTCCAGTTCCCCGGCGTCGAACTGCTCGGTGGCTATGACGCGGGCTTCCGGGAGCGCAACCCCTGGAAGAACCTGACCGAGCTCACCTGGCGCAAGGGCTCCGCGAACCGGCCGGACATCTCGCTCGCGCGCGTCAGCACCAGCACCCAGCGCGACACCGCCGGTGCCACCATCGACGGCTTCTTCATCGACATGCAGGAGTATTACGACTACGCGAGCGAGGGCGGGGACTTCGACCCGAAGGCGCTGATGCGCAACGGCGCGGTCGACCTCGCGAAGGGCGGAGTCCTTCGCAACTGTCTCATCGTCAACTCCATCAGCGCGGTGCGCACGTCGCCGGGCGCGGTGGTGGAGAACAACGTCATCGTGAACTCCATCTACGCGGCCGTGATTTCCAAGGGCGGCGGCGACCATGACCTGCCCGTCACCATCCGCAACAACACGCTGGCCTTCATCTGGGCGACGAAGGCCATCACCGAGGGCGGTACGGAGGGCTCCGGCATCGACGTGACGAACAAGGCCCTCATCGAGAACAACCTCATCGTCCACTCCGACAACCACGGCGTCCAGGCGCCGTCGCCCGCGAAGGTGTCGCTCCAGGGCAACGCGTTCTGGCGCAACCTCTACTCGAACGTCACCTTCTACTTCGAGGGCAAGAAGTCCTCGCTCGACGACTCGGACATCGGGGAGGCCGAGGACGCCGGCTTCGCGAAGGCGGGCGGCAACGTCGCGGTGGACCCGAAGCTCCCGTTCGACTCGGCGTGGTACGAGAAGTTCACCCGCCGCTCCACGCTCGGAAAGAAGTTCGACGCGAAGGCCTGGGAGGAGACGCGGACGGGCGCGGGCCTCCCCGCGACGGGCGAGGGCGTCGCGCTCTTCGCGCCGGCCTATCCGCCGCAGGCGGTCGCCGCGCTCATCGCGCCGAAGAACGCCTCGCTGAAGCAGGGCGCTCGCGCGAGGGAGCTGCCGGTGAGCTTCTCGGCTGCCACGGCGGCGGCGCCGTCGAAGGCGTACACGAAGGTGACCCTCGGCGCCTTCGCCGCGAACCCGAAGGGCTACGACGGCAAGGACATCGAGGTCGTCCTCGGAGTCCAGGGCGTGAGCAACCCGGACAACGGTCCCCCGGGCACCTCGCGCGACACGCACAAGGCCGTCCGCCTGGTCGACGCAAAGAATGAAACGAGCTCCGTCGGCTTCTTCAAGAAGGGGACGTCGGTGGAGCGCACCATCGACAACATCCCCAACTATGGCTCGGGCCCGCCGAGAGACCTCTTCGTCGTGCGCGGCACCGCGCGCGCCCGCGAGGGTGGCTACCCCAAGCACGCCATCACCATCGACGCCATCGAGCCCTTCGAACAGGCGGAGGTCGCCTCCGAGCGCCCGAAGGGGCGCGACTGGTTCGTGCGCGCGGGGGAGAGCGGGGGCGACGGCTCGCGCGAGAAGCCGTTCAAGGACCCGTTCCAGGCCATCGAGCGGGCCGGGAAGGGTGACCGCATCCTCGTGACCGAGGGCGAGTACGGCGGCAAGCTGAAGAGCGGCAAGTGGGTCGTCGACGGGAAGCAGTACCTCGCGCTGCTCGGTGGCTGGGACCGCGACTTCACCAAGCGCGACCCCTGGAACACGCCGAGCCTCCTCGCGTGGCCGTCGGACTCCAAGACGTCGCCGCAGGGCTACCTCTTCGAGGGGAACGGCGACCACACCGGGCTCATCATCGACGGCTTCGTCTTCGACCGCCGCTCGCTGAACCGCTACGACGCGGACGGCTTCATCGACCTGAACACCTCGCCCGACAACGAGCACCTCTGGGTGTCGTCGGCGGAGACGGTGGTCCGCAACTGCACCTTCCTCAACGGCGCGGGCGCGGCGGTCCGGATGAGCAACCTGGTCACCTTCGAGAACAACATCGTGGCCAACATGTTCGGCGAGGCCATCCGCGTCTCCGGCGGCTTCGGCACCCGGCCGGCCCAGGTGCGCAACAACACCATCCTCTTCGTCTGGAACCGGAACCGCCCGCATGACGGCTCCTCCTCCACGGGCAGCGGCGTCTCCCTGAACGGGAACACCGCGGCGGTGCTGGATGGGAACGTGTTCCAGTACGTGGACAACTTCGCGGTGCGGTCGACCTCGAACCTGAGCGAGGTGGTGCTCACGAACAACGCCTTCTTCCGCAACTGGGCGGCGTTCCGCTCCACGCTGGGCACGCCGCCGCCGACGGTGGATGAGAAGTCGATGCATCTGCTGGCCGACCTGCCCTTCAAGAAGGCCGAGGGGAACGTCGTGGTGGACGGCGGGTTCGACATCGACCCCGCGGTCTACGCGAGCTGGTTCGCGCGCACCTCGCAGGAGACGAGCCGCTTCACCGCCGAGGAGTGGAGCCAGATTGCCCCGAAGGCAGGTGGCGAGCCGGCGAAGCCGGGCATGGGTCGGGCGCTCGATTGGAAGGCGGCCGCGAAGCTGTTCCCGAAGAACGCCCAGGTGAAGGGCGCGCGTCCGCGGAAGCTGGAGAAGGGGGAATGAAGATGAAGAACAGACTGACCCTGGGGATGCTCGCGCTCCTCGTCGCAGCGCCCGCGAGCGCGGACGAGATTGATGACCGGGTGCGCGCGATTGACGACAACCTCTCACGCATCAAGGACAAGCTCGACGGCATCGTCTCGGACTCGAGCTCCAGCGACATCGACTCGGCCCTCGACTACCTGAACACCGTCAAGAGCGAGGTGGACCGGCTCAAGTCGCTGGACCCGCAGAGCGACCCGGGCAAGTCGATGGTCTACTACTACCCGGACTACATCTCGAAGTTCCGGGAGTCGGCGCAGTACCTGAAGCGGATGAAGGACGCCCAGGTGAAGGCGGATGAGTCGCGCCTGCATGAGCGCTGCCTGGAGGCCGACAAGAACCTGAAGTCCTTCATGCAGAACTTCATCGAGAAGAAGGACCCCAACGGCGTCTCGAAGATTTCGGACGAGGCCGAGAAGGTCGGACGCCAGTACTCGGACGAGTACAAGCGCCTGCAGGAGGTCCACAGCGACATGGACCGCGCGCGCGGTTACGCGCGGTACTTCTCGGAGTCCCACGGCCGCTGGTCGGACGTGAAGGGCGAGCTCCACGACGGCGTGAGCGACATCTGGGACCGCTGGACGCGGCGGATGGAGGAGACGAAGTCGAAGTGTCAGGAGCTCGCGAAGGGCCGCGACGCGGACGCCGTGAAGGACGCGCTCGCGAAGCTGGGCGACAACAACCGGGTGCGCAAGGAGCTGACCGAGAAGCTCAACCAGCTCCTGGACCAGACGGCCTCCTATCTCTCCGGTGCTGGCGCACGCACGGGCACCTCGGAGATTGACTATGCGCTCGGCTACAACAACGAGATTGCATCGCAGCTGGAGCAGCTCCGGAACGCGCGCGGCGAGGACGACGTCGCGAAGCGGATGACGGACGTCTGGCCGGACAAGAACAAGGAATTCCGCCGCTCGCTCGAGCTGCTGAAGCAGGTGAAGCCGCAGCAGTTCTCGTTCGACGCGCTCTCCACGACGTGCAAGGCGAGCGAAGACCAGCTCATGGGCACGGCGAAGAACTACCTCGGCAACCTCGACGAGGCCGACACCGGCATCAAGGTCCTCACCGAGCAGGCCGAGAAGGCCGCCAACGAGACGCGCCAGCAGCTCGACGCGGCGGAGAAGCGGCTCGGCGAGCAGGACCGGCTCCTGGAGGACTCGAAGCGCTTCTCGTTCGACGACGGCCGCTGGCGGACGGTCCGCGACCGCCTCCACGAGACGGCCACCGCCATGCAGCGGCACATGAAGACGAAGCTCGACGAGTCGAAGGCCGCGTGCGGCAAGCTCACCCAGGGCGTCAACCACCCGGACGTCGCGAGCGCGCTCAAGACGCTCAGGGACCGCGACCTGCTCGTGAAGACGACCCTGGAGCGTGTCGCGAAGGACTACGAGGACTGGAAGAAGGAGCGCCGCGGGCTGAAGCCCGGAGGCCGGTTCCGCCAGGAGAGCGCGGACAAGCTCCTCCAGGCCTTCTGCGACCAGGACGAGTTCCAGATTGCCGACCGCGTGCAGCGGGTCGCCGACGAGGTGGCGAGCGTGATGGGGAACCTGCAGCGCCAGTACCTCGACCGCATCAAGCGGATGGTCGCCGAGGTGGAGAAGGTCGAGTCGACGAAGAACCCGGCCCTCAAGGCCGAGGCGAACCGGCAGAAGCGGAACATGAACGCGGCCTACAAGCGGCTCGAAGATGCGGGGAACCTCGGCATCCTTCGCGGCAGGAACAACCCGAAGATCAACATGTACCTGGAGAACGGGAACAAGAAGCACCTCGCGCTCCAGACCGGCTGCACGGCGATGGAGTACGAGATTCCGGGAGGCCGCATCGACTGCGTGAATGTCTCGGACGGCTCCTGCGAGGTCATCGAAATCAAGCCGAACAGCCCCAGCGGGCGCTCCGCGGGCGAGAAGCAGATTGCCGACCGGAAGAGCGTCCTCGAGGACCTGCACCGGAACAACCAGCTCAAGGCGCTGCTGCAGCGCTGCGTGAAGGACGGCAACCTGAACATCCGGTACCAGGTGAAGTACTACGAGTACTGCCCCGTGGGCATCGACAACATCGACGTCCTCACCGAGGACGCCGACGAGTAACACCCGGGCCGTGCCTGCCTGAACGCCTCTCAGCGCGGGGCCGATGCGAGCGAGGCTCGCGTCGTGCCCCGCGTCGTCATCACCGCACAACACACGCCCACTGTTCCCTGGTCGTCACTCGACGCGAGCTCTGTCCTTTTCGTGACGCGCACCGGCCCCTGGGTCTGAAGCCTCCGTGAAATCCGGGACGTCCACGGCGAGAGTCCGCCGGAGACCCACGGATGAATTCCACGGCAGACAGAGGCGAGCGGCCCGACGTGTCATCGAACGCCTCGGAGCCCTCCGGGGCGGCGGTGCCTCCGCCCGCTGAGAACCAGTTGCGGCCTCAGCACCCGGAAGACGTGGAGCGCGCTCGCGCGCACCTGCACAGCCTCTTCATGCAGGCGCCCGCGCCCATCATCGTGATGCGCGGGCCCGAGCACCACGTCGAGCTCGTCAACGCGCCGTATCTGCGGCTCGTGGGCTGCGACGTGCGGGTCGGCAGGCCCCTTCGCGAGACGTTTCCGGAGCTCGAGTCCCAGGGCATCTTCGACATCCTCGACGGTGTCTACGCGTCCGGTACTCCCTTCGAAGGCAAGGAGCTGCCGGTGCTCCTTCGCGCCAGTGGGGAGGAGCGCTTCTTCAACTTCGTCTACCAGCCGATGCGCGGCACGGGCGGAGACGTCGAAGGCATCATGACGTTCGCCTACGACGTGACGGAGCAGGTCCGCGCACGGCAGCAGGAGACCCGGGCGGCGGCGTTCCTGCAGCAGCGGCAGAAGGAGCTCGCACTGAGCGCCGAGATGGGCGTCGCCTTCGCGGGCGCGCTCTCCATCCGGGACATGCTGCACCAGTGCGCGGAGGCGATGGTGCGGCACCTCGACGCCGCCTTCGCCCGCATCTGGACGCTCGAGGAAGGCAGCAACGTCCTCGAGCTCCAGGCGAGCGCGGGGCAGTACACCCACCTCGATGGCCCACACGCCCGCGTCCCCGTCGGCCAGTTCAAGATTGGCCTCATCGCGCGGGAGGCGAAGCCCCACCTCACCAATGACGTGCAGCAGGACTCGCGCGTGGGGGACCGCGAGTGGGCGAAGCGCGAGGGGATGGTCTCCTTCGCCGGCTATCCGCTCATCGTCGACAGCAAGGTGATTGGCGTGATGGCGATGTTCTCCCGGGTGCCGTTGAAGGAGGGCACGCTCTCGGCGCTCAACTCCATCGCGGACTCCATCGCGGTCGGCATCCAGCGCAAGCGGGCGGAGGCGCGGGCCCACGAGGAGAGCGAGACGCTCGACATCCTGAACAAGGTCGGGCAGTTCATCGCGGCGGAGCTCGACACCGACAAGCTCGTGCAGGCCATCACCGACTCCGCGACGCGGCTGACGGGCGCGCAGTTCGGCGCGTTCTTCTACAACGTCGTCGACGACCGGGGTGAGGCGTACACGCTGTACACCATCTCTGGCGTGCCGCGAGAGGCCTTCTCGAAGTTCCCGATGCCGCGCAACACGAAGGTCTTCGCCCCCACCTTCGCGGGCGAGGGCGTCGTCCGGGTCGCCAACATCCGGAAGGACCCGCGCTACGGCCAGAATCCGCCGTACCACGGGATGCCGAGCGGGCACCTGCCGGTGGTCAGCTACCTCGCGGTGCCGGTCGTCTCCCGCGACGGTCGCGTGATTGGCGGCCTCTTCTTCGGACATGGCAAGGAGGGCGTCTTCACCGAGCGCGCCGAGCGGCTCGCCGTGGGAGTCGCGGCGCAGGCCTCCATCGCGATGGACAACGCGAGCCTGTTCCGTGAGGCGCAGCGGCTCATCCGGGCGCTCGAGCGGAGCAACCAGGACCTGGACCAGTTCGCCTACGTCACCTCGCATGACCTGAAGGCGCCGCTGCGCGGCATCGCGAACCTGTCGCAGTGGATCGAAGAGGACCTCGGCGCCGCGCTGAGCGCGGACTCGCGGAAGCACCTCGACCTCATGCGGCGGCGCGTCCACCGGATGGATGCGCTCATCGACGGCATCCTCCAATATTCGCGCGCGGGCCGCGTTCGGGGGATGCCGGAAACGCTCGAAGTGGGCAGATTGCTGCAGGAACTCGTCGAGCTCGTCGCCCCGAGGCCGCCAGCGATGGTGGAGCTCCAGGGCGAGCTCCCGGTGCTGTTCACGGAGCGCGTGCCGCTCCAGCAGGTGTTGATGAACCTCATCACCAACGCGCTCAAGCATGCGCGCCGCGAGGACGCCCGCGTGGTGGTGAGTGCGGTGGAGGACGGCGACTTCTGCCGCTTCACCGTCACGGACAACGGCCCCGGCATCGCGCCCGAGTTCCATGAGCGCATCTGGGGCATCTTCCAGACGCTGGAGGCGCGCGACAAGGTCGAGGGCACCGGCATCGGGCTGGCGGTGGTGAAGAAGGTGGTGGAGTCGCGGGGAGGGAAGGCGTGGGTGGAGTCCGCCGCCGGAGCCGGCGCGAGGTTCCACTTCACCTGGCCCATGAAAGAGAGGGCGGCGTGAGTGAAGACAGGACGATGAACATCCTCCTCGTGGAGGACGACGAAGTGGATGTGATGAACGTCCGCCGCGCCTTCGACCGGAACAAGATTGCCAATCCCGTCTACGTCGCGGAGAACGGCCTCGAAGGGCTGCGGATGCTGCGCGACGGAACCGTCCCGCGCGGCCGCCGGCTCGTCCTGCTCGACCTCAACATGCCGAAGATGAACGGCATCGAGTTCCTGCGCGCGGTTCGTCAGGACCCCGACCTCGTCGGGCTCTCGGTGGTGGTGCTCACCACGTCCAACGAGGAGCGCGACAAGGTGGATGCGTACAAGCTGAACGTCGCGGGCTACCTGCTCAAGCCCGTCACCTTCACCAACTTCGTCGAGCTCACGTCGGCGCTCAACAAGTACTGGACCCTTGTGGAGATGCCTTGAGGCAGAAAGCGTTCGTGGTAGCCGTGCCCGCGGCGGTCCCCGGGGAACGGCGGTCCCTCGAACCGCTGCGCGCGCTCATCGTCGACGACGACGAGTTCGACCGGATGACGGTGAAGCGGATGATGCTCTCCGCCGGCTTCGCCGTACGCGCAGAGGAGTGTGAGAGCGCGGCCTCCGCGCTGCGGCTGCTCGAGGCGGAGTCCTTCGACCTCGTCCTGCTGGACTTCAACCTCAACCTGCCCACCTACGACGGGCTGTACGTGGTGCGCGCGCTGCGGGCCCGAGGCGTCCGGGTGCCCGTGGTGGTCCTCACCGGGCAGGACAACGCCGAGGTCGCCGTCGAGCTGATGAAGGCGGGCGCTTCGGACTACCTCGCGAAGTCCTCGCTCTCGGCGGACCGGCTGGGCCATGCGCTGCGGTCGGCGCTGCGCATCCATCGGCTGGAGGAAGAGGCCCGCACCGCGCAGGAGGCGCTGCGGGCGAGCGAGGCGCTCAACCACAGCGTCCTCGCGGCGAGCGGCGACTGCATCAAGCTCCTCGACCTCTCGGGCCGCCTGCTGTCGCTGAGCCAGGCAGGTCAGTGCATGCTGGAGATAGACGACCTGTCCACGGTGGTCGGCAGCGACTGGCTCGACTTCTGGAAGGACGCGGACCGCGTCGCCGCCGAGGCCGCCCTCGAGCGGGCCCGGGCCGGGGAGCCGGGCCGCTTCGTGGGGCACTGTCCGTCGATGAAGGGGAAGTCGCTCTGGTGGGACGTGCTGCTCACGCCGATTCGGGGTGTGGACGGCCGGCCGGAGCGAATCCTCTGCGTCTCGCGGGATATGACGGCGCTCAAGCAGCGCGAGAGCTTCGAGCAGCAGCTCGTCGGCATCGTCAGCCATGACCTGCGCAATCCGCTGAACGCCATCCTCGTCAGCGCGGACCTGCTGCTTCGCAAGGAGGGGCTCGACGAGCGCACGGTGAAGGCGATGAGCCGCATCCGCTCCGCCGGGCAGCGCGCGGCGAGGATGATTCGCGACCTCCTCGACTTCACCCAGGCCCGGCTCGGAGGCAGCATCCCCATCACGCGGGCGCCGGCCGACCTCGCCAGCGTCTGCGGGCACGTCATCGAGGAGGTGGCGCTCGCCTGGCCGGAGCGGAGAATCGTCCCCTCGCTGCCCGCGCGCCTCGACGCGTACGTGGATGCGGACCGCATCGCGCAGGTGCTGACCAATCTGCTCTCCAATGCGCTCCAGTACAGCCCGGCGGGGACGGACGTCACCGCGGCGCTGCGCGAGGCGGACGGCCTGGCGGTGCTGGACATCCACAACCACGGCACGCCGATTCCAGAGGGCTTCCTGCCGAGGCTTTTCGAGCCGCTCCAGCGCGCCACCGCCGCGCATGACCGCTCGAGCCGGAGCATCGGGCTCGGCCTCTACATCGTGAAGCAGCTCGTTCGCGCGCACTCGGGGGTCATCGAGGTCGTGTCGACCGTGGAGGCGGGGACGACCTTCACGGTGCGGCTCCCGCTCACCGGAATGGCGTAGGAGGCGGGCGGTTCAGGCCGTGTTCGGGAAGTGCGGGTTCTGGATGATGCCGAGCAGGTTGCCGAAGGGGTCCTTCACGAGGGCCACGCGGATGCCACTGCCCACGTCCCGGACGGGGCTGAAGGGAACCGCGCCCAGCTCCAACAGGCGGTCCCAGGTCCGCGCCACGTCCTCCACGCCCCAGTAGGTCGTCACGCCCGCCGCACCCGCGGGGACTTCCGAGGTGTCGGGGTCCAGCCCCAGCTCGAAGCCGCCGACGTTGAAGCCGACGTAGTACGGCTCGTCGAAGTACGGACGGGTCTCCAGGACCGCGCTGTACCAGTCCCTGGCCTTCTGGAGGTCCGTGACGGGGTAGATGGCCGTGCGCAGGCCAAGAAGGGGCTTGGGGCTCATTGCGGGCAACCTCCGGGGAAGGCCTCGTGGGGGGGGTGCCGGGACTGTGCCACAGGCTCGGCTCCGTCCTGACTCAGTCCGCGGGGCTCGACGTGGAAGGGCGAGCGGGTGGGAAGACGGGCACATAGCACTCGTCCTTGTGCACGTAGGCAATTCCCTCACAGTCCTTGGGGGCCAGGGTCAGCTTCAGCCAGCATCCACCATGGATGGGAACGTACCCCTTGTGTGGGCAGCGACCGTTGGCATCCGGCCGTAGCTGTCCTGGGAAGGGCTTGGGGGGCACGTCCAGGGCGATGGTCGACCACGCGGACGGTGCCGCGGTGGAGGACAAGGGGGCCTTCAGCGCGGAGTCCCCGACGGCCACGGTGCCGCCGTCCTTCTCATCCACCTGTGCCGAGACGGGCGTGTCTCCGAGCCGCGCACTCAGCAGCCATGCGAGTCCCAGCATCAGTGGCACACCCACTCCGGTCGCGATGCGCCGGTGTTTCCGACCCCCACCCCGGGCACGGAGCGAAACGCGCAGCGAGGCTGTGCTCGCGCCCACGGGGCGGGCTTCCTCCAGGCCGAAGAGGGGCACATCCGCCTCCGGCCCCGCCTCGCACGCTGCCTCGTCCAGCGCCACGGCAAGCTCGCGCGCGTTGCCACGCACCTCCGGATGCACGGACAACATTCGAGAGACGAGGTCACTCAGCTCCACGCAGCAGCGGCTGTTGAGGACTCGCGAAGCGCGGGGACCCGGACCATTCAGGCTCCAGACGCGGGCTCCGTCGACCGTCAGCCCCAGTGAGGGAGGGTACTCGCCGGTCACCAGCCGCCAGGCGGTGACGCCCAGTGCGAAGACGTCATCCGCAGGTCCGGGGGAGTAGGCCACGACTGGGGCAGGGGCGGGGCGCAGCACGGTGCGCCACGCCTCCGGCGAGCGGTATTCCGGCGTTCCGGGAGGGAAGGGCGGCCAGGTCAACGTGGCGGCGCCCACGTAGTGGCAGGAGCCGAAGTCGGTCAGGAAGACCTGGCCATCCACATTCCTCACAAGAATGTTGTCGCCCTTCACGTCCCTGTGCACGCCCGCTGCGGCATGCGTGGCCCCCAGCGCCCGGGCGAGACTGGCGAGGCACGAGAGCACCTGTCGGGAGGTGGGCCGGTGCGCCCTCGCCCAGTCATAGAGAGTCAGGCCTGCGACCCACTCCATGGCGAGGTAGGGATGGGCAGTGCCAGCCGCGTCCTGCCATTCCCCGTGCCCCACGAGGCGAGGGACGTTTGGATGACGGATGCGGGAGAGCAGCTCCGCCTCCCGCACGAAGCGTTCATCCCGAGGATGCAGGGCCAGCTTGAGGGCCACGGGACCCGTGGCTCCCTCCGCCTCGATGGCACGATAGACAGCGCCGTAGGCTCCGCATCCACGCCGTTCCAGCACACGCCACGGCCCCACGCGTGTTCCCAGGGGAAGCCGTGCCGGATTCAGATAGCCAGCCGCCATGCGTGTCTCGTGACGAGGGGGGGCGGTCAATCCGCTCGCCGCGAGCGTACTCCCGGCACCGGTACCTGTCAGCGAGACATGCGAGTTCCCACCACACGAAGGGCGGGAGAGCCACGGAAGCGGGGGACTCTCACCTCCGCCCGGCTCGAGGGAGGCGCCTGATTCTCCTCATGTTTTTCGAGCTGAGAGGCGGCCAATGAATCGTCTCTGCCTCGCAGCCCGCGGATTCTTTGCATCATTTTCGCACGCTTCGGCTCATTCCCTCCGAGGGAGACCTGCGCGACTCCACCAATTGCTCACGGCGCTCAGCATGGCGTTCACCCCCTTCCCGCCCGACTGAACACGCCTCGCCCGCTCATAGGTACCGGGACGAAGCCTTCTCTTTGAGCCTTTTCCCGCCAGGGAGAGGAGATTTTCCAGATGGGGATAGACATGAGGCCAGCAGGCACTGGTGGAGAGGTGGGCGGGCAACTAAGGCGCTCCTCATGTTTGCCAAACCGTCACCGTTAGGTCTAAGAGTCGGTTTCGGTAGGAAGCCTCGCCGAGTCCAATTAGAACGAGCTTGATGCCGTCCTTCTGACGGCGCATGTCGCTGGGATCAAGCAAGCCAACTTGGGCGGTGAGACGTGAGCAATTACGAAAAGCAGCGCGTCGCATACCACGAAGCAGGTCACCTGCTCGTAGCCGCGCATGAAGGGTTTGAGTCGCTCGGCATCGTGGTTCGCGACAACATGAGTGGCCATGCCGAGAGTTCCCCGCGGTTGCCGGGGAGGACTTCTGAGCAATATGTCTCAAGCCGGCTTCGCGTCCTTCTCGCGGGCGCCCTCGCTCAGTGCATCAAGCTCCACCCCGGCGACAGCCGGTGCGTCATGAATGCACTTTTAACGAATGGCAACGCTAACGACGACTGGTGCAAGGCAGAGGAATTGGCGCGGGCTATCGCTCATGGGAGGACCGGGGGAGCGGCCTCCGACGATAAAAGCATGGCAGCCGCTGCAGACGAGGTGATACGCGAACATTCGGCACAGGCGCAAAAGATTCTCGAATCAAATCGCAAAGTACTCGATAAACTCGCCCGGCTCGTGATCGACAGATTCGCGGATCTGTGCGCAGAAGACATCAATGCCTCAGACAGCGACTCGAAACTTGAGGTTACTGAAGCCGAGGTAAAGCGCGCCCTTGATGGAATGCAGCGCGTCTACGGAGACAGCGCTTAGAGCGTATTCAGAATCAAGAGCCCATTTCGGTAGGCGTCATCCTTGGCAGATTGCTCCTTGGGCGGGGCGCGTACTCGGCGAGGCTTCCTACCGAAACCGACTCTTAGCAATCGTGCGTCTTCCCGGATGCGTGTTCTTGATGGCATCGGCAGAGGAAGTTCGGGGGTCCCAGCCTGTCTCCGCCGACACTTTTCGTAGAGAGCAGGAGGCTCTGGCGGGATGCGTCGTGGAACGCCTGATCGGGCGATATGAGATGACTCCAGTGATTCGAGAAAAGGCCTCGGTTATCAGCAGTACCGTCAATAAGAGCGATCTAGCGAGGCTACTCTCCGGCCCAGGCTGCCCCTTCAGGAAGGGGGCAGTAGGAGCGTGAACAACTGGAGCAACTCGACCGCTTGAGGTTCGACACCACGCGCGCGACTTCAGCTCCGCTCCCACTTGGGGAACCTGACGCGAGGCCGCCCCATCGTGCATTCGTTGGTCTTCGACATGCGCAACGGCATTCTCAGAAACCTCAAGCTGGACTTTGTGCAGACCCTGCACAACATCCAAGAGGTCAACGACTTCAGGGGAGAGTACGGTATGGGAACCGCCGGTTGGGTCTATTCCTGATCCCCGTCCTCGTCGGACCCGTCAAAGGAACTGTCGGCCTCCACATAGGCCTTCTCCTTCTTGTTGAGCGTGAGTGCCTTGTGGTCCGTGTCGTCGAGATCAAGCTCGGGATAGTCCGTGTGAATCTGGCGGAGCATTTCACGATACGCGCCGTCTGCCTTCGTGACGGCCTTTCGAAATCGCATTGACGCTTGTGCCGAATCACCGGGATGCTTGTGTCTGTATCCGATTTTCCAGAGCGTGGGGTTGGACGTGGCCTGAAAGTGCTCGCCGGTGACGTTGAGGGCGGCTCCCAGCGCAAGCCGCAAGTCATGAATCGAGCTGGAAATCGCTTGGTTGTAAAGATGAAAATGCGGTGAGCTTGTTTTGTCTATGAAACGCTCAAGTTGGGAAACGCTTGGGTAGTAAAGGTAGCCCGTGTCGCCATGATCAAGGAAGCTGTGGAAGGTGGGGCGATGCACCAACGACATGAGGCTTTCGAGGTGGGCTATGTCCTTCCGTCGCTTCAGTTGATCGTGCGGCTGTAGTCGCTCAGGCAGTTCACCCCGACAGTGGGCTTCGATGACGCCCTTCAGTGCGTCATAAAGGGCTGATTCAAGTTCGCCTTTCGCCTTCTCCTTGTCTCCCCCTTCTTTCAGCCCGTATTTGAAGATGAACTTGCCGTGAAGATCGGATGGTACATCTTCTGGCACCTTGCCAAAATCCGTGTTGGCAATGCAGATGACCCGGCCCCAGCCGAGCATTCCCACTGCAAGTCCGGCCTCGAAAGTTACATTGGGGTTGGGAAATGCCCGGGTGCCGTTTACGCTCGGAATGACAGTGGTGATGTCGGCGACAACCGCATGGGCGCCTGCGATTTTGCTGGTGATGGAGTTTGTGATGTCGGCCGTTCCTGGCTGGTCTCGTGTCGCGTGGTCGACAAAGAACGTGGTGTGGACCTCATCGGGGAGTTCCTGCTTCAGTTTGGCGATGGCCGCATGTATTGCTTTTTCAATGAAACTTCGATTCGTCGATTTAGGCAGGTCGCTCTGCCAGGAGAAGAAGATGACAAATTTCTCGGGCAGCAAATTCGGCTTCAAGAGAGTGATAGTCATGGGAGAAGGTAAGGCAGGCCTCGGCATCGCGGATACAGTATAGCCCTTGGATGGGTATCCGAGTTCCGCTCCGCATTCAAGATGCAAAGCCGCCCCGTTTTCGCGGCTCTCCCGCACTTTGTGTGATGCCCAGGCTCAGATGGTGAGAAGCACACGATGGCGCAGCAGGGTCGAAGTGCGGAACACCGGGCAGCATTTGCCCACAGCCCTATTCTTTGCAGAGAACCGGCCGGCCGTAGATGGTGCGCCACATCTGTTCAACGGCTACCATACATGTCTTGCTTATGAAGAGCCTCTTGATCTGCTCCCATTTGGTACGGTCGAGAGGCCAGTGCCCTTCAGGATGCTTCAAGCCAAAGGCGGAAACGTGCCATTGACGGTCGTGAAGCGGATACCACCGGATACCAAGAGCGCCGGTCAGGTCACTCTGTACTGAGAAATGGGAGCGGATTCGGCCGAAAACGTTTGCTTCGTGTCCATTGTAGACGACGGTGAGCCCAGATTTAAAGCGCCGGGCCCCGCTGCGCAGGCCGCGTGGTGATACGGGTGGACCTGGGCGCGGACGGGCCCATCCCTGGAGGGACGGGCAGTTCCATGATTGATGGTTAATCCTCGTTTGCTGGGAATCGCAGCTGGGATGTCCTAGAAGGGTCTGCTGTCGGCTTCAGGCATCGAGGGAAACGACCATGTTCAAGAGAGCGGCAGTCCTGGTGGTGAGCTGTGGCGCGTTGCTGGCCGGCTGCGATACCGGCCCGCGAGTCGAGAACGAGGAGATCATCTCCAACCTGATGGAGGCCGGGTTTCCGGCGGACACCATCACGACCGCCGACAACGCCGTGTACGTGGGGCGCGACGCTCACGTGAGCCTCGAGGCGTCCCGGGAGATGCTCCAGCCCGCCGAGGGGAGCCACGAGCAATACAGGACGACCAATGTCGTCAGCACCAGCCTGACGAAGATCTGCATCACTCCCAGCTCGACGTTCAATACCTACAACCGGCTCGTCCAGGGGCTCGACCTGGCCATCGAGAACTTCAATGCCGTGGGGCTCTGCTTCACCCTGGTGCGGGGCTCGACCACCGGCTGCAGCGCGGTCATCACCGCGCAGACCATGGCCGGCATCGACGGCACGACCGGGTTCCCCTCGGGAGGCCGTCCCGCCGCAAACATCAGCATCGGCACCGGGCTGAACAGCACCACCTACAGCCTGGACAAGATTGAGTACGTCATCACCCACACGCTGGGCCACGCGTTCGGGTTCCGCCACTCGGACTTCTACAACCAGACCATCAGCTGCGGCACCGGTGGCAATGAAGGAAGCGCGGGCGTGGGTGCCATCCACATCCCCGGGACGCCCACCACGTCCACCGCGGGGGCGTCGCTCATGAATGCCTGCCCCCTGGCGAACGAGACCGGCGAGTTCACCAGCTCGGATATCACCGCACTGAGGAACCTCTACGGCTGCTGAGCACGGGGATGTCTCGGCAGTAGGAAGGACGTCTGGGTAGACTCACCGCCCTTGGAGAGTGAATGCACGTCCAGTCCCGCATGGTGAGTGGAGCAGTGGCGCTGTTGCTGTCGGCCTGTGTTGCCTGTGGTGGGGAGAGGAAACCTGGGGGGGACATGCCCCGGGTTCCCGGGGCGCCCACGGCGGTCCTCGCCCAGGCACGGGCGCATGGCGCGCTCGTGCAGTGGACGCCGCCCGCGAACACGGGCAGCTCCGCCATCACGAGCTACACGGTGACGGCGAGCCCGGGCGGGACGACGACCGTCTCCTCCGGCACCTCCCTCGCGGTGACGGGCCTTGCCAATGGCACCGCGTACACCTTCACCGTGCGCGCCACCAATGCATGGGGTTCCGGAGAGGACTCCGCGCCCTCGGCGCCCATTACGACCCCGGATGCTCCCGGCGCGCCTGGCGAGCCTCACGCGGTGGCGGACGTCCGCTCGGCCACGCTCACCTGGGCGGCGCCCGACCCCCATGGCGACCCCGTCCAGGAGTACACCGTCCGTGTGCAGCCGGACGCGCCTCGAAGTGCCACGGTCGTGAGCGGCACCCAGGCCGTGGTGACCGGGCTCGACGACGCGACGACGTACACCTTCACGGTGTCCGCGCGGAACGCCCTGGGCGAGGGGCCCGCGGCAACGTTCCCGGCCGTCACGACTCCCGTCGCCACACCGGCTGCGCCCGGGGACGTGCGTGCGACGGTGTCCGGCGCGGGCCGGGTGACGGTCTCCTGGCAGGCGCCCTACGCCAACGGAGGCAAGCCCCTCACCGGCTACGCGGTGACAGCCAGCCCGGGCGGGGCCACCGTCAGCACCGCGCCCACCGAAACCACCGCCACGTTCACGGGCCTGGGGCCCGGCACCGCGTACACGTTCACCGTGCGCGCCTCCAATGAGGTGGGATTGGGAACGGCCTCCCAGCCCTCCGCGCCGGTGACGACGCCCGACGTGCCGGCCGCGCCCACCTCCGTGTCCGTGATGGCGGGCGGCTCGCGGGCCACGGTGTCCTGGCGGGCGCCGGTGTCGGGTGGCGAGAACCCCGTCACCGGCTACACGGTGGCCGTGAGCCCCGGGAACATCACCGCCGACATCTCGGGGAACCGGACGACGGCGGTGGTGCAGGGGCTGGTGGCCTCCACGTCCTACAGCTTCACCGTCCGGGCGAAGAACGCGGTGGGCACCGGACGGCCCTCCGCGCCCGTCACGGCCCGGCCCCCGGCGTCCTGCGGACGGCTGGGCTTCCCGACGCTCCCGCTGTTGCCCACGCAGGAAACGCCCGCGGCCATGCTCACCGCGGACTTCAACGCGGACGGCAAGCCGGACCTCGCCTGGGTGGGCCATGGCGGCGTCCGCGTCCTGCTGGGCAAGGGGGGCGGCGCCTTCGAGGACGAGAAGGACTCCGCCACGACGACCCGGCCTGCCGCGGTGGTGACCGTGGACCTCGACAAGGACGGCCATCAGGACCTCGTCACCGTGGACGACTTCAACGACGAGCTGCGCCTGCTGAGCGGCGAGGGGGATGGCACGTTCCCCGTGTCGGTGGGCGTGCACATCGGCGACCAGCCGCTCGGCGTCGCCGTGGCGGACTTCGACGCGGATGGCTGGCTGGATGTCATGACCGCCAACCAGGGGAGCAACACCTCCTCCCTGCTGCTGAAAGCGGGAGACCTGCTGACGGCCAGGCTCCTCACCATCCCCACGGGGGTGGGCGCACGGGCAGTCCTCACCGGTGACTTCAACCGGGACGGCCGGCAGGACTTCGCCACGGCCAACGCCACCGACCAGACCGTGAGCGTGCACCTGGGCAACGGGGACGGCACCTTCGCCGCGCGGAAGGACTTCGCCACCGGAGCCTCCGCGTGGGCGCTGACGGCCGGTGACTTCAACGAGGACGGCCGGCAGGACTTCGCCACGAGCAACTTCGGCAACGACACCGTGAGCGTGCTGCTCGGCAACGGGGACGGCACGTTCGGAGCCGCGAGCAGTCTGGGGACGCTCATCTGGCCCAGGGCCGTGACGGCCCGGGACCTGGACGGTGATGGCCACCAGGACCTGGTGGTGACGGTCTACGCCGGCATCAGCGTGCTGCCCGGAAAGGGGGATGGCACCTTCGCGGCCAGGCGGGACTTCAAGCACGGCCTGAGCGCGGTGGACCTGGCGCTGGCGGACTTCAATTCCGACGGCCGGCTGGATGTCGCCGTGGCCTACCAGTACGCGAAGGGCATCGGGCTGCTGCTGGGCAACGGGGGTGGGACCTTCTCCGTCTGGAAGAACTACGCCACCGGCGCGGAGCCGCTCTCCGTGGCATCAGCGGACTTCAACGGGGACGGCGTGCCGGACCTCGTCTCGGCCAACAGCGCGGCCAGCTCGGTGAGCGTGCTGACGGGCACGGGAGACGGGGCCTTCGGCGGCCGGCGTGACTACGTGACGCAGCGCAGCCCCGCGTACGTGCTGCCGGGGGACCTGGACAATGACGGCAAGGTGGACCTCCTCGCCTATGACGGCTTCTCCACGGTGGCGAGCGTGCTGGCGGGCCACGGGGATGGCGTCTTCGACGCACCGCTGGGCTTCTACCTGTGGCCGTACCGGGTGCTGCTGGAGGACGTCAGCGGCGACGGCAAGCTGGACCTCATCGCGGCGAACGCCGGTGGGGCGCAACTGCAGCTCGGCCGCGGGGACCGGACCTTCACCGACTTGAAGTACCTGGATGCAGGCCACACCGCCAACGCCGTGGCGGTGGCGGACTTCAACAACGATGGCTTGCTGGACATCGCGGCGGCCGACGACCTCGACAAGAGCGTCCGCGTGCTGATGGGCACGGGGAACGGCGCCTTCTCCAGCGCGAAGAGGACCCCGACGCCGGGGGTGTTCAAGCTGGTGGCGGCGGACCTCGACGCGGATGGCAGAATGGACCTGGTGGCCGGGACACGCCTGCAGGACAGCGTGCTGCGGGTGCTGCTGGGCCAGGGGGATGGCACCTTCGTGGTCAAGGCGCAGTACCCCGTGGGCTATTCGCCGGACAACCTCTCCGTGGCCGACCTCAACGGCGATGGCCGGGCCGACCTCCTCTTCACGGCGGACGATGGACGCGACGTCATCACCACCCTGATGGGCCAGGGAGACGGTACCTTCGGCGAGCGGATGGACCTGCTGGCTGGCCACATCTCGGAATTCACACCCGTGGATGTGAATGGTGACGGCAGGATGGACCTCGCCGTGGCCGACCGTTACGCCGGCGCCGTGAGCATCCTGCCCACCACCTGCGTCGCCCCGTGACTCCTCCGCCGGGGTAGGGAGCCCGAGGCCGCGAGTGGCGCGGCTGCCAGCCCATCCTCCGCGGTCAGAGGAACCTCTACGGCTGCTGAGCACGGGGATGTCTCTGCGTGAAGGGCTTCAGCGCTTCTTCGCTGGCAGCGTGTACTTGCCAGCGAAGGTGTAGCGCACCGCGACCGGGTGTCCCTTCAAGGTGGCGGGCTTGAAGCGCCAGGTCTTCACCGCGTCCATGATG
This sequence comes from Pyxidicoccus caerfyrddinensis, assembly GCF_010894405.1. Classification (GTDB taxonomy): domain Bacteria; phylum Myxococcota; class Myxococcia; order Myxococcales; family Myxococcaceae; genus Myxococcus; species Myxococcus caerfyrddinensis. The sequence continues at coordinate 58,645 of NZ_JAAIYA010000033.1, forward strand.
GCCTTGTCCATGTGACGCAATGGCTTGAGATTCAGGCAGTCGGTCACCTCTCCGGTGAGCCGGATGGTGCACTGGAGCACGAACCTGCCCTCGACGCGCGCGGCGAGCGCCTCTGGCGTGTACTTCGGCAGCTCCCCGCTGAGCTGCTCCGGTCGCGTCATGCTCGCACCGAAGGGCAACACGTCATCAGGGCCCGGCGGCTGGGCGAGGAAGTGCTCGAGGTATTGCCCCATCCCCGCGTCTGGAGCCGCGGCACGCGACTCCTGGCTGGCGGCGAGTCCCGGGACCACGAGAACGCAGAGGATGAGGAGCAGGCGCATGGTGCTCCCCTGCTTAAGCGCCTCCGCGAAGAGACGAAAGACGCTTCCGGCCCGCCCCTCCCCAGGGGAGCGCTGGCTCCTCGGTCAGGGGCGAGGCAGTGGCTACACTGCTTCCGCCAGACAGTCAGGAGCCCCGAGGCCGCGAGTGGCGCGGCTGCCAGCCCATCCTTCGCGGTCAGGGGCAATGCCTGTCACGTGACGGTCGGGCCAGCAAGGATTCACCAGCGCACGGCTGGACGCCGTCCGTCCCCAGAATCAAATCCAGACGCCGCCGCGTTGGGTGTATCGCCTCCCGCGCCGGAAGCGCCGGCCGCATCGATGTCGATGCGCGCGGTGGGGGAGTCATGACGATATTTGGCAAGCGGAACGGTAACGGGGGCACGGTGCCGGGCCCCGAGGACACGGAATATACGGGGCGCTACATCGTCCTCCTTCCGGAGGGGACGACGGAGCAGGGGATGCGCTCGCTCCAGAAGGCCGTGGGCGTCAAGGCGACAGTCGTGAGGGGAGACCGGCCCGAGGACCAGCCGGATGTCCACACGGAGAACGTCATCTTCTCGGACATCGGGGCCGCCGTCGTGCAGATGGACCCTGACCAGCTCAGGTCCCTGTCCGTGGCGGACGAGAAGGGGGGCATGCCCTTCCTGGCGGTCGAGCCGGAGCGGGTCGTCCGTGCCATCGGCGTCGAGCCGGGCTCGAACGGCTTCGGCACGTCCCTGCCCATGCCGCTCTGGTCGGAGACGGCCTTGTCGTCCGGTGCGCTGACTCCGGTGCAGCAGGGCGGCGCGTTCGCCCTGGAAGGGCAACCGCCAATGGGGATGCCCCTCGCGGAGGCCGCGTCCCAGGACGTCACCGCGGCGTACCTTCGGGGCTACAGGGACTCCGTCGTCGAGCTCGTGGACCGGTTGCTGGCGGACGGGGGCCTCTCGGTGAGGGAGAGCATTGCCCCGCAGCCGCGGGGCTGGAACGAGAGTGAGGCGACCTGGGGCCTGCAGGCGACGGGCGTCGCCGCCTCGCGGATGACGGGGCGGGGCGTGAAGGTGGCCGTGCTGGACACCGGCTTCGGTCCCCACCGGGACTTCGGCGGCCGGAACTTCCTCACCGCCTCCTTCATCCAGGGACAACTGGTCGCGGACGGGCAGGGCCACGGCACGCACTGTGTCGGCGTCTCCTGCGGGTTCCGACCCGCGACGAAGGTCCCCCGCTACGGAGTCGCGTATGAGGCCGACATCCTCGTCGGCAAGGTGCTGAGCAACGAGGGAAGTGGCGCGGATGGAGGCATCCTCGCGGGCATCAACTGGGCCGTGGCGCAGGGCGCCCAGCTCATATCCATGTCCCTGGGGGCAGGGACCCGGCCCGGAGATACCTACAGCCAGGTCTACGAAGGCGTTGCCCGGCGCGCGCTGCTACGCGGCACGCTCATCATCGCCGCGGCGGGCAACGAGAGCCGGCGTCCCTCGGTCATCCGTCCCGTGGGACACCCGGCGAACTGCCCCTCCATCGTGGCCGTCGCGGCGCTCGATTCAGCGCTCCAGGTGGCCTGGTTCTCGTGCGGGGCGGTGAACCCGAACGGGGGCGAGGTGAACATCGCGGCCCCCGGTGTCGACGTCTACTCGTCGGTTCCGCTGCCTCCCTTCTACCGGCGGCTCTCGGGGACGAGCATGGCCACGCCGCACGTCGCGGGCATCGCCGCGTTGTTCGCCCAGGCGACGAACAAGAATGGCCTGGCGCTGTGGCAGGCCATGGCACGCGCGGTGAAACGCCTGCCGCTCAACGCGAGTGACGTCGGTCTGGGGCTCGTCCAGGCACCTTGAGCCGCACCGCCCCGTGGCGCTCCACGGCACCTGCCTCTTCAGGAACGGAGCTCGGCCTTGCCATCGAAAACCCCGGTCTCCGTCCTGATTGAGGCGTCACCTCCGGACCGCTTCGAGGATGTGGTCGCCCGGCTCCGGGCGGCCGGCCTCGAAGTCGACCAGGTGCTCGAGGAGTCCGGCGTGGTGCTGGGAAGCGCCGCGCCGGACCGGCTTCCCGCGCTCAGGGCCGTCAGGGGGGCGACGGTGGAGGCGCAGCGCTCGTTTCAGCACGCGCCTCCGGACTCCGACGTCCAGTGAGGCGGCGCGGGCCCGTCCCTCCTGCCGCCAGTCCATCGGGTCCGGTGTTCTCCAGGCGTCTCCTCATCAGCCGGCGTTTGCAGGCGGGGAAGCCCCGGCACTACGGTCGCAAGGCAGCGGGAGGGCTGCCGACATGCGAATCGTGGTCATCGGTGCATCGCAGGGGACAGGCGCGCTGGCGGTGCGGACGGCGCTGGAGCGCGGGCATTCCGTCACGGCCTTCGCCCGGAGCCCGGAGAAGCTGGTGCTCGAGCACCCGAAGCTCACCCGGCTGAAGGGTGACTTCCACCAGCGGTCCTCCGTGGACGAGGCGGTTCGCGGGCAGGACGCGGTCATCGTCACCGCTTCGTCCACGTCGCTCAAGGGCTTCAAGGAGAACCCGAACTACTTCTCCCAGGGCACGGCCTACGTCATCGAGGCGATGAAGGCGCAGGGTATCCGCAGGCTGTCGGTCCTGAGCGCGCTGGGGACGGGGGAGAGCCGGCGGCTCGCCAACTTCATCGTCGACAAGCTGGTCATCTCCTTCCTGTTGAAGGCGCCTTTCGAGGACCACGAACGCCAGGAGCGCCTCGTGCGGGACAGCGGGCTCGACTGGGTCATCGCGCGGCCCGGCCGGCTCACCAACGGGCCGGCCCGAAAGCGGTACGTGAAGAAGACGGCCATCGAGAAGGTGCCGTCCTCCATCTCCCGGGCCGACGTGGCCGACTTCCTGGTCGAGGCCGTGGAAGCCGACACCTGGGTGCGGCAGGCCGTCCAGCTCGGCGGCTGAGCCTGAAGAAGCACCGGGGCGGCGTGGGCCGCCCCGTCATGATGAACAGCGATTAGCACTACTGCGTCAGGGGCCCGAGGGGTGAACGGGGAGACCGAGCAGGCTGCGTGAGGCGCGTCGGTGGTTGGAGCGGTGGCAGGTGGGACAGCGAGGCAGCCAGGTGGCAATCACGCGCGCCATGGCGAGCCGTACGGTGATGAAGCTGTCGTGGAAGTGTCGCTCAGGCTGGGAGCGGCTGCGTGTGGGCTTCAGCCGCCCCTCGGGCCGAAGGGGGAAACGCCGCGCGCGTTCGGCAATGATGAACGCGTAGCAGCACAGCGCTACGGAGACATGGTGATGCCAACCGGGGAAGCGGCGGCCTTCGTAATGGTCCAGGCCCAGCTCGCCCTTGAGGTCCTCGTAGACGCGCTCGGTTCTCCAGCGCTGCATCACCAGGCAGATGAGTTGCTTTTTCGTCCTGCGCTCCGGCAGGGAACCCAGGAAGTAATTGGCGGGCTCGGGCTCACTGCGGTTCGTAGCGCCCGCATGCGTGCACGTTGGCCCGTAGAGGGGCAAGAGAACTCCACGCTCGCTGCCACGCTGCCTGCGGGAGGACAACGCTGGGCGCCTCATCGCATCGTGCGATCGCACCTCAGCGGTCGGGACGCGGGTCGAGGGCGAGGCCCCTGAAGGGGTAGGATGTCAGTGGATTTTCACGGCTATGATGCGAGGCTTGCCGTAGACACATCCCGAGACGAGGATTGAAACTTCCTTTCGGTTCAGGAAGGCGCTCAGGAGCAGCGTGTGGAACAAGCTGTGGCCCGTGTCGGCGGGATTCGTCGCGTAGCCGGCGTTGGTGATGGAGCAGCCGCCCGGGTTGACCATGGGAGCGCTGTGGCGCACCGACATCGTGTCTTGCCCCCAGCCGGCCTCGAGTTCCTGCACCGACCCCCAATTGCTGTACTGCTCTGCTTGAGCGAAAGCTAGAGGCGCCCATGCCACCAGCAAAACCAGCACGCTGGCGGCGCCGATCCTTCGAACGTCATGTACATGCATACTCATTCCCCTCCGTGAGTGGACAGGTGCCTAGTGGAGCATCAGGGTCAGGCTGGTCGTCTCGAGGACCGCGCACGCCGCGGACACGCCGGCGCAGGGAGTGCTCCCCTCCTGGATGATCTGCACGATGTCGAACCGGGCCGTGCTGATGGCGGCGCTCGTGCAGCTGGCAATGGCCGTAACCCAGGTCCAAAAAGGTGGGTCGGGCATGCCGGGTACCCGCGAGGTCCAGGCGCAGGTGGACTGCACGCCGGCGATCCCGAGCAGTACGCCGTTTGGCGCGGTCACGAAGTCCGGGCCTCCGCTGTCGCCTCCGTTGCCCACCTGGCCGGCGGCGTTGGCGGGCAGGGTGTAGGCCGTGGCGCTCGCGGTGCTCGGCGTGAACACGGCGCTCCGGAAGCGCCCATCCTGCTGGGCCCCAACCGGAGGAGGGCCGGCGCTCGCGTAGGCGAAGATGCCGCGGCCGAACTTCGTGAGGGTTAGGGAGGTGTCGACATCGTTCACGAAGAAGAGCTGGATGTTGGCAGGGCCGAAGTCGCCTGCGCCGAGAAAAACGAGCGCCACGTCCAGCCCGGTGGGTCCCCAGTTCCGGACGAGCCGGGTTGGGATCACTATCCGGGTCGACCACGCGGCGGTAATGGGAAGCGCGGCGAGACTGGCGGAGGGTCCGTTCACGGTGCCCGTCGACGTGACGCAGTGATCAGCCGTGAGCACCCAGAACCGGTTGACCAGCGTTCCGCTGCAGCCTCCGCCCACGGTGACAAGGCCTAGATCCCTCTGCCTCTGAACGTCCACGAGGGCGCCACTGATGATCGGTTGCTGGACGGTACACACGCGCCCCTCCGGGGTGTCGGTGCAGGTCGTCTGCGCTTGAGCGGTCTCGAGCGCGCAGCAAGCCATCACCCCTGCGACGCCGAGCGCGTAGCGAACGGCAGGAACGACCTTCGCCGCCTCTCGAAGCATGTCGATGGCTCGCGACACCATTACCCCCTCGCCAAGGAAGATCTCGCTTCCGTGTCGTCGTCGACCGTCCGACAGTTTGTGAGTACTGTGTTACAAATGCAATAGCACCGCTCGGGAGCCGAAGTCAAGGATCCGTCCTCGAGCGGATCGGAGCGGCCCCGTGACTGTCGGAAATGTTCCTATAGGTGTGTAGCAGGCCGGCTCCGAGTATTCGCAGAGCCAGCAAGGAGCGGGGAAGCTCCTCGGTGAACCCAACCACCGAAACCTCCCGGCCAGGGGAGGCCCAAGGAGTTCCCCGTGAAGAAGGCTAGGGTGTTGGTTCGCCAGCGTCGTCGGTACTACGGAGTGCTCCGACTTCCCGACCTCCGTCCCACTGAGCTCTGGATTTCCCTCGCGCGGTGGTTTCCACCCCCAGAAGGGCGGGCGGAGAGGACGGGGCCTCCCAGGTTCCTGGGGAACCCATGTACGAGTGCCGCGCTTCACAGACTCCGGTGGTGCGGTAGGTCCTCGCTGTAGCGGACCCACCGCTGCGGCCTTCCGGGTAAACGAGCACTACTGCGTCAGGGGCCCGAGGGGTGAACGGGAAGCCGGGCAGGCTGTGTGAGGCGCGTCGGTGGTTGGAGCGGTGGCAGGTGGGGCAGCGCGGCAGCCAGGTGGCACTCACCCGCGCCATGGCGAGCCGTACGGTGATGAAGCTGTCGTGGGGAAGCCCGGGTCGTCCACAATCCAGACTTCCACCGGCTCGCGCGAGGTCATCGCCCCCAGCGCATATTGCGCCGCCGCCCGCCGCCCGTCCCGGTCGCTCCACTTCGAGTCTACGGCGAAGTGCAACAGTCGTTGGTGCCTGGCATCCACCCGTCCGGGGTCCGGGCATGCGCGGGCGGCGATGGGCTCGACGCTCTTGCGCTCCCCGTCTCCCAGCAGGCCCATGGCATAGAGGGTGAACGAGCCACGCCGGCTCTCCTCGCCGAGCACGTCGCCGATTCGCTGGAAGTACCTCTCAAGCCGCTGCTCGGCAGCGGCATTCATGAAGGAGTCCATACCTACTTCATGAGTAGGACGCCGGGCGCACACCGCAATGGTAGCCAAGGACGCGCACCCCTCAGTCGCTCGCTCCCCCGCATACCCCTAACGCAGTAGTGTTAGAGCGGCTCGTCGGGGCAGATGCGCATCCCGCAGCTCCCGCCGCCACAGTCCTCGGGGCACGTGAACCGCTCCGAGAGGCTGCAGATGCCGTCGCCGCACGTCTCGCAGTCCTGGGGACAGGTGTACGGGTCATTCGGGGCGCAGTAGCCGTTGCCGCACGGGTCGCAGTCCGTGAGGCAGGAGGACACGGTCTCCGAGCCGTTGCAGATGCCATCGCCGCAGATGATGCAGTCGGCGTCGCACGTCTCGCCCGGGTCACAGACGGCGTCGCCGCAGGCCATCAGCCGGAGCCGGAAGCTCTGGAAGCAGCCACCGCCGCGGTCATCCATGTCGAACACGATGGACTTGGGCGCGGCCGACGTCACCGTGTGCGTGCCCGCATTGTCACACTGCCCGTTGAAGCCGTCGTCCTCGAACTTCACGTCCAGGGCGACGTCCGAGCGCCCGGACATGCTGAACGCCTGCACGCAGCCACCCGGGTTGCCGCCGGTGTCGATGCCCCAGGAGGGGGACCACGTCAGCGAGGTGCCCACCGGGACCTGGTAGATGCCCGGGGAGTCGCACTGCCCGTCACCCGTGGTGTTCGCCTGACCATGGAAGTCGACGGAGAGGACCAGCCCCGACAGCTCGCCGGACGGGTCGACGATGCCGAACTTCTGGTAGCACCCGCCCGAGCGCGAGTCCGTGTCGATGCGCATGCGCGTCGTCCACTGGCCCAGGGCCTTGCCTTCCGAGATGTTGACCCCGCTGTTGCACTGGCCAGACGTTCCGCTGTACGCGCGGAGGTCATGCCAGAACTGCGCGCCTGTCAGGGCGTCGCTGCGGGTGCCCAGCTCGTCCGTGCTGTCGAGAGAGTCCTCTGACTCCACGGGACCGCAGCCGGTGGAGAGGAGGGCGGCGGCCGCGAAGGCGGTGGCAGTGGGGAGGTAACGCTTGAACACGAATGCTCCTTGAGGTGTGGAACGCCGCGACGAAGCCCGCCAGGGCTCGGACATGACCCGTCACGGTGGGGGTGTCTGGGTTCAGGCCGGGGTGCGTCTTTCAATGGAGTGTCTGGGTGCTATCCGGACAGCCCTTCTCATCTGCTCAGTCCCCTCGGCCCCAAGACGCAGGCCAGCCTCCCCGCTCATGGGGAGGCACGCCCCGGCATGGCCGCTCGACCGGGAGCCGCCATGCCGTGGTCTTTCGTCTTTCGAGGGGAAAACGTCGCCCCGTCCGCGCTGTCGCATTTCGGGCCGCAATTCCCGGTTTCGGACTCCCAGGTCCCCTGGTTGCACACCGGTGAGCCCTACTCCCTGCATGCGTCAGCGCGAGGAGGGCGCCGTGCCGGGCGGCGTGGGACTCGGCGGGGACGCGTCGGCGGGAGCCTGCGCCGTGCCGCTCGCCGCCAGCGGCAGCACGTCCTGCACGAGGTGGAGGAGCATGCGCCCGGGCTCCTCCACCATCATCATGTGGGCGGAGTTCTCGAACCAGACGAGGCGCTTGCTCGGCGCGCTCACCCCTGTGAGCCAGTGGGCCGTGAACTGCGAGGGCGTGGTCGTGTCGTGCCGCCCCGCGAAGATGACGAGCGGACAGCCGAAGCGGGTGACCTGCGTGTAGTCGAACTTCCCCAGCTCCGGCAGCAGGTGCGGGAGCGAGAGCTGGGAGCCCAGGTCCATTGCCGCCACGTCCGCCGCGGAGTAGTCGGGTGAGAGCTCGGCCAGGTTCATGTAGTGGCCGATGTCGTCGCGGCCATGCACCAGGCCGCCGAACACGTTGGACCACTTGCGCTCGATGCTGATCTTCTCGAGGGGCAGCGTCCCGTCCTTCTCCGGGTAGGGCGCAATCGCCTTCAGCTCCTGGAGGGCGGCCTCGTTGTGGGCGGCCTCGGCCGCGGCGAGCGTGAGGGCGTAGCTGGCGCGCTCGTTCTCCTGGCCGCTGATGACCTGCCCCATTCCCACGTAGGCGAACAGCAGCTCGGGATGGCGGTGGGCGAGCTGCAGACCCACGAGGCTCCCCCAGGAGTGACCGAGGACGAAGACCTTCTCCTTGCCGTAGCGGCGCCGCAGGTACTGGACGACTTCCGCGGCGTCCTCGGTGATGCGGTCGAGGGAGAGCGTGGGGGCGATGAGGGCCGGGTCGTTGGCGTTGTACGTCTTGCCGCTGCCGCGCTGGTCCCACTGCACCACGGTGAAGAAGTCCTCCCAGCCGCCCTGGAAGGCCCAGCTCGTCGGAAGCTCGGGGGAGGCAGGCCCGCCGTGAATCATCAGCAGGATGGGATTGCGCCGGTCTCGCCCCCGGACCGAAATCCACTGCTTCGTCCCTCCCACCGGAATCTCGAGCAGCTCCTCCACGCCATCCCGCGAGGCAATCTTCCGCGAGTCCGCGATGATGGCCCGTGCGTCGATGCGGGCCTCGACGGGGGGAGGCGCCTTGCCGGGCGCGCCGGCCTGCCCTGGCGCAGGCGGAGTGGAGGCGCAGGCGGCACCGAGGCCGCAGACCGCGAGGCACTGCGTGAGCACGGCGAGGTGGCGGCGCAAAGGTGAAGCGAGCGGCATGTCGAGCGGTCCTCCGCGAGAGGCGGAGGACACATAGAACAGATTCCAGCTCGGAACAGGTGAAGAGTGCGGTGGCCGGCCCGCCATACCCACCGGCATGGCAGATGAGAGACGAGAGCCTGGGACGCGCCGCGAAGACGGGGCAGCGTCAATCAGAGTCGGTGCTCAGCACGGAGGACGAGTAGTTGCGCTCCACCGTGCCCGGTTCATTCGAGCGAATGCCCGCGCCGCAGTCCATGGAGCAGGTCCCGTCGTAGTCCTCCCAAGACTGGCATATGCCGTCACCACACACAGGCGAGTACTCGCAGGCCTCATAGTCCGCGTAGCACTGGTCCCTTCTTAGATCCCGCATACGGTTATCCGTATCCTGGTTGGCCCAGAACAAGCAGTCCTCCAACAAGTCGCCACACGTCCACGTCTGAGCCTGAGCCGCAGGCGCCCACAGCACCACCAACGCCACGACGGAGATGAGTCCGATACAGACAGTTTTCGACATCGTTTTGCTCCTCCTTGATGCGGGAACCCACAACGGTGAAATTCCGCATGGGAGCCCGCAGACCTGAAGAGCCGACGAGGGAAGAAATGATGCAGAGAATCTGGGCATGGACGGGTCGAACTGCTCGAACTGCTCGAATTTCTAGATGTGGCCGCCCAGCCCGAAGACGGCCCTGTCGTTGACGAACCCCACCTTGGGCGCGAGCCCCAGCGTCAGGTTCCGCATGCCTCGCGGCGCTCCATGGGCCACCTTGCGGCGCGCGTCGCGCAAGGCCGCACGCGAGTGGGAGCCCTTCAGGGCCTCTTCCTCGGCACAGTCCTCAGGTGTGCGTGGGGATATCGAGGTCCTCGTTGGTGACGGTGACACTCGCCGGTGAGAACGCACGGAGGCGGTCTCCTCCCGCCCGCGCATGGGCCCACGGAGCGTGCCGGTCCAGCAACCGCGCGGACCGCGAGGCCTCATGGAAGTCGAATGCGAGGCCCTCCGCCCGGACGACGCCAGGAGACAGCAACCACAGCCAGAGCACGGTGAACGCGACGGCACGCCTCTTCATGAGACTGCTCCCACGCGGGAGACCCGGCCAGCCCCCTCGGGCTGGTAGAGCAAGCCACGTGCCCTCCGCGCTCCGAGTGTCGTCAGCGCCTTGCGTGCATGGGCCGTGCAGCGCGCTGCACACGTGAGGGCGTCGCCCCGTCATGGGCGTCGCATGCTTGTGTCACGCGAGCATCGTGGGGTCGCTGCTCTGGAGGGGGGGGCGTGCTGGCCATGGCTCCGGGTCCTCATCCGCCTGTCCGGGAGGCCGGCCAGGCACCCACGATGCCGGGCCGCCGGAGCGTTGGAGGGCCGGGCGGGGCGTCAGGGGCCTTCGCGGATGGGGCCGCCGGGAATGGTGTCGTCGGTGGGAATGCCGGGGGCGGGCTTCTGCAGCTTCGCGTGGGCAAAGAGCACGTGCAGCTTCTCGTGGATGGACTCGTTGGTGTACTCGTGCAGCGCGGAGAGCACCAGGGCGTAGTCGCTGAGCGCGTTCATCCACGCGTGCAGGTTCTCCACGCGCGGGGGCTTGGCGCGCGCCTCCTCGATGCGCCGCTGGGCGTCCTCGAACCGGGTCGTGGCATCGTCCACGTGTTGGGGTAGGGGCATGGGCTCTCGCTCTCCTCTCGCTGGGCTCTGCCAACCATGTGCAGGGGATGGGCGAGGCGACAGGACGCAGGCGGGCAGGCGATGTGCACACCGCCCGCGCGTCGCGCCCGGGAGGAGAACCTCCCTCCGGCAGGTCACCCACCGCTCTGGGGACTCCATCGGCGGGGAGGAGTCCCCGCGATATGTCCGCGGGGATGCCCGAGGCACGCGCCCCGGGCCGCCTACTTGTTGGTGTTCTCGGACTTGTCGATGGACTTCGCCACGTTGCTCGTCTTCTTCTGCTTCTGCACGTCGAAGCTGGTGCGAACCTTGTCGCCTTCCTTGAACTCGCGCTGAAGCTGACTGTGGATCTTCTCGTTCTTCTTGAGGGGCTTGCCCTCGACAATCGTGGTGCGGGCCACCGCGATGGGGACGACCTCGCCGTTCTCGGTCTGATGCTCAAGGACCGAGCCAGCGGTAAGTTCAAGAGGTGCTCGTCTGATCAACTGCTCAAGGATATGCGAAGACTAAAGGAACTAGGCGGTGCCGCAGACACTAGCGAGCAACTCAACTTGCCCAAAAGAAAGAGCAAGTCGAAGAATTCTCGCAAACTTGACTGCGGCGCACGGAAGGCCAATGCGCCAACCCGCCGTACCCCTGGTACTTGCCGTGCGTCCCGCTCCACGTAAGGGGGCAGGCCGCGCCCCATCGCGCTGCCTCCGCCAGTGGTGCTGCGAGGCGGTCCCTCACCGCCTCGTATAAAAAGGCGTGTGCTGTCGCGAGTTTAGAGCCGGCTTGGCTAGTTGGCTAGGACGACCGGAAACTCCTCCGCCCGAGGAGCCGTCTGCTAGGAAGCTGCCCTATCGGAACATGCTACAATTCTCTTCCATCGAGTGCCCCTTACCGAACGACTCGGCGTCCCTGTGAATCTTATGCAAGCAGACGGGTGTCGTTCTGAGTGCCAGTTGGGCGGGTAGATTGCGCTATCCTTCGGCGACCGCAACTGCGCACAGGAAAGGAACACCTCATCCCGCGGGCATCGCCTCATCGGAGGGCAACATACTTCTTGGCAAATGACCGAGCAACGATATCCTTGTGCCATGCCGCCAATAGCCTTGGGACCCCGCAGAGACAAGAATACACAGTGACCCCACTCAACACCCAACCTCATTGACAATTTGAAATAATGATCCCCTACCTAGAAGTCAACCAGAAGCAGCACGCCTTCATTTTGGCCAAAATCAACGCAGGAAGACTTGCACAGATCGCATATGTCGCAGTTCGTGGGAAGGACAACGAACCAGGCGCAGTGCAAAGGCTTCTAAACCCAGACAGAATATCAAGCATCAAGGAGTTTACTGTCAACGTAGGCGACTACCCAAGCGCACTTGTTCTAAATTGGACGAACAAGGAAAACCCCCTTGTCAAGAACAACGGAACCATCGACTTCGAAGACGTCCCTCGGTCAGCACAACTCATCGACGGGCAACATCGACTAGCGGGCATCAAGGAGGCCATACAGGAGAATCCTGAGATAGCCCAACTTGAGCTTCCCGTCGCAATCTACGAGTATCTGGATACAAAGGAATGCGCAAACATCTTCCTTTCAATCAATACCGAACAGAAGCCAGTTCCGCGGAGTCTTGTGTATGACCTGTACGGTATTGCCAATGAGAACATGGTTGACGCCGCCTCTGTTCGGGCAAGAGATATTGCATCATATTTGAATGAAGAAAAGTCATCTCCGTACTTTGAAGGCATCAAGTTCCCAGGCTCCCCTCGGCGGAGAGGAGGAATTGCCCTCTCAACGGCAGTAGGCGCTCTAAAGCCACTGGTGGAAGAGAAGGGCGGCCTTGCGCAAGTCGGGATCACGGAGTTCGAGTTACAAAAGCTAATCGTCATCAATTTCTTCAATGCGCTTCAGTCTTTGTACACTAAGCACTGGGAGGATCGGGATAACGTATTCCTGTATGCGGCTGGTTTCGTAGGCGCCATTGACTTCCTTAGACTGAAAATGGTCCCCTATTGCAACATAAGAAAATCATTCAAAACAGAATTAATGCAGGACTCTATGAAGCTCAATCCTGCCAATCTCATTCTGCAGTCGGAAGTCAAAGGGCTCGGCGGTAAAGATGCCCCTAAAAGGGTATACGAGCGACTGACCGAAGCATTCAAGCCAGACAGTGGGCAGCCAACCGTTTTTGAATTCTAGTTCCTAAACACGTCGATGCATAATGCACAGAACTATATAAACACCCAAATTGCGTTGGGTCCCCCAAGTCAATTTCTGAATGGATACATCGTAACTCCCGCGGATGCAGCAAATCTGAAGGCATGTCTGGAGCAGGATGCGCTGAGCTATACGTATTCTTCCTGTGTGTCATTTCTCGATGCGCTTCATGGCATTCAGGCTGGTTTTTATTCGTGGTCAACAGTCAAGCTCTACTACTCTTCATTCTATTCATTTCGAGCAATGCTTGCGCTTGCGGGGTTATGCCTTTACTACCAAAAATCCACTCCATTTTCACTAAGTACTACTCCAGGGACACCCTGCAAAAAAGAGAGCGGGGTTACACACAAGGTTGTGGTTAACCTATTTGGGACTCACCTGGGTCGCCACCTATTGCTATCGCAAACAATTGCGCTCGTTTCTCCCACGCAGTGGATGATGGACCGGCGAGAAGAGGCAAACTACAAGAATGGAAAATTCTATGATCCCGTTGCCCCTGAGCATCTTGAAAAGATAGTCGACATTGGCATACGCAGAGCCGTCGAGGCTTATGCATCAGACACAACGTCTCTTTACCTGTTCGATCCGGATCACGCGATAGTCGCATACCCTTTAGCGGCCATTTCTGAGCTTTGTCAGCGACTGCCTCGTCAGGTATCGAAAAGACTCAATGAGGAGGACGCGAATTTCCTCAGGAATGCTGCAAAGGACCGAAGTGGATTCCTGCCTGCGTTACATCGTCTCTTCTCGCTACTTGAGTAATTCATTTGGGGGCGAGAAACCGCTCACCGCTCAATCAATCCATGATAGTCAACTACATGCGTGGCCAACCGTAATCGAGGGCCCCTGCGGAGAGAAGCGGGGAGGGCGTCTCGGCGGGACTGCCTTGCTTCAATGCAGGAGGCCCTTCCAACATCCCACGCTCTTTCTTGTCTTGCCCGGTAGGATTAGTAAATGATTGTCATGTGAAATGTGCACCCTGTGCTGAAAGTGTATGGGTGTGGGTATAGGAGGAGTGGGGGCCCTGTTGAGGGGCGTTGGTACAGCAGGGACCGAGAAGGGCTGCTGACGAGTGTCAGCCGGGCCAGTGGAGAGAGCGTGCAGCGTCCTTAAGGGACAGGCCTCCTCCTCCGGCTCCGCGCCCGCTTCAGCTTAAGGGAGACGCATCCCGGGCCGGCTTGCCGGGAGCCCCGAGGGCCGGGACCGACACGGGAGCGGCCCAGTTCACGGTGCATACATGACATTTGGAGCATCCACCACCGGGTTGCGATTCCGGCGCGGGCCCGCGAGCAGCAGGCAGGCCCGCGCCTGGATGCCGCATCAGGGGCAGCTCAGCGAGTACGCCCACTCCGTGGTGGGCTGGGCCGTGACGGGGTTGCAGTTGGGCTCGACGCGCACCTTCAACTGCCCCGACGTCCCCGAGTAGGAGAACGTCAGCGTCCTGAGGATGGACGGGTCGCCCGTGGCCATGCAGCCGGTGTCGGCCGCCAGGGTCGTGCCCGAGTAGACCTTGATGCGGTCGTGCACGGAGTAGGTGTGGTAGCTGAGGCTCACCGTCCCCGCCGCCTTGCCCATCTGGAACGTGCGCTCATCCACCTGCGCGCCGCCCGCGGTGGCCATGGAGTTGCACGAGCCCACCAGCGTGACGGTCTGGTACGGCGTCCGCACGACGTTGGAGCTCTGGTCCATGCAGACGCCGAAGAAGAGGTAGGTCCCCGGCGCGAGCGTGGCGGTGTGGCTCAGCGTGCGCTGGACGCCGGGCCCCACATCGGTCGTGTCCCCGCGCAGCAGCCCGCCCGTCGTGTGGTGGATGGCGAGGTTCGACAGCCCGGCGACCGCGTCGCGCCCGGTGAGCGTCAGGTAGACCTTGCCGTTGTTCGCCGGGTCCACCGTCACCGTCTGCGTGCAGACCTCTGGAGCCGTGTGGTCCACCGCGAGCGAGTAGTCGTTCACCCGGGTGTTGCCGAAGGGGTCGGCCGTCTCGAACCGCACCGGGTACCGGCCCTCCGCGCGGCTGGAGACATCCACCACCACGTTGTCGAGCGTGAAGCTGGACATGAGCGGGTCGCTCCAGAACTCATCCACCACCGCCACGCCGTCCACGAACACCTTCGCCGACTGGAGGCCCGAGGTGTCGCTGGCGCTGTACTTCCAGTCCTGCTGGGGCGCGATGGGCGACCAGGTCGTCGCCTTGTTCGAGGTGATGGTGACGCTCGGCCCGGTGGCATCCAGCGCGAAGTACACCTTCTTGGCCACCTCGTTCCCGCGAGTGTCCTTCGCGGTGACATTCACGTAGTGCGAGGCGCTCGTCCCGTACCAGGCCGGGTCGAGGATGAAGACGCAGTGGCTGGTGCAGGGCTGCGCCATCGTCGGTCCATTGATGAGGCCGGAGGAGATGACCACCATTCCCTCGACGAGGCCGTTCTCGTCGGACACGTCGACGGTGACGAGGGCTTCCGTGCTGCTCTTCTGCTTGGTGGTGATGGCCACGGTGGGAGGCGTGCGGTCCGCGGGCGGGCCGACATTCACGGCCGCCCAGGCATCCTCCACCGCCTTGTACTCGGGGGTGTGCGGCACGCGCCCGTACAGCGTCATCGTCGCCTCGAGCATCATCTCGCGCGTCGTGGCGTAGTTGGTGATGCGCGAGAAGTAGACGCCGCTGAGCGTGTTGTACCAGAGCCAGTTCGCCGTGGTGATGCCGAGGCCGGTGAGCCCCTGGGGGAGGAAGGCGCTCGCCCGCTGCGGCTGCAACAGGCCGGGGACCGGCGCCTGGCCCGCGGGGAGCACGCCGACGCTGAGGAAGTAGAACATCCGCTCCAGCGGCCCCGCCGCATAGTGGGAGGCCGCGCTCTCGATGCCTGGCGCCCAGGCGGGGTACAGGAACGGGTCGATGAACGAGCGGCCGTAGCGGGAGTCTCCCCAGTTCCCATAAATCCAGTCGCCCCGCACGGTGATGGGCTTGCGGACCCCACTGCTGCTGCAGCTCACCGTGGTGCACGGAGTCCCCAGGAGGGCAATCGCCTCCGGCAGGTAGAAGCCGGCGACCAGGCCGAAGATGTCCGCCGACCCTTCATCCAGGCCGCCCAACTCGCCGGTGGGACCGGTCACCACGCCGGTGTCCAGCGCGAAGGTCATGTGGCTGACCTCGTGGGCCACCGTCTCGATGTCGGTCAGCGGGACGCTCGACAGCCCGCCCTTGACGGAGGTGTAGCCGAGGATGACGACGCCATTGCCCGCGGGGTGGGCATTGCCTTCCGGGGAGTGCACGTAGGCGTGGATGGGCCCGCCCTGGCCGTCCCAGCCATTGCGGCCGTACACGTCGGCGAACATCCGGGTGGTGCCGTAGACGGAGATGAACGCGTCCGCCGCCGCGGTCTGCCCATTCACGGTATTGGGGCCCTGGAGGGCGTAGAGCTGGTTGTCACCCCAGGTGTTGACCGAGCTCTTGTAGTCGAACCACCTCGAGCCATCCGCCTGGGTGGCGGCGGAGATGGAGTCGCCACGCTCACTCTGGAGGTAGTAGACGCTCCGGGCTGGCGAGTACGTGCCCATCGTCACGGTGCCCGCGAACGCGCTGCGCAGCGTCCCCTTCGCCATGGCGGAGGGCGGGAAGGCCCGCTCCACCACGGCGCCGTCGCGCTCGCGCACGAACAGCTCGCGGGGCGCGTCCGCGGAGAACTCGGACGTCACCTTCACCCGGGTGCCTCGCTCGAACCCCACCACCACCGTCTCGTAGTCCGCGGCGTTCTCCCCGGAGGCGCCCGGGCGGAGGCGGCGCTCCAGGACGGGCTCCAGGACGACGTCGCCCGTGTCCCCCACCGTGAGCCCCTTGCTCGCGACGTGGGCCCTGGCCCGCTTCAGGCCCTCGGTGGCCTTCATCCGCGCGGGCGCGACGCCCTCGAAGGAGTCGGGCTCGCCGAGCACCTGGAGGGTGTCGTCCACGAAGACGATGACGCCCAGCTCACGCCCCATCACGGGCGTGCCCTGGAAGACCTGCTGAATCCAGACATGGGTGTCGCCCAGGGCGCTGGTGCGGACACGGCGGACGCGGAAGGACAGGCCCGGCGTCCGCGAGGCGAAGCGGCGCTCCACCTCCGCGAGCGCGCGTGCCGAGCGCAGGTCTTCCTGTGCGCGAATGGCCGCGAGGTCCTCCGCGCTGACCTCCGGACGCATGAGGGTGGGCGAGGGCGCGGCGGCGTCCCCCGATTCTGCCGGCGTGGGCCCGGGTGTGTCGGCGGAGTCTCCGCACGCCACGAGGCCCAGTACGACGAGTACGGACGCGCAACGCGACTTCATCAATGTGTATCCCCCTCTGCGTGACTGCGGAGACGGCTGTATCAGCGAGCGCACCCGTGTGACAAATCAGCGCGGGATGGGTCGGAATCCGCCCATGAGTTGCGTCGTACCGCTGCATGGGGCAGGGAAGGAGCCATGCACAGCCCCATTCTCGCTCCCGTCGTCGCGCTCGTGTCCTGGTCCATGGTCATGTGGGCCTGGATGTATGCCACTCGCTTGCCGGCCATGTTCAAGGCCCGCATGAAACCCGACCGGTATGCGCCGCGCGGCGAGCAGATGAGCCAGCTGCCGGCCGAGGTGCGCTGGAAGGCCGACAACTACAACCACCTGATGGAGCAGCCGACCATCTTCTATGCCATCACGCTGGCGCTGGCGCTGCTGGGCGAAGGAACGGGCCTCAACCTGATGCTGGCCTGGAGCTACGTGGGCCTGCGCGTGGTGCACAGCCTGGTGCAGGCACTCATCAACAAGATCGAGCTGCGCTTCGCGCTCTTCGTGCTGTCGTCACTGGCGCTGTTGGGACTGACGATCAAGGCGGTCATGGCCGTGCTCTGACCAGGTCCACGCGCCACGCGAGCCAGCGGCAGCGACGTCAGTGGGACGGGCCGTCCGTGCGAGTGGCGGACGGGGCGCGCGACCCGCGCAATGCCTGGCGGCTCGCCTCCGCGGTGTTCCACCACGCGGACTCCGGTACCGCGCGCGTCGCGTTGGTGCCGCAGTGCACGTTGCCGGTGAGCCGGTGGAAGAGGTTCCAGTCGTCCACCCAGTGCACGCGCAGCCCGTGGGGTGCGAGCTGCGCCTCCAGGTGCGCCTTGAACACGTCCACGCCGTCCACCACGGGCCCGTGTGGGTCGGCCACCGCGACGTCCGTGCGCGAGAGCACCACGAGGTTCGCGCTCGCGGGCTGGAACGCCGTCACCTTGCCGCCGAGCGGCTGGAAGAGGAAGGGCGCGCGCACGAGCTCCGCGTCCGTCAGTACGAGCTCGCGGCGCAGCACGGCGAGCTGCCCCTCCATTCCGGTGGCCGCCCGTGCGGAGGCGTCGAGCACGTCCGTGCGCGCGAGCACCTGTGTCACCGTCGTCTCCGCTGGCACGTCCTGGCGGTTCACCCGCCACGCCTTGCCCATGAAGAGGCGTGTCTCGCCGTGGCCGCGCGCCTGAAGGTCCTCGAACATGGCGCGCGCGCCCGCGGGGTCTGCCGCCAGGAGCACCCAGCCCCGCGGCGCTGTGGCACTCGGCAGCAGGGCGAGCGTCTCGTCCACATGGCCCACCTGCAGCCAGGACGTGTCCACGTACACGGGCGGTTGCATGCCCTGCGCCTCCAGCATCCGCGTGAAGGACGCGTCCGGCGCGCCTCCCGTGGCGCTGCCACGCAGGTGCCTGCCGAGCGGGTAGCCCGCGTACGGCGGCACCGTCTCCGTGTTGCCCATCGCGTTGTACGTGCGCGAGCTCGTCGCGCCCTCGAGCTGGAACTGCTGCAGCGCCGCGACGTCGGGCCCGCGCAGCGCGTACACCACCCGGCCCGCGGAGCGCAGCGGCGCGAGCGGGTCGGCGGGCGCGTACACCTCGGCGGAGCGTAGGTTCACCCGCATCACGTGCTGACGGCCGCCCGCGGCGGGGACCGCCATATATGCGTCCTCGAAGAAGTCCTGCACCCAGCGGTCTCGGCTCGGGTGGCGCAGGAGCGGAGCGCTGATGCCCGCTGCCTCGCGCAGCTGCTCGAGGCGCGCGAAGAAGGCGGCCTCGTCCGCACCACCGGCCGCGCCGGGGTCCGACACGTGCAGCGCCTCCACCGGCTGCAAGGCGCTGAGCGTCAGCACGGGCGCCACCTTCAGGCGGACCCGGTCTTCCGCGAGCACCTCGCCCGGAGCCCCGTCGCGCCCGAGCGTGAGGACGACGTCCGCGCTGCCGTCCCACGCCGAGGAGTCACGCACCACGTCCCGTCCCTCGAGCGCGAGCTCCAGCCCCGCGCGCAGCAGCCCTGCCTCCACCCGGGCATCCGGGGCGAGCGCGCGCCAGGTGCCGGACCCGCGCAGGAACAGCCGCGTGTAGGCGGCGCCTGTGCCCACCACCTGCACGGTGGCGAAGGCGTCCTCCGGCGCATCCGGGAGCGCCACCGTCCGCAGGGGCGCGAGGTCCAGCGCATCCTGGCTCCCGTTGACGACATCGTCCGACGCGTCGTGGCAGGCCGCGAGCTGCGCGTCGCTCACGTCCGCGGGCAGCGTCGCGGGTGCGCAGCGCCCTCCGTCGTCGTCCAGGTTCGCGAGGAACAGCGCACCGCGCGTCGCCGTCCACATCTCCTCATCGGCATCGTCCCCGGCCTCGCCGAGCTCCACCACGCCGTCCCGGTCCACGTCGGCGCGCAGGTCTGCCACGGGCTGCCAGGCCGTGGGTGCCGGTGTCGGTGCGGGCTCCCCGGGAGTCGCGGGCTCGGGGGTGGGTTCGCCGGTGCAGGCGGCAAGGAGGACGGCGGCGAGGGCGAGAGGGCGCAGGGCGGCGGGCATGGGGCGGCTCGGAGTGCGGTGGGACTCGACAGGCAGGCCAACGGGCCTGACCCATGAGTGACCGACCGGCGGCCCAAAAATGGGAACTGGATTCGACAGCGCCGGGGACCGGGGAGGGACGCCCGTCGAGGCTCCGATGTCCCGCGCCCCGCCAAACTGGCGAAACCACGAGCTTCGCGAGCTCGTGATGCCGCTACGGATTCATGCCCCATCGCTTGAAGGCGGCTGGCGGGCCGCGTCCAAATCCAAGGGCAGGAAATGAGGGTTGAACCCGCCCTGCGTGCACCCAGGGACTGGCATGAGCGTGTCCCCGCGCACGTCACATCCGGGAAGGGCCGTGAGGTGCTTGTACCAGCTCTTGACGTAGTGCTCTTCGACCTTCGCCAGCTCGACCAGCAGGTGGAAGCCGCCACGTGTCTTGAGCACCGTGAGGCAGTCGAGGTTGAGCCTTCCCCGCACCTGGGCGAGCACCTCGTCTGGCTCCACGTGGTCGAAGTCGAGATCCAGATAGACCTTTCGTGAACAGGCCTTCTGTATCTCGGACAACGTGACCTGGTGTGGATTGTAGCCCTTGTACGGCTCGGTGATGAGCTTCGCCAACTCGATGAGCGTGTTCTTCGCCGCTCGCTCGAAGCTCCGCGGGTTCGGATTGATGTACAGCGCGAGTGCTTCCTGGGGGACGGGGTTTCTACGGTCCTTGTAGGCCCCTACCGCGCACTCGGTCTGGCGAATCTTGTCGACGAGCTGAGCCTTCGTGGAGGTGAAACGCTTGAGCTGTCCCTTGTCGCTCGAGAGCTTCTGCCCCTCGGCGGCGTACTTGTTCCGAGCGAACAGGCAGACGTAGTAGGTCTCGTCGGCCTGCAGCTCGGGAAGCCATTCGATGAATCGACGAAGGCGCTCTTCATCCAGGATGACGACGTAGTTCTGGGGCGGAAGGGACACGGGCGCGGCTCCATGGCGGAGACATCCTCTCCGCCTGCGAGCATCCTATCCGCTGCCAGGGGCGGCGCGGCTCGTGTGCGTGACCCTCCTCTCGCCCGGCCTACGGTTCCCGGAGGCATTGCACGCGGTTCTGAGCGCGCTTGTCACGTTCCCAGTGGGAACGCCACAATTGCCGCCGTTCGACTTCGACGTGTTCGCGTGCGTGAGATGTGGAGGCAGGCTTGAGGGTGTTGGCGTACGTGACGGCACCCGGTGGGGCACGCGCCATTCTGGAGTCCCTGGGACTGCCCACGGCGAGTGCAATGCGGACCCCAGCGCGAGGGCCCCCAGGCCGCGGGGTGGTGAGCCACAAGCAGTCGCGCTGCCCCAGAAGCCCACGCCTCTGCTGCCCCTTGCTGGATGGGCCGCCTGGGCCGGCATGTGTCCAGAGGGGGCTGCACGGCCTCCCCACCGGCTTGGCGTACAGCCTGGGGCCCCCGTCAGCCGCCTTCTTCGGCTCCTCGGCTCCAGCCCTCTCCCTTAACAGGGCTCCCGTCCCTCCTATACGCAACCTGGACATCAAGGCGCGCGGCGTGCTGCTGTAGCAGCGGGTCCATGAGCCCCTCTTCCAGGCCATGGACCTCACCGCCGACCGCGTGAGCGACGCCGACGTGGACCTGTTCCAGCCGCTGCTGGAGTGCTGCGAGGACTTCTTCCAGCGCTGCTTCGGACGGCCGGCACGGGAGGACGAGGCGAGGCGGATGCCACTGGAGCGGCCTCCCGGGCTGGGCCCGGAGCGACGCCACCTGGTGGCGCTGCGGGACTCCGGGCGGAGACTGGTGGGCGTCCTCGAGGGCGTGAGCGACTTCCCGGCCCCGGGCGAGTGGTACCTGGGCCTGATGCTGCTGGCGCCGGAGGTTCGCGGGAAGGGACGCGGCGAGGCCGTCCTGCGTGGGTACGAGGACTGGCTGCGCCGCGAGGGCGCCCGGCTGCTGAGGCTCGGCGTGTCCGAGCCGAACCCCGACGCCCACCGCTTCTGGACGCGCGTGGGCTTCCATGACGAGCCACTCCGTGAAGCGCGCGTCCGGCACCGGCGGCCGGAGGAACTGCTCGTTCCTGGCGGTAGGCCTGTCCCGACGCGCTCGGGCGCTCCCGGAGCATGAACTTGACATTCAAATAATTCAGACTGTACGGTTAATGCAGTTTTTGAACAGGATATACGTGTTTCGAAGGTCGTCCCACCCACGTTGACAAACGAGAGGATGTATCGAAATGCGCTCATCCCGTACCTTCGCGAAGCTGGCAGGCGTCTCGGCCGCAGTATCGCTCTTCGCGCTTACGTCGCCCGCTCGAGCTGACTATACGTTTTATCGAACTGAGCCGCACACCGGGGCCTGCTGGAACAAGGTGAACGCGTACGGTGGCGTGTATCAGGTCACCAACAACCTGCTCAATGGAACGGGCTACACCTATACGGCCACGGTGCAGAACTACCGCCCGGGGGTCGGACTGCAATCCAGTGAGGCCTACACCGCCAGCCCTGGAGAGTGGAAGGTTGGCGGACTCGTCCACGTGGCAATCGTGCCCAACGACGAGTTCAGGTACTACCTCAACGGCGCGCTCGTGGCGGGCATCCCGGCCAATGGCATCCCGTACTACATGCAGCATTGCAAGGTGACGACTTCGCCTTCCGTGAAGGTCCGCATGGCGCTCTCCTACGGCCTCGCGGCACTGGACTCCGTCTACACGGGAGCCTGTGCGGGACAGTATCGATTCGGCGCTGCCCCCTCCACGGGAATATGGCATTACGGTTCAAGCTGCGGCAGCGGCCAAGGCAACTACTACCAGCCCGCTGGCGCCAGGGGGTTCGACTGCTCGGGGCTGGTGTACAACATGTTTCAGTATGCAGGCGTGCCTTTCAGCTGGACGTCCTCCACCGCGATGAAGGATGGCATTCCAAAAGTCTCCAAGTCGAGCATCCAGGTTGGCGATCTCCTGGTGAAGTACGGACACGTCGCCGTCTACCTGGGCGACGGGGATGGAGATGGCATCCCGTCCGTCCTGGAAGCGACGCCGGAATGGACAAACCCGGATGGCAGCAAGACAGGCGTCATCATCTCCGATGCCAACAAGTATCTTCAGGACGCTGCCTATACCGCTCACCGGGTACCCGGAATCTGAGCAGGCCCTGGTCGGTGTCGTGCCGCGCACTCCGCGCGCCAGGGCTCACGTCGCGGGGCCTTCTCGCACGACGCGCTCCGGCGCTTCCGGGCTGGCTCAGGGCACGGGGAGCCCCCCGTGAAGCGAGTATCCGGCACGCTGCCCCCCGACGTCGTCGCGAGCCTCTGGAGCCGCCCCGCCCCTGGTGGCGGCAGTTCCTGGACTTCATGGAGCTGTCCAGTCCCGAGGCGTTGAAGGGCCTCGAACTCGTGCTCGGCCTGCGCGTCATCGGCTTCGGACCGTTGCTGCTGCTGGCGGTGCTGGAGCCTGGCGCGGCGTCTGGCCGGGGTCCTGGCTGATGGCCGCTTGCTTGCCGTGCCCCCGACCGCCAGCGGGGCTGGCGCCGGCCTGTGACACTTCCTAAATCAAAACGAGACTCTCGCGGGAGGTCCGTCTCTGGTCGCGCCAATGCCCCAGCCCCGGGTCCCCACGGGCATCGACGGACTCGACACCATCCTCGGAGGCGGCTTGCCCCGCGGACGGATGTATCTCCTGGAGGGAGATCCAGGCGCCGGGAAGACCACGCTTGCCCTGCAGTTCCTCCTGGCGGGCGAGGCTGCGGGCGAGCGCTGCCTCTACATCACGGTCTCCGAAACGGCGAACGAGCTGCGGGCCATCGCTGGCTCCCATGGCTGGTCGCTCGACGGGATTGAACTGTTCGACCTGCAGGCCGCGGAGGAGCACCTGCGCTTCGGCCCGCCCTATACGCTCTTCCATCCGTCGGAGCTGGAGCTGGCGGAGACGACGCAGGCCATCCTCGACCGGATCGACGCGGCGCGACCCGACCGCATCTGCTTCGACTCGCTCTCGGAGGTGCGGCTGCTTTCCAGGGATTCGCTACGGTTCCGCCGGCAGGTCCTGGCGCTCAAGCGCGCCCTCGCCGATCGCAACTGCACCGCGCTGATGCTCGACTACCGGTTCCAGCCAGGCGAGACCCCCATCGAGAGCATCGTCCACGGTGTGCTCACCCTTGAGAACCTGACCATCGAATTCGGTGGCCAGCGTCGGCGGCTGCTCGTCAAGAAGATGCGGGCGATCGACTTCCGCGCCGGCGCCCATGAATACCGGATCTCCACCGGCGGCATCGAAGTCTACCCTCGCATCGTCGCGGCGGAGAGCCGGGTGGAGTACGAGCCGCGCGCCTTCGCCAGTGGGGTCGAGGGACTCGACGAGCTCCTGGGCGGCGGCGTCTCCACGGGAACCGGAACCATGTTGCTCGGCCCCTCCGGCGTGGGCAAGAGCACGCTGGCTGCGAGCTGGGCGCTGGCCGCCGCGGAGCGTGGCGAGCGGGCAGTCGTCTACCTCTTCGACGAGACGCCCGCCACGTGGACCCTCCGCATGCGCGGCCTGGGCCTGGATCCGGAGCGTCACCTCGCGGAGGGCACCATCCGGCTCGGGTCGCTCGATCCGGCGGAGATGGGACCGGGCGAGTTCGCGCGTCTGGCTCAGAAAGAGGCGGTCGAGCAACGGGCCCGGGTGGTGGTCCTCGACAGCCTCAACGGCTACCTCGCCAGCATGCCCGCGGAGCGCTTCCTCGCGCTCCATCTCCACGAGCTGCTGGTGATGCTCAACCACCACGAAATCGTGACCATCCTGGTGATGGGGCAGCACGGCCTCCTCGGGGATGACGTCCAGTCGCCCGTGGACCTGAGCTACCTGGCGGACACGGTGGTGCTGCTGCGCTATTTCGAGGTGAAGGGGAGGGTTCGCAAGGCGCTCTCGGTGGTGAAGAAGCGCACCGGTCCCCACGAGCGCACCATTCGCGAGCTCCGGCTCTCCAGCGAGCACGGCATCGTCGTGGGCGAGAGTCTCTCCGCCTTCCAAGGCATTCTCAGCGGCCACCTGACCTGGATGGGCGAAGAGGCGCGGCTCCTCGACGGCTTCGGCGATGGCGAGACAGTCCATGGCTGATGCCCGCGAAGAGCGGGTGTTGCTCCTCACTCCCACCGGCCAGGACGCGGCGCTCGCCACCCGCCTGCTGCAAGGTGAGGGCATCTCGGCAGCGGCGTGTACCGACACGGAGGCCCTCTTCCGGTGCATGGGCGAGGGGGCCGGCGCAATCCTCGTTGCGGAGGAAGCGCTGACGCCCGCGGCCATCGAGCGGCTGGTGGCCTGGGTCAAGGCTCAGCCGCCGTGGTCCGATATGCCGTTGGTTCTGCTCACCTTCGCGGAGGACAGCATGACGGAGGCGCTCTTTACCGCCCTCGTGCCTCACGCCAACCTGACGCTGATCGAGCGACCCACGAACTCCGCGGTGCTGCTGGCCGCGCTGCGCTCCGCCTTGCGCGCGCGGCGCCGGCAGTACCAGGTGCAACAGCTGCTCGCCGAGCTGGCGGAGGCTGATAAACGCAAGGGCGACTTCATGGCGCTCCTGGGCCACGAGGTGCGCAACCCGCTCTCCGCCATCAAGGCGGCGGTGGCGACCCTCCAGCGCCGCGCCCAGGATGCTGCTCAGGAGCGGATGAGCGGCCTCATCAACAGACAGACCGACATCATCTCCCGGCAGATCGATGACCTGCTGGAGATGTCCCGCATCGCTCGCGGAAAGCTCACGCTCCAGCCCGAGCCGACGGAGCTCACGGCGCTCACCGCCGAGGTCGTGCGGAGCCTGCAGCTCCGTGCAGACGTCCGCGAGCGGAGCCTGCGGCTCGACTTGCCCGCGAAGCCCCTGGTCGCACGGGTGGACCCCATCCGGTATGAACAGATCCTCATCAACCTCCTGACCAACGCGCTCAAGTACACGCCGCCTCCCGGCGACATCCGCCTCTCGCTCGAACAGGACGGCAACGAGGCGGTCGTGCGCGTCCGCGACGAGGGGATGGGGCTCGAACCCGAGCAACTGCTTCGCATCTTCGAGGCCTTCTCGCAGGTCGAAACGGCGCGCGCCATGTCCCAGGGGGGCCTGGGGCTCGGGCTGCCACTGGTGCGCAGCCTGGTCGAGCTCCACGGCGGCACCATCACCGCCCGCAGCGACGGGTTGGGCAAGGGCAGCGAATTCGAGGTCCGTCTGCCGCTCGAGCCAGGACCGGAGCGGGCCGGAGAAGCGCCAGTGCTCAGCCAGGCGCATACGCCTTAGTTGCCGAGCAACACGCGGTAGAGCGTCTCGTTGCTGTTGTTGGGGATGCTGTCCTTGTCTCCCACGTTGCTCGTGGTGAGCCAGAGGTTGCCATCCACGGACGGCTCGACGGTGCGCAGCCGCCCATACGTTCCGACGAAGTACGGCGTCACGTTGGTGAGGCTCGTGCCGGAGATGACTTCCCGGTACAGCCGCGTGCCGCGCTGGCACGCCACGTAGAGCACATCCCGCACGATGGCGATGCCACTGCACGAGCCCTCGGCCGTGGAATACGTCTGCTTGGGCGCGAGGTAGCCCGCCGTCGCGCAGCCGCTACCGCTCTGAGACACCGTGCCCTCGCAGTCGGGCCAGCCGTAGTTGCCGCCCTTCACGATGAGGTTGGTCTCATCCATCACCGAGTTTCCGAACTCCTGCTCCCAGAGCCGGCCGGCCGAGTCGAAGGCCAGCCCCTGCGGATTGCGGTGGCCATAGCTCCAGACGAGGTTTCCGAACGGATTGTCGCTGGGAATGGTGCCGTCCGGGTTGAGGCGCAGCACCTTGCCCGCGAGGTTCGAGGTGTTCTGGGAGTTGGCTCCGTTCTGCGCATCACCGGTGCTTGCATACAGCTTGCCGTCCGGGCCCCAGCGCAGGCGGCCGCCGTTGTGGAACTTGTTGCGCAGCAATCCCTGCACCAGCACCTGCTCGCTCGCGAGGTCGAGCGTGAAGCCCGCGGTGACCTGGATGCGCACGATGCGGTTGTCCGTGGGCGACGTGTGCATGATGTACAGCCAGCGGTCCGTGGCGAAAGACGGCGAGACGGCGAGCCCGAGCAGGCCGCCTTCCCCGTCCGTGCTCTGCACGTTGGGCACCGTGCCGAGCGTCGTCTTCGCGCCCGTCACGGGATTCAAGCGCACGATGTCCTGCGCATCCCGGCGGCTGTAGAGCACCGTCCCGTCCGCGAGCGGAACCAGTCCCCACGGGATGTCCGTGTCCGTGGTGACCTGCGTCACCGAGCAGATGGGGTTCGCACAGGCCGCGCCCGTGGTGAGTGAGAGCGCGTTGCTCGGAGTGGACACATTGCCCTGGGCGTCACGGGCGACGACTGTATAGGTATAGGCCGTGCTCGCCGCGAGCCCGCTGTCCGCGTAGGTGGTGCCCGTCGCGGTTCCCACCTTGGTGCCATTGCGGAGCACGTCGTAGCCGGTGACACCCACATTGTCCGTCGAGCCCGTCCAGCTCAGCGTCACGCTCGTTCCAGACGCGGTGCCCGTCAGCTGCGTCGGTGCCGTCGGGGGCGTGGTGTCCGCCTGGCACTGCGGCGGCGTCAACGGCAGCGTGGGGCTCGCCTGTGAGACATTGCCCGCGGCGTCGCGCGCGTTCACGTACAGGCCCCAGGTGGCACCCGGAACCACGGTGAGCGACGTCGAGCGCGCGCTGCCGTCCACGGACTTCATCTGCTGCCCGTCGTGGTAGATGTCGTAGAAGGCGACGCCGACGTTGTCCGTCGAGCCCGTCCAGCTCAGCGTCACCGAGTTGCAGGTGAGGTTGCTCGTCACCAGGTTGCCAGGCGGCGTGGGCGCCTGCGTGTCCGGGGCCGCGGGCCGGGACCACTTCTGGTTCGTCTGTCCATTGCAGTCCCAGACGATGACCGGCGTCCCGTCCGCGGTCTTCGCGCCCTCCACATCCAGGCACAGGCCGCTCGCCGTGTGGACCACGGCGCCGTTCGCGTTGAGCGTCCACTTCTGCGCCGGCAGGCCGGTGCACGTGGCGATGACCGCGCGTGTCCCCTGGGCCGTCTGACCCGAGGCCGTGTCCACGCACAGCGCGTTGTCGTAGGTACGCAGCTCGCCCGCGGCGGTGAAGGTGAAGGCCTGGTTGATGCGGCCGTGGCAGCCGTAGAGCTGCAGCCCTGCTCCAGGCGTGCGGCTCTCCGCCTGCACGTCGAGACACCGGCCGCTCGCCGCACTCACGAGCGGCTCGCCCGCGAAGAGCGCCGCGCTCCGGGCTTCCGGCTCGGGTGACTCGGATACGGTGCCGGGACCGCAGGCTGCCGTCAGCCACAGGGTGGAAACGCCGAGCCACTTCCTCAGTAGGACTCGCTGTGTACGACCGTGCATGGAACGCCTCCGTCTCGCCAGCCGACTGGCGGAGGGGCGCTCATACTCCTCGGCGCATACGCCCGGTTGCTCCGTGCTCTCCGTTATTTCGAGACTGTGAGACAGTGGAAACTGCGTTGCGGTTGTTTCCGGCAGGCGGACAGGCGAGACGCACGAAGTGCGTGGCGCCGTCCCACGCGTGAGGTTCTGCATCGGGGCGGCGAGCGGGTCGGGCCCTGCCAAGGACACCTCGAGCGGGAGACCCGCGAAAAAGGGCAACCCGAGATTCGCGGTGTCCATTTCTTCCCTCACGTGGTGTAGTCGCGAGCCGCCGGGCGTCACCTGCGGGCAGGAGCGCGCACCTCTCGATGTTCGTCATTCGCCGCTCTCAGATGGCTGTGCTCGAACAGGCTGCGCTCGACAACGTGGACGCGCGCGTCGGCGAGCTGCTGCGCCGCGCGTTCCCGACGGCGGCGGCGGCAACACCCGAGGAGCTTGCCCTGTTCGTCGCGCGCGCGTCGCAGGACGCCGAGCGCCTCGGCTTCACGTCGCCGCAGCAGGTCTGCATGTATGCCGCCGTCGCGTGGGCGCTGGGCGCCGACTTCGTGACGCGGCATCGGCTCGACGCGCCCGACGGCCTGCTGTCCGCGCGCTTCTCTTCGGAGGAGAAGATGCGTGCCCTCGAGCAACTCCTAACGGCTGCGCTGCCAGGAGCGTGACGGATGGCCGGACGAAACCCCGATGGCGGTGATGGCGCTCCGCCGCGAGCGAAGCGGCTTCGAGCGACCCAGGACCCGGTGTCCATCCTCGACCGGCAGAAGTCGCTCAAGCGCCCGAGCGACGATGCGGCTTTGGAGAAGAAGCAGCCACCTCGCAAGAGGCTCCGGGCGCCGCGGGCGATTCCCTTCGGAGGGGAGCGAGAGCCGCACCCGCTCGTCGAAGAAATCAAGGAGTCGTTCACCGAGGGGCCACCGGTCGTGGTCGCGCCCTGTCCTCTCAGGAAGGACCCGCCCCCGCAGAGCCCCGTCAAGGGGCGCGGCAAGCTGCAGTACTACCCGCTCTACGCCTTCTTGACGAAGTTCGAGCCCGGCCCGGACATGACGACGACGGACGTCGTCTTCGAATGCGTCCCGATGCCGTGGTTCCACCTCTACGCGGACGTCGACCCCGCGGAGTTCTGGGAGCAGCACGGCGACTACCCCGCGCCGCGAATCCAGCTGACCGGGCTTCCCTGCGTCTGGGGCGACGACAGCGTCTCCGTGGACCTGAAGCCGCTCAAGCACGGCAAGGCCCTCGTCGAGGACACCTGGTATCGACTGCTCGTCGTCGTCGAAGAGGTCGACTCGCCGTCGCTCCCCGCGTGGTACGACGACTTCTATGCGCCCGACGACCCCGCGCGGCGCTGCTACATCCTGCATTTCGACGACCTGCTCGACCCGAAGGTCCACGGCGCGCTGCTCGAGAAGTTCGCCGAGCGGCCGGGCGCGGTCGAGCCGCAGATCGGCAGCACGAACGCCGTCGTCGGCTACGTCGCCGCGCTGCCGGTGGGGCAGGGCGGGCTGAACGCGCTGTTCTCGCCGGACGGCCGGCCGTTTCTCTACCACGACCTCGGGCGCTCGAAGTGGACGCCCGAGCGCCCGCCGAACCCCGCCCGGATTGCCTGCATGGGCGGCAACCCCACGGTGGTGCTCTCGCACTGGGACGAGGACCACTTCGAGCTCCCCGTCACCTTCGAGCCCGCGTGCGACCTGCCCTGGGTGTATCCCTCGAAGGTCGGTGAGGCCATGGGGACCCGGCGCGCCAAGATTTCCAACCGCCTGAGCCACAGGCGCATGTGGGACCACGCCCATATGCGCTTCGAGGAGTACAGCTGGGGCTTCATCGTCAAGTGCGATGGCGCGACGGTCGGTACCGACTGGAAGAACAACTCGGGGCTGGCGGTGCTGGCCCGCGTCCAGGACGATGACCGCGCGCCGCCCGTGGGACAGCGCCGCGCGCTGGATGCCGCTGGCGCCCGGCCCGAGCTGTTCCCCGACGAGCGCTATGTCGTGCTGACGGGCGACGCGATGTGCTCGTACATCCCGTCGTGCCGCGAGGGCGACCTCGACGGGAAGGTCGTCGCGCTCCTGGCGTCGCACCACGGAGCGCAGACCCACATGCAAGGGCAGGAGGCCGCCGCGGCGTTCTTCGCGATTCCGAAGCCCGCGCCGCTGTTCAACGGGATGCCGCCGGCAATCGTCTACACGTACGGTGTCGACAACGCGGACAACGTCCATCAGTACCACAGCTTCAACATGTACGGTCACCCTGGGCGGCTGGCCGTCAACCTCTACGCCCGGCGCGGCTACCACCACCGGTTGAACACCGCGACGCGTACGGGCGACGTGGCCAATCACTACGCCAATCACCGCGCCAGCATCCTCGCCACGCGCCTCCAGGGCGCGCCCCACCCGCCGGGCTCCGTGCAGGACATCGCCGCGCGACAGGCCCGCTCCCGGTACCTCGAGCTGCTCGACTCCGCGGCATACACGGAGGCCTTGCGCGACTATGAGTGCGAGGCCATCGGCTTCCGCGCGGCCGCCAACGCCGGCAACAACTACTCCGTCGCCGCGCAGAACGCGTATACGCCGTACGCGGTGGCGCGCGGCGTGCCGCTGGCCGTGCGGAACGCGTACACCTTTGGCCCCATCCTCGCCGCCGCGTGGCTGACCAAGATCCCGGCGCTGACCGCGCTGCTGAACTCACTCCTCGACCGGATCGCGGTGCTCGACGTCCTGGTCGACGAAGCGCAGCGGCTGGCCCGGCAGGTCGCGCTCACGGCCCCGCGGTTGCCGGTGCCGCATCAGGTGCTCTGCGGACCGGGCGCGCTCGGGCTCGTGCCCGCCGCGGCCGTCGTAGGCAACCCGGTGGATAACGCCGCGAACCCACCCACCACCGTCGCGCGCGGCGTACCGGACGCCGTGCAGAACTCGGCGTTCAACAACGAGCCCGTGAAGATCGTCGCCGTCGCCGCGAACCGGATCGTGGTGCTGCACACCGCGCACGGGCTCGCCACCAACGACGTCGTGAGCTTCGGCGAGGCCCCCGGCGGCCTGGTCGACGGCTCTTCGCATGCCATCACCAAGCTCGACGCGGACCACTATCACATCGCCGCTGGCGGCGCCGCGGCACTCATCGGCGGCGCCGCGCGTGTCGCGACCAAGGCCGCGACAATCCTCGAGACGGCGCCGGACCACGAAATCGTCTGGCACCCGAACCACGGCCAGGTCGACGGCGCGACGGTCCAGCTCGGTCGGGCCGGCCTGCCCGCCGCGCAGCGCATTCGCAAGCTCGACGCCGACCACTACGCGGTCGACCGCCTACCGGTGCCGGTCCAGGCCACTGCGGTCACCAAGGTCAGCGTCGGCGGCACGCCAGTCTCCGTCATCACCACGGCCGCCAATCAGACGATGGTCCGGCAGCGCCTCCATCACGTCATCAACGGCGCGAGGATCTCGTTCGTCGACGCGTCGGGGCCCTGGAACAACCTCAACAACGCCTTCGGCGTCCCGCGGAACGTCGCCGCGGTGCTCGACGAGGACCACTACACGGTGGGCTTCACCCGCGGGGCGGTGGACGTCGGCCTCGAGGCCTGCCAGTGCGGGACGCAGGTCGTTCTGTACTCCGCGGCGGCGAACAAGGCCGTCGTCTCGCACCGCAACCACGGCAAGGTGACAGGGAACAACGTCACCATCAGCGACTCCGGCCTGCCGGCGTGCAACGGCGTCCAGGCCATCACGAAGCTCGACGTCAACCACTATTCGATCGCCGGCCCCGCCGTGCAGGCGAACCACGTGGGGACCGCCGCCATCGCGGATGCCAGCTCCGCGGAGCTCATCACGGTCGCCGCGGGGCGCATCCTGGTGCGGCAGGCAGGCCACGGCAATCCAGCCAACCGCACGTTCGCGGGTGGCATCCTGAACGGCCGCACGGAGGCCGTCACCATCGTGGACGCCGACCACTACACGGTGCCCGTCGAGGCGAGTGCGCGGTGGATCTACGACGGGACGGTCACGGCGGACCTCAACCCGGTCGTCACGCTCAAGACCTTTACCGGCAACTTCATCATCCGTCATGTGAATCACGGCTACGTCACGGGCAACAACGTGACGTTCGCCAACGGCCTGCTGAACGGCGCGACCCTGCAGCTCACCGTGATCGACGCCGACCACTACGCAGTGATCACGGCCCTCGCTTCCAACGAGGACTACGTCGACGCGACGGTGACCGCGAACACGCACGCCTGTATCGCGCTCCGCACGGCGCCGGGCTCATACCTCATCCGGGATGCGGGCCACGGGCGCGCGACAGGCGACGTCCTGACATTCGTCGGTTGGCTGGGCGGGCGCGACGCGCCCATCACCGTGCTGACGCTGGACTACTACTCCATCCCGTTCGTGCCCGAATCGGGCTGGCTCTTCGACGCGGGGATTACGGCCAACGGAAACCCGACGGTCGTGCTCAAGAACTCCGCCCATCGCACGATCGTGCGTGAGCCCGGCCACAACCGTGCGAACGGCTCCTCCGTGACGATTCGCACCGGCGTGCTCGCGGGCAGGACCTATCGCGTGTACGCCATCAACGCGGACTACTACGCGATAGCGGAGGGCATCACCCGGACCTCCCGGCTCTACTCGGGCACGGCGGGCGTGACGCCCGTCGAGCTCATCACGGTCGCGCAGGACCGGGTCCTGGTGCGCCAGGCGGGCCACGGCAATCCAGCCAACCGCACGTTCGCGGGGGCCTACCTCGACAACCGCACCGACGCCATCACCGTCGTCGACGCCGACCACTACACGGTACCGGTCGAGTCGCCGACCACATTCCTCAGGGACGCCGCGGTGACGGCCAACCTCGCCCCGGTCGTTGCGCTCAAGACCGCGCACAACGCCTTCCTCATCCACCAGGCCAATCACGGCCACGCGAACAACACCAACGTCACGTTCGCGAACGGCCCGCTGGGCGGTCGGACGCTGCCAATCACGAAGCTCGCCGCGGACCTCTACGCCGTGTACCCGGGGCTCGGCGCCGGTGGCGACTCCGCGGACGCGACAGTCACGGCCGGCGGCCAGCCCGTCATCGCATTCCGCTCGGCGCCGGACTCCATCCTGATTGGACACGCGAACCACGGCTTCAACACGGGGACCGTGGTGCAGTTCGCCGGGGGCTGTGTCGGCGCGCGCCCGGCGGCCGTCACCAAGCTCTCGGCGGACTTCTACTCGATCCCGGTGGTCTCGCAGGGAGGCGTGATGTTCCACGGCGGGATCCTGGCCAACGGCAACGCGACGGTCGTGCTGAAGAACGACGCGACCCGCACCATCGTGCGCGAGGTGGGCCACAACCGGGCCAACGGCTCGCAGGTCACGTTCCGCCACGGTGCGCTGGCGGGACAGTCGTTCGCGATCACCGTCCTCAGCCCGGACTACTACGCCATCACCCTGGCCGCCGCGAACGCCACGGCGTTCAGCGCACAGCAACGCGGGACCTCGGAGGTCCGGCTCTATCAAGCGGGCCTCGGCGAGGCGCTCGTCCGCCGGGCGAACCACGGGTACGCCAACGGCGACCGGGTCGTCGTGGGCGGCTCGGCGGCCGGCACGAACGACGGCCTGCACGAGGTCACGAGGCTCGACGCGGACCACTTCGGCATCCCGACGCGCCTCGGGCGCACGAGCTGCGACACCACGGCGCGCGTGGGCAACGCGGTGGTGCGCGTGGTTCGCGCGCCCATCAACGAGCGCGTGGTACTGCACCCGAACCACGGCCTTGCGGTGGGCGCGAACATCACGATCTCCAACGCCGCGGAGGGGGCGCTGAACGGCGCGGCCGTCATCCTCCACGGCAACGAGAACGCGTACCGTGTCGCGGCCGGCAACGCGGGCGCGTGCGCCGTGGACCTCACCGGGAAGGTGACGGGCTCGCGCAAGGGCACGCGCACTCCGGCCAACGGCGCGCTTCCTGGCCCCAACGGCCACACGGTCCCGACCGCGCTGATTCGCGGCACCAAGAGCAAGGAGTTCTGCGACGGCGACAAGCTCGCGAAGGCCGCGCGCGTCCTGGCCGCCGACGTCGACTACAACACGCAGCTGGCGGCCTGTAAGGCCGGTGCGAACCACTGCACGACGGTCAACGGCAACCTGGCCGGCGTCGCGTTCCGCGGGCTGACCCACCGGCAGCCGCCGTGAGGCCCGCCGTCCCGTTGGTGCCCGCCGGCGAGCGCATCTGCGAGCCGGGGAGCTTCAAGGTCGGCGTCGCGGGCGGGTGGTTCCAGGACCGCGCGACGGGCGAGGCCCGGCTGTTGACCTGCGCGCACCTGCTCACGCCGCCCGCGCTCCGCGCCATGGCCGCGCCTCCCACGGAGCGCGCGTGGTCGCGCCGGGGGCCGGAGGTAGAGCCGGACGGGGCCGCGCCGGTGCGGTCGCTCGAAGGGGAGGGCGCACGACTCTGTCTCGCGGAGAGCGGCCGAGTCGTGGCCACGGTGCTCGCCGCGGGACAGCGCGATCCGCGCGGCCGGGTGCGCTCGCTCGACGCCTGCATCGCCGCGCCGGAGCCCTCGTCGGAGAGCGCGCATGTCGCCACCCCGGAGGCCGCACCCCGCGTCGCGCACGCCCGGGTCGGCGCGCGAGTCACGCTCGTGTTGCGCGACGCCGCTGGCCTCGAGGGCGTCATCGTCGCGACGGACTACGCGTCGGGGTGGTACGGCTCGCGTCGCGAGATTCTGGTCGCGCCGCTCGAGGGCACACGCGTGAGCCGGAGCGGCGACTCGGGTGCGCTGCTGGTTGAAGCAGACTCCGGCGTCGCCGTCGGGATGCACGTCGGTGAGGTCCACGGCGTCACCGTCGCCGGCGTGCGGTACGACGTCCTCGCCTGCGCGCACCACCTCCTGGACGTGCTCGAGCTCTTTGACCTCGCCCCCTTGCGCTGAGAAGGAAGGTCCGCGACCCGATGAGCGCCACCACGTACGATGCCGTGCCCTACGGCAGCTATCCGTTCGCCCAGTCGCACCCGGAGAATCTGTTCGCCATCGCGGACCTCTTCGGCCACGCGGCGCCGCCCGTCGAACGGGCGAGGGTGCTCGAGCTCGGCTGCGCCAGCGGCGGCAACCTCCTTCCCATGGCCGCGGACCTGCCCGGGAGCGAGTTCGTCGGCGTCGACCTCTCGGGGCGGCAGATCGCCGAGGCGCGGACGCTCGCCGAGCGCGCGGGACTGACCAATGTGTCGTTCCGCGAGATGTCCATTCTCGATATCGATGCCGCGATGGGGCAGTTCGACTACGTGCTCTGTCACGGGGTGTACTCGTGGGTGCCGGCCGCCGTGCGCGAGCACATCCTGGCGGTGTGCAGCGCGCGGCTCGCGCCCGCGGGCGTCGCGTACGTGAGCTACAACACGCTGCCTGGCTGGAACACGGTGCGCACGATTCGCGACCTGATGACGTTCCACGTGCGCGACACAGCGGACCCGGTGCAGCAGATCGCCGAGGCCCGCGAGGCGCTGCCGTTCGTGCTCCAGGCGCTCGAGGGCAGCGCCACGCCCTACGCAGAGACGCTGCGCGCGGAGCTGTCCTCGCTGCGGGAAGCGCCCGACCACTACCTCTTCCACGAGTATCTCGAGGAGGTGAACCACCCGGTGTATTTCCGGGACTTCATCGCGGACGCGCGGGCGCGCGGCCTGGACTACCTCGCGGACACCGACCTGCCGTCGATGTTCATCGAGAACCTTCCGCGCGCAACGTCCTCGAAGCTGCGCACCGTCGACGACATCGTCGCGACCGAGCAGTACATGGACTTCATCCGGAACCGCCGCTTTCGCTGCACGCTCCTCGTGCACGCGGGCAACGTGAGGCGGCGCGCGCTTGCCACGAGCGACATCGAGCGCTTCCACCTGTCGACCCGCGTCGAGGTGGTGAGCGAGGCAGGCCCGTCCGTCCTGCGAGGCGACGCGCCGGTGCACTTCGACGTCCAGGGAACGGCTTTTTCGATTCGCGAGCCGGTGTCCAAGACCGCGATGGTGGTGCTGGCAGAGCAGGACGGTCGGCCGCTGGCCTTCGACGCTCTCTGCGCGGCGACGGCGGAGCGCGTGGGCGCGGGCGAGCGCGAGCCCGTGCGCTCCCAGCTGGTCGACGGGCTCAACCTCCTGCGCCAGGTGTTCGCGGGCCTCGTCCACGTGCACGCGTCACCGGGCCGGTACGCCGTGACGGTCTCCGCGCGCCCCGCGGTCTCGAAGCTCGCGCGCGAGCAGGCGGCGCACGATGGGCGCGCGACCAACCACCGCCACCAGTCCCACGCGCTCGGCCCCGTCACCGCGGCCCTGATGCAGCTCGCCGACGGCACGCGCGACCGCGGCGCGCTGGTGGCCGCGGTGACCGCGGAGTTTCTGGCGGGGCGCCTGGCGTTCGCCACGGAGGAGGGCGCCCGCGAGGCCCGCGCCGAGGACGCGGCGCGGGTCGCGGCGCTGTGTGACGAGGCCCTCGCGTGGCTCGCCGCCAACGCGTTTCTCGAGCGCGAGTAGCCGCTCACCGGCGGGCAAGCACGCGTACATGTCGCCGGAAGAAGGTGCACCGGGACACGGCCGCGAAGCCCTTCGAGCTCTTGCAGAAGATTCCCTCGCTCGAGGCGCCCGTGCGCACCGTGCAGACAGCGCATGACCTGGCGGTGTCGGGCTCGTACGGAATGGTCCGGTGGGTCAACCGCGCCGTCGGCGGGACGCTGGACGTCTCCATGGGCCTGCTGGAGAAGCGCAAGCCCCGGGCTTGAAAAAGACCGGGGCGGGCACGCCGTGACGCGTGCCTGCCCCGGGGGTCACGGGCGCATCAGATGATGGTGCCCGGGACCATGAACAGGACCTCCACCGCCTTCACTGTGCCCAGTCCGGTGAAGCTGGCCGAGTCCACCAGCAGCGTCCACTCGCCCAACAGGCTCCGGTCGTAGAAGGAGTTGGTGGCCGGCGTGGAGCCGCCCGAGCCCGGCGCGACGCTGCACGTGTCGAGGAAGGCGGAGGAGGACTGGAAGGCCGTGTTGCAGGAGGCCTGGGCCACGTCACAGGACGGCGGAGCGGAGATGCAGGCGGTGAAGGGGATGTAGTGCAGCACCTGCCGCGTGCCTCCGGAGGTGTACCGGTCCTTCTCCATCAGCTCGAACTCGGCCACGTAGCCGCCGAGCTTGTAGGCATCCACCGTGTCGCGCACCAGCACCGCCGGCACCGACGCCGTCGAGCCGGTGGTCGTCACCACGTTGATGCGCACGTTGCGCACGCGGTGGCCATTGCGCGCGGCCAGTTCCGGCCGGGTCGCCAGGTCATCGGCCGTCACCTGGAAGCGGGCGACCTTGAACGTCGTCGAGCCCGTAGCCACGTCTCCCAGCGACTTGATCTTCGCCAGCTCGTCCGCCGTCATCGCGTGGAAGCTGCTGCCCGGCAGGCGGCGGTAGTACTGCGTATTGCTCAGCCCGTAGTGCGTCGCCAGGTTGTCCAGGTCCACGAGCCGGGTCAGCATCGTCTGGTAGTTGAGCAGGTTGAAGTCGTAGTTGGCCCGGAAGGTCGCGGGGATGGCACTGTCACCGGTGCTCGGGTCGAACGGCAGGTACTGGTACTCCGCGATGCGGATGAGCTCCCAGTACCGGGACGTGAGCTGGTCCAGCGTGCGCAGCGCCGTCGCATACACCTGCTGCCCGATGAGGATCTGGTCGAACTGCCGCAGTTCCGTCCCGGCGCCGAAGGCGTAGATGTTCTGCAGCGCGTCCCGCGCCGCCACCGCGTTGCGCTGGCGCAGCAGGACCGTGTCCCGCTCCATCAGCGCGAGCTGGTACTCCGCCTGGGCCTTGGTGAGCTGGGCCTGGAGGTCCATCAGGTCCAGGGCGATCTCCACCTGGGACTGGCTGAGGATCTCCTTCTTCACCTCGTCCGCCAGAATGCTGCGCGCCGGGGCCTTCTGGTTGCCGCCCACGACGTCCCAGAGCGCCGTGGCGCCGCTCGACAGCTTGTCCTTGAAGGGCTTGCTCTTGGCCGCGTCCGTGGCGCTGTCCTTCAGGGCGGTCCAGAGGCCGGACACGAACGAGTTGCTGGCGCTGGCGGGCGGACCGGAGCCCGCGACCGGCGTCGGGCTCGTCTCCGACTTGAAGGTCTTCTTCACGTCGGTCCACAACGCCTCCGCCGCCTTGCCGGCGAGCCCGGTCAGGGCCTGACCGCCATAGGCGGAGGCCACCGACTTCACCAGGTCCTCCAGGAAGTCTCCGAAGCCCTTGCCAGAGGTGTTGTAGTGATTCGTGATGCGGGTATCGGTCGCCTGGATGTTCTCCGTCAGCAGCGAGATGGCGGCCTTCCGGTTGTCCATGGACGTGAGCAGGGCGTTCATCGCCGCGTTGGCGACGGCGACGCGTTGATCCGCGACGCTCGCCTCCTGCGTCAGCGCGGTGACCTCGTCGTTCAGCTCGTTCGCGTGCGCCGCCATCCACGCGGAGAACTGCGTGCCATTGGAGAGCGTCAGCCAGTTCTGCACGGAGGTGTTCAGCACGCCATGGAGGGTGGTGAACTCCGCGCGAAGAGCCTCGTAGCGAAGGTGCGGGTTGAACGGAATGTCCTTGGTCAGCCCGTAGAAGTTGCGCTGGCCCTGGAGGTAGCTGAGCTTCGTCACGTCGTGGAACATGAGCGGGCACAGGGCCCCGTACAGGTACTTGTCCGGGAAGGACCTGTCGGCGGCGGGCGGCACGTCGCACTCGAGGTTCGCCTGAGCGAGGATGCCCCCCAATTCCATGATGTTCTGCGTGTAGTAGAACGAGGCCTTCTGCAGGTCGCCCCGCTTGAAGAGGGCGTTGGCCTGCGACTCGGACACGCGCCAGACGTGGGGCGCGAGCAACGCGCGCAGCATGTCCACGTCACGGCGGGCCACGCGCAGCATCTTCACCTTGGCCGGGACGGCCGTCGCACCGGCGGAGCCCGCGCTGGCCGTCTTGCCCACGTAGCAGCTCCGGGTCTCGGTGTGGGGGGTGCAGTAGTCGTCATAGAACTCGCAAGGGGTGCCTGGCGGAGCCTCCACCACCGTGACGGTGACCTCCCTGGAGATGCGCTTGCCCGCGAAGCCCTTCGCGCCCGCCGCGACATTCGGCGAGACGAGCTCGGCGGCCAGCGACACGTAGCGCCCGTTGTAGGGACCCGAGACGGAGACCGAGTGGTACGTCTGCACCTGCTTCTTGCACAGCAGGTCGCCATAGAACGGGTTGTTGCGACAGGTGCTGTCTGCGCAGTCGGTGGCGCCGTTCCCGTCGTTGTCCACGCCGTCCGAGCACTGGGCCGCGGTGTTCTCGTTCACGCCGCACACCGTGCCGCTCAGCGGGCTGTTGACACACTGGTAGTCGGCGCAGTCCTTGTAGCCGTCCCCATCGTTGTCCACGCCGTCGCTGCACGTCGCAGCGTTGCTCTCCTGCAGGAAGGGGTAGTACGAGGCATCGCACAGCTTGACGTAGGGGTTGTCGTCACAGCCGGGGTCCGCGCAGTCCACCTTGCCGTCGCCGTCATTGTCGATGCCGTCGGTGCAGTTCTGCAGGGTGCGCTCCGCGCCGCACACGGTGACGAGCGGATTGACCTGGCACTCCCGGTCCGCGCAGTCCGTGTCGCCATCCAGGTCGTCGTCGTAGCCATTCGAGCAGGCCGCGTTGGTGGACTCCTCGATGCCGGTGGTGAGCGCCAGCGCGGGGCCCAGGTTACACACGGAGGTCCCGGAGCAGCCCGGGTCTTCACAGTCCCCCAGTCCATCCCCATCGTTGTCGATCAGGTCGGAGCACTTCTCCTCGCCGCCCTCGCCCTTGGACCCGCAGACGGTCGAGTAGTTCTGGCAGCCGTAGTCGTCACAGTCGTTGTAGGCGTCCCCGTCGTTGTCGAGGCCGTCGCCGCAGGCGGCCTCGGAGAACTCGCTGTCGGCGGTACGCCCCTTCTGGCAGATGCCGCGCGCGAGGCACTGGGTGTCCGCGCAGTCCACCTTCCCATCGCCATCGTTGTCCACGCCGTCACTGCACGCGTCGGCGGAGGACTCCTTCGCCAGGGGAGACCAGGAGGCCTCGGGACACACCGTCACATGGGGGTTCTTGGAGCAGCCGTAGTCGTCACAGTCCGTGTAGCCGTTGTGGTCGTTGTCGATGCCGTCGGCGCACTGCGCGTTGTCCGCTTCCGTCAGCATGTCGCACAGGGCGATGGCGGGGTTCCACCGGCAGCGCAGGCTCTGGCAGTGCAGTTCATCGTCGTTGAAGCACTGCTCGGAGGTGACGGGAGAGGCCTTGTTCGGCTCGTTCACCAGGCCAGGGCCGATGGACGAGGCATAGCGGATGACGATGTCGCCCGAGGTGCCCGCGTCGCCGCCGTTGCCACCCTTCTGCGCCTCCCGATAGATGGTGTTCACGGTGCACGTGATGGTGGGATTGGGACCGTTGTCGCCGGTGACGGTGACGGTGACGCTGTTCGTTGTCCCGCCATCGGTGTTGAGCAGGGCGGGATTGCCGGCCGTGCCGGGCTCGCCCTTCTCTCCCGCGGTGTGGGCCTTCACGCCCTTGAGGACGTTGGCGTAGAGGATGAAGCTGCCCGCGTTGCGACCATCCCGGCCTGACGGCGCGGGGACGTTGGAGTCGACCGAGTGCGGCGTCCCGGCATCCGAACGGGTGCCAGGGTCCGGGGTGGTGATCACCGGGAAGTCATGGGAGACGTAGTCCCCCGTGGCGATGATGAGCGACGTTCCGCCCGTCTCCACCGGGGCCGCGAGCTCGACACGGGGCGCCACGATGACGATGGCGGAATAGAACTGCGGCGTCAGCAACTGGGGGTCGTAGAGGTTGGCGCAGACGTGCGAGCTGTTGCACGCGGCCTCGCTCACCGTCGCCGCGGTGACGACGGGCGTCTGGGTCGCGATGACGCCATCGTGGTTGGGCATCAGGACCTTGTTGCCCATGAGGAACACGGGGTAGTCCCGCGCATAGGACGTCAGCAGTCGCACCTTGGCGGCGACGGGGTACCTGCTCAGGCCGTTGCGCACGTCATCGAAGCGCGGAGAGGGCAGGATGCGCAGCAGCTCCTGCACGGTGGTGTCCATCGCCACGGGCGAGGGCGGCAGGCCGCGCAGCTCGCTGAAGTCCATGGGATTGGAGAAGGCCAGCGGCTGCCCCACCGCGGTGGTCTCCAGGTCGGACGACGCATCCTGCTCGGGAAGGCCCGTACAGCCCCAGGCACTCATGACCAGCGCACACGCCAGTCCCCAGACATGCCACGGACAGGCGCGGCGGCTTCGGAAGAACTCCATGTTCGACTGCTCCTTGTTGCGGAGCAGAACGGCAATCGCCGGGATTCTTCGTTCCAGACGGTGGGACGGGGGGATGATCCACCGAGCCCTGCGGGGCGTGGCGTCGCTCGGCCATCCCGTGCTCGCCACTACCGCCGCCGCGGAGCCCAGCTGGAGCCACTCGAGCGCGGCGAGGTGGGGTGAGCGCGCCAGGGCGAGCGCCCCTTCGTCGCCGAGCCCGTTGCGCGACAGGTCGAGCTCTTCGAGGCTGCCTGCCATGGGCGCGTCCATTAGCGCCCGTCCACGTCAGTACAGCTCGGCCGTCGCGAGGTACGGGAGGGCGGTGCTGTTCTCGCCGCCCACCACGAGCACCCTGCCGTCATTCAGCAGCGTCGCCGTGTGCGCCCGGCGGGCCTGGATGAGCGTGCCGGTGGTGGACCACCTGGCGGTGACGTTCGTGTCGAGCGACGGGACATACACCTCGGCGCTGTTGAGCATGGTGGTGCCCATCCCTCCCGCCACGAGCACCCGGCCATCGGGCAATGCCGTCGCCGTGAAGCGCGCGCGGGCCTGCGCGAGCCCGCCCGTGGTGTCCACGCTGGGGACCCTGTCAAGCGGACTGAGCAGCTCGGCCGTGGCGAGGGAGGCGGCGGTGCCCGTCCCGCCCGCCACGAGCACCCTGCCGGTGTTCAGCCGCGTCGCGATGTGGAAGGAGCGGGCCTGCGCGAGCCTCAGCGCGGTCACGGTGGTCCACGTCCCCGTGGCCGCGTTGTATTGCTCGACTGTCGCGAGCGCCGAGGTGATGGCGGTGGTGCTCTGCCCGCCCACCACGATGACCTGCTCCTGCGTGCTGGGAAAGGACGCGGCGGGCAGCAGCGTCGCCGTGTGGCTGTAGCGGGCGGACGCCAGTGAGCCGGTGTTCGTCCACGCGCCCGTTGCCGGGTCATACAGCTGGGCCGTGGCCAACGCCGCGGTGCCGCTGTAGCCACCCGCCACGAGCACCTTGCCGTTGGCGAGCCGCGTCGCACTGTGCCAGTACCGGACCTGCGCGAGCGAGCCCGTCGCGGTCCAGAGGCCCGTGGCCGGGTCATACACCTGCGCCGTGGCGAGGCCCGCCGTGGCATAGCCTCCCGCCACGAGCACCCGGCCGTCATTCAGCAGCGTCGCCGTATGGGCATAGCGGGCCTGGGTGAGCGCGCCCGTGGGAGCCCAGGTGCCGGTCGCCGGGTCATAGAGCTCCGCGCTCGCGAGGGCTCCTGCCGGCCCCTGCCCACCCACCACGAGCACCCGGCCGTCGTTCAGCCGCGTCGCCGTGTGGTAGCGGCGGGCCTGCGCGAGCGCGCCGGTGGGCTTCCAGGTCTCGACTGTCGGGTCATACTCCTGGATGCCGCGCAGGAGGCCGCTGGGGCCGAGCCCTCCCATCACGAGCACCCTGCCATTGGGGAGCAGCGCCGCCGTGTGCCAGGCCCGGCTCGTCGCGAGGGCAGCGGCGGTGTGCCAGGTGCCCGCGTCCGGCGCGAAGAGCTCGGCGCTGGAGATGAAGCCCGCGGGGACCTTGCCGCCCACCACGAGCACCTGTCCATCCGGCATCAGCGTCGCCGTGTGGCTGGAGCGGCCCCCCGTCAGCGAGGCCGCCGCGGTCCACGCGCCGGTGGCCGGGGCGTACAGCTGGGCTGAGACCAGGGCCGCGGTGGCGCC
Source organism: Pyxidicoccus caerfyrddinensis (assembly GCF_010894405.1). Classification (GTDB taxonomy): domain Bacteria; phylum Myxococcota; class Myxococcia; order Myxococcales; family Myxococcaceae; genus Myxococcus; species Myxococcus caerfyrddinensis. The sequence continues at coordinate 101,451 of NZ_JAAIYA010000033.1, forward strand.
GTCTCCACCCACCACGAGCACCCGGCCGTCGTTCAGCAGCGTCGCCGTGTGGTTGGCGCGCGCCGTCAGCGAGCCGGTGTTGCTCCAGAGGCCCGTCGCCGGGTCATACAGCTGGGCGGTGGCCAGCGGCGCGGTGGCGCTCCGGCCTCCCGCGACGAGCACCTTGCCGTTGTTCAGCAGCGTCGCGCTGTGGCCGGAGCGCGCCGCCGCCAGTGCGCCCGTCGTCGTCCAGGTGCCGGTGGCCGGGTCGAAGACCTCGCACGTCGCCAGGGGCGCGCTGGCTCCCAGGCCGCCGGTGATGAGCACCCTTCCATCAGGCAACAGGGTTGCCGTGTGGAGGCGGCGCGGCTGCGCGAGCGAGCCCGTCGTCGTCCACGTCCCGGTGGCCGGGTCATGGAGCTCGGAGGTGGCAAGCGGGCCGCTGGCGTCCTTGCCGCCCGTGACGAGCACCCTGCCGTCGCTCAGCCGCGTCGCCGTGTGACTGTCGCGGGCCTGGGCGAGCGGGCTGGTGGCGGACACGGTGCCCGTGGCGGGGTCCGCGAGCTCGGCACTGGAGAGAGCGCCATCGGGGCCGAGCCCGCCGACGATGAGCACCTGGCCGTCGTCCAGCGGCGTCGCCGTGTGGAGCTGACGGGCCTCGGCCAGCGTCGGTACCGGAGCCCACATGCCCGTGGTCGGGTCGAACACCTCGGAGGTCGCGACCGAGCCGCTCGTGCTGCTGCCGCCCGCGAGGAGCACCCGGCCATCGAGCAGCGCCGTCGCCGTGGCGCCGCTGCGGGCCCGGGCGAGCGTGCCGGTGATGGAGCCACCGGTCGCCGGGTCATACACCTCGACGTCCCCGGGGGAGGTACCACCGCTCGCGAGGAGCACCCTGCCATTGGGCAGCAGCGTCGCGGAGTGGAAGGCGCGCGCCTTCATCATCGAGGCCGCGGCGGCCCAGGTGCCCGTGGCCGGGTTGTACACCACCGCCGTGGCGAGGCTGACATTCGCACTGCTTCCACCTGTCACCAGCACCCGGCCATCCGGCAGGAGCGTCTGGCCGGCGTAGGCGCGAGCCTGGGAGAGCGCACCCGTCGCCGCCCAGGTGCCGGTCGCCGGATTGTAGAGCAGGCACGAGGAGTAGTTGGCCGTCGAGGAGCGCCCCGCGACGAGGAGCGCCTTGCCATTGAGCAGCAACGTCACCTGGTGACTGTAGCGGGTGTTCGGCATCGAGCCGGTGGCCGCCCAGGTGCCGGTGGCCGGGTCATAGAGTTCCGCGCTGGCGAGGATGTTCGAGCCCGTGACGCCGACGCCCATGCCTCCCACCACCAACACCCTGCCGTCGCTCAACAGCGTCGCCGTGTGGAAGTAGCGCGCCGTCGCGAGCGCGCCAGTGGAGGACCACGTCCCGGTGGCCGGGTCATACAGCTCCGCGCTGGCGAAGACGCCTTCGGCGCTCAGCTCCCGCCCACCCATCACGAGCACCCGGCCGTCGGGAAGCAGCGTTGCCGCGTGGTCGAAGCGGGCCTGCGCGAGCGAGCCGGTGGGCGTCCAGGTGCCGGTCGCCGGGTCATACAGCTCCGCACTGGCGAGGGGGACGGGGGCGGAGGGAAATGGACCCTCGTAGCTGCTGACATGACCTCCCACCACGAGCACCCGGCCGTCAGGCAGCCGTGTCGCCGTGTGTCTCTCGCGAGCCGTGGACATCGAGGCCAGGGTGAGCGCCGATGGCGCGCCCTGCCCCCACGTGCCCGCGTGCTCCAGGTCGGGCCCGCAGGCGGTGAGCACCAGCAGGAGCGCGATGGCGAATTTCGTCGGGGATTGCAGTTTCGTGGAGCGGACGTGGAGCATCGGACTCGGGCTTTCGTGCATGGAGGTCGTCATGTCGGAGGGCTAGCGCTCGGTGATGGGCGCGCCAGGGTGGGCCTCGTTGTAGAGCGCCACCCACGTCGCCAGCTTGAAGTGCGAGGCGTCATCGCCGAAGGGCACGGAGGCGCCGTCGGCGTTCGTGGCGGGCGTGCCCCAGGGCGCGGGCGCATCCGGCGTGGCCGAGTAGGCCCAGCGGATGAGGCTCACCAGGTCCGTGGGGCTCATTTCGTTCCAGCGCACGGCGAAGCCCACCATGGCGCCAAAGTTGCCATTGCGGACGTCTCCTGGATTGGTGTCGGCGTCTCCCAGGGAGCCGTGGGCGTTCTGGATGCCCCAGGGGCCGCCCAGGCCCTGGGCAAGCTCCACGAAGGCGCTGAAGTGGTGCGACACGTTGCTGGTCTTCGTATAGAGGCTGTCGAGGACGGCGGGGTTGTAGCCCTGGTCGGCGTTCATCAGCTTCCCGCACAGCTTGTAGTGCGTCTCCTCGAGCGAGGAGCCGGCGATGTGGCCGTGGCGTCCGGCGAAGTTCTCGAAACTGACCGCGCCCGGCGGCTCGCTGGCGAAGGCGAACGTGACGAGATGGCGGAACAGGCGCGGGTCGTCTCCGGAGATGCGCGCCGCCTCGTCCAGGACGGAGAACATGTAGTCCGCGGACGTAATCGTCCCCGCGGCGAGCTGCTCCAGCTTGCCGACCGAGAACTCGTACATCAGCAACTCGTTCCCCGACAGGCCGCGGATGTCGGCCAGCTGGGCCTCGGTGATGGGCTCCAGGCCGTTCTGCGCCCGCACGTCGGACAGCCTCGAGATGAGCGCCTCGACGTCGGGAGTGGCGGTGATGTTCGGGTCGTAGAAGACGGGGGTGGTGTCCGTGGAGCGGGGCGCCTGCTCGAGCCCGCCGGGCTTCTCGGCGCCCTGCGGCTTGCGGGGGCGCGTGAGGCCCGGGGGCGGCTGGACGTCCGCGGGCTGCACCACCACCTTCGGCGCGGGAACGGACGGCGTGAAGGAGTCCGTGAAGCGCGACGGCGGCCCGCCCCGCGGCCCTGGATTGACGGCACCCGGACTGGCAACCGTGGAAGGGGTCTGCAACGGGGTGGACTGCACCGGAACGACACCAGGCTTGAATCCGCGAATCATCATGTCTCTGCCTCCTGAAGGGATGACAAAGGCAGGCGAAATGACGTCGCACTGAATCGACTTTTCGGGCCGGGAGTCGTTAACCTGTCTCGGCCGTTGATGTGTCACGAGGGGGAAGCCGCCATGTCGAATCGGATTTCGCAGCAGAGCAGCCCGTTCCAACCCACGACGCTCAAGGGGCCTGATGCCCCCACCGCGCCCCAGACGGCCCTGAGCCCGGCGCGGCCGGAGCCCAAGCCTCCCCCGCCCACCGTCGACGAGTTCGTCCAGGACGTGGCCCGCAACTTCGAGCGGATTCTGGGCCAGGTGGGGGCGCTGGCCTCGGGAGTCGTCGACCCGCATGTCAAGGGTACCGACAAGGAGCCGCCCGCCGGCGGCCTCATCAACGGCGACGGGAAGCCCGAAGCGCCCGTCAGGCACTCGTAGGTCAGCGCGACGGGATGCGCGCCGCCAGCCACCTCGCCACGTCGGCGGCATCCCAATCCCGCCGCTGGGTGGAGCGCCCGTAGTCCGCCGCCGCGCCGCGCGCTTCGTCCAGCGCGGCGCGCTGCTTCCCGTTGAGCCACAGCGCGCGGGCCAGCACGAAGCGCGTCTCGCCCACGTTGGCGGGGTCCGCGCCATGGGTGGCCCGCAGCGCCAGGGCCCGCCTCGCGGCCTCTTCCGCCGCGGCGGCCCTGCCCTGCTCCACCTGCGTCAGCGCCAGCCCGGTGAGGATGTCCGCCAGCGCATCGGAGCCCGTGGCGTTCGCCGCCTGCTCCGTCCGGGCCGCCGACTCGAACAGCCGCTGCGCCTCCGCCCACCGCCCGCTCGCCGACAACGCGTGTGCGAGCGTGGACTCGTAGAAGGAGAAGTCCGCATGTCCCGCGGGCAGCTTCGCGCGGGCCATGCCCAGCGCGCGCTTCGCGTACTCGACCGCCTGGGTATGGTCGCGGCCGCGCAGCTCACACAGCGACAGGTCGCCGTAGGCCTCCGCGACCTCCAGGCTGTCATCGCCAGAGCCCCGGCGCGCGAGCTCCACCACCCGGCGCAGGTCCTGTCGGGCCTCGTCGAACCGGCCCAGCTCCTGGAACAGGATGGCCCGGCTGGTCAACGGGATGGCCAGGTCCGGGTGCTCGGGGCCGTCCAGTTCCTCCAGGAGCCGCACCGCGCGGTCGTAGTACGCCCTGCCTCCCGCGGCGTCACCCTGCCTGCGGGCGATGCGGCCCAGGTGGGTGACGAGGGCCACCACCGCGGGGTGCTTGGGGCCCAGCGAGTGCTCCGTCGCGGAGAGCGCCTTCTGGAAGACCTCCTTCGCCTCCGCGTCGCGATTCGCGCCGTAGAGGAGCGTGCCCCAATTGAGGAGGGCCCGCACCGTGTCCGGGTGGTCGTCGCCCAGCAACCGGCGGTAGGCGGAGACGGCCTCGGCGTTGAGCTTCACCGCGGCCTCCGTGTTCCCCTGCGCGGCCTCGAGCCCCGCGCGGTTGGTGAGCAGCCGCGCGGCCAGCACCGGCTCGCCGCCCACGCGCTCGAGCGCCGCCTCCGCGAGCTCCGCGCCCAGGTGCGCCTCGTCGAAGCGCTTGAGCCGCCGCCCCGCCGCGAAGACGAAGTCCGTCCACGCCCTCGCCGCGAGCAGCTCGTGCCGCCCCGCCTCCGCCGCCACCGCCGCGCGCCGCAGCGTCTCCAGCGCGTCGCGCACGAGCCCGGAGTCGTGCTGCGCCAGCCCGTGCAGGTGCAGCACCTCCGCCGCCACCGGCCGGTAGCCCAGGGCCTCGACGTCCTTGCGCAGCGCCTGGACGGGCTCCATCACCTGGCGGAAGCGGCCGGCCTCGCGCTGCGCGCGCAGGTCCACCAGGGCCAGGCGCACCGCCTCCACCTTCGTCCTCAGCGCGGCGTCCGAGGGAGGCGGCGTGGGCGAGGCGGTGAGCACCGCCACCTCGCCACACGAGGCCAGCTCCGGGAGCGCATGGGCCATGTTCAGCGCGCGGGACACCACGTCCCGGTCCGCCGCGCGGTACAGCGAGGACACGGACTTCAGCGCCTGCAGGCCGCGCGCGAGGCAGCGGTCCTGCAGCCAGAGCGTCTCCTCCGGCAGCCGGTGCACCACCGCGGCCCGGCACACCTCCCGGCGCATCCCCTGCCACTGGTCCGCATAGGTGCCCACCACGCCGCGCGCCGCGTCCCACGCCGTCTGCGCGTGCGGCAGTCGGGTGCCCGCGAAGGCCTGGTGGATGGCCCCCTGGGCCGCTGCGTCCCAGACTCCGTCGAGCGCCTGCTGCTGCGAGTCGCACGCGGCCAGGCGGCTGTGCTGCGCGTACTGCGGCGCCGCGAAGGCGGTGGCCGCCCCGAGCGCCACCACCCCGGCGGCGGCGAGCATGGCCCGCCTGCGCCCCGCGTCCCGGGAGAGCTGCCGCAGCAGCACGTGCATCGACGGGTGACGGTGGGCCGGCTCCGGGGCCAGCCCCTTCAGCACCGCCGACTTCAGCCAGCCGGGGACCTTCCGCCCCCGGCCCGCCGGCACGGGCGCGACGTGGCCGAGCGTGATGTTCCGGCAGACCTCGTCCACGCTGTCCCCGGTGAAGGGGCGCTCGTCGAAGAGGGCCTCGAACAGCGACGCGCAGAAGCTGAACTGGTCCGAGAGCGCGTCCACGGTGCGGCCCGCGAGCTGCTCGGGAGGCATGTACGCCGGCGTCCCCATGACGCGCCCGGGACGGGTGAGCTTGACGTCCAGCGCGCCCGCCGTTGCTCCGGCAACCTCGGGGCGCACGGGGTGCGCGTCCGAGGCCTGCAGCACCAGCCCGAAGTCGGTGACGCGCGCGCGGCCGTCCTCGCCCACCAGCAGGTTGTCCGGCTTGATGTCGCGGTGAATCAGCCCGTGCGCGTGCGCGGCCTCGAGCCCCCGGCCCACCTGCACGAAGACGTCCACCACCTCGCGCCAGCCGCGCGGCGCCTGGCGCAGCCACTCGCGCAGGTTGCCGCCGCGCACGTACTCCATGGCGATGAACAGGCCCCCGTCCCACGTGCCGACGTCGTGGATGCCCACCACGTGAGGGTGCGCGAGCCGGGCCATCGCCTGGGCCTCGCGCTGCAGCCGGGGCTGCGCCTCGTCACCCAGGAGCGCGACGAGCTCGCTGCGCAGCAGCTTGAGGCACACCGTGCGGTCCAGCTCCGGGTCCCACGCGGTGTACACCACGCCCATCCCGCCCTCGCCCAGCGGCCGCAGCACGACGTAGCGGCCCACCCGGGTGCCCTGCGCGAGTCGTCCCTCCCCAGAGGGCTGTGTGGGCTTGGAGGTCGCGGCAGCGGCCCGGCCCCGGCGCGCTCGCGCGGGAGAGAGCGGCACCGTGCGCTCCGGGTCGCCCGTGTAATCCGCGTCACCGTCACCCGCGCCGGCATTGAGCCACTGCGCCAGCAGCTCGCGGCAGGAGGCACAACCGGCGACGTGCGCGTCGACGTCCGCGCGCACGGCTTCTGGCAGGTGGCCGCCCGCGTAGTCCAGCAGCGCGTTCTCATCGAGGCAGCCCATGGGCTCGCGCGCGCTCATTTCTGGAAGAGCTGGCTGATGCGCAGCTCCAGGTTGCTGCGCAGCAGGCGGATGATGCTCTGCAGCTCGTCAGGGGTCAGCTTGTAGCGCTCCTTCAGCAGCCGCAGCGTGTGCTTCACCATGGCCTCCCGGGCGTTGCCGAGCCTGCGGCTCAGGGTGGCGCGGTGCACCTGGTAGTGCCGCGCGAGCTGCTCCACCCCCACCCCGTCCGCGAAGTGGAGCCGCAAGAGCGTCTTGTCCTGGGGGTCCAGCGCCTCCAGCGCGGCCCGGAAGCACTCGGCGAACTCGCGCTGGTGGCGGCGGCGCAGGTAGTCGAGTTCGGGGTCCGCGCGGTCCGACGGGAGGTCGAGCAGCGCGTCGTCACCCTCGTCCTGGCGGGTGGCGCCCCGGAGATTCAACGCATCGCGGATGACCGCGGCCCGCACCCAGCCCACCAGCGGGCCGCGGCCCGAGTAGTCCAGGATGCGCGGCGCGTCTCCCACGAACAGCTTCTGCCGCAGTTGCTGGGCGAGCTCCTCGCGGAACGCGGGCGACGGGTCCATCCGCTCCGCGGCCCTGACGGCCCTGGCGAGGACCTGCTCGTCGAAGTGACGCAGCGCGAGCGGCTCCTTCCGCGAGCACGCGAAGGCGAGCAGCAGGTCCCCCACGTGGAGCGCCTCCAGTCCCTGCTCCACCGGGGCACCGGGCAGGAGCCGCTCCGCCATGAAGGCGACGAAGTCCTCCAGGGAAAGCTCCAGCTCCAGCTCCGGCCACGCCGCCGCCGCCTCTGAGACGCGGGCCTGGAGCCGGGCCTCGAGCCAGTCGCTGGAAGGACCGGTGGGAGCGACACCTTCCGGGAGGTGGCGGGTGAAGACGGCAACCAGACTCGCGGCCGGCGTGGGGAGCACGGCCACACTCTAGGTCATCCGGACTCCCACGCACGAACGCCGCCGCTCCGCGTAGGGGAGCGACGGCGTCCGGTGCCTCAGCTCAGCGCGGGTGGACTCAGGCTTCGAACCCGAGCTGCGTGTACACGACGCTGGCGTTGTCGATGCGGAAGGTGGTCGGCAGGCCGGCGTCCTCGCGGACCTTGAAGCGCAGCCGCACCGTCTTGCCCTTGAAGGTCGTGAGGTTCACCGTACGCCGCTGGTAGCCGCGGAAGGTCTCCTCCCCGCTCAGGTCGGTGTTGGCCGTGACGGTCTGCAGGGGCTGCCATGCACCGTCCGGGAGCACCTGCGCTTCGACCAGGAGCGAGTCGGTGGTGCCAGCGTTGTCCTCCTGGGTGTCGATGGCCAGGCGGAAGCTGAGCTGCGCCGTCAGGAGGTCCTGGGGCAGGCCGACAATCTGCGAGAGGTAGCCCTCGTGCTGCACGCCCTTGCCTCCGAGCCGGGCGTGCCTCGAGCCGAGGAAGGCCCGGGCGACGTTCTCGTCGTTGACCGGCACGGAGACCGCGCCGCTGAAGAGCCAGGAGGCCGTGCCGTCCTCGAAGTCCCCGTTGGACAGCGCCTGCTTCACGCCCTTGAGCGTGAGCGTCGTACCGGCCGACTGCGCGACGAGCGCGTTGGCGTGGTCGTAGATGCGCGCCACGACGGTGGACGAGCCCGTGGGCCAGCCCTTCGTCGAGATGAGGCTCGGGAACGCAGGGCCCTGCAGGCCCGTGGCCTTCACCACTCCGCCCACCAGGTACTCGACCTTCTTGATGCGCTCCGGTGCATAGCCGCTGAGGCCCACGAAGTCGAAGCGCAGGGTCTGCTCGTCCTCGCGCAGCACCAGCTTCGGAGCGCTGACCTTGACCGGGGCCGTGTAGGTCACGCTGACGTTGTCGAGGCCGTAGTCCTTGTCACCCACCAGGGTGTTGGTGCTGAAGCCCAGCTTGAGGGTGCGGCCGCGGAAGGGCAGCAGGTCGAGCTGTGCGCGGCGGTAGTGGCGGCCTGCGGTGAAGTACTTCACGTCCTCGCGGTCGAAGGTGGCCAGGGTCGTGAGGGTCCCCGTGTTCTCGTCCCGGACGGACGCCGCGAGCACTCCGCCCTCCTGGGCGTCCCTCTCGACGCGCACCCGGAAGCTCCACGTGGCGGAGGTGGCGTCCGCGGGGATGCTCACCACCTGGGTCACCTGCCCGAGCGCGCTGAAGACCGCGTTGTAGGCGCCGAGGAAGGGCAGGGGGCGCCCGCCGCCCGACTTGCCGATGACGCCCGCGGTGGCGAACCAGCCGGCCGTGCCGGCCTCGAAGTTCCCGTTCTCCAGCAACTGGTTCGCGCCCACCAGAACCATGGGGAGCTCCCGGTCGGTTTCCTTGAGCGTGCGGTCCACGGCCTTCACGCGCACCGGGTGGGAGCCGAGGCTCAGCGTGCTGACGTCGAGGTAGGCCTCGAAGGGCGCGAAGTCGGAGTTGCGCTGCTGCGTGCCGGTGCGGAACTCGGTGCGCAGCACGCCCGTGTCGTCCCCGGCGGAGGCGACGACGAACACCGAGCCCTCGCCCTCGTCCAGCGCGGACACGTGGGTGTCCCAGATGACAGGGGGCGTGGAGTCCGTCGCAACCTGTCCCACCGCGACGGCGCCGAAGGCGTCCTTCACGGCGTTGTGCACGCGGCTGCCCTCGCCGTACACCTGCTTCGCGGCGGAGAGGTAGGCCGAGCGCAGCTGGTTGAAGTCCGGCTCCTCCGGCAGGTACGCGGTGGTGGCCACGTACCAGAGCTCACCGGCCCGGTCCGCGCCGATGCCGGCCATGCCGTTGGGCAGGTAGCCGCTGTAGCGCGTGCTGTCGGGGTTGCTCACCGCGCCGTGCGCGAGCAGCACGAAGGCGTGCCCGTAGAGCGTGCCGATGACGTGTACCGGCTCCTTGTGGATGAACGCGCTGAAGTAGCGCAGGCCGTGGCGCACCTCGCCGCTGCCGTTCTTCTCCGGGTAGCCCTCGGGGTTGACCATGCGCGTGCGGAAGTTCCAGCCGGCGTGGGTGTCGGGGATGTGCCAGCCGAGCCCGTCGTGGCCGAGCGTGTAGAACTCGGCCAGCGAGCCCATCACGTCACCATGGCCCTCGTTGAGGCCCGAGGCGACCTGCTCATCGGTCGCGCCGAGCTCGTACTGCCACACGCCGTGGCCCAGCTCGTGCGCGACAATCTCCAGGCTGGTCTTCGGAGCGATGTTGTCCTCGCCCGCGGTGCAGCACTTGTTGCCGTCACCGAAGAACGGAATCTCGTGCTGGTTGCTCCAGTGCGCGTCCGTGTACTCGTGCCCGTAGTGGACGCGGGGGTTGATGGAGCTGCCCTTGTTGTCCAGGCCCTTGCGGCCGAACACCCTGGCGAGCATGTCCCAGGTCCGCTCGAGGCCGTAGGCCACGTCCACCGCCGCGGTCTCACCGCGTGTGCTGAAGGTGTCCTGGCCGTCCTCGAACTCGAAGCCGTCGCCCCACTCGTTGTCCGAGCCCACGTAGCGCGAGGTCTTGCTCGCCTTGTGGCTGGTGCCGTTCTTCAGGTTGCGCACCTCGTTGCCGGCGCGGTGCGGATCCTTCATTTCGTGGCGGTTGGCCCCCGCGTTGTAGCGGGTGCTGAGCGTGACGTCGCCGTGTTGGAGCGAGTGGCCGAGGCTCTCGACGGCGTCGTCCGCATGGCTGATGTCCTGACGCTGGGACAGCACGCGCCCCGTCGCCGCGTCGATGACGACCATCAGGGGCGCCTGGGCCAGCTTCGAGCTCTCGGGCGCGAGCCGGCTGCTGGTGCCGTCGGGTTCCTCCTCGTCCAGCGGGTATGCGGAGCCCGCGCGTGACGGGGACGCCGGCGGCGGCTCACCCACGGGGGCGGGCGCGGGCGCCGTCTCCGGCTCGTCCGCCTCCTCGGGTGCCACCTGCGCGAGGTACACGAGGCGGTAGCCGGTGACGTCCCGGTGCATCTGCTCGCTGTTGCGCACGGCGCCCGTGGCGTCCGGCGTGTAGCGCACCTCCACCACGGGCTGGATGGCGAGCTCCAGGCGCGTGCTCAGCGGCTCGGAGGCCGGGCCATGGACACCCTCCGCGACGCGCTGCGCTTCAGCGGAGTCGATGCCCGGAGTGGTGTCCACGGTGATGTAGGAGGCGACGTAGGGCGTCTCCGACGCGCCCGAGGCGTCGCGGTGAGCGACGATGCCGCGGCCCATCACGCGCGCGCCGCGGTGGAACTGGCGGAAGCGGAAGTGGGCGGTGCCGTAGGAGTCCAACTGGGCCTGTACCAGGCGCAGCTCGTCATCGGGCCCCAGGCCGAAGCGGGTGCGTGCGGCGTTGAGCTCCGCCGTCACCTGGGCGGCCTGGTCCGGGAGGGAGAGCTCGAGGCGCTCCCGCTCGCTGGGGCTGAGCTTCGGGCGCAGCGGGGCGTCCGGGTCCACGGCAGTGGTGCTGCCGGGAACGGTGGCCTGGGCACCGACGGTGTGCGGGGTACCCAGGGTGACGCTGGCGGAGAGCAACATGGCGCCCATCCGGAGCGCCCGCGAGGGGCGCCGGCTCAGAGACTTGCGATTCAAGGGAAGCTCCTCCCGCCAGGTGGCGGGCCGTGGATTCGGGAGGGCATCGCTGCCCTGTCCCCATCCAACGGAACGACCCCGGGATTCTCCTCACCGCATCTATTCTTCGAGCCTGACGCGAGCCCCGAAGCGCGCGCTCAGGGCCTCTCGCGTCCCCGGTGAGACGGTGACCCGTCCCAACTGGAGCCACTCGAGCGCGGCGAGGTGGGGTGAGCGCGCCAGGGCGAGCGCCCCTTCGTCGCCGAGCCCGTTGTCACCCAGGTCGAGCCGGCGCAGGCGGACCAGCGGGGCCGCCGCCAGGGCCTTGATGCCTTCGCACCCGAGCCCGTTGCGCGACAGGTCGAGCTCTTCGAGGCTGCCTGCCATGTCCGAGTCCGCCAGGGCGCGGGCGCCACGCGCGCTCAGCTCGTTCCACCTCAGGTCGAGCCGTGTCCACCGCCGGGGCAGGTCCGCCAGGGCCAGCGCGCCTGTGTCGCCAAGCGCCCCGCCTTCGAGCCCGAGGGACTGCAAGCGTGGCAGCGCGGCGAGGACAGGGACGACGCTGACACCGAGCCACCGGCGCTCCAGGGTGAAGTCCTCGAGGGTGCCCGCGAACGCCGCCCGGGTGAGGGCTCGAAGGCCGTCGAGGCCGTAGCTCTGTCCATCGCGGTCATTCGAGATGTCGAGGCTCGTCAGCCGGGGGAACGCGAGCGAGCCGAGAATGGCCGCCAGGTCCTCGTCATGGAGGTGGGTGCCCGTCAAGCCAAGGTGCACCAACTGTCCGAGGTGCGGCGAGCGGGCGAGCTGGGCCGCGCCTCCATCGAAGAGCAGGGTGTCGGTGAACGAGAGCGCGGTGTAGCGCCGCAGCGCGGGCAGCGTGGCGAGCCGGGCCATCGCGTCCGTCGCATCCTCGAGGACGAGCCCCGTGGCGAGCGGCGCGGCACGGAAGAGGGCGTCATGGTGGGCCAGGAACTGCTCGGCCGGAGTCCACACCGTGGACGCGACGGTGTTGCCGCGGCTCAGCAGCGTGACGGTCTCCGCGAGCTCATCGGGCAGCGCGTCGCGCTGCGCCGTGAGGAGCGCGTCCCGCCAGCCCGCCTCCGTGGTTCCACAGGCAGAACGGATGAGCGCGGCATGGGCCGGCCGTGGCCCGTCAACCGCCTCGGCGTACGCCAGCCACCTCCCCTTGTCGTCAGGAGCGTCCCGGAGCCCGAGGAGCAGGGCCTCCTCTCGCGGGCCCACCCTGTCGGGATGGGCGGCCTCCAGCTCCCGGAGGGCCTCATCGTCACGGCCGAGCGCGCGCAGGTAGGCGATACGCGCCTCGCGGAGCGCCGGGGCGTCCGAGGTGAGCCTCGCCGCGTCGACGAGGTCGAGGGCGGCTCGCGGTCGGCCGACGCGGAACAGCCTCGCGGCCAGCTCTCCGAGCGCCTCGCTCGCGGGCACGCCCCACGCCATCGCGAGAACCAGCTCGCCAAGCCGCGCGCGCCAGTGGATGAGCGGAATGACTTCGCCGTCACGGGTGATGTGCTGCCAGGCCGGGCCCGGCCCCGAGAGCGCCAGGAGCGCCTCGACGCGGCCGCTCCGTCCGGCGAGCCGGAGCCGGGCGATACGCGCCCCCGCTCCAAGGGCTCCCTCTTCCACGCGGCGCCCCAGGGCCGCATCATCGGCGGCATCGGACAGCGCGGCGTCCTCGAGCAGGGCGTCATCCGCCACGGGCTCGCCGAGGTCGACGACCCGTAGCAGCGCTCCGTCGCCATCGCGCAGCTCCCAGCGCCCGCACTCGTATTCGCCCGCGTTGTCACCCGTCTGCCCGACCGGCCCCGTCCGCATGACGCCGCCAGCACCACCGGGGCCCGCCTCGTCCAGCGGTCTGCGCAGGGTCCGAATGAGCTCGACGCCCATGTCATAGACGGACTCACGGCGCACGACGCCGGCGGCATCACCATGGCGCCACACCCCGTCCTGTTGTTTGTACTTGCCCTTGCGGACCCGCTGGCCCTCGGCACTCAGCGCGCCCGAGGGGTGGAACGAACGGCAATACCCATCCTCGCGCTTCTCCTCTCGAAGCTGGCCGTTCCGGTACCACAGGCGCATCCCGAGCACCTCATCGCCGTTCTCGCCCCGCCGGCACATCTCCACCCACTCGCCGCCAGCCATCGGGCTCGCGAGTGGCGAGACCCCGGGCGGCCGGGGCGGAATGGGGACGCCGCTTTCGTTGACCTCGTCCCCGGCCTCATCGCGGAAGCGGGTCGCCATGAGGTTGCCCTGCTCGTAGACACACTCGTAGACCGCGATGACGGGGGCGACGTTGTCGAGCGGGCGCAGAGGCACCACGGTCGGAGAGCCCGGCCGGTAGCAGGTGCGTACACCCTCGATGCGGCCCTGGACATAGGTGCACTCCTGGGCCAGCGAGCCATCGGCATAGAAGCGCTGCGCCCGGCCGTGGGGCAGCCCCTGGACGTGCTCGCACTCGGAGATGAAGCAGCCCTTGGCGTCCCAGTAGCGAATCCGGCCGTGGAGGCGCCCCTCCGCGTCACGTGGCCCCTCCACCCATTCCTGCTCACCTTCGGACCACCAGGCGGCAGGGGGGCGCTGGTCTCTGCGACGGAGGGGCTGGCTCATGGGACGACTGTAGCGAAGAGCGCCTGTCAGGGACTCGGACAGGTCGCCCGTTGCGGAGGAGGCGTCGAACCAGCGCTCCGCCACGGTTCGGACGAAGCGAATCGCCAGGGCGAGGCCCTCTTCATCCTCCACGAACGGCAGCGCATGGGCCGCCACGATGATACGGCGGGGCTGCTGGTAGCCGCCGCGGGACTCGCGGACGAAGGCAGGAGTCAGCTCATCCACGAGGTTGGGGATGAAACCCAGCGTGCCGCGGTGCTGGAGAGTGAATGGCACCAGCCTGGGTCAGGTGCCCGTCTCGCGGAGCGAAGCGTAGACCGCTCGCAGGAGCGCGAGGTGCGGCCCTCGTGGGTTCCGCTTCACCCGGCCGTGATGCACGAGCTCCCCTCCCTCTCAAGCCCGGGTTCCATTCCAGGCTTCCACTGTCACCCAAGATGCATTGGTTTGAGTTTCAGGGCCGTGCCGGGTTGGTGCCAACCACAGTCACGTGCTTGGCTCAGGACTCATGGCCTGGCTGGAAAGAGGGGGACAGCCTTGAGCGCATCTTCCAACGAGCCCGCGACTGGGCTGACCCGCCCGCAGGTTCCCTCCGGGCCTGGCAGCTCGGACTCCTGGTTCTCTCGCGTCCTCGATTGGCTCCTCCGCTTCTTCGAGGGAGCCGACTACTTCATCTCCTATTCGCGGCTGGATGGAGGGGAGTACGTGGACGCACTGGTCATGACGCTCCATGGCCAGGGGTATTCGTGCGCGGTGGATTTCGCACAAGGCGAGCCCTCCGAGGAGCTGCCGCCAGGTCTCGAGAAGCAACTCCGCCGAGCGACCTTCTTCGTGTTGGTCGCGACGCTGGGGGCGTGCCGGTCGGGGGCTGTCTTGAAGGAGGTGCAACTGGCTCGGAAGAGGAACCGGCCCATCCTGCTCATCACCTTTCCAGGAGCGGCTCACCAAGAGGCGTGCTGGGCGAACGAGACGAAAGGGTTGCGGCCGTTGTCCCCCCCGGTTCCATGGGAAGGCGGAGTACCTCCCAAAAAGCTCCTGGAGGGCCTCGCGTTTCCACATGGTGCCAAGAAGCTATCCGTCCGTCAGAGGCGTGTCTTCTTGGCGCTCATGACGCTCATTGTCGGGGGCTCCACGGTCCTTGGCGTCATGGGTGTGATGGTGCGGCAAGCCGGGATGGAACTCGATGCCGCGACGCAAGCCACCCAGCGTGCCTGGGCGGCACAGCGGGACACGGAGACGAAGGTGGCGGAGGCACGCCAGGCGCTCGAGCAGGTCCAGCGGGAGGGCGACCGGCTCACAAGGGAAAATAAAAAGGTGAAGCGTGACCTGGACCGGAACAACGCGCTCCTGAAGGCGACGCAGTCCGATGCGAAGCAAAACCGGCAGCTTGCCGCGGAGTTGTCGCTCCAGGAGCGGTCTCGCGAAACCGCAGCGAAGGCGAAAGCGGCCATGGCCAGCCGGCTCGACATCGCCATGCGGCTTTCGGTCCAGGCGCATGAAGAAGCCGACACGCGAGAGTCACGTACCGCACTGATGTCTGGTCTGCTTGGCGCCGGAGCACTTCGCACGTTCGTCGAGCTTCCAGCCGACATCCGGGGCGTGGCGAGTACGAAGGAGGCGCCCGAGAAAGCCTTCGTGCTCACCGGGCAGGAGTTGTGGTGGTGGCCGCTCGAGGGGGCGCGCGAGGCGCGCCGGATACCCCTTCCTTCGGAAGGGCACGCCCTGGCCGCGGCGCATGGCACGCTCTTCATCACCTCGCGCGGAGGCGAAGGTGACGGCTCGCCACGCCTGATGCTCTGGAATGCGACGGACCCCTCGCGGCCTCCCGATTCGCTCGACAGCCCGTTTGGCTACATTCCCACCTTGCGCGTGTCTTCCAAGGGAGAGGTCGCTTGTGGCGTGGCGCCCGAGGAAGGCGTGGTGTGCTGGGACGTGCTCCGCCGCGCCCATGTCATCATCGAGCGGTGGACGCGCCCCCATGACACGCCGCTGGCGCTGCATGAGGATGGAGGGGCCGTCGCATATGTGCACCCGGATGGGCGCGTTCGGTTCAGGTACTTGTCCTCCGGGGCATCAGCCGCGGAGTTGCTCACCGTCCCTTCGATTCGGGATGGCGACTCGCGGGACCCTCGTATCCATGCACTCGCGTTCCAGGAAGAGGGCCTGCTGGCGCTGACCCGGGAGCACACCCTCCTGGAGTGGCGTGAGGTTCGGCAAATCCGCTGGAGGTCGGTGCCGTCGAGGCGCATCCGGTTCGATGACGTGGTCCTCGCCGCGGATGGACGGCAACTCATCGGGAAGACGCCGGGGAAGCTGAGACTCGTGCGCATCCAAGAGAATGAAGAGAGGGAGCTGGAGGTACCCAGGATCGCGGGAGACGGACTGTTCGCGGACTTCGCCGTCAGCCCCCGCTTCCTGCTCGCCACCGTTTCCAGGCGCCATGTGGGTGTCTGGGATTTCGACTCGGCCTTCTTGTCGCTTCGCCGTGCGGTTGACAGCCCGGAGGTGGCGCTGGCCGCGGCGTTCTCCGCGGATGGCGGGCACCTGGCCCTGCTCCAGAAGCAGGTCCTGACCGTGGTGGACCCTGGCAATGATGGGTCCACTCCCCAGCGGATTCCCATCAAGACCTTTGTGGGGCCATATTCCTCGGTGAGTCGCGCGTCAGGTGATTTCAATGGCTGTCGGGTTGAATGGCAGGTCGTCTCTCCCGACGTAAATCGGGGGCAGTACGTGCTGAGCCGCCTGGGAAGGAGCTGCGCGGCGATGGAGCCGGTCGGTACGCTGGGGGATGTCTATGCCCGGCCCCGCCTGAGCCCGGATGGTCACTGGCTTGCCTACTGTTCGAAGGGATTGAAGCTCTGGGACCTGACGACCTCTCCTCCATTGCCATCCGAGGTCGATGCTGTCCCCTGCGATGAGGAAAGCCCTCTGGGCTTCAACGAAGGAGGAACGCTTCTGGCCATCGTCTCCGGTGACGCGCTGGACCGGGTGGAGCTCATGGACGTGCGGACAGGCAGGCTCACGGGGGACTTCATCGAGGAAGAGCCTGCCGCGCGGATTACGTCCGTTGCCATGAGCCCTGATTCCAGGATGATTGCGCTGGGTATGGCGAATGGCGAGGTGCGGCTCTGGGACAGCAGCAACATCCGCCTTCATGAGGTGGGTGAGTTCCCCATCCCCAATGGACTTGCTCCGCAGGTCAGCATGTTCTCCCCCAGGGGTGACAGGCTCCTCGTGGGAGCCTTGGAAGGCAGGCCCTACTTCCTGGCCACCGGCCCCGAACAGTGGGCAGCCATGGCGCGTTCCTGGCAGCTCTCCACCAACCTTCAGGCCGAAGCCACTCTTTCCGGGGAACAGGCTGCGCCGCCCGGAAGGTGAGCACGGGTCACTTCACACGTGCCTCGAAGCCACGCACGTCGTTCTGGATGGCGAGGTCCAGGACCTCCCGCGCGTCCTCGCGCTTCGCGTCCAGGGACTCTTCCCACAGGTCCTTGTAGATGCGTCCCAGGATGCCGCAGGGCTCGGGTGCCGGACCGGAGGCATGGATGCTCTCGCTGAAGAGGATGGGCTGCGCAACATGCAGTGGCTCGAGCAGCTCGGACCGGTCTCGCATGCTGGAGCGTCCAAAGGGTAGGATGGCTGAGCGGCCTCCCCGCTCTCGCTCTGGAGCTCCCGATGCCTCCTCCCGTGAAGGATCGCTTCTGCTCGTTCTGCGGTACCGCCTACGCCGAGCCGCTTGCCTATCCGCGCACCTGTCCCAACGCCGCATGCAAGGTGACGGTATGGGCCAACCCCATTCCCGTCTCCGTGGTGCTCGTACCGGTGCGCTCGGAACAGGGCACGGGGCTGCTGGTGGTGCGGCGGGGTATCGAGCCTCGCAAGGGCATGCTGGCCCTGGTGGGCGGCTTCCTGGAGGAGCACGAGACGTGGCAGGTGGGCGGCGCGCGCGAGGTGTCCGAGGAGGTCGGCGTGACGGTGGACGCGACGAAGCTCACGCCCCTGTGGTTCACCAGCACCGAGCCCCGGCCCAACCGGGTGCTGCTGTTCTCGGTGGCTCCTACCCTCGAGCGCGCCTCGCTCGCGGCCTTCACGCCGAGCTCGGAGTCGCAGGAGCGTGGCGTCATCCATGGGCCGCAGGGACTGGAGGACATCTTCGCCTTCCCCCTGCACATCCAGGCGGCCCGGAAGTGGTTCGAGTCCCAGGGCCTCACCGGTCCCCACCGCTTCACCCCGGCCTAGACCATGGAATCACCCGACGAGAAGACGCTGGCCCTCGGGGTGCTGCGCGTGGAGCGGCTGTCGTACCTCCGGGAGCGCCGAAGACGAAGCCGAAGCTCTGGCGCGCCTGAGCCGCGGCCCGGTTCCTGGGATTCGAGCGACTCCACGGAGTCCTTGGTCTCTTTCAGGTCCGCAGGCTTTGTCTCAGCTACCCGCTCCAAGTCCCCAGCCGAGCAGGGCCACGTCCTGTCCCCATGGCGCCACCAACTGCACGCCCACCGATAGCGCACCGAGCGGACGCGGGAGGCACAGCGTCGGCGCGCCCAGCAGACTCCACGGCGCGGTGATGCGCAGCACCGCGCGCCGCACCGGCAGCGCTCCTTCCGCGACGGCGACTTCGTCCTGGTCGAACCGTGGCGCCACGTCCGGCACCGCGGGGCCGAGCAGCACGTCCACCTTGTTGAACAGCGCCTCCAATCGTGTGCGGTACGCCTCCCGCCTGGCGCGCGCGACGGCCACGTCCGCTTCGCTCAGCGCCGCGCCCACGCGCAGGTTCGCTTCCGTGGCGGCGAGGAAGCCTGGCGCTTCACTCCTCAAGGCCCGCGCGTGCACGGCCGCCGCCTCGCTCAGCACGATGGGAGTGTACGCATCCATGACGTCGGGGAAGGACACACGTGTGACTCGCGCCCCCAGCGCCGCCAGCCTTGCCGCGTCCGCCTCCACCACGGACCAGACGTCCGGGGTGACCCAGGCGGAGATGTCCCATATGCCCACGCGCACGCCGGCCCACTCCCGCGGCGCCACGGCCTCGCCCGACAAGGCGCTGTGGACGCGAACCACCCCGCGCACGTCCCGCGCGAGCGGGCCCGTGTGGTCGCAGGTGTCGCTCAGCGGCAGCACGCCCTCGGTGGGCCACGCGGCGCTGCCTTTCGTGGGCTTGAAGCCCACCACGCCGCACCACGCCGCAGGCACGCGGATGCTGCCGCCCGTGTCCGTGCCGAGCGCGAAATCCACCTCGCCCGTCGCGACGCTCACGGCCGCACCGCCGCTGGAGCCACCGGCAACACGCGTGAGGTCCAGCGGGTTGCGAGTCCCGCCGAAGGCGTTGGCGCCGGTGATGCCGAGCGCCACCTCGTGCAGGTGCGTCTTGCCGAGGAGCGTCGCCCCGAGCCCCAGGAGGCGAGCCACGAGTGGACTGTCACCCACCTCGGGAAGCACTGCCCGTGAGCTGCCCCGGAGCGGCCAGCCCGGCACGCCGTACAGGTCCTTCGCGCTGAACGTCAGGCCCGCGAGCGGCCCATCCGCCGCGCCTCGAAGGGGAGCATCCGGGCGGTACGCCCATGCACCGTGAGGGTCCATTGTCATGCCCGGAGTGTACTCGCCGACGTCTTGCATCGGAGCGCGTCCTCGCTGAGCATCGGTCCGTGTCTCCACGCCCCTCCCCGTCGTCCCGCTGCTCGCACTCCTCCCGGGTGGGACAGCCTTGAGCGCGGGCACCGGTACTCCACCGCCTCGCGTCCTGGCAGACGTCTTCGCACGCACGCGCATCCATGATGGGGCGCTCGTGCTCGGCGCCGCGCTGTTCACCGCGTTGCTCGCGCAGGTCGCCATCGCGGTGCCGGGCTCCCCGGTGCCCATCACCGGCCAGACGCTCGCGGTCGTCCTCACGGCCGCCACGCTCGGGCCCGTGCGAGGCATGGCCGGGCAGCTCGCCTACGTCCTGCTCGGGGCCTTGGGACTGCCGTTCTACTCCAAGGGGGCCAGCGGCTGGGCACAGGTGCTCGGGCCGACTGGCGGCTACCTGGTGGGCTTCATCCCCGCGGCCTTCCTCATCGGGCTCGCGGCGTGGCACGGCTTCGACAGGCAGCCGTGGAAAGCGGTACCGCTCTTCTTCTCGGGCCAGCTCGTCATCCTGGCCATCGGCGTGCCCTGGCTCTGCGTGGCGGCCCCGCTCGATTTCTCCACGGCCCTCCACAAGGGCTTCCTGCCCTTCCTCCCCGGTGGGTTGCTCAAGGCCGCCATCGCCGGTCTGTGCATGCCCCTCGCCTGGAGGCTCGTGCGGCTTCGCGAGCCCTGAAGGCGCGAGGCCCGGTTGTCCCCCGGTGGGCCTATCCTCTCGGGCCCCATGCGCCATGAAGGCGCGTGGCGGAACGAAAGGCCCCCCATGCAGACACCCTGGCTCAAGCCGCTCCTCGCGGCGCTTGCCCTCTTCACACTCGCACTTCCCCTGGAGGCCCGGTCCGCCGCGCCCTGCACCCCAGGGCAGGGGCTGGCGTTCTACCCGCTGGCCACGCCCTTCAAGTACCTGGACACCGCCCAGGGGTGGACGGCGTACTGGCCTCAGAACTACCCGCTGTCCAGCGGGTGGGGCCAGCGCTTCGACGGTCACGCCAGCACGCTGCCCGACAACGCCCAGGCGCTGGTGGCGCGAATCACCCTCTCCAACTACCGGGGCGAGTGGCCCGAGTGCCACTGGTACGACAACCCCTACTTCGAGGGCTACCTCTGCGACTACGACGGTGAGGCGTCCACCGCCGGGCGCCACCCGCGGCTGCGCATCTCCACCGCCCAGCCCGCCCCCACGGTGGGCGCGGGCGTCATCCGGGTGGGCTCGGGCCCGTCGCGCCCCACCGAGCAGCTCGTCACGCTGCCGCTGGACGCCAATGGCTCCTTCGTCCTCACCGCCGACAGCGTCTTCGACACGCGCGTGGAAATCATCGGCTACTACGCCCCGCCGGGGCCGGGCGCGCTCTACATGCACCTGCTGGACGCCCCCGGGCCCATCTTCGACTCCTTCGAGTTCGTCACGCCCGGGCCCCACCGGCTGGGCCGCGCCATCAACGCGAGCGAGTCCGTGCAGGTGCCGGTGGTGGGCACCTGGAACGTGGGCGTCGAGTTCGGCGGGCCGTTCACGTACACCGTCCCTTCGGACGCCCGGTACCTGGTGGGCAATGCCGTGGCGTGGATGAAGTGGACGCAGTCGACGCCGGATGCCGAGTACCGGGTCTCCGCCTTCCGTCCCGGGGACGCCGTGCCGCAGACGGGCCTGGCGCTCACGACGTGGGAGGGCTTCGGCGAGGGCTACGAGTACCTGAGCGCGCTGAGCAACGGCGCCGTCACGGTCCACAGCACGGTGCAGGCGAACGTCATCTTCTACGCCAGCGGCTACTTCAGCCCGCGCCGGGAAGACGACGGCAACGGTCCGGGCCTCCTCTTCTACCCGCGCGCCCATGCGCGCAAGGGCGCGGCCAGCATCTCGGCGGACGTGAATGGCGGCGCGCGCCTCTACGTGCCTGTCTATGACCAGGACCCGCAGTTCTGCGGCGTGGCCGCGGCCGGGCGCGTGCGCTTCGAGGGCACGGGCGATGGATGGGCGCAGGAGTTCGGCATCGGCACGCCGGGCAAGCCCCTGCCCGCCACGGGTATCTCCACCGCGTCGGTGACGAATGACGAGGTCACCTTCGTGCGGCGTTTCGGCCCCAACGGCGGCTTCGAGACGTACACGGACACGGCGGACCGCTCGGGCACCACGCTGTACTACGAGGTCGACACCTTCGGCCTCTTCTCCCCGTAGCACTCCGGGACGTGCCTGGGACTGGGGGCGTGTGCTCCAGTCCCGGGCATGGTGAAACACAAAATGAGGACCGTGGCGGTCTACGTTACAAACGGCTCTGTTTTGTAACAAGAATGACTACAGCAACTTCTCCGTGAGTGCCTTCCGGAGCCCGCTCCCAGAGTGAAATCCCATCATTCTCGATGGGTGGCCTGTTCGGTGCAGTGCCCTGCGCCGCCGTCCCATGAAGCAAGACGTCGGCCATTCACTGACATGAGGTCATGTATGCGAAGCAAGTGGGCAGGTTGTCTGTTGGCGGGTGCGTTCCTGGGCCTGACGGGGTGCCAGGGTGAGTCGCCTGCCAACGGCGGCGAGCCATCCCTGGACACCCAGGAGGCGCGGGCTGCGTCGACGTGCGTCAATCAATTCAATGGCATCCAGAGCTGCGCCCTGGGCGCGGCGACGCTCGCCAGGACGGAGGAGGGGCTCGAGGTCTCCGGACTTCGAGACCCGAAGAGCGACGGTGTCTCCAGCAACTTCGACAGGGCCGTGAGGTGGTCGCAGCAGGCCGCCATCGAGCAGTTTGGCACCTTCGCGCTCGCGGCCCGTGACGGTGACCAGGTCGTCAGCACCCTCCAGGTTGCTCACAGCAAGAACGACAACCAGTTCACCCTGACGCCGGGCTTCACGGGTTCGTCGAGCGCCACCTTCACGGTGAACGTGTATCGGGATGGCGTGATTCAGTCGTCCACGGGCCCGTTCAATCGCTGGATCCAGGTCAAGGGAGAGTGGATCTACATCAGCTGGACCGCCTGGTCCTTCTACCAGGTCGTCCCCACCCCGACGAACCCCCACCCGAGCAACGTGGGCGCGTGCGTCTGGGGCGTCGCCGCCGCGCGGGGCAGCACCTTCACGGTGAATGTCGCTGGCAAGGACGTGGTCGGAGACTCCATCGAGTTCGTCGAGAACATCGCGGCGGGCGCCTACCCGTACCACGAGTTCACGGGCATCGACGTGAGGGGCTCGGCCTCGGGCTATACGGTCCTCAGCGAGTCCTTCAGCCAGGAGTAGTCAACGCGCTCCGCGCGCCTCGCTCCCTCGAACCAGAGTGGAGCGGGGCCGCCGGTCCTGGTGCGCCACACGCAGTCCATCTAGATTGGCACCTGTACCTTGGATACAGGAGCCACCATGAAGCTGGTATCGAGCAGTGCCATCGTGACGGGAGCGGGGCAGGGCATCGGGCTGGGTATCGCCGCGCGGCTCATGCGAGACGGCGCCAACGTGCTCCTCTTCGGACGGACCCGGGAGAAGGTGGAGGCGGCCGCCGTGGAGCTCAACCGGGTGGCGGAGGGGCGTACGCGGGCCGTGCCCTTCGCGGGAGACGTGGTCCGCGCGGAGGACGTGACGCGGGCCATCGAGGTTGCGACGCGTGAGTTCGGCCTCCCGGGCATCCTGGTGAACAACGCCGGCTCCGCCACCCTCCGCACGGTCCTCGAGCTGCCGGAGGAGGAGTTCGACCAGGTCCTGGCCATCAACCTCAAGGGGCCCTTCCTGTTCACCCAGGCCCTGGCGAAGGCGCTGGTCGCCGCGAAGCAGCCGGGCTCCATCGTCAACATCTCCTCGCTGAACCAGACGGCCGTGACGGACGGGCTCGCCCACTACTGCGCCTCCAAGGCGGGGCTCGCGAACTTCTCGAAGGTCGCGGCCTCGGAGCTGGGGCGGTACAACATCCGGGTGAATGTCGTGGCACCGGGAGCCATCCGCACGCCCCTGGCCGAGGGGGCCGGGCTCATGCAGGGGGCCATGGCCCGGGAGTTCCTCGCCCACACCCCGCTCGGGAAGACGTGTGGCGAGCCGGAGGACGTGGCGAAGGTGGTGTCGTTCCTCTGCAGCGACCTGGCGTCGTGGATGACCGGGGACACCCTCGCGGTCGACGGTGGCAATCACATTCGCGGACTGCACAGCTATGCGGACACGCTGGGCCTCACCCCCCTCGTGGACGGCTCCTCTTCATAACGGCCGGCACCCTCAATCACCACCGTGCCGGGGGATTCCCCTATCATCCGCCATCCCCTGGAGGGGACACCTGGAGGCGCACCGATGGGACAGGAAGCGGACGTCATCGTCGTGGGTGGTGGGCTGGCGGGGCTCGTCACCGCGACGGAGCTCGCGGACGCGGGCAAGCGCGTCACTGTGCTGGACCAGGAGGGTGAGCAGAACCTGGGAGGTCAGGCCTTCTGGTCCTTCGGCGGGCTGTTCCTCGTGGACTCGCCCGAGCAGCGGCGCATGGGCATCAAGGACTCGCATGCGCTCGCGCTGGAGGACTGGATGGGCACCGCGGGCTTCGACCGCGAGGAGGACCACTGGCCGCGCAAGTGGGCGGAGGCCTTCGTCGGGTTCGCCGCGGGCGAGATGCGGCCCTGGCTCCACCAGCTGGGGATGCGCTGGTTCCCCGTGGTGGGCTGGGCCGAGCGCGGGGGCTACGGGGCGGTGGGCCACGGCAACTCGGTGCCCCGCTTCCACGTGACATGGGGCACCGGGCCGGGAGTGCTCGCGCCCTTCGTGCGGCGCGCGCAGGCGGCGCGCGAGAAGGGGACGCTCACGTTCCTGTTCCGGCACCGGGTGGATGAGCTGCTCGTCCAGGCGGGCGCGGCGGTGGGCGTGCGGGGGATGCGGCTGGTGCCCTCGGACTCGCCGCGCGGCGTGAGCAGCTCGCGAGAGACGGCGGGCGAGTTCGAGCTGCGGGCCTCGGCGGTCGTCGTCACGTCGGGGGGCATTGGCGGCAACCAGGAGCTGGTGCGCAAGAGCTGGCCCGCGAGATTGGGCCCGGCGCCGAAGTTCATGGTCCAGGGGGTTCCCGACCACGTGGACGGGCGGATGATTTCCATCACCGAGGCCGCGGGGGCGCGGGTCATCAACCGAGACCGGATGTGGCATTACACGGAGGGGCTGCGGAACTGGAGTCCCATCTGGCCGCGGCACGGCATCCGCATCCTGCCCGGGCCCAGCTCGCTGTGGCTGGATGCGACGGGCAAGCGGCTGCCGCCTCCGCTGTTCCCGGGCTTCGACACGCTGGGGACGCTCGAGCACATCCTGAAGACGGGGCACGAGCACTCGTGGTTCGTGCTGAATCAGCGAATCATCAAGAAGGAGTTCGCGCTCTCGGGCTCCGAGCAGAACCCGGACCTGACGAACAAGGACTGGCGAGGGGTGCTCAACCGCGCGGTGGGCAAGAAGGCGATGGGGCCGGTGGAGGCCTTCAAGTCACACGGGGTGGACTTCGTCGTGGCGGAGAACCTCCGGGCGCTGGTGGAGGGGATGAACACGAAGACGGAGACGCCGCTGCTGGACTACGCGACGGTGGAGCGCGAGGTGCTGGCGCGCGACAGGCAGCTGGACAATCCATTCGGGAAGGACCTCCAGCTCGCGGCCATCCGCCAGGCGCGCTCGTACCGGGGGGACCAGTTGGTGCGCACGGCGAAGCTCCATCGCATCCTCGACCCGGAGGCGGGGCCGCTCATCGGCGTGAAGCTGAACATCTTGACGCGCAAGACGCTGGGCGGGTTCGAGACGGACCTGTCGGGCCGGGTGTTCGGAACGGATGGGCAGGTCATTCCCGGCCTCTACGCGGCCGGCGAGGTGGCGGGGTTCGGCGGTGGCGGCGTGCATGGCTACCGGGCGCTGGAGGGCACCTTCCTGGGAGGGTGCATCTTCTCCGGCCGCGCGGCGGGCAGGGCGCTGGCGGGGACGGTGTAGCGCTGGAGGAGAGCGCCGCCCGGAGGCCCCGGGCGGCGCCACAACTCACGTCACCCCAGGGCTCACTCCTTGGCGCGCACGTACACGTACGGCTCCGCGCGGACCCAGGCGTCCGGCTGCATGAAGGCCAGGGAGAAGTCGTCGTAGTCAAACGCGCTGGTGGTGAAGGTGCCGGTGTCCACGTACCAGGACACGTGCTGACCGGGCGGCCGGGGCCGCGACGGAGCGAGGGTGCTCGGCTCCGGGAGCTGGAAGGCCACGGGCTGCTCGCCCACCGGAGCCATGTAGAGCCAGTCATCCGGTGCCAGCGCTGCGCCGATTCCCACCTGGAGCAGCTTCGTGCCCTCGGGCGGCGTCAGCGACCAGGTCTCCTGCGCCACCATGGGAATCTCCGGCCCCACGATGCACTCCGCGACGCCCGGCGTGAGGTTCGTGGACGGTGAAGGCACGGCCAGGGGCTGGCTCGGCGTGCCCTCCCAGTAGACCCAGGCGCTCACGCACGTCGTCATCGTCTGTCCGGTGAGGATGGCGGTGAACCACTGCTCCGTGCCGGGCTGGAGGGGAATGGTGTCGAAGCGCAGGCTGCGTCCAGCGAGGTCCGCCTGGACGACACCGTTGGTCTCCGAAAAGAAGCCGGGGCGCTGCCGGTAGGCCGAGCCGCTCAGGTACGCCGTGGACAGCCACGACGCGTTGAGGGCGAGGGTGGCCATGGTGGTCTGTAGCGGCATCGGCCCGGGCGGGAAGGCGACGTCCAGCGACGTGTCCGCCGTGAAGGGGCCCACCACGCCCAGGTCCGCGTGCGACCAGAGCACGGCCGGAGTCACGCTCCGGTCCGTGACGTAGGCAGTGATGGAGAGCCGCTCGTCGAGGGGCACGTCCGCCAGCTCGTAGCGGCCCGTGCCACCCACCAGGGTGACGGTCCTCCGGCCCAGGTAGCCGCCGTCTCCCGACACCTGCACCGTGGCCTGGATGCGAGTGCCCGACGGGCCTCCGGACAGCAGGCCCGACAGCCGCACCGAGGGCCGGGACGGCGGCGGGGCATTGCGCCACGTCCACTGGCCCGTGGAGGGCGCGAAGCTCCACACGTCACCGCTGATGCGGTTGTCCGCCTGCCGGGCGCCACCCACGACGAGGAGCTGGCCGCTCCGGGCATCCGCCACCAGCGCATGGCCATGGAGCTTCGGCGGAGCGCCCGGCGCCCCATCCGGAACCAGCGTCAGCCAGGCTCCGTCGCGGAGCACCAGCAGGTCGTTCCGGTCCAGGCCACCGACCTTGCCGCCGAAGGCGTACAGCTCGCCGGTGGCCGGGTGGAAGGCCAGGCCGAAGTCCTTGCGGGTGGAGGGCATCGAGGGCAGGGGCCTCCACGTGTTGTTCGCGGAGGAGTAGGCGTTGCAGTCGGACAGCTCGCCCAGGAAGGCGTGGGTGCCTCCGCAGACCACCATCTCACCGTGGACCGAATCGAACGCCGTGGCCGCGTCGAAGCGGGACGTGGGAATGGGGCCGACGGGGAAGCGCTGCGTCCAGGCGTGGGTGGCCGGCGTGTAGACCCAGGTGTCGTCGAGCGTCATCCAGGCGCTCGTGGAGTAGCCCCCGAAGAGGACGACGTGCTCGCCCGTCCCGTCCGCCGCCATCGCCGGCGCGTTGCGAGATTCCGGGCCCGCCACGTCCCACCGGGTCCACGCGCGCGCGTCCGCGTCGTACTCCCAGGTCTCGGTGGGGTAGGTGCTGTCCAGGCACGCAAGGCCGCCGAAGACGACGAGCGTGCCACTGGCGAAGGCCCCTGCGCCGTAGACGCGGGCCGGCATGGTGGCCGGCATGCCGTGGAGGACGGGCTCGTGCCAGGTGTTCGTGGTGGCGTCGCCCAGCTCGACGACGTTGTCGATGCACCCCCAGGTCCCCAGGGCGTTGTAGCCGCCGGTGACGAGGATGCGCCCGGAGTCCGGGTCCGTGGCGGAGACGAAGTCATAGCGGGGCATCGGCAGCGGCCAGGCCCCCAGGGACAGCGTCACGAGCGCGGCGTTCACCTTCGCCATCGTCATGTTCTGCAGTTGGTGACCGTTGGCGGTGATGTCCACGGTGTCGGAGTCGCCGTCCAGCCCCAGGCCGGTGAAGACCACCTTGCCCGTGGCGTCGGAGAGGGCCTGCCTCGGCGGGTCATACTCCTGGCCATTGCGGCGCACGCGGACGCCCACGCCCTGAAGGGCCCGGCCGGCGCTGTCCACGGTGAAGACGGTGAGGGTGTCCGTCAGCGGGCTGCCCCGGGGAGGAAGGCTCGCGGCGCCGCCTGCGGCGATGGGGCGGGGGACGCGGGTCTCCAGGGGCAGGACGCGCTCCACGCTGTCTCCCGCCGCGTCCGAGACGCGCACCGTCACCATGGAGTGCCCGGCGCTGCCCGGGGCGGGGGCTCCGGAGAAGGTGCCACTCGCGGCGTCCAGGGTGAGGCCCGCGGGAAGGGGGCTGGCGTTGAAGGTGAGCGGAGGCTGGCCGCCGCGCGCCGACAGCCGCACCGGGACTCCCGGGGCGGAGAGCCAGGTGATGCCCTCGAAGGCTCCGGGCAGGGCCTCCGTGGTGAGCACGAGGTCCGAATGGATGGCCAGTCCCAGCGGCTTGCGCACGCGCTGGACGCCGTCCGTCACCTCCACGATGAGGACGGTGGTGCCCTCGGTCGTGGGAGTTCCCGACAGCGTTCCGTCCACCGCGAGCGACAGGCCTCCGGGCAGCGGCCCCGACACGAGCCTCCAGGACAGCGGCTTGTTTCCACCGATGGCGGTCAGCTTCGCGAGGTAGCTCGCGCCAACGTGGCCCGGAGGCAGCTTGTTGGTGGTGATGAAGAGTGGGAGGGGCTGAGGCGGCAGCAGGCCCTGAATCCCAGACACCTCTTGTTGCAACTCCGGAGCGCTCGCGGTGCTCTGCTCGGACTCCATCGAGGCATCCTGGCAGGCCGTCAGGGCCAGCAGCAGGACACATCCCAGGTAGATACGATTCATTCCAGACATCCCCCTCGACTGCGCGTGGTCGTCCGCGAAGGAGCAGCGTCGCCAGGAGGAGGTGGGGACAGCGGGCCTCTGGGATGCTGCGACTTCGCACTTCCCGCCGGCCCGCGGGGCTGGGAACATCTCAAAGTCCTCGCATGAAATGCAATGCATTTCATGCCGCGCCAGACCCATTTATAGTCGCCCTCGACTACACGGCGGCGGCGAAGCTCGTGGCTCGCAATCCGCAGGTGAAGGGCGCGCATCCGCGCACGCTGAAAGAGGGGGAATGACGATGAAGACGATGCTTCGAGGCGTGGTGCTGCTCGCGGCGCTGGGGGCCGCGCCGTCGGTGTTCGCCGGTGAGGAGGAGGACCGGGTCCGCGAGGTGGAGGACTCGCTCAACCGGATGAAGGACAGGCTCGATGGGATTTCCTCCAAGAGCTCCTCCAGCGACATCGAGGAGGCCATCCGCATGGCCTACAAGGTGAAGGAGAACGCCGACAAACTGCGGTCGCTGGGCGCCCAGAACGACCCCGGAAAGACCATGGCGGACCGGTACGCCGACTGGGTCGACAAGTTCCAGGAGTCGGCGCGCGCTCTCAAGGAGATGAAGGAGGCGCAGCTCAAGGCCGACAACGACCGGCTCACGGAGCGGTGCACGGAGGCGGACCGGAACCTCACCTCCCTGATGCTGGGCTTCGTCGACAAGAAGGACAAGGCGGAGGGCCGCAAGGGGCTCATCACCATCCCCGACGAGGCCGAGAAGATTGGCCGGGCCTACGGCGAGGAGCTGAAGAAGATGGAGGAGAAGCACCGCGAGATGGAGCGCTGGAAGGGCTCCGCGCGGTACTTCTCGGAGTCTCACCAGAAGTGGTCGGACGTGCGGAGCGAGCTGAACGACGGCGCGAATGAAATCTGGGACCGCTGGAATCGGCGCATGGAGGAGTCCCGCTACAAGTGCCAGGAGATCGCCAAGGGCAAGGATAACTCCCGGGTGCAGGATGCGCTCGCGAAGCTGGGCTCGCACAACAAGGGCATGCAGGACTCCTACAAGGAGCTGCGGCGGAACTTCTATGCCTGGCGCGCGGACCTGAACTCCTTCCGGGCGACGGCGCTCCAGGACGCGAAGGAGATCCACGAGGCGTACTGCAACAAGCTGGACTGGGAGCGGCAGGTGAACGCCATCGCGGACCGCTATGCGAGCGAGCTGAACGGGAAGTGGAGCCGCCTCCAGTCGGACCGCGACAAGATGCTCAGCTCGGCGGACCTGCTCATCAGCATGGGCTCGGAGAACGCTCCGAAGCTCAAGCGCTGGATCGTCCAGGCGTGGGACCGCGTCGAGCCGGTGAAGGACGGTGAGCTGCGCGGAGCGAACAACCCGATGGTTCGCGCCCGCCTCCTGGAGGGCAAGAGGCAGCACGACGCCCGTCAGAGCGGCTGCAACATGAAGGAGACGGGCATCGACAGCTCGTGGTGCAAGAACCCGCACCCGGACCGCTCGGACTGCCGGCTCGACTGCGTGAAGAGCTGCACCATCATCGAGATCAAGCCGAACAACGCCGGTGAAATCGAGATGGGCGCGAAGCAGGTCACGGCCTACAAGGAGGCCTTCGAGAAGATGTGGCGGCAGGAGGGCGAGAAGATGTTCACCATGGACTCCGGCCGCTATGCCCACCTGCAGCGGTGCGTCTCCAACCCGGGCACGCCGAGCGCCTCCCTCCGCCTGGAGACCTTCGTGGAGACCTACGCCTTCTGCCAGGGCGAACCCAACGTGTACTTCGGGACCCGGGACCCCATCCCGACCGATGACGTTCCGGAGAACGCGAACGACTGAGGCTTCGTTGCCCGGGCCCGCCATCCAGGGTGGGCCCGGGGGCAGGCCGCCACGGCCTCGGTGAGGCTCATCCCCTCTTCATCAGCTTGCGTGCCCTTGCGCGGGACGCAGAGCGCCTCTCTCCCGGTGCTCGGCCGCGGGCTCGGCGGCCCGTACCTCGGACAAGCGGGCGAGGGTGAAGGCGCCCACGGCCATCACCACGTCTCGTACCGCGACGTCGAGGAAGTGCCCCGTGGTGAGCAGGTTCACCGCGATGCCCACCAGCCAGGCCGCGACGACATAGGCGCCGAGGCGCGTCAGCTTCGAGAGGACCAGGAGTCCCGCCACGACCTCGATGACGCCGACCGCCTGCATGAAGGCCGAGGCGGGAACCATCCGGGCAATCCAGGGGCTCAGGTATTGCGTCCAGTCCGTCAGCAGATTGAAGAACTTGTCGAGCCCCGCGACGATCGGCACCAGTCCGAACGTCATCTTCAGGGCCCACCACGACTGATTCAGCCGGCCATCCATCTTGACCTCCAGGGGTTTGCAGCAACGCTGCGGTTGTGCCCATCTGAGTCGCGAGGAGGCCCCGAGGTGACAGTGAGGGGTGTTGTCACCTTTCCACGGCCGCGGCATCCAATGGGTATGAAGCTGAGCAAGCATCCAGGAGAGGCGCCAGGCGCAGGTCCGCCCTCCGACGAGGAGATTGCCCTGCGCGTGCGGGAGGGGGAGACGGCGCTGTTCGAGGTGTTGATGCGCCGGCACAACCAGCGCGTGTACCGCGCGGTGCGCTCCCTCATTCGAGATGAGGCCGAGGTCGAGGACGTGATGCAGCAGGCCTACGTCCTGGCGTTCACCCACCTGTCGCAGTTCGAGGGCTCCTCGCGGTTCTCGACCTGGCTCATCCGCATCGCGGTGAACGAGGCGTTGCAGCGCCTGAGGCACCGCGGCCGGCTGGTCGCCCTCAGCGGCGGGGGCGATGGCACCCGGGAGGAAGACATGAAGGACCTGGAGCACAACGAGCCCGGCCCGGAGCGACGCGCCTTCGGCCGCGAGCTGGCGCGGCACCTGGAGCAGACCCTCGACGAGCTGCCGGACATCTACCGCACCATCTTCATGCTCCGGGAGGTCGAGAAGCTGTCCACGGCGGAGACCGCCGAGGCGCTGGCCGTCAGTGAGGACGTGGTGAAGACGCGGCTGCATCGGGCCAAGGCGCTCGTCCGCGAGCAAATGACGGCCCGGCTCGACGACCAGCTGGAGGAGGCCTTCGTCTTCCAGGCCCCTCGCTGTGACCGCGTGGTGGCCGCCGTGCTCGAGCGCATTGGAGCGGCCCGGCGTTGAGCCTCGGCTGCGTCAGCCCTGGCCGGGCCCGGTGCGGAGGTCCCCGGCCTCTTGTGCGAGCGGCAGATGCTGACTCCAGCCGCGCGCCATGCCCGCCGCCAGGGCCGAGAAGTCGCTGGCCTTGCTCGCTTCGTTACGGCGCAGGCAGGCCTGCTCGTCGCGGCTGAACAGGCTCGCCGCGATGGCGCGTCCGGTCATGGTGACGGCGCGGGTCTTTTCGAGGCGCAGCTCGGTGAAGGCTTCGAACGCGCGCCGAGGGTCGCCGGGATGGCCGGCCAGGCAGTTCGCCAGGTGCCAGCCATCCTCCAGTGCCTGACAGGCGCCCTGTCCCGAGGTCGGCAGCGATGCATGCGAGGCATCGCCGATGGCAATCACATTGTCCCGGTGCCACCGCGGCATCGGGTCGTGGTCGTGCACGTGAATCTTGTTGATGCGCTGCACCGGCGTCGCATCGATGACGCGCCGGACCGCTTCCGGCCAGGATGCAAACAGCGCCGCCAACTCCGCCTTGTATCGGTCCGGCGCGTTTGCCTGAATCTCCATGCTGGCCGCGCCGCCAGCCCAATACCCCTTGTGCGCGCTGACCGGAACGATGCCGAAACGTTCGCCCACGCCCCAGTAATCAGTGACGGCGATGTCGTCGAACATCGGGTCCTCCGATTCAACCACGCCGATCCAGTTGATGAAGCCTTGATACACGGGCGCATTGTCGCCCTTGACGTAGAGGCGCGCACGCGAGGACATGCGCCCGTCGGCGCCGATGATGACGTCGGCCTCTAGCATCTCCTCTCGCGCCAGCAGCACGCGCGCCCTGCCTGCTTCCGAGGTGGCGAGGCGCTCGACCGCGGTGCCGTATTCCACCTCGACGCCCAGCGTCGACAGGCGGCGCAGCAAGATGTCTTGGAACTCGGTGCGCAGCACCGACAGGCTCGGATAACCCATCCGGTTGTCGATCAGCGTGATGTCGAGCGAGCCCAGGTCCTCGCCGGCGTTCGAACGCCGACGCATGGCGACCGGGCGTCCACCGACCGTCTCCATCTCCGCCAGAACGCCAAGCCGGTCGAGCACGAAGGCGGCATTCGGCCACACCACGATGCCGGCGCCGATGTTGGTCTTCTCGCGATGTCTCTCCAGCACCCGTACCGAAAACCCCTGCTGCCTGAGTGCGATCGCACTGGCAACGCCGGCAACGCCTCCTCCGATGATGACGATATCCATGATGGCGCCAATGCTATGATATCGAGCGGCCGATGCGGAGCCGCATTGCGCCACTGCGCCCGGTGATTGTCCGCACACCTCATGTCCATACACATCGATAGAAAGACGTTCTGGTTCCTGGATGAAGTCGTGGAGAGTGGAGTGAACCTGGCGGTCCTGAGGAGCCCTCGCATCGAGGAGATTCTCAATCGCCGCACGCACGGTCTCGGGGACAACGAGCTGGTGGAGTTCCTCGCCTCGCTCTGCCAGGCAGGCCTCATCGAAGTGAAGAACAAAGAGGGGGTGCGCGCATGCACGCTGCATGAGGTCGAGCGTGCATTCGCGCAGAGCGGATGCGTGCCCCGCCACTATTCAGGTTTCTGGTACTCCCTGACGCCTGTCGGAGGGGCGGCGTGGGAGTCCGTAACCCGCCCGGAGTGGAGTCGCTACACCGACTACTCGATGGGGCTCTCGGACATCCGCATCGAGGCCGCGAGTCGTGAACGCGCGCACGAGGAGTACGCCCAGGCCTCCACTGACCCCGCGCATGTTCCGGTTCCGGGCAGCTATGAGGAGTCGCTCCTGCAGCCCTGGGCAGCCACCTACTGGAAGACGCTGCCCACCGGGTTTCGTATCCAGTACGCATGGGTGGAGGGCACGAGCAACGTCGCCTGGCAACTTAGTCAACCGCACCCGCGCCCGTGGTACACGACGCCGGAACTCTGATGGCCCAATAACGCACGGCAGCCCTTCAAGTGCCCGGGCCGCTCCCGCCAGTGCGGGCGGAAGCGGTCCGGACTGCTGGCTCGGCGCGCCAGCAATTCAGCGATGGGCGCCAATCCGGCTCAGTACACACAGCGGCAGTAGCCGCTCGTGCCACTGGGCGTCACAACGCGCTGGCAGACCGGGATCTGCTCCGGGCTGCTGCAGGAGAAGCTGGCACAGTCCGCATTGGTCTTGCAGGACGGTGCGAGAGCTTCCGCCGGCGGAGTGGAGATGACACCCGCGGCGAAGGCAACGGCGAAGCCCGCGATTGCGGCCAGAATCGTCTTCTTCATGTGAGCCTCCAGGTTGAGTCACACTCGCGAGTAGGAAAAGCGGGTGTTCTCAGAAATCTACTTCAGCCCTGCCTGGGGTTCCAATGGGCGGGCCGGACGTCGACCGCCGTCCAACACGACGCGCTAGAGCACCGATCAGGTTTCGGCCCGAGGAAAGTCGAACACTTGCGAGAGCGATCGACGCGGGCTGTCGCCGCGTGATCAGGTCGCCACCTCACGGAGGTGGCGCATGGAACGCTGGAAGCCGGCT
>NZ_JAAIYA010000034.1 GCF_010894405.1 Pyxidicoccus caerfyrddinensis
ACCATCCGCTTCACCATCTGCGCCTTGAATGCATCCGTGTACGGCACCGCGTTCTGCCTGCTCTCGCCCCCAGGGCGTCGTCAACTCGGCACGTCAGCCGAGGCGACATGTTCCCTGACACAGGGGGCTTCAGTAACTCGGCAGCGATGGCACCGCCCAAGAAACCTGTGGCTCCGGTGACAAGGACCGTGGACATGACCTGCATCCTAGGGAAGCGACAACCTACCAGCAATGGATTTCCGGGACCACCAACGCTCCCTCGGAGTACCGCAATCTGGTGGACAGCCTCCACAAGGTCAGCAAGTGCCTAACTGCGACCGGTCACTGGTACCAGCAGGCTTGCGTGACCTCGAACAGAACTTCCCGCCCCTATGCACATTCCCAGCGCGGGTCTTGGCTGCTGGAGCGCTACAGCGAAAGCTGATGAGCGCAACGTGAGTGAAGCCCGAGCAGGCCCCGAAAGGTCAATCGTGGGAGCCGACCTGACGCACATACAGGGAAGGCCAGGCGCCCGGCGAGAAGGTCGACATCGGCATCGCCGGGTGGACCACCGGGGTAGTGGGGCGCGGCATGTGAGCATACGGTGTTTTCTTAGTACGTCTTTACGGATGGTTAGCGGCTTCCTCCATCCGTGTTGCACGTATGTCGCACGCAGGCGCAAGTGGCCGGTCGAGCACTCCGACCGCCTCTCTGCGCGTGTCCGGGCTCAGGTGGGCGTAGCGCTCGGTCATTTCAATCGTCGCGTGGCCCACGCTCTGGACTGACCCCTGGGCCGGGACCAGCCTCGGCGGCTGCCAGGGCAGGCCCAGGTGCTCCCAATATCGAGCGCACCGCTTGCCGGGCCGTAAGCCAGGCCAACACCCGGTGCCTGCCTCCGCAATGGGCGCAGGCAAAAATGTCCAACGCGAAACGACGGCGCAGCAGTCCGGCCCAGTCCACAGGTGGCGAGCGCCTCTTCTTCGGCTCCTCTACACCTGGGGCCAACGACGGGTTCCCCTCCTGCGGCCCCGCCTCCTCCCCGCCGGGAGGGATCACTCGCGGCCGTGCGACGCGCCGCGGACGAATGCCTCCAGGCGTTCTCGATGGATCGTCTGGTTGAGAGTGCCACCGGACCCTCGAGCGACTCTTCACCGCTGTCCGGCGGGCGCTGGCTCGCTACAGCCAGCGCCTGCACCGACGTGGACTGAAACCGTGTCCCGAGGCTTGGAGTCATCCCTCCTGTATGGAAATAGAGGACTCCCCTTACGTCTCCGCACTTTGATGCATATGACATAGCAGGTCAGAGTAGTACATTCTGACGCATGCACGGTGGGACCGACATGACCGGGGGAGACGGGCGGGATGATTCGGAACCACGAGCGCTTCGCAGGACTGTCACAGGGCTTCTTGCGAGGCTGTTCCTGGGGGATGACGTCTTTGTCTCGTACTCGCGCAGAGACACCGCCTATGTGCTTCAGTTTGCGAACGCGCTGCTCGAGCACGGGCTCTCGCCCTACGTCGATCAATGGGCCTCACCGGTAGGCGCTGAGCTCCCAGCACCCCTGAGGCGTGCTCTCGGACGGGCGAGCATGCTCGTCGTCATTGCCACGGACTCATCGGCGAGGTCGGAGAACGTGGAGGCGGAGATCCGGCAGTTTCTCGCAACGCGCCGGCCGGTGTGCCTCGTGAACGTAGGAGGTGCGCTGGCTACCGCGCGATGGCGCGAGCTGGTCAGGGGGCCGGAGCCGATTCCGGAGCCTTCGGAGGCACTGGGGCAAGGGTCTCCGTCCCCGGAGGTCGTCAAGCGTGTCCTCAGCGCGTCGCGCTTCACCCGTGCAAAGATACGGATTCGAGTGCTTGCACTCTCCGCGCTGGGCCTGCTGCTTCTGGCTGTCGCGGCTCTAGCATTTTTCGGCCATCGAGCGGACGTGGAGCGTCAGGCGGCAGAGCGCGCCAAGGCCGCCGCGGATGAATCGACACGGAGAGCAGAACTCGAGGACCAGCGCGCGCGCGCTGCATCGGAGCGCGCGGACGCGGCGTCAGCCGAGGCAGCGAGAGCGGCCGCTCGCCTCCGAGACTCCGAGGCGGCGCGGGAGAGGGCGGAGCTCGCACGACAGGAGGCACTTGGCGAGGCGAAGCGGCAAGGCAAGGTCGCAGCGTCCCGCAGGGGCGCCAACGATGCGCTCACCGCGCTGACCTTCGACCCGCTCGAGTCCATTCGCATCGCCCTGAAGGCCGTCGAGCACGAACCCACGGCGGAGGCACACGGGGCGCTCCGTCTGGCGCTGGCGGCACCTCAGCCGTGGCGAGTCATACCCGGCCGTTATCGAGACTTCGATTTCGGCTCGGACTCGCTCTTGGCGGTCACTCTCGAGAACGCGGTGGAGATTTGGGGTCTGCAAGCCGGTGAGCACCTGCGCACGCTCGACGCGAAGAACGTCGTCTCGGCCGAGTGGAACGAGGACGGCACACAGATCGTCACGGCGTCTGCCGAGGGAGACGTGAGCGTGTGGGACGCAGCGACCGGTGCGAGAGTCGCCCAGTTCAGCTATCCGGCGAACTCCGTCCGCCATGTGTCCTTCCACCCTGAAGAAGGAACGCTCCTGCTCGGGCTCGCCGATGGAACCGTTCGTGGCCGCAGGCTGGGTGAGGAGGAGGACCGCACGTTTCTCACCCTCGACAAGGGGGTGGCGCGGGTCTGGTTCCACGCCGGTCAACTCACCGTATGGACCAAAGGGACCGCGGAGGGGGATGTGGGATATCAGCGCGTCATCTGGGTGGCGGGACGCGGCCGCGACCTCACGCTGTATGCCAGTCGTCCGGAGATCTATTTCCGTGCACCGCGGCGCCCCAGCGGCCCATGGACCTGCGTTGAGGATGAGTGCAGCAAACCCGAGGACGGCAGCCAATCCATCCGGCTTCCAGGCAGCCATCTTGCCATCACGTCTGACGCGGCGTTTGCCATGACGGCGACCGCGGATACCGCCACAGTGTGGCAAGGGTGGAACCGCCGTCAGCTCATCGACCTCAAAGGCCACGAGACGCCCGTCGTCGGCGCGGCGTTCAGCCGTGACGGCACGATGGTTGGCACCTTGACCCAGGAGGGTGTGCTGAGGCTCTGGCCGTTCCAGTACCGCATGCTCGTGCCTGGGCGGGGGAGACCCACGCTCAAGGAAGTGGTGTCGATGAGCCTCTCCAGCGATGGCCGACTGCTCGCTACGGGCGACGTCTTTGGCGACATTCTCCTCTGGGATATGTCTTCCGGGAAATCGTACGACCTGAGCGACAATTTCCTGCAACCGGAGCGCTCCCGTGTCACCTTCAACACGACCGATGACCACCTGTTGATCTCGACCGAGCGCGGTAAAGCGCTCGTCTTGGACTTGCACGACGGTCATACGGTGGCATCCCATTCGTTTGGCGCGGGCTTCGTGGCACGTTTCGCCAAGAACCATGGCATCGCGGTCGCCGCGCTCCCAGGCGGTGGAGCCACGGTATGGACACCATCCAGCGGAGAGACACGGCGCGTGGGGTCGAGCGTGAAATACTGCGACCTCGCCGTGTCGCCGGACGGCACCCATGTGCTCACGACTTCCGCAGGTGCGATCGAGGTCCACCGAGCCAGCGACTGGGCGGTCATCGCGCGACTCGAGCGCCCACCTGCGGAGTGTGCCGCGGTCGAACTGGACGAGAGCGCGGGCGACACCGCAGTCATCTGGACCTCGAGAGAGGTTCTCATCTGGCGATGGAAGCGTGACAAGACCGCCATGGTGCTCCCAACCAACGGCCTGCCCGTGGTCTCCTGCACTGTCGACACGCGCTCACAGCTCGTCACCGTGGCGACCCGCTCGGACGTCCGCTTGTACCAGCTGTCCGACGGGGCCCTGATGCAACGCATGGAGGACTTTGGAAGGGAGAACAAGGCTGTCGCATTGGGCCCCTCCAGCCACGTTGTAGTGACCAGCCAGGCCGCCATGGGAGCCGGCATGTATCTCTACGTGCGGAACTGCAACGTCTGTGTACCCACGGAGAAGCTCGCCGCCACCGCACGGTCTGCGCTCACGCAGATTGACAGGGAGCTCTCCCGCGCGGGGCTCAAATCGAGGCGATGAGCCCCCATGTGCCCCCAGTGTGACCCTCCAGCGGGGAATTGAACGGAACGAGACGGGACGAGACGGGACGGAGCGGGGGAACGATCCGGCGTGAGATCAAGGCGTTAGCCGGTAACAGCGCGACCTGCTTAGGATTTTGCTTCCGCCTTGTCCGCGGGTTCGATTCCCGCCGCCTCCCTGCAGTCCGCTCCAGGCCATCCGCGCGGAGCGAGCAGAGCCGCGGGCTACGTGCCGCTGGCCATCGTGCGCTTCAGGCCACCCTCCAGGCGTCTGCGGCGGGCAGCGGCGTTCCGAGCGGCACCCTTGCCAGGGGCGGGACCTGCTCGAGCGCGGGTAGGGGAGGCAGGGCCTCCAACTCTGCCACCCTCAACAGTGCCAGCCCGTCCATGTAGATCTTGCCTGTCGTCGCTCCCACCTCGGCATCGAAATCGAGCCGCCGGCCGTACTCGCTGAACTCCCGCTTCCGCTCGCGGAGGAGCGCTTCGAACGCGGCCCGGAAGCCGTCGGCGTCCTTTTCTAGCAGGGACTGGCAGGCCTCTCGCCGAGGATCGGCTCCACCCTCCAGGACCTCTTCCCAGCGCGCCAGCACGCGGTGCAGCGCGTCCGGGGCTCTGGGGTATCCCAGCAGTTGGCGGAGGAATTGGGAGAAGAGGAAATCCTCTTCGTACTCCACACCCTCCAGGTGGCGGCGCGTAGACAGCCGGGCAATGGACCTCGCGGTCACGAGGTCTCCGACGGCCAGCGCATCGCTGAAGCCGATGTTGTCGCTTCCCGGCAGTCGCTCCGGCGGGAGAGGCAGCGTCTCCGCAAGCGCCAGGAGGTGAAGCCGGGCCTGCCCCGCCTTGCAAAGCAGCCCGGCGAAGGCCTCCACGTCGGCCTTCTGCAACAGCGCGCAGATGCCGAGCACCCAGTACGCCACGCAGACGTTCGAGACGTGGTCGGCCTGGTACTCGTCCTGGCGCACCATCCCCTCCAGGCTGGAGCGGAGGGTGAGAGACATGTTGTACCGGGCAACGCCCACGTAGTCATGGCTCATAGGGTGATTTCCACCTCCGAACCCACGGGGTACCAGGTGATGCCCGTGACGCCTTCCTTCTCCACCTGCTCCTTGAGGTCCTTCCGGACGATCATCAGCCGGGGAACCGCGGAGGTGCGGAAGAGCTTCGCCGCCGGGTCGAGCTTGTCCTCCTTCAGGACCAGGCGCCGCAGGTACATGAAGCGGTCCGGCTTCAGCGCATCCCGGTCTCCGTCCGACCGGTCCATGTCCACGCAGTCCTGCATGCCGATGACGTTCGCAATATAGCAGTCCTCGCTCGCGACACGTCCGCGATGGTTCAGCAGCACGAACCGGAGGAACTCGATGTCGGCGCCGGAATGCTGCTCCAGGAATTCCTTCATCCGCTTCGACACCATGAAGTAGTTCACGGCGTTCGGGATGACATCCGCGATCTTCAGCCCAGGCTCCTGTTTCGCCATGCTGAACCGCAGCCCTTCCGGGAACTCGCTCCCCATACGGATGCCGCGCGCGGGTTTGTGAATCTTCGGCATCCCCTCCGGGAGGTTGAAGACGGCGCAATATCCGTCGAGCACTGTCCACTCCAGGATGAAGTATTCGCTCGTCCCCGTCCCAGTCGTTTCCATTTCCGAGTCCGCCACCCTGTCTACGTCCTGAAGACGTCGTTGACCTTGGCCGCAGCCTTCCTGGCAATCGCAGTCGCTCGTCCGACATTGACGAGAACCCTGTAGGTGTTGTCTTCCCAGGTCTCGATGTTGGTGCGAATGCCATCCACGTTGGCCGGTGTGATTTCGTGCCCCTCCTCATCCTCGGAGAGCGACTGCTTGTAGCTGTTGAGGAGATTGATGCACGATTTGTTGTACGCGCGATGCCACGCAGCCCTTCTCGTCCTTGTGCTCCTTGAGCTTCGAGAGCGCGACGTGCTTGCCGGTAGTCATCTATTTCCTCCCGTCTTCGAAGGACTGCCTGTTCGGAGCCCTGACGTAGAAAGCGCCCCGGCTTCCATCATCTCCCGCGGTCCACACGAGGACGCCGCGGGTAGCGGCATAACCGCGGGCAAATGCCCGGATGGCCATGCAGAGCCCGACGAGCCCGGTCGCGGCGCCGACTTCCCCGAAGCTCTGGGCAGGGTACCACTGGCGTGACTCGCCCAGGTTCAGGTCTCGGACGCGAGCGAGCGCCGTGCCCCAGTCCTGGGCTCTGTAGGCATCCCCATTCAGGGCTGCGATGACCAGCCCAGTCTCCCTCCCTTTGTCCGGGAGGGCCTCCAGGGTGGCCCGGATGCATCGGGACAACGCCTGGCCCACGACGGCCTGTCGCGAGCGGCGGTGGAAGGGCTCGGCCTCGGTCCGGTGGGCTTCGATTCGCGCGCCCCGGCGGGAGGAGCGAGGTGGGCGTACCGCATGGTCATCTCGATGGTCGCGTGGCCCATCAGTTCCTGGATGACCTTGAGCGGGACGCCCCTCATGGCGAGGTGGCTGCCGTAGGTGTGCCGCAGGTCGTGCCAGCCGATGCGCCCTTGCTCGCGGCTGATGCCCGCCGCCCGCAGCGCGCGCTGGAGCGGCAGCTTCATCAGGCGCTCACCTTGGCCGCAATACGCACTTGCCCGTCGCCTTCGCGGCGGCGGCTCGATAGAGCGCTCTACCAATGACTCGCCGCCGCCTCCGCCTTCTCGCGCTCGGCGCTCTCGTCGTGGCCGTTCTCGTGGCCATGCTCCTCGAGCCCGCGTGGGTCGCCCGCAACACGGTCTCCTTGGTAGGTGTGATCGCGGTCATGCTCTGGACCATCGCACGGGATTTCGTGATGGGGGTGGTCTCCGCGGAGGACTACGATGCGCTGACGTCGTGGCTCTTCGTCGCCGGTCGTCGTGACACCTATCCGGTCGCCCAAGTCGTCATCGTGGGGCTCCAAGGCTGCTCGCGCGCCGACAGCAGGAAGCTCCGTGACGAGCTTCGCGCCGCTCGACGAGCACTCGCCGCCGACGGCGTGTACGTCGAGCGCACGAGCTGGGAGGCGTTCGCGGATCGGCTCGACGAGGCACCGTTCGTCCCCGAGGGCGAGGACGACCTGTTCCGGCTCGCCGTGCTCGGCCAGCTCGACCGCGGGCGCGAGCACATCGTCACCAAGGTCTCCGAGCTGCGACAGGGCGGAAACGAGAAGGCCCACGCCCTCGCGCTGGTGCTCGAATGGATGGCATCCGGTTCGACCGACGACGCGGAGATGGAGCGGCTCGCAGAGAGGCTCGATCCCGACGATGCGTGGGCCGGCGACTTCGACTCCTGCTGGCCATGGCTCCTCTTCGCTCGACCCAACAAGCGAGCCCGGCGCCTGCTGTTGCGGGCGCGCCAGAGGTGGAACGAGAACCGCCGCGAGCTCGCGTCGGACGGCGACGGGAACCTCGCCGAGCAAGTCCATCTTGAGGGCGCGGCGATCGAGCTCTTGGCCACCGTGGTGTCGGCCTGGGAGGGCAGCGTCTCGCGCGCCGCGCTCTCGAATGCTTTCCGCGCGTACTACGACAAGACCCTCGGCTTTTACGGGCTCGCCGGCCCCATTTCAGCCACCTGGCTCGAGATGAAGATCGCCGAAGAGCCGCTCTTGCCCGGCGAGGCGCTGGCTCGGCTTCGACCCTTGATTGACCCGCCGATCACCCCGCGCCCCGATAGAAGGGCCGCCGCCGCCCCCGCGCTCAGGGCCGTCGACGCGATCCTCGAAAAGCTCGTGCTCGGCATGGGGCGGACCGTTCGTCAGGGCCACGATGGGGTCCGGCTCGTGGCGAAGCCGGGGGAAGTCAGCCGGGACTTTTTCTGATCACGCGCGCGGAGCAGCCAACGCAGATTCGCGAGTCCTTCAGCCAGCTGAGCGATAAGTCCATGCCAGCCTGGCGGCCTTTTTGGAGAACTGCGACATCCACTTCGACGATGCCCACTCTTGGCTGAGAGTGTCTGCCCAGTCCGCAATCGCCTTGCGCTGCGCGACGCTGAGAGCCGTCAACGCAGGGGCGGGACAGTCACCATCAATGCGACGAAGAAAGCCGTGGAGATGAATCCACAGCTCGAAGTCGGTCGAATTCGCCAGCATGATGCGGAGAACCGCCGGCAAGTAGTACAGGACGGCGGCGTCGGTCATGTACGAGAAGTCTTCCATGTACAGCGAGCCAAGGAAGGTCTGGGATTCCACGTCGTTCCGCGTCTTACCGAAGAAGTGGTCGATAACGTATCTGGCCTCAATTCCCGACGGTGCAAGCTCTTCCTCGGTTCGTGGAATGGCCGCATCCTTGAACGCGAGGTCGATTCCGTGGATGACGTCGTCACGTTTCAACATGGTCGGTCCGTGATTGTCGCATGACGTTCTTCTTCAAGCACCGCTGAGCACGCCGGCGCGCCCGTGGACGCATCTGCCCGCAGCGGGAATCGCTCCCCGGCGAAGATGTCATAGGGCTGCTACCCGCCCATACTCACCACGCGCTGGCCCTGAGACGGGCTGGTGGGGGCCGCGCCCGAATCCAGGTAGATTGCGTGGATGAGGCTCATCGCCCTGCTGCTGGGAAGTGCGCTATTCGCCCTGCCGTCCTCCGCCGACGCTTGTAGCTGTGGCGGTTGGACTGACCTCCCGACCGCGCTTCGCACGGCACGCGACGAGGCCGGCGTCATCGTTCATGGCCGTGTGGTCTCTGTGGCGTCCCGGCAGGTC
Source organism: Pyxidicoccus caerfyrddinensis (assembly GCF_010894405.1). GTDB lineage: Bacteria > Myxococcota > Myxococcia > Myxococcales > Myxococcaceae > Myxococcus > Myxococcus caerfyrddinensis. Next base: position 8,797 of record NZ_JAAIYA010000034.1, read on the forward strand.
CGCATCGAAGTCATCGAGGCCTTCAAGGGCGCCACCGGAGGGGCGAAGCTCGTCGTGGACACGGACGACGGCGGCGGTGATTGTAGCTACTCCTTCGAGTCCGGAGAGGAGTACCTCGTCTACGCCCATCTGTATGAAGGGCGCTTCGCAACCTCCATGTGCACCCGGACCCGGAAGGTCTCGAAGGGAGATGCCGAGCTCGACTGGCTCAGGACGGGGAGGCTACCGCCCGTTCCCATGGCGCTCCGGCGCGAGCAGGCCCAGTGCACGCCCAAGGAGCCCATCACGGCCGCCCGGTGCCAGTGGCTCACGGCCGACCGCGCCATGTGCATGCTCGGCAAGGAGATTCAGCCGCTCGCCCCGGAGACCGCCACGCCGTGGGTGCTCGCCTGCAAGCCCCAGGACGGCTTCGAGCGGATCCACATGTGCCAGGTCGTGCCAGGGACGCGATGGGAGTGATCCGCCTCTGTGGACACCAACCTTCTGGGATCGCTTCGAGCACGCGAAGCGGCGCTATGTCCCGGACCGCATCCTCACGCCGGGGCAGGGCACCTTCTGACCCGCGTGTACAGTCGGGCGCGAGCCACCCCGTTGGAGCCATGAGCCTGCGCTCCCTGCCCCGCGACGGGGGCTTCTCGTTGCCTGTGGTGAGCTGAGCCGCGCTGGAGCGGTAGCGGCAGGTTCGATTCCCGCCGCCTCCACTCCGTGTCACCCCAGAAAAGACTCTGGTGCAGTCCCCGCCTGGCCTGCATCTCAGGTGCTGCATCGGCGTGTGCCCGGCAGCTCGCGGATCTTCTGCATCAATTTGCGCCTCGTCGGCTCCCTCAACCTGAGGGGGGCCTGCTCGTCCCAACAACATGAACTCGGGGACGAGCCGAACACCCACTCAGGCTGCACCAGGGAACCATGAATCTGCTCCCTCTGAACTCTTACAAGGAGTCGTGCATGAAAAGCCGATGGCTGAGCGCAGCGTTTCTCGCGGTGGCACTGGCAGTGAGCGCTTGCGGAAGCGCGGCGGAGACTGTCGAGCCGGCGCAGGTGTCGGATCCGGACGTCAGCGATTCACGCGATGGCGACGTCCATCAACTGGCTCTTGATTGTGATGAGGAGGGCAACTGCCCGGGCGGCTACTACTGCGACGCGAACTGGATCTGTCGTAGCGGAGGAGGGGGTTACGCCACGGGGACCGTCACCGCGAACCCCACGGCCGTGTGGATCAACACCAACGTCACGAGCCTCGGCCAGACGCAGATCTGCTGGCAGGTCAACAACGCGTCGACTGGTGAGGTCTGGGTGAGCGATAACGGCCAGTCCGAGCTGCTCTTCACCCGGGCTTCGTCTGGCTGCGAGTTCGCGTGGTGGATCCAGGTGGGACACACCTACAGCTTCAGGCTGTATGAAGGCACCGCCCACAGCAACCTGCTCTCCACGGTCATCGTCGCAGGCTACGGCTATCAGGCCCTTCGCTGATCATCGCTGCCCGGGAAACTCCGCCGGCACATACCTCCTGAGCTCCAGCTCGAGGGCCACGAGGTAGCCGTCCGCGTGTCCGATGCCCGGCAGACCTGCCGTCTGCCGGGCACTCCGTGCCCGGCAGGTCCCTCCCGAGGAGAAGCCGCGCTGTTCGTTCCCGGGAAGGCCGCGTCCCATGGATGCGCAGTCGGGTGACGGAGGACCCCGGACGGCCGTCGGAAACGGGCGGGACCATTGTGCGAGAGGTCCCCGGATGCGATGGCATGGGCTTGGCAGTGGCCCGGGGCACGAGAGGCGGAGAAGGGCTCCACCCACCGTCCTTATCCCCGCTTCGACGAGGCACACATGTTTGGAGTGACGCAGGACCTACGACTCGCCCTGCGGCTGCTGTTGCGCACTCCCCTGGTGGGGGCCGTCGCCATCCTGTCGCTCGCGGTAGGCCTCGGGGCCTTCACCTCGAGCTTCACGCTGGTCAACGCACTGTTCCTGCGCCCGCCGCCCTTCACCGCCCCAGAGCAGTTGCTGACGCTGCAGGCGACCTCCTCGGAGGGCTCCCCGCGCAGCGCCTTCTCGTGGCCCACCCTGCTGGATGTGGCCGAGCATGCCTCGACGCTGCAGGCGGTGGGAGCCTGGGCCGATCGGCCTCTCTCTCTCGGCGACACGGAGGGCGCGGTGCCAGAGCTCGTCGCGGGGCAGCTCGTCTCCGCAGGCTTCTTCCAAGTGCTGGGCATCAAGCCGGTTCTGGGCCGGCTGCTCACCCCCGAGGATGACGCGGCGGGCGCCGCGCCGGTGGTGGTGCTGGGCCACGGGCTGTGGACGCGGCGCTTCGGGGCGAATCCCGCGGTGCTGGGCGCGACGGTGCGCCTCAACAGCCAGTCCTTTACCGTGGTGGGCATCGCGCCCCCGGACTTCCATGGCCCCAGTGTGACGGTATCGCGCGAGGCCTGGGTCAGCGTGTCGCAGCAGCCCCGCATCCTGCCCGGGCGTGCGCTGCTCGAGGCGCGGGGAGGCGGCTGGCTCGAGGCCATCGTTCGCGTGAAGGAGGGCGTGAGTCCGCGGGCCGCCGAGGCGGAGCTCGCCGCGCTGGGCCAGTCGCTCGCGCTCGCCCACCCGGACACGCTGCGCAACCGCGGCATTCGGGCGCACTCGCTCGGCAACGTGGAGCGCGAGCTGCAGCAGCCCTTGTCCGCGCTCGCCGCCGTGCTCCTGGTCGCCACAGGGCTCATCCTCGTCATCACCTGCGTCAACGTCTCAGGGGTCCTGCTCGCGCGCGCCATTGCGCGCCAGCGCGAGATTGCCGTGCGGCTCGTGCTGGGCGCAGGCCGCGGGCGGCTCGTGCGCCAGCTGCTCACCGAGGCCCTGCTCCTCTTCATTCTCGGTGGCGCGGGAGGGTTGCTCCTGTCCGTCTGGGCCACCGACGCGCTGCTTGCGTTCGAGCTGCCCATCCCGGTCCATGTCGCGATCGACCTGCGGCCCGACGCCCGGGTGATGCTCTTCGCGCTCCTCAGCGCGCTCGCCTGCGGCGCGCTCTTCGGCCTGGTGCCCTCCCTGCGCGGTGCGCGCGGCGACCTGATGCCCGTGCTCAAGGGGGATGCTTCTGGCAACAAGCGTGGCTCGCGCCTGCGGGCCTTCTTCGTGGTGAGCCAGCTGGCCTTCACGCTCGTGCTGCTCACGGGCTCCGGGCTGCTGATGCGCGCCGTGCAGCACACGCGGGGGCTGGAGCTGGGCTTCCGCCCGGACGGCGTGGTGATGGCCTCGGTGGACCTGCGCACGGGCGGGTTGGACCCTCAGCACGGGCCTGCCTACTGGAGCGCGCTGGTGGAGCGGCTCTCGGCGCTGCCCGGGGTGGAGGCCGCGGGCCTGGCCTCGGTGGCGCCGCTGGACATGGGCCGGCGCACCGAGTCGCTCGAGGTGCCGGGACTGCCTCCGCCGCCGGGGGAGACGGCCTTCGAGGTGGACTACTCCGAGCTGACGCCGGGCACCTTCGCGCTGCTCGGCATCCCGCTGGTGCAGGGGCGCGACGTGAGCGCGGCCGATAGCGCCGAGTCCCTGCACGTCGCGGTGGTGAACCAGTCCTTCGTCCGCCGCTACCTGCCGGAGGGAAACCCCGTGGGCCGCACCCTCACGCTGGGCAAGACGCAGGTGCAGGTGGTGGGCGTGGTGCGCGACGCGATGTACCACGACTGGGGTGATGTGCCCCGGCCCGCGGTGTGGGCGCCCATCGCGCAGAGCTACACGGGCAACGCGGCCGTGATGCTGCGCACCCGCGACGGGGACGAGGCGCGTGCGCTGGCGCTGCTTCGCGAGGGCCTGCGCGTGCAGGAACCGGTGCTCGCCCCGATGATGATGCGGCCGCTGCGCGAGCACATGGGGCTCGCGTTGCTCCCGCAGAAGGTGGGGGGCACGGTGGCCGGAGTGCTCGGGCTGGTGGGGCTGCTGCTCGCGAGCCTCGGCCTCTACGGTGTCGTCGCGTACGCGGTGAGCGTGCGGACTCGGGAGCTCGGTATCCGCATGGCGCTCGGGGCGAGCGGGGAAGAGGTGGTGGGCCTCGTGCTGCGGCAGGGCCTGCGCCTCGCGCTGGTGGGCGTCGCAGTGGGGGTGGGGCCCGCGCTCGCGGTGGGGCAGGCGCTGCGCGGGATGCTGGTCGGGTTGAGCCCCGCGGACCCGCTCACCGTGGGCGGCCTCGCACTGCTGCTCATCGGGGTCGCGGTCTTCGCCAGCTGGTTGCCCGCGCGCCGCGCGTCGCGGGTGGACCCCCAGGTCGCGCTGAGGGCGGAATAGGGCTCCGCCCTGACCGGGTGGGGCCCGGTTTCGGGGCCTTCGGGGAACTCGGGATGGCAGCTTCGAGAGGGCGTACTGGCTCACCCCGCGGAGCGCGAGCTCCGTGCAGATCTTCCCCCACACATAGGGCGTCATCGTGGCCAGACTTCTGGCTGGATTTGCGAGATGTCGCTTGCCATTGAATTGCATCGAGAGGTGATGTGGAAACCCCTTACAGGAGCTTTGAGTCAGTCGGCAGAAGAGTGATTGGAAGTCCATTACTGCTCAGCCGAGACCTACCCGGGTCTGATTCGAGAACACCCGGGCCGTGCCACCCTTCGTCCCGCTGTGCACAGGGCTGTGATCGCCTGAACCGAAGGAGGGAACATGAAGCGATTCCAATGGTACGTCATGGGAAGTGTCCTCACGGTCGGTCTCCTGGGACTTGCGCACGATGCATTTGGCGAGGTTCCCGCAGCGGAGTCTTCGACGAACTCCCAATGCAAGCCGCGCATGCTGAAGGGCAGTTACGTCTATGCGAACAGTGGGTTCGTCGTGAGTGGGTCCGACCAGGTCCCCTTCGCACAGGCCGGTCGTGACGTCTTCAACGGGGATGGGACCTTTACCGGTGCGGCGACCGTCAATACCAATGGTGCGATAGCGCGCATCGTCTACTCGGGCACCTACACCCTCAATCCCGACTGCAGCGGCGCCGCGACGCTCACCGACAACCTCGGAGGCATTTCGCACTTCGACTTATTCGTCTCGAACAGCGGGACGGTCCTGACCTACGTCCAGACCGACGCAGACTACGTCACCGCCACCTTCGAGCTACGACGGGACTAGGCTGGGTTCGGCTCCACCTCGACGCTGTCTCCGCCGGCCCGCTCACCTCTTCCGGCTTCGGCTCTGCCCCTCCTTGAGGGCGCAGGACTTGCGCCCGCTTCGAGTTACAGGAGGGGCACACCCCGCGCCCCTTGTACCGAGGACGCGGCGACGCCTGAGGCCGTCCTTTCAGCGCGAGTCGCGCTCGAACGTACGGGAAGGCGGCCGCCCCCCTGGCTGCTCAGTGGACGTGGGGCCCGGCCCTGCGATGTACGGAGTGCCTACCCTTCGGGGCATGACACGCTCAGAGACGGAGACAGCCAGCATCCTGCTGGTGGATGACATCCCGGCCAACCTGGTGGCGCTGGAGGCCATCCTGGTGCCGCTGGGCCAGCGCCTGGTGCTGGCTCGCTCGGGGCGGGAGGCGCTGGCGGCGCTGCTGCAGCAGGACTTCGCCTGCATCTTGCTCGACGTGCAGATGCCGGGGATGGACGGCTTCGAGACGGCCCGGCTCATCAAGGGACGGGAGCGCACGCGCCACGTGCCCATCCTCTTCATCACCGCCTTTTCCGGCGAGGATTCGCTGGTGCAGCGGGGCTACGCGCAAGGCGCGGTCGACTACATCGTGAAGCCCTTCAACCCGGACATGCTGCGCACCAAGGTGGCGGTGTTCGTGGACCTCTATCTCCAGTCGCAGCACCTGCGCCGGCACGAGGGGCTGTTGCGCGACCGGGAGCGCGAGGTGATGGGGCGCGAGGCCGAGGAGCGGCTCAGGACCGCGGCGCTGGACGAGCTGCAACTGGCCCCCGAGCCGCTGGTGCTCACCGATGCGCTCATGGCCGCCGCCCCGGTGCCGATGGCCATCCTCTCCCCGGAGCTGCGCGTGCTGCGCGTCAACGACGCCTGGGCCCAGCTGTGGGAGACCAGCGCCGCCATCCTCTCCGGGCGCCGGGTGAGCGAGGTGTCGCCCGTCCTGGCCCAGGACCTCGAGGTCCCCGTTTCCCAGGTTCTCTCCTCGGGGCGGCCCCTGACCGACCTCCACCTGGTGCCCGCACAGCGCGACGGCACCCGCGGCAAAGCCCGCCTGCTGGCGAGCTACTTCCCGCTCTCGGCGCGCGAGGGCGCCCCGTCCGCGGTCGGCGTGCTCTTGCACTCGGAGTCCAGCGAGCTCACGCAGCCCTCCCACCCTGAAGCCCACCACTCGCGCAGCGTGCACTGAGGAGGCTCCAGGGGGCGGAGTCGAGGCCAGCGCCTGTCACATCCGTCACCTGGCACCTCTATCCAACGCCGGCGACCGCGCACCGCGGCTCGCCATGGCCCAGGAGAACGGCACTCGCGCTATTGACCACGACAGTTGCGCCGCGGTGCACACGCCTCCTGTCGACCCGAGTGTCCGCGACTTCACGGCGGGCAACAACACGCCCCTCGATTGCAGGGAGTTTCATGCATGGACTCGGGTCGCGGCGGGAGCTGCTGGCACGTGCACGGCAAGCCAACTGCCCACGAAGGAGAATCGAGCATGCGGTCAAACGCGTATCGGGAGTTGGGTTCCTCGCTGCTGGTCCTGGTGTCACTGGCCCTGTTCGGAGGATGTGGGCGTGACTCCCGCGCTGCGGACCTCGACCTCGAGGACCCTCCGCCGCAGGAGGTGTCGGTATGTCCGAGCAGCAGCACCTACGAGGCAGAGTCCATGTCGCATTCGACCGGTGGAGCGACCGCGGGCGGCTGGAACATCTGGAGTAATGGCTACATCTCCACGAACCACACCTTCGCCTCGGGCTCGACGCCCCTGAAAGTGACGGCGCGCGGCACCGTGGCTGCCGGGGTGTGGCCGCAGATGACGGTGGCGGTCGGCGGCACGTTGATAGGGTCGGTTGCGGTCAACACGACGACCTACAAGGAGTACGTGTTCACCTACAACGCCACGGCGGGCTCGCGGGAAATCCGTGTGTCCTTCACCAACGATGGCATGTCGGGCAGCGAGGACCGCAACCTGCTCGTCGACAAGGTCGTCGTCGACTGTCCGGTGGGGGGCTGCGCGGGCTCGGCCTTTGCCATCTCGGAGCCGCTGTGGCTGGACAAGGTGGAAGTGCAAGCAGGCCAGTCCCTCACGGGCAAGGTCACCTACCAGAACTGCACGAGCGCGGCAGTCTCGGTGCAGCAGGTGATGATCGCGGCTCGCCGCCCGGGCGCATCGCACGGTGGCGGGCCGTACGACGACCTGACGCCGGTCCAGGGCCCGGTCAGCGTCCCGGTGGGCGGGACCCTGACGCTGACCGCATCGCGCGACTTCACCGCCTCCGACCCCGTGGGCTCCTGGGTGAGCTACGCGACCTGGCAGGACGCCACCGGGGCCTGGCACGACGGCCCCGAGGTCTCGTTCACGGTCTCCGCGCCAGACACCTCCCTGCCCGGGACCTACACCACGGGCGTGCTCTTTCGCGGCATCAACAGGGCCGGGCCCGAGTATGGCAACGACTGGGATGGCTGGACGGGCCAGACCTATTACGAGCTACCGACGGCAAGCCAGACGGCCAGCGAGCTCGCGTATTTCAAGTCCAAGGGGTTCAACACCATCCGCCTTCCCATCTCGTGGGAGCGGGTGCAGCACACGTTGAACGGGCCACTCACGCCCTCGTACGTGTCGGGGATGATGGCCTACATCAACGCGGCGACGACCGAAGGCTTCTACGTCATCCTCGACCTTCACAACTACAACCGCTACGCGGAGAACACCCACGACGCGGCTGGCGTGCAGGTGCCCGGATATGTCCAGCGCGTGATGGGGGATGGAGTCCTGACACCCGCACATCTGGCGGACGTCTGGGTCAAGCTGACGAACCTCGTGCTGGCGAACCCCAAGGTCATCTTGAACCTGATGAACGAGTCTCACGACTTCCCGCTGACCTCGACGCAGTGGTTCGCGGCCATCCAGACGGTGATGGATGCAATCCGCGCCACCGGTTCCACGCACCTCATCCTGGTGCCGAACAGCCGCTCCTCGGACGTGGACCACTGGGACACGTACGCGCCCAATGGCGGTCCCCTGGACTCGGTCGCGGCGCTGGCCATCCACGACAGCGCGAACAACTACGCGTTCGACATGCACGCCTATCAGGACCATCCCTCGTCCGGTTCCTCCTATGCCAACCTCGTGTCGACGGTCACGACCTGGGCGAGGACCCACAATCGAAAGCTGTTCTTGTCCGAGCTGGGGGCTGTGTCAGGCACGGCCAATGGCGCGAGCGCAATCGGCGGCCTCCTGACGTACATGAACAGCAACAACGATGTCTGGCTGGGATGGACGCCCTGGGACCTTGCGCCGTATTCGCTCACGAGCGGCGCTCACACCGCCGACGCTCCGTCGATGGCGTGGTACACGCCGTTCCTCGTGCCGAACATCCTCGGGAACTGACCCAGCCCCTCGACATTCGAATTTCCCCCGTGCTAGCCCACGACCTTCTTCTTCGGTGCTCAACAGCAGGAGGGGTGATGTTTCGCAATACAAAGCTCGTCACGACCATTCTCGGCTCACTCGTGCTCACTGCGACCGGCTGCGGCGCGTCCGTCGACGTGGGCAGCCCGGAGGTCGAGATGGGGAGCGCGAAATCGGCGCTCGGGCCTGGCCCCTGCCCGATGGGCAATCAGCTCATTACCCACGAGGTGCTGACCCCGGCCTCCATCCCGAGCCTCTCCGCGCTCGACCGCGCGCAGATCATCGCGGCGGTCCACGAGTCGACGCACACCGACGTCATCACCATCGAAGAGGCCTTCGACGCGGTGGATGAGGACTTGATCAACCGCTTCGTGCTGCGGGACAGCTACACCAACCAGTTCTATGTGGAGATCGAATACGGCGCGGGGGACAACTCCTATGGCGCCTATCTCTACTGGGGCACGGCGCAGGTGGCCGCGGCCATCCACGACGGCTTCCCGGAGGAGTGCGGCCCGAACGTCTTCAACTACGACCTCGGGGACACCGCGCCGGAGTGCCACGGCTTCCTGGACTACGCGAACACGGCGACCTTCGCCCAGCTCGACGCCTACCTGCCGAGCAACGTGGCGCAGGAGATCGTGAACGCGCGCGCCTCCCAGCCGTTCAGCTCGGTCGCGTCGGTGTTCGCGGTGAACGGCGTCGCCGAGACGCGCCTCCAGCAGCTCTACACGGCGGCGAAGAACGGCGGGTACGTCGGCGCGGGCTGCAGCGGTATCTACGATCAGGTCGCCGTCTCCACGGTCGAAGCGGCCGCGCTCGTCGACTTCGTCAATCAGGCGAACCGGGAGGAGCTCCAGGGCGTGCTCTCGTTCCTCATCAATGAGACTGTCGTCGAGACCCTGACCGTCACCCGGCCGTACGCGGGCGTCGTCGCGGTGTCGAACGCCTCGGGCGTCGGGAACGCGGTCTTCCGCTCGCTGCGCAACGCCGCCACCCGCTGGCGGCCGTTCGAGCAGCTGGTCGGCAAGGTGAACGGCCTCGACCATCCCGACGCGCAGATCCGGCTGGATCAGCACTTCGACTGGCGGCCCATCGTCGCCGCGGCGCAGAACGACCCGGTGACATCCATGGAGTGCTTTGGCCTCGACCCGGCGCTGCTGCCGCAGGGCGCTACGCATCGCCCGAATCTGGCCAACGGGAGCGAGGTCCTCGGAGTCGTCAGCGACGCCGTCGCGGCCTCCCACGTGTTCGCGGAGGCGTCGTTCAATCCCGCCCCGGGCCTGGCCGACCTCGGGGGGCGCTCCACCAATCACTCGTTCTTCGGCTGCTACATCCACTACCACCCGAACCCCTGGGTGTACGACTCGAAGGTCTTCTTCGTCGACACGTACAACGGCGCCAGCATCCTGGTCAGCCAGCACTACGTCGAGTAGCGCCTGCCTGGAGGACCTCCGGCCTGCTCCTGCTCATGTGGCGCTGCGCGCGGGGGCGAGGCAGGGAGCCCGGGAGTGTGGGCCCCCGCGGCCTGCGCTCCCCCCGCGAGGTGCGCCTTTCCATCGTGCGGCGGGGCCTCAGCGGGCCAGGGGCTCGGCGTCTCCGGGGCTCAGCTCGATCTGCGCCTCCGCGCCGGACCACACGAATGGAATGCCGGGCTGGCGGTAGAGCGTGGAGGGAATGTCCCGGGCGAGCTGCGCGTGGAGCGCGGGGAGCTGGGACCAGTGCAGGCCATGCCGCGCGTGGTGCGCGGTGTGGTAGCCCAGGTTGCCCGTCATCAGGTTGTAGCCCCGATGCACGATGTTGTACGAGGCGTGTGTGTGCTCCGCCGCCTCGAGCCCCGCGTGGTGGAAGTACGTGGCCCAGACCGTCACGTAGAGGGACACGCACATGGGGAGCAGGAACACCCAGAGCGCGTTGTACCAGTCGTGCCAGAAGAGCAGGCCGAGCAGCGCCACCTGCAGCGCGCCCATCCCCAGGAAGATGCGGAGGGCCCGCGGGTGCTCCCGTCCCACGCGGAACGCGCGGGGATAGGCCACGAGCGTCGTGACGATGGAGTACTCCCGCTCGCCCATCGGCGTCCCGTCGCGGCGCTTCCAACGCGACTCGTCCTTCTCCTGGTCGAGGTAGTTGCGGTGGTGGCCGACCACATGGTGCAGGAACCATCCATGTGACGTCGCCCCGGTCTGGAACCCGAACACAATCTCCAGGAGGCGGTTGGGAAGGGCGTGGCGGAACATCGGCAGGTGTTGGTGGTGGTGGTTCCACGCGCAGATCCACCCCTTGGGAATCGCCCACAGGACGAGCCACAGGATGGGGAGCCACCAGCTTCGCGCGGTGAAGTACACCGTCAGGTCCAGCGCGAAGGCAGTGAAGAACAGCAGGACGGGGATGCGGTCTCGGGGATGTCGGAACAAGGTCATGCGGTTTTCACAGCGGGGGCTGTAGGGGCTCCGGAGGAGGGTTGAGGGTGCGCTGCCTGACGTGAGTGGAGCTTCCCGGTGACGCCCTTGGGAAGGACCACGCCGAAGAAGAAGCCCTCCTCGAAGGGCTCCGTCGCGTCGACGTGGACGCGGACGCGAGAGGCGATGGTCAGCAGCGCCGTCCGCAGGTACACCATCGCGAAGGCCCCGGCCACGCAGGCACGAGGGCCACGCCCGAACGGGAAGAAGTGGCCGCTGCCGAGCGGATCCCTGGCGGCGCCGCCGTCCAACCAGCGGGCCGGCTCGAAGACCTCCGGGTTCGCCCAGTGGGACGGGTCGCGGTGCAGGTGCTGATTCGAAATCATGAGGGTCGTGCCCGCGGGCCACGTCACTCCCGCCAGCCGCGTCTCGGAAGACGGCGTGCGCAGGAAGATGCGGACCGCGGGCAGGATTCTCAGGGCCTCGTAGGTGACGGCCTCGGACCACGGAGCGTCGCGCAGGCGCTCGGCGGTCAGCGGTGCGTCCGCCAGCGAGGCGGCCTCGGCGGCCAGCCGCGCTTCGGCGTTGGGGTACTTCTGGAGCTGGTGGAAGGCGCCGACCAGGGTGGTGCTCGAGGAGAAGACGCCCCCGAAGAAGAACCCGCCCAGCAGGTGGGCATGCAGCGTGTCGTCGAGGTCCGGCATCTCGCGCAGCGTCCACGACATCAGGTCCACGCGGTCGGGATTCGGAGCCGCGCGCGCCGCGCGAATCTTCTCGGCGAACAGGCCGTAGAAGCGCTCTTTGGCAGCCGCGAAGCCCTTGGGCGGGGAGACGAACTTCAGTGGGAGCTTTGCCTGGATGCGCGCGTCGGCGGCCGCGGCCAGGAGCATGAAGTCGTCGTAGGCCGAGGTGGGGAGCTTCTCTCCCACGGTGGCCACGCAGAATGCCTCGAAGGTCAGTCGGCGCAGCGCGGGCGTCAGGTCGATGGACGGCTCGCGTAGCAGAGCCTCCACCGACTCGGCCACCGCGGCCCGCAGCGGCCCCACCTGCGCGGCCTGCCACGCATCGGTCCATGGCTGCGCCAGCGGGTCCATCCCATGCTTGCGTGACCAGTCCTCGCCCTGCTTCGCGATGAAGGGCGTGTCGTCCGTGGTGGAGTGGCGGATCTGCTCGCCGATGTTGCCCTTCTCGAACTCCAGCCGGCGTGTCTCGAGCACCTCCTCGATGAGCGCGGGGTCGTTGAGCACCAGCGCCGGGCTGGGCCCCATCCAGATGAGGGTGCTGCCCCCGTACGTGCGCCCGTAGCGCGCGCAGACGTCCCACGGCGGGGGGCCGAGGAAGTCTCCGAGGTTGCCCAGCAGGCCGGGCGGGGGCCCGGGCAGGCTCGCGAAGGCCTTGCGCCGCGCGCCGAAGAACAGGTTGAACAGACCGCGCGAAAGCAGGTTGGGCAAGGGCGTGCGCCTCAGACGGTGATGCCGCAGGGAATCCTGTCGGGCCGCAGGACGGTGTAGGGGACCTCGGCCTTCGCGTTGCGAGCCTTCACCACCTCGAGCTGGGCGCGCAGCCGGTCGTGGAACCTGCTGCGGATGGCCGCGAGCTCCGGCTCCTGGAAGTAGTCCTCGCGCCAGCCGCTCTCGTGGAGGAGGTACTCCTCGTCGTCACCGAAGCTGGACAGCGCCCGGCCGATGGCGACCTGCCAGAGCGCCTGGGACTTGCTGGGAATCATCGCCGCGATGTCCTCCGGGCCGATGACGCCCTTCTGCCTCGGCGGCTCCCGGCGCAGGCAGAGCGGTGCGTTGGGCACGAAGGCGTAGTGCTCGTACTGGAGGTAGTTCACCGCGGCATGGTGGACGCTGACCGTGAAGAGGACCGTGGTCAGGATGTCCACCAGGTCATCGACGCGCTGGAGCTCCCGGCAGGGCAGCTTGTCGACAGGCAGCCCGCGCTCGGTGAGGTCCGCCCACCAGTGCTGCATCTCGGCGTCGGCCACGATGTCGGCGTCGGACCGGTAGAAGTGCCGGAGCACGCCGCCGACATACTCCTCGAAGGCATCCCACAACGGCAGGGCGTCGTCCCGGAAGGGGTAGTAGGGGAGGACGGCGGGGTCGAGGACGCCGCGGCGCTCGAGGTCCAGGCGGGGCTTGTTGTCGGACAGCTTCCAGCGCTGGTAGCCCTTCTTGCCCAGCTGCAGGTGGCCCTTGTCGGGACCGCCGGTGGCGATGAAGTCGTCGAAGACGCCGCCCTCGGAGAGCAGGCCCTTTCGCGCGCCCTCGTTGATGGCGAGCGTGTAGCGGAAGTGGCGGCGGAGCAGCTTGTAGACGGGGTGCGGGTCCGGGAGGTTTCGCATCGTCGCCATGACGAACGGCTCCGCCACGAAGTGGGTCCGCAGCGCGTGCCCCACCATCTGGTGGGTGTTCCCCTCGCTGCAACGGACGTAGACCTTCGCCGCCAGCCAGTCGTACTCGCCATCATTGGGCGTGAAGACCGGGGCGGTCTCCGCATCCCTCCCGAGCTGGATGGCGATGGGCCGCAATTGGCGCGTGTCGTCCAGGTACAGCAGGCACCGGGACGCGGGCGCCCAGCGCCGCTCCTCGACGCCGTCCTCGCCAACCTTCCGGAACATCCGGATGTCTTCGAGGATTTCGAAGTCGAGCAGGAAGACGCGCTTCGCCTCGAAGGCGCGCGCCAGCGTGTCGCCCGGCGCCAGCAGGCCGTGGACGTCCGACTCTGACAGGGGCATGCCCGCGGGCAGGTGGGGGATGGACTGGATGTGGAGGGGATTGATGCCCTGGACGGCCTGCCGCGCGAACTCCAGGTCGTCCTTCCAGCGCTCGGCGAGCTTGGGCATCTCGATGCCCTTGAAGAAGTCGAAGATGTCGACGAGCCCGTTCCACGCCTTGGACAGCACGGGCAGGTGCAGCTTGATGGACGCCAGCGTCTTGGCGATGACGACCTCGTAGCTGCCCTCGCTCAGGCCCCGGTACAGCTCGTCCTTCGGCAGGGGCCGCTCCTTGCTGATGTCGAGCGAGCCGGGAAGCTCGGCGGTCGACTCGGCGGGACGCCAGAGGTACATGTTCTGGCGGAGCTGGAGTTGCGCGTGACGGGCCCGGGCCTCGCGCTCGCTCTTCACCTGCTGCGGCAGCCTCGCCGAGCCCTCCAGGACCTCCGTCGTCGAGCCGCCCAGGACCCACCGGTAGAAGGGGAAGAACCAGCTCCGGCCGCCCGAAGTCACCCAGACGGTGTCGAGGAGCCAGTCTCCCGCGACGCCTCCAGAGTTGCTGAACCGCAGCAGCACCAGCTCGCCCACATCCTCCGCGGCGACGGTGTAGACGTCCTCGGCACCGGCCTCGAAGTCATTGTGGAAGCGCTTGTCCAGCGTGTGCGGTCCGCTCTCCCCCCGCGTGCCGACCAACACGACGGAAATGGTGGAGTCCGTCCCCGCCCCGAGCCGCGCGTCCGTGCGAATCGTGAGCTTGTAATCGACAGTCATGGAACCCTCGGCCTGGCGCGGCCAGAAGGTAGGTCGGAAAAAGTGAACACTGCAAGCCATGGTACTCTCGATGGAAAATGCTCACCGCGCTGCGACGCCTGATGGAGTCCCTGGGGTTCAAGGGCCGGGGGAAGGGCAACGAGGTCCTCGAGCCGGAGGAGCTTGCCCGGTGGTACTCCGGCCTGGCGCTCGAGGAGCGGCTCGCCCTCAGCCGTGAGCTGGCACCCCGCGTCCGCGCGCCCCGCACCCCGAGGGAGCCCGCGAGCCTTCCCGCCGTCGCCGTGGGGCGCATCGTCTTCCAGCAGGACGGCCCCCACGGCCCCATTCCCCTGCATCACCTCAAGGTCGAGCTCTGGGACCGGGACTTCGGCGCGCCCGATGACTTCCTGGGCGAGTGCTTCACGGACTCCGAAGGCGGTTTCTCCATCCGCTATGACCCGGAGGATGCGGGCGCTGGAGACCTGCCGGACCTGGAGGTCCGCTTCTTCGAGCCCCAGCACACCTTCCGCGAGGATGGCCGGGTGGTGGAGACCTGGCGGCGCATCGGCTCGGAGCAGGGGCCCGACAACCATGGTGGGCTCCATCACGACTTCGGCATCCTGCGGCTGCCCTACTGGGAATATGAGCCGGGGACACCGCTGGCCCGGTTGCTCGTGACGGAGGAGGGGACGCCGCCGACGGCCTATGCCCCGGGGCGGGCCCTCGCGATGCTGAAGGCCGTTGCCCCCATCGAGATCATCAAGCGCCAGCACCTGCTCCAGGCCCGCCTGGGACACGCGCCTGGCCTGGACCGCATCCAGGCCGACTACCCGGAGTCGATGACGGTCCGCATGGAGCGGGAGGCGCCAGGCTCCACCCGGAGTGATGCCTACTTCGGAGAGCGGCTGCTCAACGGCATGTTCTCCACCATCCTGGACCGCGACCCCGAGGTCCCCGGGGACGCGCATTCCTTCCGCCTCTACCTCCCCTGGAACGCGTACGAGCAGGACGGCATCCACTGCCTGCCCGACGTGGACGTGAGGCTGCGGCTGGTGGAAGGCCGGCTCGTGCCGGTGCGCATCATCCTGGGGATGCGGGAGCCCGGCGCGACGGCGCCCGGCTCACCCGTGACACGCCGGAGCTTCACGCCCGCGGACGGCGCGGACTGGGAGGCCGCCAAGCGCATGGCCCGGGTGAGCGCGACGTTGGACACGGAGTTGGGCAACCACCTGGGGCAGTGCCACTTCAACGTCGAGCAGTATGCCATCGCGGCGCACCGGAACCTGCGGCACAGCCCGCTGCGCTGGCTGCTGATGCCCCACCTGCGCGAGGTGGTCCTCATCAATCACGCGGCCAACGGGTTCCTCGTCGGGCCGACGGGCTACATCACCCGGGCCAGCGCGCTGACCGAGCGGGCCATCGAGTCGCGGCTGCAGCATCTGCTGGGCAGCTACGACTGGCGGGGCTTCGCGCCCGCGCCGCCCGTGTGTGAGGGGCACCGCTATGCCCGGGCCGCGGGACTGTTCTGGAAGCTGCTCGGCGAGCACGTGGACGCCTTCTTCGCGGAGCATGGGGCCGAGCTGGAGGCGCAGTGGTGCGAGGTGCGCCGCTTCTCGGACGACCTCGTCGCGCACTCCGCGCCCGCCTTCGTGTGCCGCTACCTTCGGGCGAAGGTACCGGGGAAGGACGCTCCCTGGTTCGTGCGCTCGGAGCGCATGAATCTGGATGAGAAGGCCGTGGAGCCGGCGCCGAAGGCAGTCAGCGCGGTGACCCGGACGGACGTGCCCCAGCCGGGAGAGCTGGACGCGCTCAAGCAGCTCTGCCGCTACGTCATCTACTTCGCGACCTTCCGGCATGCGTGGGCCAACAACCTCCAGTGGGAGGACGCTGGCGAGGTGCTGTACACCTGTCTGGGATTGCGCTGGGGAAAGGGCGGGGCGCTGTCCACCGAGGCGGACCTGGACGTCGCCCCTCCGCCCGACGCGGCCACGGAGATGCTGTGGATCTCCTGGATGCTCTCCAAGACGAACTACGGCCTCCTCCTGGCCAACGAAGAGGCCGACGTGCATCCGCGCTTCGTGGAGTTGCTACGCACCCACGCTTCCGAGTTCGCCGCGCTCGGGCTGGACATCCGGACGGTCAGCTCCCGCATCAACATCTAGCGGAGCGCCCTCGACGAGACGCAGAAGCTCATCGAGCAGATGTCCCCGCTTCGCGAGCGAGACGCTGGGCCTCGAGCCTTGCTCGGAAGCGGGATGAGGCCTCGGTGGGCCTAGCGCGTCTTGCAGAGGGTCGCGCCGACGGGGTTGGGCTCCCAGTCCTTGATGACGCAGCCGGCTCCCGGGCCCTTCATCGTTCCGCGCCCCGACAGCCGCTGGATGTCCCACTTGCCGAGCGTTGCGCAGATCTCGCTCTGCCGGGCCCGGGCCTCCTGGGGGGAGAGCTCGGCAGTTCCGGGCGTGCACGGCCCGTCACCAGACACCCTGGAGAAGGGGAAGCCGGTGGGCTCGCAGAGGGACCAGCCCATGGGCTGCGTGTCCTGCACCCGGATGACGCAGCCAGCGCCGGAGCCCACCATCGAGCCGCCTCCTGACAGACGGACGATGTCCCACTTGCCCAGGTAGGCGCAGAGCTCGGTGCGCTTGGAGACCGCGGTCTCCGGGCTCATGAGCGTGGAGTTCGCCGGGCACACGTAGTCTCCCTGCGACTTGAAGTAAACCGGCAGCGGCCGTGGCGTGCAGAGGCTGGTTCCCATCGCGCGGAAGTCGAGGTCCTCCACGGTGCAGCCATAGCCGGGGCCCGCCATCGAGCCCCCATCCGCCAGCCGGACGATGTCCCAGGTGCCGAGCTGCGCGCAGAGCTGCTCCTGGTGGGCGCGCGCCTCCGCGACGGGCATCAGGTACTCATTCAAAGGGCACACCGTGTCGCCTCGGATGGACTGGATGTCTGTCACGAGCGAGTCGTGGCTCCGGGCGGTCTCATCCGCCGTGTCCTCCGGCGCAGTCACATCCTCACCGCAGCCAGCCACAGCGAACATCACCAGCCAGCCCATCAGCGTCTTCTTCATGTGCAGCTCCGGGTGTGCCGCGAGCGCCTTCGCGTTCGTGGCGGGGTACGGGAAGGCACATGAGCAAGGGCAGGGCCAGGACGCGTGGCGGGGCAGACCCGCTCGGAAATCAGCGACTTGGAGTCGTCGAGCCGCTCCTGGACGTGACGCCAGGTGGCGGAACGTGCCGTTCCTGGCACGCGCGCCGAGCTCTCCAGCGGACGCGCATGTCAGGGCCCTTCTTCGGCCGATGAGGCTCCTCGGAGGACAGGCTGGCACTCACGCCAGTCGAGGGGATACCAGGGAACACCGGGTTCCAGGCCCACTCACTCCAGCGGCGTCGGCAGGCTGATACATCGTGCGACGGCTCGCACGGATACCATAGGGGGCAACCGGGAACGGCTGTGCGATGATTCTCTCGGATGAGGACCGTCACACGACAATGGCTTCAGAGGCTCGGTGGTTTCGCTTCCGCTGGAGGTGGGGGCGCTCCCAGCCGCCTCGACGCCATTCGCGCCGGGTACGTGTTCTGCGGAGTTCTTTGTATCGCCTGTGTCGTCATGGACTGGGCCATCCTGGGCCAGGTGACCCTCACCACGCTGCCAGCCCGGTGCGTCTGGGGTGGCACGATGGTCCTGCTCGGGCTGCTCAGCCGGACCCCGCTGGATGAGCATTCCTGGCACGCGACCCTCGTCGCGGTGGTGACGGCGTTCTGCTTCCCGGTGATTGTCCTCCAGACCGGGGGCTCGCAGAGCCCGCTCTTCTTCTGGAACATGGCCATCCCGCTGTGTTTCATGGCGATTGCGCATGGGGACCTGCGCGCGGTCGTTGTCAGCACCGTCCTCAACGCGGTCGGCGTCATGGTCATCGTCGGACGCGGCGGCGTCGGCGTGGGCGAGGCCGCGCTCTGGGGCGGAATGAGCGTGGTTGCCGGCCTCATCGGGATGTACGGCACCTACGCGCACCACCGGGTCCTCCAGGAAAAGCTGCGCCACGAGCGGGAGCGCGCGGAGACCCTGCGGCAGCTCGCCGAGAGCGAGCGGCGCCGAGGCCGTTTCGAGCGGCTCGCGCTGGTCGGTCAGCTCGCTGCGGGCGTGGCGCATGAAATCAACAACCCGCTCACCTTCGTGAGCTCGAACCTGCGCCATCTGGAGGAGCTGCGAGCGCGTGGCGAGGCGTGTGACCCTCAGGAGCTCGCGGAGATTCATGACGAGACGCTCGAAGGGGTGCGGCGCATCCATCAGATCGTCAAGGACTTGAAGTCCTTCGCGCGCGATGACTCGAGCGATGGCGACACCAGCTCCGCCGCCGAGGTCGTCGCGGAAGCGCTCCGGCTCGGGAGGTCGAAGCTGCACGGAGGCGTGCGCGTCATCGACGAGGTTCCCTCCCAGCTCTCGCTCGTGCGGCTCGGAAAGGGCCGCTTCGTGCAGGTGGTGCTGAACCTGCTGACGAACGCGGTGGACGCGACGGCCGCCACGAAAGCCCCCAACGGGCCGGAGATCCGCATCGGTGCGAAGGAGCAGCAGGAAACGGTCGTTCTCTACGTGGAGGACAACGGGCCGGGAATCTCCGGGCCCGTGCTGGAGCGCATGTTCGACCCCTTCTTCACGACCAAGCCCCCCGGAGAGGGGACCGGGCTGGGTCTGGCGCTCTGCCGCGAGTACGTCGAGCGGGTAGGAGGAACCATCACCGCCGAGAACAGGGAGAGCGGTGGCGCCCGGTTCATCGTCACGCTGCCGATGGAACGCCCGGCCCGCCTGGACTCATCGCAGGGCCCTGGCGCCGCGGCCTGAGCACGTCCCCCGTCGCCAGCGGGCGCAGCCGGGGATGCGGCCCGTGAGCGTCAGTGGAGGTGACTACTCGGGGGCGCCTTGCTCGATCCACGTGGAAATCAAATCGATCTCCTCGTCGGGAATGGGCGGAAGGCCCAGGGGCATGCCCAGCACCTCCGGATGGGAGTGACCTTCCAGCTCGGCCTGGCGGGCGAGCAGGCTGGCCACCAACCGGGGCGTGCCATCTTCCAGCCGATCCGGGAGCCCGCGGAACCGTCCGTCCCGCTTGATGCCACGGAGGATGCCGGCCCGCGTGGCCAGGTCGAGCGAGACGCCGTCGTAGCCGAACCCGCCGGTGTTGCCCGGTCCCTGATCCCCGGGACGCCTCATGTCGGAATGGCAGTGGAAGCAGAGGTGGCGCGAGAGCTTTTGCGCGACCTCCGGGTAGTGCACCTCGCGCTCGAGCAGGCGGGGCCTGTACTGCGGGTGCGGCCTGGCTGCCACCTCCGGCAGGGGCTCGCGCAGGAAGGTCGCCAGGTCCTCGACCTCCTTCGCGGTGAACGCGAAGGTGGGCATCTCGGTATCGGGGAGGACGCGCTGTGGATCGCCCAGCCAGCTTCGCAGCTGCGCGAGCGACATTCGTTCGCGCACATGACGCAGGTCCGGGGCCCGCCTCCGGGCCGAGGGGCCGTGGAACTCCGGCGCGCCGTAGCGCAGGGATGCGAGCGGAGCGTCCCCACGGTAGTGACAGCTGGCGCACTGGCTCTTCTCGTACAGCGCCCGGCCCGCCGCCGCGTCACCTCGGGCGGGTTCTCCGGACTCCTCCTCGGTCACCGCGAAGAAGTCCGCGATGAGCTCGGCGTCCCTCGGGCCCACCCTCATCCTGGGCATGGTGGCGCCGTAGAGCGGTCTCACCACGTGCGGCGCCTGGAGCCAGGTGGTGAGCCAGCTGCGCTTGACCCGTTGGCCCAGCGAGCCGAGGTCCGGGGTTCGCACCAGGTGCGTGAGATGCTCCTTCCACCGCTGGACGTCCGCCTCTTTGTACCAGAGGTCGAGTCGACCGGCGGTGATGGCCTGGTGGCACGTCACGCAGTTCTCGTTCAGCCGCGCCGATGCCGGCTCGAGGCCGGGCACCACGTGACACCGATTGCACTGGAAGTGCTCCACGGCGTCCCGCGGGCTCTCCAGCGAGCGTTTCGTGGGGGCAAGGACCCGCGTCGGTAAGCGCAGCGCCAGCACGTCGGCGTCACGGACCAGCACGAAGACGCCGACCGCCGTGGCCACCAGGAGCGCGGCACCGGCCACATAGTCGAGCGGGAGGGAGCGCCGGGCCACGAAGGATGCTCAGTAATCGGACCCGGTGAAGAAGCTCGTCCCGGTCCGGCAGAGCCGCGGGATGATGTAGAGCTCACGGGCAATCCACAACCCCACCACCAGCAGGGCTGACGTGAGAACCATGCTCACGACATTCCTCCGCCCCGTATCGCCAAACAGCCGCCTGCCCGGGCTGTGGAAGAATGCGGCGTGGAGGCTGAAGAGCACCGCGGGAAAGGCCACCAGCGACAACACCGTGGAGAGGCTCGGCGAGCAGCTGGCCAGGTCATCCGCGTTGAGATTGAGGAGCGGCCCGGCTGCCGAGACCAGCACCAGCAGGAAGAGCGCGGCTCCGACGAGAAGGAAGAAGACCCGGCGGAACCCTGACGGCTCGGGCTGTCCCATGGCAGCCGGGCCCAGGACGTTGAACAGGACCACACGGTTCAGGAACACCGCCCCAGCGGTCCAGAGGAACAGGTCGGCCCAGAAGAAGTGGCTGAAGTCCCTGGCGCTGACGTCCATCGAGTTGATGCAGGCGAAGGCACCCAACGGCCAGAGGGCCAAGACGCAGAGGACGCTGGGGACGAGCGCGCGGGGAAGCATCCGCCAAGGCTAGCAGACGCTTCACCTGGAGTGCGAGTGAGCTCCAGGCTCCGGGGCTTGAGTCGCCGAGACGGCTGATACAGCCAGGTGCGCCTGTTTGGCGTGCCGCTCGGTAACCGGACAAGCGAGCCCCGGGTCGTTAGGAGTCTCTGAACAACAGCCAATGTGTGTTCGGGGTCGGCTGGCCGAAAGGCGTGTCGCCCCGAACCCAGCCCCCTTGGCAGCGCACGTCGTTCCCGACCCACCGAGAAGACTTGAGGGCGAATGTCGCATCCCGTTGAGTCGCAGTCCCACCACGCCACGGGCCTGGAGTCGAGCTGCGGGCCCCTCTCGTACAACCAGCAGGCACTGTGGTTCGCCTCCAAGCTGGACCCCATCGCGTACAACCTCGCGTACGGGTTTCGACTCAGGGGCGCGTTGGACCCGGAGCTGCTGAAGCGCGCGCTGTCGCTCCTCGTGGCGCGGCACCCCGTGCTTCGCACGACGTTCTCCGAGACGGAGCACGCGCCGCACCGGGTCCTCCACGACCGGATGGACTTCGAGTTCCAGCACGTCGAGGCGGCGCACCTCGACGAGGCCGCCATGCTCCAGCGCCTGTATTCCGACGCGGCCCGCCCCTACGACCTCCAGCACGGGCCGGTGCTCCGCAGCGCGCTCTACGCTCGCGGCCCGGGTGAGCACGTGCTGCTGCTGGCCTGCCACCACCTCTCGCTCGATGGCGGCTCGCTGGGCCTGCTGCTCCAGGACCTCCAGCGCAGCTACAGCGCCGTCGCCAGCGGTCGCGAGGCCGACCTCGGGCCCCCGCCCACTCGTGAGTATGACGAGTTCGTCCAATGGCAATCGCAGTGGCTGGCCAGCGCCGAAGGTGCACGGGCGCGCACCTGGTGGCGCGAGCAGCTCGCGGGCTGCACGCCGGTGCTGAACCTGCCAACGGACCGCCCCCGGCTGGCCCGGCAGAGCTTCCGTCAACACACCCATGTGACGACGTTGGCCGAGCCCCTGGCCCAGTCGCTCGCGGCGCTGGCGAAGGGGGAGGGCACCAGCCTCTATGCGCTGCTGCTCGCGGCCTTCCAGGCCCTGCTCCACCGGCACAGCGGACAGGAGGACCTGCTGGTGGGAGTCCCTTCCTCGGGGCGCAGCGAGGAGTGGCACTCCCGGGTGGTGGGGTATCTCGTCAACACGCTCGCCGTGCGCTCCCGGGCTCCGGCGGACGTGTCCTTCCGCTCGTTCTACAAGGACACCGCGCGCACGCTGCGCGAGGCCCTGGCCCACGGCAACTACCCGCTCCCCAAGGTGATTGAAGAGCTGAAGCCGCCGCGCGACGCGGGCCGCTCTCCGCTCGTGCAGGCGACGTTCACCCAGATGCCGCGCCTCCGGCTCGACGCGTCCGCGGAGCCGACCCCGTTCGAGGTCGACCGGCTCACCGCCTCCAACGTCGGACTCGCTGGCGACCTTTCGGTCCACGTCCATGCCACGCGCGACTCCGGGACGCAGTTCCTCTGGGCGGTGAATGCCGATGTCTTCGAGCCGGCCACCGTGGAGCGCCTCGCCGCGCGCTACGTCACGCTGCTGGAGTCCCTCCTCACCGGGCTCGACCAGCCTCTCGCCGCGCTGCGCCTGCTTCCGCGAGAGGAGGAGCACCAACTCGTCGTGGAGTGGAACGCGACCGCGACGGACGTCGAGTCGGAGGTCTGTCTCCACGAAATGTTCTCCCGGCAGGTGGAGCGGACGCCGGATGCCGTCGCGCTCCTGTTCGAGAACGAGGCGCTGACGTACCGGGAGCTGGACGCGCGCGCCAACCACGTCGCGCATCGCCTGCGTCGGCTCGGAGTGGGGCCCGAGGTCCGCGTGGGCCTGTGCGTGGAGCGCTCGCCGGAGCTGATTGTCGGGCTCCTCGGCGTCTTGAAAGCGGGGGGCGCGTACGTTCCGCTCGACCCGGCCTATCCCTCCGAGCGCCTCGCCTTCATGGTGGCGGACGCGCGGCTCACGGCCCTCGTGACGCAGCGTTCGCTCGCGGAGCGGCTGCCCGTGAGCGACGCCGCGCGGCTCTTCATCGGCGCGGGCGGGGAGGACCTGACGGGCCCCTGCGACGCGCCCGACAGCGGCGTGGGCCCTGGCAACGCGGCCTACGTCATCTACACGTCGGGTTCGACGGGCCGGCCCAAGGGCGTCACCGTCGAGCACCGCTCGGTCAGCAACCTGCTCGCGACGCAGCCCCGGGTGCTTCCCCTCGGCCCGGGGGACACCATGCTCCAGTTCGCCTCGGTGAGCTTCGACATGGCGGTGCAGGAGATCTTCTCCCCGCTCGTCTCGGGGGCTGCCCTCTGCCTCGCGCGGCGGGAGTCGCTCGTGCCCGGGCCGGAGCTCGCGAGCCTCCTGCGAGAGCGGCGCATCTCCGCGGCCGTCCTCTCTCCGTCCGCGCTCGCGGCGCTGCCCTCGGGGGAATACCCGGCCCTGAAGTCCATCATGGTGGGCGGCGAGGCCAGCCCGGAGTCCCTCGTGGCGCGCTGGAGCGCGGGCCGTCGCTACTTCAACGGCTATGGGCCCACCGAAGCCACCATCTACGCCACCTACGCGCTGTGCACCGCGGGCGCGCCGGTGACGCTGGGCCGGCCCGTCGGCAACGTGCGGGTGTACCTGCTGGACGCACGGCTCCAGCCGGTGCCGCGCGGCGTGGCGGGCGAGCTGTACATCGGCGGCGACGGAGTCGCGCGCGGCTATCTGGGCCGCCCCGAGCTCACCGCCGAGCGCTTCATCCCGGACTGCTTCAGCGGCACGTTTGGGAGCCGCCTCTACCGGACCGGCGACCTCGCGCGCCATCTACCCGACGGACGGCTCGAGTTCCTCGGGCGGGTGGACCATCAGGTGAAGCTTCGCGGCTTCCGCATCGAGCTCGGAGAGATTGAGTCCGGGCTGCGCGCGCACCCGGACGTGCGTGACGTGGCGGTGCTCGCCCGGGAGGAGCCCTCCGGTGGGAAGTTCCTCGTGGCCTACACGGTGGCGCACGAGGGGCGCGAGCCGGAGGAGGCCGCGCTGCGAGCCTTCCTCAAGCAGTCCCTGCCCGAGTACATGGTGCCCTCCGCCTTCGTCGCGTGCGAGCGCCTGCCGCTGACGTCCAACGGCAAGGTGGACCGCGCGGCGCTGCTCGCGATCCCCGTCCAGCGGACGCGCGCTCCCCGCTCGCGGCCGCCCACCACCGAGGCCGAGCGCATCCTCGCGCGCATCTGGCAGGAGGTCCTCCAGCTCGAGCGGGTCGGTGCGACGGAGAGCTTCTTCGACCTCGGTGGACACTCGCTGCTGTTGACGCAGGTGCGCGCCCGGGTGGGGCAGGCCTTCGGTCGC
This sequence comes from Pyxidicoccus caerfyrddinensis, assembly GCF_010894405.1. Lineage (GTDB taxonomy): Bacteria > Myxococcota > Myxococcia > Myxococcales > Myxococcaceae > Myxococcus > Myxococcus caerfyrddinensis. The sequence goes on from NZ_JAAIYA010000034.1 coordinate 33,233, forward strand.
GAGCCCTCCATGGTGGAGCTGTTCGAGCACGTCACCGTCGAGTCCCTCGCGGCGCATCTCTCCGCCGCGCCCGCGCCGGAGCTCCCGCGCCGCACGGTCCTGCCCCAGACGGAAGGGGAACACGCGGTGGCCATCATCGGCCTGGCCGGGCAGTTCCCGGGGGCGAAGGACCTGGAGCAGTTCTGGCGCAACCTCGCAGGGGGCGTGGAGTCCATCTCGCAACTGAGTGACGACGCACTGGCCGAGGCCGGTGTCCCCGCTGCGCTGTCGGGCCGCTCGGGGTATGTGCGGGCCAAGGGCGTGTTCGAAGGCGCGGACCTGTTCGACGCGGACTTCTTCGGCGTCAACCCGCGCGAGGCGAGCCAGATGGACCCGCAGCAGCGGCGCTTCCTCGAGTGCGCGTGGGAGGCCCTGGAGGACGCGGGCTATCCGCCCCAGACGCACGACGCCTCCGTCGGCGTCTTCGCCACCTCCAGCGCGACGAGCTATCAGCCGCTCCCGGTCTCCTCGGAGCCCGCGGATGCCTACCAGCTCAAGCTGGGCCTGGAGAGCGACTTCCTGGCGACCCGCGTCTCCTACAAGCTGGACCTGCGCGGGCCGGGCATGACGGTGCGTACGGGCTGCTCGGGCTCGCTCGTGGCGGTGCACCTCGCGTGCAAGAGCGTGCTCTCCGGCGAGTGCGACCTGGCGCTGGCGGGTGGCGTGTCCATCTCGGTGCCGCTGGTGGGAGGGTATGTCTACCAGCCGGGGATGATCCTCTCGCCCGACGGCCACTGCCGCGCCTTCGACGCACGGGCCGGGGGAACGGTGCGAGGCAACGGCGTGGGCGCTGTCGTGCTCAAGCGGCTCGACAGGGCCCTGGCCGATGGGGACACCGTCCACGCGGTGATTCGCGGCACTGCCCTCAACAACGACGGCGCGGGCAAGCTCGGCTACACCGCGCCGAGCATCACCGGACAGGCCGAAGTCATCCGCCGGGCGCACGACGCGGCCGGCGTCCTGCCCCACGAAGTCTCGTTCGTGGAGACCCATGGCACGGGCACGCCGCTCGGCGACCCCGTCGAGGTCGCCGCACTGGCGAGGGCCTTCCAGCGTGGCACCGGTCTCCAGGGCGCCTGCGCGCTGGGCGCCACCAAGCCCAACATCGGCCACCTGGACTCGGCGGCGGGAATCGCCGGGCTCATCAAGACGGTGCTCTGCCTGCGCCACCGCCAGCTCCCGCCCGTCGTGCACTTCGATCAGCCGAATCCCGCGCTCGGGCTGGACGGGACGCCCTTCTCCGTCAACGCGCGGCTGTCGGACTGGACTCCGCCCGACGGCCTGCCGCGCATCGCCGGGGTGAGCTCCTTCGGCATCGGCGGCACCAATGCCCACGTGGTGGTGGCCGAGGCCCCGGCCATTCCCACCGTGCAGGAGACGGAAGGCTGGCGTGTGCTGCCCCTGTCCGCGCGCACCCCCGCGGCGCTGGCTGCGACGGCGAAGCGCCTGGGGGAGGCCCTGGCCTCGCGGTCGGACGTGCCGCTGTCCGACGTGGCCCACACGCTTCAACAGGGGAGGACCGCCTTCGAGCAGCGCACGGCGCTCGTCTGCCGGGACATGCCGGGTGCGGTGCGGGGCCTGGAGCGGCTGACGCGTGAGCTCGCGGAAGGTGAGCGCTCCTCGAGCATGGCCCGGGACCGCGAGGTGGTGTTCATGTTTCCCGGTCAGGGCGCGCAGTACTCCGGCATGGCGCGCGGGCTCTACGCCGCGCACACCGTCTTCCGTTCCGAGGTGGACCGGTGCGCCGAGCTTCTCCTGCCACACCTGGGCCAGGACGTGCGCGAGCTGCTCCTCCTGGAGGACGCCTCCGACGAGCGCATCCACCAGACGGCGCTGGCGCAGCCCTGCCTCTTCGTCATCGAGTACGCGCTGGCCCGCCTCTGGATGTCCCTGGGCGTGATTCCGAAGGCGATGGTGGGCCACAGCCTCGGCGAGTACGTGGCCGCGTGCCTTGCCGGTGTGTTCTCACTGGAGGACGCGCTGGGGCTCGTCTGCGCCCGGGGCCGGCTGATGCAGGCCGCTCCCGTCGGAGCCATGCTCGCCGTCGGGCTGGACGCCGACGCCCTGCGCCCGCTGCTCGACGAGCACCTCTCCGTCGCGGTGTACAACGCGCCCGCGCAGACGGTGGTGGCCGGTTCGGTGGAAGCCATCTCCGGGTTGCAGCAGCGGCTGGAAGCGCGCGGCACTGTATGCAGGCGCCTGCGGACCTCTCACGCCTACCACTCGCCGATGATGGAGTCGGCGCTGGAGCCGTTCGACGAGCAGGTGCGGCGCATCCCGCTCGCGGCACCGAGCATTCCCATTGTCTCGAACGTCACGGGGACGTGGATGACGGCCGCGCGGGCGATGGACCCGGACTCCTGGGTCCAGCATCTGCGCCAGCCGGTGCGCTTCACCCAGGGACTGACGTGTCTGCTGGAGGGAGCGGAGCGGCTGCCTGTGGAGGTGGGCCCGGGCCAGTCCCTGGGCGGACTCGTCCGCCAGTGCCCGGGGTTTGGCGCGGCCCATGCCGTGCTCTCGTCGCTTCCTCGCCCGAGCACGGGGGCCGACGACGCGGAGTTCTTCCTGTCCCAGGTGGGCGAGGCCTGGAGCCGTGGGGCGACGGTCGACTGGCGGGAGCTGACGCCGGGCGAGCGGGGCCGGCGCGTCTCCCTGCCGACGTACCCGTTCGAGCGGCGACGCTACTGGGCCGAGCAGGTGGGGACGCACGCCGTCCCTTCGCGGGTGCCCACCCGCCAGCAAGTCGAGGAGCCCGAGCCCGTCCTTCCGGCGACCGCGAGTGCTCCGCTCACGGAAGCAGACCCCACCCACGAAGCCCTGACGCGCATCTGGCGTGAGCTGCTGGGCATCAGCGAGCCAGGCCGCCACGATGACTTCTTCGACCTGGGCGGACACTCGCTGCTCGCCGTGCAGCTCGGCACGCGGATTCGCGAGACGTTTCAGATCGACTTTCCGCAGCAGCGGGTGCTCGAGCACCGGACGATTGCGCGATTGGGCTCGTTCATCCAGGAGGCCACCCGCGGTGCACCCGCCAGGGACTCGTCGCTGCTCGTCGAGCTGAATCGGGGAGACCCCCGCCGACGTCCGCTCTTCCTGCTTCACCCGGTGGGCGGCACCGTCTTTACGTACCAGGCGCTGGCGCGAATGCTCGATCCGGGCCTGCCCGTCTACGGCGTGCGCGCGCGGGGGCTGGAGCCCGGGGAAGCCCACGCGGGGACCATCGAGAGCATGGCGGCGCTGTACCTGGACGCCGTGCGCGCGCGCCAGCCGTCCGGGCCCTACCTGCTCGCGGGACATTCCTTCGGAGGCGTGGTGGCCTACGAGATGGCCCAGCAGCTACTCGCGCGGCATGAGCAGGTGGAGCAGCTCGTGCTCATGGACACCCCCGGCCCCGGACAGATGCCGGTCAGCCTGGGCTCTCCTGACGAAATCCAGGAGTACTTCCGCCGCATGGCGCCCGAGCTGTTCCGCGAGCTCTTCCTGCGTCCCACGGGACACGAAGGCTCGCTGGAGACCCTGCTGCCTCGCAGCGACGTGTTCCTCCGGGTGTTCCAGGAGAACGCCGCGGCCATGTTCGCGTACGCACCGCGCCCGTACCCGGGCCGGCTCGTCTTCTTCCATGCCCGGGAGCGGGACGCCACCAACCCACCGCATCCCGAGCTGGCGTGGATTCCGCTCGCCACCGAGGGCGTCGAGGTCCACGTCGTGCCCGGCAACCACGTCACGATGCTGGCGGAGCCTCACGTCCGGAGCCTCGCGAAGAAGCTGCGCGGCGCACTCGATGACCCACGGGAGTCCCCCGTTCACCCGCCCGTCTCAGCCGATGCGCGCTCGGAGCTCGCGAGGGCAGGCTAGCGGTACCGGCGCTGGCGGCGGCTCGGGAACGACGGCGAGAGGCGCTCAGCGTCCGGCGCCGTCCGGTGCTCGCACCGCGGCCGCGAGCGCTCCGAGCGCGGCCAGGGCCGAGGCCACCTGGAAGCCTCGGCCCACCGCCCGGGTGAGCGCCTCGGCCGAGTCCGGCTCCGCGTGTCCGGCGAGCATCGTCGTGAAGATGGCGCCGGAGAGTCCCACGCCGAGCGCCATTCCCGCGTAGCGCGAGGTGGCGAGCACTCCGGAGGCGATGCCCTGCCGGTGGCGCGGGGCCGCGCCCAGCAGCGCGCTGTTGTTGGGCGCGATGAACATGCCCGCACCCAGCCCGCACACCGCGAGCCCCACGGCCACGTGCGAGAGCGGCGTCGAGGCGCCCAGCCGCGACAGCAGCAGGAGCCCGCCCGAGAGCACCGCCATGCCCACCATCGCCGGCCAGCGCGAGCCGATGCGGTCCGACAGTGCCCCGCTCAGCGGCGCGGCCACCATCATCACCACCGGCTGTGCCGTGAGGAGCAGCCCCGCGTGGGCCGGGTCCAGCCCGCGCGCCTGCAGCAGGTAGAAGGGCAGCAGGAAGACGAGGCAGTAGATGCAGATGTAGTTGAGTAGCGCGGTCGCGCTGGCCGCGCGGAAGGTGACGTTCCTGAAGAGGCTCAAGTCGAGCATCGGCACGGGCAGCCGCCACTCCAGCGCGACGAAGGCGCCCAGCACCACCGCCGCGCCCGCGAGCAGCCCCACGATGCCCGGCGAGCCCCAGCCCCACGCATGGCCCTGGTTGAGCCCGAGCAGGAGCGCCACCATGCCCGTGAGGAAGAGCACCGCGCCGGTCCAGTCGAAGGGCTCATCCCGGGCGATGGGGGCATCGCGCGGTACGAAGCGCAGGCTCAGCCCCATCGCGAGCAGCCCCACCGGCAGGTTCATGTAGAAGACGGAGCGCCACCCGAGGTGCTGCGTGAGCCAGCCGCCGAGCGACGGCCCCACGATGAGCCCCAGGTACGTCATCATCGCCTGGAGGCCGAGCACCCGCCCGCGCCGCTCGGGCGGGAAGCTGCCGGTGAGGATGGCCGCCGAGTTGGAGAGGAGCATCGCCGCTCCCACGGCCTGGAGGGCGCGGAAGGCGATGAGCGCCTCGACTCCGGGAGACAGTCCGCACAGCACGGAGCTGACCACGAAGCCGCCAAAGCCCAGCACGTACACGCGCTTGTGTCCGCGCGTGTCCCCCAGCCTGCCGAAGCCGAGCAACAGCCCGCTCACCGCCAGCAGGTACACCGTCACCACCCACTGGATGGTGGCCACGTCCGTGCGCAGCTCCGTGCGCAGCACTGGAAGAATCGCGTTCACCACGCTGCCGTCCAGCGCGGACATGAACGTGCCCGCGCCCACCGCGAGCAGCACCCACCGTCCCGAGCGCTCTGGGGGCACGGTGGGTGTCACGGAGGCCGATGGCCTCAGGGCGTCCCGCACAGTCCGTCAGCGCCGCAGGTCAGCCCGGGTTCGCAGTCCACGTTCTGCGTGCAGCGGACCCCTTCCGGGCAGTCCCGTCCGGAGCCACCGGACATGCTCTCCACCTGGAACCGGGAGCTCTGCACGAACTCGATGATGGCCTGGTTTCCGTGCGAGCCGTTCTGGTCATTGACGAGCTCCACCGTCTTCGAGCCCGCCGCGGCCGTGGCCGTGATGTCCAGGTTGGGGGCGTTCTGGAAGGCCGTCACGATGGCCTGGGCCACCTGGGCGTCAGTGGACCCGCCGGTGTAGCTGATGCGGATGTTGGCCGCATTGAAGACGCCGTTCCGGTCGAACTCGAAGATGGCGTAGGAGTGGATGCCGTCGGAGACGAGGAAGGCCTCGCCGTCCACGATGTTCGAGCCGGACGCGGCGTGGATCCGGCCCCGGGCCTGGGTGAGCTGGGTGCGCGAGCACGTGGCGCTGCACGCGCCACAGGCGTCGGCATTTCCGTCGTCGCACGACTCCCCGCCATTCAGCTCGCCGTCGCCGCAGTACGTGCCCGTGAGGTTCAGCGGTGCCGAGCAGTCCGCCTTGCACAGCGTGCAGGTCTTCTGCCCGTAGGGGCACTCCGTCTCGTCGATGCCGTTGCCATCGTCGCAGACCTCGCTCGCGTGGTTCTTCGCACCGTCGCCGCAGAAGGGACCGGACAGGCTCAGCTCACCATTGCAGGTGGAGTTGCAGGCCACGCAGTTGCGCGTGCCGTAGGCGCACGTGCTCTCGTTGGTGGTGTTGCCGTCGTCGCAGACCTCGGTGCTGCTCTTGAAGCCGTCGCCACAGACGGGGCCGGTGAGCTCCAGTTCCTCCATGCAGTCGGACCTGCACAGGGTGCAGCTCGCGGTGCCGTAGTCGCACGAGTCCTCCGTCGTCGTGTTGCCGTCGTCGCAGACCTCGTTGCCGTTGCGGATGCGGTCGCCGCACACCGGGCCCGTGAGGCTCAGCACGCCCGTGCAGGTGGAGTTGCACGCGAGGCAGCTCTGCGTGCCGTAGTCGCACGACGTCTCATTGTTGGTGTTGCCGTCGTCGCACGCCTCGTTCGGGTCCTTCCGGCCGTCGCCGCAGAAGGCGCCGGTCAGCTCCACCGGGGCCGTGCACGTGGCGTTGCACTTCGTGCAGGTGCGGGTGCCGTAGTCGCAGGAGGTCTCCGTGGTGGTGTTGCCGTCGTCGCACGCCTCGCGCGGGTCGTTCTGCTGGCCGTCGCCGCAGTAGCGGCCGGTGAGGTTGAGGGACGCGGAGCAGGTGGCATCACACGACCGGCAGTTCTTCGTGCCGTACTCGCACTCCGTCTCCGTCACCTTGTTGCCGTCGTCGCAGGCCTCGCTCGAGTCGTTCTGGCTGCCGTCGCCGCAGTAGCGGCCGGTGAGCGTGAGGGGCGCACCGCAGGTGCTGTTGCACAGCGTGCAGCTCGCGGTGCCGTAGGGGCACTCGGACTCCGTGTTGGTGTTGCCGTCGTCGCACACCTCGCTGTCGTCGTTCTTCGCGCCGTCGCCGCAGTAGCGGCCGGTGAGCTTGAGCGACGTCGCACAGGTCGCGTCACACGTCGTGCAGTTGCGGGTGCCGTAGACGCACTCGGACTCGGTGGTGTTGTTGCCGTCGTCGCAGACCTCGCTGTCGTCATTCCGGGCGCCGTCGCCGCAGAAGCGGCCGGTGAGCGTGAGGGGCGCGGAGCACGCCGCGTTGCAGCGCGTGCAGTTGCGCGTTCCGTAGGAGCACTCCGTCTCGGTGAACCGGTTGCCGTCGTCGCACGCCTCCACGGAGGGGCCCTCCAGGTCCACGAAGCTGTCGCCGCAGGTGTTGCGCACGCAGCCCTTGAGGCAGTCGTCCTCCTCGGTGTCGTTGCCGTCGTCGCACTCCTCGCGCGCGGCCGGGTTGTGGTGGCCGTCGCCGCAGAAGGCGGGCGTGCAGTCGGAGTCGCAGAAGGAGGACTCGCCGCCGGAGTCACACGCCTCGTTGGCGGTCACGTTGAGCAGGCCGTCACCGCAGAGGGGCAGGGTGCAGTCCGAGTCGCAGGTGATGGAGTTGCCGCCCGTGTCGCACTGCTCGCCCCGCGCGGGGTTGCGGTAGCGGTCGCCGCAGAAGGCGATGGTGCAGTCGCCGTCGCAGTTGGCGGAGTTCACCGCGCCCTCGTTGTCGCACTGCTCGCTGGCGCTGACGTTCACGAAGCCGTCGCCGCAGGCCTGCACGGTGCAGTTGGCGTTGCACTCGGGTGACTCGCCCGCCGTGTCGCACTGCTCCAGCCCGGGTGACTGCCGGTCGGTGACGCCGTCGCCGCAGCGGGGCAGCTTGCAGTTGTGGAGGCAGTTGTCGGTGTCGACGGCGTTGCCGTCGTCGCACTCCTCGTCCAGGTCGCGCACGCCGTTGCCGCAGCCCTCGCCCGAGCGGCAGTCGGATGCGCAGCCGTCGCCATCCGCGGCGTTGCCGTCGTCACACACCTCCCCGGCCGCGACGTCGATGATGCCATTGCCGCACGACTCGTCGGAGCGGCAGTCGGAGCCGCAGCCGTCGCCGCTGACGTTGTTGCCGTCGTCGCACTTCTCGCCCCGGGCGACGTCGACGATGTTGTTGCCGCAGCTCTCCTCGGAGCGGCAGTCGCCGCTGCACCCGTCGCCGCTGTCGTTGTTGCCGTCGTCGCACTTCTCGCCGCGGGTAACGTCCACGTAGCCGTTGCCGCAGAACTCCGTGGAGAGGCAGTCCGCGCTGCAGCCATCGCCCGAGCGCGAGTTGCCGTCATCGCACTTCTCGCCCACGGTGCTGTCCACCGTGCCGTTGGCGCACATCTCGCTGGAGCGGCAGTTGGCGCTGCAGCCGTCATCGTTCCGGGTGTTCCCGTCGTCGCAGACCTCTCCGGCGACGACGTCCACGGTGTCGTTGCCGCACGTCTCATCCGAGCCGCAGTCCGCGCTACATCCGTCGCCCTCGAGGATGTTGCCGTCGTCACAGGCCTCGCCGGTCTGGACGATGCCGTCGCCACAGGAGGTCTTGATGCACACGTCCTGCCGGGCCGCGCACTGCTGACCGGAAGGGCAGACGAGGCCCGAGGGGCACGTCACGCTCTCCGGCTTCACGCAGGCGAGGAACGGCAGCACCAGCGCGAGCAGGACGAGCAGCCCGGGGGAGAGGGAAGGGGAGGCGTTGCGTCGCATGGTGGGCCTCAGAAGCGGAACGTCGCGGAGGCGCCGCCGCCGCCAGCGCCGAGAAGGGGGGTGACGCTCGCCGACGGCTTCGCGGCCTCGGACGGGTCGACCTGGTGGGGCTGGAGCCGGTTGAGATAGACGAGCACCACGCCCGTCACCAGCGCCGCGCCGCCCACGGCGTACCCGGCGAAGGCGCCCTTCTGGAAGGTGTCTCCGCGTGTGCGCTGGTCCGCGACGGCGGGCTCCGGCACACAGCCTCCGCAGGTCGCAATGGCCGTGTCGAACTGGGTGTAGTCATCGCGAGCCATCATGTGCAGCAGGCCGCCGCCCGCCGCGAGCGCCGCGCCTGCGCCCACCACCGCCCAGGGCTTCCACGCGGACCACTTCCTCCGGTACTGGATGAGGTCCTCGGAGGTGAACATCTTGAGGTCCAGCGTCACCTTCTCGCCCGGGGACATCGTGCGGCTCTGCTCCTGGGTGAGGTAGCCCTCGCCGGTGGCGACGAGGGAGTGCGGGCCGGCGCGGACCCAACCTGAATGGCGACCGGGGCCAACGAACAGGGGCCTGCCGTCCATCACCACCGAGGCGCCCTGCGTCTCGCAGGAGATCTCCACCCAAGCGAGCTGCTTCTCGACGAGCGCCTTGTACGCGCGGGCGCTCTCCAGCTTCTCGGCATCCAGCGGCGCCTCGCCGTAGCGCATCGCCGCTTCCAGGTGCTCGCGCACCTCGATGGGCTGGTCCAGGTTCAAGAGCGCCAGCGCCAGGTTGTAGTGGATGGCGGGGTGGTCCCACGACGCGAGCGCCTGCCGGTACTGCTCCGCCGCCTTCAGGAAGATGGACTCCTTCAACAAGGCATTGGCCGAGCGGAACAGGTCGATGGCGACCTGCTGCTTCTGCTGGGGCACGCCCCGGGCCCAGGGGCGCTCGTCGCCGGACAGCACCACCGTCGAGCGTCGCTCGGCGGGCGCGGCTTCCGGAGGCGTGGCGGCGACCGCGGGCGCCTCGGGTGCCGGCGCCTCCAGGGGCTCCGCGGCAACAGGTTCGGCGGTGGGCTCGGCGGGAGTGGGAGCCGCGCCCTTCCGGAGGCGACGCTTCGTCGTCTTGGCAGCGCGCGGCGCGTCCGGAGCCAGCGAGTCGGTGGACTTCGCGGCCTTGCGCACGCGCTTCGTCCCGTTCGTGGAAGGGGACGGCTTCACGCCCTTGCGCGTTGGCTTCTTCGTCGTGGCCGAGGCCGGCGACTCGCCCTGCGCGGCGGCCGGAGTCGCCACGGGCACCAGGAGCGCGAGCGACAGGAGGAGTCCGATTGTGGAGCGCTTCATCACCATTCCCGGGGGCTTCACTTCAACTCGTCGATGACAGGGCTGCCGAGCTGGGTCTGCAGGCGCTGGACGCGCTCCTGCTCCCGGCGCAGCAGGGACTGGAGCTGCTTCGCGGCATGGATGGCTTCATCCTGGGCCTTGCGCGCGGCCACGGCGTTCTTCTCCGCGTACCGCTTCGCGAAGCGCGCCCGGAGCTGCGCCTTGTTGGCGTTCTCCAGCGCGTCCAGCAGCTCGTCGTTCTTGCTCTGCAGCTCGTTGTTGGCGACGGCGACCTGGGCATTGGCGGCCTCTGCCTCTTCCTGGGCCTTCTGCCGCTGCAGCTCCTTGGCCTGCACCTCGGCCAGGCGCGTGCGCGCCACCGTCTCCGCCTCGCGCGCTTCGGACTCGGCGCTCTTGGCGATGACGGCCTGGCGCTCCGCCTCCTGCTGCGCGTTGCGGATGACCACCAGCGCAATCACCGCGGCGAGCGCCAGCATGCCGAGGAACGCCGTGCTGCCGATGACGAGCGCCCGGCGGCGGCGCGCGGCCTTCTGCTCCTGCGCGAGGACGTGCTCCAGGAAGTCCCGCTGGAGCTTCGGCAGTTCCCCGCGGTAGCGCCGCTGGAAGCGTCGCGCCTCCTCCACCACCTCACCGCGCCAGAGCAGGCCGGCGTCGAAGCCCTTCGCCTGCCACTGCCGGGCCGCGTTGCGCAGCTGCTCCAGGAAGGCCGTGTCCTCCTGGCCTTCGTCCAGCCAGCGGCGCAGCGTGGGCCAGCTGTGCAGCAGCGATTCGTGGACCAGCTCTACCGTCGCGCCCGTGGCGCCGCCGCCCGTCTGCACCACCAGCAGGCGCGCCTGGACGAGGTGGTCGATGAGGCGCTGGATTTCGCCCGCGTCCTTCGCCAGCTCGCGCAGCTCTCCCATGGAGACGATGGCGCGCGTGCGCTCCGGCGTCACCAGGCGCAGGAAGACGGCCCGCACCAGCGCCTGCTGCGCGTGGGACAGCTCCCCGAGGACACTGTCGGCGTGCGTGGCGAGCGCTCCGGCGATGCCGCCCATGGACTGGTAGCTGCGCTCGGTGAGCACCTTGCTCGCCGTGTCGCGCTGTTCCCACAGCAGCGTCGCCGCGAACTGGAGGAGCGGCAGCGCGCCCTGCGTCGCATCGAGGTGCTCGAGCATGTGCTCGACGAGCTGCGGCGTCTCGAAGCGGTACCCGGCCATCTCCGCCGGCTGCACCAGCGCGTCGCGCAGGCCCTCGCGGTTGGGCGGGGAGAGGAAGAAGAGGCCCTGGCTCAGCTCCGCCATGAAGCGCTCGTCCTCGGACACCCGGTCCAGGAAGTCCGAGCGCAGCGACAGCACCACGCGCACGGGGGACGTGGCGTCGTCCGCGAGGCCCGCGAGGCACGCGGTGAAGGCCAGGCGCTCCTGCGCGTCCGGCACCAGCGTGTAGAGCTCCTCGAACTGGTCCACGAAGAGCAGCAGCTTGCGGCGCGAGCGGCGGGCGCGGCTGCGCAGCACGGTGCCCACATAGCCGGGCTCCTGGGCCAGGCGCTCGACGAGCTGCCGCTGCTCCTGGATGTCACCCTCCAGCGTGGTGGAGCTGCTCACCAGCGGCGCGACGATGCTGGCCAGTGCCGCCAGCGGCTGGCGGCCGGGGCGGATGACGAGCGACTCCCACGTCTCGCCGGAGCGCTTGAGTACGGGCACGAGGCCGGCGCGCACGAACGACGACTTGCCCGTGCCGGAAGGACCGACGATGGCCAGCAGCGGCCGGTCCTGGATGCGGTTCACCAGCGCGGCGATTTCGCGCGAGCGGCCGAAGAAGCGGTCCGCGTCCGACTCCTGGAAGGAGCTGAGGCCCGCGTAGGGGCTCTCGTCGATGCGCAGCTCCCGGGTGTAGCGGCCGGGGAGGAACGGCTCCAGCGCCTGCAGCAGCGACGCCGCATCCGGGAAGCGCAGGTCCTTGAGCTTGTAGAGGCAGCGGTCCACGACGGCCGCCAGGTCCGGCGGCACGTCCGGACACATGTCGCCCAGGCGGGGCATGGGCTCGTCGAGCTGCGCCGTCACCATGAGCTGCGGGCCGTACAGCGGATCCAGCGGGTGCTTTCCGGCCAGCATCCGGAACAGCATGATGCCCACCGCCCAGATGTCCGTGCGGTGGTCGATGTCCACGCCGATGCCCCACTGCTCCGGGGACATGTACGGCATGGTTCCCATGATGGCGCCGCTGCGGGTGAGTTCGGCCTTCTCCCGGCCCCCGTCGGCGTCAGCGGGCGAGGGCGCCGCGGGCTCGGCGGGCCGCGCCTCGTCGAGGTCCACCTCCACCGAGGGTTCCGCCCCCTGGAGCACCTTGGCGATGCCGAAGTCGAGCACCTTGATGCCGCCCGCGTCGGTGACGATGACGTTGTCGGGCTTGAGGTCGCGGTGGACGATCTTCCGCTCGTGCGCGCACGCGAGGGCGCGGACGACGGGCACCATCAATTCCACGGCGCGCGAGGGCGGCAGGCGCTGGCTGCCCTTGACGAGCTTGTTGAGCGGCTGGCCCTGGAGGAACTCCAGCACCATGTACGGGCTGCCCTGGAACTCGCCGACCTCGTAGATGATGACGATGTTCTCGTGGCTGCAGAGCGCGGTGGCCTGCGCCTCGCGGATGAAGCGCCGGGTGACATCCGGGTCCGTGGTGTGCAGGAACTTGATGGCTACGCGGCGGCCCAGCCGGGTGTCACGCGCGAGGAAGACGGTGCCCATGCCGCCACTGCCGAGCTGGCGAATCAGCTCGTAGTGGTGGATGCGCGTGCCGGGCCGGGGCAGGTGCTCATGGCCCTCCGACGCTGTGTCCCCGTACGACGGATTGGAGGGAGTTTCCCCCGTGCCGGGGCCGGTGCTCGGCGTGAACAGGGAGTCCACGTCAGCGGCGATGGTTCGCTCGTCTACTTCGAAGGCCACGGCTTCCTCGTGCCCGCTGGGCGCTCGTCCCCCTCCCACCATGGCCTCCCGCCTGGAAGACCCTGATGCAGGGTTTGAACGCCGTTTCAGGAATGGCGGCATTTTCGTCGTCGCCCGACAGAAACCGCAAGACGCGGAGCGCTAGGGCGGCGTGTCACTTCAAGTGGGGGTCGGCAGGGGAGGGGCCGCTTGGACACCTTCTCTGCGCGGCCCTTCGGGGTGGGCTGAAAAAGGAAAGCCCGCGGCCACACGGGCCGCGGGCTCTTCACCGCCTCACGAGGGCTGGACCTACTGAGCCGAAACGTTTATCCGCGCCGTGCCCTCCACGTGTCCAAAGAGCCCAGGCGTCGACCGCGACAGGTAGCATGGAGTCTGGACATCAAACGGTCGCGCTGCGGGGAGACCGTTCTCGTCCACGACCCCGGCGAATGGACCATTCGACGGTCCGATGGACAGGTTGAAGGGTTCGCGTTGACCGCCTGGGAACTGGAACTGGACCCCGCTGAAAGCGAGCAGCCCTCCCCCCATTGCCAACACGGAGAACCGGGCCTGGGCGCCTTGCAGCGATGTCGCAAGGCTGTCGTGGAGCAACTCGGAGTAGGCACCCCCGAACTGGACGGTGATGGGACCTGTCTCCACGGTGATGGCCTTGGGGTACCCCTCATTCACGCGGATGACCGTGGCCGTATCCCAGTTGATGACGAACGGCACGCTCGTCCCCGCCAGTGATGCGAGGGAGTTCAGGGGATCTCCTTCCGGATCGTTCGGGGCGAAGTCGAACGTGCCGGTGACCCAGCCCGCCGTGTCCACGGAGATACCCACGTCCGCGGTGGCGCTCCCAGGGACCTTGAAGATGAACCGCACCGCGCGCGCCTGACCTTCATCGAGGGAGAAGGCCATCGGGTTGGGCGAGATCAGACTGGCCTGCACGCTCTGTCCGGGCGCGTCCGCGCGCTCGAGATGCCACTGCCCCTCAAGCCGGATGGAGTAGGCGCCTGCGGGCAGCGGCACGCTCACCGTGTCCGGCGACGTGTCCGTGATGTTGACCGACTGCGGCCCGGTGATGGCGAAGGTCGCCCCCACCAGCCGGTAGCGCTGGCCTTCCGACGTCGTCGAAGTCAGCGGCAGCTGGAGCACGCCCTCGCCAGCCTGGGGCTCCCGAGGCTCCTGCTGCGTGGACGGCGCCCCACCGCAAGCCGCCATGAGCAACGCAATAGCAATTGCACTGAAATTAAACTTCAACATTGAAACTCCTGGAGAGGCGCGGACCCTAGATTTCGCGGGTTTGTCTTGTCAAATGAGAGACATTGGGGTCGCCTCGGACCCCCGTTCGCGTCCAGGGAAGGCTGGTAGAAAGCGCGCCCACCCGATGACTCGCGAGCGGTGCATGACGTCTGGAAGAGGGCGCTGGCTGACATGGATGATCCGCGCGGTGGGCCCGGCCCTCGCGGTGGGCCTGCCCGTGGCCGCTTCCGCCGAGCCCGTCGACACGCCGTACTACGAGGACCGCCGCGCCCTCTCGCTGATCCTCGGCCCGGGCGCCGCGTACACCGAGTACATCGACCGGGACGACGGCGACGCGGAGAAGGGAGTGGACGCGCACCTGGACCTCGGCGGCACCCGCACCGTGGGCTACGACGGGGACGAGCTCTTCGTGCTGATCCGAGGCAGCCTGCGCGGGCCGGATCTGTCGTTCGCCGGGGGCTACCGGAACTTCTTCGGCGTCGACGCGTGGCAGACCTTCTTCGACGTGGGCGTGCTCGTGAGGCCGTTTTCTGGGCCGTGGGTGGGGCCTCGCGTAGGTTTGGGCCTCAGACACACCTTCTCCGAGCGGCTCGCGGTGTTCGGCGGGCTGGGACTGACGCTCGGGTTCGGATCAGGCCTGCGCGGGGATGCCGAAGCCTTCACCGGGGTGCAGTGGATCTTCCCGGTAGGATCGCAGTGAAAAAATTGCGATCCCCGAGGTCTGTGAGATGGTGTGCGCATCTGTAGGAGGTTGCGCACTTGGACATGAATCCCCGCCTCACCTCGGTCGTCTTCCGGCTCAACCGCGAGAAGCTCGATGCCCTGAAGGAGCTGTCGCGCTCCACGCGCATCCGTCAGAGCGAGTACCTGCGGGAGGCCATCTCGGACCTGCTGGCGAAGTACGAGGAGCGGCTGGTCGACTGACGACCGCTGCTCGGACCCCGCCGCACGTCACCCCGAAATGAAGGGTGGCTCCAGCGGCAGCCCCGGAGGGTGGAGACGCTCTCCAGCCGTGAAGGGGTCCAACCCGGGAGGGTAGCGCACCTCCCAGAGCACCAGGCCGTGCGCGGGCGCCTTGAAGCCCTCCACGGCCGCCCCCGTCTCCAGCGCCGCCTTCCACTCAGCTTCCGGCAAGAGTCCCGCCGCCACCTTCAGCGCGCTCCCCACGAGGTAGCGCACCTGGTAGCGCGCGAAGCCGTCCCCGCTCAGCCTCGCTTCATAGAGTCCCCCGCCCAGCGCATGCAGGGTGGCGGACTCCAGGGTGCGCGGCTTGCGAGGGCTGGACTTCTCATGGAAGGCGATGAAGTCCCGCGTCCCCACCGCCTGGCCCAGCAGCGCCTCCAGCCGCTCGGGCATCACCCGCGCGCCGCTCTGCAAGAGTGGCTCACCGGCGACGTCCAGGGAGTAGGGCGCCCACGCCGCGTCGGGCGTCCCGTCCAGCCGCAGCCGGTAGCGGTACGCCTTGCCGCTCGCGCTCCACTGCGCATGGAAGGAGCCGGGCCGGCGCACCGCGCACAGCCCCAGGCCGTCCGGCAACCGGGCGGGCAGCCGCTTCTCCAGCGCTTCCGCTGAATCGCCCGGCTCCAGCCGCACGCTCACCACCTGCATCCGCGCGTGGACGCCCCTGTCTGTACGCCCCGCCGGCATGATGGTGGCGGGTACGCCGACGGACGCCAGCGCCTCCTCGAGGGCCGCCTGCACGGTGGGCCCCTCCGGCTGACGCTGGAAGCCACGGAAGTTTCCGCCGCGGTACCAGATCCACAGTGCGACGGGAATCCGCTTGGAAGTCGATTGGAGCACGGCGTTGCGAGTGTGTGGGGGAACACGGGATACTCGCGCGCGAAATGGCGGCCGGACAAGACTTTGCGGTGGATGTGGAAGGACATTGGCTCTTTCGACAGGGGGACCTGGTCCTGGGGCCCGTCAGCGGCGGGCAGATTGTCGAGAAGCTCGTCTCGGGGGAGCTGACCCCGGACACGCCGGTGGCTCCCGCGGGGGAGCGCCACTTCCAGCGCCTGGCGGACGTGGATGCCTTCCGGGTGCACGTGGCCCGCGCGGAGGCCCGCGCGCGCGTGGACGCCGCCGTCCAGGTGGAGCGTGAGAAGTCCCGCAAGCGGCTGACCTACTTGAGCGCCGGAGCGGGCGTGCTGGTGGTGCTGCTCGGCATCGGCGGCCTGTGGGTGGCGCGCAACGCCGCCGTCTACGGGTGGCTCGGCGGCGAGGACGAGTTCGAGGGCATCGAGATGGAGGCGCCCACCATCCGCCTCGCCCAGGCCCGCGCCGACGAGGAGGAGCTCTTCGACTACCCCACCAACGGCACGCGCCGCCCGGGGACGGAGCCGGGCACCACCACCAAGCCCGCCACCGGCACCAACGGCACCGGCAAGACGGCCGTGGCCTCCGCCACCCGCGCCGACCCGAAGCGCCCGCCGCGCCCGGCCGGCAGCGTGGGGACGGACCCGGACGGCCTGGAGATGACGCAGCAGTTCGACCAGTCCGCCATCAACCGGGTGGTGTCCGGCAACAAGTCCACGCTCTTCAAGTGCCTGAAGGACGAGGCCGAGCGCACGCCGGGCCTGTACGCGAAAATCCCCCTGGAGTTCGTCATCGGCAATGACGGCAAGGTGTCCAAGCTCTGGGTGGACAACCCGCAGTTCAAGAAGGGGCCACTCTACGAGTGCCTCCTGATGGAGCTGCAGAAGTGGCCCTTCCGGGCCTACGAGGGCGAGCGAGCCACGGTGGGTCTGTCGTTCACCATCGGCAAGCGGGGGTAGGGACACTTTCTTGCCCACCCCCCGGGCATGGCCGATACCAGGGCCATGTCCGCTGCTTCCGTTGCCGAGGTCGAGATTGCGAAGAAGGCGCTGAGCGTCCCCCCGGGGACCTTCCGGCACACCGTCCTGGTGGCCGCCAAGCGCTTCAAGTCCACCTGGGCCGAGCTGGGCCAGCTGCTCGTTCAGGTCCGGGACGAGGCCAAGTTCGAAGAGTGGGGCTATCCCACCTTCGAGGCCTACTGTCTCAAGGAGCTGCACATCAAGAAGCAGACGGCCCTGAAGCTCACCCGGTCGTTCAGCTTCCTGGCCAAGCACGAGCCCGAGGAGGAGCTCAAGGCGCAGGAGTTCCCCGAGAAGGCGCCCGCCTTCGAGGTGATTGAAGTCCTGGCCGACGCCGAGGAGCGGGGGCAGCTTTCACCCACCGAGTACAAGTCCCTCCGCGACAGCATCTGGAGCCCGGAAAAGTCCCCGACAGAGCTGAAGAAGGAGTTCACCGAGCGCTTCCCGCGCCCGGCCCCCGAGCCCCCGCCGGAGAGCGCCCAGGTGCGCAAGCTGGCGCAGATGGCTCGGAAGCTCGCCAGTGAGCTGGCGGGGTGCCGTCGGATCCCGAACGCCGTCGCCGAGCGAGCGTCCGCCCTGGCGGAGGACGTGGAGGACATCGCCGCGGGCGTGACGGACGCCTGAACCGCTGTTACTGAACGCTGACCCGTGGCCGGGCATGTACGCTCGGCAACGGGCCTGTACCGCCGGGCTTCCTGCCCGAAGGGGAGGGCCCTATAGTGGTTCAGGGCCCCGTGTAGGTGGGCCTGACGGCTGTTCGAGACGTGGGCAGGCCGTGAGGGTAGGGGAGCGGTGGACGGCGTAGCAGGCTCCGGGGGACCCGGGGTCGGTGAACTCGGAGGCGGCAGTGAAGAAGGAGCACCACGTCAACCTGTCCTGTTCGTTCTGCGGAAAATCGCAGCGCGAGGTCCGCAAGCTGATTGCCGGGCCGACGGTCTACATCTGCGACGAGTGCATCAAGCTCTGTAACGACATCATCGCGGATGAGAACGAGCGAGAGGAAGGCAAGCCCCAGGTCTCCCTGCCGACACCGGCGGAGATCAAGGCGTTCCTCGACGACTACGTCATTGGCCAGGACCAGGCGAAAAAGGTCCTCGCGGTGGCGGTTTACAACCACTACAAGCGCATCTACCAGAAGAAGCCGGCCGCCCGGCCGCGCCCCGGAGTGAAGAGTCCCGGCGGCGAGGACGTGGAGCTGAGCAAGAGCAACATCCTGCTCATCGGCCCCACGGGCAGCGGCAAGACGCTGCTGGCCCAGTCCCTGGCGCGCTTTCTCAATGTTCCCTTCACCATCGCCGACGCGACCAGCCTCACCGAGGCCGGCTACGTGGGCGAGGACGTGGAGAACATCATCCAGAACCTCCTCCACAACGCCGACTACGACGTGGAGAAGGCCGCGCGCGGCATCGTCTACATCGACGAGATCGACAAGATTGCCCGCAAGGGTGACATGCCGAGCGCCACCCGCGACGTCGGCGGCGAGGGCGTGCAGCAGGCCCTGCTGAAGATCATCGAGGGCACCCGCGCCAACGTCACGCCGCGCGGCGGGAAGAAGTACAACCAGCAGGAGTACGTCCAGGTCGACACGACGAACATCCTCTTCATCTGCGGTGGTGCCTTCCACGGCATCGACGGCGTCATCAAGCGCCGCGTGGGTGAGAAGGGCCTGGGCTTCGGCGCGAAGATCACCCACCGCGAGGAGCGCAGCGTGGGCGAGCTGCTGGCGCTGACGGAGCCGGAGGACCTGATGAAGTTCGGGATGATTCCCGAGTTCATCGGCCGCCTGCCCATGATCGCCACGCTGAACGACCTGAAGGAAGAGGACCTCGTCATCATCCTCTCGCAGCCGAAGAACGCGCTGGTGAAGCAGTACCAGAAGCTCTTCGAGATGGAGAAGGTGAAGCTGACCTTCACCAAGGAAGCGCTGCGCGCCATCGCCCGCGAGGCGATGCGCCGTCACTCCGGAGCGCGCGGCCTGCGCGCCATCCTGGAGGACGCGATGCTGGAGATCATGTACGACGTGCCGTTCCGCGAGGGCGTCAAGGAGTGCAAGATCACCGAGCAGGTGATCACCAAGCACGAGCCTCCGCAGCTCGTGATGGAGAAGGAGAAGAAGACGGCCTAGCCGCCCAAGCTTCTCCTCGAAGCCAGAAGGCCCTTCTTCCCAGCCCGGGGAGAGGGGCCTTCGCTTTTTCAGGCCGCGGAGGCCGCGGCGGGGGCGGGCAGGGTGATGATGAACTCGGCGTACTCGCCGGGGGTGCTCTCCACGCGAATCTGGCCGTGGTGCTCCTGGACGATGTCGTGGCACAGCGACAGGCCCAGGCCGGTGCCCACGCCCGCGGGCTTGGTGGTGAAGAACGGGTGGAAGAGCTTCTCGCGCACGTGCTCGGGGATGCCGGTGCCGTTGTCACGCACGCGCAGCTCCACCGTGTCTCCGAGGCGGCGGGTGCGGATGGTGACGCACGGGGTGAAGCCGACGCCGGCCTTCGCCTGCTTCTGCAGCGTCGCGTAGAAGGCGTTCTCGAGGATGTTGATGAACAGGCGGCTGATGTCGCTGGCCACCACCTCCACCGTGCCCACCGAGGCGTCCAGCTCGGACTCCGTCTGCACGGTGGCGCCGCTCGAGCGGCTGCGCAGCCCCTGTTCCGCCAGGCCGAGGCTGTCGCGGACCAGCGTGTTGAAGTCCGCGCGCGAGCGCGTCCCCTCGGAGCGGCGCGAGTGGCGCAGCATCGTCTTGATGATGTCCGACGCGCGCTTGCCGTGGGAGTGGATGCGCTGCGCATTCTGGCGCAGGTCCTCCAGCAGCCCCAGGGCGTCCTCCAGCGTCTCGGCATCCAGCTGGCCGCCCCGTCCGCGCAGCGTCTCCTCCAGCTCGGCGGCCATCCGCGTGGACAGGTTGGAGAAGTTGGTCACGAAGTTGAGCGGGTTCTGCAGCTCGTGGGTGATGCCGGCGGTGAGCGCGCCCAGGGACGCGAGCTTGTCCTGCGCCACCAGCTGCTGCCGCAACTCCTCGACATTGCTCTCCAGCGCCTGGTTCTGCTCCTTCAGGCGCGCGCACAGCGCGGCGTTCTCCAGACAGACGGCGGCGTGGCGCGACAGCAGGCGCAGCACCTCCTGCCGCTCGTGCGTGAAGGGCCCGCGCGTGGCGTCGTTCTCCAGGTAGAGCGCGCCGGTGGCCGAGCCGTCCTTCACGAGCGGGCTGCACAGCAGGGACGCGGGCCGGGCGGTGCGGAAGTAGGGGTCCTCGGAGAAGGCCTCGCCGGCTGCCGTGTCGTGGAGGAGGACCGCCTCGCCCGTGCGCACCACGTGGAGGATGACGGAGGCCGGGAGCACGGTGCACGACTCCACCGGCACCGCCTGCTCCACCACCACGTCCTCGGCCTCCGCCGAGCCCTCGGCCGTGATGAACAGGCCCTCGGGCTTCTTCAGGATGAGGACGCCGCGCAGCGCGCCGGTGTGCTCGAGGGCCCAGGTGAGCAACCTGCCCATCAGCCTGCCCGGGACGAGCTCGCTGGAGAGAGCGCACGCCAGCTCGATGACAGCCTGGTAGCCGGGGACCTCGGTCATTGCTCCACCCGTGCGCGCCAAGGGGCGGCCCCTCGTGAGAGGCGAGGCTATCCCTGCCTTCCGGGGCTCGCAACCCGACCCGGGAAGGAGGTGGGGATGGCAGGACCTTCGCCTGGTGTGCGGCATGCCCGGGCTCGGGCCTCGGGATGATCCAGGAGCGGGCGTGAGGCCGCCGTGTCGGCTCAGGCGTGATCACGGTCGCACCGGGTGGATCCGCCTGCCTGTCCGGTCAGGAAGGCAGGGTGATACCTGCGTGACGCAGTACCCCCGGCAGACAGGGTGTGAGAAGATTCGCGCGTCTTGCGGGAGCCCCCCACTCCCGTCGCACGGGGCGGACCCCCCCGAGGCCACCACCATGGATGAACACGGCATGTCCGATCGCCAGACCGTTGGCGGCAGGTACGTCCTGGAGCGACGCCTCGCCGGGGGCGGCATGGGCACCATCTGGGTGGCGCTGGATCCCAAGCTCCAGCGTCACGTGGCGCTGAAGCTGATGGCGTCCCACTGTGCCCCGGCCCCGCTCGCGCGCCAGCAGTTCGAGTGGGAGGCGCAGGCCATCGCCCGGCTGCAGAACCCGCACGTCATCCAGGTCCACGACTGCGACCTCGCCGGCGACACGCCCTACATCGTGATGGAGCTGCTCGATGGGGAGGACCTGGAGGCGCTCCTCCTGCGCCGCGAGCGGCTGTCCCTGGCCATGGTGGACCGGGTCCTCACCCAGGCGGCCCGCGCGCTGACGGCCGCCCACGCCGCCGGTGTCATCCACCGGGACCTCAAGCCCGCGAACATCTTCCTCGCCCGCTCCGCCAGCGGCGAGCTGGTGAAGGTGCTCGACTTCGGGCTCGCGCTCCTGATGTCCGGCGGAGCGGCGAAGCCCCACCCGGACGAGGAGATGGCGGGCACGCCCCGCTACATGAGCCCGGAGCAGCTGCGCGGCGTCGAGCCCCGGTTGGATCACCGCTGCGACCTCTGGGCGCTGGCCGTCGTTGCGTACCGCGCGCTCACCGGGCAGCACCCGTTCGCCCTCGAGTCCCTGCGGCAGATGCGCCTGGGCCAGGTGCCCCCGCCGCCTCCGCCGCCCTCCAGCATCGTCCCCGAGCTGGGCGCGGAGGTGGACGCCTTCTTCGCGCGCGCGTTGGACCCGGAGCCCTCGCTGCGCTACCAGTCCGCGCACGAGCTGGCCGCGGCCTTCACCTCGCGCGTGGACGCGGGCCGCCCGTCGCGCCCGGCGAAGGTGCTGGTGGTGGACGACGAGCCGGACATCGTCGTGCTGATGGAGCAGAGCTTCCGCAAGCAGATCCGCCGCTCCGTCTACCAGTTCCTCTTCGCCGCGGACGGCGAGGAGGCGCTGGAGCAACTGCGCCAGCACCCCGACGTGCAGGTCGTCCTCTGCGACATCAACATGCCGCGCATGGACGGGCTCACCTTCCTGTCGCGCGTGGGCGAGGTCAGCTCCCTGACTCGCGTGGTCATCGTGTCGGCCTACGGCGACATGAACAACATCCGCACGGCGATGAACCGCGGCGCCTACGACTTCATCACCAAGCCCATCGACTTCCCGGACCTGGAGACGACGCTCGTCAAGACGCTGAAGCACGTGCGCGAGCTGCGCAGCACCATCCGCTCCACGGAGGAGAACGGCCTGTTGCGCATGTTCGTCCCCGGCGGCGTGCTGGAGCGGCTGCCCCCGCTGCTGCAGGGCTCGGACGCGCTGGCCGGAGAGCGGGTGGAGGGCACGGTGGTGTTCGTCGACGTGGACGCCTTCACGCCCGTGCTCCACCAGGAGCCGCCCGCGGAGTCGCTGCGCCGGCTCAACGCCAACTTCGAGGCCATCGTCCCGGAGGTGCTGTCGCGGGGCGGCACGGTGGACAAGTTCATCGGGGACGCCGTGATGGCCGTCTTCCGGGGGCCGGGCCACGCGGACCGCGCGCAGGAGGCGTGCCTCGCCATCCGCCGGCAGCTCGGCACGCTCGCGGACCGGGGCGGCGAGAGCGCCCCGTACGCCCACGGCGTCTGCATCGGCCTGGACTCGGGGGAGCTGGTGTCCGGCAGCATCGGCGCCAAGGCCTCGGGCCGGCTGGACTACACGGTGCTGGGCGACGTGGTGAACACCGCCTCGCGGCTCGCCGCCCGGGCCGCGCGGGGCCAGGTGCTGGTCAGCGACCGCGCACGCGAGCTGGCGAAGCAGCCCTTCGAGTACACGCCGCAGGGAGAGCAGGCCCTGCACGGGGCGGGCGCGCCCGTGGTCATCTTCGAGCTGGTGCGCCGTGCAGGCGACACCCGCGTGGCCCCGGACGAGGCCACGCCCTTCGTGTCGTCCCAGCCTCCGGCTCACGACGCGCCGGGGACGCCGGTGCTCGCGGCAAGGCCCTCCCGGTAGCAGCGGGGAGGGCAGGGCGCTTCAGCTCTGCGTCACGCGCACCGTGGTCCTCATCTCCTTGCCCGTGGACGGGTCTCTGGCGCGCATGGTGAGGATGCCTTCCACGCTCACGTCGAAGGTGATCTCCACCTGCACGCCGCCGGCGCGGGCCTGCTGGATGCCGGAGAAGGTGAACTCGCCGAGCATGTCATTGCGCGCCACCAGCTCGTGGTCACCCTGGTAGATGCGCATGGCCAGCTCGGTCTGGTTGTCCATGCTGGTGGTGGCCAATAGCTGCTTGGCGTTGGGGATGGGCGCGTTGCGCGGGAAGACGACGTGGAACGCGCCGCCCGCCTTCTCCAGGCCGATGGCCATGGGAATCACGTCCAGCAGCTGGATGCGCAGGTTGGTGTCGTCCTGCAGCGAGTGCGCGTAGAGCGCCGCGCCGATGGCGACGGCCTCGTCCGGGTGCACGCCCTTGCTGGGCGGCTTGCCGAAGAACTTCGTCAGCCGGTCCTGGACGATGGGCATGCGCGTCTGCCCGCCCACCAGCATCACCTCGTCGATGTCCTTCGTCGACAGCCCGGAGTCCACCAGCACGCGCGCCACCATCTGCAGCGTGCGGTCCACGAGCTGGTTGGTGAGCTGCTCCAGCATCTTCCGGGTGAACTTCATCTCGATGTTCAGGGGCTGGCCCTGAGACGTCATCGTGATGAAGGGGATGTTGAAGGGCACCTCCTCGCGCGCGGACAGGTCAATCTTGGTGCGCTCGGCCAGGTCCTTGATGCGCTGCATGGCCACCGGGTCCGTGGCCAGGTCGATGCCCGTCTTCGCCGCGAAGTCCTTGAGGACGTGGTGGATGATGGCGTTGTCGAAGTCGATACCACCCAGGAAGACGTCGCCGCCGGTGGACTTCACCTCGAAGACCCTGTCCCGGATCTCGATGATGGACACGTCGAACGTGCCGCCGCCCAGGTCGTAGATGACGACCTTCTCCTTGAGCCCCTTGCCCACGCCGTACGCCAGCGCCGCGGCGGTGGGCTCGTTGATGATGCGCACCACCTCCAGGTCGATGAGCTTCCCGGCGTCCTTCACCGACTGGCGCTGCCGGTCGTTGAAGTAGGCGGGGACGGTCACCACCGCCCGCTTGATGGGCATCTTCAGGTAGTTGGAGGCCACCTCGCGGATCTTCGCGAGGATCTTCGCGCTGATCTCCTGGAGGGTGAACTCCTTCTTCCCCACGTCCAGGGTGACTTCGTTCTTCTTGCCGGGGCGCATGTTGTACGCCACGACCTTCTTCATGGTGTCGACGACGTCGCTGCCGAAGGTCCGCCCCACCAGGCGCTTCGCGCCATAGACGGTGTTGCGCGGGTTGAGCTGCCACTGGCGCTTGGCCTCGTAGCCGATCAGCTCGTTCCCCTTGTCGTCGATCGCGAAGATGGAGGGGATGGTGTACTCGCCCCCCTTGTAGGGGATGAGCTTGACGTTCCCGCTGTCCTCGACAATCGCCGCGCACGAGTTCGTCGTGCCGAGATCGATGCCGATGATGGGCTCCTTGTGCATCGTGCTTGGACTCCGGGTGGGGGGCGTCGCAGGGGAGAAGAATGGACGCTATCTCACCGCGAACACCTGCGCGAGTATGCTTACACCCCGGTCCCCTGCTCCCCCGGGTGGGAGGCGTGGCTCCTCGCCAGGACGGATCGCGTGGCCCCGAACACACGCCCTGACGGGGGCTGGACATCCGCGCGGGCGGCGGAAAAGTTCGCCAGCGTGACGGGGGCGTGCGGCCGTCCGGCGCCATGGCTACATCGAACTGACCCCGTACCGAGGAGAGACACCCGTGGACGCGAAGGGCTATCTGCAGGAAGTGGGCGCGCAGGTGAACGCCGACTTCGTCAAGAACCGGTCGATCCTGTCCTTCGAGGAATACCTCTCCCTGTTCTTCAATGACCCGAAGGCCCAGGCGCGCAATGCCGCCCAGTACCTGCGGGACGTGATGGACCACTTCGGCACCCAGACGGTGCCGCACCCCACCGGCACCATCCGGCGCTTCAAGGTGTTCGATGCCCCGGGGGGCGACAAGGGCGACCGGGTGGCCGGCCAGGAGGAGGTGCAGAACTCCATCTACCGCCTGCTCGGCAACTTCGTGCGCGCCGGCCGCATCAACAAGCTCATCCTCCTGCACGGCCCCAACGGCAGCGCCAAGTCCACCCTCGTCAATGCCCTCAAGGAGGGCATGGAGGCGTACTCGCGACAGCCGCAGGGGGCGCTCTACCGCATCGCCTGGGTCTTCCCCTCGGAGAAGCTTATCAAGGGCTCCATCGGCTTCGGTGAGCGCGACAGCGGCCAGGAGGAGGTGACCACCTACGCGCACCTGGACGCGGAGTCCATCGACCTGCGGATGCCGTGCGAGCTCAGGGACCACCCGCTCTTCGCCGTGCCGCCAGGCGAGCGCCGCAAGCTGCTGGAGTCCGCCCTCAAGAAGAAGGGGCTGGGCAACGGGGACGGGGAGACGGGCGACTTCATCCTCTCCGACTACGTGCGGGACGGGGAGCTGTGCTCCAAGTGCCGCCGCATCTACACCGCGCTGCTGAATTCCTACGGCGGGGACTGGCTGAAGGTGATGCGCCACGTCCAGGTGGAGCGCTTCTACGTGTCGCGCCGCTACCAGGTGGGCACGGTGACGGTGGAGCCGCAGATGAGCGTGGACGCCGTCGTCCAGCAGATCACCGCGGACCGCACCCAGCTCAACGTGCCCGCCCCCCTGCACAGCACCGTCCTCTACGAGCCACACGGCCCCCTGGTCCACGCCAACCGCGGCCTCATCGAGTACGCGGACCTGCTCAAGAGGCCGCTCGAGGCCTTCAAGTACCTGCTCGGCTTCAGCGAGACGGGCGAGGTGCCATTGGAGCCCTTCGTCCTCCAACTGGACGAGGTGCTCATCGCCTCCGCCAACGAGAAGCACCTGGGCGCCTTCAAGGAGCTGCCGGACTTCGCGTCCTTCAAGGGCCGCATCGAGCTGGTCCGCGTGCCCTACCTGCGCCGCTACAGGACGGAGCAGCAGATCTACGACGCGCAGATCACCGCCACCACCGTGGGCAAGCACGTGGCGCCGCACGCCACCGAGGTGGCCTCCATGTGGGCCGTGCTCACGCGCCTGAAGAAGCCCATTCCGGACCGCTACCCCAATGACGTGAAGGAGCTCATCGACCACGTCACCCCGGTGGAGAAGCTGCACCTCTACGAGGAGGGAGCCCCGCCGGACCGGCTGAGCCTGGCCAACACCAAGGAGCTGCGGAAGCTGCGCGAAGAGCTCTTCACCGAGTCGGACGCGTACCCCAACTACGAGGGCCGCTCGGGCGCCAGCGCGCGTGAAATCAAGACGGCGCTGTTCAACGCCGCGCAGAACCCCGACTACAAGTGCCTCAACGCCCTGGCCGTGTTGGAGGAGCTGGAGGCCATCTGCAAGGACAAGAGCGTCTACGAGTTCCTCCTGCAGGAGGTGGTGGACGGCTACCACGACCATGACGCCTTCGTGCGCGTGGCGGAGACGGAGTACCTGGACCGGGTGGACGGCGAGGTCCGCGAGTCCATGGGCCTGGTTTCCGAGGGCCAGTACCGCGAGCTGGTGGAGCGCTACATCCAGAACGTCAGCCACTGGGTGCGCGGCGAGAAGATGCGCAACCGCGTCACCGGGGAGATGGAGAAGCCGGACGAGCACCGCATGGCGGAGGTGGAAGCCATCGTCATGCCCAAGGGCGAGGAGGCCGCCGAGTTCCGCCGCGGCCTCATCTCCTCCATCGGCGCGCACCGGCTGGACAATCCCGATCTGGAGATGGACTACCCGCGCATCTTCCCGGACATGTTCCGGCGCCTGAGAGACCACTACTTCGAGGAGCGCAAGCGGGTGCTGCGCAAGAACAAGGAGAACGTCCTCAAGTACCTCTCCGAGGACCGCAACCAGCTCACCCCGCGCGAGCAGACGCAGGTGCAGAGCACGCTCAAGGCGATGTCGGAGCGCTACGGCTACTGCGAGTTCTGCGCGAAGGACGCCATCCTGTTCCTGATGAAGAAGCGCTACGGGTGAAACACACCTTCGCATGAGCGGGCAGGCGGACGGGGCCACGCCGGACGCCTGCTTCCAATGCCGGGAGAGGCCCGGGATGATTCGGGCTGCAAGTGAGTTGAACCTTCGCAGCGCAGCCGTCCCCCCTCGCCGGAGAGTCGATGAGCCGCTTCTTCCCGGGCGTCCCCGCCCTGCTCGCCCTCGTATCTTGCGCCAGTGCTCCCTCGCAGCAGTCCGCCAGCGCCCCCGCGCCGGTGGAGCCGGCGGCCCTTGCGGCCACGGTGACGGAGCGCGTCGTCGCGAAGGCCGAGGCCCCGCGTCCCTCCCGAAAGGAGCAGGTGCGGCGCATCCTCCCGCACAACGTACGGCTGCAGATTGTGGAAGGCGGCAAGGCGCGCAGCACCGCGTCGGGCGTGGTGGTGGGCTCCGAGCGCGACGAGCAGGGCAGGGCGGTGGCCTGGGTCGTCACCAACGCGCACGCGGTGGAGATGGGCCACTTGAAGGACCCCGTGCTGCGCGTGATGGTGGACCGTCAGGGCGAGGTGCTCGAGCACACCGGAGAGGTGGCGGCCACGGGCCACGTGCCGGAGCTGGACCTGGCGCTGGTGCGCGTGCCGGGCCTGGATTTGCCGGCGGTGGAGCTGGCGGACGACGCGGAGCTGGAATTGGGCGAGGACGTGGTGGTGGCGGCGTCCCCCTTCGGCCGCGCGCTGTCGCTGTCCGGCGGCATGCTGTCGCAGGTGGAGTGGGACAAGGAGACGAAGCGCCCGAGCATGGTGAAGACGGACGCGCCCATCGGCTACGGCGCGTCGGGCGGCGGCATCTTCAGCCTGGAGACGGGCCGGCTGCTGGCCATCGTCGAGGGCTACCGCACCGCGAAGGTGGACTTCGCCGTGCAGGAGCAGAGCTACAGCTTCGACGTGCCCATGCCCGGTGAGACGTTCGCCGCGCCCAGCGCCAAGGTGCGCCTGTTCCTCCAGACGAAGGGCTTCGCGCGGCTGCTCGAGCGCGCGGCCTCCACCGAGGGCGGCGTGGCCCAGGCGGCCGGGCGTTAGACAGCCCACGAAGCGTCCGCCCGGGCCCTGGCGGAGAACTGGCATCCCGCCCCGGCCGGGTTACACCCCGGCCCGGAGGTAGGGATGTCCGGACGCGTTTCGTGGGATCAGTACTTCATGGACATCGCGAAGCAGGTGGCCACGCGGGCCACGTGTGATCGCAAGCACGTGGGTGCCGTCATCGTGCGCGAGAGGACCATCCTCTCCACGGGCTACAACGGCTCCATCCGCGGCCTGCCGCACTGCGACGACGTGGGCCACATGATGGAGAACGGCCACTGCGTGGCCACCGTCCACGCCGAGGCCAACGCCATCATCCAGGCGGCCACCAACGGCGTCAGCATCGACGGGGCGACCATCTACACCACCGCCAGCCCCTGCTGGCCGTGCTTCAAGCTGATCGCCAACGCGGGCCTGGTGCGCATCGTCTTCGGCGAGTTCTACAGGGACCCGCGCATCTTCGAGTTCGCCACCCGGCTGAAGCTCGAGCTCGTCGGCCTGGGCGAGGCCGCGCGCCCCCCGCCGACGACGGTGTGAATCGTACCTTCGTCCAGTGCCAGACATCCGGCGGCCCGCGCTGATCGCGGACGGCCCGGATTCGTCGGCTGACGGACACTCGGGGGGCCCTCCAAGTAGGCGTCCCTACACGGGAATTTGCCGCTTCCGGCAAGAATTACCGACCCAGGGTTGACGTTCCGGAAGGGGCTCCCTAACTCTTGGCTCCGGTAAGGGCGGCGGCGTGGGAAGGCGGCAAAAACCCGAGGAGTTTCCGTTGGTTAGCTCGACGGCTGTGTCCAGTTCTGCACCCTCTGTCCAGGAGTCGGCGGACCCCATGGTGGGCGCGGCCCGCTATGGCGCCGTCCCCACGCTCATGGACAGCCTGATGCACGACGTGCGCAACCCGCTGAACGCGCTCGCCATCCACCTGGAAGTCCTGTCGGAGAAGCTGAAAGCGGAGACGGGCCAGGTGCCTCCGTCGCAGGAGAAGAACCTCAAGGCCATGCGCGATCAGATCCAGCGCGTGGACGGCATCCTGAAGCTGTTCTCCGAGTTCGTGGTCCACCGCGGCGCGACGCCGGGTGACACGGACCTGTCCGAGGCCGCCACGCGCGCGCTGGGTGTGCTGGGCCACGAGGGCCGCAAGCGCCGGGTGCAGGTGCAGTCCGCGGTGGAGGCCGGGGTGCGGGTGCGGCTGCCGGACACTTCGGAGGTGGGCTTCTTCCTCGTGCAGTCGCTGCTGCGCGCCTTCCGCCGGGCGGAAGGGGGCGGGTCGGTGCGGGTGCTGGTGCGCGCGGACGGACCCCATGCGGTGCTGGAGGTGGAGGACTCGGGCAGCGCGGCCGAGCCCATGCCGGAGGTGGTGGCGGCGCTGGAGCTGCGCTGTGCGCAGCTGGGCGTGGAGCCGCACATCCGCGGCGGTCAGTGCCGGCTGGTGTTCCCTCGCGGCTAGAGCGCCGTTTCTCACGGCGACTTCTTCTTTTGGATTCAGACAACTTCGCGTCACGACGCAGTACGGGAGGTCTTCATCTTGGGTAGCGCACGAATCCTGGCCGTGGATGACGAACGCGACACGTGCGAGGCGCTGGCAGAGATGCTCAGCACCTGGGGCCACAAGGTCGAGATCGCATTCGACGGGCACGACGCCCTCCGCAAGGCGGGCGAGTTCCGGCCGGACGTCGTCCTGTCGGACCTGGCCATGCCGGAGACGGATGGCCTGTGGCTGCTGCGCAACCTGAAGGAAGAGCTGCCGGATTGCCCGGTGGTGTTCCTGACGGGGCGCGGCACCATCGACGCCGCCGTGGAGGCCATCCGCGAAGGCGCCTACGACTTCATCGTCAAGCCGCTCGACACCGCGCGGCTGAAGGTCTGCATCGACCGGGCGCTGGAGAAGAAGGAGACGATGCGCGAGGTGCAGACGCTGCGCAGGCGGCTGAAGCAGCTCGGCTCCTCGGACCTCATCGCCCAGTCCGCGAACATGCGGAAGGTGATTGAGCTGGTGGAGAAGGTGGCCCCGTCCAAGGCCAGCGTGTCCATCAGCGGCGAGTCCGGCACGGGCAAGGAAGTCGTGTCGCGCGCGGTGCACAACCTGTCCCTGCGCCGCGACAAGCCCTTCATCGCCATCAACTGCGCGTCCATTCCGGCCACGCTCATCGAGTCCGAGCTGTTCGGCCACGAGCGCGGCGCCTTCACCGGCGCGGATCAGCGCCGCCCCGGCGTGTTCGAGATGGCGCACGGCGGCACGCTGTTCCTGGACGAGTTGGGCGAGATTCCCCTGGAGCTGCAGGCCAAGCTGCTGCGCGTCCTGGAAGAGGGGAAGCTGCGCCGGCTGGGCGGCAAGGGGGAGATTGAAGTCGACGTGCGCGTGCTGTGCGCCACCAACCGCGACCTCAAGCAGGAGATCAAGGCGGGCCGCTTCCGCGAGGACCTCTACTTCCGCCTCAACGTGTTCCAGATCCACCTGCCGCCCCTGCGCGAGCGGCGTGAGGACGTCCCCATCCTCGTCCAGCACTTCGTGGACAAGTACCGCGGGGACTCGGCCAAGCGCGTCAACGGCGTGCACCCCGAGGCCATGGAGGTCCTGAAGAACTACGAGTGGCCGGGCAACATCCGCGAATTGCGCAACGCGGTGGAGCGCGCGGTGATCCTCTGCGACGGGGAGCTGATCACCCGCGAGCACCTGCCGCCGGACATGGCGGGCAAGGCCCCGGAGCGCCACACCTTCCGGCTGCCCTTCGGCCTGAGCCTGGACGCGGTGGAGCGCGAGTACATCCTCGGCAGCCTCCAGCGCAACGGGAACAACAAGGCCCGGACGGCGGAGGTGCTCGGGGTGAGCGAGAAGACGCTGTACAACAAGCTCAATCGCTACGCGGCCGAGGCCCGCGCCCAGCAGTCTCCGGGCGGCCACGGCGGCCCGCTGGGCGGGCAGGGAAGCGACGGACCCATGGGCGCCAACAGCCTGGTCGTTCGCTGACCTGTCAGGTAGGAATTCCCCTCCGGATTCCGCACGCTTGGCGGGACTCGGAGGGGGCTCGAAAGGTGAGCCCGAACAGGGCCCCTCCAGCCTCGAAACCCCGCGTCAATTCTTGACTTTTGACCTCTGGACGGGGGATTCTGCGGTAATCTCCCACCCACAGGGAGGGCCCGGCCGCAGGACGTACGCACCGGGCAACTCCGACGCCTTTTTCCAGGCCGTCCAGGAGTGTGCATCAGGTGCCGCCGGGGGGGCACAAGGAAGGCCACAACCCAATGAGCGACGCGCGAGTTCTTCACTTCTTCGGCGGCAAGGGCGGGGCAGGCAAGACCACGCTCGCGGCAGCGTACGCGTTGCGGTTGTCGGAGGACGCGCCGAAGGAACGGGTGCTCCTCGTCTCGTTGGACCCGGTGCGCTCCCTGTCGGACCTGGTGAAGAAGAAGCTCACGGCGAAGCCGACGAAGCTGGTGCCGGGCAAGGGCGAGGGTGGCGTCTACGCCATGGAGCTCGAGCCCGCCACGCTGATGAAGCCCTTCCTGGCGGACTACCTGCCCGCGCTGCAGAAGGCCGCGGCGAAGGGCACGCACATCTCCGAGGAGGACATGGGCAAGCTGTACCAGCAGGCCGTCCCGGGCCTGGAGGAGCTGGTGGGGCTCTTCCACGTCGTGGATCTGCTGGAGGGCAAGGAGAAGGAGTTCGACCGGATCATCGTCGACGCCTCGCCTACGAGCCACACGCTGCGGCTGTTCGATCTGCCGGTGGGGCTGCGCAAGTTCCTGGGCTTCGTGAAGGCGGGCGGTGACAAGTCGGCCTCCACGGGCAAGGGCAAGAAGGCCGCGGAGCCCGCGGCGCCGGGCTACCTGGAGCAGCTGGGCCAGAAGGCGGAGAAGCTGCTGGCGCTGCTGAAGGACCCCGCGCGCACGGCCTTCCACCTCGTGGCGCTGGCCGAGCCGGTGCCCGAGGCGCAGACGCGCATGCTCTTCACGCAGCTGCGCGAGCGCGGGCTGCCGGTGACGGAGATCATCGTCAACCAGGTGGAGGACCGCGACGGCTGTCCGGCGTGCATGGGCCGCCGGGGCCTCCAGGCCCCTCACGTTCGCAAGTACCAGGCGCTGGACAAGGCCGTCCCGGTGAACCTGCTGGGCCGGCGCGAGCTGGCGCCGCGCGGGCTGGACGGGCTGGCCCTGCTCGCCAAGGCGTGGGCGGGTGGCAAGGAGACGAAGGCGCTGGAGTTCGCCGCCGCCGAAGGGCCGCCGGCCCTGGTGCGCGCGCCGTCCATGCCGCCCATCGCCGCGCCGCCGCTGCCTCCCACCCGGCTGATCTTCTTCGTGGGCCAGGGCGGCGTGGGCAAGAGCTCGTGCGCGGCCGCCGCCGCGGTGACGCTGACGGAGAAGGAGGGGCCGGTGCTCCTCATCTCTACGGATCCGGCGCACTCGCTGTCGGACGTGCTGCAGAGCCGGCTGACGGACACCGAGACGCAGGTGAAGGGCACCAAGGGCCTGTACGCCCGCGAGCTGGACATCTCCGGCTGGTTCAATGCCCTGCGCAAGCGCCTGAAGGAGAAGGCGGAGAAGGCCTTCGAGGGCGCACCCAAGGCGGGCAGCGAGGTGCCGGCGGATCTGCTCTACCTGCGCAACCTGCTGGACTGCGCGCCCCCGGGCATCGACGAGCTGGCGGCGCTGTCCTGCCTCACGGACGCGCTGGTGCAGGAGCGCTTCAAGCGCATCGTCGTGGACTCCTCGCCGGTGGTGACGTCGGTGCGGGTGGTGGAGCTGGCGGACACGGCCACCACGTGGCTGAACGCGCTGCACACCGCGCTGAGCAAGCACCGCGCGAAGGGCCTGGGCGACCTGGCGGACGACATCGCCGCGATGATCAAGCACGTGAAGCGCTTCGAGGAGGCGCTGGCCTCTCCCAGCGAGGCGCGCTTCGTCGTCGTCACGCGCGGCGAGGAGCTGGCCGCGGCGCGCACCGAGCGGCTGGTGGAGTACCTCAAGGAGAAGAAGCTCCCGGTGGAGCGCGTGCTCGTCAACCGCGTGGGCCCCAAGTCCACCTGCGAGAAGTGCGAGAACCGGCGCAAGCTGGAGCTGAACGCGGCGAAGGCCATTGAGAAGAAGATCGGCCTGCCCGTCACCATGGCTCCGGCGCTCGGCCGTCACCCGGCGGGCCTGCGCGAGCTGAAGGCGTTCCGCACCGCGTGGTACGCGCTGTCTCCGCCGGCCGCGAAGATCAAGGCCGCCTGAGGCGCCTGCTGGTGAGTCAAAGGGGGCCCGCCACCCGCGTGCCTCCGCCCGGTATCCGCCCCGAAAAGAACTGCCGCCCCGCCCCCCGACGCGCACGATGACCACTTGCGTCGTAGGTGCCAAGGGCCGCCTGCCCGCTCGACGTGTAAGCGTGCGGGCCACGTCACCCCGAGTGGTGGGCCTTTGTCATTCCTCGCCGGGGTGTCTCAGGCATCGCACTCGGACGGTGAGTCGGTGAACGTGCTCAGCTCGGGGAAGGTGAGGGCGCCTTTGTCGGTCAGCGTACCCACCAGCGGCGCCCGGCCCTTCAGCCGCAGCTCCACCTGGCGGCCTCGGACGACGTAGGTGCCGGGCACCTCGCCGGGACGGGGCTTCCCGTCGTCTCCCACCTGCTTCGTCCAGAGCACGGCCCTGCCGTTGGCCTGGAAGCGCAGGCCCTGGGTGGTGCCGTAGACGCCCACGCCCGGGCCGAACCAGGAGACGGCGGTCAGCAGGCGGGGCACGTCGGCCTCGCGCTCCGGGGTGCGGCCCAGCAGCCGCTGCCAGCCGAGCGTGTCGCGGATGGCGTCGAAGTCCCGGTCCACCTTCGCCCGGGCCAGCCGGCGCGCGTCCAGCTTCACCGCCTGGGTGAGGTGCTCGACGATGACGTCCCGGTGGGCGCTGTACTCGCACACCTTGCCCTGCTTGCGCAGCAGGCCCAGGGTGGCGGCGACGTTGTAGCGGGCGAGCGCATAGTCAGGCGCCTCCCGGGCGGCCTCCTGGAACTTCTCCAGGGCCTCCGGGTAGCGGCCGGCCTGGTACAGGCGGTAGCCCTCGGTGTTCAGCGTCCTCGCCGCGGGGGCGGGGACGGCGGCCGTCAGGGCCAGGGCGAGCAGCAGCGGGGCGGTGAGCATGTACCTCCGACGGAAGGCGGGCCTGCCGATTCCAAGGGGTGCGTAACCTCTTGCGCGTTGAAAGCGGCCTTACCCTGGTGCTAGTCCCGCGCCATGGCAACCAGTACCAGCTATGCGCTCGACTTCGAGCGACCCCTCATCGAGCTGGAGAAGAAGATCGAGGAGCTCAAGGTCCTGTCCACGAGCGGCTCGGTGGACTTCTCGTCCGAGATTTCCAAGCTCGAGAAGAAGGCCAAGAAGCTCCAGACGGAGATCTTCAGCGACCTGACGCGGTGGCAGGTGGTGCAGATGTCCCGCCACCCGAACCGGCCGTACTTCCTCGACTACGTCCACCACCTCTTCACGGACTTCGTGGAGCTGTGTGGAGACCGGCACTTCGGCGAGGACCCGTCGATTGTGGGCGGCTTCGCGCGCTTCGACGGCAAGCCCGTCATGGTGATGGGCCACCAGAAGGGCCGCAACACCAAGGAGAACATGGCGCGCAACTTCGGCATGCCGCGCCCGGAGGGCTACCGCAAGGCACGCCGGCTGATGGAACTGGCCGAGCGCTTCGAGAAGCCCATCCTCACCTTCGTGGACACGCCGGGCGCGTACCCGGGCATCGGCGCGGAGGAGCGCGGGCAGGCGGAGGCCATCGCCGTCAACCTGGAGGTGATGAGCGGGCTCAAGGTGCCCATCATCTCCACCGTGGTGGGCGAGGGCGGCTCGGGCGGCGCGCTGGCCATTGGCGTGGGCAACCGCGTGCTGATGCTGCAGAACAGCGTCTACTCGGTCATCTCCCCGGAGGGCTGTGCCTCCATCCTCTTCCGCGACGCCAGCAAGGCGGACAAGGCGGCGGACGCGATGAAGCTCACGGCGAAGGACCTGCTGGAGATGAAGATTGTCGACGAGGTGGTACCCGAGCCCGCGGGCGGCGCGCACCGCGACGCGCCGAAGATGGCCGAGGCGCTGGGGAAGGTTCTTCGCAAGCACCTCGGCCAGCTCGCCGAGCTGTCGCCCGATGAACTGGTGAAGGACCGGTACGAGAAGTTCCGCGCGTTGGGCGTGTTCTCCGGGCGTTGAAGGCATTACTCCAGGCCCTGCATGCGACCTCTCGTTCCACCCTACGTCGAGACCCTCAAGCCCTACGTCCCGGGCAAGCCGATTGAAGAGACCGAGCGTGAGTACGGCCTGAAGGGCGTCATCAAGCTCGCCTCGAACGAGAACCCGCTGGGCCCCTCGCCCCGTGCCGTGGAGGCCATGCGGACGGCCTCCACCGCGACGCACCTCTACCCGGACGCCACGTCCTTCCACCTCGTGCGCCGGCTGGCCACGCACGTGGGCGTGCGCCCGGAAGAGGTCGTGCTGGGCAGCGGCTCGAACGAGCTCATCGAGCTGCTCATCCGGACCTTCACCACGGCGGAAGACGAAATCCTCCTCTGCAAGGGCTCGTTCTCCGCCTACCGCATCTCCGCGCAGGCGCACGGGCGCCCGTTCGTGGAGGTGCCCATGAAGGCGGGCTACCAGTACGACCTGGAGGCCATGGCCAAGGCCATCACCCCGCGCACGCGGATGGTGTTCCTGGCCAACCCGGACAACCCCACGGGCACGGCCTTCTCGCGCCAGGCGCTGGAGGCCTTCCTCGCCGCGGTGCCTCGCGAGGTGCTGGTGGTGCACGACGAGGCCTACTTCGAGTTCGTGGAGTGGCCCGAGTACGTGAGCGCGGTGGAGCTGTTCCACCAGCACCCCAACCTCGTCGCGCTGCGCACCTTCAGCAAGATTCACGGGCTGGCTGGCGTGCGTCTGGGCTACGGCATCATGGACGCGAAGCTCGCGGGCTACGTGCACCGCACGCGCATGCCGTTCAACCTGACGGTGGTGGCGCAGGCGGCGGGCATGGCCGCGCTGGAAGATACGGAGCACGTGCAGCGCACGCGCGACAACAACCGTCAGGGCCTGCGCTACTACGCGGAGGAGCTGCCGAAGCTGGGCGCGACGCTCACGCACAGCCACGCCAACTTCGTGTTCGCGGACTTCCACCGGCCGGCCGTGGAGCTGTACGAGCTGCTCCTGCGCAAGGGCGTCATCGTCCGGCCCTTCGCGAGCCAGGGCTTCCCCACCTGCCTGCGCATCTCCGTGGGGACTCCCAAGGAAAACGAGCGCTGCGTGGTGGCACTGAAGGAGATTTTCACGTGAGCACGCGTCCCTTCATCGTCGCCATCGACGGCCCGGCCGGCGCGGGCAAGTCGTCCGTGTCCAAGCTGCTGGCGCGGCGGATGGGCTTCGCGTTGGTGGACACCGGCGCCATCTACCGCTGTGTGGCGCTGCTGGCGACGCGCGAGGGGATTGCGCTCGACGATGACGCGGCCCTGGAGGTGTTGCTGGGCCGCGTGCACATCCACTTCCAGGTGGTGGGCGAGGAGAACCACGTGTTCCTGGACGGGAAGGACGTGTCCGGGGACATCCGCACGCCGGAGATCTCCATGGCCGCGTCGCGCGTGTCGGGCCGTCCGGTGGTGCGCGCGGGGCTGTTGCAGCTCCAGCGGCGCCTGGCGCTGGAGGCGGGGAAGGGCGCCATCCTGGAGGGGCGCGACATCGGCACGGTGGTGTTCCCCGACGCGGACGCCAAGTTCTTCCTGGAGGCCAACCCCGAGGTGCGCGCGAGGCGCCGCTTCGAGGAGTTGTTCCAGAAGGGCGTGGAGAGCACGCTGGAAGAGGTGCTCGCCGACCAGATGAAGCGCGACCAGGACGACTCCGCGCGCGCGGTGGCCCCGCTCAAGGCCGCGGAGGATGCCCTCCGCGTGGACTCCAGCAGCAGCCCCCTCTCCGAGGTGGTGCACTCGCTGGAGGCCGAAATCCTGCGCCGGATGGCCGCGCGGAAGTAGGCCGCGCGGCCGTACGTCGTCAGGACGCCACGTCCGTCAGAAGGTGACGCCCTCCACCGAGGGCTCCGGCACCTTGAGCGACAGGCGCAGGCCCTTGCCATTCGCGTCGTAGAACGCGTGGTAGAGGAACAGGTCGGCCACCACCTGCTTCACGTAGCCGCGCGTTTCCTTGAACGGAATC
This sequence comes from Pyxidicoccus caerfyrddinensis, assembly GCF_010894405.1. GTDB lineage: Bacteria > Myxococcota > Myxococcia > Myxococcales > Myxococcaceae > Myxococcus > Myxococcus caerfyrddinensis. The sequence continues at coordinate 70,297 of NZ_JAAIYA010000034.1, forward strand.
GTCTCCACGAAGAGGTCCAGGGGCAGCGTGCCGCGCTCCTGCGTCCACTTCACCGTGGGGCCCGGGCCGGCGTTGTAGGCCGCGGCCGCGAGCACCGGGTGCCCGAAGCGCTCCATCAGCCGTGAGAGGTACCAGGCGCCGTAACGGATGTTGCGCTCGGGCGAGAAGAGGTCCGCGGGCGCGGGGGCCGGCTCCGACAGGCGCTCGGCGATGGCCGTGGCGGTGGGGGGGATGATCTGCATCAGCCCGCGCGCATCCGCCGCGCTCATGACCTCCGGCCGGAAGGCGCTCTCGCGGCGCATGATGGCCCAGACGAGGAACGGGTCCACCTTCGCCTGCGCCGCGGCCTGCTCCACCGCGTTGGAGAAGGCGCGCGGGTAGAAGGCCGCGAGCGCGTCCGGCTCGCGCGAGCCGAAGGCGCGGCCCCACAGGTAGCGCGCCGCCACCGCGTGCGCCTGGCCGTACTCGCCCAGCTTCAAGAGCGCGTGCGCGAAGGGCAGTGCCTGGTCCGCCGTGCGCAGCCGGGCCGCGTGGGCCTCCACCTCGTCCGCCGCGTCGCGGAACAGGCCCGCGCGCGTCAGCTCCATCGCCAGCTCCAGCTCCGGCGGGCGGGGCAGCTCCAGCTGCTTCGGCGGCAGCGGGAAGTGGACGGGCGGCGTGCGCCCCAGCTCCTTCAGCCGCTCGGCCGCCATCAGTGCGTAGAAGGACGCCGGCGCGGAGGTGATGAGGGCGTCGTACGCCGGGCCCACCACGTCCGCCTTGGCGCCCTCCAACTCACGGCTGCGCGCCACCCAGTAGCGCGCCTGCGGCACCATGCTGCTGCGCGGGAAGGCGTCCACCAGCGACTCCAGCGTCGTGCGGGCCTTCGCGTACTCCTCCAGCCGCAGGTGCGCGAGCGCCCGGAACCACAGCCCCTCGTCACGGCGGCGCGAGCGCGGGTAGCGCGTGTCGAAGGCGCCGAAGGACTTCACCGCGTCCGCGAAGCGTCCGCCCTGCAAGTCCAACCAGCCCGCGAAGAAGGCGCCTTCATCCCCCGCGGCCTGCGAGGGGTACTTCGCGTCCAGCGCCGCCATCAGCGTCCGGGCCCGCACGTTGTCGTCGGAGCGCAGCGCGCGCCGCGCCACCACCAGCGCCGCCTCGGAGGCCACGTCCGGCGGGCCCTTCTCCGCCACCGCGAGTGCCTTCTCCGCGTCCTCCAGTCGCTTCAGCCCGAAGAAGGCCTGCGCGCGCAGCAGCGCCACCTTCGCCTGCTGGGGCTTCGCCAGCTTCAAGCCCTTCTCCAGCGCCTCCAGCTCGTCCAGCGCCCGCTGCGACGCGCCCGCGTCCAGGAAGCCGTCCGCGCGGCGGGTGCGCTCGGCGAAGCCCAGCTTCGCGGCGGGCTTCTTGCCCTCGGTGAGCCACTTCACCGCGTCATCCGCGTAGGGGTGCGTGGGGAAGCGCAGCGCCACCGCGAGCAGGTCCGCCACCTGGCCCGCGCGGTTGCCCGAGGCGCCGCGAGAAACGCCACGCTGATACAACAGTTCCGCAGTAGGCATGGCCTTCGCGGCGCCCTCCAGCACCGCGGACGCCTCCTTCGCCTTGCCGGCCTCGAGCAGGGACTCGCCCAGGCGCGCGCGGGCGCGGGCCGCCAATTGCGCGGGAGGCTGGGCCTCCAGCACGCGCGCGAAGTCCGCGGCGGCGCCCACCGGGTCCCCGGCGTAGAAGCGCGCCTGGCCCAGGTAGAAGGCGTGGTAGGGCGCGAGGGCCGCGGGGGCAGGGTGAGCGGACAGGAGCTCTCTTGCCTCGGCCGCCTGCCCGTCCGAGAGGGCCAGCGTGCCCGCCAGCAGCGCGAGCCGCCCGGCGTCCGGGCACTTCTTCGCCACACAGGCCGCCAGCTCGTCCCGCGCAAGACTCGCCGCCTCGGATTTGTGCAGCCGCACTGCCTCCAGCGTCGCTGGAGACTGTCCCAGGGCCACCCCGGCAACCAGACCCGCCACCAGCCCGGTCCAACTCATGTGGTCTTCCTTTCCTGACGCGGCTTTGCGGCCTGCCAACGAGATGCGAAGCCCGATCATTCCCCTTGCATTCTCAGGGGGGTGGTTTGACAGAACGAGCGACAAGTCCTAGATCCCCGCGGCATCGAGGCGGTCCGGACTGTTCGTCACCCGTCAACATTCGCCGAAAGAGTCCAGGCGATTACGTGCACTTGGGTAGGAGAAGTCGACCCATTGCGTCACCTGGAGTGAATCACTATTTTGCGCGGCCGTTACGCGCCACTCCGGTTCTCCCACCAAATAGGTGGGTACGTCGTCCGGTAGCACTGCTCGTTCACAGCGCTCGGGGGGGGAAACAGCTCAGAGGGAGGGCTCCATGAAGCCGTGTCCAGCCGATCTGCCGCAAACCATCAACCCCGAGGCCGGGCCGAAGCGTGCCGGCGTCGAGACGCATCGCAACCTCAACTGCCATCACTATGACAACTGTCTGGACGAGGCCGTCCGGCGGGGTTGGCAGTCTTTCACGTGCATGAAGTGCCCCATGTACCAGCACGTGGCGCCGCCCCAGATGGGGCTCGAGGCCTACGCCACACAGCGTCGTCCCGTCTAGCGAGTGTTGCTCCACGTCCCGGGGTCGCCCCTGCTCTCTAGAAGAGGGGCGTCACGCCGGTGACGGTCGCCGCGCCCACGTGTCTTTCAGGGGACCGCGGCGTAGATGACGGCCACCCAGTACTGCTTGACGCCGAAGCGACGGGAGTCTCCCCGCACCACGCCCACGCCCACCCGGTTGTTGGTGGCGTCCGCGAGGCTGCGAGACTCCGGCAGCGCCGTCGGGTCCGACACGACGAAGAAGTCCACCGCCGCCGTGCCCGCGTCCGGCAGCACCTGGAACACCCGCTCGTGCAGCGGCGCCCCACCGGGCTGCGCCGACGGTTGGTCCAAATCCAGCGCGCGCCGCGCGTGGGCCTGCGCCAGGGCGTCCAGCGCCGCGCTGCGCTCCAGCGGTGGCAGCTTGTGCGACGTGCGCCAGCGGGCGAGCGTGTCGTAGGCCTCCTGCTGCGGGTCCGCGAAGTTCTGCACGGCGGGGGAAGCGGCGGTGTAGACCTCGGTAAGGATGGCTTCTTCCCTTCCGTCCACCTTCCGGAAGGTGACGCCCACGCCCATGAAGCGGAAGCCGGCGTCGAGCAGGTTTCGGCGGTGGCCGGGGCTGTGCTCGATGCCGAAGTGCGCGGCGAGCGGCCCGGACGCGAGGCCCAGGTTCTCCCCGGCGCGCACGTAGCGGGCGTCGTCCGGCAGTCGCTGCGTCAGCGTGGAGCCGTCCGGCGCCACGTGGGCGAAGAAGCCCTCTGACGCCATGCGGTCGCTGTACGCCTGCGCCACGCGGTCCAGCACCCGGTCCGGCGCCAATTCTGGCAGGCGGTGCGCGCGGCGCAGGGAGTTGATGCGCTCGTACACGGCCGCGCGGGCCTCGTTCAGCGTGGTGGGCTCGGTGTCCTCCGCGCGCGCGCCGCGCTGGCGGGGCACGCCGAGCTGGGTGAGGAAGAGGGCCGCCACCTCCGGACCGGCGCCCGCCTTGCCCACCACCTCCACCGTGTAGCTGCCGGGCGTGGCGAGCTCGAGGCGGGCGCAGAACTCTCCGTTGGGGCCGCGGCGGGTGATGGAGACGCGGTCCACGTCGCCGTCCGGGCGGGTGACGTAGACGTCCGGGTTGCGCAGGGGCGACACCAGGGTGCCGCAGAGCGTGCGCGCGGCGTGCTCGCCGCCAGCCAGGTTTCGCGGGAAGGGCTGCAGCTCCGCCTTGCGGTCCGACAGCAGCAGCACGAAGGCGGTGCGCTCGCCCACCCGCGCCACGCCCAGGCCGAAGTGGGAGGCCCGCTCCGCGTTGAAGTCCGTGCGCGCGAGGAAGGTCTCCAGGCCATTCTTGGGTGTCCACGCGCGGATGACGAGCGTGCGCGGTGTCGGGTCCGCGCCGCCCGCGTCGCTGACGGCCTCGGTGAGGGCGAAGAGGTCCGGCGCGCCGGTGGTGTCCTCGGTGAGCGCCTCCTGGGCGAGCCGCCGCGCCGCCGCGCCCAGGGTGGCATCCTGTATTGGCGCGCGACGGCCCACGCGCTCGAACTCGCGCACCACGTGGCGCGCGCCCGCGGCCTCCATGTCCCCCACGGACGTAGGCGGAGCCGCGGTCAGGAAGACGCCGAGCGCGAGCAGGGCAATCATCGGCCCTCCAGCCGGAACGTCAGGGCCCTCACCGAGCCCGCCCCGAGCCGCGCGTTGAGCTGCTCGCACAGCGAGGTGGCTTCGGCCTCCAGGCTCCGCGCCCATTCATCGCCGTCCACCGTCACCACCAGCGTGGTGCCCTGCAGGGCATGAGGGCGGGTGTGGCGGGCGAGGTGGGGGCCCACCACCGACGCCCACACGGGGTTCAGCGCCTGGCCACGGCCGGACTCCTCCGCGAGGCGGGCCAGCACACGGGGAAGGAGGCTTTCGAGAGTCTTGGGCTCGCTGCGCGCCATGGCGGGCGATTGTGGTTCCCGGCCACCCGAAAGCCAACCCTCGCCTTGTGTGCCGAGGGGGAAAGCGGGCGGGCGGGCACCCTGGCTGTCGGAAGGAGAGCGGTGGATGTCGGCGACCGTCGCACGGAGGTCGGCCTGCCTGTAAGGTCGCGGACGGTCCCCCCTGGAGCCGCACCGCATGAGCCCCTCACCTCGTTCCCACCCGCTGGTCGGCCCCGCGTGCGCGCTGCTGCTGCTGGCCCTGGCCGGCTGCGCGGCGGACGACAACCAGGGGTTCGACATCCCCGGAGACACGCCGCCGCCGCGCACGTGTGCGGTGGACCAGGACTGTCCGAACGCGGCGTTCTTCTTCTGCGACACCGCCGTCGCGCGCTGTGCCCCCGCGTGCCGCACCCCCTCGGACTGCCGCGCGGACCGGCGTGGCGAGTACGCGCTGCCCGAGTGCGACGGCTCGCCCCTGGGCTGCCAGTGCGACTTGAACCGGTGCCTGCCGGGTGTGTGCGCGGAGGACACGGACTGCGGTGCGGACGGGGTGTGCCGCGATGGCGCCTGCGTGACGCCGCCTTCCGCGGAGCTGGCGGATGGCTGCGAAGTGACGCCGGACGTCGTCGTGGGCCGCCCAGGCATGTCCGTCGTGTTCACGGTGTGGGCCCACGCGCGTGCGGGCACGCCGCTGGTCACCCGTGAGGGCGCGACGTGGCGCTCGCTCGCGCCGGCGGTGACGGGGGCGGGCACGGGACTCCGCGCCGCCTTCACCCTCTCCGAGCCCGGCGACGAGCGCGACGCGGTGGAGGCCCGCGTCGGAAACGCCACCTGCCGCGCCCGCATCACCGTGCTGCCCGCGGAGGTGCCGTCAGGCGGCGTGCGCGTGCTGGTGGTGGATGAGCTCACCGGGCGCCCGGTGCCGCTGGCCACCGTGGCGGTGTCCTCCATGGCCGGCAGCGTGACGGCCAGCACTGTGACGGGGCCCCAGGGCGCCGCATGGGTGCCGGCCACGGGCGAGGTGGCTCTGTCCGTCTTCCACCCGAGCTACGGCTACCTCACGCTGTCGCGCCATGACGCGACGGGCGCGCGAGATGTGCGGCTGGCCCTGCGGCGCAATCCGCTGGACCGCGCCGGCGGCGTGCGCGGCGCCTTCGACGCGGGCGAGAAACCGGATGCATCGGCGCAGGCGCTGCGGATGGGAGTCGCGGGCCTGTCGGTGCCAGGGCTCCCCGCCGAGCTGTCGCCGGAGGCGCTGCTGGGGCCCGAGCGCGAGGTGGAGGTCGGCCTGGGCAGCAGCCGGCGGCGCCTGAAGCTGCCTTCGGGCGCGGGCGTGTGGCTGGCCGGCACGCTGCCCACGGAGGTACGCGCGCCCGGCGTGACTGGTGTCTGTGACACGTCCCCGGACGGTGAGCTGGAGCCGGAGGCGGCGGTGCGCGAGGGCGCCTGTGGCACCCGCGCCGCGTGGGCCCTGCAAGGAGCGTTGCCGCTGCGGGAGCTGCCGCTGAATGCGCTGGAGCCGGGGACGGACCCGCTGCTGCTGCTGGGGCAATTGGTGCCCGGCTCGCCGCGCTTCGCCTCGACGGTGCGGCGCGACACGCGCTTCTCCCTGGCCCCCACGCCCGGCATCGACACCGGGACGCCGGACCTGGAGGCGGTGAAGTACTCGCAAGCCGTGTCCTTCGAGACAGGCGGCGTGCGGCTGGCCTTCCCCTTCGCCGTGCGCGTGCCGGAGCTGCCGCGCTACCGCGACGCATACCTGGACCGCGCCTATGTGCTGGCCATGGTGGCCGCGCCCGGCCGGGGCCTGGTGCCGCTGGGACTGGGCGCCGCGTCGAACGTGGACCCGGCGGACCCCAACACGGACAAGGACGCGCGGCTGTCCGACGCCGGGCTGGTGCTGGTGCGCATGGCCCCCGCGCACGGCGGCCTGGAGGGACAGCCGTACCGACTCGTGGTGGCCGCCACCTCCGGCGCTTCACGCGACGACGCGGCCTCCGCCGTGGCCACCACCACGTTGGTGGCGGAGCTGCCGACGCTGGACTTCGACCCGAGAGGTGACCGGCCCGTGGACCTGGGCTCGGGCTTCCTCGGCATCCCCGAGGGCGCCGCCTACAACTTCAACTCCACCACGTACCAGGGCCTGGCGGGCCGGCAGTTCCGCGCCGACGTGGACGAGCAGGCCAGCCTGGTGCGCGTCGTCTTCACCGACCGCTCCGGCCGCCGCTGGACGGTGCTGACGGACCCGGCGTCCGCCCGCGAGGGCTTTCGCGTGCCCCGTCCGCCGGCCGGCATCGAGGACCGCACCGCCTGGGGCGACGCCCTGGGCTCGCGCGCGCGCCTCCAGGTGGAGGTGCTCATCGTGGGTGGCGCGGCTTCCGGGGACAGGCTGGGCCCGGCCCGCCTGGCCGCGGCGGAGGGCCCGGGGATGGAGCACGTGAGTGACTTGACGCGCGCCGTGTCCGCACTGGATGTGGGGCGGCCGGAGGTGACGTGGTTGTACCCGGAGCTGGAGGGCCAGGCGCTCGTTCGGGGCAGCGCCGTGCGCGTGGTCGTCACCCGCTTCAAGGTGGGCTCGGGCAACGAGGCTGACGGCCATGTGCGCCTGTCCCTGAAAGGGGGCTCCGGATGCGCGGGCACCGTGCTGCTCGGGGATGAGGATGTGTCCCAGGGCCAGGGCCAGGTGGAGCTGCAGCTGCCGGCCACCTGCTCGGGCATGGGGGTGACGCTGACGGCCGAGCTGGCGGACCGCGACGGCGTCCCCCTGCGCCCGCCCGTCGCCGCCGTGCGTGGCGTGGATATCCCCTGATGGGGTAGGGCGTGGTAGGTCGCCGCTGCACCCTCGGGAGAGCCCCACCCGGACTCCCGTGTGTGACTCGCTTTCGGGATTTACCGGGTGGTAGCGTTGAAACCCTCGGGAGGCACGGTGCAGAAGGAGACGGTCGTCACGGTCATCTCGAAGATCTCCGACCGGCCGGTCAACCTCGACGCGGCGCTGGTGGTGATCTACGGATTGGACCTGGGGCGGAAGTTCGACCTCACGCGCGAGGAGACGCTCATCGGGCGCTCGTCGAAGGCGGACATCCAGATCGACCAGGAGTCGGTGAGCCGCAACCACGCGGGCATCACCAACACGCGCGAGGGCGTGCGCATCCGTGACCTCGGCTCCACCAACGGCACGTTCATCAACGACGAGCTGGTGGAGGGCACCCGCGATTTGCGCAACGGCGACCTGGTGAAGATTGGTCGCACCATCTTCAAGTACATCGCCGGCGGCAACATCGAGGCGGCGTACCACGATGAAATCTACCGGCTGACCACGATGGACGGCCTGACGCAGATCTACAACCGCCGCTACTTCGACGAGCAGCTGGACCGGGAGCTGTCGCGCAGCCGGCGCTACGAGCGCGTGCTGTCGCTGGTGCTGCTGGACATCGACCACTTCAAGAAGGTGAACGACCAGTTCGGGCACCTGGCGGGTGACTCGGTGCTGAAGCAGCTGGCGTCCACGGTGCGCACGAAGATCCGCCGCGAGGACGTCTTCGCCCGCTACGGCGGCGAGGAGTTCGCCATCCTCCTGCCGGAGGTGAGCCTGGGCGGCACGCGGCAGCTCGCGGAGAAGGCGCGGCGGTTGGTGGAGAAGCAGCGCTTCGAGTTCGACAAGCAGCCCATCCCCGTCACCGTGTCGGTGGGCATCGCCACGCTGGAGCCCCAGCACCGCGAGGCGGGAGACCTGGTGCGCACGGCGGACGAGCGGCTCTACGAGGCCAAGACGGCGGGCCGCAACCGCGTGGTGGGCTGAAGTCGCGGGGCCCCGGGGAACCGGGGCCCTGTGCGTGCTCAGCCCGCGAAGACGGAGCGGCGCTCGCGCAGCAGCGACTGGAGCATGCCCATGATGGACTCACGGGTCCGCTCGGTGAGCCGCTGCACCTCGCCCATGTCGTCCGCGGCCTCGGGCGGCAGGCCCTCCATGCCGAGCGGCTCGCCGAAGCGGATGCTCCACTTGGCGGGCAGGGGCAGGGGACCCAGCGGGGTGAGCGGCACGTAGGGCAGGCCCAGGAAGGACGCGGGCAGCCGGCCCAGCAGCGGAGACGTCTCCTCCGCGCCGACGATGGCCACCGGGACGATGGGCGCGCCCGTGCGCAGCGCCAGCTTCACGAAGCCGCCGCGCCCGAAACGCTTGAGCCGGTAGCGCTCCGCGAAGGGCTTGCTGAGCGCCTGGTAACCCTCGGGGAACACCACCAGCGGGCGGTGCTCGTCGAGCAGCCGCAGAGCGTTCTCCGGGCAGGCCCGCACCGCGCCCAGGCGGTTGAAGAGCGTCCCCAGCACCGGCGCGTGGAAGACCTGGTCCTCCACCAGCCACCGTGGCTCGCGCAGGTCCGGGCGCTCGCGGGTGATGGCCAGCGACATCACCAGCCCGTCGTAGGGCAGGGCGCCCGAGTGGTTGGCCACCAGGATGGCCGCGCCCTGGGGCACGTGGTCCGCGCCTTGCACCGACACGCGCCAGTATTGCGAGTAGAGGAACTCGAGCACCGGGTCCAGGCGATCGACCAGCGACGGGTCCTTGCCGTACTCGTCGATGTTGGCGCCGCCGCCCGTGCCGAGCCCGGCGCGCAGCGCGCCCACCAGCCCGTTCATCGCGCCCATCGCCCGGCCGAGTCCCTGGCTCGCCAGCGCATGGCCGGCGATGTCCCTGGCGAGGGACAGCATCCCCGCGGCGCGCTGGGCGAGGGGACGCGGGCCTTCCGGCTCGCGGGCCTGGTCCGTGAAGAACGGCTCGCGCGGTCCAATTCCCTCGTCGGCGGGGGGCACCAGCGACAGCGGCGGCGTCCGGCGGCCCAGGGGCAGCTCGTCGCGCGAGACGTCCGGCACCTCCTCCTCCGGCTCCAGCGTCGAGGCGTCGCGGTCCTCGGGGTCCTGCACCGAGAGCGTCACGGACAGCTCCATCCCGGACGTGTCCCACGGAGAGGCGCCTTCCGCGTCCTCCTCTTCTTCCTCTTCCTCCTCTTCGTCGTCATCGCCGGGGCCGAAGCCTCCCTCCGCTTCCGCCTCCAGGTCGTAGCCCGCGCCGTCCATGCCTTCATCGGCGTCGGCCGCGCGCTCCTCCTCGTCCTCGCCCACGCCGAAGGTGGACTGCGCCTGCGAGCTGGCATGGCGGTCGAGGACCTCGGCCACGGCGACCTCGGCGGCGGCCTCGGCCACCTGCGCGGCCACCGCGGCGGCGAGCTCACGCTCACGCTCCGGGCGCTGCGAGGGCGGGCTGTGGTCGAGCACCTGTTCCACCGCGGCCTCGGCCAGCTCGGTGGCCATCTCCGTGGCCATCAGCCGGTCCACGTCCTGCTCCTGGCCCGGCCGGCGCTCCAACGCCTCGTCCACCGCGACCTTCGCCGTGGCCTCGGCCACCTCGGCGGCCAGGGCCTCCGCCAGCGCGTGGTCCACCTCGCGCTGCCGCTCCGTGCGCGCGCCCAGTTCTTCCGCCAGCACCGGCTTGCGAGGCGGCGGCGGCCTGCGCGGGGTGACGGGCGCGGCGGGCTCGCGCAGGGGGAGGCCCGCGTCTTCCTCCACCGGAGTGGAGGCGTGCGCCGCGTGGGTGGCCTCGGCTCCGAGTTGCTGCTCGTGGGTGCCCGCGTTCCGCCTCGCGTCAGCCGTCACGTGCCGCCGGTTCGCGGACGCGGTGGCTTCCTCGGCCTCATGCGCCGCGGGCTCCTTCCGCACCTTGCCGGCCGAGCCTCCGGTCTTCGCCGCCGCCGGCTGCTTCGTGGACGCCGCCCCGTTCCTGCCGCTCCCTGCCTTCGCGGCCACGGGTGGCTTCGCGGCGGACGCCGCCTTGCCACTCCCCGCGTGCGCCGATGCGGCCTCCGCGGACACCGCCTTCGCACCCCCTCCGGCCTTCGCGCGCGCGGGCGTCTTCGCCGGGGCCTTCTTCGCGGCCCCCTTGTTCGCGGGCTTCGCGCGCGTGTCGTCGGTGGGCTCCTTCCCACCGTCACTGGCGCGAGAAGCGGCGCCACGCTGGAAGGGGTCGTTCCCGAGGACTCCCTTGGCCATGACTAGCTCCTCCTCAGCGCCGCAGCGGCGTCCCTGACGTGGTGGAAGGGGATGAAACCGAGTCCGGAGTCGGCGCGCTCGCCGTCCGCGACCCACGAGTAATGGATGTAGTCGAGCAGGGCCATGGGCAACGTGCCGGCCCCCACGACGTCCAATGTGCGCAGCGCGGCCCGGAACAGCGGCCCCGGCAGGGGGAGCGGGCGGGCACCCGCCTGGTGGATGAGGCCGGACAGCGGCAGCACGCCCCGGCCCACGATGTTGAACTCGCCAGACGTCTCCGCGCGCAGCGCCAGGTGCAGCGCCCGCGCGGCGTCCTCTTCGTGCAGCCCCTGCCAGAGCGGGTCGTACCCCAGCAGCGTGGGCACCACGCCGCGCTTGAGCAGCCGCGTGGCGGGGTTGTCCACCGAGGGGCCGAGCACCGGCGCGAAGCGCAGCACCAGCACGCGCATGTCCGGGTGGCGCTCGCGGAAGGCCCGCACCTGTCCCTCCACCTCCACCTTGTCGGTGACGAAGCGGCTGTGCGGACAGCCCTGCAGCGGCGAGTCCTCGCGCAGGAGCGCCGGGTTGTTGCCGCGCGCGCCGTACACGGCCGTCATCGACGGCACCACCAGTCGCGGCAGCCGCGCGCGCCCCGCCGCGGTCAGCACGTTCATGGTGCCGATGACTTCCAATTCATGCGCCAGCGAGCCGTTGCGGATGGGCCCGAAGAGGAAGGCCAGGTGGTAGAGCGCGTCCACGGGGCGGTCGGTGAGCGCGTCGGTCAGTTCGCCCTCCGCGTCGTACCGGGTGAGGTCCACCCGGTGGTACTCGACCTTGGAACCCTCGGGACGTGCCACGTCCAATACGAGAATGCTCTCCACGTCTGGATCTCTCTCCAGCCGATGCATGAGCAGCTTTCCGTAGTCCCCGCTCGCGCCGGTGATCGCGACGCGAAGCCGCCCCTTGCCTGGTCGTGACACGTCCATTCGCGGTGTCGGGTGTTAGCCCAGCCGCTCGGGAATGTCAGCCAACACCGGTGCCGTCGCGCTTTACAACGTCTTCTGTGTGGCGGAGGGTGAACGATCGTCATGGCTCGTATCGCCCGCCTCAGTGACGTCCTCATCAACAAGATCGCCGCCGGAGAGGTGGTGGAGCGCCCCGCCTCCGTGGTGAAGGAGCTGGTGGAGAACTCGCTCGACGCCGAGGCCAGCACCATTCGCGTCGAGCTGGAGGGCGGGGGCGTGGACCGCATCATCGTGTCCGATGACGGGCATGGCATGGGCCGCCAGGACGCCGTCGCGTGTCTGGAACGTCACGCCACCAGCAAGCTGCGCGAGCTGGACGACCTCTTCCACATCGACTCCATGGGCTTCAGGGGCGAGGCGATTCCGGCCATTGCCTCCGTCTCCCGTTTCACACTCCACACCGCGGAGGTCGGCGCCGAGGTGGGCACGCGCGTGGTGGTGGAGGGCGGAGGCCCGCCGCTGGTGGAGGACGCGCCGCCGCGCACCGGCACCGTCATCACCGTGGAGGACCTCTTCTTCAACGTGCCCGCGCGCCGCAAGTTCCTCCGCCGGGGCGACACCGAATTGAAGCACGCGGAGGAGGCCGTGGTGCGCCTGGCGCTGGCGTACCCGGAGGTGGGCTTCTTCGCCTCGCACGAGGGCGGCACGCTCTTCTCCAGCGGGGCCTGCCCGGACGACCCGCGCGAGCGCATCGCCGCGGCGCTGGGCCCCACCGCGCACCCGCACCTGTTCCCCGTGGAGGAGCGGCGGCTGGGCGTCACCGTCACCGGGTACGCCGCGTCACCTGAATTCACCTTCAACAACGCGCGCGGCCTCTACACCTACGTCAACCGCCGCTACGTGAGGGACCGCGGCCTCATCGGCACCATCCAGCGCGCGTACCAGGACTTCCTCGCGTCGGGCCGGCAGCCGGTGGTGGTGCTCCACATCGACGTGGACCCGCGCGCGGTGGACGTCAACGTGCACCCGCAGAAGCTCGAGGTGCGCTTCGCCGACGCGCGCGGCGTGCAGGAGGCACTCACCGCCGCGCTCACTCGCATGCTGCGCGCCGCCCCGTGGCTGGGCGCCGCGGCGGACGCCAACGCCCCGCAGCCGGGCCAGCCGCGCGAGGCCGCCCACTACGCGCTCGCCGTGGAGCGCTTCCTCACCCGCGCCCAGGAGGCGACGTGGGGCGCGCCGCTGCCCACGGCGATGGACGCACCGGGCGCGCCGGCCGGGCCTGGCCGCGCGCCGCTGGGGCCACTTCCGTCCGGGCCGATCCCGCCGGGGACACGGCCGGGAGGGCTGCCCTTCGCGCCGGGAGCGGGACAGGCGCCCGCCTTCGGTCAGGCGCAGCCCCAGCTCAATGAAGCCCCGCCGCCCGGCTACTTCGCGGCGCTGCGGCCCATGGGCATGCTGGGCGGACGCTTCCACGTGTGCGAGGGCCCCGGCGGCACACTGGTGGTGTTGGACCCGCACGCCGCGCTGGAGCGGGCGCGGCTGACGGGCTACCTGCGCGCGCTGGAGGACGAGAAGCCGCCCCCAGCTCCGTCGCTGTTCGGCACCACGCTGGAGATGCCGCTGCCGGCGGCGAAGGCGCTGGTGGAAGGACGTGAGGCGCTCACGCGGCTGGGCTTCGACGTGGAGCCCTTCGGCGGCACCACGGTGGCGCTGAAGACGGCCCCGCCGGGGCTGGAGGGCGCGGATGCGCGCTCGCTGCTGGAGGCGCTAGCCCGCGCGCTGCCGCCCAAGGGGGCCACGCTGGACGCGGTGTCCCTAGCGGAGGCGGTGCGGGTGATGGCCTGCCACGCCGCGCGCCGCGCCAGCGCCACGCCCCTCACCGACGCGCAGCTCCGCGCGCTCCTGGGCGAGCTGGACCGCGCCGACTTCCACCCCCCCTGCATCCACGGCACGGTGGTGGTGCTGGAGATGCCGCTGCTGGAGCTGGAGCGCCGCGCCCGCTGATTCGCCCGAGCGGAATCCCCAGTGACACCGCGCGCTTGCGCCCGCCGGAAAATTGACGCGTGGGAGTCCCCTGCTACGGTGCGCCACACGCCTGTAGCACCGGGCGGACCCTGCAAGGACGTACGCGACGGACACCCACGGCAACGCACAGGAGCGGGCACATGCGCGGTGTGATCACCCTGCGGGACGTGGTGGCCAACCTGGACGTCGTGCTCCGCGAGTTCGGCGCGCTGTGCGTCGTGCGCTGCCTCTTCGCATCGCTGCGCCGCAAGCAGACCACCTTCCTGGAAATCGCGCTGCGTCCCAAGCGCCCCTGAAGCCCCGGCCTTGCGCCAGGGCCCCCAGAGTCCATTGATGCTCCGCCGCCTCCTCCCGCCGCTCGCCCTGCTCATCGCCGCCCCCGCCGTCGCCCAGGACTCCGACGAGGCCGAAGAAGAGGTCTCCACGTCGCTGGACGGGGTGGGGCGCATCTCCATCCAGGGCGGCTACCGCTTCACGTCCAACGAGACGTTCTACAAGGGCTGGTACAGCCGCGACCTCAACAAGGACCTGCCGCGCGCCCGCGAGGCCTCCGGCGGGCCGCTGGCGGTGGGCACCTTCGCCTACGCCATCAACGACCTGGTGGAGCTGGGCATCGACCTGTTCGTCACCGGCGGGCGGCTCTACGTCAACTCGCCCGAGGGCGAGCAGACCATCGACACCCTGAGCTACGGCGCCGCCGTGGGCCTGCGCTTCCAGACGGTGCTGCCGGAGGTGGGCCCGTATGGGCTCCTGCCCTTCGCGGGCATCTCCACCGGGCCCTCGCTCGCTTCGTCGAAGCGCCGAGGCGAGACAGTACAGGAGACCACCACCCAGATATGGATGGGCTCGCTCGGGACCACGCTGCGCCTGTCGCCGCGCTGGGGCGTGACGGCCGAGTACCGGCTCGCCTTCCTCCGCGGGCCCGTGGGCCCCAAGGACGAAAAGGAGGCCCGAATCGGCAGCTTCAGCAATGGAGGTAGCTGGTTCGCCGTGGGAGTGACATACAGCTTCCCGGCCGAGCCGTCGCGGCCCCTGCCCGGTAGCAGGTAGGGGAGGCGGGCGGGCGAGGCCCGTCTGTCTGCTTTCCGGAAATGGACTGGCCGCGCGGGGCTGTTCCGCTCCGGAATTTATCGCCATACGCCCCGGAGAACTCCTTACGATGCGTGAGTCGGCCGAAGTCGTTTCCGCGCCCAGGAAGATGTCCATGCCAGAGCAGCCGAAGACCGATGTGGAGAAGGAACTGGCGGATCTCCGCCGCGAAATCGTCGAGGCCCGCAACCTCGTCATCAAGAGCGACAACCTGCTGAAGAACCTCCATGCGGAGGTGAAGGCGGTCGGCAAGCGTCACGAGGACTTCCAGAAGCGCCAGTGGCTCTCGTCCGCCGTGGCCTACGTCCTCTTCGCTGTCATCGCCGTGGGCGCCGCGCTGATGATCACCAGCGCACGCAGCTCCAGCGCCACCAACGAGCGCGAGCGGCTGGAGAAGATGGTCGCCGACCTGTCCTCGCAGCTGGAGAAGCAGCGCGGGGACGTGGCCACGCACCAGACGGCGCAGCGCGCTGCGGGCGAGGTCTACAAGATGATGACCACGCTCCCCGGCGACGAGCGCCTCAAGGGCATCGACGCGCTGGTGAAGCTGGACACCTCCCGCCTGTCCTCCCTGGAGCGCCAGGCCCTCAACGACCGCGCCACCGCGCTGCGCCGTGAGACGGGCGACGCCGCCTTCGAGCGCGGGAAGATCGCCTTCCGCAAGAACGAGATGGCGAGCGTCATCTCGGAGATGGAGCGCTTCCTGGCCATGAACCCGCCGCAGGAGCAGGCGCTCGACGCGTCCTTCTTCCTCGGCACGGCCTACAACAACTCCCGTCAGCACGACAAGGCGGTGCCCCTGCTGGCCCGCTTCGTCGAGGGCGACAAGGCCTCCAAGACGCGCGACTACGCCATGCTGCTGCTGGCCCAGTCGTACCAGGAGGTCGGCCAGATGGAGAAGGCGCTGGAGACCGCGCGCGACGCGGCCGGCACCTACCCCAACAGCCAGTACCAGCCGCAGTTCCGTGGCCGCATCGCCACGGTGAAGCGCGCCATGAACCCCGAGGCCGCCGCGGCCCCGGGCGCCCCCGCCGCCGCGCCCGCGGTGGCCACGCCCGCCGGCCAGTAGGCCCCTGGGCGTCCGGAGGGGCCCGAAACCTCCCACCGGTTGACGGTGGGAGACACGGAAGCGTTGCCACACGGGGTCCACGGTCGTAAGACCTGGGCCCCGTGTCCGTTCCCGACCCCCGGAAAGACCCCCGCTTCCGCCGCTACCGCGGTGGCGCGTACGGCGTTTACATCCTGCTCACCACGCTATTCTCGGTGTGGATCCTCTGGAACGTGAGCCGCTCGGTGGCCGCCATGACGCCGGAGAGGCCGCCCGCCGCGGCCCAGTTGCTCACCTTCCGCGAGTGCCTGGACGGCGCGCAGGCGCTGTGGGCGGAGCTGGAGTCCGAGCGCGAGAAGCTGGTGCGCGTCTCCCCCGCCAGCAACGTGGACCGGCAGTGGATGGGCTTCCGCACAGCCTGGCTGGAGCGGCTGCGCCAGCGCGAGTCCATGTGCGGGCTCGATTCGAGAGACCGCGAGTCGCTGCGCGCGGTGTTCCGTCGCCTGGAGGGCGTGCAGGACCTCTACACCATCCACGCGGTGCAGTACGCGGGCGAGGTGGGCGGCGCGGTGGACGCGCTGCACGCCGCCTTCGCCACCGCGCGGAAGAATCCGGGCGCCGGCCGGCTGCCCTGAGCCGTCAGCGCACCGGTATCAGCGCGGTGTAGCGGCCCTCCTGGTCCGACACCGCCTGCGACAGCAGCACCGTGGTGGGCCGGCCCTCCAGCGTCACCACCCGGTAGAAGCGGATGGAGGCATAGGGCACGACGCGCGCGCTGCCCGCGTCCGCGTCGCCCTCTGTCACCCGGCCGCTGACGGTGCGGCCCTTCTGCAGCGGGAAGGTGGCCAGCTCCTGCTTGCTGTCGTCCTCGCCGGGCAGCACGGTGACGGTGCGGCTGACGCGCGGCAGGTTCTCCGTGGGCACGAAGTCCACGCGGTACACGGCCGGGTCCAGCCGCAGCTCGAAGACGCCCCCGTCGGCCGTGGCGCCCAGCGCCTCGCCGCCCGAGGGCGGACGGGGCCAGCCCGGCACCTGGCCCACCGGCTCGGCCACCACGCGCACGCCCTCCGCCGGGGTGGTGTTGTCCGGCTGGAGGAGGGCGCCCCGCACGACACGGCGGTCCGGGCAGAGCACGTCCGGCAGCGCGGCCCCGGTGCGCGGCACCTCCACCGACTGCACCGTGAGGCCCGCGGTGGAGCCGGGCGGCGGTACCACCACCAGCGACAGCGTCCCACCCGGCGCGGACGGCAACGTGTCCACGGTGAAGCGCCCCTCGGTGCTAGAGGTGGCCAGCGGACCGCGGAAGGTGCCGCCTCCGCCCACCTCGCCCTGGAGCGAGACGGTGGCGCCCGCCACCGGCCGTCCGTCCAGGCCCACCACCCGGCCCGTCACCCGCACCGGCGTGCCGTAGTCGCCCAGCTCCAGCGGCGCGGTGAGCGGCGCGCGCGGGTCCACGGTGAAGGTCTTCTGCGGCACCCACGGAGCCGTGCCGGTGGCCGTCACGCGCAGCAGGACCGCGGTGCGCCGCGACGCCTCGCGGGGAATGACGACGGTGAAGTCGCCCGTGCCGCGCGCCACCGACACGCGCTGGGACAGGGCCGTGAGGTCCGCGTCCAGGGCCTGGATGTCGAGCGGCGCGTCCACCAGCACGCCGTCCTCGCGCTCCACCCTTCCGCTCAGCCACGCCAGCGTGTCCGGGGCGGGCAGCACCATGTCCAGCGGCGCCGTGGCGCCGGGCTCCACGCTGCTGGTGCCCCGCACCGGAGGCATCTCCACGTCATCGGCCGTCAGCGTCACCGTGTACCGGCCGGTGCCCACCGGCAGCGCCCAGGTGCCATTGATGGGCACCAGCGATGCGTCGTACTGCCGCACCACGCCGGGCAGCAGGAGGCTCTCGCCCGTGGCGCGCAGGCGAAGGGGCTCGGAGTAGGGGCGCATGGCGACGCCGCCGTCCGCCGCCGGCAGCGACGTGGCTCGCATCACGAGCCCCGCCACCGAGGAGGGGGCGAACAGCGACAGGTTCTGCTCCGGCCGCAGGTCCTCCACGCGGAAGTCCTGCGCGTTGCTCCGCTTCTGCGGGTTGGGCACCACCTCCACGACGATGTCGCGGCCCGGATCTCCACAGCCGTCCGGGAAGCACACCTCGTCGACGCCGCACTCGTCATCCGAGCTGCACACCAGCTGGCTGGGGTCCGGCTCTTCTTCGATTAGCGCGCACCCGGCGCCCGCGAGCACCGCCAGCAGCGCGAGCCCCGCGCCCCGGCGCGTCACCGGCAGTCCCCCTGCACCGTGTTCACCGCCCACGCGTACGTGGTGACGAACCCCGGGTTCTGGATGACGGTGCCGTCCGGCAGCTCCACCGTCTCCGAGCGCGGCACCCGGTCCACCAGCTCCGAGTCGCTGACGAGCGCCTCCACCAGGTGGGGGCCGGGTGTGCTCAGCGGGTTGTTGGCGGACGCGAGGCTGATGAGCAGCGTGCCCCGGTCCGCGCGCCGGGGCTCGCGGGTGTTCGTCAGCTCGTATTGGCGGTAGGCCTGGCGGGGGTCCTGCGGGTTGTAGTCCACGTACCAGTGCACGACGATGCGGTCGTCCACGTCCGGGTCTTCCACCACCACCTCGAAGGTGAGGTCGCACTGGCCGGCGCCGAAGTCGGAGATGATGCGCGCCTGCGGCGACACCAGGCTCTCCACGATGCGGGGAGGCCGGTTCATGAACTCGGGCACGCGGTCCAGCTGCGTGTCGTCCTGGGGAATGAGGCAGCCGGTGGCGGCCCACGCCGTGGCCACCAGCAGCACCGCCCAGGTCTGTCGCCGCGTCGTGCGTTCCATCGTCCGTGCGGTCCGCTCCGCTGGCACTAGAGCAGCTCGTCGCCCTCCTCGGGCGGCAGGGGCCGGCCCGACTTCTCCGCCTCCAGCTTCTCCAGATGGCGGAAGATGGTGCGTGGGTCCACGCCCAGGTCCTTGGCCGTCTTGGTGCGGTTGCCGTTGTTCCGGGCGAGCACCTCGTTGATGTAACGCTTCTGGAATTCTTCCTTGGCCTGGAGCAGCGGCATGATGGGCTCCAGGTTCTCCGGCTTGAGGTCCAGGTCGTCCGGGCCGAGCAGCGGCTTGTCCGCGAGCACCACCGCCTTCTTCAGCCGGTTCTCCAGCTCGCGGATGTTGCCGGGCCAGCCGTACTTGCGCATGGACACCGCGGCGGACGGCGTGAAGCCCCGGGCCTTGGAGTTGAACTCGCGCGAGTACTTCGAGAGGAAGAACTTCCCCAGCACCACCACGTCCTCGCCGCGCTCGCGCAGGGGCGGCAGCTTCAGCGTGACGACGTTGAGCCGGTAGTAGAGGTCCTCGCGGAAGGCGTTCTTCTTCACCTCGTCCTCGAGGACCTTGTTGGTGGCGGCCACCACGCGAATGTCCACCGGCTCGCCGCGGTTGTCGCCCACCTTGTAGACGATCTTCTCCTGCAGCGCGCGCAGCAGCTTCACCTGGAGCTGCAGGGGCATCTCGCCAATCTCGTCCAGGAAGAGCGTGCCGCCGATGGCCGCCTGGAACTTGCCCGCCTTGGTGGCCACCGCGCCGGTGAAGGCGCCCTTCACGTGGCCGAACAGCTCGCTCTCCAGGAGGCTCTCCGGAATGGCGCCGCAGTTGATGGTGATGAACGGGCCCTTCACGCGCGGAGAGCGGCGGTGGATCTCCCGGGCGATGAGCTCCTTGCCGGTGCCCGTCTCGCCCGTGATCAGCACGGAGATGTCCGTGGGGGCAATCTTGTCGATGCGCTTGTACACGTCGCGCATGCCCTGACACGCGCCGACGATGTCGCCGTAGCGCTGGTCCTCCAGCTTCCGGCGCAGCTCGGTGTTGTCCAGCTTGAGGTCGTTCACCAGCATCGCGTTCTGCAGGACGAGCGACGCCTGCGCCGCGAAGATGGTGAGCATGTCCGCGCTCTTCGGCTCGAAGCGATTCACCAGCCGGTCATTGCCCACGTAGATGACGCCGAACAGGTCGCCCTTGTGCATCAGCGGCACGCACATGACGGAGTGGACGCGCAGGTTGACCACGGACTCGCTGGCCTTGAACTCGGGGGCGTCCACCGCGTCCGCGACGATGATGGGCTTCTGGTCCTTCACCACCTTGGCGATGATGGAGTCCGACAGCTTCTCCACCGCGTCCTCGATGTTCTCCCGGGCCACGTTGCGGGCCACCTTCACGCGGGGGTCGCCGCTCTCCATGAGGATGAGGAAGCCCTTGTCGGCGCGCGTCACCTCGATGGCCTCGTCCATCAGGCCCTCCAGGATGCGCTCCACGTCGTAGAGCCCCAGCAGCCGCTCGCTGAACGCGGTGAGGCGGCGCAGCAGCACCAGCTCGCGGCCCGGCACGCCGGGCAGCTCCGACGTGTGTGAGTCCGGGCTGGAGGTGCGGCTCACCTCGCGGGGCGGGGTGGGCGGCGGAGGCGGCGCGCGGGGCGCGTCCTCGCGGGCGAACGTCAGCTCGGTGCCGCCGACGCGGACCACGTCGCCGGTGGACAGGGCGTGCGCGTCGCGCTTCTTGCCGTTGACGTGGAAGGTAGCGCCAAGGCTGCCCACCTCGTAGCGGCTGCCGTCGTAGGTGACATGGAGGGCGCTGTCGGGCACGCCCGGGTCCTCGAGCTGCACGTCGTTGTCCGGGCCCCGGCCGATGCTGGTGATGCGCTTGAGCAGGGAGACCGAGCGGACCTTGCCATCGGGAGAGCGGACGGTGAGGCTGGCCATGGCGTCGCGTACCTGGAGAGGCTCAGAAGAAGAGGGTGAGGCCGGCGCCGAGTCCGCCGGAGGTGGAGTACAGGCTCAAGCGCGGCGGAGGTGTGTTCGCCTCCACGCGCGGCGGGCGGGGAGGGTTGGGCGAGGGCGTGGGCGCTTCCGGGCGGGGCTCCACCGTGGTGCGGATGACCTGGTCTTCGTGGTGGTACAGCGCGTCCACCACGCCCAGCGCATAGATGGTGTAGAAGCCCGCGGCCGAGGACAGCTTGAGCAATTGCCACGTGTCGCGCTGACGTCCGCGGCTGGTGGGGATGTAGCGGATGCGGACCGAGGCCTTGCCGTCCGGGTCGAGCACGTTGTCGAGGTCGATGGTCTGCTCCTCGAAGAGCGAGTCGTAGGCGAAGAAGGAGATGATGCTCGTCACCGCGAGCGCGCCCTCGGTGGCGGCGAAGACGATGCCGAGGCTGTTGCGGCCCTGCTGGAACTGGCCGGCGCCGAAGGGCACGAAGTTGACGAGGAAGTTGCGCTTCTCCACGGTGCGCACGGTGACCTGGCTGGCCAGCTCCTCGGCGCGGCGGCGCTGCACCTCGGCCTCCACGCGCTCGCGCTCGCGGCGCTCGGCCTCGGCCTTCTCGCGCTCCTGGCGCAGGCGCCGCTCCTGACGGAGGAACTCCAGCTCGCTGGACATCTCCTCCTTGAGCGCGTCCAGGAAGGCCACCGCCGGGGGCGGGACGACGAAGGGGTCCAGGCCGTAGTCCGGATCCAACCGGAGCAGGGCGCGTAGGTGACGCGTGGCGTCCTCGGTGCGGCCGAGGTTGAAGGCCGCGAGGCCCGCCAGCTTGTGCAACTCCACCAGGTCGTCCTCGGCCAGCCCGCCGCGGTCGATGCGGGCGCCCGCGCGGTCCAACACCTCGGCGTACTTGCCGTACTCGAAGCTGGCGCGCAGGGCGTCCACCTCCGGGTCTCCGGAGTCCTGGGCGAGCGCGGCGGGCGCCGCGAGGACGAGCGCCCACAAGAGGAGCAGGAAGCGTCCGCGGCTCATTCGGGGCGGAGGCTCCCTTTCAGGGTTTCGGGCTTGCCGGGACGCAGGTGCACCACGCGCCGCTCCGGCAGGAAGCCGGGGTGGGAGATCTCCACCACGACGGTGTGCTGGAAGCCGGCGGGGCCGCGCGGGGAGCGGACCTCGAAGGGCTTCTGGAGGCTCTCCTGCGCGGTGCGCTGCTCGTCGCCCACGCGCACGATGGCGTCCGCGGGCTCGTACTCGAGGGAGAGCTTCGTGGGCTTGGGTTGGGCGCGCAGGTGGAAGACGTTCTCCCCGTCCGCGCTCACGTCGATGGTGTCCACCACGTCCTCGCAGTAGTCGCAGGAGATGGTGACGTCGTGACGCCCCGGCGTCACCTCCAGGTCGTGCTTCTGGAGCGGCTGGGCGCTGGGCACGCCGTCGCCCACCCGGATGATGCCATACGGCCGCACCAGGATGGACACCGGCACCTTGTGCACCAGCGGCTTGCGCAGCGCGGCGTCATCCGGAGAGGCGAGCGCGGGGCGGGTGACACCGGTGCGAGCACCGCCCGGAGTGGGGGAGGAGTCTTCGCGTGGGGTGAGGCCGCCCGGAGGCGTGGTGCGCGGGCCCTGCGAAGTGGCGGAGCCGATGGGTGCCGGAGCTTCTTCGTCCTTGAGGGACGGCGGCTGCGCCATCGCGGGAGGCCGCGGCGCGACAGCGCCCGTCCCCGTCGCGTTGCTCCCCTTCGCGCCCGGTTGGGAGGGTGCGCCCGAGCCCGGGACACCCTGCTGCATCAGCCCGCCCGTGGCGCCTGTACCCGAGTTGCCCGGCTGCGTGAGCGCGCCCGTTCCCGTTGCGCCAGGACCCGTGCCGTCACCGCGGGGGCCTTCCACGGGGCCCGTGATGTCCTGGCCCGCGCGAGCCTGATGGACCTTCCAGCCGCCCAGTCCGAGCAGGCCGAGGGTGGCCAGGCCAATGCCCGCGCGAATGCCCCGGCGGCGCCACGTCTTGACGCGCTGGGCACGCTGCAACCCCTTGAGGAGCGCGAGCGCGCGGGCATTCGTCGCATCCAGCGCGAGCACGTGGTTGAGGCTGCCCAGCGCGCGCGGCGTGCGCTTCTCCGCGAGCAGGCGCTCACTGCGCTCCAGCAGCGACGCCACGATGCGCTGCCGCGCCAGCTTCCGGTACGAGTGCGGGTCCGCGAAGAAGGACACCAGCTCCTCGCCCACGCGAGAGAAGCCCAGGCCGGCGAGGTAGTCCGCCAGCGCATCGCGCAGCTTCGCCGCGTCCGGATAGCGCCGCGTCGGATCTCGCTGAAGACAGGTGCCGCAGATCTCCGCCAGCTCGTCCGACAGAGTGGGCACGCGGCGGCGCGGGTCCTCGTAGTCGCCGTCGAGGATGCGCTTGAGCGTGGCCGTGGTGTTGGCCGCGGTGAAGGGCAGCCGGCCCGTCATCGCCGCGTAGAACATGATGCCGACGCTGAAGACGTCCGCCTCGGGACCGGCCTCCAGCCCTTCGATGATCTCCGGCGCCATGTGGGCCGGCGAGCCCACGAGCGTGCCCGTCACCGTCATCCGCTCTTCGATGTCGAGCAGCCTCGCGATGCCGAAGTCCATGAGCTTGAGGACACCGTCCTCGCGCACCATGACGTTCTCCGGCTTGAGGTCGCGGTGGATGACGCCGGCCTCGTGGGCATGGGCGAGCGCCGCCGCCAGCTCGTGGATGACCATGGCCGCCAGCTCCGGCGGGTCCATGGGCCCCTCGTCGAGGACGGACTTCAGCGTCACGCCGCGGATGTACTCGGTGACGATGAACGCGTCCTGCGCGTCCGCGGAGGAGAAGTCGAAGACCTCGAGGATGTTGGGGTGGTGCAACTTGGCCACCGCGCGGGCCTCGCGCGCCAGGCGGCGGCGGGACTCGTCCTTGCCGGCCAGGTGCGGGTGCAGCACCTTCACCGCGACTTCGCGGTCCAGGGCCGTGTCCAGGCCCTTGTACACGACGCTCATGCCCCCCGAGCCGAGCTGCTCGAGGATGCGATAGCGACCGATATGGCGGCCGACGAGCGTCATGGTGTGCGGCAGTCCTCCCCCTCAGTCCCCGAAGCTGATGCCCATGGACTTCGCGAAGCGCACCAGCTCCCCGGATGGGTCCACCCGGCGCTCCTTGCGCGACTCACTCAACGGTACCGCGACCACCTCGTTGGCGCGCAGCGCCACCATATGGTTCCACTGCCCGTCCCGCACGAGATCCAACACCTTGCACCCGTAGCGCGTGGCCAGCACCCGGTCCGCGGCGCTCGGGCTGCCGCCGCGCTGCAGGTGGCCCAGCACCGTCACGCGAATCTCCGCCTCGATGTGCTTTGCCAGCAGGTCCGCGCACACCTTGCCGGAGCCGCCCAGCCGCACCACGCCGCGCCCGGGCACGTCCTCGGCCTTCTCCAGCACGGCGAGCGCGCCGCCCTCGGGGAAGGCCCCCTCGGAGATGGCGATGATGGAGAAGCTGCGGCGGCGGATGTGCCGGCGGCGGAGCTTCTCCAGGATGGCGTCCACCCGGTAGGGAATCTCGGGGATGAGGATGACGTCCGCGCCGCCGGCGATGCCGCTGTCCAGCGTGAGGAAGCCGGCGTGGCGGCCCATGATCTCCACCACCATCACGCGGTCATGCGCCTCGGCGGTGGAGTGCAGCCGGTCCAGCGCCTCGGTGACGATGAGGCGCGCGGTGTCGAAGCCGAACGTCTGGTCCGTGCCGGAGAGGTCGTTGTCGATGGTCTTCGGACAGCCCACGACCTTGAGACCCTTGACCGCCAATCGGTGGCCAATCGAGAGCGTTCCGTCACCGCCGACGGCGACGAGCCCGTCCAGCTTCAATTCCTCGCACCGGCGCAGGACCTGGTCGGACACGTCCCGCTCCACCCAGTGGCCGTTCTCATGGAAGGCGTAGGCGAAGGGGTTGGCCTTGTTCGACGTGCCGAGGATGGTGCCGCCCTTGGGGAGGATGCCGCGCGTGTCCTCCTCGGTGAGCGGGTGGGCGAGCCCCGGCTCGACCAGGCCCATGTAGCCATTCTCGATGCCGACGAACTCGTGGCCGAACTCGTGCGTGCCCCGCTTCACGAGGCCGCGGATCAGCGCGTTGAGCCCGGGACAGTCGCCACCACCGGTGAGGACGCCGAGTCGGAGGGATTGGGGCATACAGGTCGGACGCGGGTGTCAGAGGGACGATGTGACACCATGACAGCGACGTCGGACCTGATTCTAGGGGTGCCCTCCGGGGGGTGCAACGCGCGAATCACCCGGTACGGCGGAATTGCGAGTGAAGACGGGCTCTTCCGTCAGTCGCGCTTGAGGCGGCGCCGCGAGGCGACCCTGTCCAGCAGGGCCTGGAGGCGGGGTTCCGCCGCCTTGGGAAGGGCCTTGTCTGTGGGTGACTGTAGGGGCATTTCGCGCGCGAGGGCGTAGAGCTCGATCAGCCGCTCCTTGAGCAGCTCACTGTCCGGGCGCTCTTGAAGGGCACGGCGGTAGGCGGCGGCGGCTCCCACGTAGTCCCCGAGGGCGAAGAGGCGCTCGCCCTCCTGCGCGGGAGAGGAGGGGGCGAGGGGCAGGGACGCTTCCTCCTCTGGCGGCTGGAAGGCCTGGAGGGCCTGCAGCTCCGAGGGCTGGAGCGAGTCGCGCAGGTTGGTGAGCTTGAGGGCGAGCGCCGCGTCGTCGGGGAAGGCCCGTGCGAGCGACTCATAGAGGTGGAGCGCCTCGGCGAGCTCACCCCGGCGCAGGGCGCGATCGGCGCGTGCCTCCATGTCGGCCCGGGCTGCTGGGTTCATCAGGCCGGGGAGGTTACCCGCGACGTCGGGGGGATGTCACAACGAACGCGTGCGAGCGTCGAATGCCTGGAAGCGACCCGGGACGGCAGGGTGAATGCCGCCCCAGAGCGCGCGGCTCACCTCACCACTGCGGCGTGAAGTAGCAGTAGTCCGACGCGTAGGGGCAGTCCTGCGGGCAGACGGAGGGGTTTTCGTTGCAGCAGACATTGTCGCCGCACGTGTTGGTGCCGCAGTCCTCGGGGCAGCTGTAGGCCTCGGAGTTCACATCGCAGAGGTGGTCACCGCACTCCGGGTAGCACACGAGGCTGGGCGTGAAGCGCGGGCGCTCCTGCTCGCCGACGAGTCGCTCCGGGGCTTCGCCAGTCAGCCCCATGGGCGTGAAGTAGCAGTAGTCGGACGCGTACGGGCAGTCCTCGGGACAGAGCGAGGGCGTCTCGTTGCAGCAGATGTGGTCGCCGCACGTGTTGCTGCCGCAGTCCTGGGGACAGCTGTAGGACTCCGCGTTGACGTCGCAGTAGTTGTCGCCGCAGACGGAGTAGCAGATGACGTTGGCGTCGCGGGTCGGCTTGGGCTCGCCAGGGCTGTCGTCCGTGGCACCGGGCGTCGCCGCGCCTCCACATGCGAGCAGGAGGCCTGCTGCCAGGAAGAGGATTCGCGTCGGGGACATGCGCATCGCAATGGCTCCTTGCTGCTTCGGGGCTCGAAGCGGGGAGCCTCCAGGATAACGCGAATCGCATGGATGCCGTGGATTGCATGGATGGGGGCAGGGGTCGGCAGGCGGGACGTGGCGCCCTATGCTGTGCGCCGTGCACTCCTCGCTCTGGGCCGTGGGACTCGTGGCGTTGTCTGGCGCGCTCGGCTCCGAATTGCGCCGTGACGGCTACCAGTTCCGTCCGCCCGAGGGCTTCCACATGGTGCGCTGGGAGCAGTACGCCGGCTCGCGCGCGGGGACGGTGGCGCTGGAGGCGGACGCACCGCGAGCCCTCTCCGCCGCGCTCGCGGATGGCGATGGCCCGGAGGCAGCCACGCTGCTGGTGTCCGTGGTGGAGCGAGGCTTCTCCGCGAGTCCCTCCGCGCGGGACGAATTCGCGGCGGCGGTGATGCAGCACTTCCAGAGGGATTTGGGCCTGACGCTGTCACCCGAGCGCGTGGAGCGGCTGGGCGGAGCGGTGCCGCGCGTGGAAGTGCTCGGCACGCTGCGCGAGGCGGGGCAGGTGCGCACGGTGCTGGTGGCGGGGCTCGCGTCGGAGGGGCGTCACGCGGTGGTGGCGGTGAGTGCGCCCGCGGTGCGGTGGGAGGAATTGGAGCCCCGCGTGCGCGCCTCGCTGGAGACGTTTCGCTTGGAGCCGACGACAGCTGCGGGGCCTGTGCCGCGCAGGCTGTTGGGCGCGCTCGCGGGCGCCCTGGCGGGAGCGCTGGTGGCTTCGTACACCGCGTGGCGCAGGCGTCGCGTGCGCCACGGCTCGGTGGGTTGAATCAGCCCGTGAACTGGAAGCGGTAGAGGCACTCCGCATTGCCCTGGGAGAAGCCCTTGAGGCGTTCTGACTTCACGTTCTTCGCGCCGAGCACCTCCAGCCCGCGCTTCATGAAGCCCATGGTGATGTACTCGAAGTACGCGTGCGGCCTGGGGACGCCGGTGATGCGCAATTCCGCGTAGCCCTCGCCCGCGTCCACGTGGGCGACGCCCGCGCTGAAGTACGCCTTCCACACGCCGGGGAAGAACTGCAGGAAGCGGCGGTAGTCGGCCTGCGCGAACATGGCCTTGAGCTGGCCCTTCGTGAGCGCCTGCTCCACGGCGTTCTCACCGAAGGTCCAGTACGCCATCGGGTCGTTCTTGTAGAAGCGCGCGAGCAGCGCCTCCGAGAAGCGCACGTAGGACTCCGCCGGAATCCACGTCATGGGCATCACCGGCTTCGTGAAGACGGAGTCCTTCTTCGCGTACTCCGTCAGGAACGAGCGCCACGCCGGCTCACCGAAGTCGGCCACCACGGAATCCTGTCTCGCCAGGAGCGCCGTGCCCTTGATCTCCATGTCGTCTTCATCTCCCGAGGTGTGAAGGCAGGCGCTGTCCACAAGCCGTGCCCGTGCGAGGGCGCATTCTTCGCCCGCGCCGCCGTTGAATGCGAGGGCAGGCACCCAGGCGTGGAGCCCGCCCGCTCCCTGTCATCGAGGTGACCCTCGCGCGCTCGCCCTGGTCACTGCACTGCGCGTCCGGGCAGGCGAACCCTGGTACAAGTCGCGCCCATGAGAGAGGGAAAGCCGAGCCAGACCGCGGCCATGGTGGCCTTCCTCCGCGCGCTCGCCGACCTCGGGGTGACGAGCGCCAAGGGATTCCAGGACCCCACCGCGCAGCACCTGCTGCCCGCACCGTGGTCGCAGCTCCTTGCACTCTTCCGGCGAAGCGCGCGGCGGCGTCCGCTCTCCGAGTCGCTCGCCAACGCTCGGCAGGGCGCGGACCTGCTCGCACTGCGCACCCTGATGATTGACGCCCACTTGCGGGACGCGCTCGCGCAAGGGGCACGGCAGGTCGTGATTCTCGGCGCGGGGCTGGACGGGCGCGCGTACCGGCTGCGCGAGCTGTCCGACGTCCGCGTCTTCGAGGTCGACCATCCCTCCACGCAAGCCTGGAAGCGGCGCCGCGCCGCCGTGCTGCCCGTCCTCGCGAAGTCGCTCACCTTCGTGCCCGTCGACTTCGAGCGCGACTCGCTCGACGCCGCACTCACGCAGGCCGGCCACGAGCCGGGCGTCCCCACCGTGTGGCTCTGGGAAGGCGTGGTGATGTACCTGACCTCCACCGCGATGCGCGCCACGCTGCGAGTGCTCGCTGCTCGCTCGGCGGCGGGGTCGACGGCCATCATCCAGTACAACACCCGCCCCTCCGGCCCCCACGCGCTGAGCCTGCTGCTGCGCTTCTGGAAGGAGCCGCAGATTTCGCTCCACACGCCGGAGGTCATCGCGGCGGAGCTCGGCGCCGTGGGCTTCCACGTCAGCTCGGATACGGGAACGGACGAATGGGCCCGGCGCTTCGACGCCACGTCTCCGGGGGAGATGCGCCAGGGTGCTCGGGTGGTGGTCGCGAGGAAGTGAGCACACCCGCACTCCCGGCACGGGAGGCCGGGCGTGCATGGGGCGCCCGCCCCGGGAGCGGCCCACCGCCCTGTCCGCCTCCGACATTCCCCCCGCCGCTCCGAGCCCCCGAGCCAGGCGGGGTGGGGTAGGGTGGGACGCATCCATGTTCGCCTTCATCCTCGCCGCCGTGCTCGCGCAGGCGCCGGTGGCTCCCGTGGAGCCCGGCCCGCCAACGCCGGACGCCGGAGCCCCCGAGGCCGCGCTGCCGGTGCCCATCTCCGCGCTGCCGCCCGCCACCCATGAGCTGTTCCAGCGCATCCAGGGCCGCGTCGCCCAGGTGCGCATCATCGAGCGCCGCTCCGGGACGCGGTCGTCCATCGGCTCGGCGTTCTTCGTCTCCGCCGCCGGCCACGCGGTGACGAACTACCACGTGGTCTCCGACGTGGTCATCCACCCCGAGGACTACACCGCGGAGCTGGTGCTGAGCGGCAGCCCGGAGCCCGTCCCCGTGCGCCTCGTGGACGTGGACGTCGTGCACGACCTGGCCGTCATCCAGATGGGCACGCCGGTGACGGACTTCTTCGCCCTCGAGGACCGCGAGCCGCCGCAGGGCGCGCGGCTGTTCGCCATGGGCAACCCGAGGGACCTGGGCACCACCATCGTCGAGGGCACCTACAACGGCTTCATCCAGGACGCCCTCTACGAGCGGCTCCACTTCAGCGGCGCCATCAACCCCGGCATGAGCGGCGGGCCCACGCTCACCGGAGAGGGCCGCGTGGTGGGCATCAACGTGGCTACCATGGGCAACCAGGTGGGCTTCCTCGTGCCGGTGCGCTACGCGCGCGAGTTGCTCGCCCGCGCGCTGAAGGAGACGGCCGCGGACCCGCAGGCGCTGCTGGACCGCGTGCGCGCGCAGCTCATGGACAACCAGGAGCGCCTCACCGAGCGGCTCATGGAGGCGCCGCTGCCGAAGCAGGCACTGGGCGGCTACCAGGTCCCCGGCCGCTGGAGCCCCTTCCTCAAGTGCTGGGGAGACACGCCGCATGACCCGGAGGTGCCGTACACGGTGACGAACTACCAGTGCTCGTCCGAGGAGGACATCTACGTGTCCTCGAACCACCGCACGGGCGTGGTGGCCTACCTGCACCAGCACGCCACCAGTCAGAAGCTGGGCGCGCTGCGCTTCTCCGCGCTCTACAGCGCGCTGTTCGCTCAGGACCCGGACGCGGTGGAGGCCACGCGCCAGGACGTCACCAACTACCGCTGCAAGTCGGAGTTCGTGGACGTGGGCGGCCTGCCGGTGCGCGCCGCGCTGTGCCTCCGCGCCTACCGGAAGTTCCCCGGCCTCTACGACGTGGTGCTGCGCGCGGCCACGCTGAACGCGGGCACCAGCGGCGTGGACACCTCGCTGACGCTCGCCGGCTTCACCGCGGACAACGGCCGGAAGATTGCCCGCCGCTACCTGGAGGGGCTGTCGTGGACGAAGTGATCTTCCTGGAGGTGCTGGAGGGCGACGCCGTCCATGCCCGCCACCGCCTGGAGCGCTTCCCCGTCAGCGTGGGGCGCGGCTACTCCAACGACGTCATCCTCGACGACCCGAAGGTGTCCCCCGAGCACCTGCGCATCGAACGCCGCGAGGATGGCGTGCTGATGCTGCGCGACGTGGGCAGCCACAACGGCACCTTCCGCGTGGAGCCCTGGGCGCCGCTCGCCGAGCTGGAGCTCACACCCGACACCCGCGTGGCGGTGGGCGACACCGTGCTGCGCTTCCGCCCGCGCAACCACCCGGTGGAGGACACCGTCGTCGGGCCCGCGCCCACCGCGCCGCGCCCCCGCGTCTTCGAGCAGCCCCGCACCTTCGCCCTGGCGCTGGCGGCCCTGGTGGGCGCGAGCCTCCTGGAGGGGTACCTCACCAACTACGGGCGCACCGACTGGGGCGAGCTGACGGTGGCGGTGGTGGCGCCGCTGGCGCTCATGTTCGTGTGGGCGGGCGGCTGGTCCGTGGCGAGCCGCATCGCCCGCCGGCAGTTCCACTACCGCACGCATGCCGCCATCGGCACGCTGGTGCTGCTGGGCTCCATCGTCATCCCCGCGCTGCTCACGCTGGTGGGCTTCAGCCTGGCGCTGGGCGGCGGGCTGCCGGGAGTGCATTACCTCGCCTTCCTCGGGTTGATGGGGTGGGGGCTCTACTGGCACCTGCGTTACGTGACGCGGTGGGACCCCCGGCGGTTGATGCGCGTGCTCGTCGTCGTCACGCTCGTGTTCGGCGCGCTGTCCCGCGCGGGGGATTGGCTGGGCAACGAGGGCTTCAGCGAGGGGCTCGACTTCCCGCGCACGCTGCTGCCGCCGGCCTTCCGGCTCGCCCGCGCGCAGCCCGTGGAGGACTTCTTCGAGGACACGGCGGGTCTTCAGGAGCAGGTGGACGCGCTCACGAAGGAGGAGTGAGCGCCGCCCCTCAGGACACCGTCAGGGTGTAGTTGTCGTCGTCGGTGTCGGGGTACACGGTGATGGTGGCGTCGGGGTTGGTGGTCTGCACCGACGGCGTGGTGATGCCGTTGACGATGGCGAAGATCTGCCACTGCTGCGCGGTGCTGACCGGGAGCTCGTCGTACGCGTCCACCACCGTGACGATGTCGAAGGGGCTGTCGTTGCGCGTGATGTTGAACGTCACCGGCGCGCGCCAGGTGTTCTCGAGGACGATGGCCTTCGGCTGGGTGGCGCCGATTCGCAGGAGCTCGAAGCCGTAGAGGCCGGGCGCGCTCAACTTCACCCGCGCGATCAGGAAGGCGGAGTGGGCCTTGAAGCTGACGGTGGCCGTGGTGAGCGCGAGGCCGTTGATCATCGTCGTCGCGGAGACCGAATAGGCATCGCCCATGGGCATCCTGGCACTCGCACCCGGGGCGACGCTCACCTTGGCAACCTGGTTCGAGCCCTGCATGACGCGGAACTCAGCGGACGTGGGCGTCGTGTTGACCAGGGTGAACCCGGTGTTGGCCGTGGCCGGGACAGGCTGCGCGGACTGCGTGGGCGCGGCGGGGGACCGAGGTGCGGGCACCGGCTCCTGCTTCGCCACGGGGACCTGGAGATGGGTCAGCTCGTTCATGGGGCGCTCCTCATGGAATGTCGTGGGTTGCGCCGCGTGCCTGAGCAACCGCCGTGCCCACGGGTCGTCCCAGCGCGGGGCCTCGAAACGACCTGGCGCGGCGTTCGGCCGGGACGCACGAGGTGGTGCCCGCGTCTGCCCCGAACGCGGGCCGCTGCGGGATTCACACAGAAGTGTATTGCGTGGAATCGCGGGAAAGGCTCCCATGCGCGTGAGTCGGGAATGACCCTGACTCCACACTTGGAGCTGCCATGCGTTCCTCCCTGCGTTTCTCGGCGTTCATCTTCGTGACTTCCCTCCTGGGGCTGGGCTGTGGGGCCGCGCCGCAGCAGGAGCCGCAGCAGCCGACGGCCGAGGCCGTGCCGGAGCTGGTGCAGGTCGAGCAGGGCGCGGTCGGCGACACGCTGCTGCGGTGTGAGCAGCCGCAGGACGGCACGTACCTGGAGGTGGTGCAGACGGCCACCGGCTACGAGGCCGCGCACGTGTCCGAGGAGTACGACCCGTGGGATTGCCGCTGCACGTACACGAAGCGCACGGTGCTGGGGCAGTACACGCGTTGCTACAAGTCCACGGTGGACCCGCGCATCATGAACTGCTTCCGCAT
Source organism: Pyxidicoccus caerfyrddinensis (assembly GCF_010894405.1). GTDB lineage: Bacteria > Myxococcota > Myxococcia > Myxococcales > Myxococcaceae > Myxococcus > Myxococcus caerfyrddinensis. The sequence continues at coordinate 102,235 of NZ_JAAIYA010000034.1, forward strand.
CGAGCCCAACGGCACGACGGGCAAGGTGGTGCTGTCCACCACGCGCGTGCAGAAGACGCAGATGGTGATTGGCGGCACGCAGACGGTTTCCTACAGCGAGCTGAGCATCGCGGCCATCAACCAGGACCCGGGCCAGACGCCGCGCAAGGACTTCAACTACAACCTGGACGACTGCCAGTAGGCGAAGGCACGGCGGGAGTGGGCTCCCGCGCTGGAGCCCACTCCCGACGTATCCCTGGCTCGCGAGCGACGGTGTCAGCGTTGCCGGGTGAAGCGGCTGAACATCTCCTCGAAGTGCCACAGGCCGACGGCGAGGGTGGCCTCCACGGTGGGCTTGTTCCCCAGGACGAGCCGGAGGTCGTCGTACCCGCCCCGGGCGACGAGCAGGACGTGGACCTTCCCCACGCGTCCCTGGAGGCCGAGGCTGGCGCGCACGGGCACGTCGAGCCGTGCGCTGCCCGGCGCCATCACCGTGGCCCCCTGCACGCCCACGAAGCCCTCCAGGTATTCCGCCACGGGCACGTCGCGTGTCAGGCGCGACACGGAGAATCCCAGCGCGGGGCCCACGCCCGCGTCGTCGCTGGCGCGGGTGGCGGTGTGGACGTGGAGCCCCCACTGCATTGCCACGTTGAGCTCGTCTGAGAGGACATCGCGGTACGACGGCGTGATGCGCAGGTGGTAGGCCGCGTCGGCGCTGAACGCGGCGCGGTGGAAGCCCTGCCGGGCCTCGAGGACGAGGCCGTCCGACTCATGGGTGCAGGGGAAGGGAAGGTACGTCCCAATGCCGACCTGGTTCGTGCCGGCGAGCAGGTCCGTCCGCCAGCTCTCCGAGCCCATGGCCGGCAGCGAGAGCAGGGGCAGCTCCGCGGCCGCCGTCCCGGGCCCGAGGCACAGCAGCACCAGGACGACGTGGATGAACCCAACGACAGACTTCGCCCACTGCCGCTTCTGCTGCGTCATCGCGTGCTCCCTTCAGGATCGACTGTGATGACCCTAAAGGCAGACACGGGTGCCATTCCTCACGGACTCTTCATGGTTTCATCATTGAAGCCGGAAGGAGTGGGGTCCGGTGCTCCGTCGTCCACGACGTCACGGATGCGAATCTGCCACTCGGCCTTCTCGACGCGGACGCGCCGGACGGCCTTGCCCATCTGTAGCCGAGCCCCATTCCGACACCGCCGCCAGCGGAGGCCAGGGTCAGTGCCCAGCATTCGAACACATTCATGTGGGCCAGGAATGAGCAGGAGTCGGGCCACGTCCGGGCACTCTCGGAGGCGCTGGGGAGAAGGGCGGCGCTCCTGCTCCGTTTGTCCGTCCGGGGGGCGCCGGCCGGGACTTTCTGGCAGGTGGGTTGCCCGGAGAGCGTCAGGACGGGGCCTTCCCGGTCAGACGCTGGAGGGAGGGTGGCGGATGTCAGACCGGAGAGGTAGGACGTGCGGTGAGGGGAGGGTGTCCCAGTGGGGCCGTCCGGAGACCACGACCGAGCGTTCATGGCCGTCCACCAGAAGCTTCAGATTCTCGCCGACGCGGCGAAGTACGACGTCTCTTGCGCGAGCAGAGGAGGCCAGCGTGAGTCCGCGCTGATGCGGGTGCGCATGGGGCCGGACCTGGCGTCCTTCCGCGCGGTGGCGCGGGGGCTGATTGCGCGCGGAGAGCCACCAGAGCGGGTGCTCTTCGAGGATGCCGGAGCGGCGCGGGGCTCGCTGCTGGCACTGGACGTCCCCGTGACGGAGCTGGGATTGGCCTCGGGGCCGCCTACGCCCGCGGTGCCTCGGGACTTCCTGGGGCTGGCGGAGAAGGTGGTGTGTCACCGGGACGCGGAGCGCTGGGCGCTGCTGTACCGCGTGCTCTGGCGGCTGACGCATGGGGAGCGCAACCTGCTGGAGGTGGACCGCGACGAGGATGTCCACCGCCTGCGGATGATGGAGCGGGCGGTGCGGCGGGACGTGCACGAGATGACGGCCTTCGTGCGCTTCCGCAGGGTGGAGCGGAACGGCGCGGAGCACTTCATCGCGTGGCACCGGCCGGACCACCGCATCGTCCGGCATGTGGCTCCGTTCTTCGTGCGCCGCTTCCCGTCCATGCGCTGGAGCATCCTCACGCCGGACGCCTGCGTGCACTGGGACCTGGAGCGGCTCACCTTCGGCGCGGGCATGCCGCGCTCGGAGGCACCGGAGGGGGACGTGCTGGAGCCGCTGGGGCCGGCGGGGGCGCCACTGATGCTGGTGGGCGATCAGCCAGGGGACATGGAGGACCGCGAGGGGCGCCCCTTCGTGGGGCCGGCGGGACAGCTCCTGGACGAGGTGCTGGGGCGGGCTGGGCTGAAGCGCTCGGCGCTGTACGTCACCAACGTGGTGAAGCACTTCGGATGGACGGAGGGGGCGGGCGGGAAGCGGCGGCTGCACCAGCCACCGGGGCGGACAGAGGTGCTGGCATGCCGGGCGTGGCTGGAGGCGGAGGTGGCGGCGGTGCGGCCGAGGCTCATCGTCGCGCTCGGGGACACCGCGGCGCAGGCGTTCCTGGGGCCGGGGTTCCGCATCCACCTCAGCCGCGGGCAGGTGTTCGAGACACCGTGGGTGGACGGGTGGATGGCGACATTTCATCCGGCGGCACTGCTGCGCATGCCGGACCCTCGCAAGCGGGCGGAGGCGCGCATCCACTTCGAGGCGGACCTGCGCTCGGCGGCGGAGTGGCTGCGACGGCGTGTGGCACCATGCGTGGGGTGAGGCGGTCCGAGCTTCCGTGCGGAGGGAACGGTGGGCCGCGTCCAGGCGTCCACCTCCACATGCTCTCCACGCTCCTGTTCGTGGCCCTCACCGCGCTGCCAGCGGAGGACGTCCCTTCCGCGAGGGAGCAGCCCTACGCGGAAGTCCTGGCGGACCTCTCGGCCCGGCGCGGTGCGCTCGCCACGAGGTGGCTCCAGCCGGGAGTGGACCGTGACGCCATCCGGAACGAGGCGCGCGCCGTCGTGCTCCAGGCCCTCACCCGGCAGCTCCTGCCCGCCTGGTACGGCACGCCGTGGGAGTTCTACGGTGACACCCGGACGCCGCGCTCCGGGAGCATTGCCTGTGGCTACCTCGTCTCCACCGTGCTCGCGGATGCGGGGTTCCGTGTCGAGCGCGTCCGGATGGCCCAACAGCCCGCCGAGTACATCGTGAAGACGCTCGTGCCTCCGCGTCGCACGTGGCGCTTCCGGAGCCGTCCCGTCAGCGAGGTCGTCGAACGGGTGAAGCGCGAGGGGGAGGGTCTCTACCTCGTCGGGCTCGACTACCACGTGGGCTTCCTGTGGAACGACGGCACGCGAGTATCGATGTGCCATGCGTCCTACCTCGGGACGGCGGAGGTCCTCTGCGAGGACGCGCTCACCTCACCGGCGATGCTCTCGCGCTACCACGTCGTCGGGCGCCTGCTGGAGGAGGCCATGCTCGACGCGTGGCTGGAGGGCAGGGCACTCCCCACCGTGACGCGCTGAGGCCTTGGCGAGTCGTCCCATCGCCGCTCGGCTCCTCCAGGCGCGGCCGCTGGAGCGCACGTCCTCTCGGCCCGAGAGCAGCCACGGTGGAGCGGAATTCAATAACCTTGGATGCGTTACGGAATGCGTCGCAAGGCTCGTCGCTCGCCTGCCGTCGCGAGGGATGAGGCCTTCCACTCAAACAACCAGGCAGGACCCGCCGCCAAGGGTGGCGCCTGCCACGTCCGGGAGACCTCTCCCGCGCGTGGCGGTGTGCCTCGCGCGGGGCCCGCTGGAGGAAACGACGTTTGCGTAAACTTCAAGTGGCATGCGCTGTGATGACCTTCTCGCTCCTTCTGACGGCAGGCTGTGACAGGGGCGGAAATGCAGAGGCAACCCCGCCGGATGACTCCTCCCCGGGCACCAACCCCTCCGCGCCCGTCCCCGAACCTGCTGACCCCGGCACCGGCACCCCTGAGCCCACGCCCGGAACTGGCACTCCTGAACCCACGCCTGGCACCGGCACGCCGGAGCCCACGCCCGGTACCGGCACCCCGGATCCCACGCCCGGCACTGGCACTCCTGATCCCACGCCCGGCACCGGCACGCCTGAACCCACCCCCGGGACGCCGCCGCCCCCCGCCGAGCAGGCCGATGTCCTTCCCACCCCCAAGCGCACGCGCACCGCACGCAGCCTTACCGAGCTGCGGAGCATGATTGCCTCCGCCGTTCCGGGTGATCGCATCGAGCTCGCCGACGGCAGCTATACAAACCAGACCCCCATCGAGGTGTCGGTCCAGGGGACGGAGCAGGACCCCATCGTCATCACTGCGCAGACCGTGGGCAAGGCGACCCTCAGTGGCGCCGCGGGCTTCCACGTGGAAGACGCCTCCCACGTCATCCTGCGGGGCTTCAAGCTGACGCACGGCGTGGAAGAGGGAGACGTCGGGCTGAGAATCGTCGGCTCGAACCACGTCCGCTTCACCCGGAACGAGCTCGCCCTCAAGGACACGACGTCCATCAGCACCTGGCTGCGGCTCGAAGGCGCGGGCAGTGGCTACAACCGCATCGACCACAACGACTTCCACGACAAGACGAGCTCCAACGTCTTCTTCGCCGTCTATGGCGATGCGGCGGACGGAAGCCTGGGCATCTCGCAGCGCGACCGCATCGACCACAACTACTTCCACAAGCTGACGCTCGACACCGAGGGTGGCGAGTGCCTGCGGATCGGCGACAGCAAGCGCGGTCCCATCAGCGCGCACACGCTCGTGGAAGCGAACCTCTTCGAGGCGTGCAACGGTGACCCCGAGGTCATCTCCAACAAGAGCTCGGAGAACGTCTTCCGCGGCAACACCCTGCGCAACAACAAGGGCTCGCTGGTGCTGCGCCACGGCAACAAGAACGTGGTGGACGGCAACTTCATCCTGAACAACGCGGGGGGCATGCGCGTCTACGGCCATGACCACCTCATCACGAACAACTACTTCGAGGGCAGCACCGGCACGGGCGCCCAGGGCACGCTCATCCTCAGCAGCGGCTGCACCGAGGACGACACGGGCAAGGGCACCGACTGCAGCGTGGCCGCCCGGGTGACGGTGGCCTTCAACACCCTGGTGGGCAATCAGCCGACCCACCTGGTCATCGGCGCCTCGACCTCGACCCGGCCCATCCCGGCCCGGGACCTGCGCATCGAGAACAACCTCCTCGTCGGTGCGCAGGGGACGCTGGTGGACTTCGAGCGGGCCCCGGAAGGTTTCACCGCGACCGGCAACATGCTCTGGGGCGCGGCCTCGCCCGGCGACATTGCGTCCAATGGCTACGTGCGGGCAGACCCCAGGCTGGTGCGCGCGGCGGATGGGCTGCTGCGTCCGTCCGCCGGAAGCCCGGTGGTCGGCGCGGCCCGCCCCTCCACCAGCGGGCTGAAGCTCACCACGGACATGGATGGCCAGGTGCGCGCCGGCGCGCTGGACGTGGGCGCGGACCAGGTGGCGAGCGGCTCGGCCTTGCGCCGTCCGCTCACCCCCGCGGACGTCGGCCCCCAAGCACCGTAGGACGGGCCAGGGGCCCGTCGGCCCTCACTCCACGGCGCCTCTGTACGCAGGGGCGCCCTCCGGCCCACAGGCCGCGGGGGCAGCGGTGACGGTGAGGGCCTCGTCCGCTTCGGCTGGCCGCTGCACCTGGATGTGATAGCCGCGGCCCGCGGCACACACGTACACCTCGAGCCCGTCCGGCTGCGGCCGGGCCGAGACGCGGGCCGGCGACATGGCGCTCGGACCACTCGTGAAGAGGGTGGCGTAGTGGCCCTGGGCGCCCTCGCGCGGGTAGACGAGCACCGTCGCCGCCTTGCGCACCTCGTAGTCCTCCGAGTACCACCCGTCGTACGGTTTGGTGGCCCCGCGCACCGTGGAGACGGACAGCCCCTCGGGCAGGGCCTGGGCGACCTGGAGGACGCGCTTGCCCGTCGCGTCGGTGACGGAAGCGGAGGAGCCCTGCGTGGAGACCGTGAGGTCGGGCTGGAACTGCCAGCGCTGCTCGAAGCGGTGCGAGCCTTCCGAGGTGAGCCGGTCCAACACCAGGATGACGTCCTTCTCCAGCAGCATCACCGCGCGCCAGTGCCGCACTCCCTCGTACAGCGTGTGGTAGCCAGACTGGTAGAGCCACCGCCCCCCTTGTGCGGACAGACCAGGAGTGGCGTTCCCCGCGCGCTGGTCCAGCCCGTCCACCGTCACGGTGTTGTGGGCGCGGGTGCTGCGGAAGTAGGTCTCCTCTTCCCCCGGCTCCTCGGTGAACATCCCGGAGTCGGTCAGCAGCGTGCGCCCGGCCGAGTAGAGCACCACGTTGAGTGCGTCCAGGTGGCTGTGGTCCGTGCGGTAGGGCCCCATGTCGAACACCAGGTGCGTCTGGGCCTGGTAGTCCATGCCAGGGTCGAACGAGGAGCGCAGCACGGCGACGCCGGAGCTCCCGAAGAAGGCGAGGCGCTCGGTGGGCGCGCTGCCGCACATGCCCGCCGTCAGCATGTGGGCCAGCTCGGGGAAGGCCGCGCCCATCCGCGCGAGCAACACCGGTTGATGCTTGCGCACCAGGAGGCGCTGGCTCGCCCCGAGCATGGGGATGCGCCCGTCGGGCTGCACGATGTAGGAAGCAAAGTGGGCCATCCGCTCCAGCACGGGCCACACCTGCGGGGGCAGCTCCACGCCGTGGCTCCGGGCCCACTGCGCCAGCTGATACACCTGGGTGAAGACGTAGAACTGGTAGTAGGCGGAGTTCTCGATGATGAAGCCGTCCGAGCCGATGATGTCCGAGAGCAGATCGTCGTAGCGGGCGAGCGCCAGTTCACGCCAGCGGGGCGCGTCCTTGAAGTCCGGGAAGTTCTCCGCGATGAGCAGCAACGCCGCCGCCTCGGCGAACCCGTGGTTGAACCCGGCCTCGAAATGCTCCGGGTCCTCCAGGAAGCGCGCGTCCTGGAGGATGAGCTGCTCGAGCAGCCTCGACTCCTGAAAGGAGAGGGCGTCCGCGTGCTTGAGCTTCCAGTACGAGTTGACGAGCACCATGGCCCGGTAGGCGGTGCCGTGTTTGTCCTGGCTGAAGACGGAGTTCTTGCTGTCGGCGGCGAAGCTCCTGAAGACGTCCATGAGCTTGTCGCGGTAGCGCCGGTCTCCCGTCTCCCGGAAGGCCCACAGGAGGTGGGCCGTGGGCCGCAACCCGTAGAAGACGTAGCGCCAGAACTTCTCGCCGTAGGGGTCCTCGGTCCAGGTCAGCGGCGGCGGCAGGTGGACAGGGTCGAACCGGGGAACGGGCCAGGTGTCCTTGAGGATGAGGTCCGCGCTCTCCAGGTCCCCCTCGTCCAACCACAAGTAGGCCACCTCCGTTCCGAAGACGTGGCCCTTCACGACGCACGCCTTCCCCTCGCAGCCCTTCTCCTGCGCGGGGTTCGCATCCTCGTGCCCGCAGACGATGTTCAGCACCTGCGCCGAGTCGAGCTCCTGCGACGGCTCCTTCGCCTTCCCGCAATGCGTGAGCAGGCCGATGAGTAAAGCACCGCCTGCTGCTCTCAATCCCAAACGTCGCGGCATGTCTCACTACTCCGTTGCTAGAAGGGCGAACAGTCCGGTCCATGCGAACATCGCCGGACCTACTCGACACGGATGAAGGCGTCCGCGCCGCTGGCGGCATGGGGCCCGCCGAGCCCGATCTGGCCGAACAGCGCGGCACACTCCGGGTCGTCGGCGCTGGAGAGGCACCCTGCGACGGGGTCCGTCGTCCCGTCCCCGGAGCTCTCGAAGTCCGTGTGCGCGAAGAGTGCCGCCACGTCGAAGACGACCCGGCTCTGCCCCGGAACGAAGCCCGTGAGGAAGACGGTGCCCTGATTCTCCGCGCTGCAGTGGACGCCGATGTCTGGCGTCCCCGTGCAGCCGTCGGCACGGACGTGGAAGGCATAGGGCCTGTTGCCACCCGCGCGCACGTCGAGACGAAGGAACCTGTAGCCGTTCGTCAAGCTCCACCACATGCTGCGAACGTCGAGGGGTGGGTCGACCCACTCCACATTCTTGTGATTGAGCTCGGGAGGCACCCCCAGCGTGAACTCCACGCCGGTGTAGTCGTCGAGGTCGGGCACCAGGCCCACCACCTCGGTGCGGAGCTCCGGGCTGCCCGTGTTGCAGTTGCCGGTGCCGTCCTCGAAGTCCAGCAGGGCGACCGTGTCGCGCTGCCAGTGTCCATCCTGCTCCAGCACCAGGGGGTACCTCGCCCCGTTCTCGCGCACCAGCGCGACGTCGCGGACATACGCCTTGAAGTCCTGCAGTTGGAGGGAGGTCCTCGAGGCACCGATCTTCTCGTAGCTCGCATCGCAGCGCAGGGGCTTGTTGTGCACCTGGGCGGCGAACGGGAGCGAGAGCTGACGCGCCTCACCGCAGGCGAGCAGTGGCGTGGGCAGCGCGAGCAGGAGGAGCAGGTGCGTCCAGGAGGGCAGGCCCGGCCTGGGACCTCCGGCGCTGAGCCGCCGCCTCGGTGCCAACTCCGCCACGGCCGACGGACCCCGTGCGGCTGTGCCGGTGAGCAGCTCGAGCCGCTCCGCCTTCCTGCTCTCGTTCAACTGCTGCCCTCCCGGCTGCATCCGCCCCTCCTTGCGAGTGCGAGCCAGGGCCCCGAGGCCCCGTTGCACGCGACGATTCCGGCGGGGGCGGGCGGTTGCACGGCGCGAGCCCGTCGCGGGCGGCCCGGAAAGGGACGCCTGGCGCGACAGCGCAATTGCCCTCCGGGTAGAAAACCGGCGGGAACGCGGCCGTGTCACTTTGCGCCTGTGGCGACGCGCCTTCCCGGGTTGGGCAGGCCGCTGCCTCCGATGGGCATTCCTACGCCTCATCCTCCCGGACGATGCGGATGTGAGCGCCACGCCACAGGCGACGAGCGCGGCGACGGCAACCAGCCCTCGGCGCGATACGGATGGGACGTATCGGACGCATGCGCTCTGCAAGTCCAAGCCTGCGCCGAGGTGACCTCAGGCGCACCGCCTGAGGTCGTGCGAACATCGCGCTCGGCCGTCTAGCACAGCCCGCAGCGTTTTCCGTCGCTGTAGGAGTTGCAGCACTGCCCGCTGTTGGCGCAGTCCGCTCCGCTCGAGCAACCCGAGCGGCAGACTCCTCCGTTGCAGTTCCCCATGCAGCAGTCTCCGCCGACCGAGCAGGAGCTCCCCTCGTCCGCGCACTGGTTCGAGGAGTAGCACTCCGTCCCGAAGCATGCTCCGTCGAGGCAGTAGAGCGCCCCGGGGCAGTCGTAGTCTTCGACGCAGGAGTTGTTGCATCCGTACGGCCCGTCGCTGTCGACAGAGGAGTCACATCCCGTCAGAGCGAGCGCCCCCATGAGCCACAGGTTCGACAACAGTCTACGCGCGCAGGAAGGGAGGCTCATGTCAGGTCTCGGTCGAGTGATCGGAAGGTGTGAACGTCCTGGGGGGCCGGACACGTCGTAGGATAGCTGGCTTGGACCGGATGATGTCAGCCGCGCCGGTGGCTTTCGCCACCTGAGGCGCCCCTGGCTGGAGGATGGCGGGAACGTTTCCTATCACCGGGAAGGCTCTCGTCGAGAAGGCCGAGGGCCTGCCCCTCGCGGGCGAAAGCCCCCTGCTTCGCGGCCTTCCGGAAGCCCGTCCCCCCTGGCGGGAGCGGCATGGCGAGCGCACGGCCCGGCGCCGCATGGGCGGGGAACGTTCGCGCGCCCACCTTTGGACGGAGCTCATTTCACCGGAGCGCCTCCCGATGCGTGCTTCCCTGTCCCTTGCCTGCATGTTGACGCTGGCGCTCGTCGCTGCGCCCGCCTTCTCCCACGGTCCCCCCGCCGCGCCCACCCTGGACGGCCTGGCCGAAGGCGCCGTACTGCTCGACGGACTGAGCACCCATGAGCGGTCCGTCACCACGGCCTCGCCCGGTGCCCAGGACTTCTTCGACCAGGGCCTGCGGCTGGCCTACGGCTTCAACCACGACGAGGCAGCTCGCTCGTTCGCTCGCGCCGCGCAGCTCGACCCCACCTGCGCCATGTGCTTCTGGGGCATCGCCCTGGTGCTCGGGCCCAACTACAACATGCCCATGCTGGCGGAGAACGCCCCGGTTGCCTGGGAGGCGCTGAAGCGGGCGCGAGCGCTGGCGCCGAGCGCCTCCCTGGTGGAGCAGGCCCTCATCGCCGCGCTCTCTCGCCGCTACCCCGGCGCCGAGGCGGTGGCCCCCGAGGCCATGAAGCCCTTCAACGAGGCCTACGCGCGCGCCATGCGCGAGGTGGCCCGGCGCTTCCCCGACGACCTCGATGTGCAGACGCTCTACGCCGAGGCCCTCATGGACCTCAACCCGTGGAAGCTGTGGTCGCTCGAGGGGAAGCCCGCGCCTGGCACCGGGGAAATCGTCACCGTGCTGGAGTCCGTGCTCGCGCGTGACCCGAATCACCTGGGTGCCAATCACTACTACATCCACGCGGTGGAGGCCTCGTCGCATCCGGAGAAGGCGGAGCCCTCCGCGGACCGGCTCGGGGCGCTCGCACCGGGCGCCGGGCACCTGGTGCACATGCCCGCGCACATCTACCAGCGCGTGGGCCGCTACGCGGACGCCTCGGCGAGCAACAGGAAGGCCGCGGAGGTGGACCTGGCCTACATGAAGAAGGCGCAGCCGCGCAGCCACATCTACCCCATGTACACCGCGCACAACTTCGGCTTCCTCGCCTTCTCCGCGTCCATGGAGGGCCGTATGGAGGAGACGCTCGCGGCCGCGCGTGCCTCGGCGCACCACTTCCCCGCGGGGATGCTCTCGGTGATGCCAGGCATGGACTTCTTCGTGGCCGAGCCCCTCTTCGCCATGGTGCGCTTCGGCCGCTGGGACGACCTGCTCGTCGAGCCCCGTCCCGAGGAGAAGTACCCGGTGCAGACGGGCCTGTGGCTGCACGCGCATGGAATGGCCCTGGTGGCAAAGGGGCAGCTGCGGGAGGCGCGCGCCGAGCTCGCCGAATTGGAGCGTCTGGCCGCCGAGGTGCCCCCCACGGTGGCCGCCAACCTCAACACCGCTCGCGACGTACTCGGTGTCGCGGCGCGCGTGCTGAAGGCCCGGCTGGCGCAGGCGGAGGGCCGCCCACAGTCACTGGCCCTGTGGCAGGAGGCCGTCGACGCCGCGGACCGTCTGTCCTATGCCGAGCCCGCCGACTGGTTCTACCCGGTGCGCCACTACCAGGGCGCCGCGCTGCTCGAGGCCAAACGCTTCCGCGAGGCCGAAGCCGTCTACCGCGAGGACCTCCGCCGCAACCCGAAGAATGGCTGGAGCCTCTTCGGCCTCACCCTCGCGCTCGAGGGCCAGGGCCGCAAGGACGACGCGGCACGCACCCGCGCGGACTTCGAGAAGGCGTGGGCGCGCGCGGACTTTCCCCTCACCACCACCGCGCCCTGAGTGCCCGGTGTGCTATGCGTTGCATGCATGAGAAGACTTTTCGCGCTCGTTCTCGCCCCTGCCATCTCGACGTTCGCCTGTGTTTCCGCGGACACCGAACTGGAGGGCGATGGCTCGCCCTCTACCATCGAGCTCGGTGAGGCGGCGCAGGCGGCCACGACTCCGCTCCGTACGAAGGCGCTCGGACGCATGCGGAACGCGGCGAAGTACTTCCACGATCTGGTCGCGCGCCATGGCGGGTATGCGTGGCACCACAATGCCACCAACCTGAGCGAGCGCTGGGGCGATATCCAGCTCGACGACGACCAGATCATGATCCAGTCGCCCGGCACGGCGGACGTGACGATCGCCTTCGTCGAAGCCGCCCTCGCCGACCCGGCAACACCGGCGCTCAAGACCTACGCGACGGACGCGGCGATGGCGCTGCGTCATGGGCAGATCAAGTCGGGGGGCTGGCGCCTCTACGCGGACTTCAAACCGACGCCGGTGCTGAAGGGGTGCTACCTCAACACCACTGCAAGCTGCAGCTGCGGCGGCTGCACGACGACGACCTACGACGACCAGGTCACCCAGAATGCGCTCATCGCGATGATGCGCACCGATCAGCTCCTCGGGTTCGCGAACACGGCCATCTCCGGCGCCTCCGCGTACGCCCGCGCGCGGGTGGAGACCTCGCAGTTCCCGACGAATGGCGGGTTTCCACAGGGGTTCGCCGGTCCCGTCGCCGCGCGGCCGGCCTTGGCGGCGAGCTATCCGCCGTCGATCGGGACCTCGTGTGGCCTCGCCACCTGCTACGCGAACTCGTACACCACCGAGTACTGGGACGACCCGACCCTGAACGACAACCTCGCGTCGGCCTTCGTGGAGATGCTGTACCAGGCAAGAGAGGTCTATCCCGCGCAGGCAGCGACCTATCAGGCCATGCTCACCGCGTACGGTGACTTCCTTCGCCGTGCGCAGATGCCCCAGCCCCAGCCCGCCTGGGCGCAGCAGTACGACCTCCAGATGCAGCCGCGCTGGGCGCGCAACTGGGAGGTTCCGGCGATCGCGGGCCAGGAGAGCCAGGACGTCATGTGGGCGCTCCTTCGCCTCTACCAGCTCGACCCGAGCGTGCCGGCGAACCGCGCCGCGGTCGGGACCGCGCTCGCGTACCTGGAGAACGTCGACCACGCGGGCAACACGCTCATCCACCGCTACATCGAGCTCGACGACACCTCGCCGTCGAACATCGGCTTCTACACGGTGAAGCCCGGCGGCTACCCGGCCCAGTTCTCTTCCGCGCCGCCGACCTACCAGAACTACGGGTGGGAGGGTCCGTCGCAGCTCGCCGCGATCCATGCGGAGTACGACCGGCTGGCGAGCGACACGAGCATGATGAAGCGCTCGTGCCAGCAGCTTCGCGCCGACACGGCGCAAGCCGTCGACACGGCGGTGAACAACGAGCGGTGGATCACGACGTACAGCCCGGGTGGCCCGCGAAGTGGTGCCACCCCCGGCGACTATCTCGACACGAGCACGTTCGTCAGGAACATGCGCACGCTGGCCGAGTTCGTCACGCGCACGACGACCGACTGCGTCGCCTGGAACTACTGAGGCGTCGTCGGCGCCGCCTGCCCGAGTCGGGTGCGTTCACCCCATGCGCTCCAACCGGCCCTTGTACTTCTCACCCCAATCCCGCAACCCCAGCAGCACCGGCTCGAGGGAGCGGCCGAAGGCGGTGAGCTCGTATTCCACGCGCGGCGGCACCTCGGCGTAGACGGTGCGCTTCACCAGCCCGTCTTCTTCGAGCTCGCGCAGCTGCAGGGTGAGCATGCGCTGGCTGCAGTTCGGCAGCCGCTTGCGCAGCTCACCGAAGCGGTGTGTGCCCCGCAACAACCAGTACAGCACCACGCCCTTCCATCGCCCGCCGATGACGCCGAGGGACGCTTCCACCGCGCAGTGGGTCTTCGAGTCGTCGTCGCGCTTCCGGGGCATGGTTCCCTTTTTGTGCGTACTGGCCAAACTTGTGCGTACTTGCGAAGTCATAACCAGAGTCGTACGTCTGGGCCATGAACATCTTGATTGTCTACGCCCACCCCGAGCCGAAATCGCTCAATGGCGCGCTGAAAGACCTCGCTGTGCGCCACCTGGCCGGTCAGGGCCATGAGGTCCGGGTGTCGGACCTGTACGCCATGGGTTGGAAGGCGGTCGCCGATGGAGGTGACTTCCTGAGCCGTGATTCAGGGGAGCGACTGTCCTATGCGCGGGCGTCGAAAGGTGCCTTTGCTGACGGTTCGCAAAGCCCGGACATCGCGGCCGAGCAGGAGAAACTGCTCTGGGCCAATGCCGTGCTCTTCCAGTTCCCGATGTGGTGGTTCTCGATGCCGGCGATCTTGAAGGGCTGGATTGAACGCGTCTACGCCTTCGGTTTCGCCTATGGCGTCGGCGTGCATGAGGGCGAGCGCTGGGGCGACCGCTATGGCGAAGGCACGCTGACGGGCCGCCGCGCCATGCTCTCGGTCACCATTGGCGGGCGCGCGCCTCACTACTCCGACCGCGGAGTCAACGGGGCATTGGACGACATCCTCTTTCCGATCCAGCACGGGGTTCTCTTCTATCCCGGTATGGAGGTGCTGCCGCCGTTCACGACCTATCAGGCGGACCGGCTGAAGGCAGAGCAGTGGCCGTCTGTTGAAGAGGCGTTCAAGGCGCGGCTGGATGGCTTGTTCACAGACGCCCCGCTCCCGTTCCGTAAGCAGAACGGTGGGCACTACGATACACAGCAGGTGCTGAAGCCCTGCCTCGGCCACGACGCCTCCGGCACACGCATCCACCTGGTCAAGCCGGGCGAGCCGGAACAGCTGCCGGTCGGAGTGAAAATCTTTGAGACAGAAGAGCTCTGAGGACACGTGCGGAGCCATCCTGACGTAGAGGACGCATGGTGGCCCTGTTAAGGGTGGGTGCTGGAGCAGAGAGGGAGGGGAGGGCTGCTGACGGGTGCCCCAAGGGCTCCACTGGCCGAGCGCGCGGCCCCGGTGCCACCGGATGGCCATGGGCCGAATCGGTGGTCCGCACGAAGCGACGACGGGGCCGAGCGCGAACGCCCGCCTGGCGCATCAAGCGAGCCACGCGCTTGCGAGCCACGCGCCGGCCCCGTGCCTTCAGCTCTGCATGCACACGCGGAGCGCCGTACGTGGCTCGGCTCGCCTGGTGGACGGCCAGCACCTCCACGCTGAGAGCCAGATCGCTCTTCTTGCGCTCCGACTCGGGCCTCTTGGCCCAGGAGTAGTAGCCGCTGCGCGAAACGCCCAGGTGACGGCAGAGGGATGCGACCGGGAAGAGGGCCTTCTTCGCGTTTATGAAGGTGAACTTCACTTCATCTCCTTCGCGAAGAAGGCCTTCTCCTCGTTCGCGGACAACCTGTGCTCCTTCCATCACATCTCGGGCGTCCACGGAACTGGGCCATGCTCAAAGCCCCGGCTCATCTGTTCGAGCGGTGGGGAGCGACGGCAAACAGCACGGGGTTCAGTTCGCGCAGGCCAAGTCCACCGTGCTGGCGGCTGCGTTGTATTCCAAAGGACCGAAGCCCGCCTTGTACCCGATCCTCTTGCAGTAGCGGTGGGAGGCGGAGACACAGGTGGCGGGGAAGTAGGTCGTTCCATTTGTGAAGATGAGAATCGTTGAGCTGTTGCAGTTGGGGTGCCCGAGAGGTTCCGGCACGGAGAGCTCGCTCAAGGGGATCTTCAGCACGCTCACGCCGGGGCCGGGGGCGCCAGTAGCGCCAGTAGCGCCGGGGGCGCCAGTAGCGCCAGTAGCGCCAGTAGCGCCGGGGGCGCCGTTGCACACGTAGCGCGTCAGCGTCGAGCTCACCTCCGCATCACTCAGGACGCCGTTGCTATCGGCATCCACACCGGCCTCGAACTTCACCCCGCTCGTAGCGCATCGGCTCCCTGCAGGCTCCGCCGAGGTCCTCACCAGCGCCCGCTTGCCATCCGCGCCAGTCGGGCCGGTGTCACCCTTGAGGCCCTGGAGACCAGTGTCGCCCTTGTCACCCTTTGGCCCCTGGAGACCGGTGTCGCCCTTGTCGCCCTTGAGGCCCTGGGGGCCCTGCGTGCCAGTCAGGCCAATGTCGCCCTTGGGGCCTTGAGAACCAATGTCACCCTTAAGGCCCTGAGGACCAGTCGCGCCAGTCAGGCCGGTGTCGCCCTTGAGGCCTTGTGGACCAGTCGCGCCGGTCAGGCCGGTGTCGCCCTTGTCACCCTTGAGGCCCTGCGGGCCCTGAGGACCAGTCGCGCCAGTCAGGCCGGTGTCGCCCTTGAGGCCCTGAGGACCAGTCGCGCCAGTCGCGCCAGTCGCGCCAGTCAGGCCGGTGTCGCCCTTGAGACCCTGAGGACCCATGTCACCCTGGGGGCCCTGAGGACCAGTCGCGCCAGTCAGGCCGGTGTCGCCCTTGAG
>NZ_JAAIYA010000035.1 GCF_010894405.1 Pyxidicoccus caerfyrddinensis
CAGGGCTCGCTTCTTCTTCTGGTTCTTGCGCACACAAGGCCGAACGGAGCGGGTTCCTGCCGCTTCCCCGCTCGTCCTGCGCCTGCCTGCCCTCCGGGCCGATCGAGAATCACGCCCCGTCGTTTAGGCCTGGGGACTGGAATGGACTTGAGCTGGTCGGCCCTCGTCTGCCGTCAAGATGTCAAAGTGTAGAGCGCTCTTGATTGCCAGCGCGGCAGCGGCGGCCCGCGCGCGCCTCATGCTGTATCCCAATAGTGGAATGAGCGATCTCGTATTTGAAAATCGTAACGCAATTTGTTTGGAGCTATGGGCTCTCTTCGTCTGGCGAGGAGTCTTTCTGCATGAGTGGCATCGAAAAAGACATTTCTGCATGCATGTTGGCATTTAGGCGAGTCATCTCATCAATGCTTAGGAGGTCAATCCGGCCATTGGGGAGCATGCGCACTCTAAGCAGGCCATCCATGGAAATGTCCTGGTGGAAAAAAATCCTCCCTTGCTTCATTGATTCTGAATAAATGAACAGATTTCGCTCAAAGCTCGCCCTGGAGAATGGGCGCGATCTCATCGTTTCAATCTTCATGGGTGCCTCTCTGGTATCGGTAAGAAGTCTTCCTGGTCGGATCTACTATGAATGACAGTGAACGATTGATGAGCACTGCCCAAAACATGTCGAAGCCTGACATGTGAAGCCGTCCGCCCTTGTTCATCAGGAGCGCACATCCTCGTGCTAGAGCTGGCCCAACTCCCCATGGATCCCACAGGCGCCCGTCACGCCAGCAGACTCGTTCAAACGACTCACGTGAAAAGCCCGTCGCGGTGAGTAGCAATTGGCTCGGCTGAGAGGGTGTAATATCCCCGCCAATCATCGGCATTGCAGTGAATCTCACAACAGCGGGCTCGTTTATCGATGCCAAGATTCGTTTTGAGACCTGCACTTCACGCCAGCCGTGAACGGACATGGGCTCTACAACATTGGTGAAGTCGATATGGCCGTTGAAGAATGTTGACGTGGCGAGAAATGCATATGTCTCGAATTCAAACGATCGGCGTTTGCGCTCGTCGACCTTGAGTTCGAGACTGTGCAGCAATATTTTGTCGCCAACTTGAAAGCAGTTGTCGAGGTCTTCGCCACTCTCTAGGCGGGAGAGCAGTTGGTCTCCAATGGGCTGCCAGCTCACATTGAGATCACTGTCAGGCCAAAGAGGGTTCCACATTGCCTCCGAAATCAAGTGCCGCTTCGTGTTGGTGTCGTGCGCGCTGCCAACTGATCGAAAAACAGCCTCTCGCTCCCATGCGGTCGACCAGAAATCCTGGCGACAGCCGAACCCTTCGTGTCTAATCTGCGATAGTTTCGCCAAATCCTCTGGACTCTCTTCGCCGCATACTTCACTCAGCCAGTCTGACGCGAGCGCGCGAATTGGCTCTGTTCCCACTAACCTTAGGATCCTTTCCGTGTCTCCGTGCCAACTCCAACCACGACCGATATTGCGCGGCGGCTTTTGTTGATGTGTATTATCAGGAGGAGAAACATCTATAGGCGCCGTAGGAGAGGAATGTGCGTCTTTCAAAAGCTTGGAGATCGCGTCTGCCGCGTATCGCACGAGAAAGTTCGGATCGGCCTCCATGGTCGTGAGAGTTTTATCTGATAGTGTACCCCGGAGTCGTGCGGGGTTCGAAAGAGCCAAGCTGTGCAGCAGGCCGACAGCTAACTCACGTCCATGCCCACTTACGGTTCCTGCTATGCGCGATACTAGGTGGGAAGTGTCAAACCCATCTGAACTCTGTGCAAGCCAGTTTATCACATCGGCCACGCGAGACCGGAAATATTGGTTTGGATGGTCGAGTAGCGCGACTAGCAGGCCCTCGATCACACGATCCGGTGGAGGATTTGTTTGCCTCTCCATTTTTGTCAAACGGACTTCTTCGCTGATATCGGTCTGACTCGCCTCCGGCGCCAGCAAATACCGCAGATGTGTGACGACTAACTCTAGCACAGTGCGACGCGTCAGGTCTGGTAGTGCCGGAAGTCCAAGCACCATCAAAGTTTGAGCCATCAGCCAGTCTTCTGCATGTTCCTCTTCCAATATGACGGAACGCAGCGAACGCACAGCCTCCGCAACGTTGCCTGTCTTCTGAAAGAGGAAAGAGAGCGCCTCTCGTCCAGGGGCAGACCCATACCAAATTCCCCAGCCCGCGGACTGGGCCGAAGCCAATCCTTCCACGAGGGCTTTCCTCGCGGACACCATATCCTGCTTTGCAGCGCGTTCCTTTGCATGTGCAACGTTTCTGTGAAGTGCATTGAGGCCCGCTTTGCGTCCAAATGTCCCAGGCAAGTAAAGTTCCGAGGAGTCTTCACCCGAATTGTTGCCGGAGTCGGTTGGTTCTTCGATATTTGAGAGATCCGCAGCACGGTTCTCCGCTCGTAAGGTCTCATCGTCGGGCGTCCATGCCGAGAATAGCCTTAGCGCCTCCGCATCCTTCAGCACCTTGTCCGCTTGCCCGTGCGCGTCATGCTTCCGAAGCGCGTCAGCAAAGAGGGCACGTTTCTTAGGTGTAAAATCGGCGCGCAAGACTCGAAGAAGCCGTTTCCCAATTTCGTGGCTGTGGCTTTTGGAACTCAGCAGTTCACAAGTAGTCGATGCAAATTCATTGAAATAGCGCTCGTCCCCAGGAAGAAAAAGCTCGACGATGGACCAACGCTTGAGCGCCGATGCGCCTACCAGGCCTTTCAGTAACTGGAGGGCCCCTGCTTGCTCATCGATTTCTAGGACTCCAAAACGATTTCCAAAGAAGCTGTCAAAACGATCTGTCGAGCACCGTAGCAATCGTGCTTTCTGTGTGCGTACTGTTGGCAAAACATAGTGTAGGTAGAGCGCTAGTGCTTCATTGGTGAGTCCCGTAGATGCAAGATGCCCGACTAGACGTTGTTTCTCGTAGCGCACGAATCGCTGGAACGTAAGTTCACCGGATGCGTGTTCGAGCAACTCAACCGCACTGCCCCAATTGTCCTTTGTCACTGCTGCGTCGCCCACGGATTCGATGGCATCTAGCAGAAGGCTGAATTGATCTTCCTTGTACCAGTTCGGCCCGAGCGACGATTTTATCGCGCAGTCGAATGCTTCGGCGGCTATTTCTTTGCCGCCGAGTTTGGCAGCGTCTGAGGCGCAGTTCAGCAAGCCCGCGATTCGCTCAAGGCGATTGAATACATGTCTCTTGACGTGATTAAGCGTCTGCCGGTACGCATCGAGGCTTGCCTCGCGCAGAGATGGCGAGCGACCAAACTCACTGGCAACCCTCGCTAGTACAGAACGGAAGCCTTCCGTATAGACGCCGAGTTGGTCTTCTGAGGCGAGAGGTAGGATGGCGACAAAAGCCTCGGCCGACTCGGGCTCGAAAGATGAAATCAACTCGGCTGTTCGACCAAGGATTTCTGGGAGTATTGATTCAGGTAAGTGATAGGAGTCATCCCAGTCGGCGCGCGATGAGAGAGAGAATCTGATGAGCGGCAGAAGGTTATTCGTAATTTCGCTCAAAAGATTGCCTGTGGAGGATGTTCCGTCGAACTTCTGACGGAAGCGCCGTCCACTGGTTAGTCCAAGCCACTCGACAGAATTTATGAACCGTTGCTCCCAAGGATGTCGTGTGTTTCTGGAGATGCGTTTGAGCAAGGTTTCGTCGCCAGAAAATCCCGACGCCGATGCCAAGAAATAGAGCTCGTCCAAGCCAGAAAGATTAGGATCAACGCCGTTGTTTGTCCGGATGGATAGTTCATGGTTCTGAAGCCTCCATTTGTGCGCGAGTTGAGCAACCAAGTCCGGTGCGCGCGCGTGTCTAAGCAATGTCTCAGAGACGACTCGCTCGGCTCCTTCAAGAATGCCATGGGTGCGACAGGTGCGTTCAATCTCCGCGACTGCGTCTGCAGTATTGAAGAATTCGACGCCTAGTCCAGGCTCCGTAGGCTTGCTGGCGCGTGGTTTAAGATCACCATGCTGTAGGCGAAGTTGCTCAGTGCGCCTGAGGATAAACGCCAGCCCAGTTGCATAACGCGCTGGGTTCTTGGTGCGTTGAGTTGACGAGCTCGAGAACCAACCAGTGTCCCATAACAAGAGGCATGCAGGAATCGAGCCCATGTCGGTCTTGAACAATTCAGTACTTGAGTCGTCGCCGCTCTTGCTAATGCTTGTTTCAAGTGTTCTGTATAGGTATTTAAGTTCGCTGAAGGCATTTTCACGGTCAAATGGGGCCGTTAGCGTGCACGCATCTATGTGTGCTTCTAAGGTCTCAAAAGTGGCTGTGCCAGCTTCATATGATGCGAAGCACCAACTGCGAAACACCCTGTAAAGCTCCAATGCAGAAGAGTTCTCTCCATGGATGAGGAGCTCCCGCATAAAGTGGACTGCTTCACTGGCTGAGCACAGAAGTTGCTGATCTCTGATGATGAAGCCTAGTGCAGACGTCGCGCTGCGGAGGTGGAGCGCAACAAGACCGAGTTCTGCGGAAAATGCCGCAAACACTGAGTTGTAGCGAAACCGAATCCGAGATCGAAGAAGGAGCAGCCGAACGACATCAATAAAGGAGCCTTCCTGAAGATTTAGATCGAGTAGGGCTTCAATGTCGGCAAGAAGAAAAGCTGGCGCCACGCAAAACGAAGCAGCTCGGTCAAGCCACTCTTGCGTGCTGAGCGCAGTTGCACTCCTGCGAAGTCCTTGTGACGCGTTTAGGTGATGAAATATGAGATTTGCGCATGCGTAGATCGAGTCTTCCGAGCTTAGGCAGTATTGGGCAAAATGGCCATGTATTGAAGCGTCGAGTGTCTTTGTCTGGCGGAGAATGAAATCGCGAAAGGATGCATGGTAGATACGCAGTCCATCGTCGCCCTGTCTTAGCAAATGCTGCACCGCGGAGAAGGCATTTGCAAAGCCTGGGCGCACATGCTCGGGTAGCATCAATACTAGTTCAGAAGAGGCTACCGCGCCGCGAAGACGTGCAATTGAGGATAAGAGCCAGATTGCCACGTCGTTCGTTCCGATTCGAGGCCAGAGATGCTCGTAGTACTGAGTTACGTTGTATCCTGTAGCCGTCCAAATGTCTGGCGCGGAATTCCCCGAATCGAGAGCTGATTTCACTTCCCCGATGAGATACGACAAGACGAGAGGATTTCCATCCGAGGCTTCAGCTATCCTTACGGTGTGCGAATGAGAAATTCGGTGACCAAGGCGACGACTAATGAGCGCTTCGCAATCGTAAAAAGTGAGCGGTAATACAGGAACTTCAGCGGCAAGGTGGAGGTCGGGGAATAGCGCTCGGAATGAGTTGAGGCTCGATGCCGTAAGGACGACTGCGAGTCCTTCCCGAGGAGTGGACGGCAGTGCTCGAAGGAACGATGTTGCCGTAGTGGCCGCGGTTCCTGGTTCTGAAGCGTCGATTATGAGGATGCCAATTCGATTGCGGTTGCGGCAGTATGCTGCAAGACTTTCGAAGTTGTGCGCGATTGTTTCGATGCATTGCTGCAGGGAATGTTCAGGCCGAACTGCGGCAGAGTTCCCAGAGACAAGTGCTGCTTCCTGGGCAAGCCAATTCGCAAAGGTGATCGCCTGCCGATAGTGTTCCGGAGGAAGAGCTGTGCTGTGATCGCTCGTGCTGACGAAGTAGCGCCCAACAACCAGAGCACGTTTGTCGGATGGCTGGAATCCTGCAGCAATCAGTGTTTTTCCTGAGCCTGGATTTCCAGATAAAAATATATATCCACGTTGATTGGCGTGAACTGCGTCCTCGAGAAACTGGAACGTTCTGCTATTGGGTTGCGTTTCCTTGATTTCATTGAGAAGGGCTCTTGGGACGCGGTCAAGGTTGCGGAGGGACTCGTATTCGACTCCCGCAGCATCGAGATATGGTCTTAGTCGGAGAAGTGAAACTGCGCCAAGTGCTCCGTCCAGCTGGCGAAGCATGATGGCTTGAACGTAATTGCCGTTGACGACAGGCGCGCCAGAAAATCCTTTGTAAGTGCTGAATGCCTTGAAGTCGTCACAGCTAACTTCTACATCCCAAGTAGCGTCGCCATCGACAATGGAGCGAGAGATCGCTCCTTGAATTCGTGCACCATTCTGCGCCCTCGAACCTGGGAATCCGAAGCTCTCCCAATGCAACCCACGCGGAAGGTGGGCCGCCCTGAGGGGCAAAACGTAGTCTGTGGCAACTGGTTGAGACAACTGAAGCAGAATAATGTCTTCAGTGATAGGGGGCTGTATTTCGGCGAGCGTGGCGTGAATAGGCCCGAAGCTGTCGCCGAACCGAAGCGTAATTCCGACTGACGGGTCAATAATATGCGACGTGACGGAGTGTCGTGTGGCTATTGCCAGATCTGTTCTAATGAAAAATGCGGAGGCCTGTTCTGTGCCGCATGTGAGTAGGGCAACACAGTGTTCGAGACGCTCTCCGGTGGGATTCATAGCTTACCTTGAAAAGTCAAAACGACTGGCTCGGTTCCGCTTGCGACATGAACGATTTGTCCATATCGTTTTTTTATTTCTGGATCTTGGATAGCCTTCGATTCGGGCGTCTCATGGTTGAATACAAGAGACGATCCTTTAGGTTGGCTTGCAGCAATCCATAACAATGTCTCCATGTCGGGATGATTGTGCTTTTTCCCGTCGGTTGAGATGAGGAACGTTTTCGACTGGAGTCTTGTGAGGAGAGTTGGAGAGGTACTCCTCTTGCTGCCATGGTGAGATATTTTAACTAGGTCGAAGATTGGCGCTGCGGGGCTCGGATGGAGCAACTGCAATTGATCGGCGATGGTTGAGGGAAATGCATCGCCGAGAAATAGTGCGCGAAGTCCAGCGAATTCGAGCAGGAGCGCGATTGAACTCCCATTTGTGATCGAGCGGTCTTCGCGGAATGACGCAGGATCCGGAGGTGTCCGTAGACTGGACGAAGAGATGCTTGTCGGCTCATCTGCATCGTCATCTATTTCTTTGAGAAGAGCAGCTTCAAAGGCAGATTCAAAGTCTGCAGAGTCTACCGCCTCATGCGACACACCCAGCATCAAGAGTTCGCGACGCCAGTGCCGCGCTAAGGATTGAAGATGGCTTTGAAGCGGTGAGAGAATGGTAGCGTGGATGTCTGGACCGAGGCTTACTCGCAGGATTCCTGATTCAGGCGCGAGGATTGCCGAACCACCGAACAGCCTGTTCCAAGAGTACCCATGTCTCCGAAGTAGAGCAGCCAACGTGCTTCCGTGCCGTGCGCTAATGTTCCCATCTGCGCTTCGGGTTGTCACGCTGAGTTGGGAAATGACTCGATTTGTCTCTTCTACTGTGGGCGGACGGCCGGTCAACGGTAGGTGGCGATAGCTGTTATGCCAGACGTCGTCAATTTGAATGATTTGTGGTGCGTGGGCGGCACCGTTCTCAGCAAGAAGAGCTATCGCTCCTTCAATGTGATCGGAGTCGACGTGTGTGACAATCAGTGTTGATAGATGTTGTCCCGAATTTTTTAGGTCCAACAGGCGTGATCTGATGTGTTGGCGATAGGTTTCTGTTGTTCCTGAGTCGATAAGGATGTTGGTGGTCTGGTCGGCGGAAACGCAACGGACTAAGAAAGCGTCTCCATATGAGGCTGGAAACATCTCAACTTGAAGAAACGGGGCGGTAGGGGGCACGGTAGCGATGTTAGCTTGTGGTCTTGAAGAACTCTATTGGCTGTCCAGTCTAGGTGGAGCAATGGAAAGACTGATGCCAAGTGGAGTCTAGTGCGTGTGTGCCCCTGTGACCGTGACGCGTGGGACGGCGCTTTCAGGAGGCACTCGCAGTGTGTGCATGTGTCCTCGAGCCGCACGACACGATGATGGTCGCGAGAGGCAGTTCGTACTTTTCACCGCAGTAGTGTGGCCAGGGGCAGGCGTAAACCTGCGGCGGCCCGCTTCAGGCCGCCGCGTCGGGCTCCGGCTCCAGCCCCAGGCACAGGTCCACGAAGCAGTAGGGCGCCCAGGGCCCGGTGAAGCGGAACGCGTAGGTGTCCCAGCGCGCCGCCAGCGACTTCACCCGGGACTCGAAGGACTCCACCCAGTCGCGCCCCACCAGGAAGGCGGCGTTGAGGAGCATCCGGTCTCCCACCGGGGCCAGGTTGCGCGACGCGAAGGACAGCGGCCGCAGGCCCTCCAGCAGCGCGGCCATGTCGCGTCCGACGCGGTCCTCGATGGCGGCGCTGATGCGCTGCTCGTGCTCGGCCTCGGGTTCGTCCTCGCGGCGGCCCAGCGTGGCGTCTTCCAGCTCCAGCCGCCGCGCCAGGTGCTCACGGTGGTAGATGACCTTGAGCCCCAGCTCGACCTTGTCCTCCATCGCGGTGAGCGTGTCGGACAGCGCGTCGTGCGCGGTGCGCAGCAGCGCCCGCACCTGCGCCTCCGAGCGCAGCACCGTGCCGAAGGCCACCGGCAGCAGCGTGTGCTCGCGCAGCACGGCCTCGGTGACGCGCTGGTGCATGAGCAGGTGCGCCCGCGTGGGGTCCACCACCAGCGCCGGGGAGATGGACACCAGCGCCGCCAGGTCCCCCTCGCGCACCGCGTGCACGTCGGCCGGCGGCGCGCCCAGGCCGATGAGCCCGAAGTTCAGGTCGCCCACCGCGCGCACCACGCCGTAGAGGTAGCGCGGGCCGTCCTCCAGCTCCACCGGGGCCGTGCGGCTCGGGCCTACGTTCACCTCGGGCCGCGTGGCCGCGCGCGGGCCCACGGGCTCCGGGGTGCCACCCTCCGCCCAGGCTTCCGGAGGAAGCGGCGCGCCCTCCGAGGAGGTCGTCACGATGACCGTCGCGGGCTCCGCCTCGGTCTTCACCCGAGCGGGGCGCTTCGCCGCCCGGGCCTTCTTCGGCGCTGGCGCGGAAGTCTTCGCCCCACCCGAGGCACCGGGTGCCTTGGGGCTGGAGCCTTTTCGCGTCCGTGACGTCCGGGGCATCGCGCGTCTCACCCTGGTCGGGCGCCTCCACGCGTGGCCAGCACCCGGCGGACCTCGTCCACCAGCGCATCCGGCAGGCACGGCTTGGTGACGAAGGAGTCGCAGCCCGCGCCCTTCGCCTCGTCCGACTGGCCCGTCATCGCATGGCCGGTGAGGGCCACCACGGGGATGGTGCGCGTGCGGTCATCGTTCTTCAGCCGCCGCGTCGCCTCCCATCCGTCGATGATGGGCAGCGACAGGTCCATCAGGATGATGTCCGGCCGCAGCTCGAAGGCCTTGTCCAACGCCTCCTGCCCGTTCTTCGCCTCGGCCACGCGGAAGCCTGAGAACTCCAGGTACTCGGCGTACATCTCCCTCGCGTCCTGGTAGTCGTCGACGACCAGCACGAGCGGCTTCGTTGTCGGAGAGGGATTGGTCATGCGCGCCTCGCGCGTCGTGGAAAGTGCAGGGTGAACGTCGAGCCCTGGCCCGGGACGCTCTGGAGGGTGACGCGCCCTCCGAGCATGGTGGCCAGTCGACGGCAGATGGACAGCCCCAGGCCCGTGCCTCCATAGGCCCGCGTTGGCGAACTGTCTACCTGCTGGAAGTCCTCGAAGATCTTTTCCTGGTACGCCGGGTCGATGCCAATCCCCGTGTCCTGCACGGAGATGGCGAGCGTCGACGTCGCCGTGACGTACTCGGCCAGCACCGTCACCGAGCCCTCATGGGTGAACTTCAGCGCGTTGGACAGGAGGTTGAGGACGATCTGCTTCACCTTCTGCCTGTCACTGTGGACCGGAGGCAGGCGCGCGCCCAGCTCCGTGCTCACCGCCAGCTTGCTGCGGGCGATGATGGGGTCCAGCTCCGCCACGACTTCCTGGAGCAGCTCCGGAATCCCGAAGTCCGACAGGTGCAGCGGCATCCGCCCCGCCTCGATGCGGGTGATGTCGAGAATCTCGTTGATGACCTCCAGCAGGTGGCGCCCGTTCGAGTCGATGCGCGTGAGGTTGCGCTTCTGCGGCGGTGACAGCTCTCCCGACACGCCCTGCAGCAGCATGTTGGTGTAGCCGAGGATGGCGTTGAGCGGCGTGCGGAACTCGTGCGACATGTTGGCCAGGAACTGCGACTTGGCCGCGCTCGCCTGCTCCAGCTGAATCGCCTGCCGGCGCAGCTTCTCGTTCTGCTCGGCCAGCTCCGCGGTGGCCACCTGCACCCGCGCCTCCAGCTGGCTGGACACTTCCTTCACCCGCTCCAGCAGGCGCGCCTTCTCCAGCGCCTCGGTGCGGTCATGGAACAGCGTGACGATGCCCGTCAGCTCGCCGTGGTCCCCGAGCACCTTGCTCGCCACCGCCTCCACGGGAATGGTGGCGCCGGTGGCCGGGTCCGCCAGGCTGAGCTGACCGCGCCAGCGCGGGGCCGCGCCGCCATCCACCAGGTTGGCGAGGAACGAGGAGAAGGTCGCGACGTTGGAGCGCACGCGGCGCTGCGCGGCCTTGCCCCCGTCCAGGGGCAGGGCGAAGAGCTTCTCCGCCGGGCCGTTCAGCATCACCGTGCCGCCGGACGGGTCCGACAGGATGATGGGGTCCGCCACCGAGTCCAGCACCCGGTCCAACCGGTGGCGCTCGCTGCGCGCCTCGCGCTCGGTGGCCCGCAGGCGGCGGTAGCTCTCGCCCAGCGCCTGCGTGGCGCGGCCCAGGTCCGTCACGTTGCGCAGCACGCTCACCATGACTTCATGGCCGTCGGGCGCGTGCACGGGCGTGCTGATGAGCTCGAAGAGCAGGTCCATGCCCTCCGCCGGGTCCACCAGCGGCACCTCGCGCCGGCGCGTGCCGGAGGCCCCGCCGCTGGCGCCGCTGGCCAGCGCGGTGGAGAACACCCGCCGGTTGAGCTCCACCGCGCGGCGGCGTCCCTCGCTCGCGTCGGTGCCGGCCACCAGCAGCGCCTCCGCGCGCGCGTTGGCGATGCGCGGCCGCCCATCCAAATCGGTCAGCAGCACCGGGTCCGCCACCGCGTCGATGATGCGGCGGAGCAGCCCGTCACCCGCGTCCAGGCGCCGTCCGGCGGGCAGCAGGCGCGTCAGCGTGGGCCCCATGTGCGCGGCCACCCAGGCCACCTCGGGCGGCAGCGCGGTCCCGCTCGCCGGAATCAGCAGCAGCCCCACCGCGGGGACTCCGGCGCGGCCGAGCGGCACCGCGAAGCAATTCCCCAGCGCCGGCAGGGGCGCGCGCGCGGCCGGGAAGTAGCGCGGGGCCGCGTGGGCGAGCACCTCCGCCAGCGGGTGGCCGCCTCCGTCGGGCTCCCACTCCAGCGCGTCGCACTGCGCCTCGGAGAGTCCCCGCGCCGCGAGGCACATCAGCCGGTCCCCGGTCTCCTCGCGCACCAGGCATGCGGCCACGCCTGCCTGGGTGTGGCGCACGAGCCACTCCACCACGGCCTCCGCGCAGGGCCGGGCCGCGTCGCACGCGAGCAGCGACTCCGCCAGGGCGAGGCGCGCCTCGGCGTCGGGCACGTGGGAGGTGGGCAGCGGAACGGGCGAGGGCAACGCGTCAGGCTCCAGGGGAAGGGACCCGGGGAGCCACTCCCCGGGCGGGGGTGTCGTCGATGCGGACATCCATGAATGTCACCACGATGCGCGTGGCGCTCCAGGATGCTTCGGCCCGGCCCGACGCCGCGCGGGCGTTCGCATCCCAGCGCAGACCCCGGTCCAGCATCCGGTCCAGGACGTCGACGAGGCTGGTGCTTCCGGGCGTTCGTTCCACGGGCATCCGTGTGACTCCTGGGCTCGCGGTGCGAGGTGGGCTCTGCCCCACGTCCCTCTTGTAGCGCGGGGGCGCGCGTCACCCCACAAACGCTTCCCGGCCGACGTGACTTGCCAACATCCGAAGGTAGCCACTGTCCGTTCGTGCACACCTCAAAGGCCCTGAAGCTGGGCATGCAGGCAGGCAGGCATTCGAGGCCGATGCGCGGGGTTATCGCACACGCGGCTCATTCCTACCTTGGGCCGAGGAAACGAACGGCGAGGAGCGCTCCCCAACTCGCAGCCGATACGGGCCCCCATGCAGCCTTCAACAACTTGCACCTGGAGCTGGAGACCATGAACGCACTCGACCTTCTGAAGCAGCAGCACGATGAAGTGAAGAAGCTCTTCAAGAAGTACGAGAAGCTGGCCGACCACGCCGACGAGAAGCGGCAGGAGTTGTTCGAAGCCATCGCCGACCGGCTCGGCGCGCACGCCGCCATCGAGGAGCAGTACTTCTATCCGGCGGCCAAGGCCGAGGACACCGAGGACCTGCTGCGCGAGGCCGTCGAGGAGCACCTCTCCGTCAAGCGCATCATCGCGGACCTGCTGGAGATGGAGCCCTCCGACGAGGAGTTCGACGCGAAGATGCAGGTGCTCCAGGAGCAGATTGAACACCACGTGGAGGAGGAGGAGACCGACCTCTTCAAGAAGGTCCGCAAGCTCCTCTCCAAGGAGCAGCTGGAGGACCTGGGCCTGCAGATGCAACAGGAGTTCGAGGAGCTGATGGAGGGCGAGCCCCGCGAGCAGGTGCCCTCCGAGACGGACCAGGCCGCGCAGATTTAGTCCGCCGCCAGCAGGAAACGGGTTGCACGGGGCGGCTGGCGCGGCAGCATGCTTCTTCATGCCGCGTCCCGCTCCCGCCCCGCGCCTTCCTGATGACTACACGCCCGCGGTCCGCCGCGCCCTGGTGCGGGCGGACCCCGTGCTGGGCTCGCTGATGAAGCGGGTGGGCCCCTTCCGCATGGAGCTCAGCCCGCTGCACAGCCCCTTCGTCGCGCTGGCGCGCTCCATCGTCTACCAGCAGCTCCACGGCCGCGCGGCCGCCTCCATCTTCGCGCGGGTGGGTGAGCGCGTGGGCCAGGGCCGGCGCTTCACGCCCCAGGCGCTGATGGACGTGCCCGACGAGGAGCTGCGCGCTGCAGGGCTGTCCGCCAACAAGCTGGCCGCGATGCGAGACCTGGCCCGCAAGTCGCTGGACGGCACGGTGCCGCCGCTGGCGCGGGTGAAGCGCATGGACGACGCGGCGCTCATCGAGCACTTCACCCAGGTGCGCGGCATCGGCCAGTGGACGGTGGAGATGCTGCTCATCTTCCGGCTCGGCCGGCCGGACGTGCTGCCCGTGGACGACTATGGCGTGCGCAAGGGCTTCATGCTCGCGTACGGCCTGCCGGAGATGCCCCGCCCCAAGGAGCTGCTGGCGCACGGTGAGCGCTGGCGCCCGTGGCGCACGGTGGCGAGCTGGTACCTGTGGCGCGCGACGGAGCTGCCGCCGGAGTCCTTCAAGGGCTGACGCGCAACGCGGCCTGCCAGGCGGCCAGGCGGCGGCTGCGGATGCTCCGCGCCTTGCCGCCTGCGGTGCGCATCCTCACCCGTACAGGACGGAGGAGCACCGCTCGATGCGCGCACTGACCTACCAGGGACCCTACCGGGTCAAAGTGGAGAACAAGCCGGACCCCCGCTTGGAGCACCCGCAGGACGTCATCCTGAAGGTGACTCGCGCGGCCATCTGTGGCTCGGACCTGCACCTGTTGCACGGGCTCGTCCCGGACACGCGGGTGGGCTGCACCTTCGGCCACGAATTCACCGGCGAGGTGGTGGAGACGGGCCGCGAGGTGTCGCAGCTCAAGAAGGGCGACCGGGTGGTGGTGCCCTTCAACATCTCCTGTGGCACCTGCTTCTACTGCCAGCGCGGCCTCACCGGGAACTGCGAGAACAGCAACCCGGCCAGCGACGTGGCCAGCGGCGTGTTCGGCTACTCGCACACGACGGGCGGCTTCGACGGCGGGCAGGCCGAGTACGTGCGCGTGCCCTTCGCGGACGTGGGGCCCATGAAGATTCCGGACGACATGGACGACGAGTCCGTGCTGTTCCTCAGCGACATCTTCCCCACCGGCTACCAGGGCGCGGAGATGGGCGAAATCAAGGGCGGCGAGACGGTGGTGGTGTTCGGCGCCGGCCCGGTGGGCCTGTTCGCCATGAAGTCCGCGTGGCTGATGGGCGCGGGCCGCGTGATTGCGGTGGACCACGTGCCGGAGCGCCTGGCCTTCGCCGCGCACTTCGCGAAGGTGGAGACGGTGAACTTCAAGGAGGTGGACGACATCGTCCTCTACCTCAAGGACATGTTCGAGGGCCGAGGCCCGGACGTCTGCATCGACGCGGTAGGCATGGAGGCGGAGGGCTCGAGGACGCACCGCGTGCTGGGCCTGGGACTGAAGATGGAGGCGGGCGCGCCCACGGTGCTCACCTGGTGCATCAACGCCGTGCGCAAGGGCGGCAACGTCTCCATCGTCGGCGTGTACGGCCCGCCGTGGAACTTCATCCCCATTGGCACCGCGATGAACAAGGGCCTCACGCTGCGGATGAACCAGTGCAACGTGCGCCGCTACATGCCGCACCTGCTGGAGCACATCCGCAGCGGCCGCGTGGATGCGAAGGCCATCATCTCCCACCGCTTCTCGCTGGAGCAGGCGCCGGAGGCCTACCACCTGTTCGCGCAGAAGCGCGACGGGTGCATCAAGTGCGTCCTCGCGCCCCACGGACACGCATGACGACGACAACGAAGAGGAGGAGGCGAGCCATGCCCGAGAGACCCATTCCCGGCGCCGCCGCGGACCTGGAGCCGTCCAGCCGCCCCGGCGTCCCCATGGAGACGGCCGTGCAGCCGCTGGCCGGCGCGCGTGTGCCCATTACCCCGCAGCACTCCGCGGTGCCCGTGTACAAGCACGCGGGGCGCAAGCAGATGCCGCCGGTGTACGGCACCGCGCAGCCTCCCAAGGGCCTGAGCGGCGTGATGCGCAAGGCCGCCTACGGCTACCCCGACCATTGGGCGCGACACTGGATGATGCTGCTGCTCGCTGACCGGGTGGACGTCTGGGAGCACCGCTTGCGGAGGTCCCTTCCATGGGGGCTTCCCGCTGTTGCGGCGCTCGTCGTCGGCGGCGTGACGTGGCGCCGGCTGTCGCGGGCCTGAGCCCTTGAAGAGACTCCGGCCGGAAGGCGTGAGGAAGTGCCTTCCGGCCGGCGATGTCACCCGGCTACTCGCCGTAGGTGAGCACTTCCACGAACCGGACGAAGCGCCGGTCGCTGCTCACCGCCGCCACGACGTAGCCCTGCATGTAGCCGCTGTGGTAGCTGCCGGACCACCCGGCGATGTAGAGCCGGCTGCTGTTCCGGTAGATCTGGTAGATGTACGCCAGCGCGCCCTCCACCTCGTCCACGGTGGCCTGGGTGGAGTAGTACGGGTAGCTGAGCGTCGCGACGAGCTCCTGCGTGGTGATGGGCGTGAAGTAGCTCACCGCCTTGTAGCCGCCGGCGTTGGCGTTGAAGGTCTCCACCAGCGTCACCTGATTGGCCACGCCCTGGCCGTTGGGGATGTAGCCCTCGCGGATGACGGAGGCGTAGGCGAGGCTGCCGGTGGCGCCGTACAGCTCGGCGGGCGTCCCTGCCACGGGGTAGCTGCCCAGCGGCGCGGCGACGGTGGCGGTGTCGTTCAGCTCGTACGTGTCGCTGAGGTACTTCTTCGCCGAAGCGTTGACGCCGGTGAGGAAGGTGGTGCTGCCCAGCTTCGCGCCCAGGTGCGCGCGCTCGGCGGCGTCGACCTGGTTGTCGTCATTGATGAGCAGGTCCACCGCGCCCTGCATCTCCACGCGGGTGACGGTGGTGCCGCCCGGACTGGAGGCGCCACGAGCGGTGGCAATCTTCGCGTCGAACGCGGGAATGGTGGTGGCGCTGCCAGCGAGGGCCGCGGGCGAGGCCAGGAGGACGAGGCCGGAGAGGAGCGACTTGAGAGAGCTGTTCATGTGAGTCACTCCGCCCACGAGGTGAGGTTGACCATCCGCACGAAGCGCCGGTCGCTGCTGACCGCCGCCACGATGCGGCCCGCGGACTCGCCGGGGCCACCGCTGCTGCCCCAGCTGTGCCAGTAGGCGACGTAGAGGCGGCTGCTGTTGCGCGAGATGTCGGTGATGAAGGCCAGCGCGCCGTCCACCTCGTCGGCCGTGGGCGTGCCTCCCTCGACGCCCTGCTTGAGCATGAGGGTCAGCTCGCGCAGGGAGATGGGCTCGAAATAGACCGGGTCGTCATACCCGTCGTTGAAGTACGTGTCGTACGTCGCGGTGAGCGTCACCTGGTTGGCCACGCCCTGGCCGCTGGGGATGGCGCCCTCGCGGATGACGGAGGTGCTCGCCAGCGGGCCGCTCGCGCCGTACAGCTGCGCGGCGGGCGTCGTCACGGCGGTGGAGGCCAGCGGCGCCGGGGTGCTGGCGCCGTCCTCCAGCTCGTAGAAGTCCTGCAGGTACTTCTTCGCGGGGCCGGTGATGCCGGTGAGGAAGGTGCTGCTGGACAGCTTCGTGCCCAGGTACTGGTGCTCGGCGGTGTCCACCGTCGAGTCATCGGAGCGGAAGGCCTCGAGCGCGGAAATCATCTCCGCGCGCAGGACGCTGGTGCCGCCCGGGCTGGTGGACGCGCGGGCCGAGGTGATTCGCGCCTCGAAGGTGGGGACCGACGTGCTGGTGCCGGCCAGGGCCGCTGGAGACACCAGTAGCGTGACGCCCGCGAGGAGCGCCTTGAGGGGGGTGTTGCGCATGGATGAGCCTGCCTTGGGTGAAGGCCCGCCCCATGAAAAGGGGCGGACCAGGAACTGCGCTGGATTCTCGTAAAATGCGAACGGAGGTTGCGTCTACTCGACCCAGGTGATGACCTTCACTACGCGTACGAATCGCCGGTCGGTGCTCACCGCGGCGATGACGTAGCCGCCCACGTCGCCCTGGCAGCCGCGGAAGCAGGCCCAGCTGGCCTGGTAGAGGCGGTGGCTGTTGTGGGAAATCTGCGTGATGAAGGCGGCCGCGCCGTTCACCTCGTCCTGAGAGGGCGTCTCGTAGTCGAAGCCGGCCGACCCCGAGAGCGTCGTGATGAGCTCGGACTCGGTGATGGGGTAGAAGCTGCTGTTGGGGGCGCCGTACCCGAACTCCTGGGTGGACTTGAGCGTCTCGAGCAGCGTGAGCTGGTTGGCCACGCCCTGGCCGTAGGGGATGAAGCCCTCCAGGATGGTGGAGGCGTCCGCCAGCGGGCCGCCCGCGCCGTACAGGTCCTCGGGCGAGTCCTGCAGCCAGTACAGGGACAGCGGCGCCGGGGTGGTGGCCGCGTCGTTCAGCTCGTAGAAGTCGGTGAGGAACTTCTTCGCCGTCTCCTCGACGCCGGTGAGGAAGGCGGCGTTGCCCACCTTCGTGCCCAGGTACGTGCGCTCGGCGGCGTCCACCACGCCGTCATCGAAGTCGATGAAGGTGTGGAGCGCGCCGGACATCTCGTCGCGGGTGACGGTGGTGCCGCCCGGGCTGGAGGCGCCACGGGCGGTGGCAATCTTCGCGTCGAAGGCGGGGATGGTGGTGGTGCTGTTGGCGAGGGCCAGGGGCGCGGCCAGCAGGACGGCACCGCTCAGGAGCGACTTCAAGGACGAGGAGGACATGCGGTGGGCCTCGCGTGGGCCGGGGGGCCCACGGGTTGGAGTGTGCAGCGGCCCCTCAGCTAACACGCACGCCTGACATGCCTCACGCGACATTCCTGTATCGCGCATGTTTCAATACTTATTGTAATCGCAAGGCTTCTGTTGCCGGGTTGCCCGTGGCTCAGGTGGGGACGCTGGCCGTGGGGGCCATGCGCCGCTGGCGCCGCATGGGCAGGAGCAGGGCGAGGAAGGCCACGGACAGGACGATGCCGAGCATGAAGACGCGCGGATAGCCCAGGCCCAGCCCCAGCTTCGGGTCCGCGAGCCACGTCGCGAGCGGGCCGGCGGGAGCCTTGCCCCACACCTCCAGGCTGGCCAGCAGCGTGTAGTGCGTGGCGCCGATGCGGCGGTCCACGCGCGACATCATGAAGGCGAACATCACCGTGGTGAGGGCGCCGCCGAAGAACTCCTCCGCCAGGGTGACGCCGATGACGCCGGCATCGCTGACGCCGGCCGTCGCGAGCAGCCACCGGCCCACCAGCGGCACCACGCGCAGCGTGGCGGTGAGGGCCACCGCGCCGAGCAGCGGCATGCGCGAGGCCAGCACCCCTCCCGCCACGGAGCCGAGGATGGAGGCCACGGTGCCCCACGTGCCCACCCACAGGAGGATGCGCGCGGCGGGAATGCCGGCGTCCACGAGGAAGGGCTTGTAGAGCACGTCCGACATGCTCTCGCCCAGCTTGTACGTGCCGACGAAGAGCAGCAGCCAGCCGGTGCCGGGCAGCAGCAGCGCCTGCTTGAGCCGTCCGAAGACCTCGTCCCAATTCACGCGCGTGGCGGCGCCCTCGCGCGGCGCGGGCTCGCGCGCGAAGAGCATCACGACGAAGGCGGCCAGGCACAGCGCCGCCATGGCGAGCAGCAGGCCCGGCCAGCCGATGCGGTTGCCCGTCCAGGCGATGACGCCGCCTCCGGCGAACATCATCCCGAACTTGTAGCCCACCACCTGCGCGGTGTTGCCCAGCCCCAGCTCGTCCGGCCGCAGCGTGTCCACCGCGAAGCCGTCCACCGCGATGTCCTGAGTGGCGGCGAAGAGGTTCATCAGCAGGACGAGCCCGAACAGCAGCGGCATGGCCTCGCGCGAGGCCGCGAAGGCCGCCAGGGCACAGCTCGCCGCCAGCCCCAGCTGCATGGGGAGAATCCAGGAGCGGCGCCGCCCCACGCGCGCCGAGCCATACCGGTCTACCAGGGGCGCCCACAGCGCCTTGAGCGCCCACGGCAGCGACAGCGCGCTGGCGAAGCCGATGGTCGTCAGCGCCACGCCCTGCGTGCGCAGGTAGACGGGCAGCGCGGTCGACTGGAAGCCGAAGGGCATGCCCTGAACCAGGTAGAGCATGCTCAGCAGCATCAGCCGGGATGACGGAAGTCTCATGGCCGGCGCAGCATAGGGCTTCGCGCGGAGACGGGTGCAGGAGTCGGCGCCCGCCCGTCCGCCCGTGGTGCCCCCTCCACGAGGGCGCGGCGGAGCCCCATGGTGCATGGGCGCGGGCCGGGTGACCGGAAGTCGCATGTCTCGCCGGGCCCGGACCCCGGGCGCAGCTTGTTGCGTGCGGCGGACGGTCCGGAGCGACTCCATGCGGGAGCAGCAGGCAGTGGCGAAGAGCCGGCGAGCACCGGCGTCCGGGGAGGGCCCGGCGGCTCCCTCGCCCTCGCTGCGCATCGTCGACACGGTGGCGCTCACCGTCGGCATCGTCCTGGGGGCCGGCATCTTCAAGGCCCCGTCCCTGGTGGCGGCGCAGACGGGCAGCGGCGGGGTCATGCTGATGGCGTGGTTGCTGGGCGGCGCCGCCTCGCTGGTGGGGGCGCTCTGCTACGCGGAGCTCGCCAGCGCCTGGCCGCACGCGGGCGGGGAGTACCACTACCTCCACCGCGCGCTCGGACGCGGGCCCGCCTTCCTCTTCGCGTGGGCGCGGCTGACGGTGATTCCTACAGGCTCCATCGCGCTGCTGGCCTTCGTCTTCGGGGACTATGCCTCGCAGCTCCTCCCGCTGGGGCCGTACTCGTCCGCCGTGTACGCGGCGGCGGTGGTGGTGGGGCTGACGGCGGTGAACATCGCCGGGCTGCGGCAGGGCACGCGCACGCAGAACCTGCTCACCGTCCTGGAGGTGCTGGGCGTGGTGGCCATCATCCTCGCGGGGCTGCTGCTCGCCCCGGCGGCCCCCGCGGCGACGGCGCCCGTGGCACCTCCGGCGACGTCGTGGGGACTGGCCATGGTCTTCGTACTGCTCACGTATGGCGGGTGGAACGAGGTGGCCTACCTGTCCGCGGAGGTGCGGGGCTCGCGGCGCAGCCTCGCGTGGGCACTGCTGGCGAGCCTGGGCCTGGTGACGGCGCTCTACCTGCTGGTCAACGTGGCGTACCTGCGCGGCCTGGGGCACGCGGGGATGGCGGGCTCGGAGGCGGTGGCCGCGGGCCTGATGGCGCGGGCGCTGGGCACCGGGGGCGTGGTCGCCATCAGCGTGCTCATCGCCATCTCCGTGCTCACCTCCGCCAATGCCACGGTGCTCACCGGCGCGCGCACCGACTACGCCTTCGGGCGCGACAGCGTGCTCTTCAACGGGCTGGGGAAGTGGCAGGCGCGGGCCAATACACCCTCGCGCGCGCTGCTCGTGCAGGGGGCCATCACGCTGGCGCTGGTGGGGCTGGGCGCGGTGACGCGGCAGGGCTTCCAGACGATGGTGGAGTACACGGCGCCCGTCTTCTGGCTCTTCTTCCTGCTGACGGGCGTGTCGCTGCTGGTGCTGCGCGTGCGCGAGCCGGACACCCCGCGCCCCTTCCGCGTGCCGCTGTACCCGCTCACGCCGCTCGTCTTCGTCGGCCTGTGTGCGTACGTCCTCTACTCCAGCATCGCGTACACCGGGCCCGGTGCACTGGCGGGGCTCGCCGTACTGGGCACCGGTGGCGTGTTGCTCGCCGTGGAGGTGGCCCGGACTCGCCGCACACCGCGTGGCAGCCCGCGCCGCGCGCGGCTCTTCCCCAGACTGCCCAGACCGAAGGAAATCACATGAAGCGCTCCATCCTCATGCTGTCGCTCGTGGTGGGGGCCACGGCCTTCGCGCAGGACGTTGGCGTCCATCAGTCCGTCCAGGTGCCGGAGCCGTCGGAGACGCCCATGCTGCAGGCCCCGGAGGTGCCCTTCGTCCCCACGCCGGAGCCCGCGGTGGAGGGGATGCTGAAGCTGGCGGGGGTGAAGCCGGGTGACGTCGTCTACGACCTGGGCAGCGGGGACGGGCGCATCGTCATCTCCGCGGTGAAGAACCACGGAGCGACGCGGGCGGTGGGCGTGGACATCAACCCGGAGCGCATCGCCGAGGCGAACGAGAACGCGCGCCGCGCGGGCGTGGAAGACCAGGTGGAGTTCCGCCAGGGCGACTTGTTCGACGCGGACATCGGGGACGCCACCGTGGTGACGCTGTACCTGCTGCCCTCCGTCAACGAGCGCCTCAAGCCGAAGCTCCTGTCCGAGCTGAAGCCGGGGACTCGCATCGTGTCCCACGGCTTCGACATGGGGGACTGGAAGCCGGACAAGGAGGTGCAGGAGGGCGGCCGCACGCTGTACCTGTGGACCATCCCCGAGCGCGGGGGCGGGCGCTCGGCGCGGTGAGGCCGCGCCGGGGTCTGCTAGGGCTTCGGCGGCGCGGAGTGGGGCGCGTGCGTGTAGTGCAGCACCATGGCCTCCAACCGCGTGAGCGCCTTGTCCAGCGTCTCCAGCGAGGGGCCGAAGGACAGGCGCACGTAGTTGCGGAAGCGCGAGGGCCGCCGCGCGCGGCGCTTGCCGGGATTCACGTCGAAGAACTCGCCGGGCACGGTGATGATCTTCTGCTCCAGCGCCGCCCGGAAGAAGCCCATGCCGTCGTTGAGCGGCGGGGGCAGGCCGGACACGTTGCCCCAGACGTAGAACGTCCCATCCGGCGCCCGGTCCGTGCGGATGCCCAGCCGCTCCAGCCGCGAGTGGAACATGTCGCGCTTCTCGCGGAACACCTTGTGGATGGCCAGTGTCTCCGCCACCACCTGGTCCTCCTGGAGCAGCGGAATGGCCGCGCGCTGCAGCGGACGGCTGCCGCCTCCGTCGAGGAAGCTGCCCGCGCTGGACACCGCCTCGATGACCTGCCGCGGCCCCAGCGTCCACGTCATGCGCCAGCCCGGGTAGCGCCAGTTCTTGGTGAAGCCGTCGAAGATGACGATGGGGTCTTTGTTCACGTCCTCGACGTAGCGCGCGGCGCTCTCCACCGGCAGGTGCCCGGGGCGACCCGTCCAGATGTAGTGCGAGTAGAACTCGTCGATGAGCAGAGAGCACTCCTGCTCGCGCGCGACGCCCACCCAGCGCGCCAGCTCGTCACCCTGCACCAGCTTGCCGGTGGGGTTGCACGGGTTGGAGAAGAGCAGGGCGGACAGGCCGCGGCCCTGCACCTCGCGCCGCAAGTCGTCGGAGGTGAAGGCGTAGCCGCGGTCACCCTCGAGGAGGATGGGGATGGCGGTGAACGCCTTGAAGACGTCCAGCAGCTCCTCGTAGGCGGTGTAGTCGGGCAGGAAGTGGCCCAGGTTGACCGAGCCCAGGCTCGCCGCCGCGCGGGTGAGGGCCGCGCGCCCTCCGCCGGACAGACACACGTTCTCCGCGCTGTACTGACTGGGGAGGCCCTTGCGGTAGAGCTTGTTGTAGAGGCTCGCGATGACCTCGCGCACCTCCCACAGCCCCGCGACGGGCGCGTACTCCATGTCCGCCACGTCGATGTTGACGGAGCCCAGCCGGGGCGGAGCGCCGGGCAGTTCCCCCGTCTCCGGCTGACCCTGGCCGAGGTTGCACCACTCGGGGTCGCTGGAACGGTAGCCGCGGCGGCTCGCCTCGGCGGTGACGTAGATGACGCCCGTGCGGGGCACGGAGCGGAAGGCCGGAATCGTGACGTCGTCGCTCACGGCGGCACACCCTAGCGGAAGTCGAGCGCCCGCGCGCTGCCGCCGAATCGTTGGGTTGACAGTGGTTAACATAGTCGTTAACTATTTCCTTGAAGGTTCATCAATCTGCTTTCCCGAACTGGAGTCGTGCCATGAGGAAGACCCCCGAAGGCTGGCCTCGCATCACGCCCGGCGTTTTCTATGCCGACGCTCACGCGGCCATCGACTGGCTGGGCCGTGCGTTCGGCTTCGAGACGCGCCTGAAGGTGGAGGGGGCCGCTGGAGAAGTCGTCCACTCGGAGCTGGTGTTCGGGGACGGGCTCATCACGGTGATTTCCGCCTGCAAGCCGTCACACAAAAGCCCGCGTGCGATGAGTGGGGCCAACACGCAGTACCTCATGGTCTACGTGGACGACGTGGACGCGCACTGCGCCCGGGCCCGCGCGGCCGGGGCCGTCATCTCCCAGGAGCCGGAGACGAAGAACTACGGCGACGACTGGGGCACGGACCGGGGCTACGGCGCCGAGGACCTGGAGGGACATCACTGGTGGTTCACGCAGCGGCTCTCGAGCCCGGCGAAGTAGTCTTCGCGCTCCCATGGTGACTTCTCCTCCGACGAACGTGGACCGCACCCTGGCGGCGCTGGCGGACCCCACGCGCCGAGGCGTGGTGGACCTGCTCCGCAAGCAGCCGCACCGCGCGGGTGAGCTGGCCGCGGCCTTCGACATGAGCCCGCCGGCGATGAGCCGGCACCTGCGCGTGCTACGCAAGTCGGGGCTGGTGGAGGAGGACGGCCTCGAGGAGGACGCGCGCGTCCGCGTCTACCGCCTGCGCCCGGAGCCCTTCGCCGCGCTGCGCGAGTGGCTCGACGAGGTGGAGGCCTACTGGGAGGACCAGCTCGGTGCCTTCAAGGCGCACGCGGAGAAGACGCGGAAGGGGAAGCGCCCGTGAGCGCCGACCGGGCCCGCGTCACCACCTTCGTCGCCGTGTCGCCCCTCGACGCGTTCGAGGTCTTCACGCAGGAGACGGACCTCTGGTGGAAGAAGGGGCCCCGCTTCCGCTTCGGCGGGGCACACAACGGCGTGCTCCGCTTCGAGGGCCGCGCCGGCGGGCGCCTGTTCGAGTCGTTCGATGATGCCGGGGAGAGCGCGTTCGAGGTGGGCCGCGTTCTCGTCTGGGAGCCGGGCGCGCGCCTCGTCTTCGAGTGGCGCGCCCGGGCCTTCGTGCCCGGCGAAATCACCGAGGTGGAGGTCCGCTTCGAGGAGGCCTCGGGCGGCACGCGCGTCACCCTGGAGCACCGGGGCTGGGACGCGCTGTCTCCCACGCATCCGGTGCGTCACGGTCAGGACGGGCCGGCCTTCATCGCCAGCACGGGAATGTGGTGGGGCGAGCTGGCCACGTCCTTCCGGCTGCACGCGACACGGACTCGCGCGCCTCGGGACTGAAGCGCGCGCTTCTAGCGAACGATGGGCACCGTCACCGGCTCCTTGTCGTCGACGGTGACCTCCACCTTGCCCACGCGCCACAGCACCTCCTGGAAGTGGGCCTCCAGCCGGTGGCCGTCCGCCGTCTCCAGCACGGCGGTGCCTTCCTTCGGCAGGTACTGGCCCACGTCGTAGAGCAGCGAGGTGAGGGTGAGGCGGTCCGTGCCGTCCGGACCCGTCAGCGTGCCGGGCCCGTCCAGCACCATCTCCGAGCCGCCGATGACGGGCACGCCGCCGCGCAGGCCCACCCGTCCGTCGATGTGGAAGGTGTGGTCTTCACGTCCGGGCACGCCGCCCTCGACGTCCGCGAACAGGCGCGTCTCGTCGCCGCAGGTGCCGTAGCCGACTTCCGCCTGGAGGTTGTGCCCGTCCACCGACAGGCCGCGCAGGTCCGCGTGCACCTCCATCAGGTCTTCGCCGCCGCGATACAGGAAGGCCACCTGCCCGGTGAAGCGCAGGCCGTGGATGTCGCACCCGCCCTCGTCGAACCTCATCACCACGGCGTCCGTCACCGCGTCGTGGGCCTCTACCGTGGCGGTGGCGCACGCATACCTCGCATGCACTCCTTCCGCCGCGTGGCTCACGAACGAGCGCCGGGGCTCGCCGCAGGTGTACACCGGCAGTACGCCCAGCACCTCCAGCGCGCCGCGCACGTGGTGGGCGGCGGCCACCGCGCGCTCTACCTTCACTCGCGCGGCCTCGACCTCTTCTTTCGTAGGGGCATCGCTGCCACAGGCGGCGGCGAGGAAGGCGAGGGACAGACAGGCGATGCGTCGCATGGGGCGCTCCTGGGGTGGGGGACTCGCACCCTTCCAGAGCAACCGCCATGCCCCGCGCAACCCCGCGAGAAGAGGCGGGTGCGCCACCCCGGGTGCGTGAAGCACACTGCACACTCCGGGCGGGCCTGCCCCGGGTGCGCCGTGCCTCACGCGCGGTGTGTCAGCCTTCCAGCGACGCACGCAGGAACCAGGCGTGCTTCTCGAACTCGGTGATGATGCCGGTGACGAGGTCCACCGAGTCCGTGTCCTGGTTCTCCTCGAACGTCTTGCGGCTCTGTCGCAGGCCGTCCAGGTACACCTCGATGCGCTCGGCCAGGAGCTTCACGTGCTCCATGTCCTTGGAGGTCTCCTGCGGGTAGTCCGGCAGGCGGCTCGTCTTGCCCACGTGGCGGCTGGTGCCGTAGGCCTTCGCGCCCAGCGTCACCGCGCGCTCGGCGATGGAGTCGTTGTGGTTGGCCAGGCTCACCGCGAACGTCTCGAACAGCGGGT
This sequence comes from Pyxidicoccus caerfyrddinensis, assembly GCF_010894405.1. GTDB lineage: Bacteria > Myxococcota > Myxococcia > Myxococcales > Myxococcaceae > Myxococcus > Myxococcus caerfyrddinensis. The sequence continues at coordinate 25,092 of NZ_JAAIYA010000035.1, forward strand.
GCAGCGCGGCGAACTGCGGGCCCTTGATGTTCCAGTGGGCCACCTTGATTTGCGAGTGCAGGTCCAGGCCGTCGGCCAGGCGGGCGTTGAGCGACTCGGCGATGGTGGAGCGGGCCTTCTCGGGAAGGGGGCTGGGGCTTCGGTACATGGTGTCGTTCCTTTTCTTTCTCGTGCGTGTTTGCCAGTTCAGATGCCCGGCAGCCGGAAAAGGAGCGCCCCCCGGTGTTTCCACCGGAGGGCGCCTTGAATCCTCTGCGATGTCTCGCGACAGGAGGGCTTACGACTCCAGGCCCACCGCCGCGGCGTGAATCACGGCCGCGACACGGACTGCGTCGTGCACCTGGTCCTCGGAGAGGCCGCCCTCGAGGACGACCTTCTCGTGGGACTGCATGCACATCTCGCAGCCGTTGATGGCGCTGACCGCGAGGCAGACCAGCTCGAAGTCCACCTTGTTGGTCAGCACCTGCGCGAGCCGGTTCATCCGCAGTCCGGCGCGCTTGGTCGAGTAGGACTCCTTCCCGATCATGTGCCGGAAGCGGTAGTAGACGTTGTTCATCGCCATCAGGGACGCCGCGGCACGCGCGTCCTCGATGACCGGGTCCGGATTCGCCAGGGCCTTCTTCGCCTCGTTGAGCATCGCCTCCTTCAGCCGCTCGTTACGAACGGCGAAGGCGGAAGCGACGGCCACACCCCAGCGCTGCTCCGGGGTGAGGCTCCCTCCCTCCAATACGGCCTGGAGGTTGAGGCGGGTGTCCTTGTGGGCGTCCGCCAGCTCAGAGCGGACGACTTCGAGCGAGGGCATGGTGCCTTACCCCGCCTTCGCCAGCTTCTGGGTGAGGGTCTCCTCGCCCTTGGTCCAGTTGCAGGGGCACAGCTCGTCCGTCTGGAGCGCGTCCAGCGTGCGCACCGTCTCGGAGACGTTGCGGCCCACGGACAGGTCGTTCACCGTCACGTGGCGGATGATGCCCTCGGGGTCCGCGATGAAGGTCGCGCGCAGCGCCACGCCCTCCTCCTTGTGGAGGATGCCCAGCGCGTTGCACAGCTCGTGCTTCAGGTCCGCCAGCATCGGGAAGGGCAGGCCCTTGAGGTCCGGGTGGTGCGTGCGCCACGCGTGGTGCACGAACTCGCTGTCGGTGCTCAGGCCCAGCACCTGCGCGTCGCGGTCAGCGAAGTCCTTGTTCTTCTTGCCGAACTCCGCGATCTCCGTGGGGCAGATGAAGGTGAAGTCCTTCGGCCAGGCAAACAGCACCAGCCACTTGCCCTTGTACGTCTCGTTCGTGATGTCCTGGAACTCCTTGCCCTTCTCCAGGGACACGGTGGCCTTCACCTTGAAGCTCGGGATCTTGTCGCCAACGGTCAGCATTACGACTCCTTGGGGGTTGGGGGCGCCCTCATGGACGTCCCGGGAACGTGGTTCGTGCCAACTTCTACAGCAGGCCCCGTGCCAGTCTTCGCCTTCAGTGATTCCAGGGGGTTGAAAACTCCCCCCGACGGGTCGGTGCCAGCGGGCCGGTGAATAACGAAATCTCGGTGGGTTTCGCCACTGCAATTTCGGTGGACCGCTATTATTCGTGCAGCATGTCGGACGAAATGTCAGGCCGAATCGAAGGCGCGCAGGATGCTCGGGACCTGGTCGAGCTGGCAACCACGGAAGACTCGGTGGGGGACCTGCTCCGTCGGGGACTGGACTGGCTGACGCGGGTGGTGCGCTTCGACCTGGCGACGGTGTTCCTCCTGAAGGAGGGGCGCCTCGTCTCGGTGGCGGCGCGAGGTCCCCTGGCCAACGCGAAGGTGCGGCAGCACTCGCTCAACCTGGCGGAGTTCCCCTCGCTGCGCCACGCGCTGGAGACGCGGCGCGCGCGGGCCTTCACGGAGGAGGACCACTCGCACGGAGACGGGGACCCGTTCGACGGTGTGCTGGACTTGCCGCCGGGGCACTCGTGCATGGTGGTGCCGCTGTGCGCGGGCGAGCGCTGCTACGGCGTGCTGTCCTTGGACAGGGCCGAGTGCGAGACGTACCCGCAGCCGGTGGTGGACCTGGTGGAGGTGTACGGGCAGATGCTGGCCACGGCGATTCAGGCCGCGGAGCAGCGGGCCACCTTCGAGCGGATGCACCAGCAGGACCACGAGCACGCGAAGCTGCTGGAGGCGCAGCTGGGCGGTGAGTCGGAGGGCATCCTCGAGACGTCGCTGAGCCCCATCATGCGGGACTTGTCGCGGCGGGCGCGGCAGGTGGCGGAGACGGACACGCCGGTGCTGATTACGGGCGAGACGGGTACGGGCAAGGAGCGACTGGCGCGGGCCATCCACCGGTGGAGCGCGCGGGCGGACGAGCCCTTCGTCACCCTCAACTGCGCGGCGATTCCGGCGGGGCTGCTGGAGAGCGAGCTGTTCGGCCACGTGAAGGGTGCCTTCACCGGGGCCACGCGCGACAGGGCGGGCCGCTTCCAGATGGCGCACGGGGGCACGCTGCTGCTGGACGAGATTGGCGAGCTGCCGGTGGAGCTGCAGGCGAAGCTCTTGCGCGCGCTCCAGGAGAAGACCTTCGAGCCGGTGGGCGGCGACAGGACGGTGCGCGCGGACGTGCGCATCCTCGCCGCGACGCACGTGGACCTGCAGCAGGCCATTGCCCAGAAGCGCTTCCGCGAGGACCTCTACTACCGGCTGAGCGTCTTCCCGCTGCGGCTGCCGCCCCTTCGCGAGCGGCGCGAGGATTTGCCGCAGCTGTGCACCTTCCTCCTGGAGGAGCAGACCCTGCGCACGGGCCGGCGGGGCATGCGGGTGACACCGGCCGGGCTGGCGCGGCTGGAGGCGTATGACTGGCCGGGCAACCTGCGCGAGCTGGCCAACGCGCTGGAGCGCGCCACCATCCTCTCGCGGAGCACGGAGCTGGGGCCGGATGCGTTCGACCTGCCGGTGCGCGGCGGCGCCGGAGCCGGGGGCGGTCGTGCCGAGGCCTCCGCGGGGGAGGGCGCATCGGCGGAAGCGCCGCTGAAGCAGGGCGCGGTGCCCACGCTGGCGACGGTGCAGCGCGAACACATCCTTCGGGTGCTGACGCTCACGCGCGGCCGCGTCTACGGGCCGGGTGGGGCGGCGGCGCTGCTGGGGCTCAAGCCGTCCACGCTGCAGAGCCGGATGAAGAAGCTGGGCATCGCCCGGCTGGACCAGTTCGTCGTGGACGAGGTGTGAGCGGGCCTACGCGGTGGCCTCGCGCCGCCGCTGCGCACGTCCCTCATAGCGTTTCATCAGCGGGGTGACGGAGATGCCGTGCACGGCGATGGACGCGGCCACCACCCACAGCACCAGCGACAGCAGCCGGGAGGAGAGCCCGTCTCCCAGTCCGTGGTCGATGGCGTAGAAGAGGTAGTAGAGCGAGCCGATGCCCCGCACGCCGAACCAGGCCATCAGCACCCGCTGGTGCTTGTCGGAGCGTGAGCCCACCAGCGACAGCACGACGGACAGCGGCCGCAGCACGAAGAAGAGCAGCGGGGCCAGCCACAGCACCTCCGGTGGGAAGGGCGTGACGGCCAGCAACAACCCCAGCCCCACCACCACTCCGACTTCCGCGATGCGCTCCAGCGCCTCGTTGAAGCCCAGCACCGCGTTGGCCATGTACGCATGCGCGTGCGCGGGGTTCGTCGCCGCCTCCAGCTTGTCCGCGGAGCGCGCGGCCTCCTCCACCTTCTCCGCCGGGCGCGCGCCGGTGTGCTTCCGCTCGATTCGCCGCAGCGCGAGGCCGGCGGCGAACACCGCGAGGAAACCGTAGCCCTTCACCAGCAGCGCCGCGCCGTACGAGAGCGCGATGAGGCCCAGCGCCAGCAGTTCGTCCAGGCCCACGGCCTCGCGGTGGTGCTTGCGCAGATAGAGCACCAGCCGGCCCACGCGGTCTCCCAACACCACGCCCACCATGAGCCCCGCCGCCGTGGCCCACAGCACGTCCACCACCACCCAGCGCCACAGCCCGGGCCCCAGCTCATGCAGGCCCAGCAGACCCAGCCCGAGCATGACGAAGGGAAAGGCGGTGCCGTCGTTGAGGCCGGCCTCACCGGTGAGGCCGAAGCGCAGCCTGTCCCTGTCCAGCGCGTGGGACACCTGCACGTCCGAGGCGAGCACCGGGTCCGTGGGCGACAGGATGGCGCCCAACAGCAGCGCCGCGCCCAGCGGCAGGCCGAGCGCGCCCATGCCCACCAGCGACACCATGGCCACGGTGAGCACCATGGCCCCGAGCGCCAGGCGCAGGGAGACGCGCCACTCCTTGTCCTTCAAGGGCAGGCGCAGCTTCAGCCCCGCGCTGAAGAGGGAGATGATGACCGCCACCTCGGTGATGCGCTCCAGGAGCGCGGCCTGCTTCAGCGGCTCCAGGTGGCCCAGTCCCAGCCGCCCCAGCGCGAAGCCCACGCCCAGGTAGAGCAGCGAGGTGGACAGCGGCAATCGCTTGAGCACGGAGCCGCCCAGCGCCATTGCCACCAGGAGCAGCCCGATGATGAGGAACCAGGCGATGGACTCCATGCGAGTGACCTACGTTGGCCACTCCGGTGCCTCATCCCAAGGTGCAGGTGCTTCGGAAGCCGCCTGGCCGGCAGCCGGGGGCGCGGCCAGGCGGGCTCGTGAGGTTCAGCGGGGCGCGTTCGGCAGCGGGTAGGTGGTGGCGCGGCCGAAGGGCTGGTCGAACAGGTGCGGGTCCGACTGGCGCGTGCGGAAGAGGTCGATGATGTAGTCCATCCGCTGGCCCAGCTTGCTCCAGTCCTTCGCCGCGGTGCCCTTCAGGCTGTCGGGGCTGTGGTCCAGCTTGCCGAGCAGCGCCTTCAGCTCCGGGTTCTGGATGGTGCGCAGGTGCGGCGGGAAGAGCGTGGACTCCATGCCCTTGGGCGGGGGCAGGTCATTGCCAATCTTGAGCGCACCGCCGGGGACGGCGAGCTTCATCATGTGCTCGGTGGCGAGGCCCCGGAACACGCTCGCCACGCCGTCCACCACGGGGTTGAGCAGCGCGTCCACCGCGCCGGACTTCAGCGCGGCCTTGCCGGCGAGGTTGGCGGGGAAGGGGAGCCCGTTGATGGCACCCTCGACGGACTGCTTGAGGATGTCCCGGAAGATCTCCTTCACCGGCGCGTTGAGCGCCCGCTCGACGTAGGGCGTGAGCTGCGTCTGCTCGTGCAGGCCAATCTTGTTGTTGGCCAGGAGCATCAGCTCGGCCTTCTTGTTCGGGTCCTTCTCGGTCATCGCCTGCGCGTAGTGGCCGAAGGCCTCGCGGAGCAGCGGCTTGTCCTTGGGGAAGCTGTCCAGGTACTTCTGCAGCTTCGCCGGGTCGGGCTTCGTGTCGCCCTTGAAGGTGTCGACGAAGCGGGCGAACTCCTGGCCAATCTCGTTGAAGACGAACTGGTTGCCGCCGGCGATTTCCTCGCTGACCCTGGCGAGCGCCTTCTGGCCGGCCGCGCCGAGGTCACCGAGGGGCAGCGAAGGCAGGCCCAGCTTGCGCAGGAAGTCGTCCACCTTGCCCAGCGGGCCCATGACACCACCGGCGCCCTTGAGCACGTCGGTGAAGATCTTGGGCATGTCCTCGCCGCGGATGCTCACGCCGGCCTGCTTCGAGGCCCACGTGCCGAAGGTGGCCCAGTTGGCGTTGTCGTCGCCGACCAGCTTCCCCATGGCGTCGGACAGGTCGTGGTAGCCCTGGGTAATCGCGTAGTTGCGCGCCACCGGGTCCTTCATGGCGGCGATGGCCTTCACGTCCGCCGCCGTGGGGTAGCTGCCCGGGGCGATGCCGCCCGCGGCGGGCGCGGTGACGGGAGAGGACAGCGCCACGTTCCCCGCGCGGCCCTTGCCCGAGTCGAACTTCGACACGCCCACCGAGTCCGCGCGCGCGGCCTTGGGCTGCGGAGCGGGCTTCACCTCGTTGCGCGGGAGGGCCGGCTTGGGAGTCTCGCTGGGGCGGGGCTGGATGCGGGGTCCGGAGACAGGCGTCTTCATGCCGTCAGTATCGGGCATTGAGGATCTGAAGTTGCGTGCCCGTCACCCGCCGGCCCCGGAGGGTGGAACCCCTTGAGATATCAGCGGAAGGTGCCCATGTGAGCGGGCGCCCATGCGCCGCTTCCACTCCTCGTGCCACCGGGCCTGGACTCCGGGGCTGGCCTTGCTGGGCCTCGTATGGGGGCTGCTCTGGGCCACGGGGTGCAGGGAGCCCGAGCGCCCCTCCGAGCGGGGGGACTGGAAGGGGCGGACGCTGCGCATCGGCACGGATGCCACCTATCCCCCCTTCGAGTCCGTGCGGGACGGGGAGCTGGCGGGCTTCGACATCGAGCTGGGCGCGCTCATCGCCGAGGAGCTGGGCGCGAAGGTGGCGTGGACCAACACCTCCTTCGACGGGGTGTTCCCCGCGCTGATGGCGGGGAAGTTCGACCTGGTGATGTCCGCCGTGACGATGACGCCCGAGCGCCAGCAGCGGCTGGGCTTCTCCGACCCGTACTACACCGCCGGGCAGACGGTGGCCGCGCGGGCCGGGGACGCGCGCATCACCGGGCTGGAGAGCCTGCGCGGGAAGGTCGCGGGCATCCAGCTCAACACCACCGCCGCGCTGGTGCTGAAGCAGTACCCGGACGTCGAGGTGCGGCAGTACCCGAGCATCGACCTGGCGCTGCAGGACCTGCTCAACGGCAACCTCGACGGCGTGGTGGGGGACGCGCCGACGCTGCACTACTTCATCACCCACGGCTTCCAGGGGTTGCGCACCACCGGGGGCCTGCTGACGGAGGAGCACTACGGCATCGTGTCGAAGCCGGAGGACACCGCGCTGCGCGAGGCCGTCAACGGAGCGCTCCGGCGGCTGCGGGAGAGCGGCCGGTTCGCGGCGCTGGAGGAGAAGTACTTCGGCGAGGCGGCGCGGCGGGCCCCGGTGGAGCCCACGGGCGTGCCCTGGGGCCGCGTGGCGCGGCGGCTGGCCCAGGGGCTGGCGCTGACGCTGGGGCTCACCGCGCTGTCGCTGCTGGCGGGGCTGCCGCTGGGCCTGGTGGTGGCGCTGGGGCGGCGGGTGCGCATGCGGCCCCTGGCGTGGCTGTGCGCGGCGTACGTGGAGGCGCTGCGCGGCACGCCACTGCTGGTTCAAATCATCTTCATCTACTACGCGCTGCCGCAATTGCTGGGCGTGGATCTGGCGCCGATGCTGGCGGCGGTGCTGGCGCTGACGCTCAACAGCGCGGCGTACGTGGCGGAAATCTTCCGCGCGGGCATCGCCTCCGTGGACCCGGGTCAGTCGGAGGCCGCGCGGGCGCTGGGCATGAGCCCTGCGCAGGCCATGCGCCACGTCATCCTCCCGCAGGCGGTGCGCAACGTGCTGCCGCCCCTGACGAACGAGGGGATTGCCCTGCTGAAGGACTCATCGCTGGTGTCCATCATCGGCATGGCGGAGCTGACGCGGGCGGGACAGGAGCTGGCGAGCCAGCTCGCCGCGCCGCTCGCCATCTGGCCCGCCGTGGCGGTGTTCTACCTGCTGGCCACGCTGCCGCTGACGCGGCTGGCCTCGGCGCTCGAGCGGCGCCTGCAACGTCAGCGCTGAGGAGGCGCATGTCGCTCGTCGAAGTTCGCAACCTGCACAAGCGCTTCGGGACGTTGGAGGTTCTCCGGGGCGTGGACCTCACGGTGGAGCCTGGAGAGGTGGTGGTCTTCGTGGGCCCGTCCGGGTGTGGCAAGTCCACGCTGCTGCGGTGCCTGTGCGGGTTGGAGATGCCGTCGGAAGGGGAGGTGGTGGTAGGCGGCGTGCCGGTGCGCGACGAGCCGAAGGCGCTCCAGGCGCTGCACCGTCGCGTGGGCATGGTGTTCCAGCGCTTCCTCCTCTTCCCCCACCTGAGCGTGCTGGACAACGTGACGCTGGCGCCCCGCAAGGTGCTGGGGTTGCCGGACGCGGAGGCCGAGGCGCTGGGCCGGCGCATGCTGGAGTTGGTCCACCTGGGCGAGAAGGCCGGGGCCTGGCCGGAGCAGCTGTCCGGCGGGCAGCAGCAGCGCGTGGCCATTGCCCGGGCGCTGGCGATGAAGCCCGAGGTGATGTTGTTCGACGAGCCCACCAGTGCGCTGGACCCGGAGCTGGTGGGCGAGGTGCTGGAGGTCATGCGCGAGCTGGCGCGCGAGGGGATGACCATGTGCGTGGTGACGCACGAGATGGGCTTCGCCGAGGACGTGGCCCACCGCGTGCTGTTCATGGACGCGGGGAAGGTGGTGGAAGAGGGCGCGCCCCAGCAGGTGCTGCGCGAGCCGAAGCACCCCCGCACCCGGGAGTTCCTGGCTCGCCTGCTGCGGCGGTGAGGAGGGAGCCGCTGTCAGACCCGTGGAGTAGGAAGGAGTGGACACACCATCAGGGGTGGGGTTTCACTTCCGGAAGACAGGGCTGATGATGAACGGGTTGGAGGTTGGTGGACCGGGGAGCATCGAGATGGGCAGCGAGACGAAGCGGCGCGCGACCTATGCCGACATAGAGGCGCTGCCCGAGAACATGGTCGGGCAGCTCATCGACGGCGAGCTCATCGCCATGCCGCGGCCCGCGAGCCCGCATGCGGTGGCGCATACCGTGCTCGGAGGCTTGCTGGTGACGACCTTCCAGGTCGGACAGCGGGCGCCGGGTGGCTGGTGGATTCTCGACGAGCCCGAGCTGCACTTCGGCGAGGACGTGCTGGTTCCAGATATCGCCGGATGGCGGCGCGAGCGCATGCCCCAGCTGCGGCGGATGCCCTTCTTCACCCTGGCACCAGACTGGGTCTGTGAGGTGCTCTCACCGTCCACTGCGACGCTGGACCGCAAGCGCAAGCGGGAGATCTACGCGCGCGAGGGTGTGGAGTACGTCTGGCTGGTAGACCCGGCGCTGCGCACGCTGGAGGTGTTCCGGCGGCAGGAGGGGCAGTGGGTCCAGCGGGGCACGTACTCCGGCGAGGCGCGCGTCCGGGCCGAGCCCTTCGAGGCCCTGGACCTGGACCTCGGCTTGCTGTGGCCTCCGGAGCTGGAGGCGCCCTGACCGTCACACGGTGGGCCGGAAGCGCTCCAGGTGTTGGCGCCACGCCTCGCGCGCTCCCCTCATGCTGACAGCGACGAAGCGCACGGGTGTGCCCGGACGGCGCGCGCAGAGCCGGCCCCAGTCCGCGTGGATGACGGTGGCGATGAGCGGATAGCCGCCCGTCGTGGGGTGGTCCGGCCCGAGGACGATGGGCTCTCCCGACAGCGTCACCTGGATGGCCCCGCGCACCATGGGGCGCGACGTGCCGGCCCCTTCGTCGCCGTGTGCCAGCGCCGTCCCGCGCAGCCGCATCCCCACCCTGTCGCTCGCGGGGGACACGGTGAAGGTGTCCGCCAGCAGTGACGCCCGCGTCGCCGCACCGAAGCGCTCCAGGTCCGGACCGAGCATCACCCGGATGGGCGCCGTCACATCCAGCGCATCCCCGAGCTCCAGCGTCTCCGGCGTGCCGCCACCTTCGCCCAGTGGAAGCGCATCTCCCGGACGCAGCAACCGGCCCTGGTGTCCTCCCAGCCGCGCCACCAGCAGCGTGCCGCGTCCACCCAGCATCTCCGGCACCGCGAGCCCACCATCCACCGCGACGTAGCGCACGCTCGCGGACTCCGGGGCGGGCACGGTGAAGACCTCACCGTCCGCCACGCTGAAGGTCCGCCCGTCCACGGACACGCGCGTCCTTCGCCCGCGCCCCCGCAGCTCCAGCTTTCCGAACGTCTCCAGCGCCGCCGCGCCCCACGGGTTGCCCACCGCGCGGTTGGCCAGCGCCAGCAGCTCCGGCACCCACGCTCCGCCCGGAGGCACGCCATGGTGCATCTGCCCCGGCCGTCCGGCGTCCTGCACCGTGGTGGGGGCGCCTACGCCCATGATGTCCAGCCAGCCCGCCATCAATCCACCCGCTCGAAGCGCACCCGGTCACCGAGCCGCAGCACCGCGCCCTGCTCCGGCGTGAAGGCCGTGAAGTCCAGCGCGGTGCCGATGAGGTGCCACCCGCCGGGCGAGGCGAAGGGGTACACCCCCGTGCGCCCTCCCGCGATTCCCACCGCCAGCGCCGGCACCCGCGTTCGCGGCGTGGCCAGCCGGGGCACGACGATGCGCGAGTCCACCTCGCCCAGGTACGCGAAGCCCGGCAGGAAGCCCACGCACCGCACCGTGTACTCGCGCGCCGCGTGGAGCTTCGTCACCTCGTCCTTCGTCAGCCCCGTGCGCGCCGCCACCGCCTCCAGGTCCGGCCCGTCGTAGCGCACGCGCAATGTGGCGGGCGGGCGCGCGTCCGGAGGGGGCGGCACGTGCAGCAGCCGCGCGAGCGCCAGCCGGGGTTCCTCGGGCGGCGCATCCGGGTCGAAGTACACGCAGGCGTGCTCCTCGGTGATGACGGCATCCACCACGCGGGGCAGCGCGCACAGGGCCTCGCGCGCGGACCGGCGCTCCAGGCCCTCCGGCAGCGCCAGCCTCAGCGCGCCATCTCCCAGGGCCTCCGCGCGCAGGGCGAGCGCATCCAGCGTGGCGCGCACCTCGCGGGCCAGCTCCACCGCGCCCGGTGTGTCCCCGTGCACGCAGAGAGTGTCCACCGTGCCGCCGGTGGCCAGCCGCACGGTGTTCTCCCGGGCCCGCGCGACGTCGGTGAGCACCGCCCCGGGCTGCCCGCGCGGAATGAGCGAGCCGTCCGGCCGCGTGCCCCGGTCCGCGAAGCCCTCGCGTGCGTAGGCCAGCCCCGCCGCGCGGGCCGCGTCGCGCAGGGCGCCCGTGCCCGGGCCGATGACGGTGATGCTCCGCCCCAGCGCCTCCACCACGCCCTCCACCACCGCCCGAGCCAGCTCCGCGGAGGCATTGGCCGAGTGATAGAGGGCGCCATGCGGCTTGGCGTACCGCACCGGCACGCCCTGGCTGGCCGCGAGCCGCGCGAGCCGGGCGCACTGGCCGGCCACCTGGCCGCGCATGACTTCGGGAGACACCTCCAGCGCCTTGCGGCCGAAGCCCTCGCGGTCCTCGTAGGAAGGGTGCGCTCCAGCGCGCGTGCCATGGCGGGCGCAAGACTCCAGCGCGCGGCGCATGGACGCGTCATCCCCCGCGTGCCCACCACAGGCGATGTTGGCCACGTGGGCGAGCGTGTAGAGCTGCTCGTCCTCCCCGGGCAGCTCGCCCAGGTCGATGTTGAGGAGGCACTCCGTCATGGGAGGCCCACGCTACGCGAGCCGGACCCCGGGCGCAGCCTTCCCTCCTCGGGGGCACTCGCGGGGCGACAGGCGTGGTGGCTGGAAGTCACACGTGCCACCCCGGGGCAGGGGCCGGTTAGCACCGGAGTGGCACGCGCCTCGAGGGTGTAACCAAGAACCACTCCCGAGGAACTTCCACTCCAGATACGCCGCACCGGCTTTTCTCTGGCAATTCCGCCCTTCATTTTCCGCCCGCCCGGGTGGGAATCCCGGCGGGCTCCATCGAAGGCGGAAGCGGCTCAGCGGGAGGCCGGCAGCGAGGCCGGGCCACCGGCCTTCACCCAGCGCACCAGGGCTCGCGCGGTGCGCTCGTCAATCAGGTCCGCATAGGTGGGCATGGGTGTGCCCGGGAGGAACTGTTCAGGGTTGCGCACCCAGCGCACCAGGTCCGCGTCACTCCGGCCCACGGCCTTCGCGAGCCGGTCGTGGTAGCGGGCGCCGGGGCCATGGCAGCTCGCGCAGCCGAGCTGCACGAAGAGCTTCGCCGCATCCACCTTCGGCTCGGGAGCATGCGGCTTCCGCTGAGGGGCCGGGGCGGCCACCGTGCCGCCGGTCTTCGAGGATGACGCGCTCGGCGTCGCCGCTCCGGCACCGGTGGCCGGAGTGCTCGCCGCCGTCCCGGCGCCCGTGGCGGCCGAAGCGCTCGTGGACGCGGAGTCCTCGTGTCGGCTCAGGGCGGCGGCCTCGGCCACGGAGCTCGCGGTGTCCGCGTCGGCGCCCTCGGACTTCTGCGCGCTCGCCTCCACCCAGTCCGGACGCACGGAGGTGGCGGTGAGGCGCGGCCGGGCCCCCTTCACCTCGTTGTCCTTCTCGGGCACGGAGCGCAGGAAGTCATAGATGGCCTGGGCCTCCACCGCGTCCATGCCCCGGAAGCGCGGCATGGGCGAGCGCAGCGCGGAGCCATCCGGGGCGAGGCCATCTCTCACCGCGCGGGTGAAGTCCTCCAGCGTCCAGTGCGCCAGCCCCGTCTCGTGGAAGGTGATGTTGCTGGAGCGGACCTTGTTCCCCTCCGGGTCCAGGAAGGACATGCCGCCGGAGAAGACGTCGTCGCCCTCCGTCTTGTTCGGGCTGAAGCCGTCGGTGTGGCACGACGCGCAGTCGTACACGTCATGCGCCATGTAGCGGCCGTACTCCAGGGTGGCCGCCTTCGCCGGCACGGGGATGCCCGAGGCGGGGCGCTCCACGGGGTCGTTGCCGGTGACGACGCGGAAGCCCAGCCCGCCAATGAAGCTGAACTCCGAGCGCGGCGCCGGCTGCGCGTCCGGGGCGAACAGCGGGTCCCCCGAGCGCATGAACCCCAGCACCGCCGCCAGGTCCGCGTCGCCCATCGCGTAGCTGGGCATCACCATCAGCCGTCCGTCGCGACTCACCGCGTAGCGGATGGCGCGCGCCAACTCCTCGTCCGTCGCGGAGCCCACACCCGCCGTCGGGTGCGACGTGAGGTTGGCCGCGTAGAAGCTCCCCATGTACGAGGGCAGTTCACGCAGCGGCGCACCGGACACCGTCTCCGCGCCACCGTTCCGGTGGCACGCCTCGCAGCTCGCATGGAAGATGGTGGCGCCCCGCGCCAGCGCCGCCGGGGACGCGTCCGCTCGAATGGGAGGGTAGGGCGCACGCACGGTGCCCGCGCAGCCCGCCAGCAGCAGCGTGAGTCCCGCCAGCAGCGTGTTGCTCACGGCTCCCACAACCTCTCGGCGCATGCGGTGCCCTCGTCTCGTGGCCAGCACCCGACGAATACCGCATCCGCCCGCCGGGCGGGAGGGAGGGGGCCCTGCCACGGGGTGGACACCGCCCTTGCGACAGGCACCCGCAGTGAAGAGGCCTGCGGGTAGAGTCGCGCGCATGACGCGCTCGCTCGAGTCCTACCGCGCCCTCTTCCCCGTCCTCCAGGAGCAGCTCTACCTCAACCACGCCGGAGTGGCCCCCACCAGCCTGCGAGCGGCCGAGGCCGTGCGTGGCTGGATGGACGACCTCGTCTACCACGGCATCAAGCACGAGCGCGGCTGGGAGAAGCACTGCGAGCACGTGCGCGGACTGGCGGCGCGGCTCGTCAACGCCGAGCCCGGCGAGGTGGCCTTCGTGCGCAACACCAGCCACGGCCTGGGTCTCGTCGCGGAGGGGCTGGACTGGAAGCCCGGGGACGAGGTGGCCGTGGCCTCGGCGCTGGAGTACCCCTCCAACGTCTACCCGTGGCAGCACCTGAAGGACCGCGGCGTGGCGGTGCGCGAAATCGAGGCGTCCTCCGGCGGCGTCACCCCGGAAGCGGTGGCCGCGGCCCTCACCCCGCGCACGCGGCTGGTCGCCCTGTCTTCCGTGCAGTTCGCCACCGGCTACCGCGCGGACCTGGATGCGATTGGCGCGCTGTGCGAGCGCGCGGGCGTCCTCTTCTGCGTGGACGGCATCCAGAGCGTGGGCTGCATGCCCGTGGACGTGAAGAAGAGCCGCATCCACTTCCTCAGCGCGGACAGCCACAAGTGGATGCTCGGCATCGCCGGCATCGGCTTCCTCTACGTCGCGAAGGACGTGCTGCCCCGGCTGCGCCCGGTGCTGGTGGGCTGGCGCAGCACCACCGACGCGTGGAACTTCAACCGCAGCCACTTCGAGCTGCGCGCGGATGCCCTCAAGCTGGAGGAGGGCAGCGCCGCGTACACCGGCATCTACGCGCTGGGCGCCGCGCTGGAATTGCTGCACGAGGTGGGCGTGGGCGTCATCGAGACGCGCATCCACGCGCTGCTGGCGCGGGTGGAGGAGGGGCTGCGCGGGCTGGGCTGTGACGTGGGGCCCTCGCCGGAGCACCGCGCGGGCATCCTCACCTTCCTGCCTCCCGGCGGAGACGCGCGGGCGCTGGGCGCCTGGCTCGCCGAGCGCGATGTCGCCCACTCCGTGCGCCGGGGGCGCGTCCGCCTGTCCCCCCACTTCTACAACCTGCCCGAGGAGATGGACCGGTTGGTGGAGCTGGTGCGGACGCGCCTGGGCTGACGGGCTACTGCTGGGCGGGGAAGAGCGTCTCGATGGAGAGGTAGCGCTCGCCGGTGTCGTAGCAGAAGCACAGCACGCGGCTGCCGTCCGGCATCTCGCCCAGCTTGTGACTCACGGCGGCCAGCACGGCGCCGGAGGAGATGCCCACGAAGATGCCCTCCTCGCGCGCGGAGCGGCGGGTGAACTCGTACGCGTCCTCCTCGTTCACCTGCAGCGCGCCGTCGAGCGCCTCCTTGTGCAGGTTCTTCGGGATGAAGCCCGCGCCGATGCCCTGGATGGGGTGCGGGCCCGGTGCTCCGCCGCTGATGACGGGCGACTTGGTGGGCTCCACCGCGAACACCTTCAGCTTCGGCCACACCTTCTTCAATTCCTCGGCGCACGCGGTGATGTGGCCGCCGGTGCCCACGCCGGTGATGAGGTAGTCCAGCCCGTCCGGGAAGTCCTTGAGGATTTCCTGCACGGTGGTGCGGCGGTGCACCTCGATGTTGGCCTCGTTCTCGAACTGCTGCGGCATCCACGCGTTGGGCACCTGGGACACCAGTTCCTGCGCGCGAGCAATCGCGCCCTTCATGCCCTGGGCGCGCGGGGTGAGCTCGAAGGTGGCGCCGTAGGCGGCCATGAGGCGGCGGCGCTCGATGCTCATGGAGTCGGGCATGACGAGCACCAGCTTGTAGCCCTTCACCGCGGCCACCATGGCGAGGCCGATGCCGGTGTTGCCGCTGGTGGGCTCGATGATGATGCTGTCCTTCTTGAGGATGCCGCGCTTCTCCGCGTCCTCAATCATGGACAGGGCGATGCGGTCCTTGATGCTGCCGCCCGGGTTGGCGCGCTCGAGCTTCATGTGCACCGTGACGCGCGAGGGGAACAGTCGGTTGATGCGCACGTGCGGCGTGTTACCGATGGTCTCCAGGATGTTGTTCGCCTTCATGGCTTGGGCCTCGTCGGGTCAGATGTGGAACTCGAGTGCGTCCAGCGTTCCATCCGCACCGCGGGGACGCACCTCGCTGCGGCGGGTGACAACGGACTGCGGGGGGACGCTCTGCGTGAGCCAGGCGTTGCCGGCGATGATGCTGCCCCGGCCCACCACCGTCTCTCCGCCGAGGATGGTGGCGTTGGCGTACACCACCACGTCGTCCTCGATGGTCGGATGGCGCTTCTTGTCCGCCAGTGCCTTCTCCACCATGAGCGCGCCCAGGGTGACGCCCTGGTAGAGCTTCACGTTGTCGCCGATGAGCGTCGTCTCGCCGATGACCACGCCGGTGCCATGGTCGATGACGAAGCGCCGACCAATGGTGGCGCCGGGGTGGATGTCCACGCCGGTGCGCTGGTGGGCGTACTCGGTGAGCAGGCGCGGCAGGAGCGGGAAGCCGAGCGCGTGCAGGGCATTGGCCACGCGGTAGATGGCGATGGCGTAGAAGCCCGGGTAGGTGAGGATGACCTCGTCCACGGTGCGGGCGGCGGGGTCCGCCTCGAAGATGGCCTGGGCGTCCTGGCGGAGCCAGTCATAGAGGCCGGGCAGCCGCTCCATGAAGCGCGCGGGCAGGGACGGGTTGATTTCGGGGTAGAGCGGGGCGAGCGTCTCGCGGATGCGGTGGAGGCTGGCCTCCACGGTGGTGACGTCGCGGCGCACGGCGGCGGCGGTGCACTCCAGGCGCTCCGCGAAGTGCGGGAAGAGCAGGCCGAGCACCTGACCGACGAACTCGGGGGCCGCGCGACGCACGTCTGGAGGGAAGCAGTGGCGCTGCCGGGCTTCGAGCAGGGCCGCGACCAGCCGGGAGTTGGAGTCGTCCATGAGCGCCTCCATTTAACGCGCCGCGTGCGAGCGCCGCACGGCTTGAATGCCGCTTCGGCTTCGAGAAGCGGCTCCAAGGCCCCTGAGATGTAGGACAGGGGACAGGCGGGCGGGGCCGGGAGGGAGGACGCGGGCGGGCCGCTCCGGCCGGGGGCCGGGCAGGCAATGGGGAGGCGGGTGGCGGGGGAAATATCAGGCGAGGGAGGGCACTACCCGCAGTCGTGCTCCAGGTTGACGTGGAAGTTGAACATGACGTTTCGGGTCCTGAGCACCACGTTCACCTGGCCGGTCCCCCCGACTGTCTTACAGGGCGCCAGCCCGCCCACGTAGATTCCGCCCGCGGCCTTGATGTGGTCCGGAACCCAGTTCCGCAGCGCCGGGATATCGGTGTTCGCCATCACGTACCCGGGAATGCCGCAGTCGAACCTGTCATCTCGCAGCTCGATGGTGACCTCCACTTCGTGTCCGCTGAGGGTCAGCTCGAACGAGCGGGTGTCCTGGCTGAGGTAGCTCGCGAAGGCATTGACGACCGCGGTCTCGATATCCGCGAGTGGAAGCGTGACCATGGCTGTTCTCCGTCCAGTTGAGTGCTTCGCCTGGGTGGACGCGCTGGCTTCGCCTGTTGTGATTCTTCATGGGCGCACACCCGCGCCATGGGGCACTTGCCGCATACCAAGCAACGGCGGGACGATGGCCGCATGACCCACGCTCCGGTCCCTTCCTACGTCCACGGCACCAGCCCCACCCCGCTGCTCGGCGAGACGATTGGGCAGAACCTGCGCCGCACCGTCGAGCGGCACGGAGACCGGGAGGCGCTGGTGGTGGCCTCGCAGAACTACCGGGCCACGTACCGGCAGCTCTGGGACACGACGACGCAGGTGGCGCTGGGGCTGTTGGCGCTGGGCGTGGAGAAGGGGGACCGGGTGGGCATCTGGTCCCCGAATCGCTTCGAGTGGGTGGTGGCCCAGTACGCCACCGCTCGCATCGGCGCCATCCTCGTCAACCTGAACCCGGCCTACCGCACGTCGGAGCTGGAGTACGCGCTCATCCAGGCCGGCGTCAGCGTGCTGCTGCTGGCGCGCGGCTTCCGGCAGACGGACTACAAGGCCATGGTGGAGGAGGTCCGTCCCCGCTGCCCCGGCCTGCGCGTGACGATGGTGATGGACGATGACTGGCAGCTGCTGCTCTCCAACGCGAAGCACGTGAGCGAGCAGACGCTGGAGCAGCGCGAGGCGTCGCTCCAGTTCGATGACCCCATCAACATCCAGTACACGTCCGGGACGACGGGTTTCCCGAAGGGCGCCACGCTGTCGCACCACAACGTGCTGAACAACGGGTTCTTCATCGGGGAGGCGCTGCGCTACGGCCCCGAGGACCGCGTCTGCATTCCAGTGCCCTTCTACCACTGCTTCGGCATGGTGATTGGCAACCTGGCCTGCACGTCCCACGGCGCCACCATGGTGATTCCGGGCGAGGCGTTCGACGCGCTGGCCGTGCTCCAGACGGTGCAGGCGGAGCAGTGCACGTCGCTGTACGGCGTGCCCACCATGTTCATCGCGGAGCTGGACCACCCGCGCTTCGGTGAGTTCGATTTGAAGTCGCTGCGCACGGGCGTGATGGCGGGCTCTCCGTGTCCGGTGGAGGTGATGAAGCAGGTGCAGTCGCGGATGAACATGCGCGAGGTGACCATCTGCTATGGGATGACGGAGACGTCGCCGGTGTCCACGCAGAGCGCGCTGGATGACCCGCTGGACAAGCGGGTGTCCACGGTGGGGCGCATCCATCCGCACCTGGAGGTGAAGATTGTGGATGCGGACTCGGGCGCGGTGGTGCCGCGCGGGCAGCCGGGTGAGCTGTGTACGCGCGGGTACAGCGTGATGCTGGGGTACTGGGAGAACCCGACGGCCACGGAGGCGGCGGTGGACAGGGCGGGGTGGATGCACACGGGCGACCTGGCCACCATGGACGCGGACGGCTACGTGAAGATTGTCGGCCGCATCAAGGACATGATCATCCGCGGCGGGGAGAACATCTACCCGCGTGAGGTGGAGGAGTTCCTGCACACGCACCCCGGCGTGAGCGAGGCGCAGGTCATCGGTGTGCCGAGCAAGAAGTATGGCGAGGAGGTGATGGCCTGGGTGAAGGCGAAGCCCGGTGTGACGCTCACGGCGGAGGAGTTGAGGAAGCACTGCACGGGGCGGATTTCCACGTACAAGGTGCCGCGCTACTGGAAGTTCGTGGACGCGTTCCCGATGACGGTGACGGGGAAGGTGCAGAAGTTCCGCATGCGCGAGCTGTCCGTGGGCGAGCTGGGGCTGGAGGACGCGGAGGCCATCAAGACCGCTTGACGCGGGAAGGTGCCTTGCGCGCGGCCTTCTTCACCGCAGCCGCCTTCTTGCGCGCAGGTGCTTTCTTCACCGGCACCGCCTTCTTCGCCACGGCCTTCTTCTTCGGCGCCTTCTTCAACGCCGCCCGCTCTGCCGCGCCCACCGCGCGGCGGGCCCACGGGAGCAGGGCGTACGCGTCATCCGCCGCGTCCGCGGGTGGCGTCCAGTAGCCCATCTCCACGGACTTGCCCGCGCCCTCGTACACGAAGGGCCGGCACCCAGCCGCCTGGAAGTCCGGCTTCGTGACGTCGTCCACCTTCAGGAAGAGCTGCCCCGCGATGATGAGCCCGAACATCCGCCCGCCGAAGTACAGCCCCCACCCGCCGAACATCGACCGCGACTGCACCGGCCCGAGCTTCTCCAGCAACTCCACCGTGTACTCCACGAAGCTGTCCGTCTTCGCCATGGCTCCCTCTCCTCGATTCACTCAGCGGAACGTCGCCACCAGCGGGTTGTGGTCCGACGTGTCCCCCACCTCCAGGACCTCCGCCGACACCAGCCGCTCCGCCATCCGCGGCGACGCGAACACGTAGTCCGTCCGGTAATCAATCGCCACGCCGCCCCGGTTCCTCCGCGCCGTCACCCACTTCGACGATGCCGGCCGCTCCCGCAGCGTGTCCACCCAGCCGTACTCCTCCACGTCGTCGATGACGTCGAAGCGCGGCGGATGCCCGTACTTGTCAGTCCCCGCCTTCCGCAGCCGGTCCTCCAAATCCACCGGGTACGGGTCCTTCCTCGACAGCGAATTCAAATCCCCCGCGAGCACGTACTGCCCTTCGCGGAACGCCGCCGCGTCCAGCAGCGAGCGCAGGTAGCGCGCCTCCACGTACCGCAGCTTCTCGTGGTGCGCGTCGAAGTGCGTCCCGAACAGCGTCACCGGCCCATTCACGTCCAGCTCGCACTGGACGATGCAGTGCCCCAGGAAGTGTCTGTCGTTGTGCACGTTCACCGAGCGCAGCCCGGGGCGGCTCACCACCGCCACGTGATAGCAGCGCCCGCTCGGCCGGGAGCGCGACTGTCCCAGCACCAGGTGCGCATCGTCTTGCGGCACGTCCAGCGCCTCCGCCACCCGGCGCAGCCGCCCGCCGTCGTCCCAGCCCAGGCACTCCTGCAGCACCAGCACGTCCGGGGACTCGCGCGCCAGGAAGGTGAGGATGGCGTCGAACCGCTCCTCTCCTCCTTGCAGCACGTTGAACGTCATCACCTTCAGCGTCATGAAAGGCCTCTCCCCCAAGGCTCGGGCATCGCTCGGATGCTGTCCACGACGAAGGTCTTCAGCGCCCGTGCCGCCGCCGTGAGGTAGCCCTCTCCCCGGTGCACCAGCGCCACCTGCCGCTTCGGCCCGCGCACCAGCGGCACCACGTCGAACCCCTGGGCCTGGTGGTCTCGCGTCATCAGCTCCGGCACCAGTGCGACGCCCAGCCCCCGCTCCACCATGCGGCGGATGGCCTCCGCGTTGTCCGTCTCCAGCGCCAGCTTCGGCGTCACCCCGCGCGCCTCGCACTCCGCCTCCAGCGCGCGCGTGCCGCTCATGCCGGGGATGACCACCCACGACTCGCCCACCACCTCCGCCAGCGCCACCGGCTTGCCCTGCCGCGCCAGCCGGTGCCCGCGCGGCACCACCATCACCAACCGCTCCTCCCACAACTTCTGCGCCACCAGGTCCGCCCGCCGCACCGGCAGGGACAGGATGGCCAGGTCCAGCACCCCCCGCGCCACGCTCTCCTCCAGCGCCTGCGCCGTGCCCTCGCTCAGCCGGGGCCGCACCTCTGGGAAGCGCTGCGCGAAGGCCGGGATGATGTCCGGCATCAGGTACGCGCCCACCGTGTGCAGCGTGCCCAGGGACACCGTGCCCTGGGGTGTGCTCGACAGCCGCTCCAGCTCCGAGGTGCCCTTCGAGAGCGCCTCCAGTGCCCGCTGCGCGTGCGGCAGGAAGCGCTCGCCCGCGTCCGTGAGCACCGCGCCGCCGGGCGTGCGGACGAGCAGCCGCGTGCCCAGCTCGGCCTCCAGCGACTGCAACTGCCGCGACAGTCCCGACTGCGACAGCCCCAGTCTCTTGGCGGCGATGGAGAGGCGGCCCTCCTGCGCCACCTGCAGGAAGGCTCTAAGCTGTTCGGTGGTCATGCGGTTTCCGCAAGAAGTCTATGCGCAAGGTGCGGTTTCCGCATGGCCTTCAGGGGCGTAGAGGTAGAGCATGGATGGAAGCGGCTTGACGGTGGAGCCCCTGGCCAGCACGCGCCCGGGTACGGCGCGGCGGATGGCCACGGGCGCGGTGTTGCTGGCCCTGGTGGTCAGCGCCTTCGAGGGCACGGTGGTGACGAGCGCCATGCCCACCATCACCCGTGAGCTCGGCGGCCAGCAGCTCTACTCGTGGGTGTTCTCCGCCTTCCTCTTCGCCTCCACCGTGGGCGTGCTCATTTCCGGCAAGCTCGCGGACCGGCTGGGACGCCGGCCCGTCTTCTTCGCCGGCATGGGGTTGTTCCTCGTGGGCTCGGCCCTCTGCGGCCTGTCCGAGTCCGTGCCCATGCTCATCGCCTTCCGCGTGATGCAGGGCCTGGGAGCCGGCGCGCTCCAGCCCACCACGCTCACCATCAGCGCGGACCTCTACACGCTGCGCGAGCGCGCCGCCGTGCAGGGCCTCTTCACCGGTGCCTGGGCCGTGGGCAACAGCCTGGGTCCGCTCATCGGCGGCTGGCTGGTGATGCACGCCTCGTGGCGCTGGGTGTTCCTCGTCAACGTGCCGGTGGGGCTGTTCGCCGCAGCGCTCCTGTACCTCTCCTATCGAGACCCTCCGCGCCGCTCGGACGTGAAGCTGGACCGGTGGGGCCCGCTGCTGGCCGGCTCCACGGCGGCGATGCTCCTCTTCTCGCTCGAGCCCGGACATGCGGAGGCGCGGTGGCTGTGCGCGCTGGGCGCCGTGCTCGTGGGCGCGGTGCTGGTGCGCCAGCAGCGCGTGTCCGTGAATCCGCTGCTGCCGGCGGAGCTGCTGAAGGACCGCACCGTGTTGACTGGAGTGGCGGGCAGCATCGCGGGTGGCGCGCTGCTCTACAGCATGGCCGCGTGGGTGCCCTTGTGGATGACGGAGCAGGGCGGGCACACGCCTGTCGGCGCGGGCCTGGCGCTGCTGCCGATGCTGCTGGGCTGGTCCGTGGGCTCCACCTTCGGTGTGAAGCTGCTGGTGCGCGGCGGCATGCGCCTGAGCGCGGGCGTGAGCTTCGCGGTGGCGGCGGTGGGCGCCGGGTTCCTGGCGCTGTCCGCCGCGCTCGGCTGGGGCGTGCCCGCGGCGCTCGTGGGCCTGGGGATTCTGGGCCTGGGCCTGGGGCCGGCCGCGAGCACCTCGCTCATCGGCCCCCAGTCCCGCGCGCCGTGGCACCACCGTGGCATCGTCACGAGCAGCCTCTACGCGATGCGGCTGCTGGGTGGCTCGCTGTCGGTGGCCCTGCTGGCGCTGGCGCGCGGGCACTTCGCCGCGCAGTTCGCCATCGCCGCGGGGCTCACCGCCACCGCGGCCCTGGTGCTGGGCCTGTTCGCCCCTGGCAGGACGGAGCCGGCCGCAGGCGCATGAGGCGCGAGGGCCGGCAGGTGTCACCTCCCGCCGGCCCTGGATGGCTCAGGCCGTGCTCTCGGGGACGCTGAGCAGCCCGCAGAGCGCCGCCGCGCGGCTGACGCTGAAGCGGTCGTTGAGCATCAGCGGCCGCTTCCCCACCGCGTACCCTTCCGAGACGAGGGACTCCACGATGAGGGAGTAGTGGGCGCCCGGCTGCAGGACTCCAGGCGGCAGCCGGACGGAGGTGGCGCCGCCATCCACGTAGAGCTGCAGGGTGGGGATGGGGAACGGGGAGCCCGGGTCCTCCAACTCCAGTCGCTGGAGCCTCAGCAGGTAGACGTCCGGCGCTCCGTCCGAGGGCGGCTGCCACCCGATGACATGCGCCCCGGCCTCCAGCGTGCGCGAGCTGTAGGCCTCCGTTCCGTCGATGGTGAGGTCGCGCGGCGGCCGGGTGCGGGGAAGGAGCGGCCCGTCCGCGAGCCGCGCGGGCCGGTCCTGCACGAAGGTGGAGGCCGTGAGGGTGAAGGTCATTCCGTCAGGCGTCCGCACGGGCACGGCGAAGGTCGTGGCGGCCCGGGCCACCGCGCCCGTATGGGTATGCGAGGGATTGCCATAGACAATCGTGCCCGCGAGGCCATCCGGTCCGTCGTGCGGAACGCCCAGGCTCATCAGCTCGCCCGGGAATCCCATCCAGCCCTCGGTGGAGGACTCAGGCGAAGCCGGCCGCATGGAGAACCGGGACGTCGCGGGGACGGCGTCAGGATGCACGTCGGCCGCGAGGGACGTGAAGGCGGAGAGCCTCCAGTCCAACGGCAGCTCCCGCAGGGGCAGCGGCTGGAGCCGGCCCTCGAGGTCGAGGGTGAGGCTGCCGTCATGGGAGAACGGCGGCAGGTGGAGGGCGCGCACCGCCGTGAGGTAGCGCTGGACGCCGCCGCCGGGCAGGGCGCACAGCTCGCGCGGCGACTGCTGCACCACGCGGGCCCGGTCGCCACGCTCCTTCTCGAACATGGGCACTCGGGCGGGCTGGAGCTCCTCGAACGCCGCGGTCGCTCCCTCGAACATGTCGTAGAGGACCAGGGATGTCCCGAAGCCGAGCTGCTCGGAGACGAGCTGCAGGTCGGAGAAGGGCGGGACCTGCCGGCCCTCCAGGCCGCTGAAGCGGTCATGCCAGGGCTCGAGGTTGCCCAGGCTCACGCGCAGTGACGACTCGAAGTCCAGGTCCACGATGTCGTCCCGGAGCGGCTGGTTGAAGCCCAGGTCCACCTCGCGCGCGGCGGTGACGAGGATGTTGTGGCCGTCCTTCAGGTAGTAGACGCCCGGAGGCACGTACGGGAACACGTACTCGCCTGGTGCCCCGGGCGCTCCGGGTATGGGGACGAAGGAATCTCCCTCCAGGACGAAGAGCTCCAGTGCTCCCGGCGGGAAGTTCCAGGGTTGCTCCTCCTCGTCGTCCGTCGACAGGTCTCGCCGGTAGCTCGTGACGCGGACCGCGTTGGGGTCCGGCGCTTCGCTGTCGGCCGCTCCCTCCGTCTCGAAGGGGTCACCGTCAGGGACGGAGTCGTTCGGCTCCTCTCCGGTGTCGCGGCCCGCGTTGAACGCGTCCGGGTCCGTGTCGCCACCCGGGGCCGATTCGCTCGTGTCTCCTGCCTCCAGGGCCCCGGCGACTCCGGCCGTTGGAAGCTCGGCCGCGGAGCAGCCCGTGCCGGTGAGGCACAGGAACAGCGCCATCAACAGCAAACGCCAGAACGGCATGGTCTCCTCGGTCCAACGTCCCGGCTTCGGCCGCGAGGCCGTCGCGGGGTTTGGCTCCCAGCAGGGGGACTCTACAAACTCCCTTTCGCGCGGGAAGGGCGGGCGAGCGACCCGCCATGGGCCTGTGCGTGCATCCTTCCGCGCGGGAGCGTGCACCGCGCTGCACAGTCGCTGCACGCCCCGCCGTGCAAGTGCGCCTGATGCCTCGCGTCATGCGGTGGCAGGGCGGCTGCATTCAGGGCTCCTCCGTACGCCGAGGCCTGGCGCTGGAGGAACCCGATGCACACGACGACGACGACGAAGTGGGACACGAAGGTACTGGGGGGCGTGGGAGGCGCCCTGCTGCTCCTGGCGGTGATGTTCCTCTGGCGCGACCTGCAGGTTCCGCGCGAGCTGCTGCTCGCGGTGGCCGCCGTGGGGGCGGCGGGGCTGGCGTTCCTCCACGTGCCCAACACGCGCGGGCTCCTGGGCCCCGTCGCCGTGCTCGTCTGCGCCGGGGCTGGAGGTCTCTGGTACGCGGCGACGAAGCAGGAGCTCCTGCTCGTGGGACTGGCCCTGACGCTCGCCGTCGCCGCCGTGACGGTGTGGCGTTCGCACACCCGGGAGGGTGATGAGCCTGACCGCGTCCGGGATGTCTTCACCTGGTACGGCCTCACCGCCGCGGCCGTCGCCGCGTCGTGGGCCTTCTACTTCCACTTCCTCACGCTCGGCATCGCCGAGGACAACGTGGCCCGCCGGCTGGTGCTCACGTTGGGGTGGCTGGTGGTGGGCGTGGCCCTGGTGCTCATGGCCCGCCAGCGTGGCACGCCCGTCATGCGCGACGCGGGCTTCGCCTTCGTGGGCATCGCCGTGGGCAAGGCGCTCCTCTATGACACCGTGAATCTCCACGGCTCGCTGCGCGTGGTGGGCCTGGCCGCCGCGGGCGCGCTGATGGTGGGCGCGGCCTTGTGGTCCTCGCGTGCGTCCGAGTCCCGGAGCGCGTGACATGAGCGCCCTCTTCTCCGTCACCAGCGCGCTGTGGCTGGCCATGGCCCCGGCGGGGACGTGCTGGCTGCCCACCGACCAGACCGCGGGCTGGAAGCGCGTGGAGCTGCCCGAGGAAGCGCCCGCGCTCGCCGCCCCCGAGGACGTGGACCAGTTCCGCGTGGGCGAGCCCGCGCGACTGCTGGAGTCCGACTCGAAGGTATACGTCGGCGCCACCAGTCCGAAGCCCGGGCGCATGGCCTATATGTTCCGCGTCCCGCCCGGCACCACGCGCCTGGAGATGTCCTTCCTGGAGCCGCTGCACGGGGCGAAGGTGGACGCCACCGCGTCCGCCGGGGCCCGCACCTTCCCGCTGCTGAGCGAGCGGCGGCAGGCGGGGGCGTCACTCGTGCTGGACTGGTACGCGGCGGACGTAGACGGCGTGGTGGTGGAGGTCCATCACCACCTGCGCGAGCGGCCCGTGGTGCGCTCGTGGCGCACGGGGCGCAACGTCTGGCCGGAGCGGGAGGTCTCCGTGCCCGCGGCCTTCAAGGCCCCGCGCGCGCTCTACTTCCTCCACCCGGGCGGCGGGCGCTACATCACCCTGTGCCAGTCTCCGGGCCGTACGCTCACGCTGGCGAGCTGGCCCGCTGAAGGCGCGCCCGCGGCCGTGTCACTCACGCGGGCGCCTTGAGTAGCACCCACGGCCACAGCTTCCCCAGCGCGGCGCGCAGCGAGGCCGCGTCGGGGAAGCGGTCTCCGGGCCGCTTCTCCAGGAGCTTCAGCACGATGTGCTCGAAGGGCTCCGGCAGGTCGGGGCTCAGCGTGCGCGGCGGCACCGGGGCCTGCTGTACGTGCAGGAACATCAGCGGCACCGGCTGCTCGTGACGGAAGGGGAGCTGCCCGGTTAGCAGCTCGTAGGCCACCACGCCCAGCGCGTACAGGTCCGTGGCGGGGGACACCGGAGGGCTGCCCATCACCTGCTCGGGCGCCATGTACTCCGGCGTGCCGAGCACCGCGCCCTGCGCCGTGGCGCCCGCGACGTGCGTGCTCTTGGCGAGGCCGAAGTCCATCAGCTTCAGCACGCCGGTGCGGGTGATGAAGAGGTTGGCGGGCTTCACGTCGCGGTGGAGCACACCGCGCCCGTGCGCGTGCTCCAGCGCCACCGTGGCGTGGGTGAGCCAGCGCAGGGCCTCGGCGCGGGTGGCGCGCCGCTCGGCCAGCAGTTGCCGGAGGTCCGAGCCCTCCAGCAACTCCATGGTGAGGTAGTGCCGCTCACCGTCCACGCCGGCATCGAAGACGCGGAGGATGTTGATGTGCTCCAGCGCCCGTACGTGCTCCACCTCCTGGTGGAAGCGCGCCACCAGGGCGTCGTGGGCGTGGGGCACCGCGAGGACCTTCAGCGCCACGCGCAGGTCCTGCCGCAGGTCGGTGGCCTCGTACACCGTGGCGCTGCCTCCGGCGCCCAGCCACCGCTCCACGCGGTAGCGCCCCGCCACCACCTGGCCCGGCATCAGCCCCCGCACCATGGGCGACGGGGGAAGTGGCGTCACCACGCCCTGCAGCAGCGTGCCGTGCGGCGACACCGGCGTCAGCGGACGCAGCGTTTCGCCGAGCGACAACGCGGGAGGGGGCGTCACCGGCCGCAACAGCTCCTCGGGTGGCGTCGCGCCGGGCTTCAGCGCGGAGGCGCGCTCCGGCGGCATCGCGGCGGGCATCCGCGCGCGCGCCGCCACCGCCGGCTCCCCGGGCGCCACCGCGGCGGGCCTCCGCTCCGTCCCCGTCCGCTCCACGGCGCCGCCGAGGTACGCCACGTCGCCGGGCTCGTCATCGTTCGGGTGCACCACGCGGGGCTCCCGGGCTCAGGTGTCGAGCAGCGACACGTGGGACACGGCCCCCGCGCCCTCGAGGTCCAGGTGCGGGGTGGGCAGGTTGTACTCGGCGGCGGCGCTGGTGGCCTCGACGATGATGGGGCCCGCGATTTCCGGCGGCTCGCCATGGCACAGCAGGTCCACCACGTGCTCCAGCGTCCACTTGCCCATCCGGCCCACCACCAGCCGCTTGCCGTCGTACTGCGCCGTGTCCGCCAGCTCCTTGCTCGCCGCCAGCTTCGCGTCCACCGAGCCGCCCAGATAGCCGCGCGCCAGCACCAGCACCCGCTCCACCACCGCGTTCCACGCCTGGAGATGGGTGCGGTCCTGCGCCTCGTCCATGATGTCCAGCCCCACCTGCAGGCGCTCCATCCGCTCCAGGAACTGCTGCACCAGCGGCCCGCGGATGATGCGGCCGTGCTGCGGCGCAATCATCTCCACCGCGGGCGTCAGCTTGCGGATGGCCGCCACCGCGCGCACCAGCGCCGCATTCACCGGCATGTAGATTTGGTGAAAGGCGCGAATGCCAGACCAGTCGGACTCGTCCGCCCACAGGCCCTTCGCGTTGGAGTCGGTGAGTCCGCCGAAGAGGTCGCCGGTGAAGAGCACCCGCGTCTGCAAGTCGTAGAGCATCACCGCGCCCCGGAAGTGGCAGAAGGGCGAGGGCACCGGCAGCAGCTTGTGCCCGGTGGGCACGCTCAGCCCCTGCGCGAACTTCTCCGTGGGGATGAAGCGGTGGCGCGGCAGGTTCTGGTGGACGATGAGCCGCCACGTGTCCTCCGTGCAGAGGATGCCCGCGCGGGGCGCGTAGCGCGCGGAGATGAGGCTCGCCGACGAGCCCACGTCCGGGTCCTGGTGGTTGATGAACATCGCCGACAGCCGGTCCATCCCACCAATCAGCGACGTCACCTTGGTGTGGATGGTGGAGAAGTCGCTGCTGGAGCCCGGGTCGATGAGGAGGTTGAACTCGGTCTGCCGCTGCGTCTTCGTGTCGGCGCCCTTGAAGCGGCGCAGGTACGGGTTGGCGAAGAAGATGGCTCCAGGCTCTCGCTTGCCCACCCAGAACGTCTCGGGGGCAATCTCCACCGGAGCGAGACGGAGGTCGGGCGACGGGCTCGGGACGGGGGCAACGGTGCTGCTCATGGGCTCGGCGTTCCTTCGCGGGGGGAAAGAAGTCACCGGGCCCCTAGCAAGCCGCGCGCCGCCCGTGACGCGCCAGGACGGGACACACTCCGCCCCGGGAGGGCGCAGTTCCTGCGTTCCCCCGCGAAACGGCGCATCCCGTGCGCGGCCCGCTACTGCTCGAGCGGCGGCTGCAGCGTGCCGAAGCGCTCGATGCCCTGGTCCACCGCGGCGCGCACCGCGTGCAGCACGGCGTCATCCGTGAGCTGCCGCACCAGCACCAGGCGCGTGGCGAGGAGCGACGGCGCGTCCGCCAGCTGCCGCTGGAGCGAGTCCAGCGGCACCAGCGTCAGGGTGAAGCCCCGGCCGTCGCGAAGTCGCACCACCACGTCCAGCCCGTCCCGCTGCGACAGCTCCGGGTCGTCCGCGACGAGGATGGAGGCCACCCGGGCATCTCCCGAATCCATGGACCGCATGCACCCTCCACCATGACAGGGGCCTGGTACGGGCCCTCGCGCAGCATGAGCACCGGTGTAGGCAGGCGGGCAACCCGGCGCACGGGCCGGTTGCTCGGGAACGGACGGTGGGATGCCCACCCGCACGTGGCGGGGGCATGGCAGAGTCGGCGCCCTCCGTCCGCCCTCCATGCCCGACCCGTCGACACTCTCCGCCTGGGGGCTTCCGGGCCTCTTCCTCGTCGCCATGCTCGCGGGTTCGGTGGTTCCCGTTCCCTCGGAGGCCGCGCTCGCCGCGCTCATCTACGGCGGCACGCCTCCGGTGATGGCCGTCTGCGTGGCCACTGTCGGCAACGTGCTGGGCGCGCTCTCGCTGTACGCGCTGGGCCGGTGGGTGGCGGCCGGGGGCGGCGGGCCGCTGGGCCGGTGGTATGCGCGGCGGCGCGCGAAGGAAGGCCCGCGCATGGAGCGCATCGAGGCGCGTGTGCGCACCTGGGGCGCGCCCGCGCTGGTCATGTCGTGGATGCCGGTGGTGGGTGACGCGTTCGTCATCGCCGGGGGCATGCTCGGCGTCCGGCCGCTGCCGTTCATCCTCTTCGTCACACTCGGAAAAGGGCTGCGCTACCTCTTCGTCGCGCTCTCCACGGCCGCGGCGATGTAGCAATTGTTTCGATATATTTTTCACCCAGGTTTTACGCGACGCTGTCGGGAATTCCCTCGATAAACGAGACTGGTGCCGCGCGTGCCCTTGCGCGCGTGAAGCACTGTTCAGGTGTCTCCCCCGACTCCCCTTACTCGCTCCTTCCCAGGAGCAGGATTGGACAGCGTGCGAAACAACAAGACTCCCTCGATGCAGTCATGGCGTTGCGCGGTGGTGCTCTCCCTGGTGCTCGCCGCTTGCGGTGGCGTGGAGCCGGAGGGCGCGACTTCTCCTGACGAGGCCGCCGTCGGGGCCCGTGAGGACGGGCTGGCCAGCGTGCGCATCCGGCTGGCGGCGGCCAACATCAGCAGCGGCACGGGCCAGGACTACGACCCGGGCCACGGCATCCGCATCTTCCAGGGCACGGACCCGGACGTGGTGATGATTCAGGAGTTCAACTACAAGACAAACTCCGCGGCGGACCTGCGCTCCTTCGTCGACACCGCCTTCGGCACCGGCTTCCAGTACTTCCGCGAGAGCGGGTCCGGGATTCCGAACGGCATCATCAGCCGCTACCCCATCATCTCCGCGGGCGAGTGGGATGACACGGCCGTCTCCGACCGCGACTTCACGTGGGCGCGCATCGACATCCCGGGCTCCAAGGACCTGTGGGCGGTCAGCGTGCACCTGCTGACGACGAGCAGCAGCACGCGCAACTCCGAGGCCACCAGCCTGGTCAGCCGCATCAAGGCCAACATCCCGACGGGCGACTACCTGGTCCTCGGCGGCGACTTCAACACCGGCAGCCGCTCCGAGGCGTGCCTCACCACCTTCGCCCAGGTGGTGTCGACGGCGAGCCCGTATCCGGCGGACCGCAACGGCAACACCAACACCAACGCGGGCCGCAACTCGCCGTATGACCACGTGCTGGTGGACAGCGACCTGCGCCCGTACCAGACGGCGGTGGTCATCGGCGGCAGCTCCTTCTCCGCCGGCCTGGTGGCCGACACGCGCGTGTACTCGCCCATCTCCGAGATTTCCCCCGCGCTGTCCGGAGACAGCGGCGCGTCCGGCATGCAGCACATGGCGGTCATCAAGGACTTCCTCGTCCCCGGGGACACGACGAGCAGCGGCATCACCGTGACGTCACCCAACGGCGGCGAGAGCTGGGCGGGTGGCAGCGCGCACACCATCACCTGGTCCGCCTCTGGCGTGACGAGCGTGAAGGTGGAGTACAGCCTGAACGGCGGCAGCACCTGGAGCACGCTCACCTCCAGCACCTCGGCCTCTTCGGGGAGCTACGCGTGGACGGTGCCCTCCAGCGCCAGCACCACCGCGCGGGTGCGCGTGAGCGACGCGGCCGACGCCAGCGTCACCGACTCCAGCAACGCGTCCTTCACCATCACCACCTCGGGCGGCGGGACGGCGAGCGTCATCGTCAACGAGGTGATGGTCAACGAGCCGGGCTCGGACGTCACCGGCGAGTTCGTGGAGGTGGTGAATGTGGGCACCGGCTCGGCGGACCTGAGCGGGTGGACGGTGTCGGACGCGGCCAGCGTGCGGCACACCTTCCCGAGCGGCACCACGCTGGCGGCCGGCGGCGTGGTGGTGGTGTTCGGCGGCTCGGCGGGCATCCCCTCGGGGACGCCGGGCGCGGTGGTGGCGTCCACGGGCACGCTGGGCCTGTCCAACAGCGGCGACACCGTGACGCTGAAGAACGCGTCCGGCACGGCGGTGGACACCGCCACGCTGAGCTCGGGCGTCTCCGGCACGGACGGCGTGTCCGCCAACCGGAGCCCGGACGCCAGCGCGAGCGGCACCTTCGTGCTGCACACGAGCCTGTCCAGCCTCACCGCGTCGCCCGGACGGCGCGCCAGCGGCGCGTCGTTCTGAGGTCCTGAAAGCACCGCGGCCCCGCCCCGGTAGGAACCGGAAGGCGGGGCCGCATTCGTTTCCAGTGTCTTGCCGGTGCCGCGAGGCTCAGTGCGACTCGGGCGGCGGCGTGGGGGTGAGGGGCACCTGCTCGCCCGTCTCCGCGCGCACCGTGGGGACGCCCTGGCGGCCCTCGCTGCCCGGGCCCGGCGTGGCCGGGTCTCCGGCGCGCGGGCTGGAGCGGCCGTAGTCGCGCTCCCAGATGCGCACCAGCGAGAGGAAGAAGGCGACGATGAGGGGCCCGAGTAGCAGGCCCACCGTGCCGAACGCGGCGAGGCCGCCGAGCAGGGCGAAGAAGACGATGGCGCCGTGCTGGTGCATGCCGCGCTTGGCCAGCAGCGGCTTCACCACGTTGTCCACCAAGCCCACCACCACCGTGCCCCAGATGGCGAGGAAGAGCGCCGCCCAGGGGTGGCCGTTGAAGAACATCAGCGCCGCCGCGACGAGCACCACGGAGGCGGCGCCCACGGCGGGGATGAGCGCCACGAAGAAGGTCAATCCGCCGAAGAACAGCGGCGCGGGCACCCGGGCGATGAAGTAGCCGATGAGCGCCGCCACCGCCTGCACGCCCGCGGTGGCCACCGAGGACAGCAGCACCGCCCCGGACACGCTGCGGAACTCGCGCATGAGCTCCCGCGTCTGCCCGCGCCGGAGCGGCGACACGCTCTCAATCCACTCCACCAGTCGCTTCCCGTCCGTGAAGAAGAAGAAGAGGGCGATGAGCATCATCACCGTCTGGAAGACGATGGAGCCCGTGGCCGCCACCGCCCCCGTCACCGCCTTGGCGGCGGTGCCGCCTTGGGTGCTCACCTGCTCCTGGAGGGTCTGGTCCAGGTTCTGCTGCTCGACGGGGAGCTTCTCCATCAGGCTCGACACGGTGCCGCGCACGGGCGCGGGCAGCTTGTTCACCAGGCCCTGGACGCCCTCCTGCTGCACCGTCGTGGTGACGAACTCCACCCCTTCGGACACCTCGGTGACGATGAACGCGGTGAGGCCGCCCAGGGGCAGCAGCAGGGCGAGGACGATGGCCGTGCAGAGGATGCCCGCCGACAAGGCGTTCCTGCCGCGCAGCCGCCGCGTCAGCCGCTTGTGCAGCCCGTAGAAGGTCGCGGCCAGCACGGCCGCCAGGAAGAACGCCTCCGCGAAGGGGCGGATGACCAGGGCCAGAAGGAAGATGGACAGCAGGATGAGGCCGGTGAAGACCCGGCGAGCGGTCAGCTCGGATGCCATGAGGGACAAGGTAGGGACGCCAAGGCGGCGGGGCAGGGGAGCGCTGCGGCCATGCCTGCCTGGCTGCCCTCCTGGCGAGAAGACTTGGGCCCGGGCGCCGGGCGGCTAGAGTGGCGCGCCATGCCGGCCTTCGAATCGACCGCGTTCACCCTCTGGCTGCTGCAGGCGCTCTGCACCGCCTTCCTCGCCATCCTCTTCCTCCAGTCCGGCCTGGACAAGGTGTTCG
Organism: Pyxidicoccus caerfyrddinensis; assembly: GCF_010894405.1. Classification (GTDB taxonomy): domain Bacteria; phylum Myxococcota; class Myxococcia; order Myxococcales; family Myxococcaceae; genus Myxococcus; species Myxococcus caerfyrddinensis. The sequence continues at coordinate 57,190 of NZ_JAAIYA010000035.1, forward strand.
ACTGGAAGGGCAACCTGGGCTGGCTCACCGGCCACTTCGCCAAGAGCCCCCTGCGGAGCATGGTGCCGCTGATGCTGGGCACCCTCACCCTGCTGGAGGTGGCGGCCGGCGCCCTGTGCGCGGCGGGGCTGGTGGCCCTCGTCGTCACCGGCAGCGCGGCGCTGGCCTTCTGGGGCGCGCTCCTGTCCGCAGTGTCGCTCATCGCACTCTTCTTCGGCCAGCGCATGGCGAAGGAGTACGCGGGCGCCTCGGTGCTGGTGGCCTACTTCCTGCTGTCGCTGGTGGCGGTGTACGTCACCCGCCTGCACTGACGGGCCGCGCTTTCAGAGCACCTTGCGCGGGGGCACGAGGGCGTTGGCCGACAGCAGGCCCGCCGCCAGCGCCACGGCCACCATCAGCATGTTGAAGGCCGTGTCCACGCCGGCCACCACGTCCCGCTCCAGCAGCGAGGACAGGCTGCGGAAGCCGACGCTGCCGGGCACCAGCAACATCAGGCCGGGCACCACGGTGGTGACAGAGGGCCGGTTGCGCAGCCGCGCCAGCGCGTTGCTGGCGATGCCCAACAGCAGCGCCCCCACGAAGGCGCCGAGCTGCGCCCCCAACAGCAGCGCCCCCAGCCGCGAGCCCACGAAGGCGAAGGTGCACGCCGCGGCAATCCAGCCCCAGTCCCGGGGACGCGCCCGGAAGAGCACGCCCACCGCCACCGGGGAGAGGATCAGCGCCAGCAATTGCGTCCACGCGGGCAGCGCGGGCGGCAGGGGCGCCAGGGTTGGCGGGGGCAGCAGCAGGGCGAGCCGGCTCCCCAGCGCGACGCCGAAGCCGAGCTGGAGGAAGACCAGCGCCGCCGCGGTGAGCCGCGAGGTGCCGGAGATGAGGTGGCGCGTGGCCAGCTCGTTGATGGCCACCGTCAGGGACAGCCCTGGCAGCAGGACGATGAGGCCGGCCACCGTGGCCACCTGCACGGACAGGGGGCCCACCAGGCTTGCGGCCAGCACGGCGAAGGCCGAGGAGAGGATGGCGGCCACCGGCTCCAGCACGAGCGTCGTGCTGGGCCGCCGCCGCGTCAGCTCGCCCAGCGTGCCGATGACCAGGCTGCTCAGCGCGGCGACACCGACTTCGCGCAGGCCGCCCCCGAACAGCCGCCCCGCGGCGCCGCCCGCCAGCGCCCAGCACAGGAGCTGGAGCCCGGGGCCGTAGCGCGCGGGGAGCGCGAGGATGTCCTCCACCTTCCGCGCGCCCTCGGTGGGGGACAGCCGGCCCTGGATGACGTCGTCCGCGAGCACGTCCAACAACGTCAGCCGCTCCAGGTCCAGGTCGCCGGGCTCCACGCGGATGAGGCTGGTGCGCAGCGCCTCCGGCGGGCCGAAGGACGCGAAGAGGGAGGTGGGGGTGGAGAAGAAGCGTCCCTCCAGTCCCAGCCGCTCGGACACGCGCCGCATCAGCCCCTCCAGGCGGTGGGAGGGCGTGCCGTAGCGGTGCAGCGCCTCGGCCAGCCGGAGCGTGAAGGCCACGGCGGCGCCCGGCGGAGGAGGGGACAGGGAGGCGAGGAACTCGGAGGGGACGGCCACGGCGGCGCACATGGCAGACGCGCCGGGCCCAAGTCAAACGGAAGGGGAGCAACGGCCCCGTCGGCCGCTGCTCCCCCGTCACTTCGTCACGCTTGCGTGGCTGCTTCAGTGCACCTTCGTCACGTCATCCAGCGGCGGCAGCGGGGGGATGCGCGACGAGCCCGAGGGCGATGACGCCAGCGCGTCCGTGCTGTCCTCCGTGCCCGACACGATGACACCCGAGGTGCTCGGGGTGGTGGCGCCTGGCCCGGAGCTGCTGCTGGGGCTGCTGATGCTGCTCGCCCCGAAGCCCGTGCTGGTGGCGGGCGTGGTCAGGTCCGAGGTGGAGGAGACGCTCGAGGCGGAGTAGCCCTGGCGGCTCTCGTAGCTGGACGACGGCTCCTCGCGGGCCTGGAGCTTCTGGTTGAGCTGGTCGCCCAGGTGCGAGATTTCCTCCCCGGCGCGGCGCTTGGCCGGCTCCATCAGGCGGCGCTCCTGGTTGGACACGGGGATGAGCGTGGAGGCCAGCATGCCCAGCGCGATTCCGCCCAGCGCCAGGAAGATGGGCTGTTCGTCCAACGTGCGGTTGAACCAGTCCGTGGTGCGGCCCTGCACCACGTCGCGCGAGGGGATGCGCTCGCGCAGGTGCGAGGCCCGCTCCCTCAGGTGGTCCACCCTGTCCGCCGCACGGTCCTTCATGTCGACGGCGCGGTCCCTCACGGTGTGGGCCGCTTCGGAGGCGCGCTCCTTCACGTGGGACGCGGTCTCCGTGGCCTTCGCCTTCAGGCCGCCGCTGCCGTCGCCGGTGTCGAGGTCACGGCTGAAGTCGCGGCTGGAGGACATGTCGTAGTTGGGAGGCACGCCCTGGTAGCCGGTGGACGCCGCGCCCTGGTAGCCGACGTCGGTGCGCTCGGCGGTGGCATAGCGGTCCTCGTAGCGCACGTCCGCGCGCCCCGAGCGCATGCCGTCGTAGCGCCACCGGTCCTCGTCCCGCCACCGGTTGTCCCGGTACTCGTCGTACCGGTGCTCCTCGCGCCGGGTAAAGGCCTTGCGCATCAGGGCCGAGCCCACACCGGCGCCGATGAGGGCTCCCAGCAGGCTCCACCCCTTGGGCGTGTCAGCACGTTCCTTCAGCTCCGTCGTCCTCTGCATCACGGTCTCCTTGGCGTGTGTCTTGAGTTCCGTGGCTTTTTCCACGGCGGCATCCTTTGCGTGCTGCTTGAGCTCGGCCGTCTTCTCGACGGCGAACTCCTTGGCCTTCACCTTCAGCTCCTCGGCCTTTTCATGGGCCATGGCCTTCAGGCGGTCGGGCTCGGCCTTGCGGGCCAGCTCGTCGGCCAGCTCGCTCAGGCGTGCCCGTGCATCTGCGATTTCATGGAGTGCGCGGTCCTGCTCGCCCATTGGCCATCCTCCTTCAGGGTTTGAATCGTCCGTTGAGGTCCGTGGATACGCTTCAGTCTTCCGAGGCCCGCCCAGGCGACCGCGCCACCTACCGCCAGCAGCAGCACCGCCACGATGAGGGCCGAGGCCCACACGGGCATCACCACGGCCAGCGCCGCCACCAGGAACGCGACGAACGTCATCGCTCCCAGGAACAGCACCACACCGCCGCCGGCCAGCAGACCCGCGCCGGCCGACGCCTTCTTCGCTTCCGCTTTCAGCTCCGCGCGCGCCAGTGCCACCTCGGCGCGCACCAGCCTGCGTCCCTGCTCCATGAACTCGGAGAACAGCTCCCCGAAGCCGCGGCCCCCGAAAGCACTCTCGGAGTTGAAGTCCCGCGTCTCGAAGCCGTCTCCGTCATGGCGTGGAATCGTTGGTTCCATCCGCATGCCCCCCGTCAGACCTTGATGAACCGGCCGAGGGCGAAGCCCACGGCCACACAGCCCGCGATGAACAGACCGGGCCGCTGACGCACCTGCGCCTGGGCATCCGCGAGCAGCTCCTCGGTGGTGCCGTTCTCCAGCCGGTCCGACGTCTTGCGCAGCAGCCCCACCGCGCTGGTGAGGAGCGGGCGCGCCATGGCGGCCTCGTCGTTGCGCGCCGCCGACTCCAGCGTGGACACCAGTCCCTGGATGCCCTTGACCAGCTCACCCTTGCGGCTCTCCACCTGCGAGTAGACGCGGTCCTTGGCGACACCGCCCAGCTGCTTCACCTGCTCCTTGCTGGCCTGGGCGATTCCGCCCGCGGAGTGCTCGCCATCGGAGAGGCCCGAGCCCACCGGGCGCTGTGGGTAGTTGCTGCCCTGAACGTTCGACCCTTCAAGTACGCTGCCCATGCGGTCTCCTCCAGTGCGTTTGATGTCCTGTCGAGAGGGGGCTGCCCGGCGCCTTCGTGCCCGCGCCCCGTTGTTCCTGAAGGTAGGCACGCTCCGTTCGCCGCTCGACGGATCGGCAGCCTTGAAGGGAGGGCAGGCGGGTGAGGGTGCGTTGGTTGCCGGTGGGAATGACGCGGCGAGGAGGCAGGCAATGGCACGCAGGCAACGAACCCCGAAGTGGCTGGAGGCGGCACGGCGCCGAGGGCCCGGGGACGTGCCTCCCGAGGGGCGCGCGGACTGGCTGGCCCGGGCCCTGGGAAGAGCAGGCGTGCTGCCGCGCGCGGAGGCGGAGGGCGCCATTCGCGAGGGACGCGTGGAGGTGGACGGGCGCGTGGAGCGCGAGCCCTTCGCGCCGGTGCGGCCCGGCATGGAGGTGCGGGTGGATGGCCGGGTGCGCGAGCTGGGGGCGCCGCTGCTGGCCCTGATGTTCCACAAGCCCGCGGGGCCGGTGGTGCACGGCTCGGACCCGGAGGGCGTGGGCACCGTGTTCGAGCGCCTGCGCGCCGTGCTGCCCGAGGCGATGCGGGGCTACGAGTGGCTCGCGGTGGGACGGTTGGACCGGGACACCACCGGGCTGCTGCTCTTCACCAACGACGAGCGCCTGGTGCGGCACGGGACGTCACCCGAGACACACGTGTCCAAGCGGTACGTGGCGCGGGTGGCGGGGCGGCCCTCGGAGGACGTGCTGCTGCGCCTGCGCGAGGGGCTGGTGCTGGAGGATGGGCCCACGCGGCCCGCGGGCGCGCGGCTGCGGGAGCCGGACGTGGTGGAGCTCACGCTCACGGAGGGACGGCACCACCAGGTGAAGCGGATGCTGGCCGCCGTGGGACACCCGGTGCTCGCGCTGCACCGCGAGGCCGTGGGCGGCGTGGTGCTGGACGTGGCGGAGGGCGCGTGGCGGCTGCTGCGGGACGAGGAGGTCGCGGAGGGGCTCGGGTTCCGGCTGGAGGAGGAACACTAGCCGTTCGAGTCGGAGGCCTCGCGCCGCGCCACCGCTTCGATGATGGCGCGGGCCCGCTCGGCCAGGGCAAGGCTTGCGGGCAGCTCGCGCCCGAGCAGGCGCGGCACGCCCATGGCCAGCACGGCGGAGTTGGTGAAGAAGCAGGCGCTCGCGTCCGCGAGGCGCGCGAGGGGCACCGGCCGCTCCACCACGGGGAGCCCGTCCACGTGGCCTGACTCCAGCAGCACCGCGCGGACGATGCCCGGCAGACAGGGCGCGTCCAGCGGCGGCGTGACGAGCGCGCCGTCCAGGTGGAAGAAGAGGTTGGCGGTGGGCAATTCGCAGACCTCGGCGGCCTCGTTGCCCAGCAGGGGCAGGCGCTCCATCAAGGCGAACTGGCGGAAGTAGGAGAGGCCCTTGTGGTTCAGCGTGCGCTCTGCGTGCCGGTAGGCTCCGGGCTCCACCGTGTCCAATGCGCGGCCCTCGCGGCGGAGGCGCTCCGCGTCGGGGGTCGCCGGGCGAAGGGTGAGCAGCACGTGCCCGTCGCTCACGGACAGCTTGCCCACGCCGGTGAAGGCCGGCCCGAGCGCCGCATCCGCATGGAGGCAGCTGCGGAGCGTGTCGCGCACCGAGGCCTCGGAGAGGTGCTCGGGTGAAGGCGTGCGGACGGCGCTGGGGAAGGCAGCGAGGCTGGCGCGGAGCCGCGCGAGGTGACGGGCGAGAAAGAGCGGGGTGCCCGAGTCGACGCGGAAGGTGGTGAAGAAACCCGCGCCGAAGAAGAACCCCTGCGCGAAGTCGTGCAGGCGCAGGTCCTCCCAGCGCCGCACCTCTCCGTCCACCGCCACCGTCGAGAACATTCAGCGCTCCGGCGCCAGGAAGTTGGCGAGCAGTCTCGGCCCGTGGGGCGTGAGGAAGGACTCGGGATGGAACTGCACGCCCTCCAGCCGTGGCAGCTCGCGGTGGCGCATGCCCATGATGAGCCCGTCGTGCGAGGCCGTCACCTCCAGGCATCCGGGCAGCTCCTCCCGCTCGACGACGAGGGAGTGGTAGCGCGCGGCGGTGAAGGGCGCGGGCAGGCCCCGGAACACACCCTGGCCCGTGTGCTCCACCTCCGCCGTCTTCCCATGCACCGGCACCGGCGCCCGCACCACCTTCGCGCCGAAGACCTGGCCCAGGCACTGGTGCCCCAGGCACACCCCGAGCAATGGCACCCGCCCACCGAAGGCGCGGATGACGTCCAGGGACACGCCCGCCTCCGCCGGAGTGCAGGGACCGGGAGAGATGACGATGTGGTCCGGCCGGAGTGCTTCGATTTCTCCCACGGTGATGCGGTCATTGCGCACCACCTTCAGCTCCGCCCCCAACGTGCCGAGCGCCTGCACGAGGTTGAAGGTGAAGGAGTCGAAGTTGTCGATGAGGAGGATCATTCAGTCCTCCCGCATACGGAGAGGGCGAGGAGCTGCGAGCGTGCCTTGTTGAGCGTCTCCTTGTATTCCTGGCGCGGCTGCGAGTCGTGGACGATGCCTCCGCCCACCTGCGCGTACGCTCGGCCGTCCTTCACCACCAGGGTGCGGATGACGATGTTCAGGTCCAGGTCTCCCGCGAAGGAGAGGTAGCCCAGCGAGCCCGTGTAGAGGCCGCGTGCGTGAGGCTCCAGCTCGGTGATGAGCTGCATGGTGCGAATCTTCGGCACGCCCGTAATCGTGCCCCCGGGGAAGAGGGCGCCCACCACGTCGAGCGGCTCCACGCCCGGCGCGAGCCGTCCCGTTACCTCCGACTCGATGTGGAGGACGTGGGCGTACTCGACGATTTCCATCAGCTTCGCCACCTCCACCGTGCCGTAGGCACAGACGCGGCCCAGGTCGTTGCGCTCCAGGTCCACGAGCATCGCGTGCTCGGCGCGCTCCTTCTCGCTGGTGCGCAATTCCTGGACGAAGCGGGCTTCCTCCTCGGGAGTGCCGCGTCTCCGGGTACCGGCGATGGGCCGGGTGAGGGCCCGGCCGTCCTCCACGCGCACCAGCCGCTCCGGCGAGGCGCTCACCACGTGGAAGCCGTCGCCTTCGAGGTAGCTGGCGAAGTGGACGGGGTTGGTGGCGGAGAGCGTCTCGTACAGCGCGAGCGGCTCGCCCGGGAAGTCCACCTCCAGCCGCTGCGAGAGGTTGACCTGGTAGGTGTCTCCGGCGCGGATGTACTCGCGCACGCGCTCCACCGCGTCCAGGTAGGCCGGCTGCGAGAAGTTGGAGCGGTACTCCACCGTGGGCGCTGGCAGGGACGGAGGCGCGGGCGGTGAGGTGGGGACGGCCTGCTTCACTGACGACTCCAGCGCGTCCAGGCGCCGTGCGCAGTCGCCCCAGTCCGCGCCGGTGGCCACCGCGAGCAACTGGCCTTGCTGGTGGTCCACGGCGAGGAAGGTGTCCACGAAGGACAGGGCGATGTCGGGGAGCTTCAGGTCGTCGTGGGGATGCTGGGGCAGGGACTCGAAGTAGTGGTTCGCCTCGTAGGAGAAGAAGCCCACCGCGCCGCCGCAGTAGAGGGGCAGGCCCGGCAGGCGGATGCCCCGCCAGCGCCGCAACAGGCCCCGCAGCACGTCCAGGGGCGCTCCGGGTTGGAGCTCGCCGTCGAGGAAGCACTGTTGGCCCTTCGCGGTGAAGCGGAGGAAGGGGCGGGTGCCCAGCAGGGAGTAGCGCCCCTCGGCGCTGACGCGGGTGCTCTCCAGCAGGAAGCGGTGGCCGGAGGGCAGGGCGCGCAGGAGGTCCGTCGGGCGAAGCGTCCCCAGCGGCAGCCGCCGCACCACGGGCACCTGGTTGTAGCCCCGGGCCACGAGCGCATCGAAGTGCGCGCGGTCGAAGGTTGAGGGGAGCTGAGACGGAAGGTCCATGCCGGAGGCGCTTCCTACCAGGAACCTCCACTGAAGGCCGGGCCTTCATCGGGCCCGGGCAGGCGAGCAGGCACGGCTGGCGGCCCGGTGAGGGGCCGGGGCATGGCGTGAGTCGTCAGCGGGCGCCGCCGGCCTTGGAGGTGCCGACGGCCGTGCTCCTGCTCTTCTCCAGGGTCTGACGCGCGAGCTTGAGGATTTCATCCTCGGCCAGCTGCTCGGTGCGCATGACGGAGCGGTCCGCCTTGAGCTGCTGCACCTGTCCGTCGCGCAGCACGTGGAACTGGCCCTGCTTCTGGGAGGGGAGCTTCGCGTCCGCGTCCACGCGGGCCTCGGTGAACATGGGCCGGAGCTTCCGGATGGCGTTGTCCTCCTTCACCTTGCCCACGAACCAGGTGCGCACATTCTCGCGGCACTTGTAGTCGAGGTCCCCGGGGCTCTGGGTGGCGAGCATCACCCCCACACCGGCGGAGCGGGCCCGCTTGAGCAGGTCCTCCATGGGCTGCTTCGTGGCGGGCTTCATCGTCGCGGGCAGGTACATGTCCGCCTCATCGAAGAGGAGCACCGCCTGGAGCTGGGACGCCGGGTGCTGGCTCGTCCAGCGGTTCGTCTCCAGCAACAGCTGCGACACCCAGAAGAGGATGCGGTTGTTGTCCCCGAGGAACTTGGTGCTGATGATGCTCAGCCTCGTCTTGCCCGGCGTGCCCGAGGCGCCACGCCCGAGCAGCTCCTCCAGGTCCAGCCGCTCGCCGCCGGAGGCCAGCAGGGGGCGGAGGTTGAGGCGGAGGACTTCGAGGTCCTGGGCGAGCTTGGCGAAGGTCCTCGGCGGGAGTCCCCCGGTCTCCTGGAGCAGGGCTTCGTCCTGGTCGGCGACGAATTGCTGCACGACTTCGAGGGTGAGGTCCCGGCCGAGTGGGCGCTGCACCAGCAGGCGGAGCGCCTGGGCGAGCAGCGCGCGGGCCGCCCTGTCATTGGGGCTGCTCTTGTATTCGAGCATCCCCGCGATGGCGTCCGCGGCTTGCTGGACGCCCTGCTCGCGCTCCTCCAACGGGAGCGCGTCGAGGCCCCGTGGCACGACGGGGATGGCCAGGGGCCGCCCGTCCGAGCGGCCCGGCGTGTAGACCGCCACGTCGACTCGCTCGCGCAGCAGGCGACGGCGCTCGTGGAGCGAGGCATCCTCCAGCTTCTCCTGCCAGGAGAGCTCGCGCGCGTACGTAGCCAGGTCCCCCTTGCGGTCGATGAGGATGGCGGGCACGCCCCGGAGCAGGAGCTGCTCCAGCACGTTGAGCGCCAGCGTCGTCTTGCCGCTGCCCGTGCCTCCGAGGAAGGCGCTGTGTCGCGTCAGCTCGGCGGGTTCGAGCGAGACGGTCTGCGTGAAGAACCCTTCCGAGGCGCCCAGCTTCACCGGCCCCGTGAGCACCTCGCGCGGCACCGCGGGGACGGGCGTGGGCGTGACGGGGCGTTTACGGACTTGGAGCCCCACGGGCACGGGCGTGCCCGTCGGGGGCGTCACCGTGCGCGAGGACGACGTGAGTATGTCCCCGGCGACGGTGAGCTCCAGCGGAGGCGCGTCGTTGTGCGCCACGGCAGGCGGAGCCACATTTTCCCGTCGCGGGCTCGTGGACCGTGACGAGGTGCCTGCTCCGGCGGCCCCGGTTTCAACCCGGGATGGAGCCACGTGCCCCGCCTCGTTGCGTGGTGCGGTGCCTGAGGACACGGTGGCCGTGCCTTCAAAGAGGTTGGACTGACGTGGAACCGCGGCGCCACGTGGCTCGACACGGGCTGCTGTGTCGTGGGTGCTCGCGCCCATGCTTCGTGACGTGGGCTCCGACGGCTTCTTCGAGGTCGGTGGTGGGCTGGAGGGTGGAGGCGTGGCGCCCAGGCGCTCCAACCCGAGGATGTCTCCCACGGACTTGAGTCGGGTGATGGGACGGGCCGCGCGGCTCCACTCCATGAGCGCGGTCTGCCCGGCGTGCTTCTCGCGGAACGCGCGCAGCGTCACGAGCTCACGCAATTCTCCATCCCCCACCACCACGCGCCGACCCCCATTGCGGATGAGCAGGCCGATGTTCTCCGCCACCGCACCGCCAGTTCTCGCGGGGAACTCGGAGGTCCTGACAAGGACGGGTGTGCTCCCGGCGGCGGACTTGAGCGCCTCCGCCATTTGTCGCGAGAGACCGCCACCTCGTGGGTCTTTTTCGCACAGCGAGACGAAGAGCTTGCTGCCTTGTGGCTGCACGCTGACATCCATCGCCTCTTCGTCCCGGGTGTTGACGGCGAAGCGCGGCGTGCCTCCCAGCTCATCGCTTCCCACCTCAATCGCCCAGGCGAGCAGCGTGGCGATGTCCGGGGCGTGCTCGGGCGGCTTCGGCTTGTACGTGGCCTTGAAGTCGGTCCACGCCTGGTCGAGGTCCACCTTCTGGGGGAGGTTGTTCCCAGTGGATGCTGGTGTCCGATCACCCCGGCGATGAAGGGGGAACATGTCCGGCAGTCGCTGGTCCTGCTGCGCGCGCTCGCGGTAGCGGCGGCACTCGTCCAGCACGTCGCGCGCTCGCTGTCCTCCCAGCAACTCGAAGCCCGCGGCCGGGATGGGCCACGTCGGGTTCGCCGGGTCGATGGCCACGCCTCGTTGCTCGTACAGCGCGCACAGTCTTCTTGCCGCGATGTCGCGGGCCGTGCTGGGTGTCACCGTGGGTTCGAGCTCCACGGGTTCCGGGTCGTTCTCGATGCGGTCCAGCTGGGGGCGCGGCAGGTGGGGCCGCATCTTCGTCCAGTAGTCGGAGAGGCAGCACACCACCACCACGGCCCGGGGGACCCTGGCGGCAAGGGCCGTCAGGCTGCTCATCGCCCGCCGGAAGGAACTCTCCATCTGCGGACGCTCCTCGAAGTCGTGGAAGTCCTCCACCTGGTCCACGCACAGCACCAGCGCATGCCCCAGTGCACCCATGAGCCGCCCGAGGTGCTCCACCATCCGCGCCGGAGCGTCGTCCGCCGTGCGGGGAACGAGCTCCCCGATGACCTTCCGGTCCGCCTCGGACAGCTCTTCGCAGCGCAACCAGTGGAAGATGCGGCGGTTGATGCGCGGGTCCTTGCGCTGCAGGTAGATGAGCGCGCGCAGCAGGTCCACCTCCACACTCCGGAAGCGCGCGTCCTCCAGCAGCTCGTCGGCCACGGCGCGGATGGTCCCGTGCAGCTCGTCCTCCTCCAGCACCGTCTCGTCCGGGATGAGGGGCGCGAAGGCGCTCTTGCAGTGCACCATCAGCGCGTCCGATAGCCGCATCAGCCCGCTGTCATCTCCCCCGGACACGTCATACGGGCGGTCCAGCGAGTCGATGAGGTTGGAGAGGATGTACCCGTCATAGCGGGCGGCATCGACCGTCATCGGCATGTAGCCGACGAAGCCCTGGCGCCGGCCGTGCGCGAGATTGCGGAACGCCCGCACCAGGTGCGTCTTGCCGCTGCCGGACTCTCCGAGCAGGAGCAGCAGCTTGCCCGCGTCGGGAGGCGAGTCGGCCGCTGCTCGCTCCAGCAGCCGCTTGAAGGCGCGGCGTGCCGGCGCGTTGAGGGCCTCCACGTCGAACGGGTCCGCCTGCCAGAGCTGCTGGCCCTGCTGGACGCTGCTGAAGACCTCACGGCCGTCCGCGAGGAAGGCCTCGAGTCGAGGGTCGATGGGCACGGGCGCTCCAGGGAAAGCTAGATGACGACGAAGTGGAAGCTGGCGCCGTAGGAGCGCACCTCGGACTCGGCCACGTCGTGGGGGTCCATGGCGGCTACGAGGTCCGCTCGCGTCAGGGACAGGTGCCGCGTGCGGTTCGCCTCGAGCAGCGCCACGTCGAACGCCTCGCGGCTGCCCCACTCGGGTTGGAGGGCCTTCCACACGTGGGAGATGAACACCTTGTTCTGCCCGAAGCGGCCCGTAGGCAGGGCGCGGGCCACGGTGAGCACGTGCTCGGCGAAGCTCGCCACGGAGTCCTCGGGGCTGCTGTCCTGCTCCGTCGGCGGGGTGGGCGCTTCAGCGGGCGCATGTGTCTCCGAGTCCGGCAGGGCCCAGCGGCGCAGGACGGCGAGGCGCACGGCCTCGGCATCCACGCGTGTGGCCCCGGCCGAGCGCGCTGCGAGCTGCTCCACCGCCTTGCGCGGGTCCTTCGTCTCGGTGTCCAGCACCTTCCCGAGGAGATGGGCCTGCACGGCGCTCAGCGAGAAGGGGCGTTCCGTCTCCACTCCGAGCTGCCGCCACAGCAGCCGATCTCTCACCTGTGCCAGGGAGAGGCTGTCGGCGTCCGACATGCCGTGCTGCTGTTTCAGGAGCGTGGCGCGCACACCGTCGGCGCTCGACAACCGGGCCAGCACGGACTTCGTGGGCGGCAGGTCCAGGGTGCGCGCCAGGAGGTAGGTGGCCTTCAGCTTCTTCCAGGTGAGCCCTCGAGGGGCCTGCTCCAGGTTGAGGAAGCGCAGCGCCCCGGCGCGTCCGTCCGCCGACAACTCGAGGCCGCCGCGCCCCCGCTCCGTGACGAGTGCGTCGCCGAGCAGCCGTGTCACCAGGGTGTCGAAGCGGGCCTTCGACTCGGCGCTGCTGAGGCGGTGCTCCACGAAGGGACGCAGCGCCGCCTCCAGTTCCCTGCGGGTGCCGGGCTTCTTGCCACGGGTGATGAGCCAGCAGAGTGCAATCCCGGCCAGCCGGGGGTCAGCGGGGTTCATGCGGTGTCTCCTGCTCGGAGGACTCCTGCCTCCGGGCGGCAATCATCGTGTCGAGGGTTTCGAGGATGTCTTCCAGCCGCGGGACGACGTCGTCGGCGAGGAAGCGGACGACCCAGTAGCCCGCGCGCTGGAGGGCCAGGTCCTTGCGCCTGTCGCGGCGGAACCGCTCGTCGTCGCGGAAGTGGAAGTGGCCGTCGAGCTCCACCGCCAGCTTCAGCTCGCGGCACAGGAGGTCCACCTCCAGCGGGCGGTTGCCGTGGCCCACGTCGACGCGGGCGTTGAGGTCGAAGAGTCCCCGGGTGGAAGGCAGGTGCTCGAGCAGGTCGAAGAGGAAGCGCTCCTGCTCGCTGCGAGCGCGGTCCTCGACCTCGCGGCGTGCGCGGGTGATGGCCTGGGCCGCCTCGGCATACCGGGCGAGGACGGGCTCCGGGAGGCCCTCCTCCTGGAGCCGGGCGAGGGCGGGCGTCACCTCTTTCAGGTGCGCCGGGGCTGGTGGTGCGGGAGGGGGTTCCGGCAGGTCCAGTCGCCCCTCGCGCAGCATCGCCTGGACGCGGGACTCCCTCCGGCGCAGGTGCTCGGCGAGGGACTCGGGCGTGAGCACGCACACCAGGGCGAGCGCGGGGGCAGCGGCACAGAGTGACACGGCGGTGCGGAGCGCGCGGAAGTCGGAAGGGTCTGCCCGGATACGCAGCACGGGCGCGCTGCCGTAGGGCACGAGCGCCAGCAGCGACTGGAGCGCGGAGTGCGGATTCTGGTGGATGGCGCCCCTCACCGCGGGGGGCAGGTCTCCCTGCGTGGGCAGGGCGGGGGACTCCAACAGGCAACGGCACAGCTCCCAGGTGGCGGACTCGGAGCGTGGGGGTGTCAGGCCGTCGAGCAGGACGCGGCGCTCGTGGAGCGTCTTGCCCCGGAAGAGCAGCTCCCGTCGTGGGCCCGAGGCCTGGGAGAGGACGACGAACGCCTCCGCGTCCGAGGTGAGGTCCCGCTCACGAGCGAGCGCCGTGGCCCACGCGGAGACCATCCCCCGCGCGTCGTCACCACTCGCGAGGACGACGCTCAGGCCCCGGCGGTGAGTCCATTCGGTCAGCGATGCGAGTCCCTGCTCGGGTGGGCCCACGAGGGTGCTCAGCGTGGCAATGCCTTCCGCGCGCCGCCGGGCGTGCCTGTCCATCGCGTCGAGCAGCGCGGTATGCACCGGCGGCAGCAAGCAGAATCCCCCGCTCCGCGCGCAGCTCCAATCCGTCACGCGGAGTCGGAAGCCTGCGCCTCCTGTCGCCTCCGTGGCAAGTCGGGGGGGAGGTATTGACAAGGCATTGCATCCAATTCCTTGCACCGGGTCCTCGTGTACATCCGCGAGTCGTCGGGGCCCCATCCGGCGCGGCGGGGCTCGCGGAGCCATGGAGGATTCTCGGTGTCCCCGTGGAGGACGGCGGGGGAAATGCCCCGCGATTCCAGCGGCTTGGCCACCCGCGAAGAAAAGACGCCGGGGGTTGTCGATCTCCCGGGGTCCCGGTCGACGCCATGGTGAAGGCCGGGCCCGACCTCACCTGCCCGGCGAGGAGTCGTTCACATGCTCATGCTGATTGGAATCATCGTCGTCGTCCTCATCGTCGCGCTGGTGGCTTTCATTCGTACCCGTCCAGACCGCTTCCGCGTCGAGCGGAGCGCCTTGATTCACGCGCCCGCGGACGTCGTCTTCTCGATGATCAATGACTTCCACCAGTGGGGCCGGTGGTCGCCCTACGAGAAGCTCGACCCGAACATGACGAAGCGCTTCGAAGGCCCTCCGTCGGGCCCGGGTGCCGTCTACGCGTGGAGCGGGAACAGCAAGGCCGGAGAGGGACGGATGACCATCCTGGAGAGCAGGCCCGGCGAGCACGTCTCGCTGCGGCTCGAGTTCTTCAAGCCCTTCGCCGCCACGAACCAGGCGACCTTCACGCTCGTGGCGTCCGAAAAGGAGACCCAGGTCACCTGGAGCATGGAGGGGGAGAACTCCGTGATGGGCAAGGCCATGTCCGCCTTCCTGGACATGGATGCGCTGCTGGGGAAGGAGTTCGAGGCGGGCCTCGCCAACCTCGACACGGCCGTGCAGGCCGAGAGCGCGAAGCCCGAGTTGGAGGCGCGGGCTCCGTCCCTCCAGGTCGTGCCCGCCGTGGCTCACTGAGAGTCCGCATCACCGGGGCTCAGGTGCGGTCCACGCCCAGGGCGGTGCGCAGCTCCGGCAGCCGCGCCAGCGGCACCGCGCCGAAGACGAAGCGGTCCGGGCGCACCACGGCGAGGTCCACGCCGTGGCGGGTGAACCACTCCGCCAGCCTGCCAGTGTGGTCCTCCACGGTGAGCGAGTCCGTGCTGCTCAAGCCCGCGGGGCCCACGGTGACGGCCGTACCGCCAAGCGCCTCCGCGAGCGCGTGGGCCGCCTCAGTCGCCGGGCCGTTCTTCCTGCTCAGCACGGCGAACCCGGGGCCCAGCGTGTCGTCGAGCAGTCGCTCTTCGCCGGAGGAGAGCCGCACCCTGGGTTGGGGAAAGTAGCTGCCCTCTGGCGCCGCGCGTCCGGAGCGGCGGCCTCCGAGCAACCAGCCCTCTTCGATGGACGGCGGTGGCTTGAAACGGAAGCCCTCCACGAAGTGACGCACGCTGGGGATGCGCTGGAGGCCTCGCAGCACCAAGTCTCGGACCAGGGCGGTGGGCGTGTTTCGCGCCTGGAACACGTAGCCCAGACGCACGGTGGCATCGAGCATGGTCCTCACGTGTGGGCGGCGCTCCTGGTCGTAGGTGTCCAGGAGGGCTTCGGGGGCGCGCCCGCGAATCACGCGCGCCAGCTTCCACGCGAGGTTGGCGGCGTCGCGCAGGCCGGAGACGAGGCCCTGGCCCATGAAGGGCGGCATCATGTGGGCCGCGTCTCCCGCGAGGAAGGTGCGGCCCTCTCGCCAGCGGGGCGCAACGAGGCAGCGGAAGGTGTAGAGCTGGGCGCGCTCGACCTTCACCTTCTCCGGGTCGACGTAGGGGGAAATCAATCGGCGGACGGAGTTGGGCTGGACCATCTCCTCTCCGGTCTCACCGGGGCGGAGCCGGAACTCCCAGCGGAACTGGCCGACGGGGCCACGGCCCACGAAGCCGGGGCGCTCCGGGTCGCAGACGATGCTGCACTCGGGCGGAGCGGCGTCTTCTGGCACGGTGCCGGAGATGGCAATCCACGGCTCCTCGTAGCTGCGCCCTTCCATGGCGATGCCCAGCAGCCCGCGCACGGTGCTCCGGCCTCCGTCGCAGCCCACGAGGTAGCGGGCGCGCACGGCGCCGCGTTCACCGCTGGCCAGGTCGCGGGTGCGGACCGTGACTCCGGCAGGGTCCTGTTCGAGCGTTTCCACCTCCGTGCCGAGACGCAGCTTCGCGTGCTCGAAGCGGGTGAGCCCCTCGCGCAGCGCCTTCTCCAGGAGCGGTTGGTAGAAGAACCAGATGGGCGTGTAGCCGAAGCCGAAGTCCACCTCGCTCAGGTGGAGCTCCGCGATGGGCTTGTTTCCGACGCTCGTGTACGTCACGCGCCGGCTCTGCCGCAGGTCTGGCTTCAGCGCGTCGATGAGGCCCGCGGATTGGTAGATGCGCAGGGCCTCGTCATCGCAGGAGAAGGCGCGGGGCTGGCCGTGCGGTGTGGACTCGCGCTCCAGGACGAGGACCCGCACCCCGTGCAGGCCGAGCAGGTTGGCGGTGAGCACGCCGACCGGACCGCCTCCCGCGATGACTACGTCCACTTCGTCGGTGTTCGCCGCCATGTCTCCTCCCCCCGGGGTAGCACTTACGCCATCCTATTCCACACATCCTTCTTTGCCTGTCGCCCCAGCATTCCACTGCCGGGATGGAATCACGAAGTGCGTGGTTGGTGCTCTCCCTGGGCGACGAGCGAGAGTACGCAGGCAATGCCGGCTATGCGGATGAGCTTGACGCCGTCTATCGCTACGACAGCTTCGTGGCGAATCACAAGCAGGTGGCTAAAGGGGACCTGATGGTCCTCCGCAACAAGGCGCGGGTTCTCGGCATCGCGAACATCGTCCGGCTCGAGTCATCCCAGGGAACCAAGACACTGAGTCGGTGTCCGAAGTGTGAGATTGCGACCATCAAGGAGCGCAAGCAGAAGCGTCCTCGCTATCGGTGCAAGGAGAAGCACACGTTCGACAAGCCCAAGGTGACCGAGGAGGAGTGCACCCACTACGCAGCCTGGTTCGATGGGACCTTCAAGCCGTTGAAGGATGACCTCCCTGTCGCGGCGGTGCGTACTGCATGCCCTCGGTTCAACGGGCAGCTCGCCATGCAGCGCGTGGAGTTCGCTCGCCTGGAGGGGGCCGCCAGGAGCCTGCGCCGCCTCTCTATGAAGGTCGTAGACGTGAATCCAGGCGGCTTCCCTGTGGCCGCAGATGCTCCAGACGTGCCCTATGCCCCCAACGCGAATGACGAACGGGCGCGCATCACCCAGGAAATCCATGCCCGCAGGGGACAGACGGAGTTCCGTCAGGCTCTTCGGAAGCGATTCAAGGACACGTGCGTGGTCACCCGGTGCCGGTTGCCCGACCTGCTCGAAGCAGCCCACATCGCGCCCTATCGAGGTGCGAAGGACCATCACCCCTCGAATGGGCTGTTGCTGCGTGCAGACATCCACACGCTCTTCGACCTGGACCTGCTGGGAATCGATCCGGCGACGCTCGAGGTTCACCTCCACCCGAAGGTGAAGGGCATGGGCTACGACGAATGGGCAGGCGCCTCACTGGCCTGTAACGCGAAGCTGCTGAGCCGGGAGGCGCTGGCGTCCCGCTGGACGAAGTTCCGCGCCCGTTAGCCGCGCGGTACCGGCGCCGACTCGCGGTACAGGCGCAGGATGTCCGCGACGCTGTACTGGTACTCGAACCCCGTGGCCTCCAAAAACCGCCGGTTGTCCACGACGATGGGGAAGCGCAGGTGGTCCAGCGCTCCCACGGACAGCTTCGGGAATCCTCCGCGCCCCAGCAGCATCCGCAGCACCGGCGCCGGCAGCGGCACCCCCATGCGCCCCGTCTCCCGGACAATCACGGACAGCGGAATCGGCGGCGGGCCCGCGACATTGAAGATGCCCCGCAGCTCCTTCTGCAGCGCCAGCATCAGCGCCGCCACCACGTCCTCCTCTTGCAGGACGTGGAACAGCGGGTCGTACCCCAGCACCAGCGGCACCCGCCGTCCCTTCAGGAAGGACGCCAGCGTCCCCGTGCCCGGCTGTCCCAGCGTGTACGGCAGCCGCAATATCGCTGTCGTCACCTTGGGCAGCCGCCACAGCGCCGTCGCCGCGTACAGGTCCGCGGCCACCAGGTCCGCCAGCTCTGGAATGGACTCCAGCGCCCGCGGCGGCTCGTCATCCGAGTGGTACAGCGGCGAGTCCGGTGCCGCCCCGTAGAACGTGTGCCGCCCCACGAAGAGCACGTGCTTCACCCCGTGCGCCGCGCAGTGGTCGAACACCGCCTTCGTGCCGTCCAGGTTGATGCGGCCCCGCTCCGCCCCCGGCACCGTGAACGCCGTCACGGTGGCCATGTGCACCACCGCCTCCGGACGCCAGCGCCGGAACACGTCCTCCGCCGCCCGCTTGCGCACGTCGCCGCGGAACACCTCGATGCCCAGCTCGCGCGCCTCTTCCCACGGGCGGATGTCCACCCCCGCCACCTGGTGCCCCGCCTCGTGCAGCCGCAGCGCCAGCTTGCGCGCGATGCCTCCCGCGATGCCCGGAATCAGCACCCTCATGGCAGCAACCTCCTTCCCGACCGCCGGTCGTGACGCTCCGCCCGGCCCCGCTCGATGAGTCCCGCGATGCGCGCCTTCACCTTCGCCACATACCCCTCGATGACGTGGTCCTCTTCATCCCCCGTGCCCTGGAAGACGAGCGGCTCGCCGTAGTGGATTTCGAGCTGCACCGGCAGGGGCAGCGGCAACAGGTACGGCGTGATGGGCACGTACGGCACCCCCAGCAGCTTCCCCAGTGCACGCGCGTTGAAGACGGTGGGGATGGCCGCGCCACCCCCCAGGAAGGCGAAGGGGATGATGGGCGAGCGCGTCTGCAGCGCCAGCCGGATGAAGCCCGTGCCGAAGTCCACCAGCGAGTAGCGCTGGGGGTACAGCTTGGCCGTCCCGCGCGCGCCCTCCGGGAAGATCATCAGCAGCCGGTCGTCTTCCAGCAGCCGCTTCGCATGCTCGGGCAGCCCGGTGAACTGGCCGGTGCGGCTGGCCCACAGCGAGCTGACGGGGAAGTTGTGGAGGAAGCGCTCCACCATGCCCTGCGCCAGCCGCGGCGGGTCCATCTCCAGCATGGTGGAGGTCAGCACCATGGCGCCGTCCACCGCTACACCGCCGGAGTGGTTGCCCACCAGCATCCCGCGGCCTCGCGCGGGGATGTGCTCGATGCCGAAGCACCGCACCCGGAAGTAGTACCGATACAGGAGGGCGAACATCTGGAGCGCCTGTCGGACGTGGCGCTTCGAGATGCCGTAGGGGTCCACCCCGAACTCGTTGAACGGCAACTCCAGCCGTTCCACCCGCGCTTCCAGTGACTCGCTCTGGGACACGGGGAGGGACCGTAGCACCCCCCGTGCGGGAGCGCCGCATTCCGCCAGCCCGTGTGGTGGGCACCGGCCAGCCGTTGGGCCATACTGCCCATCCACCCCCACCCCCTCTCAATGACACCCAAGGACGAACTGGCCATCGAGGTGAAGGGCCTGGTCAAGCGCTTCGGCGACGCCGTGGCCCTGGACGGCATCGACCTCGATGTCCGCCGGGGCGAGTGCCTGGGGCTGCTCGGCCCCAACGGCGCCGGCAAGACGACGACGGTGGAAATCCTCCAGGGCCTCCAGGCGCCCACCGCCGGTGAGGTGCGGGTGCTGGGCATGCGCTGGGAGACGCACGCCGCCGCGCTGAGGGCGCGCCTGGGCGTGGCACTCCAGGAGACGCGGCTGGTGGACGCGCTGACGGTGGAGGAGATGGTGGCGCTGTTCGCGTCCTTCTACCCGCGGCCGCTCGCCGTGGAGCAGGCCATCTCCCTGGTGCGGCTGGAGGACAAGCGCCAGGCCCGGACGCTCACCCTGTCCGGGGGACAGAAGCAGCGGCTGGCGCTCGCGCTGGCCCTGGTGGGAGACCCGGACATCCTCTTCCTCGACGAGCCCACCACGGGGCTGGACCCGCAGTCGCGCCGGGACTTGTGGGACGTGGTGGCGGGCCTCAAGGCGCGGGGCCGCACGGTGCTGCTGACGACGCACTACATGGAAGAGGCCGAGGTGCTCTGCGAGCGGCTCGTCTTCATCGACCGGGGGCGTGTCATCGCCCGCGGCACGCCGGCGGAGATGATTGCCTCGCTGGGCGCCGGCCACGTCATCGAGCTGGAGGCGCACCCGGCCTCGGTGCTGGAGCGGCTCGCGCGGCTGGAGGCGCTGGTGGGGCTGAACCAGGAGGGTGCGCGCGCCACGCTGCGCGTCGAGCACCTGCACCGGGCGCTGCCCGAGGTGTTGCGGGAAATCGCGGAGGCCGGCGGCGAGGTGCTGCACCTGTCCACGCGCCGCCCCACCCTGGACGACGTCTTCCTGGGCCTCACCGGGCACTCGCTGCGCGGGGAAGGGAGGGCGGCATGAGACACCCGCTCGTCCAACTGCTGCTCATGCGGCTGCGGATGCTGTGGCGCATGCCGGCGGTGCTCTTCTGGTCCTTCGGCTTCCCGCTCATCGCCTCACTGGTGCTGGCGGCGGCCTTCCAGGACCGGGCGCTGGCGCCGGTGCGCGTGGCCGTGGCCGACGGGACGGGCGCGGAGGCGCTGGTGGCGCGGCTGGAGGGCACCCCCGAGCTCCAGGTGCAGCGCGCGCCCCCCGAGGAGGCGCGGCGCCGGCTCACCCAGGGGCGGGTGCACCTGGTGCTGCTGCCCGGCGCGGAGCCGGAGCTGCTCGTGGACCCGGGGCAGCCGGAGGGCCGCTCGGCGCGGCTCCTGGTGCGCGAGGTGCTGGCGCGCGCGCCCGGGGCCCCGTCGCCCGCGCAGCTCCGCGTCACGCCGGTGTCCGAGCCCGGCAACCGCTACATCGACTTCCTGCTGCCGGGCCTGCTGGGCATGGTGCTGATGTCCACCAGCATCTGGGCCATGGCCAGCTCCGTGGTGGCGATGCGCGGGGGCAAGCTCCTCAAGCGGCTGGCGGCCACGCCCATGGCGCGCGGCCACTTCGTGGGTGCCTTCCTGCTGGCTCGCGGGCTGTTCGCCGTGGTGGAGATGACCTTCTTCTGCGCGCTGGCGCGGCTCGTCTTCGGCGTGCCCATGTCCGGCAGCTATGCCGCCGTCGGCGCGGTGGGCCTCCTGGGGGCCATGAGCTTCAGCGGGCTGGGGCTGCTGCTGGCCAGCCGTGTGGAGACGGAGGACTCCGCCACCGGCCTGTTCAACCTCAGCACCATGCCCATGCTGTTCCTGTCCGGCGTCTTCTTCCCAGCCCAGAACTTCCCCGGGTGGATGCAGCCCGTCATCCACGCGCTGCCGCTGACGGCCCTCAACGGCTCGCTGCGCGCCGTCATGCTGGAGGGCGCGGACCTGCTGTCGTTGGGTGCCCCGCTGGCGGTGCTCGCCGCGTGGGCCGCGGGGTGCATGGTGGTGGCCCTGCGCGTGTTCCGCTGGACGTGATTCCCCGTGAGAGGAGCGCCGTGTCCGCACCTGACGCCGAAGCCCCCCAGGCCGCCTTCGTCCAGCAGCTCAACTTCTGGGCGCGCGATGCGAGCAACGAGTCGGCGGCGCTGCTGGCGGCGCCCGCGCTCGGCCTCTTCGAGGCGCTGCCGGATGAGGGCGGCACCCCGGTGCCCCTCGACGCGCTGGCGGAGCGCACCGGCGGAAGCGTGCGCGGCGTCCGCTCGGTGGTGGAGCCACTGGTGGGCCTGGGCTTCGTGCGCTTCGAGCCGGGCCTGGGCTACAGCCTGCCTGCGCCCAGTGCCTTCCTGCGCCGGGCGGATGTCCTGGCCCGGCTGCACGAGGCGCGGCGCTGGTGGCATGCCGTGGGGCTGCTGCCCCGGGCCGTGCGCACCGGCGGCCCGGTGGAGTGGGGCGGCGAGCCGCGCGACGTGCTGGGCTGGCTGCGCGCCGCCTTCGCCCCCGGTGCGCCCGCGCCGGGCCCGGAGGGCGCGTACCTGGACCGGGCCGTGCGCAACGCCCTGAGGACGCAGGCGCTGGTGACGGCCGCGGAGCTGGGCCTGTTGGAGCGGCTGGTGGTGGGGCCCGCGCCGCTGGAGGCGCTGGCGGCGGCCACCGGCGCCGTCCCGGAGGCGCTGGCGCTGCTCCTGTCCGTGCTGGAGTCCATGGGGCTCGCGCGGAGCGAGGCGGGGCGATACGGCCTCAGCGCTCCCGCGGCGCGCGCGCTGGACTCCACCAGCCTGCCGTACTTCCAGCGGGCGCTGCCGGCCACCATGGCCTATTGGGAGGCCTTCGGGCACGTGGACGAGGCGGTGCGCGAGCAGAAGTTCCGGTTGGACCTGCGCGAGCCGGAGACGGCTCGCCGCATCTACCAGGAGAACGCCTCGCGCATCTCCGGCATCTTCGCCTCGCACCTGCGGCTGAGCCGGCAGGCGGCGAAGCTGGTGCTGGCCATGCGCCCCCTCGCGGGCGCCGAGGTGCTGGACGTGGGCACCGGCTCGGGCGTGTGGGGCGCGGCCTTCGGGCTGGCGGACCCGTCGTGCCGCGTCACCTACCTGGACTCGGAGCACGTGCTGGAGCAGGTGAAGCCCAACCTGGCGCGGCTGAAGCTGGAGGAGCGCTCGCGGCTGTGGGCCGGCAACTGCCTGGAGGTGGACCCGGGCGAGGCCCGCTACGACGTCATCCTCCTGCCGCAAATCATCCCCGCCCTGCCTCCGCCGGAGCTGCCGGGCTTCTTCCGGAAGCTGGCGCGCGCGCTGAAGCCCCGGGGGCTGCTGCTCATCTCCGGGTACCTGCTGACGGAGCGGCGCGACGGCCCGCTGGACGCGCTCTACTTCGCGCTGCGCCGCTACGTCTCCAACGAGGGGGACGTGCTGTCCCTCCCGGAATACCGCGCCTTGCTGGAGCCCGCGGGGCTCACCGCCTCGCGCGGCTTCGAGCTGCCCATCCAGCAGGTCGTCGTCGCCCACCGCGGCGACGTGCCCTGGTCGGATGCCGCCTCCACCCCTTGAGTTGTTGAGCCCCTCGGAGAGCCAGATGGACCCCCTGCGCCCGTTCTTCATGGAGGACTACCTGGAAGGCTCGCGCTTCACCGCGCGCTTCAACCTGGGTGAGTCCGGTGGCCGCCCCATCACCGTGGGAGAGCTGCTCGAGGGCTGCGGCGTCGCCCCGGCGCGGGCCGCGGACACCTTCCTGTCCATGCTGCTGCGCGACAGCCCCAACTGGGGGCGGGCGGACCTGCGCGACGCCGTGGCGGCGCTGCACCCGGGCGCCACCCGCGACAACGTCCTCATCACCACCGGCACCAGTGAGGCGCTGCTGCTGCTCTTCCGCCAGCTGCGCCCGCGCCGCGTGGCCCTGGCGTGGCCCGCCTTCCAGCTCCTCTACGAGCTGCCCCTGCGCCAGGGGGCCCAGGTGGTGCGCCTGCCGGTGCGCTGGGACGCGCGCGGCGTGCCGTCCGTGGACGCCGCCGAGTGGCTGGAGGTGCTGGAGCGCGAGCAGCCGGACCTCGTCGTCATCAACAACCCCCACAACCCCAGCGGGCTGGTGCTGGAGCCGGCGCTGCTGGCGCGGGTGGCGGGTTGGGCGGACGCGGCGGGCGCGGTGGTGGTGGGCGACGAGCACTACCGCTTCCTCTCCCGCGAGGACGCGGTGCTGGGAGACACCGTCTACCGCCCGGGCGCGCGCACCTTCGTCACCGGCTCCTTCATCAAGTGCCTGGGCTGCCCGGGCCTGCGCATCGGCTGGTGCGTGGGAGACACGGACGTGCTGGCGCGCGTGCAGAACGAGAAGAACTACACCACGCACACGGTGAACCCGGTGGCGGAGTGGCTCGCGTACGAGGTGCTCCGGGACGTGCACGGCGCCGCGCTGGGCCGCGCCCGTGAGGAGTGGCGGCAGAACCGCCGCACGCTGTCCGGCTTCCTGGAGCGCTCGCGCGGCGTGTACGGCGTGGCGCCCCAGGGCGGGCTCGTCACGTGCCTCGGCGTGCGGGACGTTGCCTCCGAGCGGGACTTCGAGGCGCGGCTGGCGGCGCTGACGGCGCAAGGCGTCTTCGTGCTGCCACTGAGCGCCATGGAGGCGGGCTCGCCCGAGGGCACCCACCCGCTGGCGCGCGGGCACGGCTTCCGGCTGGGCCTGGGCATCTCCCCCGCGCGCTTCCCCGAGGCGCTGGAGGCCATCGAGCGCGCCACCACGCGGTGAGCTTCAGCGCAGCAGGGCGGTGAGGGCGTGCTCGCGCGCGGCGTAGTCCGGGTCCTCCAGCAGCAGCGCGTGGACGCGCCCCTGGGCCCGGGTGGGCACGGCGGGAAAGAGGTGGTGCGTCAGGTGGTAGCCGTCGTGCCTCGGGAAGAGGACGGCGCCCAGCGGGGCCCAGGGCACGAGGTGGTTGCGCGTGCGGTGGAACTCGTCCGCGGCGCCGATGATGCCCGCGTGGTCCACCGCGTCGGACCAGTAGCGGATGACCTGGTAGGGCACGAGGTAGGGCAGCGCGTAGAAGAGCAGGAAGGCCTTCCAGCCGATGCCCAGCTGCGCCAGCGCCACCAGCCCCCCGAGGAAGGCGAAGCGGCAGGCGGACACCCACGCCGGGTCCTCGCGGTGGAAGAAGACGGGCCGCAGGAAGGCGGGCAGGTGGACCAGGCGCAGCGGCCGCAGCAGGTGGGCGCGGACGAAGGGCAGCGTGGGGTCCGCGAAGCCGAAGCGGCGGCGGGGCACGAAGTCCAAATCCCGCTCCGCGTCCCCCAGGTGGACGTGGTGGGTGAAGTGCTCGCGCGTGTAGGGCTCCAGCGCGGTGAGGTCGATGATGGCCAGCAGGTGCCCCAGGGCGCGGTTGCGGCGCTTGCCCTGCACGAGGATGCCGTGACAGGCCTCGTGGAGCATGTTGCCCACCGCCCGGAAGCGGGTGGCGATGAAGAAGGCCGCCAGCGGGTAGAGCGCCCAGCCGGCCAGCGTGGACGCCTGCATCAGCCGGTGCGTGCCCAGCGCCGCGCCCGCGGCGAGCCCCACATGGAGGACCAGGTGGACCAGCGCGGACGGCAGCGGCTGTGCCTGGAAGCCCAATGAGGCCACCTGCCGCGCGTACCCGGCCCTCAGCCGCGTGGCGATGGAGCCGGGGCGCGGAGCGGGCGCGGCGGGGCTGTCCACCATCCGAGCGGGGCGCATCGGGGGACCTTCCGGGCAGAGGGACGCAGGAGGAAGGGACGCTAGCTGGCGCGCGGTGCCCCCGGCAAGTTGACGGCTCGGGCGCGCCGCGTCAGGCCGCGGCGGGTGTGGGGCGCGCGGGCGGCGCCAGCTCCGAGGGCAGCGCCACGCCGGGCCTCGCGGCGAGGACCAGCTCCTGCGTGGGTAGCGGCAGACACACGCTGGAGGTGAGGCCCACGCCGGAGAGCAGCCGCGCGTACTCGGAGAAGGAGAGCAGGTCTCCCTCGTTCGTCATGAAGCGCCGCAGCCCGAAGTACAGGTGCTCCAGCGGGCCGTCGCGGCGCTCGTTGAGGACGTACTCGGCGACGAGCAGCACGCCTCCGGGCTTCAGCGCGCGCGCCACCCGGGCGAAGAGGCCGGGCACGTCCTCCGGCCGCAGCACGTTGAGCACCTGGGGGAGGATGATGACGTCGAAGGCGGCGGTGCCGAAGTCCTGGGTGAAGAGGTCCCCCGGCCAGAAGCGCGCCCGGTCCTCCACCTTCAGCTGCGCGACGTTGCGGCGCACCTGCTCCAGCACCACCGCCTGGTCGAAGTAGGTGACGTGCGTGGTGGGCGTTGCCCGCGCGAAGGCCGCGCCCCACACGCCCGAGCCCGTGCCGATGTCCAGCACCGCGGCGCCCTCCAGCGGGTGCGTCCGGGAGACGGTGGTGGCGGCGCGCACGCTGAGCTGGAAGTGGGAGGCGAACACCGCCGTGAGCTGCTGCGAGTTGTCCGCGTAGAAGCGGCGGCTCACCTCCGCGTCCTTCAGGTCCAGGATGTAGCGCTCGTGGCGCACCGTCTCGTCCAGCCGGCCCAGCGCCTCCCAGTAGCGCGCCGACACCGACAGCGAGCGCACGAGGTACGCCAGCGCCTTGCCCTCCAGCACCTTGCGCGCCTCGTCGGTGAGTCCCCACGCGGCGCCGTCCGCCCGTGCGATTCCCAGCCGCGCCAGCAGCTCCACCAGCAGGCGCAGGCCGTCCGTGCTCAGGTACGTGGCCGCGCCCAGCTCGGGGAGGGTGTGGGGCCGCCTGGCGAGCAGCTCCAGCACTCCCAGCCGGGCCGCGGTGACGAGCACCTGCATGCGCGGAGCGCCTCGGGCGAAGCAGTCGAAGAAGGCCTCTGCCTCGGGGCTCGCGGCGGGGGGCGGCTCCAGGAAGAGCGCGCGGTAGTGGCCGGGCACGTCCCAGCGGCGGCCCTCGAAGTCCACCGGCCCGCCGTGCTTCACCGCCTCGTCCAGGAGCCCGTCGGGGCCCCACCACGGCAACTCCGCGTCCAGGCGCGCGCGCAGCGCCGTGTCGCGCAGCAGCGCCGCCGTCCCGGAGGCCAGCGCGTAGCCGTGGGCGTCGTCCTGGCGCGCCAGTCCCAGACACGCGAGCAGCTCCACGAGGGCCCGCACGCCCCGCTCCGAGGCGGCCAGGCGCCGGGCCAGGCCGGACACCGGCAGCGGCTCGCCCGCGCCTTCCTCGGGAAGCGCGTCGAAGAGGCCCAGGCGCAGGCTGGCGCGCAGCAGGGCCGACTCGTTGGAGGCGTTGCGCGCCCAGAAGTGGAGCGACTGCGCCAGCGCAGCGGGCGCGGCGGGAGGGGAGGCCGGCATGAAGTCCTCGAAAGGGGGGCGGACGTGCGAGAGCTTCGTCCGTCCCCCCAGCCCGTGCAACCCACCCGGGGTGCGCTGGTAGGCTCGCGGAACATGCGCCCCCCTCCGCCCGCCTCCGATGCCGTCGAGCATGTCCTCCTGTCCGACTCCCGAGTCCAGGACGCCCGGGTCACTGGAGACGGCGGCCGGGCGGTGGCATGGGTGGTGCCGAAGCGGGCCGCGACGGGCGACGCACTGAGCCAACTCCTGAGGGAGCGGCTGGGAGAAGGTGCTCCGCCCGCCGTCCTCGTGTCCGCCCTGCCCGGGCATGGACACGAGGCGCTCGCGCCGCCCACTCCGGAGCGTCTGCGGGAGCTGGAGGCGAGGCTCGCGCGCGAGGGCTTCGATGTCGTGGCGCTCGCCGGTCCCCGGCAGGTCGAGGAGGTCTTCGCGCCGCTCGACGCGCTGCTGCCCGAGTCCCTGCGTCCGGGCGAGGGTGGAGCGCTTCAGGCCGCCGCCGCGCCCGTCGCCACGGAGCAGGCGCGAGGGAGTGGAGGACGCCCGTCGCTGCTCGACGGAGGGCCCCGGCCCGCCGCGCCGGGACTGCCCACGACGCTCGCCGGCCTGCTGCGGCACGCGGCGGAGCAGCACGGCTCACGGACCCTCACCTTCATCGACACGGAGGGCCGGCGCGAGACGCTCACCTTCGCGGGCCTGTGGACGGAGGCGCTCCAGTGGCTCGGTGGCCTGCGCGCGCGCGGCGTGCGCGAGGGCGAGCGGGTGGTGCTGCTGCTGGAGCGGCCCGGGGACTTCGTGCGGGGCTTCTGGGCCTGCACGCTGGGCGGCGTGGTGCCGGTGCCGCTGGCCTTTCCTCCCTCCTTCGAACGCTCTCACCCCGGCGTCGCGCGGTTGCTCTCCGTGAGTGAGCGGCTGGGCGGCCCGTGGGTGCTCACGCCGGAGCGGGCCCTGGCGCCACTGGAGGCGCTGGGCCTG
Source organism: Pyxidicoccus caerfyrddinensis (assembly GCF_010894405.1). Taxonomy (GTDB): domain Bacteria; phylum Myxococcota; class Myxococcia; order Myxococcales; family Myxococcaceae; genus Myxococcus; species Myxococcus caerfyrddinensis. Next base: position 84,461 of record NZ_JAAIYA010000035.1, read on the forward strand.
CGGGCCTTCTCGCCGGGGGCGCTGGGCGGCGCGGGCCCGGGGACGGTGGTGGAGGGGACGCCCGAGGTCGCGGCCATCGTGTCCTTCACCTCCGGCAGCACCGGCAAGCCCAAGGGCGTGGTGCTGTCCCAGTCGCGGCTGCTGGCCATGGTGGACGCGATGCGGGCCGGGGACTGGTACACCCCGGAGGACACCGGCCTGAGCTGGATGCCGCTGGACCATGTCGCCGGGACGGCGTACCCGCACCTCACCAGCCTGCGCATGGGCACCTCGCACGTCCTGGTGGCGCGTGACTACGTGCTGGCGGACGTGACGCGCTGGCTCGACTTGCTGACGGAGTTCGGCGCGACGATGAGCTGGGCGCCCAACTTCGCCTATGGTCTCGTCGCGGACCGGCTGGCACGCGGGGAGCGCCGCGCCTGGGCGCTGTCGCGCGTGCGCGTGCTGAGCTGCGCGGGCGAGCCCGTCCTCGCGGACACGATGCGGCGCTTCGTCGAGCCGCTCACCGCGTACGGGCTGCGCGGGGACGCCATCTGCCCGATGTGGGGCATGGCGGAGACGACCTCCTTCTTCACCGCCACGCGCGGCGTGCGCACCCACCCGGGTGAGAGCGCCGTGGAGCTGGGCCCGCCTCCCGCGGGCTCCTCGCTGCGGGTGGTGGACGACCAGGACGCGGTGGTGGAGGAGGGCACGGTGGGGCACCTCCAGGTGCGCGGCGCCCAGGTGCTGGAGGGCTACCTGGACGACGGGGACGTCAACGCCCGCTCCTTCACGGCGGACGGGTGGTTCCGCACCGGGGACCTGGCGGTGGTGCGCGACGGGCAGATGGCCATCTCCGGGCGGCAGAAGGAGGTGCTCATCCTCAACGGCAACAACGTGTACCCGCAGGAGATTGAAGAGGCCGTGGAGCGGGTGGCGGGCGTGCTGGCGTCGTACACGGTGGCCTGCCCCACGCGCGCGCCGGGCTCGCAGACGGATGACGTCGTCGTCTTCTTCGTGCCCGCGCCGGACGCGCCCCCGCTGCCCGGGCTGCTGCGCGCCATCCGCGAGCACGTGGGCCGGACGCTGGGCTTCTTCGTGGCGCACCTCGTCCCCCTCGCGAAGCACCAGGTGCCCCGCACCGAGCTGGGCAAGCGCGGGCGCACCGAGCTGCGCCGCCGCTTCGAGGCCGGCGAGCTCACGAAGGAGCGGCACGAGGCCCTGCGGGTGCTGGGCGGGCCCGCCACGCTGCCGCCGTGCCTCGCCGTGCCCGTCTGGAGGCCGCGCGCCACGGGGCCGGAAGCCTCCCCCACGCGGCAGGGCCCGCTCGCGGTGATGGCCGAGGCGCCCCTCGTCGAAGCGCTGCGCGCGCACGTCTCCGGCCGTGAGGTGGTGGCCATGGCGCCGGAGGACACGGCGGCCCTGGAGCGGGCGCTGGCGGCGGGCGCCGAGGATGTGGTGTTCGCCGGCGCCGTCCCCACGGGCGCGGACCGGGAGGCGCTGGTGGAGGGCGTCTCGCCGCTGCTGCGCGTGCTCCAGTCCCTGGCCGTGCGCGCGACGGCCACGCCCCTGCGCCTGTGGGCCGTGGCTCGCGGCCCCGGCGAGTCCCTGGCGCGGCAGCCGGGCGGCGCCGCGCACCCGGCCTCGCTGCTGTGGCCCGGACTGCTGGCGTCCGCCGCCGCGGAGGCCTCCGGGCTGGAGGCGCGCATCCTCTGGGCGCCCTCGGACGCGGCGGAGGCCGCGCGCTTCGTGGCCGGGCAGCTGCGCGAGCCTCGCTTCCCGCGCGAGGTGGCCTGGCGCGGTGCTGACGGGTATTGGGAGCGGGGCTTCGCGAGCTGGACGCCCGCGCCCGTGGACGCGCCCCGGCGGCTGCGTCCCGGTGGGCTGTACCTCGTCACCGGCGCGCACGGCGGACTGGGGCAGGCGTGGGCCCGCCACCTGCGGCGCGGCCTGGGCGCTCGCCTGCTGCTGGTGGGGCGGCGCGAGCGGGACGCGGCGGCGGAGGCGCTGGAGCGCGAGCTCGGTGATTCGCTGTACGTCGCGGCGGACGTCACCGACGCGGCCGCGCTTGCCCGCGCCGTGCAGGGCGCCGAGGTGCGCTTCGGCCGCCCGTGCGACGGGGCCTTCCACTTCGCGGGCACGCGGGAGCAGGGCCCCCTGGGCGAGCAGACGCCCGAGTCACTGGTGCGCGGTGCCGGGGCACACGCCCTGGGCGCGGTGGCGGTGGCCGAGGCGCTGCGGGAGCGGCCCGGCGCGCTGCTCGTTTTCACCTCCTCGCTGATGGGCACACTGGGCGCGGGGCTGAGCGCGAGCTACTGCGCCGCGTCCGGCTTCGTGGAGCGCTTCGCCCGGAAGCTCGCGGACGCGGGGCGCGGCGCGGTGGTGGTGTCGTTCAGCGCGGTGCGGGACACGGGCATGGCGGTGGGGATGACGGCCTCGCTCCCGGGCTACCGCATGCTGGAGCCCGCCCAGGCGCTGGCCGCGCTCGCGCTCGCCGTGGAGTCGCCCGGCGTCACGCACCTGCTGGCCGGCGTGGCCCCGGAGGCGCTGCCGTGGCGCGTGCCCGGCATGGACACGGGCGCGCCGCTGGAGTCCGTCCACTTCTTCCACTCGCGCGAGCAGGGCCCGCTGCCCGCCTGGTGCGCGGAGGCGGGAGTGCTCCACCCGGTGTCCGCGCTGCCCCGGACGCAGGACGGCGCGGTGGACCGGGAGGCACTCTGTGCCCAGGCCTTCGGCGCGGCGGCGGACGCAGCGCCAGAGCCCTTCGAGGACGTGGTGGTGGAGGCGTTCCGCGAGGTGCTGGGCGGAGGCCAGGTGGGGGCGGGCAGCGACTTCTTCTCGCTCGGGGGCAGCTCGCTGCAGGCCTTCCGCGTGGTGGCCCGCCTCAACGCGCGCACCGGCCTGCGCCTGCGCGAGGTGGCCCTCTTCGAGTACCCCTCCGTGCGCGAGCTGGCGGCGCACTTGAGACAGTCCGTGGACCTGTCGCGACTCGACGTGTCAGGCCTCACCGACGAGCAGGTGGGCCTGCTGCTGCGCGTGCTGCGCCCCGAGGCGTGAATCACCGGGGGTTGCTTGCCTCGGTGGCGGCCCTTCTCTAACCTTGCGGCGCTCGTGGGCTCCGCCCGTCTCGCGGGGCGGGGCCTTTCGGAGCAATCTTCTCGCAACCGGGAGTCTTTGTTGACGCTGGGATTGCTCGCGCTGCAGAGCATCAGGTCCCGTCCGCGGAGCTGGATTGTCGGCCTGCTCGCGGCGGGCGCGGCGGCCGTGCTGACGGTGGGCGTGGCGCTGGTGGCCAGCATCCATGACGGCACGCGGCGCACCCTCATCGAGAGCGGCGCCGGGCACCTCCAGGTGTACGACGCGCGCTCGCCCGAGTCGCCGCTGCTCGTCTTCGGCCCCAACGGCCCGCCCACGCTGGAGCCCTTCGCGGACTACCCGGCCGTGGAGGCGCTGGTGCGCGGCGTGGAGGGCGTGCGCGAGGTGGTGCCGCTGGAGGTGAATCGGGCCACGGTGTTCCGCGGCAACTACCTGGACGAGATGCTGGCCGCGCTGCGCGCCGTGGTGCGCGAGCCGCCCTCGCCGGAGCGCGACGCGAGGCTGGCGCGGCGGGCGGAGGACCTGGAGGCGACGCTGCGCCGCGTCGCCCGCGAGGCCGCCCGCCACGCGGACGCCTTCACCGTGGGCGCGGAGCACGAGGAGGACCGGCGCGCGCTGGAGTCCGTCCTCGCGCCCGGCTTCCAGCAGCGCTTCCTGGCGGAGCCGCTGCCCACGCTGGAGCTGCTGGAGAACCGGGTGGCCCGGCAGCTGGGCGAGGGTGAGGCGGTGGAGCTGGATCTGATGGGCACGGAGCTGCCCCGCTTCGCCCGCGCCTTTCCTCGCGTGGAGGTCGTCACCGGGCAGCTTCCGCCGGAGGGCAGCCGGGGGCTGATGCTGGGCCACGGCGCGTGGGAGCAGAACTTCAAGCTGCCCATCGCCTGGCGCCTGGACGAGGTGTCCCGGGGCCTGGCCCGGGGCGCCACCCTGGCCGGAGACGAGGGGCTGCGCACGCTGGTGGAGCGCAACCGCGAGGACGTGCCGGAGCTGGTGTCGCGGCTGGAGCAGGAGCAGGCCACCGCGCTGCGCGCCGCGCTGGAGCGCGTGCAGGGCCACCCGGGGGCGCTGGAGGCGCTGCTGGAGGACTTCCTCACCCTGGACGACGCCACCTTCGCGCCGCGCTACGCGGCCTTCTACCAGGAGCTGGCCCCGCACCTGCCGCTGTACCGCGTGAAGCCCGGCGACACGCTGGTGCTCAAGGGCAGCGTGGAGCCCAGCCCCGGCGTGCCGGTGCGCGTCTGGGGCACCTATCGCTTCAAGGGGTTGGGCGGGGACTTCAGCCGCGTCAACATCACCAGCCTGGTGGACCTCGTCACGCTGCGCCACCTCACCGGGCGGCCCACGCGAGCGGAGCGGGAGGAGACGCGGCGGCTCGTCGCGTCGCTGGGGCTGGCGGGCGCCTCCGTGGACGCCTCGCCGGAGTCGCTCGTGCTGCCCACCATCGAGGACGCCCCGGCGGCGCCCGCGCGGCAGGACACGGCCCTCACGCGGGCCGAGGGTCCGCCGCCCACCTTCACCGATGAGGAGGTGCGCTCGGGCAGCATCCTCCACGCCGCGGTGGTGCTGGCGCCGGACGCCCCCGCGGACGCGGTGGCCGCGCGCATCCAGGAGCTCGCCACGGCGAAGGGCCTGTCGCTGAAGACGGTGGGCTGGGAGGAGGCGGGAGGCTTCGTGGGCGGCGTGGTGGGCATGGCGCAGGTGCTGCTGCTGGCCATCGCCGCGCTCATCTCCTTCTTCGTGCTGCTGGTGGCCACGGGCACGCTGCTGCTGCTGGCGCGCGAGCGCGTGGCGGAGGTGGGTACGCTGCGCGCGGTGGGCATGCACCGGCGTGAGGTGTTCGTCGTGCTGCTGGCGGAGGGGCTCGTGCTGGGGTTCGTGGGCGGAGCGGTGGGCGCCGGGCTGGGCGCGGCGCTGATTCTGGGCGGCGCGGGCGGCGGCATTCCGGTGGAGGACGCGGCGCTGCAGCTCTTCCTGGGCGGGCCCGTGCTGGTGCCGAGGCTGGAGTGGGCGCACGCGGTGGCGGTGGTGGTGGGCGTGGTGGGCGTGGTGGCCGGCGCGGCGCTGCTACCGGCGTGGCGCGGCAGCCGGGTGGCCCCGCTGGTGGCCATGCGGCAGGGAGGGGAGTGAGCGATGAGGGCCCTGCTGCGAATCGCCCTGCGCAACCTGCTGGCCCACCGGGAGAACGGGCTGCTGCTCATCCTGATGCTGGCCGGCGCCAGCGCGGTGCTGGTGGGGCTGCGCGCCCTGCACGTGGGCGTGGCGTCCTCCCAGCGCGAGGCGGTGACGGCGCTGCTGGCCGGTGACGTCAACGTGGGTGGCTACTTCAAGGCGCATCCAGACGCGCTGGCGCCCGTCATCGGAGATTCGGGGCCGGTGCGGGCCGCGGTGGAGCCGCTGAGGCCCGCCGGGTGCCTCTGGCGCGAGCGCGGGCGCGGCCACGCCACGGTGGGCGCGGGCCGGCAGCGCACGCGCTCGTACGTGGTGGGCGTGGACATCACCCGCGAGCCGGACCTCCAGTCGCTGAAGGTGACGGACGGCGCGCTGGAGTCGCTGGCGCGGCCGCGCACGGTGGCGCTGTCCTCGGTGCTGGCCGAGCGCCTGAAGGTGCGCGTGGGCGACATGGCCACGCTCTACGGGCGGCTGCCGGACGGGCGGCGCAACGCCCTGGACGTGGAGGTGGCCGCGATTACAGGGCGCGTGGGCCTGCTGGGCGAGGCCGCGGGCATCCTCGTCTCCAACGCCACGCTGCGCGAGCTGGGTGGCTACCGCCCCGAGGCGGCCGGCGTGCTCCAGTGGGTGTGTGACGGGCAGGTGGACACCGACGAGGTGGCGGACCGGTTGCGCCAGGCGCTGCGCGACGCGCGCTTCGAGGTGCTGCCCGCCACGCACGAGTCCTATGGCGACAAGCTGGCCCCGCTGCTGCGTGAGCCGTGGACGGGCCAGCGGCTGGACGTGACGAGCTGGGAGGACGAGTCCTCCTTCCTGTCCTTCGTCACCGCGGGGCTCGCGGCGCTGACGGTGCTGGTGGCGCTCGGCCTCATGTCCGTGGTCATCACCGGCCTGTTCGTCGCGCTCAGCGTGGCGGTGCGCGAGCGGACGCGGGAAATCGGCACCCTGCGGGCCATGGGCATGCACCGGCGCTCCGTGGTGGCGCTCTTCGTGCTGGAGGGACTGCTGCTGGGCCTGCTCGCGTCCGCCGCGGGCGCGGCCCTGTCCGCCGGCCTGTGCGCGCTGCTGGGCGGCTCGGTGCCGCTGCCCGAGCCCGTCTCCAACCTCTTCTTCAGCGCCACGCTGCCGCTCCAGCCCCGGCTCGCGGACGCGCTGCTCGCCGTGTTCCTCGTCACCACCGCCGCGGGCCTGGCCTCCATCGTCCCGGCCTTCCGCGCCGCCGCCCTGCAACCCCGCTCCGCCATGGAGTCCCTCACATGAGTCCGAAGTCCATGCTCTCCGCCTGTCTCGCCGCGCTGCTGCTGTCCCTGCCCGCGTCCGCCGCGGAGACGCAGAAGGCCCCCGACCCCGGCGCGCAGGAGGTGCTGCGGCTCATCGACAAGCGGCTCTCCTTCGCCAGCGACTACAAGGGCGTGGTGCGCATGCGCGAGATTCGCAAGGACGGCGTGGAGATGGCCATCGAACTCCAGGTGTACCGGCGCGACTCGCACCAGGACCTCATCTTCCTCATCACCCAGCCGAAGCACATGGCGGGCGGCGGCTTCCTGCGCATCGGCAAGAATCTCTGGGAGTACAACCCCGTCATCGGCCAGTGGGAACGGACGACGCGGCGCGGCAACATCGTGGGCACCATCGCCTGCGAGGCGGACTTCGACCGCTCGCGGCTGGCGGAGGACTACGACGCGACGGACGAGGCGCCGGAGACGGTGAATGGGACGGTGTTCCGCAAGCTGCTGCTGAAGGCGAAGCCGGGGTCGGAGGTGGCCTTCCCGGTGATGCGGCTGTGGGTGGACGCGGACCACAACATCGTCAAGCGCGTGGGCCACGCGCCCTCCGGCAAGGTGCTGCGCACCGACCTCATCCGCGGCTACCAGCGGGTGAAGGACCCCGTTTCGGGCAACCTCGTCTACCACTACAAGGAGGTGCTGGAGATGGAGTCGGAGGAGGGGACGCGGCTGGTGGTACGCTACGAGGACGTCGAGCTGGCGCCGCTGAGCGCCAACATCTTCACCAAGGCCTGGATTGAAGGGCGCACGCGCTAGCCCCGGCGCGAGCAAGCAGGAGGAGTCCCCCCATGGCAGCGTCCGGCGTGCGTGTCTTCGAGGAGTACGAGTCCAACGTCCGCAGCTACTCGCGGGTGTTTCCCACGGTGTTCGCGCGCGCGCGCAACGCCACCATCTGGGACGAGGCGGGGAAGGCCTATACCGACTTCTTCTCCGGCGCGGGGACGCTCAACTACGGGCACAACCCGCCGGAGATTCGCGCGCAGCTGGTGGCGTACCTGGAGTCCGAGGGAATCATCCACGCGTTGGACGCGTACACGGTGGAGAAGCGGCGCTTCCTCGACACCTTCGTCGAGGGCGTGCTGCGGCCGCGGAAGCTGGACTTCAAGGTGCAGTTCTGCGGCCCCACGGGGGCCAACGGGGTGGAGGCCGCGCTGAAGCTGGCGCGGCGGGTGACGGGGCGCACCGGCGTCATCGCCTTCGGCGGCAGCTACCACGGCATGAGCATGGGCAGCGGCTCAGTGACGGGCAGCACCTCGGTGAGGCGCAACCTGGGCGTGCCCACGGTGGGCGTGTCCTTCGTGCCGTACGAGTCCGGACCGCAGGGCCCCTTCGACTCCGTGGGCTACCTGGAGCGGGTGCTGGCGGATTCGTCCTCCGGCGTGGACGCGCCGGCGGCCATCATCGTGGAGCCGGTGCAGCTCGACGGCGGCATCTACGTGGGCTCGCCGGCCTTCATGCAGGGGCTGCGCGCGGTGTGTGACAGGTACGGCGCGCTGCTCATCTGCGACGAAATCCAGGCGGGCGTGGGCCGCGCCGGCCACTTCTTCAGCTTCGAGGCGTCCGGCGTGGTGCCGGACCTGGTGACGGTGTCCAAGTCCATTGGCGGGTACGGCCTGCCCATGTCGCTGGTGCTGATGCGGCGCGAGCATGACCACTGGAAGCCGGGCGAGCACACCGGCACCTTCCGGGGCAACCAGCTGGCCTTCGTCGCGGCCACCGCGGCGCTGGAGTACTGGACGCGCCCGGCCTTCACCGGCGGCCTGGCCGACGGCACGCGCTACCTGCGGGACGTCTTCGCGCCCGCCGCCCGGGCCCTGCACCCGGACATCGAGGTGCGCGGCGTGGGCATGGTGGCGGGCGTGGACCTCACCCGCGTGGGCGGTAACGAGGCGGCCCGGCGCGCCGCCTCCCGCTGCTTCGAGAAGGGGCTCATCATCGAGTGCTGCGGCCGGGACGACTCCGTCATGAAGGTCATGCCGCCGCTCACCACGCCCCCCGAGCAGCTCGCGGAGGGCTGCCGGATTCTCCTCGACGCCATCCGCGCGGGGCTGCCCGGCCAGGGCTGACGCCCGCTACGCGTCGTCCTCACCGAAGGCGCGGGCCAGCAGCCGCGCCGCCACGGCGTCCACCAGCGGCGGCTGGAGGGCGCCGAAGTGGCCTCCCGGCACGGGCACCACGTCCAGCCGGGCCGAGGGCAGCAAGTCGCGCCAGCCCAGCGTCTCATCCCGCTCCGCGCGTGCCTCGTCGCTGCAGAAGAGCGTCACCTTCGCGCGCGGCGAGGCCACCGGCCAGGCGCGCACCTGCGGCACCAGCACCTCGCCCAGCACGTGCCACACGCGGGCCAGCTCCTTGCCGGTGAAGTGGTTGGCCGCGGTGCCGCGCTCGCGGGCGCGCTGAGCCACGCGCTCCCACTTCTCGTCGCGCGACAGCGGGGCCAGCTCGCGCTCCAGGGCCTCGTCCCACACGCCGAACTCGTCGGCGATGGCGAGCGCGGGCTCCACCGGGCCGCGCGAGCGCGCGTCCACGGACTGGAAGGTGAGGGCGTCGAAGAAGGCCAGCAGGGCCACCTCCTCGCCCGCGGCCTCCAGCGCCGCGGCGACGCCCAGGGCCGGGTAGCCGCCGAAGGAGTAGCCCGCGAGCCGGTAGGGCCCGTGGGGCTGCACGGCGCGCACGTCCTCCACATACGCGGCGAGGCGGGCCTCGAAGGTGTCGAAGCCGCGCGAGGACACCGTCTCCGGCGCCTGGAGGCCGAAGCAGCGCAGGCGCGGCTCCAGGCGGGGCGCGAGGTGGCGGTAGTGGTGCAGCTCGCCGTCGCCCGGGTGGAAGAGGAAGAGGGGCGGCGCGTCCGCGGGCGCGCCCCCGCCGGCCAGCCGCACCACGCTGGTGCGGGGCGGGCCCTCCTTCAGCAAGTCATGCACCGCGTCCGCCGCCTCGCGCAGCGTGGGGCTCTGGAAGACGACGGCCAGCGGCACCGGCAGGCCGAGCTCCTCCTCGAGGCGGCCCAGCAGGCGCATGGCGAGGATGGAGTCGCCGCCCAGCGCGAAGAAGTCGTCCTCCGGCGTGACGCCCGGGCGGCCCAGCACCTCGCGCCACAGGCGCTCCAGCGTCATCTCCACCGTCGTGCGGAAGGGCGTCTGCAGCCGCGCGGCTTCCGGCGCGGGCGCGGGCGCGGCGGCCTCCGGGTCCTTCAGCGCGTGGCGGTCCACCTTGCCGTTGTTGTTGAGGGGCAGCCGCTCCAGCACGGTGAAGGCGGCGGGCACCATGTACGCGGGGAGCCGCGCCGCCACGTGCGCGCGCAGCAAGTCCGCGCCCACGGAGGCCGGGGCCTGCGCGTACGCGAGCAGCCGCAGCGGGCCCGCGGGCGACGGCCGCGCGAGCACCACGGCCTCCTCCACGCCCGGCACGCTCCGCAGGCACAGCTCCACCTCCGACAGCTCCACGCGGAAGCCGCGAATCTTCACCTGGTGGTCCACGCGGCCCAGGAAGCGCAGGCGCCCGTCCGGCAGCAGCCGGGCCAAATCCCCCGTGTGGTACATGCGCGCGCCAGGCACGCCGCTGAAGGGGTCCGGCACGAAGCGCTCGGCCGTGGCGTGCGGCGCGCCCAGGTAGCCGCGCGCCAGCGCCACGCCGCCGATGTACACGCGCCCCGGCAGGCCGGGCAGCACCGGCTCCAGGTGCTCGTCCAGCAGGTAGAAGCGCACGCGGGGGATGGGGCGGCCGATGGGGAAGGTGGGCGCGGTGTCCACGCCCCCGGCGCCGGGGATGGCGCAGGTGGCGGAAGTGATTGTGCACTCGGTGGGGCCGTACACGTTGAGCCAGGGCGCGTGCGCGCCGCCCACGCGCACCCAGGCCTCGTACAGCTCGCGCTTGAGGACGTCACCGCCGGGGGCCAGCAGGCGCAGGCGCGCGGGCACGCTGCGGCCCTGCTTCTCCAGCTCGCGCACCCACTCCTCGATGTACGTGGGCGGCAGGCTGATGACGGTGATGCCCGTTTCCTCCAGGTACTGCGTGACGGTGTGCGCGGGCAGCAGGCCGTCGTTCATCACCACCGTGGCGCCCGCGGACAGCGGCGGATACAGGTCCTCCGCGGCCGCGTCGAAGCTCAGCGGCGCGAAGTTGAGCATCCTGTCACCGGGCGCGAGGCCGAAGCGCTCCGCCATGGCCACGGCGTGGTTGGCCACCGAGCCGTGCTGCACCATGACGCCCTTGGGCTCGCCCGTGGAGCCGGACGTGAAGATGAGGTACGCGAGCTGCGTCTCGGACACGGCGCGGGGGCCGGGCTCCAGGTCGTCCGCCACGTGGGCGGGCTCGGGTGGCACCTCCACGAGAGGCGCCAGCGCGTAGAGCTCCTCCATCCTCACCGCGTCCACCCACAGGCGCCGGGCGCCGGCGCGCTCCAGCACGGACTGCTTGCGCGGCTCGGGCCAGCCGGGGTCCAGCGGGACGTAGGCGCCGCCGGCCTTGAGGATGCCCAGCAGCACGGCCAGGGCCTGCGCGGAGGGCGCCATCACCACGCCCACCGCCTCCTCGGGCTTCAGGCCCTGCGCGACCAGGTGCGCGGCCAGCAGGTTGGCGCGGGCGTTGAGCTCCGCGTAGCTCCAGGTGATGGCGCCGTGGGCCACGGCCGCCGCGTGGGGCGTGCGGCGCACCTGGGCCTCGAAGAGGGTGTGGACGCAGGCCCCGGCTGGCACCGCCTGGGGGCCGCCGTCCAGCGCGGCGAGCACCCCGGCGCGCTGCTCCGGGCTCATCAGCGGCAGGCGGGACAGGGGCGCGTCCGGCGCGCGGACGGCCTCGGCGCACAGCTGCTCCAGTGCCCGCGCCATGCGCGCGGCCGTCTCCGGGGTGAAGAGGGCGCTGTCGGTGGCGACGACGCCGGACAGCGTGCCGTCGGGCTGCTCGGCCAGGCTGAGCACCACGTCGTACGCGGGGATGACGCCCGCGCCCTCCAGCACGGAGGCCTCCAGGTCCGCGAAGGCCGGCGGGGAGAAGGCGTCCATCAGCAGCAGCGCCTGGGCCAGCGGGGGCGCGGTGCGGTCCGCGTCCGGGCGCACGGCGTCGGCGATGCGCTTGAATGGCACTTCCTGGTGCGCGGTGGCGTGCGTCACCACCGCGTGCGCGCGCCGCAGCAGCGCGCGGAAGGATGCGCCCTCCACCTCGGTGCACAGCGGCACCACGTTGGTGAAGTGGCCCACCAGCGCCTCCGTGCCCGGCAGCGTGCGGCCGGAGAAGGGCGAGGCCACCACCACGTGCGACTGGGCGCTCAGCCGGTGCAGCCACGCCTGCATCAGCGACAGCAGCGCGGTGAAGGTGGACACGCCCTCGCTCCGGGCCAGCGCGCGCAGCGCCGTCACGGCCGGGGCGCTCCAGCCCAGCCGCACCTCGCGCATGTTGGCGTTGAGCGCGGGGGCGCGGCGGGGGAAGTCCAGCGGCAAGTCCAACACCGGCGGAGCGAGGGCCAGCGCCTGCTTCCAGGACTCCAGGCTCGACTCCAGCCGGCGCTGCTGCTCGGGCTGGCGCTGCCACAGCGCGAAGTCCGCGTACTGCAGCGGCGGGGGCGGAGGCGGAGTCCGGCCCGCGAGCCGCGCCTGGTACGCCGCCGCCACGTCATCCAGCAGCGCCTGCTGGCTGAGGCCGTCCACCACCAGGTGGCTGGCGGCGGTGATGAGCACGTGCTTCGTGCCGGTGGCCTCCAGGCGGGCCAGCTCGAAGCGGTAGAGCGGCCCGTGGCGCAGGTCGAAGTGCTGGTGGTCGTGCCAGGTGACGCGCGCACGCGCCGCCTCCAGCGCCTCGCTCGGGGGCTGGTGGGACAGGTCCAGTCGTGCCAGCACGGGGCCGCGCACGGGGCCCGTCCGGATGAGGACGGTGTTGGACTCCTGGACGAAGGTGCCGCGCAGCGTTTCGTGGCGCTCCACCACGGATGTCAGGGCCGCTTCGAGGCACGCCACGTCCAGCGGGCCGTCCAGCACCAGCGCCAGGACGCTGACGTAGGGCGGGGCCTCGGGGAGCTGGAGGGCGTACCAGAGGCGCTCCTGCACCAGCGACGCGGGGATGTGCGCGGGGCGCGGCGCGGCCTTGAGCGCGGAGCTCCGAGGCGCCGCGGAGAGCCGCTCCGCCAGGCCGGCGACGGTGGGCGCGGTGAAGACGTCCGCCAGCGGCAGTTGCACGCCGAAGGCCTGACGCAGCCGAGCCACCAGCCGGGCCGCGGCCAGCGAGTGCCCTCCCAGCTGGAAGAAGTCCGCGTCGCGTCCCACGTGCTCCACGCCCAGCAGGCGCTGGAAGAGCTCCGCGACCCAGGTCTCCACGGGCCCGCGCGGGGGCTCACCCTTCTGGGGCTGCACGTCGCCGTCCACCGGCAGCGCGGCCAGTGCCTTGCGGTCCACCTTGCCGTTGGGACGCAGGGGGAGTTGCTCCAGGAAGGCGAAGCGCGAGGGCACCAGCGCGTCCGGCAGTACCGCCGCCAGCGCCGCGCGCAGCCTCCGCGCCGCGTGGGCCTCGTCGTGCTCCAGGACGACGAAGGCCTCCAGGTGCGAGTCCGCCGGCCCGGAGCGGGCGAGCACGGCGGCCTGACGCACGCCGGGCACGCGCAGCAGGGTGGCCTCCACCTCCTCCAGCTCCACGCGCACGCCGCGCACCTTCACCTGGAAGTCGGTGCGGCCCATGAAGCCCAGGGTGCCGTCGGCGAACCAGCGCACGCGGTCGCCGGTGCGGTACAGCCTGTCTCCGGGGACGCCGGAGAATGGGTCCGGGACGAAGTGCTCGGCCGTCAGCGCGGGGTGGCCGCGGTAGCCCCGGCCGAGGCCGGCGCCGCCGATGTACAGCTCTCCGGGCACACCGGGGGGCACGGGCTCGCCGCGCGCGTCCAGCACGTGGAAGCGCACGCGCTCCAGGGGACCTCCGAGCCGCGAGGGCGCTCCCGCCCGCAGCGGGTGGAGCGCGGCCACGCACGTCGTCTCGCTGGGGCCATAGCCGTTGAGGAGCCGCACCGGGCCGCCCGTGAGCCTGCGCACCAGGGACTCCGAGGGCGCCTCGCCGCCGAGGTGCAGCACGGCGAGGTTGCGCAGCGCCTCGTCCGCGCCGGGAGCTTCCAGCGCGGCGGACACCACGGAAGGCGTGGCCAGCAGGTGGGTGGCGTCATGCCGGCGCACGTCCTCGGCCAGCTCCACCGGGCCCGTGGCACGCAGCACGACGCGGGCACCGCGCGACAGCGGCAGCAGCAGCTCCACCACGTGCATGTCGAAGGCGACGGACATCGCCGCGAGCACCGTGTCACCCGGGCCCACGGGAGCGGCGGTGTCCAGCGCCTCGAAGAGGTGGGCGAGGTTGCGGTGGGTGAGCTCCACGGCCTTCGGCTCGCCCGTGGTGCCCGAGGTGAAGACGACGAGCGCCAGGTGCTCCAGCGCGGGCGGCGTCAGGGTGACGGCGGGCCCCCGGGCATCCGGCTCCACGGTGCCGATGTCGGGCAGCGGCTCGGGGAAGGACTCGGGGGCTGCCACCACCAGACGGGCTCCGGCGCTGCGAAGCAGGGACAGCCGCCGGGCGGGCGGGTGCCCCGGCTCCAGCGCGAGCCAGGCCGCTCCTGCCTTGTGCACGGCCAGCAGCGCGACGAGCAGCGAGGTGCCGCGCTCCAGGCACACTCCGACGACGGACTCGGGGCCCACGCCTCGGGCCACCAGGCCCCGCGCGAGCGCGGTGGCCTGTGCGTCGAGTTCTCCGTAGCTCAGGGCCCCATCGGGCGCGACGAGGGCGGGGGAGGCGGGGGCGTGGGCCGCGTGCTGCTCGAAGCGGGAGATGGCCGGCAGCTCGGAGGCGAGCGGGCGCGCGGTGGCGTTGAAGTCCCGCACGACGCGCTGTCGCTCGGCGTCGGAGAGCAGGGGCAGGGCCTGGAGTTGCGTGTCGGGAGCGTCGAGCGCGGAGGCGAGGAGCCGGACGTAGTGGCCCAGCATGCGCTCCACCGTGGCCGCGTCGAACAACTCCGAGCGGTACTCCGCTTCCACTTCCAGCGCGTCGCCGCGCTCATTCACCACGAGGGCCAGGTCGAACTTGCTGGCACTGGCGCCCACGGGCAGCGGCCGGGCCCGCAGGTCCGTCAGTGCCTCGGCGAGCGAGCCGCCCACCGGGTTCCAGGCGAAGCCCACCTGGAAGAGGGGAGAGAGGCTGGGACTGCGAGGCAGGTCGAGCGAGTGGACGAGGCGCTCGAAGGGGACGTCCTGGTGGGCGAAGGCGTCGAGTGCGGTGGAGCGCACGGCGGCCAGCAGGGAGGAGAAGGGGAGGGAAGGGGAGAGGTGGGTGCGGAGGACGACGGTGTTGACGAAGAGGCCGACGACGGAGTCGGTGGCGGGGTGTGGGCGAGAGGCGACGGGAGTGCCGACGCAGAGTTGGAGCTGGCCGCAGTAGCGGTGGAGGAGGGCGGCGAAGGCGGCGTAGAGCGCCATGAAGGGAGTGACGTGGTGCTGGCGGCACACCTCGCGAAGGCGCAGGGAGACGGAAGGGGGCAGGCGCAGGGGAGAGGAGAAGCCACCGGCGTCGGAGAGGACGGCGGGGCGGGGCCTGTCGGTGGGAAGCTGCAACAACGAGGGGGCGTCGTGCAGGTGCTGGCGCCACCACCGCAGTTGGGCCTCCTCGCGCGCCAGCACGGCGGGGGACTGCTGCCAGGCGGCGACGTCGGCGTAGCCCAGGCGCAGCGGAGGAAGGGAAGGAGACTGGCCGCGGGAGAGGGCCGTCCAGGCTTCCCCCAGCTCGCGCATGAGGACGTCGAGGGAGAGGCCGTCCACCAGCAGGTGATGGAAGACGAGCAGCAGCACGTGGTGCTGGGCAG
>NZ_JAAIYA010000036.1 GCF_010894405.1 Pyxidicoccus caerfyrddinensis
AGCCGGCTTCCAGCGTTCCATGCGCCACCTCCGTGAGGTGGCGACCTGATCACGCGGCGACAGCCCGCGTCGATCGCTCTCGCAAGTGTTCGACTTTCCTCGGGCCGAAACCTGATCGGTGCTCTAGAAGCAGCTCCGGGCTGATGGCGTTGTACGGCGCCCACAGGTGCCGTGTATCTGCTTCACCTCGGATGACCCGGCGGAGCTGCTGGAGTCGTGAATCCGCCAGGGCCAGGATCGCGACGATGGAACGGGGCGCCTGACGGTCGGCATCCTCTGTCGGCATGTCGTTGTTGGCGAGAAGTTCGGCCAGGAGGTGGGCCCCGCGCAGGGCATGCTCCAGGTTGGCCAGCTCCAGGTTGAGGCTCACCACCTTCTCGTAAAGGTGGGCCGGGGTGTCGTCCTCGTCCTTCATGGTGTCCTCCAGGACGCACGCGCACGGCAGGTCCGGAGGGGCCTCGTGGCGCGCATCGTGAGCGCGCCCACAGGGCGCAGGTTGATGGGTGAAGTACTGCAACGGTGTGGTCCGTCACTGCTCTTATGCCGCTTATCGGGACGGACTTACTGTCTGCGCACCGCGGTATCACGTCCGAGAGAGCGGCCTCTGCGTCCCCCGTATTTCATCCTGCCGGATGGGAATGTGTGACTCGTCACCGGTGAGCTGCAGCTGTCGACGTTGTGGACGAGAAGACGGGCGAGCACCGCAAGGAAAAGCTCTTCCTGGCGGTGCTGGGCGCCAGCAACTACACCTACGCGGAGCCGATGCTGAACGCGGACCTGCCCACCTGGGTGGCGTGTCATGTCAACGCGCTGGAGTACATGGGCGGAGTGACGCAGGTATGGGTGCCGGACAATCTGAAGAGCGCGGTCACGCGTCCGCACAGCGACGAACCGGACCTCAACCCCACTTACGCAGAGCTGGCGCGGCAATACGGGGTGGCGGTGATTCCGGCTCGGGTACGCAAGAAGCGTGGCTGCCCGTGTGGGTTGTTCCAGTGAATCCGGTCAAACGCTTTAGGAGGGAAAGTTTGAGCACTTCCGCTGGCTTGATTATCGGGAGAAATTCACCTCTGCACTCAAACCCGCCGCTTGGTAGTCCGCCTCGCTCAACGGCTCGCCGCGCACCGCTTCCAGCCACGCCGTCAAGTAGGGGTCGCCCCAGGTCAAAAGCCGCACGCCCTCCTTGCCGGGGTGCTCGACGCCCGCCGCGTCAGTGATCGGGCCGGTAGGCGGGTGCCGGTCGGCCACCTCGCCGCTGAACGTCGCGAGCACCTCCTCCGTGCTGCCGATTCCCAGGTGCGGCGGCGCGTAGGGCCAAATGATGGCCAGACAGCCGTTAGTGCCGTCCGTCGCCAAGCGGTCGGTGCCGGGCTCGGGGCCGGTGCGGATCTGCATACCGGGGGCGGGGTGCTGGAGGCACCAGTATGCCAGTTCGGCCTGCGTGGCGGGCGGGTTGGTCGCCTGGGGCGTCCCGGCCCCGTCCAGGTCCGGCGTCAGACCCTCGATGGCCGTGGCGACCGCCGGGGCCTGGCGCTGCCGCGCTGCCTCTAGCTGCCGCAACGCCTCGGCACGCTCGATCTCACCTTGAGCCAGCTTGCGGAAGATGCGGGGCATCTCGGCAAGGATCGGCTGGAGCGGGCCGACGACGTTCTCGAACACGCCGATGCGGTCCTTGAGCGTCCAGTAGGTGTCCTCCTCGATGGTGCCGGTCAGGTACAGGTTCGACACCAGCACCACCCTGGCCTGCTGGCCGATGCGGTCGATGCGGCCGATCCGTTGCTCGACCCGCATCGGGTTCCACGGCAGGTCATAGTTCACCAGCGCCGAGAACTCTTGCAGGTTCAGTCCCTCTGAGGCGGCGTCAGTGCCGAGCAGAATGTCGATGGAACGGGCGTGACTTCGCTTGCAGCGGGCCTTCACCTCTGCCTTATCCACGACGCGCCAGGTGTTCGCGCCGGCGTCCCAGACTTCGCCCCCTCGCCCCGAGTAGCAGGCGATGCGGGAGCCGTAGCGAGCGATGAGCTGGTCGCGGATGAAGTCGAGCGTGTCCAGGTACTGCGTGAATACGATCACCCGGTGGCCCCGGTCGAGCAGGTCGCACAGCCGCGCGGCGAACTCGCGGAACTTGCTGTCCTGGTCGATCTGGCCCAGTTCGGTGATGTAGTCCTGCAAGTAGAGTCGCTCCTCCTCCAGCTTCTGGCGGCGCTGCGGGTCGGCCCGCAGCCGCAGGAGCCGCTGGCGCTCGCGGTCGAGGGCAGACGCGGCATCGACCTCGTCGTCGTCCTCTTCGCCCTCGCTCATCGTCTGCTGGAACTGCGCCGCCTCGTCCATGACGGCCAGATCGCGTTGCACAGCGGCGATCAGGTCGCGGCGGCGTTCCAGACTCTTGCGGAAGGCGGCGAACGAGCTGGCCAGCCGCTTGCGGAAGACCGCCATCAGGAAGCCGACGCCGCTCCGCTCGTCGGGTTCCACCTCGGCCAGCCGGTAGAACCGGCTGCACAGCTCGTCGATGCGACGGTACAGGGCTTCCTCGGCGGCGGACTGGAAGGAGACCGGCACGTCCTCGGGGTGCCGATCTGCCAGCCCCGCATTGAGCAGGCCGCGCTCGCGGTAGGCCCGCAGGGTCTGCCGCGTGTGCCGAAACATGTGGACCGCCAGCGGCGTCTGCCGGGCCAGGTATGGCGTCATCCCCTCGGCCTGCTGCGGCAGCAACCCCTGCAAACTGAGCGACAGCCCCGCGCCGTTGCCGACGATCCGCTGCACCAGGGTGCGCCATTGCAGCTCGGTCCAGTGCGTCGGGACTTCGGTCGGTGACAGGTCCGGCGCGCCGATCTCGACCGCCCGGCGCGTCATCGCGACGACCTCGGCCCGATCGTTCTTCATCGTGGCGAAGGCCCGTAGCCGCTCGAAGAACCGCTCGAACTCCCGCAGGGTGCTCCACGGCCCCCAGCGGGGGTCGTCCACATCGGCGAGCAGCAGCAGGTCATGCACCTCATGGGCCGCTAGCTGCATCGGGGTCGCGGTCAAGAGCCACAGGCAGCGGAACAGCCGGCGCTGCTTCATCTCTTGCAACAGCCGTAGCAGCAGGTTGGGCTCCTCGGCCCCGAACACCCGGCGGCGGGCCGCGTGCGCCTCATCGACCACCATGGCATCCCACGGCCTGGCGGCCAGTACCCCGCCCATTCGTTCCTGGCGGGCGATCAGGTGCCGGCTGACGATGACGATGCCTTCCTCGGCCCATGGGTCGTCCGACCGCCGCACGCGACCGCCCACGTCGTGGAGCATGTGGCCGTCGTAGAACCAGGCCGTCAGGGCGAACTTCTCGCGCAGTTCCTCCATCCACTGCCGGACCAAGTTGCGCGGCGCGACGATCAGCACACGGCGCAGCTCACCTTTCAAGATCAGCGCGCGCAGCACCAGACCAGCCTCGATCGTTTTGCCCAGGCCGACCTCGTCGCAGAGCAGGTACGAACGCGGGAATGTGTCCACCGCCTGCCGGGCGATCCGCGCCTGGTGCGGGAACGGCTCGAACGGCTTGCCATCGACCCAAATCGGGGCCAGCACCAGCGACTCGCCCCCCGGCTTCGTCGGCGCGTCCAGCAGACACTGCGCGGCGATGCGGTCGCGCAGGTCTCCGGCCTGTTCCCACTCAACGCGCTGCATCGGGTCGCGGCGGGGCGGGCCGTCCGGCGGGGTGAACGCCTGGAGGTGGTCGCGCACCGCCTGCGGCAGCGGCAGCACCAGCAGGCCAGGGTCGCGGCCCTGCCAGATCATCTCGAACCGCGCCGCCGCCATCTGGATGTCCTCGGCGTCTAGCGGGTTGAACCAGCTCCGCTTGACGTCGAACTCCTCGCGGTTGCGCGTCCATGCGGCGCTGGTCTCGTTGACCGACCCGTTGAAGACGATGACGTTACCAGCGCCGTTGTAGAGGATGCCGACCTTGGGGTGGAACAGCGCGCCGCCCTGGCCGGGGTAGAGCGGCTGGCCGGAGTGGTCCAGCGGCAGGGCGATCTTCACCTCCAGCAGTCCGGCCGCCACCATCCAGGCCAGCGCCCCCAGACGGTCGCGGGCGATCTGGTCGGCCTCCGGCTTCCAGCCCGCCGGCAGCCCCAGGCGGTGGCACTCGGCCTCGGTCGGCTCCAGGCGGCGCAGGGCCGTCCGCTCCAGGCTGCCGCGCAGCAGTTCGACGCCCCGGCGGTACGCCTCGATGTCCTCGGAGCTCCAGGTCGTGCCGGTGATGAGCCGCATCGGCGGTCGCTCGAAGGGCGCGTGCTTCTGCGCGTTGGCGACGAACGCCGACAGCCCGGCGGCCACCTGCACCAGCACCGACGAGTCGAAGTAGCCCGCCTGCCGGTCGTAGCGGGTCGCTTGGCTCAGGACCGGGACGTAAAAGTCGTTGACGAGCTGCCCGGCCTGGCCCGCGTAGTGGCGCTTCAACTGAGTGAGGTCGCGGAAGCCCATGCGTCACCCCCGCCAGTCGCGCAGGACCAAGTCCCAGCCTCGCCGGGCCTCGGTCGTCGCCCTTTTCCAGGGGTCGTCGTCCTTCCGCCGACCAAACGCCTGCTCCAGCAAGTAGAGCGTGACGGCGTAAGCACCCCGGAAGTCGGGCGTGTCGCCGTAGCTGCTGGCCCGCAGCCACTGCTTGAACGACTCGACGCCCCGGTGCAACTCGTCGCCACCAGCTAGGAGCGAGATGGCGTTCCACACCGCCGCGCCCAAGAAGTTGGGGAACTTTCGCTCCTCCCAGATGTCCCCTTCGCGGGCCTCCCGGCCCCGCGCCACCTTCTCGCCAGCCTGTTGCCGGGCCAGCAGCGCGAGGTCCACGTCCTGCGGCGGCTTGAGGTAGAACAGGTCTGACTCTGACTCGATCAGCTTGAGCTTCTTGAAGGTGTCCGGCTCGATGTCGAGCGACTTGGCCAGCTTGCGGACGTCGTCGCTGTCTGACACGTCACCCTGAAAAGTGTCGAGCCACAGCCACAGCGCCTGGGTGTTGCGGTCGGCGGTGTTGGCGGCGAAGCCCTCGACCATCTTGCCGACCTTTTCGGGCAGCTCTTGGGTGAGGATCTGTTCCAACCGGAACTGGCCGACCGCCTGATATGCCCGGTCGAGAGCGTCGGTGAGATCGACCGCCCGGCCCGCCATGTCGGTGATGGGCCAGTGCCGCCCGACCTCGCCGAGCGCCGGGCCGAGCGCGGACAGGTACAGGTCCGTGCCCGCGATGCCCTGTTTCTGGAAGTGCCCGGCGGCGCTGCGGGCGACCGTGGCGATGCGCTCCTGAACCCGGCCCCAATTCCCGGTCACCTGTCCGGTTTCCTGGCGCGGCAGGCAGAGCAGCAGCACGGTGCTGCGCGCTGCATCGAGGCCGCGAATGTTCAGGCTGCTCTCGGCCTCGGTGTGGATGGGGATTGACGTGCGGATCTCGAAGCCGGCTTCGATGAGCGCCTTACCCAGCGCCCGCCAGGCTTTGGTCATCTTGTGGTTGAACATGACGACCATGCGGCCCGCCGGGTGGAGCAGTTGCCGGGCGCGGCGGAAGACGGCGGCCATCTTTGCCTCGTAGAACTGCTCGGCCCGTTCGGCGGCGGTCAGTGGAACCGGCCCGGCGCTCTCGGCGGCCCGGCGGCGGCGTTCGGCAACGGCGAGTTTGCGCCCGGTGTCCCCGCGCGTCTCAGCCAGGGACTCGAAGGCCCGGTCGAACTTCTCCTGCCAGACGGCCTGCTCCTTCTCGGTCTCGGCCTTCCAGCGGGCCGCGTTGGCGACCGCCTCCCGATTGGTTTCAGCAAGCTCTTCGCGGAAGAGGTGCTCCAGACCCGGCCAGTCGCCCAGTGTCCGCTTGAGCCAGACGTAGAAGAAGTTCGACAACTCGGCGTACTGGACGTTGTTGTAATATGGCGGATCGACGCAGATGAGGTGGACCGTGCCGGGGACAGGGGTCTCCAGCGCGGCGGCGTCGTTGTTGGTCACAGTAGGGACGATCACCTCGGGGCGGAGATGCACCTCCCCGTTCGTGGGGAGAACGCTGTCCAATGGCGCACCGTCGTCCGTGTCGTCGTTCACAGCGGCTTCGTTGTCTACGTCTTCGTCGCCGCCCTCCTCGTCCCCACCCTCCAGGGAGACGGCTTCGCCGTGGATCAGACCGGCCAGCTGGGTGTAGGCGTTGATGACCTGGGATGCGCCCCACATCACCGTCTCACGGGCACCCTCGAACTCGCAGAACGCCGGACGGAAGGCGAAGTCATGCCTGGAGAAGGTTTGCGTGACAGTTCTGCGGCCATAATGCCAGAAGGTGTTGACGCTGTTGTAGTTCACCACCTTGCTGGCGATAAAGGCGAGGTAGACCGCCACGGCCTCGGCCTCTTCCTTCGGCAGTTCAGTCCGTGCCTTCGCCGATGCTTGCCGTACCTCATCAAGCACCGTCAGTACTGTGAGCAACTGCCGGGGCATGAAGAGATCGCGCCATCGAGTCAGCCCCATGTTGATTGGCTCGCGTGTCTTCGCCCCTTCCTCGATCCGCTCGGTCGGAATCAGGTGTGCCCAGCGGCTCTCGTTCGCCCGCAGTTCAGCCTCCGCAGAAGCAACGGCGGCGCGGTCGGCGTCGGTCGGGGCGCGGAATCGCCACAGGTAGCGGACCTTGGTCGAGCCGTCGCGGTAGGACAGCTTCACTGGCACCTGCGAGCAGACAGCATACATCTGGCTCGGCAGCCCGCCGGGGCGAGATTGAGCTGCTTTCTTTGCGTCCGCTTCGTCGATGACATTCCCGCAGCGCGGACAGACTGCGTGCCCATCCTTGAACGTCGGCGTGTCGCGCGGATGCCAAGGAGCGGAGCCGAGCCGGGGCCAGCGGCAGTTCTTCCACTGGGCCGCGCCAACGATGCGGAAGGTACAGTCGTTGCCGTGTGCCGGCACCTCGGGGAACGCCGCCTTATGAGTGTCCGGCTTTCCCTTCGTGTCGAGGGTAAAGTTCGTTGAAAGCGGGATGCTCAGCTCGCACTTCGGGCAACGGATCGTGCGACACCAGAGGTAGCTGTTCTTGATCTGCTTTGCTGAGTCCCCCGGCTCTCGACTCACAATGTCTTTCGCGGAGAACCTCGCACGGGCCGCTGGTTCGATGTCCGGCCACCACTCGGAAGCAGGCGGAAACGGAAAGAACCGCTCCAGTCGAGCACGCACCTTCGCAGCGACATCCAGGGCCAAACGGCGGATCATAGGAGCCAGTCGGGCTCCGAACCGTGCCGAGTATTCGAGCGTGGCTTTCAGCACCAGCGCCGCCACTGGGTTCAAGTCGTTGGCGTAGACCTTTAGCCCGTACCGCACTCCTTCCAGGGGAATCGCGCCACCGCCCGCCATGAAGTCCAACAGAACCGGAGCTTTTCCATCGGACAGGCCGAAGGTCTTGGCCCAGACCTTGCGAAGGTCAACGAGCATCTCTTCGGGAATGCGCGTGTCCCGGTTGCTGGAGAGGTACTTGCTGAACGCTCGGGGCAGCGGGATGCCCAACGCTTGGGCAGCCACCCGGTGTTCTGCGAAGCGGGCAGGGTCACCGAAAGCCCTCAAAAGCAGCATGAGTTGCTTGTGTTTGTCGGTCAGGGCATTGGGCGGGATGTCTTCCAGCAACTTGCGGTAGACCTCCAGGTGCTCCCGCTCTTTCGAGGAAAGCGCTTCAAGATCCGTTTCCGCCACTGGCGGATCGAACTCTCGCGTTCCGTCAGTCGTTAGGTCGGCGTCGTGTGGTAACAGGGCAGTCAGAATCGCTACGCGACAGATGGTCGGGGGCCGACGTGCCCACCAGATGTGCAAGCGATTCTGTGGCGGCCTCTGGCGGGCGTCGTTGTCTGACTGACACTCGGCGGACAGTGACGCGCACGGCAGCCCGGCTTCCAGCAACGAGGGCTTGGTCTTGATGAACGTCTGGGTCATGGCGTTCTCACCGGCTCGATGTGGTTCGCTTCTTCGCCCGCGGCTTGATCTTGCCTTCTGTCGGCTCCGAATCCGCCCAGTTGGTGTCGAACAGGGTCGGTCCGGCAGACTCCTTACTGCTCTTGCGGCCCCGAACTGATTTGGCCTTTGGCTTGTCCTCGGCCTGCTCGTAGGTCAAGAGGGTCCGCAGCGCCGCGCGCCCAGCCTGCTGCCGGTAGCCGTAGAAGCAGAGCGTGAACCAGTACAGCACTACCTCGGCGGGCAGTTCGAGCAGCCCGGAGCGGAACATGATGCGCTGGGCTGGCTTGGTCAGGTAGCGGGCTGAGGCGAAGGCCAGCGCCAGCCGCATGCCGTCCGCGCGCCGCAGCCACCGCGGTGATGTGCTGGGGCGGAAGTCGCTGGCCTTGATGAGGCCGGGCTCCTCGGCCTGTTGCAGGAACGGGTCAGACAGCTCCCGCAGCCACTGGATCGTCTCCGGGGACGCTGACGAGCCCATGATCTTGGCGTCTGCCTCCTTGGGCAGGCGTCCGGCCACATTCGGGAACAGGTGCAGCTCCCAGATCTGTCCGCGCTTCGCTTCCTGCCGCACGCGCAGCCGGAATCGCTCCATCACGCACTCCCTGTCTTGCGCGGACGCACCGGCACGAGCCGGACCTCGACGCGCCCCTGCCCGGCGTTCATCAGCGCGGTGCGGAACGTACCCAGCGCCGCGTCATCGACCGCCGGTGGCTCGGCGAATTTGAGCGCCACGGTGATCGTTACCTGCAACTCCCCCTGGCCGCTGCGGAACGGCCACAGCGGTGCGAGCAGGTCCTTCAACGTCTCGAAACGGCCCTCATAGGTCACGTTGACTGCCTCGGTCTTCCCCTCGAACACCCGCTGCCCGTTGGCGACCAAGGTCGCGTGGACCTGCGCCACCTTTGGGCGGTCGGCCCAGGCCACACGTAGGGTGTTGTCGAAGCTCTCACGGTCCTCGACGCTCAGGCCCAGCTCGGCGATGCGCACGTTTCGTGCGGTCGCTAGGGCATCCCAGGCGGCGGTGAGCGCCTCGCGCGGCGTGCCGACCTGCACCACCGGCTGCGGCCCCCGACCAGGGCGCAGTTCGTCCAGTTCGCGGGCCAGCGCCGAGGACAAATCAACCAGCGCCCACGCCGGGCCGACGAGCACTTGAGGGGCGGGGCTGTCGTCGCGCGTAAAGAAGGTCTCCTCGTCCCCCTGGCGGTATGCCGCCCAGGTGCCGTCGCGGACGCCGTCGCGCAGCACCGTCTCCAGCCCGGGCCGGCTCAAGTCGGCCCAGACGTTGCGGGCGTAGCGCTCCAGGTCTTCCGTCGCAAGCTGGGCGGTGTTCGCCGGCCAGCAGCGGGCCTTCACGTTCGCGGGCGTTAGCGGCAGCTCCTTGGCCCCGGTCCCGCCCCCCTCTGTCTTCTTCTTGCGCGGGTAGATGCCCTGGTCGAGCGCGGCCTGGTAGGTCCAGAACTCGACGGAATCCTCGAACCGCGGTGTGCTCGGCCACTCGTTCATCTCCTGCGCGCCGATGGCCAAGTTCGGGCCGCGCTGGTACAGCACCCAGCGGTTCTCGCGGGTGCCCTCCTGCAGCGCCTGCCACAGGACCGTCCGGTCGGGCAGGACAGGGTAGTGGGCGCTGGCCTTCGCCGCCTCAAGGAAGCGCGGGGTCGGTACAGTTGCCGCCGGGGCGGTGCCGTCCTTCGGCCAGAGGTGGTCCCACAGCTCCTGCGGGCGGACCTCCTTGACCGGCAGGATGCGGTCCGCCGCCGCAGCAGCGATGTCGTATAGCAGGTGCTGGGGGCTGAAGACCGGCGAGAGGTCCGCGGCGTTGGCGCGGGTGTAGACCTTCTTGGCCACCCGGTCGTAGTAGACCCACAGCGCGTCGGGTGAGACCGTCAACCCGGCCCGCAGCGAGGGCAGCAGGTCAGTCTGCTTGAGGACCATCGGCAGCTCGGGCTCCCGCCGCAGCCGTTCCCAGGCCTCCTCGGTGGACAGGCAGCGCTCGCCCTCCTGCCACAGGGGCGGTTGGCGGATCAGGCTGGGGGCGAGCACCACTGGGTCGCTGGCCGTCGCCTCCGGCACCAGCTTGTGGTTCTGCCGCAGGCACTGGAGGATCGGCCCTTCGGCGACGGCCCGCCGTTCGCTCTTACGCCCACCCTTCTCCGGAGTCTCGCCGAAATCGACCCGGAAGCACTCCAGCATGGACGCCGAGGTGTTGGCGGCGAAGAGGTCGCCGGAGTCGGCCTCGCCGCCACGGGGGAAGGCGAGGACGCGGTAGGCTTCGAGCAACTTCGTGCGGACGTTCAGCTCCTGCGGGCCGAGCTGCTCGCGGACGCGGCCCAAGTCGTCCTCCAGCGCCATGAACTCCGCCGGGACGCCGGTCGCGCCGGCGCTGGCCCGCCGCTTCATCTCCGAGTAAGTCGAGCCCCCGGCCTGGGCGAGGTTGGTCTGCTCCTGCTCAATGTCCTTCTGGACCCGCTCCCAGGCCATGAGTGACTTGACCGCGTCCTTGAGACCCTGCACCCGTGTGCCCTCGGCCAGCAGGAAGACGAGGTTGTTGCGGTAGGTGCGCGGGCCGGCGTTGACGCCGGTCTTGGAGAACAGCATCTTAACGAAGTTGAGCCGCTCGCCCGCATCGGGGCCGACGTAGCCAACCTCCTTGTCGTAATGGATCAGGGCCAGCCGGATGCGGTCGGGGTTGTCGTTGATGGCCGTGTGGTCGGTGGGGAACGGGATCAGCTGGAAGGCGCTGAACCCGGAGTAGACCTCCTTGCTCCAGTCGTCGAGCACTCGCTTCACCTCGCCCGGCTGCTGCTGCAACTCGGCCAGCCGTTCCTGGTAGCGCTTGTTGATCGAGGCGCGGGTGCGGAACAGATAGTGATCCCCCTCACGCCGCATGTACCAGGCCCGCCGCTCCGTCTCCTCCAGGGCCTTCGGGACGTAGGCCAGATCGACGCCGGGGCGTCCCAATGCCAGCGCCACCTCGGGCGCGGTGCCGCCCTTGGAGCCGTCCGGCAGGCTGTGCAGGAAGGTGACCAGCGCCGCCTCGGTGGCGGCCTTCCAGGGCCAGCCGACCTCGACCTGACTGGCGTGCGTACTGCCCTCAAGGCGGACGACGTCGGCCTCCAACCCACGGGCAAAGGCGGTGCGGCCCAGCCGGCCCAGGATCTCGTCCTGCATCTCGCCACGGGCCAAGTCGATGTGGAACGGCTGGAGCAGCAGCGTGTCGCCCAGCTCAGCCTTGCGGTCCCACACCGCGCGGATGGTGCGGGCGACTAGGCGGAGCGCGCCGCGGGTCGCCTGGAAGTCGGGGATGTCGGCCAGCCGCTCCGCGAACAGGCGGATCAGCTCGGGGTGGAACGGGTAGCCGGCGCGAATCTGCTCGGCGTAGTCCGGCTCGAACGCCCGCCCGTCGAGTGCCATGCCGGCCTTGCGCTGGGCCTCGTAGTGAGCGACGAAGGCGGCGGCGATGTCACCGGCCTTGTCGGTCTTGACCCGCTCGAACAGCCGGCGGCCCAGCACGGCGGCCCGCTCATTGGACTGGGTCGGCGTCAGGTTCTTCGCCTGGCGGCCGGCGGTGTCGCTGACCTCGTCCACTGTCTCCAGCACCGTCGGGATGTGCTGCTTCAACTCGCCAGTGAGCTTGCGGTTGGCGTCCTGCTCGGACGGCAGCGTGAGAATGACAACCGTGCGCGGTCGCTGGGATGCCAGCTTGAAGAGCGTTTGCAGGAAGGTCGGCCACTGGCTGTTGACGCGCGACCGAGGCTGGTCCTCCTTGAGCGCGAACGCACGGGCCATGTAGAGGACCAGCTCGTCGATGACGATCAGCACCGGATGGTCGCCGAAGGCCCGCTCCAGCGCCTCGCGGGCCGGGGCCACGCCCTGCTCGTCGTTGGCCTGCACCTCCTTGTAGCCGGCGGGGCCGCCAACCAGTGCGGCGATCTGGCCCCACGGCGTGTAGGTGCGGATCTTCTTGCTGTCCACGACCTGCTCGTTGCCGCTGAGCGGGTCAGACTCCTCGCCGACGAAGGCCGCAACCTTGACGGTGTCGGGGGCCGGGAACTTGCTGATGCGGAAGTCGTGCAACCGGTCGGCGAGGCGCTCGCCCTCGCGGGCGGCGTGGACGGTGGCGATGAGACTGTGAGTCTTGCCGCCGCCGAAGCCGGTTTCCAGGCGATAAACGGGCGTGCCGCCGGGAACGCCGGCGAGGCGCTCGGTGACGTCCTTGACGAGAAGCTTGAGGTTCTCGGTCGGGTGAGTGCTGGCGAAGAAGCGGTTCGGGTCGAGGTAGTCAGGGTGTGTGCCGGGCTTGCGGCAGACGACGTCCCAGAGATCGGCGGCGAAGAGCGAGTCGGGCAGCTCACCGGCCAGCACCTCGGGGCGCGGGGAGCACTGCAGGAAGACGTTTGGCAAGCTGGGCATGGTTAACCTCGCTCAGGATCGGCTCCGCGTTTTCTTCTTCGCCGCGGCGGCGTTGCCCTCGCGCACCCAGGCGTCAATCTCCCGGCCTGGAACTTCTAGAGGCGGCCCACAAAGTGGGCAGGCATACGCCCGCAATTTGGACCGCTTGTACACCGTTTCGCGCATGATTCCCAGGTAAGCAGCGGCCTCATCGACCGACAACCAGCGGCGTTCTATGGTGCAATCCCTGGTTTGGGCCGGACGAGCCTCTTCTCAGCGTGCGCACACCTTTGCTGTCGGTGAATCGCCCATGCTGGTACTCGTTAGTCTCTATTGGTAAAGAACGACCCGCTCTGCGGGCAGGTCGAGGATACGAGTTCCCCCAGGCGGTGGGGCCCCAGCCCTCTACCGCTGCACGTCCTGGCGCCTCTGGGGGCTGCTCACCGCGGACGCCACGCGCAGCTATTCTGTGCCGACGCTGGAGAGGTGGTACTACGCCTTCCGCAAGCGAGGTTTGGCCGGGCTGACGCCTGCGCCCCGGCGCGACCAGGGCCGGGAGCAGGATGTCTCGCCCCAGCTGCGAGAGCTGCTGTGCGACATCCGCTTGGAGCCCCCCTCCGCTTCCGCCGCTCTCATCCTGCGCACGCTGGTTGCCGGCCGAGTCGCGCAGCGCCACCTGGTCCAGATCCTCCTGCCGGAAAAGGCGGCGCACGGTGGAGGCGGAAACGGCGCACTGCTGCATGCGCCCATAGGCAGCCGCCCCCGGCTCAGGTGGCAGGCGGCGCGGCCCATGGCGCTGTGGCAGGGACGTCTGCCACGGCCCGGCGCTGCCGCGCGCCTCCGGCGATGGCCATCAACCAGCCGGATCACCCGACCATCAACAAAGGTGCGCGGCAACAGTTACCAGCCACCGACTCCATGCCAGGTTTCCTCTGCCGCATCGTCGAGCCAATCGTGGTGGTGCTCGTCGAGATAATCTAGGACGGTGGAACCAATCTGCTCCTGCGCGTCGATGACCTCCTTGGCGATCCGTAATGCGTCAGGGCCACACTGCGTTGCGCCGCTGACTTCCGAACTCCACTGGTGCAGTTCCGTCAGGGCGTCCTGCAGCGGCCGGCAGGCCCAATAGACGCGTTCGCGGACGACATCGCATTCCGCAGGCGTCAGGCACTCCGCCGCGCCTCTTGCCACGGCCTCATAGAGCAAGGGCAGCGGCAACCGGAACGGCTCGATGATCATGATGCCCCACTGGACCGCGAAATAGCGGCACTCGTCACGTACGCTTGCTCCTGACAGAAGAAATCGCAGCATCGGTGTGCGCGCTGTCAGTGGCCGGCTCCCCTGGAGAAAGTCCAGCCCCTTGCCGTTGAAGATCAGCAGTTCGTTCTTCGGCACCTGGGCACTGAGATGCTTCAGCTCCCAATGAGTGATGTACGCCGCCGCGCGCGTTACACCATCCACCTCGTGCCGGAAACCCGATGCGGCTCGGTTCTCAGCGATCGTTCGGGCACCCGCGCGCTCGCACAGTCGCACGCCGCGTTGGTCGCAGAGATCGTAGAACAGCTGCTCGAAGTTTCGTCCGCGTTGAGCGCCGCATCCAGTCAGTCCCCCGACCTCGACAACTGCGTACGCCCTTGCGACGAGGTCTAGTAGGCTCGCGGGGAGGAGCGGAGGGAAACCTCGTTGCAGCGGTCGGTGCCACCACATGAAGGCACCCAATCAAGCGAGGCGATCATCTTCGCCCATGCCGGCATCGGTATCGGCCTGCGCTTCGGAGACCAGTCTCTCAAGCTTCGGCTCAACGAACCCATCATCGAGAACATCCTGGCGCTCATCCTTGCCGAGCTGGAGGATGTCGTGAAGGACGCGGAGGAAGTACCGCGGCCGGGGCTTCGTGGCCTCCCAGACCCGCTTAAGCGCGGACTCCGTAAATGGGGCAATGCCGCCCATCCTGGAGGGGAGCGCAACGGATGGGTCGTTCATGCAACGCTCGGCCAGAAGTCGAGCCGAGTCGAAGGTCTCCAGCCCTGTCAGAACAATCACGACCGAGGCGTTCAACGGGTCATCGGGATCGAGGGAGCGGAGGTCTTCGTGCTTCCAGGCATCTCGAAGGCGGCCCCAAGCAGCCGGGTGCAGTTGGAAGACGAAGGAAGCGCGAGACGCGAACGGCTCCGTTTCAAGGAGCGCGTCGCGAATGATCTTGACATTCTTATGGATTTTGGCTGTTCCTGACTGCGACGTGAAGTCCTCGACCTGATCGATGAAGAACGTCACGTGCTCGATACCAGCCAACTCGGCGAATACGACGAAGATCTGCAGGTACTTCAGCCCGTTCCGGTCGTGGTGCCAAGTTCCGACTTCATCAGCGAGGAAGCGTTCCAGCGCCCCCGTGTCAGGCGATGCCAGATGAAAGAGGTAGTCTGCCAGGAGGTTCCGGATGTCGATGGACACGGCCAAATTCCTGAACCTCTCGCGCACTGCATCGACAATCGCGTCGCTCTCGTGTCCCGTGGTTGCCTTGCCCGCATCGACGAGCCTCGCAGCGGCGAGTTCACGCAAGCGGCGGTGGGTAGTCTCGCCGGAGGTGTCGATACTCCGAAGGATGAAGCGGACGAGATGAAATGCGGCGGCGTCCATGTTCGCGATGCCGCCCTGTGCCTTAGTGTTGAAGGACACGTACCCGGCAAGGATGGGATTCGCGCGTGCGTCATCCTCAGAGACACCGAGTGTCTTGAGCGTACCGAGGCCAAGGTCGCGGTTAATGAGCTTCGCCTCCTCGCCCATCAGGGTGGATTTTCCGAAGCCGCGAGCCTCTGGATCACCCGGCACGATCGACCAAACCGCTCCGATCAGTGGTTGGCCGTTCTCCAGCGGAGCTCGAACGAACTTGTGGAGAAACTCGGTCCTCTGCGATCCGAACATCTCGGGCACGTAGACCCGCTGACTGTCTTCGCCGTAGGTTCCCTTGCCCGGGAAAGGGTTTGAGCGGAGGCCGTACTTGGTCTCGTAGTAGGACTTGAGCGCCATGTTCACTCCCCATTCGCTGCGACTACGACTTTGATCAAACCGATCCGTCGATTGCCAATCTCAACGTAGGACTCCCCCGGCGGCGGCGGTGCGAAGGGGAGTTCTGTGAAAATCACCATCCCGCTCGATTGGCCCGCGCGGATGATCTCATCCAGGCAATGAGCGAAGACGATTGGCTGGATGCCGAGCTGCACGCAGACCAGGGCGCGAAGGGCATAGGCATCGACGTAGGCCCCTTGGCTGTCGGCGAGCCGCTGGTGTGCCGCGCGTAGCGCCTCTTTGAAGAGCGGGGCCGCGTAGGTCCTGCCATGGTGAACGACGCCTTCTGCCCTGGTCCCCCCGTGAAGCGCCGGTCGGAACTCACAGGTGGCGAAGACGACGCGCCCCTCGAATACGGGGTAGGACGACGTCCACGCTGCGGATAGGAAGTCCTGCGAAATGCGGATGAGGTGCTGAAACGTTACGGCATCGAAGGGGAGTTCCTCCGCGAGCAGGAACGCGGGGATGACGATGAGATCCTCGATCGCGTCGATCAACTTCTTCGCGTTGAGGTCGCTCAGCGAGGCCCGGCTCTCCACCTGCATCACCCTCTCATGAATGGCGGCCGCGAATCTCTCAAGCTTCGCTTCCGGATAGACCGTGGCAGCAAGGCGCGTAGAGCAACTCGCGATGACGCGCTCTGCAAGAGAGGCGTCCGCGGTCGGCGAGCCGACCTGCTTCACTGTCGTGACATCAGGAATGTAGAGAGGTCCCGACAGCAGCCTAGCCATGAACTGGCGGAAGTACGGGTGCTCATTCATCCACACAACGAGCAGTTGATCGAAGGCGCGGCCACGCCCTTGCCTCTCAGCCAGTAGTCCTGCAAGTGCCCGGCCTGTCGCGGTCAATTCGCAGGGCGATTCACGAAGGCGTTCGACCTCGGATCGCTTGCGCGGCAGGGCGCCGACAGTCGCGTATCCGAGGCGCTGGAGATCGGAGAGCACGTCGCGCGCGACGGTCCACATGGCTTCACGCGAGGCTGGCGCACTTCGGGCCGAGCGAAGATGGAGCAATTGCCGAACATCGTCGAACGTCGACGTTCCCTTGGAGTCGAGCAAGGTGACTACGTGGAGGATCTGCTCGACGGCTGCTCGCGGGATCGAGTCGGTGCCCCGTGCGCCGGATGTCTGGTCGCCGCGCTCCATGCTTGATGGGATATCGAAAAGTGGGAGCGTTTGTCAAAAGCGTTTTTTTGAAAAGCGGTGGCCATTGTCGGCAATATGTTGAATTTACAACACAATTGCTGAATGCCTGCACCGGGAAGCTGGCGTGGGTCGAGGGCAAGTCCAAGGCCAGCGCCCTCTTCATCCAACTGCTCTGGCATCTGGCGGGCGAATACCGGAGGGCCCACCGCATTCACTTCATCTTGGACAACGCCTCGGTCCACAGCAGCAAGAAGACGCTCAAGGCCCTCGCGCAGCCTGGGGGCGCTTCGTGGCTCCACTTCCTGCCGCCGTGCTGCCCGGAGGGCAACCGCATCGAGCGCGTGTGGCTAGACCTGCACGCCAACGTCACCCGCAATCACCGCTGCCGCACCATGGCCCGGCTCATGGACCGGGTGCATGCCTACCTCGCGGCACGCAATGCTCAACGCTCTGCCAGTCCATCCCTGCGCCGAGCCGACCTCAGGCGTACCGCCTGAGGCCGTGCGAGAATCACGATCGCCCGTTTAGCCGTTCCACGACCTTCCGGACGGTCAGCAGCAGGCCGGGCCCCGAGGCCACGAGCGTCACCAGGGCGGAGCCCAGCAGCAAACTAGCAGCAAAAATCTTGGGGCCCTGGGGTACTGGGTGGGACGGCCGGACAACCCCGGCCGAAGAAAACCGAGTATTTACGATGGGTTGTGAATGGCTGGTAACCGCTGGACGGCTCCTGGGTTCCTTTGTGCTCAACACCCTGCGAGCTTTGGTGGCGCTGCGCTGGTCCTGCCTCGCAGGCCGCGAGAGCAACCCAAAGTTTCATGGGGGAGGCGCGGATTCGAGAGAGTCGATGAGGGCGTCGCACAGCGCCGGGTCGAAAATCCGGAACCCGAACTCGTGTCGGGCGACACGCTGGCTGTCGTAGTAGCCCTCGAAGGAGAGGAAGTTGAAGCTCGTTACCACGGCCCAGTCATCGCACACGAGGACCTTGGAGTGGACACGTCGCCGGAGGAAGCGGACTCCGGCGCGGGCCAGCGCCTCCCGCCTGGTGGCGAGTTCCTCCTGCACCTCGCCCTCATCATGGAAGAAGATGGTCACCGAAACGTTGCGTCGGACAGCCTCTTCGAGAACCGAGGCGGGGGCTACGCCGAGCACGCCGATGCCCAGGGCCCGTGAGGAGATGACGACTCGTCGTGTCGCGAGCCGGAGTGCGTCGAGCAACAGCTTCCGGTGTTGGACGTCGGCCACGGGCATGACGAGCGTGCCGGCTCCCTGAATTCGTGATTGGAGCAGGCGCGCACGCCTCTGCCACTCGCCTTTCCAGATGTTGATGGATAGCGCGCTTGCCTCCGGGGCGTGGAGATTGACGCCAAAGTCCACCGGGGCAATGAGCTGGCGCTGCCCCTCAAGGGCAGGGTCATCCATGATGATGCGCTGCAGGCGGTAGTCCTGAATGAGGGATCGCGCCCACTGGACGGTGCTGCGCAGCGCGCGGATCACGGGAGGGCGAGCATCCGTCGGGCTCCAGGTGGTGCCCGTCTGGGGCGCAAGGGCCTCGCCGCTGCCAGGAGCCTCGACGCGCACGCCGATCTCGTGCTCGCTTCGTTCGGCGCTGCTGTTGAGGAAGTTGGCGCTGGAGGCAAGCGCCCACCGAAGGTCGCAGACAACCAGCTTGGCATGTACGGCGCAGGGCTCCTGCGCCACGAAGAGGCCACCCGTCTTCTGCTCGCGCGGGGCGAGCACCTCAAGCAGCTTACGAGCCTGGGGGCCGAATTCATCCTCGAACCGGGCTTGACGGCTCACACCCCAGAGAAGGTGGACGCGGACGCCGCGTGTCACCGCACCGAGCAAGGCGTTACGCAATGACTCGTTGTGCTCGAGCTGTCGCACCCATGGGTTGACGAGGAGGACCTGGTGCTCGGCCGTGTCGAGCGCCGAGAGCACTGCCTCGTGGTGGGCCCTGGCGCCGACCACAAGTTGCGCGTGCGCCGCATGGGTGATGGCCTCGTCGACTTGGTCGCTCGCGTCGCGCTCAAGCTCTGCGAGACGCTCATGAGCTGCCCGGAGAGCCTCCGGCTCGGCGGGCAGCGTCTCGAGCCCGCTGGCCGCGGAGACGAGCTGGTGGACGGTAGCCACGGGGTCCGCAGTGGCCAGTTCCGGCGCGTTGTCCTCCTCAAGATCCCGGAATCGCTCCATCAGAATGGGGAAGAACTGGCCCCGCTCCCTCGCGAGCCCCTGATGCCAGAGCGCGACCAGACCTCGCGAGATGCTCTGCCGGATGGAGCTGGGCAGGGTGGAGGGGCCGATGATGCGCAGAGCCGGTGCATCTGAGTCGTCCTCCGCACCGCCCTTCCGGGACATCTCCACGGCGATCAACTCGCGCCCCACGTTGACGCCTCCCATGCTGGCCGACGGCCCATTGCCGACGACCTTCACGTCGATGACACGCTGGCGCTGGAGGCTCATTCGCACGTTTTGCTCCGCCGACGAGCCACCATCCTCCTGCATCAGCCGGTTTCGAACCGCCCGCGCCACGGCATGCATGAGCTGTGGCTTCTGGATGTCCTGGACCAGAGGCAGGCGCTCGTTCTCCGGGGCGCGCAGTCTCGCCTGGCCCCTGCCGAGCTCGCGAGAGGCAGGGAACACCGCACCGCTGACGAGCTCCTGGAGCAGTGCGTATTCTCGTGGCTCGGACGGCCGGGTCGAGGCGAGCTTCTGTGCCCAGTCTGGAGAAGGGTTCACCGGGTCGCCCATCTCCTCGCGAACGGTGGGCGCCAACTCGAGGCGGCCAGTGAGCCGGTCCACGAAGAGAAAGCCTCCCCGCAGCAGGTCCACGCAGAGGTCCAACGCCACCCGTTCGTCGAGCCTCAACACATCACGCAGTTGCGGCATGCTGTCGGCGCCGGCGGCGACGGCCCTCAGCGTGAACTGCTCGACGGGGCTGAGCCCCTCCTGAGGCCCGAATTGCACCTGCACTGTGAAGCGACGGCAGGGGAGCAACACGCCATAGGTGTTCATCAGAACCTCCTCGTCGCGGGCGCGAACGACAGCGGGGATTCCCGTGGGTCGATGATGAAACGCGCTTCCGAGCGCACATACCGGGCCACTTCGGCCCAGTGGGTGTCGCGGAAGCGCTCGAAGTGGGTGAGGCTGCCGAGGACCACGAGGAGTCGCCGCGCCCGGCTGAACATGACGTTGGCCCGTTCTGGCGACTGCAGGAAGCCGAGGCCCTTCGTCGGTGCCTCGTACGAGTTGTTGCGCACGAGGCTGACGAAAACCACTTCGGCCTGTCGCCCCTGCACCTCATCTACCGACTGGAAAACCTCCTGGGGAAGCTGCTTGAACTTCTCGCGCAGGCGCTTGAGTTGCTCGCGGTAGGGCGAGAGCACGGCGACAGGGGGAATCTCCACGTCGTGCTGGGGGAAGTGCGGGAGTTCCCTCAAGAGCGCGCCCAGCAGGTCCAGCTCGAGGAAGTTCATTCGCCCCTGTTCATGGGCGCGCTCGTTGAAGACGCTCGTGTCCACCCAAACCAGAGCGGTCTGCTTCAGGAAGGGAAGCTGCCGCAGGGTGTGTGGCCGGTTGGCACTCGAATGGGTGCGGAGCTGGCCGTCGTAGTAGGCTTGGCTCACCAGGTTGCCGATGTCCGGGTGCATCCGCCGTTGCTCTTCGATGCGGTCTCTCGGCACCGTCCAGTACCCGCCGGGGACCTCGACGGTCATGAGGTGCTGGAAGTGGCCCAG
Source organism: Pyxidicoccus caerfyrddinensis (assembly GCF_010894405.1). Taxonomy (GTDB): domain Bacteria; phylum Myxococcota; class Myxococcia; order Myxococcales; family Myxococcaceae; genus Myxococcus; species Myxococcus caerfyrddinensis. The sequence continues at coordinate 20,270 of NZ_JAAIYA010000036.1, forward strand.
CAGGGGGCGCATGTTCTCGGAGGGGATCTGCCCGGTGGCCTCCGCAGTGATTCGGTCCGAGATGTCTCGCGCCAGGAGTCGCTCCCCCACCTCACGCTGGTAGGCTGGAAGCTGCTTGTGGTCGCCGATAAGCAACCATCGGTCACCCTGGACGAGCGGCACGAGGATTTCGCAGAGCCACGCCCTGGCCGCCTCCTCGACAATCACCCAGTCGAAGCCGCTTCCGGCCCGGAGTGATTCGGCGTCGGCTCCCGCCCCCGCGCAGGTGGCGAAGACCACGTTCGAGGCGCGCTGCACGCGCGAGTACATCTCCACATCGAAGTCCTGCCCCTTCGCCTTTTGCGCCCACTCCTTCTGGATGCGCCCGAGCCCCCCGCTCGCACCGGAAGCCAGCCCCATGCGCTCCCGGGTCCTGGTGAGGACATTCGTGAGGAGGAAGGGGCGAGCCTTTGTACTCACCCGCTGCTCGGTTTCCGCGCTGGCATGACGCAGCAGGAGAGGGCCCCCGGCCGAGGGATTGGCCAGGATGCCGAGCAGGTGGGCCACGTTCTCCAGCAGGTTATCGAGGGCGGCGTTGGACTGGGCGCTGATGAGCAGCCGGCCGAACGGGTCCAACCGGAGAACATCCTTGACGATGTGGGAGGCGATGAATGTCTTGCCCGTTCCTGGCGGGCCCTGCACGACGAAGAAGGGTTCCTCGTCGATGATGCGGCGCACGAGCTTCGCCGCCTCCGGGGAGGAGCGATGCAGGTCCGCCGCGACGGTGTTGAGAATCTCGGGTGGAGCGAGCGGCAGTCCTCGGGGCTCTCGGAGCTGGGCGAGCAGTTGGTGGTGGGTGCGCAAGCGTTGGGAGGCGCGGCGCTGCCTTGAGAGGACAATCCGCGCGGCCTTGTCGTCCGGACGCACCGTGCCGCGCTCCGGCAGGAGGAACTCCTTCTCGTTGGGCTTGAAGCGGACTGTGTAGGGGTCGAGCGCCGCGTCGAGCTCGAGCTTGATGGGTACGTCCTCTCCGCGCTCGTTGCGGACGAGGAATTGGATGGTCTCGCCTTCATCGAAGGCCTGCTCCGCCCGTTGCTCAAAGTGGGCGCCCATCAACGGGACGAGCTGCTCGCGGAAGAACAGCTCGGCGAAGGCCGCCACCTCGCGTCTCGCGTCGTACTCAAGAGGGCGACCAGCGGCACGCAGGATGATGGGGCGAGGAGAGTTATCATCCGGGGGGCGGGGAGCGCCTTCGTTCTGCCGCTCGTAGCGGTACTCCTGTACCGTGAGCTGCGCCTCCTGGTAGCGGACGAGCCAGTCGGCCGTGGCCGCCACGATGGAGTTCTGCTCTGCCTGCTCGTCGAACCGCACCACCTGAACGATGGACGTCCACGCGGGGGTCTCCGCTGGCACCGGGCGCTGGAGGCCCAGCCGATTGGTGGGGAGGAAGTAGGAGGCCTGGATGGGTGGCATCACCCGGCGGTGCGACTGCTGGCGGAGCTCGCGAACCTTGTCCGCCTGGCAGGCGTACTTCACGAGCAGAATCTTCTTGTTTTCGTCCTGCCGCCCTTCGTTGAGGTACTGGCAGAAGTACGCGTAGCGCTGTCCCATGAGGACCATCTTCGCCAGCCGCGCCTTCTCCGGTTCCTTGTCCTCCCAGGGGGCGAAGCCGCGGGGAGACCACGTGACGACGCCGCCGTAGAGGTCCCTCTCGACGAACTCCGCATACTCACGGATGTCGGGGCTCGTCGGGGGACTCCGCGTCATCCCGTCCTTGAAGATGCGGTCGACCGTCTCGCGGAGGAAATAGAGCTGATGGGGCTTGGAGGAGGTGGCGCCCTGCGCCGATTCGAACTGCGCGAGCAGCCCCGGGTAGAGGCGGCCGAGGGTGTCCGCCACCTCCAGCCCCGAAGGAATGCGGTTGCTCGGCGCGGGAGCGGTCATCTGGACGAGCAGCCTGCGTAACTCATCCGGCACCTGCGCGGCGCGCAGCCGCTCCTGCGCCAGACGAATCAACTGCTCGTGGGTAGACGGGACGTAGCGCGCGTTGGTGACAATCCCCTGGCACTCCTGTGCGGGCAGCCCGGCGAACCAGTCGATGCCGATCATCCCGAGCCCGAACACATCACAGGCGAAGCTCTCGATGTGCCGGGCGGTGTTGCCGAAGAGGGGAGAGAGCCGCTCCGGTGCCATGCACGCAAGCGAGCAGGGCTGGGGCGGAAGGAAGCCGGACGAGTGGGGCTCGGCGACGGCGCCCTGTCCCCGCAGCCACGCGGTCACGAACGCACTCAACTGGAAGCCGTCGAGGTAGACGGCGGGGTCCTCCTCTGAGTCCAAGGCCCTGACGGTATGCGGCGTCAACGAGCGGTGCATCATGCCCTCGCCGTGGAGGACGGCCAGGGCGTCACAGAGGGTGGAGAAGCAACGAAGGGCGGTGACGCGATCCGCGCGAAGACGGGCGAGGGTGGGGTGGTCACCTTCGAGAGGCAAGCCGGAGTCCTCAAGGAGCAGGTAGCCGAGCTCCATCTCGGGGACGAGCCCAGCCCCCGTCAGGCGAGGGAGCGCCGACTGCTTCCGGCCCGACAGCCGGTGCAGCGCGCGCGTCTCGTTTCGCCAGAAGTGGGCCAGCAGCGGGTTGGAGCCCGAGAGCGAGTAGACGCGGAGGATGTGGGGACTGACGCTCTTCTCGGGCCAGACGAACGTCTGCCACGCGCTGCCTGGTACCAGTACGTCGAGCTGCACGCCCTCCGGCGGGGTGAACCGGCCGTGCAGCCTGCCTCCAGGGCTGAAGAGCCTGGAGAGCTTCTCAAGGATCTCGGCTTCGGTCATCTGATCTCCGATGGCGCCTGCTTCGGCCGGAGTTGCCAGTGACCACTCACTGGGAGAGCTTCCCTATCACAACGGACGGTCTAAGCCATCCGGAGAAAGTCCGTTCAGAGGGGAGTCCGCAGCATGAGGTTGCGGACTGTCCCCGGTCGCTGCAGGCGCGGAGGAGTCGGACGGCGTCAGGATAGAACGCCTCCCGCTCTGTCGTCAGCATGCGGCTGAAGTAGGTGTCCTTCAGCTTCCGTTTGGCTCCTCAGGACGCGCAGGAGTCCCTTCCGCTCCGCCTGCGTCAGCGTCAGACTGCGCCTTGCCTGGGCTATCGCGCCGCTCCTCCGCACTCCCGCGGATGAGCGGCGATGCTACCCCTGAAAAACTTAGTTCGGATGGCTTAGCGTCTACTTAAACCCCGAAGCCCAGAGGAAGAAACTGACATGAACGACGAAGACATTGACATGATGGAGCGCTTGGTGGCCGTTGCGAAGGCACGCTTCGACGGACACCTGACGATCATGAGATTCACGACCAACTGGCGGGTTGGCTTCTACCAGGCCCAGGACCGCGAGCAGATCGAAGAGATGGCATGCGGGACGACGCTGGCCGAGGCGGCAGACGCAGCACTGCGCGCGGTCAACGCCTAACCCTCCCAATCCCCTGCTCCCTGCCGGTTCGTGGCCGCGGGCTGTGAATGAGGGAGTTTGGCTCCTCAGGACGCGCAGGAGTCCCTTCCGCTCCGCCTGCGTCAGCGTCAGACTGCGCCTTGCCTGGGCCATCGCGCCGCTCCTCCGCACTCCTGCGGATGAGCGGCGGTGCTACCCCTGAAAAAACTTAGTTCGGATGGCTTAGGTGCAGTCCGCGCCACATCTAGCCTGCCTCATTCTGTGTGCGCGCGAAGGAACTGTTCCAAGGCTTCTGCATTGACCCGAACCGCATTGGAGATGCGGACGTGGGGTAATGTGCCCTGTTCGCACAGCCGGTACACGGTGGCCCGGCAGACCCCCAGCCGCTGCGCGACCTCCCGGACGGTCAGCAGTCGGCCGAAACCCGAGGCCACGGGCGTCACCGGGGCGGAGCCCAGCAGCAAACTAGCAGCAAAAATCTTGGTGTCCTGGGGGACAGGATGGGACGGCTGGACAACCCCGGCCGAAGAAACCCGAGTATTTACGAAGAGTTGCGAAGGACTGGTAACCGCTGGACGGCTCCTGGAGTTCCTTGGGGTGCAAGTGGTCGCAGGTTCAAATCCTGTCGCCCCGACCAACTGAAGGCTCTGGAGTTTCCGGTGAAAGCCGGTGACTCCAGGGCCTTCGACTTTGCGGGCTACGGATGTTCCCATCGGCTGTCGTGAAGCGAATCCTCCGCCATCCGAGAATCCGTGCTGCCAGGTGTGAAGAGGCCCGCACAACCTGCTAGGTTCTGCACCGACTCGTGGCGAGGCGGGGCATGTCCGGACCGGCGGAAGACAGCAGGGCGTATCCATCGGCACTGAAGCCCGGCTCACAGGTGAACCGCTGGCGCGTCCTGGAGTCTCTGGGGACAGGCAGCTACGGCGCCGTGTACCGGGTGGAAGCCGCAGGCGCCCCCGGGGAGACGTACGCGCTCAAGCTCGCTCTACGTCCTTCGGACCCACGGGCCGAGCGCGAGGTGGCGCTGCTGGCCCGGACGGAGCACCCGAACGTGGTGCGCGTCCACGACTGGGGCACCTGGGAGGGCGTGGCCGGCAACCACCTGTTCTTCGTCATGGACTGGGTCCAGGGGCTGCCGCTGCACTCCTGGGCGGAGACCACGAACCCGCCATTGCGCGAACTGGCTCAGATCTCGTGCACCCTGGCCCAGACACTCGAATGGCTGCACGCGCGGGGCGTGCGCCACCGGGACCTCAAGCCCGAGCACATCCTCATCCGTGCGAGTGACTCGCAGCCCATCCTCATCGACTTCGGCGTGGGACGGCAGGAGGGTGCCAGCACGCTCACCTCGACGGTGGTGCCTCCGGGCACCGTGCACCTGCGCAGCCCCGAGGCCCTCGACTTCCATCGCCTGCACTTCCGCGAGGCGGAAGCGCGCTACGCGTTCCAGCCCACCGACGACCTGTATGCGCTGGGCGTATGTCTCTTCCGCGCCCTGACGGGGCACTACCCGTTTCCGCCCGATCTTCCAGCCGACCTGCTGTTGCTGGCCATCCTCGCGCACGTCCCGCCGCCCGTGGCCGCCATCAACCACCGGGTACCGCATGCGTTCAGCGCGGTCGTGGCTCAGTTGCTCGAGAAGAATCCCCAGGCACGCCCCGGCTCCGGGCGCGAGCTGCTCCGGGCGCTGGAGATGGCGATGGCGCTCGGCCCGGCACGGACCTGGGAAGCGCGGGTGTTCGACTGGGAAGAAGGGGCGGAGGGCGCAGACCCCTCCGCGCGACGCACGGTACGACCGGAGTGGCCCCTGGCATCGGCCATGGCCCCACCGGAGCAGGACGCGCCGGCCACGCGGAGCTCCACGACCGGGCGGAAGGTCGTCGGGGTCATGTTGCTTCCACCCTCGGCCCCGGCGGCCACGTCCGCGCACGGACAGCCACTGCTTCGCGCGGGCAGTGGCAGGCCACTTCGAGAGCGGGCCTCACATGGGACGCGAGGCCGGCGTTTCCCTCGCATGAGGCTGGCGGTTGCCCTGGGGATGCTGGCGCTGCTCGGCCTCGCGGCTGTGCTGTTCACCTGTCGCGGGGGGCGGGCCACGTCACCATCCGAGGGACACGAGGCTGCCTCCACTCAAGCTCGCCCCGGGGAAGGTGCGTACGCGCGGCCTGGAGTGCCTCCAGGGCCGGAGGCGGCCGAGCCGCCAGCCTTGGTGGAGAGCCCGGCCAGAGCCGATGCTGCGCCCATGACCCAGCCCAAGGACACTCCCGACGTGAAGACCTCCACACCTGTCACGCCACTCGCGAAGAAGCGCGTGAAGACACCGGATGCCGTGCGCGGTGCGCTCGGTGTGGCCGCCGCCGCGTGCGTGGGCGCGGCGTGCTCCGGTCCCCCAAAGGCCGAGCCGGCGAATGCCCTCGCGTCACTGCGGAAGGATCGGCCTCCGCCCGAGGAATGTCCGCAGGACGCGCTGGACGCGATGAAGGCGCTCCAGTTCAGCAAGGTCGGCGCCTCAGTACCGGACGGAAGCATCGTTCCCTACGAAACGGGGCTGGCGCCCCTTCGGGAAGGGCCCGCGGTGTTCTCGCTCGACGAGGAGCTGGGGACTTTGCCTCGGTTCGGGACCACCGTGGCCGGGCGGCTGTTCTTTGCCGACGGCCGTATCCATGGCTGGTTCACCGAGGCTCGCACGAAGGATGGCCGGCACTTCCCCGTCTGCATGGTGTTGCTGGATGAGGATCGGGCCCTGGGCTTGGAGCCGAAAGGGGCGGGAGATGAACCCGGCACGGTGCTCGCGCGGCCGGTGGCAAAGCTCAGGCGGGTGAACCACTTCAAGTAACCCGCTGTGGACGCCACCCGAGCCGTATGGCGCCACTCGTAAGGGCGCCAGGCTCGTGACCTCCAGGAGCTTCCGCCTCGTGCGCCTACTCTCTGTCTCCCTGCTGGTGGTCGCCCTCGTGACGAGCCTGGGCGCCACCGCAGCCGCTCAGCCTGCCTTGCCCGAGACAGGTCTTCGCCGCATCGAGCTGCATGTCGGAGCATCCGGTGCGGAGCCAGAGATCCACATCCGTCCGGGTGTCTCCACCGTGCTCACATTCGACGTGAAGCTCGCGCGTGAGCCGGCGGGACGGCTTCAGATGGAGCTGGAGCGGCCCGCCGCCTTCACGCAGATCGACGCCGGGGACTCCGTCCTCCGGCTGGTGCCTTCGGCTGAGCTGAAGCCGGGCGACCGCCTGCGGCTGACCGTACACTTCAACGACGGCATGGCTCCGCCGGAGGCCACCGTCATCCTTGTGGTGATTGGGGACCGGGCAGACCGCCTGGTGGAGGTGTTCCGAGCTCCGCGCCCGGTGGAGTCATTCCCGCCGGAGATGCGAGCGGCCTGGGCTGCTGTGCGCCAATGCCAGGATGCGCTGGCAAGGGCTCAGGCTGCGACCGCGGGCCTGACGGCGCTGCGAAACTTCAACGTGCTGGCGGACAGCGGGGTCGTGACGAGGAACCTCGCGGACGTGGCCACCCGGTGGCAACACGGTGCGTTCACCGCGAAGCAGCTGCGCACCTACCGCGCGGAGCGCAGGGTGCTCGTGGAGCTTTCATTGCGAGCCCGCGAGCCAGGCGCGCTCTGGACGGCACGGAATGCGTCGCTTGCCGGGCCCGGGGGCGAGCTCCTGAAGATCCTATCCGTCTGGCAGGATTCGCCTGTCACCACTGATGCACCGAGCCGCGTCCTGGTGGAGGCCGAGTCCGACGAAACGCTGTCCCCTGAATCGTGGACGCTGTGGCTGTCCGAGGATGGCGGTGGGCGGGCGCTGGTCCTGGGAGGCATCGCCTTTGCCCCCATGGAGTAGCGCGGGACGGGCCCCGTCAGCCTGTGGCGCGTCTCCGAGGCGACGGGCAACTCGCTCGTCGATGCCTGCAGGCGACCTGAGCCCGGTGACGGACCCCGGTCGCCCGCGGGTCCTCACATCTCCGTCTCGCCCGCGCCGAGCTTCTTCCGGAGGCGTCCCATCCGTTCTCCCAGCATGGCCTGAACCTCGGGCGTCAGTGCCGTGCGGCTGTCACCCACCACGCCCTTGCGGATGAAGCCCATCTTGGCGGCGCCCGCATGGAAGACGCGCAGCCGCGTGTCGAAGCGCTCATGGTGCTTCTTCATGTAGGCGAAGCTGCACTTCTCCAGGATGTCACCCATGCGCTCCTCCTCGAGGGTGACGCCCAGGAAGCTCGCCACCTTCCGGATGCTGCCCTCCAGGTCGGCGCTCATGTCCTCGTAGCGGATGTGGAGGACGTTGGGATCCGCGCGGTGCGGCCACCAGGTCTCCAGGTGCTTGAGCCACTGAGTCACCATGCCGGAGTGGCGAATGAAGCTGGCGTCGAGGCGGGTCCAGTAGCCATTGACCAGGCCGAGGTGGTGGTGGAGCGACACCATCGCGTCCGCCGCGTTACGGGTGACGTAGATGACGCGGCTGTCCGGAGGTGGAGCCACCATCCAGTAGTACAGGTGCGTCTTCAGGATGCGGGGGGAGGGCATCGTGTCCAGCACCTCCCGGGCGAAGCCCTTGAACGCGAGGGCATCCAGATCGGGAGCCACCTGGTAGAGGTGCTCGAACTCACCCCGGCCGCCCGTGAGGACCTGGTAGACGATCTGCTGCATCCACGTCGTGCCCGTCTTGGGCGCGCTGGCCACATAGATGTCCCCGGGCCGTGGCTTGAGCAGGATGTAGCGCATCCGGAACACCAGCAGTCCCTGGTGCGCCAGGCCCGTGACTCTGCTGAAGGGCAGCAGGACCACGTTGAAGAAGGCCAGCACCCCCAGAAGGGCGCGCTGCTTGAGTGTCAGGCCAGTCGTCATGGGAGGAGTCTCGAACTTCGCTGGATGTCAGGAGTCAGTGGCGCCTGGAACAAGCCACAGGCGTCGCCGAATACGCCGGTGGTATTGCCTGCCCGCACTCGTCGTAACGCTTCGCAAGCATGCAGAAGCATTGAAGATCTTAAAAAAGCGAAGAGCAAGAAACAGGAGCCGGAGTCACTATGTGCGGTGGACCTGTTCGCGCGCAAGCGCCCCGGCGGAGCTCCGTGGGCCGACACGATGACGCACGTGGCTCGCGACCTGGGGCGGTGTGGCGAGGCCGTCCGGGTAAAGAGGGCGCTGCGCGTCGCGATGATTCACGCCACGATGATAATGAAAAGCAGTATCATATTCAGATGCATCCAGGTTCCCACCGCGCACAGGAGCAGGTCGTGGCAGAGCGAGTCTTCCGTCGAGGTCCCTTCCCGGTGAAGTTCCGGCTCCTCCAGGTCCGCCGGGTCACCCGGCTCACGCCGCACATGCTGCGCGTCACGCTTGGTGGGGAGGACCTCGTGGGCTTCCACAGCGCCAGCGCCGACGACCACGTGAAGCTGCTCATCCCCAATCCGGGAGAGCTCAAGCCCGCGCTGCCGACCATGGGTCCGCACGGCGTCGTCTTCCCGGAGGGCGTCACGCGGCCCGCGACGCGCGACTACACGCCCCGTCGCCATGACCCCGTCGCCGGTGAGCTGGACCTCGACTTCGTGCTGCACGGCACCGGGCCCGGCTCCACCTGGGCCGCCCAGGCGAAGGAGGGAGACTTCATCGGCGTCGCGGGGCCTCGGGGCTCGCTCATGGTGGCCGACGACTTCGACTGGTACCTGTTCGCGGGGGACGCGAGCGGGCTGCCGTCCATCAGCCGCAGGCTGGAGGAGCTTCCCGCCAGCGCCCGCGCCATCGTCTTCCTCGAAGCCGCCGACGCCTCCGAGGTGGTTCCGCTCGACACCCGTGCCCGCATGGAGCTGACCTGGCTGCACCGCGACGGCGCGGCGCCGGGAACCACGGACCTCCTGGAGCAGGCCATCCGCAACCTGACGCTCCCTCCAGGGGACGGCTTCGTCTGGGCGGCGGGTGAGGCCTCCTCGATGCGGAACATCCGCGAGTTCCTGGTCAACGAGCGCGGCCTGAACAAGAGCTGGGTGCGCGTGATTGGCTACTGGAAGCGCGACACCGCGGACCACGAAGAGCCCCACGACTGAACGACGGCCGGGAGCGTGAAGCCCCCGGCCGCCGTGTCATCCGCACTCAGGCCGCGCTGGCGGCCGGGGAGGGCGCGAGCAGGGACTGCATCACCTCTCCCGCCATCTCAATCGTGTACTCAATCTGCTCCGCCGTGTGCGCGGCGCAGATGAAGTTGACGTCGCGGCGCAGCAGCACCCCCCGGCGGGCCATGCCGGCCTGGAACGGCTGCATCCGCTTCGCGTGCTCCGCGGGGTTCCTGTCGAAGAGGAAGAACGGAATCGCGTCGTAGCCCACCAGCCGCAGCGGCGAGCCGAGCTTCTCTGCCCGCTCGTTGATGCCGGTGCGCAGCCTCTTGCCCAGGGTGGCGATGTGCTCGACGTAGCCGCTCTGGCGGTACCCCTTGAGCACGGACTCGCACACCACCAGCGACAGCAGCTCGCCGCCGAACGTGGTCGACACCTGCAGGTCCGCCAGCTTGCTCAGGTGCCGCTCCGGGCCGGCAATCGCCGACAGGGGCATGCCCGCCGCGATGCTCTTCGACAGGCACACGAAGTCCGCCTGCACTCCGAAGAACTGCTGGGCGCCGCCTCGCGCGAGGCGGAACCCGGTGACCACCTCGTCCAGCACCAGCAGCACGCCATGGGCGGTACAGGCGGCGCGCACGGCCTGGAGGAACTCTCGGCTCAGCACGCGGTTGTAGGGCACCGACAGGAGCACCAGCGCGAGCTGCTTCCCGTTCTCCGCGATGCTGGCCAGCAGGGCCGCCTCGTCCGGCTCGGTGAAGAGCGGCATCCGCAGGGTGAGCCCGGCCAGCGCGGCGGGCACGCCCGGTGTGTCGAACATGAAGTGGTCGTGCCAGCCGTTGTAGCCCACCGTCATGATGCGCTCCCTGCCGGTGATGTAGCGGGCCAGCCGCACCGCGGCGGACGTCGCATCCGCGCCCGTCTTGAAGAAGCGCACCATCTCCGCGCCGGGAATCATGTCCACCAGCACCTGCGCCGCGCTGACCTCCACCGGCGTGGGCAGCGAGTGAAGGACGCCTTCCTCCAGGTGCTTGCGGATGGGCTCCACCACGTCCGGATGATTGTGGCCCAGCATGTTGGCGCCCAGGCCGCTGATGAAGTCGATGAACTGCTGGCCATCGACGTCCTCCACCAGCGCGCCCTGGCCCCGGGTCACGAAGACAGGGAAGGCGCCGGGCGCGAACATCTCGGGCTTCTTCATCATCGACTGGGTGAGGCCGGGCACCAGCCGCTTCGCTTCGGCCAGCAGGCGGTGGGAGCCGTCGAGCTTCAGGTCTCCAGTGATGGGGCGGGGGAGTGATGGGTGGTTTCTCGTGGCGGGGTCCATGAGTCTTCCTTTGTGGGTGGGACTGCGGGGCACGAACAGGCAATGAGCCGCCGTTCAGGGCGCCGGGGGCGTCCTGTCGGGGAGAAGCACGAAGGGGACGCGCTCAGGTCGCCGCAGCGGTCGCGGGAACGGCGCTACGTCCGAACGTCCAGAGGATGCACAACGACAAGGCCGTCACTCCCACCGCCATCCATCCGACCTGGCCAAAGCCCACCAACGCGCCCTGGGGCGCCGTCGCAATCCACAGTCCGCTCATCCAGGCGGAGAGCCCGGACGCGGCGTCGCTCGCCGCCATGTTGACCGCGAGGTAGCGCCCGCGCAGTGACGGCGGCACTCGCGCGGTGACCAGGGCGAGGGTGGGGATGGCCCGGCAGGAAGTCATCGCCATGAACACGATGAAGACCCCCATCACCACCGGGAGCGGCGAGGGCGACAGGTGGGTGAACACCACGTGGGGCACCATCGTCCCCACCAGCAGCGCTCCGAGCACGCGCGCGGGGCCGTGGCGGTCCGCGAGTTGTCCCACCAGGCGCGCGCTGAACAGCGTCGCCAGGCCTCCGCACAGGTACACCCAGGACAGGTCCTCGAGGCGCAGGCCCAGGTTGCCGACCATGTACGCGCCCAGATACGGAATCAGCAGGAAGCTGGAGAACACCACGCTGAACGTGAGCAGCCAGCCCAGCGCGAGCCCGGGGGCCGCGAGGAGCGCCAGTGGATTGCGGCGCTCGCCCACGGCCGGCCCGGCGAGGTGCTGGCGTACCGGAGGCATGCGCCACAGCAGGCACAGCCACACGCAGGCCGCGAGCGCGCCGATGCACCAGAAGGGCCCGCGCCAGCCCAGGCGGCTGGCAATGCCCAGCCCCAGCGGCACGCCCGCCACCGCGGACAGTCCGAGCGAGGCCATCACCGTCCCGATGGCTCGCCCCCGGCGCTCCGCCGGTACCAGGTCGCCGATGATGGCCATGACTCCAGCGCCCATCAGTCCCGCGCAGGCGCCCGCGAGCATCCGCGCCACCAGCAGCTCCGTGGGGCTTCGCGCCAGGCCACAGGCCAGCGTCGCGGCGATGAAGACGCCGTAGAGCGTGAGCAGCGCCCGCTTCCGGTCGAAGCGGTCCAGCCAGAACAGGCCCGACACCCCCATCACCGCCGACGCCAGGGTGTAGGCGGAGACCAGCGCTCCGAACCGGGCCGTCGAGATGTCGAACACCCGCATGAGCTCGGGCCCCAGGGGCATCACGAGCATGAAGTCCATGAGGTGGGTGAACTGCACGGCGGCCAGCAGCCAGAGCAGTGGACGTTCCTGCCTCGGCGTGACGGGAGCACTCATGGGAAGTTCCTGACGGGCCGGCGGCCTAGCGCCGGGTGAAGCGCACCCGGATGGGTGGCGAAGTGGATAGGTACCGTTGACCGTTCCGGTCGACCGCGGCCTCGAAGCGCGCGCGCTTCGCACAGGTGAGCGCCGCCTGCCCGAAGCCATGCCCCGGGTCGGACAGCAGCTCGGCCGACGTCACGCCACCCTCCGACGTGACGACGACTCGCAGCACCACGGTCTGCTCATCGAGCCGGAGCGCATCCGCTTCCCTCGGCCAGGGACAGCTCCAGTTGCGCGCCGGGAGCTGGACGGGACGGGCGGCGTTGCTTCCGGCACCATCGCCCTCGGCGCTACCTCCCGCTCCGGGTGCAACCGCCGTGGTGGAGCGCCCCGAGGACGCCGTCACGCCACCGGCGTAGCGCGGAGCCTGTCCGCTCGCGATGTCGAAGCCCGTGAAGTCGAGGGGCGCCTGCGCCTCCTTCGCGGCAACCACCGCGCCGGCCTGCGCGGGCTCGGAGGGCGGTGAGGTTGGCGTGTCCTTCGCCGCCGGCCTGGAGGGTTTCACGCGGCTCCGTGGCGCCTCCGCGCGGGCGGGCGGCGAGGGCTCCGCTGGTGGAGGCTTTGCTGGCGCGGGGGGCAATTCCACCACGTGGTCGATGCGAAGCGCGGGCTCGGGCGCCGCCGCCGGAGGCGCACGCGTGGCTCCCTCCCGCCAGGCGTGCCACGCGAGTGCCCCGGCTGCTCCATGCAGGGACACCGTCGCGAGCACGGCCCACACGAGCCCCCTGGGCCGCTTCGGCTCCTCGGGCCCGAGGATGAGCTCTGCGATGCTCTCCGTGCCGGGCTCGCGTCGCGGCGAGGGCTCAGGGGGCTTCACGCGGGGCTCCCGTGGGCGTGGCGCTGTCGGGCTCCGGGCGCACGGTGCCGAAGGCCACCCGGGTGAGCCCCGCCTCCTTCAAGCCGTCGAGCACCGCGATGACGCGGCGGTGGGGCACGGCGCCATCCGCCTGGATGACGGCGCGCAGCTCGGCGTCCCTTGCCAGGGCCTCGCGTGCCCGGGCCTTCAGGGCCTCCACGTCCGTGGCCACTCCATCCAGCAGGAGCGCCCCATCGGCGGTGATGGAGACGGCGAAGAGGGTCTGCACGTCTTCGCTCTTCGAGGCCTGGGGCAGGTCCAGCGGGACGGCGGGGCTGTCGACGAGCCTCGCGGTCACCATGAAGATGATGAGCAGCACCAGCATGATGTCGACGAGCGGCGTGACGTTGATGCCTTCAATCAACCCGCCGCGGGGCTGCGTTCCACCGGCCATGGCTAGCGCCCTCCCAGCGAGGGGCCTGGAGTGCTCCGCTCCCGCGCGGACAGGTAGGCCAGCACGAGGTTGGAGAGGGCCTCGGTGTCCGAGAGAATCTGTGCAATGCGCCGCTGGAAGTAGTTGTACGCGGCGACGGCGGGCAGGGCGACGCCGATGCCGATGGCGGTGGCCACCAGCGCCTCCGCGATGCTGCCCATCACCGCGTTCGACGCGACCTGGCTCGTGCGGCTGCCTCCCACCGCGCCCGCGCTCTGGCTGAGCTGCTCGAAGGCCAGGAGCACGCCGATGACGGTTCCAAACAGGCCGATGAACGGCGCGTTGTTCCCCAGCGTGCCCAGGAAGGCCAGCCGGTTCTCCAGCGTCGAGCGCTCGAGGGCGAGCGCACCCTGCATGCTTTTCTCCGCCGCGGTCATCCCCTGGGGCGCGAGCCGCAGCCCCGCGCGGGCCACCATGGCACCCACGGAGGTGCGCTTCTCCAGCTGCGCCAGCGCGCGCGCGAAGTCGCCGGTGGCGAGCGTCTCCTCCAGCGACAGGGACAGCTCGCGGATGACGTCCTGCTTGCTGCGGAAGACGAGCCAGCGCTCGACGATGATGCCGAGGCTCACCAGCGAGAGGGCGAACAGGAGCCACAGCACCCAGTTGGCCCCCCACTGCACGAAGACATTCTTGATGACATCCACGATGGGCATCGACGTGTTCCTCTCAGTGGTGAGCGGGCTCTTTGCGGGCCGTGATGGTGGCGGGCGGCATGGCACCCGCCACGGAGTGCGGCTCGCGCCGTCTCTAGCGGAGCTGGAGGAAGGAGAAGACGAGGCCCTGCGTGCTCATGGCCACCGTGCCGTTCTGGCTCGACAGGTCGCGGAGGTTCGTCTGGCTCGAGCTGTTGGTGAACTCGGTGAACAGGGCCCGGTTGTCCGCGACGTTGAAGATGAAGGAGCTACCGGTGCTGGCCGGAAGTCCCGCCACCTTCGTGGCGACCAGCGTGTCGAACCGGAGCTGCCACCAGGTCCAGGCCTGGGCGCTCGCCACCACGCGGGGGGCCGTGCCCGGGGCGACGGTGTAGACACTCTCATCGAGGACGCGCAGGTACGCCGTCCCCGAGGGGCCGGGGAGCAGCGAGCCGGTGGCCGCGCCGCCCGTAAACGAGCTCAGCTCCCGGTAGAAGGTGCTGTCGAAGGACTGCGTCGCCGGGTCGAACTTCAGCAGGCAGGGCACGGGCGTTTCGCCGCCAACGACGCGGTACACCGCCGTGGCAAAGGCCTCGGTCGCCAGATACACCTTGCCGTCCGGAGCGAGGATGCCATCGCGCACGTAGCCGCAGTGGGTGTCGGTCACCAGCTTCACCGCGTCCGTCTTCGTGTCGACCACGATGACTCCGGCCTGCTTGACGACGCTGGTCGGGCCCGTGCGCCAGCCCACGGGCATGAGGACCAGGTCCCCGCTGCGCACCGGGTGCGTGGCGAAGGTCGTCGTCGCGCCCTCGATGGAGAGAGCCTCGACGGGCACCGCCTTGGTCAACGTCATGTCGGAGGGGTTCCAGACGATGACCTGCGAGGTGCGGCCGTCGAAGTAGTAGGCCTTGGTGCTGGAGATGAACTGGAACTGGTTCTGGTACTCGCCAATGGTGGCGACGCCCTTTCCCGCGAAGCTCACGGTGGTCTTCTGCTCCAGCTTCCCGTTGCTGTTCAGGTCATAGCGGGTGACGTTGGCGCCCTCGCTGCTGCTGACGTACAGCGAGCCCGACTTCGCAATCCCGGAGCCGAGCGCGCGGCCGGGAATCTCGATGGCGTTCTCCAGCGACAGCGGCGCGGTGAGGTCCACCGTGTCCGTCACGACGATGTAGCTCTGCGACTCGTTGTCGGCGGAGACCTGCGCGACGACGGCGTACAGCGGCTTCGTCTCCGGAATCTCGTCCGGCGGGTCGACCGGGTCGTCGCCACACGCGGCGAGCAGGGAGAGGGCGAGGGCCGTGGCCGTCAGGCGGGCGATGCGGAAGGGCGAGGCAGGCTTCATTCGGGAGGTTCCTTTTTCAGGTGGGGGACTGCGTGGGGTGATGAGAGGGCTCAGAGCTCCGCGACCAGCTTGGCGGCGACGGTGCGTCCGGGACGCTGCACGCCCAGGAAGTCGAAGGCGGAGGCGTTGGTGAGGTTCTGCACGTCCACCGTCCAGCTCAGCGTGGCGCGCGAGGTGCGGGTGACGTAGGTGAGCGCGAGGGAGTGCAGGAGCTGGGCGTCGATGGACTGCTTCGAACCGCCCTGGCCCAGCCGCTCCCACGCGCGGAAGAAGGAGTGGATGTAGCGCGTGTGCCAGCTCAGCGAGAGCTCGTCGCGGGGGCTGGCCACCTCCGTCCACTGGAGGCGCGCGCTGCCGTTGGCGAGCAGGTGCGGGCGGTTGGGGAGGCGCTGGCCCTCGAACTCCGCGAAGGGGCCCTCGGTGGAGGTGTTGCGGAAGTCCTGGAAGGTGGCGTTGCCGTCGAGCGCGAGCCACTGCCCCGGCGACGTCCACCCTGCCGCGCCGGAGACACCCAGGCTGCGGGCCTCGATGACGTTCTGGTACGTGAAGTAACCCTCGCGGCCCACCGGCTGGATGAAGTCGTCCACGAGGCGCGCGAAGCCGAGCACGCTGCCTCGGAACGTACCGGCCTTCGTCTCCGGCAGGAGGGCCGCCAGCTCCACGTTGACGTTGTGGCTGCGCTCGGGCCTGAGGAGGAGGTTGTCCCCGTAGAGGATGCCGTCTCCGAAGAGCTCATCCGGGCGGGGCAGGCGCGTGGCCCACTCGTAGGAGGCCTTCGCGGTGAGCACGTCGGAGACGCGGAACCGGAGGCTGTCTCCCACGCCGAGGTGATGGAGGTTCTGGTTCGCGGGTTGGAAGACCTTGCTCGGAAGCAGCAGGTCGGCGCGGGAGCGCTGGAGGTAGTCCTTGAGGAACGCGATGTTCTCCAGGCGTCCTTCGAGCGCGTCGTGCTCGTACTCGAGCCCGGTGACGAGCGAGAAGATGCTCCGGTCTCCGGTGAGCGGGTCGATTTCACCGCGCGCGCGCAGGGCCCGGTCCTCGCCGGAGCGGCCCACCCACGTGGGGGCGACGGCGAGGCGGAGCGCGTGGTTGGCGGCAGGCGTCCAGCCGGCGTTGAGGCGGGCGAAGCCGGTGTACTGCCGGACGTTGCGCTCGACGGCGCGGGATTCGATTTCCCCCGGCTGGGGAAGCTGCTGGACGCAGCGCCCGAACCAGTCGTACGCGCAGGTTCCGACGTCCGTGAACTGGCTGCGGCGGAAGACATAGCCGCCCACCGCGTCGGTGGTGACTCCCGAGCCGTGGACCTGCTCGTAGCGGAGCGTGGCGCCCGCGGAGTTGCTGCCGGAGTCCACGTCACCGTAGGGCGTGTCCATGGTGACGCCGTGCTGGAGCTCCTTGACCGTGGTGCTGGCGAAGGCGCGCAGTAGCAGGCGCCGGGCCCACGGGCGGTCCGCGAAGCCGGCCTCCACGGAGCCGCCGCCGGCACGGTACGCATCGTGGAAGCGGGGGAGTGTCTTCGGAACGAGCCGGCCCAGCTCGTCGGGGACCTCGACGTCGACGCGGTAGTCGTTGGGCGTGGAGTCGTAGAAGCCCGTGGCGCGGACGAACAGCCCGCTCGGCTCATGCAGGTGCGAGCCGCTGAGCGTCAGCCGGTGGGTGTCGAAGGAGCCCAGCTCATAGGAGGCCGACGCCCGCGTCCCACGGACCTTCTCGCTGGTGACGAACTGGACCGCTCCGCCCAGCGCGTCCGCTCCGAAGCGGACGGGGACGACGCCCTGGTAGACTTCAATTCGCTGGACGAAGTTGACCGGGACGTTGGCGAACTCCGGGCCATAGCCGGCCAGCTCCAGCGGTACGCCGTCGATGAAGAAGCGGATCTGCTCGTTGGTGAAGCCCGCGAGCGAGAAGCGGGCACTGCTTCCGAGCCCGCCCACGCGACGCACGCCGATGCCTTCCGTGCGCGCCAGCACCTGGCCCAGGTCGGCGGCCTCGCGCTGGACCTGTCCCGTCTCGATGACCCGCACGGACTCGGCGGAGTTGCGCAGGCGCTGCGCCTCGGACTCGCCTTCGACGGTGACCTCGATGGCCTCAACGCTCGCGGTGTCCGGAGCGGGCGCTGGCGTGGCGGGACTGCCGGCCGGCGAACGCTCGTCCACGGAGCCCTCGACAGGCGTGGCAACCGGCGCGGGCTCGCGCGGCGATACGGAGCCCTCACCCGGTGCGCCAGGCTCGGCCGCAGGCGGCAGGCGAAACTCGTAGCTGTAGGCGATGCGTGAGGGCGTGGGCACGCCGTTGCGCTTCGCGGGCTCGAAGCGGAAGCGGAGCGCTGCGTCGCGGGCCGCCTCGTCGAAGCCGTGTCCCACGGGCTCCAGCACCTCCGCCTCGGTGACGGTGCCCTGCTCGTCGAGCGTGAGCCGCAGGTGCACCGTGGCCTCCAGGTGATCCTGCTCCGCCTGCTCGGGGTAGGGCGCCTCGACGAACTCCAGGAGCTTCGGCGCTTCGATGGCGGGCGCTTGCGGCGCGGACGCGTCCGCCTGGGGCGCACCCGCGAGGACCGGGCTGGCAACGAGCAACCCTCCCAGCAACACGGTGGATGCAAGCCCGTGCCGTGGCGCCCGGGCTCTCGCTCCCTTCGCTGACTCGAATGTGAAAATGGCTCTCATTCTCAACTTGAAGGCGTGAAGGGACGTGGTGTGGAAGCTCAAGCGGCGCGGGCGTGATGGGTGCGAGGAGCCTGGAGGGCCTCGGCCACCATGAAGCCGAGCTGGAGGGCCTGGGCTGCGTTGAGCCTCGGGTCGCAGTGCGTGTGGTAGCGGCTGGAGAGGTCGTCCTCCGTCACCGGCAGCGAGCCGCCGAGGCACTCGGTGACGTGCTGCCCGGTCATCTCCAAGTGCAGGCCGCCCGGGTGCACGCCCTCGGCGGCGGCGACCTCGAGGAAGGAGTGCACCTCCGAGAGAATGCGGTCGAAGGAGCGCGTCTTGTAGCCGTTGCCCGCCTTGTGCGTGTTGCCGTGCATCGGGTCGATGGACCAGATGACGGGCCGGCCGGCGCGGCGAGTGGCGGCCATCAGCCGGGGCAGGCAGTCAGCGACCTTGTCCGCGCCGAAGCGGCCGATGAGCGTGAGGCGTCCGGGGATGCCCTTGGGGTCGAGGACATCGATCATCCGCAGCAGGTCGTCCGGCTCCATCGTCGGGCCGCACTTGAGGCCGATGGGGTTCTGGATGCCGCGCATGAACTCCACGTGGCCGCCGTCGAGCTGGCGGGTGCGCTCGCCAATCCAGAGCATGTGCGCGGACGTGTCGAACCACTCACCCGAGCCGGGCTCGGCGCGAGTCAGCGCTTCCTCGTAGTTGAGGAGCAGGGCCTCGTGGCTGGTGAAGAAGTCCACCGGGCCCGACGCGGGCGGGTTCGCGTCGAGCGCGCTCATGAAGCACAGGGACTCGAAGATCTTGTCCGCCAGTCCCCGGTAGCGGTCGCCGTGGGGGTTGTTGGCGACGAAGTCGAGCGTCCACCGGTGCAGGTTGCACAGGTCCGTGTAGCCGCCCTGGGCGAAGGCGCGCACGAGGTTCAGCGTCGCGGAGGACTGGTGGTAGGCCATGACCAGGCGCCGGGGATCGGGCATCCGCTCCCGGGCGTCGAAGTCCATGCCGTTGATGATGTCGCCGCGGTAGCTGGGCAGGGTGACGCCGTCCCGCGTCTCCACGGGGCTGGAGCGCGGCTTGGCGAACTGCCCGGCGATGCGGCCCACCTTCACCACCGGCCGGCCTCCCGCGAAGGTGAGCACCACCGCCATCTGGAGGATGAGCCGGAAGGTGTCGCGGATGTTGTCGGTGGTGAACTCCTTGAAGCTCTCCGCGCAGTCCCCGCCTTGCAGCAGGAAGGCCTTGCCCTCCGCGACGCGGGCCAGTTGCGTGGTGAGGCGGCGTGTGTCGGCCGCGAAGACGAGCGGCGGCAGGTGCGCGAGCTGCTCCTCGACGCGGGCGAGCGCGCGCAGGTCCGGATAGTCATCCGG
The DNA here is from genome assembly GCF_010894405.1 of Pyxidicoccus caerfyrddinensis. Classification (GTDB taxonomy): domain Bacteria; phylum Myxococcota; class Myxococcia; order Myxococcales; family Myxococcaceae; genus Myxococcus; species Myxococcus caerfyrddinensis. Next base: position 39,720 of record NZ_JAAIYA010000036.1, read on the forward strand.
AATGCACGTCACGGGCTTGCTCCGCCAGGAGCGTGGTGTCCAATCTCGGGTCATCACGGGAGGGCCGTTTCGGGTGAGGGCGGCGGAGGCAGGAGTCCCTGCGCGACGCAGAATTCGAGGTAGCGGTACAGCAGGGCGCGGTCCGCCGGAGGGCAGGTGATGTCGGTGCCGGCCAGCCCCTGGAGCACGCGCTCGCAGCGGATGGGGCCGAGACCGAAGGCGGGCTCGGATGAGCCCGAGCGCAGGTCGAAGAACGCCAGCGTGGCGCCATGTTCCGAGCTCCCCGCCCGCTCCGCGACGCGTGCGCGCCACGCCCCGACGGGGAGCAGCTCCACCGGGTAGCCGAAGTCGCGGACCCATTGGAACAGCTCGCCCAGCCGTACCTCCGCCGTGGGCGTGAGGTTGAACACCTCGCCGGACCGGGCCACGCCCAACAGGTGCACGAGCGCGCGCGCGACGTAGTCCACCGGCGTCCACGTCTCGCCCACGTCCAGGAGGGGCAGCGCCCCCGCGGGGATGCCGGCCAGGAGGATGCGCCAGACCAGGTCCTGCGGATTCACCATGCCGCTGTCCGGTGCGCCCACGACGCGGCCCAGACGGTAGACAGCCACGGGCAGGCCGCGGGCTCCCGCCTGCTGGACCAGCCTCTCCGCCACCCACTTGCTCTGCTGGTAGCCATCGCGCAGGCCGGAGTGTGCGGGCACGAACTCCTCGGGGACTTCGGGAAGGAGATTCGCTGAAGGCGCCACGGCGAGCGTGGACACGTAGTGGAAGGGCTTGGGCCGGACGGCGGCGGCGAGGCGGAGCAGCTCGCGCGTGCCCCGCACGTTGACGGCCTGGAGGCTGCCGTACTCGCGCACGACGCTGACGACGGCGGCGTTGTGGAGGATGGCGTCGCACTCGGAGGCCAGGGCGTGGAACCGCGCCTCGCCGAGCCCCAGCCACGGCTGGGACAGGTCGGCCGGCAGCGCCAGCACCCGCTCGGTGAGGCCCGTCGTGGGAAGCCGCTGGGACGTGAGGGCGTCGCGAAGCCGCTCCATCGCCTGCGCCTCGTCGCGCGCTCGCACCAGGCAGACCACCCGGGCGTCCGTCCGCCGCAGGAGCTGCCCGAGCAGGTGGGCACCGACGAAGCCCGTTGCTCCGGTCAGGACCATCTGCCGCAGCCGTGCCGGCACCGCCACGCGAGGAGCGAGCACGGGGACGATGTCCTCCGGCAGCGTCGCATCCGCGAGCATCGCGGCGGTGAGTCCTCCCGCGTCGGAGGCCACGTCGGCGCCGTGCTCCAGTGCACGTGCCAGTCCCTCGGCGGTGGGGTGCCGGAACACCGTGGCCACGGGCACCTCACGCCCCAGCTCGACGCTGAGCCGGTTGGCCACCTGGATGCTCTGGAGCGACTGGCCACCCAGGTCGAAGAAGTCGTCCTTCGCGGACACACCGCTCACGCCCAGGACTTCCGCCCAGACTCGCAGCACCAGCTGCTCCAGTCCGGTGCCCGTCGAAGAAGTGGGAACCCGCTCCTCGGTGACGGGTGCGCGGCGCAGCTCCGCGCGGTCGATCTTCCCCGTGCTCGTCCTGGGCAGTCGCTCCAGGTGCACGAATGCTCCGGGCACCATGGGCGCGGGCAGCGCGGCCTGCACGTGCTGGCGAAGCTCCGATGGGGTGGGCGCGGGTGGCTCGGTGACGAGGAACGCGCACAGCCGCCGCGAGCCCGAGGGCAGCACCTGGCCGACGACGGCCGCCTCTCGCACCCGGGGGTGGCTGAGGAGGGCGCTCTCGACTTCGGCCGGGTCGATCCGGTGCCCGCTGATCTTGAGCTCGTCGTCCACGCGGCCGACGAACACCAGGTGGCCGTCTTCCCGGAGCCGGGCCCGGTCGCCGGTGCGATAGGCGCGGGGACTGTCGGGCAGGGTGTCGAGCACGGTGAAGCGCGCGGCGGTCAGCTCCGCGCGCCCCAGGTAGCCTCGGGCCAGCCCGCCACCGAGCAGGTACAGCTCGCCTTCATCGCCTGGAGCGACGGGCTGCCCTCGCGAGTCGAGGAGCACCGCGCTCACGCCCGGGAGGGGACGGCCGATGGGGACCTCGTCGCTGGTGGAGCCCACCGCGTCCGTGCCGCTGAGCGTGGCGACGGTGGCCACCACCGTGGCCTCCGTGGGGCCGTAGGTGTTGAGCAGCTGCACCGCAGGACTGACGGTGGTGCGCCAGCGGGCGACGCGCTCGGGCAGCGCGGCCTCGCCGCCGATGATGACGGTGCGCAGGGAGGAGGGCAGCCGTGCCGAGCCCGTCGACACGCTGTAGGCCAGCTCGTGCCAGAAGGCGGTGGGCAGGTCGAGCACGGTGATGCCGTGCTCGGCGCATGCGTCGAGCAGCCTCGGCACCGACTGGAGCATCTCGTCCGTGCGCAGCACCAGCTTCGCGCCGGCGCACAGCGTGAGGAACAGCTCCTCGATGCTGGCGTCGAAGTGCAGCGGAGCGAACTGCAGCACGCGGTCGTCGGAGCGCAGCCCGTAGCGGTGCGTCGCTCCCGCCACGAAGTGCGCCAGCGCGTCCCTGTCTATCTGCACGCCATTGGGCTGGCCCGTCGAGCCGGACGTGTAGATGACGTAGGCCAGCCGCGCCTCCTCGGCCCGCGCGCTCGAAGCAGGAGCGCCAGTCCGTCGGGTCACGACCCACTGGCCCGCGGCCAGCGGTCCGGCGCCGGGGACCAGGTCCTGACCGGCGGTGACCATCAGCTCGGGCGCGGCGTCGGCGAGGATGGCGGCGGTCCGCGAAGGAGGACCGAATGGGTCCACGGGCAGGTAGCCCGCGCCCGAGAGGAGCACGCCCCAGGCGGCGACCACCGCGTCCAGCCCGCGCGGCAGCACCACCGCCACGGGCGAGTCCGGACGGACGCCTTCGGAGACGAGCCGGTCCGCCAGGACGCGCGCGGCCTGGAGCAGCTCGCGGTAGGTCATCCGGTAAGGGCCGTGCTCCACGGCCACCGCCTCGGGCTGTTCGAGGGCGTGCTGCGTGAACAACTCCACCACCGGGCGCGCCGGACCTTGGAGGGGCCCTCCGTCGAGCACGGTGGTGGTTGAAGCCGGACGCGCATCCGAGCCCCCGCTCCGCGTCGCCGTCTTCTCGCCCACGGGACGCTCGGGCTCGGCGGTCAGCGACTCCAGGAGCTGGAGGAAGGACCGCTGGTGGGCCCGCAGCTCATTGGGGCGATAGCAGGCGGGGTTGGCGTCGAAGTCCACCCGCATGCCGCTGCCGTCGGAGCGGGCGTACATGCCAATGGAGAGGTCCTCGACAGGGCCCGCGGAGAGGTTGTGCGCGACGGCCGGCATCCCCGCGAAGCGCAGGCCGTAGTCGAACGGCATGAGGTTGACCACCGGGCCGAACAGCCGGCGCTGGCCACCCACCCGCCGCAAATCACGGCGGAGCTGCTCGTAGCGGTAGCGCAGGTGCGGCCGCATGGCGCGAAGCTCCGCGGCCACGTCGCGGGCCAGCGAGAACAGCCCCGCCTCCGGACGCACCGTCACCCGCAGCGGCACGATGTTCATCGCCATGCACGGCACCCGCAGCGCCGCCGAGCCCAGGCGCGTCATCACCGGCAGGCCCAGCACCAGCTCTGAAGCGTCCGTCAGCCGGTGCAGCCAGACGGCGGTGGTGGCCAGCACCAGGTCCGGCCAGCCCAGGCCCGACTGGCGCGCGGTGGCTTGCAGGCGCTCGACCTCGTTCGCGGAGAGGTGCTGCATCTGCCGCACGAACTGGGGGGACATGGGCGCGGGCGCGGCGATGCTGACGGGCGTGGGGCCATTCTCGAAGCGCTCGACCCAGAAGGCGCGGTCCGCCTGCACCTGCGGCCCCGCCTGGTAGGCCGCGTCCTCGTCCAGCACGGGACGCAGCGGGCCGAAGCCTCCCGTCGCGGCGCGGCCCGTGACGCGGGCCGTGTAGAGGTCCGCCACCCGCCGCGCCACCAGGGAGAAGCCAAAGCCATCCAGCGCGATGTGGTGGACCCGCTGGAACCAGAAGAAGCGGTCCGGAGCGGCCTTGAACAGCGCCTCCGCGAACAGGGGCCCCTGGCCCAGGTCCACGGTCCGGGTCAGGTCCTCCCGCATCCACGCGTGGGCCGCGGCCCACGGGTCCGGCGTCCCGCTGACGTCCACGAAGTGCAGGGGCCAGTCGGCACGGGGCTCGACGTACTGCACGGGCCCCGTGGCCCCAGACACGAAGCGCGAGTGCAGGGCCTCGGCCTCGCTGACGGCCTGTCGCAGCGCGGACTCGAAGTGCGCCACGTCGACGGCACCGCGAATCTCGATGCACTCGCCGGCGTTGTACACCGGGCTCGTGCGGTCGAACTGTTGTCCCACCCAGATTCCGTGCTGGGCCGCGGACAGCGGCCAGCCCGCGGGCTGTGAGTCGCGCATTGGCGTGGTCCCCTGCAGGCGGGTCAGGAGGGTTGGTGGGCGGAGGCCCGGGACAGCAGCGCGTCCCAGTCCGTGAGGGTCGGATGCTCGGCCAGCTCGACGAAGGTGACTTCCGTGCCGACGCTTCGCCACCGCTCGATGAGGCTCATCAGCCGGATGGAGTCGAGCCCCCGCTCAAGCAGGTTCTCGTCATCTCCCAGCTCCGAGGGCGACAGTTGCAACACCTCGGCGACGTCCGCGCGAACCTTCCAGCGGTTCAGCGGCCGGGCCTCCTCCGCGGGGCGCGCACCCAGCGCATCGACGACCTGCTGGGTGGTGAGGGTGACGGCGCACAACTGCGCCGCGTAGCTCAGGGCGAGCTGGTGATGGGCGAGCGAGAAGTCGCCCAGGGCATCCGCCACCAGGAAGGGCCGCACGTCGCTCATGAAGGCATCACTGGCCGTCTGCAGGCAGCCGATGTGGGCGTAGATGCCGCAGATGAGGAGCTGATCTCGCCCGCGCTCGCGCAGCAGCTCCAGCAGCTCCGTCTTGCGGAACGCGCTGTAGCGCCACTTGGTGAGGAGGATGTCGTCGTCGCTCGGCGCCAGCGCGTCGATGATCTTCCTCTGCTCCGGGTTCGTGGTGACGCCCGGCCCCCAGAAGTCCTGCAAGAGCCCGCGCTGCTCGGGCGTCTGTCCACCCGGCTGGGCCGAGTACACGACGGGGATGCCGAGCGAAGCGCAGTGCTGCCGCAGCCGCTGGATGTTCGCCACCAGCTCCGACACGGGGGACTGGCCCGCGGCGAAGGCGTCGACGAAGTAGCGCTGCATGTCGTGAATCAGCAGCGCGGTGCGCCGGGGCTCGAGCGTCCAGGTGACCTTGTTCCTGGGCAGGTCGGCCGTGGCGGGCATGGGGTAGGGGGCAATGGCGGGGAGCGCCATGGGGGAGGTCCTTTCAGCGCGGAGAGAGGGGGGCGACGTTTGTGGAGACGGAGCGGGAGAGCGCCTCTCGCAGCGACTTCTTGCTGACCTTGCCGACGCCGGTCTGCGGGAAGGCGGTGATGAACTCGACCCGGTCGGGAATCTTGAAGGCGGCCAGTCCCCGCTCGCGCAGGAACGCGGTGAGCACCGTCGCGGCCGGCGGCGTGCCACGCGCAATCACGAACGCGCAGGTGCGCTCGCCCAGGAAGGCATCGGGAATGGCCACCACGGCGGCGTCGTGGACGGCGGGGTGGGCCAGCAGGTGGTTCTCCACCTCCTCGGCCGCGACCTTCTCTCCGCCGCGGTTGATCTGGTCCTTCACGCGGCCGTCCACCACGAGGTAGCCCTCGGGCGTGCGCCGGACCAGGTCTCCGGTGCGGTAGAAGCCGTCGGACGTGAAGGCCCGGGCGTTGTGCGCCTCCGCCTTGTAGTAGCCGCGGATGGTGTACGGGCCGCGCGTCAGGAGCTGCCCGAGCACACCCGGGGCGACTTCGCGGTCGTCCTCGTCGACGATGCGCAGCTCGTCGTCCGGGGAGATGGGCCGCCCCTGGGTGGTGACGATGAGCTCCTCGGGGTCGTCCAGGCGCGTGTAGTTGACCAGGCCCTCGGCCATGCCGAAGACCTGCTGCAGCGTGCAGCCCAGCGTGGGCTGCACGCGCCGCGCGGCCTCGTTGCTCATCCGGGCGCCACCCACCTGGAGCACGCGCAGGCTGGACAAATCGTGACGGCGCGCCTTCGCGGCCTCCAGCCAGATCATCGCCAGCGGCGGCACGAGCGCGGTGAGGGTGACGCGCTCGCGCTCGATGAGCGGGAAGGCCACGTCGGGGCTGGGGTGGAGCGCCATGACGACGGTGCCACCCGCGTGGAGGGTCCCCAGCACTCCCGGCGAGCTGAGCGGGAAGTTGTGCGCGGCGGGTAGCGCGCACAGGTAGACGCTGGACGCGTCCAGCCCGCAGATGTCCGCGCTCGCGCGCACGCTGTAGAGGTAGTCATCGTGGGTGCGGGGGATGAGCTTGGAGACGCCGGTGCTGCCCCCCGAGAGCTGGAAGAAGGCCACGTCACCGGCCTGGGGCTCGGGCAGCGCGACGGGAGTCGTGGGCAGGCTGCTCAGCGCGGTGAAGGGGCCCGCCTCGCCAGCGACGATGACGTGCCGCAGGGTCGGCACCTTCTCGCGAACCTGGGCCGCCAGCGTGCGGTAGTCGAACCCGCCGAGACGGTCGGGGATGACGTAGGCGACCGCCTCGGTGTGCTCGCAGAAGTAGCCAATCTCCGCGCCCCGGTGGGCCGGGAGCGCGAACACCGGCAGCGCGCCGATGCGGAACAGCGCGAAGCACACCTCGAAGAAGGCGGCGATGTTCGGGAGCTGCACCACCACGCGGTCCCTGGGCTGGAGGCCCAGCGCGAGGAACCCCGCGGCGAGCCGGTCGACGCGCGCGTCGAGCTCCTGGTAGCTCCAGCGCTGGTCCCCGGCGACGACGGCCGTGCGCTCGCCGTGGCGCAGCGCCCGCTCTCGCAGCAGCTGGCCGAACGTCTCTCCGCGCCAGTAGCCGGCCTCCCGGTAGCGGGCGGCGAAGGCCTCCGGCCACGTGGGGCAGCCCGGCAGGGGCTGGACAGGGGACGTCATCGCTGGACCTCGGCGCCCTGGCCCAGGCCCATCGCCTGGAGCATGGTCCGGAACTTCGCCTCGGTCTCCGCCAGCTCGGACTCGGGCCGGGAGCCGGCGACGATGCCCGCGCCCGCGAAGAGCCGCAGCGTGCGCGCGTCGGCCTCGGCGCAGCGGATGGTCACCGCCCACTGGCCGTCACCGCTCGCGTCACACCAGCCAACGGCGCCCGTGTAGTAGCCGCGCTCGAAAGGCTCGATGGAGCCGATGGCCTCGTGCGCCAGCCGCGTCGGGTAGCCGCACACCGCGGGCGTCGGGTGCAGCGCCGCGGCCAGCGTCAGCGAGGAGATGGACGGGTCGGCCAGCTCACCGGTGATGCGCGTGGACAGGTGCCACATCGTCGCGGTGCTGACGAGCGAGGGACCCGCCGGCACGTCCAGCGTCTTGCAGTACGGGCGCAGCGCCTCCGCGACGGCGTCGATGACCACCGCATGCTCGTGCAGGTCCTTGGGGGAAGTCAGCAGCGCCTGGGCCCGCTTCTGGTCCTCCACCAGGTCCGGGCTGCGCGCGGCCGAGCCCGCCAGCGGATTGGCGAGCACCTGGAACCCCGAGCGGGACACGAGCAGCTCCGGGCTCGCGCCAATCAGCGTGCGCGCGCCCGTGGTGCCGTCGGCCTCGGGAGGCAGGTCCACCGCGAACGTGTAGCCGGAGGGGTTGCGCCAGGCCAGGTTGCGCAGCAGCTGCGGCAGGTCGATGGGCGCCGCCGCGTGCAGGTGCAGCGAGCGGGACAGCACCACCTTCCGCAGCGGGCCGCTCTGCATCAGCGTCAGCGCCCGCTCCACGCCGTGGAGGTACGCGGCGGGCTCCGGCACCGGCTGCACCGTGTAGTGCGCGCCGAGCGGGCGGTGCACGGGCGACGCCGCGTCGAACACCAGCGGCCCCGCGCGTTGGATGGTCATCGGCACCACCAACTGCGCGGGGACGGTGCCGTCGAAGGGCACCGCGCCCACCACCACCGGGATGTCGTGGTCGGCCTGCCGGGCGGCGTCGAGCACGTTCCTCACGCTTCCCGGAAGGCGCTCCAGCGCGTCCTCGCCGCGCGTGTGCGGCACGGTGGCGAACGTGCCGCGCGCCAGCAGCGTCCGACGGGGACTCGCGAAGAAGAAGGACGACCCGGCCGCGTAGCTCTCCAGCAGCTGCGCGGGGAGGCTCTCCGTGGCGTTCTCGACAATGGATTTAGGAATCATTCTCAACTCCGAGAGGGAGGAGTGCCGGCTTCAGCTGCGAGGGGAGGGAAGAGACTAGGCGCCCAGAGTGGCGCCGCCGTCGACACAGAGGTCGTGCATGGTGATGTGGCGGGCCCCGTCGGAGACGAGGAAGCGCACCGCCTCTGCGATGTCGGCGGCGTCGGCCAGCCGGCGAAGGGGGATGCCCACGCGGAAGGCCTCGGGCGAGCCGGCGATGACGGCCTCGGCCCCGTGCTCATCCGCCCAGAGCGCGCGCTGCATGGCGGTGTCCGTGGAGCCGGGGGAGACCACGTTGCAGCGGATGCCGTGCTGGGCCAGCTCCAGCCCCAGGCAGCGGGTGAACATGCTCGACGCGGCCTTGGAGGCGGCGTACGCGGCCATCTGCATCCTCGGTACGTGGGACGCGTTGGAGCCCACGGTGACGATGACGCCCGTCCGGCGCGGCACCATGCGACGGGCGACGGCGCGCGAGACGTGGAACACGCCATGCGTGTTGACGGCGAAAGTCGCGGCCCAGTCCGCGTCGCTGAGGGACACGGCCGGGGCAACCCGCAGCACTCCGGCCACGTTGGCGAGGATGTCGATGGGGCCCTGCTCGCGCTCGATGCGCTCCACCACCGCTTCCACCGCGGCGCTGTCGCCCACGTCGGCACGGTACGCCGAGGCCTGGCACCCGCGGGCGCGGAGCTCCGCCACCAGGGCCTCGAGTCCCGCCTCATTCACGTCGAGCGCGGCGATGGAGGCGCTGTCCGCCAGCGCCCGTGCCACGGCTGCTCCGATGCCCTGCGCGGCACCTGTCACCAGCGCCACCCTGCGGTTCGTCCCCATCGCGGCTTCTCACCCGTTCTGCCGGAGACAACCGAACACTCGATTGTCACATAATGAGAATGGTTCTCATTATCGTTAGCGGGGTAGATGCCATGCAATGGCAGGAGTGTCAATGCTCCAGGTGCGTGAAGTTCAGCGCTTCGCGGTACTCGCCCGGAGCCAGTCGACCCGGTAGAGCGTCAGCGGCGCTTCCTTTCCCTTCACGGGAGTGGGGGGCAGTCGCTCCAACACCCAGTGCTTGTCCGCGAGCAGGTCATGCGTGCTCTGGGTGATGAGAATCTCCCCCGCGCTGGCCGCGCTGCACACTCGGCTGGCCACGTTGGTGGTGTCACCAATGGTGGCGTACTGGAGGAAGCGCTTGGAGCCGATGTTGCCCGCCGCCACCGGCCCGCTGTTCAGGCCGATGTGGATCTGGAGCTCCTCCTGCTTCCGTGCCCGCCGCTGCTCGTTGAGCTGAAGGAGCGCCTGCTGCATCCGCACCGCGGCACGCAGCGCGCGGTCGGCATCGTCCGGATGGGAGAAGGGCGCGCCCCAGGTCGCCATCAGCGCGTCGCCGATGTACTTCTCCAGCGTGCCCTCCTGCTCGAACACGATGTCCGCCATGATGGGGAAGTACGCGTTGAGCATGTCCACCACCTCGGTGGGACGCATCGTCGAGGACAGCTGCGTGAAGCCGCAGATGTCCGAGAAGAGCGTCGTGACGTCGGCCTCCCTCGCTCCCAGGTCCATGCCCGTGGACGAGTGCTCCAGTCGCTCCAGGGCGCTGGGTGGGAAGAAGCGCTGGTAGTTGTTGCGGCGGATGGCCTCCTGCTCGATGCGCCGGTACAGCATCGAGTTCTCCAGGGCGATGCCCACCTGGTTGGCGAAGGAGGACAGGAACTCGAGGTCCTCTTGCGAGAAGCGCTCCGGGCGCCGGAGGTTGTCCAGGTACAGCACCCCCAGCAGCTCCTCCCGGGCCTTCAGCGGGGCGCACATGGCCGCGTAGATGGACTGCTGGAGGACGGACTCGGCCGTGTCCAGGCGCGGGTCCAGCCGCGCATCCGCGAAGAGCGCCGCGACGCCGTGCTGCTGCACGTACGTGGTGATGTGCCGGCTGTAGACCTGCGACAGGTCCTTCGTGCCGTCCGACGTCCGGGCCACGTGCGGCCGCAGCGCCTTGGTGCCCTTGTCCACCAGGAGGATGACCGCGCGGTCCACCTCGAGCACCTGGAACACCAGCTCCAGCGAGCGCTCCATCAGGCTCTCGATGGTGCCCGGGGACGAGAGGAACTGACTCACCTTGAGGAGGATCTGCAGCTTGTCGCGATCTCTCTCCACCACCGGCGTGGTGCCCAGCTTGAGCGCGGAGGAGCGGGTGGGGTCCTGGGCTCCGAGCAGCTCCTGGAGGGAGACCTGGTACGGCGCGCGCGCCTCGTGGGTCAGCATGGGGCTGACCAGCGTCTCCTGACTGTCGGCGAGCAGGCGGAAGCTCACGGCGCCGCAGCTGAAGGTGTCGCCGGAGCGGAGCTCGTGGCGGGCAATCCTCGTGCCCGCCACGAAGGTGCCGTTCTTGCTCTGCAGGTCCGTCAGGACGACCTGGCCCCCGGACGTGTCCAGCCTCGCGTGCTGGCGGGACAGGCTGCGGTGGAGGACCGAGATCTGGTTCTCCACGTCGCGCCCGATGAACGTCACGCCCTCGCCGAGCGGGAAGACCTGCTCGTCGGGCAGCCCCGGGTTCATGACGATCTGCATGACCTGCACGAGACCTCTCCCACGATGATGGCCCCGCCGCAGCGGGACCACGCGAGCCATGTCTATCACAGGCGTGGGAGCGACTACCGGGGCCGCGTCAGCAGCAGTGCGGTGCGACACAGCCGCTCGGCCCCCATGCGCTGCAGCTCCTGGCGCAGCTCGGGCTCCGCCGCGACGAGCTGCTCGAAGGCCGCGCGGTCCAGCTTCAACAGCAGACACGCGGTGGCCGCCCGCACCGAGGCCGTCACCAGCTTGCTGCGCAGCAGGGCCACCTCGCCGAAGACATCTCCCTCGGCCAGGTCGGGATACGCCGTCTCGTGGCCGTCCACGTGCTGGTGGAACACCGTGCACCGCCCGCGCAGGAGCAGGTAGAGCGCCTGGGCCGGCTGGCCCCGGGTCAATATCTGCTCACCCGCGTCCGCCGTGCAGGGCTGGAAGGCTTCGCTGACCAGGCGAAGCAGCGGTGGCTCCAGCCTGGCGAAGAGCGGGCTGCCTCGCAGCAGGTGGGCCACCACGTCCGGGCGTGGGCCGGGGGCGGAGGGCGTCGCCAGGGCGCGGGCCTCGTGGGGCATCCCCGACTCGCTGTCGGGAGGGGGCAGCCCCCGGCGCGCGCGGAGGTCCGCCAGCAGCGCCCGGGTGCGCGAGTGCGCCGGGTCGAGCTGGAGGATGACCTTGCACAGCCCGATGGCGCGCAGCAGCCAGCCCTGCTGGTCCCAGAGCCGGGCGGCCGCCTCGTACCCGGCAATCGCCTCACGCGTCCGCCCCAGGCGCTGCAGGACTTCGGCGACCTTCTGTCGGCAGGAGGGCTCTTCCGGCGCCAGCGTCGCGGCCTCCAGGAACGCGGCGAGCGCGCCGTGCAGGTCGCCCGAGACGAGCAGCTCGGTGCCCCGGTTCCTCGCTTCCCGTGGCGAGGCACTGTCCGGCGAGGGCTCGGAAGAGGGAAGGAGAGACGCCGATGCATTCGAGGCGGGCATGGGAGGACAGTAGGCCCCTCGTGAAGTGCGGGCTGTGAAGCCGTTCACTCCCACGCGGTGAATCCGGATACAGGCATGAAAACGAGAGTCATTCGTTAATTCACTGGCATGCCCTGGCATGGAAATGTCCTGCCTGGATCAATGGTAGAAGCTGAGTCGCCACTGTTCTGACACGCGCGGTTCGAGGGGTGCTTCCGTGTCCTATTCCCAGCTGCTGGCCCAGGTCTCCATCTTCGAGCAGCTCGAGGGCGAGGACCTCGAGCAACTGTCCGCGCTCCTTCGCACCCGGCGCTATGCCAAGGGTGAGGTCATCTTCCACCAGGGCGACGTGGGCACCGCGCTCTACGTCATCCGGAAGGGAGAGGTGGCCATCCGCCTCAGCTCTCCGGATGGCAAGGAGGTCATCCTGGCGCTGCTCGACCGGGGGGACTTCTTCGGGGAGCTGGCGCTGCTGGACGGAGAGCCGCGCTCCACGGACGCCGTCGCGCGAGAGGAGACGGACCTGCTCTCCATCCAGCGCGAGGACTTCCGCGTCTTCCTCAATGCGCGTCCCAAGGTGGCCCTGGGGCTGCTCGCCAACCTGAGCCGGCTGGTGCGGCACGTGACGCAGCTCGTGCACGACACCACCTTCCTGGATGCGCGGGCGCGCCTGGTGCGCGTCCTTTTGGAGCTGGCGCGCAACCAGGGTCAGCAGGGCTCCGAGGGCGTCGTCATTCCCCAGAAGCTCACCCAGACAGAGCTCGCCAACCTGTGCGGCCTCACCCGCGAGAGCACCAACAAGTGGCTCCGCTTCTATGTCCGCGAGGGCCTGCTGGCGTACGAAGGTGGGCGCATCACCCTGGTCCATCCGGCGCGGCTCAGCCGCGAGGCGGAGTGATCTCTCCGTAGGCGGGTGTGAAGCGCTTCACTGCGCGGTATCCGGCTGAAGGCATACAGTTGCGGCGAAGCTCCACTCCTGCGTTGGAGGAGTCATGTCGCGTCTGGCCTTCCAGTTCATGTCTCTGTTTGGTGGTCCCGGCGCTTTCATTCCCCGTGGCCCCCGGGACGCGGAGACCCGGCCCCCCGCCCTGGTGACTGGCATTGCGGGCCATGCACCGCTGCCGGTGTGGATGCGCTTCTACTCCGCGGGACAGGTGGTGCTGCGCGAGGGGGAGCCGGGCGACTCGATGTTCGTCATCGTCGAGGGGCGGGTCGCGGTGATGCGCCAGCCCGAGGGCACCGCCCCGAGGACGGTGGGGTACCTGTCGGCGGGGGACTTCTTCGGCGAGCTGGCGCTGGTGACGGAGTGCCGCCGCACGGCCAGCATCATGGCGGTGGAGAAGACCGTCGTGCTGGAGCTGTCGCGCGCGGGGCTGGAGGCGGCGGGGGCGCGGTACGGGCTCGAGGCGGACGCGGTGCGGATGGCCTGCCGGGAGCGGCTGCTGGGGGATGCCTTGCGGAGCAGCTCATTGCTCGCCTCGCTGCCGCCGGAGCTGGGGATGCAGCTTGGCTCGGCCCTCGTCCCCCGCGCCGCCGTGGCCGGTGAGCCCCTCCTCACCCTGGGCACGCCCGGAGACGCGCTGTACTTCCTCCTGCGGGGTCGGTGCACCGCCTTCCACACGCATGAGGATGGGGAGATCACGCCCTATCCGGACCTGGAGGAAGGAGCCGTCTTCGGTGAGGTCTCCCTCCTGCGCGGCCGGCTCGCCACGGCCACCGTGGAGGCGGCGACGCCCTGCACGCTGCTGCGGCTGGAGCGTGACGTCTTCAAGAAGTTCTTCATGGGCCAGCCGGCATTGCGACGCGCATTGCTGAGGCTGGGCCTGGACCGGGTGCGCCGCACCGTGCGGCTGGTGGTGCGCACGGGGCCTGCCATCTCCAGCTACTGAGATGTCTGTCCATTCCCAGCTCCTCCAGACGCTGGAGCTCACCCACACCGTCTACAGCGAGTAACCCAGCGTCACGCCGAGCACGTGCGCCGTGCCGGAGTAGTTCCCCTCGATGCCAGGGGCCTTGCTCTCCGTCTTCGCGAGGAGGACGAGCTGGTACGCCGCGTCCGCGCGCAGCCGGCCCAGCTTGTAGCCGGCGCCCACGGTGACCTTGTAGCGGTCCGCGTCCGGCAGGTCCGGCGTCAGCGTCTCGGCGGGGCTGGGCGACAGGTCCACCACGAAGCCCGCGCGCAGCTGCAGGTCCGGCGTCAGGCCGTACTCCGCGCCCAGGTGGTACTTCGCCTTCGCCACCCACTGCTTGGCCACCGGGTTGTTCAGCGCGGGGTTGCCCGGGAACTGGATGGTCAGCTCCTGGAAGCTCGCCCAGTCCACCAACTGGATGTCCAGCGCCACCGTCAGCTGCTCCAGGGGCCGGGTCGCGAGGCCGAACGACAGCGTCGCCGGGAACTTCACGTCCGCCTCCACCGCCTGGTCCACCAGTCGGCTCTGGAACTCCAGCGGCACGTTCTGGAAGTCCGCGCTGCCCTTGAAGGTGCTGGACACCGCGCTGCGGTAGTGGACGCCCACCGTCAGCTCGTCCTTCAGGATTTCGGCCTGGAGGCCCGCGTTGAAGCCCACGCCCCAGGCGCCGCCGCCCAGGTGCACCGCGCCCTCGCTCTCCACGAAGTTCAGCGAGCGCTTCAGCTCCACCGTGCTGCGCACGATGTCCACGCCCACGCCGAGGCGGATGCTCTCGTGCACCTGATACGCGAAGGTGGGGTTGATGTAATAGGCCGCCAGGCTGGACTCGCGGCCCTTGAAGCGGCCCACGAAGTCATCCACCCAGCGGCTGCGCGCGCCATAGGGCGTGTACGCGCCCAGGCCGAACGCCGCCTTCTCGAAGGGGCGGTAGACGACGAACACGTGCGGCGGAGGCGACAGCGTCATCTTCTGGCCCTGCGCCGTGCCACCCGTCGGGGTGAACTCGATGCTGGGCAGGATGCCGGTGTCACCGATGCGGATGTCCAGCTTCTCCACGCCGAGGATGTTGGCGGCGTTCGAGTAGATGGCCGACGAGTCGTCCAGCACGGCCGTGGCCGCGTTGCCCATGCCCGTCGAGCGTGCGCTTTGGGTGTCGATCTGGAAACCCGCGGCCTGGCTGGCACCGGCGGCGAGCAGCGTCACTAGGGAGAGCGTCTTCTTCATGGTGTTGGGCAGGGCAGTCGCTGTGAGGAGGCGCGACTATAGGCGGAAGACCGCCCCGCTTGCAGCCGAGCACGCCACGCTCGGGGAAGTAGCCCCCGACCCGGTGGAGGGCCCCAGCGCCAGACGCACTCCCCGTGGGGGCTTCCGGGCGCGGGGGCAATCACCCTACGCGCCGGTGAGGCGCTGCGTTCCGGGCACGGGCTCCTCGGCGACGATGGCGCCGGACTCCAGCTTCACCAGCCGGTCCGCCAGGTCGAAGTACCGGTTGTCGTGGCTGATGACGACCACGGCCTTGCCGGCCGCCTTCAGGTCCGGCAGCAGCTGCCGGTAGAAGACCTCCTTGAAGGTGGGGTCCTGGTCCGCGGCCCACTCGTCGAAGAGGTACACGGGGCGGTCCTCCAGGTACGCCGTCAGCAGCGCCAGGCGCTTGCGCTGGCCCGCGGACAGCTCCGTGGTGGAGAGCGCGCCGCTCGCGTCGATGCGCACCTTGCGCTCCAGCTGGAGCCGCTGCAGGTATGCGCGGGCCCGCTCCGCCACCTCGCCGGGCGCCAGGCCCAGCAGCGTGTCGAAGAGGTGGAAGTCGGAGAACACCGTCGAGAAGAGCTGGCGGTAGTGCTCGCGGTCCGCCTCGCCCACGGGGCGCCCGTTGACGCGCAGCTCCCCGGACTCCGGCGAGTACAGGCCGGTGATGAGCTTGGCGAGCGTCGTCTTGCCGCTGCCGTTGCCGCCCACGATGAAGACGATTTCACCGGGCCGGAGCGTCAGGTCGATGGGGCCCAGCGTGAAGGGCATGTCCTCGCCCTCGCGCCGGTACGCGTGGGTGACGCCGACGAGCTCGATTCGGGAGGGGGCCGCGGGTGCCGCGACGGGGGCGAGCGGCGGGCCTGCCTGGGACGTTGGGGCCAGCGCCAGCCCATCGATGTGCTGGAGCGCGACGGTGCCCGCGCCCAGCATGGGCAGCAGCGTCATCGTCGAGTCCAGCGGCTGCTGGAGGTAGAGGACGGCGAGCGTGTAGCCCACCAGCGTCGCGGTGGACACCGGGGCCAGTCCCGGCAGCGCGAAGAGCAACAGCCCGATGAAGAAGAAGAACAGGCTCATGCCCCAGCTGGTGGTGAAGGTGTGGAGCGTGGAGGCCTTCGCCTGGAGGCGCTTCAGCTCCTGGGCCGTGGGGAACAGCTCCTGCGTGAGGAAGGCCGCTCGCCGCGCACCGTGGAGCTTCAGCTCCTTCAGCCCGCTCGTGAGCGAGCGCAGGTCGCGGAAGAAGCGGTCCTGCGTCTTCCGCGACTCGCCGAGCAGCCCGACGATGTGCCGGATGGGAAGCAGGTAGCTGGCCACTCCCAGCACGGCGAAGACGAGCAGCGCGAGGAACACCACGCGCGACATCACCGCCAGGTAGGTGAGGCAGCCCAGGATGATGCCGCTGTTGATGAGCAGCGGAGGGAGGCACAACAGCCCCTGTGTGACGGTCTGGACGTCATCCACCAGCGTGGCCAGCAGCCGGTGTGTGCCCAGCTCCTCCAGGCGGCGCAGCGGTGTCGCGAGGATGCGCTGGCTGAGTTGATCACGTAGTGCGAAGGTGGTGCTCGTCTGAAGCCGCGTCAGCAGCAGCTGCGAGCCGATGCGGGCGCTCAGCATCAGCACGCCCAGTGCCGCGAACCCGAGCACCGTGCCCCGGTCCGCCAGGGTACCGCCGCTCGACAGGACGGAGTTGATGTAGGCGATGAGTCCCGCGCTCGCGGCGCCCGTCAAGAGCCCGAAACACACGGCCAGTGCCACGGCACCGCGTGACCTGCGCAGGAGCAGGATGAGCAGGTTCACGCCGTTCGTTCCTTCCGCCAGAGCCAGAGCCGGATTTCAGGCACTCTTGGCCTATGTTGCGCATCGCTCCCCAGCGAAGATATCCAGTTCATCCCCCCTCTGGCGACCATGTCCCCTCCGCGCGCGCGAATCCCCTCGGCTGCGACCCTACTGGAGCTGCTTGAAACACGCGCTGAAACATTCGGCGAGCGGAAGCTCTACACCTTCCTGGAGGATGGCGGCGATGACGCCGTCCTGAGCTACGCGGGACTGCACCTGCGCGCCCGTCGAATTGGCGCGGCGCTCCAGACGCTGGCGAAAGCGGGCGAGCGCGCGGTGCTCCTCTACCCGCCGGGCCTGGAGTACGTCGCGGGCTTCTTCGGCTGCCTGTACGCCGGGCTGGTGGCCGTGCCCGCTTACCCGCCGGACCCCATGCGGCTGGAGCGGACGCTGCCCCGTCTGCGCGCCATCATCCGCGACGCGCGTGCGAGCGTCGTGCTCACCACGTCGTTCATCCAGGAGATGGGAGCGGGCCTCTTCGAGGGTGCGCCGGAGCTGGCCTCGCTTCGCTGGGTGGCGACGGATGCGCTGCCCGAGGGCACGGAGTCGGGGTGGATGCGCCCGGAGTCCGCGTGGGACACGCTGGCGTTCCTCCAGTACACGTCAGGCTCCACCGGTGATCCGAAGGGCGTGAAGCTCAGCCACGGCAACCTGCTGCACAACCTGGGGTTGATCTCCCACGCGTTCGAGGTGCGCGACGACAGCGTGGGCGTCATCTGGCTGCCGCCGTACCACGACATGGGGCTCATCGGCGGCATCCTCCAGCCGCTGTTCGCGGGCTTCCCGGTGGCGCTCATGTCGCCGCTCGCCTTCCTGCGGCGCCCGCGCTTCTGGCTGGAGGCGCTGACGCGCTTCGGTGGCAGCATCAGCGGCGGTCCGTGCTTCGCCTTCGACCTGTGCGTGCGCAAGGTTCCACCCGGTGAGCGCGAGGGGTTGGACCTGCGCCGCTGGGAGCTGGCCTTCTGCGGCGCCGAGCCCATCCGCCCGGAGGTGATGTCGCGCTTCACCGAGGCGTTCGCTCCAGCCGGGTTCCAGGGCGGCGCCCTCTATCCCTGCTACGGCCTCGCCGAGGGAACGCTGATCGCCTCGGGCGGGCACAAGGGCGAGGGCGTGCTCACGCGCACCTGGGACGCGGCGGCCCTGGAGCGGAACGAGGCCGTGGAGGTTGTCGAGAGTCACGGCGCGCGCCCGCTGGTCGGGTGCGGCGGGACGATGCCGGACCAGACGTTGCTCGTCGTGGACCCGGAGACGCGCCGCCCATGCCCGCCGGAGCGGGTGGGCGAGGTCTGGGTCTCCGGCCCCAGCGTCGCGCACGGCTACTGGGAGCGTCCCGAGGAGAGCGAGGCGGCCTTTGGCGCGACGCTCGCGGACGACGCGAGTGGACAGCGCTACCTGCGCACGGGAGACCTGGGCCTGCTGCGCGACGGTGAGCTGTTCGTCGTGGGCCGGCGCAAGGACCTCATCATCCTGCGCGGACGCAACCTGCACCCGCAGGACCTGGAGCTGTCGCTGGAGCGCAGCCACTCCGCGCTCCGGCCCGGCTGCGGCGCCGCGTTCTCCATCGAGGTGGCGGGCGAGGAGCGGCTCGCGGTGATGTACGAGGTGGACACGCGCAAGCCGTGGACGCCGGAGGAATTGGTGGCCGCCGTGCGCCGGGGCCTCTCCGAGGCGCACGAGGTGCAGCTCCACACGCTCGTCCTCATCGAGCCGGGCGCCCTGCCCAAGACGTCCAGCGGGAAGATTCAGCGCCGGGCCTGCCGCGCGGAGTTGCTCGCCGGGACGGCCCGCGCGGTGATGACGTGGCGCGAGTCGGAGGCGGGGGAGGGGAGCGCGCCTGCCGTTGCTCCCGTCGCGCCCACGCAGCCGGCCACCGTCGGGGAGCTGGAGACGTGGCTGCTGGCGCGCATCGCCGGACGGCTCCGCGTCCCTCCGGAGACGCTCGCGCGCGACGTGCCCATCACGTCCTTCGGCCTGGACTCGTTGGGCGCCGTCGAGCTGGCGAATGACCTCGAGTCGCTGGGCACCGTCCTCCGCATGGAGGTCCTGCTCCAGGGGCCCACCGTGGCGCAGCTCGCGCGCACGCTCTTCGAGGCCCGTGGCGCAGCGGCCGTTCCGGCGCTGGTCCGGGGCGACGATGCGCGCCCGGCCCCGCTCACGTCCGCGCAGCAGCGGCTGTGGCTCTTCGAGCAGCTCCATGCCGGCAGCCCGGCGTACCACCTGCCCGCGGCGGTGCGGCTCAGTGGTGCGTTGGACGAGGCCGCGCTGGAGCGCGCCTTCGCGGCCATCGCGGGCCGGCACGCCGCCCTGCGAGCCACGTTCCGCGAGGAGGACGGCACGCCTTCGCAGCTCATGCCGCCCGGGCTGTCGCCCTCGATACGACGGGTGGACCTTCGCGAGACACCGGCGGCGGAGCGCGAGGCGGCGGCGCTCCGGCTGGCGCGGGAAGAGGCTCGCGCGCCGTTCGACCTCGCGCGGGGGTCGCTGCTCCGGCTCACGTTGATTCGCCTCGACACGCACGAGCACCTCCTCGTCGTGGTGCTGCACCACATCGTCTCGGATGGAGGTTCCTTCGCCATCCTGGCGCGCGAGCTGAGCGCGCTCCATGCGGCCTTCACCTCCAATGCCGAAGCCGCGCTGGCGCCGCTGCCGTTCCAGTATCCGGACTTCGCGCGCTGGCGTCGCGAGCGCGACGAGGATGCCGCGAGCGCCGTGTCGATGGTGTGGTGGAAGCAACGGCTGGCGGGGGCTCCCGCGGCCCTGGAGCTTCCGACGGACCATGCGCGCCCGCCCGTGCCGTCCTACGGCGGCGCCCGGATTGCGCTGCACGTTCCCGAGGCCCTCACGGCCCGACTGGAGGCACTCGGCCGGGGCGAGGGCGCCACGCTCTTCATGACGCTGCTGGCGGCCTTCCAGGTGCTGCTGTCGCGCCACTCGGGACAGGAAGACCTGTGCATCGGCACTCCCGTCAATGGCCGAGACCGGGCCGGGCTGGAAGGACTGATTGGCTGCTTCCTCGACCTGCTCGTCCTCCGGGGCTCAGTGGCCGGTGCGCCTCGCTTCCGTGAGCTGCTGGGTCGGACGCGCGAAGCCACGCTGGAGGCGTTCGCGCATCGGGGTGTTCCGTTCGAGCGACTGGTGGATGCCGTGCAGCCGGCGCGGGACCGCTCCCGCGCGCCGCTGTTCCAGGTGCTGTTCGTGCTCCAGCCGGAGCCCGGCGCGGCGCTCGCGCTGCCAGGGCTGGAGGCCCGCCGCGTGGAGGTCGACCCCGGCGCCACGCCCTATGACCTGACGCTCTCCCTCGCGAGGGGCGCGAGTGGCCTGGAGGGGTGGCTCGAGTACGCCACGGACCTCTTCGACGCGTCCACATCCCACCGGATGGCGCAGCGGCTCCACGTGTTGCTGGAGGCCATCGCCGCCAATCCCGACGAGCGCAGCTCCGCGCTCCCGCTCCTTCCGGAGTCCGAGCGGCGGCAGGTGCTGGTGGAGTGGAATGACACGCGCACGGACTTCGAGGACGCGTGCATCCACACGCTCATCGAGGCCCGGGCCACGCGCACGCCGGAGACGGTGGCCGTGGTCTGCGGGGATGTGGAGCTCACGTGGGGCGCGCTGAACCGGCGCGCCAACGCGGTGGCGTGGAAGCTGCGCGAGCAGGGCGTGGGGCCGGAGTGCGTGGTCGGCTTCTGCGCGGACCGCTCGGTGGACCTGGTGGTGGGCCTGCTGGGCATCCTCAAGGCGGGCGGCGCGTACCTGCCGTTGGATCCGTCGTACCCCGAGGCCCGACTCGCGCTCATGCTGGAGGACGCGGCGGCGCCCGTGGTGCTCGCGCACCGGCACCTTGCCTCGGCGTTCCAGTCCGGTGGGCGCGCCGTGGTGCTGGTGGATCCTCAGAGTGGACCCGACGAGGCGGAGGCGCCTCCCGCCTGCGGCGTGGGGCCCGACAACCTCGCCTATGTCCTCTACACGTCCGGCTCCACCGGGCGTCCCAAGGGCGTGCTGATTCCGCACCGCAACGTCGCCAGCTTCTTCACCGGCATGGATGCGCGCGTGGGCGCCACGCCGGGGACGTGGCTCGCGGTGACGAGCGTGTCCTTCGACATCTCCGTGCTGGAGCTGCTCTGGACGCTGTCGCGAGGCTTCAAGGTCGCCGTGCAGGGAGAGCAGGGCGCCCTGGCCGCGGCTCCGCGCCGGGCGACTGCCGAGCGCCGCAAGCCCCTGGGCTTCAGCCTCTTCTACTTCGCCGCGGATGAAGCGACTCCGGGCGCGGAGCGGTATCGGCTGCTGATGGAGGGCGCGCGCTTCGCGGACACCCATGGCTTCGAGGCCGTGTGGACGCCCGAGCGGCACCTGCACACCTTCGGCGGGCTGTACCCCAGCCCCGCGCTGACGAGCGCGGCGGTCGCCGCCGTCACCCAGCGCGTGGACATCCGCGCCGGCAGCGTCGTCCTCCCGCTGCACCACCCGGTGCGCGTGGCGGAGGAGTGGTCCTTCGTCGACAACCTGTCGAACGGGCGCGTGGGCATCTCCGTGGCCGCGGGATGGCACGCGGATGATTTCGTGCTCGCGCCTGATCGGTACTCGGAGCGCCGTGAGGAGGCGCGGCGCGACCTGGACCTCGTGCGCCGGCTCTGGCGCGGCGACGCGGTGCAACTGCCCAACGGCACCGGCGCCACCGTCGAGGTCCACATCCGTCCCAGCCCCTTGCAGCGCGAGCTGCCCATCTGGCTCACCGCCGCGGGCAACCCGGATACCTTCCGCGACGCGGGACGCATGGGCGCGGGCGTGCTCACGCACCTGCTCGGCCAGCGCTGGGAGGAGCTGCGCGAGCGCATCACCCTCTACCGCGACGCGTGGCGCGAGGCCGGCCACCCGGGCGAGGGACACGTGACGCTGATGCTCCACACCTTCGTGGGGCATGACGTGGAGCGCGTGCGCGAGACGGTGGAGGGGCCGCTGCGCCGCTACCTCGGCAGCTCCGCGGACCTGATGCGGGGGCTGGGGCGCACGCTCGGCGTGGACCTGGACCCGAAGTCCGTCCGTCCGGAGGACCTGGACGCGCTGGTGGAGCGGGCCTTCGCGCGCTTCTTCGAGAGCGGCGGCCTCTTCGGCACCCCGCGCTCGTGCCGTGAGCAGATTGCCCGCATCGACGCGCTCGGCGTGGACGAGGTGGCGTGCCTCATCGACTTCGGCGTGGACACGGACACGGTGCTGGCCCACCTGCCCGCGCTGGATGCCGTGCGGCAGCGCTGCGAGCGCGACTTCATGCTCCAGGGCCGCGACGGCGGAGCGGTGCCCGCGCAGCTCCGGCGGCACGGCGTCACCCACCTCCAGGTGACGCCTTCGCTCGCGCAGGCACTGCTGCTGGAGCCCGACGCGCCGGGCGCGCTCGCGGGGCTGGAGCGGATGCTGGTGGGCGGCGAGGCGCTCCCGGTGGAGCTGGCGGCGCGGCTGCGGGACACCGTGGGCGGGGCACTGCTGAACATGTACGGCCCCACGGAGACCACCATCTGGTCGTCCACGCACCAGGTGGGGCTGGAGCCGGGGCCGGTCCCCATCGGAACGCCCATTGCGAATACCTCGCTCTACGTCCTGGATGCGGAGCTGCGGCCGACGCCCGTGGGTGTTCCCGGTGAG
This sequence comes from Pyxidicoccus caerfyrddinensis, assembly GCF_010894405.1. GTDB lineage: Bacteria > Myxococcota > Myxococcia > Myxococcales > Myxococcaceae > Myxococcus > Myxococcus caerfyrddinensis. The sequence continues at coordinate 62,072 of NZ_JAAIYA010000036.1, forward strand.
CTGTTCATCGGCGGCACGGGTGTGGCGCGCGGCTATCACGCCCGGCCGGAGCTGACCGCCGAGCGCTTCATGCCGGACCCGTATGGCGGCGATGCCGGGGCGCGGATGTACCGGACGGGAGACCGCGCGCGCTGGCGGGCGGACGGCACGGTGGAGTTCCTGGGGCGCGTGGACCACCAGCTCAAGGTCCGCGGCTTCCGCGTGGAGCCTGGGGAGATTGAAGCCGTCCTCGCGCGGCACCCCGGCGTGCGGCAGGCGGTGGTGGTGGCGCGGGAGGACGTGCCCGGGAGCGCGAGACTGGTGGCGTACGTCGTGCCCCGGCCCGGCACGACGCTGTCCGAGGACGCGCTGCGGGCCTTCGCGCGGCGCTCCCTGCCCGAGCACCTGGTGCCGTCGAATGTCGTGTCGCTCGACGCGCTCCCGCTGACGCCGAATGGCAAGGTGGACCGCAAGGCGCTCCCGGCTCCCGAGGGCGTGCGGGGCACGGCCCGCGAGTACGTCGAGCCCCGGACGGAGACCGAGCGGCGCGTGGCGGAGCTGTGGTCTTCGCTGCTGGGCGTGCCGCGCGTCGGGGCGGACGACGACTTCTTCGCGCTGGGCGGGCACTCGCTGCTCGCCACCCGGGCCGCGTCGCGGCTCCGTGAGTCCTTTGGCGTGGATCTGCCACTGCGCGAGCTGTTCGAGGCGGCCACTCCGGCGGCGCTCGCCGCGCGGATCGAGGCGCTCCCGCGCGTGGCGTCCCGGATGCCACCGCTGGTCCCTCGTTCCCGCGAGGGCGCGCTGCCGCTGTCCTTCGCGCAGCAGCGCCTGTGGTTCCTGGAGCAGCTCGAGCCGGGGGGCGCCGCCTACAACGACGCGGTGGTGGTCCGCGTGGAGGGCTCGCTCGACGTGGCGGTGCTGGAGCGCTGCCTGCGCGAGGTCATCCGGCGCCACGCCATCCTCCGCGCCACCTTCCGCGACGAGGACGGCACGGCCGTCCAGCGCCTCTCCCCCGAGGTCCGGCTCACGCTGGCGCGGGTGGACCTGACGGCGCTTTCAGGCACGGCACGGCCGGCGGAAGTCGAGCGGCGGGTGGGGGAGGAGTCCCTGCGTCCGTTCGACCTCGCGTCGGGGCCACCTCTGCGCGCGATGTTGTTCCACCTGGACGCACGCGAGCACGTGCTGCTGCTCGTGCTGCACCACCTCGTGTCGGACGGGTGGTCCCTTGGCGTGCTGGTGCGCGAGGTGGCGGCGCTCTACCGCGCCTATGTGTCGGGCCGGGAGTCGCCGCTGCCGGAGCCCGCCGTGCAGTACGTGGACTTCGCGTCGTGGCAGCGCGAGTGGCTGCGCGGGGACGCGCTGGAGTCGCAGCTCGCGTACTGGCGGGCGCGACTGGACGGTGCGCCCGGGGCCCTGGAGCTGCCCACAGACCACCCGCGTCCCGCCGTGCGGAGCAGCCGGGGCACGAGCCGGAGCACCCTGCTGGGCGCCGAGCTGTCATGGCAGCTGAAGGCGCTGGCGAAGCATGAGGGCGCGACGCCGTTCATGGTGATGCTCGCGGGCTTCTCCGCGCTGCTGTCCCGGCATGGTGGTCAGGACGACCTGTGCGTCGGCACGCCCACGTCGGGCCGCGACCGCACCGAGGTCGAAGGGCTCATCGGCTGCTTCGTCAACACGCTGGTGCTTCGGGTTTCGCTCGCCGGCGCGCCGACGTTCCGCGAGCTCGTGGGTCGCGCGCGGGAGACGGTGCTGGGAGCCTTCTCGCGCCAGGACGCGCCCTTCGAGGAGCTGGTGAAGGCGCTCGCGCCCGAGCGCGACCTGGGTCGCAGCCCGCTCTTCCAGGCGATGCTGGTGCTGCAAGAGGACCCGCTGCCGGAGCTCTCCCTGCCGGGACTGCGGCTGCGCGTCCAGGAGCAGGAGAGCCGCACGGCCAAGTTCGACCTGCGGCTCATGCTCCGGGACACGTCCGAAGGTTTCGCGGCGACCCTGGAGCTGAGCACCGACCTGTTCGAACCGGACACCGCCTCCCGGCTGCTCGGGCACTTCCGGACGCTGCTGGAAGGCGCGGTGCGCGAGCCGGAGCAGCGCGTGCGCGACCTGATGCTGATGACGCCAGAGGAGCGGCAGCGGGTGATCGTGGAGTGGAACGACACCGCGCGGCCCCGTGCGCACGGTGACGTCCTCCACCGGCTCATCGAGGCACAGGTGGACCGCACGCCGGACGCGGTGGCGGTGAGCTTCGAGGGCTCCGCGCTCACGTATCGTGAGCTTGACCGCCGCGCGAATCAGCTCGCGTGGCACCTGCGCGCCCGGGGCGTGGGGCCGGACCGCCTGGTGGCGCTGTGCGCGGAGCGCTCCCTGGAATTGGTCGTGGGGATGCTCGGCATCCTCAAGGTCGGCGCGGCCTACGTGCCGCTCGACCCCGAGTACCCGCGCGAGCGGCTGGAGTACATGCTCGCGGACGCGGCGGCGCCCGTGCTGCTCACGCAGGCCCGGCTCGCCCCGGGGCTCCCTCGTGGGGACGCGGCGGTGGTGTGCCTGGACTCGGAGTGGGAGGCAGTGGCTCGCGAGCGCGAGGACCGGCCCCCTGTCACCGTGGATGGCGCGGGGCTCGCCTACGTCATCTACACGTCGGGATCCACGGGGCGGCCCAAGGGGGCGATGAACTCGCACGCCGCCATCTGCAACCGGCTGCGCTGGATGCAGGAGGCGTACGGCCTGGACGCCAGCGATTGCGTCCTCCAGAAGACCCCGTTCAGCTTCGACGTCTCCGTCTGGGAGCTCTTCTGGCCGCTGCTCACCGGCGCGCGCCTGGTGATGGCGAAGCCCGGCGGGCACCGCGAGCCGGCGTACCTGACCGACGTCATCTCGCGCGAGCACATCACCACGCTGCACTTCGTGCCGTCCATGCTCCGGCCCTTCCTGGAAGAGCCCGGGCTGGCGGAGTCCTGCGCCAGCGTGCGCCGGGTGTTCTGCAGCGGGGAAGCGCTGCCTCCGGACCTCAGGGACAGGTTCTTCGCGCGCATGGGTGCGGAGCTTCACAACCTCTACGGACCCACGGAGGCCGCGGTGGACGTGACGGCGTGGGCGTGTGTCCGCGAGGACCGGCGCCCGCTCGTTCCCATCGGCCGACCCATCGCCAACACTCGGATGTACGTGCTGGATGCGCGCCTGCGGCCGGTGCCGCCAGGTGTGGCCGGCGAGCTGTACATCGGCGGCGAGCCCCTGGCGCGCGGTTACTGGCGGCGGCCCGAGCTGACAGCGGAGCGGTTCATTCCGGACGCGTTCTCCCCCGTGCAGGGTGGCCGGCTGTACCGCACCGGCGACAAGGCGCGCTTCCTGGCGGACGGGGCCCTCGAGTACCTGGGGCGGCTGGACGACCAGGTGAAGGTGCGCGGCTTCCGCATCGAGCTGGGAGAGATTGAAGCCGTGCTGTCGCAGCACCCGGGCGTCCGCGCGGCGGCCGTGACGGTGCGCGAGGACGTGCCGGGAGACCGGCGCCTCGTGGCCTACGTCGTGGGCACTTCAGGCTCCGAGCTGCGGACGTTCCTCTCCGAGCGCCTGCCCGAGCACATGGTGCCGTCGGCCTTCGTCGCGCTCGAAGCGCTCCCGCTGTCGCCCAGCGGCAAGCTGGACCGGCGTGCGCTTCCCGCTCCGGAGCGGAGCACATCTCGCGGTGGTGGTGACTTCGTCGAGCCGCGCGGAGAGCTGGAGCAGCAGCTCGCGCGCATCTGGTCGGGTGTGCTGGGGGTGGAGCGGGTCGGCGCGCATGACCGCTTCTTCGAGCTGGGCGGCGACTCCATCCTCGCGTTGCAGGTCATCGCGCGGGCACGGCAGGCGGGGTTGCACCTCACGGCACGGCAGCTCTTCCAGTACCCGACGGTGGCCGGGCTGGCCCAGGTGGTGGTGCGCGGCCGGAGAGCGGAAGAGCAGGGGCCGGTGGTGGGGCCGGTGCCGTTCACGCCCATCCAGCGCTGGTTCCTGGAGCGCGAGCTGCCCGAAGCGCAACACTTCAATCAGGCACTGCTGCTGGAGCCGCGGGAGCCCGTGGGCACGGAGGCGCTCGCGCGGGCACTGCGGGCGTTGGTGGACCACCACGACGCGCTCAGGCTACGGCTGACGCGGGGCCTCGATGGCTGGGCGCAGTCGTGCGCGGAGCCCGGACGCGACGTGCCGCTGCGTCGGGTGGACCTGTCCGCGCTTCCCGAGGCCGAGCAGGCCCGCGAGCTGGAGCGCGTCGCCACCGAGACCCAGTCCGGACTGGACCTGGGCGAAGGGCTCCTCCTGCGCGCGGTGCTGTTCGACCGGGGGGCGGGGAAGACGGGCCGGCTGCTGCTGGTCATCCACCACCTGGCGGTGGATGGCGTCTCCTGGCGCGTGCTGCTGGAAGACCTGGAGACCGCGCTGCGACAGGCCGCCAGGGGCGAGCCCGTGGTGCTCCCGGCGAAGACGACGTCCTTCCAGTCCTGGGCGCAGCGGCTGGAGCTGCATGCGGCCTCGCCGGCGGTGGCGGATGAGCTGCCGTTCTGGCGGGAGGAGGCTGCGGACGTGGCCGCGCTCCCCAGGGACCTGCCGGAGGGAGTGAATACCCAGGGCACGGAGCGCACCGTCACGGTGGTGCTGGAGCCCGAGGTGACCCGCGCTCTGCTTCGCGGTGCACGCGGTGGTGCGGAGGACCTGCTCCTCGCGGGCGTCGCGAAGGCCCTGGCCAGGTGGACGGGACAGCGCCGGCTGCGCATCGACCTGGAGTCGCACGGGCGCGAGGACCTGTTCGAGGACGTGGACCTCTCGCGCACGGTGGGCTGGTTCACCGCGCTCTACCCGGTGCGGCTGGAGCTGTCGGACTCCGTGGAGCCCGTGGCGGTGCTGGAGTCGGTCCGCTCCGCACGTGAACGGCGCGGGGGGCGGGGCCTCGGCCATGGCCTGTTGCGCTACCTGCGCCGCGAGGACGAGGCCGCGCGGGCGTCCTCTTCCGAGGTCCTGTTCAACTACCTCGGCCAGCTCGACGCAGGTGCGCGCGAGTCGTCGCTGTTCACACTGGCCTCCGAGTCCACCGGCCCATCCCAGGGGACGCGAGGACTCCGGAGTCACGTGCTGGAGGTGGTGGCGCGCGGAGTCGGCGGCCGGTTGGAGCTTCAGTGGCGCTACAGCGAGGCGTTGCAATCTCGCGAAACCATCGAGGCCCTCGCGCGAGACTGCGCGGGCACACTGGCGAAGCTCGCGGACTCCGTGGCGACGGCCGAGGAGCGCCACCCGCTGTCGTCGCTCCAGCACGGACTCCTGTTCCAGGTGCTGCTGGAGCCCGGCACGGAGGCGTACTTCGAGCAGTTGAGCTGGACGCTCGCCGGACCGCTCGACGTGGCCGCGCTCCGCAACGCCTGGGCCGCCGTGGTGGAGCGCCACGCCGTGCTCCGCGCGTCGTTCCGTTGGGAAGGATTGGAGGCTCCGCTCCAGGTGGTGCGCGCGCACGTGGCGCTGCCCTGGCAGGAGCTGGACTGGCGCGGTGTCCTTCCCGAGGAGCAGCAAACGTCGCTGCGGTCCTTCCTGCGCGAGGACCGCGCGAAGGGCTTCGACCTGACGCGTGCACCGCTGTTGCGACTGGCGGTCATCCGCCTGGAGGAGGGTGCCTGGCGCTTCGTCTGGAGCTTCCACCACCTGCTGCTGGATGGCTGGAGCCTGGCCCGCGTGCTGAGCGAGGTGCTGGACGCATACGCCGTGCTCGCGCGCGGCGGTACGTGGCAGCCCCGCGCCGTCGTGGACTTCCGCGCCTACGTCGAGTGGCTGAAGCACCGGAGCCCGGGGCAGGACGAGACCTTCTGGCGTGACCAGCTCGCGGGCCTCGACGCGCCGACGCCGCTGCCGGCGGAGGACGGCACTCCGGACGCTCATGGCTCGGGAGAGTGCGAGGTGGCCCTGGACGAGGCGGACACCGCCGCGCTCCAGGACTTCGCGCGGCGCCATGGGCTGACGCCGAGCACGCTGGCCCACGGCGCGTGGGCACTGCTGCTGTCGCGGTACGGCGGCGGCACGGACGTCGTCTTCGGGACGACGCTCGCGGGCCGCTCGGCGGAGGTGCCCGGCATCGACGAGGCGGTGGGGCTGTTCATCCACTCGCTCCCCGTGCGCACGCGGGTGCGTCACGACGCGAAGCTCCTGCCGTGGCTGCGCGAGCTCCACGGCGTCTTGATGGAGCTGGGACAGCGCGACCACGTCCCGCTGACGCAGCTCCAGGGCTGGAGCGAGGTGCCCCGGGGCACGCCCCTGTTCGAGAGCCTGCTCGTGTTCGAGAACTACCCGGTGGACACGGCGCTCGCGCGCGGCGCGGCCGGGCTGGAGCTTCGCGACGTCGAGGTCTTCGAGCGCACGCACTACCCGCTGACCGCCGTGGCCCTGCCGGGCCGCGCGCTCCGGCTGAAGCTGCAGTACCGCTCGGACCGCATCCGGGGCGAGGCCGCCTCGAAGCTCCTGGGGCACTGGCGGACGCTGCTGCGCGGGATGATTGCCGCGCCGGAGCAGCGGCTCGGAGACGTGTCTCTCCTCTCGGAGGCCGAGCGTCAGCGGGTGCTGGTGGAGTGGAACGCCACGCGCAACACGTACCCGCGTGAGCGCACCGTGCATTCTCTGTTCGAGGCCCAGGTCGCCCGCACGCCCGAAGCCGTCGCGGTGGCCTACGGCGGCACCGTGCTCACCTACGCGGAGCTGGAGCAGCGGGCGAATCGGCTGGCGCACCGGCTCCGGACGCTCGGCGTCGGACGGGGCGCCACCGTGGGGCTCTGCGTGGAGCGCTCCGCGGACCTCGTCGTGGGAATGCTCGGCATCCTCAAGGCGGGCGCCGCCTACGTGCCGCTGGACCCGGCGTATCCCCGTGAGCGGCTCGCGTGGATGCTCGCGGACGCGGGCGCTCCGGTGCTGCTCACTCACGAGCGACTGCGGAATGCGCTGCCCGCGGAAGGCGTGCGGGTGCTCGCGCTGGACGGGGAGGGTGCGCTCGAAGGGATGCCGGCGACGGTGCCGGAGTCAGGCGCGGGCGCGGAGGACGCGGCCTACGTCATCTACACCTCCGGCTCCACCGGTATGCCCAAGGGCGTCTGCGTGCCCCACCGGGCCGTGGTGCGCCTGGTCGTGGAGACGAACTTCATCCAGTGGCGGCCGGAGGAGCGTGTGGCGCAGGCGTCCAACGCCTCGTTCGACGCGGCCACCTTCGAGGTCTGGGGCGCGCTGCTCAACGGCGCGCGGCTGGTGGGCGTGGACCGCGAGACGGCGCTCGCTCCGAGGGCGTTCGCCACGTGGCTGCGGCAGGAGGGTATCAATGTCCTCTTCCTCACCACGGCGTGGTTCCACCAGGTCGCGGCCGAGGTGCCGGACGCCTTCCGGGGAGTGCGGCAGCTTCAAATCGGAGGCGAGGCCTTGGACCCGATGCCGGTGCGTCGGGTCCTCCGCGCGGGCCCACCCGAGCGGCTGCTCAACGCCTATGGCCCCACGGAGAGCACCACCTTCTCCACGTGGTACCGCGTCACCGACGTACCGGAAGGTGCGACGACGATTCCCATCGGCCGGCCGCTCGCGAACACGGAGCAGTACGTGCTCGACGAGGCCATGGCGCCGGTGCCGCCGGGTGGGGTGGGGGAGTTCTGGCTCGGAGGAGATGGACTGGCCCTGGGCTATCTCGGCCGTCCGGAGCTGACGGCGGAGCGCTTCGTGCCGCATCCGTTCAGCACGACGCCGGGCGCGCGGCTGTACCGGACGGGCGACCACGTCCGCCTCCTGCTGAATGGCGAGGTGTCATTCGTCGGGCGCCTGGACACGCAGGTGAAGGTGCGCGGCTTCCGCGTGGAGCCGGGCGAAGTCGAGGCGGCGCTGCAGCGGCACCCGGCGGTGCGGCAGGCCGCCGTGCTCGCGCGTGAGGATGCGGTGGGCGGCTCGCGACGCCTCGTGGCGTATGTGGTTCCCTCGGGGGACGGCGCCAATTCCTCGGACCTGCGCGCCTTCCTCACCGAGCACCTGCCCGCGTACATGGTGCCCTCCGTCTTCATGGTGCTGGAGCGCCTGCCCCTCACGCCCAACGGCAAGCTGGACCGGCGCGCGTTGCCGGAGCCCTCGCGCTTCGAGTCCACGGAGGAGCCGTCTCGCTTCACCGCGCCTCGCGGGCCCGAGGAGGAGCTGGTCGCCGGACTCTTCGGCGAGCTGCTCGGCGTCCCGCGCGTCGGGGCCTACGACAGCTTCTTCGACCTGGGCGGGCACTCGCTGCTGGCCACGCGGGTCGTCGCGCGAGTCCAGGCCACGTTCGGCGTGTCCCTCTCGCTGAAGGAGCTCTTCGAGGAGCCGACGGTGGGACGGCTGGCGGAGCTCATCCGCGCGGCCCGGCAGTCCTCTGAAGCAGTGCGCCCGCCGCCCATCGTCCCCGTGCCGAGAGACCGCGCCCTGCCGCTGTCCGCGATGCAGGAGCGACTGTGGTTGCTGGAGCAGCTCCAGCCGGGCACCGCCCTCTACAACGTCCCCTGGGCCGCGTGGATGGAGGGCACTCTGGACGTCGCCGCCTTCGAGCGGGCCCTGTCCGCGCTGTTCCTCCGTCATGAGGCGCTGCGGACCACCTTCTCGAGCCACGCGGGCGAGCCGGTGCAGGTCATCCACGCGCAGGTGCCGGTCTCGTTGCCGGTGGTGGACCTGCGCAACCTCCCCGAGGACGAGCGTGAGGCCGAGGCCCTGCGCGCCGCGTCCGACGAGGCCCGCCGCCCATTCGCCCTGGCCGAGGGTCCGCTCCTTCGCGCGCTGCTGCTGCGCACGGGAGAGAAACGGCACCTGTTCGTCCTGACGCTGCACCACATCATCTCCGACGGCTGGTCCCTGGGCGTGGTCATCCGCGAGCTGTCCGCGCTATACGGCGCGGAGCTGCACGGCCGGCCGTCGCCGCTGCCGGAGCCCGTGCTCCAGCCCGCGGACCATGCCGTGTGGCAGCGCGAATGGCTCAAGGGCGAGTCGCTCGAAGCGCAGCTCCGGTACTGGCGCCAGCAGCTCGCGGGAGCACCGCCCGTCCTGGAGCTGCCCACGGACTTCCCGCGCCCGAGCCTGCAGCGCTTCCGCGGAGACACCCTCGGCGTCCACCTGCCGGCCGCGCTGTCCGAGCGCTTCCGGGCCCTCTGCCGTCGCGAGGGTGTCACGCCGTACATGGGCCTGCTGGCCGCCTTCCAGCTCCTGTTGTCCCGCGTGTCGGGCCAGGAGGACGTGTGCGTGGGCTCGCCCATCGCCGGCCGTCACCATCCCGGCCTGGAGGACCTCATCGGCTTCTTCGTGAACACGCTGGTGCTGCGCACGCGGCTGGTGGGCAATCCCACCTTCCGCGAGCTGCTCGGGCGCGTGCGCGACATGACGCTCGACGCGTACTCCCACCAGGACGTGCCCTTCGAGAAGCTGGTGGAAGCGCTGCAGCCGCCGCGCAGCCTGAGCCATGCGCCGCTGGTGCAGGTGGTGCTGGCGCTGAACGAGGGCACCATTCCGGACATCGCGCCCGAGGGACTCTCGCTGCGCCCGGTGGACCTGGCCTCCGGCACGGCGAAGTTCGACCTCACGCTGTCGCTCTTCGACGGCACCGACGGCCTCACGGGCACGCTGGAGTATGACGCCGACCTCTTCACGCGGGCCACGGCGTCGCGGCTGATGACGCAGCTGCGCGTGCTGCTGGAGGGCGCGGTGGCGGACGCCGGCCAGCGCGTGGGCGACCTGCCGATGATGGACGCGGCGGAGCGCCAGCGGCTGCTGGTGGACTGGAACGACACCGCAATCGACTTCCCGCGTGAGGCCTGCCTCTCCGAGCTGTTCGAGGCCCAGGCGGCGCGCACGCCCGACGCCATCGCCGCCGAGTGCGAGGACGCACGACTCACCTACGGCGAGCTGGACCGCCGCGCGAACCAGCTGGCGTGGCATCTGCGCAAGCGCGGCGTGGGCCCGGGCACGCCCGTGGGCCTGTGCGTGCAGCGCTCGCTGGACCTCGTGGTGGGGATGCTCGGCATCCTCAAGGCGGGTGGCGCCTACGTGCCGCTGGACTCCACGTACCCGCGCGAGCGGCTGGCCTTCATGGTGGAGGACACGCGCCTGCCCGTGGTGCTGGCCCAGCGCTCCGTGCTTGAGCTGCTGCCCTCTGGAAGTGCCACGGTGGTGCTGCTGGACGAGTCCTGGGATGAGATTGCGCGCGAGCCGGAGACGTCTCCGGGCGTGACGGTGCCTGCCGAGTCGCTGGCCTACGTCATGTACACGTCCGGCTCCACCGGGCGGCCCAAGGGTGTCTGCATCCCGCAGCGCGCGGTGGCGAGGCTCGTGCTGGGCTCGCGCTTCGCGCGCTGGGGGCCGGAGGAGGTGTTCCTCCAGCTCGCGCCCATCTGCTTCGACGCGGCCACCTTCGAGCTCTGGGGCGCGCTGCTGCACGGCGCGAAGCTGGTCCTCTTCCCGCCCACCACTCCCACGGTGGACTCGCTGAAGGACGTGCTGGTCCGCCATGGTGTCACCACGCTGTGGCTGACGGCCGCGCTCTTCGAGGCCATCTCCTCCGCGAGGCCGGACGCACTGGACGGGGTGAAGCAGCTCCTCGCGGGCGGTGACGTGCTGCCTGCGGCCGTGGTGCGCGAGCGGCTCGCGCGCGGCGGTGTCCTCGTCAATGGCTACGGCCCCACCGAGAGCACCACCTTCGCGGTCTGCCACGTGATGGAGGGCGCCATCGCGGAAGGCCCGGTGCCCATCGGCCGGCCCATCGCCAACACGCGGGTGTACGTGGTGGATGGCGGCCTTCGCCCCGTCCCGGCCGGCGTGCCGGGCGAGCTGCTCATCGGCGGTGACGGCCTTGCCTGGGGCTACCTCGGGCGGCCGGAGCTGACGGCCGAGCGCTTCATCCCGAATCCCTTCGGCCCCGAGGCGGGCGGACGGCTGTACCGCACCGGCGACCAGGTCCGCTACCGCGAGGATGGGACGCTGGAGTTCCTCGGGCGGCTCGACGCGCAGGTGAAGGTGCGCGGCTACCGGGTGGAGCCGGGCGAGGTGGAGGAAGCGCTCCGCAAGCACCCGGCGGTGGCCGAGGCCGTCGTCGTGGCGAAGCCGGACCCCGCGGGTGGCAAGCGACTGGTGGCCTACGCCGTTCCCCGTCCGGGTGAGACGCTGGAGCCGCGCGCGCTGCGCACCTTCCTGGCGGATTCGCTGCCGGAGTTCATGGTGCCTTCGGCGCTGGTGCCGCTGGTCGCGCTGCCGCTGACGCCCGTGGGCAAGCTGGACCGGGCGGCGCTGCCGGAGCCCGACGTGGCCCGCCCTGCGGGAAGCACCTTCGCGGAGCCCACCACTGCGCTGGAGCGCCAGGTGGCGGAGCTCTGGGCGAAGGTGCTGGGCGTGGAGCGCGTCGGCGTAGAGGACCACTTCTTCGCGGACCTGGGTGGCAGCTCCATGTCCGTGGTCAAGGCGTGCGCGCTGCTCCGGGACGCGCTGCAGCGGGAAGTCCCGGCGACGCGCTTCTTCGAACACCCCACGGTCCGTGCCTTCGCCATGTCCCTGGAGCGGGACGGCGAGGCGGCGGACGTACAAGACAACGAGGCCCACGAGGATCGCGCCCAGCAGCGGCGGCAGGCGATCCGGCGGCAGGGCCGGCGAGGGAATCACGGCAATGGCTGAGGTCGACGATATGCAGGCCGAGGACACCGGGAACGACATCGCAATCATCGGCATGGCGGGGCGCTTCCCCGGCGCCGAGGACCTGACCGAGTTCTGGCTGAACCTGGCCGGCGGTGTGGAGTCCATCTCCTACTGGTCCGAGGAGGAGACCGAGCGCTCACCGCTCATCCCCGAAGAGCTGTGGAAGCACCCGCGCTTCATCCGCGCCGGCGGCATCCTCGAAGGCGCCGACCGCTTCGACCACGGTTTCTTCGACATCCCGCTGCGCGAGGCGCAGTGGATGGACCCGCAGCAGCGCCTCTTCCTCCAGGCCGCGTGGGCGGCACTGGAAGACGCGGCGTATGACCCCGGGCGCTACAAGGGCCGAATCTCGCTCTACGCGGGCGCGGGTTCGACGGGGCACCTGCTGTCGCTCTTGAGCGAGGCGCGCAAGGACGTGGGCGCGGGGATGGACCTGGCCACCTCCGGCCCCGAGAGCCTGGCGATGAAGGCGTCCTTCAAGCTCCAGCTTCGGGGCGAGAGCGTCGCCGTCTACACCGCGTGCTCCACCGGCCTCGTGGCCATCCACATGGCCTGCCAGAGCCTGCTCACGCGGCAGTCGGACATCGCGCTCGCGGGCGCGGTGCGCATCGCCAGCCCGCAGCGCACGGGCTACGTGCACCAGGAAGGGCTCATCTATTCGCCGGACGGCCACTGCCGCGCCTTCGACCACCGTGCCGGCGGCACCGTGGCGGGCAACGGCGTGGGCGTGGTGGTGCTCAAGCCGCTGGCGGACGCGCTGCGGGACGGCGACCACATCCACGCGGTCATCAAGGCCTCCGCGGTCAACAACGACGGCCAGCAGAAGGCCGGCTATACCGCGCCCAGCATCGAGGGCCAGACGGAGGTCATCGCGGACGCGCTGGCCTACGCGGGGCTCGGGGGCGACGACATCGACTACATCGAGGCCCACGGCACGGGCACGTCGCTCGGAGACCCCATCGAGATTACCGCGCTGACCCGCGCGTTCCGGAAGACGTCGGAGCGCAAGGGTGACGTCGCCATCGGCTCGCTGAAGACGAACGTGGGTCACCTGGACGCGGCGGCGGGCGTGGCCGGGCTCATCAAGGTCGTGCTGTCGCTCAACCACGAGGCGGTGCCTCCGAGCCTCCACTTCGAGAAGCCCAACCCGGAGATCGACTTCGAGAAGAGCCCGTTCTTCGTCAACACGGTGCTGCGGCCCTGGCCGCGCGGGGAGAAGCCGCGGCGAGCAGGTGTGAGCTCCTTCGGCATCGGCGGCACCAACGCGCACGTGGTCGTGGAAGAGGCGCCACAGGTGGAGCCGGGCCCGCGGAGCGCGCGTCCCCTGCAGGTGGTGACGCTCTCCGCACGCACCCCGTCCGCGCTGGAGGTGATGTCGCGGCAGCTGGCCTCGCACGTGGAGACGACGCCGTTCGTGGACCTGGAGGACACGGCCTTCACGCGCAACATGGGGCGGAGTGCCTTCGAGCACCGCCGCGCCGTGGTGGCGGCGGACCGTTTCGAGCTGGCGGAGGCCCTGGAGAAGACGGCCTCCGTGGAAGCGCGCCGCAACCGGCGCGTGGCCTTCCTGTTCCCGGGGCAGGGCGCACAAGCCGTGGCCATGGGCCGCGAGCTGCACGCGGCGGAGGCGAGCTTCCGCAAGGACGTGGATGCCGCGCTCGCCCGGTTGGAGCCGTCCCTGGCGGCGGAGGTGCGACTGCTCCTGTTGGCTACGCCGGAGCAGGCGGAAGCCGTGGGCAAGAGGCTTTCGGACCCGCGCGTGGCGCTGCCCGCGCTCTTCATCGTGGAGCACTCGCTCGCCCGGCTCTGGATGTCCTGGGGCGTGAGGCCCCACGCGCTGCTCGGCCACAGCTTTGGCGAGTACGCGGCGGCTTGCGTGGCGGGCGTGCTGTCTCCCGAGGACGGCCTGCGGCTCGCGGTGGTGCGCGGTGCGCTGATGGCGCGCATGCCTCCCGGGGCGATGCTCGCGGTGGGGCTGAAGGAGGCGGAAGTCCTTCCGCTGCTTACGGACGGGCTCTCGCTGGCGGCGATGAACGGCCAGGGCCGGTGCGTCGTCTCGGGCCCCGTGGAGGCCATCACCCGGCTGGAGGCCACGCTCTCCGAGCGCGGCGTGGGCATGGTGCGGCTGCCAGCGACGCATGCGTTCCACTCCAGCGCGGTGGAGCCGCTGATGCCGGACCTGGCGCGCGCAGTGTCCTCGCTGCGTCTCAAGGCGCCGGAGCTGCCCTTCGTGTCCAGCCTCACCGGCACGTGGATTCGCCCCGAGGAGGCCACCGACCCGGCGTACTGGGCCCGGCAGATGCGCCAGCCGGTCCGCTTCGCCGAGGGCCTGGAAGCACTCATCGGCGACGGATGCTCCGTCCTGCTGGAGGTGGGCCCGGGCACGGACCTCACGTGGCTGTGCCGATACCGTGCGCGCCAGGAGAAGTCGCTGGTCGCCTTTCCGTCGCTGCGCCGCCGTCCAACGGAAGGGGACTACCGGGGACTGCTCCAGTCTCTGGGTGACTTGTGGAGCGCGGGCGTGGAGGTGGCCTGGGCGAAGTTCCACGGCGCGGAGAAGCGCCGCCGCGTCCCGCTGCCGACGTACCCGTTCGAGGAGAAGCCCTGCCGCCTGGAGTCCCAGCCGGTGCAGTTGTTGGCACAGGCCGCGCCCGCTCCGAAGTCCCAGCCCGCCATGACGGCGATGGCGGAGTCGCTGTCCGCCGCGGCCCTGCCCGTGCCTCCCACCTCCGTGGGGGAAATCCAGCAGCGCGTCATGGACATCTGGCGCGAGCGTCTGGGCGCGGTGGACATCGGTCCCGACGACGACTTCCTGGAGCTGGGCGGCAACTCGCTGATGGCCGCGCAGATGCTGACCCGCCTGCGAGAGACCTTCGCCGTGCAGCTCCCGCTGAGCGCGCTGTTCGAGGCGCCCACGGTGGCGGGCATCTCCCGGCGCATCGAGGCGATGCTCCAGCAGTCCCTCCCGGCGACGGGCGCGGGCGCACCCGAGGTGATGGTGCGCATCGACCGCGGCGGCGAGCTGCCGCTGTCCGTCGTGCAGGAGCGCGTCTGGCGGATGGAGCAGCTCGACCCGGGCAATCCGTCCCTCAACATGCCCCTCGCCGTGCGGCTCACGGGGCCGCTCGACGTGGAGGTGCTGGAGCGCAGCGTCAACGAGGTCATCCGCCGGCACGAGATGCTGCGCGCGACGTACACCGTGGAAGCCGGCCGCGTGCGGCAGCGCTTCACCGCCGAGGTCCGCATCCAGGTGCCGGTGGTGGACCTGCGAGGACACGCCGGAGACCGCGAGGCCGAGGCGATGCGGCTGGCACTGGACGAGGCGGTGCTGCCGTTCTCCCTGGAGCACGGCCCCATCGTCCGGGCGAAGCTGCTGCAGCTGGCGGAGGCGGAGCACCTGATGCTCCTCACGGTGCACCACATCGCGTCGGACACGCTGTCGATGGTGGCGTTCTTCCGCGAGACGGCGGTGAACTACCAGGCCTTCCGCGAGGGCCGTCCGGCGCCGCTGCCGGAGCTGGCCGTGCAGTACGTGGACGCGGCGGCCTGGGAGCGCCGCTCGCTGGCCGGAGGCGCGCTCGCGGCACAGGACGCGTACTGGCGTGAGGTGCTGGCCGAGCTGCCCCCCTCGCTGGAGCTGGCGTCGGATCGGCCGCGAGGCACGAACTCGCGCCTGCGCGGCGCCCGTTTCCCGGTGACCTTCTCGCGCGAGCTGAGCGCCGCGCTCTACGCCTTCAGCCACCGCGAGGGCGTGACGCCCTTCATGACGCTGCTGGCCGCTCTGTCGTCGCTGCTCGTCCGCTACTCGGGGCGAGAGGACATCGTCGTGGGCACGCCGGTGGGCAACCGCGCCCGTGGAGAGCTGGAGCCGCTCATCGGCTTCGTGGCCCATGCCATGGCGCTGCGCACCGACGCGTCCGGCGACCCGTCGTTCCGCGAGCTGGTGGCCCGTGCACGCGACGTCACCATCGGCGCGTCCAGCCACCAGGACGTGCCCTTCGAGCACCTGCTCCCCCTCGTGGCGTCCGGGCGCGACCCGGGCCGCTCGCGGCTCTGCGACGCGGCGCTGGTGCTGCATGCGCATGTCACCACTGCGGCTCCATCCCTGCCGGGCATCGCGATGGAGTTGGTGGAGGTGCCTGGCACGCCCGCGCAGTTCGGCGCGACGCTGGGCGAGCTGACCCTCCTGCTGAACGAGAGCGCGGAAGGGACGTTCCACGGCTTCATCGAGTACGCCACCGAGCTCTACGACGAGTCGCGCATCGTACGCCTCGCGAGGCATCTGGAGACGCTGCTCGTCGCGGTGCTCGCGGACCCGGAGTTGCGGTTGTCGCGGCTCCCGCTGGCGACGCCGGAAGAGCGCAGCCTGCCGGCGCGCTCGGTGGAGCAGTCCTCGGCGCCGGGCCTGCTGGAGCGGCTCGCGGCCCGGGTGGAGCGCACGCCGGACGCGGTGGCCATCAGTTCCGGCGCTCGCCGGCTGACGTGGCGTGAGCTGGCCGCTCGCGCCCGGGGGCTCGCGGCCCGGTTGAAGGGTGAAGGGGTGGGGCCCGAGGTTCCCGTGGCCCTGCGAATGGAGCCGTCAGTCGAGGCGGTCATCGCGCTCTGGGGCGTGCTGGATGCGGGTGGTGCCTGCCTTCCCGTCTCGCGCGGCGAGGTGCTGGAGTTGAAGTCGCTGCTTCCGGCCCAGGGTCCCCGGCTGTTGCTGGTGGCCCGGACCTCGGATGCGTCCTCGATCCCCGCTGGCGTGAGCGCCGTGGTGGTGGACGGCGAGGCCGTTGGGGAAGGTGCCTTCAGCGCCGTGCCCTCCGAGCGGCTCGCGTTCATCGTGCCCGCGCCCGAGGCAATGGGTGGACACGGCCGCGTCATGCTGACCCACCGCAACGTCGCATGCCTGTTGTCGTCGCTCGACGCGCGAGTGGGAGCGGGCGAGGGTGAGGTGTGGCTTGCGGCGGGTGGACCCGCGGCGGACCCCGCGGGGTTGGACCTGCTGTGGGCGCTGGCGCGCGGCCTGCGCGTCGTCCTCCCTCCCGAGCGGCTGGCCGCGCGCTTCGCTGTCCTCGGCCGGAAGCCGGACACGCGCCGGCAGCTCGACTTCAGCCTCATGTATTTCGCCAACGACGAGGACTCGTTGGGCGAGGAGAAGTACGAGCTGTTGATGGAGGGCGCGAAGTTCGCGGACACGCACGGCTTCTCCGCCATCTGGACGCCGGAGCGGCGCTTCCACTCGTTCGGCGGCTTGTACCCGCAGCCGTCGGTGATTGGCGGCGCGCTCGCGGTGCTGACGCGCAACCTGCGGATTCGCGCCGGCAGCGTGGTGCTGCCGCTGCACGACCCCATCGAGGTGGCGGAGCAGTGGTCCGTGGTGGACAACCTGTCCCGGGGCCGCGTGGGAATCTCCTTCGCCACGGGCTGGCACGCGAATGACTTCTCGCTCTCGCCGGACACCTACGCGCGCCGTCGCGAGGTCCTCATCGAGCGACTGGAGGAGGTGCGGCGGCTGTGGCGCGGCGGCACGGTGAAGCGCCGCAACGGCGCGGGCAATGAAGTAGAGCTGGCGCTGCGGCCGAAGCCCAAGCAGGCGGAGCTGCCGGTGTGGCTCACCTCCACGGGCAATCCGGAGACGTTCCGCAAGGCCGGCGAGGTGGGCGCGGGCATCCTCACCAACGTGCTCGGACTGGGCTCCAGCCTGGACGAGCTGGCGACGAAGGTGGCGCTGTACCGCGAGATGTACCGCAAGGGGGGGCACGGCCCGGGGCGCGGTCAGGTGACGCTGATGCTGCACACCTTCCTCGGCCAGGACATGGAGGAGGTGAGCGCCGCGGTGCGCGAGCCGCTGAAGCAGTACTTCCGCAGCTCGGTGGATGTCTTCGCCAACCTGGTCTCCAGTCTCGGCAGCAACATCGACGTGCGCGGCCTCACGCCCGAAGACATGGAGGTGATGCTCAACCAGGGTGTGGAGCACTACCTGAAGGACGGCGGCCTGTTCGGCACGGTGGAGCACTGCGAGGCCATCGTCGAGCGCGTGCGCTCGCTGGACGTGGACGAGATTGCCTGCCTCGTCGACTACGGCGTGGCGCTGGAGCCGACGATGTCCAGCCTGCGCCTGCTGGACGTGCTGAAGCGCCGATCGCAGGTGCAGCCCCTGCCCGAGGAGGCCGTGCTGGCCGAGGGCGACGCGGGGATGGGCGACCTGCTGGAGTTGGTCCGAGGCGAGGGCGTCACCGCGCTGCGCTGCGCGCCGTCCCAGGCCCGTGCGCTCGCGGAGCTCCCCGGTGCACAGGGCGCGCTGGAAGGGGTGCGCCTGTGGGTGCTCGGTGGTGAGGCGCGTGCGGCGCAGGGGATGGACGTCTCGGCCATCTCCGCCTCCGCGCGGAGCGTGGAGCTGGAGTCCTCTCTGCTCGGCGCGGCCTGGCCGTCGCACTCCGAAGCGCCCGTGTATCTCCGCGATGCCTCCGGTGCCCCGGTGCCCATGGGTGTCGTGGGCGAGCTGGCGCTGGGCGGCGCCGCCATTCCGCGAGGCTTCTGGAATGACTCCGAGGCCACGCGCGCACGGTTCATTCCCATGCCGGGAGGGAGCCCGGAGGACCGCCTCTTCCTGACGGGACAGCGAGCCCGCTTCCGCAACGCGGGCGAGGTCGACGTCGTGACGCCGTCGCGCGCCGCGAAGCCTCGTCGCCAGTCCAAGCCTCGCGACACGGTGCCCGCGCCGACTGCCGCGCCTGTCTCGGACGTGCCGGCGGCAACGTCCACGCCGGTGGTGCGCGTGTCGCGCGACCAGCCGCTGCCGCTGTCGTTCCCGCAGCAGCGCATCTGGGCGCTCAGCCAGCTCGACCCGGACGGCATCGCCTACAACAACACCGTCACGCTCCGCCTCGACGGCGTGGTGGTGGTCTCCCTGCTGGAGACAGCGCTCAACGAGCTGGTGCGCCGGCACGAGGTGCTTCGCACCACCTTCGCACTCGCGGAAGGCGGCGCGCAGCAGGTCATCGTTCCCTCCATGCCGCTGCGGCTGGAGGAGCGTGAGGCCCGCGGCACCACGCACGAGGAGCGTGAGGCCGAGGGACTGCGGCTGGCGCTGTTGGAAGCCCGCCGCCCGTTCGACCTGGTCCACGGACCGGTGATGCGGGCCGTGCTGATTCGCCTCGGTGACGCGGCGTCGGTGCTCCACCTCACCATCCACCACATCGCCTCGGACGGCTGGTCCAGCGGTGTGCTCTTCCGCGAGCTGGTGGCGCTGTACGAGTCGCTCGCGGCCGGCCGGCCCTCGCCGCTGCCCGCGCTGCCGGTGCAGTACGCGGACTACGCGGTGTGGCAGCGTGGCTGGCTCAACGGGCCGGGCATGGAGGCCCAGCTCGCGTACTGGAAGAAGCAGCTCGCCGGAACGCAGGTGCTGGAACTGCCCACGGACCGCCCGCGCCCGGTGCGCTGGTCGGGCCGGGGTGGCCGCCTCCAGGTAGCCGTGCAGAAGCCGCTCATGGACGCGCTCTGGACGGTGGGCCGCCGCGAGGGCGCCACGCCCTTCATGGTCCTCACGGCCGCGCTGCAGACGGTGTTGCACCGCTACTCGGGCCAGGACGACATCATCGTCGGCACCTCCGCCGCCGGCCGCAACCGTCCCGAGATCGAAGGCCTCATCGGCTGCTTCCTGAACACGCTCGCCATCCGGGGTGACTTCTCGGGAGCGCCCACCTTCGTGGAGCTGCTCCGTCGCGTGAAGGTGGCGTCCATTGGCGCGTACGCCCACCAGGAGATTCCGTTCGAGCGACTGGTGGACGAGCTGCGCGTGCCTCGCGACCCGAGCCGCATGCCGCTGGTCCAGGCGATGCTGACGTTCCACAACACGCCGCCGGTGGAGGTCCGCACGCCGGGCCTGGGCGTGAAGATGATGGAGCTGGACATCGGCGCGACGAAGGTGGACCTGTCGCTGGAGCTGCGCGAGACAGCGGACGGCCTCACGGGCGCCCTGGAGTTCGCGGCGGACCTCTTCGAGCCGCAGACGGTGGAGCTGCTCTGGGAGCGCTTCGTGCGCCTGCTGGAGGGCGTCGCGGCGGACCCGACGCAGCGCGTGGCGGAGCTGCCGCTGCTGTCCGGCGACGAGCGGCACCGCATGCTGGTGGAGTGGAACGACACGCGCCAGCCGTTCCCGGAGGACGCGCGCATCCACGACCTCTTCGAGGCCCAGGCCGCGAAGACTCCGGACGCGGTGGCGGTGGTGGCGGAGGGCCAGCGGCTCACGTACGCCGAGCTGGATGCTCGCGCCAACCAGCTCGCACACCACCTGCGCTCGGTGGGCGTGGGGCCGGAGGTGCGGGTGGGGCTGTGCGCGGAGCGCTCGGCGGAGCTGGTGGTGGGGCTGCTCGGCGTGCTGAAGGCGGGCGGCGCGTTCGTCCCGCTGGACCCCGCGTACCCCAACGCGCGGCTGACCTACATGATGCGGGACGCCGGGCTGTCCGTGGTGGTGACACAGGCGCACCTCGCGGACGAGCTTCCCGCCGGCAACGAGCTACTCGTCTCCGTGGACACGGAGTGGAGCCACATCGGCCGGAACCCGACGGAGCCGCCGCGCTCCGGCGTGCTCTCCGGAGGGGTGGCGTACGTCATCTACACGTCGGGCTCCACGGGGACGCCGAAGGGCGTGCTCGTGCCGCACCAGGGCCTGTGCAACACGGTGCGCGCCGTCATCCGCGCGCACGGCGTGGGGCCGGGGAAGCGGGTGCTCCAGGCGGCGGCGCTCGGCTTCGACGCGTCCGTGCTGGAGGTGCTCTCCACGCTCGTGGCCGGAGCGGAGCTGCACCTGGCGCCGCGTGACTCGCTGCTGCCGGGTGCGCCGCTGCGCGAGGTGCTGGAGGCACGCGGCATCACCACCGTGACGCTGACGCCGTCCTCGCTGTCGCAGCTGGAGCCCGAGGGCCTGCCCGCGCTGGAGACGGTCATCTCTGCCGGAGAGGCTTGCTCGCCGGAGCTGGCGCGGCGCTGGACGTCGCGGCGGCGGTTGCTCAATGGCTACGGTCCGACGGAGGCCACGGTCTGCGCGACGGTCTCCACGGAGCTGGACGCGGAGCGGCCGGACATCGGGCGCCCCATCGCGAACATGCGCGCGTACGTGCTGGACGGGTGGGGACAGCCCGTGCCTCCGGGCGTGCCGGGTGAGCTGTTCCTCGGTGGACCGGGCGTGGCGCGTGGCTACCTGGGCCGGCCGGAGCTGACGGCGGAGCGCTTCGTGCCGGATGCGCTCTCCGGCGAGTCCGGTGCGCGCCTGTACCGGACGGGAGACCGCGTTCGCTATCGCCTGGACGGGCGGCTGGAGTACGTGGGCCGCACGGACCACCAGGTGAAGGTGCGTGGGTACCGCATCGAGCTGGGCGAGGTGGAAGCGGCGCTGCGCCAGTACCCCGGCGTGAGCGACGCGGTGGCCTCGGTGCGCGAGGAGCCGCCGGGGACGAAGCGACTGGTAGGCTACCTCGTGGCGGATGCGGCGGCGCTCGACGTCACCGCGCTGCGCGCCTTCCTGAAGGAGCGGCTGCCCGAGCACATGGTGCCGGCGGCCTTCGTCGCGCTGGACGCACTGCCGCTGTCGCCGGCGGGGAAGGTGGACCGGGCGGCGCTGCCGGCCTCGGACACCGCGCGCGTGGGTCCGGGGAAGACGTTCGTAGAGCCGGTCACCGACGCGGAGAAGACGCTGGCGGCGCTCTGGGCGCAGGTGCTCGGCGTGGAGCGCGTGGGCCTGCACGACAACTTCTTCGAACTGGGCGGCGACTCCATCCTCGGCATCCAGATTGTCTCGCGCGCGAAGGCGGCGGGGCTGGCGCTGGAGCCGGCCATGCTCTTCGAGAAGCAGACGCTCGTGGAGTTGGCCGCGGCGGCGGGCGCGGCGAAAGCGGGCACGGCGGAGCAGGGCGTGGTGGAAGGCCCCGTTCCGCTGACGCCGATGCAGCGCATCTTCTTCGAGGACTGGGCGCTGCCGGAGCCGCACCACTACAACCTGGCGGCGGTGCTGGAGGTGCGCCGGCCGGTGGACGCGGTGCTGCTGGAGAAGGCGCTGGTGGCGCTGGTGGCCCACCACGATGCGCTCCGCCTGCGCTTCACGCGGACGGCGGAAGGCTGGCGCCAGCTCAACGCACCCGTGCCCGAGAAGGTGACGCTGCGGCGCGCGGACCTGTCCTCCGTGCCGGAGGCGGAGCAGGGCGCGGCGCTGGAGAAGGTGGGCGCGGAGGTCCACCGGAGCCTGGACCTGGGCGAGGGACTGCTGCTGCGCGCCGTCCTCTTCGAGCGGGGCGCGGGCCGCACGGCGCGGCTGCTGCTGGTGGTGCACCACCTCGCCGTGGATGGTGTCTCGCTGCAGCCGCTGCTGGAGGACCTGGAGACGGCCTACACGCAGCTGGAGCGCGGCGCGCAGGTGTCGCTGCCGGCGAAGACGACGTCGTTCAAGTCGTGGGCGGAGCGGCTGGTGGTGCACGCTCGCTCGGAGGCACTGTCCCGTGAGCTGCCCCTCTGGAAGGCGACGGGGGACGTGTCGCCGCTGCCGGTGGACCTGTCGGGCGGTGAGGACACGCCGGGCTCGGAGGCGCTGCTCACGGTGACGCTCGGTGAGACGGAGACCCGTGCGTTGCTGGCCGAGACGCCCATGGCTTACCGGGCCCGCGTGGACGAGGTGCTGCTCGCGGCGGTGGCGAAGGCCATCTCCGGCTGGACGGGTGGCCGCAGGGTGCGCCTGGAGCTGGAGGGCCACGGCCGTGAGGCGCTTTTCGCGGACGTGGACCTGTCCCGCACGGTGGGTTGGTTCACCAGCACCTTCCCGCTGGAAGTGGAGCTTCCGGAGGGTGGCAGCCCGGGTGACGTGCTCCGGGCGATCCGGGATTCACGGCGCAGGCTGCCCGCCAATGGCATCGGCCACGGGCTGCTGCGCTACCTGCGAGAGGACACGGCCGAGGCGCTGCGCACCGAGCCTCGTGCCGAGGTGGGCTTCAACTACCTGGGCCAGTTGGACGCGGCGTCCCGTGGCTCGGAGCGCTTCGCCCTCACGGAGGAGCCGAGCGGCCCGTGGCATGGCGCGGGAGGCCGCAGGCCCCACCGCGTCGAAGTGAACGCGGTGGTGAGCGAGGGCCGGCTGAAGGTGACCTGGGCCTACAGCACCCACGTGCACCAGCGCGCCACCATTCAAGCCGTGGCCACCCGGTTCCTGGACGTGCTGCGCGAGCTGGTGGATGGCCGCAGGAGCCCGGACGCGGCGCGCCGCTCGCCCGGAGACTTCCCGCTGGCGCACCTCACGCCCGCTTCGCTGGAGCGCCTGCTGCGCCAGCACCCGGACGTCGAGGACCTGTACCCGCTCACCTCGCTCCAGCAGGGCATGATCTTCCACGCGGCGCTGGCGGCGCCCGGCTCGGGCGTCTTCCATGAGCAGCTCGCGTGGACCGCGCGAGGCCAGGTGGACGTGCCCGCGCTGAGGCGTGCGTACGCGGAGGTCATCGCCCGCAATGCCGTCCTGCGGACCTCCTTCGCTCACGAGGGACTGTCCGAGCCGCTCCAGGTCGTCCACACCCGGGCCGAGCTGCCCTGGACGGAGCATGACCTGCGCGGCCTGCCCGGCGACGAGCAGCGCACGCGGCTGGACGCCATGGTCCGCGAGGACCGGGCCCGTGGCTTCGAGCTGTCCCCGGCGCCGCTGGCCCGGATGGACGTCGTGCGCGTGGGCGAGGAGGAGTACCGCTTCCTCTGGAGCCACCACCACCTGGTGATGGACGGATGGAGCGTGGGGCTCATGCTCCAGCAGGTGTTCGCCTGCTACGAGGCGCTCACGTCGGGCCGCGAGCCCGCGCTGCCGCGTCCTGCCGCCTGGCGCGACTACATGGCGTGGCTCCAGCGGCAGGACCTGTCGCGCGCGGAGGCGTTCTGGCGGAAGGAGCTGGCGGGCTTCACCGCGCCGACTCCGCTGCCCGCCGCCCGGCCCGTGGCGCCTGGAGTGGAGGCCGCCGTCACCGGCGAGGAGAAGCTGTATCTGTCGCCGGAGACCACCGCGGCGCTCCATGCCTTCACGCGGAAGAATGGCATCACCCTCAACACGCTGGCGCAGGGCGCGTGGGCGCTGCTGCTCGCGCGGCACGCGGGTGAGGACGATGTGGTGTTCGGCGCCACCGTCTCCGGCAGGCCCGTGGACCTGCCCGACGCGGAGTCGATGGTGGGCCTGTTCATCAACTCGCTGCCCGTGCGGGTGACACTGCCCGAGCGGGAGACCGTGGTCTCCTGGCTCCAGCGACTCCAGGCGCGGCAACTCGAGATGCGCCAGTACGAGCACAGCCCGCTGGTGCAGGTGAAGGGCTGGAGCGACGTGCCGCGCGGCCTGCCGCTCTTCGACAGCCTGCTCATCTTCGAGAACTACCCGCTCGACACCTCGCTGGGACAGCGCGTCCCGGGGATGGAAGTGCGGGATGTGCAGAGCCAGGAGCAGGGCAACTATCCGCTCATCGCCTACGTGGTGCCGGGCAACACGCTGCGGCTGAGCCTCGCGTATGCGCCCGCGCTCTTCGGCGCGGACTCGGTGGCCCGGCTGCTGGTGCACTGGCGGACGCTGATGGAGGGGCTGGCCTCCGGAGCGCAGCGGCTCGGTGACGTGCCGATGCTGCATGAGGAGGAGCGGCGCCGGGTGCTCGAAGCCGGGCACGGGCCTCGGGCTACCTTCGACTCGGAGGCCAGCCTCGCGGTGCTGTTCGACGCCCAGGCGTCGCGCACGCCGGATGCGGTGGCCCTGCTGGCGGGGGACTCGCGAGTGACGTACCGGGAGCTGGCGGCCCGCGCCGAGGGCCTCGCGCGCACGCTGCGGGGAATGGGCGTGGGGGCGGAGTCGCGCGTGGCGCTGTGCGCGGACCGCTCGGTGGAGATGGTGGCGGGCGTGCTGGCCGTGCTGAAGGCGGGCGCGGCGTGGGTCCCGTTGGATCCTGCGTACCCGCGTGCGCGGCTCGCGTGGATGGTGGAGGAGAGCCACCCGGCGGTGCTGCTCGCGCGGCGTCACCTGGCGGACCGGCTGCCTCCCCACGATGGAGTCCCCGTGCTCTGGCTCGAGGACGGCAAGGCCGACGCGGGGGAGCCGTTGCCTCCGACGGTGGGCGGTGACGCGCTCGCGTACGTCATCTTCACCTCTGGCTCCACGGGTCGGCCCAAGGGGGGCATGGCCACGCACCGCGCGACGCTCAACCGCTTCGCGTGGATGTGGCGCACCGTCCCGTTCGAGCCGGGCGAAGTGTGCACCGTGAAGACGGCGCTGAGCTTCGTGGACTCGGTGTGGGAGGTGCTCGGGCCCCTGCTTGCCGGCGTGCCCGCGCTGCTCCTGTCCGACGACACGGCGAAGGACCCGGCGCTGCTGGTCGAAGCGATGGAGCAGGGCCGGGTGACGCGGTTGGTGCTCGTCCCTTCGCTGCTGCGGGCCCTGCTGGAGGTGCCGGACGTGGCACGCCGGCTGGCGTCGCTGCGCACCTGGGTGACGAGCGGCGAGCGGCTGCCGGACGAGCTGGCGGCACGCTTCCGCGAGCGGCTGCCGCACGCGCGGCTGCTCAACCTCTACGGCTCCTCGGAAGTTGCGGCGGACGCGACGGCGGACGAGGTGGGCGAGGGCCCGGTGTCCATCGGCCGGCCCATCGACAACCTGCGCGCATACGTCCTCGACGGGGCGCTGCGCCCGGTGCCTTCGGGCGTGCGCGGCGAGCTGTACGTGGCGGGCCCCGGCGTGGCGCGTGGCTACCTGGGCCGGCCGGACGCGACGGCGGAGCGCTTCCTGCCAGACGCGTTCGGTGCCACAGCTGGCGCGCGGATGTACCGCACGGGAGACGTCGCCCGATGGATGCCGGACGGCCGGCTGGAGTACCTGGGCCGGGCGGATGACCAGGTGAAGGTGCGCGGCGCTCGCGTGGAGCCTGGAGAAGTGGAAGCAGTGCTCGCGCAGCACCCGGCGGTGGCGCGCGTCGCCGTCGTGGCGCATGAGGTCTCACCGGGAGATGCGCGGCTGGGGGCCTGGGTCGTCCTGAAGCCGGGACAGACGCTCGACGCCACGGCGCTGCGCACGTTCCTGAAGGAGCGGCTGCCGGACTACATGGTGCCGTCCGCCTACGCGGCGCTGGTCGCACTGCCGCTGACGCCGAGCGGCAAGGTGGACCGCAGGGCCCTGCCTGCACCGGACGTCCAGGCTCCGAAGCCGCAGACGTTCGAAGCGCCGCGCACGGAGGCCGAGCAGAAGCTGGCCGCCATCTTCGCGGAGGTGCTCAACCTCACGCAGGTCGGCCTGCACGGAGACTTCTTCGAGCTGGGCGGCCACTCGCTGCTGGCGACGCAGGTCGTCTCGCGCGTGCGCGAGGCCTTCCGGGTGGAGCTGCCGCTCCGCGACGTCTTCGAGGCCCCCACGGTGGCGAAGCTGGCCCGTCGCATGGAGGAGACGCGGGACCGGGCCGCGGAGCCCCAGGCCCCGCCGCTGAAGCGGGTGGCGCGCACGGGCGCACTGCCTCTGTCCTTCGCGCAGCAGCGACTGTGGTTCCTCGACCAGCTGGAGCCGGGCAGCGCCTTCTACAACATCCCCCTGGCGGCACGACTCGTGGGCCCGCTGGAGGTGGACGCCCTGGAGCGCAGCCTCCGCGAGCTGGTGCGCCGGCACGAGGTGCTACGCACGACGTTCCGTACCGAGGGCGGTTCGCCCGTGCAGGTCGTCTCCCAGCAGGCCGTGCTCCCGTTCGCGGTCATCGACCTTTCGTCGCTGCCACCGGAACAGAGCGAGGCCGAGGTCCACCGGCTGGTCCGCGAGGAGGCGCTGCGCCCGTTCGACCTCTCCAGCGGTCCGCTGCTGCGGGCCCGCGTGCTGAAGCGATCGGAGCAGGAGCACATCCTGCTGGCGAACATGCACCACATCGTCTCGGACGGGTGGTCCCTGGGCGTCGTCATCCGTGAGTTCACCGCGCTCTACGAGGCCTTCCGCGACGGACGGCCCTCGCCGCTGCCCGAGCTCGAGGTGCAGTACGCCGACTTCGCCGCGTGGCAGCGCTCCTGGCTGGAGAGCGGCGCGCTCCAGCGGCAGCTCGACTGGTGGCGGAGGCAGCTCGATGGAGCACCCCAGGTGCTCGCGCTTCCCACCGACAGGCCCCTGCCCGCGGTGCAGACCTTCCGCGGCGCCAACGTTCCCGTCCGCCTCCCTGGAGCCCTCACCCAGGCGGTGAAGACGCTGTCCCAGCGCGAAGGGGCCACGCCGTTCATGGTGTTGCTGGCGGCCTTCCAGACGCTGCTGGCGCGCTACTCGGGACAGGAAGACCTCGTTGTCGGCACGCCGGTGGCGGGCCGCAACCGCGCGGAGACGGAAGGCCTCATCGGCTTCTTCGTCAACACGCTGGCGCTGCGGGCGCGCCCGTCCGGAAGCCTGTCCTTCCGGGCCCTGCTGGGGCAGGTCCGCGATGCGGCCCTGGGCGCCTACGCCCACCAGGACGTTCCCTTCGAGCGACTGGTGGAGGACCTGCAGCCCACGCGCAGCCTGGGCCACTCGCCGCTGTTCCAGGTGATGTTCTCCCTGCAGAACACGCCCGTCCCGCAGGAGCGGGTGCGAGACCTCTCGCTGACCCTGCTGGAGGCGGAGCTCGGCGCGGCGAAGTTCTTCCTCTCCCTGGGCCTGGAGGACCTGCCGGACGGTTTCTCCGGCGGTTTCGAGTACAACTCCGACCTGTTCGACGCGGCCACCATCGAGCGCATGGCGTCGCACTGGCTCACTCTGCTGGAGGCGGCCGTCGCCGCACCGGAGCAGCGCCTGGCCGACCTGCCGCTGCTGTCGTCCGGCGAGCGGCACCGGCTGCTGGTGGAGTGGAACGACACCGCGGCGGACTACCCACGCGACACCCCGGTCCACGTGCAGCTCGCGGCGCGCGCGGCACGAATGCCCGAGGCCGTGGCGCTCCGCTGGGACGGCGGGCAGCTCACGTATGCCGGACTGATGGAGCAGGTGCGGGCCCTGTCCGCGCGGCTGCGGCGGCTCGGCGTGGGGCCCGAGGTGCGCGTGGGCCTGTGCGCCTCTCGCTCGCCCGAGATGGTGGTGGGGCTCCTCGCCATCCTCGACGCCGGTGGCGCCTGGGTGCCGCTGGAGCCGGACTCTCCGCGCGAACGGCTTGCGCTCATGCTGGAGGATGCGCGCCCGACGGTGCTGCTCACCCAGCGGGCCCTGCGCGACGCGCTGCCCCCGAGCGCCGCTCGGGTGGTGCTCCTCGACGAGGCCGCGCCTGCTTCGGAGGCCACGGCCGCTGGCACACCGGCGCCGGCTGTCCTGGCGGACCATGCCGCGTACGTCCTCTTCACCTCGGGTTCCACGGGCCGGCCCAAGGGCGTGCTCGTGTCCCACCGCGCGCTGGCGCGGCACACGGCGTGGTTCATCTCCGCGCTGGAGCTGGGGGCGGAGGACCGGGTGTTGCAGAAGACCACGCTGGGCTTCGACGTCTCCGTGCCGGAGGTGCTGGCGACGCTGGTGGCCGGCGCGCAGCTGGTGCTCGCGCCCGCCGAGGCGAACAGCGACTCGGGCGTCCTGCTGGAGACGCTGGAGCGCCTGCGGGTGACGGTGCTCCAGCTCGTGCCGTCGCAGATCCGGGTCCTGCTGGACGAGGAGCACCTGGAGCGCGCAGCGGGGCTGCGCGTGCTGATCTCCGGAGGCGAGGCGCTGCCCGTGGACCTGGTCCATCGGGTGGGTGAGCGGCTGCCGTCCACCTGGCTCATCAATGCCTATGGACCCACCGAGACCGCCGTCGACGCGACGGCGTGGCTCGGGGGTGCGCCTGGGGAGGGCCCCTCCGCGCCCATCGGCCGGCCCATCGCCAACACGCAGGCGTACGTGCTGGACGCCGCCGGGCAACCCGTCCCGGAGGGCGTGCCCGGTGAGCTGTTCATCGGTGGCGACGGCCTGGCGCGCGGCTACGTGGGCCGGCCGGAGCTGACGGCCGAGCGCTTCGTGCCGGACGCCTTCGGCGGAGCACCCGGCGCCCGGCTGTACCGCACGGGCGACCGCGCGCGCTGGCGCGCGGGCGGCTCCCTGGAGTTCCTGGGCCGCGTGGACGCCCAGGTGAAGGTGCGAGGCGTCCGCGTCGAGCCGGCCGAGGTGGAGGCCGTGCTGGCGCGTCACCCCGACGTGCGCGAGGCCCTCGTCATCGCCCGGGAGGACGCTTCCGGTGGCGCGAGGTTGGTGGCGTACATGGTGCTTCGGAGCGCCACGCCAGGCGAGGTCGTCTCGGCCGGCAGCGCCCCTGTGACGGAGGCGCCGCGGACCTGGCTCGCCGGGCGCCTGCCGCCCGCGATGGTGCCGTCGGCCTTCGTGGTGCTGGAGTCCCTCCCGCTGCTTCCGAACGGGAAGGTGGACCGCAAGGCGCTGCCTTCGCCCGACGCGGAGATCTCCGAGCGCGAGTACGTCGCGCCGCGCACTCCGACGGAGGAGCTGCTGGCCGGCTTCTTCAGCCGGGTGCTGGGCGTGGAGCGCGTCGGCGTACACGACGGCTTCTTCGAGCTGGGCGGCCACTCGCTGCTGGCCACGCAGCTCGTCTCGCGCGTGCGGTCGACGTTCCGGGTGGAGCTGGCCCTGCGCGAGCTGTTCGAGGCGCCCACGGTGGCCGAGCTGGCCCGCCGCGTGGACCAGGCGCAGCGGCAGGGGCAGCACGCCCCGTTGCCTCGGCTGAAGGCCCTGCCGCGCACGCGCCGGCTGCCGCTGTCCTTCTCGCAGCAGCGACTGTGGTTCCTCGACCAGCTGCAGCCGGGGAGCGCGTTCTACAACGTGCCCTCCGTGGTCCGGCTGTCCGGGCCGCTGGACGCCCGTGCGCTGGAGTGGAGCTTCGGGGAGCTGCTGCGCCGGCACGAGGTGCTGCGCACGACGTTCCGTGTGGAGGACGGCACGCCGGTGCAGGTCATCTCGCCGGAGCCGACGGTGGCCTTCCTGACGGTGGATCTGGAGGGACTGCCACAGGCGGACCGCGACGCGGAGACCAAACGGTGGATTGAAGAAGAAGCACAGCGCCCCTTCGACCTGACCCGGGGGCCGCTGCTGAGGGCGACGCTCCTGCGCCTGGGCGAGCGGACGCACGTGCTGGTGCTGGTGATGCACCACATCGTCTCGGACGAGTGGTCCATGAACATCCTCGTGCGCGAGGTCGCGGAGCTCTACGAGGCGCTCGCCCACGGGCAGCGCCCGACGCTGCCGGAGCTGCCTCTCCAGTACGGGGACTACGCCCTCTGGCAACAGGACTGGCTGCGGGGCGAGGTGCTGGACGAGCAGCTCGCGTACTGGAGGATGCAGCTCGACGGAGCGCCCCGAGCGCTGGTGCTGCCCACGGACAAGCCACGTCCGGCGATGCAGACGTTCCACGGTGCGCTGCTGAGCACCCTGTGGCCGGAGACGCTCTGGGGCGAGGTGAAATCGCTGGCGCGGAAGGAAGGCGCCACGCCCTTCATGGTGTTGCTGGCGGCGTTCCAGACGGTGCTGTCGCGCTACTCGGGGCAGGAGGACGTGAGCGTGGGCGCGCCCATCGCGGGACGCACCCGCGAGGAGACCGAGCGGCTCATCGGCTTCTTCATCAACACGCTGGTGCTGCGCACGAAGCTCGGTGGCAACCCCACCTTCCGGCAGCTGCTCGCGCAGGTGCGTGAAGTGACGCTGGGGGCGTATGCCCACCAGGACGTGCCCTTCGAGAAGCTGGTGGAGGAGCTGCAGCCCGAGCGAGACCTGAGCCGCAGTCCGCTGTTCCAGGTGACGCTGACGCTGCAGAACACGCCGACGAAGGAATTCCACCTGCGAGAGCTGACGCTCCAGGGCCTGGACGCGCAGGAGAAGACGTCGAAGTTCGACCTGTCACTCCTGGTGGGAGAGACGCCGCAGGGGCTGGCGGTGGCGGCCAACTACAACAGCGACCTGTTCGAAGCCGCGACGATGGAGCGACTGCTGGGACACCTGCGGGTGCTGCTGGAGTCGGCGGTGGCGAGCCCCGAGCAGCGACTGATGGACCTGCCGCTGATGGGCAGGGAAGAGCGGCGGCGAGTGGAGGAGTGGAGTGGCAGGGCCGTCGAGTTCCCGCGAGAGGCCGGGCTGCACGAGCTGTTCGAAGCGCAGGTGCTGAGGACCCCTGACGCGGTGGCGGTGGAGTACGAGGGCCAGCGGCTCACGTACGTGGAGCTGAATCGCTGGGCCAACCAGCTGGCGCGCCACCTGAAGGGAATGGGCGTGGGGCCCGGGGTGCGAGTGGGCCTGTGCGTGGAGCGCTCGCTGGAGTTGGTGGTGAGCGTGCTGGGCATCCTCAAGGCCGGTGGTGTGTACGTGCCGCTGGATCCCAGCTACCCGCTGGAGCGCCTGTCCTGGATGAAGCGCGAGGCGGGAGTCGCGCTGCTGGTGGCACAGGAGAAGCTGGCGGATGAGGTGGCCGAGGGCGGCGAGCTGGTCTTCTGCGTGGACTCGCAATGGGAGGTCCTCCTGCGCCAGCCGGAAGGCAACCTGCCGACGCGCGTGGGTGGAGACCACCTGGCGTACGTGATGTTCACGTCGGGAAGCACGGGCCGCCCGAAGGGTGTGGGCGTGCCGCACCGAGCGGTGTCCCGGTTGGTGCTGGGCACGGACTTCGCGCACTTCGGGCCGGAAGAGGTGTGGCTGCAGT
>NZ_JAAIYA010000037.1 GCF_010894405.1 Pyxidicoccus caerfyrddinensis
CATCCGCTTCACCATCTGCGCCTTGAATGCATCCGTGTACGGCACCGCGTCCTGCCTGCTCTCGCCCCCAGGGCGTCGTCAGCTCGGCACGTCAGCCGAGGCGACAACTTCCCTGACACAGGGGGCACCCCGGGCGCGGATGGCCCGTCGTCGTGCGTGAGCGCGCTGGCGGGCACCAATTGCCGCTCCTGGCCGGGGTACTCCCAGAAGAACTGGGCGTGTGCCAGCCCTTCGCCTTCGAAGTACTCCATGACGAGGGCGTACGTCTGCCCGCCCACCAACGACACTGTCCCCTGGGAGAGCGGATCATAGTCGTCCTGGTACGTCCAATTGTCGATGATGCTCTGCCCTGCCACCCACAACCGCACACCATCATCCGTCGAGGTGGTGAAGGTGTAGGTGCCCGTCACGGGAGCCGTCAGTATTCCCGTCCAGCGCACACTGAAGTATTCGCCGTCGGAGAGGGCCGTCCCCTCGGGGCGTCCGTACTCCCACTCAAAGTTGACCCGGGAGTCGACGCGGGTGGTGACGAGCGTCCTAAGCCCGTGGTCGTCGAAGTACTCGGCCTTGAGGCCCGGCACCTGCAGCGCCTGACTGCGCGTGGCCACCGCCATCGGCGCCTCACTACCCGGTACCTCGTGCCCGCAGCGCACAGCGAGCAGCCCAACCAACACCGCGCTCGCCGCCGCCCCCAAAGCCTTCCACGTCGTTCTCATGCGTCTCCACTAATCAATCGGCCACGTTGCCAACCCGCTGCACTTGTCAGAACTGAACAAGTCTTCGAGTCGGAGAGAAATTCAACCGCAATTCAATCGCACGCGTACGGCAGACAAAAATCTTCCGGCCAGACTGGCGCCCTGCACACTAAGAGCGCCTAACAAAAGTCCCTTCCGAGAGGCGCCTCCCCTCTGGGAAGCCGCTCCAGTCCTTACTTTTGTTAGGCGCTCTAAACTGCCGGGTACGGACTGTCTCAATCACCTTGGCAGAGAGAGGGCAGCTCAGCGTGGGCGTCACGTCTGTTGATGGGATTGGCCCCGCCCGTCACTGCCTTTTGCGGAAGGGGCCGAGCGTTACCGTGGGGCTGATACGACAGCCTGTGTGCAACGGTCGCGCCATCAGCCGCAGCGCAGGTGCTGTGATGCGGAAATGGGCCTGCCTGTGTCCGAGGAGTCCGCCAATCGAGACGTGAGTCCAGCTTCAAGCACTTCTGAGATTCACCTTGTGCTCCGAATCAGACGCACACCCCGTGTGGGCACCGCGGGTCGGTGCATGCCGGGAAGTCGGCGCCGATGTCTGTACGGAGGATGCGGGGCGCAGGGATGAAGCTGCCTCGCTGGAGGTAACCCTCGGGGTGCCCAGGCTCACGGGCGTCATCTGTTCGCCAGTCGAGGGCACTCGCTTCCGCCCCCGCTCGGGGTGCCATATGAATGTCCGCTGGGCGTTGGAGGGAGGTCTCACCCGCGGATGGTGGAATTCATCGACCAGCTCATCTCCTCGCTGGGGCCCCTGGGGCTGCTGGTGCTGGGCGTGGCGGCGGCGCTGGAATACGTCATCCCCCCGTTCCCCGGGGACACCATCACCCTGCTGGGTGGCGTGTACGCGGTGCGCGGCACGCAGCCGTGGCCGCTCGTCTTCCTGGTGGTGACGGCGGGCAGCGTGCTGGGCGCCGCCATCAACTACTGGGCGGGCCACTGGCTGGCGAAGCGCTTCGACGCCCACCCCGGGAAGAGCTATTTCGGCATCACCCACGCGCGGCTGGAGCAGGTGCAGGCGCGGATGCGGCGCAACGGGCCGTGGCTGCTGCTGGCCAACCGTTTCCTGCCCGGCATTCGCGGGCTCATCTTCGTCGCGGCGGGGGCCGCGCAGATGCCCCGTTTCAACGCGATGCTGCTGGGCGCCCTGTCCGCCATGGCCCACACCGCGCTGGTGCTGGCGCTGGGCGCGGCGGTGGGCGGCAATCTGGAGCGACTGGCGGCGCTCGTCACCCGCTACCAGTACGCGGTGGTGGGGCTGGTGTTGGTGGGTGTGGTGGGCGTGCTGGTGCGCATGTTGGCCCGGAGACGTGCTCCCGCGCCGGAGCCCTGAGTCCGGGGCGCGACGGGACAGCGGGTCGGGATTGCGTGCCCCCGGCGGGCGCGCTTGAGTCGGGCCCATGGTCTTCCGCGCCCGCCCCTGGAGTCCGCTGCTCTTGGCATTCGTGGTGGTCGTCGTCGGCGGCTGCCGATGCGGCGACCCGGGTCTGGGTAACGCGCGCGAGGGCTTCCGGCCGCAAGAGGAGGCCGTGGACTTCGGCCGGGTGCTGGAGGGTGAGCAGGCGCGCCGGCAGGTGTCGCTGCAGGCCACCGGCCGCGCGAGCGTCACGGTGACGGCCTCCGCGGGCGCCCCCTTCTCCGTGGCGACGCCGGAGGTGACGGTGCCGGGCAGCGGCACGGCCACGGTGGAGGTGGTGTTCACCGCGGGCAACGGAGTTGCGGAAGGTTCACTGGTGCTGGAGGGCAGCGGCGACACGGAGACCGTCCGCCTCACCGCGACGGGGGTGCGGCCCAAGCCCTGTCCCGCCGCGCAGTGCCTCCAGTCGCGCTTCGACGTGGAGTCCGGCGAGTGCGTGGAGTCGCCCCAGCCGGACGGAGCCACCTGCATCCCGCAGAGCCGCTGCCAGGAGAACGGCCGCTGCGAGGCCGGCGCGTGCGTGGGCAGCCAGCGCTCGTGCAATGACGACAACCCGTGCACGGTGGACTCGTGCTCGCCCACGCAGGGGTGCGTGACGGAGCAGGTGGCGTGCCCCGTGCCGAGCAACCCCTGCAAGGTGGGCCTGTGCGACCGGGAGGATGGCTGCACGGAGGTGGACGCCGAGGACTTCATCCCGTGCGGCTCGGTGGACTGCAAGAACGCCCAGGTCTGCATCGGCGGCAGTTGCACGAAGGTGCCCACGCCGGACGGCACCGTCTGCGCGCCCGCCACCGCCTGCCGGGACGAGGGCACGTGCCAGGATGGCGAGTGCGAGCTTCCCGACCCGGGCGAGCTCGAGTACGTCTTCCGGCAGCAGCTTGGCGGCGAGCCGGTGGGTGAGCCCGGCGGGCCCGTGCTGCTCGTGCAGGATGGTGCGCTGTTCACCTCGGTGTGCGGTGGGGATGCGGGCTGCCGGCTCGTCTCGTACACGCCGGGAGGGCTGCTGCGCTTCGAGTCTCCCTACCCGGATGGAGGCGCCCGCACGCTGCTGGCCACCTCGGACGCGGGCGTGGTGGTGCTGGGCTCGGAGGGACTCGAAGGCTATGCGCCGCGCGACGACGGCACGCGGCTGTGGGAGGCGTCGTGGGCGTCGATGGGCCCGCCCTCCGCGCCGGATGCGGGGACGTGGCATGGCGCGACGGGCGCGGGGCGCGTGGCACTCACGGCCGAGGGAGACGTGCTCGCGTACGTGGACTGGCGGCCGGAGGCGGATGCGGGTGCGGATGGAGGCGACGGCGGGGTGGTGCCGCTGCCCCCGCCCGAGGCCGCGCGGCTGGTGTGGCTGGCCGGGCGCGAGGACGCGGGCACGCTGCTGCGCGCGTCGCCGGTGGAGGCCTGGCCCGGGGAGGCCCGGCTCGCCCTGGACGTGACGGGCGCGGCCTTCCTCTACTCGGTGGACGGGCGCCTGGCGCGCGCGGACCTCGAGCCGGATGGTGGCACGGCGCTGTGGCTGTCCCCGCTCGTGGATGGCGGTGTGCCGGATGGGGGCGCGTCGCTGGCGGTGGCGGATGGGACGTTGCTCGTAGGCGCTCGGGCCTTCGTGCACTTCGATCCCGAGGACGGAGGCGCGACGGGGATGATGGAGCCCCGCGCCTCACTCCTCGCGGACGGTGGCGCGCCGGTGCCGGTGGACTGGGACGCTGGGACTCGCACGCTGGTGCCGCTGGCGGAGCCGGCGCTGCTGTCCGTTGCGGGCACGCCCGGCTACCTCTTCGCCCGCGCATGCAACCGCACGGATGGCGTCCCCTGCACGCCCGAGGAGGAGCGCGTGGTGCTGCGCGCGGTGGACCCGGCCACGGGGAAGCTGGCGTGGGAGGTGGACGCGCTTCCGGATGAAGCCCTGCCGGGCACGCTGCACGACGCGACGCTCGTCAATGGCGGAGCGGTGGGCGTGCTCGCGGCGGCGGAGCAGGCGGACGGGCCTCGTGTCTGGTACCAGCTCTTCGCGCGCGGGGCGCGGCTGGGCATGTGCCCGCTGCCCGGAAGGCCGCACGTGGCGGGCACGGCCTTCGTCGGTGGGCTCCTCTACGTCGTGGTGGAGCGCGAGGGCGCGTGGCTCCTGGAGTCGTACGCGGTGGACGGGAGCGCGGAGACGCAGGGCTGGCCCCAGCGTCACGGCGGTGCGGACGGGGCGCGGCGCGAGTCCCGGTGACTCAGGAGGCCGCGCCCGGGTCCACCCAGAGGTCCTCGAAGCGCACCTGCGGCGGCGTCTGGTGCAGCCGCAGGCCCTGCACGGTGGGCATGGCCGCCGCGTGGACGCGCTCGTGGTACAGCGGGATGAGCGGGCAGTCCTCGTGGAAGAGCTTCTCCGCGCGCACGTAGAGCTGCTGGCGCAGCCCCGGGTCGATGGACACGCGCGCCTCCGACGTAATCCGGTCCAGCTCCGGGTTGCGGTAGCCCAGCGGGAAGATGGTCTGCGCGTTGGAGTTGAGCAGGAAGTAGAGGAACGTGTCCGGGTCCGGGAAGTCCGCGAGCCACCGGCTGCGGAAGGCGGGCAGCTTCCCCTCGCTTCCCCGGGCCGTGTACTCCTCCTGGGACATCCGCACGTGCCGCAGCTCCAGCAGGCCCGCCTGTACCAGCGGGCGGAAGAGCACCGCGTCCTCGGCGGCGGGGTCCTGGTCGGCGGGGTGGTGCAGGGTGAGCCGTAGCCGGCGCAGGCCCGCGTCGCGCAACAGCTGCTCCGCGAGCGCCACGTCCGGCGCGTGCGGCGCCCCCGCGTCCGCGTCGTCCAGCAGCTCCGGCGGCGTGAGGGTGCGCGCCACGCGGGCGCCCGGGTGGAACTGCTCCACCATGCCCTGGATGTCCATGCCCGCGCGCAGGGCTCGCCGGACGCGGACGTCGTCGAACGGCGCCTCGCGCTGGTTGAGCACCACGAAGGCCGTGGAGGGCGTGGTGCTGGTGACGATCTGGAGGGACTCCAGTCCCGGCACCTCCACGTGCTCGGCGGCCAGGAAGGAGACCAGGTCCAGCTCCCCCTGCCGCAGCCGCGCCACGGCCTCCTGCCGCGAGCCGGCGAGCAGGAACTCCAGCCGGTCCACCAGCGGCCCGCCCGGGCGCCAGTAGGAGGGATTGCGCTCCAGCACGACGCGCTCCTGCTCCAGGGCCGTGAGGCGGAAGGGGCCGGTGCCCACCAGCCGCCCGCTCGAGTCCACCCGCGCCACCGCCGTGGCGGTGAGGGCCATGATGTGCAGGAAGAAGGCCTTGGGCTCGCGCAGGCGGATTTCGAGCGTGCCGTCGTCGAGCGCTTCGATTCCAGACACCTCGCGCGCGAGGCCGGAGCTGTACTCGGGCGCGCCCTCCACGTCCTCCAGCAGGCTGCGGTCCGGCGAGCGCAAGGCCGGGTCCAGCAGCCGCTCCAGGTGGCGCTTCACGTCGCCCGCGGTGAGCAGCGTGCCGTCGTGGAAGGTGACGCCGCGGCGCAGGTAGAAGCGGTAGCGGCGCGCGGACGGGTCCGCGTCCCAGCGCTCGGCGAGGTCCGGCTCCAGCCCGCCGTCCTCCAGCCGCAGGAGGCTGGAGAAGATGCACGAGGTGAGCTCGGAGACCTGGTTCTCCACGGTGAAGAGCGGGTCCACCGCCTGCCGGTTGCGCAGCGACGCCGCCTGGTGCAGTCCCACGCGCAGCGTGCCGCCGGTGCGCGGCGTGGGAAGCTTGAAGCGGAACACCTCCGTCTCCAGGCCCACGGCTTCATGGCCCAGCTGGTCCACCGTGCGCGTCAGCCCGTCGCCAATGCGGATGACGCGGCGTGCGTCCTCGCGCACCTGCGCCACCTCCTCGCGGATGGAGATATCGCCCTTGGTGAGCACCACGTTGGCCGAGCGCAGCTCCTCAATCGCCGCGCTCAGCCGCACCACGGACTCGGACAAGTCGCGTCCGGTGCGCGCCTGGGCCTCGGCCTTCTGCGAGGCGCTCTGGCCCACGCGCGCCATCTCGTGCGTCTGGCGCACCAGCTCGCGGGCATGGCCGGACTGCTCAATCGCCATGCGCGTGACGTCCTCCACGCGCCGGGCGACGCGGCGGCTGGCCTCCACGACGGTGGTGCCCTGGGCCTCCAGCCGCTGTGTCTCGGCCACCGTGGCCTCCACGGCGGCGAAGGTGCGCTGCGTAATCGTGCGAATCTCCACCAGCGCCTCGGCGGCGCGGTCGCCCAGGGCCACGCCGGTGGTGGCCTGCTCGCGGCCCTCCTGCACCAGCGTCACGGCCGTCTGCACCGCGTCGCGCACGCCGGCCACCATCGCGGCGATTTCGCGGGTGGAGCGCGTGGTGCGCTCGGCGAGGTTGCGAATCTCGTTGGCGACGACGCCGAAGGGACGCCCGTGCTCGCCGGCCTGGGCGGCGATGATGGCGGCGTTGAGGGCGAGCAGGTTCGTCTGGTCGGCGATCTCCTGGATGACGTCGACGATGCGGCCAATCTCGGTGGAGCGGTTGCCCAGCGTCCCCATCAGCTCGGCGGCCTTGCGCACCGTCTCTTCCACCCGGTACATGCCCTTGACGCTGTCGCCCACGAGCACCTCGCCGCGCTCGGCGGTGGCCGTCACGGCGATGGCGAGCTGGTTCGTGTCATTGGCGCGGCGGCGCACGGAGTCGATGCCGCCCTCCACCGCGGCCACGAAGTCCTCGGCCTCGCTGGCGAAGCGGCCCAGCTCGTCACCGGAGGAGGCGATGTTGGCGAGCCGCTCGGCCATGGCCTGCATCAGC
The DNA here is from genome assembly GCF_010894405.1 of Pyxidicoccus caerfyrddinensis. Lineage (GTDB taxonomy): Bacteria > Myxococcota > Myxococcia > Myxococcales > Myxococcaceae > Myxococcus > Myxococcus caerfyrddinensis. The sequence goes on from NZ_JAAIYA010000037.1 coordinate 6,925, forward strand.
GCGCTGGTGTTGTGCGCGAAGCTGTTGACCTGCGTGAGCGAGTCCACCACCTGCTCCAGCCGCTCGGTCATCTCCAGGAGGGCGCCGGTGGTGTCGACGGCGAAGACCTCCAGTTGGTGGACGCGCTTGACGGCCACCTGGAGGCTGCCGCCCATGCCGCTGACGGCCTCCAGCGTGCGCTCCACCGCGCCGCCCTGACGGCGGGCGGCCTCCAGCAGCATGCGGGCCTGCTCGCTCACCTCGTTGCTGGTGCGGTGGAGGTTGGCCGTCACCCGCTGCACCTGGGACAGCGCGCGGCGCAGCGACAGGATGAGGCGGCGGGTGTCCTCGTGGCCCTCGTAGCGAGAGCTGACGGTGGTGGTGAGGTCGCCCTCCGCCAGCCGCGCCATGACCTGCCGGCGCACGCGGCGCCGGCGGGCCGCCCAGCGGAACCACGCGAAGTAGCCGCCGGTGAGATAGAGCGCCGGTGTGGCGACGAGGAGCACGGCCCACGTCAGGTTCGGCAGCGGGGTGCCGTGAACGGCCCGCAGCAGTCCCCCCAGGACGAGCGCGGAGATGAGGCCCGCGGCCAGGCCGAACGCGAACAGATACCGTTTGGCGCCCATGAACGGAGGCAACGCTACCCTGCCTTCTCGCGCCGGTCCTCAAAACGCCGCACACTTCGGCCCGTGGCCGCTCTGCTCGCCTTCCTGCTCCTCGCTCTCCCTGTGAAGCCCGCGAACCCTGGCGAGGTGGGCGGGTCTGCTCCACCCCGAGAAGAGGCGCGCTTCGTCTTCGCCTGGAGGGGCGTGCCCGTGGGCACGGTGACGCTGACGCTGGAGCAGGGGCGCTTCACGTACGCGAGCCGGCACCTGCACACGCGCGATGGCCAGCCGGGCGAGCGTCGACGCGAGGTGACGCTGGAGGTGGATGGGGCGGGGCGGGTGAGAGGTGCGGAAGTCTCTCCGCAGGCGCTGTGGCTCTGGCGCGGCCCGCCGGCCGTGGGCTGCGTGGTGGCGAGGGAGGAATTGTCCGGGCGCGAAGGCCCGCACTGCGTCACGCGCGTGGAGGGCTCGCGGGTGGAGGGCACCCTGCTGGGCACGTCCTTCCGCGCGAGCTATTCGGAGCGTGGACGGCTGGAGGTGCTGGACGTGGGCGACGCCCGCTTCACCGTGGCGGCACCCGGCACGAAGCTCCGCTCACCCCCCGAGCTCTTCGCGCAGGGGCTGCCGGTGGAGGGCACGCGCGGAGCTCTGACGCTGGAGCCTGCGCTGGACGTTCCCTCGCGACTGGAGGGCATGACGCCCTGGGATGCCGGGGCCGCAAGGGCGCTGGCCGCACGAGTCCACGCGGCCTTCATCGACAAGGCCCCCGGGGCCGCGGACTGGAACGAGAATGGAGAGGGTGAGGCGGGCGGCTGTCTCGCGCACGCGCTGCGCTTCGCCGCCGGAGCCCGGGAGCGCGGCGTGAAGGTGGCGCTCGTGCACGGGCTGCTGGTGGTGGACGGCGGGCCGGCGAGGCCGCACGCGTGGGTGCGCGTGGCGCTGGCGAAGGGCGCAACGCTGGACCTGGACCCCACCTCGCTGGATGCCGTGAGGCCGGACACGCACCTGCCGCTCGCGCTGGAGGACGCGCGAGGGCCGGCACTGGAAGCGGGGCGACGCTGGCTGGAGTTGCTGCACGGGGCGCACCGGGTGGTGCGCCGGCCGTGATGCGGGCTACTCGAAGGGGATGAGCGACAGCTTCGCCCCGGCCTCCGCGCCGAGGATTTCCTTCGCGCGGGCGGGCAGGTAGGCCACGGTGTTGTCCAGGCGGGCCTGGCAGCGAATGGAGCGGAAGCGGTTGCGGCCCGACTCGCGCTCGAAGGCGACGAGCACGTCGTCGCCCTCCATCTCGAAGTCCTCGTCAGCCAGCTTCACGGTGCGGTACTTGCGCACCAGGGAGATGTCGGCCGTGTTGGCCTCGAAGTGGGGGCCGCCGTCGAACGGGTCGATACGCTCCACGTACTTGAAGCCGATGCGCTCCAGCATGCGCTGCACGCCACGCGTCTGGGGGCCCACTTCTCCGAGCACCTTCTGCACGCGGTCCGGGAAGAGCGACGCGTAGATGTCAGACGAGGGGAACAACTCCTTGATGAACTCCTTGTTCTGCCGGCTGAGGCGGTCCGCCTCCTGGTAGGTGAGGCCGGTGAACTTCTTGCCGCACGCCTCCCACAGCAGGCTGCGCCCGTCCGGCAGCAGCGGCGGGAGCAACTCCGCCAGCACGCGCGGGCGGAAGATGCGCCGGTGCATGGCGACGAAGAGGAAGCGCACGTAGGAGAGCTGCTTGCCGGGCTTGTCCGGCGTGGCGCGGTAGGGCGGGTCCACGACGAGGCCGCCGACTTCGGTGGGGCCCTCGTAGTTGTAGGCGATGGAGAGCACCTTGTGGCGCAGGTGCCGCTCGAGGGACGCGGAGTAGTGCTCGCGCTCGCTCACCTCGTAGTAGATGTGCGGCGCCTCGTACGTCCCGTGCTGGGCGATGATCATCGACGTGCCGATGATGAGGTTGTTGCGCACGTCCTCCAGCACGAAGAGGTACTCGCGGTCGAAGGGGTTCTTCACCTTTCCCGCGAAGCTCTTCACCGACTTGTCGATGATGGCTTCGAGCGTCTCCTCGTTGTTCGGCAGGTTCACCGTGTTGAGCACGGCGGCAAGCCGTTTGAGGCCGGCCAGGTCGGTTTTCTGGACGTCACGCAGGACAAGCATGGGTGCACCGGGGACGCCCCCTTCAGAGGGGGTGCCGGAAGGGTGGGGACCATACACCACGCCTGCCGGCAGTCAGCCTCCTGGTTGCCCGCCTCGTCGCCTTGTGCACTGCGTCATGTGGACCCGCTCGCCCGGCCGGCCGGGGGACACGCGGAGTGCGGCAGGGTGAAACATGTTTCACACCCTTCGAGGGCTTGTCTGGCTGTCTGCCCTGTTGTCAGGCAGGTGGGAAGGAATTGCCGGCGGAATGAAGCGAGGAATGCCTTGCGGTACGGTGTGTCACTCGTTGGCTGTCAAACTTTCTCAAGGGCACACCATTGAAAGCTCTCTTCCCCGTCTGGCTTGCGATGTGGTTGGTCCCCGGGCTGGCGTCGGCTGGAATTGTCTGGCGCGGTGACTTCGAGACGGGAGACCGCTCGCAGTACTCAGGCACGCAGATGGTGGCCGCGGACCGGCTCCAGGTGGTGACGTCTCCGGTGGCGGAAGGGAAGTACGCGCTGAAGGTGACGGTGAAGCAGGGCGATGACCCCATCAACGCCAGTGGGAACCGGAACGAGCTGGTGTACCAGGGCAAGGAGGCGGTGGGCTCGGAGTACTACTACCGCTGGAAGGTGATGTTCGCGACGGACTTCCCGAGCGTGGACACGTGGCAGCTCTTCGCGCAGTGGCACCATGACGGGTGCTGCGGCTCGCCGCCGGTGGAGTTCTACGTGCGCGGCGAGGAGATTCGCATGGCGCTGAACGGCACGGGAGAGGTGCCGTGGAAGACGAAGCTGGTGCGCGGCGTGTGGCACGAGTTCATCCTGCACGCGAAGTGGGGCGCCACCGCGAATACGGGCTTTGTCGAGCTGTGGCACAACAAGGAGCTCGTGCTGCCCAAGCGTGGCGCGGTGACGATGTACTCGGGGCAGAAGAACTATTTGAAGCTGGGCCTGTATCGGAGCGACACGGTGCAGCCGGTGGGCGTCGTCTACCATGACGGGTTCGTGCAGGCGACGACGCTGGCGGATGTGATTGCGCTGGATGTGCCGACGACGCCGACGCCGGTGGACGCGGGCACTCCTGTCGTGGACGCGGGGACTCCGACTGTGGATGCGGGGACGCCGCCCGTCGACGCGGGCACTCCGGAGGATGTGGACGCGGGGACGCCGCCGGTGGAGGAGGCTCCGGAGACGGAGACGCCGCCGGGTTCGAGCGTGCCGCCTCCGTCACAGGGCATCCCGTCGGGTGAGGAGCTGACGAGCGACGTGGGGTGCAGCAGTGCGGGTGGTGCGCCGTTCGCGGCCTTCGCGCTGCTGGGAGTGCTGGGGCTGACGCGGGCCCGGCGCCGTCGGAGCTGAGGTGTCGTGGGGCGCGCGGGTGATGGACTCGCGCGCCCTGGAGTCGAGGCGCATGGATTGTGGCGCTGGAAGGCCTGCTGTTGCCTTGACTTGAGGGACTCCTCCTTCTGGAGTGACGCGGCCCGAGTCCGGGCGCCCGGTTGGAGGGGTTCGCATGATGCCGCGTCGGTGGTGGCCGCTGCTGTGCGTGGTGCTGGCCGCGTGCGGCGGTGCGCGGCAAGTGGTGCGGTTGGAGACCGGGGAAGGTGCTGCCCGTGTCCACGTTCCGCGCGACGCGGAGGCTGCGCCTCTTGCGGTGGACGAGGACGACTTCCAGGAGGCCGTGGCGGAGCTGGCGCTCGAGGTGCGTCCTCCGGCGCGGCCGCAGGAGGTCGCGCGGCGGTTGTTCGAGATGGACGCGCGCGCGGGCACGTATGCCTACGAGCCGCGCAGCCGCCGCATTACTCCAGTGGACCGGAGCGAGGGCCTGGAGGTGGAGCTGCCGGAAGGGGAGGTGGCGCTGACGCGTGCCTACCTGGCGTGGTGCGAGCGGACGGGCAGGAAGGGCGACTGCCTGCGCCTGCTGGTGGAGAGTCCCACCGTCACCGGGGATGGACGCTTCGCGCTGGCGATGGCCCTGGCGAGGGGCGCGGTGCTGGAGGAGATGTTGGAAGCGTTCAAGGACATGACGGACCCGGAGGCGATGGTGTCCGCGGTCCTGTGGACGATGGCGACGTACGCGATTCTGTGGACGGTGCCGGAGCCGCTGACGAAAGGCGTGGCGGCGGTGATGACGGCGTCGCTCATCGTCTACGTGGGGCTGGATACGTTCAGGGGACTCATCCTGGGTTTCCGGCGGCTCTGGGAGGAGTCGGAGCGGGCGGGCAGCTTCGACGAGCTTCGCGACGCGGGGGAGCGCTACGGGAAGGTGATGGGGAGGAACGCGGCGCGGGCATTCGCGATGCTGGCGATGGCGGCGATGGGCAGCACGCCGACGGCCTTCGCTGCGAAGTTGCCGAAGCTGCCCGGGGCGGCGCAGGCGGTGGTGCGAGCCGAGGCACAGGCCGGACTCGTGTACGGGGCCGTGAGGCAGGTGGAGATGGTGGCGGTGACGGCCGAGGGCGTCACCGTGGCGCTGGCACCCGGAGCCGTGGCGATGGCGGCTCATGGTGCGAGTACTTCTTCTGTCGCCCTGCCGGTCGGAGGCAGGGCCTGGAAGTCGTTCAGCGGCTTCAAGAAGGCGATGGGAAAGGCGGGCCCCGGCAAGCAGTGGCACCACATCGTCGAGCAGACGCCGGGGAACGTGCAGCGGTTCGGACCCGAGTCACTGCATAACGCGCGGAACGTCGTGCCGTTGGACGAGGCTCTGCATACTCGGGTGAGCGCGTTCTACTCGTCGATCAGCGAAGGTATTACGCGTTCGTCTCGCTTGACGGTGAGACAGTGGCTCAGCACGCAGTCCTACGAAGCACAGCGCGATTTCGGGCTGCTTGCGATCGAGAACATTCGGAAGGGACTTTGGAGATGAAGTTGCAGGAACTCGCGGAGGAGTTCGCTCTCAATGTCGCCGCACAGACAGATGCCATCTGGAAGGGCGATGCCAGGACGGGGAACAAGCACGCGAAGCGGTACATCGCTGCGTTCAAGAGGCTGAGCGAACACCGTGACGCTGGGATGGATGCGCTCGCCGAGCTATTCACCCATCCGCGCATGGATGTCAGGGTCAAGGCAGCGATCTACCTGCTCAGTGCGAGACCTGAACAGGCCAGGCCAGTGCTGGAAGAGGCGGCGAAGAGCGAGGGGATGATTCCGTTCGAGGCTTCTCAGGCTTTGAAGTACTGGAACGAAGGCACGTGGCGCCTTGATCTCGACTAACCCTCACGACCCTGCGCTGGAGGGACGATTGGAAAGAACTCTCTGCGAACTCGTAGAGGAGTTCGGCCGTCATGCTGCCGCGCAGACTGATGCCATCTGTCAGGGGGATTCCAGGTCGGGGAACAAGCACGCCAGGCAGGTCAACGCGGCGTTCGACAAGCTCTGCGCACAAGGGGATGCGGGAAGGGACGCGCTCGCGGCATTGCTCACCCATTCACGAATGGACGTACGGGTCAAAGCTGCGGCTTTTCTGCTCCGCCATCGAACTGAGGAAGCCAAAGCGGTGCTCCGTGAAGCGGCAGGAGGCGAAGGAATGGTCTCCTTCTCGGCTTCCGAAGCTCTGAAGCGCTGGGAGGAGGGCACATGGGCTTTGGACCCAGGCTAGTGGCGCGGAAGTTTGTGACTTTCAAGACGGCAATCTTGTGATGCCCCTCGAGGAGTTGGTGGAACAATTCGCGCACCACGTCGCTGCCCAGACCGAGGCCATCTGGCGAGGGGACGCGAAGACCGGCAACAAACACGCCCGCCAGCGTGCTGCCGCGTTCAAGCAACTACGTGCTCACGGAGACGCTGGGCGCGATGCGCTCGCCGCGCTTCTTGCCCACCCCAGGGTGGATGTCCGGACGATGGCTGCCGTGTATCTCCTTCGTCACCGCACCGACGAGGCAGTGGCGGTTTTGGAGCAGGTGGCAAGGGGGCAGGGACTCATCGCCTTCGAAGCAGGTCAGGCGCTGGAGCGTTGGAAGGAGGGAACCTGGGCCCTCGACCCAGGGTAGTCCACACCCGGCGCTTGAAGCTCCGCTCCACCCATGGGAGGAACCGCGCGCATGAGCCACGACGCGCGTGACGGTGACGAAGCGGTTCCCCATCTGAGCCCGGAGGAGTTCCGGAAGCTCGGGCACAAGATGGTCGACTGGATTGCCGACTACTGGTCCCGCCTGGAGTCCTTCCCCGTCCGCTCGCAGGTGTCCCCCGGCGCAATAGCCTCGAAGCTTCCCGCCCATCCTCCCGAAGAGGGCCTCGACGGTGAGCAGGGCTGGGACGCCATCTTCCGCGACCTCGAGGACGTCGTACTCCCGGGGCTGACGCACTGGCAGTCCCCCTCCTTCTTCGCCTACTTCCCCGCCAACGCCTCCGGCCCAGCCGTCCTTGGCGAGTTGCTCTCCGCCGGCCTCGGCGTGCAGGGCATGCTCTGGTCCACCAGCCCCGCCGCCACGGAGATGGAGACCCGGGTGCTGGACTGGCTCGCGGAACTTACGGCCCTGCCCGCGTCCTTCCGCTCCACCTCAGCCTTCGGCGGCGGCGTCATCCAGGGCACCGCCAGCGAGGCCACCCTCGTCGCCATGGTCGCCGCTCGCGAGCGTGTCCGCCGCCACGGCGCTCCCGCGGACTCCCGGTGGGTGGCCTACTCCTCCACGCAGGCCCACTCGTCCGTGCTCAAGGCCGCCATGCTCTGCGGCGTCGCCCGGGGCGCGGATGACACGGTGCACGTGCGCCAGATTGAAACCGACGCCCACCAGGCGCTCCGCCCCGAGGTGCTGGAGCGTGCCATCCGCGAGGACCTGGCTGCCGGCCGCCGCCCCTTCTTCGTCTGCGCGAGCCTGGGCACCACGTCCTCCGGTGCCTTCGACCCCGTTCGCGCCGTGAGCGCCGTCATGGAGCGCACGGGCGTCACCGCGGCGGGCGGCTGGCTCCACGTCGACGCCGCCTGGGCCGGCGCCGCGCTTATCTGCCCCGAGCACCGCGCGCTGCTGGATGGCGTGGAGGTGACGGACTCATTCGCCTTCAATCCCCACAAGTGGCTGCTCACCAACTTCGACTGCAATGCCTTCTACACGCGAGACAAGCGCGCCCTGCTGGACGCGCTGAGCGTGACGCCCGAGTACCTCCGCAACGCCGCCAGCGCGAGCGGGGCCGTCATCGACTACCGCGACTGGCAGGTCCCCCTCGGCCGCCGCTTCCGCGCACTCAAGCTCTGGTTCGTGCTGCGCCACTACGGCGCGCGCGGCCTGCGCGCCCACGTCCGCGGCCACATCCGCATGGCCGAGCACTTCGAGTCCTGGGTCTCCGCAGACGGCCGCTTCGAGCTCGCCGCGCCGCGCTCCCTCTCCCTCGTGTGCTTCCGCCTGAAGCCCTTGTCCGGCGAAACCCCCGAGGCCACCGACACGCGCAACCGCGCCCTGCTGGAGCGGGTGAACGCGACGGGGAAGCTGTTCCTCACGCACACGGTGCTGCCGGCCGTGGAGGGCCGGCCCCCGCGCTATGTGCTGCGCATGTCCATCGGCGGCACGTACACGAAGGAGCGTCACGTGCGCGCCGCCTGGGACGCGCTGTCCGCCACCGCGGGCTGAGACCCGGACGCCCGCCCGCCTGCTCACAGAAAGGCTTGCGACACGGGGCCTGTGGCATCATGCCCTCCCTGCATGGAGTCCCACCGCCGCGTCGCGCTCGTCCTGAGCTACCAGTACCCCGGCAAGTACGCCTTCACCGTGCTGGCCGGCGCCGTGGAGTCGGACCCGGCGCTCGCGGACGTGTCTATCCACTTCCCACGAGACCGCGAGACGCTGCTGGCCACCGTGCGCGAGCGCGCCGACGCGGGTGACACCGTGGTGGCCGCATGGTCGTTCTACTCGGCCAGCTTCGGCCCCTCGGTGGAGGAGCTCGCGTGGGTGCGTGAGCGGCTCGACGGGCGCGACGTGCTCTGCATCGCCGGCGGTGTCCATGCCACCGCCGAGCCACTTCAAACCCTCCAGGCCGGCTTCGACCTCATCGCCGTGGGTGAGGGCGAGCACTCCCTGCGCGAGCTGCTCGGCCGCGTGCAGCGGGGCGAGGACCCTCGCGCCACGCACGGCGTCGCGTACCTCGAGGACGGCAGGCTCAAGCAGAACGGTCGGGGCGAGGGCGTGTTGCTCGACGACTTCCCGCCCTTCGCCGCGCGCCATGCAATGTACGGCGCCATCGAGATTACGCGCGGCTGCATCTACGCCTGCCGCTTCTGCCAGACGCCCTTCATGAGCAAGGCGCGCTTCCGCCATCGCTCCGTGGCCAACGTGGCGCACTGGGCGCGCGAGCTGCGGCGCTCGGGCCGGCGCGACATCCGCTTCATCACCCCTACGTCCATGTCCTACGGCACCGCGGACGAGTCCGTGAATCTGGCCGCCGTGGAAGAGCTGCTCTCCGCCGTGCGCGAGGCCATGGCTCCGGACGGGCGCATCTACTACGGCACCTTCCCCTCCGAGGTCCGCCCCGAGCACGTCACCCCCGAGGCGCTCGCGCTCCTCAAGCGCTACGTGCACAACGACAACCTCATCATCGGCGGGCAGTCCGGCTCGGAGCGCATCCTCCAGAGCACCCGCCGCGGCCACGACGTGGAGACGGTGGTGCGCGCCACCCGGCTCGCGGTGGAGGGCGGCTTCGTCCCCAACGTGGACTTCATCCTCGGACTGCCCGGCGAGGAGCGCTCGGACGTGGACGCCACCGTGGCCCTCATGGAGCAGCTCGCCGCGCTGGGCGCCCGCGTCCATGGGCACACCTTCATGCCGCTGCCCGGCACGCCCTTGCGTGATGCCCCCGCCGGCCGCGTGGACGAGGAGACGCAGCGCAAGCTGGACCGGCTGGCCTCGCAGGGGCGGCTGTACGGCCACTGGAAGCAGCAGGCCGTGCTCGCGGAGGGCATCGTCTCGCGCCGCAAGCCCCGCTCCCGTGTGGCCCCCTCGTCCTGACGCCGCCACTTCCACGGGCTTGCGCCACCCGGGGCGTTTAGGATGGAGGCGCGATGTCTTCCGACCAGGCTCCTCCCTATTGGGTCCTCATCTCCGTCCTGTTCAGCTCCCAGCCGCTGAGCCCCGCGCTGGCGATGACGCTGCACCAGGCCGCCTACGAGCTGCACCAGCGCGGTGACGGGATGAAGGAGGTGGCCGGCGACATGCTCAGCGGCCGGGTCGTCAACCTGCGCAAGGACGTGGCCCTGGGCGGCATCTCCGGCCCGGCCTTCGAGGCGGAAATCGACACCGAGCGCGGCTCCGGCGTCGTGCGCTTCGTCCTCACGCGCCAGGGGCTGGAGCTGATGAAGCAGCAGCCCGCCGAGCCGCCCCGGCCCAAGTACCTCAACTAGGCCACCGGGGGCCCGTCAGGCCGGCCGCTCCCTGCGCGGGGCGGGCGGCCGTCCCCACCTTCGAGGCAAGGCGTCATCGCACCGCAAGACTCGAAGGAGCCACGCATGGACTCGAAGGACGACTACCTCAAGCGCAGCGCGGGCATCCCCCTGGACCCGGCGAAGCAGAAGGACCCCGAAGAGGCCGGTGACAGGGTGCCCGCGGAAGGCCGCGCCGAGTACCTCAACGACATCTCCGAGCAGCAGGGCGGTCAGCGCACCGAGGTCGAGCGGCCCTGGAAGGGCGCGCCCGAGCTCCAGGAGGAATACCGCAAGGAGTACGACGAGAAGAGCAACAAGAAGAAGGGCTGACGCCCCAGCAGCCTCAGGTGTCGAGGCTGATCTTGTTCTTGTTGCCCATGTGGATGATGGAGTTGCCCAGCGTCGCGGCGGAGAGCGCGGCCAGGTCCATCAGCGCCTGCTCCTGCTTCGCCTGCTCCGAGCCCGGCTGAGCGGCGGTGCCACCCTGCGCCTGCCCCGGCGTGCCCTCCTGGGCAACGGGTCCACGGCCCACGGCCGAGAGGTAGGAGTTCATCAGCCCGCTGTGCGGCGAGCTGCCCACCGACGCCAGCGCCGAGGCCACCACCGCGCCACCGGACGTCATCATCGGGTCGCCCGGACGGTTGGCCGGTGCCGCCGCGGCGCCCTGCAGGAGCGAGCCGAAGCCCGCGCGGGAAGCGCCGCTGGTGGCCTGGGTGGTGGGCTGCTGCACCCGGGGACCCGTGAAGGAGTTGATGCGGTTCATGGCGGCTCCGTCGCGGCCCGGATGACGCGCACCTCGCGCGCTTCAGGCCTCTGATCCGCATTATCGCCGGAACCCGCCGGAAGTTGCGTCCCCCGAAAAAAGGCCGAAGGCCGCGGACTTACGGGCGCACGGCCCGTCCATCCACGGCGGCCTCGGGGGCGAGTCAGCGCGGCAGCTCGCGGGTCCGCTCGGCCGCCACGCTCTCGGCCGTGAGCAGGCCGGTGCGCTCCACCTCATCCCAGAGCCGTCCACGCAGCGTCTCCACCGTCGCGGCCAGGGCCTGGATGTCGGCATGGGTGCGCTCGTTGCGCGGTACCAGCTCCGCGTTCGTCACGTGCGCTCGCAGCGCCTCCAGCACCCGTTGCTGTGTTTCCAGCGCCGCGAAGTAGGGCTCCACCACCCCGTGCAGCAGCTCCCGCCGCCGCTGCCGTGCCGCCGCATCCGGCTCCTCCCCGGGCGCGCGGAGCAGCCGGAGTGCCTTGGTCCCGTCGTACACCCGCAGTGCCAGCGCCACGCGCACGTCCGCGCACTGCGCCAGGAGCGGATTGAGGCCCGGCGGATACGCGTCCAGCCGGTCCTGGAAGGACTTCACGCCGCGCACGTACGTCTCCGCGTCCCCCGCGTAGATTCCGAAGCGCAGGAAGAAGCCCCGGTACATGTCGCGCGCCGCGTGGCGCCACGCTTCGCGGATGTCCTTGAAGTGGTAGTCGCGGAAGCCGCGCATGTACTCGCAGAGCTCCCGCACCTCCGCGCGGCTCTTGTAGGCCTCCGTACGCTCGAGCTCGGCGGGGAGCTCCGCGCGCACCGTCAGCGCGTCGAAGAGGGCGCGGCTCGTGGCGCGCTCAGTGATTCCCATGTCGCGCAGCGCCTGGTGGAAGGTGAGTGAGCCCACGTGCCGGGCGAGCGAGGGAACTTCCTCGTACAGCGTCCAGAAGCTGAAGAACGTCGCCTCATCCTCGGCGGCCTTCAGGGCCCCGGCGTATTTCTCGAAGACGGGGCCCTCGGGAGGCGGAGCGGTGGGGACGGGCTCACCCTCCACGTACCAGCGCTCGAAGTCGGGCGGGGCGGGCAGCGTGGGGTTGCCCAGCGCGAAGTGGAACGCGTCATGGGACCAGTGCAGCCCCTGGCTCGCCCGGTTCTCGCCGCGGTCCGCCGCCATGAAGACGCGGAAGGCGGCCTTGAAGAAGGAGCGGTCCGCCTCATTCCGGGGATAGGCCATCCGCACGCCGTACTCGTGCTGCAGCAGCGTCATCAGCCGGGCGTAGGTCGGGGCCTGGAGCTGCTCCTGCTCGATGGAGGAATAGGTCTTCAGGTGCCGCTGCACCGTCGACCCCTGCGTCATCGTGTCGAGGAACACCCGTCGCGTCTCCACGGGTGCTGTCCGGGCCTCACGGAGCGGGTCCACCGACAGCTCCGCCCCTAGCGCGAGCAGCCCGGAGACGATGACCGGGTCTCTCACGCGGCCCTCGGCCACGGTGCGTGACAGCTCCGGCGCGCGGATGAGGAACACCTCCTCCGGGAGCGCGTGGACGCCCGAGACATCCAGCTCACAGGCGACGCGGTGGCGGACCTCGGAGCTCACCGCCGGCGCAGGCTCCGCCCCGGCGCCCAGCCGTCGCAGAGCTCGCACCTCCACGGGCTGGCCGAGCGCCGCGCCCAGTCTCCGGGCCACCAGCTCCCGGAGCGCCGTGGCCGACGCCAGCGCCGGGGCTTCGTCCTTCGTGAGGAAGAAGCCCGTCGCGTTCACGTAGCGCGGGTGTACGGGCAAATCGTAGAGGGGCTGGAGCACGCGGCGCTCCAGGGCGGCGACGCGCGTCTCCGACCACAGCAGGAAGTACGTCTCACCCCCATGGCGGATGAAGGGGAGGACAGTGAGGGACTGGCCCGTGCCCGGCGTCACCACTTCCCACCACCGCCCGTCCAGGTGGACGCGGTGCGCATGCAGGAAGCGCAGCTCCTCCCCGGTGGGAGGCGTCCGCCGCCGCGGCCCCGCGGTGGTTCGCGCGTCCAGGGGGCGCTCGACGAAGGCCGCCAGTTGCTCCGCGTCCCAGTGCCGCGCCGGCTCACGTTCGAGCAGGGCCCTGGCTCCAGGGGAGTCCTCGAAGGGCGCGCGCACCGCGGCACCGCCGGGGCCCAGCAACCCCCGCAGCAGCAGGGGAAGCTCCTCGCTGTGAAGATGGGCCCCCGCCTCCAGCTCGCCCAGGAGCACGTCCGCGGAGCGGAAGAGGAGGTGATGGCGCGCGCCGTCCCATTCCACGTCGAGCTCCCCCGCGTCGGGAGGGCGGACGGGGAGCAGGAGCGGGAGCGTGAGCTCCGTGAGGTAACCGATGGAGCGCGCGTAGCTGGGCAGCGGAATCTTCAGGCGCCGCTCGTCGATGGGGACGTGGGTGCGCGCGTTGAAGATGGAGCGGCCGTACTCGAGGATGTCTCCGGTCTCATCCACGCCGCCGAAGTCGAAGCCCACGGGCTCCAGGCCGAGCAGGGACGCGCCGCGCAGGGCCCGCGCCGCGCGCCGCCGCTGGAGGACGCCCACGTGCAGCCGGCCCTGGTGCTCGAAGTAGGGGATGACCTGGCGGGTGTCGAGCCTGCGGCGGCTGGCGACCTCGAACATGACGCCTTCCGCCTCCCACGCGCCAAACGTGAGGAAGGAGGGGACGCCAGTGAGGGCTTCGCGAGCGACTTCCGGAGTGGAGGAGGACACGGTGAGAGGGCAGGGCGGGGGTGAGTCCCCAGCCTAGCCCTCCCAGGCCTCCGACGTCTCAGGCGCCCGCGTCGACTAGAACTGGTGCGCCTCGGTCGACTCGTGCAGGGCGAGCGTGCTGGCGTTGCCGCCGGAGATGACCTCGGCCACCTGGTCGAAGTAGCCGGTGCCCACCTCGCGCTGGTGGCGCGTGGCGGTGTAGCCGTCCTTCTCGGCGGAGAACTCGGCCTGCTGCAGCTCGCTGTAGGCCGCCATGCCGCGGTCCTTGTACTTCCGGGCCAGCTCGTACATCGCGAAGTTCAGCGCGTGGAAGCCGGCCAGGGTGACGAACTGGAACTTGTAGCCCATGGCGCCCAGCTCACGCTGGAACCTGGCAATCGTCGCGTCGTCCAGGTTCTTCTTCCAGTTGAAGGACGGCGAGCAGTTGTAGGCCAGCAGCTTGTTCGGGTACTTCGCGCGGATGCTCTCGGCGAACTTCTTCGCCTGGGCCAGGTCCGGCGTGCTCGTCTCGCACCACACCAGGTCCGCGTACGGGGCGTACGCCAGGCCGCGCGCAATGGCGCAGTCCAGGCCGCCGTTGAGGCGGTAGAAGCCCTCGGCGGTGCGGCCGCCCTTCTTGTCGATGAAGGCGTGGTCGTACTCGTCCGCGTCGCTCATCAGGAGCTTGGCGCTGTCTGCGTCCGTGCGAGCGACGACGAGCGTGGGCACGCCCATGACGTCCGCCGCCAGGCGCGCCGCCGTCAGGGTGCGGATGAAGTGGCTGGTGGGCACCAGCACCTTGCCGCCCATGTGGCCGCACTTCTTCTCGCTGGCCAGCTGGTCCTCGAAGTGGACGCCCGCGGCGCCCGCCTCAATCATGCTCTTCATCAGCTCGAAGGCGTTGAGCGGGCCGCCGAAGCCGGCCTCCGCGTCCGCGATGATGGGCGCGAACCAGTAGCGGTCATTGCGCCCTTCCGCGTGGTCAATCTGGTCCGCGCGGCGCAGGGAGTTGTTGATCTTCTTCACCACGGCCGGGACGCTGTCCACCGGGTAGAGGCTCTGGTCCGGGTACATCTGCCCGGCCGAGTTGGCGTCCGCCGCCACCTGCCAGCCGGAGAGATAGATGGCCTTCAGGCCGGCGCGGACCATCTGCACCGCCTGGTTGCCCGTGAGCGAGCCCAGCGCGTTGATGTAGTCCTCGGTGTGGAGCAGCTCCCAGAGCTTCTTCGCACCCATCTCCGCCAGCGTGTAGCTGACGGTGATGGAGCCGCGCAGCTTCTCGACGTCCTTCTGGGTGTAGTTGCGGGTAATTCCCTCGAAGCGCTGAGCGTGGAGCTTGGCGTGAGGGGAGGCTTCGGTCGTCGTCGTCGTGGCGTCGTACATCGCAGGCTCCTCGCTACAGTTGAAGTGGTTGAAGGTGGTGCTGCGGAATCAGACCTGCGCGTCCAGGGCCTCGTAGGCCGGCAGGGTCAGGAAGTCTTCGAAGGCGGGCGCGGTGGACAGCTGCTCGAAGAGGGCGCGGGCGCGCTCCAGGTGGGCGGCGCCGTAGCGCTCCTTCGCGCCCTCCTGGTCGATGCGGGCCATCTCCTCGGCGAGCAGGGTGCGGAACAGCTCCGCCGTCACCTTGCGACCGTCGTCCAGCGAGGCGCCGTGGTGTATCCACTGCCACACCTGGGCGCGGGAGATTTCCGCGGTCGCCGCGTCCTCCATGAGGTTGTAGAGCGGCACGCAGCCCAGGCCGCCCAGCCACGCGGCGGTGTACTGGATGCCGACGCGGATGTTGTGGCGCAGGCCGTCCTCGGTGCGCGTGCCGGACGGCACCTTGAGCAGCTCCGCCTCGCTGATGCGCACGTCCTCGCGCTTGTTGGCGATTTGATTCGCGCCCTTCATGTTCGCGTCGAAGATGTCCTTGGCCAGCGGGACGAGGCCGGGGTGGGCCACCCACGTGCCGTCGTGGCCGTTCTTCGCCTCGCGCAGCTTGTCGGTGCGGACCTTCTCCAGCACCGCCTCGTTGGCGGCCGCGTCCCCCTTGATGGGGATGAAGGCCGCCATGCCGCCCATGGCGTGCACGTTGCGGCGGTGGCAGGTCTGGATGAGCAGCTGCGAGTAGGCGTTGAGGAACGCCTTGTCCATGGTGACCTGGCCGCGGTCGGGCAGGACGACGCTGGTGTCGGACTGGAGCGTCTTGATGAAGCTGAAGATGTAGTCCCAGCGGCCGCAGTTGAGGCCGGCGGAGTGCTCGCGCAGCTCGTAGAGGATTTCGTCCATCTCGAACGCGGCGGGCAGCGTCTCGATGAGGACGGTGGCCTTGATGGTGCCGCGCGGGATGTTCAGCTCCGACTGGGCCAGGTGGAACACGTCGTTCCACAGCCGGGCCTCCAGGTGGCTCTGCATCTTCGGCAGGTAGAAGTACGGGCCGGTGCCGCGCGCGAGCTGCTCGCGGGCGTTGTGGAAGAAGAAGAGGGCGAAGTCGAAGAGCGAGCCGGAGATGGGCTTGCCGTCGATTTCCACGTGGCGCTCGGGCAGGTGCCAGCCGCGGGGGCGCACGAAGAGGACGGCCGTCTTCGGGTGGAGGGCGTAGTGCTTGCCGCCCTCGGCATCGAAGCTGATGGTGCGGCGGATGGCGTCGCGCAGGTTGAGCTGCCCGCGCACCACGTTGTCCCAGGTGGGGCTGTTGGCGTCCTCGAAGTCCGCCATGAAGACGTTCGCGCCCGAGTTGAGCGCGTTGATGATCATCTTCCGGTCCACCGGCCCGGTGATTTCCACGCGGCGGTCCTGGAGGTCCGCGGGCAGGGGCGCCACCGTCCAGTTGCCCTCACGGATGGCCTTCGTCTCCGCCAGGAAGTGGGGCCGCTCACCCTTGCGCCACGCCTGCTGCACCACCTTGCGGCGCTCCAGCAGGGCCTCGCGGCGCTCTGCGAAGGTGCGCACCAGCTTCGCGACGAACTCCATCGCCTCGGGGGTGAGCACCTCGGCGTAGTCGGGGTGCCACGGACCCTTCACCACCACCCCCGCGCCGAAGGTCGGGGTCTTGCTCGAAGGGGCTGACGCGCTCATCCGGACTCCTTGGCCTGATGCGTTGTAAATCGCTCCGACGGTACCGAAAATGGTTCTTCCGAGGGAGGAATGGAAGTGTCGGTGAAGTTGTGCCTGCTTGCCTGTAATCCTGTCAACAGGTAGCGGATTAAATCTGTAAATCAACAAACTGGCGCCGCCGGGGTGCCGATGACCCACCTGCGGCGAGAGGATGCCGGGCGGGCGCAATCGGAAGCGCCGACTTCCGTAGGTAGGGACGAGGGCCGTTGACGCCAAGGGCGGCCCGTCAGGGAGTGACACACCATGGACGCCATGAAGCGCTGCACGGCCTGTGTGGAGGAGATGAAGGTGGAGGCCACGAAGTGCCCGCACTGCGGGACGCGGACGGAGCCGATGCACCGCGGGGTGGAGGGGCGGATGCTGTCCGGCGTGTGCGGGGCGCTGGCGCGTCAGTTCAACCTGGACCCGGCGGTGGTGCGCGTGGCCTTCCTCGTCTCGCTCCTGCTGTCCTTCGGGACGACGATGATCGTGTACCTGGCGCTCTGGGCCTTCACGCCGTCGTCCGCGCTGGGCAAGGCCCCCTTGCAGAGCACCGTGGACTGGCTCGGCAACCTGGGGAACTCCGACGAGCCGCACGTCGAGACGCGCGTCTAGCGCCTGCTCCATGCTTCGGCCGGGGCCGAAACGTCGGCCCGGGCCGCGCCCGTAGAACCTCCTCGCCGCCGGATGCTCCCGGCGGCGGGAGGAGCCCTGGATGTCGCAGCCGAAAGACGCGCTCGCCGCGCCGACGCACCCGGACCCGTATTCCTTCTACGCGGAGCTCGTCGCTCGCCGGCCCCTCTTCTGGGATGAGTCGTCGCGGATGTGGATTGCGTCGAGCGCTCGCGCGGTGGGCGCCGTCCTCACGCACCCCGCCTGCCGTGTCCGCCCCGTGACAGAGCCGGTGCCGCGAGCGCTCGGCCCCGGGGCCGCGGCGGTGTTCCGGCATCTCGTGAGGATGAACGACGGCCCTGTTCATTGTCCGATGAAGCAGGCCGTGTCCTCCTTCCTCGGTGGTTTCGGGGAGCGGCAGGTGCGGGAGGAGGCGCGGCGCCGGACGCGCCTGCTGGGTGGGCCCGAGCGGCTTCACTCGCTTCCATTCCAGTTGCCGTTGTCCGTGGTGGGGCGCCTGCTCGGGCTCTCCGAGGACGGGCTCCCCCAGGTCGCCGTGTGGACGGGGGACTTCGTGCGGGGCCTTGCGCCGGGGGCGGACATGGACCGGCTCGAAGCGGGCGAGCGGGCCGCACACGGGTTGCTGGAGGTATTCCGCGCCGCGCTCGCTGCCGACGTCGCGGGGCCGCTGGCCCTCTTCGCCCGAGGGGCCGAGCGCTTCGGCGCGCAGGGTCGGGAAGCGCTGCTGGCCAACGCCATCGGGTTGCTGTCACAGACGCATGACGCGACGGCGGGGCTGCTGGGCAACACCGTCCTGGCGCTGCTCGGGCAGCCGGCCCTGCGCGAGCGCCCCGGGCTCCTGCCTCACATCCTGGACGAGGTGCTCCGGCATGACGCGCCCGTGCAGAACACGCGGCGCTTCCTCGCGGAGGACGCCGTCATCGAAGGCCAGCGCCTGGCCGCGGGCGACACCGTCCTCGTCATCCTGGCCGCCGCCAATCGAGACCCGGCCCTCAACGAGGACCCGCACCGGTTCGACGTCGACCGGAAGGCGCGGCGCTCCTTCACCTTCGGCGCGGGCGTGCACGCCTGCCCCGGTGAGGCGCTGGTGAAGTGGATGGCCTGGGGCGCGCTCGAGGAGTTGCTCACGGCCGACCCCGGCCTCCTTCGCGCCGCCGCGCGCGGCGTGTCCTACGTGCCCTCGGTGAACGGGCGCATCCCCCTCTTCCAACGCGAGGTCCGCTCATGATTGCCGTCATCTTCGAGGTGCGTCCCCACGCCGATGGCCGGCAGGAGTACCTGGACCTCGCGGCGGGGCTGCGGCCGCTGCTCGAAGGGGTGGACGGGTTCATCTCCATCGAGCGCTTCCAGAGCCTGACGGACCCGGGGAAGCTCCTCTCGCTGTCGTTCTGGCGCGACGAGCAGGCCGTGGAGGCGTGGCGCCGGCTGGAGCCGCACCGCGCCGCGCAGGCGAAGGGCCGGGCCTCCGTCTTCGAGGACTACCGCCTCCGCGTGGCCGGTGTGCTCCGGGACTACGGCCTGTCCGAGCGCGCGCAGGCGCCCGCCGACAGTCGCGGCTTCCACCACCGCTGAGGCTCAGGGCAGCTTCGGGCGGATGATGCGCGGCGCATCCGGGTTGACGTCCAGGAGCCGCACGCCGTCGCCCTCGCGCACCGTGCCGCCCCGCAGCACCTTCGCGAGCTGACCGCGCCGACCCCAGCTCTCCTTCAAGAGGCCGGGGCGCAGGGCGTCCAGCTTCCAGCACGGCACACACGGCTCCGTCAGCTCCACCAGCACCTCGTCCCCCATGGCCAGCCGCTGGCCCGGGGGCAGGGTGTCCAGCGGCAGCCCCTCCACCAGCACGTTCTCCTTCAGCGCGCCCACCGGGACGTCCAGCGCCGCGCGCGAGGCCTCGTCCAGCAGCAGCACCTGGCGCTTGTGCCCGAGCGCGCGCTGGGAGTGGCGGTCTCCCTCCAGGCCCCGCCCCTCGACGGCCCGGGCCTCGGGGACGCGGAGCATGGGCGTGCCCCGCGCCTGGGCGAGCAGGAGGGCTCGGATGGTGCCGCTCGAGGTGGGAGTGCTCACGGTACAACGGTAATCACGCCGGGGCGGCGGCCGCGAGGCCCGGCCTGTTATGCCCTGGCGCCCCGCCTCCACCCTTTCGAGGAGCCCTGCGCGTGAGCACGAAGAACGTTCGCATCGAGAAGGACACCTTCGGCCCCATCGAGGTGCCCGCCGAGCACCTCTGGGGCGCCCAGACGCAGCGCAGCCTGCAGAACTTCGCCATCTCCACCGAGCGCATGCCCCCCGCGCTCATCCGCGCGCTCGTCCTGGTGAAGAAGGCCGCCGCGCTGGTCAACATGGAGAACGGCAGCCTGCCGCGCGACAAGGGCGAGGCCATCGTCAAGGCCGCCGACGAAGTCCTCGCCGGCAAGCACGACGGAGAGTTCCCCCTGAGCATCTGGCAGACGGGCAGCGGCACCCAGACGAACATGAACTGCAACGAGGTGCTGGCCAACCGCGCCTCGGAGCTGCTCGGCGGCGAGCGCGGCGAGGCGCGCAAGGTCCACCCCAACGACGACGTCAACAAGGGGCAGAGCTCCAACGACGTCTTCCCCACTGGGATGAGCGTGGCCGCCGCCACCTCCATCGTCGAGCAGGTCCTCTCCGAGCTGCACGCCCTCCGGGACGTGCTCGCGGAGAAGTCCCGCGCCTTCAAGGACATCGTCAAGATTGGCCGCACCCACCTCCAGGACGCGACGCCCCTCACGCTGGGCCAGGAGCTGAGCGGCTACGTGGCGCAGCTGGAGCACGCGCGCGGGCACCTCGAGATGGCCCTGCCGCACCTGTACGAGCTGGCCCTGGGCGGCACCGCCGTGGGCACCGGCCTCAACGCGCCCAAGGGCTACGCCGAGCGCGTCGCGAAGGAGATTGCCCGCCTCACCGGCCACCCCTTCGTCACCGCGCCCAACAAGTTCGAGGCGCTCGCCGGCAATGACGCCCTCGTCCACGCCCACGGCGCCCTCAAGGGGCTGGCCGCCTCGCTCTTCAAGGTGGCCAATGACGTGCGCTGGCTGTCCTCCGGGCCGCGCTCCGGCCTGGGTGAAATCACCATTCCGGAGAACGAGCCGGGCAGCTCCATCATGCCGGGCAAGGTGAACCCCACGCAGAGCGAGGCGCTCACCATGCTGTGCGCCCAGGTGATGGGCAACGACGTCGCCGTCTCCGTCGGTGGCGCCTCCGGCAACTTCGAGCTGAATGTCTTCAAGCCCCTCATCATCCACAACGTCCTGCAGAGCTGCCGGCTGCTGGCGGACGGCATGCGCAGCTTCCGCCTCCACTGCGCCGTGGGAATCGAGCCCAACATGCCGCGCATCCGGGAGAACCTGGAGCGCAGCCTGATGCTCGTCACCGCCCTCAACCCGCACATCGGCTACGACAACGCCGCGAAGATTGCGAAGAAGGCCCACAAGGAGGGCAAGACGCTCAAGGAGGTCGCCGTCGAATTGGGCCTCCTCACCTCCGAGCAGTTCGACCAGTGGGTCCGCCCGGAGGCGATGACCGGCCAGAAGGACTGACGACCGGCCAGAAGGACTGACGTCCCGGGCCGTGTGCGAGAAGGTGAGCCGGGCGCTCCGTGTCGCCCGGCCTCCGGACTCCAAGGCAGGGGAGCGGCCAGGAGGGCGTTCCGTGCCGCCCACCCCGGCGGGCCCGAAGCGTGGGACAGCGTACGCTCCGGGAAGAAGGGACGGGCGCGCCGGGACGAGGACGATTAGGGTACTGGGGCCATGAACGTCCCCTTCGTCATTGAGACCACGCACCGCGGCGAGCGGGCGTACGACCTCTACAGCCGGCTCCTCAAGGACCGCATCATCATGCTGGGCACGCCCGTCAACGACGACGTGGCCAACATCATCGTGGCCCAGCTCCTGTTCCTGGAGTCCGAGGACCCCGACAAGGGCATCAACCTCTACATCAACTCGCCGGGTGGCTCGGTGACGGCCGGCCTCGCCATCTACGACACCATGCAGTACGTGAAGTGTCCGGTGTCCACCATCTGCGTCGGGCAGGCGGCCTCCATGGGCGCGCTGCTGCTGCTGGCCGGCGCCAAGGGCAAGCGCTACGCGCTCCCCAACAGCCGCATCATGATTCACCAGCCGCTGGGCGGCGCGCAGGGCCAGGCCACGGACATCGACATCCAGGCCAAGGAAATCCTCCGCCTGCGCAGCTACATCAACGGCCTCATCGTGAAGCACACGGGCCACACCATCGAGCGCATCGAGAAGGACACCGAGCGCGACTACTTCATGAGCGCCGAGGATGCCCGGCAGTACGGCCTCATCGACGAGGTGGTGGAGAAGCAGCGCATCATCTCCCCCACCGCCGGGAAGTAATCCCAGGCTGGCGCCGCCCCCCGTCCGCTCCAGCGGGCGGGCGGCCGGCTGCCCCGGGACGTCTTCGTGAAGCGCATCAGGACGCGGGCAGGGGATGAGCGGGGCGATTCCCGAGAGGCACCGGCGCAGTCCCTGCGCTGGTAGCCCGGGCAGGCGCAGGTTCTTCGCGCCGGCAACGCGTGCTCCCTTGCCTGCGCGTGGCACGGTCCATGCTCAATCTCCAGGTATGCCTCCGCCCCGCCCGCGCTTCGTCCCGCGCATGCTCCTGCCTGGCGTCATCCTGGTCAGCGCCGCGTGTGCCACCCCTCCCACCGGCAGGTCGCCCGAGCCTCCCTCGGCGTATTCCATCCAGCAGGAGCTCGGGCAGCGGGACGTCATCCAGGCGGGGGAGGAATACGCCCGGAACAACAGCTTCCTGTTGGCCGAGGCCGACAGCGAAGCGGTGGAGCTGCGCCCCAATTACTGGCGCATCCGCTTCGGGCTGGCGGACAAGCCCGGACGCGGGCTGGAGCTGGAGTTCGACGAGCTGGCCCGCCAGGTGACGAGCGTGCGGGAAATCGAAATCATTCCGGGCGAGCTTCCCAGGCCGGCCGAGGGCGGGAGCGGGCTCGGCGTGCCCGGCGCGGGCCAGGGCCGGGGGGTGCCGGCTCCCTGACGTCAGGCAGTCTCGTCGAGGAGGCCGGTTGGCAGCCCGTCGAGGCTGCGCACGTTCTTCTGGCGCCGGTAGGTGTCGAGGCCCTCGGGGCCCTTGGCCTCGGCCCACTTCGTGAGCGTGGGGCGCTCACCTTCGTACGCGTAGAGCGGCACGCCGTAGCCGCATGAGGTCTGCACCAGCTCGATGTCGAGCAGGATGATCTGCCGCGCGCCGAGCGGCTCCTCGCCGCCGAAATGGGAGGTGAGCACGCGCGTGTACTCGGGGCCGCCGCGACGGAGCGCCCGGCCGCGCCCGTAGAGGCGCAGAATCTGGGGTGGCCCCTCGAAGGCGCAGAACATGAGGGTGAGCCGCCCGTCCGCGAGCAGGTGCGCGGCCGTCTCGTTGCCGCTGCCGGTGAGGTCGAGCCAGGCGACGCTCTTGTCGTCGAGCACGCGGAGCGCGTCGAGGCCCTTGGGCGAGAGATTCACGTGTCCGGTGGACGCGGCGGACGCGGTGAAGAACACCCGCTGGCGCTGGATGAACTCACGGTGGGCGGGCTCGAGCTGGGGGAACTGCTTGGCCATGCGGTGGACCTCTTCCCGCATGGTAGTCGCTTTGCCCGTGCGTGGCCGCGTGGACGCGCGGCTCAGGGGATGACGCGGCGGCGCCGGAAGTCGTCGAAGATGCCCAGGAACATCGCCTCCGTGTCCACGTACTCGTGGAAGCCGAAGCGGCGCGCCTTGGTGCCGTCGGCGAACATGTCGTAGTTCCAGGAGAAGACGAAGTCGCCGAAGCGCCAGGAGGACACGTCTTTATAGGCGTGCCGCTCCAGTCCGTGCTTCTCCTGCATGCGCTTCCACAGCGGCTCCTTGTCGGCCATGACGACATCCAGCGACATGGGCAGCGGCGGGGCTACCTCCAGGCCGAAGTGGCGGGCGATTTTCGGCCACAGCTCGCTCCACCGGAACAGGTCGCCATTGTTGATGTTGAAGGCCTGGTTGGCGCAGCGCTCGTCGGTGGCCGCCCACACCGTGGCCTTCGCCAGCAGCCCCGCGTCCGTCATCTCCAGCAGCGAGTCGTAGGCGCCCGGCTTGCCGGGGAAGCGCAGCGGCAACCCCAGCTCCTTCGAGATGGCGGCATACACGGCGATGACCATTGCCAGGTTCATCGGGTTGCCCAGCGCGAAGCCGCACACCACGGACGGGCGGATGGCGGACCAGCTCCACGCCTTGCCCTGCTGCCGCGCCTCCAGGAACGCCTGCTGGTCCACGTTGAACTCGGGCGGCATGTGGTTCGCGTCCGTCTCGCGGGCCGGCGTCTTGAACGGGCCCAGGTGCGCGCCGTAGACCTTGTAGCCCTGCATCAGGCTGATGTGCCGCAGGCCGGGGGCGATGGGCTCCACGGCGTCGACGACGTTGACCAGCATGGCGAGGTTGGGCGGCACCAGCTCCGCCCAGGTCGGCCGGTCCTGGTACGCGGCGTAGAAGATGTGCGTGACGTGGGTGAGGCCACCCAGCTTCGCGCGGCAGTCGGCCGCGTCGAGCAGGTCCACCTCCACGTGCCGGACGCGGCCCTCCGAGGGGCCGCCCCGCCGAGACAGGCCGATGACATCCCAGTCGCCGAGCGACGCGAGGTGGGTGACGAGGTTGCGGCCGATGACTCCCTGGGCTCCGACGACCAGGGCGACCTTGTGCTTCGGGCTCATGCGCATGACTCCCATGAAAGTGGCGCAGGCGCGCGGGCGCCGCGGAGTGGTCCCCGACGGGGCCTTCCTCGCGGCGACAAGCGCGAACGCTCCTGATAATGGGCTCCGCACCGCTCGTGGGCCACGCGGGCACACAGCACAGGACCTGTGAGGTGAACTCACGATGGCGCGTCTGGACGTCAACCGCTCGGGAGAGATGGAGGTGTTCGCGAAGGTCGTCGACCTCGGCGGCTTCTCCGCCGCGGCGCGCGCGTTCCGGATGACGCCTTCCGCGGTGAGCAAGCTCGTGTCCCGCCTCGAGGAGCGGCTGGGCGCCCGGCTGGTGAACCGCTCCACGCGGAAGCTCCAGCTCACCCCGGAGGGCGTCACCTTCTACGAGCGGAGCGTCCGCATCCTCGCGGACCTGGAGGAGGCCGAGCGAGGGGCCGCCGCGAGCACCACGCCCCGGGGCCTGCTGCGCGTCAACGCGAGCGTGCCCTTCGGGAGGCACTTCCTGCTGCCCCTCGTGCCAGAGTTCCTCGCCCGCCACCCGGCCGTCTGCCTGGACCTCGTCCTCACCGACGCGGTGGTCGACCTCCTGGAGGAGCGCACGGACGTGGCGATTCGCAGCGGGCCGCTCAAGAGCTCCGACCTCGTCGCGCGCAAGCTGGGCGAGACACGCATGGTCATCGTCGGGGCGCCGGCCTACCTGAAGCGCGCCGGCACTCCGGCAGCGCCGAGAGAGCTGGAGCGGCACAACCTGCTCCGCTTCGGCTATGCGCGCGCGGTGGAGGGGTGGCCGCTCGTGGAGCGGGGCACGCCCGTCACGGTGATGCCGCGCGGCAATGCCCACGCGAGCGACGGCGAGGCGCTGCGCCAGCTCGCGCTCGGAGGGCTGGGACTGGCCCGGCTCGCCGCGTTCCAGGTGAAGGAGGACCTCTCCGCGGGCCGGCTCGTGGCCGTGCTGGAGGACTTCAACCCCGGAGACACCGAGCCCATCCACGCCGTGTTCCTCGGCGCGGGTGGACCGCTCCCCTCCCGCGTGCGCGCCTTCCTGGACCACCTGGCGGCGAAGGTGCGGCTGGTCTGAAGCGCCGTTCCACCCGCCTCCTCCAGTGAGGGAAGGAGGCGGGTGACGGGAAGCCCGGCGATTACGGCGCGGGCGGCGGCAGGATGCCGGTGATGCGGTCCAGCGCGGGGGCGGGCAGCGGGCTCGCCTGGCTGCTGTTCGTCTTGAGGTAGTTCTCCAGGGCGTCCGTGTCCACGGCGCCGCCCAGGCGGTTGCGGCCCTCGTTGAGGACCACGAAGCCGTCACCACCGGTGGACAGGAAGTTGTTCACCGTGACGCGGTAGTCCGTGGCCGGGTCGATGACCTGACCGTTCAGCCGGATGCTCGCGGGGTCGATGCGGCTGCCGATGGGCTGGGTGGCGTCGTAGGTGTACGAGAAGCCCACCGACGGCTGGAGGATGCGGATGGTGACGCCCGTCGGCGTCTGCTGCCACTGGCGCTCCAGCACTGCCTCAATCTGCGCGCCGGTCAGCGTCAGGGTGACCAGGCTGTTGCCGAACGGCTGCGTGGTGAAGGCCTCGCTGTAGGTGACCTCACCCTCGGCGATGTCCGCGCGCACGCCACCCGGATTCATGAAGGCAATCTGGGCGCCGCCCAGGTTGGCCGGCTTCGTGGCCGCGAGCTGCGCGTCCGC
The DNA here is from genome assembly GCF_010894405.1 of Pyxidicoccus caerfyrddinensis. Lineage (GTDB taxonomy): Bacteria > Myxococcota > Myxococcia > Myxococcales > Myxococcaceae > Myxococcus > Myxococcus caerfyrddinensis. The sequence continues at coordinate 32,522 of NZ_JAAIYA010000037.1, forward strand.
GATGACGAAGCCCATGGTGGACTGGCCCACCGGGTCCTTCTGGTTTCCCGGCGTCTGGAGCGTCGCCGCGATATAGCCGATGACGCGGTTGGCGAGCGGCGCGGAGCGCTCCTGGTACTTCGCCACCAGCGTCTTGATGTTCGTGTCCTCAGTCACCGTGCGGGTGACGATGACGTTGTTGGCCCGGGCCTCCACCACCTCGCCCGTCGCCCTATCGAGCTTCAGGTCGATGTCGGTGACGAGCCGGCCGTACGAGGCGGCGCTGGTGACGACCTTGCCGCCGATGACGCAGTTGTAGGCGTTGTGGGTGTGGCCGCTGACGATGAGGTCCACCTCGTTGTCGATACCCTTGGCGATGTCCACGATGGCGCCGGAGATGAGGCCGTCCGTGGTGCCCGTGCCCTTGCACTCGTTGACCAGCGCGCCCGTGGCGGCGACGCCGCCCTCGTGGACGACGACGACGATGGCCTCCACGCCCTGCTGCTTCAGTTCCGGGACGAGCTTGTTGACCGTCTCCACCTCGTCCTTGAAGGACAGGCCGGAGACGAACGTGGGCGTGACGATTTCGGGCGTGCCCTCCAGCGTCATTCCGATGAAGGCGACCTTCACGCCCTCGAAGGTGCGGATGTCATAGCGGGGGAAGAGGGTGCGGTCCGCGGCGGTGGCCACGTTGGCGGCGAGGTACTTGAACCGCGCGCCCTCGAAGCCGTCTCCGTCCTGGCAGCCGTCCACCGGGTGGCAGCCGCCCGTCTGCATGCGGAGCAATTCCGGGCTGCCCTCGTCGAACTCGTGGTTGCCCACGGCGACGAGGTCGATGCCAATCTGGTTCATCGCCTCGATGGTGGGCTCGTCGTGGAAGAGCGCCGACAGGAGCGGCGTGGCGCCGATGAGGTCACCCGCGGACACCACCACCGTGTTGGGATTGGTTTCGCGCAGGTCCTGGATGTGCTTCGCGAAGTACGTCACGCCGCCCGCGTTCACCCGGTCCGGGCCGCCGTCGGGCAGGACGCCCGTCTGAATCTGCCCATTGCCTCCCGTGGGCGCCTCGAGCTGCCCGTGAAAGTCATTGAACGCGAGAATCTGCACGCTCACCGTGGTGGGGCCGGCATCCGTGGTGCCCGCGTCCGTTCCCGCATCCGTACCGGCATCGGTGCCCGCATCCGGCTCGGGATTCCCGGTGGGCCGCGTCTCGCACGTCTTGTTGATGCAGACCCACTCCTGTCCCTGGGAGGGCGCGCCGTTGTTGTCGGTGCAGTCGGCGGCGCTCTCGCAATCAGTGCTGCCGCAGCCGCCGTGGACGAAGAGAAGCAGGCCGGTGACGAAGGCTCCGGCGAGCAGGAAGGTGCCAGGCCGCGCGCCGAGGCGCGGTGGGGACGAAGTCGATTGCATCTCAGCGGCTCCTGGAGCGGGAGGATGGGGGACCCGCTCGGGTCGGCGGACCTTGTCGTGGCCATATGGCAGGCAGGTGAAGCCCCTGCGGCAAGCGGGTGCCGTTACCGTGGTTGAAAGGCCACGGAACAACTCTCGTCAGGGATACTGGTGGCACGGCCGTCGCTCACTGCCGGTGCGCGAGAGCGCGCTTGCTGTTGAAAATTCCAGATGGACCCAAGCTGGCTCCGTGCGTCCTGTTGGTAGGGAAGGAGTGGCTTTGTGGTGCAAGAGCTTGGTGGTATTTGAAAACTCAACATTCCGTCGTGTCCCTTCGGGGCCGGGATGCCGACCACTGGAGAAGTCAAATGCGGCGACGAAGTGAGCCCTCATTCCTGGACCCGTGTTCGAGTGGGGTGCCGGGACTGTGGCGCGCGATGGGGTCCTCCCGGGCCATGGGACTCTGGAGTGTTGTCGCGGCAGGGCTTCTCTCCGCAGCCTGTCAGGGGGACGCTGAAGTGGAGGCACCCGTCAAAGTCATCACGGAACACCGTGAGCTCCGCGCAGGGGCAGGGGCAGGGAAGTCGGGCGAGGACTGCGCGGCGGGAGGTGCTTCTGATTGTGCGTCGCGCTTGTGCCTGCAATCGGCGCATGTGAAGGCGACATCGGCGGGCCGTGCAGGCGCCTATGTGTGCAGCACGCCCTGCGAGACGCTCGCCCAGTGCCCCGACGAGTGGAGCTGCGTCCAGTTCTACCCCGGTGAAGGGGGACGTGCCTGTGTCCCGCCCCAGGGGTGGGTACCGCACGCCGCCCGGCTTCGCGCGTCTCCGCGTTGAGGCGGACGCGACGCGCCTTCGGCACAAATCCAATCAGGTTTACCGGGCCGCGCCCGTACGCGCCCCTCTTCTTTCGTGGAGCATCCTTTCGTGAGCCCTTCTCCCGCTCAGTGGCGTGGCCTCTTCATTTCTCTATGCGTCGTTGGTTCGGTACTGGGCGCGCTGCCCGCCGCGGCCCAGCTCACCTACTGCCTGCCCACGGGCTCCACTTGTGGTGACGGCGTGGCCGTCATGCACGCGTGGAGCTGCCCGTGTGACGGCGGGAGCTGCATCAAGGTCTGCAACGAGGGCCAGACAGCTCCCGACGGCGGTTGCCTGAGCGGCGTCACCTGCACACCGGTGGGCACCTGCCAGCCGGTGACGAACCAGTACAAGGGTGGGACCTGTCAGGGCGACTGGCCGTGCACGCCGGGCGAGAGCTGTGTCGCCGAGGGGTGCACGGGAAAGTGTGTCCTTGACCCGGAGTACTCCGTCCTGGCTGGAGGCGTCCAGGTGAAGGCACCGCAGGTGCGCTGCGATGTTTCCGCCTGCAATCAACCGGACTGCAAGGACGAAAAATGCGAGTGCTCCTCTGCTGGACGTCCAAACCTCGTCGTGGGGGAGCCCGTGGACCTGGCGGCCGGCACCAGCGTGCTGTGGGCGAGCGACTTCGGTGCTTCCCAGGACAATGTCTCCGTGGGGTTTGCTCGCAGCTTCGTGTCCGGTTCCGGGGTGCAGAGTGTGCCGCCTGGTGTCGTCCTTCATGGCGGAGGGATTTCGCAAACTCCCGTGGCGTATACGCTCGCGCCGAAGCCCTTCGGCTCCGCGCCGGCCAACCCGCGCGTAGCGCTCTGGTCGCATGGCCTCTGGAGCTATGTGAAGCAGGAGTCGGGCCTCTACGCCGTGAAGCGCGGCAATGGCGCCGAGCTCCGCTTCACACCTTGCGCAACTGCGCCGTGCTGGGCGGGGAAGGCGGTGGGTGACTCCGCCCCGGACAAGCTTCAGCGCACGTCCTCGGGCTTCGTGCTGGTGACCCCGACCGGAGAGCGCCACCTCTACACCTCCCCGTGGAATGAGAGCGGGGCGACGGTGGTGCCCAGCCACTACTTCCTGACTCAAATCGAATCCAACCGCGGGAAGGTGCTCGCAGCCCTCTCCTATTCATTGCCCCAGGGCCTGACCTGTGTGGCGGGGACCGTGGCCGGTAGCGAGGGGGTGCCCTATCTCTCGCAGGTGACGTTGCCCAACGGAGAGAGTCTGCGCTTCGAGTACGTGCAACTGGGGCCCACAGGAGGGACTCAGTGCGTGGTCCGCCGCCTGTATCGCCGTGTCACCCTTGCCTCGAGTCAGACCGATGAGCGACTGCATGCAACGTACTCCTACGTGCAGCAGGCAGGGGTGGAGCAACCGGGCCTTCTCTCCAGGGTGGACTACGCCACGGGGGAAATGGAGACGTACGACTACCCGGTGGGGAGCCTCGTGATGTCGCGCTCGGATGTGCTCGTCGCGCGCCATACGTACAGCGCTGCTGGCCAGGTGACGGTTGACGAGGACGTGAATGCCAATCTCCAGGTCGGCAAGCCGTTCACGGGTTACTGCGCCAGTGGCCAGAACTGCTGCGGCCCCACCTACACCATCCGGCAGGTGACGGACCAAGCCGCACTGACGGGGAAGATGAGCGCCGCCCAGGCATACCTGATCCGTGCATATGACTCTGTCACGAGCGTGGGGGCCGGAGGTGCGCCGACGCTGTTGCACGTGACGGACTCCTGCTCCGGCGGTGGCTGCAGTCCGGGGACCACGCGCTACGACTGGACCTGCGGCACGACGAGTGAGCCGCCTGTTCTCAAGGGCGTCCAGGACAAGCGCGGCAACTGGACGGTTTATGACCATGCTTTCGTCACGGATTCCTCCGGGACGGTGCAGCCCGAGAAGCGGAAGGAGCTCAAGGGGGCCCTCTACCAGGACGGAGGCGTGGCGTTGGAGGAGACGCGCTTCACCTATGCCTATGACAATGGGAATCAGCAGCTTCCCACCGTCACCGAGCGCGACAGCGTGCTGATGCCCGCGGGGGGCAAGGCGCGCAAGGTGAGCCGCTATGCGCCGGGCACGTCACGGGTGGTGGCCACCCTGGAGTCCGGGTGGACGCGCAGCTTCACTGCCACGACGGGGGCATGGAGCGATGAGTCGCGCGTGCGTGGCACCTTCTATTTCACGGCGCGCACGGCGGGAGACACGACGCCCGACCCCGAAGGCCGGACGCTGGAGGAGCACGGGCCCTGCTGGGTGGCGAGCGAAGCTGCCACGGACTGCCCCTCGGGGACGTCCTACCGGGTGGTGCGCTATCACTACTGGCCTGACAGTGCGGGGTGGCCCCGCGCGGGGAAGTTGAGCGAGCGCAGTGAGGAGGGGACAGGCGTGACGGCCCTGGTCACCACCTTCGACTACGCCTTCGATACCGCGACGGGCGAAGAGGTGGCCACCCAGACGGACGCCAATGGCGTCTTGACGGAGTCGCGCACTGCCAATGGCCGCGTGGTGAGTAGCCGAGTGCTGCCGCCAGGCGGCGCCCCAGCGGTACCTACCTCGTACGGCTACGACTCGGCCGGACATGTCACATGGACGCGCCTGCCCGAAGGCAACTACGAGGTGTCCTGCTACCGGACGGGCACTCCGACTGCAGCCTGTGCGGGCGGCACCATGACTTCGAAGCTACAGTGGCGTGCCAGGTCGGCCGTGACGGATGGAGCCACCTGGAGCGAGAAGGTGACGTACTCCTATTGGGTGGACGGCACCGTGCAGAACGAGCGCTACCTGGATGCCGCGGGCAACGTCCGGCGCGTCCGCGGCTTCTCCGTCGATGCCCACCGGCGACTCAAGACGGAGGTGTGGGGGGACAACTCAGGACTCTACCGACTCGCTCGCGGGTATGACGGCAGCAACAATCTGTCTGGCATCGGGCTGCCCTATCCGCAGAACTCTCCGGACTGCGACTACGGTACCCCCACGTGCACCAGCATGCTGTATGACCGCGCTGACCGGCTCAGTCTGGTGGATGAGTTCCCCGCGAACAATACTGCCACGAGGTACCGCACGTGCTTCAAGCACGACACGCATGGCAACGTCACCAGTGTGGAGACAGGGCTCACGGCCTCCACCGACTGTGACACCTACAGCCCGGGGGCCGGTGCGACGCTCTACACGTACGACGACTTCGGGCAGCTGGTGCAGGTGGACAGCCCCGCGATGGGAACGGGAAGCTCGCGAGGGGCGACGCGATACGCGTACGACGTCAACGGCCAGCAGACCGTCAAGCAGACGCCGTCCCAGGCCGCGCTGTCGGCGCAGGACTATGTGGAGTCGACCCATGACGTGCTCGGGCGGTTGACGCGGGTGGCGCACCTCAGCCCCACGGCTGGCACCGAGGTGCTCTACGCTCAGGGGTACGACACCAGCCAGACGGCCCCTGCCTCATGCGGTGCGCTCGATTTTACAGTGGGCCGCATGCGCTGGCGGGACGACTCCTTCGGACGTACCTGGTACGGGTACGACTGGGCGGGGCGTGTCGTGCGCGAGGTTCGCATCCGCAATGGCAGTACGGGATGCAGCGCTTCCACCCCCAATGCCAATCCGCATACAGCCTACACCTACAGTCCCAATGGGAATCTCACCTCCATCACCTACCCGTACGGCCGCACCGTCCAGTACGTGCATGGGACAGGCGCATGGGCGGATCGTGTCCAGGAGGTCCACGCAACGGTATTTGGCGCAGGGGGCATCTCGTCGGAAGTGACGCTGCTGTCGCAGGTGGCGTGGGAGCCGTACGCAGGACTGCGCGGCTACCGCCAGCATCTGCAGGGCAGTGCCTCCACCGTCAGCGTGGAGTACCGGCTGGGCAAGGCAAGCCAGGCGGTTGACCGCTGCTCGTCGGAAGCCAATGGTGATGTTGGGGCCAATGACAAGACAGGGCGCACTCGCGCATTGTGGGTGTCGACGCTCGCCTCGGGCGCTTCGTGGGTGCCCGGTGCGGGCAATGGCGCGGTGCTGCGTCAGACGTATGTCTGGGCTGCGGACCAGCTGAATTACAGTCTCAGTTGCCTCTTGGGGGGAGAAATCTTCACGTCGCCCTCGCACCAGTACACGTACGACATGATGCAGCGCTTGACGTCTGCGGCGGCTATGTATCAGTCGCCCGGGGTGCCCTTCAGCTCTCGTTCCTTCGGGTATGACGGCCGTGGCAACCGCACTTCCGAGGCAGGGGAGGCGAATGCGTGGACGCTCACGTACGGCGCCGCGCCTGCGCACCCTGACTGGCTGACCCAGCGCACGAGTCAACAGACGGGCAGCTGGCTGTCCTATGCGTACACCTACGACGCGGACGGCCGCGTGACACAGAAGCGCTGGCCGAATGCGGTGTCAGGCACTCCTGTGCATACGCTGGAGTTCACCCCGGGCGCCTGGGCGCAGGGCGGCAATGACACGGTGTTCCGCACCGCCAATGTGCAGGGGGCCAGCTACAGCTACTACTACGACACGGCCAACCGGCGCCGGGTGAAGGTGTACCCGACGGGCGCGATGGACGAGTACTTCTACGACATGGGGCACAGCCTCCTGGTGGACGTGGGGAATGACTCGCTGCTGTCGCCCGCAGCGCACCCGACGGACGAGTACGTGTGGCTGGATGGCAGGCCCGTGGCGCTCATCCGTGGACGGTTGGATGTTGCGCGGGCACGCGAGTCGGATGGTACGGCCGACTGCCAGCGCGCAGGCGAAGCCGCGGCGTGTGGCGTGTACCCGCTGATGACGGACTACCTGGGCAAACCCACGCTGCTGCTTGATGGGCAGGGTCGGGTGGCGGGCTCGGGCGAGTACGACGCCTTCGGCCACGTCAACCGCGTCAGCGTGGACGTGGAGACGCCTCACCCCTACAGCACGCTGACTGGGACGTTCGGGCCGACGTTGAAGCAGCCCACGACTGTGGGCACGAGCACGCAGATGCGGTTACTGGTGGACGCGCTGGACTTGTATGCACCGCAAGGGGCTGACTGTGCCAGCAGCCCGACGGATGCGCTGCAGGTGCGTGACGCGACCAGTGGCGCTGCACTTGAGACGCTTGCCGCCGACCAGCGGCATAAGTGGACGGGGTGGCTGACGCCAGGAAGTACGGGCGTCAAGCTGGCGATAACCAGCGCAGGTGATTGCGACACCGCGTCCGCTGGCTGCGCCTGCGCGGGCAGCGCTCCGACGGTGGGGCGCACCCAGATGGGGGCTGCGGCGTCCGCCTTCGAGTACCGTCGTTTCCAAACGGGCGCCCAGCCGCTTTGGACGCCGGTGCGCTTCCCAGGCCACTACCACGACGCCGAGACCGACCTCTTCGAGAACTGGAACCGCTACTATGACCCTTCGATAGGGCGGTACCTGCAGCCGGAGCCTCTCCTTCAGTCGCCGTTACGAATCACTCTCGCCCTCAAACTGGGCGAGGTCGGGTTTCCGAGCGCCTATGCGTACGCGGGTAACAATCCGGTTGGCAATTTTGACGCAGATGGACGGACTACTAGACAGTATCGCAGGGATGGGACGGGAAGCACAGCCGCCGAGGTATTGCACAACGCAGGCAGGGTGGCCGAAGCTCAACGTTGTGCGAAGAAAGCGAACGAAATTCTCAACGAATGCCTCAATAAGGAGGAATGCGAAGAGCCGCCTCCTCTGCCAGAGAATCCCTCTTCAAAAGACTATAATCAGCGCTTCGGATTCCTGTTGAACCAGTTGCTGAAGCGTAACGCGAAATGCGAAAAGATAGCGCGATGCCTCGATCTGTCGTGTATGGCGTGGTTCGACGACCTCAATGCGGTCATGCCCACAGAAGTGGTTGCGTTCGACAAATGCATGCAAGCGCCTTAGTTGCGCTCCTTCTGGTGCTGCTTGCGACGAGGGCCTCTGGACAATCACTTTGGCTTTCGGAGCACTTTGCCAACGAGTGCGAGTATGAGTTGGCATTGGTAAACTGGGACAAGGCGCCCGCAGCGGAGAGGCAGTCGTTCGACGGCCGATTTCTCAAGGCAAGAATACTGATTCAGTTGGGTCGAGGCGTGGAGGCTGTGAACGAAATTTCAACTCTCCTGACCGAAGCTGACGAAAAACGCATGGCTGAGGTGCTACTGGCCATGGGGTTGGCACAGAGCGCGGCCCGACTGTTCGAGCAAGCAGAAAAATCATTGCGTGCTGCCAAAGCAAAAGGCGCCGACATCGATTTGGTAGACGCAGCAGTCGCGGAGGTGCGGCTGTCAAATGGGCGAGTGGTGGAGGCGGAAGCGCTGTTGCGCCAAGTTCTGCGGCGCGCTCCAGATTTGCAGGGTCCCATAATGAACTTGGCAACTATCCGAGCAACGGAGGGAAATCTGACGGAGGCCGCCGCTCTAATTCGTCTCGCCTGGCATCTCGGCTATCAGAATCCGAAGGAGCTTAGGAAGGCACCTGAATTCGAAAAAGTTCGTGCCAGCGGCCTCATCAATGACTTGATTGCCGCGACTACAAGGCGCTGCGGCATCCACTGAATACAAATAACGGGAGGGCCAGAGCAGCTCGCGTCAGGCGTTATAGGGCTTGGAAGCTGATTCAGTTACTGTGCCCCGGGCATTAGGCGATATCTGCAGTTAGAACCGTTGGCTTTCAGCCGTCGGTCGCGAAGGATGCCCGCTGATGGGTGTGTATTCGCCGCTCGTTCCGGCCTTCAGGGATCTGCGCGGAATCAGACCCCTCACCGGGACGGACCGGTATCGTGGGTGGCGAGGCTTCCAGAGCGCTCGAAATGGCGCGCTCGATGCGCCGTAAGAGAGGATTCTGACGATTTGAGTTCAGCATCCCAGGTACCCGGTCCGACTGCTTTTTCATCGCCCCGTGTGCGAGTCCCCGCAGAACAGCAATTCCGCTGGCGTGCCGACACGGCCCACCAGCACCGCCACCTGTCCATGGATGCGGCCCAGGCGCTCGGCCTCCGCGCGAGGCAGTCCTGGGACGAAGAAGCTGTCCTCAGACCAGCCCTCGTCCTCCGCCACGCCGATGGCATCCACCACCTCCCAGCCTCCCGCCGCCAGCTCTGACTTCAATTGCTGCTGGGCCCGCTCGTTCTCGTCCATGTCTCGTGGGCGCGACCCCGGATTCCAGGCCGTCAGGAAGGCCCACTCGCGGTGGCATCGTGCGGTCAGCGCGGTGTCCAGCTCGGGGTGGAGCACGCCCACTCGCAACACCCACTCCCTTCCTCTCGTGAAGGCGTGGGGCCGGATGACGTAGCGCGTTGCCCGGTAGGCCTCTTCGAGTCGCTTCCGCTCTGCGTCGTTCATGCGCGGTCTGCCTTTTGCCTCGCCGTGCGGGTCTCTCGCGACTTCTGAGTGGCGAATCCAGTTTCTGTTAATTCCTGTGAATATCGGGCCCCCCGCGACGTCCGAGAGGCCTGCCAGGTTCCATTGCGGAACGTTCTGGTGTGCGAGGGGAAAGCAAATGATGCGTCGAGTCGTCGCGGGTGCCGCGTTGTTCATGGCGTTTGGAACCGGCTGTGTCTCTGTCAGCCAGGTGCAGACGGCGGACACCCTGGGTTCGGGCAAGTTCCAGTTTGGCATCGAGCCCGGCGTGGGCGGCGCGGCCGTCATCAGTGACGACGTCGGCGGCGGCAGCATCTACTACCCGCACGTCGACCTGTCCGCGCGCTATGGCGTGTCCGACAGCGTGGACCTCGGCGTCCGCTTCGGCTCGTCCCTGGTGGAGCTGCAGAGCAAGTTCCTGCTGACCGACCCGCGAGACCCGGGCAAGGCCATCTCCCTGGCGCCCTCCGTGTCGGGCGTGTTCCTGGGCTCCGGAGACAGCGACAGCAGCATCAGCTACGTCAACGTGGCCCTGCCCCTGCTGGTGGGCTTCAAGACGAGCGGCGGCTCGGAGTTCGTGCTCGGGCCCCGCGTCACCGGCACCCGCCTGTCCGGCAGCGCGCTGGAGGAGGGCGCCGCCGTCAACATCCTCAGCGTGGGCGCCTCCGTGGGCTACGCGCTGCGCGTCACCGAGGGCTTCCGCCTGATGCCCGAAGTGGGCGTGTCCGTGCCCGTGCTGGGCGAGGTGAACACCTCCCAGTCGGACTCCGAGGTGGCCTCCGGCTTCGGCGGTGGCTTCGTGCAGTTCAAGCTCGGCTTCCTGTTCGGCGGCGGCCGTCCCATCAACAGCAGCGCCAGCATCGACTCCGAGGACATCGACCACGGCACCGACGACAGCGGTGATGCGGACAAGGACGGCTACGAGAACTGAGGTCGCCGTCCCGCGCGTCACCGCGGGGGCTTCACGCCTCCCGTGACGCGCTTCACCGTGTGGCCCGCGGGCAGCGTGTCCCCGGGCTGCACGCCGTTGATGAGCGCCACCTCCTCTACCGGAATGGTGGAGGGGTATTTCTGATGGAACTCGCGCACCGTCATGGGCGCCTCGAGCTTCACCAGCTCGACCCGGGCCGGCTGCACCGCCAGCGCCGCCGCGTCCGTCAGCTCGCCGAAGCTGTTGAAGGTGTCGCGGAAGGCGCTGTCGTACGCCGGCAACTGCGCCGCCGTCGTGTAGCCGAGCAGCTGAAACGTCGCGCCCGCGTGCGTGAAGAAGGTGGTGACACCCCGGATGGTGCCCTGCTCCGTCTGCGCCTGGAAGTACACCGAGCCCGCCGGGTAGCCCGTGGTCGGCGTGTCCATCACCTGGATGCCCTGCTGCGTGACGAAGGCCTTCATCGCCTCCTGGGGTGACACGTTGCCCGCCGGCGCCAGCCCGAGGAGGGCTTCCTCCTTGGGGCTGACGGCGAGCACCGCCTGCGTCTGGTTCGCCGTCTTCCAGCCCTGCGGGAAGGTGAGCTGGAAGCGCAGGCCCGGGTGGAGGAAGCGGCTGCCCTGGAAGAAGCCCTGTCGCGGGTCCTCTCCGTAGGCCATGCCCTGGAGCATGGCGAGGTACTCCTCGCGCCGCTGCTTCAGGCGGGTGACGTCCACGTGGGCCTGCTCGGCGCGCGCTCGAGCCGTCTTGACGCGCTCGCCCGGGTCGGGGTGCGTGGACAGCCAGGAGGGCAGGCTGCCTCCGGCGGACTCACCGACGCGGCCGAGGGTGACGAAGACGTTGGCCGCCTCGCGCACGTCGTAGCCGGCCTCCAGCATGTAGCGGAAGCCCAGCTCGTCGGCCTGGCGCTCGTCGTCGCGGCCGTACTTGAGGAAGAGGAGCTGGAGGCCCGCCGCGGCCAGCCCGCCATACTTCGCGAAGTCCTCGCTGAGGACGCTGCCCACCACGAGGCCGACCTGCGCGAGCTGCGCCTGGGAGAGCTGCTCCACGGAGTGCCGCGCGGTGATGTGGCCGATTTCGTGCCCCAGCACCGACGCCAGCTCCGCCTCCGAGTTGAGGTGGGTGAGCAGCCCCCGGGTGACGAAGACGGGGCCACCCGGCAGCGCGAAGGCGTTCACCACCGGGTCGTCCACCGCCTGCACCGTCCACGGCAACTCCGGCCGCTCCGAGCTGCGCGCCATGGGCAGGCCCACCGCCGCCACGTACTCCTGCACCTTCGGCGCGTCGAGCAGGCCGATGGACTGCTTCACCTCCAGCGCGCCCTGCTTGCCGAGGGAAATCTCCTCGTCCTGGGACACGAGGGACAGCATCCGCTTGCCGGTGGCGGGGTTGCGCACACAGGCGGTGAGCGCGAGCAGCAGCAGGGACAGCACCCGGAGTCGTGCGGGCATGAGACCTCCTGAAAGGGTGGGGCTTCGGGAAGGCTGGGGCCGGAGCCGGGGTTCGACTTAGGGCAGGAGGCCCGCGAGGACCACGGGCGGTGTGGATGCGGTGTCACTGCCGGACAGATGGGCGCGCGGGCGGGTCGTTCTTCCGTTACGTTCAGCTCTTCCCGGCGCGCGGGTTGCACGGGCAGGAGGCTCTCGGATGGACACGCTCGAGGCACGGATGGAGCGGCTGGAGCGCCGCTGCCGGCGGTGGCAGGGGCTGACCTTCGTCGCGCTCGCACTGGCCGGACTGGGACTGGGCGCCGCGGCGCTGCGGGATTCGGCGGTGCCGACCGGGGAGCTGGTGGCGTCCCGGCTGGTGCTCACCGATACCCGCGGGCGCACGCGCGCCACCCTGGGCACCGACGAGGGAGGCAACGCGGCCCTGGTGCTGCGCGACGGCGAGGGCAGGCCGCGCGCACTGCTGGGCGTGGGCGTGGACGGCTCGCCCCGGCTGCGCTTCTCCACCGCGGCCGGTGAGTCGCTGGCGGAGCTCACCGTGTACTCGGACGAGGCGCCGCGCCTGACGCTGTCCAAGCCCGGCGGCGCGGACCTGTTCTCCGTGGGGCTCCAGGTGGATGGCTCGTCGCGGCTGGAGTTGGCGGATGCCAATGGGCGGCCGCGCGCGATTCTGGGCGCGGACGAGCACGGCGCGCCCAACCTGCTGCTGGTGGACCGGCGCGGTCAGGCTCGCGTGGCGCTGCGGGTGAATGCGTCCGACGCGGCCAGCCTGGTGGTGGAAGGGCGCGACGGCGAGGTGTTCCGCGCGCCCGGCGTGCAGTGACGGCGCGTCACGGCTTCGGGGGCACTACCTTGTAGCCGCGCTGGAGGAGGGGGGAGAGCCTGTCGGAGATGTCCCAGGCCTCCACCACCTTGCCGTCGCGCATGCGGTACAGCGAGTGCCCGTTGAGCAGGAGCGGCTTCGGCTTGCCCGTCTCGTCCAGGTTCTTCGGGTCCGAGCCCAGGGCCTTCCAGTGCACCACCACCAGGTCGCCGTCCGCGACGAGGTGGAGGATGTCGAACTTGAGGTCGGGGAACTGCTGGAAGCTGGCCTCGGCCTGCTGGCGCACCAGGGCCGGGCCCACGGCGTCCGGCGGCGTGCCCGGTGAGTGGTCCACGAAGTCCTGGGCGATGTACTCGGGGATGCGGTCCAGCTTGCGCAGGTTGTAGAGCTCCTCGGTGAGCAGCCGCGCGCGCTCCTTGTTCTGCGCTTCCAGCGCGGCGGTGCGCTCCACGGGAGACAGGGTGGCGCAGCCGGACAGCCACCCCAGGGCACAGAGCCACAGCGTCACATGTCGGGTCATGGGGACGGGGAGTCTGCCCGGGCCATCGCAAGCCCGTCAGCGCCCCGGCCCCGCAACCGTTCACCTCAGGGCGCCCCATGGGGGCGAGAGGCGGGAGTCCTGTTGGATCCTCTGCACACCCCGGTGCGTGAGCCAGTCCTTCCCCGACTGGGGGCCGGTGCGATAAGCGGGACTATCGCCGTACCGCATCGACTCTGGGAGCGAGTCCGTCATGGCCCAACTCGAGAAGCTGACCATCAAGGGCTTCAAGTCGATCCGGTCGCTAGAAGGGCTGGAGCTTCGTCAGCTCAACGTGCTCATCGGTGCGAACAGCGCGGGCAAGAGCAACTTCATCGCCTTCTTCCGGCTCTTGAATGAGCTGATCGAAGGTCGGCTCCAGCTCCATGTGGCTCAGCGCGGGGGGCCGGACGCGCTGCTGCACTATGGGCGGCGAACGACTCCTGAACTCAAGGCCGAGCTCTACTTTGGACAGAACGGGTACGTCTTCAGCCTCGTGCCCACGGTGGATAACCGGCTGATCTTCCTAGAGGAGTCAGCCTCGTTCATCACTCGCGAGGGAATACCCTTTAAGTGGGCTCTGGTGCCTGGCCATACAGAGAGCCAGGTGCCCAGCGCTCAGCACGAGGTGGTTCCAATATACACCACGATCCTTCCCGCTCTCCGGGCCTGGCGCGTCTACCACTTCCACGACACGAGCGACGCGGCGAACGTCAAGCGGGTAGGCGCTCTCAACGACAACCTCTTCTTGCGCGCGGACGCGGGCAATCTGGCAGCCTTCCTCTATCGATTGCAGGTGCAGCACCGGGCTGAGTACGAGCGCATCCGCGACGCGGTCCGGCAGGTGATGCCTTCCTTTGACGACTTCCTGCTGCGCCCCTCGCCGCTCGCCCCCAACTCCATCGAGCTGGAGTGGCGGGAGCAGGGCTCCGACTTTCCATTCCTGGCGCACCAGCTCTCTGACGGGACGTTGAGGTTCATCTGCCTCGCGACGTTGCTGCTTCAGCCCGAGCTGCCGTCCACCATCCTCATCGACGAGCCGGAGCTGGGCCTTCATCCCTACGCCATCAACGTCCTGGCCTCCCTGCTGCGAAGCGCTTCGACCCGGACCCAGCTCATCCTCGCCACCCAATCCGTCACCCTCATCGACCTGCTGGAATTGGAGGACCTCATCGTCGTGGAGCGGCGCGGCGGGCAGTCGACGTTCAAGCGGCTCTCCTCCTTGGAGTTCGCGCAGTGGATGGAGGAGTACAGCCTGGGCGAGCTGTGGATGAAGAACGTCCTGGGGGGGAGGCCCTCCCGGTGATTCGGCTGAACATCATCGTCGAGGGACAGACCGAGGAGACCTTCGTGCGGGATCTACTCGCTCCCCACCTGGGAGAGCATCAGGTCTTCACGGTGGCCCGTTGTGTCGAGACGGGGCGCCGCAAGCAGCGCATCTACCGGGGCGGGCTGCTCAGCTATGCCAAGGCACGGCAGGACATCCAGCGCTGGCTGTCACAGGACCCTCAGGCGCTCGTCTCCACCATGTTCGACTACTACGCCCTGCCCGATGATTTCCCGCAGCCAGCTGTGCCTCGGGGCGGCACCCCCATCCTGGAATGGGTAGCGAGGCTGGAGGCGGCCCTGGCCGCCGATATAGGAGGGGGCTCCCGCTTCGTTCCGTACATCCAGGCCCACGAGTTCGAGGCGCTCCTCTTCAGTGACGTGGAGGCGACGAGCCAGGTCCTCGGCGCCAACCCCGCCCAGCTTCAGCAGCTCCAGAAGATTCGCGGCGCCTTCGAGACGCCCGAGCACATCAACGACTCACCGGAGACCGCTCCATCCAAGCGGCTCATCCAGCTCTTTCCCGCGTACGACAAGACCTTCTTCGGCCCGGCGGCGGTAAGCCGGATTGGCCTGACCGCGGTCCGGCGGGAATGCCCTCACTTCGCGAGCTGGATGACGCGCCTGGAGCGGCTGTCCGCCCAGCCTGCGGACGGCGAAGCCACCGGAGGGTGAACCCCGGCGGCTGGAGTCATGGCGCCAGCCGGCCCAGGCCGATGGGCGCGGCGAGGCTGGTGTCCGGAATCCCAAACGCGTCCACCAGCGCCACCGCGTCCGGCCGCACCTCCGCGCACAGTCGCTCCACCTCCTTGCGGATGGCCTTCGCCTTGGACCCCTCCAGGAGCCCGTGCTCCAGGAACCAGCCGCTGGCCGACTCCAGGCACGACAGGCCATAGAGGTCGCACAGCCGTCCCAGCACCGTCTTCAGCCCCGGCTCCTGCACCGCCGCCACGCCCTTGAGGAACTGCTCCAGCACCAGCCGCTCCACGTGCGCGTGCGCCAGCGCCAGCAGGTGCTCCTGGCATTGGTTGAAGGCCTCGAAGGCCTCCACTCCCGCGCCCAGCCGCTTGCGCAGCCGCCGCGACACCGAGGCCAGCAGGTCCTCTTCGCGGTAGCGCAGCACGCGGAGCTGGAAGTCGCCGTCGCGCAGGTGCTCGCTCTCCGTGCGGCGCGTGCTGAAGGGGTTGCGCTCCACCACCCCCACGGCCCGGTCCGCCAGGAGCTTCAGCACCGCGAAGACGCGGTCGTCCTCGAAGCGCTGCCGGTAGCCCGTGAGCAGGCCCTTGGCGACGAGCTGCATCAGCACCGTGTTGTCGCCCTCGAAGGTGGTGAACACGTCCGTGTCCGCCTTCAGCGCCGGCACCCGGTTGGCCGTCAGGTAGCCCTGGCCGCCGCATGCCTCGCGCGCCTCCTGGAGCACCGCCGTGGTGTGCCACGAGGCGTACGCCTTGAGGCCCGCCGCCAGGGACTCCACTTCGCGCGCGTCCTCCTCCGTGCGCTTCACGTACCGCTCCACCAGGTACTCCAGCGCGAAGTCCAGCGCGTACGTCTTCGCCAGCGGCTTCAAGAGCCGCAGCTGGTGCGTCTGGTGGTCCAGCAGCCGCACCTCCTGCGCGCCCACCGGGCCGAACTGGCGCCGCATGTCGCCGTAGCGCACGGCAATGGTGAGGCCGCTCTTGGCCGCGCTCAGCGCCGCGCACGCCACGCTCACCCGGCCCGCCACCAGCGTGCCCAGCATGGTGAAGAAGCGCTTCGAGTCCCCGGGGATGGTGCTGTGGTACTCGCCCTTCGCGTCCACCTGGCCGAAGCGGTCCAGCAGGTTCTCTCGCGGGACGCGCACGTGGTCGAACCAGATGCGGCCGTTGTCCACGCCGTTGAGGCCCATCTTCTCGCCGCAGTCTTCGATGCGGACTCCCGGCAGCACCTTGCCGTGCGTGTCGCGCAGCGGCACCAGCAGCGCGTGGACACCGAGCGCCTTGCCGCCCACCTCCAGCTGGGCGAAGACCGTGGCGAGGCGCCCGTGGCGCGCGGCGTTGCCAATCCACTCCTTGCGCGCGCCGTCCGAGGGCGTGTGCACGATGAACTCGCCGGCCTCCGCGTCGTAGCGGGCCGTCGTCTCCACGTCGCGCACGTTGGAGCCGTGGCGCAGCTCGCTCATGGCGAAGCAGCCGGGCAGCTCCAGCGAGGCCACCTTCGGCAGGTACTCGCGGTGGTGCCGCTCCGTGCCGAGGAAGAGGATGCTCGCGCCGAAGAGGCCGAAGTGCACGCCCGCCTTCACCACGAGGCTCAAGTCGAAGAAGGCCAGCGTCTCGAACGCGGCGATGAAGGCGCCCAGGTCCGCGCGCGTCTCGTCCCCTTCCGGGTAGGCGATGCGGCCCAGCCCCTGGTCCGCCAGCGACTTCAGCCAGGAGAACACCTTGTCGCGGTACGCGTCCGTGTCGTGCGTGTCCGCGTACCGGAAGGCCGGCGCCTCCAGCCACGCTCGCACCTTCTGGCGGGCCTCGGGGTACTTGCGGTCCAGCACCGCGCGCAGCGCCTCCGGGTCGAAGGAGGTCGTCTCCGTGGGGCCGTGGCGCACCGGCGCGGGGGCGGCGGCGGGCACCAGGGAGCGCACCGCCTCCCTGCCGGAGATGCCCAGCGAGTCCTCCATCTGCTTCAGCGCGCGCGCCAGCTCCGGCATGGGCGCAGGCAGCCCGTCCTTCCCCGACACCACTTCCGCCAGCTGCGCGCCCAGCTCCGCGAGACTCTGCTGCCCACTATGGGACAGTTGCTCGGCGGTGCGTTGGATGTGCTCCCGCACCGCCGCGAGCTCGGCCGCGCTCGGAGGGAAGACGGGGTCCAGCCAGCGGGCCAGCACCATGTTGGAGCGCAAGTCCAACCAGGGCTGCTGGCGGGCCGCGTCGCCGAGCGCGCGCAGCTCCTCGTGGCTCAGCTCGCCGTCCGTCCAGGCGACGTACAGCATGGGCACCAGCGGCGCGAGGCGGGGAAGTGAGAGCAGCTCGTGCGCCGTCGGACGGGTGTCTTCCACCATGGTTGGCTCTCCAGGAGGCGAGGGGACGGGCGCAGTGTGGCCAGCCCGCTCCCTCGCGGCAATGGGAGAGCGTGCCCTTTCGGCGGGCAGGCGGGCGAGCGTTCGGTGGCAGGGGCAGGGAAGCGTCCCCACGTTGCGGCGCATGGACGAAATGCAGGAACTGGAGGAGATGGTGCCCCAGGCGGGCTCGCACTTCCTCGACAGCGACAAGGAGCGGGCCCGGCACGAGATGCGGGGGCCTTTCGAGTTGCCCCCCGGGCCCGAGGGGTTTTCCTTCTCGCTCTACCAGTCCGTGGGCGTGGGGATGATTCCCGGCCACAAGCTGGAGCTGCTGGAGAACGGCACTGTCTTCGAGCGCATGCTGCAGGACATCCGCGGCGCGAAGCAGAGCATCCACATCCTCGTCTACATCTGGCGGCCCTGCGAGCTGTCGGACCGCATCGTCGAGGCGCTGGTGGAGCGCTCGCGCGCGGGCGTGCAGTGCCGCGTGGTGGTGGACCCGGTGGGCAGCGAAGAGGTCAGCGGGGACAAGGACTTCGACCTGCAGGTGGAGAAGCGGCTCACCGAGGCCGGCGTGGAGGTGCACTACTACCGGCTGCTCGCGGGCAAGGTGGTGGGCCGGCTCCTGGGGCGCACCCACAACAAGATTGTCGTCGTCGATGGGCGCATCGGCTACACGGGCGGCTTCGGCATCTGGAAGGTGTGGGAGGGCGACGGCCTCAAGCCCGAGGAGTGGCGCGACACCAACGTGCGCGTCGAGGGCTCCGAGGTGCGCCGCATGCAGCTGTCCTTCTCACGCCACTGGCAGGAGTCCGGTGGCGGGCTGCTGCCGCCGAGCGCCTTCCCGGAGGTGGAGGACCAGGAGTCGGAGGGGCCTGCGAGCGCGGGCTTCGTCGACAGCGCGGGCAAGCTGGGCGTCACGGATGCCGAGCGCATGGTCCGCCTCGTCATCGCCGCCGCGCGCGAGCGGCTGTGGATTGCCAACGCGTACTTCACCCCGCCCAACGCGATTCTGGAGCAGCTCGAGGAGAAGTGCCGGCAGGGCGTGGAGATTCGCGTGCTCGGGCCCGGGCCCATCCACGACGTGCCCATCATCCGCGCGTCGCAGCGCTCCACGTACGAGCGACTGCTGGATGCGGGCGTGCGCATCTGGGAGTACCAGCCGTCGATGCTCCACTCGAAGACCATCATCGTCGACGACTGGCTCGCGGTGGTGGGCTCCACCAACCTGGACGTGCTGTCGCTCAACAAGCTGGGTGAGGGCTCGCTGGTGATGAGCGACCCGGAGTTCGTCCGGAAGCTGGAGCGGTGCTGGGCGAAGGACCTGCGCCACTCGAAGGAAATCACCCTGGAGAACGGGGGCCGTACCAACCCGTGGCGACGCCTGGCCCGGCGGACCACGCAGCTGGTGGGGCGGGACCGGTAGCCCGCTTCAGCGCGGGTCCGTCACGCCCACCTGACGGCAGTACTTCAGCACCGGGCACGTGGAGCACCTGGGCCGCGTGCCCGTGCACACGTGCTTGCCGAAGGGCACCAGCAGCCGGTTGATTTCCACCCAGTACGCGCGGGGCAGCTGCGTCTCCAGCGCGGCCAGCGTCTGCTCCGGCGAGCGGGCGCGCACGTAGCCCCACCGGTTCGTCACGCGGTGCACGTGGATGTCCACGCTGATGGCCTCGTGCCCGCAGGCGATGCCGAGCGCCAGGTGCGCGCACTTGGGGCCCACGCCCTTGAAGGACTGGAGCACCTGCGCGTCACACGGCAGCGTGCCGCCGAACTCGTCGCGCGTGCGCACGGCGATGGCGTGGAGTTGACGCGCCTTCGGCTCGTGGAAGGTGACGGGCTGGATGATGTCGTCAATCTCATCGGGAGTGAGCCGGGCCAGGGCGTCGGGCGTGGACGCGCGGCCCAGCAACGCGAGCGATACCGGCAGGCTCACCTCGTCCCGCGTGCGGATGGAGAGGATGCAGGCCACGAGTTGCTCGAAGAGCGAGTCATGCCCGTTGGCGGCCAGCGCGAACATCGCGGCGTCCGCGAAGTGGCGGACCTCCTCGCGGATGCGACCAAGCACCTCGTCGATGTCGAAGGGGGCCTTGTCCTCGCGGGGCGGCGGCTCGGCCACCACCCCCGGGGACGGAAGCTGCTCCAGCTCCGGGGGCTGGCGGACCGTGCGCGCACTCACCCTCGTGGGGGCGCGCCGGCTGGACGTCCTGCTATTTCGCGTCGACGTCATCCGAGCGCGCTTCGCTGCTCTTGTTGGGGCCACCGTGGGTGCCGAAGTCCCCCGCGTTGCGATTGGCGGGGTAGACGTCCGTGTCTTCCCGGCGCTCACGCCCCTGGCCCGACACGTCTCCGGAGTCCGCCCTTCGGGGTTGGGTCTCCGGTGCGTTCGCTCGTCCCTTGTCCTGCTTCTTCGCCATGGTCTGCCTCCTGGGTCCCCCAAAGGTGGGGACGACGGAGGACATGGCCCCGGTTCGCTCCGGGGCCCGCTGGTAGGGCAGGGGAGCGAGGGTCTGTTGACGGAGAGGTGACCTGGAAGTTCAGGCGGGCGGCTTCGTCAGGTCCAGCGCGTACCAGTTGTCGCAGCCGAAGTGGCCCGTCTTGCCCATGGGCGCGCACAGTGACTCGAAGCCCAGGCGCCGGTAGAGCTTCTGCGCTTGCTTCATTCCCGCGAGCGTCTCCAGGTAGCAGCGCTGGAAGCCCGCCTCGCGCGCGAAGGCCAGGCAGTGGCGGAGCATGCGCTCGCCCGCTCCCAGGCCACGGGCCTCGGGGAGGAAGTACATCTTGCGCAGCTCGCAGACGCCGGGGTCTCCACCTTCCAGTGGAGCGATTCCGGCGCCGCCGATGACGTGGCCGTTCCGCTCCACCACGAAGTAGGCATGACGGGGACGCGAGTAGGCCGCGCTCATCGTCGCCACCTCCGGGTCGTGGATGGCGAAGCCGGGGCCGTCCGCGCCGAACTCCGGCATCACCGTGCGGATGATGGAGGCCACCGCCGCGTCGTCCCGGGGCTCGATGGGACGGAGGACCAGGGTTTCCGTGCTCGTGCTCATGGGGACCGCAACGTTCCACAGCCCGCGCCGGAGGGCCAGCGGCCGCGTGAGGTGCGTTCCGGAGCGCGCACCCGGTGTGCACCCCGGTGCACAGGTGACACCGGGACGATGCACCGGTGCATGGCGTCCCAGAGGGGGCTGATTTCCATGGGCCTGGATTCCGGGGCATCCTCCGTGGCACGTCCGTTGTATCGAGGGGGGATATGTACTGCCCTGACTGCCGGCAGGAACGGCTTGGCAACGCCCAACATTGCGCGCTGTGTGGCACCACGATGGCGATGCGTCCGCGCAACGCCGTGGAGGCCGAGCTCGCGCATGTGCACTTCCTGCTCGATGAGCTGAAGCGCTGGGACTCTTCCGACGTTCCGCGCAACGTGTCGCGGTTCCTCTCCGAGCGGTACGAGCGACAGGCCCGCATCCTCCTCTCCGTGCTCACGGAGATGCCCCTGGATGCGATGGGCCGCGCTCCCGTGACGAGCGAGGCCGTGGTGGCCCCACCCGAGCCCGTGGCCGCGCCGGTCCCGGTGGACGCGGTGGCGCGGGTGGAGGCGGCTGCTTCGGCTGAAGCCGTGGCGCCTGTCGCGCAGTCGGTGGAGCCTGCTTCGACGGAACCCGTCGCGGAGCCGGTGGAGCCTGTTTCGACGGAACCCGTCGCGGAGTCGGTGGAAGGGCGCACGGCTGAGCCTGCTGCTTCGACGGAAGCTGTTGGACCCGTCGCGGAGCCCGCCGCTTCGGCGGAGCCCGTGGCTTCGTCGCCAGAGCCAACGCAAGACAACACGCGGGAAGAGCCGGCCCGCGAGCCCAAGGCGCGCGCACCGGGGCTGCCCCGTCCCCGCCGCCTGCCGCTGCCTCCGAATCCGGCCGAGGCGTACGCGGAGCCTCCGCAGCCGCGCACCGCCACCGCGCGCCTCGTCGAGGAGACCTCCACCTGGAACCGGGTGTGGAGGCCGTTCCTCTACGAGAGCATCATGTGGTTCGTCGGTGCCTTCCTCATCCTCTCGGGCACCCTCTACTTCGTCTTCGAGAGCTGGGCGGGGATGTCCTCCAGCCTCCGCTCGCTCACCGTCTTCGGCATGACGGCCGGGTACTCCGCCGGCTTCTCCATCTGGGGCGCGTACCTCGCCCGGCGCGAGGCGCTGCGCAACCCCGGCCACATCCTGGGCCTCATCGGCTCGGCCGCCGCGCCGCTCGCGGGCATTGCGCTCGGACCCCTGGACATGGGCGAGGCGCTCCACTTCGGCGGCGTGGGCCCCCTGCTGCTCATCCCCATGTTGCTGGCGTGGTCTGGCATCGCCGCCGTCCTCGTGCGCAAGCCGGCCGAGTCCCTCGACGCCCCATCCCGGTCGCTCGTGCAGGCCGTCCTCGCCGCGAGCACGTTGATGATGGGGCTGGCCCCGCTCGCCGCGAAGCTCGGCGGCGCCGCGCCGTGGCTCAACCTCCTGCCCTGCGCGCTCTTCTTCGTCCTCTCCTCGCGCCCGACTCCGGAGCCGCGCAAGAGCGCCGCGCTCGTCTTCGCCGTGGCGGCGCCGCTCTACCTCCTCGCCCTCTACTCGGTGCGACTGCACGTGGCCCTGGTGGGCGTGGACCTGGAGCCCGTGCCGGGCTCGTATGCGCCCTTCGTCGCCATCCTGCTCGCCACGGCCCTGCGCTTCCGCACGCTGGAGCCCGAGCGCACCGCCGACACGCTCGCGCTCGGCGTGGTCTCCCTCCAGGTGGCCTCGCTGGTCGCCGCCGCGACGGCCCCCGCGCCCGCGTTCTTCGTCACCGCCGCCGTGCTCACGTGGACTCTGGTGACGCTGGCGCGCGGTGGCCTCGCCCGGCTGCCGTGGGTGTACGGCGCCTACGCCAGCACCTACTTCGCCTACGCCTCCAGCGCGCAGCTCATCCCGGGTCCGGTGAAGCGCTTCATCGACGCGCTCAAGGGGCGGCTCGGCTACCCCGTCACCGACGCGCTGCCCCTCCAGTACGGCGCGCTGTCCGCGCTGCCCTTCGTCACCGCGGGCGTCGTGCTCGCGGTGATGCGGTTGTGGCGCGGTGAGCGCACGGGCAACGCGCGCGACCTCGCCTTCGCGGAGGTGCTGCTGCGCGCCACCGCCGTGGCCAGCCCGCTGTTCGCCTTCTATGGCATGGCGGGTCCCGACTCGCGCCCGGCCTTCTGGAGCGCGCTCGGCATGTGCCTGGTGTGCCTGACGGCGGGCCTGCTGGTGGAGCGCTTCTACCTGACCGCCGTGGGCGCCGGCCTGGCGCTGCTGCTGCCACTCCACGCCGCCATCGTGCTGGGCGCTCCGGGCGCGTCCGTCGTGTCCGGTGCGCTGGCGCTGGTGCTCGCCGGCGTGAGCCTGCTGTGCACCTCGCGCACGCGGTGGCTGCTCGCCTCCGTCGTGGGGGTGACGGCGTCTGTCGGCTTCCTGATGGGCATCTCCGGCGGCGGCGCGGTGTCCGTGACGGGCGTGGTGCTGTGCGGCGCCGCGGCCATCGTCGCCGCCTGGGCGGTGCAGAGCGCGCCGGCCATGGCGTTCGCCGCGCTCCTCGCCGCGGCGGCCCTGCCGAAGCTGGCCGGCCAGGTATCTCCGGACGCGGTGGCGCCCGCGCTCGCCTTCGTCGCGCTCGGCCTCGCGCTGCTGGGAGAGCGGGGCGGGCTGGCGCGGCTGCTGGGGCTGCCCGCCGTCCTCTATGCCGTGCTCGCGCTGACCTGGGGCGTGGCGTCCGAGGTGCAGGGACTGGGACTGGTGGTGCTCACCGCCGCGGCCGCCGTCGCCGTGACGTCGCGCACGTTCCCCGTCGTGCGGCCGCTCGCGGTCATCATCGCCGCGCTCGCGCTGCTGCCCGACCTGCGCGGCGTCTACGAGCCCTGGAGCGGGTGGATGTCTCCGGGCCTGTCCGCGTCGCTGTTCGTGCTATGGTCGCTGGGCACCTCGCTCTCCGCCGTGCGCTGGGGCAAGAGCGCCAGCACCACCACGGCGGCGCTGGTGGCGCTCCTCTTCTCGCTGGTCCCCGTGGCCGCCGGCTCGGGGCAGCACGTGCCCCTGATGCTCGCGGCGGCGCTCGCGGCCCTGCTCACCGCGCGTGCGCTGCCCGCGAGCCTCAGCGTCGGCGTGGCCTCGCTGTACGCCGCCGTCGCCCTCGCCGACGTGGGCCCAGTGGCGATGCTTGCGCTGGCCGCCGTGCTGAGCATCCTCGCCGTGCTGGAGGAGGTGCCCGCCGTGCTGCGCATCGGCGCGGGTGGCCGGCGCTTCGCCCTGGTGGCCACGCTGGCCGCCGTCATCGTGCTGGGCTTCAGCGTGGTGCAGTGGGACGAGGCGGGACTGCCGCTGCTGGTGGCGGGCACGCTGGTGATGCCGCTGCTGTGGACGCGCGCCAACCGGATGCCCTTCTTCGCCGCCCTCATGGTGCCCTACACCCTGGTGGGCATCGCCGTGGTGGGCGGGACGCCGCCCGCGTGGGTGCAGGTGCTGCCGCTGGTGGCCCTGGCCGTGGTGCGCGCCGCGGAGCACTTCCCGGCCGTGGCCTCGCTGCTTTTGCGCTCGCGGGAGGAGAAGCCCCGGCGCGAGCTGTCCGTGTGGATGCAGGGTGCGCTCGCGGTGGTGACGCCGCTGCTGCTCCTGACTCCGTGGGCGGGCTCCGGCCCCGTGTACTTCCTCACCGCCGCGCTGGCGCTGATGCCGGGGCCGCGACCCTTCCTGCGCGTCTGTGGCGCCGCGCTGTTCCTCCTCTTCGTGCCGGAGGCGCGGCCCGTCGTCACTGGACTGCTGCTGGCGCTCGCCCTGGCATCGCATCACCGGCCCGCCGCGCTGTGGTCCTTCTTCCGGTGTGAGCCGGACGCGGTGTTGCGGCCCGCGGCCGTCTTCACGGCGCTCGCCTTCGCGGTGCTGCCCGTGCTGGGACAGCCCACGCCCCTGCACCTGGTCGGACTGGCCGCCGTGCTCGCCGCCGCCGCGTTCCTGCTGTCTCGCCGGTGGCTGCTCACCCCCGCCGTGTGGGCCCTGGCGCTGGCGCCCGTGGGCCAGGTCAGCACGCATGCCCTCCTGGAGTGGCGGCCCGAGGCGGGGTTGCCCATCGTCGCCGTGGCGCTGGGTGCGGCGCTGCTGTCCGCCGCGTGCCAGTCCGGCCGCGTGCAGCGCGCGCTCGCCGCCGCCTTCGCCCGTGTGCTGCCGGAGTTGGAGGGCACGTGGAGCGAGCCGGTGTGGGTGGGCGGCGCGGGCTCGCTGGGGTTGCTGCTGGTGGGGCGGTTGCTGGACACGGGCCCGGGCGCACTGGCGCTGCCCGTGGCGCTGGGCGCGGGGCTGACGTCGTGCGTCCTCATGGTGGCGCGCACCCGGTGGATGGCCAACGTGGCCACCGGGTTGCTGGGCCTGTCGCTCATCGCCGCCGTGCCGCCGCTGTGGGCGCCCGCGGTGGTCAGCGGCGCGGGGCTGGCACTGTGCCTGCTGGGCATGTGGCTGGACGGGCGCGGCCTGCGCGTGGGCGCGGCGCTGCACCACGGCGGCTGGGTGCTGTCGCTGCTGTCGCTGGCGGGCCTGCGGGATTTGGAGCACGTGGGCACGCCGCTGTGCATCTTCTTCGGGCTGGGCGCCGCGTGGGCCGTGGTGCTGCGGCGCCGCGAGCGCGAGGTGGTGGGCTGGCTGGCCTCGCTCGCCGCCGTGCACGGGTGGTTGATGCACCTGGGTGCGGTGTACTCGCCCGGGCGGGGCTCGGAGTTCATCCTCCCGTGCCTCCCGTACTTTGGCGCCGCCAGCGCGCTGCTCGCCACGCTGGCGATGCGCGTGGCGGGGAAGCCGTGGCGCCGGGGCGTGGGGCACGGCTTCACCGTCGTCGCGCTCATCGAGGTGCTGCTGGGGCTGGGACAGCCCACGCCCCTGCACCTGGCCGTGCTGGCCGCCGTGCTCGCCGCCGCTGCGTTCCTGCTGTCTCGCCGGTGGCTGCTCACCCCCGCCGTGTGGGCCCTGGCGCTGGCGCCCGTGGGTCAGGTCAGCACGCATGCCTTCCTGGAATGGCGGCCCGAGGCGGGGCTGCCCATCGTCGCCGTGGCGCTGGGCGCGGCGCTGCTGTCCGCCGTGTGCCAGTCCGGTCGCGTGCAGCGCGCGCTCGCCGCTGCCTTCGCCCGTGTGCTGCCGGAGCTGGAGGGCACGTGGAGCGAGCCGCTGTGGGTGGGTGGCGCGGGCTCGCTGGGGCTGCTGCTGGTGGGGCGGCTGCTGGTCACGGGCCCGGGTGCACTGGCGCTGCCCGTGGCGCTGGGCGCGGGGCTGACGTCGTGCGTCCTCATGGTGGCGCGCACGCGGTGGATGGCCAACGTGGCCACCGGGCTGCTGGGCCTGTCGCTCATCGCCGCCGTGCCGCCGCTGTGGGCGCCCGCGGTGGTCAGCGGGGCGGGGCTGGCGCTGTGCCTGCTGGGCACGTGGCTGGACGGGCGCGGCCTGCGCGTGGGCGCGGCGCTGCACCACGGCGGCTGGGTGCTGTCGCTGCTGTCGCTGGCGGGACTGCGGGACTTGGAGCACATGGGCACGCCGCTGTGCATCCTCTTCGGACTGGGTGCCGCGTGGGCCGTGGTGCTGCGGCGCCGCGAGCGCGAGGTGGTGGGCTGGCTGGCCTCGCTCGCGGCCGTGCACGGGTGGCTGATGCACCTGGGCGCGGTGCACTCGTCCGGGCGGGGCTCGGACTTCATCCTCCCGTACTTCGGTGCCGCCAGCGCGCTGCTCGCCACGCTGGCGCTGTTCGTGGCGGGGAAGCCGTGGCGCCGCGGCGTGGGACACGGCTTCACCGTCGTCGCGCTCACCGAGGTGCTGCTGGGTCTGTCGTTGCTGGGAGCCACCGGGGACGGCCTGCGCGAGGCGCTCGTCGCCTCCGTCTCGCTGGCCGTGCTCCTCTTCGCGCTGGTGCGCCGCGCGGCCGTGGAGGAGGACGAGACGTCCGCCTACCTCGCGCAGGGCGTGCTCGCGCTGGGCTATCTCTCCGTGCGCCTGCTGGGCATGGGCGTGAAGCCCGGCCCCGCGGACAGCCTCGCCGCGCTGGTAGGCGGAGCGCTCTTCACCGGCCTCTACTACTTCGTCCAGCGCGAGGGCTCGGGACTGAAGGCCTTCCGCCGGCCCGCGCTGGTGGGCGCATTCCTCTTCCCGCTGGCCGGTCTGCTCTCGGCGCCCTGGGGCGAGCCGCTCCAGGTGGCCGCGCTGCTGGTGGGCCACGCCGCGCACTTCGCCGCGCTGGGCACGCACCCGTCGCGCCGGGGTCCGGCGTCGCTGGCGTCGGTGATGGCCTTCAACGCGGCGCTGCTCCTGGTGTGGCAGGGCACTGGCACCGGAGAGCCTCAGTACTACGTCATCCCCGCGGGGCTCTCGCTGCTCGCGCTGCTGCGCGTGTTCCGCGCCTCCATCGAGGAGGACACCTACGCACGGCTGCGTGCCGTCGCCGTCACCGGCATCTACGTGGCCGGCGCGTGGAAGCCGCTCATGTTCAGCGACGGCGGCTCCATGCTCCTGTGCGTGGTGCTCTGCGTGGCGGGCGTGGGCTTCGGCATCGCCCTGCGCATCCGCTCCTACGTGTACCTGGGCACCGCGTTCCTGGTGACGTGCATCGCCGCGAATCTGGTGCGCTTCGGCATGAGGGACCACCGCATCGCCGCGGCGTCGCTGTTCATGCTGGGCCTGCTCGTCATCGGCTCCATGGTGATGCTCAGCGCCCACCGCGCCACCCTGCTCCAGAGGTATGCACGGGTGCGAGACATGCTCTCCACCTGGGAGGGATGACACGGAGAGTTCTTGGCGACACGCCCGGGAGGTGGGATTGAATGCAGCCCCAACAACCCCCCGGGAGGAATGCTGTTGCTTCGCCTTCGTCTGCTCGCCGCCATCCCCCTGTGCGCTCTCGTCGGCTGTGCCACCGTGAAGTCCCGCCCGGCGGAGCCTCCGGTGGCGAGGGCGCCCGAGGTGGCGGTGATGGACGCGGCCTCGATGCCCGCCAACCCGCACGCAGAGGCAGGGCAGGCAGGCCTCGTGACGGTGGAGACGGTGGAGCTGCCCGGGTCGACTCCGGCGATGGTTCGCGAGGCCCCGGTGGAGCCGGCCGCCGCGCAGCAGGAGAAGGTGCGGCTGGTGACGTCCGGGGTGATTGCCGCCGCGCTGCAGGCCGCGAGCCTGGTGACGGGCCCCGCCAGCGCCACGGGTCGCTTCTGGGACGAGCTGCTGTCGCCGACGGAGCAGGCGCGCTCCATCGTCCAGCGCTCCATCCAGCTCGTCGGTGAGCGCAACCTCGGCCGCGTCAGCCGGAGCGTGCCCAATGACTGCTCCGGCTTCGTGCGGCTCGCATACCTCGCGGCGGGCATCGACCTGGTGGCCCACGGCTTCCTCGCCGGGGAGAACGCCGTGTCCGCCATCTTCCGCCGCGCCCTGGACGTAGGCACCGTGCACCACCAGGCACCGCGCCCGGGCGACCTCGTCTTCTTCCGCGAGACGTATGACCGCAACCGCGACGGCCGCCGCAACGACGGGATGACCCACATCGGCGTCGTGGAGGCCGTGGACGCGGACGGCACCGTCACCTTCATCCACCGCGGGGGCAAGGGCGTGGCGCGCGGGCGGCTCAACCTGTCCGCGCCCGCGAAGCACCAGCTCGGCCAGGGCGGACCGGTGTTGAATGACTACATCCGCCCCGCCGCCAAGGGCACCCGCGCCTACCTCGCAGGAGAGCTGTTCGCCGCGTTCGCTTCCCCTGAAGGCCTGTAACCTTCCAGTGGCGCGCCCACACCCGGCGTGGCTTTGAAGAGACGCCGCGCTGGGGCGTCATACGCGGCATGCGAATCGCCCTGCTGCTCGTAGGTGGTCTGCTCCTCACCCCGGGCTGTGTCCTCCATACGCGGCCGCTGCCTCGTCCCGCGCCGCGCCCGCAGCCTCCTCCTCCGCCCCCGCCGCCGCGTCCCTCGTCCATGTCCTACAACGAGGCCGTGGACCTGGGCTTCGGCCAGTGCCGCTCGCGCGGCTACGAGTGCCGGCTGAAGGAAGCCCACCGCACCGGCAATGACGTGTGGAAGGTGAAGTTCGACGCCTTCGCCTCCGGCGCGAAGGGCCACCTCCACCTCGACTACGACGCGTATTCGCGCAACCTCCTCAAGGTGGACGAGAAGGTGAAGGGTCGTCGCGACGACCGGGACGATGACGGCGACTGGGATGACGACGACCACGGCCATGGCCACGGCAAGGGGAAGAAGAAGGGCCACGCCCACCGCGACGACTGAGCCCCGCTTCCCGCCCGGGCGTCCATTGGTAGGGCCGGCGCTCCCACGCCGGTCGTCAGCAGGGCCGGCGCTCCCACGCCGGTCGTCAGCAGGGCCGGCGCTCCCACGCCGGCCCACATGGCTCGGAGGCCGGGCGGCGCTGTTTTCATTCACGGGTGTCCGCGGATTCGCGCCCGGGTGTCTCCAGGGTGCGGCGCCATGACTCCCACGTCCCAGGTCGACATCTCCTCGCTCTACCGGCGCCATGTGGCGCTGGTGCGCGGCTGTGCGCTGCGCATCCTCGGCGAGCCGGCCGCCGCAGAGGACGTGGCACAGGAGGCCTTCATCCGCTTCCTGCAGCACCGCGAGCGCAGCGGCAACGAGCAGGACACGGCCGCCTTCCTCTACCGCACGAGCACCAACCTCGCCCTCAACCGGCTGCGCGACGCGCGCCGGCGCAAGGGACTGCACGACGCACACCTGCCGGACGCGGAGCCTCACAGTCCGCACTCGCCCGAGGACGGGCTGGCGCTGCGCAAGGTGTTGGCCGAGGCGGACCCCGAGCAGGCGCAGATTGCCGCCTGCTACTTCATCCACGGCATGGAGCACGAGGAAATCGCCGGGCTGCTCGGCGTCCCGCGCCGCACCGTGGGCCGCCGGCTGGAGAAGTTCCGCGCCCACGCCGAGCACATGCTGCAAGGCGAGCGCAGAAAGGAAGCAGGCCATGGTGGCTGAGCCGTTCCTCAGGTCCAAGGTGTCCGCGGACTGTCTGTCCGGGTGGCGCGTCTCGCAGGTGGTCCTCGGGCTGCTGCCCGCCGAGGAGCGCGTCCCCGCAGAGGCGCACCTCGCCACCTGCGCGTCGTGCAAGGGGCGCGTGGACGCGGAGCATGCGCAGGCGCGGGCGGCGGCGTTCGAGAAGGTGCCGGAGGCGCTGCTTGCCGCCGTGCCTTCCCGGCCCGCGCGCCCGCAGTGGTCGCCGTGGAGGTGGGTACCTGCCTTCGCCGTTGTGCCCGCGCTGGCGGTGGGGGTGTTCCTGGCGGTGCGGGCTCCGCCTCCGGTGACGCGCTCCGGAGAGACGCTGAAGGGCGGCGCGTCGCTGGACGTGGCGGTTGCGCGCGAGGGGGCGCTCGTGGTCAACGGCATCCCCGCGGAAGAGGTTGCGGGGCTGAGGGCGGGAGACCGGCTGCGCCTGCGCGTGCAGGGCGCGCCGCCGTCCGCGTGGCTCATCCTCCAGGGAGACGAGGAAGGACAATGGACCCCGTACTTCGAGGGGCTCGCGCCCCAGGGCGGCTGGCTGCCCATGGGCATCACCGTCACGCCGGAGGGGCGCACGCGGATGCGCCTGCTGACCTGCGCGGAGAAGCCTCCGCGCGGCGTGCCGCCCGAGGAAGTCTGCCGGGTGCGCGTCTACGACTGGGGCATGGCCGGCACGCCGTGAGCCGCGCTCTGGCGCTGGGGCTGGGTTTGCTGCTGGCCGTGGTGCCCGTGGCTGCTCACGCGAGCGAGGCCCGCTACGCGTTGCTGGTGGGCGCACACAAGGGCAACGCGGACGAGCCCCGGCTCTACTTCGCCGGACGCGATGCGGAGCGGCTGCGCGAGGTGCTCGTCACCCTGGGGGACTTCCCGCAGGAGAACGTCACCGTCCTCTCGGACCCCAATGCGGACCGCGTGCGCACGGCGCTGGCTCGGATGAACGCGCGCATCCGCGAGGAGGTGGCGCATGACCGCTCCAGCGTGCTGCTCGTCTTCTACTCGGGCCACGCGGACGCGGAGTCGCTGCACCTGGGCGGCACGCTGCTGCCGTGGGAGGAGCTGCGCAACCTCACGTCGGGCTCGGCCGCCGCGGCGCGGTTGCTGGTGGTGGATGCATGCCGCTCAGGGCAGGCCACGCGCGTGAAGGGCACGAAGCTGGCGGCGCCCTTCGCGCTCCCCCCGGACGTGGAGTCACACGGCCTGCCCGAGGGCTTCGCGATTCTCTCCTCGTCGGCAGCGGGGGAGAGCGCGCAGGAGTCGGACTCGCTGGAGGGCTCCTTCTTCACGCACCACCTGGTGGCCGCACTGCGCGGCGTGGCGGACACCAGCGCGGATGGGCTCGTCAGCCTCGCGGAGGCGTACCAGTACGCCGCGGACCGCACGGTGGCGAGCACCGTGGCCACGGTGGGCGGCGTGCAGCACCCCACGTATCTGTATGAGCTGAAGGGGCGCTCGGAGCTGGTGCTCACGCGGCCGGGGCGCAACCAGGGGCTGGCGGCGGTGCGGCTGGAGGGCGCGGGGCAGTACTTCTTCCGACAGGGCGGGCGCGATGGCCCGGTGGTGCTGGAGGCCGGCATCTCCCACGAGGCGCGCACGGCGCGGTTGGTGCCCGGGACGTACTTCGTGCAGCACCGCCTTCCGGACCGGCTGCGCGAGGCGCGTGTCGTCGCGGATGAGGGCCCGCCGCTGGAGCTGGTGAAGGCGTCGTGGAGCGTGGTGGAGCTGGACCAGCTCGTGCGCAAGGGCGGGGGCGGCGGGAGCACGTGGACGGTGAGCCTGTGGAGCCGGGGAACGGCGAGCCTGCTGGAGGACTTCCCCATCTTTCCGTCCGGCACGGTCCAGGTGTCGCTCGACACGTCGGCGCTGACGCTGGACGCGGAGGTGGAAGGCGCGCACTCGGGCTACACCGACGACGCGAGCCTCAAGCGGCGACTCACGTTCGGGGCGCTTCGGGCGGGGGCCCGGAAGGTGTTCGACGTGGGGCCCTTCTCCCTGTCTGGCGGCGCGAGGCTGGGCGCCGCGTACGTGGACCAGCGGTTCTTCGGCCGGCTGGCGCCGAGGCGCTGGCAGGTGGTGCCGCAGCTGGACACGCTGCTGCGCGCGGACCTGCACCTGCCCCGGGGCTTCTTCATGGGCGCGGAGGCGGGCGTGCGGGCGTCGTGGCTGCGCGTACTTCCGGGGGTGGGACCGGAGGAGGTGCGCACGCCGGTGAAGCCGATGTTCGCGGCGGGCCTGGGGCTGCGGTGGTGAGGCTGACCGCCGTGCGCGGGCCGGGGGTCTCTCATGCGTCCACCGCGCACGTGGGCCGGGCCGCGCGCGCTTCGTGGAAGGGAGTCCTGTCATGACATGGAAGCGGTTCGTGAAGTCGCCGGGCCTGATGCTCGCGCTCGTGAGCACTGTCGGGTGTGGAGAGGCCTTGAGGGATGGCACCTACGTGGGCGAGGCCCGCTACGTGGTGCAGGGTGAGGTGAAGTCGCTGGCGCCCGCCAGGAAGCAGGGGACGACGCGCGTCACCCTGGCCTGGGACAACTGGGCTCGCGAGGGAGACGTCATCTCGTACCAGAGCGTGGAGCTGACGAGCCAGAATCCTCCGTTCGACTACCAATTGAGCGTCGTCGACACCCCGGAGGAGATGGAGCTCAATGACTTCCAGGGGGGCCTCATCGGCTTCGCCTACCTCCTCGTCTACGAGGACGGGAATGGGGATGGCATGCCCGACGGGGACGAGGCCCGCCACTGGAACACCCTGCGCGGAATGGCACGCAACCACGTGGTCATCTACGTGCCCCGGCTCTCCCCGGGCTTCGTGGAGGGGCTGCGGGAGTGGGGCGGCTTCATCAACGTGGATGACCTGAAGCCGGGCTTCAACCTGGCGCGCGGCGTCTGCACGGGGTCGGACTCTTCGCTCGACACGCTGGAAATCGTCCCCAATGAGCCCGTGCTCGTGGCGGACCCGGGCGACAAGAGCGTCACGTCCTGCATCAACTACCACTGAGCAGCCGAGGTTGGCCCAGACGTGTCGTTGACGGTGAGGCCCTGCTTCAGTCGCGCTTCTTCGACAGCTTCTTGATGGCATCCGCGGCCTCGTCGTGGCCGCAGTTGCCGTTGGAGAGGAACTTCTTCTCGCGAGGCTGCTCGGTGACGCGAGTCAGGGCGGGGATGGCGTCCGAATCACCGAGCCCGCCCAGCCGCCCCGCTGCCCGTGCGCGGGTGCCGCAGTCCTTCGACTCCAGCGCGGTGGTGTACGCATCCACCAGGTCCACGCCGTCCGTGGCCTTGGCGAACTCCAGGTAGCGCAGCGCGCCCCACTGCTTCGGCGAGGACGTCGCCTCCGCCAGGTCCTCGAAGTGGCCGAGGACCCGATTCCTCGGAAGGCTGCCCAGCACCTTCCGCAGGCTCGCGTCGGTCTCGTCGTTCCCGAAGTCCTCGGCCAGCCCGTCGAGGACCGTGTCCTCCACGTCCGCGCGCCCGTCGTCGTCCAGCGCGTTGAGCTGCGTGTATTCCTTGTCGTGCTCCCCGTACGCATGGAGCACCGCCGCGCGGGCCCGGCGGATGGAGGGTTCCTTCACCTCGTCCTCGGGGACCTTCTTCAGCCGTGCCAGCGCGTCGTCCTTCTTGCCCTCGTCCAGCAGCGCCAGGATGCGCACGGCCGGGGCGTTCTGGTGCACCACCCACGCCACGCTCGCGCCCACCAGCACCAGCGCGCCCACGAGCATCGCCAGCAGGCGCGGGTTCTTTCGCAGCGCCACGACTCCAGCGGACAGCCGCTCCTTCACGGGCAGGGCCGTCACGCGCGAGCCGAGCGAGGAGAGTGCCCCCTTCATCCGGACCATGCCGCTCGCCGCGGTGAAGCGGTCCCCGAAGGGCGGGCCCTCCTCGGCGCGCTGGCAGCGGTAGAGCTGGAGCTGTTCCTCACGGCCGGGGAGGGTGACGGTGCCGCACGGCTCGGCGG
Organism: Pyxidicoccus caerfyrddinensis; assembly: GCF_010894405.1. GTDB lineage: Bacteria > Myxococcota > Myxococcia > Myxococcales > Myxococcaceae > Myxococcus > Myxococcus caerfyrddinensis. The sequence goes on from NZ_JAAIYA010000037.1 coordinate 66,094, forward strand.
TGGCCTCGGCGCGGTTGCGCGCCAGATTCACGGCCTCGGTGAAGGTGACCTCGTCCGCGGCGGCGACGTGCTCCACCGACTCCACCACCTCCATGGGCTCGCCGAGCACCGTGTCGGCCGTGACGAGCACCTCGCCCGCGTGCAGGCACACCCGCACGTGGAGCTGCTCCTCCGGCGGCACCGTCTGGTTGTGCCGCCACAGCCGGTCCTGCATGGCCATGCCGCACAGCACGCCCGCCGTGGGAGAGCGGAACACCACCAGCAGCGCGTCCCCGCGCTTCTGAATCATCCGGCCCTCGTGCTCCTTCACCAGGGGCATCAGCAGCCGGTCATGCGTCTCCAGCATCCGCGCGTTCTCTTCGTGCGTCTGCCGGCTGGTGCGCTCGGCGAAGCCCTGGATGTCGGTGAGCATCACCGTCAGGTTCTGCGGCTTCACCACCGACGCACTGCCCGACACCGAGGGCACGCTGCCGGACGGCCGTGTCCCGAAGGCCGCCGTCCCCGTGCGCATCGCCATGGAGGCCACGGGCGCGGACGGGCCCGTGCCGAAGGCCGAGGTGCCACTGCCCTGGGGGGCCGCGGGCGCACCTCCCGCGAAGACGGCCGTGCCGCTCGGGCCCGAGGAGGCCGCCGCTTCTCCTCCGCCAAACACGGCGGTGCCGGAGGACGGCGTGGCGCCCTGGGGCATGTAGACGGGGGTGCCCAGGCCGGGCGTGAAGGCGGAGAGGGCGGAGTACGCCGCGGCCAGCGCGTCCGCCAATTCGTGCGCGCTCTGCGGCCGCTTCGACGGGTCCTTCTCCAGCAGGCGCATCACCAGCGACAGCAGGCCGATGTAGCGCGACAGCGAAGGCGCGGCCCTGTCGAGCGGCAGCGGCGCGTGCGAGGCGTGCTGCGCGAGGAAGTGGCGCGGCGACGGCCCGTCGAAGGGCAGCCGGCCGGCCAGCACGCGGTACATCAGCACGCCGAAGGAGTAGAGGTCGCTGCGCGTGTCCACCTTCGCGCCCACGGCCTGCTCGGGGGAGAGGTACTCCGGCGTGCCCAGCACCACGCCCACCTGACTGACGGCGCTGCCGGCCTCCGGCTCCACCAGCCGGGCGATGCCGAAGTCCAACAGCCGCGCCTGCTCCCCGCGCGCACCTGGGGAGATGAAGACGTTCTCCGGCTTCAAGTCCCGGTGGATGATGCTCTTGTCGTGGATGGCGGCCAGCCCCTCCGCGAGCTGCTGGAGCAGCGGCAGCGCGCGGCCCGGGGGCATGGGGCCGGGGAGGAGGACGTCGTAGAGGCTCTGGCCCTCGACGAACTCCATGACGAGGCAGGCGTGGTCGCCGGACTCGCCGAAGTCGACGATGTGCACCACCGCCGGGTGCTCCACGGCGGAGAGGAGGCGGGCCTCGCGCTTGAAGCGCTCGGCCATGCCGGCCTGGGCGTGCAGGTCCTGGTGGAGGACCTTGATGGCCACCTTGCGTCCCAGGGACACCTGCTCACCCAGGTACACCTCGCCCATCCCACCCGAGCCCAGGGGTCGGAGGACCCGGAAGCGACCTTCGAGGACGAGGGAGTCAGGGGCCAACACGTGGGACGCATATAGTCCGACTTCCGGCCGGGGTGCATGTCGTTCCTGCACAGTGCGCCGAGGTGTCCATCACGCCTCGTTGCCTGCTCCACAAGCGGGGGGATTGTCAGAAATTTCGAGGGCTTGGAGAGCGTGGTAGCGTTCCAGTCCCCGCGATGGCCAACGATAGCGACTCCATCAAGCCCGCCGCGGCGCAGGAAGCGCGCGCCGCCGCCCCCGAGCTGCGCCTGCTGGACCGCAGGGCGTTCGTGGGCTTCCCGGCGTTGGAAGTACTGCCGGGCCTGCGCATCTCCGACTTCGCGCTGCAGATTCCAGACGTCAGCTTCCCGTTCAACGTCAGCGCCGGCGCCACGCGCTACCAGCGCAAGAAGCTGCTCTTCGGCTTCCTGGAGCTGTCCGTCGACGCGGACCTGGTGACGCGCCGGGTGGCGGAGCTGGCCGGACGGCTCGCCGGAATCGAGGACCTGCGGCTGCACTTCCGCCCCGGCTACCTCGAAGGCCAGGGCCGGCTGCCCGCCCCGGAGCGCACGCCCTTCACGTTCAAGGTGGCGTTCGACGCGGACGGAGAGAAGCTCGCCGTCTACCTCTACGACGTGCGGCTGTATGGCTTCTCGTCCACGCCGTCCGTGCAGGTGCCCGGGATTCTGGCCACCGCCGTGGGCGCGCTCGCGCTGGTGCCGGATGTGGAAGTGCGCGGCGCCACCGGCTTCTCCACACGTGTGCTGCCCGCGCTGTGCCAGCTCGCGGCGGTGAGCCGTGGGTACAAGATGCCCGCGCTGGACACCGCGCGCCTGTCCGCCGCGGAAGTGTCGAGCACCGGACTGCGCCTGCGCTTCGCCGCCGGAGGCCTGCCTCCGCCCGCCGCGCCGGACGAGGAGTTGATGCTCTCGCTGGAGGGCGCTCGCGCCTTCGCGGACGCGGAAGGACTCATCGCGCAGGGACGACTGGCCGAGGCGCGCCAGGCGTACCTCCAGGCCGGAGACGCGCAGGACGCGCACCCCTTCGCCGCCGAGCGGCTCTTGTCGCTCATGGTGGCGGACCCGCAGGCGCATGACCTGGCGCTGGATGTCGCGGCCACGCTGCAGCGCCGGAGGGACCGCAGCCCCGCCGCCCTCTGGGGCGAGGCCGTGGTGCGCGAGCGTCGTGGCGAAGGTGCCCGCGCGGCCGAGCGCTACCTGGCTCTGTGCGCGCTGGCCCGCCGCACGTCGGAGGAGGCCGCGGCCTTCTTCGCCGCCGAGGCCGCTGCCCGCTGCTCGCGTGACACCGCGCCGCAGGTGGCGGTGAAGGCGCTGCACGAGCTGCTGGGCCTCAAGCCGGACCACCTGCCTTCGCTCAAGGCGCTGGCGCGTGCTTCCGACCAGGCCCGTGACAGGGCAGGGGCGGTGCGGGCGTACCGCCGGCTCGCGGCGCTCGCGAGAGACCCGGCCGAGGCCGCCGACGCGCACGTCCACCTCGCGCGGCTGTGCGCGCAGACGGAGGACGACGTCGCCGGTGCCCGGCTGCACTGCGAGGCCGCGCTGCGGCTGGCTCCGGACCATCCGGATGCGCTGCTGCTCCTCGGTGAGCTGTGCCACCGTGGCGGCGAGCACCTGCGCGCGCTGAAGGCGCTGGACCGGCTGCGCGAAGTGGCCATGGCCCGGCACGAGCTGGACCGCGTGGGCCATGCGGACCTGCTCGCCGGCCGTGTGTGGGACGAGGGACTGAAGCAGCCGGACAACGCGCTGCTGCGCTTCCGCGAGGCGGTGTCGCTGCTGCCCGGCGAGCCGGAGCCGCTGTTCGCCGCCGCGCGTGTGGCGGAGGGGCTGGGGCGCTTGCAGGAGGCGCTCTCCGGTTACCAGCAGGCGCTGGAGCTGGCGGGGCCCGCGCCGCGCTCGGAAGGGGTGCGCCATGCCGCGCACGCCAGCCACCATGCGCTGGCGCGGCTGTACCGCACGCGGCTGGGAGACCCGGCGCGTGCCCGTGAGCACCTGGAGTCCGCGCTGTCGCTGGACCCTCGCGACGCGGTGGCGCTCGAGGAGCTGATTCCGTACTTCCGCGCCACCGGCCGCTCGCAGGAGCTGGCCGAGGCGGTGGAGAAGGCCGCCGCGCTCCAGGAGGAGTCCGGCAAGCGCGCCACGCTGTGGGCCGAGGCGGGTGAGCTGTATCGCGGCAAGCTCCAGCAGCCGGAGAAGGCCGAGCGCCTCCTCCTGCTGGCGCTCGAAGCGGACGGCGACCACCGGGCCGCGCTGGAGTCGCTGCTGGCGCTGGCCGAGGCGCGGCGTGACGGCGCGCTGCTGACGCGGTGTCTGTCCTCGCTGGCGCGGCTGTCCACGGACCTGAAGGACCGCGCGCAGAAGTACCGCCGCCTCGCGGTGGCAGCTCGCGACCTGGCTTTTGATCTGGACCTCGCGGTGCACGCCCTCCAGGAGGTGCTGCGCGCGGAGCCGGATGACCTGCCCGCGCTGGGCGAGCTGTGCGCCCTGCAGCGCAAGCGCGCGGACATGGCGGGGCTGGCCTCGGCGCTGGAGGTGCGTGCGCGCGTGGCGGAGACGCAGGGCGACAAGCGGCTCGCGGCCGCGGCGCTGCGCGAATTGGCCGGAGTGCTGGAGGCCCGCCTGGGCCGCGTGGGCGACGCGCTGGTGGCGCTGGAGAAGGCCGCGCGCCTGGCGCCTGATGCCGCCGTGCTGCTGGACCTCGCGGACCTGTCGCTGCGCTGCGAGCGGCCCGAGCACGCCCGCCGCGCGCTGGAGACGCTGCTGTCCACGCTGCCTCGCACGGCGGCGCCGGAGAAGCTGGCCGACGTGCGCTCCCGCCTGGGCCGCGCGTGCGAGATGTTGGGGGACCGCGACGGCGCCATCGCCGCCTACGCCCAGGCCTTCCCGCTGCGCCGCCTGGACGACGCGCTGGCCGCGCGCCTGGAGTCCCTCTACACGGAGGCCGGTGAGACGCAGGCCCTGGCCGAGCTGTGGGCCAGCCGCGCCCAGGCGCTGATGGGCGCCGACCGCGCGGAAGAAGCCGCGCCCCTCTTCCTGCAGAGCGCCCGTGCGCTGCTGGAGCGCGGAGAGAAGGCCGCCGCGCTGCTGCGCCTGACGGCTGCGCTGGAGGCGAGCCCGCAGGGCCCGCTGGCCGCTGAAGTCCTGGAGTCGCTGGCCGAGCTGGAGCTGGAGCGCGGCGAGAAGCTGGAGGCCGCCCGCCTGTACGCGCGCCGCGCGGCGCTGGTGCCGGACGCGCGCGCCGGAGCGAAGCTGCTCTTCCGCGCCTCGCTGCTCGCCGCGGGCACCAGCCGCGAGGAGGCCTTCCTCGCCGAGGCGCTGGAGCGTGATGCTTCCTTCGCTCCCGCCCGTCAGCGTCGGGGCGAGCTGCGTCTGCCCACGGATGCTCGCGCCGCGCTGGAGGACTTCGAGGCCGTGCTGGCGCTGCCGCCGGTGGACGCGGACGCTCCGCGCGAGGCGGAGCGGGTTGCCCTCACGCGCAAGGCCGCCACCGCCGCGGTGCGCGCGGGCCGCACGGATGCCGCGCGCCGGCTGCTGGCCGAGTACTGCACCCGCGCGCCGGAAGATCTGGATTCGCGCACGGAGCTGGCCGCGCTGCACCGCAAGGCCGGTGCCCGCGAGGCGCTGGCGGACCTGCTGGTGGAGCTGTGGCCGCGCCTGTCCGGTGACCCCCGTCGCGCCGCCCGCCGTGAGCTGGCGGAGCTGTCGCTGGTCCTGGGCCGCGCCAATGCCGCGGTGGATTCGCTGCGCAGCCTGCGGCTGGAGGAGCCGCACGACACGTGGGCGGCGCAGGCCCTGCTCGACTTGCTGCCCCCGCCGGGCACGGGCACGACGGAGGAGGAGGCCGAGCGGCTGGAGTTGCTGGGCACCCTCGTGGCCGCCGCGTCGGGCGAGGCCCGGGCGGAGCTGCTCGCCCGTCGCGCCGTGCTCCACCGCGCCGCTGGCCGTATGGCCTCCGCGCGCGACGACTTCTCCGAGGCCGCGAAGCTCTCCCGTCGTCCCGCGCCGCTGCTGCTGGCGCTGGCCGAGCTGGCGCGCGAGTCGGGTGACGAGTCCGCCGAGCTGGAGGTGTGGCGCAGCGCCGTCACCGCCGACGCGAGCCTCGCTACGCGCGCCCGGGAGCGCCTGCTGGCGCTGGCCGCCGTGCTGGTGGAGAAGGACGCGCGCGTGCCCGCTCGCGAGGCCCTGCGCGCCGCGATTGCGCTGGAGCCCCCCGCCGCCGAGCGCTGTGACGCCTTCTTCTCCCTTGCCGAGCTGGCCCACCGCGACGGGCAGCCGGACGATGAGGCCGCCGCGCTCGCCGAGGCCGCCCGTCAGGGACCGACGCCCCGCCGTGTGGAGGCGCTGCTCGCGCGCGCCGCGCTGCTCGAGGCTCGCGGACACATCAAGGACGCGGGGCAGAGCCTGGAGGCCGCGCTCGCCCTGGCGCCGCGCCATACGCAGGCCACCGCCGCCCTCCAGCGCGTGCTGCGGGCCCAGGAGGACTGGGCCGCCCTCGCCGAGCTGCTCGCCGCCGAGGCGCCGCACACGCCGCCCACCGAGGCCACCGCGATGTACGCGGAGCTGGCGGACCTCTACCTCGACCGCTTGGACCAGGCCGTTCCCGCCGAGGCGGCGCTGCGCCAGGCCCTGCGCCTGTCTCCCACCGACGCGGCCGTGCGCCGCCGGCTGGTGTCGCTGGTGGCGGGCCGGGGCGAGCTGCGCGAAGCCGCCGCGCTGCTGGAGACGGCCGCCGAGAGCGCCTCCGCTTCCGAGGCCGCCGTGCTGCTGCGCGAGGGCGCCGGGTATGCCCAGCGCGCTCAAGATCTGGACCGCGCGCTGAAGCTGGCGCGCAAGGCTCACTCGCTGGTGCCCGCGCAAGGCACGGAGCTGGCCTCGCTGGCGGAGCTGCTCTACCTGCGCGGCGCGGTGCTGGAAGCGCTGCCCTTGCAGGACATGCTCGCCACGGGCGCGGACTTCCGCGCCGCGCCCGAGGCCGCCGAGTCCACGTGGCTGCGGCTGGGTGAGCTGGCCGAGCAGGCCGGAGAGACGAAGCGCGCGGTGGCCGCGTACCGGAAGCTGCTCGCCGAGCGGCCCCTGTGCGAGCCCGCGGTGCAGCGGCTCGCCGCGCTGCTGGAGAAGGATGACCCGCGCGGCGCCTTCGACGTGCTCGTTGCGCATGCTCGCGCCCTGGCGCCCTCCGAGGACACGGTGCGGCGGCTCGTCGCGCTGTCCGAGCGGGCCCGCGCGGCGCTGGCGGACGCCGGTGTCGCCGCGTCGCTGCTGTCGCGCGCGGCGGAGCTGTCGAAGGAGCCGCTGCCGCTGCGGCGCCAGCTCGCCAACCTCTATCGCGAGACGGGACGCTCGCTGGAGCTGCTCACCGAGCTGCGCCAGGTGGCCACGCTCAGCCTCCAGGCCGGAGACGTGGCCGCGGCGCTGTCCGCGTACACCGAGGAGGCCCGGCTCGCCGAGGACACCGGCCGCGCGGACGACGCGCTGCGGGCGCTGGCGGATGCCCGGGACGTGCTGGAGTCGAAGGGGCAGGCCGCCGAGGCCGCCGCCTGCGAGCGCCGCCGCGCGGAGCTGCTGCGCGACGTGAAGCTGGACCCCGCCGCCGCCGAGGCCGCGCTGGAGCGGGCCTTCGCGCTGGCGGAGGACCTGGGCACGGCGCGGCTGGGTGCGGCACTGGCCGAACGGCGTGACGACTCGGAGGCCGAGGCGCGCTGGCTGGAGCGCGCGCTGCCGCTGCTGAAGGACGCGCGGGAGGCGGCGACGCTCCGGCTGCGGCTGGCGCGGCTGCACCTGGGCGTGCTGTCCGACGTGGAGAAGGCGGAAGCCTTCCTGCGCGAGGCGCTGCGCGCGGACCGCTCGCTGGCCGAGGCCGAGGCCCTGCTGGCGAAGCTGCTGGAGAGCGACGGGCGTCTGGCGGAGCTGGCCGCCTGGTACGAGGAGTGCGCCGAGAGCGAGTCGGACGCGGAGCGCCGCGCGGAATTGCTCCAGCGCGCCGCCGTGCTGTACCGCGACAGGGCAGGGCGCCCGGATGCCGCCGCCGCCGCGTTCATCGCCGCGCGCGCCGCGCGTCCGGACGACCTGGAGCTGACGGCCCAGGCCGCCGAGCTGCTGCACGAGGTGAAGCGCCACGCGGACGCCGCCGAGTTCGACGCGGTGCTGTTGGAGGCGGACCCGTTCCGCGAGCCCATCTTCACGCGTCACCTCGCCTTCCTGGAGGAGGCGGAGGACCACCAGGCGCTCGCCGAGTTGATGCTGCGCCGGGCCCAGCGCCAGGAGGCCGCCGACGCCGCGGAGAGCTACCTCGCCGCCGCCCGCGCCTTCCGCGCGGAAGGTGCCCGGGAGCGGGCGCTCCTGTGCGAGGACCAGGCCTTCGAGCTGAGCCCCGCGAGTGATGAGGCCTTCGAGCACGTGCGCGAGCGCGCGGCCGGAGACGTGCGCCGGCTGGCGGAGCTGCTGGCCCAGCGCGCCGCGGCCCTCCCCGCGCCCCAGGCCCTGCCGCTGCTGCGCGAGCGCGCCAACGGCCTGCTGGAGGCGGGCGAGGCGCTGCTGGCCGCCGAGGCCTTCGACGAGTATCTCTCCCGCGCGGGAGACGACGTGGAGGCGCTGTCCGCGCGCGCCGAATTGGCCGCGAAGGGTGGCGGTCCCATCGCCGCGCGGCCGTATGACCGCCGGCTGCTGTCCGCCGGCGGTGACTCGCTGCCGGTGCCGGTGCGTGCTCGCACGTGGCTGCGACTGGGGCACGCGTCGCTGGGCGCGGGCGCGTACCACGACGCGGCGGATGCCTTCGAGTCCGTGGTGACGCTGGAGCCCGAGAGCGAGCGCGGCCGCGAGGCGCTGTCGCTGCTGGCCGAGGTCCACTCGCGCACGGGCAACGGGCCGGGCCTGTACCGGGCCTCGCTCCAGCTCGCGCGTCGCGCGGACGACACCGCCACGGCCGAGGTGCTCTACCGCCGCGCGGCGGACCTCTTCAACGACCCGAAGGACGCCATCGACGCGCTGCTGCCCCTGGCGCGGCTGCGCCCCGCGGACGCGGCCGTCATCGACCGGGCGGTGGCGGGCCTGCGCGCCCTCGGCCGTCACGGTGATTTGCTGGAGGTGTACGCGTCCGGCGCCGAGGCCGCGGGCGGCAAGCGCGCCGCGGAGTTGCTGCTGGCCGCCGCCTCCGTCGCCACCGAGTCGCTCGCGGACGAGGACGCTGCCTGGTCCCTCACCCAGCGCGCCGCCGAGGCCGCTCCCGAGGACCTGACGGCGCTGCGCGCGCTGGTGGAAGGACTGCGCAAGCGCGGTGAGTCCACGCGCCTGCTGGACGCGCTGGAGCGGCTGGTGCCTCGCGTGGAGGACGCGGACGAGGCGTCCGTGCTCCGCCTGGAGTTGGCCTCGCTCGCCCGTGGCGCTGCCCGTGAGGACGCGGCCCGCGAGGCGCTGGAGGCGGTCGTGTCTCGCGGTGCCTCGGGCGCCGGCTACTCGGACGCGCTGGAGTCGCTGGAGAAGCTGCTGGGCGATGTGCCCGCGCGCCGGGCCGAGGTGCAGGTGGCTCGCGCGGAGCTGGTGTCCGGTCGTGAGCGCCAGGTGCTGCTGATGGCGGCGGCGCGGGCCTTCGAGTCCGCCAGTCGACTGCCGGACGCGCTGAAGGCGGCGAAGGCCGCGTCGGCGGTGGAGCCGGACGTGGACGCGGCCCTGCGCGTGGCCCACCTGTACCGCGCTTCCGGAGACGCCCCCAGTGCGGCGCGCGCGCTGATGCAGGCCGCCCGGCTCGCGGCACCGGAAGAGCGCCCGCCGCTGCTGCTGGAGGCGGTGGGGCTGTGGGAGAAGGCCGACGAGCACGCCGAGGCGCTGGAGGTCATCGAGCGCATCGCCACGGAAGCGCCGGACATGCTGCCTCCGTCGGAGCTGGCGGAGCGCTTCGGCCGCCTGGGCGCCTTCTCGCGCGCCCTGGACGTGGGCTTCGCGCCCGCCATGGCCTCGGGCGACTACACCGACGCGCTGGCCATGGCCGCGCAGGCCGACGACGCGGCACGCACGCGCGATGCGCTGTGGGCCCTGGCTGGACTGCCTGACGCGGACCCCACGCATTCCTCCGCGCTGGCGGAAGCGCTGCGCGCCGAGGGCGAGACGGAAGGGCTGCTGGAGCTGGCGGGCGTGTCCGCCGCTCGTGACGCCGCCTTCTCGGTGGCGCTGCGCGAAGAGGTGCTCCGCTCGGCGGAGGCGCCCGTGCGCGCCCGCCTGCGCGCGCTGGAGGAGCTGTCCTCCGACGCGAGCTTCGCGGCCCGCCTCACGCTGCTGTTGCCAACGCTGGAGAAGCTCCCGGAGGCGCTGGCCGAAGCGGTGCTCACCCGGGTGCGCGCCCAGCCCGAGCACGCCCGCGTGGAAGCGCTGGCCATGGCCGCCGACGGCTGGCCCACCCGGCGCAAGGCGCTGCTGCGCGAGCGCCATGGCCTGGAGTTCGAGCTGGGCCGCTTCGAGGCCGCGGCGCAGACGCTGGCGCGGCTCATCGACGCCGAGGAGGACGCGCACGCCCGCGCCGCCCTGCACCAGGAGCGCGGCGAGCTGCTGCTGAGCCCGCTGGACAGGCCCGATGAGGCGCGCGAGGCCTTCGAGAAGGCGCTGGCCGATGACGGCTCGCACCGGCCCGCGCTGAGGAACCTGCTGGCACTGGTGGACGTGGCCGCCGAGCCCTCCGTCTTCGTGTCGCTGGCGGAGCGCCTCTCCGTGGAGGAGGGCCCCGACGCGAGCGCGCCGTACCGCGAGCGACTGGCCGACGCCTACGAGGCGCTGGGCATGGTGGCGGACGCCGCCGCGCAGCTCGAGGCCCTGCCGGAGACGGAAGAGCGGCTGGCCCGCCGTGCACGGCTGGCGGAGGAGCGCGGCCTCACCGGCGAGGCGCTGCGCCTGCGCGAGCGGCTCACCGACGAGCCCGCGGTGCTGGAGTCCATCCTCCGCGGCTACCTGGACGCGCAGCTCGTGTCTCCCGCGGCCCGGCTCGCCGAGCGGCTCTTCGAGTCGGGCGTGCTGTCCCCGGAAGTCACCCGCATGTCGGCCGAGCGGCTCTCCCCGGCGCCCGAAGGTGCGACGCTCGCGGCCCGCATCTGGCCGGAGCTGCTGCGTGCACAGCCGCTGGACGTGGACGGGTGGACGCTCTACGCAGAGGCCCTGCGCGGGCTGGGCCGTGTGGAGGCCGCGGAGCGCGCGGACGGCATCGGCGCGGCGCTGGACTCCAGCAGCGCGGCGGCGCGCATGGCGCCCATCACCGTGTTGCCGCTGCCCTCCGGCTTCCAGCACCCGGTGCCGCCCAACGCGGTGCCGGTGACGTCCGAGCGCTTCCCCCGCCTGGCCGCCGCACTGCGCCCGCTGCTGTCCTCGCTGGGCGCGGGCGGGCTGCGCGTGGTGGTGGACCCGGTGGGCGGTGCGGAGGCGTACCTCGCCAGCGCCGAGGAGCTGGTGCTGGGCGCGGGCGCGCTGTCCTGCTTCGGCGCCACGGAGCTGGGCTACCTGTGCGCGCTGGCCCTGGCGCTGGGCGAGTCCGGCGTGAAGCTGGCGCGGCCCGGCGAGGTGCCCGGCCTGACGCAGGCGGCGGTGGCTGCCTTCCGCGCGATGCCGGCCTCGCTGGCGGCGGGACGGGTGCTGGCGCTGCTCGATTCCGAGGTGCGTGGAACGGACCCGACCAAGGTGGACGTAGGTGGGGTGCTCGCTCGGGGCTCGCTCTTCCGGGCGGTGGCCCTTTCCGTGCTCGAAGGCACTTAGCCGTGTAGCCTTCCCGGCGCATGCACCTGAAGCGCCTTGCTCTTGCCGTCCTCCCGGTCGCGGTCGTCGCCGCGGCCATGGCCTGTTATTCGGACCCGGTGTACCCGGGCAACCAGGTGCTCGGCACCTTCCGCTTCGAGGCGAGGTTGGACCCCGCGCGGACCACGTGCGACGCGTCCGTGCGCGACTTCGCGCAACTCGACGACGCGGGCGTGTTCCGCTTCGAGGGCACCTTCTCGCGCGACACCGACGCTGGCACCGGCTACTTCACCGTGCAGGGCTTCTCGCGCGATGCCGGCTACGTCGACCAGCTGGCCACGTCCACGCTGAGGGCCAACGCGCCGCGGGCCACGTGTGGCACGGGCTGCGAGGACTCGGCGATTGAAGAGACGCTGAAGGTGACGCTCTTCAGCGACAGCCAGGCGCGCACGCTCAACCGCGACTGCAAGCAGCACGACGGCGGCATTCCCGAGGGCACCGTGCCGGGCCCCACGGAGAACGGCTACGACGTGTCGCTGGCGTGCGGCTCGCTGACGGACCTCTTCCTGCCGGGCACGCGCAACTGCAACTGCCAGCCGGCCACCTGCACCACGGCGTACATCATCCAGGGCGAGCGGAGGGACTGATGGCACCGCGCGCGGTGGTGTTGATTTCGGGCGGCCTGGACTCGACGACGTGTCTGGCCATGGCGAAGGCGAAGGGCTTCGAGCCGGTGTGCCTTGCGGTGGCCTACGGCCAGCGGCACGCGGTGGAATTGGAGCAGGCGCGCAAGGTGTCCTCGGCCATGGGCGTGAAGGACTTCCGCATCGTGAGCATCGACCTGCGGCAGGTCGGCGGCTCGGCGCTCACCGCGGACATCGAGGTGCCCAAGGACCGGCCCGCGGACGAGATGAGCCACGGCATCCCGGTGACGTACGTGCCGGCGCGCAATGCGCTGTTCCTCTCGCTGGCGCTGGGGCTGGCGGAGGTGGTCGGCTCCACGGACATCTACATCGGCGTCAACGCGGTGGACTACAGCGGCTATCCGGACTGCCGGCCGGAGTTCATCCGCTCGTTCGAGACGATGGCGAACCTGGCCACCAAGGCCGGCGTCGAGGGCGCGCGCTTCACGGTGCACGCGCCGCTGTCCGGCCTCACGAAGGCGGACATCATCCGCGAGGGCGTGAAGCTGGGCGTGGACTACGGGCTGACGCACTCCTGCTACGACCCGGACCCGCAGGGCCGCGCGTGTGGCCGGTGCGACAGTTGCGTGCTGCGCAGGAAGGGCTTCGAGGAAGCCGGCGTGCCGGACCCGACGCGCTACGTGGAGGGCGCATGACGATGCGGACCTGGATGGTGGTGGCGGTGGGGGTGGGGCTCTCGGTGAGCGGCCTGGGGCTCGCGCAGGACGCGGGGACGCCGAAGCCTGCTGCCAAGGCGAAGGCGTCGAAGGACGCGGGCAAGCTGGTGACTGCCACCACGGTGGTGACGGACCTGGTGGAGGACCTGCGCTACGCGACGGCGGACAACTTCCTGAAGAAGAAGGTGTACCCGGACACGGCGCGGTGCCTGCTGCTGCCGGAGTCTGCGGAGCGGCTGAAGAAGGCGGCGGACGTGCTGCGGCCGAAGGGCTACCGGCTGAAGGTGTACGACTGCTACCGGCCGCGCGCGGTGCAGTATGAGATGTGGAAGATCATGCCGGTGCCCGGCTACGTGGCGGACCCGGTGAAGGGCTCCAACCACAACCGGGGCGGGGCGGTGGACCTGACGCTGGTGACGCTGGACGGGAAGGACGTGGAGATGCCCACGCCCTTCGACACGTTCAGTCCCGCCGCGCACCACGGCTACGAGGGTGGCACCGAGGCGTCGCGCCAGCACCGCGAAATCCTGCGCGAGGCGATGGAGGGCGCGGGCTTCACGCCCAATCGCATGGAGTGGTGGCACTACGACCTGCCGGACGCGAAGACGCGGCCCGTGCTGGATGTGCCGTTCGACGCGCCCAAGGCTCCATGACGGAACCATGATGGAGAACGGAGGCTCGCGTGCGACGAGGCGCGGGCCGGCCGGGGAACATGGCGTCACCATGAACCCGCTCCTTCGAAGTGCCCTGCTCTGTACGCTTCTGGTTTCCACCGCATCCGCCGCGTCGACGCTCATCGGCACGGTCGTCGATTTGCGAAGCCAACAGCCTGTTCCCGATGTCGTGGTGACCGTCACCTCGCCTGAAATCGAAGGCGAAAAGATTGTGGTGGCCGACGCGCAGGGGAACTACCGCGTACCGGAGCTGGAGCCAGGCATCTACACGCTGCGGTTCGAGAAGGAGGGCTTCAAGCCGTATGGCGGGAAAGACATCCACCTGCGCCTGAATCGCACCGTCCGTTTCAACCCGCAGTTGGTTCCCGAGACGATGGATGAAGCGGAGGCGCTTGCCGCTACTCCGCCGCTCATCGACATCGGTCAAGTCACGTCGTGCTGGCCCGTGGCGCCAGATTTCATCAAGCGCATCGCCGTGCCTCGGTACAACTCCCCGCCACGAGCTCGCCCGGCGCATGACAGCGCCGCCATGAGCGCTCCTGCCAGGACGCCATCGTGGATGCTCTCCCGGATGCCCGTGCTCGTTCCGGACGGCACGCCCCAGCTCGTCTACAGGGCCCCTTCGGCGGAACGTGGCAGCCCAGACTTTGGCCGGTGAAGAAGGGACCTGCTGCCATGCGACTCCCCCTTCTTCCTCTCATCTGTACCGCCATCCTGTTGCCGGGCGCCGCGCTGGCGGGAGCCATCGATGTCGGCGTCCCTGCTGGCGACAGGGCCGCGCGCCCGTTCGCGGAACTGGCCCCGCTGACGCGCCTCCTCGCGAGCGAGACGACGGGTGTCGCTGTCACGCGCGAGGTCCCCGCCGTCGACGATTACATCATCGACGGCTGTTGCTTCCGCCCACCGCCGATGTTCAGCGCGCCCTTCCAGTCTCCCTGCTCCCATGGAAGTGACGCCCGTCTCTGGCGCCTCTCCGGGGCACCGTTCCATGAGCTGTCCCTCGTCATGGACGGTGTTCCCGCCCCCGGCTGGCGGGTGCTCCTGCCCTATGAGTGAAGCCCATACGCTCTGGCGTGCCCGGCAGGAGAGCAGGCGTCCCCCGAAACCCCGTGCCATGATGAAACCGTGATGATTGGCCACCCCACCTGCGGCACGCTGTGGGGCCCTCACAAGGACCGCCACACCGCGTTGGCCACCCGATGAAGCCCGCCCTCTTCAAAGCCCTGTGCGGCGTCCTCCTGCTCCTCTCCGCGCCCGCGCTGGCGCAGCAGAGCGGTACCTTCCAAGGCACCGTGGTGGCCCGCGTGGACCTACGGCCCCTCGCGGACGTGCGCGTCACCGCTTCCTCGCCCGCGCTGAAGACGGAGCAGGTCGCGGTGACGGACGCCCAGGGCAACTACCGGCTCCCCCAGCTCCCGCCCGGCGTCTACACGCTCCGCTTCGAGAAGGAGGCCTTCCTCTCCGTCACCCGCAAGGACCTCCCGCTGAAGCCCGGTGGCACCGTACGGGTGAACATGGAGCTGACCTCCGCCGCGCACCCCGACGAGCCCCGGGCCCTGAACCCCTTCCCGAGCATCGCCAGGGCCGATCCGCCCATCCTCCAGGCGCCGGACCGGAGCATCTCCGTCGAGCGCCCCGTCAACTCGCAGGACCCGGCCCGCGCCTTCCAGTCCGTGGCCCCACTGGCCCCACCGCTGCGCACGGAAGCAGAGGGTGTGGCCCGCTACCTGCCTCCCGCCATTCCCTACGTCGGCGCGGGCGCCCGCGAGGAAACCCCGGCCTGGGCGATGCAACACCTGACGCCGCTGCCGGACGGTGCCACCCAGTACCTCTACCGTGACTCGGACGACTCCGCGCGCAGCCGCTCCAGCCCGGGGAGCAACGGCGTGAATCCCACCATCGACACGGAGGAGGACCGCTTCTCCGTCTTCTTCGTCGGCGTGGACACGAGCCCCTACGCCGTGTCGCGCGACTACCTGCAGCGCGACGTCCTCCCCGACGAGCGCACCGTCTGGGCCGAGGCCTTCATCAACGCCTTCGACTACGGCAACGCGGGCGACGTCAACGGCCCCTTCGTCATCGACACCGAGGGTTTCCCGTCGCCCGGCCGCAAGGGCTACCACGTGGTGCGCATCACCCTGAAGGCGCTGGAGACGCTTCCCGACGTGGACGTGCAGGTGGAGTTCGACCGGCAGGCGGTGGCCCGCTACCGCCTGGTCGGCTACGAGCGCGCCGTCCCCGCGCCCGAGTCACTCGATGAGGACGACGAGCCGAAGACGCCGCTCGCCGCGGGCCAGGCCGTCACCGCCATCTACGAGGTGAAGCTGCGTGGCCCCGCCATCGCCTTCGGCACGCTGCGCGTCCACTACGACGTCACGGGTGGCGGCTGGCGCCGCGTGCAGAAGCTGCTGCCCTCCAGCCTCCTGCGTGCGTCCTACGCCCGCGCCGCGCCCGCCACGCGCCTCGCCTATGTGGCCTCCGCCTTCGCGGAGAAGCTGCGCGGCTCCTACTGGACGCGCACGCTCGACTGGGCGCGCCTGTCCGCCCTCTGTGACGACGTGGGTGAGCCGCTGCACGGCCGGCCGGACGTGGTGGAACTGGGCGCGCTCATCCGCAAGGCGCAGGCGCTCGACAAGCGCAAGGACCGCTTCGAGCGCGTCGCGCCGCTGAACACCATGGACTTCGACCGCGCTCCGGACACGGGAGACTGAGTCCGCGAAGATGCTCCGCCGCCTGCTGCCCACCGTCGTCGCTCTCGTGCTCGGCCTTGTCGGCCTCGGCTGGGGTCTGGGCTACCTCCAGCGCATCTTCGCCACCGAGCGCGATGACGCCCAGGCCTCGCTCGACTCGCGGCGCAAGGCGCTGGAGCAGTACGCCCGTGCCTCGCTGGCGCAGTCGCTGCAAGACAGGCTGGAAGCCGCGCGCCCCGCGCTGGAGGCCGCGGCGGTGGACCCGCTGGTGCCCGCCACCGGCCTCTACCTGCGCGAGCGCGGAGACCAGCTCCTGCCGCGCATGGCCCTCCATGACACCGGCGACGACGCCCCCGCGAAGGAGCGCTACGCCCGGCTGCGCGCGGGCACCGAGCGCGCCGATGACGAAGAGGACCCGTGGGCGGAGCGGCTCGCGCTGGTGCGCGCGGTAGAGGGCGCCCTGGTTCGGGGAGACCGGCGCGCCTCCACGGTGGCGCTGATGGCGCTGCTCCAGCACCGCGCCCAGTACGTGCTCGCCTCCACGCGCGACGTGCCGGGTCTGCTGGTGGTGCTCGAATCGCTGGCCGAGCGCGGAGACCCGGTGCCGCAGCTCATGCACGCGCTGGTGCGCGACGGGCTGGCGGACGGCAGGGGCGGGCGGCTCGAAGGACTCCAGCGACTGCTGCTCCTGCGCCGCTCGCGCTTCACCCCGTCGGACTTCGCCTTCCTGCGCGAGCACGTGGCCGCCCTCTCCGCGAAGGTGGGCGCCCCGGTCGCGGACTTCGAGTCGCGCGCGGGCGAGCTGGCCACCGAGCCGCTCCCGCTGCCGCGCACACTCCCCGGCCCTGCGCTGGTGCGCGCCGGCTGGTACCTGGAGCCGCGCGGTGGCAGCCAGGTGCGCGGCGTGGCGGTGGACCCGGCCGCGTTGCTGGAGTCGCTCACCCGGGAGATGCGCGAGCGCGGGCTGCTCGAAGCCGACGGGCAGGTGCGGCTGCTGGGAGACTCGGAGGTGCTGTCGCTGGACGCGCTGCCCCTCTCGGTGGACACGCCCGAGTGGGCGCGCGCGCAGGGGGCGCTGGAGCGGCGCTACCGGCTGAAGACGGGCATGGTGGCGCTGTGCGGCGTGCTGGCGCTGGCCATCTTCGCGCTGGCCTTCGTGGCGCAGCAGCGCAAGTTCCGCTTCCTGGAGCTGAAGAGCGACTTCGTGGCCACCGTGTCGCACGAGCTGCGCACGCCGCTGGCGTCCATCCGCCTGCTGGCGGAGACGCTGGAGTGGCGGCTCGCGGAAGGCACGGACGCGCGTGACTACCCCGCGCGCATCGTCCGCGAGGCGGACGGGCTGGGCTTCCTCGTGGAGAACCTCCTGTCCTTCAACCGCATCGACAAGGGCCGCTGGGTGCCGAGGCTGGAGCCCGTGCGCCTCGACGAGCTCATCTCCCTGCTGCGCAGGGACTTGGAGGCCTGGTCGAAGGTGCCGGTGGAGCTGGAGGCGCAGGTCGGCGAGATGGCCTTCCGCGCGGACGCGCAGCTGCTGCGCCTGCTCCTGTCCAACCTCGCGCGCAACGCCTGTGCCTACAACACACGCAGCCCCGTACGCCTGCGCGTGGAGGCGCTCCCGGGCGGACGGGTGCGCTTCTCGGACAACGGCATTGGCATTCCCCAGGCGCAGTGGGAGACCGTCTTCGAGGAGTTCGTCCGCCTGCCGGGCCAGGGGCGGGACGTTCCCGGCAGCGGCCTGGGTCTGGCACTCTGCCGCCGCATCATGCGCCTGCATGGGGGGAGCCTGCGCGTCGCGGCCTCCAGCCCCGAGGGCACCACCTTCGAGCTCACGTTTCCCCCCACGGTGACGACATGACCTCTTCCCAGCCTGGCATCCTCGTCGTGGAGGACGACACCAACCTGCGGCTCGCGCTGCGCGACAACCTGGAGAACCAGGGTGGCTACGCGGTGGAGGAGGCCACCAACGTGCGCGAGGCACGCGAGCACCTCGCGAAGCGCTCCTTCCAGCTCGTCCTGCTGGACGTGATGCTGCCGGACGGCGACGGCTACACGCTGTGCCGCTCGCTGCGGGACGAGGGCGTGACGACACCGGTGCTGATGCTCACCGCGCGCACGCTGGAGGACGACGTGGTGCGCGGCTTCGAGGCGGGCGCGCAGGACTACCTGGGCAAGCCCTACCGGCTGCGCGAGTTGCTGGCCCGCGTGGGCGCGCTGGTGAAGCGCTCCGGCGGCGCGCCGACGAAGCAGGTGCGCTTCGCCGGCTACAAGATGGACCTGGACCGCCGCAAGCTGGAGTCGCCCGACGGCGCGGCGGTGGAGCTGACGCGCACCGAGTTCGACCTGCTGGCCTTCCTCGTGCGCGAGAAGGAGCGGGTGCTGCGCCGCGACGACATCCTGGACGCGGTGTGGGGCCGCGACGTCGTCGTGGATCCGCACACCGTGGACAACTTCGTCTCCAGCCTGAAGAAGAAGCTCGGCTGGAACAGCGCCTCGCGCTTCGCCATCCAGACGGTGCGCGGCGTGGGCTACCGCATGGAAATCGAGGCGCCCTGAGCCTTCAGCGCAGCGGGTTGTGCCGCAGCCGCTCGGCCAGGGCGTCCAGCGCGGCCAGCCCGGACGCGTCCGCGTGGAGCCGGGCCTCGTCGATGAGCGAGGCCGTCTCCGGCGCGTCCACCCGCAGCACGGCGTTGGACAGGGCCTGACGTACGTCACCCGTGTAGTGCGAGTACGCGCGCACCAGCGCCTCCGCCGCCACGCGACGCACGGCGCCTTCCTCGGAGCGGGCGCTCGCTCCGGACGTCTTCCACGCCCAGGCGGAGCCGGCGTCTCCGAGCGAGCGCGCCAGCCTCCGCGCCTCCTCGGGCCCGGGCCGGGCCGCCAGCGCGTCGGCGAGCGCACGCGCCGCCACCAGCAGGCGGCACTCGCCCAGCTTCTCCTGCGCGGCCTCGCCCCGGGGGCCACCCTGGCGCGAGACGGCGATGAGCATCTGTGCCGCCTCCAGCGTCTCCATCCGCGCCAGCGCGCCCGCCGCCGCGCGCAGCACGGGCGCTCGCGTGTCCGCTCCCGTCTCCAGGAGGTCCTTCCACAGCGGCACCAGGCGCGCGTCGCGCAGCTCGCCCAGCGCCTCCATCAGCCCCACCGCCAGCGCGAGCCGCGCCGAGTTCTGCTCCATTCCCTTCGCCTGCTCGGATGGGAAGGCGAGCCGCTCCACCATGGGCCACAGCGCGTCCGGGCCCAGCTCCCTGAAGAGGGGCGAGACGGAGGCCAGCGTGCCCCGCTTCCTCGCGTCCAGCAGTCCCACCCGCGACACGGCCGAGTCCACCCGCGCGAAGGCTTCGGGGCGCTCCTTCCGGGCGCGAGCAATCTGCTCCTGCAGCACCGCCTGCCAGCTGCCCGCGAGCGGCGCGTCCGCCGCCCCCGCCGTCAGCGCGGTGAGCAGCAGGGCGGCCCCGAGGCACCGGTACACGTCACGCCTCATCGTCCGCCCTCCCACCACTTCGTCGCGGGGACCTCGCGCGCGCTGTTGGTGGCGCAGTGCACCTGGCCACCGCCGATGTGGTACGGGCTCCAGACGTCACTCCAGTGCACGCGGATGCCGTACGCGGCGAGCGCCTCCTCGAAGTGCGTCTTGAAGGGGTCCTTCCCGTCGACCAGCGGTCCGTGGGGCTCCGGGGCAATCACCTGCGTAGCGGACACGGCCAGCAGGTTGAGCATCGCGGGCTGCAGCGCGGACAGGCCCCCCGTCACCTCCTGGAAGAGGAAGGGCACGCGGATGATTTCCGCGTCGGTGAGGCCCGTCTCCTCCTGGAGGATGGCGCGCTGCGTGTCGATTTCCAGCGCGGCCAGCGCGCTCGCGTCCATGACGCCGGCGTTGTCGAGCACCTCGGAGACAGTCAATTCCGCGGGCCGCTCGAAGCCCCAGGTCAACCCGGTGAAGAGCTTCGCGTCCCCGTGCCCTTGGGCCTGCAGGTCCATCAGCATCCGCCGCGCGAGGGCCGGGTCGGCCATCAGCACCACCCAGCCGCGCGGGGTGTTCGCGGGCAGGAAGCTGAAGGTCTCGTCCACGTGGCTGACGTTGAGCCACGAGGTGTCCACGTACACGGGCGGCTGCACCCCCTGCGCTTCGAGGAGGCGCGTGAAGCTGGGGTCCGGCTGGAAGTCCGGCCGCGTGTCCGGGCCCCGGCCTCGGAAGAGCCGGCCCAGCGGATACGTCACGCCGTCCTTCTCGTACGGGGGGATGACCTCGGTGTTGCCGAACGAGTTGAGCGTCTGCGACTCCTCCGACATGCCCGGCTCGTACTGCTGCACGGCGGCCTGGTTGCGGCCCCGCAGCCGGAAGGCCATGCGGCCCGCGACGCGCAACGCGGCGTCCTTCTCCGGGGCGATGACGAAGGGTGCGCGGTAGTTCACCTGGATGACGTGCTGCGCGCCGCCAGGGGCGGGCATCGACATGTACGCCGGCTCGAGGAAGTCCTGCGTCCAGAGGTCTTCCACCTCGAGCTCGAACAGCGACACCGGCCGCTCGGCGCCCGTCAGCGTGGCGCGCAGGTCCTTCCGGAACCGCGCCGCGTCCAGGTCGTCCGCGACCTTGGAGACGAAGACGCTCTCGGCGGGGGACAGGTGGTGGAACATCACCACCGGCGCCACGCGCAGGCGGACGATGTCCTGGAACTCGGTGTCCGAGAGGCGGTTGCGGCTGCGGTTGATGGTGAGCCGCACGTCCGCGAAGCCGTCCCACATGCTCGGGTCCCTCACGATGTCGTTGGCCTCGATGGCCAGCTCCATGCCCCGGCGCAGCTGCGCCGCGGTGAGGAATAGCTGCGAGGGATTGCGCTGCGAGGAGTAGGTGTCTCCGAACTTCTTGAACAGGCGCACCTTCTGCGCCGCCGGCCCGAGGACGGTGACGGAGCCGACGGCATAGTCGGGCGCCTCCGGCCACGGCGCGATGCGCAGGCGCGCGAGGTCTTCCAGGTCCTCCTCGCCATTCACCTCCGCGTCCCGGGCGTCATTGCACACGGACAGCTGGTCGTCGCCCAGCGTGCGGGGGGACAGCGAGAACGGACAGATGCCCTCGTCGTCGTCGATGTTGGCGAGGAAGATGGCGCCACGCTCGGCGCGCCAGCTGTCCTCGCCCTCGTCGTCCGCCAGGTCCACCACCCCGTCGCGATTCACGTCCGCGCGCAGGTCCACGACGGGGGTGAAGGGGCCCGTGAGGCGCACGGCGCTGGGGAGCGGAAATCCCTCGGGCTGCTGGACGGGCTCACAGCCGCCGGCCAGCAGCAGGGGAAGGAGCAGGAAGGTGAGGTGGCGTGCGCGTACACGCGGGGTTGCCCACATGAGGAAGGCGCTCTCGGTATACGGACGACCGGCCCGGCGCCGAAGGGCGCCCGTCCATCTGCTTGGGGCGCATACGAATGACAACCCGGCGCCGAGGTCAAGTGACGATGCGTGGGGGCCCCGTTCACCTCCAGGCGGAAACCACTTTTTGACAAGGCAGGTAGGGTTGAGTGTGTGGTGGGGGGCTCGTTATGCAGGCGGCCATGACGGACACGGTTCGCTACGCCCTGGATGCCACGGTGCTCTCCCAGAAGTCTCCGGGCGAGGCCCCGCCAGCGCCCGCCGCCACGACACGCCGCAACACGGTGCTGCCGCGGGTGGAATGGAAGGGAGACCGGGCGGACCTCGTCCCACCCCAGCGCGAGCGCTTCGAGGAGATGCGCCCGCTGGGGCAGGGCGGCATGGGCGAGGTGGTGCTGCTGAAGGACCACGACATCGAGCGGCTGGTGGCGCTCAAGCGGCTGCCGGAGGGCGCGGACCTGGACCGGGTGCTGCGCTTCGTGGAGGAGATTCGCACCGTCGGCCAGCTGGACCACCCGAACATCGTCCCGGTGCACGACGTGGGCATCGACGAGCGCGGCCGGTACTTCTTCGTGATGAAGCACCTGCACGGCGACACGCTGGAGTCCATCATCGCGAAGCTGCGGCGCGGGGATAAGGCCACGCACGAGCGCTTCGGCTTCCGGGCGCGGGTGCAAATCTGCCTCGGGGTGCTCAACGCCGTCGCGTACGCGCACCGCAAGGGCATCATCCACCGCGACTTGAAGCCCGCGAACATCATGGTGGGCCCCTTCGGCGAGGTGACGGTGATGGACTGGGGCCTGGCCCGGCCGGTGCGGACGGCGGCGCAGGCCCAGGCGCCGGACAGCCAGGGCGTGGCGATGCGCATCCACCCGGTGCCCGCGGTGAGCCCGCGGGAGGCCGTCTCGCTGCGCACGCAGGTGGGCTCCGTCATCGGCACGCCGCTCTACATGTCCCCGGAGCAGGCGCGCGGCGAGGACACGCTGGACGCGCGCAGTGACGTCTACAGCCTCGCCGTGCTGTTCCACGAGCTGCTCTTCCTGCGGCACTACCTGGAGGGGCGCGAGTCGCTCGCGGAAATCCTGGACGGGGTGCAGCAGGTGAAGCCCGCGGTGGACGCGCTCCAGTCGAACCCGCACCAGTCGCACGTGCCCGCGGAGCTGTCGTGGTTCGTGTCGAGGGGCTTCCAGAAGGACGCGGAGAAGCGCTACCAGTCGGTGGAGGAGATGATTGAAGCGCTCCAGTCCATGATGGACGGCCACATCGTGGTGCAGTGCCAGCGCACCATGCTCAAGCGCGGCCTCCACGAGTTGCTGCGCTTCGTGGACCGCAACCCGGTGGCGGTCATCGTCGGGAGCACCTTCGGCTCGCTGGCCGTGCTGGGCTCCATCGCCTACACGCTGATGTCCCTGCTGGGCTGAGCGCGCGCACGGCGGCCAGGCAGGCGACCCCGGCGGGCGACAAAGTGTCCCGGCCCGTCCGAAGTCACTCCGACAATCCGGCAGGGCGGCCGTCCCGTGCCCTCACGGACCACGCTCGCGGGGCTGTCGGCACGTGCATTGCTCTTACGTGGCGGGTCAGGAGGATGACCCGCATGCAGCTCGCAGCCATCATTCGTCGTGCCCGGGAGCAGGGGGCCAGCGACGTCCACCTCGAGGGCGGCATGCCCATGGCGCTGCGCGTGCGAGGCGCGCTGCGACTGGTGGGCGAGCCACTGTCCGCTTCCACGCTCACCGTTCTGGCCCGTGAGGTGGTGGGCGAGGAAGGCTGGCCCGAGTTCCTGGAGCGCTGCTCGTACGACGTGTCGCGCACGCTGGAAGGACAGCGCATCCGCATCAACGTGCTGCGCAGCGCGCGGGGCGTGGGCTTCGCCATCCGGCTCCTGTCCACGTCCCAGGCGACGCTGAAGCGGCTGAACCTGCACCCGGACCTGCGCAGGCTCGTGGAGCCCACGCATGGGCTGGTGCTGGTGTGCGGGCCCACGGGCTCGGGCAAGACGTCCACGCTGGCGGCGCTGCTCCAGGAGCTGAACCTGGGGGAGTCGCGCCACATCATCACCGTGGAGAGCCCCATCGAGTACGCGCTGGTGCCCCGGCTGTCCTTCATCCGCCAGCGCGAGGTGGGGCGCGACACGCCGTCCTTCGAGCAGGCGCTCATCGACGCGATGCGGGAGGACCCGGACGTGCTGATGGTGGGAGAGATGCGCGAGCCGGAGGTGATGCGCCTGACGCTGAACGCGGCGGAGACGGGACACCTGGTGCTGGCCACGGTGCACTCGGCCAGCGCGAGCGAGGCGCTCTCGCGGGTGGTGTCGGCGTTTCCCTCGGAGATGCAGGCGGCGGTGTGCGCGCAGCTCGCGGACTGCCTCGTGGGCGTGGTGTGCCAGCGGCTGCGCTACCGGCCGGAGGTGGGCCTGCGCGTGCCCGAGTGCGAGGTGCTCATGGGCAGCACGCCGGTAAAGAGCATCGTGAGACAGGGGCACTTCTACAAGATTCCCTCGGCCATCGAGACCGGCGCCGCTGACGGCTGCTGGTCCTTCCCGCGCTACGCGGAGTGGTTGGCGCGGAAGACGGACTGGAGCCAGCCCTCCACCTCGTCCGAGGAGGCTCCCCCGGCCGCACCCGAGCCCGCGCCCGAGCCGCTCCTTCCCGCAGCCCGGCCCCGGCCCGTTGCCGTCACGCGGCTGCCCGCGAGGACGCGGCGGAGTGCGTCTCCCGCGAAGCCCACGGAGTCCCGTGCCGCCGAGGAGGGCGTCTTCGTCATCCCCGGGGAGCAGGACGACCTGGTGTCCATCATCCGTGAGCTGGAAGGGGATGGTGGTTGAGGGAGGCGGCTCCTCCATCTCGGGAGCCCGGGCCGACGTGGTGTCCATCATCCGCGAGCTGGATGGGGATGGTGGTTGAGGGAGGCGGCTCCTCCATCTCGGGAGCCCAGGACGACGTGGCGTCCATCATCCGCGAGCTGGAAGGGGACGGGAGCTGAGTATCCTGGAGGGGATGACGACCCCGAACGTCCTGCCTCGCATCGAGTCCCTGAAGGTCCCCACGTCCCGTCTCCGGGAGCAGCACCTGCTGGTGCGCGGCTCACCGGGCGGGGTGCCGGTGGTCTTCATCCACGGCAACGTGTCCTCCTGCCGTTTCTATGAGGAGACGCTCGCGGCGATGCCTTCGTCCTTCCGGTGCCTCGCGCCAGACCTGCGGGGCTTCGGTGAGACGGAGCGCGCGCCCATCGACGCCACGCGCGGCGCGGGCGACTTCGCCGATGACCTGTTTGCACTGCTTTCACTGCCGGACTTGGTGCCGGCGGGGAAGAAGGTGCACCTGGTGGGTTGGTCCGCGGGCGCGGGGGTGGTGATGCGCTTCGCCCTGGCCCACCCGGAGCGGGTGGCCTCGCTGGTGCTGCTCGCTCCCATCTCCCCGGCGGGCTACGGCGGCACGAAGGGCGACGCGGCGGCGGCGCCGTGCTGGCCGGACTTCGCGGGCTCGGGAGGCGGCACGGTGAACCCGGAGTTCGTCCGGCGCCTCATCGCGAAGGACGCGACGGACGAGAACGACGCCTCGCCGCGCACGGTGATGAACCGGTACTACTTCAAGCCGCCCTTCCGGCTGGAGCGCTCGCGCGAGGACGCCCTCGTGGCGGAGATGCTGAAGATGGCCGTGGGCGACGACTTCTACCCGGGTAACAGCGCGCCCTCCTCGAACTGGCCGGGCGTGGCCCCGGGGACGCGGGGCATGAACAACTCCATCTCCGGCAAGCACTTCGACGTGCGTGGCTTCTCGTCCATCCCGACGCGGCCTCCGGTGCTCTGGGTGCGCGGCGCGGACGACCAGATTGTCTCGGACACGTCGCTGTTCGACTTCGGCTTCCTGGGGCAGCTCGGCGTGGTGCCGGGCTGGCCGGGCGCCACCGTGTACCCGCCCCAGCCGATGGTGAAGCAGATGCGGGCCATGCTCGACGAGTACCGGAGCCGCGGTGGCCACGCGCGCGAGGAGGTGCTGCCGGGCGTCGGGCACTCACCGCACCTGGAGGCGCCGGAAGTCTTCCACAAGTTGCTCCTCGGCTTCCTCGCGGAAGGGCGCTGATTCAAGACGCTCGGGAGAAAGCAGGCCCGAGCATCGGCAACCGGGGTTCCAGGCGAATCGGCGAGGTAGGGCCTGGCCACGAGGGACTACCTCCAGGGAGGAGCGTCCCCTGCCTACCCGCCATGTCAGCCCCCTCCGGTAGAAGGGAATGGTGGAAGTAATATTCCTTCCACGGGACGGCCGCCCCGGAAGGGGGGCAGGAGGGGGTAGGGG
>NZ_JAAIYA010000038.1:0-75334 GCF_010894405.1 Pyxidicoccus caerfyrddinensis
CAGCAGCCAGCGCCACCCGCGCGACTCGCACAGGCGAGTGACTGAGGGTTGCAGTAGCCATACCCGCATAACCCACGCCAGCCCGCCTGCTACTCCCTTCTCTCTGGTGGGGTCGAGACAGAGCCAAGGAACCTTCCTTCCACGAGTCCACTGCCCGAAGGGGTGGGACGGAGTGCGGGGCTGACCGCGTCATGGATGCGTCAGGCCGCCCGGCCCTTCACCCGCCGTGTGCCACCTGCGCCACGCACTGGAAGGGGGATGTACCTCACCGCGTCCGGCCGGTAGCGTTCGGCCGGCAATGCGGAACCGTCTCGCTCGCGCGCTCACCCTCGTCCCCCTGCTCTCCGCCGCTCCCGTGCTGGCCGCGTCCGAACCGGATGCCGGCGCGCCACGCGAGGCGCTGCACGCCGCGCCCGTGTTGCCGGCTCCACCGCCCGCGGTGAGCCCGTCGCCTCCGGCGGCGGAGCGCTCGCACACCGTGCTGCTCCTGGGAGACAGCCTCATCGCCACCGGCTTCGGCGAGTACCTGCAGGCGCGACTGGAAGCGCACCCGCACATCCGCACGGCCCGGCGCGCGAAGTCCTCCACCGGGCTGGCCCGTCCGGACTTCTTCGACTGGATGACGGTGGGACAGCAGGAGGTGCAGCGCCACAACCCGGACGTGGTGGTGGTCATCATCGGGGGCAACGACGGGCAGTCGCTCAAGGACGCGAAGGGCGGCAAGCCCATCCACTGGGGTCGCCCCGAGTGGGAAGAGGCCTACCGCCAGCGACTGGAGGACTTCGTGACAGTCCTGTCCGCGCCGGGCCGGAAGATTGTCTGGCTGGAGCTGCCGGCCACCGGGCGCAAGCGCTTCGAGCAGAAGCTGGAGCTCATCCGCGGCCTCCAGCGCGAGGTCATCTCCGCCCACCAGGACGCCCTGCACGTGGAGACGCGCCCCTTCTTCACGGATGCGAAGGGACGCGCCCTCGTCCAGACCCGCGTCGAGGGCTTCCGCAAGCCGATGCGCCTGCGCATGGAGGACGGCGTCCACTTCACCGTCGCGGGAGGCCGCTACTTCGCCAGCAAGGTGTACCCCGAGGTGCTGGGCCTGCTGGGGCTCGCGCCGGGGTAGTGCTTCACGCGCCCGGCGTCACCGCGAGCCGAGCGCCGCGACGAGCCGGTCCGCCTGCTCGCGGATGTGGCGGTCGCGACTGGCCTGGGCGCGCTGCGCGTGCGTGCGGGCCCGGGCCGCGTCGCTGTCCGCGAGCGCGAGGGCCAGGTTGAGGTGGAGGCCCGCGTCTTCGGGGTGCGCCTTCAGGGCCTCGGTGAGCACGGCGCGGGCGCTGGCGGCGCCGCCCGGCTTCGACAGGTGCAGCACGGCGAGGTCATTGGCCGCACCCACGTCGGAGGGCTCGGCGGCGAGGGCTGCCTCGAGGAGCGTCCGCGCCTCCGCGTCGTCTCCCAGGCGGCGCCGCACCTTGGCCAGCGCCACCCGCACCGGGGCGGAGTCCGGGGCCTTGGCGAGCGCCTCGCGGAGGATGCGGTCGGCGTCCTCGTTCTTCCCGGCCACGAAGGCGGACAGGCCGTGGAGGTAGATGGCGTCCGCGCTCTCGGGCAGGAGCAGGCGCAATTCGATGGCCGCGCGCAGGGCCGCGTCGGGAGCACCGGCGAAGAGGCACAGCGAGGCGAACTCGCGGAACAGCGAGGCCTCCTTGGGCGCGCGGAGGATGGCCTGCCGCAGCGTCACCAGCGCCGCGCCCACGTGGCCCTGGAGCACCTGCACGCGCGAGGCGAGCAGCAGCGGCAGGTGCTCGGTGCGGGTGGCCTCGGAGGCCTCCTGGTAGCGCTTCAGCGCCGCGTCCAGCTGTCCCTCGCCCTGGAGCGCCTGGCCCAGGTACGTCAGCGTCTGGGCGTTGCCGGGCTGCAGGGACAGGGCCCGCTCCAGCGCGGGCACCGCGGCGGCGTACTGCTCGCGCGCGAGCAGGGCCCGGCCGTGGTTGAGCACCTCGAAGTAGCCGGCCTTCGGCTGGGCGGCGAGCGCGCTCAACAGCTCCAGCGCCCGTGCATCCCCCTTCTCGGCGTCGAGCCGGGCCACGTGGCTGAGCGCCTCGGGGTGGGTGGGGTGCAGGGCGATGAGCTGCTGGAGCACGGCGCGCGCGGCGGGCTCGTCATGCTGCGCGAGGCGCAGGCGCGCGAGCCCCAGCAGCGCGCTGGCATCCTTCGGGTCCTGGGAGATTGCGCGCTCGAACTCGCGGGCCGCCTCCTTGAGGAGGCCCTGCTTCATGAGGCGCGCGGCGGAGGATGCGAGCTTGGAGACGGCGGCCATGAGTCCACGGAGTCTAGCCCAGCCCCGTGAGGGGCCGGGCCTTTCCCACCGGGGCGCTGGTTAGAAGACGGAGTTCCAGGCGTCGCTGGCCGCGTTGCCGATGCCGCTGGCCACGTCGCCCAGGGCGCCCACCGCGCCGGAGAACACGTCGCCGGCCGCGTCCACCACGGCGCCGCCCGCGTTGATGGCGCCCTCGGCCACGTTCTCCAGAATCTCGCCGCCCGCGGCGGCGGCCGTCTCTCCCACGGCCTTGAGCACGTTGCCCGGGTTGACGGAGCCCTCGACTTCCACGCCGAGGCCCAGACCCGCGGTGGCCTCCACGCCGACGTCGAACTCCAGGTTGCCGCCGTCCAGGCCGATGTCGGCGTGGGCATCCCCGCTGACACCCGCGCTGGCGCTGGCGGTGATGCTGCCGGACGCGAGGGTGTCGCCCTCATGCTTCAGCTCGATGGAGCCCGTGAGGCTCGCCTGCGCGCCCGCGAAGCCCGAGGCCGCGGCGTTGATGGACACGTTTCCATCCGTGCCCACGTGCAGGTCCAGGTTGATGTGCCCGTCGGCGCCGATGCGGCCCATCGCCTCCACGTCGAGCTCCACCGAGTACTGCTCGCCGGCGATCTCGAACTCCACCGTCTTGCTGGCTCCGGCGCCCGCCTCCACCGCCGTGGCGTCGATGTCCACGTCGAGGCTCACGTCGATGCCGGACAGGCCGATGTCCGCGTCCACCCGCGCGTCCGCCGTCAGCGACGGCCCCTGCGCGTACGCCCGCGTCTCGATGCCGCCCGGGCCGGTGCCGCTCGTCTCCGCGCGGGCACCGCCGGCCTGGAAGCTGGACTGGCCGCTCACGAGGTTGCCGCGAGGCCCCTCCACCGTGCCCTGCGCCTGCGTGTCCACGCGCGGGTTGCGCGCACCACCCTGCGGCTGGGCCGGGGGCTCGCGGCGCACCGGCGGGGGCGGGGGCGGAGGCGGGCGGCGGGTTCCGATGGGCGAGTAGGACATGGGGGGCTCCGGGATGACACGCGGTGCCCAGGTGGGCACCCTCTGGTTCTCATTCTCCGAGAGCCCGCGCAGGAGTTGCCTGGAGCCTTCACTTTTTTGTGGGTTTCGAGCGGCGCGCCTGGGTGGAGGTGGGTCTGACTCGGCGCGTCAGTGGGAATGGGGCGCGGAGTCGGGTCCCCCGGGCAGGCCGGAGGTGCTTCCGTCGGGGCGGAGCCGGCGGATGGCGCGCAGCAGGAGCTGCTCGTCGCGGGGGTTGGCCAGGAAGCCTCGCGCCCCCAGCTTCCGCGCCCGCTCGAAGCCCTCGTCGTCCGAGGTGCCGTGGACGATGAGCGAGCCGGCGATGTGCACCTCTCCGGCCAGCAGTCCTTCCATGGCCTGGATGGGCGCGAGCACGACGTCGTTCGGCGCGGTGTGCAGCACCTCCAGCGGCGTGGCCACCTTGGCGGGGATGCCGTGCCGCGCGAGCTGCCGGGAGATGAGGACGGCGGTGACGGGCGGCCACCCGTAGAGCAGCAGCGGGCCACCGGGGGCCGGTGTGGGGCCGGCGGGAGGCTCGGCCGGCTCTTCGATGCCGTAGAGCTCGGCCAGTGCGCGCGCTACCGCGGGGTCCGACGCGACATGCGCTTCGACACGGGGCTTGCCGGACACGGCGCGCACGGCGTCCACGGCCTCGAGCGATACCGGGGCGGGCAGGGCGATGTGGAGCACCTCGCGCTCGCCCTGCTCCAGTTGCACCATCTCCACGCGGAGCGGGACGGCGCGGTACTGCCGCGCGATGCGGGCGGGGATGAGCGAGGCCACGGCGCGCTCGGGAAGCGCGTGCTCCAGGTCCACTGCCTCCACGCCGAGCTGGGCGGCCAGGCCGCGGAGCACGTCGGCCTCGGTGCAGACGCCCTCGCGCACCAGGGCGCGGCCGAGCGGCACGTGGGTCTCGAAATGATGTACCAGCCCCACCCGGAGCTGGGCGCGGTTGAGCACTCCCAATTCCAGGAGGATCTCTCCGAGCGGACGTCGCGCGCCGGTCTCCATGAAGGAAAGGAGTCTTCACTCCAGGTCCCAACGCGCGAGGGACGGCGCGACGAGCGCATGCTCCCCCGCCTGCTTCCGGGGCATGCCCTCAGCGGGCGCCGTCGAAGGCCCGCGCGTACGCGTCCGGCTGGAAGCCGACGAGGACGGTGCTTCCGGTGACGAGCACCGGCCGCTTGACGAGCTTTCCGTCGGCGGCCAGCCAGGACACCAGCTCCGCGTCGGACGCGGCGTCCACCTTCGCCTTCCCGAGCGCGCGGTAGCTCTGGCCGCTGGTGTTGAGCCACTTGCGGACGGACACGCCGCTGCGCGGAATCCACTGTCCCAATTCCGTCACGGTGGGCGGCGCATCGACGATGGGCCGCACCTGGTGCGCGACACCGTGCGCCTCCAACCACTTCAGCGCCTTCCTGCACGTGTCACAGCCGGAGTACGTCAGGACGAGGACTTCGTTCGCCATGGGGCGCTGCTTCTAACAGAGGTTGGCGGCCTTCGAGTGGCGTGTTAGCGCGGCGAGACATGAACACCTTCGTCCCGCTCCGCTGGAAGCTGTCCCTTCCGCTCCTCGTCGTGGGGTTGTTCGCCGCCGCGTGTTCGTCCGCTCCGGAGGCGAAGCCTCCGACGGTCGTGCAGGAAGAGGAGGACGCGGGCTCCACGGGCGGAGGTGAAGACTCGGGCACGGTGGACGCGGGCGGTGACGCGGGCTCCGTCACCCCGGGGACGGACGGAGGCGGTGACGCGGGGCCGACGGACGGTGGCTCGGACGCGGGCACATCAGATGGTGGCTCGGACGCGGGGCCCGTCATCCCGGTGCCGGCGGACGGCGGCACCACTGTCACCAGTACGCTGTCGGGCCGGCTCACGGAGGCGGGCTCTCCGTACCGCGTCGTCGGGGACGCGAATGGCGTCGTCACCATTCCCAAGGGTCAGGTCCTCACGGTGGAGCCGGGCGTCATCCTCGACTTCCGCGGCCGCCCGGAGGTGACGGAGGCGGACGT
Source organism: Pyxidicoccus caerfyrddinensis (assembly GCF_010894405.1). Classification (GTDB taxonomy): domain Bacteria; phylum Myxococcota; class Myxococcia; order Myxococcales; family Myxococcaceae; genus Myxococcus; species Myxococcus caerfyrddinensis. The sequence goes on from NZ_JAAIYA010000038.1 coordinate 5,329, forward strand.
GGACTCCTCCGCGCCGGCCAGCGTGATGAACCACCAGAAGGGCCGCGTGGAGGTGCGCGTCTACGGCGCCATCCACGTCCAGGGCACGGCGCAGAAGCCGGTGCTGCTCACGTCCACCAATCCGTACGGCTGGTGGGGCGTGAACTTCTATGGGCAGGGCTCCGTGGGCGACGGCCACCCCAGCTTCGAGCACATGGTCTTCGAGAAGGTGCGCAAGAATCAGTACAACGGCGACCGTGACTGGACGCGCGGCGCGCTGTGGGCCTACTACCCGGGGCCGGTGACGATTGCCCACTCGGTGTTCCGCGACAACGTGGCGTCCGCGCACTGCGCCGCGCTGGACCTGATGTACACCGACGGCTCGCGAATCGAGGACACCCTCTTCGAGGACAACCGCGTCATCGACATCGACCGCTTCGGGCAGCCCGGCACCTACGCCATGTCCGGTGGCGGGTCCGTGTGCATCACCCACGGCCGCAACTCGGTGGTGCGCGGCAGCACCTTCCGCGACAACGGCGTGGAGGCGTACCGCGGCTACCTCACCACTGCGCTGGAGCCCCGGCCGCTGCTCACGTTTCCCAACCCGCAGAACATCGTCGACCTGGGCGGCGGCGGCGCCATCCACTACTTCCAGCCCGACAATGACCTGCTGGAGAACAACCTCTTCGAGGGCAACTTCGTGGCCCAGGGCCCCGGGTCGGCCATCTACGTGGAGCACCTGGGCGCGCGGGCCGTCACGCTGAAGGGCAACCGCTTCGTGAACAACCGGGGCGGCGCGGGCGGCGTCATCGTCTGCAACCGGGGCTCCGGCACCGCGGACCTGGTGCTGGCCACCAACAACGTCTTCACGGGCAACACGCTCAACGGGCAGCCCGCCTCCAACATGACGGGCGACTGCGGCACCGTCGCGCAGTAGCGCGCGCCCGTCACGCCGTCCTCACGACTCCGGCTCCGAGCCCGTGAGGACCTGCACCACGCGCCGGGCCGCGCGGCCCGGCTTCACTCCGGCGCGGTGGTACAGCTGCGGGTGGAACACGTGCGTGGCGCCCCGGGCCAGCTTCAGCGCCTTCAGCTCGCCCCGGCGCAGCTCGCGCGCGGCCAGGTGCTCCGGCAGCCAGCCGTAGCCCAGCCCCTCCAGGATGGCGGCCTTCTTCGCGGCGAAGTCGTTGAGGTGCACCGTGGAGCGCGCCTCCAGCACGCCGGTGCTCAGCTGCAGCCGAGGGTCCGAGCCGCGCACGGTGATGACCAGGTGCTCCGCCAGCTCCTCGTCCTTCAAGAGCCCGCGCCGCTTCGCCAGCGGGTGCCCGCGGTGGGCCACCAGCACCGCCTTCAGCTCCGGCAGCTTGTAGCCGCGCAGGCCCGGCAGCGTGGGCGGCAGCACGGACACCATCAGGTCCGCCTCCTCGCGCACGAAGGCCGCCTCCACGCCCGCGAGGAACTCCGCGGACACGTGGAAGCGCGTGCTGGCCCCTTCCGTGCGCAGCTCCTTCACCACGCGCAGCAGCGGCTCCGCCGGGAAGATGCCGTCGAAGACGATGCGCAGCGAGGGCTCCCAACCCGCGCGAATCTCCGCGCACGCGGCCTCCAGCTCCCGCTCCGCCGCCAGCAGCTTCCGGCAGTGCTCCAGCACCCGCTCGCCCGCGGGCGTCAGCCGGGTGCGGTAGCCGCGCCTGTCGAGCAGCGTCAGCTCCGTCTGCTCCTCCAGCGTGCGCAGCGCGTACAGCACCGCGGTGTGTCCCTTGTGCAGTGCCCCGGCCGCGGCGGCGAAGGTGCCGTGGCGGGCGAGGGCATCCAGCGCGCGGGCCTGCTCCAGGGTGACGTTCATGCAGACATTGTCTGCGCCCCTGACAACCACGGGCACCGGTTTGTCAATTTTCCATCCGGGGTCGAATACATCGCGCGAAGGCGGAAATCCCTGACAGATGCCACCGAGTTGCCCCCAGGTCCTGAATGACCGCTCATGTCACGACGCAGCGCACCTTACGTGGATGGTGCGGGCTGTCATAAAGTGAAAGCTCACTTGTTGGGAGGGGATATATGACGGGAAGGCTGTTCAAGGCCCTTGCGGTAGCGACCTCGCTCGTTTCCTCGGCTGCGATGGCGGAGGAGGTCGCGACGACGGGCTCCAGCGTCAAGAGCGGGCTGGAGCTCACCGTAGGCGTCGGCTTCCAGGCCGGCGCGGGCTACGTCTACAAGAACGGCCCGCGAGCGGACGGGACGGTCGGCGATGTGAAGCTCAGTGACGTCGCCAACGGGGGCCTCGCGGTCCTGCTGGATGTGGGTTACCGCGTCAACCCGAATTGGTACGTCGGTGTCTACGGCCAGTACACGAAGGTGCTGACCAAGAACAACCCGTACTCGTGCCCCGACACGTTCGACTGCTCGACCAACGCGCTTCGCCTCGGTCCGAACGTGCAGTACCACTTCTCGCCCGAAGCCACCTTCGACCCCTTCGTGGGCCTGGGTTTCGGCATCGTCCTCCTGAACTCCACCATCGAGGGCTCGGTTCCCACGCCCGTGCCCGGCGCCAATGTGGCCCTGGATATCGACAGCAAGATCCGCGGCCCCGAGTTCGTGAACGTCACCGTCGGCGGCAAGTGGCGGCTGAGCAACTCCCTGTCCTTCGGCCCGTACCTCACCGGCACCTACGCCCGTTACACCGTGCGCGCCGGCACCACGACCACGACGCTGCCCCCCGCGCTCGGTGGAACCACCACTGAGACGAATCTGGCCCCCGTGGATGACGGCCCGTACGGCCTCATCATCCTGGGCATTCGCGGCACCTTCAACCTGTAGTCAGCCGGACCGGGGCCGCGCCTCCCGCGCGGCCCTGTCGTGACACGGAGGCCCCGCTTCCGTGTCACCTCCCCGACGGGCTCCGAACCCGCGCTCCTGGCTCCGCCAGTCCCGAGCGCTTCGAAGTCGCAACGGGGTTGCAATCTCCTCCAGATGGCGTGACGGCCCGGTGATGTGCGTTCGCCGCCGTCCGGTCCTTCGTCGAAGTGCCGCCGTCAGGTGAAGCCTTGCACGTCCGCCGTCTCCCCGAGCCGGGTGTCGGGCCCTCTCTCCGGCCATGACTCGCCTGGCGCCCGCCGCCACGGGGAGGAGTAGCTTGCGCGGTATGGGCCACTCGGAGGTCGGCGACACCGCCCGGTACAAGCGCGAGGCCGCCACGTGGGCGGTGGATACCTGCTTCCGTGCCGGCATGGTGGTGGGCCTGGGCACGGGCAGCACCGCCGCGTTCGCCGTGCACCGGCTGGCGGAAGTGCGTGCGGAGGGCCGGCTCCTGGACGTGCTCGGCGTGCCGACGTCGCGCGAGACGGAAGCGCTGGCGCGCACGCTGGGCGTGCCCCTCACCACGCTGGAGGAGCACCCGGTGGTGGACGTCACCGTGGACGGCGCGGACGAGGTGGCCCCGGACCTGTCCCTCATCAAGGGCGGGGGCGGGGCGCTGCTGCGGGAGAAGATTGTCGCGCAGGCCAGCCGGCGCGTGGTCATCGTGGTGGACGCGGCCAAGCTGTCGCCGAGGCTCGGCACACGCTGGCCCCTGCCGGTGGAGGTGCTGCCCTTCGGCTGGCGCTCGCAGGCGCTCTTCCTGGAGTCGCTCGGCGCGAGCGTCGCCGTGCGGCGCGACGCGCGCGGCGAGCACGTCCTCACGGACCAGGGCAACCTCGTGCTCGACTGCCGCTTCGGCCCCATCGAACGCCCGGAGGAGCTCGCCGCGCGCCTGGGCTCGCGCGCGGGCGTGGTGGGCCATGGCCTGTTCCTCGGGCTGACGACGGACCTCGTGGTGGCCGGCGCGCACGGCGTGGAGCACCGCGCCCGTCAGGGCTGACGCCCAAGGCCCGGCGGCGCGCGCGTGCTCGCCTTCCTGCCCACCAGGCCAGTGGCGCGTGCGGGCCTCCGGATGCGCGGAGCCTGGTGGTAGCTTCGCGCGCGTCGTGGCCGTGCGCGGGTGCTTCGTTTGCTGCCACTTCGCGGGTGGAAGTGGGTGGCTGTGGGGCGCAGGAGATCCGCAAATCTTGGACTCCAAGAAGAAGCCCCGGACGCTCTCGTCAGCTGAGGCGAAATACGCCAGTGAAACTGCAAATGGAGTGGCATCTGTACGCGGCCACGAAATCCTCACAGGCCGCGACGGAGTGAGCGGTTAAAGTTGTCGACGCGCCAGCACTCCAGAGGGGGTTTTCTGGGAGTCGCTGGTACGAGGGTGCCTTTCGTATGCGAATCATCCGTTTCTGCATTCCCGCGGCGCTGCTGCTGGCGGCCGCATCCTGCTCCAGCGACAAACCAGGAACCGGCAAGGAGCCTCCGGAAGTATCGGAAGCGTCCTCGGCGCGCGTGCGCCGCCTGACGCGAGTGGAGTACGACAACAGCCTCGCCACCGTCGTGCCGGGGATGCCTTCGCTCAGTGGCACCTTCGCCCCGGAAGACACCATCCTCGGCTTCAGCACGCACGACCGGCTCCAGGTGACGTCGCTGCTGGCGGACCAGGTGGACAACGCCGCGCTGAACGCGGCCCTGTTCGCCAAGAACCAGCTGAAGATCCACGAGAAGTGCCCGTCGGGAGCGGACGAGGAGCAGTGCACGACGGACATCCTGTTCGACGTGGCCAGTCGCGCCTTCCGCCGGCCCCTCACGACGGAGGACAGGGCGGACCTGCTCGCCTTCTGGCAGGACGCCCGGAAGACGGCGGACCCGCAGACCGCGCACCGCATCTTCCTGCAGGGCATCTTCGCGTCGGCCTCCTTCCTCTACCGCACGGAGCTGGGTGAGCAGGGCGAGGGCGCCAACCAGGTGGCGCGGATGACGCCGTACGAGGTCGCCTCGGCGCTCTCCTTCGCCATCACCGCCGCCCCGCCCGACGCGGAGCTGCTCGCCGCCGCGGAGGCCGGGGAGCTGAAGACGGCGGACCAGCGTGAGGCGCACGCGCGCCGCCTGCTGGCCACCCCCGCCGCGCAGAAGCGCCTCGCTCACTTCATCCGCGAGTGGCTGGGCATCACCGGCCTGGCCAACCTCAACAAGAACAACCAGGTCTTCCCGGCCTTCAGCGCGGCGTTCAAGGACTCCAGCCAGGCCGAGACGCGGGCCTTCATCGACCACGTGCTGGCCAACGAGGGCGGCTCCGTGAAGGAGCTCCTGGGCGCGAACTACACCTTCGCGGACGGCCGCATGTCGCAGTTCTACGGCACCACGAGCACGCCCAACGGGACGATTGGCAAGGTGCCGCTGCCGGCCGACCGCGCGGGCATCCTCACCCAGGCCAGCGTGCTGGCGACCTACGCCCTCTTCGACTCCAGCTCGCCCATCCGCCGCGGCAAGTTCGTCCTCACGCGCCTGCTGTGCCGCGAGATTCCTCCGCCGCCGGCCACCGTCGTCATCATCCCTCCCGCGCCCGCGGCGGACTCCACCACCCGCGCCCGCTTCGCCGCGCACACCAACAACCCCGCCTGCGCCGGGTGCCACCGCAGCCTGGACCCCATCGGCTTCGGCTTCGAGAACTTCGACGGCCTGGGCAAGTCGCGCACCACGGAGAACGGCATCGCCGTGGACGCCAGCGGCTCGCTGGAGCACTCCAACGGCACCTTCCCCTTCACCGGGGGCGGTGAGCTGGCGCGCTTCCTCTCCACCAGTGATGACGTGGCCAACTGCGTGCCCCTGCAGCTCTTCCGCTACGCCATGGGACGTGAAGAGGACACCGTCGACGAGCAGCTGCTCTCCGAAATGCGCACGGCCTTCAAGGCCAACCCGCGGCTCCAGCTGGGGGATGCGCTCGTCAGCCTCGTGCGCTCTCCCTACTTCACCCACCGGCGCACCCTTTCTCCGTGAGTCGCCCCATGCTCCGCCAACTCTCCCGTCGAAACCTGCTCAAGCTCCTGGGTGGCTCGGCCGCGGCGCTCCCGCTGGCCAACCTGCTCGGTACCTCGGACGCGCACGCGCAGACCACCGCGCCCCCGTTGCGCTTCGTCGCCATCTTCACGCCCCACGGGTGCCTTCCGGAGTTCTGGAACCCGCAGAGCACCGGCGCCACCGATGCGGACTTCACGCTCGACTTCGCCAACTCCATGCTGCTGCCGCTCCAGCCGCACAAGTCCAAGCTGCTGGTGGTGGACGGCCTGGACTACCGGGTGCTGTACGAGCACGGCCTGACGGGCCACGAGGGCGCGCCCGTCACCTTCCTCACCGGCAGCAAGGTCAACACCGCCAGCGGTGACGACCTGCCGGAGAGCGCCTCGCTGGACCAGGTGCTGGGCAACGCCATCGGCGGCGGCACCAAGTTCCGCTCCCTCCAGCTCAACGCCTGGGAGCAGTTCGGCGGCCAGCACGTCTACAACAGCATCAGCTTCACGGCGAACGGCTCGCGCGTGCCCTTCGAGCGAGACCCGGCCGCCGTATACCAGCGCCTCTTCGGCAACGCGCCGCCGCCCGCCGCGGACCCGGCCGAGGCCGACAAGCTCATCGCCCGCCGCAAGAGCCTGCTCGGCTTCCTCACCAAGGATGCGACGCGCCTGCGCGACAGGCTCGCGGGTGAGGAGCGCCAGAAGCTGGAGGCCCACCTGGAGGCCCTCGCGGACATCGAGCGGCGCATCGGCTCGCTGAGCACGGCGCCCAACCCGGCGCCCACCCCCGTGCCTTCCACGGAGGCGTGCAGCGCCGGTGTCGTGCCGCCGCAGTACGGCCTGGGCGAGCTGGGCAACCTCGCCCGGCTGCCCGAGCTGACGAAGCTGCACATGGACATGATTACCCGCGCCTTCGCGTGCGATTTCACGCGGGTGGCGACCATCACCATCTCCGCGCCGTCCATGCCGTGGATTCAAATCAACGAGGACGTGCACAACGACCTGGCGCACCGGCTGGACGTCACCACGGAGCCGCTGCGCACGCAGATCCGCACGAAGATGGTGACAGCGCAGCGCTGGTACGCGGAGCAGGTGGCGTACCTCATGACGCAGCTGGCCTCCGTGCAGGAGGGCAGCGGCACCGCCCTGGACAACACCATCATCCTCTGGGGCAACGAGCTGGGTGACGCCTCGGGCCACATGAATGTGCGCGTGCCCACCGTGCTGGCGGGTGGCGCGGGTGGCCGCTTCCGCATGGGCCGCTTCATCCACGCGCGGCCGGCGGGGTCCAACCCGCTGTCCGGCTGGGGCGGCCCCGGCTCGCCGCTGCCGGGCGCCGTGGCGCACAACAAGCTGCTGGTCTCCATCGCCCAGGCCTTCGGGGTGAATGTGAATACCTTCGGCCACCCGGACTACACGGGGCCGCTGGCCGGGCTGACCTGAGTCTCGTCTAGCGCGTCGAGGCCCCGGTGGAAGGAGTCACTCCTTCTCCCGGGGCTTCGTCGTTTCCGCGTCCTGGCCCCGCCACCGGCGCAGCAATTCGCTCGCGCTTCCGCCGCGCTCCAACCGTGCCTCCGTCACGCGGTGGTCCGCGTCCAGGCGGAGGACGAAGCCCAGCGTGGGCTCGCCGCGCAGGTGGTAGCGCAGGTCGGAGATGCGCACCTCGCGTCCCCCGTCGGCGGGCGCCACCGTGACGACGGGAAAGCGGGCCCACGCGAGCGCCTCGCGCACCGGCCCCACCGCGCGCACGTCCGGGGGCAGCGCGTCCACGGTGGCCTCCACCCGTCGCGCCTCGCGGGGCGCACCGGCCAGGGGCACCTCGCCCGCGGCGAGCACGCCTCCCGGCAGGGTGGCCACGTACCGCCACGTGCCCACGGAGAAGGGCAGGGGGAAGACGCGCACGGACTCCGCGGTCGCGTAGGCCGCCTCCACCCGCCGCGTCAGCACGCCCCAGGACGCCACGCGCGCGCCCACGTAGCCGGCGGACAGCGCCAGTCCCACCAGCAGCGCCCGGCGCCAGTCCATGCGTCGACGACGCCACGCCACGACGGCGCCCACCAGCAGCGGCAGCGTCACCCACGGGTCCACCACCATCGTCCAGTCGAGGCTGAGGCGGGTGTCCGAGAATGGCAGCAGCAGCCGCGTGCCCCAGCCCGTCCACAAGTCCGGCAGCAGGTGCGCGAAGAGGACGGAGGCGAGGCTGGCGAGGAAGACGGGGCGGGGCCTCGCGCCCCGGAAGACGGCGCACGCGGCCAGCGTGGCCCCGAGTGCAATCAGCGGGCTGAAGAGGAGCGCATGGGAGAGCCCCCGGTGCGCCTGGAGGGCCACCGTCACCGCGTCCCCGCGCGCCAGCAGCGTGTCCAGGTCCGGCAGCTCCGAGGCGAGCACCGCGCCCAGCAGCACCGCGCGGTCCGTGGGCGAGGCCCGCTCGCCCATGCCGGGGCGCACGTCCGGCCGGCGCAGCGCGCCGATGGCGAGCCCCAGCAGCCCGTGGGTGAGGTTGTCCATGGCGGGTGCTTCGTCTAGCGCCCCACCGCGAGCAACGCCAGCGGCAGGCCCCTGAAACGACGAAGCGGGACGCCCGGCATGAAGCCCGGCGTCCCGCTCCCTTCAGACAGCTTCAGTCGCGACGACGGGGACTACCCGCCCAGCGCGCCGTTGATGAGCGGCGCGACAATCTGCATGCCGGGGTCCTCGTTGTTGTAGTTGTTCGCCGGCTCGTAGATGCGGATGCGCTGGCCCTCGTTGATCCACCGCGAGAGGAACTTGTCCATGCCCACGAACTCGCTGTAGCACTTGTACGTCTGCGTCTGCGGGAACTCGAGGTACTCGTACCAGTACCGCTTCTTCTCCATCTTCTGGCAGGCGTGCGCACCCATGAAGGTGATGATGGTGCTGCAGTGGCTGGCGTTGATGGCGCGGTGGTACGGGATGAAGTAGCTGAAGTTGTTGTAGAGGTTCAGCTCCTGCACCAGCTTGTCCTGGTCCACCTTCCAGTAGCCGTGCACGGACTCCTCGTCGTTCGGCGTCTGGAAGCGGTCATAGGAGAAGCGCGAGTAGTTGTAGTCGCGCGTGTAGCCCGTGTACGCGAGCTGGTCGTTGGGGAACTCCTGCGCCACCATCTTGTTGATGGTGCCGAAGTCGTTGATGTTGAACGTGGCCGGCAGCAGCGAGAAGACCGAGTCCAGGTTCCACGACGTGCGAATCTTGTCGTGCAGCGGGCGCGAGCGGTAGGTGGAGTTCGGCGCCATGAAGATGGGGCCGGAGTCATTGAGCAGGTAGCCGCGCGCCGGGTTGATGGCCTTGCGCACGAAGTAGTAGCCGGCCGACGTCGCCGTGCCGCCCGCGCTGTAGCCCGTCATCAGGAGCTTCTGCACGGTGGGGAACTGCGTGTGCGCCCAGTTCGCCACGGCCCGCGTGTTGGTGTAGCCGTTGTGGTACCAGGTCAGCGGCGGGTTCTGCCCCGTGGAGTCCGCGTAGGTCTTCACGTTGTTGCCGATGTGCACGTCGCCCGTGCAGTACGGCATGTAGACGATGTTCCAGTCCTTGGTGACCAGGTCCGTGCGGCTGCGCAGCGGCAGGCCCGGGTCGGCGCCGTTGACGAGGGGCGACACGTACTTCGCGGTGAACTGGGTGATGTAGTCGTCGGAGATGCCGTTGGGGTTGGCCGCGCCCAGCACGCCCGCGCGCCCGCTACACGTCTCGAAGTCCCAGCACGCGCCGCCGCCCTCGAGCAGGAACATCAGGTTGGGCGAGCTGGTGCGGTGCACGAAGAACTTGTACTGCGAGCCGTTGCCACACTTCGTCCCGGGCAGCTCCACCTTCTCCCAATTGTAGTTGTTACCTCCGTCCACGAGCACGCTGACGATGGACGAGACGATGACCTCCGCGCGGGCCATGCCAGGCACCAGCGCTACGGCCATGAGACAGGCCAGGAGTAGGCGCTTCATTCAGGAACCTCCGGGTTTGGTGGGAATTCCTGTCTATACAATGCAATTGCAACTGTGTCAGGCCCTTTGTGCCTGATTCATGTTTCATGCGCGCCAGGGTTTGTGATGCGTTGCGGCAAATGCACTCGGGGCGAGTCATTGCGCGGCGCGTCGGGAAGTCAGGTTTGCCAGGTGCGCTCGGCGCGCGGTATTCGGGTCGTCATGGCCGAGAATGCTCGCTGGAAGGGCCTCCCGTGGCTCATCGCCGCGGGAGCCGTCGTGGGGCTCGCCGTCCTGCTGGCCGTGTTCCTGCTGCGCCCGGAGCCCTCCAGCCCCCCGGAGGCGGGGACTCCGGCGGCCACGTCGGCCTCCACCTCACCCGCGGCGTCCCCCACGCCGGCCGCGACTCCGTCCGCGCCCGTGGCCGCGCAGCCGGGTGGGGGCACGGTGTCGCCCTACCTGCCCCAGCCTCCGTCCGTGCCGTCCGGCGACGAAGCGCCCCAGTTTCATCCCGTGGACCTGAAGGCGCTGCGCGCGAAGCTGCCCGACAACCTCTACTGGACGCTGGGCGCTCCCACGGAGGACGTGGAGGTGCTGAGGCGGCGCGACGAGGAGACGCGGCGGTGGAATGACGTCTACGGCAAGGTGCTGTCGGGCATGGCCACCGAGGCGGAGGTCCACGAGTACTACGCGCACCGCCGCGAGGTGTCCGAGGACATGGTGGCCTTCGCGAGCACGGTGCTCGCGGACTACGGCGACCGGCTCTCCGAGCAGGAGCGGGGCCTGTACGAGCTGAGCGTCGACATGCACCGCACGCGGCTGTCCGAGCTGCCGCGCCAGGAGCAGGAGGCTCTCACCCGCCGCCAGGAGCAGGAGCAGCGCCGCGAGGCCTGGCGCCAGGGGCAACAGCAGCCTTGAGCGCGGGTGCCCCGTCGGGGGACGGACCGGCCGCTCGCTCGCACCTCCACCGGGCCCGGCCCGTGAGTGTTGGGTGTCGAGCACATGTCCGGCTGCCTGGAGTGGGGCGTGCGGGAGGGAAGTGTTAAGCGGAAGAACACGAACGCCGTGGCCCGCCCCTTCATCCAACGCGTGGAACATCCCCTGACCGAACAGGGCCTCGCCAGCGCCGACTCCTCAGGGGCGGACATGGCGGGCATCGACACCGTTCTCCTCGACCAGCTCCCGGAGAGTGTCGCCGTCTGCGATGCGGACGCGGCGTGCCTCTACGTCAACCCCGCCATGGAGCGGACCTTCGGCAGGCCCCGGGCGGACCTGCTGGGCCGCGTGCTGTGGGAGTGCTTCCCGGACGTGCTGGGCGAAGCGTTCCAGGAGCGCTTCCACCGGGTGGCCCAGACGGGCCAGGCGGAGGAGTTCGAGTGCCACTACGCGGCCCGTGAGCGCTGGTTCGTGAAGCGCCTCTTCCGGGGCCATGGGCGCGTCTACGTCTTCTCGCGGGAGATTACGGCCGAGAAGAAGCAGGAGGCGACGCTCCGGGGGCTGTACGACGAGACGCGGCGCGCGCAGCGCCATGCGGCCTTCCTGGCGCAGGCCAGCGCGGTGCTGACGTCGTCGCTGGACCACGACCAGATCCTCCAGCGCATGGCGCACCTGACCATCCCCACGCTGGCGGACGGGTGCGCCGTGGACGTGCCCGGGCTGGACGGTGAGGTCCGGCGCGTCGCGGTGGCCCACGTGCGCCCGGGCATGGTGGAGCGCACCCAGGCCTTCCACGCTCGCTATCCCATCCGCATGGACGACGCGGGTGGCATCGGCCGGGTGCTGCGCGAGGGCGTCACGGAGTTCGTCCCGGAAATGCCGCCCCTGCGCGAGACGGAGCTGGCCGCCGACGCGGAGCGCCTGCTCGCCACGGAGGCGCTGGGCGTCCGGACGTTCATCTCCGTCCCGCTGGTCAGCCGCGGCAAGGTGCTGGGCGCGCTCACGCTCGTCATCACCGAGTCCGCGCGGCGGTACACTCAGGCGGACGTGCGGCTCGCGGAGGACCTGGCCCGGCGCGCGGCCTCGTCGCTGGACAACGGGCGGCTCTACACGGAGGCGCAGGACGCCATCCGCGCGCGCGACACGTTCCTCTCCGTCGCATCGCACGAGCTGAACACGCCCCTCACCTCGCTCACCCTCAACGTCCAGGCGCTGCGCAGGGATTTGGACTCGCGCGCCCCCGCCGCTCCGGAGGCCCTGTCCACGAAGGTGGTGGCCGTGCAGCGGCAGCTCTCGCGCCTGTCGAGCCTGGTGCGCGAGCTCCTGGACGTGTCGCGCATCACCGCCGGCCGGCTGCGGCTGGAGCGCGAGGAGCTGGACCTGGCCGCGCTCGCGCGGGAGATGGTGCCGCGCTTCTCGGAGGACCTGGCGCGGGCGGGGTGCGAGCTGCGCCTGGACGCGCCGGGCCCCGCGCGGGGCTACTGGGACCGGATGCGGCTGGAGCAGGTGCTGCAGAACCTGCTGTCCAACGCCATCAAGTACGGCCGGGGCCACCCCATTGAAGTGCGGGTGGGCGCGGACGCGGAGCGGGCCTGGCTGACGGTGCGCGACGAGGGCATGGGCATCGCCCCGGAAGGGCAGGCGCGCCTGTTCCAGCGCTTCGAGCGGCTGGCCAGCGAGCGGCACTACGGTGGGCTGGGCCTGGGCCTCTGGATCGTGAAGCAGATTGTCGACGCGCTGGAGGGCCGCATCCTCGTGGAGAGCGCGCCCGGCACGGGCTCCACCTTCACCGTGGAGCTGCCGCGCCAGCGTCCGGGATGAGGTGGCTGCGCACGCCGGAGGACACCACCCAGAGCTGGTGGGACGTGCGCGTAATCGCCACGTGCAGGCGGCGGCGCGACTCGTCGTCCATGGGCCAGGCCCGCGCCGTCACGTCGGGGAGGATGACGTAGTCGAACTCCAGGCCCTTCACGCTGCCCACGTCGGTGACGTCCACGCCGGGCTCGAAGGTGAACTCGCCGTCGCTCACCCGCCGGGCCCAGGGCAGCTCGGCCACGACGCGGTAGACGGCGTCCGCGGACTCGGGGCTGCTGGCGATGACGCCCACCGACGCGTGGGGCTCACGTGAGACGAGGTCCCTCAGCGCCTCGCCGATGAAGAGCTGTGCCTGGGCCTCGTCCGGGAAGTGGTGGAAGCCCACCGGCGCGCCCGGGCGGCCCGCGGGGTTGGAGGCCTCCGGAGCCTGGGTGCCCAGCACCTGCCGCGCCAGCTCCACCACCGGCTGCGGGCAGCGGTAGGACACCTGGAGCCGGCAGGTGGCGGCGTCGCGGATGTTCAATTCGTTGAGGACCGCGGGCCACCCCGCGAAGCCGGCGTCCGTCTGCTGCATCTCGTCTCCGGCCAGCGTGCAGCTCTTGCCCTTGCCCAGCAGGCGGCTGACGACGAACAGCTCGAAGAGGGAGAAGTCCTCGGCCTCGTCGAGCACGACGTGCGCCAGCCGCTCCAGGCCCAGCGAGGTGTGCTGCGCCTTGAGGAACATCAGGATGGGCAAATCGTCCAGGTCCACCGTGCCGGCCATGGCGTACGGCGTGTCCTCTTCGATGGCCTTCCCGTCCACGGTGACGAGCCGGTCCGGGTCGGTGATGTCCTTCAGCTCCTTGGCGAGGGGCGTGGAGTGCTGGAGGCGCGTGTGCTCCATCACCTCGTCGATGGCGGTGCGCGGCAGCTCTCCGCGCGCGGCGTTGACCACGGTGTCCAGGAAGCGCCGGTCGAAGTACGCGTCCGCCAGCCGCTTGCGCAGCCGCTCCAACGTCGTGCCCGCCTCTGTCTTCGGCGCGCCGATGCGGGCGGCCAGCGCGCGCCGCAGGGCGGGGTGGCGCTTGAGGCGCGACACCAGCGGCGGCGTGTCGTGCCACAGCTTGATGCCGGGCAGGTTGAACGCCTGCTTCGCCGTCGCCAGCAGCCAGGAGTCACGCGTCTGCACGGCCACGCCGCCCAGGCCGAGCGGCGCCAGCAGGCGGCGGGACAGCCGGGCCAGGCCCTCCTCGGGGACGATGAGCTTCATCCGCGACTGGGGGTACGTCTGCGCGTTGTCGAAGGCAATCTTCGCCAGCCGGTGCAGGGCCACCGTCGTCTTCCCGCTGCCGGCGCTGCCCAGCACGAGCAGCGGCCGGTCCGGGCCGGTGCTGACGGCCTCGTACTGCTCCGAGTCCAGGAGCGCGGTGACGCCGAAGGCATCCTCGCTGCGACGGGCGCCCTTGCCGGTGCCGAGGAACTCCGGCCGCGCGGCGGTGCCCGCGCCGCCCGACTGGAGCGTGGCGACGTCGAGCCCCACGCTGTGCCACGCACCGTCCGGGGCGCGCTCCAGCACCAGTCTGCCGGAGATGATGCGCGTCAGCACGCCGCGCTCGATGACGACGAGCCGGCGCGTCTGCACGGTGCCCTCGGCGAGCCGCTCGCCGAAGTACTCCTCGTAGGAGTCGCCCTCCTCGTAGCAGTAGAAGACGCGGGCGACGGGGGCGAAGCGCCAGTCGATGACGCGCACGCCGGCGCTCACGTCCGCGAAGGTGGTGCGGCCCAGCAGGTAGTCGCGGGGGCCGCCCACGCCGTCCAGGCGCAGGTGCGCGAAGTAGGGGGCCTGGGAGTCCGGCAGGCGCGCGGTCTCCTGGCGCTCCATGAGGGAGCGTGCCTGGTTCATCTGCGCGAAGAGGTGCGGCAGGTCCGCGACGGCGGCGGTGGCCACGTCGTCGCGCAGCACCTGGAGCTGGGCGACCAGTCCCTGCGTGTCCGTTCCGCGGCCGGCCTTGTGCCGGGCTGCCTCCAGCGTGGCCTGCACGCGGGCGAGCAGTGCCTCCTCCTCGGCGATGATGTCGCGGGCGCCTTCCGGAAGGTTGCCATGGGAGTGGCTCATGCGCGGCAAGGTGAACCCTGGCGGCGTGCAGGTCAACCCGTTGTTCTTCCTGGGAAAGTTGCTACTTTATGGGTGGCCGGAAGGAGGGGAGATGCGGCGTCACGGCCCCCGACTGCTGCTGGCGATGTGGGCGCTGCTGGTGTGCGCCGCCGCCAGTCCCCGCGCCGTCCTCTACGAGAAGCAGTCGCCCTACACCTTCATCGCCGTGACGGAGGACGCCGAGGGCCTGCGGTATCTCCAGTTCGACCAGACGGGCGCGTTGCAGAGCGTGGTGCGGCCGGGGCATCCGTTGGAGCTGGAGCTGCCCTACACGCAGGTGTCGATGGTGGGGCTGGCCTTCGTGCCGGCGCCCAAGCGCATCCTGGTGGTGGGCCTGGGCGGTGGGGCGATGCCGATGTTCCTGCGCGCGGTGGTGCCCGGGGCGCGCATCGACGTGGTGGACATCGACCCGGACGTGGTGGACGTGGCGAAGCGCTACTTCGGCTTCCGCGAGGACGACCACCTGCGCGCGCACGTCGCGGACGGGCGGCGCTTCGTGGAGGCGGCGGGGCCGCCGTATGACCTCATCTTCCTGGACGCGTACGGCCCTGACAGCATCCCCCAGCATCTGGCGACGGTGGAGTTCCTCACGTCGGTGCGGGCGCGGCTGGCGAAGGGCGGCGCGGTGGTGGGCAACTTGTGGGAGGACCCGCCCAATGCGCGCTTCGACGCCATGGTGCGCACGTGGCAGGTGGGCTTCACGCGGCTGTACACGTTCGACGTGCGGGGCAGCGCCAATCGCATCCTCGTGGGGGTGCAGCGCGCGGAGAAGCAGTCGCGCGCGGCGCTGGAGTCACGGGCGGAGACGCTGGAGCGCGCGAAGTCGATACCGTTCGACCTGAGCGCGCTGGTGGCGGCGGGCTATGCGGATGCGACGGAGCGCGAGCCTCGTGGCGAGGTGCTGAAGGACGCGGCTCCTGTGCCGGCGCAGGCTCCCTGACGCCCAACCGCGTGACTCGCCTCCCGGACCCAGGCAGAGTCCAGGCCACGAGGAGGCACGTACCGAATGGCAACAGTCACCCTGCGTCATCTGCTGGTCGCCACCGCGCTGCTGGGCGGTTGCAAGACGGCCCAGCCCGCCGTCCAGACTCCTGACACCGGCACCACCAACACCGCGCAGGCGGACTGTGGCCCCGCCATTCCCGGCATGGAGGCGCTGCTGAAGCCCGCGGCCTTCATCGTCCTCGGAGAGATGCACGGCACCCAGGAGGCGCCGGCCTTCACCACGCGGCTGGCGTGTCATGCGGCCGCCGCGGGTCAGCCCGTGCGCGTGGGACTGGAGCTTCCCGTGGAGGAGCAGCCGCGCATCGACGCGTTCCTCGCGAGTGAGGACGGCGCGCTCCAGCCGCTCACGGCGGGCGGGTTCTGGACCCAGAAGAATCAGGACGGTCGGAGCAGCAAGGCGATGCTCCAGGCCCTCGTCCGGCTGCGCGAGTTGAAGCGCGCGGGCCTGCCCGTGGATGTGCGTGCCTTCGATGCGGGCGGTGGAGATCGCGACGCCACCATGGCGGCGAAGCTCCTCCAGGAGCGGGCTCTGGCCCCCCGGGACACCTTCATCGTGCTGACCGGAAACCTCCATGCCCGCCGTGACAAGGGCGCACCGTGGGACCCGAACCTGCGCTTCATGTCCAACCACCTGCTCGAAGCGGAGCCCGGGCTGGTGACGCTCGACATGGCCTATCTGGGCGGGAGCATGTGGGCCTGCATCGGCAGGTCGGAGGACGCCTGCAAGGTCCAACCCCTGAAGAAGGCCCGCTACGAGGAGCACGCGGCGACGCCGCGCATCGTCGTCCAGAAGGGCGCCACGGACGAAGGGTATGACGGCGTCTACGGCGTCGGCACGGCGACCGCTTCACCTCCCGCGGTCCACGCGGCCACGGCGCTGCCCACGCCCTGAGCACCGTGAGCAGGACCCGCGCCTGGAAGGGGCAGCTCTTCTTCGGACCCCGGCGGCTCCTGTACGCCGGGCCGCTTGGTGAGACGCGCCCGCACGCGCACCACACCTTCCAGCTCCTCGTGTCGCTCGGGGAGCCGGTGGCGCTGCGGGACGCCCACCAGCACGTCGTCACCTGCCAGGCCGCCGTGACTCCACCCGATGTCGAGCACACCATCGCCAGCCCTGGCGCGGCCGTCATCATCCTGCACGTGAATCCAGACGACGCGGTGGGACGCCAGCTGCGCACGCTGGACATCGGCACGGACGCGGAGGCCTGGCGTCGCGCGGGAGCGCCCCTGCTCACCCAGGGCGCGAAGTCCCTGCCGAAGCGCTGGGCCGACGCGGAGCGCCTCGTGCACGCCCTGCTGCAAACCCTCCGGGCAGACACGCGACAGGCTTTGCCGGCCCACCCCTCCGTGAAGAAGCTCCTGCGCCTCCTGCCGGACCTGCTGGAAGAGGACGTGCGCCTGTCCGCCCTCGCGCCGCTCGTGGGGCTGTCTGCAGGGCGGCTGTCACACCTGTTCGGCCAGGAGGTGGGCCTGCCCTTGCGGCCCTACATCCTCTGGCTGCGCCTGCAGCGCGCCGCCGGGCACCTCCAGCGCGGGGCCTCGCTTACGAGGGCGGCGCACGCCGCGGGCTTCACCGACAGCGCGCACCTCAGTCATGCCTTCCGCCGCACCTTCGGCCTCACCCCGTCGGAGATTGCAGGCGTCGTGGACTGGGTCCTTCCGCCTCCGGAGTAGCGAGTTCTTACAAGCCCGCAGCCGCCTCCCCGCGCGAGGGTGGAGTCACCCAAGAGGAGGAAGTCATGCCCATGAAGCCGAAGCTGCGCGCCGCCTTCGAGGCGGAGCTGCTCGAAGCCCTCCAGTCCGAGGCACGCCAGGACTCGCCGAGCGCCTGGCGCCACCTGGAACGGGCCCACGTGTTGAGCCAGGCCTACGCGGGGCCGCATGTCCGCGTGCACTGCCGGATGTTCGCCTTCGGGTGGCGGCGCCGCGACATGCGCGAGCTGGCGGGACAGTTCGCGCGCATCCTGGTCGCCGGGCCGGGCTCGTGGCTGGGCCGGGCGCCGCTCGGCAACACCGGTGGCGCCAACGTGGGCATCCTCACGCCCATGCCCATCCCGGACGACTTGCGGGTGTTGCTGGACGCGTGAGGTCGACTGTCAGCTACAGGGGCCCTCCGCGCCGCCGTCTGTCCGAGCACGGAAGGGCACGATAGGCTTCGCAACCGGCGTCGGAACCGGAGGATGGAATGGACGTGTCGATGACCCGCCGGGGACTCCTCAAGCGCGGGCTCTTCGGAGGCGCCCTGCTGGCGCTGGGAGGCAGCGCCCTGCTGGCCTCGCGCGAGGGGCTGTCCCTGTCTCCGCCTCCGGAGGGACTCCAGGTGCTGGGCCCTCGCGAGTACGCCACGCTCCAGGCGCTGGCGCGGCGGGCCTTTCCGGGGCGCCCGGGCTGGCCGGACGCGGACACGGCGCGCGTGGCTTTCACGGCGGACAGGCTGCTCGCGCGAGGAGACGCCTCCGTGGCGAAGGAGGTGCGGGAGTTGCTGGGCCTCTTCGACAACGCGCTCGCGGGCTTCCTCTTCAACGGCCGCGTCACTCCCTTCTCCCGGCTGTCCCCCGAAGCGCAGGACGCGGCCTTCGAGGACTGGCGCACCTCGCGCCTGCTGCTGCGGCGCACCGGGCACCATGCCCTGCGCACGCTGGTGTACAGCGCCTACTACCTGCACCCGGCGGCGGTGGCGGCCTCGGGCTACACCATCCCCGAGGGCTTCCATGATGCGAACGCAGTGGCCTGGAAGGGTGAGGGTCCCCGCCCCGCGCCGCTGACGCAGAAGGAGGGCTCCACGCCATGAGCGGCCGAATCTTCACGGGAGACGAGCTCACCGAGGACCGCACCATCACCTGTGACGTGTGCATCGTGGGCAGCGGCGCGGGCGGCGGCGTGCTGGGCCACGAGCTGACGCGGCGTGGCCTGGACGTGGTGATGTTGGAGGAGGGGGGCTACCGCACCCGCCGCGACTTCGACATGAAGGAGTCCACGGCGTACCCGGCCCTGTACCAGGAGATGGCCAACCGGGCGACGGACGACCTGGCCATCAGCATCCTCCAGGGCCGCACCGTGGGCGGCGGCACCACAGTCAACTGGTGCGCCAGCTTCCGCACCCCGCCGGAAATCCTCCACCGCTGGCGCGACATCCACGGCGTGCAGGGACTGGACGAGAACACGCTGGCCCCGCACTGGGACTGGCTGGAAGAGCGGCTGCACATCCGCGACTGGCCCATTGAAAGGGCCAATCGCAACAACCAGCTCTTGTGGGAGGGACTGGGGAAGCTCGGCTACAGCCGGGGCACGGTGAAGCGCAACGTGAAGAACTGCGCGGCCCTGGGCGCCTGTGGGCTGGGCTGCCCCACGGACGCGAAGCAGTCCACGCTGGTGACGCTGATTCCGGACGCGGTGGAGCAGGGGATGCGCCTGTTCGCCAACGTCAGCGCTCGCAAGCTGGAGCTGGATGGCATGCGCGTGGTGTCGGTGCACGCGGACGTGCTGGACCCGCGCACGGACCGGCCCACGGGCCGGCGCCTCACGGTGAAGCCGAAGGTGACGGCGGTGTGCGGCGGGGCCATCAACTCGCCGGCGCTGCTGTTGCGCAGTGGGCTCACCGCGCGGGGGCTCGTGGGCAAGCGCTTCTTCCTGCACCCGGTGGTCGTCTCCACGGCCCGCTTCCGCGAGCGGGTGGAGGCCTTCTACGGCGCGCCGCTCAGCGTCTACTCGCGCCAGTTCATCGACCGGGGGCCGGGGAAGCTGGGCTGGCTCATCGAGGTGCCACCCATCCACCCCGTCCTCGCCTCGGTGACGATGCCGGGCTTCGGTGCGGCCCATCAGGACCTGATGGCGCGATTGCCGTATGCCAATGCGGTCATCTCCATCACCCTGGACGGCGTGCACCCCGGGGACGAGGGCGGCACGGTGGGACTGCGCGGCGAGGGCGAGTACACGCGGCTGAAGGTGGACTACCCGCTCACCGACTTCCACTGGGAGGGTTTCCGAGAAGCACTGAAGGTGGCCGCGCGCCTGCAATTCGCCGCGGGCGCGGAGCAGGTGCTCAGCCCGCACTCGTCGCCGGTGGTGATGCACGGCGAGAAGGACGTGGCGCTGCTGGATAGGGCGCCCTACGCGCCGCTGTTGTGCCGCGTGGCCAGCGCGCACCAGATGGGCGGCTGTGCCATGGGCGGCAGCGCGAAGACGAGCGTGGTGGACAGCACGCTGCGCTACTGGGACGCGGACAACCTCTTCGTGGTGGACGGCTCGGTGTTCCCCACCGCGCTGGGCGTCAATCCCATGGAGACCATCCTCGGCCTCGCGCACTGGGGCAGCCAGCATGTCGCCAACGCGGTGAGCGGGCGCTCCTGAGACTCCGGGCCTCTTGGCCCGGCCCTCCCGTTGGTGCTAATTGCCCGTCCCCATGTCTGTCCTTGGCGCTGAAGTCTGAGCAGCTGTCAGGCTTTGCCGTTCTTGGCGGGCTGAAGCGAATCATTGTCACCCGGGGGAGGCATGGGGCCGAGTGGACCCGTCATGCTGCTCCCGGGTTCTGCCGGAGCACCATGAACGCCAGAAGCCGTCTCCAGACCCGCCGGCCCCGCGCCGTCACGGGCGCCCTCGTCCTGCTCGCCCTGTTGCTGGGGGCGTGCACCACGCTGCCTATCCGGGGGCAGGTGGTGATGCGCGACGTGTCCTTCCCGCTGCGCGACTTCCGCATGCCCTCGGGGCTGCGCGTGGTGGTGGAGGAGGACCGCCGCTCGCCGGTGGTGGCGGTGGTGGCCGTCGTCGGCGTGGGTGGCTCCAGCGACCCGAGCGGCAAGGAGGGCCTGGCGCACGTGGTGGAGCACCTGACCTTCCGCTCCCGCCATGCGGGCGGCCCGTCCATCCAGTCGCGGCTGGAAGCGGCGGGCGTGGGCCACTCCAACGCGTCCACCAGTCTGGACTACACGGCCTACGAGGCGCTCGCGGCCCGCGAAGCGCTGCCCGCGCTGCTGAAGATGCACGGCCAGTGGCTGGCGTCGCCCGTCGCGGGCATCACCCCGGAGGTGTTCGCGGTGGAGCGCGAGGTGGTGCGCAACGAATTGCGCCAGCGCAACGAGACGGGCTACGTGGGGCAGGTCTTCAGCTGGATGAACGCGGCCTCCTTCCCGGCGGACCATCCCTACGCGCGGCCCCTCATCGGCACGCACTCCACGCTGACCGCGCTCACGCTGGCGGACGCGCAGCGCTTCGCGCGCGCCCACTACCGTCCGGACAACGTGACGCTGGTCATCTCCGGTGACGTGGACCTCGCCGCCGTGGAGCCGCTGCTGCGCGAGAGCCTCCCCGCCGCGTGGGTGGGCTCCGGCGCGCCGCTGGCCGTGGAGCCGCGCCTGCCCGTGAAGGTGGCCGAGCCTCCGCTCACCCCCGCGCCGAAGTCGCTGCCGGAGTACGCGGCGGCGGTACCGTCGCCCGAGCTGTACCTGTCGTGGGTGCTGCCTCGCGGCTTCGACGAGCAGGGCGCCGTGCAGGAGTTCGTCCGCGCCAGCCTCGACCGGAACCTCTGGGACGCGGTGCGCAACGACGGCGACATCGTCGGCATCAGCACGGGCCTGGTGCCCGGCACGCGCGCGTCGCTGCTCGTGGTGCGGGTGCAGCTCAGTCGCGGGGACCACCCCCAGCGCTCGGCGGAGAAGGTGCTGGACCAGGTCCACCAGGCCTGGTCCGGAGTCGGGCAGGAAGTGCAGGCCGCGGAGGCCGCGCAGGTGCTCGGCAAGGAGGCCGACTTCCAGGCCGCGCGCCGCAACGTCGTCACCGGCATGGTGCTGGAGTCGGAGAACCTCCTGTCGCGCACCCTGCGCCGCGCGCTGCTCACCCACTTCACGCTCGACGTGCGCTCCTACACGCGCTCGCAGATGGCGCTGATGGCGCTCGGCGGCAGCCAGGTGACGGACTTCGCGTACACCTGGCTGCAGCGGGACCGGGCGCGCATCATGCTCGTGCGCCCCGGTGAGAGCGGGACGGCGGTGGCCGAGGCCGGCGCCACGCAGCTCCCGGCGCAGCCCGAGCCCACGGCGCCCGTGGAGCGCGCCACGCCGTCCATGGTGACGGCCCTCTCCGCGCCGGTGCACATGCTCAAGCTGGACAACGGCATGGAGGTGTTGCTCGCCCCGCGCCCGGGCCTGCCGGTGGTGCGGGTGGGCGCCGCGATGGGTGGAGGCTCCGCATACGGGGCGAAGCCCGGCGTGGCGGAACTGGCCGGCGCTGGCTCGTTCCGCGAGTCCTGGTTCGAGGGCCGTCCCAGCGACTGGGGCCTGTGGGACTCCAGCTCGCTCCAGAGAGACCATGTCCGCGTCGAGCTGTCCGGCACCGCCGGCAACGTGGGCAACATGCTGGCGATGCTCGCCGAGCAGCTCTCCTCCGTGCGCACGTCCGAGGACGTCGTGCGCTTCCTGCGCGAGCAGGTCCTGCCGTGGCACGCCGCCGTGGATGGCCGTCCCGAGGTGCAGGCCCACCGCGCCCTGCTGGGCGCGCTCTACGGTACGCACCCCTACGCCCACGAGGCGACGGGCGCGGAGATGGCCCAGGTGTCCTGGTCGGATGCCCAGGACTGGATTGAAGACGTGTACCGGCCCGGTAACACGGTGGTGGTCATCGCGGGCGAGTTCGACGTGAAGGAAGTGGAGGCGCTGGCGCGCAAGTACCTTGGTGGCTGGAGCCGGGGGACGCCTCAGCCGGTGGACCTGGCGGCGGCACCGGCGCTGCCCGCGGCCTCCGCGCGTCCCAACGTCCTGCTCACCCCGCGCCCGGGCGCCACCCAGGGCCAGGTCCACATGGCGTGCCGGCTGCCGGCGGCCACGCCCGAGGCCGAGGCGCGCTACTCGATGATGGCGGAGTTGATGGAGGTGCAGGCCTGGCACGACATGCGCTCCCAGCGCGGCGCCTCCTACGGCTTCCAGTCCAGCACCTGGCTGGGGCGCGGTGGGGCGGCGCACCTGATGGTGGAGGGCATGGTGGACGCGCGGCGCATGAGCGAGGGCGTGGGCTCGGTGCGCCAGGCCCTGGCCGCGTTCGCGAAGACGGTGTCGGCGCGGGACTTGGAGCAGGCCCGCTCGCGGCTGCTCGCGCGGCAGGCGGTGTCCTTCATCTCCACGTCGGCCTGGGTGGACGCGCTGCTGGACACGCGCGTGCGGGGCTTCACGCCCGACGCGCTGGCGCAGCGGCCCGCGCACCTCCAGGCGGTGACGTCCGAGGCGCTCCAGCGCGAGTTCGCTGGCTGCCTCGAGCGGCTGGTGGTGGCTGTCACGGCCGACGAGGGCCAGGGCAAGGCCGCGCTCCAGGCCCTGTCGCAGCCGTAGCCTCCGCCGCGCCCGCCTCCTCGCCTGGTGTCCGTTCATCCTGTCGAGGGGGTGAGGGCGCGGCCGCTACACCCTGGAGGACTGCCTACCTTCCCACCACCAAGGAATCCTCAGGAGGGGTGGCCGCATGAGATGGCAGGGGGGACGTCGCAGCTCGAACATCGAGGACCGGCGGGGCAGTGGGTTGGGCCGTCCGCTGGCGGTGGGCGGTGGCATAGGCTCCATCGTGGTGGCGCTGCTGGTGATGCTGCTCGGCGGAGACCCCTCGGACGTGCTCAACGGCGGGGAGCAGGGGACGACCGCGGGCACCGGCGGCTCCGGGCAGGCGGTGGACCCGCGGCAGGACCCGATGAAGGACTTCGTGGCCGTCATCCTGGCGGACACCGAAGACACCTGGCCCGGCCTCCTGAAGCCCGTGGGCGTGACGTACCAACAGCCGCACCTGGTGCTCTTCTCGGACATGGTGCAGTCCGCGTGCGGCACGCAGGAGGCCGCGGTGGGGCCCTTCTATTGCCCGCCGGACCAGCGCGTGTACCTGGACCTCAACTTCTTCGACGAGCTGGACCGCCGCTTCGGCGCCCCGGGTGACTTCGCGCAGGCCTACGTGGTGGCGCACGAGGTGGGGCACCACGTGCAGAACCTGCTGGGCATCTCCGACCAGGTGCACTCGCAGCGCAGCCGGATGTCCGAGCGCGATGCCAACGCCCTGTCCGTGCTGACCGAGCTGCAGGCGGACTGCTTCGCCGGCATCTGGGCCCACCACGCGCAGAAGCAGCGCAAGGTGCTGGAGGAGGGCGACGTGGAGGAGGGCCTGGGCGCGGCGACGGCCATCGGCGATGACACGCTCCAGCGCCGCGCGCGGGGCCGTGTCGTCCCCGAGTCCTTCACCCACGGCTCCTCCGCGCAGCGCGTGTCCTGGTTCCGCCGGGGACTGGAGCAGGGCACGCTCGAGGCGTGTGACACCTTCAACGACGGCGCCGCCGGCACGCGCGGCCGCTAAAGGCCCCGGGCCGGATGGCGTTTTCATTCCCCTCCAGGCTTGAATGGCGGGTTGCGGGCCCCAGGTCCGCACCCACCACGCCGGAGGGGACATGTCAGCACCCAGGGCCCTGTTGTCCGCGGCACTCGCCGCCAGTCTCCTCTTCGCTCCCGGCGCGGAGGCGCGCTTCGGCAAGCGCACCTCGTCGGACTCGTCGAAGGAAGAGTCCCACGAGGCCACCGCCATCGGTGCCGATGAAGACAAGGACGACGACGACGATGACGACGAGCCCTCGAAGGCCCAGGACTCCCAGTCGTCGGACTCGGACGGCGGCGGGTGCTGTGGCGGGGCGGCGTCGAGTCTCGGTGAGGAAATCCTGGGGAGCCTGTTCCGGGTGATGCTGGAGGGGCTCGTCTACGTCATCGCCACCAATGGCACGCACCTGGACGGGGAGCCGAATCCCGACTCGGAGGTGAGCCAGTCGCGCCGGCACGCCGCGCCGCTGTCCATGCGCATGGGGGTGCAGGGCGTGATGCCGGGAGAAGGCGCGAGCGCCCTGGACATGTACTTCGGCATGGAGGAGCGCCGCTTCGGTGTGGCGGCGAACGTGCTCCGGCTGGAATTGCCCACCGACGACGGGACGGAGGGCGTGGACCGGCTCACGCTGGTGGAGGCACACGTGAGTCATGCGTTCTACGTCCACCCGCGAGCCCGCGTCCGCGCCGAGGCGGGTGTGAGCACCGCGCGAGCGCCGGACGTCACCCTGGTGGGGCCCAGCGTGGCGGTCTCCGTCGAGGCCTGCCTGCTGGGACCGCTGGACGTGGAGGCCCGGGCTCAGCTCACGCCGCTGCCCTACCGGCAGGTCGACGGCACGGCCGGCCTCGCCCTGCACCTGGGCGGCTTCGTGCTGCGCGGGGGCTGGCGCGGCCTCTTCCTGGACGACCTGGGCGTGGTGGACGGCATCTCCCACCAGGACCGCCTGCACGGCCCCTACCTTGGCGCGGGCTTCGCCTTCTGAGCGTCCCCCCGGGGACTTCGCGGGAGGGGTGCACTTTCCGTTGCCTTGACGGTTCGTCCGCCATAACGGATATTCCAGTCATCCGTTTTGACGGATATCCGTCCGGTAACAAAGAGGGCACCCATGAGCGCAGCCGTCATCGACCTGCAGGACTTCCGCAAGAAGCGCGAGGCCGAGCAGTGTCAGATGATGCGCCCCGCGCCGGTCCGGCCCTGGATGC
Organism: Pyxidicoccus caerfyrddinensis; assembly: GCF_010894405.1. Taxonomy (GTDB): domain Bacteria; phylum Myxococcota; class Myxococcia; order Myxococcales; family Myxococcaceae; genus Myxococcus; species Myxococcus caerfyrddinensis. The sequence continues at coordinate 30,518 of NZ_JAAIYA010000038.1, forward strand.
CCGTCTGGGTGTGGGTAGTAGTCTGGCCGGTATGAAGTCGGTTCGGGAGAACACGGGTCGGCGGGGCTCGGACGCTTCGGAGCGCAGGCGGCGCGAAGCGCGGGAGCCAGGCGCGGAGTCCACTCCACCGGCCGAGTCAGCGCCCCCTTCCCAGGACGCCGCCGCGGACACGGAGAAGGCGTGGTCCTACGAGGTGGCGCACCCCGACACGGACCAGGACCTGGCGCCCATCGTGGGGAAGAACCTACGCCGGCTGCGCAGCCAGCGCGGCCTGTCGCTGGAGCGGCTGGCGAAGGCGTCTGGCGTCAGCCGGGCCATGCTGGGACAGATTGAGCTGGGGCAGAGCGCGCCCACCATCAACGTGCTGTGGAAGATTGCCCGCGCGTTGGACCTGCCGTTCTCCGCGCTCATCAGCATGACGGGCGGCGCGGGCACGCGGCTGATGCGGGCGCGGGAGGCCAAGCGGCTCACCTCGCACGACGGGCGCTTCGCGTCCCGGGCGCTCTTCCCGTTCGACGAGCCCCGGCGCGTGGAGTTCTACGAGCTGCAGCTCAAGGGCCACAGCGAGGAGCGCGCCGAGCCGCATCCTCCGGGCACGCTGGAGAACCTCATCGTCACGCGGGGCACGCTGGAGATGGAGGTCGGCACGGAGCGCCACCTGCTCGCCGCGGGTGACGCCATCCTGTTCGAGGCCGACAAGCCCCACGTCTACCGCAACGTGGGGCCGGACGACGTGCAGATGTACCTGGTGATGACGTACGCCGAGGAAGTGGGCTGAGGCGCGCGCTCTAGCGGGCGGTGCCCATCAGCATCGGCATGCCGTTGCACATCATCATCACCGGCGCGCCCATGGTCATCATGGCGTTCATGGCGTCACAGCACTCCTTCACCATCGCCATGTCCTGACCTTCCATCGGCATCATCTTGCACACCATGCCGTCCTTGCCCATCTCGCACGTCATCCGGACCATCATCGGCGCCATCTGACGCATCATCATGGGCATCATCATCGGCATCCCCATGCCCATGGGGTTCATGCCCATGCCGCCCATCATCATCGGGTTCATCGGCATGCCCATGCCGCCCATCATCATCGGGTTCATCGGCATGCCCATGCCCATCATCGGGTTCATGCCCATGCCGCCCATCATCATCGGGTTCATCGGCATGCCCATCATCATCGGGTTCATGCCCATCATCGGCATGGAGGGGGCGGAGTTCGTCGGCATCGGGTTCGGGGCGGCCATCATGGATGCTCCATGTTCGGGTGGGCGTGAGGCGGGTGCGTACGGCAGTGCCCGTGGAATAGAGGCTCGCGGCCGCGAACGAAATGTGGCGGGAGGGCATGCGTGCGTTTTCCTCCGAGGCAACGGAGGACCGGCTCGCCGTGACGGACGCGCTGCCGTGTGGAGCGGACGGCTCTCCGCTGGCGCGGAGGAAGTGTCCTCCGTGTCACGTCGGTGTGGGTGACGGCCTCCGACGGAATCCGGACAGCGGCCTCGTCCTCAGGTGAGGCGCTCGACGGGGACGAGCAGCACCTCGCGCAGCCGCCAGTCCAGGCGCTTGAGGTCCTCGGCGGCATTGCTGAGGCGGGCGACGAGCTCCGGCCCGTGCTCGCGCGCATGAATCTTGGCGTCAGCGAATTCCTGTGGGCTACGCGAGCACGGGTGTGGTGCGCCTCGATACGGGGCAGGGCCACATGGTGGAGTACGCGCCGCCAGCGTCAGGTGGGGCTGTCGAAGTCAGCGAAAGCGACTTCGAGGAGGCCCTGGTCAGGGAATCCGCCCCTTCACCTTCCACCACAGCAACCCGATGAACGACTCCGGCAGCGGCTCGGGAGGCGTCATCGCTTCATCCTCATCCCCCCGCCGTGTCGCCGGAGGCAGGGCCCGCCTGGGCGCCGGCAGTGGCAGCGGCTCGGAGCTGTGCAGCCCCCGCTCCGCCCGCTCCAGCGCCTCGGAGAAGGACCTCCGCCCGGCCTCACGCGTGTCGATGGCCGAGACTCCGGACACCCGCTCCGGAGCATGGATGCGGGGAACGGCATCCGCGCCCTCGACGCGGCGGATGCCCTTCACTCCGCCGATGGGTCCTCGGGACTTCCGTCCGTAGCTCATCGCGGACCTTCCTCCACCTCACTGCGGGGACTGCGTGGACACCGTGTCCTTCGAGCGCGCCACCAATTCCTCACGGCGCAGCAGCAGGCGCGCGTTGTCCTTCGGCAGGATGCGCAGCTGGAAGCGCCGCCGGTTCGAGTCCTCCTCGCCGAACACGCCCCTGTCACTCACGAGCAGCAGCGCCGTGGGCACCACGAACCGCGACGACCGGTTGCCGTAGTAGTGCACCACCACGTGGTACGGCCCCGGCGCCGCCTTGCGCGAGTGGTACAGCTCCGGCCCCAGTCCATCCGTGATGTCCCAGAAGAGCTTCCCGCCCAGCCGCGTCTCCTTGTGCTGGTAGAAGCAGCGCTCGCCATTCGGCTCGATGACCCACAGGTCGATGTCCGTGCTGTCCGAGTTCCAGTGCGTCGTGAGCTGGTAGTCGATGGGGGACACGGAGATGAGCCCGGCCACGTCCTCGTCGTCGTACTTCCCCGGCTTCTCGGACAGCTCGCTCAGCCGGGCCCGCAGCACGGCGGCCACGCCCTCCGCGCGCGGGTGACGCGCCAGCGACCACAGCATCCGCGCGTAGTGGTACGACGCCACGACGCGCAGCTCGGACGTGTGCCGCGCCCAGCCGCGGGCAAGCACGATTTCATAGTTCCGCGCCGCCTCCGCGTACCGGCCCGCCGCGTCCAGCGCGAGCGCCTCCTCCAGGAAGGCCTGTCCCTCGAACGGGCGGTTGAGCCGCACATGCTCGAACAGCTCCGCGGCCGCGGGATACTGCCCCATCGCCAGCAGTCCGTAGCCCACCAGCCGCAGCGCCTCCGCGTCCTTCGGGCGCAGCTCCACCGGAGAGGACAGCGCCCGCACCGCACCCCACGTGTCGCCCGAGAAGGCCCGCTTGCGCGCCACCGCCTCGTACACCATGACGTCATCCTTGTTGGCGCGGCGGGCCTGCCGGTACGCCAGCTCCGCCTGGAGCCGCTCCTCGCCACCGGCGTAGGGGTCCTCGCGCAAGGGCTGGCGCTTCAGCAGCGCGGACAGCGCCGTGCGCTTCTCCGTCAGCCCGCGCACGACGTCCTGCCCGGACTTCGGCACCTCATCCAGGGCAATCCCCTGGAGCTTGTCCCTCCGCTGGTCCTCCTCCTTCCGGCGCAGGGCTTCCAAATCATTCAGCTCCACGCGCTCGTCGCGGATGGCGTAGCGCGTGTAGTCGGACTCGGACTCCAGCACGAGCATGGAGGCGCGGGCATTGGCCAGCCGGTAGTGCTGGCTGAGCGCCACCACCATCCGGTCCAACCGCTCGTCGTCCAGGGACACCAGCCTTGCGACGAACAGCTCCGCCCACGCGCGCGGGGCGAAGGGGCTCTCCTCGTCGCGGGGCAGGGGAACGCGCAGGACGCGCTCTTCGCCATTGGCGCGTGTCACCACCTCCATCTCGGCGGCGCCGTCCTCGGGGAGCCGCCCGGCCACCTGCAGCTCCTGCCCGGGGAAGACGAGATGCGGCCGTCCCGCGACCACCAGGTCCTTCACCGCCGCGCCCTTCACCTCCACGCGCTCCAGCACCACGGCGGCGGCGCGGTGCGCCCGGGCCGCCGCATCCACCTCGGAGCCGGAGAGCACGTTCACCACGCGGCCGCCGCTGGAGCGGGCCAGCGCGTCGAACAGCTCGGCATTCACCGCGGCCTCGCCGAAGCGGTACGTCACCCAGCGCAGCGACTCGGCGCTGGGGTGCTTGGAGATGAGCGACTCCACGTTGCTCTGCCCCCAGGTGACGTTGCCGTCCGACAGGAGGAACGCCGTCACCTTGCCGCCGGGCTGCGCGGGCTTCAGCCACTCGCTGCCGGCGCGGTCCAGCTCCGCCAGCACGCCGTCCACGTGGGAGGCGCCCTCGAGGAAGATGCGCTCCAGCTCGGCGAAGGTCTCCTTCCGGTGGCCGGCGTCATTGGTGCGCCAGCCCGTCCCGTGCAGCCAGCGCGGGCGCACGTCGAAGAGGAGGACGGCGTACTCCTGGAGCGTCGGGTCCTTCTCCAGCAGGGCGCGCAGGGTGGCCGCCTGGAGTGCCCACGCATTGCCGTCCTCGATGGACAGCGACGTGTCCACCACCAGCACCGCGCGTCCGGTGGGAGGCCCTTCTGCCTCCGAGGTGAGCCGCGCCGGCAGTCGCACGCGCGCGTGGAAGGCCTGGCCCGGCAGGCCCGCCACGTCGCGGCCCACGAGCACGTCCGCCTCCGCGCGCTTCGGGGTGAGCGCCGCCGCGAGCGCTCCGTCCCCTTGCAGCTTCGCGAAGTCATACGTCCGCCACGGGCCCAGGGTGCGCGGCGCAACGCCTTCCGGCTGCACCGTCACCGAGTCCGCCTGGCGCGGGTCCACGTGGAGGCGCGCGGACACCTGGACGTCCTTGCCGGCGCCCACGGGCAGCGGCCACGTGTAGCGCAGGTTCTTCCCGTCGAAGATGAGCGTCTGCTCGTAGGCGATGACCACGCGCTTGAGCGACTTCGGCGGCAGGGGGAAGACGCGGGCACTGAAGGTGGAGGCGCCCGCCCACTCCAGCAGCGCGGGGTCCACGTTGCGGCGGACAATCTCCTCATAGACTTCACGAGCGCGCTTCTGCTCGACGACGCGAGCCTCCTGGCGCTCGCCCCAGGAGCGCTTCGCCCCCTTCGGGCTGGGCGGCGCGGAGGCACCCAGCTCTTCCACGCGCGCCGAGTCGTCACCCAGCGGCGGCAGCAGGTCCGACGACTGGAAGAGGGAAGGCGCGTTGACGGCGACCGAGCCGGAGTAGAGCGCGAAGCCGGCCACCGCCGCGCCGCCGGGGAGAGGGTAGTAGAAGGTGCCTTCGAGGTTGCGGTTGGTGTCGTTCTCGAAGAGGTGGTCCACCACGGTGCGGGCGCGGGCGCCCTGGATGTACGTCACCACGCGGACGGCGCGCGTCTTGAGCGGCTGGTAGCGGCCGGCCTCGTCCATGACGAGCACCTTCGCCGCCCGGGGCGCCGCCTCCACCTTGGGCAGCACGGGAGTGGGGAGGTCCTCGGCGTCATCGGGAGCGTTCTTCGAAGGCTTGGCCGCGGAGGCGCCTCCGCCCTTGATGATCTGAATGACTTCCCGGCGCTTCTGCTGGAGCTGCCTGGGCGCGCCCGTGGAGGCGGGCTGTTCCCCGACCACCCCGCCGAGCACGCCCCCCACGACGCCGCCCACCACGCCCCCAACGACTCCGCCCTCGACGACACCGTCGTCGGAGGGCTCCGAGGGGCGCGGCGCGGCCGCCGGGGCCGGCGGGGGGCTCTCGACCGCTACCGCCAATGGCTCGGCCTCCGTCTCGGGCAGTTGCTCTTCCCCATCCTCGATCCTCGACCCTTGACGCTGCTGCCTCGCCTGCATTTCCCGTTCGGAAAGCGCGGCGCGGAGCCGCTGCTCCTCATGCTGTTCCCCGGAGCCTCCGGACTGGAGCAGCTTCGCGAGCTGCTCCTCGCTGAGCACCTGCGGGTCCGCCACGGAGTCGCGCAATTCCGCGAGGTCGACCGCGCCCGTGTCGGGCTGTCCCGGAACCGTGGTGGGGGCCACGAGCCCGGCCTTCTCGAAGGGAGGCGTCAGCGCGGCCCGGGCAGGTGCCTCCGGTTGCGGTGCGGCGGGAGGCTTCGAGGTCGAGTCGCGGTTGCAGCCCGCCACGACGAGGCACGTCAGCAGCACGGCGGTAGAGAAGCGCGTGAGGTGCATGGTGGAGGACGTTAACCCAACGCCCTTCGCCCCGTCGCCTGCCCCCCGGACGGGCACTCCAGGCCCGGTCCGCGCGCCCGGTGGTGCTTGTGACCCGGCCCTCGCATCCCAACCGTGAGCAGACAGAGAACTCCAACGACGGGACGCCAGCGCACCGCATGAGCACGCTCTCCATCAGCGACTACGCCCTGCTGTCGGACTGCCGCACGGCGGCACTGGTGAGCCGGATGGGCTCGGTGGACTGGCTCTGCTTCCCCCGCTTCGACGGGCCCTCCGTCTTCGGCCGGCTCCTCGACGCGAAGGCGGGCCACTTCTCGCTGCGCCCCGAGGGCGAGGCCCGCGCCACCCGCCGCTACCGCGAGCAGACGCTCGTGCTGGAGACCACCTTCCATACGCCGACGGGCACGGTGGTGCTGCGGGACGCCCTGGCGATGGGCAGCAACGAGCGCGGGCACGAGCTGGGCCGCGCCTCTCCCGGGGTGCTGCTGCGCCACGTCACGTGCACGCAAGGCGAAGTCACGCTCGCGCTCGAGCTGAGCGCCAGGCCGGAGTACGGGCTCATCTCCCCGTCCCTCCGCCCGAAGGAGGGCGGTGTGGAGTGCCGGGGTGGGGCGGAGGCGCTGCTGCTCGCCTCGGCGGTACCGCTGCGCCTGGAGGGCTCTGACGTGCGGGCCACCTTCGCGCTGCGCGCCGGCGAGTCCACGGGCTTCGCGGTGCAGCATCAGCTCACGTGGTCGGAGCCGGTGGCGCTGTGGACGCAGGAGAAGATTGCCCGCCGCCTGGAGGACACGACGGAGACCTGGCGCTCTTGGTCCGACGAGCACCAGGGCTACGAGGGCCCGTGGCGCGAGCTCGTCCACCATAGCGGCCGCGTGCTGCAGGGCCTTACCTTCCAGCCCACGGGCGCCATCATCGCCGCGCCCACCACGTCGTTGCCGGAGGAGCTGGGCGGCGTGCGCAACTGGGACTACCGCTACACCTGGATGCGCGACGCCAGCTTCACCCTGGACGCGCTCTGGGTGGCGGCCTGTCCGGACGAGGCGGAGCGCTACTTCCAATTCCTCGCGGAGGCGGCGCAGTCGCAGCTCGCCAGCGGCCAGGAGCTGCAGGCCATGTTCGGCGTCGGCGGCGAGCACGACCTCACCGAGCGCAAGCTGTGCCATCTCTCCGGCTGGCGCGGCAGCGCGCCGGTGCGCGTGGGCAACGACGCCTGGTCGCAACGCCAGCTCGACGTCTACGGCGAGGTGCTGAGCTCCGCGCACCGGCTGGAGGACATGCTGGAGAAGACGGACGGCACCTTCCGTCGCTTCCTGGTGGACGCCGCGGAGATGGCGGCGAAGCGGTGGAGGGAGGAGGACCAGGGCCTCTGGGAGATGCGCTGCGAGCCGCGCCACTACGTCCACTCCAAGCTGATGTGCTGGGTGGCGCTGGACAGGGCCATTCGCCTGGCGGAGCGACTGGACGCCGGGGACCGCGTGGAGCGCTGGCGCCGCACGCGCGACGACATCCGCCGGGCGCTGCTGGAGGAAGGCTGGAACGAGGAGGTGGGCGCCTTCACGCAGGCGTTCGGCTCGGACGTGCTGGACGCCGCGTGCCTGATGATTCCCATCGTCGGCTTCCTGCCCGCGGACGACCCTCGCGTGCGCTCCACCGTGCGGGCCATCCAGGAGCACCTCACGGACCGCAACGGGCTCGTCCACCGCTACCGCATGGATGACGGGGTGGAGGGCAAGGAGGGTGCATTCCTGCTGTGCACCTTCTGGCTCGCGCAGGTGCAGGCGATGGCGGGCGAATTGGAGGCGGCCACCGTCACCTTCACCCGCGCCGCGTCCTTCGCCAACGACGTGGGCCTGTTGGCGGAGGAGGTGGATGAAGAGCGGCGGGTGTTGCTCGGCAACTACCCGCAGGCCTTCAGCCACGTGGGGCTGGTGAACGCGGCCTGGGCCATCTCCCAGGCGCGTGCGCGCCCCGGCCGGCCCGACGCGTCGGCCGATGCGGCACCCGCGGCGGGCTGAGCGCCACGGAGCGAGAACGCGGCGTCGCTACCTCGCGCCCACCTTCGAGGCGGGCGCCGCGTGGGCCTCCAGGAAGCGGGCCGCGCGGGAGATGAACTCGATGAGGTTCTCCTTGCGCGCGAGCGAGTGGCCCTCGTTGTCGGCCACCATGTACTCGACGGGCACCTTGCGCTCGCGCAGGGCGCGGACGATGAGGTCCGACTCGCTGCGGGGCACGCGCGGGTCATTGGCGCCCGCGTAGACGAAGAGCGGGTCGACGATGCGGTCCACGTCCTTGAGCGGGGAGATGGACTCCATGAAGGCGGCGTCCTTGTCCGGGTCGCCGAACTCCACCAGGAAGATTTCGCGGATGAAGCCGCTGGTGGTGGCCATGAACGTCTTCAGGTCCGCCACGCCGAACAGGTCCACGCCCGCGCGCCACAGGTCCGGCATACGGGTGAGGCCCACCAGCACGGTGTAGCCGCCATAGCTGCCGCCGAAGATGATGACGCGGTCCGGGTCCGCCCAGGGCTGGGACGCCGCCCAACGGCCAGTGGCCTCGATGTCCTTGAACGCGGCGAGGCGCGCTGGCCCGTTGTCCCCCTCCTCGAACGCGCGACCGAAGCCGTCGGAGCCGCGCACGTTCGGCTCCACCCAGGCGTAACCCTGTGCCAGGAAGAACGCGGTCATCGGCGACCAGCGAATCTGCGAGGCCCCTGAAGGCCCACCGTGGTAGCTGACGATGACCGGCAGCTTCCCGGTGCGCTGCTTCGGCAGGTAGACGTTGACGGGCAGCTCCAGCCCGTCATGCGCGCGCACGGAAGAGATGCTCACTTCGATGGCCGGCACCTCCTTCAAGGACGGGCGCGGCTCGCGGCGCAGTGGTGACACCTTGCCCGTCTTCGTGTCCACCACCCAGACGTCGGTGGGCGTGGTGGGCGTGGACCAGGTGGCGGTGAGGCGCCGGCCGTCCTCGGAGAACTTCCCCAGACTGCCCTGGCCCAGCGGCATGGTGATGCGGGCGCGGGGCTTCAGCGTGCGCGCATCCAGCAGCCGGACCTCGCTCCGGTTTCCTGCCCCGAGAGAGAGGCCGACGAGGCCGCCCACCTTGGAGACCTCGACGCTGTTGATGAGCGCGGTGGCGGGGGCCTTCTCCACGTACCGCGCCTTCTCCTCGCCGCTCTCTGCGTCGAGCGCCAGCAGCCACGCCTGCTCACCGCCGCCGTCGGTGGCCACGTACACCGTCTTCCCGTCCGGGGAGAAGCGGGCGTCGAAGACGGCCACCTTGCCCTCGCGCGGGTAGAGCGGCCGCGTCTGGCCGGACGCGAGGTCCACGCGCACGAGGTAGTTCTCGGAGCGCGACGGGTAGCGCACATAGAGGCCCGCCCTGCCGTCGCGGCTCACGTCGGTGAGGAAGCCCGGCAGGTCGTCGCGGTACACCTCTCGGGACGCGCCGCCAGAGGCGGGCACTGCGTACAACGCGGTCTCCGCGGCATTCATGGGCCGGCCGCTGAAGTACACGGTGTCCGGCGCCAGGTCGGGCACGAGCGCGTTGTCGCGGTTGAGCTTCTCGCCCGCGGTGAGCTCCACCGGCACTGAGCCGTCCAGCCCCACCTTCCAGATGGACCAGTTCTCGTCCGCGCCGGTGTCGGAGAGGAACACCAGCGAGCGGCCATCCGGCGTCGTCGTGACCTGGGACACGCGCTCGCCCCACTCGAAGAGGCGCTTCGCGGGCGCGTCGGGGCGCCGGGCGTCGGCCACGTAGATCTGGGGCAGGCCGTCGCGGCTGGAAATGAAGAGGGCCTGCTTGCCGTCGCGGGTGAGCTGGGGCTCCATGTTGATGAAGGCGTCCACCAGCGGCGTCACCTTGCGCGCCAGTTCGGCGATGCGCGCCGCGTCCGCACCGGAGGGCACGTCCGGCGCCACCTTCTCCGGCTTCACCGCCGCATCCGCGGGAGCGGGAGCCCCGGACGTCGCGGGCCCGGCGTTGGCCTGCGTGCCGTCAGTGGGAGGGGCACCCGGCATGCCCGTCGCGCCGGCCGGGGTGGTGGCGTCCGGAGCGGTGGCGGTGGGAGGAGGGGTTTCCGACGGCGGCTGCGGCTGCGGAGAGCTCGCGCAGGCGGACAGCAGCGTGACGAGTGCGAACAGGAAGGAGCGCATGGCGCTGCAAGCTATAGCGCTGCTCTGGCGGGCTGCATTCCGGCGTGTCGGGCGTCTGTCATGCCCCGCACAGGGCCGCGCTCAATCCAGGTAGCCCCAGCGGTCCTCCTCGAGGACGTAGAAGGGGCGGCCGAAGGGAATCACCTCCGTCCAGCCCAGCACGTGCCGCGTCGAGTCGCCGTTCGGCTCGTAGGTGAAGCCGAAGTGCGGCCCGTCGTACTTCGCGCGGGGGAGCTCCGACAGGAAGCCGGGGACCAGCTCCTCCAGCGTGGCGGGGAACCGGCCGTGCTTCGCCTGGAAGGCCCGGCAGGCGGCGATGAGGACGTCCGCGTTCTTCCGGGCCCGCTCGCTCCCCGCGCGGTCGGGACGGAGGACGACGTACAACATCACCAGTCCACCGGCGACATTCCCCACGAGCTGTCGCGTGGTGGCGAGGAGCCGGTGGACGGCTCCCTTCTTCGTGGACATGCGTGCCCTCCGGCGCGAGTCCTCATCTTCCCACGGCTGACTATCTTCGCTGAAGGGAGGACTCATGCCGGACATCGACGAACGCCGGCGCATGGGCGAGCCAGAAGAGGACGTGCTGGAGCGCCAGGGCGCCTACGAGGAAGAAGTGCCTGGCCACACGCCGGGCTGTGCCGAGGGCGACGACGAGGAGGCGCCGCACCGGACGCATCCCTGGCCGGACCCGGACAAGACGCCGGGGCGTGCGGAGGGCTGAGCGCGGGTCAGCTCTCCCGGGGGCCGGTGCGCTCCGCCGCGATGTCCATCCCCCTGGCCACCTCCGGGATGATGCCCAGCCGCTGGTAGATGGGGCGCACATGCTCGCGCAGCGAAGGCAGCTTCATCCGGAACCACGCCGCGCCCAGCAGGCACATGGCGCCCCCGATGGCGAGCGTCCGCGGAGCGCCCAGGTTCGTGGCCAGCACACCCGCCAGGAGGCTCCCGAAGGGCGCGGTGCCCATGAAGGCCATGGCGTAGAAGCTCATCACCCGGCCGCGCATCCGCTCCTCGACGATGGTCTGCAGCACGGTGTTGCTCGACGCCGTCGTCACCATCATCCCGAAGCCGCACAGCACCATCGTCACCATCGACAGGGCCATGTACCGCGACGCGGAGAAGGCCATCAGCCCCGCGCCGAAGAGCAGGGTGGTGGTGAAGATGACGCCGCCCAGCCCGCGCACGGAGCGCCGGGACGCCAGGAACAGCGCGCCCGTCAGCGCGCCCAGGCCTGACGCGGCCATCAGGAAGCCCAGCGTGTTGGGCCCGCCGTGCAGCACCTGGGACGCCATCACCGGCATCAGCGTGGTGAGGGGCATCCCCATCAGGCTCACCACGGCGATGAGCCCCAGCAGGGTGCGGATGGGCGGGAAGTGGAAGGCGTGCTGGAAGCCCTCCTTCAACTCCGTGAGGACGTGCTGCGGGCCATGCGTGCGGGCGCGCGGGGTGATGCGCATGGCCAGCAGCGAGGCAATCACCGCCAGGTAGCTGAAGGCGTCGATGAGGAAGCAGCCGCCCTCTCCCAGGACGGCGATGAGCGCGCCCGCCACGGACGGGCCCAGCAGCCGCGCCCCGTTGAACATGGACGAGTTGAGGGCGATGGCGTTGGGCAGGTCCGCGCGGTCCTCCACCATCTCCACCACGAAGGACTGCCGCGCCGGCATGTCGAAGGCGTTGATGAGCCCCTGGAGCACCATCAACGCGCCGACATGCCACACGGCGATGTGGCCGCTGAGCGCGAGCACCGCGAGCGCGAGCGACTGGAGCATCGCCAGCACCTGCGTCACCACCAGCACCCGGTGCCGGTTCCACCGGTCCACCAGGACGCCCGCGAGCGGGCCCAGGAGGAAGGTGGGAATCTGCCCGCAGAAGCCGATGACCCCCAGCAGCAGCGCCGAGCCGGTGAGCCGGTACACGAGCCAGGCGGTCGCCACCCGCGTGAGCCACGTGCCGATGAGCGACACGCTCTGCCCCGCGAAGAAGAGCCGGTAGTTGCGGTGGGACAGGGCCCGGAGCATGAACCGCCACCCTCCGCGTGGGCGCGGCGCGTCGGACGCTCGCTCCTCCATGATTAAGCGCCTGCTCCTTCCTGGGTGTCCGCGTGACGGGGGCCTGCCGCACGGCGTGCTGCTGGAAACCTGGGCACCGGGGGGCGGGAGCCGCCATCGCCTGCCTGGAGGGCAGGCAGCCGTGACTCCGCCGGGCGCCGCTCCTTCCCCGGGCTGGCGCACCTGTTGCTCACCTGCCGCTTCCGTGGGGCCAGAGGGAGGAAGCGTGTGAGAAGGTGGACAGGCGCGGTGGTGGGGTGGGGCATGGGTGTGGCGCTCGCGGTCCTCGCAGGGTGCGGCACAACCCACGATGAGGCAACGGATTCCACAGCGGAGCCCGAAAACGCGGGCGCGAAGGAAGCGCCGCTGACGACGCAGACGGTGACGGTGGCGGCCGCCGCGGATGCGCACGTGGTGGCGACGGCGCCAACGACGAGCTACGGCTCCTCGTCCACGCTGGAGGTGGACCTCGCGCCCGAGTCCCAGGCGTACCTCAAGTTCCTCGTGCCGGATTTGCCGGGGACGGTGACGTCGGCGCGGCTGCGCCTGTACGCGCTGGACGGCTCCTCGGACGGGCCCTCCGTGTATGACCCGCCGGGCGTCCGCGAGTGGAACGAGACGGTGACGTGGAACACCCGCCCGCAGTGGAACGGCTGGGGCGTCGCGAGCGCGGGGCCCGTGGCCAGCGGCACCTGGATGGAGCTCGATGTCTCGGGCATGTACATCTCCGAGAACGGCTGGGTCGAAATCTACATGTCCGCGGACAGCACGGACGGCGTGACGCTGGCCTCCAGCGAGCACCCCGACGCGACGCTCCGTCCGCAGCTCGTCCTCACGGTGGAGTCCGCCGAGGACCACCCGACGCCCGCCCCCGCGCCGCTGCCGGTGTCCGGCGCCCCCGTGAGCTTCTCGCCGAGCGCGGACACGTACGTCTCCGCGGACAACGCGGCCTCCTCCAGCGGTGGCGCCTCCACGTCGCTCCTCGCGGACAACTCGCCGCAGCAGGAGGTGCACCTGCGCTTCACGGTGCAGGGGCTGACGGAGACGGTGCAGCGCGCGGTGCTGCGCGTGTACGCCAGCGCGGGCACCGATGACGGCCCGGCGGTGTACGCGACGCAGGGGAGCTGGAGCGAGGGAAGCGTCACCTGGAACACCCGCCCCGCGAAGGTGGGCGCGGCGCTGGACGACTCGCAGGCCATCGCCGCGGGCGCGTACGTGGACTACGACGTGACGGACCTCGTACGTGGCAACGGTGACTACACGCTCGGGCTCTACGGGACGTCCACCGACGGGGTGACATTCCTCTCGCGCGAGAGCACGGACACCTCGCGCCGCCCGAAGCTCCTCGTCTGGGCGGGCGCGCCCCGGGCCGCGCCCACGGATGCGTGCCTGACGCGCACGGAGCTCTTCTCCTCCGGGACGGGTACGGCGCAGGACACGTACGCCGACGAGGGTACGCCGGACATGAAGTTCCACCACCAGGCAGCGCTACGGGTGGACTCGGAGCCGCGCGCGGAGAGCTTCCTCGACTTCGACGTGCAGCTGGGCGCCGGCCAGGTGCGCCGCGTGCTGCTGCGCCTGTACTCGGTGGACGGGACGGGCAATGGGCCGAGGCTGTTCCGCGCGGCGCCCTTCGACGCGGCGGCGACGGACTGGAACCACCGCCCCGCGGTGACGGGGAGCGCCCTCGGGGACCTGGGCGCCGTCGCCCGCGACGCGTGGGTGGAGTACGACGTGACGGACGTGGTGACGGCGTCCGGTCGCTACACCTTCGCGCTGCTGCCGGACAGCACGGACGGGGCGCGCTTCGTCTCGTCGGAGGCGCAGGAGAAGGGCATCATCTCCGGCGCGCCCCAGCTCGTCGTCGTCTACGAGACGGCCGCGTTCTGCTCGTACCGGGGCACGAAGCCCTCGGGCACCACGGCGTGGGTGCGGCAGTCGGGCGGCCCGCTCGCGGAGCGCTCCGTCCACATTGCCCCGGTGCCGGGCGGGGGCTTCGCGGCCCTGAGCACGGTGGAGCAGACGCCGGGCGCGCCCTATTACTCCGAGCAGACGGACGTCATCACCCTCCACCGCGCGGACGGGAGCGTGGCGTGGACGCGCTCCTTCGCGCAGGCGGGGGTCGAGCTGAGCCGGGTGACGGTGACGGCGCTGGGCAACGTCCTGGTGGCGGGCAGCTACTCCGGCGCGCCGGACCTGGGGAAGGGCGCGCTGCCGCAGGGCTCGGGCATGGTGGTGGTGAAGCTCACGCCGTCGGGCGCGGTGGACTGGACGCGCGGCTTCACGGCGTGGTTCGACACCTCCGAGGGGCGCCAGGACAATCCGATGACCGTGTATGACCTGGCCACGGACGCGCACGGCAGCGCCATCGTCGTGGGCACGTTCTGGGGCTACACGGACTTCGGCGCCGGCCCGGTGTACTCGGGCAAGGCGTACCCGTACGACGACGAGTACCCGAACTCCTTCGTCCTGAAGCTCCAGTGGGACGGCGCGTACCTCTGGTCCCACACGCTGGTGGGCAGCGGCCTGCGCGGGACGCAGGCGACGAGCGTCGCCGTGGACGCCGCGGAGAGCGTCACCGTCGGTGGCTGGTCCGGCGGCGACACGGACTTCGGCGCGGGCGCCATCCCCGGGCGCGGTCCCTTCGTGGCGCGCTGGACGGCAGTCGGTGCGCACGCCTGGTCTCGCGTCCTCCCGGTGCAGTGGAGCAGCCTGACGGGCGTGGGCGTGCTGCCGGACGGCCGCGTCGCCTTCGCCGCCGACTTCGGGGGCCGCTTCACGTTCGCCGGCCAGGAGTACGCCAGCAGCGACCCGGACGACTACGAGGGCGGCCCGCGCGACGGCCTGCTGGGGCTGCTCTCCAGCACGGGCGCGGACCTCTCGCTGCGCCAGTTCCCCGGGCACTTCTTCCACGACCTCGTCGTGGACGCGGCGGGCACCCTCCTCACCTCGCAGGCGGGCGGTGGCAGCGAGTTGGGGCTGGGGACCGTGGGCCCGGCTTCCACCGAACCGGACCGTCCGACGGTGGCGGCGTTCGGCTCGGACCTGGGGACGCGCTGGGTGCGTGTCTTCGATGCGCTGGGCTACCGGCTCCAGCTCGCGGCCACGCAGGACGGCGTCGTGGCGTCCGGGGACTTCACCGGCCCGTTCGAGCTGGACGGCACCTGGTACACGCCGCTGTCGCGGCGCTCGGACCTGGTGCGCCTCAAGCTGAAGCCGTAGTCAGCTTCGCGCGGGGCCGGGCACTGGCCGGCCTTGCGCGAGGGGGCTTCACCAGTTGATGAGATAGGCGCAGGTGGCCGCGCCTTTCAGCCGGCAGTCCTGGTGCGGGCCATGCGTGAGGGTGGCCTTGGGCTCGAAGCGCTGGGCCATGCCCCGGATGAGCCCCACGTTGAAGCGGCACGGATAGAGGTCGCTACACACCACGAGGGCCTCGTTCTTCCCGGCCACGGGCTGGTAGCTGACGTGCCCGATTCCCTCCGTCATCTCCCCCGTCGCCGGATTGAACATGGGCTTGCCGTCCAGGCGGTGGTTCATGTGGTAGGCGACGTCGATGCCCGCGAGCGCCGAGTGGATGTCGCGGATGTTCGACGGGAACTCCGCGAACTGGGGAATCGTCGAGCCCACCTTCTCCAGGCCGCGTCCGCCGAGCAGCGTCTCGATCTTCTTGTAGACGGGCATGTAGTTCTCGAGCGGGTACCAGGCCGTCGGGTCCACGACGGGCTTGCCCTGGGCGTCGCGCGTCTGGATCTTCATCGTCTTCATCAACTCCTCGACGAGGACGGAGAAGCCCTTGACGGCGTCGACGATGGAGATGGTGCTCGAGCCGCTGACGGAAAGCCGGCTCAGGGATACGTAGTCTGTCATGGGAGCTCTTTGGGGAAGGGGGCGTTCGGGGCGGAGACTCAGGAGCGCTGCCCGCTGCTCGCCTCGAAGGCGCGCAGGGCGGAGTTGTTGCGCAGGTGCAGCAGGCACTCCTGGATGCCGTCTCGGAGCGTGGCGAGCGTCTTCACGCCGCGCAGCTCCACGCCAATCTGGGTGAGCGTCTGGGCGATGAAGGGGCTGATGCCGGTGATGACGCAGTGGGTGCCGAGCAGGCGCGCCGCCGCCACCATCTTCACGAAGTGGTTGGCCGTCGCGGTGTCCACCACCTCCACGCCGGTGATGTCGATGATGGCGCAGCGGGCCTTGCCCTGGGAGATGCGCTGCAGGAGCCGCTCGGTCATCTCCACCGAGCGCTGCGTGTCCATGACGCCGACGATGGGCAGCGTCAGGATGTTGTCCCACAGCTCGATGATGGGCGTGGACAAGTCCCGGATGGCCAGCCGCTGCTGCTCGATGGTGGCCAGCTTCTCCTCCAGCTCGCTGCGCGCGGACTCCAGCTTCTGGATGGACTGCGCGTTCTCCCGCACCGAGGCGTGGAGCTGCCGGGCGAACAGGTTGATGGTCTCCTCGAAGGAGGAGAACGCGTCCTCTTCACCCAAGGGGATGAGGTGCTGGGCCGGGTCGAACTCGCCGAGGGAAATCATCGCCAGCACGTCGCGGACGCGCTCCAGGCGCTCCAGGTCGACGGCCACGGTGGAGGAATCCGGTTGAGGCTGGGGCATGGAGGGAGGGGCCGGGAACCGGGGAAGTGGGGGGAAGGCCCGGGCCGAGGCCGCGAATTGTTATGTCAAATACATATATCCCTATCAAATGGGTGAGGAGCGACCCCTGGAGGGGCTGCTGGGAGTGCAGGCTGAGACATGTAGACAAGACCTGGGCGTAACAGCCGGTTTCCCTGCGCGAGAGGGAGACAATGCGGGGTACGCGGTTCTTGATAAGTCATTGCGCCGGCTGCCCGCCCGGGCTCTTTCGTGGCGCAGTGCGTTGAAGACGGGCAGGCGGGCAGGCTTCGAGGTGCACCTTCCCTTTGGAGGGGGGAAGCCGCGACACTGCGCGTCCACCGCGTAGGCGTTCCGAAGGAGGGACTGCGGCCATGGCGCACCTGGAGCTGATACCGAAGCGCGACCTGTCGAGCTTCCGCAAGCTGGCGATCGGAAGCTGGAAGACGGCGTATGACCCCACCGTCTACGGGACGCTGACGGTGCGCATGGACAAGGCGATGGCGTACATCGAGGCCTTCCGCCAGCGCACCGGCGTGCGGCTCACGGTGACGCACCTGGTGGCCAAGGCGATGGGCGAGGCCCTGCGCCGCTGCCCGGACGCCAACGCCATCCTTCGCTACAACCGCATCTACCTGCGCCAGCGGGTGACGCTCTCCACGCTCGTCGTGCAGACGGACGGCGGCAAGGTGGACCTCACCTCGGCGCGCATCGAGGACGCGGACAAGAAGAGCCTGCGCGAGATTGCCGGAGACCTGGAGGAGGCGGTGCGCCGCGTGCGCGAGCGCCGTGACGTGGCGCTGGAGAAGGGCAAGGGGACCATCCAGAAGATTCCCTACCTCTTCCTCAACACCTTCACCTGGCTCCTGTCCTTCTTCATGTACACGCTGAACCTGGACCTGAGCCGGTTCGGCATGCCGAAGGACGCGTTCGGCTCGGCCATCATCACCAACGTGGGCTCGCTGGGGCTGGACACGGCGTACGTGCCGCTGGCGCCCTACACCCGCGTGCCCATCTTCGTCGCGCCCGGCGCGGTGAAGGAGGTGCCGGTGGTGGAGGACGGCAAGGTGGTGCCTGGCAAGGTGATGAACATCAACGCCACCTTCGACCACCGCTTCATCGACGGGTTCCACGCCGGCGTGCTCGCCAACACCCTGCGGGAGATGCTGGAGAACCCCTTCGAGAGCTTCGACGCGCTCCCGGAGGCCGCCGAGGCCCCCGTGGCCGCGGTGGGGTAGGCGAGCAGACAGGCTCGCCGGGCGCCTTCAGCTTTTCGCAAGGTGTCTGAAGTGGAATCCCCTCCGTGGCCCTGAAGGGGGCCAGGGAGGATTCACATGCACGAGCATGACCACGACGACGGCGGTCTGGCGCAGGACCTGAAGCTGCTGGGCGCCTCCATGGAGCGCAGGACGTTGCTGCGCTTCGCCCTGGGCGCGAGCCTGCTGCCCCTGATTGGCTGCGGCGGCAGCGACTCCGGGACGGGGACGCCGGGGGACGGCTCCTGTTCGAAGATTCCGACGGAGACCGCGGGCCCGTATCCGGGCGACGGCTCCAACGGCCCCAACGTCCTCACGGAGTCGGGCATCGTCCGCGGCGACATCCGCAGCAGCGTGGGCACCGCCACGGGCACGGCGGCGGGCATTCCCCTCACCGTCACCCTGACGCTCGTCAACGCCTCCGGGACGTGCGAGCCGCTCCAGGGCTACGCCATCTACCTGTGGCACTGCGACCGCGAGGGCCGCTACTCGCTCTACTCCTCGGGCGTGACGAACCAGAACTACCTGCGTGGCGTGCAGGAGACGGACGCGAACGGGAAGCTCACGTTCACGACCATCTTCCCCGCCTGCTACTCGGGTCGCTGGCCGCACATCCACTTCGAAATCTATCCGGCCCTCGCGTCCGCGACGAAGGCGGGGAACAAGATCGCCGTCTCGCAGCTCGCCCTGCCCAAGGCCGCGTGCGACGAGGTGTACGCCACCACCGGCTACTCGGCGAGCGTCAGCAACCTGCGGCAGGTGAGCCTGTCGAGCGACAACGTCTTCAGTGACGGCTCCGACTCGCAGCTGGCCACCGTCACCGGCAACACCACGGACGGCTACGTGGCGACGCTGACCGTGGCGATCGCCGTCTAGCGGATGCAGGCAGAGACGTTCTGCTGACGGGTGGTCATCCGCCGCGAGCTTCCCGCCGCGAGCGGCCCGGGCTGTGCTCAGGTGCACGGCCCGGGGGTTTCCCCGCTCAGGAGGACGAATGAAGCTGGAAGGTTCCTGTCACTGCCGTGGTGTGCGCTTCACCGTGGAGACGAAGCATCCCCAGCCGTTCATGCGCTGCTACTGCTCCATCTGTCGCAAGACGCAGGGCGGCGGGGGCTACGCCATCAACCTGTCGGGCGATGCGGAGTCGCTCAAGGTGCGCGGGAAGCAGCACCTCAAGGTGTACCGCGCCAGCGTCAAGAACCCGGAGGACGCGCGGGCCCACAAGAGCACGGGCCAGCGCAACTTCTGCGGCCGGTGCGGCTCGGCGCTCTGGCTCTATGACCCGACGTGGCCGGAGCTCATCCACCCGTTCGCGTCCGCCATCGACACGCCCCTGCCGGTGCCGCCCGAGCTGGTGCACATCATGCTCGAGTTCAAGCCCGGCTGGGTCCCGGTCCACGCCAGCAAGGGGGACAAGAAGTTCAAGCGCTACCCCAAGGAGTCCATCGCGCAGTGGCACCAGCGCCACGGCGTGGAAGCCGACTGAGCGAGCGGGCACCCGGGCCCAGGGATTTCAGGCGGTTGGCGGTGTCGGGCGAAAGAAAATGCCATGTCGATTTCGACAACGCTCGTTCGACGCATGGATAGAAGGCGGGGTGGCACTCCCGCCGCCAATCCACAGGAGCGACGACGATGCGATTCATGGTGATCATGTACCCGGGCCCCGCAGCGGAGACTGGCGCCCTTCCTGACGAGAAGATCCTGACGGAGATGGGGAAGTTCAACGAGGAGCTGGTGAAGGCCGGCGTGCTCCTCGGCGGTGAGGGGCTCCAGCCGAGCTCGAAGGGCGCGCGCATCCGCTTCCCCGCGGGCGGCAAGCCCAGCGTGAGCGACGGCCCCTTCACCGAGTCGAAGGAAATCGTCGGCGGCTTCTGGATGATTCAGGTGAAGTCGAAGCAGGAAGCCATCGAGTGGATGAAGCGCTGCCCCACCGCGGGCGGCGAGATGATCGAGCTGCGCCAGGTGTTCGAGGTGGAGGACTTCGCTCCCAGCGACCCGTCGGGTGAGCTGCGTGCGGCGGAGCAGCGCCTGCGCGAGCAGGTGGCCGCGAAGAAGTAGACGCGCGCGCTCGCGCGGGAATCGGCGGACGTCACCGCCCCCTGTTTGAAACATGTATCCGATTGCCACGGCGCCGCCGTGAGGGTCCGTGGCAACCCATGAAGTAGAGCCGTCACCCGGTGGGCGCACGCCCTCCCGGGATGATTTCATTTCTCATTCGTTCCTCTGTAGCGCCCTGGCCGCGTGCGCGTGAGCGGCCCTGTCACACGTGTGTCCTGACAGGGCTGCACTCCGCGCGGTGAAAACCACCTGTATCAGGGCGTGTCAGACCCCTGATGCATTCATCAGCGCGCAACTCGAACAACGACGACGAAGGCACAAATGTCCTCACATGTTTCTCTGCAGAGCGCTGGCGCGGCGGCGAAGGTCCTGGAACAGATTCGCCACTGCGCTGCATCCGTAACGAGATATCCCATCGACATCCTCACGGCGGATGCACAGCTGGAGGACGAGCTCGGCATCGACTCGGTGAAGCTCGCCGAGATTGCCGCCGTGGTCGGACGTGAGTTCAACATTCCCCCGGAGCGACTGCCCAAGGGCGGGAAGGCCCGGACGCTCGGTGCCATGGCGGAGGTGGTGACCGCTTTGCTGGCGGGCTCGCCCTCCGCGCAGGCACCCGCGCCCGTCGTCGTGCAAGCCCAGGTGGCTGCTCCCGCGCCTGTCGCGGCGCCCGCTGCTGGGCCGCGGGCCGTGGCGGACCTCGAGGCGCGGGTGCGCGCCGTGTTCGCCCGGGTGACGCGCTATCCCGAGGAGCTGCTGACGCTGGACGCGGACCTGGAGGACGAGCTCGGAATCGACTCCGTGAAGCAGGCCGAGGTCCTGGCGGTGCTCGTCAAGGAGCTCGGTCTGGCGAAGGGGCCGACTCCGGCCCAGCGGCTGCGGACCATTTCCGCCATCTGCGAGGCCGCCCGCGCGCAGGGAGCCGCGCCGGCCGCGCCGGTGGCAGTGGCGGTGGCACCGCCGCGCGAGTCGGGCGCACCGTCGCCCGCCGCATCCCGGCCCATGCTTCCCTTCGCGGGGAAGATTGCCCTCGTCACGGGCTCGGGGAAGGGCATCGGCAAGGTCATCGCCATGCGTCTCGCCCGGGCCGGTGCGACGGTGGTGGTGAACTCGTTCCACTCACGGGAGGAGGGAGAGCGGACCGCGCAGGAGATTCTCGCGGAGGGAGGCAAGGCGCTGCACCTGTGGGGCTCGGTCGCGCAGGAGGACCACCTGGAGCGGATGTTCTCCGCCATCGCGGACCAGCTCGGCGGGCTCGACTTCCTGGTGTGCAACGCGTCCAACGGGCTCATCGGGCCGTTCGACCGCATCACCCCGCGCGACTGGGACAAGGCGTTCCGGACCTGCATCACCGGCACCTACGAGTGCGCCATGCGCGCGCGGCCGCTGATGGCCCGGCGGGGTGGCGGCAGCATCGTCACGATGTCCACCTCCATGTCCCAGCGCTACATGCACGACCTGGGCTGCCAGGGCGTGGTGAAGGCGGGCGTCGAGTCCCTCACGCGCTACCTGGCCGCGGAGCTGGCCCCGGAGGGCATCCGCACCAACTGCGTGTCCGCGGGGCCGGTGCACGGGGAGCTGCTCGGGATGTTCCCCGACGCGGCGGGACGTGTGGCGCGCTGGGAGGCGGCCACGCCCGGCGGGCAGCTGTGCACGGCGGACGACGTCGCTGACGTGACGGAGCTGCTGCTGGGGTCGAAGACGCAGCGGGTGAACGGGGCCATCTGGGTGGTGGACGCCGGGCTCTCGGGCACCGTGGACGGGCTGTTGCCGGACGCGGCCGGGAGGGAGTCGCACCCGGGTGGTCCGGGTCACCGCCACACGAATGGTCACGACGTACGGACGCTCCTCGCCCTCGATGCTTGAGCCTTCCTCCATCGGAGCCCCTGCCATGCGCTTCTTCGCCGTCCCGTACGACATCCACTTCGACGACACGATGGCGTACGGGAGCCATCACTTCCTCACCAACTTCAAGTTCCAGTGTGCCGGCCGTGAGCACCTGCTCTTCGGCCCGCACTTCTTCGACGTGCCGGAGCTGCGCCGCGACTTCGAGCAGGTGCTGCTGCTCACCTACGAGGGCTACTCGCGCAACCTGGCCCCGGCGATGCTGGGGGACCGGCTCGTGGTGCTGACGTCGGTCGAGGAGCGGGGCGAGGTCTCCGTGCGCTTCTGCTTCCGGACCTTGAAGAGCGATGGCACTCCGGTGGCCTGCGGGTACCAGACCGTCCTGTGCGCGGACAGGGCGGGTGCCCTCCGCGCGTTTCCCGACTCCTTCCGGCACTGCTTCGAGGCGATGCCGAGCATCCACGAGCCCGAGGCCGCCAGGAGCTTCCGGGAGCGCGCGCTGCTCGGAGGCAATGCCGTCAACGAGCTGTTCCCGGAGCCCATCCGGCAGCTGGCGAGGGCGCTCCTGGCGGACCCCGCCTCGCTCGGCGCCTCCAAGCTGGTGGACACGGCGCCACAGCTCCAGTCGAAGCCGGCGAGCGAGCCGCGACTGCCGCCCGGCTCCACGGCCTTCCTCTTCGCGGGGCAGGGCACGTTCCAACCCGAGCTCTTCGTCCGGCTGAAGGCGCTGCATCCGGAGCTGCGGGACGAGCTCACGGGCGTCGCGGCCGCGAGCCAGGCCATCGGGCTCGACGCGACGCCGCTGCTCGCGGCGCGGGATGCCGACGAGGTGACGCGTGCGCTCGAACGCGTGCCCCAGCTCGACCAGCTCGGCATCTTCCTGTCTGGCGTGCTCGGTGCCCGGTGGCTGCGGAGCCAGGGCGTGCGTCCGGACGTGTTCGTGGGGCACAGCTTCGGGGAAATCGCCGCCATGACGGCGGCCGGTGCGCTCGACCTGCGCACGGGGGCCGAGGTGGTGTGCCAGCGCATCCATGCGCTGCGTTCCGTGCCGGATGACTTCGGGACGCTCGCGGCCATCGCGCTCGGCGAGGCGGAGACTGCCAGGGCCATCACTGACAGCGGTGCCGGGAGCCTGGAGCTGGCCGGCCGCAACCACGCCCGGCAGACCGTGGTCGCGGGTCCGCGCGCGGAGCTGGAGCGGCTTCGCGCGCACCTGGAAGGGCGGGGGCAGGGGTTCACCTTCATCTCCAGCCGCTACCCTTTCCACCATCGGGGGCTGAAGCCGGCGGCGGATGCGTTCCGTGCCGCGCTCGCAGGCGTGCCCATGCGCCCGCCGCAGGAGCCCCTCTACTCGCCCATCGAGGGGCGCATGTACACGGGCGGGCACGGCGAGCTGGCGAATGCGCTCGCCTCGCATCTGGTGCGTCCGTTCGACTTCCTCGGCGCGGTGGAGACGCTGTCGCGGGCGGGCTGCACGCGCTTCGTGGACTGCGGGACGGATGGGCGGCTGACGCGCATCATCCAGCGAATCCTTCCGAAGGACGCGCCTGTCGAGATGACCACCGTCGCGGGTGCGCTCCCGGCTGAGGCGCCTCCGGCCGTGTCCGAGGCTGCCGCGGGTGAGGCGCCCGCGATTGCGGTGGTGTCCCTGGGGTGCATCCTCCCGGGCGGCGCGAAGGACCCGGAGACGTACTGGCAGAACATCCGCCAGGGCATCAGCGGCATCGTGGACCAGGGGCAGCTCCACCCGGAATTGGTGACGGACTTCGCGGGCCCCACGGGCACGCCGGACCGGACCTATACGCTGCTCACGGGGATGGTGCGGGACGCGGACCTCGTCCCGCCCGCCGGGCTCGAGCCGGAGCGCTTCCAGGGGTACGTGCGGGAGCAGAAGCTGTTGGCCATCGCGCTCGCGCAGGCCATGCGCGGCCTGGAGGCGACGTCCATCTACGCCTCGGGACGCATCCAGTGCCTGCTCGGTTCCACCGCGGATGGGTCGTCGGAGTATGACGCCGCGCTGTGTCTGGAAGCCGGCGAGGCCCTGCTGCGCGCGAAGGGCGCGAGGGACTCGGAGGTCGCAACCCTCGCCCGTGCGGCGCGGGAGGCCCTCGGAGTCGAGGCACGCTCCACCGACCTGGCGCCGCACCCGACGCTCCAGGCGGTGGTGTCGGACGTGGTGGGGCGGGGTGTCTCCACGATGCTGCTGGATGCGGCCTGTGCGTCCTCGCTCTATGCCATCGCGCTGGGGATGAAGGCGCTGGAGGTGGGCGAGGCGGACCTCATCCTGGCGGGAGGCGTCTTCTCACCGGGCCCGGGGAACAGCTGCCTGTTCTCCCAGTTCAAGGGGCTCTCCGCGAAGGGGAGCCGGCCCTTCGACGAGCGGGCGGATGGCGTCATCTTCGGCGAGGGCGCGGGTGTGGTCGGTCTGATGCGCCTGTCGGACGCGGCCGCCGCCGGCCTGCATGTGCACGCCATCATCCGGGGGGCGGGGCTCTCCAGTGATGGGCGCAGCAGCTCAGCGAACGTGCCGCGCTCGGAGGGGCAGGTGGCCGCGATGGAGGCGTGCTACGCGGCGGCCCACGTCGAGCCCGCGAGCATCCAGTACATCGAGGCGCATGGAACGGCCACACCGGCCGGGGATGCCACCGAGCTCAAGTCGATTGCGCGGGTGTTCAGCGGCAAGCGAAGCGGCCTCCAACTCGCCAGCGTCAAGGCGCTGATTGGCCATGTCGGCTGGGCGGCGGGTGCGGCCTCGGTCATCAAGTTGTGCAAGGCGCTGGAGCACCGGCTCTTCCCGAAGCAGTCCAACTTCGACAAGCCGGGCGCCGAGCTACGGGCGCTCGGGCCTGACTTCGAGGTGAGCACACGCGAGCAGCCGTGGCCGGAGAATGGAGCGCAGCCCCGTCGCGCCGCGACGAGCGGCTTCGGCTTCGGCGGCACGAATGCGCACCTGGTCCTCGAGGAGTACCGGGGCGGGGCGCCCGCGCGCAGGTCCCAAGTCCGTCCCTCGGCCATGACCGAGCTGGTGGTGGTGGCCGCGGAAGGATTGTTCCCGGATGCGCGAGGCGTGCCGGTACCGGGTGCACCCGCGGAGACGGGAGCGCGCTTCGACCCACAGGCCATCCGTCTGCCCACGTCGGTCCGCCTGCTGCCGGACATCGCCGAGGACATGGATGCGACGCAGACGCTCGGGCTCGTGGTCGCGAGCGCGCTCGTCCAGAAGCTGGGTACTTTCGATGCGCTGCGCTCGGGCACTGCCCTGGTGCTCGGGCTCGAAGGGAAGACGCGCCGTGGCGTGGAGGCCACCCAGCGCGTGTTGGCCTCCTCCACGCGGCGCAAGCTTCGCGAGCTCGCCCACCGCGCGCCGGAGCATCTCGCGGTCCTGCCGCTGGCGGACCGTCTTCACGAGGTGGTGACGGACTCCTTGCGTCCCTCGGGGGCGTACACGCTGCAGGGGATGATGCCCAACGTCACGCCGGGCCGCATCGCGGGGGCGCTCGACCTCAAGGGCCCCAACTTCGTGGTGGACGCGGGAGCCGCCTCGTTGTCCGCGGCGCTCCGGGCCGCGCGTGGAGTGCTGGAGAGCGGATTCGAGTTGGTGCTCGTGGGCAGCACCCACGTCCGTCGACCGGGCGAAGCGACAGGCACGTCCCAGCCGGCCGAAGGCGTGGCGATGCTGGCGGTCACCACCGCCGAGGTGGCCTCACGGCGGGGCCTGAAGCCGCTGTGCCGGCTCCGGATGTCGGCCGACGCGCGTGAGAGCGCTGGAGCCCGCCTGGAGCTTCCACCCCACTCGGCACGGGAGGGACTGGAAGTCCTCCGGTCGGTGCTGGCTGCCGGAGAGGGGCGTGCCACCACGCTGCGTTTCCACCCGGATGCCGCGACGGGAAACCGGCTCGAGCTCCGACTGTTGCCCATGGAGAGCGACCGCCCTGCTGTCGTGCAGCCGGCGGATGCGCGGGAGTCGCGGCACGCGGCGCCCGTGCCCGCTGCTTCCGGAGAGTCCACGGGCTTCGACCATGCGGCGCCCATCCGCTACCACGCGCCGGTGCTCGTCGAGCGCCCCGCGCGGCTGACACGGCCCACCCACCTGCGAGGCCGGCGCGTGCTGTTCATCGCCCAGGATGAGGCCCTGGCCCGCGAGCTCGCGGCCCAGGCCGCCGCGCTCTGCGGACCTGAGTACCGCATCCTCTGCGCCGGCGGCTCCGGGCAGGAGGGCCGCGTCCACCGAATCGACCTCACCCGTGAGGAGACGGCGGAAGCGGGTCTGGATGCGCTCGGCTTCGAGCCGCAGGTCATCCTGGCGGTCTGCCGGCTGGAATCCGGAGCAGGCGAGTCCGAGGTTGTCTCGGACACGGCCCTGCGCCACGAAGCACTGGAGTTGCTCTTCCTCGCCGCGCGGCGCGCCTACGAGCGGCTGACGGCGGGAGAGGTCGAGCTGGCGAGCCTGTGCATCGGCGGCGTCGGGCCGCGCCGGACGCTGCACCCGGTGACGGGCCTGTTCGCCGGCATGCTGAAGTCCATCGGTCGAGAGGTCCCCGCGCGGAATGTTCGCGCCATCTCCACCTCGCCGCTCCCGCTCGCGGCCGCGCTCGAAGTCGTCGCCAACGAGCTCGGCTCCGAGGAGGAAGGGGGACCGTCGGTCGAGGTCTGCTTCGATGGACCGCGCCGCTGCGTCCGTCGCCTGCGGCCCACGGACGTCACGGCCGAGCCTGCGCCGACACTCGACGCGCACTCGGTGGTCCTGCTCACGGGCGGTGGGCGAGGCGTGACGGCGGTCCTCGCCGGAGCGCTCCTGAAGCGGTTCGGCTGCAAGGTCATCCTCGTCGGCCGGAGCGACCCGGCGGAGGCTCCCGAGCAGGTGCTCCTGGCGAGCGATGAGGACCTGCCACGCCTGGAGCGCGAGTTCTACGCCTCTGAGCTGGCGGCCAACCGCACCGCGCGGATGCCCGAGCTGCGCAAGCGCTTCGAGCGATACCTGGCCGCGCGCGAGCTGCGCGCCACGCTCGAAGGTCTCGCGAGGCTTCCCGGTCAGATGCTCTACCGGTCCGCGGACGTCACTCGTCCCGAGGACGTGGAGCGGGTGATGCAGGAGCTCGTCCAGGCCCACGGGCGGCTGGACCTGGTGGTCCACGGCGCCGGCACCCAGACCTCCAAGAAGCTCAACCGTCGGCGGCTCGCGGAGCTGCGGACGAACCTGGACACCAAGCTGCTCGGGCTCCGGAACCTCCGCGACGCCTGCGCGAGCCGCTTCGCGAGGCCGGTGCCCTTCCATGTCCTCACCTCTGCCTTCAGCTTCATCGGCAATGACGGACAGGCGGACTACGGCGCGGCCAACGAGGCACTGGACCGGCTCTGCGCCTGGGTGAGCGACGCCAGCCAGGAGGTTCGCTGGTGCAGCGTGGGCTGGCTGGCCTGGGACGGCATCGGCATGACGCGCGGCTCCGAGTACAAGGTGCTCGGCGCGAGCCGCCAGCTGCGCGGGATTCGCGCCGAGGAGGGCGAGGCCCTCTTCCTCCAGCTCGTCGATGGCCGTCCGCGTGAGCCCATCAACGTGCAGCTCACCGAGAGCGAGCGCTCCTTCTACGGGTTGGAGCTGCTGCCCACGGCCCGGCCCACGCAGCGGGAGCTGGTGGTGGATGCGGCGAGCCTTCCCTGCCTCGAAGACCACCTCGTCCGCGGAACCCCGACGCTGCCCGGCGCCTGGGCGTTGGACCTGATGCTCCAGGCCGCGCTCGGTGATGGACGGCCGGAGCTGCGCACCGTCACCATCGAGGACGTCCGGTTCTCACGCTTCATCCGCGTCAGGCCCGGCGGACGGCAGACCCTGCGCGCCGAATGCACCCCCGTGGCCGACGAGCCCGGGCGCCTCTGCGTGCAGGTCAAGCTGACCGGCGACATCGTGCATGCGTCCGGAGTGGTGCTCGAAAAGGACCTCGTCTACGCCGAGGCCCGCTTCACGCTGACGGCGGAGCCACCTCGGGGCACTCCGCAACTGGACGCGGCCACGTCGTCGGGAGGCGGCCTCTCCGTGCAGGACCCGCACTGCGCCGCGGGGTCCCCCATCGAGCTGCGGAAGATGTTCGACTGCCTGGAGGAAATCAGGCTCGAACGGACGGCGCGCTTCGCGAAGCTGGGCGTTCCGCTGGAGCAGGCGGGGCGCAGCGTCCCCGCGCTCGCCCTGGACGCGGCGTGGCGGCTGAGCGCCATGCACGCGGACGGCGTGTCGGGGGCGGTGTTCGCGCCCATCCAGCTCCAGCGGGCCACGTTCGACCGGGGCCTGGTGGAAGGGAAGGGGACCGGGCGGCTCCAGCTCAACCTGAAGGCCCTCGCCCCGCGCGTGGAGGGAGACCTCGTTCAATGCGGCAGCGTCGCGGCCATCGACGATGCGGGACGTCTTCGGATGGTCATCGAGGGCGGCCTGGCCCGTCCCATGGCTTGAGGCAACCATGAGCTCCTCCATTCCTTCGACAGACGCGTTTCCCGTCGATGACTTCCGGAAGCTCCGCATCGAGTTGCGGCGCGCGATGCCTCCGGAAGCCTTCAAGCCCCAGCCGTTGCGAGGCGTCATCGCGCTCGCGCACGTGCCGGTGATGGTGGTCATGGTGTGGGCGGCGGCGAGTGGGCGGCTGCCCTGGTGGGCGTGCCTCCTCATCTCGTTCACGCTCGGGCAGATGCTCATCACCGTCGGCTTCGCCGCGCACGAGGCGCTGCACCACTCGGTGTTCCGGAGCAAGGTGCTCGAGGACGTCCTCGGCTGGGTGGGCTTCAGTCCGTTCCTGGTGACGCCCGGCACGTGGCGCGCGTGGCATGTCCAGGCGCACCACAGCGCCGCGAACATCCACGTCAGGGACCCGGACATCCTCCCGCGCCAGCACGAGTGGAGGACCCAGTGGTTCTCCCGGGTGGTGCACGCGCTGTCACCGGGCTCGGGCACGTGGCTCAGCTACATCAGCTTCACGTTCTTCTTCACGGCGCAGGGACAGGCCTTCCTGTGGCACTACAGCGGCCAGCCCCAGTTCGAGAAGGTGCGCATGAACCGGGTCCGGGAGCGGGTCCTCACCGTCCTCCTCGCGCTGGGCTGGGGGGCGCTGGGCTGGGTCATGGGGCTCAGGGGCGCGTTCTACGCGCTCATCCTCCCGCACCTCTTCGGCAACATCACCCTGATGGTCTACATCGCCACCAACCACTGGCTGCAGCCGGCGTCCGAGAGCGTGGACAACCCCTTCGTGAACACGGCGAGCGTGGACACGCATCCGGTGATGGACCTCATCCACTGGAACTTCAGCTACCACCAGGAGCACCACATCTTTCCGGCGATGAGCCCCCGGTTCGCGCCGCTCCTGCGCGAGCACCTCCGTGTGCTCAACCCAGAGGCGTCCATCGTCTATCCGCACCTGCGCGCCCTGCGCATGTTGTTCTGGCGGCCGGCGCTCTACGCCGCGGATGGGCACACGCTCGTGGGGCCAGAAGGGACGCCTTCGGTGTCCACGGTGGACCTCCGCCGGAAGCTGGAAGGCCCGGGGGCTGCGCGCGTGGAGTCTCAGCGCACCGGCTATCAAGAGTAAGACCTGGCCCGCCGAGCACCGCCTGCCCAGGGCTCAATCGAGGAGCAGCTCGGCGGTCACGAGATGTGGCCGCCCGAGCTCCTCGGCGCCGAAGGCCAACGCGTAGAGGCCACTCGACACACGCTCGAGGAAGCCCCACTCCCAGATGGCCTGTTCATCGACGCCGGTGTGGCTCGCCAGCAGATGGCAATACCTCCGGGCCAGCGTGGGGGCGTCTCCCGCGAGCAGCTCGGAGCACCAGCTGCGCAGGACCACACCCAGGTCGTACGCCGGCTCGGCGAGAAACCCGTCCGGGTCGACGAAGACGAAGCCCTGTTCCGCGCCAGCTCTCGGTGTCTTCACCTGAAGCGCGTTCGCAGGGTGCGGATCGCCGTGGACGAGCACGGTCCGTCCAGGCTCTGCCGCGGCAACCCGTCGCTCGGCGAACCGCAGCGCCTGGCTGAACACCGCAGGCGGGCAGGGCCGCTCGAGCTCCACCCACAGCCGGCTCACCAGTGCGTACAACTCGCGCGCCTTCGCTTCCACGGCCGTCTGGGTCGGCTCGACCAGGGGCGGTACCTCCCACGCCCGCGTGAGCAGGGTGCCCAGCGTTTCGAGCTGACGCTCCACGGGCATCCCGAGCTGCTCCATCGACGGCCCCAGGGCCTCGAGCAGGATTGCGTAGTGGTCGAGGTCCGCCCCGAGCAGACGGGCGTAGCCACGACCTCGCGCGCGTTCGAGCACCTGGGCCTGAACCCGGAAGAGCGGGTCGGGGAGTGCGACCTTGAGGACGACTTCTCCGCCGTCAGCCGTCTGCGCCCGCGCGACGAAGGCCGCGGTCCCACCTTCGAGCGCCTCGCCGACCGTCATCGACCATCGCTCCTCGAGGCCCGCAAGGACCTCGGGCAGTCCCGCCAACCACGCTTCGCCATCCCTGCCGAGGCTGGTGGCCTTCTGTCGAACCAGCGCAGGCACCTTCAACGGTTGCTCAGCCATGAAGGCGTCCCGCCTATTTTCTTGACTGTTGATAATTTGAGACACTAAAGAGGGAATTTCGGGTATTCGCGTTTGCCACGTTTCACCTGGGTCCAGGAATGCCCCTGTCGCGCGGGGCCGCAGGGAGTCGCGCGGGAAGGGGCTGGTAGCAGCAGTCCACGCAGCGTAACCCCCGGAGGAAGCACCGCATGAATCGGAAGTCCTTGATGTTCGCCGTGGTGGCAATGGTGGTGGCAGGCTGGGCCAGCACGGTCACCGCCGCGACCGCGAACGGGCCCATTTGTGAGACGTCGGCCTGGGTGAATTCGACCACGTATTACAATTGCAACGGTGGCAGCCACACCGCGCTCGATATCGGCAACGCCAGCTGCAACGAGTGGAACCACCGCGGCATGCTGGTGGGCAATTACTACTACTCGTACGCGGGCGGCTGTGCGGCCGCGTGCAACGGCTCCACCTGCAACGGCGGCGCTGGCAACTACTACACGGTGACGGGCGGCAGCGGCTGGAACTTCCGCCAGCTGCACTTCATCAACAACGTGAGCTCCGGCTCGAAGACGTGCGACCGCTGCGCGCTGGGTCTGGTGGGCGGCACGGGCAGCGCCACCGGCCCGCACTCGCACTCCGACAACCGCAACGGCACCACGCGCCACTCGGCCTGGTACACCAACGTCGGCACCACCTGCGGCAGCAGCGGCTACTGCAACAACCGGGTGGGCGTCCCCACGCTGTAATTCGTTGAGCTGTTCCCCTCCCGCCCTGGGCTCCAGGGCGGGAGTCGGGATTCCCCTTCCTCTTCCATCCCGTCTTCGAGCCCGGGGCAGACGCGTCCCGGAGTGGGCTCCTTCCGACATGACTTCCCGTCACCTTCCCAGAGCCGCCATCGCGGGCTTTGTCCTCGCCGTCCTCGTCGCGGCCGGCGTGGTGCTGCTGCGGCGCAATGCCTCCTCGTCCCAGGACGCCCCACCCATGGCGGCCTCTGGTGCCTCGACCCGGGGCGTGTCTTCGGCGGCGCCCACCGGCCCGGGCCAGCCCGCTCCGTCCGCGAAGAAGGACGGGCCCCGGGAGCAGATTCCCATGCCCGGGTGCTGGGAGGGGCTGCTGGAGCTCGACAAGACGGCCTCGCTGGACTCGCTGCGCGCGGCGCTGGCGGACGCAATCTCAGCCAATGACCGCTTCCTGGCCGAGTACCTGAAGGAGCGGCTCACCGAGGTGGTGGGCAACGACGCCGAGCGCGGCCTCAAGCTGGTGGAGTGGGCGGCCCAGGCCAACGGGCCGGAGACGACCCTGTACCTGGAGGCCCTCAAGGCCGCGCCGGCCGTGCGCAACCCCGCCGTCTCCGAGCGCCTGCTGAAGCTGGGCGAGGACAAGAGCGCCCAGATTGCCACCCGCGCCGCGGCCCTGGACACCCTGGAGACGCAGCACCGCTTCACGCCCGAGAGCATCCAGCGGCTCAAGGCCATTGCCATGGACGTCGACGCGGACTCCGCCGCGTGGCTGGCGACCCGCACGATGGGCCGGGTGATGAAGGAGGACTACGAGCGCACCGGCTCCTATGCCTCCTACTGGAAGGAGCTGCTCGACATCGGGCAGACGTCCAAGGACCTGGCGGTGCGGCAGCTCGCGCTGGAGATGCCCTCGTACTCCAACCCGCTGTTGGACAGCGCCTCCGTGGACCAACTGGCCGAGCTGATGAAGACGGACCCGGACCGGCAGGTGCGGGAGATGTCCGCCTTCCGGCTGGCGCGGACCGAGGACCCGAAGAGGGCGCTGGAGGCCTACCGCGGGGCCTTCGACGGAGAGTCCAGCATCTGCGTGCGCTTCGCGATGATGCTCTACGCGCTGCGGGCCGCCGGGGCGGACGCGCTCCCCCTGGCGGCGGAGTTCGCGAAGAAGGACCCGCGGCTCCAGCAGGACTACCTGGACTTCAAGGAGCTGTACGCGGCGGGCACCGTGGACTGGAGCCGCATCTGGATGAACAAGAAGGAGTACCACGAGTGTGTCGTCGAGGAAGGAGCGCCGCACGAATGAGCACGCCAGGACTGAGGAGCGGAGCGGTTCGAGGAGGCGTGCGTCGGGCGACGCTGCGCGCGGCGTTGCTGGCCCTGGGGCTGGGGCTCACACCGGGCCTGGCCCTGGCGCAGGACGCGGCGCCCCGGCCCCGGCAGACGGCCTGCACCGTCGAGGGCATGCTGGAGGATGTCCGGCTCGCGCTGAAGGAGGGCTCTCCGGCCTACCGGCGCTACGTGCGCTTCCGGCTCAAGGAGGCGGCCATCGCCATGTCGCCGGAGAGGCTGAGCAATGCCGTCATCGAGGAGAGGGATCCCGCGGTGCTGGAGGTGGTGGGCTCGGCCCTGGCCACCAAGGCCAGCAACGCGCAGACGCCCGAGCTCATCCAGCCGTTGCTGTCGCGAGCCGTCCAGGACGCCGAACCAGGCCTGCGCGCCGCCGCGGTGAAGGCGCTGCGCGGCGCGCCCTCGGTGGAGTTCATGGCGCAGAACGGTGACGTCGTCACCTACGAGCAGCTCGTCCGCGACTCCTCCCCGGAGGTTCGCCGGGCGGGGGCGGAGAACCTGGTGTCCGAGAGCGCGGAAATCTACTTCGGCCACCACAAGCCCGTCTCCGAGGCGGCGGTGAAGGCGGCGACGGCCACGAAGGACCCCGAGGTGGCCGCGAGGCTGCTGGGCGAGGTCTCCATGGAGGCCGTGGGACACGAGGCGGTGATGGACGTCACCCGGCAGCTGCGCGCGGACGACGTGGGCGTGCGAGCGGCGGCGGCCCGGGCGCTGGGCGGAGTGCCAGGGCCCGAGGCGGCGGGCGCGCGCCGCGCGCTGGTGGAGCTGTACCGCGGGGACACGGACCCGGCGGTGCGCAAGGCGGCGCTGGAGTCGCTGGCCAGGCTGGGGCAGTCCAGTGCGCGGCCGCTACTGGAGTCCCTGCGCGGGGTGGATGCGCGCATGGACCCGGAGATCGACGCCTGGCTGGGCGCCATGCAGTACAACCTCCAGGAGTGGGAGTTGCTGCTGCGCGAGAAGCAGCGGCTGCGGAAGTAGCCCGCGAACACCCAAGGCCCGGAACCTTTCGATTCCGGGCCCTTCTCATGGGTCACTTCGTCTTGAGCAGGCGTTTCTTCACGGCATCCGGGCTGATGTTGTGAATCGCCGCCTTGAATTGCGGCTGATCTCTCTCCCATTCATCCCGGACCCGGAACGCGGCACTCCCAAACACACACTGGCGCCCGCTCACCTTGAGCCCAAGCTCCCCGAGATAGACGACTTCTCCCTCTTTGAGGTCGAACCAGGCCAGGGGGAGGCTCACGGCCTGTGGCGATGCCGGGTAGCCCGTCATGGTCACGATCAGGCTGTTGAGGACGTACTGCCCGGCCGGCACCTCCTGGACGGCGAAGCGAGTGGGCGGATCGGCTGGTAGGATCACGTCGTCCCCATCTGCCGGGTTCGTCACCTTCCGCTCGGGCCGGGGTGCCTGCATTTCGAGGGTGAGCGAGTTCGGCGCCGGGGTTCGGAAACCGAGCAGCCCCTTCATGGGTCCGTAGGGGCAGGCGTCGTAACCCACCATTCGCGTGGAGAACACAACCAGCCCCTTGCCTGGGTGATCCGCGAAATTGTAGTCGCCCTTGATGGAGGCCGTTCTGCACCCCGCGAGAGCAAGAGAGGAAAGCAGCCCCAAAGCCAGAAGACGAAGCTTCATGTTCTTCCAGTCCGATGTGTTCATTCGCTCGCTCCCGCGGCGCGGCCCTGCCCCGCGAGCAGGTTGCGATAGTAGTCCTCCATGAGCAGGCTCGTCGTCCCGTCGCTCATCTGCCACAGGCTCATGACCACGGTTGCTGGAGGAGGGCAAGTCCATGGCCCAGGTGGCCAAGGACCTGGACCTGACCCGCAGCGCGTTGGAGAACTGGGCCCGACGTGAACACCGGCGGCTTCACCAAGGACGCCCATGACCCGGCGGACCACGCCTCCTCGGTGCCCGTCACCCTCTTGGGGAGCCACAGCCTGGGGCGCAGGCGCAAAGTGGTTGACAAAAATCAACAACTATAAAATGGTTGTCGTATGACAACTATCGTTCGGCCAGTGGCCGTTGTGACGGGGGCCTCTGGTGGCATCGGCAGCGTGCTGGTTCGGGCCCTCGCTGCGCGTGGCTTCGACGTGGTGGCCGTGGTGCGTGACCCTTCCCGGGTGAGCGGCATGCGCGAGGTGTTTCAGGCGGACCTCTCTGATATGGCCGAAGTGGCGAGCGTGGGGCGTGAGCTGGCAGCCCGGCTTCCCCGCATCGACGTACTGATCAACAACGCAGGGCTCCATGCTTTCTCGCAGCGGCTCACGGCCGACGGGCTGCCGATCATGATCGCGGTCAACCACGTCGCCCCCTTCGTGTTGACGCAGGTCCTGGTGCCGAAGCTTCGTGCCTCGCAGGGGCGCATCGTGCACGTCGCGTCTGATGCGCACCGCCGGGTCCAGCAACTCGTGCTGCCGGATGACCTGGTGCGCGCCGACTCCTTCACCGCACACGAATCGTCCTTTCTCTACGCACAATCGAAGCTGCTCGGAGTGCTGTTCACCAAGGCCCTTGCGCGCCGCCTGCGCGGCACGGGCGTCGTGGCGAACAGTTGTTGTCCGGGGCTCAACGTCACGGGGCTCGGGCGCGAGAGCCGGATGTTTTCAGCGCTCGCGAAGGCCCTCCGGTGGATAGGTGCGTTCTCCCCCGAGGCCGGTGCGCGCATCGTGACGAGGCTCGCCGCCGACCCCGAGTTCGCATCGTCGAGCGGGGTGCACTTCTCGCATCAGGGTGACGTCAAGCGCGAGACCGCGCTGGTCGCCGATGTCGCGCTACAAGAGCGGCTTTGGACTGAGACGGCTGCGCTCCCCGCGGTGGCACGCCTGGGAGTGCTCTCGTGACCGGCGCTCGTGACCGGCTGGAGGCGGAGGTCGGCGTCGAGATTGGGGCACTCCTGGCCGGTGCGCGCGCGGTGACCAACGCCGCGGCCTCGGCCTTCATCGCGGATCACCCCGAGCTGAAGCCCATGTCCTTTCACGTTGCGCGCTGGCTGCATTCATTCGGGGCCGCGCAACCCACGGAGATCGCCTCGGGCCTCGGCCTCGACAAGGGGGCGCTGAGCCGAGTGCTCTTGGGTCTCAAGGGCGCGCGCCTCATCACCAAGCGGCCGTCCCCGCATGACGGCCGTGCCTTCACCGTTGTCTTGACTGCCGCAGGGACGAAGCTGCTCGCGCGCTCTCTCGAAGGGAAGGGCGCCGAGCTCAAGCACCGGCTGGCTCGTTTCGAGGACGATGAGCTCGACACGCTGGCAGCGCTTCTTCGGCGCCTCAACGAACCGTGATGCGTGCTGAGGACGCGGCGATAAGCCTACTGGATGCGGCGGGCCCCAGCATTCTGGAGACATGCTGGAGACGGGCTCCGCGACGAAGGGGAAGGAGAGCGGCTAGAAAACCTCTCCGAGGACGAGCGGCTCTGGGAGCAGCAGCCTCGCCCGGGGCGGGTGGCAGGCCTCTGGCTGCATTATGACATGCGGGCCACCGCGGAGCTGGCCCTGCGGCTGCTGCCCGGCACACGGAGGCTGGCGCTCGTCAACGGCTCCAGTCCCTGGGAGCGCGCTCAGCAGGAGCAGATGGTGCGAGAGCTGCAACCGTTGCTGGCGCAGCGGAGGCTGGAGCTCATCGACCAGAGCAACCTGCCGCTGGCCGAGCTGCTCGAGCGCGCGAGGACCCTGCCGGACGACACCACGGTCCTCACCTTCATCTTCATGACCGATCCCAGCGGGAGACCCTTCGTGGGGCGCGAGATCGCACGCATGTTGCTCTCCGCCAGCAACCGGTCCTGCTTCGCCCTCCACGACACTGACCATCAGCGGCCTGCAGGCGCTGGTGGCCGGGGGGCTCGTGGTGGAGCGCCGGCGCCGCATGCGTGCCCAGGCCGAGCTCCTCGAGCGCCAACGCCTGGAGAAGCTCGCGGAGATGGAGGCACGTCGAACCCTGGAGCAGCTGGCCCACGTGAGCCGGGTGTCCGCCCTGGGCGAGCTGGCCGCCTCACTGGCTCATGAGCTCAACCAGCCCCTGGCCGCGATTCTCAGCAACGCCCAGGCCGCACGCCGCCTGCTGAACGCCACCCCCGCGGAGCTGGACGAGGTGCGCGAGGCCCTCGGGGATATCAGCTCCGACAGCAAGCGCGCGGGCGAAGTCATTCACCGCATGCGCGCGCTGCTCAAGCGGGGGGAGCCCCGGCAGGAGCTCCACTCACTCGTTGAGGCGCACGGCGGCCGCTTGCAAGCCGAGAGCCCTTCCGGACAGGGGGCTCTGTTACGGTGCGTGCTTCCCGCAGCGCACACCGAGTCCCCGCCATGACACAAGCCCCCGCCACCATCTTCCTCGTGGACGACGATGAGTCCGTGCTGCGGGGGTTGGGGCGGCTGCTACGGGCCGCCGGCCATGCCACGAAGCCCTTCGCCTCGCCCTCCGAGTTCCTCGCGCAGCTGTCCGGGGACACGCCGGGCTGCGCCGTGCTGGACCTGCGGATGCCGGGGCTGAACGGGCTGGAGCTGCAGCAGGCCATGGAGTCCAAGGGCTGCCACCTGCCTGTCATCTTCATCTCCGGCCACGGGGATGTGCCGGCCAGCGTCAGGGCCATGAAGGCCGGCGCCGTGGACTTCCTCCTGAAGCCCTTTGATGAGCAACACGTGCTGGGCGCCATCTCCCAGGCATTGCTCAAGGATGCGGCGGCCCGCGCCGGCCGCGCCGAGACAGCCGCGCTGCATGCCCGTCATGCCGTCCTCACTCCCCGCGAGCGCGAGGTCTGCGCGTTGGTGGCTCAGGGGCTGACCAACAAAGAGGTCGCCCAGCGACTGGGCGCCACCGAGAAGACCATCAAGGTGCACCGCGCCCGCGTCATCCAGAAGCTGGACGTGGACTCAGTGGCGGAGCTGGTGCGGTTCGTGGACCGGCTGGGCCTGCGCTGAGCCCGCGCTGTGTAAGCACTAGGTCCAATATCCATGCGCTGGCACCCAGCGTAGAGGTGGCCGTGCGGACGTGAGCCGGTACCTGCTCTGGATGCTGGCCGTCTGGGCGTGTCCCCAGCATGTCCCCAGAGCACTCTTGCTTTCTGAAAGTTGCATCGAACCCACAGCCCGGCGCTCCATTTTTACAGCGCCCGTGTCGGGCTCCCCACGAGGAAAGTTCATGTCGTATCTGCTTTCGAGGTGGCTCACAGCGCCAGCCGCCGCATTGCGCGCCGGATTGGTGCTTGGACTGGTCGCCTGCACCCTCGCTGCTTGTCGCGACAACGACCCGCAGCCGCAGCCCGACGTGCCGCCGGTGGCCCGCAACGTCGCCCTCGAGACGGTGGAAGACACGTCCCTCGAGGTGCACCTGCCGGCCAGCGGCAACGGAGCAATCACTTTCACCATCGTCGACGCACCGGACCACGGCACATTGAGTGAGCTCCGCGCCAATGGCTCCATCACCTACACCCCCGGCGACGACTACAATGGCGAAGATGCGCTCATCTTTCGCGCCACCAACGGCAAGGGCCAGAGCGCCCAGGCCACGGTGACCATCACCATCACCCCGGTGAACGACACGCCCACGCTCTCCTCGGTGGCCAACCAGACCATCGCCGAGGGCAGCTCGACCGGTGACCTGGCCTTCACCCTGAGCGACGTGGAGACCCCCGCCGACGGCCTCGCGGTCACCGCTACGTCCTCCAACGCCGCCCTGGTGCCGAACGCCCCCGCGAACCTCATCTTCGGAGGCTCCAGCACCAGCCGCACCCTCGAGGTGGTTCCCGCCGCCAACGCCAGCGGCTCCACCACCATCACCCTCTCGGTGAGCGATGGCTCCGCCATCACCTCCACCATCTTCACGGTCGACGTCACCGCGGTGAACGACGTTCCCACCATTTCCCCAGTGGCCAACCAGACCATCGCCGAGGGCAGTTCGACCGGCGACCTGGCCTTCACCGTGGGCGACGTGGAGACCGCCGCCGACAGCCTCACGGTCACCGCCACGTCCTCCAATACCGAGCTGGTGCCCAACGACCCCAGCAATCTCGTCCTCGGCGGCTCTGGCTCCAGCCGCACCCTCAACGTCGTCCCCGCCGCCAGCGCCAGCGGCTCCACCACCATCACCCTCTCGGTGAGTGACGGCTCCGCCATCACCTCCACCACCTTCACGGTCGACGTCACCGGGTCTGCGAGCCTCTACTGGATGACTGCCGCCGGCTCGCTGTGGAGGGTTGACGTGAACGGCACGAATGCCATTGAGCTCAAGACCGGCATCAGCGGGGCATCTTCCATCGCAACCGACCCGGTAACCCGTACCCTCTTCTACACGCACGACAGCGCAATCGCTCGAGCGGACAGTGATGGGGCGAACCCGGTCGATGTCGTGGCGAACGGAGGCTATCCCAGCGGGCTGGCAGTCGATTCGACGAACCGCAAGCTGTACTGGTCCGATTTCAACGGTGAGCGGGTCATGCGCGCCGAGCTGGACGGCAGCAATCCAACGCAGGTCGTCGGCGGCATCGACAGCCCGTCTGCCCTCGCGTTCGATGTCCCGAGCGGCAAGGTGTATGTCATTAGCTACAACAACACAAAACTCTTACGATTCAATCTCGATGGAACCAACCTGGAGACCCTCGCTTCAAGTCTGGGCGGACTGGGCGTGGGCCTGGCGGTCGATTCGAGCGGCGGGAAGGTGTACTACTCGACCCGCGGCAACAGCATCTATGTCGCCAACCTGGACGGCTCCAACGTCACCACCCTGGTGACCAACCAGACCTCAGTGTATGGGATTGCCCTCGATGTCACGGCCGGGCGGCTGTATTGGGCGGATTGGCTGGGTGGAGTGCTCCGGAGCGCCAAGCTGGCCGACGGCAGCGATGTCCAGGACGTGAACTCGGGCAGCCGCAGGAACCTGGGTCTGGCCTGGATGCCTGCGCCGTAGCCAGGAGCAGGTGGCACTTCGACTTGTGGCCACTCGCTCGAACGTGTCAGGGCTGCGGTATCCCAGGGATGGTGGCGGGGGCTCGAGTCATGACGGCAAACCCGAGGTGGCAGCAGGAAGGAGGCACCGTAACAGAGCCCCTTGCCCAGGGGGGCTCTCGGCTTGGAGCTGGCCGCCGTGCGCCTCGACGATGGAGCGGCTGATGGACAGCCCCATCCCCAGCCCTTGCTCCTTGGTGGAGTAGAAGGGCTCGAAGATGAGGGGCAGCCGCGACGGCTCGATGCCTCCTCCCGAGTCCTGCACACTCAGCTCCACCTGCTCCTGGCCCGTGGAGGTGGTGCACACCCAGACATGGCGCTGGCCCGCGGGGACATCGGCCATGGCATCCAGGGCATTGACGAGCAGGTTGAGCACCACCTGCTGGAGCTGGATGCCATCCCCCCGCACGGCGGGCAGAGACGGGGCCAGCACCAGGTGCAGGTCCGCGCCGCGCAGCAGCATGTCGTTGACCACCATGCGTGTCATCTCGCGGACCAGCTCGTTCAGGGAGTGGAACTCATACTGGGGCTCCCCCTTCTTGAGCAGCGTGCGCATGCGGCGGATGACCTCGCCCGCCCGCTTGTCGTCGGAGATGATGTCCCCGAGGGCTTCTCGCACCTCGCCCAGCTCCGCGGGGGTGGCATCCAGCAGGCGGCGCGCGGCCTGAGCGTTGCTGAGGATCGCGGCCAGGGGCTGGTTGAGCTCGTGGGCCAGCGAGGCGGCCATTTCGCCCAGGGCCGCCACCCGGCCGACGTGGGCCAGCTGTTCCTGGGTGCGGCGCGCCTCCAGCTCCGAGAGCTTCTCCACGCGGTGGCGCTCGTTGAGCTCCGCCTGGGCGCGAATGCGGCGGCGGCGCTCCACCACAAGCACCCCGGTCATCAGCGCCTGCAAGGCGATGATGGTGAGGGCGCCCAGGGCATACCAGCGATAGCGCTCCCAGAAGGACGGCTCTTCGAAGGCGATCCGCACCCCCGGAGGCACTTTGTCGCGGGCAATGCCCCAGCGCTGCAGCGCGCGGGCGTCGACAGTCACGCTGTCCACGGGCGCCGGCTCCAAGGGCGTGCTGAAGCCAACCTGCTCTCCGCGCACCATGCGGGCGGTGAGCATGCCCAATTGTCGGCCGACGGCCTCATAGTTGATGAGCACTCCGCCGACGAAGCCCATGCCCAAGACGGTATCGTGGACGGTGAAGCAGGGCCGGTTGCTGGCGGCCAGCAGCATGCGCGCGACCTCGCGCGGCACGAAGGGCCTCCCGGTGGAATCAGACATGAAGGTGGACGTGAGCACGGCGGTATCGGCCGGCAGGGTCCCCACGCGCTCGAGCATCTCAGCCAGCGGCAGGCCGCTCAGGTCGATGAGCTCCAACCCCCGCCGCGCCAGCAGGGGCTGCAGCTCTTGCAGGATCTGTTTCTGCTGCGCTTGCTCCCAGGAGCTGGAGCCGTTGACGAGCGCCAGCCTCCGCGTGCCGGGCATCAGCTGCAGGGCCAGCTCCGCCGTGGCCAGCATGTTGTAATGCAGCCATTGGCCCACCACTCGCTCCGGGCGAGGTGGCTGCTCCCACAGCCACTTGTCCTCGGAGAGGGCGACCACGGGAATGTCCGGCCACAGTTCCTGGCGCAGCTCCAGGGTCACGCGGATGGCGTCGGTGCGGAAGGTGACGAGTGCATCCGGCCGACGCTCGCGGTACTTGACCCGATACCAGGAACGCAGTGCTCGTTTGTATTCAGACCCGCTGGCCCAGCCCAGATCCAGGCTCTCGACATCCACGGTGACCGGGCCGCCCCAGGACTCCCACAGGGAGGAGCGGAGACTGGAGACGAGCATCGCCATGGCGGGAAGCGCCGTGTCCTCGGGGACGAGCAGGAGCACGGACTTTCCGGCTGGACGCGCCTCTTGGGCCACCACCCGGGGTGTCAGCAGCAGCAGTGAGAGGCAGAAGAGGGAGGTTGTGCGCCAAGACATGGTGGACTTCACATCGGCCGAGCCCGCGGCGAACGCGGTGGTGGTGAGCAGCAGGCACGGCAGCAGGAACTTCAACGCAGTCTGGGACATGGCGTCTCCTTGGTGAGGGGAGGACACCCCACCACTCCCCCCCCCCGACGCCCGGCTTGGGCCGCATGGGCCGGCGTGTGCCTCCAGGGGGCTGCACGGCCTCTCCACCGGCCCGGCGGACAGCCCGGGGGCACCCGTCATCAGCCCTCCTCGGCCCCTCTGCACCAGCCCACCACCCTCAACACAGCCCCTATCCGTCTTATGCTCTCGGCACCAGTGAGAAGACCCTCAAAGTGCACCGCGGCCGTGTCGTTCAGAAGTTCAGAAGTTGGGAGTGGGCTCGGTAGCGGAGCTGGTGCGGCTCGTGGACCGGCTGGACCAGGACTGAGCCGCCCGCCGTATAGGTACAAGGTCCCATATCCACTTCCTGATACTTCGGCATAGAGAGAGTGGGGAGCCTCTCCTTGTCAAGCAGGCGTCACGAAATGCAATACAGCCGAACTCTGTCTGAACTCAGAAATCATCTTTCCCTGATAGGAGGCCCAGGCCCGCGTCGCCGCGTCCGACGTGCCCGGCCTGGATGCCCCTTGTGCATCCCGAGGACGCGGAGAGTGCCCGGGTGCTCTCGAGCCTGCGGAGCTGTTCTGAGTGGCGACCACGCTGCTGCGTCGTCCCTGAAAACAAAGAGCGCGCCTCCTTCGGGAAACACAGGCGCGCAATGAATGTGCTTGTCATGGGCAGGTCCCCCCCTGCCCATGGTAGCGGACGTTTCACCCCCACTTGAGGAAATAATGCCTATCACAGTCACCCCCGAAGAGGCGCGTGCCATTGTCAAGGATGCCTACCTGTATGGATGGCCTCTCTCAGAGAATTACAACACACTCTACGCCTACTCCATTGATACGGAGAATCCGAACTACAAGGCCCCGTTCAACCAGATCTGCAATCTACCCGGGGTAGCCACCCCGGAGGACACGGCCGTCGTGACGCCGAACTCCGACACCCCCTACTCGTTCATCTGTGCCGATCTCAGGGCAGAGCCTCTGGTGCTCACCGTTCCGCCCATGACGCCGGAAGATCGCTACTTCTCGTTCCAGTTGATCGATCTCTACACCTTCAACTTCAGCTATATCGGCACCCGGGCTACCGGGAACGACGGCGGCAGCTTCCTGCTGGCGGGGCCTTCGTGGGAGGGCGCAGACAGGTCCAGGTTCGATGGCATCTCCTATAGCGAGAGCCATTTCGCCCTGGTGATCGTCCGCACGCAGCTCTTCAATCCGAACGACCTGCCAAACGTCGAGGCAATCCAGAATCAGTACAAGGTCCAGACCCTGAGCCAGTTTCTCGGCACCCCGCCGCCGCCCCCCCCTCCCTCCATCGAGTGGCCGGCCCCCCTCGTCGGAGCCCCGGGCAAGACACCCGCGGTGTTCGGCAACATCAATTTCATGCTCCAATTCTGTCCCATCAATCCCACCGAGGT
Organism: Pyxidicoccus caerfyrddinensis; assembly: GCF_010894405.1. GTDB lineage: Bacteria > Myxococcota > Myxococcia > Myxococcales > Myxococcaceae > Myxococcus > Myxococcus caerfyrddinensis. Next base: position 73,322 of record NZ_JAAIYA010000038.1, read on the forward strand.
GGGATTGATGGAGCGTTTCGCTCGGATCGGCGTTGGCGCCGGCCTGCCGTTCGATGTGAACGACCTGAGCCCCGAAATGCTGGCGGCCTTTGAAGGAGGCATCGCCGATGCCTGGCAGGCATTCGAAGCGATCAATGCACAAGTGGACGCGGGCGAGCTGAAGACCAGCGATTTCTTCGGCACGAGGGACTTCCTCAACAACAACTACCTGTACCGCTTCGCGGGGGCGAAGCTCGGCATCTACGGAAACTCCAAGGAGGAAGCGCTCTACCCGGTTTACAGCGTGGATGCGAACGAGCAGAAACTCGACGCCTCGACGAGTCAATACACGCTCACCCTGACCGAGCTCCCGCCGGCCAAGGCGTTCTGGTCCGTCACGATGTATGACGCCAAGACCCAGCTGCTCGTCGACAACCCCATCAATCGCTATCTGTTGAACTCGCCGATGCTGGACTCGTTCGTGCGTGGGGAGGACAACTCAATCACGTTCTACATCCAGAAAGAAGCCCCGAACGAGGGGTTGCAACCGAACTGGCTGCCAACCCCTGATGGAGCGTTCTACATGGGCATGCGGCTCTACGTCCCGGAGCGGAGCGCACTCGACGGCGAGTGGACCCCCCCCCCGGTGCGGCGAGTGGACACATCGGCGAGATAGGTCCCGCTCCACTGAGGCTCGGTGACATGGAACTGATAGCGCTTCTCATTTGGGTTGAGCCCTGTATCCGCAGTGACGGAACCAACTCAATGCGTCTTGCGGAGTGATGGCCGTCATGGCCTCGGCGATCGCCTTGTCGAGTTCATCCCGTGTGCGCGCTTCGGCGTGTTGGAGCAGGCTTTTGAACTTGCTCCAGCACAGTTCAAGATGGTCTCTCTGGGCGATGCCCAGGTGGTCAAGCTCCTGGATGAAGCCCAGGCCCGCGTCGCCGCGTCCGACGTGCCCGGCCTGGATGCCCCTTGTGCATCCCGAGGACGCGGAGAGTGCCCGGGTGCTCTCGAGCCTGCGGAGCTGTTCTGAGTGGCGACCACGCTGCTGCGTCGTCCCTGAAAACAAAGAGCGCGCCTCCTTCGGGAAACACAGGCGCGCAATGAATGTGCTTGTCATGGGCAGGTCCCCCCCTGCCCATGGTAGCGGACGTTTCACCCCCACTTGAGGAAATAATGCCTATCACAGTCACCCCCGAAGAGGCGCGTGCCATTGTCAAGGATGCCTACCTGTATGGATGGCCTCTCTCAGAGAATTACAACACACTCTACGCCTACTCCATTGATACGGAGAATCCGAACTACAAGGCCCCGTTCAACCAGATCTGCAATCTACCCGGGGTAGCCACCCCGGAGGACACGGCCGTCGTGACGCCGAACTCCGACACCCCCTACTCGTTCATCTGTGCCGATCTCAGGGCAGAGCCTCTGGTGCTCACCGTTCCGCCCATGACGCCGGAAGATCGCTACTTCTCGTTCCAGTTGATCGATCTCTACACCTTCAACTTCAGCTATATCGGCACCCGGGCTACCGGGAACGACGGCGGCAGCTTCCTGCTGGCGGGGCCTTCGTGGGAGGGCGCAGACAGGTCCAGGTTCGATGGCATCTCCTATAGCGAGAGCCATTTCGCCCTGGTGATCGTCCGCACGCAGCTCTTCAATCCGAACGACCTGCCAAACGTCGAGGCAATCCAGAATCAGTACAAGGTCCAGACCCTGAGCCAGTTTCTCGGCACCCCGCCGCCGCCCCCCCCTCCCTCCATCGAGTGGCCGGCCCCCCTCGTCGGAGCCCCGGGCAAGACACCCGCGGTGTTCGGCAACATCAATTTCATGCTCCAATTCTGTCCCATCAATCCCACCGAGGTGGGATTGATGGAGCGTTTCGCTCGGATCGGCGTTGGCGCCGGCCTGCCGTTCGATGTGAACGACCTGAGCCCCGAAATGCTGGCGGCCTTTGAAGGAGGCATCGCCGATGCCTGGCAGGCATTCGAAGCGATCAATGCACAAGTGGACGCGGGCGAGCTGAAGACC
>NZ_JAAIYA010000038.1:75434-91459 GCF_010894405.1 Pyxidicoccus caerfyrddinensis
CGGCCTGCCGTTCGATGTGAACGACCTGAGCCCCGAAATGCTGGCGGCCTTTGAAGGAGGCATCGCCGATGCCTGGCAGGCATTCGAAGCGATCAATGCACAAGTGGACGCGGGCGAGCTGAAGACCGGCGATTTCTTCGGCACGAGGGACTTCCTCAACAACAACTACCTGTACCGCTTCGCGGGGGCGAAGATCGGCATCTACGGAAACTCCAAGGAGGAAGCGCTCTACTTCATGTACAACGTGGATGCGAACGAGCAGATACTCGACGCCTCGACGAGTCAATACACGCTCACCCTGACCGAACTCCCGCCGGCCAAGGCGTTCTGGTCCGTCACGATGTATGACGCCAAGACCCAGCTGCTCGTCGACAACCCCATCAATCGCTATCTGTTGAACTCGCCGATGCTGGACTCGTTCGTGCGTGGGGCGGACGGCTCAATCACGTTCTACATCCAGAAAGAAGCCCCGAACGAGGGGTTGCAACCGAACTGGCTGCCAACCCCTGATGGAGCGTTCTACATGGCCCTGCGGCTCTACGTCCCGGAGCGGAGCGCACTCGACGGCGAGTGGACCTCCCCCCAGGTGCGGCGAGTGGACACATCGGCGAGATAGGTCCCGCTCCACTGAGGCTCGGTGACATGGAACTGATAGCGCTTCTCATTTGGGTTGAGCCCTGTATCCGCAGTGACGGAACCAACTCAATGCATCTTGCGGCGTGATGGTCGTCATAGCCTCGGCGATCGCCTTGTCGAGTTCATCCCGTGTGCGCGCTTCGGCGTGTTGGAGCAGGCTTTTGAACTTGCTCCAGCACAGTTCAATCGGATTTAGAGCTCCTAACAAAAAGTAAGAGTTGAGCCCCGTTCCCCGAGGGGGACTACCCCTCGGAAGGGACTTTTGTTAGGAGCTCTTGGTACTACCCGGTCACATGCGTGACTGCCCACGAGGAGGCGCGCGCGCGTTGACCTGACGCAGGCACAGGGGACAGTAGCCGATGCGGCGCAGCAGCAGGATTTGGAGCTGCCGCCGCACCTGCGGCAGCGTCCATCGCGTCGTGCTCCGGGGGGAAAAGCGCTCGGTGCAGGGCGAGGAAGCCATGGGCCACCATGCAGAGCGTGGCGTGGTGAGGGAAACCTCGCCAGCTGCGGCCTTCGAAGTGGTCCAGGCCGACTTCGCCCTTCATCTCCTGGTAGTCGCGCTCCACTCGCCAGCGCAGCCTGGACAGGCGCACCAACCGCTTCACCGGGGTGTCCTCTGGAAGAGAGGACAGGTAGTACTTCGTCGGGCGTGCCTCCCCGCGAGGCCACTCAATCAGCAGCCATACCTCCTCGCTTGGAGGGGCTCGCTGGACGTGACGCTCAGCCGTATGGACGCGCGCGGCCGCAAACCGGGAGGACTGCTCGCCTCGACTGCCCTCGCGCCAGCGGACGGTGTGGAACTTCTCCTGGGGCACCTGGAGAGCCAACTCCTCAATGGCCCAGGGCCGCAGGCCCTCGGCCACATAGCGGGTGCGAGGGCGTCCATTCTTTCCAGCCACCTTCTCGGGTTTCCGAGGACTCGCCCCGGGTGGCCATACCTTATGGGTGCCCTGCACGCCCATGAGGTAGTGCAGGCCGCGTTCGCGTACGCCGTGAGCGCACTGCCGCCCGCGAGGCACGGCCCGTCCGCCCCGCGACGACGCCCCAGCTCCACCTGCGGCTCGAGCCGGAGGAGGGTGCGTAGACGTGCCCACCATCACCGCGAAGAAGGATGGTACCTGTACCGCCGCCGGGTGCCGCGGTCGCATTCGCCGGGGAGAGCTGTGCTGGTTCGAAGCGGCCACCGGCCTTCGCCACGTGGAGCTGGCCTGTCGTGAGGCCGCCGCAGGCACCCGGCCCAACCTCAGGACCGGGCGGTGCACGTGCGGCACCCAGGTGCCCCCTCGCCATGGCTCGTTTGCGCTCAGGGAATCGACGCTCGAGGGCCGGCACCGGAAGACGTGGGTGGTGCTCTGCGCGCGGTGTCATTGAGCATCGACCGGGAACTGGGCCGCTACCGCGCTCGCAACCTGGAACTGGAGGCGCTGGTGGAGCAGCCTGCGTTCTTGTCCTGGCAGGAGCGCATCCGCGAAGGGTGCGTACCGGTGAGTACCCCGGGGAGGGTCTGCGCTCTGCGCAGGCCCCCCGTTGTTGATGCGGGAGGCGCCACCCGTCGAGGTGTCCGTGGCCGCGCCGAGCACTTACGGGGCAGCCCGGACGTGAGACGGTTCTGGCGGGCGTGCGCGCCTGCGGGGCCTGGTCGAGCGCAGCCTGCTGCCCATGGGGGACGCCACGGCGCGCAGGTGCTGGCGTGCTTGCACGGCATGCTAGCGGCCGCTGCTCCAGCGCAGTCCGTCCAAGAGGCCTGTCGTAAGTAGGGCCGACGATGCACCTCAGAGAAGGAAAGCTGAGGGCCATGTGGCGACTTACATACGGCTTACAAGCGGCAGGCTTACAAGCAGTGCCCGGAAAGACGAAGGGCCCGGAACCTTGCGATTCCGGGCCCTTCTATTGGCGAGGAGTACGGGACTTGAACCCGTGGCCTCCGGCGTGACAGGCCGGCGTTCTAACCAACTGAACTAACTCCCCACAACCTTGGGCGGAACAGGGATTGAACCTGTGACCCTCGCCTTGTAAGGGCGACGCTCTACCGCTGAGCTATCCGCCCCGAAGGCGTCCGCCGCGCTGCAACGAGGGGGCTTTTATAGAGCGTGCTCCCCACTGTCAAGCATACGTTTTTGGCGTCCTGATCATTCCGGCGAGCCTCATCCGCGGAGTGAAGACGCCCAGACAGGCCGTGGCCTGACTGCCTCCCCACCCAGAGGCCGACGGCTCCATCCGAGGCCACCGGGGAGCGTCTAGCCGCCGTCGACGAGGTCCTGGAGCATGGCGGCGAGCTTCGTGTCCGTCGCCGCGTCCAGGGTGCCCGTGAAGGGCTTGATCGGCAGCGTGCTCCGGAAGACCCAGACGCCGCAGAAGAGCGCGAGCATCAGCGCCGCGCGCGACTCCGCCCTCGGGGGCCCCAGCCACTGGGCGAGCGGTCGCGTCAGCCGCTCCTCCAGCAGCGTCGTCACGAGGTCTCGTACTTCCTCGTCACCCGCCGACAGGAGCATCATCGCCAGTGCGTCCGCCTCGGGCACGGGCTTGTTCATCAGGTACTGCACCACGTGGCGGCCGAAGTCCTTCCGACCGGCCGCGAAGAAGCCCGACAGCCCCAGGTCGTGCCCCAGCGCTTCCCGGAACAGCTCCTTCTTGGAGCCGAAATATCGGACGACCAGCGCGGGCGTGACACCCGCCTCCGCGGCCATCTCCCGCATGCCCGCCTGCGCATAGCCCCGCGTCGCGAAGGCCCTTCGCGCCGCTCGCAGCAGGTCCGCCCGCGTCTGCTCCGCGTCCCGTTGTCGCGGCCGGCTGCTCGACGCTGGACGACGGGTAGGGGACTTGCCGGTGGGGCGACGTTTCTCGGTCATGGGGCGCGAAGTAAACGAGTGTTGACAAAAAATACCCCGGCCCACAGTCTTGGCAAGTAAACGGACGTTTACTTGCCGCGAGGTCGAGACCATGAAGACGGATTGGAGCACCCGGGACATTCCCCGGCTCGAGGGGAAGAAGGCCATCGTCACGGGGGCGAACAGCGGCATCGGGTACTTCACCGCCCTGGAGTTGGGGCGGGCGGGAGTCGAGGTGCTGGTCGGATGCCGGGACGTCCAGAAGGGGCAGGCCGCGGTGGAGCGGATGCGGGCGGAGGTGCCCGGGGCGCGCTTCTCCCTGGAGGCGCTCGACCTGGCGAGCCTCGCCTCCGTGCGCGCGTTCGCCGAGAGGGCGCGGGCCGCGATGCCGACGCTCGACCTGCTGGTGAACAACGCGGGGTTGATGGCCGTGCCGAAGCGGCAGACGACGGTGGATGGCTTCGAGGTCCAGTTCGGCACCAACCACCTGGGCCACTTCGCGCTGACGGGGCTGTTGATGCCGGCACTGGGCGCCAGCCGCTCGCCCCGCGTCGTCACGGTGAGCAGCACCGCGGCGTACTGGGGGAGACTCGACCTGACGAACCTCCAGAGCGAGAAGCGCTACTCGCCCATGGGGACGTATGGGAATTCCAAGCTGGCGAATCTCCTGTTCATGCTGGAGCTGGACCGGCGCTTCGGTGGAATGGGGCTGCTCAGCGTGGCGGCGGAGCCGGGGGCGAGCGCGACGGGATTGCAGAAGCAGGACCTCGTCGCTCGGCTCACGAAGCTCATCGGGCAGTCGGCGGCGGAGGGCGCGCTGCCCTCGCTCTACGCGGCGACGATGCCGGACGTGAAGGGAGGCGACTACTTCCACCCGGGAAGACGCTTCGGCCTGGTCGGGCCTCCGGCGCCCTCGAAGTTCCCCAAGCGCGCCCGCGACACGGCGATGGCGCGTGTGCTGTGGGAGGCGTCGGAGCGACTGACGGGGGTCTCGTATCCGGTGCTCGCGAAGGCGGCATAGGGAGAGTGTCGCGCTCGTGTCCTCCGGTCGGGCGGGGACGGGCGGGTCGGACCCCTTCACGAGGAGTCCGACCTCTCACCGCGACGTCGGGACTACTTCCGGGCGCCGTTGGAGTCAGTGGGGGTGGTGGTGCCGCCCGTGCCACTCCCGTTCTTCGCGAGCCGCACGAGCTCGGCGACGGAGACCTGGGCGACGCCGCGGTTCAGGTTGCTCGGGTCCTTGGGGTCCTCCGCCCAGAAGCGGAACACGATGTGCCGCGGATCATCCGACGAGAACTGGGCATCCACCGGGAACTCGAGGACGGACGGCGCTTCGTTGGTTCCCGAGGCCAGCTCGCCCTCGCCCGCCACCTGCTGCCACGGGAGCTGGTCCGCCAGCCCGTCCCACATCAGTTCATTGAGGGCAATGGCCTTGTCCGAGATGGCCCAGTCGAGCTGCCGGACGCGGATGGGCGTGCCGGTGTGGTTGCTCAGGTCGATGACCGGCCGGATGCCGCCGTCGGACGCCCGCTCCACCTTCCACTCGTGGCCCACCGCGATGACGTCGCCGACAGGCCGGGTGTCGCGCGTCCAGTAGAACGCGGGCAGATCGTCCGGGTTGTTGGAGTGGCTCACCACACCGATGGCGGCCGAGTTGGAGCAGAAGCCGATGTGGGCGTAGTCGCCGCGCTTCACGCTCTTGCCCGGTGCCGAGAAGTTGAGCGTCGAGGTGGCGGTGGTGCTGTTCGTGGTGACTGTCGGCACGCCGAACGGGTTCATCGAGCCTGTATAATAGCTGCAGAAGGACGTGGGTCCCTGCACCGTGACGTGCAGGTCGTTCGCGTCGAAGTTGGTGTTGTTGTAGATGTCGACGTTGTAGCAGTAGGCGGAACACGGCGGCGGATTGCCACCACCGGGCACCTGCGCCTGTTGCACATACGTGGTGGCAGCTCCACCGATGCCGCTCATGACCATGGCGACGGCCAGGGTGTGCTTGACGCCAATTTGACGGAAGACGTTCATCACTGCTTCCTCTGCCTCGTGTCCGAGGCCGCTGGGGGGAGAGCTGCACTTCCCCTGAGAGCAGGATTCGAGCCGAAGGCTTCACTCCCCGTGTGACCTGTCTGGAAGCGACGGAATGTGACTCCGAACGTCACGACTCCCGAGGTCGGTGTGACGCCCGGCGCTACAACGCACCGCGCGGTACTGCCGGAGCGGAGCGGGAGGGCGTCGGTTCTTGCCTCGCCGCTGCCTGGGGCGCCACGCTCGCCTCTTCCGTACCTGCTTGGGGGAGTTGAAGCCGCTGGCGCATGGCCTCCGTCTGGTCCGGCTCCTCGACGAGGCGGGCCACCACGCTCGATTCATCTGCCCGGGTAGTACCAATGTCATGCGAGAATCACGAACCGCGGGATGCGGCTCCACGGGCGGGGCAGACCGGCCCTTCGATGCCAGCGCGGCCTGAAAGAACAACGATGGAGAACAGCAGGTCGCTCGCCGGATTGATTGGACCCACGCTGATCGCCGTGGGCACGACCGAAGCCTTCAACATGGACATTTTCGCCGCGCAGACGGCACCGGTCGTCTACCTGAACGGCACGCTGCTCTTCGTGGCAGGCCTTGCCATCGTGCGAGCCCACAACGTGTGGAGCCTGAGCTGGCGCGTCCTCTTGACGGCAAGCGGGTGGGTGTCGCTGTGCGGCGGGCTCTATCGCATGGTGGCACCAGCAGCGCCTCAAGCAGGGGAGGGGCTGTTCACGTACCTGCTGCTCGCCGTTCTCGTGGGCAGCGGCGGTCTGCTGACCTTCATGGCCTACCGTCCGGAGCGAGCCGCGACGGAGCCACGAGCGCCTCATGGACCCGAGGTTCCTCCATGAGACGGGTTGCCCGGCACTGGCGCATCCGTACGCCCCCATCTGTACCCTCGTGCTGAAGGGGACTCAGATGAGCAGTGTTGGGGGCGCGCCCGCCGGCTCGAGGCTGCTGATTTAATCCGGATTAATTCATTCCCTCTCGGACGCCCCCCGATAATCCAGGTGCACGAAGAGGGGGAACACACATGGGTATCAGCAACGTCCGAGCCGCGCCGCCACCGCCACCGCCACCACCCAAGGTCGAGCCGCAGCGCGCCGCCACACCTCCACCGGCACCTCCACCGGCACCCAGCGGCTTCATCCAGGCCAACACCTTCCAGTCAGCGCCTGCGCCCCGTCCCCGGGTCGACCTGAGCGGCGGGATGTGGACGCCCACCACGACGGCCACTGCTCCCGCCACCACGCTCCGCACGGAGCGCCTGGGGGATGGCCGCGCCAACTGCCTGGAGCGGGCCCACGCCGCCGCCCGCCCCGGCGACACCGTGCTCCTCTGCAACGACACGCGTGACGCCTCCGGGCACGCCGTCGTCCTCCATCCGGACGGGACGGTGACGGACCCCAACCCGCCGTCCACCACGTGGCCCAGCCAGCAGGCCTGGCAGGCCGCGAATCCCCAGTACCAGGAGGCCGGACGGGTAGGGCAGGAGGCCCTGGACAGTGTGCTCTCGCTGCCGCCCGGCCCTGAGCGGAACGCGCAGTTGCGGCTGCTCGGACTGGACGGCGTCGCCAACGTCGCGGTGGCGGACGCGGCGGATACGGAGCAGCAGCTCGCGGACGCTCACGCGGCGCTCGAATCGGCCATCGCCGAGATGAACGAAGAGGGCTTCACCGCGGAGCGGTGGGCCGCCGTGCAGGCCGCCGCCGGTGCGTACGAGTCCTCCATCGAGGAGGCCTACGGAGTCACCATCAACCAGAGCGAGAGCGTCCCCAACCCGAGCACGGACTACCTCATGGCGCGCCTGGATCCGCTCGGCACGCAGAACGCCGTGGCCGCGGCTGAGATGGCGGAGCTCACGATGAACCTCCTGTCGAACTTCCACGACGGCCTCGACGCCACGGCGACGTACCTGGCCGAGAGCACGGGCAATCCAGACAGGTTCGCCGCCTTCCAGGAGGTGATGGGGGACGTGACGTTCAACCTCACGGACACCCCGCCCAAGGAGGCCAACGGGGCGCGGGGCTACACCGCCGGCCAGACGGTGTACTTCCACATGAGCGACTCCGCGCGCTCGCCCATCGCCAGCGACCTGGTCATCCACGAGCTGGGTCACGTGCTCTCCTACCGCGCGGGCAATGGCAATGGAGAGAATGCGCCCCTCCAGTCCTCGCTCGCCTCCAACAGCACGCGGCTCACCCAGGCCGAGACGCTGATGGAGAAGGCCGGCGACCACCGCCAGCACGATGACCCGCAGCCGCGCGAAGTCTCCGCGGACCTCTTCCTCTACGCCGTGCGTGGCTACGCGAGCCCGGGCCGGACCCTGGATTCACTGCTCGACGACAACATCGAAGCGGCCAGCGCATACACCGGCCGCTGAGCGGCACGCCGGAAGGCCCGGCCGTGACTCCGGGAAGAACTGAAGCAGCGCGCGTTGGAGGGAGGCAGGTCTCAACCAGCTTCGTCCCAGGAATCGCCATGCTCCGGAAGTCCTACGCCCTGCGGGGCGCCACCCTCCTTTACCTGGTGCTGTCCGGCTGCGGCTCGCAGGATGCGCCCGCCTCCGAGGCCACCGTGGCCGCGCCCTCCACGGACCGGACCGCGCGCGCCGTGGCCCCGCTCACCGAGAAGGAGCTGGAGCTGCGCCGCGAGCGCATCCGCGAGTACTTCCGCGCGCGCCTGTCCCGGCTGGACATCGTGGCCACCACGAGGACGGACTCGGGACAGGTCATCGACTGGGTGCCCGCCCCGCGCGACGTGCCGGAGATGCCTCCGCCCCCCGAGGAAAAGATGCCCGAGGGGACGAGTCCGCTGCCCGAGACACCGGGGCCCGAGGACAAGGACGCGCCCGTGCAGACGGAGCTCCAGCTCCAGCCGTGGGCGCAGGGCCCCGCGGGCACCGTGCCCGTCGTCCGCTTCGACGTGGAGAACTACCTGCGCCTGGAGACCGAGCCCCCCGAGAACCCGGAGGACGTCTTCGAGCGCATCCCCGAGCCGTCCCCCGCCTCGAATGACCGCTACTACGGCAACTGGAACAAGACGGGCGGCCCCTTCTTCGGCAGCGCGGCCATCATCAACCTCTGGGACACCTCCGGGCCCGTGGACAATGAGACGTCCATCGCGCAGGTCGCCGTCATGCGGGGCAATCCCATTCAGGCCATCGAAGTGGGAAAGATCGAGCTCGAGTCCCTCAATGGTGACAAGGCGCCCCACCTCTTCACCTACTTCCGGACCAACGGCTCCGAGGACGGAGACTGGGAGGGGGGCTACAACCAGTTGTGCGACGGCTGGCGGCAGGTCAGCACCCAGATCGTGCCCGGCGCGAAGCTCATCGGCATGAGCGCTCAGGGGAAGGCCCAGTACGTCATGGACATCGAGGTGCGCCTGCACAAGGGCAACTGGTGGGTGCGAGTCCTGGGCGAGTGGATTGGCTATTACCCACGCTGCAAGGACAACGACACGACCTCCACCTGCAAGAACGAGGGCTTCCTCTTCTCGACGCAGGGCATCCGGAACAACGCCGACAAGCTCACCTGGTTCGGCGAGGTCTACGACTCCTCCGCGCCCGAGGCCACGGCGACGCAGATGGGCAGCGGCCGTTTCGCGTCCGAGGGCTGGAGCCATGCCGCCTACTTCCGCAACCTCACCTACTTCTGGGCCCCGACCACCTACTGGTGGTGGGACGCCAGCACCAAGCCGGTCGCCACCGATGCCAAATGCTACTCCGTGAGCGAGCCCACCTTCAGCAGCACCTCGAGCACGAAGAACCGGTTCTTCTTCGGCGGACCGGGCAAGGCGGCCGAGGGCTGCCACTGAGCAAAGACAGACCGCGGGGGAAGGCCTGGCGGCCTCGCCCGGCCTTCCGCCCCGGTGACGTCTGATTCAGTGATATGCGGAGGCGATATGGGAACCGCGGAGCTCTTCGACATCTCGGGGCGCGTGGCGCTGGTCACCGGGGCCTCGCGAGGGCTGGGGCGGCACTTCGCCCTCACGCTGGCGCGGCGGGGCGTTGCCACGGCCCTGGCTGCGCGCGACGTGGCGGCCCTGACGGAGGTGGCTCGCGTCATCCAGAAGGAGGGCGGCCGGGCGGTGGTGGTTCCCCTGGACGTGACGGACGCGCGCAGCGTGCACAGCGCCATCCAGGAGGCCGCCGCGAGCCTGGGGCCCCTCTCCATCGTCGTCAACAACGCCGGCGTCGTGGACACGCGCCCCTGGGACGAGCAGGGCGAGGATGACTGGAACCGGGTGGTGGACACCAACCTCAAGGGTGTGTGGCTGGTGGCGCAGGAGGCGGCACGGCACTGGGTGAGGCAGGGACGGGGCGGCACCCTCATCAACGTCGCTTCCATCCTGGGGCTGGTGGCCGAGGGCGGAGTGCCCGCCTATTGCGCCTCCAAGGCGGGAGTCATCCACCTCACCCGCGCGCTGGCCATTGACCTGGCTCGGCATGGCATCCGTGTCAACGCGCTCGCGCCCGGCTACTTCGAGACGGACCTCAACCGCGAGTTCCTGGCCTCGCCCGCGGGCCAGGCCCTGGTTCAGCGGATTCCGCAGCAGCGCACCGGCCGGTTCGAGGAGCTGGACGGCCCACTGCTGCTGCTGGCCTCGGACGCGTCGCGCTTCATGACGGGCAGCGTCCTGGTGGTGGACGGCGGCCACACCGCCGTCTCCGCGGGCTGAGCGCCCGCGGGCTCGTTCCTCTCGTAGAGGGCCGGGAAGTACCCTGTCGACCTGCGTCCCCTCCCACCTCGGTGGAAGGGGACGCGGGGCGCGGAATCACTTCTTGGGCTGGGCGTCCGTGCACTCCGTGGGCGGCTTGATGTCCGGCATGGGCTCGGAGGTGGGTCCTCGCTCCTCCTCGACGACGCTGCGCTCCTCGTCACTCAGGTCCGCCGCCTGCTCCTCGCTGGGCGTTGCCGCCGCGCCCGCGAAGCAATTGCCGTCCACCTTGATGAGCCCCGTCTTGCAGTTCCACGAGGGCTCTCCGGTGCACACGCTGACCCGGTAGTGCCGGTTCTGGCCATTCGGAAGGTTGCCGCCAATGAGCGGAGACCCCTGGCGGCCCGGCGAGCCGATGAAATAGGGCGAGTAGCTGAACGTGGTGGACATCTGCTGCAGGTTCAGCCCATTGGGCGCCTGACCCGCGAACCACCGCCCCCACTCGTAATCATTCGTACGGGTCCACCAGCGGTCGCTCTCCTGGACCGTCACGAAGTAGTGGTTCTCGCAGCTCGTGGGGTCGGCGTTCAGCTTGATGTTGCTGGCGCAGACATTGATGGGAGCGCCATTCGCCGGCGGTGCCACGCCATTGATGTTGAAGTTGGGCGTGGCCGCGGCCGCGCTCGAAACGATGATGTTGGTGGACACCGTCTCCACCGTGGACCAGCCGATACAGGTCCAGTTCCGCTTCTCCAGCGTCACCGTGGCCTTGTACTGCCCCGCCCCAACGCCCACGTTGTAGAAGGGGAAGTTCGCCCAGGAGGACGACGTCTGATACTGCATCGAGGAGACGAGATTGCCGTTGAGGTAGAGATTGGCCTTGATGCGGTAGGGATTGGAGCCGCACGTGTTGTAGGGCCCGCAGCTCCCCCCGACGATGATGATGCCGGGACAGTACTCGTACGACACCATGAAGTTGCGGTTCCCGGAGCCGCAATAGCCGAAGTTGTTGGCGGAGTAGCCCGAGGTCGTCGAGCTCTGGGTCAACTTGGCGGCGCCTGCGTGTGACGCGGTGGGAACTGCGGCGAGCAACGCAACCACAACGATCAGCATCGATTTTGTCACAAGGTCCCCCTCCCAAAATGGAGTGGCGCCCTTGTTGTGCACCCAACATGCCGGCCGGTGCTCCAGAGTGGCGGTGACCCGGGTGTCACTGCCCGTGTGTCAATCCATGTTACGCGTGGCTCGGCGCTGTAACGTTTTGCGCTACAGGCGTGACGTCGAGCCTGGGCCGCCGGGCTCCAAGCCATGTCACACGCTGCTCGTCGGAATCTTCTTCCCGTGAGGCGAGGACAGGAAGGCTTGCCTCCCAGGAGGCCGGCGCATATCCAACGCGCGCCGGAACACCTGGGAGGCGTCATGTCGGGACACGAGCATCGCTACGCGGTGGCGTTGACGTGGACGGGCAACACGGGCGCGGGAACGGCCAGCTACCGCGCCTATGAGCGCGCACACGAGCTGCGCGTGGAGGGCAAGCCCGGAGCATCAGACGGAAAGAGGCACAGTTGAGGGAGGAGGGCAGGTGCCGAGGAGCCGAGGAGGACCGCAGACGTGGGCGGCCTGAGCCGCCGGCACCTGCCTCGCGTGGGTGCGCGCCCGGCCGCGGCCGGCTCGTGGCGGGATTGGGCTCCCTCTCCGCGCTCCTGTTCCTCGCGATCGAGCATGGACGCGAGCTGCGCCTGCATGCCCAGGTGCGCGGCGGCAGTCTCCAGCAGATCCTTGAAGAGCGAGACGGCCCGCCCGCTATTGCGTCACGTACTGGGTGGTCAGCCACGTTGCTATCGGTGGATGGTTGACCACCGTGTTGGGGGCAACGCCGAAGAGCGTGGTGTATGAGGCCTGCCAATTGACATTGTTTGACAGATTATGCCAATGCAAGATGAAGGTCGCATTGGGGAAGCGCCGCACGATGTTCACCTGGTGGCCGGAATAGGCTTGAATGAGGTAGGTCGTTCCGCCGGAAACGAGAATGTTGAAGTTGTGGTTCAGCGCCGAGGGCTCGCCGAGCATCGAGATGTTCACGAAGGTGTTGTCAGCGAAGGCCACCGGTAGGTGCGGATTGCCCTGGTCATACGTTGCGGTGTGGAGATTGACGGGGTTCGTGCCGGTGATGATACAGATTTGCTCCAGTAGGGCTGGGGCAAAGTTGTTGCAGGACCAATTGGCGTTGGACAACGCGTTCGTGTTGAGATCGACGATGTGGGCGCCGGGTGGGACCATTTGCGCGAGCACCGTATTGATCGCCTGGACCGTCTGCACCTGAGTCACCGGATTGGGCATGCTGAGCTCCTTGTGTGGCCGCTCGCGGGAAGCGGGGCTCATTTCACGACTTCCGGCGAATTAAACTGTGACGGATTGGGCAACGGCGCCTCGCGGAATGGAACGTCCATTCCACTCCCGGGAGGTCCGCCGGGGGTCCCTCCTCGAGCATGGGGGCACGGCCATCTGGCGGGTGAAGGCCATGGAGGCGCTCGGCCCGCGGCACCGGCGGGGCCATGACCTGCGCCGCTCTACGACCGAGGGCTTCCCCCCACGCCAGCCTTCCCCGAAGCCGCCGAACCGGGGCCCCGTGCAACAGCGTGCCGGCGTGCCCATGCATTCAAGGCCCGATGACAGCGCACCGGGTCCGCGCCCGGCACTGAAGGAGGAACATCATGAGAAGGCAGACCCCGCGTCTTCTGTGGGTGGGAGGGCCGCTCCTCGTCGTCCTCGCGGTCACCAGCGGATCGGCTGTCGCCCAGCCGCCCCAGGTGACGAACCCATCGCCGGCTGCGACCGCCACAGCTGCCGAGCCGGTCAATGCATTCAAGCAGGTCTCCAGCGCGAGCAATCAGACTGACAACCACGTCTTTACAATCCCCGCCGGCAAACGCCTGGTCATTGATTACGTGTCGGCCGAGGGCGAGGTGCCGGCCGGAGACTCGGTATCAGGTATCCACATCAACAACCCGGTCGTTCACTTCTTCGTCGTGAGTGACCAGGGAACCGATATCAACGGCAAGAGCGTCTTTGCGGCCGCGCAAAGCTTCCATGCCACGCTGGGTCCTTTTTCCCGTCCGACCGACGTCGTCATCCGAATGGAGCGGAGAACGTTCGGGCCCGGGAATGAGGCCACACTCGCTGTTTCCCTCGCCGGGAGCTTGCTGACTCCATGACTTCGACGTCCCACCGCGTGGACACGTTCGAGTCCTGCCCTGAGCATCAGACGGATAGAGGAACAGTTGAGGGAGGTGGACAGGTGCCGAGGAGGACCGCCGACTCCGCTTCGTGAATCATCACGGCTCGCGCGTGGTGTCTCCCGGTATCGAGCCGCCGGTGAGGAAGCCGATAAAGCTGTGCGGAGCGTTGTCGCCGAAGCAGAGCCCGAGGATCCACGATGCCTCGGCGGCGGCCTTCGCACTCCGGGCGAACATCGCGTCCTCGTACTCGGCGAGTGCGGCTTCGAGGTCGTCTGGATGCGCGGCAATGGCCTTGCCGAGTTCGGCACCGTCGTACATCGCGAGGTTGGCGCCCTCACCGGACGGCGCCATCAGATGCGCAGCGTCGCCGAGCAGGGTCACACCGGGCACGCGCTCCCATCGATGTTCGATGGGGAGCGCGTGGAGCGTCCGCGGGATGGGCGCGGTCTCTCCGTCCGTGATCAACGCGGTGAGCTCCGGCGCCCAGCCGTCGAACTCCGCCGCGACTCGGGCCTTCGCCGCCTCCGGGTCGGCGAAGTCGATGCCCGCGATCCACTCCTTCGGCCTGGCGAGCGCGACGTAGGTGTGCAGGGTGCCATCGGTTTCGCGGTGGGCTTGGATCCCCTTGCCCGGCGCGAGGGCGGACATGGCGCCGGCTCCGACGACCTTTGCGCTGGCCGGGTGGCGCTCGTCGGCGTCGTACAGGTACGTCTCGATGAAGGACGTGCCGACGTACTCGGGCTTCACGTCGGACAGCAGCGGCCGGATCCTCGACCACGCTCCGTCCGCGCCGACCAGAAGGCTCGTGGTCACGGTCGTCCCGTCCGCGAACGTCAGCTCATGGCGGCCGTCGCCGAGTGGGTGGACGGCCGTGACCTTGCGTCCCCACTGGATGGTGCCGTCGGGTAGCGAGTCGAGCAGGATGCGTCGCAGCTCGCCGCGATTCACCTCGGGCCGACCGCCGCTGCCGTCGTCGGGCTCGTCGAGAAGCACCGTGCCGTGCTGGTCGAGGACCCGGGTGGCTTCCCCGCCTTCGTGGATGATTCGGCGGAATTCGTCGAGGAGTCCCGCCGCTTGGAGCGCGAGCTGGCCGTTGTACTCGTGGATGTCGAGCATTCCGCCCTGCGTGCGGGCATCCGCGGACGCATCGGCCTCGTAGAGGGTGGCGGGGATGCCGTGGACGTGCAGGACACGAGCGAGAGTCAGTCCGCCGAGGCCGGCACCAACGATCGTGATCGGAGTCATCGGGGTTCCTTTCGAGTGGGAGACCGCTCGGCGAGGTTCGCCGACAGTCTCTGGAACGGTGTTCCAGAGGCATGTTGGAACGCTGTTCCAGTCGTGTCAAGATGGGGCAATGGCGAAGGCGAAACGTGGGTCGGAACGACGCGAGGAGGCGCTCTCACGCGAGCGCATCGTCGACGCGGCGATCGAGCTGCTCGACACCGAGGGCGAGAACGGGTTGACCTTCCGCGCCCTCGCCACGCGGCTGGCGACTGGACCCGGCGCGATCTACTGGCACATCGCGAACAAGAGCGAGTTGCTCGTCGCCGCCAGCGACGCCGTCGTCGCCCGCGCGATGGCCGACGTCGCTGCCCACGCCACGGCCCGGAAAACGATTCGCAGCATCGCCGTGGGCGTGTTCGAGGCGATCGATGCGCATCCGTGGGTTGGCGCGCAGCTCTCCCGGGGGCCGTGGCAGACAGCGACGCTGCAGATCTTCGAGCGCATCGGGCGCCAGGTCCAGGCGCTGGGGGTTCCCGACGGCGCCCAGTTCACGGCAGCGTCAGCGCTGGTGAGCTACATCCTCGGTGTGAGCGACCAGAACGCCGCCAACGGCCGGCTGCTCGAGCCGGCCGTGGACCGTGCTGATTTTCTCGAGACCGAGTCAGCGCGGTGGAAGGAGCTCGACGCCCACGAGTATCCGTTCACCCGGAAGGTCGCTACCCAACTGCGCAAACACGACGACCGCGCCGAGTTCCTCGCCGGGATCGACCTCATCCTCGCTGGGATTGCGGCTTCTCTGTAGCCAGTCCTCAAGCGTACGGGCTGCCACGGGCCGCGGCGCTGGCGGCGGTGAAGCCGCGGTCAATCAGCTCGAGGAACACCTCGCGGGTGGCGGCGGCACTTTACCCTTCGGAGGGCAGGGGCTGAACCTCGGTCTGGTCGACGCGGTCAACCTCGGCTGGAAGCTGGCCGCCACGGTGCAGGGGCGCGCCCCCGACGGCCTGCTCGACACCTACACGGCCGAGTGCCACCCGATGGCGGCGCGCGTGCTCGAAAACACCCGCGCCCAGCTCGCGCTCATGCGCCCCGACCCGCAGACGACCGCGATGCGGCAGATCGCGGCCGAGTTGCTGAGCTGCATCGCGTGGGCTGGGCGCGACGGCGGACTGCACCCCGCACTGGAGCGCTGGTTCTCGGCCCCCTGACGGTTCGTGTTCGCGTGGCGACCCGTTGTCGCTCATCAACGTCATCGAGCTCAGAGCATATGGGGCGACTCAAGCTAGGCTAGAGCGCCGAACAGGTTAG
Source organism: Pyxidicoccus caerfyrddinensis (assembly GCF_010894405.1). Taxonomy (GTDB): domain Bacteria; phylum Myxococcota; class Myxococcia; order Myxococcales; family Myxococcaceae; genus Myxococcus; species Myxococcus caerfyrddinensis. The sequence continues at coordinate 91,354 of NZ_JAAIYA010000038.1, forward strand.
GTCACGCCGCGTGCTGGTAGCGCGCGGCGACCTCGAGGTTTTGGACGACCGCGAGTCGCCTGAGGTCAAAGAGGTTGCGGCGCGTGCCTCGGTAACGAGCCTTCGG
>NZ_JAAIYA010000039.1 GCF_010894405.1 Pyxidicoccus caerfyrddinensis
CCGAAGGCTCGTTACCGAGGCACGCGCCGCAACCTCTTTGACCTCAGGCGACTCGCGGTCGTCCAAAACCTCGAGGTCGCCGCGCGCTACCAGCACGCGGCGTGACCTAACCTGTTCGGCGCTCTAGGGGATGAAGAGGACGTGAGGCTGGAACCCCGGAGTTCGCCCGGGCCATCGGCCACTCCCGGCACCAGGAAGCGCGCGGGCAGGACGGCCAAGCGCAAGCCCCAGGTGAAGCGAGCCGCGAGGAAGACGGCGGCTGGTGGAGCAGAGGAACCCCAGGCAAGAGACGAGGGCGGGTCGGCACCACCTGCCTCCACTGCTCCGTGACAACCATCACCTGTTGGATGGGCGGGAGCACCCACGAGGGTGTCATGCACCTGCAACGGTGCGGACGCCCGGAGGTCGTCAGACCTCTTTAGCTTTGAGCGCCTCGCCGGTGCACACCTGGGCCGCGTTACGGAAAGGAGATCCCGGACAGGCTGACGGTACGCCCCTTGTCCGCCTCCCACAGCTTGAGCGTGAAGGAGCCCTGGGCCTCCTCTCGCGTCGCTAGCGCCTCCACCACGATGTGTTGCTGCATCCTGTCCATTTCCTCGGAGCCGCGCTGCCACACCGGCAGGACATTCAGCTCCATGCCCGTCCTGTCCGTCAGCATTGCTCCCACCGCCGACCACGGCTGTGCGCCTTGCGGGTTCTCCATCACCAACTCCACCACCACCCGGCCGGCGGGCCCGGTAGCTGTGCACCTCCAGCGTCACGAGTGCATTGCCGGGGGACTTCGTGACGGACTCGGTGACCATCCGGGTTGATACCCCCATGTTGTCCATCTGCCCGGCGGCGATGAGTCCCGTGAGTCCCCCCGGTCCTCCACGCTCCGCGCGCTCCCGCTCCAGCTCTTCATGGCACCGCTGGGCCTCGGCCTTCGCCTCCGTCGCCTCCCGCTGGTAGGACGCGACGGTACGCGGGGCGCGGTACACCTCCAGCAGCCGCTCCGCACGAGCTGGATGCACTACGAGGGTGAAGGCCGCGCCCGCAGGGGCCGCCCCGTCCTTGAAGCGCACCATGAGTCGCAGGCGCTCTCCACTCTTCAGTGTGTCCGAGGGAAGGAGCCGAAGCGTGGCCTGGCCAACGTCCACGAGGACAAAGGCCTCCCGCTTCTCCAGCCCCACCGTGTCCTTGCCCTCCTTGTCCCGCAGCAGCTCCGCGTCAAAGGCCAGCGTGGTGGACACCCCGGGGCTGATGTGCACCTCGGGCTCGTTGCCGGTGGGCTCCGCCGGAAGCTCAAGCTGCCGTACGCCCGCATTCCATGGTGGGCCAGGCGCCTCTGCGCTGACCGTCGTTCCCATCAGCAGTGTGAGCACCACCAGCGCGGCGGAAGACGAAGCGGGCATGGGCCGTCACCCTCACTCGAAGTGGTCCACGGGGTTCGCATACCCGGTCGTCCAGATCCGGGCGGAGTCGGCGTCACTGCCGGGCTTGCGCTCCAGGCCGCGCTCCCTCCTGCTGCTGAGCAGCTCGATGCAGACCGGATAGGTGCGGCCCTGGTTCACCCGCAACCATGTGAAGCGGCCATACACGCGGTCGGCGAGGTGGAGCTTGCCGTAGAGCAGCCCCCCTCTCGGGAGCCCCTTCCAGTCTCCCCCCGTCCGCACGGTGGCGTTCCCCTCGTGCACGGTGATGACGTGGGGCTCGCCCTGAATGACATCGAAGACGAAGACTTGGGCGTCCCCCAGCTCAATGCCCAGTTCCTCCATCGCCTCCAAGGCACCCGGCGGGCATTCTTCCGGTGGCGGAGCAGGACGAACCTGGGGGCCGGAACAGGCGAGATTGAGACAGGCTCCCGCCACGCCCATGGCCTTCATCCCCACCTTCTTCAACGCGCTGGCAGACGGCTTCGACTCCTTCTTCACGGGTGCATCCTCGTTCGTCATCGCCGCGGGATGCGCGGCGGCCACAGCGGTTGCCTCCACCATGGGCGGAGCTGTGGCGGGGACAGCTTCCGGTAGGGCCTCCACGGGCGCTACTTCACGGAGGGGGGCGGGGAGCGTCACCACCTCGGAGAACGGAGCAGGCACCTTTTCATCAGAGACAGCCCCGCGCTCCAGCAGCCGCATCCCCCAGGCCACCAGGCCCACGCTCACCACGAGCAGCACGGCGACCACCAGCACTGGTGAGTACACCCGCCGATGCCGTGAAGGTACGCCCGCTGAAGGCCCCTGCATCACAGCACCTGGGTCCTGCCTGGCCGGGCGCCGGACGAAGGGTAATGACGGGGCGAGCACCAGCCTGGGCGCGGGTGGAGTCGCGGAGCACGTGGGCCATTCCGGCCTGCGGATGCGTCGCCGTGCGCCGTCGCCGGGCACAGGTTCGGCTCCCTCAACGTCCTCCCACTCGAAGAGGCTAGCCTCCCACGCCACGGACCGTCCGAAGCTCACCGCCGCCATGAGCGCCGCGTGCAGCTCGGCCCCGGTCTGGTAGCGCTCCAGTTGCTTCTTCGCCAAGAGCCGCATGATGACGTCGCTGAGCGCCCGAGGCGTGCGCCGGTTGAAGTCCGCTGGCGCAGGTGGCGTCTGGGCCTCGATGGCCAAGTACAGCATGTCGGGCGGCAGGTGCGGAGGGAACGGGTAGTGCCCGGTCACCGCCCGGTACAGGCTGACGCCCAGTGCGTACAGGTCATCGGTGGGTTGGTACTCGTACCGCGCTCCCGGCCGGCCGTGGTTCGCCCGGTGGAAGCGCACCGACTCGGGGCTGCGCAAGTGCAGCGTGCCCGGGGGCACCGTCTGCTCGGTAATGGTGACCGCCCCCACGTAGTGCCCGATGCCGAAGTCGATGAGCACCGGCTCGGCGTCCGACTCCCGGATGAGGATGTGCACGGGCTTGACGTCGCGGTGCCGTACCCCCGCCCCATGCAGCGCATGGAAGGCCAGGGCCACCTTGGCGGCGGCCTGCGCCAGCTTGCGGAAAGTCGGGTTCACCTCTTCGGCCCAGGTGTCCAGCGGTCGGCCGTCCACCCAATCCATGACGAAGTAGAGGTAGCCGGTCTGCGGGTGGGGCCACCTGCCGCAGCCGTGAAAGCGCACGACGTTGGGGTGCACCGCCTTCACCATCAACAGCGTGACTTCACGCTCGGCCCGTTCATCCCCGGGACGCAGCGCCAACTTCAGCGCGTAGAACTCCCCGGGCCGGGCCATGTCTTCCACGCGGTACACGGCCCCGAAGCCCCCCACGCCCAGCCGCTCCACCACGCGCCAGGTACCCACCTCCGTGCCGGGCCCCAGCGCCTCCGGGTACACCTGAAAGTTCTCCGCGTGCATGACCATGGCGGCAGCCCACCTCGGACCCAACCTAGCAGGTTCCTGGGGGCTGCTGGGAGGTTCGCTACCTGCCTGGTCAGGCTGTTGTTGCCTTCAGGTGGTGGCACGAGCCCTTACTTCCCGGAGCAACGCTCCATCGGCTCCAGCGTCTCCATGATGGCACCGGCCAGTTCCCTGCCCCTGGAGCTGGCCGGTGGTCACACCACGGCTTGGCGCCAGGCGCGCGACAGGTGCTCCTGACCTTCCTGGGAGAAGCGCCGCACCAGCTCGTCCCGACCGCGCTTCCCGTGCTCCAGCAGGTACGCCAGCTCCGCGGGCATCAGCACCGTGACGGTGACCAGCCGCACCTCTCCGGTCGGCATGGTGAAGCTCCTGGGAAGCGTGCTCGGCTCCATGCCCAGCAGCACCCCCACCCGGCCCTCCTTCGTCAGCAGCGGCTCGGGCATGCCCTGGCCAGCGACCTCCATGGAAAGGAAGCCCGCCTTCACCTTCTCGCGGACGCGCTCGTTGCCCGCGAGCTCGTTCCCCACCCGCTCCAGGAGCAGCAGGGGCCAGCTCTTCTCGACGTCACCGAGAGGCTCGTTCGTCTCCAGGGCCAGCTCCAGGCCGAAACCCACGGACGGCTCCACGTGGTCCACGAAGAAGTCTGACAGCCCATCCGTCACCAGCAGGGTCCGCCCCTCCGGGCGATGGATGACGCGCCAGACCTGGCGCCGGGCCGGCCAGCCACCACCGACGACGATGGGAATGATGGCCTCTTCGTCCAGCTTCCCCAGGGTGCGCCAGAATGCTTCGCGGGCCGCGTCGGTCTCATCCCGAAGCGCCAGGAGCCTCTGGTTCCGTTCGCGCTCCTCCGGACTGATGACGCTCGGGCCGGTGACCTCCTTGAAATGGCAGCCCGTGACGCCCGCGCGTTCCAGCGCCTCCTTGATGTCCTCGGACACGATGAGCGCGATGCTCCACCCCCAGGTGCGGAACACCTTGGCGTCACCCACCTTCTTCGGGTCGATGCGCATGCCGGACACCGCCCGGTACTTGCCGACCTTCTCCGGGCGCCCATCCTCCGGCTTCCAGTACCGCACTTCCGTTGAGGCGTTGTCGTCAATGCAACGAATGAGCCGAGTAGCAACGAGGATGAAGTACGGCTCGGACTGTCCGGCAACGTCGACTGGAAAGAGCTGCACGTCGTCGGGCGCCAGCTCCTCGAAGATGTGCGCCACCCCCTTGTGAACAATAGGGGTGACACCCACGCCCGCGAGGGAAAAATCAAGAGGACTCCCGGGATGGTCGATGGGGATCTTGAGTCGCGCTTCAACCTGGACAGGGCAGCCATCCGCGAACTGCCACGGGTCGTCCACCTCCTGCCCCTGTGAGTCCGTGGGGTCTCCCAGCAGCCAGCGCCCCTGGAGTTCCATGTCATCAGATAGGTCAAAGAATCGCTTCGCCATGAATCCCTCCTCACCTCACTCAGCTCGCGTCACCAGCTTGTTGAGCTCGGTGCCCGGCTTGGAGATCTGCACGGCCAAATCCCTCAGTTCTGCCGTCAGACTTTCACGACACTGCTGGATGCTCCTGCAGCGCCTCGTTGCGTCCTGCAGCCGGCGGAAGACCTCTTGATGGTATTCAACGGGGTGAGGCCCTTTGTGGCCCGGCACGCGGACCTTGTTGGCCGTGTCATCGAGTGACATGCCCGCCCGGTCGAAGAGCTTCTGGAACCTGGGTGACCAAGGGCCACCGCTGCTGGTGGAGTCCCACCACTTGTTCGTCGCGATGTGGTGCTCGTGGGCATCGGACGCCACCGGCTCGGACGCCACGGCTCTCGTGCCGCGCGCCGTCTCCGCGACAGCCTCCGGGTCCAGTCCAATGGTGATGACGCCTCCCGGTGCCACCGCCACCGAGGTGACCTGTCCCGCCGCCGCCAGCCGGAAGCCGCCCTGCCCCACCCCCACCAGCGAGGCCTGCGCGGAGCCGGGGAGCGTGGGGACCCTCGTCGCCAGCGTCTGCGCCGTGCTGCCCAGCGCCGCCATCGCGAGCATGATGAACGCTCGCGCCGCGTTCTGCCCCATCACCTTCCCGTACTTCTCTCCCGCGTCCTGTATCTCATCGAAGGTGGTCGCTACTTCCACCTCCTTCGCCAGCACCCTCCAGCCCTTCACCAGGCTCCACACCGTGTCCCAGCCCAGGTAGCCGATCAGCACCACTGTCAGGGTCGCGGCGATGCCCTTCGACAGTACCGGGTCGGGCACCAGCCACAAGCCGAAGTAGATGGCTCCCGTCGTGGCGAGCATCGTCACCATCGCCTCCTTGTCCGTCAGCTCGCCCAGGGCCTCGGCCGTTTCGTCCCAGACCGAATCCAGGGCCAGACGGAAGGCCAGGGTGCGCTTGCCCTCCTCGTCCAGGGTGACGTCCTCGTCCAGCAGTTGCAGGCAGTCCCGGGGCTGCTTCTGGCGCTGGCACCAGCGTCCGTAGGCGCTCGCCAGCTCCGTTTCCGCGTCCGGTTCCTCGGTCACGAGAAGCCGGCCCCGCTGCGGATCTTCGACGGAGACCAGTCCCAGGCGTCCACGCACAGGAGAGAAAGCGCGGGGCTGGCCCAGGTTGAACAGCCTCAACGCCGCTTCCCTTGGCCGAGAGGACAGAGGCGCGGTGCGCGCCAGCTTCTGGACCGCCTCCGCGAACTCGTCCTCGTCCAGTTCGACGGGCTCCGCGTCCGAGCGTGGCGTGTAGACGATGGGCCGACCCTCGCCCGTGTCCAGGCGCACCACCCGCGAGGTGGCACAACCCGTGGCCGTCAGGACCAGCAGCACCACCGCTCCCCAGCGCAACATCATGCTCGTCTCCGCGTCATCGCTCCCCATCTTGAGGGTCGAAGTCCATGGAGTTCCAGAGCAGATTGACTGTGCTCAGGAGCCTGAAGAAAAGGCGCGCCATGCTGCGGCATAAGCACCTGGCGGGAGACTTCCGCTGACGTCCAGCCCGTTGTGGGCCGGACGCCTTCCTCCAACCCCAACCCGCAACACGGCGTACCGCGAGTCACACGGGCCGCGGAGCACCCGCTCCACGTCCCTCATGCCCGAGGTGCGCCCTCACCACGAGGAGGAGCACCATGTCTCACGACATCCACCAGATGGCCTATGTCGGCGAGGAGCCCTGGCACGGTCTGGGCACGCAACTGCCCACCAGCAGCACCTACGAGGAGGTGGTCCAGGCGGCCGGCTTCTACACGGCCGTCGAGCGCCCCCTCTTCTCGCCGCCCATGGAGGAGCCCATCCCGGACCGCAAGGGCCTCTTCCGGGGGGACACGGGCGAATACCTGGCCACCGTCCACAAGGGCTACGAGGTGGTCCAGTTCGAGGAGGTGGCCCGCACGCTGGTGGAGGCAGCCGGTGGCGTGGGCGCCATCTTCCACACGGCGGGCACGCTGGGCCGCAACGGCGTGCGTGGCTGGCTGCTGGGAGAGCTGCCCGAACCGCTGCGCGTCCGGGGCGACAAGAGCCCCATCCGCCGCTACGTGCTGGGCTACACCGGCCACGACGGCACCACGGCGATTACCCTCAAGAACGTGGCCACCCGCGTGGTCTGCCAGAACACCATCGGCGTCGCCCTCAACGAGCAGGACGGGGCCGAGTGGCACATCCCGCACTTCGACAACGCGAAGCAGCGACTCGAGGAAGCCGGCCGGGCGTTCCGGGAGCTGATGGACAGCTACGCCCGCTTCGGAGACCTGGCCAACCGCTTGGCGGTGACGCCCTTCTCCGAGGAGCAGCTCCGCCACGTCCTGGACGCGGTGCTGCCCATGCCTGAGGACGAGGGCAACCACCCGCGCATCATCCACGCGCGGGAGAAGGTGGTGGAGCTGTACCACGCCGGCACCGGCATCGAGGGGGACATGCAGGGCTCCGCCTGGGCGGCCCTCCAGGCGGTGGCGGAGTACACGGACCACCACCGGCTCACGCGCGCCGTGCAGGGCAGGCGGGTGGACGCGATGCGGCTGGAGTCCATATGGATGGGCAAGGCCGCCAGCATGAAGCGGCAGGCCCTCACCGCCATCCTGAGCGAGTCCCAGTTCCGGCTCGTGGCGTAAGGCCCGAGGCGGAAAGCTGGAAGCAGAGGTGCCTCATGGACTGGCTCCGGAAGGCGCTGACCTCGCGCCTGGTCCGGGAAGTGGCCGCCGCCATCCTCACGGTGGTGTCCGACTTCCTGGGGCGGCGCAGGGATGCGCGGTGACATGGAAGGGTGGGGCTGTCCTTCAACGGCGGCCCCACCCTTCTTCTTACCGCTCAAGCACCGGGTGGGCCGAGTCCATACCCTAGTTGCAGGTGGAGGTGGACGACAGTCCCCCACGGGTGGCCGAAGTCCTTGGGCACCGTTCCCGGTCCGCCCCCAGAAGCTGAAGTGCTGGGGGCGCCCAGACCCCTCGTGCGCGAGGAAGCGAGAGGGCGAACACAGGGGGTGCGGTCATCAGGACCTGATGGGGGTAGGCGGCCAGCGCCATGTAGGCCCCAAAAATTTCTGAGCCCACCCCGTCCCCCGGGCGGCTCGAAGAAGGCGGGGGCCCTCCAGGTGGACCCGAGGTAAGGGAACCCCTGTCTCCCCATGGGCGGGGGCCTTCCTTGGATTCGATAGCCCTAGCGAAAGGCGAGGACCTCGAGAATGGCTGAGGAGGCCGTCGAAACGAACCCGAGCCGAGCCGTGGGCGAGGCTACTTCACCAGCCGGAGCTTCACGCGCAGTTCCTTGGCCTCGGCCTGGTGCTCGGGCCGAGCGGACGCCACCTGGGAGCGCATCTGCCCGAGCAGCTCGAGCTGGCGCTGCATGGAGTTTTCCAGCAGCCGGCGAGCCTTCTCCAACTTCCGCAGGTCCACGTCTTCCAACAACAGCACCTCGGCAGCCAGCCGTTCACGTAGCGGCCCGAGGCGGGCTTCTTCTTCGCCCAGCTTCATGGTCAGTGCACCCTTCACTACCCGGGCCATGTTGCCCAAGTCCTCGTAAATGGTCGGGGGGATGCGATCCTTCTCCTCACTCTCCTGAGCCAGCTTGAGCACAGCTGCAAGGGGCTCCACCACAGCCATTGGCAGGCCTGGCAGTTCGCGCAGCACATTCACGATCCGCTCCACTGCAGTGAGAAAGATGCTCGTCCTCTCTGCGTCCTTCGGCGGAGAAGGGATGGCCTCCACGGCTTCGACGAAGCCTGTCATCATCGCCAGCGCCGTGCGGGTGTTGTCGTAGCTCTTGAACTCGCCCGTCTTCTCGAGTTCCTCCTCCAACCTGGCGCGAAGGCGGTTGTTCTCCACCTTCGTCAGCCGCTCCAACTTCCAGCTCGCATCGCCAATCTGAGCGACGATCACAGCCTCGGGCGTTGAGGTAGGCACCAGTTCCGCGAAGTAGCTGTCCATGTGGTGCTCGTACTCGGCCACGTCCTCGCCAGGGAGCAGCAGGTGCGCGCTGTTGAACCCGAAACGCACTGCATTGACGGAGGAAGTGGCCTTTCCGGCTTGAGTGCGAGGCCCCCGGCTCTTGGCGCCGTTGAGAACTGAGGCAGCAGCTTGCAGGGCAGATCGAGTTGAAGCGTTCATTGCTGAATTGTCCGCCGGGAACGCTCTGCGTGGGAAGTAGAAGCCCCCTCCGCCACCTACGGGAAAGACGACGTTGCCCAGGCCCTCTTCCCTCCCCATCCAGTTCTGCACTCCTCCTCCCGCCGATCGTCTGGTAGGAGCCCGAGCATCCGTTTCTCTGAAGCTCCTGAAGCAGCCAGGGCATTTCCAAGAAACTCCCTCAGCCTCTCTCCGTGGGGACTTTGTGATGCCGGCCCCTCACTCCTTCAGTTCCTTCAGGGATGAAAGAGGTCGAAGAGGACGAGATTGCCATGGCCAGCAAGAAGAAGCTGAAGGACAGACCGCGTGCGGAGGAGCAGTACGCCAGCCCTGAGGCGGCCCGTGACGCACTCCTCATCGGACAGCCTGGGGCGCGGGAGCCCTGGACAGAAGATGATCTCGTAGCGCTGGAGTACGCAGCCAGAAAAGGAGCGGCCCTCGGAGAACAAGGGCGGGCGATGTCCGAATCCACGAAATGGATACAGCACGCCGCGGCCATCCTCGACAAGATCCAGCCGCCAGCGCTCACGAAGGCACGGGTGAGACCGCCTCCCGACTCGACTCCGCCCATCAATCTGGGCATTCCTCCTGCCCATACCCTTATCCCCTTCGCGCAGCCAGACCCTGATGGCATGCAGAAGAACGCAGAGAGAATCTACAGTTCCATTCAGCTCCCCAAAAAACTCCTCAAGAACATGTACGACACCGGGCTCGGCTCCGTGCTTGAGGACGTCACCAAGAACAAGGCGGAACCACCCGAGTTGCTGATGGCGCTGTACGTGCTCTGGTGTGCCTCGGATCGCAAGCTGCGCGATCCAAAAGGCTCCGACCTGTCGCTCCTTGCTGTCGTCGTCGAACTCGATTCTCCCATCAAAGCGCGCTCGACGACGGACACAGCGCGGCAGAGAGCAGACCGCTGGAGTCACTGGCTCGCCCAGGCAGCCAGCTATCCAGACAGCCGTGCGCGGCGGAAGATGTCCACCCCCTTACCGCCCCCCGCGGGGGGTTCCACGGCGCCGCAGAGCGACGGCTGAGCCTGCGGAAAAGAGCCGGACCAGCGGGCACGATTTTCCGCAGCGGAACGAAGAACCGCTGGGCTCGTGACGTTTTCGGGCGGCGCACTCACATCGGCTTCGTAGCTTCTTCATGTCCGCAGCAGGTGCTGCGGGATGGAGAGCAGCCGATGAACCCTCCTTTGAACACCGATCTCCTCCGTGTGGAGCTCGTGAAGCTCCACCTCACCCAACGAGCCCTGGCGGCCAAGATCGGGGTGAGTCCCACCACCCTATCGGGCTGGCTGCGTGGAGCGCACCGGCCACCGCCTGACCTCATCGTGAGAATCGAGCAGGTCCTTGGCCTGGCTGCAGGCGCCCTCCTGCCGGATGTCCAAGGACCAAGGGCCGACAGTTGTATGCCCGAGCAACGGCAGGGCCCGGAGGTTCGCTGATGACCAGCGCCTCCAATCTTCCGCTCCTTTCTGGCTCCCTCGTCGCCACGGCTTCGGTATACCCCCTGGGCACCGTCTCGATGGCGACTCTCGTCGTCCGAGGTGTCCAGTTCATCAGCGAGAAGGACAATCAGCCCAAGCCCTTCACCGGCCCCCTGCTGGAACTCGTCGGTCGCCAGCATGAGGTGCGCGAGAGCAAGCTCGGAATGCGCTGCTTCAGCCTGGTGGACTACAGGCCGGGAACCACGCGCAAGAACGAGAACATCGTCCAGGTCAACCTCATCGCCCTGGACTTCGATCACCTCAACGCAAGGCAGACCAGTGCGCTGCTCGAGGCCCTGGCCGGTCGAGCATATCTGCTCTACAGCTCGCACGGACACCTCGCGGAGGGCTACGACGACAACCGCTTCCGCGCCATTCTGGTACCTACGCGTCCGCTCCAGCCCAAGGAGTACCCTGTCGTCTGGCAGGAGTTGGTGCGTGACTTGGGGATTCCTGCGGATGAGGCCGCCAAGGATGTGGCCCGTATCTGGTTTTCGCCCTCGTGTCCTGCTGAGCGCAGGTCGTCCGCCATCTACTTCATCAGAGATGGCGCTCCAGTGGATGTCGATGCACTCCTCCACCGTGCATCAACCAGAACAAGTTCGCCGACACAGCCGTCGGCGCGGCAACCCACCTCTGTGAGCCACTGGCTCCTTCAGGTCCGGCTGCGCCGGCTAGAAAACCCCGAGCATCGCGCCCTCATGTCAAAGGTGCTCGAAGGCCGGTCCTTCGCCGTGGAGGGCTTCCGGGATGCCACTCTTCAGCAGGTGGTGTCCATCATCGCCTTCAGCGCTCCCGATGTGGACGAAGAGACCGTCCTGGACCTCCTACGCCCGTCCCTCGAAGAGATGCGCCGCACGCAGCCACACGGTGCCATGACGGAGGAGATGGTGCGGGAGAAGCTCAACCGGGCGATTGCCGACGCGCATGCGGCCGGTGCCCGCCCGTGCGAGGAGCAGCTCCGCGCTTCATGCCTCCCCACCGATCTGGGCAATGCTCGCCGCCTCGTCCAGATGCACGGGGAGGATCTGCGCTATGTCCGAGAGCTGGATGGCTGGCTCGTCTGGAGTGGCCAGCGGTGGATGCCAGACGAGCGCGGCGAACTGCAGCGACGCGCTCGAGCCGTGGTGGAGACCCTGATCGCTGATGCGGTGGCTCTCACCAAAATGGACGTGGACCGCGGCAAGAAACTCATGGCTCACGCCCTCAACTCTCAGAGTGACCGGGCTCTACGGGCCCTGGTGTCACTCGCTGCAGCCGAACCGGACGTACCGATGCACCCTGGGTGGCTCGACCGCGATCCGTATCTGCTCAACTGTCTGAACGGGACCCTCGATCTCCGCACTGGAGCGCTCCACCCACACGATCGCGATGAGCTACTCACCAAGGCTCTGTTCATCCCCTACTTCGCGGATGCCCCCTGCCCCACCTGGGATGCATTCCTCGCGGACATCTTCGAGGGAAGTGAGAGCCTCATCCGCTACGTCCAGCGTGCCATCGGCTACACACTGACGGGGCTCACCGTGGAGCAGGTGCTCTTCCTTCTCTATGGAGATGGCGCCAATGGAAAGAGCACCTTCCTCAACGTCCTGCGCTCGATGTTGGGCGACTACGCCATGGTGGCGCCCGCGAGCACCTTGATGGTGCGAGACGCGAAGAGCCCCACCAATGACATCGCCCGGCTACGCGGAGCCCGCTTCGTCATGGCCGTGGAGACAGACGGAGACAAACGGCTGGCCGAGGTCGTGGTGAAGTCGCTGACAGGAGGAGACGCAGTGGCCGTGCGCTACCTCTACAAGGAGCACTTCGAATTTGTCCCCAACTTCAAGATCTTCCTGGCGACCAACTACAAGCCCCGAATCCAGGGCAGCGACGAAGGCATCTGGCGGCGCGTCAAGCTCATCCCCTTCAACAAGCGCATCCCCGAAGAGCGGCGGGACAAGACGCTGGAAAATCGCCTGAGAGCGGAACTGCCCGGCATCCTGGCGTGGGCAGTGCGGGGATGTCTGCAGTGGCAACGAGAGGGGCTCGGGGAACCAACAGAAGTGCGTGAAGCAACCCTGGCGTATCGGGAGGAGATGGATCCGCTCGGTGGATTCCTCGTGCATTGCTGCGAGCGAGTCTCGAATGGACGAGTGGCTGTGCAAGCCGTCTACGAGCGATACCGGCAGTTCTGCCAAGCAGCCGGTGAGCCACCGCTCTCGATGAAAGCCTTCAACAACCACCTGCGCGAGAGGGGATTCAACGCCATCCGCGCTGGCGCCAACGGGAGCACGGTCTGGGTGGGCCTCGTGCTGAAGCCGTAGTTCCCCAAGAGGAAGGAGGATTCCATGAAGATTTCCGAGCAAGGGAAAGAAGAGGAACCCGTGACCGATGAAGGGATGTGGGACGTCGACGACGTGAAGCGCTTCTTCAAGGCCTCTCGCTCTTGGGTGTACTTGCAGGCGCAGACAGGCCGTCTCCCGTGCGTGAAGATCGGCGGACTGCTGCGCTTCGAGCCAGCAGCCATCCGGGCGTTCATCAAGGGCGAGGGCGCCAGCAACCGGAAGGTGGTGCCCTTCTCCTCCAGCAATAAGTAGCTGGACCTTACAGGTTGTACGTAAGAGAAACTACCCAATGGGCTCCATCTACAAGAAGAATGACAAGTGGTACGTCCGCTTCAAGGACGGCCACGGCCGGTGGCGAGACACCGCCACCCAGGCCACCACGAAGACCGAGGCGAGGTCCCTTCTGCACGACCTGGAGGTTCAGGCCGACCGTCAGCGGCGCGGCCTGGAGCCCCTGCCCGAGCACCGGAAGCACGCCACCTTTGGGGAGGCCCTGGACGCGTGGAAGACCGAGGTGGGCAGTCGGCTCCGCTCCACCACCATCATCGGCTTCGGCGAGAAGCACCTGCGCGATGAGCTGGGGCCGCTGCCTCTCAAGGACGTCACGCCTTCGCGTCTGGAGGTGCTGCTCAACGCGAAGACTGGGGAGCTGTCTCCCGAGTCCCTCAACCACCTGCGCGCCCTCCTCCACCGCATCTTCGAGCTGGCGCTCCGGCGCGGCCTCTTCACCGGCCTCAATCCCGCCAAGGCCGTCCCGCGCTTCAAGAAGCCGAAGAAGCTGCCGCGGTACCTCAAGGCCGAGGAGGTCCCGCTGATGCTCGCGGCCCTGGAGCGGCGCTGGCGCCCGCTGTTCGCCACGGCGGTCTATACCGGGATGCGCAAGGGCGAGCTACTCGCGCTCCGCAAGTCGGACGTGGACCTCATGGCGGGCACCGTCGTGGTGGCCCGGTCGCACGCGAGCGACACGACGAAGGGCGGCCACGCGGACCTGCTTCCCGTCGCCGAGGGACTGGTGCCCTTCCTGCGCGAGGCCCTGGCCACCTCCCCCTCGGAGTTGCTGTTCCCCGCCGAGGACGGCTCACAGCGTCCCGCGGACACCGCGCTACACAAGGTGCTGCGCCGGGCCCTGGGGCGCGCAGGGCTGGTGGAGGGCTACAACCACGTCTGCCGGCGCAAGGGCTGCGGCTACGCGGTGAAGAAGAGTCACGCCGTGCCTGAGCCCTGCCCTCGTTGCGGCATGAAGCTCTGGCCCCGGGCGCTCCCTCGCCCGCTGCGCTTCCACGACCTGCGGCACACGACCGCCACCCTGCTGCTCAAGGCGGGCGTCCCGCTGGCCACCGTGCAGCGCATCCTGCGCCACTCGGACCCGGCCATCACCTCGGAGATCTACGGCCACCTCGACGTGGAGGACATGCGCAAGGGGCTCAACCTGCTCGCATTCGGGCTCGCGGTTCCGGGCCCCACGGAGGCCCTGCTTGCTGCTGGCGCCGAGCCCACTCCGATTGCTGCTAGTTTGCTGCTGGAGTCCGGGAGCCCAAAAGGTGAAGGCCCTGGAGGCTCACGGGAAACCCGCGAATCTCCAGGGCCTTCGATGGTCGGGGCGACAGGATTTGAACCTGCGACCACTTGCACCCCAAGCAAGTGCGCTACCAGGCTGCGCTACGCCCCGGCACTGCTGCTGCTACCGCCGTGAAACGGTGCGCCCTTATGCCCCCGCTCGACGCTCAGGTCAAGCAAGAGCAGCAGGCCACCGTGGGAAAACTCACCCTTCCGCGTCCTCCATTCCCTCCTCGTCGAAGTCCTCGCCCCGGGCCTCCGCCGCGTCCGCCGCCGCCTCTTCGCGCGCGTCGATTTCGGCGTGGTTCTCCGGCACCGCCTCGCCGTTGAGGGCGCTCTTCAGCACCTGGCTCGGTCGGAAGGTCAGCACCCGGCGCGCCGAGATCTCGATCTCCTTGCCGGTCTGCGGGTTCCGCCCCACGCGCGCCTTCTTCTGACGCACCTGGAAGTTGCCGAACCCGGAGATCTTGATCTTGTCCCCGCGCTCCAGCGTCTCCTTCAGGGTGTCGAACACGAGCTCCACGATCTCGGCCGACTCCTTCTTCGAGAAGCCGACCTTCTCGTAGACGCCCTCGATGATGTCCGCCTTCGTCATGCGATTCCTCGGGATGCCCTCGGTGCGATGAACGCGCAGGCACTGTTGCAGCCTTGCCGGAGACGTGTCAACCCTCTGACTTCACTCAGGAATTCAGGCTCGCAGCGCGGCACCCAGCCGCTGCTTCACCTGCTCGACGATGCGCTGGTGCGCCTCGCTGACCTCCACGTCGGTCAGCGTCCTCTCGGCCGAGCGGTAGCGCAGCGCGTACGCCAGGTTCTTCTGCCCCTCGGGGATGGGCTTGCCCGTGTACACGTCGAACACCTGCGCCTCCTCGACGAGCGGCCTGCCCACATCCAGGATGACCCGGCGCACCTCGTCGTTCGCCAGCTCCACCGGCACCACCACCGCCAAATCGCGCAGCACCGCCGGGAAGCGCGGCAGCGGCTGGTACGCCGGCACCAGCTTCGCGGCCGCGTACAGCGGCTCCGTGTCCAGTTCGAAGGCGAACACGCCCTCCGGCAGTCCCAGCGCCTTCACCACGCGCGGGTGTAGCTCACCAATGTGGCCCAGCACCGTGCCGTCCGCCGTCTTCACCTGCGCGCTGGCACGCGGGTGGTACGCCGGGTGCTCGGCGGGCGAGAAGGTGACGCCCTCCACTCGCAGCGCTCCCAGCACTCCCTCCACGGCGCCCTTCGCGTCGTAGAAGTCCGCCCGCGCGTCCTTCTGCGTCCAGCTCCGGCCTCCGCCCCGTAGGCCCCACACGAGGCCGCCCACGCGGTGCACCTCGCGCGTCGCCGGACGCTGGCCCTGTCCACCCTGCGGGTCCCGGAAGTACGCCCGGCCCGTCTCGTAGATGGTCACCGACTCCACCTGGTGCCGCACGCTGCGCGACAGGTTCTCCAGCAGGCCCGGCAACAGGCTGGTGCGCATCACCGACTGCTCCGCGCTCAGCGGGTTGAGCAGCGCCACCGGCTGCTCCTTCACGCCCAGCACCTCCAGGCTCTTCGGCGCGACGAACGAGTAGTTCACCACCTCGTCCAGCCCCGCCCCCGCCAGCGCGTGGCGCATGCGCCGCTCGGCTTCCGCGTGCGCGGGCTCCGGCGCCAGCTCCGCCAGGCCGCGCGGCAGCTTCGCCGGGATGTTGTCGTAGCCGAAGACGCGGGCGACCTCCTCCAGCAGGTCCTCCTCACGCTCCACGTCCACGCGCGCCCGGGGCACCTCGTACGTCACCTGCCCCGTCCCCTCTTCCACCGCCTTGAAGCCCAGCGCCGCGAGGATGCGCCGCACCTCCGGCTCCGCCACCGCCACGCCCAGCACCTTCTCCACTCGCGCGAAGCGCAGCGTCACCCGCCGCGGCGGCTTCGGCGCCGGGTACACGTCCACGCGCCCCGGGGCCACCGTGCCGCCGGACAGCTCGGCAATCAGCTGCGCCGCGCGGTCAATCGCCGGCACCACCGCGTCCAGGTCCGCGCCGCGCTCGAAGCGGTGCGACGCTTCCGTGTGCAGCACGTGCCGCTTCGCCGTCCGCCGCACGCCCGAGCCCTGGAAGTTCGCCGACTCCAGCACCAGGCGCTTCGTCCCCGGCGTCACCTCGCTGTCCCCGCCGCCCATGACGCCCGCGAGCGCCTGCGCCTGCTTCCCGTCCGCGATGACCAGGTCATCCACGTCCAGCGTGCGCTCCTTGCCGTCCAGCGTGGTGAGCTTCTCGCCCTTCGCCGCCGTGCGGACGACGATTTCCTGCCCACCGAGCTTGTCCAGGTCGAACGCGTGCAGCGGCTGCCCGTACTCCAGGTTCACGTAGTTGGTGACGTCCACCACGTTGTTGATGGCGCGCACGCCGCACGCCTTCAGCCGGTCCTGCATCCACTGCGGCGACGGCTTGATGGTGACGTTGTCCACCACGCGCGCCACGTACCGCGGGCAGCGCTCCGGCGCGTCCACGCGCACCTTCACCCGCTCGGACGCAGGCGTCCCTGACTCCGCCGGCTTCGGCTGGGGCGCCTTCATCGCGGCGCCCGTCACCACGCCCACCTCGCGCGCCACGCCCAGGTGGCTGAGCGCGTCCGGCCGGTTCGGCGTGACGTTGACCTCCAGCACCACGTCATCCAGCCCCAGCGCCTCGGCGATGGGGGCACCGGGCTTCGCGTCCGGCGACAGGATGAGCAGCCCGCTGGACTCCTCGCTCAGCCCCAGCTCCTTCGAGGAGCAGAGCATGCCGAAGCTGTCCACGCCGCGCAGCGCCGCCTGCTTGATGTCCGTGCCGTTGGGCAGCTTCGTGCCCACCGTGGCCAGCGGCACCTTGTCGCCGACCTTGTAGTTCTTCGCGCCGCACACCACCTGCAAGAGCGCCGTCCCGCCGATGTCCACCTGCGTGACGGACAGCTTGTCCGCGTTGGGGTGCTGCACGGACTCCTTGATCTGCGCCACCACCACGCCGCGCAGGCCCTCACCCGGACGCTCCAGCCCTTCAATCTCCAGGCCCGCGGCGGTCAGCTTGCGCGCCAGCTCGTCCACCGACGGCGGCAGCGCCACGTAATCGCCCAGCCACTTCACCGAAATCTTCACAGGTCCACCCTCTTGCCCAACGGCCGGAACACGGGGGCGCGCGGCACCGCCTGCGCCCCCACGGGACTCAGAACTGCTCGAGGAAGCGCGCGTCGTTCTCGAACATCATCCGCAGGTCGTCGATGCGGTAGCGCAGCATGGCGATGCGCTCCACGCCCATGCCGAACGCGTAGCCCGTCACCTCGCCCGGGTCATACCCGGCCGACGTGAAGACGTTGGGGTGCACCATGCCGCTGCCCAGCACCTCCAGCCACCCCGTCTGCTTGCACACCCGACACCCCTTGCCGCCGCACGAGGTGCAGGAGATGTCCACCTCCGCCGACGGCTCGGTGAAGGGGAAGAAGGACGGGCGGAAGCGCGTGCGCGTGTCCGAGCCGAAGAACGCCTTCACGAACGCGTCCAGCGAGCCCTTCAGCTCGGCGAACGTCACGTCCTTGTCCACCAGCAGGCCCTCCACCTGGTGGAACATGGGCGTGTGGGTGATGTCCGAGTCGCGGCGGTACACCCGCCCCGGCATCACCGCGCGGATGGGCGGCTTGCGGTTGAGCATGTACCGCACCTGCACCGGCGACGTGTGCGTGCGCAGCAGCACCGGGCTGTCCGCCTTCTTCGCGTGGCCCAGCGAGGACTCCTCCACGTAGAAGGTGTCCTGCATGTCCCGCGCGGGGTGGTCCTTCGGCAGGTTCAGCGCCTCGAAGTTGAAGTAGTCGAGCTCGATTTCCGGGCCGCTCGCCACGTCGAAGCCGAGCCGCGAGAAGGTGCGGACGATTTCCTCCATCGTCCGGGACACCGGGTGCCGGCTGCCCGGCGCCACCGTCCGCCCCGGCAGCGACACGTCCAGCCCGGGGCCCTTGAGCTGCGACGCCAGCTCCGCCTCTTCCACCCGCTGTACGGCCTCTGCGAGCAGCGTCTCCAGCTCCGCCTTGACGGTGTTGGCCACCTCGCCCAGCGCCCGCCGCTCCTCCGGGGGCAGCTTGCCCATGCCGCCCAGGACTCCGGACAGCTCGCCCTTCTTGCCCAGGTAGCGGACCCGAAGCGCCTCCACCGCGGACTTCTCGGACGCGACGCCGATTTCCCGCCGCGCGGACTCCGCCAGCGCCAGCAACCGATCCCGCATGGACTTCCGCCTCCATTCCACGCCCCGTGCGCTCTCACGCACGAGGCAAAAAAAAGGGCCGCCCCGAAGAGGCAGCCCGTTCACTCACCCGGAAGGGGCGGCCCTGGCTTCAAGCCGCCACCCCATCCGTTTTATTGCCGACCCTCACGGGCCTGGCGTGTCTCAGGCCGCCTTCGCGCTGTTGGCGACGGCCGCAAAGCCCGCGGGGTCCGCGATGGCCATGTCGGACAGCACCTTGCGGTTGAGGCCGATGTTCGCCTTCGTCAGGCCGGCGATCAGCTTCGAGTAGGACAGGCCCACCGTGCGAGCCGCCGCGTTGATGCGGACGATCCACAGGCGACGGAAGTCCCGCTTGCGCTGCATGCGGTCGCGGCTGGCGTAGTCCAGCGCCCGCTCAACCGCCTGGTTGGCGCGCTTGTAGCAGTTCTTCCGACGGCCGCGGAAACCCTTGGCCAGCTTCAAAATCCTATTGCGACGGCGACGAGCCTTGACACCCTTTTTGACGCGCATGATTCACTCACTCTCGACTGCGTAGTTTGAAGCCCCCCGGTTCAGGCGTACCGCCGCTCCGACGAGGCCACGCGAACTGCCACTCTCACTCAGGCCCCGTAGGGGAACATCTCCTTGATGACCTTCTTCGCGTCCATGTCGCGGAGATGGCCAGTGCCACGGTTGCCGCGCTTCTGCTTCGGCGTCTTGGCGTGCGTGAAGAGGTGCTTGCCGTAGGCCTTGCCATGCTTGACCTTGCCGCTCTTCTTCACCTGGAAGCGCTTCTTCGCGCTGCTGCGGGTCTTCAACTTCGGCATCGTCCTGATCCTTCCTTGCACAGCACCGACGACTCCGCGGCTCGGTGCGGAAACGCTCGAAATACGGGGAACTTGAGCCTGCTCCCCTCGAAAGTGCGCCAAGATACTTGGGTGCGACCCGGAGTCAAGGCCCGTCAGCAAGCAGCCCGCCAGCCGTGCCCTTCCGCTTACGGAAGGGCCGCTTCCTTCGCCAGGAGGGCCTCGAAGTCCTCCAACTTCATGGACTTGAGGTCCTCGCCGCCGTACCGGCGCGGCGCCACCCCTCCCGCCTCCACCTCGGCGTCGCCCACCACCAGGGTGAAGGGAATCTTCTGGAGCTGCGCCTCGCGAATCTTCGCGTTGAGCGTCATGCCGCGCTCGTCGAACTCGACCCGGTAGCCCTTCGCCCGGAGGGTGTCGCGCACCTTGCGGGCGTAGTCGTTCTGCCGGTCCGCCACGGTGACGAGCATCGCCTGCACCGGGGCCAGCCACGCCGGGAAGGCGCCGGCGTAGTGCTCGATGAGGATGGCGGTGAAGCGCTCGAAGGAGCCGAAGATGGCGCGGTGGAGCACCACGGGGCGGTGCGCCGCGTTGTCCTCGCCCACGTACGTCAGGTCGAAGCGCTCCGGAGCCAGGTAGTCCAGCTGCATGGTGCCCAGCTGCCACCGGCGGCCGATGCTGTCCGACACCGCGAAGTCGATCTTCGGGCCATAAAAGGCGCCGTCGCCCGGGGCCAGCTCGTACTCCAGGCCCAGCGACACCAGCGCCGCCTTGAGGCCCTCCTCGGCGCGGTCCCAGAGGGAGTCATCCCCCAGCCGCTGCTCGGGGCGCGTGGACAGCTTCACCGCGTAGGTGAGACCCACCGCCTTGTAGACGCGGTCCAACAGCTTCACGAAGCGCCGCACCTCGTCGGTGATCTGGCTCTCCGTGCAGTAGATGTGCGCGTCGTCCTGGGCGAACTGGCGCACGCGGGTGAGGCCGCCGAGCGCGCCCGCCGCCTCGTTGCGGTGCAGCACGTCCTGCGTATGGAAGCGCAGGGGCAGGTCGCGGTAGCTGTGCTTCTTGAAGCCGTAGAACAGGTGGTGCGACGGGCAGTTCATCGGCTTGAGGGAGAAGTCGTGCTCGCCGGACTCGCTGTCGAGCACCAGGAACATGTTCTCCTTGTACTTGCCCCAGTGGCCGCTGGTCTCCCAGAGCCCCTTGTTGAACATCAGGGGCGTCTTGATCTCCACGTAGCCATCCTCGGCCGTGAGGTTGCGCATCCAGGTGGAGAGCGTCTGGTAGAGCGCGGTGCCCTTGGGCGTCCAGAAGGCCGAGCCCGGCGCGTACGGGTGGAAGTGGAAGAGGTCCAGCTCCTTGCCCAGCTTGCGGTGGTCGCGCTTCTTCGACTCCTCGATGCGCGTCAGGTACTCCGTCAGCGCCTTCTTGTCGAAGAAGGCCGTGCCGTAGACGCGCTGGAGCATCGGGTTGCGGTGGTCGCCGCGCCAGTAGGCGCCGCTGGACGAGAGGATCTTGATGACGCCGATCTTCCCGGTGCTCGGGGCGTGGGGCCCCAGGCAGAAGTCCACCCAGTCGCCATGCGTGTAGAGGGTGAGCGTCTTGGCGCCCTTGGCGGCGATGTCCTTGACGATCTCCACCTTGAACTTCTCGCCCTTCTCCTCGAAGAGGCGCACCGCCTCGTCCATGGAGATTTCGGTGCGGACGAAGGGCATGTCCTGCTTGAGCTCGGCGTTGGCCGCGGCTTCAATCTTCTCCAGCTCCTCCGGCGTGAAGGGCTTCTCGCGGAAGAAGTCGTAGTAGAAGCCCTCCTCCGTCGCGGGACCGATGGTCACCTGCGTGCCGGGGAAGAGGTGCTGCACGGCGCTGGCCACCACGTGGGCGGCGTCGTGGCGGATGAGCTCCAGGGACTCGGGGCTCTTGGGCGTGAAGATCTGGAGCTTCGCGTCCTCTTCCAGCTTCCGGGCCAGGTCCATGTCCTGGCCGTTGACGCGGGCGAACAGGGCGGCCTTCGCCAGGCCCGCCCCGATGCTCTCACGCACGAAGTCCGCGATGGAGGTACCCCGGGCGGTCTGCTTCTGGCTGCCGTCGGGGAGCGTCACCGTGATCATTTCGGACATGCAGACCTCAGGAAAAACCGCGGGCGGCAGGCTCTTGAGAAGCCGTGCCGCCCGCTGGATGAAACCTCTACTGTGTTGGGTCGTAGTGGGATCGAACCACTGACCCCTACCGTGTCAAGGTAGTGCTCTACCGCTGAGCTAACGACCCGTCGTTTTGAAGCGCGGGCGGGAATAGCAGCGGGCTCCCGCGGCTGTCAAGGAAACACAGCGGGCATGTCACCTCTTCCCGTCCAGCAGCACCCGGACGCGATTCATCACCGCGTCGAACATGGCCGGCGTCAGCCGCCCCGTCTGGGTGTTCTGCTGGCTGACGTGGTAGCAGCCCATGAGCGTCCGCCCGTCCGGCAGCAGCACCTCCGCCCCATGGCCGAAGGCGGGCCGGGGCGAGCCCACTGGGACGCCGGTGCGGTCCAGCGAGGCGAGCGCGGCGTTCCACCCGATGGCCCCCAGCGCGAGCAGCACCCGAGCGGGCAGCAGGGCCATCTCGCGGTCCAGGAATGGGGCGCACCGGGCCAGCTCCTCGGGCAGGGGCTTGTTGTCCGGCGGGGCACAGCGGGCCGCCGCGACGATGAAGGCGTCCTTCAGCGCGAGCCCGTCGTCCCGGTGCTCGCTCGTGGGCTGGTTGGCGAAGCCCGCGCGGTGCAAGCCGGCGAAGAGGAAGTCCCCCGAACGGTCTCCGGTGAACATCCTCCCCGTCCGGTTGGCCCCGTGCGCCGCCGGCGCCAGACCCACGATGACCAGCCGCGCCCCGGGGTCTCCAAAGCCCGGCACGGGCCGGCCCCAGTAGTTCCAGTCACGGTAGGCCCGGCGCTTCACCCGGGCCACCTCCTCGCGCCACTCCACCAGCCGGGGGCAGGCCGTGCACGCGACGATTTCCTTGTGCAGCTTCTCGAGCTTCGTCACCCGGGACTCCCGCTGCCCCCACCTGTCACCGCGAGGAGGCCTCGCCCGTATATAGCGACGTGCGCCGGTAGCGCTGCACCACCACGCGCAGCACCACCTTGAGGATGGCCGACACCGGCACCGCCAGGAGGATGCCCACGAAGCCGAACAGCTCGCCGAAGGCGAGGATGGCGATGATGACCGCCACCGGCGCCAGGCCCACCTTCTCCCCCACGATGCGCGGGGTGATGACCAGGCCCTCCAGCAGTTGCCCGACGACGAAGGTACCCGCCACCGCCGCGAGCTGCCACGGCCCCTGCCACGACAGGGCCAGTCCCACCAGCGACAGCAGGATGCCCACGCCCGTGCCCAGGTACGGCACCATGTTGCCAAACCCGGCAATCACCCCGATGACGATGGCCATGTCGATGCCCGCCAGCGACAGCCCCACCGCGTAGATGGCCGACAGCACCGCCCCCACCGTGAGCTGCCCGCGCACGAAGGCAGAGAGCACCTCGTCCACCTCCGCGAACCGGCGGACCACCAGGGCCACCGTGCGCCGGGGCAGCAAATCCCTCACCATCCCCATCAGCCGCGGGTAGTCCTGGAGGAAGAAGAAGGCCAGCACCGGTACCACCGACAGGCCTAGCAACGTGGCCACGAAGCGCGCCGTGTTGCCCGCGAAGCTCGCGAGGATTCGCGCCGCCACGGGGCCCGCGCTCTGCGCCAGGTCCGACGCCTGCGCGCCCAGCTCCGCGGTGCGCTGCCGCACCAGGTCCGGCAGCGAGCGGCCCAGCAGCGCCTCCACGCGCGGCACCACCTGTGTGCTCCCCCTCCTGAAGAAGTCCGGCAACTTCGCCGCCTCGTCGCTGAACACCGGCACCAGGTACAGCACTGCCCCCGCCAGCAGCAGCGTGCCGCCCGCGAAGACGAGCGTCGTCCCCCACGTCCGGTCCAGTCCCCGCTTCTCCAGGAGGGACACCATCGGGTTGAAGATGTAGGCCCCCGACAGCGCCAGCAGCACCGGCACCGCCACCCCGCCGAACACGGAGAGCAGCGCGAACACCAGCCCCAGGGAGCCCACCATCACCGCGGACCACCACAGGTCGATGCGCCGCGCCTCCACCTCGGAGAGCCCCACTTCGGGCACGGGCGCCGTGACGCCTCCCGCCGGGGGAGCGCTCGGCTGCCCGGCCTCTCGCGAGGCGACGGTCACCGCGTGCAACACGGGAGCGGGTGGAACGGCGGGCCCGGCGACAGGTTTCACGGCGGCGGGGGCACCAGGTTTCCTGCGGCGTCCGATGGCGAGCTCCTCTTCTGGTCCGGGCTACGGCTTCTTCAAGCTGCGATTGCGCTTCACGAAAGTGGCGAACGCATCATTGACCTTCTTCGGGTCGAATTTCGTCACGGGCCCCACCTTCTCGCCCACTTCAATCTGCCGGTTCTTCTGCAGCTGGCGGACGACCTCTTCCCACTCCTCCAGGGTGACTTCCTGGGGACCGGGGACCTCCACGCGCTCGCCGGGCTTCGTCCCCGCGTCCGCGGAGTCCTTCGGCTTCGGCACGCGGGCCACCACCTGCACCAGCCCCGTGTACACCTGCACCACCGTGCTCGGTGACAGCGCGCCGACGATGACCGGCGACGCCACATCCACGCGCAGCACGGTGCCGCGCACGCCCGCCACCGCCCGGTCCGTCTTCACCTCGAACTTCGCCTCCGAGCCGGACAGCGCCTTCTTCACCTCGGCCCACACCTTGCCCAGCTTGAGGTAGCCCGAGAAGCTCTTGCGCTCCTGGCCGGAGAACTCCGCCTCGGTGATGACCAGCTGGCTGCCGGCGCTCAGCATCAACACGCTGCCGTCGTTGAGCTCCAGCTTCACGCCCGACTTCGGCTCCACCTCCAGCATGTCCTTCTGCTCGACTTCCGCACCCGTCTCGAGCGGCTTGCGCTCCGCACCCTCCGGCGTGCGCCACGCCGTGCCCTCCACCGTCACCACGCGGCCCACTGCCGCCGTGGCGAGCCCCGGCATGAGCATCAGCACCGCCGTCACCAGCGTCTTCGGAAACCACCTGTCCCGTCGCGTCACGGAGCACCTCCGCCAGGGGCCACCGCGGTGCGGAGCTGGATGGTCAGCCTCGCCCGGGCCCCGCTGGGCTCGTAGTACGTCGTGTACGGCCAGAAGCCCTGTTTCTTCACCTCGATATGGTGCAGCCCCGCGCCCACCCGGAGCGACCTCGGAGACCCCGTGAAGTCGCTGCACATTCCCTGGAGGACGCCGTCCAGGTACACCTCCGCGTCCACCGGCTCGCAGCGCAGCGCCAGGTTGCCGCTCGGCGTCTCCGCGCGCGCCATCAGCTCGCGCGCCCTCGCCATGGACTCCGGCTCCTTGGGCCCCGCACACCCGCACGCCACCACCGCCGCTGCCAGCCAGGCACCCCGCATCAACGCGCCAGCGTCAGCTCGACGGTGTTGCTCGTCACACCCGTCACGCTGGCCTTCGTCGCGGGCTTGCCGCCAAGCGCCGTCGTGAGCTTCTGCTGGAAGGCCGTCTCGCCGAGCGCGTCGGCCAGCGCCTCCGTGGTGCCCAGATAGCGCAGGTCGAATTGGATCTGCCCCTTCTCGAAGTTGCCCTGCTTCACGTCGCTGATGCCATTGACGGTCCGGGTCAGCACGTCCTTGAAGGTCTTCACCGCCTTGAAGTCCGCCAGGCCCTGCACCTTCATCACCACCGTGGCGCCGTTCTGCTCCGCCTGCGAGAGGTAGTCGACCACCGCCTTGCGGACATCCGCGACGATGGTCTTCCCGCGGCGCTGGGCAATCTGGAACGACGTGCGCTCATACGAGATGAGCGGGCTCCCCGAGCCGAGGCTGTCGGGGCCGCTGTCGAACTTGTCGGCCAGCCGGGCGATCTGCGTGCCGGAGTCCGTCGCGAACACCGAGAGCTCCCACTCGCCGGAGACCAGGTAGACGTCCTTGAGCTGCCCCTGGAGCGTGCCCGCATTCCCGCTCGACTTCTCGTGGCGGAACGTGACGGTGCCGGTGATGACGTAGTCGGCGACCTTCAGCTCCTGGATGACCTTCTTGTCCGGCGTGGTGAGCGACACCCCCGAGGACAGCTCCAGCTTCCCCGCCGCGAAGGACGGGTCGATCATCCGCCAGCCATCCTTGCTGAACGAATCCGTGAGCACCTGCGTCAGCACCGCGCTGCTGGTGATGACCTTGTCCGGGGTGACTGCCTGCTCCTGCAGGACGATGAGCATCCGGCTGTTGCCCATGCGGCGGATCAGCGCCTGCACCGCCTGCAAATCCTTGTCGAGCTGGGCCGTCGCCACCTCCGCGCGGACCTTCACCTTCGCCACCCCACCCTCCTCCTTGCGCTCCAGCACCTCGTGCGTGCGCACGTAGCCGGCGCTCCGGGTGAAGATGCGGTCGCTCACGAGCTGGCTGTTGGCGGTGAGCGTGTCCGAGGACACCAGCACCCCGGCCACCTGCTCCACCGCCTCGCGCAGGGCGGCGCTCTTCGCCTCGGCGAAGGCCTTGTCCTTGTTGCCGTCGACGATGGCCGCCTCGCCCGTCACCTCCTTCGTGACGGTGGCGGGCGAAGGCGCCGCGGCGAACGCCACCGAGGCCAGCAGCAGGGACAGCGCGGTCAGCTTCAGGGACATGGCCGGCCTCTCGGGGGTGGGTGCGCTACTGGGTGACGATGACGACCCGGCCCTCGGCCAGGAAGCGCGTGTTGACCTCGGCCAGCGCCTTCGCGTCGTCCGAGGCGAGCACCAGGTCCGAGCCCTTCAGCCCCGTGGCCTTCACCACCAGCGGCTTCTCGCCCACGAGCGTGGCCTTCTTCGCCGCCTCGAGGCTGTCGAACCAGGCCGCCACGCCCGAGGTGGCGCGGCTCTCGTCGGAGAGCGCCGCCGCTCCGTAGAGCGCCTTGCCGGAGCCATCCAGCAGCCGGGGCGCCAGCATGGGCTTCATGCCCAGGCCTCGCGCATCCACCACCAGCCCCGTGTACTTCTTCGCACCCTCGGCGTTCAGCGCGATGGCCGTGTCCGGCGCGGCCGTCATCAGCGACGCGGTGATGGCCGCGAGCGGCACCTCCACGTCCACTTCCACGCCGCTGTCCGAGAAGTACCGCTTGGCCACGACCTTGTAGCCGCGGATGGCGCCCTCCACGCGGCCTCGCACCTCTTCGCGGGACATCTCGTCCCCGACGGTGCGGACGGCGCTGAGCTGGATGCCACGCGCCTGCTCGAGAAGGTTGCGGAACGCGTCCATCTTCGCGGCCCGCTCCGCGCCCAGCCGCGCCTGCGCCGGGTTGGCCGCCTTCAGGTCCGGTGCTCCGGCTCCGGTGGCCCGCAGGACCTGCCCCTCCCAGTTGACGCCGGGACTCGTGGGCCGTGCGACTTCAGCCGCGGCGGCCGGTGACGGGGCCTTCGCTTCCTTGCCCTGGCCCAGTGCCGTCAGCGGCACGGCCAGCAACATCCCCCACAGCGAACGCCTCACGGGAAATCCTCCAGTCCTCACCCGACTTCTCGGGTAGACACAGGACAGAATGATCCGCCATTGAAAGGGCCCGCTTCCAACGAAGTCAAGGCACGCCTCCGGGCGCACCGCGATGCGTCAGTTCTCGTTGCCGTGTCGGTCGACGTAGGCGTCGATCATCTTCCGGTGGCGCTCGGTGAGGAGCGTGAAGCGGACGCCCGAGCGCTCGCGCTTCGCGGACGCTGCCTCCACCCACTCGCGCACCACTTCGCCCTCGGCGTAGATGATCTCCTCCGAGCCGGGGAGCTGGAACTGGAGCCCGACGCGCTTCGCCTCGTGCTGCGGCTCGAGCAGCCGGGCGAGGCTCACGCCCTCCTGGCTGATGTCCGCGGCCCGCGACATGTACGGAACGCCGCCCATGTACTTGTTGAGGTAGATGTCGAGGGGCGCCCGCCTGGCCTTCCGCTTGTCGCTCATCGCTCCGTCGCCTCCGGTAGTGCAACAGGCCGCTTCGGGGGTGAAGCAACCTGGATTCACAGTAGAGGCGCGCGATGAACTCGCAAGAAAACGACCGGCTCCCCGCGGACCAGGCTGCGGAGCATGCGCCGTCTGTGCTTCCTCGCTGCATTCTTCGCGTTGCATTGTGTGCCCCTATAGTTCCCCGGTTCCCATGAAAGGTAAGAGCATGCGATCGATGTGGATGGCGGCCCTGGTGCTGGCGCTCGGCGCCCCCGTGGCCTACGCGCAGACCTCCAAGCCCGCGAAGAAGCCCGAGCCCGCGGCGAAGATGCCCCCGGCCACACCGGCTCCGGCCGCGACGCCGGCCCCGGGCGCACCGCCTGCGCTCGAGTCCGAGGACGCGAAGACCATCTATGCCCTCGGTGTCTCCGTGGGGAAGGACCTGTCCTTCTTCGCGCTGACGCCCGAGGAGGTGCAGATCCTCCAGCGCGGCATCGCCGACAGCATCTCCGGCACCGCGGCCGCCGTGGACCCGAAGGAGTACGCGTCGAAGATTCAAGCGCTCGCGAAGACCCGGCAGGCGCAGGCCAGCGCGGCCATGCTGGTGCGCGCCGCGAGGGAGCCCGGTGCCGTGAAGCTCCCCTCCGGCGTCATCTACCTCGAGACGCAGGCCGGCACCGGCCGCAGCCCGCGCGCCACCGACACCGTCAAGGTCAACTACGAGGGCCGGCTGCTGGATGGCACCATCTTCGACACCTCGGCCAAGCGCGGCATCCCCGTGGAGTTCCCCCTCAACGGCGTCATCCCCTGCTGGACCCAGGGCGTCGCGAAGATGAAGGTGGGCGGCAAGGCGAAGCTCACCTGCCCCGGAGAGACGGCCTACGGAGAGCGCCCGCCTCCGGGCTCGCGCATCCCGCCCAACGCCGTGCTCGTCTTCGACGTGGAGCTGGTGGACATCCCCGGCGACACCTCGAAGCAGTAGCAGCGTCTCCAAGCTCCGGGCTCCGGCGCAATACCGGAGCCCGGGCGTCTTCCTACTTCTTCAGCGCGGCCTCGGTGGCGTGCAGGAGCGCATCCGCGCTCACCGGCGCGCCCGTGGCGTGAATCATCCACTGGTCCGGCGTCACCGCGCCGTAGGTGGCCATCCGCTCGAACTCGGCGCCCAGCGGGCCGTGCGTCCTCAGGTGTTCTTCAATCTGGAACGCGATGAGGTGCCCCAGCGGATAGTCCGGCAGGTAGAGCGGGTAGCTGATCATGTGGCTGTAGATGCCCAGCAGCGCCGTGCCCTCCGAGCCCAGCACCGGCGCGTAGTAGCGGTTCCACACGTCCCGGGAGATGGCCACCACCGCGTCACGCAGCTCCGCGGGCTTCGCGTCCGGATGCTCGTACATCCAGTGCCACACGGCCATGTCCACCAGCGCCACGCCGGCAATCTCCCACGTCTGCCAGAAGTCGTTCAGCACGCGCTCGCGCTCGGCCGCCGCGTCCGGCTTCCCCAGGCCCAGCAGCTCCAAGTCGCGCGCCTGGAACACGAAGGCCAGTGCCTCCGTGAAGGCGCTGTTCGGCACGCCCGTGAGCAGCGTGTGGTCCACCGAGTAGAGGCTGAACACCTGCTCCACGTTGTGCCCGAACTCGTGCACCGCGATGTTGTAGCCCTTGTAGTTCATGCCCCCCTTCTCCACGCGCGTGCGCAGGTGCGGGAAGTCGCCCCGCCGCAGCGCCTGCTGCGCATGGCCCGCCCCGCGTGACGCGTCCACCTGGATGCGCGCCGCCAGCCAGCTCGCCTTCTCCCGCGTGAAGCCCAGCCCCTGGAGGATGCGCGGCATGTCCTTCGCGAAGGCCGCTGCCGTGGGGTAGCGCTTGCGCGTCAGCGCATCCAGCTCCGCCTCCGGCCGCTTCCCTCCCGGCTTGAAGCCCGGGTACCACAGGTCCTGCGGGCCCAGCTTCCGCCCCAGCCGCGCCTCGATTTCCTTCGCCACGCGCGGCACCACTGGCGACTCCAGCACCTGCGTGAGCAGCGCCTTCACGCGCTCCTCCGGAATCTCGCGCATCAGCTCGAAGCTGCGCGCAATCCGCGTGGGTGCCACCGGCGAGTACGGGTCCGCCTTGCGCCCCGCCTGGAAGACGGCCAGCAGGTGCGCGTAGCGCGTGTCCGGCTCCGGGGCCATCTCCGGAGCCCCCTTCGGCTTCGCCTCGCGCGCGGGCGCGTCCTCCTCCACCGTCTCCGGCGGCGCCACCGTCACCGCGTTCGTCACCGGGTCCCAGTCCAACCGCGGGTTGTCGATGACGGCCGCGGGAATCGTCTGCGTGACGATGCGCTCCATCACCTGGAGGATCATCCGCTGCTTCGCCATCCCATTCGGGTCCGTGTAGTCGCCCTTGAGCTCGTCGCGCAGGTTCCAGTGGCTGATGAGCCGCAGCCCCTTCGGGAAGGGCCGGTTCCCCCGTGCATCCACCAGGTGGTGCATCCAGACGTTGTACTCGGCGATGTAGAGGCCGGCCGCGGCGATGACTCGCGACGACTCCTGTTCAATCTCCGCCGGCACCCGCCGGTTGAAGCGCGACGTCAGCTTCGACTCCGCCCACTGCCGCCGCGTCCACTTCGGGCCCTGCTCCACGCGCTCGGCCAGCGTGGTGAGCGGGAAGTTGAGCAGCACCACGAAGCCCGCCTTCGCGCGGAACAGGTCCGAGGTGACGTTGGCGGACGGGTCATACGAAGCCAGCAGCGGCTCCACCGGCAGCAGCGGCCCCAGATCCAGGTCCGAGTACCACTGCAGCTCACGGCCCAGCTCGTTCATGTGTCCGTCGAGCTGCTCGAACAGCCGCTCCAGCCGCGCGAAGGTGGCATCCAGCGCCTTCGCGTCGGACAGGAACTGCTCGCGGATGAAGGCCGCCGCGTCCCCGTCCCCTTCGTTCCACAGCGCCAGCACCTGGTCCACGCCGCGGTCGATGCGCGCGCGCTGCGCCTCGCCGTGCTTCGCGACCAGCTCCGCCTTCAGCGCGGCGGCGTCGAACGAGGACGGCTTCATCGCGGGCTCCTGGGACGACGCGGCGGGAGCCGCCGGAGGTGTCGGCTGCACGGCGGGCGCATCCGGTACGGGCCGTGGCGTGGAGCAGCCGAGCATGGCCAGCAGGGGCAGCAGGTGGGCGCGCGGGGCGCGAGGCTTCTTCGGATTGGGCACGTTGGGAAGCTCCAGAAACACGAAGGGTCCGACCCTCGGCGGGCCGGACCCCCATGATGCATCAGGAAGTCGTTCGAACGACGCCCGGCTCAGGCCGCGCGGACGTTCTGCGCCTGCAGGCCCTTGGCTACCAGCCGCACTTCTGGCCCTTGTTCTGCGTCTGGAGCCAGGTGCGCAGCGGGCTGAAGTAGTCCAGCAACGCGGTTGCATCCATCTGCCGCGTGCCCGTCATGGCCTGGAGCGCGTCCGGCCACGGCTTGCTGGCGCCCAGCTCCAACATGGCCTGGAGCCGCTTGCCGGCCTCCTTGTTCCCGTAGACGGAGCACTCGTGCAGCGGGCCCTTGTAGCCGGCCGCCTCGCACATGGCCTTGTGGAACTGGAACTGGAGGATGCGCGCGAGGAAGTAGCGCGTGTACGGGACGTTGGCGGGCACGTGGTACTTCGCGCCCGGGTCGAAGTCCTGCTCGGTGCGCGCCACCGGCGCGGCCACGCCCTGGTACTTCTCACGCAGCGCCCACCAGGCCTTGTTGTAGTCCGCCGGCTGGGTGCGGCCGGAGAACACCTCCCAGCGCCACTGGTCCACGAGCAGGCCGAACGGCAGGAAGGCCACCTTCTCCAGCGCGTCCTTGAGCTGGAGGTTGATGAGGTTCTTGTCGTTCTTCGGCACCGACTTCAGCAGGCCGATCTGTTGCAGGTACGCGGGGGTGATGCTCAGCGTGAGCGCGTCGCCGATGGCCTCGTGGAAGCCGTCGTTGGCGCCGGCCTGATAGAGCACGGGGAGCTTGTAGTAGTACGTGTAGTAGTAGTTGTGGCCCAGCTCGTGGTGGATGGTGATGAGGTCCTCCTCGGTGGGCTTGATGCACATCTTGATGCGCAGGTCGTTCTCGTAGGTCACGTCCCACGCGCTGGCGTGGCAGACGACCTCGCGGTCCCTCGGCTTGGTGAACTGCGAGCGCTCGAAGAAGGTCTGCGGCAGCTCCTTGAGGCCCATGGAGGTGAAGAACTTCTCACCCAGCTTCACCATGCGCATGGGGTCGTAGTTCTGCTTCTTCAGCTCGGCGTCCACGTCCAGGCTGGCCTGGCCGGGGAAGGGCTCCACCAGCGGGTAGATGTTGTTCCACTCCTGCGCCCACATGTTGCCGAGCAGGTGCGCGGGGATGGGCTTGCCGGCGGGCACCTTGCCCTCGCCGTACTGCTTCGCGAGGCGGCCGCGCACGTAGCAGTGCAGCTCGTCGTAGAGGGGCTTCACCTGGCCCCACAGGCGCTGGGCCTCCTTCTCGAACTCGGCGGGCGGCATGTCGTACGACGAGCGCCAGAGCGTGCCCAGGTCGTTGAAGCCGATGTCCTGCGCGCCCTCGTTGGAGATGGACACCAGGCGCTCGAACAGCGGGCGCATGGGACGGGAGATGCCGTGCCAGCCCTGCCACGCGTCGAGCAGCTCGTCGTAGTTGTGGCTCTCGGCGATGACCTCGGACAGTTCCTCCAGGTCGCGGCACTTCCCCTTGCCGTCCTTGCCGCAGTACTTGCCCTTGCCGTACATGCCCTCGAGCTTCGCGGCGATGGCGGCCAGCTCCGCGCGCTTCTGCGCGTCCGACGGCGCGGGCAGCGCCTGGGACACCTTGAGCAGGTGCAGCATGCGCGCGGAGTCCGCGTCCAGCTGCACGCCCTCGAAGCGGCGCGCGCCCTTGATGGCGCCGTTGACGTACGCCAACACCTCTTCGTTGATGGTGGCGGCGTTCCGCTCGGTGTCGTCGGTGATGTACGTGTTCTTGATCCACTCGGCGGTGGCCTGCTTCGTCCACAGCTTCTTCAGGTCCGCGTTGACCTTCTCGGCGAACTGCTTCGCCTCGTCGGGTGTGGCCTGGGACGTGGCGGCCGCCGGTTGAGCGGTGGCGCCAGCCTGGGAGGCGGCGCCAGCCTGGGAAGCAGCGGCCGCAGGCGCGGACTCGCCGGTGGCCGGGGTCTCACGCGTCACTTGCGAGTCCTGGGCACAGCCCAGGAAGGCGGGCAGCGCGACGGCCGCCAGGACCGTGCGCAGCAGGGGGTGCAGGGGAGTTTTCCGGGTCATGGGGGCGGACCGTAGAAGAACCGCCGTCCGATGACACCCCGAAAAGTAGGACTCCGTCAGGGAGCCGTCGTGCACTGTTCTCTCGACGAGTTGCGCCAACGCCGAGCGTCAGCCCGACATGACACGCGGGCCCGGCCGGGCAGCGTGCGAGCACTCCGGCCCCGCCCTCCCTCGCGCCCACGCCGCGTTACAGCTTCCCTCCATGCTGCTGGGACACACGCAGGACCCGCTCTGGCCGGCCCCTCTGGAAGCGGTGGAGGACGCCCGCCTCTTCCTGCGCGAGCAGGCCGGGCGGCGCGTGCTGGTGGCACCGCACACGGACGTGGATGGCCTCACTTCCGGCGTGCTGGCGCTTCGCGCGCTGGAGGCCATCGGCGCCCGCCCACTGGCACGGGTTCCCGGCAAAGGAGAGCGCGCCCACTCGCCGGCCTTCCAGGAGCGGCTGCGCGCGGGCTCGCACGACGCGCTGGTGGTGCTCGATATGGGCAGCCGCGGCGCTCCCATCGTCCCTGAATTGCCGACGCTCGTGGTGGACCACCACGCGTCCGACGCCTTCCCTCCCGGAGCGCAGGTGCTGAGCGCGCACAGGCATGAGCCCACCGCCAACAGCAGCCTGCTGACGTACGTGCTGGTGTCTCCGCTGGTGGTGCCCGGGCCGCTGGAGTGGCTGGCGGTGTTGGGCACGGTGGCGGCCCTGGGAGCGACAGCGCCGATGCCGTTCCTCAAGGACGCGCTCAAGCGCGCGGGGCGCAAGGCGGTGACGGAGTCGGTGGCGCTGCTGAACGCGGCGCGGCGCTCGTCGCGGTTCGCCGCACCGCAGGCGCTGGAGGTGCTGCTGCGCGCCGGGAGCGCGGCGGACATCGCCGAGGGACGCGTGCCCGGCGTGGACGTGCTGCACGACTGCCGGCTGGAGGTGCAGCGCGAGGTGGCCCGGTGCGCGAAGACACCGCCGCGCCTCGCGGGCAACGTGGCGCTGCTGCTGTTCAGCTCCGAGGCACAGGTGCACCCGCTGGTCGCCGTGCGCTGGGCACAGCGCCTGCCCGAGCACATCGTCATCGCCGCCAACGCGGGCTACCTGCCGGGCCAGGTCAACTTCGCCATGCGCAGCCGGGCCCCCGTGGACCTGATTGCCTTCTTGAAGGGGCTGAACCTGCCGCCCATGGGCGAGGAGTTCGCCCACGGCCATGCGCGCGCCATGGGAGGCAGCCTGTCGCAGGAGGACTTCATCCGCTTCGCCGACGCGGTGGGCTTTCGCGGGCTGCGCACCTTCGACGTGGAACGCCGGGGCGCCTTCCCCGGCTGATGCGATATGACGGAGGCGTGATGCCCCGTCCGCGCCTCTTCCTCTCCGCCCTCGTCGCCGTCATCTCCCTCTCCGCCTGCGACTCCACGGAGCCCGAGCCGGAGCCGACGTCCCAGGGCTGCGAGCAGTTCGACTTCCCCCTGTCCGCACAGACCGAGAACCGCCACCTCAGCTCGTGCAGCAGCAGCGCGTGCGGCTCCGGGGACACCGCGTCCGAGAACCCGCCGAGCTCCGGCCTGCACTGCGGCAGCGTGGCCCGATGCGGCGTGTACACGGAGCCCATCTCGCGCTGTCTCTACATCCACAACCTGGAGCACGGGCACGCGGTGTTCCTCTACAACTGCCCGGAGGGCTGCCCGGACGAGGTGGCGAAGCTCGAGGCCGCGGCGGCCTCGGTGGCGACGGGCTCCAATGGCATCCGCCGCGCGGTGGTGGCGCAGGACCCGCTGCTGCCGAACCGCGTGGCCGCGCTGCTGTGGCGGCGTGCGTACGTGACGGACACCGCGGACCCGGAAGCCCTGCGGTGCCTGCTGGAGCACCAGGACGTCGACGCCCCCGAGCCGGGCCTCGCGTGCCCCGGCCTCTGAGCCAGCGTCCTTCTCAGCACACCTGTCTCGGCCTCCAGTCGGAGAGGCTCCCCGACTGACCTCGAGCGCCCTCGCGGGCGAGTGAATGTCCGCCTGCCCTGCGTCGTCACGAGCAGGTGTTCGGCCGCGGGCTCATGGGGCAGGCGAGGCGGTTGGAATGTCGGCACCTGCCCCGGCGGGCGGCGTGCGATACGCCCGCCGTTTGTAATCCAGGGTGCCATGAGAACGAACCTTCGACGCGCCCTCACGGCGCTGATGACCCTCTTCGCCCTCGCCTCCGCCCCCGCGCTCGCGCAATCAGCGACCGGCGTGAAGGGGCCCGTCCCCCCGGGGCTCCCCAACCGGCTGCTCGTCGGACTCTTCGAGGAGGCCGGGCAGAACTGGATGCGCGACAGCGGCGTGCCCTGGGACGTGCGCTACCGGTACTTCACCAAGGGCTGGGTGGATAACTGGGGCTGGGGCCCGTACGACGGCGCCTGGGGCGCGACCTTCCTGCAGGAGTCGTTCACCCAGGGCTACATCGCGGCCCCCGTCTTCTATCAACTCTTCTCCGAGCCCGGCGGTGGCGAGGGCGAGTCGCTCGCCAAGGTGCAGAACGCCACCACCATGCGCAGCTACTTCAACGACGTGAAGCTGCTGATGCAGCGCGCGAAGGAGCACGGCAAGCCCGTGCTCGTCCTCATCGAGCCGGACGCGTTCGGCCTGCTCCAGTTCCAGACGAACTCGAATCCCAACGCGTACGCCGCTGTGGCGGCCACCGGCATGCCCGAATTGGCGAGCCTCCCCAACACCGTCGCGGGCTGGGGCCTGGCGTTCCTCCAGCTGCGCAAGGCCGTGGGCGCGAACAACGTCATCCTCGGCATCCACGTGTCCGCGTGGGCCAGCGGCAAGGACATCTCCTGCTGCTCGGTGACGGACCCGCTCCAGCCCGAGGTGGACAAGGTCGTCAACTTCCTCAAGCCGATGGGCCTGGGCCCCAACACCACCGGCGCCACCTACGACGTGCTCGTGGGCGACCCGCTCGACCGCGACGCGGACTTCTACAAGCTCACGCGCGGCCAGGATGTCTGGTGGGACGCGAGCGACCTCGCCTCGATTTCCTCGCGCTCCTTCAATCGCTACGCGGAGTGGCTGCGGCTGTTCAACGCGTCCAGCGGCAAGCGCTGGGTGCTGTGGCAGATTCCGCTCGGCAACGCCAACCACCGCAACATCAACAACGACGGCTCGGCGCGCGCGGGCTACCGCGACAACCGGCCGGAGTACTTCTTCGGGACGCTGGGCGATTTGCACCGGAGGAAGTTCGCCAACTCGGGTGTCATCGCCCTGCTCTTCGGCGCGGGCGCCGGCGGGCAGAGCTCGTACCAGAATGACCAGGCCACGGATGGACAGCCGTACGTCCGCAGCCGCGCCGGGAGCTTCCTGTCGGCTGGCGGCCTGACACTGCCTGCCGTGGGCACCACCCTACCCCTGCCTGGCAGCGGGACGGATGCGGGCACTCCGGGCGGAACGGATGCCGGAACGGGTGGCGGCACCGACGCGGGGACTGGCGACGGTGGCACCGACGGCGGTACGGATGCGGGAACTCGCGACGGCGGCACCGGCGGCACCGACGCGGGCACCCGCGGAGACGCTGGCACGGACGCGGGCACCGGTGGCGGCACGGACGCGGGCACCGGTGGTGGCACGACGCGCGGCTACGGGTTCGAGTCTGGCACCGAGCAGTGGGCCGCTTCCGGTGGTCAGCTCAAGCCGGTGAGTTCCTCCACGGCGCGCGCCTATGCGGGAACGCGCTCGCTCGCGGTGCCCTTCAGCGGCACGTCAGGTACCGGCGTCGCGGTGGTCACGAATGCGTCCGTCCCTCGTGGAGCGACTGTCACGTTCCGCGTGTGGATTCCCTCGGGCAGCCGCATCACCGCCATCCAGCCCTTCGCGCTGGAAGGGGCCGCGGGCGGCTGGCGCTACACCGGGAAGTGGACTGGCATCTCCAGCCTCCAGGCCAATGCCTGGAACACCGTGACGGTGACGCTGCCGTCCGCGAGCACCACGCCCCTGTTCCAGTTGGGCGTGGAGTTCACCACCAGCGGGAGCTGGACCGGCACGGCGTATCTCGACGGCATCTCCTGGTAGTCCCGCAGATGCCGTTCACCCCTCCCTCGTCACGCGAGGGAGGGGCCTTCCCTCACCGCCTTCGCGGCGGACGCGAGCCACTGCCCGTCCGTTCCGCGGACAGCCGCTGTGCCGCGTCCTCCCGTGCCACGTCCACGAAGGCCCTGAGCGCGGGGGACACCTGGGCCCGGCTGGGGAAGTACAGGAAGAGGCCCGACACATGGGCCGCGTAGGGCTCGAGGACCACGCGCAGAGCGCCTCGCCGCAGCTCGGCCTCCAGCTGCGGCTCGAACAGGTAGGCGAGCCCCATGCCCGCCTCGGCCATGTCGCGAATCAGCTCCCCGTTATTGGTGGCAATCGGCCCGCGCACCGGGATGCGCCAGCTCTGCTTCCCGCGCTCCAGCTCCCACTGGTAGTGCCCTCCCGTCGTCTCCGAGCGGATGCAGATGCAGTCGTGCGTCAGCAGGTCCTTCGGCGTCTCCGGCGTCCCCCTCCGTTCCAGGTACGCGGGTGAAGCGACGACGACGAACCGGGCCGCTCCGTACAGCCGGACCTGGACCATGTCGCGCTCGATGGACTCGTCCATGCGGATGCCCGCATCGAGCCCCTCCGCCACGATGTCCACGAACCGGTTCTGGACGTTGACCTCCACCTCCATCTTCGGGTGCCGCGCCAGCAGCCGGGGCAACAGCGGCTTGATGATGAACGGCACCGCGAGCGACGGCACCGACAGCCGGACCCTGCCCGTGACTTCCCCCGGCTGGGCCGAGGCCGTCTTCAGCGCCTCGAGCGCCTGGTCCACCGCCGGCCCCGCGTTCTCCAGCAGCCGCCGCCCCGCTTCCGTCAGCGCCACGCTGCGAGAAGTCCTGGTGAGCAGGGCGACGCCCAGACGCTCCTCCAGCTGACGAACGGACTGACTCAGCGCCGACGCGGAGACTCCGAGCTCCACGGCGGCCGCGGTGAAGTTGCGCCGGCGAGCGACCTCGAGGAACGCATTCAGGGCATTCAGGGGCGTATTGGCCATCGTGAAGAATTCCTAAACGACCCATGCGAATCACGCCAGTTTCGAATGGCCTTCACGGGGCGCATATCTCAGGGCCGTTCACGAACCGGTTCCCAACGCCCTGATGGAGTCCCCCATGCTGAAGACCCATGCCTATGCCGCCGCCGCCGCTGGAAAGCCGCTGGCGCCGTACTCGTTCGAGCAGCGCGAGCCCGGTCCCCATGACGTGCTCATCGACATCCTCTACACCGGGGTCTGCCACTCCGACATCCACCAGGCCCGCGACGAGTGGGGCGGCTCCATCTTCCCCATGGTGCCGGGCCACGAAATCATCGGCCGCGTCCGTCAGGTCGGCGCGCACGTCAAGAAGCTCAAGGTGGGCGACATGGCGGGCGTCGGCTGCCTGGTGGACTCGTGCCGCGACTGCCAGCCCTGCCGTGAGGACCTGGAGCAGTTCTGCGAGAAGGGCCCCGCCGTCACCTACAACGGCACGCAGATGGACCGGAAGACGCCGACCCACGGCGGCTACGCGACACAGATTGTCGTCGCCGAGCGCTTCACGCTGAAGGTCCCCGAGAGCCTCGACCCCGCCGCCGCCGCGCCGCTGCTGTGCGCCGGCATCACCACCTACTCGCCGCTGCGCCAGTGGAACTGCAAGAAGGGTGACCGCGTGGGCGTCGTCGGCCTGGGCGGGCTCGGCCACATGGCGGTGAAGCTCGCCGCGTCCATGGGCGCCGAGGTGACGGTGCTCAGCACGTCGCGCACCAAGGAAGCCGATGCCCGCCGGCTGGGCGCGAAGGGGTTCGAAGTCACCAAGGAGGAAGGGACCTTCAAGAAGCTCAAGGGCCACTTCGACCTCATCATCGACACCATCTCCGCGCCGCACGACTACAACCAGTACCTGTCCATGCTGCGCCCCAAGGGCGCCATGGTGCTCGTCGGCGTCCCGCCCGAGCCGACCCCCGTCGCCGCGTTCGCCCTCATCGGCGGAAACAAGAAGCTGGCCGGCTCCATGATCGGCGGCATCGCCGAGACGCAGGAGATGCTGGACTACTGCGCCCAGCACCAGATCGTCTCCGACATCGAGATCATCCCCATCCAGAAGATCAACGAGGCCTACGAGCGCATGATCAAGAGCGACGTGCGCTACCGCTTCGTCATCGACATCGCGTCCCTCAACGCCGCCGCCGCGCGCTGAGGCCGCAGGGCGCAGCGCCGTCCAGCCACGAACACTTCGGGAGGTCTTTGAGGACCGCTCCTCGTTGCGTCCGAAACAAGAAAGGCCGGCTAAACGATGAAACGGTCCGGACAGAGCGGTTCGAAATACATGTTCGTCCGCACTTCCAGGGTTCACTGGCCGGCATCGCCCTGAAGGGCATGACGGAATCATGGCAGAACGATGACAGACCGGGCGTCTACCCTCTGCGTAGCGTCGATTCGAGCGCTACGCGGAGGGAGCACGCATGCTGGAGTCAGAACGGAGACGGGCGGAGTTCCTCGGGCACCGGTGGCACCGCTGTCTCCCAGCACGGAAGCCCGTGCTCCATCGCCAACCGAAGCGCCCTCCCGGGGAGCCCGGCCAGGTGACTGCCCCGGAGCAGCGGGGCCGGGTGCGGACGGAGCAGCAGTTGAAGCGCTTCCAGAAGCGGCTCCAGGGACACGTCAAGTGCGCACGAAGGCGCTCGCGTCGGGCAAACCGCTCCCCGAGGTATCAACGCCCAAGGTTGTGAGAACGCCCGAGAAGATGTCGGGCTCGTTCGACGTCACCTTGCCCGGCTGCGCGACGCCGGTGCGAGCGTCGAAGCCGTAGGTCAACGTGCTGAGCGGGTCCACCCCGCCCAGCACGGTGTTGCCCCGGAGCATCGGCGACAGCATCAGGAAGCCGTTGTTCAGGTCATGCCCGGTGCCGAACTCCGTTGCATCGGCGGTGCGGGGGCGCGTGCGCCCGAAGTCGGTGGCCACGTAGATGAGCGTGCGGTCCCACAAGCTCTCCCCCGTCGTCGTGTCGAAGGGCTCCGCCTCGAGCAGGTCGATGAGCCTGTCCACCACGCCCAGGACGCGGGCCCACATGAAGGCCTGGCCCGTGCGGTGATCGTTGTGGCTGAAGTCGAAGGCGAGCGGCGGGTTGGCGATGCCGTTCTCCCCGCCCACAGCCACGTTGAACGTGGGGCCCAGCGTTACCGTCACCGACACCCGGTACTTCAGCAGCAGGAACGCCAGCGCCGCCTGCCCCTCCACCGGGTCCGTGAAGTAGTCCGGGAACACCGCGCGCAGCCGCGCGCCATCGGGTGAGCTCGACAGGCCGTACTCGGAGAGCGGAATCCGCGGCGGCAGGTTCGGCAGCACGTTGAGGCGGTTGATGAGGTCCTGCACCTCCAGCGCCGGCTGTCCCACGCCGCGCTGCTCGTTCCACCGCTTCAGGGCCGCCGCGTCCGCGAAGGTCTGCCCGAAGATGGACTTCGCATCCAGCGCGTCCCGCGTCTGCCGGGCCAGGGCCACCACGTCCCGCGAGGGCACGTCCTTCAGCCCCTTGCTCCCGTCGAGCCCCAGGGGCCAGAGCGACGGATTGGTCACCACCTCCCCGAAGCAGTGGTTGGGCAGCGAGTCGTCCGTCCCACGCTCGGCGTAGCCGCCCACGCCCATGTTGACGTTGGGGATGGGGAAGCCCGCGCCGTACTGGAGGGCCACGCACTCCTGCAGCGTCCGGCCGCGCCAGGCCGCGTTACCGGTGAGGCTCCGCTTCTGCGCGATGACGTGGTTCACCGACGTGCCCACCGACGTGGCCACCAGCATCGAGTCCCGGTGCTTGCGCACGAAGGGGAGCTGGTCCGTGTTCACCGGCACGTTGATGCTGCCCAGCTTGGGACTGCTCACCTTGACGGCACGGAATGGAGAGCCGGCCACGCCCTGCACCTGCGCGTCCGGGAAGGTGTTGAGACGCGAGGCCTGCGCCCCCGCCTCCGAGGCGCGCACCGCGAGCAGGCTGTCGATGATGGAGGCCCCTCCGGCCGCCCCCACGACGATGAGGAAGCGCGGCTTGCCGTCCAGCCTGGACTGACGCACGCCTCCGCGCTGCTCGAGGACCTCGGGGGTGTCGAGCGCGTCCCGGCAGCCCGTCAGCAGAGGGCCCAGCACCGCCGAGCCCGCGGCGCACATCGACAGCGCCTTCATGAGTTCCCGGCGCGAGAGCCGGCCATCCTTGCGGAGTGACATGGTGTGTTCCCTCAGAAGAAGACGGACTCGGCGGAGGAGAGGACGGCGAAGCAGGCCGCGGTCATCCAGTCCCGGCCCGGAGTGGGACTGCCCGTGGCCTCAACGCGGGTGGCGAGCTGGATGAGCGCCTCCACCTCGGCCTCCGTGGGGTCGCGCAGCAGTCCCCGCTGATAGAGCGCGGTGATGGCGTTCCTCACCGGCGCACCGTCCCGGCTCGCCAGCCGTCCCTGCGCGTCCAGGGTGACGCCCGTGAAGATGACAGCGCTCGACGGTGTGCCGACGTCCAGGCCCACGCGCCGCGCACAGGCCGACAGCGCTACGCGGTCCACGGCGATGGGCGTGGTGACTCCGGTGGCCGGCAGCGGCTCGTAGAGGCCGCTGTTGTACGGCTCGACACCGCCCAGCGTGACGCCGTGGACGGTGGCGCAGGGGTACTGCCCCAGCTCCTGGCAGACCGCATCCGGGGGCAGCGCGAGCGCCGCCGCGAAGTCGAGCGTCAGTCGCTCGGGCCCTTTGAAGCGCAGGTTGTTGCGCGACGAGCGCGCCAGGGCCGAGGACGCGCCTCCGTCCGCCTGTCCGTCGACGGGCGAGCCGGCATCCACCACCCGGGCAATGGGCTGCTCCGAGCAGGCGGCGAGAGCGCATACGGTGGAGAGCAGCCACACACGAAGGGATTCAGGGCGCACCGTAGGCCTCCGTGCGAATCACGTCATGGAGCATGCGCTGCACGCTGTAGCCGTGCGTGTCCCTGAAGCGCCGCCAGGTGGCGACGAACTCGGCGTTCTCCTCGGCCGAGGGCGCATGGCCAACGAGCAGCTTCCAGTAGTCGGTGACGGCGGAG
This sequence comes from Pyxidicoccus caerfyrddinensis, assembly GCF_010894405.1. Taxonomy (GTDB): domain Bacteria; phylum Myxococcota; class Myxococcia; order Myxococcales; family Myxococcaceae; genus Myxococcus; species Myxococcus caerfyrddinensis. The sequence goes on from NZ_JAAIYA010000039.1 coordinate 41,529, forward strand.
ATGGCGAAGGCGTCACTGTCCGCGCCCACCTCCGCCCATTCGAGCAGGTCGCGCACCGGCCGGCCGAAGAGGTAGCCGGCCTCGGGCGTCTGCGAAATCGTCGGCGAGACGTCGCTGAAGAACAGCTCGAGGCGGTTCGGCACGTAGCGCGCCGAGGCCGCACCGGCGATGCCGTTGTAGTTCCGGAACGGGTAGCTCAGTGGGTCCAACGTCGCGTGGCAGGCGGCGCAGGCCGGGGCCTGCACGCCCTTGGCGTCGTAGTCCCGGGGCTCCCCGGGGATGCTGTGGAGTCCCTCCTGCTTCGCGATGTCGAGCCCCAGGTACGCGCGGTAGCTCTGCGCGGCGGCGTTGCGCGGCAGCGCGGTGAACATGACGAAGGAGATGAGGCTCCACGCGGAGGTGAGATTGCCCGCGCGGCGCGAGGACTCGACGGACTGCGACGGGAGCGACTCCACCCGCGTGTAGCGCGTGGGCTGCGTCTGCCGGCGCACGAAGTACCTCGCCGTCATCACCTCGCGCGCGTCGTGGTCGTCGAGCTGCGCGTACGCGTAGAGCGCGTAGTCGTCGTAGTAGTCCGCGAGGGGAATCGCGCCGCGGTCCTCACCCTCCTTGAGCGAGCCCACCGGGCGGATCTTCGGGTGCGCGAGCTTCCACAACTGCCCGTTCTTCCCGCGCCAGAACTCGGTGGTGGTGCAGCGGTCCAGCTCGGAGTCGAGGAGCGCCTGCTGGCCTCCGGCACTCAGCGCGGCGAAGGCCTTGAGCTGCGCGTACGTGGGCGACAGCCCGCAGAAGTCGAGCAGCACGCGCCGGTATGCAAAGCGCGCGTCGTAGCGGCACACGTCGTACTGGGGGTTCTGCCCCGGCCCGCAGCCGCCCGTGTCCACCGGCCGGCTGGACGGGTCCGCCGGCAGGGTGCCCCGCTGGACCTCCTCCAGGTTGGACACGCCGTCCCCGTCGGCGTCTTCCGCCTCCACGGCCCGGAGCGCCGAGGGCAGCGCCAGGGAGAAGTCGCCGTCGGAGAGCGGGCGCGCCGCGCCGGGCGCCAGGTGGGGCTCCAGCGAGGCGCCGTAGGGGTTCCGCTGGGGCGGCGCGGTATGGCAGAGGGTGCACGCCGGCTGCTGGCCGATGCAGGCGGGCGCGGAGGGATAGGTGGCGCAGAAGCCGCCCGGCCCTGGAGGCTTTGCCAGCACTTCCCCTGACAGGCAGACTGCCGCCCCCAATATGAGTCGTCGAAGCATATGGACACAGGAACACCCCCAGCACGAAAAGGTTGCGGTGCACCTTGAAGTCGAATGACGCCCGCCCTGCCCCCGTCTCCCAGGACCGCGTGCGCGCCATCGACTGGCTGCGCGGCATCGCTGTGCTGTTCATGATCCAGACCCACGCGCTGGCCCTGCTCACTCCGGAATTGCGCAAGACCGTCTGGGTGGGACGCCTGCTCAAGATCGACGGGCTGGTGGCGCCCGCGTTCATCTTCTCCGCGGGCTTCGCGACGGCGCTGCTGATGGTGCGCAGCGCGGCCGGAGGCGTCCTGCGCGAGCGCGTGCGCCGCAACCTCCGCCGCATCGGCGAGGTGCTCGCCGTGGCCACGCTGGTCAACTGGGCGTGGTTCCCGCTGCTGAAGGAGCCCGTGTGGATCTTCCGCATGGACATCCTCCAGTGCGTGGGCGTGTGCCTGCTCATCGTGATGCCGGTGGCCGCGCTGCTGGCCTCGCGGCCCCGATTGCTGAGTGCGGTGGCCTTTCTGCTGGCCATGGCCACGTTCGCCGTGTCGCCGTTCGGAGAACTGGTGACGGGGCCCTGGGCCACGCTGACGAACAAGTCCTCCTTCGCGCCCTTCCCGCTGCTGCCCTGGCTGGGCTTCGCGTGGCTCGGTGCGTTCTCGGGGACGATGGCCGGGGCGTGGGGCCGGGCGGGGCTCGCGAAGGCGCTGGTGGGGCTGGCCGTGCTGGGCTTCGCGGGGATGATGGCCGGGGACTTCCTCTACAGCCTGTACCCGCCGCACCGGTTCTTCGTCGCGAACCCGTCGAACTCGGCGGTGCGCTTCGCGTGGGTGTGCACCGTGCTGCTCGGGTTGATGTGGCTGGAGGCCCGGGTTCCCGCGGGCAGCCAGCCGTCACGGCTGCGGCGCTTCGTCGAGGTGTTCGGCACCTCGTCGCTGTCCGCGTACTTCTTCCACGAGATGCTGCTGTTCTACCGGACCTTTGGCGTCTTCTCGTTCCAGCGCTTCTGGGGAGACCGCAGCGACTGGCCCCAGTACTGGCTGCTGCTCGCCGCGCTCATCCTGCTGACGTACCTGCTCTGCGTCGTGACGGACCGCGTGGAGCGCGTGGTGCGGCCCGCGCTCCGCGGCCTTGGTGACCGCGTGACCCGGCGGGCCCCCTCGTCCTGAAGGGCTGGCTCAGTGCCCGCCAGCGGACAGTTGGTCGAACGCGGCGATGACCTCGGGCGGCGCCTGCACCAGCTCGATCAGCACGCCCTCGCCGCTGAAGGGGAACTGGTCATTGCCCTTCGGGTGCACGAAGCAGATGTCGAAGCCGGCGGCGCCCTTGCGGATGCCTCCGGGGGCGAAGCGCAGCCCCTGCCCCTCCAGCCACTTCACCGCTCCGGGCAGGTCGTCCACCCACAGGCCCACATGGTTCAGCGGCGTCTCGTGGACCCGGGGCTTGCCCTCGGGGTTGATGGGCTGCATCAGGTCCACCTCCACCTTGAAGGGACCCGCGCCCGCGACGACGATGTCCTCGTCCACGTTCTCCCGCTCGCTGCGGTAGGTGCCGTGGGGCGTCAACCCCAACAGGTCCACCCAGAGCTTGCGCAGGGGGCCCTTGTCGGCCCCACCGATGGCGATCTGCTGAACTCCGAGGATGCGAAATGGCCTGGCGGTCTGCATGGGCCGGCACCCTGCCAAACGCGACGGAGCCAGACAAGGACGGCGCTCCCTCCCAGGCCCCCGGGTCGGGGAAAAATTCACGGGAATAGACCCATTCCCCAGGTCATGCGTTTCGAGCCGGCGACCTACTTGTCGTCCCTTGGAGACCGCATGACGCCGACCTCGCTGAAGCGCCGCCTGTCCGTGTGGGGAAGTGCCCTTCTCGTCACCTGCACGCTGCCCGGCTGCCTGAGCGCACGGGCCCCCGAATCCAGCGCCGAGGTGGACACCGCCTACCGTCCCCCCGCGCAGGTCCAGGCCACGCCGGACCGCCAGGTGGCCCAGACGGAGTCGTCCGGCAAGGGCGCGGAGGCCGAGGACGATGCCTTCGCTACCGAGTTCGCCGCCCCCAAGACGCCCGCCCCGAAGGAGAAGGCCCGGACCGCGGCCCAGAGTCCGGTAGCGACCGGTGCCGTCGCGGGTGGGACGCTCGGACCGGCGGGGGCTGTCATGCCCGAGCCCCTGGTCGCGCCTCCTCCTCCCTCCTCGACGGTGGCGCGCCGCGATGCCCCCGCGAAGAAGGAGATGTCCTCCCAGCCGTTCGCGGACCGGAAGGCCCCGAAGGACGGCATGGACGCGGCGGACACCGCCTCCGCCCAGTCCGGCAACAGCTTCGAGGCGTGGAAGCCCAACCTCTTCATCGACACCGTGAAGGACCCGCTGTCCACCTTCGCGGCGGACGTGGACACCGCGTCGTACACCGTGGCGCGCCGCTACCTCGTCCAGGGCGCCCTGCCGCCCGCCTCCTCGGTGCGCGTGGAGGAGTTCGTCAACTACTTCAAGTACCGCTACGCCCCGCCGGAGACGGGCGCCTTCACCGTCCACCTGGAGGGCGCGCCCTCCCCCTTCGACTCCAAGCGCCACTTCGTGCGCGTGGGCGTGCAGGGCAAGGTCATCTCGCGCTCGCAGCGCAAGCCCGCGCACCTGGTGTTCCTCATCGACACCAGCGGCTCGATGAACTCGCAGGACAAGCTGCCGCTCGCGAAGGAAGCCATCAAGATCGCCGTCAAGAACCTCAACGAGAACGACACGGTGGCGCTCGTCACCTACGCGGGCTCCACGCGGGACGTGCTGCCGCCCACGCCGGCCACGGACGTGAAGCGCATCACCGACGCGCTCGACTCGCTCCAGTCCGGCGGCGGCACGGCGATGGGCTCGGGCATGGAGCTGGCCTACAAGCACGCGGTGAAGAAGGCCTCCGGCAACGTGGTGTCCCGCGTCGTCGTCCTCACCGACGGTGACACCAACATCGGCCCCAACCTGGGCGCGCAGTCCATGCTGGAGAGCATCCACAAGTACGTGGCCGAGGGCGTCACCCTCACCACCGTGGGCTTCGGCATGGGCAACTACCGCGATGACCTGATGGAGAAGCTCGCGGACAAGGGCAACGGCAACTGCTTCTACGTGGACAGCTACAAGGAGGCGAAGAAGGTCTTCGAGACGCAGCTCACCGGCACGCTCGAGGTCATCGCCAAGGACGTGAAGCTCCAGGTGGAGTTCAACCCGGTGGCCGTGCGCCGCTACCGCCTGCTCGGGTATGAGAACCGCGACGTTGCGGACAACGACTTCCGCAACGACAAGGTGGACGCGGGTGAGATTGGCGCCGGCCACAACGTCACCGCCGTGTACGAGGTGGAGCTGACCGGTGACACGAAGGAGTCGCTGGCCACCGTGCGCGTGCGCGCCAAGGCGCCCAACGGCACCGAGGCCTCCGAGCAGGCCTTCCCCTTCCAGCGCGCCCTGCTGCGCCCGTCGCTGGAGGCTGCGTCGCCGGACTTCCGCTTCGCCGTGGCCGTGGCGTCCGCCGCGGACATCCTCCGCGGCAACCCGGCCGCCGAGAACTGGAGCCTCGCCACCGCGCAGAAGCTCGCCGAGGGCGCCGCCGCCGGTGACGCCGACCGGAACGAGTTCGTCCGGCTGGTCACGCAGGCCCGCGCGCTGATGGGCGCTTCCGCCCGGGGGAACTGACGCGCGAGGCGGGACGCAACCGCTTGCACGCGGCTGTGCTCCTCCGTGACGCACCGGCGCCCGCTTCCCCCTGGGAAGCGGGCGCGCTTGCACCTGCGTGGCCTTCATCTGGCGCTTCGAGACGCCCACCACGCAGCGAGCCAGTGGAGGCGGTCACGTCCCCGCTGCGAGCTCCACCAGTTTCCGCTGACCTTCGGCCGACACGTAGCAGAGTCCAGCGAAGGCGCGCAGCGCTTCGGGGTCAGCCAGGAGCGACTTGAGCTGGCGCTGGACGAGGGCGAGTTGGTCCTGCTCGTCACTCAGCAGCAGATCCTGCCGTGCGTACCCGGCCACGCAGCCAGGCGCGACCCGATAGCCGTCCGCCGCGAGCCGGCGCGCAAGGAAGGCCGCGGCGCGAATCATCTCGAGGCAATACAGCGAGTCCGGCAGGGATGACACCTCCCAATAAAGCGCCGGTTCTTCATCGAAGAGCCCGACGTCGGGCCGCGTCTCCTGGAATCCGAAGCGGTAGCGGAAGGTCTCCAGGAGCGGATCCGGATCTCCCGCGGTCAGGGGAATGGGTCCAGGGTCGGGGGCCACGTCGACACTCACCCTGGCATTCCCGGCGAGGCCCCGCTCGCCATGGACCAGGACCAGGGACACGGGGATGCCCAGCTGCGCGTGGAGCACCACGGCGCTGATCGGTTTGTCGTCCGGCCGCAGGAACTCCTCGAGCACCTGGACGCAGGTGTCGACGACGCGTTGCGCGTAGGAATCGAATCCGTAGGACCCGAGGGGTGCCGTCTCGTCGTAGCGCGACCTCCCACCGGTGTGTCCCTTCGCCGCCAGCCGGTTCAGTGCGAGGCGGGGGTCGCCGTGGGCCTCCTTCAATGCCTGTGAGCACTCCGCCAGGGAGGCGCCGCTTCGTGCTCGAATCCGCTTGAGCAGGTCGAGCGGGGATTCGCCGTGAGACATGGTTCTCGCGCCTCCATGCCGGGTCGCGCTGGTCTGTCGGCTTGCGCTCCCGTGTGATATCAGCAGGTTCGAGCGAAGGGGAGCCGCTGTGGCTTTGGCACTCACCAGCATGGGCATGCTCTCCTCCATCGGGCACGATGTCGTTACCGCTTGCGCGGCGCTTCGTGCCGGAATTGTCCGCCCCGCTCCGGTCATCGGCACTGACGTCCTCGACCTCGAAAGTGGGGAGATGGTCCCGGTCATGGGGCATCCCGTGCGGGGCGTGACCGAGGGGTTCCTCTTCCTGGGACTCTGGATGCGAATGGCCGAGCGCGCGATCCGGGACCTGCTCACCTATGGCCAGCTCCCCGAGCCGGAGCAGGCCGGGTTCTGGCGCACGTGCGAGCTGATGGTGGTCACCCCCACCCTGGAGCCCGCGCGGTTTCCGCTCCTCGACGAACCCGTCGACTCCGCGTTCTTGAAGGAGGACTACGCGGGCACGCTGCTGGAGCTGACCGGCCTGTCCATCCCTCTGGAGCGTGTTCATTCATTCCCTGCCGGGCACGTCGGCGTCGCGACCGCACTGGAGCAGGCGGCACGCATCATCGAGGGCGATCGTGCCGAGCGCTGCCTCATCGTCGCGGTCGACTCCTACCTGGAGCCCGACACGCTCGACTGGCTGGCGAGCCGACATCGCCTCAAGCACGGCGGCAACCCCGTGGGGCTGATGCCCGGAGAGGCGGGCATCGCGCTGCTCCTCGAGGCGCCGCGCGCGGTCGAAGCGCGTCGTGGGCACGTCGACGCCTGGGTGCAGGGCATTGCTCTGGCGGACACTGGCAGCCCTCGAGATGCGAGGAGTGCCCGGCGTGATGGAATCGTGCTCGCGGACACGCTCGCCTCCATGTCTCCAACAAGCCCCTTCCGAGGGGACGTCGTCGCGGACCTCAATGGCGAGGAGTGGCGGGCCCGGGAGCTGGGCGGCGCGCTCGCGCGGCTGGGGCCCGGGCTGTCGGATGCCCGGCTGATACTTCCCGCGACCTCTCTGGGGGATGTCGGCGCCGCCAGTGGCGGTGTCGGCGTATGCCTCGCGGCGCGCGCCTTCGCTCGGGGATATGCGCGCACGAATGAGAGCATCGTCATGTCGCTCGCGGAGACAGGACGAGTGGCGGCAATCCGGCTCGGTCATCCCGACACACCGGGTGCCGCGCGGCAGAGAACACTGGGCTGAGGAAGGCACCATGGCGGGCAATCACGTCAAGAAGGACGACTTCAAGGCGCTCCATCAACCGAAAGGTGGCGAGGGCGGCAAGGGTTGCCTCTGGTCCTGGAACACCAAGTACGAGGTCGGCCACCAGTGCTCCTATCGCTGGCACGCAAGAGAGCACGCGCTCGCTGATGGCAAGCTCTACAACTTCCCCGCCTACAAGAGCCTCTGCGTCGACCAGGCGCCGGGTCCGAGCGACGTGTTCGTCACCGCCGCGTATCGGGGGCCGAAGGCAGTAGCGCCTTCGAACAACTACGCCCTGCGCAACAACTTCCCCTACAAGAAGCGGCCTCGTCCGGGACAATGGGATGTCACGCTGCACCGCAACTTCACGGAGAGCTGGACGCGCCCGTACTGGCACAACGCTCACCACGTCATCCCGAGGTCCGTGCTCCACGACGAGCTCGTCGAGGCTGGCAAGGAGGATCCCCGCATCACGGTCATGATCATCCAGGGGCTGTTGAAGGCGGGGTACAACCTCAACGACAAGCACAACCTCATCATCCTCCCCATGGACCGGGCCGTGGCCGCCTCGCTGGGGCTTCCCCGCCATCTCCTGGGTGACGAGGCGGAGGAACACGAGCCGCTCCAGGGCCGACAGGTCGCCGACCATCCCGACTACTCCCGAAGGGTGCGATTCATGCTCCGGCCGGTGATCAATCAGTACAAGCGACTGGTCAAGCAGAAGCTCAGCGAGGCGCACCCGTCCCCCCCCGACGCGCTCGCGAAGGAGCAGGTCGAGCGCATCTCGGAGACGATCTACAAGGCGATCGCCAAGGCCGGCCCCTTCATGAAGGGGAAGTCACTGGACGAGTTGCGGTTCGGGGGGCTGGGTGGGAGGTGACCGGATGCAGTACTTCGAGGTCGACACGCTGGGGGACGAGCAGGACAAGTCGCTCGTCTTCATCGACCGGGAGCCCGAGGGGCTCGATGGCTTCGGCTTCCGGCTCGCGGAGGGAGACCCCACCGATGACATCTACCCGGCGGATGCCCGCATCTACCTGGACCCCTACAACCCGGGGCTGAAGCTCACCACCCTGCTGGGCAACTCCATCGGATATCTGATCGTCCATGCCGCTTTCGTGGAGCGGCTGCGGAGCCACGACATGACCTCCGTCGAGCTCCGGCCGGTGTCCATCTACAACCAGCGGCGGCGCCTTCACAGCAAGGACTACTGGATTGTCAATCCGCTCCGGCTCATCGACTGCCTCGACCGGAAGGCGAGCCGCATCCAGTACGCGTCCTCGGATCCGACGCAGATTGTGGGCATCGACGAGCTCGTCTTCGACAGCAAGCGCCTGGAGGGCGCGCCGGACATGTTTCGCATTCCGGAGCAACGCATGAGCTACTTCATCAGCGAGCGCATCATCCGTGACATCCAGGGGCGGGGCTTCGACAACCTCTTCCTACGGGAGATCCACCAGCAGCCCTGAGCCAGGTCCGCCATGCGTTCGCGATTCCTCCCTGTCATCTTGTCGAATGCGGACGTGGACCTCAGCCGCCTCGTGCCGCGACTGGTGGGCACCACGCCAGTCGTAGGGTGGGCCTTCGAGCGGGTGTGCCGCTACTACCGGGCACGCGGGTGCGCGGCCTTCTTCCTGACCGGTCGCGCGGAGAGCCTCCATCGCGACCTGCAGCGGAGCGGAGCGGCACACGCCTACTTTGTAGCGCACGCCCCGGATGGAGACACGCTCACCAGCCGCGCGGACCCGTTCTTCGATGCGATCGCATGCGGTGACGAGGCCGGAGCGCGGAGCATCGCGCGGCACTCCCCAAGAGAGGCCCGACCCGGCCAGGAGCACCTCGAGGACTTCCTCTATGTGCGGTTGCTCATGCAGCGCTTCTTCCTCGGCGCCACCGATGCAGAGGTCGGGAGTTGCCTGGCGAAGTTCGAAGCGGCGGTCGCCGAGGGCCCACCGAGCGAACGCCTCGAGGTATGCCGCGCCCTGCTCACGGGGGATGGTGAGGCGTTCCATGCAGCCTTCCTCACGCTGATTGATGCGCACCGGGCCTGGTACGAGACCGGCCTCCAGAAGGGAAGGATTCCGGAGGAGGTGTGGGCGATTGACGGGTGCATGTTCATCGAGGGCCTCGCGCTCCTGCGGCTCGCCCGGGCCGCGCGGCTCTCCATCGCCGAGGAGTACCCGCTGATTCCGTCGCTCGCGCTGGCAACGCCCCGTGTCTCCCATGAACCCGGGTCCTGGCGCACGCCCTAGGAGCCGGCGGATCAGTTCACGGCGCGGGGAGCTCGCGCGGGTGGAACTCCGGGGCGAACTGGTCCTGACCGGGCGCTGATACGAATGGCAATCGGGCCAGCCGCTTTCCAGCAAAACCTTCCAGGATGAGGGCGGTGAACGTGCGTGCCAGCTTCACCAACCTCGGGGGGGCCCCCGAAGGGGCTCGGTGATCCAGCGCATAGAGCGCGCACTCGTCTCCGTCTGTCACTTCCGACGGCAGGAAGAACAGCTCCGCGCTGCGATTGCTGATGACGCGGGGAATCGGCGGGGCACCCAGGACCACGTACCCGATGTGGATGGCCTTCTCTTCCAGCGACTGGCGGGTTCCGCCACTGGCGTCCACCAAGGTGGTGAGCCGAGCGCGAATGTCGCGAGGAGAATCGAAGAAGCCCTTGGCATGCCATGGGACCCACAGCTCGAGCAGGTCGCCGAAGCGTCCCGGGCCTACCTCGGTGCAGAAACTGCGATAGCTCTCCGGGAACCGGACCTTCAGCCGCGCTTCCGTCTTGGCGATGTCCGCTTCGACCGGCAGTCGCGCTGGAGGAGCGCCAGTGTTGGCGATGCCCTGCTGTTCCAGCCGGTCTTGCCAGGTGGTCACGCTCACGCGCCTCCGTTGCCGGAGCAAAGCTCCAACCTCTTCGCGTCTTATCACCCGCGGAGTTGCGTCGTCGCCAACCTGCAGTTCCCGCCTGGGATACAGCCTGGGGGGCCCGTCAGCGGCCCTCCTCGCCCCCTCGCCTCCAGCCCTCCCCCCGCAACAGGACTTCCCTCATTCCTGAACTCCTCGGCGGGCGTGTTCGTACGCCCGCGTTTCAGGGGAGGCCGCGCCCGGGTGAAAGCCCCATGCGCGACGGGCTCCCGCGCCTCATCCCGGTCCCTATTCCACCACCCGCGCCGACTGGCCGAAGGCGTTGCCCACCTGCAGGATGAGCGTGTTGTACTTCTCGTTCTCCTCCCGGCTCGCCTTGCTGGCCTTGGCCGCGTAGACGCCCACCAGCTCACTGACCGCGGGGCCGTAGGACTTCTGCAGTGCGACCTGCTCGTCCGAGGTGCTCGCACGCTGATAGCGCCGGTAGATGTCCTTCAAGGGGGCCGTCTTCGCCTCCAGCTCCGCATCGGCAAAGGTCGGCAGCGGAGGCGCCTGGGGGAAGTGACGCTGCGCGGGCGGCGCGTCCTTCCGGTTCCTGGCGGAGAGGTCGGGTTTGCCCTCGCCGGATTCGACGTAGCGGATGAAGTCATCCTTGGCGAACACCTTGCCCTGGATGTTGCCCTTCGAGTCCCGGCCTACCCTGAGCTCGTGGGGGAAGTCCTCGTGGACGCCGTAGCTCCAGGTCTTGTCGATGAACAGCTCGTCGCTGAGCACGAAGGGGCCCTTGAACTCGACGCCGTCGATGTTGACGGCCTGCTCGCCGGGACGGAAGCCTCGCGCCGTGGTGGCATTGGTGGCGTAGACCTCATTGACGACGACGTACGGACTGAAGGTCGGGTTGATGAGCCCGCCGCGAGCACCGGCATACACCAGGAACTGGAGCTTGCCTGTCGTGGCGGACTCCATCGTGTGCAGCCCCGCGCGCAAGGAGAGCTCCTTCGCGTCGTGAGGCGGGATGTCGTAGGCAGTCCCATCGATGGCGACGTGAAGGGGCGCGGCCGTGGGGTTGTCGATGGAGAAGCCCACGCTGTTTTTCGAGCATCCACCTACGCCCACCAGGATGCAGAGCACTGCCAGAACCTTGTTCATGGCCCGGCTTGCTAGCACGACATGCGCTGCGCCCGGCTGCCCGAGGGAGATTTCCCTCGGGGAACCGCCGGGGCCCCGAGGGAAATGACCAAGGTGTATCAGTCCTTCGTGCAGACGACGTCGTCGAGCAGGAGGTGATCGCGTGCGGCCTCGCTGCGGCTCGGATAGAAGAACAGGCGCCAGTCGTGCACGTTGCCGGTGAAGCGGAAGAACACCGGCTGCCACTCGTCGCTGTCGACGGCGAGGAAGTCGGTCTGCGGGCTCCAGCCGCCGCTCGAATAGCTGCGATGGCGAATGTTGCCGTGGCCTCGCACCCGATACGAACAGGAATAGTTGCCGCTCGGGACGTCGAACTTCTCGGAAGAGAAGCGCTCGGCCACCTGGATGGGGACAACGAACTGCAGCGCCGTCGAGCCGCCGTGCACCGCGTTCGTGTAGTGCACGAGGCGCGAGGGCTTGATCTCAGTGCCCGGGTCGGAGACGCCGTTGTCGATGCCGTACCAGTAGTCGGGGATGTAATAGTCCCCGTAGTACGGGATGTAGTACGTGTCCCAGGCTTCGAAGCCACCGTTGCGGATGATGTTCGAGGAGTGCGCGGCGGAAACGCAGCGCCGGGTTGCCGGGTCGCAGGCAGGAAGCGCACCGAGGCAGTCGTAGGTGGTGAAGCAGGCCCCTTCGGCCAGCTCGCACACGCCGCTCGTGGGGTTGCAGGTGGTTGCCGGGTTGCTGCAGGTGACGCCAGCGCAGGGGTCGCCCTCAACGCACAGATGCGTGGCGGATTCGCAGACCGGCGTCTCCGGGGTCCCCGCGCAATCCGCGTGACGGGTGCAGCGCCCCTCGGCGACAACACAGGTGTTGGTCTCGTCGCAGGCCTGCCACTCGCTGCAGTCCGCGGCGTCGTTGCAACGACCGGAGAGCGGCTCGCAGGCGGCGGTGGCATTCACGCAACGCTCCCAGGCCTCGCAACTGACCTGATCACACGGCTCGGCGGCCCGCACGCAGCGCACGTCGTCGATGAGCAGATGCTCGCCGCTGGTATTCCGGACGCTGAAGATGAGCTCGAAGGTGTCGAAGACGTCGGCGGCGAGGTTGAAGTTGTACGCCAGCTTCTTCCACGCCGCGGTGTCGACCGTGGTGTAGGCCGAGTAGGTGGAGTAGTCGTCGTCGAAGAAGGCGTTTCGAACGTCACCGGTGCCCCGCACCTGGTAGGTGCAGGAGTAGCGGCCGGCGGGCATCGACTTCGCCAGGGTGCTGAAGCGCTTGTGCGCGGTCGAAGCGTTGGCCAGGCGAACCGCGTTCACGCCTTCGAAGGCATTCGTCGTCACCTTCTGCACCCCGTCGGTGGAGATGTTCGACGTGCTCCCGAACCACTTCTCCGGAAGCGCAGCGGGCCATTCTTCGAAGCCCCAGTTTTCGATGACGCTCACCTCGGGCTGCTCGCCCGCGTCCGGCGTCTCGGCTCCCGCGTCCGGCGTCTCGGCTCCCGCGTCCGGCGTCTCGTTTCCAGCGTCCGGCGTCTCGTTTCCAGCGTCCGGCGTCTCGACTCCCGCGTCAGGCGTCGCCTCGCCCGCATCCGGTGTCTCGACTCCCGCGTCCGGAGTCTCGTTTCCAGCGTCCGGCGGCTCGACGGCCGCGTCCGGTGTCTCGTCGCCCGCGTCCGGCGTCTCGACTCCCGCATCCGGCGTCTCGACTCCCGCGTCCGGCGTCTCGACGGCCGCGTCCGGTGTCTCTTCGCCTGCATCCGGCGTCTTCACGCCCGCATCCAACAGGGTCTGGCCGGCATCAGGGGTCACCTCGGGATCCGAATCACCGCAGGCGACCACCAGGACCAGCAACGAAGCCAGATACACTCGAAACAACGTCACAACGAGCCTCCGTTTTCCAGCAATGGGCCTCTCGTACCACACTCTTGATACAAGCGCGGACTGCGCTCGGAACGAACGGCGCTCGTGCTGGACGGGTCGTGGTGTTCCCGCAATGGGCTTCCGCTCGCGAGAAATCCGCACCGTGAGCATCGCCGCGTCAGCACCTCGGGTACTAGTGCAACTCACGCGCGCTCCCTAGTATCCGCAGCGGCTGGAGCACCAGCCGCCTCGAGAGGGAGCACATCATGAAGCGGTTGCAGGACAAGGTCGCGGTCATCACCGGCGGCGGCAGTGGCATCGGAGCGGCGACGGCCGCGCTCTTCGCCCAGGAGGGCGCCCGGGTCATGGTGGTGGGCCGAAACGAGGAGAAGCTCCGCAAGACGGTGCAGGCGATCAATCAGGAACACGTCAGCTACACCGTGGCGGATGTCTCCCAGGTCGAGGACACCCAGCGCTACCTCCGTGAAGCGGTGGAGCGCCACGGCGGGCTCGACATCCTGGTGAGCAACGCGGGCATCCAGGGGGAGTTCCGCCCCATCTCCGACATCCCCGTGGAGTCCTTCGACTCGGTGATGGCCATCAACGTGCGCGGTACGTGGCTGGCCATCAAGTACGCGTTCCCCGAGCTGCAGAAGCGCGGCGGCGGCAGCATCATCCTCACCTCCTCGGCGGGAGGCCTCGGTGGGATGGGAATCTCCTCGCCGTATGTAACCAGCAAGCACGCCGTCGTGGGTCTCGCTCGCGCGGCCGCGATTGACGGCGCGCCCCACCGCATCCGGGTCAACGCGGTGTGCCCGGGCCCCGTCGACAACGACATGATGACCAATGTGGAGCGGACGCTGGGCGCCGGCAACGAGGCCGCGATCCGGGAATGGGTCGCCGGGCGCGTGCCCCTCAAGCGCTTCGCCTCCAACGAGGAGGTCGCCCGGCTGAACCTCTTCCTCGCCAGCGATGACAGCAGCTACTGCACCGGCGGCGCCTACCCCGTGGATGGTGGCTGGTCCTCCAGCCTGCCCTGAGCAGCGCGCTCGAGGCGTATCCTCATTGCGCCAGGCACTCAGCACGTGCGCTCTGCTGTACGGTGCTCCGGATGTCCGCCGTCACGCGTGGTGTGGTCAGACTCGTCGGGAGCGCCCTGCTCCTGCTGCTCACGACTGGAGCTTCATCCGGGGTGCAGCGGCTCGCCTTTCGTGAGGTGGGCGTCTCCCGCTCCTTCGAGGCGGAGATCATCACCGAGGTGTTTCGCGACCGGGTGGGGCACCCGGGGGAGGACGGCGCTCAGGCGTCGCCCTCCCCCGCTTCGTTTCAGGGGGTTTGACCCGAAAGGCGGGCCTCGTCGCTCTCTTTGCGCGGGCACCTCACCGTTCCTGAAAGGCAACCCTCATGCCGCCTCTCCGTCACCTCCACCGGGTGGGCTTCTCCGCCCTGGTGGTCCTCGCCACCCTGTTGCTGTCCCTGCTCCCCACGCCGGCCTCCGCCGCGGACCGCGGGGAGTGGGCGCCCTACGTCGCCTATGTCACGGGCGACATCGCCTCGTATGCAGGCAAGGCCTATGACTGCCGCCAGTCCCACACGTCCCTGCCCGGGTGGGAGCCGCCCAACGTCCTGGCGCTGTGGCTGGAGCGGTCGGGCCCGCCGCCGGTGGATACCCAGGCGCCCTCCACGCCGTCCCAGCCCACCTCTCCGGCGAAGACGTATGACAGCGTCTCGCTGACCTGGGGCGCGTCCACGGACAACGTGGGCGTCACCGGCTACGAGGTCTTCGTCAACGGCGGCACTTCCGCGTCCGCCAGCACCTCGGGTGCCACGAGCGTCACCGTGACGGGCCTGGCGGAGAACACCACGTACACCTTCACCGTGAAGGCTCGGGATGCGGCCGGAAACCGCTCGGCGGCCAGCGCCGCGTACAGCACCACCACGCCCGCCCGGCCGCCCCCCGACACCCAGGCTCCCACCGCTCCGGGCAGCCTGCGCTCCACGGGCGTCACCAGCAGCAGCGTCTCCCTGGCGTGGAACGCGTCCACGGACAACGTGGGCGTCACCGGCTACGAGGTCTTCGTCAACGGTGGCGCGGCTGCGTCCGCGAGCACCGCGGGCGCCACCAGCGTCACCGTCGCGGGCCTTGCGGCGAACACCACGTACACGTTCACCGCGAAGGCGCGGGACGCGGCCGGAAACCGCTCGGTGGCGAGCAACACCGTGTCCGCGACGACGAGCGGCACCCAGCCGTCGGGCAGCAAGATTCTCGTGGGCTACTGGCACAACTTCGACAACGGCTCGACCAACATCCGGCTGCGCGAGGTGTCTCCGAAGTTCAACGTCATCCAGGTCGCGTTCGCAGAGCCGGTGGGGGGCGCGGGCAACATGACGTTCTCGCCGTACAACGCGACGGTCGCCGACTTCAAGGCGGACATCGCCCTCCTGAAGAGCCAGGGCAAGAAGGTGCTCATCTCCATCGGCGGCGCGAATGGAACGGTGCACCTGGATGACGCCACCGCCCGGCAGAGCTTCGTCACCAGCATGCAGTCACTCATCGACACGTATGGCTTTGACGGCCTGGACCTGGACCTGGAAGGCAGCTCGCTGTCGCTCAACGGCGGGGACACCGACTTCCGGAATCCCACCACGCCGCGAATCCTCAACCTCATCCAGGCCACGCGGCAGCTCCTCGACCGCAACGGCGCGAGCTTCATCCTCACCATGGCGCCCGAGACGGCCTATGTGCAGGGTGGTATGGCCGCCTACGGCGGGCCCTGGGGCGCCTACCTGCCCGTCATCCATGCGCTGCGCGACCGGCTGACCTACCTGCACGTGCAGCACTACAACACCGGGACGGTGACGGCGCTGGATGGCCGGGCCTACGCGCAGGGCACCTCTGACTTCCACGTGGCCATGGCGGAGATGCTCCTGCGCGGCTTCCCGGTGGGAGGCAACACCAGCGCGATGTTCCCGGCGCTTCGGCCCGAGCAGGTCCTGATTGGCCTGCCCTCCTCGCCCCAGGCGGCGGGCGGCGGGTACACGACGCCGGCCAACGTGCAGAAGGCGCTGGACTACCTCATCAAGGGCCAGTCCTTCGGCGGCGCCTACGTCCTGCGCAACCCGGCGGGCTACCCCGGGTTCAAGGGGCTGATGACCTGGTCCATCAACTGGGACAAGTTCACCAACTTCGAGTTCTCCAACAGCCACCGCGCATACCTGGACACCTACCCGTAGGCACGTCGGCGGATGCCGTTGTTGCGCGGCAGCCGCCACGGGATCGGGAGGACGGCGCTCAGGCGTCGCCCTCCCCCGATTCGCGCAATCCCTGTGCATGTCGTGGAGAGAACAGCCCCGCAGGGCACCCGCGCAAAGAATCCGGTGGGTGCCGCGTTCTGAGAAGGCGGGCGCTGACCGCGCGCGCCATCGCTGACTCCCGGGGGACGACATGCATCAGGAAGAGGTGAAGTTCGGCGCGCACCACGTCCATTTCGAGCCGCCAGACACCCTGGTGGCGACCTTCAATGGCCTCATCTCCCTGGAAGAGGTGATGTGCGCGCTGCAGCTCTACAGGGGCCACTACGAGCGCCGCGGGCAATACTTCTGCATCGTCGACGTCGGCCGCTCCCAGCTGGACACGGCCGGCCGCAGGTACCTCTCCGAACACGGCCGCTCCGAGTGGTTCCACGCCGCCATCTACGTGGGCGCGAACATGGTCCAGCGCACCTTCGGGAAGGCCATCGCCCTGGCCCTGCTCTTCACCGGCAAGACGACCTTCGAGACGGTGTTCGTGCCGACCGTCGAAGAGGCCCATGCCTGGATTGCCCGGCACAGGGATGTCTTCCCGCAGCGCAAGGCCAGCTGATTCCCCTTGGAACCCGCGCCGGTGGAAGGGACGCCCCACCGGTGCGAGCGCCCATCTCAGCAGTAGTAGGGCAAGACTGCCGCGGGGATGCGAGCGATGAGATCCTCGGTCTGCAAGCGTTCATCTCCACCCAGCGACAGGAGCCGTGCGCGGAGCATGTCGTGCGCCCCGCGCAGGGCCGCGTAGGACGCCAGGGTCTGCTGGACCTTCAGGATGTCTACCATGGTGCGCCGCGGGGCGGCATACGTCGCCGGCGCGTTGGCGGGGATTTGCAAGTGCGGCCGCAGCGGGGCCAGCCAGCTTTCACGACGGCGTAGAACCTCACACGGTCACGATTTTCTGCATCATTTCCCGCCCGGTTGGCTCTTCACATCGGTGTGGCACGGAGCAAGGCCGCGCATTGCTGACTGCGACGGCTCATGAGCCACATACACCGATCCCTGACCCTCAAACTCTCCCCTGAAGGACAAGCCTTGAAAATACACAGACGTCTCGCCTCACTCGCTGCCCTGCTGCTCTCCCTTGCGGCTTGCACTTCCCAGCCGACTGGCTCCGTCCAATTTGCCGCCTCCGTCCAACAGGCCCTCTCCTCCAACGACATCGCTCGAGTCAAGGTGACCGTCTCCGCCTCCGACACGCCTTCCCGTGTCGTTGAGTTGGCCAAATCCAACGCCTCCTGGGGCGGTCTCATCGGCAACCTCCCCGCCGGCGCCAACCGCTCCCTCCTCGCCGAGGCCTTCGACTCCTCCGGCACCCTTCGCTTCCAAGGCCAGACGGCAGGCGTCACCATCACCGACAACCAGACCGTCGCGGTGGCCATCACCCTCCAGGAGACTCCTCCTCCGCCTCCCTATGGAAATGAGGCGCCCGTCATCGACTCCCTCGTCGCCTCCACCACCTCCGTCCAGACTGGCTCCTCCCTCGCCCTCACCGCCACGGTTCATGACCCCAACCCCGGTGACACCCTCACCCTGGCCTGGACGGCCTCCGGCGGCACCTTCTCCGCGCCCTCCGCGGCCACCACCTCCTGGACAGCGCCTGCCTCCACCGGCGTCCAGACCCTCACCCTCACCGTGACGGACTCCCAGGGGGCCGCCGTCTCCGTCTCCCTCACCGTCAACGTCATTTCCGGCACCACCACCGGCGATGCCTCCCTCAACGTTTCATTCAATCTCTGGCCCGTCGTCTCCAAGGTTTCCGCCTCCCTCAACCGTCTCGACGCCGGGCAGTCCACCTCCGTCTCCGCCCTTGCCTCCGATGCCGATGGCGATTCCCTCTCCTACCTGTGGACGTCCTCCTGCCCCGGCACCTGGACGAACGCCACCTCCAGCGCTGCCTCTTTCGTCCCTTCCTCCGTGCCGGCCAGCGCCTGTAACAACTGCCGTCTCACCGTCACCCTCCAAGACGGCCGAGGGGGGCAGACGACGGGCGCCCTCTCCCTCTGCATCGCCGCCTCCTCCCTCGAGCGCTTCCCTCCAAGCTTCACCAACTTCTACCAGTCCGCCACCGCCACCTCCCCTGGCCAGACGGTTGCCTTTGACGTCACCGCCATGGACGCGCAGGCCAGCTCCCTGACGTTTGTTTGGACTGCCAATACCGGCATGCTGGCCACAGCGCAGAACACCGCCAGCACCAGCCATGTCGTGTGGACGGCGCCTTCGTGCGCACAGGCGGGTGTCTCCCCCTCTGTCACAGCTGTCGTCACCAACGCCTACGGCCTCTCAGCCACCAGGTCCTTCGGGGTCTCCGGGCTGTCGGCGTGTGCGGCCAGCGGATGGTCGGCCGCAGGCACGATGGCCGTGGGCCGCCGCTACCCCACCTCCACCCTGCTCTCCTCCGGCAAGGTGCTCGTCGCGGGGGGCTCCAATGCCAGCGGCGCTCTCTCCTCTTCGGAGTTGTATGACCCGGCTACCAACTCCTGGTCCTCCGCTGCCCCCATGGCCTCGGCCCGCAGCAGTCACACCGCCATCCCACTCTCCTCCGGCAAGGTGCTCGTCACGGGAGGCTCCAATCCCAGTGGCGCGCTCGCCTCTTCGGAGTTGTATGACCCGGCCACCAACTCCTGGTCTTCCGCTGCCCCCATGGCCTCGGCCCGCAGCAGTCACACCGCCACCTCACTCTCCTCCGGCAAGGTGCTCGTCGTGGGAGGCTCCAATGGCAGCAGCGCGACCTCGTCCGTGGAACTGTATGACCCGGCCACCAACTCCTGGTCCTCCGTCGCGCCCATGGCCTCGGCCCGCTTCGATCACACCGCCACCCTGCTCTCCTCCGGCAAGGTGCTCGTCGCGGGGGGCTCCAATGGAAGCCTCCTCTCCTCCACGGAGCTGTACGACCCGGCCACCAACTCCTGGTCCTCCGCCGGCTCTCTGAGTACGACCCTCACCCTCCACACCGCCATCCGGCTCCCCTCCGGCAAGGTGCTCACCGTAGGAGGCTGGTACATCATCTCCCGCGCCTACGCGCAGTTGTATGACCCGGCCACCAACTCCTGGTCCTCGACCACCTACATGGGCACGGGTCGAACGGCTCCCCGCGCCATCCTGCTCCCCTCTGGCAAGGTGCTCGTCGCGGGGGGAGACAATGATCCATCTGGCGTCCTCGCCTCCGCAGAGCTGTACGACCCGACCACCAGCACCTGGTCCTCCGTCAGCTCCATGGCCCTGGCGCGAGCCAACTCCACCGCCACCCTGCTTCCCTCTGGCCAGGTCTTCATCTCGGGGGGCTACGGCTACAACAAGACGTACGTCTCCTCCGCGGAGCTCTACACGCCCTGAGAGCATCGCCTCTGCGTAGACACGGCGTCTGAAACGCCCTCCCCTGCCGCCCGTCCGAGCGGGGAGGGCATTTCCTCATCTGGAGCTCCCGGCGTCATGACTCCGTGCGCCAACGCGGCGCGCGTGACACGGGGAGTCCGCGCGGCTCCCGGCTCGCCTCGCGCGAATGCATGAACATTTGCAGCAGCCCTTCAAGTGATTGCTCCGAAGCGCGGGCACGGCCACGCTGCGCCGCATGACACCCAAGCGGTTGATGCGGATTGGCGTCGTCGGTGGTGGAGCGATGGGGTGCGGCATCGCGCTCGAGCTCGCCACCGCCGGCCGGCAGGTGGTGCTGTACAACACGCGCTCCGAAAGCAGTGAGCGGGCGCGGGTGAAGCTGGAGCGGGACGCGGCGCTGCTGGTGGAGACGGGGCTGCTCTCCCCGGAGCGCGCCTCCGCGGCGCTCGGGCGCATCCGCCGCACCACCGTGCTCGCCGAGGCCGCCGTGGACCAGGACCTGGTCATCGAGTCCGTCCCCGAGGACCTCGCGCTCAAGCAGGAGGTCTTCCGGGAGCTGGACCGGCTCGCGGCACCGGACACCCTCCTCGCCTCCAACACCACGGCGCTCAGCGTGACGGCCATTGCCCGCGACTGCACGCGCCCCGAGCGCGTCCTCTCCGCGCACTACTACCTGCCGGCGCACCTCATCCCGCTCGTGGACGTCATCCCCGGCGAGAAGACCTCGCCCGAAGCCGTGGAGCGCACGAGGCGCTTTCTCGAAGAACTGGGCAAGGCGCCCGTGGTGTTCGCCAGGGACGTGCCCGGCTCGGTGGGCCCGCGCCTGCAACAGGCGCTCATCGGCGAGGCCATCCGGCTGGTGCAGGAGGGCGTGGCCACGCCGGAGATGGTGGACCGCGTGCTCACCCAGGGACTCGGGCGGCGCCTGGGTGTCTCCGGCGTCTTCGACCGGCTGGACCTCGCGGGGCTGGACCTCGTCACCGCCATCCTCAAGGGCTCGGGCCGCCCGGTGCCGCCGGTGCTCTCCCAGAAGGTGGAGCGCGGCGAGCTGGGCCTGAAGACAGGACAGGGCTTCTACACCTGGACGCCGGACTCCACCGCGGCCTTCGAGGAGCGCGTGGCCCGCCACCTCATCACCCAGCTCCACGATGATCGCGCCGCGGGACGCCTGCGCACGCCCACGCCCGAGGGCAAGGAATGAGCCCGGACGCCGTGCTGCTGGACCCGGCCGTGCTGTCGGACTTCCTCGGGGACTGCCTCCGCGAGTACACGACGTGCACCCCGGAGCTACCGCCCCGGAGCTGGGCTGTCCTGCTGGGGCGCTTCGTCGGTGACGCGATGCGGGTGGAGCGCGTCCGCTTCGCCGCCAACATCCGCGAGACGGACGACACCGTGCTCCAGGAGTTCGACGCCACCATCATCCCCCGCTTTGGCGCCTGCTACGCCAACGGGCGGCGGGGCTTCTGGTGCGAGCCCCGAGAGATGATGCGCATCACCACCGAGGCGGAGGCGGAGGGGCTGGAGGTGCTCGGCTCCATCCACCTGCACCCGGACTGGCACCACATCGGGCCGCCCCACGAGCGCGGCCTGCGGGTGAGCCAGGAGCCCACGCCCATGGACCGGCACCTGTTCCAGGGCACGGGCTGGCCGCTCAACATGATTCTCTACCTGGAGCGGCGCGAGGGTCGGCTCTACCACGCGCTCGGCGCCTGGGCCCCGCCCACCGGGTCCGACGCGGGCTGCCGGCCCCTGGCCATCCGCCTCGGGCTCCCGGAGCATTCGGAGGCCGCGGCCCGGTGAACAGGCCTCGGAGGCACGTGACGCTTCAATCCACCGAGTGACACGCAGCGAGCCCCCCGAGCAGGACCGCACGACACGGGGGGCTCTCACGGCTGTTACCAGGAGTCCCCGGCGCAGGAGTAACCGGCGCCATCACACCGGACCCAACCCGGAGCGCCCGGAGCGTCCGACCGGTAGTCGCATTCATACTGGCCGGAGCAACTGACGGAGCCGCCGTTGTCACAAATCAGGTGCAGGTAGCAGGGCCCCGCATAGCCCGCGGTGTCTGGCTCTTCCGCCATCGCAATGGGGGAGACGCCAATGCCGAGTCCAATGACCGCGCCCAGGGTGACTGCAAGCCACTTCGACATGGTGACCAGCCTTTCGGAGAGAGGACTGCGTTGAAACGATATCAGCCTGCCGCAAGTTGATGCCACAGAGTGGCAATTGCATACGTTGGGGCACATGGGCGGATGGAAGACGGGTTGAGGGGAGGCGTCAGGCGCTGCTCGTGGCCGGTCAGCGGTACACTTCGATTTCCCACCCGCTGGAACTGGCGGGCGCGTCACACGCGGTGGTGGACGAGGGAGCTGTTCGCGAGTCTTTCGAATCTGTGGCGCCACGAAGGTTGGGGTGCGGTGGGACCCTGGCTGGGGCAGGCAGGGGGGATGGCGTCCGGCTCGGGTGGGCCGGCATCATGCGGGCATGGGCTCTTCCGCTGATTCGAAGTCGTGGCTCCGTGCGCGGAGCGCGGCGTCTCTCCTGTTGGCGCTGGCCGTGAGCGGAGTGGGACTGGTCTCCTCGGAGGGCCTGGCGGCGGGGCGCGGGCGGCGGGCGTCACGCGCGGAGCCGTTCCAGCTCGCGACGGCGCCGCTCGAGGGGCGCTACCTTTCCCTCGGGCTCAACCTGGGTTTCGGCGGTGACGAGTCCGCGGACCAGCACGAAATCCTTCCCCAGGGGGACACGTACCCGGTGGTGGGCCTCGAGGCGAGCATGGTGAAGCTCCGCGGCCGGGACTTCATCTGGCTCGGGGGCTACGCGGACCTGGTGCAGTCGCTGCCCAACCGGGCCACGCGCATCAGCCTGGGCCCGGAGGTGGGGTGGGGGCCGCTGGGGCTGGACCTGGGGTTGTTGGGGGAGCTGCGCCGGGGCCAGCTCGGCGGCGGCTTCCAGGTACGCGGCCTGCTGACCATCGCCTATGTGACCGCCTACGCGAGCTTCCACGCCGTGTACGAGCGGGGCGAGCGGCGGCTCCGGGAGAATGCGCAGGTGGGGCTGCTGCTGAAGCTTCCCTTCATCATGGAACTCACCGGGAACGACGGGACTCCATCCCGGAGGCGGTGAGCTCCGCTCCTGGTGAGGGGTTCGCCTATTGGATGGAGGAGAACCTGGGCCGCATCCGCGCCGCGCGTGCTCGATGTAACGGGTGAGCGTCTCAGGGCAGCAGCGCGCGGAGCCCTTCACGTAGCGCAGCGTCCCGCTCCTCCGCGGGGAGCGCGCGGCCGTCCTCGTAGAGCTCCGCGAGCGGCACGCTCAGCCGCCCGGCGGGCTGCTCCACGCTGAGCGCGAAGCGCGCCTCGTCCGCCATGATGGCGAGACCGGGCCGCTCGGCAGCGGCGACGGCGCACGCCTTCGCGAGGAAGGCGCGGCGCGCGGCCGCGGCCCCACCTCCGCCCAGGATGCGCTGGCAGCTGGAGTCGCTCATGTCACTCAGCATGGGACGCGGGACAGGAGCGCACAAGCGGTTGGGTGGGCTGCCCGGGCAGGCGTGTCCCTCATGGCTCTGTCAGGGAGCTGGCGGAGCGACTGCGTGAGGCGCTGAAGTGCCTGTCATGCCCGAAACGGGCCTGCTCTCTTTCGCTGCCTTCCGCCGTGTGGTCAGCCGCTCGAGCGCGAAGAGCATCGCGACCATCGGCGCCAGCAGGAGCGCGAGTAGTTCCACGGACACCGCATCCGAAGCGACGGAGAGGCTGGTGAGCACCAGTACGCCCGAGCCGGCGGCGCCGACCGCTCCTGGCCACGGGTGGCGTACGAACCACTGCACGCTTCCCAGCACGACGAATGGAAGCCCCAGCGCCACCCCGTAGTGAACGGAACCCCACCCCGAGCCCGGACCTGGGCCGAGGATCGGCGCGACGACCATGAGTGCCGTGAGGAGCACGGCCTCCGCGAAAACCGTCGCCGCGAGGCGGCGAGCCGCCGTCTTCACCCGGGGCTCGTGCACCGCGGGTAGCCGTTCACACGCAGCGCAGAACTCGGTGCCGCCGAAGCCCTTCGTCGGAGCGCACGAGTGACACGTTGGAACACCGCAGCGCGGGCAGGTGCCCGCCGAGGGGAGCCTCGGGTGCACCTGACAGCGTGGCGAGCCGTCGGTCACCTCGAAGGAAACCGGCTCCGAGGGAGCCGGCTCCGGCTGCGCTGGCACGACGCGCGTTTCAGCCAGCCCTTCCTGCATGACGCTGGCCGTGACTTGCAGGAGGCCGTCGAGCATCAGCTTGCCCGTGCGACCGGAAACGCGCTGGGTGAGGAGGACGGTGGCGACGCCCACCCCGGCCTTCGCCATCCCCGCCAGGAGGCCAGCGTCGTGGTCGATGGGCGCCTGGGCCGCCGATGACTTCAGCTGCAGCGCGCGGAGCAGCGTCGTCACGTCATCGGACGGCAGGCCTGCCTGCAACAGCCGCTCGCGCACGGCGGAGAGCGGCAAGCCCTGAGCAGCAAGATGCTGCGCGAGCGCCCACGGCGTCTCCTCTGGCAATGCCGCGGGTGTCCCCAATGCGTCGTCTTCCATAAGCCCCCCGAACCTGCGCTCGAGCATCCTGCTCTGAGAATGCCGCAACTCGCTAGAGCCAGCGAGCCGCTGCGTGATGCAGAAAATCTTGGGGCTCCTTCCCTGTAACTCCCGATGGGCTTCTGCCCACCAGAACCCACAGCGGACTCCCTGAAGAAGAGCTGCTCCAGAGCTTTTCCCGCGCATCAATTTCCTGCTCGCCGGCTCATTCCATTCACCAGGCGCTGCTGCGCCCTGTACTGAGGACCTGGACCTGGGCTGCCGTCCACCAGCCCACGCGGAAAACCATGCTCATCCGTCGACGTCTCCCCTTGGCCGCCGCGGGGCTGCTGCTCTCCCTGGCAGCCTGCACCTCTCAGCCCACCGGCTCAGCGCAATTCCTCGCCTCTGCCCAGCGGGCCCTGTCCGTCAGTGATGTGTCCCGCGTGAAGCTGACCATCTCCTCCTCCGACATGACGCCCCTCGCCGTCGAACTGGCCAGGTCCAACGGTTCCTGGGGTGGACTCATCGGCAACATCCCCGCTGGAGCCAACCGCACCTTCCTCGCCGAGGCCTTCGACTCCTCCGGCACCAGGCGCTTCCAGGGCGAGGCTTCCGGCATCACCATCACCGCCAACCAGACCACCGCCGCCGCCATCACCCTCCAAGAGCTTGCTCCACCTCCTCCTTACGCCAATGAAGCGCCTGTCATTGATTCCGTCGTCGCCTCCACCACCTCTGTCCCGGCGGGCTCCTCCCTCTCCCTGACGGCCACCGTTCATGATCCCAACACCGCGGACACCCTGACCCTGTCCTGGACGGCCTCCGGCGGAACCTTCTCTGCTCCCACCGCTGCGACGACCTCCTGGACGGCGCCGTCCTCCACAGGCATCCAGACCCTCACCTTCACCGTGACGGATTCCCAGGGCGCTGCCGCCTCCGTCTCCCTGGCCGTCAACGTCGTCTCCGGCGTCGCCACCGGCAACGCCGCCGTCAACATCTCCTTCAACCTCGGGCCTGTCGTCTCCCGGGTTTCGGCCTCTCTCAACCGCCTGGACGCCGGACAGTCCACCGCCGTCTCGGCCAACGCCTCGGATGCCGATGGCGATGCCCTCTCCTACCAGTGGGCTTCCTCCTGCCCCGGCACCTGGACCCAGGCCACCTCCAGCGCTGCCTCCTTCGTCCCCTCCGCCATTCCCGCCGGGGTGTGCAACAACTGCCAACTCTCCGTCACCGTTCAGGACGGTCGCGGCGGGCAGACCACGGGGACGCTCAACCTCTGCATCACCTCCTCCTCGACCGAGCGCTTCGCTCCCCGCTTCACCAATTTCTACCAGTCCGCCACCTCCACCTCCCCGGGCCAGACGGTGGCCTTCGACGTCACCGCCCTGGACCCCCAGTCCAGCGCCCTGACGTTTGCCTGGACTGCCACCACCGGCTCGATGGCCACGGCGCAGAACACTGTCAGCACCAGCCGCGTCGTGTGGACGGCGCCTTCCTGTGTCTCGGCAAGCACGACGCCCAGCATCACCGCCACCGTCACCAACGCGTTCAACCTGACGGTCAGCCAGAGCTTCGCTGTCACGGGGCTGCCCGTCTGTGTCCCGACCTGGACCTCGACGCCCCCCCTGGCCGCGGCTCGCTATAGCCACACGGCGACGCTGCTGAAAGACGGCAGGGTTCTCGTCTCGGGAGGACAAAACCTTGCCGGCTCGGCCCTCGCGTTGGCGGAGGTGTACGACCCGACCTCGGGCACCTGGAGCGCGATCTCCCCCATGGTCGTCAATCGCACCCTCTTCACGGCAACGCTGCTGGACAACGGCAAGGTCCTCGTCTCGGGAGGATGGAGATCCAGTACCTACCTCACGACGGCGGAGGTGTATGACCCGACCTCGGGCACCTGGAGCGCGACCGCTCCCATGGCCTCTGCTCGCCGCCAGCACACGGCGACGCGGCTGAACAACGGCAAGGTCCTCGTCTCGGGGGGCGTCAACGACAGCGGTGGCCTCGCGGCGGTGGAGGTATACGACCCGGCCTCGGGCACCTGGAGCGTGGCCGCCTCCATGGCCTCCGCTCGTTACCAGCATACGGCGACACTGCTGCCCAACGGCAAGGTCCTCGTCTCGGGGGGATTGAGCGCGAGTGGCAGCCACCTGGCGACCGCGGAGGTGTACGACCCTGCCTCCAACACCTGGAGCGCGACGGCCCCCATGGCCTCTTCACGCGAGGACCACGCAGCGGCGTTGCTGCCCGACGGCAAGGTCCTTGTCTCGGGGGGCTTCAACGGCAGCCCCCTCGCGGCGGCGGAGGTGTACAACCCAGCCTCCAACACCTGGAGCGCGGCCGCCCCCATGGCCTCTGCTCGGTACCGCCACACGGCGACGCTGCTGCCCAACGGCAAGCTCCTCGTCGCGGGGGGATTGAACACAGGCGTGGTCGCGTTGGCGGAGGTGTACGACCCGACCTCGGGCACCTATAGCGCGACCGCTCCCATGGCCTCTGCTCGCCAGCTCCACACGGCGACGCTGCTGAACAACGGTAAGGTCCTCACTTCAGCGGGGATTACCAACGTCCCCCTCGCGGCGGCGGAGTTGTACACACCCTGAGCGTGGAGCGGGTGCTGCCGCACGTGCCCTACCGGCAGTGGACGCTGTCCTTCCCCTACCGGGTGCGGTGGGGGCTGCGCCCTTGTCATCCAGGAGCTTGCTGATGCTCCGCCAATCCTGAAAAGGAGAAGACGCCCGTCACGAAGGGGGCACGGGCGGTGTGCGTCCTGGCTCGACACGCCCGCGTGGCGCCAGGACGCAGCCACCACGGCCGCGTCGCGCGGACCAGGGGAAACGACGCGGCGCACAGGCTGGCTCGCCCCTTGCTCTGCGCGGGAGCCATCCTGCTCCCCGCCGGTGTCGGCCGGGAGCGGGGCCCTCGCACCTGGAGCCCACACCATGAGACCCATGTACCAGTACGGCGCAGCGGACGTGCGCTACGGCCAGCGCATCCAGCTGGGCACGTCGTCCCCCATCGACCTGAGCGGCAGCGCGTCCTACTCCATCGGGTTCTGGCTGCGTCCCCGGGCGCCCGCCTACGACGGCTACCTGGTGATGTCTGGCATGTCCTATTACATCGGGCTGCACGGGATGCAGCTCACGCTCAGCATCCCGGGCATGAACACCCCGCAGCGCTCGGAGCTCGAGCTGCTGCCCGACCAGTGGCAGTACGTCCTGCTCGTCTTCGAGTCGACCGGTGCCAACGCCGGCAGCTATGCGCTGTCCGTGAACGGCACGCCGCTCCTCGAAGGCTCCATCTCCCGGGTCACCGCCTCCAGCGGCCTGTTCACCCTGGGCACCACCACGGACGCACAGTTCTGCAACGTCGCGTTCTGGTCCACGGCGCTGCCGGAGGGCGAGCGCCAGCCGGTGTGGGACGTGCCCCAGCCTGGCCCCACCCTCGCCGCCTGCTACAGCTTCAGCGACGGCTCGACCGGCGACGTCTCCGGCCACAACCGGGGGGCGGCCACCTTCCTGGGAGGCGCGCAGGTGGTGATGCTCGCCCCGGCGCTGCGGCTGGTCAACGCGGCGGTCCAGCCCTCGCCCCGCGACGCGCTCGCGGTGGTGGCGAATGGCGCGCCCTTCAGCGTGCAGGCGTGGTTCAACGCCGATGCGCCCTCCGACTTCCAGGCCACGTCCCGGACGGTGTTCGCGTGCAAGGACCCCAACAACGGCTACGGCTTCACGATGGGGCTGGAGTGGAACGGCACCGGCTTCAACCTACAGCTCTCGCTGAGCTCGGCGGCCTCCGGGGGGGGTTGGGGGCACAACCTGCAACTGGCCCCCGGTGACTGGCACCACCTGGCAGCCACCTACGACGGGACGACGCTGAGCATCTACCTCGACGGCGTCATCGACATGAACATCTCGTGCACGTTCCCGTCGCTGGCGGCCCCGGTCTATCTGTTCGGCGCCTCGCCCGATGCCAGTGTCGCGGGAGGGGCCGCCTATGACTTCCAGGGCCACCTCCAGGCGGCCGGGCTCTGGTCCAGGGCGCTCTCCGCCAACGAGGTCCAGCAGTACATGGCGTCGGACCCCAGCGACGCCGAGGGCTGCGTCGCGTACTACGCCTGGAACGGCGCCATCCTCGCCAACCAGGTGACCGGGAACCCGCCGGTGCTCCTCAACACGGCGATGCCCTCCATCGTCGTCACGGCCCCCGCCGCGTCGACGCCGCCGCCCGGGGTCTCCAATACGCTGGTCACGGCGGTGCAGCCCTCCAACCGGAACCAGCCCTCCGCCCGCTGGTCCTCGGAGGAGGTGCCCTACCCCGCGCAGAGCCCGATCTCGCGCGACCAGGTCGACTCCATCCTCGCCGCCTACGAGCCGGTGCTCGCGGCCGTCCCGGGGGCGATGAAGGACCGCCTGCGCTCCCTGTTCCGCAACAACCTCTACCTGGGGCTGGCCCGGGCCAACGGCCCCTCGGGCATGCCCGTGGGCACCATCGCCGGGAAGGTCGTCGGGAGTGAGTACGTCTTCTACCACCACACCGCCCAGGGGGCCGTGGAGTGCGGGCGGATGGAGCTGGCCGTCAACACCGAGTGCATCGGCTGGGTCATCTCGGTGGCCGCGACCTCCATCTGTCTGCTGCTGTCGGTGGTGGGGCTGGGCTTCTCGGCGTCGAAGGCCGTCTCCGCCCTGCGGCCCCTCATCTCGGAGAGCACGGCGCTGCTCAAGTCCGTCGGGGACGCGGCCAAGGGCACCACGGACGCCTCCACGGTCATCCGGGTCATCAAGGCGCTCTACATCGGGGGGACGCTCGGCAAGGTGTTCGGGGCGATGCTGACGGGCAGCTGGTACACCATCGCCCTCAACTGCGCGATGCTCATCCTGATGGTCGCCGGCCTCTTCACCACCGGAGGCGCCTACCTGGCCGTCGTGCTGGCGCAGCTCGCGCTCAACCTGGTGACGCTGATCGTGCTCATCGCCCAGAAGCCGTCGAACTGCTGCTGAGCTTCGGCGTGCCCGCCCGGAAGAGGGCGGGCACGCCGCGTCGTGCCACTTCAGAAGCAGAGGAGTGTGGTAACCCGGTGGGGTGGATTCGCCATCCATTGCCACCAGGAGCCCGCAGACCATGCGTATCCATCGAGTCGTGTTCACCCTGCTGCTACTCACCTCTCCCATCGCATTCGCGCGCGACCCCTTCGCTGACGTTACGACGGCCGAGCTCAACAATGCCTTGCTGAAATTGCACAATGAGTACCGCGCGAGGCATGGCGCTCCCAACCTGGTGGTGGATCCCTCCATCGTGGCCTACGCGAAGAGCCGCGCGAAGGTTGTCTCGACATATGAAGGCCTCGGCGAGGGCCACCGAGGACTCGACCACAAATACGGTGAGAATCTTTATTGGGGTGGGAGTGAAACAAAAGCGGGGTCGTCCGGCTTCGCGACTGCCGCCGTCAAGGCCTGGTACGACGAGATCAGCCAATACAACTTCAAGAGCGGTGGTTTCTCTGGAGCCACTGGCCACTTCACGCAGCTGGTCTGGAAGGGCACCACCAGGATCGGCTGTGCTGTCGCCCAGGGAAAAGGCTCCAAGTGGTACGAAACGTATGTGGTCTGTAACTATCAGGCTCCAGGAAACATGATGGGGGAGTTCCAGAAGAACGTCATGCCCAAGCGCTGACCTCGGTACACCTGCTTGAGCTACTGCGCGCCCTCCTCCAGGAAGTGCGACGCCGCGATGGACGCACCCCAGCAGCACTCGGGTTCCCCCACGTCACCGCTCGGAAGCGTGGTGTGGAGCGGAGCGCCCGCCTTCACGTCCTCGAAGTAGAAGAGGTTGTCCGGAAGGATGACGAGCGCGCGGTCTCCCTTGCGCGTGCGCAGGGTGAGTCTCTGGAGCTCGGGATCCGCCAGATTCACGGCGCCCTTCGTGAAGAAGGACTCACGCCGGGGCGGCGAGCGCTGATCCTCCGGGATGCAGCCACCCTCCTCCGTCGACACCTCGACCTCCCGGACGCGGCAGTCGCCCCCCTTCGTGGACAGGTGGAACACGGCCTTCACGCTCGTGAAGTAGCAGTCCGGGGTGCCGCAGTCCGCGCCGTGCGAATCCGTCACCACCGACAGGCGTACGTGTCCTTCCGGCAGCGTGTCCACCATGCCCTTCCGGGCGTAGCGCTGGAACAGGGGCACCTGGGCACACGCGGAGGCGACGGCCGCCGTGGGCTTCGACTCCTGGGTCGGCTTCGGGTCCGCCGCCACCGCGCTGGCGCAGAGGAACAGGGAGGCTGCGAGGGTGCGGTTCAGGTGCATGCCCCAGGCAACAGCAAGCCTCGCGCCAGCGTCAGTGCGGCTCTCCGCCCACGGTCCCCCGCGATGAGAAGCCCAGGGCTACCACCGACGCAGGATTCACGACTTCGCCCCAGGTGTCAGCCAAACCACTAGAGTCACCGTGTGGCAACTCCTCCCCGATGCTTCAACTGCGGCGCTCCCTTCCTGAAGCCGCCCGCCGAAGAGCCGGTCTGCGGCCATTGCGGCGCCGCGCGGCCGGCTCCCTGGCTGCCGCAACGCACCGCGTCTCAGACCACCCCCCACCCCCCTTCCGCGCGGCAGAGCCGAGCGGTCCTGTTCATCGCGCTCGGGACCGGTGCCGTGATGTGCGTCGCGGGCACGCTCGTGGCCTTCCTGGTCATGGCCCCGGCAGAGCTGGAGCGCCCCGCACCACGGCCACGGCCCGCCGCCACGCCCGTGCCCCAGGCGACACGCCCTCTGCCCCTGTCCCCTCCAGAGGAGCCCCCCAGGCCGCCGCCGGTGGCGCCCGAGCCCACCCCTCCACCCGTGGTGGCGAAGCCCGCTCCGCGAACGCCCCAGACGAACGAGGCCTGGGGCGCCCAGCGGCTGGCGCGGCACCTGAAGGACTACGACTACTGTGGCCGAGAGGCCATCCTTCGCCAGAAGGACACTCCCCGGCGCTACACGTTGCGCGCTAGATTCGGCGCCGACGGTCAGGGCACGGGCGGTCGGGTGGAACCCGCGGGGGTGGCGATGTCGAACGCGTGCATCAGCAACAGGACGCGCTACGTCTATCTGGGCAAGCCACCGCAGCCGCGTGACTTCGTGGTGGAGCTCACCCTGTCGTTCGCGCACCTCCGGCCCACGGGCAAGCCGGAGACCCGCGATGACCAGTGGAGCATCCGCGACGACGACACGTACTGACCCGACCGTGCCCACCCGGCCGGGTCGTCAGCCTCCTCGTTTTTCGCCGACAAGGATGGGGATGGACACGGTGTTCTCTACCGAGGAGGAACAGCGCTACGCGGAGCGGGGCTCGAGCGAGCTCCACGCGAAGCTGCGCTGGACGTTCCTGGTGGCCGCGACGCTGTTCTTCGTCTTCATGGGATTGGACTACCAGTTCGACCCCGAGAAGCTGGGCCGCAACATGGCGGTGCGGCTCCTGGCGGTGGGGGCGTACCTCGTGCTGCACCTGCTCGCGCGCTGGGAGCCGGCCCGGGCGCGGGTGGAGCTGCTGCTGCTGGCGGGAGTGGGCGTGGGGGCCGCGTCGGTGACCCGGCTCTCGGTGGGCTTGCGCTTCGGAGAGCTGCTCGCGGTGGGCTCGCTGCTCCTGATGGTGGTGATGCTCGCGGCGCTGACGACCTCACCGCGCCAGGCGCTCACCAGCCATGCGCTCCTGCTCGCGGTGGTCAACGTGCTCGGGCCCGTCTTCGGGGCAAGCAGCCTCTTCTTCTTCGCGGTCAACGTGTTCCTCCTCTCGGGGGCCACGGCGGGCGTCATCCTGGCGGCGCTCTCGGAGCGGCTCTCCCGGCGCGCCTTCCGGATGGAGCTGGACCTGGAAGTGCTGGCCACGCGCGACTCGCTCACCGGGGCGCACAACCGGCGCAGCTTCCTGCAGCAGGCCGAGCACGAGCTCGACCGCGCGCGCCGCGGCACACGCCCGGTCTCGCTGCTGATGTTGGACATCGACCGCTTCAAGAGCATCAACGACACCCATGGCCACCCGGTGGGGGACGCGGTCATCCGCACGCTGGCGAGCACCTGCCAGAGCGCACTGCGCAGCGTGGACGTGCTCGGGCGGCTGGGCGGCGAGGAGTTCGCCATCGTCCTGCCGGAGACCGGCACGGAAGGGGCGCTGCGAGTGGCCGAGCGGCTGCGACAATCCCTCGCGGAGGCCGTGGTGCCCGAGGTCGGGAAGGCCCTCTCATTCACGGTCAGCGTGGGGGTGGCGGAGAGGCTCCCGGGCGAAGGGCTGGAGCAGCTGCTGTCTCGCGGCGACCAGGCGCTCTACGCCGCGAAGAACACCGGCCGCAACAGGGTCTGCGCCGCGGCGCATGGCTGAACGCCGCGCCCCCAGCCCCACGCATCCGCCACTCGATGAGTCCGCGCAACCCCAGGGGATTCCTGTTCCCCTGACGGCTCCACGCAATGGGTTGGCGCCCAGACACAAATCAGGCTCGGCAATCTCGGATATTCCGGATTTTGCGGCTGCAGCCCCACGCCCCGTGCATCGAGGAATACCCATCCATGTTCATCAAGTCTGGCTCCCTGGCGACTGTCTTGCTTGTTGGAAGCGCCCTGATACTCGGAGGCTGCGGCGCGGAGGCCCCGGAGGACGAGAGCGGCAGTGACGAGGCGGTCGAGCTCGGGAGCACCGAGCAGGCGGTCTACATCGGCTGGACTGCGTACACCTCGGAAGAGCGGCCCCCCATCGTCTGTGATGGCGGCAGCCTGCCCACGCAAGCCCAGTGTAACGGGAGCTATTGCGACAACATGCGGCTCAACTGCCAGGACTCCGGCGCCTATCGCGGTGGCTCGTACTGGACGCCCTATTTCTCGGACAATGGCATCCCGGTCTTCAGGCTCTGCGACCCCGGCTACTGGATGACGGGCATCGCCTGCACCGGCCAGTACTGCGACAATCTCTCCCTCCAGTGCACGTACATGTCCGGCATCAGCCCCAAGAACTGCTTCTGGTCTGGATGGCACTCCGAGGAGAACACCGGCCTCCTCAACTTCGGCCCTGGCGTCTACCCCACGGGCGCGTGGTGCCGTGGCGACTACTGCGACGACATCAAGTACTACCTGTGCCAGCCGTAGCCTGCGGGTGAACGAGCGTCTGGCTCGTCAGGAAAAGGCCGGTTGCCGCAGGGCAGCCGGCCGCCCGCGCGCTCCGCACTGCGAAAGAGAAGGCCGGCTCCAGAAGTTACGGGCCCGTGCCTTCTTCGAATCCATTCCACGCTCGCGGGCCCCGGCTCGCTCGGCTGCTGACGTTCTGTGCGGTGCAGCTCCTGCTCGGGACGAGCTGCATGAGTCTGCCGGAGCCGTTGTTCGACAGGATCCCCGCTTCCGAGGGGAGGCTGCGCGTCATCTCCTACAACGTGCACCTCGGCGAAGCCCTGATTGACGAGCGGGATGGAGGGTCCAGCTCGATGAGCAAGGCGTTCCACGAGCGCAAGATGATGTGGGACGTCGACATCCTCGGGCTCCAGGAGCTGTGCTCGGATGAGGGCGGCTGGCAGCTCGACTACTTCGACACGCTCATGCGCTCGTTCGGTGGCCCGTCCTACTCGGCGTTCGCACTCTCCGACCCCGTCGGGAAGATGATGTGCGGCCGGGTCGAGGCCATCTTCAGCCGACATCCCATCGTCGACTCCGGCGCCATCGAGCTGCCGAACGTCCGCCAGCCCCGCTCCGCCGTATGGGCGGACATCGACGTGCCCTCCGCGAACGGGACGGGGACGGTGCGCATCCGCGTCTACAACGCGCACCTGGAGAATCGTCCGGAGAAGGACCACCTGACCTGGGAGGAGGGCCGGCTGCGACAGACGCGGGTCATTCTCGAGCACATGGCGGCGTGGCGCGCGACGAACCCCGACGCGCCGGTGATCCTGCTGGGAGACCTGAACAGCCTCAGCACGTACTGGGACGTCTGGAGCCGTGAGGAGTCCATCCACGAGATCGAACGCCAGGGGCTGCAGCCCACGCTCAAGAAATACAACCGCACGCTCACGCTGACGCCCCATCAGGTCGACTGGATCTTCTTCAAGGGACTCAAGCAGCGCAGGTCCCAGGTCGAGCACGTGTGGCTCTCCGACCACTTCCCGGTGGTGGCGGACTTCGCGCTGCCCACGGCCGCGGTGCTGGAGCCGGCGCTCGTGGAAGGCCCGTGAGACGGTGGTACGTCAGTGCACGGACAGGAAGAAGCGCAGCTCGTAGGTGTCCTCGCTCACGTCCGGGAAGCCGTCGAAGCGGCTGTGATGCTGGAAGACGTTGACCTCCGAGCCCAGGCCCAGCCCGCCGACCACGGGCAGGTCCACCTGGAGCTGCGCGGTGCGCACCTGGTGCGAGCCGCCCGCGCCGTCCAGCACCGCGACGCGTGACACGTCCGCCTCCAGCGTGAGGAGGTCCCACGCGTCGCGCGCGTAGGTGACGCGGAGCTGCAGCCCCACGCCGGGACCATAGTCGTAGTCGCGGCCTTCGGTCCCCTGGTGGGCGGAGGAGATGCCGGTGAGGATGCTGCCTTTCAACGACAGCACTGTCTTCAGCTTCGAGCGCGCGAAGAGGTTGCGCTGGTGCAGAAGGCTCACGTCCAGGGACTGTCCGCCCACCTCGTACGCGAGCGTGTCCGTGTAGCTCAGTTGCTGCGAGAGGCCCAGCCGCAGCTCGTCCTGCTCGGTGCGCACCAGCGCCTTCGCCGCGAGCAGGCCCGTCAGCAGTGCGTGGCTGACCAGGCTGTCCTCCCGCGTGGTGAACTGGATGTGCACGTCGAATGCGTCGAAGGGGCGACGGATGTCGCCACGGAACGCGTCCCCGTAGCGCAGGGCGAACTGGGTGAAGAACTGGTCCTTGCCTTGCGCCAGGAGCTTGCCGTCCCCCAGCCTCAGGTAGCCCAGCGAGACCCAGCCCGCGAGCGCGCGCGACTTCCAGTCGGAGGGGGTGGGCTCATGCCGGAAGGAATCGCCGCGCAGGAGCCGGTTGACTCCGCGAATGGGGCTGATGAGGCCCGCCGTCAGTTCCCGGCCGAACCGGTCCCTCCCCGTGGCCTCTGTATCGAGCACGGTGGAAGACAGTCGGTAGAGTGCCTCGCCCACGGCCGCCCCGCCCATCGTGGTGTTGACGAGGTCATTGATGGACGGCGGCTCGGTCTCCGCGAACAGCTCCCACTGGATGCTCCCCAGCAGCGTGAAGGGGATGGCGCTCACGAAGGAGAGGCCGTTGTCACGCGCGGCCGTGTAGTAGAGGCCACCGTGGTAGGGATGCGCGAACTGGTTCGTGGAGAAGCCGTCCCCATCCCAGACAAAGCCCGTACGCAGGTTGTCCTTCCATGTCTGGAGGCTGACACGGGACCAGTCCTTCTGGCCGAGCGTCCGGTCATAGGTCCACACCACCAGGTTGATGGCGGTGACCTCCCCCAGCGCGAGCCAGGGGTGTTGCTCCGGCGCCGTGGCCTCCTCGACGGAGAGCTCGGACCGGGGGGCATCCGCGGGCAGCGTTGCTTCCGCCGCGCGCGCGGCGGCGGAGGTGAGCGCCAGCACCCCCAGGGCGAGCCGCCCCGCCTGGACCCCGCGCCGGCTCCCTCCACGTCGCGGACCGAGGCTGCCTGTTCCCGTAGCGAATGACCGCGCCCCACCCATCCGCCAGCCCCGTCGCGGGCCCATGCCGCGCCCCTCCAAGGTAGGCAGCCGCCAGCCGAGAGGCGCCCCTCCTTCTGGGGAGGGGACAGCGGCAAGCGCGGGGTATTGGAAGCAACGAGGCTGGAGTCAGACCGGAAAGGACAAGGTGAACCGTGCGCCGCCAAGCTCCGAGCCGAGGGCGGCGACGCTCCCGCCGTGTACCTCCGCGATACGGCGGACAATCGCGAGGCCGAGCCCGAAGCCAGGGCTCTCCTCCGTACGTTCGTCGTCGAGGCGGTGGAACGGCTCGAAGATCCGCTCCCGCTCCGCGAGCGGAATCCCCGGCCCATCGTCGTCGACGTGGATGTGAATCGCGCGGCCCTCCCGCGTCAGGCTGACCTGGACCCGAGACCTCGCGTACCGCAGGGCGTTCAGTATCAGGTTCGACGTCGCGCGCTCGACGAGCCGGGCTTCGACGCGAACGACGAGCGGTTCCGCGCAGGGCACGGGGGCGGCGATTGTCGCCCTGCTGGGTACAATGGTGAGGGTTTCGCAGAGCGCGGCGAGGACCGGGCGCACGTCCACCGCGGCCCCAGCTGGCGCGCGGCGCCCCTTCAACCGCACGTAGGTGAGCAGTTCATCGATGAGCTGATCGAGCTCCTCGAGACTGCGCTCCACCCGCTCGAACGCCTGTTCGCGTTCGTCGGGCTCGACCGCTTCACGCGCGAGCGCGAGGCTGAAGTGCAACCGCTGGGTCGGTGCTCGGAGCTCGTGCGAGGTGATGTGGAGGAGCTCTTCGCGCATGGCAATCGAGCGCTGGAGGTCTTCGCCCATGTGGTTCAGCGCCGTCGAGAGCGCGCCGATGACGTCGCGTGAGCCGACCGCGGCCCGCGCGTCGAGCTCCCCCCGCCCGAGCGCCTCGGCCGTTCGCCGGAGGTCCAGGAGCTGTCGGCGGACGGGGCGCAGGAGCGCGAAGACGCCGAGCGAGAGCCCTCCGACGAAGCAGAGGAAGAGCCCGGCGCCGCGCGCGCCGCCAAGCGGGAACATCAGGGGCAAGGGCCCCACCTGGAGGACGTGCCCGGTCCCCTCGATGCGCGCATAGAGGACGGATTCGAACACGTGGCCCGCCCGCACGACCTCCCCGACGTCGAGGCGTCCGAGAGCGGCGGCGCCGAGCGGTGCGTCCGCCCGGGGAATGATGACGACGGGCACCTCGAAGCGCTTCGAGGCTTGCTCAGCGGGACCTCCGAAGTCGTGGTACTGGCTGTAGCGCTCTTGGAACATCTCGGCCATCAACGCGACCGGCACCGCGAAAGAGGCTTCGATGTTCCGCGCGAGCTGCGCGTTGATCCGAGGGATGACGAACGCCTTGGCGGCGACGCCGGCCAGCAGCACGCCCGCGAAGATGTGGAGATAGACGCGGAGGAAGAGCCTGTCCACGGGTCAGCTCACTGTGTAGAGGTAACCGACGCCGCGGACCGTCTTGATGGCCTCCGCCTCGCCGGAGGCTTCGCGCAGCTTGTGGCGAAGCCGGGAGACCCTGAGGTCGACGGAGCGGTCGATGTCGTCCTGCTCCACGCCCCGAAGCCGCTGATACATGAGCTGTCGGCTCACGACCTGTCCAGCGTGGGTCATGAGCAGGAGGAGCACGTCGAGCTCGCCAGAGGTCAGGTCGAGCTCCTTCCCCCGCAGCCAGGCCGTTCGCCGCGTGGAATCCACCGTGAGCTCGCCGACGCGAACGGGCGTGCCCTCCGGCTGGGGGGGCGCGCTCGTGCGGCGCAGGAGCGCGCGCAGCCGCGCGAGGAGCACGCGGGGACGGACAGGCTTCGGCAGGTAGTCGTCGGCGCCGCTCTCCAGACCCACGACCTCGTCCACCTCGGCGCCACGCCCGGTCAGCATGAGAATCGGGCCCGGATAGGCGCCGCGCAGCTCGCGGCAGACGGCGAAGCCATCCTTGCCGGGGAGCATCACATCGAGCACCACGAGGTCGGGCCGCGTGGCGAGGATCCGCGTCACCGCGCGCTCGCCGCTGCCCTCGCTCTCGGCGCGAAACCCATGCAGTCGAAGGTAGTCGGCAATCATTGCCGTGAGCGCCCGGTCATCATCCACGATGAAGACGCTGGGTTCCGACGTGGATGTCTGACTCTTCTTGTCCATAGGCGCCGATGCTCCCGGCTGGAGTATAACCGACCCGTTGCGAGCACGTCCGCGCCGGCTCCTTTGTATCGCTTCGTATCCTCTGAAGAACCTCATGGTTCCGTGTGCCATTGTCCAGCGCACCCACAGGAGGATGTCTTGTCAAATCAAGCCAGTCATGAGCGAGTGATGAGCAGCCCGGCGAAGCCCCAGCCCGCGCCGGAGTGCATACCCACCACGGATACACTCAGCTATGGGGAGACGCTCTACCTCAACAAGGTGCGCGGCGATAAGCCTCTGTGGCTCTCGGGTGGCCGCAGCGATCAGCAGGCCCAGGTGTACACGCTCGACGGCGAGGGCGGCACGGCGGAGGAGAGCTACCGCTGGACCGTGATGAAGAAGCGCGACACCGTGGGCAGCGGGCCCGTGAGCTATGGCGACACCATCTATCTCAAGGTGGGCGGCAAGGAGCAGCGGTGGCTCTCCGGCGGCCGCAGCGATGGCCAGAAACAGGTGTACACGCGCGACGGCGAGGGGGGCGCGAAGGAGGACACCTACCGCTGGACCGTGATGCAGGACTTCGACACCGTGGGCAGCGGTAGTGTCAAGCGAGGGAGCGCCGTCTGCCTCAAGGTGGGCGGCAAGGAGCAACGGTGGCTGTCAGGCGGCCGCGACAACGACCAGAAGAAGGTGTTCACGCTCGACGGCAGGGATGGGAAGGCCAGGGACAGCTACTTCTGGACCTCGGAGCCGGTGAGCTACTCCCGCTCGTTCGCGGTCTTCTCCGAGGACTCCCCCGAGACGAAGAAGATGGAGGTGGGGGGCATGCACACGCGCGTGTTCACCCGCGTGGAGGCGCGCTCGCCGGACAACGCCATCCAGCTCGACCTCGCGACAGGAATCATCACGCTTCCGCCAGGGACGTACCACATCACCGGTTTCTCGATGACGGCCTTCCTGACCGGCGAGGAGCCGTCCGGGATGATGGCGACCAAGAAGTTCGCGAACGGTGGGTATTGCCGGCTGCGGCACGCCGGAGGTGTTGCGGAGGACATCCCCAACGAGGACGCCATCGTCGTCGGCAGCATCAGCACCCCCAACGCGATACCCAGTCTGATTGAGACCTATTTCACCACGAACGTCGACGCCCGGATCCTCATGGAACACCAGTCCGGCAACACGGATCAGGTCGCGGACGTCGTGCTGCGCGCCAATCCGAACGAGTCGCCCTGGCATATCTTCGCGCGTATCTGCATCTCTCGCGTGTAGGCCGCCCGGCCCTGAGGCGCACGGACCCGCGAAACACGAATGCGAATCAGGTCTGCAGCCGATTGGGGTTGGACTACCAGCTCGACCCCGGGAAGCTGGGCCACAACAAGGTCTGCGCTGCGGCGCACGGCTGACCGCTGCGCCACCTCCCCGTCCCGAGGCAGGGCGAGCCCGAGAGGAGGCGGTAGTCCCCGTCAGTGTGGCAGGGGGCTGATTGCGCGCAAGGGGGCGTCGCTGCCCAGGGAGATGAAGGGAGCCCAGTAGTGCGGATGGGGCCTGGAAGCTCGCAGCGAGCGCATGGCCTCGCGAAGGGCGGAGGCGCGGCCCTGGCCGGCCAGGAGGTTGGCGTAATAGGCCTCCATGAGGAGGTGGGTGAAGCCGTCATCGACCTTCCACAGGCTCATGACGAGCGTCTCCGCACCAGCCACCACCATGGCGCGGCGCAGGCCGGAAACCCCTTGGCCCAGCTTGACGTCGCCGCGGCCCGTGTCACAGGCGGAGAGGACGACGAGCTGGGTACCCCAGAGGTCGAGCCCGGCCAACTCGAGCGCGGTGACCAGAGCGGCGTCGGACCGGGGACTGGAGGCGTCCGGCTCTGGAGCGCGTGCGCCCACGAGGGCCAGGCCGGAGCGCAGCAGTGGGTCCCGCGGGGCAACTGGGTCGTCGCCCAGGGCACCGAAGTGGCCTATGGCGCGCGAGCCCGAGGGGGCGGGAGCGTCCTCGAGGAAGAAGCCATGCGTGGCGATGTGGAGGATGCCCGGAGTGGGCAGCTTCAGCAGCCGCTCCTTGGTGGCCTCGGGGCCAAGGAAGAGCTGGGCCTGGGGCAGCAGGCGTTGAATGCCCTGAGCTTCCTGGCGAGTCCCCGGCAGTGGCACCCAGGTGCTGGTGACGAGGTCCGCGCGCAGGGTGGAGAAGAAGCGGTCGAGCGACGCGGAGCGCCGGGTCTGCCCGGGGGGCTCCGTTCGCGGTGAGGCGTGGAAGTCCGGGTCCGCGAGGACGAAGACAGAGGAGGAGGGAGGGATGTCCTGGGGACGCGGCAGGAGGTCCTTGCCGGAGGTGAGATAGGTGAAGTCGAAGGAGTCGAGGAGGAAGCGGCGACCATCGTGGAGGGCCGCAAAGGGGACCAGGCTCAGCTGGCCATCGGGAGACAGGAAGAGGCGGCGGGTCTCCCCGAGGATGGGCAGCAGGGGCTGGAAGGCGAGCCGGTAAAGCGCCTGGGCAGAGGCCTGGAATTGGGCGTCGCGGATTGCGAGCCCATCGCGCAGGCGCGTGGCGGCGAGCTCGATGGGTGCCGCGGGCCCCAGGTCCAAGGCGCGGGTGGAGGCGTCGGGGAAGAGCACCAGCGCCAGGTAGCGGAGCTGGGCCGGCGGCCCGGTGCGAGGCGTGCCGGGTCTGGGGACGAGGGGCCGGTCCTCGTACGCGACGAACTCAACGAGGGCGCCGTCCTTGGGCAGGAAGGCGGCAACGCGGCCGACGATCTCCGCGGGACGAGGCAGTGCGGTGAGTGCTCGGAGGGGAGCGGAGCGTTTGGCCAGCTCAGCTTCGAGTGAGTCGCCCTGGACGGCCAACGTATTGAGCCGCTGTTGGTAGTCGGCCGGAGAGCGCGAGCCGGGCCCCTCGAGTGAGAGATTGGCCAGTTGTGTGCGCAGGCCCCGCAGCCGTTCGAAGGTACGACGGTCCTCGGCGCCCAGGCTCCGGTAGAGGGTGCGGGAGATATTGGCTGTCTCCTCGACGGAGCGCCCCTTCATCAGGAGCACGGCGCTGAGGGCCAGGCTCCGCACGCGGGCATCCTCCGGGTGCGCGCGCACCAGCGCGTTGAGCACCTGCGCGTCCACACGCAGGTGTTGGAGGAAGCTGGCCAGACGCGACTCAGAGAAGTCGAGCGCCTCGTGGCGAAGGCGCAGCTCGGACACGGCGAAGGCGCGTGTGAACAGAGGGACGGCCGCGCCAGGGCGACGCTGAGCCAACCTGATCAGGGCGATGCTGTTCAGCAAGGAGGCGACCTGGGGAGGATTCTTGCCGAGGGCTGCCTCCCAGATGGCGAGCGCGCGCTGGTAGAGCGGCTCGGCCCGGCCGTACCTCCCCTGCTCCGCGTAGATGTTGCCAAGGTTCTCAAGCGATTGAGCGATGTCGGGATGGTTCCCGCCGAGGGCCACTTCCCGAATGGCGAGCGCCCGCCTGTAGAGCGGCTCGGCCCGGTCATACAGCCCCTGCGCTTTGTAGACGATGGCAAGGTTGTTCAGCGAGGTGGCGATGGTGGGATGGTTCTTGTCGAGGGCTGCTTCCTCAATGGCCAGCGCTCGCAGATAGAGCGGCTCGGCTCGGCCGTACAACCCCTGCTCGTCGTAGACGAGGGCGAGGTTGTGCAGCGTGGTGGCGACGTCGGGATGGTTCTTGCCGAGCGCCGCTTCCCGGATGGCCAGCGCGCGCTGGTAGAGTGGATCGGCCCGGTCATACAGCCCCTGCCGCATGTAGACGTTGGCGAGGTTGTTGAGTGAGGTGGCAACGTCGGGATGGTTCTTGCCGAGCGCCGCTTCCCGGATGGCCAGCGCGCGCTGGAAGTGCGGCTCGGCCTGGCCGTACAACCCCCGCGATAAGTAGAGAATGGCGAGGTTGTTGAGCCCCGAACCGACAACGGCATGGTCCTTGCCAAAAGCCTCTTCCCAGATGGCGAGTGCGCGATGGTAGAGCGGCTCTGCCTGGTCATACAGCCCCTGATCCACGTAGAGGAGCGCGAGGTTGTTGACAGAGTTGGCGACGACGGGATGGTGCTTGCCCAGGGCCGCTTCCCGGATGGCCAGCGCGCGCTGGTAGAGCGACTCCGCCCGGTCATACAACCCCTGGTTCCAGAAGAGGATGCCGAGGAGGTTGAGCGAAATGGCGACGTCCAGGTGTGTGCCCCCGAGCACCGTCTCCCGTAGGGAGAGAGCACGTTCGCCCTGCACCACGGCCTCGGCGTACCTGCCCGTCTTGTAGAGCGTCGTCGCCTCGTCAAAGGCTGCCTGTGCCTCCACCAGCCGCGCATCCGTCGGCTGCTGCGCTGCCGCCGCTACGGCCGTGCAGCAGAGCACCACCACCGTCCATTTGAGTACGTGCCTCACCTTCACGCTCCTTGAACCCCAACCAGCCTCCAGTGGGGCTCGGTCATCCGGCGATGTAGCGACCTCGCGCGGCATGGACGTAGTCCTGCAACTCGACCTTGTCCCGGGCATGCACACGGTGCGGAATGAGCACGGTGCCTCCCCGTGCAAGGGCAAGAAGAAGCCCTCTGGGCCGGAGCATGGTTTCCCACGCTCCCCGCTCACACGACCTGCGACTGTCCATGAAGCCCTTGCACTGACGACTACGGCGTCTCCTTGTACAGGGATTGCAAATGAGTCTGAACCTGGGTCATGCCAACACCAGGGTGGTGATTACAACCCAGGATTGACAGTGGGCTATGGCTTCTTCGAGAGCCCATTGGCGATGAGCGAGGCCAGCGTCGTCGCGGCTGTGGCCTCATCGACGTGGCTCCGGAGAATGTCGCGGGAAATCGCCTCCGCCGCGCCGATGATTCCCACGCAGCAGCACGCGCAATGATTTGGCGTGGATACTGTTCTACACCGTGCGCGATATGCGCCGTTGGCCGGCACGCCACTGCGAGACGTTTCGCGATGTTGCAAGGGAGCGGGTGCTACCGCACCTGCCCTACCGGCAGTGGGTGAACTGCGCTCCAGCAGCTCTCGGCTGCCGTCCACGCTCGGGAGCCCGAAGGCCGCACCCGCATTTCCTGCATCATTTTCCGCCCCGTCGGCTCATTCAATTCGTGGGGCCTGCTCGGCCTCACAACCGTGAGTTCGGGACGAACCGAACGCCCGCACTCATGCAGCACTGGAGCGCCATGCGAGTGCTCCCAGTGGACGCGTTCCAGGAACAGAGCAGCCCCAGGAAGGTAGGAAGCACAAGTGAATTCAGCCACTCGGTATTCAAGAACCGTCTCCCTTGCAGCCATGCTGCTGCTGGCTGCCTCTGCATACGGCGCCGGCCCTCAGTCCGCGGCGATTTCCACCGTCGACATCGACACTGCGCAGCAACAGATTCTGATCTTCGGCCAGAATTTCGGCACGAGAGTGCCGGATGTCTCCCTGGCCGGGGTCACCCTGAGCGTTGTCAGCAATAACAGCACTACGGTCATCGCGACCCTCCCCGCCAGTTTCCTGACCCAGCCCGGTTCCCATCAGTTGGAGGTGACTACAACGGACAAGCCGTCTTCGACGGCTTCGTTCAACGTCACGATTGGAGCAGTGGGCCCGCCGGGGCCCGTAGGCCCGCAGGGCCCCAAGGGCGATATCGGTCCGCAGGGTCCCGCTGGCTCCGTAGGGCCCACCGGTCCGCAGGGGCCCCGAGGTGATATCGGCCCGACTGGTCCTCAGGGCACCAAGGGCGACACCGGCCTGACCGGCGCGACTGGTCCTCAGGGCCCCAAGGGTGACACCGGCCTGACTGGCGCGATTGGCGCGATTGGTCCTCAGGGCCCCCAGGGTGACATGGGTCCTCAGGGTCTCAAGGGCGACACCGGCCTGACTGGCGCGACTGGCGCGACTGGTCCTCAGGGCCCCCAGGGTGACATGGGTCCTCAGGGTCTCAAGGGCGACACCGGCCTGACTGGCGCGACTGGCGCGACTGGTCCTCAGGGCCCCCAGGGTGACATGGGTCCTCAGGGTCTCAAG
>NZ_JAAIYA010000003.1 GCF_010894405.1 Pyxidicoccus caerfyrddinensis
TGTGTAAGCGTGGTAACACGTTGAGCTAACCGGTACTAATGGGTCGAGCGGCTTACTTTCCCCGTTCTCTTCCATGCCTCCTCTAGGGGCGTAAGGGACTCGGGGCCAAGGCCGAGGCTCGAGTGCGAAAGCACTCGCCCGGAAGACGCTTCTAAAAAAATAGGCACGGCGAGACTTTCTTCTCGCAGAGAATTGAAACTTACCCTTTGTATGCACTGTCGCTTGTTTTCCGGTGGCTATGTCGGAGGGGTCCCACCCGTTCCCATCCCGAACACGGAAGTTAAGCCCTCCAGAGCCGATGGTACTTCGCGGGAAACCGCGCGGGAGAGTAGGTCGCTGCCGGATTCTTTTTGAGAACCCCCGTTGCCCTCGTGGCAACGGGGGTTTTCTTTTTTGTGCGTTGGCCTTTGCGGCTGCCAGGGCCGGCGGAGCTGCCGCGAAGCCCCGTGCTTCGCCAGGCCTACGGCACGCGCAGCACCACCTTGCCCACCGTGCTCCGGCCTTCCAGCTGGCGGTGGGCTTCGGCGGCCTCGGCCAGGTCCAGCACCAGGCCCGGGCGCACCCGCAGCCGGCCCTCAGCCAGCTCCGCCCGCAAAGCCTCACGGGCGTGACGCTGCAGCTCCGGCGGGTGGTTCGTGCGCAGCCAATAAGCGCTCACCTTCAGGGATTTCTCATACAGCGACTCCACGTCCACCGGAGGCGGTGCACCGCTCGCGCTGCCGTAGCTCACCAGGTGGCCGAAGACCGCCAGTGAATCCAGGCTGCTCTTCCAGGTGCTCGCGCCCACGGAGTCGAGGACCAGCTCCACACCGCGGCCTCCCGTCAGGGCGCGCACCCGCTCCGCGACATCGCTCTCGCCGTACAGGAGGACTTCGTCGGCTCCGAGCTCTCGTGCGAGCCGGGCCTTCGCCTCCGTCGACACCGTTCCAATCACCCGGGCTCCCACGGCCTTGGCGAGCTGCACCGCCAGCAGGCCCACTCCGCCCGCGGCCGCGTGGATGAGCACGGACTGTCCCGCGGACAGATGACTCATCGTGTGGATGAGGT
This sequence comes from Pyxidicoccus caerfyrddinensis, assembly GCF_010894405.1. Taxonomy (GTDB): domain Bacteria; phylum Myxococcota; class Myxococcia; order Myxococcales; family Myxococcaceae; genus Myxococcus; species Myxococcus caerfyrddinensis. The sequence goes on from NZ_JAAIYA010000003.1 coordinate 1,048, forward strand.
GCCACGCCGTGAGTCCCTGCACGAGGAGGCCGGCGCCTTCCTCGAAGGACACGCGCTCGGGAAGCACGAGCAACTCCTGCTCCTGCACTGTCACCCGCTCCGCGTAGCTTCTCGCCGCCAGGGCCACCACGCGCCGGCCCAGCCAGGCCGCGTCCACTCCCGGGCCTACGGACTCCACCACGCCGGCTGCTTCACTCCCGAGGATTCGCGGTAGGGGCACCTTCGCGTCGTACAGCCCTCTCCGGCGCTCGGTGTCCGCGAAGTTCACTCCCGCCGCGTGGACCCGGATGCGCACTTCTCCGGGGGCTGCCACCGGCTCCGGAACCTCCTCGAGACGAAGGACTTCGGGCCCGCCCACCTGGTGATAACGAATGGCTTTCATGCGACGTCTCCTGATGACGTCCCGCTGTCTAACGGCCGACGGTGGTGCTCGCCCTGCTCGTGCGGTACGCCGCTGACACCTCGCGAACCCGCACCGAGACGACGAAGACCCGCGCTGTTTCTCTCGGCTCAGGCCGCGCTGTCCGTTGAGAGTGTCCCCCTTCCGCTGCGACTGGGTGTCCGGCGCGGAAGTTCGCGTTTCACGCGTGCTGAAGCCACTGTGTGGCTGGCCTCGCTGCTCGCGGCTTGATTGAGTGGCGCTCCCCCCGTCACTCAGGAGCCTCTCGCATGAAGCTGCTTCGTCCCTGCCTCGGCGGCCTGCTCGCGGTCGGCCTGTTCTTCGCCCCCACGACTTCCGAGGCTGCTGCCGTCCGCGTCGGTCTCGGAGCTGACTACTGGATTGATGAGAGCGCCGCCTTCAGCTTCACCCTCGGCGTCGAGGGACGCATCACGGGCCCGCTCTCCGTTGGCGCGCGGTTCGGCGCGACGCTCATCACGGACGGCAATGACGTCGGCATTCCGCTCGACATCTACCTGCGCGCCAACGTCGCCCGAAGCGTCTACATCGAGGGCATGGCCGGACCGTGGATTGTCTTCGGCCGCAACGACGAGTTCCGCGCCCACGCAGCCTTCGGCTTCGGCCTGCAGGGCAAGGCCGCGAGCATCGGCATCGAGGTCGGCTACCTCGAGCCCAATCCCGTCATCGGCCTGCGCCTGGGCTACAAGTTCTAGGCCTCAGTAGTGCGGTGGACGCTCCTGCTGCCGGGCGTCCACCAGCCCGGGGTCTCCCGACAGCTTCTGCTTGAGGCCCTCCACCTCCGCCTTCAGCGCGGAGAGGGTCTTCTGCTGGTCGTACAGCACGTCGCTCAGCTCCTGCAGCAGGTCCTGCTGCTGCATGTAGCGAAGCTCCAGCTCGGCAATGCGCTTCTCGTCCATGGGTGGCTACCCTTAACCCGGAGCGGCCCCTTGCGTCCCATCCCCGCCGCCCATCTGTCCGTGCCATGAACGTCCAGGAATACCTCCAGCGTGCTCGTGAGCTCCTCGCCCGGGGGCAACCCGAGCTGGCCGAGTCCGCCCTCAGCGACGCCATCGACGCCGCGGTCGCCGCCCAGGACATCGTCCTGCTCACCCGGGCCCGCTTCGCCCTCGGGGAGCTGCTCTTCCAGCAGGGGCGCGACGACGAGGCGCTCCCCTACCTGCAGGCCGTCGTCCGCACCGAGCGCGTGGATGGCTCCGTCGACACCGAGGTGAAGTCCTCCGCGAAGATGCTCCGGCAGCTTCGCGGCACCGAGCCTCGCTGAGCCGGCTCGGGCGCGCCGACTCACGGGATGCTGCAGGACTGCCGGATGAGCTCCATCCTTCCCGAGAAGCGACGCTCCAGGTCCATCCGCGTCAGCCGTGCGTCGTCGATGCGCCGCTGCTCGAGCTGCATCGCGCACAGGGCCGCGAGCGCTCTGGGGTCGCTCAAGTCCAGCCGGTCCGCCTGGCGCAGGGACTCCTCGGCCGCCTCCGTGTTCCCCAGCCGGTACAGCGCAAGCCCCAGCTCGAAGTAGCCGACGCCCAGCCTCGGCTCTTCCTCCACCGCCTTGCGGAAGAGCTTCACCGCGTCCGCGTCCCGCCCCTCGCGCGTCCACACCCGGCCCTGCTCCACCAGCAGCCGGCCTCGCGGGAGCTGTCCCGCGAGCCCCTTCAGCACGGACATCGCCTCGTCCCCGTGCTTCGAGGCACTCAGCAGCCTCACGTAGCGCAGGCCGATGACAGGGTCCTCCGGAGCCTTGCCATACGCCTGCCTCATCGACTCGGCCGCTCCCGTCACGTCGCCGTCCTTCTCCTGGAAGTCGGCTCGCAGCAGGTCCGGCCGGGCGTCTTTCGGCGCAACCTGTGCCGCCCGCTCCAGCGAGGTGCTCACGCAGCGCTCCATCCGCTCCACGTCACAGATGCGCGCCAGCAACAGCTGAGTCTCCAGGGCGCTGGGGTCCCTGCGCTCCGCTTCCTGTGCCAGCTCGTGGGCCTCGGCCGGCGCTCCGTCCAGCAGCAACTCCGCGGCCTCGCGCAGCTCCGCGGGCGTGGCCTTCGGGTGCTGTCGCAGCGGCATCAGGAAATGCACCCGCTCCTCCGCGGTCGTCGCGGCGCGGGCGATGGCCAGCTCCTGCTCGGGCATGTTCCTGGGCAGGAAGAGCGGGATGAGGTGGATGAGCAGGGCAACGCCGCACACAATCAGGAGGCTGCGCATCCCCCGGTCCAGCCTGCGCCGGTGCTGTTCTCCGGAGCCTCGCGGGTCGGCCCCTGTCGTCATCGACGGATTGTCCACGCGCCCCTCCTCCCTCTCTGCCAGAGCCTCTTCCATGCCTCACCGAAGAGGACTCCGCCATCGCTTCCCAGGCGGGTCTGTCTACACCGCCCGCAGGCGCGGTCGCAGCCCCGAGGGCAGCTCCAGGCCGCAGCTCCAGCACAGCTCGAAGTTCCCCGGGTTCTCCTCCCGGCACTTCGGGCACTCCACGGAGCGCTCCGACGCCTCCTGGTTCTCCCGCAGCTCGGCGAGCAGGCCGCGCGCCTGCTCCAGCTCGTGCGGCCACAGCCACAGCTCCACCCACGTCTCGCCGCTGGGAATCTCCCCACTCAGCGGAGCGAGCGATTCGCCGCGCACCTCCACCGACACTCCCGCGGCCTCCAGCGCACCCGCCAGCAGCCGCGCTTCTCCCACCGTGCGATGCACGGAGAACTGCACGCGCTTCATCCCCCTCTCTTCACAGAACACCGCGCCCCCGGCAACCCCACCTGGACCTACTTCCAGGCTCGTCCGCCGAGCAGCCTCCCTGGCGGGGCTCGCGCGCGGAGCCCCACCCGGAAGGCCCGTCGTGGCCTCGCTCGCTACTCCTCCTCGCGCAGCTCGTGCGGCCAGACGACGTGCGCGTGCCTCGGCGCCCGCGTGTGGAGCTCCGCCGTCAGCAGCGCGTCCATCTCCGCGAGCAGCGCGTCGTATACGGGGCCCGCTCCGCGCGCGGGGAGCCGCTCTGTCGCCAGGCGCACGCGAGGGGTCTCCTCGTCCTCGAAGGCGAGCGTCACGGCCAGCCCCTCCGGCCCGCCTCCCTGCGGCACCATGACGGCGGGGGCGGGGTCTCGTCCGGCCGCCTCGAGCAGCGGGCCCAGCCTCTGGGCCTCGTCCGCCGTCAGGGCGCGCTCGGTCACCACCTCGCCCTGCTCCAGCACCTTCAGCAGCTTCAGGCCTTCCAGCCGCAACGCCTGGGCGGCCGTGTTGGTCCGGCCGTTGCGTTCATAGGTCACCATCCTCACGCGTCCATCACCTCCTCGGGCACGAGGTAGGCACCCCGGCTCGCGGCGGCATCCGGGCCCTCCTCCGTCACGTCGCGTGTGCACCCGCCGGGCGTGCGTTTCCCGACAGCGGCGCGGGCCCTCCGGCCGAGTGTGCCGCGCGAGCGCGCTTCCTAGTTTGCGGCCCTCCCCTGGCACTCTCGCCAGGGGCTCCCGAGGTAGGTCCATGAGCAAGGACAGTGGCAAGACTCCCAGCCCCAACGATCAGCGCTCCGACACCAAGAACCCCAACAACCCCGCGCAGAAGGCGTCGCAGGACAACCGCTCCAACCAGATGAACCCGAACAACCCCCGCCACTCGGGCAACACGTCCGACGGCAGCGGCTCGGGCGGGTCGGGCGGTGGCTCCGGTGGCGGCACCACGCCGGGCCAGGGCAACAGCTGGGGCGGCAACAAGAAGAGCTGACGTCGGCTCCGTCTCTCCGCAACAACCCCAGGACCGGGGAGGTCGGCCCCAGGTCCTGGCTCCTGGCGCGGTGAGGCTCGCGGCGCTCCCTGCCGCGCTCACCGCGCCAGCGTGGTTTCTTCCAGTCCTGTCAGGCGACTCAACGGGCCCGAGGGCTGCACTCGCCCTCGCCGCGGAAGTGACCCACCGTCCGCACCAGCGCCGTCACGAAGTCGCGCAGGTTGTGCACGCCGCCCACGCCGCCGGTGCCGTACCGGTCCGACGGCAGCTCGGTCAGGTCCACCGCCTGCAGCTCCTCCAGCGTGATGTCCCCGTCCGCACCGACGATGCCCAGCTTGTCGGCGTCGGCCAGCGCGTCGAAGCGCATCTTCGCGCTCGGCGACTGCAGGTCGTCGAAGAAGAGATGGTCGCCGTGGATGGTGAGCTCCACCTTCTCCTCACCGCCGTCCGGCACCGTGACGCCCTCGCCGAGGTCCGGATTCTCACAGTGCTCGTAGACGGTGTCCGTGGGGAAGCCCCAGCCGAAGCGCTTCGTCACCGTGCCCTTCGTCGCCGTGCCCTGCACGTAGACGGAGTAGCCGCCCGTCTTCATCATCGTCACGTCCTGCGCGTCCGCGTTGCCCGCCACTGCCTCGGGCCAGGGCGCAATCGCATAGCTGACGTGGTCCCAGTCCTTCGCGGCCAGGTCGGTGAAGGTCTCCACCACCACCGGTCCGGGCTTGTGCAGGTCGAACACCTTCGACTGGCCCTGCTGCGCGCCCGTCTCCTCGTGCGTGGCCACCTTCACCTCGCCGAGCATCACCAGGAACTTGTCGTACTTCACCGTCCAGCCGTCCACGAAGCCGGCCCCGCCCGTCGTGGCCGCGGGGATTTGCTTCTCGATGTAGTCCTCGCCGTACGTGGTGAACGTGACGGTGCCCTTGCCCTCACCACAGGCGGCCAGTCCGAGGAACGACAGCCCCAGCATCCAGTTCTTCATTGCGCGGCTCCTTCTTCCCACGTCACGACGTAGGTGGTGGTGTCCTCCACGCCGCGCACCAGCGCGTTCTGCGCCTGGCTGCCTGCGGGGAACGTGTAGACGCCGTCCGCGTCCGGGTCGGTCGCGGTGGCGAAGTCGATGCGGCCCAGCCATGTCCCCAGGTCCACGGCGATGCGCACCCGCCCGGCCTCCAGCCCCAGGGACTTCTCGAAGCGTACACCCGCCACCGGAGCCGGCAGGTCCGCCACCGCGTCGAAGCGCACCGTCCCTCCGTCACCATTGCGCGCTGTCCCCCGCACTCGCACCGCGTGGCCGCCCAGCACACCTTTCGCATCCGTCGACGCCGTGGGCGCGGCGAGTGTCAGCTCCAGGGAACCGTACTCGCCCGTCACCGCGCTCGCATCTCCGAGCGGCGCTCCTGTCAGCAGGTCCACGGTCGCGGTGGTCAGCACCTCGCCCAGCGCGTCTCCCGCCACGTAGTGGCCCGGGTGCGCGTGCGCCGTGCCGCCGATGAGCGAGTACCAGTCGAAGCGCGGCGCGCGCCGGGACAGCAGCACGCGGCCATTGAAGAAGCGCACCGGGCCCACGGACACGTGCGCGGACTCCAGCGTCACCGTCCAGCCCTTCTCGTTGGCGCCGCTGGGAAGCGTGCCCGTCATCTCGACGGGGAAGGTGCGGCGCTCCGCTTCGCTGCCACAGCCGCTCAGGGTCAGGGCGAGCGCGCCCATCAGGACGTGTCTGCGAATCACAGGTGGACCTCCAGGGTGAGCGAGGCCATCCGAGGTGACCCCGCCGTGAAATGTCTCGCCGGCACGAGGCTCGGCACGGACTCCGGGTCGAAGCGGGAGCTGTAGACGAACTCGCCGTCGCGCCAGCGCGCGTCGAGCAGGTTCTTCACCTCCAGCCGCAGGCCCAATTCGCCTCGCCTCACCGCCGTGTACGCGTCCGCGAGGAACACGGTGCGGCTGCGCTCGTCGAAGGGCAGCGGACGCGGGCCGAGGAACGTGAGCCCCGTGCCCACCGAGAATGTCGCATTCGTGCCGCCCAGCCAGGCCCACGTCACCGGCTGCTCCCAGCCCACGTCCGCACGTGCCACCAGCGGCGCGAAGTAGGGGAGCAGCGTGTCCGTCTCCGTGACGTACGCGTGCGCCACCGTGGCGCTCAGCGCCGCGACGAGCCCGTGCACCGGCCTCGCCTGCACCGCCGCGGAGACGCCCGAGCGCAGCGTCTCGCCCGTGTAAACGGTGCTGCCCACCGCGTGGTCGAAGAAGAAGTCGTTGGCCACCTGCGAGCCGAAGAGGCTGACCTGCGCGGCCCAGTGCTCGCCGTCGCGACGTGCACCCAGCTCCGCGCCCTTCACGGAGACGAAGGGGGCTCGCTCACCTTCCGCCAGGCTGCGTGCCTGCGGGGAGCGGAAGCCGTCGCCGTAGCTGGCGAAGAGGCGCCACGTGTCCGCGGTGTCTCCGAGGGCGTACTCCACGCCCGCCTTCGCACCCAGGTGCATGCCGAAGGCACTGCGTGCGTAGCCTCGCCCGTCGTAGAAGCGCGGGTCGCTGAAGGCGAGCGCGTCGAAGACCTCCACGCCCAGCGCGTCAGCGCGTCCGCCCAGGCGCAGCGCCCAGCGGCCCATGGCCATGCGCGCCTCCGCCCAGCCCCACACGTCCGTCTGGGTGATTCGCGCGTCCACCTCGTCCGTGAAGAAGGTGCCGTCCGACTCACGGTAACGCCGTTGCGTCTGCTCCACGCCGTCACGCCTGGCTCCGAGGCCCAGCTCGAGCGCGACGGGGCGGCCGAACGCCGTCACGTTGCGACGGTGCTCGGCGCGTGCGCCCAGGGTGCTGCCGTCGTTCGTCTGCTCCAGCCCGTCTCCGCGGTCGTCCACGCGGTAGCCGGTGAAGTTGTTGCGCAGCCGCAGGTCCGAGAGGATTCCGAAGACCTCCAGCTTCGTGCGTCCCTTGCCCGTGCGGGGCAGCTCGAAGCCCAGCAGGAGCTGATGCCGCGTCACGGTGCCGCCCTGCCTCGTGGTGGAGGGCGAGAAGAACGTGCTACGCCCCGCGAGCAGGTCGTCCTCGCGCACCACGCCCGGTGAGTCGAAGCGCGTGACGTAGCTGCCGCCGAGCGCCCTCACCGTGAGCCCGTCACCCACTTTCGTAGTGGCCTGCGCGAGGAGGGAGGCTCGCCCGTAGCCGCGCTGCGCGCCGTAGCCGTTGCCTTCGCCCAGCTCCACCGCGGCGAAGGTGCCCTCGTCGTCTCCCGGGCGCACGGTGACGACGAGCCGCCGCTGCCCGTACTGGCCCAGCGTGCCCGAGAGGTGGACGCCGGGCTCCTCGACGCCCAGGTCCATGCGCACCGTGCCGGCGACGGCGAAGTCTCCCTGCGACGCGCGGTAGGAGCCCTCCGTGACTTCGAGCGCGCGGACGACCTCGGGGATGACGAAGTTGGTGTCCGCGTAGCCGAGCGCGTGGATGTGGCTCACCTCGTTCACCGGCAGGCCGCCCACGTCCAACTCCACGTCCTGGCCGTGCAGCGCATCGAAGCCGCGCAGGAAGAGCTGGTGCGCCTTGCCCTCTCCGCTGTGCTGCGAGGCCACGAGGCCCGGCACCGCGCGGAGCAGGTCCACGGCGCTCGTCCTGGGCGCCGCGTCCAGGATGTCCCGGCCGAGCGTCACTTCGGCCGCGCTCTGCGTGGGACGGGTGCCTCGCACCACCGTGGACGGTGCCTCCGTGGACTTCTCGGTGGGCGTCTGGGCCGGAGGCTGGGAGTCCGCGGAAGGAGGCTCGGTGTCCTGGGCTAGAGGCTGAGTGTCCGGGGACGGAGGCTCGGTGTCCTTGGAAGAAGGCTCGGTGTCCGCGTCCGGTGGTGTCTCGGGCCCGGGCTGCACGACGGGAGGTGGGGCCTCGGCCGCACGTCCCCCCTCCGGGGGAACGGCAGGTGACACGGCAAGGGCACACACCGACAACGCGGTTACGAAGAGCACGGGCACGCAATGACAGACAGCGGCGCAAAGACACGTCACGGGGACTCACGCGCCCATGGACACACCACGAGGCACGCGTCTCCCCGGTGGACGGCTCCACCGGCAGGACGGATACACGGCACGGACGAAGGCACAGGCCCACAGGCGCCGCTTCGACCGTGCGACACCTACGCGCCTGAAAGCACTTTGGATGTCTTTCCCCGCGTGCCTATCTACGGGCCCTGCGGCATCGCCGTCAGTCGCGGCGCCGAGCCCGGTGCGCGTGACGGCCCTCGCAGGACCTGCGCGAACCACGACACTCCATGGACGCGCGGCGCTTCCACCACCGTCCAGGAGGCCGCCAGCGCATGCAGGTGCTCCACCGAGCCCGCCGCGTGCTGATGCCCGCCCGGTCCATGGCCCTTGCCCGGTGCCTGCTCATCCGGCACGTCCCGCTGCTTCGAGCCGTGCGAGTGCGCCCGCTCACCCGAGCCATGCACGTGGACGTGCGGGACGCGTCCACCGCCTCCGTGCCCCACCACCGCGTGCACCACCGGCGCGACGGCGAGCCCGTACACCAGGACCATCAGTCCCAGGCACGCCAGGTCTCGTCGGTCATGACGGTTCAGCACGGAGGCTCGGCCTGGGAGGGAAGGGGTGGGGCGGTCGCCTCCTAGCCGTCTTCCCCTGGACACGCAAGGTCGCCTCCCCCAAGAGGTGACCCGTCTTCAACACCTGGAAGCCCTCGCGAGCCACACGCGGTGTATCACTCTTGACGCGACGCATTGAATTCCACTGCCGTGTCGGTGCCGTGGCATTAAACTCTCTCCGTGCGTTCCGAATCCGCCGCGCTCCGCCAGCCGTCCTCCGAGGCCGAAGTCCCATCGCCTCCGCCCCGCGCGGACCGCTTGCGCGCGCTGGCCACGGAGGAGTTCGACCTCCTCATCATCGGCGGAGGTGTCACCGGCTCCGGTTCGGCTCGCGACGCCGCGCTGCGCGGCCTCAAGGTCGCCCTCGTCGAGCGTGACGACTTCGCGAGCGGCACCTCCAGCCGCTCGTCGCGCCTCATCCACGGCGGCCTTCGCTACCTGGAGCACGGTCACCTCGGGCTCGTCTTCGAGTCCAGCATCGAGCGCCGGCGGCTCCTCCAACTGGCCCCGCACCTGGTGCGTCCCCTGGCCTTCATCTGGCCCGTCTACGAGGGCGCGCGCGTGCCCCGGTGGAAGCTCAACGCGGGTCTCATGCTCTATGACGCCCTGTCGCTCTTCCGGAACGTGAAGGGCTACCAGCGCCTCAACCTGCGCCAGGTGCAGGAGATGGAGCCGGGTCTGCGCTCGGATGGGCTCAAGGGCGGCGCTCGCTACTACGACGCCGCCACCGACGACGCGCGCCTCACCCTGGCCAACGCCGTGGGCGCGTCCGAGGCCGGTGCCACCGTGCTCAACCATGCCTCCGTGCGCGGCCTCGTCCTGCACGAGGGGCAGGCCCGCGGCGCCGTGGTGATGGACCACCTCACCGGCCAGGAAGTCACCGTGCGCGCTCGCGCCATCGTCAACGCCACCGGGCCGTGGAGCGATGAAATCCGCAAGCTCGATGCTCCCGACCACATGAGCTCCGCGGTGCGCGGCAGCAAGGGTGTCCACCTCGCCGTGCCGCGCGAGCGCCTGGGCCACCGCGACGCGCTCACGCTGCTGTCCCCCAAGGACGGGCGCGTCATGTTCGTGCTGCCCGCCGAGGGCTTCACCATCATTGGCACCACGGAGACGTCCACGCGCGCCCACCCCGCGGAGGTGCGCGCCAGCGAGGCCGACGTGGCCTACCTGCTGGAGTCCGCCAACGCCTTCTTCCCCGACGCCCACCTCACCCGCGAGGACGTCGTCAGCGCCTGGGCCGGCATCCGGCCCCTCGTCGCCAGCGGCTATCACGGTGCCCCGACGGATGCGGGCAGCGCGAGCCGCGAGCACGCCATCGACGTGAGTCCCTCGGGTGTGCTGGCCATCAGCGGCGGCAAGCTCACCACCTACCGGGTCATGGCCCGCGACGTGGTGGACGCGGTGGAGCGCCACCTGGGCCAGGCCCGCCGCAAGTCTCCCACCGAGACGCTGCCCCTGCCCGGCGGTGACATCCCCAGCCTGGACGCGGAGTTCGCCGCCGCTCGCGCGGAGGTCGGTGACGACGCCACCGCCGTGCACCTGGTGCGCGCCTATGGCAGCCGCTGGCGCCGCGTGTGGGCCCTCACTCGCGCGGAGCCCGCGCTGGCCCGGCCTCTCGCCGACGGCCTGCCCTACCGCGCCGCCGAGGCCGCATGGGGCGTCACCCATGAGCTGGCGCATACCTTGTCCGACCTGCTCGTTCGCCGCCTCAAGGTGGCCTTCGAGACGCGAGACCAGGGCCGCGCCGCCGCCCGCGTGGCCGCCGAGGTGATGGCGCCGCGCCTGGGCTGGGATGCCGCCGAGACGCAGCGCCAGCTCGCCACGTACGACGCTGACGCGCTGCGCATCTTCGGCGTGGACAGCGCGGATGCCTGAAATCTTCTGTTTCTAGGAGCCCAACGTCCACCGCTCCACGCACGCGCGGCCGAGCCCGTCAAACGCTCGTTGTCCGGCGGACAAGCACCCGAGCGGCCGGCCGACATGCGTGCTTAACTTGCGCGCCGGGAACAGGACAGGCTGTCCTCTCGTCCCATCCGGCCCGGTCGCGTGCCGGAGAGGGATGCCGCACACCACCCGCTGGCCGGGGCGTGTAAGGAGAACGACATGAAGCGTTGGGTCTGGCTTGGGCTGGTCGGAGGAGTGGTGGCCTGCAGCGAGAAGCCGCCGTCCGAGGTGGAGCCGCAAGCCTGTCCGGGGACCGTCGAGGAGTCGGTGCCGAAGTCCCCCCGGGCCCAGGCGCTGGTGGCGGAGGATGGCCTGGAGGATGTGCTCATCTCCTTCCGCCCCCGCGTGTCCGCCAGCGCCATGGCCAGCGCGGACGCCTTCGCCACCGACGTGACGCGCGTGGGGGGGCAGGTGAAGCGCCGCTTCCCCAAGCTCAACCTCGTGTCCGCGCGGCTGTCGGCCGAGGCGCGCGCGGCGCTCGCGAAGAACCCGGACGTGGTGTCGGTGCGGCCGAACCGCACGGTGCACGCCTTCGGAATGCCCCGGCTCCCCACCAGTGCCCTGCTGCACGGCACGGCCAGCACCGTCGGCTCCGTGGGCGAGTACACCCCGGGCCTGAAGATGATCCAGGCGACCGATGTCTGGGATGCCAACAACGACGGCGCCATCGACCCGGGGAGCGCGTCGGGCACGAACATCAAGGTGTGTGTCATCGACAGCGGCTGGGATGACCGGCACCCCGAGCTGAAGGCGGCCTACATCGGCGGCATGGACTTCATCGACCACGAAGACGTCATCGAGGGCGACGGTCCGCTGGACCGCACCCTGAAGGATGGCGTCTACGTGTATGGCGGCGGCCATGGCACGCACACCGCGGCCACCATCGCGGCGCAGCTCGGCGTGGGGGGCAAGGTGCGCCCGGGCAAGGAGCCCAACGGCGTGGCGGGCGTGGCGCCCACCGTGTCGCTGCTGATTGCCCGCGTGCTGGACGTGACGGGCAGCGGCAAGACGGATGACGTCATCGCCGCCGTCGACTGGTGCAGCTCGCAGGGCGCGAACATCGCCTCGCTGTCGCTGGGCTCGAACTCCTCGGATGACGACGAGAAGCTGGCCTTCGAGAAGGCCCTGCAGGGCGGCATGCTCGCCTTCGCGGCCACCGGCAACTCCGGCGCGGACAAGGTCGCGTTTCCCGCCGCCTATGCGGCCGTGGTGGCCGTGGGCGCGGTGGACTTCAAGGGCGAGTGGGCGTCCTTCTCCCAGTTCGGCGCGGAGGTGTCGCTGGTGGGGCCGGGCGTGGAGGTGCTGAGCGCCAGCATCGTCGGCGCCTCGCCGTTCTCGGATGTCGCGGCGGGGGGGACGCACTTCACGTCCGACCCCCTGGAGTACTCGGGCCTCAGCTCGTACACGGGCCGGCTGGTCAACTGCGGCCTGGGGGACAGCATCAGCTCGTGCGGCGAGGAGGCCAACTGCTCGGGCTTCGTGGCCTACGTGGACCGCGGCGGCGGCCTCTACTTCGAGGAGAAGGCGCGCAATGTCATCCAAGCGGGTGCCAAGGCCGTCATCATCGGCAACAACGTCGCCGAGGACCCGAGTGGCGGCTTCACGCTCACCGCGCCGTCCGCCATCTGGGTGCCCACGACGTGGGTGTCCCTGGATACCGCCAACACCATGAAGGGGCTCATCGGGCAGCAGGTGACGGTGGACGTTACCGGCACGGACTACCTGGTGCAGTCGGGGACCTCCATGGCCACGCCCCACGTGGCGGGCGCGGCCGCTCTCGTGAAGAGCGCGCGCCCGGACCTCACGCCCGCCCAGGTGCGCGAGGCGCTGGAGAAGAGCGCCAAGGACCTGGGCCCCGCCGGGCAGGACAAGCAGTACGGCTTCGGCCTGGTGCAGGCCTCCGACGCCATCAAGTACGCGAACACGAAGTTCCCTCTCCCCGTGCCCTGAGTCGGGTGCGCGAGCGCTGAAGTGAGAAGACCCCCGGCGCCGCTCAAGGCTCCGGGGGTCTTCGTGTTCCAGGGCCTGCGACCCGTGGTCTTCAGCGGGAGGAGATGACGGGCGAGGCCACGAGGCACGCGCCCAGGGCGGCCTCGAGCGCGGCCACGGCCTCACCCGAGGGGTCCTCGCACGCCTCGCCCAGCATGCGCACGTCGCGCCCGCGGGGCTCGTCGCCGAGGGGCACGGGCCCGCCCTGCATCAGGCTGAGGCCCACGAAGGCCACCGTGGCGGCGGCGGCCATCATCATCTTCCCCCAGTTGGCCCAGCTGCCCGGCAGGGGCACCCAGGGGGGAATGGCGGGGCGTGCCAGGCGGGCCTCCAGCGCGGAGAAGCTCAGCGCGGGGCGCGCGGGCGTGCGGCGTGCGCGCTGGGCCATCCACCCGCGCTCCAGGCGGAGCCACGTCAGGGCATGCCGGCAGGCGGGGCAGGTGTCCACGTGGGCGTCCACGCGCGCGGCGTCCTCGGGGGACAGCTCTCCGGCGAGCAGCGCGTCCAGCTCTCCCTCACGGCATGCGCTCATGGCCGGCCTCCCACGTGGGCGGCCAGTTGCTCGCGGAGCTGCAGCCGGGCGCGGTGGATTTCATTCTTCACCTTCTGCAGGGACCAGCCCATGACCGACGAAATCTCCTCGTAGGGAAGGCCGTGGTCGATGCGCAAGAGCAGCGCCGCGCGCCGCTCCTCGCGCAGCATGCCGAGCGCGTCGGCCAGCAGTCCTTCCAGCTCGCGGTCCAGCAGCAGGTCCTCCGGCGTGGGCGTGGGGAGCACGGCCTCCACGCGGCTGGCGTGCTCCTCGTCGTCCACGTCCACGTGCACGCCGCGGCTGCGCCGGGACTCCAGGTACACGTGCCGGGCGATGCCCAGCAGCCACGCGCCGAGCCGGTCCTGGTCGCGCAGCGCGCCGAGCCGCCCGTGGGCGCGGACGAAGGTCTCCTGCGTCGCCTCGTCGGCGGCGGCCTCGTCGCGGAGCAAATCGCGCAGGAAGCGCCACACGCCGGGGGAATGGCGCTCGAAGAGCGTCCGGAAGGCGGCGGGGTCGCCGGCACGCGCACGGCGCAGCAGGGCACGCTCCCGGTCCATGTCGGACGGGGGCGCACCTGCCAGCACCATTTTCACCGCGGAAAGAAGGGCCACGGCCCCTCCGTGTCACGAGCCGGCCCGGAGTTTCACCGGGCCGTGTCTTTTTCCCAAGCCCGGCGGTTTCGGGGCGTACCGGCCGGCCGGTGGCGGAGCCCTGGCTGGGTGAATGGCGGCGCCCAGAACGGATTGGAGACATGGACGAATCTGCCTGTTCCTGTCGCAGCCTGACTTCATCGAGTGGCATGATGGTCGGCTTGCTGGAATCTCCGTCCTTCCCGGTCGGCGTGTATGTATTTGTTTGAATCGTTGCCTGTCTACACGGAGAAGGCGCAGGTACCCATGTCCCATCCTCCCAGGCCCAGGTCCATGACCCGTTCAACGCCGCGTCACTTGAACCTCGCCGTGGTGGTCGCGGCCTGCGGGGGACTCCTCGGATGTGATGAGCTCGAGGGCCTCAACCGCACCGTGTCGGTCCGGGCGGAAGTCACCGACGCCTGCATTCGTCAGGCGCTGGAGGGAATCCCCGGCGCCGTGCTCTCCGGAGAGAGCGAGCGGTGGTCGGTCCAGTTGCCCGGGAGCTCAGAGGGAAAGCAGAACCTCGATGTGGTGCTCACGCGGAACGGGGGTGACACGAAGCTCACCGTGTTCGTGCAGCGAATCGTCTCGGGCCGCATTCGGTACTCCCCCGCCGAGATTGCCACCGCCGACAAGGTGACCGCGGAGGTCATGAAGGCGCTGGTCTCCGCGTGCCTGCCCGCGGTGAAGCCGCTTTCTTCATCCTGTGAAGTCCGGGCCCGCGCTGTTCCGGACGGGAAGTGTCAGCACAACGGGCCCTGAGGCCGGCCCGGCCGTGGAGGGGCTCGCGCAGCCACGGTGAAGGGACGCTGCGCTCCGGAAGAGGGGCGCGGAGCGCACGCCTGCCCGGTCGCTGACCCACGTGTCCCAGAGTCCCGGTCTTGTTGGAAATTTCACGCGTTGGTAAGAGTCGGGCCGTCGTGCGCGAGAAGAGGGGCCGCGCACGGAACCTCCGAGGAGAGCCCACCGCCATGTCCGCCAACCTCGCCCGCCCGGATGCCGCGGCGGCGCACGCTCCTCGCCTGCAGGGCCACCTGCCCGTGCTCGACGGTGTGCGAGGCCTCGCCGTCCTCCTGGTGGTCTTCTTTCACACCACCCACCTGAGCGACCAGAGCGCCCTCGGCCGCGCGACGTGGTGGCTGGCCGGCGCGGGCTGGACGGGCGTGGACCTCTTCTTCGTCCTCTCCGGGTTCCTCATCACCGGAATCCTCTGGGAGGCCAAGGGGCAGCCCTTCTACTTCCGCAACTTCTACATGCGCCGCTTCCTGCGCATCTTCCCGCTCTACTACCTGGCCCTCGCCGTCTCCTTCCTGGTGCTGCCGTCGCTCGCCGGACGCCTCAACCTGGACCAGCGCATCACCACCGACGGCGCGACGTGGTACCTGCTCTACCTCTCCAACTTCTACCAGCTGTGGGTGGACACCACGCACCCCATCCTCGGCGTGGTGTGGTCGCTGGCGATTGAAGAGCAGTTCTACATCGTCTGGCCCTTCCTCATCGCCGCGGTGTCCTACCGCGGTGCCATCCGCCTGTGCCTCGGCACCATCGCCATGGCCATCCTCGTGCGCGTGGGCCTCACCCTCTCCGGCGCCAGCGTCGAGAGCACCTACGTGGTGACGTTCTGCCGCGTGGACTCGCTGGCCATCGGCGCGCTCCTGTCCCTGGCGCTGCGCCACCCGGAGGGTGTGGGCCTGAAGGCGTTCCCCTGGATGCGCTACGCCGTGTGGGCGGCGGTGCCGGTGGTGCTCACCCTCGTCGTGCTGCCTGTCGGCCCGGCCTTCCACACGGTGAATCGGACCCTTGGCTACACCGCCATCGCCGTCCTCTTCGGGGCCGTGGTCCACCGGGCCGTGGCCGTCGCGCCGGGCCACCCGCTCAACCGCTTCTTCTCCTCGAAGCTGCTGCGCACCTACGGCAAGTACAGCTACGCCATCTACCTCATCCACTCGCCGCTGGACGCCATCCTCCGGAGGACGTCCTTCCTTCGTACGCCGCTCAAGCCCATCCTCGGCTCCGACTTCCCCATGCAGGTGGTCTTCTACGTGGTGGCCGCCGGGCTCTCCCTGGGCATCGCGCTGGTGAGCTGGAACCTCTTCGAGAAGCACCTGCTCAAGCTCAAGGACCGCTTCCCCTACGGCGAGCGCCCCAAGGCCGCCGAGCCCGCGCCGCTCGCGGGTGGTTCAACGGGCACCGCCCGCTGACCTCTCCCGACGCTGTCTGTCTTTGCGCCGAAGGTGGCCCGAGGTGGGGCGCGAGGCCCCGCGGCCCTCAGTCCCGCTGCTGGCCGAGGGCCTCGGCCACACGCAGGGCCCAGGCCTCCGCCGAGTCCAGCTCCGCGCGGGCGCTCGCGTAGCGGTCCAGCCCCTCGTCGGAGCCGTCGCGCGCGAAGACGGCGTCATGGAACTCCTTCTGTGCGCGGGTGAGCCACTGGCTCGCCTTCTGTCGCAGCCGCGCCGCGTTGTGCGGCGTGACCGCTACCTGTTCAGGAGCCATCAGCTCATGCTCTTCGGGGTACAGCGACGTCACCTTGTTGAATCCGACATGTTCAAGGGTCGTAGTCATGCTGTGAGAATTTGCACCGCAGGGCAGCCGGGCACCTGACCGGTTGGGCATGTCGAAGTGTGATTCCGAGCAGAACGGGGGCCCCGGGCCCGAAGCAAGCTCCGGGCCTGGGACGCTGCGTCAGGCGCTGGGAATGCCCCGGGCCCGGGCCCTGACGCGCGCGGCCTCCTCGGAGTTGCCCGTCTCCTCCAGGAGCGCGGCGGCGCGGTGGTACAGCACGGCCGCCTCCAGGTGGCGCAGGGCCGCGGCCTCCGCATTGGCGGCGGCGATGAGGAAGGGCGCGGCTCGGCGTGGCTCGTTGCCCTCCATCCAGTGCTGCGCCACCACCGCCGGCGCGGCCCGGCGCTGCTCCAGTGCCGCCGCCAGCCTCCGGTGGAGCAGGCCCTCCAGCGACCGCGGCACGCCCTGGCGCACCACCTCGAAGAGCAAATCGTGGGTGAAGCGCTCACCCCGGAAGATTTGCGCCGCCTCCAGCTCCGCCACGTGCGTGGCGAGTGAGAGGGCCGGCATCTCCAGCACCTCGCTGGCCAGCTCCAGGCCGAAGTCCGTGCGTGCCAGCGCCGCCAGTCTCGCGACTTGCAGCGCCGGCGGGGACAGCCGCTCCAGGCGCTGCTGGATGAGCTGCCGCAGCCGGACGGACGGCGTGACGTGCTCGGGCCAGCCGCGCTCCAGCCCGCCCGTCTCCAGCAGGTCCTTGAGCGTCTCGGTGATGAAGAGCGGGTTGCCGCCGGTATGCCGCGTCACGTCGCCCACCAGCGCCTTCGCGCCGGGCAAATCCAGGCTGCCCAGCAGCGCGCCCACCGCGTCCGCGCCCAGCGGCTCCAGCTCGATGACGACGGCCAGTCCCGAAACCACCAGCTGCTGCACGCAGGCGACGGCCCCGGGGGACAGCTCGTCGCTGCGGTAGGTGTCGATGAAGCGCGGGAAGCGGCCTCCCGGTCCGGGCGGATGGCGACGCGACAGCATCAGCACCGCGAACTCGGCGGTGGCGGAGTCCATGAACTGCAAGTCATCCGCGACGAGCGCGTCCACGCCGGAGCAGAGCTGGTAGATGAGCTGACAGTGCGCCTCGAGGAAGCGGCTGCGGTCCGCCTCGTCCGCCATGGGCGGGGGCGGGCCTTCAGGACCGGCCAGGTCTGGCAATAGCCGCGCCAGCTCGCGCCGCACCCACGGCTCCATGTCCGGTTTGGGCACCCGGGACAGCAGCTGCCGCACCAGCCGCACGTGCGAGGCATACGGCACGTTCAGCTCGCCGGGCCGCGCCTCCAGCATGAAGTGCGTGCCGCGCGACGCGGCGAAGTCATGGGCCAGGCGCGTCTTGCCCACCCCGGGCTCGCCGGCGAGGAAGATGGTCTGCCCCGCCTCCCATGCCGCTTCCATGCGCGCCCACTCGCGCTCGCGGCCCACCAGCACCGGCGGGCGCAGCACGGACAGCGGCAGCTTCGGCTTCGGCGGTGGGCCGGGCTTCGCGGCCGTCGGGCCCCGCTCGATTTCGCGCGCCAGCGCCACCGTCTCCGGCAGGGGCGTGGTGTCCAGCTCCTCGCGCAAGAGGCGCCGGCAGCGCTCGAAGGCGTTGAGCGCTGCCATCCGGTCCCCGGACACGTAGTGCAGCCGCATCAGCCGGCGCCACGCCTCTTCCGAGTACGGGTCCATGCCCAGCAGCCGCTCCGCGAGCGAGAGCGCGCCCGACATGTCTCCCCGGCGCTCGCACGCCTCGGACTCCAGCGCCGCGGCCCGGCGGCGCAGCTTGTCCAGCCGCTCGCGCGCGCCCTCCAGCCACGCCTGGAACTCGGTGCAGTCCTCGTACTCCAGCGCGCCCAGCAACACGCCATCCAGTTGCAGGGCCTGGGCGTGACGCCCCGCGAGCACGTGCGCCTGCAGCTCCGACGCGTCCGCGACGACGCGCTCGCAGAGGGAGAGCACGTCCACGCCCTGCACCAGCTCCGCGCCGCACGCGAGCCGCAGCCGGCGCAGGAGCTGTCGCATGTTGTTGCGCGCCGTCGTCTCGCTGGACTCGGCCCAGAGCAGGCCCGCGAGCCGGTACTTGGGGTGCGGCCCCTCGAGCGCCAGCCACGCCAGCACTCCGGCCGTCCGCCGTTCCAGGGGAATGAGTCCCTCACCGCTCCGAAGCCGGGCTTCGCCCAGCAGCTCCAGGCGGTAGTCGTGCGTGCCTGCCGCGTCGTCTCCTGCCATGTCCTCCCCGGCCCCCCGAGGTTGGGAGAGGCGACAACGTAACACGGTGGGCCGGGGCCTCCGTCACGGGTAGGCTTTGCCCCAGCAGTGACAATCCTTGTCATGTGGGTTTCCCGCTATACGGCAGCTCGCCACTCTGAGCGGAAGCCCTGAAATCCTGTGAACGCCGTCACAGCGTGGTCACACCCTTTGGTTAATCAATATGCTTGAGATTGCCCGAGGAGGCTCCCATGGGTTGCGACAGCCAACAGTCCGACATGCAGGTCGATGTCATCATCAGCGGCTGCGGTCCGGTGGGGGCGCTCACGGGCAACCTCCTCGGACTGATGGGGGTGCGGACGCTGCTCCTGGAGCGGGACACCGCGCCGCACGGCGAGCCGCGGGCCTTCTCGTGCGACGACGAGGGGCTGCGCATCTACCAGGCCACGGGGCTCTTGGACCTGCTCCAGAAGGACATGCGGGAGACGCGCTTCGCGGAGTACGTGGGCGGCTCCGGCAAGCGCTTCGCCGAGGTGCACACGGGCGAGACGGACTTCGGCTTCGGGCACACGCCGCTGTGGTTCTTCCACCAGCCGCTGCTGGAGGGCGCGCTGCGCGACGGACTGCGCCGCTTCCCGCACGTGGAGCTGCGCACGGGCGCGGCCTTCGAGGGCGCGGACCAGCGCCCCGACGGGGTGACGGTGCGCTACCGCGAGGTGGCCAGCGGCGAGGAGCGCACGGTGCGCGCGCGGTACCTGCTGGCGGCTGACGGCGCGCGCAGCGCGGTGCGCAAGTCGCTGGGCATCCCCATGGCGGGCAAGGCCTACGGCGAGCCCTGGCTGGCGGTGTCCGGCACCATCGACGGCGAGGCGCCCGACATCTGCCGCTTCGTGTGCGACCCGAAGCGCCCCGCCTTCGTCGCGACGGGCGCGGTGAATCAGCTCCGCTGGGAGTTCATGATGCTGCCCGGCGAGACGCGCGAGCAGCTGGAGCAGCCGGAGACGATTGCGAAGCTCATCGCGCCGTACATCGACCCGAAGCGCGTCCACATCGAGCGCGCGCAGGTGTACACGTTCCACTGCCTCAGCGCGGCGCGCTGGCGCGAGGGCAACATCTTCCTGCTGGGCGACGCGGCGCACACCATGCCGCCCTTCATGGGCCAGGGGCTGGTGTCCGGCCTGCGCGACGCGGCGAACCTCGCCTGGAAGCTGAAGCGGGTGATTCACGGCCAGGCGCCCACGGCGCTGCTGGACACCTACGAGGAGGAGCGCCGCCCGCACGTGCAGGAGGTGCAGAAGCTGTGCGTGCGCGTGGGGCACCTGTTCCTGGCGCGCAACCCCGTGCTGGCCGCGGCCCGCGACGCGCTGATGCGCACGCTGCAGCGGATTCCGAGCGTCCGCGACTTCATCCAGGGCTTCAAGTTCAAGCAGCCCCCGCTCCACGAGAAGGGCTTCTACTTCGGCGGCAAGGGCACGTACTTCATCCAGCCCCGCGTGCGGCTGGAGTCAGGGGAGGAGGTGCTCCTCGACGACGCCCTGGGAAACGACTTCACGGTGATGTGCCGGTGGGACGCGCCCCAGGCGGAGCTGACCGCGGCGCGCGAGCTGGCCCAGTCCCTGGGCGGCAAGCTGGTGACGTTCCGCCCCGAGGCCGCGAAGTCCGAGGCCCCGGCCGTGGTGGACGTCACCGGGAAGCTGACGGAGTGGTTCTCCCGCCAGGCCGCCGACGTGGTGGTGCTGCGACCGGACCGCTTCGTCTTCGGCGCGGTGAAGGCCGCGCGCCTCCCGGAGCTGCGCGAGGCGCTGGGCGTCTGAGGCCTCCGCGCCAAGACGACCCACGGAGAATCAACTAAGGGCTTAGTTGACGACCAACTAAGGACTTAGTAGTTTGCTGGCCACGGAGGTAATCACGTGGCCAGCAAACCCGAGCCCGAAGCGCCCCGGCCGTTGACGCCGGTGGAGCTCGAGCTGATGCAACTCGTGTGGAAGCAGGGTGAGGTGAGCGTGGCGGACGTGCTCGCCGCGCTGCCGCCGGAGCGCGCGCTCGCGTACACCTCGGTGTCCACCGTCCTGCGCATCCTGGAGCAGAAGGGCGTGGTGCACAGCCGCAAGCAGGGGCGGGGGCACCTGTACTCGGCGGTGCTGCCGCGCGAGGCGTACGAGGCGCAGAGCGTGCGCCACCTGGTGGACACGCTCTTCTCGGGCACGCCGTCCGCGCTCGTGGCCCGGCTGGTGGAGGCCGTGCCGCTGGCGCCCGACGAGGTGGAGCAGATCCGCAAGCTGCTCAAGGCGAAGGGGGACAAGCGATGAGCGCCGTCCTCCGGCATCTCGCATCCGGTGATGTGGCGGTGGCGCCGCGCCTCGCGGCGATGGGAGGCACGCGATGAGCGCCGTCCTCCGGGAGCTGGCCTCCCTCTATCTGGCCGTGGCGCTGCTGCTGCCGGTGGCGCTGCTGCTCTCGCGGCTGGCGCTGGCCGTCCTCGCGCGGCTGGGGGCGCCGCTGTCCGCGCGCCAGTCCCTGAGCGTGGGACGGGGCGCGCTGCTGTTGGCGCTCGTCCTGCCGCTCGTGGCCACGGTGGCGCACGCGGTGGCTCCGGCCGGGCCGCTCTTCACCTTCGAGCGCTCGGTGGCGCGGCACGCGGGACGCCTGCCCGGGCCCGCGTGGGATGCACCTCCGCCCCGGCCCGCCGAGCGTCCCCGTGAGTCCTTGCCCACGTCCTTCCCCTTGCTGCCCGCCGCCGCGCTTGTGGTTGCCCTGGGCGCGTCTGTCTTTACCGCCCGGGCGCTCATGCGTCACCGGCGCCTCTTGCGGCAGCTGGAGTCCTGGCCCCGGGTCCGGAGCGTGGGCCGCGTCCGCGTGGTGCTGGGCGAGGAGGGCACACCCGCCTTCTCCGCGTGGTTCCCGCGCCTGCGCGGCGGGCCTTCCGCGTGGGTGGTGGTGCCTCCTTCCGTACTCGGTGACGCGGAGTCGCTGCGCCTCACGGTGCTGCACGAATTGCAGCACCACCGCCAGCGCGACACGCACCTGGCCTTCGCGCGCCTGGTCCTCACCGGCGCCTTCTTCTGGCATCCCGCCGCGCACATGTTGTCGCGCTGGCTCGTCTCGCTGCAGGAGTTGGCATGTGACGAGGCGCTGGTGGCGGGCGGCCGCGCCCAGGCGCACGCGTATGCCCGCTGTCTGCTTCAAGCGGCGCTCACCCTTCCGGGCGCACCGCCCCTTCCCGCCGGAGCCACCGGCATGTCCCATCCCACCGCGAGGAGAATCGAAATGCTGTTCCAACCCCGTCCCCTGCGCGCCCACGGCGCCGCGGCGCTGCTGTCCGCGCTCTTCCTGGTCCTCCTTCCCCTGGCGACGCTGGCGCAGGGCGCGGCACGCGGCCGCACGGTGACGCTCGCGGAGGCGAAGGCGCTCGCCGAGTCCAGCCAGCCCGCCGGAGACCTGCCGGTGGTGGTGGACGCGAAGGTGGTGGAGCAGCTCAACCGGCTCATCGGCACGGAGAAGGGCCGCGCGTTCATGAAGCGCGCGCTGGCGAACCTGGGCACGCACCGCGAGGCGCTGCTGACCGGCCTTCGCGCCAAGGGCCTGCCCGAGGGGCTGCTGGCCGTGGCGGTGGTGGAGTCGGCGGTGACGAACATGTCCGAGACGGACGGGCGTCCGTCGCTGGCCCCCGGCATGCGCGGCGCGGGCGTGTGGATGTTCATCCCCGAGACGGCACGCCGCTACGGGCTGGAGGTGAGCGCCACGAAGGACGAGCGGCTGGACGTGACGCGCGAGACGCAGGCCGCCGCGACCCTGCTGTCGGACCTGCACACGCAGTACAGCGACTGGCGGCTGGCGCTTGCCGCCTACAACCAGGGCGACAAGAAGGTGGACGAGGCGCTCGCCCAGGGCGGCAGCCGCGACGTGAGCGCGCTCATGGCCTCCGGCCGGCTCAACGACTACACGGCCACCGTGCAGGCCGGCCTGCTCATCGTCCGCAATCCGCACCTGCTGGACTGAAGCCGCGGGGCTTCACCTCCCCGCCACACGGGCAGCGAGGCCGCGCCCGTCCCGCCAGGACGCGCCCGCGTTCACCCTGAACGCCTGGGCCTGGAGCTCCGCTTCCGTTCCGTGCCGTCCCCCCTCTGAAAGTTCATGCAGGAATGTCGTGGCTCGCGGTTTGCTGAGGGCCACGCAGCGATACCTGCAACTTCTTTTCAGAGGGGGAGACAGACACATGCATTCCTCACGTGAAGTGCGCGCTGTTTGGATTCACGGCCTGCTCCTGGCGGCCGTGCTGGTGCTGCCGTCGGTGGCGTGGGCGGACTCGAAGAGCAGCGCGTGGGTGAATTCCACCGGCCGGACGTTCGAGAACCCGCGGTTCCGGTTGGACCTGTCGGCGCCCGCGACGGTGACGCTCGACTTGATGTCTTCCGTCGACACCTATCTCTACCTGCTCAACCAGGACGGCTCGCAGCTCATCGCCCAGGATGACGACAGTGGAGGCAACTTCAACAGCCGGCTGACGGTGTCGCTGGGCGCGGGCAGGTACATGCTCGTCGCGGCTACCTATTCACCGGGCCAGCGCGCGGACTTCACGCTCAACAGCAGCCAGGGCGGCCTGGCCTATTGCTTCCAGGCGTACGCGGACACGAACTTCAGCGGCGCCTCCAACACCTTCTGCGAGGGCGGCAGCCAGCCCTTCATGAACGACGCGTACTCGTCCATCCGCGTCCCCAAGGGCCTGCGCGTGCGCGCCTATCAGCACAGCGGCGGTGTGGGGCTGGCGCGGACGTACTTCCAGGACGTGCCGAACGTGGGCGGGCTCTACAACGACATGATTTCGAGCTTCTCGTGGTCCAACTTCCAGACGAACGACTTCTTCATGGTCTTCGCCTCGGACCCGCAGTTCTCCTGGAAGCACTGCAACGACGGCCCGGGCCCGCTCTGTGACAGGGAGAACCAGGTCTTCGCGGGGTGGAACGACGACGACCTGGCGCGCTACTACAACACCAACGTCGTCAACGGCATCAACCAGGTGAAGAACCTGCTGGGCGAGTACCGGTTCGGCGGCACCGTGGTGAACGGCGACCTGACGGAGTTCGGCAAGCAGGACGTGGACCTGGGCGACTACATCAACATCTACGAGCACGGCGTGCAGTCCAACGTCTACCTGGGACTGGGCAACCACGACTACGCCAACAACGTAAATGACTGCTACGAGAACCAGTGCGCCACGGGCATGGTCTGGTACTTCAAGGACCAGGTCTGGACGCTCAACGCCACGCGCTTCGACTACTCGGAGAGCGGCGTCTATTACGAGTTCCCCAGCAACCGGAAGAACCACACGGGCAGCCTGGGATACTCGTGGGACATCGGCAAGGTCCACTTCGCCCAGCTCAACAACTACCCCACGTACACGCGCGACTGGAACGGCTGGAACTTCAGCGAGGCGCGCCGCGACTACTTCTACATCCTGTCCGCCATCAACTGGCTGCGGAGTGACTTGCAGGACGCCGTCAGCCGGGGCCAGGAGCTCGTCGTCAACATGCACGACTGGGGCTCGGGCGCGAGCACGGAGATGATGGCGGCGCTGAACGACTTCCCCGTCTCCGCCGTCTACGCGGGCCACTGGCATGGCAGCTATGGCCGGTACGACACGCGGTGGATGAACGACGGCAAGCCGATGCCCGTGTTCCTCAGCGGCTCGGCCCACCTGGGCACCTTCCTGGTGACCCGCTTCGTGAACGACAAGACGTACACGTGGGTGATGGCCGTGGACCAGTTCAACGGCGGCCAGCTGCGAGTGCTCTACAACGGCACCTACTACCCCGCGGCCTCCACGCCCGGCCTCTTCGACACCTGCGCCGGGTGCTCGCGCTACTACCAGGAAGTGTTCGACATGCGCTGAGGCTTCAGCTCCGCGGATACACCCGCGGAGCCGGGTCTCCCCGCCACAGCGTCTCCAGCGTCTTCGGCGTGAATCTCACGCGCAGCCTGTCGGAGCCGTCGACGGCGAACAGCCCATCCGCCGTCAGCGGTGACAGGCGGCGCGTGGGACGGTTGGGCCGGGCCAGCCAGAGCGCGCCCTCGCGCACGCTCACCTCGACCTCACCGTAGCGCCCGGCGAGTGGCTTCAGCCGGGCCGCCGCGACAGAGACGGGCTTCAGGCGCGCCTCCACGTCGAGCCGCGCCCACTCGTAGTCGGCCAGGGCCTCGGGCGATACACCCGGAGCTCCCGCCAGGCGCTTCAGGGCCAGCAACTGGGCGACCTCCAGTGCCTGGGCAGGCGGCGTCTCCACGGTGGGCGGGACGCCGACGCCCTCCCAGTTGGTGCCGCTGACCGGATGCACCGGGCGGCCGAAGGAGACGCTCAGCATGAAGCCGGGGTGGATGGGGACGAAGCGGTTGTTATTGGCCGCGCCGGCCGTCTTCGTGCCGACCAGCTCGCCCAGCTTGAACTGCGCCACGTCGTAGGCGAACGCCTCGCCCGCGGAGGCCACGCCGCCGTCGATGAGCACGTACAGCGGCTTGTCCTTGAGCCGGCCCGCCGGGACATGCTCCAGGGTGCGCGACTGCGCCGGTGGCTTCGAGCCCTCCAGGAAGGTCATCTCCAGGAGGTCCCCGTCCAGGAAGTGGCTGACCAGGTAGCGCACGGCCGCGTGTTCGCCGCCGCCATTGCCTCGCAGGTCGATGACCACCGCGTCGCCGTCCCGCAGGAAGCGCAGGGCGTCGTCATAGACGGCGCCCGTCTCGTCGCGGACCCACTCGAAGCCGGTGATGCGCAGGTAGCGGAGGTTGCCGGGCAGGAGCTTCAGCTCCGCGAGGCCGTGGTGGTTCCTGAGGGCCTCCTGGCGGAAGAGCGCGTCGCTGTCCGCGCCCTCGCTCGGTGGCGCATGCGCGAGCTGGCGCAGCTCGGCGGCGTACTCGGTGGGGTTGTAGTGGATGTAGAGGTGGCCGTCTCCGCTGGCGGCCTTCAGGTCCAGGGTGATGCGCTCGGCCAGCAGCGCCGCGTCGTCCACGGTGTAGCGCCCGGCCTTCCGGGACTGCTCCAGCCGCTCGGCGATGGCGGGCACCTTCTCGGGGAGGACGTAGGACTCGCGGATGGCCGCGATGATGGCGGCCAGCGCGGCGTCGCGGTCGGCGGCGGAGAGGGTGCGCGGCGCGGAGCGCTCGGACGCGGGCGCGACCTGGGCCGACGCGGGGTCGGGGGACAGCGTGAGCATCAGCGCCGTCAAAGCGGCGGTCAGGCTTCGTGAAGGCATCGAGGGCTCCAGGTGTGGGTTCGGGGTGTTGCGCTCAAGACCTGCTCTTGCGTGACGGCTTCAGCTTCGCGGCCGCCTTCTCGAGCCGCGCGTCGAAGGGCTCGCGCTCCAGCGCCTGCAGCGCTTCCGCGAGGACGCGGGACAGCGGGGCGGAGAGCTCCTTGTCGAGCTGGTCCGCCGCCGCGTTGGTCGCCGCCCACTGGCGCTCCAGGGCGGGAAGCATGGCCCGGCCTTGTGGCGTCAGGGCGACGATGCGCTCGCGGGCGTCGGCGCCGGGCTGGAGCTCCACCAGGCCGGCGCTGACCATCTGCGAGACTGTCTGGCTGACGGCGGAGTGGCTGACCTGCGCCTGCTGGGCAATGGCGCGGATGGAGACCGGGCCCTGCGCCATCAACGTCCGCACGATGGGCGTGTAGCGCGGCCGGTAGTCCAGACCAGCGCGCTCGTAGGCCTGCTCCACGGCGCCGTCGAGGTGCTCGATGAGGTTCCGCAACAGCGTGCCGAGGGTGGGGCTTTTGCCGGTGCTCATGCCGGATATGTATAAGCGCTGTTATATCGCGTCAAGTCGATGTGTCTGGCATGTCTCGCGGAAGGCAGGTCTGGCTGACTTGTCGGGGATTTCGTGCTACCTCGCGCCCCTCCATCTGGAGGTGTTCCCATGAGGAAGTCCCCCCGAATCCTGGCCCTCGCGTTCGCGAGCGTCCTCTCGACGCTCGCATCCGGCTGTGGCGAAGAGTTTTCCGACACCGAGACTCCGGTCGGTTCCACCGGCGCGGCGCTCGCGTGCAGCACGCGCATCACCTACGGCGACCGGTGGATTCGTCCCTCGGGACACACCGCGCAGTACGACATCGCGAGCGACCTGGTGACGTGGAACGGCACCTGCGTCAACGAGGGCACGAACTCGTACGCGGTGCTCTCCAACGGCTGGAAGCCGTACTTCACCGGCAACAACGCGTGCGTGCTGGCGCTCGACACGGACTGCGCCGGGGCCACCGCGTGCGCGACGCGCATCACCTACGCCGCGTCCTGGCTGAAGCCGTCGGGGCACACGGCGCAGTATGACGACGCGGGCGGGCGCGTGTTCTGGGACAGGGGCTGCACGAACGAGGGGACCAACTCGTACGCGGTGCTCTCCAACGGCTGGAAGCCGTACTTCAGCGGCTCCGGCGCGTGTGGCATGTCGTTCCGGTACACGGGCTGCGGCGGGCTGTACCAGAACCCGGTCGTCAACGTGGACTGCGCGGACCCGGGCGTCATCCATGATGGGACGCGGTACGTGGCCGCCTGCACGTCGGGCGGCGCGGCCAATGCCTTTGCCCTGCGCACGTCGACGGACCTGGTGACGTGGGCGAGCGCGGGCCACATCTTCCCCTCCGCGAGCAAGCCCACGTGGGCGACGGGCGACTTCTGGGCGCCGGAAATCCACAAGGTGGGCACGCGCTTCATCGCGTACTTCACCGCGCGGCACTCGGACGGGAAGCTGTCCATTGGCGCGGCCACCTCGGCCAGCGCGCTCGGGCCCTTCACGGACCTGGGCCGGCCGCTGGTGCACGACACGGGGATGGGCATGATTGACGCCACCTTCTTCAAGGACACGGCCGGGGTGCCGTACCTGGTGTGGAAGGCGGACGGCAACGCGGTGGGGCAGCCGACGCCCATCTACGGACAGCAACTGGCGGCGGATGGCCTGTCGCTCGTCGGCACGCGCAGCACGCTCATGAGCAACAACCTCGCCTGGGAGGGTGGCGTCGTCGAGGCGCCGTGGGTCGTCGCGCGGGGCGGCTACTACTATCTCTTCTACAGCGGTAACGCGTACTACAACAGCACCTACGCCGTGGGCGTCGCGCGCGCTACCAGCCCGCTGGGTCCGTACACGAAGCTGGGCTCGCCCATCCTCAAGACGGGCGGCGGCTGGGTGGGGCCGGGACACAACTCCGTCGTCACCGGGCCGGGCGGCGACACGTACATGGTCTACCACGCGTGGAACAGCGCCCACACCGCGCGGGTGATGCTCGTGGATGCCATCACGTGGCCCAACGGCTGGCCCGCGGTTCCCTCGGCGCCGTCGGCGGGCTCGCGGCCCATGCCGTAGCGGCGCGGTGAGGCGTTGAGCGGAGGCGCGCCCCGGTGAAGGCGGGGCGCGTCTTCGTGCCGGACTCGCGGCGCTCCGATTCGACGGGGGCGTGGTTCGTGCCCCGGAGCTGGTACTTCTTCCGCCGCGTCGCCTACTGCCGGCGTGCGACCGCTTCATGGGCCACGGCGCGGAAGTGCGCGGCGGCGGGAGAGGGATGCGGCCCCGCGAAGGCGACGGACAGCTCCGCGTAGCTCGAAGCGTCGCGCAGGGCCCGGAAGACCACGCCCTTCGGACGCAGCGCCTGGGCGGACATCGGGGCGATGGTGAGCCCGAGTCCCGCTTCGACCATGCCGATGACCGAGGTCCACGTGCTGGCCTCCTGGACGATGCGCGGAGAGAAGCCCGCGGCGAGGCACATGCTCGTCACCGTGTCATGCAGGCCGGGCCCCGAGTGCCGGGGGAACAGGACGAAGGGCTCGC
Organism: Pyxidicoccus caerfyrddinensis; assembly: GCF_010894405.1. Classification (GTDB taxonomy): domain Bacteria; phylum Myxococcota; class Myxococcia; order Myxococcales; family Myxococcaceae; genus Myxococcus; species Myxococcus caerfyrddinensis. Next base: position 29,388 of record NZ_JAAIYA010000003.1, read on the forward strand.
TTCCCAGCGAGGCCAGGGCGATGACCTTCTGACGGGCCCGGGGATGCCGGGTGGGCAGCGCGAGCACGAAGCGCTCCCGCAGCAGCCGCTCCACCGTCACCCCGTCATGCTGGAAGGGCGCTCGCACGATGGCCAGGTCCAGCTCACCGGTGGTGAGCGCGACGCCGACGTTCAGCGTCCCCCGGTCATCGAGTTCCAGCTTCACCCCCGGGAAGCGCGTCCGGAACCGGAGCACGATGTCGGGCAGCACGCCGAAGGCCGAGGACGCCGCGAAGCCGACCCGCAGCGTTCCCGTCTCTCCCCGTGCCGCCTGCCGCACGGTGGTGATGACGTCCGCGCGCTTCGCCAGCAGCGCGCGGGCATCCTCCAGCAGGTGGCTCCCCGCGGGCGTGAGCGCCACGCGCCGGCTCGTGCGGGTGAGGAGCTCCACGCCCAGCTCCGACTCCAGCCTGCGAATCTGCTGGCTGAATGGCGGCTGCGCCATGCCCACCCGCGCGGCGGCCCGGCCGAAGTGGAGCTCCTCCGCCACGGCGATGAAGAGCTGGAGCTGGCGGAATTCCATATCCAGACGATATCCGTCTCGATTCGCCTCGAAAGAGATATTGGTCTTACAGAATCCGGCTTCGTACGCTCCTGGCATGCGACGCCTCTTGCTTGCTGTCGGAATCCTGATGACGGCCTTCGCGAGCGTGCCCGCCGTGGCGCTCCCGGGCCCGGACGCGAAGCTCCAGGAGCGGCTGGACCTGGCCGACCGGTTCCTCCATCTCCCGCTGCTCGCCCGCGACAGCCTCGTCCCTCCAAAGTGGCTCCGTGAGGGAGACCGGCTGGTGTTCTGGTCGGAGGACGGGAAGGACGGAGGGACGTGGATGCTCTTCCACGCCCGGACGGGAGTGGCGACGCCGCTGGTGTCCGGCGCCGAGCTGCGGGCCCAGCTCTCGCAGCTGGCAGGCAAGCCCGTCTCCGCGCTGAAGTTCTTCGAGGTCGCCATCACTCCGGACCAGAAGGGCATCGTCTTCCGGCACGAAGGGAAGGCCTTCAGGCTGGGGCTGGCGGATGGCCGCGTCACCGCACTCGCTCCGGAGGACCGGTCCGCGCTGGAGCTCTCTCGGACGCACTTCGGGGCTCCATCGGGAGGAGGCGTCGCGGAGCAGCGTGACGGCGGTGGCTTCGCCGTGCGCGGTGCGGACGGGAGCCTGGTGGTGGAGCGCGCCGGGGAGGAGCACCTCGGCTGGCGTATCCCGGAGAACCCCTGGTCGCCGGATGGCCGCTTCCTGGCGGTGCTGCGCGAGGACCTGCGCGGCGTCCACAAGGTGCCGGTGGTGGACTACTCCACCGCGCTGGAGAAGGTGACGTGGGTGCCCTATGCGAAGTCGGGCACGCCGCTGCCGAAGCGGGAACTCCACATCGTCGAGCTGGCGACGGGCCGCGTGACGCGCATCGCTCCCGTGGAGGAGGAGACGCACGACTTCTTCATCGGCTGGCGGCCCGATGGTGGCGAGGCGCTGAGCCTCCACCTCTCGCGCGACGGCAAGCGGCTGGACCTGACGGCGGTGGAGCCGGTGTCTGGCAAGCGCCGGCGCGTGCTGCGCGAGGAGCGGCCGGAGACCTTCGTGGCGGGGCTGGACCTCGAGGCGGGCGGCTTTGCGAAGCAGGTCCGGTTCCTGCCGGACAGCAAGTCCTTCCTCTGGATGTCCGAGCGTGACGGCTGGCGGCACGTGTACCTGTATGACGTGTCGGGACGGCTCATCCGCCAGGTGACACGGGGCGCGTTCCCCGTCCACGAAGTGGTCGGCGTCGGGCCTGGAGGTGACGCAATCTTCGTGGTGGCCTCCGCCGACAGTGGTGCGCCGTACGAGCAGCTCTTCTACCGGGGCAGATTGAAGGGCGGTGCGCTGAAGCGGCTGTCGTCGGGCGCGGGCATGCACCGAATCACCCTGGCGCCGTCGGGCGGGTACTTCGTCGACACGTGGTCTTCGAGGACGCAGCCCCGGCTGCGGGAGGTGGGCTCCACGGATGGGAAGCCGCGCGTCCGTCTCACGACGTCCGACGTGAGCGCAGTGGTGGAGCAGGGCTTCAAGCCTCCGGAGTCGCTCACCGTCACGGCCGCGGATGGCGTCACGCCGCTGCACGGGGTGCTCTACAAGCCGCGCGACTTCGACCCCACGAAGCGCTACCCGGTCATCGCGTACATCTATGCCGGGCCGTTCATGACGACGGTGCCCTGGAACTACCTCGGCAACGGCATGTCGCTCATCAGCGGGTCGATGGCGCAGCTGGGCTTCGTGGTGGTGCTGCTGGACCCCCGGGGGACGCCGGGCCGGAGCAAGGCATTCCAGGATGCGAACTACGGCCGCGTGGGCCAGACGGAGATTCCCGACTACGTCGCGGGAGTGAAGCAGGCCGCCGCCACCCGTCCGTGGATGGACCTGGAGCGGGTCGGCATCCATGGCCACTCGTGGGGCGGCTACTTCGCGCTGCGCGGCATGCTGACGGCGCCGGAGTTCTTCAAGGCCGGCTACGCGGGAGCGCCCGGAGCGCTGGAGGAGGAGGCCATCATCAACGAGCCGTACCTCGGACTGCCGGGCACGAATCCCGCCGCCTACGAGGCCGGGTCCAACGTCGCCCTCGCGGGCAAGCTGCAGGGGCAGCTCAAGATGATGCACGGCACGAGCGACGTGAATGCAACGCTCTCCACGACGATGCGCATGGCCGAGGCGCTCATCCGGGAGGGCAAGCACTTCGAGCTGCTCATCATGCCGGGACAGCCCCACAGCCCCGAGCCGCCCGCGGACCGCTACTACTCCGACGATGTGAACATGTTCTTCATGCGGACTCTGGGCGGGCCGCGCTGAAAGGGGCAGAGCAGACTTCTGCATCCGGCTCGCATCGTACGCTTGCTGGCTCTGGGGCATACTTGGACAGCTAAAGCCAGGAGGGGTGATGCCGAGCCTTGTCCCGCAGATTCTTCAACTTCTCGATGCCGAAGGGCTTCGCAGTCTAGCTGCCGCTCGGAAGCTTCCAGGACGGCGTTCGGAAGGGGAACTCCGGCAGGCTTTGCACGCCGTGTACGGCGGTTCCGTTACTCAACTGCTCCTTGAGCTTCAACGCGACGATCTCCATCGTCTTCTGCGGCGACCATTTCATTGGCAAGGACGCCGCTACCACTCGCCTGAACTGGCGCGTTTCAGCAAAGAGCAACTGCTGAAGTTCGCCAACACTCTCTTCGTAAAGGGAGAAGTGCCCTCAGAATTCGGGAAGGAGTCCGGACGTCCTGAGTTCCTCTTGGAGACACCCACGCCTGTTGCATCGCCCAAGCCCACCAAGGAGCCCAGAGCCATCGCCCCAGCAGTGCTCGATGACGACGAGAGCACCGGCAAGACGGTGGTTGCTCCGGCGATGCGGTTCCTCGTCATGCTCTCCCATGATTGGGGCAGGCCCCGCAGTCTCCGCAACGTGTTGACCGACCTCGGGCTGGAGGTGCCAGAGCGTCTGAGAGGTCCTCGGTTCCAAGAGGCGATGAAGAAGCTCGCCTCGCTGGGCGTCGAAATGGCGGATGCTGAATCCGGAGCGTTGCTGACGCCGAGGGACGCATCGCCAGGAGTCAATGCAAGGGTGCGCCTGAGGAGAGTCCGGACCTGACTCCCAAGTACCCAACGCTTTGCCTGCCCTTGCTCCACGAACACGTTCGATCCGGGCCTCCCACGTCAGGCCCGTGACACCTCGACCGTGCCCACTTTTCGGCCCGCCCGAGCGAGAGTGGAGCCTGCGGCAGAAGGAAGCCCGACAGGGTCCGTCGGTGCTGGAACTGTAGGCAAGGGAGCAAGCACCAAGCCCGGCAGGGCGGGCGTAGCCCAGGCCAGGATGCTCGCACTACCGAGCCAACAGCTCGCGGTGGGCAGCCATATCGCCCTCCCGGCTGACCGCGAAGGTCTCCCAGTCGGTGATCTGCCCCTTGCGCCTCGGGCCTCAGCGAGACGCTGCCTCGATGGGGAGCATCTTCGCGGGGCAGGCTCCAACTGAGGCTCTGTTAGGGTACGACCCCGGAGGTTGTCCCTCGCGTGCCCCACTTCGTGTACTGGCTTCCGCTGCTGACCCTGTTGCTGACGAGCGCGGCCACCGCCCAGCAACTCCCGGCGCCCCTCCTCCGGCAGAGGTCCGTTACGTTGCCCGCCAGCACGCAGGATGCCACCGTGCGCGTGGCGCGGGGCACGCTCACCACCCTCACATTCGATTCGGCACTGGCCCCCAAGGGAGTGCAACTGGCGGGGCGAGACACCCACTTCGAGCGTGTCGTCATTGAGGAGCGCACCCTCATCCTCAAGCCCAAGGTGGCGTTGGCGCCGAGCGAGCGACTGCTGCTCACCGTGAGATTCGCCGATAGCGCCGCTCCCCAGGAGGCCACCTTCGAGCTTGTACCGGGCGAAGGAGAAGTGGATGCAGCCGTGGAGGTGGTGCGCCGCGCGCGCAACGCGGACGCCCTCGAGGCGGCATTGGCCACCGTGCAGGCGCAGTTCGCCGCGCTGCAGGCCCGCTGTGGGGACAGCGAGCCCGAGAGCGCGGTGCTGGCCGGGTGGCTCACCGAGGACATTCGCGCCACGCTCTTCAACGCGGAAGTGCCACCTGGAAACGCCAGCGGCTTGAGATTGGAGGGCGGCGCGGGCTACCGCACTCGCAAGTGGGCCCTGGTCGTAGTCCAGCTCAGCAACGGACCCGCCGCGCGGCGGTGGACGCTGGGGGAAGTGCGGCTGACGTCCGCGCACGGAGCTCCCGTCAAGGTGCTCTCCGCGCGCGTCGACAGGCCACACCTGGCTCCCGGAGAGGAGGGCCTGCTGTTGGTGCGTACCGAAGCCCCCTGGTGGGACCTGGGCGAGAAATTCCGACTGGAGCTGAAGGACAAGGAGGGTGGTCGACTGCTGCCCTTGAGCGGAGTGGTTTTCTAGAGCGCATCACGCAACGGCACGGGAACCCACGCCATGACGACGCCTCTCTTCCACCCTGACCAACTCGGGCCCGGTAGTCGCGTGGGCCCCTGGCGAGTGCTGGAGTCCCTCGGTGCCGGCGGCTTCGGCCGGGCCTTCAAGGTGGAGCGGGACGAGCAACCCGGCCAGCCCTACATGCTGAAGGTGGCGTTGCGCCCTGCCAGTCCCCATGCCCCCGAGGAGGAGAACGTCCACGGGCGGCTCTCTCGTGAGGCGGCCATCCATATGGCCTACGACACGGGGGTGAAGCTCCACTCCGTCGACCACTGGCCCACGCCCCAGGGCTACCTCTACTTCGTCACCGACTACGTGGAGGGGGAGACATTCCATGAATGGTGCTGGCGCACCCAGCCGTCCGCGGCACGCCTGATGGACATCTTCACGGAGGTGGTGCGCCAGGTAGGGGCGCTGCACCGGCGCGGCGTGAGCCACCGCGACCTGAAGAGCGACAACATCCTCATCCGCACGGTGGACGAGACACCGCACCTGCTCGACTACGGGGCGGCGCGGTTGCCAGGCATGGCCACGCTGACGGTGGGGGTGCCGCCAACAGCCCCGCACCTGGTCCCTCCCGAATGCCTGGAGTTCCTCCATGAGGAGACGTGGAAGGAAGGGGCTCGCTTCGACCCGGGCATGCCGGGGGACCTCTACGCGCTGGGCCTGCTGTTCTTCGAGGCGCTCACCGACAGCTACGCCTTCGACCCCAAGCTCCCGTACAACGCGCTGGTGGTTGTCATCATGGCGAAGACGCCAGCCGCCCCGCACGTGCTCAACCCCAAGGTGCCGCGCAGCTTGAGCGACATCGTCATGCGCCTGCTGGAGAAGCGCCCGGAGGCACGCTACCCCAGCGCGGAGGCACTGCTCCAAGCGCTCTGGGAGGCCGCCAAGGAGCGCAAGAAGCCTGAGTGGCAGGTGTCTCTGGCCATGTCGCCTCCAGCCGAGAATGCCCCACCCCCGGAGACACCAGGCCCGTCGGCGCTTCCGGTCTCTCCTGCCGCTGATGCACCTCCATCCGCCGACGCAGCGCAGGTGCCGCAAGCAGCAACCGAGGGGCCGGAGAGGGCAGAAGTCGCGGAGGCGCCGCATGCGCCGGCGACGGAGCGTGCCCCGGAAACCCCTGTTGCCGTGAGCTCGCGGCCGCGGCGGCGTTTGCTGACGTGGGGCCTCCGCGGCCTCGCCGTGCTTTTTCTGGCCCTCTGGGTGGGGCTGAGCACACTGCCTCCCACCCCCGAGAAAGGAAGCCCGTCCATGCCCACCGCCCCCACGCCCCATGCACCTGAAGCCCGTCGCTCCAGCATCACCACGCTTCTGGCTGCGGCGCTCTGCTCCGTGACGAGCATGGGCTGCCCCGCCGCTCAGGTGAAGCCAGAGCGCGGTGATTGCCCCAAGGAGGCCCGTGAAGCCATGTTCCGGGTCCTCGACATGGACACCGGGAAGGGTCGCAAGGCGGTCGTGGACATCAACCAGCCTGGGGATCAGAGCCAGCGCGGCACGTACCAGGACGGGCCCGTGGTGGGTCGTGTCGTCGGCTACTCGTGGACAGACCCCACGCTGCCGGATGGCACGCTGCTGTACGGGCGACTCTGGACGGGGTTCGAGTATTTCGGCGATCCAGCCGCCATGGTCCGCTACTCCGAGGCGAAGCTTCCCGACGGGCGCACCTTCCCCGTGTGCCTCGTCCTGGGTGGCCGAGATGGCCTCGTCCCTGTGCTGTCAGGCTCCAAGGCGGGCGCCGCCGTGCTGCCGCGGGAACTGCCTCTAACGCCGGTGGATCGCTGGCCCTGAGGTGGCTCACCTCAGTGACCCTGGTCCTTGAAACACAAGTCACTCTGAGCCTCGGACCGAAGGGAGCCGCGGCCCCGTCTCCACGTCAGGCCCGTGACACCCAAGGCGTCGGAGCCGTGCCGCTGAGGGCAGGGCGGCCCGTACCCGGGGGTGTCTCGTGGACAAGCTTTCGCGGCTGGACCTCGTCTTCTGTGTGGACCTGACCAGCAGCATGACCTCCTTCATCGCGCAGGCGCGGGCGCACGTGCGTCGCATCCTCGACGCGCTGACGGCGGTTCCGGACCTGGACCTGTGCGTGGCGCTCTCCGGCTACCGTGACCACGGCTTCCCGGAGGTGCTCGAGGTCCATTCCTTCACCCGGGACGTCTCCGCGCTCGCGAAGGCGCTCGATGCGGCCCAGGTCTTCAGCCACGCGTCGAACCTCGATGCGGCCGAGGCCGTCTTCGCGGGCCTCGACGCGGCGGCGAAGCTCCCCTGGCGCGAGGGCGCCTTCAAGGTCGTCGTCCTCGTGGGCGATGCGCCCCCGCATGCCTGCGGCGGCGATGGCGGCCACGCTCCGGACCGCTTCCGCGAGAAGGACCCGAGCGGCTGGGACCTCGACGGCCTCACCAACCACCTGGAGGCCCAGGGCATCTTCCTGCATGCGCTCGCCATGGTGCCCTCGGTGCACCCGCACTACGACGCCGCGCTGGAGCGTGCCTTCCGTCGCCTGTCCATCTCCACCGGTGGCACCTACCAGTCCGCGCGTGGCCCGAATGCCGCGCTGGCCATCGTGGAGACGCTCGTCCAGCGCACCTCCGTCGAGTTCGCCTTCGACCGCCGCGTGCATGGCGCCATCGAGGCCCTCGCCCTGGACGCGCGCGGCAGCTCCGCGCTCCGCGAGTCCCTGGCGAAGCAGCTCGGGAGCACGGAGGTCACCGTGTCCTCGGCCCTGATGCGCCTGCGCCAGCGGGGGCTCCTGCCCGTGGGTGTGGAGTAGCGTTCACCCTCCGATGTCCCAACTTCCGCGGCTCGCGTGTCCAATCCGGTGAAGATGTCCCAAGGGTTGAGCGCCACGGAGCTCCAGGAGCTGTACGACCGGTATGCCCCAGGCATGTACCGGAGGGCCTTCGCCTTGCTTCAGCGGGAGGCGGATGCCTGGGACGCGGTGCAGGAGGCGTGCATCCGCCTCCTCCAGTCCGCGGCCGAGTTCCGGCGCGAGGCCCGGCCGATGACGTTCATCTACCGGGTGACCACCAACGTCTGTCTCAACATGCTCCGCTCCCGCGCCCTGCGCGACGTGGCGCCCGAGGCGGACGGACCGGAGGGCACGGTGGACGCGCTCGCCTCCACCGAGTGCAGGGACTTCCTCGTGAAGCTCGCGCGCGAATTGGACGAGCGCGGCCTCACCGTGGCGACGCTGTACTACCTGGACGGGTTGTCCCAGGAGGAGATTGCCCAGGTGCTGGGCCTCTCCAGGAAGACCATCGTGCGCGAGGTGCAGCGCATCAGCGTCCTGGCCCGCGCCCTGGGCGAGCCCAGGGGCGTGCGTGGAGGTGCCGGATGAGTGAACACCTGTCGGACCTCGTCCTGGACGAGGTGATGGCCGGCGGCCCCCAGCCGCCACACCTGGAGTCCTGTGACACCTGCAACGCGCGTGTCACCCGGCTGCGAGCCCATGCGGACGGAGTCCGGGCCCGGCCCGACTTCTCCCGCGTCCGTGCCCACGTCCTCTCGGAGGCGGCGCGGCGTCCGTCGCGGCCCGCGGCCTCGTGGTTCTCCGGCTGGCTGCTCGTCCCCGCGCTGGCCACCGTGGCGATGGTGGTGCTGCTCCGCGGCCCGCTGTCGGGAGACACGCCAGCCACGGGGACGCTGCCCGTGAAGCCGGTCCTCCGCGTGAAGGGCCCACCCGGCGTGGAGCTGCTGCGACTGCTGGACGGCCAGGTGAACCCCGTCCTGCGCGAGGGGGACGAAGTGGCGCTGCGGCTGAGGAGTGGAGGTCGCAGGTATGCGCTGGTCATCTCCGTGGACGTCGAGGGGCAGGTGGAGGCACTGTGGCCCTCGGGGGCCGCGCGCAGCGGCGAGCTGGATGCCGAGCAGCCCGCGCCCCTGTTCCAGGTCACCCGGGGAGACTTCGCGGTGCATGCCATCTATTCGGAGTCGCCGCTGAGCCTCGACGAGGTCCGTGACTGGGTGCCCATGCACGGGTCGGAGTGCTCCGGCGCCCCGAGCGAGGCCGCATGCCAGGAGCCCGCGGGGCTTCCCTCGGGGGCCGCGCACGCGACGGTGTCGCTCCAGGTCGAGGCTCCGCGATGACGCTCGCGCTGCTGCTCGCGGCCGTGGTGGCGGCACAGCCCGTGACTCCGGAGGAGGCGCCGCGCCGCTTCGCCCTCGCGGTGGGCAACAACCGGGGTACCGGCGCGGATGCTCCGCTGCGGTACGCGGAGCGCGATGCCCGCTCGGTGCTGGGCGTGCTCGAAGAGGTGGGCGGGCTGCGGCGCGAGGATGCCCTGCTGGTGCTCGGCACCGACGCGGACGCGGTGCGCGACGCGCTCGCCCGTTTCGAGCGCCACCTCCAGGCCAACGCCCGTCCCGGCGACCAGCTCTTCGTCTACGTCTCCAGCCACGCGGACGCGGGCGAGCTGCACCTGGGCGGCTCGCGCCTGCCCCTGGGCGAGGTGGTGCGCTTCATCGAGCACGCCCCCGTGAGTGTCGCCCTGCTGGTGGTGGACTCCTGCCAGTCCGGCGAGGCGGCGCGTCTCAAGGGGCTCAAGCCCATCCCCGGCGTGCTCGTGAATCTGGAGCGGCCGGAGCTCGCCGGGCGCGTCATCATCACCGCGTCCGCCGCGGACGAGTCCGCGCAGGAGTCGGACGCGCTCGCGGGCTCCATCTTCACGCACCACCTGGTTGCCGCGCTGCGCGGGGCGGCGGACGTGTCCGGAGACGGCAGCGTCACGCTCGCGGAGGCCTATACGTATTCGTATGCACGCACGGTGGAGTCCTCGCTCCTGTCCCGCGCGGGCACGCAGCACCCCAGCTTCCACTTCGACCTCCAGGGGAAGGGGGACCTCGTCCTCTCCTCGCCCGCCCGCGCCACGTCGCTGCTGACGCTCGCCATCGACGAGCCCGGCGACTGGACGGTGTCCACGCTCGACGGCCAGCCCTTCCTCGGACACGTGCGCAAGGGCGCGGGCGCGGCGACGCTGGCGCTGCCCGCGGGCAGCTACCTCCTCACCACGCGCGGCGAGCATACCGCCCTGGTGGCGCGCGTGCAGGTGCCCGACTCCGGCCGCGCGGAGGTGACGCGCGCCCAGCTCCGTCCGCAGCAGTTGGAAGCGAATGCGCTCAAGGGCTCGCCGGCCCCGACGTGGATGGTCCACGTCGGCCCCAGCGTGGGCCGGCCCCTCGTGAAGACCTTCGGGACGATGCTGGGGGGCACGCTCGCCGTGCAACGCGCCTGGGCGACGTCCGGGGTGAACCTGGCGACGGCCGCGGTGGAGGTCCGCCATGGACGGCACCCCGCGGGTGACCTCTCGCAGAACGATTATTCGCTGAGGCTGGGTGTGGGCCACCTCGTGCACGACTGGCACGGGCTGCACCTCCAGTTCGGCTTGGAGGGCGGCGCTACCCTGTCCAACCAGCGGCAGCACAGCAGTGGCGAGACGGGGCTTACGCTGCAGCCCTACGCTGGGGCGGTGGGCGGCGTGTGGCTGCCCGTGGGTGGGCCGTTCGCGGTGTCCCTGCTCGGGAGCGCGGGGCACACGTGGGTGCGGACGGAGACCGGCGCTCCCTCCAGGCTGTCCCTGGGAGGAAGCCTCGGCCTCGGCTGGCTGCGCTGAAGTCCCAACACGTCCGCCTCGCGTGTCCAAGGGAGAGCTCACACTGCATCCGCTCCACGAGGTCCCCACATGCAACCCCGTCATCCCCGCCCCTGGAAGTCCGTGCTGCTGCTCTGCGCGGCCCTGGGGCTCGCCGCCTGTGACCCCTTGAAGTCGGAGTCCAACGCGGGGCCTCCCGTGGAGGAGGAGCCGCCGCCCCCCAAGCTCCACGTCACCGTGGCGACGAAGGGGCCGGCGCTCTGCCGCGAGGGCACGTGGACGCTCTCCGTCTCCGTCGAGGGCGGGACGCCCGAGAAGGTGGAGCTCATCACCATCGGGCTGGCCCCCACCACGCTCGACAGCCCGTACCGCCACACCGTCGACTGTGCGACCGCTGACGAGGGCAGCTACTTCTTCATCGCTCGGGCCACGGCGAAGGGCCGGACCTTCGAGAGCCCGAGCGCCTCGCTGGTGGTGGACCGGAAGGGGCCCACCATCGCGTCCTGGCGCCCGGCGTCGTCCTTCCCGAGCGTCGACACGCCGGTGGAGATTGTCTTCACCGAGTCCCTCCTGCCCGAGTCACTCCAGGCCGCGCCCACGCTGCTGCGGGACGGCAATGGCTTCTCGGTGGCGCACCAGGCGGTGCTCAGCGAGGACGGCCGTGTCCTCCGCCTGGTGCCGTCCGCGCCGCTTCGCCCACCTGCCACCCTGCACGTCGAGCTGGTGCAGCGGAACATGACCGACCGGGCCGGCAATCCGCTCATCGTGGAGCCCGTCCTCTACTTTTACGAGCGGCGCGTCGACTACTGGCCCTTTGCACGGGTGGGGGAAGCCCCGCTGAGTGAGATGTCCATTGGCCACCTCGACCTGGCCCTGGAGGATTCACCGCGGTCGCGGCCCATCATCGCCTTCGTCGAGTACGCGCCCCAACCTTCAATCAAGCCAGAGATTGTCGTCCAGCGCATGAACGGTGACGCATGGGAGCGCCTCCCGGCACCTCGGGCGATGGACGCGCGCTCGCAACCCCCGGCGGACACGCGGCTCGAGGTCTACGGCCAGTACCTGGTGCTCGCCTGGACCGAGCCGGACCCCGACACCCGTTACGACGTGATTCACGTGTCGCGGTATGACGGCACGTCGTGGACGCACCTGGGGGCGCCGCTCGAACCCCAAGCCGACTTCTTCAGCTTCCAGATGGTGCTCGGCACATCTGAGAATCCCGTCATCGTCTACGAGGAGCGCTTCCTCGGCCTGCGCGTCGTCCGGTGGACCGGCTCTGCCTGGGAATTCCTCGGGGACCTGCTCAGTGGCAATCCCGGGAGTTGGTCCATGTGGCGGTACCCGGCCCTCGCCGCGGACGATTCGAGGGTGGCGGTGGCCTGGTCGGAGACTCCTCCGGATTCGGACCGCCCGCATGTCTTCGTGATGCAGTTCGACAATGGGAGCTGGTCGCGGGTGGGGAAGCCGCTCCGCGGCCTGGCGGATGGGGGCGCGGGGAGGGTCGCCATCGCGCTGCGAGGCTTCTCGGACGGCCCCATCGTCGCCTGGACCGAGCAGGCGTCGAACTACCCGGATGGCTTCGTGTACTCCTCGTACTGGAAGACCACCATCACCTCCGCCGACTGGACGCCTCCGGAGCAGCTCCAGGGGACGACGAAATTCTACGCCATGGACAGGCTGCAGCTCGTCGTGGACTCCGCGCAGGAGCCCTGGGTGGTGTGGCAGCGCGGGGAGGCCGACTACTCCTCGGCCTGCTACTACCGCAGGCACCGCGCCACGGGGTGGGAGCCGGAGCAGCTCATCTTCGGGAGGGCGTTTCACGGATTCCGGCTGGACGACAAGTCCGTCCCCTGGGTGGCATTGGGGTACTGGCCGGAGGCCATCCTGCGGCCGCAGTAGGCGCGCGGGCTACGGGCTCCGGCGTCTCCATAGGAGCCCATCTCGGGTGAAGTGCTCCTCCACCCAGCGCTCGCTGGGCGCGGAGAGCTGCCACTCACCCCGCCCGTTGAGGACGAGGACGTCGCAGCGCGCGAGCAGGGGAAGCACCATGCGCGCTGCGAGCGCTCATTCTCGAACGCGGCGCTCGCGTGGGTGAAGCGCTCGGGGCCGCCGAGCGCGTCGTGCAGCATGAGGCCGTAGGAATCTACGAGGGCGGGCGCGCCGCGAGGCACGCCGGGGAGCCGGCCCGCGGCGATGGCCCAGCCGGGCTCGAAGGTGCAGAGCGCCGCGTCCGGAGGAACGGAGGCCCGGAGCGTGTTCCCGAGCGCGAGCAGTCCCCGGTCCTTCTGTCTCGCCGACTCGATGACGGCGGACAGGGGTGACAGCGCCGCGACGCCCACCGCGAGAGCCACGAGCGCGAAGGCCGTGCGCGAGCGCCGCTCCGCTACACCCAGCACCCATGAAGCTCCCAGCCCGGCGAGCACCGCCTGGGACGCCGCGAGCTGCGCGTTGTACTGGACCCAGTAGCTCTTCGAGGACAGGAAGGTTGCGAGCGTGAGCAGCCAGGCCGTGGCGAAGAGCCGCTCGGCCACGGCTTCACGCTGCCTGATGCGCGCCAGGGCTATGAGCAGTCCCATCACGCCCAGCACGGAGACGCCGACATGGTGCTCGCCCACCGCCGCGAGCAGCCGGCGCCACACGTCCAGCTCGCCGTCGGGCGGACGCAGCAATTGGAAGCGCAGCAGTCCTTCGAGCATCGCGTCCGGAGCGAGCACGAAGAAGGGGCCCAGCCACAAGAGGCCCACCCCCGCGGCAACGCCCACGACACGCAGCACGCGCCGGCCCTCTCCGGTCGCGCCGCGAGCCAGGATGGCCGCCAGCACCCACGCCCCGGCCGTCAGCTTGATGGCGCACGCGGTGGCGAGCAGCGCTCCGGCCCACACGTCGCGCCGCCATTCCTCACCGGGACGCAGCCACACCCACGCCGCTGTCAGGCAGGTGAGGTTGAGCAGCGGCTCCAGGAAGGGGCCCCGCTCGGCGGCCGTGGCTTCCGGATAGAGGGCGTACACGAGGGCGGCGACCACACCCGCCCGTGTGCCCCAGCGCTCCTGGACGATGCGGCCGCTCAGCAGTGCGCTCAGCGCGCCCAGCCCGGGGACGAGCCAGCGCACCACGGAGAAGGCCACCGCCGCGTCGAAGCCGTGCGAGAGCGCGGCCACGGGCGCGAGCAGCACGGCGATGCCGGGCGGGTGGACGAAGAAGTAGTCCCGGTACGGCCACACGCCGTGAGACAGGAGCGCGGCGGCGCTGAAGTAGACGCCCTCGTCGTAGTCCACGGGGTAGCCGAAGGCGCCGCCCCGGTGGAAGAAGCCCGCGATGCGCACGAGCCACGCCACCGCCGCGACGAGCAGCAGCGGCCACCAGAGCTGCGGCCGCTGCGGCGCGGCGGGGAGGGCAACGGCGTGCAGGGAGCTGGCAGGGCGCACCGACGCCGCGCGTACCAGAGGCCACGCGCGGTGTCGAGGAAGCCCTACCGGTGCGGGCCGGCCACCTGCGTGAGCCCACCATCCACGGGCAGCTCGGCACCGGTGGTGAAGGTCGCCTCGAAGGCGAGGAACAGCGCCGCCTTCGCCACCTCCTCCGCCGTGCCGATGCGACCCATGGGGGTGATGGTGTTCCCCTCCTGCTCGAAGGCGGCCAGCTCCTCCTTCGATGCCTTGGCGACGCCGAGGGTCGGCGTCTTGATGAAGCCGGGGCTCACTGCATTCACGCGGATGCCTCGCGGCAGCAACTCGGCGGCGAAGCCTTGCGCGAACGAGCGGAGCGCGGCCTTCGAGCCCGCGTAGGCGCTCATGCCGGGAATGCCCTTCACGTTCGCCACGGAGGTGGTGAACACGAACGAGCCTCCCTCACGCACCAGGGGCGCCAGCCGCTGCACCGTGAAGTACGCGCCCTTCGTGTTGATGTCGAAGGTCTGGTCGTACTCCTCCTCGGACACGTGCCCCAGCGGCGTGAGCTGCGCGACGCCGGCGTTGATGAACACGAAGTCCACCCGGCCCAGCTTCTCCTCGACGACGCGGGCCAGCGCCTCGATGTCCGCGAGGCTCGACGTGTCCGAGCGCACCACGTGTGCCCGAGGGCCCAGCTCGCGCCGCGCTGCTTCGAGGTTCTTCTCGTTCCGCCCCGTGAGCAGCACCTCGGCGCCTCCCGCGAGGAGTGCCTTCACCGTCGCGAGCCCCATCCCAATCGAGCCGCCCGTGACGACGGCCTTCCTGCCTGCGTACCTGTCCATGGTGTCTTCCCGTGTCTTTCAGCGTGGGTTGTCTGCGAAGCCGTCACTCCGCCTTCGGCCGGCGGATGACCTCGACCAGGCTCGCGAGCGCGTGGCCCCCGTGGCCCTTCGCGACGGCGCGGTCGAAGAGCGCCTTGATGGGACCCGGCACGTCGGCCGTGAGCCCCTGTTCCTCGCTGGCGTGGACGAGGTGCCCGAGCCCCACCGCGCTGATGCCGAGGGTGGAGACGTCGGTCTCGTAGTCGCCGCTGTCGACCTGCTCCGCCATGCGAGGCAGGAAGCCCGCCACGGCGGTGAGCCATCTGGTCGCCATCCGCGTGAAGGCCGTTGCCGCGACCTGCTCGGTGCCGACCAGGGCAGCGGCGTGGAAGAAGCCGCTCAGCGTCGACCACATGATGCAGAGCAGGGCCAGGTCATACAGCGCCGCGAGCCCGGCATCGGCTCCCAGGTACGTGCCGGTGCCCAGGCACGACAGCGCCGGCTGCCAGTCCGTGAAGGCCGCGCGCGAGCCGCTGTAGAGCAACATGGCCTCGGGCCGGCCGACGCCCTGCGGAATGTCCATGATGGCCCCGTCGAGGTAGTCGATGCCGCGCGCCGCGGCCCAGGCGGCCGTCTCCCGGGCCTGCGCCGGAGTCTCCGAGGTGAGGTTCACGAACACCCGGCCCGTGAAGGCGTCACCCACGTCCCGGATAACGTCGCGGACCGCGTCGTGGTCCAGCACGCAGACCACCACCAGCGGGCTCGCGCGGATGGCCTCGGTGACGGTGGCCGCGCGAGTCGCGCCGCTCGCGACGAGGTCCTCGGCCTTCCTCGCCGAGCGGTTCCAGACAGTCGTGGGATGGCCGGCCTTCAGGAACGCGCGCGCCAGCGCCGCGCCCATCAGGCCCAGGCCGATGACTGTCACCGGGGCTTGCTTCGTGTATGCGTTCATTGAGTCCTCGTGAGAGCCGGTGATCACCGGGGTGCGTTCGAGCCCGCGCACAGTGCCTCCGGCGCCCCCGGGCGTTCGCGCACGAACCGATGACCTCCGAGCACGTTCCGCTGCGCCCACTCGGGGACATGTCCATCGACGTCACCCGGGCGCTGGAGGACAATCCCGGTTAGGAGTCCACACCATGAGGACACAGGAGCAGGCCGCGCCGCCCTTCATCCGCGGCAATCCCCTTCCAGCGTCACCGAGGGACGAGTCCCGCGCCCGGCTCGGGCTGCGCGTGGACCTGCGCACCACGCCGCCTGGGACGGTCTCCTTCGAGGCCCTGCCGGACCACCGCCTGAAGGTGCACGCGGGTGCACCCGTCCGGGGCGCGTGCCGCACGCAGCGGTTCGTCTACACGCGTGGCGACATCGACATCTTCCCGGCCGGCCAGTCGGACGTCTGGGAGGAGGAGACGGCGAACACGTCCCTCGTCGTGCGGCTCGCCCCCGCGCTCCTGCGCCGCGCCGCCGAGGACATGGGACTGAATCCCGACCACGCCGGACTGGAGCCGCGCCACCATTTCCGCGACTCGCGCATCGAGCACATCGCCTGGGCGCTCGAATCGGAGCGCGAGGAGGGCCACCCGGGCGGCCTGCTCTACACGGAGAGCCTGGGCCTGGCCCTCGCGTTCCACCTGCTGGGTCGCTACCCCGCCCCCCTCGCGGGCGTGCGCGGCCTGTCCGGGCCGCAGCTGAAGCGCGTGACGGAGTACATCGAGGAGCACCTCGACCGGAATCTCTCCCTGGCCCGGTTGGCCGGAATCACCGGCGTGAGCGAGTCGCACTTCCGCGCCCTGTTCAAGCGCTCCACGGGACTGCCCGTGCACGAGTACGTCGTGCAGCGCCGCGTGGAGCGCGCGCGGACGCTGCTCCTGCGCGGCGACCTGCCCGCGAGCCAGGTGGCGCTCGAAGCGGGCTTCTCGCATCAGAGCCACATGGCCCGGTGCATGCGGCGCGTCCTCGGCGTGACGCCCTCGTCCCTGGTGCGCGGCGCGCGGGCGCGGTGAACCGGGCCTTCTAGCGGCGGGATGCAACTCGACGGCGGGGAGGACTTCGCTTCCCGCCGTCGGGCCTTCAGTGCTGGTGTCCCATCCTCACCGCGACGTTCGGGTGCGCCTTGGCGAAGGCGCGCAGCTTCTTGAAGCTCTCCGCGCTGCGCGGGCCGTCGGCGGTGAAGGTGCCGGGCTCCACGTCGTGCTCCCAGCCCCAGCGCGTGTGGCTGGCGTCACCCGTCAGCAGCACCGGGCCCTTCGTGGAGCGCACCAGGTACGCGGTGCTGCCGGGCGTGTGGCCGGGCACCCAGAGCGCCCACACCGAGCCGTCGCCGAAGATGTCCACCGCGCCGTCGAAGAGGCCACTGGCCTCCTGCGCATAGGTCCACTCGGACAGCGCCGGCTTGCCCTCCAGCGCGCGGTCGGTGCTGCCCTGCACGGCGGCGTTGATGAACAGGCGGGCGGACGCCTCACCGGGGCCGGTGTACACGGGCGTGCCCGCCGGCACGTCCGCCATGCCGGTGACGTGGTCCAGGTGCAGGTGCGTGAGGAACACGCCCTTGAGCGGCTGCGCCTGCTTCGCCAGCCACTCGCCCAGCGGCACGTTCACCTTCAGCTTCTCCATGTGCATGGCGCCGCGGACCAGCCCGCTCATCGCGGACTTCTCCGGCGCGTCGCGCAGCGCCTTCTCCACGCCGGTGTCCACGATGAAGAGCCCCTGCGTCGGGTGGCGGAGCGCGTGGAAGAAGACCTGGATGGGCTCGTCACCGTCCTTCAGGCCCTCCGACTTCGCGGTGGGGTGGCCCAGGTTGATGAGGCCGCCTCTCTCCACCGCCCAGTCGGCGGAGTTGACCGTCTCCAGTTCCACCGGGCCCGGCTGGTCCAGCAGGGCGAGCAGGTCCTTCGTCGGGCGCGCCGCGCCGAGCGAGGACTTCCGCGCCTCGTGGCCGGTGGCCGCGAAGCCGACGACACCTGCGACGGCGAGGATGCCGCCGAGGGCGGCGACGATGGAGAGGGCGATGTACCTGGGGCGCATGTGAGGCGGGCTCCGTGACTTCGAGACAAGCGAAAGGTAGCGATGCCAGAATGGATGGAAAATAGCCAATACGGCATGGGGCCATGCATTCATGGATATCTCCTGGGATGACGCGCGGCTGTTCCTGGCCATCGCGGAGACGGGCAGCCTGAGCGAGGCGGCCCGGCGGCTGCGCGTGGGGCAGCCCACGGTGAGCCGGCGGCTGGCGGCGCTGGAGTATGCGCTGGGCACGGCGCTGTTCCGCCGGAGCGTGGACGGCGCGGCGCTGACGGCGGCGGGAGAGCGGCTGGTGCTGCCCGCGAAGAAGATGGCGGAGTGGGCGGGAGAGCTGCACCGCGCCGCGGAGTCGGCGGACAACTCGCCCAGGGGCATGGTGCGCGTGACGGCGAGCCCCTTCGTCAGCTTCGACTTCCTGGCCCCCTTCGCGGCCTTCGTCGCGCAGAAGCACCCGGGCCTGCGACTGGAGGTGCTGTCGACGATTCAGTACCTCGACCTGGCACGAGGCGAGGCGGACCTCGCCCTGCGCTCGAAGCCGCCGACCAACGCGGACCTCAAGCTCGTGTACACGCTGGAAGTCCAAAGCGCCGTCATGGTCTCCAAGTCCCTGAAGGCGAAGCTGCCGAGGAAGCCCACGCTCCAGCAGCTCCCCTGGGTGGCGTGGTCGCCGCCGTTCGAGGCGGTGCCACCCAACCCGCAGCTCGAGGCGCTCATCCCGGACTTCGCGCCCGTGTTCACCGCCGACAACTTCCTGGTGATGCTGGCCGCGGTGGAGGCGGGCGTGGGGGCGATGGTGCTGGGGAAGCACTCGCACCGCTTCAGCCGGGAGCGCGGGCTGGTGGCGCTGGACATCGATTTGGGGCCGTACGCGACGAGCCACGTCCACCTGGTGTGCGCCCGGTCGGCGCTCGACATTCCCCGCGTGCGGAAGGTGTCGGAGCTGCTGGTGGACGAGCTGGAGCGGCTCGAGCGGAAGTGAGCCCGGCTACCCGTCCGGCTCCTCGAGGTCCTTCTTCAGGCGCGCGAGCAGGTGCACCGCGCCCTGGGCGTAGCGGCTGATGTACCGGTCGTGAATCTCCTGGATGGGCAGCGGATTGAAGTAGTTCCAGCGCTGCCGGCCCTGCTTCTTCGCGATGACCAGCCCCGCGTTCTCCAGCACGCCCAGGTGCTGCATCACCGTGGTGCGGTCCAGCTCCGGGAAGTGCTCGGTCAGCTCGCCCGTCGTCATCGGCCGCGTCTTCAGCAGGTCGAGCATCGCCCGACGCCGGGAGTCTCCCAGGGCCTTGAAGACCGCGTCGTGGGCGTCGCCGCTTGACATGTTATAAAACTATAACATATTGACATTGAACGCACGCACTTCGGAGGTAGCCATGGCGCAGGAGCGAAACGAGAAGCCGTCGTCCGAGGGAGAGCTGGCCCTCAAGTTCCAGGTCCACGCCAAGATCGCGAAGCCCATCGCCGAGGTCTTCGACGCGGTCTACAACCCGAAGAAGCTGAGCGGCTACTTCACGACCAACGGAGCGAGCGCCCCGCTCGACGAGGGCACCACCGTCACCTGGGACTTCGCGGACTTTCCCGGCGCCTTCCCCGTGTACGTGAAGAAGGTGGAGAAGAACCGGTCCATCGAGCTGGAGTGGAAGGCCGGCGACGGCGACTACAACACCCAGGTCCGCATGGAGTTCGAGCCGCTCGACGGCAACGCGACGCTGGTGCGCATCAGCGAGTCCGGGTGGCAGAAGACGCCGAAGGGGCTGGAGAGCTCCTACGGCAACTGCATGGGCTGGTCGCAGATGCTCCTGTGCATGAAGGTGTTCGTGGAGCAGGGGACGAACCTGCGCAAGTTCCTCTATTAGATAGGGGATGCGCGGAGGGGTCCGCCTGGCGTACATCCGTGGCACCACCGCTCAGGAGACCCCTCATGGCCGACCTCAAGGGAAAGACGCTCTTCATCACCGGCGCCAGCCGCGGTATCGGCAAGGCCATCGCGCTGCGGGCCGCGCGCGACGGCGCGAACATCGTCATCGCCGCGAAGACGACGGAGCCGCACCCCAAGCTCCCCGGCACCATCTACACGGCCGCGGAGGAAATCGAGAAGGCCGGCGGCAAGGCGCTGCCGTGCATGGTGGACATCCGCGACGAGCAGCAGATTGCCGCCGCCGTGGCGAAGGCGGTGGAGACGTTCGGCGGCATCGACATCCTGGTGAACAACGCCAGCGCCATCAGCCTCACCGGCACGCTCGAGACGCCGATGAAGCGCTATGACCTGATGCACGGCATCAACACGCGCGGGACGTTTGCCTGCTCGCAGGCGTGCATCCCGCATCTCAAGAAGTCCAGCAACCCGCACATCCTCAACAACTCGCCGCCGCTCAACATGGAGGCGCGCTGGTTCGGGCCGCACGTCGCGTACACCATGGCGAAGTTCGGGATGAGCATGTGCGTGCTCGGCATGGCGGAGGAGTTCAAGTCGGACGGCATCGCCGTCAACGCCATCTGGCCGCGCACCGTCATCGCCACCGCGGCGGTGCAGAACCTGCTCGGCGGAGATGAGACCATCGCCGGCAGCCGCTCGCCGGACATCATGGCCGACGCCGCCTACGCCATCCTCACCAAGCCGAGCCGCGAGTTCACCGGCAACTTCTGCATCGACGAGGAAGTGCTCCGCGGCGTGGGCGTGACGGACTTCTCGAAGTACCAGATGGTGCCCGGGGCGGAGCTGTTCCCGGACTACTTCATCTGAGGCGTCAGGCCCTCCGCGCCGGAGGGCTCGCCGAACACGGACACCTCGCGCAGGCGTGAGAACTGGCCCATGCCCGAGCTGCCGTCCGTGTAGTGGTCGGTCAGCCACAGCCGGATGCGGCCCACCACGGGCGCATCCGGCGAGAGCGCCACGTCCAGGTACTGCTCGTCGAGGGTCACCGTGGCCGGGTCGTCCTCGTAGGGGATGGAGGCGACGGTGTCGGGGAAGGGCGCGCTGTCTCCCAGCTTCAGCCACGTCTTCCCGTCCACGGAGCCCTCCACGTGGAGCACGTCGCCGAAAGCGTCGAGCCCCCGCACGAGGACGCGCCGGGGCCGAAGGGGCTCCTTCAGCAGGAAGAAGAGCTCCTGGGGCAGGACGTCCTCGCCGATGGCCGCCCGGGCTAGCTCCAGCCGGCCGTCGGTGAAGGGACACGGTGAGAAGGTGCCGGACTTCAGCGCGCAGCCCGCGCCACGGCTGGCGGGGGCCACAGACGCGAAGGGCAGCGGCACCGGAGGCGACTCGGAGACGGCCTCGTAATACAGCGAGTTCTTGAACCAGACGCGCGAGCCTCTGGCCACCGCCTGCACGCGGGCCTGGGCGTTGAAGTCCTCCGCCAGCTCCGGCCTCAACCAGGGCTCACCGCTGCCCGCGCGGACCTGCCAGGCGATGCCGTCCTCACCGAGCAGCCGCACGAAGTAGTCCGGCTCCGGGAGGTCCGCCGTGGGCACCACCGGCGCCCACGACACGCGGACGCCGCCCGCCTCGTCCACGGTGCGCACGTGGCTCTCCCAGGGGCGCAGCGGCGGCAGGTCCACGTCGCGGCTGAAGGCGAACGCGAGGAAGTCCCGCCCTCCATCCGTGCGCGGCAGGTGGAGCTGGAAGGCGGTGACGGACGTCCACGGGTGGGGATGCTCCAGGCCGTCCGCGCCCACGTCACGCGCGGCGAGCCGGTGGAGGAAGAGGCCTTGCGTGTCGGGCGTCACCTCGGCCCAGGGCTCGTACCGGGTGGCGTAGACCTCGCCGCCGTATTCGTTGACGTGGGCGTCCACCTTGCGCGGGCGCATCAGCGTGAGCGGCCCGTCGCTCCACGGTGTCCCGTCCGCCGCCAGCGCGGTGCCGGACAGGTAGACGGGGTCATCGGGCTCCAGCGCGCAGCCGGCCAGGGTGAGGCAGAGCGGAAGCAGTCGCGACAGTCGCATGGTCAGAAGCTCCCCTTCACGCCGAGGGTGGGGAGAATCACGGGCACGCCCACCTGCGTCTTCTTCAGCCCCGAGGGCTTGCCGTAGCCGTACTCGAAGGAGAGGACCTCCTTGCGCGCGGTGATGTTGAAGACGTCCAGGTAGGCCTCGAGCACGAAGCGGTCGAACACCCAGCTTCGCGAGGCGCGCACGTCGAGCCGGAAGAAGCCGGGCATCCGGTCCACCGAGCCGCGGTCCACGGGCATCCACTCGGGGTTGCCCTCCGCGTCGGTGCCCTCGCGCCGGGTGCGGTAGCCGAACTGACCGCTCTCCGGGCGGCCGGTGTTGAAGTGCGCCACCGCGCCCACCGTGGCGAAGGCGAAGCGGTAGCTGAGCGCGGCGTTGACCGAGTGCGCCTGCTCGAACACGTAGGGCAGGTAGCCCTCCGCCTGCCCCAGCTCTTCGCCCTGCGTGCCCAGCCGCGAGTAGCGCTCGAAGCGCCGGCTCTGGTTGAAGCCATAGGTGAGCCAGCCGAACCAGTGGCGCCCGAGCGGCCGGCGCACCATCAGCTCCAGGCCGTAGGTATAGCCGTGCCCCTGGACGTCCTCGGCCTCCAGGCCGCGGCGGCGCACGTTGCTCACCACGTCCTCGAAGTTGAACTCCAGCGTGCGCACGAGCGGGTTGAAGTAGGCCTCGGCGGACAGCTCCCAGTCCTGTGAGGGACGCCACTCCGCGCCCGCGGAGAGCTGCACCGCGCGCTGCAGGCCGCGCTCCAGCGCGAGCATCTCTCCCGCGGGCACCGGCAGCAGCACCGTGGCGGGCTGGTGGTAGAGGCCCGCGCCGGCCTTGAGGGTGAGCGCGTCCGTGAGCGCGTGCCGCACCGCGAGCCGGGGCTCCAGCGCGACGTACGTGTCGAGCCCGAAGCCGTGGTAGCTGTCCACGCGCAGGCCCGGCACCAGCGTCCACCTCGCGGCGGGCCGCCACGTGAGCTGCGTGCCCACGCCCGCGAAGGTGGCGAGGATGTCCGGCCGGCTGTACGCGTCGCGGCCGTCGACGGGGCCCACGGGACGGAAGAGGCCGGTGGCCACCAGGCCCGCGCTGCGGCGCTCGAGCTGACCGAAGGCCTCGAAGGTGAGCGAGGGCGACAGTTCGCGCGTGTAGCCGGTGCGCAGCGCCACACTGCCCTGCGTCAGCTCGTAGCTGCCGGGGCTGTTGTCGCCCTCGTCGAAGTTGAGGCCCAGCCGGTCATACCCGAGCGTCAGCCCCACCTCCGCCTCGCCGCCCGCGAGCGGATGGCGGCCGCGCAGGTCCACGCGGTGGAAGAGCAGGCCCACGCCGCCGCTCTCCTGGCCGGGCAGGCGCGCGGTGATGCCCACCGCGTCCGACGAGCCCATGACGAGCAGCCGCAGCCGGCCCTCGTCGCCCACGCGCTGCTCCACGCGAGCGGAGTAGTCCCAGTAGTCCGCGTAGATTTTGGGCTCGCCCCGGTCCGGGTACGGCGTGCCGTCCGGGGCAGTGTAGACGGACGGCGCCGTCAGGCTGTTGGCCACGCGCGTGACGATGAGGCCGGTGTAGCTGATGCGCGCGGCGGCGGTGACGGTGGTGCCCGTCTCGGGGAAGGGCACCTCCAGGAAGGCGCCGCTGTTGATGATGTCGAGGTACGCGCTGCCGCGCACGCCGTCCTCACGCGGGCGGCTGACGTGCGCATCCACTGCGCCGCCGAGCAGGCTGCCGTAGCGCGCGGAGGGCACTCCCACCTGGAAGTCGAGCGAGTCGATGAAGTCTGGATGGACGACGGCGTTGCCCACGAGCAGGTGGTAGAGGAAGGGCACGCGCACGCCGTCCACGAAGAAGGCGCTCGCGGCGGGCTGCACGCCGCGCACCACGGGATAGGAGAGGCCCGAGGCCAGCGTCGTCACACCGGGCATCAGCATGATGACGCGGAACGGGTCGCCCATGGTGCCGGGCACCTCGCGCAGCTCCTGGTCGTGGAGGGTGATGCGGGAGACCTCGGTGCGGGGCCTGTCCGCGCGCACCACTGTCTCGTAGGGGTTCACCTCGAGCGGCTCCAGGCCGTAGAGGACCTCCAGGTGCTGGTGGTCCGCCAGCGTCTCGTCGAGATACAGCGGCTGGTGGCCGGGCGCGGAGACCTTGAGCCGGGTGGTGCCGGGGGGCAGCTCCAGGCGGAAGAGGCCCCGGGCGTCCGTCTCCGCCGTGGTCGCTCCTGCCTGCACGGTGGCACCTGCAATCGGTTTGCGTGTGCCCTTCTGCCGCACGCGGCCGGTGATGAGGGCGCGCGGGGCCGGAGGCTCGAAGCGGTAGGAGTAGGGCAGGCGCACCGAGGCGGGCGCGCCGCCGGAAGTGGCGGGGTGGAAGCGCAGGCGGTGGGCGGCCTCCAGGGCGGCCGTGGCCAGCTCGGGCGGCGCGTCACCGACGACGGTGGCGTCCGTGACGTCGCCGGACTCGTTGAGCGTGAGCTCCAATTGCACCACCACGGGGGCAGTGAGCGGGAAGCCCTCGGGCACGCGGGCGGGGGCGTCCTCGCGCAGGGTGGGCGGGACGAGGGGGGAGGCGGAGTCCGAGGCAGGCTCGGACTGCGGGGCCGCGAGCGCCGAGGCGGAGCAAATGCCAAGGGCGAGCGCGAGGAGGATGGGACGGAAACGCGGCATCATCGGGAGCGGGGCGAAGGCAGGTTCCTATGACGCCCGTACCCGATTTGCTGATCAAAAACTTCTCGGGCTCCGGACCGTGGATGCGCGGCGGAGCGCGTGATGCTCAGGCGGGGCTGCTGCTGAGTCGCCGCGCGCAGAGGGCATCCACCGCGGTGGCCGCGACGACGTTGCTCAGGGCGAAGCCCAGGCTGCCCTTCTTCGGGCTGTTCCTCAGGGCCCTGCCCAGGCCCACGAGGTCCAGGACATCGCCGACCACGCGCGCCCAGACCCACGGCGCGGCCCGGGCCGGCGACAGCAGGATGCCGACACCCACGGCGACTTCCCGCAGCCCGGAGACGCGCAGCAGCGCGGGGCGCGCCTCCTTCACCCCGAGGAAGCGGGCGAGCGCACGAGGCACCATCAGCTCGGTCAGGCCCACTCCGATGCTGAGCCACCCGAGTCCTTTTGCCAGTTGCCTGATGTTCATCGCAGCCGTCCTCCGTCCAGGTTCCGGCTCGCCCGCTCTCCCGAGCGGGAGTCCCTCCAGGGGAAGGTGGCAACGGCGGCAGGGCGGCGCGAGAGGGCTGCTCCCAGGCAGGCAGGCTGTGCAGTCGGTAGGGCAGGTGAGGTAGGTACAGCGGCTCATGTCCACGTCGTTCGCCCGAGCCCTCCTGCTGGCGGCCTGTGCCCTGTTCTTCACGGCCTGCCCGCGCCCCACGCGCGCCCCGATTACGAAGCCCGAGGACGCGCTCGTCCCCGTCTCCCGCTCGCTGGAGCTCCGTGACGACGGCGAGCCCGCGGCGCTGCGGGCCGCCATCGCGCAGAGCGTGGTGTGGCTGCGAACGCGGCCCGCTGACCAGCGCTTCATCTACGGCGACCGCCAGGTCACCGCCGGCCTGCTCCAGGCCGCGCTGGAGCGCCTGCACTCGCGCATCCGCGACGGCATGTCGCCCGGGGAGTTGTCGGTGCGGGTGCTCGAGGAGTTCGAGCCGCTGGAGGCGGCCGGAGGCGAGGACGGCCAGGTGCTCTTCACCGGCTATTACGAGCCCACACTCGACGCGAGCCTCACGCGGACGGCCGAGTACTCGGTGCCCATCCACGGGCTGCCGCAAGATTTGCTCGAAGTCCCGCTGGAGGCGTTCGCGGAGCGCTTCGCGGCGGAGCGCGTCTTCGGGCGGCTCGATGGGCGGAAGGTGGTGCCCTACTGGACGCGCGGCGAGATTCGCGGCGGGAGGCTGGACGGTCGGGGGCTGGAGCTGGCGTGGGCGAGAGATCCGGTGGCGCTCTTCTTCATGGAGGTGCAGGGCAGCGGCAGGCTGCGGCTGCCGGACGGGAGCGAGCGTCGCATCGGCTACGCGGCGTCGAACGGGCGGCCGTACCGGAGCATCGGCACACTGCTCATCCAGGAAGGCACCATCCCTCGCGAGCAGATGTCGATGCAGGCGCTGCGCTCGTGGCTGGCGACGAACCCGGCGCAGTGCGGGCGGGTGCTCGACTTCAACGAGTCGTATGTGTTCTTCCGCTTCCTGCAGGGGCCCTCGGAGGGCTCGCTGGGGAGGCCGGTGACGCCGGGGCGCTCCATCGCCACGGATGCGCGGTTGTTCCCCAAGGGCGGGCTGGCCTTCATCCATACGGAGCACCCCGTGAGGCTGGTGGACGGGACGGTGGAGTGGAGGCCGCTGACGCGCTTCGTGCTCAACCAGGACACGGGCGGCGCCATCCGGGGCGCGGGCCGCGTGGACGTCTACTGGGGCCCCGGCCCCGAGGCCGAGCTGGCCGCGGGGATGATGAAGCAGAAGGGGCGGCTGCTCTTCCTCGTGCCGCGCGCGATCCCGGTGGTGCCGGCTACGCGCTGACCTTCATGGTGATGTTCACGGGCGTGGGGTTGGCGAGGTTGTCGCTGACGGGGCAGCGCGCCTCGACTTCGCTCTTGAGCTTCGCAATCTGGTCGGCGTTGGCGGTGCTCTTCACGTGGATGGTGACCTCGAGCGACTGGTAGCCGGCGCGCACGGAGCGGTCGGTGCCGGCGAACTTCGCGGGGTCCAGCGAGCCGCGCACGGTGATGTCGGTGCCGGAGACGGGGATGCCGAGCTCCTTCGCGATGAAGAAGGTCATGTAGTTCAGGCAGCCGGCATGCGCGGCGAGGATGAAGTCGAGCGGGCTGGGCGCGCCGTTGCGGCCTCCGAGCTCCACGGGCTCGTCCATGAAGATCTTGAAGGCCTGGGCCTCGGTGGTGCTGCGGGCCATGCTCTCGCCCTGCGTGCGGACCTCTCCGGTGTACAGCTGCTTTTCCATGGCGGCGTTCCCCTTGTGGGAGGGATACGCGCCCGGTGGAGATTCCTGGCTGCGTGCTGTCTGGGATTGGGGCTCCCGTACGGCCGGCGGGTGGAATCGGGGACACACCCGGTGAGGGGGCGGGCAGGGGAGGGGGCCACGCGTAGGTGGCGGGCACACTCCGAAACCGGGCAGTATTGTCGCCGTCTCCAGTGGCGGGGTGCCTGGGCACCCCGGCCCGCGCGTGTGGCGCCGTGAGGGGACAGAGGCCTTCGGGATGAGCAGCGAAGTGGCTGAGACGAAAGACGGAGTGGTCCTTCTCGACTACGCGAAGCTCGCGGCGGGCGTGGACATGTCGGCCGCCATCGAGCGCGCCTATGGACCGGACGGCATCGGCCTGCTGGTGGTCCGGGGCATCCCGGGGCTGGTGGAGCTGCGCAACGGCCTGCTGCCGCTGGGGTTCCGCTTCGCGGCGCTCCCCAACGCGGTGAAGGACAAGTACGTCCACCAGCGGAGCAGCTACTCGTTCGGCTGGAGCCACGGGAAGGAGCTGCTCAAGCCCGGCCAGTTCGATGAGTTCAAGGGCTCCTATTACAACAACCCCCAGTACGACGTGCCGCAGGCGGACGCGTCGCTGGTGGACAAGTACCCGGAGAACTACCACCCGAACGTGTGGCCGGACGCGGACTTCCCGGAGCTGCGCCCCGCCTTCATGACGCTGGGGCAGCGGATGGTGGACGTGGGCGTGCTCGTCGCGGAGCAGTGCGACACGTACGTGCGCTCGCGGCTGGGGGACAGGTTGTCTCCGGACGCGCAGTTGGCGAAGACGATTCGCGAGTCACGGGCGTGCAAGGCGCGGCTGCTCTACTACTTCGCCATCAACGAGGACGCGACGCCGCGTACGCGCGACTCGTGGTGCGGCTGGCACAGTGACCACGGCTCGCTGACGGCGCTGTGTCCGGCGATGTACTTCGAGTCGGAGCCCGGAGCGCCCGAGCCGGCGAAGTCGGACATCCCGCTGCCGGACCCGGAGGCAGGGCTGTACGTCCGCACCCGCGGTGGCGAGGAGCGGAAGGTCATCATCCCGAAGGACTGCCTGGCGTTCCAGATTGGCGAGAGCTCGCAGGTCGTGACGGGCGGGCTGTTGAGGGCGACGCCGCACGCGGTGCAGGCGCTGGCGCATCCGGCGAGCCGGAACATCTCGCGCTCGACGTTCGCGGTGTTCATGCAGCCGGACAACGACGCGCACCTGCGGGCGCCGGCGGGGACGGACCCGAAGGAGCAGCGGGTGGGGGCGTTCCAGCCGGGGATGACCTTCGGCGACTTCGCCCGGGCGACGTTCGCGAAGTTCTACAATCCGTACGCGTGAATTTCTTCCGGGCTTCCCCGTCGGAGCCCGGACGGAGGAGGTCCCGATGCGTACGTTCTTGCTGGCCGTCGCAGTGGCAGTGGTGTGGGTCCCCGTGGTTGGACAGGCAGCCTCGCTGCGCTGTGGCACGGGGCTCGTGTCGGACGGGGCGTCGAAGTCGGACGTGGCGGCGAAGTGCGGTGAGCCCGTGTCGCGGGAGTCCCGCACGGAGTCGGAAGAGGTGAAGACGAAGGACGGGGACACCTCGACGAAGCGCGTGGTTCAGAAGACGTTCGAGGAGTGGACGTACAACTTCGGCCCCAACCGCTTGATGCAGGTGGTGGTGTTCGAGAACGGCAAGCTCATCGAGGTGAAGAGCGCCGGGTATGGGCGGTAGCTAGGGCTGAGGCGGTAGGAGGCCCAGCGGGTCCCAGACGTATTTCTCCATGGGCACCATGGCCATGTGACTCATGGCGTGTCTCTCGGCGAAGCGCCTGAAGCGCTCTGAGACGATGACCACGCCCCACATGCCGCGTGGCCGGAACACGTCCTCACCGTTCCAGGTGCCTTCCTCCAGGGCGAGGCCGTCGATGGCATCCGGTCCGGCATAGCGGCACCAGGTGCACTCCGGGGGCTTCTTTCTCAAGATGCGGCTGCGCTCCATGTCCAGGGCGGCGTGGCCGTAGGCGAGGGTGACGTAGAGATACCTCGGCGGCGGGCCTGGCTTGGGGCCACGGCCCTTGCGGCGGACCCGCTTCACCTCGACGGGGTGGAAGCCGTTGAGGCCCGTGAGTCCCTCCGCCTTGAAGTCCTCGGCGAAACGCTCGGTGATGATGAGGCCGCCGCCAGGACTGTCCAAGAGGTCCCCGAAGTCCTTTCCGTAGAGCTCCAGGTCGCCCTGGTAGGGCGGTTCCCAGCTTCGCGATCCGATGAAGTCCCCACACTGAGGGCAGCGCAGCCCGGGGCCGATATTCGAGCTGGTCCTGCTGAACTCGGTGTCGTGCTCACCTTCGCGCAGCCTATCCAGGACGAAGAAATGTGTCGGGTGCGAAGAAGCATCAGAAGCCATTGGGGAACCTCGCTCGCATGGCCGGGCGGCTGTAGATTTCTCGCAAGAACGCCTCGAACTCCTGGGGTGTTGCGTTGGTGTATCTGCGCAGCCAGCCGATGACTTCATCATCCACATCGCGGTGCCACTTCTGGTAGCCGTTGTGGGCCGCCTTGTCGGCGGCTCGCGTGACGAAGCGTGGGTCTCTCGCTGTGTAATGGCCACTGAGGGTGGAGTGATCTTCCAGTTCTGCCGCGATCCGCTTGGAAATGACGTGATGGAGCTGTCCGCTCGGCGCTGATGCCGTCGAACCTCCGCTCATGCCCTGAATCACCATGGCCACTGCGGTGGCGGGCAGGGAGATGACGACGGTACTTCCCATGATGGCGACCGCAGTCACCTGCCCGACGTTGGCCAGATGGATTCCCACCTGTGAGGCGCCCACCGCCGCCGCCTGCGGGAAGCGAGGCAGCATCGACAGCCGCGAGGCCAGCAACGCGGCGCCTCCAGTCATTCCGTGGGTCACCACCACCGTCACCGCGAGGACGACGACGCGTGCCACCTGCGGGCCTACCCGGTTCGCGAAGCGCTGGCCGGCCTGCTCCAGCTCCTGGGGCATGGTGGCCCGGTCCGTGGTCCGCTTCAGCTCCCTGCTCGCCTCCACCACTTCGAGGAAGGTCTCCAGCCCCAGGTAGACCAGCAGGACCGCCGAGACGATGGCCGCCGCCTTTGGTGAAGACGGGCTCGGGGTTCGCCGCCATGACTGCCCAGGTGACGAGGCCTGTCGAAATGACCGCGTAGAAGAGCTGGGGAGCGAGGGTGTTCTCTACGGCCCTTGCGATGCTCTCCTTCATGGGGTCGAGCGACAGGCCCAGGGCCACCCCCAGCTTGTCCCACTCGTTCAGGCCCAGCGCTTCATCGAGGAGCGACAGGCAGTCTCCCCTGCGCTGGCCCGCCTTGCACAGGCCTCCGAAGCTCCTGCCCATGAGGCGCTGCCAGGCAGAGCCCCCGTCGTTGGCTGGATAGGAGGCGCGTTGCAGCCACCCCTGTTGGGAGGAGCGGAGCGTCATGGGGGCGTTCAGCACCAGGCGCGTCAGTGCGTCCTCGAACGCGTCTGCGTCCACCCTCACGGCTTTGTCGGAAGTGGGGGGCCTGTACTCCAGCGGCGCTCCCTGGCCCGTGTCGAGGCGTACGACGCGCGAGGTGGCACACCCGGACAACAGCGCCAGCAACAGGAGCGCAATGCTCCAACGAGGTGCCATGAAAAGGTCTCTGGAGTGAGGGGGGCTCCCATCGTACGGGAAGACGGTGCCGGCACGAGCGAAGGCGTAGTGCTGGATTCGAGAGTCCTGGCGTGCATGGCTTCGGATGCACCACGCACGAAGAGCCCGGATGGAAGTGCTACCGGGCCGGCCAGTAGCTGACTGCCGGCGTGGGGCCTGACGGCTGGCTGGCTACGGTTGCGGCGGCTGCGGCGGTAGCAGGCCCAGCGGGTCCCAGACGTACTTCTCGATGGGGATGAGGGCCATGTGGCTCATGGCGTGCCGCTCGGCGAAGCGCTTGAAGCGCTCGGAGAAGAGGACGACGCCCCACATGCCGCGTGGCCGGAACACGTCCTCACCGTTCCAGGTGCCTTCCTCCAGGACGAGGCCGTCGATGGCGTCCGGTCCGGCATAGCGGCACCAGGTGCACGTCGGGGGCTTCTTGCGCAGGATGCGGCTGCGCTCCATGTCCAGGGCGGCGTGGCCGTAGGCGAGGGTGACGTAGAGATACTTCGGAGGCGGACCGGGCTTGGGGCCACGGCCCCGTCGGCGGACCCGTTTTATCTCGACGGGATGGAAGCCGCTGAGGCCCGTGAGTCCCTCTGCCTTGAAGTCCTCGACGAAGCGCTCGGTGGCGAGGAGGCCGCTAACCCCCGGCATGAGGTCTCCGAAGTCTGTGCCGTAGAGTTCCAGTTCCCCCTGGTATGGCGGCTCCCAGCTCAGTGCTCCGATGATGCCTCCACACTGTGGGCAGCGAAGGGCGGGTCCGACATTCGCGATTGTGCCGTTGAACTCGGTGTCGTGCTGGCCTTCGTTCCGCTTCTTCAGGAGGAAGAAACGTGTCGGGTGCGAGAGAGCATCAGAATTCATTGAACGCTCCATGCACGAAGATGCCGACCGGACGTGCTACCGGGCGGGCCAGTAGAAGCGCTGGAGCGGCACCATCGCGCGCGTCGGCGCATCGAGCTGCTCGTAGCGCTCGAGGAGCAGCTCGCGAAGGCGCGGCAGGGTGATGAGCGTGAGCGCGATGTTGGAGCGCTCGGCCTCGTAGTGGGCGTCCTTGGTGAAGCCGCCGGTGCTCACGTACAGGCACTTGTCGTTGGCCTTGCGGCCACCGAGGAAGGCGCGCAGCTCCTTGGTGCCCATGGGCGTGCCGGGCCGGTGCTTCACCTCGACGAAGATGCGCGGCTCCTGGAGGCCCAGGCCGTCCGGCGACGCGAAGATGTCCACGCCACGGTCCGGACCCGGCTCGGACACCCGGGTCTGGTAGCCCATGGAGCGCAGGATGCCGGCGACCAGGTGTTGCATCTGCTCCCAGTCCAGGCGGCTGATGGCGTCCTCGACGAAGGCGCCGGCCTTGTCGAACATCTCCGCGCTCAGCTCCGCGTCCGAGCGGGGCTTGCCCTCGGCGGGATGCGCCACGGGCGGGGCGACGGGAGGGGTTTCCTCCGGGGCCGTATCGAGAGCGACGGCCAGCTCGGCCAGCTCGGTGGCCACGTCCGGGCCCAGCTTGAAGAGGCTCTGGATGGCGCCGAGCGAGTTGCGCGCCGATGCGCTCAGCCCGTCCCGGGAGACGCGGCCGGTCCACTTCACGCGGCGCATGTGGGGCTTGGACTCGATGAGCTGGGGCGCCCACTCGTACTCCGAGGCCAGGGTGCCCACGAAGTAGAGGCGGCGCTCGCTGTCGTAGGTGATGACGCCGTCGCCGGACTTCATCTCGCTGACGAAGCGGGCGGACTGGCTGGCCCAGGTGGCGCGCGTGCCCTCTCCTTCCTCGGGGTACTTCTCCGCGTAGAGGCGCAGCATGTCCGCCTTGGACTGCGAGGGCGACAGCGGGCCGAGCCTCGCGTCTCCCATGGCGACGATGCCGTGCCGCAGGAACTCCTCGATGTTCTCGCTGCCGCGTCCGGCGCGGACCATCCATGTGGTCTTCATGTCGGGTTCCCTGTGGTGCTCTTGCGGCCGGTGGCCTTGGTGGTGCGTCGCTGCTTCGGAGTAGAGGCGGCGGCCTCGCGCTCGGCGCGGATGCGCTCCAGGAGCACGGAGGCGGGCTCGTCGTTCGGGTCCTGCGGGACAAGATCGCCGCAGAAGGCTTTGGCGAGCAGGGCACCATCAAGCTGAGCTGCATGCTTATTCGCGGCGCTCCATGCGTTCCTGAGTCGTTGTTCAACCTCCATCAATGAGGCTAGGCGCTTCCCAATTTCTTCCTGCTCGGCCAATGGAGCCAGCGGCACTGGAAGTCGCCTGACGTCACGCAGATTGAGGCCGGGCATATCGATGCCCATGCTGGAGGCGGCATGCTCGGCCAGCACCTCCCCCAACTGCCGCAACTTCATCAAGCAGGTGACGGAGTCGTCCGCGAAGAAGCGTTCTGCTTGAGCGCCCAACGCCACCAATAGCGGGTCATGCGCCGCCAGGAATTGAAAGTTCGGAGATGTCGGGGAGGCCATCGGTCACCAGGGTTACTGGTTGCCGCTCCGGTATGGCTGGCCCGTGCTTTTCGCGCAAGTCGGGGCTCTACCTCCACAGGGTGGGGGCGCACTCGAAGTGAAAGGAATGGGAAGCCCTTGCAGCGGGTATGGGCGGTAGCTACGGCTGGAAGGGGTAGCGAGCCAGCACCTGTCCCTCGGGCGACACGGCATACAGTTCGAACCAGTCGAGCGTGAGGTTGAAGCCGGGAGCGAAGCCGCCGCACTTCTCCACGCGCTGGTTGATTCGGACGAAATAGAGACCGCCTTCCTGTCCGACGACCACTTCCATGGCCTTCGCCGAGTGAGAACAGGTACCCGCGGATTCTTTCGGAAAGCTCGACAACAGTTGTTGCAGCGCGGCATGGGCGGCGAGGACCGCGGGGCCATCCAGCGTGGCCAGGGGACGCACGTCATCTGGCCACTCAATGCCTGCTGCGATGATGGGGCCGCGAGTCAAGGGAGTTCCCCCATCGGTGCTGGCGGCGCTGGGTGGGAGGACAGCGGTCCCACCATCGAGCCTTGAGGTGTTCGATGGAGTGCCAGGGGAGCCTCCGTCAATTGCCAGAGGCCCTCCATCGAGCAGCAGCGAGGTGAGCAGTAGAAAGTAGTGTGCTGGCATCTTGCGACCCTGGGGGAAACGCGGCGTTCTATTCCAGCTCGGGAAGGCACTGCGGCGGAGCGGCCCGGGGGCTGAGCCTGCTGGATGATTGGGGTTGGCAGGTTGCCTGGAACTCCCATACCTGCTTGTCCTCGTTCCAGCGAAAGACCTCACCCGCTGGGCTCCACTTGTAGAAGCGAGGCGCGTCGAGGCGTCCCGTGGCGAGCCACGCCGATGCAAGAATCGGCTGTCCCCGAGCATCGCGCGCCAGCTTGCCACTGGGGCTCGCTGCGTAGGACACCATCGTCCAGATTCCCTCGCGTGTCTTCATCGCGGGAAACGTGACGAGGTCCGGGCTGCTCATGCGCGCACCACAAGGATGATTGTGTGCGAAGCCCAGGATGGGCAGGTCTCGACCGAAATCTTCATCCTCCACTCCACCGAAAGGGGGAGTGCATGAGTCGCGCTCCTTGGTCAGGTTGCGGATGGGCCAGGACACGCGCCAGTCCTGAGGGGTCCTGTAGAGAGCGACGCAATACTCGGAAGCGTCGGGGCGCGCGCGTCCCGTGCTCGCATCACAGGCGTCTGCCGCACCTGGCAGGGCCATCAGTGCTTTGAGAACCGGGAGCACCAGGTCGTCCGGAACACTACTGGCCGTGTCCGAGATGACGACAGGGACGTCCTCGTGTTTCCAGGGACCGGGCGAGATTGCAAGGTCGGGCGTGTCCTCCAGGACAGGCAGCTCGGCTCGGACGTAGTAGCGCCTGGGGCCTGCGCACGCGACGGCAAGCATGATTACGGGTGCGAGGACATGCCACGGAGGAAACCTCATTTCTTCCGGAATCTACTGTGCGTCAGGGGGGCGGCGAAGGGCGGGAGAATAATCCTGAAGCGAACGCGCTCCCCGCGTCAGCGCACTCGACTCCTGGTGAGGTGGCGTTCCTTCGGCGAGGCTTGAGCCGCGTGTCGGGGTAGAAGGGCCGGCATGAAGGCTCCTCGTGTCGTCATCGTCGGTGGTGGACCCGCCGGAATGGTCCTCGCCTATCAGCTCGTCTCGAACGGCGTCCCGGTGCGTGTCCTGGAGCGCCACCCGGACTTCGAGCGCGAGTTCCGCGGCGAGCTCCTGCAGGCCTCCGTCGTGGAGGCTCTCGAGCGCGCGGGACTCTTCTCCGTCCTGCGCGAGCGCGGCCTGGCGCTGCCGGACATCGAGCGGCGCATGTACGTGGGCATGCGTCGTCAGGTCCGCGTGCCCGGTCCCCGGGAGCGCGGCGCGGTGGTGTCGCAGCCCGGGATGCTCGCCCTGCTGCACGAGCTGTGTGGCCGCTACCCCCACTACCAGTTGGACTTCGGCACCACCGTGCTCGACGCCATCCAGGAGGACGGGCGCGTTGTCGCGATGAAGACCCGGCACGACGGCGTGGAGGGCCGTGTCGACGGAGACCTCTTCATCGTCTGCAACGGACGCAACAGCCACCTGCGCAAGTCGTGCGGGCTGGAGACCGAGGAGTTCGAGACGACCGCCGACGCGCTCTGGCTGCGCTTCGACCTCTCCGCCGCACCCGAGACGCTGCCCGAGTCGCTCCAGGTCCACATGTTCGGCAAGGGGCTCGTCGTCGTCTTCCAGCCCTCCACGAACCACCGCCTGCATCTGGCGTACAGCGAGCCGGGCGACCTCAACCGTCTGCGCAAGGACCTCCCGGAGCTGCGCAAGCGCCTGTTGCCCACGGTGCCGGAGGCGCTGCGCCCGCACGTGGAGCGCCAGCTCGATGAGAAGACCGACTGGCAGGTGCTCAAGATTCTCGTCGACCGCGTGCGCCGCTGGCATGCGCCCGGCGTGCTCTTCCTCGGAGACGCCGCGCACACCATGTCGCCGTCGGGAGGGCAGGGGTTGAACCTCGCCATCCGCGACACCTTCGTGGCCGCCAACCGCCTGCTGGATGCCATCCAGGCGGAAAGCCCGCTGGACGAAGCGGTCTTCCAGGCGATTCAGCAGGAGCGCCAACCCGAAATCGACCGGGTCCAGGCAGGCCAGACGCGCGCGGGACAGATGGTGCTCAAGCCCCTGGGCGTGCTGCACGTGATGTTCACCCTGCTGGGCGCGGTGATGAAGCTCGCGGGCAAGAAGATGCAGGGCGCGGGAGGAGTGCCTGCCGTCGAGCCGCGCTACTTCACGCCGCTCGCACGCTGAGGCGCAGCCGGATGCGCCGGGAGAGCACTTCGGGGCCCTGAAGATTCGGGCGTCGGCGCGGACCCACCTGGCCCTCCTCCTCGCGCGGAAATCCCCATGCAATCGTCCGTCGCTGGCCCCGTATTCTACATTGTAGTAACACCCCAGCCAGCAAGACGAGGTTTGCGTGCCGCCGTTGGAGCCGAGGAGTGGAGGCCCCCAGAAGGTCCCCCGACTGCCTCTGTCCCTGCTGCGGGCATGGCTTCCGTACGCCGAGCGGGACGAGGTGATTGTCGAGCTCCGCGCCGAGTTCGCTTCCCGCGAGGCCCGTGAGGGCCGCCGGGCCGCGAGCGCGTGGTTGTGGCGTCAGGTGCTCGGCTCCGTGCCGCCGCTGGTGCGGCGGACGTTCTTCCGCGGTTGGACCGGCTTCGAGCCGACCTCCAGCCGCCTGCGCCCCGGAGGCCCCCCCATGGAGAGCTTCATCATGGACCTGCGCTACGCCGCCCGCCGGCTGCGCGCGCGTCCCAGCTACGCGCTGCTGGCCATCCTCACCCTCGCCATCGGCGTTGGCGGGACAGCGGCGGCCTTCGGGCTCGTCCGCGGACTGCTCCTGACGCCGCTGCCGTACCCCAATGAAGAGCGGCTCGGCCTCTTCTGGTCCCCGGGTGACTGGTCCGAGCGCGAGTTCCTCCACCTGTCCTCCGACTGGTCCGGCTTCAGCGCCGTCGCCGCCTTCCGCACCAAGGAGCTCCCGCTGCGCCGAGGCCCCCAGGCCTCGCCCGAGCTGGTGACCTCGATCTCCACCACGGCCGGCCTCTTCGACGTACTCGGCGTCCGCCCCGCGCTGGGCCGCGCCTTCGAGCCCGGCGAGGACCGTCCGGGCGCCGCGCCGGCGGTCATCATCAGCGACGGGCTCTACTCGGACCTCGGCGGGCAGCCGTCGCTCATCGGCAACACGGTGGAGCTCGACGGGGCGACGCACACCGTGGTGGGCGTCATGCCCAGGGGCTTCTGGTTCCCGGACCCGACGGTGCGCGCCTGGGTGGTGGAGCCGCTCAATCCGGAGGACGGCTCCGGCAACTACGCGCTGGTGGGCCGCCGCGCTCCCGGCACGGACGGGCCCGCCGTGGACCTGGCGCTGAAGCGACTCGGAGCGCGGCTCAAGGAGCGCTTCCAGTACCCGGCGGCTTGGGACAAGTCCCGCGCGCCCGCGCTGACGCCGCTGCGTGAGCACCTGCTCGGGCCGCTGCAGGCGCCGCTGCTCGCGACGCTCGCGGCCATGGCGGTGCTGCTGCTCATCGCCTGCGCCAACGTCGCCGCGCTGATGCTCGGGCAGGTGGACAGCCGCGCCACCGAGCTCGCCGTCCGCATGGCGCTCGGCGCGGACAGCCGCCGGATGACGCAGCAGTTGCTCGCGGAGGCACTCCTGCTGGGGCTCGCCGCCGCCGGAGTCGGCGCCGTCATCGCGGCCCAGGGCTTCCGGCTGCTCACCGACGCGCTGCCGCTCGGGCCGCTCGCGCCGCATGGCTCGCTGGACTGGGGCGTGTTCTCCGCCGCGCTCGTGCTGGCGCTCGTCGCGGCCTTCGCGGTGGCGCTGCTGCCGGCGCGCTCGCTGCGTAGGTCCGACCCGCAGCGCGCTCTCTCGAAGTCGCGCACGGGTGGAGTGGGTGCACGCGGTGGGCGGACGGAAGGCGCGCTGGTGGTGGGGCAGGTGGCGCTCGCGGTGCTGTTGACGGCGGGGGCCGCGCTGCTCGTGCGCTCGGTGACGAACCTGCGCGCCATCGACTCGGGGGTGGACACCGGCCGCGTCGCGGTGCTGGACGTGGTGATGGAGGGCAACGTCGCTCGCGAGGCCCGGCCGCGGGTGATGGCGGACCTGGAGGCCACGCTCGCCACGCTCCCGGGCGTCCGCGCGGTGGGCGCCACGCAGAAGCTGCCGCTGCGCGGCGCGGGTGAGGACTGGGGGCTCGAAATCGAGGGCAAGCCGGACCTGCCCTCCACCACCACCTACGTGCGGCTGGTGTCCCCCGGGTACTTCGAGGCCATTGGCATCCAGTTGATTGACGGGCGCCTGCTGCTCGAGAGCGACCGGGTGGACACCGAGCGCGCCGTGGTCATCAACCGCGCGCTCGCGAAGAAGTACTTCCCGGGGGAGAACCCCATCGGCCAGCGCATCAACACGGGACTTGAAGGGCTGGAGCGCATCGTCGGCGTCGTGGAGGACGTGGCGGAGGCGGGCCTCACCGACGGCTCCGTGCCCGCGCGCTACATGCTCCACGCGCAGGTGGCGGACATGATGATGACAGGGCAGGTGCTGGTGCTGCGCGCGCAGCCCGGGCAGGACCCCGCGGCGCTGGTCGATGCCGCCCGGAAGCAGATTGCCGCCACCTCGCCCTCCGTGGCCGTGCAGCGCGGCTCCACGCTGGAGGCGGTGTTCGCCCAGGCCATCGGTCCCGCGCGGCAGGTGATGTCCGTGCTCACGTTCCTCACTGCGCTCGCGGTGGTGCTCGGCGCGGTGGGGGTGTATGGCGTCACCTCGCACTTCGTCCGGCGGCGGCAGCGGGACTTGGGCATCTGCATCGCGCTCGGGCTGCGTCCGTCGCGGGTGGTGGCGCAGGTGGTGGGACGGGGTGGGGCGCTGGTGCTGCTCGGGAGCGTGATTGGCATCATCGCGGCGCTGGCCCTGGCGCGGCTGCTCTCGTCGTTCCTGTATGGAGTGAGCGCGGTGGACCCGCTGTCGCTCGCGGGCGCCACGCTGGGGTTGCTGGCGGTGGGTGTTGGCGCGGCGCTGCTGCCCGCCTGGCGCGCCAGTCGACTGGACCCCGCCGTCGTGTTCCGTGAGGGATAGAGTCCCGCCCGTTTCAAGCTGTCGTTTCGAGAGGAGCAGTCCGTGTCGCCCGCTTCCAGCACGACGTCCGATGCACCCCTCGGCACCTTCGAAGAGCAGGTGCTGCTCGCCGTGGTCCGCACCGCGCGGGCCCCCGACGTGGGGGGCGCGTACGGAATGGCCGTCCGCCGGGAGCTGGAGGTGGTGGCCGGACGCGAGGTGGCGATTGGCGCGGTGTACGCCACGCTGGACCGGCTCGAAGCGAAGGGGCTGGTTGCGTCCGAGCGGGGGGACAGCTCCCGGCGGGTGTTCGCCGTCACGCCTCGGGGC
Source organism: Pyxidicoccus caerfyrddinensis (assembly GCF_010894405.1). Classification (GTDB taxonomy): domain Bacteria; phylum Myxococcota; class Myxococcia; order Myxococcales; family Myxococcaceae; genus Myxococcus; species Myxococcus caerfyrddinensis. The sequence continues at coordinate 68,074 of NZ_JAAIYA010000003.1, forward strand.
GCTCGCGCGCTGGTGGACACGCGCGAGATGCGAGAGCGGCTGTGGAGCGGAGTGGACCTCGTGCCGCTGCTCGCGGGTGGGGTGACTCGGCGAGCCACCTGACCCGGGCGATGCGCTCGCCGAATTCATCGAGCGCATCGGGGACTGCGATTCCGCGTGGGGCGTGAGCGACGGGGACCAGGCCCGTGAGGCTCAGGGCTTCGCGCCGAGCTTCTCCAGCATCTTCACGGCGTTGGTGTTCTTCGAATCCAGCTCGAGCGACTTCTTGTAGCTGGCGATGGCCTCCTCCTTCTGGCCCGCCTTCATGAAGCACTCACCGAGGCTGTCATAGGCATTCGCGTCCTCGGGGTAGAGCTCGACGTTCGCCTGGAGCACCTTCAGCGCGTCGGCGCCCTGTCCCTCGCTGAGCAGCCGGTAGCCGAGGTTGTTCAGGTCCCCGGGAGTCAGCTTGCCGGACGTGTCATCTCGCTTCATGGACCGGTACCAGGCGAGCGCCGCATCCGTTCCCTTGAGCCGCGCGAGCAGGTCCATCTGGATGAAGAAGTTCTCCGGGCGGGGGACATACGACTTCCAGCCATACTCGGCGGCCACGCTGGAGACGATACGGTCGAACAGCAGGCCGCCGCTGTCCGAGTTGGTCATGATGGCGACCCCACTGCCCGAGTCGGCGAACGCAATCAGGAGGCACTGGAAGCCCTCGTTCGAGCCGCCGTGCAGGAAGCGGTCCTTGTCGCCCTCCAACTGGAACCCCAGCCCGAAGGACTCCGACTGCTTCGTGAGCATCTGCTTCGCCATCGCCTGTGACAGCACGCGAGTGGACTTCCCCGCCCGTGCCTTCGATACCTCAATGGCGACGCGCCCCAGGTCGGACGGCGTCGTCCACAGGCCCGCCGCCGCCATCTCCGGGTAGACGTGCCACTTTCCCTCGACGCTCTCTCCGCCGAAGCGCGTCCCGGCGGCGGCCATCGGCGCGAGGGCGGCGGGCAGGGGCTGCTCGTACGTGCTGTGCTTCAGGCCGAGCGGCGCCAGCACCGTCTCCCGCATGATTTGCGGAAACGGCTTCTTCAGCTGGTTCACCATCATCAACTGCACGAGCGTGGTGCCGCCGCCGCTGTAGCGCGTCTTCGTCCCCGGGACGATGTCCACCCGCACCGGAGCGGTGTTCGCGGGCTTCGCTCCGTCCAGGACCTGCTCTACCGTCGGGAGCGGGTCGGTGACCGCGTAGCCGGGGAAGCCGTGCACCGTCGTGCCCGCGCTGTGGCTGAGCAGGCGGCGCAGCGTCACCTTCTCCGTCTTCGTGTACTCGTTCTCCGGGAGCTTCCACGTACCCAGCGTGTCGTTGATGTTCGCGTCGAGCGACCACTTCCTGGCCTCGGCGTGGTGCAGCGCCGCGAGGGCCGTCACCGGCTTGCTGATGGACGCGGCCTGGAAGAGCGTGTCGGGCGTGACGGGGTCCGTGCCGCCGGCCTGCTTCACGCCATAGCCCTTCGCCCAGACGAGCGCGTTCTTCTCGAACACGGCGACACTGACGCCGGGAATCTTGTACAGCTCCATCCAGCGCTCGAGCGGCAGGCGCATGGGCTTCTCGCCGGGGAGCGTGACGGTGGGCAGGCCCGCCTCCACCCGGGCGATGCGGGCCGCCTCGGATGGACGGGCCATCCACTCGGTGGTGGGCTTTCGCGTGTCGGCCGCGGTGAGCAGGGCGACACCCGTGCAGCCAGCGAGGGTGACGAGGGCGAGGCGGTGAAGCGGTGGGCGCATGACGTTCTCCAGGATTGGCGGCTCCTACGCCGTACCCTCGCATCGATTGCATCCCACCGTGTGCGCCGGAAACACGACCGCCGGGCCCCTCTCGCGAGGAACCCGGCGGCGTGGGTGCCGCGCTCTTCAGTTCGAGGGCTTAGCGGCGGGTCTCGAACTCGGTGATGCAGCGCTCGGTCGTCTCGGGCCGGACGAGGAAGCTCTGTGGCGCGACCAGGCTGTTGGGAGCGCCCAGGTTGGCGTCACCGATGGTGCTGGCGCCGTGGTAGATGAGCGCCGTCCAGTCGTTCTGCGACGCGTTGATGAAGTCCGACGTGTCGCCGTCGTTGTTCAGGTCCTGGGCGATGAAGCCGGCCTGGATGACGCCATTGCCGTTGAAGTCGAGGTTGGCGCTCGCGTTGCCGGTGCGCAGGACGGTGCCGATGCGCACGCCGTAGTGGGACAGGTCCGCCTCGGTCGTCGGGGCGATGGGCGAGAAGGCGTTGAGCTCGCTGACGGAGGCCTCGCTCGCGGCGGCCAGGCGCACTCGCGAGTAGTCGAGGATGCCGTCGGTGCCGTCCTTCGTGAGGCCGCGCAGCTGGTACCCGTAGCTCATGAGGCTCAGGTAGTTGGCCTTGTAGTTCATGCCCTCGTTGCCGCCGTGCTGCAGGCCGATGTTGTGCCCCAGCTCGTGCATGATGGTGCCGGCCTGCTGCTGCTCGGTGCCGCCCGGGGTGGACCAGTTGCCCATGGTCACCATGAAGTCATGGCCGGGGATGCCGCGAGACAGGCCGCTGGAGCCGCTGGCGTCGTACTGGTTGGCGACGAGCGCGTAGTGGAAGAACGGCGCGCGGCGCGCGGGGAAGTACTTGGCCTTGATGACGTCGAAGTCCGCCCACGCCGGGTTCAGGTCCATGTTGGCGTCGGCCGCGTCAATCTGCTGGCTGAGCACGAGGTGCAGGTTGACGCCCGTGGAGCCGTCCGGGTTGCTCACCGGCGCGGCGGCGAAGGCGGCCGTCACGCGGTCCAGCGCGGCCTGGATGGGCTTGAGGCCGGGGTAGTAGTCCATCTCCACGAAGACGTCCTTCTTCTTCGGGCTGGCGCCGTAGTAGCGCAGGTCGACGCCGCCGGAGCCGTACAGCTCCGCGAAGTCGCTGATGCTGTCGCCGTCCGTGTCCGAGCTGAAGGCGTTGGTGCCGTAGCGGTTCTCCGCGGCGTCGCAGATGCCGTCCGTGTCGGAGTCCGGGGCGGTCAGCGCGCAGAGGTACACCGTCTGCACGTTGGAGACCTGGTACTCGACGCCCTCGTCCTCGACAGTCTCGTAGTTGGGCTTGTGGAAGACGTTGACGGTGCGGTAGCCCGCGCGGCTGTAGACGAGCTTGAGGGCCTCCTCGCCGCCAGCGACCATGAGGTGCTGCACCTGGTCTTCGCCGTGCTGGTTCCCGTAGGCGTCGAAGATGTAGACGCCCGACGTGTCGGACTTCTGGATGATGGGGTTGGCGCAGCCGGAGCCGTAGCAGACGCCGGACGCGACAGTGACTGTCACGTCCTGCATGGCGCTGCCCGTCGCGGCGTCGTTGATGTAACCGTAGACACAACCATTCAGTCCCACGGCGGCCACGGAGGCCACCAGGGTGTTGCGAAGCGCTGACATGAGTCCCCCTCGATTGGGTTCAGGTGCTTGGGGCGGTGCGTGCCCGCTGACACCTGAACGGGAGGGGGACTCAATCTTCCTCAGGGGATTTATTTTTTCGGAGGCGGCCTACCGCGCCGCGCCGGACTTCTTCAGTTCCTCGTCGATGATGCGGCGGAACTGGTCGATGGGCAGCGCGCCCACCAGCGGGCGGCCGTTGATGAAGAACGTGGGCGTCCCGTTCGCGCCCACGCGCGTGCCCTCGCTCATGTCCGCCGTCAGTTGGCTGTCGAACTTCCCCGAGTCCAGCGCCGCCTTGAAGCGCGCCTCATTCAGGCCGAGCTGCTTCGCGTAGGCCTCCAGCGAGGCCCTGTCGAGCTGCCGCTGGTTCGCGAAGAGGATGTCGTGGAACTCCCAGAACCTGCCCTGCTCGTGCGCGGCCAGGGACGCGGCCGCCGCCAGCTTCGCGTGCGGGTGCATGTCCAGCGGCTGGTGCTTGAAGGCCACGCGCAGCTTGCCGGCGTACTCCTGCTCCAGCGCCTTCATCGTCGGCACGGCGCGGGCGCAGAACGGGCACTCGAAGTCGGAGAAGGCCACCAGCGTCACCGGCGCGTTCGCCGGGCCGCGCGCGGGCGCATTGCCCACCTCCACCTTCTGCACCGGCAGCTCCTGCTGCGCGGCCGCCGGCTGCGAGGGCGGCCGGTCCACGCCCTTCTCGATGACGCGCGCATACACCTCCGCCGGGCGCACGCCGCCCTTCACCAGCGCCTCCGCCTTGCCCAGCTCCTCGTCCACCACGCCCGTGAAGACCTCCAGCGGCTGCGCCCCGCTGATGAAGCGACCATTCACGAAGAAGCCCGGCGTCCCGGTGGCGCCCACCTGCATCGCCAGCGACTCGTCCTTGCGGATGCGCTCGGCCAGCCGCGCGTCGCTCATGTCCTTCTTCCAGCGCTCCACGTCCAGGCCCAGTCCTTGTGCGTAGCGCTCCAAATCCCCCTCGTTCAGTGCGCGCGCGTTGCTGAAGAGCGTGTCGTGCATCTCCCAGAACTTCCCCTGCTCGCCGGCCGCGAGCGCCGCCAGCGCCGCGGGCTTTGCGTGCGGGTGGTTGGGCAGCGGGTGGTGCTTCATCACCACGCGCAGCTTCTTCCCGTACTTCTCCTGGAGCTGCTTCACCGTCCCGTGCGCGCGCGAGCAGAAGGGGCACTCGTAGTCGGAGAACTCCACCAGCGTGACGAGCGCGTCCTCGGGCCCGGCCGCAATCGAGCCGTCCAGCGGCACCTTGTAGACGGTGGGCGAAATCGGAGGCCGCTGCCGGGCCCCCGGCGCCTTCGCCGCCGTCGGAGCCCCGCGCGCCTCGACGGCGCTAGCGGATGCATCCGAGGGACGGCCGACCCGACCTCCCACGAAACCCAACACGAGCCCCACGGCGAGGCTCACCCACACGGACGGCTTGGACACGGCGCGACTCCTCGGGAAGAGAACCCGGGCCTCCAGGGGCCCGGTGTCCGCGTTGTGACGCGAGCCCGTCCGGAGTTTCAGCGCCGCATTTCGAATTCGTCCGTCAGCGCGGCGTCAGCGTCACCCGCGTCTCGCCCAGCGGCTGCCCCTTGGCATCCGTGAAGCGCGCGCGCACCTCCAGCGCACCGCTGAGCCACCCCTCCTGCACCGGCGTACTGAAGGGCAGGATGACGTCCACTCCCGGGGCCACGTCCGCCGCCGGGCCTTCGCTGGGGAAGAAGCGCAGCGGCTCGCCCGAGGGGGACGCCGCTTCGATGGTCAGCCGCGCCGCCTGGGGCGCCGTGTAGCTGAACTGCACCGAGCCCCCTTCCGCGCACGCCAGCGTCCCGCCGGGCCGCGCCTCGCCGCGCACCTGCCCGTCCGCGCCGATGCAGAAGGCCCGCACGCCCCATGCCGCGCCCGGTTGTCCCGAGCGCGCCTGCCACCCGGAGTCCTTCGCGTCATCCGCCTGCTGCGGCCTCACCATCAGGAGCGCGAGCGCCGCGGTCGCCGCGAGGCCCAGTGACACGCCCATCCAGGGACGAAAAAAGGGGAAGCGCTCCGCGGGCGGCGTGGCCCGCACGGGCGCCCGTGCTGGAGCGGAGGACGTGCTCTCACCGAGCCGCGCGAACAGCGCCTGCTCCAGCAGGGCCTGACGGGCTTGCGGAAGCGCGCGCTGCTCCAGCGAGGACTCCACGCGCGCGAGCCTGTCGTACGCCTCGCGGCAGCTCGGGCAGGTGGCCGCGTGGGTGCGCAGCCAGGTGAAGCCTTCCGCGTCCAGCTCGCCACGGAAGAGTGCCTCCAGGGCCCGCTTCGCCTTCGTGTCCGCGCACTCACTCATGAATCGCCTCGCCGTCTGAAGAAGCTCCAGCCCCGGGTCTCCAGTCCTTCCAGGTAGCCGCGCGCCTGGAGGAAGCCGAGCAGCCGCGTCTTGATGCCGTGCTCTCGCCGCCGCACCTGGATGCGGGTCAGCCCCATCTGGCTCGCCGCCATCTCCTGCGCCAGCCCTTCTCCAAAGCGCAGCTCGAACAGCCGCCGCTCCTCCGCGGAGAGTCCTTCCTTGAAGCCCGCCACCAACGACTCCACCTCCCGGTCCTCCAGCAGCTGCGCCAGCCCGCCGCCGTCTTCCGGCACTTCGCCCTGCGACTCGAAGGGCTCCAGGCCCACCGCCACCTCGCGGTTGCGCGACTGCTCCAGCAGCACGTTGCGGGCGATGCCCATGAGGAAGTGGGCGTAGGGCCGCGTGCCGTCGTAGGCCGCGCGCGTCCGGGGCTCGAAGGCCCGGGCGAAGGTCTCCAGGATGAGGTTCTCCATCTCCATGGCACCCCTCAGGTGGGAGAACACGCCTCCTCGCCAGGCAGCCGCCCTCAGCATGCGAGCGAGCCCCTCCGCGTTCGCGCGGTACACGGCTGCAAGGGCCTCCGGGACACCCTCCCGGAAGCGCCGCAATGTCTGGTCATCCCACTCCATCCCTCACCGGCTTACCGCGCTGTGCGGCTGCCGTCATCTTGTGTTGACGCGAGGGGGCCCGAGTGGATTGCGCCAGTGGACTCGTGGCAGCCTCATGCGTCGCGCCACCCATCCAACCGAATGAGACTTCTCCTCCGCGCACCCCTTACGGCCCTGTGGGTCGCGCTGCTCTTCTCGGCCTCCGCCCGCGCTGCGTCCCAGGACGTGGCCTATGCCCTCATCGTCGCGCACAACGGCGGGCTGGACAGGAACCAGGCCCCCCTGCGCTACGCGGATGACGACGGCGCGCGGTACTACGAGCTGCTGGCCCCCCGCGTGCGCGAGGCGGTGCTGCTGAGCGTGCTGGACGACGAGACGCAGGTGCTCCACCCGGGGCTGGCGGCCCGGACGCGTCCGCCCACCCGCGCGGCCTTGAAGGAGTCCCTCACCCGGCTCAACGCGCGCATGGCGGAGGACCGGGCCCGGGGCGAGCGTCCGGTTCTGTACTTCGTCTTCACCGGCCACGGGAAGCGAGGCGCCGCGGGCGAGGGGACGGTGAGCCTGCTGGACGGCCCCTTCACGCGCACGGACCTCTTCCAGGGCGTGCTCGCGCCCAGCCAGGCGTCGTTCATCCACCTCATCGTGGACGCGTGTGACTCGTACTACTTCGTGCACTCGCGCGGCGCGCTGCCGGTGGGGCCCGCGCACACGGCGGTGGTGAAGGGCCTGCTGGCGACGCGTGAGTTGGACCGCTACCCGCAGGTGGGTGTGGTGCTGTCCACGTCGACGGAGCAGGAGAGCCACGAGTGGAGCGCCATCCGCTCGGGCGTGTTCAGCCACCTGGTGCGCTCGGCGCTCGCCGGCGCGGCGGACGTCAACGCGGACGGGCGCGTGGAGTACTCGGAGCTGCATGCCTTCGTCGCGGCCGCGAGCCAGGGCGCGGAGGACGTGCGCGGCAAGCTGGCGGCGTTCGTCCGGCCTCCGGCGCTGGACCGCTCGGTGGCGCTGTCGGACTTGAGTACGCAGGCGGCGCTGAGCTACCTGCTGGTGCCCCCGGGCCTGGAGGGGCGGCTGTGGGTGGAGGACGCCCGGGGCCTGCGCGTGGCGGAGTTCAACAAGGAGCGTGAGCGCTCGGTGGTGCTGGCGCTGCCTCCGGGCCGCGGCTACTTCCTGCGCACGCACGGACGTGAAGCGGCGTTCACCTTCGCGAAGGCGGGCGCGGTGGTGGATGCGGGCGGGCTGGCGTGGCACGAGACGGCGCTCGCCGCGCGCGGGGCGGTGCAGGACGCGCTGCGCGACAGGCTCTTCTCGGTGCCCTTCGGCTCGCGCTTCTACCGGGGCTACGTGGCGAACCTCGAGCTGCCGCCGGTGGCGCCCGACGAAGGGCCGGACCTGTCGCCATGAGTGCCCTGTCCGTGGCGCTGCTGCTCTCGCTGTCGCTCGCGCAGTCGGCGGCGGAGTGCGAGGGGCAGAAGGTGGTGCTCATTCCTTTCGACCGGGTGGCGCTGGCGCGCGAGGAGACGCGCGGGCTGGAGGAGGCCGTGCGCCGCGCGGTGGGCTCCACGCCCGGGGTGTGCCTGGAGCCGCGCGCCGACACGGTGGCCCGGCTGCGCACGCTGGGCCCGGGTGCGACGGCGTGCGAGGGCGCGGCGTGCCTGGGCGCGCGCAGCGTGGCACCGGGCGCGGCGTGGCTCTTGCGCGGCGTGGCGCTGGGCGTGGGTGGCTCGCGCAGCGTGGTGCTGACGCTGGAGGACTCGAAGGACTGGGAGGCGCGGGAGTTGTTCCAGGTGCCCGCGGCGAAGGCGGAGTCCGGCGAGGCCGAGGCGCGGGCGCGTCAGGCGTTCCAGATGCTGTGGGCGGGGCGTCCCTCGCTGGACGGCGTGGCCTCGCAGTCGGCGAGCGTGGAGCGTCCGACGCGCGTGTGGCCCAAGGTGCTGCTGGCGGCGGGAGGCGCGGCGCTCGCGGCGGGCGTGGGCTTCGGCGTGGCCGCGCGCCGTGCGGAGTCGCGCCTGTCGGCGGGGAACGCGGGCTGCGCGGGTGAGGGCGAGGCCTTCCGCGCGTGCCTCGATGACCGGCTGCACTCGGGCCGCAAGCAGGCGACGACGGCCAACGTGCTGCTGGGGACGGGCGCGCTGCTGGGCGCGGGCGGGGCGTTCTTCCTGGTCTGGGAGCTGCCATGAGCCTCCCGTTGCCCGGAGTTACCTGCCGGGACGTCCTCCAACGCAGGGTGCTGAGATGAAGCGCCTGCTGCCCGGAGTGCTGGCGCTGCTGTGCGTGGTCGCGTGCACCTTCGCGCCGGACCTGTCGCGCTACGCCGCGTGTGACACGCAAGGCGGGTGCCCCACGGGCTTCACGTGCCTCGCGTCGGAGTCGCGCTGCCTGCCGGACTGTGGCGAGCTGGACTCGTGCGAGGCCCCGGACCCGCCGCCCGTCCCGGATGCCGGTGACGCGGGTGAGGACGCGGGTGACGACGCGGGGCCCGGGGAGGACGCGGGCGTGGACGCAGGCCCGGACGCGGGCGTGGACGCGGGCACGCAGGAGGAGACGGACGCCGGGACGCCGCTCGCGCTCGACCCGGATGCGCTCGGGACGGCGCAGGAGGGCCGGGCGTACAGCGGCCGGCTGCGCGCGATGGGCGGCACTCCGCCGTACACCTTCACGGCGACGGTGGCGCTGCCGGCGGGGCTCACGCTCGACGGTGAAGGCCAGCTCACCGGCGCACCCGCGGCTTCGGGCGACTTCTTCCTGTCCATCAACGTGACGGACCGGAGCACCCCTCAGCAGCAGTCGAGCGGCAGCATCCCCCTGCGCGTCTATTCCAAGCTGCACCTCGCCGGGCCGGGAAAGCTCGTGGACGCAGTGCAGAACAAGCCCTACTCGGAGAGCCTGTCCGCCATTGGAGGCAAGACGCCCCACCGCTTCACGCTGGCCAGCGGCAGCACCCTGCCCACGGGGCTGCAGCTCTCCGAGGACGGCAAGGTGACGGGCACCAGCGGGCCGGCGGGGAGCGCCAGCTTCACGGTGGAGGTGACGGACAGTGACTCGCCGCCCCAGGTCTCCACGCGGCTGGTGTCGATGCGGGCGGTGAGCGCGGGGGGCTTCAACCTGATTGTGTTGACGCAGGGCGTGCCAGACGGGCGCGTGGGCAGCACGTACAGCTACGCCCTGCGCTCCTACGGCGGGACTCCGCCCTTCTCGTGGTCGTGGACGGGCGCCGTGCCTCCCGGCATCTCCGTCGTCAACGGCGCGGAAGGGGGAGTCCTCTCCGGCACGCCTTCTCAGGCGGGCACGTACACGGTGACGCTCACCGTCTCGGACTCCCTGATTCAAACCGTGAACAGCGACACGCTGACGCTGAAGGTGGAGTGAGCGCCCCCGGGCCTCAGGTCAGGTCCAGCAGCGGACTGCCGGCGGGGACGAGCGGCGGTGGCAGCGACCACAGCGCGGCGGGGTTGCGGTAGCCGAGCGCGAAGGCGGTGAGGATGGCGGGCCACCGGTCCGCGAAGCTCGCCCAGTTGTACTCGGTGGGCCTGGCGGTGAGCGGGTTGAAGTCGCGGTCTCGCTGCGTGGCGGCGTAGTCGGAGAAGTTCCACATCACCGTGCCCAGCTGCAGGCACAGCAGCGGGGTGAGCGCCTGCATCAGCTCCGGGCGGGACACCTCGTCCGGCGGTCGCGAGGGCGGGGTGAAGGCCGGCTGCACCGCGTCGTGCTGCTCGCGCCACGCGAAGCAGTTGTTGGCGATGGCGATGAGCGCCTCGCGCGCGGCGCCACCCGGGGCCTGGCGGGCCGTCTCGAGGAACGCGAAGCCCGCCACCACCAGGCTGTTGCCCGACACGTCCGGCAGCAGGCGCGCGAAGTCCGACGGGGCGGGCTGCTCGCGGGTGCGGGTGATGAGGGCGTCATACGCGCGCTTCGCCTGCTGGGGCGTGGCGCCGCGCAGGGTGAAGTCGCGCAGCACGCGGTCCGGGGTGACGGCGCCCGCGCCCTGACGCCACGCGAGGTACGTCTGCGCCGAGCCGCCGATGTCGGTGAAGATGGCGACGTTGCCCTCGTTGAGCATGCGCTCCAGCGTGCGGGCCATGGCCTCGGCCTTGTCGAGCGGCAGCAGGCCGGGGGCCTGGAAGAACAGGCGGGCGATGCGGTGCGCGGTGGACCAGAGCGTGCGCGGGTCGGACAGCGGCTCCAGGTTCATGGCGCCGGCGAGCGCGCCGAGCGCCGCGGCCGCGTCCTTCGGCAGGCCATGCCACCCGAGCGCGGTGGAGATTCTCTCCGCGCCCTCGCGCATGGGGCCGGTGAGGCCCACGCGGTCATACGCTTGCGCGGCGCCAGGCAGCGTCTCTCCCTGGGCAATGTCGATGATGCGCCGGGCGATGGCCGCGCCGAGCATGCCCTTGCCGGCCTCCTGCGAGGCGTGGGGCGTGAAGGCGAACCAGCACGGGCGCACGCGGCTGATGCCGCCCGGCCGGAAGTCCGGATCCAGCAGCGCCTGGAGTGTCTGCGCGATGCCGATGTAGCCCTGGGTGATGAAGCGGTTCTGCCGCAGGGGTGTCCCGGGCGGTACGCCGATGGGCGCCACCAGGTCCGGCACGGGCGCGCGGAGCACGTTGAGGTCGCGCAGCACGTTCAGCTCGGCGGCGGGCAGCGCCCCGGGCGCGTGGATGCGCAGCGCGGTGCGCGGAGGCTCGGTGGCCGCGAGTGACGGCTCGGCGGTGGGTGGGGGCGGTGGGCGCTTGGTTGCCATGGGCTGGCTCCAGGGCGGGAGAGGAGGTCCCGCACTATCGCCGGAATGCACCGGGGAACGCTCGCGGGGGGACTCGCAAGGGAGCGGGAGGGGGCTCGGCGGGTGGCTCGCACTCCAGGCGTTTCCCGGCCGAACGGGTGGTTGTCCATGACCCGGTAGTCCCCAACTTTGAAGTGGAAAGGGAGGCCGGGACCCATGCTGCGCAAGGTCAGCTGGACGGTGTTGGGGATAGCAGGGCTGTCGCTGCTGATGTGCGGCGGGTGCACGGCGGAGGCACAGTCCGGAGGCGCGGAGGCACAGCAGGTAAAGCAGCCCGACGCGGCCGCACCGCAGCGGCAGGCGAGCGGACAGGCCTCGCCCGCCGGTGAGGATGCGGACCTCCAGAGAAGTGTGGCCGAGCTTCGCGCGGAGGTGTCACAGCTCCGGCAGGAGGTGACTCGCCTGCGCGCGCAGGTGGCGGAGCCGGGCACGGGTGGCTCGGGAGCGGGCACCGGGGACACGCGGGCCGACACGGCGCGAAGTGGCGAGGGGCCGGGCACGGGTGGCTCGGGGAGCGTGGGCGACACGGACGCGCAGGCGGGGAGCGCGGGCTCGGCGCAGGGCACGGGTGTCACGGGCGAGCAGGCCGGAACCGCGAGCGCCGGGCAGGGCACCGGCGGCGCGGGCACGCCGCAAGGCACGGGCGTCAAGTCCCCGGTGGTGAGTGACGTCCCGCCCGCGGGCTCGAACGTCCCCACGGCGCGAGGCACGGCGGTGGTGAACGCCGTCTACACGGGCAAGTTGATCTCGGTATCGCCGAGACAGGTGGTCATCGACACGGGCTCCGACGTGTCACTGACGTTGGGGGTGGGCCCGGGGACGCAGGTGCTCCGCGACGGGCGAAACATCGGAGCGCTCCAGCTCAAGAAGGGCGAGCAGGTGCGGGCGGTGGTGGACATGGTGGGCCAGCATCAGACGCTGGAGATTGCCGTGCTGCCGAAGGCGGCTCCGGAGGAATGAGGAGGGGAGGCGAGCCACGCTCCGTCAGTCACATGCCTCGGGCTCGTCCCTGGGGCGGAGGTTTTCCATCATGACGGCCTATGACCGATACCGCGCGCTCCTGCGCAAGCTCCTGCACGTGCGTGAGGGACATCCGGAGGGTGACTCCCCCGAGGAGGATGCCCTGCTGGATGCCATGGATGAGGTCTGGTCGGAGATGACCGACGGCGAGCGCTCCGCCATCGCCTCCGAGCGGGCTCGTGCGCTGGGGCTCCCGGAGTCCCACGGCACCGACTCCGCGCCCGCGCCCCAGGGCTGAGGCCCGGACGCGCGCTACTTGCGCGCCGTGGGCATGGAGGACGGAGGCCTCTCCACCGGGCCGTGGTGCACGTGGGCCCGAGAGGACTCCCGGCCGCGCACCCGCGCATGCAGCACCGCGCGCGAGTAGTCCACCACCGAGGCGAGCGACAGCACGCCAATGAGCGCGACGAGCGGCGACACCGCCGGTGGGAAGAGCAGCACGCACAGCAGTGCCAGCAGCTGCAGCGTGGTGACGACCTTGCCGAGCAGCCGTGCCTTCAACTCCACCGACCGCAAGCCCGGCACCACGCGAGCGACGATGAAGCCGATGGCGGTGCCGATGTCGCGCACCACCAGCAGCAGCACCTCGGGCAGGGCGATGAGGCCGTCGAGGTAGCAGACGAGGATGGCCGTCACCATGAAGCCCCGGTCGGCCACCGGGTCGATGAGCGCGCCGATGCGCGTGGCGAGCCCCCGGTGGCGGGCAATCCACCCGTCGAGGAAGTCGGTGAACGCCGCCAGCATCACCAGCACCGCGCGCACCACCGTGTCGGGAATGGCGATGAACGCCACCGCCATCGGCAGCCGCGACAGCGACAGGGCGTTGAGCAGTACGAGGTTCGCCCGACGTTGCATATGCATTGAAACTGCGTCCTCAACCCCCGCGATGCACGGGGCCCGGCGGATGAGCGTTCAGCGGCGGACCCCACCTCAGGCAGGCAACACACCAGGGAACGAAGGAATGGAGCAGCCAGGGGGCCGGAGTCCACGGGGCGACGCCGCCGTGCGACGCGGGTGCAGGGCCGTGCGCGGGATTTCAGGAAACATGGACGGGAAAGGCCGCGAGGGAACTCCGGGCCGGTGAGAATGTTCCAAGCAAGGGAGCGTCATCTCCCGAGCACCCCATTCCATCCGGAGCCTTCCGCACCGTGAATGCGCCCCACCGTGTCCCCTCTCCCGCGGCCCTGTCCACTTCGCAGCGGGTGCCGGAAGTGAATCCCCGTTCATCTCGCACCCGGGGAACCGTTGCTCCGGACCCCGCGGCACGCTCCCTCCGTCCCGCGAAGCTCGGCGTGCCGGGGCTGCTGGTGATGGCGTTCCTGCTCCCCGGCGCGGCGAAGGCCACGGGCCCGTCGCCGGACTCCAGCGCGTCGCGCGTCGGCCGCTCCCAGTCCGCCGAGCGCGAAGCGGCCCGGGTCGGCCGCGCCCAGCCCGCCGGGTACGAGGTGGCTCCCGACGCCGTCCTCGGCATGCGGCGCCAGGTGCTCGCGCTCCTCGGGCAGGAGTCCCCGGAGGCCGCCGCTCCATCCGCCTCCGAGCCCGGGGAGCCCCGGGCTCCCACCCGCGAAGAGCTGGCGCGCTACGCGTGGCTCTCCGCGGATGCGCAGGTCCGCCCACTGGAGTCCGCCTTCGCGCCCCCGAAGGGCTACACGCGCGTCGCGGTGGAGGCGGGCTCGTTCGGCGCGTGGCTGCGCGGGCTGCCCCTGCGTCCCAACGGAGCCCCCGTGCGCCACTTCCGGGGCGGCGAGGTGCTGGCCGGCGACGACGCGCGGCTGGCGGCGGTGGCGGAGTTGGACGTGGGCACGGCGAACCTGCAGCAGTGCGCCGACTCCGTCATCCGCCTCCACGCAGAATGGCTCTGGTCCAGCAACCAGCGCGAGCGCATCGCCTACCGCTTCACCAGCGGAGACGCGGCCGCCTGGCCCCGCTACGCCGCGGGAGACCGGGCGAAGGTCTCCGGCTCGAAGGTGGCGTGGGTGCGCAGCGCGAAGGCGGATTCCTCCCGCGCCGCGTTCCGCGCGTACCTGGACCTGGTCTTCACCTACGCGGGCACGATGTCGCTGGAGCCCCTGAAGAAGCGCCCCTCGCGAGACGACGTGCGGGCCGGGGACTTCTTCGTGCTGGGCGGCAGCCCGGGGCACGCGGTGCTGGTGCTGGACGTGGCGGCCAATCCCGAGGGCCGCCGGGTGGCGCTGCTGGGGCAGGGCTTCATGCCCGCGCAGGACTTCCACGTCCTCTCACCGGGCGGAGACGACGCGCCCTGGTTCCCGCTGGACGGTGACACGGTGGCCACGCCCTTCTGGAAGCCCTTCCCGTGGTCCTCGCTGCGCCGCTTCCCGTGAGGTGAGCCGAGAAGCCGACCTTGCAGTCTCCGTGGAGCCCCCCAGCCCCATTGCGGCGACCTTGGTGTCGGCCTTCGGCTCACGCGTCCCGGTGGGCGGGCGCACGCGCGGCCCTTACGAGTGCAGCGGCTGGCCCAGCTCCTGCTGCGAGGCCGCGGCCACCGCCATCGTGGCGGAGGGCTCGCGCTCGCGGGTGATGTACTGGCGGATGCTGTTCGTCGGCCCGAGGTACGAGTCGAACATGTTCACCCCGGGCTCCAGCAGCCCGGCCTTCTCCAGCTCCTTGTGCATGACAGGGAGGTTGTAGAAGGGCACCGACGGGAAGGCGTGGTGCGTGAGGTGGTAGTTCACGTTGAGCGGCGCCACGAAGAAGTTCTCCAGCGCGGTGCCCTCCACGTCGCGCGTCTCGCGCGTCTCGTCGCCCTTCGGGTTCGGCTCGATGGGGTGCTCGCCCAGCGCGCGCATCCGGAAGAAGGCCATCATCACCGTCGTCGTGGGCAGCACCCACAGGAACAGCCAGTGCAGCCACGCGCCCGTCGTCACCAGCACGGTGACGAGCGTGGCCACGTACAGCCAGTAGCGCACGTGCTCGAAGGCGGAAATCTTCGGGTTCGCCTTGCCCACCAGCCGGCCCCAGTACGTCCAGGGCAGCACCACCTTCAGGTGGTTGGGGGCGTACAGGCCCAGCGCATCCGCCATGAAGACGGCCGCCGCGCGCAGCGGCGTGCGCGGGAAGTGCCAGGACGCGTCCACCATCTGCCCCGCCCAGTACGGGTCCTGCGGCGTATTCACATAGCGGTGGTGCAGCATGTGCTCGTGCCGGTAGCCCGCCGTCGTCATGTTCAGCGGGAAGGCGCAGAGGAAGTCGCTCACCACGTCGCCCACCGCCCGGTTGGACAGGAAGTGGTAGTGCGCCGCCTCGTGCATCAGCGCCAGCATCGCGTGCTGCCGCGAGGCGATGATCAGCGCGGCGATGGGCCAGGCCCACCAGCGGTCCACCATGACGACGGCGGTGAAGCACGCGGCGATGACCAGCCACTGGCTCGCCAGCGCCCACAGCGCCCGCGCGTTGCTCACCTGCGACATCTCACGCGTCACGGACGCCAGCGCCTTGCGGTCAACCCGGCGGGCGAACTGGACATCTGCCTCGTCCACTACCTCGGCGTACATAGTTGGGGGGCTCCTTCTGCTTCACTGGGAAGCAGGGTGTACCTAGACTCTTTCTCCTGAAAGAGGGTGGTCTGGCAAGAATATTCTTTCAACACCGGAAGCCCGCCAGAGTGAAACTACCCTTTAAGGTCAGGAACTACCCAATGGGGGTTTTTCCTGACTCTGGGATTCACTCCGAGTGTGGTGTGAATCGACCACGGGTTGTGGGCATCGTCGGTTCCGGGGGGAGGACTCCAGACATGAAAAGGGCCTGGAGACCGTCTCCGGTCGCCAGGCCCTCGTACCTTTTCTACCGGGGAGTGGCTACACCTTGTGCGTCCACTCCACCTTCAGGTGCTTCATCTGGCGCAGGACGATGCTCTGCCACGTGCCGTAGTCCTGGTGGGGGACGAGCTTCAGCTCCGGCAGGCGGTCCAGGAGGACGTTGGTGGTGATCTGGAACTGGAGGCGGGCCAGCGGGGCGCCCAGGCAGAAGTGGGTGCCGCGGCCGTAGGTGAGGTGCTGGGGCACCTTCTCGCGGTGGATGTCCAGCTTGTTGGCGTGGGGGCAGAGCGACTCGTCGCGGCTGCCGGCGGCGTAGAGCAGCATCAGGCGCGAGCCCGCCGGAATCTTCACCCCGCCCACCATCACGTCCTCGCGCGCGGTGCGCAGCATGGAGTGCTGGACGGAGTCGAAGCGGCTGGCCTCCTCGCAGAACTTCGGCACCAGCTCGCGGTTGGCGCGGAGCTGCTCCCACAGGCCGTGCTCCAGGGCCAGCTTCCAGGTGTTGGCCATCAGCGCGGTGGTGGACTCGTGGCCGGCGGACAGCATGGACGCGCCAATGGCCATGACCAGCTCGTCCATGTTGAGCGCCTCGCCGTCGTCCTCCACGGCCACCAGGTAGCTGGTGAGGTCCTCGCGCGGATTCTTGCGGCGCTCTTCAATCAGCCGGACGCAGTACTGCTGGAACTCGATGACGCCGTTCGCCATCTCCACCTGCTTCTCGGCGGGGATGTGCTCGAAGGTGAGCTGCTGCCAGTCCGCGCTCCAGCGCTTGATCTTCCAGACGTCCTCGGACGGCACGCCCATGATGCCGAGGATGACGTAGGCGGGCAGGGGGTAGGCGAGCTGCTCCACCAGGTCCGCGCGGCTGTCGCTGACGAACTTGTCGACGAGCTCGTTGGCCATCTTCGTGATGAAGGGCGCCATGCCGTTGATGCGCTGGGCGGTGAAGCCGCGGTTCATCAGCCGGCGCAGGCGGGTGTGGTCCGGCGGGTCCATGCCCAGCAGCACGTGCCGCGTGTCATGGCCCTTGGCGAGGATGGCCTTCGCCTCCTCCGTCAGGTGGGTGCCGCTGCCCAGCATGTCCTTGTTGGAGAAGCGCGCCGGGTCCTTGAGGATGGTCGTGATGTCCTCGAAGCGGCTCACCAGCCACATGTTCAGCATGGGGCTGAAGGTGACGGGCTCCTCCTTGCGCAGCTTCTCGAAGAAGGGGTGGGGGTTCTCCACGTGGGGGCCCGCGAACGGGTTGTACTGGGCGCCCAGGTGGGGGCAGCGCAGTGCCGCTGCGGCGTGGGCGGGGACTCCGGTCTCTTCCTGCTTCTGGACTGTCACGGGCATGGAATGACTCGTCAGGTTGAGCGCGCCCCCCCGGCTCGCTCCCCTGGCTATGGGGTGGCTGGCAATGCAGGGGGATGAGCCCCTTCACGCGGTACGACTGGGATGTGGGAGAGCCTGAACAAGGAGCAACCGAGCAGGATGGGGCTCGCCCTGGACATCAGCCTATACAACAAATCCTCTTTTCTTTGCCAGTAAGAGCGAATTTTTCTAGTGCCACGGGTTTATGGTGACACCGTGACATTCCACTATTGGCAGATAAGCGCCCGTTCTAGAAGGGTTTTCCACCCGGAGTGACGGGTTTGAGGCCGCCGGGTGCGACCTCAGGGCATGCCGAATCCACTCGCCCGGGCGGGTGCAAAAGGCACCAGGCGCCGAGGTGTGGAAGGAGGGGCGGGCTCCCGAGCGCGGGTCGCCGGGCCCCAGAATGGGCCCGGCGGGACGTCCGCGCGGGGACTCAGCCGCTCTTCTTGAGCTGCTTGAGGCGGTGCTGCTCGACCCAGGCGCGAGCCTCGGGGAGCGTCTTCACGAAGGTGGTCTCGAAGCGCGTCTTGCCGGTGAAGAGCATGCCCAGGGCAATCACCTTGCCGAAGGTCTGCTGCACCACGTCCGCTCCGACGTAGATGGAGCCCTTGAACCAGTCGGCCTTGCCATTCTCCGAGAGGTACCGCCGCGGCTCCGCCCCGAGCTGGGACTGACCGATTTCGGCGATCATGTAGTACGGGCCGTGCTTCGCGACTTCGCCGTACACCTCCACGGCCCGCTGGATTTCCTCCAGGCTGATGTTCCCGGAGAAGGTCGCCACCACGACGTCCGGTGGTTCGTAGCGCACCTTGTGTGCGCCGATCTTCCACTCCTGTTGCTGCATGGCACTCCCTTCGGAATCCACACCAGCATAACGCCAGGAATTGTCCTACGCGACATTCCAGACTTTCCCGGAGTAGGGACTTCGAGTCCCGGCGGGCGCCGGAGGCTCAGCCGGCCTTGCGCTGGCGGCCGGCGCGGTGCTGGGTCACCCAGGCGCGGGCGTCGTCGACGGTGGCGACGAAGACAGTCTCGAAGCTCGTCTTGCCGGTGTACAGCATGGCGAGGGCGATGGCCTTGCCGAAGGTGCGCTGCACGACGTCCGCGCCCACATAGATGACGGCGTGGAACCACTCGGAGCGGCCATTGTCGGAGAGGTACCTGCGGCCGGCGGTGTCAATCTGGGAACGGCCGATGTCGGCGATGCAGTAGTACTGGCCGTGGCGCTCGAAGGTCTCCTTGTAGAGCTGGGACGTGCGCTTCACCTCGTCCATGTTGATGAGGCCCGTGAAGGACACCACCAGCGTGTCGGGCGGCTCGAAGTGCGAGTGATGCTCGCCGAACTTCAACTCTTCCTGCTGCGGCATGGGGCCCCCTCCCGTTGTACGGACAACACCATAGCGTCTGGCTTTTCCAAGCGCACGAAAGCCCCCGTGCATTCCCGGGCAAGGCGGATGTTGGGGTGAGGACCCTGGTGCGCGCGGGTGCATTGACGGGGACAGGGTCGGCTGGACTCATGCCGCGCCCATGGGTCGACACAACGCCAGCCTGCTTGCTCTGGGCCTCGCCGTGCTGGCCGTGGCGGTGGGGGCGTGTCGGCGTGCGTCAGAAGAGACGGGCGCGCCGGCGGGCCGCACGCGGCTCGTCTTCAAGTACCAGCCGCTGTGGGGGGCGCCGGAGCCCTTCCGCGAATTGCTGGCGCGCTTCGAGCGGGAGAACCCGGGGGTGGAGCTCGTCACCGAGGCGCTGCCCAATTCCTCGGACCTGGCGCACCAGTTCTTCCTGACTTCACTGGAGGGCGGGGCCGAGGACTTCGACGTGCTGGTGGCGGACGTTGTCTGGGTTCCCGAGTTTGCGCGGGCCGGGTGGATTGCGGACCTGTCCGAGTACTTCCCGCCCGAGCGCCTGCGCGAGGACTTCTTTCCCGGCCCGGTGGAGGCGGTGGTGGTGGAGGGGCGCACGTACGCGGTGCCCTGGTACCTGGACGTGGGCGTCCTCTATTACCGCAAGGATTTGGTGCCGCGAGCGCCGCGCACGTACGAGGAGCTGCAACGGTATGCGCGCGAGGCGATGGCGAAGGCTCCCGGCGTGCAGGGCTACGTGTGGCAGGGGCGGCAGTACGAGGGCCTGAGCTGCAACGTGTACGAGGCGCTCTGGGGACACGGGGGCGAGGCGCTGGGGGAGGGCGGGCGCGTGCTGCTGGACTCGAAGCCCGCGCGCGAGGCGCTCGAGTACCTGCGCGGACTGGTGCGCAGCGGCGTGTCACCGGAGACGGTGACGGGGTTCTCCGAGGAGGAGGCGCGGCGCGTGTTCCAGGAGGGGCGCGCGGTGTTCATGCGCAACTGGCCGTATGCGTGGAGCGAGGCGCAGAAGCCGGACTCGCCCATCCGCGGGAAGGTGGGCATTGCGCCGCTGCCGACGGTGAGCGGCGAGCCGGGGTGGGGGACGCTGGGCGGGTGGCAGCTCGCGGTGAATGCGCACGTGTCGCCGGAGCGCAGGAGGCTGGCGGCGAAGCTGATTGCGCACCTGACGTCGCCGGAGGCGAACCTGGTGCTGGCGCTGAACTACGCGCGCAACCCGCCGAGGCCGTCTGTGTATGAGGACCCGCGTCTGCGCGCGGCGGACCCGTTCATCGCCAACTTGAAGGAGATGGTGGAGCGCTCGAGGCCGAGGCCGGTGACGCCGTACTACAACCTGATTGCGGACGTGTTGCAGAGCGAGTTCTCCGCGGCGGTGGCGGGCTTGAGGACGCCGGAAGAGGCGCTGAAGCGGGCACAGAAGCAGGTGGACCACCTGACGGGGGTGGGGGAGTGAGCGGCTCGGCCACGGAGCGGCGGAGCGGCGTGCAGGTGGTGCGCGGAGGTGGCGTGTGAGCGGCGGAGGCTCGCTGGAGCGGGAGCGGCGACAGGCGTACCTGCTGGTGGCGCCGGCGGTGGTGGTGCTGGCGGGCGTGGCGCTGTACCCCATCCTGGCGGCGGTGTGGCTGAGCCTGCACCGCTTCATCCTCGTCTTCGGCGAGCGGCGCTTCACGGGGTTGGACAACTACGCCTTCCTGCTGAGTGACGCGCGCTTCTGGTCGGCGCTGGGGAACACGGCGTACTTCACGCTGGTGGCGGTGACGGTGGAGCTGCTGCTGGCGGTGCCGCTGGCGCTGCTGCTCAACCGGGCCTTTCCGGGGCGGGGGCTGCTGCGCGCGTCGGTGCTGGTGCCGTGGGCCATTCCCACCGTGGTGAGCGCGAGGCTCTGGGCGTGGATGTTCAATCCCGAGTACGGGCTCATCAATCGCATGTTGCCGGGGAGTGACATCAACTGGCTGGGAGCGCCGGGGTACGCGCTGCACGCGGCCATCCTGGTGGACGTGTGGAAGACGACGCCCTTCGTGGCGCTGCTGGTGCTCGCGGGGCTGCAAGGGATTGGCGAGGACCTCTACAAGGCGGCCCGGGTGGACGGCGCGTCGAACTGGCGGATGTTCCGGTCGATTACGCTGCCGCTCCTGAAGCCGGCGCTGCTGCTGGCGTTGCTGTTCCGTTCGCTGGATGCGTTCCGCGTGTTCGACGCGATTTATGTGCTCACCGAGGGCGGGCCGGCGAACACGACGGAGACGCTGAGCATCTACGCGTACAAGACGCTGATGCGCTCGGGAGACTTCGGGTACGGGAGCGCGCTGTCGGTGGCGACGTTCCTGTGCGTGGTGGTGCTGGCGGCGGTGTGGCTGCGGCTGCTGGGGCGAGAGGAGGGCGCGCGATGAAGCGGCCCGGGCTGGGTACGGCGCTGGCGGTGGTGGCGTTCCTCACGTTCTTCCTGGGGCCGTTCTTCTGGCAGGTGCTGACGAGCCTGTGGCCGGACGGCGAATTGACACGGCCGTGGCCCTCGCACCTGACGGTGGACAGTTACGTGAGCGTGCTGTGGGGGCGGCCGTTCTTGAGGGTGGTGGCGAACTCGCTGCTGGTGGCGGCGCTGACGACGGGGTTCTGTCTCACCATGGGCGCGGCGGCGGCCTTCGCGCTGGCGAAGCTGGAGTTCCGGGGGAAGGGACTGCTGCTGAGCGCGGCGCTGGCGGTGAGCATGTTTCCGCCGATTGCGACGGTGAGCCCGCTGTACCTCATCCTTCGCGCGGTGGGGTTGCGGGACAGCCTGATTGGACTGGCCTTGCCGTATGCCACGTTTGCATTGCCATTGACGCTGTGGGTGTTGACGTCGTTCTTCCGGCAATTACCAGACGAGCTGTATCGCGCGGCGCGGGTGGACGGGTGCACGCCGTTCCAGGCGTTCCGGAGGGTGCTGCTGCCATTGGCGGCGCCGGGGCTGGCGACGACGGCGATTCTCGTCTTCATCTTCGCGTGGAACGAGTTCCTCTACGCGCTGACGTTCCTGTCCACGCCGGAGAAGCGCACGGTGCCAGTGGCCATCAGCCTCTTCGCCAGCGAGTACCGCGAGCCGTGGGGCGAGATTGCCGCCGCCTCCGTGGTCGCCACGCTGCCCCTGGTGGTGCTCACCGTGTTGTTCCAGCGGAGGATTGTGTCCGGGCTCACCGCGGGGGCGGTGAAGGAGTAGCGGCGCGAGGCTCAGTGCTCCGGCGGGCGGGTGGCCGCGAGGAGCGCGGTGGCGGCGGCGTCCGGAGTGGTGAAGGCCTGCTTGATGAGCGCTTCCAGGGTGACGGCGTCCAACTGTGCGAGGCGCTGCTCGGCGTCAGTTGGGAGCGCCAGTCCGCGGACACTGGCGAAGGTCACCAGCGTCCGGGCGCGCTCGCGCGCCCTCTCCAGTGCTCGTTGTTCTTCCCAGAAGGGTGAGTCCAGCATGATGCTCCTCAAGGACTGGCTGAGCCGCTGAAGGCCGAAGCGGCGGGAGGCCAGGGTTCCCAGGACCACGAGTAAGTCTAGTCGCTCCGCCGACGAAAGGCTCGGCTCCTGGCGGAGACGGGCCTCGGCCCAGGCGACTCGCTCCGGTCCGGCCCTGGCTTCCATGACCGAGAGGGGCAGGAGGGCCGTGGCTGCCTGCAGGGCAGGCTGGCTGAAGTCCACCTCCCAGAGACGCACTACCTGGAAATCAAAGGAAAGTACCTGCCGGCCGGCACAGGCGAAGGTGTACGGAGGCGCCGTGCCTTCAGCCTCGGGTACGAGAAAGACGGCTACGGGCAACACCGGCATGTCTTCTCGCAGGTGGACGCGGATCGTGTAGTCCAACAGCCTCCGCGCGAAGTCAGGGTCGGCCTGGGCCTGGAGCTCCACCTCCACTGCGAATCGCTCTCCCCGCGCTTCCACGACGAGGATGGCATCGGCACGGCGTTCGGATTGGGGAAGGCTGGAGTCCGCGGTTCGCACGAACGTAGGCGCATTGGGGCCGAACAGCAGGAGGAGGAGTTGTTCCGGGTGGCCCTGCACCAGGCGGCGGAGGACGAGGTCGAAGACAGAGCCCATGAAGAGCGCCGACCGTAGCGGGTAGGGGTGACATGCGGTTCAGGCATGCATCAGCAGCGCTGGGCATGACAGCCCGGATGCGCCACTCGTCGGCAGGGCGGGTCCATCCCATGGAAAGAGAGGGTTCCCTTGTTCACGACGAAGCGCGGCTTCTTCATCCTCCTCCTCACGGCGGTGGCGGAAATCTCCGCCTGCGCCCCTCCCGAGCCACAGGGCACGGAGGCACGTACAGAGCGCACGGAAGAATCAGCCCTGGCCACGAAGGCCCCGTTCGAGCTGCCCAACAGTCTCCTGCCATTCGACCTGCCGGCGCGGGCCGACCTCGCCACCAGCGAGTACAAGGTCTTCGCGCACTGGCACAACTTCCCGCTGCGCAGCTACGGCTCCAGCAGCGGCCAGTACTACGACCAGTACACACGCTGGCTCCAACCCACGGGCACCTACGCGTCCATCGGTGGCTACCTGCGTGACAGGCCCGTTCCCATCCTCGCCGTGCCCGCGGTGGAACCGGACTACGGCAAACGCGACATGAAGCAGGACCTCCAGACCGCCGCCGCAGTCGGCGTGGACGGGTTCCTCATCAACCACTGGTTCCGGACCACCGACCCACGCTGGAAGTGGCTCACCGACCTCTTCAACGCCGCCGACGAGTTCAACACCGAGAACCCCAGCGCCCCCTTCTACGTCATCCCCAACATCGACGCGCACATCCTCTCGACGAACAGCGGCAAGGACGAACCCCGTCAGCGCGCGGATGACCTCGCGACGTTCAAGAGCCGCGCGTCCTGGAGGAAGCTGAATGGCAAGTACGTCGTCGGCAGCTTCCGGCCCGAGGCTCTGCCCGCCACCTGGTGGCAGCAGTTCTTCGACCAACTCAAGACGGTCCACGGCATGGACGCGGTGCTCTGGGGCACACTGCTCGACCCGTCAGAGGCCAACCGCAACGCTCTGAAGCCGTTCATGGTCGGCGCCACCTTCTCGCGCTGGGACAACCTCCCGTACACGTCCAACCCGCTCAACGGCATCAACACACTCAAGGCCTGGGGTGACCTCAACGGCGTGCCCTACTCGCCGCCGGTGAGCCACACGGACAACCGGCCCACGGGCTCCATCACCACGGAGACGGCGGGCTTCAAGACCCAATACAACACGTGGAAGGCAGCCATCGACTCGGGCGTGAAGATGGTTCAAATCCTCACCTGGAATGACCACTACGAAGGCCACGCCCTCCGGCCCAACTCAGCCTTGCAGTATGCGTTCTATGATTTGACGGCGTACTACTCGACCTGGTTCAAGACGCGCCAGCAGCCGGCGCTCGTGCGAGATGTCCTCTACTACTCGCACCGCATGCACCTGAGTGCCGAGCCGTACGACACAGTCCAGCAGCCCAAGCCCACCGCCTCGAAGAACGGCGTGGCCCTGGTGGACAGGGTCTTCCTCCTCGCCATGCTCACGTCGAGCGGGCGCGTTCAAATCACCTCCGGCGGCACGGCCTACACCGCCGACGTCCAGGCAGGCCCCCAGTTCTTCGACGCGC
This sequence comes from Pyxidicoccus caerfyrddinensis, assembly GCF_010894405.1. Lineage (GTDB taxonomy): Bacteria > Myxococcota > Myxococcia > Myxococcales > Myxococcaceae > Myxococcus > Myxococcus caerfyrddinensis. The sequence goes on from NZ_JAAIYA010000003.1 coordinate 92,279, forward strand.
CGCTGAAGGCCAACAACCCGCCGTCCTTCCAGCTGAGCCGGAGCGGCACGCCAGTCATCAACCTCACCAGCGCCTTCCGCACCCGCTCGCCGATTGTCTGGCAGGACCTGCTGTACCGCGCCGGGAGTTCTTCACGCTCGGCCGTCACGGGCGTCCAGAACAATCTGCCGCAAGACCGGCTCCCGTAGGCAGTTGGCCCACTGTTCAGCATGCAGCCCGGCTGCTTCAGGAGCCGGGTTGCCCCGGGGCCCCATCGCTCGTCGCACATCGGACAGGGTATAGGGTTGCGGTCGCCCACACATGTCCAGGAGCCGTGACCGATGGAGACTCCCTCGCTGGAGTTGTCGCTGTCGCCCGAGGTGCATGCGGGCCAGTCCGCGTACACGTGGTGGACGTTGCGCGTCTTCTACGACGTGGGCGTGCTGGGTTACTCCAACCGCTTCGTCTGGAAATGCCCCACCCCGGTCCAGCTCGACTGGTACGACACCCACGTCTCCGCCAACCACCTCGACGTGGGCGTAGGCACCGGCTACTACACCGCGTACTGCCGCTATCCCTCACCCACGCCGCGTCTGGCATTGATGGACCTCAATGCCAACAGCCTGGAGTACGCCGCCAGTCGCGCCGCGCGCTACTCACCGGAGACGTACCGGCGCAACGTGTTGGACCCCATCGACTTCGACGCGCCCCGCTTCGACTCCATCGGGCTCAACAACCTGCTGCACTGCCTGCCCGGCTCCATGGACGAGAAGGCCGTCGCCTTCGACCACCTCCGCCCCCTCCTCAACCCGGGCGGTTGCGTCTTCGGCGCCACCCTCCTGCAGGGCGACGTGCCGCGCAGCGCCCAGGCCCGCATGCTGATGCGCGCCTACAACCGCAGGGGTCTCTTCTCCAACGAGCAGGACACGCTGGAGTCACTGGAGCGCGCCCTCCGACAGCGCTTCAAGGAGTCTCAAGTTACCCTGCACGGCTGCATGGCCCTCTTCCGGGCGCAAAGCTGACCCGCTTGGAATCCGGCCCCCCGCCAGGGGACACTGCCGGCCATGTACGACGAGCTCCTGGCACCCGTCCGCGGCCTCCGCGGCCCGAACCCCACGCGCTGATCGCCCCATGTCCGCTGGCAAGTGGAGCGCCCTCGCCGTCGTTCTCGTGCTGGGCTCGTGTCTGGGAGTCGGTGGCCTGCTGTGGGCCTTCGATGACGTCGACTTCCTCGGCACCGACAAGGACGAGCGGGACTTCTCGGTGGCGGAGCAGCGCAGGCTCTTCGACACCTTCTTCCCGGTGCCCGTGCCCCCGAGCGCCGCCGACGTGCGCATCCGCTACGAGGGCTTCCAGGACTGGCATCTGGAGCTCTCCTTCACGCTGCCGCCGGGGGACTTCGAGTCCTTCGTCTCCCAGCTCACCCCGCACCCGGACCAGCCCGGGGTCTACGCAGGGCGCATCCGGCTGGGGGATGGCGGCTTCCTCGCGAATGCCAGCTCCATCACCGTGGACACCGTGGCCCGGCGCGTGACGCTCACGGCCTTCACGGTGTGACGGGAGGCTTCACGCCCGTGGCGTCCACCTCGGCCCAGAGGCTGTTGCCCTCCAGCACCGTGTTGAGGGGGCCCCGCTTCTCCGACACGCGCAGCAGGACGGCGGCGAGCTGCTCCAGGTGGATGGGCCGCAGCTTCCCCAAGAGCGGCAGCCGGGAGAAGACGCGGAGGAGGGACGGCGGCTCGTGGTACTCGCCCTCGAAGGCCGGGGGCCGCACAATCGTCCAGGGGATGCCGCTCTCGCGCACCAGGCGCTCGGCCTCCGCCTTGGCCTTGAGGTACGCACCCACCGGCCGGCCCGCGCCCATGCTGCTGAGCAGCACGAAGTGGTCCACGCCCGCGCGCTTCGCCGCCTCCACGAGCTGCCGCGTGGTGCCGATGTCGCTCGTCTCGTAGGTGTCACCCGCGTCGAAGCGCTTGCGCATGGTGCCGATGAGCTGCAGCACCGTGGTGTAGCCGCTCATCATCTCGATGAGCGTCTCGCCGTCGGACAGCTCCACCACCGCCTTGCGCGGCCACTCCTTCGCCAGGTCGCTGCTCGCGCTCTTCGGCCGCACGTGCGCAATCACAGGCACTCCGCGCGCGAGCGCCTGCCGCATCAGGGTGCGTCCGGTGGCACCGGTGGCTCCAGCGACGAACAGGTGGCGGGGCGGCGTTTCCATGGGGCGCTCCAGGAATGGGGAGCGCGCAGCCTACCGCGCAGCGCGCTCGGCGCGGATTTCCTTCGCGTGCGTCAGGTCCTCCAGGAAGAACGCCTCCATGGCCTGGGCGGCCTCGTCGTCCTGGAGCACCAGCGAGCCCTCCTCCAGCAGGTTGAAGGAGAGCGGGTCGTAGTTGATGGAGCCCACCAGCACGAGCCGGTCATCCACCAGCATCGTCTTCGCGTGCATCATCGACGGCTGGTACTCCCAGATGCGCACGCCCGCCTCCAGCAGCGTGTCGTACGCCACGCGCTGGGCCACGGTGATGACCTTCTGGTCGTTGAGGTCGCCCGGCGCCAGCACCCGCACGTCCACGCCCGCGCGGGCCCGCTCCACCAGCTGCTTCGTCAGCGCGTCGTTCGGCGTGAAGTACGCCTGCGCAATCCACAGCCGCTTCTGCGCCGCGCGCACCATCAGCTGGGTGAGCCGCTCGGCGCGCGTCACCTCGGGGTTCGCCGTGCTGCCCACGAAGGCGGCCCAGCCCTCGCCCGCGCCGTCCAGGCCGGGAGACGGCTCCGCCAGGGTGGGGAAGTCGCTCGCGGGCAGCAATTCGCCGCTGGCCTCCTGCCAGTTCTCCGCGAAGGACTGCTGCATCTGCGCCACCACCGGGCCGCGCACCCACGCGTTGGTGTCGCGCCACTCCTTTTCCTTCAGGCCGTCGCCCAGCCACTCGTCCTGGATGGCCAGACCGCCGGTAATCGCCACCCGGCCGTCGACGATGAGCAGCTTGCGGTGGTTGCGCGCCAGGTTTTCATCCGCCGGCAGCGGGCGGAACAGGTGCGCGTGGCAGCCGGCCGCCTCCAGCCGGGGCTTCACCTGCGCCTCGAAGCTGGGACTGCCCAGCGGGTCCACGAGCACGCGGCACGTGACGCCGTCTCGCGCCCGCGCGGTGAGGACCTCCAGCAGCTGCTCCGACGCGCGCCCCGGCCTCCAGATGAACATCACGATGTTGACGGAGACGCGGGCCTTCCTCACCTCCGTGGCCATGGCATCGAAGACGGCGCCGTTGTTCGCCCAGCGGATGTGATTGGCCGGCACCATCCGCACGCCGACCGTCTGATACAGCGCCACCGCGAGGTCCGGGCCGTGCGAGCCCACCGGTCCCTTGAGCTGGAACGGCCGCGACTTCTCCTTCGAGCAGCCGGCGGCGCACCCCGTCAGCGCCGCCACCGCCATCGCCACCGCCACCCATCGACGCATACGCCGGACGCCCCCTGGACTCTCGGAGGTAGGGAGTCGGGCCGGGTGCGTCATCCTGTGGGACAGGGCTTCTGTCGGCCGCTGAACCGCCCGCGGCTAACTGGCGGATGGAGACAGCAGGCAGGCGAGCTACCATGCGCCCGCTTGCAAACTCCAGAACCCCTCGTGTTCCAGCAGAGCTTCGAAGGCCTCATCCGCGCGCTGGGAGACCAGCTCGACGAGCGTTGCGTCGGGCGCCTGCAGAAGGTGGGTGTCAACGCGAAGGGCTCGCTCGCGCCGGCCTACCCGCTGGACGTGTGGGTGGGGGCGTTGCGCGTCGCGGCGGACACGCTCGCACCCCAGGTTCCCCTGGATGAAGGCGCGGCCGTGGTGGGCCGCCGCTTCGTGCAGGGCTTCAGCTCCACGCTCATCGGCAACGCGCTGCTGGCCACCGTGCGGCTGCTCGGGCCGGAGCGGATGCTGGCGCGGATGACGCGCAACCTCCGGACGGGCACCAACTACCTGGAGGCCCACATGGAGCAGCTCGGGCCCACCCGGTATGCGCTCACCTGCCGGCCCGTGGTGGTGGCTGGCTTCTACGTGGGCCTCTTCCTCGCGGGCCTGGAGGCCAGCGGAGCCCGGCAGCCCACCGTCCAGATTCTCCGTCACGACGGCGAGGAAGCCGTGTACGACATCGCCTGGAACTGAGCAGGGGAACACACGCCGCGTCCGGGTCGCGATACAACCCACACGGTTTTCCGGGTTGTCTGTATCATGCGGGGTGGGCGGCCCCCCATGCGTCAACACCCTCTCGACACCCAGCTCCGGCCGGAGGATCCGGCTCGTCGTCCCATGGACGGCGAGGTGGTGGGTGGCCGCTACCGCATCCTCGACTTCCTGGGTCGGGGCGGTGCGGGCACGGTGTGGCGGGCGCAGGACCTGCTCGCCGGCCCCGTCGCGGTGAAGCTGCTGCACCGGACGCTGGAGGACCTGGCGCGGCTGCCGCAGAGCCCGGGCACTCCGTCCTCCGCCGCGCGCCATGAATTGGCGCTGTCGCTGGCGCACGAGTTCCAGACGCTCGCGTCGGTGCGACACCCGCATGTCATCAGCGTGCTCGACTACGGCTTCGACGCCGAGCGCCGGCCGTACCTGGCCATGGACCTGCTGGAGGACGCGAAGCACCTGGTGGAGGCCGGCGCGGGCAGGCCGCTCTCCGTGCAGGTGGACCTGCTGCTCCAGACGCTGGACGCGCTCGCGTACCTGCACCGGCGCGGCATCATCCACCGCGACTTGAAGCCCGCCAACGTGCTGGTGGCCCATGGGCAGGTGAAGGTGGTGGACTTCGGGCTCGCGGTGGGACGCGAGCACGTGCACCGCGCGCAGCCCGCGGGGACGCCCGGCTACCTCGCGCCGGAGCTGTTCGAGGACCAGCCGCCCTCGGAGGTGACGGACCTCTTCAGCGTGGGCGCCATGGCGTGCCAGATGATGTTCCACCGGCTCCCGCACGCCGGCCGGGTGGACGCGCCGCCGGGCTTTCCTCCCGCGCTCAAGGCGCTGCTGGAGCGGCTGGTGTCGCCGGAGCCGAGGAAGCGCCCGCGCGGCGCGGACGAGGTGATTGCCGCGCTCCGCGCCGCCACCGGCCAGTCCGTGCCGCGGGAGTCCGCCGCCACGCGTGAGAGCTTCCTCCAGGCCGCGCGCTACGTGGGCCGGGCCCGCGAGCAGGTGCGGCTGTCCGGCGTGCTGGAGGAGGCGCGCCGGGGGCGCGGTGCCGCGTGGCTCGTGGGCGGCGAGAGCGGCGTGGGCAAGTCGCGGCTCCTGGAGGAGTTGCGTGCGCTCGCGCTGGTGCGGGGCATGGCGGTGCTGCGCGGGCAGGCGGTGGCGGCCGGCAGCAGTCCGTACCAGGAGTGGCGCCCGGTGCTGCGCTGGCTGTCCATCCTCACCACGCTGGAGGAGCGCGAGGCCAGCGTCCTCAAGCCGCTGGTGCCGGACCTGGAGTCGCTGCTCGGCAAGACGGTGGAAGACCCCGCGGAGCTGGGCGCGGAGATGGCGCAGGCGCGGCTGATGCAAGTGGTGGAGGACGTCTTCGCCCGGTTGCCCCAGCCCACCGTCGTCATCCTGGAAGACTTGCAGTGGGCCCGCAGTGAGTCGCTGCTCCTGCTGGCCCGGCTCGCCACGCGCGCGGGCGGGCAGCGGCTGCTGCTGTTGGGCAGCTTCCGCGACGACGAGGCGCCCCAGCTGCCGTCGCAGCTGCCGGACATGCAGGTGCTGCGGCTGCCCCGGCTGGACGCGCTGGAAATCGCGGTGCTCAGCCAGTCGATGATTGGCTCGCAGGGGGCGCGGCCGCACCTGGTGGACTGGCTGCGCCGCGAGACGGAGGGCAACCCCTTCTTCCTCGTGGAGGTGGTGCGCGCGCTGGCGGAGGAGGCGGGTGGGCTCGACAAGCTGGGTGACATGGCCCTGCCCGAGCGCGTCTTCGCGGGCGGTGTGCGCCGGCTGGTGAGCCGACGGCTGGAGAAGGTGCCCGCGCCGCAGCGCGAGCTGCTCAAGCTGGCCGCGATTCAGGGCCGCCACGTGGACGTCGCGCTGCTCGAGCGCGCGGCGCCCGGCGAGGATGTGGAGCGCTGGTTGAACGAGTGCGCGGGGGCGGCGGTGCTGGACGTGGCGGACGGCCGCTGGCGCTTCGCGCACGACAAGCTGCGCGAGGGCGTGCTGGAGGAGCTGTCCGCCGAGGAGCGGCCCGGGCTGCACCGGCGCGTGGCCCAGGCGCTGGAGGCGGCGCATGGGAACGGCTCGGAGTGGACGGCGGCGCTCTGCTACCACTGGGGCGCGGCGGGAGACCGGGTGCGCGAGGCGCAGTACGCGCGGCGCGCCGGCGAGGACGCGCTGCGGGTGGGCGCATGCCGCGAAGCGGTGCCCTTCCTGCTGCGCGCGCTGGAGCGTGTGACCGAGCAGGGCGGAGACGCCGTCAGCCTGGGCCACCTGGAGGCGCTGCTGGCCGAGGCCCGCTTCCAGCTCGGGGAGCTGGCGGAGTTCCGCGCCCTGGCGGAGCGGGCGCTGAAGCACTTCGGCTGGCCGGTGCCGTCCGGCCGCGTGGGCTGGGTGCTGGGCACGCTGGGACAGGTGGCGCTGCGGCTGGCGCAGAGTGCACGGCCGGACGTGTACGACGCGGAGACGGAGGAGAAGCGCCGGGTGCGACTGGTGGCGGGGCGGCTGCTGATGCGGCTCACCGACGCGTACATCTACGCGCAGGAGGCGCTGCCGGTGCTCTGGTCCGGCCTGCGCATGCTGAACCTGTGCGAGCCCGCGGGCGCGTCGTCGGAGCTGGCGCGCGGCTACACCAACATGGCGGTGGTGGTGGGCACGGTGCCCATCCACCCGGTGGCGGAGGCGTGGGCGGGGCGCGCGCGGGACGTGGCCGAGCGCGTGGGCAGCCCCTCGGACCTGGCCTACGTGCTGGTCCGCAACGCCGTGTACGCCGCGTACGTGGCGCGGTGGGCGGATGTGGAGGAGTGGGTGCAGCGGGCCATCGGCATCGTCGACTCGACGGGAGACCTGCGGCTGGCGGAGGAGTGTCGCTCGTTCCTGAATGTGACGTACCTCTACCAGGGGAGGTTCTCCCAGAGCCTGCCGCTGCTGGCGTGGTTGGAGGGCTCGGCGCGGCGGCGCGACGCCGCCCAGTCCCAACATTGGGCGCTGCACTACCAGGCGCACATCCACCTGCGGCTGGGAGACTACGTGAAGGCCCGTGCCCTGCTGGAGCAGACGCTGGAGTGGACGGAGGCGCACGGCGGCACCACGGACCGCATCATCGTGGAGAGCACGCTGGCGCTGCTGCGGCTGCGTGAGGGCAACCCCGGCGGGGCGCGCGAGGCGGCGGAGAAGGCGCTGGTGAAGCTGTCGGCCGGCAAGCCGGTGGCGCACTTCGTCTACTTCGGCGTCATGTCGGTGGCGGAGGTGCTGCTCACGCTGTGGGAGCAGGACGGCGGCGTGGATGCCTCCCTGGCATCCAGCGCGAGGGCGGCGCGCAAGGTGGTGGACGCGTTCGCGAAGGTGTTCCCCTTCGGCAAGCCGGCGTCCCTGCTGTGGCGGGGGTGCGAGGCCTGGGTGGCGGGAGACGCGCCGCGCGCGTACGAGTCGTGGCGCCGGTGCATCCTCGCGGCGGAGAAGAAGGGCACGGCCTTCGAGGAGGCGCGAGCGCGGCTGGAGCTGGCGCGCCACCTGCCGCCGGATGACCCCGCGCGGCGGATGCACGCGCAGCGCGCGGCGGAGCTGTTCACGGAGCTGGGCACGCGGGAGGAGCTGGCGTGGACGCGGGCGGAGTCGCTGCGGCGGGTATGACGGGGGCCTTCGTCCGGGACGTGGAGCGGCTGGCCTGTCCGGCCTGTGCTGGGACGCTGGTGTTCCACGGGCAGGAGCGGGACGGGCGCATCTTCCACGGGTGGCTGCGCTGTGGCGGCTGCGGCGAGGCATGGGCGGTGGAGCGGGGAATGGCGCGGCTGTACCGCGAGGATGCGGTGCGCGGCACGGACCGGTTGATGCGCGTCATCTACGACGGGCTGCCCGTGCTGCATGACCCGCTGACGGCGGTGCTGACGCCGCTGCTCCAGTCCGTCACCGAGTCGCGGATGCGCGAGCGGTACATGCGCCGGCTGGAATTGGAGACGCTGCGGCCGCGCGAGGACGGGCAGCCGGTGCGGGTGCTGGAGGTGGGCGTGGGCTCGGGGGCGAACCTGCCGCTGATTCGCAGGGAGCTGCCGCACGGGCTGGACGTGGAGGTGTGGGGCGTGGACCTGAGCGAGGGCATGCTGAAGCACTGCCGGCGGCGGCTCGTGCGCGGAGGGTATGAGTCCGTGCGGCTGATGATGGCGGATGCGCATGCGCTGCCGTTCCCGGACGGAATGTTCGACCGGGTGCTGCACGTGGGAGGGATTGGCGGGTACCGGGAGCCGGCGAGGGCGCTGGCGGAGATGGCCCGCGTGGCGAGGCCCGGGACGCCGCTGGTGGTGGTGGACGAGCAATTGGACCCGGCCTTCCGGCCCTCGCTGCTCCAGCGCGCGGCGTTCCGGGCGATTACGTTCTACTCGAAGGACCCGCACTGTCCCCGGGAGCTGTTGCCTCGGGGCGCGGTGTCTGTGATTGAGGAGCAGGTGGCGCCGTTCTACTACTGCCTGTCGTTCCGGATGGCGGACGGGCGCAGCAGCGCCGCGGCGAGCACGACTCCGTAGACCACGGCGCTTCCGTGGACGGAGAGGGCCAGGGCCAGCGATGCACCGGCCTTCAGGACGGTCAGCGCGTCCACCACGGGCATCACGATACTGGTGAGCACGAAGAGTCCCGCCGCGAGCCGCTGCCGGGTCACCACCAGGGCCACGATGGCCAGCCCGATGCCGAGGTCTCTCCCGGACTTCACGCTCATCCAGGGGAGGGCCTCGGAGCCGGAGAGGGGCAGCCCGAAGCCCCGTGCCGCGCTCACCGGGTCCACCCTGCTATTGATGCTGAGGAAGAGCATGAAGGCCCCCAGCAGCAGGGTGAACACGGCGGTGGGGGAAGTGAGCTTCCAGGACAAGGTGTTCCGATGCGTTTCCATGGTGCCTCCGGGTGCGTCGTGGCGCGCTTTACGAGGCGAAATGTGGCCGGGGCGGGCTCCGCGTGCCATTCGCGGGCGGCTCAATGTTTTGCCCGAAGCGCTCAGTCTCCGGGCAGACCGGGCGGGCTGTTGGTAACTTGGGGAGATGGACGTCTCTCGCGCCTCCGACCTCCTCGGGCAGATTCTCGAGCGCACCCGGCTGCGGGGGCAGCTCTACTGCCGCACCGTGGTGCGCGCGCCCTGGGGCCTGCGCTTCCCGCCGACAGCCGTGGCGACCATGCACCTGGTCACCTCTGGGCGCGGCTGCCTGGTGCAGGGACGGGAGGTCATTGCCCTGGAAGCGGGGGATGTCGTGCTGCTGCCCCGGGGGGACGGGCATGCCGTGGCGGACTCGCCGCGCACTCCGAAGGTGCCGCTGGAGCAGTGGCTGGCGGGGCGGGGAGACGGGTCCACGTACGTGCTGGGCGGCAGCGGCGCGGAGTCGCGGTTTCTCTGTGGCCACTTCGCATTCGACGAGCCCGGTGCGCACCCGGTGCTGCGCCTTCTGCCCGTGCGGGTGCACCTGCGCGGCGACTCCGAGCCCGTCCGCGCCATGGTGCCCACGGTGGCCCTGCTGGAGCGGGAGTACGAGCGCGGCGAGCGTGGGGCCTCGGTGGTCATCTCCCGGCTGCTCGACATCCTGTTGGTGCAGGTGCTTCGCGCCTGGGCCGACGCGCAGCCGCCGGGCGGCGCGGGGTTGCTGGGCGCGCTCGGAGACAGGACGCTCGCCAGCGCGCTGGGGTGGATGCACTCCGAGCCCGGACGGGACTGGGATGTGAGCGAGCTGGCGCGTCGCTCAGGGACGTCGAGGGCGACGCTCGCACGCCGCTTCGCATCCGAGGTCGGAATGGCGCCGCACGCGTATCTCACGCGACTGCGGATGCAGGAGGCCGCCGTCCTGCTGCGCGAGGGCGATGACGGGCTCGCGGCGATTGCGGCGCGCGTGGGCTACGACTCCGAGTTCGCGTTCAATCGGGCGTTCCGCCGGGTCATGGGCGTGCCTCCCGGGATGTACCGGCGGCAGGCTCGCTAGAGGAGCCGGTCCATTCCGCGCACGACTCCGGTGAACTCGCGCACCCGGCGAATCGCGAGCAGCGTTCCCTCGACATAGGGCGTTGCTCCAGGCCCTCCGTCATAGGACAGGGTCAGCCGCTCATGCTGCCGTCCGAAGCGGACCTCCACTCCAATCGTATAGCCGGGGAGGCGAATCGAATGGATGCGGGACTGGTTCACCGCTGCTCCCCGCGCGGCGACGTCTCCGACGGTCTTCTCCACGGGGACTTCGACGTCGGGAGCGCGCACCTCCGAGAGTCGCCACGCCAGCTCCCGCGCCGTGCCGCTGGGCGCGTCCATCTTCCCCTCATAGGCGCTGTCGATGATTTCCCACGACGACAGATGCCGTGCGGCTTCGACGGCGAAGCGCTGCAGGAGCGCGGCGGTAATCGCGAAGTTGCCCACCGCGAGCACGCCCACCCCGGCACTCCTGGCGGCCGGGTCGATTTCCCGGAAGTCGTCGTCGCTCAGGCCCGAGCTGCCGACCACCACGTGTCGGCCGGCACGGACCGCCGCCAGCACGTTCTCCTTCACGGCCGCCGCGCTGGTGTAGTCAACGAAGACGTCCGCCGGTGTGGCCAGCGCCTCCTCGACCGAGCCGCTGATGGTCAGCTTGCCCAGCCGTTCTCCCCGGGCACGACGTGCCACCACCGCGACGAGCTCGAGGTCCGCCGCGGCTTCGATGGCCGCCGCGAGCGGCTGGCCCACCCATCCGGTCACTCCCGCAAGGCTCACGCGAATCATCCGCCGGGAATACCACATGCAATTCCTCGCTCCCTGCTCACGGAGGTGTTCGGTTCACTCTCGTTCATCGCAACTATCGGGTCGCCCCGTGGACGCGGATGCGGCATCTCTCAGCCATGACCGCCGCCCTTCGCCACCGGAAACTCCCCACGCTCACGGAGCGCGTGGCCGCGCTCGACTGGGAGCGCATCACGCAGGACCTCGACACCCAGGGCTGCGCCACCGTGAGCGCGCTGCTCGCTCCCTCGGAGTGCGTGGCGCTCGCGGAGAGCTACGCGTCGGACACAGCGTTCCGCAGCCGGGTCGTCATGGCGCGGCACGGCTTCGGTCGTGGTGAGTACAAGTACTTCGCCCACCCGCTCCCGGACACGGTCTCCACCCTCCGCACCGAGCTGTACCCGCCGCTCTCGCGCATCGCCAACCGCTGGAACGAGACGATGGGCATCGACGTGCGTTACCCGGACGCGCATGCGGACTTCCTCACGCGCTGCCACGAAGCCGGGCAGACGCGGCCCACACCGCTGCTCCTCCAGTACGGCGAGGGTGACTACAACTGCCTCCACCAGGACCTCTACGGCGAGCACGTCTTCCCGCTCCAGGTCGCCTTCCTCCTCTCCTCTCCGGGAAAGGACTTCACCGGCGGCGAGTTCGTGCTCACCGAGCAACGCCCCCGCATGCAATCCCGCGCGGAGGTGGTGCCCCTATCCCAGGGGGACGGCGTCATCTTCGCGGTCCACCACCGGCCCGTGAAGGGCACGCGCGGCTATTACCGCGTCAACCTCCGTCACGGCGTGAGCCGGCTGCGCTCCGGACGGCGGCACGCGCTGGGCGTCATCTTCCACGACGCGCAATGACGTGCGCACTCGCCGCTGCCATGCGGCCCGGGTAGCGCGGATCGCACTACTGTTGCACTTCGCCATGGACTCGAAGTGGAGCGACCGAGACGTGCGGCGCCAGGCGGCCGTAGGGCCTTGAACCGACTCGGGATTCCGGCGTCCATCATCCAGCCGGCTCAAGAGACCCTCAGCATACGTGCGCGGCAACACCCCCCGTTGAATCACCGAGCGCGGCGCCGTAGGTCACGCATCGCGGAGCCAGAACCACCGCCCCGCTGACCGGAGAGCCCCCGCTAGAAACTCCGAGAAGGAACCCGCAATCTGGCGACAGTAGTCCGGGTGAGGGAACGCCTCGTTGTAGCCATCACGGATTGGGTATCGGCCCTCGTGCTGCTGGCTGACGTCGAGGAGGATGAAGTTGCTGTCCTGCACCTCACCGAGCGCATACCAGGACGCAGGGCCCGCCGCGTCGGTGTCGCTCTTGCGCATGACCACGCGGGCCCGGTGAATCTGCGCCAGCGGATAGAAGCGGAACTCGAAGTCCAATCGGTCAAAGAGGTTGGTGCCATCACAGTGAAGGTAGAAGGCGCGCAGGTCAGGGTCCAACCGCCATCCCACGCGCTGCTCGAATGCCGCAATCTGTTCGTGCGTTGCGGGCGGGTTCGGGAAATGGAGCCGTGACACCTCCTCAAGCAGCGGTGCCATGGGTACGGGGCTACTTGACATAGGGGTGGTCCACTCCAGGGGTGTTCCACGGGGAGTTGCCCGCGTAGCACTGGTTATAGAGCCCGAACAGGTCCTGATGCAGGTCCTTGGGGTAGGGGATGATGTTGTCCCAGTCGGTTGGGTTGCCACCGTGCCAGAGGTCATGGACGTGGTGTCCCTGGTAGGGCGTGCCATCGGGGTCGGTAGGCCACTGCCCGAACCGCTTCGCGAAGTCTTCACGGAACGTGTCCTTCCACCCCTTCCATTGCTTGCGGGCCGCTTCGGTGGCCGACGGGCTAATCGTTCCGTAGTTGCAACAGCAGTTCGTCATGGGGAAACGACTTCCCGCCTGCATCAGTCGGCCATCGAAATCAAAGTTGATGTCCGAAAGCCACATGCACCCTTGGAGCGTGTGGCCGGTGCCGGCGCACTTGCGTCGGCAGTAGTTCATCAACTCGGAGCTGCATTGCCACGGTCCAAAGTAGATGATGGTCCGGAACTGCCCGCCCCCAGGCACGCTGACCAGTGGGCCAACCCACCGGCGAGAGGGACTGTTTGGGGACGGCCTCATCACAGGGGCTTCGGATTCGCACCCGGCGAAGAGCAGAGCAACAAGCACGGCAGGGAACCATGCCAGAGATGGCAATCTATTCTTGATCTGCACGGGCTCCAGGTTACCAGGGTTAACCCACGCGTCAGCGTAAGCCTCCGGTTCAGCCCAGGGAGCCGGTAGCCGCGGGACGTGACACGTTGGGAGCGTGAGTGGAGACGGGGTGCGCGAGCGGCAGGTGCTCGGGCCGGTGGCATGGGGCGAGGTGCCGCTGGCGCTGACGGTGGGAGTGCGCCGCTTCCTGTGCACCGCATGCCGGGCCACCTGCACCGTATGTCCCCGGGAGGCGCGGACGCGGCGGCGATCGAGCATTGGCGAATTCTGGAGTGCCATACCTCTCCAGGGTGAGTCGGTCTGTCTGGCTGTGCTCTTGAGGCGACTGCGCCTTGCGGTCCATCGTGAAGGAATGTTCATCCCGGCTTTGCCAGGCGAGTCGCCCGGGTCGTTCTCGCCCCGGTCTGCCAGGGTTTGTTGTGAGGGGATTCATCTGGAATGCTTCGTCCAGTGACTCCAGATTTGCGCGCGCTTTCCTCTCGTTGGTTCGTCGAAGCCGACACGCTGTGTGTTTCCTTGAAAGACCTTCCTCGCGAGCTCGCCTCTCGCGTGGCGCTTCGTGAAGAGGAGTGGGCATCCAGGGGGTGGCGTGACGCACACCACGCGCGCTTTTCCATGAGCCAGTGGGTCGCGCTGGGGCGGCCCACCGAGGGTGGAGCTGATGCCGAGGAGCGCACCGTCCTCCAAGAAGAGTGGGTCACGCTTCTGCACCTGCTCATGGACCTGCTGGAGCTCGAACGGCAGGACCTGCGCTGCGAGGTCGTGGGTATTCCGGGAGGCAAGGGGGCGCGATACCGCATCCGCGTAGAGGGTGAGGCCATTCCCGAGTCGCCCGCGGCCCTGCCCTGGTTTGTCTCTCCGCAAGAAGGAGTACTCCGTCCGCTGTCACCCACGGCTGCCTGGGCCTGTGTCGAGGCCGGCTTCGCGACCCATGCCGCGCCTCCTGTGCAGCTCGCGCGCGTGGCTCGTCTCCGGAGCGGGCTGGAGGAGGCCTCCAGATTGCTGGAGGGGAGGATTCAGTTCACCCCCACGGGGTATCTCCAGAAGTTCGAGCCCCAACCCATCGCCCGGCTGGGGTTGCGTTGGGAGCGGGAGGCCGACAACCCGAAGGTCGTCTCCCTCCAGCCCTATGCCGTCCGTCCGGATGGGACGTCGGTGCCGCTGCCGCTTTCGAGCATTCGTTCAGGTGGTATCGCAGGGGATGATTCGCGCCGTCCCCTGCTGCTTCCCGAGGGCGCCGCCGAGGTGCTGGAGAACGTCCGCCCGATGCAGCGCCGCCTCCCCAGGGACGTGGCGCGCGAGTTCGCGGACCCCTCTTGCCTCATCCCAGAGGGAAGCAATGCGGACCTGTTCCTGGACCTGTCCCAGTACTCGGAGCGGGTAGCGGGCTTCGAGGTGCTGCGGGGACGGCAGCCTCCGGAGCGGATGGAGGGCTCGGGGCTCGAGTGGTTCTTGTCCGTCGAGGAGGGGGGCGCGTTCTCGCTCACGCTCCAAGCCGAGCCGGCGGAAGGGGAGCCTCCACGCTCCATCCAGCTGACGTCGCGCGAAGAGGCGCTGGAGTTGTTGCAGCGCAACGACGCCGCGTTGAAGCAGGGAGGCTCCACCCCGCTTCTCGTGAGGGGCATTCCCTTCCCCGTGAGCGAGGCGCTGAGCAGTCAGCTCCGTGTTGCGCTCGGGGTGTCGGTCGCGCCGACCGAGGACCCGGCCGCGCCGGGGGCCGGGGCCGGAGGGGAGCAAAAGGGAGGCGGGCGCATGGGAGTGATTGTGCGGGAGATAGACACCGCATGCCCGGCTCCGGAGGCCGTGCCGGTGGCGCATCCCGTGCCGTGGGAGAAGCTGACACAGGTGCTTCGGCCCGGCGTGCGGCTCAAGCCACACCAGGAAATGGGGCTTCAGTGGCTGTGGCAGCACGCGAAGTCCGGAGGGCCGGGCGTCCTGCTCGCGGACGACATGGGCCTGGGGAAGACCTTGCAGGTCGCGTGCTGGCTGACGCTGAGGCACATGGAGACACCGTCGGCCCAGCGGCGCCCGCACCTGGTGGTCTGTCCCACCATCCTGCTCGAAAACTGGAGGCAGGAGCTCGAGCGCTTCTTCGATACGCACGTCTGGCCCGCGCCCTACGTCCTGCATGGCGCGGGGGTTCAGGCCATGACGCGGGATGGAGGGCTCAACACGGCCTTCCTGTCTCGGCAGGAGCTCATCCTCACCAACTACGAAACGCTCGGTGCGCATCAGCGCTCGTTGCTGAAGGTGGACTTCGATGCCGTCGTCTTCGACGAGGCCCACAACCTCAAGAACCCGGACACACTGCGCTCTCTGGCGGCCCGGGCGCTCAAGCGGAGCTTCGCCGTCGCCCTGACGGGGACTCCCGTGGAGAACGAGCTCCTCGACGTCTGGGCCATCTACGACGCCATCCAGAGCCGCGTGCCGCGCGTCTTCGGTTCACGCGCTTCCTTCCGGAAGCAGTTTCAGGGCAACGGCGCCGCGCAGTCTCTTCGCCAGACGCTCGGCTATCCCGAGCCTCGCTGCACGCTGCTCCGCCGCGAGAAGTCGGAGGCGCTCAAGGACCTGCCTCCCAAGCGCGCCCGGGTCGTCGAGGTGGAGATGACGCCCTTCCAGGAGGAGCAGGAGCGGAGCATCAGCGCGCAGGTGCGGAAGAAGGGGGCATTCTGGGCGCTCGACGCCCTCCAGAAGCTCTACCAGCACCCGGCGCTGTTGACCGGCTCCCGGAGCCTGTCCACGGCGACGGTGCTCTCCGAGAGTCCCAAGACGGGATTGTGCCTGAAGCTCCTGAAGGAGATTGCGACCCGCGGCGACGGCGCGGAGCCGGAGAAGGCGCTGGTGTTCGTGCACTCACGCGCCATGCAGGACCTGCTGTCGCAGCTCATCCAGGAGGAATTTGGCTTCGACGAGGTGCCCATCATCAACGGGGACCCGGAGAACCGGCGTCTGGCGCTGCGGCGCATCGACGCGTTCTCCCGGGCCAGTGGCTTCCGCGTCCTCATCCTGAGCCCCATCGCGGCGGGCGCGGGGCTCAACATCGTGGCCGCCAACCACGTCATCCACTACGGGCGGTGGTGGAATCCCGCGAAGGAAGACCAGGCCACGGACCGGGCGCACCGCATTGGTCAGACGCGGCCCGTGCACGTCTACTACCCCCTGCTGCACCGGCGGGGCGCGCCCGAGGCAGGCTTCGACAAGCGGCTGCACGAGCTCGTGGAGCGCAAGCGCTCCATGGCGCGGGAGTTCCTGTCGCCGGTACCGGACGACGCGAGCCAGTACGCGGGAGTGTTCCAGATGTCTGAGCGTGAAGGGGAGGCGTGACGTATGACTTTCTGGGCCAACGTGTTGCAGGACACGCTATTGCTGGTGGTCGTCGCGGTGATGTTCTGCCTGATAATGCTGGCGCTCGGCGCGGCCGCGCTTCGCGGGCACACGCTGATGAAGGCGGTCCTGGCGCTGGAGTCCCAGTTGAAGGCGTTGCTCGCGGGCACGCTCCCGGAGCCTTCTGGGCGCGTGGAGGCGCGGGCGCTGTGGCGCGCCATCCGGGAGCAGCTTGTCTTTCCTCCAGGTAGCCAGAACGGGCCGGGGCCCGTCCTCATCCGCGCCCCCCCTTCCCAGGAGCTGCGTGAGATGTGCCGGGCCCTCTTCCGGCACTCGTTCGGCCAGGGGCTGGGACGGAACCTCACGGGGCTCGCGCTGGTGATGACCTTCGGACTTCTGGGCTGGACGCTCATCATGCCAGTGCAGGAGGCGCTGCGGAGCTCCAGCGCCGCGGGCTCGGCTTCCCAGGCGGACCTGCTCTCCCAGGCCATTGGCGGCATGGGCGCGAAGTTCTTCGTCTCCGCCGTGGGCCTCTTTGGCTCCTTCTGCTTCCAGGGAGCTTCATCCCTCATGGAGAGGCGGTTGCTGGCACGGCTGGACGCGATGCGGGTGCTCTTCGAGCAGGAGACCCGCCCGCTCGACGCGCATGAAGTCCTGATGGCCTCCGCGCGAGGGGACGCGCTGGGAAAGCTGCGCGCCGAGCTGGCCCAGACGCGCAAGGAGCTGTGCGTGCAGCTCGAGAAGCTGGAGAGCGTGAACGTCAGCCTCCAGGACATTGGCGGCCAGGTGCAGACCCACCTGGGGAGCATGATGAAGGAGCACGTCGGCGACGTGCTGGCGCGCCAGCTTTCCTCCGTCGAGACGACGGCGAAGGAAATCGCCGACAACCTCCAGCGCGCCATCTCCACCGGCTTCGCGACGACGCTGCAGAAGGAGATGTCCACGGTCCGCGAGCACCTGGAGGGCATCCAGAAGTCCCTCTCCGAGCGGCAGGAGCACGACCTGGGCCAAATCCTCGAACAGCTCCGGGACAGCGTGTCCGGTGGCTTCCATTCCCAGTCCAAGGACATGGGCCGCCAGATGGAGCAGCTCACGGCCGTGTTCCCGAGGCTGGAGAGCCAGTTCGACAGCCTCTCCAGGAGCTTGGGGGAGAACGCGCGCCAGTGGGGCAGCGAGAATCAGCGCGCCGTTGATACGCTGGCGGAGAAGGTCACCTCGATGGTGGGCAGCTTCGACCAGGTGCGCGGCGGTCTGGAGGCCGCCACAGCGCGGATGAACGACAGCACGCAGGCCTTGATGCAGGCCGCCGCTGGCTCCGCGAAGGACCTCCAGAGCCACACGGTCCGCCAGTCGGAGAACCTCCACGTTCATGTGACGGCGCTCCAGGCCGCCGCGAACGCGGGGATGCAGGACCTGCATGTCCGCTCCGAGGAGTTCTCCCGGAACATGCAGCAGACTCAGGATGGGCTGCTGAATCTCACGAAGCAGCTTCGCGAGACCGCCGCGCAGCTTGTTTCCGCCACGAACGGCGTCAGCGCGACGCAGGACAGCGCCAAGAACGCCACAAGCCAGATGCAGCAGGTAGCGGCCCGCTTCAGCGAGGCGGCGAGCGCCTTCCAGCAGCACTCGGCGGGGCGGCTCGCCGTTGTCGAGGACGAGCGGCGGCTGCTCAACGCGCAGAAGGAGGCGCTGGACCGGGTGGACCCGCTGCTCTCCGGGCTGGCCCGGACCTACGAGGAGTCCGTCAAGAACCAGGTCCAGTTCCTGAGCAGCCAGTGGATGCAGGTGATGAACAAGCTCACCTCCGTATCCGAGGCGGCCTCCGGTGAGCTCGCTCAGGGCGTGGATGAGTTGGCCGACGTAGTGAAAGAGCTGAAGGACGTCCTGAAGCCGCAGGCGAGGCGTACATGAGCGCCTCTGGAGACGCCAGCGAGCGCTCGCTGGCCGACCTCATGGCGGGAGTCGCCGTGGTGTTCCTCCTGCTGGCTGTCATCTTCATCCTGGAGGCGCGCAAGCAGCAGCAAGCCGCCATCCAGGAGAAGGAGGCCGCCATCGGCAAGGTGGACTCGCAGAAGGAGGGCGTCCAGGCATCGCTGATCGCGCTGCGGACGGACCTCGTCACGCTGGATGCCTCGCTGGATGGAGGGTTCATCTCCTTGAGCGGGCTCGACGGCGGCGTGAACTCGCTGGAGATTGAGTTCAAGAACCTCCAGTTCGGACTCGGCCAGTGCAGTACGCCTCCGGCCTACGTGAGCCAGTTCGAGCGCGGTGCCGTGCCGCTGATTCACAGGGTCTGCGAGGCGGTGGATGCCATGCGGGACGCGGGCGCGGAGCCGACCATCATCCTGGAGGGGCACACGGACGACCGGCCGTTCCTCGGTACCAGCAGCGAGTGTGGCGTCCGGAACGGGGTGGCTTCGGTCAGCTTCGAGAACAACGTCCGGGCCAGCGCCGCGCGGGCCCAGGAGGTGTTCTTCACCGTGCGCAGCCGGCTCGCGGACGCGGGCTACGAGCGCGAGTGTCTCGACTCGAACTTCGTTGTCTCGGGACGGGGGCAGACGGCGCCGCGACCCGGCATGTCCGGCAACGAGCCGGCCAACCGCCGCCTGGTGATTCGCGTTCGCGGCGACCTTCGGCTGTAGGAGGTACCCATGGCACTGGAGTCCTGGTTGGGGAAGGTTTCCGAGCGTCAGCGCACCTTCACGGCGGAGCTGGAGACGTCCCGGGTGCAGTCGGAGCGCGGACTCAAGCTGCTGTCGCAGCGACTGGATGCCGCCCAGCAGCGCATGGAAGAGCGCGAGCCCTCGCGCGTCGAGCGCATGCGCGAGTCGATCAACAAGGTCCGGGTCAAGCAGCGGGTATCGGAGAAGGACTTCACCAGCCTCTCCCGCCGGGAGCAGCGTGCGGTTCCCGCGTTGTGGCAGTTCATTGGCGTCGAGCCCATGCGCGGGTTCCTGGAGTGGAGTCCCCACTCCTGGCCGCGTCTGGTGCGTCAGTTGCTGCGAGACTGGAGCCCCGATTGGGATGCGCAGGAGCTGGCGAGATGGGCGCAGCTCGCGGGCAAGGCTCCGAGCAACCCGAGGTGGCGGCTGCCACTTCCCATCGAGAGCGTGCTGCGGCGGGAAGGTCCGGGACTGCTCGCCGCCCGGTGGATGGACAAGCCGCTGCTCGAAGTGGTCGAGATGCTCCGGGCCGCCGGGTTGCGGCCGGTGAGCGTCTACGCCGGGCATGTCGTGGCCGAGCACCTGCGGTTGGGCATCAAGGCGCGCGAGGACTGCACGGTCAGTCTGGCGTTCTTGATGGACGATGCGAGGGGACGGGCGTGGCTGCCCTTCACCGGGACGGAGACGAATGTCCTGCCCGCCCCCATGGATGCCCGCGTCGAGGTGGTGGCCGCCTCGCTGGAGTGCAGGGCACGGGGCGTCTGTAGTGAGTTGGTCCGGGCTCGGCTGACGGAGCGGCTGGTCTCGAAGGATTCCGAGTTCGGAGACCCCCGGCAGTCTCAGTCGGCGTCCGCCTGGGCGCGGGTCCGGGCGCGCGCGCCCGAGGCCTTCCAGGCCTTCCTTTCGGGGCTCATCCAGCAGGACCTGGCGTTCTTCTTCGACCACGGCATGAATGAGGAGGACCGGCGCGAGTTCTGGCTCTGCTACCTCGGCTCCATTCGCTCCACGACGTGCTACCTGGCGGCGCCCATCTACGACTCGCTGGCCCGCAGGGTGGCGGCGCTCCCGCCCGATCAACAAGCTGCCTTCCGGCGCGCGCTGCGGCTGGACCGGGAGAAGTACGAGGTCAGCGCCTTCGTCCTCTCATTTGGGGCGTACGATGTGGTGGAGTTCTCGAAGAACGGACATGCGTCCTACGTGTACCCGCGGGGCGCGCTCCAGCAGATGCTGAAGGGACAGCGCCCGGAGACGGTCAGGGACTTGAGAGATGGCCCGTCCGGCCGGTTCCACATCCAGCGGCTGCTGCACGTGACTGGCTGGCAGGTCCGCGTCACGCAGCAGTTGCTGGCAATCGGCATCGAATGGGACAAAAGCGGGCGAAATCCCTGGAGCTGAGTCGCCCCGCTATCATGCGCCGCCAAGGTGGACGGGCGCGCAATGGACTACCAGGCGATTCTCGACGAAGTGATGGCAGCGGTCCGACCCGTGATTGGCCAGGGACGCGTCGCCAACTACATCCCCGCGCTCGCGGCGGTGGACCCGGGCCGCTTCGGCATGGCGCTGGCCACCGTGGACGGCGATGTCTACGGCGTCGGCGACTGGCGCGTCCCCTTCTCCGTCCAGAGCATCTCCAAGGTCTTCACCCTCGCCCTCACCCTGGCCCGCGACGGTGACGCCGTCTGGCGCCGCGTGGGCAAGGAGCCCTCGGGCAATCCCTTCAACTCCCTCGTCCAGCTCGAATACGAGCAGGGCATCCCCCGCAACCCGTTCATCAACGCGGGCGCGCTCGTCATCACCGACCGGTTGCTCCGCCTCACCGGCGACGCCCGCGGCGTGCTGCGCGACTTCCTCCGCGCGGAGAGCGGCAACCCCACGCTCGACTTCGACCCCGGCGTCGCCGCGTCCGAGGCCGAGCACGGCCACCGCAACTCCGCCCTGGCCCACTTCATGGCCAGCTACGGCAACATCGAGAACCCCGTCCCCCAGGTGCTGGAGCACTACTTCTGGCAGTGCTCCCTCACCGCGAGCTGCGCGGACCTCGCCCGCGCCTGTGGCTTCCTCGCGCGCCACGGCCAGCGCGCCAGCGGGGAGCGCCTGCTCACGCGCAGCCAGGCCAAGCAGGTCAACGCGGTGATGCTCACCTGCGGCACCTACGATGCCGCGGGCGAGTTCGCCTACCGCGTCGGCCTGCCCGGCAAGAGCGGCGTGGGGGGCGGCATCATCGCCGTCATCCCCAACCGCTGCGGCCTCTGCGTGTGGAGCCCCGGGCTGGATGCACGGGGCAACTCCGTGGCCGGTGTGGAGGCGCTGGACCGCTTCACCACCCTCACCGGCCTCTCGGTGTTCTGAGGCCCCGCGGGCTCACGTCATCCGGGACGGGTACGGATAGAAGAAGTGCGGCGTGACGTCTCCCCGGTGCCGGATGAAGAGCGGGCCCCACGACGGGTTCTGGTCGTGCATCTGCTTCAGCAGCCGAATCATCCGGTCGAAGATTCTCTTCACGTCGGCCTCTCCGGCCAGCGCGGCCGTGACACCCGCCGCCACCAGGTGCGCGGCGTAGATGCCCTCGGTGACGCGCTCGGAGAGCGTCCCCACGCCGGTGACGAGCAGGCGGCGCATGTCCTCCACCTTCAGCTCGTCCCGGTTGCGCCAGTTCTGGATGGAGCCCAGGGCATGTCCCTCGAGCGCCTCCAGCTTGTGCATGACAATCGTGTCCGCGACCAGCCGGGCGGACTTGCGTGCATCGTCGGGGGACACCTTCTGTCCCGCGAGCACGAGCTCCGCGGGAACCAGGTCCTTCTCCGTCTCCGCGAGGATGGCTTGAGACCACGCCCCTGCCTGGTCGAAGCGCAGGCGCGAGACGGTGTAGCCCGCCAGGAAGCCCCGGAGGATGTCGGCGGGATGCGGGTCCGCCGAGGGCCCCCGGTTGCGCAGCTTCCCGGGCCCACCGAAGGCGAGGCTCAGCCCCCGGAAGTAGCCGATGAGGCCGATGCCCGCCGCCGGCCCCATGTTGAGGATGCCGAGGACGTCGGACGCCGTCTCGTCGATGCGCTCGCTCCAGTAGTTCCCCAGCGCGGGGAGCCCTTCCGCGGCGAGGCGGTCGTGCACCGCGTTGGCGAGCTCCTCAGGCAGCCCCACGTCGGCGTGGAGGATGTCGTGCCCGCCCACCTCGTGCCCGAGCGCGGCCCAGGCCAGCAGGCCCGCCCTCGCGTGCGCCGGGGGAAGGTTGACGATGCCGGCGTCCATCTCCAGCACGGCGTTCGTCACGTCCACCGGCCACGTGTACGGCCCGAAGTCGGGGTTGCCCCACTTCACCAGCGGGGGGATGACGCCCAGGTCGGGTGGCTTCACACCCCGGCGGTCCTCGGCGCTGAGGAAGCCGTCATACAAGTCACTCACCACCTCCTCGAAGGCGTCCGTTGCGACGAGCAGGTAGTTCTCCCCGTTCTGGAGGATGGTGTGCGCCGCGTCGAGCAGGAGCCCCGCCTCGCGCTCGCGGTTGGGGTCTCTCAGCAGCACGTCCGAGTAACCCTGGGGCCCGAGCTGGTCCAGGATGACCAGGAAGGGCACCAGGACGGCCTCGCGATAGAGCGGCGGCAGGGTGACCCGGGCCGCTTCGAGGCGGCCCCGGAGCTGGTTGTAGTCGAGCGGCTCCGGCGGACCCGGGTCGGTGTCCTGCGCGGCCAGCACGATGTCCTGGATGCAGGCGGGCAGGTTGCGGAGGTCCACGACGGGGGCCTCGCCTGCTCTGCGCGCATCGGTTCGTGACCGACCGGTGGATACCGGACGGGTAGCGATGTCCCCACCGAGCAGCTTGTTGGCCTTCGTTGCGGTGCGCCCCGACGGGGAAACACTTCGTCTGCTCTTCCGACCCTTCTCCTGCCTTGCCATGACCACCTCCACGCTCGCGCGAAGGTGGGAAGCGGACCGCCCCAGGCACACTGGCTCGCGGGGCACTCGGAGTGCTCGCGTCCACACGGCTTCCGGCCCGAGGGGACGTGAAGCGCGGCGAAGGAAACCCGTGGGGGTCGTTCTCCTGTGCGACCGCCTCCGAATTCCCGGGGCGGAGCTGAGAGGTCACGCACATGAAGCTCGCGAAGATGGCGATGATGCTTCCGTTGTTGGCGCTGGCTCCCGCGGTGGCGCAGGCCGGGACGAAGTGCAGCACGACCGCGACGGTGGACGCGACGAACCGGTGGGCGCGGGGCGCGCTGGGCTCCGTGCGCAACAGCGCCGAGGCCACGTCGCTCATCTATTGCATCACCTACTCGTGGGGCTACGCCTTCTGTAGCGCCCGCGACGCCGCGAACGTCACCGGCAGCTGCGGCACCAGCGACCCGGCCTACATCAACGTCCTCAACTCCATGACGGATGACGCGTACGTGTACTTCGCGTGGGATGCGGCGGGCACGTGCACCACCATGGTGGTGGAGAGCATGTCCTGCCTGGACCCCAAGTCGCACTGAGCCCGAGCCTCACGCCCATGCGCCTGTCATTGATGGGAGGCTGGCTGCTCAGCGTCGCCCTCGCGGGCATGGGCGGGTATGGCCTGGCCCGGAGCACGGACTCCGGGCCGGTGCCCCAACAAGGCCCCGACCTCCAGACGCAGCTGGAGCAGCAGCGAGCCCTGCTCGTCTCGCTGCGGGCCCAGGTGGGCGCGCTGGATTCACGCCTCACGGAGCTGGCCCGCGCTCCGTCCGTCGCACCTCTGCCCACGGCCTCCTCGCCACTGCCTGCCGCCACGGCCCTGGCGGCACCTCCCGAGGCGGAAGTCGATGAAGAGGCCCGGGAGCGAGCGCGCGTGGAAGCGGAGGCCCTCGTGTCGCGAGGCGAGCGCATGGTGGAGTCCGCGCTGAGCACGGGGCGCTGGCGGCAGGAGGACATGCTCTCGCTGCGCGCCCTGCTACCCGGGATGCCCAAGACCCAGCGCGAGGCCATGCTGAGCCGGCTCATCACCGCCTACAATGAGGGGCGGCTCACCCAGGAGGAAACCGGACCGCTCTTCTGAGCCAGCGACCGCTGGCGGTGGGCGCAGTCAGGGATTCAGGACCAGGTCCATCAGCCGCAGCGTCATGCCTCCGGTGAAGTCGATGGTGGCGCCGTTGAACCACGCGGCGTCATCACCGACGAGCACGCTGACGAAGCGGGCCACCTCCTCCACCGTGCACATGCGCCCGGCCGGATGCATCCGCGCGTGCGCGGCCTCCAGCCGTACCAGCGCCTCCGGCGAGTACACGTGCTTCAGCGCGGGCGTCATCACCGTGGCGAACTTGAGCAGGTTGACGCGGTGCCCGAGCGGCCCCAATTCCATCGCCAGGTGCTGCACGTACATCTCCAGCGCCGCCTTGGACGCGCTGATGAGCCCGGTGTTGTGCAGGTGGGTTACATCCAGCGGGTTCTGCAGGCCGAGCAGCCGGGCCT
The DNA here is from genome assembly GCF_010894405.1 of Pyxidicoccus caerfyrddinensis. Lineage (GTDB taxonomy): Bacteria > Myxococcota > Myxococcia > Myxococcales > Myxococcaceae > Myxococcus > Myxococcus caerfyrddinensis. Next base: position 116,730 of record NZ_JAAIYA010000003.1, read on the forward strand.
CCGGCGCCAACATGTCCGCGGCCACCAGCGCCTGCGCCCAGTAGATGAACGAGTGCGCCATGGTGTCGAAGGTGCGGCGGATGCGGCGCGCGTGCAGCCGGTCCTCGCCCTCCGCCAGGAATTGTCCCACGGATGCACCTGCAATCGAGTGGACGAAGAGCTTCACGCTGCGAGGGCCGGCCACCCGACGCAGTGCCTCCACCCCGGCCTCGGCCGCCTCCGGCGTGGACGCGTCCGCCTGCCAGAGCACCGCGCGGCGTCCCGCCTCCCGCACCGAGGCCTCCATCCGCGCGCCGCTGTCCGGGTACCGCCCGCGGTGGACGCCGAAGACGTCCAGTCCGGGCCTGCGCGCCACCGCCTCCGAGATGGCGGCGCCCGAGCCCGATGAGGCTCCCAGGACGAGCGCCCACTGCGAGGCGCCCGCGCCCTCATCCTCCTCCATACCGCTCATACCCCTCTACCTTCCCAGGCCCCTGCCGCGCTCCGCCGGCCGCTCGCGCGCACTATCCAGCAACGACTGCACCGCACCCGCCACCTCGTGGTGTGCCGCCAGCAGCGCGGCCCTGTCGCCCGCGTCGAAGCCGGGCTCCAGGTGGCGCGTCAACGGCTCGCCCACCCACTGCGTCATCTTCACGGGGAAGGGCAGGGAGAAGGGCCACACGCCCGTCGCGCCCACGCCCAGCCACAACGGCAGCCGTGCCGGCATCCCCACCCGCCGTCCTAACGCATAGCCGTCGTTGAGGCCCAGGTACGCATCGTCCATGCCGCTTCCACCCACGGGGACAATCGGCAGCCGGTAGCGCACCGCCAGCCGCAGGTAGCCCAGCCGCTCGCCCCAGTCCACGCGGTAGCGATTGCGGAAGCTCCGGCAGCCCTCGCGCGTGCCCCCGGGCTGCAGCAGCACGTGCTCGCCGCGCGCCACCGCCTCCGCCAGTCGCGGGTCATCCCCGGTGACGAAGCCCAGTCCGTCCGCCACCGCGCGCATGCCGGGAAGCCGGTCGAAGGCGCCGTGGGCCACGCCGTGCGGCAGGTAGCCCAGGCGCTCGTGCAGCGTCACCGTCAGCATGCACAGGTCCACCGCCAGGGGGCGCCCGTGGTAGCCGACGATGAGCTTCGCGCCGGGGCGCAAGAGCGGCTCCAGGTTCACGACCTCGTAGCGGTGGTAGCGGCGGAGCAGCCGGAAGGTGGCCAGCCACGTGGCCAGCGGCAGGCCGCCCGCGCGCTTCATCCGCCCACCCGGTACAGCACCGCGCCGTGCGCCACGCCCGCGCCCACGCCCACCAGCAGAATCCTGTCCCCGGGCTTCACCGGCCGCGTGCGCAGGAGCCTGTCCAGCCCCACGCCCAGCGACGCCGAGCCCACGCTGCCCACCGTGTCCACCACGCGCACGCTCCGCTCCAGCGTCACGTCCATGGCCCCGAGGATGGCCTCCAGCATGCTCCCGTTGGGCTGGTGCGTGAGCACCCACTCCACGTCGCCCAGTGCGACGTTGGCTTCCGTCAGCACCGAGCGCGCGGCGCCCAGCAGCGCGTCCAGCGCCACGCGTGTCATCTCCTTGCTGGGCGTGAGGAAGCGCATCCGCTCCGGCTTGCCGGTGGCGTGCGGGTTCTCCAGCACCACGTCCGTGGGCAGCGTGCCGTCGTTGCCCAGGGCCACGCCCAGCACGCCCTCGCCGGGGCGCCCCGCGCCGAGCACCGCCGCGGCCGCCGCGTCGCCCAGCACCAGGTACGGACGCGGGTCCTCCGGCGTGGTGGTGCGCGACAGCAACTCCACCGAGACGATGCCCACCGGCCCCCAGCCCGTCGCCACCGAGCGCGCCGCCAGGTCAAAGGCGCTCAAGAAACCCATGCACGCGTTGCTCAGGTCCATGGCGTCACAGGTGCCGGCGAGCCCCAGCGCCGCCGCCACGCGGTTGGCGGTGGCGGGCGTGGTGACGTCGCCGCCCATGGAGGTGACGCAGAGGATGCGGCGCAGCGCCCGGGCCTCCAGCCCCGCCGCCTCCAGCGCGCCGCGCAGCGCGGTGGCCGCCACGTCCGCGGCCTTCGTGCCCGGCGGCGCGAAGTGCCGGGTGTGGATGCCCGTCTTCTTCTCCACCTCCGCGGCATCGCGGCCCACGCGCGCGCACAGCTCCGCCGTCGTCACGGCCGGGCCGGGGAGGACGTGCGCGGTGCCGAGGATGCGGACGGGAATCATGCCGCCCGCCTTCCGCCGGGGTGGGGCTCCTGGGGACAAGCGCGCGTCCTCACGCGGCACCAGAGCGCCTTCAGTTCCTCCAGCTTCTGGGCCAGCGCGCCGTCCGCTGCCGCGCGGTCGAGGATGTCCCGCGCGCGGGCGAAGTCCATGGCCGTGAGCAGCGGCAGCTCCGCCGAGGGGATGTCATAGCTGACGTCCGCCAGCAGCGACTCCGAGTCCCCGCTGCGGTGCAGCAGCAGCACGCCGCTGGCCACCAGGTCCAGCGCCCGCGACACCGGGTTGAGGCCCGCGAGGAAGCGGCCCAGCCCCGTGCGCGGCATGAAGGCCGAGTCGCGGACGCCGAAGGGGAAGATGTTGCTGGAGAAGATGAGGTCCGCGCCCGCGCCCAGCAGCACGTTGGCCGGCACCATGCTGGTGAAGGCGCCGTCCACGTACCGCGCGGGAGGCACCAGCGTGGGGGCGAAGACGCCGGGCGCCGAGCCGCTGGCGCGCACGCCCATCGCCACCGGGCCGTGCTCCAGTGCCACGCAGTGCCCGCTCGTCAGGTCCGTCGCCACCGGCAGGAAGCGGATGGACAGCTCCTCCAGCGAGGTGTCCCCCAAGTCACTCCGCACGAAGCGCTCCAGCGAGTACGACGTCACCATCGCGCCCGTGGCGGCCAGCGAGAGCTGGCGATTCACCGCGCGCTCCTCCAGGCGCAACAGCCCCTCCAGTCCGCTCTTCCCGTCCAGCGCGCTGCCGCAGAAGTACGCGCCCACCAGCGAGCCCATGCTGGCGCTGCTGATGAGGTCGATGGGGATGCCCTGGCCCACCAGCCAGCGCAGGATGAACACGTGGTAGAAACCCCACACGCCGCCGCCGCTGAGCGCCAGCCCCACGCGCCGGTGGCTGATGGCCCGCGCCCAGCGCGACAGTGCGTCCTGCTCCGCGTCGCTCAACTCCACGTCCTCCAGGGGGCGCTCGCCCACGGGCAGCCGCACCAGCCGCTTCAGCCCCAGCCGCAGCCAGCACGCCGGCAGCACGCGCGTGTCCACGGACAGCTCTGTGTCCCGAGGCAGTCCGCCCAGCGCCGCGCCCCGGGACGGGTGCTCGGGGTCGATGACCACCGTGGGCAGCACGCGGTGCCCCGGCGTCAGCGGAGGCCGCGCGTGCAGCGGGCCGGGGACCAGCCGCACCGTCTTTCCCGGCAGTGATGTGTCCGTGACGCGGCAGCCGTCCAGGAAGACGTAGTGCGCGTCATGCTCTCGCGCAACTCGCTGGAGCATGTCCGCATCCACCTGGCCGGGGACTCCCGGTGCGGGTGCGCAGGCGCGGAGCACGCCGTCCGCGCCCATGGAAACCCCGGTGGCCGGGCCCTCCGCGCGCAGCACCAGCACCCGGTCCCCGAAGTCCCGGACGAGCACCTTCGCCACCAGCGCGATGAGCGTGGACAGCGGCGCGCCCGGCACGTCGCTCTCGAAGGCCACCACCTCCGCGCTGGCGTGCAGCGGCTCCTTCCTGGACGGGCCCGCCGCGCGGAGGCCCTGGCCCTGTCGCGGCTCCGCGCGGGCCCGCACCAGCTCCCAGACGGCGTCCCGGGGAAAGAAGAGGCCGTGCGAGTCGGAGGTCGCCCGCGCGGTGACGGCGTTCTTCCCGCCCATCAGCGCCTCCACGCCCAGCGGCGTGCCCGGCCGCAGCGTCAGCAGGTGCTCCCCACCCCGGCGCACGTCCAGCTCCCCGTCCAGCAGCAGGAAGAAGCCCTCCGCGTCCCGGTCCTCCTCACACACCACCGCGTCCTTCGCCCACCAGGCCTCCTGGCCCCGCTCCAGCAACTGCAGCAGCACGGTGTTGCTGGTGTGCCGGAGCGCTGGAGCACGCTTCAGGGCGTAGAGCCTTCGGCGCTGCACATCGAGGCGCGTGGAGTTTGCCATTGAGGCTTCAAAGAATAACAAAGCCTCTCTGGCAGCGGATACGGGTCGGAACGGCCCCGTGTCTATTTTTGCATCGGTATTGCTTGTTTTGCTTGTTTCACGCGGACTCTGGCCGGCCGGGCCCGAAATCCTGTTCCTACTCGCGTGCATACCCGGGTCTCCGGAGCGCCGTGCGCGGGCCCGGGTGCCGGGCCGACGGCGCCAGATATAGCGGGCGCTCCGGTCCCCTCGAATACCTCTGCGTGGGTAGTGCATCCGGGCGCGGAGCCCGGAAGGGGCTCACGCGGACTGTGGCCCCGGGGTGTTTTCCGCTGGGGGCGGAGGGCGCGGCGGGTGGTGCCTTCGGACGCGTGAGCGCGCCGTCTCCACCAGCACGTACAGCACGGGGATGAAGATGAGATTGACGAAGGTGGACAGGAGCATGCCCCCGAAGACGGTGGTGCCCAATGACTTGCGCGCGGAGGCGCCCGCGCCGGAGGCGAGCATCAGCGGCACCACGCCCATGAGGAAGGCGAAGGACGTCATCAGGATGGGGCGCAGGCGCGTCTGCGCGGCGTGGATGGCGGAGTCCACCACGCTCCGGCCCTCGCCGCGCAATTGCTCGGCGAACTCGACGATGAGGATGGCGTTCTTGCTGGCCAGGCCCACCAACATGACGAGCCCCACCTGGCAGAACACGTCGTTCTGCAGGCCGCGCAGGTTCTGCAATGCGAGCGCGCCCAGCATGGCCACCGGCACGCCGAGGAGGATGACGGCGGGCAGGGCGAAGCTCTCGTACTGCGCGGACAGCACCAGGAACACGAAGACGACGCCCAGGCCGAAGATGAGCAGCACGCTGCTGCCCGCCTGCCGCTGCTCCTGGGACAGGCCCGTCCACTCGAAGGTGTAGCCCGCGGGCAGGGACGCGCGCGCCACCTTCTCCATGGCGTCCAGCGCCTGCCCGGTGCTGCGGCCCGGCGCCGCCTGGCCATTGAGGCCCGCCGAGCGGAAGAGGTTGTAGTGCTGGATGTTCTGCGCGCTGGTAATCGGCTTCACGCTCACGAGCGACTCCAGCGGCACCATCTGCCCCGACGCCGCGCGCACGTAGAGCGCGTTGATGTCCTTGGGCTCGTTGCGGAAGGGCACCGCCGCCTGCACGTAGACGCGGTACACGCGGCTGGCGAAGGTGAAGTCATTCACGTACTGGCTGCCCAGGTACACCTGCAGGGTGGAGAAGACGGCGTCCAGCGGCACCCCCAGCGCCAGCGCCTTCTCGCGGTCCACCTGCACGTCCAGGAGCGGCGTGCTGGCGGTGAACGAGGAGAAGACGCCCCGCAGGCCCGGGTCCAGGCTGGCGCGCCCCACCAGCGCATCCGTCGTCTGCGACAGCTCCGCCAGCGAGCGGCCGCCCTGCTGGTCCTCGAGGACGAACTCGAAGCCGCCCACGCTGCCCACGCCGCGGATGGCGGGTGGCTCGAAGGGGAGCACGCGCGCGCCGCCGATGCCCAGCAGCGGGCCGCGCAGCCGCTCCACGATGCCCGCCACGCTCTGCTCCCGTTTCGTGCGCTCGTCCCACGGGTGCAGGTTGATGAAGAGGGTGCCGTAGTTGGCGCCGGTGCCCAGCAGCGAGAAGCCGCCCACGGTGAAGATGTCCTGCACCTCCGGTTGTTTGCGCAGCACGCCTTCCGCCTGGAGGAGCACCTGGCGCGTGTAGTCCAGCGACGTGCCCTCCGGGCCCTGCACCGCGACGATGAGGTAGCCCTGGTCCTCGCCGGGGATGAAGCCCGCGGGCGTGAGGCGGTAGACGAACAAGGTGCCAGCGAGGCACACGACGAAGGCGATGGCCACCGGCCACTTCAGCGGCCCGGTGAGCCGCACCAGCAGCCCGCCGTACGCGTCGCGGAACTTCTCCAGCACCCGGTCGAACGCCCGGAACACCTTCCACTTCTGGCCCTCGTGCGCCTTGAGGAGCAGCGCGCACAGCGCGGGCGACAGCGTGAGGGCCACCAGCGCGGAGAGGCTGATGGAGAAGGCGAGGGTGAGCGCGAACTGCCGGTAGATGATGCCCGTGGTGCCGGGGAAGAAGGACACGGGGACGAACACGGAGGACAGCACGAGGGCAATGGCCACCAGCGCGCCGGCCACCTGCTTCATGCCCCGGTGGGTGGCCTCGCGGGCGTCCACGTTGTCCTGCTCCATGGTGCGCTCGACGTTCTCGATGACGATGATGGCGTCGTCCACCACGAGACCCGTGGCCAGGGTGAGGCCGAAGAGCGTCAGCGTGTTGATGGAGAAGCCGAACGCGCTGATGAAGAGGAAGGTGCCCACCAGCGACACCGGGAGCGTGGTGGCCACCACCAATACGCTGCGCCAGCCGTGCAGGAAGATGAACACCACCAGCACCACCAGGAGGATGGCCTCGCCCAACGTCTGGAGCACCTCTTCAATCGACGCCTGCACCGCGGCGGTGGTGTCGAAGGCGCGTTGGTACGCCATGCCCGGAGGGAAGTTCCCCTTGAGCCGCTCCAGCTCGGTGATGACGCCGTCGCGCACCTCCAGCGCGTTGGAGCCGGGGAGCTGGAAGATGCCCAGGCCCACGGCCTCGCGGCCGTTGAAGCGCAACATCTGCCCGTAGTTCTCCGCGCCCAGCTCCGCGCGGCCCACGTCCTTGAGCCGCACCAGCGAGCCGCCCTGCCCACGCTGCACGACGATTTCGCCGAACTGCTCCGCCGTGGTGAGCTGCCCCAGCACGCGCACGGTGAACTGGTACGTCTGGCCCGGAGGGGCGGGCGCCTGGCCCACCTGGCCCGCGCCCACCTGCACGTTCTGCGAGCGCAGGGCATTCACGACGTCCGTCGCCGCCAGCCCGCGCCGAGCCAGCTCCGTGGGGTCCAGCCACAGGCGCATGGCGAAGCGGCGCTCACCGAAGATGCGCACGTCGCCCACGCCCTTCACGCGCAGGAGCGCGTCGCGGATGAAGACATCCGCGTAGTTGCTGAGGAAGCCCGTGTCGTAGCGGCTCTCCCTGTCGAACAGGCCGAAGGCCATGAGCAGCTGCGTCTGGGCCTTGTTGACGGTGACGCCCAACGCGTTGACCTCGGTGGGCAGCTGCGCGGACGCGGTGGCCACGCGGTTCTGCACGTCCACCGCCGCGAGGTCCAGGTCGCGGCCCTGGTCGAAGGTGACGGTGATGCTGCTCTGCCCGGTGTTGCTGCTGGTGGAGGAGATGTAGCGCATCCCCTGCACGCCGTTGAGCTGGCGCTCCAACACGGTGGTGACGGCGCTCTCCACCGTCTCCGCGGACGCGCCGATATAGGTCGCCGTCACCTGCACCACGGGCAGCGACAGGTCCGGATACTGCTCGATGGAGAGCGAGGGGATGGAGATGGCCCCCACCAGCGTGATGATGATGGACACCACGCTGGAGAAGACGGGCCGGCGGATGAAGAAGTCCGTGAACATGCCGTCCCCTCACCGAGCCGGTGTCGAGCTGCCGCCCGCGCCCGTGGGCTGGGGTTTTCCGTCGCCGCTGCCGCCCACGCCGTGGGAAGCGTCCCCGGCGTCGGGCTTCACCGGCGTGGGCTGAATCGGCTGGCCGTCGCGCAGGAGCTGGATGCTGCTGACCACCACCTGCGTGCCGGCGTCCAGGCCACCCGTCACCTCGTAGGCATTGCCGGAGACCTGGCCCAGACTCACGGGGGCGCGCTGGGCCACCGTGCCGCCGTCGCCCTGGCCCACCACGTAGACGAAGGACTGGCTGCTGATGCGCGTCACCGCGAAGGTGGGCACCTGCAAGGCGTCACGTGTCTCGTACACCACGCTCGCCCGGACGAGCTGCCCGGCCCGCAGCCCCACCGTGTTCTCGACGGCGGCCTTCACCTCGACGAGCTGGGTGGCTGGGGAGGGCGTCGGCGCGACGAAGAAGACGGGCGCGGACACCACCACCTTGCCATCCGCGTCCAGCACCTCCACCGGCGTGCCGCCGACCTTGATGTCGCGGGCCCGCTCGACGGGCACCTGCACGGACACCTCCAGCGCGCGGCTCTGGTCCAGCTGGGTGAGCGGCGTCTGCTGCGTGACGAAGTCGCCCACCTTCACCGGGTAGTTGCCCACCACGCCCGCGAAGGGGGCGCTCACCCGGTAGAAGCCGAGCTGCACTTCCTGCACCTGCATTTCCGCCTCGATGGCGCGCGCGCTGGCCTCGGCCTGCTCGGCCTGCGCCACCGCCTGGTCATAGTCCTGCTGGCTCTGCAGTCCTTCCTTCAGGAGCTGCGCGCTGCGCCTGCGGGTGCTCTGGGCGAACTCGCGCTGGGCCTCGGCGGCGGCCTTCTGGGCCTGGGTGGCGCGCAGGCCGGCGCGCTGCTGGCGGGGGTCCACCACCAGGAGCACGTCGCCCTGCTTCACCCGGGTGCCGGGGCGGACGGGAATCTCCTGCACGTAGCCGGCGACCTGCGGGAAGACGGTGATGCTGCTGCGGGAGATGAGCGTGGCCACGTACTCGCTGGTGTCGCGCACCTGTCCCGGGGCCAGCGCCTGCACCTGGACGGGCATGGCCTTGCCCGCGCCGGCCTGGCCGCCCTGGGGGCCGTCCTCCGGTGAGCCCTTGCACGCCGCCAGGAGCATGAGCCCCGCGCTCCATGTCCTCACCACTCGCATGCCGCCTCCGCCAGGAATGCCTCGACTCGCGACTGCGCCAGCTCGAAGTCGCGGACCACCAGCGCCAGCTCCGCCTGCCGCAGCGCCGACGCGGCATCGATGAGCTCCAGGCTGGTGCCCGTCCCCACCTCGAAGCTGCGCCGGGTGAGGCGGTCGTTCTCCTCGGCCAGCACTCGCTCACGCGCGGCGATGTCGCGGGCCGCACTCGCCACGCCCACCCCGCGCCGCGCCTGCGCCACCTCCACCGAGACGTTGCGCTGCAACTCCACCACGTCCTGCCGGGCCACCTCCGCCTCGGCCCGCGTCTGCCGCAACCGGCCCCCGCGCGCGCCGCCTTCCCAGAAGGGCAGCACGAGGCTGGCGCCGACGTTCCACGCCGGCACCTCCGCGAAGCCGTCCTCCACCGTGAGGGCCACCGTGGTGCTGCTCAACGTCACCGTGGGCAGGTAGCTCCGCTTCACCTCCGTCACCTGCGACTCGGCCACGGTGAGCCGCGAGCGCGCCGCCGCGAGGTCCGGCCGGCTGTCCACGTCCGCCAGCCGCTGGCAGTCCTGCTTCGCGCTCTCGAGCAGCGTCTCGAGCTGGACGCCCCGCGCGAGCCCCACCGCGCTCGAGGTGCCCAGCGTCAGGCCGAGCGACTCCCGCGCCTGTCGCAATTGCTCGTCACCCGTCACCACCAGCGTGCGCGCGGACTCCGCGTCCTGCTGCGCGCGGACCACGTCGAGCCGGGTGCCCGCGCCCAGCTCCAGCCGGCGCTGGGTGAGGGCCAGCCGCTCCAGGGCGGTGCGCAGGTTGATGCGGTTGACCTCGGCCAGCCGCTCCCGGGCGGACACCGCCACCAGCGCCTGGGCGAGCGCGCCGGTGAGCTGGCGCCGTGTCTCGGCGAGGGACAGGGCCGCGGTGCGCCGGGACTCGTCAGCGGTGTGCAGCACGGCGATGGCCTGCAGGTCGAGCAGCGGCATGGATGCGGTCAGCGTCCCCACGACGGGTGGCGAGGTGGGCTTCAGGCTGTCGGTTCCGCCGCTGCTCACCCCACCGCTGATGCCCCCACTTCCGCCGCCGAGGAACGTCGTCGCCTCGGGGTTGAGCACGTTGTACTGGGTGGCCACGGTGCCAGTGAGGGTCGGCAGCAGGCCCGCGAGGGCGATGCGCCGCAGCCCCGCCGCCACCTCCACCTGGGCGAGCGCGGTGCGCAGGTCCGTGGAGCGCTGGCGCAACATGTCCAGCGCCTCCCGCCACGAGGACACCTGCATGGGCGCCGGGGGGATGGGCTCCAGCATCGGGTCCGACACCTGGAACTGCGCGGGTGGCGGCAGGTCCCCGGGCTGCGCCTCGGGAGCGGTGCGCGGAGGCCCCGCCTGGCCTCCCGGGCTCGCGGGTGCGCGCGGTGTGCCGGTGGGAGGAGGCGTGGCGGCCGCACCGGAGCTCGGCTGCCGCACGGCACCGGGGTCCGCCTGGGCAAGCAGGATGCCGGGCAGGACGCCGGAGCGGGAGAGCAGGACTGCCAGCAGCAGGGCATTCATGGGGGCGCGCCAGAGGTACGAGGAGCGCATCCCGGGGACCACGTCCCTACGGGCAACCCTGCGTCTGGTGGACAAATGAAGCGCGCGGGTTGCTCAGCAGTGGATGAAGCACGGGCTGGCAGGAGTCATGCCAGGGGAGTGATTCGCGACGGTGTTGCGAATGCAACGCCGCATCCGAGGCGGCGGGTCCCTCAGGGCCCGCGCCCGGTCATCGCCGTGGAGCCGCTCACTGTCCCTGGCGGAGCATGTTGAGCCGCTGCCTCGCGGCCTTGCTCTGCGGGTCGAAGCGCAGGGCCTCCTCCAGGCGCTCCTGGCCCTTCGGCGCCTGGCCCTGGACGACGTACAGGTCGGCCAGCCGCACGAGGGCCTCGGCGTTGTAGGGCTGGAGGTCCAGCGCGCGCTCGAACTCACGGATGGCGGTGGGCAGGTCCTTCCGGCGGACGGCGAGCTGGCCGAGCATGATGTGCGGCTGCACCAGCCCGGACGTCTCCGGCCGGGAGGCCAGGGACTCCAGCGTGGAGATGGCGCGCGGGTCTCCGAGGCTCGCCAGCGTCAGCGCCGCGGCCTGCCGTACCCAGAGGGAGGCATCCGCGAGCAGCGGCACCAGGTCATTCGCGGCCTCGCGCGCGCCTGCCGTTCCGAGCCCGTCGATGACGTCCGAGCGCAGCAGGCTGTCCGTGGTGCCCTTCAGCGCCGCGCGCAGGGCGGGCACGGCGTCGTGCCTGAAGCGGCGGGCCAGCAGCTTCGCGGCGACCCCGCGCAGCGAGGGCGCCTCCGCCGTGTCGGCGAGCACGGCCTCCAGCGAGGGGCGGCTGGTGGCGGCCGTCTTCTCGTCGAAGGCGTTGGCCAACGTCAGGCGGCGCTGCTGGCGCGTGGCGGCCTGGGGCCACCACTTCGTGAGCGCCTGCGACATGGCCGCGGGGGTCTCCTTGGCGTGGCAGGTGTTGCAGGCGTTGGGGATGTCGTGGCGGGCGGTGTTGTCCGGGGCGGGCACGTCGATGGCGTGGTCGGCGAACTTGTCGAGCACGCCGGAGACGACAGCCGGCATGTGGCAGGACAGGCAGTCATTGGCGGCGCGGGCGGAGTGGTGCGTGTGGGCCTTGCCCTGCGCGAAGACGTCCTCGTGGCACTGCTGGCAGGTGGAGGCGCTGGCGGAGACGTGGGCGGGAGTCTTGGCCGGCTTCGGTATCTCGAGCTCGTTGGCGCCGTGCGGCTCGTGGGGGGCGGTGTGGCAGGTGAGGCAGGTGGCGCCGCCCTGGAGGTGGCAGCGGGACTGGAGGAGGGCCTGGTACTCGAAGCTGGAGGTGCTGGGGCGGCCGTCGGTGAAGTAGTCGCCGGAGCGCTCGTTGCCGACGAGGAGGACGATGGGTTGGTAGTAGTCGTCGTAGCGCTGGCCGGGCTGGAAGCGGTGGGCGCCGTCGAGGATGGGGAACAGCGGGCGGCGCGGCCCGTGGCACTGCGCGCACACGGCCATGGCCTGCGCGTTGGAGAGCTTCGCGGGCTGGACGATGTCCTTCGGGTCCTGCGTGTCGGCGTGGCGGGCGCCGGGGCCGTGGCAGCTCTCGCAGGCGACGCCGGCGTCTGTGAAGCGCGTGTCCCAGGTGTGCGAGGCGCGGTCATAGCTCGCGTCGAGCCCGGTGACGTGACAGTCGAGACAGGCGTGCTGGGCGCTGCGGCGGAAGTTGGCCCAGAAGAAGGGGTGGTCCGGGGTGAGGGCGCCCTGCTTGGTCTCCGAGTAGTCCACCCACTCGCCCTTGCCGGTGACGTGGAAGTAGATGGGCAGCACCTGCCAGCGGCCGTCGGGGAGCATGGTGACGGGGTCCTGCATGCGCTTGCCGCCGACGACCCACTGCACGGGGAACTCGGCGAGCTGGCCGTCCGCACCGCGGGTGCGCATGAGGTGTTTCTCGGCGTCGCGGCGCATCCACGCCTCGCTGGAGTCGCCCTTGAAGTGCGTGTTGCGGAAGTTGCCGACGACGAACTTCGACGTGGCGGGGGAGAGCGCGCGGGAGTGCCAGTCCTTGCGCCACGCGGCGTGCTCGTCCTCGTGGCACTCGCTGCAGGCCTCGGAGCCGGCGTAGGCGCCCACGGGAGGGTGGGAGTCCTTCACCGGAGCGGGCGCGGGGCTCGCGGGGGCGCTCGCCGTGACGGTGGGCGCGGGTGCGGGCGCGGCGGCGACGGGAGGGGAGGGAGGCACGGGCTCCGGGGAGGAGCGCACGGCGAAGGTGATTCCCGCGGCCGCACCGAGCACGGCGAGGACCACGAGGGCGAGCAGGGCGGGGCGAGAGGGGCGCATCGGAGGTGTTTAGGGATGCTGCCCCGGGGGGCGACGCGATACAAGGAGGGCTCATGTCCCGAGAGGCGAGCCTCATCCGGGTGGGAGAGGCCCGTTCCAATGCGGTGAAGTGGACTGGAGTCACGCGTCAGGGGGATCTCGATGGGCGCTGATTACGATGACGACGTCAGGGGCATCATCAAGGTGCGGTTTCCGGAGGCGAAGCGGCTCCCAGGCGGTGGGTGGGGACAGAGATGGCGCATTGAAACGGGTGTGGATGTCCCCATGACAGGCGATGCGCTTGGGGCGGCCGAGAAGGCCATGGCCCAGGAAGATTTTGAGGTGAGGATTGACATAGTCGGCCACCGGACCGTGGACCTGCTGGTGACGACCCGCGAAGACTCGAAACAGGGTCGATTCCTGTATGCAATCTACAATGCCTTGCGCATCTTTGATCAGGGCGTGGCCTCTATTCTTTCAGTTGAAGGGCAGCCACGTGAGCACTGGACACCGTTGCGAGACTGGACGGCTTCACGGAGTTGATTTCGTTCACTGGCGGCCCGTCGAATGATGATGCTCATCCTCGTGTCGGCGCTCGTCTCCCTCTTGGGGCTGGTGCTCTGGTTTTCCTGGGGAACAGGCTTGCTGAGGCGATTCGTCGCAGTGGTCCTGCTGTTTGGCGGGGTCGGGACACTCCTGAGCGTCGTGTACTTCGAGTACTTTCACGGCCGTTAGCGCGTTGAGTCCGAAGTCACGTGGGCTCATCCTGGTGGTCCGGGTCATAGGATGAATTCACGCCCTTTTCTGGTCGCCGCGAGCCGCTAGTTATGGGCCATGACCACGAAACAAGAGCCCCTGAATTCTGGCTATGGCGCGCGGACGACGGCGCGTGAGGTACTTGGCAACCGCAGGCTCGATGGAGCCCTCGCCGTGGTGACGGGCGGGTATGCGGGCGTCGGGCTGGAGACCACGCGCGCGCTCGCTGCCGCCGGTGCGACGGTGGTCGTCCCCGCGCGAACGCTCGACAAGGCACGCACCGCATTGGCGGGCCTGGAGCGCGTGGAGCTGGAGCACTTGGACCTGAGCGAGCCGGCGTCGATTGACGCATTCGCCGCGCGCTTCCTGGCGTCCGGCCGCCCCGTCCACATGCTCGTGAACAACGCCGGCATCATGGCGACTCCGCTCGTGAGGGATGCGCGCGGGTTCGAGTCCCAGCTCGCGACCAACCACCTCGGGCACTTCCAGCTCACGGCGCGCCTCTGGCCCGCGCTGCGAAGGGCCCACGGTGCACGCGTGGTCTCCCTGTCGTCACGGGGGCACAGGCGCGCCGCCATCGACTTCGAGGACCCGCACTTCGAGCGGCGCCCCTACGACAAGTGGGTTGCCTACGGCCAGTCGAAGACGGCGAACGCGCTCTTCGCGCTCGCGCTCGACGCACGGGGCGAGCCGCACCGCATCCGTGCGTTCTCCGTCCACCCTGGGGCCATCATGACGGAGCTGGTGCGGTGGATGTCCGACGAGGAGTTGCACGCCATCCGCTCCGCGAACGCAGCGGACTTCTACAAGAACACCGAGCAGGGCGCGGCGACGAGCGTCTGGTGCGCCACGAGCCCCCAGCTCGAAGGACTCGGCGGCGTCTATTGCGAGGACGTGGACATCGCCCAGGCCGTGCCCGCCGATTTTCCCGAGCAACGCGGTGTGAGGCCGTGGGCGATGGACCCGGACCTGGCCGAGCGCCTGTGGACGAAGAGCGAGGAATGGACCGGCGTGACGCTCACCGCGTGACGCGCCGGAACAGCTTCCGTGCGCGCGTCGTGCTCGCCCCGGGCCGTGGCGAGTAGAGCGTGACACGGAGCTGGTGACCGTCGGGCTCCGAGTGCGTGAGCGCGACGTGCTCGAACTCGATGACGCCCAGGCCCGGATGGTCGATGACCTTCAGGCCCTCCGGCCCTTCGACCACGTCGTGCTCACCCCAGAAGCGCGCGAACTCCGGGCTGACGCTCGCCAGCTCCTCGACGAGCGCATCGAACTCCGTCCGGTCGGCGGCGCGCGCGGCGTCGAGGCGGAAGCCCGCCACGGCCCTGCGCGCATCCGCTTCCCATCCCGGCATGCGTGCGCGCCGGTCCGGGTTCATGAACAGCGACCACAGCCCGTTGCGCCGCTCCGGGGGCAGGAGGCCGAAGTCTCCGTAGAGGATGACCGCCGGTGCGTTCCAGGCGAGCACGTCCCACCGCCGTGTCGAGACCAGGGCCGGAAACGGGTAGTCGTCGATGACGCGCTGAAGGGCATCACTGACCCTGGCGGGAGCGATGGCGGGACGCGCCGCCGGTCGCCCGTGCGCCAGCTCGAACAGGTGCGCCCGCTCCGTCGGCGTCAGGTGGAGCGCCCGTGCGAGGCGCTCGAGCAGCGGCTCCGACACGTGGATGTCCCGGCCCTGCTCCAGCCACGTGTACCAACTCACCCCCACGTCCGCGAGGCGGGCGACCTCCTCGCGACGCAGGCCCGGCGTGCGCCGCCGGGTGCCGGCCGGCAGGCCCACCTCCGCCGGACGAACGCGCGCACGACGGGTGCGCAGGAACTGCGCGAGCTCGGCGCGCCGTGGAATGCGTGGCGTACTCGTCACGAGGCCGCACGTTACGTGAGCGTCGAAGGGGGCACCACGCCCACTCCCAAAAGACAACCGGCGCGGCCGCCAGGAATGGCAGCCGCGCCGGCATTTGAAACACAGGCCTACCGCGAACTACTGACCGGAGCTCACCGTGTAGGTGACGCCGGAGTAGGCCGTGTAGCCCTTGATGAGGACGTAGTAGGTGCCCTGCTTCGCGCCGTTGATGGTGCAGGTCTCCGTGGCGGTGGCGCTCCCCGAGATGCAGTCGTAGCTCGTGGTGGTGGGGGCGCTGCCGAACTTCACGTACATGTCCGCGTCACCCGTGCCGCCCGTCGTCGCGAACTTCATCGCCGTCGCGCCGGCCGGCGTGACGTGCGTGTAGGTCTTGCTGCTGCTCTTCGCGCCGGACAGGTTGCTCACCGTGGAAATGACCGTCCAGGTCGGCGGAGGAGCCACGCCCACCGCCGTCCAGCCCGCGTTCACCGAGGCCGCCGCGGTCGCGCCGTACAGGTCCTGCGCCGCCTGCGCCGTGGCGCCGCGCGCGTCGGAGAAGGTGCTGCCCGGGGTCAGGTACACCGTGTTCGCACGGTAGAAGATGGCCGCGCCCTTCATGATGCTCGTGAAGCCGTCCGCGTCGAGCGCCGGCACCACGGTGGTCGTCTTGCCGCGCGGGTGCGTGCCACCCGTCACCATCAGCTTGAACGCCAGGTTGGCGATACCCGAGTTCCAGTGCACGCCACCGTTGTCCGAAGTGCCGGTGTAACGCGTGGGGTAGTAGTCATAGTCGCCCGCGATGGCCGGGTCGTTCATGTAGCGGAGCGCGTCGCCCGCGGTCGCCGGGGTCCAGCACTCCTCGCCAATCTTCCAGGTGTTGGCCGTGACAGCGCCATCCCGGAACGCCTCGATGGAGGAGCCGAAGATGTCGGACATCGCCTCGTTGAGGGCGCCGGACTCACCCTGGTAGATGAGCTCGGACGAGGTGTCGGTGACGGCGTGGGTCAGCTCGTGGCCCACCACGTCCAGCACCGTCAGCGGGCCGGACTGCGAGCCGTCGCCGTCGCCGTAGACCATCTGCGTCCCGTTCCAGAACGCGTTCACGTAGTTGCGGCTGTAGTGCACCGACGAGATGAGGTTCGTCCCCAGGCCGTCGAAGCTGTCACGCCCGAACTTGCTGAAGTAGAAGTCGTACGTGAAGCCTGCGTTGTCGTGCGCCGCGTTCAGCGTCGCGTCGCTCGTGGGCGCCGTGGTCTCGCTGCGCACCAGCGTGCCGGGCAGCGTCGTCCGGTTGTTGGCGGTGTACGTCTTGCGGTTGCGCTGCGTCTTGATGTTGTCGAACGACAGCGCCGTCTCGCCGGTGTGCGCGTCGACGAACACGTTCGGCATCGCCGGCTCACCTTCGGCCGACACCGTCTCCAGCTGCACCCGCCACGTCAGCCGGGCACCCTTGCCGATGCTGTTGGGGAGGATCTGGAGGTCCGCCTTCGGCGCGCCCACCAGGACGCTCCCGGCGGCCATCTGCGCGACGGCGGCCTGGATGGCCCGGCTCGACCCGATGCTCGGGCGGACGTCGATCTTCAGGTCGCGCGCCAGCCGGTCGGTGATGGAGGAGAGGGTGCCGTCCTCCTTCAGGTGGACGATGGCCTGGGCCCCGAAGACGGGCACGCCGTTGATGCTCTGCGTCACGCGCTCGTGGGCCTTGCCACCGCGCTCCGACAGGGTGCGCTTGGCGGCCAGCTCGCCCGTACCACCAAGGAATTCAGGCTGTTGCACCTGCACCTGACGCAGGCCCTGGCCCGTCTGGCCAAGGGTCTGCAGGTCCTGCGGAGACTGCGTGTCGGCGTCCAGGGTCTCGACGCCGCAAGCACTTCCGAGGAGCAGAGGGAGGATGGAAACAAAACGAGTCATGCGCATGAAGGACTTCCTCCAGATCGGCCAGGTGGCCGAGCGCTACCCTTCTCACGAAATGAAAAGTTCAGTCAAACTGTATAAGTGTAACTCACTTGCATCTTGGGAACCTGAGTGATTCCGGTTATTTAGGTTCGGAATATTTGACTCCCAGTTAATTCTTGTTTTCGCGGCGTGGGAGCAGGCGAGTTCGGACGGGCCTGGCGTCCGGCTTCCTCGGGTTGACGCTGGCGGCGGGCGAGAGGAGCCTCCGGGCCGATGCTCAAGCTCCAGTGGCTCCAGGTCCACCAGTTCCGCTCCGTGCAGCCCGGGACGCGGCTGTCGTTCAGCCCGTCCCTCAACGTGCTCCTGGGAGAGAACGGCACCGGGAAGACGATGCTGCTGGAGCTGGTCGCCGCCGTCGCCAGCTCCGACTTCAGCGCGCTGCGGACGGAGGCGTTCGACCTCGAATACGAGCTGACGTCCGACACCGGCCGCATCACCGTGCGCGTGCGCAACGAGCCGGGAGACAGCGGCACCGGGCTCGTCATGGACCTGGTCGTCGCGCCGGGGGACATGGCGTGGCCGCTCGTCATCCACCGTGAGGGACAGCAGGTCACCGT
Source organism: Pyxidicoccus caerfyrddinensis (assembly GCF_010894405.1). Lineage (GTDB taxonomy): Bacteria > Myxococcota > Myxococcia > Myxococcales > Myxococcaceae > Myxococcus > Myxococcus caerfyrddinensis. Next base: position 134,381 of record NZ_JAAIYA010000003.1, read on the forward strand.
CTCCCGCCAGGACGACACCTCGGACATCGTCCACGAGCGCATCGCCCCCGAGGTGGGGGGGCGGCTGTGGCTGGTCCTCATGTCCGGCGGCATCGCCTGGGTGGAGAAGACGGGCGAGGGCGCCGCCGCCGTGGAGCCGCTGCTCGCCATGGCCCGCGAGGTGTCCGCCCAGGCGGGCCTGGGCCGCTTCGACGAGGGGCTCGGCTACTTCGACCAGCTCTACCAGGTGGAGCTGCGCCTCTCGCGCCGCGCGGAAGGGGTGCTCGCCACCGGCACCGGGCTCGCGTCGGAGGACCTGCTGGACGGGCTGCGCAAGGTGGCCGCCGCGCAGTGGGGCTCCGCCCGGTACGTGCTCCCCTCCGAGTGCATCCCCTTCCTCCGCGACGCCGCGCGGCTGCTCGGCTTCGCCTCCGCCGAGGCGCTCCTGGCCCCGCTGGAGTCCCAACCCCAGGGCCGGTACGAGACGCTGTCGCTCGGACATCTGGAGCTGGTCTTCACCGGGCCGGGTGGGCGGCGCGTCTCCGTGCGGGAGCTGGGCTACGGCCAGAAGCGCCTCGTGGCCTTCCTGCACTACCTCGCCCATGCGCGCGCCGTGGTGGTGGCCGACGAGCTGGCCCACGCCCTCCACCCCCGGCAGCTCCGCGCCGGCCTCGAGCAGCTCGGCGCCCGGCAGTCCTTCCTCACCAGCCAGAGCCCGCTCCTGCTCGACAGCCTCAACTTCGACTCGGCCGAGCACGTGCGCGATACCTTCGTGCGCTGCCGCCGAGAGGACGGCACTGGCGTCCTCGTCTGGGAGGACCTGTCCCCCGAGGCCGCCGAGGACTTCTTCACCGCGTACCGCGCCGCCCCCCAGCGCGTGGGAGAGCTGCTCCAGGCGCGGGGGCTCTGGTAGCGCCGCCAGGCGCGGGGCTCTGGTAGCGCCGCCAGGCGCGGGGCTCTGGTAGCGCGTAGAGGGACGCGTTCGTCACCCGGATGACGTCCCGCGCCACTTCGGGGTGGGACACCGCGTCATGGCATGGCCTATCCTTCCGGGCGGGGAGGGAACCGCCAATGCCGATGCTGTCCGTCAATGGAACCGAGCTTCACTACGAGGACACGGGGGGCTCCGGGCCGCCCATCGTCTTCAGCCATGGGTTGCTGTGGAGCAGCCGTCTGTATGACCCGCAGGTGGACGCGCTGCGCGGCCGCTACCGCTGCATCGCGTATGACCACCGGGGGCAGGGCCGCAGCGCGGTGCCGCCGGAGAGCGTCATCGACATGGAGACGCTGTACCTGGATGCGATTGGCCTCATCGAGAAGCTCGGCGTGAAGCCGTGCCACTTCGTGGGCCTGTCCATGGGAGGCTTCATCGGCATGCGGCTGGCGGCGCGGAGGCCGGACCTGCTGCGCTCGCTGGTGCTGCTGGAGACGTCCGCCGACCCAGAGCCCCTGGGCAACGTGCCGCGCTACACGCTGCTCAACCTCATCGCCCGGCTCGCGGGCGTGCGGCCGGTGGCGGACCCGGTGATGCGCATCATGTTCGGCAAGGGCTTCCTGAGCGACCCGAACCGCGCCGAGGAGCGGGCCCTGTGGCGCGCGCGGCTGTTGGAGAACCGCAAGGACGTCTGGCGCGCCGTCAACGGCGTCATCAAGCGCCGCGCCGTGAGCGCCGAGCTTCCCAGCATCAAGGTGCCCACGCTCGTCGTCGTGGGCGAGGAGGACGTGGCCACCGTCCCCGCGAAGGCCGAGCGCCTCCACCAGCTCATCCCCGGCTCGCGCCTGGTGCGGCTGCCACGCGGGGGACACTCCGTCACCGTGGAGGAGCCCGCGCTCGTCAACGCCACCCTGGGCACCTTCCTCGACGCGCAGTCCGAGCAGTCCGCGGCGCAGGCGGGCTGAGCCAAAGCCCGCGGCACCCGCGTCCACGCGGGCCGTGGAGCACCTGACAGGACGTGCGGCGGGCGTGCTTCCGTGAGTGCGCCCCCGCGCGTTCGCCGTTATGCCCAACCTTCGAGCCTTGGAAGGAGCACCGTCATGCCAGTGGCGAAGTGGAACGGGGTGGTGATTGCGGAGAGCCCGCGCTGCGAGAAGGTGGAGGGCAACTGCTACTTCCCGGCCGAGGCCATCCGCCGCGAGTACTTCCGCCCGAGCGACACGCACACCGTCTGCCCGTGGAAGGGGACGGCGAGCTACTACGACGTCGTCGTCGACGGGCAGGTGAACAAGGACGCGGCCTGGTACTACCCGGAGCCGAAGGCCGCCGCGTCCAACATCACCGGCCACGTGGCCTTCTGGCGCGGAGTCACGGTGGAGGGCTGAGCGCCTACGCCTTCACCCCCAGCAGCTTCTTTGCCGTCCGGGACAGCGCCTTGTCCGCGGCCACCTCGGGCACGCCCAAGAGCACCTGGGCCACCGGCTTCCCGGCGCCGTGCGCGTTCTCCGCCGCGAGCTTGAGGTACACCGCGCACCGGGCGAGGAACTCCGGGTGCTCGCGCGAGGCCTTCACCCGGTTGAGCAGCTCCTCCGCCAGCGCGTCGGCGGGGAACTTCTCGAACAGGTTGCGCAGCGCCTGGCGCTCCACGGCTTCTGGTCGAATCTCCGCCAGCCGCACCGCGGGCCCCAGCATGGCGAGGCCGAACGTCTTCAGCGACTCGGACACCACGCCCGGCTTCCAGCCGTCCACGAAGGCCGCCAGCAGCGTCTCCGCGCCGCGCACGTCGCCCAGCACTCCCAGGGCATACGTCGCCGTCTTCGCCTCCTCGTCGTCCCCGCCGCGTGCCTCCACGCTGGCGACGTAGCGCTCCAGCACCTCCGCGTCCCCCAGCCACGCCAGGGCCATGGCCGCGCGGTTGCGCACCTCGCGCGCCGGGTCCCCGTACAGCACCTGCCGCAGCACCGGCCACGCCACCGTCAGCCCCACGCCCTCGAGCTGGTCCACCGCGCCCCGGCGGGCCTCCTTCGTCGGCTCCGTGAGCGCCCGCTGCGAGTACGCGTGGATGCGCTCGCGCCGCGTCTTCAGCAGCGCCGACATGGCCTCGGGGCCCGCCTCGCGCGCCCGCACGTCCTCCAGCACCTCGCGCGCGAACAGGCGCAGGCCCGCGTCGTGTCCCTTGCGCGTGAGCGCGTCCAGGAGCTGCCGCGCCTCGGTGCCGCCCAGCATGCCCAGCACGCGAATCGCCGTGCGGCGCACCATGCGGCTGTGGTGCTCGGCCAGGGCCGTCTTCGCCACCGCGAGCGCCTTGTCCCGCGAGCCCTGGGCCACCGCCCGCGCCACGAAGGCACTGGCCGCGCCGTCGCTCCAGGCCGGGTACAGCTCGCCCAGCAGCGCGTCCGGCTTCATGCTCGCGTAGAAGTGCGCCGCGTGGGCCGCCGCCTCGTAGCGGGTCAGCTCGCCGCGCGCGCGCTTCAGCAGCGCCTCGCCCGGAGGCAGCGGCACCTCGGGCCTGCGCACGTGGATGCTCGGGTGCGTGGGCACCGGCTGCAGCGCGCCGCCGTCCACCTGCACCGCGCCCGCCAGCCGCACCAGGGCGATGCCGAGCACCTGGTACACCTTGATGAAGTCGTCCAGCCGCTCCCCCGCGTCGGGCCTTCCGGCCAGCGCTTCCAGCAGCGCCGCCGGCTTCTCCAGCCCCAGCTCGCGCAGCCGCGCCACCAGCGGCTCCACCGCGCGCGTGGACAGCGCGGGCAGCCCGTTGGCGAACTTCTCCGCCAGTTCGTCCCGCACCTCCGCCAGGGCAATGGCCGCGCGCGACGCACCCGCCGCCCGCGCCGCGTCCGACCACCCGCTCCGGGGCACCGCCACCGGCGCCGCCGCCGGCTTCGAGCCGCCCCGACGGCGCGACGTGAAGGCCTCGCCCTCCAGCCTTCCCAGTCCGCGCAGCTCCAGCCCCTCCGGCGTCTCCACCACCACCGCGAGGGGGAACAGCGTGGGCAGCGCCGCCTCCAGGCCCACGTCTCCCAGCACCACCTTCAGCTTCGCGCCCTCCAGCGCCGCGGCCAGGGGCTCCTCCAGCGCCGCGTCCCCCGGGAGGAACAGGCCCCGGTCTCCCGAGTCCACCAGCTGCGAGCGCTGTCCGCTCGCCAGCAGCGTCTCCACCCGGAGCGTCACCGGCAGCAGGTCCGGCGCGAAGACGTCCTTGCGGTGCTCCTGGAAGGCCGCCAGCGCCGCGCCCACGTCCGGCAGCGCCACCTCCACCAGCCGTCGCAGCGCCGCGCCGTCCAGCGGCAGCTTCCGCGCCTCCGCGTCCAAATCCAGTCGGTGCGGCGCGAAGCCCGGATACTGGCCACCCTTCGCCTCTTCCAGCACCAGCCCCGCGTGGCTCTTCTTCGGCTCCACGCTCTTGAGGAACGCGGGGAGAATCTGCTTCTCCGCGTAGTGCTTCCCGGAGGCGAGGTCCACGAAGCGACTCTCACGCACGAGGAAGTTGTCCGGCGTGGTGCGCGTGGTGAAGGCGTACTCCACCAGCGTCAGGCCCTCCACCGGCGCGCGGTCCTTCTTCGTCCACGTCTTGCCAATCAGCTCCTCGACGTAGCGGTCCTCCAGCGCCTCGCCGCCCAGGTGCTTCTCCACCTTGCGCACGGTGAGCAGCATGTCCGCTACAAGGTCCGCGTAGACCGGCGCTTCGAAGGTGCCCGTGCGCGCTACCGCGAGGTCCAGGAGTCCCGCCACCTCCACCGTGCGCGCCGCCAGCCGGCGCAGGCCATTGGCCCGCAGCACCTCTCCGAGCTGGCGCACCTGCTCCGGCCGGTCCGCGCCCAGCGACACCACGCCCGACAGGCCCAGCTCCCGCACCAGCGTGGACACCTGCGCCACGCCTGCCTTCATCAAATCCGCGGTCTCCGCCTTGCCCTTCTTGACGCTCTTCTTCTTCGAGCCGTCCGAGCCACCGGCGGGCGCCGCGTCCGTGGTGACGAAGGCCTCCGGCGCCCGGGCCCACGCCACCAGCAGCGCCGCCGCGTGCTTGCAGAAGGGCCGCGAGCGCGCCGCCATGCACGAGCAGCGCCCCTTCACCTCGCGCCCGTCGCCGAACACCAGCGAGACCTTGTACGGCGACGCCCCCGAGCCCAGCGCGTCCGCGAAGAGCCGGTTCTCGTACCGGGACAGGTTGGAGAGCTGCTTGCCGTCGAAGAGCTGCGCGCCCTTCGTCAGCTCCGCCCGGTCGCTGATGATTTCCGTCAGCGCCCCGAGTCCCCCCGTCAGCTTCCGCACCTCAGCCATGGCGCGCCTCCTTGTCGGCCGACACGAGCGGCCCCAGATCCTGGTTGCGCATCACCCGCTCCACCACGTCCACCAGCTTGCGCGGCGTACAGCCGAAGCACGGAATGCCCAGCGCGGTGAGCTTCTCCGCCATCGCATGGTCGTACGAGGGCTTGCCCCCGTCCGACAGCGCCAGCAGGCACAGCACCTTCGCCCGCGAGTCCACGAGCTGCCGCAGCCGTGCCACCAATTCCTCGGCGTTGCCGCCCTCGTACAAATCCGTAATCAGGATGAAGAGCGTCTTCTCCGGCCGCTGCACGTGGTTGGCCTGCGCGTACGCCACCGCGCGGTTGATGTCCGTGCCACCGCCGAGCTGCGCCGTGAAGAGCACCTCCACCGGGTCCGCCAGCATGGGCGTCATGTCCACCACCTCGGTGTCGAACAGGACGAGGCTGGTGCGCAGCACGTCCAGCGACGCGAAGATGGCCGCCATCACCGAGCTGTAGACGACGCTCTCCGCCATGGAGCCGGACTGGTCCACCACCAGCGTCACGTCCCACTCGTGGTGCCGCCGCTGGTTGGGCCAGAAGTAGAAGCGCTCCGGAATCAGCCGCTTGCGCTCCGCGTCCCAGCCCTTCAGGTTCTGCCGAATCGTGCGCTTCCAGTCCATGTTGCGCGCAATCGGCAGTGGGCTCGTCCTGTCCCGCTTCAGCGCTCCGAACACGGCCGTGCGGACGGACGCCTCCAGCTTCCTACGCAGGTCATCAACGACTTCGCGGACGATTTGACGGGCGATGTCCTTCGCCTGGTCCGGAATCAGCCCGCGCGCGCTGACGAGCGTCGTCACGAGCTCCACGTTCTTGTCCAGGAAGGGCAGCGTCTCCGGCTCGAAGAGGAGCTGCGTCAGCCCCTTCTTCTCAATCGCATCCTTCTGGACGAGCGCAATCACGTCGTCGCGGAAGAAGCCTCGCAGCGCGCCCAGCCACTTGGGGATGTACGGCCGCGAGCCCGACGTGTTCGCGTTCCGCTCGCCGTAGACGAAGGAGAGCGCGTCATCCAATTCCTCCAGGTCCGACTCGCCCACGCCCACCGCGCCCGCGCCGCCGGCCAGTCCTCGCAGCGAGGGGCACGAGCCCGTCTTCTCCGCCGCCGGGCCCAGCGCCAGCCGCCAGCGCAGGAGCGCATCCCGGTCCTTCTCCGATAGGTCCTTGGGGTCCACGCTCATAGCAGGTCGTCCAGGTCATCGAGCGCCTTGCCCAGCTCCGCGCTCATGTCCTTGAGCTTCTCCTTGTCCTTCTCCTCGAGGACGACCTTCACCGCCTGCCCCTTCGTCCCGAGCTGTCGCAGCGCCACCACGTTCTCCATCAGGTAGCGGCGCTCCGTGGGACCCAGCGCGCCCAGTGCTCTTCTCAATACCGGCAGGGTCTGACGGAAGCGCTCGGCCTCCACGCTGGTGAGGAAGTCATCCAACGCCTTCACCACCTCGCGGCTCTTCACCAGCACCAGCGCGTTCACCTGGAGGAAGCCCTCCAGGTACGCCGCGCCCGCCTCCGGCTCCACCGCCAGCGACAGCCGCCGCCCCACCTCCAGCGCCACGTCCGACTCTGCCAGCTCCTGCGCGAGGTACAGCAGCCCCGTGGCCAGTCCCGACGTCGACGGATGCACGGCGTGGCTCTCCATCAGCCCGCGCGCCTCCGCCAGCCACCCGGCCTTGTCCGCGCGAGGCTGCGCCAGCGCCACCTCGTGCAGCGTGCGCAGCGCCTCCAGCACCGGGCCCACTGCGTCCGGCGCGCAGGCACTGGCCTCGCGCACCCGCAGCAGCGCTCGGCCGAAGGTCTTCTCGCACAGCACCGCCACCGCCTCGTCGCCCACGTCGGCGTGCGCCCGGGACGTGCCGTACGCCACCAGCCCGGACAGGGCCCGCGCGGCGGAGGCAAGCGACGGTAGATCCGAGTCCGTGGCCGCGTGCGCATCACAGGCCCGCAGGGCCGCCGCCACCGTCTGCGAGCAGCCGGTAATCACCGACTCCAGCAGCACGTCCGCCGCGTCGGCGGTGGACTTCGCCTCGGTCAGCCGCTCCTGGAGGATGCGCGTCGTCACCGCCTCCAGCGTGTCGCCGAGGACAATCTTCTCCACCAGCGCCACGTCCGTGGACGGCGTCCACTGCGCCTGCCAGGACTCACGCACGCGGGTGAGCGCGGCATAGCCCCCGGCCTCCGCCGGCGGTGCCCCCCGCTGCTGCCCCGCACCCTGGAGCGCCGCGTACGGAATCCCCGCCACGCGCAGCCGGTGCAGGAAGACGGAGGAGCCCACCTCCACGTCGTTGTTCAACCGCAGGGAGAACGTCTCCGGGCTGTCCGAGCGCGGCAGGCGGCGAGCGTCCACCTCGCGCCAGAACTCAGCCTGGAGCGAGTTCTGCCCAATGCGGCTCGCCACCCGTCCCACCTGGTGGCCGATGACGCTCTTCCACAGGAAGCCGTCCACGTGCGTCGCGTCCCCGCGGCACAGCGTGGCCACCGTGGCCTCGCGCAGTTCGTCCAGGCCCGGCGCGCTCTTCTCCCTCATGTCCGCCAGCGTCAACGCCAGCCGGTACGCCTCCAGCACGTCCGACAGCGACGCGGTGAAGCCGCGCGTGCGCAGGTGCCCCGCGAAGTCGATGAGCACCTCCAGCGTCGCGCGCCGGAAGTCGCACTTCGCCTCGTGGGCCTTCTGGTAGAACTGCGGCGCCCGGTTGCCCGCGCCATACCCGAGCTGCTCCGCGAGCCGGGGGAAGCTGTACGGAATCACCGTCACCGCGCAGGGCACGCCCTTGGGCAGCTTCGCCTCCAGCGCCGCGTCCACGTCGCCGGCAATGAAGGCCGCCACGTGCGCGGCGCCCGCCACCACCGCCACCTTCTCCGGCGGTACACCGCTGGCCACCACCTCCAGCACCTTGCGCGCCATGAAGGCATCGCGCCAGCGGTGGTAGTCATTCCGCGGGCCCGCGTTCAGCACGTCCGCCCAGGCCAGCAGCACCGGCCGGAAGCCCTCGGGCGTCCAGTCAGGCGCCTCGAACATCGCCTCCCACAACTCCTCGAAGGAGCGGTAGCCGCGCTCCTTCGCGAAGCGCTCCGAGATGGGCTCCTCGGGCTCATGGGTGACGGAGGTGGCGGCGGACTCCGTCTCGACGCCGGGCTCGGCGCCGGGCTCCTCGCTGTCCTCGCGGTCCACCTCCAGGCTGACGCCGACGGGGATGTCGATGAACTCCGCGCGGGCCTTGTTCGCCTTCGCCCAGCGCAGCGCCGCGTACTCGGGCGAGTACTCCGCGAAGGGCCACAGCGCCGAGCGCGGCGTGCCGTCCGTCCGGTAGCCCAGAATCGCCACCGGCGGCTTCGTCGCCTCGTCGCACAGCACGTCCACGAGGCCCGTCGCGTCACACGGACCTTCCACCAGGATGACTTCCGGCCGGACACGTTCCAGCCACCGGCCCAGCACCGCCGTGGTGCGCGGCGAGTGGTGGCGCACCGGGAACAGGTGCACCCGGGAGAGCAGGGCGAGGTCCATCAGCCCCTCAAGAGCTTCTTGCTCGCGGTGTACAGCTCCTTCCACGCGCCCGTGCGGCTCTTGGCCACCGTCTCCATGTACTCGCGCAGGGCCTTCACGTCGTCCTCCTGCTCCTTCACCACCGCGCCCACCAGCGACGCCGCCAGCTCGTGCGGCGTCACCTTCCCGCCGCCGAACTGCTCCGCGAGGATGGAGCTGTTGAACAGCACACTGATGGCCTCCGCCGTGGACAGCACCGCGCCCGGCGTGCGCACCTTCGTCTTCCCGTCCTTCGTCACGCCCTTGCGCAGCTCCTGGAAGAGCGTCAGCAGCAGCCGCGACAGCTCCTCCGGCGGGGGCACGCCGACCTGGTAGTCATTGCGCAGCTCGGCCTCGCGCTTGGTGACGATTTGAATCTCCTGCTCCAGGTCCTCCACCACCGGCACGGTGACGAAGTTGAAGCGGCGCTTGAGCGCGGCGCTCATCTCGTTCACCCCGCGGTCTCGCGTATTCGCGGTGGCGATGAGGTTGAAGCCCCGCTGCGCGCTCACCACGTCGCCCAGCTCCGGAATGGAGACCTGCTTCTCCGAGAGGATGGAGATGAGCGCGTCCTGGATCTCCGGCGACGTGCGCGTCACTTCCTCGAAGCGGGCGAACTTGCCCGTCTTCATCGCGCGCAGCACGGGGGAGGGGACCAGCGCTTCCGGTGACGGGCCCTGCGCCAGCAGCAGCGCGTAGTTCCATGAGTACTTGAGGTGGTCCTCGCTGGTGCCCGCCGTGCCCTGGACGATGAGGGCGGAGGTGCCGCTGACGGCCGCGGAGAGGTGCTCGGACAGCCAGCTCTTCGCGGTGCCCGGCTCGCCCACCAGCATCAGCGCGCGGTCGGAGGCGAGCGTGGCGATGCACACCTGGATGAGCCCCTTGTCACCGACGTACTTGGGCGTGATGGACACGCCTCCGACGGGCTTGGGGCTCCCGAGGATGTACATCTCCACCGCGCGCGGCGACAGCGCCCAACCCGGTGGGCGGGGCTTGTCGTCGTGGGCGGCGAGGGCTTCGAGCTCGGTCTTGTACTTCGCTTCGGCGGGCAGGCGGATGTCCGGCATGCGGAGAAAGCTATCCCCACGGTCTGACACGCGGCAATCCGTGGGGTGGCTTCTTGGGTGGGACTCGGGACAACCCGTGAGGTGACGTCACGGGTGGGCACCCTCGCGCGTCACGGCTTCCGTCAGGACTCCGGAAACCGCGCCGTCAGCCGCTGCCCCGCTGAAGGATGTGAACCCCATCGAAGGAGGTCGTCCTTGCCCCTCGTCATGGCGCAGTTCTACGTGCTCCGTCCCACGCAGGCGCTGCTCGAGTGGTTGGCGCAACGGGATGTTCCCCAGTGGATGCGGCTGGACCAGCCCCATGTCTGGAGCCAGCTGGGCGTTGGAGACCATGACTACGTGGGCCAGGAGGAGAACGCGCAGACCTTCCTCAAGCTCGCCGTCCTCGCCAACTTCCAGGATGACCTGGAGCGCGCCACGCATTCCCCCATTGGCATCATGGCCGACCACGAAGCGGTGAGGCGGCGGGTGCTCCCGGAGCTGCTCGGGCCACCGCCGCTGACGGTGGAGGTCTTCGACCGCTGGTGGCTCCTGGAGAGCGCGGTGGGACTACACGGCGTCGAGTCCACCATCGCCCATACGCCCGTCCCCACGCTGCGCAAGGTGCGCGGCCCGGAGAAGCTCAGTCCCACGGTGCAGGCCCAACTGGCGTTCACCGGGAGGCGCGTCCGTCCGGTCGGTGAGTGGTGGGAGGACGCCATCCGCGACCGCGAGGAACATGCGCCCTGCCTCCAAGCCGCCGTGAGCTGGGTGCTGGAGCGCCTGGCGGAGAAGACGCCCCACCGTGTCTGCGCGCTCCGAACCCTGCCCTTCTCGCTCGATGCGCGCGTCGAGGACGTCCTCCACGTTCCGGGATGGACGCTGCGCAATCGCGGCCATGACCTCCGCGAGGGCATCCGGCTCACCCTCGAGGACTTCGAGCCGTACTCCGAGGACGTGTGGTCCTTCACGTACCGCGTCTTCGCGGGAGAGCGGCGGGCCGTGCTGAAGGGCACTGCGTCCCTCCGGCTCGAGAAGAAACAGGACGGCTGGACGGTCCGCTCCGGCACTGTCGACCCTTGAAGAATCACCGTGGCGCACGGGCGTCCGGCCGCGCAGATTACCCACCATGATTCAGACCTACCCGCGCACGACGACCACCGAGCGGCTGCTGCTCCGCCCCTTTCGTGAGAGCGAAGTGGAGGTCATCCTCGCCCTCCACGGGGACCCGGAGACGAACCGGTTCAATCCCAACGGGCCCATGCGCACCCTGCACGACGCGCGCGAGCGGCTGGCGCTGTGGCTGGGCGACTGGTCCCAGCAGGGCGTGGGGTACTGGGCGGTGGAGCGGCTCGAGGCCCCTGGCGTCGTCGTGGGCGTCGGTGGCCTGCGCCACAAGGAGCTCCAGGGGCAGACGGTGCTGAACCTCGCCTACCGCTTCGCTCCCGAGGCGTGGGGCTCGGGGTTCGCGACGGAGGTGTCCCGCGTTGCCCTGGAGCAGGCGCGCGAGCACATCCCCGACATCCCCGTGGTGGCCATCATCAATCAGTTGAATGCGCCGTCCATCCGCGTGGCGGAGCGGCTCGGGATGCGGCTGGACCGGGACATCGACTACGACGGCATGCCGAGCCGGGTGTACATGTCCCGGTGAGACTCACCGTGCTTCACGGGTGCGGCGAGGCGATGCCGAAGCGCGCCGCGAGCCACCGGGCGATGGCCTCCTTGCCGGAGATGAACCGTCGCCCCTCGAAGGAGCCCGTCGCGCAGCCGTGGTCATTCGAGCCCTCGCCGAGCACCAGCAGCGGGAGCCACTGGTTGTGCTCGCCCACCAGCTCCACCACCGCGGTGCGAGGCCGGGGCCAGGGGATGCGGCGCACGTCCAGCGCGCTCGCGGCCTGCGGGTAGTAGCTCAGCACGCCCTCCAGCTGCGCGCAGTGCTCGCAGTAGAAGCGCACGCCGGGATATGCCGGGTCCTCGAAGCCGGGAGACAACAGAAACAAGGTGTCGGATGGCATGGTCACCGAGCTAAGCCTCGTTCAGTCCGGGAGCCAGGGCAAATCGACCTCGGGCACCCCTCAATGAACAGCGAGCAGCCGCCGCACCGCCGCCGCGATGGCGTCCGGACGGTCCCTGGGAATGTGATGGCCCGTCCGCTCGACGACCTCGAGTTCGCCGGGTGTGCCGCCGACGACGAGCTTGCTTTGCGAGGCCAGGTTCTCCTCCCAGCCCGGCTCGCCACGGTGGTCCGCGACGAGCGCGAGCACCGGCACGCCGTGCGGAAGCTCCACGTCCATCGCTTCGCGGAAGCTGCGGACCCAGTCGATGTGCTGCGTCTCCGACACCGGCCAGGCCTGCGCCGGGTCGAATTGGTCCTGAGTCACGGAGTCGACGAACACGGCGCCGGCCAGTGACTCGGGCGCGGCGGCCGAGGCCATGCGCACCACGAGCCCGCCATAGGAGTGCCCCACGAGCACCCAGCGCTTCGCCTGTCCCTTCAAGGCATCGAGCAGCAGCCGCGTGTCGTTCCCGGCGGTGCGAGGCCATGAGCGCGGTGGCTCCCACGCGCACGTCCTCACCTCCGGGTTCAGGGCCGCGCGCACCGTGTCCCAGTCCGCCGCGCCCCGCGACGCGCCCGGGATGAAGACCACCGCGAGCTCCCCCGCGTTGCGACAGTCGAGCTTCCCCATGTCGGCGGCGGGAGCGGGGCGAACCGTGGAGCATGCGGAGAGCAGCAGCAGGGCGGGGAGCAATCGGCGCATCGGGTGAGTCTATGGGTTCATTCCCGCCCGTTTGTGAACGGACAGCTCGCGCCGCGCGCGCTGTGCCCGGAGAGGGCTCTCGATGTTGGTTCTGGTATGTCTCGGAAGACATGAATTCCTGTTCTGGGCTCCAGGTTGAACCGACATGCCCGAGAGGCGGACACGAGCGATGAGACGTACGACGCGCTGGAAGTGGACCCTGCTGCTGCTCGCCTTCACGGGGAGCGCTCACGCGGTGACGCCGACGGGCGTGACGAAGGTGTCGCGCGTCACCGGGGCGACGCCGGCCGGAGAGACGATTCCGAATCCCAACCAGACGCATACCAACTACGAGGTGTACGGGACGGACCTTGGCATCATCTGGGACAAGGGCGGCGGTGAGGTCTTCCTGGCGTTCGGCGACACGTTCGGCGCGGGGTGGTGCGGCAACGGAGGCTGTGGTGGCGGCTGGCGCAGCAACGTGCTCGCACGGTCCTCCGATACGACGCTGTCGAACGGACTCACGTTCACCACGATGATTCAGGACCAAGCGCGGCACGCGAAGGAAATCCTCCCGTCGAAGAAGGTGAACAACGACGAGATGACGGTCATCCCCACGGCCGGCGTCACCGTGGGCTCGCGGCACTACCTCCACTACATGTCCGTGAATCACTGGGGTGAGGCGGGGCTCTGGTACACGAACTACTCGGGCATCGCGTACTCGGACGACAACGGGCAGAACTGGGTGAAGCACCCGAGCGCGCGCTGGGTGAACAACGCCTCGTGGACGAACAACTTCCAGATGGCCGCCTTCGTGAAGAATGGCGGGTTCGTCTACATGTACGCGACGCCGAACGGCCGCCGCGGCAACGTGCACCTGGCGCGCGTGCCCGAGGGCTCGCTGCTGGATATCAACGCGTATCGCTACTGGGATGGGAATGGCTGGTCCGCATCCCAGGCGGCGGCTCGGCCGGTCGCCATCGGCATCGCGAGCGAGTTGTCCGTTTCGTACAACGCGGCGCTCGGCCGGTTCCTGATGACGTACCTGAACGAGCACCGGCAGGCCGTCGTCCTCCGCGACGCCGGCACGCCCACGGGTCCGTGGAGCGGCGAGAAGGTGCTCGCCAGTGGCAGTGCGTTCCCCGGGCTCTACAACGCGTTCATTCATCCATGGGGGAACACGGCGACGGAGCTGTACTTCGTCATGTCGCAGTGGACGCCGTACAACACGTTCCTGATGCGGGCGACGCTGGTGGGCGACTCGGAAGGGGACAACCTGCTCTCCGAGCCGGGCTTCGAGACGCAGGCGGCGACGCCGGTGATGGCACCCTGGTGGCTGGAGGGCGGCGGCGGCGTGGACCGCAACGTGGGCGGCGCGCGGACGGGACAGGACAACGGTTTCGTGCGCGCCAGCAGCGGGTGGAATGCGCTGAAGCAGAGCGTGGTGGTGCAGCCGTACACGGACTACACGCTGCGGGGCTGGGTGCGCACGTCCGCGAACAACACGACGGGGTACTTCGGGGTTCGGGGACCGGGCAACGGGCCCATCCTGGGAGAGCGGCCCTTCGGCTCGCTGCCGGGCTACACGGAGCAGGTCGTGAGCTTCAACTCCGGAGCGAGCTCCGTGGTGGAGGTGTACAGCGGCCTGTGGGCGAGCGGGGACACGTGGCTGCAGCTCGATGACGTGAGCCTGCGCCGGGGTGCGAACCTCGTTGGCCACGCGGGCTTCGAGCAGCAGACGGCCGCGAGCGCGACGTCACCCTGGTACTCGGAGGGCAACGCGGGCATCGACCGGGGCGCCGGGTTCGCGCGGACGGGCGCGAACAACGCGTGGGCGCGGAACACGGAGGGGTGGAACGCCCTCAAGCAGGAGGTCGGCGTGACGCCGAACACGAGCTACACGCTCACCGGCTGGGTGAAGACGGCCGGGGCGCACACCGATGGCTACTTCGGCGCGCGCGTGCTCGGCGGTGGACCCATCTTGAATGAGGTCCATTTCACGCAGCCGCTGGGCAGCTACACGCAGCTGACGGTGACGTTCAACTCGGGAGCGAACCACAGCGTGGAGCTGTTCGCGGGGATGTGGGGCCACGGCACGGATACCTGGATTCAGGTGGATGACGTGAGCCTGATGCGGAACTGAGCTCAGTACACGCGGGTGGCCTTCTTCGCCCAGGGGCTCTTCTTGTAGTGCTCGTGCAGGTAGCGGAAGGCCTCCTTGGCTTCCGCCGTGCCCTGGCGGCAGCCGCGCCGGCTGGCCCTCACGACGCGGAAGAGCGCCTTGGGCGAGCGCGGGTCCTCGGGATGCGCCTTCGCCCAGTCGAGCGCCACGCGCGCGAAGTACGGCACCGAGTCCCCCGCGTCGATGAGCGCCTTCCACTCGGCGGCGGAGGTCTTCTGCTCCGCCTCGCTCGCGAAGGGGAAGGGCTGCACGGGCTCGCCCGCCTTGGGCGCGCACCACCAGTTCGTTCCGGACACGTCCAGCGTCAGGTCGAACTTCGGGTCATCGGTCGCCAGCCGGGACACCCAGGGCCCCAGCCGCGCCGACACCGCGGGCAGCCCCATGAGCAACACCTGCGCCTCGAAGCGGCGCTCCTCGGGCGTCGGCTTCCCGTCGATGGCGAGCAGCTCCGCCTTCGCCGCGGGCTCCTTCGCGGCGAGCGACTTCGCCGTGGCCCGCATCGTCTCGTCGTCGCCCACCACGGTGGCGCGGGCGAAGGCCGTCCAGCCCGCCCACCGGCGCAGGGCCGGGGACAGGGCGTCGCTCGCCGCCAGTTCGGCCATCCGCCGCGCAGTCAGCCGGGGCTCCAGGATGGGAAGGACCTCCTCACCGAAGGACACCGGCCGCGCATCGGGTGGTGCGTCCACCGCGTCGCTGTAGCTCTCCATGGACTGGATGCCGGCGAGCCGGCGCGTCGAGTTGCGGAACAGCTCCTCCCAGCTCCGCGCCGTCGCGAAGCGCTCCTCGCGCAGCAGGTTGTCCGCGGACACCTGGTCTCGCGTCAGCTCCAGCGGCACCGTCGCGAGCCGCGCCTGTGCCCCCTTCACGTCCCCCTGCTCGCGCAGCAGGTGCGCGGAGCGGTACGCCAGCGTCACCCCGGCCGGTGAGGCGACAGGCACCTTCGCCGCGTCCGCCAGCAGTGTCGCCAGTCCAGCGGAGTCCGGCCACGCCTTGAGCAGTGCGGTGACGAGCCACGGCACGTGCGCCGTCTTCTTCCATCGGGCCACGGCCGTGTCGTACGCCTGGAGGCGCACGTCCACCTCGGACTGCCCGGGCTCCGTGATTCCCCGCGTGGCGGTGAGCCACTCGGACAGCTCCGCCGCGGGAGCGGGGAGCCCCGTGCAGCGCTCCGCCCGCCACCCCACCAGGTCCAGGTCGCCCAGCTCCGCGCCGAGCGACGAGCCCGTGCCCGGCTGGAGCACGCGCGAGAGCAGCTCGCAGCCCCAGCTCTCCGGCCGCAGGCGGATGCGCACGAGGCTCTGCAAGCGCCGCGCGGGCCCGTGCACCTGCGCCCACTTCGGCGCGGCGAGCACCTTTTCGAGGACCTTGTCCGCCTCGGTGAGCCGCGCGACGAACTCGGGGTCCGTGGGCGGTTGACCGAGGAAGGAAGTCTCCTTGCGCCCGAAGAGCGCCTGGCGCACGCGGCTGCGCGCCACGAGGTACGCACCGAGTGCCTGGTACGGCGAGTCCGCCGACTGGGAGATGCCCTGGAAGGCCTCGGCCGCGTTGTCATAGGCGCCGCAATAGAAAGCTGCGGCGGCCTGCTGGTAGTCGTGCTCGGCCTTGCGGCGGGCCTTCTCGGCGGGCTTCAGGCCTTCGTCGAGCTTCGGCTCCAACTCCTGCACCGCGCCGCACGAGCCGAAGACGGCGACCTGGTTGCGCACCCACTCCTCCACCAGCGCCGGGTGCTCCTTCCACTCGCGCGCGAGCGAGCGCGCGGTGTCCGCGGCCTTCAGGAAGGCATCGCCCTGGATGCGCGCGTACTGGGAGTAGTCGGCTTCCACCACGGCCTGCGGCGCGGAGGCCGGCAGCGAGGGCGCCACCTCCGTCCGGGCGGCGAGCCAGCGCTTCAGCTCGTCCTCACCGGTGAGGGACACGTCGCCCTGCTTGCGCGACCACATGTCCACGAGGTGCCGCTGCTCGTCCGCCGTGGTGGGCACGCCCATCATCGAGCGGTACGCATAGGCGAGGTACATGTGCCGGTACTTCTCGCGCAGCACGCCCAGGCGCCCTGCGGCGAAGGACGTGAAGGGCCGGTCGGGATGGGTGCGGTGGACCTGGATGGGCGAACCGTCGTCGGTGGCACAGGCCTCCGCGGAGGACGGTGGCACGAGGAGCGCGAGGCCGAGCACGGCCGGGAGCAGAGTCTTCATGGCTTCATTCCCGCCACCGCGCGCGTGAACGCCTCGGGCGTCCACGGGCGGGGGCTGAAGAGGTAGAGGGTGGAGACGCCGGGAGGCACGGGCTGCCACTCGTCGAGCGCGAGGCCCACGCTGCCTTTGCACGGCAGCGGAAGCCCACGTGCGAAGCGGGCGCGGAAGGCGGGTGCCTCGGCGCCCATGCGGAAGAGCTGGGGCACCACCTCGTCCACCGGCGCGCGTGTGAGCCAGCTTCCCGCGACGCACCAGGAGGCCAGCCCGGTGATGGACAGGGGCAGGGCCGCGGGCAGCAGCCGGCGCGTCTCCTGGAGCAGCGCGACGTAGGCGTCCTGCTCCGACTCACGCGCGTCGAAGTCGAGCTGCAGCGCCGTCACGTCGGGACGGTGCGCGAGGGTGGCGAGGCGCTCGGCCAGGCTGCGAAGGCGCTCGGGTGGAAAGTCCGCGAGCGAAGTCCCCGGATGCATCTCCAGTCGCACGGTGGCCTTGAGCGAGACTCCCGGTGGAAGGCGCAGCGGCTGGCGGCGCGGGTGCACGAGCACGTCCGTTCCGGTCAGCTCCAGCGTCGCCAGCAGGAAGGCCACGTCTGCGGCCTGGCCCGCGAGGAAGCGCAGGTCCTCCGGCCGCTCCCAGGCCCAGAGGACGACGCGCGGAGGCTCGGCGGCGGGCGTGCAGGCCAGGAGGGTGCACAGCAGCAGTGCGGCCCGGTGGCCATGACGTGGCGTGGCGGCCTCGGAGTCCTCCGGGCGCATGGCGGTTGTCGGGCCACACCCGGCGAGGGCTCGGGTCGCTCGGCGCGGGATGGTGGCCTCGGGCGGTGGGGGACGCGCTGGGAACATGGGGGTGGATGCCGGACGCCGCGTTGATGGTGGGTGCTTCGGCCGTACGGGACATTCTGCAATGCCGGCGCCAGGGATTCATCGCCGGGGCGAGTCATTGCTCCCCGGGGTATGCGCATCCCGGCCTCGCGGTGCGGGTCCGGACAGCGGCGCAGACGCGCCCGGACACGGGCGCCCGGAATAGAGTTCCGCGCATGAGCGACGATGATTCCCGGAAGCACCTGTTCGCCCGCGTCGAGTGTGCGGTGCGCGGCGGCTTCGAGGACGAGGAAGAGCTCCTCGAGAGCCTGGAGCAGTGGGTGGAGGACGAGCTGGGCGAGGGCAGCAGCGCGCTGTACGAGCAGCTGGAGGCCCACGCCCGGAAGCTGCTCCAGGAGCAGCGCGTCCGGGAGGCGGGCTGGAGCGAGCCGACGTTGAATGACGCCATCGACAGCGCCTTCGACGAGCTGAACCAGCGCGGCATCGTCGCGCTGGAGAACGCGGGCTATACGATGTCCGACGGCTGGTCCGACGTGAATGAGATCGCCAACTACCAGGACACTCCGCCGCGCGGGGCCGTCTTCTACCACGGGCAGGACTTGGAGCGCGGCGTCGCGGGCCGGGGACTGATGCTGGCCTTCGGTGCCTACGAGAGCAACCCCGCGAAGCACGCGGAGGCGAGCCTCGCCATCGGCCGCGAGGTGTGTGAGGTGCTCGGGCGCCATGGGGTGAAGACGGAGTGGAACGGCTCCGTCGAGGAGCGCATCCAGATTCCCCCCTTCGAGTGGCGCAAGCGCCGCTGGACCGAGCTGGCCCGGGCGTAGCTCAGCCGCGCTTCGCCCAGCGCTCCGCCCAGTCGACCAGCGGGAGGAAGCGCTCCAGCAGCTCCCGTCCCAGCGGGGTGAGCACGTAGCCCTCGGCCTCGTCGAGCGTCACCAGGTCGCTGTCGCGCAGCTCCTTGAGGCGCGTGTTGAGGACCGAGGGGCTCACGTCGCCACAGGCCTCGCGCAGGGCGCGGAAGGTGAGGGCGTCCCCCCGCAGCTCCCAGACGATGCGCAGGGCCCACCGCCGGCCGAGCAGGTCCAGCAGCACCATGACCGGCCGGCCGGTGCGGGAGCCTCGGGCGGCGGAGCCGGGTCTGGGCGTTCGTGCCACGGTGTCTCCCTTGCGCTACGGAAAACGTAGCGTTAGAAGGATGGTGCTACGGAAAACGTAGCATCCCGAAGACGAGGAGGCGAGACATGAACGGGGCCCGAATCGCGCCCATGGAGCCGCCGTACTCCGAGGCCGTCACCGCCGCGCTCGCGCGCATCATGCCGGAGGGGGTGCCGCCCCTCGTGCTCTTCCGCACGCTGGCGAAGAATGAGCGTGTCTTCAGCCGGCTGATGGCGGGCGGGCTGCTGGACAAGGGCAGCGTGAGTCTGCGCGAGCGGGAGCTGGTCATCGACCGCACCTGCTGGCGCTGCGGCTCCGAGTACGAGTGGGGCGTCCACGTGGCCTTCTTCGGCGAGCGCGTGCGCCTGACGCCCGAAGAGGTCCGCGGCCTGTGCACGGAAGACGTGGAGGCCACGCCCTTCAGCCCTCGCGAGCGGCTGCTGCTGCGGCTCTGTGACGCGCTGCACGCGAGCGCCACCGTGTCGGACGCGCTCTGGACGGAGCTGGCGCGCGAGTGGAGCGAGCCGCAGCTGTTGGAGCTGCTCGTGCTGGCGGGCTACTACCACGCCATCTCGTTCGTCACGAACGCGCTGCGCCTGCCGCTGGAGTCCTTCGCCGCGCGCTTCCCCGGCCCGTCGTGACGCTCAGGCCTGGGACTTGCTCTTCGCGCGGCGCTGCAGCCAGTTCTTGATGAAGGCCTTCACCTCGGGGTGCTGGGACTCGCGGAACTTGTCCGGGGGGCCGTACTCGACGATGAGGCCCTCGTGCATGAGGGCGAGGGCGTCGGCCATGCCGAAGGCGGACGCCACGTCCGGCGTAATCACCAGCGAGGTGGCGCCGAGCTGCTGCTTGCCCGTGAAGATGATTTCGTTGACGGCGGCGGTGGTGAGCGGGTCCAGACCGGCCGTGGGGTCGTCGTAGAGGAGGATTTTCGGCTGGAGGATGGTGGCGCGCGCGAAGCCCACGCGCTTCTGCATGCCGCCGGACAGCTCGCCCGGGAAGCGCGTGGTGGCGTGCGACAGGCCCACCTTGGCCAGCGTCTTGTCCACCGTCTCCTTGATTTCCGCCTCGGACATCTTCGTGCGCTCGCGCAGCGGGAACGCCACGTTGTCGTAGACGTTGAGCGAGTCGAAGAGGGCGTTGGCCTGGAAGAGGATGCCCTGCTTGCGGCGCATGTTGTTCAGCGCCGTCTCGTCCATCTGCGCCAGGTCCTGGCCCTCCACCAGCACCGCGCCCTTGTCCGGCTTGAGCAGGCCCATGATGTGCTTCATCAGCACCGTCTTGCCGGAGCCGGAGACACCCATCAGCACGCAGGTGGTGCCCTCGGGGACGACGAGGCTGACGCCTCGCAGGGCCTCGGTGGCGCCGAAGGACTTGTGGATGTCCCGGACCTCGATGGCCGGGGGACGCGCCGGCTCACTGCTCGTGTCGCTCATTGCCGCTCCACCATAGTGCGCGGGGCGTCCCTCCGCTGCCTCAATCCCTTCGCTCACGGGAGGGCGTACCCCGGGTGCGCGGCGTCTCCCTGGGGGCCTGATGTCCGCGGGTGCACGACGGCGTGACGGAGTGCTTGCCGTGCAGGCAGGGGAAGGGATGCTCCGAGCCATGCGGAGGGTGGACTCGTCGAGACGGTGTGGCGCGCGGTGGGCCCGGGGTCCGGGCGGCGGGGAGGTCTAGCCGCGTGGCGACGGTGTCCCTGCAGGACGTGCGCAAGGTGTACCGGGGCGGGGTGGCCGCGGTGAAGGGCGTGACGCTGGACATCGCGGACGGCGAGTTCGTGTCGCTGGTGGGGCCGTCGGGCTGCGGCAAGTCCACGACGTTGAACCTCATCGCCGGGCTGGAGGAGCTGTCGGGCGGGACGCTGCGCATCGACGGCGCGGTGGTGAATGGGATGTCACCGCGCGAGCGGGACATCGCCATGGTGTTCCAGAGCTACGCGCTCTATCCGCACATGGACGTGGCGAAGAACCTGGCCTTCCCGCTGGAGGTGGCGGGGCTGGGGCGCGCGGACATCGACGCACGGGTGCGCGAGGTGGCGTCGACGCTGGGACTGGAGACGCTGCTGGCGCGACGGCCGAAGGAGCTGTCGGGTGGGCAGCGGCAGCGCGTGGCGCTGGGGCGCGCGCTGGTGCGCAGGCCGAAGGTGTTCCTGTTCGACGAGCCGCTGTCCAACCTGGACGCGGCGCTGCGCGCGCAGATGCGCGGTGAAATCAAGAAGCTGCACGAGCAGCTCAAGGCGACGTTCATCTACGTCACGCATGACCAGGCCGAGGCGATGACGCTGTCGGACCGGGTGGTGGTGATGCACCAGGGCGAGGTGCAGCAGGTGGCGCCGCCGCGAGAGCTGTATGACGCGCCGGCGAACCTGTTCGTGGCGGGCTTCTTCGGCTCGCCGCGAATCAACCTGGTGAAGCCGGGCACGCTGGGCCGGCCGGACGTGGACGTGGTGCTGGGGCTGCGCCCCGAGCACCTGGAGGTGGGGCAGGGCGCGGCACCCTCGGGAGCGCTGGAGGGCCGCGTGTACCTGGTGGAGCCGATGGGCGCGGAGAGCTGGGTGACGGTGGAGGTGGCCGGCGAGCGCATGGTGGCGCGCGCGGCCGGAGACTTCCGTGTGCCCACCGGGAGTCCCGTGTGGCTGCGCTACGACGCGGCGAGGCTGCGGCGGTTCGATGCGAAGTCGGGCCGGGCGGTGTGAGCGGAGAAGTCGCCTCATTCCCTTGCGAGGAACAATCGCTCCACGTCCCGAAGGTGCCGCATGCCCGCCTCGCGCCCGAGGTGCTCCAGGGTGCCTGCTTCCCGGAGGTCATCCAGGGCGATGTCGCCGGGAAGAGGTTCGTCGATGCGGAGGTATCGCTCCGGACCAATCAGCAGACGAGCCTGCTCGTGGGCGGCATCTGCCTGGGCGGCGAGGACGACCTCGATGACATCAGGCGCCCAGCGAAGCCGTCCTCGATTGCGGATGTCCTGGTAGCGGAAGTGTCGCTTCCGTCTTCCGGTGCCTATCGAGAGGAGCCTCGTGGATGGAAAGTCCGCTCCCAGGTAGCGCCGTGCCTCGATGAGCCCCACCACTGAGGGATTGTTCGCCCACAGCCCTCCATCCAGGTATGTGCCGAGCCCTTCAATCTGGACGGCTGGCAGGTACGTGGGGGCGGCCGCGCTCGCCAGCGCCACCTCCCACATCTTCTTCCCGCCTTCCCGAAGGTCTGGATGGTGGTTGTCCTTCCACACCCGGGTTCGCCCTGTCAGCGCTTCGAGCGTGGGAATGGCAATGGGGACGCAGGCGTCGTTCAGCGTCTTCTCCTGGAACGTCCGCTGGAGCCAGTGAATCAGCTGGGTATTGTCATGGGCCGTCCTGAACAGTCGTGAGAACCAGCCGCGGCCCCGGCCGAAGATGAGGGGACCTGCCGTCTTG
Organism: Pyxidicoccus caerfyrddinensis; assembly: GCF_010894405.1. Lineage (GTDB taxonomy): Bacteria > Myxococcota > Myxococcia > Myxococcales > Myxococcaceae > Myxococcus > Myxococcus caerfyrddinensis. The sequence goes on from NZ_JAAIYA010000003.1 coordinate 156,664, forward strand.
TATGCCTCCAGCGCCTCCTTCGCCGACATGCCAGAGGCCAGTGCGAGGGCGATGATGGCTCCCGTCGACGTGCCCGTGAGCAGCCGCAGGTGCTTCACGATTCGGATCTGGAGGTGCTCCTCGACATAGGCGAGGCAGGCGGCGGTGAGGATGCCGCGGATGCCACCTCCGTCGAGCGCCAAGATGGTTCGGGGACTAGCATCCATTGAAGGCCGCCCTCCAGGCTGAGCGCGCCCGTTCCCTGTCAGGCGCTTGCAGCGCCCGCTCCGCGTGGGGAATCGCCGTCGCCAGCTTGCCGAGGAACTCGCCGAACGAGGTGGCGTCCCACTCGTCGGGAGTCAGGAGGTTGCCCTCGCCCGCGATGCGGGACAGGGAGCCCTGGGCACGCGGATACCGCTCGACGATTCGCTTCGCCACCGTCATGAAGTCGATGACGGGGTCGCCGGAGAAGGTGTCGTTGGGCAGTTGGTAGAGCAGCGATTCGACGTAGTACGAGGGCGCGACCTTCCTCGTGCCGAACTGGCACGTCTTCCACTTCTTGAACAACCGGACTGCCTGTTTGAAGCCTCCGTTCGTGGCCTGGCTCTTCAGGCGCCCGCGCTCCTGGTGGCCATGGGGCCAGTTCTTCTTCTGCCTGCCCGTCCTGAACGAATAGATGGCGATGGGGTCCCCGGCAGGGTCGCTCCCGAGCGCGATGGCCGGGACGATATCGACGCGCACGCCCGGCGTATTCAGCCGGATGCACTTGTCCTCCCGCTTCCATGGGCCGAGGGGAGCAAGCTTCGCTCCGACCTCCCGGAAGAGGCTGCTCCACTGCTCCGCACCGAGGGACGCGGAGCCCGCGCCGCCGAGGCCCCGCCGTACGGCGACGATGTCGACGTCATTCATGTCCGCCCGGGCCGTGTCGTTGCTGTAGGAGCCCTGGAGGAAGGTCACGTAGTCCCTGTCCCCCAGTTGCGCGCGGACCTTCTGGTGGTGGGCGATCGCCTGAGCTCGCACCGCCTCCGAAGGCCCGCGGGCATAGGCCAGGACGAACTCATTATCCAACGCGCGAGTCATTTGCGGCCTCCTTTCCATGCTGGCTGACGCCCGTGCTGAGCAAGGCCCTCGTTCCGTAGGGCACGCGCTGCAAGGGGGCATCAAGACCCGCCAGTTCGAACAACTTCCGGAACTCCGCCCCGGTGCGCTCGCGGCCTCCGGTCGTCACGAGCATGTGCAAGTCGAGCAGGCCGCCGCTCACGCCTTCGAGGAGCATCTCGATGACATGGACTCGACCTCCTGGCCGTAGCGCTTCGCGAGCACGGTGCAGAATGCGCAGCGCATCCGCGTCATCCCAGTCATGCAGCACACGGGCCAGGATGACCGCATCGGCCTGGACACTCCACGGGGCGAAGAAGTCCCCTGGGAGCACCGTGAGCCGCTCACGCAGGTCCGGTGGCACCTCCACGCTTCGCGCCACCTCCGGCCGCTCCAGCAGCACTCCCTGGAGCTCCGGTCTCCGCCGCAGCAGCTCACACAGCAACGTCCCCGAACCTCCACCCGCATCGAGCACCACCCCTCGGGTGAGCTCCGGCAGGTACTCCGCGAGGTCCGTGTAGTCGTGCCGTGCATACGTGGCCATCGCGCGGTGGTAGCTCGCGACGCGCTCCGGGGCCTTCGCCAGCGCCTCGAAGAAGCGAGGCGGCTCCCAGCGCGTGTCCTGGCGCAGCGCCGCGGGTAGCTCCTCCCAGAGCCCGTAGCAGTCCCGGCCCCAGTGGAGCGCGGCATCGTGCAGGCTCATCGGGTGCGCGGGAGTGAGCAGGGCACCACGCCGGGTCACCTTCCAGGTGTCACCCTCCCGCTCGACGAGCCCCACCTCTCCCAGGGCACGCAGCAGGCGCGCGCAGCGGTCCGGGCGCAGTGCACGTTGCTCGGCCACGTGGGCCACCGTGGCGGGAAGCACTTCCAGGATGCGCAGCTCCGCCGCCGCGCACAGCGTCTGCGTCCTCCAGAAGCCCACCATCTCCCCGGACAGCCCCTCCAGCTCCGTCCGTGAGGGCGGCCGGAGTTCGCACACCGTTTCTCCACGCTCGTCGATGACGGCCAGCGCGCCGTCCTCGCGCTCCACTCGCGACTGGCCGTTGTAGAAGGGCTCCACCGCCGCGAAGCGGTGCGGATACAGCGGGGCCCCGTCCCGGTCTACGTGGTGCCAGCCACGCGCGTCTCTCGCCCGCGCGTAGCCCTTGTGGAACACGTCCAGGTCCAGGAACCGCCGGGCATTCAGCGGGCGCCCGTCCCGGTCAATGTGCAGGTGAAGGCCGGAGCCCTCCTGCACCACCGCGCTGCCCTCCCGGTAGTCTCCGGCGTACGCGTACCGCTCGCCGTACACCGCGCTCCCCTCCCGGTCGATGTGGAAGTAGCGCCCGTCCGTGCCGCGCACGGTGCAGCGCCCATCCTGGAAGTTCCCGCACCACGCGTGCCGCACACCCGCCAGCGCCGAGCCATCCGGGCGCACGTGGAACGCTCCGTCCTCCGACTCCACGGCGGCCAGTGCCTCGTAGAAGCCGAAGGTCCGCCGGAAGCGGCGCGAGTAGGCGGCACGCCCCGCCGTGTCGATGTGGAAGGCGCCTGATGCGTCCAGCGCCGCCGCCAGCCCGGGTGCGTGGAAGGAGAGCACCTCCGTGAAGCGCTCCGAGTACAGGGGTGCTCCGTCCAGCAGGTGGTGCGTCCGGTCCAGCGCAACCCGCGTCTTCGCCCAGTCGCTCATCGCGCCACCTCCGCGGGCTGGCGCATGTTGCAGCCCTTGCACAGCGGGTGCTCGGGGTACGTCTCCCGCAGCCGCAGGTACTTCTCTCCGTTCCACACCTCCTGGATGCCCACGTGGTTCAGGTCGCCGAACTCGCCGAGCGTCCGCCGCTCCTTGTCCGGCGCGCAGCACGGGTCGAAGCGCCCGAGCGCGCTCACCCAGGCCTCCTTCCCGAGGAACGGGCACCTCGCACCGGGAGCCAGGTCCGCCACGGCCTCCTCCCCGAGCACATGGATGTTCTCCATCAATACCGTGCGCCCGTCCGGCAGGGGATGCGCCGCCGCCGCCTCGCGCGCCTCGCGGACGGCCGCGTTCCAGCGGGCGATGGACTCGGGGCTCCGGCGCATGGACAGCGGCTGTATCTGCTCGAAGTGCGCCCACAGGTGGTGGCCCTTCACCCGGTCCACGCCGAGGCTCGCGGCCAGCCGCACGATGTCCGCGAGCTCCGCCACGTTCGACTCCAGGAAGGTGAGCTGGAGCGTCACGCGGCATCGGTGGCCGCCCGCGTGGGCGTGCGCATCCCGCTCGGAGATGAAGGTGCGCACGTTCTCCAGCACCCGCTCCCACCGCGTGCCGAGCATCACCGCTTCCTGGGTCTGCTTCGTCGCTCCGTTCCAGGAAATCTTCACGTCGGAGGTGATGGGCACCAGCCGCCGGGCCCACTCGCGCGCGCCCCTCCGGGGGAAGGTGCCGTTGGTGGTGAGGTTCATCAGCACGCCGTGCTCCATGCACAGGTCGATGATGTCGTCGAAGTGGGCGTAGAGCAGCGGCTCGCCCATGGTGGAGGGGATGATTTCGCGCAGCGGCGTGTCGCGGCTGTCCTCCATCACCCGACGCAGCAGTGAGAGGGGCATCCGCCGCTTCGGCACTCCGGCGGCTTCGCGCTCGCGCTGCGTGTGGCTGTAGGGCGAGTGCTCCTCGCACATGATGCACTTGAGGTTGCAGTCGTCCGGGTTGGTGTCGAAGGTGATGCGCCATGGCCCCGGGCGCGTGGGCTGCCGGGCCTCGCGCCTGCTCCGGATGACCTGGGCGTAGAGCGCCTCCACCTGCTGCACGTGCTCCGCCATGCCGGGGACGTCGCCGCTCACCGACTGGACGTAGCCGCGAGCCCCGAGGCGCGCCGCGAGCCCGGGCTCGTCCACCAGCTGCTGCATGGCTCGTGCGAGCGACCCGGGCTCCCGGTGCGTGAAGAGCAGTCCATTCACTCCGTCCTGGACGTACTCGCGCATGCCGCCCGCGTCGGCGGTGATGACGGGGACGCGGGCCTGGAGCGCCTCATGGATGACGAGCGGCGAGTTCTCCGCCCAGACCGACGGCACCACGATGGCGTCCACGTGGTCGAACACGTCGCGGACGATGTCCATGTTGCGGTACTCGGGGCGCCACTCGACGCGGGCGGCGGCGTCTCCGGGGAGGGCGCGGGCCATGGCCTGGAGTGCCTCCGTGTCCGCGCCGCGAGGGCGGCCCCAGATGCGCAGCCTCGCCTGGCCCTTCACCTGGCCGAAGGCCTGGAGGAGGTGGTGGATGCCCTTCGCGGGGATGTGCGTGCCGATGTAGCCGAGGACGGGCTCCGGCTCGGCCTGGCGCTGCCGGCCGCGCAGGCGCGCGAGGTCGAAGCCGTAGTCGAGGTACAGCAGCTTCGAGGCGGGCAGGCCGAAGTCATCGCGGAAGCGCTCGAGCAGGTAGCGCGAGGGGGCAATGAAGAGGTCCACCCGCTCGGCCATCCGCCTCACGTGCTCCATGCGGCGGCGCACCCAGCCCTGCCAGTGGGCGATGTCCTCCTCCCGCTCCTCGGGAGCGCCGGAGAAGTAGCGCGCGTAGCAGCGCTCGGCGCACTTGCGGTCCTCCTGTCCACCGCAGGCGGCCCAGAGGTTGTTCGGGTCCTCCGGGTGCATCTGCATGAACTGGCCACGCGGGCACATCAGCCAGTAGTCGTGGAGGGTGAAGACGATGGGGAGCTGACGGGACGAGGCCACCTCGAGGAGCGACGTGGAGAGGTGGTTGAGATGGCCCACGTGGACGACGTGCGGCTGGAACGCGTCGACGACCTCCGCGAAGCGCTGGTCCACGCCTTCGTGGCGGTAGCGGTCCCGGCTGTTGGGGAGGTTGACGAGGTGCAACTGGACGCGAGGGTCGTCCGGGTCCGACTCGCGCCGCAGGGTGTAGTCCGGCGCGAAGGAGTCCTCCTGCCGGGTGAAGACCTGGACCTGATGGCGTCCGGAGAGCGCCTGGGACAGGGCCTGGGTGTAGACCTCGGACCCGGCGTTGAACCGCATCGGGTAGCCGTGGATGACCTGAAGGATTCGCATGGATGCAGGTGTCCTGTTCCGGCCGCGTGCGAGTCGCGCCGGGATGAGAGGTAGAGCGAGCCGTGTGCGGCTTCACGCCTGGCAGGCGCATCTCGTGGCAGTGCAGCGGTTGCCAATCCGAGAGGGCGCGAAGCCGTCAGGGCTCTGTTGCTAATTCATGCGAGGGAATGAAGGGCCGCCTGCCGAGTCCATCCGCACCTCCGATTGAATCCGGTGCGTGAAGACACCGGCCTGGTCGATCAAGTCAGCGCGGTGGCCCTCGGGGTGAGGTGCTCCGCCTGTCTGAACGGGAGTCGTGCCGTGAGCGAGGTTCTTCCCGGTACTTCTCCAAATGGGACGTGCTGCCCATTCCCGACGACCCGACAGGTCAAGGAGAGTAGAGGCTCGCTTCAATTGACGTTAGAGAGCTGCGCAATTCTTTGCAAGGTCATCCACGGGGAGGGTTCAATGCCTTGCGAAGCGCTGCATGAGGCGCCCTCCGAGTGAGCGCATGGGGGTGCCGCTGCCGCGTGCTACGCGTGCAGCTCCGCCGGTGCGTACGCCAGCTCCCTCGGACGGTCCCTGACGATGTGCCCGAGCAGCGGCTCCTCCAACTGGAGGAACTCCTCGAAGCGCAGCTCGAGGACCTCCGTGTGCGAGCCCGCGCGGAACAGCAACCGCCCGGCGTGGCGCAGGTGCTCGTCCACCATCACGGGCAGGCCGTAGAGCTGGCCGAAGGGGGGCTCGGCGCCTGCCTCGCACTCGGGGAAGAGGTCGACGAACTCGGACTCCTCCGCCAGCCGCAGCCTCCGGACTCCGAGCATCTCCGCGACGCGGCCCAGGTCCACGGTGTCCGGGGCGCTCACCACGCAGAGCCACAGCCGGTCCGGCGCATGGAGGATGACCGTCTTCGCCACCTGGAAGCCCGTGACGTGCAGCGACGCCGCGAGCGACTGCGCGCGGATGGCCCGGAAGTGCGACCGCCGCTCGAAGGGGACGCGGTGGCGCTGGAGATACGCGATGATGGAGTCCGGAATCATGCGAGCCGCTGCGCCGGACTCAGGCGTAGACCTGGTTTCCTTCGAGCGTCATCTCCAGACGCCGCGTGAGTTGTTCCATCCGGTCGTATCGCTCGCGCAGCATGTCGCGATACGCGCGCTGGTCGGCATGGGCAATCTCGTCCAGGAGCACGCGCAGCGCCGAGTCCAGCGCCTGCTTCAGCTCGCGCGCCTCTATCGCGGACAGTTCCAACAGCATGAAGCACCTCCTGCGACGAACGTTAGGCACCGCCGCGAGCACCGGCCCCGAGTGCCCGCCCGGCGCCCGCGTCGCCCGTCCGCCTGACGCCGTGTCCCTCTCCGCTTCCGCATCGGAGCAGTGGAGGGCTCCTCCTCCTGCTCTGCTGCGCGGTGCGCGCTGGCCCCTCACGTTGAGCCGCGCTCGAGGCAGGGGGAAGCGATGCCCGTGCCAGCAGCAGGCAGCAGGGACGGGCGCTCCTCTGGCCGTCTCCCCGCTGGTGCCGTCCGCCGTGCGAGCCCGCACTGTTCTTCTCATGCGGGCCCGGGTGGTCCGGGCGCCACGAGCACGAGGAGGCCCAGATGGTTCAGGTCGGGGAAGTGCGCGAGGGGATGACGGTGCGGACCGCGGACGGGCGCGTCGTGGGGCGCGTGGCCGCGGTGGGCGACATCCACTTCGAGCTGGAGCAGGGGATCGTGCCCATTCCGCGGCGCGACTACCTGGTGGAGTACGGCGACGTGGACTTCATCCGCGACCAGGACGTGTACCTGGCGAACGCGGACCACCCGCTGCTCACGCTGGAGGAGGACGACGACGGCGGCGCCCTGCCACCCCGCCACTGCCAGGGCATGGACGCCGAGCCCGTGAATGCCGCCCCCGACCTGGAGGTGGAGCCCGTCCACCACTGAGTGATGCGCTGCGCCAGCGCCCCTGGCGCGGGCCCCGTCACGAACTCGCTTTGCTGGAATTCCGACCCGCGGGGCGGTGTAAGCGTCGGGAATCACTCAGGTGGGATAGCCCAGGAATGTCAGACCGTCAGGCTAAACGAGTCCGCTTCGACCAGCCATCCGGGTGGGCTCATGCGACGGTTCTCGACATCCTGCGTTACCGCGGCGCTCTTCGCGCTGGTGTTCTCGTGCAGCTCCGATCCACGTGCCGAAGAGGGGCACGTGGACGCGGCCGCGCGGCCGCTGGCGTTGGCCACGCCGCGCCAGCTGCTGCCCTTCGTCTCGCTGGCGGATGGGCGGGTGCTGGCCGTGGGAGGGCATGACGGCAATCGCACGCTCGCGAGCTGCGAGGTGTTCGAGCCGGCATCGGGCACATGGCACGTGACGGGTTCGATGCGCACGGCGCGGCGCAACCACGCGGCGGCGCGGCTGGCGGACGGGCGCGTGCTGGTGGTGGGGGGCACGCACAGCACGGCGATGGGGGCGCTCGCGAGCGCCGAGGTCTACGACCCGGCCACGGGGGCGTGGACGGACACGGCGTCGATGGCCGAGGCGCGCAATGACCCGGCGATGGTGCTGCTGCCGGACGGGCGCGTGCTGGTGGCGGGGGGCACGGACGTGGACCGGCGGCCACTGCGCTCGGCGGAGCTGTACGACGCGGCGACGGGCACGTGGAGCGCGGCGGAGGCGTCCGGCTTCGCTCGCGGCGGTGCTCGGACGGCGGTGCTGCTGGCCAACGGCAAGGCGCTCTTCGCGAGCGGCCTGCAGGCGGAAGTGTACGACGCGGCGACGGGCCACTGGGAGAAGGCGGGACCGGCGGGCGGCGCGGCGGGGACGCATCGGCTGGCGCACACGGTGACGCTGCTGCCGGACGGGCGCGTGCTGGTGGTGGGGGGCACGACGGCGCGCGCGGCGAGCACGGCGGAGGTATACGCGCCGGACACGGGTGAGTGGACGCTGGTGGCGGCGCCGGCGGTGCCTCGCGAGCACCACGCGGCGGTGGTGACGGCGGACGGCGCGGTGTGGGTGCTGGGTGGCGAGCACTACACGACGGGGGCGCTCGCGTCGGTGGAGCGCTTCGAGCCGGCGACGGGGACGTGGGCGTCGGTGCCGGCGCTGGCGGAGCCGCGCGGGAAGCTGGCTGCGGCGATGCTGCCGGACGGCGCGGTGCTGGTGATGGGCGGTGGGAATGAGGTGGGGGGGTTGCTGTCCGTGAGCGAGCGGTACGTGCCGGGCGGGTGCGTGCCGACGGTGTGCTCGGCGCGGGAGGGGATGTGCGGGCCGGTGGCGGATGGCTGTGGCGGGACGGTGGACTGCGGGCCGTGCGGCGCGGAGGTCTGCGGGGCGGGGGAGTGCCGCGCGGAGGGGTCGAGCGCGCCGTGAGCGGGCGGGCATGCGGCGCCGTGGATGACGGCGGCGCCGCGCCCGGGTGAGATGCGGGCATGAAGCGATTCCTGGTGGTGGGCGCGCTGCTCGCGGGTTGTGGAGGCTCGGAGGAGGCGCAACTCAGTTACACCGAGCTGGCGGAGCGCACGGCCGCGGCGATGTGCACGTACGCGGAGCGGTGTGACGGGAGCACGGGGCCGTATGAGCAGTGCGTGGCGGAGGTGCTCGCGGCGTACGCGGCGGTGGAGCCGGAGCTGAACGGCGCTGTCTCGGGTGCGAAGTCGGGATGCGTGCAGTGCATGCGCATCCGCACCGAGGAGCTGGAGTCGGCGCTGGCGAGCGAGTGCCAGCGGGCTCCGGACGCGGCGCGGGTGAGCGCGGTGTGCGGCGTGGATGACGCGGCGTGCGCGGGGGCTCCTTGAGTTGAGGTCCGTGTTCGTTTCCTGACGCGCGGAGGTTCGGCGCGCTCCTGGCTGCGGAGGAGAAGTCTCTATCGTGTCCGGCAGTGACCGACCTCGTCGGAGGCACGATGGTCATCCCGTCTTGGCTTCAGCGAGCGAGGCTGCTGCTTGGCGCGGGAGGCGGGGTGGCCTTCCTGCTCTCCTGTGGAGCGCACTCCGCGGGCTCCAGCTCCGCGCTTCGAGCGGACCATCCTCGGGGGCCCGGGAGCTTCTGTGCGCTGAATCCAGAGGGATGTCCGCCTCCCACCGTTGCTTCCACTGAGCCTGGTACCTTCAACCTGGACACGTGCCTCAAGGCTTGTGATGCCGGAGGCGCGGTGCTCGAGAGCTTCTGTCGGGGGCTGGCGGAGTCCTGGCAGCGTGAGCTGTGTTGGGCAGCCGTCTCGGGCACGAAGGTCGCGTGCAAGAACATGTGCTACCGCGTGCATGCGTGTATGGACGACTCTACCCGGTGTCCCGAGCGGACAGAGTGAGAGGAGCCTCATGGCTGGCTGGCTGCCGCAGCTCACCTCCATTGATGACCCGATTGCCGACGACTACTGGTCCTTCGAGACGGATGAAGGGCAGAAGCGCTTCGTCCGCATCACCGTCGGCCGGCCCGTCCCGATTCCGGGAGACCCGAACGGGGATTGGTACTGCCCGCTGCTTATCGAGTACCCGCAGCATCCCGACTTCTACTCGGTCGTGGGTGTCGGTCCCGTCGATGCATTGAGGAACGCGATGCGAATCGTGGGAGATGGGTTCCGCGACCTGCGCAAGGTCAGTCCGCGCGCAAAGCCTCCGGCCGCTCCCTGACTTGCACGCTCGCGCGTCACAGCGGCGCACCGCCCCTACCCGTGACAGACTGCGCGCCCATGCGCACCCGGACCCTGCTCGTCGCACCGCTGCTCCTGTCCACCGCCTGTGCCACCGCACCCGCCTCCTCGCCGGGTGAGCCGCTGGCCATCACCGCCACCCGCGCCCCCGCGCCCGAGCGCCCCTTCGGCACCCTGCGCGAGCAGGCCCAGCGCCAGCAGGCCTGGCTCAATGAGCGCATGGAGAAGGCCCTCCCCCAGCTCATGCGCCAGTACGGCATCGAGCTGTGGGTCGTCCCCATGCGCGAGTACAACGAGGACCCCGTCTTCACCGCGCTGTCCGCCCCCACCACCTTCGCCGCCCGCCGCCGCACCATCTACGTCTTCCACGACCGCGGCCCGGAGAAGGGCGTGGAGCGGCTCGCCCTCGGCGGCGGCTCGCAGGGCGGTGTCTTCACCCCGCGCCGCGCCCAGCGCCAGGTGGACGGCGGCGGCGTCAGCCGCGAGGCCGAGCTCTGGGGCCCCGAGCAGTGGCAGGTCCTCAAGCAGGTCCTCCAGGAGCGCAACCCGAAGGTCATCGGCCTCAACGTGTCCCGCACCTTCGCCTTCGCCGACGGCCTCACCCACGGCGAATACGAGGGCATGGCCGAGGCCCTCGGTCCCGACTGGGTCAAGCGCTTCAAGCCCGCGGAGGGGCTCGTCGTGGACCTCATCGCCTGGCGCTCCGCCGACGAGGCCCGCTTCTACGAGGACATGACGAAGCTCGCCTGGAACATCATCGAGCGCGCCTTCTCCAGCGACGTCATCACTCCCGGCACCACCCGCGCGCACGACGTGGAGTGGTGGATGCGGCAGCGGCTCACCGACCTGGGCCTGGACACCTGGTTCCACCCCTCCGTGGACGTGCAGCGCCAGGGCGCCACCGAGGAGCAGCTCGGCGAGGACCCCGTCATCCAGCGCGGCGACGTGCTCCACTGCGACTTCGGCATCACCGCGCTGCGCCTGAACACGGACACGCAGCACATGGGCTACGTGCTGCGCGAGGGCGAGAAGGACGCCCCCGAGGGCCTCAAGGCCGCGCTCAAGGCGTCCAACCGCCTCCAGGACATCGTCTTCGAGGAGCTGCGCCCCGGCCGCACCGGCAACGAAATCCTCCGCGTCGCGCGCGAGCGGATGAAGGGCGAGGGGCTCGACGGCACCATCTACTCGCACCCCATCGGCCTGCACGGCCACGGTGCGGGCCCCTTCGTCGGCCTGTGGGACCGTCAGGAGGGCGTGCCCGGCAACGGCGACCACAAGGTCATCGCCAACCAGTGGTTCTCCATCGAGCTCCAGGCGACGACGGCCGTGCCCGAGTGGAACGGGCAGCGCGTCCGCTCCGCGCAGGAGGAGGACATCACCATCGACGCCCAGGGGAAGGTGCACTGGGGCTGGCAGCGCCAGACGGACTTCCACCTGGTGCGCTGAGCAGCACCGCGGGGCTCCCGTCCAGCGGGAGCCCCCTCACGCTGCCGTCAGCGCGCCGCCCCGGTCATCGACTTCAGCAGCGCCACCAGCGCCTGCTTCTCCTCGTCGGACAGGTCCAGCTTCACGATGGTGTCTGTCCTCCGCCCGGTGAAGGAGCCCGCTGGGTCACCGCCCTCGTTGTAGAAGTCGATGACGTCCTCCAGGGTGGCCTGCGCGCCGGTGTGCATGTACGGCGCCGTCAGCGCCACGTTGCGCAGCGACGGCGTGCGGAACGCCCCCTCCATCTCCTGCTGGTTCGCCTGCGTCCGCAGCGTCTTCAGCCGCACCGCGTCCGTGCCCGCCGGCGCGTCGCTGAAGGCGCTCGCGGCGTTGAACTCCCAGTCCAGCAGCGGCTCCAGCGCCGCCCACTGTCCGCCCGCGCCGCTCCCCGAGTCCTCCACGCCGATGTTGTGGAACAGGTCGTCGCTCAGCGACGGGCCCTTGTGGCACACCACGCACTGGCCCTTGCGCACGAAGGTCTTCAGCGCCAGGTACGCCGCGTCGTCCTCCGCCGTCCCGGCCTCCGCCGCCGCGATGAAGCGCTTCACGTCCTCGTCGAAGGGCGCGTCGATGCGCACCAGCGTCCGCTCGTACGCCGCCAGCACCTTGCCCACGTTGGCCAGCAGCGTCGGGCCCGCCTCGTCCTCGGGGAATCTGCCGAAGAGGGCCTGGTACTCGCCCCGGTACTCCGCCGCCGCCAGCCGCGCGCCCACCACCGTCGCGTCCGAGTTCATCTCCACCGGGTTCGTCAGCGGCAGCACCGCCTGGCTCCAGAGCCGGTCCGCGCGCCCGTCCCACATGAACCAGCGGCTGTAGGCCACGTTCAGCACCGTGGGCGGGTTGCGCAGCGTGCGCTGGCCGCCGCAGCCCTCCGCCGTCGCCGTGTCCACCGTGCGCCCGTCGCCGCCGTGGCAGCTCTGGCACGACACCGTCCCACAGCGCGACAGCTTCGGGTCGTGGAAGAGCAGGTCGCCCAGCCGCTCCGCCCGCGCGACGCCGTCCACCCGGTTGGTGCCGTCCTTCGGGGGCTGCCGCGCCTGGGTGTGGAGGCTTCGGAGCTGGTCCAGCTCGTCGAGGTTGGGAAATGCCTCCTCGGAGTCACACGCCAGCCCCAGCCCGCCCAGGGCCAGGGCGAGCGCTGCGGCGCGCAAGCGATACGGGGTCATCACCGGGTCGTCCTTCTTCACGTCCATGGCGGCCCCGGCCATCCCGGTACCTCACGCCATTCCTGGACTTCGAGCCGGCAGCTTCGCGTCCCCTTCCTCGCGAATCAATCCCCCGCGTCCCCCCTCGAGTGGAGAGGGGACGCGGACCCGGCGTCATCAGGCGCCGCAGCTCAGCGTGAAGTCCCGGTTCGCGGTGCCGTAGCTCTTCATCTTCACCGCCGACGGGGCGGGCGTAATCGTCGGCGTGGCCCCGCTCTCACACTTCAGGCCGGAGTCCACCGCCAGACCTACCTGCAGGTCCATCTCGCTGGGCAGGCCCGACACCGTGAACGAGCAGCGGCCATTGCGGCTGGGCTTCAGCATCGCCCGGCCCAGCGCGTCCGCCGGCGTGGACGGCGACGACACCACCACCTTCAGCTGGTCGCACGCGCCGTCGTTCTTCATCCCGCTCTGCGGCAGGCTCACCACGCCCGCGACGGTGGCGTTGCCCTCGCGGCTGCCTCCTCCTCCCATGGTGGCGCAACCGGTGGCGGCAAGGACGAGGGCGGCAACGGCAATCCGATACATAAATCCTCAATTCGTGGGGTAACGAGAAGGCGGCTCGGCCGCGGTACAGGCGACCTACGGCGCGGCCACCCATACAATTGCGTAGGGAATTCATTCCATTTCTTTTGTGCCACCCCGCCGGTACGGGGTTTCTGGAATTCTCCAGGAATTCCGACCACTTCCGGACACTGTGTCCCTCTTTCGGACACGCGCTGTATCGGAGAATCAGGCCGCTTCATCGCTGCAATCAAAGACAGACATGACACGGTGCGAGATGTCCCGGGAATGGACACACGCGTCCCATTTCCGCGAAGCCGGCGGGGCCGCTTGCTCTGCCGGTGACAGCCCGGTGACGCGGAGCAAACGGCCGGGACGATGGCCCTCCGCCTGCTGCCAGCCGCTGCCGCCGCCCCCACGGTGAAGGCCAGGAGAGGAGACGCGCATGTCGATGCAGAAGCAGGATCAGACGCAGTCGTGGTCGGGACTGGGGGTGGGGACGGACCGGAAGTCCTTCCTCGACAAGGTGTCGGCGCAGCTTCCGGCCTACGAGGCGGCGCTCGCCGCGGAGGCGGTGTTCTGCGCGCTGTCGGAGCGGCTGCCCGGAGGCCTGGTGCGGCAGCTGCGTGAGCAGCTCTCGCCGGACGTCCGGGAGATGATGGGCGCCTGCCACCGGCACCGCGGCGAGGAGCCCGCCAACCTGGACCGCGACGACTTCTACCTCATGGTGGCCAACCACCTGAACGCCGAGCCGGAGAACGTGCGCCTCGTGCTCCACGGCGTGTTCGCCGCGCTCCACACGCAGCTCGTCGAGGCCGAGGCGCGGAAGATAGAGGGCCAGCTCCCCAAGTGGCTCCAGGGGACCTGGGCCGCGGCGCGCCGGCAGATTGACCGCCCGGCCTGAGCCGTCATGTGCCCGCCGCGGCGGGAGGGCCGGTGTCCTCCCGCCCGGCCCTCCCTGGCGCTACCGCCCCCGGAAAGTCGGCGCGGGCGCCCGGAGCACGCATACGTCCGGACGCCCGCTGTCTCCGTGACCGCTCGGTGGAGCGGGCGCTCAGTAGGTCCCTCCCAGCGACAGCGTCGCCGAGTAGCGGCCGTCCCCCACGCCCGGGTCGAGCGTGCTGGGGGCGAAGTCCTGGTCGAACAGGATGTTGTAGGCGACGCGCGCGTCGGCGGTGATGAGGCCGCCCAGCTGGTAGCGCAGCCCGATGCCCGCCGGGACGTAGCCGCTGGTGTCGTCGTTGAAGCCGAGCGCCGAGCCCCGCCCGTCGCTGCGGACGTTGTAGGTCTCCACGCCGACACCGCTCACCACGTACGGCTGCAGCTTCGTGTCCGTCATGTTGCCCACGAGGAGGGCCTGGCCGCCGTTGCGGACGATGTCCGGGCCCTCGGCGATGCCGCCGCCGTTGGGTCGGTTGAAGTCGACGTCAGTCAGGCCGCCGCTGTAGCCCAGCTCGACTCCGAAGTAGGGCGAGGGGCGGTAGCCCAGCGTGGCGCCATAGGACAGGCCGGGGTTGACCGACGGCGCCAGCTGTCCGGTGTAGCCCTCCGCGCCACCGGCCAGCATGGCGTAGACGCCGGTGTCCGCCCGGTTCGTCCGGCTGTACTGCTCCACGGTCTCCACCTCGACGTTCTCCGCGCGAGGCTGGTAATCCTCCTGGGCCCGCGCCGCGCCTCCCCAGAGCGCCGCCGCGCACAACCCGCTCAGCACGAATGCCTTCATCGCTCGGACTCCTTTTTCCTTCGTCCGAAAGGCAACGTGCTCCGCGGGGGTAGTCCCGGCAACGTCCCGGCGCCGGGGGTGCGCCGCTCCTCCCTCCTGGCGGCGGCCCCTCGGGCACTTCATGTGCCCGCCCTTCCCGCCCCGTGGGGCGGGGCGGCCTCATCCCGACGGCCAGAGCGCCCGGCTCACGGCAGCGGCGACAGTGCGTCCAGCGCGTCCAGCGCGTCCTTCGCCTGCACCAGCCCGCGGCCGTAGTCCTCGCTGAAGTCGTCGGCGCCCAGCTTCTTCGCGGTGTCCAGCAGGGCATTCTTCACCTGCTCCGGCGTGGCGGACGGGTGGGCGCTGAAGAGCAGCGCGGCGATGCCGCTCACGTGCGGCGCGGCCATGGACGTCCCGGACATGTACGTGTAGTCCGCCCGGTCCACGTCGATGCGCACGGGGTAGTCGAACAGCCGGCTCAGCATGGTGCTGCCCGCATGGTTGATGGTGACCGCCGGCACCCACGTGCCGCCCTGGGGCAGCGAGAGCACCTGCGCGCCGCTCCCCACGACGTCGGTGGCGAAGATGACGGCCTTGGCACCCTGCATCATCACGTTGACCATGGCCTGCTCCACGGAGACACGGCCGGGGCGCACGTAGGCGATGAAGCCGCTGCACACGCTGCCCGCGCACGAGTCCATCGTCTCCGCCCCGCCGCAGTCCACCAGCTTCTCGTTGTACCCGCCCGGGGGCGCGTACAGCAGCGCGCGAGCCACGGGGGAC
Source organism: Pyxidicoccus caerfyrddinensis (assembly GCF_010894405.1). GTDB lineage: Bacteria > Myxococcota > Myxococcia > Myxococcales > Myxococcaceae > Myxococcus > Myxococcus caerfyrddinensis. The sequence continues at coordinate 172,042 of NZ_JAAIYA010000003.1, forward strand.
GTGTCGTCCGCGGTGATGTTGGCCAGGGTGCCCCAGCCCCTGGGGAAGGTGGACAGCACGTCCACGCCCGGCGCCATCAGCCCGAGGTCGTGGCCGCCCGTGGAGAACGGCGCCCGCCGTCCCTGCGCGTCCACCGCGCCCACCGCCAGCACGGACGGGTCCGACGCGGGGTAGGACACCACCTTGCCGCCGTCATTGCCGGACGCGGCCACCACCAGCATCCCGCCGTTGTACGCCGCCTTGAAGGCCTGCAGCGTGGTGCGCGAGGCGAAGCCGCCGCCCAGCGACAGCGAGGCCACCTTCGCCCCCTGGCTCGAGCAGTACTCCAGCGCCTCCAGCACGTAGCTCATCTGCGTGCTGCCGTAGAAGTCCAGCACCCGGGCGATGACCAGCTCCACGCCCGGCGCCACGCCGATGAGGCCGCGGCCCGACGGCAGCTCCTTCCCGGCCTCGGCGCCCGCGCCCGCCCGCGCGGCGATGATGCCCGCCACGTGCGTGCCATGGCCGGTGCCCCAATCGGCAGGACTGCCGTCCCAGGGCTCGTCGTCATCGTCCAGGAAGTCGTGCCCCGCCACCACCGCGCCGCGCAGCTCCGGGTGCTCCAGGTCCAGGCCGCTGTCGATGATGCACACCCGCACGCCCTGGCCCGTGGGCCGCCCCGGGTCCGGTTGGCCGTCCCCGTCCACGTCCCACACCTGGTTCGCCTGCACCTGGCGCAGCCCTTCGGTGTACTCGCCCTTGGCGGTGCTGCCCTTCACCGTCGCGGAGGCGAAGGCCAGCGCCGGCACGGTGGTCGGCCCCAGCGAGTGCCAGACCTGGTCCGGCTCGATGCTCTCCACCCGCGAGTCCCTCGCCAGCGCGTCGCGCTCGTGCTCCGTCAGGCGCGCGGCCACGGCGGGCACGCTCCGGTAGGTGGACGTCACCCGGCCGCCCAGCTGGTGCACCTGCGAGGCGGCCGACACGCCGCCGTCCCGGAAGCGGACGATGTACGACTGGCGGCCGTCATCCTTCGGCGTGTCGGGGCCGCTGGACTGGCCCGGCGGGGCCGCCTCCAGCGCGCCCGCCGAGACATTCGGGCACATCCCGCCCTGGGCGTTCCTGGAAGAAGTGTCCTCCGGTGCGCATGCCACCATCGCCACGAGCCCGACGAGTCCCCAGCGCTTCATGAGCCACTCCTTCCGTCACCGCCACCCGGCGAGATACCCATACGCAGCGGCCCGGATGCCTCCGGCCAGTCGCGCATGCCTCCAGGGAGTGCATCGCCTCGCGCCTCCGCAACGGTTGCGGGAGGCCGGGGCAACGGGAGGTGTGGAGGTTCACATCCCGTGTGTTGGGGGCCGGAACCGCTTCCGGACCCTGGACGCCCCCGGGAACCGCGCCTACGGCGTGGCGCTCCGGCCGCCCACCCACACCGACGGGTGGGCCCCGGACTCACTCGTGAAAAGTCTCAACGACGCGGAGCCGGGGACGTATTGGCGGTTTCACGGACAGTCTTGCCGGAAGGGTCTGACACCCTCCCCGGGGGAGGGGCTTTCCGTTCAGGGCGACAAAGGTGTCCATCCATTGGAAGTCCCCCGCCTGCTTGATTCGTCCAGTGGCGGGTGCTTCGCTGCCGGGAGAAGCCATGAGCACCGCACCTACAGAGTCCCCACGCTTCCTCGGGCGTTATGAGCTCGTCCACCCCCTGGGCCAGGGCGGCATGGGCGAGGTCTTCCTGGCGAAGATCAGCGGCGCGGCCGGCTTCGAGAAGCCGTGCATCGTCAAGACGATTCTGCCGACGCTGCTGAAGGACCGGCAGTTCCTGGACCGCTTCCACCACGAGGCCAAGGTGCTGGTGCACCTCGTCCACTCGTCGATTGCCCAGGTGTACGACATGGGCGAGGCGGACGGCACCTACTTCATGGCGCTGGAGTACGTGGCGGGCGTGGACCTGGCGTACCTGCTGGAGCAGGCGCGGGCGCAGAACGTCCAGGTGCCGGTGCCGGTGGCGCTCTTCATCGGCCAGCGCATGGCCGAGGGCCTGGGCTACGCGCACCGCAAGGCGGGGCCGGACGGCACGCCGCTGGGCATCGTCCACCGCGACGTGTCCCCGCACAACGTCATGGTGTCGTACGAGGGCGAGGTGAAGGTCATCGACTTCGGCCTCGCCAAGTCCGCGGCGCGCAGCAAGTACACGCTGCCGGCCACGGTGATGGGGAAGCTGGGGTACATGTCCCCGGAGCAGGTGCGCGCCGAGGCGCTGGACCACCGCAGCGACATCTACTCGTCCGGCGTGGTGGTGTGGGAGATGCTCGCGGGCCGCTCGCTGATTCCCCACGGGACGGTGGGGGAGATGATGGCGGCCATGTCGCAGCCGGTGGTGCCCTCGCTGACCGAGGCCCGGCCGGACGTGGATGCCGCGCTGGACGCCGTGGTGCGGCGCTCGCTGGAGGCGAAGCCGGACACGCGCTACGCGCGCTCGGATGAATGGGCCCGCGCGCTCAACGGGGAGCTGGTCCGCACGGGCGCGGCGGTGGGCGCGGAGGAGGTGGGCCAGTTCGTCCGCGCGCTGTGCCCGGAGGCCTTCGCCTCGCAGCGCAAGCTCATCTCCAAGGTCAGCTCGTCTTCAGGCCACCACCGCACCCCCGCGCCGGGCACGGGCACGGGCATGTTCGGCACCGGCCCGCAGCCGCCGGCGGACGCTGACGCCTCCGGCTACGAGTCCACGATGGTGCGCGGCGGGAGCGACAGCCAGCCCGCGCGCTCCTCGGGAGGCGTGGCCCGGCCCGACGCCGTGTATGCGGACGATGACGCCGCGGAGCTGGGCGCCACCTCGGTGCGCCAGCCCTCCGGCGCCGCGCCGGCTCCCGCGCGTGCACCGAGTGGAAGCCAGGGCGTGCGCAAGCCGTCGCGTCCGGTGCCCGCGGTGGAGGTGGACGCGTCCGCCGCCGAGGAGGCGCTGGAGGCGCGCGCGGCCCGGAGACGTCCGACGGGGCTCTACGCCGCCATCGCCGTGCTGCTGGTGATTGCCACCGCCGCCACCACCGCGCTGGTCGTCGGCAAGACGGGAGGCGCGGCGCAGGCCCCGGCCACCGCGGTGAAGGACACTCCGGCCCCCACGACGAACAGCGGGAGCGTGAAGGGGCCCGAGACGGCGGCTGGCACGACGGGCACGGCGGTCGCGGGGACTTCGGGCACGGCCTCCAACACGGGGACCGCGACGACGGGAGCTCCGGCCACTGGCGCCGGGGACGCCGGGCCCGTGGTGGCCGCCTCGGGACAGGGCGCTCCGGCGGCGGCGGCCGTGCCGTCCTCGGCGAGCGTCGCCGCTGGCAGCGTGACGCCCGGCACGACGGAGCCGGTGGAGCCCGCGGCGCACCCGGCGCCCACGACGACGGCGAAGGCCCCGGGGAAGAAGAAGCCCGCCACCCCGCCCACCCCTGTTGCCGCGCCCGCGCCGGCCCCGAAGTACGTCACCCCGGCGAAGGTCCTCCAGGTCGTGGACGACAACGGCAAGGTCTACGTCACGCGGTTGGGGGTGACGGGGTTCGTTCCGGACGTCGAGGTGGACGTGGTGGGGCCCCCGCTGAAGAACAACAAGCGGGAAGTGCTCGGCAAGGCCCGGGTGGTGTCGCCGCCTGCCAGGGCGAGGAAGCTGTATCCCCTGCGAGCCTTCCTCGAGCTCGACGAGAAGGCGCAGGTCGCCCCCGGAGACCTCTTCGTGGACGTGTCCGGGTTCGTGGCGGCGGCTCCCGACAAGGCCGAGTCGGGCACCGACACCGAGGAGCCGGCCACCGCCGAGGCGCCCACGAAGCCCGAGAAGAAGAGCATTTATGGCTCGGTGAGGGAGCAGACCTGGACGGAGAACCTCGTCGAGCCGGGCATCAAGATTCGAAACACGGGCACCACGCCGTGGACCGATTGCACGGTGGTGAAGGACAGGCGCAAATCGGCCTGGCTGGGCAGCGTTGCGCCACATGAGGAGAAGTCCGTCAGCAACAAGCGGTTCACGCTCAACACGGCCTACGACGTGGGCTCCGGCAAGGTGGGCATCTACTGCGACGAAGGTGAAACCATCCTGGACCTGAAGTAGCCGGGCTCCACCGCGAAGGGTCCGGCCTTCGTCGCCGGACCCGTGCCCCTCACTCGTTCAGCCGGTCCACGGCCACGGGGCAGTCGGCCACCAGCGCCTTCGCCTCCGCGTCACCACCGCGCGCGCTGCGCACCAGCCGGTCCAGTGAGCGCCGGCACTCCCACGTCGCGTCCCGCGTGCCGTGGCAGCAGTGCCAGCCGGTCAGCGTCTTCCCCAGGTACTTCAGCGTCTCCGCCTTCGTCGGCGTGATGAGCAGCCACACCGCGCCGGCCAGCACCACCAGCCACGGCAACTGCACGGCCACGCCCTTCAGCCGCGGGCCCGCGCCCGGCGTCACCGGCTCGGCGTGCACGCCCAGCTTCGCGTCCAGCGGGCGCCGGTGCAGCACGCCCGTCAGCAGCAACTCCACGGGCGCGGTGGCGGCCCGCGCCAGCCCGAGCGGCAGGCCCGGCGCGACCTCGCCCCGCACCAGCCGCACGCCGGCCACCTGACGCCACAGCGTCCGGCCGGTGAGCCCGCCCACCGCGGACGCGACGAGCCACGCCAGCGCCACGGCGAGCAACATCGTTCCCGCCGTGCGCTCCACCTCCAGCAGGCGCAGCGCGGCCCAGCCGACCAGCGCCGCCGTCGCCAGGTCCAGCAGGTCCGCCAGCCAGAGGTGCCACTGGTACCGGGACTCGGGTCTCACCGAGTCCATCGAGAACAACGCCCCGTCGCTCATCCACCCTCTTTTCGGGAGGCAGGAGCATAGACCGGCCCGCGCCCCCGGGTTGCCCGGACATTCCGCCGTGACAGCCGGGGAACACCTCGCGCGCCCTGTCCTGGAGGTGTCGCTGCACGGACCGCTTCGGCACCCTCGTCCACGCGGGTTCCGGAGCCCCGCCTCCCGAGTCGCCGCGGACCTTCCGCGACTCTCCGTGCGTGGGCCGCGCTGGAGCGCGGGGCTCCCGCGACTCCCGGACGATGCCGGCCCGCCGCCGCGTGTCCACCTTCCCGCCCTCCCCGGACGCGGGGCCCCCGGCCGCGAGCGGAGGCAGGCGAGTCGGGAGGCGCCAGGTGTGCCGTCTGGTTCGACCGGAGGACATGCCTCGTGTCGCCTTCTCGCAGTGGCGTCAGAGGGGAACGGCTCTCATCTTCAGCCCAGCGCGATGCGGCGAAGCCTCCACCACCACCGGGGCTTCGCGTCGGCAGGCGCGATGGCCCTGGCCAGATGGGCGTCGGGAAGGCCCCGGCGTGGTGGGCGGTGACGGGCGAGGCGGCAGCGGCGGGAGCGGTGGGGGGCTGTACCGGGGATGGAGGTCGCGCCCCCGCCGCTGCCGCCAAGGCTGCACCACTCAACGTTGCACCCCAGGTGAGACGTACCGCGTTTGGCCTCCAGACCGGTTCTGCCGGACACTAGGGCCCTCATGTGCATTCCGGGGTACAGGCCCCACGCCGGGTGGCGTGGGCTCATCGGGTTCTTCTTCCTCGCGGGGCTCCTCCTCGCGAGGCCGGGCATGGCCCTGGACCCGGAGCGCCGCGTCTCCCAGTTCAGCCAGGACTCGTGGCGCAGCGACGACGGGCTGCCGCAGAACAGCCTGCTGTCGCTGGCGCAGACGCGCGACGGCTACCTGTGGCTGGGCACGTGGGAGGGGCTGGTGCGCTTCGACGGGGCGCGCTTCGTCGTCTTCGACAAGCGCAACACGGAGGAGCTGCGCAACCACACCATCAAGGCGCTCGCGGAGGACGCGTCGGGCACGCTGTGGGTGGGCACCGAGCAGGGCCTGGTGTCGTACCGCGACGGCCGCTTCGAGCGCGCTTCGGGCGCGGCCGCGCCGCTGGACGGCGTGAAGGTGGAGGAGTTGCTGGTGGGCGAGGGCGTGCTCTGGGTGGGCACGTCCGTGGGCCTGTGGCAGGTACCCCTGGGAGACGGGGCGGCGCGCCAGTACACCGTGGAGCAGGGCCTGCCGGCCTCGTACGTCACCGCGCTGACGCAGGGCGAGGGCGGCTCGGTGTGGGTGGGCACGAAGGAAGGGCTGGCGCGCGTGGTGGGCGGCGAGGTGGAGGGCAGCGCCTTCGCCATTCCAGTGCCGAAGCCGCGGCCGGAGATTCTGGCGCTGAGCCGGGACTCATCGGGCGTGCTGTGGGTGGGCACCAGCTCGGGGCTCGTCTCCTGGAACGGGACGGTGGCCCGGCGCTTCACCGCGGACGACGGACTGCCGGCGACCTTCGTCACCGCGCTGTTCACCGACACGCACGGCACGCTCTGGGTGGGCACGCGCCGCGGCGGCCTGGTGCGGCACAACGCGGAGGGCTTCAGCGAGCCCGTGCCCGGCACCGGCCTGGTGGAGGCCGAGGTGCTGTCCCTGCTGGAGGACCGGGACGGGCACCTGTGGGTGGGCACCTATTCGGGGCTGTTCCGCCTGCGGGACGGCTCGTTCTCCACCTACGGGCTGCCGGAGGGGCTGGACCCGGAGGGGACGGTCACCGCCGTGCTGGAGGACCGGCACGGGACGATGTGGATTGGCACCCTGGGCGCCGGGCTGTACCGCCTGGAGAACGGCGTCTTCCGTCACGTGGGCGCGGAGGAGGGGCTGGCGGAGAAGGTCATCCCCGCGATTCACGAGGCGGCCGACGGGACGCTGTGGGTGGGCACCGTCGGCGGTCTGTACCGGTATGACGGCAAGCGCTTCACGAAGCTGTCGCGCGAGCAGGGAGGCCCCCAGGACGTGGTGACGGCCATCCTGGTGGACTCGCGGGGCGACACCTGGGTGGGGACGCAGGCGGGCCTGGTGCGCATCCACGAGGGCTCCGCCACGATGTACGCCGCGAAGCAGGGCTTCACCCACCCGGTCATCGTCATCACCGAGGACGCGGCGGGTCGGGTGTGGTTCGGCTCGGAGGCGGGGCTGTCGCGGTGGGAGGGGGACAAGAAGGGCTTCCGCCAGTACACGCAGAAGGACGGGCTGCCGGGAGACCTGGTGCTGGCGCTGCTGGCGGACGAGGACGGCACGCTGTGGGTGGGCACGGAGACGGGGCTGGGGCGGTGGCGCGAGGAGAAGTGGGCGCGCTTCACCGTGCAGCAGGGGCTCTACGACGACGCGGTGTTCAGCCTGGTGCCGGACGGGGACGGGCACTTGTGGATGAGCAGCAACAAGGGCGTGTCCCGCGTGTCGCGGCGCGAGCTGGAGGAGGTGGCGGACAAGAAGCGCCCACGCGTGGCCTCGCTGGACTTCGACCAGCGCGACGGCATGCGCAGCGCGGAGTGCAACGGCAACACGCAGCCGTCCGGCTGGCGGGCGAAGGACGGGCGGCTGTGGTTCACCAACCTGAGCGGCGCGATTGCGGTGGACCCGGTGCGGGTGCATGCGAGCCGTCAGCCGCCCGAGGTGCGGATTGAAGAGGTGCGGGTGCAGGGGCGGCCGGTGCCGGTGGAGGGGCGGGTGGAGCTGCCGTCGGGAGGCTCGCGGCTGGAGATTCGCTTCACGGCCTTCTCGCCGGTGGACGCGGCGCGGCTGCGCTTCCGCTACCGGCTGCAGGGGCACGACGACGGCTGGGTGAACGCGGAAGTCCGCATGGCCACGTACACGGGGCTGCGTCCGGGCAGCTACCGCTTCGAGGTGCAGGCGGAGGGCCGCGACGGCGCCTGGTCCGAGCCGGTGGTGCTGGACGTGGCGCTGGAGCCGAGGCTCTGGCAGCGCACGGGGTTCTGGCTGCTGTGCGTGCTGGGGACGGGGCTGGTGGGCGTGAGCGTGTACCTCTTGCGCGTGGGGCAGTTGAAGGCGCGCGAGCGGTGGCTGGCGGAGCGGGTGCAGGACCGCACGCGGGCGCTGGCGCGGGCGAACGAGGAGCTGGAAGCGCACATGCGCACGCTGCGGCAGACGCAGGCGCAGCTCGTCCAGGCGGGGAGGATGGCGGCGGTGGGGCAGCTGGCGGCGGGGGTGGGGCACGAAATCAACAACCCGCTGGCGTACATCGTGTCGAACCTGGAGCACGCGAGCGAGGAGGCGGAGGCGCTCGCGCGAGAGCTGGGGGAGACGCGGGGCGCGGGGCCGAGGTTGCGCGAGGTGAGCCAGGCGCTGCGCGAGGCGCTGCACGGCGCGGACCGGGTGCGGCGCATCGTGCGGGACTTGAAGACCTTCTCGCGGCCGGACGACGAGAAGCAGGGTCCGGTGGAGCTGCACGCGGTGCTGGACTCGGCGGTGAAGATTGCGATGGCCGAGCTGCGCCCGCGCGCGAAGCTGGTGCGGGACTACGGCGACGTGCCGAGGGTGGAAGGCAACGAGGCGCGGCTGGCGCAGGTGTTCCTGAACCTGCTCATCAACGCGGCGCAGGCGCTGCCGGAGGGGCGGGCGGAGGAGAACGAGGTCCGGCTCGTCACGCGGCTGGCGCCGAATGGGATGGTGATTGCGGAGGTGCACGACACCGGCACCGGCATCGCCTCGGAGGCGCTCGGGCGCATCTTCGACCCGTTCTACACGACGAAGCCGCCGGGAGTGGGCACGGGGCTGGGGCTGTCGCTGTGCCACGCGTACGTGTCGGCGATGGGCGGCACCATCTCCGTGGAGAGCGAGCCGGGCCGGGGCGCGGTGTTCCGCGTGGCGCTCCGGCGAGCGCCCCCCGAGTCCCTGGCGGTGCCGGCTATGCCCCGTGCCGCGCGCGAGTCCGGGTCGCTGCCGGCGGTGCAGCTGCCGCGCGGAGCCCGTGAGTCCGGAGCGTTGCCGGCGGTGCAGGTGCAGGGCACCGCGGTGGAGTCGAAGCCAGTGCCTGCGGTGCAGGTGCAGGGCACCGCGGTGGAGTCGAAGCCGGTGCCGGCGGTGCAGGTGCAGGGCACTGCGGTGGAGTCGAAGCCGGTGCCGGCTGCGCAGGTGCAGGCCCCTGCGCGCGAGCCGCAGTCCGTGCCAGCCGCACAGGGCTGGAGCACCGCGCGCGAGTCGGTACCCGCCGTGCCGGCGCCCCGTGCCGCGCGCGAGTCGATGTCGCTGCCCGCCGTGCCCGCGCAGGCACGGAGCGCTCTGTCGGGAACAGGCCTGGAAGCAGGGCAGGAGCGGGGCAGGGAGCCTTCGGCGCGTCCCGGCGCGGGCTCGCCCTCACGAGGTCCGGAGGCCCCGTCCGCGTCGGTGAGCGGCACGGAGGCCGCCACTGTTCCCACCTCGAACGTCGCTGCCGGAGCCACCGCGTCGCGGACTTCGAGCCCGGCGGCCGAGGTCGTCCCCTCCGCGAGGGTTCTCCATGGAGCGGCGCGAGCGCAGGTTCCCGACGTGCAGGGAGCACCCCGCGAGTCCCGCACGGACACCGTGCCGCCAGAGTCAGCCGAAGGACAGGCACTCATCGAGGGCCCCGTGCCGGCGCGCGGGCGCGTGCTGGTGGTGGACGACGATGCGCTGGTGAGCGGAGCCATCCGCCGCACGCTGTCGCGAGAGAATGACGTCGAGGTGTTGGTGAGCGCGAGGCAGGCCCTGGCGCAACTGACGGCGCAGGAGCTGCGCTACGACATCGTGCTCTGCGACCTGATGATGCCGGAGATGACCGGCATGGACCTGTTCGAGGCACTCCAGCGGTCGGCACCGAAAGTCGCCGAGCGGGTGGTCTTCATCACCGGCGGCGCCTTCACGCCGGCCGCGCGCACCTTCCTGGACCGGGTGGAGAACCCCCGCGTGGAGAAGCCCTTCGACCCCGAGGCCCTGCGAACGCTGATTCGCACCGAGGTCGCACGCGTCCGTCGCGCGGCCTCCGAGCGGGCCGCGTAGTCCCGGCCCCCGGGCGCCGTTACCCTTCCGCCATATTCGCAACGAAGTAACAGTTGCCCGCGCCTCCGGTGTTCAGGCCGAAACCTGTGCACGGAGGGGGACGGATGAGCCGAGGGTTGAAGTTGCTGTCGCTGGCGTTGCTCGTGACGCTGGCGGCATGTGGCAAGGACGACGACGGCGGCAGACCGCCCCTCGGAGGCGCGCTGGAGGGGAGCTGGGTGACGGTGGGCTACGGCTACACCGTGCGCTTCGAGGGCGACGAGGTGGATCTGTACGAGCTCACCGCCGTGAGCTGCCTGCCCCTGGCCGACGGAGACGTGGAGGAGGACGGCACCGCGCCGGACCTCGCGCTGCGCTTCACGCGCGAGGGGGAGGCGCTCGTCATCGAGAACGGGCAGACGTTCCACGTCACCGCGCAACGCGCCCCGCTCCCCGAGGTCTGCACCGGGACGAAGCCGCCGAAGAAGGACCCGAGGTGAACTTCGAGGTGTTCTGGCACACCTTCGCGGAGCAATACGCCCTCTTCGACCTCTACGGAGTCGACTGGCAGTCCCGCTACGACACCTTCCGTCCGCGAGTCACCGCCGCCACGACGGACGACGAGCTCTTCACCCTCTTGTCCGAGCTGCTCGAGCCGCTCACGGACGGGCACATCAGCCTCGAAGCGGGCGAGCGCGTCTTCCTCCCCAAGCCGCACCCCGAGTGGGTCGACACGCATCTCGAAGCGGTGAAGCAGTACGTGAGAGCGCACTACCTCGGTGGCCCGGGCGTCACGGTGAAGGCGGGCGAGCGCGTGGCCTGGCAGTCCCTCGACGCGCACGTCGGGTACATCCTGCTCACCGGCATGGCCGGCTTCACGGGCGACGGGACGGATGAAGCGGCGGACGTGGAGGCGGCCGGCCGCGCCATCGACGAGGCGCTCGCGGCGCTGGGCGACAAGGACGCCCTCATCCTCGACCTGCGCTTCAACGGTGGCGGCTACGACGCCGCCTCGATGGCCATCGCGAGCCGCTTCACCGTCGTGGAGCGGGTGGCCTTCACCAAGAAGGCCCGCGCGGGAGCCGGCTTCACGCCTTCACGCGAGTACCGCTTCGCTCCGGCGGGGGCGCGGCGCTTCACCCGGCCCGTCTACCTGCTCACGAGCAGCCTGACCGCCAGCGCGGCGGAGATCTTCACCATGGCCATGAGCGCGCTCCCTCACGTCACCGTGGTGGGGGAGCGGACGGATGGCGCCCACTCGGATGTTCTCACCCGGCAGCTCCCGAATGGCTGGTCCTTCGGCCTGTCGAACGAGCTGTACACCGCGCCGGACGGCGAGGTGTACGAGAAGGTTGGCCTGCCTCCGGACGTGGCGGTGTCCCTCGACGCGCCGGCACTGGCCGGAGGCACGGACCGCATCCTCCAGGAAGCGCTTCGGCTCGCGAACGGCGGCTGACGGCGGGCGAAGCGCCAGTCCCGCGCCCGGTGCGAGCAGCGCACCGGGTCCTCTAAGCCAGGCACCCGCGCTGGAGCGCGACGGCTACAGGTCCAGCACCAGCCGCTTGGAGCGGGCGCGAGACACGCAGACGAGCATGCGCTTGTCGCCCGCGGGCTCCTGCTGGAAGAACGTGTCGCGGTGCTCGGGCTGGCCGTCGCAGACGCGGGTGAGGCACGTGCCGCACGAGCCGGCCTCGCAGTCACTCTGCACGCGCACGCCGTTGCGGCGGAGCACGTTGAGCACGGACTGCCCGGCGGGCACCTGGAGCACCTGGCCGGTGCTGCGGATGGACACCTCGAAGTCGGAGTCCACCTGGCCCGTGGCGGCGCCGGTGCCCTCGGCGGTGAAGGACTCGAAGTGCACCTTCTCCCAGGGCCAGCGGTGGTGCGTGGCCGCGTCGCGCACGGCCTTCATCAGCCCCGAGGGGCCGCAGCAGTACAGGCGCGCCCCTGGCCCGCGAGTGGCCAGCAGCGCCTTCACGTCCAGGCCCTTCGACGGGTCTCCGCCGTCGAAGTAGAAGCGCACGCGGTCCGCGAAGGGCGCGGTGGAGAGCAGCTCGCGGAAGGCGGTGCGCTCGGGCGTGCGGGAGCAGTAGTGCAGCGTGTAGTTGGCGCCGGTGCGCTCGAGCATCCGCACCATGGCCAGCATCGGGGTGATGCCGATGCCGCCCGCCACCAGCACGTAGCTGCGCGCGAAGAGCAGGGGGAAGTTGTTGTTGGGCGCACCCACTTCGAGCACGTCGCCCACGTGGACGCGCTCGTGCATGGCGCGCGAGCCACCGCGCCCCCTGCCATCCATGTGCACGGCGATGACGTAGCGGTGCGTCTCGTCCGGGTCATTGCAGAGCGAGTACGAGCGCACGAAGTCGCCCGGCCCCGGCACGCATACTTGAAGGTGGGCACCGGCCTCGAACCCGGGCAGCGCGCCGCCGTCCTCGGCGACCAGCTCGTACGACAGGATGTCCTCTGCCTCGCGAGTGATGCTCGCGACCCGCACCCGCAGGGTGTCATTCACCACGGTGTCTCCCCTTCCCCTCGCTCGCCGCCGGCGGGACGCCGCCACCCGGTCAGGGCGCCCCGGACATTGGTCAGCGACCGTCCGAGCGGTGATTGCACCGGGGTACAGGGTGTTCGTCCGCTTCAAGGCGATGCAACCCCTTGAGGGCCCGTGAGCTGGGCTGCAAACCCCGCCGCTCGTGGAAACCGGAGCGGAGCGCGGCACGTCTCCGTGACACCCGCGCCTCCCGGAGGGGCACGCGGTGGTGGCGATCGGACAAGTTCGCCCGGCCGCCTGCCGGGCATGCGGAGCAGCGGGCCATCCCCGAGCCACCCCGGCATGCGGGAGCGGCCATCCACACCATCCACTACGTGCCGCGCTGCGCCAGGAGTCCTGCGCTCGGTGGGGGAATGCGCGGCCTCACGACTTCAAGGAGGTTTCCATGGATGCCATCGCGTTGCTGAAGGCGGACCACAAGACGGTGGAGCAGCTCTTCCGGAAGTACGAGAAGGCGGGCCCCAACGCCCACAAGCTGAAGCGGAAGCTGGTGGATCAGCTGGTGCACGAGCTGTCCGTGCATGCCGCCATCGAGGAGCAGGTCTTCTATCCGGCGGTGCGCGCGCGCTCGGAGGAGCTGGGGAGCGACGTGCTGAACGCGCTGGAGGAGCACCACGTGGTGAAGCTGGTGCTCGCGGAGCTGGACGCGATGCCGCCCGAGGCGGAGCGCTTCGACGCCAAGGTGCACGTGCTGATGGAGAGCGTGCGCGCGCACGTGCTGGAGGAGGAGACCGAGCTCTTCCCGGCCGTGAAGAAGGCCTTCCGCCCGCAGGAGCTGCGGACGATGGGGGATGTGCTGGAGATGGCGAAGAGGGCGGCGCCCACGCGGCCGCACCCGCTGGCGCCGGACACGCCGCCGGCCAACCTGGTGGCGGGCGCGGTGTCGGCGGTGATGGACATCGGCCGGGACGCGCTGAGGGCCGCGCGCCGAAAGGCGACTACGAAGGTCCGCTCGGTAGCAGGGCTCCGTCCGAGCCCGAAGCAGGAGCCTCGCCCGGGGTACGGGGCGGGCGGCGACGCGGCGAGCCCGTGAGCCGGGACCGGGCGGATGGCTGAGACGCGCGCCAGGGGCCGGCGGTTCCAGTTCGTGGCGCACGCATGAGGCAGGGCGAAAGAGAGTGAAGGGCACCGTGGCGGAGTGAATGCCGCGCGGTGCCCGGCCGTCTTGTGGGTGAGGACGTCGCATCACGACCCCGCACCACTGGATTCGCCCGAGGAGGCGCCATGCTCCCTGCCCGACCTGTCCGTTCCCTGTTTCTCACCGCGCTGCTGCTCACTGGCCTGGTGGCCTCCGCGCAGCCCGAGCCCGTGTCCCAGCCGCGCCCGCCGGTGGACCCCGCCGTGCGGACGATTCGCGTGGAGGGCACGGGCGAGGTGAAGGCGCAGCCGGACGAGGCCTTCATCGACCTGGCGGTGGAGACGGTGGCGCCGAACGCGAAGGTGGCGGGCGAGCAGAACGCGAAGCGGATGGAGAAGGTGATTGCGGCGCTGACGTCCGCGGGGATTGCGCGGCGGGAAATCCAGACGCGCAACTACTCGGTGTACCCGGAGTACGCGCCGCCCGCGCCCAACGAGCAGGAGCCGAAGCTGAAGGGCTACCGCGTGAGCAACGTGGTCAGCGTGCATGTGACGGAGCTGTCGCGGGTGGGAAGCCTGCTGGACCAGGCGCTCGCGGCGGGAGCGAACCGGGTGGACCAGGTGCGCTTCGGGCTGAGCCGTGAGGACGCGGTGCAGGGCGAGGCGCTGCGTCAGGCCGTGGCGCGGGCGCGCAAGTCGGCCGAGGTGCTCGCGGCGGCGCTGAACGTGAAGCTGGGCGCGGTGCTGGACGCGAGCACGGTGACGGAGCCCCCGAGGCTGTACCCGGCGCGGCTGGCGATGGCGGAGATGTCGGACGCCCGCGCGACGACGACGCCCATCCAGCCGGAGGAGCAGACGGTGCAGGCGAAGGTGACGCTCATCTACGTCATCGAGTCCGCGAAGTAGCCGCGCTCTCCCGTCAGGCGGCACGGTGCTCCGCTGCCTGCCTGACCTCCCTCTGGGCTGGGAGGGTGGAGCACCTGGGTTCTCGGTCGCCTGGACCGTTCGCATCATGAGGAGGGGAGGGACGCCGGGCATGTGGGCCCGGGCCCTCGGACTTCTTGCACGGGCAGGAGGGCAGGGGACGATGACCGGCAGACGCGGCTGGACGTTCGTGGCGCTCGTGGTGGGCAGCCTGGCGCTGGGGTGCCGGGACGAGGAGGTCGAGGGGACGGCGGGTCCCTCGGCGGGCGAACGAGAAGGACGCTCCGATGTCCTCCGGGGGCTGATGGCTTCGAAGGAGCGGGCACCCGAGCCGGAGAACCTCAAGGGTCCCTCTGACTTGATGCCCCAGCCCACCCCGCCCGAGCCCCAGCCGGAGCAGGGACAGGGAGGCTCGGGTCGTCCCGAGCCCATGCGGAGTGTGCAGGGTCAGGTGTCGTGGGTCGGAGACGACGAGCTCCTCATCCGCGACGCGGAGGGCAAGGAGCACGACTTCGAGGTGAACGCGGACACGCGGCTCGTGGTGGGGAAGGACGTCGTGTCGCTGCGCGCGATGCACAAGGACGACGCGGTCCGCGTGAGCTACGACGAGGGCGCGGGCGGTCTGGTGGCGCGCCAGGTGGAGGTGATGCCTGAGCAGGACACGCGTCCTGGCCAGGAACGCGCGCCGCGGGGCGAAGACGCCGCGCCGCCGCGCTGAGCCCGCGCGGGGTGTCGCGTCAGAACGCGCCGCCGTCCGCGCGCCGGCCCGCGGAGGAGCCGAGTCCCGGGTTGAGCGTGGTGTGCGAAACCCAGCCCGCGTCGGGCACGGCGTCCGGCATCCGGTTGATGGACACGTTGTCGATGGTGGTGGTGTAGCTCACCGAGTCCACGACACCGCCGTCGGGAGCACGCAGGCTGGTGGTGTCGCCATCGTTGTTGAGGCCGAGCTGCCCGGTGGAAGCGGACAGCGTGTTGGGAGTGCCGGCGTCGAACCCCCTGGGGCCGCCGTACACGACGAAGGCGCGGCCCGGAGCGAGCGACGTCCCCGAGGGGAAGACGTGCCGCACGAAGGCGGAGTCCCACAGGCTCCAGCCGGACAGGTCCGCGTTGGAGGCGCCGGAGTTGAGCACCTCGATGAACTCGAAGTGGGGGTCGCCCACGCCGGCGTCTCCGGCGGGCTCGTTGGCGAGGACCTCGTTGATGAAGAGCATGGGCGTGGTCGGGGGAACCGAGCCGCCTCCGCCCAGGTCGTACTGACTGACGACGGGGTAGTGGTCGCTGACGGTGTTGCCGTAGTCGGGAATCCAGCTGTCGGGGCGCAGCACGCGGACGGAGCCGGACAGGTAGTCCACGGTCATCTCGTTGGTGGCGAGCGTGTGGTCGATGGCGTCGCGGTACACGACGGTGGTGCGCTCCCCGGCGAGCGACAGCGGCCGGGTGATGAAGGTGTAGTTGACCGTGTCGAGCAAGAAGGGCTCGAAGGGGCTGGCAAGGTACTGGCCGTCATTGCCGCGGGTGATGGAGTGGTCGACGTCATCGTTCCAGTCGCCGATGACGAGCACGCGCTCGGAGGGCATGGCGCTGTCGAGATAGCTCTTGAGCGCGATGCCGCCGCGCTGCCGCTGCCCGTAGGAGACCTCGTCATCGAACGCCTTCATGTGGAGGACGATGACGACGAGGGGCACGTCGGCGCCGCTGACGCGCAGGGTGAAGTCCACGCGAAGGGGCGGGCGGCCACCAAAGTCGGCGGCCTGCGCCGTGAGGATGAGCTGGGCGCTGCGCCAGGTGAGGGAGCTGTCGTAGAGGATGCCGGGCTTCTGCTCACCGGCGCTGTACCAGGACGCGCCGCCAGGGACGAAGGACACGTCGTTGGCGAGGAAGCCGCTGTACCCGGGAAGCTGGGCCTTGAGGGTGGCGAAGTCCGCGGAGTCCACCATCTCCACGAGTCCCCACACGTTGACGCCCGCGTCGCGCATGACGTCGCGCGCGTAGGCAATCTGCAGGTCGTCAGGGGTGCCACCGTCGGAGGTGGAGTTCGGAGGCCCCTGGTTGGGGGCGCCGAACCACTCGAGGTTCCACTGGCCCACGGTGAGCGGGGCGCTCGAGCCGCGCACGTTGAGTGACAGCGCGCGGGAGTCACCGTTGCCTTCGGCGTCCAGCACGGAGACGGTGAAGCTCGCGGAGCCGCTCGCCGTGGGAGTACCGGAGATGACGCCCAAGGCGGACAGCGAGAGGCCCGCGGGCAGCGAGCCGGTGTGGCTCCAGGACAGCGGGGCACGGCCATTGGAGGCGGTGAGCGTGGCGCTGTAGGGCTGGCTCCGGACGGCATCGGGGAGCGAGGCCGTCGTCACGAGCGGTGGGACGTAGACAGGCAGCGTGAGGGTGCGCAGCGCGACGCGGCCGTTGGCATCGGCGACGCGCGCGGTGAACGACGTGGTGCCGCTGGAGGGCGTGCCGCTGATGTTCCCCGTGCTGGACAGGGTGAGCCCCGTCGGAAGCGAACCCGAGAAGATGGTCCAGGTGAGCGGGGCCTTGCCGCCGGAGGCGAGCAGCGAGGCGGAGTAGGACACACCGCCCCGGCCCTCGGGGAGCGAGCTGGTGGTGACAGCGGGGAGCAGGAAGGTGGTGAGCGCGAAGGCGCGCGAGGCGGTGCGGCCATTGGCGTCGGAGATGCCGACCTGTCCGGAGGTGGTGCTCGGGGCGGAGGGCGTGCCGGTGAGCTCGCCGAGGCTGGTGAGGACCAGCCAGTTGGGCAGGGGGCTCGGGGTGAAGAAGGTGTACGGCGGCTTTCCCTCGCTGGCTGAGTACGTGACGCTGAAGGGCTCGGAGACATAGCCGTCGAGCTGGAGGGGCGGGCCCGAGAGGGACGGCAGCCGGTACATGGCGAGCGCGAGCGCGCGGGTGGTGGTGCGCCCGCCGCTGTCGGTGACGCGGACGGTGAGGGAGAAGGTGCCGTTGCTTCCGCCGGGGGTACCGGAGATGGCGCCGCTGCTCTGCGTGAGGGTGAGTCCCTGGGGCAGGGCGCCCGAGTCGATGGACCAGGTGTGCGGCGCGCGTCCCCCGGTGGCGGTGAGGCTGGCGGTGTACGTGCCGCCCACGTACCCGTCGGGGAGTGAGCTGGTGGTGACGGTGGGCGGAGCGTAGACGGTGAGGGACAGCGCGCGGCTGTCGGTGCGACCGCTGTCGTCGGTGACGCGAACGGTGAAGGACGAAGCTCCCGCGGCGGAAGGCGTCCCGCTCAGCGTGCCGTCGGACGCGAGCGACAGGCCCGAGGGCAGGGTGCCGGAAGCAAGGGACCAGGTGAGCGGGGCCCGGCCACCCGAAGCGGCGAGGCGGGTGGAGTACGCCTTGCCCGGGTCGCCATCCGGAAGCGTGGTCGTGGTGATGGAGGGGAGCGCGACGACGGTGAAGGACACGGAGCGCGAGGCGGTGCGGCCGTTGGCGTCACGAGCGCTGACGTCGAAGGTGAAGACACCTGCCTGGGCGGGCTTGCCATGGAGGAGCCCCTCTTCCGCGAGTGTGAGCCCGGGAGGGAGCACGCCCGAGGCGGTGAAGAGGTACGGAGCCTTGCCGCCGGAAGCGGAGAAGGGCAGCGCGACGCTGTCACCGACGTAGGCGCTCTGAGCGGGCACGGCGGCGAGCGAGGGAGGCGGGTACGTGGTGAGGGACACCGCGCGCGTATCGGTGGCGCTCAGCGAGTCGGTGACGCGGACGGTGAAGGAAGTGGTGCCGGCGGCGGAAGCAGTGCCGTCGAGGGCGCCCGAGTCGAGGAGTCGCAGGCCCGCGGGCAGCGAGCCCTGCGTGAGGGCCCAGGTGTACGGAGGCTGACCGCCGGCGGCGGAGAGGCCATGGCCGTAGGGCGCATCGGTGTATGCGTCGGGCAGGGTGGTGGGGGTGACGGTGAGGCCGCCGCGGACGGTGAGCTGGAAGGAAGCGGACGCGGCGCGGTCGTTGAGGTCCTGGACCTCGACGGTGAAGGACGCGGCACCCGGGGTGGTGGGAGTGCCGAGCACGGAGCCGCCCTCCAGCCGGAGCCCTTCCGGCAGCGAGCCCGAGGCGATGCGGAAGGAGAGCGGAGCCTTGCCGCCGCTGGCGTTCAGGGAAGCGGAGTAGGGAGCGCCGACGACAGCGAGGTCGAGCGAAGCGCCGGAGATGGAAGGGGGCGCGAAGACGGACAGCGTGAGGTCGCGCTGGGCGGAGAGGCCGGAGGCGTCCTGGACGCTGAGGGTGACGGCGAAGGTCCCGGAGCCGACGGGAGCGCCAGCAAAGCGGCCATTCGCGCCCAGGCGCAGGCCCGAGGGCAGCGAGCCACTGGCGATGACCCAGATGTACGGAGGCGTGCCGCCGGCGGCGGAGAGCAGCGTCGTGTACTCGTTGCCGAGGTACGCATCCGGGAGCGAGGAGGTGGCGACCGAGAAGCCGGAGCCGAGGACGTCAATGCCAAGCGTCCCGTGAGCGAACCGGCCGGCGGAGTCGCGGACCTCGACGGTGAATGAGGTGGAGCCCTGAGCGGAGGGCGTGCCGGTGATTTCGCCCGAGTCGGAGAGGGACAGGCCCGCGGGCAGGGCGCCCTGGACGAGCTGCCACGAGTACGCGGGCGAGCCGCCGGAGGCGGCGAGGGTGACGCGGTAGGGCTGGGAGACGGTGGCTGCCGGGAGCTCTTCGGTGGTGAGCGTGAGGGAGGAGTCGCCCCCGTCATTGGAGTCCGAACCCGCGTCCGTGAGGGGCACGAGTGGGTCGACGGGCTTGGAGCCGGGACACGCGGTGAGGAAAAGAGCGAGCAGCAGCGACAGGGCGCGGGGGAACCGCATGGCAACTCCGGCCCGGCACAGCAGGGCCCACGGAAGAAAAGGGCCTCACTGTACTGTGTTGGACGAATGGGGGCCCAGGGGTCGCTGCCCACCCACCGGAAAAGAAAAGGGCCGCGGCTCTCGAAGGAGCCGCGGCCCGGATGTTTCAGTCGCGAGGACTCAGGCTACGGATTGGCAGCGCCCCACGAATGCGCACCGACCGCCCAGTCATCCTTGGTGTTGGTGTCAGTGGCGCTGACACGGCGGATGGTGACCGAGGTCTTCGTTGCATTGGAGGCGGGGATGCCCTTCCAGTCGGCAGCCACCTCGATAGCCGTCGGAGCCGAGGTGTACGTGCATGCAGTCCCGGCGCAGTCAGCCGGCAGCCACTGTCCAGTAGCCTGGAGCGCCTGAAGATTGCCTGGGAATGCAGCCGGGGGTGTACCCGTCAGGTCCGACTTCGCGAACGCCACGCCATCCTGGATGGCTCCCGACGGATCCTTAATGACCAGGAGCCGGTTCGACAGCGTGATGCCGGTGGTTCCACCGACGAAGTCCCACGCCGTATCGTAGTTGTCAGCGAACTGGCCGGCAGGGGCCTCATCCTTGGCGGTGGTTTCGGCTTTGACTGTGGCGCCAGTGCCGGTCACGGGGTTGAGGTGAACGACGATGAGGTCTCCTGCCGCCACGGTCACATCCGGAAGCGTGGCCAGGAGCGCCGACGAGTTCAGGTCCTGCTGGAGCACGATGCCATCGGTCGTGCCGGCGCTGAGAACCAGAAGCTCCACGAGGTCCCTGCTGTTCGCCACGCTGGGCTGGACCTCGTTGATGCGCAGGACGGCAAGCGTGCGGTAGCCCTTGAACGTCGCTGTGTTATTTGCACCTACAACAGGGGTCCCTGCCCTATCAGTGACGCTCGAAGCAACCGTGACGGTGTAGCTGGTCCCCGGAGTCTGCGCACTCGTCGTCAGGGTGACCTGCCGACCAGTGACCTGTGCGGCCGAGCTCGTGAGCCCCCCCGTAAAGGTGAACTGAGTAGCCGCGTTGGTGATGCTCGTCGCAGAGATGCTCCGGTCGAACGTCAGCACGACTTCTGTCAGCGACTTCGCGGACGCAGACACAAGCTTGGGCCCGGGGCAATTGGAGACAGTCAGGTCGGAGGCAGAGAACGCAGACGGCTGAGCGTTGTTGGTGGTTCCGTTCACGAACCGCCACATGGGGCCGGCGTTGAGCGTGAAGTCGCAGCCCTGGGCGATATCCATGGCGGTGATCAAGGCGTCGGGAACACGCAGGCGGACGGTATCGGTCCCGGTCTGGATGCCTCCCGTGGTGATCTGGAAGGAGGAGTAGACAGTGCCACCGGCGGCAGCAGAAGCTGAGGCAATCTTGCCAGTCATGGAGAGCAGCGTGGACTCCAGGGTGTCCAGGTTTGCCACCAGGGTCGCTGCAGCAGTCGGGGACTGGTTGACCTTCAAACCCGCCGGGGTCGCGCTCGCGAGGTTCTGAACCGGGTGGCCCTGGCTGATACGGGTGAAGTTGCTGACGGCGGTCGCAATCCTCATCCCGTTGGTGATCGCCTTCGTCGTCACGGTCAGGCTCACCCGGTCGCCAACGGCCACCTGGCTCAGGGTGCCCGTGTCGCTCACGAACACGGCGGGTCCCGCAGACTCCGCCTGGAGGAAGTAGCCACCGCCCTCGCTGCTTCCAGCCACTGCGGGCTTGATGAAGGTGACGAACGCGCCGGTGATGGGAAGGTCGACGGTCCCGGCAGCGGCCGCCTGGAAGGCCTGGATCTGCGCGCTGGTCTGCGCAGGGGTCGTGGAAACGCTCGAGTCCACGCAGGTGTTCGACTCGTTGCACACCTGGGTCAGCGAGCAGTTCGCATTGCTGAGGCACTGTACGCAGGCCGTCCGGTTGTTGCAGATCGGCTTGCTCGCATCCACGGAGACGCAGTTGGCATCCGTGACGCATACCTCGCACACGCCGCGGCCGTTGTTGGCAGTGGTGTCGCAGAAGTCGCGGTTGCTATCCGGCGTGTCCGTGCACTGCGTATCCGAGGAGCAGCCGCAGAAGTTGCTGTTGCACGAAGGCTTGCTCGCATCGCACCGGGCATGGCTGCCGGCGGTGCACTCGACGCAGGTGGTCGGCTGCGTGTCCGTGCGGCAGACCGGGGTCTCCGTGGCGCACGAAGTGTCATCAGCGCAGCCCTCGCAGGCCGTGCCCGCCGCGTTGCAGGTCTGGGTGCCCTGGCAGCCGACAGTGGTGCCGCTGGTCGTCACGCAGACCTTGCACTCACCGGCGCCACTGGCCGCAGTGGTGTCGCAGATGTTGGTGGGTGAGTTGCAGCCCTGGTCCGCCGTGTTGCCCTGGGCCGAGTCGAGGCACACCTTGCACGCGCCCGCGCCGCTGGCCGCAGTGGCGTCGCAGATGGGGGCCGTGGCAGCGCAGCCCGTGTCCTGGGCACCAGCCTGAGCCGAGTCGAGGCACACCACGCACGCGCCCGCGCCGCTGGCCGCAGTGGTGTTGCAGATGGGAGCCGTGGCAGCGCAGCCCGTGTCCTGGGCACCAGCCTGAGCCGAGTCGAGGCACACCACGCACGCGCCCGCGCCGCTGGCCGCAGTGGTGTTGCAGATGGGAGCCGTGGCAGCGCAGCCCGTGTCCTGGGCACCAGCCTGAGCCGAGTCGAGGCACACCACGCACGCGCCCGCGCCGCTGGCCGCAGTGGTGTTGCAGATGGGAGCCGTGGCAGCGCAGCCCGTGTCCTGGGCACCAGCCTGAGCCGAGTCGAGGCACGCCACGCACTTGTCGTTCGCCGTGTCGCAGACAGGAGTCGTGGCGGTGCAGCCCTGGTCCTGACCCGCGCCCTGGGCCGTGTCGGTGCACGCCTTCACGCCCGCGTCGGTGCCGGCATCCGTGCCCGCATCAGTTCCCGCGTCGGTGCCAGCATCCGTGCCCGCATCGGTCCCTGCGTCGGTGCCCGCGTCAGTCCCCGCGTCCACGGGAGGCGGCTGGGTGATGTCACGCTGCGAGCACGTGCCGTCGCTGCAGGTCCATTCCCTGCCCGGGTCCGGCTGCCCGTTGTCGTTACGACAGTCGAACGCGTCGGTGCACTCGTCTCCACAGCCCGTTCCCACCGTCACCAGCACGGCGGTCAAAAGAGCCGGAAGCCAATTCCGTCTCAGCATGCGTTCCCCTCCCAGGGATACAGGTCTCCGCCCCCCTTACACCCGAACCCGGAGAGGGTCCATTGTGCGACCCCCGAGTCACGGTCATTTCACTCGGGGCTCGCTTGAATTGTCAGGTGTTCAAGGACTGGCGCGCGGAGCCTTCGCCGCCGGCCCCGCGTAGAGGTCGATGACTTCAGTGATTGCGCTCTGACACACCGCGCAGAACGGCACCCTGTCTCGGGTGAACATCACGCAGTCGAGCTGGGGTCGGAAATACCCACGCGGCTCGTACATGGCGCCCTCGAAGGCACCCACCCGGCCCGAGAACTTCTGAGAGGACAGGAACTTCTCCTCCCAGTCCCGCTGGGCCACGAAGAGGGCGTCCATCTCCGTCTCCGGCTTGCGCTGGGCGCGAATCTGGCGCCGCTGCTTCTGCACGGTGTTGGAGTGGCTCTCGTAGCCCTCCTTGTTCCACGGCGTGGGGAGCGGCGTGCCCGGCGCCACCAAGTGCTTCCACTTCAGTTGCTCCGGGTCATGCAGCGCGGTGACGTTCTTCTCCCAGGGCTCCAGCCGCTCCTCGGTGGGGGCGTAGACGGACTCGGAGGTGTAGTACTCGTCGGCCAGGCCGGCGAAGTGGTGGCCGAACTCGTGGACGAAGACGTACGGCGCCCACAGGCTGTCAGCGGCCACGGTGCCGTAGAGGCCGAAGATGCCTCCGCCGCCGTAGGTGTTGCCGTTGGCAAGGATTTCCACGAACTCGTAGGGCGCGAAGGCGGCCGCCTCCCGGAACGCCTTGTTGTCGAACGTGAGGACGTAACGCTCGCTGCCAAAGGCGTCGTAGGTGGTGCCCACGGGCGAGCGCCGGTGGATGCCGGTGGACGGCCGGGAGATGCCGGACTGCGCGGCGGCGGGCATCAGTCCCCAGACGTTGAAGTCTCCCTTGCGCTCCTTGAAGGGCGAGAAGGTGAAGAGGATGTCCGCCATGCGGCGGGCGTCCTTCTCGAACTTGGGGCGCTCGGCCTCGGTGTAGCCGTCGCCGAGGATGAGCAGGTCCACCTTCTGCTCCGACGGTCCGTTCTCCACCAGCTTCAGCAGCGGGCCGGGAGCTGGCGGCGAAGACGGGTCCACGAACATGTCCTTCGGGTCCACGACGAGCGACCACACCTCGCGGAAGGCGTTCTGCGCGTCGCGCTTCTTGAGGAGCACCTGGACGGGGCCTTCCGGCGCGGGGAAGCGCAGCGATTCTTGGAAGGTGCGGTGCAGGCTCTTTGCTTCGGTCGTGCTTTCCCACTCGCCGTAGATGGAGGCGAAGCCGCGCGAGAACAGGAGTCGGTTGGTGGCCCTGTCTCGCACCTCGAAGAGGTACTTGCCGAGGTTTGTCTCGTCGATGGCGCGCGAGGGGTGGCCGGGCCAGGGCAGCGGCTCGATGACCGCCTTGTCGAAGCTGAAGCGCTCCTCGGTGGCGTTGCCGGTGTGGAAGTAGTCGACGCGGAAGGTGCGAGGGGCCGCGGCGGAGGCGCTCGTGGCCAACAGCAGGACGAGGAGGGCACGCATCATGCGCGCACTCTACGCGTCCATCAGGGCTCACGCTGTCCTTCCGTGAGCGGGCCCTGCCCATGGCGTGTCCTGGCGCAATGACCAGGACACGCCACGAGAGCCTCTGTCAGAAGGAGCCGGACAAGGTGGCTGACGCGCCTTCCCCGTCCATGGTGACGCCCACGGACACAGGGGGAGGCGTGGTCGAGGACGGCGACAGCAGGAAGAGGACGGCGCCAGTCGCCACGGCGGCCCCTCCGCTGACGAGCAGTCCGGTCAGGACATTGCCCTTCTGGGCCAGCGAGTCGCGGAGCACCAGGGACTCCTTGTCGGTCGAGAGGATGCGGCCGTTGTCGAGCCGCTTCTCCAGCGCATCCAGGTCCTTCTGCGCGAGGAACCGCACCACGCCCGCGCCGCCCAATGCCGCCGCGCCCACTCCAAGCGCCACATAGGACGCCGTGCGCAGACCCGAGGTGGAGCGGGGCGCCGCCGTGTCCTCCACGCCTTCGGAAAGGCGATTGGGCGCGCTGAGGTCCATCCCTCCTTGCGAGCTGTTCGACTTGTCCACGCTGCCCGGCTGTTCCCAGGGCGCCTTGCCGTTGGCGTTCATCACCACGAGGTTGGAAGGGGAGCGGCCGGTGGTGACGAAGTCCACCAGGGCGGAGAGGGCCTCCGCCGGAGCGTCGAGGCCCTGCGTCTTGAAGCCTCCTTCGCGCAGCTTCTGGCCGCCCTCGACGTTGAGCACGGTGGCGGCGAACCACTTCGGCCCGCTGCTCGGACGCTCCAAGCGGACGACGATGACCTCCTCCACGCCGAGCGTGCCGCCCAACCGGACGGAGTGGCTGAGCGTCCGCTCGTCATTTCCGTCCCGGGACGCGAGGCACGGAAAGGGACTGGCGGAGACGGAGCCCTCGTAGGCCACGTCGATGAGAAGGGGCATGTCCGCGCCCTGCACCTGGACCTGGCGCGGGAAGCTGGTGGTGGTGCCCTTCACCAGGGTGATGTCGTAGGTGCCCGCAGCCACCTCCAGAGTCACGGGCGTCTGTCCGACCTTGAGCCCTTCCAGGTACACGTCCGAGGCGGGCTGCGAGGACTTCACGGCCAGCTTCACCTTGCGCGTTTTGGCGAGTTCACGCCGGAGCTTGTCGAACCCCTGTCGGACGGAGGGCGCGAACTGGTCCGGGTCGAGCTCGTAGTCGGGCTGGAGCCGGAGGACGTTGCGGAACGCGGTGTCGCTCTCCTTCGGCTTGCCCAGGGCGCGGTAGTTCAGGCCGTGGAGGAGCTGGGCATCCACGAAGAGCTTCCAGCGCGGCTCGCCCACGGGGAGGCGGGTGATCTGCTGGAGGGCCTCGTCGAGGGCCTGGGCGGCCTTGGCGTTGCGGCCCTCGTAGAAGTGGTCCTGGGCGGCTTCGAGCTGGCGCTGCAGGTCCTCGAAGCTCTTGGAGGACTGGGGGAAGAGCCGCTCGCCGAACTCGGTGGCGGTCAGCACGTCCTGCTCGGGGCGGGACGTGAGCGTGTCCAGGAAGGCCTTGGTCTGGCCGCCGAGCTCCGCGTCGGTGCAGTCGCCGCTGGCGACGACCATGCGCCGCGGTGCCGCATACGTCAAAAGAGGGAGGGTAGCGACGAGAATGGCGATTACACGGGGTGCTTGCATCGAACCAACCTTGGGATGCGTTTAGATGGCCTGAACGCGCAGTAGGGTTCTGGTGACGTGGCGAACGCTGCTGCCACTATTGAATCTATCTTGTTAGCGGTTGAGTCGACGCATCCGTATGTGTGTTTCATCGCCTGCGAAGTGAAACCAGGTCAGGATGAGGTCTCCTGACGGGGTGAGCTGCAGCGACTCGGAAGTGACGTAGCTGTCGACCTCGGAGTTGGACGCGTCATCCAGAAACTGCCAGCTGGTTCCAGTCCAACGTTGCACGTGAAGCCGGCCGTCTGCCCAGGTGAGGAATGGGGTGCCGCTAGAGTCGGCCTGCAGTGAATGACTGCCCAAGGGGCTGATGGTGCGAAATGGGGGTTGGGCGCCCAGAAGTCGCCAATCCTCTCCGCTCCAGTGCTCTGTGGTGAGGGCGTAGTTCCCGTTCCCAAGAGGGAAGTACCAGGCGATTGCCGGCAACCCACTGCTGTTGAAGGTCATTGAAATGCCGGTGATTTGGAGATCGGTGTCGTGATCGCCATCAAGTCGCGTCCACGTCCCATTTACGTATTGGCTGGCGAATACTTTGTTGTAGCCGCCGCGCTCTTCGAACCATGCAACAGTGGCGTTCCCGAGGGGGGAGAACTTCAGTGTCGGATTGGTATGGTAGACGGGGTTGACTAGGATATCAATGCAGGGGCCGATAAGCGCCCATTCGGAAGTTTGCCATTCGCCCGTGCACAATTTGCCCGTCGTACCAGCGCTGTCCTCTGCGCTCCATACGATGCTGGGGTTGCCGCGAGAGCTTGTCTGTAGATCGAAGAATTGTCTCCTGGGCAAGCCATCGGCAGAACTCAACCCACTCCCGAAGTTCACCCATTGATTGTCGACCCATTTCTTGATTGAGATTTCAGCGACGCTCGAGTTGCTCACCTGACTCCATGCGACAACTGGAGTGCCACTGCCATCCAGTACTAGGTCCTTGGAAGGGATTTCCAAGTCGCTCTTGGCTGATGCCAGGCTTTGGCCGAGCGTCTTCCAGTCGCCAGCTTCGAATCTCTTGGCAAGAATGGAGAAGCCGTTGCCGCTCGTGCTTCGCCAGATTGCCGTCAGGTTGCCTGAGTGATCGTATGCGTATTTTTCGACCCAGTCGGAGTGATTGCCGACAATGGCATTGTCCGCACTTCCCCACGGAACCCAGTAGGGGACCAGCCACGTCCATGCCTCGGCAAGGCTCACGCTGTTGCCAGCAAGATCCGTCGCCTGGGGCAGAAACTCGAGCGTGACGGGATTCGAAGGCACATAGCCCTCCCCTGGCACCACCGTCGCCGTCCTCCCATCCGCCGACACTGACACCGTACGCGCCACCTCCACCCCACCCACGGTCAACCGCACGGACTCACTCGTCAGCGTGCCCACCTTCACCGGCTCGGAGAACACCGCCTGGATGGGACTCTTCACCCAGACATCCTGGGCCCCCGGTTCCGGAGTCCGCGACACCACCGTCGGCGGCGTCCGGTCCACCACCACCTCCTGCGCCTCGCTGGCGAACGTCACCTCCCCGAACACCGCCCGCGCCACCAACTGGTGCGTCCCCTCCGCCACCCCCGCCGTGTCCCACGCATACACATACGGCGCTGCCACCTCCGCCAGCACCTCACCGTCGCTCAGCAGCTCGACGCGCTCGGGCGTATGCCCCGTCACCTCCAGCCGGACCTCCAACACACCATTCGTGTAGGCCCGCCCCTCCGGCGAGGTGATGCGCACCTCCGCCTTCGCGGGCTCGATGTCCGGCACGCTGATGCACGCCGGTGAAGACAGCAGGACGACAGCCACCCAGGGCAGCAGGAAGAAAGGTCTTGGGGAGTTCATGGCTCGGAGCCGGTGCAGGGAGCGTTCCGTCGGCTACCCGACAGTCGAGCGCACATACCAAGCCTCCCCGCCTTCCTCCAAACCACCCCCACTCCCCAGAAACCCAAGTCATTTCCGACCCTTGCCCGAACCCATCCCCCGTCCTCCCTGATTGAAACCCCACGGGAGTACGGACGGCCCCCGTCCCGACCGTGGACCCCCGTCCGCTCCGCCGCCTGCCCCCCAAGAGAGCTTGCGATGGCCGGGTGCGTCGCAACGTGCCGTCCCCATCTTGGCGAAGGGGTTGGGGCCATGGGGGCAGGGGCTCGGCCCGGCAAGGAGACCGTGGCTTATGAAGCGTGCTTGGAAGGACCGAGTCATCGTCATCACCGGCGCATCCAGTGGAATCGGCCGCGCCACCGCGCTCGCCCTGGCGAAGAAGGGCGCCCACGTGGTGCTGGCCGCCCGTCGCGAGGAGCCGCTGGATGACCTCGCCCGCGAGTGCGAGTCCCACGGCGTCCGCGCCCTCGTCGTCCCCACGGACGTCTCGGACCCCGCCGCCGTGCGCCACCTGGCCGACGAGGCCCTCAACGCCTTCGGCCGCTTCGACGCGTGGATCAACAACGCGGGCGTCTACCTCATGGGCAGCCTCGAGGAGACTCCCGACGACGCCTTCCGCCAGCTCATGGAGACCAACTTCTTCGGCACCGTCACCGGCACCCGCGTCGCCGTGACGCAGTTCCGCCACCAGGGCTACGGCACCCTCGTCAACGTCTCCTCCACCTTCGGCACCGTCGCCGCGCCCTACGTCAGCGCCTACGTCGCCTCCAAGCACGCCGTGCGAGGCTTCTCCTCCTCCGTCCGCCAGGAACTGCTCAACACCGGCATCGACGTGTGCACCGTGCTCCCCGCCGCCATCGACACGCCGCTGTGGCAGCACACTGCCAACTACACCGGCTGGCGCATCCGCCCCGTGGAGCCCGTCTACACGCCGGAGCGCGTCGCCCGCGCCATCCTCCGTGTCCTGCGCAGCCCGAAGCACGAAATCATGGTCGGCCCCGCCGCCCGCAGCTTCGCCGCCATGCACGGCCTCATGCCGGCCACCTTCGAGCGCACCATGCGCGGCGCCACCGAGTCCCAGCACTTCGAAAAGGTGCGCCAGGGACACACCTCCGGCAGCCTCTTCCACCCCATGGCCGAGGGCACCGGCACCTCTGGCGGCTACCACTCGGCCGGCAAGCAGTGGCTGCGCCGGCTGTTGTTGGCAGGGGGACTGGCGGTAGCGGCCGCCTCCTTCCGCAGGGGAGGGGCAGGACGAAGACTCGGAGTGCGTGTGGCCCACGCGCTGGCCAGCTGAGGGTCATCTTTGCGTCACGAGCCGCCCCGGGTTGCGGCGCTGTGACCGGGCCATGACACAGCCTGGGGAGAGTCCGCCCGCCATGACCGACATCGCCGTCCTCGTGAACCTGCGCGCCCGCCGCGGCACCGAAGGAGTAGGAGGCCTCGTGGAGCGCTTCCTCCCCCGGGCGCGCGTGGCGCTCACCCGCTCTCTCGAGGAGGCACGGGCCTGGATTTCCGACACGCTCCGGCCCAACCCTCCCAGGCTGCTGCTCGCGGGCGGAGGGGACGGCACGATTACCGGGCTCCTCAATGAGCTGCGCATGGCGGGGGTGGCGCTGCCGGCCATCGGCGTGCTGCCACTGGGCACCGGCAACGCCTGGGCCCGCGTCACCGGCGCGCCCCGGGCCGCGGTGGCGCTGAAGCAGATTGCCGCGGTGGGCGAGCGCCTGCCGCCCCTGCGTCCCTTCTCCCTGGTGCGCGTGGAGGGCAAGGTCGCCCCCTTCGCCGGCACCGGCTGGGACGCGGAGATGATTCAGGACTTCAAGAACCAGCTCGCCATGTCCGGGCCGCTGCACAGCACCCAGGCGGGCCTGCGCGGCTACCTCGGGGCCATGTTCACCCGCACGGTGCCCCGGCACGTCTTCGGCGACGGCAACCCGCAGGTGTCCGTCTACAACATGGGCGACACCGCGCTCACCCTGGACGCACGCGGCGCGGTGCAGCCGGTGGCGCATGGGGACAAGGGCGCGCTCCTGTACCAGGGGCCCGCGGGCGTCGCCGGCGCGGCCACCACGCCCGAGTGGGGCTTCGGCTTCAAGGCCTTCCCCTTCGCGCAGGCCGTGCCGCACCGGCTGTCCGTGCGCGTCTATGGCGCCACCGTGCTGGAGGCCACGCGCAACATGTTCAAGCTGTGGCGCGGCGAGCACCCGCTGCCTCGCATGCACGACTGGTTCGTCCAGCGCGTGCGCATGGACTTCGACCGCGAGGTGCCCTTCCAGATGGGCGGCGACGTCATCGGCATGCGCCGCTCGCTGGAGTTCGACCTGGCCGAGGAGAGCGTCCAGCTCGTCGACTGGCGCCAGCTGTCGCGCATGGTGCGGGTGTAGTCGCGGGCCCGGCTTGACCGGGGTGTGCGTTGGACACTATGGCTGCATCCAGTCCAGCGCCCGCGAACGGATGGAGCCGTGAGCCACACCTACGAGTACCCCAGGCCCGCCTTGACGGTGGACTGCGTCGTCTTCGGCCAGGATGAAGAGGACCTGAAGGTGCTGCTCATCCGCCGGGGCGTGGAGCCCTACGCGGGGCGCTGGGCGCTGCCCGGCGGCTTCGTGCGCATGGAGGAGTCCCTGGACGCCGCCGCGCGCCGCGAGCTGGAGGAAGAGGCCGGCATCCGCCCCGGGCACATGGAGCAGCTCTACACCTTCGGCGACCCGGGGAGGGACCCGCGCGGGCGCGTCGTCACGGTGGCGTACTTTGCGCTGGTGAAGCTCAGCGACCACACGCTGCACGCGGCCACGGACGCGCGAGAGGCGGCGTGGTTCTCCGTGTGGGACGCACCCAAGCTGGCGTTCGACCATGCGGACGTCCTCGCCACCGCGCTGCAGCGGCTCAAGGGCAAGGTCCGCTACCAGCCCATCGGCTTCGAGCTGCTGCCTCCCAAGTTCACCCTGACGCAGCTCCAGCGGCTGTACGAAGTCATCCTGGAGCGGCCGCTCGACAAGCGGAACTTCCGCAAGAAGATTCTCGCCATGGACCTGCTGGAGGAGCTGGACGAGGTGGAGCAGGACGTCTCCCACCGCGCCGCGCGCCTCTACCGGTTCGACCACAAGAAATACAAACAGCTGGAGAAGGCGGGCTTCAACTTCGAGCTGTGAGGCTTTGAGCCGGGGCCTCCGGCTCAGCCGAGGTCCTTCACGAGCACCCACGCGTCCTCGGCGGGGACCTGGGTCTCGTGCGAGGGCGCGGGCTGGCCGGGCTTGATGTCGAGAGGTTGAAGCTCCCAGACCGTCATGGTGAAGCCGGGCAGCCGCACGCGCCGCGCGGGCCCGTGAAAGGGGAGCTCCACTTCGTCCGCACTACCCTCGGCCATGCGGGCCGCGGCGTCCGCGCCGGCCTGGGCGATGTCGTCCGGGATGAGGTTCTGCCGGCCCTGGTGCGAGTGGGCGAGCAGGAGTGCTGCCTCCGTCACCTCGCCGCCGCTCAGCGCTCGGAGCACGCGGTCCGCCCAGCGAACGCGCCACAGGTCGGACCAGGCCTCCTGCGACAGCCAGCCCGGCCGTCCCGGCGCTTCGTCCTCGCGCACCGCGTCCGCCCGGTTGACCCAGGACTTGAACGGGGCGGCGCCGCCCACGCGGTGGACCCAGAGCGTGTCCGAGTGCCGCGTGTATCCGGCCAGCCAGTACGCCTGCCCATGGCTTTCGAGGAAGTGGCGCGTCTGCGCATCCAGGGACGTCAGCCTCGCGAGCTGGTCGAGGGTCAGTGACTCGAGCTCGCGCGTGTCGGGCGCGAACTCGGCGTTCAGCTCCGCCATCTCCCAGAGATACACCTCGAGCCCGGTGCGCTCTTCGTCCGGGAGCCGGATGTCGGCCTGCTTCCGCAGCTCGGGCGGAATCGTGCGCGCATCGACCAGGGCCACGTCGCGCTTCCACTCCGCCAGCGGATACGCCTCGGGAAAGCCCGCGTCGGGGCCGAGGAGCACATGCACCCTCTTGCCGAAGGACAGGCTGCTGGGAGAGCGCACGCCGATGATTCCCGGCACGGCCAGGTGGTTTTCAGCAAGGCGGAAGGGACGGATGGCGGACTCCTCTCGATGACGTTTCGTCATCCTACGTGAGTGCCTCCTGACATCCGAGTGTCCGCAAGCCCGCGAAAGCCTTGCCCGCAGGTGCGAGCGGCCCCGATTGATTTGACAAGGTGTCACTTGGACACTATGTTGGTGTTGTATAAACACGAACCTGGAGACGAGGCACCACCGCCGCGCCACGAGAGGAGAGGCGCGCCCGCGGCGCCCGCTTCCAGGAACGTGTGGAGGCCGCCATCCGTGGGGAGCCCACGGACGAGGCGCGTCCCCCTATGCGTCGTCCCGCTGTCCGTGCCCGAAGAGGGCCACGGGAGAGTCATGTCCGCGCTGCCCTTCGACATCGCCGCCGCCTCGGTGCAGGGCCGGGAGCACGCTCGGGCGGGGCGCAACAACCAGGATGCGCTGTGCATCCGCGCCAGCGAGCACGGGCTGGTGGCCGTCGTCGCGGACGGGTGCGGCAGTCAGCCGTGCAGCGAACTGGGCGCGCAGCTCGGGGTGCGGCGGCTGGTGCAGGCGGCGCAGCAGCGGCTCGCGGAGGGCGAGCGCGTGGATGCGGCCTCCTTCCTCCCGGGCCTGCGCGAGGACCTGCTGTGCCTCCTGGGCGAGCTTCGGGGCGAATTGGGCCGCGAAGCGCTGGCGGACTTCCTCTTCACCGTGGTGGGCGCGGTGGTGACGCCCGCGAAGACGCTCATCTTCTCCGCGGGGGACGGGGTGTGGGCGCTCAACGGCGAGGTGCATCCGCTAGGGCCCTTCCCTGGGAATGCGCCGCCGTACCTCGCCTATGCGCTGATGCGCGGCGATGACGTGCCGCTGTCCACGCAGGCGCTGATTCCCACCGAGGACGTGCACGCGCTGCTCCTGGGCACGGATGGAGTGGCGGACCTGGAGCGGCTCGCCTCGGCGCGAATCCCCGAGAAGGACGAGCCGGTGGGCCCGCTGTCTCGACTCTGGACGGAGGACCGGTACTTCACCAACCCGGATGCGCTGCGGCGCCGGCTGGCGCTGCTCAACCGCGAGTCCGTGCGCGCCGACTTCGACGCCCGCCGCGTGGTGCGCACGCCGGGGCTGCTGCCGGATGACACGACGCTCGTGGTGCTGCGTCGCCGCATGGGGAGGGCGTGACGCCATGGACGTGTGGCTCGAGGGGAAGAAGGTGCGGCTGAATCCGGCGCACGCGCTGGGCAAGGGTGGCGAGGCGGACGTGTTCGACCTCGGTGACGGCCGCGCCCTCAAGGTGTTCAAGCCGCCCGAGCACCCCGACTACACGGGGCTGCCCGCGGAGCAGGCCGCCGCGCGCGTCCGCCTGGACGAGCACCAGCGCAAGCTGCGCGTCTTCCCGGCGGGACTGCCCGGGCGCGTGGTGGTGCCGCAGGTGCTCGCCACGGACAAGAAGGGGCAGACGGTGCTGGGCTATGCGATGCGCAAGCTCGACGCCGTGGAGCCGCTGCGCCGCTTCGGTGAGCTGTCGTTCCGCCGCGCCGGTGCCACGTCCGCGCGCGTGGTGGAGGTGCTGCGCGGGCTGCACCGGACGCTCGACGCCGTGCATGCGTCGGGTGTGGTGGTGGGGGACTTCAACGACCTCAACGTGCTCGTGTCCGGAGTCGCGGACGCGTACTTCATCGACGCGGACAGCTTCCAGTTCGGCGCGTTCCTCTGCCCGGTGTTCACCGAGCGGTTCCTGGACCCGCTGCGAGTCGGCGGCAACGGTGCCAACGGCCTGGTGCCTGCGCGGCCCGCGTCGGCGGAGAGCGACTGGTACGCCTTCGCGGTGACGGTGATGCAGGGGCTGCTGTGCGTGGGCCCGCATGGCGGTGTGCATCGGCCGAAGACTCCGGCGGGGCGCACGACGCCCGCGGGCCGGGTGCTCCAGCGCGTCACCGTCTTCCACCCGGAGGTGCAGTACCCCAAGCCCGCGCTGCCGCTGGCCACGCTGCCGGACGACGTGCTGCACCACCTGCACCGCATCTTCGTGGAGGATTTGCGCGGCGTCTTCCCGCTGCCGCTGCTCGAAGGACTGCGCTTTACCGCGTGCGCCTCGTGCGGCGTGGAGCATGCGCGCGGCGCGTGCCCCACGTGCCAGCCGAACGCCACGGCCACGGTGACGCCTGTCACGTCGGTGCGCGGGCAGGTGACGGCGACGCGGCTGTTCTCCACGCGCGGAGTGCTGGTGCACGCCAGCGCCGAGGACGGCGTCCTGCGCTGGCTGTACCACGCGGAAGGGGCGTACCGGCGCGAGGACGGGCGCGTCGTGCTACGCGGTCCGTTGGACCCGTCGCTGCGCTGGGCGCTGCAAGGGGACGTGACGCTGGTGGGGCGGGCAGGGGAAGTGGTGGTGCTGGCACCGGGGAAGCCGGCGGAGCGCGTGGGGGTGGACGCGCCCGAGGGTCAGCCGGCCTTCGCCGCCAACGCGCGTCACCGCTACTGGGCCGTAGGGGGCGGCCTGTGGCGGGACGGGGCGTACGGAGCGGAGCGCATCGGCGACGTGCTGGAGGGACAGACGCGCCTCTTCGTGGGGCCTCGCTTCGGGCTGGGCTTCCACCGAGCGGGCGGGCTGCGCGGGGCGTTCGTCTTCGACGCGGGGCGGACGGGGCTGAAGGACGGGCTCGCGCTGCCGTGGCCCTCGGGCCAACTGGTGGATGCGGAGTGCATCTTCGACGGGCCGAACGCGTGGCTGTTCCTGGTGGAGCAGGCCGGTGGGCGCACGGTGCACCACTGCGTGGTGGTGGGCTCGGACGGAGCGGTGCGCGCGAGCGCGGTGGCCGAGGCCGGTGACGGCTCGTGGCTGGGCAGTGGGCCTCGGGGACGGTGCGCGGCGGGGGACGCGCTGTTCTGCGCGACGGACGCGGGGCTCGTCCGGGTGGAGCTGCGGCAGGGCCGACTGGAGGCCGTGCGCGAGTTCCCGGATGCCGAGCCCTTCGTGGACTCGGGCAGCCAGCTCTTCCTCGTGAAGCAGGGGCTGGCGGTGGTGGGCCGGCAGGACATCTCCGCGCTGCGGATGTCCTGAGCGGAATGAACGTTCCTTTCAATCAACGCGCGCGGGCCGGGGGCCCTCGCGCCACACAGGGGGTAGGACGATGAGGACGCAAATCAAGGAGCTGCCGTTGCCGGGGTTCTACCGGGCGGACCACGCGGGCGAGTACGGCTACGGGCCGAACGCCGGGAAGCTCCAGGAGGCCGCCGTCACCTGGCGGGCGGCGAATGACCTCTCCGTGGCGGCGACGGACAAGTTCAACCTGCACCTGCTGCTCATCGACGTGCAGAAGGACTTCTGCTTCCCCGATGGCTCGCTCTACGTGGCGGGGCGCAGCGGCCGCGGCGCGGTGGACGACAGCCGCCGCATCGCCGAGTTCATCTACCGCAACCTCGGCGCGCTCACGAATGTGACGGCGACGCTCGACACCCACTTCGCGTACCAGATTTTCTTCCCGTCCTTCTGGGTGGACCAGGATGACAAGCCGCTCACCGCGTACCGCGAGGTGACGCGCGAGCAGATTGAGCGCGGGCAGGCGCGGCCGAATCCCGCGATGGCGAAGTGGTTGTGCGGGGGCAACTACCCGTGGCTGCTCAAGCAGGTGAAGTACTACTGCGAGGAGTTGGAGCGGGCGGGGAAGTACACGCTGTACCTGTGGCCGCCGCACTGCCTGCTGGGCAGCGACGGGCACGCACTGGCGGGCGTGGTGCAGGAGGCGCGGCTGTTCCACTCCTTCGCGCGCGGCATGCAGTCGTGGGCGGAGGTGAAGGGCGGCAACCCGCTGACGGAGAACTACTCGGTGATGCGGCCGGAGGTGCTGTCGCGGCATGACGGGCAGCCGCTGGCGCAGCGCAATACACAGTTCCTCAAGACGCTGCTGACGGCGGACGCGGTGGTGATTGGCGGCCAGGCGGCAAGCCACTGCGTGAAGAGCTCCATCGACGACCTGCTGGGGGAGATTGTCGCGCAGGACGCGGCGCTGGCTCGCAAGGTGTACCTGCTCACGGACTGCATGTCGGCGGTGACGGTGCCGGACGGGAAGGGCGGCTTCGCGGCGGACTTCACGCCGCAGGCGGATGCGGCGCTGAAGCGCTTCGCGGACGCGGGCATGCACCTGGTGAAGTCCACGGACCCGCTGGCGAGCTGGCCGGACCTGCGCATCGCCTGAGCGGCACCTGACGGCGGCAGTCGAGTGAATGCGGGACCTGCTCCCTGACGGGAGCGGGAACGGCGGAGCCATGCCCTCGGGGAGAGGGCGAAGGAGTCGGGGACATGATCAGCAAGGCGAACGGTGGGAACGGCAGTGGCATCCAGCAGCTCTTCAGCTCCGCGCACGCGGAGGGCCTGCTGAGCCCGGCGGGGTTGCAGGCGCTGACGGTGGTGGACCTGGGGGCGCAGATTCAGGCGGGGCTCGGCGTGTGCGTGGAGGACGTGCAGGCCAGCGAGGTAGTGCTGGTGACGGTGATGCCGGATGACTCGGGGAGCATCTCGAATGCGGGGCACGAGAAGCTGGTGTGCGACGGGCACAACCTGGTGCTCGACGCGCTCTTGGCGAGCAAGCAGAAGGACGGGGTGCTGTTCCACACGCGCTACCTGAATGGGAATGTGCTGAACCCGTTCCGGCCGCTGGAGGACGTGGTGCGGATGCACTCGGGGAACTACCGGGCGGACCAGGGGACTCCGCTGTATGACCAGGCGGTGGTGCTGCTGGGCACGGTGCTGGCGAAGTCGCAGGAGTTCAGCGGGAATGGCGTGCCGGTGCGGACGGTGACGCTGTTGATTACGGACGGCGCGGACATGCACTCGCAGAAAGCGAGGGCGAAGGACGTGGCGGCGCTGGTGAAGGACCTGCAGCGGGCGGAGAATCACATCATCGCGGCGATGGGGATTGATGACGGGAGCACGGACTTCCGCCGCGTGTTCCGGGAGATGGGCATCGAGGACAAGTGGATTCTGACGCCGGGACAGAAGGCCCAGGAGATTCGGGCGGCGTTCCAGGTGTTCAGCCAGAGCGCCGTGAAGGTGAGCCAGGGCGCGGCGAGCTTCAGCCGGACGGCACTGGGTGGGTTCGGGCGGTGACGGGAGGTTGAGATGGACGAACTGTTGAGCAGGAGCGCGGAGTTGCTCAGGGAGCGCGTCGCGAGGAGCAACCCCGCGCTCCGGGCGTCCGCGTTGACGCGACGCCATGCGCAACAGGAAGCCCACAACGGTGGGTTGTATGGCGGGCCAAGGGTCCACACGGAGCACTTCGAGGAGCGTGGGTTGGTGCTCGTGGACCGTTACACGCAGACCCGGGGCGAGAACCTGAACTTCGAATTCTTCGGTGGGAGCTGTCTCGTGCTGTTGGCGGATGGGAGGTTGGCCGAGCTGGAGCGGTCAGGCTCCACCGGGTGTGACACCGGAGAGTGGAATGCCACGATGCGGTTCGTTTCTCCGGAAGAGGCGGTGAGCCGATACGGCTTGGAGGCCTGCATCGCGAAGCTTTACCGGTAGAGCACGCGACGCGCGGGCGGGCGTATCGTGGAAGACGGTGGGGGGCGGGCGGCTCCATCTTCGCGGTAATGGAGAAGGGGGCCGCGTTATCTTGGCGACGTGGACGACTACCTCAAGGTGCTCCTGCAGGTGGGCAGCCGACTCGAGCAGGCGGGCATTCCGTACATGCTGAGTGGCTCTACTGCGATGAACTTCTATGCACGGCCACGCATGACCCGGGACGTTGACATCGTTGTCGAATTGGGTGCACCGGATGTGGCGGGAATGGTGGAGCTCTTCCAGGAGGACTTCTCGATTGACGAGCAGGAGATCCGCGAGGCGATTGCTCGCCAGTCTCTCTTCAATCTCATCCACTACGACACGGTGGTGAAGGTCGACTGCATCGTTCGTAAGAAAACCGCCTACCGTCAGGAGGAGTTCAAGCGACGGCGCACCATCGATGTTCAAGAGCAGCGCATCTGGGTCGTCTCGCCAGAAGACCTGGTTCTCTCCAAGCTCTATTGGGCCCGAGACAGTCTTTCCGAGATGCAGCTCGGGGATGTGAGCAACATCATTGACGCGCTGCCGGCGTTGGACTGGGCGTACATGGCACACTGGGCTCGGGACCTGGGAATCGAGCCCCTGCTGGAGAAGGTGAAGCGATGAACGACACCCTTCCACGTGCCGAAGCGCTGGTTCGGACCTTGATGCTTCGGCGCTCCGGGGAAGAGCGCCTCAAGATGGGAGCGGACATGTTCTCCGCCTCCCGCGCGCTCATTGCTGCATCGCTACGGGAAGAGGGACTGGTTCCTGGCTCCGCCGAGTGGAAGCTCCGCTTGCTGGACCGGACCTATGGTTCGGAGATTTCGCCTGCGCAGCGGCAACGCCTGCTTGCGCGCTGGCGCTCTGAATCCGGAGCCTGAATCACTCCGGGTGGTAGACGTTCGCGACGGCTCCCTTGTCGAACCGCGTCGAGCTCACCAGCCGGAGGTTCATGGGCTGAGCGCGCTCCGGGAACAGCCGTAGCCCGCTTCCCAGCACCACCGGGTGGATGATGAGCCGATACTCATCGACGAGTCCGTGCTTCACGAGGGACTGCACGAACCTCGCGCCTCCGTAGCCCCGTCGTCGAGCGTCGGGAACAGCCACTCGACCTCGCCCTTCGGTCCACCCACGAAGCCATCGAGGGACATCGACATCTTCAGGAGGAGCTTCCTCATGTCACCCAACTCCCTTCAGCCGCAGGGGCGCTGGACCGGATTGCCCAGCGCTACACCCTGCTCCTGAAGTGGCGACGAATGAGGCCGCGGTGAATCGACACTCCGGGCACTTCCCCAACAAGTGCCCGGAGTCACGACCTGCTCAGTGCACGCGAGCAGGCGGCAGGTTGGACGGCGCCACCCCACCCGACTTGAGCTGCGTGGCAGAGGGGCAGACCAGCGCCTTCAGGTCGTCGGCTCGCCGGCCCAGGTCGTCGAACACTCGCGTCGCGTGCGTCACCGGGTCCGTCACCGTCGTCCCCTTCAGGTAGGGCGACAGCACCGCCGCCTTGCCCGCCACTCGCGGCGCCACGTGGAGGAACTCCGTCTGCGTCTCTCCCGAGTGGCACCCGCTGCACGTGTTCATGGAGAACTTGTGCCGCGCCTCCGTGTTCACGCCCGGCGCCCTCCAGAAGAAGTCCAGCGGCGCCCTCGCCATCGCCCCCAGGAACGGATTCCCGTTCAGACTGTTCGGCACCGTGTGCCGCTCCGCGATGATGTCCGCCTGGTTCTGCTGGATGTAGCTCGCCAGCGTCGCCGTGTTCTCGAAGTGCATCGCGGGTGTCAGCTTCACCGTCGCTGGCATCAGCCCCTGCGCCGTGAGGTTGAACTCGCGCATCTCCCAGGGCTCGGCCAACGTAATCTCGTTGGTCCGAATCTGGTTCAGCGCGCTGCCCGCCTGGCGGCCCGTCATCACCCCCGCCTTCGCGAACCGGTCCGTCAGCGCCTGGAGCTTCGCGTTGTAGCCCGCGCTCCCCACCTTCCCCAGCGCGTGCCAGTCATTGGCCCAGGTCTGGATGGCCGCCGTCGTGCCGCCCGGCAGCGCGTACTCCAGGATGATGGTGAACTCGAGCGGCGCCCCATTCGCGTCCAGCACGCCGAAGACGAAGCGGCCCTCTCCCGCCTGGACTCCCGGATTGCGCAGGTCCATGCGGTTGACGATGGCCAGCAGCCGGAACGGCGCCTTGCTGAAGTCCAGCGGCTTGGACGCGCCGCCGCTGCGCTGCTCCCACGGGCCCAGCACCTTCGTCTGCATCTCCTGCCGCGCCGGCAAATCCAGCCCGTTCACCACCTGCTTCGTCGTCCACGTCTTCAGCCACGCGCGCACCATGGGCGACGGGTCCTGCCCGCCCGCCATCTCCTTCATCAGCGTGCCGAAGTTCCACGCGCCACCGGGCGCCGTGCGCACCGGGTCCTCCACCACCGACAGCGCCGTCACCATCAGCTCGCTCGGACGGTCGATGGTGCACGCCGTCGCCTGGCAGGCGTACGTGGACTCGCAGCCGTTGGCCACGTTGCCGTCGCAGTCGTAGTAGCCCGGCTGGCAGGTGTTGCCGCACGTCGCCGCCTGGCACACGCCCTGCGCGTAGTTGTTGTCCTGGCACGTCGTACCGCAGGCACCGCAGTGGTCCTCGTCCGTCGTCAGGTCCACCTCGCAGCCGTTGCTGGAGTTGCCGTCACAGTCCGCCGTGCCCGCGGGGCAGCGCACTTCGTACGCCGGCCCTTCCGTGCACGTGGACTCGTTGCCCAGCGCGTCCCTCGCCGCCACGAAGACGCGGTGGCTGTTGCCCGTGGCGAACGGCATCGTCGCGCTGAAGCGGCCCTCCGCGTCCGCCTGCACCGTCTTCGCCGGCGTCCCCGTGCACGCCACGTCGATGAAGATGCCCACCGTGGCGCCCGGCTCGGCCGTGCCCGTCACCGTGAGCTGGCGCCCCGTGCTCGTGTACTGCCACTTCGTGTCGATGATGACCGGCCCCGGGGGCGGCGTGCTGTCGTTCTGGTACTCCAAATCGTTGGAGCACGCGGACGGCTCGCCGTAGCCGCCGCTCGTGTCCTTCAGCCGCGCGGACACCGTCAGCTTCCCGTTCTTCGCTACCGTCCCCTGGAAGGTGAAGGCGCCCTGCGCGTCCGCCGTCACCACCTCGTCCACGGGGCCCTCGCAGTCAGCACGCTCGAAGAGCTCCACCGTGGCGCGCGGCGTCGCACGCCCGTCGAACAGAGGCTGCAGGCTGAGCCCCGGCGAGCCGGGCCTCGTGCCCAGCAGCACCGGCGTCGTCCCATCCGTGCCACTGCCCGGGCCCTCCACCGTGGGGCTGCAGCTGGACCGATTGCCGGCTGCGTCGTACGCGCGAACGGAGAAGGTCCTGAACGCCGGCAGGGTGAGGGGCACCTCGCAGGACGTGCTCGTGTCCACCACCGCGCTGCCCACCTCCGTGCCGGTGCAGTCCGGGCCGTCGTAGACGCGCACCGTGGCGCCGGACTCGGCCTCGATGATGAGCGAGCGGCCCGTGGTCGTGCTCTCCGGGGCCCAGGCCGCGATGGGCGTCTGCGGCGACGTGTGGTCCACGGTGACGAAGCCGGCCGAGCGCTCGTTGTTGCTCTCGTCGCTCTCGTCCACCTTGAAGGTCGGGTCCACCTCGGCGACCAGCGTGTACCGGCCTTCGGGCATGGACGGCGCGGTGACCCAGACCCACACGTCCGCGCACTCGCCCGCCAGGGGGCCGCCTCGTGCGCTCGTCGCCAGCAGCCGGTCCGTCGGGTCCATGAAGCGGTCGGCGGAGAGATAGAAGGACACCTCCGTCATCGCGAAGTCGGTCCCGACGTTGCAGACGCGCGCCTGCACCTTCTGCGAGCCCGCCCCCAGGTCCGAGGGGCCTGTCAGGGAGTCGATGCGGAAGTCCGGCTCGCCGGAGCTCGTGTCCGGGTCCGAGGTGTCGGGCCAGTCGGAGTCGTCGTCCCAGTCCGAGTAGTCGTCGGAGGGAGGCTCAATCACACAGCCTACGAGGGAACCCGCGAGCGCGAGTGCCCACCAGCGCCTTGCTTGCATGACAGTTGCCTTGGGGAGCCAGGGGAGATCCGGCCTTGGGGTTGATGCGGTGGCTCCGCCGTGTGCCTGGACGGGCGTGCTCGCCGTTTATTCACGGAATTGAATGGGCGTTGGCCGGGGTAGGTTTCCTGGCCCATGTCCACCCACCTTCGCGTCCTCCTGCTCGCTGAACGCTTCCCTCCGGACATCGGGGGGCTGGCTCGCAGTGGCGCGCGGACGGCGGGCTCGCTGGTGAAGCTGGGGGCGCAGGTGGACGTGCTCGCGTGGACTCGCACCGCGGCGCCCGGTTCGCTCCAGACGGTGGATGACGCGGGCTCCGTCACGCCCTTCGCGCGGGGCGTCACGCTGCACCGGCTGGGCTTGTTCGGCAGCACGGACCTGTCCATGCAGCACACGCTGGATGTGCTCGGCTACCTGCATGCGAAGCGGCGGTATGACCTGGTATGGGGCCACTACCTGTCGCCGCCCGGGTTCCTCGCCGTCGTGTTCGCGGAGTCCGTGGGCATCAGGTCCACCGTCAGTGCTCGCGGCAACGACGTGGACCAGCTCATGTTCCCTCCCGGGGACTTCGCTCGGCTGCTGTGGACGCTCCAGCGCGCGGATGTGCTCACCGCGGCCTCGGCGGACCTCGGGCGGAAGATGAGCATGCTGCTGGGGAGGGACCCGGGCGTCGAGGTCATCCCCAACGCGGTGGACACCGACGTGTTCTCTCCCGGCCCCGCGGACCCGGAGCTCCGCGCACGGCTGGGCATTGCGCCAGACGAGGTGGTGCTCGGCTTCTCCGGAGAGCTGCGCCACAAGAAGGGGCTGCCGTTCCTGCTGTCCGCGCTCACGGAGGTGCGGCGCTCACGGCCCGCGTGTCTGCTCATCATCGGTGAGGTGCGGCCTCGTGACGCCGAGCACCTCGTCGCCTTCCGCGCCGAGCATCCCGAGGACGCCGCGCGGCTGCTCATCTCCGGGCCGCTCGATACGCCCGAGGCCATTGCCGCGCACCTGCGCGTCTGTGATTTGTATCTCCAGCCGTCACTCTGGGAGGGCATGCCCAATGCGTTGCTGGAGGCCATGGCGTGTGCCCGTCCTGTCGTCGCCAGTGACGCGGGCGGCATTCCCGAGGCAGTGGACCACGGACGCAATGGCTTCATCGTGCCCAAGGCGCTGCTCAATCACCTGGGGCAGGCGTGTCTCGACGTGCTCTCGCTGCCTCCCGAGCACCGGGCCGCGCTTGGCACCGCCGCGCGCCAGCGAATCGAGGCGGGCTTCAAGGCCGAGGCGGAGGCGGAGGTGCTTCGGCGCGTGCTGGCCCGAGCCATTCCGTAGGCGCTACGCCGCTGACGGAGTGCTCCGCCGAGCCAGCCCGAACGCCTGTGCATAGGCATCCACCAGCGACGCCTGCGCCCGGCCCCACGGGAAGTCGCGCTCCACCCGCGCACGAGCCTTCACACTCAGCGCCGGCCCCAGCGCCGCATCCGCCCTCAGCGCCTTCACCGCCTCCGCAATCGCCTTCGCCGAGCCCGGCCGGATGAGCAGGACTTCCTCCGGTCCAGCCAGGGTGCGCACCACGGGGAGGTTGCTCGCCACCACCGGTGTGCCCGTGGCCATCGCCTCCAGCAACTTCAGCGGGCAGCAGCCCTGCACGCAGTTGCGGTCGTTCACCGGCAGCGGCACCAGCACCACGTCACACGCATGGTGCAGCCGCGCCAGCTCTGCCTGCGGTAGCGGCTCCAGCAGCTCCACCGCGCCCTCCAGCAGGAGGTCTCCACACCGGTCCATCAGCGCCCGCCGCCCGTTCCTCCTCAGCGGCCCCACCAGCGTCAGCACCGTGGGCATTTCCCGCCGCAGCAGCCGGCACGCCTCGATGGCGTGGTGCACGCCCTGCCACGACGTCATCGTCCCGCTGTACAGCAGCCGCACCGGTCGGCCCGCCTCCATCGCTCGCGGCGGCGCGTACCGGAACACCTCCAGGTCCACGCCGTTCGGAATCACGCGCACACGTCCCGCGTCCGCCCCACGCTGGACGAGGTACTCCGCCGTCACCTCGCTCGGCGTCACCAGCAGGTCCGCGCGGGAGATGCACAGGTCCTCCTGCGCTACCAGCTTGCGCAGCAGCTCCGCGTCGTCCGCCACGTCCGGGTGGTGGTACTTCAGCTCGATGGACGGCAGCCCATTCACCTCGAACACCAGCGCGTCAGTCAGCGCCTCCTTCCTCCGGGCCACCGGGTAGCCCTCGAAGATGGAGCGCACGTGCACCACCGCCGCCTTCGGCCTTCCCCTCCACCACGCCGCCAGGTGCGAGCGGAAGGACAGCGCCTGCTCCACCAAATCCCGGCCCCGTGCCTCCAGCGGGTGGTACGTGACGCCCTCCGCGAGTGCGTGTGGGTCCGTGCTCGCGGTGCTGGCATCCCGAAGCGCCAGCAGGTCCACCCCGCCGAACGCCGCGCCCAGTGCCTCCACGAAGGCCCGGATGTGCACCGCCGCCCCCTTGGGCGCGGGGAAGCGGTCGAACGACGCGTAGACGATGCCGGTGCCGGACGGAGAGGACACGCCCGGTTGCTACCGCGCCATGCCCACGGCCGGCAAATGAGCGCGTTTGACCCTCGCGGCAACGGACCCGTACGCTTCCCCTCCTTCCGTCGCTCCGAGGGGGAGCTTCCCGCCGTGGCCTTCGACTTCGACCGTTTCCGCTTCGAGCGGGTCTACCGCACCACCGCCCCGGTGCCCGTGGTGATGGCCGACCTCGGCGGGCTGCGGAGCTTCGATGCGGAGATGGCCCTGCGGCAGAAG
Organism: Pyxidicoccus caerfyrddinensis; assembly: GCF_010894405.1. Lineage (GTDB taxonomy): Bacteria > Myxococcota > Myxococcia > Myxococcales > Myxococcaceae > Myxococcus > Myxococcus caerfyrddinensis. Next base: position 215,808 of record NZ_JAAIYA010000003.1, read on the forward strand.
GCGTGGAGCCTGCGCGCGCACATCTGCGGTTACTCGGCACTCGCGGCTGGAATCGGAGCGTTCTTTCTCCTGTCCACGGACTTCAGTGGCCTGGCCTTCCTCCTCGTCGCCGTGCTGTTCGTGGCGATGCTCGTCTGCAACGGCATCTCCTCCCGCTTCCTCAAGCTGGACCTCCAGAACCGGCGCTACGAGTTGGTGGCGCGCCTCCTCCAGCGGCTTCGCAAGGACATCGCTCCGGACGAGCCCGTGACGGTGGAGCTGGACTTCCGCCCCACGACGGACAAGGAGAACCTCGCGGACCGTGGCAGCGCGGGCGAATGGAAGACCGAGTCCTTCGTCCAGCGCTGGCTCACGCTCCAGGTGCGGTTGATGGACGGCACGCACCTGCGGCTCGGCATGGAGGAGCGGCTCCAGCTGCGGCGCCGCACGAGGATCAATCCCCGGGGCAAGTACAAGACCAAGAACAAGCAGAAGGGCACCGCGCTCCTCCACGTCCAGCTCCGCGTGAAGCCGGAGCACCACCCCCACCTCGCCCGGCTCGAGGCGCGGGCGCGACAGGCGGTGCGGCTGCCGGAATACGTCTCGCTCGTGAAGCTGGAGGTGGCGGAGGACCGCCTCTCCCTGCGCTCCGGACTGCCGCTCGACTGGGAGGCCGCGGACCGCGTGTCGCCCGTGTCGTGTGACGCGCCCAAGGCCGCGGTGATGTCACTGCTGAGTCTCTACCAGGTGCTCAACTACTCCACCGCGCTTCGCAAGCAGGCGCCTGTGAGGGTCTCCTCATGATGCGCCGTGTCCTCCTCGTCTCCCTGCTGGTGCTCACCGGGTGCTCGCGCCAGGAAGGCGCCGACTCGCGGGCGCCCCAGACCCAGCAACAGCCTGCCGCCAGTGCCGAGGCCGCCGCCCCGGACAAGCTCAAGTTCAAGGACGCCGACGACCGCGAGCGCTTCTCCCTCAAGCCCAAGGACGACGGCGCCAAGCTGGTGGACGGCGAGGACCGCGAGCTGGCGCGCTACAAGTGGAAGGGCACCTCGCTCAAGGTCTCCGGCCCGGATGATGCCGTGCTCGGCTACATCGTCGGCTCGGCGGGCGGAGCGCTCACCGTGCGCGACGCCGCGCAGCAGCAGATCCTCTTCACCCTCGCGCGCCAGGGGCCGGGCTGGCGGCTCAACGACGTGAAGGGCGCGCTCCTCTACACGGTGTCCCCCGAAGACGAGGGCGCCACCATCCAGGACGCCTCCGGCACCGAGGTGGCCCGCGTGAAGGTGCGCGAGGGCAAGGTGTCCCTGCGCGACGCGACGGGGCGCACGCTGCTCGCGACGAAGTCGCTGGTGAGCGCCGAGGCCGCCGCGTGCCTCGCCTTCGAGCGGATGGAGTTGCCGCTGCGCATGGCGCTGCTCTTCCACCTCCAGTCCCCCCAGGAGGCCCGCCGCCCATGAGCCCCATGTTCGAGGGCCCCTGCCAGCAGAGCACCGGGTTCCTCTTCTCGCATGACTGCGGCCGGCCCGCGGCGGCGTCATGCATGAAGTGCGGCAAGCGCGTCTGTGACATGCACCTCACCGCGCTGGGCGCGGAGCTGGTCTGCTCCACGTGCGCCGAGGACGACGACGAGGAGGACGGCGACAGCGACTCCGGCGACCCGGACTCCGCGCCCGACGAGGACGACCCCAGCTACTACTACAAGGACTACGGCTACTACGGCCCCGGCTCGGCGTGGGGACGTGGCAAGGACCCCAACGACTTCACCGAGGCCGACGGTGAGAGCCTCCGCCACGAAGAGGACGCCTCCTTCGAGGAGGACCTGGGCGGAAGCTGATGGCAGCTTTTCGTTGGCTCATCTATGCGCTCGGCGGTGGGATGGGGCATCTCACCCGCGCCAGCGCGCTCGCGCGGGCGGCCGCGCGCCAGGGGCACTCCGTCACCCTGCTCATCAACAGCCCCTTCGCTCCGGGCGTGCCGCTGGAGGCGGTGCTGGGGCCCGGCGTGGAAGTGCTGCGGCTGGACGCGGCGCTGGACAAGCGCGCCGTGCGGGAGGTGGTGGAGTGCTGCCTCCAGGACGTGCGTCCGGACGTGTTCATCGTGGACACCTTCCCTCGGGGACTGGGCGGAGAGCTGGTGTCGCTGCTGCCGGGGCTGCGGGCCCGGAAGGTGCTCGTCCACCGGGACTTGAACCCCGCCTATCTGGAGCGGTTCGACGTGGCGCGCGCGGTGGACGCGTTCGACTTGCTGCTCGTTCCCGGTGAGGACGCGCCCCTCGCCGGGCACGCTCGCGCCGTGCGCACCTCGCCGTGGCTGTTGCTGGAGGCCGGGGAGTTGCTGCCGCGCGCCGAGGCGCGGGCTCGGCTTGGCGTGCCGGCCGGGGATGCGCGGCCGGTGGTGGCGGTGATGGGGTGTGGCACCCACTCCGAGGTGGAGGAGGCGGGGACGCTCGCCGCGCGGCTGCACTCGCTGCTGGGCGAGGCGGCCCGGGTGCGGTGGCTGGTACCTCCGGGACAGGCGACCGCACTTCCGGTGGCGGCCGAGCCGCTCCACGTGCCGGTGTGGCCCGCGGTGGCGGTGCTGCCGGGCGTGGACGTGCTGGTGGGGGCGGGCGGGTACAACACCGTCAACGAGGCGCGGGCGACGGGCACGCCCTTCGTGGCCCTGGCCCGGCCCCGGCTCTACGACAGGCAGGCGCTCCGGCTCCGCGCGGAGGAGCTCGCGGGCTCCGTGGAGGCGCTGCTGGAGAAGGCCGTCCTGCTCGCCCGCCGTCCCCCTGCGCGAGGGCCCAGGCGGTATGCGAGCGGCACCGGCGACGCCGTGGCGCTCATCGAGCGCCTGCGGCTCAATGCTTGAGGTCCTTGTGGCCCGGCGCCGGGTCGATGCCGTGCGCCATGACGAAGTGGTAGAGCACCTGCGGGTCCTCCTTCGGGCCGCCCATCAGCTCCACCAGGATGTGGCCCTGGGTGCCCGTGTCCGGGTCCGGCGCCACATTCACTTCGGTGACTTCGCGGCCCGCCATCACCAACTCGCCCACCAGCACCTTGCCCTGGAGCACCTGCACCACGTGCTGGCGGTCCTCCTCCAGCAGCGCCCAGTGGAAGGCGTCGTGGTCGTAGAGCATCGCGTCGACGGAGCCACACCGCAGGATGCAGTGCGTGTGTTCCTGGAGCCAGCGCCAGAAGCCATCGAATTTCAGGGTGCGTACCGGCTGGGAGAGTATGTCCATGGAGACCTCGCACGTGGCCCGGCGCTCGCCCGCCACGTCCGTCCTCCCTAGCACGGCCGGGGCTGCTCGGCTCTGGCGCCGTGCAGGGAACCTCACTCCGTGCCCGCCTGCTGTCCAGTCCGCGAATCCCTCCCGCGCCGGGCTTGTTCCTCCTCTCAGGAGGGGGGCGCGCTCACGAAGCCCCGGCTCCGGGAGGGCGGCACGTGGGATTCCCGTCGGATGGTCCGGTGTCTCGCGAGGCCCCCGGCCCCGCCCTGGAGGTCGCATGAGTCTGCGCTCCTGGCTCGCGGCGACGATGGGGGTGCTGGCCCTGCTCACGCTGGCGGCCGCCGTCTCGCTCGTCGTCCTGACGAGCGTGTTGGACCGCTCCGCCAGCACGCTGGGCAACTCCGTCGAGGGCGTCCGGCTCGCGGAGGAGGTGGAGGTGGGTCTGCTCTCTCACGAGCGGCTGGTGAGGGAGCGGTTGACCTCCGTGCCCCTCGATGACGGCCGGGCCTCGCGCGAGGTGCTGGAGTCCTCCCTGCAGCCACAGCTCGCGGAGCTCCGGCGCATCGCCGCCACCGACGGGGAGCGGGCGCTGCTGGATGACGTGCGCAAGAATGTCGACGTCTACCTCGCCCAGCAGCGGGACAAGCTCGAGACGCGCGTCGAGGAGGCGGGGCCACCGCTCGACAGGGCGTTGAACGGGCTGGAGAAGGTCATCGAAATCAACGTGGAGGAGGCCCGCGCCGCGCGCGAGGATGCGGCGCGGCTCAACCGCCTCGCCGACACGGTGGGCCTGGTGCTCGGCGTGATGCTGCTGGCCGGCGTGGTGGCCGTCACCTTCCTGTTGCGGAGCATCGCCCTGCAGCCGCTGCGGGACATCAGCCAGGCCATGCGTCGCTTCGGCTCCGGCCGCAAGCGCACCCGCGCGCCCGAGGCGGGCCCCACGGAGCTGCGCGACATGGCGCGCACCTTCAACGAGATGGCCAACAGCCTGGCGCACCAGCAGGAGCAGCAGCTCGCCTTCCTCGCCGGGGTGGCCCACGAGCTGCGCAACCCGCTGTCCGCCCTCAAGCTGTCCACCGCCCTGACGGGCCGGAGCGGCGCCCCGATGACGCCCGAGCGCATGGAGCGCACCCTGGCGCTGGTGGGCCGGCAGGTGGAGCGGCTGGACCGGATGGTGGGAGATTTGCTCGACTCCACGCGAATCGAGGCCGGCAAGCTGGAGCTGCGGCCGGAGGTGCGCGACGCGAGGGAGCTGGCCCGCGAGGTGGTGGAGCTCTACCGCTCCGGGGACAGCGGGCATGTCCTCCAGTTGTCGCTGTCGGAGACCTCCGTGCTGGTGCGCGTGGACCCGGCCCGGCTGGAGCAGGTGGTGCACAACCTGGTCAGCAACGCGCTGAAGTACTCGCCGGCCGGCAGCCGCGTGGACGTGGCGGTGCGCCGCGTGGAAGAGGAGGCCGTGCTGTCCGTGACGGACCAGGGCATCGGCATCTCCGAGGACGAGAAGCGGCTGCTCTTCGCCCCCTTCCAGCGCGCCGGCAACGCCCGCCAGCGGGCCCCGGGCGTGGGCCTGGGACTGTCGGTGGCCCGCCGCATCGTCGAGGCGCACGGGGGACGCATCGAGGTGGAGAGCCAGCCCGGTACCGGCTCCGTCTTCAAGGTGTGCCTGCCGCTCGCCGCCATGGTGGCCCGGCTCCCCGAGGCCGCGTCCCCGCCGGCCAGCTCGCTGCCTCCTCCGGAGGGGACGCTGCACTGAGGACGGGGCCCGGTGTTGCCTGACGCGCGTCGGCCCGGAGATGCAGGATGCACCCTTGCGGACCCGGACGTACCTTGCGGTCCACACCATGGGAGTTTCCCGGAATATGAAGACCCTGCGCCGAGTCGCGCCGCTCGCCGCCCTGCTGGCCCTCGGGGGCCTGGGGGCGTGTGCGTCCCAGAAGCAGGGGCCGGCCGCCGCCACCCCGCCCGCGCCGAAGCAGGACGCGGCCACTGTCATCCAGTCCACGGAGGGCGGCTTCGCCGTCGCCATCCCCGGGCCGGTGAGTGAGGAGCGCCGCACGCAGACCACCGAGGTCGGCGAGGTGACACTCCACACCTTCATCGCCGTACGCCCGGAGGCGGACACCGCCTACTACGTCTCCTACACGGACTTCCCGGCCGCCGCGGTGGCCCAGGCGGACCCGCGCGACGTGGTGGCCCGCGCCAGCCACGGAGCGCTGGAGGCGCTGGGGGCCACCGGCCTGGCCTCGCGGCCCCTGATGATGGACGGCTTCCCCGGCTGGGAGGTGGAGGGCGTCTCCGGCCCGCGCCACCTGCGCGGCCGCTTCTTCCTTGTGGGCCCGCGCCTGTACCAGCAACTGCTGCTGCATCCGGACGGCAAGCCGCCCCACGACGCGGACCGCTTCTTCGAGTCCTTCAAGCTGGACCCGCAGGTGACGGCGATGCTCACGGGCTCGCGCCGCTCCTGAGCCGTTACCGGAGTGCTGCTACCGCGAGGGCGGGTGCAGCGGCAGCCGGACGGTGAACGTCGTTCCTTCTTCTTCCTCCGAGCGCACGGCGAGGCCACCGCCGTGCGCGCGCACGATTTCGTGCGCGATGTAGAGGCCCAGGCCCAGGCCCCTGCGGCCCGGGGTGTGCGCGCCCCGGCGGAAGGGCTCGAAGAGGTGCGCGCGCAGGTCCGGAGGGATGGCGGGGCCCTGGTTGTGGACCTCCAGCACGGCGATGGTGCCGTCGGCGCGCGTGGTGACTGTCACGGGCGTGCCCTCCGGGCTGTGCTGGAGCGCGTTGCCCACCAGGTTGGAGACCACCTGGGTGAGCCGGCTCCGGTCCCACCTTCCCGGCGGCAGGGGCGCGAGCAGGCTGCGCAGTTCGCGCGCGGGCCAGGCGACCTCCAGCTCCTCCACCACCTCCTGGCAGAGGGTGTCCAGGTGCATGGACACGGGCTCCAGCGGGAAGCCGTCGCCCAGCCGGACGCGGGTGAAGTCGAGCAGGTCGCCAATCATGCGCTCCATGCCGGCGGCGCTCCGGGCGATGCGGGCCACCACGCGGCCCTGGCGCTCGTCGAGCGTGCCCGCATGGAGCAAGGCGTTGGCCCCGGCGAGGATGGCGCTGAGCGGGTTGCGCAAATCGTGGCTCACCACGCCGAGGAAGTGCTCGCGGAAGCGGGAGGTGCGCTCGCGTTCCTCCTCGGCGCGGTAGCGCTCGGTGACGTCGAGCACGGTGCTGACGTAGCCGGCGACGGTGCCGTCCGGGTGCACGTGCGGCACATAGGTGGCGTTGATGCAGCGGGTGCCGCCGCTGTAGGGCACGGGCCGCTCGAAGTGGACGCGCTGGCCGGCCAGGGCGACGCGGACGGCGGGGCGGAGCATCTCGTAGGCTGCGTCTCCCACCACCTCGCGCACGGTGCGGCCGAGCATCGCCTCGCGGGGGTGGTTGAACCACGCGGCGTAGGTGGTGTTGGCGAAGAGGTAGCGCTCCTTCGCGTCCACGTACGCCAGCATGACCGGGGCCGCGTCCGCCACGACGCGCAGGCGCTGCGCGAAGGTCTCCAGGTCCTCGTCGGGCTGTGGTGGGAAGGGAGGGCGCAACACATACCGGCCGTAGCACGGCCTCGAGGCCGTCGCTTGCGAGCGGCCCCGGGGCGTCCAAATCCAGACGCTCCGCTCGCATGCCAGGGCCAATCCCTGCTCAATGACTCATTGCTTCATGCGGGGCGGGTGATGATGCGCCTCCGGGGTGCTCGTGTTGTCGGGCCTGGTTGTCGGATAGTGCTGGCTTCAGTCAGGCAGGAGGCAGGACGGATGCATTGGCGAGCCGCCGGAATGGGGTCACTCTGTCTCGTCACGAGCCTCGGATGCCCGCACGAGTACGCGCGCGAAGGGACCGTTGACCGTGCCGTGCACAAGGACGTCATGGAACGTCAGCGGCAGCGCTGCTCGGAAGAGGACCTCGAGCGGTTCTGCAAGGACGAGGAAAGCGCACAGTGCCGCGAGAAGTGCGGATGACCGCGAAGCGCGCGGTGCTCGGCACTGTCGTGGCGGTGCTTCTGCCGGTGCCGCTCGTGTTGCTGTTCCTCGAGAGCAGGGGGGGGATGGGTCCGGGCCGTGGGGGCGCGGAAGCGGACGGGGTCGTCCCTGTCCTCAGTCACGAAGAGCGTAGGGCGCGGGCGACCTATCACCGGGACTGTGAGCGCGGCTCGGACTGTGAGGCGCCGCTGGCCTGTGTCACGGACCCTCGGGTCTGGGTCGGCTACTGCACCGACAGCCAGTGCATGTCGGACGTGCAATGCCCGGAGGGGCAGGTCTGCCGGAGCGTGGCCTCCACCGAGGGAAGGCCCCTGGTGCGCTACTGCATCCCGAAGGGAGCGCGCCACGAGGGAGAGCGCTGCGTGCCCCTTCCGAGCACTCGGGAAGAAGCGTGTGCCGAGGGTTTGCTGTGCGGAGGCGGCCAGGGGTGGTGCGGCCGTCCCTGCCGTCGAGGCGAGCCGGGAGCCTGCGCGGACGGATTCTTCTGTGCGGACGTCACGCCCGAGCCCATCTGCCTGCCGAGTTGTAGGGCGCAGGGCTGTGCTGAAGGACAGCAGTGCATCCGGTTCGACGAGGGCGCGTCCGCGTGTGCAAACGTATACGGGAGCCAGTGCCAGCAGGCCACCTGCCTACCCGACAGTGAGTGCCGGGTGCTCGACTCGCTGTCACGTCCAGGCAGTGTGTGGATGGACTGCGTGCGCAAGTGCGGGGAGGGACGGCCCGCCTGTCCCTCCGGGAGTGTCTGTTACATGTGGCGCTGCCAGCCCTCGTGCGACCCCCACGTGCCAGGTGCATGCGGGGATGGTTTCCGCTGCGAGCAACTCAAGCCCGACAAGCCGTGGGTCTGCCGTCCGGACTGGTAGCGCGACGCCAGGGTACTGGGGAGCGACATCCGGCCCTGCCACGGCAGGTGCAGTACCTGCGCATGACGGGCCGGGGCTCAGACCGCGCGCAGCAGCGGCAGCCCCGCGCGCATGCGGGCGACGATGAGCGGCTCGACGAGGCTCCCGGAGTCGTCGAACAGCGACGCGTCGAGGACCTTGCGGCGCTCCTCGTCCTTCATGCCTCCCAGCGCGGCCACTCGCGCGCTCACGCTCCCGTGGACGGAGACGACGTTGCTCAGCGAGAGGGCCGCCTCGCCCGACAGGCTCCCGAGCACCTCGAAGAAGTGCCCCTTCTCCACCAGGCACCGCGTGGTGAAGCTCCCCTTCACCACGCACACCTCGTTGCAGAACGAGTTGCCGTACACGTCGCCCACCACCACGTCCCCCAGCACGACGAGCTTCCCCATCGTGAGCAGCGCCCCGGCCCTCAGCGAGCCGGTGACGACGAGCGTCGTGTGCGGCGGATTGACGAGCAGCCCATCCACCTGGAGGTCGCCGAGGACGATGCAGGACTCTTCCTGCTCGAAGTCGGGCAGGTGCACGGGTCCCGGGAGAACGGGGACGCCCTCGCGGAGGGGACCGAAGTAGTCCGAGAACTCGGTGGGGATGCTCGCGTTGAGGCTCGCGGTTTCATCGGCGGACAGTGGGCGCGGCGACGGCAGGCTCATGGACGCGTGACGCTACCGGGTGACGTAGAGGTACGCGAGGCACATCTCGTCCTGGGTGCCCTCGCCCCACCGCACCGTGCGCGGCGTGGGGTTGTCCCAGATGCAGCTCAGTTGCAGCCGCGAGCGGCCCGAGCGGAAGTCCACCGGCTCCTCGTAGAAGTACATCTGCTGCCAGTGGAAGTCCCACGCGGGGATGTCGATGAGCGTGCCGGCCTCGCGCTGCAGGACGATGCGCCGCCCCAGCGTGTGCATGTGCGGAATGACGCCCCATAGCCTCCCCGCCGGGACGACCTGCTGGAACGTGTATCGGTAGCCCTGCCCACCCGCCGGAATCGCGAAGCCGTCGCTCGCCACCAGCATCAGCGCGGCGGGGTTCGCCACCGGCTCCCTCGCGAACTGCAAATCCACTCCCGTGCGGTCCGCGACGCGGGGTCCGTTGTTCAGGTTGTAGTGGACCTGCATCACCACCACCGTGCCCGGCTGCACGCGCACCCCCGTGCCCTCCGGGTAGCGGGTGGCCGGCGTGCCCGGCGCCCACGCGCCCAGCACGGACTGGTCCTCCACGCCCGAGTCTCCGAAGCACGTCCACCCCGGCCCCGGCTCGCGCGCATCGGCCTGACGCGCGGCCGCCTCGGGCACGTTGAAGAGCAGCACGTGGTGCACCTGGTGCCGCGCTCCCGGCAGCACCTCGAAGCCGATGACGTCCCGCGCCTCGCGGAAGCCGGGCTCCAGCAGGAAGCAGTGGTAGTCGTCCTGCTGGGTGCCGTTGGGCACGTAGGCCTCGGCGGGCTCCATGCGCGTGTCCACCCAGCCCAGGCCCTGCGGCGCGGGCTCGGGCGGCGGCGCGGTGGCCGGGTCTCCCTCTGGCGCGCCCTGCGTGGACCAGGCGGAGAGGATGGCCACCTCACCGCGCGTCAGCCGGCGCGAGTCCTTGAAGCGGAGCTCCCCCGGCGCGGGCATCCACGGTGGCATCCGCAGCTGTGTCACCGCGGTGGCCATGGCCGCGTGTCGGGCGGATGCCTGCGAGTAGGTCTTCATCGCGAAGGGCGCCATGCCGGCCTCCGCGTGGCAGCCCTGGCAGCGGCGCTGGACGATGGGCGCCACGTCGTGGTGCCACGTCACCGGGCCTCCGCTGTAGGCGGGGCCTCCCTCCTCGGGCTCGGCGGTCCGTATCTCCGGGAGCGGGAAGGCATCGTCTTCGTCGTCCCCGGGGTCCTCCTTCGCGCAGCCCACGGCCCCCAGCAGTCCGACGCCCGCCAGCAGGGTCAGCAGCAGTCGATTCATCCTTGAATCCTCCTCGTCCGACGTCCGGCCACGCGTGCTCCCGCACCCTGCCAGTGAAACGCGCCGCGCACATCCGTCCCCGGTTGGAGGCGGAGGCCGGGAGGGCGGGCCAGGGGACTCCGTCTGGAGGCGGAGTCCTCGCTCCTCCTCCAGGCGGTGGAGATGCGGGAGGCGGCGTGCCAACCTCGGCGGCCTCCATGCGTCCCTTGCGTCCCTGGCAGCGGTTGCAGTGGCGGCTCACACTGGCCTGTGTGGGCGCCACGCTGGGCCTCGCGTTGCTGCTCGTCGTGGTGCTGCTGGCGCTGGCCGGCAACTACCTGCTCCGCTCGCAGGGCATGGCGGTGGACGTGGCGGCGGAGGCGCTCGCCAAGGCCGGCGGCCTCGCGCCCGCGCTGGCGGCGCGGCCTCCGGACGTGGACGCGATGGAGCGCATCCTCTCGCGGGAGCTGGGGCAGGCGGAGGCGCCGCCGCCGTCGCAGGAGAATGCGCTGGAGGTGGAGATTCGCCTGGGCGGCCCCGGGGCGGGCACGGTGGGCGTGCTCGACGCGAAGGGTGCGCCCCTGATGGCGGTGGACTTCTCCGGCGCGGGCGTGTCGCGCGCGGAGGGCTTCAGTCCCTCGGCGGAGGAGGCCGTGCTCATCACCCGGGCGCTGTCGGGCGTGACGGCACCGGAGTCGCTGGGCCTGCGCGGGGACAATGGCGGCTTGGTGGCGGCGGTGCCGGTGAGGGATGGCGCCGGGCACGTGCTGGGCGCGGTGGTGGCGCGGATGAAGCCACCCATGCGGCCGAGGGACTTCGTGGGCTCGGTGCTCGGGTTCGTCCTCGCGCTGGGCGTGCCGCTGGTGCTGCTGGGCACGGCGGTGGGGCTGGTGGTGGGCGCGCTCAGCGCGCGGCGGTTGCTCGCGGGGCTGCGGCCGCTCACCTCCGCCGCGGATGCGTGGTCCAAGGGAGAGCTGGACGTGGTGGCGTCCGTGCCGCCCGGGGATGAGTTGGCCGTGCTCGCGGACCGGCTCAACCAGATGGCCGGGCAGCTTCGCGCAGTGGTGGGACTGCGGCAGGAACTAGCAGCTCGCGAGGAGCGGGACAGGCTGGCGAGGGACCTGCACGACACGGTGAAACAGCACCTCTTCGCGGCGGCGATGCAGCTGGGCGCGGCGAAGGCGCACCTGCAGCGCCAGCCCGAGCGCGCCGAGGCCTGTCTCACCGAGGCCAGCGAGCTGGTGGGGACCTCGCAGCGCGAGCTGGTGTCGCTGCTCCAGGAGTTGCGGCCGCGCGCTCTCGGCGGCCCGTGGCCCGAGCCGCTGCGCCAGCAGGTGGAGTCGTGGTCCGCGCGCACCGGCATCGCCGCCGACGTGCGGCTGGATGCGGGGCCGTTGCCGCCCTCCACCGCCGAGGCGCTCCTGCGCATCCTCCAGGAAGCCCTGGCCAACGTCGCGCGGCACAGCGGTGCGAGCCGGGTGCGCGTGTGGTTGGGGAGCACCGGGCCCGAGCGCCAGGCCCTCGTGGTGGAGGACGACGGCCGCGGGCTGCCTGCGGAGCGCCGTGGCGGCATGGGCCTGGACATCATGCGCGAGCGCGCCGAAGCGCTGCCGGGAGGCCACTTCCGCCTGGCTCCGGGCGAGGCGCTGCCGGGCCTGCGCGTCGAGGCGGCCTTCACCTCCGGCCCGCCCGAGCTGGTGTCGCGACAGGTGAGTCCCCAGCCCCAGGGTGGGCCTTGAGACCCGCGACCGGAGTGTGACTGCGAGTGTCAGTAATCCAGGGTACAAGGTGAAGCGCGCCACGCTAAAGGCGCATACAGCCTCCTTCGGGAGGCAGAACCAGGGGCACTCCATGTTCACGGTGCGTATGCAGTGGAAGGTCGGGCTGGCGGCGCTACTCGCGGTGGCGGTCCTCGCGGTTCCAGGCGCCGTCGTGGCGAAGGGCCCGCACGGCTCCATCGCCCAGGCACGCCAGCAGCCACTGGGCAGCACGGTGACGGTAGTGGGCGTGGCGACGTCGTTCACCGGAGCGTTCTTCCCCAACGACAACGGCTTCGCCATCCAGGACAAGAAGGTCGGCATCTACATCCTCGACTCGCTCGCCGCGGACATCCAGGTCGGCCAGGTGGTGCGGGTGACGGGCACGCTGACCAACTCCTTCGCACAGGTGCTCAGCGTCGCGCCGACGTCCATCGAGGTGTTGGGCGAGGCGAACGTGCCCCCGCCCCATCCCGTGAAGACGGGGGATGTGAGCGAGGCGACCGAGGGCCGCCTCGTGCGCATCAAGGGCACCATCGTCAGCGACATCGAGGATGACGCCCCCTACGGGTTCAAGTTCGAGGTGGATGACGGCACTGGCCCCACGTTCGTGTTCGTCAACACCGGCACGGGCATCGACGTGAGCGGGCTGGAGCAGGGCCAGCGCGTCGTCATCGAGGGCTTCAGCGGAGAGTTCCTCGGGGAGTACGAAGTGGACCCCGTGTTCCAGGAGGACATCCGCGTCCTTCCGTCACACTGAGGGTTCTCGCGAGACGACATGCCACCGCTCACCGTCCTCATCACCGATGACCACACCCTGGTGCGCCAGGGCATCCGCGCGCTGCTGGCGGCGCAGTCCGACATCGAAGTGGTGGGTGACGCCGCCACGGGTGAGGCCGCGGTGGAGCTGGCGCGTGAGCACGCTCCCGACGTCGCTCTCGTGGACGTGCTGATGCCGGGCCTGGGTGGCATCGAAACGGCGCGGCGGCTGAAGGAGGCCAGCCCGCGCACGCAGGTGCTGATGCTCACCTCGTCGCATGAGGAGGAGCACATCGTTCCAGCACTGCGCGCGGGCGCGCTCTCCTACCTCCTCAAGGACGCGAGCGCCGAGGAGCTGGTGCAGGCCGTGCGTCGGGCAGCGGCGGGCGAGGCCACGCTGCACCCACGCGTCGCCAGCCAGGTGGTGCGCCTGCTGCGCGAGCCCTCACGAGCGCGTCCCTCCGCGCACACCGAGCTGAGCGAGCGTGAGCGCGAGGTGCTGTTGCTCATCGCGGATGGCTCCTCCAACGCGGACATCGCGGCGCGGCTCGGCGTGGCCGAGAAGACGGTGAAGTCCCACGTGAGCAACATCCTCGGCAAGCTGCACCTGGAGGACCGCACGCAGGCCGCCGTCTTCGCCTGGCGCGAGGGACTCAAGCAGCGCTGAGCCGCACGTCCGCGCCGCTCGGTGGAGAAGGTCATGCAGCGTCGAGACGTAGCGGGTGGACCCTCCTACCGCGCCGCCCGGCGGAGCAGCGGCCGGCGCTGTACCGGCGCAGCCTCGAGACGTGGCGGAGTGACTACCCCCGTGGAGAACGGGTGCGCGGCTTGCCCGGTCGGGAATGGCGCCGCACGGTCGCCAGGCCCCTCCGGAGCGGCGTCCGCTCCCTGCCGCTGCCCAGCTCGCGCAGGTGTGCGAGCAGCTCGGTGACGGCGGGACGCACGGGCGCGCGGGCGCGGAGCACCGCGTAGATGGAATTGGTGAGCGCCGGCTTGCCCCAGTCCACCGTGGTCAGACGTCGCCCGGCGCCGAGGCAGAAGTCGGGCACGACGGCGACGCCCTCGTCACGGGCGACCAGCGCGAGCACCTCCTCCAATTCCTCGAAGTGGGCGACGGAGTGCCAGCGCGGCTGACGCCTGCCGAAGTGGTGGCCGAGCCAGCGGCCGACGACGTAGTCGCCCTCGTCGTACGTCACCACGGGGACATCCTGGAACCCGGCCTGCTCGCGCAGGCGCTGCGCCCACTTTGGCCCCGCGGCCAGCACCAGCCGCTCCTCGTACACCGGCTCCAGTGTCAGGCGCGGGTGCACCGTGGGCTGGTAGCTGAAGCCCACGTCCACCTGGCCTTCGAGCACGCGCTGGAAGACTCCCTCGGCCGTGGGGAAACGCAGCGTGAGTCCCTTGCGCAGCCGCGCCGACTCCAGCACCACGGGGAAGAGGACGTAGCGGCCGAAGCCCGCCACCGCCGCCACCTCCAGCGGCCGGTCCTCCTCCACTCCCGATAGGACGGAGTGCACGTCGCGCGCGAAGCCGCCGAGGAACCGGAAGAGCCGGTCCGCCAGCGCCGTGGGAAACAGGCGCGCCGAGCGTCGCTCGAAGAGGGGGGCACCGAGCGCCTCTTCGAGACGCTGGAGCTGGTAGCTCACGGTGGGCTGCGTGCGGTGCAGGCGCCTCGCGGCCGTGGTGATGCTGCCCGTCTCGTAGACCCTCACGAAGGTGCCCAGAAAGGGGAGGTCCGGAAAATCCATGGAGGATTTCTATGGCCTGGGCCCTGAACTATCAATTGGCATGTGAGGCCCGGGCGGGCGCAACTTCACCGCATGTCGAAGTCACTGCCCCTCTTCGCCGTCCTCGCGGCGCTCTGCGCCTGCGCCCACGCCCCCACCATGTCCACCCAGACTCCCGACCACCGGCAGCACGACACCCCCGAGGACGCGGTGCGAGCGTACTTCCGCGCCTCGGACACCGGCTCCAGCCGCACGCTGCGCTCGGCGTTCCACCCCAGTGCTCTCATGCGCTACGTGGAGCCCGACAGCGGCGCGCTGCGCACGGTGACGCAGCTGGAGTGGTGGCAGCGGCTGGACTCCAGCGCGTCCCCGCCTCAGCCCGCCACCGAGCGGCACTTGAAGGTGTTGGACCGCGAAGGCCCGCTCGCGCTGGTGGAGGCCGTGTCGCGCTGGCCGGGCCACGCCTTCGACGACCTGATGCTGGTAGTGGAGACACCCGAGGGCTGGCGCATCGTCGGCAAGGCCTTCGAGCGCATCGAGGCGGGCGCACGGCTTCCCGAGACGCCATCCGCGGAAGTGGACATCCGCGCGGTGCTCGCCGGGAAGATTGAGGCCCATGCCGCCTACAGCCCGGCGCTGCTGCACCAGACGCACACGCCAGACTGTCCGTACTACCGCGTCCACGTGAAGGGCGTCCCCTTCGCCCTCGTCACCCTCTCCGAGGCGGCGGCGGGCTACGCCGACCACCAGGAGCGCGGCGAGACGGACCGCGAGAGTCCCTGGCGAATCCTCGCCGTGGAGGTCCGGGGCAACATCGCGGCGGCGAAGCTGGACGTCGTCTTCGAGGGCGTGCGCTACATCGACCACCTGCTCCTGGTGCGCGAGCGCGGCACCTGGCGCATCGCCGAGGCGGCCTGGGGCGCGCCCCGCTGAGGCCCCGCCTACTTCCGCCCCAGCATCAGCAGGATGCGGTGCAGCCCGAGCCCGCGCGTGGGCTGGATGCGCGTGTTGTGGAACGCGGTGAACTCCCATTCCCCGTTCTGCTTCACTGCCACCAGCGTCTGCCGCGAGCGCCGCCCCGGTGCCAGCTTCTTCTGCCACCGCAGCTTCACCCCGCCCGAGGCATGGACGATGGCCAGCTCCGGCGTCACGAAGCGCACCGACTCCACGTCCCCCTCGATGCGGGAGCCGCGCAGGAAGAAGCCGTCGAACAAGTCCTGATGCAGCTGCGCGTTGGCGCTCCGGCCCTTGAGGTGCCGGCCGTCGAAGGCCACGTAGTCGCAGTCCTCTGAATAGAAGGCCGCGTACGCGTGGCCGTCTCCCCGGTTCCAGCAGTCGAACATGCGGTGGACCCGCTCGCGCAGCAGCCGTTCATCCGTGCCCTGGTTCATGCGGCTCAAATTACGGAGGTCGAGCCGTTGGCGACAGTGATGGTTCATGAGGTATGGAATCACTCCCATGAATCTCTCGGCGGTGGACCTCAACCTCTTCCTCGTCCTCCACGCGGTGCTGGAGACAGGCAGCGCCACGGGCGCGGCGAGGCAGCTCCACGTCACGCAGTCGGCGGTGAGCAACGCGCTGGCGCGGCTGCGGGACGTGCTCGGGGACCCGCTGCTGGTGCGCAGCGGGCGGGGGCTCGTCGCCACGCCCCGGTGCGAGGCGCTGCGGCCGCTCATCACCTCCGCGGTGGCGCAGCTCCAGTCGGCCGTGGACGGAAACCAGTTCAACCCCGCGGAGAGCACGCGCCAGTTCACGATTGCCTGCGGCGACAACCAGCACCTGCATGACCTGCCGCTCATCGTCGAGGCGTTCGCCCGGCGCATGCCCCGGGCGAAGCTGCGCGTGGTGAGCCTGGACTACCTCATTGCGAGCGACGGCCTGGCCACCGGTGACGTGGACGCCACCGTCGGCCCCGAGCAGGCGGGCGAGCGGGAAGGCTTCTTCACGGAGCTGCTCTACCTGGAGCAGGTGGTGTTCCTCGCCCGGAAGGACCATCCGCGCCTGCGCGGGACGGTGCTGACGAAGGAGGCCTTCAATGCGTCACAGCAGGTGGACCTGCACATCTCCCACGGGCGCCCGGGAATCGGCCACCGCCTGTTCGGTCAGATGATGAAGCAGCATGGCCTCACCCAGAACATCGCGCTCACGGTGTCCAACTTCATCGCCGCGGCCGTGGCCGTCAGCCGGACGGACTACGTGGTGGGGATGCCGGCGCGGACCGCGGAGGCCCTATGCGGCATGCTGTCGCTGAAGCAGCTCACGCTCGAGCTGAACCCGAAGCCTCCTCCGCTGACCATGGCGCTCATCTGGCACACCCGCACGCACGCGGACCCGGGCGCGCGAGCCTTCCGCCAGCTGGTCATCGATGCGCTCAGGGACGGCAGTGTGCCGACACGGCCGCCAGCAGCTCGTCCATCTCGAAGGGCTTCTTGATGATGGCCTTGATGCCCGGGAACATGCCCCGCCCGCTGGCCGTCACCAGGATGACGGGCAGCGCGGCCAGCGCCGGCTCCTTCTGGAGGTGCCCGACGAGCTCCTCCCCATCCATGACGGGCATCATCAGGTCCAACAGGATGATGCACGGGCTCAGCCGCGGCTCCCGGCTCAGCAGCTCCAGCGCCTCCCGGCCGTTGTCCGCCTGCACCACCCCGTAGCCCTCGAAGGAGAGGATGTCCTGAACGGCTTCCCGGATGTCGGGGTCGTCGTCCACTACCAGGACGGGCTTCGATGCGGGGCTCACGCCTGCATTGTCGTGGGAACGCCGCGAATGGGAAGGGGGAATACCAGCGAGTGTCTCAAGGCACGCGGTGCTCCCGGAAGGTGACTCGCAGCGTGTATCCGCCCGGAGTCGTTTCAACTTGTACGAAGTCGCGAGGCTGCGGCGTCTCCAGGCGCAGGGTTCCGCCCTGACCGTCGCGCTCCCATGCCACCACCGCCAGGTCGTCCACGGCGAGCAGGCCCGACCCTTTGGCGGGTGGGGCCTCGTGGAGCGCGAGCTGCAGGGCCCAGGGCGCGTTGTAGAGGTCCGGCTGCGGCGGCGAGCGGGGGAAGCTCAGGTCCGTCGTCACCTGCGTCCAGTCGAACGTGCCGCCCGGGTGGCGCAGGACGTCCTGCTCGCCGAATACATTGTAGAACTGGATGGGTTGATACTGGACGACGACGCGGAACGCACCGGCGCCGCGGCCCTTGAGCCAGCCCACCACCGTGAGGTCCTGGCGGGGCTGGCCCTCCGCGAAGCCCGGCAGGCGGAGCCGGTTGTGCAGGTCCACCACCGCGTCCTTTTTGTCGCCCGCGCTTCGCGTCTGGCAGAGCGCCGCGGCGCCCCGGTGCGGCGCGTCCTGGCACACGAAGCCCGCGCCGCCGTCCAGCTCCCAGCGCGCGGCCTCGCTGGCGTCGCCGTCCACGTCGTGGTCCTCGAAGTCGCCGTGGAGCAGCACGTCCCGCCCGGCGCGCAGCCGCCGCGCCGTCGCGTGCTGGCCATTGGCGCCCAGCAGCTCCGCGACGGCCATGGACTCGCCCTCGTGACGGAAGGGCCGCAGGTCCACCGTCGCCGCGCCACTCGCGTCCACCATCACCGGCACGTCCACCGTGCGCTCGGCCACGGCGGCGGACTGGCCCTCGGGCAGCAGCTCTCCGGACGACAGCTGCGGCACCAGCGTCACGCCGCCCTCGCGCGACAGCTCGGAGAGGTTTCGCAGCGTGAGCTCCGCCAGTTCGCCCGCGACGGGGCGGGGCCGGTAGTCCTCGATGTAGACGGGCAGGGCGCGCGCTCGGGACACGGTGGCGCCGTGCAGCTCCACCTCCGTCATCATGCCCACCATCGTCTCCAGCCGGTCCTGGTCGAAGGCGAGGTTGCCGAGCGACTGTGCCACCAGCACGCCCCGGTAGCGCAGGAAGCCGTGGGGCGTGTGCGGGTGGTGCCCGATGACGAGCGCCGCGCCCTGGTCCACCGCGTTGCGCAGCTGCTGCGACGCGAAGTCAGAGGGCCGCTCGCTGTACTCGACGCCCGTGTGCAGGATGGCGATGGGCACCCGCTGCGCGCTCTTCTCGGCGCCCAGCACCGCCGCCACGCGCGCGGTGTCTCGCAGGTCCGCCGCGCCGCCCTGGGTGGGGCCGGCGACGTAGTCGTGCACCTCGCCTTCGCCACTGATGCCGCACATGGAGACGAAGCTGTAGGGCGAGCCCGCCAGCTCCGTGCGCCACGGGCGGAAGGCCTCGTCCGGGGTGCGCCCCGCGCCGCTGTACGAGAGCCCCGCCGCCGAGACATGGCGCAGCGTGTCCTGCAGGCCCGCGTCCAGGTAGTCATAGACGTGGTTGTTGCCCATGCTCACGTAGTCCACGCCCAGCCAGGGCAGCGCGGGCAGCGAGCCGGGGAGGGTGAAGAAGGCGAAGTCCTTCGAGCCGTGCGGCGTGGCCGGCGTGTCCGTCACCGGCGTCTCCAGATTCACGACGCGGAACTCCGCCGCCTGGAAGAAGGGCCGCACGTAGGTGAACACCGCCTTCGTGCCGGGCAGCGGGTCCGATACACGGATGAGCGCGTCGGGGTGGTCTTCCGGGACGCGGTCTCTGGGCGTCTGGTCCGTCGGGTCCAGGAAGCGGCGCCCCAGCGACACGTCTCCGCCGAAGAGCATCCGCACGCCGCCGTCCTTCGGCGTCAGTCGCAGCGGGGGCAGGGCCACCCGTGTCTCGGACAGGCCGCGCCGCAATTCCACCGCGACGAGGGACGGGCGGAAGCCCTCCGCCTCCACTTGAAGGAGCGCGTTGTGCCGGGCGAGCACCGGGAAGCGGAAGCGTCCGTCCGCGCCGGTGCGCTGGCTCGTGTCACCCAGCTTCACCGTCGCGCCGGCCACGGGCGCGCCGGAGGTGGAGAGCACGGTGCCCTCCAGCGAGATGCCGGTGCATGCGTAGTCATGGCGGGCCTTGCGCTCCGCCTCGGGCACCGGGCCGGTGTCACCGGCGGGCTCGGGGGCGCAGGTCGTCAGCGCCGGAGTGTCCTCGGGAGGAGGCTCCTCCGGAGTCGGCTCTGGCGTCGGGTCGGGGTCCGGCAGCGGGCCGGGGGCCGGGTCGGGAAGGGGCGAGCCGCCCGCATCGGGCTCCTCCACGGCCGGTTCCCTCGCGCCCGGCTCCTGCCGCGACTGCGGCTCGCTCGAGCAGGCAACCAGGCACAGCGCCAGCACTCCGGCGGGCAGCCACCGATGCCACATCTTCCGTCCCCTCCCTCGCACGCCTCTGTCCGCATTCGAGGGTGGAAGCGGCGGCGGGCTGGCGCCAGGAACGTTCAGTGCTCGGAGCCTGGTTGCCTGCCCTCCGTTCGTCCGGGAGACGACATGAAACAACCATGGATTACGATTACTTACTGGATGTCAGGTTGGTCTTATTTTACCCAATCTTGAAATAAATCTCATAAAACAAGAATCATCCAGGCTCCTCTTGAAAGGAGCCGCATGAGACCTCACCCGCTCGTTGCATGGCTGTGCCTGGCTTCTCTGCCCGTGGTCGCCGCGCAGGACGTTGCTCCCGCACCCGAGTCCTTCTCACCGCTCCAGCTCTCGCGTGACTCGGCGGCGCTCGCCTCGCGCGGGCGGGACATCGAGGGCGGCAGGCTGTACGTGGACTCACGGACGGAGCAGCAGGAGGGACGGCTCCTGAAGACGTTCACGCTCGAGGTGGAGCGGGCCGGCGACTACTTCGTCGCGGCGCACGCCCAGGCGCTGAACGCCGTCCCCGCGGATGCCCGTGAGGCGAAGGCGAAGTCGTACCCGCTCCAGCGCATCTCCGTGTCGCTGGACGGCAAGGCCCTCGGTGATTTGGACCTGAAGAAGAACGGCTGGCAGTCGTCGCGCATCCAGGGCCAGGGCCGTGTCTACTTCTCCGCCGGCCGCCACACGCTCGCCTTCGAGAGCGCGGCTCCGCACTTCCCGGATGTCGATGCGGTGAAGCTCGTGGCCAACGAAGGTCAGGCCACCTTCGACATGGGCCTCTACGACGAGTACGTCTCCGACCTGAGGCGCGGCGCGGACCTGCGCGTGGGCAGGAAGGACAAGGTGGAGCCCGTCGCGCCGCCGCAGGGCCCGCCGCCGTCGACGGGGCCCATCCAGGGCGCGGCCTCCACGGGTTCGTACACCTGGCAGGTGACGCCGTACACGCTGAGCAATCCGAACGGCAACTACGCGCACCTGATGACGGTGCCGGTGGTCTACACGTACTACCGGAAGCTCACGCTGAACGCGGGCACCAACGTGACGTTCAACACGGCGCCCATCGCGGGGCAGGACTACTACGCGGTGGACCCGGTGATGTACCTGTTCTGCTCCACCGACAACACGGTGGCGTGGTCCAACGACGACGACGTGGGTCGCCACCCGCGCATCAACGTCACCATCCCCAAGACGTGTGAATACAACCTCGTGCTGCGGGCCTACAGCAGCTACTACGCGGGCACGTCCACGGGCTCCGCGGGCACCGTGAATGTCTACCAGAACGGCGCCATCCTGCAGGAGAACGCCATGGTGTCCGGCTACATGGTGAGCGTGGGCACGTCCAACACGGGCACGCTCAACTACTTCACCGGCTACTCCACCGGCCTGCCCATGCTGTGGCTCGCGCCGGAAGGAAACCTGACGCCGATGCGCTTCGCGGGTGGCCGGTACTGGTACCTGCCGCCCATGGACTACAACTGGTTCGACGATGCGCGCTTCCGCATCGTGAAGAACACGACGTCGTTCATGAACATGTACCTGCTCGTGTCCGCCGAGGGCGCCTGGTACGTGTACTGGGGCAACGCGGACGTGTACGGCTCGGTGAAGCACCCCAGCAGCTCGCCGTTCAACTCCTTCCCGAACCTGAAGCAGGCGGACGGGATGCAGACCGCGCCCTCCACCAACACGTACAACTGCGCGTCGTGGGCCGGCGGCCTGACGAACGGGTGGTACTGGGGCTGCCTCTACGCCAGCAACTCCGGCGGCGCCTGCATCAACGGCACGTACTACAGCAATCCCTACTCCTGGTACTCGTGGGACAACTTCTTCGGCAACAACCCGCTGCGCTACACGGGCGCGCTCACGTACACGCGGACCGACGCCAACTCGAGCAACGCCGAAATCGCTGTCTGGTCCACCAGCAGCGACATCTACAACGCGACGCACTTCTCCGTGCGCCGCGAGGCCAACCGCAACCCGCACGGGTATGACTGGGAGAGCAAGCCGGGTGGCCTGGAGCGCATCTTCCACCCGATGAACGCGCTGAACAGCACCAGCTACGGCAGCATCATCGGCTACTACCGCGACGCGGCGAGGGACCCGTACACCCCCTGGCCCCTCGTCCCGGGACTCTCCGGCATGGAGAAGGTCAGCACGCCGTCCCTCACCTTCGACGAGTCCGTGGCCGCGGGCCTCACCGTGGTGCCCCGCGTGGAGCTGACCCGCTCCGAGGCGGGCAAGCTCGCGGAGCTGCGCGCGGGCGTCGGCAAGGCGCGGCCCCAGCTGGACCGGCTCTACAACGACTGGCTGGCCCGCGTCCGCTCCGAGGACCTGCGCGTCTTCAGCAACCCGGCCGTGTTCTTCGAGCAGCGGGAGTTCTCCAAGCTGGAGTCCTGGTTCCGCAACCACGAGGACGTGGCGGTGCCCTTCCTGATGGAGAAGGTGGCGGCCAGCGAGGAGGACGGGCTGGAGTCGACGCTCGCCGCCCTGGTGCTGGGCCGCCTCACCGGTGAGCACGACGGCGTGCTGATGAACGAGGTGAAGGAGGACTGGCGCCGCGACAGCTACACGGCGGACGGCGCGTATGTGGCCCCGTCGGCGCTGGCGAACTCGAAGAACTTCGTGCGCAAGCTCCTCCAGCGGCGGTACGGCGTGGCGGATGAGCGCGCGTCGCTCGCGCCCCGCGCGGAGAACAGCCACGAGCGCTTCAGCGTGTCGCCCAACCCGATGGTCGAATCGTCGAGCGTGCGGTTCCGCGTGGACTCCACCGCCACCGTGTCGGCGGCCCTGTACGACGTGAAGGGCACGCTCGTGCGCGAGCTGGCCTCTGGCGCGTACCCGGCCGGCACCCACGGACTGGAGCTGGACCGTGGCGCGCTG
Organism: Pyxidicoccus caerfyrddinensis; assembly: GCF_010894405.1. Taxonomy (GTDB): domain Bacteria; phylum Myxococcota; class Myxococcia; order Myxococcales; family Myxococcaceae; genus Myxococcus; species Myxococcus caerfyrddinensis. Next base: position 238,159 of record NZ_JAAIYA010000003.1, read on the forward strand.
AAGCCCGGTGTCTACTCGCTGCGGCTGACGGTGGGGGACGAGGTGCTCACCCGCAAGGTCGCCATCCAGTAACGGTTGTCACTGGTGAAGGTGCGAGCGCCATCCCGTGTCCCGAGGGATGGCGCTCGCGCGTCGGAGGTGTCAGGGCCGGCGGGGATACTTCGCTTCCAGACAGTCCTGGAGGAGGCAGCCCATGACGAGCCCGATGACCGGTGTCCCCGCCGCGCAGCCCATGCCCTCGCAGCAGCAGGGCGTGGCGCAGGCGGCGCCCATGGACAAGCAGGCGGAGTCGCGCTTCGACGGAGTCCTCGCGGACAAGACCCGCGCCACCGGCACGCCCGCGGTTCAGGGGGTGCACGCGGTGGAGGAGGTCGCCCGCACGGAGCGGCCCGTGCTCAACGCCGTCTCCACCGTCGTGCGTGCGCTGGAGCAGGGCCAGCTCGACATGGACCGCATCATCCGGGAGGCCAGCTCCGGCAAGCCGTTCTCCAACGCGGAGCTGCTGTCGCTCCAGGCTTCCATGTACCGCTACACGCAGGAGCTGGACCTGGTGAGTCGCGTGGTCGAGAAGGCCACCACGGGCCTGAAGGACGTGGTCAAGACGCAGGTGTAGCCGCGCGCAGGCGGAAGGCGGCGCTCAGGCCGAGCCCGGCCAGTACGCCGGCCGTGTAGCAGACGAGGTCGCTCCACAGGAACCCGGCGCCCAGCACCAGCCGGCCCGGCAGCGTCCTGCGCACCGCGTTCAGCCAGGGCGCCTGGTAGAGCTGGCTGAACTCCACCGCGAAGGAGAAGGCCAGAGCCGCGGCCGCCACGTGGAGCACCGGACGCGCGGGCGCCACGAAGCGCAGCAGCAGGAACACCAGCAGCGCCCACAGCGTGTCCCCCGCGTATTCGGCGAAGAACGGCGGCCACGCCACCGACTTCGAGCGCGAGGCCAGGCCCAGCGCCAGCACGAGCACCGCCAGCACCAGCGAGGTGAGGCGCACCCGGCGCGTCGACGGGGGTGGGGCGGAAGGAACGTTCATTCCGCTCAGGTCTACACGGCGGAGGGGAGGAGCGGAATGACGGTTCCTTCCGGTCGGGTGCCCGCGGGGAGCTGAGCCGCATCCGGAATGAACGTTCCTTCCGCTCCTGGGGCGGCGGGCCCTGAGCGGAATGAACGTTCCTTCCGCGCGGGTCGCGGCCCGGCGCCGGGTCCAGGGTGATAGGGTACCCACCCGTTCCACCCTCGGAGGTGCCGCATGGGAGGCCCGTCCCTGCAGCTGGACGCCCACGAGCAGGGGCTCGTGCTGGAGCTGGTGGAGACGCTGGGCAGCTCGCTCAACCTCTCGGAGGTGCTGGACGGGGCGTACGGGCTGCTCGCGCGGCTGCTGCCGACGGACTGCGCGGCCATGTGCGTGTCCCAGCCCGAGCTGCCCGGTGGGTACGACTGGGTGGTGACGCGGATGCCGGAGGCCTTCGTCACCCACTACGGCGAGCTGTCCGCCGTGGACTTCGTGCGCGAGGCCGTCGTCCACCAGCCCAACGTGGTGCTGCGCGACTCGGAGATGGTGACGCCCCGGGCGCTGGAGCGCACGGCGCTGTACCAGCGCTGTCACGAGATTGGCTTCCCGATGCGGCACGTGATGTCGGTGCTGCTGGACGTGCGCGGCGACTGGCACGGCGGCCTCACGCTGTACCGCGAGCGGCAGCGGCCCTTCTCGGACAATGACCGCGCCCTGCTGCAGCGGCTCACGCCGATGCTCGTCAGCACGGTGCGCAACTGCCGACTGCTGGGCCAGCAGTCGCGCCGGGCCGCGCTGCTGGACACCCTCTTCCACCACCAGGGCGCCGAGTGCGTGGTGCTGGCGCCCTCCGGCCGCGAGGTGATGCGCACCGCGCACGCCACCGCGCTGCTGGAGCAATGGTTCTCTCCGCTGGAGCGCGGGCCGGGCGGGCTGCCACTGGCCCTGCTGGCGCCGCTGGCCCGGCTGTCCGGTGCGAGGGGACTGGAGGCACCGCCCCCGGACGCCTGGCTGCGCGAGGGGCCGATGAGGGACCTGCGCGTCACCTACGTGCCGTTGCCACCGGATGGCGCGGGCCGGCGCGAGTGGGCGCTGCTGCTGCGGGAGACGCCGCATGGCACGCCGCTGCCCGAGGCGTGGCGCGAGCGGCTCACGCCGCGCGAGGCGGAGGTGGTGTCAGCCGTGCTGCGCGGCTGGGACAATCAGCTCATCGCGGATGACTTGAAGTGCTCGCTGGGCACGGTGAAGAAGCACCTCCAGCACGTCTTCGACAAGCTGGGGGTGTCCAGCCGCGCCGCGCTCCTGCACCATGCGGCGCGGAAGCAGTGAGTGTGAGACGCGTCAGCGCTCCTCGAACATGGCCTGGATGACGCGCCAGGCAAGCTCCACCTCCCGGCCCGAGCGGTGGGCGAGGAAGTCGCAAATCTCGGCCACGGCATCGGTGCGCTCGCGCTCGAAGCCGTGGAAGAGCGTCTTCAGCGACACGTCCAGGCCCACCGTCAGCTTGCCCAGCGTGTCCAGTGAGGGCGAGAACGAGCCGCGCTCGATACGGCGGATGGCGTCGACGGAAAGGTTGCTGCGTTCGGCCAGGCTCTCCTGTGTCAGCTCCCGCGAGTTCCTCAGCTTGCGTACGTGGTCGCCGAACCGTCGGTGCAGCCGGGTCCAGTTCGCTACCCTGTTCTTTGGTTTCTCCATAAGCCGCGGCGGATAATTTGGGGCATGGGTGTCCCAAGTGAAGGGACGATGTTCGGGGCTTGACCTTGCATCTTTGCAGGGCCTGTTCTCAGGGGTTGGGGTGTCCGAGATGAAGCGAACCCCGCGTTTCAGCTCGCAAGGCGGGTCGCGAGGCTGGATGATTCCAGCGGGCAGGGAAGCGCGGCACCCGGCCGGGAACATGCGTGGGCGGGGGCTTTCGTCTACGCTCCCGGGCGCATGACGCATTCGGAAGTCCGGTGGGGGCGGGCGTGGCTCCCCGTCCTGGCCTGTGGCCTGCTGGCCGCCTGTGAAATCGGGTCGGAGCCGCGACGCCTCACGCCCACATCCATCCTGCCGGCAGCGCCCGTCACGCCTCCGGAGGCGCCCGTGCCCGTGCCGGCGCCCACCGCCGTGCGCGAGCCACCTCCCGCGCGGGTGATGCCTGCTCGCCCGGTACGCGTGCAGGCACTCCAGGAGCTGGCGGAGCGGCTTGGCGCGCCCGGCGCGAGGGTGGATGACCCGTGCGTGAGTCCGGACGGGACGGGCTGCGCGCGCACCGCGCTGGCGCCCTTCTTCGAGTCGCTGGACGCGCTGGCGGTGGGCAGGGCCTCGGGCCCCACCGTCATCGAGGCGTTCGGCAACTCGCTGATCGCCGGAGACCGCATCGTCGACATCCTCCGCGAGGACCTGGGCACCGCCTTCGGCACCTCCGGTCGGGGGCTGCTGCTGGTGGACCGGATGGCGCCCTACGGAGGGCGGGGCCGCGCCAGTCACAGCGCCAGCGGGTGGCAGCCGCGCACGCTGGGCGAGCTGCGCGCGCCGCCGCTGCCCTTCGGAATCACGGGCGTGTACCACGTGGCCACCACCGCGAAGGCACGAGGCCGCTTCAAGCTGGAGGGTGAGTCCCGGGGCACGCTGTGGTGGCTGGACGTGCCGAAGGGCGGGGCGCTCACCGTGTCCAGTGGCGGCCAGGTGCTCGCGAAGACGGAGCCCACGGGCGACGGCGCGGCGCACGCCACCCGCTTCGACCTTCCCGAGGGCGCCACGTCGGTGGACGTGGTGGCGGAGGGCAAGGGCGCGGTGGTGCAGGGCGTGGTGCTCCAGCACGCGCGCCCCGGCATCGTCCTGGACATGCTGGGCGTGCCGTCCGCGGACGCGGGGCTCTACGCGCGCATGGACGACGCCATGCTCCGAGCGCAGCTCGCCGAGCGCGAGCCGAAGCTGATGCTCTTCTTCCTCGGCGGCAACGAGTCCAAGCGGCTGGAGTGGAAGCGCATGGATTTGGAGAAGCTGCGCGCGGACCTGCAGACGCTGCTGCGGCGTGCGCGCGCGGCCGCACCGGCCAGCGCCTGCATGGTGGTGGGGCCGATGGACGCGGTGAGCGACTCGCACGGGAAGGCGCAGACCTTCAAGCAGCGCCCGTTCCTGGAGTCCGTGGTGGGCGCCGAGCGCGAAATCGCCCTGGCCGAGGGCTGCGCCTTCTTCGACACCTTCACCGCCATGGGCGGCGCGGGCTCGCTGGCGCGCTTCTACAAGGCGGGCTTCATGCACGAGGACCTCGTGCACCCGCGCGGCCGGGGGCTGGACCTCCTCGGCCACCTCGTCACGGACGCGTTGCTGCGCGCCTGGGTGGAGACTCCGCCCGGGGCTGGCAGGGTGGCCACCCTATCGCCTGCTACGGGCCCGCGGACTTCCTCGTCCGCGCCCACCGCGGAGGCCGCGCCTTGAGCCCCTCATTCCTGAAGTCCCTGGTCGCCGCCGTCCTGCTGCTCGTCGGGCCCGCCACGTCGTGGGCGGCGCCGCGCGGCGCGCCGGTGTGCGAGCCCGTCGACGCCGAGGGCTCGCCGCGCGCCTTCCCTCCCGAGGCCCAGCGCGCGCTGGACGCCATCGTCCGCGCCGAGCTGTCACAAGGGCCCGTGGCGGGCCTGTCCGTGGGCGTCACGCGGGGCGACCAGCGCTGGGTGTGCGCGTACGGCCAGCGAGACCTGGCCCGCCGCCTGCCCGCGACGCCGCGCACCACGTACCGCATGGCGTCCGTCACCAAGTCCTTCACCGCGGTGGCGGTGCTCCAATTGGTGGAGCAGGGGAAGCTGGGCCTGGACGCGGACATCAGCACGCTGGTGTCCTCCTGGCCGCGGAAGCAGTGGCCCGTCACCGTGCACGATTTGCTGGGCCATCTGAGTGGCGTGCCGACCTATGACGGCCTGGCCTCCAGCAACAACGTGAAGGCGGTGAGCACGCAGGAGGCCATCGCCATGTTCGCGGACAAGCAGCTCGCCTTCGAGCCGCGCACCCGCTACCTGTACAGCACGTGGGGCTTCAACCTGCTGGGCGCCGCGGTGGAGGCGGCCTCCGGCCAGTCCTACCGCGACTACCTGCGCGAGCACGTCTTCCAGCCCTCGGGCATGGAGCACGCCGACCTGGACATCATCTCCACGCGCGACGAACACCAGGCGGTGGGCTACCGCGTGGTGGGCGGCGTGCTGAAGCCGTCGCGCTTCCTGGACGTGTCCAGCCGCTTCGGTGGCGGCGGCACCCGCGGCACGGTGGGGGACATGCTCGGCTTCGGCCGCGCGGTGCTGGCGAACACGCTGGTGTCTCGCGACACGATGGGCCGCATGCAGGCGTCCATGGCCACCTCGGACGGGCGCCTCACCGACTACGGCATGGGCTTCGCGACCTACCCGCTGCGCGGCCACTACCTGGTGGCGCACGCGGGCGGCCAGCCGGAGACCACCACGCTGCTGGTGATGTTCCCCGCCGAGGACACGGTGATTGCCCTGGCCACCAACGTGGAGGGCGAGGCGAAGCGGCTGCGGCGCCTGTCCATCCGGTTGATGGAGCAGGTGCTGGAGGACGGCGTCACGCGGCGCGACGCGCACCTGGCGGACGCGGTTGACGCGGTGGTGTACGAGGGCCTGGGCCGCATCGCCAGCTACGGGCTGGCGTACCACCAGTGGGCCACGCGCGGGCCGGGCTCGCTGCCGCCGGATGAAGATCTGCCCGGCGCCTTCACCCGCGTCTCCGACCTGCTGGACCGCAAGGAGATTGCGAAGGACTCGCGCGCGGCGCTGGAGCGCATCAAGGGGGCGCATGACCCGCGCATGGGCTCCGTCTTCATCCGCGTGGGCGCGCACATGGCGCGCACGCTGGAGAAGGCCCACGGCGCCGAGCGGCTGCGCACCTACCCCGCCGAGGGGCCGCTGTCCTTCTTCTCGGACTACCTGGCTGCGTGCGACGCGCAGGGCCTGCCCGACACGGAGCGCTTCGGCGGGCCGCTGCGCGAGGACCTGCTGCGCTTCGTCTCCAGTTGGAAGCGCGCGGAGGTGCCCGCGCTGCGCCGCCAGCGGCTGGATGAAATGAAGGACCCGGAGCGCCACATGCCCGCGCTGCGCGAGGCGGCGGCCCGGGCCCCGGAGGTGCGGCCGGACTACTCGGACGAGTTGCTGCGCATCGCCGAGGGACATGCGCTGCTCAAGCAGTCCGCCGCGCGCCTGCGCTGGCTGGAGCTCGCGGTGGAACTGCAGCCGCGCAGTGTGGACGCGCGGGTGGCGCTGGCCCAGGCGCTGCTGGCGGCGAAGCGTGACGGCGACGCGCTGCCGCACCTGCGCGAGGCGCTGGCCACGCCCCAGGGCGCGCTGTCGCTGGCCCCCGGCGGGCTGCTCAAGCGCGTGGGCGAGGCGGAATCTCCCCAGGTGGGGCTGGGCCTCTTGCGCGCGGGCGTGACGCTGCACCCGGACTCGCCCGAGTTGTGGGAGGCGCTGGCGAAGCGCGAGGGCGCGCAGGGGCACAAGGCCCAGGCGAAGGCCGCGCTGCGCCAGGCCCGGCGTGCCCGGGAGGTGGCGCCCGCGCCCTCGACGTCCGCGAGCCGCGCGGGCGCGGAGCGGGGCTCCAGCGGTCCGGTGCCGGACGACCACGGGCTCGTGCGTCCCCGCCAGCAGTAGCCCTGAAGCGCCCGCGCGGACAGCGGCGCTTCCTCGTACCCGCCGTCCTGGCTCCGCTCCCTTCGAGCCCCGAGAGTCCGTGGCGCGAGCGCACCGTCGTGCGAGGATGGCGCGCCCATGCGCATCCCCTGTCCCAATTGCCCTGCCGCCATCATCCCGGGTGCCGAGTCCTGCGGAATGTGTGGCGCCTCGCTGCTGAAGGAGGCGGTGCCGGGCTCCGCGGAGCCGGTGTGCGCGGTCCACCCGGAGTACCTGAGCCTGAGCGCCTGCAGCCGCTGCGGCAACTTCGCGTGCGCGAAGTGCCTGCGGCAGGGACCGCGCGGTGAGATTGTCTGCGCCGCGTGCCATGAGCGCCAGCCGGCGGGGCTGCTGGCGTGGGACCGGCGCGAGGAGGTGGGGACGCTCCGGGCCTTCTGGGAGACGTGCCTGGACATCATGTTCCGCCCGGGGCCGACCTTCGAGCGGCTGAATCCGGAGGGCACGGTGGGCAGCTCGCTCGGCTTCACGATGCTGTGCAACTTCGTGGGCTACTTCACCACGGCGCTCGTCTACATGGCCTTCATGGCCGTCTTCCCCATGCCGGACGAGACGATGAAGGCCGACAACGTGGACCCGGCGGCGTTCAAGGCGATTGGCGCCGGCATGTTCGCCGCGATGACGGTCCTGGCACCCCTGATGGGCGTGGTCGTCACGCTGTTCAGCTCCGGCGTGGACCACCTGCTGCTCCGGATGGCGGGCAGTGAGCACCCGTACGCGGTGACGCTGCGGGGCAATGCCCTCTCCCAGGCGCCCTACCTGATTGGACTGATTCCGATGTGCGGCATGTACGTGGCCCCACTGTGGGCCGTCGGCCTGCGTATCATCGCCTACCGCCACCTGAACGCGGTGAGCTGGGGCGGGGCGGCGTTCGGAGCGCTCGCGGGGCCCCTGCTCACCTGCTTCCTGTGCGGCGGCAGCTACCTCGCGCTCTTCTCCGCCGCGTCGGCCATCTCCGGATGAGCGCGGCGACCTGAATGCCACCCCGACAGACGACGGAAGCCGACTACCAGCGGCGGTTGCTCCGGGCGCAGCAGGTGCTGCAGGAGCGCCTGGACGCGCCCGTCGACCCCACGGCCCTGGCCCAGGCGGCGAGCTTCTCGCTGCACCACTTCCACCGCATCTTCCGCGCGCGGATGGGGGAGAGCGTCATGGAGCACGTGCGCCGCCTGCGCCTGGAGCGGGCCGCGCGCAGACTCCGCGCCAGTGCTGACGCGCGCCTGCTCGATGTCGCGCTCGACGCTGGCTACGAGTCCCACGAGGCCTTCACCCGCGCGTTCATCACGCGCTTCGGCGTGCCTCCCTCTGAGTTCCGCGAGCAGCCCCCGTCGCGAGTCCTCGCGTGGCAGCAGGCGCATGCCGGGGCGCCCGGGGTGGACGTCCAGGTGCACACGTATCCAGCGCTGCGCGTGGCCTTCATGCGCCACCGCGGCAGCTACGCGGACATCGGGCACCTGTGGCAGCGGATGCAGGCCTGGGCCACGCAGCACGGGCTCCTCGGCGCGGACCCCGTCCTCTACGGCGTGTGTCCGGATGACCCGGAGGTCACCGAGGAGGCGCTGCTGCGCTTCGACGCGTGTGTCGCCGTCGGTGGAGGCTTCACCGCCACGGACGAGGTCGGCGTCATGGACCTTCCCGGCGGCACATACGCCGTGGGGATGCACCGGGGTTCCTACGCGCGGCTGGCGGAGACGTACCTCGATGTCATCGGCCGTTGGTTCCCCACCAGCGGGTACGAGCCCGCGCCGGAGGCCGTCATCGAGCACTACCTCAACGACCCCGAGCAGACCCCGGAGACAGAGCTGCTCACCGAGGTGCGCGTCCGCATCGCGGATTAGGACAGGCCCACCAGCACCTCGGCTTCGAGGACTCCCCGGGCCATGGCGGCCACTTCGTAGCGCTCGAAGTCAGCGACGTAGCGCCGCTCCGCGCGCCGCTCCCAGGCTTCCCAGACGTGGGCCCAGGTGGCCCAGAGCGCCCGGGCCGGGTCGCCCCGGGCCATGAAGCGTGCGTACTCGCCGCGGGGGATGACCACCCTGCGCAGGCCGTCCGGCACCGGTGCCTCCGCGGGGGCCCGCGTGCCGATGACCAGGGTGTAGGGGCCGCGGTGGTCGCTCTCGTAGTCGCAATAGACGGCGTAGACGTCGCGCGCGTCCTTCCGCGCGGGCAGGTGCTCGCGCATGAAGCGCTGCCAGAAGTGGGGGATGTCCTGGCCGGCCTGCTCGGGCGAGGTGCGCAGCGCCGGGCCGATGATGACGAGGTCTTCGTCCTGCTTCAGGTACTCCGCATGCATCTTCGTGACTCCGCGTGCTCGTGTGGAACGACGCGGAGGAAGGTAGCGGGGGCGCCCGGCGCCCATTTGATGGCCCGTGCTCTTTTCGAGGCGGCTACTGCGCGGTGGCGGTGGACGCGTCGGAGGGCGCCGCCGCGGTGACGGTGCGCGGCTTCGGCCAGAAGCGCGTCGCGTGCACGCCGTCGAGCGCGAAGACGCGCCGCTTCGCCTTCGCGTCATAGACGCGCACGGCCTTGTCGGAGGAGACGAGCAGCAGCGGCCCGCGCACCCGCAGGTCCACCGCGGACGTGGGCGCCAGGGCCAGCTCCTCGGGCTCCACCAGCCGGTCCTGCACCTCCCAGCGCAGCGGCGGCATCAGCGCGGACAGCTCGCCGGTGGCCCGCCAGGCGTAGAGGGGGCCGCCGTCCGTCTCGAGGGAGACCCACTCGCCGAACCTGTCGTGGCCCTTCTCCGTCACCACCGCGTCGAGCCGGGCGGTGTCCTCGCTGCCCTCGGGGAACGCGTTGGTCGCGGGAGCGTCCGCGTCCAGGCCCGAGGTGGAGGACACGAGCATGGTCGCGGTGGTGAGCGCGCCGGTGCCGGCCGCGGTGTCGGCCTCGTAGACGGTGGCCACCGTCTCGATGCGCTTCCACGCGTCACCCTCACGGCGGAAGGCGTGTGCGAGGCCGACGCTGCCCTCGGCCTGGGTGATGGGGAGGCGCTGGCCCTCGAAGAGGAAGTACTCGTCGGTGCCATCCGCCTTGCGGACGAGGTCGTCCACCTGGGACACCAGCGCGACGGGACGGCCCGCGGCGTCGAAGCCCACGGCGTCCGTGTGGCCCGTCTCCGGCAGTGCGAGCGGAGTCCCCTGGCCGGCCTGGACGTCCACCAGCCAGGCGCGCGGCTTCACGGTGCCGTTGCCCCGGTCCACCACCGCGCCCTGCCGGCCGTCCGGGCTCCACGCGAGGCCGAGCCGCTCACACGCCGCGTCCACGGTGAAGAGGGCCTTCTTCGCACCGCCCGTGTCCTGGCGCGTCCAGGTGCAGCCCGAGGGCGGGGCGTCCTGGAGGTAGGAGAGGGTGAACGCGGGCGCGGGCGCTACGGCCTTCGCCTCCGCCGGAGCCGGGGAGGGAGCCACGGGGGCGGGGTCCTGGGACTTCTTGCAAGCACCGAGCAGAAGCACGGAACCGAGGAAGAACGCGGGGCCGAGACGGCGGTCCATGAGGCTCTCCGGGGGAGTGACATCTGCAACATGGCAGAACGGCGGGAGTGGGCGGAAGTCACTCGCGGCGTAGCAGGTGGTACACAAAACGTTTTGACGTGCGGGTTGTGAAACCTGCTTGCCTGCTCTGACTTTCCGTCGCAGGCGCCGCTGTCATGGCGCTCGCCTGGAGCGGCACGTGCGCGAAGGCGGGGTGCGTCACGCGCCTGGAGCGCAGGACGGAGACACCGACACCCGCGAGCGCGATGAGGCGCGGCCAGAGTGGAGTCGGAAACGCCAGTGCGAGGGCGAGGAGCGCGCCCGCGGAGATGGCGAACAGCGCGACCAGGCCGTAACGGCGCGCCCGTACCACGCGCAAGCCCAGGACGATGAGCGCGAGGGCGACGAGGGCGTTCCCCGCATGGACGACGAGCGGTGCTGCTCCCCGCGCGGTGCTCGCCCCGGTGCCGATGGCGGACAGATACACGGCGATGCATACCGGACACTTGGGCACGAGCACTCCCACGAGCACCGGGAGGAATGCGAGGCGAGTGAAGCGCCGGGAGGAGTGGGCTGGCTCGGTGCGATGTCGGAGAGGTGGGGTCCGCATATGCAATCCATAGTCAGCGGCTCCAGCTCCGAGGAGTAACAAGCGCGGCGCGAATCCGTACTCCAGGGAGGAGCTGTGGGGGTGTTCCAGTTGGTGATGCGCAGGCGCGGCGTGAAGCTGTTCCACGGGACGGTCTGCTGACAGGGACTGTGCGAATGCGCCTCTGGCGGTGAGATATGCAGGCGCGGCGCGAAGCTCTTCCGTGGGAGGGCGTGGTGACAGGGACCGTGCGTGCCCTCTCCGCCGGTGACGCGCAGGCGCGGCGCGAAGCTCTTCCGTGGGAGGGCCTGCTGAAGGGGACCGTGCAAGCCCTCTTCGCAGGTGATGCGCAGGCGCGGCGCGAAGCCGTGCCGTGAAGGTAGCCTGTCGGCATGGACTCCCTGATAGCCGCCGCCGCACGCGCGCTCTCCGCCGGTGATGCGCTGGGCGCGCTGAAGCGCGTGGCCCTTCGCGACGACGCTCCGGCGCTCGCGTTGCGCGGTATCGCGATGGCCCAGCTCGGTGAGCATGCGCGGGCTCGTGAGCTCCTGAGGCGCGCCGCCCGTGGCTTCGGCCCGGGTGAGGACCTTGCACGCGCACGGTGCCGGGTGGCCGAAGCGGAGGTGGCGCTGGCGGTGCGCGACCTGACCTGGTCCCCACGCGCACTCGACGCAGCGCTCGTGACGCTCGATGCCCGAGGGGACCGGGCGAACGCACTGCATGCGCGCCTCATCGCGATACGCCGGCTCCTGCTGCTCGGTCGCCTCGACGAGGCCGAGGCCTTGCGCTCACACCTGGATGCGCGTGGCATGCCGCCCGCGCTCGTGGCCGTCGCGGAGCTCGTGGCGGCCGACATCGCCTCGAGACGGGTCCGGACACGCCCGGCGCGCGAGGCGCTCGAACGGGCTCACGAGGCGGCGAGACGCGCGTTCGTGCCCGCCCTGGTGGCCGAGGTCGAGCAGGCCCGCACGGCGCTCGAACGGCCCGCCGCGCGCCAGCTCAGCGCGGGCTCCGAGCGTGCGCTCCTGCTCGAAGACGTGGAGGCGGTGTTCACGTCGGGCGACCTGGTCGTCGACGCCTGCCATCGCGCGCTGCGAAGTGGAGCGCAGGAGGTCTCCCTCGCCAGGAGGCCGGTGCTCTTCGCGCTGGCGCGCGCGCTGGGGGAAGCCTGGCCGGAAGGCGTCGACCGCGACGTCCTCATTGCCCGTGTCTTCGGTGCGCGCCGCGCGAATGAGTCCCATCGGGTCCGCCTGAGGGTGGAGGTCGGCCGCCTGCGCGCGGTGCTCGCGCCGCTGGCCCGCGTCGATGCCACCCAGGACGGCTTCGCGCTCACGCCGCGCCTCGCCCGCGAGGTCTCCGTGCTGCTGCCACCCATCGACGGGGACCCGGCGTCGCTGCTGGCGCTGCTCTCCGACGGCGAGGCCTGGTCGACCTCTGCGCTCGCACTCGCGCTCGGCGAGAGCCAGCGCACGGTCCAGCGGGCGCTCGCCGAGCTCGAAGCCGCGGGACGGGTGCACTCGGTGGGACGTGCCCGTTCCCAGCGCTGGCTGTCGCCTCCGCTCACGGGATTCACGACGACGTTGTTACTCCCCGCGACGCTGCCGGCTGGGTACTCATTGCATGGAGCGGCGGAGAAGCCGCGAGGAGCCACGTCATGACTCGCACTTCAAGCAAGACAGCCACAGCGCAACCTCCGGCCCGAGTGCAGGCCGCCGAGGTCGTGCGGGAATACGGCCCGTTCGCGGGCGCCGAACACGTGCACGGTGTCACGCACGACGGGCGCCACGTCTGGGCCGCCACCGGCGAGAAGCTCGTCGCCTTCGACCCGGAGAGCGGCAAGCCCGTGCGGACGCTGGACGTCGCGTCGGATGCGGGCACCGCGTTCGACGGCAAGCACCTGTTCCAGATTGCCGAGGCGCGCATCGACAAGATCGACCCGGCGACGGGAAAGGTCCTCGCGTCGATACCGGCCCCCGGAGGCGGCAAGGACTCCGGGCTCGCCTGGGCCGAGGGCACGCTCTGGGTCGGCCAGTACCGGGAGCGCAAGATTCATCAAATCGACCCGGAGACGGGCGCCATCCTGCGCACCATCGAGTCCAACCGCTTCGTGACGGGAGTGACGTGGGTCGACGGAGAGCTCTGGCACGGCACCTGGGAAGGTGACGCGAGCGACGTGCGCCGCATCCAGCCGGACACGGGCGAGGTGCTCGAGCGGCTCGAGCTGCCTGCCGGAGTCATGGTGTCCGGGCTCGAGTCGGACGGTGGGGCGCTGTTCTTCTGTGGCGGTGGGCCGAGCGGAAAGGTCCGCGCCGTGCGGCGGCCGAAAGGGGCGCGGTCATGAACAAGCACAGCGTCGTTTCGCGGGAGGAGTGGCTGGACGCGCGCAAGCGCCTCTTGCTCAAGGAGAAGGACTTCACCCACGCGAGAGACCAGCTGAGCCAGGAGCGGCGCGAGCTTCCCTGGGTCCGGGTGGGCAAGCCGTACGTCTTCCAGGGGCCCGACGGCGAGGAGACGCTGTCACAGCTCTTTCAGGGACGAAGCCAGCTCATCGTGTACCACTTCATGTTCGCCCCGGAGTGGGAGGCAGGCTGCAAGAGTTGCTCGTTCTGGGCCGACAACTTCAATGGCGTCGTGCTGCACCTGGAGCAGCGTGACGTGTCATTCGTCGCGATTTCCCGCGCGCCCTTCGCGAAGCTGCAGGCGTTCGAGCGCCGCATGGAGTGGAGCTTCAAGTGGTTGTCCTCCTTCGGGACGGACTTCAACTACGACTACGGCGTCTCGTTCACCCCGGAGGACCTCGCCGCGAAGCGGGCGACGTACAACTACGCGCCGCTCGAACTCTCCAAGACGGACCTGCAAGGCATCAGCACGTTCTACAAGGACGCCGACGGCGGGCTCTTCCACACCTACTCCTGCTACGGGCGAGGGGTGGACATGATGAACACGGCGTATCAGTACCTGGACCTCGTGCCGAAGGGACGCGACGAGCAGGGGCTCCCGTGGCCGATGGCCTGGGTCAAGCACCGGGACGAGTACCGGTGAAGGCGCGTGCCCGGGAAGGCATGGACGCGGCGGCGGTGAAGTAGCAGCCTCGGGGGCCATGGCTTTCGACCTGACGGCGCCCGTGGTCCCGGAGGAGGTCATCTCCCTGGGAACGCTCATCGTGGACCTGGTGGGCGTGTTCGCGGGCTCGGTGCTGGGGGCGTTGCAGGCCGAGCGGCGGAAGATGGACCTGATGGGGTACCTGGTGCTGGGGCTCGTCTCCGGTGTCGGCGGCGGCATCATCCGCGACACGCTCTTGCAGGCGGGGCCTCCGCTGGCGCTGGTGCGGCCGGGGTATCTGACCATGGCGTTGCTGGGCTCGCTCGCGGCCTTCCTCTTCGAGCTGAGACACGGGCCGGGGGTGAAGCTGCTCGCGACGCTGGACGCGCTGACGCTGGGCGCGTTCGCGGTGGCGGGGACACAGCGGACGCTGGAGGTGGGGCTGCACCCTGGCACGTCGCTGTTGATGGGCGTCATCACCGCGGCCGGAGGGGGCATCGTTCGCGACGTGCTGAGCCGGCAGACGCCGGCGCTGATGCGGGCCGTGCCGGGCTACTACGCGACGGCGGCGCTGGCGGCGAGCATCGTCTGCCTCGCGTTCTCCCAGGCGGGGCATCCGAAGCTGGCGCTGTTGGCAGGGATGCTGGTGGGAGGGGCGCTGCGGCTCGTGTCGCTGCGCTTCGGCTGGAGGCTCCCCGTCAAGCGGGTGCGCCCACCGGGGCCGCCGTCGCAGGGTCCCGGGAAGCGCGAGGAGCGTCCGTAGTCGCGCGGGCTGGCGCGCTCCGCCTTCGCGGTGTCAGGCGGGCCGTGCCGCCGGGAAGAGCCGCACCAGCCAGTCCATGACGGCGGCGACGCGGGCACTATGACGAAGGTCCTGGTGGGTGACGGCCCACAGCTCACGGGTGGGGAGCGCGGCGCGCGGGAGCACGGGGACGAGGCGCGCGTCACAGGCCGCGAGCAGCTCCGGGAACACGGCGAGCCCCTGTCCCGCGGCACAGGCCGACATGAGGACGGTGGTGGCGCTGGAGCGCAGGGCGATGCGCGAGGCGGGGATGTGGCGGCGCAGCCACTGTCCCGGCGGCGTGCCGTCCTGCGCTGACTCCGGACCGAGCCAGTCATGCCGGGCCGCATCCTTCATCCCGGAGGGCCGGCCCCGGCGGGCGAGGTAGGGCTCGCCGCCGTAGATGCCGAAAGTGAAGGGCGCCAGCCGGCGCGTGATGAGGGACTGCTCGCGGGGGCGGAACAGGCGCAGGGCGACGTCCGCCTCACGGCGGGACAGGTCCACAGCGAGGTTGTCCGCGCGCAACTCCACTCGCAGCTCCGGGTGCGCCTGCTGGAGCTCCGTCAGCCGGGGGGCGAGCAGGTGGGTAGCCATTCCATCTCCCGCGGTGAGGCGCACCGGGCCCGACACGCGCCGGTCCGCGCCGGTCAGCTCGCGCTCGGAGGCGAATACCTCGGCTTCCACCCGCTCGGCATGGGCGCGCAGCACCTGCCCGTTCTCTCCGAGGACCAGTCCGCCAGGCGTGCGCTGGAAGAGCTTCACGCCGAGCGCCTCCTCCAGCGCGGCCAGCCTCCGGCCGATGGTGGTGGGCGCGACACGCAGCGCGCGGCCCGCCGCGGCGTGCGTGCCATGGCGGTGCACGGCGAGGAAGTAGCGCAGGTCATCCCACTGGAGCATGGCCGTGCATGATTGCACGTCGGACGTGCATGGACGTTCGTTTCCGCAGCCCCGGCCCGGGCGCATGTTTCGGGCATGAAGACCTACGAGCTGATTCGAGGAAGCGGTCCGGAGTCCCTGGTCCCGACGGAGCGGCCGGTGCCGGTGCCAGGGCCGCGCGAGCTACTGTTGAAGCTGCGCGCCGTGTCGCTGAACTACCGGGACCTGGCCATCCTTCGAGGGACGTACGGCGACTATCCGCGCCCGCTGGTGCCCGTCTCGGACGGCGTGGGCGAGGTGGTGGCGGTGGGCGCGGAGGTGCGGCGCTTCAAGGTGGGTGACCGCATCATCCCGGCATATGTGCCGGACTGGGTTCGTGGCGGGCCCACGGAGGAGAACACCCGCAGGCGGCTGGGCGGCCCGTTGGATGGACTGCTGCGCGAATACGCCTGCATCCACGAGGAGGCGGCGGTGGCCGCGCCGACGCACCTGACGGACGCGGAGGCGGCAACGCTGCCGATTGCCGGCGTCACCGCGTGGCATGCGCTGTTCACGGCGGGGCGCGTGGGGCCCGGGGATACGGTGGTGGTGCAGGGGACGGGTGGGGTGTCGCTGTTCGCGCTCCAGCTGGCACGGATGGCGGGAGCCCGGGTGCTCGTGACTTCGCGGAGCCCGGCGAAGCTGGAGCGGGCGGTGGCGCTGGGCGCAGCGGCCGGTATCCACACGGGGACGGAGCCGGAGTGGGATGCGCGGGTGCTGGCGCTGACAGAGGGACGCGGGGCGGAGCACGTGGTGGACGTGGTCGGCGGAGAAGGGGTGGGGCGCTCCATCGGGGCGGCGCGGGTGGGCGGGACGGTGACGCTGGTGGGCTTCCTGGACAGCGCCACGGTGCGGTTCGATTTGACGAGGGCGTTGCGGCGCGTGGTGCGGTTGCAGGCGGTGTCGGTGGGTAGCCGGGAGGACCTGGAGGCGCTGGGGCGCGCGCTGGCGACGCAGGGCGTGCGGCCGGTGGTGGACCGCGTGTTCTCCTTCGACGAGGCACACGCGGCCTACGCGTACCTGGCCAGCGGGGCGCAGTTCGGGAAGGTGGTCATCACGCTCCCTTGAGTGCGCTGCGCTATGTTCGCCCGGAGGGGGAATCATCCATGAGCTTGTTGTCGACCGCAGCGGTGCTCTTCGT
This sequence comes from Pyxidicoccus caerfyrddinensis, assembly GCF_010894405.1. GTDB lineage: Bacteria > Myxococcota > Myxococcia > Myxococcales > Myxococcaceae > Myxococcus > Myxococcus caerfyrddinensis. The sequence goes on from NZ_JAAIYA010000003.1 coordinate 254,779, forward strand.
GCTGAAGGCCGGTGGGGCGTCGCAGTCCGCCCGGCCCATCGACTTCATCTACTCCCAGGGGGGCTACCCAGACGTGGGCCTGGCCTACGCCGGTTGCGATGCGCTGCCGTCCGCCAAGGTCGACTACTGCGTGCCAGACGGCACCTGGGTGGGACTGTGCTCGCGGAACAAACAGCCCGACGTCCTGACGCGTGTCGAGGGCCCGCTCGTCTTCAAGGACGCGATTCCGCGCATCCAGGGCTGTGAGGAGAAATTCCGGCTGATGTGGAGGCGACAGGGAAGCGACGCGCCGGCCTACCAGGCCCCGAAGGCCGGGCCGGTAAGGCTGGGGCAGGACGGGGAGGCCGTGGACCTCACCCAGGATGGCAACACATACGCCATCGCGCTGGACAAGAAGGCACTCCGGCTCGAAGTGAAGGACACGGCTGGGAAGAAACGCGTCATGAGCCTCCAGAAGGAATTTGGCGACGCCGTGAAGCAGTCGAAATCCGTGTCGCTCGACATCGTGGGGGACGTCAGCGGTGACGGCGCCCCTGAAGCCATCGTCGCGCTCACCCTCGAGGGCTACACGCGGGAGCTCGAGCTCAGGCGGTACATCCCGGTCGCGGTGATGGTCACCCTGTCAGACCCGCTGCGCGTGGTGGGCTTCACTTCCGGCTCGCCCTTCAAGCTGTACGGCGCCGGGAACTGCGCCGCCGTGGGCTGTGACGTCGTCGCCTTCCTCGACAAGAAGGACTCATGCGACCACTTCTCGGGCGAGGAGCCCTACGACGAGGAACGGCGGAAGGAAATCGAGGACGCCATGAAGGGCTGCAACAAGCTGGAGGCTCGGCGCAAGGCCCTGCTCAAGAAGTACCGCTCCAATGCCACTGTGACGAAGGCGCTCACGAAAGCGGCGCCGGGACCCTGAGGGACGGCATTCACCGGAGCGCCGCGAACCGCGGTGCCCCGGTGGTTCTCCCTGTCGAGCCCGCGCTCACCCCACCTGCGGCGGCTTGAAGCACAGCCGCACCACGTCTCCACGCTTCAGTGGCGCGAGGTACTCCGGTAGCTCGCCCTGCACGCGGAAGGACTTCACGTAGTAGCTGCCGCCCTCCACCACCGGCAGCCCGTGCTCGGCGAGCCACGCGCCCACCCAGGCGCGTCGCTCTGCGTCCACCGCCTGCATCCGCTCCAGGTCCACCGCGAGGAAGGCCCGCGCCGCCAGCGCGTTGAAGAAGTACGTGTGCCAGTTCCACTGCGTCTCGAAGCGCTTCAGGTACGGGTGGTCCTTGTGCACCAGCGCCACGCCGAGCTGTGACGCCGTCAGCCCGAAACCCCGGCTGAAGCTGATGGACAGCACCGACTTCGGCAGCAACGGCAGCAGCTGGCCCGCCACCTCCGTCCGCTCGTCGGCTGACAGCGTCGGGTAGAGGTTCAGGTTGAGCAGGCAGTGCGACGATGCCCCGAGGAAGCGCAGCATCTCCTCCGTCACGTGCCCGTTGCGCACCGAGGGAATGCACAGACACGCCAGCGCTCCAGGGGACTCCGCGTCCCAGCGGATGCCCTCCTGCTGCGTGCAGCCCACCGAGAAGCCGTGCCAGTCCCCGGGATACAGACGCACCGGCTCTCTCGCCGCGACGGCCTCGACCAGGTGGCTCATGAAGTCGCAGTCGCTGCCCGCCGCGAAGGCCACGTAGTCGTCGAGCCGCCACACTCCGCCGCTCAGCGCGCTCAGCCGGGCCTTCACCTTCGGCACCAGCTCCTCGTGGAAGAAGCGCAGGCCCCGCGTGTAGTGCTGCGTCAGGTCGTCCGCCGTCAGCCCCTCCGCCGCGCGGCGGTACGCCTCCGCGCCCGCCGCGTACCCCACGGGCAGCAGCGGTCGGAACGTCTCCACCATGTCTGGAGACAGCGCCTTCGCTAGCTGCTCAGCCGATACAACAGGCTCCGCGAGTCCTCCAGTGACGCGTACACGCTCCCGTCCGACAACAGATTCAGCGAGCGGCACAGCCCGTTCTCCTGCTCCCACTGCGGCGTCGGCTCCCGGTAGTAACAAACCTGCACCTCCTCGACCTTGCGAATGACGGGGCCCCACGGCAGGCGGCCCACCACCTGTCCCTGGCCCTCGAAGACGTCTTCTTCCACCTGGTGCTCACGCGCCCACCGGTCCGCCGGGGACTCGCGGAACACCGACTGCGCGTAGGCCACGTACGTGTGCTTGAAGGTGAACTCGCGCACCCCCAGCGGCGCCAGCGCGCGGATGTAGCGCCACGCGTCCTCCGGCCCGTCCACGTGCCCGCGCGCCATGACACACGTCGCGCGGACCTTGAGCGGCCTCGCGGCCTCCAGGAAGTCCGCGCGCGGTGGCGCTCCCTTCCCCATCAGCATCCGGTTGTCCGCGTCGTCCACCGCGTGCCGGGACCAGCAGACGTAGGAGAGGCCCGCGTCCGCGAGCTCCTCCGCCAGCGCTCGGGTCAGGAACGTGCCGTTGGTGAAGAGGGCAATCTCGTCGAAGCAGCGGCGGCCCTCGCGTACGAGGTGCACCACCGTCTCCGGGCGCAGCAGCGGCTCACCGCCCCCGGTGATGACCAGGCGCGTGGCCCCGCGCTCGCGCGCGTCGCGGTAGTAGCGCGCCACGTCCAGGTGCAGGAGGTCCGACGTCTCGTGCTTCAGCGCGCTGATGGACGAGCGCGAGAAGCAGAACGGGCAGCGCAGGTTGCACGCCAGCCGCACCGGCAGCACGCTGCACGTCAGCGCGCGGCAGGACTCCCAGGGGACGAGGGCGGGCAGGGGCTTCGCGGCGCTCATGGCCTCGTGCCTCCTTCCACGACTCGCGCCAGCTCCCGCGCGGTACAGGGCTCCCTGGCGCCACCGTGGCCGAGGGCGTTCGCGGCACTCATATCACCGCGCCTCCTTCAACGACTCGCGCCAGCTCCAGCCGCGGCAGCGCCTCCTTCAGCAGCGCGCGGCGCTCTCGCGGCAGGTGGTGCCATGCGGCGCACAGGTCATTCTCCTCCACGCCCAGCCGTGCCAGTTCCTCGCGGGCCCGCAGCCGCTCGTCGCGCAGGTGCGACTGGAGCGCCCGCCGCAGCGGCTCCGCGCGCGTCTCCGTCGCCTCCAACTCCGCCACCAGTCCATCCAGTGCGTGCAGTGCCCCGGCCACCTGCTCGTCGTACTCCCTCCCGCCGAGCGCCTCGCGCAGCTCCGCCGCGTCCTTCACCTCGCGCGCCAGCGGCTCCACCGACTCCAGGGGAATGGAGCCCGGGCAGTACGCCACCGTGGACAGGTCCACCGGGCGCGTGGCCCTGGCCACGAAAACGCCGGGCACTCCCGAGCGCCACGGCTGCACGTGCAGTGGCCGCAGGAAGACGAGCCGGCCGGTGTTCTCGTAATCGGTGTACGGCTCTCGGAAGTCCACCGTGCGCATGTAGAGCAGCGGCGTGAGCGGGCCCGCCAGTCTCGGCAGCGTGCCCCGGAGGTGGCGCCGCAGCGCCACCGGGCCCAAATCCCGATACAGCACGGGGCACGGCTCGTCCGGCCTCAGCGCCGACAGCGACGCGCCGGTGTGGAACTGGTAGCGGCGCAGGTCCTCGGCCGGGTACTCCGTGCCGGCGCTCGCGGGCGTCTCCAGCATGGCTACCACTTCCCCCGGGGCGAGAGCTTCGCGTCCTGCGCCTCGCGCAGCTTCTTCAGCTTCTCCTGCCGCGCCTCCGCCGCCTTCTTCGCCCGCTCCGCCTCCGCCAGCAGCTTCGCGTAGTCCAGCCGCGCCAGTCGCTGCGCGCTCTCCTCGTCCGTCTCTCCCTGGAGGCCCGCGCCCAGGGACGCGGCCCACCGCCGCGCCAGCTCCTCCAGCCGCAACGGGCTCTGGCCGAGCAGCTCCAGCGTCAGCAGCCGAGCCTCGCGCGCGAAGCTCGCGAAGCCCTCGCGCACCTGCTGCTCCAGGCCCTGCGCCTTCGCCAGCGATGCCACCGCCGTGCCCACCGGGGACTCCTCCAGCGCGGACGTCACCAGCGCCAGCCTCCGCCAGCCCTCGGCGTCCAGGCCCTCGCACAGCGTGAGGAAGGACTCCGGCGGCAGCGGCTCCAGCCCGTGGTCCCTCTGGAAGTCCGCGAGCCGTGCGCGCATGAGCACCGGCTCCACGTCCTTGCGCTCCAGCGCGGGGCGGCGGCGCGCCAGCGCCTCGCACAGCGGGGCCAGGTCCAGCCGGGGCCGCTCGTCGGGGCCGGCGGGCGTGCCGCTCTTGCGGCCGAACAGGCGCTCAAGGCGCGACATGGCGTTCCTCCTGGAAGAGGGCGTGCGCGAGCGCGGCCGCCACCTTCGGGAAATGCTCCAGCTCCATCACCTCGGCCACGCGCGCGCCCTGCTTCCGGTAGCGCGACACCCGCTCGGGGTCGGGGTGGTGCAGCAGCAGGACGAGCGGCGCGGAGGCGTCCGCGGCCTCGGCGAAGATGCGCGCATGGCTCGCATCCGCGTCGAGGTTGGCGTCGAAGTCCCGGTCGGTGATGACGACGCGGGTGGGCTGACGGCCGCGCTGCTCGCGCACCGAGTCCGCCAGTCGCGCGAAGGGAAAGCGCGTCCCCCCGCCGATGTAGTGCATGAGGAAGCGCGACATCTCCACCTCGGAGCGGCACCACGTCCAGTACGCCACGAAGTCCGTCGAGTAGAGCAGCGCCCGCACCCAGCCGCCCGCGCGCACGGCCCCCACGCAGAGAATCTGCGCGGCCAGCGTCATCGCGTTGAGCGTGGCGCGCGGGTCCGGCATGGAGCCGGAGACATCCAGGTAGATTTCCACGCGCGGCTGCCACAGCGGCACGTCCATGCCCTCGTAGTCGGCGATGCGCTCGCGCTTGAGCGGCATCACCGCGCCCAGCCGGTCCCCGCGCAGGGCCAGCGTGGCCAGCCAGTCCACGGTGGGCAGCGCGTCTCCCAGCTCCCACTCCTCCAGCGTGGTGGGCACCACCGCCTCGCCCAGGTGCAGCCGGTCCGGCGGGCGCAGCAGGTGGCGCTCCGCCTCCTGCCGGTAGTACGCCGCCATGACCTCCGGCACCGCCTCCGCGTCCGCCGTCCCCTGGCCCGGCAGCGAGGCGATGCGCCGCTCGCGGCTCTTGTCGCCCACGAGCCGGTCCGCGTTCTCCTTGTCCAGCCACCCTTCCGCGAGCGCGCGGCGCACGGCCTCCTTCTCCCTTGCGCCCGGGGTGAGCGCCTCCGCCCAGTCCTCCGGGCGCGGCGCGTCCTTGCAGCAGGCCTGCGGGTCCGTGCTCTCCGGCACCTCGCCCTTCATCGGCTGTACGTAGCGCGTGCAGATGGAGAGGAAGTAGAGGAACTGCGTGTAGACGTTGGGGCCCAGGTGGAAGAGGTTCTGCGCCATCAGCTGCGCGTCCGCGCGCGCGTCGGGGAACTGCTTCGAGAAGGCAGCGGACTCCGGCCCCATCAGGTGCCCCGGCTCCAGGCGCCACAGCTCCTCGTAGACGGAGAGGTAGAAGAAGAAGGCCGGGTCCTGCTTCCAGCGGTAGTCCTTCTGGAAGGAGCGGTAGATGGCGATGAGCTGCGGGCGGAGCGTCTCGTCCGCGCCGAGCTGCTCGTTGATGAGCAGGTCGCAGAAGACGTTGATGAGCGAGTAATCCCCCAGCGGCAGCAGCGTCTTTTCCATCATCCGCATGCGCGCGGAGACACCCAGGCTGCCCGGGTAGCGCACGTGGTGCCCCACCTCGTGCGCGAGCACCGCCTCCAGGCTGTCCAACAGCTTCCGGGAGCGCAGCTCACGGGCGTTGAACCAGACCTGCCGGCTGATGAGGTTGATGTGCGCCAGCGCGCAGCCCTGCTTCGCCGAGCGCGGCTCGCCGAGCAGCAGGAAATGGGACCAGTGCCCCTGCGCGCGCCGCCAGCAATCGTCCACCTGTTGCTGGAGCTCCGGCTCCAGCGCCTCGTGCACGGGCGCCTGCTGGAGGGCCGCGTCCGTCATGGCGTGTCCAGCACCCACAGCCGCTGCGAGTCCACCGCGCTGGCCACCACGTACCCGCTCCGCGCGGCGAGCGTCTGGTGGGGCATGCCCAGCAGCGGCAGCGTGGCCACCCGCTTGTTCACCCGCACCGCGCCCGGCCGCACCTCCAGCGGAGGCGTCGCTCCCTCCGACCAGGTACCCAGGCATGGCAGGAGCCCGAGGAAGCGCGCCTTCCCCTCGGGCGCGAGGAAAAGGCCCACCTTCACGTCCTCCGCGCGGCGGTCATGCACGCAGAGGATGGAGGGCGCCGCGAGGTGCATGTCCCCGGGGAGGAACTCGTCCATCACCTTGCGCGTGTCGAGCATCGCCAGCGTGAAGGGCCCGGAGAACGTGGACTCCCGCGCCGGGGCGAGGGCCGGGGCCAGGGTGGTGACGAGGAACTCGTCCAGCTTCTCCAGCGCCGGGGCTTCCACCGCCGCCGCGGTGACATAGCGGTTGAGCCACAGGGGCTGCGTGGCGAGGCCCTCGCACAGGTTCCAGGTGCGCGCGAGCAGCGCCACTGCTTGGTCCGCGGGGTACGCGGGCAGCTGCGCGGGCGCGAGCTGCAGGAGGCAGCGCCCCATCAGCGTCACCGACTCCGGCACCTTGCCCCGGCCGGTGAGGAGGTAGCGCGCGCTGGCGCGGTCCACCTGGCCCAGGCCCACCGCCTCGGCGGCGAGCTTCAGCCACGCGCCCGCCACCGCGTCCCGGCGCGGCTCGGCGGGGAGCGCGGCCCGGAGCGCTGCCCCGGTGTCATGGACGAGCGTCTCGAAGAGGGCCGCGTCCCAGTCCGAGTGCCGGCGCGGGCCCTGGGTGGTCAGCTCGCGCACGAGGGCTTCCCAGGCGTCGCTCATGCGCCCTCCGCCCTGCCCCGGCGCTCCAGGTTGCGCAGGTAGGCGCCATAGCGCCCGTGCAGGTTCTTGAGGAGGACGAGGTCCTCGTGGACGGGGCCGTTGAGCTCCTGCTTCTGGAGCACCTTCTCCATCACCTGCTGGATGTCGCTCATCCGCCGGCGGACCTCGCCCGCGTCGAGCCCGGCGGGGCCCGCCTCGGCCTGGGCCTTCAGCTTCGCCACCGGCTCGCGCACCTTCGCGTAGGCGGCCTGCTGCACCACCGCGGCGTCGAAGAGATGGCGCACCCAGCCGATGCGGTCGAGCAGGTGCACCGCGTGCTCGGGCTTCTGGAAGAAGGCGCTCTGCGGGTTGGGCTTGAGCTTCTCGTGCAGCGCCCAGGGGAGCACCTGGCGCAGGTCCTCCACGGTGACTTCGGCCGCGCCCCGGAAGTACGCCAGCGCCTTGGTGAAGAGGAGCACCGCCTGGTACGCGCGGGCGGAGACGCCGTTCTCCGTCTGCGTGCAGAGGTTGACGCTCTTGTCGAGCGGGCAGTCCTCCGTGCACACGTGCCCCACGCGGCGGCCGGCGAGGTGCAGCGTGTCCTTCAGCATGTACTCGAGCTGCCCGGACGCGCGCTGGCAGAACTCGAGCTGCCCGGCGAAGAAGCCCAGCAGCTCCAGCACCGCGGGCGGCACCGGCACGGCGCGCACCTCGCGCTCCAGCGCGTCCAGCTCCTCGGCGGTGAAGACGATGTCCGCGGGGACGAACTGGCCCGGCGCCGTGCCCTCGGCCACACGCTTCGCGAGCGTCTCCAGGTGGTGCGAGTGGAAGGGCATGCTGCGCACCACGAGGTCGATGCGGTCCTTCAGCGCCTCGATGACGGGGAAGGTGCCGCCGCCCTGGTCGTCGTTGGCGGTGAGGAACCACGCGGAGCGGCCGCACTCCACCACCTGCTCGAACATCTCCGCATAGCCCTCCGCCATCAGGGACAGGAGCGCGGACTGCGTCTTGGTGGGGATGCGGTTGTACTCGTCGACAATCTTCACGCGCTGGGTGAGCCAGCGGCGCCAGGAGACGCGGATGTGGCTGGCGTCCTCGGCACGGATGAGCTCGCTGGGCAGCGGGCTGCCGAGCAGGTCCGTCAGGGTGAGCTGCGGGTGGCCGTGCTGCACGCTGCGGCGTACCTCGTCTGGGGCGCCTCCGGCGATGAGGGCCACCAGCGTGGCCATGGTTGTCTTTCCGCGCCCGGGCGCGCCGACGAAGAGCAGGCGCTGCGAGGTGGCGAGGTTGAGCAGCGGCAGGAGCACGTAGGCGGAGTAGCCCACGGGGCCCAACTCCACGCGCGTGCCCGCGCCGGTGAGGACGACGGGGTCACCGAACTGCACGTCCTGGTACGGGCTGACGAGCGCCTGGGTGGCAATCCACGTGTACGCGCGCCGGAGCTTGGCGGCGAGGGCGGACACCGCGCGGGGCGCGAGCCGGAGCTCCAGGTCCGGACCGAGGGTGGCACGGCCCTGGAGCCACGAGGCGACGAGCTGGGAGGATTCCATGTGGGACGCGCGCGAGTAGAGCACGCGTCCCCGGGGTGGGACCAGATGGCCTCCCCGCCCCATGGAGGGCTGCACCACGCGTGCGGGTACGTGGGGCGGGGCGTCAGCGGTGGCTCACGGCTCCGTGAAGATCTCGGCGGAGGAGTACCACTCGGGCTCCTCCTGGCTGGTGCCTCCCACGACGAGGACCCCGCCCGTGAGGAGCAGCGTCGCCGTGTGGCCGGTGGTGGCCGCGTCCGAGCCCACGACGTACAGGGACCAGGAGTCGGGGTCGAACAGCTCCGCGCTGCCGCCAATCTGGTTGCGCGTGCCGCGCGCGACGAGCACCTGGCCCGACGGCAGCAGCGTCAGCGAGTGGCCCCGGCGGCGCGCCTCGTTGGCGTAGGAGACGTACTCCCAATAGTCGTCCTCCGGGAAGTACAGCCACGCGCCGCTGTCGTACCAGTACTGCTCCTGGCCCGTGGCCAGCACCGCGCCCGAGTCCAGCCGCACCGCCGCGTGTCCAGAGAACGCCGGCGGGTCCGACACGCGCGTCCACGTGCCGGTGGACGGGGTGTAGACCTCGGCGGCGGCGACCACGCCGTCGTCATTGATGGCGAGCACCCGGCCGTCCTCGAGCAGCGTGGCGGTGACCGTCCCCGCCGCCGTCGACAGTGAGCCCGTGGCCGTCCACCGGCCCGTGGACGGGTTGTAGAGCTCCGCGCTGCGCAGCGCGCTGTTGTACGAGGTGGTGCCAAAGCCGCCGACGGCGAGCACCTGACCCGAGAGCAGCAACACCGCCTTGTGGTTGCGGCGCGCCGTCACCATGGCTCCCGTGGCGGTGAAGGTGTTGGTGGCGGCGTTGTACAGCTCCGCGCTCGCGTGGACGGTGGTGCTGGTACTACCGCCGACGATGAGCACCCGGCCCGAGGGCAACCGCGTGGCGGTGTGGCCCGAGCGCGCCACGCCCAGGTTCGCGGAAGGGGCCCACGTGTTGGTGGCGGGGTCATACGTCTCGGTGGTGGCCGTCACGCCGCCCGAGCTGGCGCCACCGGTGACGAGCACCTTGCCCGACGGCAGCAGCGTGGCCGTGTGCGAGTAGCGATACCGGCTCATCGACGCGGCTTGGGTCCACGGCGAGATGAGGCTTGTCTGGGGGGCCGGCGTCGCGGGCAGTCCCGACGCAGCGGCCAGCGTGCTCCACAGTCCGAGCAAGAGCCACGTCTTCGTTGCGAATCCTCGTGTCATACGTTCCTCGTGGTTTGGGGGGGCCGGCATTGTGACGGGAAGGACTGACGAAGCGCGCGCACTTCACGTCAACACCGCGTGACGGTGTGGGTGTCATGTGTCGTATTTGCACCGCTGTTGCGGTTGTGACGCTGAGAGCGGATGCGCGCAGCGGTTGCGCCCGGGGACCGGGGACGGCGCAGGGGTTGCGCGCGTCCGGTGTCCCTCCCGAGGGACGGGAGCCGGTACGGGCTTTGCTCCTGGAGAGGGCGTGCGTGCCCAAGCGCCAGGAAGTTCCACCTCGCCGCCTCGCCGTCGAGTTCGTCGTCGAAGCGGACGAGGAGGAGAGGGCGCAGCAGGCACGCCCCGGGGCGCCCCTTCCCCCCCCGCCACGCGCGGATGCGCATCGTGGCGGGCGGGGTGCCCCGGGTGATTCTTCCCCGTCCGGGAACAGGCCCCATGGAGGGCTCTTGATGTCACGTGAAGGCTTGGGGAAGCTGAAGCGTGGGCGTGGGGCCCGACCCGGAGCGGGGAGCGGTGGCGCGAGCGCCGGCCTTCATCGGCCTCGCGCCGCCGTGGCAGTCTGTGCCGGTGAGCGAACCCCTCTTCGATGACCTCCTCGGCCTCGCGTGCTTCGCGCGAGTCGTGGAGCACCGATCCTTCACGCAGGCGGCCACGGCGCTCGGGGTGTCGAAGTCCGTGGTCAGCGCGCGGGTGTCCCGGCTGGAGTCACGCGTGGGCGAGCGCCTGCTCATCCGCACCACGCGCAAGCTCACCGTCACCGACGCGGGCCTGGGGGTGTATGCGCACTGCGCGCGGATGCTCCAGGAGGCAGGGGCCGCCACGCGCGGCGCCTCCGACGCGGGCCGGGGCACGCTGCGCCTCAACGTGCCCGTCAGCTTCGCGCAGCTGTACCTCGCCGCGCCGCTGGCCCGGTTCCTCGCCGCGCACCCGGACACCACCGTGGACGTCGTGCTGAGCGACAGGCTCGTGGACCTCGTGGAGGAGCGCGTGGATGTGGCCCTCCGGATTACCCGCCTGCGCGACTCCAGCCTCGTGGCCCGCAAGCTGGCCACCACGTCGCTGCACGTGTGCGCGGCTCCCGCGTACCTGAAGCGGCGGGGCACTCCCGAGCGGCCCGAGGACCTCATCCACCACGACTGTCTGCGCTACACGCACCTGCGCACCGAGGACGAGTGGCGCTTCTATGGCGCGGAAGGGCGCATCCGCGTCCCCGTGTCCGGCTCGCTGGCCACGGGCAACGGCACCATGCTCCGCGAGGCCGCGGCCCAGGGCATCGGCCTCGCCATGCTGCCGCGCTTCATGGTGGACGAGGACCTGCGCTCCGGCCGGCTCGTCACAGTGCTCGACGACTTCGCGCCCCGGCCCCTGGGCATCTACGCCGTCCATGCCTCCGGCCGGACTCCCGCCCCGCGCCTGCGGGCCCTGCTCGACGTGCTGGCCGCGGAGTTCCGCTCCCCACGGTGGGGGTGATTGTTCTGCTGGGAGAACGATTCGTTCGCGAGCCGCCCCTTCCGGCGCGGACATGAGGACGGCATTCCATGGAGCGTCCGAGGGGAACTCTTCCCCTCTCGCTTCGAGGAGTCACCGTCATGAGCCGCATCGAGTCCTTCCTGTCCTCTGCTTCCGCTCGCGACGCGGGCGCCACCGTGCTCCGCGTCGCCCTGGGCGCGGTGTTCCTCGCGCACGCGGGCGCCAAGGCGTTCATCTTCACCTTCGCGGGCACCGCCAGCTTCTTCGAGGCCCACGGCTTCCCCGGGTGGACCGCGTGGCCCGTGTTCCTGGCGGAGCTGCTCGGTGGGCTGGCGCTGGTGGCCGGGTTCCGCACGCGCCTCGTGGCGCTCGGGCTGGTGCCGGTGATGCTCGGCGCGCTCAAGCCGCATGTCGCCAACGGGTGGATGTTCACCAACTCCGGCGGCGGCTGGGAGTACGTGGCCTTCCTCATCCTCGCGCTGGTGACGCAGGCGCTGATTGGCAGCGGGGCCTTCGCGCTGGATGGCGCGCGGGAGCGCCGCACCGCTCCGACGGGCCGCACGGCGAGCGTGGTGGGGTGAAGCCGGGAGCCGGGTTGGGGCCAACCTGACTTCGCACGTGTGCAGTCCGGTGCACACGCTGCGCCGCGAGACCTCGTCCTCTCCCGTGTTTACGCATGGCATGCGGATTGGATTGGAGCGCGGGTGCCATGACTCTCCACATCTCTCGCTTCTGCGTCCTCGCTGGCCTCCTCTCCACTCCCGTCGCCGCGCTCGCCCAGGAGGAGGCTCCGAGCGAGCCCCTTCCCACGAGCCCGAGCCGCTCGCGCAGCGCGCTGGCCATCGGCGTTCGCAGCCACTCGCTCTCAGTGGATGCCCCCACGCCCGAGGCGCCGGCCCTGGCCGTGGACGTCGAGCAGCCCTTGATGCAGTACCTCACGGTGTTCGGAGGCTTTCATCTCGGCATGGGCCTGGATGCCGTGGGGCTCCAGGCCGGCAGCCGACTCTATGTCGGCGGTCAGCCCTTCCAGGGGCTCTTCCTGGCGGTGCAGGCGGAGGGCACCCTCTTCGAGGGCGATGCGCAGGTGAGCGGGAGTCGTGCGTCCGTCGGCGGGCTCCTGGGCTACTCCCAGACGCTCGGGGAGAAGTGGCTCGTGTCGCTCGGCGCGGGGGCTGACGTCAGCCAGACGCGGAGCGAGACCGTGGTCCCGCCGAGCCCGGAGTGCGTCCTCTTCACCCCGTGCCTGGTGGCCGGCCGCGAGACGCGCGTCGAGAAGCAGGAGGCTGTGCAGCCCCTCGTCCGAATCGCTGCCGTCTACAAGTTCTGAGCGGGCTCATGGGAGCTCGAGGCCGTGCACGCTCCATGACGTTCAAATCGGGGGCGGACTTGCGAGCGCTTCGGGTTCCGCTGAGGATGCCGGCGGGGCCGCCAAGCAAAGTAGGGACGCAGATGCGTAAGCTGACAGTGTTGCTGCTCTGGGCTGTGTGGCTGGGCTGCAGTTCGGGTGGAGCGGATTCCAGGGAAGGCGCGCCACAGGACGCGGGGCCGGACGACACGACGGCGGCGGAGTGCGTGGCATCCGAGATGCCCACCTGCTGCCGGGAGTGCTCAGACATCCTCATGCAGCCCGTGTGCACCGACGGGAGCTGGAGCTGCCCGGCGGGCTCGACGGACGAACGGCAGTGTCCGAGCAGTCCGGACCAGCTGGCATGCTCGCCGCCCATCCACCCGCAGGCGAGGTACACGTACCCGGGCTGCGCCAACGAGGACTACCACTGCCCGCGCTTGAAGACCGTGTACTGCGCGCTGGACAGCCTCCGCTCGGAGCACACCGCCTGCGAGCAGGACGATGACTGCGTGGCGGCCACCGTTAACGGCCGTTGCACGGGCTATGGAACGTGTCCGCCGGCCATGGTGAACGCCGCCGGCCGCGCGGACTTCGAGACCCGGGCCTCCGCAGAGGTGTCTCGCTACTGCACCGAGTCCCCCATCTGCACCAGCAGTGGCTCGTGTGCCTTCCCATCCTTCGTGCCCCGCTGCCGGCAGGGGCAATGCGTGGCGGAGGTGCCCTGAGCTCCGCTGCCGCGAAGGCCCATCGAGTTCGTGCCTTCATCTTGATGTGAACGTGATGGAACCGTGAGGAACGGGCGGGCGCGGCGTGGGACAGTCCTCCCATGCTCGCGCTCTTCCCGATGGGGGTCGGGAGGCGGTCTCGCGGGCACTGCTGTCTCACGACAGTGCCCGCGCCGCGCCCCAGGACCTTGGAGCTGGGGCCCGCTGGCCAGGCTGGCCCTGGACGTGAGCAGCAGTGCCCGCGTGTCCCGTCAGGATGCTCTCCCGATTTCACCGCCAATGACAGACACGCACGCGGGCCGTGGGCCCTCCGCCTGGGGTGCCCCTTCGAAGGGGTGTGCTTGTCAGGCTGATATGGACTCTCCTAGAAGGCCGCGCATGCTTCGCAAGCCTTTGCTCTCGCTCCTGCTGCTCCTCGGCGCCCCTGTCCTCTTCGGCGCGTGCTCTGACTCCGACGACGAGAAGACCGGGTCGGCCGCCCTCATCATCGACCGGGAGTCGCTCGACTACGGTGAGCTGGAGGTGGGGAAGACGTCCCCCGAGCAGCTCTTCACCATCCGCAACGCCTCGCCGGCCGCCGTGGAGTCGGTGTCGATGTCCATCGACGGCCAGGGCTTCACCATCACCGCCAACACCTGCGAGCGGTATCTCGACGCGGGAATGGAGTGCGAGGTGCGCGTGAAGTTCACGCCCAAGGTGGCTGGCGCGCACGAGGCCCGCCTCAAGGTGGACGGGGCACCCGCCGTGGACCAGACGGTCCTCAAGGGGATGGCCGTCACCTCGGTGGAAGTGGCCTCCATGCCCGCGGGCGTGCGCGTCGTGGCCGGCGACGACGAGTGGTCCTGCGACCAGCCGTGCACGATGGCCGTGCGCACGCCGGAGCTCATCCTCCGGACCGCGCCCGGGGGCTACCCCATCTGGGACGGGGCCTGCGACACGGCGCCCAACAACGGCTGTCGGCTCCGCATGGACGGGCCGAAGCGCGTCTCCGTGAAGTCGTTCAGCCCGCTGTTCCAGTGGGAAGTGCGGCGAGCCTCCGAGCCCTTGAACGTGGCTTCCGCGCCCAACGGCGACATCCTCGTCCTGGACTCGACGACGCTGACACGGCTGAGCAGCACCGGGCAGGAGCTCTGGACGCGCTCCGTTCCGGGCGCGTCGGAGATGGCCGTGGACGGTGCGGGCAACGTCTACCTGATGGACTTCGCCGGCCGGGTGACCCGCCGCGCCGCGGATGGGCAGGAGCTGTGGAGCCATACCCCGGAGGGCGAGTCCCTGAGCGCGCACAGCCTCGTGGCGAGCGCCAGCGGACACGTCTACGCGCTGGTGGGCCTGGGCTCCTTCGAGACCACGCGGCTGTTCAAGCTCGTCTCACTCACGCCCGAGGGGACCGAGCGCTGGAACGTGCTCTTCAATGATGGCGAGCGCAACTACCCCACCGGACTGGGGGTGGACCCGGATGGGCGGGTCTTCGTGTCCGGCAACACGTACATTCGCGGCGAGGCGCCCGGGGAGTTCATCTTCTTGAAGGGCTACTACCAGAAGTTCACCACCGAGGGCGCTCGGGTGTGGGCGACGGACAGCTCCTGGTACGAATTCGTCATCAGCCCCACGGGGGAGACGAGCTCCTTCATCTCCGTTCCCGGCTCGGTTCCGGCTCCGGGTGGCTTCACGCACTACTGGCTGGGTACGGACGGGAAGCTGCAGTGGAGTGCCTCGTCCTCGAGCGGGCCGGGCATCGTCCTCGCGCAGGCCTTCTCGTCCACGGGCACGCTGCTCATCGGCGGGTATGAGGCGATTGCCAACAGCTCCAATGCGGCCAGGGGCTGGTTCTCCCTGATGAACCTGCAGACGCGGACGCCGGGCCCCGTCACATATGTCGAAGTGGCCGGAGGCGCCGGGACGCGGGTCTCCCACGTCGCCTTCACCTCCACCGGGAAGGTCGTGGTGAGCGGCGGCGGCAACCCGGGGACCACCGGGGGCTTCATCCGCCAGTACGACGCCCGCGTGCTCACGGGCAACTGAGGCTCAGGGCGCCGCGGACCACGCCTCCACCTGCGCCGCGCGCGCCCGCTCCAGCTCCGTGCCCACCCTCACCGGGTACGGTGGCCTCGCGGGCGCCAGCGCGCGCACCTCGCGCGGGAGCCGCGACACCTCCCGCCTCGCGCAGGCCCGCACGTCCGCCAGCGGCGGGGAGGCTCCGGGCAGCCGCTTCCCCGCGCGCATCACCGGCCGCAGCAGCGGTCTTCCCTGCACCACGTCTCCGCGCCGGGTGAGGACATCCCCGCGCGCGACGCCGTCCTCCTCCTGCCGGTACACCTGCTTCGCGCCCGGCAGGAGCACCTTCCCCTCGGACAGCTTCACGCGCTCGCGGCCCGCGTACTCCACCAGCTTGTACGCCATGTCCAGCGATGGCGCGTCCGCGGACACACCCATCGCCGTCCCCACGCCGAAGGCGTCAATCGGCGCGCCATGCGCGACGAGCCTCGCCACCGCGTCCTCGTCCAGCCCGCCGCTGGCGACGAGCCGCACCGGCTGCAGCCCCGCCTCGTCCAGCATCTCCCGCGCCGCGTGCGACAGCGCCAGCAGGTCTCCCGAGTCCAGCCGCAGCGCGCGCACCTGGAAGTCCTCGCCCCGCTCGCGCGCCAGTCGGATGGCGTGCTGCACCCCGTGCAGCGTGTCGTACGTGTCCACCAGCAGCGTCGCGTCCGGGTACACGCGCGTGAAGGCGCGGAAGGCCTCCAGCTCGTCGTCGTGCGCCTGCACGTAGCTGTGCGCCATGGTGCCCGCCACCGGAATGCCGTAGCGCTTCCCCGCGAGCACGTTGGACGTGGAGTCCACCCCCGCGACGTACGCGGCCCGCGCCACCTTCAGCCCCGCGTCCGCGCCGTGGATGCGCCGCAGGCCGAACTCCATCACCGGGCGCCCCGCCGCCGCCTCCACCACCCGCGCCGCCTTCGACGCCGCGAGCGTCTGGAGGTGGACCTGGTTGAGCAGGTACGTCTCCACCAGCTGTGCCTCCGGCAGCGGCGCGCGCACCTCCAGCACCGGCTCCTGGGCGAACACCGGCGTGCCCTCGGGCACCGCGTCCACGTCCCCGCTGAAGCGGAAGCGCTCCAGCCAGCCGAGCAGTCGGTCCGAGAAGCGTCCCAGCGAGGCCAGCCAGTCCAGGTCCTCCGCGCGGAAGCGCAGGCGCTCCAGCAGGTCCAGCGCGTCCTCCAGCCCCGCCGCGAGCAGGTAGTTGCGGTGCTCCGGGAGGCGCCGGACGAAGAGGCTGAACACCGCTTCGTCCCACAACCCCTCGTCGAGGTACGCCTCCGCCATCGTCAGTTGGTAGAGGTCCGTCAGCAGCGCGGCGCCATCCTCCATGACGTGCCTCCTTGTACGTGGGGGCTCACGCGGTGGCGTTCGCGCCGCCCTGCGCCACCGACGTCATCACCCACCGCTCCAGCTCCGCGCGGGGCAGCACGCCGCTGCGCCGTGCCACCTCGCGTCCGCCCGCGAATACCACGAAGGTGGGGATGCCCTGCACCCGCAGCGTGCTGGCCGCGTGGGGGTGCTGCTCGGTGTTCAGCTTCAGCACCAGCAGCCGTCCCGCCTGCGCCCGGCCCACCGCTTCCACGATGGGGCTCGCGGCGCGGCACGGCGCGCACCAGGGGGCCCACAAGTCCAGCAGCACCGGCACCGGGGAGCCGAGGACGGCGCGGTCCAGCCCCTCGCCATCCACCTCCTGCGGGGCGCCGGTGACGTCCAGCGCGGAGTGACAGCGGCCGCACTCGGGCGCGCCCGGCGGACGGGGCTCGCGCACACGGTTGAACGCCCCACAGGCCTTACAGCGGAACATGGCTCCTCCCGACGCGAACTCTTCGCACCAAGGTAGGCCTCGGCCCCTTCGCGCGCCCTGAAATGCGAAGTCGCAAGCTCGCTGCCGGGCCAACCTCCGCTCGCCTGGCGCGCAGCTTTTGCAGCGTCGACCCTGCGTGCGCAGCTTTTGCGCGGCCCGTGCGGGTACCTCGGGGGCGTGGACTGGAGCGGGCATTGCACTGACACCAGGGCGATACGGCGGGCATGCAGTCCAGCCGGGCAGGGGAGCAGACATGCGGCTGGCCGTCTTCGACACCCACCGTTATGACCGTGAGGCGCTGGAGAAGGCCAACGCGCACTTCGCTCACGCGCTCACCTTCTTCGAGCCGCGCCTGACGCTGCAGACCGCGAAGCTGGCGGACGGCTTTCCCGCGGTGTGCTCCTTCGTCAACGACAAGCTGGACGCGGCGACTCTGGCGGCGCTGCAGGCGGGTGGGGTGCGGCTCGTGGCGGCGCGCTCGGCGGGCTACAACCACGTGGACCTGGAGGCGGCGCGGCGGCTGGGCATCCGCGTGACGCGCGTGCCGGAGTACTCACCGCACGCGGTGGCCGAGCACGCGGTGACGCTGGTGCTCTCCCTCAATCGCCACATCCCCCGCGCCTTCTTGCGTGTGCGCGACTGGAACTTCTCCCTCGACGGGCTGGTGGGCTTCGACCTCGCGGGCAAGACGGTGGGCGTGGTGGGCACGGGCCGCATCGGCCGCGTGGCGGCGCGCATCTTCCGGGGCTTCGGCTGCCAGGTGCTCTGCTACGACGTGGCGCCGGACGCCGCCTTCGAGCGCGAAGCGGGCGTGCGCTTCGTCCCGCTGGAGGAGCTGTTCGCCGCGTCGGACGTCATCTCCCTCCACGTGCCGCTCACGCCGGGCACGCGCCACATGGTGGACGCGGCGGCGCTGGCGCGGATGAAGAAGGGCGTGGTGCTCATCAACACCGGCCGCGGCGCGCTCATCGACAGCCGGGCCCTGCTCGACGCGCTGAAGGCGGGTCACATCGGCGGCGCGGGGCTGGACGTGTACGAGGAGGAGGAGGGCATCTTCTTCCAGGACCTCTCCGGGCAGGTGCTCCAGGACGACGTGCTGGCGCGGCTGCTCACCTTTCCCAACGTCCTCGTCACCTCGCACCAGGCCTTCCTCACCCACGAGGCCCTGGCCAACATCGCCGAGACGACACTGGCCAGCGTGCGGGCCTTCGAGCAGGGCGAGCCCCTGGTGAACGAGGTGCGCGCCGAGCAGGTGCTGCGTGCGCCGGCCGCGACGAGCTGAGCACTGGCACGGAAGGTGAATTGTCTTCACCTCGAACCGAGCCGCACCACCGAAGCTGGGAGAGAGTGACATGTCCATCATCTGCGCCACGAACTTCTCCGACGCCGCGCTGCGCGCGTCAGCACTGGCCGCGGAGCTCGCCCGGAAGACGGGGGAGCCGCTGCGCCTGGTGCACGTACTGAATCCGAACTCCGCGCGCGCCTTCGGGCGGGCGCTGACCGACGCGGCCGAGGCCGCCCTGGCCGACCAGACGAAGCGCCTGGAGAAGTCGGGCGCGAAGGTGGAGCGTGTGCTGCTCACCGGTGAGCCGGCGGAGGCGGTGGAGGCCGCCGCGCGGGAGCAGAAGGCCTCGCTGGTGGTGACGGCGGCGCCGAGCGACGAGGCGCCCTTCCTGAGCGTGGGGGGCACGGTGGACCGGCTGGCGCAGGCGCTGACCGTCCCGCTGCTGGTGGTGCGCGATGCGGCGCCGCTGGAGGCGTGGGCCCGGGGTGAGCGGCCGCTGAAGGTGATGCTGGGCGTGGACCGCTCGCTGCCCTTCGAGGCCGCGCGCGAGTGGGTGAAGGGCCTGCGCCGCTGGGGCGCGGTGGAGGTGGTGGGCGCGCGCGTGTACTGGCCGGAGGAGGAGTACCCGCGCCTGGGGCTGCCGCTTCCTCCCGCCTTCGGCGACATCACGGCGGAACTGCGGCAGGCGGTGGAGCAGGAGACGGCCGCGCTGATGGCGCCGCTGGCTTCCGGAGGACAGGCGCCTCGCGTCGTGGCGCACGCGGGCGTGGGGCGCATCGCCGACCACCTGGTGGACCTGGCCGCGCGCGAGGGCGCGGACCTGCTGGTGGTGGGCACGCACCACCGGCGCGCCCTGGGCCGGCTGTGGAGCGTGTCGCACCACGCGGTGCGGCTGGCGCGCATGTCCGTGGCGTGCGTGCCCTCCATGGTGGCGCCCTCGGTCGCGGACGTGACGCTGCCCGTGTTCCGCGAGGTGCTCGTGGCCACCGACTTCTCCGAGACGGGCAACCGCGCGGTGGCTCACGCCTGCGGGCTGGTGCCCGAGGGCGGCACGGTGCACCTCGTCCATGTGCTGGAGGGGCGGGTGAAGCCCGAGCAGGAGGCGGAGCTGAAGCAGCAGCTCCTCGCGGTGGTGCCGAAGGCGGCGCAGGCCGGCGGGCGGCGCGTGCAGGTGGAGGTCCTCGCTCATGGCCGGGACGTGGTGACGACGCTGGTGCAGGCCGCCGAGCGGCTCCGCGTGGATGCGCTCGTCATGGGTACGCACGGGCGCTCGGGGTTGAAGCGCGCGGTGCTCGGCTCGGTGGCGCAGGAGGTGCTGCTGCGCACGGACCGGCCCGTGCTGGTGGTGCGGCCTCCCAGGGGGTGAGGTCGGGGCAAGCGGGGCTACACTGCCGCCCCGTGAGTGACACCCTGAGAGACCTCCTCGGACGCGCGCTGGAGGCCTTCGAGCGCCACGCCGAGGAGGAGGCCCTGGGCCGCCTGCTGGAGGCGTGGCGGCATGCCCGGGACTCGCACATCGCCGCACTCGTGGAGCGACTGTCGGAGCGGCTCACGCGGGGACTGTCGCCACTCGACTGCGAGCCTGGCTCGTCCACCATGTTGGAGCACCGGCCGCTCGATTTGCCACGGCTGCTCGTCACCGTCCAGGAGGGCGCGGACCGGGGCTTTCCCGGCTCGCTGCGCAAGTCGCTCCGGGCGTTCCGTGAGTGGCCCGCGGACCCGCGCTTCACGCCCGTGCTGCTGGACATCTCCCGGATGCCCGTCGCTGGTGACCTCGGCGTTCCCGACGTGCTGTGTGGACTGCTGGAGGAGGTGAGGGACCCGCGCACGCTGGAGCCACTGCGGGAGGTGCGCGCGGGCCTGCCTCCGGGCTCCGAGCTCTCGACGCGGCTGGAGGCCGTCATCCAGCGCCTCCTCGCGAGGCCGGGCCTGCCGCTGGATGAGGAGGCCTCGCGCCTGTGCGAGGAGCTGGAGGAGGCCCTCTTCGAGCGCGGGGCTGCTGAAGTCCGGAGCGCGCCCATTCGCGAGTCGCTCCTGGCGCGCGTGTACGAGGACCCGGAGGACCTGGAGGCGCGGATGGTGCTGGCGGACCACCTGCTGGAGCAGGGCGACCCGCTGGGCGAGCTCATCACCTTGCAGTGCGCGTCCCAGCCCGACGAGGCGCGCATCGAGGAGCTGCTGGCGGCGCACCGCCTTCGCTGGGAGGCGCCGCTCGGGCCCTCCATCGTGCGTGGCGGCACGCGCTTCGAGCGGGGCTTCCCGAGGGCCGTACAGATGAACCCCTGGTGGAGAGAGCCGCTGCCGGAGGCCGCGCCTGGCTGGGCCACGGTGCAGGAGATTGACTGGGCCCGCGCGATGTTGCCGGACATGGCGGCGTGGCTCGCGCACCCGCACCTGCGCAACGTGCGGGTGCTGTGGCACGTGGAGGCGGAGCTGGCGCGGGGACTGGGTGAGCGCGGGCTGGGCGTGCGGCAGCTCGGTGTCATGGGCCCCGTCGTGGACAATGCGCCGGAGCTGTTCACCCGACTGGATGGGCTGCCCCACCTGACGCGCCTGCTGGTGGAGGACTCGGACCCGGAGGACGTGCGCCTGTGCGTGAAGTCCCGGCTGGCGTCGCGACTGGAGCGCTTCGAGGCGCGGGGCACGGTGGGATGGGCGCTGGTGCTGATGCTTCGGAAGGACCTGCCCGTCCTGGCAAAGCTCCTGGGCGAGGAGGGAGTCCGGCCGCTCGCTCGCGCCATCCAGCACGCGGCGGGCTTCGGCATCCGGAAGCTCCACATCCGGGTGGAGTGCCGCCTGACGGCGCCGGACCGGAAGCTCCTGGGGGCGGCGGCGTCTGTCTATGAGCGGGTGGAGTGGAGCTGAGATGGCGGACGCGTTCCTCACCGGGCTCCTCGAACTCGCGCGCTCGGTCTTCGAGCGGGGCGAGGAAGAGCAGGCCCTGCGGTTCCTGCTCGAGGCCTGGCGGGAGACGCGCTCGGAGCGCCTCGCCGGGCTGGTGGAGAAGCTGTCGGCACGGCTCACCGCCGAGCTGCCACCGCTCGCATGCGAGCCCCACTCATCCGAGATGGAGCTGCGGCAACCTCTCGATTTGCCACGGATGCTCGAGTCGCTCCTGGAGACCGCGAACCAGGGCCGGCTCATCGTGCTGCGCGAGCAGCTCGAGGCGCTCCGGAAGTGGCCCGCGGACCCACGGCTGGTGCCGCCACTGCTCGCCATCGCGTCCATGCCCGCCGCCGGGAACCTATGGGTCCGGGCGGCGCTCATCGACCTCTTCGGCCACCTGCGGGATTCGCGCACGGCCCTGGCCCTCCAGGCGCTGTATGAGGCCCCAGACGGCGAGCGCTACGACTTCGGGCGGCGAGGCGCCTTCCTCCCGCGGGTGGACGCATCGGAGCCTTCCCCACTGGATGCGGAGGCTCGCGCGCTGTGCAGGTCGCTGGAGGAGGACCTCGACGCGCGCGAGGAGGCCGACGCGAGTCGCAGGTCCCTCCGGAAGGAGCTCCTCGCGCGCGTCCGCGCGAGGCCGGAGGACGACGGCGCGCGGCTCGTGCTGGCCGACCAGCTGCTGGAGCAGGGCGACCCGCTGGGGGAATTCATCGCGCTCCAGTGCTCGCCGCATCCCGATGAGGACCGGGTCAAGGCGCTGCTGGCGCGGCACGGGATGTCCTGGCGGGCCCCGCTGGGGCCGCTCGCCGACCCGGACCACACGCGTTTCGAGCGGGGCTTCCCGGCGTCGGTCCGCCTGTCCATCCGGCGCGGGCAGCAGGTCCTGCCTCCACCCGGGCCGGCATGGGGCACGGTGCGGGAAATCGACTGGTATTGGGAGAGTCCTCCAGGCGCCGCGGCGTGGCTCGCACATCCGCACCTGGGGGGCGTGACGCGGCTGCTCCGGATGCGGGACGCCACCGCCCGGGAGCTGGGCAGATACCCGCTGCCGGTGCGGAGCCTGCAGCTCAGGGGGGGCGTCGCCTCGCAACTGACGGAGGCCTTCACCCTGCTGGCCGCCCTGCCGCACCTGACGTGCGTGGACATCTACAACGCGCTGCCGGACGACGTGCGCCTGTGCGCGACGTCGCCGCTGGCCGCGCGGCTGCAACGCTTCACGGCGTCCGTGTCCGGGTACTGGTCGCTCGTGGTGACACCCTCGGCCGAAGTGACGGTGGAGGCCACGCTGCTGAACGTGCAGCGCGCCGCGGCGCTCGCGGACGCCATCCGCGCCGCGGTGGGCTTCGGCACCCGGGCCCTGCGCGTGCGCGACGGCTTCCCGCCCGATGAGCGGGCGCGCCTCCAGCTGCGGAGCGCGGCCTCCGCCTACGCGCGCGTGGAGTGGGAGTGAGCCCTCACTGTGACGAGTCGACGTCCACGTACGCGCGCTTCGCGAGCACCGACACGAGGCGCCCTTCCGGCAGGACGTACGCGGACAACCGCCCGCCGTACACGCAGCCCGAGTCCAGCCCGAGCGCGTACGGGTGCCGCTGAATCCCGCGCATGGCGTCGTGCCCGAAGATGACCAGCTCCGGCCCCTTCCAGCAGCTGCCCCACGGCTCGCCGCCGTCCACGCGCTTCGACGGCGTGCCGTCCGCGGCGATGCTGCGCAGGTTGAGCAGCTCGTCCTCTTTCTGATGCTCCAGCGCCACGCCCGGCACCAGCCCGCCGTGCACCGCCACCACGTTCAGCTCCGGGAAGTGGCGGTAGAGCGGCTGGGCCGCCAGCCACTCCCAGTCCTCGGGCGACAGCGTGTCCAGCACGTGCTGGTGCTCGGGCTTGAGCTTCTTGCCCTTGGGCCCCCGGCCCGCGTGCCAGCGCAGCACGTGCGCGTCATGGTTGCCGCGCACCGCGAGGAAGCCGCGCTCGCGGGCCCGGCGCACCACGCCCGCCGAGTCCGGACCCTTCGCCACCAGGTCCCCCACCAGCACCACGCGGTCGTCCGGCCGCCAGCCGCACTCGGCCAGCAGCGCGTCCAGTTCCTCCGCGCATCCGTGCACGTCCCCGATGAAGAGCGTTCGCATCCCGCTCCTTCTTTAATGCGCTTCGTGTGCGGGACGGGAGCCCCATGCGCTTCTTTCGTCGCCCGCCGTGCTTCCAGCAGGCGCTAGCGCGTGCCGGCCGCCGGCACCCGGGCGGGCCGGGGCAGGCTGGCGCGCCACGCGTCCATCTCCACCACCACCTTCACGTAGCGCTCGCCCATGCCGGTGAACATCTCCCGCGCCTCCTCGGCGAGCCGCAGGGCGCGGGGCCGGTCCAGGTTCCCCTCCCACAGCGCCCGGGCCAGCGCGTAGCGCGAGAAGGCCCGCTCCCCTTGGGTCTGCTTCGAGCCGGAGCGGTTCGCCACCGCCAGCTCCAGCACCTCGGCGGCCTTGCGCGGCTGCTTCAAGTCCAACCAGTTGCGGCCCAGGTCAATCCACGTGCCCGTCCGGTAGCCATACGGGTCATCCTGGCGCGACTCGAGGATGGCCAGCGCACGCAGCAGGTAGGGCTGGGCCTCCTGGTAGCGCTTCATGTCGCGGTAGTTGTTGCCGCACGCCCGGTGGGCCCTGGCCAGGAAGGGGTGCTGGGGCCCGAGCCGCTGCTCCAGCGGGGCAATGGTGGCCATGTGGTGCGCCAGGGCCTCCTCATGGCGCCCCATCCGCGCCAGCAGGTTGGCCAGGTTGCTCAGGACGATTTGCGTGCCGGAGCTCTCCACGCCCTCCACCTGGAGGGTGATGTCCAGCGCGCGCTCCTGGAGTCGCAGGGCCTCCTCGCCCCGGCCTCGTCGCTCCACGACGGCCGCCAGCATCTCGAGCGCGGTCGACACGTCGCGGTGCCCGGGGCCGAGCGCGCGCTCGAACACCGCCAGCGCCGTGC
Source organism: Pyxidicoccus caerfyrddinensis (assembly GCF_010894405.1). Taxonomy (GTDB): domain Bacteria; phylum Myxococcota; class Myxococcia; order Myxococcales; family Myxococcaceae; genus Myxococcus; species Myxococcus caerfyrddinensis. Next base: position 278,867 of record NZ_JAAIYA010000003.1, read on the forward strand.
GCGACAGCTCCTCCACCCGCGCCAGGTTGCCCTGTCGCCAATAGACCTCGGTCAGGTTCATCTGGGCGCGGGCCACGTCGGGGTGGTCCGGGCCCAGGGCCTTGCGCCGCGTCTCCAGGGCCTGCTCGGTGAGCTTCAGCGCATCGTCCACGCGGTGCTGGGCGATGCGCGTGGAGCCCAGCCCCAGCCGGACGTCCGCCGCCTCCAGGCTGTCCGGGCCATAGGTCTGCTCCAGCCGGGCGAGCGCCGCCTCCTGCTGCTCGGAGGCCTCCGTGTAGCGGCCCTGCACGAAGTGCAGCGCCCCCGTGCGCACCTGGAGCTGCGCGCTCAGCACCGCGTCGCCGCCCATCCGCTCGATGGCCGCCTCGGCGCGCTCCTTCCAGCGCCAGGCCAGGGCGTACTGCTCCAGCACCTCGCCGGACGTGTGCACCAGCGACGTCCAGGCCCGCGCGGCCACCACGTCGTTGCGCCCGGCCTCGGCGGCCCACACCGCCTCGAAGAGCGTGGCCTCCGCCTTGCGCGGGTCGCCCAGCTCCTCCTGCAGCTCGCCCAGGGGCAGCAGCAGGTCGGCGGCGCCGTAGCGGTCCCCCGCGTCCTTCGCGGACTTCACTGCCGGCTCCAGCAGCGCCACCGCCTCCGCGTACTTGCCGGCCGCCTTCAGCGCGCGCGCCCGCACCAGCGTCCGGCGCAGCGCCTCCGTCCGCGCGCGGGCCTCGGCGTCCACGGGCTCGGGCGCGCGCGCGGCCAGGGCCACGAGGTCCGAGCAGCGCTGCAAGGGCGGCAGCGCCTCCGCTGCGCGCGCGGCCAATTCCACCGTGCCCGCGTCAGCGCGGGCGAAGAGCTGCGTGAGGGCGGCGACCTCCGCCAGCCGGCCGTCGAGGCAGTGCATGCGCCGGGCGAGCACCTCCTCGGGCTGCTCGCGCCGCACGCGCGTGGCCTCGCAGGCGGTGGTGCGCGTCGTCACCCACTCGGCGGTGTACACGTCCAGCGTGCGCCGCACGCGCTGCCACGCCGCGCCCGCGTAGGGCTTGCCGGTGGCGAGGAAGGCGGACTGGATGGCCGCCTGCTGCGACGGCCCCCACACCGTGGCGAGCTCCTTGCCCGCGCCAGCACATACCTGCTCGCGGCGCGAGCCCACCGCGTGGGTGATGGCCACCGCCGTCAGGAGCAGCGCCGCGCCGCCCGCCACCTTGAGCCGCCGCGCCCAGCGCGCCGCCGGGTCGTGCTGGAGCGCGGCCAGCAGCGCCTCCATGGAGACATACCGGTCCATGGGGTCGACGGACAGACCGCGCACCATCACACGCCGCAGCCACGGTGGCACCGGCGAGCCCCGGGGCGCGGGCTTCACCCGCCCGGTGCGAATCTCCGCCAGCAGCTCGCGCACCGTGGCGGCGGCGAACGGGCGCTCGCCGTGGAGCGCCTCGTACAGGGCCACGCAGAAGGCGAACTGGTCGCTGCGCGCGTCCGGGTGCGCGTCCGGGTCCAGCTGCTCCGGCGACATGTACGCGGGCGTGCCGCCGGCCACGGGTGTGCCCGGTGCGTCCTCGCCCAGCGGGTTGGCGCTGCGGGCGAGGCCGAAGTCGGTGACGCGCACGCGGCCGTCGCGGCCGACGAGGAGGTTCTCCGGCTTGATGTCGCCGTGCACCACGCCCGCCGCGTGCGCCGCCGTGAGGCCCCGGCCCGCGTCCAGGAAGAGGGCCAGCACCTGCCGCCACGGGCGCGGCGCGGCCTTCAGCCACTGGCGCAGCGTCTGCGCCTCCACCAGCTCCATGGCGAGGAAGACGTTCTCTCCGAAGGTCCCCACGTCGTAGATGGGCACCACGTGCGGGTGCGAGACGCGGGCCATGGCCTGCGCCTCGTGCAGCAGGTGGGCGCGGCCCTCTTCCACCTCCAGGCCCAGCACGCCCACGCGCAGCAGCTTGAGAGCCACGCGCCGGTCCAGCTCCGGGTCATACGCGCTGTAGACGACGCCCATGCCGCCGGAGCCCAGCCGCTCCAGCACGAGGTAGCGGCCCACCGCGGTGCCCTTCTCCAGCGGCGCGTCCTCTCCGCGCGCGGGGCGGGGCGGCGTGAGCGCGGTGGCCTCGCCGGGCGGCCCCTCGTCGGGAGACTGCGCGCGCAGGCCCTGGGCCACCATGCGCCGGCATGAGGCGCACGTGTCCAGGTGCGCGTCCACCTCCGAGGCGCGGGCCGGAGGCAGACTGCCCATCAGCAGCTCGACGAAGGTGCTCTCGTCCAGGCAGGCCACGGCGTGGAGGCTTTCGTCAGTCCAGCCGCGAGCGCAGCAGGCGGCTGAGGCTCACGTCGAGCTGGCTGGAGATGAGGCGCAGCACGCTGTCGAGCTGCGAGCGGGTGAGGCGCAGGCGGTCGGTGAGCAGGCGCCGCGTCTCCTGGAGCAGAGCCTCCTGCGCGCCCACCACCCAGCGCGCCGCGGTGGAGCGGTGCACGCCGTACAGCGCGCCGAGCTGGTCGATGCTCAGCCCGTCCAGGTACTTCAGGCGCAGGAAGTTGCGCTGGCGCGGCTCCAGGGCCGCGAGCGCCGCCGCGAAGGACGCGTTGAACTCCGCGCGGTACGTCGTCTTGAGGTACGCCAGCTCCGGGTCATCGCCGGGGGCCATCAGCACGGACAGGTCCCCGTCATCCACCTGGGCCTGGCCGCTGCGCTGGCGCTGCCAGTCCAATGCGAGCCACAGCGCCGCCGCGCGCACCCATCCGCTCAGGGGGCCGGTGCCCGGGTAGGCGGCCAGCCGGGCGGGCGCCTCCGCGCTGCCCACCAGCATGCGCTGGCGCAGCAGCTGGCGCACCTCGTCCAGGCCCGTGGGGGGCAGCTTCAGGCGCGCCACCGCCGCGTCGACCTCGGGGAGGAAGCGCGCCTCGAAGGCCTTGAGCGCGGCGGGCAGTCCGTCCGCCGCCGCGCGCGCGAGGTACACGTCCGGCAGGTTCAGCTTCTCCACGTCCTCGTCAGGGGCCTCGCCCGCGAGCAGCCGTGCGAGGTGACCGACGTAGCGCGGGCCGTTCAGCTCCACTCCGGGCCATGCCGAGCGCGCCGAGTCCAGCACGCGCGCCAGCCGCTCCTGCAAGGAAGGCAGCGACTCCGGAGCAGCGGTGCCGCCGCGCGCCGCGACGAAGGCCTGGGCCAGGGAAACGTCCGGTGTGGACACGAGGGCGACGATAACACCGCCTCCGGTAATCCGGTTTCGACTGTTTCCCCGGTGAAGTGCTTGCACGCCTGCTCTATGGCTTCCAGAAAGGAGGGTGTGGGGCACGGGCGCAGTGGAGCCCACGCCGGCTCCCGTCCGCCTGCCCCGCGCGCGGGCACGTGTGTGGCCGGGGTGCCGCATACCCCATGGCCCGCGCATTGCTGGTATGGGGCGCTGAGTCGAGGTGGAGGTGCAAGTGGAGTCGATTGGGAGCGGCCCTGGAGACGCGGTCCATGCCTCGTGGCTGGAGCTGAGCGCGTCCGCGCTGCGGCACAACGTGGCGGTGTTCCGGGTGCTGGAGGGGAAGGGTGCGCCGCCGCGCGCGCTGGGCGTGGTGCTGAAGGGCAATGCCTACGGGCACGGGCTGGCGCAGGTGCTGCCGCTGGTGCACGGGCACGTGGACGTCCTCTATTTCATCGCGCCGCAGGACGCGCTGAAGGTGCGCGAGCACGAGCGGGCACACGGGCTGCCTCCGCGGCAGGTGCTGGTGCTGGGCGCGGTGGCGCCGGCGGAGGCGGTGGTGCTGGCGCGCGAGGGCATCGACGCGGTGGTGGCGGACCGTGGCTGGGCGGACGCGGTGGCGGTGCTGCGCGCGGCGAAGCTGGAGAAGCCGCTGCGGGTGCACGTGCACATCGACACGGGACTGGGGCGCGAGGGCTTCACGCTGGACGGGCTGCCGCGCGAGTCGCACTTCCTGCTGGAGGCGCGGGATGTGCTGGAGGTGGTGGGGGCGCTGAGCCACTTCGCGAACACGGAGGACGTGACGGAGCAGGGGTACGCGCTGGCGCAGGTGGACGCGTTCGAGACGGGGATGGCGTTCCTGGAGTCGCAGTTGAAGCCGGCGAAGCCGCTGCAGCGGCACATCGCCGCGAGCGCCGCGACGCTGGTGCTGCCGAGGGCGCGCTACGAGGCACTGCGGGTGGGGATTTCGCTGTATGGGCTGTGGCCCTCGCCGGAGACGCGGCTGTCGGCGCGGCTGGTGCTGGGCGAGGTGCCGGTGCTCAAGCCGGTGCTGTCATGGAAGTGCCGCAGCCAGGTGGTGAAGTGGCTGCCGGCGGGCAGCTACGTGGGCTACGGCTGCACGTACCGGTGCCCGGAGCCCACGCGCATCGCCGTGCTGCCGGTGGGGTACTACGACGGCTACCCGAGGCTGGCGTCGGGCAAGGCGCACGTGCTCGTGAATGGGCGCCGGTGCCCGGTGCTGGGTCGCGTGATGATGAACCACCTCATCGTGGACGTGACGCGCGCAACTTCCGACGAGCGCCCCGTGACGGCGACGCTGATGGGCAAGGACGGCGAGGAGTCCGTGTCCGCGGAGTCACTCGCGAGCTGGGCGCAGACGATTCACTACGAAGTCGTCACGCGGCTGGGCGCGCACCTGAGGCGGGTGGTGGTGGAGTAGGGAGCCCAGGGTGTCGTGAGTCGAACGAAGCTCCTGAGGTTTGATGTCGGCTCCAGGAGCAGGGCGCGGAAGCGGGTGATGCTGCATCTCGGGCCGACGGGAGTTCCGGCCGGGAGGGCGCATGCGACCGGGTCTCGTGCTGACCGTGCTGCTCGCGTGGATGCTGGTGGGGAGCCTTGGCTCCGGCTGTGCGGCCGGCGCCGCCGGGCGGATTCCGCCTGCGGCCTTCCAGTTCCACGAGGTGGTTTCTCGGCAGGGTCGCGCGGCAGGAGGGTGGAAGGTGGCGCAGACCACCATCACTCTCACACGTGTTTCTCAGACCCAGCCGGTCCAAGCCCAGTGTGACGTCGAGATTGGCGTCCCGCTCAAGACCAGGAAGGGGGGCATTGCCGATGTCATGGCACAAGAGGCGGCAGCCATGGCAGCCGATGAGGCCGCACGTCTTGCCTTGAGTCAGCGACCCGCGACGAGCGCGGAACTCTGCTTCCTGTTCCTGGAGCACATGAGGACCCTTCTGGAGTCGCGGCTTCCGGGAGTCAGGGTCCGTCGCTTCATCGAGCCAGGAATCCCCCGAACGAAGTTCGCACCGGAGTAGCGGACTGTCGTAGGGCCAGCACGCATCGCCACTGGCCACACGAGTGCCTATCTTCCAGCAAGCAGGGAGGCAGTCTCATGGGCCAGTTACTCACCGCGGAGGCACTCCTCCGACTCGTCCATCAGTACTACCCGGCGGGCCTCTATGAGACCGACCCCCGGTACGAGTCCACGGAGGAGTTCAAGCGGCTCGACAAGCTCCGGCGTGCCGCTGTGAGCGATGCCCGTGCATGGGACGCATTTCTTCAGCGCGTCAAGGCGGAGATGCCGGACGGCGACGCGTGGGACTATCCCAACATCCGCTACGACCCTGCCTACTCACTCCGGTTGGGGCTGCCTGGCCATCCCGTGGGGGCACCGGAGCACAAAGAGGTGGTGCTGATGGTCTGCATCCTGGTGCCCGTGCACATCATCTACGCCGACCACAGCAAGCACGTGGGCGACATCACGGAGACCATCACCTATCAGCCTCCGCTCCCCGCGGAGTTCCTGCCCTTCGCGGAGAAGCTCGAAGCCCTCGCCATCGAAACGTTTGGCACCACTCGCCTGCAGCAGGACGTGCTTTCCACGCCCGTGCCGGACCTTCAGGTGGGCAATACCGGCTTCGGCAAGGTCACGCTCGCCGACTGCCTCTTCGGTGACTATCGCTGGTAGCCGCCCTCAGCTCTTCGCCTCGAGCGAGGCCTCCGGCTTCCCAGCGGCCGCCGGCTCCGGCTGGTACTTCCACCGCCGGTGCAGCCACATCCACTGGTCCGGGTACTTCCGGATGCAGCGCTCCAGCGCGGCCGTCACGCGCGCCGTGTGCTCGGTAATCGGGTCCTCCGCCTCACCCGGCGCGGGCGGGAGAATCGGCCCCTCCACCTCCAGCCGCAGCCTCGCCCCGCCGCGCCCGTTGCGCACGCCCATCACCACGAACACCGGCGCGCCCGTGCGCTTCGCCGCCACCGCCATGGCCGGCGTCGTGGACGCCAGCTTCCCGAAGAAGGGCACGAAGACCGCCGCCTTCGCCGGCAGCGCCTGGTCCAGCAGCATGAACGGGGACTCGCCCCGCTTCACCGCGTCGATGATTTCCTGGATGGCTCCACGCGGGTAGATGAGCCCCGCGCCGCAGCCCACGCGGTTCACCGCGATGCGCGTGTTGAGCGCGCCCTTCAGCGGCCGCACCAGCGCATCCAGCGGCACGCCCCAGCGGATGAGCATGTTCCCCAAGAGCTCCCAGTTGCCGAAGTGCGCCGTCACCATCAGCACGCCCTGGCCCGTGGCCACGTGCGCCTTCAGCGCCTCCCACGCCTCGCCGCCCTCCACTCCCTGCTCGGCCCAGTCCGGCGGCAGCCGCTCACCGCTCGGCAGCGACTCCACCACCACGCGCGCCATGTTGATGTAGGCCCCGCGCGCAATCTCCCGCCGCTCCGCCTCACTCTTCTCCGGCATCGCCATGGCCAGGTTGCCCAGCGCCACGCGGCGGCGGATGCCCAGCGTGTAGGCCAGGTTCCCCACGAAGCGGGCGAGCGCGTCGCGCGACTCGGGCGACAGCCACGTGAGGAACGCCCACACCACGCGCGTGAGCAGGTCCACCACCTTGCCGGGCGGCGTGCCGACGATGTGGCGCAGGTGCTCCGGGGGCAGCGCCTGCCTGGCCGGTTGTGGGATTTCGGGAGAGGACGTTGAGGCGATCTGGGACACGGCGGCACTCCACCTCGAACCCGCGGTGACGGCAAGGACACACACGCGCTCCGCGCTACCCTGCCTGCTTCTCATGGGCCACTATGCGCGCCATGCCCAACCTGCTCCGTCCGGCGGCCCTGGCCGTCGTCACCCTCCTCAGCGCGTGCGGTGCTCGGCAGAATCCCCCCACCGAGCCTCCCGCCGCCTCCGCCCAGGCCTCGCAGTCCGCCGCGGCCGAGGCTTCCACTCCCACCCCGCCCGAGCTGCGCCTCCCCGGCGACGTGCGCCCCACCGGGTACACGGTGGAGCTCACCGTGGACCCGAAGGCCACCACCTTCCAGGGCACGGCCGTCCTCGACCTGGAGGTGGTGAAGCCCACCTCCGTCGTGTGGCTCCACGGCAAGGCGCTCATCGTGAAGCAGGCCACGCTCACGCAGGATGGCTCGGCCATCGACGTGAAGCCCGTGAAGGGCGGCACCGACTTCCTCGGCTTCTCGCTGGCGAAGCCGCTGGAGAAGGGCGCCGCGCAGCTGCGCGTGGTGTACGAGGGCCTCGCCTCCGAGAAGGACACGGACGGCGCCTTCCGCGTCAACGAGGGCGGTGACTGGTACGTCTACACCCAGTTCGAGCCCATCGACGCGCGCCGCGTCTTCCCCTCCTTCGACGAGCCCGGCTTCAAGGTGCCGTGGCAGCTCACCTTCCACGTGCCCGCCGGCAACGTGGCCGTCACCAACACGCCGCAGGTGAGCGAGGAGTCCGGCCCCAATGGCGGCCGCACCTTCCGCTTCGCGCGCACCCAGCCGCTGCCCAGCTACCTCATCGCCTTCGGCGTGGGCCCCTTCGACTTCCACCCCGCCGCGCCCTCCGGCAAGAAGAAGGTGAAGACGCGCATCATCACCCCGAAGGGCCGCGCGGTGGAGGCCACCTACGCCGCCGAGGTGACGCCGCAAATCCTCGGCGCGCTGGAGGAGTACTTCGGCATCCCCTACGCCTACGAGAAGCTGGACGTGCTCGCGGTGCCGCTGCTCGGTGGCGCCATGGAGCACCCGGGCCTGGTGACGTTCAACTCGCGCCTCATCCTCTCCAAGCTGGACGAGGACACCCCCGGCCGCCAGCGCGCCTTCTCCAACACGCAGGTGCACGAGCTGGCGCACCAGTGGTTCGGCGACCTCGTCACCATGGCGTGGTGGGACGACCTGTGGCTCAACGAGGCCTTCGCCACGTGGATGACCCCGCGCATCATCGAGACGTGGCGCCCCACGTGGGACGCCCCGGTGGAGCGGGTGACCGAGCGCAGCGACGCGCTGGACTCCGACAGCCTCCTGTCCGCGCGCCGCATCCGCCAGCCGATTGAGAGCCAGAACGACATCGTCAACGCCTTCGACGGGATTACCTACGGCAAGGGCGCCGCGGTGCTCTCCATGACGGAGGAGTGGCTGGGCCGCGACGTGTTCCGCCGCGGAATCCAGCGTCACCTCAAGGCGCACGCGCACGGCAACGCCACCGCGAAGGACTTCCTCACCGCCCTGGACACCGAGTCCGGCAAGGACGTGACGGGGATGATGAGCACCTTCCTGGACCAGGGCGGCGCGCCGCTCGTCACCGCGTCGCTGGAGTGCGGCGCGGCCGGCGCCGACGGCGCGCCAAGCGTCAAGGTCGTGCTCACCCAGAAGCGCTACCTGCCGCTGGGCTCCAAGGCGCCGGGCCCGCAGTCCTGGCGGGTGCCGGTGTGCGTGGAGTACTCGGCCGACAAGAAGGAGGGCCGCGTGTGCACGCTGCTGGAGGGCGAGCGCACGGAAGTGGCGCTGACCGACGCGAAGTCGTGCCCGGCCTGGGTGTTCCCCAACGCGGAGGGTGCGGGCTACTACCGCATGCAGCTGTCGGGCGAGGCGGCGACGAAGCTGTCGAAGGGGGGCATGGACTCGCTGTCGCGCGCCGAGCGCGTGGCCTTCCTGGGCGACGTGCGCGCGCTGGCCATGGCCGGCTCGCTGCCCGCGTCCGAGGCGCTGGCGCTGGCGGCCCGCACCGCCAACGACAAGGACCGCGTCGTCACCGAGGCCTCGCTGGACCTGCTGGACCTGGCCGGCATGCGGCTGATTCCGGAGGCGAAGGAGGAGGAGCGCGCCCGCTTCCTGCGCGACACGTACGGCCCGCGCGCGCGGCAGCTCGGCTTCACGCCGCGCAAGGGTGAGACTGAGGACACGCGCCTGCTGCGCGGGCGGCTGGTGCGGCTGGCGGGCCGCGAGGGCGGTGACCCGAAGCTCGTCGCCGAGGCGCGCACGCTCGCGGACGCGTGGCTGAAGGACAAGCGCGCGGTGGCGCCGGAGATGGTGGACACGGTGCTCGCCATCGCCGCCGGCCACGATGACGCGGCCTTCCAGCAGAAGCTCATCACCGCGGTGCGCACGGAGCAGGACCGCAAGACGCGGCAGCAGTTGATCCAAGCGCTGGGCGGCTTCACGGACCCGGAGCTGGCGAAGCAGAGCTTCGCGCTGATTCTCGAGAAGGACCTGGACCCGCGCGAGTCGATTGGCATGTTCTTCGGACCGCGCAACCCGCGCACCGCGGCCACCGTCTACGACTTCGTGACGCAGAACTACGACAAGCTCGTGGGGGACTCGCCGGACGCGCTGCTGCCCAAGGACTGGGCGGCGCGCATGTCCTTCGTGGGCTTCGGCTTCTGCGACGCGAACAAGCGCAAGCAGGTGGCCGACTTCTTCACCGAGCGCAACGCGCGCGCTCAAGGCGGTCCCCGCATGCTGGCCCAGGTGCTGGAGGCGGTGGACCAGTGCACCGCGCTGAAGGAGGCGCAGGGGCAGAGCATCGAGACCTTCCTCGACCAGCGCGCCGCGCCCAAGCCGCCGCAGGCACCGAAGTCGCGCTGACCTCCGGATGAAGCAGGGGCCCGGATGCCGCGACCGGCGTCCGGGCCCTTATCGTTTCTGCCTACTTCTTGGAGCCGCGGGACATGAAGGCCATGAAGGCCTCCTGCGCTTCGGTGGACTGGAGGCGCTGGACGAACTCGGCGCCCTCGCGCGCCAGCGTGGCGCGGACTTCGGCGCGCAGCGGCTCGCGAATCAGTCGCTTCGTCACGCGCACCGCCTCGGCGGGACGGGAGGCCAGGGCGCTCGCGCGCTCGGCGGCCACTTCCTGGAGGTTGGCGGCCGGCACCACCTTGTTGACCAGGCCCGCGCGCTGCGCGGTGGCCGCGTCGAAGGGCTCGCCGAACAGGAGCAGCTCGCTCGCCAGCGCGAAGCCCGCCATCCTCGGCAGGAGCAGGCTGCTCGCTCCCTCGGCGCACAGCCCCAACTGCACGAAGGGCATGTTGAAGCGCGCTCGCTCGCTTGCCACGACGTAGTCGCAGTGCAGCAGCATCGTCGTGCCGATGCCCACCGCCGGCCCGTCCACCGCCGCGAGCACCGGCTTGGACGCGTCCACCAGCGCGTGCAGGAAGCGGAACACCGCGCTGTCCTCGCCGGAGGGCGGGTGCTCCATGAAGTCGCCAATGTCATTGCCCGCGGTGAAGACGCCGCCCGCGCCGGTGAGCAGCACCACGCGGACGTCGGCGTTGCCTTCCGCCTGCCGCAGCGCGTTGGTCGCCGCCTCGTACATGGCGTGCGTGAAGGCGTTCTTCTTCTCGGGCCGGTTGAAGGTGAGGGTGAGGACCCCGGACTCCAGCTTCGTCAGCAACGTGTCGGACATGACCCGGCAGCCTAGCCGAGTCCCGGCGTGGGGAGGGCCCATGGCAACTTCGGCGCACAGCCTGCGACAATCCCACCAGAACGTTGCCTTATCCGAGGAAGACCATGACTGTCCGCAGCGCCACCGCCAGCGCCCCCACCTTCCGCACGGCCAGCGCCCCTCCGCGCTTCGATGGCAGCAAGCCGGCTCCCGGCACGACCAACACCAATGCCGCGCAGGTGACGAACCCGCCGCTGCGGGGTGACCCGAAGAACCGCAACGCGGACACGTACAACCAGGTCATCAACCAGTTCGCGGTGGGCAACAACCCGCGCTACACGCCGCGCGACTCCAACGGTGACGGCACGCGCGACACCTTCTGCAACATCTTCCTGTGGGACGTGACGCGCGCGATGGGCGCGGAGATTCCCCACTGGGTGGACGGCAACGGCAACTCCGTGGCCCCGGGCAAGGGCCGGGAGATGAACGCCAACTCCACCGTGGACTGGATGCACCAGCACGGCGCGGAGAATGGCTGGCGGAAGGCGACGCCGGAGGAAGCGCAGAAGATGGCCAACGAGGGCCACCCCTCCGTCGCGCTGTGGAAGAACCCGGGCGGTATCGGCCACGTGGCGGTGGTGCGCCCCGGTGAAGTCACGGCGCAGGGGCCCGCGTCGGCGCAGGCCGGTGGGAAGAACTTCAACAGCAAGCACATCAAGGACGGCTTCGGCAACGCGAAGCCCGAGTACTGGGTGAACGACAGCGGCAAGGCCACCGGCAAGCCGCCCACCGAGCCCACGAAGCCGCCCACCACCACCCCGCCCACGACGCCCACCACGCCTCCCTCCACTGGTGGCGTGAGCGTGCCGAAGACGGACCTCAAGCGCGGCGCGGAAGGCGCGGAGGTGCTCAAGCTGCAGAAGGCGCTCGTCAAGCTGGGCTACATGACGCAGGCGCAGGTGAACACCGGCCCGGGCATGTTCGGTCCGAAGACGGAAGCGGCGGTGGCGAAGTTCCAGAAGGACCACGCCATCAGCCCCAACTCCGGCATCTTCGGCCCCAAGACGCGCGCGGCGATGACCGAGGCGCTCAAGGGCAACGGTGGCACGCAGGGCCCGGGCCCCACGGGCCCCGTCACGGGGCCGACTGCGCCCACGGGCTCGGACGCGGCGAAGGCGGCGAAGATTGACCAGATTCTGAAGGGCACGGGCCTGGCGGGTCAGGGCGCGCACATCGTGGCGATGTCCAAGAAGTACAACGTGCCGCCGGAGCTGGCGCTGGCGATGTTCCGCAAGGAAGCGTCGTTCATGACGGCGGGCTCGGCCGTGAAGAACAACAACCCGGGCAACCTGCGCTTCGCGCAGTGGGAGACGCAGTTCGGCGGCAAGCCGAACGGCAGCTTCGCGCACTTCCCCGACGTGAAGAGCGGCGTGGAGGCCTACTTCCGGCTGCTCGGCGGCCCCGCGTACCGCGACTTCATCGACCGCGGCGACTTCAAGGGCCTCATCAACAAGTACGCGCCCCCGACGGAGAACGACAGCGGGCTGTACCTCAAGCAGGTCACGCAGTGGATGCAGGAGTACAAGGCGAAGATTGGCTAGTGCTCGCTGCGTAGACGTCTGGAATTGACGAAGGGGTGGAGGGCGCTTCGGGTGCCTTCCGCCCCTTGTCGTTGGTGCGCCTGAAGGGGCAGCACCTCAGGGCAGCGAGGCGCCGCCATCCGGTCGCAGCGAGGGTGGGAGGTGTTGCGGGTCGCTCGGTGTCTCGGAGGATTGGGAGGACACCCCGGGTGCCGCGGGCACTCCCATGTCGCCCGCATCCGGGCCTTCCGGACGGAGGAGTTCGGTCGGCTGTCCATCCATGAGACTCCGGAGGATTCGCCCATCCCGGCTGATGGCGTAGCTGGCGCCTGAGTGCAGTGCGGGAGTCTGCTGGCCACAGGCCTGAGGGTCTTCGTCGATTCGGACGAAGATGATCTCCGCATGGCGGATGACCCGGTAGCGATGCGACTCCTGTCGGTCCTCGCATGCGGGCTGCTTCGCGTGTGAAGGCAGGAAGTCATTCGCGGCAAGGGTGAGAGCCCGCAGGGTGGCGCCATCCAGCTCGTACGTTCCTCCCTGCGCGCCGACCTCCACCACGGTCTGCTCGAAGAAGTGGGGGAAGACGATGGACGGGTCCTCTTCCCGTGCGACGGGACGTGTGAGGGCGCGAGGCGGCCCACACGCCAATCCCATGACGGCCCATGCCAGGGCGCACCGCCTCAGTGCCCTGGCCGTGCGAAAGCGCCTCAAGGCCGAAGCGCGCGAGCCACCAGCGGCGCCAGCGTCACCACCTCATGCGGGAACGGCAACCCCGTGGGCGGCTCCACGCTGTCCGTACTCACCAGCCGCGTCAGCGGCAGCGTGCGCAGCCGTTCAATCGCGGGGCCCACCAGCAGCGCGTGCGTCGTCACCACCGTGAAGTCCTCCGCGCAGCCCGCCTCGCGCAGCGTGCCGGCCGCCGCCGCGAGCGTGCCTCCCGTGGACACCATGTCGTCCACGAGAATCGGACGCCGTCCGCGCACCTCGCCCATCAGTCCGCTGGCGTGGACCTCATCGCCGCTCAGTCGCACCTTGTGAATCACCGCCCACGGGCGTCCCAGCAACCGCGCCAGCGCCTCCGCGCGCTTCACCGCGCCCAAATCCGGCGCCACCACCACCGACGTGTCCGTCACGTTCGGCCGCAGCGCCTCCGCCAGCAGCGGCAGCGCGGTGAGGTGCTCCAGCGGCGCGCCGAAGCACCCCTCCAGCGCGGGGCTGTGCAGGTCCACCACCAGCACCCGGGCGAACCGCCCCTGCGACAGCATGTCTGCTATCAGCCGGCCACCCAGGGGCTCGCCTGGCCGGGCGCGCCGGTCCTGCCGGGCGTAGCCCAGGTACGGCACCACCGCCTCCAGCCGGGCCGCGCCCGCCCGCCAGCACGCATCCGCCATGAGCAGCAATTCCAGCAGGTGCTCGCCCGTGGGCGGAGTCGTCGCCTGCACGATGACGGCGGTGCGCCCGCGCACCGACGCGGGCACCTCCACGTGCATCTCCCCATCGGGGAAGCGCTCGAAGTGGCAGTCGGAAGGGGCCACACCCAGGGCGGCGCCGAGGGCTCGCCCCAGGTGGGGGCTGGCAGTGCCAATGAGGAGGACGGGGTCCATGGCCTCTACCCTAGCGCGCCTTCCGGGCCGGGGGCGCGGGGCCCGGTGCTCCCCCCGGAAGCAATCCGGCGGGAGGGCCTCTGCCCGGACCTCCGCCGCCACCCGCGCCCGCCGTGCTTCACCTTGAGGGGTGGAGGATGGCGATGCGCTTTCAGGACCGGGCAGAAGGAGGCCGCCAACTGGCGACCCGGCTGTTGTCCTACCGGGGCATGAACGTGGGCGTGCTGGGACTGGCACGCGGCGGCATGCGTGTGGCCTACGAGGTGGCACGCGCCCTGGAGGCACCCCTCCAGGTCTGGGTGGCGCGGAAGGTGGACATCCCGGGACGTCCGACGACGCTGGGCGCCGTGTCCGAGGGCGGTGGCCTGTACCTGGACCGTGAGGCGCTCCGTCTGTCGCCGGTTGCCGAGCGGGCGTTCAACAACCTCGCGAATGACGCGTCGGCCGAGGTGGACTCCGAGGCGCAGCTCCTGCGCGGGCGCAGCTTCCTGGCGCTGGGCGGCGCCACGGTGCTGCTCGTGGACGACGGGCTGGTGACGGGCGCCACCGCCGCCGCGGCGCTCCAGGCCCTGCGCAAGCTGGGCGTCGCGCGGCTGGTGCTGGCCGCGCCGGTGGCCACACCGCACGCGCTGGACGTGGTGCGTCCCCTGGCGGACGCGGTGCACTGCGTGCGGACGATTGATGCCCTGCACTCGGTGTCCGAGGCCTACGTCGACCACCGCCCCGTGCCGGACGTGGAGGTGCGGCAGTTGCTGGAGCGCTCGCGCCAGCCGCCCTACCCGCGCGAGGTGCTGGAGTCCACGGACCCCGGAGGTTTCTGGATGTGAGACGAGGAGGCATGGCTACATGAAACACGGGAGGAGCACGGACCCGGACGTACGAGAGGTGAAGGTGGTGGCGGGCGGCGTGGAGCTGGGCGGGAGCCTGGGGCTGCCCTCCGGGGCGCACGGGCTGGTCATCTTCGCGCACGGCAGCGGCAGCAGCCGCTTCAGCCCGCGCAACCGCGCCGTGGCGCGCGCGCTGCGGGAAGCCGGGCTGGGCACGCTGCTGTTCGACCTGCTCAGCGAAGAGGAGGAAGCGCGCGACGCGCACACCGGCGAGCTGCGCTTCGACATCCCCTTCCTCGCGCGGCGGCTGGCGGCGGTGACGGAGTGGGCGCGGGGACAGCCGGAGCTGGCACCGCTGCGCTTCGGCTACTTCGGCTCCAGCACGGGCGCGGCGGCGGCGCTGGTGGCGGCGGCGCTGCACCCGGACCTCATCCACGCGGTGGTGTCGCGCGGCGGGCGGCCGGACCTGGCCGGGCCGATTCTTGCGCGCGTGCAGGCGCCCACGCTGCTGCTCGTCGGCGGGCGGGACATCGGCGTGCTGGAGCTGAACGAGGAGGCGCTGGCGCGGCTGGAGGGCCTGAAGGACATCCGCATCATCCCCAACGCCACGCACCTCTTCGAGGAGTCCGGCGCGCTGGAGGAGGTGTCGCGCCTGGCGGCGGAGTGGTTCACGCGCTGCCTCGGCGCGGCCATGCCGGAGGCGCGCGCATGAGCCTGGACACGCAGGGGAGCCCCGCGCTCGCGAGGGACTCCGAAGGAGGCACCATGGACGCTGGACCCGTGCCCGACGCGGGCGCCGCGCTACCCCGGGCGGAACACCCCGCCCCCGGCATGACGAGGACAGTGCGCGGCGAGGGCCGCTCGGAGGAGCAGGCGCTGGAGCAGGCCGCGGTGGCGCTGTGCGCGCTGGTGGCGGACCCGGCCACGGTGGAGGTGCGCGAGGAGGTGGAGATGGAGTGCGACGCGAAGGACCTGGACCACCTGCTCGCGGACTGGCTGGGCGCCATCGTCCACAACATGGCCGCGCGGCGGCTGCGCTTCCGGTGCTTCGCGGTGCGCCTGGACGGGCGCCACCTGTTCGGCCATGCCTTCGGCGAGCCCATGGACCCGGCGCGGCACCACGGCGCCCTCGGCCTGCGCCACCTGTCGCTTACGAGGCCCACCGTGCGGCGGAGCGCGGACGGGCGGTGGATGGCGGAGTTCGAGGTGCAGGGCTGAGCCGCACGAGAGGAGGCACGGATGGGCACCCGGGCGGTGGAGCTGCGCGGCGCGGGCGGTGTCCCGGTGACGGCGGTGCTGGAGTTGCCACCCGGCAGGCCCGCCGCCAGCGCGGTGCTGGTGTCGTGCTTCGCGTGCCTGGGCCAGTCGCCCGGGCCGGCGCGGCTGTGCCATGCGCTGGTGTCCCGCGGCTTCGCGGTGCTGCGAGTCGACTTCACCGCGCCGCCCGTCGGTAGCGACGGCGCCCAGACGAAGCCGGACACGCTGCCCTCGGTGGACGCGGTGGTGGAGGCGGCGGCGTGGCTGCGCGAGCGCTACCCGCCGGCCCGCCTGCTGGTGGGCCACAGCCTGGGAGGCACCGCGGCGGCGGCGGCGCTGCCCCGCCTGCCGGAGGTCGCCGCGCTGGCCCTGGTGAACGCACCTTCAGGCCCGGAGCCCGTGCTCGAGCGACTGACGGCGCTTGAGCGCGAGGCACAGGAGGGCGAAGTCTCCCTGGGCCCCGGACGGCTGCGCCTGGCGAAGGGCTTCCTCCACGACATCGCCGCGGAGCGGGTGGCCCAGGCGCTGGGCGCCTTCCCGGGCGCGGTGCTGGTGCTGCACGCGCCCGAGGACCGGTACGTGTCGCTGGAGCACGCGCGGCGCCTGCTGGCGGCGGCGAGGCGTCCGGGCAGCCTGTTCCTGCTGGACGGCGCGGACCACTTCCTCTCCCGCGAGGCGGACGCGTCGCTCGCCGCGGACGTGCTGGGCCCGTGGGCCGCGCGGCACGTGACGCCGGTGACGGAGCGCGAGGCCCCACTGCCGCCGGGCGTGGTGGAGGTCCACGAAGCGGGGGAGGGAAGCTTCGCCCAGGACATCCGCACGGGTCGGCACCGGCTGCGCGCGGACGAGCCGCTGAGCGTGGGCGGCGAGGACTCGGGCCCCACACCCTATGGCCTGCTGCTGGCCGCACTGGGCGCGTGTACGGCCATGACGCTGCGCATGTACGCGTCGCGCAAGGGCTGGCCGCTGGAGCACGTCCACGTGCAACTCAGCCACGACAAGGTGCACGCGAAGGACTGCCAGGAGTGCGAGACGAAGACGCGGAAGGTGGACCGGCTCAAACGCTCGGTGAAGCTGGTGGGCCCGCTCTCGGAGGAGCAGCGCGCGAAGCTCACGGCCATGGCGGACCGCTGCCCGGTGCACCAGACGCTGGAGTCGGAAGTGGATGTCCTGACGGTGCTGGAGGATTGAGCCTCGCACCCCGTCCCCGGGCTGGTAGGGTGACCGCATGATTTCGCGTGAGCAGCGCTTCGTTTGGTTGGACCTGGAGATGACGGGATTGGACCCGGAGACGTGCGCCATCATCGAGATAGGCGTCATCATCACCGGGCCGGATCTGCGTCCCCTGGCGGAGATGGAGCGCGTCATCTGGCAGCCGGAAGAAGTGCTCCTGCGCATGGAGCCGGTGGTGAAGGAGATGCACACCCGCAACGGGCTCTTGGAGAAGGTGCGCGCCTCCACCACGGCGCTGCGCGTGGCGGAGCGCGACGTGACGGCCCTCATCTCCGAGCACTGCGCGCTGGGCGAGGGCGTGCTCGCCGGCAACTCCATCCATACGGACCGGCGCTTCCTGTTCCGCTACATGCCCCTGCTGGAGCGCTACCTGCACTACCGCATGGTGGATGTGACGAGCCTCAAGGTGCTGACGCGCGCCTGGTACCCGAACCTCGTGGAGCCCCGCAAGCCGCCGAGCGGGCACACCGCGCTGGCGGACGTGCGCTCCAGCATCGCGGAGCTGCAGTACTACCGGGACGTCCTCTTCCGCGGCACGCCGGGCTGAGCGCCCGGCCTCAGTTGTCGAGCAGCTCGGAGATGGTGTCGAGCAGCAAATCCAACTCGAAGGGCTTGGCGAGGAAGCGCGCGCTGGTGCGGCGCTCCTCGTCGGAGATGCGGCCGGCGCTCATCACCACCACGGGGACGTCGCGCAGCGCGGCGTCCTCGCGCATGCGGCGCAGCATCTCCCGGCCGTCCATGACGGGCATCATCAAGTCCAGCAGCACCAGGTCCGGCTTCGCGCCCGCCATGCGCTGCAGCCCTTCCGCGCCGTTGAAGGCGGTGACGACGTCGTAGCCCTCCACGGAGAGGATGTCCTGGAGCGCCTCGACGATGGCGAGCTCGTCGTCGACGATGAGGAGCCGCTTCATGCGCCCCCCTTCCGGCGCCGCAACAGCCCCCTGCGCTTGCCGGGCTTCGCCGGCTTCTTCAGCACGCCGGGGATCAGGGGCCGTGCCTGACCGGTGAGGATGGCCTCGGCGCTCTCGAAAGTCTCCGCCACGTCGATGCCCTCGTTGGTGATGGAGAACAGCCGGAGGGCCGGGTCATTGTCGCTCTCGCGCATCTTCAGCACGGACAGCATGCGGTAGAGCTGCGAGCGCAACTCCACGAAGCGCAGGAGGAGGATGTTGTCGATGATGGCCTCCACCCGCTCCAGCGGCGCGTGCAGCACCGGGCCGAAGAGGGTGTTGGTCTGCTGTGTCGCCAGCATGGTGACGCCCAGGGCACGCAGCTGGTTGTTCATCGCGGTGAGGAAGCGCGGGATGCGGTGGGGGTCCGTGGACTCCTGGACGAAGGGCTCCAGCCCGTCCAGCACCAGGCGCTTGATGCCGTGCTTCTCCACCAGGTCGAACAGCTCCTGCACCAGCGCGTCCGGCAGCGACTCCACCGCCAGGCGCGACTCCAGTCTCACCAGGCCCGAGCTCGCGTACTCGCGCAGGTCCAGGCCCACCATGTCCGCCTTGTTGAGGATGCGGGCGCCAGTCTCCACGAAGCCGAAGTAGAGGCCCGGCTCCCCCAGGCGCGCGCCTTCCGCCAGGAAGTGCAGGCACATCAGCGTCTTGCCACTCCCGGGAGAGCCGAAGACGAGCGTGGACGAGTAGCGCACCAGCCCGCCGTGCAGCATCTCGTCCAGCCGGGGAATGCCGAAGGCCAGCCGCTCCCGCAGCTCCGGCACGCGCTCCGCCTGCTCCGAGTAGAGGGCCTCGGTGCGCGGGTAGATGGTGAGCCCGGAGTCCGAGATGTCGAAGCTGTGCTTGCCGGCCAGCTGCCCGGCGCCGCGGAACTTCGCCACCTCCACGCTGCGCACGGACTTGACGCCCTGCGGGTCCATGGTGAGGAGGACGACGCCGTCCACCATGGCGAACTGCGGGTCGGCCGCGTCGCTGCTCTGGCCGGTGAGCAGCAGCGTGGTGCAGCCCGCGAGCGCGTTGTGCACGCACAGGCCATGGAGGAACTCGCGGAAGGCGATGCGCGACTCGGCGCTCTCCTCCACCGCGGACAGCCCGTCCAGCACCAGCGCGGTGGCGCCTTGCTCGCGCACCGCGCGGAAGATGAGCCGGCTCAGGCCCGCGAGCCCCTCTGACTTGAGGGGCGCGTAGCCGCTCTCATAGTTCACCGTCCGGCCCACCTCCTCCTTGCGGAAGAAGCTCATGCCCTGCAGGTGCAGCACCATGCGCGCGTGCGACTCGGCGAGCACGGTGAGGTAGATGGCCTTGCCGCCGTGGGCGACGGTGGAGAAGCAGAACTGGTTGCCGAGGATGGTCTTCCCCGTGCCCGGCACACCGGTGACGATGTACGTGCCACCGCGCAGCCAGCCGCCACGCAACAGGGTGTCCAGCCCTGGCACGCCGCTGGGGACCCGCGCGTCGCTAGAGCCCGCCAGGTCAGAGGTGTCCGTCACAGGTGCTCCTTCCTCCCTCGGCCGCGAAGGTAGGCCACCGGGGGATGCCAGCCACGGAATTGAACGCGCTGTGTTCGGAATGCAGCGATGGACGCGCATATGCCGACAGGTGCGTTATCCCCGTTGACCGGTGATGTCGGGACATCCACAGTACGCGCGTTTCATCCCCCATCACCGAGGTCCGAATGTCGTCAGGCATGTTCATGCGTCGCTGGGCGGTTGCGAGCGCGATGTCGCTGCTGGTCGGTTGCGGTCCGGAGGTCGTCGAAGAGAAGGGCACCCAGGAGCCGGTGGCGTCCGACGCGCAGGAAATCGTCGGTGGCACCAACACGACCATCGCCGCCAACCCCTGGCAGGTGTCGCTGCAGACGAGCTCGGGCTTCCACTTCTGCGGCGGCTCGGTGCTGAACGCGAACTGGATTCTGACCGCGCAGCACTGCGTGAATGATGGCGGCGTCATCAGCAAGCCGGCGCGCGTGGCGGCGGGCAGCACGACGCTGAGCGGGATGAGCACCTCCGGGCAGATTCGCTCGGTGGCCGAGGTCATCGTGTATCCCGGCTATTCCGGCCCCGAGACGGGCAAGGACGTGGCGCTGCTGCGCCTGTCCACGCCGTTGGACCTGAGCGGCGCCAACGTGAAGGCCATCGGCCTCGTCACGGCGGCGGACGCGTCCTCGGGCGTCACCAACACGGGTGTCGTCACGCGCGTCACCGGCTGGGGCACGCTGTCCAGTGGCGGCTCGAGCCCCAACACGCTGCAGACGGTGGACGTGAACATCCTGAGCAACGCCTCGGCGCAGACGTCCTACCCGAGCGAGACCATCACCGCGGACCAGCTCGCCGCGGCTGCGGCCGGCAAGGACTCGTGCCAGGGCGACAGCGGCGGTCCGCTGACGGTGCTCAAGGGCAGCACCCGCGTGCTGGCGGGCGTCGTCAGCTGGGGTTACGGCTGCGCCGACTCGCGCTACCCGGGCATGTACTCGCGCGTGTCGTCCTTCGAGAGCTGGATTACGCCGAAGATCAGCGGCACGCCTCCTCCGACGACGACGCTGCTCACCAAGACGGGCCTGTCCGGTGCGACGAGCAGCTTCCAGCACTTCCCCATCACCGTCCCGGCGGGCTCCACCAGCCTCACGGTGCTCCAGTCCGGCGGCACGGGTGACGCGGACCTCTACGTGCGCCAGGGCTCGCAGCCGACGACGACGGCGTACAACTGCCGCCCGTACCTCAGCGGCAACGCGGAGACCTGCACCATCTCCAGCCCCGCCGCGGGCACCTGGTACGTCTCGGTGCGCGGCTACTCGACGTTCTCCGGCGTGTCGCTGACCGCGACCGTTCCGTAGCGCGTCTGGCTTCAAGGGCGGCGCCGGCCCCCACGAGGGGACGGCGCCGCCCGCCCGGCCACCGGTCCAGGAGGCGCCGGGCTGGGCTCCGACATGCTCGAGCCCTAGGTTGATGCAGCGTCGAACCGGGGGTCATCCATGAGAAGCGCACGTGTGCTGGGAATCGCTCTGCTCTCCTGTCTCGTCCTGGCCCCGCTGGCGGAGGCGAAGAGCGTCGTTTTCTCCGGCTATCAGTGGGACGTGCGCAGTGGCCAGGGCGGCCCGGGTCCCAACACCTGGGATGACCGCAACGTCTGGGTGGATGCGAACGGCTGGCTCCACCTGAAGATTGCCTGGCGTGACGGCCGCTGGACGACGGCGGAGCTGTACATGCCGCAGCAGCGTCTGGGATTCGGCACCTACCAGTTCAAGGTGGTGGGCCGGCCGGACCTCTTCGACGACAACGTGGTGCTGGGCCTGTTCAACTACACGCGTCCCGACGTGGGGCCGGACGGCACGAACGAAATCGACCTCGAGTTCGCGAAGTGGGGTGGCAGCCAGTCGCAGATGGGCAACTGGGCCGTGTACCCCGCGGTGACGGGCGTCACCTATTCCCACCAGTCCTACCCCATCAGCCTCACGGGGACCTACTCCACCCACCGCTTCCAGTGGTCGTCGAGTCAGGTCTACTTCCAGGCGCTGCACGGCCACCAGAATGGCAACACCAACCAGTTCGCGAGCTGGCTCTTCAGTCCGCCGGACTCCCTGCAGCGCATTCCCCAGAACCCGCTGCCGGTCCACATGAACCTCTGGCTCTTCCAGGGGCAGGCGCCCAAGAACGGCCAGGAGGTCGAGGTCGTCATCGCGGAGTTCAAGTTCATCCCCGCGCCGTAGGGCGGGCCTGGATTGAATTTCCAGCGCGCTCCACCGTCGGCTGTTTCAGCCCCCGCACCGTGGAGTCGCCCATGTCCCGCACCCTCGCCAGCCTCATTCCCCTCTGCTTCCTCGTCGCCGCGTGTGGGACGTCCGCGCGGCAGCAGGCGCTCATCGAGCGGCGGGACGCCATCCGTACCGCGAATGCGGAGCACCAGGAGGAGTTCATCCGGACCTATCGCGGCGACGACGGGTTCCAGGACACGCGCTGGGGCATGTCGCCCGAGGAGGTGAAGGCGCTGTACCCGGAGGCGTCGACGACCAGCTCGGAGGGAGACCTGCGCGCCACCACCGAGGTCGCTGACCGCGACGCCACCGTGGACTTCTTCTTCGCCATGGACAAGCTCGCGGCCGTCGTCGTCCAGTTCGAGCAGCCGGACCCGCTCCGGGAGGAGTTCGGCTCGCTCTCGGAGTTGCTGCGGATGAAGTACGGCCAGCCCGTGGCCGAGCGGGACACCACCGCGGACGCGGAGCGGAAGCTGTGGGACATCGAGTCCTTCAATGACCGGACGGAGCGCACCGCGAGGATGCGCGAGCTTGGCTCCAAGCGCCGCTCCACCCAGGACCCCGTGGATGCCGAGTCCCGGCAGCAGGAAGAGGAAGAGCGGCTCGAGGCCATCCAGGCCCGCAACGACTTTGGCCTCTGGAGCGAGTGGCGGACCGGCGAGACGCAGCTCGCCCTCATCGGACGCCAGACGCCCGCGACGAGCATGCTCCTCATCCAGTACGAGAGCCGCCACCTGAAGCCCTACCTGAAGCGCTTCCTGGACAGCTCCGAGGCGGAGCGCAAGCGCGACCAGGTCCGGGACCTGTAGTCGCGCGAAGGGCGCTCAGCGCGCCGCCAGCCTGTCTCGCAGCAGGTGCTTCTGCACCTTGCCCAGTGCATTGCGAGGCAGTGCCTCCACGAAGACCACGCGGCGCGGCTTCTTGAAGCTGGCGAGCCGGTCCTTGCACCAGTCCACCAGTGCCTGCGCTTCCGGCGCGGGCACACCGGCGGGCGGCACCACCACCGCCACCACCTGCTCGCCGAAGTCCGCGTCTGGCATTCCGAGCACCGCGACCTCCGCGACGCCGGGGTGCGAGGCGAGCACCTCCTCCACCTCGCGCGGGTACACGTTGAAGCCGCCGCTGATGATGAGCTCGCGCGCGCGGCCGGTAATCCGCAGGTAGCCGTCCGCGTCGTGCTCGCCGAGGTCACCGGTGCGGAACCAGCCCTCCGCGTCGAAGGACTCGGTGGTGGCGTCCGGGCGGCGCCAGTAGCCGGCGAAGACGTGGGGCCCGCGCACTTCAATCTCGCCCGTCTCGCCGCGGGCCAGCGGCTTGCGCGAGCGCACGTCCACCACGCGCGCCTCCTGGCCGGGGTAGGGGAAGCCCACCGTGCCGGGGCGGCGCTCGCCGTCGTACGGGTTGGTGGTGTTCATGATGGTCTCCGTCATCCCGTACCGCTCCAGGATGCGCGCGCCGAACTCCGCCTCGATGTCGCCGAAGAGCTGCGGGCTCAGCGGCGCCGAGCCGGACACCCACAGCCGCAGCTTGTGAGGCTTCACACCCGTGCGCCGCGCCTCCTCCAGCAGGCGCCCGTACATGGTGGGCACGCCGAAGAACATCGTGAGCGAGGCGTCATCGCGCAGCGCCTCCAGTGCCTCCGACGCGACGAAGCGCCGGCGCAGGTCCGCGCTGGCGCCGGTGTAGAGCGTGCCGTGCAGGCCCACCATGAGGCCGTGGGTGTGGAACAGCGGCAGCGCGAGCAGCAGGCGGTCTTTCTCCGTCCAGCCCCAAGCCTCGGTGACGGCCTTCACGTTGGCCAGCAGGTTGCGGTGCAGCAGCATGGCGCCCTTGGAGCGGCCCGTGGTGCCGGAGGTGTAACCCAGCACCGCCAGCTCCTCGGGACGCGGCAGCTCCAGCGGCGTGGAGGAGGCGGCGGTGCCCTGCGCGAGCAGCGTGTCGAAGGGCACCACCGTGAGGGACGCGGGAAGCGCGGTGGCCGGAGCCTCCACGGTGACGAGCCACTGGAGCGAGGGGAGCTGCTCCCGCAGTGGCGCCAGCTCCGCCGCACCGGCCGCGCCGGTGACGCATGCGCGCACCTCCGCGTCGGAGAGGATGTGGGCCAGCTCCACCTGCTTGTACGCGGTGTTGACGAGCACCACCACGCCGCCCGCGTGCTGCACGCCGAGGTAGGCGATGGCGAACTGCGGACTGTTCTCCAGGAACAGCGCCACGCGCTCCCCGCGCTGCAGCCCGAGCGCCTTCAGGCCCCGAGCGAACTCGGCGACGCGTCCGGCGAGCGCGCCATAGGTGTACGCCTCGCCCTCGAAGGTGAGCAGCGGGCGAGACGGAGTGCGGTGGGCGTGGTCCAGGAAGGCTTCGAGCAGGGAGGCCGGCATGGCGGCGCAGCCTACCGCCAGCGCCCCGGCGGGAGGCCCGGACAATCATGCTCGGGTAATAAATGAATAAACGGAATAGCAGGTTCCTGGCTAGGGTGGCCCATTCCTCTTCTCCAGGAGCCATCCATGACTTGGGAGTTCCGCCGTTGGAGCCGGTTGCTCGCGGTGCTGCTGACGGGGTTGGTGATGCCCACGGTGGCGTCGGCGCAGCTGCCGTACCCCACGCGCAGCGCGTACCGCATCAAGAGCGTGCAGCCCGACTTCTGGCCCAGCTACGACGAAATCGCGGGCAACAACACGGGCGGCGTGGCCATGAACCTGGTGTGGGCCAACTGGGAGCCGTCGGTGCAGGCGCCGCCGTGCGCGGCGGGGCGGGTGGAGTACAGCGGGCGCTGCTACGTGCTGGACGCGGGGGTGGACGCGGCCATCCGCGAGTGGACGGCGCGCGGCCTGGTGGTGACGGCGATTGTGTACGGCGTGCCCGCCTGGGCGCGCGCGGGGCGGGTGTGCACGCCGGCCGCGCCGGGCTTCGAAATCTTCTGCGCGCCCAACAACGCGGCGGACTACGGGCGCTTCGCCGGCATGCTGTCGTGGCTCTACAACGGACAGAATGGCCATGGCCGCATCGCGGACTTCGTCATCCACAACGAGGTCAACTCCAACGACTGGTTCGACATCGGCTGCGGGCAGGGCGCGGGGGCGTGCAACGTCACGGCGTGGCTGGACACGTACGCGGCCAACTACAACGCGGCCTATGACCAGGTGGTGGCGTGGCAGCCCGCGGCGAAGGTGCTCATCTCGCTGACGCACCACTTCGGCACCGAGTTCGACCAGCCCTCGGCCTCGAGCCCGCTGCTGTCGGGCATCACCGTCATCAGCGGCATCGCCGCGCGGGCGGGCTCGCGCTCGTGGCGCGTGGCGTACCACCCGTATGCGCCGGACCTCTTGCGGCCCCAGTTCTCCGCGGACGACTACCCGCGCGTGACGTACGGCAACCTGGGCGTGCTGGCGGGCTGGTTGCGCAAGACGTACCCGGGCCGGCCGCACGCGTGGGAAATCCAGCTCACGGAGAGTGGCATCCACTCGGGCAGCCCGCAGTCCTCCGAGGCCGCGCAGCAGGCCGCGGTCTGCGACACGTTCCGCAACGTGCTCGGGACGCCGGGCATCGAGAACTACGTCTACCACCGCATGCAGGACAACGCGGCGGAGGGCGGGCTGGCGCTCGGGCTGCGCCGCACGGACGGCAGCGCGAAGCCGTCGTGGTCCACGTGGGCACTGGCGAACCGCAATGACTTGAACCCGCCCCAGCTCTCCTGCGGCTTCGAGGACCTGCCGTACACGCGCCTGCGCCGGGCCTACCACTCCACGAAGGGCCACTGGGCGTCGTCGCGGCTGCCTCCTCCGGGCTTCGGGGTGGAGCGCTCGTGGCGGCTGCTGCGCGACGCGGCCGCGAACACGCGACTGTTGTACGAGTGCCGCGTGGGCAACCACAACCTGCTCTCGCCGGATGTGAACTGCGAGGGTCAGTTCGCGATGGGGCCGGTGGGCTACATCTACACCTCGCAGGTGACGGGCACGGTGCCGCTGTACCGCTGCCGCATCGGGCAGGGGCAGGACCACTTCATCTCCGGTGCGTCCAACTGCGAGGGACAGGTGACGGAGCAGCTCCTCGGCTACGCGGTGCCGTAGCGCTGGAAGTCGGTGGGGCAGTGGGCGCAGAAGACGCTCACTGCCTTCGAGTGGTCTCTTACGAGCTCCCGCAGGCGCGCCTGGTTCGCCACGCGCGCCGGGTTGTCCGTCGAGCGCAGCCACTGGAAGAGGGCCACACCGGGCGGGCTGCGCGGGGACACCGGGTGGATTTCGCGGTGGCTGAAGTACGCATCCCCCGCGTGGAGCAGCCAGCCGCCCGGGGTCTTCACCGCGATGCCGCAGTGGCCGTCCGAGTGGCCGACGAGCGGGACGATGAGCACCTCGTCGGAGAGGCCGGGGATGGGGCGCACGGCCTCGAAGCCGAACCAGCGCTCGCCGTCCACCGCGTGCACGTTCCACCGGGGCCCGTGGGCCCACTGCTGGGGCCGGTAGCCGAACTTCTTGCTGCGGTCCACGGGCTTCATCGCGGCGGCATGCTCGTCGCGGAAGACATGCACCTCGGCGGTGGGGAAGTCCGCCAGGCCGCCCGCGTGGTCCAGGTCCAGGTGCGTGGGGAGGATGTGGCGCACGTCCTCGCGCTTGAAGCCGAGCTGCTCGACACGCGCGACGGCGGTCTCACGCGGGTCCAGCCGGGGCGCGTTGCGCTTGATGAAGCGCTGGCCCAGGCGTGAGGGGTCCTGGATGTCGTGCGTGCCCAGGCCGGTGTCGACCAGGGCGAGGCCCTGGGAGGTCTCCAGCACGAGGCAGTGGCAGACCATCTGTGCGCGAGAGAAGAAGCTGCCCTCGCCCAGCACGAAGCGGGCGCTGGCGGGGCAGAGGGTGCCGCAGTTGATGTGGTGGACTCGCATGGTCCGCTTCGAATAGGCGCGATGGCCTGGGGGCGATTGGAGGAATCGGCCATTCCTCCCGGCACGGGTTGAAGGCGGTGGAGCGGTGGCCCATGCTTGGGGCGTGACTGTCTCGGTCCTCCCCGTTGCGCCCGCGAGCGCGCTGTCGCGCTTCGTGAAGTGCTTCCGCGTCATCTCCGGCGGAGACGACGAGGGCTCCTTCATCCGGCTACCGGATGGCGAGGCGGACCTGGTGCTGCGCTTCACGGCTTCCTACGGTGGGGTGCATGCCATCGGCACGCGCTTGAGCGTGCTGCGCAAGCCGGTGGACGTGGTGCCGCCGCAGACGCTCGTGGTGCGCTTCAAGCCCGGGGGCGCCTATCCCTTCTTCGGCGTGCCCATGTCCGAGCTCACCAACCGCATCGTGTCCATCGACACGCTCTGGGGCGCGGACGGCTCGCGCCTGCGTGAGAGGCTCGGGGACGCGGCCTCTGTATCCGAGCGGCTGCACGTGCTGGAAGGCGTCCTCACGGAGCGCATCCAGCGCGGAGACGTGTTCGAGCCCGCCGGGGCGTACGTCGTGCGGCGCGCCGTCCGACTCATCACCGAGGCCACCGAGCTGCCACGCGTCGAGGGACTGGCGCGCGAATTGGGCATCAGCCCGCGGCACCTGCGACGCGCCTTCGAGGACGTGGTGGGCGTGGGCCCGAAGGAGTTCGCGCGAGTCGTGCGGTTCCAGCGCGCGGTGCGCGCCTCACAGCGCGCCACCACGCCGGACTGGGGCGCCATCGCCGCGGCGACGGGCTACTACGACCAGTCCCACCTCATCACCGAGTTCAAGGCGCTGACGGGCGTCACGCCCCGCGTGCTCCTGCGCCCGCTCAGCGCGTCTCCTGCTGGAAGGTCTTCACCAGCGCGTTGATGCGCCGCCCGGTGGGGTCTTCCTTCCGGGGGTCGGCGATGACGAGCACGAGCTTGCCGGAGACCACCGTGGAGCCCACGGTGTTGCCGACGAGCGTCCACCCGGCCTCCTCGGCCTGCTTGGCCTTCTCGGCGTTGTCGAAGACGCACACCGTGGTGTCCAGGCCGCTCACCTTGCCGGCCTGGCACTTTCCACCGGGCAGCTTCTCGCCGGCATCGGTGAACGCCGAGGGCGACTCTCCGGCCGCCTTCCACGCATCAATCACATCGTCCGCGCCGCTGGAGCAGCCCGCCACCAGCAGGGCCATCAGCGGGAATGCCGCGCGCCGCATGCTCAGTGCCGTCCCTTGTGCTTCTTGTGCTTCTTGTGCTTCCTGTAGTCGTCGTGGCCGCAGTGGTCGTCGTGGTGGTGCTCGTGCACGACGCGCTCCTCGCGAATGATGACCACCTCGCGCTCGGGCGGAGGAGGCGGAGGAGGGGGAGGAGTGCCCACCCGCACCTCGATGCTGGGCACCGGGAGGTTGAGGCCCACCTGGATGATGGGGCCGTGGTACTCGGGCGGCGGGGCCACCCGCACCACCGGGCGCGGGGCGCTCCAGGGGCGGTAGACCGCGTTGACGCGCAACAGCTTCGGGCTCGCCAGCTTGTACTCCTCGGGGTACTCGCCCGCGTAGTAGGAGACGTCCTCCTTCTCCACGAACTCGTGGCGCGGCGGCGGCTCGTAGGCGTGGTAGTGCGGCCCGTCCTGGTAGCAGTACTCCACGTCGTCCTCATCCGCGTCGACGTGGATGATGACGTTGATGACCACCGGATGATGCCCGTAGTAGGCGTGCCGCGGGCCCTCGTAGCCGAAGGGCGTCGGGTCCCCGATGAAGACGTAGACGTTGTCGCGCGTGCGGTAGAGCACGTCCGCGTGCAGCGGCGAGGCGGTGTGCACGTGCGTCATCTCGATGTGGCACAGCCCATCCGCGGGCTGGCCGGTGCGCGGATGCAGGCCCGCGTACTTCCACTGCTTCGCCTCGGCCACGCCGGCGGCGGTGAGCAGGAGCACCGCGGACAGGCCGGCCAGATTCAGTCGTGACATGGTGGGGTTCTTCCTCGGGGGACGGACGTCATACCAGACCCTGTGGGTGTGGGACCGAGCACACTCGGGATCGCGACTCCCACGCGGCATGTCTGCCTGCCTGCTCCGGGAGCGCTCAGCGGACAGCCAGCGCGAAACATTTCCACCTCGCGACACGCCGAACCAGGATGCGCGCCCCGGAGTAACCTCCGCGCTCCGCCTCCCGATGCTCCCCGCCCCCCACACGCTCCGCCGCTGGCTGCTCGCGATTGCGGGGGGGCTGACCGCCCTGGGGATGGGCGTGGAGGTGGCGTTCTACACACAGGACGCGCGGACGCTCGAGCCCCTCGTCGCGTTCCTCTCCCTCAGCTACGAGCGCAACCTTCCCACCTGGTACGCCTCGGGGCTGCTGCTGGCGTGTGCGTTCCTGCTGGCGGCCATTGCCCGGACCGCGACGCTCGCGCGCGCCCCGGGGCGGCATCACTGGTGGGCGCTGGCGGTGGCCTTCGCCTACATCTCGCTGGACGAGAGCGTGGGCCTTCACGAGAACCTGGGGGACCTGCTCTCGCTGGGCGGAGTGCTGTTCTTCACGTGGGTGGTGCCGGCGGCCGCCGTGGTGGTGCTGGGCGGGCTCGCCTTCCTGCCCTTCCTCGCGCGGCTCCCGTCGCGCCGGCGCTGGCAGTTCATCCTGGCCGGCGTCGTGTACGTGGGCGGCGCGCTGGCCATGGAGCTGCCGCTGGGGTGGTGGACGGAGCGGCATGGCAACGACAACCTCGTGTACGCGCTCATCGACCACGTGGAGGAGGCGTTGGAGCTGGTGGGGGCCAGCCTCTTCCTCGCGGCGCTGGCGGAGGAGCTGGGCGAGCGGGTGGTGCTGACGGCGCGACAGGAGGCGGCGCATGGGGCTTCCCCAGACGGCTCCCGCTGAAGCCGCGCGCCCGGAGCTCGCGCTCGTGCGCGAGGTGCCCGCGCGCTCGCCCTACATCGTCGGGCCCGTCTTCGACTGGGTCTTCTTCCTTCTGCCTCCCGTGCTGGCGCTCGGGCTGGGCATCGCCATCTCGGGCACGGCCTTCAGCGACACGCCGGTCCGCTTCTTCGGTCAGGAGAAGACCCGGGCCGGGCTGATGGTGGGCAGCCTCATCCATGCGCACCTGGTGGCGGTGTTCTTCCGCAGCCACGGCAACCCCGCCATCTTCCGGCTCTACCCGCTGCGCTTCGTGGCGGTGCCCGTGCTGGCGTGGGCGGCCATCCGCGGCTCGGCGGTGGTGGCCGTGGCCGCCACGGTGCTCGCGACGTTCTGGGACGTGTGGCACTCGGGGCTGCAGACGTTCGGCCTCGCGCGCATCTACGACCGCAACCGGGGCAACCCGCCCACGGCGGGGCGCCGGCTCGACTTCTGGCTGAACCACCTGCTGTACGCGGGCCCCATCCTCGCGGGCGCCACGATGCTGGACCACTTCGTGAGCTTCGAGGCCTTCGACGAGGTGGGGATGCCGTGGCTCGCCTCGGTGCCCGCGCGCATGACGGCCACGCATGCGCTGTGGACCCGGGGCGTGCTGGCCGTGGGCGGCGCCATCCTCGTCCTCTACGTGGCGGCCTCGGTGCGCCTGCTGCGGCGGGGCCACCGGCCCTCCTTCCACAAGACGTTCCTGCTCGTGACGACGGGAGCCTGCTCCCTCTACAGCTGGGGCTTCGACACGTGGGGCGAGGCGTTCTTCATCATGAACCTCCTCCACGCCGTGCAGTACCTGGCGCTGGTGTGGGCCATGGAGGGCGAGCGCCTGCGGGAGCGGCTGCGGCTGAAGTGGCGCTGGCTGGCGCTGTCGCTCTTCCTGGGCAGCGTGCTCGCGTATGGCGTGGGGGCCGAGCTGCTGGACCCGGACCTGGAGAGCCTGTGGGCCTTCACGCTCGTCGTGTCGCTGATGCACTTCTGGTACGACGGCTTCATCTGGTCCGTGGCACGCAAGCAGGTGTGAGGCTCGCCTGCTCCCCCGGTCCTCTTCGCGTCCTGGAGCTTGTTATCGTGCGCGCCCATGAGTGAGCCCACGGCCGTTTCGGATCCTCGCATCGGCTCGGTGCTGCAGGAGCGCTACCGCATCATCGAGCGGCTCGCCGCGGGCGGCATGGGCATCGTCTACCGGGGCGAGCGGCTGGAGGTGGGCAAGGCCGTGGCCATCAAGTTCCTCCACGCCTGGGCGGCCCGGGACGAGGACTTCCGCAAGCGGTTCCAGGTGGAGGCGCGCGCGATGAGCCGCCTCACCCATCCGTGCTGTGTGTCGGTCATCGACTTCGGTGTGGACCAGGACTCGCCGTACATGGTCATGGACTTCGTCACCGGAGAGACGCTGCGGGGCCTGCTGCGCGAAGGCCCGCTGCCCCTGGCCCGGGCCCTGGCCACCGTGCGGCAGGTGCTCGCCGGGCTGGCCCATGCCCATGGGCAGGGCATCATCCACCGCGACATCAAACCCGAGAACATCATCGTCACCCATGCCGTCGGGCTCGGGGAGCAGGTGCGCATCCTCGACTTCGGGCTGGCCAAGCTCCGGGACGAGGTGACGGGAATCACCTCGGGGATGATGCTCGGGACTCCGGCGTACATGGCCCCGGAGCAGATTCACGGCGAGCCGGTGGGGCCTCCGACGGACCTGTATGCCACCGGCGTGCTGCTCTTCGAGCTGCTCACCGCGAAGAAGCCCTTCTCCGCGCCGGGCACCGCGGAGCTGCTGCGCATGCACCGCGAGGTGACGCCTCCGCTGCTGCGCGAGGCGGCCCCCGAAGCCGGCTTCTCCGCCGGGCTCGAGGCCGTGGTGGCGAAGGCCCTGGCGAAGGCCCCAGGGGAGCGCTTCCAGTCCTCGGCCGAGTTCCTGGCCGCGCTCGAGACGGAGCGTCCGGCGGTCTTCCTCTCCGCGCCCGAGCCCGCGAGCCCCGTGGCCTCCACGCCGGCACGTCCGGAGGAGGCGGCGCAGGTGACGGAGAGCGCGCCGGCGCCGACCCGCGAGCTGCGGGTTCGTACTCCGGTCGGGGCCCAGGCTCCGGTACCGGCGCGGGAGGCTTCAGTGGAAGCCGTGGTGGCGGCGGTGCCGGACTCCTCGCGGAGTGACTCCACGGTGCGCGTCCCCGCCGCACGGCCACCCGCCCCCGAGGCGAAGGTCCGCGCCACTCCCGCCCCGTCCCCGTTCGCCAGCTTCCGCTCACGCGCCGTGTCGGGAGGCGCCGGGGGGCTCGTGTTGCTGGGGGCGGGCCTCGTCTGGTGGGCGGTCTCCTCGACTGCGCGTCCATCTCCCTCGGCCTCGAAGGGTGGGGAGGCAGGGGAGGGCGCTCGGACGGGCTCGGCGCCTGCCGGCGCCTGGCGGGCCGTCCCGGAGCAGCTCCCGGGCATCGACGAGGTCCATCGCTTGATTGAGGCCCAGCGGCGGGACGCGGCGCTGGCGGCCCTGAAGAAGCTGGCCGCGAAGCACCCGGCGAGCGCCTATGTCCGCTACCTGGAGGGGAACGTCGACTTCGACAACCTTCGCTGGGTGGATGGTGTGGCGGCGTACCGGGCGGCGCTGCGCAACGACGCCGCGTACCGCAATGAACCCACCCTCATCCAGAACGCCATCCGCTGCCTCGTCAGCGACCGGTTCCACGGCCTCTGCGAGGACTTCATCCGCAAGGACCTGGGTGAAGCCGCCGTGCCGTACCTGGAGGATGCCGCCCGTTCCGACCCCATGGCCAACGTGCGGACCCGGGCCTCGGGGCTGCTTCGCCAGCGTTAGCGCCTGTCCTGTCATACGACGGGCTGTCGCCAGGAGCGTGTGAGGTGGGCAGGGCCTTTCTGGTGGAAGCGCCGTATCAGCTCGTCTCGGCCGGGCTTGCCGTGCTCCACAGCAGGTAAGCCAGCTCCGTGGGCAGCAGTGCCTTGACGGTGACGAGCCGCACCTGTCCGGAGGGGACGGCGAGGTGCCCGGGCAACGTGGCTGCGTCCATGCCCAGCAGCACGCCCACGCGTCCGTCCTTCGTGAGGAGCGGCTCGGGCATCCCCTTCCCGGCGACCTCCATGGACATGAAGCCTCCCTTCACCTGCGCGCGCACCCGCTCGTGCGTGGCCACAGCGCCTCGCAGCACTGCCCGCTGGTGGACGCGGCTCGCATTCGTGGGCTCACGTCGCACGCTGGACTCAAGGCATCCTCCATCCGTGGTCTCTCCCGCTCCTTCACCCACCTCCGACCTGGTCGAGCGCGCCTTCACCCGCACCTCCGGCGCCCTGCTGATTCCAGGCAATGCAGTCCGGGTCCTCCTCGATGCCGCGGAGAACTATCCCGCGTGGCTCGAAGCCATCCGCTCCGCGCAGCGGTCCATCCTCTTCGAGAACTACATCATCGAGGAGGACGAGGTCGGCCTCGCCTTCGCGGAAGAGCTCGCGCGGCGTGCCCGCGCCGGAGTGAAGGTCCGCTTGATTCGAGACTGGATGGGCTCTCGCTCGGGCGCATCGCGCCGGTTCTGGCGCACCCTGGAAGAGGCAGGCGTCGAGCTCCGCGTCTTCAACCCGCCCAGCCTGGCGAGCCCCCTGGGCTGGGTCAGTCGAGATCACCGCAAGATGATTGCCGTGGACGGCCACACGGGCTTCGTCACCGGCCTCTGCGTCAGCAAGCGATGGCTGGGCGACCCCGCGCGCCGCATCGCTCCCTGGCGAGACACCGGCGTGGAGCTGCGCGGACCGGCCGTCGCCTGGGTGGAGCGGGCCTTCAAGGAGGTCTGGGACGCCACGGGCGAACCCCTGCCCATGGAAGAGCTCTCGGCTCCCGATGCCATCGCGCTCGCCGGAGATGTCTCCGTGCGCATCGTCGCGGGGCGGCCCAACGCCACGGACATGTTCCGGCTGGACCAGCTCATCGCCGCCGCGGCCCAGCGCACGCTGTGGCTCACCGATGCGTACTTCGTCGGCTTCATCCCCTACGTCCAGGCGCTCCGGGGCGCCGCGCGAGATGGCGTGGATGTCCGGCTCCTCGTCCCGTCCACCACGGACCTCCCGCTCATCAGCCCCCTGTCACGCGCCGGCTACCGGCCGCTGCTGGAGGCGGGCGTGCGCGTCTTCGAGTGGAACGGCTCGATGATTCACGCGAAGACGGCCGTCGCCGATGGCCGCTGGGCCCGCGTCGGGTCATCCAACCTCAACGTCGCCAGCTTCATCGGCAACTACGAGCTGGACGTGGCCATCGAGGACGCGTCCGTCGCGAGGCACCTGGAAGACGTCTACCTGCGAGACCTCGCGAACAGCACCGAGATTGTCCTGAGCCGCCATCGCCGCGTCCGGCCTGTCGCTCCAAGAGTTCAGCCAGCGCCCTGGGGCTCGGGCCGTCCACGCGTGGGCGCGGTCCGGTTCGCCAACGCCGTGGGCGCGGCGGCGGCCTCGGGCACCCGGGCGCTCGGCGCGGTGGAGGGCGGAATCGAGCTGGCCCTGGCCGGCGGCCTGCTCGCGCTGGCCGGGGTGGGCTTCCTGTGGCCGGCCGTGCTCGCGTACCCAATCGCGGTATTGGGCGTGTGGCTCTCCATCACGCTGATGCTGCGCGCGCGAAGGAACGCCCAGCAACGCAAGGCCGACCGCACCGGGCCGAGCGCCGTGCAGAGCCCATCGAAGAGCATGTAGCGCTCGCCCGCCCGCCCGCCCGTCCGCCTGGCCTGCACCCCGGGTGACAGGCGCCCGTTGATCCGCGCCCAATCCCCTGTCCGCTTCTGGGACGTCACTTTCCGCAACCGGGCACCGGACCCGGGACGCCCCCCTCCATTCCGAACAAATCCAGGGATTTGAGCGGCGAAAAGCAATTGGCACGAGCCTCGCTCTTAGAGAGCCCGTGGACATCCCCAAAGCCAAGAAGAAGACCCGCAAGCCCTGGGTCCTCGCCATCGCCGGAGCCTGCGCGCTCATCGCCGTGACAGTGGGCCTGTCCAAGCTGCGCCCCGCGTCGCCCTCGGTGGAGCGGGCCTCGGTGTGGCTGGACACGGTGAAGCGTGGCCCCATGGTCCGCCAGGTGAAGGGCGCCGGCACGCTGGTTCCCGAATACATCCGCTGGCTCACCGCCGACACCGCCGGCCGCGTGGAGCGCATCCACGTGCGCCCCGGCGCCGTCGTGAAGGCCGACACGGTCCTCATGGAGCTGGCCAACCCGGACGTGCAGCTGCAGGCCCTCGAGGCCGAGCGTCAGCTCGCCAGCGCCCAGGCGGAGCTCATCCGCATGCGCACGGAGCTGGAGACCATGCGCCTGGGGCAGGAGGCCACCGTGGCCTCCATGACCGCCGAGTCCGCCGACGCCTCCCGTCGCGCCGAGGCCAGCGACGCCCTCTTCCAGAAAGAGCTCATCGGCAACCTGGAGGTGAAGCAGACCTCCGAGAAGGCCGGCGAGCTGTCCCGCCGCCTGGACCTGGAGCGCAAGAAGCTCCACGTGGTGGCCACCAACATGAAGGACCAGCTCGCCGCGCAGCAGGGCCAGGTCGAGCGCTTGAAAGCGGTTGCCCAGTTCCGCCGTACACAGGTGGAGTCCATGAAAGTCGTGGCCGGGGAGGACGGGGTGCTGCAGGACCTGCCGCTGGAGCTGGGTCAGTGGGTGACGCCGGGCGTGCTGCTCGCCAAGGTGGTCAAGCCCGACCGGCTGAAGGCGGAGCTGCGCATCGCGGAGACGCAGGCGCGAGACATCCAGCCCGGCCAGAAGGCGCTGGTGGATACGCGCAACGGGGTGGTGGAGGGCACGGTGGCGCGGGTGGCGCCGGCGGCGAGCCAGGGCACGGTGCGGGTGGAAGTGACGCTGCCCGCCGAGCTGCCCCGGGGCGCGCGGCCCGACCTCACGGTGGAGGGGACGGTGGAATTGGAGCGGCTGGGCAACGTGCTCTCCGTGGGCCGGCCCGCGGGCGCGCAGCCCAACGGAACCATGTCCCTCTTCCGGCTGATGCCGGGGAGCGACGAGGCGATTCGGGTGCCGGTGCAGCTGGGCCGGGGCTCCGTGAATGCCGTGGAAGTGGTGCAGGGTCTTCAAGAAGGCGACCAGGTGGTGCTGTCTGACATGGCCGCGTGGGACGCGGTCGAGCGGGTGAGATTGCGATGATGACGACGAACGACGTGAAGGCGCCCGCTTCGACGGAAGAGGCGGTGCTGGCGGGTGGACCGAAGACGGACGCGGGCAAGTCCCTCATCCAGCTCGAGGGGCTCACCAAGGTCTTCGAGACGGAAGAAGTCGAGACGCACGCCCTCTCCAACATCCACCTCAACATCCGCCAGGGCGAGTGGGTGGCCATCGTCGGTCCCTCCGGCTCCGGCAAGTCCACGCTGCTGGCGGTGCTGGGCCTGCTCGACACGGCCTCGCGCGGTGCGTACCTGCTGGACGGGCGCAGCGTGCTGGAGCTGTCGCCGTCCGACCGCGCGCTGGTGCGCAACCGGCACATCGGCTTCATCTTCCAGAGCTTCAACCTCATCGGCGACCTGACGGTCTTCGAGAACGTGGAGCTGCCCCTGACGTACCGGGGCATGCCCGCGGCCGAGCGCAAGCAGCGCACGGAGCGCGCGCTGGAGAAGGTGGGCATGGCGCACCGGGCGCGGCACATGCCGGGCCAGCTCTCCGGCGGTCAGCAGCAGCGCGTCGCCGTGGCGCGCGCGGTGGCGGGAGACCCGCTCATCCTCCTCGCCGACGAGCCCACCGGTAACCTCGACTCGAAGAATGGCGAGGCGGTGATGCAGCTGCTCTCCGAGCTGCACAAGGGCGGCGCCACCATCTGCATGGTGACGCACGACCCTGCGCACGCGCGTACCGCCACGCGCACGGTGAGCCTCTTCGACGGCCGCATCGTCCAGGACGAGCAGCGCCGCTAGCCCTCCGCTTCACCCGCCGTCCTGCTTCGCTCCCGAAAGGGCGGAGTCCGGGCGGCGTGTGTCCGTGCCCTTCACCCGCCGTGGCTCCGGAAACCCCCGCATGGAAACCCTCCTTCAAGACGTCCGCTACGCGCTGCGCACGCTGCGCAAGAGCCCTGGCTTCGCGGTGGTGGCGGTGCTCGCGCTGGCGCTGGGCATCGGCGCCAACAGCGCGGTGTTCAGCGTGGTGAATGGCGTGCTGCTCAAGGCGCCGCCCTTCGCGGAGCCGGAGCAGTTGGTGCACGTCCGGGGCAACTTCCTCAAGGCGGACCTCAAGGACATCTCGGTGTCGGTGCCGGAGTACCGGGACTACCTCACGCTGCCCCGGGCCTTCGCGTCGGTGGCGGCGTTCGACGTCAACGACGCCACGCTCACCGGCGGGGACGTGCCGGAGCGGCTCAGCGTCACCACGTCCACGGCCTCGCTCTTCGCCACGCTGGGGGTGTCGCCCGTGCGCGGCCGGGCCTTCACCGAGGAGGAGGAGACGCCGGGCCGCGAGCGGGTGCTGGTGCTCACGGACAAGGCCTGGCGCACGCGCTTCGCGGAGGACGAGGGCGTGCTGGGCCGCGAGCTGCAGCTCGACGGGGACACGTACACGGTGGTGGGCGTGCTGCCGCCCGGAGTGGAGTACCCGGCGGGCACGGACGTGTACGCGCCCTTCGCGCCCACGCCAGAGCAGACGTCGGACGAGCGCCGTGGCAGCCGCTATCTCGACGTGATTGCGCGGCTGAAGCCGGGGATGACGTTGGAGGCGGCGCGTGCGGACCTGGCCCGGGTGGCGGGGGAGCAGGAGCGCCTGCACGAGAAGAACTACAAGGGCGGCGGCTGGGGCATCAGCGTGAACTCGCTGGAGGACACGGTGGTGGGCGACGTGAAGGGCACGCTGTGGCTGCTGCTGGGCGCGGTGGGTTTCGTGCTGCTGGTGGCGTGCAGCAGCGTGGCCAACCTCCTGCTGGCGCGGGCGGCGGCGCGAGGGCGCGAGGTATCCATCCGCGCGGCGCTGGGCGCGGGCCGGAGGCGGCTGGTGGCGCAGTTCCTCACGGAGAGCCTGGTGCTGTCCGTGGCGGGTGGCGCGCTGGGGTTGCTGCTGGCGGTGTGGGGCACGGACGTGTTGCTGGCGGTGGTGGGGGAAGGACTTCCGCGCGCGGCGGAGGTGCGGCTGGACGTGGCGTCGGTGTTCTTCACGGCGGGCGTGTCGCTGCTCACGGGGCTGGGGTTCGGCCTGGTGCCGGCGCTGCAGGCCAGCCGGGCGGACCTGAACAGCGCGCTGCGCGAGGGCACGCGCGGCACGGATGGACGGAAGGCGGGCCGGCTGCGCGCGGGGCTGGTGGTGGCGCAGGTGGCGCTCGCGCTGGTGCTGCTGGTGGGCGCGGGCCTCTTCGCGAAGAGCTTCCTCGCGCTGAGCGAGGTGGAGGCGGGCTTCACCCCGGAGGGCGTGCTCACCGGGCGCGTCGCGCTGCCGCAGTCGACCTACGCGGACGCGGCGCGCCGGGCATCCTTCATGGGTGAGTTGCTCACCCGCGTCCAGGTGCTGCCCGGCGTGGAGTCCGCGGGCATCTCGAACATGCTGCCTCTGGGTGGGCGGACCGACAACAGCTTCGACATCGAGGGACGGACGAAGGCGCCGGACGAGATGTGGCCGGCGGTGGAGACGCGCTTCGCCAGCGTGAACTACCTGAGCGCGCTGCGGGTGAAGCTGCGCGAGGGCCGCATGCTGGCGGAGACGGACAATCTGGACGCGCCCGGCGCGGTGGTCATCAACAAGACCTTCGCGGACCTCTACTGGCCGAAGGGCGACGCGCTGGGGCAGCGGCTGAAGCTGCACCGCCAGGAGACACGGTGGGCCACGGTGGTGGGCATCGTCGATGACCTGCGCGAGTGGGGGCTCGACAAGCCCGCGCGCCCGGCGGCGTACTACTCGGCGGCGCAGTTCCCTCTCTACAATCTCAACCTGGTGGTGCGCGCGAAGGCGGGCAGCCCGGAGGCGCTGCGCACGGCGATTGAAGCCGAGGTGCGCGCGCTCGACGGCAACCTGCCCCTGTTCAACGTGGCCCGCATGGTGCGGCTCGTTGACGACTCCATCGGCTCGCGGCGGCTGTCGGCCATGCTGATGGGGCTGTTCGCGGGCACCGCGCTGTTGCTGGCGGCGCTGGGCATCTCCGGCGTCATCGGCTACTCGGTGGCGCAGCGCACGCGGGAGATGGGCATCCGCATGGCGCTGGGTGCGGCGCGGCGGGACGTGCTGGCGCTGGTGCTGGGCCAGGGCCTGAAGCTGGCGGGCCTGGGCGTGGCGGTGGGCCTGGTGTTGTCACTGGGCCTGGCGCGGCTCCTGAGTGCGCTGCTGTACGGCGTGACGGCGTATGACCCGTGGACCTTCGTGGGAGTGGCCGTGCTGCTGGCGGGCGTGGCGCTCTTCGCCACCTGGCTGCCCGCGCGCCGTGCCACGCGCGTGGACCCCATCATCGCCCTGAAGGCGGAGTAGGAGCGCACGTCGATGGAAACCCTGCTCCAGGACTTGCGGTACGCAGTGCGCGGGCTGCTGAGAGACCGCGCCTTCACGCTCGCGGCGGTGCTCGCGCTGGCGCTGGGCATCGGCGCCAACAGCGCGGTGTTCAGCGTGGTGAACGGCGTGCTGCTCAAGGCGCCGCCCTTCGCCGAGCCGGACCGGCTGGTGGACGTCTCGAACACCTTCGGGAGGGTGGGGCGGACGGGGCTCACCTCGTCGGTGGTGGAGTACCGGGAGTACCGCGAGCTGCCCCGGGTCTTCTCCTCGGTGGCGGCCTTCACGGACGATGACGTGACGCTCACGGGCGTGGACACCCCGCGGCACCTGCACATCGTGGAAGCCACGGCCTCATTCCTTCCGACGCTGGGCGTGACGCCCGTCCTGGGCCGCGGCTTCACCGAGGCCGAGGAGACGCCGGGACAGGACCGGGTGGTGGTGCTCACGCACAAGACGTGGCGCACGCACTTCGCGGAGGACCCGGGCGTGCTCGGACGCACGCTCCAGCTCGACGGGGTGCCGTACACGGTGGTGGGGGTGTTGCCTCGGAGCGTGGAGTATCCGGCGGGCTCGGACCTCTACCGCCCCTTCGCGCCTGACCCGGAGCTGGCGTCGGAAGAGAAGCGGGACACCCGCTTCCTCGAGGTGATGGCGCGGCTGAAGTCCGGGGTGACGATGGAGGACGCGGCGAAGGACCTGTCGCGCGTCTCCCTGTCGCTGGCGGAGGCCCACCCGAAGTACCAGGTCGGCAGGCGCTCCATCGGACTGAAGTCGCTGGAGGACGAGGTGGTGGGCGACGTGAAGGGCACGCTGTGGCTGCTGCTGGGCGCGGTGGGCTTCGTGCTGCTGGTGGCCTGCGGCAGCGTGGCCAACCTGCTGCTGGCGCGGGCGGCGGCGCGTGGACGCGAGGTGTCCATCCGCGCGGCGCTGGGCGCGGGCCGGCGGCGGCTGGTGGCGCAGTTCCTCACGGAGAGCCTGGTGCTGTCCGTGGCGGGCGGGGCGCTGGGGCTGCTGCTGGCGATGTGGGGCATGGACGTGCTGCTGGCGGTGGTGGGGGAGGGGCTGCCTCGCGCGGCGGACGTGCGGCTGGACGCGCGCACGGTGCTGTTCACCACCGGGGTGAGCCTGCTGACGGGGCTGGTGTTCGGCCTGGTGCCGGCGCTCCAGTCGAGCCGCGCGGACCTGAGCGCCGCGATGCGCGAGGGCGCACGGGGCACGGCGGGCGGGCGCTCGGGCCGGCTCCGCTCGACGCTGGTGGTGACGCAGGTGTCGCTGGCGCTGGTGCTGCTCGTGGGCGCGGGGCTGTTCGGGAAGAGCCTCCTCGCGTTGCTCTCCGTGGACACGGGCTTCACGCCCGAGGGCGTGCTCACCGGGCAGCTCTCACTCCCGGGCGCGAGCTACGAGTCGCCGGAGCGTCAGGTGGCCTTCTCGCGCGAGCTGCTGGGGCGCGTCCAGGGCCTGCCGGGCGTGGAGTCCGCGGGGCTGACCAACGCGCTGCCGCTGGGCATGTCCATCACCTTCGGTTTCGCCATCGACGGGCGGACGAAGGCGCCGGACGAGATATGGCCGGCCGTGCAGCTGCGCACCGTCAGCCCCGGCTACCACCGCGTGCTGAACGTCCGCCTGCGCGAGGGCCGCATGTTGCAGGAGACGGACGGCCCGGACGCGCCGTGGGTAGTGGTCATCAACAAGGCCTTCGCGGACGCGTACTGGCCCAAGGGCGACGCGCTGGGCCAGCGGCTGAAGCTGAACCGCCCCGACGCCCAGTGGACCACGGTGGTGGGCATCGTGGAAGACGTGCGCGAGTGGGCGTTGGACCGGCCGACCCCGCCGATGGCGTACTACTCGCTCTACCAGGTGCCCTCCACGGGCCTGGCGCTCGCGGCCCGAGCCAGGGCCGGCAACCCGGAGGCGCTGCGCACTGCCATCGAAGCGGAGCTTCGCGCGGTGGACCGCAACGTGCCCCTGTTCAACGTGGCCCCCTTGATGCGGCTGGTGGATGACTCCATCGGCGCGCGGCGGCTGTCGGCGCTGTTGATGGGGCTGTTCGCGGGCACCGCGCTGCTGCTGGCGGCGCTGGGCATCTCTGGCGTCATCGGCTACTCGGTGGCGCAGCGTACGCGGGAGATGGGCATCCGCATGGCGCTGGGTGCGGCGCGGCGGGACGTGCTGGCGCTGGTGCTCGGCCAGGGCCTGAAGCTGGCGGGGCTGGGCGTGGCGGTGGGCCTGGTGCTCTCGCTTGGTCTTGCACGCCTGCTGAATTCGCTGCTCTACGGCGTGACAGCGTATGACCCGTGGACCTTCGCCGGAGTGGCCGCGCTCCTGGCGGGCGTGGCGCTCTTCGCCACCTGGCTGCCCGCGCGCCGTGCCACGCGTGTGGACCCCATCATTGCCCTGCGCTCCGAGTGAGCGCCCGAGAGACTCATGTCCCAGCCCCTGATTTCGCTGCGTAATGTCGAGAAGTCCTACCCCCTGGCGGGCGGCCGTGCCTGGGTGCTGCGCCGCATCGACCTGGACATCCAGCCCGGCGAGTTCATCACGCTGATGGGCCCGTCCGGCGCGGGCAAGTCCACGCTGCTGTCCATCCTCGGCATGCTCGATGCGGAGTGGACGGGCGAGTACACGCTGGACGGCCAGGGTGTGCACGCGATGAAGCCGAAGGAGCGCGCGGAGCTGTCGCGGCGCACCATCGGCTTCGTCTTCCAGCAGTACCACCTGCTGGACAACCTCACGGTGGCGGAGAACCTGGAGGTGCCGCTGTCCTACCGCAACCTCAAGCGCGGCGAGCGCGAGGCGCTGGTGGGCGACATGCTGGACCGCTTCAGCCTGGTGGGGAAGAAGGACCTGTTCCCCGCGCAGCTCTCCGGCGGCCAGCAGCAGTTGGTGGGCATCGCCCGCGCGCTCATCGCCAACCCGAAGGTGCTGCTCGCGGACGAGCCCACGGGCAACCTCCACTCCGCGCAAGCCAAGCACATCATGGAGGTCTTCCAGGGCCTCAACCGGGACGGCACCACGATTGTCCAGGTGACGCACTCGGACGCCAACGCCGCGTATGGCCACCGGGTGGTGCAGCTCGCGGACGGCTGGTTGCAGAAGCCCTGAGCCCCTTCGTCGTGAGCCGGGAGGCTCGTCATGTTGAGCGACGTGAAGATGGACCTGCGGTACGCGCTGCGCACGATGCGCCAGTCGCCCGTGTTCACCGTGGCGGCGGTGTTGGTGCTGTCGCTGGGCATCGGCGCGACGACGGCGCTGTTCAGCGTGGTGGACGCGGTGCTGCTGCGGCCACTGCCCTTCGCGGAGCCGGAGCGGGTGGTGATGCTCGGCTCGGACAAGGTGCAGCGCGTGCCTCCGCGCTACAGCCTGATGAGCTTCGATGACATCGCGCGCCAGTCCACGCAGCTGCGCGCGCTCACCGCGTATTCCAACAACCTCTTCAACCTCACCGGTGACGGGGACGCGCAGCAGCTGCGCGGCACGGTGGTGGCGGGCGACTTCTTCGGCGCCTTCGGGGTGCAGCCGCTGCTCGGGCGCACCTTCACGCCCCAGGAGCTGGCCACGCCGGTGGCGGTGCTGTCCTACGGCCAGTGGAAGTCCATGGGAGGCGGGGAGGACATCCTCGGCCGCTCGCTGACCTTGAGCGGCCAGCCCTACACAGTGGTGGGGGTGATGCCGCCCTTCTTTCAGGTGCCCCAGGCGAACATCGCGGCGTGGGTGCCGTACGACAGCCAGCCGGGCGCGGCCACG
Organism: Pyxidicoccus caerfyrddinensis; assembly: GCF_010894405.1. Taxonomy (GTDB): domain Bacteria; phylum Myxococcota; class Myxococcia; order Myxococcales; family Myxococcaceae; genus Myxococcus; species Myxococcus caerfyrddinensis. The sequence continues at coordinate 321,579 of NZ_JAAIYA010000003.1, forward strand.
TCCGAGGCGCGCACGCAGCGCGGCTACCGCGCGTTCAGCATCACCGGGAGGCTGGCGCCCGGCGCCTCGCTGGAGTCCGCGCGACAGGAGCTGGCGGCGCTCGCTCCGGACCTCCTGAAGGAGGACGCCGCCCAGGAGTTCGGGGTGGTGAGCTACGCGGAGCAGCTCACCCGCGACGTGCGCCTGGCGCTGTGGGTGCTGCTGGGCGCGGTGGCGCTGGTGCTGCTCCTGGCGGCGGCCAACGTGGCACATCTACAATTGGCGCGCGCGGCGTCGAGGCAGCGGGAGCTGGGCATCCGCGTGGCGCTCGGCGCGGGGCGGGGGCGGCTGGTGCGGCAGCTCCTCACGGAGAGCCTGATGCTGGCGCTGCTGGGCGGCCTGGGCGGCGTGCTGCTGGCCCTGTGGGGCACGGACTTGTTGTTGGCCCTGGGCGCCAATGCACTGCCGCGCGGTGATGGCGTGGCGGTGCAGGGACGGGTGCTCCTCTTCTCGCTGGCGGTGACGCTGCTGACGGGTGTGGGCGTGGGGCTCGTGCCCGCGCTGCAGCGCAGCCAGCTCAGCCCGGGGACGGTGCTGGGCCGGGGTGCCACCGAGGCGACGCGGGGGCGGGCGCACGCGGTGCTGGTGGTGGCGGAGGTGGCGCTGGCGCTGGTGCTCATCACCGGCGCGGGGCTGATGCTCAAGAGCTTCTGGCGCCTGCAGCAGGTGGACCCGGGGCTGGACCCGGAGGGCGTCTTCGTCGCGCGGCTGTCGCTGTCGAGGGACCGCTACCAGGAGCAGGGACGGGCGGCGGCCTTCTATCGGGACTTCATGGCCCGGCTCGCCGCGCGCCCGGAGGTGGCCGCCGCGGGCGTGGGCACGAGTCTGCCGGGGGGCTGGGACATCCGCCGCTCGGGCTACTGGGTGGAGGGGACGCCGGACAATTCCAACCGGCCCAACGCCCTCGTCAACACGTCCACACCGGGCTTCCTGGAGGCGCTGCGGGTGCCGCTGCTCGCGGGCCGCCGGCTCACCGTCGCGGACAAGGCGGATGCGTCGCAGGTGATGGTGGTGAGCGAGCGCTTCGCCCGCGACGTCTTCCCGGGGCAGGACCCGCTGGGCCGCAGGGTGACGCTCGGCGGCGACGACGCGCAGGGCAACCCCCTGTGGCTGACGGTGGTGGGCGTGGTGGGGGACGTGCCGTATGCCGGGGTGGAGGCTGGCCAGGAGCCCACGGTGTACGTGCCCATGGACCAGGGCGGGCAGGGGTACTTCGCGGGCGGGCCGCTCGTGGTGCGGGCCGCCCCGGGCCTGGCGCCCCTGGCGCTGGAGGCCGTGGTGCGCGAGGAGCTGCGCGCGGTGGACTCGACGGTGGCGCTCGCGCAGCCCACCACGATGGAGGACCGGCTGGCGACGGACCTGTCCCGGCCCCGCTTCCGCACGGTGCTGCTGGGGGCCTTCGGCGTGCTGGCGCTGGTGCTGGCCGCGGTGGGCATCTACGGCGTGATGTCCTACGCGGTGGCGCAGCGCTCGCACGAGATGGGCGTGCGGATGGCGCTGGGCGCTCAGCGCGCGGACGTGCTGCGGCTGGTGGTGGGTCAGGCGCTGCGGCGGGTGGGGCTGGGGCTCGGGCTGGGCCTGGGCGGGGCGCTGGCGGCGCATCGGGTGATGGAGGGGTTGCTGTATGGCGTGGGCTCGCTCGACCTCTCCGTGCTCGCCGCCGTGGCGTTGCTGCTATTGGCCACCGCCTGGCTGGCGAGCTGGCTGCCGGCGCGTCGGGCGGCCAGCGTGGACCCGGCCATCGTCCTTCGTCGCGGCTGACGCCGCCCGTTTTCTGGCGCATTCTTGCCCTGGGTAACCTCCGTGTCCGAGCCTCTTCCCCAAGTCCCGACTCCCCCCGCCCCCGCGCCGGCGTCCACCGCCCGGCCCTCCCGCATCCTCATCGCCGATGACCAGGCCGACGTGCTGGAAGCGCTGCGGCTGCTGCTCAAGCGCGATGGGTACTCCGTCGTCACCTCCCAGTCGCCCCAGGGTGCGCTGGCGACCTTGGAATCGGAGGACGTGGACCTGGTCCTGATGGACCTGAACTACGCGCGCGACACGACGTCCGGGCGCGAGGGCATGGACCTGCTGGGCCGCATCCGCGCGCAGGACGCGGCGCTGCCGGTGGTCGTGATGACGGCCTGGGGCAGCGTGGAGGGCGCGGTGGAGGCCATGCGCGGCGGCGCGCGCGACTACGTGCAGAAGCCGTGGGACAACACGCGCCTGCTGGCCACGCTGCGCACGCAACTGGAGCTGGGTCGGGCGCTGAAGCGCAGCCGGCGGCTGGAGGAGGAGAACCAGCACCTGCGCCGCGGCCAGGGTGGCCTGCCCACCATGGTGTCCGAGTCGCGCGCCATGCAGCCCATCCGCCGCTTGATTGAGCGCGTGGCCCCGTCTGGCGCCAACGTGCTGGTGACGGGCGAGCACGGTACGGGCAAGGAAGTGGTGGCGCGCCTGCTCCACGCGTCCTCGACGCGGGCGGACCGGCCCTTCGTGGCGGTGAACTCGGGTGGCCTGTCCGAGGGCGTCTTCGAGAGCGAGCTGTTCGGCCACGTGAAGGGCGCCTTCACCGACGCGAAGACGGACCGCATCGGCTGCTTCGAGCTGGCGGACGGTGGCACGCTCTTCCTGGACGAGATTGGCAACATGCCGCTGTCGCAGCAGGCGAAGCTCTTGCGCGTGCTGCAGACGGGCGAGCTGCACCCGGTGGGCTCGTCGAAGACGCGGCGGGTGGACGTGCGCGTGGTGAGCGCCACCAACGTGGACCTGTCCAAGGCGGTGACGGAGGGGCGCTTCCGCGAGGACCTCCTCTACCGTCTCAACACGGTGGAGCTGCAGTTGCCGGCGCTGCGCGAGCGGCGCGAGGACATTCCCCTGCTCGCGTCGCACTTCCTGGCGGAGCACGGCCGGCGCTATGGGCGGCCCACGATGCGGCTGTCTCCGGGAGCGCTGGAGGCGCTGCTGTCGTACGCGTGGCCGGGCAACGTGCGCGAATTGGAGCACGCGGTGGAGCGCGCGCTCCTGATGGCGGCGGGCGACGAGGTGACGGCGGAGGACCTGCTGCTCAAGCGGGCGACGCGTGAGGGTGCGTCTCGGCTGGAGGAGATGACGCTGGAAGAGGTGGAGCGCTACCTCATCGAGCGCGCGCTGGCGCGGCACGAGGGCAACGTGAGCGAGGCGGCCAAGGGGCTGGGCCTGTCGCGCAGCGCGCTGTACCGGCGGCTGCAGCACTACGGAATCAAGGGAGCTCGGTGAAGCAGAAGCGCGGGCCGCCGCAGCATGACTTGCAGGTGCTCGGCCTCGCGTGGCTCGCGGGCCTGCCGGGCTCGGTGGCGTCGCTCGTGCTGGTGTGGCTGGGGGACTTCTCCGCCAAGGTGCAGTGGACGCTGACCACGCTGGTGGTGGGCATGTTCCTGGGCGTGGGGCTGCTGGTGCGCGAGCGGGTGATGCGGCCGCTGCACGCGGTGGCGAACCTGTTGGCCGCGCTGCGCGAGGGGGACTACTCCGTGCGCGGCCGGGGCGCGCGAGGTGGCGACGCGCTGGGCGAGGTGCTGCTGGAGGTCAACGCGCTGGGCGACACGCTGCGCGAGCAGCGGCTGGGAGCGCTGGAGGCGGGCGCGCTCCTGGAAGCGGTGATGGAGGAAATCGACGTCGGCGTGCTGGCCTTCGACGGCGAGGGCACGCTGAAGCTCGTGAATCGCGCGGGTGAGCGGCTGCTGGGACAGTCGCGCCAGCAGCTGATGGGGAAGGGCGCGGGCACGCTGAACCTGACGGACCTGCTGGAGGGCCCGGCGCCCCGGAGGCTGACGCGCAGCTTCGCGGAGGAGGGCGGCCCGTATGAATTGCGGCGCGGCACGTTCCGCCAGGGCGGCCTGCCGCACACGCTGGTGGTGCTGGCGGACCTGCGGCTGGCGCTGCGCGAGCAGGAGCGCGAGGCGTGGCGCCGGCTGGTGCGGGTGCTGAGCCACGAAATCAACAACTCGCTGGCGCCGATTGGCTCCATTGCGGAGGCGCTGCGCGACACGCTGGTGATGCAGCCGCGTCCATCGGACTGGGAGGACGACGCGAAGAGCGGGCTGGGCATCATCGCCCGTCGCTCGGAGTCGCTGGGGCGCTTCATGTCGGCCTACGCGCGGCTGGCGCGGCTTCCGCCTCCGGCGCTGGCGGACGTGGAGGTGGACGGCTGGGTGCGGCGGGTGGCGGCGCTGGAGAAGCGCCGGCCGGTGGGCGTGCGCGCGGGGCCGGCGCTGGTGTTGAGCGGGGACGTGGACCAGTTGGAGCAGCTCCTCATCAACCTGGTGCGCAACGCGGTGGACGCGGTGCAGTCGGTGCCGGATGGGGGCGAGGTCTGGGTGTCCTGGGCGGTGCTGACGCCGGGCGCGGTGGAGGTCTGGGTGGAGGACGAGGGCCCGGGCCTCGTGGACTCCGGCAACCTCTTCGTGCCGTTCTTCACGACGAAGCCGCAGGGCAGCGGCATCGGCCTCGCGCTGAGCCGGCAGATTGCGGAGGCGCACGGCGGAGGACTTCGGCTGGAGAACCGCCCCGAGGGACGCGGGTGCCGCGCGCGGCTGAAGCTGCCGTTGGACACGCCAGGGTTGGCGGTGGGACAGAGTTGACTCTGCATCGACTCCCTCACCCCGCGGGGCAGCCTCGGAGGAGCAAGGTGCGGCGCTAGCATTGCCCGCATGTCCCTGGCGATTACCGGGCTGGGCATGGTGTCCACGTTGGGCCATGACGTGGTCTCGGGTTGCGCGGCGCTCCGCTGCGGAATGGCCCGTCCCAGTCCGCTCGAGCTCCAGGTCGTATCATCGGGCGATACGCCGGGAGTGGAGCCCGTCATGGGACATCCGCTCCGGGGACTCAGCGATGGGTTCGTGGGCCTGGGGCTGTATGCGCTCCTCGTGCAGGAAGCCATCCGGGACCTCGTCGTCTATTCAGGGCTCGCTTCGGATGATGGGGGCGCTTGGGAAAGCACCGCCTTGTTCCTCTGCATTTCAGCGGCTCGAGCTCCCGAGCAGGAGGGCCCGGAGCTTCTCCTTCAGGAGTGGCTCGCCCCGCTGGTGGTCCGACGCACCCGACTGCCCATCCGAACGAATGCGCAGAAGGTATTCCCATACGGGAACGTCGCGGTGCTGGCGGCGATGGCAGAAGCGTCGAAGGCAATCGCCGCAGGCCAGTTCGAGCGGGTGCTCATCGTGGGTGTGGACAGCCTCACGAGTGACCTGGGCGTGCTCGAAGCGCTGGCCATGCGTCGGCGGCTCAAGACCGCCGAGCACCCGGTGGGCTTCATGCCGGGTGAGGCGGCGGCGGCCGTGCTGGTCGAGCATGAGGCCGTGGCGCGAAGACGGGGCGCCCGGATTGAAGCGCGTGTCGAAGCACTCCGCGTGAGCGGCACGCCCGAAGCTGGAGCGCCGGTGGAGGGGTCTCCTCCCATGATGCGCCTGGTCGGAGCCGTCGAAGGCACCCTGGCCCAGGCCACCCGGGTCGGGGATGTGTACGGCGACCTCAATGGCGAGGAGTCTCGTGCCATGGAGTGGGGCACCGCCCTGGCGCGCCTTCGTGAAGGGCCCGTGCTGGCCGAGGCCCGGACGCATTGGCCGGCGGTGTCCCTGGGCGACACCGGGGCCGCCAGTGGAGCCATCTCGGTCGCCGCGGCAACGCGCTCGTTCGTCAGGAAGTACGCGCGTGGAAACGAAATCCTCGTCTGGTCCAGGTCGGATTCCGGCGCGGTGGCCTCGGGCCTTCTCGTCCGTCCAAGGGAGTGAGCACGCATGGCCTCCAGCGACAGCCATCTGGGTTGGGACCCGAAGACGCTCAACCACCCGGACCGACCTTCCGGCTTCGGTTGCCTGTGGCGGCACACCCTCACGGACAATGCCGGGTGGAGTTCCCATCCGTGCAATCACATGACCAATGGCTACAGGGTGTCCCTGGCGGAGCGCAGCGCGCTCTACAACAAGGACCACTCGAAGATTGCCCGGCGGATGAAGCTCATTGATGAGGACTTCGGACTGGACGGCAAGGCGCAGAAGCGCATCTGGAGGCGCTTCCCCGTCAGTGGGAACTCGGAGCGCAAGCTCACGCTCGATGACTTCATCAAGAAGGCGAGGAAGTCGCTCACCTGGCTGCGCCGTGGGCCGGAAGGATGGCACCTCGGGGTGAAACATCTCGCCCATGTTCCCAGGCAGCTGTTGAGGGTGGGCAATCGGCCCAACTTCCAGCCTCGCCAGAACAAGGCGCTGGGCGGCTATGGCGCCTTCTATCCGTACGAGCACAACTACCACCACCTCATCCCCATCGGAGCCGTCGAGAACTGGGTCATCGGGAACGGGGCTTCCGGCAGCCCGTCGCGCTCCGACCTGGTGGTGAAGCTCGTCCTCATCTCGCGATGGAACATCCACAATGAGAAGAACATGATGCTCCTGCCCCAGCAGGAGTTCGAATCGCTCATCGTGGGACTGCCGGCCCACTGTCCATGGGGTGTGCCGGCGCACAAGGCGTACCAGGTCTCACTCAAAAAGAGGCTGCGTGACCTCAGGAAGTCTCTTGACGCCGCCATCCTGCAGAAGAGGCACCCGAAGGATCTCAAGGCCAAAATCCTCGACAACCTGAACTCCTTGTCGGTGGAGCTGCTGGAGCAGGTCAAGACCATGAAGGCCGGTGTTCAGCTCACGGCCGCCAACGTCTGAACCGTGAACCTATGCCCTATTTCTATTACACATTCGGACATGCCCTGGACCCGCGCGCGGTGGAGATCGTCGACCTGCCGGACAAGGTCGAGACTTATGTCTACCTGAGCGATGGCATTCCCTGTGCCTCCTACCTGCCGCCGACGACCGAGCTCAGCCTGTACGAAGAGGCTGGCGACATGCTCACGGACTTCATCGACAACCCGGACCGTATGCTCTACGCGTCCCAGCGTGTACAAGCCGTCTTGAAGGAGCGGGGGCTGGTGGGTACCGCTGTCGAGCTACTGCCCTTCAATCTCCTGGACAAGCGCGGCCGCCGCGTCCGTGAGCCCTACGTCATCGTCAATCCGCTGGTACGGGTGCCGTGTCTGGATTTCGAGCGCTCGAAGTATCGGCGCTACACCAGCGACCCGAACGAGCTCGCGGAGGTCAAGTTGCTGTGCGTCCGTGAGGAGGCCGTCCCCGACAACGCCCAGCTCTTTCGCCTCGGCGAGCTCCCGAGGCTCATGGTGCTGCGCTCCGACCTGCTCGAAGCCTTCCAGCAAGCCGGGCTCACGGGGCTCGCGGTCAACCCAGCGGGCAAGACGATTCCAGGCTGAGGCCTCCCGTTCATGGACACGGTCCTCGACAACCTCCTCTTCCTCCTGGGCCAGCGAATGCCCCGGCTCCAGTCGTCGTCGGCGAAGCCGGACGCGAAGCTGACACTCGAGACCGCGTCCCTCTGGCGGCAGTACGGCTGCGGGTTGCTGCTGTCCGAGCTGGACGAGGATGGCTTCCGTGACGGCCTCGAACAGGCGGCGACGCTCTACCAGGGCCTGCTGAGGCGCCGGAGCGCGTGCTCCGAGTTCGACCAGTACTACCTCGCGCGCAGCAAGGGCGAACCGCTCTTCGATGCCATCACCGTGGGGGCGTGGGAGCGGGCCAGGGACCTCGCGGCGGCGATGACGCCGACCTGGATGCCGCGGATGGAGGCCGAAGAGGACTTCCACTACTTCGGCGGACTCATCTCCCTGCTCCTCCAGCGCAAGGACCTGGACGCGGGGCTGGCGGCCTTCGAGCGCTGCCTCCAGGGCGGGCAGTCCTTCCGGTTCGACACCCTGAAGGCCCTGGCCACCGAGGACGAGCAGGCCTTCGACGCGGGTCTGCAGGGGATGATCTCCGAGCAGGCGGCCTGGATGGAGCGGCAGCAGCGCTCCGGCGTCTTCGACCCCTACCTCCACAAGACGTCCGCCTTTGTCTTCGTCGAAGGCGCGGCGCTCGTCCTCCTGGCAAGGAGCCGAGCGCTGAAGACGCAGGCGTCGTACCGCCTCATCCCCGCGCCCGCGCTGGAAGCCGCCGGTCGGTAGTCCATGACCGGGTGGAATTTGGAGCCTCGCGGAAGCCGTCCCTAGGATGGCGCCCTGTAGCGGGCCGTGGCCGGGAACTTCCGTGGCCGGGTCCGTTCTTCTGGGGTGAATGTCATGAACGCAGGACGGATGGCCGTGCTCGTCGTCTTTGGCCTGATGGGGACGGCGCTGGCGGCGGACTCCTCGCCCGAGTCGGACGAGGACCTGTCGAAGCAGTCCACGGGACTCGTCCAGTCGCGGATGGCCTCGGAGCAGAAGCGGCTGGAGGAGGCCGAGTCCGAGCTCTCCACGCTTCGTCACGAGCTCCAGAAGGCGCGGGCGCGGCAGGCGGATGTCCAGGCGCAGAAGTTCGACAGCGCGCGGATGGCGCCCCTGCTCAACCGCTTCCAGAAGGACTTCGCGGCGGTGAACGAGGTGACGACGAGGGGCGCCCTTCCGACGAGGGAGGCCTACTCCCGGCTGGAGCGGACCGCCACCGAGCTGGCCGACGCCATGGCCTTCGCGCTGGCGGACTTCCTGCCCCGCCCCCCGAGCCAGGAGCAGCGCATTCCGCTCATCGACGACCTGTATGGCGATATCAAGCGCACGGCGTTGCCGAGCTGGACCGAGCTGCAGGTGCTGCGCTTCCCCCAGACGGGCCGCGACAGCGGGATGACCCCGGACGTATTCCAGGAGCAGATGCGGGAGTCGCTCGCGGGCGCCACCGAGCGCGCGAAGACGCTATCGCTCGGTGAGCTGGAGCGGCTGTTCACCCAGGACCAGGATGCGGTGGCGAAGACGTGGCAGGGCATCATCGACCGCGCGCAGGCCACCAGCGACCTGCACAACAGGCAGGTGAAGGACTCGCAGGCCGCCATCGACAAGCTGAGTGTGGAGCTGGACGCGCGTCAGGTGCAGAAGTTCGAGACGGACGGGCGGCTCACCTGGGCCATCATCATCATGGTCGTGGTGCTGCTGCTGCTCTACCTCGCCACGCTCCTGTTCAAGCCCGAGGTGCAGCAGACCATCTTCCACCAGCGCATCCTCGTCGAGATGATTGGCATGGCCTTCCTGCTGCTGACCATCATCATCCTCGGCACGGGAGAGAAGATTGACCGCGCGGTGCTCGGCACGCTGCTGGGCACGGTGGGCGGCTACATCTTCGGCCAGCAGCAGGCGCGTCGAAGTGCTCCGGAGCCCCAGCCGGCCGCGCAGCCCGCCGCGACGGCGGTGCCCTCGCAGCCGGTGGCGGCCGCCCCCGTGTATGCGCAGCCCGTGGCAATGGCCCCGGCTGCACCCGTGAGCATCGTGCCTGCCCAGGCCACCGCGCTGTTGCAGCAGGCCGCGCAGACGGCAAGCCCGCCCGCCCCCGCGCCAGAGCCTGCTTCAGAGCCGGCGCCCGCCGCGAGCGAGAAGCGCGCCTGACCCAGCCCCCCGCGAGCCGCGCGGTGTACTTGCTCACTCAGGAGCGGTCAACGGGCCCTGAGAAACGTCACGGGCCGCCCGCGGACCGTGGTGCAGGTCCGGGAGCGGCCCAGGGGACTTCGGCGTGTCGGAAGGCTCAGGCCGTCTGCGCGGCGGGGGCCTCGTCGGGCGGCGCGTCGTAGGCGGGGGTGAGGTCCACCACGTCGACGGTGACCAGGTGGTAGACGATGCAGTTGCTCATCCAGAAGAAGATGGCGCACCAGTGCACGTAGATGAGCGGCGAGCCGGGCCACACCTGGAGCGGGTGGCCGAAGACGTTGGCCGCCACGTACCCGCCGAACCACTCACCGGCCCACGTGAAGACGGTGGCGATGGCGATGCGCGTCCACACCTTCACGCGGCGCGGGTAGAACCAGAAGAAGTGCAGGCTCCACAGCATGGCCACGCAGCCAGCCCAGAGGATGAGGCTCCCGAAGGAGAACCAGTGGTAGGGCGACTCGGGAAACACCCAGCCCCAGTCCCCGTTGACCTGCCGCCACGCCATGTTCTGCGCCAGCTCCATGAACCAGAAGAGGGGAGCGATGTAGAGGACCTGGGTCATCAGGATGCGCAGCCAGGTCGCGACCCTCTTCCAGAAGAACCCCATGGGCAAGGCGAGCGAGATCATGCGTTCCCCTCCGGCCGCGGCGTGGTGTGGACGGACGCCGCGCAGAAGTAAGAACGGAGTAAGTCTCATTTCTTGGCAATTTCCGACGCCAAGGGATTGCGAATGGGCGCCAGAAATCCGCTCTCGCCTGAACAGTGATTCAGGTTCTACGCACCGCGCCGTGAAACAAACCCGAGGAGTCCCGGAGGGTTGTCCCGACTCGTGACGTAAGCGGTGCCCCAAAATGCCGGTAGCCCGAGGCACTGTGCCTCGAGCTACCGGGTGTGCGGGTCGCCATGGTGCGAACGGCCCGCACAAAAATCTTGGGGCTGATGGCTGGTCGGGTCGTCCGGCCAGGTGCCCGGGTCGAGCTCGTCCCGGTCCAGATCGCGGTCGATGCCGATGCGAACCTCGGAGCCTTTGGGCACCACCGTGCAGGTCAGCTCATTGCCCGTGCGTCCAGGGTCTGCGGAAGCGAAGCCTCACCGTCTCTGAGACCCGGTCTGACCGAAACTGGCCACTTCCGATCACCGTCACATGGGTGAAGCCATCCGCGGAGACGCACGACGCGCATGAGACGCTCCCTCCCTGTGACGCCGGGCGCGCTCCTACCCCGTACCGACAGCGCGACCGGCTTCTCTTAAAATACTGGATAATCCATTAATCAAGGACCTTGAACACGAGTCCCCGGCCACGGTTGCGGGGGAGGGGGGCGAAAAAAAGCGCTCGGGGTCGGCGCTGCCCCGCGTCGGGGGCCAGGCCCTGGGTAGCCGTTGGCCCCGGGGCCGGAAGCACTCCAGAATCCGCGCCATGCAACCCGTTCCAAGCCCGTACCGCCTCGCGGTGCCCCTCGTCCTCACCCTCCTCTGTGCCGTGGCGCCGAACGCCCGCGCCGAGGTCGCCGTCCAGCGCACCTTCCTGCGCCTGCCGTCGTCCAACGGCCACGGCGCCGTGATGCTGGACCTGGAGCAGAAGAAGGTGACGCACTTCCGCGAGCACCTCTTCGCCACCGAGGAGCCCATCATCGACGCGATGGGCGCGGACGTCTTCGAGAAGGGCCAGCCGAAGGTGGTGCACTCGCGCGACGTGCTCTTCGACGCGTTCTTCGGGCTGCGCTCGGGCGGCACGCAGCGCTGGCTGAGCACGCAGGACGCCAACCTGGAAGCCAGCGGCTACGCGCCCTGGGCGCCGGGGAAGACGGCGGGCACGGGGGTGACCATGCTGGTGCAGAAGGTGGGCACGCTGGAGGCGACGACGTACGTCTTCGCGCCCCAGGGCCTGCCGCACGCGGCCTTCGTCATGGCGCTGCGGGTGCGCAACACGGGCACGGCGGCGGTGACGGGGGTGAGCGCCTTCTCGCTCCACAACTTCCACCTGGGCTTCGGCCGGCCGGGCGTGATGTCCGAGACGGACGAGAATGGCGAGACGGTGGAGCTCACCGGCGACGTCTTCTCGGAGAAGGGCTTCGCGGGCGTGCTGGCGGCGCGGCCTCTGGGGACGGTGGCGAAGAAGGCGGCCTGGCTGGCGAGCGCCACGGGCTCGCAGAACGGCTTCAACGTGGTGAACGGCGGCGGCTCGCAGGACCTGCAGGACTTCACGGCGCAGCCGTCCGCGGGCACGGGCTGGGCCACGGCGTACCAGTTCAACCTCGGTGACATCGCGGCGGGCGCGGAGAAGTGGGCGGGCGTGGCCTTCGCGCACCACGCGAATCCGGAGTCCGGGGCGGTGGCGGGGAAGTGGCTGACGGACTACGCGGGCGCCTCCGACGCGAAGGCGCTGGTGGAGGCGGAGCTTGCGCGCTGGGAGGGAATCCAGCGCGAGCTCGTGAAGGTGCCCGCGGGCGTGTCGGAGGACGAGGAGTCGCTGGTGCGCCAGTCGGCGGTGGTGCTGGCGATGGCACAGGTCCGCGAGACCGATGCGTACCTGCGCGAGTGGCTGACGAAGGACGGCGAGGTGCGCCGCACGCGCTTCAAGGACGTCGAAGGCAAGCCGGCGGTGCTGCCGGTCCGGGTGCAGCACGCGGGCCAGGGCGCGGTGCTGGCCAGCCTTCCGCCGGGACAGTGGACGTATGCGTGGATTCGGGACGGCGCCTACGCGGCGGCGGCGATGTCGACGCTGGGGATGACCAACGGCGCTCGCGCGGCGCTGGCGTACTACCTCCAGGCGGACAGCGGCCGGTTCCGCGACTGGCGCGAGCTGCAGTCGTACAACATGCCGCCGTACATCATCACGCTGACGCGCTACCACGGCTTCGGCGTGGAGGAGACGGACTTCAACGAGTCCGGCCCCAACCTGGAGTTCGACGGCTTCGGCCTCTTCCTCTGGTCGCTGCGGCACTACGAGCAGGTGACGGGGGAGCTGTCGCTGGTGGACGAGCACTGGGACACGGTGTCCACGAAGGTGGCGGACGCGCTGGTGGCGCTCATCGACCCGGAGACGGGGCTCATCCGTCCGGACTCGTCCATCTGGGAGACGCACTGGAACGGGCGGCAGCGCGCGTGGGCGTACACCAGCATCACCGCGGCGCGCGGCCTGTGTGACGCGGCGGTGCTGGCCGAGCGCAAGGGCGACGCGGACCGGGCGCTGCGCTACCGCAACGCGGGCAATGGCATCCGTCGCGCGCTGGCGGAGAAGCTGACGGACGCCAACTTCGCGCTGGGCTCGAACCTGGAGGAATTGAAGACGGGCCGGGGCTACTGGGACGCGGCGGTGTTCGACGCGTTCGCCTTCGGCCTGTTCGACCCGAAGGGGAAGATTGCGACGGCCACGATGCGCGGGCTGGACTTGCGCCTGTCCTCACCGGCGGGCGCGGGCTGGCAGCGCAACGATGACCGGTATGACCACTCGGGCGGCGCGGACGTGAGCCCGTGGGGCAGCGAGTACGACAGCGCGGAGTGGGTCATCGTCAGCCTGCGCGGCGCGGTGGCCAAGCGTCTGGCCGGGGACACGGCGCGGGCGGACCGCGTGCTGAACTGGGTGAAGGACCAGTCGCTGAAGAACTACCTCGCGGTGGCGGAGACGTACGACGAGAGCAACGGCAGGTACAAGTTCAACGCCCCCATGGTCGGCTTCGGCGCGGGCGCCTACGTGCTGGCCCTGGCGCAGCGCGCGGCCGCGACGGAGGACCCGGCGTGCGGCGCGTACTTCGACGAGAGCACGCTGACGAAGGAGCCGGACGCGGGCACGCCGGACGCGGGCACGCAGGTGCCGGATGCGGGGACGCAGCCGCCGGACGCGGGCACGTCGACCGACGGTGACGTGGGCGGCGGAGGCTGCAACGCAACGGGCCCTGGCGCCCTGGCGATGTGGCTGGTGGTGGCGCTCGCGGGCGCCGTCCTGGCCCTGCGCCGCCGCGGAGCCTGAGCACCCCTGTGAAACAAGGGCCCGCGCCGGAGACACCGGGCGCGGGCCCACGAATCGTCAGTGCGCCCGGGGCTCCGTCGTCGGGGACGGCGCCGCCCCCATGAACGCCGCATCCCCCATCGCCGAGGGCGACAGCCCGTGGCTGGACAGCCACTCGAGCGCCGTCTCGGCGACCTCCTTCCATCCGCGGTCGATGACCAGCGAGTGTCCCCTGTCAGGGAACACCTTGTAGTCATTCACGGTGGGCGCCTTGCGATACAGGTTGTGCGCCGCGCGGCTGATGACCTCCGGCACGGTGCCATCCTTCCCGCCGCCGATGATGAGCAGGGGGCCGCGCTTCGCGTGGAGGTCCACCCGGGCCGCCGTCCCGGGGTTCAGGTTGGCCAGCGCCGCCTCGAACAGGGGGCGGGCGGGCGAAGGAATCATGTACTTCGCGTGCAGCGCGTCGGACTCCTCTCGCGTGACGGTGCTCGCGAAGCCCCGGTGGAACTGGTCCGGCGTCAGGGCCACGGCGCGCTTGTAGTTGAGCGGGTTGCCAAGCACCGGCAGCGCGTTGCGGAGCTGGACGAGGGGCAGCGGGAGCACGCCGCGTATCTGCGCCGGGTCGATGGCCACGGCCGCCGCCGCGACTCCCATGCCGAGCAGCTTCTGGACAATCAGGCCACCGAACGAGTGGCCAATCACAATCGGCTTCGCGCCGAGCGAGCGGATGACTCGCTCGTAGTGCTCGGTCACCTCGGCGATGCCCTTGTTGGCGACGAGCTCCGGATGAGCCATCGCCTCCGCCGCGGTACCCGGCTCCCCGGGCCATCCCGGGTTCAGGGTCTCGTAGCCGACCGCGCGGAACAGCTCCATCCAGGGCTTCCAGCTGTCGGCATGCATCCAGAGTCCGTGGACGAAGACAACGGTGGGGCGCGTCGCTGCCATGAGGTCCATCCTTGTGATTGCCGGGCCCGGGGGGACATCCGGGCCCGGCGGGAAGATGCTACCGACTCAGTGACAGGGCATTGTAACCGCCCGGTGAAGCACGCGAGCCGTGGCCCGTCCGCCTCAGGGGTGACTGAGGGGATTCGCCGCGTCGGTGCCCGCGGCCCGCTCGTCTCCGTCCAGGTGCCCGTCGAGGTCCCGGTCCAGACCGATGCGCGGGCCCGAGCCCGGAGGCACGCAGGTATACGTCATCACCCCGTTGCCCAGGACGACGCCCAGCCGCAGGTCCGAGTCGGAGACGAGCGGCCACTGCTGCCGGTCACCCTTGAACTTCCCGCTCCCGGAGTAGAGGAAGCCCATGTCCTGCCCGGCGACCCGGCCCTTCGCCACCAGCTCACACTCGCTGGCGTCCGCGCGCTGCCGCATCAGGTCGATGCGCGGGCTCGTCACGGACACGTTGCCCGAGGTGAGCGTCACCTGCTGCCCGACGATGGGCGCCAGGTTGCTCTCGAAGACGAGCATGTACTGCTCCATGTTCTTCTTCGCCGTGAAGCCCTCCGGCGTGTGCGGGATGCCGACGGGGTTGAGCAGGCTCAGGTCGAAGTCGCTCCCGAAGCGGAACAGCGTGGGAATGGTGCCGTCGCTGTTGAAGCCGAAGCCGCGCACCTGGTCTCCGAGGAAGGCATCTCCCGGCACCGTGCTGCCCGAGGTGAACGCCACGCCGAACATGCCCACCTTCTGGTACTGATTGCGCAGGTGCGGCACCTTGGGGAACTGCCTGCCGGCGTCGAAGCCGGAGCGGCCGTCCGCTCCGAAGAAGCCCTTGAAGGGGCCCTCGCCCGGGTTGGCATTCAGGTCCACCACGTGGCAGGAATTGCACGCCCCCTGGAAGTCCGTGGTGACGTTGACGAAGAAGTTCCGGCCAGCCTGCTGCTGCGGCGTGAGCGAGTTGTCCAGCTTGCGGATGGGGTTGGGCGGGTACATCACCTGGAGGATGAAGGTGGTGAACTTCTGCATCTCCTGCGGGGTGAGCTGCGAGTTGCGCCCCAGCAGGTCCATGAACGCCGGGTTGAACCGCTTGAAGGCCGCGTCCTCGTCGAAGGAGCCGCTGGCCGGCTGCGAGCTGGGCGCGGCGTCGCCTCCGTTCCGGTCTCCACGCCAGTGCATGGGGCCGTGGTTGGCCATGCCGCGCAGGCTCTGCGTCACCATGGGGCCCTTGAGCGGGTGGAAGGACGTGTCCTGCCCCAGCGTCGGGTCATCACCGAACTCGGGCAGCACCGGGACGATGGGGCTCGGGTTGAGCTTCACGGTGCCGTCCGGGTTGCCCAAATCCCAGGCCAGGCTGTCGAAGTCACCGAAGATGTGGCAGCTCGCGCAGGACGAGTCGCCATGGCTGGAGCTGCGCCGCGCGTCGTAGAGGAAGGGGCGCCCCTCCACCACGCTCGCCGGCTCCGGGTTGAACATGGGCAGGTGGGCCACCTCCTGCTTCGTCGCGGTGTTGACGACGGAGATAGCGTTGTCGAAGCGCGTGAGCACGTAGAGGCGCCCGCGCGCCTCGTCCAGCACCATGCCCGTGGGGCCGCCGCCGGTGAGCGGAATCTGGTTGGCCGTGTTGGGCACGAAGGTGTCCGCCTCCAGCGCGGCGGTGGAGTACACGCCCAGCTTGGAGGAGCCGAAGGCCGCGACGTACAGCGTGGCGCCGTTGGACGTCACCGCCATGCCCATCGGCTGCGCGAGGCTCTTCTCGCTCTCCGCGTTGGGGACGGGCGCGCAGCAGACGCCGTAGTTGATGTGCTTGTTGAGGTGCCGGGCCGCGACGCCGCCCGCGCCCAGCACGGTGATGCGGCTCTCGTGCAGGTGTCCGCGGAGGCTGGTGCCGGCGAAGGTGCCGGGGCCTTCGAAGCGCAAATCGTTCCGGGCCTCGGTGTTGCTGACGTAGACCTTCCCGCTCACCGGGTTGACGGCCATGTTGAACAGGACGGTGCCCACGCCGGAGTAGAAACCCGCGGAGCCCGGGAGCTGCACGGGCGGGTTGGCGGTGGCGGAGATGGCGAACACGTCCTTGTCCGGCAGCGAGAAGCGCACCTGGTCCGTCCAGGGGCGCCCCACCACGTCCAGCCAGTCCTGGCCGTTGTACTTGAGAATCATGGCGACTTCGGGTGCGGGCACGCCCTGGAAGTTGGTGTTGGGGCCGGGGTCGCCGCCCGCCGCCTCGCCGCCGTCGGGGATGATGCGCTCGGCGAGCACGGTGGTGCGGTTGCCGGAGTGGAACGCCGCCGCGTAGACGCGCGAGCCGTCCGGCGTCACCGCGAGCGCGCGGGGGGTGTCACTGAAGAGGGAGATGATGGTGAGCGGGTTGCCGCCCAGCGTGCTGCCCAGGTTCTCCGAGTCGAATACCCAGACGTCCGCGCGGCCGATACCCGGCGTGGTGAGCTTCGGGTCGAACGAGGCATTCTGTCCCCGGTGCGCGGCGGTGATGAAGGCGCGCTTGCGGCCCGGGCCGGCGAAGACGATGTCGCGGGGCTCGTCACCCACGAGCAGCGTCCGCGTCACCGTGCCGCCACTGTCATTCGAGTCGAGGCGCACGACGCTGACACTGTCGGACAGGTGATTGACCACCCAGACCTCTTCGTTGCTCCGCGCCGCGACGGCGACGGGCTCCAGGCCCACGGGCACCGAGCCGCGGTGGACGAGGCCGCTGGTCTCCACCCGGAAGATTTCAAGGCGGTTGTCCGGCGTGTTGGCGGCGAAGAGCAGCTTCCCGTTGGGAGAGAGTGCGAGGGGTCGGACCTGACCGCTCTCGAAGAGGGCGAACGGTGCCGCTGACGCGGAGGCTCCTACCAGGAGAACTGAAAGCCACAGCCCTACGAGAACCGCACTACAGTCTCGACGATGAATAACGCAACGGGATTGCATGATTCCCCCTGAGGTGTCTGCCCCCGTACTCGTGAATGGGCGCGAGGATAGGGGGCTGTGGGGAATCAAACGCCCGTGCGGCGGTCGCTGTAAATGGGCGATAGCCAACAGTGAAGTGCCAAGGACGCATACACTTTGCATATGACACGCAGTATCAACTGGCGATGGTGGTTGGCCGCGTTCGCCTATTGGGCCCTCTCGGGTCTGGCGGCCGCGAGCGAAGCCCACGACGTGGGAGGTGCCACCTGGGAGCACGCGCTGCTCACCTGGGGAAGCTCCAACGTCCTGTGGACGCCCATTACAATTGCCATCCTATGGTTCGGGCTGCGCTTCCCGCTGGAGCGGCGGCACCTGACCTCACGCGTCACGCTCCACGTGGCCGGTGCGCTCGCGGTGTCGCTGTTCCGCGCGACGGTCATCTTCCTGACGGAGCCGTGGGTCGGCTGGTACAGCCAGCCTCCCGCCTTCCTCGACGTGCTCGCGCACGCGCTGCTCTACAACCCGTTCATCTACCTCACGATTCTCGGGGTGGCGCACGCCGTCTACTACGCCGACCAGGTCCGGCTGCGGGACACCCAGCTCGCCCGCGCGCAGCTGCACGTGCTCAAGGCACAGCTCCATCCGCACTTCCTCTTCAACGCGCTCAACTCCATCTCTGCCATGGTGCATCGGGACCCGCGCGGCAGTGAGCGGATGATTGCGCGGCTGAGCGCGCTGCTGCGTGGAACGCTCGACGCGGCCACCCGGGAGGAGGTCACCCTCCAGGACGAGCTGCGCACCCTGCAGCTCTACCTGGACATCCAGGGGGTGCGCTTCGCCGACCGGCTGACGGTGACGCAGGACATCGCGCCGGAGACGCTCGCCGCGCACGTCCCCCATCTCGTCCTCCAGCCCCTGGTGGAGAACGCCATCCAGCACGGCATCGCCCCGCGCTCCGCGCCAGGCACGGTGACGGTGGCCGCGCGCCGCGAGGGCCCCGCGCTCCTGCTGGAGGTGCGGGACGATGGCGTGGGCCTGAACGCCGCGCCCGCGCCCACGCACGCGAGCAGCGGGAAGGGGCTGTGGATTACCCGCGAGCGGCTGCAGCAGCTCTACGGCACGGACCATCGGCTGGAGTTGCGGGACGCGGCCGGCGGGGGCGCTTCGGTGACGCTCGCCATCCCCTTCCGCACGGTGCCGTCCACATGACGCCGCGGACGCGGGTGTTGATTGTCGACGACGAGCCGCTCGCCCGCGAGCGCCTCAAGGACCTCCTGTCGGAAGAAGCCGACATGGAAGTCATTGGCGAGTGCAGGGACGGCCGCGAGGCCATCGCGTCCATCGAGGCGGTGCGTCCGGACCTCGTCTTCCTGGACGTGCAGATGCCAGCGCCCGACGGCTTCGGCGTCCTCCGCGCGGTGGCGCCCGAGAAGCGGCCCACCGTCGTCTTCGTCACGGCCCACCGCGACTTCGCGGTGCAGGCGTTCGAGGCCAACGCGCTCGACTACCTGCTCAAGCCGTTCGACCAGGAGCGCTTCCGCATGAGCCTCGCCCGCGCGCGCGAGCGGCGGCGCTCCCCGGCCACGGACCTGTTGGAGCGGCTCGAGTCGCTCTCGCTCCCCCGGCCCCCGGCGCAGGAGCGGTATGCGACGCGGCTCATCACCAAGGTGGGCTGGCGCATGCGCTTCCTGCGCGTCGAGGACATCGACTACCTGGAGGCGGAGGGGAACTACGTCTCCGTGCACCTGGGGAAGCAGTCGTACCTCGCACGGGAGACGATGAGCGCGCTGGAGGAGAAGCTGGACCCCGCGAAGTTCATGCGGGTCCACCGCTCGCTCATCGTGCGGCTGGACCGCATCGAGGAGGTGGAGCCGCTGCCCCCGGGCGAGTACGTGCTGCTCCTTCGTGACGGCACGAAGCTGACCACGGGCCGGAGCTACCGGGCGCGGCTGCAACAGGTGCTCGATCTGTCCTCGTGAAGCGGGGCCGCATGCGCGGCTCCACCGTTCGTCCCAGGGCCTCCACCGTTCGTCACATCGGCGTCGACCCTCGTGCGAGGCGGGGCGACTGTCTCCAGACAACAAAGGAGACGTCGCATGCATACGTCGCTCAAGCAGTGGTCCATGTCCCTCATCCTCGCCATGTCGTCGGCCACCGTGGCGTGCAATCCCCCCGAGCCCATCGTGCCGGACGAGGCGTGGGAGACGGGCGAGGCCGCGCAGCCGCTGGGGCCCGCGGCCTGCGAGCCGGGAGGCAGCCTCTTCGCACCCGGGGAGATTTCGCTGCCGGAGCGCTCGGAGTACCGGCTGTCCATCTCAGCGGACGGGCGGACGGCGTACTACCACGTCGACCACGAGGCGCCGCCGTACCAGACGATTTACGTGACGCACCTGCGGAATGGGCACTGGACTCCCGGCGAGGTGGCGCCGTTCTCGGGCACGTACCAGGACTCGGACCCGTTCATCTCTCCGGACGGCCGGTCGATCTACTTCTCGTCCATCCGCCCGGTGGATGGCGTGCTGCGCGACGACACCGACCTCTACGTCGTGCGTCGCGTCGGGAGTGGGTGGGGGCCGGCCGAGCACCTCGGGCCCAACGTCAACTCCGTGCGGCAGGAGTTGTACGCGAGCGTGACGAACGACGGGACGCTGTACTTCGCGAGCGGCACGTTCGACTCGGACTTCGAAATCTACCGCTCGGTGCGCACGCGGACGGGCTACGCGCCGGCGGAGAACCTGGGCCTTGGCGTGAACAGCCCGGACACCTGGGAGTACAACCCGTGGGTGTCTCCGGATGGGCGGCTGATGGTCTTCGCCACGCTCAACCGGCCGGATGGGTACGGGCTGGGTGACCTCTACGTGAGCTACAACCGCGGCGGCACGTGGTCGCAGGCCATCAACCTGGGCCCGGCGGTGAACACGGAGAAGGACGAGTTCCACCCCCTGGTGAGCCGTGACTTGCGCCAGCTCTACTTCGTGCGGCAGACGTGGAACCCGTTCGTGCCGTCCGACTTCTACCGCCTCGACACGCGCTGCCTGTTCCGCTGAGCCGTGACGGTGGGGTGCCCACGCAAGGGGGAGGCGTGGGCGCCTTGCTTCCCTACCAGGGGATGCTGCACGGGAGCGTCTTGTACACCACGGCGGAGGGGGCGCCGTTGGCGTCCACCGCGTAGGCCTCCACCCTGAGCGACCAGAGGTACTCCTCTCCGCGGATGGGGGCGCGCGGGCAGTAGAAGTGCTCGATGTTGGCACCCTGGTACCAGCCGCTCACGTAGACGTTGCCGCTCCAGGACTGGGTCTCGGTGGTCTGCCAGTAGTACGTGTAGGGCGCGGGGCCGCTGCTGACGGTGTTCGTGAACACGGTGTCGCCCGTGCTGATGTTGCGGGTGAACGTCAGGTAGGACGTCAGCGACTGCTCGCTGCTGCCGTACTCGGGCGCGGTGCCTTCCTCCAGCGTGGGAGCGCCGCACGCATACAGCGAGCCACTGACCACGACGAGGAGCGCCTGACGGGACACGAGCTTCAGCATGGTGCGTTCTCCAGAGGCACTGCGGGCACGGACGACAGGGAGGACGCGCCCGCCCGTTTCAGTCGAGGCGCTCCCAGATGCCGTTGTCCTTCAAGCGGAACACACCTCCGCTCTTGATGGAACACAGCCCCAGGTCTCCGGCGGAGAGGAGCATGCGGCAGGAGGTGTCTTCTTCCTGCTCGTCGCTGTCATCCGCCAGGGCGGAGAGGCGGCTCTCCCCCGTGAGCTTGAACACGCGGGAGTCCGTACGGACGAAGACCTCACCCTGATGGAAGCACACGTCCCGGAGGTCCTCGTGCCGGCCCGTGTCGAGCGCCTCCCACCGGCCCCGCCGTCCACGGACCAGCGCTCCCTCCTGGCCGACGATGTAGACGAGCCCCTCCTCGGTGACGGTGACGGCGCCCAGGTGCGCCCGGGTCGGCGAGTCCTCACGACTCCATCCCTCACCGGTGCGGACCCAGATTTCACCCTTCCACCCCACCGCGTAGACTTCGTTCGCGGAGCGGCCCGCGAGGCCGGTGAAGTGGACGACGCCGTCCTCGACACCCGGTACGGGGGCGCTCAGGTCGGTCCACCGTCCATCCACTTCACGGCGCAGGACTTCCCGGCCCAGGCCGCACGCGTAGATGGCGTTGTCGATGGTCGCGAGGAGGGTCACCCCGATGTGCCTGGGAATGCGCGACAGCGACGCCTGCATCCCTTCCGCCCACGGGCGCAGCTCGCACAACTTGCCGCCCTCGCCCAGGGCCAGGACGAGCCAGGTGGACTCACCCGGAGGGCGCGCGGCCGTCATGCTGAAGGTCGTCCAGTCCGGCCTCGTCTCGAACGGGTGCCACTGCCCGTCGAGGTACATGCTGAACACGCTCTGGGGCTTGCCGACGGCCGCCAGGTGGAAGTCCTCCGCCGCGACGAAGAGCGGTCCGTCCGCGGCACCCGCCACGCATCCGCCGATGAACCTGAATCGCTCCGTATCCAAGTTGCATTCTCTCCGTCGGAGCACCGTAGAGGCCCGAGCCCGGCCAGGCAAGCGGCAGGGCCCCCGGGCTCCGGGTGCGGACCCTCACTGCGCGGAGGCGGCCAGCTCCAGCGCGTGAGGGCGTTCCACGTCGTCCATCCGGAAGCCATCCGCCAGCCGCACCACGCGCCGGGCGCGCTTCATCACGCGAGGGTCGTGTGTGGAGAAGAGGAACGTGACGTGGTGCGTGCGGTTGAGCTCCTCCATCAGGTCCAGAATCTGCTCGCTCGTGACGGAGTCCAGGTTCGCAGTCGGCTCGTCCGCGAGGACGATTTGCGGCTGCGTCACCAGGGCGCGGGCAATGGCCACTCGCTGCCGCTGGCCGCCGGACAGCTCGTCGGGGCGGTGCTTCAGCACGTGGGACAGCCCCACGTCCTTCGCGATGCTCAGGGCCCGGGCGCGCAGGGTGGAGCGCGGCTCGTCGCGGATGAGGCAGGGGAACTCGATGTTCTCCAGCACGTTCAGCACGGGGATGAGGTTGAACGCCTGGAAGATGAAGCCAATCTTCCGGTTGCGCAGCTCGGCGAGCTCGTTGAAGTCGCGGTCGCCAATCTCGCGCCCCTCCAGCTTGTACGAGCCGTGCGTCGCCTGGTCCAGGCAGCCGATGATGTTGAGCAGCGTCGTCTTGCCCGAGCCCGACGGCCCCATCACCACGGTGAACTCGCCCTCCTCCACGTCCAGGTCCACGCCCCGGAGCGCCTCCACGGTGGTCTTCCCCAGCTGGTAGCTCTTGTGGATGTCCCGCATCTCGACGATGGCCATGGTGTTCCTTTCGCTTCGTTAGAAGAAGGCGCGAGCGCTCATCAGCGCGCGCCAGTCGGTGGAGGAGAGCGCCAGCTCTCCGTACGTCCTGCCGCCCACCTCCACGCCGTTCAGCACGGGCAGTGGGATGTAGGCGGCGGCGGTGAGCGTCAGCCAGTCTCGGGCCGACCAGCTCAGGGATGGGCTGAGCTGCCCGGAGAAGTCCCCCAGGCTCAGCACCAGCGATGCGCCCGCCGTGAAGTCGTCATGAATCTGCGGCTTGCTGTAGCTGACGAACAGGTAGTGCCGGCGCAGCGGGTCGAAGCTGTACCGCTGCGGCGTCCCCGGGTCCGAGGCCGCGCCCGAGCCGCCCAGCACGCCCGCGATGCTCGCGGCCAGCGCCGGATTCGCGCGCGCCAGCTCGCCCGCGGCGGCCATCGTTCCCACGTAGCGAGCGAAGCCCGCGGAGTCCAACCCGTCCGCGTGGAACGCATACTCAGCCGACAGCATCGCGCTGTCCTCGAAGAGGTACCGCGCGCCCAGGAGCACCTGCGGCCGCAGCCGTCCGTCATGCAGCCGGGGGCGCGAGGCCAGCGCCACATCCCGCGCCACGCAGTCCGCCAGCGCTTCCGCGCTGCCCGTGCATGCGGGCTCCAACTCCAGCCGCGTGGAGCCCGTCTGGAGCAGCGCCTCGCCGTGGACCTCCAGCCCGCCGAAGACGTGCGAGACGGACAGGCCCAGCCGGTGCTTGTGCGTGAAGGCGTCGTTGTAGAGGTGGGTGAAGGCGTAGACGACGTTGATGTCCGTGTCCGCCACCAGCGCGTAGGCGCGCGCGGCCACCGCGTAGTGGGCCTCGTCGTCGCGGTCGTCCGCCACCAGGCCCTGCTCGGCCTCCGCCGTGGGCTGGTCCGGGTAGACGAGCAGCGCGGTGGGCAGGCCCGCGTACTGCCGCAGCACCTTGGCCGCGCCCACGAGCGAGAAGGTGAAGCGGTCGAAGGGCAGCTCCACCCGCGCCAGCCACGCGCCGGCCCGCTGCGCCGCCGGGTCGGTGGGGTCCTTGGGCGGGTTGAGGAAGTCCGTCGGGTTCTGCGCCAGCCCCGCGCCCCACACCACGCGCTTCTTGCCCACGGTAAGGCTCAGGTGCGGCGTCAGCGCCCAGTCGCCATACAGCTCGCTCACCACGATGGAGGGGCGGTACTCGGGCAGGTCCCGCTCCACGCCTTCGACGAGGCCGGCGCGCTGCCAGAAGAGGGACACGTCCGTGTTCAGGAAGGCTTCGGGGGTGAAGCGCAGCTTGAGCTGGAGGTTGCCCTCGGTGAGGTTCGTCAGCGCGGGCTGGCCCTCGCCGGGCAACATGCGCTCGGAGAGGATGCGCGCGTAGGTGAAGCGGCTGTCGAGGTAGCCCGTCGTCGTCACCTCGAGCGAGTGAGACGACTCGGCCGCGGGCGCGTCCTCGACGGGAGCCTGCGCGAGGAAGGCGGCGGTGAGCAGCGAAGGGAGCAGGGGCATCATGGCGCGCACTCGGAAGGGGTTTCAGCGGCCCAGGTCGTCGAGGACGAAGCGCCCGTTCGGCAGCGCGTCGCGCAGCTCGAAGCGGTCGAAGGTCAGCTCGCTGAAGCGCTGGGTGACAATCATGTTGCGCATGAGCACGCGGGCCGGGCGGCGCAGTCCGCCGAAGTCGCGCACCTCGGTGAACTCGGCGGTGCGCAGCAGCTTGCCGCTGACCGTGTAGTACTCGCCCTTCAGCGGGACGCCGTCCGCCTTGCTCAGCCAGAGCTTGATGCGGTCATACGCGGCGTCCTCCGTCTTCGCGTGCAGCTCCAGCACCCACGCCTGCTCTTCCTCGGCGAGCAGCTTCGCTTCGTAGTCCCGCGTGTAGTTGGTGCGCAGCACGTCCGCGTTGTTGAAGTCACCGCCCTGGAACGAGTCGCGGTTGGCGATGCGCAGCGCCCGCTTGAGGTTCGGCATGTAGACCCAGGAGTTGTCCCCCACGCGGAGCATCTCCTGTCCGCGCGAGGCGGCCGGCTCCTGGAACCAGGCGCGGAAGCGGTCCGTGCCGGACTTCATCACCTTCATCCGGTACGTCCGCGTGCTGCCGTCTTCGCGGTGCGCCGTCATCACCATGACGGCCTCGAAGCTCGCGGGCCCCATGACGGCGTCGTACTGGCGGAGCAGCTCCTCCGGGGACGGTGACGCGGCGGAGGCGGCGAGGGGAAGCAACGACAGACACAGCAGGAGTGCGAGTGACTTCATGGAGGTCTCCAGGCGAAGGAGGGCCGCGCTCACAGCGAGCGCAGCGCCTCGACGGGGTGCAGGCGCGCGGCGCGCAGCGCGGGGAACACGGCGGCCACGACGGCGCCGAGCGTGGAGGTGAGCAGCACCGCCGCCAGCAGCCGCGGCGTGAGGGCGGGGATGATGGTGTACGGGGCGGTGCCGCCGGGCATGGCCATCTGGAAGCCGCCCCGTGCGGCGGACACGGCCACCTGCGCGAAGACGAGGCCCGCGCCGAGCACTCCCCCGAGCAGCGCCTGGAGCGCGGCCTCCAGGAGGAACAGCCCGCCCACCTGCCAGCGGCGGATGCCCACGGCCAGCATGGTGCCAATCTCGCGGGTGCGCTCCTTCACGCTCATCCACATGGCGTTGGCCACGCCGAAGACGGCCAGGATGATGCACACCCCGACGATGATGGTGAGCATGACCTGCTGGGTGCGGATGCGGTCCACGACTCCCGGGCGCAGATCCGCCCAGGTGTGCACCTCGTATGTGTCCCCCAGCGCCGCCCGCAGCCGCGCCGCCACCGCGTCCACCTCGTCGCGGTCCTCCACCGCCACCACGTACTCGGTGACGCGTCCGTCCATGCGCAGCAGCCGCTGCGCTTCGGCGAGGGGCAGGGACAGCGTGCGCTTGGACTCCTGCGGGTTGAGGCTGATGACGGTGCCGACGAGGTCCAAATCGAGCGCGTTCTCCTTGTTCTTCTGCGTGGTGGCCTGGAGCACCAGGGACGCTCCGGGCTTCAGCTCCAGCGCGCTGGCCAGCTCCTGGCCCATCACCGCGCCCTGGGGCGCGTCCGCGCTCACGGGGCGGCCGTGCACCTCGCGGTGGGCCAGCGGCAGCACGTCCAGCTCGCGCGCGGGGTCCACGCCCTGGCCGACCACGAGCGTGGCGCGCGAGCCGTTCGACACCTGCCCGGAGAAGGCGATGCGCGGCATCACCTCGCGCACGCCGGGCACGGCGCGCAGCTTCGCCTCCAGCGCGGTGTCCCGCGGCAGGTCCAGCTTCAGCGGCTGGTTCTCCTTCAGGTCGAAGTAGCCGCGGCGGTGGACCTGGATGGCGCCCACGCGCGCCTCGACGACGTCGTCGACGGCGGCGTTCTGCATGCCCTTGATGCGGGCGCCGAGGAACAGGCTCACGGCGACGCCGAAGAGGATGGCGCCGGTGGTGATGGCGTTCCGGGCCTTGCTGCGGGTGAGGTTGCGAACGGCGAGCGTCAGCAGGGGTGACATGGCTTGGAGCTCCGGTGGGGCGCGGAAGAAGAGGGCCTTCAGTTGCCGGCGAGGGCCTGCACGGGACGCAGGCGGCTGGCGCGCCAGGCGGGGTAGAGCGAGAAGAGGGCCGCGCCCACGACGGCCACCGCGACGAGCAGGGCCAGCTCCCCGGGCGGCATCGCGGGGTGCACCTCGATGGGGATGACGCCCTTGGCGCCCATGGGGACGAAGGAGAGGCCCTTGCGCCCCAGGTGCGCGACGACGGCCATTCCAACGAGCGCGCCACCGGCTGCACCGAGGAGGCCCATCACCGCCGCCTCGGCGAGGAAGAGGGCCGCAATCCACGAGCGGCGCACGCCCACGGCCATCATGGTGCCAATCTCGCGGGTGCGCTCCAGCACCGTCATCAGCGAGGTGTTGGCCACACCCAGCAGCATCAGCACCAGGAACACCGTCGTCACCGTGGAGGACAGGTTGCCCATGCGCTCCATGGCGTCCTTCGCCACCGGGGCCACCTCGTCCCACGTGTGCACCTCGTACTCGGGGCCCAGCTCGGCGCGCAGGCGGCCGGCCACCTCGGGGGCACGGTCCAGGTCCTTCACCGACACGGCCAGCTCCGTGGCGCGGCCCTCCATGCGGAGCAGGCGCTGCGCCATCGCGAGCGACACCTGGCCGAAGCGCGCCTCACCGGGGCCGAGCGCCAGCAGCGTGCCGCTCATCTTCGCGGCCTCCGCGTTGAGTGCGCCGTCGCGGTCCGCCGCGAGCAGCACGGCCTCGGTGCCCGGGTGCAGGCCCACCGCAGACGACAGCGACTCCGCGAGCAGCAGGTCCGCGTCCTCCTTGAAGGTGGAGCCTGGCAGCCGGGTGAGCGCCCGCCGGGGGCACACCGCCTGCTCACGCTCGGGGTCCAGCCCCAGGGCCGTGAAGAAGAGGCTCTCGTCGCCCACGCTCATCGTGCCGGAGAACTGGAGCCGGGGGGCCACGGCGGTGACGCCCTCCACGTGACTCACGCGGGAGAGGAAGGCGTCGTCGGCGGGCACGTCCAGCGAGAGCGGCGTGGAGAGGACGTTCTTCACGTAGCCGGCGTGGTGCACCTGCACCGCGCCCGTGGCGGCGGTGACGAACTGCACCACGATGCCGCGCTTCATCCCGTTGACGAAGCCGTGGACGATGACGGTGATGCCCACGCCCACCACGAGTGCCGCGAGGGTGAGCGCGGTGCGGCGGCGGTTGCGCAGGACGTTCCTGCAGGCGACGGTGAAAAGGGTCCACATGGGCGGGGCGGCTCCGGCTGGCGATTCGGCGGAGCGGCCCTTGAGCACGGCGCATGCCAGGGCCCTTCTCGCTGGAGCCGAGGCGCGGATGGCCCGCCGAGGTGTCAGGAGAGCCGGCGGAGGGGTGCCGGATTTCCTGACAGGTGGCTGGGGAGCGAGGGCCTCTTCCCTCTTGGCTCGCGGCCCTGGCCGGTGAGGCCCGGGACGTGCACCATGGGTCCCCGGAGGATGGCCTTGAGTACGAACCCCTCATCCGACGCAGAACTGGCGCTGCCCCCCGACATCCAGCAGCTCATCACCCCCCGGGGGCTCCTGAAGATGGGGCTCTCGCGCCTGGCCTTCGCCCTGGGGTTGTTCGTGGCGCTCGGCTTCGTCGTGAACAGCGGCATGGTGCTGTGGCGCAAGCTCATCCTGGGAGGCATCGCCGGCGGGCTCGGGCTGGCGCTCTTCAGCTTCTCCGTGACGGTGCTCGTGACGGGGGGGGCGCCCCACCGGAGGCGGCGGATGCTGACCGAGCGCGTGGTCCAGCACCTGCGCGAGCAGCACCCCTGGGTGCTGCGGCCGGACGTCATGGTGAGCGACTACTGGAGGAAGTGGCAGCCCATGCAGTTCCCGGGCATCACCCAGCGGCGCACGTACGGGGCGCTGGGCGTGTTCCTGCTCCTCTCCTGCGGCGTCATCGTCTCGACGGGCGGCATCCTGAGCCCGGCGCTGCCGCTGCTCATCGTCTTCTGCCTGTTCATCGGCAGCATCATCCCGAAGCAGGCCACGCCTCCCTTCGTCTGGGGCGTGCTGTCGCTCGTCTGGGGGCTTGCCTGGGTGGCGACCCACGGCCTCGTTCCGGGCTACATCCCCGGTGTCTTCGGCGGGGATGCGCTGGTGCCGCAGTCGAAGTCCCTGGTGTATGCGCAGGCCGCCGCGTTCTCCCTCTTCTTGATGTGGAGCGTCTTCGGCGCCAATCGCTTCCAGGTGGTGTTCCTGAGCGCGGTGCAGAAGGCGCTGGATGCGCGCGACGAGGCCCTGCAGAGCCACACCGAGCACGCCGCCACGCTCACCGCGCTGTCCGGGGAGATTGCGCACGAATTGAAGAACCCACTGGCGAGCGTGAAGGGGCTGGCGACGCTGATTGGAAGGGACTTGGAGGGCAAGCCCGCCGAGCGGCTCGCGGTGCTCCAGCGCGAGGTCGGGCGGATGGAGGAAATCCTGGAGGGCTTCCTCAACTTCTCCCGGCCGCTGCTCCCGCTGCATCAGGAGGAGCAGCCGCTGCGGCACCTGTGTGACTCGGTGGTGGCGCTCCATGAAGGGCTGGCCCGGGAGCATGAGGTGACGCTGACCGTCGTGGAGGAGCAGGCCGTCCACGCGTGGTGTGATACGCGCAAGGTGAAGCAGGTGCTCATCAACCTCGTGCAGAACGCGCTCGATGCGAGCCCGGTGGGTGCCACCGTGGAGCTGGTGCTGCTCGGAGGAAGGGAGGCGCGGGTGGAGGTGAGGGACCGGGGGGCGGGACTGCCAGAGTCGGTGCGTGCGCGCCTCTTCGAGCCGGGCGTCACCACCAAGGAGCGGGGCTCCGGCCTGGGTCTGGCGCTGGCGCGCGGGCTGGTGCGGCAACACGGCGGTGAGCTGACGCTGGAGGACCGCGAGGGCGGCGGGTGCGTGGCGGCGCTGACGCTCCCCACGCGGCGGCCCGCGTCCTCGGTGGAAGGAGAGGCGGCATGACGGCGCGGGTGTTGGTGGTCGATGACGACGATGGGGTCCGCTACACGCTGCGCGGCATGTTCGAGGACGCGGGTCTCGAAGTAGAGGAGGCCGCGGACGGCGAGGCCGGCCTGGAGCGCCTGAAGCGCGGCGGCGTGGACCTCGTCGTGTCCGACCTGCGCATGCCGCGCATGGACGGGCTGGAGTTGCTGCGCCAGTCGCGCTCGCTCGTCCCGGTGCCGAAGGTCATCCTCGTCACCGCGCACGGCTCGGAGCGGCACGCGGTGGAGGCGATGAAGCTCGGCGCGCTGGACTACTTCCGCAAGCCCTTCGTCGTGGACGAGGTGCTGGCGGTGGTGCGCCGCGCGGTGGGCCTGGTGCGGCTGGAGGCGGAGAACGAGCGACTGCAGGGTGAAGTCAACCTGCTCAAGTCGATGGTGTTCGCCTCGCAGGCGATGTCGCGGCTCGCGCTGCTCATCCAGCGCGTGGCTCCGCGTGACGTGACGGTGCTGCTCACCGGAGAGAGCGGCACCGGCAAGGAGCGCGTGACGGAGGCGCTGGTGCGGGCGTCGTCGCGCGCGGAGAAGCCCTTCGTGCGGTTCAACTGCGCGGCGCTCACTCCTGAGCTGGCCGAGGCGGAGCTGTTCGGCCACACCCGGGGCGCCTTCACCGGCGCGGTGCGCGCGCGCAACGGCCTGTTCCGCGAGGCGGACGGCGGCACGCTGTTCCTGGACGAGATTGGCGAGCTGGACGCGGCCACGCAGGCGAAGCTGCTGCGCGTCCTCCAGGAGGGCGAAGTCCGCCCCGTGGGCGAGGACCGGGCGTACCGCATCGACGTGCGCATCGTCGCCGCGACGCACAGGGACCTCGCGCAGCGGGTGGCGTCCGGACTGTTCCGCGAGGACCTCTACTACCGCCTCAAGGTGGTGCACCTGCACGTGCCACCGCTGCGGCAGCGGCCGGAGGACATCCCCGTGCTGGCGCGTCACTTCCTGGGCCGCTTCGCCGAGCGCTTCGGCACCGCACCCGTGGCCGTCACCCCGGAGCTGCTGGCGAGGCTCACCGCCCACCCGTGGCCCGGCAACGTGCGCGAGCTGGAGAACGCGCTGGAGAGCGCCGTGGCCCTCTCACTGGACGGCACGCTCGACCTGTCGCTCCTGCCCGGAGGCACACCGGGCAGCGCGGAGCCGGCGGTGCGGGCGGGGCTCAAGGAGCGCGTGGGCGCCTACGAGCGGGGACTCATCGTGGCGGCGCTCGAAGGGGCGAAGGGCAACCGGAGCGAGGCGGCGCGGCTGCTCGACATCAGCCGCGCGACGCTGCACGACAAGCTGCGCAAGTACGGGCTCGCCGCCGGCGAGGAGGACGGCGACTGAGGGACTACGCCTCGGGGTCGACCAGCTTCCCCTGGAACAGCACCGCGCCGCTCCACGTGTCGCGGATGAAGAACAGGAACGGGTGGTCCGCGTGAAAGGGCGTTATCTGCATGATGGCCGACCGGGCCGCCATGACCACCGCCGTGGCTGCCGCCGCTTCGGTGCCCTGCTCGTTCACGTTGAGCTCCGCCTGGTGCAGCACCGCCGAGAGGTTCAGCGGCTCCTTCGTCGTCATGCCCGAGAAGTCCGCGAGGGACGGGTTGAACGCCAGCGGCATCCCCAGGCCGGAGAGCGCGTCGTTCAGCTGGAACGCCGTCGACAGCTTGAACTTCGGCAGCCTCAGCGCCACCTTCCCGCTGTTCAGCTGGGAGGCCCGCTTGTCCAGCACCTGCGCGTCCAGTGACGCCTCGAGCCGGGCCAGGTCGTCCATGCGCTTCGGCAGGGCGATGAGCATGGCCACCTCTCCGCCCTTGTAGGGGAGCTCCAGCCACTGCGCGAGCGCGTCCTCGCCATGACGGAACCGCTCCGTCTGCTGCATCATCGAGACCTTCGCCGTCCTGCGGGACGAGACGTGGAAGGGCACGCCGTCCTGGGTGTAGTCGGCGTTGAACGGGTCCTGCCATTGGCCCTGGAAGTAGATGGCGTTGGTGAGCACCAGCCGCGTGAGGCCATCCAGCACGTCCTTCCTGATGAGCTCGCGAATCTTCTCCCGCGTCTCCTTCGCGACCCAGCGGTTGATGTGCTGGCGCGCGGCCTCGGTGTCCTGCTGGAAGTCCACCTCCTCCAACGAGGCGCCGTAGTGGCTGTTCGTCGCGCCCAGGAAGGAGGGGAGGAAACCGAACCCGCGCTGTCCCCAGAGGCGGTTCGCGGTTCGCAGCTCCACGTTCCCGCTCTTGTTGGCGGCGGCGAGGTGGCCACCCAGCGCCGCGTACGCCTTCTGGAAGGTCGTCTCTCGCACGGCGTCGAGCCCGAGCACCCGCTCCAGCTGCGCCTGCGTCTCCCCGCGCGCGCCCAGCGCCGTCATTGCAAGTGCGAGGGAGAGGCTGGCAGGTGAGTAGAACGTGTTCGCTGGCTTCGCGCCCACCCGGGCATGGAGGGCGGAGGCGAAGTGGTTGCTGGCCGCGGCGCCCGCTCGCATGGCCGCGAAGTTGCTCTCAGACATGACCGGCTCCTCTGGGGAGTCCCCATCCTAGCCGGTCAGTGAGAGCGGGCGCGGCCGTGCTACGGCAGTGCCGCCGTACAGCCGCTGCTCCAGCTGCCGGAGCAGTCGTACTTCTCCGTGGACGGAGTCACCGCGCCGCCCGGCCAGGTGATGGTCGCGGCCTTCCACACGGACCTGGGAGGCAGGTCCTGGATGTCGATGACCGTCACCTGTCCGGCCACGTTGAGGACGAGGCGCCCGTCGGACTCCGGGCTGCCGGCGCCCCAGTGCTCGACCATGACGTGGTAGGTGCCGTTCTCCGGCCGGGCGAGGAGGATGTTCTCCGGGCCGAAGTCGCCGGTGTCGTCCACGTCCTTCTTCGGGTCATCGGCCAGGTCGCCTTGCACGCCCCAGTCCGGCCGGCTCCCCACGCACGAGGTCCACGTGCAGTCCGTGGCGTCGTCGTTGATGTGCCCGCCCGGCTTGATGAGGTGCAGCTCCCAGTCGCTGCCCTGGGCGTCCCAGGACAGCGTCGCGCGGATGTCGGGGGTGATGCAGTCCGTGGTGACGACGCGGGTGACGAGCACGTAGCTGCCCGCCGCGTTGGACCAGACGCACTTCACCAGCTGCTCGCCGCAGAAGAGGGGCGCGGTGAAGCTGAAGTCTCCGGTGTCCGGGTCGGTGGCGATGGGGCCGGCCAGCTCCTGGCCGTCCTCGCCCGCCACGTAGAAGGTGCCGTTGCCCACGGCGTTGCTCACCGTGCCGTCGAACGTGTCCTGCGTCACGTTGCCCGCGTTGTACTCGAAGGAGCTGATGTCCGTGTCCGGGCAGCCCGCGCAGGTGTACTCGCCGGGCTTGGTGCGCGTGGGCGCGGGGTCCAGGGCGGAAGGCGTCCCCGAGTCGGGAATGGGTGGCTCCTTCTCGTCGCCTGAACCGCAGGCCGTGCTCGCCAGCACGAGCCACACCAGGGATGCACGGAGACCACACCGGGAGAGCAACCGCATCTCGACGCTCCTTCGCAGACCCGTCCGACGGCGCGACCTGCGCCGTGCGCCGTGTCATGTCTGTTACGGAGCGTAGGGTGGAACCGGGTTGTGGGGCGTGCTTCGTCTTTCCTGCCCCAGGAGGTCTCGGCGGACCTCAGACGGCGTCGTGCGTCCAGTCCTCTCGGCCGTAGCGCTCCGCGACGAGCGCCTCCGCGCGGGCGCGCACGTACGGCGCAATCGAGATGGAGGTCCAGCTTGCACCGAGGCTCTCGGTGAAGCCCTGCTTGAGGGCCTCCGCGGCTTCGGCGTGGCTCACCTCGCGGCCGGCTGCTTCCTTCAGGTCCATCATCGCCCCGCGCAGTCGCTCCGGCTCCAGGCCGAAGAGGCGTGCGTGCAGCGCGTAGTCCGTCACGAGCGGCAGCGCGCCGTGCTGCATGAAGGCCCCGCGCTGCCGGCGCTGGGCACTGCCCACGAGCTTGCGCCCGTTCACCTTCAGCTCCTTGAGGGCAGGGGTGAGGAAGCACGCGCCGCTGGCCAGATTGCGCTCGGGCCGCGCGGGCTCCAGGTCGGCGCGGACGGCGAAGCGGCTCGCGAGGCCCGCGGCGATGGCTTCTGACAGCAGGGTGTAGTTCTGCTCGATGCTGTCGGTGAACGGCGCGCCCACGCGGGCGATGAAGCTGTACGTCAGCTCTCCGTGGTGCAGTACGCCCGAGCCGCCTGTCACCCGGCGTACCAGCTCGAGTCCCTGCTCCTTCGCGGCGGCGGCATCGACGCTCTCATAGGACTGCGTGCGCCCGAGGCTGAGGCAGCCCGGCGTGAAGACGTAGAGGCGCAGGGTGGGGACGAAGTCCGCCCGCGCGCAGGCGTCATCGAGCAGCGCCTCGTCGAGCGCCATCTGCCAGGAGCCCGGGGATTTCTCGAGAGGCTCGATGACGTTCCAGGCGCGGGGCGCTTCGGCGGGGGAGGACGGAGACATGCGGGCATCCTCTCCACTTCGGTCGGGAACGCAATGCCGGCCGGCGGGCCACTCCAGGCGGGCCTCCCGGTCGGCGAGTGGCCGGAAGGAACGTTCATTCCGCCGGACAGGCCGCCCCGGAAGGCAGGTGGCCGGAAGGAACGTTCATTCCGCCGGGTGGGTCGCCCCAGGAGCCGGGTGGCCGGAAGGAACGCTCATTCCGCCGGAGAGCCATGCCGACGCTGGGTGGCTGGAAGGAACACTCATTCCGCCGGAGAGCCATGCCGACGCTGGGTGGCCGGAAGGAACGTTCATTCCGCCGGAGAGCCATGCCGACGCTGGGTGGCCGGAAGGAACGTTCATTCCGCCGAGCTGGGAGTGCCGACGGCGGCTTCCTGGAAGGAACGTTCATTTCGCTCGGTAGGCTCGCCGGACGCCGGGTGGCTGGAAGGAACGCTCATTCCGCCGCATCCCGGGCCGACAGGGGCAGGTGGCGTCACGCTCACAGGGCCGACGCGAACCTCGCGGCGATGGGGGCGGCGACCCGGCCGCCCACGCCTCCGCCCTCCACCAGGACGGCGAAGGCGATGCCGTTGCGGAAGCCGATGAACCACGCGTGCGTCGGGAGCGGGGGGACGGTGCCGAACTCCGCGGTGCCCGTCTTGCCCGCGAGCTCCGGTACTCCCGCCGCCGCCCTGCCGGTGCCCTCGGTGACGACGGCCCGCATCAACAGATGCAGCGCTCCCCGGGTTCCGTCCGCCAGCGAGGCGCTCGGCCCGTCGTCGAGGTCCGTGACGAGGTAGGGCGCACGCCATCGGCCCGACTCGGCCGCCGCGGCGACGGAGGCCAGGTGCAGCGGCGTGGCCAGCACGCGCCCCTGGCCGATGGAGGAGGCCGCCAGCTCGACGGCGTTGCGGGGCGCGGGGAATGTGCCGCCGGAGGAGGGAAGCCCCGGGTGGTACTCCACGTCGAAGCCGAAGCGGCGGGCCGCCTCGCCGAGCGCCTCACCGCCGAGGTTCGCGGACAGCAGCACGAAGGCGGTGTTGCACGAGTGCGCGAAGGCTCCACGCAGCGTGATGGCACCGAGCGCCTCATCCTCGAAGTTGCGGAAGGACTTCCCCTTCACCGCCACCGTGGGAGGGCAGGGCGCTGGCGCATCCACGCCCATGCCCCGCGCGAGCAGCGCCTCCGTGGTGACGACCTTGAAGGTGGACCCCGGCGGGTAGCGACCCGTGAGTGCCCGGTGCAGCGGCTGCGAGAGCGGACGGCTCGCGATGGCCAGGACTGCGCCCGACTCACTGTCCACCGCGACGAGCGCCGCCGGCTGCGTCACGCCTTCGAGCGCTGCCTCCGCGGCCATCTGCAGCGCGGGGCGCAGCGTGGTGGTCAGCGGCGTGCCCTGCTTTCCCTCGAAGCGGAAGACGACCTGTGCCTCTCCCGACGGGCGCGTGAGGACCACCTCTCCCGAGGGCGTTCCCGCGAGCTGCGGCTCGAAGGCCCGCTCCAGCCCGGACAGGCCCACGATGTCCCCGGGCTGGTACAGCGGGCCCAGTTGCGCGAGCAGCTCGGCCGTCACCTCGCCCACGCGGCCAAGGGTGTGCGAGGCGAAGCCCTCCGAGGGAGACAGCCGGGCCGTCTTCTTGCGGAAGAAGATGCCGGGCACGGGCGCCAGCGCGGGGCGCACGAGTTGGTAGCGCTCGGGGCGCACGTCGATGATGGGCACGAAGTTCGCGGCCGTCGCGCCCGTGGCGTTCAGGGCCTTCTCCACGCGCGCCGGGTCCACCTCGAGCTGCACCTGGAGCGCGGAGGTGACGTCGGCGCGGCTGCGCACGCGTGTCGGGTCCACGCCGATGGTGATGACCTCGCCCACGTGGGTGAGCGGCTCGCCGTATGCGTCCAGCAGCTCCGCGCGCTCCAGCCACGTTCGGGTGCGTGAGTAACGGTCGCCCTCGCGTGCTTCCGGGTGGAGCACGGCGGGAGTCCAGCGCACGAACCAGCGCCCCTCGCGGCGCACGAAGGGCAGCGTGCTTTCAAGCTCCCACTCACCGAGCCCGCGCAGCACGTGGACGGCGCGGAAGGTGGCCCTCGCCTGCTCCCCGTCGCGCTCGACGCGGCCGAGCTCGAAGCGCGAGGAGACGATGCGCAGCCCGTCGCGGAAGCGCTGGTGTTGCTCCTCGAAGCTCGCCGGCGGCCCGGCCACCGCGCGCTTCATGGCGGCTACATCATTGGCGGCCCAGGCACGCAGGTACGCCTCGGCCTCGTCCACCGGCCCGTCCGCGGGCCTGCCTCGCACGGAGGCGCACGCCGACAGCAACAGGGACAGCGCGGCAGCAACTCCCACCCTCCACACTCGCCAGGACATGGCGGCGCACTCTGCTGTGCGTCTGGCGCGGCGTCACGCACGAAGGACGCGATGGCGCCGCCATGGCACACGCGGTGCGTCTGCCTCCTCACGGAGGGAGACACGGAGACACGCCTCGGTTCGCGGTGAAGGTCGTGTCGTTCCGGTAGCGCAGCGTCTGCGACCCGTCGGCCGTGTAGACCCGCGTGTCCACGCGGTACGTCCCGGCGGGGCTGCACGTGGGGACAGCGTCCGGGCAGGGAAGAGGGACGACGTATGGCGGAGCGACGACTCCGGGCGTGGCGTGCTTCACGCCCGGAGCCTCCGTGCGACGTGCTAGCTGTTCGGGGTCCAGCACCTGTAGGTCTGCGTCACCTCGTTCGACACATAGGTGTTGGCGTCGAGGATGCGGAACCGGATGTACTTCGTCCAGTACCTCCCGTACGTGAAGAAGCCGACCTTGCAGTAGTCGTTGTACGAGGTGGTGCCGTTGTACCAGTAGGGGCTCGTCGAGCCGCCCCCGAAGTCATCCACCACCTGCCACTGGTACGTGTACGGCGTCACTCCGTTGGCGCCGCTGCCGGAGCACGAGACGTCAGTCCCCACCCTTGAGCAGTTCATCGTCGCCGTCGGGGGAATGATGTCGAAGGCGGTGACGGTGTCGCCCGTGCCGGCCGCCTCCTGCTCGGCCTCTTCACCGGCGAGGGGTTCGCCACAGGCACCGAGCATGGCTGCCGCCGATATGAGCACGGCGCCGAACTGAAGGTGCTTCACGACACGCTGGATGGACATGAGGTTCTCCTGCGGATGTGGGGGTGCGGCGAGACTCAGTATTCACGAAATACAGGTAAAACTGAACAGCCCATGAAGGCGTGTGCCTGGCGGCGAGGACTCCTCTCCGGGCGTAGATGCAATCCAGTGGCGCGAGAATGCGACACCCATGCCGGGGGGCTGTCCCCACCTGTGCAGCGCGGTGCACGACTCACGCGTGGCGCTCGTGGGTTGCACTCGGAGCGCGGAGGGCACGCGGCTTGCTCTTCCCTCTCGCGGTGGCGGGCCGGGTCCGCCGTGGAGGAGCTGTCGCATGAAGAGGCGTGCCGTCGCGTTCACCTTGCTCTGGCTGTCGTTGCTGGCTCCGGGCATCGTCCGGGCGGAGGGCCGCGCGTTCGATTTCTCCGGGGCCTCGCGGTCCGCGCGCCTGCTGGACAGGCAGTCGCCGTGGGCCCGCGGCCAGGCGGGAGGAGACCGCATCCGTGCGCTTTCCCATTCCGGCGTCACCGTCACCACGTCGGACGAGGTCATCCCCACGCATCTGTGGGTGGTGCCCCTGGTGCTCACCGGAGTCGGGTTCCTCGGCGGCGTCACCTGGTGTGCCCTCGAAAGCGCGTACGGAGGTGATGGCTCCGACTGCTCAGGGGCCCTGCTGGGCGGAACGGTCGTGGGTGCGCTACTCGGCCTGGGCTACCTCTACGCGGCGGCGTGCGCCGAATCGGAGGAGGGCTGTTCCGAGGAGTGCTCCGAGGAGGACGAGGACTGCATCGCGGAAGAGGCCGTGAAGGCTTCCCGGTCGCGCACGGCCCTCCGCGACGCGCGCCGCAAGCTGACGCAGGGCGCGCCGCAGGGCCTGCCGCTGGGGCTCGCGCCCACGGTGGGGTTCGTCAACGACAGGGCCGTCTTCGGACTGGGCGGCCACTTCTGACGGAGGGGCCTGCCGCTACTCCCGGCAGAATCGGAGGACCGCATCGCCGCTCGCGGCATACCCCCGAGCCGCCGTGCCCGCGAAGGTGTCCGGCGCGGACTGGAACGGCAGCTCCCGCCAGCCATCCCCCACGCGGTGGAAGAACGCGGTGCCGCAGGTCAGATAGGTCGCGTCCGGGCTGGCGCTCCACACCTTCCAGCACCGCTCGCGTCCCGGTGGCGCTGCCACGTCCTTCCAGGCCGCGCCGTCCCAGTGGTGGAGGCGAGCCCCCGCCGCCCAGACGTCAGCGGGGCCGGAGCCGGAGCCGGAGAGGCTCGTGATGCGCAGGTCCTCCGCCGCGTCGAGTCCGGGCGCCGGAGCCCACGCCGCGCCATCCCAGTGGATGAGCGTGGCACCGCCCGCCCAGACATCGTCGGTGCCGCTCGACCAGAGCACCTGGAGGTCGCCGGTGGTTCCGGTGGAGACCTCGCTCCAGCCGGTGCCCCGCCAGCGGGCCGCGCGTCCGCCCAGGCCGACCGCCCACACGTCGTCCCGCGAAACCGAGCGGAGGTCGGTGAAGAAGCCGGCGTCGTACCCGGTCCACGCGCTTCCATCCCAGTGCTGGGGGCGGCCGGAGAGCACCCAGACGTCATCGGGTGCCGTCCCCGTGAGGCGGCCGGAGTCGAAGCCGCCCACTGCCACCTGCCGCCAGGCCGTGCCGTCCCAGCGCAGGCCGCCGAGGCTCGGGCCACGGCTCCACGTCAAGGCCCAGAGCTCACCCGTGTCGAGGGGCAGCAGCTCGGCGACCGTGCCCGGGATTCGCGGAGGCGCGGACCAGGAGGCGCCATCCCAGTGGAGCGTGCGTCCGGCGTCACCCAGCAGGAAGGCACCGCCGCCGTCGAGCAGGGCGAGGCTCCTCGGCATTCCCGCCGCATGGAGCGAGGTGGTGAGGAACATCTCGCTCCAGGCCACGCGAGCCTCCTTCCCGTCCCAGCGCAGCAGCATCCTGCCTTCGTCGACTCCGGTGCCCACGCCGCCACGGCTGGCGAACACCCAGAGGTCCCCGCCGCGCTGCGCCAGGAAGTCGATGGAGAAGCTGTCGTTGGCGATGGCGAAGCGCTCCTCGAAGGCGCTGCCGTTCCACTGGTACAGCGCGTTGGCCACGGCGACGTAGGGCCTGCCGCGCTCCGAGCCGCCGAGCCTGCCGCCGACGAAAGGCGCTTCCACCTCGCGCAGGGCCGCGCCGTCCCAGTGGTGGCCCGTCTTCTCGCCGAGAATCCAGACGTCGTCGGGCCCCGAGGACCAGACGTCGTAGCGGCCCTCGCCGCGCACCATCCACGACCAGGTGCCCTCGTGATGGCGGGCGACGCCCCCGGCGGTGGCAATCCACACGTTCCCGGGCGCGCTGACCTCGACCTGGGAGATGTCTCCCGAGCCCAAGCCCGAGTCCGGGCCCGTCACCGCACTCCAGCGGCCAGCCGTGCGGCGCAGAATCACGCCTCCGCCGCCCACTGCCCAGACCTCGCCGCCTGCCTCGTCCACGTCGGTCAGTGCCACACGGGTGCCGGACTCCTCCCGGGACCAGCGCGTGCCGTCCCAGTGGAGGAGGGTCCCCACCGCGCCCACTGCCCAGACCTCGGTGCCGGACGAGGCAGACGCGGACAGACTGTTCCCCTGCTGACCTTCCAGCTCCCAGCACCAGCTGTCGTGGCAGAGCAGCCCCTGGGCCGACAGGTCGGCGCAGCGCGGCGCGGCGGCCTCGACGTTGCCATCCCCGGAGCCACTGTTGTCGCTACCGCCGGAGCCCTCGTCACCGCTGTCGTCTGCGTCCCCCGGGTCGGGGCCATCGTCCCCGACGCCCGGAACGTCATCCGTCTCGGGGCGGTCGTCCTCCACTCCCACGGGCGTTGTCGAGTCGACATCCAGCGTGCTGCTGCCGCCGCACCCCGCCACCGCCACCGCCGCCACCCACGCCATCGTCCGATTCACGGGCAGAAGGTGTGCAAGCCCCTCGCGGTTGACCAGTGGGATGCCAATGCCGCGGGCCTACTCGAACAGGGAGACCTCTCCCAGCTTCCACAGCCGGCCCTTCCACGTCGCATCCTCCGGCGTGACGTACAGCCGCACGTAGCGCACCGGCAGCTCCCCGGTGAGGGGCACATCGACGAAGACGGGAGGCGTCCACAGCTCCATCGGCCCGTCGAAGGGGCTGTCGGTGGCGGTGTCCCGCAGGGCGGAGTCCAGGAGCGACCGGCTCGGGTCGTCCGCGTGGTTCACGTGGACGAAGCTCCCCAGCTGCGTCCACGCCTCGCCGTCCCCGCTGCCCTCCAGCACCACCCGCATGCGGGCCTGGTAGTCGAGCGTCGTCTCCAGGTTGCGCACCACCAGCCTGCGCAGCCGCGCGGGAGCATCCAGGGTGAAGGTCAGCGACTCCACGCCTCCATCGAAGATGCTCCCGTCGCTCGGAAGGAGCGTCACCACGCTCTCGAGCTTCCCGTCCGTGTAGGGACACGGGCGGTCCACGGGGCCCGGGCTGCACGGCCTGTCCCGGCTCACGGGCCGCAGGGCGCCTGCGGGCAGGGCCACGCGCGGGCTTCGCCACTCCATGCGGAACGTCAGCGAGCTGGGCTCGGCGAGCAGCGGCTCGAAGTACCACTGGCCCGCGGTGGCCGCGCGGACCTGGGCCTCCACTCCGTCGAAGTCCTCCAGCACGTAGGGGCTGGGAGCCCAGGGAGAGGTGGCCGCCACCTGCTGCCACACCAGCCCGTCACCCCTCACGAGCTGCACCACCGGCTCGGGGGGGCTGGGAGGGGCGCTGATGGGGTCGTCGGAGCCGCCCACGGAGACTTGCGGCAGCGTCGCGGACGGTGGCAGCTCCGGAGCGGGCGGCGCGGCGGCGAACGTCAGCGAGGGCCCGGCGCCCACCGCGAAGCCCGAGGCCCAAGGCTGGAGCGGTGGCAGCTCCACGTCGTCGTCGGCGGTAAAGGCGACGAAGACGCCGCTGCCGTCCGCTTCGAGTGGCGGGTACACGCGGAAGCGGTGCCACAGGATGCCGTAATAGCCACTCTCCTCCATGAAGGACTCCGCGAAGAGGTCCTGCGCCAGGGCCTCCAGCGTGAAGCTTCCCGAGGCCTCGGTGGCGCCCTCCGAGAACGGCTCGTACTTCCACACGCGGCCCTCCAGGTAGCTGGGGCCCCCGGGCAGGTAGTCGAAGCTGTCCAGCGCGCGCTCCATGCGCAGCGGGGTGCCGCCGGCCGGTGAGCCGTCCAGGTGCTTCACCTGGCCGTACATGAAGATGGGGTCCTCCGGCATCCGCTCACAGCCGGTGACGAGGAGCGCGAGCAGGGGCAGAGACGAAGCGCGCATGTCAGTAGGTCCCCTTCAGGCCGAGCATGGGAAGGATGACGGGCAGGCGCAGCGGCTCGCGCACCGGGCCCTCGATGTCCAGGCGGTACTCGTAGCCGAACGTCTCCCACTGAGCGGAGATGTTGAGCACGTCCAGGTACGCGTCGAGCGTGAAGTCCTCCATGGCCCACGACTTCGCGGCGCGGAAGTCCACGCGGAAGAAGCTGCCCAGCCGCTCGACGCGGTCCTCGTCCACGCGCACCCACCTCGGGCGCCCGCCGGGGTCCGTCACCAGGCGGTGCGTCTGCGTGGACACCTGCCCGGACTCGGGCCGGCCGGTGTTGAAGTGCACCACCGTGCCGAACGTCCACGTGTCGAACTTGTAGCTGAGTGCGGCGTTGAAGACGTGCGCCTGCTCGAAGGCGAAGGGCAGGGTGCCCTCCACCGTCTCGAGGACGCGGTTGTCATCGCCGTACCGCTCGATGCGCACGCGGCGCCGGCTCTGGAGGAAGCTGTACGAGGCCCAGCCGAACCAGTTGCCGCCGAGCGGGTGGCGCGCCATCAGCTCGAAGCCGTACGCGTAGCCGGTGGTGGCGGGGTCCTCGGACAGGTTGCCGCGGCGCCGGTTCTCCGCCACGTCCAGCACGTCGAACTCCACCGCGCGCGACAGCGGGTTGTAGAAGGCGTCGCCGCTCACCTCCAGCCCCTCCGTGGCCTTCCACTCCGCGCCCACGTCGAACTGCGCGCCGGACTGGAGGCCGTAGCGCAGGCCGGCGGTGTCCAGCGCGGGCACGTGCAGCAGCACGGTGGGCGGCTGGTGGAAGAGGCCCGCGCCGCCCTTGAGGGTCAGCGCGTCCGTGAGCTGGTGGCGCACCGTGAGGCGCGGCTCCACGGTGGTGTGGGTGATGCCGGGCACCAGGTGGTACGCGTCCACGCGCACGCCGGGCTGCACGAGCCAGCGCTCCGCCGGCCGCCATGTGGCCGTAGCGTACGTACCGGAGAAGGTGGCCAGCGACGAAGGACTCTTCAGCGGGTCTCCCGTCACGCCGGGCTGCTGGCCGGGGGCCACGGCCGTGCCGGTGATGACGGTGGCGGCGCGCCGGTGCTCCACGTCTCCTCCCACGGCCACCTCCAGCGTCTCGGAGAGGTGCCGCTTCCAGCCCGCGCGCACGGAGTACGTCGTCTGGGCCAGGCCGTACTCGCCCGCGTCCCTCACCCCCAGTCCGCCGCCCGCGTCGAGCACCGTCTCCTGGCCGGCGAAGGCCACCTCGTCCCAG
Organism: Pyxidicoccus caerfyrddinensis; assembly: GCF_010894405.1. GTDB lineage: Bacteria > Myxococcota > Myxococcia > Myxococcales > Myxococcaceae > Myxococcus > Myxococcus caerfyrddinensis. The sequence goes on from NZ_JAAIYA010000003.1 coordinate 363,704, forward strand.
CCCACCGTGAAGCCCACCTCCGCCTCGCCTCCCGCCCACGGGTGCGTGCCGCGCAGGTCCACCCGGTGGAAGCGGGACACGATGCTCCCGCCCGTGTTGCCCTCCCAGTCCAGGGACGGACTCGAGCCCACGTCGTCCGAGCTTCCCAGCGCGAAGAGCCGTACCCGCCCCTCGCCCACCTGCTGCTCCACGCGCGCCTGGTAGTCGTAGAACTGGGCGTGCAGCTTCTCCGACTGCGCATTGGAGACCAACCGCTGGCCCAGGCCAATCAGGAGTCCCGTGTAGCTGACGCGGCCGGCGACGCTGACGGAGGTGCCTGTCTTCTCGAAGGGGTACTCGATGAAGCCGCCGCTGTTGATGAGGTCCGCGTACGCGGTGAAGTGCAGCCGGTCCTCGCGAGGCCGTGAGAGGCGCCCCTCCACCGCGCCCCCCAGCAGGCGGCCGAACTGCACCGGCGGCGTGCCCGGATAGAAGTCCACGGTATCGATGAAGTCCGGGTGGATGACCGCGGGCCCCAGCAGCAGGTGGTACAGCATGGGGATGCGCACGCCATCGAGGAAGAAGCCGGTGGCCGCCGGCTGGCTGCCGCGCACCACCGGGTAGCTCACCCCGGAGGCGATGCTGCCCACGCCCGGCATCAGCATCACGACGCGGAACGGGTCTCCCAGTGTGCCGGGCACCTCGCGAAGCTCCTGCTCGTGCAGGCTGATGCGGGTGACTTCCGTGCGCGGCCGCTCGTCGCGCACCACCGTCTCATACGGATTCACGCGGCCGGGCTGCAGCCGGTAGACGACCTGCACGGACTGGCCCCGTGTCACCGTCTCGTCGAAGGTCGCCGACTGGTGGCCGGGCGCGCGTACCTCCACGCGATGGGGGCCGGGAGGCACTTCGAGGTCGAAGCGCCCCCGCGCGTCCACGGTGCCCGCCGGCTCGGTGCTGCCGTCGAGGAAGAGGGTGGCGTCCGCGAGGGGCCGGCGCGTGCCCCGGGCGCGCACCTCGCCCGTCAGATGCGCGGTGGCGGCGGGCACCTGGACGGGTGGTGCGAAGCGGTAGACGAAGGGCAGGCGCACCGCCACCGGCATGCCGCCCAGCGTGGCCGGGGTGAAGCGCAGGCCGGGCGCGGCCTTCAGCGCGGCCTCGGTGAGGCGCGGCTCGGCGGGAGCCTGCATCACCTTCACCTCGGCCACCGCGCCCTGCACGTCCACGAGCAACTCCAGCGTCACCTCGCCGGGCGTGCCCTCCAGTCCTTCAGGCCACGCGGCGGGTGACTCCGTCACCAGCGTGGGAGGCACCAATTCCCCGGGGGTGAGGCCCAGGCGCTCGGCGTCCTCGGCGGACACGGCGGTGCCCGCGTCGGTGGCCTGGACGTCCACCTCCACCGCGCGCTGCTCGCTGGCGGGCGAGGGCACGCCCTGGGCACCCGCGACGCCGGGCACCCCCGCCAGGAGGAGCAGGAGGAAAATGCAGAAGCGTTGCGGTTGCATCACACGCACCAACACCAGGGCTCGCGAAGCGGACACTCCGGCCAGTGCGGTTCGCGGGCGCCGCCTATATCAGCCAGGGGAAGTCTCCTCAAAACCCCCCACCCGGCTGGCGCGGTCAGCGACCCGCATTTTTTCTACGGGGTGTCGTCCGCGGGCTCCGGCGCCACCGGCTCCTGCGAGGTGCGCGGGGGCAGCGGAGGTGGGGCGAGGTAGTTGGTGTTGCTCACGAAGAGCCCCCTCCGGGGGAGCTCGTGGGCACGGGGGCCCTTGTAGCGCAGCACGTAGAGTCCGCTGTTCTCGTCGGTGATGTAGATGAGGCCGTTGTAGAGGATGGGGTGCGGCCACATCCACACGTCGGGGCTGTCGCGAAAGCGCTCCACCACGCGCGAGGCCGGCTTCGGCACGTAGACGCCCACCTCCATCGGCAGCACCGGGTTGGCGATGTCCCACACCCGCAGCCCCGCCGAGTACCAGGAGACGAAGAAGAGGTTGGGGAAGACGAGCTGCTGGTGCGGGGAGAACTCGCGCTGGAGCGACGGGTCTCCCGGGCCGCCGGGCACGCAGTTGGGCTCCAGGTTCTCCGGCAGCATGTACCGCGAGACGACCTGCGGCCGCCGCTCGTTGGAGATGTCCAGGATGTGCCCCCAGCTCCACGGGCACGTCTCCGTGCCGTTGCGCTCGCCGGAGATGACCAGGTACGGCCGACCCGGCACCGGGTATACCGAGTGCTCCGTCCACGCATACGGCGGAGTGAAGTCCACCCGCGCGTCCGGGTCCGGGTTCAGCTTGCGCAGGCACAGGTTGGGGTCGGTGTTGCTCGTCTCGTCCACGGTGACGGTGTCGCGGATGCACGGCTCACGGTTGGCCAGCCGCGAGCTGTCCAGCACGTAGTAGCCGCCGTGGATGTTGGCCACGTACACGCGCGTGCCATCCTGCGAGACGGACATGGAGTGGACGTTGTTGCGCTGCACGGCGGGCTTCTCCGTGTCGAAGACGAAGTGGTCATCGCGCCACTCGAAGGGCTGCACCGGCTGCACGCGGGGGACGGCGGGCGTGAGGGTGAAGGTGGCCACCGGCTCCGGGCTGATGGGGCCGTCCGGGGGGGCCATCAGCTCGAAGACGCGCAGCGACGGCTCGCGCACGTCGCCCAGGTGGATGGAGGAGTAGAGGAGGAAGCGCGCCGGCTCGCGCGGGTCTCTCCACAGGAAGAACTCGTGCGGCCGGTCGATGCCGAGCGAAATCGTCTGCCGCAGCACCGGGCGGCGGCAGTCGGTGATGTCATAGACCTGGTAGTTGTTCACCGCGCCGCTGTCCTCGCCCGTCTCCCGGAAGTTCATGACGATGAGCGCGTGCGCGTCCGGGATGGTGCGCAGCTCGCGCGAGGTGGCGTTGAGAATCGTCGGGAGCGCGCCCACGGGCCTCGGCCGGCGCGGGTTGGAGATGTCGACGATGAGCACCTCGGGCGGCAGCGGCGGGGTGCCGAACAGCGGGCCGGTGCCGGGTCTTCGACCGATGCGGCTGCCCACGTAGAGACAGTCGCCGGAGATGCCGGTGGGCCCGTTGCGGCCCCGGGCGATGGTGTCTCCCGGGTTGGGCAGCGGGTGGTAGCCGACGAGCTCGAAGTTGTCGTTCTGCGGCAATTCGTGCAGCGGCTGGCGCAGGGCGCCGATGATGGGGCGCGGCACCTTCTTGAAGGGCGTGTCCACGACGGGCGGGAAGCGCGGGTGCTTCCAGCTGGAGTCCTGCGCCCGGGCCGCGCTCCCCCAGGGCCCGGCCAGCGCCAGCAGCCCCGCGAGCATCCGCCACGTCCTCATTGCTCCAGCCATTCATCCTCCGTGCATCCGGCTTCTCGAAGGGGGCGCAAGGTAGGGATGGCTCCCCGACGCGACGATGGGCCGTGGGTGGGGCTCCGCGAGCGGCGGCGGACAGCTTTCCTGACTCGCGGGGTGGGCGGAGTGCGCGGACCTTCAGCGCGCGTCCGCGGTGGGACATGTGTGCGCCTTCCGAGGCATGGGACAGAGGGTCCATCCAAGGGTGGACGGGCGCACACGCTTCGGCCTCGCCGGGCATGAAGCATGTGGGCCAGCCCACGGAGGGAGGGGCAGGCGGCGCGCGCACCTGGAGGCACGAGCGCGTGCGTCATTACTCTTTTTCAAACTCAATGAACGCACGCGCTGCTGGGAACGGGAGGTACGCCCATGCGCACGCCGAAGGATGAGCTGCTGCTCCAGGGGTTGGAGCATGCACTGGCGGGCCGGTCCACGCAGGCGGCGCAGGCGCTCCTCTCCCTGTACGCGCTGCTGGACGTGCAGGGCGTGTCGGAGGACCTGCACTACCTCCTCTTCGCCACGGCGCTCTCTCGGCGGCTCGAGGGCGCGAGCGCGGTGCCGCGCAATCCGTACCTGCACCCGGAGCCGGAAGCGGAGCCGCGGCAGATTGATTTGTTCCGCCTGCTGATGGCGCACATGCCGCTGGCGTCGGCGGCGGACGCGGTGGCCAACGCGGTGCTCGTGGGACTTTTGCGCGGGCACGACGAGGCCACGCTGTTGGACGTGGGCATCGGCCAGGGGCGGCAGGAATGCGGGCTGCTGCACGCGTTGGCACGGGCGGGAGCGCTGCCGCGCCGGCTGACGCTGGTGGGCGTGGACCCGAGCGGCGCCAGTCTGCGCCAGGCGGAGGCCACGGTGGCGGAGGTGGCGCGTGAGGTGGGCGCGGCCGTGCGCTTCGTGGGACTGGAGACGCCGGTGGAGGCGCTGGAGGACGCGACGTGGGCGGCGCTGCGCGGGGTGCCCCGGCCGCTGGTGGTGAACGCGGCCTTCGCGCTGCACCACGTGGCGGAGGCGCCTGACAGCGGCGGCACGGCGCGCGACGCGGTGCTGCGGCGCCTGCGCGCGCTGGAGCCGACGGGGCTGGTGCTGTGCGAGCCCAACGTGGACCACCACCGCGCGCCGGTGCGCGAGCGCTTCCGCAACGCGTGGAACCACTTCACGCGCGTGTTCGAATTGCTGGACACGCTGGACGTGCCGAGGGCGGAGCGCGCGGCGATAAAGCGCTTCTTCGGCCGCGAGGTGGATGACGTCGTGGGCACGGTGGACGAGTCCGCCCGCTGCGAGCGCCACGAGACGGCGCAGTCGTGGATGGACCGGCTGCGCCGCGCGGGCTTCGTGGCGCTGGAGTCGCTGGAGCGGGTGCGGCCCGCGGACATCCACCCGGCGGTGGCGCTGCGACGGGAGCGGGGCTTCGTGGGAATCTCCTACCGGGAAGACACGCTGGTGGCGGTGCTGGGCGCACGGCCGGCGGAGGGACACCGATGACGAGCGAGACACCGGACGTGCTGGCCGCCAGGGTGCTGCGGCGCTGCCGTGAGACGGGCGTGCGGTTGGTGCTGGTGGAGGCGTGCACGGGCGGCCTCGTGTGCGCGCGGCTGACGGACGTGCCGGGCGCGTCGGCGGTGGTGGAGCGCGGGTTCATTCCGTACTCGAACGAGTCCAAGGTGGAGCAGCTCGGCGTGCCGCTGGAGCTGCTCCAGGCGCATGGCTCGGTGAGCGCGGAGGCGGTGGAGGCGCTGGCCCGCGCCGCGCTGGAGCGCTCGCGCGCGGACTGGGCGGTGGCGGAGACGGGCATCGCGGGGCCCACGGGCGGCACGCCGCAGAAGCCGGTGGGGCTGGCCTTCGTCGCGGTGCTGCGCCGGGGCCAGAAGGCCACGGTGGAGCGTCACGTCTTCACGGGAGACCGGAGCGCGGTGCGCCGTGCCATCGCGGAGCGCGCGCTGGAGCTGCTGCTCGACAGGCTGGGGTCCCCATCATGAATTCAACGCTGGGCCCGTCCTGCTGGACGCCTATCGGCACCCGCGTCGCTTCTCTACTCTCCTAATCACGCCAGAGCGGCTCACCCCGTAATTCCCTGCGCGAGAAGGAGAGCCCGGTGTTCCAGATAGAGGTCGACCGGCAGCACGGCATCGTGGACTTCATCCTCGACGGCTACATCCGCGTGGAGGAGATGCAGCGCTTCGTGGCGGAGCTGCGAGGCGCCACCGACTCGTTGTCGGGGAAGGACATCAAAATCAAGGCGGACGTGCGCACGTTCAAGCCCGCGTCACCGGAGGCCGCGGACATGATTCGCCGCGTGCAGGAGTACGGCCTGCGCTCGGGCGTGGTGCGCGTGGCGGAGCTGGTGGAGAGCCAGATTGTGGCGCTGCAGCTCAACCGGATTGCGCGCGAGAGCCACACGGACCGGATTCTGCGGCGCTTCTGGCAGGAGTCCTCCGCGCGCCAGTGGCTCATCCACGGCGACGAGGACATGGGGATGCATCCGGGGGTGTGAAGGGCGGGCATGAGCCTCCGGCACGCTGGCTGGAGCGTGCCGCGGCGTGGACGTTGCGCCGAAGGTCCGTTCGTGGGGAATGACGTCACCCCAGCATGCGCGGCCATCCGGGAGGCTCTCACGCGTCCCCAGCTTCCGCACGACTTGCATGCCCGGATGAGGATGCGGGCCTCATGGAGCCCATCGTCGGCCATCCGATCCGGGCCTTCACGCAGAGGTTCGGCGTCATCGGACGGTGGCTCTGCCCTGTCTGAGAGGGCGTGTCCGCGACCTCAGCCACCATGGCGAGCTGCCGTCGGCCTCTGAAGCGGACTTCTGGCGCATGACAGGGCTTCTGGCCGGCCATGTGCGTGTCCGGCTGTCGGAGCGCCCGGGGGGAAGGGGCGCGATTGCTCCTACCCGCGCTTTCCCTGGGGCACACGGGAGCCGCGAGTGACGCTGTCTCCGTGTGCGTAGCGGCGAGGGCTCCTCGTTCGAGGCTACGCTCGGGCAGAGCGGGTCCTGGTCGCAGCGAGCTCGGAACGTGGGCATGTGGGCACCCTGAGCCTCCGAAGGAGCAGGTGAGTCATGTCAGCGACGGACGAGCAGCACGAGTCAGATGTCCAGGAGCACATCCATGTGGGTATCAACAACAGCATGGAGGGCGGACGCTGCCTCAACCGACATGAAGCGGAGTGGAAACCGCATTCCTGCTCTCACCGGTGGCAGGCCTTCAAGCACGCCGTGGAGGATTCCCATCTCTACAACTGGCCGGCCTACAAGAAGCTCGTCACGCGCGGCAAGGACATCCGCACGGACGCGCTGAAGGACCATACGAGCAAGAAGGGTGAGTTCTTCCCCATCTTCCCCAAGGGCTACAGGTTCCTGCTCAAGGCTCCGGCGGAGAAGGAATGGGATGTGGCGGAGGACCTGGGGAATCGGAACTTCAAATGGAGCTCCCGGACACCCTATCTCCACAACGCCCACCACCTGGTCACCAACAGCAAGCTGCGAGAGGCCATCGTCAAGAGTGAGAAGAAGTTCTCTGGGTTCGACCTCATCGTGCGCAAGGGGCTGGCGAGAGCCGGATACAACCTGAACCACAAGGAGAACATGGTCATCCTGCCCATGGACAAGAAGGTGGCGGGCGCCCTGAATCTGCCGCGTCACCTCATCACGCCTCTGCACCGGGACCACCATGTCTACAGCAAGCACGTTGCCCAGGAGCTGAGCGTCATCATGCAGGAGTACGAGGAGCAGCTCAGCGACTACCTCAAGAATCGTGACAAGGAGCACGTCAAGCTGGAACACGAGCTGTGCAAGGAGCGCATCGTCTTCCTCTCCAAGCAGCTCTACGGCCAGGTGACGTCCCGGATGACCAGGCAGGAGCGCGAGTCGGCGGGGTTCAACTACGAGGGCACGCTCGATTCCATGATGCAGGACTCGCCATGAGATTCTTCAAGCTGGAGACGCTGGGGCTCGCGGATGCCCCCGACTTGATCATGCTGGAGGCCGAGCCCGAGGCGCTCGGCCTGGAGGCGCACTGCGCGGCCGTCGGAAAGCCCATCGCGAGCGCCTGGCCCGCTGACGCCAGGATGCAGCTGAGCGAAGAGAACCCCGGCGTCAGGCTCACCTCGCTGCTGGGCAACACCTTCAATTACCTCATCGTGGACGCGGCGGTGAGGGACGTCATCGCCCAGCATTGCGCCTCCGTCCCCATCGAGTACCTGCCCTTCACCCTCATCGACCACCGGGGACGCGTTCACAGCAAGGACTACTTCGTCGTCAATCCGCTCGGGCACCGGGACTGTGTGGATGCAGCGGCAAGTGACATCCAGTACCTCCGAGGCAAGGTGGTCGGCATTCGCAAGCTGGTGCTGGACCCGGAGAAGCTGCGCGATGCTCCCGCGCTCTTCCGTCTCGAGCAGAAGCGGCAGACCTACGTGGTGAGCCAGGCGCTGGCGGATGCGCTCCGCCAGCACGGCTTCACCAACATCCCGCTGCGGGAAATCCCCGTCTCCACGACAAAGGCCTGAGCGGGCCGCCGGAGGTCGCTGGTGTGACGCCGGGCCTCAGCCCCGGAGCCCTTCCGCGAACGGCCGGCTGAACGACGAGGCCTGCACCGAGCGGGCCGCCTTCAGCGCGTCGAGCTGCGGCATCGCGAACGCACGTGTCGGCACCTGAATCGCGCCCCGGCTGCGCAGCGCCAGCTCCAGCGCCAGCGCATGGCGACGTCGCATGGGCGCGCTGGCGAGCGCGTCGAGCAGGGCCAGAGGGGTGAACGGCTGCCCCGCGAGGTAGCGCTGCTTCGCGTCCAGCCGCTGGCGCTCCTGCTGCCACCACGCCGCCACGCTCTCGGGCCGCGGCTTCGGCAGTGCGTCCTCGGGCTTCGGCGTGAGGTCCGCGGCGAGGTCCTCCTCCAGGGGAGGAAGCGCCTCGTCCTCTTCCTCACGCGGGACTGCGTACTCCTCCGCGATGCGCAGCCCGGTGATGGCGCTGAAGGCCTCGCCCGCGAGCGCGGCGACGGGCTTGTGCCGCATCAGCTCCACGCAGGCATCCGCAGCGGCCACGCGTCCGGAGAAGCCGAGTGCCCACAGCACGTCCGGCCGGAGCGCCTCGGTGGAGAGCAGCTCCAGCAGCTGCTTCACGTCCCGCTCATCTCCGCTCATCCCCAGCAGCAGCAGGGGCAGCCGGTCTCCGGGCGCAGGCGCTCTGGCCACGGCCTGACAGGCACTCCAGGCACCGCGATGGCCCCCCATCAGCCCCGTGACGATGGCGGCATCGCGCAGCGTGGGCTCGGCCGAGTCCAGCGCGAGCTGCAGCATGGCGGGCTCCAGCGGCAGCCGGGCGCGGCTGGCGGCGCGCAGGGCGGCGGCGGCCACCAGGGGCTCCGGGTGCGCGAGGAATGGCAGGCACAGCGGCGCCGTGGCCAGCCCGTGCACGCCCAGCGTGTCGAGCACCAGGGCCAGCCGCCCGGGGGCGGCGTCCTCATGCTTCAGGAGCGCGGGCAGGCTCGCGGGAAGGGCGGCCGCGGGCACCAGCTCGAACGCACGCCGGAGCGCGGCGAGCGCGGGAGGCTCGGCTGCGGGCAGCGCGGCCAGCACGGCGGCAGGCCCGGAAGGCGCCTCCGCCTGGAGCAGTGCGAGCGCCGCGGCGACGATGCGCTCGGGCTCGTCCGCCAGCGCGGGCACCAGCAGGCGCTCCGCCACGGGCTCACCGCCCAGCACCAGGCCGTCCACGTGCGCGGCGACGTGCTCCTCCTGCTCCGCCACTTCCTCCAGCACGAAGTCAGGCGCATCGAGCGCCGTCTCCCACTGGCTCCAGCGGAAGGCGGCCTCTTCGAGGTGCGTCTCGTAGATGTCCCAGCGAAGCGGGCGTCCGGAAGGCTCGGCCATGGCGGGCTAGTTGATCTCCACCGAGCCACCCTTGATGCGGTGGGTGCCGGTGGCGCGCGATTCCAGGTACGTGCCCTTCACGATGACCTTGCCGTTGCGGCGCAGGGTGATGCTGGCCTCGCCGCACTTGAGGACGATTTCGTCCTGGCCCTCGATGACGATGCGCTTGCCGTCCACACGGGCCTCGGTGGGAGGCCGGGCCGCCTCGGCGTCGGGTGGAGCCTCCAGCAGCGCGTCCAGCAGCGGCGTGGCGCTGGGCTCCTGGATGAGGCCCATGACGAAGGGCTGGCCCGGGTCTCCATTCTCGAAGAGGAGGACCACCTTCTGCCGGCGGGCCACTGCTTCCTGGAGGGCCTTCGCATCCAGGATGGTGGCCAGCCGCGCGGGCACGGGGCCGGCGGTGTTCCCCGGGAAGTCGACGCGGGGGAGGCCATTGGCATCCAGCCCGACGAGCTGCCCGGCCCGGCTGCCGAGGATGGGCTCGGGCATGGCCGGACCGGTGGGGAGGGGCTTGCTGTCGGGATGCGCGCTCATGGTGTGGATTCCGGCGGGGCGCCTAGACCTCGTGGTCGCAGACGAGGCACTTGGGCTTGCCCTCGTTGCCACCCATGGCCACGACGGGCCCCTGCATGACGGGGAACGGCGGCGTGTTCTTGTCGTTGTGGAGCATCAGGTCCATGGCGCGCGCCACGTTCTTCCCCTCGAACTTCACGTCGAAGGAGAAGTTGACGAACTCGGCCTTGCCCTTCGTCTTGCTGGAGGCCACGCCGCCGCCGGCGGTGCCCGCCTCGTCGCCGGAGCTCGTCTTGAAGTTGGAGTCCTTCACGCACACCGGGTTGCCGCCGACGGACACCTTCTTGGTGCCCTTATCCGTGTCCGAGGACTGGGCGATGTTGGGGTACGGAATGGGCACCGGCCCGGCGGGGCTGGGCGTCTTGCACACGTCCGGGAAGGCCGAGGTGATACCGCCACTGTCCTTCGTCACCACGGACATCTTGTTCACACCGGTATTGACGGGCATGGCGTCCACCTCCAGGAAGGCACAGTCTACTCCCTCGGAGCGACGCGGCGCGAGCACCCGCCGGAGCAGGAGTCAGAGGTGCGATGATGCAGGCGCAAGTCCCCGGAAGCCTGGGAACCCCCTGTTCTTTCAGGCCTTCTTCGGCGGGGAGACCCCTTCCGCGGTGAGCTTCAGCCCGCGCACGTCATGGACGCCCTCGCCGAGCACCACGTGCCCGCGCCACAGCAGCGTCACCTGCTCCGCGTCCGTGTCGAGGATGACGGTGTCCAGGCGCAGCTCCGGCTTCGCGTCCTCACCGCTGGCCAGTTCCACGGTGATGACCGGTGCCGCCTGCCCGGGGAGCGGGAAGGCGAGCCGGCCCTTCGGTGAAGCCCCCGCGATGACGACGGCCTCGTCCCCCTTCAGGTAGCCGGGAGCGACGAGCCCTGGCGCGGCGGCGTTGAAGAAGCGCCGGTCGAAGTCCTTGGGGAGCAGCGGCTTGCGCGTCTTGTTCCAGGCTTCGTCATAGGTGCCCGCGAACTTCGCGCGCGGCTGCCAGTGCGGGGAGGTGAAGCCGAAGCCCGCGGGGGTGACTCTCTGCCCGAACTCGCGCAGCGGCTCCACCGGGTCCTCCAGGTTGGGCAGCTTCAGCCCCTCCTCGAAGTGGCGCGGGCTGGCGCGAAAACCGGTGCCCACGGGGTTGCGCGGCTCGAAGGCGGGCTTCGCCGCGTCCGTCCTGTCCCACCCTCCGAAGGCGCGCTCCCACGTGAGGGGCAGCTTGTCGAAGGGCAGCGGCTTCGTCGCGGCGATGTGGCCCATGCTCCGGAACCACGTCCGCTCGCCCACCACGCGCACGGCCTTCTTCAGCGGGCCTACCTGCAGGGCCACCAGCGACTCGGTGGCGCCCTTCTGCGGCGGGTACGCGTGGCCAAGGAGCACCACGTCCGTGGCGAGCTTGATGAACGCGGTTCCCGGCTCGTACCTGTCGCTGGACTCGCCGGGCTTGCCCCAGGACTCGCCGCTCCACTTCACCGGCGCCTGCTTCTCCGCCAGCTTCAGCCCGGAGTCACCCATGGCGTAGGTGGCCTTCACCACGAGCAGCATGAGGGGCCGACCTTCCTCGTCGACGAGGCCCATCATGTCGAAGGCGAAGGGGGTCTCGTTCTCGATGGACGGGTGTGCCATGGCGTGGGAGCGAGTGTATCAGCCGGAACCGGGGCGATTCTCGCGAGCGCGCTCCTTTGTCCGGGACAGCTTGCTTGTGTGGGGCCGCGTTGGGACAATCCACGCCCTGCGCGGAAGAAGAGGACGAGCCCATTGGAAGTCGTCGTCACCAGTCTGGGAATGGTCTCCTCCGTGGGACGGGATGTCGTGACGGCCTGCGCGGCCATGCGCGCGGGAATCGTCCGGGCCCAGCCCCTCACCTATTTCCAGGCGCTGGATGAGACGTCACAGGAGATGGAGCCCATCACCGGTCATCCCGTGCGCGCCCTGACCGAGGGGTTCACCATCATCGGACGCTGGCTCGGGCTGGCGCGTGGCTGCGTGTCCGACCTGCTCCGCCAGGGGGCGCTTCCGGACGCCTCGGATGTGGCCTTCTGGCGTTCGACGGGCGTGCTGGCCGTCACCCCGTACCACGACGATGACCGGTTCGGCGGTGAAGCCAGCGATGACGCCCCTCCCTCCACGGAGCCGGTCCGGCTTGCCTACCTGCAGCCGCTGCTCGAGGCGCTGGGGCTGCCCATCGACGAGCGGAACGCGGAGGTCCTCTGCCTGGGCGCCGCGGGGGCCGTCCACGCCATCCACCAGGCCAGCCGCTGGATGGCGGACCGGGGGCTCGAACGGCTCCTCGTCATCGCGGTGGACTCCTACTGTGATCCGCTGACGCTGGAGTGGCTCCTTCAATACCGGCGCCTCAAGACGCCGGAGCACCCCCAGGGCCTGATGCCGGGAGAGGCGGGGGCGTGCTTCCTGCTGGAGTCCGCCGCGAGCGCCCGTCGGAGGCAGCCCCCGATGCAGCTCGCCATCGTCAGCGCGGCGGTCCGGATGGAGAAGGACCACTTCTTCACCCGGAAGCCCAACCTGGGCGTCGCGTTGGCGGACGCCCTGGAGGAGGTCCTGGCCGGCGCGGCGCTCAAGGCGCCCTTCGCGGGCAGCCTCGTCTCGGACCTGAATGGCGAGAACTGGCGCGCGAATGAGTGGGGCTACGCCCGGCTCAGGCTGGGGCAGAAGCTGGCCGAGGGACTCCACCTGGTCCTGCCCGCCACCTCGGTGGGGGACACGGGCGCGGCCAGTGGCGCCGTCGGCCTGTGCGTGGCCGCGAGGGCGCTCGTGCGAGGGTATGCGCGGGCCGAGCATGTCGTGACGGTCTCCAGTTCGGAGCGTGGGCAGGTCGGCGCCGTGTGTCTCAAGCTGAAGGGGTGAACCATGACGGATGCATCCGCCGCGCAGCATGAAGAGGACGTCGCCAACTGGATTCACGTCAGCGTCAAGAACAGCACCGAAGGCGGGCGCTGTCTCAACCGCCACGTGGCCGCATGGGACCCCATCACGTGCTCCCACCGCTGGCAGGCCTTCAAGCACGCGCTGGAGGACTCCCACCTCTACAACTGGCCCGCGTACAAGAAGCTCGCGCGCGGCAAGGACATCCGCACCGATGCGATGCGGAACTACACCAGCAAGAGCGGGACGCTCTATCCCATCTTCCCCGAGGGCTACCGGTTCCTGCTCAAGGCGCCCAAGCAGGGGGACTGGGACGTCTCCGAGTCGCTGACCAACAAGAACTTCAAGTGGGACTACCGGACGCCGTACATCCACAACGGCCACCACGTCGTCACCAACAGCCAGCTGCGCGTGGCCATGAACAATCTGGAGAAGAAGTTCCCGAACGCCACGCTCATCGTTCGCCGGGGACTGGCCAGGGCCGGCTACAACCTGAACCACAAGATCAACATGGTCATCCTGCCCATGGACAAGAAGGTGGCCGGGGCCCTGAACCTGCCGCGCCACCTCATCACCTTCCTGTACCGGGACCACCGCGCGTACAGCGACTACGTGGCGAAGCGCATCGACAAGGTCATGCGCACCTACGAGGGCGAGCTGCGCAAGTATGTCCGCAAGGACAAGGAGCACACGAAGCTCGCCCACGAGCTGGCCAAGGAGAAGATCGAGCAACTGTCCGAGGAGCTCTACGCGCAAATCACCGCGCGCCAGAGCAAAGCGGAGCGTGAGGCGGGCACTCCGGGGTATACGGGCACGCTCGACACCCTCATCAACGGGATGCCATGAGATTCTTCGAACTGGAGACCCTGGGCGACCTCAACGACTCCGAGTTGCTCGTTCTGGACCAGGAGCCGGAGGCGGTGGGGCTGGACGGGTATTGCCTGGCCGCGGGTGAGCCCATCAGCGGCTCCTATCCCGCGGACGTGAAGGTCCAGCCGAGCGAGGAGCGCACCGGCATCCAGCTCTCCGCGGTGCTGGGCAACACCTTCAACTACCTCGTCGTCTCCGGCGCGATGAAGGACGTCATCGCCGAGCACTGCCCGAAGGCCGCCATCGAGTACCTGCCCTTCACCCTCCTGGACCACCGCGGGCGCGTGCGCAGCCAGGACTACTTCTTCGTGAATCCGCTCGGCGGCGTGGACGGCGTGGACGTCAAGGCCAGCGACATCAAGTACCACCGCAGCGGAGCCATCGTCGGCATCCGCAAGCTGGTGCTGGACCCGGAGAAGCTGCGCGACGCTCCCGCGCTCTTCCGCCTCCAGCAGGACCTGCAGCTCTACGTGGTGAGCGAGCCCCTGGCCCGCGCGTTCAAAGAGAAGGGCTTCACCAACGTGGTGCTGCGGGAGCTGACGGTCTCCGCGGCGAAGGCCTGAGTCCGTCGCCTGGAAGGGGATTGTCCTTGGCCTCGAAGTTCCTGCCCGTCTTCATCGGCAATGCGCTCGGCGACAACGAGGAGCTGCTCCCGGCCTTCACCGCCGGGAAGGGAGGGCTGAAGGAGGCCCTGCGCTTCTGCCAGAACTTCCGCATCGCCGGCATCGGCTCGCTGTTGATGTCCGGCACCGCGGCGCGCTTCCACGAGTGCCTGCATGCGAGCGCCCGCGCCTTCGTGCAGTTCGCCAGCGCCGCGCCCGAGGCCCAGAAGCTGACCAGCCGGGCGGAGCCGTTCTTCGACGCGGTGGCCTGCGGGGACACCGAGGCCGCGCGGGAGCTGGCGCGCCTGTTACCCCGAGCCGCCGACAAGAACCGCGAGTACGAGGAGGACTTCCTCTTCGTCCGCTTCCTGATGGACCACTTCTTCCTGGGAAGGGACGCGAGCGAGGGACGGGACCTCCTCGAACGCTACGAGAAGGTCCTCGAGGGCTCTGAGGACCCGCGGCTCGCGGTATGCCATGCCCTGCTGGCGGTGGATGGGGCCGGCTTCGACGACGCCCTGACGCGCATGATGAATGCGCGGGAGGTGCGCTTCGGAAAGCTGCGCGACAAGGAGGCGCTGGAGCCGGAGGTGCTCGAAACGGAGGGGTACGTCTCCATCGAGGGGCTCGCCCTGGTGCGCCTCGCCGTCTCGAAGGGGCTCCAGCCGCTGGAGGACGTCCTCTTCATTCCCTCGGTGGCGCGGGAGCAGGTCCGCCTTCGCTATCGCGCGGACATCTGGAAGCAGTTGCTCGCGTAGCGCCCGGGCCGCCTGCCTCACGACCACGCCAGCAGCCCGGCCAGTCCCGCATACAGTGGCACGTTGAGCGCCAGCGTGAGCCGGTTGATGCGGCGGAAGCGCGCCTGCTCCTCGTCGGCGAACCAGATGCCCTCGTCGCCCGTGGTGCGTCCCTCCACCGCGTGGAAGAAGAGCGCCGCGTACGCCACCTCGACGAACAGGCTCAACAGCACCAGGCCCACGAAGGCCAGCGCCCACACGTTCGCGGCGCCTGACGTCCCCAGCCACCGTGCGCGTCCCCACGCCAGCCCGCCGAGCACCAGCGCGATGCACGCCACGTCGTGCGCCACGCCGTACGGGGGCCGCCAGCTCTTCGTCACATAGAGCAGGTACAGCTCCGCCGCGCCGCGCAGCCACATGAAGCCGGCGAACGCGCCGAGCACCGCGCGCGCCTCCATGGGGACCTTCGCGTCCAGCGCCACCAGCGGGCAGACGAGGAACCAGAGGAACACCGCGTAGAAGAGCCACGCCACCTTGGGCCCGGAGATGCGGCCGCCTCGCGCGCCCTTCGCGTTCTGCGCGCGGCGGAAGAACAGCGCGACCACGCCACAGAGGAGCGCGAGCACGGCGACGAGGACGCGGGTGTGCGGGGAGAGCATCAGAAGCGCCGGGGCGGAGGGTAGTGCGAGGGAAAGCGCGCGACGTACCACGCGCGCAGCCGGGGCAGGTGCTCCAGTGAGACTTGCGGATGCAGGTGGTGCACCACGTGGCAGCCCACGTTGCGCGGCGCCAGCCACAGCCGGCCCGGCCACCCGAGCCCGTGGTCCATCGTCACCGCGAGCACGTCCTCCAGCGTGCGCCCGCGCGCCGGCACCGCGGTGTGCTCGGCCAGCAGCCGGTGCGCGTTGAAGCCCGAGGCCACCAGCAGCGGCAGCGCGTAACCCCATGCCACGGCTTCCGGCCAGCGCCACGCCAGCGCCAGCACGCAAAGGTGGAAGAGCACCTGTCCCTGCTCGGAGCGCGCGCAGGCCCGTACTTCCTCCGGGTCCGCGAGCCCGGGAGACGCCGGTGCCTGGAGGAACAGCCGCGCATACGGGACGCGCAGCGCGGGCACGGCCCACGCGAGCAGCCCCACCGGTCCGCGCAGCACCCAGAAGGGCACCACGCCCACCAGCAGCAGCCACGCGCGCGCCAGGCGCCAGCCATGCAGCGGCCTGCGGCGATACGGGTCCGACGGCAGGCCCGCGTCATGGTGGTGGCGCAGGTGGTGGTAGCGCGTGGACTCCCAGGTGCTGGCCACCGGGTAGCCCGCGAGCAGCTCCACGAGCCTCAGCCCCACGCTCTTGCGCCGCACGCTCAGGTGGACCGCGTCGTGGAAGATGACGCCCAGCGCATGAATCCGCCCGGCGATGACGGGCACCGCGAGCAGCGCGGCCCACGGCCACCACGCCAGCGCGAGCCAGCATGCGCCCATCCAGGCCCACTCGATGGCGGCGAGGCGCAGCAGTCCCGGCACGGTGGCACGCACCAGCAGCGCGGGTGGCACCGCGGCGCGTCGGGGAAGGGGCTCGGGCGCCGTGCTCGCGGCTTGCAGTGAGGCACTCATGACATGGACGGAATGCACGAAGTGAGCACAGGCGGGGAGGGCGGATGCAAGCCCCGATGCTGATTGGACAGCCCGCGAGCGGCGGGGCACGCTCGCAAGACCTGCCCGGTCTGGTGCCGAGGCGTGAGTCGCACAGGGGCGGAGGCGGCGAACCATGAGCGCTGGACCGGGGGCGAACCTGGCTGCACAGGTGTACGCCCCGCTGCACACGACACCGCGCGTCGAGCGCTGGGGCTGGACGTGGCCCCGGTGGAATGACCCACGCCTGCCCTTCGCGGCGCTCCTCACGCTCTACGGCGTGCTGGGCTTCACCTTCTTCGGCTTCAACCGCAGCCCGTGGCAGATGGCCACGATTGTCGTTACTGGCAGCGCGCTGGACGTGGCGCTCGGGTGGTTGCTGGCGCGGCGGAAGGTGGTGCCGCTGAGCGCGTACATCTCCTGCTGCTCGCTGGCGCTGCTGCTCAACTACTCGCACTCGAGCTGGCTGCTCTTCCTGCCGGTGTGGCTGGCCATCGGCTCCAAGTACGTGCTCACCGTCGAGGGCCGGCACGTCTTCAATCCGTCCATGTTCGGCGTGGCGCTGTCGCTGTTGCTGACGCGCGAGCTCATCACCGCCGCGCCCGCATACCAGTGGGCCAACGGCAACGTGGCGCTGTCCGCCTTCATCCTCATGGCGGCGCTGGTGCTCTTCTTCTTCCGCGTGGGCCGGGGCTGGCTGGTGGTCAGCTTCCTCGGCTTCTACGCGCTGCAGACGGCGCTGCGCGCGTTCATCATGCGGCACCACCTGCCGCCGGAGGTCCTCTTCCTCGGCACGCTGGGCGCGCCGTCCTTCTTCATCTTCGTCTTCTACATGCTCACCGACCCGGCCACCTCGCCGGGCACGCGGCGCGGGCAGATTCTATTGGCCCTGGCGGTGACGCTGGTGGACCTGGTGCTGCACCTGAAGGAGAGCGTCTACACGTTCTTCTACGCGGCCCTCACCTGCGCGGCGGTGCGCTTCCTCTTCCTCCACGCGCGCGCGGCGTGGAAGCGCGGGGCGGGCGAATCGCTCAAGGCGTTGTTGTCCCCTGCGTACCTGAGGCGAGCGGGCGTGGTGGGCGGGCTCGGTGCGGTCATGGCCGTGGGCTTCACCGTGGCCGCCGCGCCCGGTGTCCGCACGAAGCCGCTGTCCTTCCACATGGACCGCGTGGACGTGGCGGCGGCGGGGCTGGGCTCCACGATGGGCCACACGCTGGAGGAGCTGGACCCGCGCCTGGCGCACGTGGCGAAGTGGCTGGTGGCGGTGGGCGACGCGGTGGCCACGGGGGACTACGACGGGGACGGGAAGCTGGACCTGTTCCTCTCTCACCCGCTGGCCACGCCCGAGCACCACGCCGGCCTCTACCGCAACCTCGGCGACTTCCGCTTCGAGCGCGTGCCCGTGCCCGCGCTGGAGCACTTCGCCACCCGCTACAAGGAAGAGGGACTGGCAGGCGGCGGCACCTTCGTGGACTGGGATGGAGATGGGGACGCGGACCTCGCGGTGGCGGTGGCCTTCGGACCGGTGCGGCTGCTGCGCAACACGCTGCGCGAGACAGGCATCGCCGGCTTCGAGGACGTGACGGAAGCGGCGGGCGTGACGGACCACGCGGTGAGCCTGGGGCTCACCTTCCTCGACTACGACCGCGACGGGCACCTGGACCTCTTCGTCCTCAACGCGCTGACGACGCACCTGCCGGACTACTCGCCGCCGGTGCCGCTCAACCTCTTCCGCCTGCCACAGCCGGAGACTCCGGACGACCGGCGCATGTTCCGCTTCATGCACGACGGCTGGCACAACGCCACCAATGGCGGCCTCAACGCGCTGTACCGGGGCCGGGGTAACGGCACCTTCGAGAAGGTGGACGTGAAGGCGCTGGGGTTGGGGGACACGCACTGGTCGCTCGCGGTGAGCACGGTGGACCTCAACCACGACGGCTGGACGGACCTGTACGTGGCCAACGACTTCGGGCCGGATGACGTCTACCTCAACGAGCAGGGCCGCCACTTCCGCCGCGTCGCCGGGCGCCTCTTCGGTGAGATTGGGAAGGACACGTACAAGGGCATGAACGCGTCCGTGGCGGACTTCGACCGCAACGGATGGCTGGACGTGTACGTCTCCAACGTGCACCACTCGCTGCAGGCGGAGGGCAGCCTGCTGTGGATGGTGGGTCCGGGCGAGGACGCCTTCACGCCGGCGTTCCACGACGAGGCCACCTTCCGCGGCGCGCTCAACGAGCGGCGCTTTGGCTGGGGCGCGGCGGCTGGAGATTTGGACAACGACGGCTGGCCGGACCTGGTGCAGGCCAATGGCATGGTGGACGACCGGCTGGACGGGGCTCAGTGGCGCATCCCCGATGGCCAGCGCAAGGACTACTGGTACGTCAATCACAAGCTGATGCAGTCCGGGCCGGAGATGCATACGTACGCGGACAAGTGGGGCGACATCCGCGGGCGGACGCTCTACCCGAACGAGGCGCGGCGCGTGTACCTCAACCTGGGCGACGAGAATCCCGGGCACTTCGTGGACCTGGCGCGCGAGCTGGGAATGGAGGACCCGGACAACTCGCGCGGCGTGCTGCTCGCGGACCTGGATGATGACGGGGACCTGGATGCGCTCGTCACCAACCAGCACGCGCCCCTGTCGCTGTACCGCAACACGCTGCGGGGCGCGGTGACTCCAGAGGCGCACTTCGTGGGGCTGACGCTGGTGGGCAACGGCACGGGCACGCACCGGAGCGCGGTGGGCACGCGCATCGTCGTCTCCTACGTGGAGGACGGGCGGCGCGTGGAGCAGGTGCGCGAGGTGGGGCTGATGGGCGGCTTCTCCGCTTCGGCCGACCCCCGGCTGCACTTCGGGCTGGGGCGCTACTCCGGGCCGGTGAAGGCGGAGGTGCACTGGTACGGCGGCGCGGTGCAGGAGGTGACACTGGAGCCGGACCGCTACCACGAGCTGCGGCAGCCCGCGGGTGCCGCCGCGCTGCGCGGGAGCGTCACGCCATGATGTCTCCGCTCAAGGGCTCCACGGTGCGGCGCGAGTCGCTCACGGAGGCGCAGCGCGCGCAGATGCTGGCGCTGATGCAGCTCTGCTACGCGGGCGTGTCGCCGGAGCGATTCGCGGAGGACCTGGACGGCAAGCAGTACGTCATCCTGCTGCATGCGCGGCGCGGCTCGGAGCTGGTGGGCTTCAGCACGCTGCGTGTCGCGGAGGAGCGCGCGGC
This sequence comes from Pyxidicoccus caerfyrddinensis, assembly GCF_010894405.1. Lineage (GTDB taxonomy): Bacteria > Myxococcota > Myxococcia > Myxococcales > Myxococcaceae > Myxococcus > Myxococcus caerfyrddinensis. The sequence goes on from NZ_JAAIYA010000003.1 coordinate 383,381, forward strand.
GGGACGCGTGGTGGAGGTGGTGTACTCGGGCGACACCGTCATCCATCCGGACTGGTGGGGACACAAGGTGTTGCAGGTGTGCTTCGGGCGCTTCCTGCTGTCGCGCAAGCTGCGCAACCCGCTGCGTCCGCTGCACTGGCTGCTGCTGAGCGCCGGGTTCAAGACGTACCTGCTCGCGGTGAACTACTTCGGGAGGACGGTGCCCCGGCGCGACTGGACGCCGCCACCCGGACGCGAGGACTTCCTGCGCGAGCTGGCCACGCGCTGGTTCGGTACGCAGTACGACGCGGGGCGGGGCACGCTGCGCTTCCACGGCGCGCACTACCGGGTGCGGGATGGCATTGCCCCCATCGACCGTGCCGCGGCGGCGCACCCGCACATCGCCTTCTTCGCCGAGCGCAACCCCGGCCACGCGGACGGCGAGGAGCTGGTGTGCCTGGTGGAGATTCGCTGGTGGGACCTCACCCGGGCCCTGGGGCGAAGCGTGTGGGGACAGCTTCGGGGCTGGGCACGGCGCGGGCTGCGGCAGGTGGGCGTCCGCGTGGGGACGTGAGGAGGCGCGCGACGTGATGGCCTCTTCTGTGTTGCTCGGAGGGCTGCGTGCCGCGCTTGCGCCCTCGGCGCTGCGCTTCCACCGGGCCTTGCGTGAGCCCGAGGCGGCGCAGGCGGAGTGTCTGGCCCGGGTGCTGCGAGCCGTCTCGGGAAGCCAGCAGGCCGCGCGCATCCCGGGCTTCGAGCGGGTGCGCACCGCGCGGGACTTCCAGGACGCGGTGCCGATGGTGACGCCCGACGGCGTCGCACCGGACGTGGAGCGCATCGCCTCCGGTGAGGCTCGCGTGCTCACCCGTGAGCCGGTGACGCGCTTCGAGCCCTCGGGCGGTTCCTCCGGTGCGAGCAAGCTCGTGCCGGTGACGCAGGGCCTGCTGGACGAGTTCCAGCGCGCGCTGTCTCCCATGCTGTTCGAGCTGCTCCACCACAGGCCCGTGCTCCGCACCGGACCGAGCTACTGGTCCATCTCTCCCATGGGTCGCAAGCAGGGCAGGACCTCGGGGGGCCTCCCGGTGGGAAGCGTGGAGGACAGCGCCTACTTCTCCCGCGCGCTGCGACCGCTGCTCTCGCGGGTGTTCGCGGTGCCGGGAGCCGTGGGCGCGCTGCCCGACGTGGAGCGCTGCCGGTACGTGACGCTGTGGCACCTCGTCGCGCGTGAGGACCTGGTCCTCATCAGCGTGTGGAACCCGAGCTTCCTCACGCTGCTCATGGATGCACTGGAGCAACACGGGGAGCGGCTGGCGGAGGACCTGGAACGGGGCACCTGCCGCCCACCGGAGCGTGAGGCTGGTGCGGTCATCACGCCGAGCCCGTCTCACGCCTCCTCGCTGGAGATGACGGACGACGCGGCGGTCCGCTCGGTCCTCGCCCGCATGCACTTTCCTCCGCGCCCCGAGCGCGCCGCCGCGCTCCGCTCCGCCCTGCGGCACGGCCTCCAGGCCCGCGCGCTGTGGCCGCGTCTTTCCCTGCTCAGCATGTGGACGGACGCGCAGGCCGCGCACGCGGTGCCCGCCGCGTGCCGCCGCTTCACCGGCGTGGAGGTGCAGGGCAAGGGACTGCTGGCCACGGAGGGCGTTGTCACCGTGCCCCTCTTTGATGCGCCCGCGCCCGTGCTCGCCGTCCGCAGTCACTTCTTCGAGTTCGTCGATGCCGAGCATCCCGACGCCCGCCCGCGCCTCGCGCACGAGCTGGAGCGGGGCCGCACGTACACGGTGCTCCTCTCCACCTCTGGCGGGCTGCTGCGCTACCGGCTGGGAGACCTCGTGCGCGTGGAGGGCTTCCGGCACGCCACGCCCTGCCTGCGCTTCCTCGGCCGCGCGGACGCCGTCTGCGACCTCGTGGGGGAGAAGCTCGCCGCGACGCGCGTCGCCGCCGTGCTGGACGCCACGCTCCCGTGCTTCTTCGGCGGTGAACGCCCCGCCTTCGCCATGCTCGCCCCCGAGTGGCACCCGGCGCCGGAGCCTCCCGCCTACCGGCTCTTCCTGGAGACGGGCGCTCCCGACGCGCGCCTCGCCGAAGCCGCGGCCGCCGTGGAGCGCGCGCTTCACGAGGGCCACCACTACCGCTACGCGCGTGAGCTGGGGCAGCTCGGCCCGGTGCGCGCCGTGCGCGTCTCGGAAGGGGCCCGCCGCTATGAGGCCCGCTGCATCGCGCTCGGCCAGCGCGCCGGTGACATCAAGCCCATGGACCTGCACCGCCAGCCCGGCTGGTCCGCCCACTTCACAGGAGCCGCCGCATGAGACAGCCCCACCACCTGCAACCCGTGGAGGCTCCTCGCACGCCCAACGTGGAGCTCGACGCGGAGGCCGACCTCGCCCGCTGCGGCGCGCTGAAGGACTACTGGTACGTGGCCTGTCTCTCCACTGAGCTGAAGATGGGCACGCCGCTCGCACGCACCCTCTTCGGCACGGGCGTGGTCCTCTTCCGCGACGCGCACGGCCGGCCCGCCGCCCTGCGGGACAGGTGCCTGCACCGCAACGCACGGCTGTCGCGCGGGGCCGTGTTCAACGGGCGCCTGGGCTGCCCGTACCACGGCTGGGTCTATGACGCGTCCGGCGCGGTGGTGGAGGTGCCCTCGCTCGGGCCCTCGCAGCGGAGTGAGTTGATGGACGCGGACGCCTGCGCGCGCGAGGGACTCCAGTCCGAGCCCTGCAAGCTGGGCCAGCTCCAGCGCTTCCCGACGGTGGAGCAGGACGGGCTCGTCTTCGTCTTCATGGGAGGCCCCGACGCCTCGCGCGCCCGGGCCGAGCCCTTCCGCGTCCCCTACTGGGGACAGCCCGGGTGGACTGTCTACTTCATGGTGACGCGCTTCCCGAACGGGGTGACGAACCTCGTCGAGAACTTCATGGACGTGCCGCACACGCTCTTCGTCCACCCGGGCTGGTTCCGGAAGCCGGCGAGCAGACGCGTCCCCGCCACGGTGCGGCGCACGGCGGGCAGCGTGCTGGTGACGTACAAGCAGGAGCAGGACACCGTCACCGGGCTCGGCCGCCTCTTCAACCCGAGCGGCCTGCCGCTGCTCCACACGGACAAGTACTACGTCCCCAACGTCACCCGCGTGGACTACCTGTGGGGCGACCACGGCTTCGTCATCAACTCGCAGTGCACGCCCATCGGCGCCACGGACAGCCTCGTCTACACGGCCATCAGCTACCGGCTCCCGGTGGACCTGCCGGGGGCGCTGGTGGGACGCGCGCTGATGCCGCTGGTGCGCTGGTACACGCGGCAGGTCATCCAGCAGGACGTCGTCATCATGGGCATCCAGCGCGAGGCGCTGCTCGACGGGCCCGGTGGCGGCGTCTACTCCGGCACCGAGGCGGACCTGCACCACGCCGACATCGAGGCGTATCGCCGCTGGCTGCGCGAGGGCGGCCACGGCGCCGGCCCCGAGGAGGCCGAGCGCGACATGGTCTTCTGGATATGAGCGGCGCTACCCGCGTCGGGAGGGAAGCTTGAGGGTGAAGGTGGCTCCGTGTCCCGGCTCGCTCTGGACCTGGAGGCTCCCGCCGTGGGCTTCCACGAGCCGTCGAGCCATCCAGAGGCCCAGCCCCAGGCCGCCGAAGTGGTGCGACGGCGCGGCGCGCTCGAAGCGGCGGAAGATGCGGTCCTGGTGCTCGGCGGGAATCCCGATGCCGTGGTCCTTCACGACGAGCCGCGCGCGCTCCGCGCTTCCTTCGACGCGCACCTCCACGGGCCGGCCCCGGCCGTACTTGAGCGCGTTGTCGAACAGGTTGAAGAACACCTGCTCCAGGCGCTGCCGGTCCCACCGCCCGAGCACGGGCGCCTCGGCCACCACGTCGACGTGGCACTCCGCGCGGGCCACCGCGTCGCTGGAGCTCGCGACCGCGTCGCGGACGAGCCGTGACAGGTCGACCTCCTCCGCTTCGAGCTGGAGCTGCCCGTCGCTGATGCGGGACACGTCGAGCAGTCCCTCCACCAGCAGGCCGAGCCGCTCGGCATGCCGCGTGGCCCGCGTCAGTCGCTCGCGGAGGTGCTCTTCCCGGGGCTCGTCTCCATGGGGCGCGGACATCCGCGAGAGCACCTGGAGCTGGAGCTGGAGCGCCGTCAGCGGTGTCCGCAGCTCGTGGCTGGCCGCCCAGAGGAACGTGTCGCGGCTGCTCAGCGCTTCCAGGAGCCGCTGCTCGACCTGCTTCCGGTGCGCGACTTCGTTCTCCAGGGCGAGGGCGCGTTGCTGGAGGAGCGTGACTTCACGCAGGCGGCAGTCGGGGTCCTCCATCGTGGCGTAGCTCTCGGTGGGGACGACGTGGGTGTGCGCCCGGCAGATGTCGCGGAACGACGGAGCGTGGGCCTCCTCGCCGAAGCCGCCGAGGGCGTAGGTGCACAACAGGGAGAACGGGTACCGCGCCGCGAGGTCGTTCCACAGCTCCTCGAGCGCCACGGCCGCTTCACCCAGGCCGTCATGCCAGAGGAGGTCCACCATCTCTCCGTAGGCGCGGACCCGGCTTCCCTTGCCCACGGCCAGGACCTTCGCGAGCGTCCCGCCGATGATGTCCTGGAAGCGCTCCGCGTCAGGCCTGCCCTCCACCATGAACAGGGACAGTGTCTCCCGGGCGTCGAGCAGGGTGAGCTGGCCGCCGCCACACGCGGCCTCGACGTCCACGCCCGTCGCCACGAGTCGCTCGGTGATGCCCCGCCGGTGCGAGTCCGTCGCGATGACGACGAGCGGCTCTCCCGCCGCGAGGCCTTCACCCAGGTAGTGGGCGAGGACCTCCATGAGGAAGGCCTCGTCCTCGTAGAACTGGACGATGTGGCTGTCGTTCGCGGGGTGGCGCAGCAGCTCCTTCCCGAGGTGGTACGGCGAGCCGTCGTGTGGAGGAGCGGCAGTGGGAAGCGGCATGACAGTCACCATGGACGGCAGGACGGCCATTATCCCTTCCGGGGAGCATGGGTGACCATGCACCCCGGGCCGGGCCGGCGACTGTGTGCTCCAGCCAACCGTGCGAGTGGGCGCTGGACGTCTTTCCGCCGCTCACCCGCGCCGCGAGTCGTAGGCCGGGCGCCGGTTGTGCTCCCGCTCCCAGCGCTCGCGCTCCAGCCGCGCCAGCCGCTCGCGCTCCTTGCGCTCCCGCTCGATGCGGGCGAGCCGCTCGCGCTCCGCCCGCTCCCGCTCGATACGGGCCACCCGCTCGCGCTCCCGCTCCGCCCGCTCGCGCTCGATGCGGGCCATCCGCTCACGCTCCAGTCGCTCCTTGCGCTCGCGCTCGATGCGGGCCACCCGCTCCCGCTCCAGCCGCTCGCGCTCGATGCGGGCCTGCCGCTCGCGCTCGGCGCGGTTGTTCTCCACCCGCCCGTACGGCTCTCCGACGCGGATGCTGGAGGCACCGTGCACGCTCTCGGCAAGCACCGGACTCCCGACGGACATCGCGAGGACCACGAGCACTCGAATCATCTTCCCGTTCATGACGGCCTCCAGTCGCGGCGGGTTGCGCCGCGTTCTGTCCCTTCTGACGGGAGCCCCCGGGGACGATTCTTCCGCCGACCATTTCGGTTCATTACGCGCCGCACCCACCCCGCCACACCCAATCCCTTTCACGGGAAATCCTGGGGGCTTCAGGCCACACATGAATTGGAGCATTCTTGCTCCACGGGGAAATTAACGTAAATAACGCTTACGAAATGAGGGCCCCACCCCTCGGAAAAGTGCGCTCCGCAGGTAACAAAACACTCTGAAACAGAAATCACGCACTAGGGGTTTGAAATTCACATTCCAGGTGTGTCACGAATAGCGGGCCTTTCTCCCTGGAGGTATTTCGTTGGCTATTCGAGTCTTGAAGAAGTTTGGAGCGGCATGGCTGGGTCTGGCTCTCACTGCTTGCGGCGCGGTGGACACCGCGGCGGGTGACGAGGCCCAGCCGGAGAAGGGGGGGGAGGACATCCAGGCTTCGCTGGGTGCCCTCAACAACGCCGGCGTCGTCGGCGTGCACGAGGACGGCATCCCGTCCACCGTCCGCGGTGAGCTCGGCAAGGTGGAGCGCTCGCTGACGGCCATGGGCATCGGCCAGGCCGCCATCGCGGCCGCCCCGACGCTGGGTGTCGTGGCGCCTGTGTTCCGCCTGAGCCCCGAGGACATGTACCTGCGCAGCGCGCGCACGGACGACCTGGGCAACCAGCACCTGCGCTACTCGCAGACCAAGAACGGCCTCCCGGTGGTCAACGGCGAGCTGCTCGTCCACGTTCGCCCCAACGGCACCGTGTACCTCGCCAACGGCTCCGCCCGTGACGGCGTGGCGCTGCCCGCGAAGGCCACCGTGGCCGCCGCCGCCGCCGCGCAGGCCGCCGTGAAGGCCACTGCCGGCACCGGCATCGGCGCCTCCGGCGCCCCGCGCCTGGTGTACGTGCGCGACGATGCCGAGAAGCTGCACCTCGCCTGGGAAGTCCGCGTGTCCGGCGCCGAGCTGAACGGCATGCCGATTGTCGACCTGGTCTATGTGGACGCCCGCAACGGCGAGATTGCCGCGCGCTTCCCGCAGATCCACTCGGCGCTCAACCGCAAGGTGTACTCGGCCAACAACGGCACGACCACCCCGGGTACCCTGAAGCGCAGCGAGGGTGGGGCCGCCATCGGCGACTCGCATGTCGACATGAACTACGACATGCTCGGCTACACGTACAACTGCTACAAGTCGCTGTTCAACCGCGACTCCATCAACAACGCGGGCGCGACGCTCATCAGCACCGTGCACTACAGCACCAACTACGTGAACGCCTACTGGGACGGCACGCAGATGGTGTACGGCGATGGCGACGGCGTGAACTCCATCGAGCTGGGCAAGGACGCGGACGTCACCGTCCACGAGCTGACCCACGCCGTGACGGAGAACGAGTCCAACCTCACCTACTCCGGTCAGTCCGGTGGCCTGAACGAGGCCATGTCCGACACCTTCTCCGCCATCTGCGAGAGCCAGGCCTCGGGCACCTGGAGCACCGCCGCCGCCATCTGGATGATTGGCGAGGACGTGTGGACCCCGGGCACCGCGAACGACGCGCTCCGCTACATGGATGACCCGGCCAAGGACGGCGCGTCCAAGGACTGGGCGGCCAACGTGACGTCGGGCACCGACGTGCACTACAGCTCCGGCGTGCCCAACCTGGCCTTCGCGCTGCTCTCCAAGGGTGGTCTGCACCCGCGCGGCCGCTCCACCATCAACGTGCCGGCCATCGGCGTCGAGAAGGCCGCTCGCATCTGGTACAAGGCCAACACCGACCTGTACACGGCCTCCACCACCTTCGCGAACGCGAAGACCTGGACCATCCAGGCCGCCGCGGACCTGGGCTACGACGCGGCCACGCAGGACGCCGTGAAGGCCGCGTGGGAAGCGGTGGGCGTGGGCGTCACCACTCCTCCCCCGACCACCACCCCGCTGACCAACAACGTCGCGGTGACGGGCATCGGCGACAGCGCGGGCAACAACAAGTTCTACACCCTGGTCGTCCCCACGGGCGCCACCACCCTGAAGTTCACCACCTCCGGTGGCACGGGTGACGTGGACCTGTACGTGAAGTTCGGCGCCGCGCCGGACTCCGCCACGTACGACTGCCGTCCGTACGCCAGCGGCAACGCCGAGACCTGCACCATCACCAACATCCAGGCGGGCACCTACTACGTGATGCTCAACGCGTACTCGACCTACTCGGGCGTGACGCTGCTGGGTGCTTACACCACGGGTACGCCTCCGACGGGCAACGTGCTGACGCGCGGCGTCCCGAAGACGGGCCTGTCCGGCGCCTCCGGCTCCGTGTCGGCCAACTACACCCTGGCCGTGCCGGCCAGCACCGCCGCCACCATCTCCATCTCCGGTGGCACGGGCGACGCGGACCTGTACGTGCGCTGGAACGCCGCGCCGACGACGACCACGTACGACTGCCGTCCGTACTCGTCCGGCAACAACGAGTCGTGCAGCCTGGCGGCGAAGACCACGGCGGGCACGTACTACGTGAACCTCCGCGGCTACACGGCCTACTCGGGCGTGTCGCTGCTGGGCAACTACTAGTCCCAAGCGCTGAATGAAGCACCGGCACCCGGGCGGCCTTCAGGCCTCCCGGGTGCTGTCGTTTCAGGGGACGGGCATGGCCGCCGCCGGGAGCTCGGATTCCTCCTGGGGAGGCCCGGCGCATGGCAGCTCCACGGTGAAGGCGGTGCCGGCGTCGACGGTGCTCTCCACTCGGATGCTCCCGCCGAGCGCGGTGAGGATTTCACGCACCAGGTGCAGGCCCAGTCCCAGGCCGCCGTAGGCGCGCACGGACACGGCGCGCTCGAAGCGGTCGAAGATGTGCGGCAGCCGGTCCGGTGCGATGCCGATGCCGTGGTCCCTCACGCGCAGCCACGCGGTGCCATGCTCCACCCCGGCCTCGACGAGGATGGGCTTGCCGGCGCCGAACTTGATGGCGTTGGAGAGCAGGTTGAGCAGCACCTGCCCCAGGCGCATGGCATCCCAGTGCCCCGAGATGGGGCCCTCCAGGCGCAGCTCCAGCGCGCAGCCCGCCCGCTCCAGCGGTTCGCGCAGACGCGCGGCCACGCCGTGGATGACGTCCCGCAGGTCCACCTGCTCCAGGTTCAAATCCAACCGGCCGGCGTGCAGGCGCGAGACGTCGAGCAATTCCTCGATGAGCGTGGCCAGCCGGAGTGACTGGCCATCCACCGTGCGCAGGGCGCGCAGCGCGGTCTCCGGCAGGCCCTCGGGCGCGTGGCGCAGCAGCGACTGCACCATCAGCCGCAGCGACGTGAGGGGCGTGTTGAGCTCGTGCGAGGCGACGCTGAGGAACTCGTCGCGCAGCCGGATGGCGTCCTGGGACGCGCGGTACAGGCGCGCGTTGTCGATGCAGACGGCGACGCGACGGGCCAGCTCCTGCGCCAGGTCCAGGTCCGCTTCGCCGTAGCGGCGGCCGGCCGCGCCCGTGGCGAGGGTGATGACCCCCAGCGTCTTGCCCCGTGAGGTCAGCGGCACGTGCATGGCCGTGCGCGTGCCCAGCGACAGGATGCCCTTCACGTACTCCGGCCCCTGCCCCGCCTCCGCCAGCACCTCGGCGGTGAGCTCGGCGCGCAGCAGGGGACGGCCCGTCCGCAGGACGCCCATGATGGAGGCCGGCGAGTTCCAGTCGGGCGGGTACTTCGCCAGCAGCTCGCGCATGCCGACCTCCTTCTCGGGGTCCGCATGCGCGGAGGCGGCCACCCGCAGGCGCTCGTCGTCCTCGGCGACGATGAACATGCACCAGTCCGCGAGGAAGGGGACGACCATGCGGGTGGCCTTCGCCAGCGTCAGCTCCAAGTCCAACGACTCGGCCAGCGCCAGCCCCGACTCCGCCAGGAAGCGCACGGTGGCCTCCGCCTTGCGGCGCTCCCGCACCTCCACGTTGAGCCGCTCGAAGAGCTGGCTGTTCTCCAGGGAGATGGCCAGCTGCGAGGACAGCGCCCGCAGCACGCCCACGCGCTCGGAGGGGAAGGCGTGCGTGGCCAGGTCGTTCTCCAGGTAGAGCACGCCCACCGTTCGCGCCTGCCGTTGGATGGGCACGGCCAGGGCGGACTTCACGGCGCGCTGGACGACGCTCGGGTCGGCGACGAAGCGGCCCTGGTGTGCCGCGTCCCCCAGCACGAGCGTCTCTCCCGTCAGCCACGCGTGCTCCACCAGCGTGGCGGGGACGGTGCTCGCGGAGACCAGCGGCGTGTGCTCCAGGCTGACGGGCTCCGACACGGTGCCCTGCGCGCGCACCACCAGGGTGCCCGCCTCCTCCAGCACCAGCGCGCCCCGTGTCGCACCCGCGGACTCCAGGCACACCGCCATCAGCTTCTCCAGCAGCCTGTCCAACACCACCTCGCCCACCAGCGTCGCGGAGGCCTTGAGCAGGCTGCGCAGGTCCAGCGCCGCGCCCTGCGGCCCCTCGTTCTCCGACGGGACGGCGGGCCCGCTCCAGGCCCTGCCGCCCAGGGACTTCAAGTCAGGGAACTCCTCCTCCAGCAGCGACACCTTGGCCCACGCGCCCCAGCGGGCGAAGGCCTCCAGGGCGGCGCGCAGGTGGAGCGCCGCGAAGCGCTTGCGGCCCAGCGCGTGGTAGTAGCGCCCCGCCAGCTCGTTCCCCAGGGCCTCGTCCTGGAGGACACCCTCGGTGTGGGCCCCGTCGATGGCGGCGTCGTAGAGGGCCATCGCCTCCACGTGCCGCCCCTCGAGCCGGGCCACCTCGGCGGCCACGAGCTGGTGCTTGTGGCGGAAGTTCTCCGGGCAGGCCTCCGCCCACGCGCCGAGCTGGCGCTGGTTGTCGGCGATACGCGCCAGGGCTTGTGGCCGCGTCTCCGACAGGGCTTCCGCCCGGCCTTCTGAAGCCTCGTCGCACCGGGCCACCAGCAGCAGCGACGTCACGACGTTGTACTCGGGGATGCGGTGCGAGCCCTGCACGTGCACCGCGTGGCGGCCCGCCAACTCGGCCATGGCGCGGGCCTCCTCGAAGTCGCCCAGCAGGTACGCGACGAGCAGGCGCAGCATGGCGTGGAAGCCGCGGTTGAGGGGCGCCAGGTCCTTCCTGGCGAGGAAGGACGCCTCGTCGAAGTCCTCGTCATCGAAGCGGGCCGGCTGGCGGGTGTGGCCCTGGAGGGCGCGGATGGTCTGGCGCAAGAGGGTGCCGGTGTCCTGCATGGGCAGCTCGCCGCACTTGCGGAAGAAGGACATGCACGTCTCGACGGAGGCGAGCACGCGGGGCAGCTCGACGCCCAGGGTCAGCTCGGCGGACGCGCCGCTGATGAGCGCGTAGCCCGCGAAGTGCAGATCTCCTCCCGCCAGCCCCACCGCGAAGGCGCGGCGCACCAGGGGGAGGTTGGTGCGCAGCGGCCTCCTCCAGTAGTTGAGTTGCAGGAGCGAGATGAGCGCCCGGCACTCCTGGCGGGGGTCTCCCTGCCGCCGGCCCAGCTCCGCCGCCATGGTCGCGAAGGCATGGCCGGACACGATGTCGCCCCCGCGCATGGTCATCATCAGCCCGTGGCCCCCGTACACCACTGGCGCCCACGGGGAGTTGCCGTGCTCCAGCGTGAGGTTGAGGGCGCGCGTGTTGACGAGGCCGAACAGCTCCGGGTGGATGTAGAAGGCGGCGTTGTCCAGCTCCGCCAGCAGCCGCACGCAGGCCAGCAGCTCCGGGTCCTCCATGCGCGGGGCCTCCAGCAGCTCCTCCACCGTGCGGCCCCGCATGTTGACGGCCACCTGGGCCAGCTCCGCCGTGAGCGCCTGGGTGTAGTCGCGCTCCGGCAGCTCCATGCCGAACAGTCGCAGTCCCTCGAGCCCCCACCGGAGCGCCTCGTCGAAGCGGGCGTTGATGGCATTGGCGAGCACGAGGAGGCAGTGCAGGTTCGCCTTCTCCAGCCGCGAGGGCGCATGCTCCAGCGCGGTGCGCATCAGCTCCCCGGCGAGCACGATGTCTCCCGAGAAGTAGGCGCACTCCGCCGCCTCCCTGTGCAGGCGGAAGACCTGCTCCTGGCGCGAGCCCCACTGCTCCCGGGGCAGCAGCTCGATGCCGCGCAGCAGGTACACCAGCGCCGCGCCGAACGCCGACGTCCCCTTGGCCTTGAGGCCCGCGCGGAAGTTGAGCTCCGCCAGCTCCATCCCCTCCACCGTCCCGCCCGGCCGCGCCAGGCCCAGGTGGAAGTGGTCCGCCGCCGCGAAGAGCCGCTCGTCGAGCAGGTCCCCGCGGATTTCGCGCAGCAGCAGGCGCCCGGCCTCGTGGTGCAGGCGCCGACGCTCGTCCTCGGAGAGCAGGGAGTACGCCGCCTGGCGGACCCGGTCATGCGCGAAGACGTACGTCGCCTCCCGCGCCTGGACGCGCGCGAGCCTGCCGTCCCGCTCCGGCACGAGCAGCCCCTCGCGCAACAGGCACCACAGCGCCGAGGCCGCGTCGCCCTCGCAGTCCCCCATCAGCGCGGACAACAGCCGCAGCTGCACCCGGTCTCCCAGGCAGGCGGCGACCTCCAGCGCGCGCTGGGCCCGCTCCGGCAGCCGGCGGATGGTGGCCATCATCAGCTCCACCACGTTCTCCGTCACCTGCACCCGCTCCAGCCGGTCCAGGTCCCACCGCCACTCGCCGCGGTCCAGGTCGAAGGCCAGCAGGCCGGACTGGTGGAGCAACCGCATCAGCCGGGTGAGGAAGAGCGGGTTGCCGGCCGTCTTGCGCAGCAGGCAGTCCGCGAGCGGGCGCGCGCGCGCGGGGCCGCAGCGGAAGGTGTCGGCGCACAGCGCGGTGACGGCGGGCAAATCCAACGGGGCCAGCTCGAGCGTCCGGAAGGACATCGCCTCTTCCTCGCGCAGGGACGCGAGCAGCCGGGACAGCGGGTGGCCCTCGTCCACCTCGCGCGGCCGGTACGCGCCCACCACCAGGACGTGGCACGAGTCCGGGTCCATGGCCAGGTGGTGGAGGAGCTGGAGCGAGCCGGGGTCCGCCCACTGCAGGTCCTCCAGGAAGAGCACGAGCACGTGCTCGGCGGACGCGAGCGCCTGGACGAAGGATTGGAAGACGAGCTGCAGCCGCGCCGCGGCCTCCACCGGCTCCAGCGTGAGGGGCGTGGGCTGGGGGCCCAGCAGCGCTTCCAGCTCCGGGATGATGTCGCTGATGACGTGGCTGTTGGGGCCCAGCGCGGAGAGCAGCCGGCGCCGCCAGCCCTCGCGCACCTCCGGGGGCTGCTCCTCCAGCCGGTGCATCAGGCCCTGGAAGGCCTCCACGAAGGCCGGGTAGGGCACGTTGCCCTGGATGGTGGCGAACTTGCCGCTGAGCACATGGTCTCCCGGCGCGGCGCGGCGGCCCAGCTCCCGGATGAGCTCCGACTTGCCGATGCCCGCCTCGCCCGCGAGCAGCACGCCCTCGCTGCGGCCATGGCGCACGCGCTCCAGCGCCTCGCGCAGCCGCGCCAGCTCGCGCTCACGGCCGTACAGGCGCCGGGGGAAGGTGAGCTGCCGGGCCAGGTCCACGCGGCCCAGCTCGAACGAGCCCACGGGCCCCGAGGCCTGCCGGCGCCGCGTCTCCAGCAGGTCCGCGAGCAGCGCCTCGGCGCTCTGGTAGCGCTCCTCCGGCATCTTCGCGAGCAGCTTCAGCACCAGGTCCGAGAGGATTTTCGGGACGGCGGGGTTGGCGAACGCGGGCGGCACGGGCGGCTTCGCCAGGTGGGCGTGCACCAGCTCGGCCGGGTCCATGGACACGAAGGGCGGCAGCCCGGTGAGCAGCTCGTAGAAGGTGGCGCCCAGCGAGTAGAGGTCCGCGCGGTGGTCGATGGGGCGGTTCATCCGCCCGGTCTGCTCGGGCGCGACGTAGGGCAGGGCCCACTGCAATTCGTCCGGCATCTCGTGGCTGGGGGGCAGGCCGGCCACGCGCGTGGCGAGGTCGAAGTCGATGACGGTGACATGCCGGCTGCCTGCGCCCACCACCATGTTGGTGGGGTTGAGGTCGCGGTGGATGACGTGCTGCTGGTGCAGGCTGGCGATGATGCCGGCGAGCTGGAGGGCCAGTTCCAGGAAGGCATCCATGGCCACCGGCCGGCGCCCCAGCCACTCCTGGAGGTTCTGCGGGCCGGCATCCTCCAGGACGAGGGACGGCATGCTCGCCGCGTCCTCCTCCAGCGTCACCGGGCGCGAGACGCCGGGCACTTCTCCGTTGAGGGAGCGCAGCAGCGAGTACTCGTGGCGCAGCATGGCCATGCTGCCGGTGGCGAGCGGACCGGCGCGTACCCGCTTGACGACCAGGGGCTCGCCGTCCTGCCTGGTGCCGCGCAGCACCACGTAGCGGCGCCCCCGGTGGATTTCCCGCAACCCCTCGTCACCGAGCGCCTGGAGCATCGCGCGACTCTCCACCTCCATTCATTCTCCTCCTTGAGGATTTGGATGGCGGAGCGCCGGAGCACTCCCGGGAGCCGTTGCCTGAGCGCCCGCCAGTGCTGTCGCAGGTGTCGTTGCCAGCAGGGCGCTGGCTTCCCGCCTTCCCCTCATGGGCGGGCATGCCCCGCTTGACGTCTGCTCGCTTGGTAAGCTATTACTTACGGTAAGTCATGACTAACGCAACGGACGGCTTCGCCGCGCTGGCGGACGACACGCGCCGGGACATCTTCGAGCGGTTGGCGAAGCGCCCGCTGTCGGTGGGGGAGCTGGCGGAGAAGCTGCCGGTGTCGCGGCCGGCGGTGTCGCAGCACCTCAAGATTTTGAAGGCCGCGGGGCTGGTGGTGGACCACGCGGAGGGGACGCGGCGCGTCTACCGCGTGGACCCGCGCGGCGTGGAGGCCATGCGCGGCTATCTCGACAGGTTCTGGGACAGGGCACTCGCCGCCTTCAAGGAGGCGGTGGAAGAGGAGAAGGACTCGTGAGCGGAAAGAGCGTGGAGCCGGTTCGCAAGCACGTCGTCGTCGAGGCACCCCAGGAGCGGGCGTTCCGGGTGTTCACGGAGAACATCGACCGCTGGTGGCCTCGGGAGCACCACATCGGCAAGACGACGATGAAGACGGCCGTGCTGGAGCCGAAGGAGAATGGCCGCTGGTACGAGGTGTGCGAGGACGGCTCGCAGTGTGACTGGGGCAAGGTGCTGGCCTGGGAGCCGCCCCGGCGCGTGGTGCTCGCGTGGCAGCTTTCCGCGCAGTGGCAGTACGACGCGTCGCTCATCACCGAGGTGGAAGTCACCTTCACCCCCGAGGGCCCGCGCCGCACGCGGGTGGACCTGGAGCACCGCAACCTCGAGCGCTTCGGCGACGCCGCGGAGGCGGTGCGCAACTCGGTGGGCGGGACGGGCGGCTGGATGCAGCTGCTGGAGCTCTACGCGAAGGCCGCGCAGGGCTGAAAGCACCGCACCGGGACGGGGCAGTGAGCGCGCGGGGGGCTACCCCACGCGCCGCAGTCCCGCCAGGTCCTCCGGCCGCAGGGCCCAGCGCGGCGGGGGCGGCGGCGTGGAGAGGGTGCCCGTCTGCACCGCCGGGAAGCCCTCCACCCGCGCGCCGTCCGGGAAGCTGGAGGCCGGCTTCACCAGGCTGCCCGCGCTCACGATGCAGCCCCGGCCCAGGCGGCTGCCGTCGCAGAGGATGGCGCCCGGCTCCACCACGGTGCCCGCGCCCACGTGGCAGCCGTGCACCGTGCAGCCCGGGCCGATGATGACGCCGTCCTCCAGCACCAGTCCGCTGTCCTGTGGCAGGTGCAACACGGTATTGGAAAGTACCTGGACGCCCGCGCCCAGGCGCACCGGCCCCCCGGCGTCGCCGACAATCTTCACCCCGGACCCGATGATGCAGCCGGGGCCGATGACCACGTCTCCGGACACCTCGGCGGTGGAGAAGAGGGTGGCCGTCGGATGGACGAGCGGGTGCTTGTCCCGAAACGTGTAGAGCTGTCCCATGGGGGCATCCTCGGCGCGGTCTCTCGCGGAAAAGACGGTGAGTGGCTGGCCCGGCAGAGAGAGGCTGCCGCCACGCAGCCGCCGCAGTCGCTCCAGGTCTTCGGCGGTGGCACGGCGGAGGACCTGGCCGGGGCGGCCCTCCACCACTGACTCGTCCGGCACCACCATGCCGGAGGGAATGACGGTGCCTTCGCCCACCAGGCAGCGCGCGCCCACGCGGGCGAAGGGCATGAGGATGGCGCCGCTGCCCACCTCGGACAGGGCCCCCACCTCCGCGCCCAGCACGACGCTCCGGTGGCCCAGCACCGCCCGCTCGCCCACGATGACGGGGTGCTCGGACGTGCCGGTGACGGTGGCGTTCTCCAGCACGGCCGCGCCTGCCCCCAGCCGCACCGCGCCCCCGTGGGAGCGGATGACCGCGCCCTGGGCGATGACGGCGCCAGGGCCCAGGTGCAGCGTCCCGAGGACCCGGGCGCTGCTGGACAGACTGAAGTGTGCGGCCCCCCCGGTGGGACCCCCGCTCGGACTCACGGGTGGCAGGCTGATTCCCATTGTGCAGGCACCCTACACCCGGCCCTCCGACTTAAAGACGGCCCCGCGGCGCAGGGTGGTTGTCCAGCGCTCGACGCTGTCTCGGACTCAACCGTCCTCGCGCACAGAGTCACCGTCCAGTGGCCACGGAGTTTTTGTCAGGGCCCTTGTGGTTTCCCCTTAAAGCAGCAGGCAGGCCACGCAGCGCCCGCCCGGCCACGGGGTGGATCAGCGGCCGGGCCTCACCCGGGGTCCGGGCCGCACGCGCCGGGTCAGGCGAGGGCGGCAGTCCCGTCCCTGGACGCGGTCGCACCTTCCTGACACAAGGGCGGCTCGGAGGCATGCAATGTCGGATACATCTCCCGCCGGTGTGGAGCCGTCGCCGGTGGTCGAGGCCGGAGGTCTGCCCGAGGCGGCGACCCCCGGACTGTGGACGTCCTTGAAGGAGGCCGTTCACGGGACGCGGCAGGACCTCACCCGGCTGCCGATACGGCGGGCCATCTTCCTGCTCTCCGTGCCCATGGTGCTGGAGATGGTGATGGAGTCCGTCTTCGCCGTGGTGGACGTCTTCTTCGTCGGCCGCCTGGGGGCGGACGCCGTGGCGACGGTGGGGCTGACGGAGTCGCTGCTCACCATCATCTACGCGGCGGCCATGGGGTTGAGCATCGGCGCCACGGCCCTGGTGTCCCGGCGCATCGGTGAAGGAGACCCGGAGCGCGCCGCACGCACCGCGGTGCAGGCCATCGGCCTGGGCGTGGCGCTCGCAATCCCAATCGCAGTGGCGGGCGTCGCCTTCGCGCGGCCGCTGATGGCGCTGATGGGCGGCTCGCCGTGGGTGCTGGAGCACGGCGTGCGCTACACGCAGGTGATGCTGGGCGGCATGGGCAGCGTGCTGCTGCTCTTCCTCATCAACGCCATCTTCAGAGGCGCCGGGGACGCGGCCATCTCCATGCGCGTGCTGTGGCTGGCCAACGCCATCAACATCGTCCTCGCCCCCATGCTCATCTTCGGCGTGGGGCCCTTCCCGGAGCTGGGCGTCATGGGCGCGGCGGTGGCCACGACGTTCGGCCGCAGCTGCGGCGTGGCGTACCAGCTCTACCGGCTGGCGCGCGGGGACGGGCGGCTGAAGCTGCGGCGCGAGCACCTGAAGCTGGAGCCGGGGACGATGCTGGCCATGCTGAAGATGTCTGGCGCGGGCACCGCGCAGGCGCTGGTGAACACCACCAGCTGGGTGGTGCTGGCGCGCATCGTCGCGACGTTCGGCAGCGCGGCGGTGGCGGGCTACACCATCGCCCTGCGCATCGTCCTCTTCGCGCTCCTGCCCTCGTGGGGCTTGAGCAACGCGGCCACCACGTTGGTGGGACAGAGCCTGGGCGCTCGCAAGCCGGAGCGCGGTGAGCAGGCGGTGTGGACGGCGGCCCGTATCAACGCCATCTTCCTGGGCACGGTGGGGCTGGTGTTCTTCGTCACCGCCGAGCCGCTGGTGGCGGCCTTCGCCCGCGAGCCGGAGGTCGTCTTCCACGCGTCCCACGCGCTGCGCATCATCAGCGGCGGCTTCCTCTTCTACGCGTTCGGCATGGTGCTGTCGCAGGCCTTCAACGGCGCGGGGGACACCACCACGCCCACCGTCCTCAACATCTGCTGCTTCTGGTTGCTGGAGGTGCCGCTGGCCTGGGTGCTCGCCGGGCCGGTGGGGATGGGGCCCTCGGGCGTCTTCCTGTCCATCGCCGTCGCCTTCTCCGTGCTGGCGGTGGCGGCGGTCATCCTCTTCCGGCGCGGCACCTGGAAGCACCGCGAGGTCTGAAGCCCCATGCCCCTCCGCCTCCTCCCGAGCCTCCTCGCGTGCGGGCTCGTCCTGGCCGCGTGTGGTTCCACCGTGGAGCCGCCGGACGACGCCGAGGTCTGCGCCGGCATCCAGTGCACCGCGGGCGAGTGCTTCTCCAACGCGGGGCAGCCCACGTGCCGCTGCGGCGCGTGGGAGGCCGCCGCCGGAGTGACGTGCGAGGTCGGCGCCTTCGAGACGGCGGATGACCTCGGGGGCTCGCCCGCGAGCGCCACGGTGCTGACGCTCCCCATGGCCGCGCGGACCGCCGCGCTCCAGAAAGGTCAGCGCACGGAGCTGAGGGACAGGGACCTCTTCGCCTTCACCTCCCAGGCGGGCCACGCGTACACCTTCCGCTGCGGGCGGGTGACGCTGAGCGATTGCAAGCTGCGACTGCTGGACGCCTCGGGCCAGGCGGCACCGCTCGCCTTGAGCGTGGTGACGGAAGACAAGCGGGTGTGGCTGGGTACGGCCCTGCTGAGGACGGCGGACACCTGGTACATCGAGGTGAGCAGCGACACGTTCGAGGGGACGTACACGTACCAGTTGCTGGACCTGGGCGCGGACGACCATGGCGACAGCCGGGAGCAGGCCACGACGCTCCAGGCCTCCCGCGAGCCCCTCCCCTTCCCGGTGATGCACAGCACGCCGGAGGACCGGGACGTCTTCACCTTCCGCGCCGTCGCGGGGCGGGGCTACCGCTTCAGCTGCGAGCAGGCGAACACCATCTACCAGGAGCTGCGGCTGACGACGGCCAGCAGGCGGGTGCTGGAGGTCCTCCCGCAGTACGCGGTGGGCCGGGCCGCCGTCGGCGCCCTGGCGACGGAGACGGAGGACTGGTTCGTGGAGCTTCGCGTCTCGTCCGGCGTGTTCCCCGTGACGTCTTCCTGCCGGCTCGACGACCTGGGCCCGGACGAGCACGCGGATGGAATGGAAGGAGCCACGCCGCTGGTGCCGGGGACTCCGGTGTCCGTCACCCTCCAGTCGAGGGCCGACACGGACGTGCTCTCCTTCACCGGCGAGGCCGGCCACAGCTACACGCTGAAGTCGGAGGGGGCCGGAGCGGTGGAGTGCGAGGCGGCGGTGACCGACGCCGCCGGAGTGCCGCTGGCCCTGGGGACCTCCAACTCGCTGAGCTTCGAGCCGATGGTGCGGGGGACGTACTACCTCTTCCTGGCGCGGGGCTCCGCCTGGCTGCCCCCCTTCCTCCTCACGGTGGTGGACCGGGGGCTGAGGGGCTTCACGCCGCCCGAGCAGTGAGCGCAGGCCATCACTCCGGACGCCACTGCCACCCGGCCGACGGGCGGCGTGTGCGCTGGGGAACACGCAGCGCGGCCGCGCGAGGGCGGTGCGTTGGCGGGGCGCGGAGCCATCCATAGCTCCAGTGCGCGCCGTCAACCCGAGGTCCGCACTTGCTTCGCTCATCGCTCCGCGGGGGAGTCGCTCCCCTGTTCATCACCGTCCTCCTCGCCCTCGCCGGCTGTGGCCCCACGTTCGAGACGGCGGAAGACGACGCGACTGCCTGTGAGGGCGTGCGGTGCACGGCGGGCACGTGCTTCTCCAACGCGGGCCAGCCCAGTTGCCGCTGCGGCACCTGGGAGGAGTCCGCCGGGCTGCTGTGCCAGGTCGCCGCCTTCGTGACGCCGGACGACCATGGGGGCTCGCCCGGAGAGGCCACCCCGCTGGAGTTGGGCCGACCGCACGAGGGCCGCATCAACGCCAGCACGCGCGGCCAGTCGGACCGGGACCTCTTCTCCTTCACCGCGAAGGCCGGTCACACCTACTTCTTCTTCTGCGGGTTGCAGTCGGACTCGCTGCCCCGCTGCCTGCCGCGGCTGCTGGACGGCTCCGGCCGGCAGGTGAGCAGCTTCGTCCTCGACCGCGAGCGGAGCTCCTGGGTCTTCACGGGACTGGAGGAGGGCACCTGGTACGTCGAGGTGTCCGGCGACGGCGGCGTGACGGGCACGTACACGTACCAGTTCGTGGACATGGGGCTGGATGACTTTGGCGACCAGCCGGCGGCGGCCTCGGGAAGAGAGCCGTCCGACGCGCCCTTCAAGGTGACGAGCACGTTCCTGGGGGACGAGGACGTCGTCCGCTTCCAGGCCGTGGCGGGCCACGCCTACCGCTTCGGCTGCGAGCTGCCGACGCTGGAGTCCGGCGTGGTGCTGCGCCTGCTGGATGGCTCGGGCCGGGTGGTGGACTCCGCCGAGGGGCTCGGGGTGCGCAACCAGGCCCGGCTGGACATGAAGGCCGTCACGTCCGGGACGTGGTTCATCCAGGTGAGCCCGACGCTGGGCGAGCCGCCGCTGACCTTCGATTGCCGGCTGACGGACCTGGGGCTGGATGACCATGGGGACACGCCGGCCACCGCCACGCGGCTGACGGCCGGAGTGCCCGTCTCCGTGCGGATGCACTCGAGCAAGGACGTGGACGAGTTCGTCTTCACGGCGGAGCTGGGCCACGTCTATGCGCTGCGGCAGCAGCCCTCGCTGCCCGTGGACGTCCAGCTCTTCGACAGCGCCGGGGGGCGGCTGGGTGCGGTGGCCGTCAACGCATTCCTCCCGATTCCCGGCGGCGGGGCGGGCGCGTATCACCTCAAGCTCACGCCTTCTCGGAGCAGCACCTCGGACGCGCCCTTCCAGCTCGTGCTGGAGGACCTGGGCCCGGACGACCACCCCACCTACGTCGCGGAGGCGGCCCTCTCGCCGCTGGGCGTTCCCATCTCCGTGCGCGCCCACTCCAGCTCGGACCTCGACACCCTTGTCTTCGAGACCGACCCGGACGGCGTCTACGTGGTGAGCTGCGAGCCCGAGTGCCGGATGAGCATCAACGCCCATGGCTCGCGGAGCAGCTCGGCGCCGGAGCGCGTGAGCTCCAAGCACGTCAACGTCAATGGCGTCCCGTCGCTCAGCCTCACCGTGCTGTCGACCTCCTTCATGGAGGCCCACACGCTGAAGGTGGAGAAGGTGGGCACCGATGACCTTCCGGGCATATCGAGCCAGGCCGCTCCGCTGGCGCTGCCCGCGTCGGGGAACTTCGAGGCGGAGAACGACCTGGACGTCTTCACCGTCACGCTGGAGGGGGAGCGGACGTACAGGGTGGAGACGTCACCGTCCGCGCGCGTCTCCTTGTTGCTACCCGGCGGACTGGAGTGGGCGCCGTTGGGTGGCCGGGTGACCGTGTCCCAGTCGGGCACGTACGTGATGCAGCTCTCGCTGGAGGAAGGCGGCTACCCGGGGGCCTGGAGCCTGTCGCTGACGCCGGAGTGAGGCGGCTTGACTCGGACGGGCCGGGCGGAGGGCAATGCGTCCCATGCGACGCTCGTTCTTCCTGGCCTCCCTCGTCCTGTCCTTCGCCGCTTCCGCGGCGGAGGCTCCTCCGAAGTCCTACGTCCTCAAGGCCGCGCGCCTGTTCGACGCGAAGGCGGGGAAGCTCGTCACGCCGGGCGTGGTGGTGGTGCAGGACGGGAAGGTGACGGCGGTGGGGGCGGGCGCGAACGTTCCCGCCGGAGCGCGCGTGGTGGAGCTGGGTGACGCCACGCTGCTGCCGGGCTTCATGGACGCGCACACGCACCTGACGGGCGAGCCGGGCCCGGACTGGCGCCAGGACGTCATCGACGACCTGCAGCGCACCATCCCCGAGCAGACGCTGGAGTCGCTGCCGAAGGTGCGCGCGACGCTGATGGCGGGCTTCACCACGGTGCGCAACCTGGGGGCGCCGGACTTCATCGACGTGGGACTGCGCAACTCCATCCGCCGGGGCACGGTGGTGGGGCCGCGCATCATCGCCGCCACGGTGGGACTGGGCAGCACGGGCGGGCACTGCGACGGGGGCAACTCCTTCCGCAAGGGAATGCTCGCGGAGGAGTCCACGCGCGGCGTGGCCAATGGCCCGGAGGCGCTGCGCGCCCTGGTGCGGGAGAACCTCAAGTTCGGCGCGGACCTCATCAAGGTGTGCGCCACGGGCGGGGTGCTGAGCCTGAACTCGGACGTGGACTCGCCGCAGCTCACCCAGGCGGAGCTGGATGCCATCGTCGACGAGGCGCACGCGCGCAAGCGCAAGGTGGCCGCGCACGCACACGGAGCGGAAGGGGCGAAGCGGGCCATCCGCGCGGGCGTGGACTCCATCGAGCACGGCTCGCTGCTGGATGACGAGGCGCTGGATTTGATGAAGAAGAAGGGCACCTGGTACGTGCCCACGGCCATGGCCTTCCAGGGCGTGCGCGAGCGCGCGGACAAGGGAATGCTGCCGGAGGAGAACATCCGCAAGGTGCGCGCGGTGGACGAGGCGCGGAAGCAGGCGCTGCGCAAGGCGATTGCGAAGGGCGTGCGGATTGCCTTCGGCACGGACGCGGGCGTCTTCGCGCACGGGCGCAACGCGGGCGAGTTCGCGCTGATGGTGGAGGCGGGCCTGCCGCCCGTGGAGGCGCTGCGCGCGGCCACCGTCAACGCGGCGGAGCTGTTGGGCGTGTCCTCGACGCTGGGCACGCTGGAGCCGGGGAAGCTGGCGGACGTGGTGGCGGTGCCGGGCAACCCTCTCCAGGACATCCGCAAGACGGAGGCCGTCTTCTTCGTGATGAAGGAGGGCGTCGTCTACCGGAACGACACGGAGGCCCAGGCGCCGAGCGCGGCACGGTAGGCCGCGACTACGGGAGGCAGATTTCGAAGCCGGTGCGCCCGGGCGGGAAGGTGTCGCGCGGGCGCGAGGCGGGTGTGACGGCGTAGAGGTGGAAGTCGAGCCGACGCTGGAGGAAGCCCTTCAGCGCCGGGGCCAGTGCGTCGTCCTCGCCCTGGTAGAGGGTGAAGAAGTGGAAGCCCTGGCCGTGGAAGTCCGCGTACACCTGCTCCAGCAGGGCGCGGAAGATGGCGGGGTCCTCGCCGCGCACGCTCGTGTTGCAGAGGTAGAAGTAGCGGAAGTCGCCGCCCGGCGCGGGCAGGCGCGGCGCCCGCACCACGGACGCCATGGCATTCCACCCGAGCCGCACCCAGCGCATGCCGCCCCGGTACGCGAGGACGCGGTAGCGCTTCACGGCCTGTGGGTTCCACGCGGAGGTGCAGCCCACCAGCCGCCCGCCCGCGTCGAACGCGAGATACGAATCCTCCACGCGCAGCCCCGGCCAGCGGGCGAAGCGGTGCTCCAGTTCGCCGGTGTCGAAGCGGTAGCCGAAGGGGCGCGTGCGGTGGTCCGCGTCGAGGAGCGCGGCCATGGCGGGCACGTCCGCGGCCGTGGCGCGGCGCACGGTGAAGACGCTGGGACGGGGCCGGCGGCGGAGGAGGAACTGGATGGAGACGGCGGAGAAGCGGCGGAGCAGGGCGTAGTGGGGCTGGGCCTCGCGTCCGGGCTTGCGACGCACCAGGGCCTGGAGGGCGGTGGCGTTGGAGGCCATGACGGCGGTGAGGAAGGTGTCCACGCCCAGGCGCTCGGCGGTCTCCTCCAGCACGGGGCCGAAGTGGCGGGCGAGGCCGCGGGCCCGGCGCGCGGCGAAGCGGGTGCGCAGGTCTCCGAGGTAGCCCACGCGGCACGGGCGGCCGTCCAGCCAGCCGTCGCGCACGTGGATGGCGCCCATGCCGTCGAGCCGGTACTCCTCTTCGCCGTGGTGGACCCAGACCTCGGCGTCCCCGCGCTGCATGTCGAAGAGGGCGAAGTAGTCCGGGGAGCGCTGGGTGGAGAGGACCAGCTCGCCCTGCATCGGCACCGCGCCGAACAGGTCGAGCAGCGTCGGGTTGTCGTCACGGGTGGCGCGTCGGAGGAGGCTCATGCGGCGGCGTGGAGCCTACCCGGTGCGGGCCGCGCGTTGGCGCCTGGCACGGCGCCGTGCTCACATCCGGCCCGTTCGCCCGAGGGGTACGGAAGGAAGGTCCATGAGGGAGCTGTTGCTGCGCCTCAACCGCCGCTTCGCCGGCCGCCTGGCCACCACGGTGGTCGTCCTCGTGGGCACCTTCCAGTGCTACTGGTGGCTCAACGCGCACCTGCCGCCGCGCGTTGACTTGTCGCTGCCGGTGGACGCGGCCATTCCGTTCCTCCCGTGGACGTACGCCGTCTACACGTCCTTCTTCGTCTTCCCGCTCGTGGCGGCGTGGGCGCTGGAGGCGGAGGAGTACGTGCGCATGCTGGGCGCGGTGCTGGCGGTGAATGCGCTGTGCTACCTGGGCTTCTTCCTCTTCACCTCGCACTTCCCTCGCCCGCCGGTGGAGTCGATTGCGTCCCCGTACTGGCGCGAGCAGTTCCGGGTGATGTGGTCTCAGGATTTGCCGGGCAACACGTTCCCGAGCCTCCATGTCGCCGTCACCGTGCTCGGGGCGCTGCGGCTGCGGCACCGGCGCGCGGGAGCACTGTGGCTCGTGTGGGCCGCGCTCATCTCCGTGTCCACGCTCACCGTGAAGCAGCACTTCGTGGTGGATGTGCTGGGCGGAGTGGCGGTGGCGCTCGCGGCGCATGCGGTGTTCTTCAGGCGGGAGGGGGTGCCCGTGAGCGGCACGTCCGTGGACATCCCCGCGCCGCCGGGGCGGCTCAACGTGGCGCTGGCGCTCGGCATCATCTCTGGGGGCGTGGCATTGCAGTGGGTCGCCTCGCGCGCGGATGGGTGGCTTGGGGTGCTGGGCGCGGGCGTGGCCTTCTCGTTCCTCTTCCTGCCGCTGTACTCGCTGCTGCACGAGGCGGAGCACCGCGTGTTCCACGCGCACGCGGCGGTCAACGAGGGCTTCGGCCTGTTGCTCGCGGCCTTCTTCCCGGGGCCGTTCTCCTTCCTGCGCGCGTGTCACCTGGGGCACCACCGCCGCAACCGCAGCGACGCGGAGATGTTCGACCTGTACTACCCGGGCGACGACGTGCGGCGGAAGCGCGTCACCTTCTACGCGCTCTACCTGGGAGGCTTCTGGCTGCTGGTGCCCCTGGCGATGGCAGTGGTGCTGGTGGCGCCCGGGGCGCTGCGTGGCCGGCTGGTGAAGGACCCGTCCGCCGTGGCCATGGTGGAGGGCATCCCCGAGTCCTTCATGCGCCGCATCCGCCTGGAGTGCGTCGGCGTGGTGCTGCTGCACGTGGGACTGGTCCTCGCGCTGGACCTGTCTCCCGGGCGGTACCTGCTGCTGTACGCGCTCTATGGGCTCAACTGGTCGGCGCAGCAGTACGTCACCCACGCGCACAGCCCCAGGCATGTACTGGACGGGGCGCACAACCTGCGAGCCCATCCGCTGTACGAGTCGCTGCTGCTGCACTTCAACTGGCACCTGGCCCACCACCAGCACCCGCGCGTGCCGTGGCTGTACCTGCCGCGCCATGACGACACGACGCGCGAGCGGCCGGGCTACCTCACGGCCTTCGTGCGCTTTTGGCGCGGGCCCCGACTGGTGACTCCGGAGCCCGTGCCAGTGGCGGGGCGCCCGACGCGCGCGGGTGGGTGAGCCCCCCGCGCTTCAACGGGCTACTTCGTCTGCCAGCGCTGCGTGCCGCGGCCGTTGCACTTGCGCGCCACCAGCTTCGTCTCCTTCCCCTGCTTCTCGCTGTCGAGACAGACGGGGACCTTGTCCGGCGTGGGCAGGATGCTCTGGAGCTGCCCGTCCTTCACCACCCACCGCTGGTTTGGCC
The DNA here is from genome assembly GCF_010894405.1 of Pyxidicoccus caerfyrddinensis. Classification (GTDB taxonomy): domain Bacteria; phylum Myxococcota; class Myxococcia; order Myxococcales; family Myxococcaceae; genus Myxococcus; species Myxococcus caerfyrddinensis. The sequence goes on from NZ_JAAIYA010000003.1 coordinate 408,726, forward strand.
CGTTGTGGCACTCCCACAGCAGCACGCGCGTGGTGCCCTGCGTCTTGCCTTCCTCGATGTCCAGGCAGAGCGCGCCGTTCATCACGCTGAACTGGCCACCGGTGTAGTCGAACTTCTGATTCACGCCCGAGTGGCACTTCCACAGGATGGGCTGCACGCCCTTGCTGAAGTTGCCGTTGGGGATGTCCACACACTGGTCGATGCCCGCCATCTTGATGCCCGTCGGCTTCGCGTCCGCCTCCGTGGCCCCCAGGAACGCCACGATGCACGCTGCCGCCGCCACACTGTTGCGAATGAGTCCCTTCATGGTGATGCCCCCTCGCGATGAATTGGAATGTACTCGGTTCGGAGCGGAGGGGATGTTTGTCTTTTCTTGAAAGTTACAAAATGGTTCAAGCACAACCCCGATCGGGTCGGAGCGCACACCGCGCGCTCCTTTGCGGGGAGTGGTGGCGCGTCCGCACGCTCGGTTGTCCGTGACGCACCGCAAGCGCCAGGTTGCTGCTTTTCGTGCGACCGCGAGTGCGGGCTGTAACACCTGAGCGGGTCACGACCTACGCACCCGGGAGTCACGAAGCCATGGCCGACAACGAAGCCGTCCGAGCACCGGAGCGCCCCGCACCCTCCGGCTTCCTGAGCTGGGTGGCGGTGCTCGTGCATGAGCATCGCGCGAGGCTGCTGGCCCTGGCGCGGAGCCGGGGGCTGGACGCGGAGGAGGCGCTGGACGCGGTGCAGGACAGCTTCGTCTCGTTCTTTCAGCTCCCGGAGGCGCGGGCCATCGCGGGGGCGCCGGAGGACTCGCTGAAGCTGCTGACGGTGATTCTCCAGCACAACGTGCAGAACCGGCGGAGGAAGCACTCGAGGCGGCAGCGAGCGCGGCTGCTGCTCGAAGCGGCCTCCTCCCCGAGCGAGGACACGACGAGCGAGGAGCTGATTGCCCAGGCCGAGGAGCTGGCCCGGGTGAACGGCTGCATCGTCCGCATGGGGCGGCTCCAGCGGAGCGTGGTGAAGCTGAGCCTGATTGACGAGCAACCGCGAGAGGAGGTCGCGAAGGTGCTCGGCATCTCCGATGGCTACGTGCGCGTCCTCGTTTACCGGGCGAGGGAGCACCTGCGCTCCTGTGGCTTCCCGGAGGACGATGACGGGCCCGTCGTCGACGAGCCGTGGGAATGACGGGGCCCGTGTAACGCGCGCCCGGGGCGCGACCTACGTGTCTGCGAACGGGCACTTTTGCCCGTCGCTCGAAGGAGCGGCAGACATGGCAGGCAAGGTGGCAATCATCACGGGCGCGTCGAGTGGTATCGGGCTTGGGCTCACGAAGACACTGGTGGAGCGCGGGTACTCCGTGGTTGGCACGTCACGGAGCGCGTCGAAGTCAGGTGCGCTCTCCGTGTCGAACCGGCTGGCGCTGGTGGACGGCGACGTGGGCGAGGCGTCGACGGCGAGGCGGGTGGTGGACGAGGCGCTGTCCCGGTTCGGCGGCGTGGACCTGCTGGTGAACAACGCGGGGACGTTCATCTCCAAGCCGTTCACCGACTTCACGCCCGAGGACTACGCGACGCTCCTGTCGACGAACGTCGCCGGCTTCTTCCACATGACGCAGGCCGTGCTGAAGCACATGGTGGACCGGAAGTCGGGGCACGTGGTGAACATCGGGACGTCCCTCGTCAAGCAGCCCATGGCGGGGGTGCCCGGCGCGCTCTCCATCCTCACCAAGGGAGGCATCGAAGCGGCGACGCGGGCGCTCGCCATCGAGTACGCGCCGCACGGCATCCGTGTGAACACCGTGGCAGCGGGCGCCATCGACACGCCGATGCACACGCCGGACAAGCACGGCTTCCTCAAGAGCATGAGCCCGGCGAATCGGGTTGGCACGGTGCCGGAGATGGTGGATGCGGTGCTGTACCTCGACTCCGCGGGCTTCGTGTCCGGCGAAATCCTCCACGTCGACGGGGGCGCGCACGCGGGGAGGTGGTAGCCAATTCAGTGCAGGGAGGGCTCGCGGAGGCTCACGTCGCAGAGCCAGCGTCGCGTGCCGGGGAAGTACGCGCAGGTCTCCAGTAGGCCGCAGGCCTGGGCATCCTTCGAATCACATGGACGCCGACACTCCTTCTGCTCGCAGACAGTGCCTTCGGGGCAGGGAGGATGGTCCGCACCGCATCGCCGCGTGCATTCCATCTCGATCTCCCCCGGACGTCCGGGGAGATAGCTCACGCTGCACGAGGTCCCTTCAGGACAGGCCTGGCGCTGGCAGTTCTCTCCCCAGATGCGAGCACATACCGAGGAGCCCTTCTTGAAGGGTACGCATTCCTGTCCTTCAGGGCAGGCGCGTCCATCACAGGTCGGCATGCAGGAGGGACCTTCCTTCCCCTGCAGGCAGAGGGTGCCTTCAGGGCAGGTTCCCGGCTCGCCGAGCTGGCATGGTCGTCCGCAGTAGCTATTGCAGAGCAGGCCCGGGCGGCAGACTGCCTCCTGCATGAACGTGAAAGTGGCGGAGCAGGGCGCTCCCTCCTCCGCCGTGCCCCTGACGACGCAGGTGCGTACCCGTGGCCCCTGGCCTCGGCTCCGCAGTGCCCGGCAGGTGAACCCCTCGGCGCACTGCAGATCTGTCTGACACTCGCTGGCCATGCAGAGTGCGCGGCCCCAGTCCAGGTCCAGGCATCCAAGCGGGGGTTCACAGTCCTCCGCTCTCTGGCAGGCGCGCTCGTGGGACATGAGTGCCCGACGCTCCTCAAGAGAGAGAATGGGGCTGACGGGCTTCGTTTCCTGAGCCTCGGCCCGTCTCGAGTGGAACCGGCCAGATTCGACTGCCAGGACGAGCGGAAGAGGGAGCAGAAGGATGGCAAATGTCGCGACTGCGGGTCGCCATCTCATAGACAGCCCCATTTACACTCCAACTCGTCCTCATCGGACTCCTTGCAGACCTTTTGCCAACTCTGTCCCGGTGGGCACTGCTGTTTGAGTGCCTCCTTCTCGTCCTTGCGCGCGGCGCGGTCGATGAAGCCATCCCGCATGTGGTCATGCGGGCATCCCGTTCCGGTCAAGAGCAAGACTGCAGACATCACACCGTGGCGCCAGCGCATGACTCCCCCCAGGGGCAGCGACAGCCTGCTCAGGGTAGCGCCAACGAAAGACAGGTCGCGCTCAACGCCTCGTGCGAGTGCTCAACACCCGACTGCCAGCGTCAGCGTTGCTCCGCCTTCTTGAACCGCAGCCGTTTCAGTTCCTCGAACCGCGCCCGGTTGCGAGGCGGCGTGGTTGCCACCAGCCCGTCGAGCATGCGCTTGGAGCTCTGATAGATCTCCTCCACGGCGATGTCGAAGGCGTCGGTGTTCTGCTTCGACGGCTTGCGCGTGGCGGCAATCTTGCGGACGAACTGCAGCGCCGCCGCGCGGATGTCGTCGTCGGTGGCGGGCGGCTCGAAGTTGAACAGGGGCTTGATGTTCCGGCACATGCCCCAAGGCTAGGAGCGTGCGGGGCGCACGGGCAAGGCCACTCAGGCCGGCCGGTCGGCGGTGGCGACGAGCCGCTCGTGGAGCACGAAGAGCACCAGCGCGAAGCAGGCAATCACCGGTGCGATGGCCCGCAGGCCGGCGTATTCGCTCACGAGGCCGGCGATGTTCGGGAGCACGGCGATACCCAGCGTCGCCGCGCTCACCTGGAAGCCCACCGCATGCGGCGCCATGTGCACCCCGACACGCCGGGGCGTCTCCGCCATGAGCCCCGGGTAGATGGACGCGAGCGAGAACGAGAGCAGTGGGAGCGCGACGGCCCCCAGCGCCAGCCCGGGAATGGCGAAGAGCGCGGCGGAGAGGACCACCCCCACGGTGGCCAGCCGGATCATCCGGACCTGCCCCAGCCGCTCCACTACCAGGCCCAGCACGAGCCGCCCCACCAGGAGCCCGCCCCAGAAGGCCGCCACCCAGGTCCCCGCCGCCGTCCCGGAGAAGCCGCGCTCCTCGGTGAGCAGCGTGTAGCTCCACTGACCCGCGCAGACCTCGATGCCCGTGTAGAAGAAGAAGATGGCGAGCTGCAGCCACACCGTGCCGCTGCGCAGCGCCGTGCGGCCACTGACGCGCGGAGCTTCCTCCGGCACGGGACCGATGCCACCGGGCGCGTCCAGCACCACTGACGCGTCGGAGGGCGGTGTGTCCCAGCGCCTGCGAGACACGATGAAGGCGATGACCATGGTGGCGAGCAGCCCGCCAACCACCGCATAGCCGACCCGCCAGGAGCCACCCCGGCCGAGGACGGCGGTCATGATGGCCGGCCCCACCGTGGCGCCGGCCGCGTACGCGGCATGGAGCCAGGACATGTGCTTCGGCCCGAAGTTCCGGGCCGCGTAGGTATTCAGCGCGGCGTCGATGGCGCCGGAGCCGAAGCCCATCAGGAGCGACGCCAGCAGGATGAGCGCGAAGGCGGGCGCGGCCGAGATGCCCAGGACACTCGCGGCGACGAGCGCGGTGCTCCCCGCCAACAGCAGGCCGATGCCCAGGCCCTGGATGAGCCTGCCCGCGAGCATGCCGGAGAGGAAGTACGAGCCCGCGGCAACCGCGACCGGCGCACCGAGGAGCGCCTGATGGAGGCCCAGTCCGTCCCGCATCGACGGCCAGGCCACTCCCAGCAGCGCGTCGGGCAGGCCCAGGCTGATGAAGGCGAAATAGGCGAGGGCCAGGATGGACCCGGAGGTGCGGGAGGTCGGACGTTGCATGTCGGTGTGGACCGTGGATGCCACGGGACTCCGCTGGGACACCAGCGACAGTTTCCGGCGGAGCGGAGTGGCCAACGCACGCCTGCCCGGGCGCGGACGGCCCGGGCGGACCGGCACACCTGCCGCACCTTTCGGACCGCGACTGTGTCTTCACGCGGACGGCGGATGCCCGTTAGAACGTGCGGACCATGGCGTCCTCACCTCTACAGACCTGTCTCGTCACGCGGCGCGAGGAGCTGGAGCAGATACTCCAGCTCCAGGCCGCCAACCTGAAGCAACACGTGTCACCCGAGCAGGCCGCGCGTGAAGGCTTCCTGACGGTGGCGCACACGCTGGACGTGCTGGAGCGGATGCACGCGCTCGCGCCGAGCGTCATCGCGAAGGACGGCGACACGCTCGCGGGCTATGCGCTGGTGATGCCCGTGGAGGCGCGCGCCTTCGTCCCCCTCCTCGAGCCCATGTTCCAGCTCTTCGAGACGCTGAGCTGGCGCAATCGCCCGCTGCGCGACCACCGCTACTACGTCATGGGCCAGGTGTGCGTGGCCGAGGCCTGGCGCGGCCAGGGCATCTTCGACGCGCTCTACCGCGGGCACCGCGAAAGCTACGGGACGCGCTTCGACTGCACGGTAACGGAGGTGGCTACGCGCAACACGCGCTCGATGCGAGCCCACACCCGCGTCGGCTTCGAGCTGCTGAAGACGTACCGGGACGCCACGGACGAGTGGGCCGTCGTCGCAATGCCGCTGCACGGGTAGTTGTCGGGGAATGAGCGGGCCTGTTCAGCGTTGCATGGCCCCGGAAGAAGCGGGGGTGCCCCCGTCTGGCCGAATGGTACGGTCCGGCGCTGCCTCCGCCCTTCCTGTCCTACAGAGGAGCCCACCCATGACGCACCGCCGAACCTCGCTGAGCATTCCGACCCTGGCCGCGCTCGTCTTCCTCGCCGCCACGCCCGCGCTGGCGCAGAAGAGCATTGCCCCCGAGAAGGCCCCCGTCAGCCCGCTGCAGATGGCGGCGAAGAAGCTGGACGACAAGACGTACGTGAAGGTGACGTACAGCTCGCCGCGCATCCAGGACCCGAAGACGGGCGAGAAGCGCGTCGTCTTCGGCAAGCTGGTCCCCTATGGCGAGGTGTGGCGCCTGGGCGCGAATGCCGCCACGGAGCTGACCACCACGGGTGACCTCGAAGTCTCGGGCAAGAAGCTCGCGGCCGGCACCTATGCCGTGTTTGCCATTCCGCAGGCCGACAAGTGGACGCTCATCTTCAACAAGGACCTCGGCGAGTGGGGCGCCTACAAGTACAACAAGGACCAGGACGCCCTGCGCGTGGACGTGCCGGCGAAGAAGAGCGCCGACACCTACGAGGCGTTCACCATCGCCTTTGACGACAAGGGCACCGCGCTGAACCTCTCGTGGGAGAACACGCAGGTCTCCGTCCCCGTGAAGCCGGCGAAGAAGGGCTGAGCCACACGGCCTTCGCTCACCGGGAGGCGAACCGCTTCGCCTTCCAGATGCGCACGGCCAGCAATTCCCCCGCGCGGACCTCGCGCGGGGGACCCACCACGCGCAGCAGCGTGCCGCCCACCGGGAAGCGGTACTCCGCCGCGTGCCCGAGGAACAGGCGCGCGGAGAGCGGCAGCAGGGTGCCCTCTCCTCCGCCCAGCTCCAGGTCCTCCGGGCGGACCACCAGCGTGCACGGGCCGTCCGGGGCCACCATGCCCGCGGGCAGGGGGAACTTCGCGTCACCCTGCGCGGTGTGGAACTCCCAGTCGCGCACGTGGCCCACGAGGACATTCGCGCCTCCGACGAAGCCCGCGACGAAGGGCGTCGTGGGCTCGCCGTAGAGGCGCTCGGGCGTGTCCACCTGCTCGATGACGCCCTGGTTCATCACCGCGATGCGGTCCGACAGCGCGAGCGCCTCGCCCTGGTCGTGCGTGACGAAGACCATGGTGGTGCCCAGCCTCGCGCGCAGGGCGGCGATTTCCGCGCGCAGCTCCTCGCGCAGCGCCGCGTCCAGGTTGGACAGCGGCTCATCCAGCAGCAGCACGCGGGGGTTCGCCACCAGCGCCCTCGCGAGCGCCACGCGCTGGAGCTGTCCGCCCGACAGCTCGTGGGGTCTCCGCGTCGCGAGCGCCTCCAGCCGCACCCAGCGCAGCGCCTCCTTCACGCGCGATGCCACCTCCGACTTCGGCAGGCGCCGCAGCGTCAGCGGGTACGCGACGTTCTCCTCCACGGAGCGGTGCGGCCACACGGCGTAGCTCTGGAAGACCATGCCCAGTCCCCGGCGCTCGGGCGGGATGCGGACTCCGGGCCCGGCCACCGTCTCCCCGCCGATGCGGATGACGCCCGCGTCCGGATGCTCCAGCCCCGCCAGCATCCGCAGCGTCGTCGTCTTGCCGCAGCCGGAGGGGCCCAGCAGTGACACCAACTCTCCCTCGCGCACCTCCAGGCTGAGGCCGCGCACCACCGGCGTGGTGCCGTACGACTTGAACAGGCCCTCCAGCGCGAGCGCCGCCATCACCGCACCTCCACCGCGCGCCGACCCATCCGCGCGAGCACCGCCTGTCCCACCACCACCAGCGCGACGAAGGCACACGCCAGCACCGCCGCCGCCGCCGGGTCCGCGTAGCTCTGCAATTCGAACAGCAGCGTGCCCAGCACCTCCGAGCCCGCCGGCACCAGCAGCACCGACATGGTGATTTCCGTCGCGCACGCGAGGAACGCGAGCACGAAGGCCACCACGAGCGCCGGCCTGAGCAGCGGGAGCGGCGCGTCCACGAACGCGCGCAGCGGGCCCGCGCCGCTCACCCGCGCGGCCTCCGCCAGCGAGGGGTCAATCTGCGCCAGCGCCTCCGCGCTGTTCCGCGCCCCGAGCGCCAGGTACTTCGCCGCGTAGGCGATGAGCAGCAGCCACGGTGTGTGCGCCAGGGCCAGCACGAAGGCGACGCGGCCCAGCAGGATGAAGCGGAGGTCCCTCGAGAAGGCGAGGAGCAACGCCAGCGCGAGCACCGTGCCCGGCACGGCGTAGGGCCACACCGCGAGCGCCTCCACTCCCGCTCCCGCGCGACGGAAGCTCCGCTGGAGCACCGCCGCCGCGAGCCCCAGCAGGCACACCAGCCCTCCCGCGCCCGTCGCCAGCAGCAGGCTGCGTCCGGTGGCGCGCAGCGTGCGCGGCTCCAGCAGCACGCCGGACCAGTGCGCCAGCGTCAACTCCCGCCACGCCAGGTCCGCGCCGAAGCTGCGCTGCAGGGACGTGAGGAGGATGGCCGCCAGCGGGAGCAGCACCCACACCGCGCAGGTGACGCCCACCGCCACCGTGGCCGGCCCTCGCGCTCGGCCCAGCGGGAAGAGGCGGAAGGACATCCCCTTGCCCGCGCTCAGGCGCACGCGGCCCGAGCGTCCCAGGGCCCACGTCGCCACGAGCGCCAGGGGCACGAGCAGCAGCAGCCCCGTGGCCAGCACCGACGCACGCGCCAGCCCCCCGTCTCCGCCCAGCAGCACCAGTTCGTAGATGCGTGTGGTGAGCACGCGCGTGGGCGGCGACGCCGACACGCCCAGGAGGTACGGCACGCCGAAGGACGATGCCGCCATGAGGAACACCATCACCGCGCCGGACATCAGGGACGGCAGGGCCAGCGGCAGCGTCGTCGTCAGCAGCGCGCGCACCGGCGAGGCACCGCACACGCGCGCCGCCTCCTCCAACGCCGGGTCCACCCGCCGGAACGCGGCGGCCCCGGCGAGCAGCACCAGCGGCAGGCCCGAGAGTCCCTCCACGAAGGCGATGCCCGCCGGACCGTAGATGTTGAGCGTGCCGTCGCCCAGCAGTCGGTTGAGGTAGCCCGCTCGAGGGCTCGCGAGCGACAGCCATCCCATGCCCCAGATGAACGCGGGAATGGCGGAGGGCAGGGTGAACAGCACCGTGAAGGCCCCGCGCAGCGGCAGGTCCGTGCGGAACAGCAGCAGCGCCAGCGGCGTACCGAGCACCAGCGCCAGCAGCGCGGCCCCCGTGGACACCTTCAGCGTGTTCCCCAGCGCCCCACCTTCCGAGGCCAGCCACGACAGGTCCCCAGTCGTCCCCACTCCGCGCAGGAGCAGCACGACGACGGGGCCCACTGCGAAGAACAGGACGGGCACCAGCCACGCGCCCAGCCCGAGCCACCGCCCTGGCGCCGCGTGCGTGCTCATCGGGAGAACGCCCGGGTGAAGGACTCCTTGACGTCCCCACCGCGCGTGAGGCCCCGCTCCACGAGCGCGGGTGTCCACGGCTGCGCGCGCTCCAGCAACGCGTCCACACCGGGCTCACCGCGCGGACCTCCGAGCCTCGGGTCCACCGCGTGCATGTCGCCCTTCTCGACGATGAGGCGCTGGCCCTCGGGGGACAGGAGTACGTCGAGCACGGCCTTCGCCGCCACCGGGTTGGGCGTCGTCGCGAAGAGGCCCACCGGGCCGGGGATGACCACGGCGCCGTCGGTGGGCCACACCACCTGGATGGGACTGCCGCGCGCCCGGGCCGCGAGCGCGTTCTCCAGCAGCAGCACTCCGGCGTCCGCCTCGCCGCTCTCCACCTTCTGGAGCACCGCCGCGTTGCCTCCGGCGACGATGGCGCCGCGCTCGCGCAGGCCGGTGAAGAAGGCGTCGCCGTACCTCGCCTGGCAGAACACCGCCCAGGTGAAGGCGGTGCCCGACGTCAGCGGATCACCAATGGCCACGCGCCCCTTCCAGCGTCCGTCCGCCAGCTCCGCGAAGGACGACGGCACGGGCAGGGTGCCCTGGCGGTGCACCAGCACCATGGTGGACAGGCGGATGGCCGCATAGCGCGCGTCCAGGTCCACCAGCGGGCGGGGCACCCGGAGCACGTTCGGCGAGGCGTAGCGCGCGAAGGCGCCCTCGCGCGCGAGCCGCTCGTAGAGGAAAGGGTCCGACGTGGCGAGCAGGTCCGCGCGCACGGCGCCCGCGGCGCGCTCGGCTTCGAGCCGGCTGGCCACCTTCTCGCTGCCGGCCTGGTACCAGTGCACCTGCACGCCGGGGAGCTTCTCCTTCAGCAGCGGATCCAACGCGTCCAGCACGTGCCGGTACATGGACGTGTAGACCCATACGTCTCCGGACGGGGCGCCCTCGCGCGCGGCCACGGGGCCGGACGCGGGCGCGGCGGACTCGATGCGGCACGCGGCGAGCAGGGCGAGCACGGCGGCCAGGCCGGCGCCCCGGACCAGGGCAGGAGAGGGCATTCGCCAGGGATTATGCGGAACGGGAGCGGAAAGTCACCGCCGTGTCCTGCTGCGGCATGGATGCATTGGCTTCAGCGGATGCAGCACCTGCCTCGCTCGCGGCGGTGTGGAAGTTCGTCGGGTGGTAGCGGTCTCGCAGCCGCATGAACGGCGTCTCGACGAAGCGGTACAGCAGCCAGCCTCCGAGCAGGCAGAGGGCGGCGATGATGGCCACCGTGGCGCCGCTGCCCAGGCCCCAGGGCTTCAGTTGCTCCCGGGCGATGTGGGCGAGCGGCTTGTGCGTCAGGTAGATGGCGTAGGACCACGCCGCGAGCGGCGCGGCGCCCGGCACGCGCACCCGGTACAGCAGCGAGCCGGGGCTCAGCGCGGCCACCACCAGCAGTGCGAAGGCGCAGGCCACCAGCGAGTAGCCGAAGCCCGTCATCGCGAAGCCGTACCCGTAGCCGTCGACGTAGTAGTACCGCGCGAGCAGCGCGAAGAGGACCGCGGTGGCGAGCACTCCCGCGCCCAGCGTGGCCCGGCCCCAGCCGGTGACGCGCTTCCAGAGCTCCGGATGGAAGTTCTTCAGCATGGCGATGGCCACGCCGGGCAGGAACTCATCGAAGCGGCAGAACGAGGAGTAGTAGATGTTCGGGTAGTAGCCCTCGACAGCGCCGCCCTCCTCCAGCCCGTACCGGAACCACAGCACGCAGCGCAGCGTGACTCCGGCGACCATCAGCCCCGCCAGTGCGAGCCAGGCCACCCGCTTCGACAGGGAGCGGCCGAAGTGCAGCGCGCCGACGATGACCAGCGGGAGCACCACGTAGAACTGCTCCTCGATGCACAGCGACCACGCATGGGAGAACGCAGTGCCCGGCTGCAGCCACAGGTTCTGCGTGAAGGTGAGGAAGCGCCACAGCGGTGGAGGCGTCCTGCCGCCCATGAGCGTGGGCAGCGTGAAGTACAGCGCCAGCACCACGTAGTAGTTGGGCAGCGTCCGCAGCAGGCGCCGCAGGTAGAACGCCCGCAGGGACAGCGACTTCCCCTTCGTGACTCCGGAGAGGAGCTGGTTGCCGATGAGGTAACCGCTCAGCACGAAGAACAGGTCCACCCCCGTCCAGCCCACGGTGCTGACCCAGCCGAAGGTCGGCTCACCGCTGACGAACACCCTGTAGTGGTAGGCGAACACCAGCAGGATGGCGACCGCTCGGAGCGTGTCGAGCCCATCGAACCGGGGGGAAGTCTGCGCGGAAGTCACGGTGCGAATCCTCGTCCCGGGGGCGATGGGCTCCCAGGGCTGTAGCACCGGAGGGTCGGCTGGAAACACCCACCCCGCCACTTTGTGGCGAGGCCCCGCGGATGTGTCCTGCGCCACGCAGGCGGGCTGCACTCCCAGCCGCTGCCGCTCCGGCGTCCACCTCCCTAATTCCTCGCCCTTCGTCGCGGTCCTTCTCCGACCAGGGGGAAACATGTCCGGGTATCGCTTCATCTCAGGGCTCGTGGTGCTGGGCGGCCTGCTTGGCTTCGCCCAGCCCGCCGAGGCCGCGTGCAGCTACGCGGCGTGCACCGCCCTGGCGCCCGTCGACCACACCTTCACCTCGGGCACGCGGTGGACGTTCTCCGTCCAGAACTGCCCGTGTGAGGGGTTGACCATCAGGAGTGCTTCCTTCACGCCTCGGGGAGGCACGTCGCGCATGGTGCTCTCGCAGGCGGCCATCGCGGAGATTCACGTCCCCTATCTGGTGGGCACGCCCCGCCTCCTGGACGTCACCCGGGATTCCACGGGGCTGGGCGTCAGGGCCATCCTGCTGAGCCAGGCGGAGTGCGCGGGGGGCACGCGCCTGGCCGGCAACCGCATCTGTGTGAATGTCGAGGACCGCGGCTACGCCTGGAAGATGACGACGAGCTTCCAGCAGGGAGAGCTCGTCTCGGTGACCATGGCCTCGCAGCTCGGCACGTACACGTACATCAACCGGTGGGAGTTCCACGATGATGGGACCATCCAGCCCATGCTGGGGATGACGGGCCGGCTCGCGTACTACGGGACGACCGCGGCCTATTCGCCCTATGGCAGCCGCCTGGACTCCGTGGCGAACCCGACGCCGTCCTACGGGCTCACCCACATGCACAACGTCTATTACCGGATGGACTTCGACATCGGTGGCTCGGCGAACGACGCCGTCGCGCGGATGACCCTCCAGCCGTCCACGGCCCCGTCTCCCGGGAGCACCTGCGCCACGCCGGGAACCTGCTGGGTGAACGAGGAGACGCCCATCCTGACCGAGTCCGCCCACGACATCGTCGCCGAGAACTATTCGACGTGGCGCATCTACGACAAGCAGCTCACCAACAGCGACGGACGCAGCGTGGGCTATGAGCTGGTCCCCAAGCTCGACGGACTGTGGACCGGACAGGTCACCACCGATGAGCCCTGGTCCGAGCACGAGCTCTGGGTCACCCGGTACAACTCCTGCGAGACGCTCGCGGTGAGGAACTTCCCTCCCCACATCAGGTCGACGTGCACCACCGCTCCGGCGAATGTGGGCGCCATGGTCGACGGTCAATCCGTGGATGGGCAGGACCTGGTGGTCTGGTACGTCAACCGGCACCTGCACACGCCTCGTGACGAGGACGAGGTCAACATGCCCACCGAGTGGATGTCCTTCATGCTCAAGCCGAGAAGCTTCCACCACCGGAACCCGCTCGAGCTCTGAGCGCGGGTTGCCGCGCCGTCCCGGGCGCGCTCAGAACGGCTCGAAGCAGTCGTAGTTGCGCTGCGAGAGGATGCGGCCGTCCTTGAAGGTGAGGAACATGCCGCACGCGGCGCGCAGCTCCGCCCCCGCGGCCAGCGTGCGCAGCGGCACCGCGAGCGTGCCCGTCCAGTCCACCTCCAGCGCCACGGTGTCGCCCTGCTCCAGGGTGCCGCGCACGGCGTAGCGCTGCGACGACATCAGCGTCTTCGCGCGCTCCGAGTCCGCGAGCAGCTTCTTCAGCTCCCGCGTCTGGCCGTTGCGGGTGAGCAGGTTGGGGTACTCGCGCTGCACCGCGTCCGGGTGGAAGAAGGGCGCCAGCGCTTCGCCCGCCGCCCCGTTCTCCAAGGCCTGGAGGTAGCGCAGCGCGGTGTCGAGGTTCGTCGTGGACATGGACTCCTCCATGGAAATTGCACAACCCATGTTGCACAACCATGGTTGTGAATGCAAGAGAAGAGGACATGCCACGCAAGAAGGACGACGCCGCGGCGGTGCGGCTCGAGTCGCTCGATTTGGGGTACCTCGCGCTCTTCGTGGGGCAGCGGATGAACGAGCAGGTGCTGGAGGACCTGCACGCCGCGGGCTTCACCGGCCTCCGCCACGCGCACGGCTACGTCTTCCAACACCTGCTGGGCGGCCCGCGCTCCATCAGCGAATTGGCGGCGCTGCTGGAGGTGACGCAGCAGGCGGCCTCCAAGACGGTGGCCGAGCTGGAGGGGCTGGGCTACGTGGAGAAGACGGAGTCCGACGACGCGCGGGTGCGGCGGGTGGCGCTGTCCACTCGCGGGCGGGCCTCGGTGGAGAAGGCGCGCGCCGTGCGCGAGGCGCTCCAGAAGCGCTTCGAGCGGCAACACGGAGCACGCGCGGTGGAAGAGGCCCGGCGGCTGCTGGCGGACGTGCTCACCTCGCTGGGCGGCGCGGAGGCCGTGCGGACGCGCCGGGTGCGGGCGCCGCGCTGAGGCCCTGGAGGGTGGGTGCGGGCAGCCCCTCGGGGCGTTGTGCCATGCTCGCGCGCCATGGCCCTTCCCCTGGAAGACTACGCCCTCATCGGTGACACGCAGAGCGCCGCGCTGGTTGGAAAGGACGGCTCCATCGACTGGCTGTGCTGGCCGCGCTTCGACTCGGACGCGTGCTTCGCCGCGCTGCTGGGAGACGCGTCGCATGGCCGGTGGCTGCTCGCCCCGGCGGGCGGCGTCCTCAAGGTGACGCGCCGCTACCGCCCCGGCTCGCTGGTGCTGGAGACGGACTACGAGACGGAGGACGGAGTGGTGCGCGTGGTGGACTGCATGCCCCCGCGCGGCAGGGAGCCGGACCTCGTGCGCGTGGTGTACGGCCTCAAGGGCTCCGTCCCCATGCGCATGGAGCTGCTCGCGCACTTCGGCTACGGCGACCGCTCGCCGTGGGTGCGCTTCCATGATGACCATGCGTCCGCGCGCGCGGGCCCGGACTCGGTGGCCCTGCGCACCCCCGTGACGCTGCGCCGACAGGGTGGCGTCTTCACCGCGGACTTCCCGGTGGACCCGGGCGCGCGCGTGCCCTTCGTCCTCTCCTGGCATCCCTCGCACGAGCCCCCGCCGCCTCCGCTGGACGCGCTGGCCGCCGTGGCGGACACCGAGGCGTGGTGGAAGGAGTGGTCCTCGCGCCTCGTGTCCACCGGGCCGTGGCACGAGCATGTCGAGCGCTCGCTCATCACCCTCAAGGCGCTCACGTACTCGCCTACGGGTGGCATCGTCGCGGCGCCCACCACGTCGCTGCCGCTGACCTCGGGAGGCCGTCCCGGCGACGCGCGCCTCTGCTGGCTGCGCGACTCGACGAGCGCGCTCCAGGCCCTGCTGGACGGGGGTTACCTGGACGAGGCCCGCGCGTGGCGCGACTGGCTGGTGCGCGCGGTGGCCGGCGAGCCGGACGAGCTGCAGTCCTCGTACGGCGTCGCGGGCGAGCGGCGCTTCCCCGAGCAGGACCTGCCGTGGCTGCCCGGCTACGAGGGCACGCGGCCGGTGCGCATCGGCCATGCGCCCCATCGCGGCCTGGACACCGAGGCCGTGGGCGAAGTCATGGGCTGCTTCAGCGATGCCGCGCGCCGGGGACTGCCTCCCAGCGGCGACGCGTGGGCACTGCAGCGGGCCATGCTGGAGCACCTGGAGGGGACGTGGCTCCAGCCTCCGGTGGAGGGGCCGGCCCTCACGTATCCCCGGGTGATGGCGTGGGTGGCGGTGGACCGGGCGCTGGAGAGCGCCGCGCGCTTCGGCCTGGACGCGCCGGTGGAGCGCTGGAAGCGCCTGCGCTCGGACGTGCACGCGGAGGTGTGCCGCGACGGCTTCGACTCGCGGCGCGGCGCCTTCTCGCGTGAGTACGGCGGCAAGGGCCTGGACGCGCGGTTGCTGCGCCTGGGGCGGCTGGGCTTCCTGCCCGCGGACGACGCGCGCGTGCGCGGCACGGTGGAGGCGGTGGAGCGCGGCCTGGGCGAGGGAGACTTCGTGCGCCAGGACGACGCGCACGGCGCGGGTGTGTCGCTGGTGTGCAGCTTCTGGCTGGCGGACAGCCTGCACCTCATGGGCCGGCGCGACGAGGCCCGCGTCCTCTTCGAGCGGCTCCTGCACGTGCGCAACGACGTGGGCCTGCTGCCGGAGGAGTACGACCCGCGCCAGCGCCGCATGGCCGGCAATTTCCCGCACACGTCCAGCCACGTGGCCCTGGTCCAGGCGGCCATGGGCCTGTCGCGAGCCACCGCGCTGAGAGGGCAGGGCGCCTGAAAGACAAAGCCCCTCCGTGCGACCTGCACGGAGGGGCCTGACTTCGATTCGGACCGGGCTCCCGCCTACTTGCAGGAGCGCGACGGCATGGAGTCAATCCAGTCGGCGATGAGCTGCGAGCCCTGGTCGTGCCGGAGGGCGCGGCCCAGCTGCGGCATCATCTTCCCGGACTCCACGGTGTTGAGCCGGTACCAGAGGATGGACACCGCGTGGTCGCCGGGGACGATGTCGAACTCCCCTCCCACGCCACTGCCCGCCGAGCCCGGCCGCTTGCAGACGCCCGCGTTCAGGTCGAGCGTCTCCGTGCTGTCGATGTCGAGGAACAGCTGGCTGGTATCCCCCGCCGTCGCGTTGCGCCGGTGGCAGTGCGCGCAGTTGATGTCCAGGTAGGTGCGGGCCCGGATGCTCAGGTCCGCCGCCGCCGGGTTGAACGCATCCGGCGCGCTCGGAAGCTGGATGGCGGGAGGCGCTCCCGTCAGCTTCCCCAGCTCCGCCAGGTGCTGGAGCTGGTTGACCTCTACCCCACCGTAGTCGTGGTTCCGGTTGAGGTAGCGGGCCTTCACTCCGATGGGCAGCAGCACCTGGTTCTGTGCCGCGTCCAGGATGTGGTGGCACTGGCTGCACTGGTTCTTGCTGGGCACCAGGTAGTCGAGCGTCCGGGACACACCGTCCGCGCCGATGAACTGGAGGTTGCGCACCACCCGGCCACCGTTGGCCAGCGTGGCCTCCGTCTGGGCGTCGTTCCAGAAGTACGGGTACGCCTCCCAGCCGCCGGGCTGCCGCACCAGCACGCGCGTCTCGATGACGCGCACGTTCTTCTCCGGCTCGCGGAAGTCCGTGGGGAAGGCGAACGTCTTGGTGATGAGCGTGCCCACCGGCAGGTCCAGCACGTTCTTGGGCTGATACACCGCCGCCTTCCCCGGGGGGATGTAGAGCGTGCGGGACTTGAGGGCGTAGTCGGAGAAGAGCGCCGTGGTCAGCTCGTAGGGGACGTTGCCCGCCACCGGCACGAGCCCGCCCGCCGCGGGACTGCCGGTGAAGAGGCCCAGGTCCGACAGGTTCGTGGGGATGACCACCGAGCCGTCCGGCAGCCCCGGTCCGGCGTCCGGTGTCCCCGAGTCCCCGCCATCCGGAGTCCCGCTGTCCTCGCCCGCGTCCGTGCCGGCATCCACCCCGGCGTCCGCGGTGCCACTGTCCACCGGCGTGCCGGAGTCCTCCTGGGATGTCCCCGCGTCGGGCCCCGTTCCGGGCGGGTCATCGCCGCCGGAGCACGAGGCCACCGCCGCGGTCAGCAGCACCGCGGCGAGGCCCCATCCGAGTCCGGAGCTGAACGGCTTGCGCATGCGACTCTTCTCCTCCGGCACCCTCATCGCGGACGGCCTCAGGGAAGCGACAGGCCGGGGGCGAAGCCGGAGCAGTTGAACGGCGCCGCGCCCTGCGTGTAGCGCCGCGTCTCCGCGAAGGCGCCGGGCAGGTCGGGCGTCGCGCTCATCAGCTTCCCGGCGACCGCCTGCAGGTCGAAGTCCACGATGGCTTCCTTGGTCGTGGCCGGCAGCGTGTTGCCGGTGAAGCAGATGTTGATGGGGTTCTTCAGCGTCTCGTTGCGCGGCGCCGGGTCGATGCCGTCCCAGAGCAGGTGCTCCACGCGCGTCGTGGCCTGCGTCGCGGCGCCATAGGCGTACACCGCGCTCACCAGCGCGCCCAGCGGGCGGCGCTCGGCGTCCGGCCGGCCGTTGTCCACCGACTCACCGCTGCCACCCGTGAAGGTGTTGCCGTGGATGTAGACGTCCCCGCTGGTGAAGTTGAAGAACCCGGCGCTCCACTGGCTCAGGTCCGGCTCGATCGCCAGGCCGCTGAGCACGGCGATGTCCACCGTGTGGTTGTCACCCCAGGTGTTGCCGACGAACTCCACCCGGCGCGACGCGAGGATGAACGTGCCGGTGCCGGCGGGCACCTGCGACACCGTGCTGCTGCTGGCCGTCACGGAGGCGAAGTTCTCGCGGTTGTTCCCCGTAATCGTGTTGCCGGTGACGAGGATGTCCGTGCCCTTGATGGGGTTGCCGGGCAGGTCGAACACCACGAGGCCCGTGGTGTTGTCCTGCGCGACGTTGGCCTGCACGAAGGCGAACTTCGTGTTCTCGATTTCGATGCCCGCCACGTTCTGCTTCGCGATGTTGCGGCGGACGATGGCGTAGCGCGTCTGCCCCACGTAGATGCCGGCGTCGGCCGCGTTGTAGGCCTCGCAGTCCTCAATCGTCACGTAGGACGACTTCACCGGGTAGATGCCGTACTTGCCGTTGCTCTCGTTGTTCGTGTTCGCCCACTCGGTGCGGATGCGCTGGACGAAGACGTTGGCGGAGGACTCGATGCGCAGCGCGTCCTTGCGCGCGTTCCAGATGGCCAGGTCCTTCACGGTGAACAGCTTGCCCACCACGTCGATGCCGTTGGTGTTGCTGGCGGCGCCGGAGAAGTCGAGCACCGTGCTGGCGCTGCCACCCGTGCCCTCGCCCTTGGTGCCCTTGCCCGCGCCGACGACGGTGATGCCGTTCGTGCGGATGGTGAGGGCGTTGTCGAACACGAAGGTGCCCGCGCCGAGCTGAATCGTGGTGCACTCGGCCAGGTCGTTGACCGCGTCCTGGAGCTCCTGCACCTGGTTGGCGTTGAAGGTCAGCGTCTTCTGAGGCTTGCCCGTGCAGGAGAACTCCTGGGGCCAGGCCTGGGTGGTGCCGCCGTCCGTCCCCGCGTCGGTGCCGGCATCCGTTCCCGCATCGGTGCCCGCGTCCACCCCCGGGTTGCCGGCGTCCACCCCCGGGTTGCCGGCGTCCGGAGTGCCGGTGCCGTCATCATCATCCGAGCAAGCGGGAAGGGCGAGCAGACCCACCAGGGCCAGGAGCACGGTACGGGGCGCGCGCGACAGCGGCAGACGGTGCATCAGTTTCCTCCTGCGGAAAGCGCTGCGCCTCTTCACTCCCGAGCGTGGAGCTCCAGGGCGCGAGCAAGACGGGGCGAATCCTCCTCGTGAAGGTGGCCAACCTCAAGAGTCCAGTAGCGAATTCATGAACACACTACCGTGACGCAGTGCGTTCTGTAACTCGGTTGAGAATAGGCTCGGGCCACGACACGCACGGTGCGGTCCGCTTCACGTGGATTCGTGCCGTGGAGGCACCCCGCACCGGGCCTCGTCGCGCGCCACCCCGGCCGGCCGGCGGCGCCGGCCAGGCCGGGTAGAGAAAGCTCCTACCCGGGCGTTGGAGGCCCTGTGGAAGGCGGGCGCCCCTCTGGGAGTTGCAGGCGGGAAATGACCCGGGGGCCCCGGAAGGGCCGGAATCGCCGTCAAGCGGACGACAGACCGTTCCTGTAGTAAGTCGCCCCCGGAACCGACTGTGGCGGCGGTGTCTCACCGACCGCGCAAGGCGAAGGAAGGGCAACGACATGCGGAAGACGTGGCTGGTCGCGGTGATGCTGGTGCTGGCGGGCTGCCAGCAGCCGGCGAAGACGGATACGGCGTCCGGCGGGGGCGCGACGGGTGGCAACGCCGCCAACCCGCAGACGGAGGAGCAGAAGACGCTGTACGCGCTCGGCCTGTCCATTGGCCGGAGCATCAGCGTGTTCGACATGACTCCGGAGGAGCTGGAGTACGTCAAGGCCGGCATCACCACCCAGGTGAAGGGTGAGAAGTCGCCGGTGGACATGGAGACGTACGGTCCGAAGCTGCAGGAGCTGGCGCGCTCGCGCAGCACCCGCAAGGCGGAGAAGGAGAAGGAGAACTCCAAGAAGTTCCTCGAGGAGGCCGCCAAGGAGTCCGGCGCCAAGAAGACCGAGTCCGGCCTCGTCTACAAGGAGCTGACCCCCGGCACCGGTGAGTCGCCCAAGGCGTCCGACATCGTGAAGGTGCACTACAAGGGCACGCTGACCAACGGCACCGAGTTCGACAGCTCCTACAAGCGCGGCGAGCCCACGCAGTTCCCGCTCCAGGGCGTCATCAAGTGCTGGACCGAGGGCGTGCAGATGATGAAGGTGGGCGGCAAGGCGAAGCTGACCTGCCCGTCGGACATCGCCTACGGCGACCGCGGCGCCCCGCCGAACATCCCCGGTGGCGCGGCCCTGGTGTTCGAGGTGGAACTGCTGGAGATCGTGAAGGCCCCCGAGGGCCAGCCGGGCATGCCGGGCATGCCGGGTGGCGCTCCTCCGACGGGCGCTCCGCACGGCAAGCCGGCGACGCCTCCGGCGCCGACGAAGTAGTCACTCCGCTGCTCCACGCGAGCGGCGTCTGAAAGAGGGCTGGTGGGGGATGTCTCCCTCCCAGCCCTCTTCGTATTTGCGGGGGGCCGTCCGCGCGCGCGACGCAGGTGGTGCGCGGCGGCCGGCCCGGGGTACGCCACGGGGTCATGCACTCGAAGAGGGAGCACGCGATGCGCCGGAGCCTGCTGCTGTTCTTGGGAGCGCTGTTGCTGGGAGCCTGTGTCAGCGGACGCACCGTGGAGGTGGGTCGCGAGCCGTCGCCGACGGGGGCCGTGTCGGAGGCGGAGTTCAAGGCGATGCACACGCTGCGCACGGACGCGGCGCCGCCGCGCAAGGGGCAGGAGGTGGAGGTCGCGGGGACGAAGATGTACCTGAGCCTCCCCGAGGGTGCGAAGGGGCCGCTGCCGGCCGTGCTCGTCATCCACGAGTGGTGGGGCCTCAACGAGCACATCCAGCACTGGGCGGACCGGCTGGCGGCGAACGGGTACGCGGCGCTGGCGGTGGACCTGTACGGCGGCAAGGTGGCCACCACGCGGGAGGAGGCGATGGCGCTGGTGAAGTCGGTGGACGCGGCGCGCGCGCTGGAGGTGCTGAAGGCCGCGCACGCCTTCCTCCAGAAGGACGAGCGTATCCGGGCGGAGCGCACGGGAAGCCTCGGCTGGTGCTTCGGGGGCGGCTGGTCGCTGCGCGCGGCCATGGCCCTGCCGGAGCTGGACGCGGCGGTGCTCTATTACGGCAACCCGGTGACGGACCCGAACGAGCTGTCCACCATCCGCGCGGCGGTGCTGGGCATCTTCGGGACGAAGGACGCGTCCATTCCGCCGGAGAAGGTGGCGGAGTTCCGCCAGGCGCTGGACACCGCGGGCGTGCAGCACCGCATCCTGGAGTTCGACGCGGACCATGCCTTCGCCAACCCGTCCGGCAACCGCTACGACGAGCACGCCGCGTCCACGGCGTGGCAGGAGACGTCCGCGTTCCTGGAGCAGCACCTGAAGCGCTGAGGCGTGCGGCGCGGGCCGGGGACGAGGTGTTGGCCACCCGTCCCATTGGAGCCGCGCCGCTCGGCCGGCTGTTGCTCCCGGCCTCCGGGTCGGCTTGAAGGGCGGGCTCATCTTGGAGGGCATGGTGCTGAGGACTGGAGCGCGCGTCGCGGTGGGGCTGTGCCTGCTGCTGTGCAGCGGGGTGGGGCGGGCGGCGGACGGCGGCGTGGCGGCGCCGCGCACGGAGGAGGTCACCTTCCGGAGCGGGGACGTCACCCTCGCCGGGACGCTGTGGCTGCCGTCGGGCACTGCGCCCCGCGCGGCGGTGGTGCTGCTGCACGATGAGGACTCCGGGGCACGGCTGCCGCCGGAGCCGTATCCGGCCTTCCTCGTCCGGCAGGGGCTCGCGGTGCTCAGCTATGACCGGCGGGGCGCGGGGCGCTCCTCGGGGGATGGGCAGCCGTGGGTGGCCGGCATCGACGCGTGGGCGGACGACGGGCTCGCGGCGGTGCGGCTGCTCCGTGAGCGCACCGGCGTGCGTGACGTGGGGATGATGGGCTTCGGCCAGGGCGCGTGGGTGGCCATCCACGCGGCGGCCCGTGCGCCCGACGTCGGCTTCCTGGTGCTCGTGTCCGGCGGCGGAGGTCCGCTGTGGAAGCAGCAGGAGCACCGCCTGCGCAACGAAGCCCGCGCGAAGGGACTCACCGGCCCGGAGGTGGTGGACCTGCAGGAGCACCTGACCGCGCTCCACGATGCGCGCCTCTATTCGCCCGAGCGTGAGGCGAAGGCGCTGAAGACGCTCGACTTCCAGCTCAAGCGGGCAAAGCGCCGCCGGTGGTACCCGGTGTCGCCGCTGTCGCGCTTCGAGGAGTTGCCGCTGCCCCGCCTGCTGGAGGTGCAGCGCGGCGTGTGGCGCAACGTGCTGTCCTACGACTCCACGGAGGACCTGGGCCGCGTGCGCGTCCCGGTGCTCGCGCTGCTCGGAGAAGTGGACGAGGTGACGCCCACGCTGGCCGTGGCGCGCGCGCTGTCCCAGGGGCTCGCGCGAGACGCCGGGAGCGAGCCTCCACGGGTGACGGTGAAGGTGCTACGGGGCGCGGACCACCGGCTCGTCCTTCCGGCCGACGCGAAGCGGCCGGGTGTGGAGACGATGGCGGAGGACATGTTCCCGACGCTGGAGGCGTGGCTGCGCGAGTGGGGCCCGGCCGCGCCGTGAGTCAGTACGGCCGCTGGCCGGTGTAGTTGCCGGGCGGCGCGTAGTTGCACACCCAGAACTGCCACTTCGGCACCTGCGCGCCGAAGGGCGAGTTCTTCGTGCACACCTGCGTGGCGCAGCCCACGCGCTTCGTGTCCCGCCACACCACCTGCGTGTAGTGGCCGCACTGCTTGCCCTCGGCGCAGGTGTTGCGCGTGTAGTCGTAGTCGGTCACCTCGTCCGTCCACGCCTTCACCACCCCCTGGGTCGTCCAGTAGTCGAGCGAGGCGGCGGCGATGTTCTCGCCCAGGTTGCCGCGGTTGGCGTTGTGGCCCCACTCGCACTTCGCCGCGTAGTCCGTCGCGACGGTCGCCGCGCGGGTGTCCCAGCCCAGCGGCTCCAGCGCCGGGTTGGGCGTGGGCGTCTTCACCGCCGCCCGCGCCGCGTTGTGCGCGTCCAGCATGTCGCGGGCGAACAGGGGCAGCGTGCTCGGGTCCGGGTCGGTGTCTTCGTCGTCCGGAGTGGACTCACCGGAGTCACAGCCAGTGGAGAGCCACGGCACCAGGAACCCAAGTGCCAGCAGGTATCGGAAGGAGGGGCGGGACATGGCTGGGATTATCCGTGCCCGCGCGCGCCCATGCACCCGGCCCGCATCCTCCGCCAGAGGTATTGCACCGGGCGGAAAGTTCCAGCGCCCGGGGGCGGGCCCCGCGTCTGGAATCGCACGGGGCGGGAGGGGGAGGAGCGCGGGCGCCGGGAGCCTGCTAATCTCACCCTTCCGTACCGGAGACGCCCATGAGCAAAGAACCCCCACAGAGCCGCGCGAGCAAGGTCTTCACCTCGCTCGAGGGCATGGACGAGTTCAGCGTCATGTCCATCGACCCGGACGCCCGGAAGCTGAAGGTGGAGCTGGAGGGCAAGCGTGCGGCCTCGGAGGGCCAGCCCGAGCCCGTGTCGTCCGGCGTCTTCTCGCGCCTGTTCCGTCGCCTCTTCCGCGGCTGAAGTCTCCCGGCGGCCGCTCCCTTCAGAAGGGGCGCTGGCCCACCCAGTTGCCCGGCGGCGTGTAGTTGCACACCCAGTTCTGCCACGTGGGGAACTGCGAGCCGAAGGGCGAGTTCTTGTTGCACATCACTGTGGCGCACCCCACCGCGCCCGTCTTCCGCCACACCACCTGCGTGTAGTGGCCGCACACCTTGCCCTTCTTGCAGGTGTTGCGCGTGAAGTCGTAGTCCGCCGCCTCGTCCGCCCAGCTCTTCACCACGTCGGCCGTGGTCCACGCGTTGGGCGTGGCGGCGGCGAGGTTCTCCCCGAAGTCACCCCGGTCGGGGTTGTGCTCGAACTTGCATTCCTTCGCCCAGGACGCGGCCTTCTTCGCGGCCTCGTCGGACCAGGTGAGGGGCGGCAGCGCGGGCTTCGGCGTGGGCTTCGCCTGCGCGCGCGCCTGGTTGTGCGCCGCCACCATGTCGCGCGCGAAGTCCTTCGGCGCGGGCAGCCCCGGGCGGGCGGGGGCCTTCTCCCGCGTCGCCGTTGCCGGGGCCTTCTCCCGCGAGGCCGTCGCCGTCTGCCTTGCCGCCACCTGCCGCTGGCCGCTCCGGCCCGTCGGGCCGCAGCCGAGCAGCGGGGTGAGCAGGAGCAGGGCGGACCAGCGGAGCCAGCGCGAAGACGGAGCCATGGAGCGCCATGATGCGCCAGGACGCCTCGCGCCTGCATGGGAACCGTGCGCGGCGGGCGGGACGTGCAGGGGCCGGCCGCACGCCTGCTGTCGCCGGCACGGCCCCGGACTACTCCTTGAGGCCCGTCAGCGGGCCGGTGCCGTTGTCCCCGAAAGTCGTGACGCCGGGCACGCCCATGGCCTGCATCAGGGAGATGTACAGGTTGGCGAGCGGCGTCGCGGCGTTGTAGCGGACGTGCCGGCCCGGAGTGAGGGCGCCGCCGCCGCTGCCGCCGATGAGGACGGGCAGGTTCTTGTGCTCGTGCGAGTTGCCGTCCGCGATTTCGCTGGAGAAGTACACCATCGAGTTGTCGAGCAGCGTCCGCCCGTTCCCCTCCTGGATGCCCTTCATGCGCTCCAGGAGGTACGCGTACTGCTCCACCTCCCACCGGTCGATGGTGGCGAGCGCGTCGTAGTTGGCCTGCAGCTTCTGGTGGTGCGAGTACGTGTGGTGCCCGCCGCTCAAGCCCAGGAAGCCGTACACCTTGAGGCTGCGCGCGTTGGCCAGCATGAAGGTGGCGACGCGGGTGAGGTCGCACTGGAAGGCGAGGACGATGAGGTCCATCATCGCCTTCGTCTTCACGCGCGGGTCTTCGTTGTCCGCCGGCACGGGGCCCGGGTTGCACGACGGGCCGTCCACCTCTATCGCCTCCACCTGCTTCTCCAAATCCCGCACGCTGGTGAAGTACTCGTCCAGCTTGCGCAGGTCCGAGGCGCCCAGCTGCGTCTTCAGCGTGGTGGCGTCGTCGCGCACGAAGTCGATGATGCTCTTGCCGTACGCGCGGCGCTTCTCCACCGTGGCCTGGGTGGCGTTCGGGTCGAAGCCCGCGAAGAGCCGGTCGAACACCGACTTGGGGTGTGTTTCTTTAGCCACCGGCGTGGTGGGGCCGGCCCAGGCGATGTTGTTGGCATACGGGCAGGCGTAGCCGGAGTCGCAGTTGCCAATGCCCTTGCCAGCGTCGTTGCCCAGCTCCAGCGAGGCGAAGCGGGTGGCCTTCTGCGACGCCAGGTGGTTGGCGATGACCTGGTCCATGGAGATGCCCGCGCGGAAGTCGGTGCCCTCCGTCTTGAAGGCCTTCTTGCAGCTCAGGAAGGCGGCGGTGGCGGCGGCGTGGTGGCCGTCGCCGTCCGGCAGGGCGGGGAGGTTGGCCAGGCCGCTGAGGACGAGCACGTCGTTCTTCACCGCGGCCAGCGGTGCCAGCGTGGGCGTCAGCTCCCAGGCGGCGCCGGTGCCGGTGGGCGTCCACTTCGGCATGTGGATGCCATTGGGCGTGTAGAAGACGGCCAGGCGCAGGGGCGCGGAGCCGGTGGCCGCCCGGGCCGTCGTGGGCACCATCTGCTCCAGCACGGGGAGCGCCATCAGCGCCCCCGCGCCGCGCAGCAGGGTCCTCCGGGACAGTTGGAACTTCTTGCTCATGGCTGCTGGGCCTCCGTCTCGCCGCGACGCATGGTGAAGTGCTCGCTGAGGACGATGCTGAGGATGTAATCGCTGAGTCGGCCGCCGCTGGCCTCCGCCGTGGCGGCGATTTCCCTCACCGCGCACTCGTCTTCCGGCCGCATGCCGCGGCCGAGCGCGTAGGTGAGCAGGTGCTCGGTGAGGCACGAGGGCAGCTTCGGGTCGTCCTTCACGAAGCGCCGCATGTCGTCGCCGCCGCGCAGGACGGTGCCGTTCGGCAACTCGCCCGTGGGGTCCACCGGCGCGCCGCTGACCTCGTTCAGCCGCCAGCGGCCGATGGGGTCATAGTTCTCCAGCGCCAGGCCCAGTGGGTCCATCATCCGGTGGCAGCCCGCGCAGGCCGGCTGGCTGCGGTGCTGCGCCATGCGCTCGCGCATCGTCTGGTTCGGGTCCACCGCCGGCGGCAGGTTCTCCACGTTGGGCGGCGGCGGCGGCGGCGCGGCGCACAGCAGCTGCTCCAGCACCCAGACGCCGCGCTGCACCGGCGAGGTGCGGTCCGGGTTGGAGGTGACGGTGAGCAGCGAGCCCTGGCCGAAGATGCCCAGGCGCTCCGGGTGGCCGGTGAGGTTCACGCGCACGGGCGTGCGGCTGCCCGGCTTCGGCAGGCCGTAGTGCGTGGCCAGCGTGTCATTCACGTACGTGAAGGGCGCGTCCACCAGGTCGCGCAGCTTGTGGTTGCCGGTGATGAACTCGCGGAAGACGAGCTGCGTCTCCTGGCGCATGGCGGCGCGCAAATCTTCATTGAAGGCGCCGTAGAGCGTCGGGTCCGGCTCCGCGGAGTCCAGCGCGCGCGTGTAGAGCCACTGGCCCGCGAAGTTCTCCACCAGGGCGTTGGACTTCGGGTCCGCGAGCAGGCGGCGCACCTGGGCCTCGAGCTCCTCGGGCTGGCTCAGCTTCCCCGCCTCGGCGGCGGCGAGGAGCTTCTCGTCCGGCATGCTGCTCCACAGGAAGTAGGAGAGCCGGCTGGCCAGCTCCACGTCGGTGAGCCGGTGCGGCGTGGTGGAGCCGGGCTCCGGGTCCTTCTCCACGCGGAAGAGGAAGTAGGGCGACACCAGCACCGAGCGCAGCGCCAGCTTCACGCCCGCCTCCGGCCCGTCGCCGTGCGTCTTCGCCAGCGTGACGAAGCCCACCAGCCGCTCCACCTCCGCGGGCGTCACCGGCCGGCGCCAGGCGCGGCGGGCGAAGCGGGAGAGGATGTCCCGGGCACAGGGCTCGGGGTTCGTCGCAGTCAGCGTGCAGGTGCCGAAGGTGCCCTTCGTCCAGGCCGCCTCCACCAGCTTCTCCGCCGCGGTGGAGTACTTCTCCATCAGCAGCGGGGACATGCTGAGCACGTCCGCGTTGTTGTCGAAGCCGTAGCCGTGGTCGTCCGTCGGGAAGTCGCGGGCCGGCCGGGTGGTGTCGCCCAGCAGGTCGCGCACGGTGGCGTCGTACTCGGCGCGGTTGAGGCGGTGCAGGGTGATGCGGCCCGGGTCCTTCGGGACGTCCTTGCACTCGTCGTTCTGCTGCTGGGTGCCGCCGTCGGGCGGCGGTTGAGAATCCTGGCCCGGAAGGTCCTCACCGGGGAGGACCCGGGCCTGGGGAAGACTGTCGCCAACGCAGCCGGCGAGCAGCAGCGCGCAACCCGCGCCCGCCAGCAGCCGCCAGCTCCGTCCTCTTGGAAGCCTGGGTGTCACGTCCCTACCCCCTCCACACTCGCCACGCGCCCCCATGCCGCGGCGCCGCCCGGAGGTAAGCAAGACGCTCACCAACGCCGTGTGCGGAGTGGTGGACGGCTCCGGGCGGGCGCGGGCAGGCTGACGTCCGGAATCCACCAGCGGCTGGGTGGCCCCGGTGGGTGGGAGGGAAAGGGTTTTCCCCAGGTGGGAAGCCCTCGTGAGGGGAGGGGCCGGGGGAGCCCGTGCAGGGCGGGCGGGGAAGGCACACCGTTGATGAGGAGCGCAGAGGGACAGGAAATGACACCGCGTGCCGATGCCGTCGCTGACGACTTCCAGTTGCTGGTGAGCGTGCTCCCGGGCCCCCTGCAGGCGGCGGTGCGAGCGCTGCCGTCCCAGCAGGTGCTCGAGGTGGTGATGGACCTGGGCCGCCCGCCCGAGGCGCGACTGGTGGACCGGGTGGAGCGGCTGCGCGAGGAGCCGGTGCTCCGGGAGGACCTGGAGCACGTGCTGGCGCAGGTGGGGCCGCCGGGGGACGACAACCGCGCGGGGATTGAACGGACGCTGCACCGCGTGTCCGCCATCCGCAACCGCAAGGGCAAGGTGGTGGGGCTGACGCTGCGCGTGGGGCGCGCCATCTACGGCACCATCGACATGCTGAAGGACCTCATCGGCTCCGGGCGCAACATCCTGCTGCTGGGACGGCCGGGCGTGGGGAAGACGACGAAGCTGCGCGAGGTGGCCCGCGTGCTGGCGGACGACCTGCGCAAGCGCGTCATGGTGGTGGACACGTCGAACGAGATTGGCGGGGACGGGGATGTGCCTCACCCGGGCATCGGCACCGCGCGGCGGATGCAGGTGTCGCGGCCGGACCGGCAGCACGACGTGATGATTGAGGCCGTGGAGAACCACATGCCGGAGGCCATCATCGTCGACGAGATTGGCACGTCGGCGGAGGCCGCGGCGGCGCGCACGATTGCGGAGCGCGGCGTGCAGCTGGTGGCCACGGCGCACGGCAACACGCTGGAGAACCTGGTGCTGAACCCCACGCTGTCGGACCTCGTGGGCGGCGTGCACACGGTGACGCTGAGCGACGAGGAGGCCCGGCGCCGGCACACGCAGAAGACCATCAGCGAGCGCAAGGCGCCGCCCACCTTCGACATCGTGGTGGAGATGGTGAGCCGGGACGAGGTGCTGGTGCACCCGGACACGGCGGAGTCGGTGGACCGGCTGCTGGCGGGGCAGGCCGTGGGGGGCGAGCGCCGCAAGCAGGACGTGGACTCGGGGCAGGTGGAGGTGGAGGCGGTGAAGGCGGCGCCGCCGTCACTGCCCGCGCTGCGGCCGGGGCGCACGGCGGGGCCCGGCGTGCGCGGTGCGGAGAACGTCACCGCGCGGATTCCCGGCCTGGGCGGGACGACGAAGGTGTACGCGCACGCGGTGAGCCGGGACTTGCTGGAGAAGGTGCTGCGGGAGCTGGCGGTGGACGTGCGGCTGGTGAGCCGGCTGGACGCGGCGGACATGGTGGTGACGCTGCGCTCGCGCGCGAATGACCCGAGGCTGCGGCGCACGGCGGAGAAGTCGGGGGCGCGGGTGGAGGTGGTGAAGCGCAACAGCTCCTCGGAGCTGCGCCGGGTGCTGAAGACGGCCTTCCACGTGGTGGAGGGCGTGGACGAGGACCAGGTCCGCGAGGCCGTGGCCGAGGTGGAGCACGCGATTGAAAGGGTGCTCAGCGAGGGCGTGTCGGTGCCGCTGGCGCCGAGGCCACCCAGGCTGCGCAAGCTGCAGCACCGGCTGGTGAGCCGCTACCACCTGGAGGCGGTGAGCCAGGGCAGCGAACCGATGCGGCACCTGACCATCTTCCCCCTGGGCGCGGAGGTGGACGCCGCGCTCGCGCAGGAGGAGGCCGAGGGGACGGCGTGAAGCACCGTCCCCTCAGCGGGTAGAGACGCGCGCTAGTTGCGGTCGAGGTA
Source organism: Pyxidicoccus caerfyrddinensis (assembly GCF_010894405.1). Lineage (GTDB taxonomy): Bacteria > Myxococcota > Myxococcia > Myxococcales > Myxococcaceae > Myxococcus > Myxococcus caerfyrddinensis. The sequence goes on from NZ_JAAIYA010000003.1 coordinate 437,350, forward strand.
GGCCTTGTACGCGTCGAAGCCGTAGTCGCGGCCGAGGAAGTCCTTCACCAGCTCGGCGGCGGGCTTGGAGCCGCCGGGCTCCAGCACGGTGCGGCGGTACTTCATCGCCGTGTCCCGGTCCAGGTAGCCGTGCTTCTCGAACTCCGTCTCCAGGTCCTTCGCGATGACCGACGACCAGAGGTACGTGTAGTAGGCGGCCGAGTACGACTCCAGGTGCCCGAAGGCGAGCTCGAAGTGCGTGCCGTCGCGGTACTCGTGCTTGAAGGGGCTGAGCTTCTTCTGCAGCACCGCCAGCGCCTCCGTGGTGTCGAAGCCCGGCTTGCGCGAGTAGTAGTCCAGGCTCACCGCCGACAGGAACAGCTGCCGGCGCGACCACAGCCCCTTGCCGAACTCCTTCGACGCCCGCAGCTTCGCCACCAGCTCCGCCGGAATCGGCTCGTTCGTCTGGTGGTGCTTCGCGAACAGCCCCAGCACCTGCGCGTTGCTCGCCCACTGCTGGAGGAGCATGGACGGCGTCTCCACGAAGTCCCACTCCACGCGCGTGCCGGCGATGCCGCTCCACTGCTGGCGGCCCGCGAAGACGGCGTGCACCAGGTGGCCGAACTCGTGGAAGAAGGTCTCCACCTCGTCGTACGTCATCAGCTCGCCGGGGCGGCCGAAGTTGCACACCAGCGTGGCCTCCGGGTAGCGCTTGCCGGCCTGGCCCGCCACGAGGTCGAACTGCGCCGCGTGCTTGTACTTGTCGTCACGCGGGTGCATGTCCAGGTAGATGCGGCCCAAGCGCGTGCTCCCGTCGAGCACGTCGTACGCCTCGACCTCCGGGTGCCACACCTTCGCGTCGTCCACCTTGCGCCAGGTGAGCCCCCACATGCGCGCGGCGATGTCCATGACGCCTGCCTTCACCCGGGCGTACTCGAAGTAGGGCCGCACCGCCTGCGAGTCGAAGCCGAAGCGCTCCGCGCGCAGCCGGTCCTCGTAGTAGTCCTGGTCCCACGGCTCCAGCGTCTTCGCCCCGGGCACGTCCTTCTGCTTGCGCGCGAGCAACTCCGCGAACTCCTTCTTCGCGCGCGTCTCGGTGGCCGCCGCCAGCTTGTCGATGAAGTCCGCCGCCGCCTGCTGCGTGCGGGTCATCTTCGTCTCGGTGGTGTACGCGGCCCAGGTCTCGTAGCCCAGCAGCGTGGCCAGTTCGTGGCGCTTGGAGATGAGCTGCGCGAGCACCGTCTGGTTCTTGGGGAACGCGCGCTGGCGGTAGGCGCGCCACAGCTTCTCGCGGGCCCGCGTGTCCTTCGCGTACGTCATGAAGGGGAAGTAGTCGGGGTAGTTGGAGGTGATGATCACCTTGCCGTCCTTCCCCACCGGGTGCGCCTTCCGGTAGTCCTCCGGCAGGCCGTCCAGGTCCTTCGGGGCGAAGGACACGCTGCGCACGTCCTCGGCGATGTTCTTCCCGAACTCCTGGCCCAGTTTGAGGATGTCCTCGTTGAGCGACTTCACCTTCTCGCGGGTGGCGTCGTCCCGGTCCACGCCGGCGCGGCGGAAGTCGAGCAGCGAGCGCTCCATCCAGTACCGCGTGGCCGCGTCCGCCTGGGACAGGTCCACCGCCACCAGGGCGTCGTAGACGCCGCGGTCCTGCGACAGCGCCACGTTGGCCGAGTCCACCCGCTGCTCGCACTCGCGCGCGGCGTCGCGGAAGGCGGCGTCGGGGTGCACCTCGCGGGCGAGGCTGGAGCGGTTGGTGGCGGCCGTCAGCGCGCCGGTGGCCTCGTCGTACGCGGCCAGCACGGCCTTCGCGTCCTTGCGCGCGTCCAGCGTCTTGAGCGCGGTGATTTGTGTCTTGGCGCGCTCCAGGTCCGCGTCACATGCGGCGGTGTAGGCCTGCACGGTGCCGGAGAGGATGTCGGCGAAGCGGGGCGGGGGCGGCTCGGCGGGAGCGGGGGCCTGCGCGGGAGCGGGGGCCTCGGCCTGGGGCTGGGCCTGCTGGGGAGCGGGCTCGGTGGCCGCGGTGCCGTGCGAGCAGCCGGCCGCCGCCAGTGCCGCGGAGAGGGTGAGGGCGGTGAGTCTCTTCAAGGGTGGGTTCCTCCGGAGTCCATCGGAAACGCGGAAACGTCATGCCACATCCCGACGCCTTCCGCTGGGCCGTGGGGCAGGGGGCCGGGGGGCGTGCCACATGGCCGACTCCGCGGCGGGATGGGGGTGCTTCGGCCCGGGCACCGCGAGCGCCCCAGGAGCGGTGGACGTGTGCTCCCGCCCGTCGGCTGTACCTTGCCCGGATGCCGGCAGCACCCGACGTGAGGAGATTCACTCCGTGACGGACCCTGAGTGCGTGGAGTTGCTGCAGTGGGCCGCGCCCCAGCTGCGCCTGCGCTGGGACGGCTTCCGCCGTGTCCGGGGGCAGGTGTGCAAGCGCATCCACCGCAGGCTCCAGGTGCTGGGAATTGCGGACGCCGCCGCCTACCGCGCCCGGCTGGAGGCGGACGCGGACGAGTGGGCGGTGCTCGACTCGCTCTGCCGCGTCACCATCTCCCGCTTCTACCGCGACGCGCATGTCTTCGACGTGCTGCGCGATGAGCTGCTGCCGGCCCTGCTGGAGGCGCTGCCCGTGGGGAGCACCTTCCGCGCGTGGAGCGCCGGGTGTGCCTCCGGCGAGGAGCCCTCCACGGTGGCCGTCCTCTTCCGGCTCGGCCTCCAGCCCCGCTTCCCGGAGGTGCGCCTGGAGTTGCTCGCCACTGATGCAGATGAGGCGCTGCTCGCCCGCGCGCGCCGGGGCTGCTACCCGCGCGGCTCGCTGCGCGAGTTGCCTTCGGAGTGGGCCGCCCGGGCCTTTCCTGACCCAGGCCCGGAGCCGTGTATCGCCCCCGCGTACCGCGAGGGAATCACCCTCCTCCGCCAGGACCTGCGCACGGAGATGCCGGACGGCCCGTTCCACCTGGTGCTGTGCCGCAACGTGGCCTTCACCTACTTCGCGCCGCCATTGCAGCGCGAGGTGCTGATGCGGCTGGTGACACACCTGGTGCCGGGCGGGCTGCTCGTCATCGGCGGCCATGAGTCGCTGCCAGAGCACGGCGCGGAATGGGAGCGCGCCGCGGGGCCGCTGCCCGTCTTCCGACGGACGATGGGCTGAGCGACGGACGATGGGCTGAGCGACGGACGATGCGCTGAGCGACGGACGATGGGCTGAGGCGCTTCGGACCCGGTTTCAATACACCCCGTGAAACATGAGTCATGTGTCATGCGTCGTGACGCGCCCGGCCTTGAGCGCTGCCCGAGTGCCCGGTACCACCATCGTCTCTTTGGGGCCAAACCCCTGGCCGGAGGGAAGGCAACGTTATGCGCAAGGCGCTGTGTGCGGCGGTCGCGTCGTTGATGCTGGCTGCATGTGGAGGTTCCAGTGGTGGTGACACCGCCGCCGAGGTGAAGCAGGACGGGCTGTCCATGTCCGAGGCCGCGGGCCGCACGGACGGCACCTTCGTCCAGGGCGGCGGCGAGGTGTCGTTCTCCTCGCGCGAGGTCGAGCCCGGCGTGTACCGACTGGAGGTGCGGCTGCGCGGGATGACGCTCACCGGGCTGATGGACCCGGCCAGCGGCGTCTCCACGCTGGACGGCTTCGCGGACGGAAGCGCGACGGACACGCAGCTCGGTGACTCGGACCGCGAGCTGCTCGCCGCCTTCTACGGCGCGCTCAATGCGCAGCTTCCCGCCGGCGATGCGGCGGCCCCCGAGGCCATGTACCTGCGCCGCGCGGTGGGCCTGTGGGCGCAGAACCCCGGCACCGTGGACCTGAAGCGCACGGTGATGGGCGAGCAGGGCCGCGGCTACACCATGCTGTGCAGCTATACCAAGTGCAACGGCCGCCAGACGGGCAGCTGCGGCGGCGTGTACAACTGGTACTCGTACTCGAAGCACGACTGCAACAAGGGCGGCTTCGACTGGGCGGGCAACCAGCAGATTGCGCAGCTCGGCGACCACACCTCGTGCAGCGGTGATGAGTACTACCTGAGCGGCAGCACGTGGCTGTGCGGTGAGCCGGACCACTGGTCCCGCCCGAAGGTGATGGGCAACTGCTACGGCCGCTGCGGCGGCGGCTGCGGCGGTGACACCCAGTACACGCTGGATGCCACCAACCACGACGGCTGCGTGCGCAACGGCCACGTGCTGGCGAGCGGCTACTGCGATGACCAGTTCGTGTCCGCCAGCGACGACGAGCTGATGGCGCCCAACTGCTACTGAGCGCATGCCAGCGGTTCGCATGAAGGGGAGGCGGGCGGGCGTCGGGGCGTGCTGGCTGGTGCTGGCCGCCCTGGGGTGCTCGTCCGCGTCTTCCAAGACACAGGCCGCGGAGGAGACGGTGCGCCGCTTCTTCGCGGCGCTGCCCTCGGAGGACTGCGCGGTGCTGGAGCCGCTGCTGGCCACCGGGGGCAGCGCGCGCCCCTGCGAGGAGACCGTGCGGGAGCTGAATGAGCACGGCTTCTCCCTGGTGGCCATCTCCGGGGCGACCGTGGACGGGCGGGACGCGGAGGCCGTCATCGTCCGGGCCCGCGTCGCGCGGGACGGTGAAGAGCGCAAGGAGCCGTGGCTGTTGCGAGTGGAACGGCAGGCAGGCGCGTGGCGCGTGCGGTTCTGAGAAGTGGAGTACGCTTCACGTCCGGCTTCCTGCACGCGCCTTGCAGTACGGCGGGCGCGAGGGAGGGCAAGCGAGTCATGAGGATTCGATACCGTCTGATGTTGGCCGCCGCCGTGGCGCTCACCGTGTCCCTGCTGGCGGTGGTGCTGTGGCCGACGTCTTCCGTGCCTCCGGTCGTGTCCGAGGCTCCTGTCGCGGCGGCGTCCGTTGCGTCCGTGGGGTCAGCGCCGGTGCCGGTGCCGGTGCCCGAGAAGGCCGCCGCGCGGACTCGGGCGGAGCCGGTGCTCGCGAGCAGCGAGGCGCAGGCCACGGTGGTGGCGCTGCGGCCCGGTGACGTCGCGCCGGAGCCGGAGGTGGAGGGCGCGTCTTCGCAGGAGAATGACGAGATTGCTCCCGAGCTGCCGCAGACGGCGCAGTGGCGGCTGGAGAAGACGACGCACATCACCGCGCTGCTGGGGCGGGATGTGGAGCGGCTGGAGCGCGAGCGCGAGGAGGCCGAGTCGCGTGGTGACGACCGGCGCAGCGCGCAGCTCCAGACGCTTCTCATACGCGACCGGGCCCGGCTGCACGAGCTGCGCGAGGAGCTTCAGGAGCTGAGCGAGGCGGCGAAGCAGGAGTCGTCCGCCGAATGAGGCGGCGTCCCGCGTCGGCGCGTGCTCCGGCGTCCCGCGCGAGGGCCGGTGGCTGGCATCGTGGAGTGGGGGCGCTGCTCCTGCTGACGGCTGTGGCCTCGCTGCTCGCATGCCAGCCCGTGACGGAGGCGTCGTCCGTCGGCATGCCGCGCACGGACTCGACGTCCATCGTGGACGGCACGGACGCGCCGGAAGACGTCGCTGCCGTGGCGCTCATCGCCCGGCGCACGCGCTGCAGTGGCGAGCCTCCGGTGCTGCTCTGCTCCGGTGCGCTCATCGCTCCGGACGTGGTGCTCACGGCGGCGCACTGTCTGGCCATCTTCGGGCCGGAAGGGCCGCACGAGGTCTACTTCGGCCAGGTGGTGCTTCCCCAACCGGAGCCCTCGCCGCGTGGCCGCTTCGCTCGCGTGTCCCATGCTGTCATCCACCCGGACTACGACGCCGCCACGCATGCGTATGACGCCGCGCTGCTGCGGCTCGCGGCACCGGTGGACGTGACGCCGTTCGCACTGCCCGAGTCCACGAACGCCGCGCCCGTCGTCGGTGCCTCCGTGCGGGTGGTGGGCTTCGGGGACACGAAGGACGCGCGGGCCCCGTCCGGCCGGAGGCGGCAGGGGACGCTCGCGGTAACGCAGGTGGAGCCCGCGGCCTTCCGCGCGGGGCCTTCGCCGAGCATGAGCTGTGTGGGGGACAGCGGTGGGCCGGTGCTCCTGCGCGACGGTGAGCGAGAGGTACTGGTCGGGCTCACCGCGAGCGGTGACGTCGCCTGCCGGGACGAGGCCCGCAACGTGCGCGTGGATGCACTGCTCGATGGCTTCATCCGCCCGTTCCTCGCGGAGGTGCCCGCGCCCGGAGTGCCCACGCTGGCACCAGAAGACCTCTGCCGCGCCACGTGCACGCGCGACGCGGAGTGCCCCTCCGGGCTCACCTGTGTGTCCGCTGACGGTGCGCCCGGCCGGTGCCTGCTGCCCGCACTCCAGGAGGGGGACTACGGCGCGATGTGCACGGACGACGCCTCGTGTGGTGCGGGCGGGTTGTGCGCGCGGCTGGAGCCCGAGGGCGATGCCTCGTGCCGCTGCTTCACGTCCTGCACCGGGCCGCTTCCCGACCCGGTGGACCCTCGCGAGCCCGAAGCCGACGACACGGGAGGCTGCGCGAGCGTGCCGGGTCCTTCGCTCCTCGGATTGCTCGTGCTTGCGCTTCGAGCCGCGCGCGGCGTACGTCGGCTCGCACGGCGCTGAGCGCCTGTGGGAGGACGGTGCGCATGCTGCATCTGCTGGTCCTGCGGTACCGCGTGGCGGAGCATGAGGCGGAGCCCTACGTCGCTGAGCACGTCCGCTACCTGGAGCGCCACCACCGGGCCGGGACTTTCCTCGTGTCCGGGCAGACGGTTCCGTCGGCGCACGGAGGCGCCATCGTGGCCCGCGGCGTCGACCGCGCTGCCGTGGAGCGGATCACCACCGAGGACCCCTTCGTCCGGGCCGGCGTCGCGGAGTACATGGTGACGACCATCGACCCGGGCCGTGTGCATCCCGCCCTCGCGGAGTTGCTTGGTGTGGGGGCGTCGCGCGTGCGTCCCAGCCCGGCGGGCGGCGAACCTGTGGAATGAAGCTTCCTTCCGCTCTCGATGGCGGCAGGGTGGGGTCGCCGGGCGGCGGAGGCGCGGAATGAAGCCTCCTTCCGCTCCCGATGGCGGCCGGCGGGGCTGCTGTGTGGCGGATGCGCGGAATGAAGCTTCCTTCCGTTCTCGATGGCTGAAGGGCGGGGTCGCCAGGCAGTGCGCCGCTGAAGGCAATGCATCTGCCGTCCGCTTCTGCTCAGTGCCGGCATCGGACCCGCGGAATGAAGCTTCCTTCCGCTCCCGATGGCTGCCGGGCGGGGCCATCGAGCGGCGGTCGCGCGGAATGAAGCTTCCTTCCGCTTCCGCTCCGGTTGCCGGGCGGGGCCGTCGGGCGTCGGACTGCTGAAGGGAATGAGTCTTCTCTCCGCTTCCGCTGGCTGCCGGGCAGCGAAGGCGTGGAATGAGCCTTCCTTCCGCTCTGGCTATCGGGAGGGGCCGTCGGGCGGCGGATGCGCGGAATGAAGCTTCCTTCCGCATCCACTCCGGCTGCCTGGCGGGGCCGTCGGGCGGCGGGCTGCTGAAGGCAATGAGCCTTCCCTCCGATTCCATTGGCTGCTGGGCGGCGAATGCGCGGAATGAGCCTTCCTTCCGCTCTGGCTATCGGGTGGGGCCGTCGGGTGGCGGATGCGCGGAATGAAGCTTCCTTTCGCTCCCGCAGGCTGCCAGCCCGGGCCGTCGGGCGGCGAAGGCGCGGAATGAAGCTTCCTTCCGCTTCCGATGGCTGCCGGGCCGGGCCCGTCGAGCGGTGGATGCGTGGAATGAAGCTTCCTTCCGCTTCCGCTCCGAATGCCGGGCAGGGCCTTCAGCCGGTGGACCGCTGATGGCGAAGTATCCTCCGTGACGCCAAAGGCCCTGACACCCACGGCGTCGCATGGCTCCACTCATCACGCCTTCATCTCCATTCAGTCACGCCGGGCCATACAGGCCGCACCCACGCCTCGGCTGAGCCCAGCGGCATGCATGCCCGGTTCCCCGACGCACGGCCCCCGTGTCACTCAGGCGCGGATGCTCGTCTTGCGCGCGCCCCGTCTCTTGTAGACCTTCCCCGCCTTCAGCGGCGTCGTGTCCCCGCGTCCCGTGGTGCGCTTGGCGGTGCCTTCCTTGCGGTACGCCACGGCGGCCGCGGACGGCAGCGTCTTGCGGCGCGACGTGCTGCTGCCCAGCTCCGGCACCGGCAACTTGCGGCTCTTCGCCGTGAGCCCCTTGCCCGGCGCACTGCGCGGGCTGACGGTGCGGTCCTGGAAGTCCGCGCTCCCCAGCGCCAGTCGACCGCTCTTCTTCGCCTTGTGGGTGCTCTCGCCCGCGGCCTGGCCCACGTCCGTGGCCTTGAGGGCCAGCGTCGTGCCCCTCTTCTTTGCGTTCTTCACACGCACCGCCCGAGTCTTCTCTGGCATGGAACCTCCCAGGCACTCAGGTAGGAATGAATCTCCCCGGTTGCCAGGGAGCGGCAGGGCTGACGGGCCCCAGCGCTGCCGTCCGCTGCGAGCCTTCTCCCTCCGGCCACACCCGCGTCGCACCCGGGACGAGGTTGCGCACGCGCACGTCGCGGTGCTCCCATGACGCCACCGTGCCCCGCCCACCCTCCATGCCGGACGCCTCCCACCGCGCCTGCCCCGGCTGTGGCCGGGCCGTCCTCCCGGGCCGCGACGCGCGCTGCCGTGAGTGTGGAGGCTTCCTGGAGGACGCCGCACACGTCTCGCGCGGACCTCCGCCCCCACCCCCTCCGCGCCGGCTCACCCGGGCGCAGCGGAGCGCCGTCCTTCGTCCGAGGCTGGGAACCCAGTACTGGCTGGGCACGTTCTTCCTCGCCCTGGGCGCGCTGATGCTGCCGGTGGCGCTCGTGTTCCTCCGGCCCCTGCTGTTGATGACCGGCATCTTTCTTCTGGTGGGCGTGCTGCTCCGCCGCGCGGGCTGGCCCGGAGCGCTCCGCCGCGAGCAGCGCCGCCGCCTCCAGGCCCTGCGCTGGGGCCTGAGCGCCCCGGCGGAGCTGACGCGCGTGGAGCGCCACATCGTCCCCGGACTCGAGGCGGGACGCGTGGCCCAGCTCGACTACGTCTTCCTCGTTCACGGCCAGCCCGTGCCGGGGAGCGTGCCCTCGTCGCGCCTCGCGGACTCACGACGGCTCCCGGGGGAGCCCGTCTGGGCCGTCTACCTGGCCGACAGTCCGGACGTCAGCGCGCTCTGGCCGCCCGCGTCCTGAGGGACACCCGGCCCTGGCCCGGACGTTGCTTTGGCCTGTGGGCACATTCCTTCCCAGGCCCCTCCCCGTGTCCTCCGGGCCACGGTGCGCGGCCCGGCTGCCCCACCGTCACCATGTCCATGACTCCGACTGCCCCTCCTGCCTTCCTGTCCGTGCTGCGCCGCCATGGCTTCTGGCCCGCGCTCCTGAGCAGTGCCGTCGCGGTGGGCATGCTGGCCCTCCGGCTCGACTGGAGCGAGCGCGCCAGCTTCGCGTTCCTCCCCTGGAACCTGTTCCTGGCGTGGGTGCCCTACGTCCTGTCGCTGGTGGCGCGCCTGTTGATGGCGCGGGGAAGGGGGCGCGGGTGGCTGCTGGCACCGCTGGCGCTCGGGTGGCTCGCGCTGTTCCCCAACGCGCCGTACCTCCTCACGGACTTCATCCACCTGCGCCAGCGGCCCGTGGTGCCGCTCTGGTTCGACGCGGCGCTGCTCGCGCTCTTCGCCGCGACGGGCTGGCTGATGGGGCTGCTCTCGCTGGAGGTGTGGAAGGAGTGGCTGGAGCAGCGCTGGGGCCGGGCCCGCGCCTGGGCCTTCGTCGCCGCCACGTCGCTCTTGTGTGGCTATGGCATCTACCTGGGCCGCGTGGAGCGGTGGAACAGCTGGGACGTGCTCGCCGAGCCGGGGCGCCTGCTCTCCACCATGGCCGCGCACCTGCGCGAGCCCGGCGCCTTCCCGCACCTGACGCGCCTCACCGTGCTCTTCGCGGGGCTGGTGCTGCTCTCCTACGCCCTCTTCGAGACGCTGATGGCCCGCCTGCGCTGCCGCCGCGCCACGTAGCGGGCGGAAAGCCCCCAGCCGAAGGCACTCCCCGGAAACGAGGACACCGTCCGCACCCGGTGCACCCGGGCGGGACGGTGTCCCACGTGCTTCGGGCGTCCGCTCAGCCGCCGTGCAGGGGTGCCCGCTTCTTGGGCCCACCCCGGTGCTTCACGTTCATCTCACTGGGGGCCTTCTTGCGGCCCTTGAGCGTCGTCGCGCGACGCCGCTGGCTCTTGGGCTCGTGCAACTCGGCGGCGGGCCCGAGCGTCACCCGCTCCAGCGTCTTCTGACGGCGCAGCGCCGCGGCGTCGTCCCGGGGCAGCGTCTTGCGCCCCTTGCTGGCCTGCACACTGGGCTGGGCCGAGTGCGCATCCACCCGCCGCTTGTTCTTGATTCCTGCCACTTTCGTCCGCACGGCCATGATGCCCTCCTTCCGTGGAGAGGTAAGGACGGCGCCCCGGCTTTTCCATCCCCCTCCGGGGGAGGCGACGGGGGCCACGCCGCGTGCTTGCGTGCTCTCCAGCCGCTCCTCCCTCCCCGTGGGGCGGGACACTTCCCTCCGGGCCGACATCGGGCTCGTGGGCCCGGCGGCGCGTGGCGGGAAGCCCTACGTCGACGAGCGCTTCCCCTTCTTGGGCGGGCGGGTGCTGGTGGTGCTCTCGGGCGGGAAGAGCCAGCCCTCGGCGGCGCGGGAGGAGGTGGTGTTCTGCGTGGCCTCGGAGGGCTCCAGGTGGAGGCCGCGGCAGCCGCGGCACCAGGACTGGGGCCGGCGCCCGCTCTTCATGATGCGGTAGCCGAAGTCCTGCTCGGTGGGGCCCGTGTGGCCGCAGCGCGGGCACCGGCTCAGCGACGTGGTGCCAATCTCCTTGGCCTTCTGGCGGCCGTGCTCCACCACCAGCGCCAGGGCCGCCGCGAAGCCAATCCGTCCCGTCGAGGCGACGTGGAAGCTGCGTCCGCGCTTGCGGTTGCCGCGGCCCAGTACGGGCCTGAGGTCCATCCCCCCGAGCAGGTTGCGCTGCTCGAGGACACGCGACGGCGAGTTGTCCGGGGTCGAGTGGCTCACGGGACCATTCATACTGGGGCGGTCTGACATGCCCTGCCCGCGGGCCCTGGCCCCCTGGCCGGTCTCCAGGGGTGTGCTGAACAAAAGTCCAGTGATGTCGCGGATCTACACGCATCCCACCCCGTGAGTGGGGTGGCTCGGGAGGCCGTATGACTGGCTGGAAGGCCCGGCGGAGGCGGGGGCGTGCGCAGCTTGTCGGGGACGAACGGAGGCCCCCGACATGACGCGCCCCACCAATGAGACGGAGCTGATGCAGCGCCGCGTGCAGCGGCACGAGTCCCACACCCGCTCCACCTACGCGGCCTTCATCCGGCACCTGTGCGAGGTGGGGAAGCTGGAGCCGTCGCTGGCCGAGTGCGCGGCGGTGGCCGTGCTCCGGGCGCTGGAGCGGCGCATCCTCCCGGCCGAGGCCAAGGATTTGGAGGCCCAGCTGCCGCGCCGGCTGGTGGACTTCCTCCCCCCGCTGGAGCAGCGCCCGCAGCGGCCCCGGCGCTTCGGCAAGGAGGAGTTCCTCCAGACGGTGGCGGACGATTTGGAGAAGCCGGTGGAGGAGATGGAGCCCGTGGTGCGCGCGGTGTTCCGCGCGATGAGAGACCTCATCTCCGAGGGCGAGGCGAACGACGTCGCCAGCAACCTGCCCCCGGACCTCCAGGCGCTCTGGCGGCTCACGCAGTAGGCGGGAAGGCCGCTACTCCCCGACGTCCGGGCCCATCAGCCCGCCACCGCCGCTGTCCGAGGAGGGAAACACGGGCGTGCCGCCGGGCAGGCTCGGGTCGTGCGGCAGGCTGCCGCGCGGGCTGCGCAGGTACACGAAGGGCGTGGCGAAGAGGAAGTTGGACACGCGCGACGTGTAGATGTCCGCGTAGCGCTCCATCTGCCGCGCCAGGTGGCTCTTGTCATTGCCCGCGCGCGTGAGCAGGCCCCAGACGGGGTTGGACAGCTCGGTGGCGGCGCGCGCCATGGGCCCCAGCTCCGCGTCCAGCGCCTCCAGCTCCGTGCGCAGCTCGGCCTGCCGCGCCACCAGCTCTGTCTCCGAAGGGGTGTCCGAGCGCGGGCCGTACTGGAAGCGGCGCCGCTGCTGCTCCAGCCGCAGCTGACAGCTCTCCGCCTCCAGTCGCTCCTTGTGCTCCATGCGCTCGCCCAGCCGGGCCTCGGTGGCGCGGAAGCCGGCGATGGCGCGCACCTCGTCCTCCAGCTCGCGGAGGATGAGCGCCGTGCGCCAGCGCAGCACGTCCTTCGTCACGTGCACGTCGCCGAACATGTGGTCGCCCACGTAGAGAATCTGGTCCCCGCTCAGCCCCAGGTGGCGCTCCAGCTCCAGCGCGCTGCCGCCGAAGTAGGGCGTGCCGGGCTTCAAGGGCCCCGAGTGCTGCCGCAGCAGCGCCTCGCCGCCCACCTCCACCACCTCATAGAGCGCCGAGCGCGTGGTGAAGAACTCCGGCTTGCGCGCGGACACAATCACCACGTCGAACAGCTGCCGCCACGTCATGCCCCCCGGCAGGTGCCGGTCGAAGGCGAAGTGCATCATGGGCTCGGTGTAGGCCCACTCGCTGTTGGTAATCAGCAGGAGCTTCTTGCCGGCGTGGCGCTGGTCCAGCAGCGCCAGCGGCGTCTCCGGGTCGTCGATGACGTAGCGCTCCGGGTCGGCGATGATTTCCGCCTTCAGCCGCCCCTGCATGTGCGTGGCGTCCAGATTCTTTCGCACGTGCTCGTAGAGGTCCGTGTACCCCATGGGCGTCGAGCCCGGGAGCTGGCCGGCGTCCAGCCGGTCCACCAGCTGCGCGTAGATGCACGCCTCGGACAGCGAGAAGAGCGTGTTGAGGAACACCCAGCGCCGCTCGTGCAAATCGATGAGGGTGCTGGCGTACTCGTCGCGCTGGGCCTCGAAGTCCATGGGCCGGGTGCCATGGAGGGCCTTCTTCACGATTCCGAAGCGGTTGGCCTTGAGGAGGTTGCCCTTCTCCGTGTCGATGATGAGCCCGCGGATGGCGAGCCCCGGGTCGAACGTCAAATCCCCCACGGGCCAGCCCTGCGCCACCAGCCTGTCGCGGATGTATTCGTACGCACGGCGCTCCCACGCTTCCACGCGGTAGTGGATGAGCGTGTAGTCCATGTCGTAGCCCACGGCCTTGATGGCGCGCAGGTTGAGGGTGCGGTTGCAGAAGAGGCCCCGCTCGGGCGGGGGACCAGAAGGGTGCGAGCGCATAGACACCCCTGGCTTTGCCCCGGCCCGAGGCAAAAGTCGATGCCCACGTGGCCCCTCGTTTGCTGGAGGGCACATGCCCGGGCGCCGGACGCGGACAAAATGACGGGACGAGGGTTGCCACCGGAGAGGGGTATTCGTACGGTGCGCGCACCCCCGGAGCCGCATGCCTGGAGTCTCCCGCCGCATCGCCATCAGCGCTGTCGTGCTCGCCGTCCTGGTGGGCACCGCCGTCGGCGCGGGCGGGTACACCTTCGTCTATGCGAAGGGCGCCTCGTACCTCACCGACGATCCGGCCGCGTGCGCCAACTGCCACGTGATGAACGAGCAGTACGCGGGCTGGGTGAAGAGCAGCCACCATACCGTGGCCGTCTGCAATGACTGTCACACCCCGCACGACTTCTTCGGGAAGTACTTCACCAAGGCGCTCAATGGCTGGCATCACTCGGTGGCCTTCACCTCCGGGGACTTCCACGAGCCCATCCACATCGGTGAGCGCAACCTGCGGGTGACGGAGGCGGCGTGCCGCTCCTGTCACCAGGACATCGTCCACGCCATCGAGCCGGGGCTGCTGGTGCGGGTGTCCGCGCAATCCCCGGGTGACACCCCGAAGGACGCCAACCTGCATGGCAGCCTGCACCCTCCGCCCGAGGACGGGACGCTGAGCTGCCTGCGCTGCCACCACTCGGTGGGACACCTGGAGCTGGACTGATATGGCGAACCCGAATGCTCCCGTGAAGCGGCGGGGCCTGCTGCTCCTGGTGGCCGTGGGCGTGGTGTCGGCCCTGGCCGCGGCGGCCGCCGTCGCGCTGGCCACCAACATCTTCGAGCGCAAGCAGGAGGCCCGAAGCCCGTTCTTCCGCGTGGTGGAGCTCACCGACGACACGGTGGACCCGGCCGTGTGGGGGAAGAACTTCCCGCTCCAGTACGACATGTACCTGCGCACGGTGGACCAGACGCGCACGAAGTACGGCGGCAGCGAGGCGGTGCCGCACGCGCCCACGCAGGCGGACCCGCGCTCGGTGGTGGCGCAGAGCCGGCTGGAGGAGGACCCGCGCCTGAAGCGCATGTGGGCCGGCTATGCCTTCAGCAAGGACTTCCGCGAGGAGCGCGGCCACGCGTACATGCTGACGGACCAGACCTTCACCGAGCGCCAGCAGGTGACGCAGCAGCCGGGCGCGTGCCTGCACTGCCACGCCAGCTCGTACACGCTCTACAAGAAGCTGGGCAACGGGGACCTCTTCAAGGGCTTCGACGCCGTCAACCACCTGCCGTACTTCGAGGCGCGCAAGCAGGTGGAGCACCCGGTGAGCTGCATCGACTGTCACGACAGCCAGACGCTGCAGCTGCGGGTGACGAAGCCGGCCTTCATGCTGGGCATGAAGCGGATGAAGGCCGCGCAGGGCGTGCTGGACTACGACGTCAACCGGGACGCCACGCGCCAGGAGATGCGCAGCTACGTCTGCGGCCAGTGCCACGTGGAGTACTACTTCAAGGGCCCGGAGAAGACGCTCACCTTCCCGTGGGACAAGGGACTCAAAATCGAGAACATCCTCGCGTACTACGAGGAGAACCCGCACAAGGACTGGACGCACGCGGAGACGGGCGCGCCGGTGCTGAAGGCGCAGCACCCCGAGTTCGAGATGTGGAACCAGGGCATCCACGCGCGCTCGGGCGTGGCGTGCTCGGACTGCCACATGCCGTACACGCGGGTGGGGGCGCAGAAAATCAGCGACCACCACGTGCGCAGCCCGCTGCTCAACATCAACCGCGCGTGCCAGACGTGCCACCACTTCTCCGAGGCCGAGCTGCGCGCCCGCGCCGAGGCGCTCCAGGAGCGCACCTTCCGGCTGCGCAACCAGGGGCTGGATGCGCTGATGGGGTTGCTCAACGACGTGAAGGCCGCGAAGGCGGCGGGGAAGACGGACGCGGAGCTGGCCGGGGTGTACGCGCTGCAGCGGCGCGGGCAGTTCATGCTCGACTTCATCGAGGCGGAGAACTCGATGGGCTTCCATGCTCCGGAGGAGGCGGCCCGCATTCTCGGGCAGGCCACCAACCTCATCCGTCAGGCGCAGGTGCTGGTGAGGGATTCCACCTTCAAGCCGGAGATTCCCGACATGCTGCCCGCCGCCGAGGGAGATGCCCACCCCGGGCCCGGCGTCCGGGGCAAGACAGTGGGCGCCCCCATGGGTGGCGCGGGCGGCGGAGGGCGGCCCGGCGATGCGGGTGGCGCGGGCGGCGGAGGGGGACCCGGCGATGCGGGTGGCGCGGCCGCTGCTCCGGCGGAGGGAGGCGGCGCGGCCGACGGTGGCAAACCGACCCGGTGATGATTCAGCCGGTGCGGAAGCCCCAGCGGTGAGGGTGGCACCCGGCGCCAGCCCGGCGGTGACGGCGGCACTCATTCCCAGTGACGAAGCCAGCCAGCGCCAGCCCGGCGGTGACGGCGGCACTCATTCCCAGTGACGAAGCCAGCCAGCGCCAGCCCGGCGGCGATGGCGGCACTCATTGTGACGAGGCCAGCCAGCCATGCCACGGCTGGGAATGACGGCACTCATTGTGACGAGGCCAGCCAGCCATGCCACGGCTGGGAGTGACGGCACCGCGGTGGATGGCGCCTCTTCATGAGCAGCGGCTGCCCGGCCGGTGGTGGAGCGGGCGCACGCTGTCTTCGGGAGGTCTTCCCTCCCGGGTGGGGGAGGCGCAGCGCCGGGCCCTGGTGGACTGAATGCCCGGGAGCGCTCGTCCGTTGGAAGGGTGTTGGAGGCAGCAGCACACCGGGCCGGAGCGCAGGAGAAGGTCGCATGAAGATGCCATGGAGCCCGGGAGCCATCGCCGCCGTGCTGGTGCTCTCCGCCGGGATGTCGCGCGCGGAAGAGGCGTGGGAGACGGTGGCGGAGAAGCCATACCTGGTGAAGGTGCGGCCCCGGCCGGGCACCGGTGCGAAGGATGTGTGGGCCGAAGGTGAACTCGCCGCCAGCGCGGCCGACGTGCAGGCGGTGCTGACGGACGTGGACGCGTACCGATTGTGGATGCCGTACGTGAAGGAGTCGCGCACCCTCGAGGAACTGCCCGACGGCGCGCGGCGGACGTACACGCGGCTGGACCTGCCCGTGGTGTCCTCGCGCGACTACGTGAGCCATGTCGTGCAGGACTCGAAGCTGGCCGAGGATGGCACGGGGGTCTTCGCCCAGCACTGGAGGGCGGAGCCGGACGCCATTCCCCAGCGCCGCGACACGGTGCGGCTGCGGCTCAACGAGGGCAGCTGGCGCGTGGAGCCTCGCGGCGAGGGGAAGGCCCAGGTCGTGTACAGATTCACCGTGGACCCCGCCGGCTCCATCCCCGGCTTCCTGGCCAACATGGGCCAGAAGGACGGAGTGGTGGACACCTTCCGCGCGGTGGAGAAGCGGGCCCGGCAGCATGCAGAGGCGCGACTGAAGCCGAAGTGACGCGGGCCGGCTGCGCATCGGCGTCACGGGGTGTGAGACCACGTCGGTGGACGGTGGCTCGTCACGCCGGTGGACGGTGGCTCGTCACGCCGGTGGACGGTGGCTCGTCACGCCGGTGGACGGTGGCTCGTGACGTCCGGTGGACGGTGGCTCGTCGCGTTCATACCGCGTGGCGTGGAGGCCCACCGCACGGGGGCTTGTGAGCGCGCGGCGGCCATGGGCCGCAGGCTCGGAGCACGTGGGGCTCGAAGCTGAAACGCCGGGCCGCGACTGCGGGCGGCACAGGTCGGGTGGATGGCCGGTTGGCCCGGAGTTCCGGGGCGTGCGACCGCGTGGCACCCGGGCAGCGGGCGAAACTCGTCGATGACCGCCAGCCCTACTCCACCGGAAAGGTAGTCCCGCCCTACCCGACCCATGTCAGCCCCCTCCGGTAGAAGGTATTGGCGGAAGGAACGTTCCTTCCGCGTGAGGGTCCGCCCGGCGGGGTGGGGGAAGGGGACGGGGTATGGGGCTGCTGGAGCTGCACCACGGTGGGATGATGTTCGACGTGGCGGAGGTGCTGGGGCTGCGCGGCTACGACCACGTGCCCGCGGAGGAGCTGGCCCGGGTGGCGCGCATGTCGGTGGGCTCTTTGTACCGGCGCTACGGCAGCAAGGAGGCCTTCGCCCTGGCGGCGCAGGCCTACAGCGAGGACGACTTCTGCCGCTCGGCGGAATGGACTCCCTCCGCGGAGCTGCGTGCGGCCGCGGAGATAGACTTCCGCGAGGCGTTCTTCACCTTCTGGTACAGCCTGGTGAACTGGGCGTTCGCGCTGCCGGGCCCCTTCTGCTTCACCTTCCTGCACCGCTACCCGGAGACGTCCGGGCGGCAGCAGCCCGGCAGTGCGGCCCGGGCCCTGGTGCGCGAAGTCCTCCTTCAGGGGGAGCAGGAAGGTGCGCTGGTGCCGGGCTGCGCCCGAGCGGGCGAGGTGCTCGTCTGGGGGACGCTGACCGAAGTGGTGCGTGGGTGGGCCGAGCGACATGAGCCGGTGTCCGAGGACGACGTCCACGCCTCCGCCCAGACGCTCTGGCGCGCGCTGGCGAAGGCGGAAGACTCTGACAAGCCTCGCGGAGCAGGCTCTCCTCCTCCCGGAGCAGCGCACCCCGAACCCGAGATGTCCGGGACGCTCGCGACGACCCCAGCGCCCGCTTTGCTGGAGGCCGAGCAGGATGCGGCGCAGGCCGCGTCTGCCGTTCAGTCTCCGGTCGCGGAGTCCGAAAGCCTCGTGCGGGTTTCGTCCGTTGCACCGCTGGATGCCTTCGTGGCCGGCTTCAACCCGACAGGCGAGGCACTTCACGTGCAGCGGCCACGGAGCTCATGCCAACGCGACGCCGAGCAGCACGGCGGTGGCGAGGCCCGCGACGGCGAAGCTCCAGCCCAGTCGCTTGAGATGTCGCGGCGTGGGCAGCAGGAGCAGGGTTCCGAGCGCCACCAGCGCGGCTGGCAGCAGCGCCACCACGCGCCATGGCGACACGTCCGTGGACAGCGTCCACAGGAGGGCGCCCGCGACTCCGAGCCCACTGGCGGCAAGGCCCACGAGGCGCAGCAGGGCGCGGTCCTCGCCGGGCTTGTGGGCCCGGATGACGACGTGCACCGCCACCGTGGCCAGCGCGAACCCGAGTGCGAAGGTGCCCCACAGGGACAGGGCCGCCCCCGGTGCCAGGCCTCCCTCGATGCCCACCGGTACCGCCCACGCTCCGAGCGCCATGGCCGCGAGCAGCTCGCCCGAGAGCGTGCGCTCCTGCCGTCCCCAGGTCATCAGCAGTACCTCCGCTCCCAGGATGCCGGGAAGCGCGAGGTAGGGCCGCGCGGTGGGCTCGAGGTCCTGAAGGGCGAGCAGCAGCGCGGCGGCTCCGAGTGCTGCGAGGACGGCCGTCCGACTCCGGGCCAGGAGGCGTTCCTCTTCGTGGCGGCGAGCACCCCGGTGGCCGAGCAGGACGAGGAGGGGCTCGTACACGAGGAAGCTGGCGACCGCCGCGGTGGCGAGCCACAGCGCGGTGGGGCTCGGACCGGTGACGGCGAGCGCCGTGGCCAGCGGCAGACCGAGCTGGAAGTACGCGCCGTGTTCCCGGGGCAGCAGCGCCTGGCGGGAGAGGGAAACCCGCGGTCGGTCGGAGAGGGTCAGCATGGGGCGGTGTGGAGCAAGCGGCGTTCCGCTCCTGAAGCCAGGGGGCGGGACTGGAAGACGGCGCAACGGGTGCGGAGGCGTCGGGAGCCCGCGCAAGCCTTGCGCCGGGACTCCGTCCGGGACGCCCGGGACGGGGAGGCACGGTTCCTGAAATGTCCTCGCCCCACCCTGGAGCACACGACTCCGGGAGTGGCCATGGCCTTGAAGCCGCCAGGGGGCCGCTGTGGGAGGCGAACATGGACATGCTGGCCCGTGAGGCCCAAGAAGCGCTGCGGCAGCGCAGCCAACGCCTGCGGGCTCGCGCCCGAGCGTCCTCGGAAGTGCGGGAGGCCGATGCGGCCGGGCTCACTGACTCGGAGCGACAGGAGCTGGATGCCATCGAGGAGGCGCTCGCCCGCATCGATGGCGGAGAGTTCGGCCGCTGCGCGCGGTGTGGCGGGGCCATCGGCCGGCACCGGCTTCGCGCCGTCCCCGAGGCGCGTCTCTGCATGACGTGCTCGGCCGTGGAGCGGTGAGCGGGTTCCGACGCGGGCTCGTCGTGCGCACCGGCTTCGCGCTGCTCGGCCGTGGAGCGGTGAGCGGTTTCCGACGCGGGCTCGTCGTGCGCACCGGCTTCGCGCTGCTCGGCCGTGGAACGGTGAGCGGTTTCCGACGCGGGCTCGTCGTGCGCTCCGGTTCCTCGCTGCTCACCCCGGACGGAGCTTACAGGTCGGGGAACAGCACCGAGCCGAGCCTGAGGGTGCGGTCTCCTCCTGCTTCCCACAACTCCAGGGTGTGGGGGCCGAGGGGCCTGCTCCCGGAGGCCTCTGCTTCCACGACGAGCAGGACCTCGGCGGCGCCTCCCGCCGTGGACTTGGACTGCCACACCTGAACGATGTGCAGCCTGTGGCCATCCGGGCCAATGAGCGCCGCGCTCCCCATCGACCAGGGGCGCTCGCTTCGAGAGAACTTCACCGTCAGCTTCACCGCGACCCTGCTTGCCGCTCGGAAGCACAGGGCGTCATCCAGCTCGAGGTCCGCTCCCATGACACGAGGAAGGGGCCGCTTGAACTGTTCGGCGGCGATGCCTCGGTTCCGCATCCATGGCGCCGTGATGGCATCGAGGAGGTTGGAGGGTGCGCGCTCCGCTCGAAGTCGGGCGTTCTCCTCCCGTAGCCGCTGAAGCTCTTCCGTCAGCTCGGTGGCCTCGCTCTGTGCAGGCCCAGAGGTGCGTTGGACGCGCAGGACCTCCACCTGCGTGTCCGCTTGCGCCGGAACCACCACGAGCAGGAAGTGGGCTTCACCCGGCATTGCATCCGCGGCGAAGCGGACGGTGAGGTGCAGGCGCTCTCCCTCACGGAGCGCTTCCGAAGGCATGAGCGCCACGGTGTCCTCGCCGACGACGACGCGGCGGAAGCGCTCCTTGCCCTCCAATTCGACGCCGTCGCTCGCGAGCGGCGTGTCGAACAGCAAGAGGCTGGCGATGCCCGGCTGGATGGAAATCTCCGGGAGTGTGGCGGGTGGCTCGGAGGTCAGCTCGATGCGTCGTGTCCGGCCCTGCATGGCGGAGCCAGGTGGCTCCTGTGCTCGAACAGCAGTGCCCATGATTGCGACGAAGGCGAAGAGCAGGACACGAAGCCGGGCTGACACGAAGCAGGCTCCGGGAGTCACTCGAAGCGCTTGAAGCGGTAGACCACTTCGATGTCGACCCGGGAGATGATGATGGCGTTCCGTGCATCGCCCCCGGCCTCTCTGCGGATGCCGCGCATCCGGTCCTCCAGTTCACGGATTTCGAAGCAGACCGGGTACTGCGCACCCTCAAAGCGCAGCGTCTTGAAGCGGCCGAAGACGCGCTTGCTTCCAGCAAAGAGCTGCCCGGAGAACTCCGCCTGGCTGGGGATGTTTCCCAGGCTTCTGACGGCATAGGCCGTGACCCGCTCCTCGTGAACGGTGGTGATGGGGTTGGCCTTGCCATTCGGGACGAGCTCGACGGACACGCTGTCCCCATCGAAGACATCCAGCTTCTTCATCGCCGCAATCGCCTCGCGTGGGCACTCCTCCTCGGGTGGCATGGCCGGCTCCAATCGCGGGGGCGCGCCAGCACAGGCCAGCCCCACGCACGCGGCGGCGGTGGCAGCCGTCCGGGCCAGGCTGCTGGCGTCTCGGGAGCGGGGCGTCTCGGGCTTCTTCTCCGGGGCCTGGAGCCCGGAGACGGGGTTGGTCTTCTTCACGGCGGAGGCTTCCTGGGGTGGCGCCACCGGTGCGGTGGCGGCCGCGATGGTGGGCCCCGCGGGTGGCGGGCTCGCGACCGTTGCAGTGTGTGGGGCCTCCGTGACGCTGGCCAATTTATGACCGGCTGCGGTGGTTGTTTCATCCACGACCTGGGTGGTTGTGTCGCGCCATGAGGCCGTGGCCAGGCCCGCCAGTGCCACCACTGCGACGCCCATCGTCGCCAGCAGGGCCCGTTGCCTGCCGCGTGGATGTATCCGGCGGGCTCGGCCTTCCACCACGGCCTTCCGGGGGGACGCGTGAGGCGTGGGCTTCGGTGGCGGACGCAGCACGCCGAGCAACTCGGCCCACAGGCGCAGCAGCTTCGCCCTCGCCACCGAGGGCGGCCGGTGCTTGTGCGCCGGCCATTCCGGGCGGCGCGTGCGCGGACTCCGGGCGGGTGCGCCTTCCCCGGCGGGGAGTGGAGGCTCAAGCCACTCGAAGAGGTGGGCGTCCCGCGCCTCGCCCGGTTGCTCGTTCAGGGCCACCTCCAGCGCCTGGTGCAACTGCGCGCCCGTCTGGATGCGCTGCTCGGGGTCCTTCTCCAGCAGGCGGAGGATGACGGCGCCCAGCGCGGGCGGCACTCGGGGGTTCACCACCGAGGGCGCCGGCGGCTGCTGCGAGACGATGGCCGCGCAGAGCACTTCCGGCGGCCACTCGGGGGAGAAGGGGTAGTGGCCGGTGAGTGCGCGGTAGAGACAGACGCCCAGCGAATACAGGTCATCGGTGGGCGCGAAGGCGTAGCGCGCGTCGATGCGCCAGTGGCGCTGGTGGAAGCGGACGGACTCGGGGCTGCGCAGGTGGCGCGTGCCCGGCGGCAGGGGGCCCGTGGTGAGCGTGGGCGCCCCGGCATAGTCACCCGAGCCCAGGTCGATGAGCACCGGGTCTCCATGCGGGCCGCGCATGAGGATGTGCTCGGGCTTGAGGTCCCTGTGCAGGACGCCCCCGGCGTGCAGCGTGTCCAGGATGAGCGCCACGCGGCTCGCGGCGTCCACGAACTGCTGGAAGGAGGGGTTGTGGAGGTCCGCCCAGAGGTGGAGCGCGGGGCCGGGCACCCAGTCCATGACGAAGAAGAAGTGGCCGGTGACGACGTCCGGCCAGCGACCGCAGGCGTGGACGGCCACCACGTGCGGGTGGACGGCCTTGTCCAGCAGCAGGGTCAGCTCGCGCGTCGAGCGCGGCTCGAAGGGCTGCCGCGCCAGCTTGAGCGCGAAGTAGCGACCCGGGTCCTGGATGGCCTCCACCTTGTAGACCGCGCCGTAGCCGCCCGCGCCCAGCCGCTCGAGGAGGCGCCAGCTGCCACCCACCACCGTACCGGGTGGCAGTGTCTCCGGATTCACCTGGGGGATGCTCGTGGACATGACCTTGAGAGTCTCCTGGAATCCAGTCAACCTAGCAGGTTGATAGGCTTCGTGGAGACCTGGTGTGTCCCCCGGGAGGCGGGCGTCCGTCTGTCCGAACGCCCGGCCCCCCGGTGTCCCGCGGGTGTCCTCCAGGAGGCGCCTGCCCGGGGGCTCCCGGAAAGAAGCCGTGCATGTGGGCGTGTCTATGGGTATAGACACGCCCACATGTGTCCCATGGTGAAGACCGAAGACCTCATCGACGCCCAGGCGGTGGCCGGGTTGCTGCGCCTGAGCCACACCAACAGCGTCAGCACCTACCTGCGCCGCTACCCGGACATGCCACGGCCGGTGCTGGACCTGGGCGCCGGCCGCCCCCGGCTCTGGCTCCGCCCCCAGGTGGTGCGCTGGATGCGCGCCCGCCAATCCGAGCAGCTCAGCGTTGGAGGTGAATCATGACCACCGCCGTTCCCCGTACACCCCCGGCCGTCCTGCCCGGCCCCAATGACACCTGCTGGTGCGGCAGTGGCGCCAAGTACAAGAAGTGCCACCGTGGCGCCGACGCCGTCGAGGCGCGCAAGAAGGGGCCGGAGGCCGCTCGCAAGGGTGTGCGTCCGGGGCTCGTCAGCCCGCGCCGCGACGTGCCCCTGCACATCCCCCGCCCGGACTACGCGGCGACGGGGCGGCCGGGGCGCCGTGGCAATGCCTCGGAAATCAACACGCCGGACGTCATCGCCCGCATGCGCCGCGCCTGCAAGGCCGCCGCCGAGGTGCTCCAGGAAGTGGCCGCCCACGTGCGCCCGGGCATCACCACCGACGAGCTGGATGCGATTACGCACGAGGCGTACATCAAGCGCGGCGGCTACCCGAGCACGCTGAACTACCACAACTTCCCCAAGTCGCTCTGCACCTCGGTCAACGAGGTCGTCTGCCACGGCATCCCCGACAGCCGCGCGCTGGAGGACGGCGACATCGTCAACCTGGACATCACCATCTACCTGGATGGTGTGCACGGTGACTGCTCGGCCACCTACTTCGTCGGCAACGTGGACGCGGAGAGCCAGCGGCTGGTGAAGGTGACGCGCGAGTGCCTGGACGTTGGCATCGCCGCGGTGAAGCCGGGCCGGCCCATCAGCGACATCGGCCGCGCGATTGAGGACCACGCCACGAAGCACGGCATGAGCGTGGTGCGCGCCTACTGCGGCCACGGCATCGGCGAGACGTTCCACACGTCCCTGCAGATTCCCCACTACTACGAGCCCGAGTCCAACACCGTCATGGAGCCCGGGATGATTTTCACCGTGGAGCCGATGATCAACCTGGGCGGGTGGGGCAGCCGGACGTGGGACGACGGGTGGACCGCCGTCACCTCCGACGGCAGCCGCAGCGCCCAGTTCGAGCACACCCTCCTCGTCAACGAGAAGGGCGCCGAAATCCTCACGGTGTCTTGAGCGAGGCCTCGGGCGCGGGCAGCCGCTGGATGCGGCTGCGCGCGCTCGCGAGCACGCAGCCCACCACGAGCAGCGCGGCGCCCAGCGTGCCGCGCCCCACCTCCTCGCCGAGCAGCAGCACGGACCAGCCCATCGTGAGCAGGGGCTGGAGGAGCTGGAGCTGGCTGACGCGGGCGACGCCTCCCAGGGCGAGGCCCCGGTACCAGGCGAGGAAGCCGAGGAACATGCTCACGCCCGAGACGTAGGCGAAGCCGGCCCAGGCTCGGGGGCTGGCGTGCAGCAGGCGCGCGTCGAGGTGGAGCGCGACGATGGGCAGCAGCACCGGTGCGGACAGCACCAGCGCCCAGCACAGCACCCGCCAGCCGCCGAGCTCCCGGGAGAGGGCTCCGCCCTCGGCGTAGCCCACCGCGGCGGCCGCCACCGCGAGGAGCACGAGCCCGTCTCCCGGCGTGGGCTTCCCCGCGCCCTGCGCCGCCGCGAAGGCCAGCACGGCGGCGAGGCCCGCGGCGCTCACCAGCCAGAAGGTGACGGAGGGACGCTCGCGGGCGCGGAACACCGCCGCCACGGCGGTGGTCGCCGGTAGCAGGCCCACCAGCACCGCGCCGTGCGCGGCGGGCATGTCGCGCATGGCCAGCGAGGAGAGCAGCGGGAAGCCCACCACCACGCCGGCCGCGATGAGCGCGAGCCGGGGCCAGTGACGACGCTCGGGGAGGCGCTCGCGACGCACGGCCAGGAGGATGGCCGCGAGCATTGCCGCCACCAGCGCGCGCCCGAGTCCCACCACCGTGCCGCCGAGCTCCGGCACGGCGGCGCGGGTCGCCGGCAGCGTCAGGCTGAAGGCGAGGACTCCGAGTCCGCCGAGCAGGAGTCCTTCACGTGTCCTCGACTGTTCCGTCATGGGCTGTGCGTTTCCAAGCCGTGGGGCCGTGGGGGCCGTGCCGCCGACTCGCGGGGCGGCGGTGTTTGCGTCCTCGTCTGTGCCGTCATGGCGCGCAGGCGTCCGGGTGAGAGGCCTCGCTGCCGGTGTGCGTGGCTGTCCTGATTGTGTCCTCGACTGTGCCGTCATGGAGCGCAGGCGTCCGGGCCGAGAGGCCGCGTTGCCGGTGTATCTGGCCGCGCGGGTTGCGTCCGCGACTGTGCCGTCATGGCGCGCAGGCCTCCGGCCCGTGGGGCCGCGGCTCCCGCTCCACTCCCTCCGGCCACCGTGCGAGGCAGAGGCTCGCGGGCCTCAGCGCCTGCACCACCACGTGCCCGGGCGCGTCCACGTGCACGGTGTCCCCGGCACCGAGCACGTAGTCTCTCGCGTCTCCCTCACACGTGAGCCACAGCTGCCCGTCGACGCAGGTGAGCGCCAGGTGCTCGCCGCCGTGCAGGTGCGCGCTCCACATGGCGCCGCGCGCCAGGCACAGCGGCCCCGCGCTCCCGTCCCCGCGCGCCCCGGGCCTCAGCCGCTCCGCCAGGGCCCGCATCCAGTCGTGAACCGTGAAGGTGGGAGTCACCGTCATCGCCGCCTCCTCCTGTCCCGCGCAACATGCGCCCGGCGGGAAGAACGGAACAGATGCAGCGGATTCAGATTGTGACCGGTACAGTAATAGGTATGTGAACTGTACTGGTCACTGTACCGGTGAGGTGTATCTGTTCCGCGAGACGCAGGCCGGGTACCGATGAAAGCCGGGAAGCAACCCACCCCGGGGAGGACGCATGGGCGCGCTGGCGCATAGACCGAAGCTGTACGAGCAGGTGGCCGAGCGGCTGGGAGACGCCATCTCCGCGGGCACGCTGCGGGCAGGAGACCGGCTGCCGTCCGTGCGGCAGCTCAGCCTCCGCGAGCGCGTGAGCATCTCCACCGTGCTCCAGGCGTACCTGCACCTGGAGTCCGTCGGCCTCATCGAGACGCGCCCGCAGTCCGGCCACTACGTGCGCCGCCGCGAGCGCCCCCGCCTC
Source organism: Pyxidicoccus caerfyrddinensis (assembly GCF_010894405.1). GTDB lineage: Bacteria > Myxococcota > Myxococcia > Myxococcales > Myxococcaceae > Myxococcus > Myxococcus caerfyrddinensis. Next base: position 463,079 of record NZ_JAAIYA010000003.1, read on the forward strand.
GCCGAGCCCCTGGTCTCCCGGCCCGCCGCCGCCGCCACGCCCGTCACCGTCAGCGCATTGGTGGCCCGCGTGTACCGCTCCGCGCGCGATTCACGCCTCGTGCAGTTCGGCACCGCGTCGCCCGCCCCCGAGCTCTTGCCCACCCGGCGGCTGTACCGCGAGCTCAACGCCCTCACCCGCGAGGCGGGGGACACCGGCATCCTCTACGATTTGCCTCCCGGCTGCCCGGAGCTGCGCCAGCAGCTCGCCCGCCGCTCGCTGGACTGGGGCTGCGCGCTGTCCCCCGAGGACTTCATCACCACGTGCGGCGCGTCCGAGGCCATCAACCTGTGCCTGCTCGCCGTGGCGCGCACCGGTGACACCATCGCGATTGAGTCCCCCGCGTACTACGGCACGCTGCAGGCCATCGAAGCGCTCGGGCTGCGCGCGCTGGAGATTCCGAGCAGCCCCCGCTCTGGCATGGAGCTGGACGCGCTGCAGGCCGCGCTGGAGCGGCGGCGCGTGGCCGCGGTGCTGGTGGTGCCCAGCTTCAGCAACCCGGTGGGCAGCTGCATGCCGGAGGAGAACCGCAGGCGACTGGTGGCCATGCTCGCCGAGCGCGACGTGCCCCTCATCGAGGACGACATCTACGGCGATTTGCACTTCGGCTCGGAGCGCCCGCGCACGTGCAAGGCGTTCGACACGACGGGCAACGTGATGCTGTGCGGCTCGTTCTCCAAGACGCTCGCCCCGGGCTTCCGCGTGGGCTTCGTGGCCCCGGGCCGCTTCCGCGAGCGCGTGGAGCTGCTCAAGTTCTCCCACACCGTGGCCACCGCCACGCTGCCGCAGCTGACGATTGCGCGCTTCCTCCAGGAGGGCGGCTACGACAGGCACCTGCGCGCCCTGCGCCGCCGGCTCGCCGCGCAGGTGGAGCGCATGGCCGAGGCCGTGGCCGAGCACTTCCCCGAGGGCACCCGCGTGGCCCGCCCCCTGGGCAGCTCGCTGCTCTGGGTGGAGCTGCCGCCGCGCGTGGACGCGCTGGAGCTGCACGCGAAGGCGCTGGAGGCGGGCGTCAGCATCGCCCCCGGACCCATCTTCTCCGCGCGTCCGGACTCGTACCGGAACTTCATCCGGCTGAGCTGCGGCCACCCGTGGACGCCCCGAATCGAGGGCGCCATGTCCACCCTGGGCAGCCTCGCGCGCAGCCTCGCGTGACGGCTGCGCCTACTGCGGCCGGAGCCCGAAGGCCGACAGCCGGTCGTCCGGCGCGAGCCCCACGAACAGGCGAAAGGTCTTCGTCCCGAACGTCACCAGGTACGTGTACACGCGGTCATCCCCCAGCGTGCGCCGCTCCACCAGCACCGGCTGACCCGCGGGCCCCAGCGTGTTCAGCTGGGCCTGGTACATCTTCGCGCCTTCCGGAAAGAAGCCCGCGCGGACGTATGCGAAGTCGGCCGGCGCGAGCTTTCCTTCACGGGTCTTCTCCAGCAGCGCCGCGACTCGCGCGGTGATTTGCGGCTCGCGGTCCTCGATGGGCGTGGTGAGGGCCGGCGGGGCGAGCGAGGGGGCGATGAGGGCCGCGAGGCCCTGCGCGAAGCGCGAGGGGCTCGCCATCGCGGAGTTGGTCAGCACGACGAGGGAGAGGCCCTCTCCCAGGTAGCGGCCGAAGTAGCTCGTGAAGCCCTGCCACGAGCCGGTGTGCTGGTGCAGCGGCTTTCCGGCCCGCTCCTCGAGTTGCCAGCCAAAGCCGTACGGATAGGTGGCGCCGCTGGTGAGCGGCGCGGGCGTGAGGATTTCCTTCCAGCTCTCCGGCGTGAGGATTGCGCGCGCCTGGACGGCCGCGTCCCACGCAATCATGTCCCGCACGGACACATACATGGAGCCGTCCGCCGTGGTGTTGAGCGAGGGCGACACCCACTCCTGGTTCTTCAGCGTCTCCTTGACGAGTCGGTAGCCGGCCGCGCGGTGGGGGATGATGTCCTCCTCGCTGATGATGCGCGCCGTCGTCATGCCGGCGGGCTTGAAGACCTTTCCCCGCAGCACGTCGCCGTAGAACGTGCCGGAGACGCGGTTCACGATGATGCCCAGCAGGACGTAGCCGGTGTTGCTGTAGGACCAGCGCGAGCCGGGGGCGAACTCGAGCGTCAGCGCGTAGGCGAAACGCGCGAGGTCCTCGTCGGTGTAGTCCTTGCGGTAGTCGAGCGTGCCCTCCAGGTCTGGCAGGCCGGAGGTGTGGTTCAGGAGGTTGCACACGGTGATGCCGGCCCACGACGCGGGGGCTCCGGGGAAGAACTTCGTCAGCGGGTCCGTGAGCTGGAGCTTCCCCGCCTCCACCTGGAGCATCACCGCCATCGCGGTGAACTGCTTTCCGAGCGAGCCCGCCTGGAAGAGGGTTTCAGGCCTGGTGGGGACCTGATGCTCCAGGTTGGCGAAGCCGTACCCCTTCGCGAGGACGACCTTGCCGTTCTTCACGATGCCGATGCCGACGCCGGGCACCTGCTGGCGCTCCATCTCCGCGCGCATGAAGGCGTCGATGCGCTCACGGAGCGGGGCCGGCGCGGCGGCGGCGCGGCTCGCGGAGAGAGCCAGCAGGAGGGCGGAGAGCAGGACGAGACTGCGCACGTGAGCGACTCCTTCGAGGCGGGGCGGTCCGCGCCTGTGGCGGAGGACATACCGCGCACCGCGTGGACGGGGCCATGGGCGGCGGGTGCAGGATGGGGCGGGACCGGCGAAGACGGCCAGGCGCGAGGCTTCACGCCGCGAGGCTGGCGGGGCTTCACGGCCGCGACTCCTGGCAAGGGCGTCAGCGGGCGAAGATCAGGCCCGCGCCCTCTCGGGCCGCGCGGTCCACCGCGTGCGTCACCGCGTCCAGCGCGACGGCTGGGCTTCCCCGGCTCGCGAGTGACAGCCCGCGCTGGAGCATGGAGGTGAAGCGCGCCATGCCGCGCACGGGCTTGTAGTCCGGCGGGCCGCCCAGGTGCTCGCGCAGGTCATCGCGCACCTGCTTCACTTCGGTGGCCGTCCAGTACCCCGGCGACGGAATCTGCCTCTTCAGGCCGATGCCCTGGCCCACCTCCATGCCCGGCGCGCGGCCCCAGACGAGGTGTCTCCAGAGCTGACGCGTCCGCTCCGGACAGGCCGAGCCGATGACGGCCTCCGCCGCCTGGACGTCCCGGTCGTCCGGCTTGCGCTCCGTGGCCAGCACCAGGGCGTCGTCCGCTCCGTGCTCGCCTCGGGTGAAGAAGTCGGAGAGCTCGTCGAGCAGGTCCACCACCGAGCCCTGGAGGCGCGCCGGCGGGCGGGCCAGCGCCGCGCCGCCCTCGTGGACGAGGTGGTCCACCAGCGCCACCGTGGCCTGGAGGTCCTCCTCCAATTCCTGCTCACCCGGAGGCGCGTCCTGGGTCCACTCGTGGATGAACCACGCGCGGAACGTCGTGAGCCGCTCCGGGGTGAGCAGGCCGGTGAGGCCCTCGGGAGGGGTGAGGAAGAGGCAGACGTCCATGGCGTCCTTCTACTCCGGGACGCGGACGGCCGGGCCGCCCCCTCGCGCCGGCTTCAGCCGAGATGCGGCTGGCGCCCCGGCCCTCGGCTGAAGCGGAACGAACGTTCCTTCCGAGCCGCGGCCGGCTCCCCGAGCCCTCGGCTGAAGCGGAACGAACGTTCCTTCCGAGACGCGGCCGGCTCCCCGAGCCCGCAGCAGAAGCGGAATGAACGTGCCTTCCGAGACGCGGCCGGCTCCCCGAGCCCGCAGCGGAAGCGGAATGAACGTTCCTTCCGAGACGTGGCCGGCTTCCCGGGCCCCGGCGGAAGCGGAATGAACGTTTCTTCCGAGACGTGGCCGGCTCCCCGAGCCCGCAGCGGAAGCGGAATGAACGTTCCTTCCGAGACGTAGCCGGCTCCTCCCGAGCCCACGGCGGAAGCGGAAGGAACATTCCTTCCGCGGACCCGCCGCCCGGGGCGGTGGCTCATCAGCCCGCGCGAGTCACCTGCGGCATGTCGATGTGCAGCTCGACGCGCCGGTTGGCGGTGCGGCCCTGGTCGGTGGTGTTGGGGGCGACGGGCTCCGTCTCGCCCTGGCCGAGCACCACCATCTGCCGCTCCTCCACGCCGCGTCCCTTGAGCACGCGCGCCACCGCGTCCGCGCGCCGCAGCGACAGCGATTCGTTGTAGGGCTCCGTGCCCCGGCTGTCCGTGTGGCCTTCGATGGTGAGGCGGTCATCCGGGTACTTCGCGAGGATGTCGCCAATCTGCGTCAGCTGCGCCACCGCGTCCCGGGTGAGCACGGCGCTGTTCGTCTCGAAGAGCAGCTCGCTCTGGAGGTTGAGCAGCAGGCCGTGATCCGTCTTCTTCGTCTCGGCGACCTTCTCCAGCTCCTGCGCGCGCTTGTCGAGGTAGTTGCCCACGCCACCGCCCACGGCCGCGCCCGCCGCGGCGCCCACGGCCGCGCCCTTCCAGCCACCGGCGATGGCGCCCGCGCCCGCGCCCGCGACTCCGCCCACGGCCGCGCCTGTCGCCGTCCGCTTCCCGGGGGTGGCGCAGCCCATGCCCAGCAGCGCCGTGGAGAGGAGCACCGCCGCCGCCGTCTTCCGAACCGCCGCGTTCTTTCGAGTCGTCACGTGAAGCCTCCTTGTCTCTGGGTTGGAAGGCTCCACACGGTGGAGATTCATGTGACGCATGGGGAGCCCCGGACGGCTGCCTGCTGTCCAGGCATCACCTGCTCCTTCGGCCGTGGGGCGGGCAGCCGCGTCAGGTTCCGGGGTCCGCTTCGATACCCGACCGTTGCTCCACCTTCGCGCTCGGCAGCCGCCAGAAGCACCAGACATACGCCGCGAGCAGTACCCCCAGGGCCCAGGCCGAGGCGTTGAACATGCCCACATGCCTCAGCTCCGAGCCGTGGTACGCGCCGCCCATGGAGATGGCGCCCAGGCCGAAGACGGGAATGGCGCACAGCCCCAGGAGCCACTTCCAGACGAGCGTGGCCGTGGGCCCGCGCACCACCAGCCCGACGAAGAAGGCGACGACGGCGCAGAGAAAGACGGGCGGCAGGAACACCAGCGCGCCCAGCTCGCACATGTCGCTGGCCCATGCGGGAGAGGAAACCAGGAGAGCGAAGACGCCCACCGCCTGCTTCGAGCCGCGCATCGAGAACCCCTCGTTCGAGGCCCCGAGGCTACCGCACGCGCGTCCCGGCTACACGCGGATGGGCGGCTCGATGAGCACCGGCGCCGTGGCCTTCGGGTCATCCGGGTCGAAGGCGGGCGCGTAGGGGCCCGCGTGCGTCGCCTTCCACTCGCGCGGCACGCGCTCCACGCCCACCGGGTACACCATGAGGTGCCCGTCCTCGTTGATGTGCAGGCGCAGGAAGTTCTTCCAGTCCGGCAGCGCCAGCGAGATGAACGCCTCGTTGGAGTGGGCCCCGAAGAAGTTGACGCTCAGCCACAGGTACAGCCCCATGACGAACGGGCCCACCAGGAAGCCGAACAGGAAGGTGAAGCCCGAGGACAGCAGGAACTTGCCCGCCAGGTGCGCCCAGCCGTCCGCGCAGTTGAGCCCGTCCGCCGTCAGGTCCGGACAGACGCCCAGACCGCTCACCGTGAAGTACGTGGCCGCCCACGCCGTGAAGAACGCGCCGAGGATGTGGCCCAGCCCGTGGAGCGTCCCCGCCAGCGTCCGCCACTTCCCGAAGTGCGGGTCCGCGAAGCCGATGAGCCCGCCGATGGTGCCGAGCCCCAGCACCAGCGTCCACGGTCGGCTCACCATGCTGTTGGCCACCGCCATCACCACCTTGGGCAATTGCGTCAGCCCTAGCGAGCCCACCTCCGCGTACGCCGCGAGCGCGAGCAGGAGGTAGAGCGCCCCCGTTATCAACCCGAAGAGCGGGCTGTAGCGGATGAGCAGCAGGTTCTTCCGCGCCAGCTTCCGGGAGGTGCGCTCGTCCGGGAAGCTCTTCTGGAGCGTGTAGCCGTCGCGCAGCACGTGCGCCGCCGGAGCGTGCGTGGGGTGCAGGAAGGCGCCGCCTCCGCCCGCCGTGATTTTCTGCCGGCCCGCGGCGTCCTCGTGCCGGCGGTAGTGGTGCAAGTCTCCCGCGAGGAAGACGCTGATGCGCCGGCCCAGCACCTTCTCCTGGAGGTACTCCAGGTTGTTCTCCAGGTAGCTGCCCTTGCGCCGCGCGGCCGCCGCGAGAATCCACGCAGGCTCCGCGTTGCAGAGGATGACGCGGTCATCCGGCCCCATGTGCTGGGCCACCTCGCGGAAGTACTCCACCTGGGGCACGTCGATGTCGCTGTTGAGCTGCACGTCCGTGCCGATGAGCCACCAACGGTGCGGCAGCTTCAGCGCGAAGTAGCTGCGGCTCTGCCGCGTGCGCCGGCCCGCAATCCACCGGTTCGCGCAGAACAGCCGCATGAAGGCGGACAGCCCGTCGTACCAGTCGTGGTTGCCCGGAATGACGAACAGGTCCGGGTTGGGCGCGTGCGAGCGGCGCATGGCCGCCTCGTAGGGCTGCACCAGCCGCTCCTCGTACACCTCGCGACTGGCCCCCGGGTACACGCCGTCCCCGCCGAACACGAGCACCCGCCCGCGCTTCGTCTCGTACGGCTCGCCCCGGGAGATGCCGCGCACGGGCAGCGTCAGCCGGGGCAGCGCGAGCAGCCGCGCCACGGTGTACGTGGAGTTCCACCCGTCACCCGTGTCCGCCACGTAGTCGAGCCAGAAGTCGCCCTCGGGGAGCGCCTCCTGCGAGTAGTCGAAGTAGGGCGACTGCGGCCGCACCACGGCCTCGATGAGGCGGTGGTCCGCTCGCGCGCCGAACACCGCCGCCACCAGCGCGTCCAGGCCCGTGCGCAACAGCTGCGCCGGGTGCAGCCAGCGCACCATGTCCACGCGCTCGCGCGGATGCGTGGCCATGCCGCTGTCGGAGATGGGCAGGCCTTCGCGTGGCGACACCGGCTGTGGACGCTCGGGGGTGGTCAGGGCGGGCGAGGAGGAGGTGGACTCGTCCGTGCGCGCGGCCGCCGTGTTCCGCTCACCGGCCATGGGGGGCGTTCTCCCGGGGGCCCTGCGTGAAGCGCTGCTCGGGGCCGGGGCCGGCGTACACCTGCACGGCCTTGAACGTCGGACCCGGCGACACGCGCGCCGAGTGCTTCGCTCCCGCGGGGATGTAGACGGCGTCTCCCTTGCCGACGCGCAGCTTCTCTCCGGAGACGGCCATCTCCGCGGTGCCTTCCTCGATGTAGAGAATCTCGGCGCTCGTGTCGTGGGTGTGCTCGGGCACCTCCGCACCGGGTTGCAATTCCAGCAACGTGACGGACGCGGCGGTGGCGCCCGTGGACGGGTTGAGGAGCAGCGTCGCGCGGCCCTTGCCCCCGGCGATGATGTGGCGCGGGGCTTCGGAGGTGGGCACGCGGTAGCGCACGGGGGCCGCTGGAGCGGCGGGGCTCGCGGGTGCGGCCGGCGCGGTGGGCACTGCCGTGGATGTAGAGGCGGGCGCGGAAGCAGTGGTCGGCTGAGTCGCCTGTGCGGCGGGGCTCGCGGCCGATGCGGCGGGCGCGGGAGTCCGGGCGGCGGGCTTCGCGGGCGCGGTGGGCGCCGCCGTGGACGGAGCCGCTGTGGCGGGCTTCGCGGACACGGGAGCGGACTGGGGCGCCGGCTCGCGGGCCCAGGACAGCGCGGCGGTACCGCTGAGTGCGAGCACGGGAATCAGGAGGCGGGAGCGCATGACCCCCATGAATTACCACGTCGGTGCCCCTTGTCTGGAGGGCAGGCAGGCGCGGTTCTCCGTTCCCTGGGCGCCCGGCCTGGGGCACCCTGGCCGCCATGTCGCACTCCCCCCTCAAGGACTTTCCCGTGGTCGTCCCCTTCACGCTCCACTGGAGCGAGATGGACGCCTTCGGCCACGCCAACAACGCCCGCACCTTCACCTGGTTCGAGTCCTCCCGCATCGCCTACTTCGCCCGCGTGGGCCTCACCGGGCCCTCGGGCGCGGGGGAAGACAGGACGCCGGGCGGCGTCGGCCCCATCCTCGCGGCGACGAATGCGGAGTACCTCCGCCCCGTCGTCTTCCCCGCGCGCCTGTTGGCCGGCACCCGCGTCAGCCGCATCGGCACCTCGTCCATCACCATCGAGCACGCGGTGGCCGGCGAAGAGGACGGCATCCTCTACACCCGGGGCGGCTGCGTCATCGTCACCCTGAAGTACGGCACCCACGAGAAGGTCCCCGTCCCCGCGCCCATCCGCGCCGCCATCGAGGCGCTGGAGGGCCGGTCCTTCGGGGCGTGAAGCCCACGGTCCACCGCGAGACGCCCGCATGCACGCGGCAGGTGCATGCCCGGCCATGAGTGGTAGGACACGCCGCGATGAGTGACGCGGTACTGGGGTTCTACGAAGGACTGGCGGAGGAGTACCACCTGCTCTTCGCCAACTGGGCGCAGACGGTGGAGCGGCAGGGCGCCGCGCTGGATGCCCTGCTGCGCCGCTGCGGCGCGCCTCCGCCCCGGCGCGTGCTCGACTGTGCGTGTGGCATCGGCACCCAGGCGCTGGGCCTGGCGGCTCGCGGCTACGTCGTCCACGCCACTGACTTGAGCCCCGCCGCCGTGGCCCGCGCCGAGCGCGAGGCCCGCGCCATGCACGTCACCCTCACCACGGGCGTGGCGGACATGCGCACGCTGGACACGCAGGTGGCAGGCCTCTTCCCCGTGGTGCTCGCCTTCGACAACGCGGTGCCGCACCTGCTGACGGACGAGGACCTCGACGCCGCCGCGCACGCCATGGCGGCGAAGCTGACCCCGGGTGGACTGCTGGCGCTGAGCATCCGCGACTACGACACGCTGGTGACGCAGCAGCCGCGCTTCACCTCGGAGCGGGTGCTCGACGCCCCCGAGGGACGCCGCATCCTCTTCCAGCTCTGGGACTGGTCCGCCGACGGGCGGACGTACACCGTGCACCAGTTCATCCTGCGCCCCGAGGGCAGCGGGTGGCAGACCACCGAGCACACCGGCGTGTACCGCGCCCTCCAGCGCGTGGAATTGGAGCGGGCCCTGACGCGGGCCGGCCTCATGGACACGCGGTGGTACTCGCCCGAGGAGACGGGCTTCTACCAGCCCATCCTCACCGCCCGGAGGCCGTGACGCGCCGGGCCCTGGGCTCGCTGGCATTCTTGCGCGGCGCCTGCGCCTGCCGGGCCCGCGCCTCGAGGATGCGGGGCAGGCTCTCCTCAATCCAGTCGGTGAGCGCCTCGACGTGTCCGGCGACCTCCTCGCCCAGGGGCGTGAGGGTGTAGTCCACGTGCGGCGGAATCACCGGATGGACTTCGCGCAGCACGAAGCCGTCCTCCTCCAGCGCGTGCAGCGTCTGGGCGAGCATCTTCTCGCTCACCCCCGCCACCTTCCGCCGCAGCTCGCTGAAGCGGTGCGTACCGTCCAGCAGGGCGACCAGCACCAGCACGCCCCAGCGGCTGGTGACGTGCTCCAGGACGCCACGGGAAGGGCAGTCCGCCGCGTGCACATCGCCACGTTGCTCGGCCAGCTTCGTCATCATCCGGCTCAGGTGCCGGGGCCCCTTCGTCGTCGCCATGCCAGTAACTTACCTCAAGGTAGGTACTTACGAATAGTTAGTACCGCCGTTACGGTGAGTCTCGCGTTTCAACGAAGCATTCACGCCAGGAGATTCACCCCATGATTCTCGTCACCGCCGCCACCGGGAAGCTCGGTCGTCTCGTCGTCGAGGAGCTGCTCGAGAAGGTCCCCGCCAGCCAGGTCGCCGTAGGAGTGCGAAATCCCGCGAAGGCAGCGGACTTCACCGCGCGCGGCGTCCAGGTGCGCCAGGCGGACTACAGCCGGCCGGAGACGCTCGGGGCGGCGCTGGCCGGGGTGGAGAAGGTGCTGCTCATCTCCTCCAACGAGGTGGGGCAGCGGGCCACGCAACACCAGGCGGTGATTGCGGCGGCGAAGAAGGCCGGAGTCCGGCTGCTGGCCTACACGAGCATCCTGCACGCGGACCGCACGCGCATGGCGCTGGCCGGGGAGCACAAGGCCACCGAGGAGGCCATCCGCGCTTCGGGCCTGCCCTTCGTGTTCCTGCGCAATGGCTGGTACTTCGAGAACTACACCGAGAATCTGGGCCCCGCGCTGGCGCACGGCGCGCTCGTGGGCAGCGCGGGCGAGGGCCGCGTCGCGGCGGCCACCCGGGCGGACTACGCGGCGGCCGCGGCGGCGGTGCTGACCACGCCGGGGCAGGAGAACAAGGTGTACGAGCTGGCGGGTGACGTCCCGTTCACCATGGCCGAGCTCGCCGCCGAGGTGTCTCGCCAGGCCGGCAAGCCCATTGCCTACAACAACCTGCCGGCCCAGCAGTACCAGGGCGTGCTCGTGGGAGCCGGCGTGCCGGGGCCGTTCGCGGAGATTCTGGCGGACTCCGATGTCGGTGCCTCCCGCGGCGAGCTGAACGACAGCTCGGGGGATTTGCGCCGCCTCATCGGCCGGCCGACGACGCCGCTCGCGGACGCGGTGGCGGTGGCCTTCAAGCGCTGAGGCTCACCGGGCCGCGCGGGCGGAGGCCGCCGCGAGGAAGGCCTGGACGAGCGGATGGGGCTGGCCCGTGCTCGCGCTGAGCTCGGGCTGGAACAGCGTGGCCAGGAAGAAGGGGTGCGCCGCGAGCTCCACCACGCGCACGGCGCCCTCTTCGTCCTCGCCGGTGATGCGCAGCGCGGCGCCGTCGAGCACGTGCCGGTAGTGCGCGTTGAGGCCGTAGTTGCAGTGGTAGGCCTCGGTGGACTCGGTGCGGCCGAAGGCCCGGGCCGCGTGGGAGCCCGCCGTCAGCGTCACCTTGCCCCGCGTGCCCACCAGCGAGCATGAGAGGGCGCCGACCAGCGGCAGGGCGGCGTCCGGGTTGGACTCGGCGTGGTCCGCCTCGCGCAGGCCGAGCACGTGGCGGGCGAACTCGATGAGCGCGTGCTGGAAGCCGCCGCAGGTGCCGAGGAACGGGAGGCCCTGCTCGCGCGCCACGCGAATCGCCGAGAGTGCGCCGTCCATGCTCTCGTAGGGGCTGCCGGGGACGCACCAGATTCCTGCGAACGGGGTGAGCGTGTCCTCGCGCACTCCGTCCAGCTGGCGTGTGCTCAACCAGGTCAGCTCGGGGGACACACCGAGCGCCCGGCCCGCGAGCTCCAGGGCCACGGGGATGGCGCCATGCGCGCGCACGGCGGGACTGCGGTCTCCCACGAGACCGATACGGACGACGGGGTGGCTCACGGTTCCTCCTGACGGTTCGACCGCTCCGGGTACGCGACAGCAGCGCGAGCGGGATGCGCCAGGGAGTTCGCGGATAGCAGCCCGGCCTCCGTGCGACAAGGATTCAGTGCCGCGCGTCCATGAGCTTCGACCACAGCTCCTCGTCGAAGTCGGACAGCGTCTCCGCGGTGCGGGTGCCGGCCTGGGCTCCCAGCCGCGTCACCACGAGGCGCAGCGAGCGGCTCACGTAGACCTTCTGGTCGTCCTTGCCCAGGCCCGCGAACACGTCTTGCGGCGCGCTGGGGATGAGCGGGCCGTCGATGCGGGCGCTCGCGGGCGGTATCAGCGTGAAGGACTGTCCGTTGAGCCAGAAGAGCTGGCCATAGGCGGGGTTGAAGGCCTGCGACGGGCGGGTCGCCGCGGCGAGGTACGCAGAGGGCGCGACCTGTGTCCCATGCCAGGCTCCGTCCGCCAGCATCAGCAGGCCGAAGCGCGCCAGGTCTCTCGCGCTCATCGACAGGCCCCAGAGAGGCAGTCCCTGGCTGTCCGTCTGTGCTCGCGGTGCCCACTCGCTGTGCGTCGCGCCCAGCGGCTGGAACAGCCAGGCCCGCGAGAGCGCGTCGATGCCCAGGCCGCTGCGCTTCTCGAGCACGAGCTGCAGCCGATGGTAGGCGTCGTTGTTGTACAGCCAGGTCGTCCCGGGTGCCGCCTGCACTTCGAGCGTCAGGCCCAGGCCGCTCGTCATGGTCAGCAGGTGCCTCACGGTGATGCGGGCTTCGGCCTCGGCGGCGGCGTTCGACCAGCCGGCACCGAGCACCCCGGAGACGCTCTCATCGAGCGTGAGGAGCTGCTTCTCCACCGCGATGCCGACCAGCACCGAGACGATGCTCTTCTGCGCGGAGGCGATGTCTCGCATGAAGTTCGGGCCGACCGTCCAGTAGCGCTCGGCGAGGATTCGCCCATCCTGCAGGATGACGAGCGCGCGTGTGTTGCGAGCGCCCGCGAAGTCGAGCGCCGCGTTCAGCTTCGCCACGTCCCAGCCCGCGCTGGCCGGGGCCACCGTCGGCCAGCTCGCGTCGTCTCCGGGGAAGATGAGCTCCTGTGTCGCGCCCGCGTCCGTGCCGGCATCCACTCCGGCGTCCGGGGATGCATTCCCGCCCGCGTCCGAAGGGGCCTCCACGCCGGCGTCCGGAGTCGCGTCCGCGTCTTCGTCCGGTGTGGCGGCGGCGCACGCACATGCGACGCAGGCGAGGGTCATGAGCAGGGCGCGCAGGGGCATTCGAGCAGTAACCCATCCCGACGGGGAAGGTTGCGGCGGGTGTTCGGCCACGAGGCCCCACTGAGGGCTTCCGCGTCCTGAATCAGGTGCCGCGCTTCGCGTCCGCGGGAGCGTTCGGGTGGCGGGTGAGGAGCGTGCGGAGCTGCGGCTGGCGGCGGACCGCCTCCTGCCTCAACAGGTGCGCGATGAGGACCGGCGGCGCCGCGCTCCATCGCGCGATGTTCTGGATGAGCAGGGGCGAGCGGTACGTGCGCCCGCACAGCAGCGACGCCGTCTTCCCGTCCACCGGCAGACCGATGAGCGCCGCCAGCGAGCGGCCCTCGGTGTTGATGATGAGCTCCACCTTCTCCTCGGCGGGGCCGCTGGCGAAGCGCTGCCGGAGCACCTCGCGCGCCGAGCGCCGCGTGCCCTCGGGGATGTCGCGGTCGTTCGTCACCTTGTGCAGTTCCATGAGACGCCTCGCGCCCCACAGCCGGCGGAAGAGTCCCGCCGGGAGCTGCGGGTTGCGCACCAGCCACCGCCGCACACCCGTGTCCGCCGTGAAGGCCGCCCGCCCGCACAGCGCCTCCAGCCCCACCGGGTTGCGGTGGTAGCGCGCCACCAGTCGCGCATGCGCCAGCCCCGTGCGCGCGTTCTCCAGCACCGCCTTGATGACCGCCGGTACCGGGTCGAAGCACAGCGCCGACAACACCGGGTCCTCCGCCGCGTGTGCATGCGCCACGCGCTGGTCCTCCGGCAGCGGGTGCAGCCGTGTCTCGAAGAGCTGGCGGTAGTTGCCCAGCGCGACCTCCGGCTCGTCGTCCGCGGGCTCCGAGTCGTCCGGAGCGTCGCCGGCTTCCGGGGGCGCATCGGCCTCGTGGGCCGTCAGGTCCAGCGTGGGGAGGTCCTCCTCCGCTTCACCGGGGGGACCCGGCTGGGGGCGTGCGCCTTGTGCCGGAGCCGTTTGGCCGTGAAGGGGGCTCGCGCCCTGCGCCGGAGCCGTTTGGCCGTGAAGAGAACTCGCGTCGTGCGCCGGAGTCGTGGTGGCCACTGTCGGCCGGGCGGCCTGGGCCACCGGTGCTGGCGCCGCACCCGGGCTCGCGGCCACGGTGGCGGGGAGCAGGGCGCCCTCGGAGACGAGCCGCGTGAGGATGGTCCTCAGCCGCTCCACGGGCAGCCCCGTCAGCGCGGGGAGGTTCCTCGCGGGCGTGGCCCCGTCCAGTCGCGAGAGCACGAAGCCCTCCTCGGGGCTGAGCGCCAGCTTCCGCAGGTCCACCGCGGGATTCAGCTTCGGAATCCATTCCGCCATCGCCCCGCAGTCTCCCACGAGCCACGCGCCTCGCGGAGCGCCTCACTTCCCCCTGCCGGCACCCTGTCGCAAATTGCGCGTGAGACTGAAAGCCCGCCCCATGGACGGTCGGCCGGCGGGCACTCGGTCGAGTCCATGCCTACACGCTACGACCTGGGCCAGGTTGACGCGGGGGCCTCCCCTGGACACAACTTCACCCCATGTCCGACCGCATCCAGACCTATGCCGAGTTCTGGCCGTTCTACCTGCGGGAGCACGCGCTGCCCTCCACGCGCTGGCTCCACTTCATGGGCACCAGCCTGGGCACGGGCATCGGCATCACCGCCGCCGTGACGGGACGTGGGCTGCTCGTGCCGGCCGCGCTCGTTGCCGCCTACGGCTTCGCGTGGTTCAGCCACTTCGTCATCGAGCGCAACAAGCCGGCCTCCTTCAAGTACCCGCTCTGGTCGCTCATCTCCGACTACCGCATGGCGGGGCTCATGGCCCTGGGCAAGCTCAACCCGCACATGGACCAGGCCCTCGCGGGTGGTCCGGGCTCCGGCGCCGCGAACCGGCTGCCCGCCGCGCAGCAGGCCCGGTAGTCATCCCGAGGCTGCCCCGGTCCCTCCGCACCGGGGCGTGCCCGCGTGGCCCGACGCCGCCCCGATTCCTCCGCACCGGGGCGTGCCCGCGTGGCCCGACGCCGCCTCAGCCCACTTCCCGCGGCGGCGGCTCGCGGAACGCGTCGAGCTCCTTCAGCGTCTCCATCACATTCGGCCCGCCCTCGCGCGCGGAGCGCTAACGCGCCTCGGCGTGCAACGCGGCGCGCCGCCCGCCCTGCAGGGGAGCCACGGGCGCCATCCACCCCAGGACATCGCCGCGAGTGAAGTGGCGTGGGAGTAGCCACGCGGAAGGGCGCCGACCTATACATCCCCACCCATGGGACGCATTTTCGAGACACGCAAGGCCACGATGATGGCCCGCTGGAACAAGATGGCGAAGGTGTTCACGCGGATCAGCAAGGACATCGCCATCTCCGTGAAGGCGGGTGGGCCCAATCCCGATTCGAACTCCTCGCTGCGACGGATCCTCCAGAACGCCCGCGCCGCGAACATGCCGAAGGACAAGGTCGACGCCGCCATCAAGCGCGCCAGCGGCCAGGCAGCGACCGACTACGAAATCGTGCTCTACGAGGGCTACGCCCCCCACGGCATCGCCCTGCTCGTGGAGACGGCCACCGACAACGTCGTGCGCACCGTGGCCAACGTGCGCATGCACTTCAACAAGTACGGCGGCAACCTGGGCACCACCGGCAGCGTGGCCTTCATGTTCCAGCGCATGGGCGTCTTCCGCCTCAACCCCGAGGGCATCAACGCGGACGAGCTGGAGCTGGAGCTCATCGACCACGGCCTGGCGGACATGGGCGAGGGCAAGGGTGAGAAGGGCGAGAAGCAGCTCATCCTCCACTGCGCCTTCACCGACTTCGGACAGCTGCAGCACGCCATCGAAGCCAAGGGCCTGTCGCCCATCTCCGCCGAGTCCGAGTACGTGCCCCAGAACCTCATCGAGCTGCCCGAGGACAAGGCCACCGAGGTGCTCGAATTGGTGGACTCGCTGGAGCAGGACGAAGACGTGCAGCGCGTCTTCCACAACCTGGGCTGAGCTCCGGCGCCCGCCTGCTTGCCTGGTAAAGCCTTCTTGGGGCGGCCCTCCTACCCTCATGCGATGCTCCGCGGCGTGAGTAAGCGTCTTCC
This sequence comes from Pyxidicoccus caerfyrddinensis, assembly GCF_010894405.1. Lineage (GTDB taxonomy): Bacteria > Myxococcota > Myxococcia > Myxococcales > Myxococcaceae > Myxococcus > Myxococcus caerfyrddinensis. Next base: position 478,583 of record NZ_JAAIYA010000003.1, read on the forward strand.
AGCGTTCTGCGCCGCGCTCCTGCTGGCGGGCGCGGGCTGTGACGAGTCCGACGAGGACCCGCCACCGCCCGTCGTCGCCCCGGCCCCGGACGCCGCGAGCGCCCCGCCGCGCAATGCGTGGCGCGAGGCGCGCGTCGGAGACTCGGTGGAGTACGAGTACACGTACGAGCACGGCTCCTTCAAACGCCCCGAGTCCCGGAGGAAGCTGGATGCCACCGCCAGGCTGGAGGTCATCTCCATCCAGCCGCCGTGGGTCTGGGTCCAGGCCACGGTGAAGGTGGCGCACGCCGCCACGCCCCAGCGCAGGTTCCTCATCCCCGTGGACTGGGAGCACGCGCCTCCGCCGTCTCCGCGCCCCATTCCTCCTCCCAGCGTGGACGACCCGCTCGTGACGACACGCATTGGCGGGGTGCCCGTCACCTGCGTGGAGGGCGGGGCCGATGACCGCACGGCCGACGGGCCCGTCAGCTTCTGGTGTGACTCGGACGCGCCGGAGTTCTACCTCTCCCGGCGCATCTGGGAGAAGACCACCGGCGCCCTCCTGGCGGGCGGCTATTACAGCTGGAAGCTCCAGGCCACCCGCATCCAGCGCGGTGCGAAGAGCCAGCCGGTGCCGCCGCCCGCGGACGTGCCCCGGCTCTACTCGCCCGAGGCGTGGTGCCGGCGCATCCCCGTCTCCGGCCACCATGGCGCGGTGGGCGCGGAGCAGCAGGAGCGCTTCATCGGCGGATGGGGCCTGTCGCGCCGCCGCACGCTCTCGCGCGTCCTTCGCACGACGGAGGACCTGCGGCGCAACGACCTGCTGAAGACCGCGGACGGCTGGTACGAGGCGAGCGAGTGGTACGAGGAGCCCACCGGCTCGCTTCTCGACGCGGTGCTGACCATCGGCCGCATGGAGGGCCAGCGGCCGGGGCACGCGGGGAAGGCCACGCCCGGGCGCGTCCGCCTGGCCTCGGGCGTGGAGCTGGAGAGCCGCATCTTCGAGGACCGCCTCTTCCGCAGGGAGTATGCGAAGGACGCCTGGGACCCGGCCTTCGACGGGCTCCCCTGGTTCCCCCGCTGGGAGCCGCTCGTCGAGGTGGAATTGCCGGACGGGCGCGTGCGCGGAGACCGGCTGTGGGAGTGTGGCCCGGGGCCGCTGGCGCCCTCGCCCATTCCCCCGGAAGATTTGCCCGACCGCGTCAGCCCGCATGAGGTCTCGCGGCTCGCCAACGCGCCGGAGCTGAACGAGGCCTGCGGGCAGACCTCGCCCACGAGCAAGCCCGCGCCCTACACGCTGAAGGTGCAGGTGGAGCCGGATGGCAGCGTCCGCTCCGCCACGCTGAGCGCCGCGAGCCGCGAGCCGTCCAGGGAGAGCGTCCCGTCCCGGCGCCTGCGGTGCCTGGAGGGCAAGTTCCGGCAGCTGCGCTTCCCGGCGCACCGGCTGCGCATGCCCCCGGTGGAGACCGTCCTCTTCATCCGCCACTGAGCTACACCTGTTACCGAGGTGAGGCGGGCGAAGCTCGCCCGCGGAAGGGAGCTGGAGATGGGCACCGGAGGCTGGTCGAAGGCGCGGCTCGGCCGCATGCATGACGTCATGGCCCGTCACGTGGAGGAGGGCCGTGCGCCCGGCCTCGTCACGCTGCTCTGCCGGCGGGGCGAGGTGCACGCGGACGTCATCGGCCGCAAGGCGCTCGGTGGCGGCGAGCCGATGCGGCGCGACACGCTCTTCCGCATCACCTCGATGACGAAGCCCGTCACCGCCGTGGCGGCGATGGTGCTGGTGGAGGAGTGCCGGCTGCGGCTGGACGAGCCGGTGGACCGGTGGCTGCCCGAGCTCGCCAACCGCCGGGTGCTGAAGCGGCTCGCGGCATCGCTCGAGGACACCGTGCCGGCGAATCGGCCGATAACGGTCCGCGACCTGCTCACCTTCCAGATGGGCTTCGGCCTCGTCATGCCGCCGTCGGGCGCGCTGCCCATCGAGAAGGCCATCAGCGGGTTGCAGCTCTCCTGGGGGCCGCCGAAGCCGGCGACGCCGCACGCGCCGGACGAGTGGATGCGGCGGCTGGGGACGCTGCCGCTGATGCACCAGCCGGGCGAGCGGTGGATGTACAACACGGGCTCGCAGGTGCTGGGCGTGTTGATTGCGCGCGCGTCCGGCCAGCCGCTGGAGGCGTTCTTCCGCGAGCGCATCTTCGAGCCGCTCGGCATGAAGGACACCGGGTTCACCGTGCCGGCGGAGAAGCTGGAGCGGCTGGCGACGTCCTACATGGTGAACAACGAGACGGGGGCGCTCGAGCTGCACGACGGCGTCCAGGACAGCCAGTGGAGCCGCCCGCCCGCGTTTCCGGATGGCGCGGCGGGGCTGGTGTCCACCGCCGATGACTTCCTGGCCTTCGCGCGGATGCTGCTGGGCAACGGGAAGCTCGGGAGCGTGCGCCTCCTGTCGCGGCCGTCGGTGGATGCGATGACGACGGACCAGCTCACGCCCGAGCAGAAGGTGGCGTCCGGGCTCGTCCCCGGCGCGTGGGGCCGCTTCGGCTGGGGCTTCGGCGTCTCCATCGTCACCCACCGCGACGGGGTGGCGGCGGTGCCCGGGCGCTACGGCTGGGACGGCGGCTATGGCACCGCGTGGGCCAATGACCCGGAGGAGGAGATGATTTCCATCCTCATGACCCAGCGCGCGGGCTACCCCGCGCTCTCGCCCGTGTACCAGGACTTCTGGACCCTGGCGTACCAGGCCATCGACGACTGAGAGGGCGGCCGCCCGTGACGCGCGGCCGCCCTCGGTGTCATTACTTCGTGAAGGTGATGGGCCCGTTGGACTGCGTGCTGTTGCCCGCGCCGTCCACCGCGCGCACCCGCCACGTGTGGCTGCCGGCGTTCAGCCCCGTAATCGACAGCTGCTCCGTGCCCACGCCGTACACCTCGAACTCCCACAGCGAGTAGCCGTAGCCCGTCGCGCGCTGCACGCCGCGCATGCGCACGTAGCGCCCGACGCCGCTCAGCGTGTCGAGGATGTCCTCGCCGCCGTCACCGGCCGTCACGCTGCGCAGCGTCTGCCAGCCCGTGGCGCCGTCGAGCGACGTCTCCACGACGTACTGGCGGCCGTATGCGGCCTCCCAGCTCAGCCGCACGCGCTTGATGGAGTAGACGCCACCGAGGTCCACGGTGATGGACTCCGTGTCCGGGTTGGCCACGTCGATGCGGCTGGACCAGCGCGTGGTGGCGTTGCCGTCCACCGCGTCGTTGGCGCTGCCGAACTCGTTGGACGTGGCGCTCACGTTGCGGCCGAGCGCGAGGTTGACGCTCGTCCCCACGTACGCCCGCGGCGTCGCCGTGGGCGAGCGGTCCGTGCCGTCCACGTTGAGCACGTACTGCGACACGCCCGCGCCCACGTCCGTCGTCTGCTCCCAGATGAACGTGGTGATGGCACCCGGCGCCGTCGAGCCCGCCGCCGGCACCAGCGCCGCGAAGGCCGCGGGCGGCGCGGTGTCGTTCATGGTGAAGGTGGCCGTGGCCGAGGTGGTGACGCCCCCTGCCCAGTTGTACGCCTTCACGAACCACGTGTGCGCCCCGTTGCCGATGGCCGTGCTTGTGAGCGAGGCGGACGGTGTCTTCGTCGTCGCCACGGGGAACGGATTCCCGTCGAGGAAGACCTCGTAGCGGTGGATGCCCGTCTGCGGGTCGCTGCTCGCCGTCCAGGTGAAGGTCGGCTTGGTGGTGATGGTGGAGCCCGGCGTCGGCGTGGTGAGGGTGAAGGCCGTGGGTGGCGTGCTGTCGCTCAAGCCGAAGCCCTGGATGCCCGCGCCGTACTGGAACAGCGGGTTGCCGTAGATGGGCTGCACCGGCAGGCCCTGCGCGATGCGCGAGCGAATCTCCGCCCGCTGCGCCGCCGTGGCGCCCAGGTCGAAGGGCAGGTCCCACTGCTCGAGCTGGCCCGTCTCCACGTCGGTGCCCACCTGGTTCATGTCACGCGGGAGCTGCCAGGGCAGCATGCCGCGCGGGAAGACATCGCCGAAGAGGATGTCCGCGACGGCGGGGCCTCCGGAGTCACCGGGCCGGTACGCAATCAGCAGCGCGTTCGTCTGCGGCACCACGTTGGTGAGGACGTACGGGCGCGGGAGGATGACCACCGTCGTCGTGGGGATGTTCCGCGACTTGAAGCTGGTGATGACGCCGTACTGGTTGCCCCACTTCGCGTCGTGCGCCGGGCCGATGGGGTCGCCCGGCAGGTAGGGCTTCTCCTTGTCCCACTCGGTGCCGTGGGTGAAGTAGCTCTCGCCCACCACGACGATGGCCGCGTTGGGCGTCACGCCCGCGGGCGCGTTGTCCTTGTAGACGGTGATGCCCGCCGCTTCCGCGCGCTGTTTGAGCGCCTGGTAGATGGTGAGGTCGCCGAACTCCGTCCCGTGGAAGTCGGAGCGCCACGTCACCATGCAGGACGGGTCGTCCGCGCGCGGGCCGGCGATGACGATGGAGGAGCCGGCGGCCAGGCGCAGCGGCAGGGCGCCGTCGTTCTTCAAGAGCGTCATCGCGTTGGCGGCCGCTCGGCGCACCAGCGCCTTGTGGTCCGCCGTGTGCCACTGCGAGGTGCCGGCGAGGCCTCCGCGGTACGGGTCCTCGAAGATGCCCAGGCGGAACTTCAAGTCCAGGATGCGGCGCACGGCCTCGTCGATGCGGGACGCCGGGACTTCGCTCTCGAAGGCGCCCATCTGCGCGGGATTGGCGCCGCCCATGACGTCCGAGCCCGCGTTGGCCGAGCGCGACCACGCGCCCGACGGCAGCCAGTCCGAGCAGATGACGCCCGTGTAGCCGAGCTTCTGGCGCAGGTAGTTGAGGATGCCCGGGTTGTCACCGGCGCCGTAGCCCTCCGGCCCCAGCAGCCAGCTTCCGGCGTAGCCCGGCATGATGCCGCTGGTGCCGGCCTCGATGGCCGCGTGCCACGGACGCATGTGGTAGTGGATGGTGGTGCCGTCGTAGGTGATGCCGGCCTCACCGCCCGCGCCCTGGCCCGGCCAGTGCTTCGTCGTCACCCAGATGGAGTGCGGGTTCACCTCGGGGCCACCCTGCAGGCCCGCGACGATGGCGCGGGTGAGGCTGGCGGCCAGGTCGGCGTCCTCGCCGTTGCCCTCCTGGATGCGCGGGTAGAGCACCTTGGTGCCGACCTCGGCCAGCGGCGACAGCGTGCCGCGGCTGCCCACCGCGAGCTGCTCGCGGCGCTGCATGTCTCCCACCTCGTAGACGGTGTCCAGGTCTCTCGCGGCGGCGAGCGCGGGCTGCGTGGGCCAGCTCGTCTTGTAGCCGTGGATGCTGTCGCCCGCGTCGATGTGCGGGATGCCCAGGCGCGTGGCGGCGGAGGCCCGCTGGAAGCTGACGATGTCCTCCGGGCTCAACGGGCCCATGGTGAAGCCGGCCTCGGGGACCGTCTTCGCCTCGTAGAACATCTGCAGGGCCTTCTCGTGCAGCGTCATGCGCGACATCAAGTCGTTGACGCGCGTGGTGATGGGGTTGTGCCAGTCCTCGTACGGCTCAATCTGGCCGTTCTTGTTGAGGTCCCGCATGCCGTTGATGAGCGGCACCGCGTCCGCCGCCGTCTCCACCACCGGGAGGTAGACGGAGAAGGTGCGCAAATCCGAGCGACTGGTGTTGCCGCTCGGTAGGGTGGCCACGACGTACCACTTGTACGTCCAGCGGTCGGCCAGGTCCGAGGTCAGCGTCCACGAGGTGCCCGTGGTGGTGGTCATCAGCGTGTAGCGGTCCAGCAGGCTGCCCGGCGCCATCCAGTCGTAATCGTCGCGGCTGATGTTGAGGTAGACCTTGTAGTTCGTCGCGCCGGTGACGGCGGCCCACTGGAGCGTGGGCCGGCGGGTGTTGGTAATCATCGCGGCGTTGGCGGGCGCGGTGACGGCGAAGGCTCCGGCGATGGCGGGCGGCGCGGGTGCCACGTACGGGTCGGGGATGATGGTCCTGTCACGCCCGTCCGGGCCCGTGCCCGTCGAATAGATTTCCACCTTCCACTCGGCGCCCTGCACCGCGAGCGCGGAGACGGACTGCCCGCGCTGCACCACGCCGTTGGAGTCGGTGACGACCAGGCGGATGTCCGTGTTGGGCTGGGTGGGGGAGAACTGGTTCTTCGACATCGTCACCGTGGTGTTCGGCGCGAAGGTGATTTCGTAGGTGAAGGGCCCGGGCGGGTTGCGCACGGAGGGCGTGGTGTTGCCCTCCTCGGGCGTCGGCGTGACGCTGATGGGCGCGGGCGAGACGTTGATCTTCGCGTAGGCCAGCTCGGGGAACATGAGCTTCACCGTCTGGTTCGTCGTCTGCGGGGGCGGGTTGTTGGGGCCGCCGCCGGGCGCGTACACCTCGAAGGACCAGAGCGAGTAGCCGTAGCCGGTGCCGCGCTCGATGCCGCGCATGCGCACGTAGCGGGCGCTGCCCGTCACGGTGATGGTGCGCGGGCCCGCCGCGCCGTTGGTGACGTTGGGCGCGAGCGCCGACCAATTCGTATCGTCGTTGGAGCCCTCGATTGCGTACGTCTTGCCGTACGCGCCCTCCCAGTTGAGCACCACCGAGCCCAGCTGCTGCGAGCTGCCGAGGTCCACGCGAATCCACTGCGCCTCGAGCGCCTCGGAGGACCAGCGGGTGCCGACGTCGCCGTCGAACGCGTACTGCGGCGCGAGGTGCGGGGCGTTGACCTCCACGCTGGACGCGGTGGCGGGCCGGCCCTTCGCGAGGTCACCCGTCGCGCCGGTGCCGCTGTACACGGCGAGCTCCCACAGCGAGTAGCCGTAGTCGATGGCGCCGCGCACCTGCCCGAGGATGCGCACGTAGCGGCCAGTGGCCGTCAGCGCGAGGTCATCCGTGCCGCCGTCGCCGTCGGTGATGACGCGCGCGTTCTGCCAGTTCACCGCGTCCGTGGAGACCTGAACGGTGTAGCCCTTGCCGTAGGCCGTCTCCCAGGTGAGCACCACGCGGCCGATGCTCGTGCTCGCGCCGAGGTCGACCTGGATCCACTCGTTCGTGGTGAAGGCGCTGCCCCACCGCGTGGTGGCGAGGCCGTCCACCGCGTAGCTGCCGGGGAGGCCGGCCTCCGCGGAGGACGTCGTCACCGGCTTGTTGAGGGCCAGGTTCACCGTCCCCACCTGCGCCTGGGCGGAGGAGGCGAAGGCCACCACTCCCAACACCGCGAGTACCGCGCACGCCCGGGCCAACCACGAGCCGGGGCCTTGCACGCCCTGCACACGTCGCGTCAGCACTCTCATAGGGGAAAAGCGGACCACTGGAGAAAGTGGGGGAGGGGGTCGGCGGACACCGGTCGAGGAGGCGCTACGTCCGAGTGGTCCTTTCCTTTCTGGTTGGGATTTTAATTGTTCGGACTCTGAATAAAGTCAAACCAGGTCCGGATAACGCGGCAAGTCAGGGCTTCCCTGTGAACGCGGGCGCATGGAAACCACAGTCCGGACGGACATCTACCGGGCTGCTACTGCTGTCGGGTTGCAATGGGAGGAAGGTGGCGGCGGGCACCCTCACGTGGAGGCGCCACGGGCACGCCGGAAAAAGCGCGGGGGCCTCCGTCGAGACGGAGGCCCCTCGCGTTACCACAAGGGACTCAGGCGCTGACGCCCACGCCCACCGGGCAGGTCACGCCGGTGCCGCCGATGCCGCAGTAGCCACCCGGGTTCTTCTCCAGGTACTGCTGGTGGTAGTCCTCGGCGTAATAGAAGGGCGGCGCGGGGATGATTTCCGTCGTAATCGTGTCGAAGCCCTTCGCCTGCAGCGCCTTCTGGTACGCGTCGCGGCTGGCCTCGGCGGCGCGCTTCTGGGCCTCGCTCGTGTAGTAGATGCCGGAGCGGTACTGCGTGCCCGTGTCGTTGCCCTGACGCATGCCCTGCGTCGGGTCGTGGTTCTCCCAGAACACGCGCAGCAGCTGCTCGAAGGAGACCTTCTTCGGGTCGTACACGACGCGCACCACCTCGTTGTGGCCCGTGAGTCCGGAGCACACCTCGCGGTAGTCGGGGTTGGGCGTCAGTCCACCGGCGTAGCCCGCCGCGGTGCTGTACACGCCGGGCACCTGGTAGAACTTGCGCTCCACGCCCCAGAAGCAGCCCATGCCGAAGATGGCCACCTCGTGGCCCTCCGGCACCGGGCCCTTCAGCGGGGTGCCGAGCACCTCGTGCTTCGCGGGGACGGGCATCTCTTCCGACCGGCCCGGCAGTGCCTCTTCCGGGCTCGGGATACGCAGCTTCTTCGTGGGGTTGAAGAACATGCCCCAGGAATAGCGACCTCGGCGCCCGGTTTCACCCCCAGACGGAGCAGGCGGCCAGCCGGAGGGTGGAAGGCCCGTTCCGCCGGTGGGCCGCCCTGTGTCCCTGGACTACGGTGTCCCCCCACATGCGCACAAGACTGACCGCCGCCCTTCTCTGTGTCCTCCCCTCCCTGGCCTTCGCCGCGAAGGACTCGCGCTGCCAGGGCACCCCCAAGGCCCGCGCCGCCCGCTTCTCCGAGGCCGCGATGAAGGGCACCCCCGCCGCCGAGCGCTATGCCGCCTACGTCCAGGCCTGCGCCCTGGACGAGGTGGTGGAGCTGACGAAGCAGCTCGTCCGCTTCAAGACGGTGAGCAGCGAGGTGCCCGCCGCGAAGAGCCCCGCCATCGCCGACATGGGCCGCTTCCTCCAGAAGTGGGCGAAGGCGCACGGCATGACGTACCGCGCCGTGGGCGCCAACGACGTCTTCGAGCTGGCCTGGGGCGAGGGCGCGCCTGGCCTGGGCCTCATCTTCCACGGCGACGTGGTGCCCGCCCCCGCGCACGAGTGGAAGAAGCCCCCCTTCGAGCCCTACGTCCAGGACGGCCGCCTCTATGGCCGCGGCGTGGAGGACGACAAGGGGCCCCTGGCCCAGGCGCTGGTGGCGCTCGACTTCGCGCGGCAGCTGGGCCTGAAGCCCCAGGGCCGCGTGCTCGTCATCGTCGGCAACGGCGAGGAGAGCGACTGGACGGGCATGACGAAGTACGCGGCCTCCGAGCCCAAGGCCACGCACGTCATCTCCGTGGACTCCAACTACCCGGTGGTGGCCGCGCAGTCCGGCTTCGTCGCGTGGAGTCTGGAGGCCCCGGTGGGCGAGTCCGTGAAGGCCGCCAACGCCACCCTGCGCGCGGTGGACGTCACCGGCGGCGAGTTCCTCACCCAGGTGCCCGGCGCCGCCACGCTGAAGCTGGCGCCCTCCGCGGGCCGCACCGCCGAGCAGGCCCTGGCGGACGTGCAGGCCGCGGTGGCCGGGGAGAAGGGCGCGCGCGCCACGCTCCAGGCCGACGTGAAGCGCGACGGTGACACCGTGGTGCTCACCACGCACGGCAAGGCGGTGCACGCGTCCATCGCCGACGAGGGACACAACGCCATGTGGGACCTGGCCGCCGTGGCCGCGCGTCTGCCACTGGAGGACAACGGCATCGCCGCCATGCTGCGCGTGGTGGCCCGCCGCTTCGACGGCGACCACTTCGGGCAGAAGCTGGGCGTGGCCTACAAGGACGACGGCCTCATGGGCCCGCTCCTCTCCGCGCCCACCGTGCTGCGCGTGGCGGACGGCAAAGTCACCCTGGGCGTCAACATGCGCCGGCCCCAGGGGAAGGACGCCGCGGCCTTCAACGCCACGCTCGACCAGGCGGCGAAGCTGGTGGGCGAGGACACCGGCGGCCGCGTCAAGGAGGCCGGCGGCCGCTACGTGGGAGACGCGCACGTGGCGGATACGTCCGGCACGCTCGTCACCACGCTGCTGGACATCTACAAGCGCCACAAGAACGCCCCGGACGTGAAGCCAGGCTCCGTGCGCGGCGGCACCTACGCGCGCCTGTTCCCCAGGGGCGTGGACTTCGGGCCCGGCTTCCCCGGCGAGCTGTACACCGGCCACGCGCCGGACGAGTCCATCTCCCTGGAGAGCCTGGACGCCGGCACGCGCATGCTGGCCGAGGCCGTGCACACGCTCGCCCTGGCGCCCCAGGCTCCGGCGCCCCAGGCTCCGGAGACGAAGTAGGTACCCGCGCCCCCGCTCACGCGGGCGGGAGCACGCGGGGCCAGTGCACGGTGAAGGTGGTGCCGTCTTCCGCCGTGGAGCGCACCTCCACGTGGCCGCCGTGCACCCCGGCAATCTGGCTGACGATGTAGAGCCCCAGCCCCAGGCTGCGCTTCTGCTTCGCCGTGTCCTGCGGGCCGAGGTACGTCTTGAACGGGTCGAAGATGCGCGCCCGCAGCTCGGCGGGAATCGGCTCGCCGAGGTTGTGGACCTCCAGCACCACCTCGTCGGGCTCGCCGCGTACGAGCGTGCGCACCGGGGCCCCGTCCTGTCCGTGCTGAATCGCGTTGGCCACCAGGTTGCCCATCACCTGGGACACGCGGTCCGGGTCCCACTCCCCCCAGGTGTCGCCGCGCGCCTCGCAGTGGAGCTGGCGCTCCGGGTGGCTGACCTGCAGCTCCTCCAGCGCGGCCTGGCACACCTCGGCCATGTTCATGCGCTGGCGCGCCACCGGAATCCCGCCGCCCAGCCGGCTGCGCGCGAAGTCGAGGATGTCGTTGATCATCCGCCCCATGCGCGCGGAGGCCTTGCGGATGCGGTCCACCGCGCGTTGCTCCGGCGTTCCCAACGCCTCTGCCCGCGAGAGCTGGAAGGCCGACGCGGTGATGGCGTTGAGCGGGTTGCGCAGGTCATGGCCCAGCACCGCGAGGAGCTGCTCGCGGAAGTCCACCGCCTGCTGGAGCGAGGCCTCCGACTGCTTGTGCTCGGTGATGTCCACCACGGCGCAGCCCAGGCCCAGCACCTCGCCCAGCGCGGTGCGCACCGGGTAGAAGCTGGCCTGCCACATGCGGCCTCCGCCCCGTGGCGCGGAAGGGGGCAGGCTGTACTCGAACGAGCGCACCGGCTCGCCCGTCTCGAGCACGCGGTGGAGGATGGGCTCCAACGCGTCCGCCACCTCGGGCAGGTGGATTTCGCGGAAGGGGCGCTCCTGATGGTCGTCCAGGGAGAACCCGTTGATGTCCGCCATGGCCTGGTTGAGGCGCACGTAGCGCAGCTCCGTGTCCAGGAAGGCGATGCCCACGGGCGTGGCGGACAGCAGCGCGTCCAGCAGCGCGAGCGAGCGCTGCGCCTCCACGCGCGCGGCGCGCTCATCCGCCCGCAGCCGGGCCTGGACGAGGTAGGTGGTGGCGCGCTGGACGATGCTGCGGAACAGCAGGGTGTCCGGGTCGGAGAAGAGGAAGGCGGTGCGCGAGCCCATGTACGCCACGCCCAGCAGCCGCTCGTCCTCCAGCAGGGGCACGCCGTAGATGGCACGCAGCCCCGGCTCCCGGAGAGAGGGCAGCACCACGCGCGGGTCCGTGGAGGCCGAGCGCAGCGCCTGCGCCTTGCGCGTGGTGGCCACCTGGCCCATGAAGCCCTCGTCCCGCCGCAGGGAGCTGCCCAGGGCCCTGTCCGCCTCCAGCCCCACCGCGGCGCGCACCACCAGCCGGTCTCCCTCCAGCGTCATCACCGCCGCCGAGTCCACCGCGAGCGCGGACTCCATCAGCACGGTGAGCAGCCGCGTCAGGAGGATGTCCGCGGGTGGGTTGTCCAGCGTGGCCTGCGTCATGCGGTCCATCGCCTGGAGGATGCGCTGACGGGCCTGCGAGAAGCACGTCATGGTGCGCGTGACGACGCGGTCCAGTGCTTCTTCCAGCCGCTCCAGCTCGCCCGGCGCCAGTCCGCGCGGCTCGGCCTCCAGCCGGCGCAGGATGCACTTGCGCAGGAGCGCGTACTCGGACGCGACCTCGCCCAAATCAAAGCCCTGGTCCAGCCGTATCACCGCGTGCTCGTCCCAGAGCGCGGTGCCGAGCCCCTCGGGGCCCTGCTCGATGACCTCGGCCAGCGCGAGGAGCAATTCGGGCATGTGGTCCATGAGCCAGGAGTGCCGCTCCGCGCGGTCCGCGTGGAGCGCGTGCATCCCCTGCTCCCAGTCGGACAGGAGCTCGGCGCGATGCGCGCGCAGGAAGTCCGCGGCCCGGAGCGTCCTCGCCCCACCGGGCTCCTCTTTATTCACGGAGCGTGATTCCGGCTCCAGCATCGCCGACCTCCCGAGGCCCTGCCCGCCCTCGCCACCGCCGCCTCAATGTTGGGCACGATGGGAGCGGCGTGCCTTGCCCTCGCGTCCCGGTGAAGGCGCACTCCCGGGCGCCACGTCGCGCCGCCGCCGTCCGGGCTCGCGGCGCTGCGCCCGCCGGGGCCGGCTGCCTCTCCCCGCGAGGCGACGCACCGTCGTACAGGGGCCACTTCGTCCACCGGCGGGCGCTTGCCGCGCGCGGGGTGCACGGGGCGCTGGGGGGACGGAGCCGCTGGCGTTAGGTTGGGTGGAAGATGCGCACCCTCCTGCTGAATCGCTCCGACGTGTCCCGCAACCTCCAGGCGCTCACCCTGCTGGAGGACATGCGTGAGGCCTTCCGCACCGATGCTCTCGCCCGCACGGTGGCTCCCCAGCGCGCGCGCGGCCCGCTGCACGCGGAGGGCACCGCGCTGGTGCTCTTCCCCGGCAGCCTGCCCGGCATCCCCGCCTACACGGTGAAGGTGCACGCGAAGTTCCCCGGGCAGACGCCGGCCATCCAGGGCGTGGTGCAGCTGCATGACCTGGCCACGGGCGCGCTGCTGGCCATCATGGACTCCGGCCACCTGACGGCGGTGCGCACGGGCGTGGTGGGCGCGCTCGCGGCGGACGTGCTGGCGCGGCCGGACGCGAGCCGGGTGGCGCTCATCGGCGCGGGACGGCAGGCGGTGCTCCAGCTCAAGTCACTGCGGCTGGTGCGCTCGCTGGAGCACGTGCGCGTCTACGACACGGAAATGGAGCGCGCGCTCGCCTTCGCCACGCGCATGTACAACGAGCTGAACCTGCCGGTGCGCATGGAGGAGTCGGTGGCGGACGCGGTGGCGGACGCGGACATCGTCGTCACGTCGACGTGGAGCCGGGAGCCCTTCCTGCACCCCGGCATGCTGCGGCCGGGCACGCACGTCATCACCCTGGGCGCGGACGAGCCGGGCAAGGCGGAGGTGTCCGCGGGGGTGCTGAAGCAGTCGCTCTTCGTGGTGGACCACCGGTGGTTGGCCGTCAGCAGCGGCGCGGCGGGCAGCGTGGGGCTGGACGAGGACGCCATCCACGCGGAGCTGGGGGAAATCCTCGCGGGCCTGAAGCCGGGGCGCACGTCGCCGGAGCAGGTGACGGTGTTCGGCGCGGTGGGGCTGCCGTTCCAGGATCTGGCGGCCGCGTGGCACGTGTACCAGGCGGCGCAGGGTGACGACGCGGTGCAGGGCATGGACTTCAGCGCATGAGGGCCTGGGACGCGCTGCTCACGCGACTGGGGCTCACCCGGCCGGAGCTGCGCGCGTGGGCGCTGTACGACTGGGCCAACTCCGCCTACGTCACCACCGTCATCGCGGTGGTGTTCCCGCTGTACTACGCGTCGGTGGTGTCGGACGGGCTGCCGCGCGAGGTGGCCACCACCCGCTTCGCCACCGCCACCTCCGTGGCGCTGGCCGTGGTGGCGCTGCTGTCGCCAGTCCTGGGCGCGCTGAGCGACAGGGCGGGGCGCCTCAAGCAGCTGCTGGGCGGCTTCCTGGTGCTGGGCGTGCTGGCCACGGTGGGGCTGTCCGGAGTGGGGCGCGGCGACTGGGCCTGGGGGCTGGTGCTCTTCGGCTTGGGCAACGTGGGGGTGACGGGCAGCATCGTCTTCTACGACGCGCTCTTGCGGCACATCGCCCGGGATGACGAGCTGGACCGGGTGTCCACCGCGGGCTACGCGCTGGGCTACCTGGGCGGCGGGCTGCTGCTGGCGGCGCAGTTGGTGCTGCTGCTCCAGCCGCACTGGTTCGGGCTGGCGGACGCGGCGGCGGCCTCGCGCGTGGCCTTCCTGTCCGTGGCGGTGTGGTGGGCGGGCTTCTCGGTGCCGCTGTTCCTGCGGATTCCGGAGCCGAGGCCGGTGCACAACGGCCGCGACAGGCGCGTGTCCCTGCGCGGCACGTTCCTCCAGCTCGGCCAGACGCTGAAGGGGCTGCGCGAGCACCGGCAGGCGCTGCTCTTGCTGGTGGCGTACCTGCTCTACAGCGACGGCATCGGCACCATCATCCGGCTGTCCACGCTGTACGGGACGGAGCTGGGCATCGGCCGTGGGTCGCTGATTGGGGCGCTGCTCTTGACGCAGGTGGTGGGCGTGCCGTGCGCGGTGCTGTTCGGCCGGGGCGCGGCGCGGGTGGGGGCGAAGCCGGCGCTGATGCTGGCGCTGGCGGTGTACGTGGGGGTGACGTTCCTGGGCTACTTCATGCGCACGGCGGCGCACTTCTTCGCGCTGGCGCTGCTGGTGGGCATGGTGCAGGGCGGGAGCCAGGCGCTGAGCCGCTCGCTGTTCGCGCAGATGGTGCCGCGCGACAGGGCGGCGGAGTTCTTCGGCCTCTTCAGCGTCTTCGAGAAGGTGACGGCGGTGGCGGGCCCGCTGGTGTTCGCGGCCACGGTGGAGCTGACGGGCTCCAGCCGGCAGGCGGTGCTGTCGCTGCTCGTCTTCTTCGCCGCGGGTGCGGCGGTGCTGCAGCGCGTGGACGTGGAGGCGGGGCGGCGCGCGGCTCGCGAGGCGGAGGCGCGCGCTGGCTGGGGCGAGGCGCCGCTGACGGACGGCGCCCCGGAGGGTGCGCCCGGAGGAGACCGGGCGTAGACGTCACTGGTGGATGGGAGGCACTTCCCGCGGCGCGGCGAAGAGGCTGTCGCGACCGTGGTTGAGCACCACCTCGCCGTGAATCACCTCGCGCACGTCTTCGATGGCGACGGCGAAGTCATGGTGGCGGAAGACTCCCTTCTCCACGATGAGCTCCTTGTCCGTCATCTCGACGATGCGGCCGATGGTGTGGCCATCGTTGCCGCGGACCTTCATCCCCTTGTGGATTTCCGAACGGTTGAACATCGTTGGCTCCCCGGGGCCAGGAAGGGCAGGCCCCTGCGCAAAAGCTGCCGTCTGCCTCCATGGGACGCAGCGGGCATGCGGCGCGTGGCCCCGTCTCTTCCCCGTGCCCCGGACATGCCGGGCAGCGGTGCGCTTCCCGGTTGGCGCGCCTCCCCCGTCGAGGAGGCAGGCAGGCGTCCGTTGCATGGCTCCCCGGTGCCAGTGCGCGCCGCCGGGTTGCACCGGGAGCGAGTCAGCCCCATCGGTGAAGGGCGGAGGACCGGGCGAGGAACCGTCGCGTGCCGGGCGCTCCGCCCGTGGGGTGCGGGCGCGGGCCGGCGCCTCCCCCTCGGTTCTCTTCGTGGGAGAGGAGTGCGGATGCGCCGCATCGCTGACTACGCGCTCCTGGGGGACTGTCACTCCGCCGCGCTGGTGGGAAGGGACGGCTCCATCGACTGGGCCTGCTTCCCCCGCTTCGACTCGCCCGCGGTGTTCTGCCGCATCCTCGATGTCCGGCGCGGCGGCAGCTTCGGCGTGGCGCCGGAGGGACGCTACCAGTCCACGCGCTCCTACCTGGAGGACACCAACGTCCTGGTGACGACCTTCACGACGCCGCGTGGGATGCTGGAAGTCGTGGACTGCATGCCCGTGTTCCCCGGAGGCGGCGCGCGCGGCACGCACGTGGGCACGCGCCACGCGCTGCTGCGGCGGGTGCGGTGCCTGGCCGGCGAAGTCACGGTGCGCGTGGTGCTGACGCCGCGCTTCGAGTACGGCGCCTTCGTCCCGCGCATGCGCCTCACCTCGAGGCGCACCGCGGAGGTGGTGGGCGGCGCGGACGCGTTGTGGGTGACGACGACGCACCCGCTGGTGGCGCGCGAGGACGCGCTGCGCGCCCGGTGGAAGCTGAGCGCGGGCGAGGAGGCCTGGGTGGAGGCGGCGTGGACGCCGTCCTTCGTCGAGCGCTCCCCCCTGGACGCGCCGGACCGCGCCGACTTCCGCCAGCGCCTGGAGGACACGCTCACCTTCTGGCGTACGTGGATTGCCCGCTGCGCGTACACCGGCGAGCACGTGCGCGCGGTGCGGCGCTCCGCGCTGACGCTCAAGGCGCTCACGTATGCGCCCACCGGCGCGCTGGTGGCCGCGCCCACCACGTCGCTGCCGGAGGAGCACGGGGGCGTGCGCAACTGGGACTACCGCTTCACCTGGCTGCGCGACGCGTCGCTCACGCTCATCTCGCTGCTGGTGCTGGGCTACCGCGACGAGGCGGACGCCTTCCGTCACTGGCTGCGGCGCACCAGCGCGGGCCGCGCGGCGGACGTTCAAATCATGTACGGCATCCAGGGCCACCGCCTGCTGCCGGAGGTGGAGCTGCCGCACCTGGAGGGCTTCGGCGGCGCGAGGCCGGTGCGCGTGGGCAACGGCGCGGTGAAGCAGCTCCAGCACGACGTGTCCGGCGAGCTGCTGGAGGCGGCGTGGCTGTACGTGCGCGCGGGCGGGCCGATGTCGAAGACGAACTGGGCCTTCCTGTCCGGGCTGGTGGAGGAGGTGTGCCTCCGCTGGCGCCTGCCGGACCAGGGACTGTGGGAGATTCGCGACGCGCCCCGGCACTTCGTCCACTCGAAGCTGCTGTGCTGGGTGGCGCTGGACAGGGCGCTGCGGCTGGCCCGCGCACGGAGGCTGCCGGCGCCGCTGTCCCGCTGGGCCCGGGAGCGCGCTGCGCTGCGCCGCTACCTGCTGGAGTGCGCGGAGGGCGGCTGGTTCCCGCAGGCGCGCGGCTGGGACGCGGCGGACGCGTCCACGCTGCTGGTGCCGGCCCTGGGCTTCCTGCCGGTGGCACACCCGCTGGTGCGGCGCACGGTGCAGGTGGTGCGCGAGCGGCTGGAGTCTCACGGGCTGCTGTACCGCTACCACGCGCCGGACGGGCTCGCGGGCGGGGAGGGGACGTTCCTCCTGTGCTCGTTCTGGCTGGTGGACGTGCTGGCCCACGCGGGCCGGTGGGACGAGGCGGAGGTGGTGCTGGCGCGGCTGTTGGGACTGGCCAATGACGTGGGGCTCTACGCGGAGGAGGCCGTGCCCGGCACCGGCGAGGCGCTCGGCAACTTCCCCCAGGCCTTCACGCACATGGCCCTGGTGTCGTCGTGCGCGCAGCTCTCCGCCGTGTACGCCGCCCAGCGGCGCCCCACGCCCGAGCGGGCGTATGACTTCGCCAGCTTCGCGCTGGAGAAGCTGCTCACGCGCAGGCGGAGCCGGGTGGAGCGGCCGGATGAGTCCATCGTCCCGAGGGGATTCATTCACGACGCCGCGTCGCCAGAGTGAAGCGCGGCCTCATGCCCGGTCGGCTGCCCGCCGTGCCTCCGGACGTGGGGTGCGCTCCCGCTGGCCGGCGGTCCGGGCGTGCCCATCTTCGCCCTGGGGAGGTGTCTATGGTCGTCGGCTTCATTGCGTCGCGGACGGGGCGGTGGCTCCGCATCGTGACGGGCGCTGGGCTGGTGCTTGGAGGGCTGACCTCGGGGACGTCGCGCGGCGCGCTCGTGGCGCTCGCGGGGCTGGGGCCGCTCATCACCGGCGTACTGGACCTGGTGCCCATCGCCCCGCTCTTCGGCCTGCCGATGCGCGGCGAGGAGCTGCGCCGGGCGCTGGGCGTGCCGGACGAGACGTCGCTGCTGGACGGGCTCCAGCGGCCGTCCACGCGCCCCACGCCCATCACCCTCCACTGACGGCGGCCGTCCGTCAGCCCTTCTGGACCTGGAAGGGGATGTCGAGCGTGCCGAACGGCTCGCCGGTCTTCGCATCCACGAGCCGGGCCTGGAGCACGACCTGGCTCTCGCGCTCGGTCACGCCCTGGAAGTAGAGGAAGCCCTCCACGCGGCCCCCGTCCGCGAGCGTGCCCTCGGGCAGCGCCTGCTCGAGCATGTCCTTGGTGGGCAGCGGCTCCTGGCAGCTGTAACCGCCGTAGTACGGGTACGGGTAGAAGGAGCTGTACGGGCCCACGAAGGGCCCTTGGAAATAGGGGCCGAAGCCGTAGCCGTAGCGGCCAAAACCCCAGTAGGGCCCATACCCCCAGCCCGCTCCCACCCCCAGGTACATCGTCGTGCTCCCCGAGCCGCCGTGTCCCTGTCCCTGTCCCTCCTTCGAGGCCACGCTATTGCTCAACGTCAGCGGCGGCACCGCGGCGTAGCGGAAGCGCGACTGCGTGCCGACGATGGCGAAGTCTCCGTACGCGAGGCGCAGGGGCCGGCCGCTGTGGTTGTCCAGGAGGACCCGCACGGGCGTGAGGCTGCGCTCCAGGTCGTGCGGACTGCCCCTCCACGCGGTGCCGTCCGCCAGCAGCACCACACCGGACGCCTCCGCCTTGGCGACTTCATTGTCACCCTGTTGCAGCTGTGCCCCGGTCGACGGCCGCAGCTGCGCCTCCGGGATGCAGCCCGACGCGATGAGCAGCGACGCGGCGACGAGCCCGAATCCACGCATGGGACTCCCTCCTCTGGTGAAAGGTAGGAAGCCACGCCATGGGCGCGGGTACCGTCGGGGGAGCCCACTCGGGCCGCGAGGGGCCCGGGTGGTGTCTCAGTGGCTGGTCGGAGGGGTGGGCTCCGCGGCCGCGTGAGGCCAGGCGGGCGAGGTGAGCGCACTCCAGTCCTGGCCACGCGCCCAGTCCTCGAAGGTGTGCCAGCGCACCTCGGGATACGAGTGCCGCAGGGTGAGGATGTCCGCGTGGTAGCTCACCCGGTCCAACCATTCCCACATGGCCGCGAGGTCCTCGCTGCGCTCGCGCAGGAAGTCCAGGGAGAGCTGCTCGTAGTGGATGCGGTGGCCGCTCACCATGGAGAGCAGCCCCGCGGCCTGCTGCCCCGTCACCTCGTCGGAGGCCACGTCGATGCGCTCCTCGAAGAAGCGGTCCGGCTCCTCAATCACCCGCACGGTGAAGGCGGCCAGGTCGTCCAGCGCCACCATCTGCAGGCCGCGCGAGGGCGGCAGGCCCATGGCGAGCACGCCCGCCTTCAGGCCCTTCTCGAACATGGGGCTGGTGAGGTTCTCCATGAAGAAGGTGGGGCCCAGAATCGTGTAGGGCAGGCCGCTGCGCCGCACGTGCAGCTCCACCCGGTGCTTGCTGTCGAAGTGGGGGATGCCCGTCTTCCGGTCCGCGCCGGCCACCGACGAGTAGACGTAGTGCCGCACGCCCGCCAGCCGCGCCGCGTCCGCCAGGTTGAGGCCGTGGCGGATCTCCGTCTCCACGCCGCCCTCGAAGGGCGTGGCCATGGCGTACATGGCGTCCATGCCCTGCGCCGCGAGGGCGATGGCGTCCACGTTGTCGAAGTCTCCCACGGCGAGCTCGGCACCCATGGAGCGGAGCTCCTCGGCGGCTGGGGATTCTGCGCTCCGGACGAAAGCGGTGACGCGGTGGCCGCGCTTCAGGAGCTGGCGGGCCACGGCGCCGCCCTGCTTGCCGGTAGCGCCGGTGACGAGCACGGAGCGGAAGAAGGCCATGGGCATGGTTCGAACCTCGGGCGATGGATGTGGGGAAGTTGGGGACGGCGGGAGCCGCTGGCGAGCACGAGCAGCCGGGTTCCCCGTCTCCTGCCTGGGACTGCCGGGCAGGAGACCAGGCAGGGTGGCGGCCGCGTCCCACGGCCCGGGCAGGCTCGCGAGCGCGTGCTCAGGACCTGGCAGGTGGGCGGCGTTGCCGCGGTGCTCGGGCCCGCTCCCGTCCGGGTGCTCAGGACACGGAGCGTAGCGGGCAGCGCGCAGCGCCAGGCAGGCAGCGCGTGCCGGCGATGACCGGCCGCGCACGTTCCTCCCGGCGCCATCCCTCACTTCGGAAGGGTCTCCGCCAGGACGTGCCAGCGGAGACCCGCGGGCGGACTAGCGCTTCTTGCTCGTGCCGCCGCGCGTGCTCGACTTGTCCGCCTTCGCGTCCGTCTTGGCCTTCGCGCCCGTCTTGGCCTTCGCGTCCGTCTTGGCGGTCTTGCCCTTGCCGGCGCGGACCTCCTTCGCGAGGGCCGCCGCGCGCGCCAGGCCCTTCGAGCCCGTCGCCAGCGCCGTCCGGGTCACCGTACCCACCATGCGCCCGAGCAGGCCCTGCTTCGAGGCGGGCTCGGCGCGCTTGGCCGGGGCGCTGGAGCGCTCGGCCGCCGGCTCCGCGCGCTTCGCCGTCTTCTTGCGCGCTGTCTTCGCCGTCGTGTGCTCCGCCGTGGCCTTCTTCGCCGTCTTGCTCGCGGGCTTCGCACGGGCCGTCTTCGCGGTGGCCTTATCGCTGCCCTTCGCGGCCGTCTTCGTCGTGGCCGTGTCGCTGCCCTTGGCGACCGCCTTCCGCGCGCCCGAGGGACGCTTCGTGGCCGCCTTGGCGCGGGCCTCCTTCTTGACCCGGGCCGCCCGGCGCTCCTGGAGGCGCTTCACCGTCTCCGAGTGCGCCATGCCGTAGTGGATTTCACCCTGGTGCGCGCCGGGGACGGTGTCCGGGTGCGACGCCTGCAGCTCGCTCTTGAGCGGCTTCTGCTTGTCGTCGTCGGTGCCGAGCTGTCCCGGCGTGCCGATTGCCGCCTGCACCGGCTTCTTGGGTTGGAAGTGGTCGAAACTGTAGGTCCGGGTCATGTCGTTCTCTCTCCTGGTGAGCCACGCGCACCCGCGCGCTTTCCGCACAAGGTAGGAACCCTTCGGTCCAGCGGGCAGGTCTCCCACGCAACCCGAACGTCCCGAGCTGCGCGCATGCGGACACTCGGCGCCGCATGGAGCGCTCCATGCGCCGTGCTCTGTCCGGAATCAGAAGCGCCGACACCACACCGGCCCTCGTGCGTGCCATGTTCCCGCCCACCATGAGCAAGCGCGACAAGCCGCAGGAATCGGAGCTGGTGGCCGCCGCACAGGCCCTCGACGAGGGACTGGAGCGCTTCGAGGCCCTGTCCGAGCAGCTCCAGAAGGCCCCCCTCCAGTCCGAGAAGCACCTGGAGCGGGCCTCCGCCACGTTGAAGAGCCTGGCCGACATGGATGACCAGCTTCGCCAGCGCGTCGGCGCGCTCGTCGCCGCCATCTCCCGGGTGCGCGACAGGCAGCAGACCCAGGCCGAGGCCGTCCACCAGCGCGCCCAGGAGCTGCAGTCACGCACCGAGGTCTTCAAGGACTTGCTCGTGCGCTACGGCAACATGGGCCAGAGCGCGGGCGAGCTGAACGTGCAGATGCAGCAGTTCGCGCAGCAGCGCCAGCAGGCGAAGACGCCCGAGGAGAACGCCGCGCTCGCCACCACCTTCCAGGCGCTCCAGGACCGGATGACCGAGGTAGCCACCGAGGCCGAGGCGCTGTCCACCGCCGCCGACGAGAAGGAGTTCCACGACATCGCCCGGCAGGCGGACTCGCTGCGCCAGCAGCTCTTGTCCGCGCGCAACAAGATGGGCCTGCTCCAGAAGAGCTTCGGCGGGAGCTGAGCGTCCTTCAGCTGAGGTAGGTGGGCGCGAAGTCGTCCGGGCTGTCGATGGGGCGCCGTCCGGCGAAGCCATCCTGCAGCTCGTGCCAGTGGGTGACGGCGGGCTCGCCGAAGCGCCAGCAGAGGAACACGGGGTCGTCACCTCGGTGGGCCCGGAAGTCCACGAGCCCATCCGCGCCCTTGATTTCCAGCCCCATCTCCGTGAGCTGGAGCAGCTCGCCGCGGATGCGCTCCAGCAGGGCGTCGCGCTCCTCGCGCAGCGTGTCCAGGTGGAGGTCGCGGGTGCTCTCGGGCGAGCCGAGGGTGTCCGCGAGCTGCTGCGCCCGCTCCACCCACGGGCGGACGCGCTCGAAGGTGCGGGACAGCAGCGGCACGAGCCGGTTGGCTTCTTCCACGCTGAAGTAGCGCATTGCCCGGGAGCATGCCGCCTCCAGGCCCGCCTCCGCTACTGCCTCCGGGCGGCGGGCGTCAGCCGCGCATCAGCGAGGTGAGGTTCTCCGCGAGCCAGCGCTGTGCCGACTCGCGCAAGGGGAAGGCGGCCTCGCGCTCGCAGAAGGCGGGGGTGTGCTCGGGTGCGCAGCGGCCGTCGGCGTCCAGGGGCGCGTCGTCCGGCCCGGCGAGGTCCGCGTGCAGCATGGCGTGGAAGACGAGGTAGTCCACCACGAAGGCCGGGACGTGCGGGCGGTCCAGGGCGGGGTGGATGCGAATCTCGCGCAGGCGCGCGTCGTAGCCGCCCAGGTGGATGCTGCGGCGCCGGGCCCTGCCGGGCTTGCGCGCCCAGCCCACGTCCACGCGCACGCGCCCGTCGAAGTGGGCGGCGTTGAGGCGGGTAGCGAGAGCGCGCAGGTCGAAGCACCTGCCCCGCGTGCGCAGGGGCTTGCCGGGGCGGCGCTCACGGCGCACGAGGCCGCGATGGGTGCGGGCGTAGGACTCCAGTGCCTCGCCGGCGTCGGCGTCATTGCGGCCCGCGTAGCGCGCCATGGCGTGGACCACTTCGTCCGGGGCTCCGAGGAAGAGGTGGTGCGCGCGCAGGCGGATGCCCTCGGGGCCACGGCGGAAGCTGACCAGTGTGGCGCGGTTGTCCGTGAGCCGCAGGTGCACGGGGACGCCGAGCATCGACGACAGCTTGCGGGCCAGCTCCGCGGCCAGCGGGAGCGCGTCCTCCCGCACGGGCAGCCGGTGGCGGGTGGCGCCTTCACCGGGGGATTCCGTGGAGGGCTCTGGATGCGTGTCGTGCTCGGAGTGGGCGGCAGCCTCGGAACGCTCGTGCCTCGCGGCCTGCTCGAGCTGGGCAGGGCCCTCGGAACGGGCTACCCCCTCGGGCCGCTCAGGACGCGCGGGGGCCGGAGCGTCGAACAGCGCCAGCTGCGAGGGTGGGTGCGAGGGCATCCGCCGTCAAAGGTAAGCCTCCTCGCGCGAGGTTTCCAGGAGGACGAGCGCCCCCCGGGCAGGGGAGCAAGGTTCACTGTTCACAACTCAGGGCCCCATGCGGGTCTCGGGGCGCCCGGGTGCGGAACGCGCCCGCCACCTCGAAGGTGACACCCCGGCCGTCGATGCCGCGCTGGGAGCTGAAGTAGAGGCGCCGGCCATCCGGGCTGAAGGCCGCGCCGGCAATCTCCGAGCCGGAGTGGCCCACCACCTGGAGGAAGGGCGACACCTTCCGGTCCGACGACAGGAGGCACACCTGCATGTCATCACCGTCCTCGCAGACGAAGACCTCGCGGCCGCGCGACACGGTGACGTTGTCCACGCCCATCAGCGGCGAGCCCGGATAGCTCGCCGCTTCGTAGAGCACCTCCAGCCGCCCGTTGCCGAGCGTGAGCGCCCAGACGCGGTTGTCCCGCTTGGTGGTGAAGTACACGACGCCCCCGTCGTACCAGCACCCCTCTCCGCCCCGGAACACCGTCGTCTCGCCCGCGGCGGGCTGCTCGGAGGCGGGGGCCTCGGGAGACACGGGCACCCAGTGCACCTTCGCGCCCTTCATCACGTCACCGGTGACGCTCGCGGCCTCCAGCGTGCCCGCGTCCAGCGAGGGCCACTGCGTCGGAGTGAAGCGGTAGAAGCGCCCGTCCGACGTGTCCTCGGTGAGGTACAGGCGCCGGCCAATCGGGTCCACCGCCACGGCCTCGTGCGTGAAGGTGCCGAGCGCGGGCCGCTCCACGCCCTGGCTCGGGCGCGACGGGTCACACTCCCAGACGTGGCCGCGCGGGTGCTCCTCGCAGGACAGCCAGGTGCCCCAGGGCGTGGGGCCGCCGGCGCAGTTGACGTTCGTGCCGGAGAGGATGCGGTAGGCGTCCGTCACCTCGCCCCCGGCGCCGAAGCGCACCGCGGACACTCCGCCGTCCGGAGACGTCTCGCTGTTGCACGCGTACACCCAGCCGCCATCCGGCTGCGTGAAGCAGGCGCCGCCATCCGGAGCCATGTGCCATGCGTAGCGCGTGCCCGGCACCACGTCGCGGCTGACGGCGATGATGCGCGAGGTGAAGCCCTGGGGCAGGAGCAGGCCATTCGCATCCGGAGCGCTCGCCAGCGGGCCGTAGGGGCCGGGGCCGTCAGGTTGCGGCGGCGTGGCGTAGACGTTCCGCCAGAAGCCGAGGCTGCCCAGCGCGAGCGCGCTGCTTCCGAGGGCGGTGAAGCGGAGGAAGTGACGGCGTTCCATGAAGCGGTTGTCGCTCAGGTCGCGCCCGCATGGAAGCCCCCCACGAGGGCAGGGCCGGAGCCGTTGCGGCGCCTCGCGTCATCCCCGCCTGGAGGGCAGCCGGGGCTTCACGCCCCCTCAGGACTCACGGCACAGCCGGTCCACCCGGTTGAGCATGGTGGGGATGCGCGAGGCCCCATGCATCCGCCGGACGCACTGCGCGGCGGTGGCCGTCTCCATGCCCACCGCGGTGACGAAGAGGGGGCGCAGGCTCTGGCCGCGCAGCACGGGCAGGGCAGGGCCGGTGGTGACGTACGCCGTCTTGGCCACGCCGATGATGGGCACGGCGCGGTTGAGCGCCTCGTACAGGTGCGCGCCCAGGCCGGGCCTGTCCTCGCCGAGCCACACGTAGCCATCCACGACGATGGTCTCCAGCGGCTCCTGCACCATGGCGAGCACGCGCAGCAGGTGGGGCAGCTCGCGGCGGTAGAAGTGGCCCGGCTCGTACGGCGCGGCGGGAGGGCCGTGGTCCACCAGGTGCGACGCCTCCGAGCCCGCCGGCCAGTCACGGAAGAGGACACACGCGGCCACGGTGAGCTCGGGGCGGTAGTCCACATCCAGGCAGGCGAGCATCGGTTCCTCCTCGGGGGCGCGGCCCCTCATGCAGGGGCCTGACGCGGGGTGCTCCGGCGGGCTGACCGGAAAGGGTGCTGCACTCAGGGGCCGACGTAGTCCTCCAGCTCCACGCGGGCCGCGCTCAGCCGCGCCAGCACGTCCGGCGCGGGCCACGAGTGGGTGCGGTGGCGCGGCGGCCAGGACTCGGGCACGGGCGTGATGCAGCCGGGCGCCAGACGCTCCACGTCCTCCCACGGCACCATGAAGACGTCCTGGTTGCCCGGGTTCATCGCCACCACGTCCGAGCGCGGCAGCAGCGTGTCCACGTCACGGCTCCAGATGCACCAGGTGACGGGGCGCTCGTCCTTCTTCCGGGCGACGGCGGAGAGGTTGGCGACGAACACGTCCACGTGGGTCGCCTCGTGGAGCTTGTCGAGCGACTCCTTCTGCGCGGCGTACTCGGACAGGGCGAGGCGCACGTGGGCCAGCCGCACGCGCTGGGCGAGCGCGTCGTTGCCCGGGCGCACGTACGGCACCACGCGGCCGGCATCGTCCACCGTGTAGAGCGCGGGGGTGAGGCGGCGCGACGCGGCCTCGTACTCGCGCTCGCCGCTCTCGCACAGGCGCGCCACGGTGGCGGGATTCGCGTCTCCGGCGATGAACACCGTGGAGCGCTCGGGGAGGATGGCGATGGGGCGGCCCTCCACGCGCCCGGCGAAGGACGCGAGGAAGCCCGGGTGCAGCAGGCGCGACGTCTCGTACGTGTCGCCGGAGTCGACGGACCAGATGGGACTCGGCGCGCGGTCGTACAGCTCCACGCCGTCGAGCGGGAGGCCGGCGAGATTGTCATGCGCCGCGGCGAAGGCGGCTTCCTCGTCCGCGCCCCACTCCCGGAGGTGCCGCCGCTGCACGAACATGGCGGACTCGGGCAGGTCCACCACCACCAGCTCGCGCAGGAAGGGCAGTGTGCGCCGTCCCACCAGCTCGCGGTCGGACTCGAGCTGGGCGAGCTGCGACATGCCGAAGGTGGACGAGCGCAGCACGGGCAGCAGGCGCCGCCGCACTTCCTCCCAGGGGAGCGAGTCCGGGCCGTCCTGCCAGAGCGAGCGGAGGAACCGCTGGATGAGCTGGGTGCGCGCCTCGGGTGGCACGTCGCGGGTGTCCGCGAAGAGGTTGTCGAGGAACACGCTGCCCTGGCGCCCGTCGCGGGTGAACTGGAGGCCGTAGCTGTCCGGGTGGCGCTCCACCTTCTCCACCTTCGGCTCGGCGCGCAGCAGATTCTCCACCTGCTTCAGGAGGTACTCGCGCGGGTCCACGGTGCGCACCGGGTTCTCCACACGGGCCGAGACAGCAGGCTGCGGCGCCGGAGCCTTCCGTCCGAACAGCCTGTCCCAGAACCCCATGCGTGCTCCCGCGTGCGTGCCGTGGGCGAGGTTACGCCCTGGACGCGGTGGGTGTCACAAGTCCAGGAAGGTGAGCAGCGCGCCGAGGTCCGCGTCGGACAGGGCCTCCAGGCTGTACGGAGGCATGTTGCCGCCGACGCCGAAGAACTGGCCGTGCCGCACCTTCTCGATGACCACCAGCGACGGAGGCACCCCGGGGAAGATTTCGCCGTACTCCTCCGTCACCTCGGGCAGCAGCGAGGCCGCCTCCGTCAGCCGGCCCGCGCCCGTGTGCGGCTCGCCGTGACAGCTCTGGCAGGCCGCGCGGTACACCTCCTGCCCGCGCGCCCTGTCTCCGCGGGTCACGTCGGCGGCGTTCTTCACCACCGTCATCGGCAGCGGCCGCGCGTCCTGATTGGGGCTGATGCTCACGAGGTACTCGTAGAGCGCGCGGCTCTGTGGCGAGTCCTCGGGCAGCGGCGCCACGCCGCGCATGAAGCTGACGTAGCAGAAGTTCACCGCGTCCAGCAGGCGCGTCTCGTACCCGCCCCACCACGCCTTGCGGAAGGCCGAGTCATACAGCGTGTATCCCGAGTCCAGTCGTCCCGCCGGAGCGGTGGGTGTCGTCGCATGGCACGTGGCGCAGGAGAAGCTGTTGAACTGGCTCTCCGACAGTCGCGCGTCGCTGAACAGCCGCTCGCCATACTCCGCCGCGGGCACCGGCGCGTCTTCGCCGTCACAGGCCGGCGCGACGAGCGCCAGCGCCGCGAGCACCGCCAGCCTCGCGAGCTTCATGGCTGCCCCCGGAGGATGCTCACCGAGTCCGGGAAGATGCCCACCCGCACCGTGCCCACCACCGTGCCGGCGGCGAGGTCCACCGCGTGCACCGTGCCCGGGCCCTGGTGGTCGCCTTCACAGACGACGAGCCCGTACTTCTCGTCGGGCGTCAGCGTCACCTGGTGCACGTTGAGACAGCCGGCCGATGCGAGGTCCACCTCGCGCCGCACCAGTCCCGTCGCCGGGTCGATGTCCGCGAGCGCGTCCGCCGCCTGGTAGGGCAGGTAGAGCGTCTTGCCGTCGGAGGTGAAGGTCCCGAACATGGGCGCGCCGCGCAGCCCCGTCACCGTGCGCGTCGGGTCCATCGCCTTCGTGGTGGGATTGAGCACCTGCACCTGCCGGCTGGACAGGGAGCTGACCCACGCCTCGCCCGTGGTGGGCGACAGCGTGAGCGCGTAGGGCTCGTGTTGCGGACGCACCGCCGTGCCCGTGTTGGCCGCCACCTTCACCCGCTGCACCGTGGGCGGAGTCGCGGTGAGATCCACAATGGCCACCTCGTCAGACCAGCAGGCGATGTACGCCGTGCGCTCGTCCGCGGACAGGCGCACCGCGTGGGGCGCCGGGCAGACCTCCACCATGCTCTTCCGCGTCATGGTGGCCGCGTCGATGATGGCCAGCCGCGCGTTCATCTCCGCCTCGGTGCCGTTCCGCCGCGCCACCTCGGTAATCTTCAGGGTGTCGAAGTGCGTCTGGTACAGCGTGCGCCCGTCCCGGCTGACGATGATGTCGCCGGGGTTGGGGTCCACGCGCACGGAGCCCATCAGCCGGTTGTCGCGCGCGTCGAGCTTGAGGCAGTAGCCGTCCTCGGAGCCCGTGCCGTGCGTGCCATGCGGCCCCGAGCCGCCGCCCGGCACGTAGTTGGAGATGCCGACGTAGTAGGCCGAGCCGTCCGGAGCCACCGCCGTGTGGTGCGGCCCCTCCAGCTCCACCGGGTTGAGCCCCACCGGCACGCGCGCCAGCTCCTTGAAGCCGGGCGTGCCCACGGTGTCCAGCTCGATGAGGCTCATCGTGTCGTCGAGGCTGTTGGTGATGAGGATGCGCCCGCCGGGCCCGGGCGGCGGAACGACGGTTCCTTCCGCCCACGGGTCCGGGTGCGCGTACTCGAGGTTCTCCGGGGGCGTCTCGGCGTCCCCCGGCTCCGGGTCCTCGGTGCACGCGGCCAGCGCGAGCGCGAGCGCCGGCACCCACCGGCGTGCCTGCTTCATCGCGCGCCCACCATGTGGACGGTGTGCGGCGTGGCCAGCTTGTAGGGGCCCTCGCGCAGGCGGTTCTCCACGAGGTACGCGCTCGTCACCTGGACGGACACGTCCTGGCCCATCGCGCCGCGCAGCGTGTCCCATGTGGCCGCGTCGAGCGTCCACTGCAGGTTGGAGGTGAGCATCTCCACCGGGCACGTGCGGCCCGGCACCGTCACCTGCACCCAGTAGATGTCGCCGGTGAAGGGCGGCAGGTGCGCCTCGGCCGAGGGAAGAATCAGGTTCCCCAGCCACGCCAGCACGGAGCGGCCCTCCTCACGAGGGAGCGCCTGGGGCGAGGGCGCCGTGCCGGGCGTGAGCGATGCAATGGGCGACGTCCACTGCCACGTGGGTGGCGCCTCGGTGGTGACGTAGGACTGCCCCTGGGTGGGGGACACCAGCGTCACCGACTGCGCGCTGGCCGTGGCCTTGTCCTTCGCGTCCACCAGGGTGCGCCACGCCTCGTCGGTGGCGTCGCCGCCGTAGAGCGGCTCGCCGCACTCATCGGCCTCCGGCTCGTCGTTGTCACAGGCGGGGGCCAGCGCCAGCAGCGCGGCCGACAGGGACGTCCACAAGAGCTTCCGGGAGAGGGTCTTCATGGTGAGGGGCCTACCGGGTGTTCGAGCGCCGCCGGCCGCGGCGCCACAGCGTGAGGGTCGACAGAAGCAGCAGGACGGGCGCCGCATTCCCGGACGCCGCGCCGCAGCCATCGGATTTCGACGGAGGCGCCGTCCCGGCGTCGGCGTCGGACGTGCCCGCGTCCTGGGGCGGCGGCGGAGGTGGCTCCTCCACGCCGCCGTCGGTGTACACCTCCGCGCCGAGCTGGTCCGCGAGCTGCGGCCAGAGGCCCGGGCAGATTTTCTGCGCCGGCGTGCCCACGGGGCAGTGCTCGGGGCCCTGGATGCCGTAGAGGGTGAACAGCGGCTCCCACGTGTCACCCTGGTCGTTGCTGCGCGCCAGGGCCCAGTCGTGTAGCCAGGTGGAGCCGCAGGCGTAGAGCGTCTCGCCCGTGCGCAGCGCGCACGAGTTGCCGGTGGGCAGTGGCCGCTTCTCCAGCGGGCCGGAGCTCGGGCCGCGGAAGAAGTAGTTCAGGGTGCCCACCCACGCGGTGCCGCCGTCGGAGGACAGCTCCATGTTGGTGAAGATGTCGTCCAGTTGCTGCACCTGCGTCAGCGTGCGGCCGCCGTCGTCGCTGCGCATCAGGTGCGTGTAGCCCTGCGCGGACACGCGCACCCACACGATGTCCGCCTGCACGGGGTCCACCGCCGTCACCACCAGGTCGTACGGACGCAGCAGCTCCGGCAGCGCGTGGGGGATTTCCTCCCAGGTGTCGCCCGCGTCGTCGCTGCGGAAGAGGAGCAACTGTCCCGCCGCGTCGCCGGAGGCATACACGCGCCGGGGGTCCACCGGCGAGACGCGCACGGCGTTGAGGTTGAGCCCCGTGCGCAACAGCGTCGTGGGCTCCCACGTCTCGCCGCCGTCGCGGGAGCGGTACACGCCATTGGGCGTCGTGGGCCGGCCGGTGACGGCATAGAGGATGCGGTCGTCCGTGGGATGCGCGGCGAGTCCCGTCACCCAGGTGCTCTTGAAATACGGATGCGTATTCCAGGAGCAGCCGTTGTCGGCCGAGCGCAGGATGGAACTGCCGGTGGCGGCGATGATGTCGCCGGTCTCGCGCCACAGGAAGGACTCCGGGCGCCAGCCGCCGTAGCCCATGGCGTCCGGGCATATCCACCGCCACGTCTGGCCGCTGTCGCGCGAAATCACCGCGCCGAACGTCGCGCCCACGAAGAAGTCCTCGGGGTGGCCTCGGCGAATGGTGACGTTGGACGTCTCCGGCAGGCCCGCATGTGCGTGCGCGGCCCCGCCCGTGCCCAGGGCCAGCAGGGTGATGATCGCTGTCACCGTGTTGCGAGGATTCATCTCCACGACTCCAGGAACGTGCCGGCCCGGCTCCACGATAACGCCCGGCGCGTCCACGCATAGCGGCGGAGCGTGAAACGTCGTGCGATATGCGCGTGCTTCCCCGCTCGTTCACCAGGCAGCGCGGGTGGGAAGGACCCCACGGGCCGGGTGGGGCTTCCCGACGCGCTCACCCATCATTGCGGAAGGATGCCTTCGATGAAGCAGTGGTCGCGAAGCGCGTGGGGGCTCGTGTTGTCTGGTGTGCTGGGCGTGACGGCCGGTTGCTCGGGGGAGCTGGTGACGCCCCCCATCGTCAGACATGAGGTGAAGCCGTGGATGGTGGACAGCCCGGACTGGGAGCACACGGGGCCGCTGGCCGCCTGCAAGCCGGCCGCGAATGCCGCCGTCCCGTGCGGCGCGTACGAGTCCTTCGACTACTCCGCCTGCAACCTGGCTTCACTGAAGGCCGCGAAGGCAGGCGGCCTCTACACCACGCACGTCATCCTGGATGACATCGAGCCGGTGTTCAGCACGGTCAACTCGCTGCGGGTGGCGACGGACGGTGGCGTCTCCCACCACAGCACCGTCGTCTTCTCCGAGCAGCAATTGGAAGATGGCCGGCTCTACCTGGAGTCGCACAGGAGCCGCCCGGATGGCGGTTCCTCCACGCTGGTGATGGTGGGGTGCGAGGCCAGCGAGGACGGGCTCACGCTGAAGGGCTGCTACCAGCAGTGCCTCAACGGGGCGGGGTTCCTCTCCGGCACCTTCGAGGCCGCGCGCGTGGTGCGCCGCCAGGGCGAGTCGGAGGCCTCCGGCCTGTCGCTGCTGTCGGAGACGGCGGTGGGCGAGGCGACGCCCGCGGACGTGTACGTGACGAAGGGCCATGCGTACGTGGTGTCGCTGCCCTTGATGGGCCGGCCCGGCGGGCTGAGCGTGTTCGACGTGTCCAACCCGCGCGCGCCGGTGCTGAAGAAGTCGATTTCGTATCCCAATGACAACTACTGGAACGGCGTCTGGGCGAAGGACGACGCGCTCTACGTGGCGAGCGGTAACCAGGGCCTGCACGTCTTCGACATCTCCGACCCGGCGGACCCGAAGTTCCTGCGCTCGCTGCCCGGGGACGAGGGCGGCATCGACGTGCACACCGTCATCGTCGACGGCAACCGGCTGTATGCCATGTCGCCGGGGCCCAACGTGGAGACGCTCATCTTCGACGTGAAGGACGCGAAGCAGCCCGTCCTGCTCACCCGCTTCGTGCCTCCAGGCGTGGGCTCGGCGACGATCAACACCTACCCCCACGACGCCTTCCCCTTCGAGAACAGGCTCTACATCAGCCACTGGGCGGGCGGTTACCTCATCGCGGACGTGAGGGACACGGAGGCGGTGGAGGTGGTGGGCGAGTACGTCTACGAGCACTCCACCAGCCACACCAGCCGGGTGATGCGCAAAGGGCACCGGCTCTTCGCCTTCGAGGGCGGTGAGCACTGGGGCGCGCACCTGCGCGTGCTGGACGTGACGGACCCGGAGGCGGTGCGCATCGTCGGTGAGTACCGCCTGCGGCCGGGCATCTCCATCCACAACATGGAGCTGAAGGGCAACCGGCTGTACCTCTCCCACTACCAGGACGGGGTGCGGGTGCTGGACGTGACGCTGCCCTGGCAGCCGCGCGAGGTGGGCTACTACAACACCTACCAGCCGGACCACCCGAACGCGGGCTACTCCTTCTACGACGGCGCCATCGGCATCCGCGTGCCGGGGGACGGCCACGTGTACGTCATCGACACCGTGCGCGGTCTGCTCATCCTGCAGGAGGGCTGAGCCAGGCCCCGTGGCGGGTGGAAGGTTGTCCACCCGTCACAACGCCCCGGGGGACGCCCACTCGGAAGCGTCCGCGGGAGGTGGGCCCGGTGCGCGGGGCTCGCCTCCCACCCGTCCTGTCTGCTACGGACGCGTCAGACACCCGGTCCGAGGGCGGCTCCTGGCAGGCGGCCCACGGGTGTCCTTCGGGGGAGTGCAAGACATGGCGGGGTCCACGGTGGAGCCCAAGCGCATCGACGACAGTGCGGGGCGGGGGGACGTGCCCGTGGGGGCCGCCACGCGCGCCGTCTGGGAGGCGGTGATGCAGGGAGCGGTGGAGGTGGCCGTCCGGGCCTACGAGGACCTGGCCGCGCCGCAGCGGGAGCGCGTGCTGGAGGAGTCTTCCGGCGTGCCCGGGCAGACGCGCTCGTCGCTGGTGGAGGTGCTGAGAAGGGCGCGGGACTTCGCGGGAGCCGCGCGCCTGCTGGAAGCGGATGGCGCGCACGCGGCATCGGCCCCGCTGCACGAGCAGTCCGGCGCCCTGCAGAAGGCGGCCGAGGCGTGGCTGCGCGCCGGCGAGCGCGGGCGGGCCGCCGCCGCCTTCGAGCGCGCGGGCAGCCTGGAGCGGGCGCTGGAGTTGTACCGGGCTCTGGATGCGCGCGAGTCCATGGCCCAGTGTCTCACGCGCCTGCAGCGGCCCCTGGAGGCCGCGGCGGTGTACCGCGAGCTGGGCAACGCGCACGCGGAATTGGAGTCGCTGCGCGCGATTGCGCCCGGGCACCCGCGCCGGCGCGAGGCGGTGCTGCGGATGAGCGCGCTGCTGGACGCGCTGGGTGACTCGTGGCGGGCGCTGGTGCTGCTGGCGGACGCGATGCAGGAGTCCGGCGCGGCGCGCGAGGACGGCGCGCTCCAGGCGGAGCACGCGCGGCTGCTCAGGCACCTGGGGCTGGACGCGGGCGTGACGGAGCCCGAGCGGGCGCCCCCGCCGCCGGACGGCTACGAGTACCTCAAGGCCATCCCCATCTTCGGCGAGCTGCCGATGCAGGACATGAAGGACCTGTTCCGCATGGCGCAGCAGGTGCTCATCCCCGAGGACACCACGGTGCTGGAGAAGGGCGCGCGGGGCACGGGGCTCCTGGTGCTGCTGGACGGGACGGTGGACGTGTTCAGCGGCCCAGGGATGGACGCTCGGCTGCTCAACACGCTGGGGCCGGGGGCGTTCCTGGGTGAAATCTCACTCATCCTGGACGGGTCCACGTCCGCGCACGTGCGCTCGCGCACGGCGGTGCGGGCGCTGCGGGTGACGCGGGTGGACTTCCAGCACTACCTGGACACCCACGAGGCTGCCGCGCTGCGCATCTACCGGCTGTTCACCGAGAATCTGGCCGAGCGCGTCCGGGCGCTGAGCGCGTAGGCTGGGGCTCGCAATGGCGGACACGCGTGGCGCGAGCAGGGAGCGGGCCGTCCAGCTCGCCGGTGAAGGCAAGCTGGAGGAAGCGCTGGCGGAGTACCAGGGCGTGGCGAAGTCCGCCCCGGACGACGCGGAGGTCCGCCAGAAGGTGGCGGAGCTGCTGGAGTGGCTTGGGCGACAGTCGGAGTCCGCGACGGCGTACGAGGCCGCCGCGCTGGCCTGGGCGAAGGTGCAGCAGCCGCTGCGCGCCGTGGCCGCGTGTCTGGCCCTGCCCCGGCTCAGCGCGCCCCCGGCCGCGACGACGCGCACCGCGCGCGTGCTGGCCGAGCGCTTCGCCCTGTCGCCGAGCGCCGCGGCCCCGACGGCCTCCCAGGGGGCCATGGCCCCGGTGCCCGGGCCCGAGGCACCGGGCGCGATGCCCATCCTCTCGCACCTGGGCCGCGAGGCCTTCATCGCGCTGCTGGAGGTGATGGAGGTGCGCGCCTTCTTCCCCGGGCAGGCGGTGGTGGAGGAGGGCAGCGCCGGCGCGTCCATGTTCGCGCTGGTGGAGGGCAAGGCGGACGTGCTGCGCACGCTGGAGGGTGGCGAGCGCAAGTCGGTGGGCACCGTGCTGCCGGGGGACTTCTTCGGTGAGCTGGCGCTCGTCTCCGAGGGGCCCCGGCTGGCCACGGTGGTGGCCACCGAGCGGGCCGTGCTCCTGGAGCTGACGCGCGAGCGCATGGAGGCGGTGGCCGCGCGCCACCCCACGGTGGCCGGCGCGGTGGAGGCCTTCTACCGGCGGCGCATGGTGGAGAACCTGCTGCGCAGCAACCCGCTGCTCAGCAAGCTGACGCCGGAGCAGAAGGCGGCCATCTCTCGCGACTTCCAGCTGCGCACGGTGAGCGCGGGCGAGGCGCTGCTGACGCAGGGGCAGGCCGGGGACGCCTTCTACGTGGTGCTGCGCGGCAGGTACACGCCGTGGCTGGAGCAGATGCACGGCCGGCGCGTGGCGCTGGCGGAGCTGCGCGAGGGCGACGTCTTCGGCGAAATCTCCCTGCTGCTGGACAAGCCCGTGTCCGCCACGGTGCGCGCGGATGTGGCGGGCGTGGTGCTGCGCCTGGACCGCGCCGCCTTCGAGAAGCACCTGCTCAGCCAGCCCGGCCTCAAGGGCATGCTGATGCGCATGGGCACCGAGCGCCTCCAGCGCACCGCCCAGGCGCTGGCCTCCGGCCGCGTGCTGCACGACGGAGACTTGCGCGTCTGACGCGGGCGAGGGCCCCCTGGAAAAACGAAACGCCCGGGCCCCCGTGAGGGAGACCCGGGCGTCGGGACTGCTGCCCCGGCTCGAGGAGCCGGGGCAGGGGCTTTGGCTACATGGAGTAGCCGAGCGTCAGGCCGAACACGTGCGCGGTGCCGTTGTACTTGCCGGGGACGCCCGGCGCGGTGCTCACCTTGTCGGACAGCGTGACGAACTGGTAGCCCAGGTCGGCGCGCAGGCCGCCGAAGCCGTAGCCCAGGCCGCCCGTCACCGCGAAGCGGTTCGCGTCCGGCAGGTCCGGCGTCAGCGTGTCATCCGGGCTCGGGGACGGGTCGATGACGACGCCGGCGCGCACGCGCAGCGCCTCCGTCACGCCGTACTCGGCGCCGAAGTGGAAGTTCCACGTCGCCTTCCAGCGCTTGGGCAGCGGGTTGTTGAGCGCCGGGTTCTCCGGGAACTCAATCGCCAGCTGCTCGAAGTCGGACCAGTCCACCCAGTTCGCATCGAAGGCCAGCGTCAGCCGCTCGATGGGCGTGACGGCCACGCCCGCCGCGACGGACTGCGGCAGCGTGACGTCACCCTCGACGATGGTGTCCTTCAGGCGGCCCTGGAACTCCGCCGGGACGTCCTGGAAGTCCGCGTCGCCCTTGAACGTCAGCTTCATGGGGCTGCGGTAGTGCACGCCGGCGGTGATGAGCTTGGGGACGATGACGCCCTGGACGCCGACGTTGGCGCCGATGCCCCACGCGCCGCCGCCCAGGTGGACGTTGCCCTCGCTCTCGACGAAGTCCAGGCCACGCTTCAGCTCCAGCGTGCCCCGGCCGATGTCGAGCCCGGCGCCCACGCGGATGCGGTCGTGCACCTGGTAGGCCACCGTCGGGTTGATGTTGTAGACGGCCATGGCCGACTCACGGGCGCGGAAGCGGCCCGAGAAGTCATCCACCCAGCGGCTGCGCGCGCCGAAGGGCGTGTAGATGCCCAGGCCCACCGCCAGCTTGTCCATCACCTGGTACGTGGCGAACAGGTGCGGCGGCGGGGACAGGGTGGTCTTCTGACCCTCCGTCGCCCCGCCCTCCGGGGTGAACTTCAGGCTGGGGAGGATGCCGGTGTCGCCCACCGTCACGTCCAGCTTCTTGTCGCCCAGGATGTTCGCCGCGTTGGAGTAGACGGCGGACGAGTCGTTGAGCCACGCGGTGGCCGCGTTGCCCATGCCCGTGGAGCGGGCGCTCTGGGTGTTGATCTGGAAGCCCGCGGCCTGCGAGGTGCCGGCCGCGAGTAGCGCTACCAGGGAGAGTGTCTTCTTCATGGTCTTGGGTCTCTCTCGGGGGGCGATTACGGGATGGGCGCGATGCCGGTCTTCAGGAAGCCGGCCATCTGGCCCTGAGCCGAGTCACGCACGGACTTGAGGAACTGCGCGGTGCTCGTGGACGGGTCCAGGGTGGGGTCGAAGATGGTGAAGAAGCCATGCTTGACGTCCGTGGGCAGCGGCGCGACGTCGAACATGTACGACTGCACCGAGCGCTGACTGTTCTGGTTGGCCGCGCCGAGCAGGTAGTCCGTCACCGGGTTGGGGATGACGTCGTCGCCCTTGATGTACTGGATGAACGCATCGCGGTTGGCCGCCTGGCCGTTCTCCAGGAAGTAGCCGTAGTTGCGCGGGTCCGCCGGGTCCAGGATGGTCCGGGCCAGGGTGATGAACTCGTCGTAGGCCGGCGTGCCGACCGGGCGGCCGGCGCTGGTCAGCAGGGCGTTGAAGCCGTTGCGGCTCGCGACGAAGGTGGCGTTGGTGGACGTCAGCAGCACGTCGACCAGACCGCCGCCCGCGGCGTTGAGGCCCACGCGGTGGACGCGCTCGTTCACCGAGGCGATCAGGGCGCCCTGGAGGCCGCCGAGGCTCTGGCCCACGTACTCGACCTGCGCGCCGTTGAGGGTGCCGGCGCCGGCCGCGGAGAGGCGGGCGTTGATGCTGTCGGTGGCCAGCACGCGCGCGAGCTGCGCGGCGTCCACCACGGAGTGGCGGAAGTTGTCGCGCGTGGCGAACAGGTTGGTGAGGTTGAGGAAGTTCCAGGCGTTGATGACCGGCACCGCGCGCGGGTTGTCGTTGCTGGCGCGCAGGAAGTCACCGCCCTCGCACTTGCCGGTGGTGGCGCTGGTGGCCACGCAGCGGCCCTGGCGCTGGGAGGCGCAGACCAGGTCGCCGTGGGTGGCGGCCGGGGTCGCCGGGTCCGTCGGGCGCGGGTCGCAGTCGATGGAGGCGGCGGCGTTCACACAGCGCCCGAAGGTGGGGCTGTTCGGCGTCACGTCGCAGGTGCCGCTGGAGCAGGCGCCGTTCGGCGTGGAGATGACCGTGGGGTTGGCCGGGTCACCGTACAGCACCGGCGTCTGGGCGGAGATGCCCGCGCAGCTGACGCGGTCGCCGTGCTGCACGGTGTCGATGGCGGCCACCGCGAAGCCGTTGGCGTTCAGCGTGTTGGCGACGGCCAGGATGTTGGAGCGGTTGCCCGTCAGGCCGTGGCCGAAGATGACCACCGGGAAGCCGCCCTCGGGCGCCGGCAGCTTCGGCGTGAAGAGCATGAACGGGATGCGGTCGATGCGCGGCGCGGCGCGGTTGAGCGTGCCCTGGGCGTCGCTGAGCAGGTAGGGCGAGAGGTAGGCGCCGATGAAGGCACTGCCCACGTCGGCGTTGTCCAGCTTGTTGGCCGCCATGGTGGCCTTGAGCGTGGCCGTCTGGTCCGTCAGGAAGTACGGGTCCGCCGGCACCGCGGTGGGGGCCGCGTTCAGCTTCTGGAGGATGGAGCGGGTGCTCTGGGTGGTGAAGGCCCACGCCAGGTTCACGTCCTTGCGCTTGATGCCCTGGGCCTCGAGGCCGTCATAGAGCGGCTTGAGCGCCAGGCGCGCCGGCTCGAGCTGGGCGGCGAGGAAGTCCGGCACCGCGGCCAGCTGGCTCTTGCCGTTCGCGTCGATCAGCGCCGCCTTGCTGCGCAGCAGGACCTGGGGAGCGGTGGGCGCCACGGCGCGGCCCTTGATGTCCTTCATGCCGCGCAGCATGACCACGGCGTACTGGGTGCCCTCGTCCAGCGGCACCTCGGGGATGATCTGCAGCTGCTGCGGGGTGGTCTGCGCGCTGCCGTCCAGCTTCAGGCTGGACGTGCAGTTGAGGCACACCTTGACCTTGGGGGCCGTGCCCTTGTCGGTGTTGGTGGCCTTGATGAAGAACACCGTCTGGCCCAGCTTCACGGTGTTCAGGTCCAGCTCGGCGCCCACGTCGATGGCGCCCGTCTTCACGCCGTTCTCGGAGACGATGGGGGCGGTGGTGGACCAGCCGTCCAGCGTGTTGAGGCCCGTGGAGATGGCGACCTCCAGCGGGTTGGCGTTGGGGGACGTGTTGACCGGCAGGTTCAGGTGCGCCGGGGTGGTGCCCTGGGCCGGAACGCGCAGCAGGTCGTTGGGGAAGGGGATGATGCTGTTGGCCGGGTCGAACGTGGCCTCCGGCATGTTCATCACCGTGAAGGTCCACAGCAGGACGATGTCGTCGCGCTTGAGGGTGAACTTGTCGGCGACCGCGTCGATGACGGGCGCGTAGCTGCGGCGCAGCTGCTCCAGGCGGAGCGCGGTGGCCGTCTGCTCCGCGATGCGCGCGGCGGGCTCCGTCGCGGTGGCCGGGATGAGCTCCGTGGCCGCGCGGCAGTTGGGGGCCGTCAGGTCCTCACAGGTGACGAGCGGCTCCTGGGAGCTGGCGAAGGCCCACGTGGCCGACGGGATGACCGTCTTGCCGGACGTCGTCTTCAGGCCGTTCTCACCGCCGACGAGCGCCACCGCGTAGCGGCCGCCCTTGGGCCAGCCGGTGGGGGCAATCACGTTGATGCGGTCGGTGTCCTCGTTGTAGCCGATGACGACGTTCGCCGGCACCGGACGCGACAGCGGCGTGCCCGCGTACAGGTCGAGGATCTTCACCGTGCTCGGCGTCACGCTCGCCGGGTCCAGGTTCTTGACCGTCGTGGTCGCGGAGATGGCCGTGGGGAAGCCATCCAGCGTGTTCACGTAGTCGCGCGTGAATTCCTGCTCAGCCTCGGGCGCGTTCGGGTTGATGGGCGCGGCGACGAGGCCCGTCTTCGCGTCCAACGCCAGGTCGTTGGGAGACGGGACGACGGCGGGCGAGGCCGCGGGGTCGAACTCCGCGACGACAGCTTCTTCGGCGGGCGGTGCATCCTTCGCAATGTCCGGATCACACGCAGCCGCACCGAGGGCAAGAGCCCCCAGGAACAACACCTTTTTCATGGGTAAGACCCCTCGCGTCCAAAGTTGGACTGCTGAAAACGATTCCGTGGCGTAGCACGTTGCTTGGTTGGCAGGAAGACAGCCAGCTTGACGCGCCGTGTTAGCCATGGTTGGCGTCCGAGCGGGACGGACTGGCTGTCTCAGCGGCTGCGCTGGGGACATGCGGCGGGTACGTTACGGGGCATGAACCGACTGCTGAGTGTGCTGGTGGTGACCGTGGCCGTGGTGGCTCACGCGGAGGATGCCGGGGGGTTGACGTGGACGGCCCCGGCGGAGTGGACGGCGCAGGGTGAGCGGCCGATGCGCGCGGCCACGTACAAGATTCCGGCGGCGAAGGGTGACGCCGAGGGCGGCGAATTGGCCGTCTTCTACTTCGGCCAGGGCCAGGGCGGCGCGGTGGACGCCAACGTGAAGCGCTGGGTGGGCCAATTCCAGACGCCGGACGGCAAGCCCGTGGACAAGGCGGCGAAGACGAAGACGGAGAAGCTCAACGGCATGCCCGTCACCACGGTGGACGTGAAGGGCACGTACGCGGGCGGCGGACCGATGATGGGTCCCTCCGCGCCGAAGCCGGGCTACCGCCTGCTGGGCGCGATTGTCGAAGGGCCCGAGGGCGCCGTCTTCTTCAAGCTGACTGCGCCCGAGAAGACGGCTGCAGCCGCGGAGAAGCCCTTCCGCAAGCTGCTGGAGACGGTGAAGAAGAAGTAGCCGGCGCCCGCGGGGACGAAAGGTTACTTCGTCCCCTTCGCGGGCTTCACCGCGTTCTTCGGCGTGGTGGAGTCCGCGAGGGCGCGCTTCACCACCGCCGTGTTGCGCTGCTTGGGCAGGTCCGGCATGAGCAGGATTTCGATGCGGCGGTTGCGCGCGCGGCCCACCGGGGTGGCGTTGGCGGCCACCGGGCGCATCTCGCCGTAGCCCGCGGCCACCAGCCTGCGCGCGGGCACGCCGCCCTTCTCCTGGAGGAAGCGCACCACGTTGACGGCGCGCGCCACGGACAGCTCCCAGTTGGTGGGGAAGGTGCCCTGCAGCTTCTGGGACGGCGGCGAGTCATCCGTGTGGCCGGACACCTGGATGGACTTGTCCTCGACCTTCGCGAGCACGCCGCCCAGCCGCGTGAGGACCTCCTGGCCGCGCGTGCTGATGCTCGCGTCGCCGGAGTCGAAGAGCACCTTGTCCACCAGGTCCACCTGGATGCGGCCCTTGTCCTGCGACAGCTTGATGGCGCCGTTGGCGATCTCCGCCTTCATCTTGTCCTGCAGGTCGTCGTAGGTGGCCTTGAGCTTCGCGAGCTCCGCCTCCTGCTCCTGCACCGTCTGGCTGAGCTGCTCCTTCTCGCTGCTGAGCTGCTCCTTCTCGGTGGCCAGCTTCGTGCGCTCGGACTCCGCCGCGGCCAGCTTCTCCGCCAATTGCAGCCGCGCGGCCTCCGCGTCACGGGCGCGGTTGGCGGCCTCCTCGGCGGCGGCGCGTGACTGCTCGGCCAGGGCCTGGGCCTGCTGCGAGCTCCTGTTGGCGAGGAACAGCACGCCGCCCGCCAGCAGCACCACCAGCGCCGTCACCAGCCAGGGGACCCAGGTGCGCTGCTGCCGGCCATGCTCGTGCGGGACTTCCGTCATGTCGTGACCTCCTGTAGGGGCGCCGCGAGGCGCCACGGTCGCGCCGGGGGGCGCCACGGTCTGCACGCTGACGTCGGGGGACGCCATCGCCTTCGGTGAAGAAGAGACTCGCGAGCCACCGTAGCGACCACGCCCGGGTGCGCTTCAAGGCGCCCCGGGTGCGTGCAGGTATCTGGAGGTTCAACGTTGCAGCAACGTCAGAACGGGAACCACGAGGGGCGCACGCTGCGTGGATTGCCCAGGGCCTCGGAGAGCTGCGCGTTCAAATCACCGAAGGCCTGGTTGTCCAGCCACATGGCTTCAATCTTCTGCTTCCCGAGCTTCACCTCGTGGTGCTTGCCGTCCGCTCCGGTGGCCGTTACGGAATCGCCGCCGTTGTACGTGACGCGGAAGGACTCGCCCTTCACATTCACGGGCACGTCGAAGTGGAGGTTGGCGGGCACCTGGGTGGAGAGGTTGGTGCCGCGCGCGCCGGGCTTGCCGAGGTCGTCCATGAACTCGCGCAGGAAGCCCTGCGTCACCTGGCGCGTCTGCTTGTCGAGCGCGGGGTCCACCTTCGCGTCGTAGCCGAAGCCGAGCATGCTGTTGCTCTTCTTCGGGTCGGTGAGGTCCCACGTGGGCACGCTGAGCATGAACTGGTTGGCGCCCGGCTGGGTGCGGTCCCTCCAGTCCTGCGCGTTGGTGGCGTTCTCCTTCAGCATGGAGACGCCGTTGAAGGCGTTCCACAGCACGTCGTCCGTGTCGAGCTGGCCGGTGGGCAGCGGCTTCGCGGTGGCCTGGCCATTCACGGGGTGCGCGTCACCGCGCGAGGAGAGCGACGCGCCAATCTGCGGCAGGTCGTTCTTGTTGTAGCCCATGGGCAGGTTGTCCAGCGTGCCGCCGTCAATCAGGTGCATGTTGCGGCCGGTGACGGGGTCCACCACCTGCACGGGCTCGAAGACGCCCGGAATGGCCATGGAGGCGCGCATGGCGAGCGCCACCGGCGTGTCCGGCGTCGTCTCCTGGCTGAAGACGAAGACGCGGTCCTTGGCGCTCTTGAAGCCCTCCTTGCCCACCGCGCTGTCGTACGCCTTGGCGGCGACGAGCTGCAGCGGCACCTTCAGGTCCGCGAAGGTGACGGGCCGGTCCTTGATGCCGGTCAGCTCGCGCAGCTTCGCGTCGAAGAGGTCATACGCGGCCTGCCCGTCGAGGATGCCGCCGTCCTTCATGTCCAGGTCGAAGTCGTAGAGCTTGCCCAGGCGCGGGTCCTTCGCCACGTCCTCGAGCTGCTTCGGCGTGGCGCCGGTGGCGGCGAAGGCCGCGGCGATGGAGCCGGCCGACGTGCCCGTCAGGCTCACCGGCACGACGCCCATCTCCTGCATCTCCGCCATCATCGCGGCGTAGCGCTTGCCCTTGCCGCCGCCGCCCTGGAGGGACAGGTGCACGCCGATGGGCTCGCCGCCCTGCACCGGCATGCCGGCCTCTTCACGGCGCTTCGCGACCGAGGCGGTGTACGCGGCGGCCTTCGCCTTGTCGCCGCCGAAGAGGAAGTCGAGGGGCTTGGGCGGCTTCGTCACCGGCGTGCCGGTGGGGAACTTGCTGGCATTGACCTGGCCGTTGGGGAGCTCCTTGGCCAGGAACTGCGGGTCCAGCCACAGCGAGCCCGCGCGGGGCGCGGTGGCGCGGGTGTAGCCCGTCGTCTTCGTCAGCTCGGCCTCGGCCTTGGCCAGCTCCGCCTTCACCTGCGCGTGGCGCGGGTGCGAGGGGGGCAGCAGGTCCAGCTCCAGCGCCAGCGAGCGCACCTTGCCGAGGTTGTCGCGGAAGCCCTGCGTCTGGGCGATGAGCTGCTTGCCCTGCTTGTCGTCAATCTTCTGCGGGACGATGTGCTCCAGGACCTTGCGGAGGTCGCCCAGGTCGACCTGGAGCAGCTTGTCGAAGGGAATCTGGAGCGGCTTGCCCGTGAGGGTGATGCCCTCCCAGGGCTTGCCGGAGGTGCCGGGCAGCTTCGGGAGGCCGAGCTTGCCCAGGTCCGGCAGGCGGGCCTCGAAGCCGTCGACGAGCTGCTCCGCCTTGCGGGCGACGTTCTGGAGCCCCTGGCCGAGCTTCGCGATGAGGTTGGTGTCCTCGGCCTTGCGCGGGGCGACGGGCGCGGGGGCGTCGGGGGTACGGCGGGGCGCGACCGGGGTGGGAGACAGGGTGTTCTTGACGGTCATGGGCGGGCAGGCTCCGCGGATCAGCCGGGGGGAAGGCGATTGTAGCGGGATTATCGCGCGTACCTTGTCGTAGGTTGTGTGTTCTTCTCTCGGGGCGAGAATTCGGGGCGGCAAGGCCCTTGCTACAGGGTGATCCACGAGGCGTCCGGCGCCTCGGTATCCGGAGGCATCCGTGACGACGTGCCGCAGTCCCCAGATCCAGTCCCTCGTTTCGCGTGCGGTGACGCTCTTCCCCGAGGACACCGTCCTTTCCGCACTCCAGGTGATGCACCGCCACGGGCTGCACGTGCTCCCGGTGGTGGATGGCGAGAACGGGGAGCTGCTGGGGGAGGTGTCGGAGGGGGAGCTGCAGCGGCTCTCCGCCTGCGCTCCGCTGGTCCCGCTGGCTGAAATTCTGACCGCAAAGGCCCTCACGGGCATGGAAG
Source organism: Pyxidicoccus caerfyrddinensis (assembly GCF_010894405.1). Taxonomy (GTDB): domain Bacteria; phylum Myxococcota; class Myxococcia; order Myxococcales; family Myxococcaceae; genus Myxococcus; species Myxococcus caerfyrddinensis. Next base: position 521,484 of record NZ_JAAIYA010000003.1, read on the forward strand.
AAACGACGGGCGTTCCGTACGAGTCGCTGAAGGCCGCGCCCGAGCGTTCCTGGCTGCACTGAGCGCGTCAGGCGGCCGCGGCACCCGCCACGCGCAGCACCGCCGCGGCGATTTCGTCCGGCACCTCCTCCTGGAGGAAGTGTCCCGCCTGCGTCTCGGTGACGCGCGCGTGCGGCATTGCTTCCCGGTGCCGCTTCAGCGCGCGGCCGAGAATCGGGTCCTTCAGTCCCCACACCAGCTCCGTGGGCCCGCGGAAGCCGCGCACCCACGCGTCGCCCTCCGCCAGCTCCGGCACGGTGGGGTGGTCCTCGCGGTTGGGCACCATGCGCGCCAGCGCCAGCGGCGCGGCCCGGTCCACCACGCGCCGCAGCGGCCACGCATACGCCTTCGCCACGTCACCGGAGATGGAGCGCGCATCGCCCTGCGTGCGCCCCAGCATCGGCACCGGGAAGTTGAACAGCTGGAACGCCACGTCGCTCACCACCGGCAGGTGCGAGAAGCGGTGGAACGCCGTGGTCCGGAGCGTGCGCGGCGTCAGCACCGACGTGTTCAGCACCACCAGCCCCGTCACCCGCCCGCCCGAGCGCGCCGCCATCCACGCGCCCATCGGCCCGCCCCAGTCCTGCACGCACAGCACCACGTCGCGCAGATTCAAGCGCTCCACCAGGTCCAGCACCGCCTGCCCGTGGTTGGGCAGCGTGTGCACGGCCAGCGAGCGCGGCTTGTCGCTCAGCCCCAGGCCGATGAGGTCCGGCGCCACCAGGCGCAGGCCCCGCCCGTCCAGCCCCGCCATCACCTTGCGCCAGAGGAAGGACCACGTCGGGTTGCCGTGCAGCAGCAGCACCGGCCGGCCCTGTCCCTGGTCCAGGAAGTGCATTTTCACGAGCCCGGTGCCGAAGCGCACCGGGGCGAAATGGGAGTGGAAGGGGAGCAGGCGCGAGATGAAGTCGGGAAGGGCGCTCATGGTGGAGTGGTGGACGTTCTACCGCCAGGCAGGCTCTGCCAGCCAACACCCCGCCCGAGTGACTGGCGGCTGGCTGACGGCTCGGACCTGGGGGCGGGCTGCAATCCCGGAAGAAGTCCACAGCCTCTAACCGGTGGCCCCCGGGCCTGCTGGCGTTCATTTCTTGGGGGGCGGAGGAGGCGTGGCATGAAGGCAGTCGCAATCATCCTCGCTGCGGGTGAGGCCCGGCGGATGGCCCATCCCAAGGCGCTCATCGAACACGAGGGAGGAAAGAGTTTCCTCCAATCACTGGCATCCACGTTTGGAAAGGCGGGTTGCTCGGTCATCGGAGTCCTGGGCAAGGACTCGGAGGCCGTGCGTGAGCAGCACCCGGGGCTGGAGTTGGTGGAGTCGGAACGGTGGCAGGAGGGGCCGCTGGCCTCGGTGAAGGCGGGGCTCGACGCCGCGCTGGAGTCCGGAGCGGACGTGCTGCTGCTGCAACCGGTGGACATGCCGGCGCTCCGCGCGTCCACGCTCAAGTCCCTGCTCAAGCTGATGGGTGAGGGAGACGAAGTCATGCGGCCGGAGTTCGAGGGCGCGCCCGGCTGGCCGCTGGTGCTCTCACGGGGTGCGGCCGAGCGGCTGCGCGCCGCGGAGGGCCAGCAGCTGGAGCCCGCGCTGACGGCACTCAAGGTGCGGCGGGTGCCGGTGAAGGACCCGGGCGTGGTGGTGAACATCAACACGCCGGAGACGTACGAGCGGCTCTTCGGAACGGCACCGAAGCTGGCGCCTCCACCGAAGCGGCGCGGCAAGCGCACCGGCACCGGGGCCACCACCGTCGGCGAGCTGGGCGGTGGCGCGGCGCCCATGGCCGCCGCGTCCGAAGAATAGGTCCTCGAGGGCCGGAGCTCCCCTGTGTCCGGGTGGCTCCGGCCCGGAAGTACCTTCCGAGGTGACGGCCCCGTCCCTTTCGCGCCGTGCGGCGGAAGGCCGGGGCTTTCGCGCTTCACGCCGTGAAGCGCCGCTGCTCAGGGCCCGAGGCCCGGGCCGGGCCGCCAGGGCCCCGGCACGGAGCACCGCCCCTCAGAACGCCAGGCCCAGCCCGAGGTACGGGCCGCCGAAGCCCTCGGCGTGCTCGATGCCGTCCACGTGGCCGCCATCGTTGAGGTACAGGCCGCGCCAGCCGCCGCGCACGTTGAGGGTGCCCAGGTGCGCCGCGAGGCCGGCCTGCACATCCACCTGGCGGTGCGGGTAGGGCGTGGCATGCAGGCGCGCCTCCAGGTCCACCGGGGAGCGGCCGATGCACGCCTCCGCCGAGGCGCCGAAGCTGGGCCCCACGAAGATGATGTCCGGCGCGTGCGCGGTGGCCACGCCCGCCTCCACGCGCACGCGGCCGCGCGGTCCCGCCCACAGCGCGGCGGTGAGGTGCGTGCTCAGCAGGGTGATGCGGTCCACCGCGTCCGAGCCGTCATCCGCCGGCAGCGAGATGCCGGTGATGCGCGTGTCCACGCCGAGACGCCGTCCCTCCACGGCCATGAACAGGCCCATGGCGCCGCCGTCGCCGAGCAGTCCGCCCTCCACGCCCAGCCGCACCATCAGGGGGACGGGCTCGTGCCGCTCGCGCACCCGGGTGAGGGGCGCCAGCGCGCGGGGGCGCGGCGCGGCGATGATGGCGCCGGCGACGATGAGCTCCGTGAGCGGGCGGCGCACGAGGGCCCGCCGCCTCCGCCGGGGCGCGTCGCCATCGTTGTTCGACGCCTCCCTGCCGACGGGCGTCGCCTGGTGCGTGCGCGGTCGCTCGTCACGCGAAGGGCGCGAGCCGCGGTCCTTGCCCTGGTTGTTGGACTGCGAGGAGGAGTGCTTGCCGAAGCGGGCCTCGGCGGAGGTGGGGCCCACGAGGGCACCGGCGGCAAGCGCGGCGCACAGCACGGCCTTGGGGGATGGCACGGTCCACTCCTCTTCTCGGGATTCGGAATGCTCGCGGGGAAGCGGAATCAAACGCCTTCCCGGCCAGGCCGGCCATGGGCCCCCGGGCGGGGCGTGTCGTTGGCCAACATCACCTGTGCGGCCGTGGACAGCGCTCCCGCCAGAAGCCTGGCATCACGCGCGGTGGTGGACGTCAATCCCCGCCCCGGGCCGGGCGCGGACTGTTTCCAGGGGCCTGTAATATCTGCCTGTCCTCCCCATGCAGATGCTCATGGTTCGACACTGGGCCGGCGGAGGGATGGCGGCGCCCACGACCCGCGTGTTTCCCGAGGAAGGAGCGGTTAGGGTGGCCGCTGTGACCCATGCTCTGGCGCGACCCATGGTCCTCCTCGTCGAGGACGACCCGGATGTCCGGGGAGCCATGGCGGAAGCGCTCCACGACGAAGGCTACGAAGTGGCCATGGCCATCAACGGCCAGGAGGGGCTGCGCGTGGTGCTGGCGCTGGAGTCGCCGTGCCTCGTGCTGCTGGACCTGGAGATTCCCCGGGTGGACGGGCACGCCTTCCTCGAGCGGCTGAGGACGGACGCGCGCTTCGCCGGCACGCAGGTGGTGGGGATGACGGGAGAGGTCGGGCCTCCGCCCCAGGGCGTGGTGGGGCTGCTACGCAAGCCCGTCAAGCTGGCCGCGCTGCTCGCCGCGGTGGCGCGGCACTGCCCCCGGCGGGACACCGAGGGCTCGTCGTCGAGCGGCTAGCGAGCGGCTAGTACGAGAGGCCCAGGCCGAAGAACGGGCCGTGGAAGGTGTCCACGTGCGTGACGCCGTCCACCTGCCCGGCGTCATCCAGCACCATGCCCCGGTAGCCGCCGCGCACCACCAGCGCGCCCAGGTGCAGCGCCAGCGCGGCGCTCGCGTCCACCTGGCGGTAGGGGAAGGGCGTCGTCTGCACGCGCGCCTCGAAGTCCAGCGGGCCCGCCATGCACGCCTCCAGGGACATGCCCAGGCTGGGGCCCACGAAGGTGACGTCCGGCGCATGCGCGCTGCTCACGCCCGCCTCCACGCGCAGCCGCGCGCGCTGCATGGAGATGAGCGCCCAGGTGAGGTGCGCCTCCATCAGGGAAATGCTGTCCGTGTCCTCGGAGCCGTCATCCGCGCTCAGCCCCATGCCGGTGAGGCGCGCGTCCACGCCGAAGCGCCGCCCCTCCAGGCCGATGAACAGGTCCACCGCCGCGCCCTCGGTGACGGGGCCGCCCTGCAGGCCCAGGCGGAAGGACAGCGGCGCCGCGTGACGCTGCTCGCGGAATTCGCCGCGGGGGCCCCGCTGATCGTCGACGATGAGCCGGTGGTTGCCGCTGGAGAAGATGAAGGCGAAGAACCCAAACGTCGCGTCCAGGTCCGAGTGGTGGCGCACGTTGCGGCGGCGCGGACGGTCATCGTCCTTGTCGTCGTCCGAGTCCTCCTCGCCCACCGCCGTGGCCTCGTGCCCCTTGTCGTCGTCCTTCTTCGAGTCGCTCTGGTTGGAGCGCGAGCGCTTGCCGAAGCGGGCCTCGGCCGGCGTCGGGCCGAAGACGAGCCCGAGTGCGAGAGCGGCACACAGCACTGCCCGAAGTGGGGACACGGTTCTGCTCCTCGGTGGGGACCGGGAAAGGGGCCTTCCGGAACCGTGGACGGATGCCCGGCTGCTTTATTCATTTCACGGCAATTCTCCACCCCCCACCCTGGAGGGCACCGGGGCGGGCTTCCCGCCCCGGGCCGTGCCGACCCGCACCTACTTCTGGGGAGACTCGGGAGGCTTGGACGGCGGCGTGTAGCTGTACTTCTGGAGGCACTCGCCCGGCGACATGGGCCGGCACTTGGTGGTGCAGGAGGAGAGCCTGTTGCACGTCGTGGTGCACACCTTCTGCACGCTGGGGGGGACGAGGTCACACGGGCTGCTCAGGTAGATGGAGATGGGCTCGGGGTGGAAGGCGCCAATCTCGTCCTGGCAGGACTCGAAGTCTCCGTCGCCCTTCACCTCGTAGCCGTCATTCACCTTGCAGCGGGGCGGCCGCGTGCTGGTGCTGCCGGGCTCGCAGGGCCCCGCCGTGCGGGCCACGCAGACGTTGGCGCTCACGCCGGAGACGGTGGTGTTGGCGCAGATGCGCGCGGCCAGGTGGCTGTCGCCGGACACCCAGTCCCGCGAGTAGCAGGCGTGGACGCCGTTGTAGGGGTAGCCCTTGAACTCCGACTTCGTGACGAGCTTGGGCTTGAAGGTGTCCTTCTCCAGGATGACCTCTGCCAGGAGCAGGCCCGGGTCGAAGAGGTTCCCGTAGAATGCGCCCTCGCGGAAGGTGTACGCCCCGAAGGGCTCCGCTGGGTACGCGCTCGGCGAGCTGGAGGTCGCCTGCGGCCACACCCACGAGCCGGGCAGCGCGTCGCGGTTGTACGGCGCGGACATGAGGCTGTAGCTGCCGGAGCCGGGGCAGGTGAAGGTGACGCTCGGGGCGATGCCGCACGGGTTGTGGTCCGTCTCCGCGATGAGGTCCGTCCGCTCGCAGCCCCTGGGGTCCTTGCACACGCGCAGGACGCGGTCGCCGCTGATTTCGCCCAGCTTGCCCGTGCAGGCGACGGTGTCGTACGGCGCGCCCGCGGCCACCGTCACGGCGGCGCCCGGGGTGCAGCTGCCCACGCCTTCCCCCAGCCAGCCGCACTCGGGCGTCAGCCCGTAGGCGCCGCTGGAGGGGCAGGGCAGGAACAGGGTGCTCCACTCCACGGGGGCGCCGGACGGGTTGAAGCGCTTCGCGTCACGCGTGTCCTCGCCGCGCATGGACAGCGGCACCTCGACGCCATAGGCGTTGTTGCGCGCCAAGAGGCACGCGGACACGTAGCCCAGGCACTCGCGGGTCGGCGCGTCGTACTGCCACTCCTTGCACAGGCCCACGGAGCCCTCGAAGTAGTGCGTCACGCCCGCCTGGCTCGTCCACTTCACCCCCTCGCCCGCGGGCAGGGCGCACTCCACCAGGTACTTCATGACGCGGAGCGCGGGCGGGTGCTCCAGCTGGTGCTTGAGGCGGTCATCGCCGTCGAAGGCCTTGGAGCTGAGCGGCCCCGTCGTGAGGGCCTGCAGCGAGTCCCGGTTGGTGGTGAGGGCGTTGAGCGCCAGGTCCGACGTGGAGAGCGAATTCAGGATGCGGATGCCCGGCTCTGCAGCGGCCCTGGACGCCGGGAGCATCAGCGCGAGCAGGCACGCGAGCGCGGCCAGCACGGGCCGCGAGGGAGCACGGAGGACGAAGGGCGACATGGGGAACGGACCTCGACGGGAAGAGTACGCGACAGGACGGTTAGCACGCGGCGGGCCGGACCCTGTCCCCCTGTCCTTTCGCGAGGTTGCACGGCGCCAGCGCGGCCGGTGTTGCCTGCCGGTCCACAGCGCTCCCGGCGGGTGTGGACGCGAGGGCAACGGCCACCCTCAGCGCCGGGCCACCTTCTTGCCCCGGACGGAGGTCTTCGCGGCGCGGCGGGGCTCGGGGCGGGCCTGGGCGGAGTCCGGCGGGGCGGCGCAGGTGGCGGTGGTGGCCAGGGCGGCCTGCGCGGCCTGGTGCTGAACTTCCAGCGTGCGCAGCCGACGCGACTGGGACTCGCGCAGCGCCTGCAGCTCCGCCACCCGGGCCTCGGACTCGGCGGCCTCGCGCTCGAGCTGGCCATTGCGCTCCACCAGCGCGGAGATGGAGCGCGAGCCCGCCCAGGTCCCCGACGTGGCGAGCACCACCGCGCCCACCAGCAGGCCCCAGGGCAGCCACGCCCGGCGTCGCCGCGCCGACTCGCTCTGCTGCGTCGCTTCCATGGCCCGCAAGGCTAGCGGGCCCACCGGGGTAGGCCTCAAGGTGGCGGTACGCGCCCCGCGTCCTACCCCTGGCCCGAGTCCCGGGGCAGCCGCAGCACGAAGCGGGTGCCGGGGCCCTCGGGCGGGTCCTCCACCGAGAGGTCGCCGCCGTGGGCTCGGGCAATCTGCCGGGAGATGTAGAGCCCCAGGCCCAGGCTGGCGCGGGCGTGCTCACCGGTGGCTCGCTCGAAGCGCTCGAAGATGCGCGCCTGCGCCTCGCGGGGGATGCCGGGGCCCCAGTCGCGCACGACGATGACGGCCGTCCCGCCGTCGGGCTCGACGGACAGCTCCACCGGCTGGCCGGACGCGTACTTCATCGCGTTGGACAGGAGGTTCGTCAGCACCTGCTCCAGCCGGAGCCGGTCCACCCGGGCCCGCACCGGCGTGTCCGTGTGGACGACGGGCGCGCAGCCCGCGGCGGCCAGCGCGTCCTCCATGCGCGCCACCAGCCGGTGCGCCAGCGCGGACAGGTCCACCTCCTCGCGCTCCAGCTCCAGGCGCCCGGTGCTGATGCGCGCCACGTCGAACAGGTGGGTGACCAGGTGGCTCAGCCGCTCCGCCTGCCGCCGCGCGCCGTCCAGCCCCTGCTTCAGCCGCTCCGGCGGAATCGGCGTGTCGCGCTCCGTCGCGCGCTGGAGCGAGGCGAGCTGCAGCAGCAGCGCGGACAGCGGCGTGCGCAGCTCGTGTGTGGCGATGGCCACGAACTCGTCGCGCGCCGCCACCGCCCCCTCCGCCTCGCGGTACAGCCACGCGTTGTCCACCGCGAGCGCCGCGCGCGACGCCACGTCCTCCATGAAGCCGAGGTCCCTGGCGCAATAGCGTCGGGACGTGCTCTGCGAGACGACGCTCACCACGCCGAGCGTCCGCCCGCGCGCCACCAGCGGGACGAACATCGCCGAGCGCGGGTGCAGCGACTCCATGTGCCGGCGGTGCTCGGGCGACACGGCGAGGGCGTCCAGCCACGCCGGGTCCAGGTCCGACGCCAGCTCCGGCTGCCCCGACTCCAGGACGCGGCGCAGCGGCGTGCGCAGGCCGGGCGGAGGAGGGAAGCGCAGCGACTTCTCCAGCATGAGCTGCGTCTGTGAGTCACGGGAGCGCGCCTCCACGCGCTCCAGCCGCTCGCCGTCCGGGGTGAGGATGTCCACCGTGCAGTAGTCCGCCAGCTGCTCCACCAGCACCTCCGCCACGGTGCGCAGCGTGGTGCGCCAGTCGAGCGAGCTGGACAGGCGCGCGGTGGCGTCCGCGAGGAAGCGCAGCCGCTCCTCCTCGCGCTTCTCTTCCGTCACCTCCCGCACCGTGGCGCCCACGCCCAGCGGCTCACCGTCCACGCACACCGGGAAGTAGGTGGTCAGGTAGTGACGGGGCTCGCCGGGGCGCGGGTCCATCATCAGCTGGTCCACCACCGGCGCGCCCGTGCGCAGCACCTGCCGCAGCAGCGGCATCAGGGCCTCCGCGCCGGCGCCCAGCACCTCCGTCGGGAGGCGGCCCCGGTGCGCCTCCGACGGCACGCCGTTGATGTCGGCCAGCGCCGTGTTGACGCGGACGTAGCGCAGCTCCCGGTCCACGAAGGCCATGCCCACGGGCGAGGCGGCGAGGAGGGACTCCAGCTGCGCCAGCGACGCGTCGCGCTCCCGCAGCGCCTCCTTCGCCTCGCGGTACAGCCGCGCGCTGTCCACCGCGAGCGCCGCGCGGCGGGCGAACTCCTCCGCGTACGCGAGGTCCCTCGGCGTGTAGCGGCGCGCGAGCGAGGTGGAGATGAGGGTGATGAGGCCGAAGCGGCGCTCGCCCCGCGCCAGCGGGAGCGCGAGCATGGAGCGCGGCGCCAGCTCCTCCATCATCCTCAAGTGGTCCGGGCTGCGCGCGTGGCGCTCCAGCCACTCCGGGGTGATGTCCGGCACCAGCAGGGAGCGCCCCTCGGCGATGGCCCGCGCCATCACCGTGTCCGCGTCCAGCCGCCCCGGGTAGGGCAGCGCGCGATTCAACAGCGCCTGGCGCGCCGGGTCCCTGGCGAAGAGGGCGAGCCGGTGCAGGGTGCCGTCCCCGGCCAGCACGTCCACCAGGCAGTAGTCCGCCCACTCGTGCGTGGCCAGGCGCGCCACCGCCTTGAGCGTCGGCTCCCACTCCAGGGACTCCGCGAGCAGGCGGCTGGCCCCGGAGAGGAAGGCCTCCGCGCGCTCGGCCACCTTGCGCTCGGTGATGTCCACGTTGACGGCCACCGCGCCCAGCAGGCTGCCGTCCGCGGCGTACAGCGGCGTGGCCGAGTTGAGGATGGTGCGCCGCGCGCCGTCGAAGGCGACGATGTCCACCTCCTGGTTGAGCACCGTCTCCCCGTCGCGCAGCGCGCGCGCCAGGCCCCACTCGTGCGCCTCCAGCCGCCGTCCGGTGTCCGGCCACCAGCCGGCGTACTCGCCATACCGGGAGGGGTCCTCCACCAGGGGCCTCTGTCCCCCCCAGATGGCCTCCGCCACCGCGTTCGTCTCCAGCAGCCGCCCCTGCGCGTCGGCGATGAAGACGCCCACCGGCAACAACCGCAGCACGGCGCGCAGCCGCTCCCGCTCGGCGAAAGGCACGGCCTCGGTGGCGGAGGACGGAAGCTCGGTCATGCGAAGGGTGGGTGGGGGGCGCCCCGGACACCTACCTTGGGTCCGCCGTCCCGGGCTGACAACCCAGGCCTGCTCGCAACGTCGGCGGCTGGATTTGCACTTCTAGCCAGGAAATCAGTGTGTTGTCGGACGGGGCGGACTTGATTCCGGGACGGGGGCGGGGCGTCATCTGGCCCCTTTCACGAACTGACTTCGGGAGCCGGTGGGCTGATGGCGATTGCGTGTGTAGTGCTGGACTTCGATGGGACCTTCACCGACGTGGCGGCGGAGAGCGCGCCGTTCCTGCGTCACTTCCGCGACGGCCTGGCGCGGGTGGTGGGGCAGCAGCTGGAGGTGGCGTGGGAGGAGGAGGTCTCCGCGCTGAAGGCGGGGGCGGACTCGCTGGGCTGGGAGCTGGGCGGCAGGGTGGTGGCGCCGGCCACGGCGGACCCGTACCTGATGGCGACGTGCGCGGCGCACCGGCTGCTGCAGCGCTTTGGCACGGGCGCGGACGAGGCGATGCGCTCGGAGGCGGTGCAGGGGCTGTACCGCGAGGCGTACGCGTACTCGGCCACGGCCTTCAAGCCGGAGGCGAAGGAGGTGCTGGAGGCGCTGCTGGCCACGGGCCTGCCGGTGACGGTGGTGACGAACGCGCACACGGACCTGGTGGAGAAGAAGCTGGACCAGCTCGCGCCCAAGGGGCGGGAGCGGCTGCAGGTGTCCGGGGACGCGCGCAAGTTCCTGCTGGACCCGCCGGACGCGCCCGACGCGCGCTTCGACTCGGTGCCGGAGACGCAGGTGATGGACGGGGCGCTGCGCCGGCCCATCTACCTGCGCCGCGGCCGCTACTTCCAGGCGCTCAAGCGCGTCTGGGACTCCACGGGCACGCGGCCCGAGGAGACGCTGGTGGCCGGCGACATCTACGAGCTGGACCTCGCGCTGCCGGCCGCGTTGGGCGCGCACGTGCAGCTGGTGGCCCGCGACAACGTGCTGCCCTACGAGCTGAAGGCGGTGCACGCGCTCGGCATCCGCGGCGGCGTGGACCGCAGCCTGCGCGCCCTGCTGCCGCGCCTGCGCTGACGCCGGAAGCACGAAGCCCCGCGTCCCGGTGAAGGGAGCGGGGCTTCTGTGCTGGCGGGGCCCCCTCTCGAAGAGGGCCCCACCGGAGCAACGGGGACGCCTTAGACCTTGGCGCCCGGCGTGGGCTGGAACACCTCGTTGAACTCGGTGATGGCCTTGTTCAGCGCTGCCTTGGTGTCGTTGGTCAGCTCGCGCTTCGTCTGGATGTCCTTGGCGACGTTCGGGTGCTTCCCGTCCGCGAACTCCAGGAACTCACGCATCCAGCGCACCATGTCGGCCACCGGGATGTCGCGAATCCAGCCGCGCTTCTTGGGGTCGTCGCGGTTGGTGGCGGCGTACAGCTGCATGACCTGCTTCTCGACGGGGAGCGGCTCGTACTGGCCCTGCTTGAGCACCTCCACCATGCGGGCGCCGCGGGCCAGCGTCTCCTGCGTGGCCTTGTCGAGGTCCGAGCCGAACTGCGCGAAGGCCGCGAGCTCGCGGTACTGCGCCAGGTCCAGCTTCATGGTGCCGGCCACCTGCTTCATGGCCTTGATCTGCGCGGCGGAACCGACGCGGGACACCGACAGACCGACGTTGATGGCGGGGCGGACGCCGGCGAAGAAGAGGTCCGTCTCGAGGAAGATCTGCCCGTCCGTAATCGAGATGACGTTCGTCGGGATGTACGCGGACACGTCACCGGCCTGCGTCTCGATGATGGGGAGCGCGGTCAGCGAGCCGGCGCCCTCCTCGTCGGACAGCTTGGCGGCGCGCTCCAGCAGGCGGCTGTGCACGTAGAACACGTCGCCCGGGTACGCCTCGCGGCCCGGCGGGCGGCGCAGGAGCAGCGACAGCTGCCGGTACGCCACGGCCTGCTTGGACAGGTCGTCGTAGATGATGAGCGCGTGCATCTTGTTGTCGCGGAAGTACTCGCCAATGGCCACACCGGCGTACGGCGCGAAGAACTGCATCGGCGCCGAGTCGGAGGCGTTGGCGGCCACGACCGTGGTGAACTCCATGGCGCCGAAGCGGTTCAGCTTCTCCACCACCTGGGCCACCGTGGACTGCTTCTGGCCGATGGCGACGTAGATGCAGTAAACGCCCAGGCCCTTCTGGTTGATGATGGTGTCGATGGCGACGGCCGTCTTGCCCGTCTGGCGGTCACCGATGATGAGCTCGCGCTGACCGCGGCCCACCGGCACCAGCGCGTCCAGCGCCTTGATGCCCGTCTGCAGGGGCTCGTGCACGCTCTTGCGCTTCACGATGCCGGGCGCCTTCACCTCGAGACGGCGCGTCTCGGTGCCGACGATGGGGCCCTTGCCGTCCAGCGGCTTGCCGAGCGGGTCCACGACGCGGCCCAGCAGCCCCTTGCCCACGGGCACGGAGGCAATCTGCTGGGTGCGCTTGACGGTGTCGCCCTCGCGGATGTGCTGGAAGTCACCCATGATGGCGACGCCGACGTTGTCCTCTTCGAGGTTGAGCACCAGGCCCTGCACCCCGTTGTGGAACTCCACCAGCTCGCCGGCCAGGGCGCCTTCGAGGCCATAGATGCGGGCGATACCGTCACCGACGGACAGCACGGTGCCAGTCTCCGCGATGGTGACCTTCTTGCCGTAATCCTTGATCTGCTCCCGGATGATTCTGCTGATCTCGTCGGCGCGGATTTCCATGGGCGTTTCGCGTCCTTGCACTGGGCGGCCAACTGGGGGACGGCCGCGTAAAGCTGGAAGTGGGGGCCCCTTACCATGCACACCCCCCCGCTGCAATGCGCACGGCATGCCAGCGCGTGCGGGGGATGATGGCCCCGGTAAGGGCCAGTCGGCCCGGGCCTGGAAGCAGGGAGGGCGGGCAGGGGCGCTGCCGCCTCAGGGGCTGGCGGCCTCGCGGGGAAGCCAGACGATGAAGCGCACCCCGCCGCCGGTGCGGGACTCCACGGTGAGCCGGCCGCCATGGGCGAGGGCGATCTGCCGGGCGATGTAGAGCCCCAGCCCCAGCCCATCCGGGCTCGCGGCGCGGCCCCGGCGGAAGGGCTCGAAGAGGGCGGCGTGCTCCTCGGCGGGCACCACCAGCCCGTCGTTGTGGACGGCGAGGGTGACGCCTCCCACCGTGCCGGACAGCCGCAGCAGCACGGGGGCGTCCTCGGGGCCGTGCTGGAGGACACTCCCCAGCAGGTTGTCCGTGAGCTGCGCCAGCCGGGGCGCGTCCCAGCGACCGCGCAAATCCCCGTCGGACTCCAGCTGGATGGTGCGCCCGGGGTGCGCCAGCCGGCGCTCCTCCACCACCCGCTCCACCACCAGGTCCAGCACGCCGGGCTCCGGCCGCACCACCAGCCCGCCGGCCAGCCGCTCCCGGGTGAAGTCGAGCAGCTCGTGGATCATCCGCTCCATGCGCCGGGCGGCCTGGGCCATGTGGCCCACCAGCCGGCGCTGGGGCTCCTCCAGCCCGCCCAGGCGCTGCAGCGCACCGGTGCCCAGCTGGATGGACTGCAAGGGCGTGCGCAGGTCCGTGCCGATGACGCCCAAGAGCTGGTCCCGGAAGTGCTCCGTGCGGGCGACGCGCTCCTCCGAGGCCTTGCGGCTGCTGATGTCCCAGAGGGCCACCAGCCGCGCCGGTTGGCCCTCCCACGTCACGTCACGCGCCAGCACCTCCAGGGGGATGCGCTGGCCGTCGACGCGCACGCACACGACTTCGTATGGCGTCTCCACCCCGCGGCTCATCGCCCCGAGCACCGTCTGGCGGAACTCCGGCGCCACCCACTCGGCCAGGTTGCGGCCCCGCATCTGCGAGGGCGAGGTGAGCCCCAGCAGCGTCGCCACCGCGCGGTTGGCCTCGACCACCTTGCCGTCGATGTGCAGGAAGTGCCCGTCGCACGCCACGTCCGCGAGGCTGCGCATGTGGGCCTCGCGCTCGCGCAGCCGCTGCTCCTCGCGCACGCGCTCCGTCTCGTCGCGCACCCACAGCACCACACCCGCCAGCGCGCCGCCATTCAGCGCGGGCGACGTGCCCACCCTCAAGTGCCGCTCTCCGGCCGAGGCCGCCAGCGCGCCGTACACCGGCGCCTCCGTCACATCCTCGCCCGCCAGCGCGCGGGCCAGCAGCGGAAACAGCGCGGGCGCCACCTGGGGCCACAGCTCAGGGAGCGGACGGCCCACGTGCGCGCGGGGCTCCTGGCCTGACAGCGCCGCCATTGCCGCGTTCACCCAGAGCGGCCTGAGCTCCCTGTCCAGGAGGGCCACGCCACAACCCGCCGCGTTGAGGAACGCGCCAAGGAAGGGCCTCGACTCCTCGGGCGCGGCCGACGAAGGCGCGCCATCAGGGAGCCGGTGGAGCAGGGACTGCGGCATGTTCAGGTCGTCCGGATAACGCGGGCTTGTCCCGCGTCATGCCGAGTATACCCCTTCCCAGGGCCCGCTGGAAATACCGGTTTACCCTGGACTGCGGGACGAGAAGACGACCTGGACAGTTGGCTGCCGGACGGGCAGCCAGACGTCAGTGCTCCTTGAGCTCGCGGCGCATCTGCTCCAGCTGGGTGCGGAGGCTGCCGTCATACAAGGTGCTGCCGACCTGCGCGGACACGCCACCCAGGAGGGAGGGGTCCACGCGCGTCTCCAGGATGACGTTGCGCTGGGTGAGCTGCTGCAGCTGCTGCTGGATGCGGGCGAGGGCGTCGGGCTGCAGCGGGGCGGCGGTGGTGACCTGGCCCCGGATGCGGCCGGCACGGGCATCCGCCATGTCGCCGAACAGGCGGGCGATGTCCGTGAGGTAGCCGAGGCGGCTGCGGTCCACCAGCAGGCGCAGGGTGCTGGCCAGGATGGGGTCCGCCCCACCGGGGAGGGCCTTCATCACGCCCTCCACCACCTGGGTGCGCTGGCTGCGGGAGTAGGCGGGGTTGAGGAGCACATCCGTCAGCTCCGGGCTCTTCGCGAACACCTGGGCGAAGGCGGTGAGCTGCTCGGCGATGGCGTCGGTACGGCCCGCCTCCGAGGCAACATCGAGGAGCGCACGGGCGTAGCGGCGGGCGATGGAGACATTCACCATGACGGGGGCGCCCTTAGCATGGTGCCTGGCCCCGAGCAACGGCCGTGGCGGCCGCGGGCAACGGCCGTGGCGGCCCCGGCGCCCGCCCTTTCCCTGACAGGACGGACGGCCTGGAGGGCGGGGAGGCGTCGGGTACACCGGGGGTATGGGGAAATAGGGGACTTGGCGAGGTGGCCGGAAGGCCCGTACCGTGGTGTCCTGACCGCCCCCATGCACGACCCCGTCATCGGCATCGACCTGGGTACCACCAACAGCGCCGTGGCGACCGTCGAGGACGGCCGCGCGCGCCTCATCCCCTCGCGCGCTGGTGGCCGGCTGACGCCCTCCGTGGTGGGAATCACGAAATCCGGCGAGCGCATGGTGGGCCACGCCGCGCAGGCGCTCGGGGAGGAACATCCCGACGCCGTGGTGTGGGCCACCAAGCGCTTCCTGGGGCGGCGCTACACGCCGGAGCTGGTGCAGCAGGCGAAGGCGACGGTGCCCTATCCGCTGGTGGCGGGGCCGTCGGGCGACGTGCGCGTGAAGCTGGGCGGGCGGGTGATGCCCGTCACCCAGGTGTCCGCGATGATTCTGGGCGAGCTGGCGCTGGACGCGCAGGCGCACTTCGGACGTCCCGTCTCCAAGTGCGTGATTACGGTGCCCGCCAACTTCGACGACAACCAGCGCCAGGCCACGCGCGAGGCGGCGACGATTGCCGGGCTGGACGTGGTGCGGCTGGTGAACGAGCCCACCGCGGCGGCGCTGGCCTACGGCCTGTCGCGCGGCTTCGAGGGCAACGCGCTCGTGTTCGACCTGGGCGGCGGCACCTTCGACGTTTCGATTCTGGAGGTGAAGGCCGGCGTCTTCGAGGTGCGCGCCACCGGTGGAGACCCGAGGCTGGGCGGCGAGGACTTCGATCAGCGCATCGTCCAATGGCTGCTGGCGCAGGTGGACGATGAGATGCGGCACCTGGTGTCGCAGGACGCGCAGAGCCTGCGCCGCCTGAAGGTGGCCGCCGAGGCCGCCAAGCGCACCCTCACCGAGGCGGACGAGGCCACCGTCTCCGTGGCCGGGCTGGGCGACCACGCCACCAGCGGCCGGCGGCTGACGGAGCTGGAGACGGTGCTGACGCGCTCCTTCTTCGAGACGCTGTCCGAGCCGCTGTCGCGCCGCTGCCTGGAGGTGTGCCAGGGGGTGATGCGCGAGGCGAAGATGGACCCGCGCTCGGTGGACGTGGTGCTGCTGGTGGGCGGCATGACGCGCGTGCCGCTGATTCGGCGGCTGGTGGCGGACTTCTTCGGCCGCGCGCCGTCCACCGACGTGCACCCGGACGAGGCCGTCGCCCTGGGCGCGGCGGTGCAGGCGGACGAATTGCTGCGCCAGTCCGGACAGGCGCTGCTGTTGGACGTGGCCAGCCAGAGCCTGGGCGTGGGCGTGCTGGGCGGGCGCGTGAAGCGGCTCATCGCGAAGAACACCGGCGTGCCGGTGGTGGCGCGCGACATCTTCTTCCCCGGGACTGCCGGCCAGAACGAGGCGCGCATCCCCGTGTACCAGGGGGAGAGCGACTTCCAGGATGAGAACCACAAGCTGGGCGAGGTGGTGCTGAAGAACCTGCACGTGGCCGCGCGCGGCGACGTGCCGCTGGAAGTCGTCTTCGAGCTGTCCAGCGAGGGCATCCTCGCGGTGAAGGCCACGGACCTGACCACCGGCAACATGGAGCTGGTGCGCCTGGAGGCGCGGCCGGGCATGCCGCAGGGCGAGGCGGAGAAGCTGGGCGCGGAGCAGGCCCACTACGCGCAGAGCCAGGGCGTGATGGACGCGAAGCGTGCGGAGGAGCTGTTCCGCAAGCTGCTGGAGCGCGGCGACAAGCTGGCGCGGATGCTCCAGAAGAGCGCGCAGGAGAACCCCAGCCCCGAGGCCCAGGCCGCCGTGGGCACCGTGCAGCAGCTGCTGGACGGCGGGCGCAGCGCGCTCGAGAGCCGGGATGCCGCGCAGTGCGCCTCGATTGCAAGGCAGCTCACGCAACTGCTGTCTGGCCGGCAGGAGCCCCGCGCCTGAGCGTCCAGACTCGAACGCTGGCCCGCCGGGCCCGTGGTTGTCCCTTCTCTTCCTTCCTATCCGTGAGCCCATGACCGTCCCCCCCTCCGCCGCGCGCGACACCGTGTTCGTGGTGGACGACTCCCGTACCGCCCGGGAGGTGGTGCGCCTGCACCTGGCGCGGCTGGGCTGCGAGGCCGTGGCGATGGAGGGCGGTGAGGCGTGTCTCGCGGAGCTGGCGCGGCGCGCGCCCGCGCTCATCCTCCTGGATTTGCGCATGGAGCGCATGCAGGGCGACGAGGTGTGCCGCCTCGTGAAGGCGCACCCGGCGGGCCGCAACGTGCCCGTCATCATGTTCACCTCCGCGGGCGAGCCGCATGAGGTGATGCACTGCTGGCGCGCGGGCGCGGACGACTTCTTGCCCAAGCCCGTGGCGCTGGAGGCGCTGGAGGCGAAGCTGGCCGCGGTGCGCTCGGCGCGCGAGCGGGCGCAGGGGGCGCCTCGTGGGCGCCGCGTGCTGCTGGTGGAGGGCGGGCGCTTCCTGCACACCTTCCTGGGCGGCGCGCTGGAGCAGGAGGGCCTGCACGTGCTCTACGCGCGCGACGCCGAGGACGCCGCGCGCCTGGCCGCGCTGCACGGCGCGCAACTGGATGGCTTCGTGGTGGACGTATCCCGCACGCCCCGCGAGGCGCTGGGGCTGGCCACGAGGCTGCGCGAGGTGCACGCGCGCAAGCCGCTGGTGCTGCTGTCGCGCGCGGAGGAGTCCGCCGAGGTGCTCACCCGGGCCCAGGCGGTGTCGGGCGCGCCGCTGTTGGAGAAGCGCCACCTGGGCGCGGACGAATTGCTGGGCAAGGTGCTGGGGCGGCTGGTGCCGGGGCTCGTCCCGCTGCGCGCCGCGGAGCGCGTGCCCTTCTTCACCGTGGTGGAGTTCTCCACGGCGGGCGGCGCGGCCATGTCCGGCTTCAGCCACGACGCGAGCCCGGAGGCCCTCTTCGTGCGCACCCTCACCCCCGCGCGCGAGGGTGCCCGGCTGTCGTTGAAGGTCCTGCTCGCCGGCCAGCGCACGCCCTGCACCGCCGAGGCGACGGTGGCCTGGGCCAACCCGCCGCACCCCCAGGGCGCCTTCCGCGCCCCCGCCGGCATGGGCCTGCGCCTGGAGCGCATGGATTCGTCACTCACCCAGCAGTTCGTCCGCTTCGTGCCGCGGACCCTCGGTTTTCCGCTCTCGGGTTCCCCGCGCGTCTCAGGTTTCTGAGAGGCCCCCTCTCTCGCAAACCCCTGGAAACCCCGGGCCCTGGGTCGCTGCGCGCCCTGGCATGGGCGTGGCAATGCGTGCGGCGGCCGCTGGTGCAGGTGTTGGACGCGAGGTCCGCGCCGCCAGTGGGGCCAATGATGAAGCGGGAGGGTTCGATGCGGCAGTGGAAACGCTATGGATGGGTGGGGCTGGCGTTGGTGGCGGCGGGCTGCGGCAGTAGCTCGAAGACTTCGGGGGTCACGAACGAGCCGGTGCAGTCGGCGGCGAAGCTGGAGTCCTTCGAAGGCTGTGAAGCGCTGGAGCAGTACATCGAGGACAGTGCGACGAAGCAGATGCGCGCCTCGCTGGAGTCCCTCAAGAACAACGGCGGAGGCTGGGGCTACGGAGGCCTTCCCCGCGGGGAGGACATGGGGGACGGCGCGCCGCCGACGGGCGCTCCCATGCCCACGGAGGACGCCGCGGGAGGTGGCAACTCCGGGCCGAACGACTCCACGGACACCAACAACCAGGTGGAGGGCGTGCACGAGGCGGACTTCGTGCAGAACGACGGCACGCGCATCTTCGTGCTGTCCGGCCCGCGGCTGTACATCCACCGCTCGTGGCCGGCGGAGCAGCTGGTGCGCACGGCGGCGCTGGAGGTGGAGGGCTGGCCTCGGGAGATGCTCCTGGACGCGGAGCGCAACCGGCTGGTCATCACCTCGCAGGTGTACGAGCAGCGGCCGGGCCGTCCCACGCTGACGGGCGGCGATGGTGTCGCGGCGCCCGCCATGGACTGCGCGGGCTTCGGGTGTGGCTACTACTACGGTGACACGCTGAAGGTGACGGTGGTGGACGTGGCGGACCTCGCCGCGCCGAAAGTCGTGGAGCAGGTGTACCTGCCCGGCGGCTACCTCAACGCGCGGCGCGTGGAGGGTGCGGTGCGGCTGGTGCTCTCGGACCAGTTCCGCTGGCCGGAGGATGTGAGCTTCTACCCCGAGTACTCGCGCGACCTCTACGAGGACAAGGACAAGCTGGCGGACGCGGTGGACGCGCTCATCGCCAAGAACGAGAAGCTCATCCGCGCGCAGTCGCTGGAGGCGTGGCTGCCCGGTGGGCGGCGCGTGGACGCGGCGGGGCACACCGCGCCGCTGACGTATTCGTGCACGGACTTCTTCCACGCCAACGCGCCCACGGGCCTGGGCTTCGTGACGGTGCTGTCCATGAACCTGGACGCGGAAGCGGCCAATGCGGCGCCGCGCCGCACCAGCGTGGTGACGTCGCCGGGTGAGGTCTACGCGTCGAAGGACTCGCTCTACATGGCCACCGGCCATTGGTGGTGGTGGCCGGAGGTGGGGCAGTCGGACTTCACGTACCTGCACAAGTTCGACATCCGCGAGCCGGGCAAGGCCACCTACGTGGGCAGCGGCACCATGGAAGGCCACATCGCCAACCAGTTCTCCCTGGACGAGCACGAGGGCGTGCTGCGCGTCGCCACCACCGTGAGCACCCGGACCGTGGACCTGCAGAACCAGAACTGGTGGCGCTTCGACACCGTCAGCCGCGTGGTCACCTTCCACGAGCAGGACGGGAAGCTGGAGGAGCTGGGGCGCACGGAGAATCTGGCGCCGGGTGAGAGCATCTTCAGCGCGCGCTTCGTGGGCAAGAAGGGCTACGTCGTCACCTTCCGGCAGACGGACCCGCTCTTCACCTTCGACCTGAGCGACCCGGCCCACCCGCGCAAGGTGGGCGAGCTCAAGGTGCTGGGCTTCTCCACGTACATCCACCCGATTGGCGACACGCACCTGCTCACCCTGGGCGAGCAGCGGGACGAGACGGGCAACTGGAACAGCCGCGCCCTCAAGGTGACGCTGTTCGACGTGACGGACCTGGAGCACCCGAAGGAGTCCTTCACGCAGACGGTCGGCACGGCGAGCAGCTACAGCGAGGCGCTCTACGAGCACAAGGCCTTCAACTACTTCGCGGCCAAGGGGCTGCTGGCCATTCCCTTCACCGACTGGAGCTACGACTACACCGACTACTGGTCCAGCTTCCGCAGCGAGCTGCGCGTGTTCCGCGTGGACACCGCCACCGGCATCACCCCGGTGGGCGCGCTGTCGATGAAGGACGTGTACCAGACGTTCAACCAGCGTGGCTGGTCCTGGTACTGGTCGCCCATGGTGCGCCGCAGCGTCATGGCGGATGACTATGTCTACGCCATCACCGACGGCGGCCTGCGCGTGGCGAAGGTGGACGCGCTCCAGACGCCGCTCGCCACGTCGCTGTTCCAGCCTCCGATGGTGCCCTGATGAAGCTCGCGAAATGGATGATGGCGGCGCTGCTGCTCGTGGGCGCGGTGGGATGCGGCACCGAGGCTTCGGGGAAGGAAGAGCCGCTGCCCGACACCGTGGTCCAGGCCGCCTCGGACGACCCCCGCCTGCCCGAGGGCACGGTGCGGAGGCTGACCCTCACCGACCTTCCCAACCGCTGCAGGGTGGCCGCCACCTGTGGTGACCTGGTGGGCGTCGACTGCGGGGCCGAAGTGGACGGGCCGTACTACTACGTGGAGAAGCCCACGGGGCGCATCGTCGAGTACTGCGGCGGGGCGTGCATGATGGGGCCGTCTCCGGACAGCCCGTACTGCCGTCACTGCCCGCCGCTCGGGTGGACGTGCAAGGACTCCCCGTAGCCGTCCCGTGACAGGACTGGACCCGCCCTCCCCGGTCAGGTTGGGGAGCGGCGGGGCGTCACAAGCGGGGAGCGCATTCTCTGCTGGAAGGCGCTATAGGCGCGCCTGCCATGACCATCGCCGCGACTTCGTCCCAGCCCGTGAAGACCTACCGCACGGAGCTCCGTGAGCTGAGCCGGCTGGCGCTCCCCATCGCGATTGCGCAGGGCGGCCAGGCGCTCATGGGCCTGGTGGACACGCTGGTGGTGGGGCGGGCGGGGACGTCCGCGCTGGCGTCGGTGGGCCTGGGCAACGGCCTCTTCTTCGCCGTGAGCGGCTTCGGCATTGGGCTGATGATGGGCTTCGACCCGCTCCTGTCCCAGGCCATTGGCGCGCGCCACTTCGACCGGGCGCGGGCGCTTTTGTGGCAGGGCGGGTGGATGTCGTTGTTCGCGGGCGTGACGCTGTTCGCACTGATGCTGTTGACGCCGTTGCTGTTGCCACTGGCGGGCATTGCCCCCGAGCAGGTGGACGGCGCGCGGGACTACCTGTTGTGGCGCGGGCCCAGCATGCCGCTGATGCTGGCCTTCCTGACGATGCGCTCCTACCTCCAGTCCACGGCCTTCACCCGGCCGCTGGTGGTAGCCACGGTGGCGGCGAACGTCCTCAACCTGTTCGGGGACATCCTGCTGGTGTTCGGCGGGGCGGACCTGCCGGCGTACTTCGGGCCGCTGCGCGCGGTGCCGGCGATGGGCGTGGCGGGCTCGGCGCTGGCCACGTCGCTGTGCACGGGGCTGCAGTTGCTCATCGTGCTCTGGTCGGTGCGGGCTCGGGGGCTGGAGGGCACGGCGCGGCCCACGCGCAAGCCGGTGTGGGCGGACCTGGCGCAGGCGGCGCGGGTGGGCCTTCCGATTGGCCTCCACATCACCGCGGAGATTGGCGTCTTCACCCTGGCGGGCGTGCTGGCGGGAGGCCTGGGCGCGGCGAGCGTGGGGGCGCACCAGATTGCCATCTCCTTCGCGAGCGTCACCTTCACGGTGGCCATGGGCATCGGCAACGCGGGCAGCGTGCGGGTGGGCTGGGCGGTGGGGGCGCACAACACGCCGCAGGCGCGGGTGAGCGGCTTCACCGCCTTCGCGGGCGGCGCGGGCTTCATGGCGCTGGGGGGACTGGTGTTCGCCCTCTTCCCACACGCGCTGGCGAAGCTGGCCGGGGCGCCGGAGGACGTCTTTCCCCTGGTGGTGCCGCTGCTGATGGTGAGCGCCGTGTTCCAGGTGTTCGACGGCGTGCAGGGCGTGGGCGCGGGCGTGCTGCGCGGCGCGGGCGACACGCGCTTCACCTTCATCGCCAACATGGTGGGGCACTACGCCATCGGCCTGCCGCTGACGCTGCTCCTGGGCTTCGGGCTGGGCCTGGGCGTGGTGGGCATCTGGTGGGGCCTGTGCGCGGGGCTCGTCTCGGTGGCGGTGGCGCTCCTGTGGCGCTTCAACCGCCTGAGCGCCGGTACGCTGCGCCCGCTGGAGGCGTAGCGCGTACCGGCGCGGCCCGCCGCGCTACCAGGGCAGGTACTGCTGAATCATCTGCCGCCACACGGGCCAGTCGTGGGTGCCGCCCTGCCACACGGACAGGTGGTTGCCGATGCCCTTCTTCCACAGGAGGCTGGAGAGGTGCTCGTTGGAGGGGCGGCAGAAATCGTGCTCGCCCACCGCCAGCACCATCTCCACGCGCTGCAGGGCGGACAGCTGCGCGGCGTCGTTGAGGCCGTGCAGCCACTGCGTGCAGGAGTGGAAGTAGACCTCCGAGTCGTTGTGGCCGTCGAGGAACTCGTCCGTCTCGAACTTGCCGCCCATGGAGATGAGGCGGCGGAAGACGTGCGGGTGGCGCAGGCCCACGTTGTACGAGTGGAAGCCGCCGAAGCTGCACCCGGCGAGGGTGAGACGGCCGCCGGTGCTGCGGCGGGTGAGCAGCGGCACCACCTCGTGGAGGAGGTAGTCCTCCCACTGCTGGTGGCGCATGACGCGGTCATGCGGGTGGATGGACTTGTTGAACCAGGACTCTTCGTCCACCGAGTCCGGACACACCACGATGTAGCGGCCGGACTGGATGCGGTCGGCGATGGCGCCGATGAGGCCGAAGTCCTCGGCCTGGTAGAAGCGGCCCTTGCTCGTGGGCAGCAACAGCACCGGCTCGCCCGAGTGGCCGAAGAGGAGCACCTCCATGTCCCGGTGCAGGCGCTCGCTGTACCAGCGGTGGTATTCGCGGTTCATGCGCGGGAACTTAACCGCGTTGCGTCAAAGACAAGTACAGGAGTGTGGCTCGCGCGCCCGGGGGGCGTGGGAGTGAACATCCGGGCCATGGGGCCCGATGGAAGTCCGTTAGGGGGGCCTTTCAAGTCCTCACGGTATGGAGCGCCCGCCGTACGACGTCGAGCCCGGACCGCATGGCGGCGCGCGTGGCGCCCGCGAAGCCGAAGACGAGCCCGCCACGGCGGGTGGCGCCGAACTTCGAGAGGGGCTGGACCTCGATGCCCGAGCGGGCGCACTCCGCGGCCACCGCGCGGTCGTCCAGGTGCTCCTTGAAGAGGCCGGCGACGTGCATGCCGGCCCTCGCCGGACCGAAGTCCAGGCTGTCGGCGAGGACCTTCGCTTCCTCCAGGAAGGCCAGACGCCGCTCGTCGTAGAGGGCGCGCGTCTTTCGCAGATGGCGCGCCAGGTGCCCTTCCTGGATGAACGCCGCGAGCACGCCTTGCGTGAGCAGGGCGGTGTGGCCGTCCGCGACGTGCTTCGCGTCGACGAAGGCGCCAACGAGCTGCTCCGGCACGATGGCGTAGGCAATCCTCAGTCCGGGGAAGAGGATTTTGTTGAAGCTGCCCACGTAGATGACCCGCCCATCTCCATCCATGCCTTGCAGGGACGCGAGCGGGCGGCCCTCGTAGCGGTAGTCACCGTCGTAGTCGTCTTCGACGATGTACGCGTCCTGCTCGCGGGCCCAGCGGAGCAGTGCCTTCCTGCGCTCGAGTGACATCTCGTAGCCCAGCGGGTACTGGTGCGCCGGGGTGACGTACGCCAGGCGCGCGCGCGGCGCGAGCCGCTGGCCGGCCTCCACGTCGAGGCCGTGTTCATCGACAGGCACCTGTATGACTTCCAGGCCCACCGCGCGCAGACAGTGCTGCACGGGCTGGTAGCCCGGCACTTCGGCCCAGGCCGCATCACCGGGGTCGGCGAGCGCCTTTCCGGCGAGCTCCACGGCCTGCTGCGTGCTCGTCACCACGACCACCTGTTCGGGAGAACAGGCCACGGCCCGCATGGCGGAGGCGTGTGCGGCGATGGCCTCGCGCAGGGCGGGCAGGCCGTTGCTCGCGCCGTAGGCCCAATAGGCGCTGCCGGGTCGAGCCGCCTCGCGGTTCAGGAGGCGATTCCAGGCCGCGCGCGGAAACAGCTCGACGGGCGGGAGCGAGGGGGTGAAGGGCACCGCCTTGAGGGGCTGATAGTGGCCCGGGTAGCTGCGCAGCGCCGTGGCGCGTTGGGACAAGCGCCGTTCCGTCCCGGCCGCCTTCGATGCGGCTACGCGCTTCGGTGTCAGCGGAGGCGCGTCGTGGTCGGGAAGGCGGGGGGCCACGAAGCTGCCCGCGCCCCGGCGCCGGACGATGTAGCCCTCGGCCACCAGCTGGCCGAGTGCCCAGTCCACGGTGTTCCTCGCCACGCCGAAGTCCTTCGCGAGCGTCCGGCTCGAAGGCAGGCGCGCGTTGAGCACGAGCGCTCCGCTCCGGATGGCGGTGCGGATTCTGTCGCAGATGCGCGCGTAGGCGGGCTGGCCCGGCGCGGCTTCGAGTCCCGCGACATCGACCGAGAAGATGGAAGCGGCATGTTTGGCCATCAACTCCCGAGGTTAGCCCTTCACCCGGGAGTGCTCGACCACCCAGTTCTTCTCCCACGCCTTGCCGTCGAGGGAGAAGGACTGCTCCCAGCGCGCGGCGTCAGGCCCGAGGCGCGTCCAGTGGAACACGACCTTGATGGGCCGGCCGTCGTCCGTGTCATCGCCGTAGAACTCGCCGTGGTCGCCGGTGAATCCGCCCACGACGGGAGGAAACAGCTCACCGGTCCTGCTGTTGATCCAATACAGGGACCACTGGCGCTTCTCGATGCTGAAGGTGCGCACGGTCATCCCGGACCAGCCCTTCGTCGGGAAGACCACCTCGTCGATGTTCACGATGCCGCCCATGCGGCTCTCGCAGCGGACCGTGTTCGGAAAGACGTCCCAGTCGGTGCTGCCGACCCAGCGCTTCTTCAGGCGCCGGTTCACGCTCGACCAGTTGCCGACGAAGAAGTCGAAGTCGTGGATGTCCCCTGTGGGGAGCTTGGGGATGGAAGGCGTCTTGCCTGCGGACGGAGCCTGGGGGCCGGCGGCGCTCGGGAAGGGCAGGAGCGACATGGCGCCGGCACCCGCGAGGGCGTGGGTCAGCAGCTTCCGGCGTGAGGGAGAGATGAGGAGGGGCATGCGGAAACGCTCGCTCGGGAGGAGGTGTGCCCGAGCAAGATGCGCGCAAGCCGGAGGGGTGAGAAGCGCCACTTAGGCGGGAGGGATTGGGCCACTCCGGAAGCGCTGTCCCATACGCGATGGTCGAATGCGCCAGAGGGTGATTTCGCGCAGAGCGGGCTGGCAGTGTGCTTCGGCCATGCCTGTCATCAGGTAGGGACGTGATGCAGAGCGACTACTGTGTGCTCGAGCGCGAAGGCCCTGATACCTATCCGCTCCTGGGTTGGGACCAGAGCGGGAGGGCCTTCAGAAAAGGCACGGCGGTTCATGTGACGGAGCCCATCCGACTGCGCCTGCGGACGCCGGTACCAGGTACACCCGTCATGGTGGACCACCACAGCCTTCCTGCTCCGGTCCTCTCGACTCGGCTGAAGGAGGTGCTGGCTCCGTTGTCCCTCTACAACGTGCAGCTCGTTCCGGCTGACGTGCGCGTAGGGGATGCGGTTCTCCGGTACTGGCTGCTTCACGTCCACAACGAAGTGCCGTGCATGGACAAGGCGCGCTCGGTCTTCGAGCTTTCCTCATGTGGGCGACTGGTGCTCAGTCTCGACAAGCTCGTCCTCGACGAGAACGTCCTTGCCGATATTCCTCTGGAGCGCCGGCTCGTTTTCGTCCTGGCCGAGGCTACGTCTGTCTGCCTCGTTCATTGTTCCGTTATCGACCGGATGCTCTCACTCACACCGCGACCGCAGGGGCTGCGCTTCATTCCCGTCACGGAGTGGAGCGACGCGGCTGGTTTCCGTGGCGATACGTCGTCCTGAGAGGCCAGGCACGTTACCGGCCCACTCCCCACGGGCGCAGGAAGTCGTCGGACTCGGAGAGGATGCGGGGGAGGGATGCGGTGAGCTCGTGGCCGTCGTCCACCTCCACCAGGCGGACGTGGCGCCGGCCCTCGGCCCACTGCTGTGAGTAGCGGAGGAGGCAGGTGTCATCCGTGCGTCCGTGGATGATGAGCGTAGGGACTCGCACGTCGGGCCAGCCGCCCGTGCGCGCGTCCACCGCTTCCGCGTCCGGGATGAAGCCGGAGTGGATGCGCACCTTGCGCTTCTCCGCGAAGTCGTCCGTCTCAATCCAGCCGGCCTTGTTCCAGTGCGCCCAGCCCGCGTCTCCCATGCGGCGGTGGAGCTGCTCCACCACCCGGAACGCGGGCGCCAGCAGTACGAGCGCGCACACGCGGGCGTCCTGCTCCGCCGTACGCGCGGCGACGAGCCCGCCCAGGCTGGAGCCGAAGAGGACCGCGCGCTCCTCGGACCCTCCGAGCGCCGCGCGCACCGTGGCGAGCATGGCGCTCAGGCGCAGCTCTTCCATCGACGGAACGCGCAGGTTGAGGCGCTCCACGTGAAGGCCCTGGCTCGCGTAGTGCCTTGCTACCGCCACGCCTTTCGTCGAGTCAGGCCCCGAGGCGAAGCCGTGCAGGTACAGCCAGCGAGGACCGATGGGCGCGGGGACGGGAGGCGGCGTGCTCATGGCGGCGCACTGTACCTGCCGGTTGTCACAGGTGTGCGCTGGAATGCCTTCGTGAGCGTCCGGCCGATTCTCGCCAGCAGGTGCTCCGCTTCGGTGACGCGACGGAAACCTCGGGTACACGCGGCCACGATGATGGGGTGTCCTGGTTGGAGTTCGAGGATGCCCACGTCACAGGCACGCCGGTGCTGCGTGCCCGTCTTGTGTGCCCAGGTGGCCGTGCCAGGGAGCCCGGCACGGATTCGGGCTCGGCCCGTGTCGCAGCTTCGCATCAGGGACTTCGCGTGTTCGCAGGTCGCGGGGCTCAAGCCCTCGCAGCGGGCCACCTGCTCCAGCAGTTGGCCCAGCTCGCGCATCGACGCGGAGTTGGTGCCCTCCGCGTAGTACGCGTCGAAGGCGGACTCCAGCTCGCTGCCAGTCCAGGCGGGCGTGTGGCCCAGGACTTCGGAGAGGGCCCTTGCTCGTGTCCCGAGCGTGTTCCTCCGGCCCAGCTCGCGCACCTGTTCGGGTGTCAGCGCCGCGCCCCTCGGGTCCAGCTTTCCGTAGACGTGGTGCCGGTCTTCCAGCAGCGAGACGAGCGGACCGAAGTGCACACCTCTGCGCTCCAGTCCCGCATTCACGTGGTCGATGCCGACCTTTCCGATGAGCAGGTCCGCCGCCGCGTTGTCGCTGTGCACCATCATGTGTTCGAGCAGTGTCGCCACGGTGAGCGCTGTGCCCGGAGGCACCTTCGCCATCGGGTGCATGCCGTCGCGGGCATCGTCAGGCTCGAAGGCGATGGGGGTGTCGAGCGCGAGTGTCCCCGCGTCCACCTGACGCAGCACCTCCAGCATCACGGCCACCTTGATGGCCGAGGAGAGGTACATGGGCGTGCTCGCGTTGAGGGCATACTCCTCGCCCGTGCTCAGGTCGCGGACGTAGAGCGCCAATTCCCCGTCGAAGTCGCGCGCGGCCGCGTCCACGCCTTCGCGCAGGACGGCGCGCCACGACGGCTCGGAGACGGCGGGCGCGGCATGGGCGGCACCGGCCAGCATTCCGAGCAGCGTCACGAGGAGTGACAGCCACCTGCTTCCGATGCCGCCGCGCAAGGCGTGCGTCTCCGAACCTTTTCAGGAGGGCCTGATACCGCTCAGCCCCCACCGCCTCCGGCCAGGCCCGTGTCCTCGCTCGCGGGCGGGGATGTGGGGGCCTCGGACTGCTGGCCCGCGCCGCCGATGCCCGTGGCGTCTTCGTCGGGGTCAGGGGCCGGCGTGGTGTCCGGTTCCGGCGTCGCCTGTTGCTGGGCCGTGGCGCTGGTGTCTGGAGTCGCGGGTGAAGGCGTAGGCGCCGGAGGAGTCGCGGGCTGCTGGGCCGCGCTGCCAAGGGCCGTGGCCTCGGTCGACGTGTCCGGAGCGGGTGCGGGCGAAGTGGTGGGTTGCCGCGCCGTGCTGCCGACGGTGGTGGCCTCGCTCTGTGCGGGCTGCCGTGTGGCGGCACCGCCGACGGTGGTGGCCTCGCTTTGCGCGGACTGCTGTGCCGCACTGCCGACGGTGGTGGCCTTGCTCGGCGTGGACTGTCGGGCCGCACTGCCGACGGAGGTCGCTTCGCTCGGCGTGGACTGCCGGGCCGCACTGCCGACAGAGGTCGCTTCGCTCGGCTCGGACTGCCTCGCTGCACTGCCGACCGTCGTGCCCTCGGACGACGTGTCGAGCGAGGAGTCCGACGAGGTCGTGGACCGTTGTCGTCCCGCGCCACCCGTGGCCTGCTCGTCGCATTCCTCCTGCTTCTTCTGTGCGGCGCTCGCGGACTGCTGCCCGGAGCCACCGGTGCCCACCACTTCGCAGATGTAGCCGGGCTGTTGCTCGGGGGTGGGGGCGCTCGCCCGTCGCGGGCTGACGTGCTGTCCCGTGCTGTTCGTGCCCTGTACGCGCGGTTTGGGGTTCGTCGTGTCCGCGGGTCTGCTCTGGTCATGCGCGCAGCCGGTGCCGAGCAGCAACGCCGCCGCGATGGGTCCAATGACTTTCATGGTCACCCCGTCTGGTTTGAGCCTGTCGCCGGGGAAGGTGGGGCGTGCGTCGCAGAACGAACAGTTGGGGGCCTGCCGGGACGCTCCCCCTATGGGAGGGCTGGCGGGGAAGCTGCCGCCCGCCGTGCCGTCCGCACCCGCCGGGAAGAGCGCAGGCTCAGAACCGCAACACCGGACCCGCAATCACGGACTGAATCGGCCGGAAGCACACGTCCTGGATGTCCTCGGGGATTCGCACATCGCAGAACTGGATGGCCGAGGCCACTGACACGCCCCAACGCTCGCTGAACCAGCCGTCAATGCCCACCCGGATGGCCATGCTCGTGGTGTCGAACTTCTTCCGCCGCAGCTCGCCGAAGTCATCCGGCGTGAAGGGGTTGGACCAGCTCTTCGACAGCCGCGCTCCCACCCACGGG
The DNA here is from genome assembly GCF_010894405.1 of Pyxidicoccus caerfyrddinensis. GTDB lineage: Bacteria > Myxococcota > Myxococcia > Myxococcales > Myxococcaceae > Myxococcus > Myxococcus caerfyrddinensis. Next base: position 550,228 of record NZ_JAAIYA010000003.1, read on the forward strand.
TTGATGGGCTTGTCCCGGAAGAAGCGCAGCCGCGCCTCGATGCCCACCGCCTTGTAGTCGAACTGCGAGGACTCCAATTGATTCGGGTCCACGGCCGTCGGGAACTTCTCGCCCCACATCTCCGCGACCTCCGCCAACAGCCCCAGCGACAGTCCCACGGGCGCCTCCACGCCCAGATAGCCGTGCAGCGCCGGGCCCTTCGCGTGGAAGCCGCTCAGGTGGTCCAACGCGATGCCCGCGCCCAGCGACGCGTAGCCGTGCCAGCCGTCCGCCATCGCCTCCGTGCCCATGCCCAGCACACCCGCCAGTGCCACCCACTTCGACAGCTTTCTCATGCGCGCCAGTCTAAGCCCGGGAGCGTGCTCCCCGGGAGCGCTGTCGCCTGTCCCCGTGCGTCCGTGTCATGAACGTCGGCGGACCCCCGTCACGGAGAGGCACATGCGCGTTCCGCCGGACAACCTGCCCGCCACCTTCACCGTCTCCGCTGTGCAGTCCCAACAGCGCGAGGGCGGCAGGCCCTACCTGGAGTTCCTCCGCCGCGCGTCCATGAGCGCGGGCCTCTATGTCCTCGAGGCCGGCGCCACAGACGGCCAGCGCCCCCATGCGGAGGACGAGGCGTACTACGCCGTGTCCGGACGTGCGCGACTCACCGTGGGGGAGACCGAGCAGGCGGTGGAGCCCGGCTCCTTCATCTACGTCCCCCAGCACGTGCCCCACCGCTTCCACTCCATCGAGGAGCGGCTGGTGCTCCTGGTGCTCTTCGCGCCGGCCGAGTCCGGCGGTTAGGCTCACCCCCCATGTCCGTTTCCTTCGAAGCCGCCGCCTCCGCCGTTCGCGATGCCCTCACCGACGCGGGGCGCGGACTCGTCGAGCGCGAGGCCATGGTGGAGCTCGTCGCCCTGTCCGCCGTGGCCGGCGAGCACCTGCTCGTCATCGGCCCGCCCGGCACCGCGAAGAGCGAGGCCGTGCGCCGCACCTCTCGGGCCCTCGGTGGCTCCTACTTCGAGTACCTCCTGGGCCGCTTCACCGAGCCCTCCGAGCTGTTCGGCCCCGTGGACCTGCGCAAGCTGCGCGAGGGGCTCGTGGAGACGGAGACCTCCGGCATGCTGCCCGAGGCCGAGGTGGCGTTCCTCGACGAGGTCTTCCTCGGCTCCACCGCCATCCTCAACACGCTGCTTGGCATCCTCAACGAGCGCACCTTCCGCCGCGGCCACACGCGCATGCGCTGCCCGCTGCGCGTCTGCGTGGGCGCGTCCAACGCGCTGCCCGAGGACGACTCGCTCGCCGCCTTCGCGGACCGCTTCCTCGCGCGCATCTTCGTAGAGCCCGTGCCCGACCCGCGGCTGGAGGAGCTGCTCGCGGGCGGTGCCTCGCTGTGGGGCGAGGGCGAGGCCCGCTCCACCTCGCTGGCGTCCCTGGACGTGCTCGCCCAGGCGGCGCGCGAGGCGGACCTCTCGGCCGTCCGCCCGCACCTGGCGCATGCGCTGCGCACGCTGCGCTCCGCCGGCATCGGCCTGTCCGACCGCCGCGCGGTGAAGGTGCAGAAGCTCATCGCCTCCGCCGCCGCCCTTGCCGGACGGAGCGTGCCGACGACCGCGGACCTGTGGCCGCTCGTCTACGCCGTGCCCACGAAGGAGGCGCAGGCGCTTGCTCGCGACGTGCTGCGGGATTTGCTCGCGGCGTCGGAGAACCCGGCCCTGGCCGCCGCCGCGCTGGAGGCCAGCGCGGGCCCTCGTGCTCGCGCGCAGCGCATCGCCACGGCGGGAAAGTTGCTGCTCTCGGAGCGGCCCGCGCAGGGGGACTCGGAGGCGCTCGCCGCATGGCGTTTGAAGCTGGAGGGCGTGGCGCGGGAGATGGACGCGGGCTTCTCGCCCGAGGCCATGCCCGAGGACCTCAAGGCCCTGCGGGCCCAGGTGTCCGCGGCGCTGGTGCCCGAGGCCTCCATGGGTGCGCCGGGCGTGGCGGCCTGAGCGCGGCACGGTCAGTCGCCTGCGTGGGCTCGCGTCGCTGCTCCCTTCCGGAGTCCCGGTGGTGGAGTCGCTGGAGCGTGCCGGCGGGTATGATGAATCAGTGGCCTCTGCCGAGCGTGGGCGCGGCATGAGGGGGGACGGGCATGGGTAGCCAAGGAGTACCGGTGCGTTGGGGACCCCGGGCCGAGCCGCTGGAGCCGCTCGCCGTCGCGGGTGAGGGAGCGGTTGCGCTCGCGCTCGCGCGCCGGGTGCTCTCCGAGACGGACGCGCGGCTCGCCGAGTGGAGTGGGGTGGCCGGGACGGGTGTGCTCGTCCTGCTGGGCCCCGCGGGCTTGCTGCCCTGGGTGGATGGCGCCGTGTATCTCGGCAGGGACTCCGCCGCGCCGTCGCTGCTGCTGCCTTGTGCGTTGGTGCCCGATGTAGCGGTGTCGATGCTGGAGCGCGCGCTGCTCGCTCGCGTGGGGAACGCGGGGACTCCGGTGGCGGTGCTGCCCGCGTCCGGTCATCTCGTCCCGGTGGGCGCGGCGCGGCCCGTGTCCCGCATCACGCTCACCACGTGGCTGGCTCCGAGCACCGCGCAGGTGACTCCGTGAGCGCGCTGCCTCCGGCGCTGCGGCCCTGGGCCTCGCAGCTCTCCCTGTTTCCCGATGAGCTGGTCCTGCACCTGGGCCCGTACGTGGCGCGGCTGTCCGCGGCGCTCGGCGCGTTGCGCCCCCGGGGCGAGGCCGATGGCGGCGAGCCGCAGGGCTATGACGGCCTCACCCGACGCGGCACCTTCGACCGGCTGCTGGTGAGCGAGTGGCTGTGGGCCCTCGAGGCTCCCGACGAATTGGTGCGCCGCGCCGCCTTCGGCGAGCTGTCCTTCCTCAAGCCCGCGTTCCGCCAGCCGCAGGGGGCCCGGCGCACCGTGGCGCTGCTGGACGCGGGGCCGGACCAGCTCGGTGCTCCGCGCATCGCGCACCTCGCGCTCCTCATCGTCCTGTCCCGTCGCGCCGAGGCCGCAGGCGCCGCCTTCTCCTGGGCGGTGCTCCAGTCCGACCCCGGCAAGGGCGCCTTCTCCGAGGTGACGGCGGGCACCCTCACCACCTGGCTCGCCGCGAGAGACCTGGAGCCTCCCACCGATGAGCGGCTCGCCGCGTGGCGGGACGCGCTGTCGCTCGACGCGGCCCCGGAGGATGCGTGGCTCGTGGGCGACGCGCGACTGTCCAAGCTGCCGAAGGCCACCGGCCTGTCCCGCGTCGAGGTGGCCGAGGTGCTGGCCCCTGGCACCCGGCAGCTCACCGTGGACGTGCGTCCCGCCTCGCGCGCCTCGCGCTCCGTGCTGCTGGACCTGCCGCCGCCCGACACCAGCGTGCGTCTGCTCAGAGACCCGCTGCAGAAGCCCCGCGTCGCGCCACCCGTGATGCCGCGCCCGTCGCAGCTGACGGCGCCGCTGCGCTCGTTCTCCTTCTCCGCGGATGGCAAGCGACTGCTGCTCTACCGCGAGGACGGCAGCGTGGGTGCCATGGCCATTCCGCACTCCATCCGCGCCACCGTGCCCAAGGCCCGGCGTGTGACGCCGCCTGCGGGGCAGGTGGTGCTGGGCACGGGCTGGCGCCACAACGGCGGCCTCATCATCCTGTCGATGCGTGGGAGCGAGTATGTGCTCCACGGCAAGCTCCGGGGCTCCTCGCGCGGCAAGCCCGACCGTGAGGTCTTCCACTACGAGCCCACGTCCGTGGAGCTGTGGCCTCCGGCGAGTGGCGCGGCTCCGGGCCGGCTGCTGAGCTGCGAGGACTCCAACGGCAACGAGCGCCTGTTGCTGGCCGGAGTGAACAACAGCCTCTACCTCGTCGAGGAGGACCGGGCCACGCGGCGCATCAGCGTGTTCCTCGTGGCACGAGGGGTCACCGCCGCGGCCGAGGTGAACCGCAAGGTGGTCTTCGTGTCGCGCTCCCCGCCCGCGGAGCCGGGAAACGAGTCGTCTGGCGCATGGCTCGGCGTCGTGGAGAAGGACTGCGTGCGCCACCTGCCGCTCGGCGCGCGGGACGGTGACGCGTACTTCGGCTACCTGGACGGAGCCGCCCACCCCGACGCGGGCCTGCTCGCGGTGCGGCACAAGCCGGGCTTGTGGCGCCTGTTCCGCTCGGATGGAGCGCAGGAAATCGAATTCTCCACGGACATGAGCGTGCTCGGCGCGGGCACGTGCCGCGCGGCTCCGGGAGACCCCGGGCTGCTGGTGCTCGATGAGGACCGGCGCACGCTGTGGCTCATCAGTCCCACGGCCCGCTACCAGGTGACGGTGGCCTGGGAGGGCGTGATGCACGCGCAGGCCAGCCATGGGACGCCGGTGCTCGGGTGGATGCTGAGAGGGGGCACGCTGGTGCTGAGCAACCTGCGCGAGGGCGGCATCCTGTACCAGGCGATGCCGAGGGCGGGCTGATGCGCACGACTTCCACGACGCTGCGTCCTCGAAGGCATCTGCACCGTGGCACCGTGCGGGCCTCCGCGCTCTGGTTCGACCCCGCACTGCTCGGTGAGGGCGAGGCGCGGCGTCGCGTGCTCGCCGCGTGGACTCCGGGCGCCGTCGTGTTCTCCGTGGCCGGGGGCTACCTGCTGCGCCTGTCGCGGCCGTGTGTCGTCGCCAGTGACTCCGCGCCGGGACTGCCGCTCACGCTGGAGCAGGGCGTCCTCTCCTCCGCGCCCCTGTCTGCCGCCGAGCGCGGGCACCCGGAGCTGCGCGACGGCACGGTGGTGCTGATGCGCGCGGGGCAGGCACACGTCCACGTGCTGACGGGCGCGCGCGCGGTGGACCTGTCGGAGTGGCTCGACGTGTCCGCGTGGGTGACGCTGCCCGTGCGCGGACTCGGTGCGCCGCCACCGCCGGTGCCCGCGCTGGAGCCCCTGCCGCCACCCACGCGCGCGTTCTTCGGTCCCTCCGTGCCCACGCTCGCGCCCGAGGCGCAGGTGATGCTCGCGCGCATGCAGGGCAAGCCTCCGCCGGAGGGGCTCGTGGTGGCGGAGCCTCCGGGCCTGCTGGCGCGGCTGCGCGCGGCGCTCTTCGGCGGCCAGGAAGCAGGCGCGGCGGGTGGACCCACCGCCGCGCGCCGCGCCGGCCTGCTCGCGCGACTGCGCGCGGCGATGTCGGGGCGTGGCGTGGGTGCTGCCTCTCCGGCGTCGGCGTCCAGCCCGGGGCTGCTCGCGCGGCTGCGCGCGGCGTTCCGGTCAGCGACGGGTTCAGGCGATGCGGGCTCCGGCTCCACCGCGTCCCGTCCCGGTCTGCTCTCCCGGCTCGCCGCGTGGTTCCAGCGGGGCGCGGCTTCGCAGTCACTGCCCTCGGGTGCTGGCACCGCCGCGGGCGGCATGCAGCGCGGCTCCGCTGCGTCGAAGCCGCGACGGCCCTCGTGGCTGAGCCGGTTCCTCGCGTACTTCGCCCCCACCGACGAGCACATGGCAGGTGCCACCGGCAGCGGTGATTCTGGCGCCGCGCCCTCCGGTCCTCCGCCCGCACCTCCGGGACCGAGCATGCTGTCCCGTCTGTCCGAGTGGATGCTGCGCAACACGCCGCTCGGCGAGCTGCTGGGACGGCGCAAGGCGGAGTACGTGCGCCGCCTCTTCGACCTCTTCGAGGAGGGCAACCTCCAGGAGGCCTTGCGCTACGCCATTCCCCTGGGCACCAACGAGCTGAGTGAGAATGCGCGCATCGCGCTCGGCGTGCCCGGCCCGCGCGAGTCGCTCTCCATCCAGCCCTCGCGGGGCGGCGCCGCTTCCGTCTTCGCCGGGGGCGAGGCGCTGTTCTCCGCCCTCAAGGAGCGCTACCGCGAGGCCTTCCGCCGCTTCGAGCGCGAGGGCCGCATCGACGAGGCGGCCTTCATCCTGGCCGAGCTGCTGGGCGCGCACGAGGAGGCCGTCTCCTTCCTGGAGCGGCACGGCCGCTTCAAGCTGGCCGCCGAGCTGGCCGAGGGCCGCAACCTGTCCCCGGGCCTCGTGGTGCGCCAGTGGTTCCTCGCGAAGGACGTGGCGCGCGCGACGGCCATCGCCCGGCGCAGCGGCGCCTTCGCGGACGCGGTGCTGCGGCTGGAGCGCACGCACCCGGAGCAGGCCCGCGTGCTGCGCCTGCTGTGGGGCGAGACGCTCGCCGAGTCCGGCGACTGGGCCCGCGCGGTGCAGGCGGTGTGGCCCATCACCGACGCCCGCGCGCTGGCGCGCGGCTGGTTGGAGCGGGGTGTGGCCTGCGGTGGCGCGAGCGGCGCGCGGCTGCTCGCGCTGTGGGTGACGGCCTTCCCCGACGGACTCGCGGCGGCGAGCGCGCAGGTGCGCGAGTTGCTCGACGACTCCCCGGAGCGTGCCCCCGAGCGCTTCGCCTTCGCCCTCACGCTGGCCGGCGAGTCCCCCTCCGCGGGCCGCACCGCGCTGGTGGTGCCCACGGTGCGCGCGCTGCTGCGAGACAGGGCGGCGGGCCGGGCCCGCTTCAACCCCGACTTCCTCACCCGCCTGCTGCGCGACGCCCCCGACGGCACGCTGCGCTCGGACCTGCCCCCGCTGACGGAGCGCTCCCGCATCGCGTGGAGCACCGACGTGTCCCGTCCTCCCGTCCACGCCACCGTGCGCGAGACGGACGACGGCGCCTTCCCCGTCCACGACGCGGTGGCGCTGCCGGACGGCCGGCTGCTGCTCGCGCTGGGCGAGGCGGGCGCTCGGCTGGTGCGCGCGGACGGCCAGCTGGTGGCGCACTTCGACGTGCCGGCCTTCGCGCTGGTGCCTTCCGTCCATGGAGACCGGGCCCTGGCCATTGCCCCTCGCGGCGAGGTGCGGCGCCTGTCACGCCTGGACCTGGTGGCGCGCCGGGCCACCCCGTGGTGCGACGCGGCGGTGGACACCTGGGCCCCCACCTACGACGGCAGCGTCTGGTTCGTCGCCTCCCGGCGCACGGTGATGATGGTGGACGCGCTCGCCAATGACTTGCGTGCGCTCTGGCGGGTGCCGGACGTGCCGGCCCCCGTGCACGCGCTGGCCGTGGATGCCGGGCGGCTCAGCCTCCTCACCGGAGACCGCGAGCGGTGGACGTATGAGCTGCCGCAGGGGCCCACGCTGCGCGCCCGCACCCCGCTGCTGACCGATGGCGACATCCTCCATTTCATCCTCCTGGGCCTCTCACTGACCGCGGATGGAGAGTCCGCCGCGGTGGGCCACGTCACCGTCCAAGGCCCACCGTCGCCGGAGTCGCCCGGTGTGCCCGGGCTCCCCCGGGAGGAGGTGCGCCTGTTCTGGCTGAGGCCCCTGGGCTCCCGCGCGGCAACACCGCCGGAGCGCCTCCGCCCGGGCCGCGCGAAGCTCCTCCTCTCCGACGCCTGGCGGGTGGACGTGCTGTGGTGCACGGGCCACTGGCAGCTCCACCTGGTGGACGCGCGCGGCACCGCGAGAGCGCTGCTCGTCTTCGAGGGAGAGACCCGGCCCCGCGTGCGCCTCACCGACACCGCGCTGCTGGCCTTCGACGAGCGCGGCCGCCTGCTGGTGTTGGACTTGGAAGAGGGCATCGCCCGGCACGTGGCCGTGCGGTGACGCTCAGGACGCGCGGAAGAGGTCCGGCGGAACGTCGATGGAGGAGGCGATGAGCACGCGCTGCTCGTCGTCCACCTCCAGCACCACCCGCACGCCCCCCACCGTCACCAGCAGCGCGGGCGGGACGCCCGGCAGCGCCATCAGCCACGTGGACGTCATGGGCAGCTCCGTGCCCACCAACTCCGCCGCGCGCAGCAGGTGCAGCCGCACCGCGTGGCACTCCGCCCGGGGCAGCAAATCCAACGAGAGGGCCACGTGCTCCTGGAGCCGCAGCGCGTACGGCCCGGAAGGCTCGCGGAGCTCGGTTTCGGGCAGGTGCCGCAGCCGCGTGCGCAGCTCGCCCAGCATCGCCTCCGGGACGGCGGGCTTGCGCAGGTAGCCCACCACGCCTCCGAGCGGAGGCTCGCCGCCGCTCAGTGCCCCGGAGAACATCAGCACGTTCAGGTGCCGCAGCCGCTCGTTCGTCCGCAGCTGGCCGTACAGCTCCCAGCCATCCATCCGCGGCAGCACCAGGTCCAGCAGGATGAGGTCCGGGTGCCCCGCGCGCGGGTGGGTCCGCAGCCATTCCAAGGCTTCCACCCCATCCGAGGCGTGGGAGACGTGGAGTCCTTCCTCACGCGCGGCGTCCCCCAGGCGTTGTTGCCAGGTGGAGTCATCCTCGACGAGGAGCAGATGATTGACGGGCCGGGACATGGCGCGGAATTCGGAAGCGAGCGGGGACTGATTACTCCCGGCGAAGACTTTGAGCCAGATGGGAAATGCACCCCGTCTCCTGACGGACAGCGCGCGGGATGTCTCGCACCGCACAGCGGAGTGTGGGGGACATCCCCCCGCATGACGTGGGGAAGCCGACGACCGCATTGGACTCGCGGTACGGCTTGTTCCGCAGAACGGAACTGGTCAGTCTGGAAGCATCATGGCCCTCCGCCTCCAGCTCGAGCCCCGGGCACTGCGCACCCTCTGTGGGTGTCCATCGGCGGTGCGGGAGCGGCTGCAGTCGGAGCTCGGCGCGCTCGCCGCCGGGCTCCCGCTCGACGGGCCGCTCGTCACCGGGCGGGCGGGGCTGGTGGTGCTCGACTCGGGCTTCCGCGTCCGCTACCAGCTGGAGCTGAGCCACCGCCTGCTGCGGCTGACGCACATGCAGCCGCCCCAGGCCCAGGCACGCTGAGTGGAGGTCGCCGGGCACACCCCCTCTGTCCGGTACAGGCCGAAGCGCCCATGTCAGCCCGGGGCCGTAACGTCGTGAAATGGAAATCTCCGTCCCTGGTGTCGGCTCGGTCCTCGTGGTGGAGGACGACGCGGACCTGCGCGCCGCCGTCGCCGACATCCTGGAGGACGCGGGCTTCGAGGTGCACGTGGCCGAGAACGGCCAGGACGCCCTGCACGTCTTCGGAGAGCTGGGACACCAGGGCGAGCGCCCCGGCCTCGTGCTGCTCGACTTGATGATGCCCGTCATGGACGGCTTCGCCTTCATGGCGCACGTGCGCGCGGACCCCGGGCTGAGCCAGGTCCCCATCGTGGTGTTCTCCGCCTCGGTGCGCGAGCCGCCCGAGGGCGCCCGGGCCATGCTGCGCAAGCCCTTCGAGATTCCCCTCCTGCTGGACACCGTGGCCGGCTTCTGCGCGCAGGGCTGAGGGCCGCGCCTTTCGCTGCACGGCACTGCGCGCGGATTGCGGTTGTCGGGGGGCAGCCCGGGGACTTACATCCCGCGCCACCGTGCCCACCACCCTGGCCGACTTCCTCCTCCAGCAGCAGGACGCCCTCATGGAGGCGTGGGAGGCGGAGGTGCGCGCCATGCCCGCGGCGCAGGCCCTGTCGCGGCTCGCGCTGCGCGACGGCCTGCCCCGGCTGCTGGAAGTGGTGGCCACGCTGATGCGCGAGCGGCCCCGGGGCAGGGTGGTCTCGGGGATGGGACCCATTCCGGACCTGCACGCGCTGGAGCGGCTGGGCGAGGGCTTCAACCTGCGGCAGGTGGTGACGGAGTACCGCTTGCTGCGCGGCTGCGTGCTGCGGTTGTGGACGAGCCGGGCCCAGGCCGCCCCCAGCCCGGAGGAGGAGCGCGTCTTCCACGAGGCCCTGGACGAGGCCATGGCCACCTCCGTCAGCCGCTACACCCGCGCGCGCGAGCGCACGCTGCAGGCGTTGGACCGCATCAGCACCGCGGCCCTGGGCAGCGAGGACGTGGCGGGCTTCCTCCCTCGCCTCCTGCTGGTGCTGCGCGAGACGGTGGCCGCGGTGGACGTGGCCGCGGTGCTGCTGCGCGACGGGGACATGCTGCGGGTGGAGAGCGTGGTGGGCGAGGGGCTGGAGCCCGGCGCCCGGGTGCCCGTGGGCGAGGGCTTCACCGGCACCATCGCCGCCTCACGCCAGCCGCTGCTGGTGCACGAGGCGGGCACGGACGCGCATGTGGCGGAGCGGACGCTGCGCGAGGCCGGCCTGCGCGCGCTGTACGGCGTGCCGCTGGTGCTGGACTCGGAGCTGCTGGGCGTGGCGCTGATGGGCAGCCGCGCCAGCAGCGAGCTGTCCGAGGAGGACCTGCTGCTGTTTCGCGCCATGGCGGCGCGCGCCACCGCGCTGCTGTCCCAGGCGCAGGCCCATGCCCGCGAGCGCCAGGCGCGCGCCGAGGCGGAGGCGTCGCTGGCCCGCCTGCGCGAGAGCGAGGCCGGCCTGCGGCGCTGGGAGGAGGTCTTCACCCGGCTGGGCGTGGGCGTGGCGGTGATGAGCGCGGACGACAACGTCCTGCTCGACGTGAATCCCGCCTTCGCGCGCATGCACGGGTACACGCCCGAGGAGCTGAAGGGACGGCCGCTGGAGGACACCTTCGCGCCCGAGGCGCGCGGCGCGCTGCCCCGGCACGTGGCCGCCGCGCACTCCAAGCTCTCGCACGAGTACGAGTCGCTTCACCTCCGCAAGGACGGCAGCCGCTTCCCCGCCTTCTCCCACGAGACGGCCTTCCGCGACGCGTCCGGCCGCGTGGTGCAGCGCGTGGCCACCGTGCTGGACATCACCCAGCGGCGCGCGGTGGAGGTGGACCGGCAGCGGCTGCTGGCGGCGATTGAAGCGGAGCGGGCGCGGCTGGCGTCGGTGCTGGACCAGATGCCCGCCGGCGTCTTCATCGCCGAGGCCCCCGGCGGGCGGCTGTTGATGACCAACCGGCAGGTGGAGGAAATCACCGGCCAGCCCTTCCAGGCGTCCTCCCCGCTGGAGGACTACACGCGCAGCTCCCCCGAGGTGCTGCACCCCGACGGGCGGCCGTATGCTCCCGAGGAGCGGCCGCTGATGCGCAGCGTCCTCCACGGCGAGGTGGTGCGCGGCGAGGAGCTGCTCCTGCCGCGCGCGGACGGCCAGCGGTTGACGGTGCTCGTCTCCAGCGCGCCCATCCGCGACAGGGACGGCGCCATCGTCGCCGCGGTGGCCACCATGGTGGACGTCACCGAGCGGCGCCGCGCGCAGGAGGCCGCCCTGCAGGCCGCCCTCTTCGGCGAGCGGCTCATCGCCATCGTCAGTCACGATTTGCGCAACCCTCTCAACGCGATTCAACTCTCCGCCACGCAGCTCTTGCACAGCGAGGTGCTGGCCGAGCGCGAGCGGCGGCTCGTCACCCGGCTGGCCCGCTCGGCGGACCGGATGCGGCGCATGATTTCGGAGCTGCTGGACTTCACCCGGGGGCGGCTGGGCGGCGGCATCCCGATTCAGCGCGTGGCCGGGGACGTGCGCGCGGTGGTGCGGCAGGGCGTGGAGGAATTGGAGGCGGCCTGGCCGGAGCGGAGCCTGCGCGTGCAGGTGGGGCCGGGCCGCTACGAGGGCCAGTGGGACGCGGACCGGCTGCTGCAGGTGGTGAGCAACCTGGGCGGCAACGCGCTCCAGTACGGCCCGCCCGAGCTCCCCGTCACCTTCCGCCTGTCGGACGCGGGCGACGCGGTGGTGCTGGAGGTCCACAACGGGGGCGAGCCCATTCCCCCGGAGATGCTGCCGCGCCTGTTCGACCCGTTCCGCCGCGGCACCTCCGCCGGCCACGCGGGCGGGGCGGGCGCCGGCCTGGGGCTGGGGCTCTACATCGTCGAGCAGGTGGTGAAGGGCCACGGCGGACGCATCGAGGCGCAGTCCGCCGCCGAGGCGGGCACCACCTTCCGCGTGACGCTGCCGCGCGCGCCGCCGGACTGAACTGACTGAACGGGCAGTCCTCCCTCAGTGCATGCCCACCACGCGCGTCAGCGTGTCGCGCAGCTCGCCCAGGTCCACCGGCTTGGGCACGGTGGCGCGCACGCCCTCGGGTAAGGGCTGCGCGTTGCCCGCGCCGGACACCACCACCACCGGCACGGCGCGCAGCCGCGAGTCCTCGCGCACGTGGCGCATCAGCTCCCAGCCGCTCATCACCGGCATCATCAGGTCGAGCAGCACCGCGTCCGGCATCGGCGGGCGGCGCAGGCGCTCCCACGCGGAGAGGCCATTGCCCGCGGTCTCCACCTGGAAGCCCTCCAGGGTGAGGAACTCCTCCAGCAGCTCACGGCTGTCGGCGTGGTCTTCCACCAGGAGGACGAGGTTGGGCGTGGACATGGGCCCCAGCGTCGTACCGAGGTCCAATGGCCGCCAGGGCCACACTGTGAAGGCGTCCTCCCGTCGACGCCCGGAGTGTCCGGGATGACACGCTGCGGGTGTGCGGGTGTCAGGAGGTGGCGTCGTCTTCCGGGAGGAGCCGGTCTTCCGTGGCTTCCTCCGGGGACTCGCCGCCCTGCACTCGCAGCGCGGCGTAGCGCAGGCCGGCCAGCTCGGCGAGGGCCTCGGCGCGGCCGAAGGGCTGGCTGGTGCGGCGCAGGTGCTCGCGCAGGGCGCGGGCCAGCTCCGCGCCGGTGGTGAAGCGCTCCGCGCGGTCCGGGGCGAGCGCCTTCTGGACGATGGGCACGAGGGCGGCGGGCACCGCGCGCGTGGCGTCCTCCAGGTCCGCGCGGGAGTAGGCGAGGATGCGGCCCTTCAGCTCGTTCGAGGCGGCGAGGCTGACGGCCTCGTGCATGGCGGCGTCCAGCGCCAGCTCGTGGGTGGCGGAGTCCTGCACGCGCACGCGCTCGCGGCGGCGGCGGGCCTCCGCGTCGAAGCGGTCCGCGCCCTCGAAGAGGTGGCGGCCGGTGAGCAGCTGGAGCAGGACGATGCCCAGGGCGAACAGGTCCGCGCGCGCGTCCAGGCCAATCTGGGCCACGTGCTCGGGGGCCGCGTAGGCGAGGCTGCCCGGCAGGTCCGGCCCGATGGTGGCCACGCGCCCCGGCAGCCGGGACCAGGCGGCGCCGAAGTCCAGCAGCTTCACCGCGCCGTGCTCGGTGATGAGGACGTTGTGGGGGCCCACGTCGCGGTGCACCACCTGGAGCGCGCGGCCGTGCTCGTCCGTGAGGCCGTGGGCGTGGTGGAGCGCGTCCGCGACTTCCGCGGTGACGTAGAGGGCGAAGCCCTCCGAGAAGGGGAGCTGCGCGCGGGTGGAGGCCTCCACCAGCGCGTCCAGGCGGTGGCCGGGCGTGTGCTCGAAGACGAGCACCGGCGCGTCGTCGGGGCCCTTGAGGTGGTGCACGGCGACGAGGTTGGGATGGTGGAGCTGCGCGCTGAGGCGCCCCTCCTCGATGAGCCGGCGCGGGGCCTCTTCCACCAGGCGCAGCGGACGCTTGAGGACGGCATAGCCGCCGAAGCCCCAGTCATACAGGCGCCGGGTGAGGACCAGCTCTCCGTGGTGGGCGGTGCCCAGCTTGCGGACAAACTCGTAGGTCGTGCGGCCGGAGCGCAGCAGCACCTGTGGCGGCGGGGGGACTTCGGACGGCAGGGACGACATGGCGGCTCTCCTGGGGCCGGCGGACCTCCCACGTCGGCCGGCTCACCTTCCGAGTATGGTCGTCCTGTTCCCGGAAGTCACCCTGTGGGTAGTGCTCCACCCGGCGTCGCGCGCGGGCTCCTTTCGGCCTCGCGCACAGAGGGGGATTCGGGAGCCAATCATTGTCAATCCAGACAGCCGGCGGGCGGGGCAGGGCGTGAATTCCTTTCGCTGTCCGTGTTGGCAATGGCTGCCTTTCCCCCACGCGGCCCGCCGCTACCGCCGCCGGCCACCGGACGGAGCGGGCAGGGCGCTTCGGGGCGAAATCGGACATGTGGTTGTGGGTGGGATACACGCCCTGTCCCAGGCCCGGGTGACGCGGTGGGTGGGGCGCGCGCGCCCGGGTTCCGGAGGGCTTCCCGGGGCGGATACACTACCCGCCATATCGGTATATCGCCTGCTGACTTGCTGGGTTATAAGTCGGGAAGCCCGCGACCGGGGGCGGCTTGTTCCTGCTCAGGCCGTGGCTCCGGTCCGAACTCAGAAGGTTGACGTGGTGAAGACCCACCCTGAAGGTTCCGCTACCCCCCGCAGGCGGCCCCGGCTCCGCAGTGTGACGGACCGCGCGAGGAAGTCGCGTCAGCAACTGGAGCGGCGCCTGGCGGCGAGTGTTGGCGAGGAGGCCCGGATTGCGCGGCTGCGCGCGGGGCTGACGCAGGCGGACGTCGCGGAGCGCATCGGCATCGCGGCGGAGGTGTACGGGCGGATGGAGCGCGGGAAGATGATGCCCAGCGTGCCCACCCTGTTCCGGCTGTGCCTCGCCCTGAGGCTGTCCGCGGATGTGGGGATGGGGCTCGTCACGGCGGCGTCGGTCGGCGCCGCGCTGTGGGAGGACGAGTCCCGGGACAAGGACCACCTGCCGGAGATGCGCCGGCTGCTGCGGACGCTGCGGCGCATGTCGCGCGGCCAGCTCAAGCTGATGAACCAGGTCGCCGCCGCCATCCTGCCCCAGCGGTGAGCCCGGCCCCAGCGGTGAGCCCGGCCCCGGCGGTGCGCTTCCCGCGCCTGGAGCCCTTCAGCGCCAGGACACCGCGTACTCCGCGCCGAGCACGCCGGTGTCGCGCCCGTGGACCTGGACGTCCCGCGCCCCCACCGCCTCCAGCACCGCGGCGAGGACACCCTCGTGGTAGGCGGGCGGCATGAAGTTGCGCTTCATGGTGAAGTGGCCGCTCGTCGGCCCCGTCCACGTCATGCCGCGCTCGCCGTAGCTCACCGCCAGGCGGAAGCCTGTCGGGAGCTGCTCGAGGAGCAGCCGGGGCTCGTCGCGGGCGAGCATCTGCAGCGTCTTCCCCGCGACGGACGTCAGGAAGTCGTGCGCGGCCTGCCGGCCCAGGCGGCGCTGGGCCTCGTCGAAGCCCCCGCACGCGTCCGCCAGCAGGTGCGCCGCCAGGAAGGACAGCTGCAGGAAGTGGGTGACGGGGTAGGAGTAGAAGTCGAGGTAGCGCTTCTCAGGCAGCAGCTTCCGGCACTCCGCCTCCAGCGCGGGGCCGCCCAGCCGCCGCACCGTCTCCAGGACGCCCCGGAAGAACATGCCGCGCGTGGTGTCCTCGGGGGTGGAGAGCGCGCACCGCTGCTTCAGGGACCGCTCCACCTCCGGCGCCATGGGGCTGCCCCGGAGGAGCGGGGTCATGACGTCGGGTTCCAGCTTCAATGAGAGGCGCGGTTGCATGGACGTTCGGGCGGACGGCTGGCGGAGGAGCCCCGGGGGGGAATGGACAGACAGGTGCCGCACGCGGGCTGCGCGTGTCTGCACTTGAGGTGGAGGGCCGAGTGGCTCCGCGTGTGACGGAGCGGCCTCGAATCGGGTTCCCGCGTAAGCTGCTCATCCGCGATTGAGGCGTTATCCAGGTAACAAATGATTTCCTGAAAGGCAAATGCGGTTTTGTGTGACGAGGCTGCATGCTTTTCGGATGGGGCTGGATGTAAGGGATTCCCACGAGGGAAGGCCGTCCGGCCTCCAGATTTCAGATCTGAAATCCAGACAGCGCCCGTGCCGTGCGCCTCTCCTCCAACGGCCGATGTGAGGAATTGCGGGCCCGACGCGAGGCGTTCACCCAGGGCACGTGACTTGCTCAGGTGTCCGGCCATGCGGAAGCGTGTGCTGATTGTCGATGACGAGCCGACCCTGCGCTGGGCGCTCAGCCGGTACTTCACGCTGCTCGGCTACGACGTCGCGTCCGCGGAGAACCTCCCGGAGGCCCTGGAGGCCGCCCGGGCCGCGCCCTTCCACGTGGTGATGACGGACCTGCTCTTCGGGCGCGGGCAGCGGGAGGACGGCCTGGAGGTGGTGGCCCGGCTCCGGCAGGTCATGCCCCGGGCGCGGTTCATCCTGCTGACGGCCTTCGCCAACGACGCCACCCGGGAGCGCGCGCACGAGGCTCGCGTGGACCTGGTCCTCGTCAAGCCGCAGCCCCTCTCCGTGCTGGGCCGCTACATCGCCGGCCTCGCCACGTTCGCCCGCCTCGAGCCGACCTGAGCCGTCGCCCCCGGGCTGTCGCACGAGGTGGCTTTTTTGCCCACGTACGTACCCGGAAGCCCCAGGCCTTCCCGGTGGAGGTGCGCACCGCGTGGCCACGCCCCACTCCCACCCGGGGCGTCAGCTCCCGCGCCGCCGGCGCAGCGCGAGCACCAACAGCAGCAGCCCCGCCACCGCGCCCGGAGCCGGCGCACCCGTGCAGCCCATGCCCGAGCCCAGGTAGTCCAGCGCCTCGTCGGTCGGCGTGTCGTCCGGCGGCACGGGGTCTGGTCGTCCCGCGTCGTCGCCCGTGCCGCCATCTTCGTCGGCCGTGCCCGCGTCCTCCGCTGGAGTGCCGCCGTCCCCGCCGCCACCCGGGGTCGTCCCCCCATCCCCGTTGCCGGAAGTGCCCCCGTCGCTGTCACCGGTGCCCGCGTCGCTCGGCGACGGGCCTCCATCCGCATGCGTCCCCGCGTCGCTTGACGACGGGCCCCCATCCGCATGCGTCCCCGCGTCCCCCGTTGGCGTGCCGCCGTCGGAGTCGCCCGTGCCCGCGTCGCCCTGCGATGGGCCCCCATCGGCGCCCGTCCCCGCGTCACCGCCGGGCACGCCGCCATCACCGTCCGGGCTGCCGGCGTCGAGCGGCGGAGGTAGCTCCTCCACCGTCCACTCCGAGCGGGCAGGCGACTCGTCCACCTTGCCCGTCCCCCGGTCGTACGCGTACACCCAGAAGGAGTGCGGACCCGGCGCGAGGCCCTCGCGGTGCCAGGTGCCGTCCTCGCAGGGCTCGTACGCCTGCTCTTCATCCAGCAGGCACCAGAACCCGGCATCGGCCACGTTGGAATCGAAGGTGAAGTCGGCCGTGGTGGACGTCGTGGTCGCTTCCGGGGCGCTGCGGATGTACGTCTCCACATCCCGCGAGTCACCGGCGAAGGCGGACGGCACGCACAGCAGCGTCAGTCCCAGCAGCACGAGCCAGCCGGCCACGCGCGCCATTCCGGCGCGCACCAGGTCGAACGTCGGCGGGGCAATCATGGCGTGGCCTCTTGGGCGTTGCCCGGCGTCGCGGTGGCGGGCGGGAGGATGTGGAACTCCACGCGGCGGTTGCGCTCGCGTCCGGCGGAGGTGTCGTTGGTGTCCGCGGGCTTGTCCGGGCCCTGGCCCACCGCGCGCAGCCGCTGCGCCTCCACGCCGCGCCGCTCCAGCTGCCGGCACACCGACTCCGCGCGAGCCTGCGACAAGCGCCGGTTGTACGAGGCCGGGCCGATGTTGTCCGTGTGCCCCTCCACCACCACGTGCTCCAATTCCGGGTGCTCGCGCAGCACCTTCGCCACCTGGTCCATCAGCGGGTAGGAGCGCGGCAGCACCTCCGCGCGGTCGAAGGCGAAGAAGATGCGCTCGGTAATCTCCAGCGTCTTCTCGGTGAGGTAGACCACCTGCCGCACCGACTCCGGGCAGCCCTGGTTGGACGGCGGGCCGGGCTCGCGCGGGCAGTTGTCCATGCCGTCCGCCACCGTGTCCGCGTCCATGTCCAACACCTCCGCGACGTCCGGCTCGGGCGGCGCCGCGCCGTCCTCCACCTCGGGCTCCACCATGGCCAGGGCGTCCTCACCGGGCAGCCCGTCGCGCACGCTGCCCTCCGGCTCGCGCGTCACCACGGGCAGCGGGACGGAAGGGGCTTCCTGCTTCAAGCGCAGCGGGTCGAAGCCCACGCCCATCAGCACGCGGAAGGCGGGTACGCCGGGCGCGACACCCAGGCCGGGGCCTCCCATGGCGAAGACCTCGAGGCGGTCGCTGAAGAGGTAGCGCGCGCCGGCCAGCACCTCGCCGGACCAGAGGGCACCGCCGGTGAGCGGCGCGGCGGCGCGCAGACTCAGCTCGCCTCGCAGCGAGCCGTCCACGTTCGTCACCCCCAGCGCGAAGGGCAGCTCCGAGCCCACCGCGTGCGTGCCCACCTGCACCCGCTCGCGCAGCCGTGTGCCCGCCTCCAGCGACACGCGCATCCGGTCGAACTTCCGGCCCACCGCGAGGCGCGGCGTCACGTTCCAGTGCCCGTCGCCCATCAGCGCCTCGCGACGCCCCAGCGGCAGGCCCGCGTCCACCTCCGCCGCCAGGTCCACCAGCGCGCCGTCCGCCTCGCGCAACAGGCCCACGCGCGCGCGCACCAGCGGCGTCCCGACGCCGGAGCGCCGCAGCTCACCCAGGCCCAGCCCCGCCAGCGACATGCCGCCCTGGCCCAACAGCACGGGCACCGCCGCGCCCAGCTCCAGCCGCGGGTGCGGCGCGACGGCCACCGACAGGTGCAGCAGTGCGCGCTCGCGCACCACCTCGCCCACGCGGCGCCCGTCTCGCACCATGACGAGCGGGTGGTGCTGGTAGTGCGTCACCACCGCCAGCCGCAGCGTGCCCGGCTCCAGCAGCAGGCCGTCCGAGCCCAGCAGCGCGCCGCGCGAGGTGGGCGCCACGATGAGGCGCTCGAGGTCGAAGGCGGGCAGCGGCGGAGGCTCGGCGGCCACGGCGGCCGTGCCCGAGAGGAGCCACAGCACGGTGCACGCCAGCCGGCTCCAGGTCGAAGGGGATGTGAGTCTCATGGAGGGGGGTTCTCCGGGGTGGAGAACAAGGTGGGGAGCGCCCCGGCCCGCGTCCTCCCGCCCCGGTGGTCGAGCCGCGTGTCCTTCCCCCGACGAGGCCCCCCACACCGTCCACCCGCTGACGGATGCGGGGAACTTCGGAGGCATGAGAGCAGTCAGGCGAGGGTCTTCGCCCGGGGGCGCTTGTCACCCTGGCCCGTCCCTGGCCTCATGGGGCCCAGGGGCCGACTCGAAAAACATCGTGAAGCACATGACTCGTGGACAGAGGCGGAGGGGGTGCCCCCGGACGTGGGCGCTCGCGCTGGCGCTCGGACTGCTCGTGCCGGTGCTGGTGGCCCGGGCCCAGGACGTGGGTACGCCCGACGGCGGGCTCCCCGACGCGGCCGTGGCCGGCCCGCGGGAGGTGGAGCGCGAGCTGGCGCGCACGGACGCGGGCTGGGCCGTGGACCCGGGCGCCGCCGCCGCTTCGGGGACGGAGTCCGCCGCGGACGCGGGCACGCCCCAGCAGGCCTTCGTGCCGCCGTCGCTGGTGGCGGACTCGCCCGCGCCGTACCCGCCGCAGCTCGCGGCGGAGGGCGTGGCGGGCGTGGTGAAGCTGGAGTTGCTCATCGACGAGGCGGGCGAGGTGGAGTCCGCCACGCTGGTGGAGGGCCTGCACCCGCAGCTGGACCGGGCCGCGCTGCACGCCGCGCCCTCGCTGCGCTTCAACCCGGCCACGCTGGACGGGCAGCCGGTGCGCGTGCGCCTGTTCTTCGAGTACCGCTTCGAGGCCCCCGTGCCCATGGCGGGCGTCGACGGCGGCGTGGCACCCGACGGGCCCGTCACGCTGCGCGGCCTGGTGCGCACCCGGGGCAACCGCCGCCCCATCGCCGGCGCCACGCTGCTGTCGGACGCGCTGCCGGACGCACCGGTGCAGACGGACGAGCACGGCCGCTTCGAGGCGCGCTGGCCCGCGGGCGCGCACAAGGTCCGCGTGTTGGCGCCCGGCCACAAGCCGTTCGTCTTCCGCGAGAAGCTCAACGCGAAGGAGGCGCTGGAAGTCGTCTACGGGTTGGAGCCGCTCGTCATCAACCCGTACGAGACGGTGGTGCGCGGAGACAGGGACCGCACCGAGGTGAGCCGCGTCACGCTGCACGACGCGGAGCTGCGCGAGGTGCCCGGCACCATGGGCGACCCGTTCCGCGTCGTCATGCTGATGCCGGGCGTGGGCAGCATGCTGTCCGGTGTGGCGTACCCGGTGGTGCGTGGCAGCCAGCCCGCGTCCACCGGCTACTTCCTCGACGGCATCCGCGTCCCCATCCTCTTCCACCTGTTCCTGGGCCCCGCCGTCATCCACCCGGACTTCATCGACGCCATCGACTTCTATCCGGGCACGCCGCCGCCGAAGTACGGGCGGCTGATGGGCGGCGCCATCGAAGGGCGCCTCAGCCGCCCGCGCGACGACGGCGTCCACGGCAGCGCCTACGCGGACCTCATCAACGCGGGCTTCTTCATCGAGACGCCCTTCGAGGACACCCGCACCAACGTCAGCCTCGCCGGCCGCTACTCGTACACGCCGTGGATCATCGCGCTCGCGGCCAACAGCCTCCAGGCCCCGCCCGCGCCGGGCCGGGAGAACCCAAAGGTGGTGCTGGACTTCTGGGACTACCAGGGCCGCATCGAGCAGGACGTCGGCAAGGGCAAGCTGCGGCTGTTCGCCTTCGGCTCCTCGGACACCTTCGGCAGCGAGGCGCAGGACGACTTCAGCACCACCGCGCTGCAGTCCATCATCTTCCACCGCGTGGACCTGCGCTTCCGTCACCCGGTGGGCCCCGGTGAGCTCGAGGTGGGCGCCACGTGGGGGCTGGACCGCTTCTCCATCATCAACGAGGACGTGGCCGACAACGCCAACGCCATCTACATCGACCAGGGCACCCTGTCCGCGCGTCTGGGCTACACGATGACGGTGTCCCCGACGCTCTCCTTGCGCGGCGGCGCGGACATCGACTCCAAGCGCGCCATCGTCGACATCCTCGACGAGACGCGGGACAGCTCCGAGGAGGTGGAGACGGCGCCCGTCGCGCTGGGCACCTTCATGGGCGCGTATGCGGAAGCGGTGTGGCAGCCCGACGACAAGTGGTCCGTGGTGCCCGGCCTGCGCGTGGACAACTACCACCTGTCTCCCGGCATCGACCACGGCGTGCTGGAGCCGCGAATCACCGTGCGCAGGAAGATGTCGGAAACGCTCACCCTCAAGGGCGGCGCGGGCCTCTTCCACCAGCCGCCCACCTCCCTCATCAGCCTGCCCGTGGTGGACGTGGGCAGCCTGCTGCTCGGGCTCCAGGAGGGCATCCAGGTCTCCGCGGGCGCGGAGTGGAAGGCGTGGCGGGACTTGGAAGTGGGCGTGGACGTCTACGTCAACCCCATGGTGCGCACCATCGAGCTGACGCCCTTCTCCGACGAGGGGCTGGTGGACGACGTGGACCCCGACCTGCCCGACGACGTGGAGGTGACGAAGGGCGCTCGCCAGTCACGCGCCCTGCGCCGCGCCTTCCAGGAGGAGGACGACGACGGCGACGGCGGCGGCCTCATCCCGGACCGGGGCGACATCGACTTCCCGGACTTCACCAGCAACGGCCTGGCGTACGGGTTGGAGGTGCTCATCCGCCACCCGCTGGGGAACAACTGGTTCGGATGGCTCTCGTACACGCTGCAGCGCAGCACCCGCTTCACGCGCTTCTACCGCTACGACGGTTCGGGCAACGTCATTGGCGAGGACGAGAAGGACCTGCCCTTCGTCTTCGACCAGACGCACATCGTCAACCTGGTGCTCAGCTACAAGTTCTCCAACAGCGTCACGGTGGGCGGCGTGGTGCACTTCAACTCCGGACGCCCGGAGTACGGCGCCCTGGGCACGCAGACGCACCGCGAGGGCGAGGACGAGGCGCGCCGGCCCGCGTGGGTGAAGTCGCAAAGGGACCGTGTGGACCGGCTGCCGGGCTTCCTCCGCTTCGACGTGCGGCTGTCCAAGGCGTGGGTCTACGACTCCTTCAACCTGGAGGCGTACCTGGACATGCTCAACGTCACCATCAGCCGGGAGACGGTGGGCTTCGAGTACAACGGCGGCGGCGGACGGCCGCTCACCAAGGAGGCGGTGGGCCTGCCCATCGTCCTGCCCATCCTCGGGGTGAAGGGGCGGTACTGAGCAGGAGGAGTGATGGATAGCGCACGCTTACCTGCCCGCCCCGCCGCCGTGCGGGGCACGCGTGTCTTCGCAGCGGTGTAATCCTAGGCTGACTCTTGTTCCCAGAGCCCCCACCCCCGGGGCCATGGGACCGGACGCACTCCGGACCGCTGAACACCCAGGTGACCTCTTCATGTTCCAGGACGGGATTCCGACGATGGCCGAGTGGTCCGAGCGACTGGGCGGTCCCGCTCGCCACCTCGCGGTGACAGCGCCGAGCCTCATGCTGGCGCCCCACCTGCTGCCGCCTCCCGACGAGGCCTCGCATCACGCCGTCCTGGCGGGAGGCGACGTGTCCGCGGTGCTGATGGTGGACGACAACCCCGCCAACCTGGTGTCGCTGGAAGCCATCCTCGAGCCGCTGGGGGTGCGGCTGGACAAGGCGTCCTCCGGTGAGCAGGCGCTGCGCTACCTGCTGCGCGAGGAGTACGCCGTCATCCTGCTCGACGTGCGCATGGCGGGGCTGAGCGGCTTCGAGACGGCGGCGCTCATCAAGCAGCGCGAGCGCACGCGCAACGTCCCCATCATCTTCCTCACCGCCTACGGCCGCGACGACGTGGAGCTCATCACCGGCTACTCCACCGGCGCGGTGGACTTCCTGCAGAAGCCCTTCCCGCCGGAGGTGCTGCGCTCGAAGGTGTCCGTCTTCGTGGACCTGTTCCGCGCGCAGCAGCAGGTGCGGCGCCAGTCGGAGCTCTTGAAGCAGAAGGAGGCCGAGGCGCGTGACGCCGCGCTGCGCGCGTCCGGCTATATCGACCGGCTGCGCGACTTCGCCGCCCGCCTGTCGGAGGCGGACACGGTGGCGGAGGTATGCCGCGCCCTCTTCGAGCACGGGCTGGTGGCGGCCGGGGCCCGGGCGGCGGCCGTCAACCTGCTGGACGCGTCCGGCGAGGCGCTCGAAATCGTGGACTCCACCGGCTACTCGGAAGCGGTGCTGGCCCAGTACCGCCGGGTGCCGCTGGCCGCGCCCATCCCCCTCACCCAGGCGGTGCGGGAGCAGCGGGCCATCTGGCTGTGCTCGCCGGAGGAGTGGCAGGCGAGCTTCCCGGACGTGGACACGCTGGGCGTGCATGAGGCGGCCGTCTCGCTGCCGCTGCTGGTGAAGGGCCGGGTGGTGGGCGCGATAGGGCTGTCCTTCGCCCGCATGCGCACCTTCACGGAGATGGACCGGGCCTTCTTCACCGCGCTGGCGCATGCGTGCGCGCAGGCCCTGGAGCGGGTGCGGCTGTCCACCGAGGAGCGCCGGGCCCACGAGCAGGCGCGCGCCTCGGCGGCGCGGCTGCGGCTGCTGGGAGAGGCGTCGGACGCGTTCAGCGTCACCAACCGTGACTTGGACGGGCTGCTGGACACCATCGCCCGGCACGTGTCGCGGCACCTCGCGGAGGCGTGCGCGCTCTACCTCCTGTCCGACGACGGCGAGCGGCTGGAGCTCCAGGCCTTCCACCACGTGAATCCGGAGGCGGAGGCGCTCTACCGCGCGGTGCTCCAGGAGCCGCTGCGCTCCGGCGAGGGCTTCAGCGGGCGCGTGCTGGAGGCCGGCCAGTCGCAGCTCCTCCCCGTCCTGACGCAGGACGCGCTGATGGCCCTGGTGCCGCCGGAGCGGCAGGAGGCCGGCCGGCGCTTCCCCATCCACAGCCTGGTGGGCGTCCCGCTGCGGATGCAGGGCCGCGTGGTGGGTGTGTTGACGCTGTGCCGCTTCGGCCCGGACCGGCCCTTCACGCGGGACGACCTGGGGCTGCTGGAGGAGCTGGCGGCGAAGGCGGCGGTCGCCATCGAGAACGCGCGCCTCTTCACCGAGCAGCGGCGCGCACAGGAGGAGCTGCGGCGCCGCACCGAGTTCGAGCAGCAACTGGTGGGCATCGTCTCGCATGACCTGCGCAACCCGCTGGCGGCCATCTCCATGTCCGCGGGGCTGATGGAGAAGAAGGGCGAGCTGTCCGAAGCGCAGCGGCGCATGGTGACGCGCATCAACCAGGCCACCGAGCGCGCGGCGCGGATGATTCGCGACCTGCTGGACTTCACCAAGGCGCGGCTGGGCGGTGGAATCGCGCTGCACCCGCAGCCCACGGACCTGAAGGACGTGGTGCAGCAGGTGGTGGACGAGGTGCTGGTGGCGCACTCCGGGCGGCACGTGGAGCTGGACGTGGAGCCCGAGCTGAAGGGCGAGTGGGACCCGGACCGCATCGCGCAGGTGCTGACGAACCTGCTGAGCAATGCGCTGACGTACAGCCCGTCCGGCGCGCCGGTGCGGGTGGCCGCGCGGCTGGACGGGGACAGCGCGCTGCTGACGGTCTTCAACGGTGGAGCCTTCATCCCCACGGAGCTGCTGCCCCGCCTGTTCGAGCCGATGACGCGCGGCACGCTGAAGGAGGGCCAGTCCAGCCGGAGCATCGGCCTGGGGCTCTACATCGTCCGCGACATCGTCCGCGGCCACGGTGGCAGCGTGGAAGTGATGTCCTCCGCCGAGGATGGCACCACCTTCACCGTGCGTCTGCCCCGGCACGGGGCCTGAGAGCCGCGCTCCCCGCGTTGATGGCCGGTTCCCGCGTTCCAAGGCGGGAGCCTCGCGAAGTAGCGGCCGCGGCTCCCTTGGACGACCGCGCCCGGAAGCCGCTGACCGCCTGGCTTCGTTCGGAAGTCCTGCCTGCTCCTTGCTACTGCCGGCCCGACGCGGCCACGCTGGATGTCAGAACGTGTGTCCTTTCTTCGCGGTCGAGGTACTCACGGGAGACGTGCATGCGCGCGAAGCGAAGATGGGTCGTCGTGTGGCTCTTGCTGTCACCGGGGGCCTTCGCGTCCGTGGGCCTGGGAATGGACGATGCGCGCTGAGGCTCTGCTGCTGAGCGTGGTCGTGCTCACCACAGGCTGTGCGTCGCTGCCGGCAGAGCCAGGCCGAAGGGAAGGCCTGAGCTATATGCCGCGCGGTGCCGGGGAGCCTGAGCGATTGAATCATCGTCGGGGCTCCGGTGAAGTCGTGACAGGGGTGGCCTCCGGTGGCGTGTCGGGTGGGCAGAGCGCCACGCCGACCCGTCAAGCGGTCCTCAATGCGGCCAACGAGGTGCGGACCTCCACTTCCGGCATCTCCAACGCGCTCGCGAAGCTCGCGGCTCGAAAGGCCGGCATCGGTGGCGCCAGCGGCGTCTTCACCCGCTACGTCGACCACGGCTCCGACCAGGTGCCATGGCTTCGGCGCGCACTCGGTAGTGCAACCGCGCTGGTGGATGCAGCCGAAGAGGTCGCTGACGCGGACATGGAGTTGGGGCTCCTGCGGATGACGGGCCCCCGTCTCCAGGCCGCCATGTTCGGCGACATGCTGCTCTCCGCATGGCTCGACTTCCTCAATCTCGCTGATGTCGTGCTCCAGCAGTGCCCGGCTTACAGCGCTGAGCGGCTGTTCATGGACATGGGGCGCGTGCAGCGAATGATGGAGCCCACCTTGGCGGCGCTCGCGTCACAGGACCCGGTGCGGGTCGAGGCAGCAGCTACGACGATGCCCGGGTTGATGGGGCAGCTCACGCACGAGTTCGGTTCCATCCGTGAGGGCGCGCGCACGGCCATGGAACGCAGCGGGCAGGCGATGGCGGCGGCGCAGTTCGTGGAAATGCTCACACTCGTTTCGACGCTGAAGCTGTCACTGCCCCGGTTGCCACCGGCCGCTCCCGCCACGGTCGGCGTGGGGCTCGTCGTGGGCTCGGGCGGAGTGATGGCGGGCTCGCGGCTTGTCGTCTCCGCGGAGTGGGTGGAGATGATTCGCCGCCTCGTGAAGGCGGGCGTCATCTCCGTGCCCGTCGTCAGCGCCGCCGTCCGCATTCATGCAGGTCAGGTGATGATGGCGCAGTCGAACGGGGACCTGCCGCAGGGCGTGCGTGAAGCGCTCGGTGATGGGCCCGAGGTTCGCGGCATGCGCGAGACCGGCAGGGCCGGAGCGGGCATGTCCGAGGCACCGAAGCACCACGTCCTGCCGCAGGAGCGCCGCGCGTGGTTCGAGCAGCGAGGTTTCACGGGTGACATGGACATCGACCATTTCTGCGTCAGGCTGGAGCAGGCACAACACGAGGCGATTCACGGTGGGGGTGACTGGCGCCTGGGACGCACGTGGCCCAAAGAATGGAACCAGATGATCATGAGCATACTGCGAGACGCAGAAACAGCGGCTGGCCGGATGCTGACTCGGGATGCGATTCTAAGGCTCGTTGCGAGGGAGATGAGGCGCTATGGCATCCCAATGAACTTCATCCCCGGGAGACGGCGATGAGCGACGGACGCTCCTGGCAAGGCAATTGGCCGGCCCGCATGTATGAGCGCGTCCGAGAGCGCGGCTTTACGTCGCTTACCGCCTTTGCCGACGCACATCCCACACTCCCGCTGGTTGAGTTGGCCGAGGAACTCGGCAAGGACAGCTTCAGCGCGGTACAGGTGTTTAGCGGGTTGGTTGATGAGGCGGAACGAAGCTGTCAGGTCACGCGCTTGACGCGCGGGCAGCTCGTACGTGAATTGTCCGAGAGCTTTCCCGATGGCTGGCCGGTCGTGTTCGACGACGAAGCCCGCTTGGAGGCCGCAATGACGCTCGCCTCCTGGATTGGCTTCACTCCAGAGACGCACAAGGAGCGCGCTAGACAAGTCACCGCGGCACTCCTGGCCAGGCCACCGCCCCCCGGTTGGCGCCCGCTCGGGCCCGACGACGAGCTGCTCCGCACGCTCCTACCCGACGAGGAAGCCTGACCCACAGCGGCGTGGTCGGGATGTCCTCCACGGAGCAAGCGTGCGGCTGTACCGCCACAGCGCCTGCGGTAGGGTGATTTCGCAGTGACCCCTCGCTGTCACGGAGCGGCGACCTCGGACACGGGGTGGCCGGCCCTCGCATGCGCTACCTCCTCGCGGCGCTCGCACTGCTGAGCGCTCCCGTCCTGGCCCAGCCGAAGTCCTCGCCGTCCTCCGTCTCCCCTGGAGACTCGTTCCTCCGGCAGTTGTCGGAGACGCGCAACTTCAACCTCGGGCGTCCCGGTCTCGGCACCATCACCCCCGACGAGAAAACCGTCTTCTTCCTCCGGGGTCAGCCTCCCTCCGGCGCGCAGACGCTCTTCGCCTTCGACGTGGCGACGGGCCAGACGCGCGAGGTGCTCACCCCGGAGTCGCTCCTCAAGGGCGCGGCGGAGACGCTCACCGCCGAGGAGAAGGCCCGCCGCGAGCGCATGCGCATGATGGCCTCCGGCTTCGCCTCCTTCGCGCTGTCCACGGACGGCGAGCGGCTCCGGCTGTCGCTGTCCGGCCGCCTCTACGTCGTCGAGCGCGCGTCCGGGAAGGTGACGGAGCTGAAGACGGGGCCGGGCACCATCGACCCCCAGTTCTCCCCGGACGGCCGCCAGGTGGCGTACGTGCGTGACAACGACGTGTACCGCGTCGACCTCGCCTCCAACACGGAGTCCCGCGTGACGCGCGGCGGGACGCCGGAGAAGACGCACGGCCTCGCCGAGTTCCTCGCCCAGGAGGAGATGGGCCGCTTCTCCGGCTTCTGGTGGAGCCCGGACTCGAAGCTCCTCGCCTACACCGAGTCCGACACCGCCGGCATGGAGCAGTTCACCATCGTCGACGTCATGCACCCGGAGGCCGGCGCCCAGCGCTTCCCCTACCCGCGCGCGGGCAAGGCCAACGCGAAGGTGCGCCTGGGCCTCACGCCCGTGACGGGGGGCAAGACGACGTGGGTGGACTGGGACGCCGCGAGGTATCCGTACCTCGCCTCCGTCGCGTGGCCGGCGAAGGGGCCGCTGACGCTGCTGGTGCAGAACCGCCTGCAGACCGAGGAGCAGGTGCTCGCGGTGGACGTGAAGACGGGCCGCACGCGCGTGCTGCTCACGGAGAAGGACGACGCGTGGCTGGACCTGCACCCGCCCTTCCCCGAGTGGCTCCCGGATGGCAGCGGCTTCCTCTGGCTCACCGAGCGTAACGGCGCCCCGGAAGTGGAGCTGCGCAACGCGGACGGCGGCCTCGTGCGCTCGCTGGTGAAGCCAGACGCCGGCTTTCGCGGCCTGGTGCGCTACCTGCCCGCGGAGGACACGCTGTACTTCGTCGGCGGCCCCAACCCCACCGAGCGCTACCTGTGGCGCGGGGTGAAGGGCGGGGCGCCCACGCGCGTGACGTCGGGCGGTCCGGCGCTGGAGTCCGCGCGCATGAGCGAGCAGGGCCACCTCACCGTGCTCCTCACGGAAGGGCCCACCAGCATGCGCCGCAGCTACGTATTGAAGGCAGACGGCACGCGCGTGGGGGAGCTGCCCTCCGTGGCGAAGGAGCCGCCCTTCCAGCCCCGGCTCGAGGTCCGTCAGGTGGGCAGGGAGCGCTTCTGGGCGTCCATCGTCCGGCCGCGTGATTTCAAGCCGGGCGTGAAGCTGCCCGTCCTCGTGGACGTGTACGGCGGCGCCATCGCCACCAGCGTCCACCAGAGCATGGCGCAGAGCCTGATGTCGCAGTGGATGGCGGACCAGGGCTTCCTCGTCGTGAAGTTCGACGGGCGCGGCACGCCGCTGCGGGGCAGCACGTGGCTGCACGCCGTGAAGTACAACCTCGGACTCGTGACGCTGGAGGACCAGGTCGCCGCGCTGAAGGCGCTCGCCGCGGAAGTGCCCGAGGTGGACCTCCAGCGCGCGGGCATCGTCGGCTGGAGCCACGGCGGCTACATCAGCGCGCTCGCCGCCATGGAGCGGCCGGACGTCTTCAAGGCCGCCGTCGCAGGCGCGCTGGTGGCGGACTGGCGCGACTACGACACCCACGTCTCCGAGCGCCTCCTCGGCCTGCCCGACGAGCACCCGGAGGCGTACGACAGGAGCTCGCTGCTCACCTACGCGAAGCAGGACAAGCCCATCGGCCGGCTGCTGCTCATCCACGGCACCGCGGACGACAACGTCTACTTCTTCCACACGCTGAAGCTGTCGGACGCGCTGTTCCGCGCGGGCCGGCCGCATGAGCTGCTGCCCCTCAGCGGCTACACGCACATGGTGGGGGACCCCCTCGTCAGCCAGCGCATGTGGGAGCGGGTGATGCGTCACTTCAAGGAAGCCCTGGCACCCCTACCCGGGACGGCGGCCCGCTGAGCCGCGAAGTGCTCACGGGTGAGCACTGGGCCGGGGGGCTGTACCCCGGGACAGGCTCGCGCCGGTGGGGACATGGCACTCTTTTCCTCCACCGCATGCTTCGTGCCGCGGGTGTGGCGGCGCGCGCTGGGGGAAAAGCCGATGGCGGGTCTGTCATCACTCCCAGGGTCCGCCCTGGCATGGACGCCCCATGCCGGGAGCCCGGCGCCCTGCCTCTTCTTCGAGCCGGTGCGAGCCCCCTCGGGCGAGGTGCTCGACTTCCAGTGGACGTCGTACAACGCGGCGGCCGGCGACGTGGTGCGCGACTGGGGGCTGGACGCCCACCTGTCGCACTGGCCCGCCGACGGGGTGAGCGGCCTGGAAGTCGAGGACTGCGTGCGCCTGGGCACCACCGGCGTGCCGCTGTCCGTCCCGCTGCGGGTGCGGTGCGAGGGCTTCGACGCGCGCTTCCAGGCGGTGGCGGTGAAGGAGGGGGAGGGCTTCTCGCTGTGGCTCCTGCCTCCGGTGGAGGAGGACGCGCGGGCCCTGCGCGAGACGCTGGAGCGCGAGCGCGAGGCGCGGCGCCGGGCGGAGGCCGCGCTCGAGGGCGCGAGCGCCCTGCGGGCCCGCGAGGAGTTGCTGCGGCTGGCGCTGACCACCGCGCGCATGGTGGCGTGGGAGTGGACGGAGGCGCGCCGCGCCGTCACCTGGTCTCAAGAGGCGGACGCCTTCTTCGGGCAGCTCCCCGGCACGCTGGGCAGCTCGCTGCCGGGCTTCCTCTCGTGCGTGGTGGTGGAGGACCGGCCCCGCGTGGCGCGCGCCATTGAACAGGCGCTGGCGGCGGACGGCCCGTACACCCTCAAGTTCCGCTGCCGGCACGCGGACGGCGCCACGCACTGGTACGAGGCGGTGGGGCAGGGCGTGCGCGACGGCGAGCGCGCGCACCGCATGGTGGGTGTCGTCACGGACTGCACCGAGCGCGAGCAGGCGGAGGCCACGCTGCGCGAGGCGGAGGAGCGCTACCGGCTGGCGGCGCGCGCCACCCATGACGTGCTGTGGGACTGGGAGCTCGGCGCCGGCACCGTGCGCTGGGAGGCCAGCCCGGGCGAGTGGTTCGGCTATGGCCAGGAGCCCGCCACCCACGGGCTGGACTGGTGGCAGGCCCGCGTGCACCCCGACGAGCGCGACGCGGTGGCCGCCGCGCTGCGCGCCTTCGTGGCCTCCACGGGCGCCACGTGGCAGGCGGAGTACCGCTTCCAGCGCGGCGACGGCACCTGGGCCCACGTGCTGGACAGGGGCGTGCTCGCGCGCGACGCGGCGGGCCGCCCGGTGCGGATGATTGGCTCCATGATGGACATCACCGAGCGCCACCGCGCCCTGGAGCGCCTGTCCGAGGAGGCCCGCTTCCGCGAGCGCTTCATCGGCATCCTCGGCCATGACTTGCGCAACCCGCTGAACGCCATCTCCCTGTCCGCGCGGGCCATGCGCCGTCGCACCCCGCACAATTCCAACCAGCAGCAGCTGGCCCAGCGCATCGAGACGAGCGCGGCGCGGATGGGGACGATGATTTCAGATATCCTCGACCTCACCCGCGCGCGGCTGTCCGGCGGCATTCCGCTCAACCTCGCGCAAGCCAACCTCGCCACCCTGTGCCGACAGGTGGTGGAGGAACTGTCCGCCGCATGGCCGGACCGCCACATCGCCTTCGACGTGGACGGCCGCGCGGACGGCGTCTGGGACGCGGACCGGCTGGCGCAGGTGGTGAGCAACCTCGTCGGCAACGCGCTGGAGCACGGCGCGCAGGACGCCCCGGTGATGCTGCGCTGCGAGGAGCAGGACACCTGGCTCGTCCTGGAGGTCCACAACCCCGGCTCCCCCATCCCCGCCCCGCAGCTCGCCACCCTGTTCGACCCCTTCCGCCAGGCCGGCACCGCGCGCGAGAAGGGCCGCCGCCGGGGTGGTTTGGGACTCGGCCTGTTCATCGTCCGAGAGATTGTCCAGGCCCATGGCGGCAGCGTGCACGTGAGCTCGTCCGAGCGCGACGGCACCACCTTCACCGTGTCACTGCCGCGTGACGCGCGGCTGGCTCGCGCACCGGTAAATACGACGCGCGATACATGAATCAAACCTGAGTCATTCCATACGCAATCGTTCTCCGTGCGTCTGTCTTCTGACGGAGCGTCAGGCGGCGCACGGAGTACGTGTTTGCCGTAGGACCGAGTTGTTCGATCTGCACGCGGGGACACCTGTCAGTCCGCGCGGGAAGCCTTACCCGTTGTCGTGACCGCACGAATCGCGGTCACCCCCAACGCGGAGGCAGACCCATGCGCCACCTCATCCCGCAGACCTCACCCCACTCCGAGGTCACCCGCAGCTGGAGCCGCCATCCGCGTGGATGGGGTTGGGTGCCCGTGCTGCTGTGCGTCGCGGCCATCGGCTGCGGTCCCGCGGAGCAGGGGATGGACGTGGAGGGCGAGTCCCTCGGCACCCACGCCGACGGGCTGGTGTCGCAGAACGGGCTCTCCACCAACGGGCTCTCCACGAATGGCCTTTCCACCAATGGCCTGTCGACCAACGGGCTGTCGACGAATGGGCTCTCCACCAACGGCCTTTCCACCAACGGCCTGTCGACGAACGGCTTCAGCACCTGGTTCGGGACGAACCCGGCGAAGGCGGACGAGGTGATGCGGTACATCGCGCGGTGCGCGCTCGGCTCGACGCAGTCCCTCACGTACACGTACTCGGGCACCACGTACACGTGGACGGGCGTGCTGGGCCTGGCGCCGGGCTGGGCGGGCGGCTCGCCGGCGACGCTGGCGGAGCAGCAGGTGGTGTCCGGCTGCCTGGCCGCGCACGTGAACAAGTACGGCGTGCACCTCGAAATCTCCGTGCAGGGGCGGGACGCGACGGGCGTGGCCATCCCCCTGGGCACCAACGAGCTCACCACCTTCAACCAGCCGGAGGCGGTGTTCTTCGGCAACCTCTTCAACGGAGAGGGGCTCTTCGTGGGCAACGACGCGGACTACCTCTCGTACAGCCAGAGCACGGTGCGCGCGTGCGGCCTGTCCCAGTGGGCCGGCGACCCGGACTGCGCCGTGGTCATCAGCCACGTGGGCTCCGCCGGCACGTACTGCCAGCTGGACACGTCGCGCAACTACTACAAGACGTGCACGTACAACGGGAAGGTCTACCGCCCCATCACCACCCGCATCCGCACCCAGGACATCTACACGTGCGGCGACGGCACCTGCCAGCTCTCCGAGCACTGCGGCACCAGCAACACCGCCGCGAGCTGCCAGTCCGACTGCGGCGTCTGCCCGTGAGTCGAACCGTCGTCCTCGCCGCACCCCGCGTGCGAGAGGCCGGCCGAGCAGGTCCGTGGGGAAGTGCGGGCGTGGCGCCCCGGTGAGCGCGCCGCTCATGGTGCACCGCACGCGAGCCACTGACCCAGCTTCACGCGCTCGTCCAGGGAGGGAGCGGGGCGGGAAGACGGTGGCATCTGTGAATTGACCGAGGAGGGCCCCGCGGCCGAGTGCGCGTCGATGGCCTCCGCCCACTGGCGCACCGCCTCGGGAGTGTCGAAGTCCACGTCCGTGGGAGCGCCCTCGCGGGCCGCGCCCGTCACGCTGGCGCTGTGGCACGACAGGCAGTGCGCCTGCAGGAAGGCCTGCCCGAAGTCCGAGGCCGTGGGGCCTCCTCCGGATGGGCAGACCGCGCCGGACGCCGCCAGGTGCTCCTCCTCATGATGGTGCGCGTCGGAGTCGGAGTCCCCGCCGCCGCAACCTCCTCCTCCGCCTTCGCCGTTGCTTCCCCCGTGGCCCAGGCTCAGTCCCGCCAGGACGAGCAGGGGCAGGACGTGGGACAGCGGGCGAGCGGGCACGGGCAGCCTCCAGGGTTTTGAGAGAACGGCATGGGTAGGGCCGAGCGCCCGCGGGGGCCAGTGCACCGGAGGGCCGGGCCGCGTTCGCTTCCACACGCCAGGGCTGGCGATATGTCCCGGGCGCCCCCGCGTTCCCGACCCCAGACGCAGAGGGGTGTCCCGCGGTGGGCGCCAGGCCGGGACTCGCCGTGCCGGGCCCGACACGGCGGGCGCCGCGACAACATGCCACAGCGGCCGGGCCGGGCCCCTCTGCTACCCATCCCGCCGTCAGGGTGGCCCCCGCCCACCCTTCGTGGAGGTCCTTGGAATGAACGCCGTCCGGAAGTCCGCAGGCCTGTGGCTGTTGCCGTCCCTGTTGCTGATGCAGGGCTGTGCCGAGAGCGAGAAGACGTATCAGGTGCGCTTCAGCCCGCAGGTCCGCGAAGAGTCCCTGGCGTGCGGCACCCGCTACACCGATATCGGCACCTCGCGCGGCGCCATCGAGCTGCTCGACTTCAAGATGTACGTGCGGGACGTCACCCTGGTGCGCGCCAACGGCGAGCGGCACGCGCTGGCGCTGGAGCAGGACGGCACCTGGCAGCGCGACACCATGGCCCTGCTGGACTTCGAGGACGGCACCGGCACCTGTGACACCGGCAGCCCGCTGACGCACCGGGAAGTCGTGGGCACCGCGCCCGAGCACGACGACTACACGGGCCTGGAGTTCAAGGTGGGCCTGCCCCCGGAGATGAACCACCTGGACGGTGCCACCGCGCCCGCGCCGCTCAACGCGCCCGGCATGTGGTGGAGCTGGCAGGGCGGCTACAAGTTCCTGCGCCTGGACGTGCGCACCGCCGCCAATGACAGCTACTACTTCCACCTGGGCGCGGCCGGCTGCAAGGGCTCGGTGGGCGAGGGCTTCACCTGCACCTCCGACAACCAGGCCACGGTGACGCTGGGCGGCTTCGACCCGGACACGAACCTCGTGGTGCTGGACGCGGCCGGTCTGTACTCGGAGCTGGACGTGGAGCGCGTGCCGGACGGCACCTCGGACGGGATGCCCGGCTGCATGTCCAGCGCGGGGGACCCGGAGTGCGCGGCCTTCTTCAAGCAGGTCGGCCTGGCGGTGGACGGCAGCGCGCTGTCGCGGCCCGACACCTTCTTCCGCGTCCGCTAAAAGGGCCTGGGCTCCACCATGTCTGTCTTTGCCTTCCGCTTCCCCGCCGCGCTGCTGCTGGCGCTGGCCGCCGGCTGCGGCGCCGGTGACGATGAGGGGACGTCCCCTCCGCCCACGGTGCAGCGCGCGCCGGAATTGGATGCCGTGTCGCTGAAGAGCCAGCGCGGCGGCACCAGCCACGAGGCGGGGAACAACTGCATGGCCTGTCACGGGCCCAACGGCACCGCGCCCGGGCGCTTCACCGTGGCGGGCACCGCCGTCACCTCGAGGCGCGAGCCCAACCCGGACGCCACGATTACCCTCTCCACCGCGCCCAACGGCGCGGGCACCGTGGTGCTGACGCTGGAGGCGGACGCGAGCGGCAACTTCTATACGACGGAGGCCGCGCCCTTCCCGAGCCAGTCGCTCTTCCCCCGCGTGACGAGCCAGGCCACGGCGTCCTTCAACTTCATGCCGTTCCCCACCATGTCGGGCGCCTGCAACGTCTGCCACGTGGGGAGCAACCCCGTTGACCTGGACTGAAGGAGCCACCCGGATGTTCCGCGCATGGAAGACAGGCGCAGTGCTGGGCGCGCTGCTGGCGGCGGGCTGCGGCGGGGAGGCCCCACCGCCGGCGCCCACACCCGGGCCCACGTACGCCTGGCAGTTGCCGGCCGGCTTCCCCGAGCCCTTCGTCCCCGAGGACAACCCCATGTCCGAGGAGAAGGTGCAGCTGGGCCGCCACCTCTTCTATGACACGCGCCTGTCCGGCAACGGCACGCTGGCCTGCGCGAGCTGCCACGAGCAGCAGCGCGCCTTCACCGACGGCAAGGCCACGCCGGTGGGCTCCACCGGGGACCACGTCCCCCGCAATGCGCCGGGGCTGGCCAACGTGGTGTACCTGGCCACGTACACCTGGGCGAATCCCCAGTTGGAGTCGCTGGAGTCGCAGGCCCTGGTGCCCCTCTTCAACGAGGTGCCCACGGAGCTGGGCCTGGCGCCCCGGTTGGACGAGGTGCTCGGGCGGCTGCGCGGCGACGCGCGCTACATCGAGCTGTTCCGCGCCGCCTTCCCCAACGAGGCCGAGCCGGTGGGCAAGGACGCCATCGTGAAGGCGCTGGCATCCTTCCAGCGCACGCTGCTGTCGGGCAGCTCGCCGTATGACCGCTATCTGCAAGGCGACGACACGGCGATGACGCGGTCGGCGAAGCGGGGCATGGAGCTGTTCTTCGGCGAGCGGGCGGAGTGCTACCACTGCCACAGCGGTACGAACCTGACCCTCTCGTTCCGCGCGAAGGACTCGCGGCTGCCGGAGCGGCAGTTCTTCAACACCGGCCTCTACGACGTGGACGGCAACGGCGCCTACCCGCCGGACAACCCGGGCCTCTTCGAGTTCACCCACAACGCCAGGGACCAGGGCCGCTTCCGCGTGCCGCCGCTGCGCAACGTGGCGCTGACGGCGCCGTACATGCACGACGGCAGCATCCCCACGCTGGAGGCCGTCATCGACCACTACACCTCCGGCGGGCGCAACGTGACAGAAGGGCCCTTCGCCGGGGACGGCCGCGCCAATCCCAACAAGGACCCGCTGGTGCGCCCCTTCACGCTCACCGCCGACGAGCGCGCGGACCTGCTGGCCTTCCTCGAAAGCCTCACGGACACCGCCTTCACCCAGGACGCGCGCTTCTCCAATCCCTGGCGGTAGTCCGGGGCATGACGCTGGCCCCGCCTTTGGGGCTGGGGCCGCGTCCACCCACTGGGACACACAGGACACTCCGCGAATATTCAGTACTCCGCGTCTTTCCTGTGGCCGATTCGCGGACCTAAGGGTCCGCCCCCATTTCATCTGCTTTTTGACTGTGTATACTCGTCAAAAGTTACGCTGATGATGGAACGTTCGAGGGCGAAGGAGTGCCCTGGGGTTGTCCGGACTCCCCCCACTGTCAGCGTGGCCCTCCCGCGGAAGGCACTCCCCCAGGATGCCGTCAGCGGGGGTTCCCCCTGACGTAGTACGGCGGAGTCAAATCCATGTCCAAGCCGTGGCCTCGGTGGCCTCTGCTCCTCGCCGGTCTGTTCACGGCGAGCTCATCCCTTGCGGCTGAGAAACTCACTCCCGCTGCCCAGCCCATGCTGGCGCAGCTCAAGGCCCAGGAGCCGGCCCGTGTGGCGCAATCCCTGGCAAACCTCAAGGCCCAGAGCCTGAAGCTCGGGCTGGGCTCGCGGGACGACTTCACGCTGTCCAGCTCCAGCACGGACAGCTTTGGTCAGACGCACGCGCGCTTTGCGCAGACGTACCAGGGCGTACCCGTGTGGGGCGCCATGGCCATCACCCACCAGGGTGTGTCCGCCGGGGACATCAGCATCACCTCCGACGGCCTGCGCAAGGGCATCCGCCTGGACGTGACGCCCACGCTGGACGCGAAGTCCGCGCTGACGAAGGCCACCCAGGAGCTGGCGCCCAAGGGCGAGTTCGCCGTCACTCCGGATAGCGAGCTCATCGTCTATCCCCAGACGCGGCTGGTGAACCGCTACCCCGGCAAGCCCGTCGCCAAGCAGAACGCGGCGGACTTCACCACGGAAGTCGTCGGCTACAAGCTCGCGTACCACGTGCACACCGAGCTGGAGAACCCGAAGGACGGCGTCAAGCACACGGACTTCATCGTCGACGCGCACTCGGGTGAGGTGCTGAAGAAGTGGAACTCGCTCCAGACGGCCGCCGCCAAGGGCCTCGGCCACTCGCAGTACAGCGGTGACGTCCAGCTGGACGTCTTCCAGAACGCCCAGGGCGCCTTCGAGCTGCGCGACGTCACGCGCACCGGCGGCGAGGGCATCCGTACCTATGACGTCAACCACGCCAACGTGCAGAGCGGCGTGATTCCCACGCTGACCCTCTACACGGACCCCGACAACGTCTGGGGCGACGGGCAGAACTACATCGTCGGCGCCAACAACACGCTGAGCGCCAACGGCCAGACGGCCGCCGTCAACGCGCACTACGGCCTGCTGGCGACGTGGGACTTCTACAAGAAGATTTTCGGCCGCGACGGCGTCGACGGCCTCGGCTCGCCCACCTACAACCGGGTGCACGCCAGCAACCTCTACGACAACGCCTTCTGGAGCGACGGCTGCTTCTGCATGAGCTACGGCGACGGCTCGTATCCGGCCGCTGGCGGCTTCAAGTCCATGGGCGTGCTCGACGTGACGGGCCACGAGATGAGCCACGGCGTCACCTCGCACACTGCCGGCCTCATCTACGAGGGCGAGTCCGGCGGCCTCAACGAGTCCAACTCGGACATCTTCGGCACCATGACGGAGTTCTGGGTGGCCAACGGCCGCGGCAGCACCATTGGTGACACCGGTGGCAACTGGCTCATGGCCGAGGACCTCAGCGAGTTCCCGCTGCGCGTCATGTTCCGCCCGTCGCTGGATGGCCTGAGCGTGGATTCCTGGTTCCCCGGCCTCGGCAACATCGACGTGCACTTCAGCAGCGGCCCGATGAACCGCGCCTTCTACTTCCTGTCCCAGGGCGCGCAGCCGCTGGTGGTCGGCACCGACTACTCCAGCACCTACCTGCCCGAGGGCATGAGGGGCATCGGCAACGACAAGGCGGCGGCCATCTGGTACCGCGCGCTCTCCGTCTACCTGTTCCCGTCGTCCAACTACCTGTCGGCCCGCACCAGCAGCCTCCAGGCCGCGGCGGACCTCTTCGGCGCCCAGTCCAACGAGTACCGCGCGGTGCAGAACGCCTTCGCGGCCATCAACGTGGGCTACACCGCCGAGACGTACGATGACCGTACGGCCCCCACCGTCGTCGCGAGCGTCTCCGGCAGCTCTCCCAACCTCCAGCTGCGCGCGCAGGCCGACGACAACGTCGGCGTGGCCCGCGTGGAGCTCTACGTCGACGGCGCCCTGGCGGGGGACATCTCCGCCCAGCCGTACCAGTTCCCGCTGGACGCCACCTCGCTGTCCAACGGCGCGCACCAGCTGGTGGCGGTGGCCTACGACGCGGCCGGCAACTACGCCGCGTCCGCCCCGGCGAGCTTCACCGTCGCCAACAGCTTCGAGCAGCTGCTCACCGACCCGGGCTTCGAGCTGGCCGGTCAGGGTTGGACGGCGGACCCGCCGGAGAACATCAACTTCCCCGCGGCGGGCGGACACTCCGGCCAGGGCTACGTGTGGCTCAACGGCTGGGGCACGACCCACGTCGACAGGCTGTGGCAGGACGTCACCATTCCCGCCGGCGTCACCAAGGCCTCGCTGACCTTCTTCCTCAACCTCACCACCGCCGAGACGACGACCACCGCCGTCCGCGACACGCTGACGCTGCAGGTGCGCAACACCTCGGGCACCGTGCTGGGGACGGTGGCGACGTGGTCCAACCTGGACGCGACGCTGGGCTGGGTGCAGCAGAGCGTGGACCTGACGGCCTACGCGGGCCAGACGGTGCGCATCTTCGTGGAGGGCAACGAGAATGCCTCGCTTGCCACCAACTTCCAGCTGGATGACTTCTCGCTGCGCGTCACCCACGCCGCGGACGCCGAGACGCCCCGGGTGGCGGCCAACGTGGTCTTCTCCGGCACGCGCGTGGGCTACCTCGCGGAGGTGTCCGACAACGGCTTCGTCAACGCGGTGGAGTTCCTCGTCGACGGCGTGTCCCTGGGCAACTCGGTCAGGTCGTTCTCCCGGGTCGTCAACCTCTCCACGCTGACGGGAGGCGCGCACACGCTCGTCGCCCGGGCCACGGACGCGGGCGGCAACGTGGGCGATTCTCCCGCGGTGACGTTCTACGTGGACACCACCGCCGCCCAGCGCGTGCTCAACCCCAGCTTCGAGACCTCCACGAGCTGGACGAGTGCGACGACGGTGTCGGGCTCGACGGGCATCTTCAGCAGCGCGTCCTTCGCGCACACGGGCAGCCGCTTCTACATCTTCTGGACCTCGGGTCCGGTGCGGCACTCCGTCCGTCAGTCCGTCGCCATTCCGGCGACCGCGACCTCGGCCATCTTCAGCTTCTGGCTGCGCATCTACAACGGCGGGTTCACCGACGCCCTGCCCCACCACACCTTCAGCGCGAAGGTGCGGGACTCCGCCGGCACCGAGCTGGGGACGCTGAAGACGCTCTCCCAGGCGGATGACACCAACGCGCAGTACTTCCAGCACCGCTTCGACCTGACGCAGTACAAGGGCCAGACGGTGCAGTTGTTCTTCGACGTGGACCAGACGGCGGCCATGGATGACCCGGACGGCGACGTCCAGTTCTTCCTGGACGACGTCAACCTGGTCACCTCGACCCAGGCGGACGTCCAGAGCCCCACGCTCTCCGCGGCGGTCGAGGGCAGCTACGGGACGGTGCAGCTGACGGCCTCCGTGAGCGACAACGTCTGGACGAACTCCCTCGAGTTCCTGGTGGATGACGCCCCGGTGACCTCGTTCACGAACGTCCAGGGCATCTACGCGGCGCCGCTCGACACGAGGAGCCTGTCCAACGGCCCGCACCAGTTCAAGGCGAGGGCCACGGACAAGGCGGGCAACGTGACGGAGCGCGTGGTGAGCTTCGAGGTGCACAACTCCACCGTCGAGGACACGGGCGCGCCGCACATCACGGCCAGCCTGGAGGGCATGTTCGAGAACTACACGCTGCGGGCCGAGGCCACCGACGACACGGGCGTTGCGTACGTGGAGTTCTACGTGGACGGCGCTCTCAAGGGGAAGACGTCGTTCGAGCCGTACACGCTGCCGCTGTTCCCGATTCCGCTGGCGGCGGGTGAGCACGTCCTGGAGGCGGTGGCGTACGACGCGTACGGCAAGTCCTCCAAGGCGACCACCACCTTCACGCTCCAGCCGGTGACGGTGGAGCTGGCGGTGGCGTCCATCGTGACGCCGGTGGGCGGCTCCGTCGCCCTGCAGGCGAGCGTGGCGAACGCGGTGAACACGGCGGTGACCTGGTCCGTGGCGGAGGGCCGCATCTGCGGCACCGTCAGCGCGACCGGCGTCTACGCCGCGCCGGTGGTCCGTGGCCTCTGCCACGTGTCCGCGGCGAGCGTCGTGGTACCGACGGCGAAGGCCGTGGCGGCCATCCAGGTCTACACGGGCGACATCAACGGCGACAGCGTCGTGGACGGAGAGGACATGGGCCTGCTCGCGCAGGACTACGGCACCAACGGTTCCGAGGAGACGAACCTCGACGGTGCCGGCTCCGTGAACGACAACGACATCACCCTCTTCGTCAGCCAGTTCGGACGGTAATCCCCATGAAAACGTGGATGAAGCTCATTGTTCCGCTCCTGATTGGAGCGCTGGCTGCCTGCACCGACCCCGACTCGGGGCCAGTGACGGTGACCCCGAAGAACGTGACGGTGAAGGCCGGCGAGAAGACGACCTTCAGCGCCTCGGTACAGGATGCGGAGGACCCGCGCGTCCTCTGGTCCGTGGAGGGAGGCGACTCCCACGGCACCATCACCAGCACGGGCGTCTACACCGCGCCCGCGGCGGCCGGCACGTACACCGTGGTGGCCACCAACGCGGTGGACACCTCGAAGACGGACACGGCCTCCGTCAAGGTGGAGGCCGTCCAGACTCCGACGGTCGTCGTGAAGGTCACCCCGGATGCGGCGTCCATCGGCCAGGGCACCACCACCCAGCTCACGGCGGAAGTGTCCGGCTCCTCCATCACGGCCGTGCAGTGGTCCGTGGAGGGCGGTGACGCCAACGGTCTCGTCAGCAGCACGGGCGTGTACCTGGCGCCGCACAAGTCCGGCACGTTCACCGTGACGGCCACCAGCGTGGCGGACCCGACGAAGAAGGCCTCCGCCGCCGTGACGGTGGAGCCGGTCGTCGTCGAGGACGTGGTGGTGGCGGTCACCCCCGCGACGGCCACCACGACCTGGGGCGGCTCCGTCTCCCTGACGGCCGGAGTCACTGGCACCAACAACCTCACGGTGCTGTGGTCCGTGGAGGGTGGTGACGCCAACGGCTTCGTGAGCAGCACGGGCG
This sequence comes from Pyxidicoccus caerfyrddinensis, assembly GCF_010894405.1. Lineage (GTDB taxonomy): Bacteria > Myxococcota > Myxococcia > Myxococcales > Myxococcaceae > Myxococcus > Myxococcus caerfyrddinensis. The sequence goes on from NZ_JAAIYA010000003.1 coordinate 590,931, forward strand.
TGTACCGTGCTCCGAACAAGTCCGGCACGTTCACCGTGACGGCCACCAGCGTGGCGGACCCGTCGAAGAAGGCCTCTGCCGCGGTGACGGTGAACCCCGTCGTCGTCGACGAGGTGGTGGTGGCGGTCTCCCCGAAGACGGCCACCGTGGCTCAGGATGGCTCCGTCCACCTGTCCGCCGAAGTCACCGGCACCAACCTCACCGCGGTGCAGTGGGCGGTGGAGGGCGGCGACGAGAACGGCACCGTCAGCAGCACGGGCACGTACCGGGCGCCGCGCCGCGCGGGCACGTTCACCGTGACGGCCACCAGCGTGGCGGACGCGTCCAAGTCGGACTCGGCCACCATCACCGTGGACCCCATCATCGTTCCGGACGTCGTCGTGACTGTCTCTCCGAAGACGGCCACCGTGTCCGTGAACGGCTCCGTCAGCCTGTCTGCCGAGGTTACCGGCGCCAGCGTCACGGCAGTGCAGTGGGCGGTGGTGGGCGGTGACGCCAACGGCACCGTCAGCAGCACGGGCACGTACCGCGCGCCGCAGCAGGCGGGTACGTACACCGTGACGGCCACCAGCGTGGCGGACGCGTCCAAGTCGGACTCGGCCACCATCACCGTGAACCCGATTGTCGTCCCGGACGTCGTCGTGACTGTCTCTCCGAAGACGGCCACGGTGTCCGCGAACGGCTCCGTCTTCCTGTCCGCCGAGGTCACCGGCACCAGCAACACCTCGGTGCTGTGGACCGTGCAGGGTGGCGACGCCAACGGCTACGTCAGCACCACCGGTCTGTACCTGGCCCCGAACAAGTCCGGCACGTTCACCGTGACGGCCACCAGCGTGGCGGACCCGACGAAGTCCGACTCGGCCACCATCCGGGTGGACCCCATCATCGTTCCGGACGTCGTCGTGGCTGTCTCTCCGAAGACGGCCACGGTGTCCGTGAACGGCTCCGTCAGCCTGTCCGCCGAGGTCACCGGCGCCAGCATCACGGCGGTGCAGTGGGCGGTGGTGGGCGGTGACGCCAACGGCACCGTCAGCAGCACGGGCGTGTACCGCGCGCCGAACCAGGCGGGTACGTACACCGTGACGGCCACCAGCGTGGCGGACGCGTCCAAGTCGGACTCGGCCACCATCACCGTGAACCCGATTGTCGTCCCGACCGTCGTCGTGGCTGTCTCTCCGAAGACGGCCACGGTGTCCGTGAACGGCTCCGTCAGCCTGTCCGCACAGGTCACCGGCAGCAGCAACACCTCGGTGCTGTGGACGGTGGTGGGTGGCGACGCCAACGGCTTCGTCAGCACCACGGGCACGTACCGCGCGCCGAACCAGGCGGGTACGTACACCGTGACGGCCACCAGCGTGGCGGACGCGTCCAAGTCGGACTCGACCACCATCACCGTGGAGCCGATTGTCGTCCCGAACGTCGTTGTGTCCGTCACTCCGAAGACGGCCACGCTGTCCCAGAACGGCTCCGTCAAGCTGTCCGCACAGGTCACCGGCACCAGCAACACCGCGGTGCAGTGGACGGTGGCGGGTGGCGACGCCAACGGCTACGTCAGCACCACGGGCACGTACCTGGCTCCGAACAAGGCCGGCACGTTCACCGTGACGGCCACCAGCGTGGCGGACCCGACGAAGTCCGACTCGGCCACCATCACCGTGGACCCGATTGTCGTCCCGAACGTCGTTGTGTCCGTCACTCCGAAGACGGCCACGGTGGCCCAGGACGGCTCCGTCAAGCTGTCCGCCGCAGTCACCGGCACCAGCAACACCGCGGTGCAGTGGACCGTGGTGGGTGGTGACGCCAACGGCTTCGTCAGCACCACGGGCACGTACCGCGCGCCGAGCAACCCCGGTACGTTCACCGTGACGGCCACCAGCGTGGCGGACCCGACGAAGTCCGACTCGGCCACCATCACCGTGGACCCGGTCGTCACCCCGACCATCGTGGTGACGGTCACCCCCGGGACGGCCACCGTCAACCCGGGCGCCGTCGTCAACCTCACGGCCCAAGTCACGGGCACCTCCGTCGTCGCGGTGACCTGGGCCGTGGAGGGCGGTGCGGCCAACGGCGCCGTCACCAGCTCCGGCGTGTACACGGCGCCGACGCACCCGGGCACGTTCACCGTGACGGCCACCAGCGTGGCGGACCCGTCGAAGAAGGCCTCCGCCACCATCACCGTGCCCGTCGCCGGCACGGTGAGCTACGTGGACCCCACGGGCACGGGCTGGCGCCTGGTTCGCAACGCCAGCCAGTCCTCGGGCAACACGCTGGTGCTGGACCTGGTGGGCCCCTCGGGCCAGTCCGGCCGTGGCGCGGACCTGACGCTGGCGCTGGACCCGGTCACCGCCGACTGGTCCACGGTGGACGGCTCCGAGTACGTGGCCAACCGCGGCTACGACGTGGGCGCCGCTCCCCACCTGCTCAAGTCGAGCGTGAAGGGCAGCACGCTGAGCGTGGGCGTGTACCAGAAGGGCGCTCCGGCGCACGGCTACACCGGCGCGCTGCTGTCCGTGGCGCTGACGGTGAAGACCACCGCCCAGACGCCGGCCGGCACCCTCGTGCCGCTGAACGTCCTCAGGGCGCACGCGCTGCCGGCCTCCGGCTCGCTGCAGGCCATCGACGTGGCGGTGGGTACCATCACCACCGCGCCGTAGTCCGGAGTCCGAAGCAGTGAGAGCGGCGGCCTTCCTCAGGGAAGGCCGCCGTTTTCATTTCCGGAGCCTCAGCCCCCGGACTGGCGGCCTTCAATCGCGCACAGGAGCACCGCGGCGGCGATGCCCAGGCGGCGGTCCAGCCGGCCTTCCCTGTCCATGGAGTAGTCCAAATCAATCTTCTGGATGAAGGGGTTGAAGCGCTGGGTGAAGGTGAGGACCGGCGCGCCGCCCACGTTGCCGCTGAACGTCTGCGGGATGAGGTTGGTGAGCAGGCGGCGCACGAGTGCCATCACCATGCTGTCCTCCTCAATCTTCCCCCGCTCCTGGTCGTTCGCGTCGAGGATGAGCCACTCGTCGCGGAGGATGGAGCGCAGGCCCTTGCGGCGCAGCGCGCCCACGCGCTCGCCGGTGGCCGCGTCGGTGACGTCGTACGTGGCGCCGAAGTCCAGGATGCTGCGCGCCTTGATGGTGAGCAGCTCGTCCTGCATGTCCTCGCTGCCGTAGATGCGCAGGTCCTCCTTCAGCTTGAAGGCCTTCATCTTCGAGTAGAAGGCGACGTTGCCCGCCTCGTCGTAGATGTGGAACGCGCCGCCGAACAGCTTGAAGAACTGACGGCGAATCATGTAGCGGCTCTGGCCGAAGCGGCCGCGAGCCAGGTCACTGCGAGAGCGGGGCGTGAGTGCGGTGGACATGGGGCTTCACCTACCGCGAAAGGGGCCTGCACGAACAGGGTGTCTCCCTACCCGGTCCCGGGAGTTAGCGGGAAGGCGGGTATTTCTGCAGCTTCCGCTGCAGGGAGCGCCGGTGGATGCCGAGCTTCCGCGCCGCCTCGGAGATGTTGCCGCCGGAGTCGGCGAGCACGCGGTTGATGTGCTCCCACTCGGCGCGCGCGAGGGAGGGCGCCTCGAAGCTCTCCGAGGCCGCGACGGCGGGCTCACCCGAGGCACGGGCGAAGGCCGCGAGGAGGTCGTCCACGTCCGCGGGCTTGGGGAGGTAGTTCACCGCGCCCAGGCGGATGGCGTCCACCGTGGTGGCGATGCTGCCGTAGCCCGTGAGGACGACGACGCGCGTGGAGGCGTCCACGGCGAGCAAATCCCTCACCAGCTCCAGGCCGCTGCGGCCGGGCATGCGCAGGTCCACGATGGCGTACTCGGGTGACTCGCGGCGCGCGGCGGCGAGGGCCGCGTCGTAGTCCCCAGCGGTGGTGACGTCCCAGCCCCGCTCACGGAAGGCGCGGGCCAGCCGCTCGCGCAGCGTCGCGTCGTCGTCCACGAGGAGGAGGCTGGGGTGCTGTGCTCCGGCCGTGCTCATGGCGCCGCCTCCGCTCCGCCCACCGGTAGCGCCAGGCTCGCGGTGGTGCCCTGGCCCGGTGAGGAGCGCAGCTCCAGCGAGCCTCCGAGCTGCTCCGCCAGCGTGCGCGCGAGGAAGAGCCCCAGGCCCATGCCCTCGCCCGGGGCCTTGGTGGTGAAGAACGGCTCGCCCGCCCGCGCGAGCACCTCCGCCGGCATGCCCGGGCCGCCGTCGCGTACCTCCAGCTTCGCGCGGGCCTGCTCCGCCCGCACGCGCAGCTCCACGGGCTTCGAGTCCGGCGTGGCCTGCAGCGCGTTCTTCACCAGCCCGCGCAGCACCCGGGCCAGCGCGCGCGGCGGGCCGTGCACCTGCCAGGCGCGCAGCTCGGCGGGAACCTCCACGCGCACCCTCGCGGCGCCGGGCAGCTCCGCGAGCGTGTCCTCCACCAGCCGTCCCAGCGCAATCGCGTGGAAGGGCTCTCCGGTGGTCTGCCCCGCGTCCGCGGACATCTGCACCAGCACGTCCCGGCAGCGGTCCACCTGCTGGCGGATGAGGCGCAAATCTTCGCGCACGGACTCGGAGGTGCCCGAGGCCGCCAGCGCGCGCTCCACCTCCTTCGCCACCACCGCGATGGTGGACAGCGGCGTGGACAGCTCGTGCGCCGCGCCCGCTGCCAACGTCGCCAGCGACGCCACCTTCTCCCGCCGCGCGTGCAGCGCTCGTGCCTGGGCCAGCTCCTGCTCGCGCGCGCCCAGCGCCCGGGTGACGCGCTGGACGAAGTAGACGATGAAGCCCGCGGCCACCGCGAAGGCCACCCACATGCCATTGATGTGCAGCCGCATCAGCTCCGCATGGTCCGGCCGGGACAGCCCGTGCGGCAGCTCCACGTCCTGAATCACGAAGAGCGAGCCGAACGCCGCCAGCGTGAAGCCCAGCAGTCCCCACGTCCACCGCGCGGGCAGCAGCACCGTGCCCAGCGCCACATTCACCAGGTACAGCGTGGTGAAGGGGTTGTGCGTGCCGCCGCTGAGGGCCAGCAGGCCGGTGAGCACCAGCGTGTCCCACAGCATCAGCTTGCCGATGGTACCTTCCGTCACCCGCCGCGCCCCGTGCAGCCACGCGCGCACGGAGAGGTTGGTGAGCGCTTCCAGCCCCAGCAGCGCCGCGAGCACCGGCACGGGCAGCGCCAACTCCAACCCATACGCCGCCACGGCGATGACCACCGCCTGGCCGAGCAGCAGGCCCCACCGCAGCCGCAGCAGCCACTCCAGGTTGATGCGCGCCCGCGAGGCAGGCTCGGGGAGTGTGGGGGCGTCAGGCTCGGGCTTCATGGCACGGTGGAGGGGTACGCTCGGGTTGATGCGCGCCCGCGATGGAGACTCGCATGGACATCTGGTGTGATGTACTCGCGCGCCGCCCGCTCGCAAGAGGCACGGACTGAATCGGACGCGGATTCGAAGTGCATGGAGCTCCTTCGAAACCTCGCGGTGGGACCCCCGAACAGGACGGTGCCGGGAGCCGTCCGGACCGCTCATGCCGCCAGTGAGTACCGCCTGGCTGCGCTCGACCAGGCGCCGGTCTTCTATCGAGCGGAAGGTCCCCTCCAACTCCGCCCACGCCTCCTCGCCCGGTGTCAGCCCCGCCATGCGTGGGCAACACCCACGCACCGCGGGCCCCATCCGCGCCATGCATGAGGCGCGACCGTGAGGCGGGCAGGCGGGAGGACGCACCTCCGTGAGGAGGCCGTGGAGTCGGCGGGAATGTGGATGCGCGTCCGCGATACGGCCTCGGGCCCGGCCAGAGGGCGGACGCGGGTGTCATGGCGCGGCAGCCGGCCGGGCCGAGGCGGAGCGGGCCACGTTGCCCAGCAGGTCGACGCGTGCGGGAGGCTCCTGGGGACCCACTCCGTCCAGCCACGTGTCCCACGCCAGCGTGACGACGAGCGTGGCCCGGGGCTGCTCCTCCGACAGCGTCAGCCCGTCGAGCACCACGTCCACGGACGAGTGCCCGGCGCTGGTGGCGTCGAACGCCTGTGCCACGCCGCCATCCGTCGGGGAAAGCGTGCCGCGCACGTGGAGGCTGCGGCCCTCCATGTCCACGGGCTCGGGGCCCGCGGTCGCGGAGGCCAGCCCCTGCGCGTCCGAGTCCGCCGGCTCGAAGGTGAGCCGCGCGCGGCAGTACCGGCCCGGTGGCGGACGCAGCACGCCCAATTCCGTGACGTCCCCATCCGCGCCATCCAGGCCGAGGACATGCGGCGTGCCCAGCCGCCGGGGGCTGGAGCTCGAGTGCGCCCACGCGGTGCTCACGGGCGACAGCCCTCGCAGCAGGCGCAGCCAGCCGGCTTCTTCACACGGCAACAACTCCACGCTGCCCAGCGTCACGAGCGCGCGGGTGAAGGACGCGCGCGTGCCCTGCGCATTGAGGAGGGTGCGCGGGCCCCCAGCCTCCAGGGCGGGGCGGGCGCGCGCGGTGGTGATGCCAAGGGTCAGCTCCATCCCCTCCACGCGGTCTCCACCACCACAGGCGGCGAGACAGAGGAGGGCGGCGGCGCCGAGGACGGAGGGCTTCATGTGCTCGAGCTCAGAGGTCATACGCGACGGACATCATCGCGATGGGAGTGGGGGCCACGCGGCCATTCAGCCGGTTGAAGAAGGGCACGCGCACGCCGGCCGACAGGACGATGTCCGTCACCGGGCTGAAGAGGACGTCGGGCGAGGCGTAGCCGATGACACCGCCGCCGTCCTCCTCCTTCTCGCCGTTGATATCCGCGGCCTTCTCCACCCGCCCATCCAATCCCAGACGCACCGCCCAGCGCGGGGCCGGCTGGTACTGCGCGGCGAGCGTGGTGCGCACGGACGCGCCGGCGCGAAAGCCCTGGATGCCGCGCGTGGGCAGGAAGCCGGTGGCGCTGGCGACGAAGGACCACGCGCCCCGGAAGTGCTGGTACGCCACGCCGAACAGCGGGTCCACCGAGCCGCTCCCCAGCTGCGTGTCCAAATCGAGCTCCGTCCCATCCTCCGTGTGCAGCACGGGCGCGGTGGGCAGCTTCACGCCGGCCAGCACGCTGAAGAGGTGGTCCGGCGAGAAGTCCTTGTCCTGGTACACGAAGGCCTTGGCGCTGACCTCCACGTCCCCCACACCCCAGCCGCGCTCGCGCGCGAGGCTCACGTCGCGCACCTCGCGGGCCTGCAAGGGGAGGGTGGCCGCGAGGAACAGCCACGGCAGCGGCGCGTACGCGGCGGACACGTCCATGCGCGCCTCGCGCAGGCGCAGCGCGTTCACGTTGTCCTGGCCCACGGTGTGGCCCCACGCGCGCAGCGTGGTGGACAGGCGCAGGCGGCCGGAGAACGGCTGCTCCGTGCCCATGGAGGTGAGCGTCGGGTCTCCACAGGCACAGGTGGCGCAGGCCCAGGCGCGGGCGCCGGGCACCAGCACCATGGCGCTGGCGAGGAGGAGGGTGGCGGCGAGGGGCTTTCTCACGGCGCCGGCTACCATACGTACCCCGTGGCGGAGGGGCGTGCGGCGAGTTGTCGCAGCGGGGACAACCCGACGGGGACCCTGTCCTCCCGTCGGAGGGCAGACGGGCGGGCGGGCCCTCGCTGTCCCGCCGGAATCAATGGCCACCTTGTGAATGACTTCCGCCCGCTGGCGTTGAGGGGGTGGGAGGCGGGATACAGGGAGGACGTCATGGGCGTGCTTGCGCCGCTGGGCCGGCTGCTCTTCTCGGCCATCTTCATCACCAGTGGCTTGAACCACTTCTTCCAGCTCCAGGCGCTGACGGCCTATGCCCAGTCCTCGGGCGTGCCGGAGCCGCGCCTGGCGGTGCTGGCGTCCGGCGTGGCGCTGGTGCTGGGCGGCCTCATGGTGCTGCTGGGCGTGTTCGCCCGCCTGGGGGCGGCGGCCATCGCCGTCTTCCTCGTGGCCGCGGCCTTCATGGTGCACAAGTTCTGGCTCGTCGCCGACCCGGTGCAGGCACAGGACCAGCTCGTCCACTTCATGAAGAACCTCTCCATGGCGGGAGGCGCCCTCTTCATCGTCTACTTCGGCTCGGGGCCCTTCAGCCTGCGCAGCCGCAAGCGCGAAGAGGGGCTCGGCGGCGGACGGCTGGGCGTGCCGCTGCGGCACTGAGGGCCGCGCGCGCGAGTGGCTAGGGCGTGGCGCTGGCCGTGCCCGCCGGTTGCGCGTCGGGCACCCAGGGGATGTGCGCGGCCGCCTCGGGGAGGTTGTGCTTCAGCTTGTCGCAGGGCACCGCCACGAGCGCGAAGGTGAACTCCGCGCCCGGCTGGCGCAGGAAGCACGTCTCCGTGCGCGGGTCGATGAGGTAGCTGTAGCCACCCCCCAGGTCGATGATGGAGAAGCGGCCCTGGGCCTGGAGGTCGGCCCGGGCCACCTGCGCGTGGGGGAAGGTACAGCCCGTCACGGCGAGAGCGGCGGCGAGGAGGAGCAGGGTGCGCATGAGCGCCCATGCTACCCACTTCGCCGCTGGCGGGGCACCGCTCAGCTCGCGACGGCCGCCGCTTCGCCGCGCAGCGTGAAGAAGGCCACCTCGGGCTCGGCGCCGCGGCGCAGGTACGGGCCGCCGAAGCCGAAGCCCAGCCCGCGATTCACGTAGAGCTGGTTGCCATTCACGCGGTAGTGGCCGCTGATGTACGGCTGGCCCGCGCGGCGGAAGATGGCCTCGGTGAGGCCGCGCACCACGAACTGGCCGCCGTGCGTGTGCCCGGAGAACTGCACCAGCCCGGCGTGCGCGGGCAGCTTCTCCACCGTCGGCGGCGCGTGCGTCAGCACCAGCCGCGTGCCGCCCTCCGGCGCGCCGCGGAACGTCGCCTCCACGTCGTCACGGCCCGTGCGCCCGTCGTCGATGCCCAGCACCGTCACCGGCGCGCCCTTCACGTGCACCCGGCGGTGCTCGTTCTGCAGCACCGTGTAGCCCAGCCGCTCGAAGCCCTCGCGGATGTAGGGCCCGTTCACCCAGTGGTCATGGTTGCCCAGCACCACGTAGACGGGGCCCTCGAGGCCCGCCAGCAGCTCGCGCACACGCGGCAGCGGCTTGGGGCTGTGCGTCACGTAGTCGCCGGTGAGGAAGACCAGGTCCGGCTTCGCGTCGTTGACCGCCTCCACCGCGCGGCGGATGCGGATGGCCGAGGTCGCCTGCCCCACGTGCACGTCGGAGAGCTGGGCGATCCTCAGCCCGTCGTGCTCGGCGTGCAGGTGCGGCACGAAGAGGACGTTCTCCGACAGGGAGAAGTGGTCCCTCCAGCGCAGCCGCCGCTCCTCTCGCAGCGGGTCCACTCCGCTCCGGGCCACCAGCTCGTTGCGTCCACCGTGGTGGGTCTCCTGGTACGCATGAGCGGCCGAGGAGGCATGGGGCATGGTGCGACGGGCGAGGCGTCTCAGGCGCATTCGGTTCGGTTCCTCCGTGCCGGGGGCTGCATGAGCGGCTCCAGTCTACGGGAGCCAGTGGGGGTGGGATGAAGCAGGTGCCCCGCGCACGCCTGCCCTCCATGCGGCCGGCGGCGGGGGTGACGGAGAAACGCCCGCGATTTCAGGAAGATTCCGGGTGGGACTCGGGCATCCTTCCACCATTGGACACACGCCCAGAGGCCGCGCGGTGACGTCATCGGGCGGGGTTGCTACACACGCGGGGACGATGACCCCGAGGCTCGGGTCGGCCCAGGACATGGGACCGGACGTGACAACGCCAGCAGGTGGTGGAGGTGACGGGCGCCAGCGTCCCGCCGAGGACTCGCGGCCGGTGGCCCTGGCGGAGCTGATGTCCACCGTGCCGCTGGGCATGGCCCTCATCGACCCCGAGCTGCGCTTCATGGAGGTGAGCGAGGCGATGGCCGCCATGAACGGCGTGCCGCGCGAGGCCCACCTCGGCCGCTCCATGACGGAGGTGCTGAGGGGCACGCCTTCCGGCGCCGACGTCATCCGCCGCGTCCGCCGCGTGTTGGAGACGGGCGAGCCGCTGGAGGGCGTGGAAATCGTCCACCGCGAGCACGGCGGCGGCGTGGAGCGCGTGCGCGTGTACCGCGCCAGCTACCACCCGGTGCGCCGCGACGGCGCCGTCGTGGCCGCGTGCATCTACGTGGAGGACATGACCGAGCGCCGCCGCGTGGAGGCCCAGCGCGACGCGGGCGCCGCGCGCGAGCGGGCGGTGCGCGAGCAGGCCCTGCGCGAGACGCAGGAGGCGGTGCGCGCGCGCGACGAGTTCCTCAGCGTGGCCGCGCACGAGCTGCGCACGCCGCTCACCAGCATGCGGCTGCACCTGCAGTTGCTGCAGCGCCAGGTGGGCACCGCGCAGCCCGGGCTGTCGGAAGAAATCGCCCCGCGCACGCAGGTGCTGGAGCGGCAGCTGTTGCGGCTGGGCAGCCTGGTCAACACGCTGCTGGACGTGTCGCGGCTGGCCGCGGGCAAGCTGAGCCTGGAGCCGCGCGAGCTGGACCTGGCGCAGCTGGTGCGGCAGATGGCGGACGCGTTCGCGGAGGAGTTCAAGAAGGCGGGCAGCGTGCTGACGGTGCACCTGGACGGGCCGCTACAAGGCGAGTGGGACCCGCTGCGCGTGGAGCAGGTGCTCGTCAACCTCCTGTCCAACGCGGCGAAGTACGGCGCCGGCCAGCCGGTGGAGGTGTCGCTGGTGGGCGAGGGCCACACGGCGGTGCTGGCCGTGAAGGACCACGGCATCGGCATCTCCGAGGACGGCATGGCCCGCCTCTTCGGCAAGTTCGAGCGCGCCGTGTCCGAGCGCCACTACGGCGGCCTGGGCCTGGGGCTCTACATCACCCGGCAAATCGTCGAGGCCATGGGCGGCAGCATCACCGTGCGCTCGGCGCAGGGGCAGGGCTCCACCTTCATCCTCCGGCTGCCCACCCAGCCCCAGCCGCCCGTGCAGGTGCGGGCCGCGCGGTAGACGCGACGAAGCCCCGAGGCGCCTGAAGGCACCCCGGGGCTCCCGTGCCGGCTTCGACGGCCGGCGCGTCGTCAGTAGTCGCGCAGGACGGTCAGCCCGTCGTTGGTCAGCACGTAGAGCATGGCCGGCTTCACGCGCGGGTCATACACGAGCTGCAGCACCTGCGAGCCCTTCACGCCCGCCACCTTCTCCAGTGTCTTCTGCGGCGTGAGGCGCCACAGGCCGGACTTCTCGGTGCCGATGAAGAGCGAGCCGTCGCTCGTCGCCGCCAGCGCGTTGATGTTCTGCAGCGCGTCGGCCTGCTCGGCGCTGGTGCCCTTCACCGGGGTGCCCTCCTGGGCCTGGTCGGCCGCCCTGCCCACGGTCAGCTTCCACAGGCCGTACTGCTTGCTGCCCAGGTAGTACGTCCCGTCCGTCGTCTGCTGGAAGCCGCGCCAGTAGTCGAACTCGCTCAGGCCGTTGAGCGCCGGCAGGTAGGCGGACTCCACCTTCATCTTGTTCACCGTCTTGCTGGTGTTGTCCCAGTCGCCGATGCCGGGCGTCGGCGTGACGATGCCGAACATCCACTCGTTGCCGATGAGCACGTCCCCGTCCTGGGCGATGCCGAGCCCATAGGTGTAGCCGGCCATCTGGCTGCCGTCCTTGAGCCACACCGGGTGACGGTGGGCGTTGTACTCCAGCCCGCGGATGCGGGTGACGCCGTGGTTGGAGCCCACGTAGACGTCGCCCTTGTTCGCCCCCTGCATCACCGTCACGCAGCTGTAGATGGCGCGGTCCTCGTCGTAGTGGTGGTCGTTGCTGTTGCGGATGCCGAGGTTGTCCAGGTCGTCAATCTTGCGCGGACCCGTCTGCACCCGCGTGTTGCCCTGGTCGTCCTTCGTGTTGCGGATGGACTGGTGCAGGTGCTCCTCGAGGACAATCTGCCCGCTCGTGTCCAGGCGGACCGCGTCCACGTCGCCGTCCCGGTAGATCTGCAGGCGGCGGTGGCTGTACTCGTAGCACTCGGGCGCGCCCTGGTACGGGTAGTAGCAGGGGTCGCCCTTGCTGATGATGTAGTTGGTGTGCAGCAGCGGGTACTCGGGGTCCTGGCGCAGGTCGTCCGCGAAGTAGCCCACGTAGGCGCGGCCCTGGCTGCCACCGCAGATGACGGTGGAGCTGTAGCCCGCGCTGGCCTGGCCGACAGGCGACGTCGTCCAGGTGACGCGCTTCGTGTCCGCGCGCAGCACGCCGATGGTGGCGCCGTTCAGCAGCCAGATGTTGTGCGCGGCGTCCACGCCGACCGCCTTCACCTTCGAGAGCCCGTACGTCTTCGTGTAGTCCACCACGCTGTCCGTGGGCCACGGGCCCGTGGTGGGCCCCGGGTCCGTGCCACCGTCCGTGCCGCCGTCCGTGCCGGCATCGGTGCCACCGTCGGTGCCCGCATCCGTACCCGCGTCGGTGTCCGTGCCCGCGTCCGTGCCCGCGTCCGTGTCCGTGCCGGCGTCCGAGCCCGCATCGGTGTCGGTGCCAGCGTCCGTGCCCGCGTCGGCGCCCGCGTCCGGACCCGCGTCGGTGCCCGGACGCTCGTCGATGTCATCCCCCGGCTGAGGCGTGGGGACGGGATTGTCCGAACCACCGCATGCCCACGCCGTCACCACCACCACCCCGATACACGCGCCCAGCAGTCGTCGAATCACCGAATCCTCCATGGGGCCCGGCACAGAGCAAGCCGCGTACCGGGCCCGCGACGCCTGTCTGGCCAGGAGGAGCGCCCTCGGTGGTGAATGTTCTTCCCACCATGGCGCCCGCGAGGGCACGGCCTGGGCGGAAGAAACGACCGGGCCCGCCTCCCTGGAGGGAAGCGGGCCCGGTCTGGACGCATTCGGTGTGCGAGCGCGCGAGCTACTTGTTCAGCGTCTCGTCCGCCTCGTTGTGGACGTCCTCGCCGGCCTTCTTGGCGTCCTGCTTGACCTCATTGCCCTTCTGCTCGGCCTTGTCCTCGGCCTTCTGGGCGTCGTCCTTCATCTCCTGCGTGCCGGAGCCGCCGGTGCCCGGCTGCTTCTTCACGTCCTTCTTCGGGGGGCTCTTGGGGCTGGTGGCGCGCAGCTCCAGGGCGACGGCCTCCTGGCCCTCGAGCTGGAACTTGGCGCGAATCGAGGCGCCCTCGGGAATCTGGTCGGTCTTCGCCACCTTCTTGCCGTCCAGCAGCAGCACCGTCTTGTCACGCACGTCCAGGTCCGCGTCGGGCAGGCCCGTCCGGGCGATGCTCACGCCGTCCGCGGTGGCATCCTTCATGGTGCCCGACAGGCTCATGGCCTTGTCCATCTTGAAGGTGCCCTCGTCCTCCGTCTGGGCGCCGACGGCCTTCTTGGCCGTGTCGCCGATGGCCGGGCCGACCTCGGTGGCGTCGACGCCGGTGTCCATCTTCTTCTCGGCCTCGGGGCCGGGCACCTGCTTCTGGGACGGCGGTGCCTGCTGCGCGAAAGCGGCGGTCCCGATGCACAGGGCCAGCGTGGTGATGAGCTTCTTCATGGTTCCCTCTCCCTTCGGTCAGTTGTTCTGACTTCTGGGAGCAAGGGTGGGGAGGCTCTCTCCCCGCGCCAACCTGCTCACCCCCGCGCCCAACCCTCCCGACTGGAGAGCAGGCAGGCGGGGGCGGCAGTCCTCAGGCCGCCTGGCTGAGGCGCTTCACGGCGGACAGCAGCTCGGACAGGTCCAGCGGCTTGCGCAGCCAGCCGGCCACGTCCAGCTCCTCGGCCGCGCCCTTGATGTCCAGGTCCGCGCTGGCCACCAGCACGGGGATGTCGGAGAGGGCCGCGTCGTGGCGCAACGCCTCGCGGAAGGCGAAGCCGTCCATGCGCGGCATCATCAGGTCCAGGAGGATGAGCCCCGGCGGCGTCTCCACCTGCCGCAGTTGGGCCAGCGCTTCCAGGCCGTCCGCGGCGAGCAGGACGGCGTAGCCCTCCAGCTCGAAGACGTCCTGGAGCGCATCTCGGATATCCAGGTCGTCGTCCACGACCAGCAGTGTCTGAAGCGGTTGCACCCAAACCTCCGGCGGCGGTCGGGAAGAGAGGGCCCGCTCCACACCGCGACTAGATGCGTCCGCTCCCACCCCAGCGGAAGCGGAGGCCGGAAGACGGCCGGGTGGAGTGCTCAGCAGCCAACGAAACGGCCCGCGCCCCACGCCCGGCCTGTAGCGGGGTGGATCATCCCGCCGCCCGGGTACATCCGGTAGTAGTTGTAGTCAAGTTGCAATAATGCTCAGAGCCGGGCCTTCTGTCACTTCTTGAATTAGTTGAGTTGCGGATAATCCCGGGTGGGAACAGCATGGGGTCGGCCTCCAGCCCGAGGGGCGGACGGCCTTCACCCCCAAAGGAGTGTTCAGCTCATGCAATTCCCCCGGCTCTCCACCCGCAGGACGCTGCTCGGCACGCTGCTGTGTTCCCTCTCGCTCGCGGCGTGTGGCCCGGCCCCGGAGGCCGGCACGGCCGACGGCGCGCCCACGGGCACGGAGAAGCAGCCCGTCGTCTACGGCACGGACAACCGCACGGACGTGTACGCGCACGCGAATGCCACCCTGCGCGCCCGCGCCCAGCAGGCCACCGTGGCGCTGATGAACCCGTCGGACTTCAACGCGACCAACCCCAACAACGTCACCTTCAACGCGGCCACGCTGCAGAGCGCGTACGGCCTGTGCAGCACCGAGCGCTTCCTGACGGACCTGACGCCGGCGTTCTGCTCGGGCACCCTCATCGACGATGACCTGGTGCTCACCGCGGGCCACTGTGTCACCAGCGCCTCGGCCTGCACCAGCACGCGGCTGGTCTTCAACTTCTACCGCACGGCCGCCAACGCGATGCAGACGGTGACGACGGCGGACATCTTCTCCTGTACGTCCATCGTCGCGCGCCAGCAGGCCACGGTGAACGGGCGCAACCTGGACTACGCCATCCTCAAGCTGGACCGCGTGGCCACGCCGCGCTTCACGCCGGCCCCCATCCGCGCGGGCAACAGCGCGCTGGCGGTGGGCAGCAACGTGACGGTGATTGGCTCGGGCAGCGGCATCCCCTTCAAGATTGACTCGGGCGGCTCCGTGCGCGACGCGCGCGCGGCCACGCTGGACTACTTCGTCGCCAGCACGGACACGTTCGGCGGAAACTCCGGCTCGGGCGTCTACGAGAACACCGGCTACACGGTGGCCGGCATCCTGGTGCGCGGCGAGACGGACTACGTCGCCAACGGCAGCTGCAGCATCGTCAACGTGTGCACGGAGACGGGCTGCCGCGGCGAGGACATCACCTACGTGCGGCCCGCCATCGACGCGTACTGCGGCGTGGCCACCAGCACGCGCCTGTGCGCCGGCTACCCGCCGCCGCCCACGCCGGTGACGTTCACCTTCACCGCCACCAACACCAACAGCGCGCAGCAGAACACCACCAACCGCAACGTCACCCTGGCCGCCGGGCAGACCCTCAACTTCGGCACCTGCACGGTGCCCGGCGCCTCGGGCACCGGTGACACGTACCTGCGCCTGTACAACGGCACCACGCAGGTGGTCTCCAACGACGACTCGTGCGGCGTGCTGTCGTTCGCCAGCTTCAAGGCCACCACGGCGGGCACGTACCAGATTCGCGCCGGCTGCTACTCCAGCGGGAGCTGCAGCGGCACGGTGGCGTATACCATCCAGTAGCGCCTGGACGGCTTGCAGTAGCGCCTGGACGGCTTGCGCGGTAACACCCGGAGGGCTCGCGCCGGCGGTGGCTCCACCGTCCGCGCGCTTTCCGGCCCGGCGCGAGCGGCCCCGGTGGGGCCAGCGTCACGCGAGCCGGGAGAAGGCGGGCCCGCTCACCCCGCGAGGGGACGAAGCGGGCCTCCGCCATCCGTCACACGCAGCGGTCACACAGGCCGCGCAGCTGCACTTCCACCGCGCGCTGGGACACCGCGCGGGGCACGCCCTTGGACGAGGCGATGCGGACCGACTCTTCCGGCAGGCACGCCACGGTGCCGCAGTCGGTGCAGGTGAAGTGCGGATGGCTGCTGCCATGCTCCTCACCCTCGCGCTTCAGCTCGAAGCGCCAGACGTGGTCTCCCAGGTCCGCCCGCACCACCAGCCCGGCCTCGGTCAGGTCCGTCAGGTTGCGGTAGATGGTCACCCGGTCGTAGCCCTCGTCACCGAGCGAGTCCACCAGGTCGGCATGGCTCATCGGCGAGGAGGCGCTCTCCAGCTCCCTCAGCACCGCCACGCGGGGCGCGGTGCTGCGCAGGCCCGCGGCGCGGATGCGGTCCTGGAACTCGGTGAGCTTCGGCTGCGCGGCAAGTCTCTTGGCTCCCATGATGTCCTTTCAATTAACGCAACTGCCATGCACTTTCACCTGTGTCACGAAACAACCCGGAGGGTCCGTCCCGACTCTCCGAGGCGTGGGGGCGAACGGGCGCTCGCGACTCAGATGCAACTGTTTTGCACAAGAACTTCTGTTGCCCTCGTAGGTGAGTAGAGGCCGAGTCGTGAGGCACCCGGGTGGGTTTTCCGTGCTCCCGGTGAGTGCGGCTTTCTTCCGGAGGCCGCGAGCCGCTCCCCGGGGACTGACCCCGTGGGTCTCCAGGTGGCCACGGGTTTGTGGACGCTCGGACGGTAGGAGGGGACGACCCACGCTGCCCGTGTTGACGGGGCTACTGCTGAAACCGTGGATGCATCCGTCATGCAGATGCGTTGTCGCAAGACTGCCTCGCCCCGGCTCGGGCGGGGAGGCGCCGGGGGTCGGGCATC
The DNA here is from genome assembly GCF_010894405.1 of Pyxidicoccus caerfyrddinensis. GTDB lineage: Bacteria > Myxococcota > Myxococcia > Myxococcales > Myxococcaceae > Myxococcus > Myxococcus caerfyrddinensis. Next base: position 607,534 of record NZ_JAAIYA010000003.1, read on the forward strand.
TGGCCGATTTGTACCGGAGAACACTTGCGCCCTGACTGCTTGACTCGGGAGCCCCGCTGCACAGACTGCGACTCTTTCTTCATCTTCAGGGCGGAAGCCGCGTCCTGCCTGCCCGCCCGTCCTCGTCGAATCCGCCGTGATGAAGCCCACCCTCCTGCTCGTCGAAGAACCCGGCCCCGTACGGGAACTGCAGGTGCTGGCGCTGGAGAGTCAGGGGTGGCTGGTGACGGCCCTTGCGGACCTTCCGGCGGCCATCACCCTGCTGCACGCCGAGCCGGCGCACGTGCTGGTGGTGTCGGCGGGCCTGCTGAAGGCGGGCCCGGTGGGGCAGGAGGCGCTGGGGCAGGCCCTGGCGCTGTCGGGCGCGGTGCCGCGCGTCATGGCCTTCCCCGCCGAGCAGGAGGGGCTGCGGAACCTGACGTTGCCGGGGCTCGGCTTCCTCGACAGGCCGCTGTCGCTGGGCTCGCTGGTGGAGGGCGTGCGGCAGGCGTTGCCCCCGGAGGTCCGCGACGCCGAGGTCGCGGTGCAACCCACGGTGCTGGTGGCGGACGACGACCCGGTGTCCCGCAAGCTGCTGCAGCTGCACCTGGTGCCGCTGCGCTTCGAGGTCCTCATGGCCGGCGACGGCATGACGGCGCTGGCGCTGGCGAAGCGCCGGAGCCCCGACGTGGTGCTGGCGGATGCGCTGATGCCGGGGATGGACGGCTTCCGGCTGTGCCTGGCGCTGCGACAGGACCCGCGGCTCTCTCGCGTGCCCGTCATCCTCACGCACACCGTGGTGCCCGACGAGCTGGATTTGCGCATGGCCCACAATGTGGGGGCCAACGGCTTCGTGCGGCGCACGCAGGAGGGTGACGAGCTGGTGGGCGTGCTGCTGCACGAGCTGCGCGCGGGCGCCCCCGCGCACGTGGCGCCGCTCATGGACCTGGGCACCGAGGACCACCTGTACCGGATGGTGCGGCAGCTCGAGCGGCGAGTGGGCCTGCTGGAGCAGGCCGAGCGCACCGCGCGCGAGGGCGAGGCGCGCTTCCGGCTGGTGGTGAACGGCTCGTATGACGGCGTCTGGGACTGGGACCTCCGCCGCCAGACGCTCTACTGGAGCCCGCGCCTGCTGGAGATGCTGGGCCTGCGGCCGGAGGACTTCGCGGGCACCTATGAGGCCTTCAAGGAGCTGATTCACCCGGAGGACCGGCCGGATGTGCTCGCCGCGCTGGCCGCCCACCTGGAGCGGGGCGCGCCGTACGACGTGTCCTACCGGCTGCGGCATGTCACCGGGGGCTACCGCTCGTGCGTGAGCCGGGGCAAGGCGATGCGCGACGCGCAGGGCCGGGCGGTGCGCATGGCTGGCATCATCGGCGACGTGACGGAGCAGCTGCGCATGTACCGCGAGACGCAGGAGGCGGTGCGCGCGCGCGACGAGTTCCTCAGCGTGGCCGCGCACGAGCTGCGCACGCCCCTGGCGGCCCTGCGCCTGCGCGTGCAGGGCGCCCAGGGCGTGCTGCGCGCGGGCGTGGCGTCCGCGCCGGAGCGGCTGGAGCGGGCGCTGGAGGCGGCGGACCGGCAGGTGCAGCGGCTGGCGGACCTGGTGGAGTCGCTGCTGGACGTGTCGCAGCTCCAGGGCGGCGCGCCGCGGCTGCACCTGGAAGAGGTGGACCTGGCGTCGGTGGTGCGTGACGTGGTGGCGCGCTCCGAGGACGCGGCCGCGCGCGTGGGCTGCCGGCTGGTGGTGCAGCCGCTGGTGCCCACGTCGGGCCGGTGGGACATGGCGAGGCTGTCCCAGGTGGTGACGCACCTGCTGTCCAACGCGATGAAGTTCGGGCCCGGCAAGCCGGTGGAGGTGGCGCTGGAGTCCGGGCCGGACTCGGCGACGCTGGTGGTGACGGACCACGGCATCGGCATCTCCCCGGGGCGGGTGGACGGCCTCTTCCGCCGCTTCGAGCGCGCGGTGCCGGTGCGCCACTACGGTGGGCTGGGGCTGGGGCTGTACCGGCTGCGCCGAATCGTGGAGGCGCACGGCGGCGAGGTGTCGGTGAACAGCACCCCCGGCGAGGGCGCCACCTTCCGCGTCCGCCTGCCGCGCGCGGGCCCGCCCGCCGCACGGGCCTGAGGGTGCGCGGGGCGCCAGGCCCCGCGCGTGTCTCCAGGGGGCTACGCGGTGCTACGCCCTGGGGTGCTTCGGGAGTGCTACGCCTTCGGCTTGTCGGTGCCGGGGGCCTTGCCGCCGCCCACGCCCACCTTGATGCGCTTGGGCTGCACCTCGGGCTTCTTGGGCAGCGTCAGGTTGAGCACGCCGTCCTTCAGGTCCGCGGCGATGTGCTCCGAGTCCACGCCCTCCGGCAGGGTGAAGGCGCGGCTGAACGAGCCGAAGCTGCGCTCGAAGGCGAAGTAGCGCTCGTTCTCCTCGCGCTTCTCGAACTCGCGCTTGCCGCTGACGACCAGGCGGTCTCCGGTCAGCGAGATTTCCAGGTCCTTCTCCTGCACACCGGGCAGGTCCGCCTTGAAGATGAACGCGTCCTTCGTCTCCTTCACCTCGAAGGCGGGGATGAACGAGGGGCCCTCGCCCCGCCCGCCCAGCAACTGCGTCATCGCCTCGAGCGGGTCCCAGTTCATCAGCTCCTGCATCTGGGAGAACGGGTCGCGCTCACGACGGGGAATGCTGCCTTCGCGACGGGTGATGTCGGCCATGGGAAGTCCCTCCTCTTTCCTGTTGAAAGGGCCGTCAGCGGCGTCACCCTGGCGCCACCCGGGCCCTGAATGGACCGTAAAGCAGCGCGAGGACGCCGCAAGTCGGGGCACGGGAGGGCGCTGCGCGGAACGCCTCCCCAGAGGGACTCGCGCCTCCCCACCCGGAGGGGGAGCCGCCAGGCGGGTCCGGCCTGCACATCGGGAGCGGCTCCAGAGGCACTTTCCGTCCGGGAGCGCAGGTGTCCCTTCGTACAAATGTCAGCCATTGGGCGCTTGAAGGCCGTATGTAAGTCGTTCTCTTTCATCTTCACGGAATCGCTCTAGGGTCGGCCGCAGTTGCCAGGGGAAGCCATGCCAGAGGTGCTCGTCGTCGATGACAGCAAGGTGATGCGCGACATGGTCGTCGCTTGCCTGCGCCCCTATCCGGGTCTCACCTTCACCCATGCCTCGAGCGGACTGGAAGCCATCGAGCGCCTGTCGCTCCAGCCATATGACCTGCTCGTGCTCGACCTGAACATGCCGGACATCGGTGGCATCGAGGTGGTCGAGTTCGTGCGGAGCCAGGACCGGCTGCGCAACCTGCCCATCATCATCGTCACCACGCGTGGGGACGAGGCGTCGCGGGCGCGGGCGCTGGCGGTGGGCGCCAACCGCTTCATGACCAAGCCCTTCACTCCAGACGCCATCCTCGCCGAGGCGCGAGCCCTGCTGGAGGAGAAGCGCGGGTGACCGGCTCCGTGGACCTCGCGGACTTCCTGCCAGCGTACCTGGCGGAGGCCGAGGAACTGCTGGGCGCGGCCCAGCGGCACCTGCTCGCCGTGGAGGCCAGCGTGCGTCGGGGGCTCGCCCACCCGCGCGCGGTGCGCGAGCTGTTCCGCGCGCTGCACACCATCAAGGGCCTGTCGGCCATGGTGGACGTGGAGTCCATCGTCTCCATCGCCCACTGGATGGAGACGTCCCTGCGCCACTCGGACCGCGCCGGGGGCCGGCTGCCCGAGTCCAGCGTGGAGCCCCTCATGGAGGGGCTGCGCGAAATCGAGCAGCGCGTGCGGCAGCTCGCCGCTGGCAAGCCTGTCACGCCCGTGCCCGCGGGGCTTCTGGAGCGCCTGGAGGCGCTGGAGGCGGCCGCGCTGGGGACGGACCCCGCGAAGCCCGCGCCCGTTGCCCTGGAGCTGGACGCGACGGTCTCCGCCCGCCTCTCCGCCGCGGAGCGTGAGCAGCTCACCGTTGGCGCCGCCGGCAAGCGCGCGGTGCGGCTGGACTTCATCCCGGGCGCCGAGCGCGCCTCCAGCGGCATCACCATCAACAGCGTGCGCGAGCGCGTGGCGAAGCTGGCGGAGGCGGTGAAGGTCCTGCCCCTGTCCGGCCCCGCCGCGGGTGGCGGCTCGCTCACCTTCGTGCTGCTGCTGCTCACCGACGCGACGGATGACGCGCTGCTGGAGGCCGCCGGAGGCCCGCCCGCCTCGGTGCGCGCGCTGACCGCCGCGCCCGCCGTGCCCGCCGCGCCCATCGTCACGACCGAGCCCGAGCTGGAGGCGGTGGTGGCGCGGGTGGAGGAGGAGCCCGAGGAGCAGCGCCGGGGCGGGGGCACGCTGCGGGTGGAGGTGTCCCGCCTGGACGAGGCGCTGGAGCGGCTGGCGGCGCTCGTCGTCAACCGCTCGCGGCTCACCCGCGCGGTGGCGGCGCTGACGGCCGCGGGGGCGCCCACGCGCGAGCTCACCGCCATCCTCCAGGAGAACGGCCGCCAGCTGCGCGACATGCGCGCGGCCATCATCCGCCTGCGCATGGTGAAGGTGGCGGACGTGCTGGAGCGGCTGCCGCTCCTGGTGCGCGGCCTGCGCCGCAGCACGGGCAAGGCGGTGCGGCTGGAGCTGGAGGTGGGCGACGCGGAGCTGGACAAGGCCGTGGCGGACCGGCTGCTGCCCGCGCTGGTGCACCTGGTGCGCAACGCGGTGGACCACGCGCTGGAATTGCCGGAGGAGCGCCGCGCGGCCGGCAAGCCCGAGGAGGGGCTGGTGCGCCTGGCCTGCCACGGCGGCGCCAGCGGGCTGCTCGAGCTGTCCGTCACCGACGACGGGCGCGGCGTGGACGCCGAGGCGGTGGCGCGGCGTGCGGGCGTGCCCGTCCCCGCCACGTCGGACGGGCTCTTGGACGTGCTCTGCCGCCCCGGCTTCTCCACCCGTGACGCCGCCACGTCGACGAGCGGCCGCGGCATGGGCATGGACATCGTCCGCCGCATCACCGTGGACCAGCTCGGCGGCGAGCTGCGGCTGGAGACGCGGCCCGGCCAGGGCACCACCTTCCGCCTGCGCGTGCCGCTGACGATTACGCTGCTGGACGCGCTCATCTTCGAGTGCGCCGGCCTGCGCTACGCGGTGGCGGTGGGCTCCGTGGAGGAGCTCATCGACGTGGACGCGGCGAGGCTGACGCGGCCCGCGGGCGCCAGCGGCGTGGTGCTGGTGGAGCGGCGGGGCAGCGCGGTGCCGCTCTTGTCGCTGGAGCGGCTGCTGGAGCGCGGGAGCCCGGACGGCCAGCGCGGCGGCACCGGGGCCAAGGCGCTCATCGTGCGCCAGCGCGGCGAGCCGGTGGCCTTCGCGGTCGACCGGCTGCTCGGCCAGCAGGAAATCGTCCTCCGTCCGCTGGAGGACCCGCTGGTACGCGTGCCCGGGGTGGCCGGGGCCACGGACCTGGGCGACGGCCAGCCCACGCTGGTGCTGGACCTGGCGGCGCTCGGCGCGGCCCGGAGTGGCAACGGCAGAAGGGAGCGCGCGACATGAGCGTGCTGCACGTGGTGTTCAAGGTGGACGGGGCCGAGTACGCGTTGCCGGCGTCGGACGTGCTGCAGATGGAGACCTTCACCGGCGCCACGCCGGTGCCGGGCGCTCCTTCGCACGTGGCCGGGCTGGTGCAGGTGCGCGGCCGTGTCATCCCCGTGGTGGACGCGCGGGTGCGCTTCGGGCTGCCGCCCGTGCAGCGCTCGCTGGACACGCGGGTGGTGGTGGGCCAGCTCGGCAACCGGACGGTGGGGTTGCTGGTGGATAGCGCCCGCGAGGTGTTGAAGCTGGACCCGGCGCAGGTCAAGCCGCCCCCTCCGCTGGTCGTGGAGGGAGCGCGCGGGTTCGTGAAGGCCGTGGCCCAGGTGGGGCCGCGGTTGGTGATGCTCATTGATTTCCCCCGGGTCATCGGGGAGGAGGCGCCGGATGGCGACGGACAACGGTAACGGGGCGGTTGCGCTGGAGGACGCGCGCAACCTCGCCGAGAGCGCGGCGCGCGGCGTGCAGGAGACCACCAGCCTGGTGCAGGCGGCGGAGGCCCTGGCGACGCGACTGGCGGCGAGCGGCAACGAGCAGGCCGCCGCCTCCGAACAGGTGCGCTCCGCGATGGAGAACGTCGCCGCCCACGTGGAGGAGACGGGCCTGTCGGTGCACGAGCTGGTGCGGGCCCAGCGCACGGTGAGCGACACCGCGCGCGGCCTGCAGCAGGAGGCCGAGGCCACCGCGGGCGCGCTGCAGGAGGTGAATGCCTCCGTGGCCGGCGTGCGCAAGGACGCCGCGCACCTGGCCGCGTCGTCGGACACCACCGCGGCCACGCTGGAGCAGGCGACGCGCTCGGTGAAGGGCGTGAGCGCCAACTCGGAGGAGCTGGCCGCCTCCAGCGAGGAGCTGTTGGCCTCGATGACGGAGATGAACGCCACGGTGGCGGACCTCGTCGCCCGCAACCAGTCCAGCGCCGCCGCCACCGAGCAGGTGGCCGCCACCGCGGAGGAGATGGCCAAGGGCATCTCCCGTCTGGCCACGGACTCGCAGGCGGTGGGCGAGCGCGTGGCGCAGGTGTCCACCACGGTGGTGAACATCGGCCGGGTGCTGGGCGAGGTGGCCCGCGACGCCACCAGCATGGCCGCCAGCGTGGAGGAGACGGCCTCCACGTCGGAGGAGCTGGCGCGCAGCGTGCGCGGCGTGGCCGAGCATGCGCGCACGCTGGAGGCGAGCGCCGCCTCCACCGCGTCCACCGTGGAGGAGGTGGCCGCCAGCGTGGAGGAGGTGGCCGCCACCGCGGAGAAGAACGCCGCCGTGGTGGACGCGAACGCCGCCACGATTGAGCAGCTCGCCCGCTCCGCCCAGTCCGTGGCGAAGGCCGCGGAGAGCATCAACACCCTGGCCGCCAGCAGCGCCACCGCCTCCACGCAGCTGGAGACGTCCACGCGCCGGGTGGCGCAGATGACGGAGGAGGCCCGCGCCAACGCCGAGCGCGTGGGCACCACCGCGCGCGACGGCGGCGCCACGGTGACGCGCTCCATCGCCGGCTTCACCCGCATCCGCCAGTCCATCGTCGAGTCCTCCGGCGTCATGAAGGAGATGGGCAAGCGGGCGGAGGAGATTGGCGACATCGTCCAGACCATCAACCTCATCGCGGACCGCACGAATCTGCTGTCCCTCAACGCCAGCATCGAGGCGGCGCGCGCGGGTGAGCACGGCCGCGGCTTCGCGGTGGTGGCGGAGGAGATTCGCGCCCTGGCGGACCGCGCGGCGGCGGCCAGTGCGGACGTGGCGAAAATCGTCCGGGGCCTCCAGACGACGGCGCGCGAGGCGGCCACCGCCACCGGCGAGGGCGTGCGCGCGGCGGACGAGAGCGCGGCGCTGGCGTCCGACGCGGAGCGGGCGCTGTCCACCATCCTCAAGGGCGTGGAGGACCTGGGGCAGAACGTGCGGGAGGTGTCGCGCGCGTCCGGCGAGCAGGTGCAGGCGGTGCAGGCCCTCACCCAGGCCACGGCGAAGGTGAGCGAGCAGGGACGCGTCATCACCACCTCCGCGGTGGAGCAGGCGCAGGCGGCGCAGTCGCTGGCCCAGGGCGGCACGGAGATGCGGCGCATGGCCCGCCAGACGACGCAGGCCACGGCGGACCAGGCGCGCGCGCTGCGCGACGCGGTACGCTCCAACGGCCAGCTGGCGGAGGTGGCCCAGAAGGTGTCGCGGGCCGTGCAGGAGCAGGCCGCGGCGTCCGCGGAGCTGGCCAAGGCCTCCGCGCAGATGCGGCAGCTGGTGCAGACGGTGAGCGGAGCGGTGGCGGCGCAGAGCAAGGAGGTGGCCGCCGTGGGCACGCTGTCGCAGGAGTCGTCCACCGCCACCCAGCGCACGCTGCTGGGGCTGTCCGAGCAGGCCAAGGCCGCCACCGAGGTGACGAAGGCCATGGAGGAGACGCGCAAGCAGGTGGCCCAGTCCGCGCGCGGCATGGCGGAACAGGCCCGCGCCCTCAAGCAGGGCGAGGTGGCCAGCCGCCAGGTGGCGAAGCTGGCGGCGGAGGTGACGCGCGCCACCGACGAGCAGGCGCAGGCACTCACCGCGCTGGTGAAGGGCGCGGACGAGGTGCGGCGGGTGGCGAAGACGACGTCGCGGGCGCTGGACGAGCAGACGGAGGCGCTGGCCGCCCTCGCGACCTCCGCCAGCCGCCAGGCCACCGGCGTGGCCTCGATGGCGCGCGCCAGCGGTGAGTCCACCACGGTGACGGAGGGGCTGGCCAAGAGCGTGGAGGAGATGCGCGCCCGCGCCCGGGAGGTGCTCACCACCACCGCGCAGCAGACGCGCACGGCCACCACCACCGCGGCGGAGGTGCGCGAGGTGGCTGGGCGGTTGGCCCAGCTCACGCGGCTCCAGGGTGAGCAGGCGGAGAGCCTGGCGAGGCTGAGCGTCGCGCTCGGCGGCGCGCGCAACCCCGAAGCAGGGGCCGCGCGGGCCCGGGAGAAGCAGGCGTGACGGCGTCTTCTTCGGCACCCAGCCACCCGCTCGCCCTGTCCGCGGACGACCGCGCGCAGGTGGAGGCGGTGGAGCAACTGGCGCGGCGCGGCACGGGCAGCCTGGAGCTGCTGGTGGCCGGCCTGGACGCACCGAGCTGGGCGGTGCGCCGCGCGGTGGTGGGCGCCCTGGCGCGGCTGGGCACTCCGGCCGTGGCCCCGCTGCGCGACGTGCTCAGCCACCGCCGCGACAGCGAGGCGCGCCTGGCCGCCGCGGTGGAGGCGCTGGTGGCCTCGTCGGGCGACGTGGAGGGGCTCCTGGAGCCGCTCGCGGAGGACCCCAACCCGGCCGTCGTCTGCGACATCGCCCAGGTGCTGGGCCGCCGCCGCGGCCGCCGCTCGGTGCCGCTGCTGGCCCGGCTCACCGTCCACGCGGACGACAACGTGGCGGTGGCTTCCATCGAGGCGCTGGGCCGCATTGGCGGCGGGGCCGCGGTGGACACGCTGCTGGCGGCGCTGGGCAGCGGCAACTTCTTCCGCATCTTCCCGGCCATCGACGTGCTGGGGCGGTGCGGGGACCCCATCGTCGTGCCGGCGCTGCTGGGCCTGCTGTCGGACCCCTTCTACGCGCTGGAGGCCACGCGCGCGCTGGGCCGCACCGGCCAGGAGGCCGCGGTGCCCGCGCTGGTGGGGCTCTTGCGCCGGGGCAACGACGCGCTGGTGCGCGGGGCCGCGGTGGCGCTGGTGGACATCCACGAGGCGCAGGTGCAGCGCTTCGGCGGCGCGCGCGCGGTGCAGGGCGCGCTGCGCTCCGACGCGGACGTGACGGTGCTGGGCCGGCGGCTGTCCCAGGCGATTTCGGGCGCGGACTCGGCGGAGAAGGCCGCCCTGTCGCGGCTGCTCGGCTGGGTGGGCGGGCCGGACGCCGCGGGGGGCCTGCTGAAGCTGTTGGACGGGCCGGACCCGACGGTGGCGCGCGCGGCGGCCAGCGCCCTGGCGGACCTGGGCTCGGACGCGGACGCGCAGATTCTGGCGGCGCTGCGCGACGGCGACAGCGCCCGGCGCCGCGTGCTGCTGCCGCTGGTGGGCCGCAAGGCGGTGTCGGTGCCGGACGTCATGGCGTGCCTGGACGACCGGGACGCCTCGGTGCGCGCGCTGGCGGCGGACACGCTGTCGCGCATCGGTGACGCCACCGCGGTGCCCGCCCTCTTCACCCGCCTGGTGGACGAGGACCCGCGCGTGGTGCAGGCCACCGTGGGGGCCATCCAGTCGCTGGGCAGCGAGCAGACAGAGGCGCTGGCGTTGCAGGCGGCGCGCTCGCCGGACGCGCGCCTGCGCCGCGCGGCGCTGCGCATCATCGCCTACTTCGGCTACCCGCGCGGGCTGGACGTGCTCCTGCAGGCCATGCGGGACTCGGACGAGCGGCTGCGCGACGCGGCCATCTACGGCCTGCCCTACATCGAGGACCCGCGCGCGGTGGACGCGCTGCTGTCGGCCGCGGCCCACGAGTCCGAGCGCACGCGCGCGGCGGCCATGCGTGCGCTGGGGCAAACGGAGAAGGAGGCCCGCATCACCTCCACGCTGCTGGGCGGCCTCAACGACAGGGACCCGTGGGTGCGCTACTACGCGTGCCAGTCGCTGGGGAAGCTGAACGAGGAGGCGGCGGCGGACGCGATTGTCGCGCTGGCGGACGACGACGCGGGCCAGGTGCGCGTGGCGGTGGTGGACGCGCTGGCGCACATGCACACGGAAGGGGCCATGGCGGCGCTGCGGCGCGCGGCCACCAGCCAGGACGCGGACGTGCGCCGCGCGGCGCTGCTGGGCCTGGGCGTGGCCCGCCGCCCGGACGCGCTGCCGGTGCTGCTGGAGGCGGTGGGCTCCGAGGACGCGGCCACGCGGCTCGTCGCCCTGTCCGCGGTGGCCGAGTACGACACCCCGGAGACGCTGCCCGCGCTGCTGCGCGCCGCCAGCGACAGGGACGACAGCGTCCGCAACGCGGCGGTGGGCTTCCTCGCCACGCGCCCCGGCGTGCCCGCCACCCAGGCGCTGGTGACGCTGCTGGGTGACGTGACGCTGCGCGAGCGGGTGGTGAGCGCGCTGGCGCTGCCCATGGAGGGCCGGCTGCCGGGGCTGCTCACCGCGCTGGAGGTGTCGGACGAGGTGACGTCTCCGCTGCTGGTGGCGGCGCTGGCCCGCATGCGCCGGGCGGATGCGCGCGCCGCGCTGCTGCAGGCGTTGGTGTCCGCCAGCCCCGCGGGCCGCCGCGCCGCGGCCCCGGCCGTGGCGGCGCTGAGCACCGTGGAGGCCCGCGAGGCGCTGGAGCACGGCTCCACGCACGATGAGGACGCCGACGTGCGGCGCGCCTGCGTCCAGGCGCTGGGACGGTAGTGGGGAGCCATGTCTTCGCTTCCCATGTCCCCGCAGGTGTTCGCGATTCTGTCCGCGCTGATTGAGCAGCGCGCGGGCCTGCACTACGCGCCGGAGGACCGCGACCTCTTGCAGGAGAAGGTGTCCGCGCGCGCGCTGGACGCCGGCTTCGACTCGCTGCTCGACTACTACTACTTCCTCCGCTACGACCCGGCGGGCCCGGAGACGCTGGACGCGCTGGTGGACTCGCTGCTGGTGCACGAGACGTACTTCTTCCGCGAGGCGCTGCCGCTGACGGTGCTGGTGGAGGACGTGCTGGCGCCCGCGGTGCGCGAGGGCCGGAAGCTCCGGGTGTGGTGCGCCGCGTGTGCCACCGGCGAGGAGCCCCTCACGCTGGCGATGATGCTGGCGGAGCGGGATCTGCTCTCCGGCGTGGAGCTGGTGGCCAGTGACTTGAGCACCCGCGCGCTGGAGCGGGCCCGCACCGGCGAGCACAACCTGCGCTCGCTGCGCGCGATGCCGCCGGGCGCGGAGGGGCGCTGGCTGGAGGTGCGCGGCGGGCGGCCGTACGTGAAGCCGGAGTTGGTGGCGGCGGTGGACTGGCGCCGCGTCAACCTGGTGGACGCGGCGGCGGTGGCGGCGCTCGGCACCTTCGACGCCATCCTCTGCCGCAACGTGCTCATCTACTTCCAGGACGACACCGCGCTGCGGGTGGTGGAGTCGCTCGGCAAGGCCCTGGTGCCCGGTGGCCACCTGGTGGTGGGCACCTCCGAGTCGCTGATGCGCTTCGGCACCGCGCTGACCTGCGAGGAGCGGCGCGGCGCCTTCTTCTACATCAAGGCGGGCCCATGACGGCGACGGCTACCCCCCCCATCCGCGTGCTGGTGGTGGACGACTCCGCCTTCGCGCGCAAGGTGCTGCGGCAGGTCCTCTCCAACGCGGAAGGGCTGGAGGTGGTGGGCACCGCCCGCGACGGCCTGGACGCGCTGGAGAAAATCGCGGAGCTGTCCCCGCACGTGCTCACCCTGGACCTGGTGATGCCCGGCCTGGACGGGCTGGGCGTGCTGCGGGCGCTCGCGTCCAACCCTTCCGCGCCGCGCGTGGTGGTGGTGAGCAGCGCGGGAGAGGAGAGCGAATTGGCGGTGTCCGCGCTCCATGCCGGCGCGGTGGAGTTGGTGAACAAGCCCACCGCGCTCGCCACGGACCGGCTCTACGAGCTGGGCGCGGAGCTGGTGGAGGCGGTGCGCACGGCGGCGGCCGCGGTGCCGCACCCCGCTCCGGACGTCGCCCCGGCCGCCGCGCCCGCGCCGGCGGGGGTGTCCGGGCCGTCCCGGAAGCTGGTGGTGGTGGGCACCTCCACCGGAGGCCCGCAGGCCCTCACCCGGTTGCTGTCGTCGCTGCCCGCGGACTTCCCCGCGCCGCTCGCGCTCGCGCTGCACATCCCCGTGGGCTACACGCTCGCGGTGGCCCGGCGCCTGGACGCGCAATGCGCGCTGGAGGTGCTGGAGGCGGAGGACGGCGTGGAGCTGCGCCCGGGGCGCGTGGTGCTGGCGCGCGCCGGGCACCACCTCAAGGTGGAGCGGCACGGCGCGGTGAGCCTGGCGCGGTTGGACCGGCAGCCGCTGCGCATGCCGCACCACCCCTCGGTGGACGTCCTCTTCGAGAGCGCCGCGAAGGCCTGGGGACCGGACGCGGTGGGCGTGGTGCTCACCGGCATGGGCGAGGACGGCCGCGAAGGCGCGCGCGCCATCCGCGCCGCGGGCGGCACCGTCCTCACCGAGGCCGAGTCCTCCTGCGTGGTCTACGGCATGCCCCGCGCCGTGGAGGAGGCGGGCCTGGCCACCGCCACCGCCCCCCTGGAGAACATGGTGGCGCTGCTGGAGCGCCACCTCCGCTGAGGGCCCGTGTCCTCGGGTGGGTGAGCGGCGCCTGGGGGCCTACACACCAGGCGTCCGGGCGACCCGTCTCCCAAGTCGCCAGGATGTTTTGATCCTTGAACTGCGGCTGGGGCAGTATCCGCCCCATGCTTCGATACTCCGCTGACCGCAGGACCATGCTCTGGTGCCTGGCCATGCCCGTGGTCGCCCTTTCGATGTATGCGGCGCCCGAGCTCATCCCGTTCCTCTGCCCGGTGTCCTGCTACCTGGCGCTGTCCGCGGGAGTCATCGCTCACAACCACAACCACAGCCCCACCTTCCGCAACCGGAAGATGAACGAGGCGATGGGCATGTGGCTGTCGCTCTTCTACGGCTACCCGACGTTCGTGTGGATTCCCACGCACAACCTCAACCACCACAAGTTCGTGAACAAGGCGGGCGACGCGACGATTACGTGGCGCTACTCCAAGAAGCACAACTTCCTGGTGGCCTTCCTCTTCCCGTTCGTCTCCACGTACTGGCAGCAGGAGCCGACCAAGGCCTTCATCGAGAAGGCCAAGGAGCGCAACCGCCCGCTGTTCCGCCAGATTGTCCTCCAGTACATCATCTGGGGCGGCACGCACGCGGTGCTGCTGGGGCTGGCCATGGTGCTGCACGGCGTGGCCGGCGGCGCGCGCATCTGGGCCTTCGCCTTCCTGATTCCGGCGTTCTTCTCGCTGTGGACCATCATGTTCTTCAACTACATCCAGCACGTCCACTCGGACCCCTGGAGCGAGCACGACCACAGCCGCAGCTTCACCGGGAAGCTCATCAACTTCTTCCTCTTCAACAACGGCCTCCACGCCGCGCACCACGAGATGCCGGGCCAGCACTGGAGCCTGCTGCCCGAGGCCCACGCGAAGATTGCGTCCGAAATCCACCCGGACCTCAAGCCGGTGAGCTTCTTCGGCTGGTGCTTCCGCGTGTACGTGCTGGCGCCCTTCTTCCCCCGCTTCGGCACGAAGCAGGTGGGCCGCGCGCCCTACGACCCGCCCACCGGTGAGACGGTGAACGTGGCCTTCGGCGACGAATTGCAGGCCGTGGACTCGGGCATCAACGTCGCCCGCGTCTGAAGTCCGCGGTGCGCGTGCGCGGCGCGCGCGCCCGGTCCGGAAGGCTTGGAGCGGGGGTCCCGGGAGGCGTTCTCCTCCCGACCCCAGGCTCGCCTCCGTGTCCCCCTCTGTGTCGTGTATTCCCCATCTCTCCCTGGAATCGGCCCAGGGGGAGTATTCGTCGTGTGTCTGTTTCTCATATCTCGGAACATCTAAGAGACAGACGGGCGTGCCGGGGGGAAGCAACGACACGGAGGCACCGCATGATGACGGCATCAGGACGCATCCGTCCGCCGCCCGCCGTGGTGACTGCATCGCCGCGCGTGCTGTGGGTGGGGCCCTCGGGTGAGCCGTGGCTGGCGCTGTCCCGGGTGGTGCGGGCGCTGGGCGGTGAGCCCCTGCATGTGTCCTCGCTGGATGCCGCCGTCCCGGAGATGGCGCGCGTGCGCCCGGCGCTGGTGCTGGTGCACTGGCGACTGGTGGCCGATTCGCGAGGCCCCGCGCTGAGCGCGCTGCGGACGCGCTCCGGCGCGGCGCCGGTGGCGGTGGTGGCGGAGTCGAACACGCCGGTCGAGGTGCTGGAGGCGGGCGAGGCCGAGGGCGTGGAGGACTGCCTGCTGGCGCCCCTGCGCCTGCACGAGCTGCGGGCCCGGCTGGCGGTGCTCACCGGTGAGCCGGCAATGGCCCCGGCGCGCCCGGTGGAGCGCTACACCCCCCGGGTGGTGCTGATGGCGGGGTCGAGCGGCCCGCGCGCATGGGGCGGGCTGGGCGCGCTCCTGGAGGCGTGCGGCCACCACCTCATCTACAGCGCCAGCGTGGAGGGCGCGGCGGTGCGGCTGGTGGAGGGCGGCGTGGTGCCGCACCTGGTGCTCGTCTCGGGCGAGGGGCCGCTGGCGGCGCTGAAGCTGCTGTCCACGCTGCGCTCGCGGGCGGTGCTGGAGGGCGTGCCGGCGCTCACCGTGGCGGTGGGGCCGGGGACGCGGGCGCCGGGGCTGGCGGCACTGCTGCCGCGCATCGACGCGCTGTTGGGACGGGACTCGGGCTCGCTGCACGTGGAGGAGCGGGTGCCCTTCTGCTGCCCGGTGGAGTTCGGCGAGGGCGGCTCGCGCGAGACGGAGTGGACGTCCGGCTTCTCCAGCGCGCTGAGCCCCGGAGGCCTCATCATCCGCACGCTGGTGCCCCCGCGGCCGGGGACGCCGGTGCGGCTGCGCATCCTGCTGCCCACCACGCGCGAGCGGCTGGAGACGCACGGCGTGGTGGCGTGGTCCAACCCCTTCGTTCCGCGGACCGGCCTGGCCTTCCCGTATGGCATGGGCGTGCGCTTCCTGGGCATGGGCCCGCCGCGGCTCATGCACCTGCGCCAGCTCTGCCAGCCGGTGGCCTCACTGTGAAGCCGGGAGGCACCATGCGACGCAAGAAAGTGCTGCTCGTCGACGACTCGGCCACCGTGTTGCTGTTGCACCAGGGCATGTTGCTGGAGCTGGGCTACGAGGCCGTCACCGCGCGCAACGGGCTGGAGGCCCTGGCGCGAGCCGAGACGGAGCGGCCGGACCTGGTCTTCCTGGACGTCGTCATGCCGCACCTGGACGGCCTGGAGACGTGCCGGGCGCTGCGCACGCGCGAGCCCACCCGCAACACGCCCATCATCCTCTGCAGCACCCGCGCCGAGCCGCGCAGCGTGCAGGCCGGCTTCGACAGCGGCTGCACGGACTACCTCGCCAAGCCCTTTGACGGCGCGGAGCTGACGGCCCTGTTACGCCGCTACCTGGACTGAGTTGCTCACGGCGGTGGCCGCTGCGGCCCGTTGGGCTTCGTCGGCATCGAGCGGCGCGGCAGCGTCACCGTGAAGGCGGTGCCCTCGTCCTCGCTGGAGGTGACCTCAATCGTCCCTCCGTGCGCCTGGACGATTTCCCGGACGATGTAGAGCCCCAGGCCGTAGCTCATCTTCAGCGTGCGGGCTGTCTGCGGGCCGCGGCGGAAGGGCTCGAAGAGGTGGGGCAGCAGGTTGTCGGGAATGGGGCGGCCGGCGTTGCGCACCTCCAGCACCACCTTGTTGCGCACGCCGCGCACGGCCAGGCGCACCGGCGTCTCCGTCGGGCTGTACTTCAGCGCGTTCTCCACCAGGTTGGACGCCACCTGCCCCAGCCGGTCCGGGTCCCACGTGCCCTGCGTGTTGCCCTTGTGCTCCACCTCCACGAGGCGCTGCGGGAAGGCCACGCGGAACTCGTGGGCCACCTTCGCGGCCAGGTCGTTCAGGTCCATGGCGCGCGGCTCGATGGCCACGCCGCCCACCAGCCGGGTGCGCGTGAAGTCCAGCAGCAGGCGGGTGAGCCGCTCGATTCGCACCGCCGCGGTGGCGATGCGCTTGCTGGTCTGCTTCGCCTCCTCCGCGGTGCCGCTCTCGGCCAGCACGCGGGACCAGTTCATGATGGCGCCCAGCGGGCTGCGGATGTCATGGCTGACGATGCCCATGAGCTGCTCCTGGAACTCCGCGTGCCGGCGCGCTTCCTCTTCCGCCCACTTGCGCTGGGTGATGTCGCGGCTGATGCCGAAGAGGCCGGACACCTTGCCCTCCGGGTCTCTCAGCACGCCCTTGGTGGACAGCCATACGCGCGGGCCCTCGGCGCCCGGCTGCGCGTCCTCGTAGGTGACGGTGCGGCCGAAGGCGAAGACCTCCCGGTCGTTGGCCATGTTGGCGCGCGCCACCTCGGGCGCGAAGAGCTCCGCGTCCGTCTTGCCGATCATCGCCTCCGCCGAGTAGCCCACCGCCTTCGCGCCCGCGGAGTTGATGAGCTGGTACCGGCCCTGGAGGTCCTTGGTGTAGACGGCGTCTGTCGTCCCCTCGAGGATGGAGCGGAAGATTTCGCTGGTGCGCCGCAGCTCGTCGCGCGCCCGGCGCTCGCCGGTGATGTCGCGGCAGTGCACCAGCAGGCCGCCGTCCACCGGGCGCACGCGCACGTCGAAGCACAAATCCCGGTCCGGCCAGCCATGCTCGAAGCGCGCGACGGCCTGCTCGGTGGCGGGGATGTCGAAGCGCAGGTGGCGGCGCAATTCCAGCAGCGTGGGGCACGCGCGGCGCAGGTCGTCACCCGGGCCGCCGCAGCCTCCCAGCAGCTCCGTCATGCGGGGGCTGATGTAGAGGAAGCGCCACCCGGCATCGAGCAGGAAGAAGGCGTCCGGCAGGCCCTCCAGGAGCGCGTGGAGCGGCACGGCGGGCGCCTCGGAGGGGGGCGCGGCCGGGGTGCGCTGGCGCTTCTTGGCGGAGGTGGGAGCCATGCGTCGTCGGTGGGGAGGTGGGCCGGAGGCCCTCAAGGGGTGAACACGGGGTGGGGTGCGCCTTCAGGGCATGGGCGTGAGGCCGAGGTTGCGGGCGACGTCCTGGAAGCTCTCCACGGCGGCGGTGGGGACGCGGGCCTTGTCCGGACTGGCGAAGTCCACGCGGAAGAGGCCGAAGCGGGGCGTGTAGCCCTCGGCCCACTCGAAGTTGTCCATGAGGCTCCAGTGGAAGTAGCCGCGCACGTCCGCCCCCTCTCTGACTGCCTGCTCCACCGCGTACACGTGGCTACGGAAGTACTCCGGCCTCCGGTTTCCTTCCGCGTCCGCCATCCCATTCTCCGTCACCAGGAGGGGGATGCCCAGATCGCGGAAGCGGAGCAGGAAGAGATACAGTCCCTCGGGGTAGATGTCCCAGCCAAGGTCACTCACCGGACGCCCGGAGGGGACGTACTGGTTGGAGAGCGACGCCTCGCGGAAGTCCTGCCGCACGTAGTCACGCGAGTAGTAGTTGAGCCCGAGGTAGTCGCTGGAGCCCTTCAGGTCCGCCACCTCGCGGTCGATGCTCGCGCTGCCGGGCACGGACAGGCGGATGCGGCCGGTGCGCAGTGCCAGGGGGACGCTCTCGTTGAAGAAGGCGTCGGTGAGGCCCGCGGCGGTGACGTCCGCGGTGGAGCCGGTGGCGGGCTGGAAGATGCGCACGTGGTGCGCCAGGCCCACGCGGGTGGCGTGCCCGTCACCGTCGGCGTCCACCGTGTCCAGGGCGCGCAGCTGCCGGGCCGCGCGCGCGTGGCCCTCGATGAGGTGCGACAGCGCGGTGGCCATGGCCTTCGCGTCCTTCTTCCCCGGAGGCCACACGCCGTCGAGGTAGCCGAACACCGCGAGCACGTTGGGCTCGTTGACGGTGCACCACCAGTCCACCTCGCCGCCCAGCTCCGCGGCGACGCGGGAGGCATAGGCCTCGAAGTCGTCGAGCGTGGCGGGGTTCTCCCAGCCGCCCGCGTCGGTGACCCACTGGGGCAGGGTGAAGTGGTACAGCGTGACGAGCGGGGTGATGCCCTGGGTGCGCAGTGCGTGGGCCTGCTCGCGGTAGCGGGCCAGGGCGTCCTCGTCCCACTCGCCGCGCGCGGGCTGGAGGCGGCTCCACTCCAGGCTGAAGCGGTAGGCGTTGGTGCCCAGCTGGCGCATCAGCGCCACGTCGGTGTCGAAGCGCTGCCACGACTGGGCCGCGTCGCCGGACACGCTGCCGTCGTGGATGTGGGGCCGGCCGTCGGGGAAGGAGCCCTGCTCCCACGCGCTCCAGTCGTTGGTGGTGCCGCCCTCAATCTGGTGGCTGGCGGTGGCGGTGCCCAGCAGGAAGCCCTGGGGCAGGCCGGTGCCCAGCGTGGCGCGGCGGATGTCCTCCGCGTCGAAGGCGGGCCTGTCGCTGCACGCGGCCAGCGCCAGCGGGAGGGCGACGAGGGCGTGGCGGCTCATGTCGGGCCTCCGACGCGCTCGGAGGCGGTGGGGCGGCCGACGATGCCCACGGTGACGAGCGACGTGCGCACGTCGCCGTATTGGAAGACGAAGCCCTCCAGGCGCACGCCGGCGCGGGGGGCCAGGGGGATGTCCACGCGCGCACGGCCGCCGAGCGGGAAGACGTACGCGAGGCCCACGGGCCCGTAGGAGGCGCCGAGGTGCGCGGGCACCTGTCCATTCGCATCGAAGATGCCGGCCTCGAGGTCCACGCGGCCCACGCGGTAGAGGCCCTTCACGGAAGGCAGGACCTGGAGGAGCGGCCGGGAGGTGTAGCCGAGGCCGATGACGGCGCCGCCCACGACGCTCCAGCGCTCACCGGTGTAGCCCAGGCGCGCGGTGACGGCGGTGCTGCCGCCGGGGCCACCGCGCTCCAGCGGCAAGAGCGACAGCAGGCCGCCGTCCAGCGTGAAGCCGCCGAGCAGGAAGCGCGCGGAGGAGGTGTTGGCGAGGTACGCGTCCTCCCAGCGTCCACCGTCGAAGGCGTAGCCGCCGGTGAAGAGTCCGACGCTGGTACCCAATTCCGCGGCGAGCGCTCGAGGAGTCTCCACCCCGGACGGAGCCGTGCCCGTCTCGTGCGCGGGGCCGGGCGCGCTGGAGAGTGTGAGGACGAGGAGTGCGGGGAGCGAGAAGCACATCCGGGGCTGAACCATACCCCGCTCCTCGTTCCGCGCGAGGCCGGCCGGTCTCCTGTGCACTGCGCGTCACAGGAGGAAACGCGAGGAGCGGGGCTCGTGCGCCATGGGGTCCACCTGAGACGGAGGAATGCGGCTGGGTTGAATGCGGGGTTCGGTGAAACAGGGATTTCCTGTGCCTCACTCCTCCCTGGCACGGCACGGCTGCTCACTCCCGGTTGATTCCGAGTTGGGGCGTGACGATGGCGGGCGGGCAGTTGCCGCCGAGCTCCTGGTACTTCGCCAGCTGAGCACTCACCCCCGAGCTGCCGAGCGGGTCGCTCTTGTTCGCGGCGGAGCAGGGGAACTTGAAGTCGTAGACGCACTGGATGCGGGTTGGGTCGCGAGCGGCGTGAAGGACGACATCGGGCTTGAGCGAGTCTCGCCACTGCTGGGTGAGCACGTACCGGGCCGTTGCGGAATCCAGTCCGTAACGCGGCTCGATGGAGACGTTGTCCGGGAACAGCTTGAGGATTTCGCGTCGGACGCAGGCAAAGGCCACGTCGTGCTTCATCGTTCCCAGATCCATCCGGCGCAACACGGGCTTGCCATTCTCGTAGCGGACCACCCGTTCGCACTCGGCATCGTCCGGTCTCTTGCCGCGCCCGTACTCGCGCTCGTTGACCTCGAAATCTGCTTCCCGGGCGCACTGCACGAGCAGGTGCTCGATGCGCGCCACCTCCGCGGCCTCCAGTGTTTTCAGGGCGGTCAGGACGGCGCCCGTTGCCCGCGCGGCGCTCGACAGCCAGGGGATGACCGCGTCACTTCCCTCCTGGGTGGCGCAGGCAAGGCTGCGGAGGCAACCACTTGTCGCTGAGTCCAGGCTCTGCTCGTACCGGCCAGGGGTGCCACGTTCGGCATGCGTCGTGGCGCAGGCGATTTGAAGCAGCAGGGGGCCGAGGAAGAACGTCCATCTGGAGAGACGGCTCAAGTGCATCCCGGCGAGAGGAGTGGAACGGCTCAATCGAGGAAGCGGCGCCACCAGCGCCTGACTTCCTCTTCCGTGTACCCCGTCCATGAGCGGGCCTGGCGGGGCTCGAACGCGTTCAGGCGTGACTCCAATGCCCGAGCCAGCTCACGGTATGCGGGAAGGTCTTCGCCCCGGGCTAGGTCTCCTGCTTCGGGCCACGTGCCCAGCGCAACCACCGCTCGCTCGGTCTCCACCGGCTGCACGTGCGTACGTGACGAACCCAGCTGACCCCGCAGTGCCTCCACGCCACCCACCTCGGCCAGTACGGGAGGGCCCAGGAAGTTCAGCCAGTGCACGCCATCGACTCGCGTGCCCAGGTTCGACTCCACGCTGACTTGTGGCAGGTCCATCGCCGGGTATCGGAAGAGCGCCTCGCGAATCAGCGGCAGCGCGCGGCTCCTCCTCCCGTACAGCTCGAACGCCAGCCCGACATGCCCCGAGGAGAAGCTCAGCAACGAGGCCCACTCCATCGCGAGTTCCCGCACCCTGCCCGGGCCGTGTTCCTCCAGATACTCGCAGGGAAGGGTGGCGCTCAGCACGCTCATGCTTCCTGCTGGCGGAGTGCGCCATGGAAGGCGGGCCCGGTAGTTGAACGAGAATCCGTTGGGCTGGGGCTCCAGCCCGATGAGCAGGACGGACGTCTCGTTCTGCGTCTTGAGCTGGGTTCGGAGGAAGGGGGTGTCGTCCTCGCTCGCGAATTCGTCCATGAAGCGGTAGCCCTCGAAGGGGCGCAGCAGGCTCCGGACATGGGACCACCCTTCCTGGCCGAGCGGGAACCGCTCGCCCTCCAGGTCTTCGCCATGCGAGAGGATGCCCGGCGCCGCGCCTACGGCCTGGACGTAGAGGTCGAGCGCGCGGCGGACCTGGGGCGCCAGGTCGTGGTGGTCATGCGGCATGTAGAACGCGAGCCGGACGACCTCCCGGACGAGCAGCCCCGCGCCGTCGGCCTCGGATGCATGGTGGCGGATTCGCGGGACGTGCTCGCCCATGTTGGGGCCGCTCATGCGGACTTGGACTGCTCCTTGTCATCCTGCTCGAAGAGGCTCTCCAGCTCCTTGCGCGCCTTGGCGGCCATCTCGACGAGCTTCGCCTCGTCCGTGTGGAACTTCGCCGTCTCGCGCAGCAACTCCTCGTCGTGGTCCCTCAGTCGCTCCAGCGCGCGGTGGCTCTCCGAATAGGTGAGTCCCATGACCATGAGCACGTCCTGCGCCATCTCCAGGCTGCCGGCGAACGTCTCGCGCATCACCCGCTGGATGCCCATGTCCAGCAGCCGGTATGCATGCACGCGGTTGCGCGCGCGGGCGAAGATGGTCAGGTGCGGGAAGTGCTCCTTCACCGCCTGTGCCGTGCGCACCGACGCCTCGATGTCGTCGATGGCGAGCACGAACACCTTCGCCTTGTCCGCGCGCGCGGCCCGCAGCAGGTCCAGCCGTGACGCGTCGCCGTAGAAGATCTTGCTCCCGAAGCGCTTCATGAAGTCGATGTGCTCGGGGCTCGCGTCAATCGCCGTGAAGCCGATGCGCTTCACACGCAAGAGGCGGCCCACCACCTGACCCACGCGCCCGAAGCCGGCGATGATGACCGGGTTGTCCTCCTCGGGCGCCACGTCGAACTCGCGCGCCGCCGCCTTCTTCGCGAAGCGCGGCCGCAGCCACCGCTCGTGCGCGGCGTACAAGAGCGGCGTGGTCGCCATCGACAGGCCCACCACCACCACGAGCAGGTCCGCGAGCGCGCGGTCCATGACGCGGAAGGAGACGGCGAGCGCGAAGAGGACGAAGGCGAACTCGCCGCCCTGGGAGATGACGACGCCCAGGCTGAGCGCGGGCTCGTCCTGCTTCAGGCTGAAGCGGCCCAGCCCGTACAGCACCGCGCCCTTCACCACCACCAGCGCCACCACCAGCCCGCCCACCAGCAGCGGCTTCTCCACGATGAGCCCCAGGCTCACCGACATGCCCACCGCGATGAAGAACAGGCCCAGCAACAGGCCCTTGAAGGGCTCGATGTCCGCCTCCAGCTCGTGGCGGTACTCGGACTCGGCGAGCAGCACGCCGGCGAGGAACGCGCCCAGCGCCATGGACAGCCCCACCGCGCTGACCAGCGAAGCGGTGCCCACCACCATGAGCAGCGCGGTGGCGGTGAACAGCTCCTGGCTGTGGAAGGACGCCACCGCGCGGAACACCGGGCGCATGAGGTAGCGGCCCGCCACCACCACGCCCACCAGCACACCCACGACCTTGAGGCCCGTGAGCCAGCCCGGCTCCGTGGAGACGCTGGCGCCGTCACCCAGCAGCGGCAGCAGCGCGAGCAGCGGAATCACCGCCAGGTCCTGGAAGAGGAGGATGCCGAAGGCCAGCCGCCCGTAGCCCGTGGTGAGCTGGTTGCGCTCGGCGAGGAGTTGGAGCGCGAAGGCGGTGGAGGACAGCGACAGGCCGAAGCCGGCGATGATGGCCGCGCCCGGCCTCAAGCCGAGGGCCATGGCCACGCCGGCCAGCACCGCGCCGGTGATGAGCACCTGGGCGCCGCCCATGCCGAACACCGAGCGGCGCAGCTCCCACAGGCGCGAGGGCCGCAGCTCCAGGCCGATGACGAACAGCAGCAGCACCACGCCCAGCTCGGACACGTGGAGGATGTTCTCCACGTCGGTGACGAGCTTCGCGCCCCACGGTCCGATGACCGCGCCCGCCGTGAGGTAGCCCAGCACGGACCCCAGCCCGAGCTTCTTGAAGAGGGGCACCGCCACCACCGCCGCGGCGAGGAAGACCAGCGCCTGATGCAGGAAGGACATGGCCCTTCCTCGCATGGACGGCGCGGCGGCGGCAAATCAGGTGTGAGTGCAGAAGCGCGCCACCGCCTGGAGCAGGTGCGTCATCTCCACCGGCTTGCGCAACAGCCCCACGGCGCCGTTGGGCAGCTCCGTGACGTGGCTGGCCGTCATGATGAGCACCGGCACCAGGGACTGGGCGCCGGTGATGCGCAGGCGCTCCAGGAACTCGTAGCCCGTCAGCACCGGCATCATCAAATCGAGCAGGACGAGACAGGGCTGGCGGAGGGTCGCCAGGACGTTGAGTCCTTCCTGACCGTTGCTGGCGCTGGAGACGGCGTAGCCCTCCAGCTCGAGCAGCTCGGCGACCGCTTCACGAATGTCCTGGTCATCCTCGACCACGAGGATGGAGTGCTGAGCGTGCTCGCGGCGCATGTTCCCACCCTAACCGGGCCGAGAGGTTGAGGCCTTGAATGTACCTCCATTCCGGGGGCTCTGTCCTGCGTAGCACCCTGGTCCTCCGGGCCCGAAGCGCAAGGGCTACTCGTCCTCTTGCTGGCCGAAGAGCAGGCGCAGCAGTGGCAGGTCCTCGGAGTGGCAGAAGACGTAGACGTGGTCTCCCGTCTGGAAGACGGTGTCGCCGCGGGGCGCCATCAGCTCCTGTCCGCGCACGAGCAGCATGGCGGCGGAGCCGGGAGGGAAGGGCAAATCGGAGATGCGCTCACCGGCCACGGCCGAGGCCGAGCCGATGTAGAAGGCGCTCAGCTCGCCATTGAGGAGCTGGGTGGAGGCAATCTCCAGCACGGCGGGGGGAGGCTCGGGCGCGTTGGAGGCCAGCCCCAGCCGGCGCGTCACCCAGGGCACGGTGGCGCCGGGGATGAGCCCGTTCACCACCACGATGAAGAAGACGATGGTGAAGACCTCGCGCGCGCCGTGCGTGCCGGATAGGACGGGGAAGGTGGCGAGGATGATGGGCACCGCGCCGCGCAGGCCCACCCAGCCGGTGAAGAGGATTTCCCGCGCGGGAAAGCGGAAGGGCCACAGGCACAGCAGCGCCGCCAGGGGGCGCGCGATGAAGGCGAGCACCAGCGCCAGCCCCAGTCCCTCCCACGCCACGTCGAGCAGCCGCCGGGGGAAGACGAGCAGCCCCAGCACGAGGAACATGCCCACCTGGGACAGCCACGCCAGCGCGTCGTGGATGCGCAAGAGGCCCGTGCGGTAGCGGATGGTCTCATTGCCCAGGGCGATGCCCACGATGTACACGGCGAGGAAGCCGCTGCCGTGCAGGAGCGTGGGCAGGCCGTAGGCGAGCAGCGCGAGCGACAGCGTCATCACCGGGTAGAGGCCGGCGACGCGCAGGCGCAGGCGCTTGAGCAGCATCCGCCCCGCCCACCCGAGGCCCAGGCCGAGCCCCGCGCCCACCGCCATCTGCACCACGGCCTCCCACAGCAATTCCCAGCCGGGGGGCTTGCCGCTCGCCACGCTGTGCGTGAGGGCGGTGGTGAGGATGACGGCCATGGGGTCATTGAGGCCGGACTCCAGCTCCAGCGTGGTGCCCACGCGCCGCTTGAGGGTGAGGCCGCTGCCGCGCAGCACGGCGAAGACGGCGGCCGCGTCCGTGGAGGAGACGATGGCGCCGAGCAGCAGGGCCTCCGTCCACGCGAAGCCGAAGAGCAGGTGCGCGGCCGCGCCCACGATGGCCGCGGTGGCGACCACGCCCACCGTGGCCAGCACGGCCGCGGGGCGCAGCGCGTGCTGGATGGCGTGCAGCGGCGTGTTGAGGCCACCGTCGAAGAGGATGAGGACGAGCGCCACCGTGCCCAGCCGGAAGGCGAAGCCGTAGTCGCTGAACTCGATGCCGCCCGGGCCGTCGGTGCCGGCCGCCATGCCGACGCCGAGGAAGAGCAGCGCCACGGGGACGCCGAAGCGGCCCGTGGCCCGGCTGAACAGCACGCTCAGCGCCAGCAGGACGCCGCAGAGGGTCAACAAGAAGGCGGTGGGGAGCGGCTCCGCGCTGAGCATGACTGCGCGGGACTCTACCGGGCCCCGGCGCCGCGTCCTCCGGCTGTTACGGCTCCTTCCCGCGCAGTGTCCGCCACCACATGCGGAACAGGCCCGGGCCGTCGCCAGGACGCGCGGGCGGAGGACGGCAGTCGTGCGCGGGGTGTCAGGTGTTGAGTACCGGGCGACGGCGGCGCGGGGGCGGTGTCACGTGAGTGTTTCGTGAGTCACCGCGCGGACGGAGGCGGGCCGGCAAGGACCGCGTCGTTGGCGGCGCGGGGGAGTCAGCCGTGGGGGGCCGCGCGCGGACGGCGGTGCGGGCCGTGCCGGAGGCGAAGCCCGTGTGCCTCAGTCGTGAGACACCGCGCGCGCGCCCGGCGTCGCCGACGCCATGACGGCGCCGGTGGAAGCGGGCAGCGTGAAGGTGAAGGTGCTGCCCTCGCCCAGGGTGCTCTGCGCCTGGATGGTGCCCCCGTGCGCCTCCACCAGGCCCTTGGCGATGGCGAGCCCCAGGCCGGTGCCCCGGCTGGCCGCGTCGCGCGCCTGCCAGTAGCGGTCGAAGATGTGCGGCAGTGCTTCGGGGGCGATGCCGGCGCCGGTGTCGCGCACGTGGAAGGCCACCGCGAGGCCCCGCGTCCGCGCACCCACCGCCAGCTCTCCGCCGGCCCCGGTGAACTTCACCGCGTTGCCGAGCAGGTTCCCCAGCACCTGGAGCACCCGCACCCGGTCGCACCGCGTGCGCACGTCGCCCGCGGGCAGCTCCACGTTCAGGTGCAGCCCCTTGGCCTCGGCCAGCGGGCGGATGGACTCCACCGCCTCGGTGAGGAGCGCCGCCACGGTGTGCTCGCCCAGCTCCAGCGGCAGCCCGCCCGCCTCCAGCCGGCCCCAGTCCAGCAGGTCCGAGATGAGCCGCGACATCCGCTCCGTCGCGTCCTGGATGCGCGTGGCCTGCTTCGCCACGCTCTCTCCACCGGGCTTGCTCCCCGCGCCGCGCAGGAGCAGCGCGGCGCCCAACTGCACCACGCCCAGCGGGTTCTTCAAGTCGTGCGAGACGACGGCCAGCAAATCCTCGCGAGCCCGGGCGGCGCGGCGGGACTCGCCCACCAGCCGCGCGTTGTCGATGGCGAGGCTGGCCCGCAGGCACAGGTCCTCCGCCAGCGCCAGGTCATCCGGCCCGTAGCGGCGCCCGGAGCCGGACGCCACGAAGGTGACGGCGCCCAGCGTGTGCCCGCGCGCGCGCAGCGGGACAATCATGTACGAGCGCGCCTGCAGGGCCCGTAGCAGCGCGGGGTGCGCGGGCTCGGCGGCGGCGGCGCGCAGCAGCGAGTCCGTCACCGCGGGCACCAGCTCCGACTCGCCGGTGCGCAGCACGCGCAGCAGGCCCACTGGCGCGTCGTCACGCAGCTCCGTGCGCGTGGGGAGCGAGCCCGCGCGCTCCTGCTGCATCGGGTCCAGGCACGCCGTCGCCATGCGCGACACCCACGGGCCCTGCTCCAGCGCGTCCACCAGGCACCAGTCCGCCAGGTCGGGCACGGCCAGGTGCGCCAGCAGCGTGTACATGCCCTGCGGGTCCGGCGGATGGGTGAACAGCGTCGTCATCGCCTGGTAGAGGAACGAGCGCCGCCGCTCGGCCTGCTCCACCTCCGAGCGCGCCGCCTGCTCCAACTCCAGCGCGCGCGAGTACACCGCCTCCGCTTCGATGAGGGGCCGCGCCGTCACCAGCACGGTCGCCGCGCGCCCCCCTTCCGCAGGCAGCGGGGTGAGCACCAGCACATGCCGGCGCGGGCCCAGGTCCGTGGGCCAGGACAGCTCCATCGTGTCCGTGACGCCGGTGCTCAGCACGCGGGCGCGCGCCGCCTCCAGCAGGGCCACGTCCTGCGCGGCCACGCCCAGCTCACCCCAGGACCTGCCCGTCAGCTCGGCGGGAGTGCGCTCCAGCGCTCGCGCGCCCGCGACGCTACAGGCGTGCACCCGCCCCAGGCCGTCCAGGACATAGGTGGGCTCGGGGAGGGCGGTGAAGGCGGCGGCGAGTGAGGGGGAGAGGGCTTCCATGCGGAGCTGGGCGGGGCCCGCATGATGACACGCGGGGCGCGGCGGACCATTCCAGGAGGGCGGCCCG
This sequence comes from Pyxidicoccus caerfyrddinensis, assembly GCF_010894405.1. Lineage (GTDB taxonomy): Bacteria > Myxococcota > Myxococcia > Myxococcales > Myxococcaceae > Myxococcus > Myxococcus caerfyrddinensis. The sequence goes on from NZ_JAAIYA010000003.1 coordinate 634,595, forward strand.
CCAGGGGAGTTTTCAGTAGCCGATATTGTGGTTCATGCAATGGAGCTACCGGCCCCCCGGACGCTCTGGAGGAGCCGTGCGGCGATGGAGGGCAGGGGCACCACCTCGTGCGCCAGGCCCGCGCCCACCACGACGCCCGGCATTCCGTAGACGACGGAGCTGGGCTCGTCCTGGGCCAGCACGTAGCCACCCGCCTCGCGCAGCTCGCGCACGCCCTCCAGCCCGTCCTGTCCCATGCCGGTGAGGACGACGGCGAGCGAGCGGGGGCCATGCGCGCGGGCCACCGAGCGGAACAGCCACGTGGCGGACGGCCGGAAGCCATGCACCGGCGCCCCACGGGACACCTCCGCGCGCCCCTCGCCGTAGAGGCCCAGGTGGCGATCATCTGGCGCGAGGTACACGTGGCCGGGCAAAAGCGCCTCGCCGTCCTCGGCCACCTTCACCGGCAGCGGACCAGCGGTGCCCAGCCAGGTGGCGAAGCCCTGGCTGAAGCCGAGGGCGATGTGCTGCACCACCAGCAGCGGCACGGGGAAGTCCGCGGGCAGCTCGGACAGCACCCGGTGGAGGGCGGCCGGGCCTCCGGTGGACGCGGCCAGCGCCACCACCGCCGGGCGCTGCACGACGGGCGTCGGCACGGGCACGAGCGGCGGCGACGGAGAGGCCGTGCGCTCCGGCCAGCGGCGCACCACCTTCACCTCCGCCATGGCCTTGAGCGTGTCGCGCAGGCGGCGGCTCTCCGCGTCGAAGTCGGGCGACTCCGGGCCCACCGGCTTCTGGAGCACCGCGAGCGCTCCGGCGCGCAGCGCGGCCATGGACGTCTGGATGTCGCGCTCCACCAGGGTGGACACGACGACGACGGGCGTGGGCACCTCCGTCATGATGCGGCGGGTGGCGTCCAGGCCGTCCATGCGCGGCATCTGGATGTCCATCGTCACCAGGTCCGGCCGCAGCCGCTGCACCAGCTCCACCGCCTCCACGCCGTCCTTCGCCTCGCCCGCCACCGCCAGGGCGGGGTCGGCGCGCAGGATTTCCACCAGCAGGCGCCGGGCGGTGGGCGAGTCCTCGGCCACCACGATTCGCAACGGGTCGGTCCTCATAGCAGTCGCCTCAGCGTCTCCAGCAGGCTCGTCGGGTCGAATGCGCTCTTCACCAGGTACGCGCTGGCACCGGCCTGGAGGCCGCGCGCCTTGTCCTCGGGCTTGCCGCGCGCGGTGACGAGCACCACCGGCAGCCGCGAGTAGCGCGGGGAGGCGCGCACGGCCTCGGTGAGCGCGAAGCCGTCCATGCGCGGCATCTCCACGTCCAGCACCAGCGCGTCCGCGCCGCCCGCCTGGAGCCGCTCCCAGGCCTCGGCGCCGTCCGCGCACGCCACCACCTCGTACCCCGCGCCCTCGAGGATGCTCTGCTCCAACGCGCGCGTGGTGGGCGAGTCGTCCGCCAGCACCACGCGCCGCCTCGCCCGCTGGGCCGCCGGGGCGGGGAACAGCGCCGTGGAGGGCCGGCCTCCGGCCGCGCGCACCAGGGCCAGGGGGTTGAGCAGCAGCGACAGCCGCCCGTCCGGCAGCACCGCCGCGGCGGACACGTGGCGGGCCCGGCGCACGCGCTCGCCGAGCGAGCGCACCAGCGCCTCCTGCTCGGACAGCACCTCGTCCACCACCAGCAGGGCGCGCGCGGTGCCAGTGGCGAGCAGCACCGCGCCCCGCCGCGCGCGGGGAGGCCCGGGGGGCAGGCCCAGCACATCCGCCAGCGAGGCCAGCGGCACCAGCGCGTCCCCGGCGGCCCAGGTGGGGCGGCCCTCCACCTCGCGAATGTCGCCGGGCGCCACGCGGACCAGCCGCGCCACGCTCTCGCTGGCCAGCGCCAGCGTCTGCCCGCCCGCGGACACCAGCAGCACGCGCAGCGTGCTCAGCGTGAGGGGCACATCCAGGAGGAAGGCGGTGCCCTGGCCCGGATGCGTGGACACCTCCACCGTGCCGCGCAGCGCCTCCACCTGCGTGCGCACCACGTCCAGGCCCACGCCGCGGCCCGACACGCGTGTCACCTCCGTCGCGGTGGACAGGCCGGGCAGGAAGGCGAGCCGCGCGGCGTCCGCGTCGTCCTCCGGCTCATCGAGGCCCCGGGCCCGCGCCCGCGCGCGCAGCGCGTCCAGGTCCAGGCCCCGTCCGTCGTCCTCCACCGTCACCTGCACGCGGCTGCCCCGCAGGCGCGCCGAGAGGACGACGCGGCCCTCCTCCGGCTTGCTCGCGGCGCGGCGCGCTTCCGGCGCCTCCAGCCCGTGCGCCACCGCGTTGCGCACCAGGTGCAGCAGCGGCTCGCGCAGGGCCTGGAGCAGCGAGCGGTCCAGCTCCAGTGCTCCGCCGTGCACCTCCAGCCGCACCGCGCGGCCCAGGCTGCGCGCCACGTCGCGCGCGGCGCGCTCCAGGCCCTCGCAGCCCTCGAAGAAGGACAGGGTGCGCGCGCGGCGGACCTCGTCGTCCAGGCCGGTGGCCACGCCGCCCAGGGCACGCCGGTCCGACGCCAGCTCGCGCGCCACGCGCGACAGCTCCGTCTCCGCGCGCCGCAGCGCCGCCTCACCCGCCGTCCCGCGCACCGCCTCGCGGGCCTGGGCCAGCGACTCGCGCACGGACTCCAGTGCTTCGGCCCTGCCGTCCAGCCGCAGCGTCGCCACCCGCAGCTCGCCACTGCGCGCCAATAGCGCGTCCAGCTTCTGCGCGGACACGCGCACCGGCAGTGTCTCGGCCCCGAGGGGGCCGGGTGACGGAAGCTCCGGTGGCGGAGACTCCGGGAGGTCCGTGCCGCGAGCCGGCGCGGAGGTGTCGCGAGCGGGTGCGCTGGTCGTCGTCGAAGTCGTGTCGCGTCTGGCGGCGCGCTCCAACTGGGGCAGCAGCGCGTCCAGCGGAGAGCCGGCGAGGTCTTGCTTCGCGGCCAGCCGCCGGCCCGCGTCGTCCAGCGCGTCCACGGTGGTGAAGCACAGCTCGAACACCTCCGGGGCGCCGGCGCCCTCGTCGCGCACGCGCTCCAGCACTTCTTCCATGCGGTGGCACGCCGTCTCCACCAGGGTGGCGCTGGCCGCGCGCGCCGCGCCCTTCACGCTGTGCAGGATGCGCAGCAGCGAGGCCACGTGCTCCGCCGCGCGCGCCGGTGCCCGCTCGCGCTCCAGGGCGAGCAGCTCGCGGTTGAGCGAGGCCACATGTCCCTCGAGCTCCTCGAGGAACGTGGCCAGCAGTGCCTGGGCCAGCCGGTCCCGGTCCATCAGCGCCCGTACTCTCCCAGCAGCCCCTTGAGCTTCTGGCCCATGCTGTTGACGTCCTGCATGGCGCGCTCGGTCTGCCGCGAGGACTGGAGGGCCTGCTGCGTGGCCTGATTCACGTCATGCATCGCCTGACGAATCTGCGCGATGCCCGTGGCCTGCTGGTTGGCGGAGGCGGCAATCTGCGCCGCGGTCAGCGACGCCTGGGTGAGCAGGTCGGACAGCGTCTGGATGTTGGAGCCCGCCTCGGACACCACGCGGGTGGCGGCGGCCACGCTCTTGGTGCCCTCCTCGGTGGTCATCACCGCGCCGTGGGTGGCCTTCTGGATTTGTCCCAGAATCTGCCGCACCTGGCCGGTGGCCTTCTTGGACTGGTCCGCCAGCGCCTTCACCTCGGCGGCCACCACCGCGAAGCCGCGGCCCTGCTCTCCGGCGCGGCTGGCCTCGATGGAGGCGTTGAGGGCCAGCATGTGCGTCTGCTCGGAGATGTCGTTGACGGTGGTGATGATGTCGCCGATGGCCTGCGCCTGCTCGGCGAGGGCGAGGATGCGCGAGGCGATGGACTCCACCTGCTCGCGCACGACGCCCATGGAGGACACGGCCTCCTCCACCGCGCGCCGGCCGCCGCGGCCCACCTCCTCCGCGTGACGGGCGGAGTCGCTCACCGCGCGGGCGCGGCCGGCGGCCTCCTCGGACGTCTTGGTGATTTCCTCGATGGTGCTCACCGTCTCCGTCACCGCGCTGCCCTGCTCCTGCGCGCCGGCCACCTGCTCGGTGGTGCTGGCGAGAATCTGCGCGCTGGCCCCGGCGAGCTGGTTGACGAACTCGGCCACCGTCTTCAGCGTGTGCTCGCGCTGCTCGGACTGCTTCGCGAGCTGGGCCTCCGTCTGCCGGCGGCGCTCGGCCATCTCGTTGAAGGCGCGCGCCAGCTCCGCCGCCTCGTCGCTGCCCCGCACTTCGATGCGGTGCTCCAGCTGGCCGCGGCCGAGCTGCTCGGCGCCGACCATCAGCTTCTGCAGCGGAACGGTGATGCTCCGGGTGATGAGGTAGCTGCCCACCGCGACGATGGCCATGCCCAGCAGTGCGCACACGGCCAGCACCCACATGAGGCGCTGGGCCATGGCCGTGGCGTCCTCCGAGTGGTCCTCCCAGCGCTGCTGCTCGGCCGCGAGCATCTCGTCACTGATGCTCTTCACCTGGCTCATGAGCCGCTCGCCCTGGCCCACCTTGATGTACTTCGAGCCGCCTTCCAGGCCCTGCTCACGGCGCACGCGAATGCCCTCCGCCAGCCGCTCCAGCCGCTCCGTCACGGCGGGCTCCAGCTGGTTCAGCCGTGCCCGTTGCTCGGGGTTGGACGCCAAGGCGTCGCGGAGCCGCGTCGTGTCGTCCTTCAGCAGGGCCATGGCCCGCTGGTACGGCGCCAGATACGGGTCCTCGCCGGTGAGGAGGAAGCCGCGCTGGCTGGACTCCGCTTCCATCAGCAGCGTGCGCACGTCGCTGATGACGCGGATGTTCTCCTGCGTCTTCAACAAGCCCGTGGTGCTCTCCGTGAGCTGGTTGGCGCCCTGGAAGGCCACACCCGCCAGCACCAGCAGCACCAGCAGGGACAGTCCGAAGCCGAGTGCGATGCGGTTCCCGATGCTCATACAACTCCTTCGTCGGACAAATCGAACACGAGGCGACTGTCACCCAGCAGCGCCTCTCCCTCCAGCACGAGCGTGCCGTCCTCTTCAGCGGCGGACACCAGCGAAGTGTCCACGGTGGAGGGTGGGGGCAGCAGCGTGCGCCCCCGCAGCAGGGTGACCTCTTCGACTTCTTCGGTGCGCAGGCCCAGCTCGGGCCGTCCCGCGCCGATGACGAGCAGCGGGCCCGCGGCCTCCGACGGCGCGCGGCCGAAGAGAGGGGCCAGCTCCACGACGGGGAGCACCTCGCCGTGCAGCAGTGTGAGGCCGCGCAGCGCGGGCGGGGCGCCCGGCAGGGGGACGACCTCGGCGGCGCGCACGACTTCCAGCACGAAGCGCGACTCCAACGCGTACCGTTGGCCGGCGGTGCGGAAGTGGACGGCCTCGCGCAGCGTGCCGGTCTCCGCTTCGACGCCAGGCTCGCGCGCCAGGGCCCGGGCGCGGGCGTCCAGGACGGCCAGGGCCTCGGCGGGCGAGAGGGCGTCCTCCGCCTGCGCGGCGGCCGCCAGCCGGGCGAGTCGGGCGCGTGCCGCGTCCCAATCGATTCCAGACCCCGGCATCAGGTTTTCTCCTCACCGGCAGCCAGGGCTGCCTCCAGTCGTGTCCGCTCGCCGTGCGCGACGTCCGCCAGCCCGCGCGCGCGCTCGCCGTCCGCGAGGGGGACGGGGGCGTCCGGGGGAAGCACGGCGCACAGCGACTCCGCCTCGCGCCAGGCCTTGAGGGCCCCAGCCGTGTCGCCACGGCGTCGCAGCACGCGGCCCAGCACGAGCCACGCCACCACCAGCGAGGGCTCCAGGTACAGCGCCTGCCGGGCGGAGCGCTCGGCGTCGGCGAGCCGGCCCTGGCCGAGGAGCAACAGGGACTCCAGGTAGCGCAGCCCGGCGACGAGCGGATGGCGCGCGGCGGCCTCCGCGCAGGCGTCCACGGCGGCGTGGGCGTCCAGGTTGGCGAGCGCGTGCACCGCCGCCATGGCGATGGCCGGGTCCTCGTCGAGCGTGCCGAGCCGCCGGGCCGCATCGCGCCAGTCGCCACGCGCCAGGGCCCGCCGCGCCGCCGCGAGCGCCTCCGCGTCCGGCGCGCGCGCCGTGCTTCGTGACGGAGGTGGGACGCTCGTCGAGGTGGAGCGCTCGGACGCCGCGCCCACGTCACGTCCGGAAGTCGCGCCCACGTCACGCCCGGAGGAAGCGCCACCGAAGCGTCCCGGCACGGCGTCCGTCATGCCACCGTCCCGCGTTGCCGCCGAGCCCGTCTCCGTCAGCAGTCCGGAGCCGGTACCCGTGGCACCCCGTGCGGCCGGGGCCACCTCAACCGGGACACGGTGCACCTCATGCGCTCTCACGGACACGGTGGCGCCGTGCAGGGGCCGGCGGTAGATGACGCCCCACTCGGTGAGGACGGACTCCAGCGGGGCCAGGTCTCCGAGCGGCGGGTCCGACGGGCCGGTGAAGAGGTAGCCCCCTTCCGCGAGCGCATCATGGAGCCTGCGCGCCACGGCCTCGATGGTGGCGCGGTTGAAGTAGATGAGGACGTTGCGGCAGAAGATGATGTCCAGCTTCCAGATGCCGCTGTCGGGCGAGGGCCACGTGTCGAGCGCGAGGTTGAGGTAGCTGAAGCGCACGCGCTGCTGCACGTCCGGGGACAGGACATACCGGCGGCCCTCGACGCGCAGGTGGGGCCGCATGCGGTCCGCCCAGGGGCCGCGCAGGGACCACTCGCCGTACGTCGCCTGCCGGGCGCGGGCGAGCGCGCCGCGCGACACGTCGGTGGCGTACACGGCCATGTGCTCGCCCCAGCCCTCTGCCTGGAGCAGCACCGCAAGCGAGTAGGGCTCCTCACCGGAAGAGCACGCCGCGCTCCACATGCGGACGGTGTGCTCGGGCCCGAGCCGCTCGCGCACCTCGGGCAGCACGACGCGGCGCAGGTGCTCGAAGTGCTCGGGGGTGCGGAAGAAGTACGTCTCGCCGACGGTGAGCTCGATGAGCAGGTCATCGAGCGCGGCGGAGTCCTCGGCGAGGCGGGCGCGGTAGGCGTCGAAATCGGAGAGGCCGGCGCGGGCCATGGCGCGGGAGATGGCCTCCTCGGCGGCGGCGGGGCAGCTCGGCGCGGAGAGCCCCGCGCGCTCCTCCACCAGCGCGAGCACGGCCGCGAAGCCGGGGTGGCTCCAGGCGCCCCAGCTCACGGCGTCTCCGCCGGCGAGCCCAGCGCGGCGTCCAGCTGCAGGCCTTCCGCCTCGGAGAGGAACGAGCGCAGGTCATGGACGAGCACGAGCCCGTCCGACAGCTTCGCGGCGCCGGCCACGTAGCCCACGCCGGGCAGCTCGCGGGGTGTGGCGTCCCACTCACCGGGGGCGAGCACGCGCAGGCCCTCGGCGCGGTCCACGCGCAGCACGACGTGGCGCGTCCCCGCGCGGGCGACGATGAAGTGGTCCAGGGGGGACAGCGCGCGGGGCGGGTGGCGGAAGCGGCGGCGCAGGTCGAGGACGGGGAGCAAATCTCCGCGCAGGTTGAGGAGGCCCTCCACCACGTCGGGGGCGCGCGGCAGGGGCGTCAGGCGCGCGGCGCGCACCAGCTCCCTGATGTCCTCGGCGGGCAGTCCGTAGCGCTGGCCGTCCAGGGTGAACAGCAGCACCTCGCGCGGTGCGGGCTCCATGACGTGGGACATAGACACGGACGTGCGGGCTGTCGAACACTCATGTGTGCCCGAGTGCAGGGTGTCCACCAGTGCCCAGTCAGTACCGGGTGTCTTCGCCATGCCGGGACGGGCGGTGTGGCCCGGCTCCCGCCGCTCAGTGCAGCGGCGCCCGGGGCGGCTCGGAAGCGGGAGCCGTGCCCTCCGCCTCCTCCCCCGGCCCCGTCACGGGCAGGCGCACGGTGAAGGTGGACCCCTGCCCGGGGAGGCTCACCACGGCGATGCTCCCCCCGAGCGCCTCCACGAGCTGCCGCGTGATGAAGAGCCCCAGCCCCAGTCCCCCGTAGTGCCGGCTCGACACCGCCCGCTCGAAGCGGTCGAAGATGCGCTCCGCGTCCTCCCGCGCAATCCCAATCCCCTGGTCCCGCACCTCCAGGAACGCCGCGCTCCCGTCACCGCGCACGCGCACGTCCACCGGCGCGCCCTGGCCGTACTTGAGCGCGTTGGAGACCAGGTTCGTCAGCACCTGCTCCAGTCGCAGCCGGTCCCACCGGCCCTGCACCGGCAGGGGCGCGTCCACCGTCAGCCGCACGCCCGCAGACTGCGCATCCGTCTCGAAGCGCCGCACCAGCTCGCGCGTCACCTCTCCCAACTCCAGCGCCTCCAGCCGCAGCTCCATGCGTCCGTGCATCAGCCGCGACACGTCCAGCAGGCTGTCCACCAGCTGCGACAGCCGCGTCGTCTGCCGCTCGCAGGACTCCACCCCGCGCTCCACCCGCTCCGCGTCCAGCGGCCCGGGCTGGCGCAGCTGCCGGTACAGCAGCTGGAGCTGGAGCTTGAGCGACGTGAGCGGCGTGCGCAGCTCGTGCGCGGCGACGCCGAGGAACTCGTCGCGCACCCGCACCGCCGTGCGTGCCTCGCTCGCCAGCCGCTGCTGCTCCGCGCTGGCGGCCTCGGCGGCGGCGCGGGCGTTGACCTGTGCGCGTGTCATCAGGAACAGGAGCAGCGTCACCAGCAGGCCGCTGATGAGCACCGTGCCCAGCTGCAGCTGGCTGTTCCGCTCGATGAAGGACTCCCGCGCGGCGAACACCAGCGTCCACCGCCGGCCGGCCACGGACAGCGGCACCTCCCGGTACAGGCCCAGCCGCGCCCCCTCCTCCCACGGCCCCTCCTGTCGCGAGGTGAAGAGCAGGGCCTCCGGGCCGGTCTCCGCGCCGTCATGAATCTCCAGGTCCACGGTGCCCTGGAAGCCCGGGAAGCGCAGGCCCTCCACCAGGTCCCCCATGCGGAACGGCGCATAGACGAAGCCCCGCAGGTGGGCCCGGCGGTCCTCGGGCGTGGTGGGCTGCGTGCCGTTGTAGACGGGCACGTAGATGAGGAAGCCCGCCTGGGCCCGGGTGTCCGCCTCGTCCTCCTGGACCAGCCGGACCTTCCCGCTGGCCGCCGGCAGCGCCGTCTCCATGGCCCGCCGCATGGCCTCCTGGCGGGTGGGCTCGGAGAACATGTCGAAGCCGATGGCGCGGCGGTTGCGCGCGTCGAGCGGCTCCAGGAAGACGATGGCGGTGTACTCCGCGCGCTCGCCCTCCGGCCACACGTGGTAGTCCGGGAGGCCCTCCGCGCCTACCTCGGCCTCGTGCGCCTCGAGCTCCCCGGGCCTCAGCCACTGCGAGAAGCCGATGCCCTGGATGCCGGGGTAGCGCCGGGGCAGCTCCAGGCTCTCCACGTAGGCGTGGAACTCGTCGCGCTCCACCTGCTGGCTGCTGCTGAACAGCCCGCGCGTGCCCAGCAGCATGGCCTGGTACATGTCCATGCGCTGCTGGAGCCCCAGCGTGCCCTCGCGGACGGCCTCGTCGAAGCGCCGGTTGCGCCGCTCGTCGATACCGCGCTGCACATACAGCGCGGCCACTCCTGTCACGGCCAGGCCGACCAGCAGCGCGCAGTACGCGGAGGCGTGACGGCGCAGGTGGGAAGACAGGAGGGCAGGCACGGTGTCGCGAAGAACACGAAGCGCGGGCCCCTGAATAGGGTCCACCAAGGCGATACACAGGATGCTAGGCGCCCGGGAGCCCCACTTCCCATACGGGCAGGTACGCATGTCCGGCAGGAGAAAGGGGCGGAGGGCGTCCGTCCGCCCGTGTACCGACAGGAGTGCAACCTCCCGGGCGTTCAGGCATCAATGCGTCATGGTGCGTCACGTCATCGTCGTGGGAGCCGGGCCCGGGGGGCTGTCGGCCGCCATCAACCTGGCCGGGCAGGGGCTGCGCGTCACCGTGGTGGAGAAGGACGCGGTGCCCGGGGGGCGGATGAAGGGGCTGAAGCTCGGCGCCGCGGGCGAGTACGCGCTCGACACCGGGCCGTCCATCCTCCAGCTCCCGGGCGTGCTGGAGCAGATCTTCCGGCGCGCGGGCCGGCGCATCGACGACTACGTGAAGCTGGTTCCCCTGGACGTGAACACGCGGGTGCACTTCTGGGACGGCACGCACCTGGACACGTCACGGGACATGGCGCGGATGGAGGGGGAGGTGGCGAAGTACGGCCCGGACAAGGCCGTGGCGCTGCGCCGGTGGATGGAGGAGGGGCGCGAGAAGTACGCCATCGCCTACGAGAAGTTCATCTGCACGAATGCGGGCAGCCTCGCGTACTACGCGCCGTGGCGGCTGGCGCCGACGCTGCGCTTCAAGCCGTGGCAGACGCTGTACCGGCAGCTCGACTCCTTCTTCCACGATGACCGGATTACGTACGCGCTGGCGTACCCGTCGAAGTACCTGGGGCTGCACCCGACGACGTGCTCGTCGGTGTTCAGCGTGATTCCGTTCCTGGAATTGGCCTTCGGCGTCTGGCACGTGGAGGGCGGCTTCCGCGAGCTGGCGCGGGGGATGATGCGCTGTGCGCAGGACCTGGGCGCCACCTTCCGCATGGGCACGGCGGTGGAGCAGGTGCGCGTGGAGGCGGGGCGGGCGGTGGGCGTGAAGCTGGCCAACGGCGAGGTGCTGGACGCGGACGCGGTGGTGGTGAACGCGGACCTGGCGTACGCGGCGACGAAGCTGCTGCCGGCCCAGGCGCGCGAGGGCTCGCGGCTGACGGACGCGGCGCTGGAGAAGGCGAAGTACTCGTGCAGCACGTTCATGGCGTACTACGGGCTGGACACGGTGTACTCGGACCTGCCGCACCACCTCATCTACCTGTCGGAGGCCGCGCGGCGCACGGACCGGGACGCGCTGGAGGACAGGCACGTGGACGTGGACGACCCGCCCTTCTACGTGTGCAACCCGTCGGTGACGGACGCGTCCGGTGCGCCGAAGGGGCACTCCACGCTGTATGTGCTGGTGCCCACGCCGAACACGGCGCGGGACGTGGACTGGGCCGCGACGGAGGCGAAGCTGCGCGAGCGCATCCCGGCGATGCTGGAGAAGGTGGGCCTGAAGGGTGTGCGGCAGCACATCCGCGAGGAGCGCTACTTCACGGCGGAGACGTGGCGGGACGACTTCAACGTGTTCCGCGGCGCGGTGTTCAACCTGTCGCACACGTGGCTGCAATTGGGGCCGCTGCGGCCGAAGGTGAAGAACCGCGATGTGGAGGGGCTCTACTGGGTGGGCGGAGGCACGCACCCGGGCAGCGGGCTGTTGACCATCATGGAGAGCGCCAACATCGCGGCGGACTACCTCACGCGCGAGGCCGGCAAGGGCCCGCTGCCGGGCTGGCCGTACGTGCCGCCGCTGGACGGGGACGATGCGGAGCCCCGGGCTCGCGCGGGCTGAAGCGTGGGGCTACTCGGGCTCCACGGTGTAGTTGATGGAGCCTGGGGGCGCGGCCCGTGAGAGCGGGTAGATGGCGCGGAGGCCGACCTTGTAGTGGTACGCGACGAGGTGGGGCTCGCCTGCAATCGTGATGATGACCTGGCGGGGTGGCTCGGGCTGGCTGTCGACCCAGGTCTTGGCCTCTTCCAGGGTGTCGAACGTGGCCAATGGTGGGGGGAGCCCTCCGTCAATCATCTCTCGGAGGTAGTACTCCAGCGAGCGGCCCCGAGGCAGATGGCGGTGCTTGAGAGCGTCGTCGCAGAAGACGTGGTGGTATTCGCCATCAATCAGCACCTTGGCGCCGCCCGGTGGGTTGGGGTGGCTCTTGAGCCAGGCTTCGGCACGCTCCTTCGTGTCGAACGTCGCGATGACGAGGGGGGGCGCGTCGTCCTTGATGCTCTCGCGATAGGCCTCGAAGTCGTGGAACTGGCCGGACTGCGAGATGAAGTCGAGCGCGTCCATGGCCGTACTGAGGTACTCCTTGTCTTCCTCGGACGTGGACTCCTCCCAGAGCCGTCCCAGGAGGTTCTGGACGCGAGAAGGAAATAGCCAGTCCTTGCTCACGGTGAGACCTCCGCCATCCAGGGCTCGGCGGCGGTCGCCGGCTCGGCCAGGAGTACGGCGGGCGCGAGGACGACGAGCCCCGCACCGGCGGAGAGCACCACGAAGGCGACGCCCGCCACGACAACCACGCTTCCCACCAGGACCGCCTTGCGGTTGCGCTTCAGCCAGTCCACCGCGCTGTCGATGGCCGCGAACTCCTGGGGCTTCAATCTCTGTAGCTCGATGCAGTCTTGATAGGGCTGCCTGCATTCCTTGTCACAGTGTTCCTTCTTCCCGCCCTTCTTTCGCCCGCCTGAGGTGATGTGCCCGTATCCCCGGGCGAGCGGGCGTGACATGCACTTGTCGAAGCACTCCCGGTTCTCCTCGTCGCAGTCCCGAGGACGGGCCACCACGGGCACGATGTTCCGGGGCCTATATCGCGAGCGAGACAGGGCCCTGTACTCAGCCAGGTTCACCTCTTCAGCGCGTTGCCAGGAATGGGTGACGGTGCCGTCGGGTAGTTCCCGGATGAAGAGCACGAAGCGGGTGAGCTCGCTGGCATTGGCTGGAGCGACGTAACGTGTGGTGCCGCAGGCCCCGAGAAGGACGCTGAGGAGTGTCGCCGTGACGCTTGTGGGCGTCGTGCTGCTTCGCATGAATGAGGGGCCGTTCCCGGTGGGGTTCGCCCCAGGCTAGCAGGCGCTCGGAACGGCGGGCTGATTGGCTGACGACCAGGCGACAGCCCGGTTGTATCGAGCGGGCAATGAGGGTGCGATGCTGACACCCTTCTCCAGAGGAGAAACACGCATGCCCTTCTTCATCCCATTCGCGATGGGTGGCCTGGTGCTGACGGCGCTGGGGCTCGGCGTGAAGCGGGTCCTGGAGGAGGGTGAACCCCGGACGCCCGAGGAGGCGAGGGTGCGCGGCGCACGCGCGCGCCACCGCGAGGCCCTGGCGACCCTCAAGGCGGCCCGGCTGCGCGTGAGGGACGGTGTCACGGCCTGGGGTGAGCTCCAGTCGCGCGCGCACGCGGAGGGCGTGGTGCCCTTCCGCGCGCTATTGGAACGGCTGGAGCGCTGGGAGCAAGCGCGCGAGGACGATGTCCTCGAGCCCGGCGCGCGAGAGGCGCTGCGGGCTCTCCCCATGGAGCCACTGCCGCGCGCCGCGAGGCGGCCGTGGCCGCTGCTGGGCGCGGGCACGGAAGCGCCTCCCGCCCTGGAACCCGTGCTGACGTGGCTGGATCGTGGCTGGCTGGACGAGGACGCGCCGCCGGTGGTGGTGGACGGCGCATCGCTGTTCGAGGCCGCGGCACCCTGGGCCGCCACCATGCCGGGCACGGAGCCGGACGCACGGGTCCGCGCGCTGGACGAGGCCGCAGGCGCACTGTCTCAAGCGACGGTGTTCCTCGGAGCCCTGCACGCGAAGCTGGAAGCGCGAACGACACGGATGGCCGGGGTGTACGGCCGGGCCTCGGCGCAGCTCGCGTACCTGGACCCGGCCAGCTTCGAAGAGGGCGGCCCGGAGCCACGCGAGCGACTGCGGCGGCTGGCCGAGCTGATGGGCGAGGTGGCCGTGCTGCTCCGCGCGCCGGTGCTGACGCCGGACGGGCGGCTCGCGCCGGAACTGCCCGGCGACAAGACCGCGACTCAGGCGTAGCGCATCACCCGTCGCGACACTTGACGCCCTCCGCTGACGTCCGTCACCGCCCGAACATGAACCGCGAGCGCATGAACGCGATGTACTCCGGCTCGGACGTCTCGCGGCGCGCTTTGACGAGGGGCTCGATGTCCTTCGTGGCCACGTAGCGCAACTGGTCCGTGCCATCGGTGGCGGCGCGGAAGATGACCTCCGCGACTTCCTCCGACGTCGCCAGCCGTCCCGCCCGGAGCCCCGCGAAGACAGTCTCCGCGCCAGCGAGGAACTTCGCATAGTCCTCGGGCGGCGCGGCCCGGGACGCCTCCGCGCCGCTCCGCTTCCCGAAGTCGGTGCTGAGCACGCCGCCCGGCTCGACAATCTTCACGACGATGTTCTGCGAGGCCAGCTCGTAGGAGAGCGCCTCGGAGAACCCCTCCAGGGCGAACTTGCTCGCGCAGTACGCCGAGCTCATGGGCAGCGCGAAGACGCCGGCCCCCGAGCTGATGTTGATGACGAGCCCGCTCCGCTGCTTCCGGAAGTGCGGCAGGACGGCCCGGGTGACGTCCATGACGCCGAAGACGTTGACGTCGAACTGCTCCTGCAGCTTCTCGCGAGACAGGCTCTCGAAGACGCCGAACAGGCCGAAGCCGGCGTTGTTGACCAGCGCGTCGATTCTTCCGAAGCGGGCGAGGCCCGCCGCGAGCGCCTGCTCGATGCTGCCGCGGTCCTGCACGTCGAGCCGCGTGACGAGCACGTTGTCCAGCCGGGCCAGCTCATCCCCCGCGTCGGGGGAGCGCATCGTCGCGATGACATTCCACCCTTCGCGGGCGAACAGGAGGGCGGCGGACCTGCCGAAGCCGGTCGAGGTGCCGGTGATGAGGACGGTCTTCTTCATGGGGTGCGCTTCGCTTTCGTCGATGGGACTTCGTGACGGAAGCGAAGGTAGCGTCCACGAATTGTTGAGACTATCAGCTCAAAGCAGGATGACTTGATGCAGGACTTCGAACAATGCGCAAAGCCGGTCTCCTCGAACTGAATGCCGTCGTGGCGGTGGCGCAGCACCGGAGCTTCCGTGCGGCGGCAGCCGAGCTGGGCCTCTCCCCGTCGGCGCTGAGCCACGCCATCTCCACGCTGGAGCAGCGGATGGGCGTGCGGCTCTTCAACCGCACGACGCGGAGCGTGGCCCTGTCGGAAGCGGGCGAGCGGTTCCTCTCTCTCGTCCGGCCGGCGCTCCGCGAGATTTCCGACGCCATGGAGGTCATCAACGAGTTCAAGGACAAGCCCACGGGCACGCTCCGCCTCAACACGTCCGAGGGCGCGGCGCGGCTCGTGGTGATGCCGCTGGTGACGGAGTTCCTCCGGCGCTACCCGGAGATGCAGGTCGAGCTCACCACCGAGGACCGGCTCATCGACATCGTCGCCGAGGGCTTCGACGCCGGGGTGCGGCTCGCGGAGGCGGTGCCCCAGGACATGGTCGCCGTCCCGTGCAGTCCGAAGGTGAGCTTCGCCGTCGTCGGCGCTCCGCGCTACTTCAAGGGCCGCACGCCGCCGGCCACGCCGGGAGACCTCCTCGCCCACAACTGCATCCGCCATCGGAGGCGCAGCGGTGGCTACTTCCGGTGGGAGTTCGAGAAGCGCGGCAAGGAGGTCGTCGTCGACGTCAAAGGCTCGCTGGCGCTCGACAACGACACCCTCATGCTCCAGGCCGCGCTGAAGGGCACGGGGCTGGCGTACGTGAGCGACTGGGCCGCGGCCGCGGACGTCGCGGCGGGGCGGCTGGTCCGTGTGCTCGAGGACTGGACGCCGTCCTATCCCGGCCTCTGCCTCTACTACCCCGGCCACCGCCACGTACCGGCGGGCCTGAAGGCCTTCATCGGCATCATCCGCGAGGCCCGCTCCCGTCGCGCGGAAGCGGACTGAGGGACTCGCGCTTCAGACGTACCGCTCCGCCAGTTGCGACACCTGCCCGGTGGCCTGGGTGACGGCGGTGGCGGCCTGCTGGGCGGTGTCCAGGTGGCGCAGCGTGTCCGTCGTCAGCTCGTCCAATTCGCGCACGGCGGCGAAGAGCTGGTCCACGCCCTGGTGTTGCTGGGCCACCGCCTCCGTAATCTGGCGCACCGCCGTCGCGGACTCCTGGGACAGCGCGGCCAGCTCGCGCAGCCGCTCGCCGCTGGTGCGCAGCGGGGCCAGCGCCGTCTCCACGCCCTCCGCGCCCCGGTCCGACATCGCCGTGGCCTGGTGCGTGGCGGTGGTCATGGTCTCCAGCATGCCGCGCACCTGGTTGGTGGCTTGAATCGACTGGTCCGCCAGGTCGCGCATCTGCCGCGCCACCACGCCAAAGCCCTTGCCGTGCTCGCCCGCGCGCGTGGCTTCAATCGCCGCGTTGATGGCGAGCATGTGCGACTGGTCCGCCAGCGCCTTCACCATCTCGGACACGCGGCCCACCTCACGGGCGCGCTGCTCCAAATCGAGCATCTGCTCGTGCAGGCCGGAGGCGATTTCGCGGATGGAGGCGAGCCCCTTCTCGGTGCCGGCCAGCGACTCCTCGCCCAGCTTGCCCACGGCGGCGGCGCGCTCGGCCACGCGGAGGATGCTGGTGGCGCGCGACGACGTGACGTGGGAGGCCTGCTGGATTTCCTGCGCGGTGGCGCGCGCCTGGTGCAGCGCCGCGGCCTGCCGTGACAGCGTCTGGTTCTGCTGGGTGCTGGCCTGTGACAGCCGGTGTCCGGCCACGGCCAGGTCCCCGGCGGAGGAGCGCAGCGAGCGCGGCAGCTCTTGGAGCCGCTGGTAGAGCTGCCATGTGTTGGCCGCGAGGTCCCCCAGCTCGTCCGAGGACACCCACTGCGGCGGCGCTGCGCGCCCGTCCACCAGCGCCTCCAGCGAGGCGCCCACCGCGCGCGAGCCCTTCGCCAGCCGGCGGGCCGCCCAGGCGGCGGTGATGATGGAGCCCAGCGCCGCGTAGCCGCCGAGCATCACCAACGGCACCACCAGATCCTCCTGGAGCGGGCGGACGGTGGCCTTCACGCGCTCCGCCGCGACCAGGTCACCGCGGGCCTTCATGTCGGACGCGAGCGCGCCCAGCCCGCGCTCCAGCCGCAGGTTCAGCGTGACGATGCTGGTGAGGCAGGTGACGAGCAGCGCGGAGACGACGGTGGCCGGCAGCAGCCAGAGCTGGCGCGGCGCGAAGCCGTCACCCGCGGGCCTCGCGGTGGGCGCCTGCCGGTAGGCGTCCAGCACCGTGGGCATCATCACCCGCTCGAAGGCCATGAACATCAGCGGGCAGCTGAAGAGGCCCGCGCTGACCGCCACCGCCACGCCCACGAAGACCACCGAGGCCGGCCTGTCCAGCAGCACCGCCACCCCGCCGTTGAACAGGATGCCGCCCACCGTCCACGACACCATCGCCTCGCCGAAGGCCAGCGTCGCGGGGATGCGGATCAGCCGCTGCACCCGGAGCGCGCCTTCCGAGCGCAGCGCGCGCCGCAGCAGCCACGGCGTCACCACCAGCGGCTGGGCCACCGCGCACAGCCCCAGCACCAGCGGGGTGATGACGCCCAGGAAGATGCGCAGCTCGCGCTCTCCCTCCAGCGCCAGCAGCTGCATGTCCACGTAGAGGGCCGGGGTGAAGGCCACGGTGGTGATGATGGACCGGAGCAGATACAGCCGCCGCAGCAGCGCGCCAGGGGTCGGGAGCGAGGTGGTCGACATCGAAGCTGAGACTCCGGGGTGGCAGTGACCCCAGCGTGCGGTGCGAAACGCCCTGCGTCAATGTCCGGGTTTACTACCCGTTAGAGCTGTTTCTCTCGGAATCGCAGGGCAATGGGGGCGGCGGGCCCCGCGGCCATCTCATTCCCTGAGCTGAAATACAAATTAAACATGAATTACCCGGCTGGTTCTGGAGTGCGCGCCGAGGGGATGGCTTGCTGCCGGCCGTGCTCCGGGAGGCGCCGCGACGAGCGGCCCGGAGCGCGCTGAACCCCGGGGCGCAGTGCCCCCCATTGAACAAAGGAAGGCATCCATGAAGCGGTCTTCGTACGAGGCCCCGCGCAACGCGCGTCTGCTGTGGGCGGCGGGCCTGGTGTCGCTGGGGCTGGTGGGCTGCGGTGAGGCGCTGGACGCGTCCGCGTCCGAGCGTCCCGAGTCGGTGCTCACCTATGAGGAGTTCCGCGCGCAGGCGTGGCGCGAGCCGGACTCGGACATCTACATCGTCGACGGTGACACGCCGGTGGTGGGCGAAGAGGGGCTGAGTGAGCTGTACCAGGACTACGTCCGGGACGCGCAGGGCGGCTCGGAGCCGGGCACGGAGCGCGCGCCGCTCATCGTCAACCGCGTCAACAACGCGGACGACCGCTGGGACTACCGGCGCCAGCGCAACGTCACGTACTGCGTGAGCACGGCCTTCGGCTCCAACTACAACACGGTGGTGCAGGCCATGGCACAGGCCACGGCCGCGTGGCAGCAGGTCAACGTGCGCTTCCAGCACCGGGGCGATCAGGACGGCGCCTGCAACGCCACCAACAACAATGTCATCTTCGACGTGCGTCCCGTGAGTGGCCAGCCGTACCTCGCGCGCGCCTTCTTCCCCGCCCAGGCCCGCGCCACCCGCAACGTGCTCATCGACGCGACGTCCTTCGGCAACAACGCGCCGTGGACGCTCACCGGCATCCTCCGTCATGAGCTGGGGCACACGCTCGGCTTCCGTCACGAGCACACCCGGCCCGAGGCGCGCACCTGCTTCGAGGACAACAACTGGCGCGCGCTGACGGCGTATGACGCCGCCTCGGTGATGCACTACCCGCAGTGCAATGGCTCCAACCGCGGGGACCTGAACCTCACCGGCGCGGACGTGAATGGCGCGTACTCACTCTACGGCCCGCTCGCGGACCGGGACGTCGACGTCGCGTTCTACCTCCTCAACCACTACGACCTCACCAACGCCTTCGGCGCCACGGGCTGGGACGCGGCGCGCAACCACTGGCTGGGCGCGGGCATCCCCGAGGGGCGGCGCGGCGCGTCCCACTTCGACGTGCGCTTCTACCTGGCCACCTACGGTGACCTCCAGGCGGCGTTCGGCCCGACGAACTGGGCGGCGGCGAGAGACCACTGGCTCAACGCGGGCATCTCCGAGGGCCGCCGCGGCTCGCTGGAGTTCGACGTGGGCTACTACCTGGCCGCCAACCCGGACCTCGCGGCGGCGTTCGGCACCAACTACGCCGCGGCGTTGGACCACTGGCGCACCGCGGGCCTCTACGAGGGCCGCCGCGCCTCCGCGGACTTCGACGTGCAGTACTACCTGGCCACCAACCCGGACGTGGCGGCGGCCTGGGGCGCGACCAACTACCCGGCTGCGCTGGAGCACTGGATTTTCGCCGGCCGCGCGGAAGGCCGTCGCGGCGCACCCTGACGTCCCACGCCCGGCAGGCAGGCGTGCGGGCCACCGTCGCCTGCACGCCGCCGCCCGGGTGCTCACTTTTCTGGAGCTGATGGCTTGAGCGAAAGGAGCCCGGACATGGGTGAGTGGACCGACAAGGCCAAGGGTCGCATCAAGGAAACCGCGGGTGTTGCCACTGGCGACCGTGAGCTGGAGGCCGAGGGCAAGAAGGACACGGCCAAGGGTGAAATCAAGGGCAAGGTCGAGGACGCGAAGCGCGTCATCAAGGATGCGCTGGACCCCGACAAGCCGCGCAGGGACGAGCCGTAGTCGCCTGCCGCATTGAAACCGAAGTGTGTTTGGTGTTGGTGCGGGCCGCGGGGAGGACTTCCTCCCGCGGCCCGTGTCGCATTCTAACGCTTGGTCACCGGCGGGCAGGCCACCTCGAGAAACGTGGTGGACTTCCCGCTGAGCATGACCCACAGACAACGCAGAACGCAGCTGGCACCGAACTCCCGGTAGATGAGCCCCAGGTTGGCGACCACCTCTCGTCCGGTGATGACCCCGCGCATTGGTACGACCCCCTTCTTCCTCTTCCCGTCCGACCCGCCGCCCACTGCACCGAGCGCCGCCGCCGCACCTCTTCTGCAAACCTTCGGCCGTGCTTCGTGTGGCCGTCCGGAGTCGCTCTGTCGCCCTTCGGACGTGCCAAGCACGCCAACCGCCGTTCGCCGATGCACGGCCAGCTGCGCCCAGGTGTGATACGCGCGCCCCGGCGCTGGAGATTTTTCAGGGTGCCCGTCCACAGCAAGACGCACGTGGCAGACCCGCGGTGAATCTCCGCGTCGCGCGCGGACGCATCGCGCCACGTTTCAGGGCGTGTCGGAAACTGTTCCCGTGACGCGTGGGGCCAACCTGCCCGGCCGCGCTGTCACCGACTCGGCGGGCCTCGTGGCACATCCGCCCGGCCGCCTGAATCTTCTGCCCACGGGGCCCTTCATGTCAGGGGTGCGGCGGCTGCTCGTGGAGCGGCGGCCCGCCCGAGGCCTCCCTCCGCGAGAACCGTTGTCACCCACGCGGGAGCGCGGACACTAAACAATTGAGGAAGGCGGAAGGAGGGACGTGAGATGAGAACCCAGGAGCTTTCACAGCGAGCCCTGCCCCTGCTGGCGGCGGGGCACTTTCGCGGCCAGCGCGGCGTGTCGCGGCTCATCGTCGGAACGGACTTCTCCCTGCGCTCCGAGTTCGCGCTCGCGCGGGCGCTGCGTCTGCCTTTGGGCCAGGGCGGCGTCTTCGCGGTGATGCACGCGGGGCCGCCACTGGATGGCCAGGACGGGCCCGCGGGCGCGGTGTCCGGGGAGCGCTGCCTGCGCAAGGCGGTGTCCTCCGTGTGCCGGCGGCTGCGGCACCGGGTGGACGTGGAGGTGCAGGAGGTGCTGCGCCTGGGCGACCCGGTGGAGGCAGCGAACGCCGTGTCGCGCGAGCTGGGGGCGGAGCTGGTGGTGCTGGGCCGGCCGCTGGTGACGTACCCGGTGCGGGAGCTGGCGGAGGACTCGATGGTGCGGCGCATGGTGCTGAGGCTGGGCGCCTCGGTGCTGGTGGTGGTGCCGCACCCGGTGCGGCCGTACGCGAGGCCGCTGGTGGCGGTGGACTTCTCGCGCGAGTCCCGGCGGGCGCTGGAGCTGACGCTGCGGCTGTGCCCTTCGCCCACGCCGGTGGACGTGCTGCACGTGGTGGACACGCGCGAGGAGGAAGCGGCGCTGCGCGCGTCGGGCGCGCCCGCGGAGCGGTGGTTGCTCCTCCGGCAGGAAGCGGAGCGCGGGGCGCGGGTGGCGCTCGGGCGGTTCCTCGCTCCCTACCGGGAGACGGGGCGCGAGCTGGAGGTGCGGGTGCGCAGCGGCGAGCCGGCAGAGGGCATCCTCGGCGAGGCGGCGGAGCGCGGCTCGGACGTGCTGGCGGTGGCCATGTCGGGCGCGGAGGCCCGCACGCCGCTGACGGAGCGGGTGCTGGCGCGGGCCGGCTGCGACGTGCTGGTGGCGAGACACACGACGCCAGCCTCCTCTTGAGCGCGGACGGCGGGTCCGCGTTATGAACGCGGACCGTGTCCCCTCGCCCGCCCGCTTCCCCTGTCCCGCCGTCCCTCCTGGCCCGCCTGAAGAGCACGGGCAGCCTCGTCCAGCAGCTCCCCGGCACCTTCCGCCTCTTCTGGCAGGCAAGCCCCCGCATGGCGGTGCTGCTGGGCGTGCTGACGCTGGTGGCGGCGGTGCTGCCCGCGGGCATCGCCTGGGTGGGGAAGCTGATTGTGGACACGGTGGTGGCGGCGGCGCAGGGCTCGCTGGAGGCGCGCTCGCGCGTCTACGGCCTGGTGGGGCTGGAGTTCGGGCTGATGCTGGGCTCGGCGGTGGTGGAGCGCGGGCTGAACCTGACGCGCGAGCTCTTGCGCGCCAACCTGGGCAACCTGCTCAACGAGCGGATTCTGCAGAAGGCGCTGGATTTGGAGCTGCGCCACTTCGAGGACTCCGAGACCTACGACAAGATGCAGAACGCGCGGCGCGAGGCGAACAGCCGGCCGCTGTCGTTGGTGATGGGGGCGTTCTCGATTGTGCGCAACGGAATCACCTTGGGCACCTTCGCGGCGCTGTTGGTAGCGCTGTCGCCGTGGAGCGTGGTGGTGCTGGTGGCGGCGTCGATTCCGGCGTTCATCGCCGAGGCGCGGCTGGCGGCGGAGGGCTTCCGGCTGTACTCGTGGCGGGCGCCGGAGGGGCGCAAGCTGAACTACCTGGAGTGGATTCTCACGCGGGACAGCCACGTGAAGGAGGTGAAGCTGTTCGGGTTGGGGCCGCTGGTGTTGGGGCGCTACCGGACGCTCTTCCAGAAGTTCTTCACGGAGGACCGGGCGCTGGCCTTCAAGCGGATGGCGTGGGGGTTGGGGCTGGGGTTGTTGTCGCTGGCGGCGTTCTACGCCTGCTACCTGTACGTGGCGGGGCGCGCGGCGGGCGGGGCGATTTCGGTGGGCGACATGGTGCTGTACCTGGGCGTGTTCCGTCAGGGGCAGGCGGCGTTCCAGGGCATCCTGACGAGCATCGGCTCCATGTACGAGGACGCGCTCTTCATGAGCAACCTCTTCACGTACCTGGACATCCCCACGGGCGGCGAGACGACGCGGGTGATGCCGGCGAAGTCACCGCCGCGCGGGCCCGGCAACGCGATTGAGTTCCGGGACGTGTCCTTCCGCTATCCGGGGAAGGATGCGTGGGCGCTCAAGGGCGTGAATCTGACGTTGAGGCCGGGGCAGAAGCTGGCGCTGGTGGGGGAGAACGGGGCGGGGAAGAGCACGCTGGTGAAGCTGCTGCTGCGCCTGTACGAGCCGTCGGAGGGGGAGATTCTCTACGGCGGGGTGAATCTGAAGGACATGGACGTGGAGGACCTGCGCAGCCGCTTCGGGGCGGTGTTCCAGGACTTCGTGCGCTACCAGTTCAACGTGGCGGAGAACATCGGGTTGGGGCACGTGCCGGCGCTGGAGGACCGGACGCGGATCGTGAAGGCGGCGGAGGAGGGTGGGGCGAGCACGGTGATTGCGGCGCTGCCGAACCAGTACGACACGATGCTGGGAGGCTGGTTCGAGAAGGGGCAGGAGCTGTCGTCGGGGCAGTGGCAGAAGCTGGCGGTGGCGCGAGCGTTCATGCGGGACGACGCGGAGGTGCTGATTCTGGACGAGCCGACGGCGAGCATCGACGCGGAAGCGGAGCATGCGCTGTTCGAGCGCTTCCAGGCGCTGGCGGCGGACCGGATTGCGATTGTGATTTCGCACCGCTTCTCCACGGTGCGCATGGCGGACCAGATTGCCGTGCTCCACAACGGGCAGGTGGAGGAGCTGGGGAGCCACGACGAGCTGATGGCGAAGGACGGGCGCTACGCGCACCTGTTCCGGCTGCAGGCGCGGGGGTACAGGGACTGAGGCTTCAGCGAGGCCCGCCGCGCAGCCGCTCCAGCTCGGCGAGGGCTTCGGCAAGACGGCGCTCGGCGTCCTCGCGGCGTTGGGTCTCTTCCGCGCGCAGGCGTGCCTCCTCGACGAGTTGCTGCTCCAGCTCGGCGCGGCTGGCCTCTCGTTGCTCCACCATTCGTTCGAGTCTGGCAATCGTCTCTCGTGAATCAGGCAGGGCCGCGCCGCCCTTGTAGAAGCGCAGTTGCTTCTGCTCGACCTGCAACTCCAGGCCAAGCACCTCTGAGCGGTAGGACCCATGCTGCGGGAGGATGGGACGATACGCGCGTCGGCCTTCCTCCAACCGCCAGCCACTCAGCCGCAGTCGGCCGAAGTCGAAGACGAAGTACTCACGGATGCCCAGCCGGGCGTAGCGCTCCACATTGCGCTCCAAGCGCTTTCGCCGTTCGCCCGTGCCATGCACCTCCAGTGCAAAGTCCACGCCCTTGCCCTCGGCGCTCACCATCCAGCGCATGCGCGATTGGGGCTCGACGTCCACCACGGCGATGACATCCGGGGCGAACAGGGGCTCACCCGGGTAGTGCACGGGAAGCTCGCAGGCCAGGTACACCTTGCGGCCAATGCGCGAGAAGAAGCTGCCGAGCACCTCACGGGCGCGTGACCTGGCTTCGTAGTGAGGGTCGCCCTCGGGGGGAGTCGCCTCGGAGACAGGGAACTCGAAGGGCAGGCTGTCAACGACCTGGGCTCGTTCCTCGGGCGAAAGCTGCTCCCAGATTTCCTGAGGCGGCGCGCGCGGGTCATCCGGATTGATGCGGTAGGGAGACATGAGGCCGACCCTGAGAGTAGGGCGTCCAGCAGAAGTGGCCAAGAGCCCTGATAGAGGTGTTTCGCCTGGTATGCGGCCGACCGCCGCAGAGTGAGTGGACTCGTCAACAGGCACAGTGCGGAACCTGCCAGCCCCGTGCTTCCTTGCGCTGACTCTCTGCTCGGTGCAGGTTGTGTCCATGCCGCGCCGCTTCAACATCGCGGGCCCCTGCCGTCCGGATTGGCACTACATGATTCCCGCCGAGCGCCGACTTCCCGAGGCGCCGGGGCTGGTCGAGCAGCTCGGCTACTTCATGGTCCGCGCGCCCCGGCAGACGGGGAAGACGACGGCGCTCCGGGCTCTGGCGGAGCAGCTGACTGCCTCCAGCCGCTACGCCGCGCTCTACTTCTCCTGCGAGGTCGGTGAGGCAGCCGGTGACGACTTCGGTGAGGCGCAGCGGGCCATCTTGGCGAACCTGCGTCTCGGTGCCGGGCACTTCCTTCCGCCCGAGCTCCAGCCGCCTCCCTTCCCTGAAGCTCCCGACAGCCTGCTCCTGGGCACGGCGCTGTCAGCCTGGGCGAGCGTCTGTCCGCGCCCGCTGGTGCTGTTCCTCGATGAGATTGATGCTTTGCGAGGGCAGAGCCTCATCAGCGTGCTGCGTCAGTTGCGGAGCGGTTTCCCCAACAGGCCCCACGCCTTCCCCGCGTCCGTCGTCCTGTGTGGTCTGCGGGATGTTCGCGACTACAAGGCCGCCAGCGGAGGCGATGCCGACCGGCTCGGCACCGCGAGTCCCTTCAACATCAAGCTCGCCTCGCTCCGGTTGGGGGACTTCGACGCGGAGGAAGTGGCGGAGCTGTATCGACAGCACACCGCGGACACCGGCCAGGTCTTCACCGAGCCGGCGATGGCGCGTGCCTTCGAGCTGACCGCCGGCCAGCCCTGGCTCGTCAATGCCCTCGCCCGGGAAGTCATCGAGGAGCTGCGGGTGCCCGTGGGTGAGCCCATCACCGGCGAGCATGTGGAGTCCGCCAAGGAGCGGCTCATCTACACGCGGGTCACGCATCTCGACTCGCTGGTGGCGCGCCTGCACGAGCCGCGCATCCGCCGAGTGCTCGAGCCCGTGCTCGCGGGAACGCTGACATCTGGAGACAGCTACCAGGATGACGTGCAGTACGCGCGGGACCTGGGGCTGCTCGCGCCGGACAACCCGGTGCGAATCGCGAATCCCATCTACCGCGAGGTGATTGCCCGGGTGCTCGCGGGAGACGCCGAACTGCAGGTGCAGGCCGAGCCGCGCAGCTTCGTCCTGCCGGACGGCCGGCTGGACTTCGACCGGCTGCTGCGCGAGTTCGCCGCCTTCTGGCGCGAGCACGGAGAGGTGCTGACCGCCGGACTCTCGTACCACGAGGTCGCGCCGCAACTGGTGCTCATGGCCTTCCTCCACCGGGTCGTCAACGGCGGCGGCTTCGTGGACCGGGAGTACGGCGTGGGCCGGGGCCGCATCGACCTGCTGGTGCGCTGGCCCTATACCGAGGCTGGCCAGCGCCGCTGGCAGCGCCAGGCGATGGAGCTGAAGGTGTGGCGGGACGGGGAGAAGGACCCGCTGGCGAAGGGGCTCGCCCAGCTCGATGAGTACCTGGAGCGGCTGAGCCTCGACACGGGCGTACTCGTCATCTTCGACCGGCGCAGGGAGGCGGGGGACGCCGACTCACGCACGCGCTTCGAGCAGGCGCAGGCGCCCTCGGGCCGTAAGGTCACCGTGCTGCGGGCGTGAGTCGCACCTGACTCCATCGCTGTCTGTCCATCACGGGTGGACTGTGTCTGTGCATTCTCGCGTTAGGCTGCTGGCGCCATATTGGCAAGCCGCTGGGGTGCTGGCTTCACCGGGGGGCAAAGTGAGACCGCGAGTACCTGCATGGGAAAACGTCATTGAGATGGAGCGGTGGATCTCTCCGGAAGGCAGGCTGGAGCTTCCCGGTGAGGACCGCGCGCAGGTGCAATCCGTCGCGCTGCAGATGACGATTGCCGAGGCGGAGGTCTACACCTCCTTGCGGACGCCCGAGGGTACAGCGGCGCTGGTGCGGGAAGTCCATCGCCGGGTCAGGGAAGGCGGGAAGCGGTACTCCAGTACGCTCGCTGATGTGCGCGACCTCCAAGAGGCGGGAGACGCCGATGGCGCGCGCAAGGTGCTGGCGGAGTACATCGCGAGCGAGCCCATTCCCCGTTACCGGGAGTGGGCCGAGACGGAGCTGAAGGAGCTGGAGTGAGGGGGATGTCCATGTTCGACGCGCTCGGTTCCATCAAGGTCCTCAGCAAGCTGCTGCAGATGGGGATGGCCGCATGGGATGCCTTCAAGGAAGAGGGCATCAGCAGCAAGGAAATCACTGCGATACGTCTGGCGACGGACCTGCTGGGAGACCTGGGAGGAAAGAGCTCCGGGCAGCTCTCGGACATGGCGGCCCTGCACTTCGGCGTCATCACGCAGTGCTTCGGCCATGCGCTCGGACGGCAGTGGGCGTTCAACAAGCAGTTGGTGCCTCGTGGGTTCCGGCGCTTCATGGGCAGGGAGCAGCGTGAGCGGGCGGAGGAGATTGACCTCCGAGTGAAGCTCGCCGTCGGTTCGCTTCCGAAGTTCGGGGGCCCCTCCCTGTTACAGCCGGGAGACCTGCCCGCGAGCGTGGCGGGCGTGAGGGACGCAGCCGTCATCGACGAGCCCCTCGCGACTCCGTACTACCGGGCGCTCTGGGAGGCCTTCTCCAACCCGAAGCTCGACGAGGGGGACGAAGGAAGAATCCCGCTGCTCGACTTGGAGAAGGGACGGCTGGCGTTCGAGCGTGACTTCCTCCTCGCCTATCAGCAGGTGCTGGCGTCTCCAGAAGGTCAGAAGCTTCAGCAGTATGTGGCCGGCGTGGCTGGCGATTACCGCGCACGCATGCTGCGCGAGCTGCTCCTGCGGGACATGGCCGAATGGGGCGAGCGCCATACCTTCGGCAATCTGGAGCGGCGTGACAGGTCCGCGGATGACCCCATTCCGTTCATGCCGCTCGCGAAGATGTACGTCGAGCCTGACGCCTGCCTCGCGAAGAAGGTGCGGCGGGAAAACGAGCCACGGGAGCCGGTGCTCGCCCTGATTGAACAGTGGCTCGGCGCTTCGAAGACGAATGTCGTCGTTGTCCGTGCAGACTTTGGAATGGGGAAGTCACTCACTGCGCGGTCGCTGGCGCAGCGGCTCGCTCAGAGGTACCTGGACGCACGAACCCCGTCCCCAGAAATGGAGATACCGGTCTTCATCCGGTGCGCCGAAGACTTGACCGAGGAAGGATTTGATCTCGACGAGTTCGTGCGTAGAGCGTGGAAGCGTGAAGCCGGCGAGCTGGATTTGAAGTTGAAGCTCGACGACCCCGCCCTCGCATCCCCAAACCGTACCCAGCGAGCCCTCTTCATTCTCGACGGACTGGACGAGGTCATCCTCGGGGAGCGACGGCTGGAGTCGTTCTTCCTGCGCATCAAGGACGAGGCTTCGGAGCACCACCGCTTCATCATCTTCTCTCGTCCGGGGGCCCTTCCCGCGGAGCAGGAACTGCAAGGCATTCCGGTACTCGAGATCCTGCCGTGGACCGAACCCCAGCTTGCCTCGTGGCTCGAAGCATGGCGCGGCTTGAACGGAGGTGAAGGGCCGACGCCTCAAGAGCTGGAGTCGAAGCAACTGGCCGAGTTGGCCAGGACCCCCATTCTCCTCTTCATGGTCGCGCAGACCTGGAAGGGCCAGCCCCGTGAAGTTGGCACAAGCCGCGCCGCCCTTTACGAGGAGTTCTTCTGGCAGATCGCGCGGGGAAAACATGAGGCGGACCGCAGGCATCATAAGAACGTCTACGAGGCGTCCGCCGAGCTTCATCGACACTTGATGGGTAGAGGGATGGTGGCGCAGGGGACCGAGCCGCCGGATGCTATGCTCTGGCTCATGAGCCGAGTGGCCTGGGAGGCCACGAAGCTCGATCAGCGTCAGATGATTGAGCCCTCGCGGAAGCCGGAAGTGCTCACGAAGCACGGCATCACGAGCCTTCTCGTCCATGAGTTGCAGGTGGATGGTAGTGCGTCCGAGACCACCGAAGCGATCCAGGTGGGATTGCTCCTGACGCTCCAGGCCCACTTGCGCTCCGGGGCCGCAAGCCAGCTTCTCTTTGGCCACAAGTCCTTCCGCGAGTTCCTGGTGGCGCGCTACTGGGCGGACAGGCTGAAGACAATTGCCCGTGCGACCTCACGGAGTTGGGAGGACATCGAGGCTCCGTTGCTGGGAGGAAGGCTACTCAGCCGCGAGGATCGAACGTTTGAGTTCCTGCTGGAGATGCTGGACGGAGAGCCGCATCCACGACGTTCGGCGGCTCCCTTCAGCTTGAGCGAATCCGAGCGTCGCTCCCTGTTGGACTGGGCCCAGGCACGTTTCGAGTCGGAAGAGCCCGAGGTACCGACAGACTACGCTCGCGGCGGACGTAGTCGTGAGTTGTCACTGCGAGAGGACAGGCGGCCCTGGCTGCGCGAAGCGGTGCTAGCCATCGGGAGCTCTCTCCGGGGCAGCCCCGGCATGAAGCAGCGTGACAAGCTGACCATGAGGTCGATGCTCGCCTGGTTTTGGCTGATGCGTATCGGGCCCATCATCTGCGCGCGTAAGGCGTACCTCGTGGGGGCCTCGATGCCGGATCAAACAATTCGAGGCGCTGACTTCAGCGAAGCTAACCTGCAGGAGGCCGACTTCTCACGGACCACCTTGAGGTCGGGGAGTAATCCGTCCGCGGAAACCCCCTTCACAAATTTCTCTCGAGCCATTCTCGACCGAGCCCGGTTGATAAACGCCGACCTGTCAGAATGCTACTTCGACGAGACCTCCCTACGAGGTGCACTGCTCATTGGGTCGGGGATCCGCGGCTCACTTTTCGCTGAGGCAAAGCTCGACGACGCGATGATGCAGCAGGTAGATGGGGTTGACGCGACGTTCGATAGGGCGAGCCTGACTGCCGCCAACTTGAACGGGGCTCGGCTGAGGGGGGCATCGTTCGTAGGTGCCAACCTGAAGGGAGCTTCATTGCAAGCGGCCCAGTTGCATGGCGTCAACTTCAGGGATGCGGTGCTTGAAGGCGCCTCGCTACACGCGGCCGGTTACGATGATGAGACCCGTTGGCCTGACGGCTTCGACCCCGTCGCCGCCGGGGCCGTGCGTGACACAAACTAAAACGTCGGCTCACGCCTTCGGCAAATGGTCCCTCACCACGCCGAGCCAGTACTCCTTCCCGTAGTACTGGCTCATCTTCCCGAGCAGCTTCCCGTCGCGGAACAGCAGGAACGTCGGAATCCCGAAGAGGCCGAAGCGCTTCGCCAGGTCCTCGTACTGGTACGCGTTCACCTTCACCACGCGCATCGGCGCGCCGTCGAGCTCCGACAGCAGCATGGGCTCGGCGGCCGCGTAGATGTCGCAGTTCGGGCAGCCGTCGCCCCAGAAGTCCACCACAACCAGCTCGCCCTTCGGCTCCATGACCAGCTGGTCGAAGTTCTCCGCCGTCCCCTCGTAGCTCACGGGATGTGCCATGGCGTCCTGCCTAACGGTCTCTCACTCCGCCTTCAACCTGCTCACGGAGCTCGCCGCTCGAAGTCCTCGCTGGCTCCGCCGCTCTTGCGCCCGTACACCGTGCCAGCGGGCAGCGGCCCGTACCAGACCGCGTCCTCCGGCCCGTGCAGCACCGGCCTTCCCGTCGCCTCCGAGCGCCGCGCCCCGTCGAACACCCCCACCTCGCCCCCGTCGCTCGACAGCGTGAAGGGCGGGTGCAGCCGCACCGCCTGCCCCGGCCCCAGCGTGCCCGCCTCCAGCCGGTGCCGCGCCGTCGCCCGCAGGTCGTTCGTCACCTCGTAGCTCCCCAGCTCCAGCGCCTGGGTGCCACGGTTGTACAGCTCCACGTACCCCGCGCCTCCCGTCGTCACCTCGCGGATGACCAGCGGCCCGCCCCCGTGTGCCCTCAGCGCCTCCAGCTCCTTCGCCAGGTACCCACGCCTTCCGCGCACGTAGTCCTGGAGGAACCGACGCGCGCGCTGCACGTGCTCGGCGGACGCGTACGGGTCGTTCTTCAGCTCTGGCTCCACCACCGTCCACAGCGCGTCGATATGGGCCAGGGCCTGCTCCTCGGAGAACGGCCCCGCGAGCGCCGCCTCCAGCTTCGCGAGCACCCGCGCCCGCAGCGCCGGCCGGTCCCACACGCGCGTGGCGAGCACGCTCCACGTGGGCCGCTGCTCGGGCCGCGCCGCCACGCGCGTCTCGAACAGGTCCTGCACCTCCGGGTCATACAGCGTGAAGGACTGCGGCCACCGGTCCACCACGGGCCCGGCCTCCGGACTCCTCGTGCGCCAGTAGAGCATCCGCGCGTTGTTCAAATCCCACGGCACGTACGTCCACCGGTCCGCGTGCAGCGCATGCACCCAGTAGCCGCGCGAGTCCTCGATGAGCGTGTTCGAGATGAGCGCGTCCGCCGCGAGGTTGCCCAGGTACGCCTCCACGTCCACCCGGCGCTCCAACTCCTCCTCGAAACGCGTGTCGTCGCTCCGGTTCACCCAGTCCAGGAACGCGGTCAGGTCCTCGCGGCCGGTGTCCTCGTTCGTCTTCTTCTCGAAGCTGCCCTGGTACGGGCCGGGCCCGAGCGTCAGCTCGCAGTTGCGGTGGCCGCAGCGGTAGATGGACGCGTCGCGCTCGTGGCCGTGGAGCTTCAGCCAGTCCTTCCCCACGTGCTCCATGTCCAGGTAGAGCCCCTGGGGCTCGCCATTCACGTGGACCCGCGCGTAGCGGGCGCTCGGCACCGGCAGCCCGAGCGCCTGGTACAGGTCCACCGCGAACTTCTCCGTCAACTTTCCGCCGTCGAGCCAGCTCGCGAGCAGCTCGAAGTGGTCCCGGTCCTCCAATTCCTGTCCCGGGTCCAGCTCGATTTTGTAGCTCTTCTGCGGCAAGTCCCGCGTGCTCGCGCCCCGGTAGCGCACGCGCCCCGTCGCCCTCACGCCTTCCAGCATCACCGTGCAGGGAACGGACGCGTCGGAGGTCGGGTCCGCCTCCAGCTTCTGCATGTCGGCCGGAGCCACCTCCAGCGCGAAGGTCGGCACGCTCGACTGCACCGTCGGGTACGGGTCCACGGGCCCGGGTGGTGGGCTCGCGGGGGCTCCCGGCCCGCACGCCAGCAGGCCCACGAGTCCCGCCACCCACCATCCCGCTCCACGACCCATGTTGCCTCCGCGCACGGCTGGCGGAGGCTATGCACTGTCCTGGAGATTGCCCGCCCTTCCTCCAGGCTCGGTCGGAGGCAGGGCGGCCGGCCTGGGGAGGCCCCATTCCGAGGCCCGGTGGATCAGGTGTGTCGCGGGGCCACGGTGCGCCGGGCAGCGTGCCGGGCCGGTGCCCGTCCCATGAGGGCTGAAGCCGGGCCCGTCCTCCGTGGGAGGTAGGGATGGGGAGGCCGCGCGCCAGGGGTTTTGCCTATATCCGCTCGGGAGGCATCACGGTGTCAGCCCGTGGGGGTTGGATCATCTGTGGCGGGCTGTCATCAAAAGCCAACACCCGCACTGCGCAGGAGGGCACAGCCGCCGTAAGGTTGTGTCACTGCTGGATGTCGTGGAGGGGTCATGCACGAGTGGTTGGAGGCACTGCGGAAGTCGGCGAAGGCATCGTCACCCGGTGTCCCCGCGGAAGAGGTCCGCCGGGCGGAGACGGAGTGCGGCGTCCCATTCCCCGAGGAGCTGGGTGCCCTCTATCAGGCCCTCAATGGCGGGGAGCTCAACGGTGACGTGCACCTGTTCCAACTGCACGGGCCGGAAGGGTCCGCGAGTGTCCTGGAGAAGTCCCGGCTCAAGCTGGTGGGCCTGCCCGCGGCGGGCGTGTGGCGCATCGGCCTGAAGGGGCTCCACCGTCACCTGTTCACCGCGCGCAAGTCCGCGATGGTCGAGCAGGGGGACGGGGGAGGGCCGCTGCCCGGCTGGATGGACCCGCTCGGTGACGAGGACTGGGTGTACGGCACGTGGGACGGCGAGAAGCAGGAGCTGCGGCTGTACCGCACGCTGAAGGACATGCTCGACGTGCTGGTGCCGCCCGCGGAGGTGGAGAGCTTCGGTGAGCGCACGTTCGCTCGCGCGATGAACGCCGTGCTGCAGGGGGCGCTGTCCGGTGCGGAGGCGGACGAGGAGGAGGGCAGCGAGGCCGACAGTGCCGCGACGGAGGCTGAAGCGGTCGAAGCGGCCGAGGCGGAGGACCTGGGCGAGGAGGTTCGCGAGCTCGCGTACGAGTACGACGATGACTCGCGCCGCAGGCGCGACGAGGAGCGGCCCTTCGCTGGGAAGAAGCCCAAGCCGGAGCCCAAGAAGCCGGCGCGCCCGGTAGGGATGGGCGCCAGCAAGGCGAAGGAGAAGCCCGTGGGGCGCGCGGAGCCCCGGTCCCCGGACACCGGAGGGGCGGGAGTCCTGCTCCCTCGAGCCGCGAGCGGGACGGGTGAGGCCACGGCGCCCGCGGCGGGTGACGCGGGGGCAGCCGGGGGGACGGAGACCGCTGGAGCCGAGACTCCCGCTGCCGCGCCCGCGCCGAAGAAGGCCGCGAAGAAGGCCCGCGCCGAAGCGGCTCCCGCCACGGAGGCTCCTGGAGAGCCCGCTGCCGCACCTGTGGCCCCCGAGGTGAAGGGGGCTGAGGTGATTGCCGCCGCGAAGAAGAGGGTGGCGAAGAAGGCGGTTACGGAGCCCACCGTCACCGCGCCTCCCGCCGTGACACTGGCTCCGACGGAGCGTCCCGCCGCGAAGAAGGCGGCCGCCGGGAAGCCCGTGGCCGCTAAGAAGGCTGCCGCCGCACCTGCCTCCAAGCAGCCCGCTGCGGCGAAGAAGGCTCCCGCGAAGAAGGCTGCCGCCAAGAAGGCAGCGGCGGCAACGAAGCCCGTCGCGAAGAAGGGAGCAGCGGCGAAGAAGCCCGTCGCGAAGAAGGCTCCCGCGAAGAAGGCCGCCGCGAAGAAGGCTCCCGCGAAGAAGGCCGCCGCGAAGAAGGCCGCCGCGAAGAAGGCTCCTGTGAAGAAGGGAGCAGCGGCGAAGAAGGTCGCCGCGAAGAAGGTCGCCGCGAAGAAGGCTCCCGCGAAGAAAGCGGCCGCGAAGAAGGCGCCCGTCCGCAAGGGAGCCGCGAAGAAGGCCGCCGCGAAGAAGGGGACTCGCGGTCGTTGAACGAAATAGCAGGGGCCGGGCGCTGCGGTGAGGCCCGGCCTCGCATCCCAGGCCGGGCGTCGCGATGAGGCTTGGCCTCGCATCGTGGCTCCGGCGGCCCAATGAAGCCCGGCCCCGGCCTCGCTTCACTGCTCCCGAGCAGGACGCGAAAGAGGCCGGGCACCCCATCGGTGCTCGGCCCCACCCAAAGCCCTCACATCACCAGCGCCTGGCGCTCCACAGCCCGCGCACCTCAACCTCCAGCGCACGGGCCCGGCGCGACGCCCAGGTCCTCACTCCCACGGAGCCGCGCACCCGCGCCGTTGCCGGCACGGGCAGCGAGCCCGTGGTTGCTACCCCTCCGGGAGCTGGTCGCGGCGGATGGGGCGGATGCGCTCGTCGGGCTGGGCGGTCAGCTCCGGCCCTTCCTCTTCCTCGTCGCCCCGGCGGAACTCGTGAATCTGGTCCGGTAGGATGTCGCGGAAGTCCGGCTCGTCCTCCAGCGGCGGAGTCGCCGCCATGTCCTGGTCGGAGATGTTGATCTCCTCCTCACCGGTATCCGGGTTCATGTGACGCAGCGAGGTCGACTCGCCCACGTCCTCCGAACCGAGCTTCTTGAATCGCATGGCATCTCCTTCGAGAAAGCGCGGTGGGTCGGCTGCCTTCGGGTCAACAATGAGAACCGGCCGGGTTCGCCGCAATTCTCGCCGCCCGCCTGCCTGCCCTCGCTCGCTCGGGACTCAGCGCTCCGGGAGCGCTGCGCGGCCCGCGGGGTAGACGGGCTCCACCTCCAGCAGCACCATGGCCAGCGCCAGCACGCGCGACAGCGTCTCGCGCACCGTGTACCGCCAGGGCGTCGAGCGCCCCTCGTCCGCCGCCACGCCCCACGCGTCGATTCCCACGGAATTGGCGATGAACAGCGCCCGCGACAGGTGGAAGCGCTGCGTGACGAGCAGCGCCCGCTTCGCCCCGAACACCGTGTACGCGCGCAGGCAGCTGTCGTACGTGGACAGCCCCGCCTCGTCCCCCTGCACCGCCGCCTCCGGCACCCCGCGCTCCAGCAGGTAGCGCCGCATGGCCCGCGTCTCGTGGTGGAAGGGCTTCGTCTGGTCCCCGCTCACCAGCACCGCCTGCACCTTCCCCTGCTTCCACAGGGCAATCGCCGCATCCAGGCGCTGGGCGAGCACGGGAGACGGCACCGCGCCCGGCGCCAGCCCCGCGCCGAACACCAGCGCCACCGGGGCCTCCGGCGCCGTCGCGAGGGGCACGATGCGGTCCTCGTAGCTCATCCGCACGAGGTGCGAGAGGGCAAGCAGCCCCAGGCCGAACACGACCAGCGCGAGGAGGCCTCTGCGCACCCACACCCTGCTCGCACCGCCTAGCTTCATGGACCCCGAGAACACCCGTGGAGGGGCCATTGTGTTCCGGCCGCCTGCCTGCGGAAAGGGCCGTGAAGCCCCACCGTGTCACGGAGACGTGCCCGCCTGGGCTCCGGACGACTTCAGTGCGTAGCGCTCGATGACCTCCAGCAGCTGTCGGGGCTCCACCGGCTTCTTCAGGAAGGCCGCCACGTCGTAGTTGGACGCGTACACGGCCCTGTCGCGTGGGTTCATTGCCGCCATGCCCGCGGACAGGATGATGACGGGCACCTCGGCCAGGGCGCTGTGCGCCTTGCGCGTCGTCAGCACCCGGTGGCCGTCCATGACGGGCAGGGCCATGTCGAGCAGGATGAGCGCGGGGCGGGGCGGCGTCTCCAGGTACTCGAGCGCCTCCTTCCCGTTGCTCGCCGCGCGCACCACGTAGCCCTGGAGCTCCAGGTAGCCCTGGAGGGCCTCACGGATGTCCGCATCGTCCTCGACGATGAGCAGGGGACCGTTGGCAGCTGGCATGGGGTACTCCGCGCGGGGTGTGAGCACCCTTCGAAGGTAAGTCGGCCACCCACCACGGGGAGCCAGCCCGGGATGCCCGCCCGCCTGCCCCACCCGGGTCCGCGCCAGGGTCCGACA
The DNA here is from genome assembly GCF_010894405.1 of Pyxidicoccus caerfyrddinensis. GTDB lineage: Bacteria > Myxococcota > Myxococcia > Myxococcales > Myxococcaceae > Myxococcus > Myxococcus caerfyrddinensis. The sequence goes on from NZ_JAAIYA010000003.1 coordinate 669,453, forward strand.
TGCCGCCGTTGACCGGCCCCCGGCCCGCCTATATAGGGGGCCCGCCGCCGTCCCCTGCTCTTACATGGGCGACGCGGGCTGAACGTCCCACAGGAGCTTCCCCGTCCCATGGCGTCCCTTCGTGACATTCGCAAGCGCATCCGCTCGGTGAAGAACACTCGGCAGATCACCAAGGCGATGAAGATGGTGTCCGCCGCGAAGCTCCGGAAGGCGCAGGACGCCATCCTCGCCGCGCGGCCCTACGCGACGATGCTGGACCAGATCATCGCGGACCTGTCGGCGCGCTCCGGTGATGAGAACCTCACCCACCCGCTGCTCGCGGCCCGCCCGGTGAAGAAGGTGGAGCTGGTCCTCCTCACCTCGGACCGCGGCCTCGCCGGCGGCTTCAACTCCAACGTCATCCGCCGCGCCAACCGGTTCCTCTACGAGAACACCGCGCTGGAGAGCATCCGGCTCGCCACGGTGGGCCGCAAGGGCAACGACTTCTTCCGCAACCGCGGCCAGGCCATCCGCAAGGACTTCGGCGGCCTGTACCAGCGCCTGAACTACCGCTCCGCCGCGGACGTGGCCGGGGAGCTGGTCGCCAGCTACCTCAATGGCGAGGTGGACGCGGTCCACATCGTCTACAACGAGTTCGTCTCCGCCATCGCCCAGAAGGTCACCGTCACGCAGCTGCTGCCGCTGCAGACGCTCGGCGCCGAGGGCAAGGCTCCCCCCGTCGAGGGCGCCACCACCCTGGTGGACTTCAAGTACGAGCCGGACCGTCAGGCCGTGCTGAACCGGCTGGTGCCCCAGGCGGTCAACATCAAGCTCTACCGCGCGCTGCTGGAGAGCGTGGCCAGCGAGCACGGCGCCCGCATGAGCGCCATGGAGAACGCCACCTCCAACGCGTCGGACATGATCGGCAGCCTGACGCTGACCTACAACCGCACCCGCCAGGCGGTCATCACCAAGGAGCTGATGGAGATCGTCTCCGGCGCCGAGGCGCTGAAGTAGTCTTCGCCTCCAGGCATGTGGCTCCGCAGGGCCCGCTCCGTGTCATCGGGGTGGGCCCTTTGCTTTTCCGAAAAGGCCCTCCGGCAGCCCCCAGGGCGGCCGGCCACGGGGCTGGCGGACGAAGGTGGGGCAAGAGGGTGGCGTCTGGCGCTTGGGTCCGCTAAGCCCGCCTTACTTCAAAGTGCCCGGGAGGCTTGACCCTACGGGATGCCCCCGGTAAAGGGGGCGCGCCCTCCCACCCGGGCCGAATTCTAAAAGGGGGCGGCGTCCGGCCGCTCCCCCCGCGAGGAAGACGAATTCCATGAGCGCTCAAGTTCCGACGGCAGGCAAGGTCATCCAGGTCCTCGGCCCCGTGGTCGACGTCGAGTTCCCGCCCGGCGGGCTTCCCGAGGTCTACACGGCCCTGAAGGTCACCAACCCCAACCTGGGTGCCGAGGCGGACAACCTCACCCTCGAGGTGGCGCAGCACCTGGGCGAGAACACGGTGCGCACCATCGCCATGGACTCCACCGAGGGCCTCGGCCGTGGCATGGCCGTGCGCAACACGGGCACCCCCATCCAGGTTCCGGTCGGCAAGGCCACCCTGGGCCGCATCCTCAACGTCACCGGTGAGCCGGTGGACGAGATGGGCCCCGTGAAGGCGACGGAGTACTGGTCCATCCACCGCGCGCCTCCGCCCTTCACGGAGCAGGACGTGCGCGTGCAGATGTTCGAGACCGGCATCAAGGTCATCGACCTGCTCGCCCCCTACACCCGTGGCGGCAAGATTGGCCTCTTCGGCGGCGCCGGCGTGGGCAAGACGGTGCTCCTGCAGGAGCTCATCCGCAACGTGGCCGTGGAGCGCGGTGGCTTCTCCGTGTTCGCCGGCGTGGGCGAGCGCACCCGCGAGGGCAACGACCTGTACCACGAGATGCAGGAGACCAAGGTCATCCAGACGGACAACCTGGAGGCCTCGCAGGCCGTCCTCGTGTACGGCCAGATGAACGAGCCGCCCGGTGCCCGCGCCCGCGTGGCCCTCTCCGCGCTGACCATGGCCGAGTACTTCCGCGACGTGGAGGGCCGTGACGTGCTCCTCTTCGTGGACAACATCTTCCGCTTCACCCAGGCCGGCTCGGAAGTGTCCGCCCTCCTGGGCCGCATCCCCAGCGCCGTGGGTTACCAGCCCACGCTGTCCACGGAGATGGGCGGTCTGCAGGAGCGCATCACCTCCACCACCAAGGGCTCCATCACGTCCGTGCAGGCCATCTACGTGCCCGCCGACGACCTGACGGACCCGGCGCCCGCCACCGCGTTCGCCCACCTGGACGCGACGACGGTGCTCAACCGCTCCATCGCCGAGCTCGCCATCTTCCCGGCCGTGGACCCGCTGGACTCCACCAGCCGCATCCTGGACCCGGGCGTCATCGGCCAGGACCACTACGCGGTGGCCCGCAAGGTCCAGGGCGTGCTCCAGCGGTACAAGGAGCTGCAGGACATCATCGCCATCCTCGGCATGGACGAGCTCTCCGAGGAGGACAAGCTGGTGGTGGCCCGCGCCCGCAAGATTCAGCGCTTCCTGTCGCAGCCCTTCTTCGTGGCCAAGGTCTTCACGGGCAAGGACGGCCGCTACGTGAAGCTGGCGGACACCATCCAGGGCTTCAAGGAAATCGTCGAGGGCAAGCACGACGACATCCCCGAGGGCGCCTTCTACATGACGGGCTCCATCGACGAGGTGGTGGAGAACGCCCGGAAGATGGCGGCCTCCTAGTCGTCCCGCTTCGCCTCACCTCCCGAGGTGACCATGCGTTGCCGCGCGCTTGTCCTGGCCCTGCTGTTCCTGGCGCTCCCCGCCCTGGCGGAGGAGCGCAAGGGGAGGACCCGGGTGAGCGCCAACGGGCTCTTCAGCGTGTTCCTGGTGGAGGTCGCACCGGGGCAGTGCCGGCTGGAGGTGACGAAGGAGAGCGGACCCGTCTGGCAGCTTCCGCAGTGCCTGGGGACGGTGGACGACTTCTTCTTCGTCTCCAACGACGGCGAGCGCGTCTGGGTGCTGTGGCCGCTGGTGGAGAAGGGCAAGCCGCCCCCTCCGCCGCCGAAGGTGAAGGGCAAGAAGCAGAAGCGGCCCAAGGGTCCGCCCGCGTGGGCCAACGTGGCGGTGGCGGCGCAGTACGACAGCAAGGGCAACCGGCTCCAGGAGAAGCGGCTGACGGAGCTGCTCAACACGCGGCAGCTCTCCGAGGTGCGCCAGCTCACCCACCACTTCAAGTGGCTGGAGGGCACGCTCGGCATCCCCGGCACGGGGCCCCGGCTGACGGATGCCGGGGTGGTGGAGTTCGAGCCCGTGGGTGGAACCACCCAACGGCTCACGTTCTGATGCGGTAGTGCGAGGAGCCTCATGGCCAAGCTGACTGTGGAGATTGTCACCCCCGAGAAGCGCATCCTGTCGGTGCAGGCCGACGAGGCCATCGTCCCCGGCGGCCTGGGCCTGTTCGGCGTGCGCCCGGGCCACACCCCGTTCCTGTCGCTGATGGAGCCGGGCCCGCTGACGCTCATCGACGCCGGCCGGCGCGAGTCCTACTTCGTCGCGGGCGGCTTCGTGGAGGTGGGCAACGACAAGGTGCTGGTGCTCGCCGACGCGGCCGAGCCCGTGGCCGGCATCGACGTGGAGGGCGCCCGCCGCCGCATGGCCGAGGCGCAGGAGCGCATGAAGGGCCTGTCCGCCGAGGACGCGCGCTTCGAGCTGGAGCAGGCCACGGTGCGCCGCGAGGCGGCCCGCATCGGCGCCGCCGGCATGCCGCGCGGCTAGTCCTCCCGCTTCACCTCACGGCCAGGACAGTCCCAGCTCCCGGTCGAAGCCGCGCCGGCCTTCCACGGTGAGCCGCACCCCGCGGCCCTCCGTGCGGCGCGCAATCCAGCGCAGCGCGAAGAGGCGCTCCGCCAGCGCGGCGCCCAGGGCCCCACCCACGTGGGCCCGGCGCTCGCTCCAGTCCAGGCAGCGGCGCGCGAAGGCCCTGCGTCCCCGGGACAGCGCGCCGGCTTCCACGCCCAGCCGCTCCAGGAAGTGCTCCCCCGCCGGGGTGAGCGCCCACGTCTCCTCGGACGCCTCCAGGTAGCCGCGCCCCTCCAGCGCCTCCGCCAGGTCCACGCCGAGCTTCCCCGCCAGGTGGTCGTAGCACGTGCGCGCGAAGCGCAGCGGCGAGGGCACCTTCACCGGCGCCGCGCGCGTGGGCGCGAGCAGGCTCAGTGCCTCCAGCGCGCGCGCTACGTCCGGCCCGGCGAGGCGGTAGTAGCGGTGGCGGCCCTGCGCCTCCACGCGCACGAGTCCTCCCTCGAGCAGCTGCGACAGGTGCCCGCTCACCGTCTGCGGCGACAGGCCCACCTCGCGCGCCAGTTCGCCCGCGGTGCGCGCGGGGCCTTCGAGGAGGCGCGAGAGCATCCCCGCGCGGGCGGGCTCGCCGATGAGGTGGGCAATCAGCGCGAGGTCGAGCGGGTGGGCCATGGCTCCGAAGCGTGGGGGACGCGGGCGCGCGGACGTTTCGGCGCGCGCCGAACCATTCCCCGCGCGCGGCCCGTAGGGAAGGGGGCATGAACGAGCTGCCGAAGCACCGCGTGATTGCTCCCCGCATCCTCTACTTCGGAACGCCGGTGGCGCTCCTCAGCACCCTGCATGCCGACGGCACACCCAACCTCTCGCCGCTGTCGTCCGTGTGGGCGCTGGATGACCGGCTGGTGCTGGGGCTGGGACGGCTGGGGCAGGGGCTCGCCAACCTGGAGCGCACGCGCGAGGCGGTGGTGAACCTGCCCTCCGCGGCGCTCTGGCCCCAGGTGGAGCAGCTGGCTCCCACCACGGGGCGCAACCCCGTGCCGGAGGCGAAGCGCGACATGGGCTACGTCTTCGAGCCTCGCAAGTTCGAGCGCGCGGGCCTCACCCCGCTGCCGTCGGACACCGTGGCCCCGCCCCGCGTGGGCGAGTGTCCGCTGCAATTGGAGGCCGTGCTGCTGGACGTGCGCCCCGCCGCCGCCACGCCCGAGCAGCCCGAGCCCTCCTTCTGCATCGCCGAGGTGCGCGTCACCCGCGTCCACGCGCACGAGGACATCACCGTGCCCGGCACCTCGTACGTCGACGTGACGCGCTGGCAGCCGCTCCTCTACGTGTTCCGCCACTACGCCGGCACCGGGCCGGGCCTCGGGCGCAACTTCCGCGCGGAGACCTGACGCGCGCGCAGCTTCTGCGCATGGACAGCCTGCTTGCTCCAGGCTCCACCGTCGGGTTGACGGCGCGGCATTTAAAATGCATTTGGTATGCATCATTTAGCGCCCCAGCCGGGCGCGAAGGAGCGAATGACATGGACACGGCGGCGGCGATGAAGAGCGTCTACGAGCAGATTGGCGGGGAGCCGGCGATGGCGGCGGCGGTGGAGGTCTTCTACCGGAAGGTCCTCACGGACGACCGCATCAGCCACTTCTTCGAGGACGTGGACATGGAGCGCCAGGCGGCCAAGCAGAAGGCGTTCCTCACCATGGTGACGGGTGGGCCGTCGAGCTACTCGGGCCGGGACATGCGTGCGGGGCACGCGCACCTCGTGAAGCACGGGCTGAACGACATGCACTTCGACGCGGTGGCGGGCCACCTCAAGGAGACGCTGGAGGAGCTCGGCGTGGCGGCGCCGCTGGTGGCGCGCGTGCTGGCCATCGCGGAGAGCGCCCGCGCCGACGTGCTCAACCGCTAGGACTTTGCGAGGCTCGCCATGGCGAAGGTGAAACATGAGTCGCGCTGGTATCCGCTGGAGTCGGGAGAGAGCGTCCTGGACGGGCTGCTGCGGCAGGGCGTGTCCGTCCCCAACTCCTGCCGCGCGGGCGCCTGCCAGTCCTGCCTGATGAAGGCGGTGCGCGGCACGGTGCCGGAGGCCGCGCGCGTGGGGCTGAAGGACACGCTCGTGGCCCAGGGCTACTTCCTCGCGTGCACCTGCCGGCCTCCGGAGGGCACGGAGCTGGAGGTGGCGGGCGCGGAAGCGCTGCGGGTGCCGGCGCGAATCACCTCGCTGACGCTGCTGTCCGCGGACGTGCTGCGGGTGCGGCTCGTCACCGACGCGCCCTTCGAGTACCGCGCGGGGCAGTACGTCTCGCTGGTGCGCGCGGACGGACTTGCCCGCAGCTACTCCGTGGCGAGCCTCCCCCGCGAGGGCGAGCTGGAGCTGCACGTGCGCCTCCTCCCGGGCGGCGCGATGAGCGGCTGGCTGGCCGCCGATGCGCGGCCGGGTGACGCCGTCCAGCTCCAGGGCCCCGTGGGGAGCTGCTTCTACGTCCCGGGCCGCCCCGAGCAGCCGCTCGTGCTGGCGGGCACGGGCACGGGCCTGGCGCCCCTGTACGGCATCGTCCGCGATGCGCTGGAGGCAGGTCATTCCGGTCCCATCTGGCTCTTCCATGGGGCGCGCGTGCCGGAGGGGCTGTATCTGCGCGACGCGCTGCGCGAGCTGGCCGAGCGCCACCCTCAGCTCCACTACCGGCCGTGCGTGCTGGCGGGCGGCAGCCGGGACGTCGCGGAGGGGTCGCTCGACGTGCTCATCCGCACCGAGTGTCCGAAGCCGGTAGGCTTCCGGGCGTACCTCTGCGGAGACCCCCAGTTGGTGCTATCCCTTCGCAAGAAGCTCTTCCTGTCGGGGCTCTCGCTGAAGGACCTCCACGCGGACTCCTTCCTGCCGAGCGCTCCCAAGGCGGAGGTCGTGACAAACTCCCCCGCCGGAGTCCGCTGACCGTGCACCTCACCCTCCACGCCGACTACTCGCTGCGCGTCCTGCTCTACCTCGCCACCCGTCGCGGGAAGCCCACGTCCACGCAGGAGATGGCGGACGCGTACGGCATCTCCAAGCACCACCTGGTGCGGGTGGTGCAGACGCTGGCGGGGCAGGGCTTCGTGGACGCGCGCGCGGGGCGCTCGGGGGGCGTGACGCTGGGGCGCGAGCCCAAGGACATCAACGTGGGCAAGGTGCTGCGCGCCGCCGAGCCGGACTTCCACCTGGTGGAGTGCTTCGACCGCGAGCGCAACGGCTGCCCCATCAGCCCCGCGTGCGGCCTCAAGGGCGTGCTGGCCGAGGCGCGCGAGGCCTTCCTCGCCGTGCTGGACGGGTACACGCTCGCGGACCTGCTGGAGCGCTCGCGCCCGGACCTGGCGGACTTCTTCCTGCCCGCGCGCGCGGGGTGACATGACGTCCGGCACGCTGGAGCTGTTCCACCGCATCGCCGACCCGCCCTCCGCCGAGGCGCGGCGCTACGTCGTCGACTATGCGCTCGAGGACCGCGTGGCCTTCCGCAACGTGGCGTTTCGCGAGGCGGAAGAGGACTGGCTCCGGCGGGGGGGCCACACCACGCCCGCGCTGTGGGACGGCACGCACCTGCACCAGGGAGCCCAGGCGGTGCTGGCGCGTTTGCAGGCCGTCGTCAACCTCGGACGCGACGACGCGTGATGCGGGCAGCGCGCGTGTGCCGACATTCGCGCGCCGCTGCCACCTGTGCACCCGTCGTGCGCCACGCGTGCGTGCGTGAAGCTTCTGGAGTTGGACACGTGTGCAGGTGCGTGGATGCGCGCGTGGCCACGCACTTGCCGCGCGCGTGCTGGTTGCGGTAGTCAGCCCGCCCCCGCACGTGCGTGAGTGCGTCTATCGCGAGGGGGAGGGTGGACGGTGATGACGGCGTGGGTGATGGTGTATGGGGACGGTCCGCCGCTGGCGCGGTGCACCACCTGGCCCGCCGTGCGCGCGTCAAGCCCCGGCATGTTTCTTCTCGTTCCGGCGTGCGCGCGTTTCTCGCGCTTCTCGCTGGCCGTCCGGCCCTGAGCCTCGGTTAATCTCCACGACCCCATGCCGCTGACTCCCGCCGAGCGCCAGGACAGGTTCCATGCGGCGTTCGTGGGACTCGCCATCGGCGATGCGCTCGGCTTCCCGCTGCGCGGCATCCCGCCGGCGAGTCTCGCGCGGCTGCCCAACCTGGCGGATGACTTCGCGCCCCGTCCGCGCGGCAAGTTCGCCAAGGGCCAGTTCAGCGACGACACGCAGCTGCTGCTCGCCGCGGCGGAGAGCGTCATCCGCGAGGGCAAGGTGGATGGGCGCAGCGCGGCGGCGCACCTGGCGTGGCTGTGGCAGGAGGGCATCATCCTCCAGCCGCCCAAGAGCCTGTCGGACGCGCTGCAGCGGCTGGCCGGCGGCACGCCGTGGATGAGCGCGGGCGCGTCGCTGGGCACCAGGTGCCCGTCGGTGCTCAGCCGCGCGCTGGTGGTGGGCCTCCTGGAGAGCGGCCACCGGGCGCGCCTGCCGCACGACGCGGGCGTGCTCACCGTCATCACCCACAAGGACCCCGTCTGCGCCGCGGCCGCCGCCGCCTTCGCGCAGGCCGCCGCGCTGGGCATGGAGGCGGAGGCGCTGACGCCCGCCGCCTTCTGCGAGGAGCTGGCGCTGGCGGCGGCGGTGCACGACAAGGGACTGGCCGAGGAGGTGCGCCACCTGCCGCGCCTTCTGACGTGGGACACCGCGCGCGCGCTGGGGCAGCTGCGCAAGGTGGGTGTTCCCCCCAGTGAGCTGAAGGGCGTGGACGGGCTGCCGGCGCACGTGGTGCCGGTGCTGCTCACCTCGCTGTACGCGGCGCTGAAGGTGCCGCACGACTTCCGCGAGGCGGTGGCCCTCACGCTGCGCTGTGGCGGCGAGGCGGACGTGGCCGCGGCCCTCACCGGCGCCCTCATCGGCGCGCACCTGGGCACCCGCGCCATCCCCGCGCGCCTGCGCAAGCAGGTGCTGTACTCGGAGAACCTCGTGGACACCGCGGACCGCCTCTTCCGCGCCCGCCAGGTGCGCGAGACGCTGGCCACCGCGCTGGCCCACCACCGCCGCCGCTGATCTCCGTCCGGTTCCGGTAGGGACGCTGGCTGGAGGGCAGGCGGGCGGCCATGGCTCCCCACAGGGCCGGGACTTCTCCCATGAGCGACGGCTGCCCACCTTGTGCGAAGGAGCGGGGCCGCATGGGTGCCGGCCAGGCATGCGAGCGCACGGCGACCCCGCGAAGTCATCGCAGGAGGCACACGTCGTGGACCTCGAATCGGAACGCCTGGAGCGCAGTCAACTGGAGTCGCTCTCCACGGCGGAGCTCATCCGGCATGCCCTGGCGGAGTCCCGCCTGCTGGTGAAGGCCGAGCTGCTGCACGCGAAGAAGGAGCTGCGTGACGAGCTGAAGGCCGCGCGCACCGCGGGCATCTTCATCGGGGTGGGCGCGGTGCTGTCGCTCATCGCCCTGTCCTGCCTCTTCGTGGGTGCCGGGCTGGCCATTCCGATGAGCGAGCCCTGGAACGTGCTGGTGATGGGCGTGGCGGTGCTGGCGATTTCGGGCCTCCTGCTGTTCCTGGGTGTCAAACGGCTGCCGAAGAAGCCGCTGGCGCACACGCAGGACCGACTGAAGATGGACTACCAGCTCACGCGGGAGACGCTGCAATGAACGGCAACGGCCGCGACAAGGAGGCTGGCGGGCCGGTGGAGATTGAACGGCACGCCGACCACCACATCACCCGGGGCATGGATGACCGGAAGCAGGTGGAACAGACGGCGGACCGCATCCGCGACGAGCTGCTGCTGACGCTCGAGGAGCTGGACCGCCGCCGCGAGCGCGCGCTCAGCGTGCGCTACCAGGCGGGGCAGCACAAAGACCTCCTCATCGGCGTGGGCGCCTTGGCGATGGTGGGCGTGGGGCTGGGCGTGGGCTACGCCATCTATCGCTCGCGCCACCGCGAGGAGCTGCTGCGCCGCCAGCGCCGCATCGCCCTCAAGCGCGCCTGGGAGCACCCGGAGACCGTCGCCTACGCGGCGAAGCAGCGTCCGCTCGGCGCGGAGCTGGGGCGCAAGCTCGTGCTCATCTTCGCCACCGCGCTCGCCACCCGCATCGCCCAGAACTCCGTGCGCTCACTGGTGCCCGTCGGGCAGAAGCCCAACTACGCTGGAGGGTAGAAGTAGAATACGTAATTGCGACAAAACCGCGCATAAAGCAGACTGATGTCCATGACGGACCTGCTCTATGCGCGGGCGCAGATGGGCCTGTCGCTCGCGTTCCACATCGTCTTCGCGGCGGCGGGTGTAGCGCTGCCCGTCCTGATGGTGCTGAGCGACTTGAAGGCGCGGCGCACGGGGGACGGTGACTACCGGCTCTTGAGCCAGAAGCTGGCGAAGGGGACGGCCATCCTCTTCGCGGTGGGCGCGGTGAGCGGCACGGTGCTGTCCTTCGAATTGGGCCTGCTGTGGCCCGAGTTCATGGGGCAGTACGGCGAGGTGATTGGCCTGCCCTTCAGCCTGGAGGGGGTGGCCTTCTTCACCGAGGCCATCTTCCTCGGCATCTACCTGTACGGGCGCGAGCGCGTGTCGCCGGGCCTGCACCTGTTCTCCGGCGTCATGGTGGCGGTGAGCGGCGCGGCCAGCGCGTTCTTCGTCACGCTGGTCAACACGTTCATGAACAACCCGTCCGGCTTCACGCCTGGCCCGGGCGGGCCGACGGACGTGCAGCCGCTGGTGGCCATGTTCAGCCCCGGCTGGCAGTACCAGACGGCGCACGTGCTGCTCTCCTGCTATCAGGCGAGCGCCTTCGCCATGGCGGGCATCCACGCCTTCGTGCTGCTGCGCCACCCGGGCGCGGACTTCCACCGCAAGGCGCTCTCCGTGGCGCTGCCGCTCGCGTGCCTCACCGCGCTGCTCCAGCCGGTGGTGGGCGACTTCTCCGCGAAGCACGTGGCGAAGGCGCAGCCGGTGAAGCTGGCCGCCATGGAGGGCCACTTCGAGACGGAGCGCGGCGCGCCGCTCCTGGTGGGCGGACTGCCCGACGTGGAGACGGGGACGGTGCCCTACGGCCTCGAGATTCCGAAGGGCCTGTCCATCCTCGCCTTCGCGGACCCGGACGCGGAGGTGAAGGGACTCAACGACTTCCCCCGCGACGAGTGGCCCCCGGTGGCGAAGGTGCACCTGTCCTTCCAGGTCATGGTGGGCACGGGCAGCTTGATGGCGCTGCTCGCGCTGGTGACGCTGGCGCACCGGTGGCGCAAGAAGGCGTGGCCTGACGGGCGGCGGATGACGTGGGCGTGGCTGCTGGCGGGGCCGCTCGGGGTGGTGGCGCTGGAGGCGGGGTGGCTCGTCACCGAGTGGGGACGGCAGCCGTGGATTGTCCGAGGCATCATGCGCACGGGGACGGCGGTGACGCCGGTGCCGCACCTGGCCGCGCCCTTCTGGACCTTCACCGCCGTGTACCTCTTCCTCGGCGTCACCGTGGTGTTCCTGATGGTGCGGCAGGTGGCGGGCACGCTGCCGGGCCGGCCTGGCCTCGCGAGCGGAGGTGGCGCCCATGTCCACTGAGCTGTTGCTGGGCTTCGCGGTGGCGGGGACGTTCGTCCTCTACGCGCTCTTCGGCGGCGCGGACTTCGGCGGCGGTGTCTGGGATTTGCTCGCCTCCGGCCCGCGCAAGCAGGAGCAGCGGGCGCTCATTGCCCACGCGCTGGGCCCGGTGTGGGAGGTGAATCACATCTGGCTCATCGTCGGCGTGGTGCTGCTGTTCGCCGGCTTCCCGCGCGCCTTCGCGGTGCTCAGCGTGGCGCTGCACGTGCCGCTGACGCTGCTGCTGCTGGGCATCGTCTTCCGGGGCGCCGCCTTCACCTTCCGCACGTACGACACGCGCGGGGACACGGCGCAGCGGCAGTGGGGGCTCGTCTTCAGCATCGCCAGCGTCATCGCGCCGCTGCTGCTGGGGATGTGCGTGGCCGCGGTGGTGGGCGGCGACATCCGCGTGGAGGGCCGCGCGGTGGTGAGCGGCTTCTTCGGGCCGTGGCTCACCCCTTTCGCGTGGGTGGTGGGCGCGCTGGCGCTGTGTCTCTTCGCCTTCCTGGCGGCGGTGTACCTCACGCACGAGGCTCCTACGTCGGAGCTGCGCGAGGACTTCCGGCGGCGCGCGCTGGGCGCGGGTGTGGCCGTCTTCCTCGCGGCGCTGGCGGTGCTCGTCTTCGCTCGCGAGGGCGCGCCCCGCGTGTGGCAGGGCCTGCTGCACGCGCCGTACGCGCTGGCCCTGCACGCGGGCACCGCGCTGTCGGCGGTGACGGCGTTCGCCCTGCTGTGGACGCGGCGCTTCAAGTGGGCTCGCGTGGCGGCGGCCACGCAGGCGGGCCTCATCGTCCTCGGGTGGGCGGCGTCGCAGCACCCGTACCTCGTGGTGCCGGACGTCACGCTGAGCGGCGCCGCCTCGGGCCCCACCGCGCAGCGCATGCTGCTGGTGGCGCTGGGGGTGGGCGCGCTCACCGTGCTGCCCTCGCTCGCGATCCTCTTCCGCGTCTTCCGGCCGGGGCCCGTGGGGAAGTGAGCCGTTTCACAGGCCCAGTTTGCCTTTCGTGATACTCGTGTAAATCCTGCGAGCTTTGGCCAGACATGGATTGTCTGGTTTGGGTTTCAGCCGCGTCTCGTTTTCTCATTCCGAGTCAAGCGCCGTAAAAGTCCCGTCCTGCTGGATGCCGTGCGCAAGGATTTTCGCGCTGTGCGTCCGGGGCTTCGCACCACTCGCCGCGCCGCGACGGCTCCCTACGTGATGATGGGCTGGCTGTAGCTTTGCCGTGTCTGGATTTGCCCGGGTGTGACGAGCCGTGACGGCGTCCAGGCCGCGCGTAGCTCTGGCCTCCGAGTGAAACAAACCCATGGCGGCGGATGTGGGCCTTAATTTGTTTCACGCAAGGAGTTGCACTCGTCGCGTTGATAAAGGCAGACAATGGAGAAGCACCGCTACTCCTGACTCGGAGGTCGCCGATGGGTGTCATCACGCGCGCCGTCGTACTGTTGAGTCTCCTCGCGGTCCTGGCTCCGGGGGCCTCGCGGGCCTCGAGCTCCTTCGTGAACTGGGAGGACCCGCACGTCCACCCGCTGGAGCTGACGCCGGACGGCTCGCGCCTGCTGGCGGTCAACACCGCGGACAACCGGCTCATGGTGTTCGACCTGACGTCGAAGCGCGGGCCGGAGCTGGTGGCCTCCATCCCCGTGGGCCTGGACCCGGTGTCGGTGCGTGCGCGGAGCAACTCCGAGGCCTGGGTGGTGAACCACATCTCCGACAGCGTGAGCATCGTCGACCTGCGCAACGGCTACGTGCGCGCCACCGTCCAGACGGACGACGAGCCCGCCGACGTCATCTTCGCGGGCCGCCCGCAGCGGGCCTTCATCACCTGCTCGCAGGTCAACCGCGTGCTGGTGGTGGACCCGCACCGTCCGGACAAGGAGCCCAAGCGCATCACCCTGAAGGGCGAGGACCCGCGTGCCCTCGCCGCGAGCGCCGACGGCCGCTTCGTCTACGCCGCCATCTTCGAGTCCGGCAACGGCAGCACCCTCATCGGCGGCGGCTCGCTGATTCCGGAGGCGTTCCCTCCCAACGGCGTGGGCGACGCGCGCGGCCCCTACGGCGGCATCAACCCGCCGCCCAACGCGGGCACGGCCTTCGTGCCGGCGCTCAACCCGGCCAACCCGCCGCCGCCCGCCGTGGGCCTCATCGTGAAGAAGGACGCCCGGGGCCGGTGGATGGACGACAACCGGGGCGACTGGACGGACCTGGTGAGCGGCGCGCACGCCTCGGCGTCGGGGCGGCCCACCGGGTGGGACATGCCGGACCGCGACCTGGCCATCATCGACACCGACACCCTGGGCGTCACCTACGCCACGCGGCTGATGAACCTCAACATGGCGCTGGCCGTGCACCCCTCGGGCTCCGTCACGGTGGTGGGCACGGATGCCACCAACGAGGTGCGCTTCGAGCCCAACGTCAACGGCCGCTTCCTCCGCGTGCTGATGGCGGTGGTGGACCCGCGCCGGCCCGGCGCCCGCGCGGTGCATGACCTCAACCCGCACCTGGACTACTCGAAGCCCACGGTGCCGCAGGCGGTGCGCAACCTGTCCGTCGGCGACCCGCGCGGCGTCACCTGGGACTCCAGCGGTGCGCGGGCGTACGTGACGGGCATGGGCTCCAACAACGTGGTGGCCATGGGCCCGGGCGGCTCGCGCCTGGCGCAGGTGTCGGTGGGCGAGGGGCCCACGGGCATCGTCTTCGACGCGGACCGGGAGCGGCTCTATGTGCTCAACCGCTTCGGCGCCAGCCTCTCCGTGCTGAGCACGGACCGGCTCCGTGAAGTCTCCCGGGTGCCGTTCTTCGACCCGTCGCCCGCCGCCATCAAGGCGGGCCGCAAGCACCTGTACGACACGCACAAGACGTCCGGCCTGGGGCACCTGTCCTGCGCGTCGTGCCACGTGGACGCGCGCATGGACCGGCTGGCGTGGGACCTGGGCGACCCTTCGGGCACGGTGAAGGCGCTGGACGGGCAGAACCTGGGCATGGGCCTGGGCATGCCGCCCTTCGACTCGTGGCACCCGATGAAGGGCCCCATGACGACGCAGACGCTCCAGGACATCATCGGCAAGGAGCCGCTGCACTGGCGCGGTGACAGGGCGAGCCTGGAGGAGTTCAACCCGGCCTTCCAGCACCTGCAGGGCGACGACACCCAGCTCACCCCGAAGGAGATGGCGGAGCTGCGCTCCTTCCTCGCGACGCTGACCTTCCCGCCCAACCCGTTCCGCGAGCTGGACAACTCGCTGCCTCGCAACCTGCCGCTGCCGGGCCACTTCACCACCGGCCGCTTCGGCCCCGCGGGCCAGCCGCTGCCCAACGGCGACGCCGCCAACGGCATGGCCATCTTCCGTCCGCCGCGCCTGCTCGCGCAGGGGATTTTCGCGTGCAACACGTGCCACACCTTCCCTTCGGGCATGGCCACCAACATGCAGTTCAACGGCGCCATGTGGATGGACCTGCCGCGCGGCGAGAAGGGCGAGTTCCACCACGCGCTCGTGTCCACCGACGGCAGCACCAACGTCACGCTCAAGGTGCCGCAGCTGCGCAACCTCTACGAGAAGGTGGGGCTGGACTTCACGCAGAAGGAGAGCCTCGCGGGCTTCAGCTTCATCCACGACGGCAGCGTGGACTCGCTGGCGCGCTTCGTCACCGAGCCCACCTTCTTCCCGAACAATGACCAGGAGGTCGCCGACCTGGTGGCGCTGCTGCTGTCCTTCTCGGGCTCGGACCTGCCGAAGGGCTCGCCGACGGAGTTCTTCCTGCCGCCCGGGCCGGACAGCCAGGACACGCACGCGGCGGTGGGCCAGCAGGTGACGCTGGGCTCCACCGGGTCCACTCCCGCGCAGCTCGGACGCGTGCTGCTCTTCATGTCCCTGGCGGAGAAGGGCCGGGTGGGCCTGGTGGTGAGCGGACGCCAGAAGGGCCAGGTGCGCGGTTACGCCTACGCGGGCAAGGGCATGTTCCAGTCCGACCGGGCGTCGGAGAAGGTGAACGCCTACGTGCTGATGGCCCGCGCCCACGAGGGCAGCGAGCTGACGTACACCGTCGTCCCCGCCGGCACCGAGTGGCGCATCGGCGTGGACCATGACGAGAACGGTCTGCTCGACCGCGATGAGGAGGACCGGGTCGCGCGTGCGGACCTGTCTTCCGACGACGTGGCCGAGCTGGCGGTGAGCACCATGGACGCGACGCGGTAACGTCCGCTCCCCGGCCTGAAGGAGGGCAGGGGAGCGGAGGTCTGGAAGTCAGTGTTTACGCACCCTTGCCCACCCTCGGGCGTGTCGCGAGCGGAGGCTTGAAGTCACCCACCCCGGACGCGCGGTGCGGGCGCCGGGTTGACATGCCATCGCCCCTTTCCGCGCGAGGGGTTGCGCGCGCAATCCCAGGGCGATACGTCACCCATGGGTTTCATCCGAGGGTGGAAGACACGTGAACTGCCGCTTCACCATGGCCGCGCACATGCTGGGAATGCTGGCCTGCGCCGAGCGTGAGGCGAAAGGCTCGCTGACGTCCGAGAGCATGGCGCGCAGCATCCAGACGAACCCCGTCGTGGTGCGGCGGCTGCTGCGAGACCTCGCGCGCGCGGGCCTGGTGGAGACGAAGCGCGGCGTGGGCGGCGGCGTGTCCCTGGCGCGCGGCCCGGAGGAAATCACCCTCCGCGACGTGTACGAGGCGGTGGAGGAGGACGCGGAGCTGCTTGGCCGCTACCCCACCGGGCCCAGCCAGTCCTGCGACATGGCCCCCATGGTGGCTGAGTACCTGGAGGGCGTGGTCGGCCGCGCCGAGACGGCCTTCAAGCAGAGCCTGGAGACCACCACGCTGGCCATGATGTCCCGCGACCTGGCCGCGCGCGCCCGCCGCAAGAGCAGCCCCCGCCGCCGCGCGGCCGGGGCCTGAGCCGCACGCGTCAGGAAGCCGCGGGAGGCCAGACGGCCTTCGGCTCCTCGTCACCGATGGCTACGAGCACGCTGGCGCCTTCGAGCAAGTCCTCGGAGTCCAGCGCCTCCACCACGGTGCGCACGCCCGCGTCCGGGTCCATGACGCGGCAGTGCACGCTGAGGCGCTGCTCCTTCATCTCTCCGCCCTCGACTTCGCCATTGCCCGTCCAGCCGAGCGCGTCCGTGAGGAGCTCCTCCACGGCGACGCGCTTCTCCAGGTCATGGCCGGAGCCCTTGCCCTCCACGGCGTACTGGACGACGAGGGTGTGCATGGTGTCCGGGTCGGGCTCGTCATAGCCCTCGTCCACCAGCGGGCCGGCGGCCTCGGCGATGGCCATGTCCGGGTCCTCGTCAGCGGGCACGGGCTGCTGGCGCTCCTCGCCCACCTGACCCACCTGGCCCTGGTGCACGGTGAGCACGCCTTCGTGCACCCACGCCTCCCAGTAGCGGAGCGAGTCGCCTTCCTTCTTGTAGAGCTTCAGCACGCGTGCGGCCTCATGCGAGGGGCCCTGCATAACACGGAGCGCGACAAAGGCTCGCCGTCAGAAGGCACGGCCCTGTCCTCCATCCACCGGGAGGGTGGCCCCCGTCACCCAGCGGGCTCGCTCGGAGCACAGGAAGGCGACCACGTCCGCCACCTCCTCCGGCGCGCCGAAGCGGCCCCAGGGCAATTCGTCGCGGACGAGCTTCGCCACCTTCTCCGGGTCCGCCTGCCGGCGTTTGTCCCAGCTTCCACCGGGAAAGAGGATGGAGCCCGGGGCCACGCCGTTGACGCGGATGCGGTGGCGGGCGAGGTCCACCGCCATCTCCTTGGTGAGCGCGGTGAGGCCCGCCTTGGCGGTGGTGTACGGCGCGCTGGTGGCGTACTCGCGGCCGTAGATGGAGTTGATGTGGATGATGCAGCCGCCGCCCTTGTCGCGCATGACCTCCACCGCGCGCTGGCTGCACCAGACGGCGGACATGAGGTTGCGGTCCATGACGGAGGCCCACTGCGCCACCGTCGCGGAGTCGAACGCGCCCGCGCCGCCGCTGCCGCCCACGTTGTTGACGAGGATGTCCAGCGTGCCGAAGGCCCGCACCGCCGCGTCCACCGCCGCCACCGCGCCGGCCTGCGTGGCCACGTCCGTCACCACGGTGGTGACGTCCGCGCCCGAGGCGCGCAATTCCGCCGCGGTGGCCTCCAGCGCCTCCGCGCCGCGCGCGGTGAGGCACACCCGCGCCCCCTCACGCGCCAGCACGGTGGCGATGGCCCGGCCGATGCCCCGGCTGCTGCCGGTGACGAGGGCCGCCCTTCCTCTGAGCTCCAGGTCCATGGGCTCGGGTTCTACCGCTTCGGCCGGTGGCCGGGGTGTTACATGGAGGCCCGCGCGTACCTCGGGGACAGCGCCTTGTCCGCGAGCCAGTCGGCGGCATCCGCCCAGAGCGAGCCACGGAAGGGCTCGCGGAAGAAGCCGAAGTGGCCGATGGGCTGGCCCAGCTCCTTCGGGGACAGCAGCCGGTGGTCCACGAGCGCATCCGCGAAGAAGGACAGCAGCGCGCTCACCGCCTCGGGCGAGCCGATGGGGTCGTCCGTGAAGCTGTAGGCGCGCAGCGGCAGGTACAGCGAGGCGTAGGCCTCGCGGCGCGGCTCGCCGCCTTCGCTCAAGAGGTAGTCCGGGGCCAGGCACCAGCGCGCCCACTGCTCGGCCACGCCCGCGGGCAGGTCCTCCGCCGTGCCGGCCCAGCCGGGCAGCTTGCCGAAGGACTTCACCAGCAGGGGCGCCAGCACGCGCCAGTTGAACTCCATGCGCACCCGCTGGGGGAACAGCCGGTAGTAGCCGGAGCCCGACGCCACCGTGAGCAGCGCCGTCACCTCGCGCGCGTTGTCCGCCAGCCCGAGCAATTGCCCGCCCGCGCTGTGCCCCACCACCAGGATGCGGCGGCCCGGGAAGCGCTCGCGCACGGTGTCGATGGCGCCCGCCAGGTCCAGCGCTCCAAAGTCCTCCATCCGCGCCCCGAAGCCCGTGAGCGACTCCGGACGCGAGCCGCCGATGCCCCGGTAGTCATAGGTGACGGTGGGCAGGCCCCGCCCGGCGAGGTACGTGGCGAAGCGCGAGTAGTACCGCTGCCGCACCCCCATGGCGGAGCTGATGAGCACCACGGCCCCCAATTCCGCGCCCGCGTGGGGGAAACACGTCCCGGAGAGCACGTAGCCGTCGCGCCCCCGGATGGGGAAGGGAACTCCCCGGCCGGTGTCCAGGGTGAGGCCCGCCTCGTCCTGCGCCGTGTTCCGCACTGCCGGGCCCACCGACTGCTCCAGCGTCGCCGCGTGAGACATGTCCGTCCTCCTGTTTTCCGCGTGGGGCCGCCGTGCGTGCCCCCGCATGGCGGGGATAACTCCGGCAAGGCTGCATGGATGCAGCACTTTGCTGCATTCTTGCAGGCATGGATCTGCGATGGGATGACCTGCGGTACCTGCTGGCGGTGGCGCGCCAGGGCTCGCTCGCGGGCGCGGCGCGCGAGCTGCGCGTGGATGCCACCACGGTGGGGCGGCGGCTGGACGCGCTGGAGAAGTCGCTGGGCACGCGGCTGGTGCTGCGCGGCGCTCGGACGCTCGCCCTCACGGAGGCCGCGGAGGCGGTGGTGGCCCGCGCGCGGGAGATGGAGGACGGGCTGCGCCTGCTGCACGACGCGGTGGCCACGGAGGCCCGCGCCGTGGGCACCGTGCGGCTCACTGCCACGGAATACCTCGCCCAGGCCCTGCTCGCTCCGCGCCTGGGGGAGTTGCACACGCTGCACCCCGGGTTGGACTTGGAGCTGGTGTCGGGGAGCGAGCTGGTGGACCTCCAGCGCGGCGACGCGGATCTCGCGCTGCGACTGGCGCCGCCCCGGGGGGACGCGCTGGTGGTGCGCAAGGTAGGGGAGGTGGCCTTCGCCATGTATGCGGCGCGCGGCTACCTGCGCCGCCACGGCGCGCCCCGGCCCGGGGACTTCCACGGGCACTGCGTGCTCGTCTACCGCGCATCCCTCACCTCCGGTGCCGAGTCCGAGGAGCTGAAGCGACTGACGGCGGGCGCGCGACGGCTGCTCCAGAGCAACAGCTCGGTCGTCCTGCGCGAGGCGGCCGCGGCGGGGCTCGGCGTGGCGCTGTTGCCGTGCCTCAGTGGAGAGCGGGACTCACGGCTGACGCGCGTGGGCGCGGGCGTCCTGGCGAAGCGGCCGCTGTGGCTGGTGTTCCATAAGGACTTGCAGAAGAGCCCCCGCGTGCGCGCCGCCTCCGACTGGCTGGTGGAGCTGTGCCGGAAGGAGCGCGCGGGGCTCGCGGGGACGGAAGGCGGAGCGTAGGGAGCCCGAGAAATCGGGCTCCCAGCAGCCCACCTCACTTCACTTCACGCGGAACCGTGCCTCGGCGGGGCTCGCTCCGCCGGAGCGCTGCACGCCCCGGTCCGGGTTGGCGGCCAGGTGCTCCAGTATCTTGAACACCGTCTCCACCTCGGCCGGCATGCCGATGTCGGCGGCGAGCTGCTCGGCGGAGCGGGCCTCCGCGCGGGCCTCGCCCAGGCGGGCCGTCAGCTTGCGCTGCAACTCCAGCACCACGCCCGCGGCCTTCTTGCCCGCCTCCACGCCCGGCTGGTGGTAGGCATTGATGCGCACGAGGCTGGCGTAGAGCCCCACCGCGCGCTCATACAGCGCAATCAGCGCGCCCACCGTGCGCGGGCTCACGTCCGGCACGGTGAGGGTGAGCGACTCGCGGCCCTTCTCGAACAGCGCGCGGCGCGTGCCCAGCAGGAAGCCCAGCAGGTAGTCCCCGCTGGTGACGCCGGGTTCCACCTCGAAGGCGGGGCCCTGGCGGTCCTTCAGCACCTCGATGAAGGTGACGAAGAAGTTGTGCACGCCCTCGCGAAGCTGCTGCACGTACGCGTGCTGGTCCGTGGAACCCTTGTTCCCGTAGACGGCGATGCCCTGGTTCACCACCTTGCCATCCAGGTCCCGCTCCTTGCCCAGCGACTCCATGACGAGCTGCTGGAGGTAGCGCGACATCAGGAGCAGCCGGTCCTTGTACGGCAGGATGACCATGTCCTTCGCGCCGCGCCCTTCGCCCGCCTGGTGCCACATCAGCGCCAGCATCGCGGCCGGGTTCTTCAGCACGTCCCGCTGCCGCGTCGCCGCGTCCATGTCCCGCGCGCCCGCCAGCATCCCGTCGATGTCCAGCCCCTGCAGCCGCGCCGGCAACAGGCCCACCGCCGACATCAAGGACGTGCGCCCGCCAACCCAGTCCCACATCGGGAAGGTGCGCAGCCAGCCCTGCTTCCGCGCGGTGTCATCCAGCTCGCTGCCCGCGCCCGTGACGGCCACCGCGTGCTTGCCGAAGTCGAGCCCCTTCGCCTGGTACGCGCGCCCGGCCTCCAGCATGCCGTTGCGCGTCTCCTTGGTGCCGCCCGACTTGCTGATGACCACCGTCAGGGTCTGCGCCAGCCCGTCACCGAGCTGCTCCACCACCCGGTCCATGCCGTCCGGGTCCGTGTTGTCGAAGAAGGACACCTTCATCGCGTCCTTCGCCGAGCCCAGCGCGTCCGCCACCAGCTGCGGCCCCAGCGCCGAGCCGCCGATGCCCACGAGCAGCAGGTGCGTGAAGCGCTGCGCCTTCTGCGGCTTCACCGTGCCGGCGTGCACGTCGCGCGCGAAGGCGTGGATGGCCGCCACCGTGTCGGTGATTTCCTTCTTCAGCCCCGCGTCCGGCGTCAGCTCCGGCGCGCGCAGCCAGTAGTGGCCCACCTTGCGCTTCTCGTCCGGATTGGCGATGGCGCCCTTCTCCAGCGCCTCCATCTCCGTGAAGGCCTCCTCCATGCGCGGGCGCATCCGCTCCAGGAAGTCCGCGGGGAACTGCATGCGCGAGACGTCGAGCGAGAACCCCACGGACGGCACGACGCACAGGTAACGCTGGTACCGCTCCCACAGCTCTCGCTCGGTCATGGACGGCTCCTCTTTCGCGCGCAAAGGTGCCGGGTGGCTTAGCGCCTCCGCATGCGGGTGGGAAGCCGCTCGCGAGGGCAGTGGGGAGTCCTGGCCCCCACGGAAGGCCAGTGCTCAACACCTCACGGTGCGCCTGGGGCAATGCCGCCTGCGGCGGCGGCTATGCCGACGGCCGCGCGGCCTCTGGTGACGGCGGCGGCTCGGGCGGCGCGGACGTCGCCGGCTTCCAGGCGGGGTTGCGGAAGATGTAGCCCAGCCGCTGGCTCAGCGGGCCGGGCTTCTTCGCGTCGCGAATGATGGCCGCCACCTCGTGGGTGGCGATGCGCAGCGGGTTGTACGTCTCCAGGTTCTTCGTCAGCCCGTACACCGGCTTCTCGGTCTCCGGCTCGAAGGTGCCGAAGAGCCGGTCCCAGAGCATCAGGATGCCCGCGTAGTTCTTGTCGAGGTAGCGCGGGTTGGCGCCGTGGTGCACGCGGTGGTGCGAGGGCGTGTTGAAGAGCCACTCGAACGGGCGCGGCAGCTTCACGATGGCCTCGGTGTGAATCCAGTACTGGTAGAGCAGGTTGAGCCCCTGCTGGATGAAAATCATCGCCGGGTGGAAGCCCAGCAGCGCGAGCGGTGCCCAGAACGGCCAGCTCGTGGGAACGAGCCACGGCTGTCGCAGCGCCGTGGAGAGGTTGTAGTGCTCGCTGGAGTGGTGCACCACGTGCGACGCCCAGAAGAAGCGGCTCTCGTGGTGGACGCGGTGGTACCCGTAGTAGCAGAGGTCCTCCGCGAAGAAGAGCAGCACCCAGGCCACCACGCCCGAGCCCATGCGCAAGGGCGTCCACTCGTAGAGCGCGAGGTAGCCGGCGAAGGCGACGAACTTCCACCCCAGCGACAGGGCCGAGTAGCCCAGGCCCATGGTGAGGCTGGCAATGGTGTCCTTCCAGGTGTGGCCCACCACTGGGCGGCCCGCGTCCTTCAGCTTCTTCACCCAGAACGCCTCGGCGATGACCGTGAGGACGAAGACGGGGATGACGGGGGTGAGCACATCGGGGATGTGAGCCGCGTCCATGACGGGCCTCCTATGGACGGGAGCGGCGGCGAGGCCGCTCCGGGGTGGGTGAGAACGCGGCGCGCAGGAAGCGCGTCAGGGTGTCCAGCATGCGGCGGTGCGCCGGGTCATTGGGGCGCGCGCTGCCACCGACGACGGCGCCCTGCACCGCGTCCAGCGCCAGCTCCACCACGTCGTCGAACTCCGGGTGCGTGGCGGCCACCTCGGGGAACAGCTCACGCGCCACGCGGTGCAGGTTCTCCCGGTGCGGCCCGTCCACCGCCTCCAGCGCCGAGCGCAGCTCCGGGTCCGTGCGCGCCGCCACGTACAGCTCCACCGCCGCCTGCAGCTCCGGCCGCTGGTACGCGGCCCACAACATGTCTACCGCCGCCGCGACGCGGTCTCTTCCCGCCGGCCGCGCCCCCACGCCCGCCAGGTAGTCCTGGATGATGCGCGGGAAGAGGTGCTCCACCGTCGCCGCGAGCAGCTCCTGCTTGGTGTCGAAGTGCGTGAAGAGCGCCCCCTGCGACAGGCCCGCCCGCTTCGCCACCTCCACCGTCGTCAGCCGCGCATGCCCCAGCTCCACCAGCGCGGAGAGGGTGGCGTCCAGCAGCTTGCGCCGCGTCGTCTCACGGCGCTCCTGCTGGGTGCGGCGAGGCGGTCTTGACGCCTCTGGCGCGGAGTTCTTCGGGGCCATTTCACGGAGAGGATAACTCCGAACTTAACGAGTGACCAGTCACTAAGTTGGATGCAGGCGAGCGAGCCAGGGCCGTGCTGGTTGGGTGTACCATCCCGTCCCCCCTCTTCTTCCGTGGTTACAGGACTGAGACCCTGCGCATGCGGTGGCTGACGAAACCCTTCCTGATGTTCGTGTCCGGGGTGGTGTTCATCTCCGGCCTTGTCTTCAACACGAGCCGCACGCTGCGGGAGTTCATCCGCTTCCGCACGGGGTTCCGACCCCGGCCCGACGACATCTTCATCGCGACGTACCCGAAGTCGGGCACCACCTGGATGCAGATGCTCCTGGTGCAGTTGCTCGGAAAAGGTGACGTGGACTTCGACCACATCCTCCAGAAGTCGCCGTACCTGGAGGAGCTCATCCGCAACGAGAACCTCGACTACATGGAGAAGATGCCGTCGCCGCGCATGTTCAAGACCCACCTGCGGTACGGGGACCTGAAGCCGGCGAAGAGCGCGCGCATCATCTTCGTCACCCGCGACGCACGGGACACCTTCATCTCCTGCTACCACCACTACGAGATGCTGCGCCGGTTCCGCTCGCCGTTCGACCGCTTCATGAAGCGCATGGTGAGCGGGAACGGCTTCTTCGGGAGCTGGTACGGGTACATGCGCTCGTGGATGCCCCACCGGCACGACGCCAACGTGCTGTGGCTGCGCTACGAGGACCTGCGCGGCGACCTGGAGGGCCAGGTGCGGCGCGTCGCCGCCTTCCTCGGGGTCCCCGTGCCGGAGGAGCGCATGTCGGACCTCCTGGAGAAGTGCAGCTTCGAGTACATGAAGCAGCACAACCACAAGTTCGACTTCCGCATGGGGCTGTACGGGGAGGACCCGGGAGCCTTCATCCGCCAGGGTGGCACCAAGCCTCGCCAGCCCATCCGCGAGGAGCACGTCGCCGAGCTGGAGAAGAACCTGGCGAAGCTCCGCGGCGACCTGAAGCTGAAGGACACGGAGACCTTCTAGTCGCGCCTGGGCGGGGAGGGAGGCGGCCCTCCCCCTGACGGCGGCCGCTCACGAAGGTTTTCAGACCGCTCAGCCAGGGTGTCGCCGTCAGGCCCGCGCGGGCCGGCATGCTCGGCGCCATGGCTTCTTCTTCCTCCATTCCCGTGACGCACGTCGCGGCGGCGCGGCGCGGAGTCGGGCTCGCACTCCTGCCGGGGCTCGTCGTCGCGCCGGTGGCCGTGCTGCTGATGGCCACCGCGGCCTTCATCGGCGCCTCGCCCTCGGGCTGGGGCTACGCCGTGGGCTTCGCGCTCGTGTCGGTCGGGCTCATCTCGCCACCTCGACGGCGGGGGCTGGCGCGGGCGGGGCTTGCCCTCATGGTGCTCGTGGCGCTGGGGCGGCTGGTCTTCGCACGGGGCACGCAGGTGGAGACGTTGCGGCTGCCGGACGGGGGCCACCGGTGGGTGAACCGGCTCGTCGCCGAGCAGGATGGGACGCTGCTCGCGGGGCATGTCCTGGTGCGCTCCGGCCGCCTGCCGCGCTCGGACGCGCGCGACTTCATCCCCGCGCTGGAGTCGGCCTTCGAACGGATGGACGCGGCCGAGGGAGAGCTGGCCACGCCCGCCGTCGCCACGTACCTGGGCCTTCAGTCGCCGGAGTCCTTCGACGCGCTGGTCATTCCCCCGAAGGGTGACGCCACGCCACGCACGGCGGTCGTCTTCCTCCACGGCTTCGCCGGCAACTTCGCGGTGTATTGCTGGGAGATGGCGCAGTCGGTCCAGGCCATCTCCGCGCTCACTGTCTGCCCCTCGGTGGGACCCGCCGGGGACTGGTGGTCACCCCGGGGCGAGCGCACGTTGAACGCGACGCTCGAGTGGCTCGCGGGCCGGGGCGTCCGCCGCGTCTATCTGGGAGGGCTCTCCAACGGAGGCGTGGGCGCGAGCATCCTCGCGGGTCGCGTCTCCCATCCGCGCCTGGAGTTGCGCGGGCTGGTGCTGGTGTCCGGCGCCGATTCACGGGCTCCCGCTCCGTCCGTGCCCACGCTGATGGTGCAGGGGCGGCATGACTCCATGATGCCCACCCGCTCCATGCGCGCCTACGCCGAGCGCCTGGGCCGGCGCGGGACGTACGTGGAGCTGGACAGCGGGCACTTCGCCTTCCTCGACCGCCATGCCGAGTGCGAGCGCGCCATCTCCACCTGGCTCGTCCAGCGCGAGCGGGAGTGAGAGGAGGAGGGGACGCTGGGGCGCACGACGCCGCGCCTCGGGCACGGCGCTCAGTGCATCGCCGGGATTCCGCTCACGGTGCCGGCGACTTCACCGCGGCCTCGACCTCCGCCAACATCGCGTCCAGCTCCGCGCGCGGCAGCCACCGGCCGCGCAGCACCACGCCGCGAGGAGCTTGCGTGTGGCGTACGTCCTCCCGCGGGTCCGCATCCAGGAGCAGCAGGTCCGCGCGCTGGCCGACGGCCACCGTGCCCCACTCGGCGGACTCGCCCAGGTACTCCGCCGCGTTGCGCGTGGCCGCCTCCAGCACCGCGCGCGTCGGCAGGCCCGCCGCGGCCAGGGCCTCCATCTCCCGGTGCACCGCGAAGCCCGTCACCATGAAGAACTGCGGCGAGTCCGAGCCCACCAGCAGCCCCGCTCCCGCCGCGTGCAGTCCCCTCACCACCTGCCGCCGCAGCTCCACGAAGCGCTGCCTTCGCGCGGCGGGTGCCCCCGCCAGCTCCGGGTCCGACAGGTCCTTCGTCCACGCCTCCACCGCGGCGGCGGGCACGTAGCGCAGCTCCGGCCGCGCGCGCAGCGTGTCCACCCGGTCCGCGTTGGAGAGCAGCTCGAAGAGCTCCATCGTGGGTGAGCTCCACACGCCCGCCTTGCGCGTCGCCTCCGCCAGCGCGGGGATGCGCGCCGCGTCCATCCGCTCCACCGCGTCGGTGAAGTCGAGCTGGTCCACGACGGCCTTGTCGCCCGGCGGCAGCAGCGCGGACAGCCAGCCGTCGAGGTGCTCCAGTTGCTGGCCCGACTCCAGCGCGTGCGCGAGCCCCACGTCCTGTGTCACGTGGCCGCTCACGCGCAGCCCCTGGGCCTTCGCCTCGGCCATCATCGCGTCGTACGTCTCGCGTCCCAGCCCGCCGTGCGTCTTGAGCAGGTCGAACCCGGCCGCCTTCTGCTCACGCACGCGCTGCCGGGCCTGCTCCGGTCCCTGCACCGACTTGCCGTGGAAGGACGGGCCGGCCACCAGCAGCCGGGGCCCGAGCACCTCGCCCTTCATCACCCGCGCGCGCAGCTCCAGCCCCGTTGGCGCGGCTCCCAGCGCCCGCGCGGTGGTGACGCCGTTGGCGAGCAGCAGCCGCAGCTGCCGGCCCGCCGCGTCTTGCGCCTGCCCGGTTCCCGGCTGGAGGTGCAGGTGCATGTCCACCAGCCCGGGCATGAGCCAGCGCCCGTGCCCGTCCACCCGCGCCGCGCCCTGGGGCACCGGCGTAGAGGCCGAGGGCCCCACTGCGATGATGCGCTCGCTGTCCACGAGCACCGTTTGATCCCGCAGCGCGTCAGTGCCGGTGGTCATCGGGAGCACCGTCACCCCCACCACGGCCAGGGTGGCGGACGGTGCGTGTGACGGCCCTTCCGGAGCGGTAGTCCCCCTCATTTCGGGTCCGCCACGGCAGGACGCCAGGCAGACGAGCAGACAGAGGCTCCAACCCCACCGCTGTGATTTTCCCTCGGAAGCCATGCGCGGAACCCTCCATGGAGGAGAACGGAGCATAGGCCCCCCGGTCGCGTAGCACGCGGGCTTCTGGGAAAATGCGCTGGGAAATATCGGGGGCACTTGCCTCCGTTTCCAGCCCGCCCCGATATGAACCTTTCCGCTCTCCTCCTTGGTTCTCTCCTGGCTTCGGCCCCCGCGGTTCCCCCCTCGACTGCTTCCCTGCAGGGCGACATGCCCGAGGTCGGCGTCCCCTTCGCCTGTGGTCGCATCTACACGGTGAGTCAGGGTCACGACACCGGTAGCCATCAGTACAACGACACCTTCGCCTGGGACTTCCGCATGCCGGACGGCACCCCCATCGTCGCGGCGCGTGACGGGGTGGTGCGGCTGGCGCGCGGTGACAGCTCCACGGGTGGCTGCGACGAGAAGTTCGCGCCGCAGGCCAACTACGTCGTCATCTCCCACGGGGATGGCCTGGAGACGCAGTACCTCCACTTCAGCGCGGTGGTGGTGAAGCCTGGAGAGCGCGTGCGCGAGGGCCAGCTCATCGGCTTCTCCGGTTCCACCGGCTGGGCCTGCGGTGCGCACCTGCACTTCAAGGTGGCACGTGAAGTGGGCAAGGGCTGGAACAACCCATCCGTCCCGGCGCGCCTCGCGGGCTTTGGCGACCCGGTGCGCGACACGCGCGTCTCCGCGCCCATCTGCAAGGACGCGGGCCAGCAGACGCTCATGGCCAACAACGAGGGCGCGCACGCGCCGGGTCAGGCCGTGGACTCGATGTCACCTGAGCGCCAGCAGGCGCTTCGCGGCCTCCCGCCCGGGGCGCAGTCCATCATCGACGGCCTCAATCAGCCTCCCGCCCAGGGCGGCCAGGGCCTCGACGAAACGGCCACGCCCCGCCGCACCCGCACGGCGAGCGGCCCCAGCGAGACTCGCTGACGCCAGCAGCGCGCCTGCTCCGGAGAGCAGCGCGAAGAAGGCCCCCGCGTTGATGAAGTACTCCAACGACAGCAGGGGGCCTTCCACGTAGGCCCGCACCACGCGGTAGCCCACGTGTCCCAGGAGGCCGAGCAGCGGCAGGTTGATGAGTGGCAACACCAGCCAGCGCGCGGTGCGCCACCAGCCGGCCACCGCCTCGCCCACGCCGGTGGTCGCCGTGTAGCGCCAGGCCCCGGCGCGTGCCGCGCGCACCGCGTCCAGCAGTGCGTCCACGTCCGGCACGCCCAGCAGCGCCGGCTCCAGGCCGCCGGCCCGCACCACGCTGCGCGCCTCCGCCAGCGCCGTGCGCGCGGCGGACTCCACGCCGAAGTCGTCCTCGAAGGGCTCCACCACCGCGGTCTCCGCGGCACGGGCGCGCGTGCGTCCGCGCACCGCATCCAGCGCGGTGGAGGCCGCCGCGACGGCCAGGCCCGCGGGCAGGCTGGCCCGTCCCACGAGGGCCGCCGCGCCCAGCCCGCTCGCTCCCCACAGGGACAGCCGAAGTCCCCAGGCCGCGGGGCCCCAGAAGCGGCCTCCCGCCTGACGCCGCACCTCCGCCGCGAGGTGCCCGTGGGCGAGCCGCAGCCGCGCGTCGAAGTCCGCGCGCAGGCCCTCCGCGGCCTTCTCCAGGCCGGAGCCCAGCGCGTCGCGGGTGCGCGCGAGCAGCGCGTCCGTCTCCTTCAGCGCGGCGTCCACGCGTGAGTGGACCTCTTCGAGCGCGCCAATGGCATTGGTGCGCCGCACGCGCGCGGCGACGGCCTGGGTGGCCAGCCCGCGCAGGTGGAAGAGGAGGGCGCCGAACTCGCCGGACACGTCGCGGCCGTCCTTCGCGGCGAGCGCGCTGATGGCGAAGACGGGCACGTCCTGCTGCGGCAGGCCGTACTGCTCGGAGGCCACGCGGCGCACCTGGGCCTTGAGGGACTCGCGCGACTCGGGGGACAGCTCGTCCGCGAAGTTGAGGATGAAGACGAGCGCGCGGCGGCGGGCGAACTCCGCGAGGAACTCCACCTGCGAGGCCTCGGCCACGCTGCTTCTGTGCATGACGACGAGCGCCACGTCCGCGCGCTCCAGCGCGGCGCGTGCGACGTCGCGGTGGGTGGTGGCCACGCTGTTGAGGTCCGGCGTGTCGATGAACACCTGTCCGCCCCAGAGGCCCTGTGGCCCGGGCGCGTACCGGACGACGCGCGCGCCCGTCTGGGCCAGTGCGTCCGCGGAGGCGCCTTCTGGAGCGAACACGGTGGCGGCGGTGCTGGTGGGCCGGTCCACGCCCTCGCGCGACAGGGGCTGTCCGGCCAGCGCGTTGAGGAGGGTGGACTTGCCCGCGCCGGTGGCTCCCACGAGCGCCACGCCGAGCGGTGCGTCCTTGCGGGCCACGCCGCGCGAGTAGTCGTCCACGAGCCGCTCCAGGCGCGACGCGTGCGGTTGCAGCGCGGGCAGCTCCAGGGCGGCCTTCAAGAGGGTGCGAAGGGCTTCGGGGTCGGGAAGGCTCGTCTCGTCCACGTGGGGTGGGAGCCTGTCCCGGCCACGGCCGGGTGACTACGAAGAAGATGCGCCGAGGGTGCGCCAGCGTGCACTTCGCGGGACGGATTCAGGGCGTGGGTGCGGCTTGCACGGAATCGGGTGACAGGGCCACCCGGACGGCGGACGGCGGACGGCGGACGGCGGAAGGAAGGTTCATTCCGCGAGTCCTCCGCCCGCAGGGTGGAGCGGAAGGAAGGTTCATTCCGCGGGTCCTCTGCCCGGCGGCTGACGGCAGCGGAAAGAAGGTTCATTTCGCGAGTCCTCCGCCTGAAGGGGGCGTGGAAGGAAGGTTCATTCCGCGCGTCCGCCACCTGAAGGGGGCGTGGAAGGAAGGCTCATTCCGCGAGTCTTCCGCCCGCAGTGGTGGCAGCGAAAGGAAGGTTCATTCCGCGAGTCCTCCGCCTGAAGGGGGCCGTGGAAGGAAGGTTCATTCCGCGAGTCCTGCGCCCGGAGGGGTGTCAGCGGAAGGAAGGTTCATTCCGCGAGGCCTCTGCCCGAAGGGGCGCGGAAGGAAGGCCCATTCCGCGCGTCCGCCGCCTGAAGAGATGGATCGGAAGGAAGGTTCATTCCGCGAGTCCTTCGCCCGGAGGAGGCAGCGGAAGGAAGGTTCATTCCGCGAGTCCGCCGCTCGGAACGTGAGGGAGTCCTGGGAACAGTCGCGTCCTGAAGAGGCCGGAGGTGGGAGTGGACCGGCGGGAGCCGATGCGAGGCTCCCGCCGGGGTAGAGGACTCAGCGCTTAGCAGCCGGAGCAGCCGTTGGGCTCCTCGCCACAGGCGAGGGTGGTGAACTCCGGGCACTTCGGCGGCTTGTCCTTCTGCGGTTGTCCCGCGCCTCCGTGGATGCGGGCCAGGTCCTGCACGAACAGCTCCTTCACCTTCTTCAGCTTCTTGTCGGTGCTCATGCGGGTGCTCTCCGTGTTGAGGGGCGCGTGGGGTGTCGGCCCGTGCGTGCGCCCGTGGTGTCGCCTCGGGCCGCTTCGGCAAGGAGGAGAACGGTGGACGTCCGCGCGCCTTTTCCGTCGGAAGCCTTTACAGGCCGGTGCGCCCGGGCAGGCGCCCTGCGTGGAGGGCTCGTTCGGAAGGCCGCTTCGGGGAATGCGCGCGGGTGGCGGTGCGCGAGGCGCCAGGAGTAGAAGTGAAAGAACCATGGACCTCTTCCTCATGTCGCCGCCAGGGCGCGCGTGGGCCCTGCGCGGGCGCAACAACTTCCGCAGCCGCGAGGCCCCGCAGGTGGACGCGCGCCAGGCCCGGCTCGAGTGGCTGGCACTGGCGCGAGAAATCGAAGCGCGCAGCGGCACGGTGGTGGCGCTGCCGTCACCTTCCGAATTGCTCACCGGCATGCCCTACGCCGCGGAGTGCGGGCAGGTCGTTCCGCGCGAAGGTGCGCCACCGTTGTTCCTGCTACCGCGCATGATGAGCGCGCACCGGCAGGCCGAGCGCGAGCACTGGGCTCCGCTGGCCCGCCGCATGGGCATGGAGGTGGTGGACCCGGGCGTGGGCATCTGGGAAGCGCACGGCGACGTGGCCACGTTCGACGGTGTCACGCTGCTGTTCTGGGGCGGGCGCACCACGCTCGACGGGCTGGAGGCCGCGGCGTCCCACTTCCCCGGCGAGGTGCTGCGCGTGCAGGTCCGCGAGCCCGCCTTCCACGGCAACATGGCCGTGCTGCCGCTGTCCGCCGTGGACCGGCTGATGGTGTGCCCGGAAGTCATCGCCCCGGACTCGTACGCGCGCCTGCGCGAGCGGTTCGGTGAGCAGCGGTTGCTCGTGGTGACGGAGGACGAAATCAAGCACTACGCCACCAACGGGCTGCCGCTCGGAAGGGACCTGCTCGCGCCCTCGGTGGTGCAGGACGCGGTGCGCGCGCGGCTGGCCCTGCTGGGCATGCGCGTGGTGCCGCTCACCATGCGCGAGCTGTGTGAGAAGGGCGGTGGCTCCTCGCGCTGCCTCGTGTCTCGCGCGGAGGTGGACGCGTCGGCGGTGCGGATTCCGGACGAGTACCGGCTGGAGACTGTCGCGAAGGACATCGAAGCCGATGCGTGAGGCGAGCGCACTGACGAGGCAAGCGGAGGCATTCCTCGCCCAGCACCCGGGCGTGTCGATGATGGCGCTCGGCTCGGGCGAGCACGCGGACTCGCTGGACCTGTCACCCCTCGGGGTGCCGGTACACTACCTGCCCGCCGAGCGGAACCTCGACCTGGCGATGCAGTACCTCGCGCTGAACCAACTGGCCTTCGGCGGCATCGGGGTGCCGCGCTGGGTGCTGTCCGACTTGTACCTGCTGCCGGGAGCCATCGGCCTGCTGCGGTGTCCGGCGCGCATGGTGAAGCCCGAAGTACGCGAGCAGCTGGGGCTGGCCGACGAGGACCCGACCATCGGCGCGGCGTACTTCGCGGCGCCGTCGGTGACGCCGGGCCTGTTCATCGGCGTGTCGCTGCTGAGCTTCCTGCCGGGCACCGGCGCCGCGGCGTGGGTGAAGGTGCTCACGCTCAACATGCTGCGCGCGAAGCGGCTGCGCGGCGTGGCCCAGTGGGACAACCCGAGCGTCCGCGTCCACGCGCGGCTCGGCCCGTTGCGCCTGGTGGGCCGCGTGCCCGGAGGACACGAGTACGGCGAGCGCACCTTCGTCTACGAGACGGACGTGTCGGACGGTGCGCGCGTCGCGGAGGCCATGGAGCGCAGGTCGTCCCCGGCCCCCACGCGGCGCATCTCCGTCACCGACCTGCCCACGCTGAGCGGACTGCTGGACCGCGCGGAGGCGGGCGAGGTGCTGCACCTCGTTCCACCCGGTCAGGACGCGGGGCACGTGCTGGTGCGCGAGGGCGCGCTCTGACTCAGGGCGCCGGCGCGGTGGGGGACTCCGAGTCCTCCTCCAGCGCGCGGCGCAGCGCCGCGGCGCCCTCTCCGACGATGGGCGCGCCGTGCGCGAAGCACACCGTCTGTACCGGCAGGTGGTCGAGGATGCGCTGCACGCTGTGCCGCGTGCGGAAGGGCTCGTCCTGGTACTCGCTTGGGACGAACTCCGGCGTGCCCCGGCCCGCATGCGTCAGCAGGTCCGAGATGAAGGCCACGCTGCGCGGGTGCTGCTGAATCCACAGCGTGTACATGGCCTCCGTCGGCCCCGGCGTGTGGAAGGAGACGATGCCCGCTGGCAGCGTGTCGCCCGCCACGTAGAAGAAGTCCGGTTTCTCTTCCAGTCCCTGCGCGCCCTCCGGCGCCCACACCGGGGCACCGAAGTCCTTGCGGAAGCGCCACGCCGAGCGCTGGTGATTGCCCGCCGTCAGGACGATGGCGGTCACCTTGCCCAGCCGGCGCAGCAGCTCCTCGTCGATGGGCAGCGGGTCGATGAGGACGACGGCGCCGTCTTCATCCACCACCGCGTACGCGTCGCTCCGCGCGCCGCCGATGCGCTCGTCGGAGAGGGTCCAATGGTGGACGCCGGGGACCACCTCGACCACCCGCTTTGCCTTCCCCTTGGGCTCGCTCATGCCGAGAAACGTAGGCACCCCGTCCACGTGTCACCTGGACCGACGGACGGTGGGGCCGCGGGCTCGCCGGGCCTCCTGCTCCGGGGGCGGCCAGTCCGGGAGGGGAGGGGCAGCCACCGTCCCTCCGTGGACACCACCTTCCCTCATGGTGGAGCGACTCCTGCGTGGGACGGCCTCGCGGCCGCTCGTACTCTTCGATGGGGACTGTGGCTTCTGCCGCCGCTGGGTGGCGCGGTGGCAGTTGAGCACGCGGGGGCGCGTGCGCTTCAAGCCGGGCCGCTGGTGGCTTCGCCAGGCGCTCGGCATTCGAAAGTCGGACCTGCGGCGGGCCATGCAGTTGGTGGAGCCGTCCGGCCGCCTGTCGCAGGGCGCCGAGGCGGTCTTCCGGATGCTCGCCTGGTCGCCCCGGAGGGGGACGCGCGCGGTGGCGAGGCTGGGGCTGCTGCCCGGCGTGCTGCACGCGGCGCGCGGTGTCTACGCCGTCATCTCCCGCAACCGGCGCACGGCCGCGCGGGTGGACTCCTGGCTCTTCGGACGCACCGTGGTTCCGCATGAGTACCGGCTGGTGCGCTGGGCCTTCCTCCGGCTGATGGGCGGCACGTTCTTCATCGCCTTCACGTCGCTGGGGCGGCAGGTGCTCGGGCTCTACGGCGCGCGCGGCATCCGCCCGATACGCGAGCGATTGGACGCGCACCTGGAGGTGGAGCCCGGCTGGCAGCGGTGGCGGCTGACGCCTTCCGTGTTCTGGCTGGATGCGTCCGATGAGGCGCTGGTGCGTGGGTGCCGCGCGGGCCAATTGCTGTCATTGGCACTCACCTTCAACATCGCGCCGCGGCGCAGCGCCATGCTGCTGTGGGCGCTGTACCTCTCCTACGTGGCCACGGGTCGCGAGTTCCTCTCCTTCCAGTGGGACGTGCTGCTGCTGGAGATGGGCCTGTTGTCCGCGCTCACCGCACCCGGTGGTCTGAGGCCGGGCCTGGGCCGCGACGCGCCCTCCGCGTTGGACGTGTTCCTCTTCCGGCTGCTCGTGTTCCGCCTCTACTTCGGCTCCGGCGTCAGCAAGCTCCAGTCGGGTGACAGGACGTGGCGCGAGCTGACGGCGATGGACCACTACTACGAGACAGCGCCGCTGCCCACGCGCGGCGGCTGGTACGCGCACCACCTGCCGCAGTGGTTCCACCGCGCCACCACGGCGGCCACGCTGGGCCTGGAGACGGGGCTGCCGTTCCTCACCTTCGCGCCCCGGAAGGTGCGGCAGCTCGCCTTCTGGGTCTTCGCCGGGCTGCAGGGCAGCATCGCGGCCACGGGCAACTACGGCTTCTTCAACGTCCAGGCGCTGGCGCTGGGGCTGTGGCTGCTGGACGACGCGGCGCTGCGGCACGTGCTGCCGCTCGAGGCCGACGCGCCCGCCCGGCCCCGCCGCTGGTGGCGCACGGTGCTGTCCGCGGTGGTGGCCGCGCCGGTGGTGGCGCTCGGCGCATCCGAGGTGCTCCGCCGCTTCGACTGGTGGCCGCGCCGCTCGGAGCGCGTCCTGGGCGCGCTGGGGTGGCTGGAGTCCCAGGCGCGTCCGCTGCGCTCCGTGAATCCGTATGGCCTCTTCAGCGTGATGACGGTGGAGCGGCCGGAAATCCTCATCGAGGGCTCCGACGACGGAGAGCACTGGAAGGAATATCCCTTCCGCTACAAGGTCGGAGACCTGGGGCGTCCGCCCCGGTGGGTGGCGCCGCATCAGCCGAGGCTGGACTGGCAGATGTGGTTCGCGGCGCTCGGCGCGCCGACGGGCTGGTTCCTCGCGTTGATGGGCCGGCTGCTGGAGGGCTCGCCCGAGGTGCTCGAGCTGCTCGCAAGCAATCCCTTCCCGGACAAGCCGCCGCGCATGGTCCGCGCGGTGCTCTACGACTACAAGATGTCGGACTTGGAAGCGCGGCGCCGCGCCGGCACTTGGTGGAAGCGCGAGCGGCTGGGCCTCTACGTCCCGCCGCTGGCCCTGGCCCCGGGGCCCCGGCCGACGGGCCGCGTCCCCCGGCTGCAACGGGACGCGGAGGCGTGAAGGCAGGTGCGCCTGCTCGGACGGTGGGCCTCCGGGCTGCAACGGGACTTCCGGGGCGTGCGGTGCGCGGAGCAGCAGGCGTGCGTTCGTGGACGGAGCGGGTCCCTTTTCTCACCGGGGTCTGCCCACGGCGTTAGGATGGCCGCTGCTCTCCGCCCCCTTCGTGCCGTGAAGACGCGCCTTCCTCTCCCTTCCGTCCTCGTCCTCGTCCTCGGGCTCCTGAGCGCCTGCGGGCCCACCCCCGACACCATCACCGTCGAGCCGCTGCCGACGAAGTACCTGCGGACGCCGGGGCAGAATGTGAAGCTGGAGTACGTGGTCCTCGACACGGACGGCCAGCGGATGTCCGAGCCGAAGCTGCGGTGGACGAGCTCCGCCACGGACGTGGCCCTCGTGCAGGAGGGCGTGGTGACGGTGCGCAAGTCGGGCAAGACGACCATCGGCGTCACCGGCGGCAAGATTCGCACGGCGATTCCGCTGGACCTCACCATCCTCAACTCGCTCGACGTGAAGGCGCCGGGCGCGGACTTCATGGAGGTGGGCCGCATCATCAAGCTGCGCGTGGTGGCGAGGAACGAGCAGGGCGAGTCGCTCGCCGACGCGGCGCCCGAGTTCCGCTCCTCCGACGAGGCGGTGGTGCGCGTGGAGGACGGGCAGCTCGTGGCCGTGAAGCCGGGCACCGCCACCGTCACCGCGACGCTGGGGCACCTCAACCGCGCCATCGCGGTGCAGGTGGTGCCCCCGGACTTCGCGCGCCTGGGCCTCAACCTCACGCACCATGTCTTCCAGAAGCCGGGCCAGTCCGTGATGCTCCAGGCCCGCGCCTACAACCGCAACGGCGCCGTGCTGGAGAGCGTGCCGCTGGAGTGGTTCACCTCGGATGCCGCGGTCGTCACCGTGTCGGCCGATGGCCGCGTGACGGCGGTGGGGACCGGCCATGCCGTCGTCTCCGTCGTCGCTGGCCGGCGGCGCAGCGCGGCGGAGTTCGTCGTCCCGTAGCGGGCTGACCGCGGAGCGTGCCGCGGCTTCCCACCGTGGAAGGAGCGCGGGACGTGCGCGATCGTCCTGCCCGGTTTCCTTCGTGGATGGAGGGTGCGGCCGCGCGTCCTGTCACCGGGGCGAGGCCGTGGGCGCAAGGCCGGCTCGCCCCCCGTTGCCCGTCGCCGCGGGGCCCGGCTCCGCGCCTCTTCCGAGCGCGAGCCGCACGTCCACTTCACGCGTGAGAGGCGCCTCTCCTCTTCGCGAAGAGGAGAGGCGCGCGCTCTGCTACTTCTTCGGCGCCGGGGCGGGAGCCTTCTCCTTGGGCGTCAGCAGCTTCGGGCGGGCGCGCTTGAGCTTCTTGTCGAGCGCCTCGTCCGGGCAAGGCGGGCGGGGCCCGTCGCTCGGCGGCTGAATCGTGAACTCGACGCGGCGGTTGAGCGCCATGCCCTCTTCCGTCGCGTTGTCCGCCAGCGGCTTGCTACGGCCGAAGCCCTGCGAGCACAGCCGCTCCGCCGCCACGCCGCTCTCGATGAGGAAGCGCACGACGCTGGCCGCGCGCCGCTTGGACAGGTCCAGGTTGTACGCGTCGCTCGCGCGCGCGTCGGTGTGGCCTTCCACGAGGATGCGGTCGACCTCCTTGTTCTCGTTCATCACCCGGGCCACTTCCTCGAGGATGGGGAAGGACTCGGAGAGGATGACGTCCTGGTCCGTGGCGAAGTTCACCTGCTCCAGGATGACAATCTTGTTCCCGTCGCGCCGCGCGAGCGGACACCCGTCGCGTCCACGGCTGCCCGCCGGCTGGTCCGGGCACTTGTCGAGCCGGTCCACCACGGCGTCGCCGTCCCTATCCGTATCCGGGCAGCCCGAGTTCCCCACGGGGCCGGCCAGGTCCGGGCAGAGGTCGCCCTCGCCAATCACGGAGTCGCCATCCGGGTCCACCGGAGGCGGGGGCGGAGGCGTCGGCTCCGGCGGGTCCTTGAAGCGCTCCAGCGCCTCCCACTCGCGCGTCTTCGCCGGAACCCAGATGATGGACGTGAAGAGGCTGAGCGTGGGCGACGCGAGCGAGCATCCGCAGCCCGCACCGCCGCCGAACGTGAAGGTGAGGCCGGTGGAGCTGTACCAGCGCAGGCCGAGGAGCAGCTCCGCGGGCACCTGCCGGGGCTCGTCCGGCAGCTTCTCCAGGCCCACCGCGCCGTGCACCATGCCCACGGCGGTGATGCCGCTGCCACGGAGGAGGGGCACCTCGGTGCCCACGCCGAAGGGCATCATGTCGCCCACCGACGCTCCGTTGAAGACATGGTCCGGCCGCTTCCAGAAGCCGCCGTTGAGCGCGAGCAGGATGCCGTTGCCGAAGCGGTAGTCGAGCACCACGCCCGGCGCCCACGTCAGTTCCCCGTCACCGGCGAACGCGTCCTGCGCGCCGGTGGGGAAGCTCACGTTGAGCGTCAGCGCGGCGCCGAAGCCCTTGCCCTCGGCGGGCCGGCGCAGGCCGGGGATGGCCACCTTGCCGGTGAGCCGCAGGTCGCCGAGGACGAAGCTCTCCACGCTCCCCTCGGTGCCGATGACCTCCAGGTTCTGCCCGCCCTGCGCGAGGATGAGCGGCATGTCCACGCCCACCTCGGCCCAGTCGAACAGGCCCACGCTGGCCATGGCGTCCAGCTGGAGGCGGTTGCCGACGAGGGAAATCTTCCCCAGGTCGCCGCCCTCGGGGACGAGCGTCAGCGGGTTGAGCGAGTAGCTGAAGTACGGGCCGCCAGCCACGGACAGGTGCGACAGCGGGCGTGACTGCGTCACGACCACCAGGTCCTGCGGGGCGCCGGAGGGACGGAATATCTGGACGTTGAAGCGCGTGTCCGGCTGGGCGGTGGCGGCGGTGGACAGCCCCAGCGCCAGGAGGAGGAGCGGAAGGTGCGAGGGCTTCATCGGGCGCGGCGCTGGTTCCGGAGGAGCATGAAGCCCGCGGCGAGCAGCACCAGGAAGGTGGTGCTTCCCGCGGGAGTGGCGTCGGCGGTGGTGCCACAGCAGAAGGCGCCACCCTGGGGCTCGGTGCCGGGCTTGCGGCGCCCGCGCTCGCACTCCTGCGTCTTGGACGAGCAGTACTCCATGCCGAGGCAGTCCCCGCTGTCCTCGCAGGAGGTGGAGCAGCTGTTGGTGGAAGTGTCGCAGGTGCCACCGCAGGGGCAGTGTGCGTCGGCGAAGCACTCCACGCAGGTGCTGCCGTTGCAGACGAGTCCCTGCTGGCACGTCACAGCGCACGCGCCGGCGTTGTCACAGGTGCGGGTGGTGGGGTTGCACACGCCGCTGCCGCAGTCCGAGTCCTCGCGGCAGCCCACGCAGGCGCTGCCCTGCACGGAGCCGTCGGAGAGGCAGAAGGGCGTGTCGCCCTCGCAGGCGCCGCAGCGCTCACCGCAGTGCCTGTCGGTGGTGCACGCGCTGCACTCGCCGCTGAGGCAGAAGCTTCCGTCGCCGCACTCCATGTCGTTGCGGCACTGGACGCAGACCTCGCCGTCCAGACAGAAGGGACGCTCACCGGGGCACTTGGCGCAGCCGGGGCCGCAGCTGTCCGCGGTGTTGCACTCGGGCACCGCGTCCACGCAGCGGCCGTTGAGCGCGTCGCACTGCTGGCCAGGGGCGCATTGGCTGTTGCTGGTGCACTCGACGCAGGACGGAGAGGCGCCGGGCGTCAGCGCCGCGCACTGGGTGCCGTTGGGGCAGCAGTTGCAGGAGTTGCCCGCGCACGAGTCATTGGTGGCGCAGGGGGAGCACTGGTGGTTGGAGCAGATCTCGCCGCGCGGGCACTGCGAGTCGTCATTGCACTCGTTGCATTCGTGGGCGGTGGGGTCGCAGACCTGGTCGCCGGGGCATTGGTCGTCGGTGGTGCACTCCACGCAGGCGGAGTTGGGCACGTCGCACACGGCGCCGGGGCAGTCGCTGTCGTCGTTGCAGCCAGTGCACTGGTTGGTCGTCGTGTCGCAGCGGCCGTTGTCGGGGCAGTCCGCGTCGTCGTTGCAGCCGCGGCAGACGTTGTCCGAGAGGTCGCAGCGGCCGTTGAGGGGGCAGTCACCGTCGTCGTTGCAGCCGCGGCAGGTGTTGTCCGTCAGGTCGCAGCGGCCATTGGCGCACTGGGTGTCGTCCGTGCACTGCACGCACTGGGTGCGGCCGTTGAGGTTGGCGCAGTGGGGCGTGGACTGGCCGCAGGGAGAGCAGGAGTCGCCGCACTGGAGGGACGAGTTGCACGGCGCGCACAGTGCAGCAGCGTTGCAGTAGTAGTACGAGCCACAGCCGCCGTTGTTGGGCGCGTTGACGTTGGCGCGGCTGCACTGCTCGCAGCGGTCGAGGTTCTCCGGGTAGGACGGAAGCCCGTTCTCGGTCTGGAAGAACTGCGCGGGCTGCAACAGCTGGAAGCCCGAGCTGAACAGGTTGACGATGGGCGGCTGGTTCGCGGCCCGCTCGAAGTCCGTGAATGGGCTTGCCAACATGCCCATCTCCAGCGCCGCATGTTCACCAATCTCGGCGTAGAGGATCTCAACGGGGTAGATGCCGGGCTGGTTGAAGGTGACCGCGTTCGTCGTCCGCCATGTCGCAAAGCCGAGCTGGGGAGGGCGGTTGATGACCTGGTACGACTGGCCCCGGTCGTAGATGACCAGGCTGACGGCGTCGTCCGAGTAGAAGCCGAAGTGCAACAACTGACCCTCGAGCCCGGCGGGGATGTTCAGGTAGCCGCGGAAGCGCGAGACGAAGGAGGTGACCGCGTCGTTGTCGTTGATGATGTTGAAGCTGCAGCCACCTGTGGAGCAGCGGGGCGCGGTGACCTGGCTGACGAAGTCGCCGTAGCTCAGCGTGCGTCCGTCGTTGAGGTTGTTCGACAAATCGAACGGCGTGCGCAGCACCGTGGTGACACGGCTCTGCTTGCTGGTGGGCTCCTCGATGAACCCATTGATGCCATCGATGTACGTGCCGCGCGTCTGCGGATACTCGCCCAGGGTCCGCGTCCACACATTGGACGCGACGCACAGGCCGTGGCCGCTGCCGCTCAGTGCAGGCGCTATCGGAGGACCTTGAACGGTGACATCCGCCAGCTTCTGACCCAGGGCGGGGGATGCCGTGAGACACACCGTCACCACGGCGAGCGCGAGACGCGCGATGCGGAACAGGGGGGATTTCAAAGCGGCGCTAGAATGCTGGATTCCTCTGACAAGAGCAAATTCAAGCGCTTACTCCATGGATGGGTGTGTGCCGGACGGCTGACACAACGTGGCAGGTCTTCTCCGATTCTCACGACCTGGGGGTGTTCGAAGCAGGTCGATGAGCTCCTCCACGATGCGTTCGGTGGAAAACCGCTCCTGGACGAAGCGCATCCCCGCCTCGCCCATGGCACGGCGCTGCTCCCGCGGCAGGTCGGCGGCGGTCACGAGCGCGTCACGCCACGCGGCCTCGTCACCTGGAGGAAACAGGAATCCGGTCTCACCCTCACGGAGCGTCTCGGGCAGGCCGCCAATCCGGCTGGCGAGCACCGGGACTCCGCACGCCTGGGCTTCAATCGAAACCCGCCCGAAGGGCTCCAGCCACTCCGAGGGGACAGCCAACACATCCATGGCCGCGTAGAGCGGCCGCATGTCCGCCGTCCAACCTCGCAGGATGTGCCGCCCGTGAAACTCCGATGCAATTGTCTCCAGCAACCGGGAGTGTGCGGCTTCCTCACCCACCCACAGTGCCCGCAGCGACGGGCGCAGCGGCATGGCCTGGTTGCAGGCCGCCGCCAGCCGGAAGGCCCCCTTCTCCGGCTTCAGCGCCCCGACGAAGCCGACGAGCACCGCGTCCTCACCCACACCGAGCGCCCGGCGGGACTCCGCCCGCAGTGCCGGGTCCGGGCGGAAGCGCTCCACCTCCAGCGGGTTGTACAGAAGTCTCACCCGCTCCCGAGCTACGCCCTGTTCCACCAGGAACGAGCGCATGTTTTCGGAGACCACGATGAAGCGGTCGGCCCACCGAGGCAGCAGTGCGCGGGACATGGGCTTGAGCCGGCTGTTGAGGTGACGGAACAGGGCCACCGGCGTTCCGGTGAGCCGGCCCAGCGTGAGCAGCGGCCAGTACTCGTGCCCGAAGCTGCCCACCAGCCAGTCCGCCTTCACCCGCTGGATGGCGCGAAGCACACCGCGTGCTCCGCGCACGTCCGCCGCGTTGCGGAAGATGCCGGGTTCCACGGGCAGGCCGCTCGCCGTCAGCTCCCGGGCGATGTAGCCGCCGGGGCGTGCAACGGTGAGCACGGTGTGTCCGGCTCTAGCGAGCGCTCGGACCAGGCACACCAGATGGGTTTCTGTTCCCCTCGCGCCGGCACTGGTGCCGACGAAGACGAAGTTCATGGAGGCCAGTTCTTTCGATGGCACTCCTCCCCGGCCAGAGGCACCCGTGGGGTCCTACGCGGATGTCACCGGAGTTAGCACATCCCGCGTTCATGCCGCCAGCGGGCCCGGCCCTTCAAATGGGCCCGTCACTCACGCCCGGCGGCAGCTCACGTCGCCATCCTGCGAGCGGATGAGCGCGGCGGTCAGCTCGGTGCCGAGGGCCGCGCAGAGCACCTCGAAGGTCCTCCGCCTCGCGCCTCCGACGACGATGGAGGGCTGACTGGTGAGGGTCTCCGGGTGTCTCACGAAGATGTTGTAGCCGACGATGCACCCATCCGCGCGCAGCACCGTGATTCCGTCCGTGGCCATCATCCCCCGCAGCAGCTGCGCCGTGGCGCGCACCGCGGTGGAGGCGGCATCGGTGGGGTCCGCGTGGTAGCGCTCCAGCAGCGCGACGATGTCCAGCGGGCGCGGCAGGATGATGCCGTCCACGAACAGCATCGAGCCCGCGCGCTCCCGAGGCAGCACTGCCACCAGTGTGCCGTGCGAGCCCTGCATCACCTCGAAGAGGACGCGGCGGAAGAAGCCCCGGGCGCGCTCGCGGCTGGCGGTGGCCACTCCATCCGTCACGGCCTCGGCCAGCTCGTCCAGCACCTCCGGCGGGGACGACGCCTCCACGCGCGCGCCCGACAGGTACACGTGCCGGCACAGCCCACCGCACGCGCGCAGCTCCAGGATGTTGTCCGCGAGCTGGAGCACGCCCACCACGCCCGCGCCTCCGTCGCCCGACCTTCGCAGCCGCTCCAGCGGTGTCTCCGCCAGGGGGAACGGGTCCGTGCGGAAGACGCCGTACGCGAAGCCCTCCGGCACCCGCAGCAGGTACAGCGCCCACCAGCGGCCCTGGCCCAGCGGCGCGCACTGCTTCAGCGCCCGCTGAATCGTGGCCCGCGAGCGCGGACCGATGCCGATGCCGATGGGGTCGTGCCCGCCGAGCTGCGCCAGCATCTGCCCCAGGTCGTCACAGACGAAGGCCATGGGGAACAGCGGCGCGCCTTCCTCGCGGTAGCGCGACAGCGTGACGATGAGCTCGCCGATGGAGTCCGCCGTCTGCGCACACGTCATGCGGGCTTCGTCCAGGAACGTGCCGACCGCGTCGGTCAGCAGGTGGCGGAAGGACAGGACGGGAGGTGGCGACCCCGGGGCCGCCGGGTCCGAGCCATTCATGACGCCTCCAGCATGGCGCATTGCCGCCGCTCACGCACGGACGGAGTGCGGCCGCGCACGCCTGCCTGCCCTCTCCCGTCAGCGCGCCTGTCGCTTGAGGCTCACCAGGAACTTGCGCAGGGCCCGCCACTCGTCGGGCTCGAAGCCCTGGAGGGTGCGGATGAGACGGCGCAGCTCGGGCGGGTGCTCGGCGTAGGGAGGGGGCGGCTCGGCCACCTGCCAGGGGCCGGGAGGCAGCGTGCCCGCGGGCAGCCCCAGCATCCGGTCCGCGGATTCCTGAAGCACATGGCATAGCCGCCAGAAGGTGGGGATGCTGGGGAAGGCGCGTCCCCGCTCGATGCGGCCGTAGACCTCGGTGGCCAGGTCGATGCGCTCGGCCACGTCCGCCTGGGTGAGCTCCTGG
Organism: Pyxidicoccus caerfyrddinensis; assembly: GCF_010894405.1. Lineage (GTDB taxonomy): Bacteria > Myxococcota > Myxococcia > Myxococcales > Myxococcaceae > Myxococcus > Myxococcus caerfyrddinensis. Next base: position 712,113 of record NZ_JAAIYA010000003.1, read on the forward strand.
CGCACGCGTGCCGCCTGAGCGTTCCTGCCCAGCGTCTTCTTCAGTGACGACTTCTCGCGCTCACCGAGCATACCTGCCAACCCATCCTGTAAAGTCCTGGGCCGTAGATACGACTTAATGGATTGGGGGCACAGGACATGCGGAGTGGGGCCGGCGGCAGGACCCGGCAGGTTGCTGTTCCGACCCGATTCCTCCCATCGGAATGCCAGACCCTACCCGTCCAGGAGGCACGGTCTCCACAGCAGGGCGGAGCGCTCAGGCCAGTCCGGCCCGTGCCTCGTCCAGCTTCGCCGCCGTGCGCGTCCAGTCGTTGGCCAGCCCGTCCAGGTGCGCCAGGACGCCGGAGAAGAACCGCGCCTCCAGCGCCCGCGCCAGGGTGGCTCCGTGCGCGTCCGCCCACTGCCGGGTGACGCGGGCCCGCACCTGCGCGCCCAGCAGGTCCACGAAGCGCTCCATCAGCGGCGTGGACAGCAGCGTGCCCGCCCACACCACCGCGTCATGGCCGAAGCCGCCCGTGGCCACCGTCACCACCGCCGCCGCGCCCGACGGCACCGAGTACACCAGCGTCGTCAGCGTCTGGAGCAGCTCCTCCCGCATGCCTCCCTGAAGCTCCGCGGACACCAGGTCGCGGCAGTAGGCGTACAGCGTGGCCCGGTCCGCGGCATGCGCGTGCAGTGAGTCGAAGCCCAGCGGCTCCTCCAGCTTCGCCAGCGTCACCGGGCCGAAGGCCTCCGCCAGCTTCGCCTTCGTCTCCGCGTCTCCGCGCCACGCGGCCACCTCCGAGGCCATGGCGTCCACCAGCTTGCGCACGCCGTCCTTCATGGACTCGTCCACCGCGTGCGTGGGTGTCTCCGCGCCTTCCGGCTCCGGCCCGGTGAAGGACTGGCGCACCTTGCGGCTGACGAAGGTGAGCGCCGTGGCCAGCCCCCGGAAGGGCAGCCGCACCCACTTGTGGAACTGGCTGCGCGCGTCCAGTTCGTCCCGGAAGGCGTCGATGAGCACGTCCGCCGGTACCGCCTTCAGCGCCGCGCTCGCGCCCACGCCGTTCAGCTCGTGCCGCAGTCGTTGGCGCAGCCGCTCGGGCTCCTGCGCCGCGCGTGACGCCGCGCGCGCCACCACGTCCAGCTCCGCGCGCGCGTCCGCGAGCGACGCCTCCAGCGCCCGGGCCTTCAACTCGCGCGCGTGCTCGGCCTGGCCCAGCAGCGCGGACAGGGGAGGGCGCCCGTCCAGCGGCTCGGTGGCGAGCGGCTTCAGTCCCGCCTCCACCTCCGGCTGGTGCGGCGCCAGGTAGCGCGCCAGCGGCGGGTGGCCCACGTCGGCGGCCAGCTTGTCCAGGTGCCCGCGCGCCACCTCCTCGCGCGTGGCCTCGTTGTAGACGAGGAGGTACGGCCGCCCGTGCCCCACCGCCGCGCGCAGGAAGTCCACCAGCGCGGCGTTCTGGTACGTCTGCCGGCTCACCACGAAGACGAGCACGTCCACGGTGACGAGCAGCGCCTCCGCGCGCTCGCGGTTGTCGCGGTACACGCTGTCGAAGTCCGGCGTGTCCATGACGAGCAACCCGCGCGGCACCGCGTCCGACAGCACCAGGTACAGCCGCCCCGCCGGGCCCGGCTGGTCCACCGGCGCCACGTCGCCCGACGCCACCGGCACCGTGTCGTAGCGCCGGGTGAGGAAGTCCTTCAGCGCGCCGGTCCACGTCTCCGGGTGCGCCGCCGCGAGGCACTGCTTGGTGAGGCCGCCCTCGGGCCGCGCTGGGGACAGCGCCGCGCCCACCAGCGCGTTGAAGAGGGTGGACTTGCCCACGTTGTTGGGGCCGGCGATGGCCACCAGCAACAGCGGGGCGTCCGCGGAGCCCAGCCGGGGGAGCAAATCCCGGCGCAGGCGCTCGGCGAGGCGGCGCGCGGCGTCCGCGTCCGGGGCCTCCGGGAAGCGCTCGGGGGCGGGGAGGGCGTCGAGGGCCGACGCGAGGAAGGTGCGCAGGGTGTACGGGTCTCTCATCACCGGAAGTCCGCGCGCACCAGAGCACGCGCACGGCGCCCTGCCCAGGAGACAGCACTCGTGGGTGTCGGCCGAGGACAGAGGCGGGGCAGTGGCGCTAGGGTCGCCCCCATGCGCATCCCTGCTGCCTGCCTGCTCCTGATGGGGCTCGTTGCCTGCACCGCCGCCAACACCAACGCGCCCGCGGACGAGGCCCATGCCGGTTCTCCGCTGCCCTTCATCGACGACGACTACAGCCGCGCGCTCGCCGAGGCGAAGGCGAAGGGGCTGCCCCTCTTCGTCGACGTCTGGGCGCCGTGGTGCCACACCTGTCGCTCCATGAAGGCGTACGTCATGTCCGACAAGGCGCTGGCCCGGCACTCCGGCCGCTTCGTCTGGCTGGAGGTGAACACCGACCTGACGACGAACGCGGCCTTCCAGGAGAAGTACCCGGTGGAGTTCTGGCCCACGCTGTACGTCATCGACCCGCGCCAGGAGAAGCCGCTGCTGCGCTTCGCCGGCAGCGCGACGGTGGACCAGTTGGTGAAGCTCTTCGACGACGGTGAGCGCGCATATAAAGGAGGCGTCACCGGCGCCGAGGCGCTGCTGGCGCGCGGCGACGCGCTGTATGCGGAGGGCCGCGCTGCGGAGTCCGCCGACACACTGTCCGAGGCCCTGGCCGAGGCGCCCGCCGACTGGTCCCGCCGGGGTCGCGCGGTGGCGTCGATGCTGACGGCCATGTACGGCGCAAAGCAGTACGAGCCATGCGCGCGCAAGGCGTTGGAGGAGCTGCCGAAGACGCCACGCTCGATATTCTGGGCCAGCGGCGCGTCGCTGGGGCTGTCCTGCTCCCTGTCGCTGGAGGAGGGTTCCGCGGCGGCGAAGGAGCTGCGGCCCGCCCTGGAGGCGAAGGTGGCCGAGGCCCTGGCGCCTCCAGCCATCGAGATGGCCGCTGATGACCGCTCTGACCTGTACGGCGTGCTCGTGGAGGCGCGCGAGGCGGCGAAGGACGAGGCCGGTGCGAAGGCCCTCGCCGAGGAGTGGCTGAAGTACCTCGAGGGCGAGGCCGCGAAGGCGCCCAACCCCGAGGCGCGCACCGTCTTCGATTCGCACCGCATGGGGGCGGCGATGAAGCTGGGCGCGCCCGAGCGCGTGATTCCGGCGCTCGAGCAGAGCGAGAAGGATTTGCCCCAGGACTACAACCCGCCCGCGCGGCTGGCCACGCTGTACCGCATGCAGGGGCGGCTGGACGACGCGCTCGCCGCGAGCGACCGCGCGCTGGCGCGGGTGCAGGGGGCGCGTCGCCTCACGGTGCTCTCCGGCCGCGCGGACATCTTCGTCGCGCGCAAGGACCCGGCCTCTGCCGCGAAGACGCTGGAGGAGGCCATCGCCTTCGCCAAGACGCTGCCCGCTTCGCAGGTGTCTCCGCGCGCGGTGGCCGGGCTGGAGAAGAAGCTCACCGGGCTGCAGCAGGCGGCGCAGCCGGCGCCGAAGTAGCGCTCAGCGCGCGGCGGCGCGGGTGTCCAGGTCGAACAGCTCGTAGTCCTCGGGCGGGCACTCGCGCATGCCGCCGTCGGTGAAGACGAGCATCGCCGCCTCCGGGCTCGGTGGCGGCGGTGCGCCGTGCGCGTAGTCCACGCGCGTCCCATTCGTGACGAGGTGGCGCACCACGCCGTCGCGTGCCTCCGCGGTGGAGAAGCCCAGCAGCTCGCGGTTGCGCTTGTCGCGCGTGTGCCCCACCACCTGCGTCAGCCCGGCGGGAAGCCGCCTCGGGTCGAAGCGCCGGCGAGGCGTCCCCCGCACGCGCTCGGCGTCCTCCGGCTTCAGGCTGGGGCGGTGGTAGAAGATGCCCACGCCCTCGCCGGTGGCCGCGTCGCCGGGATGGTGCAGGCCCGGCACGGACAGCGGCCCTCCCGTCCACGCCGCCACCGCCGCGTCCATCGCCCCGTTCAGCGCGTCCGCCACCGCGCCCGCGTCCGCCCGTCGCGCTGGCGGCAGGCCCGTCACGTCCAGGTCCTCGTGGGTGACGCCCGCGTGCAGCACCAGCAGTCCCGGCCCGGCCGCGTACGCAGTGCGGAAGCGCCGCACGCGCAACAGGTGCTCCACCCACGTGCGCTGCGCCTCGCGGAAGTTGCCGAAGTCGCGCGCCACCAGCTCGGCCGTGGGCACCCGCGGCCAGCGGGCGAGGAACGCGCGCTCCGCCGCCTCGTCGGTGTGTCCACCCTGGTAGACCCGGTCCGCCTCCGCCTGCGCGGCGGCGAAGGTGGCGTCCGTGAAGTCCGCGAGCTCGCCCACGCGGCCGAGGTCATGGTTGCCCAGAATCATCACCACCTGGTCCGCCGGGTGCGCGGCCAGCCACGCCACCAGGGACAGGGCGCTGATGGCCCCTGCCTCGCGCTCGTACGGCTTGCCCCAGTCGAAGTGGTCACCCACCGAGACGAGCAACACGTCGGGCCGCAGCCATCCGTCAGCTCCCAGCACGTCGTGGTACGCGAGGATGGCCAGCACGCGGTCCAGGTCCGCCTGCGGGTCCCCCATGACGAGCCTCCGCCTCCGGGGCCGTCCATCCGCGGGAGTGGAGTGAGGGCCCTTCGCCACGGCCTCGGCGGCTCGGGCGAAGGCTGCGTGGATGCGGGCGTCGCGCGGGTCGTTCACGGCGCCCATCTTAGGCCCGGAGCCGGCGGCTCAGGAGGTCTGGAAGAAGCGGGCGATGAGCGCCGAGCGGCTCTCCACCTGGGCCTTGCTCAGCAGGTGCGTGACGTGGACCTCCACCGTGCGCTCCGCGCAGCCCAGCCTCGCGGCGATGGACTTGTTCGTCTCGCCCTGGACGATGTGGGTGAGCACTTCCGACTCACGCGCCGTGAGCGACCAGCGCGCGGACAGCGCATGCACGCGCGCGGCGGCGCTGGACGCGGTGCCGGTGTCGATGGCCAGGTAGTGCGACGGCAGGCCCGGAGTGCGCAGCGGGGTGAGCGTCAGCGGGCCGGAGCAGGGAACGCCCTGCGCGCCGTGCCTGAGCTGCTCCATCAACTCCGGCTCGCCGCGCTCCAGCCTCATGCGCCCGGCGGCGTTGGCGTGCACCACGCGGCCGCTGGAGCTGACCACCCAGGCCGCGCGCCCGAGCGCCTCCATCGCCACCTCCAGCGCGGTGGACATCAGCCCCGACTCGCGCAGCCGGGCCTCCATCGTCAGCCGCCGCTGCAGGGCCGGCGTCAGCGCCTGGAGCAGCCGCTGCTCGCGCTCGGTGAAGGGCTCCTCGCGGCCCAGGCCCACCCAGCCGAGCAGCGCCGGGCCCTCGCACACCAGCGTGCGCAGCCAGGCCATGTTCTCCACGCCGAGCTGCCGGAACACCGTGCCGGAGCGGGTGAGCGCGCGCTCACGCACCGCCTCCAGCTCGCCCTCGCTCAGGCCCAGTCGGCGTCCCACCTCGCCCGCGGGCAGGTCGGGCAGCGGCATCCGCTGCGCCTCCGTCTCCGCCAGCGAGCGGAAGTGCAGGGCGCGGTTGCGCTGGGCCGGCTCGGGGCGGGCGGGATCAAACCAACCCCACGGGTCACCCACCGCGGAGATGGAGCCGTCGAGCAGTCCGTGGACGCTCGCCGCCGACAGGGAGAAGCCCTGGCTGTGCGAGTAGCTGGCGTTGTTGCGGTCAGGGCCTACATCCACGCCGTAGGCCACCGCGCGCTCGGCCTTCATCACCTCGCGCAGGGCTCCCAGTACCGACGGGAGCGACTCCGCGCTGGGTTCGGCCTCCGCGACCAGGACCTCCAGGTCCGCCAGCAGGCCCTGCTCCTCGGAATTCAAACGGATCAAGATTTGCGGAGTATACGCCCAAGGACAGGGTGGCCGTCACGGGTGACCCTGGCGGGCCCCCCAAGCGTCCGGGTCCTGACGTCTGATGGGTCCGCGCCCCGGGGGTGATATCCGACCCGACGGTTTTCCCGTATGGACCTGTGAACACAATGCAGTGAGACTCACAGTGTCGGCTCCCGGGGGGGAGGGCCGGTACCGTGGTGCGTGAGCGCGCGCCGGGTGCTCGACCTCCGGGTGCCCGGCGCGCTGTTCCGTTACCCGGCTACCCCGACCCATGAGCGTGCGGCGGCGGGCCTTCCAGCGGCCGGTCGAAGGCAGGCCTGGACGGCGGCGCCGTGAGCGGCGTCAGGTGACCGGACGCAGGAAGCGCGGAAGGCGCCTGGTCGGCACCACCCTCTGGAGGAAGTGCAGCGAGCCGAGCCCCAGGTACGCCAGGCCGAACGCGAGCGTCGCCCAGCCAATCCACGCGCTGAGGTCATCGGTCCCCAGGCCCACCAGCCCCCAGATGCAGAGCGCAGTGCCGACGGTCCACGGCGCGGCGGTGCGCAGGTGGGGACGGCTGAAGGCGGCGCCGAGCGCGAAGAGGGCCGCCGCCAGCACTCCGAAGCCGAACCAGCTCGGCTCGCCGGTGGGGAAGATTATGGCCAGGGCCAGCAGCGCGCTGAAGAGTCCGAGGATGGAGAGTCCCAGGGTCATGACATGGCTCCACGAAGTACCTGGAGGAAGGGTGGGGTCACACCCCCCTGAAGCCAAGCGCGTGGCTCTTCCTGGCGAAGCGCTCCGTCGACCCCCTGGCGCGTAGCCGGCAACGCACTTCCGACAAGCCGGCTTCGCGCCTTGCCGCGCGGCGTCGTGGGCCAAGGCCGCGAAACCGCTCCTTCTTCGCCTCCGGCACACGGCTGGCTACGGAAGGCGATCCGCAACAGCTGAACAAACGCAATTAGGGAGGAAGTGCTCTCGAAGGGAGGCAGGATGGGGAGTGATTGGAATTCCGCCGTCACCGGAGTGGCTCCCCACCTGGCTCGCGCAGCGCGTCTGTCGCATGAATATCTGCGCATCCACCTCGGCCGGTTCCGCGAGGACGTGAAGCGGGGCACGGGCCCCACGGTGGAATCGCTGGCCCTGGTGGTGATGCTGCGCCGGGAGCACGTGCCGCTCTTCGGGAGGCTGCTGCAGTCACATCAGGACGAGCTGCTGGCGCTGGCGGATGCGCGCACGCTCACCCCCGCGCGCTCGCTGGAGTTGATTCAGCGCGTGGGCTCGCTGGTGCGCGAGGACCCGCTGCTGCGACGGGACTTCGAGGCCGCGCTGGGGGCGCACGCGGCGCACTGAGTACGCGCCAGGCATGACCGTGCGCCGGCCGGGCCGCGCGGAAACGAACGGACATCCAGAGAGGTGCGGGATGAAGACGAAGAGCTCCGCGAAGTGCGCGCTGTGCATGGCCGTGGTGATGGCGGTCTCCGGCTGCAGGACGCCCGCGGCCATGGGCTCACGGGGACTGAGCGCGTCGGACACGGGCGCCTCGGCCGCGGACTCCAGTGAGGGGTCGGACTCGGGCTCGGGCGACTCGAGCCAGGGGGACTCCAGCAAGTCGGGCTCGGGCGACTCGAGCCAGGGGGACTCCAGCAAGTCGGAGTCGGGAGACTCCAGCAAGGGCAACAGCTCGGAGGAGGGAGGCTCCAGCGACTCGGGCGGCAGCTCGGAGTCGAAGAGCTCGGAGTCGAGGAGCTCGGAGGCGGATGGCTCCAGTGAGAGCCGCAGCGGCTCCAGTGAGCGGACCTCGCGCAGCTCCGAGGAGGGTGGCTCCAGCGAGGGTTCCAGCGGGACGGAGAAGGCGGAGGGCGAGGCGTCGCGCTCGAACTCCGACAACAGCAGCCATAGCAACAACGACAACGTGGTGTCGGCGGTGACGGTGGGCGTGGTGGTGGTGGGGCTCGGCGTGGTCATCTGGCAGGCGTACGCGGCGGCGGAGCGTCGCCGGGGCGTGGCGCCGAAGGAGCTGGGCCGCTCGGCGCAGGTGTACCTGCGCTCGCGCACGCACCAGCTCCGCGAGGACCTGGCGCTGGGGGCGGGCCCGACGGTGGAGGACCTGGCGGCGGCGGCGCACATCCGCCGGGAGAACCTGGGGACCTTCGGCCGCGTGCTGCGGGCGCACCGGCAGGAGCTGCTGGCGATGGCGGACGCGCGCAGCCTCACGCCCGCGCGGGCGCTCGCGTGGATGGAGCGCGTGGGTGAGCTGGCCAGCGCCGACCCTCGCCTGGACGAGGACCGCCGTGCGTTCCTCCTCTCCGCGCCGGGAGGAGCGGAGACGGCGGAGGTGGCGCGTTGAGACGCCGGGCGGCCTGGGTGCTCGGCCTGCTCTGCGCGCTACCCACCGTGGCACTGGGAGCGTCTTCCGGACGCGTGGAGATGATGGACGGCTCCGGCATGGTGGTGCCGGCGCCGCAGTGGTCCACGCAGACGCTGAAGCGCTCGATGCCGATGACTCCCGTGGGCGATGGCCCCATGCGAGCGCGGGCCCTGGAGCGTTCGAGCCCGGTACCGCCGGAGCCGCCCGTTGCCGCGGAGGACAACCTCCCCGCGCGCGTGCGCGCACTGGAGCTCTCCGGCGTGGTGCTGCGGGGCGCGGCGGCGCGGGACGTGGCGCTGGTGACCGAGGTGGAGGCGGGACTCCAGGCACTGCCGCCCGCGATGCGCCGCCTCCCCGGAGGCCCGCTGGAGTTGGTGCTGCACGAGCAGCCCGCACCGCTGGGACTTGGTGACGGCACACCGGAGCGACCCGACTGGACGGAAGGGAGGGCCCGCTTCCACCTCTACCGGTACGCACCGTCCAACGAGCACCGCGCCACGCTGCGGCTGTCCCGGCTGACGGACGCGGAGTTGGAGCAACTGTGGCGCCGCCGCGCGGTGGTGCACGCGGTGGTGCAGCGCTGGGACGATGACCGCGGCTGGAGCGGCACGCCGCTCTGGCGCCGGCTCTCGGGCTGGCAGAAGCCCTTCGAGCGGCCGCTGGTGTGGAAGGAGGAGGCACGCCTCACCTACGCCGGAGCCTTCAGCCGCGCGCTGGGACAGCGGAGCGCCTCGCTGGACCTCGTCACCTTCGCGGAAGAGCTGCTCGTCCCGGCCGAGTCATTGCGCGCCGACGCCCTGCTGGTGGACGACCAGGTCCGCTGCCAGGAGTTCTCCAAGGCCCGCGCGCTGGCGGAGCAGATTGAGTCCTCCGGCCTGGGCGCGCTGCCGCCGCGAGGAAGCTGCCCGTCCTTCGACGCCTGGGCGGAGCTGGAGTCCCTGTCCCACTTCGAGGTGCTGCTGGTGGCGTCCACCGGCCGCCAGCCGGAGTCCCTCTTCGGCCACATGCTGCTGCGCCCGGTATGGCGCGAGGGCGCGGTACCGCGCGGCCCGAACTTCGAGCGCGTGGTGCAACTGGTGGCGCTCACCGGCATGGAGTCCAAGGGCCTGGGCTACCTGGTGAAGGGGATGACGGGCGGCTACGACACCGTCTTCCTCACGGGGACGATGGGAGACCTGTCCCACGAGGCGCTGGAGCTGGAGCAGCGCTCCATCCGCCGCTTCCGCCTGCGCCTCACGCGCGGCGAGGAGGCGCGGATGCTGGAGCGCGTGTGGGAGCTCGAGCGCCGTGGCTACATGGGCTACTACTTCTTCACCGACAACTGCGCGAGCGCGCTCCTCTTCCTCCTCAACGGAGCGATGGAGGGCGGGAGGAAGGTGCGCGCGCCCGGCACGTTCTGGGTGCTGCCCACGGCCACGTTGGACGCCCTGGCCCGGGTGGAGGTGGTGGGCCAGGACGGTCGCGCCGGACCGCTGCTGGAGCACATTCCGGACGCCTTCGAGTCCACGGGGGACCGCGCACTGCGCGCGCACGCGGCACGCGAGGACGCCCTGTCCACCCTGGCGGCGCACGTGGGTAGCGTCGAGCTCACGAAGCTCCGAGCGCTTCACGCAGACCTCCAATCGCCCGAGCCCGACGTGCGCCGCGCCGCGTACGACGCCCTGCCAGACGTGGTGCGAGCACTGCTCGCCTCGGCGCCGCCCCAGGCGCACGCGAAGGTGCGGGAGCAACTGCACGCCTACGTGGCCCACGCGGTGCGCGTGGAGCGCGCGGCGGTGGACCGCGCGGAGGGCGAGCGCCTGCGCATCGAGCGGGAGCAGCTCCTCGCGGTGAGGGTGCCGGTGCCGGGCTCGGCGGCGGCGGGCGTGCGCGAGCGCCAGCGCATCTTCGAGAACGAGGACGCCCTGCAGCGCAAGCTGGCCGTGCTGGACCGCACCACGCTATTGCAGGAGGCGCTCGCCACCGCGCCGCGCCGCCCGGCCACGCCGGAGGAGCTGCGCATCCTGGTCCGTGCCGAGCGCACCGAGGCCGCCTTCACCCGGGCCACCGAGGTGCAGGGCGCGCTCAACGACGGCGTGCTGGCGGAGGTGGACCCGGTGGCCTTCCTGGGCGAGGACCACCGTCGCAAGGTGGAAGCGGAGACCGCGTGGGCGGATGGGGCGCTGCGGGACTCGGGCGCGGGGCGCACGGTGGTGAGCATGGGTGTGGACTTCCCGGCGGTCGGCGGCGCGAGGCCGGTGGTAAGCGTGCGCACCGCGGGCATGGCCGAGGCGCTCGGCGACGCGCGCCTCCACGGCTTCCAGCCGAGCAGTGAGCTGCGCGTGCTGGACGGAGAGCTCTCGCTGGAGCCGCGCTGGGGCTTGCCCCGGCTGCTGGCCTCGGAGCTGACGCTGGTGGGCTACCGCACGCTGCTGCGCGAACTACCGCAGTTCCGCGAGTCCGCGTGGGACTCGCTGGGCTGGGGCGCGGAGGCGCGTGTGACGTCGAACCCGGCGCGCTCGCTGCCGCACCGGGCTTCGGTGCAGGCGGAGGCGCTCATGGTGCTGGACGAGAGCGCGCGCTTCTCGAGCTTCACTGCGGTGGGCGTGGGCGGCATGGCCACGATGCACTGGAGCCAGGCCATGCTGGCTCCTGCGGCGGGGCCGCGTCTCTCGGTGGCGCACCGCACGGGGCTGCCCGGCTCGGGGGCCAATGCGGTGCGGCTGGAGGCGGCCTATGCCCCCACCTGGCGCGTGGGCGACGCATACGTCACGCACGAGGCGGGAGCGTCACTCCAGGTGGAGTGGTGGCTGGGGCGGGCGGGGCCCTTCGGCGTGCTGCTCACTCCCCGCGCGCAGGTCCACTGGGAGGGGGCGGCGTCACGGTCTCCGTCGACCTGGCTGGACGGCTCGTCGGAACGCCGCCTGGCGCTGGGGTTGGAGATGCGCTGACGGCGAGGGGCTCGCGCCGCTGCATCAGGTCCCCTGTCACCAGCGGGCGGCTGGCCGCGCCCGCCACCGCGCCGATGAAGGTGCCGATGACGTGCAGCACCACGAAGCCCTGGAAGCCCAGTCCGTAGAAGAAGCGCCCGGCATCATGCTGGCTGAAGAAGTAGAGGACGGCGAGGGCGCCCGGCACCGCGACGGAGTTCACCGCGGCCGCCGCGAGCGCGCGCTTCATCCGGCCCGCGTGGTAGCCGCCGAAGGCACCTCCGAGGAGCCCGTTGAAGAGGGGAATCCAGAAGGTGACGAAGCTGGCGATGAACATCGTCAGGACGCTGCCGACGAAGATGTTCCGCTTGAGGACGACCTGCTCGGGCTTCATGGTGACGCCCGGGGGCAGCTCGGCGCGGATGAACTCGTAGTGGGGGGGTGGCGTCGCGCCCGCGTCGGGCTTGATGAATTCAGGCATGTGCGTCGAAGCTCCCAAGGGACAGGGTGAGGCAACGCTGGATGCCCTTGAGGTTGGGACGGTGGCGGGAACAAGGAAGGGCTGCTCGGCGCACCGATGGCCGGGCCACTCTGCGAGCCCTGGCGCACTCCCTCCGGAATACGGTTGCGCTGCGGGCCTCCCGACAGTGCAAGGGCGAAGATGGGCATGGACCTGGCGACGCGGTGGGTTGCGGCTATGCTGCCGCGCCCGGCCGCACCCCCTCTCATCCCGCACGGAAATTCCCATGAGCCTCCGCCGCACGCTGCTGACCGCCGTCCTGGCTTCGACCGCCCTCCTGTCCGCCTGCACCCTGCGCCCCCGCTACAAGGACGTGGTGGCGCCGGGCCCCACCGCCAGCGTGGCCGGGCAGACGGTGGCGCTGCGCGTGGTGAACACGGAGACGAACCAGCCCGTGCCGGGCGCCCGGGTGCTGGCCGGCGACAGCCGCTCGCGCCTGTCGGCCGTCACCGACACGGAAGGCCTGGTGACGCTCCAGGTGTCGCCGGAGCTGCTGAAGGAGAACCCGCTGTTCGAGGTGGTGCTGCCCGCGGGCGTGAAGAGCTACCGCCTGCAGCTCATGCCCTCGGGACAGTCGCCCGCGCCGGAGGGCACGCCCGCCACGCCGGAGGCGCCCGCCACGCCCGTCAGCCCGGAGACGCCTGCCACGCCGGAGTCGCCCGCGACGCCTGCCACGCCCGCCTCGCCTGAGTCGCCTGCCACGCCCGCGACGCCCGCCACCCCGACCGGGCCGAGCGCCGGCACCTGAGCCGGCGCCGTCCTCCTCCACGCGTGTGCTCAGCCGGGCTTCGCGTGGAGGAAGTCCACGGTGCGCTTCCACGCCGTCTCGGCGTTGGCTCGTGAGTAGACCTCCGGGCGCGTGTCGTTGAAGAAGGCGCGGCTCAGTGGCTCAGGTGAACCAGCGCACGAGCCGCTTGCCCTGCATCTTCCGGTACTCCTGCAGGCGGCGGCGGAACTCCTCGGTGACGTGCGTGAAGCGCACGCCGTAGCGCCCCCGCATGCGCTCACCCGCCGCGCGCCGCGTCCACACCACTTCACCCTGGAAGGGCAGCTCCGACTCGCCCACGGCGATGGAGCCTTCGATGGGCGTGCCCGGCTTCAGCGGCTGGAGCATGTCCGCGCAGAAGCCGCCCTCGGACACATCATGCGTGTAGACAGGCAACATCCCGCGCAGCCGGACGGTGAGCCGGTGCGCGAATCGGGGGAGATTGCGTGGCAGGGGCATGTCCGTGATTCTGCCATTTTTCACATTAGGCAGAAAAGAGGGCCGCCCACTGGACGGGCAGGCGTCCACGGCGGGGGCTACAAATCCCTGGAAGGACTGAGGAATCTCTCAAGGGTGGAGGCAGGCATGTCGAAGGCATTCACCAAGGAGGACGCGGGCGGGGACGAGGGGCTCCTGCCCGCACGGCCGCGTCCGGCGTCGGGGGAGAAGCGCTACATCACTCCGGAGGGCTACCGGGCCCTGCAGGAGGAATTGCTCGCCACGCAGGGGCCGGACACCGGGGCGGCGGGGCTGACGCCGCTGGAGCTGGGCACGCGGCGCAAGGAGCGGGAGCGGCGCGCGCGGGAGCTGGCGGCGGTGCTGGAGGAAGTGCGCGTCGTGGAGCCGGACGGGGCGCAGGAGGGCCGCGTCTTCTTCGGCGCATGGGTGGAATTGGAGGACGAGGACGGAAGCCGCGTGCGCTACCGCATCGTCGGGCCGGACGAGGCGGACGTGAAGGCGGGCCGGTTGAGCGTGGAGTCGCCGCTGGCGCGCGCGCTCCTGGGCAAGGAGGTGGGCGAGTCCGTGCTGGTGGAGCGGCCGCGCGGCGCGGTGGAGTACACGGTGACGCGGGTGGACTACGTGACGTGAGCGTGGCGTGCACAAAAGCAGGTGGGGTGACGTGCCTCCGGTTATGTTGCGCGACCTTCAATTCCTGCTTCGTGGAGCCTACAAATGAGAAGTCTCCTGGCCGTCCTGGTGGCGATTCCCTCGGTGGCGCTGGCGCAGCTCCCGGACCCGGCGAAGGGGAACGTGACGAGCGAGCCTGTCGCCGGCAACGTGCACATGCTGACGGGCGTGGGCGGCAACATCGGCGTGTCGGTGGGCCCGGACGGCCTGCTCATCGTCGACGACCAGTTCGAGGTACTGGCCCCGAAAATCAACAAGGCCCTCGACAAGCTGAGCAAGGCGAAGATTTCGTACGTGCTGAACACGCACTACCACTTCGACCACACGGGCAGTAACGGCGTGTTCGGCCGCGAGGGCCGCATCGTCGCGCAGCGCGAGGTGCGCACGCGCCTGATTGCCGGCGTGGACATGGGCCCCATGGGCAAGATTCCTCCCGCGAAGAAGGAGGCCCTCCCGGTCATCACCTACGACACGGGCATGTCCCTCTACTTCAACGGCGAGGAGATTCGCCTGACGCACCTGCCCGCGGGCCACACGGACGGCGACTCGCTGGTGTACTTCGCGGGCTCCAACGTGCTGCACATGGGCGACCACTTCTTCGTGGGCTCGTTCCCGTTCATCGACCTGAATAGCGGGGGCTCGGTGGAGGGCTACCTGGCCAACATCGAGAAGGTGCTGGCGACGCTGCCGCAGGGCGTGAAGATCATCCCCGGCCACGGTCCGCTGGCGGGCCGCGCGGAGCTGGAGAGCTTCGTGGCGGCCATCCGCGAGTCCGTGTCGCTGGTGCGCACGAAGCGCGAGGCCGGCAAGACGCTGGCGCAGGTGAAGGCCGAGGGCCTGCCGGAGAAGTTCAAGCCCTGGGGCGCCGGCTTCGTCAACCAGGACATGTGGCTGGAGACGGTGTTCACCAGCCTGGACAAGGGCGCGAAGAAGGTGAGCGCGCCCACGCCGTAGTCGTCAGCTGAGTCAGTGCCCGGGGCTCACCGCGACGCGGTGGGCCCCGTTTCATTTCCGCGTGGCGATGACGGTGCTGAGCGGCGTGAAGGGCTCGGGGAGGATGCCGTCGCGCACCTCGACGGTGAAGCCCTCCGCTTCCAACAGGGCGCGGGCGCGAGGCACCAGGAACGTCAGGTAGTACATGACGAACGGCGGTCGCCAGAGCGCGTTGCGCACGCGCATGGCGGCGTTGAAGCCCTTGGCCAGCCAGAAGCCCGGGTGGAGCTTCGAGGGCGGATGTGACGTGACGAAGACGAAGCGGCCGCCGGGGCGCAGCGCCCGGGCGATGCCGCGCACCAGCCGGGGCTCGTCCTCCTCGAGGATGTGGCCGAAGGCGCCGAAGCTGGTGACGACGTCGAACTCGCTGTGGAACGGAAGCTCCAGCGCGTCGCCGCGAGTGAATTCGAAGCGTGCGTCACCGGGTGCGCCGGAGAGGCGGCGGCTGGCCTCCTCGAGCATGCCCTGGCTGAGGTCGAAGCCGACGACGCGCTCGCGGGCGAGGGGCCGGAGGAAGCGCATCGCGGCGCCGGTGCCGCAGCACACGTCGAGCGCACTGCCGACGGAGCCGGGCGGCCCGAACTGCTCAATCGCGGCCTTGAGGACGGGGTCCGGGGTGCGGAAGGGCGTGTAGTCGAACTTGGGGGCGAGCAAATCGTACCCACGCTCGACGGAGGAGAGCGCCTGTTTGGCCAGCTCCTGGAAGGTGGGCCCTTGGCGGTGGAACATGGTGCCCTCGCATGTAGCGCATCTTCGGCCGGTGCAGGGGGCGCGGTGGTGGAAGTGGAAGGTGGACGACGCGAGCCCGGGCGGGGCGCGAGGCGGGGAGGATGGGTTAGGCTGCACGCCCCATGCGCCGTGCCGCCGCGGTCGCCTTCCTGGCGCTCCTCTCCGTGTCCTGCCGTGACGAGCGGCTCGTGCCTTCGCTGCCGCCGGGCTACCACGTGGACACGTACGCGCAGCGCTCCGCCTCGGCGGTGGACGTGCTGTGGGTGGTGGATGATTCGGGCTCCATGGCGCCGAGGCAGGAGGCGCTGGCGCGCAACTTCCAGGCGTTCATCGCGCTGTTCCGCGAGGGGCGCATCGACTTCCGGATGGGCGTGGCGACGACGGACATCTTCACGCGTCCGGGAGAGCTGGTGGGCGAGCCGCGAGTGCTGGCCCCGGACACGCCGGAGCTGGAGCGGGCGTTCGCGGACAGCGTGAGGGTGGGCACGCAGGGCAGCGCGTATGAGGCCGGCCTGGAGGCGGCGAGCCGCGTGCTGGAGCGCCAGGCGCGCGAGAACGCGCCGGTGCTGGAGGCGCGCGCCGCGTGCGAGTCGGGCTGTGCGTCGTCGGAAGCCTGCCGCGAGGAATGCGCGAAGGCGCATCCGGTGCCCTTCCTGCGTCCCGGGGCGTGGCTGTACCTGGCCTTCGTGACGGACGAGGACGACCGCTCGCCGCACGACGTGCGCACGTACTGGCGGATGTTCGAGCAGGCGAAGGGGATTGGGAATGATGGGACGGTGGTGGCGTCGGCCATCATCGGAGACGTGCCGGCGAACGGGTGCGGCGCGGAGCCGGGGACGCGCTACGCGGAGCTGGTGAGGCTCACGGGGGGCGAGGTGGGGAGCATCTGCGACGCGGATTTCGCGGACACGCTGCGCACGCTGGCGACGAGCGCGGTGGGCCTGCGGCGCACGTTCGCGCTGGAGCAGGCCCCGAAGGTGGAGACGCTCCGGGTGCGCGTGCGCCATCCGTGTGGCACGGCACAGGAGTCACTCCAGGGTTGCGAGTCCGTGGACCGCACTGCCTGCGAGAAGCAGTCGGCGGAGGCGTTGGACGCGGTGTGCACGCCGGTGCAGGGCGGGGCGGATGGATGGACGTACGAGCCGGCGAGGCGGGTGGTCTTCTTCGCGGGTGACTCCGTTCCGGGGCTCGGCACGAGGGTGGAGTTGGAATACGTGGAGGAGGACGCGTCGTGAGGCGTCGCTGCGACACGTCTCCACTGGCGTCGTGCGCCCGTGTTCTCCACAAGTTGTTCAGCTCGTTTGAGGCGCCTCGCGCGAATGCGGAACAGCACCTGGTGTCGCGTGCTCGCGTTCTCCACAAGTTGCCCATCCTGCTCCTCGCGCTCCTCTGCCTCCTCGGAGCCGCGTGTGGCGGAGACGGGCCCGCGCGCCCGGTGCTTCCCCGCTGGGTTGCTCCGGAGCCGACGCTCGACTTCGGCCCGGTGCCCGCGCTGAACGAGCGCACGGTGACGCTGCCGCTGGTGAACGCGGGCCGCGCATCGCTGCGAGTCCTCGGAGTCACGGTGCGCGAAGCGGAGACCCCCTTTCGCGTGGTCTCCGCGCCGCAAGAAGTCGCCGCGCAGAGCGAGGCCCCCGTGACACTGGCCTTCGTCCCTCCACGCGAGGCGGCCTACACGGCGACGCTGGAGCTGCACACGGACGACCCGGAGCAGGGCGCGGTGGAGGTCTCACTCCGGGGAGAGGGCCGCACCGCAGCCAGTATCGAAGTGGACCCGCAGCAGCTCGACTTCGGCCGGGTGTCGGAAGGAAGCGCTGCGGTGCGGACCTTCACGGTGCGCTCGCGGGGCAGCGCTCCTCTGGTCCTGGAGGAAATCGGGCTCACGAGCGACACCCCCGCCACCTTCGAGCTGCTCGGCTCGACGCGAACCCCGGCGGTGCTGGACACCGGCACCGAGGTCCCCATCACCGTGCGCTACACCATGCTCGTGGGGTCCATGTCCGAGCCCACGAACGGCACCCTGCGCCTGCGCACCACGGACCCCGACCACCGCGAGGCCACGGTGCCGCTGCGCGGAGGAATGAACCGCGCGCCCGTCCCTGTGATGGCACCGCTGGGAGCCAGTGCACCGGGTCAGGAGGTGACGCTCGACGCAACGGGCTCGCAGGACCCGGATGGAGACACACCGCTCACGTATCAATGGACCCTCCGCCAGCGGCCCGTGGGTTCCCAGGCCGCCATCGCCCAGGCGGGAGCAGCAAGCACCGTGCTGCGGTTGGACCCGCTGGTTCCAGGCGAGTACGAGGTGGAGCTGCACGTGACGGATGCGGCGGGGGCTCGGAGCCTCCAGCCCGCGACGGCCCGCGTGGTGGCGGTGCCCGCGCAGCGACTGCTGGTGGAGGTGTCCTGGAACAACGCGCTGACGGACCTGGACCTGCACGTGCTGCGCGGGGCGGATGTGGTGTTGGGCTCCGCGCCGGATGACTGTCATTACGCGAATCCGCGTCCGGACTGGGGAGCACCCGGCCCGCTGGACGACCCGGAGCTGCTGCGCGACCGGCTGACGGGCTACGGGCCGGAGGTGTTCGGCTACGAGAGCCCCGTGTCCGGGACGTACCGCGTGGCGGTGGTGCTGGCTCGGGGGAATGGAGCCGTGGACCCTCGCAGCGAGGCCACGGTGCGGGTGTACGACCGGGGCGTGCTCAAGGGCGAGTTCCGCCGCACGCTGGCGAAGCAGGGCGACGTGTGGACGGTGGCGGACGTGCAGTGGCCCGCGGGCATCGTCACGGAGGTGCCGTGATGGCGCGCGCACTCACACGCGTCTCGCTGCTGTTCGCCCTGTTCCTCGCGGCCTGTTCCTCCGACCCCGCGAAGCCCGTGCCCGATGCGGGCCCCGAAGTCTCCGCTTGCGAGCACCGCGACGACTGTGAGGGAGGCCAGGTCTGCGGGACGGAAGGCTTCTGCGGCCCGTGCGAGTCCAGTGGCCAGTGCCGACTGAAGGAACGCTGCGAAGCGGACGCGCGGGTCTGCACCCTCCGCGAGGGCTGGGGCACCGACTGCACGGCCAGCGCGGATTGCGAGCTCGGGATGTGGTGCCGGCAGGGACTCTGTCGCCAGCGCGCGGACGTGGTCCTCTGTCCCTCAGGCACGCGAGGAGAGTGTCCGACAGGCCAGCGCTGCAACACGGCGAACCTCGTGTGTGAAGAGGACCTGGGCTGCGTGGAGGACGCGGACTGCGGTTTGGAGGAGCGCTGCAATACGGGGCTGCACGCCTGCGTGCCCCGCTGCAGCGAGGCCACGGAGTCCCAGGTCTGTGCCTCCGGAGAGCGCTGCGCTGAAGGCCGCTGCGTCCAGTGCGAGGCGGATGCGGAGTGCGGGCCCGGCCTTCGTTGTGACGCCGCGGGACGCTGCGCGGCGTCCCCTCGTTGCTACTCGGACCGGGACTGCACGGTACACCTCCAGTGCCACGTGCCGAGCGGAGCATGCCTGCCCGAGCCACCGCCCTGCACCTCGGACGACGGCTGCGCGGCCGACCAACGCTGTGAAATAGGAACCGGCACCTGTGTATCGAGGGCCTGCGAGCCGGACACACTGGAGCCCAACGACACCATCCCCACGGCATCTCCGGTACGAGCGAGCCGATACCTTGGCCTCACGCTCTGCCCGGACGACGTGGACCACTTCTCCATCGCGTTGGAGCGAGGTGACCAGCTCGGGGTGAACGTGGAGGCGGACGCCTTCGCGGAGCCAGCCTTCACCACCACGCTCCAGGACGCGAGCGGAAGGGTGCTCGCTTCGGGACACTTCCTGGCGACGCATGTCGCGGCGGTCCCCGGCACATACACCGTGCGCATCGCGGCGCGGAGCAGTGCGGCGCGAGCGTACGACGTGGGCTTCTTCCTCTCACGGGGAACACCGTGCGACGACGACTCCCACGAGCCCAATGACACTCCCGCTACGGCGACAGCCCTGACGGCGGGCCTGTCGCTGGAAGGGATGCTGTGTCCGCAAGACCAGGACCACTTCCGTCTCACCGTGCCGGAGGGGCAGGGCGTGCGGGTGTCACTGTCGAACTACGTCGCCGCGGACGGCTTGCTACGCCTGTGTCTCCTCGAAGGAGCGGACCCCCACGAGCTGGGCTGCTCCACCGAGGCCAACGGAGCGACGGTCTCACTGCCCACCTCCATCGCAGGAGGAAAGACGCTCACCGCGCGAGTCACCGGAGCCGATGCGCGCACTGCGAATGGCTACACCCTCCGCGCGGAGCTGCTGCCATGAGCCATGGCCGCCGGACCCGGTGCCATGTCACCGCCATCGCAGGCCTCCTGCGTCTGGCGGTGCTGCTCGTGCTCGCCGCCTGTGGTGACAGCCCGCGTCCGCCGGGAGTCACCCCCGACGCCGGCCTCATCGATGGGGGAAGCGGAGCCGAAGACGCGGGCACGGATGCGGGCTCCCAACCCGACGCGGGCCCCGCCCCCACGCTCAACTCGCTCCTGCCAGCACGGGGCGACAGTCGAGGTGGCACCTGGGTGCGACTGACGGGCAGCGGCTTCGTCCAGGGCGTGGCCGCGACTCCCACGGAAGCAGCCCGCCGCACGGTGCTCGAGCTGGGCGAGCGCGAGGTGCGCGACTTTCAAATCATCGACGACACTTCGCTCGACCTCCGGACACCGCCGGGCGTTCCCGGGCCCGCGAGCATCACGCTGGAGAACCCGCGAGGCACGGCTCGCTGCGAAGCCTGCTTCACGTACTTCGAATCCTTCGACCTGCGAGACCTCTCTCCGGCGGAAGGTGCGCTCTCCGGTGGCAACACGGTGACACTGGTGGGCACGGGCTTCCCCGCGCAGCTCCAGGTCCTCTTCGGAGGCACGGCGAGTCCCGCCGTCACACGAGTCTCCTCCACCGAATTGCGAGTCGTCGTCCCCCGAGCCCTGAACGAGGGGCCCGTGGACGTAAGGGTCCACGGGCAGGGAAGCGGAGGCGTGCTGCGGCGCGCGTATCGCTACATCAGCGACCCACGAATCACGGACCTCGCTCCGCTCACCGGCCCTCAGTCCGGAGGCACGCGGGTGGTGCTCACGGGGAAGGGCTTCGAGGGCACGACTGCCGTCCTCTTCGGAAGCACCCCCGCCCCACTGTTCCAGGTGGACTCACCATCCCAGCTCACGGCGACCACGCCACCGGGCCCGAGCGCGGGAGCCCTCGACGTGACAGTCCTCACCCCGCGAGGCCCCTGGAAGGTACGCAACGGCTTCACCTACGAGGAGTCCACCCCGGGCACTCTCGCCCTGCGCGGAGTCTTCCCCCACGTCGGCACGAGGGCGGACGGCACGGTGACGCTCACGGGGAGCGGGCTCGACGCGCCAGGCCTCGCGGTGTCCTTCGGAGGTCAGGCCGTCCCGCTCGTCACGGCCACGCCGACCACGGCCACTGTCACTGTACCCGTGCAATCCTCGCTGCCACGCATCGTCACCGTGAGCGCCACGGCCGGCACCGAGAGCACCAGCCTCCCGAATGGCTACACCTTCCGGCTCGCGCTCTCCCAGGTGACGCCCGACGCGGGGCCCACCGCCGGCGGGACGCAGGTCACGGTGGAAGGAACGTTCATTCCACCGGACGCGGTGGCGCGGGTGGGGGCGCTCGACGCCACGGCGGCCGCGACGCCCACGCAGGAACAGCTTCTCTTCACGACACCTCCAGGAGGCGCGGGCGCGCAGGCCCTCCATGTCTTCTCCGCGAGCGACCCGGAGAACGAAGCCCTCCTGCCGGCCGCCTTCAGCTACGAGGCGCCGCTCATGCTCGCGCAGTTGGAGCCCGTCCGAGGAGCCATCGCCGGAGGCACCCGCGTGACGGTGCGAGGCGCGGGCTTCGGTGCAGGCACCACCGTCACCTTCGGAGGCGAGCCCGCGACGGACGTGCAGGTGGTGGACGGCCACACGCTGACCTGCCGCACGCCGTCCTCGCGAGTGCAGTCCCCGGTGGAGGTGGCCCTCACGCGAGGAACCACCCGCACCGCGCTGCCCGAGGTCTTCACCTACTTCGACCCAAGGGGCCCCGGAGGACTCTCCGGTGGACCGCTCACGGGCACGCTGAACGTCACGGTGCTCGACACCTCGTCGGGGGCCTACGGTCAGCCGGTCGCGGGAGCACGGGTGATGCTCGGCCCGTATGCGTCGACTCCGCTCCAGGGCGTCACGGATGCGAGGGGCCAACTCACGCTCTCGGACCCACGGATGGTGGGCGCACAGGTCGCCACGGCCTTCAAGGACGGCTACGACGCGGTGACGGTGGCGGGCATCCGCGCGGAGAACCTGACGGTGTTCCTGCGCAAGCTCACGAGCGACGGCAACCCGGGCAACCCACCCGAGCTTTCCCCCGCCGCCATCACCGGTCGGGTGCGAGGCTTCAAGCCACCGAGGCCCCTCGGCCCGAATGAAGTGTTGGAGGCCCGAGTCTTCGTCGCCCAGCCGAGCCCCACCTCCGGCCCGCCCTTCGCGGGACCGGGAGACCGGCGCGCGGACACGTGGCGCGTGCGAGAGGACGGAGGCACGTTCCAGGTCCACAGCCAGCCCGGCCTGCGCGCGGTGTACGCGGTGCTGGGCGTACTGAAGGACGAGGTGGATTTCGAGCCCTACCTGCTCGGAGTGCGGCGCGGCATCGCGGCCTCATCCACGCGAGTCGCGCAAGGGCAGGACGTGGTGCTCGACATGCACCTGGACGTCACCGCGCCGCTCACGGTGGACGGCCCCATCAACATGTCGGGACAGCCCGCGCTGCACCAGGTGTACGCGTGGCTGGACCTGGGCGCGGAGGGACTGGTGCCGCACCCGCACAACTGGGGCACGGGGACGCGCTTCTTCTCCGTCATCGAAGGCCCGGGTCCACGGCTCACGTTCCCCGGCCTGCCACGGCTGGACGGAGCGAGCCTCCTGTTCCTCGACCTGCTGCGAGGCACCACCACGTATCCGCAGAGCCTGCTCTACCACCGTCAGCCGGGAGACCCCGCGCAGGGCATGACGCTCGGGCCCCTGCTACCGCTACCAACCTTCACCGTCCCTCCATCCGGCCAGCGCTTCACTGGCGAGGTGGCGTGGAGCACGGCCCCGTCGTCCACGGAGCCCGACGTGCAGCGGCTCACTCTCACCGCGCTGGGCGAAGGCAGCGGCATCCGCTGGACGGCCATCCTCCCGGCAGGAGTGACTCACGTCACGCTGCCAGTCCCCGCGCTGGAGTTGCTCCGCGCGGGTCTGCCCGAGGGCACTCGCCTGCGCGCGGACCTGTCCATGGCACGAGTGCCTCGCTTCGAGTACGCGCAGTGGACGTACGACACGCTCTCGCCCGCGACGTGGACCGCCTACGTGCTGAGCCGCTCGGAGGTCTTCGACCCGTGAACAACCGTCGCCGTTCATGGCCCGCGGCGCTACTGACGGCCTACGTGCCGAGCCGCTCGGAGGTCTGCGCTCCATGAACCATCGCAGCACATTGCTCGCAGCGCTGCTACTGCTCGTGCTCGCCGCCTGCCACGAGGACACTCCGGAGCCGGGCACGGTCTGCCGAGCGGACGCGGACTGTGGCTCGCCCGCGGAGGCGTACCGCTGCGACACGCAGGCCCATGTCTGCCGTTGCCGCACGGACACCGCTTGCGGCCCGAGCGAGACCTGCAACGCAGCAGGTTTCTGCCAGGACCGCGCGGGCTGCGAGTCGAACGCGGACTGCGGCGACGCCTCCCTCTTCTGCGACACGGGCACCGGGACCTGCCTCACCCGAGGCCGCTGCACCTCTGACCTGCACTGCCCGCTGGGCGAGGTCTGTGACGTCTCACGCACCGCGTGCGTGTCCGGCTGCCGGAGCGAAGGCGACTGTCCGGGCACGGCCTGCCGCTGTGGCGACGCGCCCTGTACCTGCGACGCCACCACGCCCGAGGGCCGTGCCGCCTGCGCGCTGGGCGTCTGCGACGCATCCTTCTGCGCGGAAGCCACGGACTGTGCCTTCGGCGAGCGCTGCGGCACCACCACCCACAGCTGCGACAGCGACTTCGACCCGACGCGCCGCCCCTACTGCGCGAGCTGCACCTACGGAGGCGGCCTCCAGGTTTGCGGTCGCGGCGCGAACTTCTGCCTGCGCGAGGCCACGAGTCCGGGCACCGCCTTCTGCGGCGTGGACTGCTCGCAGGGGCAGGGCTGTCCCCATGGCTACCAGTGCGCGGACGTCGTGGTGGCCGCGAGCCGTGCACGCTGTCGCTCGGATGCGGAGTGCGCGGACCGCTGTGTCATCGAGGAGGGCGACGTGGAGGGCTTCTGCACCTGCCAGCAGGACGCGGACTGTGTGCAGGACGCATGCAGCCAGGGCGCGTGTACGGTGAGTCGCCGGCCCTGCACGGGGGACGCGGACTGCCGCCCCATCCGCTGCGTGGACTCTGGAGGCGTGCGTGGCTGCCTCGTGGGGCAGAACTGTGCCCCCGAGGAGGGGTTGACCTGCGCGGAGGTCGCACCCCGCTAACCCCGCATGCTCCCGGGCCTTTCCAATGTAGGTCCAGGTGGCGCCCGCCCGGGGAAATGGCGAGGCCCCGGGCATTGAATGAACTGCGGGGACCCCCGTCAGAAGGTGCAAGCAGGACGACGGAGGTTGAACGACATGGCTCTCAAGACTGGTATCGCGTCCCTGGTTCTCGGCACCCTTCTCTTCGGCTCCACGGCGGCTCTGGCGGAAGACGGCAGCGTGCGTGACTGGGCCAACCAGGAGGCCTCGCGGCGGACGAACGGCGGCGACAACAACAACTACCGCGATGACCGCCGCAACGACCGCCACGATGACCGCCGCGACAACCGCTACGACGACCGCAACCATGGTGGCGG
Source organism: Pyxidicoccus caerfyrddinensis (assembly GCF_010894405.1). Lineage (GTDB taxonomy): Bacteria > Myxococcota > Myxococcia > Myxococcales > Myxococcaceae > Myxococcus > Myxococcus caerfyrddinensis. The sequence continues at coordinate 736,150 of NZ_JAAIYA010000003.1, forward strand.
CAACGGCTACGTCGAGGTCCACGTCCACGGCAGCGCGTGCCACCACGGCCCGGCGCCGATGCCTCCTCCGCAGGCCCGTGGCCGCTACGAGCTGCAGACGGTGAACCGCTACGTCGACGGCCGGAACGACCGCGTGTGGGTCCCCGAGGTCTGCAAGGAGCGCTACACCCGGCGCGGGCACGTCACGAAGTGCACGGGCGGCTTCTACGAGAACCGCTGGGTCCCCGGCCACTACGAGGCGGTGCAGGAGTGGGTCTGGGTGTCCTACGGAAATGACGGCGGCTGGCGCAACAACCGCGCCCACGCGGCCAGCTACTACCCGTAGCGAAGACGGTTTCGAGTTTTAGGGGCAGGGAGTACCGCGGGGCGCGTCGGACTACGGGGGTAGTTCGGTGCGCCCCGCGCCTTTTCAGGCGCATGGTGCCTTTCCGCGGGCGGCCTGTTACTGAATGCGGCCCATGGGTACCGCATTCGTCACGGGAGCCGGCATCCGCATCGGCAGCGCGGTGGCTCGCGCCCTCGGCCGCGCCGGTTATGACCTGGCGCTCCACGCGAACCGCTCGCTCGACTCGCTGGAGTCGCTGGCGGAAGAACTCCGGGCGCTCGGCCGCCGCGTCACCCTCCACGCCGGCGACTTGAGCAACCCTGACGCGGTGGACGCGCTCGGCGTCCAGGTGCGCGAGGCGTGCCCCGCGCTGGACGTGGTGGTCCACAATGCGGGCCTCTTCGAGCGGGTGGACTTCGCCTCCGTCTCCCGCGCGCAGTACCGCACGATGCTGGCGGTGAACCTGGACGCGCCCTTCTTCCTCACGCAGGCGCTGCTGCCCAGCCTGCGCGCCGGGAAGGACCCGCTGGTGGTGCACCTCACCGACGTCGGCGGCGAGCGGCCGGTGAGCCACTACTCGCATTACTCGGTGAGCAAGGCGGGCCTCATCATGCTCACCCGCGCGCTGGCGGTGGAATTGGCCCCGCACGTGCGAGTCAACGCCGTGTCCCCGGGCACGGTGGCCTTCCCCGAGGACTTCGACGCGGCGGCGCGCGAGGCGGTGCTGAAGCGGATTCCCCTGGGGCGCGAGGGCACCGTCGAGGACATCGCCCGCACCGTCGTCTTCCTCGCCCGCGAGGCGCCGTACATCACCGGGCAGGTCATCGCCGTGGATGGCGGCAGGAGCGCACAGCTATGAATGGAGAGCCCCCCTTCCATCCCCCGGTCGTGACGACTCCGCAGGGCCGGCCGCTGGACGTCATCGAGCTGCGGGGCCTCACGGTGGATTGCATCGTGGGTGTCTTCAACCGCGAGCGCTTCGCGGCCCAGCCGCTGCGACTGGACGTGGCGCTCTTCCTGGACACGCGCAGCGCGGCGGCGGGCGGGAAGCTGGCGAACACGGTGAACTACGGCCGGCTGACGGGCGAGCTGCGCTTCCTCCTGGAGGCGTGCCGCTTCGAGCTGCTGGAGTCCGCCGCGGAGGCCGTGTGCCGCTACGTGCTCGCGCCGCCCACGGGCGACGTGCCCCGGGCGCAGGTGTACGCGGCCACGGTGCGCGTCACCAAGCCGCAGGCGCTGGGCGGCATGGCGGTGCCGTCGCTCCAGATTCACCGCACCTCCGAGGAGATGGAGTACGCGCGCGAGGACAAGCCCTTCGGCCGCGTGGACATCATCCACGAGGGCGCGGGCTACGGCGTCTACCGCCTGCGCGTGAAGCCCGGCGGCACCATCCCCACGCACGTGCACCGGCAGATGGAGGAGAGCGAGTTGGTGCTCGGCCCCGGCTTGCTGCTGCAAGGCAAGCCGGTGGAGCGCGGCATGGCCTTCCACTGGCCGCGCGGCTTCCCGCACCGGTACGACAACCCGACGGCCACGGAGCAGACGGTGCTGTGCGTGGACCGGCCGCGCTTCATCCCCACGGATGAAGTGGAGACGGAGCCGCCCGCGGAGGGACTCGCCCCCGCCGCGGGCTTCTCCTACTACCCGCACGAGGCACCCGTGGCCCCGGGCTCGCCGGCGGAGCGCAGCCCGTGAGCGCGACGGGCACCCGGAAGGTGCTCATCACCGGCGGAGGCACCGGCATCGGCCGCGCGGTGGCGGAGGCGCTGCTGCGCGCGGGCGGGCAGGTGGTGGTGACGGGTCGGCGCGCGGAGGTGCTGGAGTCGCTCGTGCGCGAGTGGCCGGGTAAGGCCTACGCCCTGCCGTGTGACCTGGCTTCACCGGAAGCGCGCGAAGGGTTGCTGCGCCGCGCGGCCGCGCTGCTCGGCGGGCTGGACGGCTTCGTCCACAGCGCGGGTCAGGTGGTGCATCAGCCGCCGGGCCACATCGGCGAGGACGCCCTGCGCGCACAGCTCGAGGTCAACCTGGTGGCGCCGCTGCGGCTGGGAGAGCAGGCGCTGGAGGTGCTGGAGCCGGGCGGCGCCCAGGTCTTCGTGGCCTCCACGCTGGCCACGCGCCCCGTCCTCACCAGCGCGGTGTACAGCGCGGCGAAGGCGGGGCTGCTCCAGGTGATGAAGGTGCTGGCCCTGGCCGGCGCCGCACGGGGCGTGCGAGCCAGCGCCGTGCTCCCAGGCGTGGTGGAGACGGACATGACACGCGAGGTGCGGCTCGCACCGGGGGAAGGTCCGCTGTCACCCACGGAGTCCGCGCGCAGGCAGGAGGTCCAGCTTGCCAGCCTGCGGGCGCTGCACCCGCTCGGTCGCCTGGGCGCACCGGAGGAGGTCGGCGAGGCGGTGCGCTACCTCCTGGGCGCCTCCTGGCTCACCGGCTCGGAGCTGGTGCTGGATGGGGGACTACTGCTCAGGGAGTGAGGCGCGGTATAGACGCGGGGCGATGGTACTCGACAGGCGGATTCAGCTCTTCGTGGTGCTGGCGGCGGTGTTCGTCATCTCGCTGGTGGTGGGCGACATCATCTCGGTGAAGCTGTTCGAGGTGAAGCTGGGGCCCATCGTCGCGGTGATGTCCATCGGGATGCTGCCGTTCCCGGTGACGTTCCTCCTCACGGACATCCTCAACGAGTTCTACGGGAAGAAGGCCGCCCGCTTCATCACCTGGGTGGGCTTCTTCATGGCCATCTTCGCCTTCGTGGTGATTGCCATCGCGGTGCGGGTGCCCTGGGCTCCGCTCACGCTCGCGCCGGACTGGAAGGGCGCGGTGGAGCCGACGTTCAACAACATCTTCGCCGGCTCGCAGCGCATCCTGATGGCGTCGATGGTGGCCTATCTCATCGGCCAGTTCTGCGACATCGCCATCTTCAACCTGCTCAAGCGCGTCACGCAGAACCGCATGCTGTGGCTGCGCGCGACGGGCTCCACGCTGGTGTCGCAGCTCATCGACACGGTGGTGGTGCAGTTCATCGCGTGGTCGGGCCTGCTGTCCACCGCGACCATCCTGAACCTCATCTACACGTCCTACGCGGTGAAGCTGCTGGTGGCGGTGTGTCTGACGCCGTTCATCTACCTGGGCCACGCCTTCGTCGAGCGCAAGCTGGGCATCAAGCCCGTGGTGCTCGGGGAGAATGGCGAGCCCGTGGAAGCGCCCGCGCAGGCCGCGCCCCCGGAAGCCACGTCCCGCGCCGCCTGAGTCAGGGCACCAGTCGCTGGAGGAAGACGTCGGTGTCGTCCGCGGCGAAGGAGCGGCCGCCGAAGGAGCGCGTGCCGGAGAACATGCCCGCGCCCACCACGTCTCCGCCGGGCAGGAAGGTGACGTCGCGGAGCAGCGGCGTCGCGAAGCACGGCGCGGTGACGTAGAAGTCCTGCCACAGCACGTCGCCCCCGGCCGACAGGCGCGCCAGCTCCGAGCCGCACCCGTGCCGCCACAGCATCGCCGAGCTCCCGTCCGTGTCCACCGCGAGGCGTGCCCCCTCCGAGCCGCTCACGTCCTCGCTGTCCAGTACTCGTCCCCAGAGCGGCTCGCCGTAGGCGTCCGTGGCCAGGGTGAACACGGTGCGGAAGCAGCCGCGCTCCGAGCAGGGCGTCTGCAACGTGTCGCGCCCCCACTGGAGGGTGCCGTTGAAGTCACCGGTGAAGAGGAAGCTGCCATCCGGACGGAAGGACACGTCCGTGAAGTTCGGCGCGCCGGGGCCCACGTCGCGCTCCCAGCGTATCTCGCCGTCGGGTGACAGGCGCACGATGAAGCCGCGGCTCTCGAAGGGGCCCAGGGGCTTCTGTCCCGCCATGATGAGCCCGCCCTCCACGTCCAGCGCGGCGACGGTGGCCGAGCCCACCGCGGGGACGTCCCGCTTCCAGCGCGAGCCTCCCCCCGCGTCGTGGCGCTCCACCTCCAGCCCATGCGCCAGCATCAGCTCTCCGGCTCCATCCGGAAGCAGCGCCTTCACGGGGCCCGTGGCCCGGGCCCAGCGGGGACTCCCGTCCGCCGCCAGCTTCGCCACGAAGTGGCTGCCGGTGATGACGGTGTCGCCCATGCGCAGCTGGCCCTCCACCTTGCCGGCGACGAAGACGTCGCCCGAGGTGGAGACCGCGAGCATCAGCGCATCCACGTCCGCGAGGCCCTTCGCTCCCGGCTCGGGGGTGAAGCTCCTGCTCCAGAGCTGCTGCCCGTTGCCGTCATGGCGCGAGACGGTGAGCGTCGTGCCGTCGGGGTCCTGGGACGTATCGCTGGAGGTGGGGGCCTCGCTCGTGCCGAGCAGGACGACGCCGCCACTCCCATCCGAGGCGACGGCCGTGACGTCCTGTCTGCCGGCCATGGCGGTGTGTGTCGTCCAGCGGGCGTCTCCCGGGACGAACTCGGGAGGCGTGCCCGGCGCGGGGTGCGGCTCCTCGACGACGGGTTGCGGCGCGGGGCCCGTCTTTCCCTGGTCGCAGCCACTTCCGAGCGCGGCCCAGACGCCCAGCGCCAGCCCCGCCGTGCCTGCTCGCCAACGCATCATGCCCGTCCCCACTCCCGCCCCGGTCTCCGGCCGGTCGCGAAACTGTGCAGGCCTGCCCGGAGAGGCAAGGCCAGGGTCCGGTACTTCACGGAGCGGAGGGCGTGAAGCCAGCCTCATGAGGCCGAAGGCCCACCCGGTGTCGAGCCGCCGACACCGGTCAGCTCGCACCAGCGGGCCAGGAGCATCGCGCCCTCAGACGCCCTCGTGCACCAGCGGGGCGAGGATGTCCCTCCAGTGGGAGTAGATGGAGAAGTGCCCGCCGCCCGTGAGGAAGTGGGGCACGGCGCGCGGAATCCGCGTGGCCAGGTAGCGCCCCATCTGCGGCGGGACGATGCTGTCTCCCTCCCAGTACCAGAGGTCCACCTCGCAGCGAATCTCCTCCAGCGGCACGTCCCACGGTGCCGCGAGGATGTGCGCCTCGCGCCGCATGCCCGCGATGCCGTTGCGCGTGGCCTCGCGGCGCCAGCCCTGCACCTGCGCGGCGATGAGCGGGTCCGCCAGCACGGCGCGGTCATCCGGCGATGCGTGCGCCATCACCCCGGCCAGCGCTTTCGCCGGATTCGCACGCACCTGCCGGTCATGCATGGCCATCAGCGGGTGCAGCAGCCACTCAGGCCACGCCGCCATCGAGTACGCGTTGCGGTAGTCCCGGTTCACTCCCTCCATGGCCCCACGCCGCTTCAGCGGCGACGCCCCGGAGACGATGGCCGCGCGGGTGAGGCGCGCCCCCAGCTTCCACGCGCAGGCGGCGACATACGGCCCGCCCGCGGACACGCCGAAGAGGGCGAAGCGGCCCACCTTCAGCGCGTTGGCGAGCTGCTCCAGGTCGTCCGCGAAGTCCAGCAGCGTGCGCCCGGGCTGGTAGTCCGACAGCCCGTAGCCCGGCCGGTCCGGGGTGATGAGGCGCACCCCCAGCCCGTGCGTGAGTCGGTCATCCGGGTGCCGCATGTAGCGCGAGCCCGGGTTGCCGTGGATGAAGACCACCGGCAGGCCGTCCAGGTCACCGGACTCGACATACGCGAGCCGCCGCCCGTCCCGCAGGCGGATGGAGCCCTCGCGCACCTGTACTCCCGCCCCTGAGGTCTCTGTCTCGGTGGAAATCATGGCTCCATCGTCTTCGAGCGCGCGCCAATCCAGGCGGCGATGGAGGGCCACACCACGGTGGCGCCCTTGCTGGAGGCGGACAGGCCGATATGGCCCACCGGGTAGCGACGCGTCTCGACGTCCTTCGAGGACACCAGCGACGGCAGCGGCTCGCTCATGGCGGGCAGGGCGATGGTGTCCTGCTCGGCGATGACATTGAGCACCGAGCACTGGATGCGGCCCAGGTCGATGTGCTGCTCGCCCACCTTCATCTGCGCCTTGGGGAAGAGGTTCTGCTGGTAGCAGTCCTTGATGTACTGGCGGTAGACCTCGCCGGGGAAGGGAACGGGGTCGGCGCCCCAGCGCTCCATGGCGAGGAAGGTGGTGACGAAGTCCGGGTCGTCGATGCGGCGGCACACCTCCAGCCAGCGCGTGAGGCGCTGCACCGGTGCGGCCATCATGAAGCCGCTCTCCAGCACCTTGGTGGGCACGTTGCCGTACGCGTCCACCAGCGAGTCCACGTCGAAGTTCTCCGCCGACGTCCACAGCGTGTAGACGCCGCCCTTGCTGAAGTCCACGGGCGTGGCCTGGGCCACCAGGTTGCGCACGCCCTCGGGGTAGAGGGACGTGTACGCCAGCGCCATGGTGCCGCCCATGCAGTAGCCGTAGAGCGTCAGCTCGCGGCTCTTGCTCACGCGCAGCGTCCACTGCACCGCCGTCTGGATGAGGCCGCCGAGCAGCTCTTCCCAGTCGATGTGCTCCTCGGTCTTCCCGGGCACGCCCCAGTCGATGGCGTAGACGTCGTAGCCGGCGTGCGTGAGGTGCTCGATGAGGCTGCGGCCGGGGAGGAAGTCGAGGATGTACCAGCGGTTGATGAGCGAATAGACGAAGAGGATGGGCGTGCGGAAGCGCCGCCGGGGCGAGGCATAGCGCAACAGGCGCATGCTGCCGCGCGTGTACACCACCGTGTGGGGCGTGGCGCTGATGGGCGGCTCGCGCACGCCGGACGCCTTCTCGATGATGGACTTGAGGTACGGGTAGGGATTGAGCGGCCGCGCCTTGAGGACGCTGGCCACGGCGCGCGGGAGGTCGAGCTTGCCCGCGACGAACGAGCGGAGACGCTGGGTGGTGGACGCGGTCATGTCAGGTGCGGCGCGTGGACGAGGCGCGTCCCTTCGGGCGGGGCGCGCGGGTTTCGGAGTCAGGGGCGTCAGCCTCGGAGGACTCGGGGGTGTGGACGAGGTCCACCATCGTCTCGAGCTGGGTGCCGAGCGCCTCCACCTGGTCATTCACGCGGCGGAGCTGGTCCCTGAGGTCTTCCACCTCGGAGGGCGTGGGCAGGCGCAGGGTGCGCAGGGTGCGCTCCACGAGTCCCCGGCGGCGGATGCGGGCATTGAAGCCCTGGCGCATGAGACCGCCGCTGACCCGCAGGTAGGTGGGGCTCTCCGCGAGGCGTGCGAGCACCTTGGTGAGGCCCTGCTCGGCGCGGGTGAAGACCTTGCCGGTGCGCGTCTGCGGGTGGGTGAGCTGCCCCAGCAGCTTCAGGCCGCGGGCGAGGAGCCCCTTGTTGGGAGCTGAAAGGTCCGACTGACTCATGGATGGGATCTTAGCCCAATGATGGGAGGGGCGCGCCGGGGCCCTCATTCTTCCCGCAAAAACATGAACCCTGATTCACTCCTCAGCGCTTCCAGAGAAACGCCAGGCTCAACGGAAGCGCCTCGAACGGCTCGGCCTGGACCACGACGTTGCCCGCGTACACGCCGAGTTGCTTCCAGCTCTTGCCTTCCAGCCGGAAGACCTCCAGCGACTGGCTGCGCGGGTCCACGAACCACAGGTGCCCCACGTCCTCACGGGCGTACACCGCCATCTTCCGGCCCCGGTCCAGCGCCTCGGTGGAGGGCGAGAGCACCTCGCAGACCCAATCAGGCGCGAGCTTCACTCCAACGATGTCCGGCATCTCGGGCATCCGCTCACGCCGCCAGCCCGCGATGTCGGGCACCAGCACATCCCGCCTCAGGTGAAGCTCGGGCTCGAGGAGGTGCAGCCAGCCGCCCGGGCCTTCTTTTCTCCCGAACGGCCCGAGCTCTCTGAAGAGCTCCCCCGCCGCCAGGTTGTGGACCGTGCGTGGCTGGGGACTGACGTACAGCTCGCCATCGACAATCTGGCTGACGACGCCCTCGGGGAGGCGCTCCCGTGCCTCGTACACGCTCTCCGTCCTCGGCTTGTCGCCCATGTCCCCAGGATGCGGCCCCGCCCCGTTCGTCGCAACCCGCTCCCCGTCCTGCACCTGGATGTCTTCGCTCATGTGTCCAGCATGCACCAGACCTCTGACATCCTGCACATGGGGGGCAATCCTCCAGGTAACTCGCGAAAATGCTGACCCGCCTCAATCCGCCGAGGCGTAGCGCTCGAACGTGCGTGGAATGCCCTTGTCCTCGTCGACGTCCTGGAAGGTGACGGGGATGCCGTCGCCGCCCTTCTCCACCACGAAGTGGATGTGGCCGGTGAGGCTGTTGCCCACGTTGCCGACCTCCGCCAGCGGGTCTCCCTGCTTGACGGTTTCGCCTTCCGTCACCTTCGCGCTGCCGGTCTTGATGTGCATGTACTTCGCCACGGTGCCGTCATCGTGCTTCACCGTGATGAAGTTGTTCTTCTTGCCCTTGCCGTTGCCCTCGAAGTCCTGCTCGACACCGAGCACCGTGCCGCCGCGCGCCGCCAGCACCGGGGTGCCGCACTGGCGCCGGAAGTCCCAGGCAAACTCCTCGTCCTCCTTGTGGTTGAAGTGCGAGTTGTTGCCCTGGATGACCCACGAGCGCTCCCCGTCGGGGTACGGCAGCTGGTACGGCGAGTTGGCCGCCGTCGGATAGGCCCCGGCCTCGATGGAGCCGCGCAGCAGCATCCACGCGACGAGCCACACCACGCCCCACAACCCGTACACCGCCGTGCCGATGATGGCGAGCCGCCCCCAGCCGGGAAGCGCCACGCGCTGTCCCGCTTCACCCGCCGTCTCTCGCGCGATGAAGGGCGCGGCGAACCAGGCGCCGAAGCACAGCATGCTGCCCACCAATCCACCCCAGTGGTACATCCCCGACAGCCACACCGGGCCGCACGACGCGAAGGCGCCGAAGCCGAAGGCGAACGCCGTGACGATGGACAAGAGCGCCCCAATCAAGGGAAGCGCCTTCGTCCAGAACACCGTGGCGTCGAACCGGTTCGCCTCGCCCCCGCGGACGGCCAGCGCGCGCCGGAGTCCGTGGAGCGTGAGCACGATGAAGCCGCCCCACGTCAGCAGCGCCACCACCGCGGTGGGCACCATGGGCCCGTCCCCCGCGAAGCCCGCGAAGGAGGCGAAGAACATCAACGCCGCGTAGCCCCCCAGGAGGATGAGAAGGACCGACGCAGCCGTTCCGTAACGAGTCATCGCTGTTCCCCCCGCCCGCGTGGACCTCACGCATGGCTTCTCATGAGGGGAACGGCGGACGGGGCAGGGTGTCGTCCGCGAAGAGGGCCCACCACCGGCCCGGGCCTCCATCGGACGCCGGGCCCACGGCGGGCGGCGCGAGCGCCTCCTCGCTCAGCCCCGCTTCACCGGCAGCGGCCCGAAGGCCTGCGCCACCGGCATCAGGGAGATGATGTTGATGTTCACGTGCGCGGGGCGCGTGGTCACCCAGTGCACCGCGTCCGCGATGTCCTCGGGCGTCAGCGGCTGGGTGTTGGCGTAGAGGGACGCGGCGCGCGTCTCGTCGCCCTTGAAGCGGACGCTGGAGAACTCGGTGCCGCCCACCAGGCCGGGCTCGATGTCCGTCACGCGCACGGCGGTGCCGTGCAGGTCCGCGCGCAGGTTGAGGCTGAACTGGTGCACGAAGGCCTTGGTGGCGCCGTACACGTTGCCGCCGGGGTAGGGGAACTCCGCGGCGATGGAGCCCATGTTGACGATGTGGCCCCGGTTGCGCGCCACCATGCCGGGCAGCACCGCGTGCGTGGAGTACAGGACGCCCTTCACGTTGGTGTCCACCATCACGTCCCAGTCCTCCACGCGCGCCGACTGCGCCAGGTCCAACCCCAGCGCGAGGCCCGCGTTGTTGACCAGCACGTCCACCTCGGCGAACTCCGCCGGCAGCGAGCGCACCGCGCGCTCCACCGCCTCGCGGTCCGTGATGTCGAGCGTCACGGGAAGCAGCCGCTCTCCCAGCTCCGCCCGCATCGCCTCCAGCCGCTCCGTCCGCCGCCCGATGGCGATGACGCGCGCGCCGTCCTGGAGGAAGCGCCGGGTGATGGCCAGCCCGAATCCGGAGGTGGCTCCGGTGATGAACACGTTCATGGGATTGCCCTCGAAACTCGAAGTCGGTTTCCGGGCGCTACATGCCACGGGCGGGACGGCCGCGCACGGGATTGATGCCGCCCGTCACGGCCCGGCGACACATGAGGTGCGGGCTACCACGACGAGCTGGAGCCACCCCCGCCGAAGTCTCCGCCCCCTCCGCTCCACGAGCTGTCCGAGCTGGAGCTGCTGGACGAGGACGAGTCGGAAGAGGAGGACGAGTCGGAATAGGAGGACGACGAGGACGAGTCGGAATAGGAGGGCGAGGAGGACCCCGACGACGATGAGGAGTCTCCAGAGGACGAGGAAGCGCCACCCCACGACGAGGAGCCGCTGCCGCTGGTGGCAGCCCGGATGATGGCCCAGAACACGAAGGTGCTGCCGACGAAGCAGCCGCTGAACATGAGCGTGCTCCAGAGCAGGTCCAGCACGTTGGCGGAGTGCGGCCCCATGCCCACGAGCCCGCCGCAGCCGAGCACGAACGCGGCGGCAAGCACCGCCACGACCCGGGAGGCGTGGATGCCGAAGAGGGCTTGCAGGAAGAACACCGTCGCGATGAAGGCGAAGGCCCACAGGAAGTCCGCGGTGGGGCGCTGGCTCGACTGGACGGCGAGGGTGATGACCCCCAGAGGCAGCAGCACGAGCGCGCCCCCGGCCCCGGCCAGCTTCACGGCGCCGAGTCGCTTCCTCCACGGTCCCACGCACAGCCCCAGCAGCACACCGACGGCGAACCCGCCGAACATCAACCCCAGGAAGGCCTCACCCACCTTCGCCGCGGGCCACGGAGCCTGGTACGCCACCACGCCGTCGGCATTCGGAATGCGCAGACGCACGCCCTGCACCACCGCCAGCAGCGCGCCCCCGTAGTCACCCTGTCGCAGCAGCGGCCCCTGCGCGTCGAGCAGCGTGCGCACGGCGTCGTCCGGGAGGTACTCCTCCAGCCCGTAGCCCACCTCCAGCCGCTGGCGCCGGTCATTCACCGCGAGCACGAGCAGCAGCCCGTTGTCCTGGCCCTTGCCGCCGCCCTTCCACGCCTCGGCAACCTGCAGGGCATAGTCCTCGATGGGCACCCCGCCGGTGGTGTCCACCATGAGCACCGCCATCTGCGCGCCCGTCTGCTCGCGCAGGCGGACGAGCTCGGTGGCCACGGCCTCTTTGTCGGAGGGGGACAGCCGCCCGCTCGTGTCCACCACGGGCCGGTCCACGACGGGCGTGGCACCGAGCAGGAGCACGGGCAGCAGCAGCAACAGAGACTTCAGCATGCGGGGCCCCCTCGACGGCCCGCCCGCTCGGAGCGGGGCACGGGCCGGAGGGAACGATACGTCAGAACGCCAGGAGGGCGGCAGTGCCCCCTAGTCGTCCTCGCCCTGGTAGATGCAGCCGCTGGTGCACGTCTCGCGCACGACGACGCGGCTGAGCTGCGGGAGCGTGGGCCGCAGCCGCTTCCAGATCCACCGCGACAGATTCTCACTGGTGGGGTTGTCCAGGCCCTCGATCTCGTTGAGGTAGTAGTGGTCCAGCCGCATCCGCACGGGCTCGAAGGCCTCCTTGATGTCGGAGAAGTCCATCACCCAGCCGGTGCGCTCACCCACGGGGCCGCGCACGTGGATTTCCACCCGGTAGCTGTGCCCGTGAAGCCGGCTGCACTTGTGGTTGGGGGGCACATTGGGCAGCCGGTGGGCCGCCTCGAAGGTGAATTCCTTGAAGATGTCCAAGGCGTCTCCTGACCGCGGGTGGGGCGGGCTCATATCCCGCGCGCTCCGCCCCTCGTCAAGGAACGCCGGACCCGCCTCCGAGCATGAGCAGACCGCCCGCCCACGCGCACGTCCGCCCGCTCCCGCCCGGGCCGACCTTCTCTCAGGGTGAAACAGAAGAGGCCCGACTCGGGAATATCTCCGCCTCCACGGGCCCACATATGCTCGCCAATCTGGCGAATGCCGGCCCCGCGACGCATCAGCCGCGCTTCTTTCCGCATTCCGCAACCCTGCGGAATCGCGATTCTCGCCTCCTTCCCCTACGTCCCGGCAGGCATGGGTTGCCGTTGGGTGCGGGAATGAACAGCGCGGGGCCCGGAATTGGCGGCCGTCCTCGCGAGCGCCCCACACGTCGCGACCCACACAAGGAGTCTCACAGGATGCGCCAACGGTTTCCGCTGATACCGGCCCTCTGCTCCGCTGTCCTGCTTTCCTCCGTCGCCTGCAATGGCAAGGGAGAGCTCTCCCAAGACACCGGTGCGTACCCGGCTCCGGGCGAGGCCCCTTCGGCGGAGACGCCCCCGGTCGTCCTGCCCGACCTTCCCGGCAGCTCCGACGACGACGAGACGCCGACCCCGCCGGAGGACCCCGACCCGACCCCCGGCCCGCTCCCCATCCCGGACCTGCCGACCGACCCCGTCCCGACGCCGACTCCCACCCCGACGCCCACGCCCACTCCGACGCCGGAGCCCGAGCCGGAGTTCTCGCGCATCCTCTGGGTGGCCACCAACGGCAGCGACAGCGCGGCCGGCTCGCAGGGCGCGCCGCTGCGCACGGTGACGAAGGCGCTGTCGCTGCTCAAGCCGGGCGAGGCCGTGTACCTCAAGGCCGGCACCTGGTCCGAGCGCCTCAAGCTGGAGGAGAAGGGCGGCTCGGAGGCGTCGCCGCTCACCGTGAGGGCCGCGCCCGGCGCCACGGTGGTGCTGAAGCCCTCGGGCAGCGGGTCCGCGTTGGTGGACGTGCGGGGCGCGTACTGGCGCATCGAGGGGATGACGCTCGACCTGGCGGGGGATGCCTCCTTCGCGGTGCTGTGGCGCGGCGTGGGCGCGCACCACGGCGTGCTGCGCGGCTGCACGGTGAAGAACGGCACCGCGGGCGCGGGCGTCAACGTGGGCGAGAAGGCCGCCGACGTGCTCATCGAGAACAACGTCATCAACAACTTCAGCCGCGGCACCGACGACAGCCACGGCGTCATCCTGCAGACCACGTCGAAGAACGTGGTGGTGCGCGGCAATGACATCCACCACAACTCCGGGGACGCGGTGCAGTGCATCGGCCCCGAGGCCGGCGCCACCGTCTCCGGCACGCCCTTCGACAACCTCCTCGTCGAGGACAACGAGCTGCACGAGAACCGGGAGAACGGCGCCGACATCAAGACGTGCACGCACGTCACCCTGCGCGGCAACATCGTCTGGGGCCACAAGTCCTCCACGACGTCGCGTGGCGAGGGCGTGGTGGTGCACCTGTCCGCGAAGGACGTCACGCTGGAGGACAACGTCTTCTACAACAACGGCCGCGCCATCAGCATCGGCGGCGTGCGCGTGGACGCGCCTCCCACCAACATCATCATCCGCCGCAACCTCGTCCGTGACGCGCTCGGCGGCAGCGAGGAGGGCAGTGGCATCCGCGTGGACACCTCCATCAACGTGAAGGTGCAGCAGAACACCGTGTGGAACGTGCCGGGCCCGTGCCTCATCTTCGGCCACGGCGACACCGGCCCCAGCGCCACCCTGGACGTGCGCAACAACGTCTTCGCCGGCTGCGGCGTGGCGGCGCGCGGCGGGCCGGAGCGCACCAACACCGTGCTGGACTCCAATCTTTATTTCCGCTCCGGCGGGGCGGCCGTCTTCCGCCTGAATGGGGTGGACATGGACTTCACGGACTGGAAGGCGGGCAGCGGCCTGGACCGCCGCTCGCTGGAGAAGTCGCCGGCCTTCCTCAACATCGACACCGGGGACTTCCGTCTCGGTACCGGCTCGCCTGCCCGCAACGTGGGAGTCTCACTGGGGCTGACGTACTGCGGTGCCGCGCCGGACCTGGGTGCCTTCGAGTCGGACTGCCCCTGAGCGTCCGGGCCGTGTAGAGTGGGGCTCCCCGCCTTCCCTGGACCCCACCTCCCACGTGCCGTCCTCGCTGGAATTCGCTCTCGGCATCACTCTGGTGCCTCCCGACTCGCAGGCGCGTGAGGCGCTCAGCGCCTCGGCCGCGCGTGCGGGACTGCGGGTGGTGGAGGGCCTGGAAGAGGCCTCCCTCGCCCTGGTGGACCTGACCCTGCCCGGCAGTGGCTCCGCGCTGCGGAACCTGCTCGACGGCCCCCGCGCCACCAGCCTCACGCTGGTGGTGCTGGTGGAGCCCGGCGAGCGGGGCTTCGCCGCCGCGCAGGCGCTCAAGCCCGCCGACATCCTCACCATGCCGGTGGCCACGCATGAGTTGGCGTGGCGGCTCCAGTGCGCCGCCGCGCGCCATGTGGAGCGCGGCGAGCAGGAGCGCAGCCAGGAGGACCTGGCCCTCCTGCTGGAGTTGACGGCGGAGTACGCGGAGAGCTCCGACGTGGAGGCGCTCCTGCACGGCGTCACCCGGCGGCTGGCGGAGAAGCTGGACATCGCCCGCGCCACGCTGGTGATGCTCGGCCGCAACGCCGACGAGGGCGTCATCGTCGCCGCCAGCGACGACCCGGCCCTCAAGGACCTGCGCATCGAGCTGTCGCGCTACCCCGAGATTCGCGAGGTGATGCGCACCGGCAAGCCGGTGGTGATGCAGGAGGCGTCCACGCACCCGCTGCTGGGCGACGTGGAGCGCCGCGCGGTGGCCGCCAGGGGCATCCACGCCATCGCCGCGCTGCCGCTGCCGGTGCGCGGGCAGGTGCGCGGCGTGCTGCTGGTGCGCGCGGCGGGCACGCGGCGCACCTTCACGCCCCGGGAAATCGACTTCCTCACCACCGTGGCGCACGCCACCGCGGTGGCGCTGCGCAACGCGTCCATCCTCCAGTCCGTGCGCGGGCAGACGGAGGCGGAGAAGACGGCGCGCCTGGCCGCCGAGGAGCAGGCGGCCTCCTTCAAGCCCTACCAGCTCTTCTTCGCGCACGTCAGCGAGGGCGTGGCCATCCTCGACGACAAGGCCTGCGTGCTGTCGCTCAACCCGTCGGGCGCGGCCATGCTGGACCTCCCGGCGGTGGAGGCTCGCGGCCGCCACCTGCACCAGGTCACCCAGCCGGTGGACGAGTGCGTGCTGATGGAATTGGTGACGACGGCCTCGCACGGCGAGGCCCGCTCCGGCGTGGACGTGGAGGTGCGCACCGCCGCGGGCCGGCGCCTGACGCTGTCCATGTCCGCCGCGCCCATGCGCGACGAGGACGCGGCCACCATCCTCTCCTTCCGGGACGTCACCGACGCGCGCAAGCTGGAGTACGAGCTGCGCCAGACGAAGGACTTCCTGGAGCGGCTCATCGACTCGTCGGTGGACGCCATCATCGCGGCGGACGTGAAGGGGCGCATCATCCTCTTCAACAAGGGCGCGGAGGCCATGTGCGGCTACACCGCGCAGGAGGCCATGAGCGGCCTCACCGTCCACCAGCTCTATCCGCCCGGCGTGGCCAAGCGGGTCATGGCCATGCTCCGCAGCCCGGAGCACGGCGGCAAGGGCCGCCTGTCGCTCACCCGCGAGGAGCTGATGCACCGCTCGGGTGAGCGGGTGCCGGTGAACATGACGGCCTCCATCGTCTACGAGGGCGGCCGCGAGGTGTTCAGCGTGGGCATCTTCACGGACATGCGCGCCCGCATGCAGCTGGAGCGCAAGCTGTCCGACGTGGAGACGCGGCTGGAGGAGAGCGAGAAGAGCGCCGTCATCGTCGCGCTCGCCGGCACCGCCGCGCACGAGCTGAACCAGCCGCTCACGTCCGTCATGGGCTACGCGGAGCTGCTCAAGCGCAAGCTGAAGGAGGAGGACTTCGCCTGGAAGCCGGTGGACATCATCTACCGCGAGGCGGAGCGCATGGCGGAGATCGTCCGGAAGATTGGGAAGATCACCCGCTACGAGACGAAGTCGTACATGGGGGCGCAACAGATTCTCGACCTGGACAAGGCCACCTCCCATGAAGACTGAGCCCCGCGTCGTTCGCATTCCCGGCGGCCCCTCTGCAGAGGCGTTCCAGGCCTTCTTCGAGGCGCTGGACGCGCCCTCGGCCATGTGTGACCCGAGCCTGCGGCTGGTGGCCGTCAACGACGCCTTCCGCCGCTTCTGCGCCGAGCACCATGTGTCGGTGGACGACGTGGCGCGCGCGCTGGCCGGCGCCTGCGTGCCCTCGGACGGCGCCAGCTGCGACGTGGAGCTGCTGGCCGACCTGGCGGGCGTGGTGCTCACGCTGTCGCGCCGCGGAGACGTGGTGGCGGTGCGCGCGCGCAACGAACCGGAGCTGGCGCGCAACCGGCTGGTGGTGGCGGAGAAGGCCCTGCTGGAGCAGGCGCGCACGGAGAGCGTGCTGCTCGATTTGGGCCGCAGCGTGGCCGAGTCCGGCGGCGAGGAGGAGCTGGTCGCGGCGGTGGCGCGCGGGGTGAAGGAGCTGTTCCCCGGGCGCTCCTTCTGCATCCGGATTACCGACGCGCGCACCGGCGGGCTGACGTCGCTCTACGCGGAGGGGCGCCTGAAGGAAGGCGCGCACGAGCCGCTGGCGCTGCTCCAGCGTGCGGTGGACAAGACGAACCTGTCGCCCACGTCACTGCCCCCGGGCCGCGTGGCGGTGCTGGGCGAAGTGCCGCTCTTGTTCGAGGGCTGCAGGCACGGGGTGAGCGCGCCGCTGGTGGCCAGCGGGCAGCTCTTCGGCGCCATCAACATGGAGTACCCGGAGGGCTTCGACGCGGACGTGCAGCACGACGAGCGCGTCCTCCTGCAGCTCGCCAACCAGGTGGCGGTGGCGGTGAAGAACGCGAAGCTCATCGACGAGCTGACGTTCGTCCGCAAGTACCTGGAGGACCTGCTGGAGAAGGCCAACGCGCTCATCCTGGTGGCCAGCCGGGACAAGCAGGTGGTGGTCTTCAACCAGGCCATCAGCGCGCTCACCGGCTTCCGCAAGGAGGACGTGCTGGGCAAGGACCTCTTCTGGCTGGTGCCGGAGAGCGAGCACCTGCGGCTGACGCAGGTCATCGCCTCGGCCATGCGCGGCGAGTCGGTGAACAGCTTCGAGACGCGCCTGCTCTCCCGCGACGGCGGCGAGGTGCGCGTGTCCTTCGCCACGTCCTCCATGCTCACGCAGCATGGTGAGGTGGAGGGCGTCATCGCCATCGGTCAGGACATCACGGTGGTGAAGGAGCTGGAGAAGCGCATCATCCACGCGGAGAAGCTGGCCTCCATCGGTCAGCTCGCGGCCAGCGTGGTGCACGAAATCAACAACCCGATGACGGCGGTGGCCACGTACGCGGACGCGCTGCTGCAGCGCTCGCGGCTGACGCCGGGCGCGAATCCGGCGGACCAGGAGAAGCTGAAGAAGATCCTGGAGAGCAGCCACCGCATCCTGCGCTTCACGCGCGATTTGGTGAGCTACGCGCGGCCGGCGCAGGACAAGCCGGAGCGGGTGCTGCTCAACGCCGTGGTCGACATGGCGGTGGGCTTCTGCGAGCACGTGGTGGCGCAGGCGCGCGTCAGCGTGCACCGCGAGTACTCGGAGCTGCCGCCGCTGTCCGCGGTGCGCGCCAACCTGGTGCAGGTGTTCGTCAACCTCATCACCAACGCGTGCCACGCGATGCCGCCCGGTGGCTCGGTGTACCTGTCCACGGGCCGGGACGGGCAGGACGCGGTGGTGACGGTGCGTGACACGGGCACGGGCATCGACCCCAAGCACCTGCAGCGCATCTTCGAGCCGTTCTTCACCACCAAGCCGGAAGGGAAGGGCACCGGCTTGGGCCTGTCCATCTGCCAGGGGATTGTCGAGAACCACGGCGGCCGGCTCACGGTGGAGAGCACCGTGGGCTCGGGGACGACGTTCACCGTGCGGCTGCCGCTGCCGGTGGGGTGAGGTTCCGGACTCAGCGCGGCGCCATCAGCGCGTTGAGCTCGGGGTAGGAGAGGGCGCCCTCGAACAGCGCGGGCGTGGCCCCGTCTCGCAGGAAGGCGGTGGTCAGCGCCGCTGCCCTTCCGAGGACGGCCGTGGCGATGTTGATGCCCGCGCTCAGGCGGCGCACGCCCATCGCCTGGAGTTCCGAAGGAGAGGGCAGGCCCGGCCGTGCCATCACGTTCAGCGGAAGCCCCGCCCCCGAGGCCACGGCCCGGATGTCCGCCGCGTCCACCATCGCCGGAACGAAGAGGCCGTCCGCCCCCGCGGCGCGATAGCGCTCGGCGCGAGCCAGCGTCTCCTCGACGCGCCGCTCCTTGGGAGCCAGCCCTTGCAGGTAGACGTCCGTCCGGGCATTCACGAACACGTCCACGCCGAGCCGCGCGGCCGCGCGCTTCACTTGCTCGAGCTTGGCGCAGAAGAGGTCCGGCGAGCCGGCGCCGTCCTCCAGGTTGATGCCCACCGCGCCCGCTTCCAGCACGGTGACGACCGTCGCGCCCACGGTGGCGGGGTCATCCGAATAGCCGCCCTCCATGTCCACGGTGAGGGGCACGCGGATGACGCGGGCCATCTCCGCCACCGTCGCGGCCAGCAGCCGCACCGGCAGGTGGTTCCCGTCCGCGTACCCATGGGACCAGGCCACGCCGGCGCTGGTGGTGGCGACGGCCTTCGCTCCCAGGCTCTCCGTCAGCCGCGCGCTTCCCGCGTCCCAGGCATTGGCGAGGAGCAGCAGTCCTTCGGTGTGCAGCCGGCGGAACACCTGGGCATTCACTGATTGGGGCGAGGTCATGGCTTGGTTCCTTTCCTTCGGAGGACGCAGTTATGCGCTCGAGCGTGCGGGTGCGCACGCTCGTTTCGTGGGCTCGTGGGTGTGAGGTCTGTCTACCGGGCGAACGGGAGGAGCGACTGGGACGCGGCGTGGCCCTCGTGGGCGAGCAGCCAGCGCTTCCGCTCGATTCCGCCGCCATAGCCGGTGAGTGAGCCGTTGGCGCCAACGACGCGATGGCAGGGCACGACGATGCCCACTGGATTCGCTCCGTTCGCGAGCCCCACCGCGCGCACGGCGGCGGGGCGACCGATGCGTCGCGCGAGCTCGGAGTACGAGACTGTCGTGCCGCAGGGGATGTCGCGCAGCGCGGCCCACACCGTGCGCTGGAAGGGCGTGCCGCCGGTCTCCACGGGCATGCTGGCAATGATGCCGAGGTCTCCCGCGAAGTACGTGCTCATCGTCGTGGTGAGGCCCCCGGGATTCCGCTCGGGCACGAGCTCGAAGCCGCCCTCTCCGTAGTGCAGGCGCAGCAACTGGCGCATGCGAGCCTCGTAGTCGGTCCAGTCGATGGCGCGCAGCCGGCCTTCTCGGTCAGCGACGATGACCAGCTCGCCAATCGGCGTCTCGGTCCGGTCGATGAACAGGCGCAGGGGCTCAGCCATGACGGGCCTCCCGGGCCTGCTGGCTCATCACCGCATCGGCGGCCCACAGGTGCTGCGCGGCATAGGCCCGCCAGGGTCTCCAGGGCTCCGCGCGTTGCAGCAGCCCCTCGGGCGTCGGCCGCTCGCCCGCGTCGTTGGCCGCGCCTCGCAGCAGCGCGACATCACTGGCCGGAAACGCATCTGTCTCACGCAGGGCGCGCAGCGCGATGTACTGCGCCGTCCACTCCCCCACGCCACGAATGGAGCGCAGCCGGGCAATCGCCTCCTCGACCGTGCCGAAGGGACGGAAGAGGTGAGGGTCCGCCATCGCCGCCTCCGCCAGCGCCTTGAGCGACGCCCGCCGCGCCGAGGGCATGCCCAGCGCGCCGAGGTCCGTCGAGGCCACGCGCTCCGGCGAGGGGAACGCGCGGGACAGCGCCGCGTGGAGGCTCGCCGCCTCGGGAAGGACTTCACCGCAGAGGGCCACCAGCCGGACCGCGAGCTGCCGCGCCGCGACCACCGTCACCTGCTGGCCCAGGATGGCCCGCACCGCGAGCTCGAACCCGTCCCACCCTCCCGGCGCGCGCAGGCCCGGGCGCTGCGCCAGCAGCGGCGCCAGGAACGGGTCTCTCGACAGGTGCGCGCCAATGGTCTCGATGTCCGCGCCCACGTCGAACACCCGCCGCACGCGCGCCAGGATGGCGGGAAGGGCGCGCACGTCCGGGAAGCGCACCGTGACGACCAGGTTGTTCCGCGCCGGCTCGTGCTGGACCTCCACCGTGCCGAGCCGTCCATCCTGCGCCACCGTCCGCCGGTAGCGCCCGTCCACCACCTGCTCCACGCCGTCGATGGCGCGCGCTTCCAGATACGCCAGCATCGCCGCCTGGTCATACGGCGGGCGGTAGCGAAGCCGGAGCGTCACTCCCGCTTCGCCCACGGAGCCCGCGGGCAGCTCCGTCAATGCCTTGCGTCGCAGCTCGCTCGGCGGGCGGTGAAACAAATCATGAAACGTTTCATTGAAGCGCCGGACGCTGCCGAAGCCGGCGGCGAGCGCCACCTCCGCCATGGGCATCCGTGTCTCTTGAATGAGCTGCTTGGCGAAGAGCACCCGCCGCGTCTGGGCCACCGCCACCGGCGACGCTCCGAGGTGCTGCTTGAACAGCCGGCGAAGCTGGCGCCCGCCCACCCCCAGGCGCTCGGCCACTTCGTCGACGCCCGCCTCACCGCCATCCAGTCCGCCGTCCGCGATGATGGCCAGCGCCCGGGACACGGTGTTGGAAGTCCCGCGCCACGAGGCCAGGTCCGGGGCCGTCTCCGGCCGGCAGCGTAGGCACGGCCGGAAGCCTTCCTCCTGCGCGGCGGCGGCCGAGGCATGGAAGGTACAGTTCTTGAGGAGCGGCGTACGGGCCGGGCAGATGGGGCGGCAGTAGATGCCCGTCGACGTCACCCCGACGAACAGGCGTCCGTCGAACCGGGCATCACGAGTCTGGAGGACGCGGTAGCACGCGTCGCGGTCGAGCAGGTCCATGTGCTGACCCTTCTCATGTCCGGGTGAAGCGCTCTCGCGGTTTTCGGACATGACCATCCCAGCCCGTCAGCGCTCACCCTCGTCGTCCAGCTCGCGGGTGAACTCCTCCTTCGACAGCAATCCCTTGCGCGCCATGATCCTCATCAGCGCCCAGAACTTCCGCTCCAGCTCCTCGATGCGGTCCGGGTCCTCGCGCGCCTGCCCGAAGAGATAATCCAGGTCATCCAGCACGCCGCCAGCATTGGCCGCCGGCTTCGGCTTCGCTGCCTGGGCCTGCCCGCGCCGCTGCTTGCGCTGCTCCTCCCGGTCGCGGATCAACTCCGCAAGGGACGTGCGCTGGGTCGTCTCGCCCGGCGGCAACTCCTCGCCGACGATGACGTCCTCTTCCTCCTCCTCGGGAGGCGGCGCCTTCGCCACCGGCGCCGCGGGCCTCGCCGGCACGGCCGAGGGCCTGGCCGCCACCGGAGCGCGCGGCGTCGGGGCCGGAGCCGCCGTGCCCTGCCCGTTGGCCACCGCCACCGGCACCTTGTGGTAGTAGCGCAGGATGGCGCTGCGCACCGCCGACAGGGCCGCCACGCGCGTGCTCACCTTCAGGCCGGTGGTGAACTCGATTTCCTCCACCGCCGTCACGTTGAGCGGATCACTCATCGCCACCACGAGCTGCCGCCGCCCGCCCACGCTCTCCAGTGCGATGGGGAACAGGTCGTGCTGCTCACAGAAGCGCGCACGCAGCAGGTGCACCGCCGCCCACTCGGGGGTGATCGCCGCCAGGTCCACCTGGGGCAGCCCCAGCGCCTGGCTCAGCGCGCCCGCCAGCGTGGCCTCCGTAATCACGCCCTGCGCGATGAGCGCGGCCCCCAATCGCTGTCCCGACTTGCGGTGCGCGGCCAGCCCCGCCTCGAGCTGCGCGACGCTGATCGCCCGCTGCTCCAAAAGCAGCTCGCCAATGCGCTTCCTCGCCATGACGCCGCGCTTAGCATGCGTTCGCGAGCCCCGGAAGCGCGCGCCGTGTCACATCTGACTCGTCTTGGGAATCCCCCCGAAAATGCCTGCCCTGCTGCTGGGGAGACATCCTGGCAAGGGGTGGACCGGCGCAAAATTCCTGTGAGATTTCAGCACTTAACGTCACTGGGCCCGCCTTGACACCCCTGCCCTGCATTCCTAAAGTCGGCACACCGTTTTCAACATCCATTCCTGCCGCCCATGAGGGTGGATCATCCGCCCGAGGGGGCGGCAGGCATGTAAGGCCCGCCTCAGCGGGTCCAGCCGCCTAGTGGAGGCATCAAGCGATGAACCTGGGGTTTCTGACGAATCTGACCGTACTTGCGAACACCGGCGGCCCCGAGCGCAGCCTCTTCGAGGAAATCGCGCGGCGCTGGGAGGCCGGTCAGTGGGGCATGTACCCCATCGCTGTGTGCCTCGTGATTGCGCTGTCCATCATGGTGGAGCGCGGCATCGTCCTGTTCGGCAAGGCCTCCATCAACAAGGAAGCCTTCCTGCGCGGCCTGAAGAAGCACATCTACGCCGGTGACCTGGACAAGGCCATCAACTACGTGGCCGGCCAGAAGTCCACGCCGCTCACCAACGTCATCAAGGCCGGCCTGATGAACGTTCCCAAGGGCAACGACGAGGTCCAGGCCGCCCTGGACGAGGCCAGCCTGCGCGAGACGCCTCGCCTGGAGGCCCGCACCGGCTACCTCGCCATGCTCGGCAACGCGGCGATGCTCGCCGGTCTGCTCGGCACGGTGTCCGGTCTCATCTCCTGCTTCGAGGCCGTGGCCAACGTGAACCCGGCCGACAAGGCCACCATTCTCGCCAACGGCATCTCGGAAGCCATGAACTGCACGGGCTTCGGGCTCGTGACGGCCATCCCCGCCCTGGTCGCCTTCTCCGTGCTGATGGGCCGCACGCAGGCGCTCATCAACGACATCAACGAGACCAGCGTCTCCGTCCTCAACCTCATCGTGGCCAACAAGGACAAGTTCAAGAACATGAACGTCCCCGCGGCCCGCGACGAGGAGTAGTCGGTCGGGAACCCGGTGCCCGGGCGCGCTGTCCTGTCCCCCTGGGGGACGCACAGCGCGCCCTTTTGTAATCTTTCTGGCTCCTCACGGGGCCACGGCCGAAGGAGAGAAACGCCATGGCCGGCGGAATGGACACAGGTCAAGGTGGCAAGGGCAAGAAGTCGCTCGACGTCGCCATCAACCTGACCGCATTCATCGACCTGATGGCTGTGACCATCAGCTTCCTCATCATGACGGCAGTCTGGACCCAGATTGGCCGGCTCCAGGTCTCCCAGGCGGGAGGCCCTTCCACGGAGGAGCAACAGGAGGAGGAGAAGACCAAGACGGTCCAGCTCAACCTGCTGATTACTCCCACGGAGCTGCGGCTGACGGCGGACCAGAGTGCCTTCGACCCGATTCCCCTCACCAAGGATGCCAAGGGCAAGACGGACCTGACCAAGCTGGTTGCGCGCTTCAAGGAGCTGAAGGCGCAGCTGCCGGACCAGTCCGCCATCACCCTGCAGCCCGAGGACAAGGTCCGCTACGAGGACCTGGTTCGCATCATCGACGAGTGCATCGGCTCTGGGCTGCCCCAGGTGTCGGTGTCCGCGGCGATGGGCTAGCCATACACGGAGCTAACGACACGTCATGGCCATCCAGGTCCCAGGCAAGCGGTTCGGCAAGCGTCTGCAGCACTCCAAGGTGTTCGGACACGGCGCACACGGCAAGAAGAGCGGCTACGCCGACCTCCTCATCACCCCGCTCGTCGACATGTTCGTCATCATCGTGCTCTTCCTCATCGCGAACTTCTCCGCGACGGGCGAGGTGCTGATGATGACCAAGGACATCGAGCTTCCCGAGGCGATCAACGTCAAGGAAGTGGAGATGCACCCTGTCGTCATGGTGTCCAACGACCAGATCAGCGTGTCGGGCACCATCGTCGGCCGCGTCGAAGACTTCTCCAAGGACGAGTACCTCAACATTCCCGCACTGGAAGAGAAGCTGCGGGACATGAAGAAGCAGTACGAGGACCTCCACGCCATGGCGAAGGACGACGAGGGCGGCTTCAAGGGCGACATCAACATCCAGGCGCACAAGGACGTCGAGTACGCCATCATCAAGCGGGTGATGTTCAGCTGCGCCACGGCCGGCTACCAGAACATCAACTTCGCGGTGATGACCGTCGCTGGCGACGCGCCCCCGGGCCCCACGGCCCAGGTCACGCCGTAGTCAGCAGCTGAAACGCGGGCCCTCGAGGCCCCGGACGCCCTGGCCCACCGGCCGGGGCGTTTTCGTTTTTCTGGAGACCTGAATCCCATGCAGCTTCGCGCCGTCATCTTCGACCTCGATGGGACACTGGTGGACTCGCTGGGGGACATCGCGGACGCGATGAACCACGCGCTCACGCACCACGGCCTGCCTCCGCATCCGGAAGCCGCCTACCTACGCTTCGTCGGTGAGGGCGTGAAGGAATTGGTGCGCCGGGCGGTGCCGGCCGGGCGCGAGGACCTGCACGCGCCGGTGCTGGCCACCTGGCGCGTGTACTACGACGCGCACCTCGTCGACCGGACCCGGCCCTATCCCGGCATCCCCGCGATGCTGACGGCGCTGGCGCAGACGGGCGCGCGGCTGGCGGTGCTGAGCAACAAGTCGGACGTCTTCGTGAAGCGGCTGGTCGCACAGCTGCTGCCGGGCGTGCCCTTCGGCGCCGTGTATGGAGAGCGGCCGGGCGTGCCTCGCAAGCCGGACCCCTCGGCGGCGCTGGCGCTGGCGGCGGAGCTGGGCGTGGTGCCCGGCGCGTGCGGCTTCGTGGGCGACACCTCCGTGGACATGGACACGGCGCGCGCGGCGGGCATGTACGGCGTGGGCGTCACCTGGGGCTTCCGGAGCCATGAGCTCGAGGCGCACGGCGCCCGCGCAGTGAGCACCACCGCGGACGAGTTGCTGGCCGCGCTGCGCGACGCGCGGCCGTGAGCAGCTTCGAGCCGTGGCTCAGGCGCTCAAGGGCAGCAGCCCCTTCCGCGCGGCGCCCGGAGTCCTTCCGTAGCGGCGCATGAAGGCATTGCCCAGGTGGCCCTGGTTGGCGAAGCCGGCCTCCAGCGCCACCTCGGCCAGCGGCAGCCGCGTGTCCAGCAGCAGGGCGAGCGCGTGCCGCAGGCGGACCTCCTGCTGGTGCTGGTGGATGCCCGTCCCCATCACCCGGCGGAACACCCGGCACGCGTGGAAGACGGACACGCCCGCGCCTTGCGCCAGGTCCTCCAGCGAGAGGCGCTCGTCGAAGCGCAGGGAGACCTCGTGGGCAAGCGCCCCCGCGAGGTTCCGCTCGCGTGCGGTGGGCGCACTGCTGGTGGCGCGTGGCTCGGAGCGGGACACCGTCAGGCACAGGGCCTCTTCAACCTGGAGGCGCTCCACGGGCTCGCTGCGGGCGACGCGGGCGAGCACGGCCTGGAGGCGCACGTAGGCCTCGGCGCTGACGGAGAACGTCGCGGTGGCCGGGTCCACGAAGCGCCGCACCCAGGGGCCGCGCACGGAGAGGCAGGCGTCGCCTCCGCCGTGGGGGTGGCTGATTTGACAGGGGTTGTGCGCGCGCATGAGCAGGCCGGTGCCCGGGCCCACCACGGCGCGCGTCCTCGCGTCGCGGAACTGGAAGCGGCCGTGCAGCGCGAGCACCAGGCTCTCGCTGTCCGAAGACTCGTCCTTCAGGCGCGGGGCGTCGTGGCCATCACACGTCACGCGGAAGAGCTGGAGGTCCGTTTCGCGGAGCAGGGGCGAGGCGTGCAGGCGCGGCATGCCGCAACCATGGCAAGCCGCCCGGGCTCCGGACAAGCGCGGCGAGCGTGGACTCCGGACGAGCGCCGCGAGCGTGCGCTACGAAACGTCGGGAGCAAGGACGTGTAAGACGGCGCGCGCGGCCCGGCCTAGCTTTTCGCGCATGACTTCCCAGCGCACCGAGTCGACCCCTCGTCCGGTCCCCGCGTCGCGGTGCCTCCGCGCGCTCATCTGGCACCGGATGGGCCAGCCGGGGAGCGAGTACTTCGAGCTTCGGGAGTCCGCCGAAGGCTGGACGCTGGCCGGCTCGGTGGTGCTCGCGGAGGACGGCGTGCCGTACGCGGCGGACTACACCATCGGCTGTGACAAGCAGTGGCTGACACGCGAGGCGCGCATCCTGCTGCGGCGCGAGGGCGTGGAGCAGTCGCTCTCCCTTCGCGTCGATGCGCAGCAACGCTGGTGGCGGGGCGCGGAGGAGGTGCCTCAATTCCGCGGTTGCTCGGACATCGACCTCGCCTTCACGCCCTCTACGAACACCCTGCCCATTCGCCGGCTCGCGCTGGAGGTGGGGCAGGGGACCGACGTGACGGCCGCATGGGTCCGCATGCCAGACTTGTCCCTGGTGACGTTGCCCCAGCGGTACACACGGCTGACGCCATCGCGTTACCGGTACGAGAGCAACGGCGGCCGCTTCGTGGCCGAGGTGGAGACGGATGAGCTGGGTCTCGTCCTGAGCTATCCGCCCGGTTGGGAGCGCGTCGCCACCACGGCGGGCTGAGCCCGCGCAGTCCGCCCGGCGCACCCGGGCCACCCCACGGAGGAAGTCCTCATGTCGAGTCACCCGACCCCGCTCTCCGAGCGGGCACTGGCACTGCTGCGCGCGGAAGGTCCCCTGGCCACGCACGCGGACAAGCTGATGCTGTTCGGCCGTTTCGTTGGAGCCTGGGACGCGGAGGTGGTGTTCTACGGCGAGGACGGGAAGGAGGTCTTCCGCCAGCCCGGGGAGTGGTCCTTCTCGTGGGCGCTCGACGGGCGCGCCATCCAGGACGTGCTCATCTACCCCAACGCCGAGGCGGGCCTGAGCGCGGCCGTGGGCGAGCGGCGCATCGGCACCACCCTGCGCCACTACGACGCGAAGGCGGACCACTGGCGCGTCGTGTGGCTCGGCGCCACCACGGGCTTCCTCGCCGTCCTGACGGGCAGGCCCGTGGACGGGGAAATCCACATCGAGGGGCCGGACCCGGAGGGCCACCTGCTGCGCTGGATGTTCACCGCCATCACCGAGGACTCCTTCCTCTGGCGCGGTCTTCTCTCCAAGGACGGTGGCGCCACCTGGCGCGTGACGCAGGAGATGCCCTGCCGCCGTCGCGGGGCTCCGGGCGCGACGCGCGTCTGACGTCACGCGGTGCGCGCGAGCGCGTCGGCGTGCAGCTCGATGAGGAACTCCGTCCCCCGGCCCACCTCGCTGTGCACGGAGAGCGTGCCCTCGTGCTTGTGCACCAGCGCGGAGACGATGGCGAGCCCCAGCCCCGTGCCCTGCGTCTTCGTGGTGAAGAGCGGCTCGAAGATTTTCGACAGCACCTCGGCGGGAATCCCGGCCCCGTCGTCCACCACGCGCAAGCGCCAGGGCACGCCCGCGCCGCCCTCGGCATGGACGCGCACGGTGCCGTTGCTGCCCGGGGGCACCGCCTCCACGGCGTTCTGCACCAGGTTCACCAGCACCATGCGGAACAGCTCGCGGTCCAGCCGTGGCACCGGGAGCGACTCCGGCACCTCGTTGACGAGGCGCACCCCCGCGCGCTGAGGCACCACGCCGAGCGCCTCGTCCACCAGCGGGCGCAGCGCGCAGGGCGCGAGCTGGGGCGGACGCTCGCGCGCGAAGTCCAGCACGTCGGAGATGATGCGCGCGCACACCGCCAGCTCGCGCTCGGTGACGTCGAGGAAGTGCAGGATTCGCGAGTCCGTCAGCGCGTCCTGCAGGTTGGCCACCCGCAGCAGGACACAGGACAGCGCGGTGCGCGCCGCGGCCAGCGGGTTGCGCAGCTCATGGCTGATGCTCGCGGCCATCTGTCCCATGGTCGCCAGCTTCTCGATGCGCGAGTACTGCTGCTGGAACTCGCGCAGCTCCTGCTCGGCGCGCACCAGCGCCTGCTGCTGTGTGTGGAGCTTCTGCTCGTGTGCCAGCTCCGCCTCCGCCCGGCGCTCGGCCGTCTCCCAGGCCTCGCGCTGGAAGACGCGGCACGCCGCGAGGAGCACGGCGTCCGTGATGAGCACCCAGAAGGCCAGCTCCAGGAAGCGCCACCACGCCGAATCCGCCGTGCCGTAGACGGACTGGGGCCACAGCATGCCCCGCGCGAAGTGGTCCAGGATGGTGGTGGCGCTCGCGGACAGCAGCACCCACGGGTCCCGGTAGAAGGCGAGCAGCGCCAGCGAGGCGAAGACGTGGAAGTGCGTCTCGCTGCGCCCACCCGTGAGGTGGATGAGCAGCGCCGACCAGAGCACCTGCGCCACCGCCATGCCCTGCCGCGCGAGCACCGAGCCCGGTCGCCAGCGCGCCAGCAGCACCGCCACCCCACTCAGGGCCGTGCCCAGGAGGACCGTGGCCCGCACGTGGGCCTGCTCCGTGTGCGCCCAGGCAAGCGGAGAGAAGACCCACGCCACCACCACGCCGCACACCCACTGCCCTGCCATCAGCCACGCGAACAGCCCATCCACCCGCCGCCGCACGTCTTGCAACTGGGATGCATGAAGCCGGGCCGCGCGCTCCTGAAGTGACGGTGCGCTCATGTGCATGAGGACTCCTCCAGGGAGCGGACGAACACAGGGTGGAAATTGCCGGGGCCACGGAAGTACCTGCTGGCTCATCGACTCCTTGCGAGGGTTGGCGGGGTCGCACCCGACGTCATCGGGAGGTAGTGAGCGCGGCGGGCGCGGGTGGATCTCCCACCTGGAAACGTAGGGTCCATCGGTCCAGTGCCTGTGTTGGCAAGGAGGCGTTCGGGCATTGGCGGGCTTCGTGGCATGCCCGGTGAAATCCATCCGGGTGCGGGCCGCGTAAGGCTGTCACCGATGCGAGCCCACATGCCCCGCTCCCGCTTCGTCACCCACCTCGCGGTGGGCGCCGTCGCCGTGCTGTCCCTGCGGTGTGGAAGCAATCCTCCCGCCGCCGAGCGGGTGCCCTTCACTCCCACCTCGGACGCGGTGGTGCTGGAGCAGGTGCCCGCCACCGCGGGGGACGCACGTGCCCGGGAGCGTGCCGCGCTGCGGCGCGCACTGGCCGCCCAGCCCGAGCAGCTCGACCTGGCGCTGCGACTGGCGCGGCTCGACATCGAGGAGAGCCGGATGCGGGGAGACCCGCGCTACCTCGGCCGGGCCCAGGCTGCGCTCGCGCCGTGGTGGGACGCGGCCAGTCCTCCTCCCGGCGTGCGGCTGTTGCGCGCCACCATCCTCCAGAGCCGGCATGAGTTTCCCGCCGCGCTCACGGACCTCGACGCGGCCGTACAGGAGGACCCGCGCAACGCGCAGGCGTGGCTGACGCGCGCGGTGGTGCTGGGCGTACGGGGCGAGCATGCCGAGGCGGCCCGGAGCTGCGCGCCGCTCTCCGCCCTCGCCGGGCCGCTGACGGCCGCCGTGTGCGAGGCCCAGGTGAAGAGCCTCGCCGGCCGCTCGCGCCAGGCCTCTGCGTTGCTCACGGACGCGCTGGCCCGGGGCGCACCGGGCCCGGAGGCGGAGGCGTGGGCGCTCTCCACGCTGGCCGAGGCCGCGGCGCGCTCGGGCGACACGGCGCGCGCGGAGAAGCTCTTCGTCCGGACGCTCGCGCTGGACCCGGGAGACGCGTACACGCGCGCCGCCTACGCGGACCTGCTGCTGGACGCGGGGCGCCCGCGCGAGGCCGCCACCCTGGTGCGCGGGCACACCGAGGATGACAACCAGCTGCTGCGCCTCGTGCTCGCGGAGACGGCGCTCGGCTCCGCGGAGGCCGCGCCGCTCGCCGCCGAGCTGGCCGAGCGCTATGCGGCCAGCCACCTGCGCGGAGACGGCCTGCACGCGCGCGAGGAGGCCCGCTTCGCGCTCCACGTGGAGAAGGCGCCGGACAGGGCCCTCACGCTCGCGCGCGCCTCGTGGGACGTGCAGCGCGAGCCGTGGGACGTGCGGCTGCTGCTGGAGACCGCGCTCGCCGCGGGGAAGCCGGAGGCCGCTGCGCCCGCCGTGGAGTACCTCCAGGCCACCGGCTGTGAGGACCCTGGACTGGTGGCGCTCGCCGAGCGCGTGCGGAGGAGCCTGCCATGAGCCGCCTTGCCTCGCTGTTGCTGCTGCTCGCCCCGCTGGCCGCGCTGGCTCACAAACCGAGCGACAGCTACCTGCACCTGACGCGGGACGGGAACGGCTTCTCCGGCCGCTGGGACGTCGCGCTGAAGGATTTGGACGAGGTCCTCTCCCTCGACGCGGAAGGGGATGGAGCGATTACGTGGGGCGAATTGCGCGCGCGACAGGCGGACGTCGCCGGCTATGTGCTCGCGCGCCTGGCGCTGGGCGCGGACGGCGCACCCTGCACACTGGAGCCGGGGAGCGCCGCGCGCGTGGTGCGCCACTCGGACGGTGCCTATGCGGTGCTGGACTTCACCGCGCGCTGCCCGGCGGGGCCCGCTGCGCTGGACGTGGACTACACGCTGCTGTTCGACCGGGACCCGCAGCACCGCGGCATCGTCCGCGTCGCCAACGGGAGCGCGAGCGAGACGCTGGTCCTCTCCGCCTCGAAGCACACGGCCCGCGTGTCGCTGGAGGGGCTGTCCCCCTGGCGCCGCTTCGGCGACATGGTGGTGGAGGGCGTGAAGCACATCTTCGCGGGGCTGGACCACCTGCTCTTCCTCTTCGCCCTGCTGCTGCCGTCGGTGCTGCGCCGGGACGCGGACGGGCGTTGGGTGCCTGTGCTGGCCTTCGGCCCGGCGGTGAAGGACGTCGTGAAGGTGGTGTCCGCCTTCACGGTGGCGCACTCGCTCACGCTGAGCGCCGCCGTGCTCGGCTTCGTGTCGCTGCCCTCGCGCTTCGTCGAATCCGCCATCGCCGCGAGCGTCATCGCCGCCGCGCTCAACAACGTCTTCCCCGTGGTGCGCGGCACGCGCTGGGTGGCGGCGCTCGCGCTGGGCCTGCTGCACGGCTTTGGCTTCGCATCCACGCTGGCGGATTTGGAGCTGCCGGGCGGCAGCCTCGCCGTCACGCTGCTGGGCTTCAACGTGGGCGTGGAGCTGGGACAGCTCGCGTGCGTGGCGGCCTTCCTTCCGCTGGCCTTCGCCCTGCGCGGCTCGGTGCTCTACCGCCGGGCACTGCTCGTCGGTGGCTCGGCCGCCATTGCCCTGGTGGCCTGTGTCTGGCTCGCCGAGCGCGCGTTCGGCGTGGGCCTGTCCTTCACCTGACACCAGACGTGCGCTCCAGCGCGCTGGCGCGAAGGCCGGCGGTTCAAGCATCCACGCACGGAGCGCGTCCGTATGGAGTCGTAGCCCGGGTGTGCAGTCCGTGTCGGCCGCGTGCCCTGGCGCAGTAGCAGTCCCTCCACCACCCCAACAGGAGAAGCGAATGAGAGCCAGAAAGCTCGCGGCGGCATTGACCGTTGCGACAGCACTGGGCGCCACTGGCGCCCTGGCGTCCAGCCACCGGGAAGCTCCCTTCATCACGGAGATGCCCAAGGTCGACGCCACCGACTTCTACATGTTCCGCAGCTACGAGCCGGGCCGGGATGCCTACGTCACGCTGATTGCCAACTACCTGCCCCTGCAGGACGCGTACGGCGGTCCCAACTACTTCTCGCTGGACCC
The DNA here is from genome assembly GCF_010894405.1 of Pyxidicoccus caerfyrddinensis. Lineage (GTDB taxonomy): Bacteria > Myxococcota > Myxococcia > Myxococcales > Myxococcaceae > Myxococcus > Myxococcus caerfyrddinensis. The sequence continues at coordinate 767,748 of NZ_JAAIYA010000003.1, forward strand.
GGATGCGTTGTACGAAATCCACGTCGACAACACCGGTGACGCCGTCGAGGACATCACCTTCCAGTTCCGCTTCACCAACACCCTGGCCGCCAACGGCAACGGCGTCACCCTGGACATCGGCACCGGGGCCAACAAGAAGTCCGTGGCGGTGCCTCTCGTCAACGTGGGTCCCATCACCGCGGCCGACCGCAGCAAGCTCAACGTCCAGGAGTCCTTCACCCTGAAGGTCGTCCGGGGCAACCGCCGCACGGGCACCGCCGCGGACGTGACGAACGCCAGCGGTGGCAGCGCCACCTTCCTCAAGCCGACGGACTACATCGGCACGAAGTCATTCGGTGACGCGGCCGCCTACGCGGCCTATGCGGGCCAGCACATCTACTCCGTGAACATCCCCGGCTGCACCGGCCAGGCGAAGCTGTTCGTGGGGCAGCGCAAGGAGTCCTTCGCGGTCAACCTGGGCCCCGTCTTCGACCTGGTGAACGCGCCGGCCTCCGTCATCGCCGACGCCGCCAACCGCAACGCGGTGCCCAACCCGCTGGACGAGAAGAACATCACCACGCTGGCGCTGGAGGTCCCCATCTCCTGCCTGAGGACGGCGGCGCAGCCCGTCATCGGCGGGTGGACCTCGGCGAGCCTGCGTCAGGCGCGCGCCCTCAACCCGAAGGCCACCTACACCACGCCGGCCCGTGAGGGCGGCGCGTGGGCGCAGGTCAGCCGCCTGGGCATGCCGCTGGTCAACGAAATCGTCATCGGCCTCAAGGACAAGAACCGCTTCAACGCCAGCGAGCCCAAGGACGACGCCCAGTTCGCCGACTACGTCACCCACCCCACGCTGCCCGCGCTGCTGGAGATCCTCTTCACCGCCGACGGCGTGAGGGCGCCCACCGTGTTCCCCCGCGCGGACCTGGTGGCGGCCTTCCTCACCGGCGTGACGGGCGTGAATGCCAACGGCTCCACCGCGGAGATGCAGCGCCTCAACGTCGAGCTGCCGGCGACGGCCCGCGCCGGCCAGAACAACCTGGGCGCCGCGGCCTGCTTCAAGGACGGCGCGCTCGACACCACCCTCCCCGGCTGCGACCCGGCGGGCTTCCCCAACGGCCGCCGTCCCGGTGACGACGTGGTGGACATCGAGCTGCGCGTGGCCATGGGCTACCTGCTGGCCAACGACACGCAGGCACCGTCGCGCAACATCCCGTTCCACGACGCCGTGCTCCAGGACGCGTCGCAGTTCGACACGACCTTCCCCTACCTGCGCACGCCCAACCCGGGCGCTCACGGCGACGGGACCTGATGCCATGGGCAAGCTCAGAGCACTGGCCTGCATCCTGACGCTGGGGTCGGCCCTGGCCTACACCGGATGCAGTGACGACGACGACGACCCGGTTCCCCGCCCGGACGCGGGCGTGGACGCGGGCACCGATGCCGGCACCGACGCGGGCACGGAGTTCACCGCCTTCGTGAAGGACCTCATCGAGAACCAGACCACGGCCACCGGCACGCCGGTGGAGGTGGACAACCGCGAGTTCGTCGACACCGAGCCGACGAACGCCTTCCCGGACGCGTTCTTCCAGTAGCGCGTCGGGACGAGAAACAAGGAGCCCGGTGCCGGGGCAGCAGTCCCCTCGGCGCCGGGCTCCAGCTTGCTTCGGCGGAAGGCACCCGCCAGCTCGGCTCCAGACACGCGACGGGAGCCGGCCGGTGCCGTTACACGACTGTGACGCGGTATTTCAGCTGGTTCTCCGCCCGGCTGTGCGCCGTGGCGGCCGCGATGACGTGGCACACCCAGCCCAGGCACCCACCGGTGCCGATCCAGAAGCCCGGGGTGACGATGAGCCAGAAGACTCCGCGGAGGATGTCCCCGTTGTAGATCTGGCCCACGCCGGGGATCAGGAAGGACAGCAGGGCAGCGATTCCGGGACGCGACATCGTTTCGGTGAACCTCCTTGCCCCTTTCTACGCAAGAGGCTCCAACCCATTGCATGGCCGGCTATCGGCTCCTGGACGCTTGCCTGCCTGCTCTCCGGGCGGCAGGTGCAATGCGCGGCCGGACCCGGTTAGCATGGCGGCCGTAGGTACGCGTCGGGTCGGCGGACGGTACCTGGGGGGATGGGTCATCTTCGGGCTGCTCCGAGCCAGCGTTCGCGCGGTCAACGTCAGGTACCTCCTGGAGGTGCTGGCGCTGGCATTGGTGTACTTCGTGGCCGGGAGGCTGGGCCTGCTGGTGGCCACCGTGGGCAGCAACGTCAGCCCCGTCTGGCCTCCCGCGGGGGTGGCCCTCGCGGGGCTGGTGCTGCGCGGCCCCTCGCGCTGGCCCGCCGTCTTCCTCGGGGGCCTGCTCGTCACCTTCGGGTTGACCCATACACCCCTGCCTTCGAGCCTGGGTGTGGCCACGGCCGCCACGCTGACGGCGGTGCTGGGCGCGCTGCTGCTGCGGCGGGTGGGGTTCGACGCCCGCCTGGGACGCATCCGGGACGTCGTGGCGCTGTGCGCGGGGGCGGGCGCGGCCTGCACCACGGTCAGCGCCACCTTCGGCTCGCTGAGCCTGCTGCTGGGGCAGATGCTGCCGCGCTCGGAGCTGGCCCGGTCCATCTGGGTGTGGTGGGTGGGGGACATGATGGGGGTGCTGGTGATGGCCCCGCCGCTGCTGGCGCTGGGGCGGCTGAGGCGCCCGCGCAAGTGGGGAGAGGCGCTGCTGCTGGCGGGGCTCACCGCCGCGCTGGGCGCGGCCATCTTCATCGTCTCCGACGTGGGGCTCAGCGCGAAGCACGTCGCGGCCTTCCTCCTGTTCCCCATGTCGGCCTGGGCGGCGCTGCGCTTCGGCGCGAGCGGCGCGGCCACCGCCACGCTGTTCATCGCCACGGCCGCCACCGTCGGCACCGCGAGCGGGCAGGGGCCCTTCTCCTCCGGCCACATCACGGAGGACCTGCTGGTGCTGCAGCTCTTCGTCGCCGTCACCTCCGTCACCGGCCTGCTGGTGGCGGCGGCGAGCGACGAGCGCAAGCGCGCCGTGGAGCAACTCCAATTGCTGGCCACCACCGTGCACGGCGTGCACGAGGGCGTCCTCATCGCGGAGGTGCGCGGCCCGGGCCTGCTGCGCACCGTGTTCGTCAACGAGGCCCTGTGCGCGCTGGTGGGCCACCATCGGGAGGACCTCGTGGGCAAGGACCCGTGCTTCGTCTATGGCGTGCAGGAGCCGGAGCTGACCCGGCGCGTGAGGGGGGCCGTGCTCGCGGGCGAGCCCCTGTGCACGGAAGTCCCCGTGACGCGCAAGGACGGCAGCCCGCTGCGCACCGAGGTGCTCCTGTCCCCGGTGCGCGCCACCGGCGAGGACATCACCCACTTCGTGGCCACCCACCGCGACATCACCGCCACCAAGGAGCTGCAGGCGCGCCTCGTCGCCGCCGAGCGCGTGGCCGCGGTGGGCACGCTCGCGGCCGGCGTGGGGCACGAAATCAACAACCCGCTGGCCTACCTGGTGCTCAACCTCGAGGCCGCCGCGCGCAGCCTCTCCGAGGGCGGCGTGCCCGCGACGCGGGACGCGCTGTCTGGAGTCCGGGGCGCGCTGGAGGGGGCGGAGCGCATCCGCCTCATCGTGAGGGACCTGCAGGTGTTCAGCCGCCAGGGAGACCAGGAGCGAGGGCTGGTGGACCTCAACGCGCTGGTGCCTCCGGCGGTGCGCATCGTCAGCCATGCGCTGCGCCACCGCGCCCGGGTGGTGGAGGAGTTCGGCCCGGTGCCGCGCGTGCTCGGCAGCGAGGCGCGGCTGGGGCAGGTGCTGCTCAACCTGCTGGTGAATGCCATGCAGGCCATCTCCGAGGGCAGCCCCACGCTGAACGAGGTGCGCGTGCGCACCAGCACGGACGCGTCCGGCCGGGCACGGGTGGACGTCATGGACACCGGCGCCGGCATCCCCGCCCATGTTCTGCCGCGCATCTTCGAGCCCTTCTTCACCACCAAGCCCACCGGCGAGGGCACGGGCCTGGGGCTCGCCATCTGCCAGCAGGTGGTCCGCGCGCACGGGGGCGAGCTCGAGGTTCGCAGCGAGCCGGGTCGGGGCTCCGTCTTCAGCGTGCTGCTGCCGGCCGCGCCGGTGCAGGTCAGCACGCCCTCTTCGCGGTCCGCGGCGGCGGCCGCGCTGCCCACGTCCCGCAGCCGCCGCGGGCGGGTGCTCGTGGTGGACGACGAGCCGAGGCTGGCGCAGTCCATGCGCCTGCTGCTGGAGCCCTACCACGACATCGTCACCACCACGCGCGGCAGCGAGGCGCTGGCGCTGGTGGCGGCGGGGCACCGCTTCGACGTCATCCTCTGCGACTTGCAGATGCCGGAGACGGACGGGGCCGCCGTCTTCCGCCGCCTGTGCGCCACGGCGCCGGACCAGGCCGAGCGCGTGGTGTTCATCTCCGGCGGGGCCTACACCGCGGAGTCGCGCGCGTTCATGGAGTCGGTGACGAACCGCGTGCTGGAGAAGCCCGTCCGTCCGGAGGTGCTGATGGCCACCGTGGACGCCGCGCTGACGGACGGAGGCCCCCTGGTGGAGCCGGAGCCCGTCGCCGCCGTGGGTGGCTCGCGCCACTAGCCGTGCGCTCCGGGCCACTGCTCCATCGGATGGCGGCGGAGCAGGGGCCCTGGCCGGGTGTGGTGCCGGGTCCGCGCCGGGCGCAGCTTGAGGGCAGGACGGGTGCTGTGTCTCGCGTCGCCGGGCGGAGGGCCTCGGGCTCGTTCGCCGGGCGGGCCTCGCGGGAGCAGTCACCGCCGGGAGAGCGCCATGGTGATGGAGAACTGGAGTGAGAACCAGGCCAACGTGGAGCGGATGGTGGCCGGCCGAATCGTGGACGCCGGCCCGGACCACCTGACGGTCCACGACCTCGCCGCGGGAGAGGACATCACGGTGCGCATCGACGACCGTGCCCGCTACAGCTGGACGGACGTCACGGAAGAGGGCCAGTTGACGGACACCGCCCAGATTCGCGTCGGCTACTTCATCGCCGGAGGGCTCCACATCGCCACGGAGGTCCGGGTGCTAGACCCGGGGGACGGGGAGTCCATCTCGGACATCATTCCTCGAACCCTCCACTGACGCGTGCCCACCCGGCGGGGTGACGAGCGCACGGCACGGTCCCCGCTGCGGACCTGTCCGGGCACCCCCACGATGGCTTCGAGGCGCTGACCAGGAGGCGCGGATGTTAGGGAACACCCAGGCGTTCAGCGGTTTCTCGGTGAACGACATACAGGCGGCGCGGAAGTTCTACGCGGAGACGCTGGGCCTGAAGGTGTCGGTGGAGAACGGCATCCTGTTCCTGCACATCGCCGGAGGCCGGGACGTGCTGGCCTACCCCAAGGACGACCACGTCCCCGCCACGTTCACCATCCTCAACTTCCCGGTGCCGGACGTGGAGAAGGCCGTGGACCAGCTCTCCGCGCGCGGCGTGCGCTTCGAGCGCTACCCGAAGTTCGAGAAGGACACCGACGCGAAGGGCATCTTCCGCGGCGGCGGCCCGCTGATTGCGTGGTTCAAGGACCCCGCCGGCAACGTGCTGTCCGTCATTCAAGAAGGCTAGCGGCGCTCAGGAGCGGCTAGCCGCGCCGCTTCGCGCCCTGCCGCGCTCCGGGCGAGTCCGGCTCGCGGGGCAGGTGGCGCAGCCCCATCCACCCGAGCGCCGCGACATGCCGTGACACGTGGTCGATGGAGAAGGACTTCCCCTCTGCGGCCCACCACTGGCCCACCTGCGTCACCATGCCCACCAGCGCGTTGGCGTAGATGGGGGCCACCTTGGGGTTGAAGCCCGCGCGCTCGAACTCGCTGCGGAAGATGTCGCCCACCCGCTGCGCCAGGTCGTCGATGACGCGCGTCAGGCCGCGCCGCGCGGTGGCCAGGGGCGAGTCGCGTGTCAGCACCGCGAAGCCCGCGGGCTCCTCCTTCGCGTACGTCATGAAGGCCAGCACCGCCGCCTCGAAGCGCTCGCGCGGCGTGCCGTGGGAGATGCTCTCCGACATGCGCGCCACCAGGTCGTCCATCTCCCGGTCCACGATGGCCGCGTAGAGCCCCTCCTTCGCGCCGAAGTGCTCGTAGACGATGGGCTTGGACACGCCCGCCTGCTGGGCGACCTCTTCAATCGAGGTCGCTTCGTAGCCGTGCGAGGCGAAGACCCCCCGGCCGACCTCCATCAGCTGGACCCGGCGGTCGGCTGCCGACAGTCGCTTCTTCGTCGCCACGTTGACCTCTAACCTACTCGCGAGTAACTTACTCAACCGGAACCTACTGGCCGGTAACCCACCGGCCGAGCTGGAGCCTCCATGTACCTCGCCCTCTGCGGAGCCGTCTTCCTGGCAGCGTATCTGCTCAACATCCTCACGATTTCGGTGGGTTACCACCGGGGCCTGGCGCACAAGGCGGTGCGCCTGCACCCGGCGCTGCGCAGGGCGCTCATCACCGGGGGCAACTGGCTCACCGGCCTGGACCCGAAGGCGTGGGTGGTGATGCACCGGCTCCACCACGAGCACTCGGACACGCCGTTGGACCCGCACTCGCCGGTCAACGTCGGCATTCTCGGCATCGGGATGGAGCAGTTGCGCAACTACAAGCGCGTCATCGTGGGCCTCTTGCGCGAGGAGCCGGAGTACACGCGCTATGCGAGGGACCTCGACTTCCCGCTCAACTCGCTGAACCGCACCGGCCGCTGGTACCTGCCGTACCTCCTGCACGCCGCCGTGGGACTGGCGCTGGGGTTCGGCATCGGGTGGCTGCTGGGCGCCGCGTGGTTCCTGGGGATGATGAGCCACCCGGTGCAGGGCGGCATCGTCAACTCGCTGGGGCACGCGGTGGGCGGGCGCAACTTCGATACGTCGGACAACTCGCGCAACAACCACCTGGCCGCGTGGCTCATCCTCGGCGAGGGCTTCCAGAACAACCACCACCGCTATCCGGGCTCCGCGTCCTTCTCCTACCGACGCCACGAAGTGGACCTCGGCTATGGTGCGTGCGTGCTCCTCGAGAAGCTGGGCCTCGCCACCATCCAACGTGACTACCTCATTCCTCGTCCGCCCTCGGAGTCGGCCGTCGAAGCGCAGGCCCCGTCCTGAACGCCCGGGCCGCGGAGAAGCCGAAGCTCAGAGGGGTGCTGCACCAGTTCGCCGCCGCGAGTGCGCTCGGGGCGGGCGGGGTGCTCGTGTCGATGGCGCCCACGCCCCGGGCCGCGGCGGCGGCGGCGCTGTATGCCTTCAGCCTGGTGGTGCTGTTCTCGGTCAGCGCGACGTACCACCGGGTGGACTGGTCCCCGCGCGGGCGGACGTGGATGCGGCGCATGGACCACGCGTCCATCTTCATCCTCATCGCGGGCACCTATACGCCGGTGGCGCTGCTCGGCGTCACCGGAGCCGCCGGTGACAGCCTGCTGCTCGCCATCTGGTGCGGCGCGCTCGTCGGCGTCCTCCAGTCGCTGTTCTGGGTGGGGGCGCCGAAGGTCATCACGGCGGCGCTCGCCGTCGCCGTCGGCTGGACGCTGGTGCCGTACCTCGAGGATGCACGCCGGGCGCTCGGCTTCACCGAGCTCTCCCTCATCCTCGCGGGCGGCGTCGCCTACACCACGGGCGCCATCGCGTATGCGCTGAAGCGGCCGGACCTGAGGCCCGGCGTGTTCGGGTACCACGAGCTCTTCCACGCGCTGACGCTGGTGGGCGCCGGGCTCCACTTCGCCGTGGTGCTGCGGCTCGTCCGCGCCGCGAGCGCATAGGCAAGGCGCTCAGGGAGGGCTCACCGGCGGCGCGTGGGCCTGGCGCTCCGGGCCGGGCTCCCTCGCGGCGCGGGCTCCCAGGACGAGGCCATGCGCCGCGGGGCCGGGAGCCCAGCCGGCCCAGGATTCGAACAGCGCGGCCAGCACCATCCACGCCGCCGGAGCCTGCTGGAAGCAGGCGCTCTCGCGCGCCTGGAGTGCCGCCACCACCTGGACGTGCGACTTCTTCTTCGGGCGCATCGTCGACCAGTACCGGCCCGCGGCCGCGCGGAAGTCGTCCTGCGGAAAGCGCCGCACCAGCGTGTGGAGGACGTGCACGCCGCAAGAGAGCTGTGCGTAGGGATTCAGCAGCGAGCGCTCGGGGTGGAGGGAGTGGAAGGTGCGGGCCCCCGCGCCCGCCGCCAAATCGAGTGCGAAGGCCGCCCGGTCCGCCTCCCAGTCGAACCGGCAGCCCAGCCCCTCCGCCGGGGGATAGCCGTCCATGTCCGCGTAGGAGAGCTGGAGCAGCCCCTCGCTGAGGATGGGCCGCCGCGTCACCGGGTCGATGGCCTGCCGCCGCGTGGCCCGGTCGATGATGCCCGTCTCGTTGAACATCACCCGCCTGTCCCAGCCCGACTCCGGCCCGGAGATGGCGTACAGCAGGTCCGCGTAGAACTGGAGGCGCGCGTCGGGCGCCAGCTCCGCCCACCTCGGGCAGAAGTCCGCCATCTTCTCCGCGGGCAGCGTCCGCAGCGCCGGCACCTTCGCCGCCTCCGCGCGCACGTGCGCGTCGTAGGCCGGCACCCAGCCCCGCACGGGCGCGGGCCGCGGCTCCGCGAGCGGCTCTGGCACCTGGGCCCACACGTCAGCACTCCAGACGACACTCAGCAGCAACAGCAATCGCTGACTCATGACAGGCCCTGGCTGGAAGGGAGGGACAGTCTGCTCACGCCGGGCGCCCCGTGCCTCCCCGGGGACACTCCCTGCTCACCCGTGGACACCGCTGGGCCCCACATCCGCACGGGTAGGTAGGAAGTTCAGTAACACCGGAAAATCTCGTAGGTACTTGAGAGACGGGTAATTCACGTGAGACTCTGATCCCGGCCGTATCCATCCAGGTCGTTTTTTCCAGGGGGTAACAGAATGCAGAATCGAGTACGTGGAGCGCTCGGAGTCGCGGCGCTGTCGTTCCTCGTTGGCGCGTGCAACGAGGCCGCTCCGGCGGCGGGCGCGAAGGCCCCGGAGTCCGGGAGCCGCAGCCAGCGGCTGGAGAATGGCGTCAACGTCATCGAGACGGACGCGTCCGGCGCCCCCAGCTTCATCGGTGGGGACCTGGGCACGCTGCCCGTCATCGACACGGTGGGCGCGGAGTCCCTGCAGGCGCCGCAGCTGGCCTCGGTGATTGCCACCGTGGCGCCGCTGCTGAAGCTGGACCCGGCGGACCTGTCCTTCACCAAGGCGTACAAGGACCCGCAGGGCGACGTGCACTACCGCTACGACGTCACGCGCCAGGGCCTGCCGGTGTACGGCGGCGAGCTGCGCCTGCACGCGCGTGACGGCAAGGTCTTCGCGGCGAACACCAACGTTCGCAGCGACCTGAAGGCGGCAGACAAGGCCTCCATCCCCGCCGAGGCGGCGCTGGCCGCGGCGGCCGCGGACCGCGACACGCTCGCGGGTTCCGTCACCAGCCCGGAGACGGAGCTGGTGTACTTCCGCGACGGCGACGAGCTGCGCCTGATGTACAAGCTCGAGCAGACCGGTGAGCGGCCTGACGGCACCCCCGTGCGCGACATCCTGCTGGTCGACGCGCAGAAGGGCGACGTCCAGGTGCGCATCCCGACCATCAAGGAGGCGCTCAACCGCCGCCTGCACAACCTCAACCACCTGACCACGCTGCCCGGCCCCGTGGCCCGCACCGAGGGCCAGGCCCCCGTGGCCGACCCGGTCATCAACACCAACTACAACCACCTGGGCACGGTCTACAGCTGCTACAGCTCGCTGTTCGGCCGCGACTCGCTCGACAACGCGGGTGGCATCCTCATCAGCTCGGTGCACTACAGCAACAACTACGTGAACGCCTTCTGGAACGGCACCCAGATGGTGTACGGCGATGGCGACGGCGTGAATGCCTCGAACCTGGCCAACTCGCTGGACGTGACGGCGCACGAGCTGACGCACGCCGTGACGGACAACGAGTCGGACCTCATCTACTCGGGTGAGTCCGGCGGTCTGAACGAGTCCATGTCGGACATCTTCGGCGCGGTCTGCGAGTGGTACGGCGACGGCTCCGGTGCGGTGTCTCCCCGCCACTGGCTGGTGGGCGACGACGTGTGGACGCCGAGCATCCCGAACGACGCGCTCCGCTACATGAACGACCCGGTGCTGGACGGCTCGTCGCTGGACTACTACCCGAACTACTCCTCCGGCGTGGACGTGCACTACAGCTCGGGCATCTCCAACCTGGCGTTCTACCTGCTGTCGCAGGGTGGCACGCACCCGCGCGGCAAGACCACCCAGGTGGTCGCGGGCATCGGCATCGAGAAGGCCGCGCGCATCTTCTACAAGGCCAACGCGGACATCCTCCTGGCGTCCTCCAACTTCGAGGCCGCGAAGACGGCCACGGAGCAGGCGGCCACGCAGCTCGGCTATGACGCCGCCACCGTCACCTCGGTGGGCAACGCGTGGAAGGCCGTCGGCGTGGGCGTGCCGATTCCTCCTCCGGTCAACACCCCGATGCAGAAGGGCGTCCCTGTCACGGGCCTCTCCGGCGCGCGCAACGCCAAGGTGTACTTCTCCGTGGTGGTGCCCGAGGGCGCGAAGAACCTGAAGTTCACCATGTCCGGTGGCACGGGTGACGCGGACCTGTACGTCCGTTACAACAACGCGCCGACGTCCACCTCGTACGACTGCCGTCCGTACACCGGTGGCAACAACGAGACGTGCACCTTCGCCGCTCCGGCGCAGGGCACCTGGTACGCCATGCTCAACGGCTTCAGCGCCTACTCCGGCGTGTCGCTGGTGGTGACGTGGGAGGGCGGCTACCTCCCCATCGAGCCGAACGTGCAGATCTCCGACCTGTCCGGCGCGGCGGGCTCGTCGCAGGTGTTCACCGTGCAGATTCCGGAGCGCACCACCGGCGGCACCCGCAACATCCACGTCCAGCTGCGTGGCACGGGCAACGCGGACCTGTACGTGCAGCGCGCCTCGGTGCCCTCGTTCTCCGCCTACGACTGCCGTGGCGTGAACGAGCACAGCACGGAGAACTGCAACCTGAACGGCTTCGAGCCGGGCAAGTACTACGTGCACGTCTTCGGCGCGAAGGGTGGCTTCACGGACGGCACGCTCATCGTCAAGTTCAACTGAGCTGAGGCGGAGGGGGCCGTTGTTCCGGCCTCCTCCGTCTGACGGGAAGCGCCCCGGTTGCCCGCGAGGGTGGCCGGGGCGTTTTCCGTTCTGACGCCGTGCCGGCCGCTGCCTTGCGCGTGTTATGAGGGCGTCGGTACGAGTGCGGGGGCCGGACCGACATCGCCACGAGGAATCTCGATGCGCAATGGCAGGAGTCCGTCGCTTCCCCTCAACCGCCGTCTTCGTCGCACCGTCGCCGGCCTGTTGCTCACCGTCCCCTCGCTGTCGCTCACGGCCTGTGAGGGCGAGGATGATGGTGGCTGCATCCCGTATGGCCCTTCCGAGGCTTACAGGACCAGCTTCGAGCTGCTTCCGGATGGGAGCCAGCCCACGAACGCCAACTGCATGACGCTGTGCCAGGCGATGAACCTGCCTGACCTCCAGCGCTGCGACGTCACGCTGGTCGAGACGCATCTCGTTGATGGAGGGACCGGGCAGCGGACCGATACCCGTTGTCATTACATCGCTCCGGGAGGCTGCCGCTCCGACGGACGCCATCCCGAGGGGCTCCTGGCGGGGCGGGTGGAGTCGCGGTCCGCGTTGGGCGCGCTCTTCGCGGAGATGGCCTGGCTGGAGGCCGCCTCGGTGCCCGCCTTCCTCCGGCTCGCGGAAGAGCTGAAGGCGCACGGGGCTCCCGAGGCGCTCATCCGGGCCGCGCGGCGCTCGGCGGGGGACGAGGTCCGTCACCAGCGCGCCATGGAGGCGCTGGCCCGGCATCACGGCGCGTCCGTGTCCGCCGCGGAAGTGGCTCCCTTCTCCGCGCGCTCGCTGGAGGCCATGGTGACGGAGAACGCGAGGGAGGGCTGCGTCCGGGAGATGTACGGCGCGGTGGTGGTCGGCTGGCAGGCGCGCACCGCAGGGGATGCGCGGGTGCGGGAGGAGCTCGGGCGCATCGCGGAGGACGAGTTGCGCCATGCGGAGCTGGCCTGGGCCGTGGATGCCTGGGCGGCGGAGCGGCTGTCTCCCGAGGAGCTGCGGCGCGTGCGCGAGGCGCGCGTCGAGGCGTTCCAGGAGCTGACGCGCCTCGTGGAGCAGGAGGAGCCCGAGGCGGTGCTCGTCGAACAGGCGGGGCTGCCGTCTCGCGGCGACGCTCGCCGGTTGCTTCAGGGACTTCAGGTCCTCGTCGCGTAGCGCGGTTGCGTGGTGTGGGGCTCGCCCGATTGCATCACGGGTGGCGCTTGGGAGGCGCCCTGGTTTCCCGCGAGGGGACCGGGGCGTTTTCCGTGACACGTCCCTAACGTTTCTCGCGGGCGCCGTCGTGGGGTGTGCCTCATCGCGAACCGTGACCCCCGCTCCACCCAGCCCCAGGTGTCCATCCGGGATGCCAGCGGGCAGCCGCCCGGCGAGAACAGTACTCGTATCTTGTTGATGGCAGACACCCAGTTCCACAACGTCGCGGGTGGGCGGCTGCTTGGCACAGGTTACTGGTCTGACAGCGCCATTACTGCCGTTGCAACACGGCCGCCTCAGCTCGATGCGTGGACCGGCTGGGCGGCCGCGGAGGTGCTCTGCTCCACCACGCCTCGAAAGCCAGGGTTGTGTGAGCGGCAGCTTGCGACCGCCGTGGACAAGCCCGCCGAACTGGTCGTCCACCTGGGTGATGTCCTCAACATCTCCGGCGCCCGCCGCAGCCAGGGCAGGTGAAGACGTCGAAGTCGAAACTGCGCTTCAGCAGCGTCGCCTGGTCCAACTGCGCAGCGCGCCGCTTCCTCCGCACCTCCGCAGCGCCAGCAGGGGCCTCAGTCTGGGCGTGGCCCGGCTCCGTGGCTCTCCCACACTTTGTGTGGTGCCCCTCGGGGGTAAAAGGGAAACACGGCGAATTGCCGACCGGCGCCATTCGGCAGGGAAACCAAGTTTTGCTACCTGTCGTCCCCGTACTCCAGACGCACTCCCATGGGGATCGAGCGGCGGAGCAGCCATTCGCACAGATTCTTCCTCATGCCCCTCCACGAGAAGTGCGGAGAGCCACAAACCCGGGAAGGCTCACTCCTGACTTTGGGGTGGGCACAGGCCTGATCTGGAACCGTGGCCTGGGCTCCTCCCGAGGAGGAGGCCCCGCGACCTGGAAGATCGCGAGCCCAGCCTCATGCATCAACTCCCGCCAGGCCGTCGGCTCGTGTGGGAGTCATCTACGAGAGGATTGAAGCGAGGACTCCTTGGCGCAGATGGGATGGCCTTCGTATCTCCCTGCGTGTTCGAGTTCCTCCATCCACTGCCTGCCTCGTGCGCTCCCGTAAACCTTCCTCATCCGGGCACTTCATTGGCCCAGTGAGAAACCAACGAACTGGCCCAATAGGAGGGCCAGCGCGTGTCTAGTCTGGGCTCCAGCGTGGCCGCATGACGTGGCCTCGCTGTGGAGCTTTCCGATGATTGACCTGTACTGCAGCCCCACCCCGAACGGCCTGAAGATTCGACTGTTCCTCGAGGAGACCGGCCTTCCTTACCGGCTCGTTCCGGTTCGCCTGTCGGCCGGGGAGCAGTTCGCTCCGGCGTTCCTCGCCATCTCTCCGAACAACAAGATTCCGGCCATCGTCGACCATGCGCCGCTGCACGGCGAGACGCCGCTGCCGGTGTTCGAGTCCGGCGCCATCCTGCTCTACCTCGCGGAGAAGTCCGACCAGCTCCTGCCCACGGACGGCCGGGCCCGCTTCGAAGCCACGCAGTGGCTGTTCTGGCAGGTCGCCGGCCTGGGACCGATGGCGGGGCAGGCGGGCTACTTCCGCGTCTACGCATCCGAGCCCCAGCCCGCCGCCATCGAGCGCTACACGCGGGAGGTGTCACGGCTCTACGGCGTGCTCGACCGCAGGCTCGAAGGCAGGGACTTCATCGCGGGCGGGGCGTACTCCATCGCGGACCTCGCCTGCTATCCCTGGGTCGTCCCGCATGCGGCGCACGGGCAGACGCTCTCGGCCTTTCCCAACGTCGAGCGCTGGTTCGAGCGCATCAAGCAGCGGCCCGCCACTCAGCGCGTCTACGACTCCGTCGAGGACGTGTACACGAAGAAGCAGGACCTGTCCGCCGAGGCCCGCCAGGTTTTGTTCCATCAGGGAGCTGCTCCGGCGGCGCGTTGAAGTTCCCCATTCATCCGAGCCCCATCATGCCTCTCTATCTATGTGAGACCTGCGGCACGCAGTACGCAAAGACGCCCGCGCCTCCCGAGCACTGTCCCGTATGCGAGGACGAGCGCCAGTATGTGGGCTGGAACGGCCAGCGGTGGACGACGCATGAGGCCCTCGCGAGGAAGTACACGCTGCGCATCGAGGAGGACGCGGGCCTGTTGGGCCTCAGCCTGCCGGCGGACTTCGCCATTCCCCAGCGGGCGCTGCACCTGCCGACGGACGCGGGCAATGTGCTCTGGGAGTGCATCAGCCTCGTCACGGATGAGGCGGTCTGCGCGCTGAAGGCGCGCGGGGGGGTGGACCGAATGGTCATCTCGCATCCGCACTTCTACACATCGATGGTGGAGTGGAGCGAAGCGCTGGGCGGCGTGCCCATCCTGCTGCACGAAGCCGACAGGGAATGGGTGCGCAGGCCGTCGGCGAGCATCCGGTTCTGGAGTGGGGACGTGCTCCGGCTCTCGGAGGACGTCACGCTCATCCGCTGCGGCGGACACTTCCCGGGCAGCACCGCGCTCCATTGGAAGCGGGGACCGCGCGCTGGCGGAGCGCTGTTCCCCGGCGACGCGTTGCAGGTCGTCTCCGACCGGCGCCACGTCACGTTCATGTACAGCTATCCCAACTTCATCCCGATGAAGCCGAGCGACGTGCGGAGCATGCGCGAGCGCCTGCGCTCCTACGACTTCGAGGACGTGTTCGGCTACACCTGGGGGCGCAACATCCTCGGCGGCGGGCGAGCGGCCGTGGAGACCTCCTTCGAGCGCTACCTGTCCGCGGTCTCTGGCTGAGACGCAGTTGCGGTACGGGGGGCAGGGGAGGGGCTCGTTCCGTCGCGAGCCCGACCACCGGGCGCCTCCAACTCAGACCCCGAACGTTCCTGGCGCGGGGCCTTTGCTTGCCAAGGCCGCGCCGGAGCCATACCCAGGCCCGAAAGGTCGCGGCGCGCGGAGCCAGGGTGCCCGCGTGCTTCCATGGACTCCGGGGCGCTGTCAGGCACCGGTGCTCTTCGGCGACCCTCGTGAGCGATGGGACTCCGATACGCTTCACAGAAGGCGGAATTGGCGGCCAGTCTCACCTCGGCGTCCGGTAGCCCCTCTGTGCGCCCCCCTTGGACGCTGGCGGGCCGTGGCCCTCGAGGGGTGCGCGGCCCCCCGCCGCCTGACTGCGCGCGCACTCCTTGCCTGTGGGGCGGCCTCTATGGCCCAGCCGGTGACTCCCCGTCTTCGAGCAACTGGGGCTATGCGGCGACCTGATCGTCGGACGTGCGAAGCTGGCTACTCTCTACCTTGCCCGCAATCAACCCGGAGACCATGCGCTCGCCACCGAGTTGCTGAAAGCCGCACTCCGCGAAGCACGGGACATGCGCCTGCCCGACGCAGACCAGATCATTGCACTCATGAAACAACGTGGGATTGATGAGTAGCGCGTGGTTTCTGGCTTGTCCGGCGACTCAACACCCGTGCCATCGTCCCAAGCCATGGCCCCCACTGATTGCTCCATCCAGGGACTCACGAGCCGGCTCGCCATCACTGACTCGGATGAGGACGGGCTCTCTCCCTGAGCAGAAGCGCGCACCATCCCAGAGCGCGCCGCTACTCATCGTCATAGGGCCAGAAGCGGGTGCGTCGTCGTTCGGGCACTGCGCCGCTCCCCGGGCCCACGGGGACACTCAGCGCCCGTACCAGTCCGACGAGCCACTCGTGGGGTGGCTCGAATGTCCGCGCGGGGTGGAAGCCATCCTCATCCTCCACGACACTGCTCGGGCCTTCGTCATTCTCGAAGCGGCGCATCAGCTCCTCACGAGGAATGGCCGGAAGCAGCTCCAGGAACTGGGGCGCGGGAAGCGGCTTGGGCGCGGGCTTGAAGAGCTTCTGCTTCAGGGCTTCGAGCGGCCCGGAGGGCTCCGCATGAATCACCCCCTCGACGCCGACCCGGACCGGCGCTTCCGCCCACGGCGACACCGCAGCCGAGAAGAGCGCATCCAGCGTGTCGCCGGCCTTCGCCCTGCTGACTCCCGCCTCCTGCACGGCCCGCAGCCACGCCTTGGGGGAGGGTGAGCCAAAGCCCACGCCGCAGTCCTCCGTCGACAGAATCAGCTCGAAGTACGAGCCCTCGTCGGTGCGGTCGGGTATCCACAGCAACTGCTCCCCGAGCCGCCACGCGGACCAGCAGGTGGCGTCATCCCCGCACCAGAGCTGCCATTCCCCCCTCGCCGCCTGGGGCACCAGGCCCTTCAGCCATGCGGAGACGATGGCGCGGGCCCGCTCGACGGGAAGGTCCCGCTTGCGGAGCTCCTCCAGTATCCGCGCGGCCCGCGCATCCACCTGCGCGGGCCGGGTGGGCAACCAGCGCGGCGCATCGGGCATCCAGGCCGGGCGATTGAGGGCCCGGCCATCCGCCGCGAGCCGGACGGGCTCCAGCCACTCACGTGTACTCACGTCGTACACCTCGAGCCGGCCACCCTCGACGTCGAGGATGAACCACGTGAGGAACTGAGTCCCGCTGTGCTCGTCGTCCTGCGTGAACCAGGGCGCCAGCCGCTATCGAGCGCCTCGCGCGTCGGCAGTTTGCGCCAGCCCCAGGGAGCGGAAACAAACGCTTTCGCGACACCCTTCGCTCCGCCATGGCGGCGCAGGAGGCGCAGGAGGAAGACGCCCAGCATCTCGGGAACACCGTCGTCGGAGACCTCGATACCTCGCCACCGGTCCCGGGTTCCCACCGCGAGAATCGCTGGTTCGCTCATGCCCGGACTCTCTCATGACCCGAGCACGGCAATGACAGGAGTGTGGCCAGCACGTCCCTCGCGCCACACGCCAGCGGCCGGCGCTGGCGCTTCGGAAGCGAGGAGCAGACTGGTGGCAGCTCACCACTCGGACGTCCGCGGTTGCACGGTGAACCGCGAGCTTCTGGCATGGTGGCGCCCATGGCACCCACCCACCGCACCATCCAGGGCCCCGCGGGCCGGCTCGCCGTCACCGACTCCGGTGAGGGCGGGCTCCCCGTCCTCTTCGTCAACAGCAACGCCGGCAGGCGCGAGCAGTGGGCCGCTCAGCAGGCACACCTGAAGCAGCGCTCCGTGTCCTTCGACCTGCGCGGCATGGGTGACGAGCATAGGCGGCATGGGAGCCCAGTTGCGTGCGAGGGCCGGGGTAGCTGTTGCTGGTGCTCGACAGGGCCAGCTGCCACACCGCCCAGAAGTCTCAGCGGCTCGCCGCGCGTCTCGGTACCCACCTGGTGCTGCTGCCCAAGCAGCGCTCGGAACTCAACTGCATGGACCACCTCTGGCGTCCACTCAAGCAGCGCGTGTCCGCCAACCGGCAGTACCCTACGGTGCAGCAGCATGTCGATGCCGCCATCCAGTGGGTGTTGGGCCTGTCGCCCCAGGATGCCCTCCGCAAGGCAGGCTGCCTGGCCGAGGGCTTCTGGCTGCGTGATTTGTTAGAGAACTTCTGGCGGCCTACTTAGGATAAAGTGCCCGGCCCCCCGAGTGACACGTGATGGACTTGGCCATGAGCATTGATACGAAGGCTGTACTGAACGAGATCGATGGCGTACTCGGCGAATGGACCGCCCTCCGCAGTAGGTCGCAGTATGACGACTGCTCGGATCTCCCCCCGGCGGATATCGCTAGCGTGGGCAGCCAGCTCGCCGCGTGCATCGAACGCATGGCTCCCCCCGGCAGTATTTACCGCCGTATCCTCGCCGACTACCTCAAGAAGTACGACTTCACGAACGTCTTTGGTATTCCGAACCTCAAGGGCGCCCTTGACGGCCTCCGAGCCGACATCGCGGCCGGCCGGCATCGGAGCTTTGAAGAGCTTGTTCACGCGGAGCTGTTCGCGGATCTGCTCGACGCCGCCGCTCACCTACTTGAGGAAGGCTGGAAGGACCCGGCTGCGGTCACCGCAGGGGCCGTTCTTGAGGAGCATCTCCGAAAGCTCGCACTGAAGACCGGCATCGCCGTCGAAGCCCAGAACGGGAAGCCCAAGAAGGCTGACTTTCTGAACGCTGAGCTTGCTGGCGCGGATGTCTACTCGAAGCTCGACCAGAAGAACGTCACCGCATGGCTTGGCCTGCGAAACAGCGCGGCGCATGGAAAGTACACCGAGTACACGAAGGAGCAGGTGAGCCTCCTCATCCAGTCCCTCCGCGACTTCGTGACCCGTCATCCGGCATAGGTCGCAAGCACGCTGAGATGTCTGCGCGGCAAGAATCGGTCGTTTCCGGCCAGGGGCGAGCTCGCTGCGTAACGATGTGGATTCACGCCCTCCCTCCTCTGGTGGCGTC
This sequence comes from Pyxidicoccus caerfyrddinensis, assembly GCF_010894405.1. GTDB lineage: Bacteria > Myxococcota > Myxococcia > Myxococcales > Myxococcaceae > Myxococcus > Myxococcus caerfyrddinensis. Next base: position 786,265 of record NZ_JAAIYA010000003.1, read on the forward strand.
CGGGCGTTTTCGGCCACCTGGGGCCATCAAGGTCAAGGGAGCGTGATTCTGGTTCGCACTCTTCTGCTGACCTTTGCTGACCGCTCCTTCAGGTGCCCGTTCTCTTCAAAGAGGATCTTCTCTTCGTGGGCATCGAAGTACGCATCGCGTCTACCGACGGTGCACTTCAGCAAGTCATCCGCCAGCACATCAGCGAGGTCCCTGAACGCCTCGCTGCGAATCTCCCTGCGATCTCCTTCTGCATCGGCCGCGACGGAAGCGGGGACGGCGAAGTAACCATTCGGCGAGTAGTCCACCACTACACCCCGGAGTCCCTCGATCTTGCGAGCTTGATTCGCAACGTTGGGATCGCGCTCAGTCCAGCGATTCTTCGCCTGGATCGGTAAGAGCTTTCGACCAATGGTTCCGCCATCGGCATCGCGCACTTCGATTTCAAGGATCGAGTCTGCGCCTATGCGCTTCTCGGCTGCGCCTTTGCCCCGGCCTCGCAGCTTCCAGGCTGAGGTGGCCCAGGTCACCTCTCCGGCCTGCGTCATCACAGAACCATTGACGTTGACCATGATCTGCTCGTTGAGGGCGCCAGTAACGCTGTCCTCGTCGCGCGCGTGAAACCGGTAGCGGGACGCAGCATCGCGTACCGCAGAACGGTACTGGTCACGGATCTTCGCCGCGACCTTCGGTGGGAGAAGGTCCTCCATCCCATCCTTTTACACCGGCCTGTGCGAGGTGTCGCCGCAACGTGGTTCGCTTCACGCCCTTCTGGCGAGCGGCCTCCGCGACCGGCACCCCGGACGCTACCAGGTCGGCAGCGGCCCGCACGAGGACTGGAGACGCCGGCGGCCGCCCCAGGCGCTTGCCCTGGGCCCGGGCGCGCTCCAGGCCGGCCTTGGTGCGCGCGATGAGCCGGTATCGCTCCTGCTCTGCGCTCCAGCCGGAGAGCGCCACCAGGAGGGAACGCACGGGCCCCAATGATGGCTAGGCCCTACCGGCGCCTCATGGGACGCAGGTCAACCGACCTCTTGAGGTCGCCCGACGCCCTGTCGAAGACGTGTTCGGCAGTCGCGTGCCGTACCCTGACCGGACCGCGAATGGTCAGCGTCGTCGCGCCTTCAACCAGGTCAGCGTAGAGGCCCCCTTCGACATACCCCCGGAACCGCTTGACGGCGTCGGTGACACTGGAGGCAAGGAGAGTCCTTTGGAGCCGACCGCATACGCACGTGAATTGCTCGCTCATGGCTGACCGAGGATAGCCGCCACCCCTGACTCGCCCCTGTCCCGGAAGTAGGCTACTTGGCCGCCCCCTGCTGCCGCTCCTCGTCCGCAGGGCGCCGGCCGGGCTGGGCGGCCCCAACTTTTTGGGCCAGGGAGCGCTGCACCGTGGAGCGCGACACCTTCAGGGCGATGGCGATCTCCCGGATGGTCCGCCCCTGGTTGCGCAGGGCCTCCAGCTTCACCAGGTCGGCCCCGGTGAAGCGCGAGGGCCTTCCCCAGCCCTTGCCCTCGGCCTCCACCCGCTCCCGGGCGGCGGCGATGCGCTCGTTGATAGCCAGCCGCTCCATCTTCGCCGCCCAGGACATCACGGCGAGGATGACCTCGGCCGCTGGACCATCCAGAAAGAATCCATCAGCGATGCTGATGACCTCAACGCCGGCCGACCGCAGCTCCTCGATCAGCTCGAAGGTGTCGCGGATGCCGGAGCGGGTCAGCCGGTCCAGGCGGAAGACGTAGAGCCTGTGCACGTGCCCGGCCCTGGCATCGGCCCGGAGGCGGTCCATCTCCGGACGGGCCATGGTCTTTCCGCTGCGCTTCTCCGCGTACCAGGCACCGATAGTATCCCCTCGAGCCGCAGCGGCCCGCTCGATGGCGGACCGCTGCGTGGGGAAGTCCTGGGTCTTGGAGCTGACTCGAAGGTAGGCGACGGCGGTCATGCCGCACAGACGGCGATTTCGCCTTCCGAATCCGGGGGTCGGGCCCGGTGTCAGATTTCACGATGCAGTAGCGGCGAAGACCTCCTACTCGCACTCGGTCGTGAACAGGGTCCCGACTTGCTTGATGCGACACGTAGGCGTGCTCCCGTCTGACCGAACGCACTTGCGCGTGTCCTGGGTGAAGATCGGCCACTTCTCGTTGAAGCCAGACGTGGTGGGCACCTTCCGAAGGCTCCACGACGGCTCCAGGTTGCCAGGCGGCAGCCTGGGGCCTCGAACGCACTGCACGATCCGCCCCTTGCTCTCGTAGCCTCCTGCCACCATCCGAACTAGTACCTCAGCACAGAGGTTTTGAAGGGTTCAGGCGGCAGCGGCGAGCGCCGCCTGCGCTTGGGGATACGCCCGCCCGAGTTTGGTGCGGGCGTTCTCGACAGTGAAGCGCCAGCGGACGCGAGCACGCTCCTTGTTTCGCGTCCGCTCCCAGCGGGCCACCTCCCGCTTGAGTGTGGCCTTATCGGGAATGCGCCTGTCGAGGCACTGGGAGCATAGGCGGCATGGGAGCCCAGTTGCGTGCGAGGGCCGGGGTAGGTGGTGGGCCAGGAGGGTCTTGCGACATGCCCTGGACGGAGAAGGAGGCCCCCCAAGGAGGCCTGCACGTCGCGCTCCAGGCGCACCACTGCCTTGCGCGGGCGACCGGTTGCCGCGAGCTGCTCGAGAGGGTGCGACCCTCAGCCGAGAGTTACTCCCAGAGAGCCAGCTGCGGTGGCCCCAGCGCCGGAGCCAGGCGCGGCGGCTGCTCGGGCAGCTGAAGGTGACGGAGAATGCGCCGGATGACGGCGC